>NZ_LT906468.1 GCF_900187125.1 Sphingobacterium mizutaii
ATGGAAAAAACGTGTACAAGTGTTTGGGAAAGTTGTCTTGCAGTCATAAAAGATAATATACCAACGCAAAGTTTTAAAACATGGTTCGAGCCCGTTAAAGCTGTACGTCTAGAAGGAAACGTTTTAACTATTCAAGTACCAAGTCTGTTCTTCTATGAGTGGTTGGAAGAACATTATGTAGGTATTCTCAGAAAAACAGTTAAAAAATTCTTGGGTGAACAAGGCCGACTGGAATACAACATCGTTGTAGAAAAGTCATCTGCTAACCCACCTTACACCACCAACATTCCATCGAATGGAAACGGTGCTGAGGGAAAGAAGCAATCCATTCCTGTTCCAGTTGCATTGAACAAGAACATCAAAAATCCTTTCGTAATTCCGGGTTTAAAGAAATTACAAGTTGATCCTCAATTAAATCAAAATTATACTTTCGACAATTTTATCGAAGGCGAATGTAACCGTTTGGCTCGTTCAGCTGGATATGCTGTCGCAAATAAACCAGGAGGAACTTCTTTCAACCCTTTGATGGTCTATGGAGATGTGGGTTTAGGTAAAACTCACCTCGCTCAAGCAATCGGTAATGAAATCAAAAGAAACTTACCAGATAAACTGGTAATCTATGTGTCATGTGAAAAGTTCTGTCAGCAATTTGTTGACTCTTTGAAGAATAACACCATCAATGATTTCGTGAATTTTTACCAAGCAATGGATGTAATCATCATGGATGATGTACATAATTTCGCTGGTAAAGAGAAAACACAGGATATATTCTTCCACATTTTTAATCACTTGCACCAAACAGGTAAACAGATCATCTTGACATCTGATAAAGCGCCTAAGGATCTTTCTGGTCTCGAAGAAAGATTATTAAGCCGTTTTAAATGGGGATTATCTGCCGATATTCAAGTTCCAGACCTAGAAACTAGAATGGCAATCCTTAAGAAAAAGATGTATTCAGATGGTATCGAACTACCTGAAAGTGTAGTGGAGTATGTGGCGAATCAGATTGACAACAGTGTCCGAGAATTAGAAGGAGCAATGGTTTCTTTATTGGCTCAATCTACTTTGAACAAGAGAGAGATTGATTTGAACTTAGCAAAGTCGATGTTAAAGAACTTTGTGAAGAACACCCATAAGGAAATCTCAATGGAGTACATCCAAAAACTAGTATGTGAATACTTTGAGGTACCAGTTGAAATGGTTAAATCCAAAGTCCGTAAACGTGAAATCGTACAAGCTAGACAGATTTCAATGTATTTGGCAAAGAACCATACCAAATCTTCATTGAAGTCTATCGGTAATTTCTTTGGCGGTCGTGACCACTCTACCGTAATCTATGCTTGCCAAACTGTAGAAGACCTTATCGAAACGGATAAGAAATTCAAGACGTATGTGCAAGACATCCAAAAGAAATTAAAAGCATCTTAAAAGAACACATTGTAAAGAAAGAAATTGAAAAGCTTGGGAGAACACCCCAAGCTTTTTTATTTTGTTACTATTAGAACATTCTAAATACTATCTACTAAATTCTTTGTCTTCTAAAAAAGCAGAAAAGGGACTGCAGCTACTGCAGTCCCTTTTCTATTTATGAAACATGAATATTAGTTAGATTATTGTACTTGTTTCGGCTCTGGCATAGTAGCTTTTTTCGCTGCGCGAGCTTCTACAATCTTAGCGTACAATGGTTTCTGTTCATCAGTCAACAAATCAGATACTTTTTTATCTAGATCTGAATTCAAAGCTTCAATTTGAGTAGCTTTTGCATCAGCTGCTGCTGTAGTGTCTGCCTTTAAAGCTAATTTTGCTTTTTTGTGCTCTAATACTACGTTATAGATTTGTGCCTGTTGATCTTCTGTCAGGTTCAACTGTTGTGTCCATTCTGTTACAGTTGCTTTTGCTTTTTCTTCAGGATTTACTTCCTGAGCAAATGTTAGAGTTAATGAAAATAATACTGCGGATACTGCTAAAAATAACTTTTTCATGATTTTAATTTTTTTGTTTTAAACTTTATTATTTACTCCGTTTCTGTACAATAAATAACAGCCGAATTGTATCTTTTATTGTATGATTGTATCATGTTTGTTACTTTTTAACATTTCTTAACAAGATAATTCTATCAACTCAGGGTGTTAAAATTATAAGAATAGTGGCTCTGTATATGTTTTAAGCAAGATTCTAGTTAAATTCTAATTATTTCAGTTGAATTGAAAAAATATTACAATATGTGACAAAAAAGAAAAAGCTATCTGATATCAGGTAGCTTTCATTTGTCGTTATTTGATAAATTTAGGATTGAATCTTTTCTAGTGAAGAGTCTAATTCTAGAAAAAACTCATTCTCATTTTCAATTAAGATATCAATGGGAATATAATAAGTAGGTATATCCTTCAACCTTTCCATATCCAATCGTTGTGCGTCCTTTTCAGTAGTCAACAAGACAGCATCTTTATTTTCATTTAACTTCTCGAACCTTCCAATGATTACTTTATAGTCAAAGTCATCAAAATTATGGTGATCCGCAAATTTTAAATGCTTCAGTTTTATTCCTTGGCCGCTTAGCTGCTGTACAAGTGGTTTGGGGTTTGCTATTCCCGTGACAAGCAAGATATTCTTTTTGGATATAGGACGCTCAATATCAGTATTATTTAAGGAAATCCATTCTTTATAACCAATCCGGCTGTAATAAATGCTTGCTGTACTATTATGTTTCCTAATCTTTTCCTGGATCTTTAATTTGTTTTCAAAGGGGATATAATCAGGACATTTGCTAATTAATATAAGATTAGCCCTTTTGGTCTGATTGAAGGTATCTCTGTATTGGCCAGTGGGCAATAGAAAGATTGGCTCGAGGATAGACTGGTATTCAAATACCAAGATAGAAGTGCTAGGTTTTACTTTTCTATGCTGATAGGCATCATCTAAAAGGATAAGGTCATGGTCCTTACTTAGTATTTCTATACCTTCTACCCTATTTTCATCCACTGATATGGTGATATCAGGAAAGTTCTTTTTGAATTGCAAAGGCTCATCCCCAACATTTTCGACTAAGTCATCCACTTGCACCAAACGGAAACCTTTAGTTTTCCTTCCATAGCCCCTACTCAAGGTAGCGACCTTGTATTTGTTTCTGAAGTGATCGATTAGTTTTTGGGTCAAGGGGCTTTTTCCGGCGCCTCCAACTGCCAAATTACCAATGACAATAGTCTTGACGTCAAAAGTCTTAGAAGAGAGGATATTTAGGTCATAAAGCTTGTTTCTTACCCAAATAATAAAGGTATAGAGGATGGTAAAGGGAAGCAACAACCACCTTAATAGCTGCATATCTATTTCTTGATTAACTTGATTCCAACATCGTTTATTCCCCTCAAAGGATTATCACGCATGTTCTGTTGGATTGAAAATACATATTTTCCCGTATCCGGAAAAGTAAAATTCTCCTGTAGCAGTTTGGTCTGCTCATAGAGGTTACCAGCCGAAGCGCCGATCCAACGACCATCAGTTTCTGCCAATTTGATGTCAAAGTGGGCACTGCTGTCTTGAATTCCTAAACCTTTTTGCTTGATTCCAAAGGAAAAATTGGAGTATGGATAGTAGGCGGTATGCCTTAGGTTGATAAACAGATCGAATTTATCTTGTTTATTTTTTACATCTACCTCAAAATGAGGTTTAAAACCGTTATCCCAGAGTTGACCCGGGATAACGGAATTTCTTTCATAGAATGCCCCTTCCTGACAGGAGGTCAGCAAAAGAACAACAATAGCTATGAATACAGTTCTATGCATAGGATTAGTACTTAACCCTCAGAATTATTGTCTTTGTTTTTGTTATTGAAACGTCTATTCTTGTTCTGCGGCCTTCTTTTGTTGGTTTTTTGGCCTTCTCCAGCTTCCGAATTTCCATTGTTTTCCTTCGGCTTAGGCTGATTATTGCCATTATTCTGTGGCTTTTTCTCAGCTTTTGGCTTTTGGTTGCCTTGATCAGGACCTTGTTTCTGTCCATTCTCAGGCTTTCCAGGGTTACGTTTTGGTTTGCGTTTCTTTTTCTTTCTATTGCGTTCATCAAGGCGGGTCAAACTATCTTGACCAACGACATTTTCATAGTCCGGAATAGCCACATTGATGATTTCCTCTTTTTCAGGAATGATCAACTCTTGCGGTTTCTTGCCTTGAGCGTTCATTTCAGCAAATTCTTTTACCTGCTGCACAGATAGAGGAATCCATGATTCTGCATGTGGGTATGAAAACCACATGGTCTTCTTGAAGATATCTGTTTTCTGCAAGTAAGCCATACCAGAATGCGTTTCAATACGGTCGATATTATTAGGAATATCCTTTAAAGCATCCATATAACTGTCCAATTCATAGTTCAGACAGCATTTCAATTTACCGCATTGTCCTGCAAGTTTCAAGGTATTCAAGGAAAGGTTCTGATACCTAGCCGCGGAGGTAGACACCGTTTTGAAGTCCGTAAGCCATGTCGAACAACACAACTCACGTCCACAAGAACCAATACCTCCCAATCGACTAGCTTCCTGGCGCATCCCGATCTGTCTCATCTCGATACGAATACGGAAAGCTTCCGCCATTCTCTTGATTAGTTCTCGGAAATCCACGCGGCCTTCTGCTGTATAGTAGAAGGTAGCCTTTGTCTTATCACCTTGATAATCTACGTCAGAAATCTTCATGGAGAGCCCTAGCTCCAGTGCCAAATTACGGGCACGGTGCATGGTTTCCCATTCAAGATCCTTTGCAAGATTATACTTGGCAACATCATTTTCTGTCGCCTTTCGGTATACTTTTTTAACAACGTCGTCAGGTTTAACGTTGTTCTTTTTCAATTGTAGTCTTACCAATTCGCCGGTCAACGAAACGTGGCCTATGTCATATCCGCCTGTATTAGGCTCCACAACCACCATTTCTCCCATTTCAAGGTATAAATTGTCCGTATTTATAAAAAACTCTTTTCTGGAGCCTTTAAAACGAACTTCTACAATATCAAAAGGTTTATAGTTAGATGGCAAGTCCATATCGACTAACCAATCGTAAACATCCAATTTATTACATCCGCTGGTCATGCACGTACCGTTGTTATTGCAACCTGCTGGTACTGTGCCTAGTGATTTACTTCCGCAACCACCCCCGGATGAGCAACTGCCACATCCCATATGTCTAAAATTATATATATTGAGTTCCCGTTGGGAACGTATTGTATTTAAATAATAAAACTAACTGCAAAGATAAATCTAAAAATAATATTTTAGGATTTGCGTTTCTTTCAACAGAATAATGCGTTTTTTCCAGCATTTCTATAGCAACCTGCAACTTTTCCAAGCTACTGATCTCGCTGAATTTTTTCACGAACTCCAATTCTGCATTCTTTAGAAAGACTAATTGATCCAGCCCTTGGTTTAAAAGCACGATCTGTCTGAGCACATTTATGCTGTACAACAAGAACAGTTTTTGGTTCTCACGGCCTAATTTGCTGATTTCATCATCACAGATCTGAATAATGTTCAAACCGGCATCCGTCACGATGCACCTCAACCAGCGGATCAGCAGGTCAAAGTTTTCGTTAGAAGACTCTTCCAATTGGTCCAAGGCCGATTGCATGTTTCCGTCGGCGATAAAAGCCATTTCGTTAGCACGCACAGGATCCACGTTTTTCTTTTCGATCAGGTATTGCATTAATTCCTCATGAGAAAGCTTGTTGACTTTCATCAATTGCGTCCTCGAGATAATCGTATTCAAGATCTTATCCTGATTTTCCGCCACCAACAAAAACAAAGTCTTGGCAGGAGGTTCCTCGATCAGCTTCAACAGAGCATTTCCCTGCGTATCGAGATATTCCGGCAACCACATGATCAGAACCTTATATTCGGCTTCGAAAGCTTTCAGACTTAGTTTCTTGATGATATCATGGGCTTCTGCAATATTGATGTTTGCCTGTTTGTTTTCCGCCTCCAATTGATTTCGCCAATGGCTCAAGCTCAGATATGGGTTTTCAAGGAATGCCTTTCGCCAATCTTCCATATAAGTGCTTGCCGTTTCATCCGCTTTTTTCGCAAAGAAAGGATAAGAAAAGTGTAAGTCAGGGTGAATCAATTTCTCGTATTTTAGGCATGAGGGACAATGTCCACAGCTATCGTCGGCTTGGGGCTGTTCACAATTGATAAACTGCGCATAGGCTAGGGCCAAAGCCAAACTACCAGATCCTTCTGGACCTAGGAACAGTTGAGCGTGACTTACTCGATTTTCTCTTACCGTTGAAATAAGATGATGTTTGAGTGCCTGATGGCCTACGATATTTTTAAATTGCATACCTAATCTTACAAATGTACAAATTTTAATGCAGTGCTTTTTAATGTTTATGCAGCTGAACTCGAATTTGAATAGCAAATAATTAGATTCTTTTCTGTATTATTGCAATAAAATCTATTAGCTAAAAGAAATGAGATTTATTGTATCTACATCTATATTACTTAAACAATTACAAGCTATTAGTGGCGCCTCTAGCTCCAGCACGGTGCTACCAATCCTAGAAAACTTCTTGTTTGAAATCAAGGACAACCTCCTGACCATCTCCGCAACGGATTTGCAAACCAGCATGGTTACCACCCTTCAGATCGAAGCCAAGGAAGAAGGACGCGTCGCTATGCCATCAAAAATCTTGATCGAGACGTTAAAAACTCTTCCGGATCAGCCTGTGGCGTTCTCAGTAGATACTAAAACTCTAGCTATCGAGATTTCTGCCGGAGACGGTAAATACAAGCTTAGTGGTGAAAACGCAGACGACTTCCCGAAAATCCCTGTAGTAGAGAATATTTCGACCGTAAATATCGCTGCTCCGATTTTGTTGGAAGCGATCAACAAAACCATTTTTGCAGTCAGCAATGACGAACTTCGCCCGGCCATGTCAGGTGTATTAGTTCAGTTGGCGGAACAATCAACCACCTTTGTTGCCACAGATGCACATAAATTGGTTCGTTATCGCCGTACTGATGTAGGTGCTGATAAGCCTACCTCCATCATCTTGCCTAAAAAAGCACTTACTTTATTAAAATCATCTCTTCCTTCGGATGATGTGAATGTTTCAATAGAGTACAACAATACCAACGCTTTCTTCCAATTCGGAACCATCAACTTAATCTGTAGATTGATCGATGAGCGTTATCCAGATTACGAAGCCGTAATCCCTCGTTTAAACCCGAATAAACTGACCGTAGACCGTTCCTTGTTTTTGAACACCTTACGCCGTGTGGTTATTTTTGCAAACAAAACAACCCACCAAGTAAGATTGAAGATCTCAGGAAGCGAATTGCACATCTCTGCTGAAGATTTGGACTTCTCCAATGAAGCACACGAGCGCTTGAGCTGTCAGTTTGAAGGCGAAGACATGGAAATTGGATTCAACGCTAAGTTCTTGGTAGAAATGTTGAATAACTTAAACTGCGAAGAGGTGGTCTTGGAAATGAGTACACCAAATCGTGCCGGTTTATTAGTACCAGCTATCAAGGAAGAACACGAAGACATCTTGATGTTGGTGATGCCAGTCATGTTGAACAATATTTAATAGCTCAAAACTTTGGATTTAATTTATTCCCTAATTGACTTTATCCTCCATATTGATGATCATTTGGTGGAAATCGTCAATAACTATCAGACTTGGACCTATTTGATCCTGTTTCTGATCATTTTTGCCGAAACTGGTCTTGTTGTTACTCCATTCTTACCTGGAGACTCTCTTTTATTTGCTACTGGCGCTATCATCGCCAAACCTGAAACAGATCTGAACGTCTTTTTGATGTGGGGTTTGTTGATGGTGGCAGGAATATTAGGCGATTTGGTGAACTACCATATCGGAAAATACATCGGACCGAAAGCCTTTTCAGGGAAATATAAATTCCTAAAGAAAGAATACTTGGATAAAACAGAGAAGTTCTACGAAAAATACGGCGGCAAGACCATTATCTACGCCCGCTTTGTACCGATCGTTAGGACCTTTGCCCCATTTGTAGCCGGTGTAGGCTCTATGTCTTACGCCAAATTTGCTTCATACAATATTATCGGAGCTATTTTATGGGTAACATCATTCCTTTTCATTGGATACTTCTTCGGAGGCCTTCCAATTATCAAGGACAACTTTACCTTAGTGGTATTCGCCATCATTATCTTGTCAATACTGCCTCCAATCATTGAGGTGATCAAAGAAAAATACGGAAAGAAAAAGGAAGCTGAATAAGCTTCCTTTTCTCTTTTATGCCCCTTATTATAGAATCAAAATCATATTCATAGAAAAGAATTAGCTTGGTGTAATTCTTGCTGTTGAAAATCGAATTTGAAAACATGGAATTAATTTCAACCCTGATCGACTTTATTCTTCATATCGACAAGCATTTGATCGATATCACCCAGGAATATCAAACTTGGACCTACCTGATCCTCTTCCTGATCATCTTTGCAGAAACAGGATTGGTTGTCGCTCCTTTCCTTCCCGGGGACTCTGTCCTATTCGCCATGGGTGCCCTGATCGCAAAACCGGAAACGAACCTTAGCCTTTGGCTCATGTTAGTCCTGTTGATTGCGGCGGCCATTATCGGCGATTTTGTCAACTATGAAATAGGAAAACATTTTGGACAGCGGGTCTTTACGAAGGACTCCAGGATCTTCAAGCTATCTTATCTCGAAAAAACACAAGGCTTTTATAACAAATATGGACTCAAGACCATTATTTATGCCCGCTTTGTGCCCATTGTCCGCACCTTTGCACCATTTGTTGCCGGCGTAGTCAAGATGCCTTATTCCAAATTCGGTCTTTACAATATCGTTGGTGGTGTTTTATGGGTAACGATGTTTTTGTTGGGCGGCTATTTCTTCGGACAGATCCCTTTTGTCAAGAACAATTTTTCCATTGTCGTACTTGCCATAATCGGTATCTCCCTTTTACCCCCTATAATTGAGGTCATTAAAGAAAAGAGTAGCAAAAAATCAGCTTAAATCCTAAAATCTGTTTAAACGTTGAGTTTATTCCGAAGTCTCTATCCTTAAAGACAGCTATGAGATATATTTTATTTGCCTTTATCATTTGGGCACAGCCTATCTTGGCCCAGAACATCAAAATCGACAGACGCGAAGCGAAGAAAGCTTACCAATACCTCAATGAATTTCGGATGAACCCCAAGAAATATGGTCGCGAAATCCGGGTGAACAATCTTAGAAATGTAAAACAGACCCGCTTGGTCTGGAATGATCAATTGGCAAAAGTAGCTGAGGAACGGGCAAAAGATATGGCCAGAAGGAATTACTTTGACCATACCGACCCAAGCGGTTACGGACCAAATTACCATATCAATAAGGCTGGATATTACCTAAATCCAGATTGGCTGAAGAAAAAAAGCACCAATAATTTTGAATCCATCGGAGCCAACCACGAGACCGCGATTGATGGCATCAAATCCTTTATCATTGGCCGCGGATCGCCCGGTTTTATGCACAGGAAGCATGTTTTAGGGATGGATGAGTGGAACGGATCACTGAAGGACATAGGCATCGGTTTCGTCCGGGTGAAGCGTGGTGCAGCCTATAAAACCTACCTATGCGTGATAATCGCCAAACATGATTGGTAAATAAATCGTTCTTTTCTGTAAGTTTTTTACCTTTGCATATGATAAAATCGATGACAGGTTACGGTATGGGGACCGCAGAAAACGGAACCGTGAAATATACCGTAGAGATCAAATCCTTAAATTCTAAGTTCTTGGAACTTAACCTACGCCTACCAAAAGCTGTTTCAGACAAGGAATTGGTGCTTCGTGGTGAATGCAGCAAACTGATTGAACGCGGTAAGGTAAATATCAACATCAGCACCGAATATGTTGACCAAACCGCAAAGGCAGCAAGTATCAACGCAGATTTATTAAAAGAATACTATAGACAATTGCAGGATATTGCTTTCCAATTGGGTGATACCAAAGCCAATCTGTTTGAGCAAGCCTTGAATATGCCTGAAGTGATCAGCCATGATGATGAGGTGGACGAAGCAGAAGGCAAGGTTTTAATGGATTCCTTCTATGCTGCTGTAAAGCAGTTCAACAGCTTTAGAGCTGATGAAGGAGCTGTCCTTAAAAAAGATCTAGAATACCGCGTTTCCTTGATTTTATCATACCTAACCGAAGTAGAAGCTGTTGAAGGAAGCCGTATCCCATTGATCCGTGAGCGAATCAACCAATATATGGAAGAAGCTGTGGGCAAAGAGAATGTAGACATGAACCGTTTCGAACAAGAATTGGTATTCTACATCGAGAAGCTAGATATCACAGAAGAGAAAGTTCGCCTTCGCTCCCACTGCAATTATTTTGTTGAAGCCTTGAACAGCCAAGATTCCAATGGTAAAAAACTAGGGTTTATTTCCCAGGAGATGGGACGTGAAATCAATACCCTAGGTTCAAAAGCCAACAATGCCCAGATCCAACAGATCGTCGTGAAAATGAAGGATGAGCTGGAAAAGGTAAAAGAACAATTATTAAACGTACTATAGCATGAGCGGAAAACTGATTATTTTTTCTGCTCCATCTGGGGCAGGGAAAACGACTATCGTTAGAAGATTATTAGAAAAACATAGCGATAAGATCGCCTTCTCTATCTCTGCAAGCACCCGTCAACCTCGTGGTGCCGAAGTAAATGGCGTCGACTACTATTTTATTTCCAAAGAAGATTTCTTGCATAAAGTAGCCAAGCACGAATTCATAGAATTCGAAGAGGTATACTCGGGAACTTTCTACGGTACCCTGAGATCCGAAGTAGAACGCATCTGGAACGAAGGCAAACACGTGATCTTTGATATCGATGTGGTGGGTGGTCTTCGTTTGAAATCTAAATTCCCGGAACAGGCACTTGCCATTTTCGTAAATCCACCATCCCTAGGGGTCTTGAAAGAAAGATTGACAGGAAGAGGAACGGATTCACAAGAAAAATTGAACGAACGTTTTGCAAAAGCAGAACATGAATTGAGCTTTGCCGACAAGTTTGATGTGATCCTTCAGAACAACGATCTGGAAACAGCCTGTGCAGAAGCAGAAAAACTGGTTATAGATTTTATCAATTCATAATATGGCGAAGAGTAAAGTTGGATTGTTCTTTGGTTCCTTTAATCCTGTCCATATCGGACATTTGATTATTGCCAATTATATGGCCAACTATACTTCTTTGGACGAGGTCTGGTTCATCGTATCCCCTCAGAATCCCTTTAAGGAGAAAAAGAGCCTGGGAAACATGTATGATCGCCTGGAGATGGTCAATCTGGCCATTGAGGGCTCAGATAAACTTCGTGCGAGCGATATTGAGTTCTCTTTGCCACAACCATCCTATACCATTGATACCCTTACCCATCTGACAGAAAAGTATCCTACGAAGGAATTTATCCTGATCATGGGAGAAGACAATCTCCAAGGTTTATTGAAATGGAAAAATGCCGATATCCTGCTTCGTGATTATAAAATCGTAGTCTATCCAAGACCGGGCTATGATGGCGGCGATTTAAAGAACCATCCTTCCATCAGCATGACCGATACCCCAGTGATGGAGCTGTCATCCACTTTCTTGAGGAATGCTATCAAGGAAGGGAAATCCATTAAATTCTATACCCCCGATTCGGTCATTGATTTTATCGACAAAAAAGGCCTTTACTCCTCCTAATTCCACTTTTTAACGTACTTTATTAAAAAAATAAATTTTTAAAAACCATTTTTTGAACTTCCTGTTTATCGTATATATAACTTTAATTATAGGAGGAAAATCAAAATGGATAAATTAGATTTAAAAGGTAAATGGAACGAATTAAAAGGAAAAATCAAACAACAATACGCTGAGTGGACAGATGATGATTTAGCTTACGAAGAAGGAAAAGATGACGAGTTATTAGGCAAATTGCAACAGAAACTTGGTAAATCAAGAGAAGAAGTAATTGACTGGTTGAACAAACTAGGTTAATGTAATAAATAGGAAGTGGAAGGTCGACAGCATGTCGACCTTCTTCTTTTTAAGGGAAAAGATAAAAAACAAACCAATAATCAGGCCTTTTTAGCAAGATATTCATAGCACTTTTAACTGAGTCTTGTTCGAGACATATTCGAGAGAGTTCTTCAAAATTCAAGCTTGCCCCGAATATGGGTAAAACAAGGTCAAAGGATAAATAAATTGCCTCAGCAGGTATCCTAGAAGATGGCGTAATCAAGGCAAATAGCGATTATAAGCCATTGGCTTAATGGAAACCTATTGAATCTTTAACATCTTCATGATTTAGCGAGGCTGATAATGAAACCATATTTTACTAACTTAGCACTATGACAAAAAAGAAACCCACCATATTGGTTGTAAATGATGATGGTATAACTGCACCCGGAATAAAAGTTCTTTTAGAGGTGATGCAAGAAATTGGAGATGTGGTGGTTGTTGCACCAGACAGTCCACAGTCGGGAATGGGTCATGCCATTACGATTGGCAAGCCATTGCGCTTGGATAAGATCGACCTGTATCCGGGGGTTGAGATGTACAAATGCTCGGGTACGCCTGTTGACTGCGTCAAATTGGCTGTCAACAAGATCTTTAAGGGCAAGAAACCCGACCTTTGTGTATCAGGCATCAATCATGGCTTGAATTACTCGATCAATGTGCTGTATTCTGGAACCATGTCTGCCGCCGTGGAAGGAGCTATCGAAGGCATTCCATCCATTGGTTATTCCTTAGATGATTTCGCTTACAATGCTGATTTTTCCCATACCCGTTCATGGGTGAAGACTATTGCTGAGCAGGTATTGAAGAATGGACTACCTAAAAACTCCCTTTTGAACGTGAATTTTCCAAATAAGAGCGTAGAGATCAAGGGAATCAAAATCTGTAGACAGGCAAATGCCAAATGGTTTGAGGAGTTTGATGAGCGTTTGGATCCGTATAATAGGGAATATTTCTGGATGACCGGCAAGTTTGACCTTCAGGACCGTGGGGAAGATACCGACGCTTATGCGATCATCAATGGTTTTGTTTCCATTGTACCGACGCAGTTCGATATGACGGCACACCATGTGATTCCGGAGTTGAATTCTTGGTCATTTGATAATTAATACATGAAAAACAGTCTTCTTGTGGGTTTGCTATTGGGCCTGGTTTGTCCATTGATAGCATTTTTGGCGATGAAATTTACCAATATCCAATCGCAGGTTTTTCCTGATAAACCGACCGGTCTATATGTTATAGCGGCAGCGATCAACTTAGTGGGTTGCTGGATCAGCTATAAAAAAGATCGAGATCAGTTAGGAAACGGTTTGGTATTGGCTACCTTTTTGGGAATGATACTTTTGGTGCTGACCAAGAACATCAGCATCTTTTAAAATTGAAAGAAAGCATGGAACTAACTTTGGGTTTTTCGCCCTGTCCTAACGATACCTTTATATTTGATGCCTTAATCCATAACAAAATCGATTGCGAAGGCTTACAGTTTCACGTGGAATACCACGATGTGGAGACCCTGAATGCCAAAGCTTTCCGGGGCGATCTGGACATTACAAAATTGAGCTATCATGCATTTGCTTATGCGGTAGAGGATTATGAACTTTTAGATTCAGGATCTGCACTGGGTTTTGGTGTAGGGCCATTGTTGATCTGTAAAGATGCGGACTTGGCAAAAGAATTGGCCGGATATGCTGGCCAGGACTTGCCCGAGAAGTTCAAAGAGCTGAAGGTGGGTATCCCGGGTAAGTTTACCACGGCAAATTTCTTGTTGAGCTTGGCCTTCCCCGGTCTGTTGAACAAGCAGGTGATGCTGTTTTCAGAAATTGAAAAGTCACTTTTGGACGGAAGCATCGATATTGGCCTGATTATCCATGAGAATAGGTTTACCTATATGGATAAAGGGCTGCACAAAATCGTTGATTTGGGCGATTATTGGGAAAAGACAACCGGCTCAGCAATTCCCTTGGGTGGAATCGTGATCAAGAGGTCGCTTCCCGAAGAGGTCAAGCAGAAGGTCAACAGGTTGATTTCGGAGAGTGTCAGGTTTGGATTTGACCATCCTAAGTCAGGTTTGGACTATATCCGCTCCCATGCCCAGGAAATG
Organism: Sphingobacterium mizutaii; assembly: GCF_900187125.1. GTDB lineage: Bacteria > Bacteroidota > Bacteroidia > Sphingobacteriales > Sphingobacteriaceae > Sphingobacterium > Sphingobacterium mizutaii. Next base: position 14,107 of record NZ_LT906468.1, read on the forward strand.
GAGGAATCAGTGATGTACAAGCATATCGAGCTCTATGTAAACCAGTATTCCGAAAACCTTGGCGAAGAGGGAAAAAAGGCCATCCAGCAGATGTTTGAAAAGGCATTGGAACTCAACTTAGTGCCTAGTACAGAGAAAAACATATTTTTAATAAAATAATTAACAAAAAAGAATCAGGAAAGCATTAGTTATCAACCTTAATAATTAAATTTGCCCGATTAATGTCAAAATGTCTGCTTATTTGATTTGGAGTCATTATTGTACATGCGAATAGAGAAATAGAAAATTATGTTAAAGTTTTTAAGCAAGTTATTTGGTAGTAAGTCCGAAAGAGATGTTAAGGGAGTACAGCCATTAGTAAATAAAATCAAGGAAGAATACGAGAAATTATCCGCTTTGACGCATGATGAGCTACGTGGCAAGACCTTGGATTTTAAACAAAGAATCAGCAACTATTTGCAAGACATCGACAATGAAATCAACGGTCTGAAGCAAGAAGCTGAGGCTACGGAGGACATGGAGCTTAAAACTTCAACCTACGACAAGATTGACAAATTGACAAAAGATCGCGACAAGAAGCTTGAGGAAGTATTATTGGAAATATTACCTGAAGCTTTTGCTGTTGTTAAGGAGACTGCTCGTCGCTTTACAGAAAATAAAGAAATTGAGGTTACGGCTTCGCAATTCGATAGAGATATCGCTGCCCGTAAACCGAACGTAAGCATTGAAGGGGACAAAGCCATTTGGAAGAACACCTGGATCGCTGCTGGTTCTGAAGTTACTTGGAACATGGTTCACTACGACGTACAGTTGATCGGTGGTATCGTGTTGCACCAAGGAAAGATCGCCGAGATGTCTACGGGTGAAGGTAAAACCTTGGTAGGAACTTTACCTACTTACTTGAACGCATTGGCGGGTCAAGGTATCCACATCGTAACGGTGAACGATTACTTGGCACGTCGTGACTCGGAATGGAACGGTCCTATCTTCGAATTCCATGGAATGAGTGTTGATTGTATCGACAAATACCAACCGAACTCGCCACAACGCCGTCAGGCTTATATGAGCGACATCGTTTATGGTACAAATAACGAGTTTGGTTTTGACTATTTGCGCGACAACATGACGAACACCAAAGAATCAATGGTTCAGCGCAAATTGCACTTTGCCATGATCGATGAGGTGGATTCGGTATTGATCGATGATGCTCGTACGCCATTGATTATCTCTGGTCCGATCCCAATGGGCGATCAACATGAGTTCTACCAATTGAAACCAAGGATCGAGCGTTTGGTAAATGCACAGAAAGCATATATCAATACGGTTTTGAACCAAGCGAAGAAAGCAATTGCGGATAATGACACCGACCCTGAAAAAGGGGGGTTAGCTTTATTCCGTGCTTACCGTGGTTTGCCAAAGAACAAAGCATTAATTAAGTATCTATCTGAAGGTAACCACCGTCAGATCCTACAAAAAGTAGAAAACTACTATATGCAAGAGCAAAACCGTCATATGCCTAAGGCAGATGCGGAACTGTTCTTCGTAATCGATGAGAAAAACAATCAGGTTGAACTTACAGAAAAAGGTATTGAGTTGATCACTGCAACAGGCGAGGATCCAAACTTCTTTATCCTTCCGGATGTAGGTACAGAGATTGCTGAAATCGAAAAATCAGATATTCCTGTTGAGGAAAAAGCGCAGAAAAAAGAAGAATTGATGCGTGATTACTCGATCAAAGCAGAGCGTATCCACTCCATCAACCAATTGTTAAAAGCTTATACCCTATTTGAGATCGATGATCAATATATCGTTGATGAGGGCAAGGTTAAGATCGTTGATGAGCAAACGGGTCGTATCATGGATGGTCGTCGTTATTCAGACGGATTACACCAAGCGATCGAGGCGAAAGAGAACGTAAAGGTAGAGGATGCAACCCAAACTTATGCAACCATTACTTTACAGAACTACTTCCGTATGTACCATAAGCTATCGGGAATGACCGGTACAGCATCAACAGAGGCTGGTGAGCTTTGGGAAATCTACAAATTGGATGTGGTTGAAATTCCAACGAACAAAGTTATTCAACGTGATGACCGTCAAGATTTGATCTACCGTACGGCACGTGAGAAATACAATGCGGTAGCACAAGAAATCCAGACCTTGACAGAACAAGGCCGTCCAGTATTGGTCGGTACGACGTCGGTTGAGATTTCGGAGTTATTGAGCCGTATGTTGAAGTTACGCGGTGTAAAACACAACGTATTGAACGCGAAACTTCACCAAAAAGAAGCAGATATCGTTGCAGAAGCAGGTCGTCCGGGCCAAGTAACCATTGCTACCAACATGGCAGGTCGTGGTACGGATATTAAGCTTACCCAAGAGGTAATCAATGCAGGTGGTTTAGCGATCATCGGTACTGAGCGCCATGAGTCTCGTCGTGTTGACCGTCAGTTAAGAGGTCGTGCAGGACGTCAAGGGGACCCAGGTTCATCTCAATTCTTCGTGTCATTAGAAGATCCATTGATGCGCTTATTCGCTTCAGAGCGTATTTCTAACCTGATGGTTAAAATGGGTGTTGAAGATGGCGAGGTAATGCAACACGGTATGTTGACCAAATCTATCGAGCGTGCACAACGTAAGGTAGAGGAAAACAACTTTGGTACACGTAAGCACCTTTTGGAGTACGATGACGTGATGAACTCTCAACGTACCGTAATCTATACTAAACGTAAGAACGCATTGTTCGGAGAGCGTTTAGATGTAGATTTGAACAATACGATCTATGATGTAGTTGAAGATGTGGTATTGGAGGCAAAAGAGGACAATTCATTTGATGAATTCCAAATCGAAGTGATCCGCGTATTTGCAATCAACCCAGAAATTACACAAGAAGAATTTGCAAGTGAATCAGCAACCACTTTGGTTGACAAATTATTCGATCAAGTAATCAATTATTACCACCGCAAGGCTGTAAACATCGCTGAGCAGACTTTACCAGTATTGACAAATGTCCTTGCTGAGCGTGGTGGTATGATAGAAAATATCATTGTTCCTTTTACAGATGGAATTCGTGGCATTCAAGTTGCTACAAATTTGCAAAAAGCTGTAGAAAGTAAAGGTAAAGACGTTTTCAAATCATTTGAGAAAGGCATTGTTCTAGCTTTAATTGATGAGGCATGGAAAGAGCACCTTCGTGAGATGGATGATTTGAAACAATCTGTACAGAACGCGCGTTACGAGCAAAAAGACCCGATCATTATCTATAAAATGGAGGCTTACAACTTGTTTAAGACAATGTTGGCCGGCATGAACAAAGATATTGTTAGCTTCTTGTTCAAAGGCGAGATTCCTGGACAGCAGCAAGAACCTCAAAACATTCAAGCAGCACGCCCAGAAGCGCCAAAGGTAAAAGTTAAAGAAACAAAAGAAGAGTTAAGTTCTCCAACTGGAGTATCGGAAGAGGACCTGAATACACAGGAAGCTCAAGTTACCCAACCTATCCGTAAGGATCAGGCCATTGGAAGAAATGATGAATGTCCTTGTGGTTCTGGGTTGAAGTATAAAAACTGTCACGGAAAACAAGGTTAATTAAAAAATGAAATACAAAGGATTTATAGTTAGCTTCTTGATGCTGTTCGCCATCGTATCAGTATCAAAGGCACAAGAGAACAAAGTAATTGTTGAAAAGGATTCTTTAATTGGACTTTTACAAGAATTCCGTTCATTCTATGCTTTAAATCCTACCGCCAGTAAGACGGTAAGTCTGGAGCCTAAAACCATTGATAAATCACGCGCAACCCGTGTGAAGGTCCGTGGTTTTAGGGTTCAGATCTTTTCTGGTTCTAGCCGCAGGGATGCTGAAAACGTACAGCGTAGTTTCCAAAGCCAGAATTCAGATATCAATGCTTACCTAGACTATGTAGAACCAAACTATAGGGTCAAAGTAGGCGACTTTACAAGCCGTTCCGCAGCTACGGAATATATGAGACAGCTTCGCGGCAGATACAATAATGTATTTGTCTTTGTCGAAGATGTCTGGACATGGCAATAGTGGAGGATCAACATGCCAATATCAAAACAAAGAATTCAAGATTTAGCCCAATCTTACTTTCAAGACACGGTAAACAACAGAAGGTTTCTACATCAGAATCCTGAATTGTCTTTTGAGGAATACAATACCTCGGCATTTATCAAACAAGAGCTGACCGACCTAGAGATTCCATTCGAATCCATGGCCAATACTGGTGTTGTAGCCCTGATCAAAGGCGATTTACCTTCTGATAAAGTACTAGCTCTGAGAGCAGATATGGATGCACTTCCGATCACAGAGGTGGAAGGAAGATCTTATGGCTCCAAGAATGTAGGTGTAATGCATGCCTGTGGGCATGATGTACATACCTCATCATTATTGGGTGTGGCTAAGATATTGAACGATTTGAAACCTGAATTTGGCGGAACCTTGAAGCTTATCTTCCAACCGGGAGAAGAAAGGTTACCGGGAGGCGCTTCCTTGATGATCAAGGAAGGGGTATTGCAAAATCCAGAACCTCAAGGGATAGTGGGGCAGCACGTCATGCCCTTTATAGAGGCCGGGAAAGTTGGTTTCCGCTCTGGTAAATATATGGCATCCTGCGACGAATTGTTTATGACGGTTCGTGGAAAAGGAGGTCATGGTGCACAACCCCATCAAAATATAGACCCTATCGCTATTACAGCGCAGATCATATCCGCTATGCAGCAGATCGTGAGCCGTGTTGCCGATCCGAGGACCCCTTCGGTATTGTCTTGGGGCAAGATCATTGGAAATGGCGCTACGAACGTAATCCCTGAAGAGGTGTACCTGGAAGGTACTTTCAGGACCTTTGACGAAAAGTGGAGAGCGGAAGCCCATGAGAAAATGCATAAGATGGCTGTTGGTATTGCAGAAGGTATGGGTGCCAGCTGTGATTTTGAAATCAGAAAAGGTTATCCTTTCTTGATCAATGAGCCTAAGATTACAGAAGCTGCCCGTTCGTACGCACAGGATTACCTAGGCCATGAGAATGTGGTTGAGCTTGATCTATGGCCAGCAGCAGAGGATTTTGCCTATTATTCCCAAGAAACAAATGCTTGTTTCTATAGACTGGGAACGGGTAACCAAGCCAAGGGTATTCAGTCGGCAGTGCACACTTCGACCTTTGATATCGACGAAACCGCACTTCAAACCAGTATTGGTCTGATGTCCTATATTGCTCTGCGTCATTTAGGAGAATAATTATGTCTTCCCATCACATCGTTCGAGAGAATCAAGAACCAGCTTTGTTCATCGCAAATCCTGATTGCTTGGTTGATGAATATTTAAACCAAATCTTGGAGTGGAGTCCGACCATTATTACGCTGGCAGACCATTACGAATCCTTAAAAGCACGTGAAATTAAGATCGATGTGGTTCTGGACAATCTAGGATTGGAACCCAATATCCTTGAAGAACATATTACCCTTATCCCCTATTCAGGCCCTTATATTGAACCCTTATTTGCTTATCTACAAGAGAAAAGCAATTTTGCGGTGAATATCCTGACTGAAAAGCTGGAGATCAATCCATATTTGCCCTATTTAGGCGATTTCAACATCAATCTTATCAGGAACGAGGGTAGAAGCCTTTTTGTGAAAAAGTACGAGAAATGGCTTCCAAAAGGCTTTAATTTGTATGTTGAACATTACGAGGGAAATTTGGGTGAAGGACATAACCTAAAACCATTGGAAAACAATGTATTTGCTGTCGCAAGCGATGGTTTTGTTTCCATTCCGCAGCAAGGGTCCTATTTTATTATATCTGAAGAGCTATGACCGAGATCAGACAAGCCAACATAGAGGATGCAGCATTAATCCATGATCTAGCTCATGCCATTTGGTATCCTACCTACGAAAATATCCTTTCGAAGAAACAGATCGATTTCATGTTGGATAAGATGTATTCAGTGGAAGTATTGAGTACAGCAATCCAAAACAATACTGCTTTTCATCTTTTGTATGAAGAGAAAAATGCAGTAGGTTTTATTGGCATTGTGCCCAAGGGAGAGCTTTTAAGAATCGAAAAGATTTATCTATTGCCAAGCACTCAAGGTAAGGGCTATGGAAAGCAATTGATCGATTATGCTGCGCAAGAGGCAAAGAAATTGGGTTTAGATACTTTGGAACTAAACGTGAACCGCTCCAACAATGCCTATCAATTTTATTTGAAACAAGGCTTTGAAGTAATCCAAGAGGTTGATATCCCCTATTATGAGTTTACGCTAGATGATTACGTGATGCGCAAGAAGCTGGATTAACAGAAATAAATTTCATACAAGATATAAACAGAAAAAGACGGCCCAATGGACCGTCTTTTCTTGTTTTACTTTGAAATTCTTAATCTCTAAGCTTCTCCACCCTACTTGGGGTCTGAGTTCCATTGATAATTCCAATTGCACCCGTTGCGATAGCTTCAATACTGGATTTAATATTGTTGATATCCAAAGTTTCCACTTCGTCATTTACGGTGTGGTAATATTGGTCTTTATCGATCTGGGAGGTTGAGAAGGTATGTGCAGGCACGCCTAAAGCCGCCAAAACAGCATTATCGCTGCGGTAGAATAGATTTTGGGTGGTATATGGGTCTGGATGGAAGGTGAAAGCAGAACCCTTAAGATTCTCTTGCATCAATTTACCTAGGTCAGATGCGCTATAGCCTGTAATATACAAGCTATTAGGGCCAAACTTAGAATCCTTTCCGATCATTTCGATATTGATCATGGCGACTACTTTTTCCGGATCGATATTGTTGGAGAAGTATTTAGAGCCAAACATTCCGATTTCTTCCGCAGTGAAAGCAACAAAGATGATGGTTCTTTCATTGTTGTTCAATTTCTTGTAATATCTCGCTAATTCGATCATCGCTGTTGTGCCGGATGCATCATCATCAGCGCCATTTGCAATGGAATCTCCTTCTACAGCAGGTAAGATACCGATATGGTCATAATGGCAAGAAATCACTACATATTCATCGGGTTTAGATTTACCAGGAAGGACAGCAGCCACATTAAACATATCGAACTCTTCTGTTTTGCGGGTCTGTTTGATTTCATGGCTTCCCGGTAATTCATCAGCTATGATAAAAACCTTAGGGCTTCCAGCAGCTTTTTCCTGGCCCTTGATTACAATGCTCTCGCGATTGTAGATTCTTTTGAAACGAGCCAAAAATGGAGCATGTTTCTTATCCACCAATACGATCACCTTATTTGGGTTCTGTTGAACGACTTCCCTAAATTTTTGAGAAAAATCGTCTTCTGCCGAAATCTTAATGGTTTCTACGGAAGGGGTATTTTGGGTAATGGCTTCGTCTAAATTGCCTACGATCAAAAATTCATCATCCTTTAGTTTTTTATCCCCTAAGGTCACGCTTTGTTCAGTCACCCTGCCACGGTTAACTAGAAAGGATTGGCGGAAGTTATCACCTTCATACGGTTTAAGGCCAATATCTTTGAATTCTGCGGCGATAAAGTCTGCTGCTTTGCCAATATCAGCTAGATTTAAAGCCGATCGACCTCTCATATCGTCAGAAGCAAGGGTATTCAAGATTCTGGAAATATTTTCCGTGCTTGTAATCTGCTTTTGCTGAGCGGAGCTCATTTGGAATAAAAAGCCAGAAAATACGAGTGCTAAGAATAGTTTTTTCATGAATAAAATGTTTGTGATGAAATTAACAAAAATTCTATATTATTGGCAGGGCCTTTGATTCTAAATTTTATATATTTGATAAAAAGCTTACTATGAAAGAAATTAGCGTTCAAGAATTAAAGGACATGATGGATCACAACGTTGAGTTTCAGTTGATCGACGTTCGTGAGCCTTTTGAATATGAAGTATCGAACCTGAATGGGGTGAACATTCCATTATCAGGAGTTGTGATTGAGTCTGAAAAGATTTCAAAAGATATTCCGGTGGTTATCCACTGCCGTTCAGGGAAGCGTAGTGCTCAGGCTGTTATGCTTTTAGAACAAGAAGGTTACACGAATTTATCCAACCTACAAGGCGGAATTTTAGCTTGGAAAGAAGCTTTTGATCCGGAGATGGATGTTTATTAAGAAACAGTAAATCAATAAAAAGCTCAAGGATTCCTTGAGCTTTTTATTTTTAGGGCAATTTATTGCTTAAATAATAATTTTGAGCACCTATCTTTAGAATATATTTAAAAATAATGTTTTTATTTTCTTGCCTATTATTAAAATATTAAAAGAGCTAACTTTATAGTATTATTCCAAGAATAAACAAAAACATATTTTTATGTCAAATCAATCAAACACAACTTTCAGCTTCTTTCAAGGAGTGGGTCGGAATTTTGATAAAGCGGCCAAGTTCACCAAGTTTTCCCCTGGCATCCTAGAACAAATCAAAGCATGTAATTCCATCTTGCGCGTTCGATTTCCAGTTAAGATCGGCGATAATGTGGAAGTAATAGAAGCATATCGTGTACAGCATTCACATCATAAGCTGCCTTGTAAAGGTGGTATCCGTTTCAGCATGGAAGTGGATCAGGATGAAGTGATGGCGTTAGCATCTTTAATGACCTATAAATGTGCCATAGTAAACGTTCCGTTTGGTGGTGCTAAAGGAGGTGTGAAAATCGATGCCAAGAAGTATTCAGAGTATGAATTAGAAAAAATTACCCGTCGCTACACGACGGAATTGGTTAAAAAGAACTTTATTGGACCAGGAACGGATGTGCCGGCGCCAGATTATGGTACCGGAGCACGTGAAATGAGCTGGATCGTGGATACCTATACGACATTGAACCCGAATGAAATCAATGCACAAGCTTGTGTAACCGGAAAACCGGTTTCTCAAGGTGGGGTAAGAGGCCGTACTGAGGCCACTGGATTAGGGGTGTTCTTTGGGGTGAAGGAGGCTTGTAAGATTGAAGAGGATATGGCCAAGTTGGGATTGACTACAGGAGTTGAAGGCAAGAAAGTAATTGTACAAGGTTTAGGAAATGTGGGTTACCATGCTGCTAAATATTTTCAAGAAGGAGGTTCGATCCTTGTTGGTTTGATCGAATATGAAGGTGCGATCTATAATGAAAATGGTTTAGACCTAGAAGAAGTTGTTGCACATAGAAAGGCAACAGGTTCTATCTTGAATTTCCCTGGTGCAACCAATATTGAAGAGTCTGCAAAAGGTTTAGAACAACCATGTGATATCTTGATTCCGGCAGCCTTGGAATCTGTGATCAATGGCGATAATGCGGAAAGAGTACAAGCGCAAATCATTGGCGAGGCAGCAAATGGGCCATTGACACCTGAAGCTGATGAGGTATTTAATAGAAAAGGGAAATTAGTGATCCCGGATATCTATTTAAATGCTGGCGGGGTTACCGTTTCTTATTTTGAATGGTTGAAAAACTTAAGCCATGTGCGCTATGGTCGTCTTGAAAAGAGATTCAGCGAAAACATGTATGCTGAAATCTTGAATATCATCGAGTCCATGACCAACCAAAAGGTTTCCAAGTTGGAGCGTAAGATCATTTTGAGAGGTCCAGATGAGGTTGACTTGGTGTATTCAGGTCTTGAGGACACCATGATTGGTTCCTACCATGAAATCCATCAGATCTGGAAAAGCATGGATGGGGTTGAAGACCTGCGGACAGCAGCATTTATCTGTGCGATCAACAAAGTTGGAGAATCCTATAAGGAATTGGGTATCTTCCCATAAACGAGGACGGGATTTTATCCTTAACTTTGCTTCATGAATAAATTATTCCACCAGACTAAACAGGCATTCCTATTTAGTCTGGCTTTTTATATCCTTTCTATCTTATTTTTTGTCCTGCGAGTAGGCTATGCTCCTATCCTATTGAGCATCTCGATGGTTCTCTCCTTAATATGGGTGGTTTTAGTGTTGTTGGAGATCATGCGGTCCACTAGAATTAGCAATGGAGAACGGATGATCTTGGCATTATTCGTTATTATGGGGAATATTTTGGCTGGAATAGTGTATTTTTATTTTATTCGGGAACGAGTTACAGGTTTTAAAGTAATAAAGAAGAAATGACGAAGAAGTTTATCTTGAATTTACTGCTCAATTTAGGGATTGTGTTTTTGGTATTGAGCGCATGGGCAGGTTATAATAGCGGACAGATACTGTATTTGGGTATATCCATTGCCTTATTGGTATTGTTGATCTATCTGAAGGTGGTGCTGTTAAAACAGGTGAGCCGAGATGTGAAGGCAAAACAAGAGGAAAAGGCGAAGCTGGCGCAACAAGAAATGAGACAACAAAAGAAAAGGGCTAAAAAATAGCCCTTTTTCATTTTATGTTTTGAACCTTATTTTACAAATGGAGGTTTTCTTACGATCGCTTTGATAGGTTGGTTACGGATAGAGATAAAGATCTCAGTTCCCTCTTTAGCAAATGCTGCATCAACATAACCTAAACCAATGGATTTTTTCAAAGATGGGGATTGTGTTCCAGAAGTAACACGTCCGACCTTGTTTCCTTCAGCATCTACGATTTCATAATCATGACGAGGAATACCTCTGTCGATCATTTCAAATCCTACCAGTTTTTGGGAAACACCTTTTTCTTTTTCTGCTTTTAGGTTTTCAGAGTTTACGAAGTCCTTGCTGAACTTAGTAACCCAACCTAAGCCAGCTGCTAAAGGAGAAGTGTTATCATCGATGTCATTTCCGTAAAGGCAGAAACCCATTTCTAGGCGTAAGGTATCTCTCGCACCAAGTCCGATAGGTTTAATGCCAAATTCTTGACCTGCTTCCATGATAGCGTTCCATACTTTCTCTGCATTTTCATTTGCAACATAGATTTCGAAACCACCAGCACCTGTATAGCCCGTAGCAGAAACCAATACGTTTTCTACACCAGCAAACACACCTTTTTGGAAGGAATAGTATTCCATTGGCGCCAAGTCGATATCTGTTAATTTTTGAAGTGCATCAGCAGCTTTAGGACCTTGAACAGCGAAAAGAGAAGTTTCGTCGGAGATGTTTTTCATCTCTACGCCTTCTGTGTTGAATTTGCTGATCCAATCCCAGTCTTTATCAATGTTTGATGCGTTTACTACCAAAAGATAGGTTTTGTCATCAATCTTGTAAGTTAAGAAGTCATCTACAATACCACCATTTTCGTTTGGAAGATAGCCGTATTGAACTTTTCCGTCATATAGTTTTGAGGCATCGTTAGAAGAGACTTTTTGGATAAGATCTAGTGCTTTTTCGCCTTTTAAGATAAACTCTCCCATGTGGCTAACGTCAAACATCCCTACAGCGGTACGCACCGTTTCGTGTTCGTCGTTGATACCAGTATATTGAACTGGCATATTAAATCCGGCGAAAGGAACCATCTTCGCACCTAAAGCGATATGAACGTCAGTTAACGCAGTTTTTTTCATGTTAAATCAATGAGTTTTTTGTTGTTACAAACATAGGAAAATTAATGAGGATTTAGTATTGAGATATGAGATGTGAGATATGAGAAATTTAATTTCGGCTTTTGTGTACTTTAAGCAAGGTTTAGCGATTTTGATCTCTCAATACTCCAATCTCAATACTCATATCTAATTTCCAAGATGGTTAATGCCCTTTCAAACTCCGGTTGGATCTGGGCTTGGATAAAGATGTTTTCTTGTGTTTTGGGGTGAGTGAAAGCGAGTGATTTGGCGTGTAGCAGCATGGTGTCGTGCTGGAAGGTATCTTTCCAGAGTTTGTTCTGTTTGTTGCAGCCATGGGGTCTATCGCCGATGATGGGATGGAAAATATGGGCAAAGTGTCGGCGCAATTGGTGCATCCTGCCCGTTTCTGGTTTGGCTAGGACTAGGGAGTACCTGGATGTTGGAAATTTACCGAAAGGAAGGTCTATTTCTGTGGTAACCAATGTTTGGTAATTGGTCAGAGCCTCCTGAATGGTGCCGTTTTCCTTTTTTAATGGGTAATCAATGGTTCCTTCGGGATCGGTGTGACCACGGAGAACAGCCAAATATTCTTTTTTGACTAAGTTTTGGGAAAACGCGGTTTGTATGGCGCTGTCCATTTCCTTGTTCAAGGAAAATAAAAGCACACCTGCGGTCTTGCGGTCTAAACGGTGTGCTGGATATACTTTCTTGCCGATTTGATCCCTTAGGAGCTGAAGAGCAAACTCAGATGTATCTGCAGCAATGGAGGATTTATGGACCAATAGTCCATGTGGTTTGTTGATTGCAACAAAGTCCTCATCTTCAAATAAAATCTCAAGCATGGTTATCGCTTTAAAGCGTCGATTAACATTTCGGCTTTTTCATCGATTTTGGAACTGATCCAAACCTCACCGAATGCCCCTCCTCCGATGGTAATCTTTTCACTGTTCCAATTGATCTTGCAAAGTGAAAAAAGGTAGTAATTTTCAGTGTAAGTGTAATTGTTCACAAATTCATTGACTACCTGGTCTCCAACCAGCATCATACCAAAGTCTACAGCGTCCTTATGTTTGTAGTCCAATTGTTTCTTGAGGATTTCTTTAGCTTTCAGGTTCAGTTTTTCGTTGATTTTTTCCTTGGAAGGATTGGTAAAAACCGCGACCAACATGATGACCACCCCTAATAAGGCAAAGATTCTTGTTTTGCTCATAGCTACAAAAATAGATTATTTTGAAGAGATTGGATTAAAATATCAAGCCAAACAACCAAATTGTGAGGGCATACATGGCATAAATAAACAGGATAATGCCGATAAAAATAACGATACCTAAGGTTATCAGGATGTTTCTGGCACTGCCCTGATGTTTATTGTCGTAATAATGTTCTCGCAGGAGCTTGACATTTTTTTCGTTGGCTTTGTTAAAGAAGTCGAAAACATTCCCAAAGATCGGAATGGAGCCCAAAAGAGCATCCCAAGTGACATTGAGCAACATTTTTACGGCTACTTTACTGCTTGCTCCGTTTCTGTACATAACAGATACCAGGACCAAAGAAATAATGAAAGTGGCAATCTGACCCCCAAAGGGAATAAAATTCAAGATGGGGTCCAGTCCGAAGCGAAAGTTTCCAATGCGGAAACGACTATCCATCAGGACAGATAGTCGTTTTACCCATTGAAAATCCTTATCAATCTTCTGTAAATTATATGAAGGTCGTTTCTCCATTGTTATTTCAGCGCGAATACGGCATCGATGTTACAAGTAAGCTTGATTTGTTTAACCTCTAGGTCCAAACCTTGATCTGCAGCATCCATTTCATTGTTGCGAGCTTTTGCGGACATGGCGTACATACGAGGTTGAGGCAGGATATCATTCCAGCTCATGCTGCTGTTATCATTGATCATGATTACTTTTCCTACGTTTTCAGCATCTGCCGCTGCAAGGATTTCAGCATTTGTTCTAGCATCACGTACAGCAAGGGTTTTTAGTTCTTTTTCGATCTCTTTCTTTTGAGAATGATCGTAGCCCGAGATATTGGTGCTCTGCAAACCTTTAGCATCTACTTCTTCCAACATAGGATTTAAGTTATTCAGATTAGTAACCTTGATCCTGTACTGTCTAGCCTGTAATAGTTCGTTGTTTTTCTTTTTTGTTTCAGCATTATAACTGTAGATGTTCTGTACAGTAAAGTCTTCTTTTTTGACGCCATTTTTCATTGCTGCATCAAAAAGTTGTTTTTCAAGTTGGTCAATAGCAACCTTTTTCTTTGTGTTTCCATCTTGGTAATACTCTTTCAAAGAAATGGATAGATAGATGATATCCGGAGTCACTTCTTTTTCAGCATAACCGCGGGTTGCTACTCTCCTAGTGTTTTCCATATTAATAGTTTGGGCGCTCAATGTGGTAATCATACCAACCAGCGCAAATAGTGTAATTAATTTTTTCATAATAATTTTAAATAAATTGTTCATGGCAAAAACCTTTCCAAATTGTCGGCGAAAAGAAATTGCTAAATAATTTGAAAAATGTTTGGTAGATTTAACGATTAAATTTAATTGGTATTCAAAAAATAATGATACCTTTAAAAAAAAACAATAGTAATTATTATGCAAGAAGGAGTAGTAAAATTCTTTAATGAAGCCAAAGGTTTCGGTTTCATCATTCCAAATTCTGGCGAGAGTGAAATTTTCGTTCACGTTTCTGGATTAGTAGACAAGGTTCGTGAAAACGACCATGTTTCTTACGAAGTACAACAAGGTCGTAAGGGACTAAACGCGGTAAATGTAAAGCTTATCTAAAAAATTAGATTCAATATATATTTATTGTGGAAGCCCGTCGAGTACCAACTCAACGGGTTTTTTCATGGCTTTAATTTCCGAAGATTTCTTCTAGGATATAGAGCGAATTGATCTCGCCAAAGTTCTCTGTATGAAGACGATAATAATCGATGATTTTTTGCAGAAGATAAGTCCGATCTGGGCGGCTCAGCTTAATTTTGTTACAATTCGTAAAGCTGCTTTGTAAAATTTCCCTGAAATAAGTGCTGTACGGTTCTTGCAGGACATGAAAATGCGCTGGCAAGCTATTGGAAAACCGACCTTCCATCAAATCAAAATACGGCAGATCTTGGATGATTGGTTTAAAACCGAGATAGTGGCTCAGTTTTGCCAAGAAGACCAAATGGTAATTTGCTAATCCCTCTTTGCTTTCATCGAGCCAAATAATGGCATTCTCCAAAAATTGGAAAAGTTGGGGCTCTGGGTGCTGATGCCTGAGGACCTTATACAGGACTTCATTCAAGAACATGGCAATGGAACTCTTTACGATGTCGAGGGGAATGCTTTTGAGCGGAGGAAGCTGTTGGGCTTCCTTGATCCTTTGCAGATTGTTGTTTTCCTTATTATAGACCACCATTTCCAACAGGTGGAATGGTTGGAGCATATTGAACGGGATTTTGGCTTTTGGTTTTCTGGCACCGTTGATCAGGTAAGATTGCAAGCCAAGCACCTCCGTATAAATCTGAGCTACGACGCTACTTTCGGAGTAATTGGTAACTTTTAAGGTGATTCCTTTGGTTTGTTGCAGCATCAGGTTCTACCCTATTTTTTGTTCTTCTTGGATTTTCTATCGTCCAAAAGTGAATTACGGTCGATCTTTCTGAACAAGCGATAAATAAAGGTAATAAAGCCGAATCCGAAAGCGACTACGCCGACAACAAGGAGCGGTTTATACCAAACGTTGTCGGATTCCATGAGGATGGTACCATAATAGATACAGATTATTCCCAGCAAAGTGAAAGCTAATCCTCGTAATAAATACTTGTTCATTGTGAATTGTTGAAAACTATTATGAGCCGTGGCGCAAAATATAATGCAAAATACAGTATTTTTGTTGACTTCTGCCCTATTCCTAGATTATTTTAAAATAATTCGCTATTTATTATTGTATTTCCCAAAAGAAATATAGATATTTGCACACTCGTTTCTGAGGAACGATAATTGAATTAGAACAACAATAAAAAATCGAATATCATGTCAAGAATTTGTGATTTAACAGGCAAGACGGCATTAAAGGGAAATAACGTATCACACTCGAACGTTAAGACTAAGCGTAAATTCTATCCTAATTTACAGACCAAGCGTTTTTATATTCCAGAAGAAGATCGTTGGATTACTCTAAAGGTATCTACTTCGGCTATTAAAACCATCAACAAGAACGGTATTACAGCAGCTATCGACAAGTTTATTAAAAAAGGTCACATTTAATAGATAGTAGCCTGTTATATCAGCAGAAAATAGAATCATGAAATTCACCCGTGAGGGTTTAAATAAAGTAAGGCAATGGCAAAAAAAGGAAATAGAGTACAAGTTATCTTAGAATGTACTGAGCACAAAGAAAGTGGTCTTCCAGGAATGTCTCGTTACATTACCACAAAGAACAAAAAGAACACAACTGAGCGTTTGGAGTTGAAAAAATTCAACCCTGTATTGAGAAAAGTAACAGTTCACAAAGAAATTAAGTAATTAACGGATTGGGTCTTTAAGGTCCATATTAAAAATATAATACCATGGCAAAGAAAGCAGTTGCATCATTACAAAAAGGTGGTGGTAAAGAGTTTACTAAAGTAATTATCACTACAAAATCTGCAAAAACTGGCGCTTATACTTTCAAAGAAAGTATGGTACACAATGACAAAGTAAAAGAGGTTGTTGCTGCGGCTTCTAAATAAGCAGTTAGATATTCCTTTTTTTAAAGTTTTTCTTTAAAAATCTTATAATTAGCCGTTTTGGGAGCACCAAAAGGGCTTTTTTAGTATCCTGTATTTAAGTATCTTTGATACGATTCAGATCCTTTATCTATAACACATCCATCATGGGATTATTTGATTTTTTTAAAAAGAAGCAAGAGACACCTGAAGCTCAAGAGGCTTTGGACAAAGGTTTAGAGAAAACCAAGGAAGGTTTTTTCTCCAAGATTACGAAAGCAGTAGTAGGGAAGTCTACCATTGATGACGAAGTGTTGGATAATTTGGAGGAGGTTCTGGTAACATCTGATGTAGGCGTTACGACAACCCTAAAGATTGTAGACCGTATCCAAAAGCGTGCTGCTCAGGACAAATATGTCACTACGGATGACCTGAATCGTCTGTTGAAGGATGAAATTCAAGGTTTATTGGCTGAAAACAACAGCAATGACTTTGAATCATTTGAATATGGCAACCAAAAGCCATACGTGATCATGGTAGTAGGGGTAAATGGAGTAGGTAAGACCACAACAATCGGAAAGCTTGCGCATCAACTGAAAGAAGCAGGAAACAAGGTGGTACTTGGTGCTGCTGATACTTTCAGGGCTGCTGCGGTAGATCAAATCCAATTGTGGGGTGATCGGGTTGGTGTGCGCGTTGTTGCACAGCCAATGGGTTCAGATCCTGCATCGGTTGCTTTTGACACCGTAAAGTCCGCTGTAGCGAATGGAGATGATGTGGCCATAATAGATACTGCTGGTAGGCTTCATAATAAAGTGGGGCTGATGAACGAGTTGACCAAGATCAAAAATGTGATGCAAAAGGTTATTCCTGATGCTCCTCATGAAATTTTATTGGTATTGGATGCTTCAACTGGTCAAAATGCGATTGAACAAGCGACTCAATTTACTCAAGCAACGGATGTCAATGCTTTGGCTTTGACAAAATTGGACGGTACGGCCAAGGGTGGTGTTGTCATAGGGATCTCGGATCAGTTTAAAATTCCGGTTAAATACATTGGAGTGGGAGAGAAGATCGGTGATTTGCAGTTATTTAACAAAAAAGAATTTGTAGACTCACTATTCAAGTAGGCTACAGTATAATATGAAAACGAAACAATCAAAAACGGCTCCTGTACAGGCAAAGCCACGTGTGAACGTGGTGACCTTAGGCTGCTCTAAAAACATACATGATAGCGAGGTGCTGATGGGCCAATTAAAGGGCAATCAGATGGAAGTAGTCCACGAAGCTTCCAATATCCAAATTAATGATATCGTGGTGATCAATACCTGTGGTTTTATCGATAATGCCAAACAGGAATCCATTGACACCATCCTTCAATTTTCAGAATTAAAAGACCAAGGGAAAGTTAATAAAGTAATTGTTACGGGTTGTTTATCAGAACGATACAAGCCGGAATTGCAATCTGAAATCCCTAATGTGGATGCTTTTTTTGGAACGAATGATCTTCCTGATCTTCTTTCCAGTATCGGTGCGGACTATAGACATGAATTACTTGGTGAGCGTCTATTGACGACCCCTTCCCATTTTTCTTATTTCAAGATTGCGGAAGGCTGTAATAGGCCTTGTTCATTCTGTGCCATCCCATTGATGCGAGGAAAGCATGTGTCTAAATCTATTGATGATCTGGTAAAAGAGGCTAAATTCTTGGCTTCTAATGGTACCAAAGAGTTGATCTTGATCGCTCAGGATCTGACTTATTATGGGCTGGATATTTACGGTAAACGTAATTTATCGGACCTGTTGCGCCATTTATCGGATGTGGAAGGAATTGATTGGATCCGTTTGCAATATGCTTATCCTTCCGGTTTCCCGATGGATATCTTGGATGCCATGAACGAACGTTCCAATATCTGTAACTACTTGGATATGCCATTGCAGCATATCTCGGATCGCATGCTGACTTCTATGCGTAGAGGAACAAGCAAACAAAAGCAGATCGATCTAGTAAACAAAATCCGTGATAAAGTTCCTGATATTGCTTTGAGAACAACATTGATCTGTGGTTATCCAGGAGAGACGGAAGGAGACTTCCAGGAAATGTTGGAGTGGGTAGAGGAAACCAGATTTGATCGTTTGGGTTGTTTTACTTATTCGCATGAAGAAAAAACACATGCGCATAGCCTTGAGGACGATGTGCCTGAGGAAGTAAAACAGGATCGTGTGGATCAGATCATGGAAGTTCAGCAAGGAATTTCTTATGAAATCAATCAAGATAAAGTTGGAAATACCTATAAAGTGTTGGTGGATAGGGTAGACGGTGATTATTTTATCGGTAGGACTGAATATGATTCTCCTGAGGTTGACAATGAGGTGGTATTGGAAGCGAAATCCAACTATGCCCGCATTGGAGACTTTGTTCAGGTGAAGGTTGACCGTGCAGAAGACTTTGACTTGTACGGAAATATTGTCAAATAACTATAACATTTGTGGCAACTAGTCGGGCTTATTTTAAATTTTTGTATTTTGTATACTAAATGCCTATACATTTGTAAAAGTTTAAAAGAGGTAGATGAAAGCCACATATATTGATTACAGCGACACTAATAGTTTCTCCAAAACCTTAATTGCCTATCTGAACCATAATGAGCATCTTGCTCCATTTTATGGAAATAAGCCTGATATAGCGGGTTTTAAGGATCAGATCGGCAAAAAGAAAGGGTTTGCACATCGGGAATTATTAACTAAAATTTTAACTGATCAATATGGAGATCTGTTGTCTTCCTCTCCGGAAGTGGCGCAGAACATCATCCGATTAAAGGATAATAACACCTATACAGTTACCACTGGCCACCAATTAAATATATTCACGGGACCTTTATACTTTATTTTCAAGATCGTGACTGCCATTAAATTGGCTCAGGACTTGAAGAAGGAATTTCCTGAAAATGAGTTTGTACCGGTGTATTGGATGGCGACGGAAGATCATGATTTCGAGGAAATAAACCATACCAAGGCTTTTGGCAAAAAGATTCTTTGGGATGTGGAATCGCACTCGGCGACCGGTCGAATGGATACGGCGAGTATCGTGGATACCGTTAAACAATACTGCAATACCTTTGGGCTTTCTGATAATGCAACGGAGCTAACCGAGCTTGTGGAAGAGGCTTATTTGAAAGGGCTGAATTTGGCAGATGCCACCAGAACCTTTGTTAATTCCCTGTTTAAGCAATATGGTCTGATCATTATTGACGCGGACCGTAAGGAATTAAAGAAATTATTCGCTCCAATCATGGAGGAGGATATTCTGAAAGAAAAGAGCTTTAAAGCTATTGAAAAGACTTCTGAGCAATTAAAGGATAAGGGTTTTGCGACTCAGGTTCATTCTCGTGAGATCAACTTTTTCTATCTAACGGATGATTTCCGGGAAAGGATCGTTCGTACGGAGGATGGGAAATTTGAGATTTTGCATCAAGGGATATATTTTACCGAAGAGGAGATCAAGAAGGAGATCCATGCACATCCGGAAAGATTTAGTCCGAATGTCGTGATGCGCCCCATGTATGAAGAGGTCATCCTTCCGAACTTGGCCTATATTGGTGGAGGAGCTGAAATTGTCTATTGGTTGCAGTTAAAAGCTAATTTTGATCAGTATAAGGTGCCATTTCCTATTTTAATCCCTCGTAATTCTGCTTTGATCACTGATGATCAGATGGCTGGTAAAATCTTTAGATTAGACTTTACTTTCAAGAGCATCTTTAAGCCTTCTGAGACTTTGAAGAAGGATTATGTGAAGCGGATTACCAAGCATCGGTTGAATTTGCAGGATGAATGGATGGAGTTCAATGCTATATTCGGAAAGATAAAGTTGAGAGCGCATAAGATTGACCCTAGTTTAGGGCCGAGTACTGATGCGGTCAAGGCGAGACTGAAAAAAGCAGTCAATAATCTAGAGAAGAAACTGCTGAAAGCCGAGAAAAGGAACCATCAGGATGCCTTGATACAGATCGACAGAATCAAGGAAAAACTCTTTCCTGGAGGCGCTCTGCAGGAGCGAACCGATAATTTCGCTGAGCTATATCTGAAACATGGAAAGGAACTGATCCCTGACCTTGTTAAGACTTTTAACCCATTAGACTTTAAATTCACTATACTATATTAATATGCAAATGGAAGAGTTATTGAAGAGTAATTTCTATAAATACTATACAGAAAAAGCTTTTTTGACGGATAGTGATTTCGAACAGCTGCTTCCTTTTTTTGAGTTTAGGGAATTATCGCACAATCAATATATTTTGAGGGCAGGAGAGGTGTGCAAGCACTTTTTGTTTGTGGAAGAAGGTCTATTGCAGTTTTTGTCCTTGGATGAAAAGGGTGTGGAGCACATTCTCCAGTTTGCTCCAGAGAATTGGTTGATGGGTGATCGCTCGAGTGTTTATTTTGATGAGCCTTCCTTGTATTATATCAAGGCGATTGAGCCGAGTAAGGTCGTGTTTTTGCATCCGAAGTTCTTCGCTGAGGCGGCAAAATTACGATTAGAATTTGCCATGTTTACTGAGAGGTCCCTACAGAGGAGTGTGTATTACCTTCAGCGCAGGATCAATTCTTTATTGGCGATGACTGCCAAAGAACGCTATTTGGAATTTATCGAACTCTATCCTAATCTGCTGTTGCGAGTACCGCAATGGATGATTGCATCCTATCTGGGCATTACGCCCGAGAGCTTGAGTAGGGTGAGAAGGGAAATTGCTAAGGACAGTTTTTAATAGCTGAGGTTAAAAAACCTCAGCCATCATACATCTGGCGCTTCCGCCACCATATTTTTCAATACTAAACAAAGGTGCATGGACTATCCTGCCGTGCTTTTCTAGCGCTTCAATCTGTTCCTCCTCAAAGGACTCGAAGGCTTGGGTGCTCATACAGATTATCGGATCACCATCAATGTTCCTGACTTCCAAAATATTTCCAGCAAAATGATTCATTTGATCTTCCGTGATCACTATGATTTCTTTGCCTGTGTTTTTCAAGCTTGAAACCAGCAATTCCCTTTCCTCCGGATTCCTAATTACCTCCAAACAGATCAGACTGAAGTTTGTGCCTACGGACATCATCACATTGCTGTGGTAGATTGGAAGGTAGGCTTCGCCAACCTGCTGTGTGGAATGGAAAACCAAAGGCGTATAACCTTGATCCTTGCAGAATATATGGAATAGTTCTTCATTTGCGCGGTCAGATAAGGAGCAGTAGGCAATCTTGTTTACCCTGTCCAAGATCATGGAGCCTGTGCCTTCCAAGAACTTGTTCTGGTCTTCGTAAGTGGTATAGTCTTGAACCGTTTCGTAATGAGTTCCCGCTTGGTCCAGTTTTCCTAAATAATTTAATTGTCTTTCATTTCTTCTGTTTTCAGCAAACATTGGGTAGATAATGCTCTTATTGACATGGAATGAAATGACATTGTTAGGGAAGATGCTGTCGGGGGTATCTAATTTGCCAGGGTCCTGAACAACAAAAACCTTGACACCTGCATTTTTAAGGATGCTGACAAAGTTGTCAAACTCAGTGACCGCAAGGTCAGAAAGCCTGTCGTTGCGTTCATTTTTCGCTTGGAAGAAGTTATTTACAGCCGTTTCTTCATTTCTACGGAAGTAGAAAGGGCGAACCATTAAGATTGTATTTGTTGTTTGCATGGCTATTTTCTGATTAGAGGTAGGGTTGAGCAGCGCAAGAGACCTTCCTGTTTTCCGATTTCATGATAAGGGATTTCCTCCACAATGAAATTCTGTTCTCGGAGCCAATTGTTCAGCCTTGCAAATCTTTGCTCACTAACGATGACTGTAGGGGAGATGGAAAAGACATTTGAGAACATCTGGTACATTTCATCTGCAGTGATTTGGAATACATTCTCTTCAGAAAACAATTCCAGCAAGAACTCAAAGTCTTCTTGGTTTCTGAACCCGCCTGGATATATTATGGCTTTATTTTCGCCAATCGGCTGAAAGCAGCAATCCAAGTGTAAGGCATTTGAACGAGGATCTGTCATGGATTTGATCAGATCAAAACCCATTACCGTTTTATTTGGGAATTTCTCCTTGATGAACTCAACACCTTGATGGTTTGTCCTAGCGGTGTTTATTTCAGAATAATCCGCGCCGGAATAGGTTCCGATAAAGACATAATCTTTCCAGAGGATCACATCTCCGCCTTCCATATGGATGTGTTCAGGGGCGGTGATCAGCTTTTCGGGGTCAATTTGATCGATAATGTACAGGATGGCTTCCCATTCCTCTGCTCTATCGGGCAGGATATTGGATTTCACGAAGTAATCATCAATGACAAAACCTATATCTCTCGTAAAGATTTGATTAAGGTTGGGGATTGTTTCCGGACGATAGACCTCTACTCCATATTTATTGAGAACCTGTTTGAACTGGTCAAGTTCATGAACCATGTCTGGCTCAGTGGGGTAAGTACCTGCGAGGATATGTTCCAATGACTTGGGGTCATAAGCTTCTGCTGCTGTGGGAGTCGGACCATTGTGATTGGCAATCCCTAGAATTACAGCGCTCAAGCGATCGGATTCATTCCTCACGTTTAATTTAAGCATATAATTTATTAATTGATTCAGGCCTAAATTAGTAAAGATTCCTATCTTAAAATTGCCGATGAAAATTATTGTAAATATTTAACATCAAGAGCTTTAATGCTGGAATTAAAGTATGAAATCAGGGGTGTTCAATGCAGAAAATGGAATGTTTTTGAGGTTTATTTGCCTTTTTTTTAATGGCTGTGTCAATTCTTCCATTAGCCGCCCCAGGTATAACAGGAATTGCATTTAGGTCTTTTGAAGCAAAAGGACCTAACGGATGTTACATTGATAAAATATTGCTGCTATTGTTGTTTGGAATTTAAAGAAATGTGCAATCGATTGATGTGTTAATAAAAGTTTTTCGAGCGGGTGGACTCCTTAAAATTACCTATAAAAAGCGTATCTTTGCACATCAAAATTTTTACACAGAAATCCTGTTGAAATATTTTGGATAACAGATAGTTAATCAGTCTCAAAAGTTACAATTAATACTTAAAATGAGTAACATATTTTACCAAGAAAAATTTGAGGATCGCCATAATGGTCCAAGTTCTGCGCAAGTAGAGGAAATGTTGAACGTGCTTTCAGTGGGTTCTTTGGATGAATTGATCGATCAGACCGTTCCTGCACAGATTCGTAAGAAACAAGCTTTGAACCTTCCTCCTGCACTTAGTGAGGTTGCGTATTTGGAAAAAATAGCTCAAATAGCTGAAAAGAACAAGGTATTCAAATCTTATATCGGTCAGGGATATAACGATGTGATCCTTCCTGGGGTTATCCAACGTAATGTATTTGAAAATCCAGGATGGTATACACAATATACTCCTTACCAAGCGGAAATTGCTCAAGGACGTTTGCAAGCCCTATTGAACTTCCAAACCATGGTTTCAGACCTAACTGGTTTAGAAATCGCAAATGCTTCCCTATTGGATGAAGCAACTGCTGCCGCAGAAGGTATGTTCATGCTGTACAGCACACGCAAAAACAAGGATGCTAATGTGTTCTTGGTAACTCCAAACGTATATCCTCAAACATTAGATGTATTGCAAACCAGAGCCGTTCCTTTCGGCGTTGAGATACGTGTTGCTGATTTAACTGTAGAGAACTTAACAGACGATGTGTACGCCACATATATTCAATATCCTGCAGCTGACGGTACGGTAAATGACTATAAAGAATTTACGGCCTATGCACATGATAAAGACATTACTGTATGTGTTGGTACAGACTTAATGTCATTGGCTTTGTTGACTCCTCCGGGAGAATGGGGTGCTGATGTTGTTGTGGGTAACTCCCAACGCTTTGGTGTACCAATGGGATTTGGTGGCCCGCATGCAGCATTCTTTGCAACTAAAGACACTTATAAACGTAATATTCCAGGAAGAATCATTGGTGTTACTTCTGATTCAAACGGAGAATACGCACTACGTATGGCGCTTCAAACTCGTGAGCAACATATCCGTAGAGATAAAGCATCTTCAAATATCTGTACAGCACAAGCTTTGTTAGCTATCATGGCTTCCTTCTATGCTGTATACCACGGTCCAAAAGGAATCAAAAACATCGCTTCCCGTATCAATGACTTGACAAAATTAGCTGATAAAGCAATCCAAGCATTAGGCTACAAACAAGTCAATGAATCTTACTTCGATACCCTTCGTTTTGATGTAGGCAAGGAAGTTGATGGATTGAAAAGCGAAGCTTTGAACCATGAACTTAACTTCTTCTACCAAGATGGTACAGTAGGTATCTCTATCGATGAGACAACCACTTTTGATGATATCCAAACCATCGTGAAAGTATTTGCTAAGGTTAAGGGCAAGCACATCACTGATGTGGATATGGACGCTATCGTTAAGGAATTAGGAACTTCCATTCCGGAGCACTTAGAAAGATCTTCTGAGTACTTGACTCACCCAGTATTCAACAGCTACCACTCAGAGAGTGAAATGCTTCGTTATATCAAATCATTAGAGGCGAAAGACCTTTCATTATGCCACTCTATGATTCCATTGGGATCATGTACCATGAAATTGAATGCAACAACCGAGATGGTTCCAGTTACTTGGGCTAGATTCGGTGGATTGCATCCATTTGCACCAGTTGATCAAACATCTGGTTACATGCAATTGATCAATGAATTGAATGATTGGTTATGTGAAATCACAGGATTCGCTAAGATGTCTTTCCAACCAAACTCTGGTGCACAAGGTGAATACGCTGGATTAATGGTAATCCGTGCTTATCACCATAGCCGTGGAGATTTCGATAGAAATATCTGTTTGATCCCTGCATCAGCGCATGGTACCAACCCAGCATCTGCTTCTATGGCAGGTCTGAAAGTGGTGGTGGTTAAATGTGACGATCGTGGTAATATCGATGTTGAAGATTTAAAAGCTAAAGCTACTGAACATTCGGCTAACCTGAATTCTTTGATGGTTACTTATCCATCGACTCACGGTGTATTCGAAGAACCGATTGTTGAGATCTGTAATATCATACACGAGAATGGTGGTCAAGTATATATGGACGGTGCAAATATGAATGCTCAGGTAGGTTTGACTAGCCCAGGCTTCATTGGTGCAGACGTTTGTCACTTGAACTTACACAAGACTTTCTGTATTCCTCACGGTGGTGGTGGTCCAGGTATGGGTCCAATCGGCGTAGCAGCACATTTGGTTCCTTTCTTGCCTAACCATGAGATTATCGAGATCTCAGGAGAAGAGGGTATTTCAGCCGTTTCAGCGGCTCCATTTGGTTCAGCCTCTATCTTGGTCATCTCACACGCTTACATCGCTATGATGGGCGGAGAAGGCCTTACAAACGCAACTAAGACGGCTATCTTGAATGCCAACTATATCAAAGCTCGCCTAGAGCAACATTATCCAGTATTATACGCTGGTGCGAATGGACGTTGTGCACACGAGATGATCTTGGATTGCCGTGGATTTAAAAATGTAGGCATCGAAGTGGCAGATATCGCTAAGCGTTTGATGGACTACGGTTTCCACGCTCCAACTGTTTCATTCCCAGTGGCTGGTACTTTAATGGTTGAACCGACAGAATCCGAGTCAAAACCAGAATTAGATAGATTCTGTGATGCCTTGATCGGTATCCGTTCAGAAATTGCTGCGGTTGAGAATGGAGATGCAGACCAAAAAGACAACGTATTGAAAAATGCGCCTCATACTGCAAGGGTAGTAACAGGTGATGACTGGGATAGACCATATTCTCGCCAAACTGCTGCTTATCCAATCGAATACTTAAGAGTAAACAAATTCTGGCCTTCGGTAGGTCGTGTGAATGATTCCCAAGGAGATAGAACCTTAATCTGTTCTTGCCCTCCGATGGAAGCATACGCAGAGATCTAAGGAGATCTGAAAATATAAAGTATCAGGAAAGCCTTTGCCCATTTCGGGTAAAGGCTTTCTCTTTTCATGCAGAACACAAGCTTAAACCCCTTAAGCATGGTATTTCTCTTATGTTTTTACTATTTTAGGATTTCAAATAAATCTGATTTTGATCATGAAAACCAACCTATCGCATCTATTAATTCTCGTAACATTCCTTTTAGGTACTCAATTTGCAGAAGCACAGCAGAAACTCTTCCAGTTTGGAGTGGAAAAGAGCTTTGACGAATCCATCTTAAATGCCAAAGCCAAAGGCATGGCGATCCAATGGATTGATGTCAACACCTCGGATAGCACATGGAAGGCGAAGGGAAACCTTTTGCAGAACAGCGGCAATCCAATTGGAGTCGTGCGATCGGAGAAGATGTATGAGAACTTTATCATGCATGTCGAGTGGAGACATTTGGAGAAGGGAGGCAACTCCGGGATTTTCGTCTGGTGCGATGCCAAGGCAGACCCGAAGAGCAGGCTTCCGATGGGTATGGAGGTGCAGATGTTGGAATTGGATTGGGTGAATATCAACGCCGTTGATGGCAAACAACAGCCGATTGCCTATGTACATGGAGAATTGTTCGGCGCTGGTGGGATGACCGCATCTCCGGATAATCCAAGAGGGGAAAGGAGCAAGTCTTTGGAAAACAGGTGCCTCGGAGTAGGAGAGTGGAATAAGTATACCGTGGTCTGTGTGGATGGAACAGTGAAATTGGCAGTCAATGGTAAATTCGTAAACAGTATCCGATTGGCCTCCAAACGAAAAGGTTATCTTTGTTTAGAAGCTGAGGGCGCGAAAATGGAGTTCAGGAACCTTCAGATAATTGAATTAGAACCAGGAATGGATCGCCCCGAGTTTGTGGTCGATGCCTTATAAGAAAATGATTAACAAAAGGATATAAAGGGACATGATTAAGAAATACATCATTTATTTTTCACTTGCTGCATTAGTGAGTTCTTGTGGAGGAGGGAAATATGCCAGCACAGAAAAGATCTATAAAAAGAAAGCCAAAGACTTCTCTGAACTCTATAAAGAGGCTCCTGTAAAAGGACAGATCGAAAAGATTGCTTCCAACCATAAAGAATGGATTGCTTCCACCAATTTCGGTGTCCGCAAGCCAAACTATGTGATGATCCATCACACGGCGCAAAAAGACCTTGACCAGACGGTCAGGACCTTCCACAACGAAAAAGTAGGCGTAAGTTCACACTATGTGATCGGTAGGGACGGAAAGATTGTCCAAATGGTCAACGACCTATACCGTGCACACCATGCTGGATTAGGAAGATGGGGAAATGACACCGATCTGAATTCCTCATCCATCGGAATCGAATTGGACAACAACGGGATCAGTGACCCTTGGCCAGAAGTGCAGATCAATGCCTTGGTCCAATTGCTTGCTTACTTAAAAGAGACCTATAAGATCCCGCAAGCAAACTTTATCGGACACATGGACTATGCGCCAACAAGAAAGAACGATCCATCAAGGTTTCCTTGGAAGGTATTAGCTGATAAAGGTTTTGGATATTGGTATGATGATGTCTTGGAAAATCCTCCAATGGGCTTCGACCCTAAGATTGCCTTAAGGATCATTGGCTATGATGTAAAGAACCTAGATGCTGCCATCAAAGGTTTTAAACAGCATTATACCCAAATGGACGTCACTAGCGCCAACCTAACTGAACACGACCTTAAGATCCTGTATTCGATCTTTAAGAAATTTTTGTAAGAGTATAAAGTATTTAGTATTTAGTATTTAGACCTAGGACGCCCTACAAGTCTAAATACTAAATACTTACTACTAAATACTACTCTTCTTAAACTGTTTTAACGAATTTCTCATCGTAGTTCTCGATATCAACAATGTATCTGTTGTTGATCAAGAAATCAAACAATGGTTTCGCTTCTGGGGAAACCGGAAGGTTTTTCGTCGTAACGATTTTCTCTAGTTTTTTATCCAAATACGGGTAAGCATAAAGCTTAACGTTCTTGCTAAACATCCCTGAGATATAGCTTAGCAATTCGTTGGTATAGTTTTCTTTGTTGTAATTGTCCGAATTGAAGATGTTTTTCAAGTTGGAAACGTTGGTTGCAATACCCACATGCTTCGGCTTGAAGGTCTGTACGAATTCAGCCAAGTGGTTATTCCTTCTGAAGTTGGATACCAGGATATTGTTGCCTGTAGAGCATAGATATTCAGCACGTTCAGCGAAATAGATCAAGTCCTCATCCGAAATCACACTGTTTTCATCCAGCACATTACCCATCAGTACCTCGATCAGCACCACGGTATTTTCAGGAACAGCCTTGGTGTTTTTCAGGAACTCCTCCACGGCTAAGTTAAATAGGTCAAAGTTTGGATTAGATTTCTGACGGTATTTCGTACGAAGGATAATGATGTTCTTTTTATAAAGATAATCCTTGATTTGGGCAGCCTTTCCATCTGGTTTGAAGATCGCTGCTTTCGAGAACCCTTTCGCAATCAGGTATAGGTTCAATAGTCGCTCATTAGCATTTGCGAATAGTGGTCCTGAAACCTTTACCAGGTCAATTTCTACCGATCCTACAGAAAGGTTGTCCACTAGGGACTCGATCATCGTCTGTGGATTCTCAGCATAATAATAAGCCGCAAAAACCAGGTTTACCCCTAAAATCCCAAGGACTTTAGTTTGCAATCTATTGTCACTGTCCAATAACCTAACGTGGATGATGATATCGTTTGTCGGTCCATCCACTTCATGCTGGAAACGGATTCCGATCCAACCGTGAGGTTCATTGGTTTTCGTAAAATTCAATGTGGTTACTGTATCGGCAAAAGCAAAGAATTTTTTACTGCTGTATTTCTCGCCTTGAAGACGCTCGGTTAGGAGGCTATATTCATGGTCCAGCATTTTGGTCAGTCGGGTTCTGCTCACGTACCTTCCAGACTCTTCAATACCATAGATGGCATCTGAGAATGCCATATCGTATGCAGAAATGGTCTTTGCAATGGTTCCAGACGCTGCACCGGCTTCAAAGAAATTACGAGCGACTTCCTGTCCTGCGCCAATTTCTGCGAATGTACCATAAATATCAGCGTTAAGATTGATTTTAAGCGCTTTGCGCTTGGTTTCGTAAATTTCTCTTGCCATGCGGCAAAGGTACGAAAACAGCGTCAATAATTGTGTAAAGAGGTTGGTATAAAGAATAAAGTTAGGCGAGCTTATAACTCGCCTAATTTTTTCAATGTATAGAATAGGGCAGAGCTATGGAGCGCCTGTCCGATTTTATTGTCAAAAAGAAATTGCTTGGCCTCTTGGAGATCCATTAAAACCACTTCAATATCTTCCGAAGGATCTAGTTCTTGCTCCTGTACTTTTCTTCCTCCAGTAAGGAGGTAGGTATAGGTAATATTGCCCGAGGTAGCAGGGTTGGCAAAAAGCTCACAGACATAGCTGATATCATCAAAGGCATAGCCTGTTTCTTCCAACAGCTCCCGTCTGGCCGCTATTTCTGGATCCTCATTGTCCTCAACCACACCCGCAGGAAGCTCCACCATGATTTTACCGGCGCCATGGCGGTACTGCTTGACGAAGATAACCTGATTATCTTCCGTCAGAGCCACCATATTCACCCAAGTAGGGTATTCCAGTACATAGTATTCCTCTTTAATATTGCCATTGGGCATCTCTAGCTTATCGACGCGTAGCGTGGCCCAAGGGCGTTGTATGATGTATTTTGAATCAATTGTTTTCCACTTCTCCATTAATCTTTCACTATATCGGCCATCATTAATCTTACTTTATCGTCCAAACGGTTTGAAATCTGACCAAATTCAGAAGTAAACTCCAGATTCTCCCTAACCGAACAGTAAAATTTA
The DNA here is from genome assembly GCF_900187125.1 of Sphingobacterium mizutaii. Classification (GTDB taxonomy): domain Bacteria; phylum Bacteroidota; class Bacteroidia; order Sphingobacteriales; family Sphingobacteriaceae; genus Sphingobacterium; species Sphingobacterium mizutaii. Next base: position 44,080 of record NZ_LT906468.1, read on the forward strand.
ATCTTTGGCTCCGTTCCAGAAGGCCTAGCAGAGATCACATCGCCATCTTTGGTGATGAACTGAAGCACATCCGATTTCGGAAGATCGATCTTAGACTTCTTACCAGACGCCATATCCGTAGCTTCTGAAGTCTCATAGTCCCTAACCTCAACCACTTCAATATCACCCAGTGTTTTTGGCAAATCAGCGCGTAAATCAGCCATCATTTGTTTGATCTCATCAGCTCCAGCCTTCCCTTTTTTGGTCAAGGAAATTAGTTTTTCTTTGTAATAGCCGTAGTCCAAATAAAGCTTCAATAGCACATCGTAAAGCGATTTCCCTTGGCTTTTGAAATAAGCAGCCATTTCCGAGATAAAGGCACAAGAGTTAACCGCATCCTTATCCCTCACTAGGTCACCGACCAAGAAGCCATAACTTTCTTCACCACCTACCAAATAAGTTTCTTTGCCTTCCAGTTTAGTCATGACCTCACCGATAAACTTGAAACCAGTAAGCGTTTCATAGCTTTTCACATCAAAAGACTTCGCGATATCAGAGAATAAGTTCGAAGTCACGATGGTTTTCACGATATATTGGTTCGCCTTCAATTGACCAAGGTCCTTCTTCGAAGAAAGCACATAATAAGTCAACAAGCTACCGATTTGGTTACCATTGATCAATTGGAATTCGCCTGAAGGCAATTTGATTGCCACCCCAACTCGGTCGGCATCAGGATCCGTCGCCATAACAACGTCGGCATCGATTTCCTGTCCCATAGCCATTGCTTTGGACATTGCTTCTTCCTCTTCTGGGTTAGGATAAACTACCGTCGGGAAGTTTCCGTCAGGTTTAGCCTGATCTTCCACCACCTGAACATTCTTGAATCCCCATGCTTCCAACATTTTTGGAACTAGGGTAATTCCTGTTCCGTGGATTGGAGAATAAACGATCTTCAGGTCGCTCTGTTCTTTTACCGCTTCAGGATGGATGCTCAATTTCCTGTTCGCATCGATATAGATTTGGTCAAAATCCTCTCCAACCAAGTGGATATTCTTCTCTACTCGATCAAATTTGATCTCTTTTACAGAAGTAATGGCATTCACTTCCGTGATCACATTTTTATCATGCGGAGCAACCAATTGGCCACCATCATTCCAATAAGCCTTATAGCCATTGTATTCCTTTGGATTATGAGATGCGGTCAACATCACACCACCTTGGCATTTAAAATGGCGGACAGCAAAGGATAACAATGGTGTCGGTCTCAGTTCCTTGAACAGATAAACCTGAAATCCATTCGCAGAGAACACATCAGCAACCAGCTGACCGAATTCTTGCGAATTATTTCGGCTATCATAGGATACTGCAACTTTGATTTCCTGATTAGGGAATTGCTTGATCAAGTAATTGGCCAAGCCTTGGGTCGCTTTTCCAATGGTGTATTTGTTCATCCTATTGGATCCCACGCCCATAATTCCACGAAGACCACCTGTGCCGAATTCCAGTTCCTTATAGAACGAATCCAATAACTCGGTTTCTTCATTATTATCAACTAATGCCTTTACTTTGGACACCGTGTCCTTATCGTATTCATCAGTTTGCCATTGATTGATTCTTCCCTGTGTTTCTTTATCTAGAGTACCCATATGGTTACATTTTTTAAGGTAAATATATTAGTGTAATTTTTTATTAGGCATCGCAGTTGCCATAAGAGCGGTCCAGTAGCGTTACATACCATGAGCCCTCAAACTGTTTAACATGGAAAATCAAAAAGTGTTCATCGGTTGGATTTAAAATAACCCGATAACTGCCACCTTCCAATTTTGAAACCCTTTCCAAGGTCTTTTCATCGTATTTGGCTTCATTGAATTCACCTTGGTACTTCATGATGGTATCCAACAAGTGCGTCACGCTGGTCGCCGTCGTATCGCTAGAGAAACCATATTTGGTCCATTTATCCGTCTCACATTTAAATTCTGGCAATGCCTCAAAGGTCAAAGTCTTATCATTCTCAAAGGTAGTATAAGGGTAAGACTCCGGAACAGGGTTTTGGATATCAAAACTGTCCACTAATTTGAAGTCATCCATCACGCCCGGGCGATAGATAATGGCAAGGCCATGCTCAGGATGGATCAAGGAATTGATCTTTTCATTGTCTTGGCTCAGGTAGGCGCGCACAAAGCGAGTGATGACCTCCGAAATCTGTTGGACTTCTTCCGGTTCGTTCAGGCTTGCTCGGGTTACCGTGTCCTGATGTGCCGTAGCTGTTTTTGATGAGTTATTACAAGAACCTAATAGCGCAATAAAGGCTATCAGTCCTAATGCGTAATTTTTAATCATGATTATTTGTTGTTTTTCCGGATAGTTTGCTCGATTGTGTCCCACATTTCTGAAGGGATGGCTTCCATGCCGTTCATCTGTCCTGCCCCTTGAAGCCATTCTCCTCCGTCTATGCTGATTATTTCCCCATTGATATAACCTGCAAAATCGGATATCAAGAAAGCTGCCAAATTTGCTAATTCCTGATGTTCTCCGACACGTTTTAATGGAACTCGGTTCTTAAAGTCAAATTTCTGGGCCAATTCTCCCGGTAAAAGACGGTCCCAAGCCCCCTTCGTAGGAAATGGTCCCGGTGCAATAGCATTATGTCGAATCCCATATTTACCCCATTCCACAGCCAAGGATTTGGTTAAAGTTACCACGCCCCCTTTTGCAACTGCCGATGGAACCACATAGCCCGATCCCGTGAAGGCATAGGTCGTTACGATATTCAGAACGTTGGCAGCTTGTTTCCTTTCGATCCAATGCTTGCCAAACTCCAAAGTACAGTTCACAGTACCCTTAAGTACGATATCAATAATGGTTGAAAAAGCATTTGCAGACAAACGTTCCGTAGGCGAGATAAAGTTCCCGGCAGCATTGTTTACCAATACATCAACTTGCCCGAATATTTCGATGGCTTTCTCGCGCACCAGCTTGATCTCCTCCGTATTCCTGATGTCACAGGCAACCGGCAATACGGGGTTTCCAGTTTTGCCCTGGATTTCTTTGGCAGTTTCTTCCAGTACGTCCAGTTTTCGGCTCGTGATGACCACATTGGCCCCTAGTTCCGAAAAATAGATGGACATCGCCTTGCCCAATCCCGTTCCTCCACCGGTTACTACCACTGTTTTACCTTTCAAGGCATCCTGCTGTAAAGCTCCTTGTACTGCCATATTTATGATTTTTTAGTGAGATTATCGATTATTGCTTTCAAGATTGCCCTTGTGGATGGTGCCCACCAGCGCTCTAGGACCTGCTCAATAGCAGCACCCTTTGTTTCTTGCACTTGCTCCAATAGACGCTTGCGAATATTCAATTTCGAAGCTTTCCAAGCGTTGGGTTCAAACTGTAAATACTGTTTTGCCTTTCTGGCTGCGGTCGTCTGGATACGGTCAAAATTAACGACCTCATCCACTAAGCCTACGTTCAATGCCTCTTGCGGAGTCAATAGCTTTCCTTCCAATAAGAATCGCGCCGCATTACCTGAACCGATCCAAAAGGCATATAGTTCAAAAATACTGCTAGGGACGATGATTCCCACTGGAACCTCATTCAACCCAATGATATATTCACCAGCTGCCATCACACGGTAATCGGAGCAAAGCGCCAATACACAACCGCCTGCAGGACTATGCCCAGTAACCGCCGTAATAAAGGGCTTAGGAAAAGAGACCAATTCTTCGATCAGGTCAATAAACTTCTCCCAGAATGCCTTCATCTGCGCCTCATCGTATTGAAAGAGCGTGATCAGGTCCAAGCCAGAAGTAAAGAAACCTTCCTTACCTTGAAGGACAACAGCAAAAACGGATGGATCTTCCTTTAGGGATTTGAAAGTAGTCGTGATTTCCTCGATCATCTCCAGATGCATGGCATTGGATTTTCCTCGATCTAATTGAATGTAACAGATGTTCTCTGATACTTGAGTATTTAAGAATGTACCCATATGAATTCCATTTGTTAAGTATGGAAATTTACGGAAAAAATAGTCGTTATGATAAAAAATTAGCGCTTATATATGGCAATGTGGATATATTTTGATTTATCGAATAAGATTACCAAAAGAATAGGCCCAAACGAATGGGCCTATCTCTATTATTTGACTTCAAACTCTATTATCCTTCTCAATATCCTGCCATTGAAGTCCAAGCCTTCAATAATCATTCTATAGGTTCCCGCCTCATCCGACGTGTAAAAATCAAAATTAGCGATGCCCTTCTCGTTCGATACGATTCCCGGTTCCCAATGGATCGTCGTCCTTAGATCCGTTTGGAATTGGTTTTCAGAATTCGTTTCATAAACCGGTTTATAGAATTCCTTGGTCAAAGAAATTCCCTTTGGCGAAATCGATAAAATTCCGGTCGGTTGATAGGCAGAACTGCGTGCATCCCTACCCGTTTTAGAAGTAATGATGATCAGGCCGTTGGCACCATAAGAACCATAAATGGAAGTATAGTTAATATTCCTTAACACCTCCACACTTTGTATGTCTATAGGGTTGATCGTGGCAATCATATCGCCTTCCACATACATCCCGTCTATTACCACCTGCATTGCTCCATTGCTACGCGTGTTATAAGGGATCCCACCACGGAATATCACCCCCGTCAATCGACCGTTTAAACACATCTCCAAGTTCGGACAGGTGCTCAGGTCTTCCGCGGTCAGGGTCTGGTCTGCATTTCCAGGACCATTCAGGTTAGACGAATTAGCGGCTGCTTTTGGACGCTGTGCCCGAACGGTAACTTCTTCAATCTGGAATACCTTCTCCATGATCCCCTTTTTCTCCAATTGCTCATAAAACTTCTTGCTGGCCAGCAACTGCTCTTCATTCAGTTTGTTGATGTCATTCAAGATCAAAGGATTGTTCTTTTCGAAGTTTATCGCAGGTTCCTTGAATGGATCTGCAATGATGTCTACAAAGTTCTTACCCTTCTCGTTCCTTGCCGACAATAAGAACTTGACACTGTCCGGAAACAAGAGATCCTTAAAAACAAAGTCCCCTTCAGCGTTCGCCAAGGTATCTAGGTAATCCATGAAATTATTCGTGGATATCAGCTGTATCTTCGCATTAGGGACCGGCGCCTTTCTGCCGACCTTGCGGATGCTCCCCTTTATGGTAATCCCCTTTTCTTCGTCAAACTCGGCCTTCGATGCGCTGAGGGAGTCCAACTTGTTGATGGAAATCTTTCTCCAACCCTGCGTTAGCAGCAAGTTGTCCAGATCAACTGCCTTCACCGTACCATCTGGGTTAAAATAGAAACTTGGCTTTTCAATAAAACCTTTGATATCTGCATTCAAGAAGAGAGAACTCATGATACTCACCGAATTAGGCACATCATCTTTATAGTTCTTCAGGTTAACCACCGATGCCGATAGGGCCGAGAACCGAATGCTATCATCCGAATTCCCGATCGTAATTTCCGTGTTTACCTTGTCCCGCAGGCCATAACTGCTCTTGTTTAATTTCACCTCAGCAGGCAAAATTGACTTTTTATTATAGTTGAATATGGCCCTTTCAGAAAGCGGAAGGAAATCCTTGTTCAATAGGCTTACGGTCAATACCCCCATAGGAAGGTCTTTACGCGGCACATTGAACAGCACATTAGCTTGCGCTGCCTTGTTCTTGGCCATATAATAGATTTTCCCTAAATGTTGGACAATGACGTATAGGTCCTCATTATTTATTTTTCCCTCTGCAATATTGACCTGCACAAATACCTTGTCAGCATTACTGTTGTTGACTGCCAAGGCGATTTTATTGCCCGATACAGCCTCTATATTAATGGTCTTCTGACTGCCATCCTCAAATTGTGTATGAATTTGGTAGCTCTCGCCCTCTGCAAAATAACATGGCGAAGAACCCATTCCCAGCTCGTTGGTACTCAGCACTGCTGCGGTGTCCTGCTTAGAATCGATGATTGTTATATCCGCCTTTATTCCCAATCCCTGCGGATTCAATGTCTTAATGGCGATTCTGTTAAGCTCGTTGCTGACGATCTGCCCGCCTTCAATAAAGTATTGCACCGCATTTTCAGAATCAAAGACATTCGTATTGATCAATTTCTTGACAATGGAGCCATCTAAGTTCTTGAAACGAATGGAAAGCGGTTTGCCCCGATTTTTATCGGTCACCTTGATCTTTATGCTCCCATCTGGCTGCATAGACTCCCGGCCTCGATCCACGACCTTATCCCCATCCATTATCGTATATCCCACAGAAGTCTTCTCCCAAGGCTTATTTTCGGGGTTCTCGAAATTCAACAGGTAGAACTCGTTTTCCGCCTCCTTTATCAGTTTACTGCTGCTTATGATATTGTCCGAGCGTACATTCCCTATGTTCAGTACCTTCTCAAAATAATAGTCAGAGCTGCTATTCCGCATCCAATTGCTATAGGCACGCATTCTATAGGAGCCTTCCACCAAGGTGTCCGCCAAAAGCATGTCGCCTACAGATACTCCCGTGAACAGGGAGTTTATCTTTTGTGACACAATATCCCCAGTGGGACTGATCAGTTCCACATAAGCAATATTGGAAAGAATGGAGAGTTGATTTTCCAGACCAATCGTCGAGTAGATCTTGTACCAGACGGTTTCTCCGGCACCATAGTTATTGCGGTCTGTTTGGATATGGATCTTCTCCTGAGGGAATTTTCCGGCATACAAATCCATTTTTGCTTGAAAGGAATCCGCGGTTTGTGCATGTATTGGTTTGAAAAAGCTGACAAAACACAGGAAAGCCAACAAGGCGGTGAGTTTCTTCATAATTAGAGTGGCTAAATCATCATAATATTACGAAAATTTGCAAAGAATCTTGCTAAATATTTTTTTTGGGATCGGATTTCTCATCTGCTTCAATATCTTTGCGGTATGAATATTCTGATCATCGGCTCTGGAGGTAGAGAGTCTGCCTTTGCCTATAAAATCTCGCAAAGCCCTAAACTAAGCAAATTATTTATCGCTCCTGGAAATGCAGGAACTGGACAATACGGTGAAAATGTACCCTTAAAAGTGACCGACTTTGAAGGAATCGCTGATTTTGCTTTGAAAAACCAAGTGGAAATGATCGTGGTAGGTCCAGAAGAACCATTGGTGAAAGGTATTCATGACTTCTTCCTATCTAGGGAAGATTTAAAAGGCATCGCCATTGTTGGTCCACAACAAGAAGGTGCCCAATTGGAAGGATCTAAGGATTTCTCCAAGGAATTTATGATCCGTCACAATATCCCAACAGCAGCTTTCAAATCCTTCAATAAGGAAAACCTAGAAGAAGGCTTGGCCTATTTAGATACCCAAAAACTTCCGATCGTTTTAAAAGCAGATGGTTTGGCGCAAGGAAAAGGCGTGTTGATCATCGATAATTACGATGAAGCAAAAGCGGAACTTAAGGCCATGATCAATGATTCTAAATTCGGAGCTGCAAGTGATGTGGTTGTCGTAGAAGAATTCCTGAAAGGGATCGAGCTTTCTGTTTTCGTATTGACCGACGGAAATGACTATAAAGTATTGCCATCCGCAAAAGACTACAAACGTATCGGCGAAGGGGACACAGGATTAAATACAGGTGGTATGGGCTCGGTTTCACCAGTTCCTTTTGCAGATCAGGCATTTTTGGACAAGGTAGAAAGCCGCATCATCAAACCTACAGTAGATGGCTTGAAAAACGATAATATCCCTTACAAGGGCTTTATCTTTATCGGTCTGATGAATGTAGACGGTGAACCCTTTGTAATTGAATACAACGTGCGTATGGGCGATCCTGAAACAGAATCTGTATTGGTTCGTATCGAATCTGACCTAGTTGACCTTTTGGAAGGCGTGGCTAAGGAAGACCTAGCAAGCCGTTCTTATACCGTGACCAATAAAACCGCAGCAACCGTAATGATTGTTTCCGGTGGTTATCCAGGCAATTACGATACAGGTAAGGTGATCACAAACATCGAAAACGTAAAAGAATCTATCGTATTCCATGCAGGCACAAAACTAGATGGACAGAATGTATTGACTGCCGGCGGAAGGGTTCTAGCAGTAACTGCGCTAGAAGACGACCTGTTCTCCGCTTTGCAACAGGCAACCGCTGACGCTGGACGCATCTTTTTCCAAGGAAAGTACTTCAGAACCGACATTGGATTCGATCTTATATAAAAATATCGGTTTAAAAGCCAATGAGTTATATTTTTGCCAGTGAAAATATTTTGGAACAATAGATAAAGCTTCTATATTTGCATCACCAGAGCAAAAAGGCCCGTTCGTCTAGGGGTTAGGACGCAAGATTTTCATTCTTGAAACAGGGGTTCGATTCCCCTACGGGCTACAGAAAAAAGCGACTTGAAAAAGTCGCTTTTTTTGGTTTAAGGTATTCTGTACCTATCTATTATTTTTTTTCATTAAAAACTCCTTTTCTATTTTTTAAGTTTCTTTTGAGCCTAAGCGAATCGTTGAATTCTGTGAATGGGAAGTATAAAACAATAGGTATTAATGTCGTGAGTAATTTTGTTTGAATAGGTTGTTTTGATATCAAAACCAGTATTGCTCCAATAATAAATGCTGGTATGCCAAAAACTAAAAGTTAGTATCTTAAAACACAACCAATGAAGCTAAATGCTATTAAAACAAGTCCAATGTCCATCTTGTATTATAGGATGAACAGTACAGAACCGGGGACGGCTATGCCTGAACTTGCTCGATCGATGATCCATACCGAAGGGGTGGAATTGATAAAGGATTGGATAAAGCATTTGTAATCAAGAACTATTAGAAAAAACAGCATAAAGAATTAGAATAATGAATGATTCAATTCTACAATTGTTTGATGTTCAGCAAGGACATCAACAGGAGCTTCGTATGAGTTCTACGGGCGTGCGTATCGGTAAGTTACGGCGATTGAAGGCCAATATCTTAAAGTTTGAGAGCCGCATATTCGAAGCTCTGGAGGCAGATCTTCGAAAGAATGCCTATGAATCTGCTTTAACGGAAGTGTATTTTATCTATAGTGAAATTGATTATGCGATCAAGTACCTTCCTTCGTGGATGCGGAAGAAAAGCAAGCCCTATACATTCACTAGTTTTTTGTCGAAAAATTGGATCCAATACGAGTCTTTGGGCACTTCTTTGATTATTTCCCCTTGGAATTATCCCTTTCAACTGAGCATGAGTCCGTTGGTTTCTGCGATTGCAGCAGGATGTTCGGTGATACTGAAGCCTTCGGAGTATAGCCCAAAAACGTCTCAAGTAATAAAAGACTTAATAGAGGAGACTTTTTCGGAGAAGGAAGTGAAATGCCTATTGGGAGAAAAGGAACTGGCTACGGAATTACTAAAGCTTCCATTCAACAAGATATTTTTTACGGGGAATCCCGAGGTTGGTAAAATTGTCATGAAGGCAGGGGCGGAGCATCTTTCGAGCGTTACGCTGGAATTAGGTGGTAAGTCGCCGGTCATAATTGCGGAGGATTATGATCTAAAGGCAGCCGCCCTTAAAATTGCATGTGGTAAGTTGATCAATGCCGGGCAGACCTGCATTGCCCCCGACTACCTCTTTATTCCGCAGGGGGCTATAGAAAGTTTTAACATTGCTTTCCAAGATGCTTGTCGGGAATTGTTCTATCAAGATGGCGAACTCGATTACAATCGCTATGCGAAAATCATCAATAGCCGGCATCAGCAGCGAATTGAGGGGCTTTTGGATGATGCTTTGCAGCGGAACGCCAAAATTCTATGGCAGGCTAGTGGGGGAGATCAGCAGTCGATATCACCTGTATTGATTACAGATGTTGACCAAGGGAGCAAGATTATGGAGGAGGAGATATTTGGACCTTTGTTACCTGTCATTCCCTATACAGATCTACAGGACGTGGTGGAACACATCAATGCTAAGCCGAAACCCTTGGCAATGTACATATTCTCGGATAGCGGTTCTTTTAGTAATGAACTGCTGAAGCGTTGCAGTTCTGGGTCTGTCTGTATCAATGACGTACTGATCCAGGTCTCCAATCCTAACCTTCCATTTGGTGGTGTAAACCACAGTGGGATAGGGAGCTGTCATGGATTTTACGGATTCAAGGCCTTTTCCCATGAAAGAGCTATAATGAAACAAACTAAGTTTTCATTTTCAAAAATGATCTATCCACCCTATCGGGGTAAAGAATCCATTTTCAAACTATTGAAAAAATGGATGTAAAAGGGTTTGATCGTTAGTTAGTAGGTTTAATTGATTGAAGGGAGTCTCCAACTTTTTGGAGGCTTCTTTTTTTATTTTAAAACCTTGGAATAGTTTGTGTTGTTCTATGCTGTGAGTCAATAATACGATATCCAATGAAATCAATATTATATATTATCCCAGTAGCTATATTTTTAAGCGCTTGCAATAGCCCTAAGCAAGAAAATAATTCCGCAAATGTGCCGGTAGATAGCGTCCAATCTGTCCCTGAAACCTCGGATAGCACGCATCTCAATCTGCAGGAGAAGGCCATAGAACTTAAATCAAGCTGGGATTCCATTCGCTTACATAAAATATCGAAAGTGTCGGATACCATTAGTTTTGATAGTAAGGATTTCAAGCAGATCAATGCAGAATTGCACAGTGACAAACCGGGCAATATCCGTTTTAATATGATAATCCTGCCTGACAACAATAGCGATGGTCCGTTTGGAAGGGACATACAATATACCTTGGATAAAAAAGGAGACTATAAATTGATCGTTGGAGAGAGCCTGATGCAAGGCGATCCTTTTGACGGTAACTACACTATTCGCTTCAAAGGGCAATAAAAAAAGAACCTAGCCTTTTGGGGAAGGCTAGGTCCCAACGATAACCTATTTATTTAGAGAAACTTTTCAAATTGTACCTTATGGTGAGCCCATAAGTTCTAGGATCGGCTATGATGCCGGCATATTGCCCATAACTTCCGGGAGCAGCCAGTAACTGTTCGTAATAATTCTTATCTGTTAGATTGCGGCTCCAGACCGACAAAGAGATCCCATTATCTGCTTTGAATCCCAATCTGGCATTTAGGAGGGCATAACCGTCAATGTTCAGGTATTGGGATGGCGATGGACTTGATGAAAATTCCGACCTATAAAACAGATCTGAACCTAAGATGAAGGAGCCTTCTAGCCCAATCAAATTGCCTTTTTGCGTCAGTTCGGCACCCAATGATGCCGACCATTTGGAGATTCCCGGCAATCTTCCTCCTGAGATATCTTTAAAGGCTTCGGGACCTCCTACCTCCTCTAAAGGCACAGGCGCATTGCTGAATTTTACATATTTCCCATCAGTATATGCGGCTGCGGCATTAATTCGTAGGACATGTCCTACGCGCACTGTCCCGTCCAGTTCTATCCCTTTCACACTGACCTTTTCAGCATTCGCAAGATAACCACGATTTACACCTGGTTCGGGTGTCTGTACCAATGTTTGATAATCCTTGATATCGGTTTGGTAGAGGGTTAGATTAAGGATGGAATTTCGGCTAGGACTAGATTTCAAGCCTATTTCTTTATGGTTTACGGCTTCCGGTTTTACCCTTGCCAGGTCCAGTAGGACCTCGCCATTGGCTGTCGGCAAGCCGCCTACATTTATCCCCACTGGCTTGTAGCTTATGGCAGATGTTGCGAAGGCATTCAGATTCCTGTTCCACTTGTACTGTAAGGAAAGCTGTCCAGATAGATTGCCAGCGGAGGCATCAGTAACAAAGGATTGATTGGTATATACAGTTTTTTTGAGAGCCAATAAGGCGGGATCTTCCGTTTGTAAGCCGCCATAAGTCTGTCGATCGTAGTTGGCCTCTTTCTTATCGTAGTTATAGCGAAGGCCCGGAAGGATATGGAGCTTATCCGTTATTGCCCAGTCTAATTGCGTATAAGCCGCCAGACTGGTAGTTTTGATGCCATATTTGGTCTTGATTCCAAAGTTGTCGAATAATCCCGGTGTACTCCATAAATCACTGTTACTGTTCTGCGCAAATCGCCAAAGTGCTGATCCAGCTTCTTCGGTATGGACTGGGTCTGTCCTTAAATCTTGGTACAACCCAAATAGTCCCGCCACCAAATCGATGTTTTCACTTATTTTACCCGAATAACGGAACTCTTGGGAGTATTGGTCATGTGCCGAATTACCCGCGGAAATAGTAAATACCGGAAGGCCAAGGTAATCACGGTCGTTCAGTGGCACCCACTTCCAATAACGCCAAGCAGTGGTCGAAGTCAGGGTTCCATTTCCAATTTTGAAGTCTGCATTCAGGGAAATTCCTCCGAGTTCATTATCCGCCTTAGACTGCGTGTTTAGATCAACCTTCCTTTCAAAGGCATTTTGATAAGGCTGTTCATAGCCCAAATCTTTGATAATGGCATTGAATTGGCGATAATCAGCACGTTGTGTTTCCACTACTCCCGCTATTCCCCATCCGTACCCATCAGGTTTTTGGATACTTTTATCAGCAGCAAGGCTGATGTTGATCTTCTCATTGGGCTTATAGAGCAATTGCGCTCTTAGTCCCAGATTATTCATGTTATTGATCGCTCGATTGCTATTCACATTAAAGAGGGTCCCATTGCGCTGGGTTCCAGAGAAAGATATCCTGGCAGCCAATTTATTAGTGATTGGCCCTGTCAAAGATGCTTTGCCTTGCAGGAAACCATAGTTTCCATAGCTTAGTTCAAAGTTCGCCGAAGGCGTAAATTCAGCTGGTCTTGATGTTACGTTAAAGGCTCCCGAGGTGCTGTTCATCCCGAATAATGTTCCTTGCGGACCACGAAGAACTTCGATCTGTTCGATATCAATAAAGTCCAGCCAAGTAGCCGCGGGTCTCGCTAGATAAACACCATCTAAATAAAAGCCCACTCCTGGATCAATTCCGTCATTGGTCAAGCCATAAGTAGAACCCAGACCTCGGATATTGAGGGTAGTATTTCGGGCGTTGGACGCATAAAGCTGAACGCTTGGTGCCAATTCCTTGATCCGGTTCACATTGAATGCGGAGGCATCATCAATGGTTGCAGCGTTTATCGTAGTTATCGGGATCGGGATATCCTGGATCTGTTCCTTCCTTCTCCTAGACGTCACCACGATCTGGTCCAGCTTCTCTAAGCTGGGTTTTAATAGGATGGTTGCAGGAGATTGATTCACTGATATTCGTTTCTTTTGATAGCCTATTCTCGATATGATAAGCTTAAAGGGAAGTTTTTGCCCGGTAATAAAATGGAATTCTCCATTTTCATCAGTCTTGACTTGGTGAGTAACCCCGTCTAATTGAAGGGTGACGTCGGGTATTGGTTCGCCACTAATGGAATCCAATACGGTTCCTCTCAGGGTAGCGTTGATGATCGCTTGTGGTATTTCTTGTGCTATGGAGCGGTTAGTGCTTACAAAAAAGGCAATAGCAAGGCTTAGAAAGCTAAAAGTTTTCTTTAAAATCATGAAGTAAGTATTAGGGTTGATAATTACTCCCGGTTTACAGGAGTTTTAAAAGAATGGATAAGCGGAAATGTTTTTCAATCCCCGCTTTATCCTATTGGGGGAAGATAATGCCGTAGCACATTCGCTTTGTTTCTAAACTAAGCTTTTGCTGCCTATTGCAGATTATGGTTTTTGTTGGGTTTTTGAGGGTTGATTTTATTCTATCCATTGTGACTGTAGCTTGTTTTATGAAACAAATGTAAAGAGTATATTTAAATAAAGTCTACTAATTTTGTAGACTTTATTTGTCATAATTATTAACCATCTGAATATTAGTGAAATAAATTTTAAATAAACTGTAAAACAGTTGTTCTTTTCAGAGAAATAGGCTTCCATTTACACACATTTGAGTCAGGAAGCGATGGGTTAATCCCATGATTTTTAAACATTGAAAATGGAATTCTTCCAGGAAATTAAAAATTTTGCTTAAAAACTCTTTTGCTATTCAGCGAATATGAAGTAAATTACATTTTGCTAAATCATTTTTCTGTACTAGCTAGCCAATTCTAATAGTGAGACGTTTATTTTTTAAGATACTTGTTACCATATATGTTTTTGCCCTCATTCTATTCTGCCAAGAGTCTTATGGACAGTATGGATTAGAATTTTCCAGCCATGAAAAGGAACTGGATAAGAGAACGAGCCTATTGATCGGTACCGAAAAATCGATAGATCTTGCGAAGCAAACCGAATTGACCTTTGACCTTCAGTTTAAACCCTATCAACAAGATTACTTTGGTTATATCTTCCGCCTCATATTGGATGAGAAATTAAATATTGACCTGATCTATGACCGCAGGCAAGATAATGGGAGGCATTTCAAGCTGGTCGTTGGAGATAAGTTCACTGATATCAATTTTGATATCCCAAAAAGCGATCTGTTTTATCAATGGAACAAGATCAAGATCGTACTGGATAAGGAGCAGGGCAAACTAACGCTATCAACTGCAAAAAACAGCTTCACCCATCAAATGGACCTAAAGGACCGTTCTGCCTTTAAACTCCTTTTTGGATTCAATGACTATAAATTCTTCCAGAGTTCAGACCTCCCGCCCATGCGGATCAAAGATGTTCAAATAACTTGCAATAAAAAGCTTTGTCATCATTGGAAGCTGGATGAAATAACCGGTAATACGGCAAAAGATGATCAAGGATCGGAGGAAGCCTTTTCCAAAAATCCTTCTTGGATAAAAAGGCAACGGCAAGAATGGAGACTGGAGAATGAATTCTATGTTTCCGGACAGGCTAGCGTAGCCTTTGACCATAAGAACGAAAGTGTCTACATCGTATCAGAAGACTCCCTCGTCCGAACCAATCTGGGGGCTACGGTCAGTACCTCATGGCCTTACCTGAATCCTCCCCTTTACATGGTCAATGGCAGTCAATCCTTATTTGACCCAAGCTCAGGAAAAGTCCTCAATATTTCCATCGACCAAAAGGTGGTCTGCTTTTGATACGCTGACCAGAACTTGGACGCAATCCTTCCAGCATCCTGCGCATGGAACGCATTATCTGTCCTTCAACAAATTCTATTCAGCAAAGGATTCCAGTATTTACATGCTGGCTGGATACGGCCATTTCAGGTACAAAAGCTCCATCCATAAATACCACATCCCTAGCAATACTTGGGATAGCCTTTCATTTGGCGGAGATCCTCTATTTCCCCATTATTTAGGGGCTATGGGGGTGGATAGAGATAGCGTCTACCTTTTGGGCGGCTATGGAAGTACGACTGGGGACCAGATGTTGAATCCAAAGATCTCCAACGATTTTGTCCTGATGAACGTAGAGTCTAAAACTTTCAAGACCCTTGGGGAAATCAAATTTCCTTTTCCAGAAGCCGTTTGGGCTAATTCCTTGGTCATCGACGAAGCCTCCAATACCATGTATGGCCTGATGTTCCCAAGAAATAAATTCAAATCTTTCTTACAGCTAGTTTCCATGTCCAAGGATGGGAAAAACTTCCAGGAACTGGGTAGCACCATCCCCTTTGATTTCCATGATATCAAGTCATTTGCGGATTTCTTTTACTCCAAAGCCTCCAATCGCTTTGTAGCTGTCACCCTGTTCTATGATAGCGCATTGAGTCAGAGCAGAGTTCGGATTTACAGCCTTTTGGCACCCGCTCTCCCGAATCAAATCTTAGAGGGAAGTGCCCAATCGAAATCTAATAACTGGATCTTGATTAGCGGATTAGTAACGTTGGCGGGTTTAGGGCTGCTACAGTTTATCCGCGAGGAAAGAGAAAGAGAGCTATGCTTTGAAAACCATCACTGGTGGGATATCAAAAGATGGAGGATCGCCGATGTCGAACTGAACAACTTTGTTCCTAATTCCCTGATGCCATACTTGGTCTTGGATGAGTTGAAATACAAACCAAATGGTGAACGCATCAACTCCTACATCTTTATCAAGGAAAGGGAACCTTGGAACAAGACCTTCAATTTTGAGAAGAAATGGTATTACGAGCCTCTTCCGGGTGGAGAGCTGAACAAGAATCCAAATTTATATCCTCAGAACCCTATTTATTAACCTAATGAGAATGACAATGAAAAAGATATTCTTACTATTCACGGTGCTCCCTGTCCTTTGGCTGAGTTCCTGTGCAGATATCGATAATTTTGAAGCGCCCAATGCCACCATTTCGGGTAAGGTTTTGGATAAAACGACCGGTGAACCCTTTTTGACTGGGCCTGGGGAATTTGCCATCCGCCTTTTGGAAACCAGTTATGGTGAGAATCCGGCACCTCAGGACCTTGCTGTAAAGCAAGATGGATCCTTTATCAACAATAAACTGTTTTCTGCTACCTATTCCATGCAACCTTATGCAGGGGCATTTTGGCCAGCAGATATTGTTACAGATTTCAAATTAAGCGGATCGGGGACCCAAGATTTCCAAGTGACCCCTTACCTTAAGATAAAAAATGCAAAATGGGTGCTGAAGGAAGGGAATAAAATTGATGTTTCCTGTACCTTGGAAGCACCTATTCCCCAAGGTTTGCCACAAGTGATTGAGGTCCGCCCATTCTTGAGCTTGACCCCATATTGCGGTGCCGGTAACCGTATTGAAGCCTATTACAAAGATGAATTTAGGATCTTGATCAATAAAAACTGGGATGAAATTGGTAATATGGCTACTGGTATTGGTAAAGAAACCTATGCCATCAATGATATACCTTTGAAATCCGGTTACACCTATTACTTCCGTATGGGAGCAAAGGTTCGCGATACTTTTGAGAAATTCAACTATTCTGATGTAGTGGTGATCAAGGTTCCTTAGAACCCGATGAGATATAAAACTATTTGCTAATCAATAAAAGATACATGCTATGACATTTAATATGAAAACATTTAACCTGTTCCTGCTCGCCCTAGTAATCGGGATGCTGAGCGCCTGTTCAAAGACAACGACCAATCAGGAGAAAGAAGAGCCAGAGGCATCTAATCCCGTTGACTCTACAGATGGCTACGACACTTCGGGTCTATTGTACCCAAAGTATGAAGGATTGGTGATGGCTGGCTACCAAGGCTGGTTCAATGCCGAAGGCGATGGAGCCAATAGAGGTTGGTACCATTACCAAGGCGACAACAATGTGTTTGAACCCGGAGTGACCAAGGTAGATTTTTGGCCAGACATGACCGAATATACCAAGAAGTACAAGTCTCCTTTCAAGTTTGCCGATGGTTCTGATGCCTACCTTTTCAGTTCCAATGACGAAGAAACCATTGATCTCCATTTCAAGTGGATGAAAGATTATGGGATTGATGGGGTGCACATGCAGCGCTTCTTGGGCGAGGTGAAACCGAGTAATCCTTCTGGAAAAGCTCATTTCAACAAGGTCTTGACCAGCGCCTTGAAAGCGGCTAAGAAGTACGACCGTGCGATCAGCATCATGTACGATTTGAGCGGATCAGGTCCTGAAGACTTTGCCGCATTGGAACAAGACTGGAAAGAACTGGTTGAGACCCACAAGCTTTATGATAAGGAGGCTAATCCAACTTACCTGTGGCATAATGGAAAACCCCTGATGACCCTTTGGGGCGTCGGCTTTAGTGATGATCGTCGATATACGGTCCAAGATGTAGATAAGCTTGTAGATAAACTGAAAGCTGGAGAGAAGAAAGTTTCCATCATGTTGGGGATCCCATATTACTGGCGTACGCTGGACCGAGACACCGAAGCCGACCCTGCATTGCATGCATTGATCAAAAAGGCAGATATCATTATGCCATGGGCGGTAGGTCGTTACAAAATGGAAGATTTCAACCCTAATATAGTGCGCGAAGATATGCAGTGGGCTGCGCAAAACAAGGTTGATTATGTGCCATTGGTTTTCCCGGGCTTTAGTTGGGGGAACCTGCAGAAAAATCCAGAGCTCTATTATCAAATCCCAAGACTGAAAGGCGATTTCATCTGGAAGCAGATGTCCAATGCGATTTCAGCAGGAGCCATGTCCCTGTATGTGGCCATGTTTGATGAAATCGACGAAGGTACAGCCATTTTTAAATCGGCAAGAGAACAGGATACGCCATTGAATGGAGATAAATACAGGTTTGTCGGGATTGAAAACGACCTGCCTACCGATCATTATCTTTGGTTAACCGGAGAGTCTGCAAAATGGATAAAAGGAGGAACGGGATACACTGCGGAAAGACCGGTAAGACCTTAATATTTTATCAGAGAATAGCTGGTTTGTTAGTTATTATATAGATGGTTGGAAAGCGAGCTTCATGCTCGCTTTTCTCTTTTTTGCCTGTTTAATATATCGAAAAAGCCTAAGCAAATTATATAAATGTGTCAGATATTGAGCCCTTTACATGCTTAATAAAATCATAGAAAGGCCTAATTTCATTCTTGTAACCAATCATGGGTACACTAATCGCACTGATATGAAAGCTTTAAAAGTTACACGGCCCAAATTTTGGGCTCTCCTGATTTTGCCAATGCTGCTTCAACTGATGTCTTGCTCCAAAGACTCGAATGCAAACCCTGAAAATCAAGTCCAACCAGACTTAAAATTAGGTTTTGATACGAGTTTCGCCACCTTCGGCGAATATGTAAAGACGGAGGATAAGGTATACGTCGATAAAAACCTGAGGCAGGTTGAAAAGAGCAAGGCGGTCTACTATTTAAAAAGGGATTTATTAGGCCGGGATATCGTCCCTAATGATGATGAGACCGGAAATTACTGGGAAGATCGCAAGTATTTCAAAGGTACGCCAGTCCTGCTTTTCTTTTATGAATATTACCGAATCGATAATAATCAATTGCATTTTGCCGTAAATGTTTCCGAACTTGAAAACACCAATACCTATATGTTCCATGGAAAGGCATTATGGGCATCCAATGATAAACCTCTAGCTCAAGGAGCGTACTCAATAGGTGAGCTGGACGGGGACTTTACGGTGTACAACCCCAATGGTTCTGTTAAAGACCAATTTGGCTTCGATCGCGGCCGCAAATATTCCAATATGCAAAAACCCGAAGATGTATATAAACCATTAGTAGGTAAGTGGGAGGCCATTGCGGCTCAGGATGGGAATTTCAAAATGATCAGCCAAGTCTATGAGCTGAATTCAAATGGTTCTATTAATTTTTATCCGGTTACCTATCTTGGATCAGGCGGAACAACCCCTTCATGGAGACCTGTTGACGGCGAAACCATCAAGACCTTAGGCTCGTGGAAATACACAGGGCAGGGTTCAAATTCAGGTAACATGGAATTGTTCTTTAAGGGAAATTCCATTATGAAAGGCACGCTGACCATTGTCTCTGGAACTCAGTTTAAATTGAAGCCGACCTGGGTCGATGATAACTTTAAGAACGAGAATTCCTTGAAGGAATTAACCTTCAAAAAGAAGCAATAAAAACGCAAGATTTCCCTGTGTTTTTAGACTAAAAAATAGGGGTTTCATTCGAGGCATATTCGAGACTTATTCGGGAATCCTTCGGGGATGGTTCAAGTTCTTTTTTGGACCATTCTGGTGTTTTCGGAATATGTCTCGAATGAGGTCTCTATGAGGTCCAAAATAGGGAGCTGATTTACCTGAAAAATTAGCGGATTTCCTTTTTATCTCCTTTCTGTTTTAGCAAATTCATAATTCATCCTTCCGAAAATACAGTTTTAACCGCATTGGACAAGCTTTTTGCTGGCTTATAGGTAGTTATGAGGCTGGTGGTTGTGAGTTGAAATGTTATTTAGTTTTAAATTAAATGATTTTCGTTAATAAAACAACCGATTGCGCAAAATACGCAAACGTTTGAGTTAGCTTAATATTTTAGCAACATTAATTTAATAATTATTTTAAACCAATCTAAACTTTATAATAATAACTGTTAATAATGAAAAAAAGGTTTACTAAGCAATCATTAGTAAACAAATCTTACTACTTAGCTTCAGCTCTTATACTCGGAATTACCATGCCGAATTATGGATTTGCCACAACGCCTAAGTTTGACGTAAGCCCTTTGTTTGCTCAAAATCAAGAAACTGTAAGAGGAACGGTTTCAGATGAAAACGGACCACTCGCTGGAGCGACTGTAAGTCTGAAGAACAATTCCCGAGTTGCGACTTCAACGGATGAAAATGGACAGTTTTCGATCCAAGTACCTTTAGGAGAAACTTTAGTCTTTTCAGCTATTGGCTATGCTACCCAAGAAAAAGTGGTGGATTCCAATAGCATCAATGTTCAATTAAGCTCATCCAACCAAGATATTGACGAGGTTGTCGTAGTTGCTTTTGGTACCCAGAAGAAAGTGAACTTAACAGGTTCGGTGGCTTCGGTTACGCCAAAGCAATTGGCAGAGCGACCAGTGACTTCATTACAAAATGCTTTACAAGGGGTCTCTCCAGGAATTACGGTAATCAGTAGACCAATGGCACCTAAAAAAGGAAATAATGCGACCTTAACTGTCCGCGGACGTTCCAACCTAGGCACACCAGGACCGATGTATATCATCGATGGGATTCCTGCTACAGGAGCAGAATTTGCAGCAATCAGCCCAGCGGATATCAGCAGCATGTCGGTATTGAAAGATGCAGCTTCGGCCTCCCTTTACGGTTCTAGAGCGGCTAACGGGGTCATATTGGTCAATACAAAACGTGGTGGCGGCGACCGTGCCATCATCGGTTTCTCCGCAAACCAAGGTTGGCAAAGCACAACCTTCCTGCCGAACTTTGCGAACTCATTGGAATATATCGAATTGTATAACCGCGCCATGAAAAATGCCGGTAAACAAACCATCTTTACCGATGATATCATCGAAAAGTACAGATCTGGTTCTGATAAGGACATGTACCCGAATACCAATTGGTTTGATGAAATCATCGATCAATCTGCTCCACAGAGGGATGTGAACTTAAATATTAATGCACCAGGGAAATTGGCTAATTACTATTTAGGTTTAAATTATTTCGATCAAAACTCCATCGTGCCCGGTATGAAACAGGACCGTATCAATATCAAGTTGAATACACAGAGTGATGTGATCGAAAACTTGTTGAAAGTTGGGACGAACATTTCCTTCTTAAAACAAGATTACGACCGTCAAGGTGGTGAAATCAGTTGGGTTGAGATGGGTAGAGCATTGCCTATGACAGTTATGCAGCAGTCGAATGGCGAATACGGTACCATTTCCAATGGAGTAACCAATGCGACGATTGCAAAGAACAACCAATTGAGAAATATCCGTGAAGCTGGACAGGGAAGAAACAGAGATAATTACTTGCAATTGGCAGGTAATGCCTCTTTGACTCCTTTTGAAGGTTTCTCATTGGACGGATTGGTTTCCTTGAAATATACCAATACCAATAGTTGGGATTTCATCAATCGATTAAATCCATTGACGGATTTCTTGACGCAAAAGCCTTTACCATCAACGGCAGTTCCGATCAATGAATTGAAGGAATACTGGGGTAAACGTGAGGAGTTATTGCTTCAGGCATTGGCTAATTACGAAAGACGTTTTGATGATCACTATGGTAAGATTACTGCCGGTGTGACGCAAGAGTCTAATGTTTACAGAGAGGCTTTCTTAGGTCGTAAAAACTTTGTAAACAATGATCTAGAAACCATTATCAATGGTTCTTCTGCACAAACAGATGTAAGTAGCGATGGAACTGGACTAGCGAATAGAACGATTCAGGATGAATGGTCAATCCGTTCTTTCTTTGGTCGTTTCAACTATAACTATCAAGAGAAATACCTTTTCGAAGCGAACGCTCGTATAGATTATTCTTCTCGCTTTGCACCTGAGGTTCGCAGAGCATTCTTCCCATCCCTATCAGCAGGATGGAGTATTGATAAGGAGCAGTTTATGCAAAACGTGAACTGGATTGATGCCTTGAAATTAAGAGGTTCATGGGGTTCATTGGGTAACCAAGATGCGGTTGCAATCGGCAACTACTTCAATTTGATCAGTATCAGCTCGCTATATAGTTTTGAAGGTGTTCCAGTTGATGGTGCCTTACAAACTGCTGCAGTAAACAGAGGGGCGCTATGGGAAAAAGTGTACCAATCAAACGTAGGTTTGGATGCGACTTTATTCAATGGTAAAGTGAACTTAACTGCTGAGTATTACATCAAGAATACAAAAGGAATCTTGTTGCAGCCTACTTTCTTGGCTACTTCAGGATGGGGAACAGCAGCTTACTTTAACCAAGGTGAAACCAAGAACAAAGGTATCGAGGTGATTGCTACTTACAATGGACAAGTTGGTGAAGAATTTAAATATTCAATCTCCGGAAATATCTCGAAGATCAATAATGAGATCATCAACCTAGGTACAGGTAGAGATGAGATCGTGAGTGGTTATTACATTAACCGTGTTGGTGGATCAGTTGGTGATTACTACGGATATAAATCAGATGGTCTATTCACTTCCCAAGAGGAAATCGACAACCACCCTAGCCAAAAAAGTATCGCTGGTAACTCCAAGATCGGAGATATCAAATATGTAGACGTGAATGGTGATGGCGTTTTGGATCCAAAAGACAGAACGATCCTAGGTAATGATGTGCCTTGGTTCAACTATGGTTTTGCGGTAAACGCATCTTACAAAGGTTTTGACCTGAACGTTCTTACTTATGGTGTTGGAGGCGTGAAAACATACTTTGAGCAAGAGGCTGCACATCCTTTCTTTAACGGTGGTAACATCAAAAAAGAATGGTTACAAGGTTGGACAGAGGAGAACAATTCGGCAAATGCGCCATTCCCTCGCATTACCTTAACTGGTGATGCTCAACAAAACTACATTACTTCTGATTTCTGGTTATTCAGTGGAAATTATTTCAGGATCCGTGCCATTACATTAGGCTATACTTTCGACAAGAAATTGATTGAAAAGGCAAAAATGTCTAACCTAAGGTTGTTTGCGTCCTCAAATAATCCATTTACGTTCATGGCAGATAAGAGATTATCCGATTATGATCCAGAAACAGGTTCAGGAAGAGCAAGCTTCTTAGGCGTGAAAACTTTCTCTATCGGTTTGAATGCTAATTTTTAACCAGCAACAATTATTAGAACAATGAAAAGATTTATATATATCGGTCTATTTGCAGCCCTTACACTAACATCCTGTAAGGATGAATTCTTGGATAGGATTCCAATGAATTCCGTTTCGGAGGAGACCTTTTGGAAAACTGAAAATGATGTTTACCTAGCGGTAAATGGAATATATGCAACATTGCCAGGTGATGGCATCATTTACGAAGATGGAGCATCCGACATCGCACATGCCCAATACCCATGGGAGAGCACGGCAACTTCGGTATCTTCAGGAATCGTAAGTACGGCCTTGAATGCCGGATGGAATTATGAGATCGTTCGTAAGAGCAATTATTTCCTAGAGAATGTGGACAAGGCGACCATGGACGAAGCTTTAAAGAATCGTTATAAAGCAGAAGTTCGCTTTTTGCGTGCTTATCGCTATTTCAACATGGCTAGTAAGTTTGGTGGAGTGCCTTTGATCACTAAGGTTTTGGGATTTACAGAAGAGGAATTGAACGTACCTAGAGCTTCCAAAGATGAGGTGATTTCTTTTGTGCTGAAGGAATTGGATGAGGTTGCCAATATTCTTCCAAATTCTTATGCTGGCGGAAAGAACAATGAAAAAGGCAGAATCACTAAAGGTGCAGTCTTGGCTTTGAAATCAAGGATTCTTTTGAATGAAGCTAAGTATGCAGAAGCGGCTGCAGCTGCTCAGGAAGTAATGGGTCTGGGTTATCAATTGTTCAAGACTTCCCAAGAGTCTGAGATTGATCAAAAAGACGATTACAGTAAGTTGGTCGATTTCGCTAATGCTGATGAACAAAAGAAATTTAGATTGGCACTTCGTAGTTATGAGGGGATTTTCCATCAGGCAAACGAAGGGAATTCAGAAGTTATCCTGGAAAGACAGTATATCCAACAAGCACAGCCTAACTACTTAAATACCTATTTGTTAGAAGGTGGTGTTGGAGGATGGAGTTCACTTACTCCGACTCAAGAATTGGTGAATAGCTACCAAAACTTCAAGACGGGTGAAGCCGTTGCAGTACCGAGCAATCAAGAGCGTGCGCAACGTTATGCTGATAAAGACAAGACTGCTTTTCTTCAGGAATACAAAAATAGAGATCCACGTTTCTATGCTTCCATTCTTTTTGAAACAGCGCCTTGGAATGCTTTGACCATCGATGGTGGATACAAGTTCTCTTGGGTAGATGGAGCGAGCAATATGTCTAAGACAGGATATAACTTCAGGAAAATGGTCGATACGAAGGCGAATAGAGATAACCTAGACAACCATAGCAATGTGATCCTGATTCGTTACGCTGAAGTGCTCTTGAACTATGCAGAGGCTAAGAATGAAGCAACTGGGCCAGATGCAACCGTTTATGCGGCTATTGATCAGATCCGTGAGCGTGCTGGAATGCCTAAGCTTGACCGTACGAAGTATGGAAGCAAGGAAGCCCTTAGAAATGCAATCCGTCAGGAAAGAAAGGTTGAGTTGGCATTGGAAGGAGTTCGTTATTTGGATATCCGCCGTTGGAAAACTGCACCTGATGTGATGAAGAATATCTATAACCTGAAAAATTCATTGGCGCAAGAACGTATTTGGGACAATAAATTGTATTTGATGCCTGTACCTCAGTCTCAGATGGACTTGTCTTACGGCGTACTTGTTCAAAACCCAGGTTACTAAGAACAGTCAATAATAGTTAATAATAAATAATGCAAAGAGGTGTCCAAAAGGGCACCTCTTTTTTTGTTGATAAACGGTAAAAATATATCCAATAGCTATAAAAATATCCATAATATATAACCTATAATTTTAGGTTGATATATGGATAAATATAGCCAAGCTAAGACTAGTGCTCTTTCAATTTTTTATTTGCCGATTAACAAGAAATAATTCGATACAAGTTTGAACAAATAAAATTTGTTCAGGCTAATTCTTGCTTTGGATTATTGTCTCAAATAAAAAAAGGAAAATAATTTTGAGCCAATATATGTTTAAACGTATATGTTCCAAAATGATGTCTAGCTATACTTATAATGCGGTTTTTTGCATTTTTCTGAAAAGAAAATTTTGCTCAGATCCTGTTGTTGCCATTTTCGTTTAACATCTTTTGGTAAGATTCTTGTGACAAGAAATGCTGGTAAAATTTTACGACTTAATAATTTTGAGCCTATAATTTTATTGAACTTACAATAAAGGGCCTCAAAATTCGTCTAAATAATAATGTATTGTATTGCTAACAAGAATTCTTAACATGAAAAAAACTATTTTTTCTTTACTATTATTTGCAGTTTGTGGTTTTAAATCAGCGCAAGCACAATTTTCTCGTCCGCTTAGTGTTGGTATTGGAGCAGGACCTACAATCAATTTGACCGACTTGGCGAACGTCGAGACCAATTTAGCGGGACATATTGATGTAGATGGGTTGATCACTCCCTTTATTTCGGCCGGTATTCATGCAGAAAAAGGTGCTTTAAGTGGAAATGGTTATGCCAGCACATTTAAGAATGACTACTATGCTTTTAACGCAAATGCAAAGGTCAGGATTGGTCAATTTATGAACCTACCGGATAATTATAGCTATTATAATCTCCAATCAGATCCTTTCCATAAAATACTTGCAAATATCTATTTAGGTGCAGGTGCCGGAGTGATCAAGAATAACATCAAAAACAGCATTGCTCCTAACTATGAAAGTGCTGTCGTAGCACAAGGCGGTGAAATTTCCCAAGACCTAGATGGTTTCCAATTTGTAGTTCCAGTCAATCTTGGTGTTGATTTCCCGATTGGTAGAGGTTTGTACGGTCCACAATGGGCAATCAACTTGAACTATCAGCATACGATCACGACCAAGGATAATTTGGATGGGGTTATCAATAGTAAACAAGATCACTATAGCTATATCTCTTTAGGTGTTAAATACGCCTTGTTTCAAAGAAAATAAGGGATCCTAAATCAATCATTATCAAATACTATAAAATTAAACAATGGAAAGTATGAATAGAGTATTCCTAAATCGAATATATACTGCAGCATGCTTATTGCTTGTTTTTGCTATTGCAGGCTGTAACTCTTCAAATAATTTTTATAAGGCACCTAAAGTATCTGCATTCCGTGGCGGAAAATTGCCAGCTCCTCCGGGAATGGTATATATCCCTTCGGGAACCATTTTGTTCAAAGGGTCTTTGGACAGTGGAAATGTGGGTAAGAACGTCAGTTTGAGTGCTTTCTTTATCGATGAGACCGAGGTAACCAACAAACAATATCGCCAATTCGTAAACTGGGTAGCAGATTCTATCGCAGTTACGGATTACTTGCAGGATGACCAGTATTTCTTGGATGTTGCAAGTGAAAGCGGTGAAGGGAAGCGAATCAACTGGAAAAAGGTAAGGAGCATTTCACCTATTTGGATGAGCTCAGATCCTACGATTGCAGAGCGTATCGCGCCGATGCTGGAAATGAAAGGTTCAACCAGGGCTTTAAATCCGGAAGTGGTCAAATATCGTTTCTCCTTTTTGAAGACTAAAGGAAACCTGAAAAAAGAATATGTGACCGATACGGTGTCGGTTGTCCCAGCAGAAGACATTTGGTCTAGAGATTTTCCAAATGCCCAATTAACCTCCTTAGATGCCAATTATTTCAACCACCAATCCTTTGATTTTTATCCAGTAGTCGGTGTTTCATGGAGACAGGCGCGTGGATATTCGGATTGGAGAGGTAAGGAAATGATGGCAAACTTGATGAAAAACTCCTATCTGAGCGGTTACCAATTGACCTTTAGCCTTCCAACGGAAGCGCAATGGCAATATGCTGCGGAAGGAAAGATTGATCCTCGAGACACGATTTCGGGTACGAAGTTGACCATTGATGGTGATGATGGGAAAGAAAAATTAGCAGTGAACTATAAACAAGGGGAAGGTACTTATTCCAGGGATGGTGCCACATTTACCTTGCCTGTAAAATCGTATACGCCAAATAAATTCGGTGTGTACAACATGGCGGGTAATGTATCAGAATGGACTTTGGACGCTTATTCTCCTTCGGCGGTGGCATTCGTGAATGACTTGAATCCTGTATTGCTTTATGATGCAGATGAAAATGATGCCGATGCCTTGAAAAGAAAAGTTGTTCGTGGTGGATCATGGAAAGATAATGGTGAACAGTTGAACAGTGAAACCAGAAACTATTCAGTGGATTATGAACCACATTCATATATAGGGTTTAGATGTGTGATGTCGGCATTTGAGTTGCCAACCGTACAGAGTAAGACCCGTAAATATTAACAGCAATCTGTGAACGATTTAAAGATTATTAAAATGAAAAATTGGATGATGGTAGTGGCCATGGCGTTTGGAATAACTCCAATAATGGCACAAAGTATCGATACGATACCCGATAGCACCGTAATTAACCAGACAGTTATCCAAATGCGGGACGATTCTACGATGCAAGTTCCACAGGGCGAGGTTCTGTCTGACACGATACCGACAACAGATGGTTTTTACCAAGTGAATAACTTGGAAGATGCCGTTCCTTTTGCCTATCCGGAGGTAAACCTGAAGAATATCAGGTTCTACAAAAGGGTATGGCGTGATATCGATCTTAAAGATGAGCGCAATTTTATCTATGCTGTTCCTGGAAACTCCTTGATGGAAGTGATCATGAAAGGTATTGAAACGGGTAAGTTGACGCCTTATAACCCTGAGGATGATTCTTTCAAAGGGAAGCTTTCGGCGAGTGAAGGTATGGCTCGATTTGCTGACTCGGTATTGGTTCCAATCTTTGATGATGAGGGTAACCAGATTGATTCAAGGATGACTCTAAATGAATTCAACCCAGAGCGTGTCACTAAGTTCAGGATCAAGGAAGATATCTTTTTTGATAAGCAGAGAGGGCGTTTGGAGACTAGGATCATTGGTGTTGCGCCTTTGATGGACATCACCACTTCTTCTGAATTGGCGACTTCGGTAGGTTCTACTCCTGCATTCTGGTTGTATTTTCCGCAATTGCGATATAGCTTGGTAAAAGTGGATATTTCGGATCCAGACCGTGGCCTCTATGATATGACCATGGACGACCTGTTTGTGCAACGTAAGTTTGCCAGCAAGATTGTCCGTGAATCGTCTCCGGGTATGTTGCAACAAGCAACCTTTGCTGGAACAGACAGTTTACAGACGGATAACTCCCAAGTACTGGAAGATAAACTTGATGCTTATAAAAAGAAACTCTGGACTACGCCTAAAGGCGTGAAAGCTGAAAATCTAGAAGGTCATGAACAGGACCTTAAGATTGAAGAAGAGCAGAAGCGTCAAAAGGAGTTGATGGAGCAACAGCACCAACAGCGACAAAACCAACAACAGCAACAAAGTGAACAGCAGTTGGAGGAATTGTTGAAACAAAGTGAGCAGAGCAATCAAGAAACTGAGAGTGGGACGGAAGAAGGTAGTACGGAAGAGGGCTCTTCTACGGAAGAAGGAAGTTATAACGAAGAAAGTCAATTTTAGAATCCAATAAATATCCCAAAAATAGAGGGCTAGCAAAATTTATATTATGAGTAGAAAGAAAGACAATTCAAGATGGCTACATGTTGCCATTTCTTGGGGAGCAAGTATCGTAATCATCGGTGTTTTATTTAAAATCCTTCACTTAGGGGGTTCATGGGCTAATTACATGATCGGGTTAGGTCTGACCGTTGAAGCCATCCTATTCTTCTTGATGGGTTTCAATCCGCCGCCTCAAGAACCAGATTGGTCCAGAGTATATCCTGAATTGGATGAAAAATATCAAGGTGAGCTTCCAGTACGTTCAGCGCAGGTAGTCAATGCGCCGCAAAGTCCTTCGGCAACAGCTGCATTGGATAAAATGTTTGCTGATGCTAATATTGAACCGGCTACCATCGAAAACCTGGGAAGAGGATTGAGAGATTTTGGTGAAAAGGTATCCGCCATCAACAGGATCAGTGATGTTTCCTTGGCGACCGATGAGTTTACTCAAAAACTGAGATCAGCGACCAGCAAGTTTGACAGTTTGGGCTTGGCTTTCGAGAAAGCTTCTGCGAACCTAGTGGCTATGGCCAACTCAAATACAGATACAACAGGTTACCATGAGCAGGTTCAGAACTTGACTTCCAACTTGCGCCAGTTGAATAGCATGTATGAAAAAGAACTTCGCGATTCGTCTTCACACTTGCAGTCGATGAACCATTTCTATGAGAATTTAAGTTTTACAATGAAAAACTTCAATGAATCTTTGGACGATTCCAAAGCTTTCAAAGACGAGGTAAACAAGCTAGCGAAAAACCTCAACGCATTGAATGCCGTGTATGGCAATATGTTGAGCGCTATGAACCAGCCTCGAGTGTAATTCATCCAAGTAAAATTTTAAAAAAGAAATATGGCATTAGGAAGAGAGACGCCAAGGCAACGGATGATAAACATTCTTTATCTCGTGTTACTTGCCTTGCTCGCATTAAATGTACCCGATTCAATATTGGATGCCTTTAAGAATATCAATAATAGTTTGGAGACCTCGAAATCCAACGTAAATAACTCTGTCCAGCAATTGTTCACAGCATTTGAAAGCACCAAGTTAAAGGATGAACCCGGAAGGGCAAAACCTATATACGACAAGGCTAAGAATGCACAGGCAATTATAAACGACTTAAACCAGTACATCAACGGAATCAAAGAGGAGTTCGTAAAACAAGGTGGCGGTTATGATGAGAAAACCGGCGACCTGAAAATGCGCGAAAACGAAGATATCGCACCTAGTTTGATGATCAACCAGAAAAAAGGGGAGGAACTGAAAGAGAAGATCAATAGCACCCGCTCTAAGCTATTGGCGCTATTGACTCCTGAAGAACAGAAATCTGTTTCTTTCTCTTTGGAGGCCAATGACCCTGAGAAAGCGGTAAATGGCAAGCGGAAATGGGAGGAAATCAATTTCGGAAGTGGTACGCCTTTGACGGCAGCCATGACCATTCTGACAAAGATCCAAACAGATGCACAAAACGCAGAGTCGGATATGGTGAAACTGATCTTAGGTAAAATGGACCAGGCGGTAGTGAATTTGGATAAGTTCGCTGCAGTTGCTGTGGCTCCAACTTCCTACCTTGTTCAAGGCCAACCATATTCAGCGGAGGTCTTCTTGACGGCTTCGGATTCTAAATCACAACCAGCGATTTCGGTAAACGGAAATAATCTGGAGGTAGTAGATGGAAAAGGTGTTTACCGTGTTCCAACCAACCAAGAGGGTATCTTTACCTGGTCGGGTGTAGTCAAGGTGAAGCAGACTGACGGGTCGATCAAGGAATATCGCACTCCTCAGCAAACTTATCAGGTAGCAAGACCTTCAGCGGTGGTATCGCCAGATAAGATGAATGTACTTTATATCGGAGTAACCAACCCTATTTCAGTGTCGGCTCCGGGTACACCAACCAACAAGATCAAAGTAAGTATGTCTGGTGGTAGCATCAGCGGTTCAGGCGGGAAATATAACGTGAAAGTGAGCTCGCCGGGAACGGCAAGGATCTCGGTTTCTGCGGAGGTAGCTCCTGGAAAAACGCAGACCTTGAGCACTACGGAATTTCGTGTGAAAAGGATCCCTGATCCAATTGCACAGTTTGCCGGTAAAACCGGTGGCGCAATGGCGACCGTAGCCATCAAAGCTCAAAATGCTATTTTTGCCAAGCTGGATAACTTTGATTTTGATGCTTCGTTTAGAGTAACGAAGTTCTCACTGATCATTGCTAAGCCGCGTGCAGATGCTATTGTCCTTTCTACCTCAGGAGGGAAATTGAGTTCTGCGATGAAATCCGCATTGAATGGCATCACACCGGGATCACGCGTTATATTTGATAATATTATCGCCGTAGGACCGGATGGTACCCCTAGACAATTGAACGCAGTAGCTTTAACGGCTAACTAACATAACAAAGATGCCCGAGTATATCGGGCATCTTTGTTTTATACAGTTTTTAGTTGCTATTGATGGCCCTGAATTCATTGGGGCTATTCCCAACAGCATTCTTGAAAAACCGTGAGAAGTGCTGAGGGTACTTAAAGCCTAGATTGTAAGCAATCTCATTGATGCTCTTATTTCGATCAAACAGTAGGTCCTTTGCTTCCTTGATCAATTTCTGATGAATGTATTCTTGTGGAGATTTACCTGTTTCTTTTTTGATCAGATCCCCGAAATAATTTGCGGATAGATGTAATTGATCAGCGCAATAGGCTACAGATGGCATGCCTAAGAGATTCGGCTTGTCGGAATGGAAGTACTCATCCAAAAGGTCTTCAAAGCGATGCAAGATCCCTTTGTTGACATGCTCCCTTGTGATAAACTGCCGATCATAGAATCGCTCGCAGTAATTTAAGAACAATTCGATATTGGACACGATTAGTTGCTTGCTATGTTTGTCCATATTCTGATCCAATTCGTATTCAATTTTTGAAAAACAATCCAAGATGATATTTCTTTCCTTTTCGGATAGGTGCAGAGCTTCATTCACAGCATAAGAAAAGAAATGGTATTCTTTCATTCGCTTGGCTAGGTTAGTGCCGTTCAACAGGTCCGGGTGAAAAGCGAGGGCATGTCCCTTAGGTTTATAGGCTTCAGTTCCATTCTCTCCAATGACTTGGCCAGGTGATATAAAAATTAAGGTACCTTCCTCATAATCATAGTTTTCCAAACCATAACGTAGGTCCCCACATTTGATCTTTTTCAGGAATACCAAATAAAAGTCATACCTCATTTTTCGTAAGGTCCTAACATCCGCCTTATCCAGGTCAACTACACTGACCAATGGATGTAAGGTTTTGTTATTGTTAAAAGCGTTGTATTCGCTGATGTGGTCAAAGTTTAAGATGTCCTGCATAGCCTTGATGTTTTTCTATTCGAAAATAACAATCCTAGGATGATTTAGTTCATCCAAGGCAATCAATCAGTAAAAATGGTATTAGAAACAGTAGTAGATATAATGTGTATAGGTCAAGAAGATAAATTATGTTATTTTTATTTTACTGTTTCGCATTTAATTGATAAGTCCCAAAGAGTAATACATGGAGAGAGCTAGAGTTTTAAATCGTTTATTGATCCTTTTCTTTTCCTTGATTTGGTTGGTTAATGGACTATTCTGCAAAATATTGAACCTTGTTCCTAGACATCAGCAGATCGTTGCTGAGATCTTGGGGGAGACCTATGCTAAATCTTTGACAATTGCTATCGGAGTGGGAGAAGTGTTGATGGCTATTTGGATAATTTCAAGGAAGTTTGCCCAATTGAGTGCAATAACCCAGATCCTTTTGATTGTAACCATGAATATTTTGGAGTTTATCCTAGCACCACATTTATTACTCTGGGGCAGGCTGAACATTGTTTTTGCGTTATGTTTGGCGGCTCTGGTTTACTACCAAGGTTTTGTCCTGGAATCTCGTTTAGAAGGGAGGAACCGAATTGCTTAAGCTCCAAAATCACCCCTTTGCTGTTGAAGCTTACTTCGAGAGCTCAACGATCTTGACCTTTGCTGTTGCTAAAGAGGAACTGGAAAGATATGTTCCTAAGCCATTGAAACTAGATCTATTTGATGATAAATGGAGCTTTTTGACGATTGCGATGGTGGATACTAAGGACCTTCGACCAAAGGGTCTTCCAAAAATATTCGGGAATGATTTCTTCTTGATTGGCTACAGGATCTTTGTAAGATATCAGACCTCTACCGGCAAAAACTTGCGGGGTCTCTATATCCTCAAGTCTGAAACCAATAAACTGAAAATGGAATTCTTGGGTAATATCTTTACCCGCTACGCTTATACCACTACGGATATTGCACAAAAAACAGACGGCCATCAAGTTGAAATAAAGTCCAAGAAATCAAAATTTAATCTTCTGTATTCAAGACAAGCGGAAGGCGAGATGAGACTTCCCAAGAACACCGTATTTCCCTCATGGAAAGAAGCTCGTCGATTTGTGGGGCCTCTGCCCTTTACATTCGAGGTAGATCAAGCCAATAATAAAGTCTTGATTATAGAGGGCGTGCGGGAAAACTGGATTGCCGAACCGATAGAACTGAGGACTGTCAATTTTGACTTCATAGATAGCTTTAATTTCAATAGTATTCAACTCTCCAATGCCTTTGAAATTCGGGGAGTGCCTTATTATTGGAAGAAAGGAGTGTATGATCCATGCTAACAAGATCAAGGTTTCAGGGCGTTTGGAATATCGTACGATTTAACTGGCATCAATACCTGATCTTATTTATTGCTGTGTTGATTTTACTGATTTGGGGAATCTACAGCAGTGGATTTATGCAGCTTGTTATTTATGTGATACTCCTGCTTTCCTTAGTCCAAGTTTTGATTTCATTATTGGTTTCCTATTATGTTTACGACCGATCTGGCTTATATGAATTAAAGCAGCTAGGTGATCTAAATGGCTTGATGGTGTTAAATATCAGCGCTGGTTTTGATGAGACCAGTGAGATTATCAGCCATAGATTCCCTCTAGTACAGCTTCAGAAGGCTGATTTCTATAATCCCTTGCATCACACCGAGGTTTCCATAAAACGAGCCAGAAAGGCCTATCCTGCCAGCCTAGATGCCAAAATCGTGCAAACAGGTTTCCTTCCTTTTGAATCGTCGTCCTTTAATAAGGTAATCTGTATTTTTTCAGCTCATGAGATTAGGGACCAGAATGAAAGGATTGCCTTTCTTAAAGAGTTGGCCAGGGTTTGTGATCCAAGGGGTGAAATCATAATTATGGAACATTTAAGAGATTTCCCTAATTTCATTGCCTATAATATTGGCTTTATGCACTTTTATCCAAAAAGCACTTGGACTACCTGTTTTATGGCTGCCGGATTGGAGGTTTTAGAAGAGCTTAAATCAACGAAATTTGTGTCCACATTTAAACTTAAACCAAATGGAACTCCAAATTAAGATTATTGGGTACTTATTAATGGTCTTAGCCTGTGTCCATGTGATCTTTCCTAAATATTTCGGCTGGAAGGAAGATTTAGCACCTTTACAACAGATCAATAGATCGATGATGAAGGTGCATACCTTCTTTATCGCTCTTACAGTTTTTTTAATGGGCTTGCTCTGCGTAACTTCTACTCAGGATTTGTTACAAACGGAACTAGGAAGGAAACTATGCCTAGGTTTAGGTGTTTTCTGGTTAATCAGGTTGTTTTTTCAATTTTTTATCTATCCCAGCATCCTCTGGAAGGGGAAAAAGCTGGAGACCATCATCCATATTGTAGCTATTGTTTTCTGGATTTTCCTATCATACAGCTTCTTATGGGGGTATTTTAGCCAAAGAAGTTAAGTGACCTGCCGTTTCCTTAATTAATAGATAATTTATAACGCGCTCACTGTTAATTATTTACCTAAACAACTGTTGTTCAAACAATTTTGTGTTTTTGTTGCATTTTTAATTTATAAATTTTGTAAACTTGTAGCTACAAAACGAAAAACATTTTTTGATCTAACTATCAGTAATCAGGTTTAGGATACTTAATTAATATTGGGCATTATGGGAAGCAACAAGAAAATGAGTGAGGCTATCAAAAATTTGAACTTACAACGTAAACTTACTTGCGCAATTATTTGTGGTGGAGTGATGGCAATGACTTTGTTAATTGCTACTGTTGGGCTTTTTGTTAAACAAGACAAAACCTTAATGCTTGCTGTATTGGTGGCTACTTCGATCTTAGTAATCATCCCAGCGGTATTAAAGCTTGTCAAGATCAATTCTATCTTAAAGTCTGGAATGCAATTTTCCAGGTCTTAATCCTTAAGACATTATTCCTTTTAATTTCAGAATTCAAAATTGGTCCAAAGCGAAGCCTTGGACCTCATATGTTTTATTCTTTAGGCATTGTGCTAAAGTATAGCGGTTTTTTATCCTTCAATATATTCCCTGCCTTATCCGAAGGAAATAATGTCAAATTATTATTCATCTCGTCCAGATTAAAGACAAAATAATTATCCCCTTTATTTAAGCCCTTTACAGCAGCATTAGCTTCTGTGATAGGGATCAATAAAGTATTATTGTCAAAATAGCTAACCTCTACTTCATTCTCCTCATTTACCAGGACAAAATCCTGATCTTCTGCAAAAAATAGATTTAACCCATTGTCGATATAATTAGGGGTACTTCCATAGACCGATGCTGTGGCAGTCTGTGTCAAGGTTTTGCCTTTTACGGCATCAGATTTCTTCATGACCAAAGGCTGGCCAAGAAATTCCTTATTAAACTGTAATGGAGGCGTATCGGATTCTAACCACTCGTCATAAATACTGACTTCAAAGGAGAATGGAGTATTCCCTTTAAAAACCAAATAGGGTTCTTCAATTTGGAAATCACCAGTAAGGCCTTTTATTTTCTCGTCGATGAAAGTAGAAAATTTCGATTCACTGTAATCGATATTGATGATGTTGAGGTCCTCAGGTTTATCATAGGTAAATGAAACCGTCAATGATACGGAATTGCCATTTTCCTGAATACTAACTTCTTTGTTTTTAAAGACGTTAAGGTCATTTACCCAATGTAACTCCTTGTTCTTGAGTTTTTGGAACTCCTCTGTTTTAGCAACAGATTGCTCTTCAACGGTGGATATCAGGTTCTTTTGAACGATTACGACCTGCTTTTTTATAGGATCTACGCTAATAACAGCCTTTTCCGCAACCAAGCTCGGTTGCTCACGCATAAAAAAGGTGCCAATGATAATAAAGAAAATTTTTACTTCATTCATTTCTCTTAATCTCTATCTTCTAAACTGTTTATTAAATTCTCGAACATTTCATTCGCCTCATCAAGTATTTCCTTATTGATCTCCGTTGTTCGGCTTATACGGGTCAATTTCCCTAATTTTTCCGAGATTTCAATATGGGCCATGACGGTTTTGTCGCCCCATAGATAATCATAAATAAATGCAACTCCTGTCGCATCGGGCTCCAGATGAGCCGCTAAGTCCTTGATCCATGATACCATCGGCAAGATCTCCGTGTAGTTTTCCGAAAATTGCAAGCCCATCAGGTACCAATAACCATCTTTATAGGCTTGTTTGGCAACAATATACTTGTCCTCTAAAATATCCTCAAGAATGTCCCCATTGGTAGGGACGATATAAGCCGGAATATTTTTCAGTTCCATCTTGGAATGCATCGCGCGGGAATCCCACCATTCCAACCAATTGCTATTTATTGTACTTGCAATAGGCCTTGCTTTGAGAAAAGCATCAAGAGTCTCTTTGGATACCTGTACTTTGATATATAATGAACATTGTTCAGACATAATTTAGGGTTTAAATGATACCATATTTGAATAACACATAGCCGCCTCCAATTGTTAGCATGGGCAGTGCAAATATCATCAGGATCAGGCTGCCCAGATGCAAGCCCCAAAAGGATATTATCCTTGCAGATTGCGGATCATTGGCCTCAAAGATCACTGGAACTTCTTCGCCAACCTTGTACTGTGCTGGATTAGAACGAATGTTGGGGCTATACGAAAAGGTCTGATTTCCCGATTTAATCTCCATTATTGGTTGATACATCATCGAACTACCCTTTTCGTCAGTAGAACGCACTAATTTGTTCTCTACCACCACAGCATTACCGTAAACACCCGTCGCCAACATTTTCTTTGTCTTTAGATAAAGGGATATCGAAAACCCTAACAGGATCAATCCCAAAAATAATAAAGACCAATGTATAATTGCACTCATATTAATTCAATTTATTGTTTTCAATAAAGGAGAATTTATCCTTGAAAAAATCTCCAATGAATGGAAGTGGCTTTTCAACATTATTAATAGCATGAAGAATGCCAACTATCATCAAAATAAAAATTAGCAAGCCGAAAAGGTTGAAAATAAAGGCAATGGAAGGAGCTACAGCCATTAAAACTGCCAAGATAATCACGAAAATAAAAGAAGAAATGATCAAGCCTAAACCTTGACGTAGATGGTAAACACTGAATTGATCCCTATTATTCTTACCAGCAAAATAGGCGATTAACCATAATATCCCCAGATAACTCAATACAGCTTGTGCTTTTGGACTCATAATCTTTCTTGTTGTTGAAATATTGCCAAGCCTTCAATTTTCATCTAGATTATCGAAGGTTTATCTACTTGCTTTTTTGTCAATATAAATTTCCTAAACTTTTTCGGAAAGCCTGCACAACTCTCAATCACAATCTGTATACAGTGCCCAAGTCTGTATATACAAAGTGTATACATAAAACCTAACAATCTGTCCTACAGCTGTATAAATCCTTGGCTAGGTTTTTGATTCTTTCCGGAAGAAACCATTCTATCAAAAAAAAATAATAGATTGCCAATTCCAATTTTTGTTTAATTATCCATATGAGAAATACCCTGATCCTTTTTCTTTTGCTAAATACCGTAACCGTATGGGGACAAAGTCTACTCGATGGTACTGAGGATGTGGTTAAGCAAGTGGAGCTCTTAAACCTGAAAAATCAGGACGATAAATCTTTAGAAATACTGAACCAAGCCTTGAAGAATCCAGCCAATGGACCGGATGATCTCATCTATCTGAACACCTTCAAAAGCGGCATATTGTTAGAGCGTGACAGCTTGAAACTGGGGAGTCAAGCGGTAGATATCGTCATCCAGCAATTGGATAAAACCAATAGCCCGGTCAGCAGGGCTATGGCATTGCGGGCAAGAGCATTTTTGAACAGTTACCTGAACTTGACCGATGAAGTGATCAAGGATTCTAAGGAAGCTCTAAAGCTTTTGGAAAATGAAAAAAACGTAGATAATCTCAATTATTATTTCAATTACCTGATCTATGCGACCTACACAGGTTGGGATGAAAACGATAAGATGCAGCATTATATCCAAGAATGTGATAAATACGCCAAAAAGACCAACAACAAAAACTATATCGCCAATGTTCATCTAGGTTACGCTAGCGTATACTTAAACAGGTATAGAAAAACCAATGAACAAAAAGATATCGACAGCAATTTCTACCACTTAGAAAAAGCCTATCAACTCTTTGAACAGTTCCCTGCTGAGGTGAGCAGCAATACCTTTGTGGTCGCCTCCATCAACTTGGCAAACTATTACCTGGAGTTCGACAAGGCTCCAATTGCAAAGAGAAAAGAACAAGCATATAAATACCTTGATGAAGCGGAAATAGAACTTAAAAACGAGCGTGCTAGGTTCAGTAGATGGATCAATATCTACGGTATCAAAAGCGATTTCGCCATTAAGGAAGGCAATATTGCATTAGCCGAACAATATCTTATCCAAGGGGTCAGTCGACTGGATTCCCGAAGGGATAATTCCCTGTTCCGATTGGAATATCTACTCTATAAGCATCTTGCGGACCTTTCTGAGAAAAAAGGAGATATTACCTCAGCCCTTAACTACCAGAAAAAGTCGGAAAGCGTCTTAAAACAGAACTTCGATCAGGAGCAGATAACCAATTCCCAAAAACTGGAGATCCAATACGAAACCGAGAAAAAAGACCAGCAATTAAAGCTTTTGGGTGAAACCGCCGATTTGCGACAAAGACAGAATTATCTATATGGCGGTTTAGCCATTCTTGCCACCCTGGGCTTGGCGTTTATGTTTAGGTCCTATCACTTTAAACTTCGTTATTCCATTGAACGTGAAAAGAAACTAGCGATGGAAAAAGAAGACGCTGAGTTAAATGCCGAGATGCAGGTTAAGCTGGAAAGAGAAGAGCAAGCAAGGTTGAAAGCAGAGCAAGACTTATTAGAACTGAAACACCAACAGCTGCAAAAAGAGGCTCTTGCCAATTCCTTGATCATTGAGCACAAAAATGATATGCTCAAACAGATCCAATCCAAACTGCAAGATGGCGATCCACGCGATATCCAGAAACTATTGCGTGAAGAAACCTTATTGAATGCAGATTTTGAGGATATCAAATGGCAGATCCAGCAATTGCATCCGACATTCTTCTCCCAACTGATCGAAAAAGCGAATCAAAAACTCACGCCTTTAGATCTGCGTTATTGTGCGTATATCTATTTACAGATGTCTACCAAGCAGATTGCCCAGGTTCTGCACATTGAAGCGCAGTCTGTCAGGATGTTTAAATATAGATTGAAGCAGAAATTCGGTCTCTCCAAAGAAAGTGACTTGGAATCCTTCCTGCAAGAGGTGGGTTCATAAAAAATCTAGCCTATGAAAATCATGTTAACTATCAATTGGGCTTTCAAGACCTTCTTGATGTCGTTTCTCACACTTTCGTTTTGCACTTCATGCAAGGCGCAGGTCAAAGAAAATTATATAGCAATCGATCAGGTTCCTGAATTAACCGAGAAGGATAATTATCAATTTGATATTCCATTTAATCCCTCTAAGATCAAAAACGCCGCCAATGGTACTGAAGCTGATATCCTCTATCAAAACGACGACCTCAACTTTAGTTTTTTCAATGATGTATTGTTCCTTACCCCTCAAAAAGGGCTGATCGTAGGCGGTACCAATCTCAGTATACGTTCGACCAAGGATGAAGGCAAATCTTGGCAGGCTTTGGACTTCTCCAGGTTTGCAAATGCCTTTCACAGTATCGCAAAGACCAAG
Organism: Sphingobacterium mizutaii; assembly: GCF_900187125.1. GTDB lineage: Bacteria > Bacteroidota > Bacteroidia > Sphingobacteriales > Sphingobacteriaceae > Sphingobacterium > Sphingobacterium mizutaii. Next base: position 83,643 of record NZ_LT906468.1, read on the forward strand.
GACCACATCTTTGTATTAGGAGAAAGCAAATATATCTTCAGAGCCGATCATGACTTTGGAAAATGGGAAGTCTTCAATTCCCAAACATTATACCCCAATGCAACGGGCATAACTTGGTTTAAGCTCCGCTTTTTAAATGATAATTTTGGAGTTGTAGTAGGGCAAAGGAAAGATAACGGTAGACCTATCATGCTATTGACCAAAGATGCCGGTAGCTCTTGGGAAACGATAAATTTGGAAGGATCTATTTTAAAGGATTATGCCCTGGTGGAAGTCTCCATGTTGGATCAAGAGAACTGGCTGATTTTGGATGATACCATTGGCATCAGCTATTTTACTGCAGATGCTGGCAAAACCTGGCAGGACATCAGCTCCAAGATGCTTTACGATGCAGATGCGACCATTCGGTCCCTATGGTTGGTCAATCCCAATGAGTTGTTTGCGGCAGGTTCAAGGTCCTTTTGGAAATCCAGCGACTTTGCCAAAGACTGGACAAGGTTGGATTTCCCCAAGCCTTTCAATCCAATTGAAATGTATAATGAAGGGGATTATTTGACCCTAACAGATATTACCGGAATAGGCGAGGATATCTATGTCAGCAGTACCGCTTCCGATAATGATGAAGGACGCACTGCTTTTGCTTATAGGTTGGATAGAGAAAATATGGAATTGAAGCCATTATTGCTCAGCGATTCCTCCACTTTTATCGGAGAATCCCATGCTATTTATGCATTAGATAAGGAACATATCTATATCGTCGACCGGGATAAGTTATACCGAGTACAGGATAAGTAAGCGTATAAAAAAAGGAGGCCATTCAGCCTCCTTTCCCATGAATCATTTATTTACTAATAACCCGGATTCTGAGTCAATCCTCCACCTAAAGATATTTGGGCTGTAGGTATTGGATAGATCATAAACTCCTCCTTGGTTAATGTCTTGTACTTTTGCATCGCCAATTTTGTCCGCACATAATCAAACCAGGTCTCGCCTTCAAACATCAACTCCCTTTCCTTTTCTTCTTGAACGGCAGTGATGAAGTTTGCTAAACTTCCAAATGAACCAATTGCTTTGGTTACGCCGGCACGATCCTGTACCATTTTTAATGAATTATATGCAGCTTGGCTGACACTATTATCTACTCTCGCTTTAGCCTCGGCATGGATTAAATACAATTCCGCCAATCGGATAACCGTTACATTTTGGCTGGAAGGCGAAAAGTTAGGAAACTTGCCCATGAAGTAATTGTTATTGCTTCCCTTCTTGATGGTAAATGCTTTTCGCTTATCCGCATCTTCATACAAGTCTAGGACTGTCGAGTCCTTAGCAAAGAATAAGACCGAAGGATTATCATTGGCTACTGCTGCCAATGGATTGGTCACCTGGTCATCAAACTGCAATTCAAAGATAGCTTCATTGGTATTCTGGGTTGTCCAGATGGTACTGAAGTCTGACACCAAACTAAAACCGCCCGATGTTATGACCTCATTCGCCAAGTCAGCCGCTTTCTTATAATCATTGGTATAGGCTGCTTGATATAGGTAAACCTTAGCTAATAAAGCTTTAGCACCCCAATGGGAAGCCCTTCCACGACCGGCATCACCAGTATATGGGTTTTCCTTTGGCAAGGCAGCTATAGCTTCAGTCAAGTCTTTGACGATCTGAGCATAGGTATCCTCCTTTTTAGCCTGTGGAGTTTTGATGTCATCGCCTTCTTTGGTCGCTTTTAATTTAAGCGGAACCCTTTCAAAGGCTCTGACCAAGAAAAAGTAATTCAAGGCGCGGATAAATTTCGCCTCTCCGATGAAGATGTTTTTCTTTTCTTCCGAGATCATGGACCCATCCATGTTAGGGACCTCATCGATCACATTGTTTGCCGCATTGATCGTTGCGTACAAAGCTTGCCACATGTTAGAGGTCCATGGGTTGATGGCCTGGATCTCATGGGTTGCGAAGGTCTCATATTCTGGATAAACTGCCGAATGCCTTACATGCACAGCAGAAAATTCAGGTACGATCAAGGTGGACTGACCATAGGAAAAAGGACTGGTCATGGTCCTATATGCTCCGATTACGGCAGCATTCGCATTCGTCTCCGAGTTGAAAAACTCATCTTCTGCGATCTGCCCCAATGGGTCTTTGTCTAAAAATTTGTTGCATGAACTCAGTGAAACCGCAGTCAATGCAAGGAAACATATGGATAATATTCTATTTTTCATTTTCATATTTGCGACTCTTAGAAAGTTAAGTTAATACCTGTTGTGAAAATCCTCGGTTGTGGATAACTTCCATAGTCATAACCGTAAATTAAACCTGTGTTTGCTCCACCGTGGCTAGAACTTACCTCAGGGTCATATCCTCTATATTTTGTGAATACGTATGCATTCTGAACGGTTACATAAAAACGTAATCTCTTCATTTTGATGCGTTCCGCAACTTCGTTAGGTAGGGAGTAGCCTAAAGTGATATTTCTAATCCTGAAGAATGAACCATCCTCAACAAATCGTGAGGATACCGCTCCGTTATCTAAGCTTCCCGGTGCTGGTCTTGGAACATCTGTGATATCCCCTGGTTCACGCCATCTGTCCACAAAATCAACAAACTGGTTAGAACTTGGGTTGAATCCCTCTAGGCCTGATGCCAAGTTATAGTTGAAGATATCATTGCCATAAGAAAATTGGCCTAGAATGCTCAAGTCAAAATTCTTGTATTCAAAATTGTTGCTGATACCACCAAAGAACTGTGGATTTGGGTCTCCGATCATCACATGGTCTTCGTAGTTTGTAGGCGCTACAGCCTCACCATTCTTACCTAGATAATCGATCATACCCGTTTCTGGATTTACGCCCAAAGCTTTCCATCCGTAGAATACTCCTAATGGCATCCCTGGTACCGCTCTGTTCAGATCACCAACACCACCACGCATTTCAGTCAGTCCTTCTGGCAATGCCAAAACTTTATTCCTGTTGAAAGTCATGTTCAGGGACGTACTCCATTTGAATTCACCAACCAAGTTTTTGCTGCTTAATTCAAACTCGAAACCTTTGTTTTCAATATCTCCTGAATTCGTGAATCGGTTGATAAATCCTGAACTCGTCAAGATCGGAAGGCCGATCAGTAGGTCCGAGGTCTTCTTGTAGTAGTAATCTGCCAATAGGGAGATTCTATCGTTGAAGAAACCTGCATCGACACCTACGTTCCATTGTCTAGTGGTCTCCCATTTCAAGCCCTTGTCACCTAGAACATTTGGAATAAAGCCTGCTTGGCCCATATAGTTGTTTCCACTGGAGTACAAGGAACGGCTGGCGTAGTTTCCGATATTCTGGTTACCGGTGATACCCCAACTGGCTCTCAATTTCAAGTCACTGAAGGTACTGTTGTCTTTCAAGAAATCTTCCTCCGAAATTCTCCAAGCTGCGGCCATCGAAGGGAAAACTGCCCAACGATTATCAGAACCAAAGCGGGATGAACCGTCCATACGTACATTGGCATTTATGATATATTTGTCCTTGTATACATAAGATGCCCTAGCAAAACCCGATGCAATAGCCCATTCTTCAGGGTATGCATTGGCTCCTGTGATCACACCCCCTGCAGTTACATAAGGGATATCATTGTTCGGGAATCCGGTCCTTTGTGCATGGGTAAATTCTAAACGAGATCCTTGAACAGAGAAACCTCCCAAAGCATTGATATAATGGTCACCAATAGTTTTGTCAAAGGTCAAAGTAGTCTCATTGATCCATAATTGGTCACGTGTACTTCTGCTAGCTCCTATACCACCTTGACTGGCGTATGAACGCAGTCCAGTTGGAGGCATAAAGAAGGTCTCATCAATAAAACTCAGATCCGTACCAAAACTGGTCTTCAATATCAATTCTGGGATAATATTGTATTCTGCACTGGCATTTGCCAAGATGCGGTAGGTCTGCGCCTTATTGGTTGGCAATTCAAGCATGGCAACCGGATTCTCCCTTGTCAAGCGCACTTGGTCATAGTAATAATTACCTTGCTGATCATACACCGGAATATTTGGCGGAGAGAAGATTCCCGATTTGGTCGATCCTTCTTTCGAATTCTCTTCCTGTACACGGTGATTTGTCGCTCTGGTCAAGTTGATCGAAGTCGCAAACCTTAACTTATCACTATGTTGATGGTTTAAGTTCAACCGGCCACTTAATCGGTCAAAATCTGAAGACAGCAATACCCCGCCTTGCTTCATGTAACCAACCGAAGTATAATACTGGGTTTTATCGCTACCTCCACTTGCCGCAAGCTCATAGTTCCTAGTTGGTGAAGTCCTGAAAATTGCATTTTGCCAATCGGTATCAATTCCTGGATTAGCAAAGATTTGATCTGGGATAGGTTTTGATGGATCCTGCTCTTGCAGGATTCTATAGTAATCTTTCATGTAATCTTGGTATTGTGCCGTGTTCATGAAATCATAATATCTTTCTTTAGGAACTTGGGAGAAACCTTCATACATGTTGAAAGTAAACTGGCTCTCTCCAGCAAGACCTTTTTTGGTCGTGATCAATACCACACCATTGGCCGCTCTGGAACCATAGATGGATGAAGATGCTGCATCTTTCAAGACCTCAATGGATTGAACATCCGAAGGGTTGATGGATGACAGCACATTGATCCCTTGGGTACCACCACCAAAATCAAAGGTTGAACCCCCGGTAAAGTTGGTTGTACTGTTCACTGGGATTCCATCTACAACATATAGTGGATCAGAACTGGCATTGATGGAAGTCGTACCACGAACACGGATGCTGATACCTCCACCCGGCGAACCTGATTTTTGGGTAACCTGTACACCTCCTGCTTTACCTTGTATAGCCTGGGTTACACTTGGCAATACCTCATCTTCAATTTCATTGGCACCGATACTCGATACAGCGGTAGGTAGGGTTGCTCTTTTCATCGTACCATAACCTACGGCTACCACCTGAACGGATTCGATCGTATTGGTTTCTGTCGCCATCACGACTTGGATATCCTTTCGGTTACCCACCGTTTGGGTGATGGTCTTATATCCAACCGATGAAAAACGGAGTCTGCTCTTTGCATCGGCTGCAATCTGGAATTTACCATTTTCATCCGTACTGGCACTTAGATCCGTTCCGACTACCTTCACGGTAATTCCGGGAAGTGGACCCGAAGGACCGTTGACCGTACCTGTAACCACATTTTGTCCCGATGGGGCCGCAACAGTCGGATCGCTTTGTGCCGTACTGTCCGTCACAACAACTGTTTGTGTACTATCAGTTTGGACTTGGCTGCTATCCTGCAATACGGTTGTGCTATCCGTTTGGGTAGCCGAACTATCTGTTTGTTCAGCCCCTTCCGCTTCAGCAGCTTCCGTCTCTGGAGATGCAACCAGCATCTTTACATCTAATTGTTTTTGATTGTTGACATGGATTTCCTGGGTAGCAAATCCCGATTTTAAAAAGACTAACATGCCATTCGGATTGGCAGCAATCTTATACTCGCCATTTTCATTGGAGAGTACACTGTTTGTGGTCCCTTGCTCCGTAACGACTACGCCTTCAATGGCAGTGCCTGTAGAGTCAGTAATCTTACCAATGATATCTAAGGAGTCAATGGAAAGGAGGTGGGGATTGATTTTAAAGTTTGTTTCTAGTTTGTGATTCTCTTCTGTTGTGCTTGCCCGTCCTTGATGGACAAAGAGCATGAGAGCACATGCTAAGAAAAGCGAACGGTAAAGGATTTGCGTCATATGTTAATTATTTATCAGGGTAATTTTCTTAATAGAATTCCGCTCATGTGTTGCTTGTCAAAGCTTGTCGCGAGAACAAGGATTAGTGCTTTTTTGACCAGCATTATATCAATTTTGTTACATTGATACGTATTAACTAAACGACAACAAACCTTTTTTGTTGTTAAAAAATGTGAAATAATTAAAATAACAACAATTTATGACAAATTGTATTTTCATTAAATACTTAATAATTAAGCTAAAAAGGATAGAATAGAAGCTAAATTGGGAGTTTGAAAAAACTGTAAAGCGAGCTTTTTTGATACTAAATTTTTCATGGTTTTTGGTTGAAAACAGAGTTTTGCCAAGGCAGGTTCTTCGAGATTTGTTTTACCCATATTCGAGACATATTGCTGAAATTTCGAATGTGTCCCGAATAAGGTACAATTCAGATCAAGAACTTCTTTAGGAATTTTCTTGGATTAGAAATTGGTCATTTTTATTGCCAAAGATTTCGTTCTTGAATAAATTCTCCTAGATCGGATCGATAGCCATAAAAAAACAGTAGCAGCTTGGGGCTACTACTGTTTCCGATTTAATATTTTATAGGTTATTAAATACCTAATATTTCTTTATTGAATTTTTCATCAGCTCCAGTTGCCGCGAAATCATCAAATGCTTTATCGGTAACTTTGATGATGTTGTTTTTGATAAATTGAGCCCCTTCAGTCGCGCCATCAACCGAATTTTTCAAGGCACATTCCCATTCCATGACTGCCCAGCCATCAAAATCATAAGCAGCCAATTTACTGAAGATTCCCTTGAAGTCAACTTGTCCATCACCTAATGAACGGAACCTTCCTGCGCGTTCCACCCAGCCTGAGTAGCCCCCATAAACACCTTGTTTACCCGTTGGGTTGAACTCCGCGTCTTTAACATGGAACATCTTGATGCGTTCATGGTAGTGATCAATATAACTCAGGTAATCCATTCCCTGCAGCAATAAGTGGGATGGATCATATAGTAGACATGCTCTAGGGTGATTGTTTGCTGCTTCTAAGAAGCGTTCATAACTTACACCATCATGTAGGTCTTCACCCGGATGGATTTCGTAACAAACATCCACGCCATTTTTATCGAATTCATCCAAGATAGGAAGCCATCTTTTCGCTAATTCCTTGAAGCCTGTTTCCACAGCACCTGCTGGACGTTGAGGCCAAGGATAGACCATATGCCATAACAAAGCTCCACTGAAGGTCGCATGTGCATTCAAACCTAAATTAGCAGAAGCCTTGGCCGCTAACTTTAATTGGTCGATAGCCCATTCTGTTCTGGCTTTAGGGTTATTTCTATATTTTTCAGGAGCGAATCCATCAAAAAGTTTATCATAAGCAGGATGTACCGCCACTAATTGTCCCTGAAGGTGAGTAGATAGCTCCGTGATTTCAACACCTTGTTCTTTAAGTTTTCCTTTGATTTCGTCCGCATAAGTTTTGCTTTCCGCCACCTTCTGCACATCAAAGAAGTTTGGATCATTAGTCGGGATCTGTACACCTTTAAAACCCAATGAGCTTGCCCATTTACTAATAGTTTCTAAATTATTGTATGGTGCCTCATCAGCTATAAATTGGGCTAGGAAAATGCCCGGACCTTTTAATGTTTTCATAAAATTATAGTTTTACTAAATATAACAATTCAATCCGTTATATAGTGTATTTGCAACACTAAATTCTATTTTAGTAACAAATCATTTGCAAAATCCGTGGGTCTTTTGCCTGTGGTTTGGAGAAACGTGTTGGAAAATGAAGCGATGCTCTTATAGCCAACAGCATAACTTATTTCACTGATACTTTTTTCCTTTGCTAGGATCAATTCAATGGATCGGATAATCCGGGCAGTCTTGACAAACTGTAAGAAAGAAGTATGTAAATGCTGCTCAAATAAGCGGCTTAAGCTTCGGACTCCAAGGTTGAATTTTATAGCAATGACCTCTAATCGTAAATCTGTGTGGAGCTGATTGCTGATATAGGAAAGTATAGGCATTAGTTGATGCTGATTGGAAGTTGGCAAAGATAGGCTGAACCGCATAGGACTCAATTGAGGAAGTAGCTGTACCAAGGAATAAAGGAAATTGTATTGTTCCTGTCCTTTAGTGTAAATTGAAGTTCCACAAAATTTGAGGGTTTCTATTATCAAGGGATGCGCTGGGAAAATCCCGATTTCCTGATGGAAAGGTTTGAGCTGTTTTTTATTTAATGGGATGTATAAGTTCCTCACCAGGACATGTTGTTCACGCTGATGGCTAAATTTATGTTCCAAATGTGGAGGGATCCAAACATAGTGATAGGAAGGGATAAAATAAGCCTTTTCTTGGGTATGTAAATAGGTGATTCCACCTTCTAAAAGAGTAAGTTGTGCTTTAGCGTGCGAATGGAAATCGAAATGCTCAGGTTTCATTTGAAAAGTCAGGACCTGATTGTCCTCTGTACTTACCCATTTTAAAAAATCCTTTTCCATAATAAAATCAAAGGTATAAAGGTTTGGCTAGAAATATATAATATATGTCCAATTATATAAAAAATAGCTAGCAATATTTGGGGACCTTTGTGCCTCAATATGAATACAAATAAAATTTGGACACGGGATTTTATATTATCCTGTTTAGGCTGTTTCTTTCTTTTTGTAAACTTCTACATGCTGTTATCTTCCATGCCCTTGGCGATCAAACAGCATATGGGCGGTACTGCCCGAGACATGAGTTTGGTGGTTTCTATCTACCTTCTCGGGATTGTGCTGTTGCGTCCATTTTCTGGGGTGATTTCAGATCGGATTGGTTCAAAAAAGGTTTCCATCCTGACCATGTTCCTATTTGTGATCTGTTCATTTATGTATCTTGGGATCCATGCCATTGTGCCTTTATTGATCGTAAGGATGATACATGGTGTATTCCATTCACTTTCCACTACCGCACATGCGGCTATGGCCATTACAATGGTCCCCAATAGTCGAAAAGGCGAGGGAGTTGGCTATTATGGCTTGGCGATGAGCCTTTCCATGGTGCTGGGGCCAGCTTTGGGTTTATATATCTTAAATTCTTTTGGCTTTGAGGTGTTGATCTTCGTTGCAGCAATCTTCTCCGTGATTAGTTGGCTGTTGACCTTGTTCATAAAGAATCCTGAAACAGCAAATCCTTCTATACGCACTGCAATTGGGAAGCAGAAATTCAGATTTTCAAATTTTATTGAAATGAAGGCCGTCCCAGTATGCATATCTGCCATGTTGTTTGCATTCTCCTATTCATCCATTATCTCCTTTATGGCTGTTTATACCAGCCAGTTAGGAATACCGGCAGCAGCTATGTACTATTTTATCACCTTTGCGATCAGTATCATGGTTACCCGCCCCATCATAGGAAAGTTATTGGATTCCAAAGGACCTAGTTATTTGATCATTCCTTCACTGATCATATTTGCCCTTGGTCTGATGATCATGGGCTCTGCAACTTCCATGCTCCAGATCTTAGTGTCGGGTGTAATTTTAGGGGTTGCTTATGGCGCTATTTTCCCAAGTTTCCAAACCATCACCATCAAATTAAGTCCAGTGGACAAAGCCGGATCGGCTACCGCGACCTTCTTTCTATTTTACGATAGTGGATTTGGACTGGGAGCCTTTGCTCTGGCCGTCGTGGCTTCCTATTTTGGCTACGCAAATATGTATTTGATCGTTAGCGGATTGATCCTCTTGACATTGCTTTTGTATTATCTGTTATATCATCGAAAACAACAGTCCTCAATAGCGAATTAATTTGCTATTAGAGGGCAATCATTATTTTTTCATCGGTTATGTTTTTTTGGAATACATCTGCGTTTATTCCAAATTCATTTTGATAATGATAGAAATAAAAATCATAGGAGCCGCCCACTATCAGGCTTGAAGGGCTATAGAGAAAACGATCTATACCTCTTTCATAAGCAAAATAGACTTTATGAGGGTCTTTAGTGACCTTGCTTGATACCCGTCCCCAATCTGAGAAGGTCCAAAATTGATAATAAGCCTGTTGGTCAATCAAGATTTTTTTGGATAGATATTCACGACGTTCCCTCAATGTGTCAAAGTATTTGTCATTAGGAGGGAGGTCCACTGGAAAAGAATTGTTTTGGGTCGTCGTAGTATATAGTTTTTTAACCTCTGCCATGCTGTGGAAATCTTGGGAAAGATCAATGCTGTTATATGGGTGGTTAAACACGTCAATCCTATTTTGAATCGCATAAAATTGCAGTAAGCAGTTTTTCGGGGAATAATACTTGCCTGAATGTTCAACAATGATTTTATAATTGTTCCAATATTTCGTTGTCGATCCATATTTTAAATCCGTTCTCTTATAAAGCGATTGATCACTTAATTGCCTCAATGTCCCTACTGAAATAATTTTATTCTGGATACTGTCCAAGCCAATCTCTTCCCAATCATTATTATTTTCCGCAGATGGTAAAACAGAGAATAGCACTAACGTTTTTTCAGGGCTAGATTTATGCATTAGATCCTCGAATAATAAATTATAGAGATATATCTTTTTATCTATGCCATAGAGGTTCTTGCTGTTTAGTTCATAATTTTTTGTTTGATACTCATCTGTGTTTTTTTCTAATACGAAGTATTGCTGTGCGAAGGATAGGTTGATAGAAAAAAATAAAAGCAAAGTATATACTACTCTTTTGTCCATTTGGGTCAGTTTTATATAATTGATTAATAATTTATCAAGCGATAATAATTAATTAAAAGTTATAAAAAATATTATAAAGTAAGAAATTAAAATTTCTGAAAGTGTTTTTTAAGTTAAGCTCCAGGGAAGCTCTCTGCTCTGGTAATATTTTTCATTGCTAATTTTTTATCCAATTTTCGCTGTTTTCACTTGGTTTTGAGCTGAAAACCGATATTTTTTTATACTTCCCGGTTAGCTCAATTCATTTTCTTAACAGTTCTTGGCATAAAGATTGGAAGTATGCCCGAGGAGTAAATTGAAAATTTAAAAGAAACTATATTACAAGCATTATGAAAAAGTTAATGATTTTGGGGTTAATGGCAATAGGATTGGCTTCTTGTAGCAAGGAGACATTGAACTATGCTGAACGTGATACTGCATTGAATTTACTTCGTGCAAACAAGTGGTTTTCCGTAGTGGAAACTACCAAAGAAGAGGGTAAAGAACCTGAGGTGGATACCTTGGTAGGTGACGATGAAACACAATACATCGAATTCAGGGCAAACAACAATGCATACATTATGCTGAAGGACGCAAATTTTGCACCTGCAATCCCTTATTCAATGCCAGAAAAGAAAACATTGGTTTTTGATGGAGTAACTTATCAAATCCAAGAGAGCTTGATTGGTTCGATCAAGAAATTCACTGGTGTTAATGTAACCGGTACAACAACTAGAACAATAGTATTTACGAGACGTTAGGTTAAACTTAATTTTGAGAACTGGCACATGCGTTTTACGGGTGTGCCTTTTTTTTGTTTAAGTGGAAAGCAGATGGTGGCTCAGCGGCATCTCGACTTGGCTAACCATGGAAGCTGGATTCCCTCACCGTAGGCTGAGCGGCGTCGAAGCCACATTCATAGAATACAAACCAAAAATAGTTTTCTCATTTTACGATTTCGAAATGAAACAAATCCCAAAAAAAATAATAAAAATAGATTCTTCGCTGCGCTCTGAATCTCTCTCGGGAATCTTTCAATTCTGAACGGAAAGTGAAGAATCTGTACGGTTCTCCCCCCAAACTGCCTGTCATTCTTGACCGCAGGTCAAGGACCTGTACGCATATATAATCCGTAATATTTTAATTAATTAGGGCTGTAATATTCCGAGACCCTTCCTTCGTCAGGGTGACACCAGAAAGGGGCTTTTTTTTTGCGCTATACAACCCCCAGAGGGGGTGGCATCTTTATAGAAATTGATTGTTTAAACCAGCTAACCCCTAGCGGGGGTGAAATATTTTTCAACAGATCATTTTTTTAAGAAAATGGTTTTCTCATCTTACGATTTCGAAATGACAACGATCCCTAAAAAATAAAAAAAATAGATTCTTCGCTTCGCTCTGAATCCCTCCTTATCGCATTTCCAATTCTGAATGATTAGTGAAGAATCTGTACGTAAATGTCTCAACATGTCCTTGTCATCCTTGATCGAAGATCAAGGACCTGTACTCCAATACGAATTTTTGTAGAAATAGGAACTGTCCGCCAATACTAAAATAATGAAACCCCGATGGGGTTATTATTGAACATATTGTGTTTAATGATTTCGTGATGAGTTTCATTCAGCCTGCAGGCTGATGTTAATTTAGAATTATATGAGGCGGGCGTTTGCGAAACGCCCCTACGAAAAATGGATACCTTTCTAGGGGAAAATAATCTTGGTCCATCCTCCTATCCCTTCCATCCTGGTTCATGCCATGATCTTGGTCTATCCTCTCATCCCTTCCATCCTGGTTCAAATGTCCGCCTGCTGAACGGCATCTCGAATCCTGCCCTCGACTCCGCTCGGGCGGCGGCGATTCTTATTTCCTGTTCTTTTCCTCAATCCATTGGGATAGGTATTTGCTGGAAAGGAATTGATTGGACCACAGAATCTGGCCGATTATGTTCTTCCGACGATGACTTTCGATGTTTTGCTGGATTTTTTCGAGTGCATCGGTCAGCTCTTTCCCCCAATTAGGGTCGATCAAGCTCCTTAATATCTGTTTTGATCTATTGGACGCTGCTTCCCAAATTTGCTGCTCTTGATACAGAGAGACGGCTTTGTCAACAATTTCCTCGGTTTCATCTGCAATATAGCCTGGCCATTCCTGATCCTTGAACATGGCTTCTGCACCGACTTTGCTGCTGATTGAGGGAATTCCTGCAAAAAGAGCATCTATAAACTTGCCTTTCAATCCAGCTCCGAAAGGGATTGGAGCCAATAAAATACGGTATTTTTTTAGGGTATCTATCGCATGCTCTGCCCTCCCCATAATGCGGAAACCTTGCTTGGGTTGGTTGAGTTGCCAAACCTTATCACTGGGATATGCCCCGTAGATATGCACTTCCGCTTTAGGTAATTGCTTGCGGATCGAAGGCCAGATTTCCTTGATGCGTTGGACGGTCTTCCAATTGGGTTCATGCAGGAAGTTGCCGATAAAGGTAAAGTGCTCTCGATCCTCAAATCCTAAAAGTTCTTGTTCCTGCTGTTTGATTTGGAAGGGAACATAGCTTAAAATCTGTGGACTGATGGCAAATTCATCTTGAAGGAGTTCCATTTCAAATCCGGAGATGATCAGGCTGAGATCTGAACGGTAAATGGCAGTCAATTCTCGCTTCGCTAAGTCGGAATAGAGCATCTCACTGTTGAAATCTAAACCTTTTTTATAGGCTTCTTGGCGTGCTTGCCTAACAAAATGAAGGTCTTCGGTATCCAAAATGCGGATGGCATGAGGACAGGTTTGCATGACGCGCCAGCTATATTGCTCCTCGGTCATAAAGCGATCAAAAAGGACTACATCAGGATTTAGTTCTTTGATAAATTCATCAAAGGAGGAATCGTTCAGTTTGATTTCCACTTCCATTACGCCTTTGCTTGCTAGCGGAAAGCTATGTTCAGATTTACTGGCTGCAGAGGAAAAGGTAATTTCAAATCCCTGGGAAATGAATAGATCCACGAGTTGCAACATTCTCCAACCAGCCGCTGAGGAGGTTGGTTCAGGCCATACCAAACCGATGATAAGCATTCTTTTTCCCATGTCTCAAAATTACATTATTTCATGTATTTAGGGGGATGATTTTGTTTTCATTACCTTTGTGGAAATTTTCAATGCTATGTTAGGACTTAAACTTTTGACAGACCCCAGATGGGCCAATATCGCGGAATCTAATTTGGAAGAAATCTTGACGGACCATGCTTGGTGCGAACAGAAGGCTGCTTCAAATGCCATTTCATTGATTACCCAGAATTCGGAGCTTGAGGATTTGGTGCATGAGTTGACAGCCATAGCGATTGAAGAGATGGAGCATTTCAAGATGGTGATCGATATCATCAAGGAGCGTGGGTATGAATTAGGTCGCGAAAGAAAGGATGATTATGTAGGGCAGTTGATGAAATTTGCCAAAAAGGATGGTTCCAGAAACCAGGCTTTTATTGACAGGCTGTTGTTCGCTGCGATGATCGAAGCGAGGAGCTGTGAACGATTCAGGGTATTGTCCAAGAACATCAAGGATCAGGATTTGGCCAAGTTCTATCATGATCTTATGGTTTCGGAAGCGAACCATTATACAACTTTCTTGAATTTTGCCAAGAAATACACGAAAGATGTGGATGTGGATAAGCGCTGGAAGGAATGGTTGGAGTTTGAAGGGAATTTAATCCAGTCTTACGGTAAGAAAGAACAGATCCACGGATAATAAAGGATATTAAAAAAGGCATTTCGAAAGAAATGCCTTTTTTTTTAAGCCTCGCTGGCTTCTTTATCTTTATCCTTGATGGCCAATTGACCACAGGCGGCATCGATATCCTTTCCTCTACTTCTGCGAACATTGGTAATCACACCTTGACTACGCAAATAAGTGGCAAACTGATCAATCTTATCGGCTTCTGCGTTCACGAAATCTGCCAAAGCGATAGGGTTATATTCGATGATATTGACCTTACAAGGTACATTCTTGCAGAATTTTGCCAATTCTTTGGCATCTTGCAATTCATCATTGAAATTATGGAAAACGATGTATTCAAAGGTGATTGGACTCTTGGTTTTGGCATAGAAATACTTCAATGCTTCTGCCAGGGCAGCCAATGAGTTTTGCTCATTGATTGGCATGATTTCATTCCTTTTATCATCATTTGCTGCGTGCAGTGAAAGGGCCAGGTTAAAACGAACTTCATCATCACCTAATTTCTTGATCATTTTGGCGATTCCGGCAGTGGAAACCGTAATTCGTTTGGCGGCCATATTCAAGCCATCCGGAGAAGTGATCCGATCCACCGATTTCATCATGTTGCTGTAGTTCAATAAAGGTTCACCCATACCCATATAAACAATATTGGTCAATGGATGTCCGTATTTTTCTTCAGCCTGTTTAGCGATCAGTACGACTTGGTCATAGATTTCATCGGCATTCAGGTTTCGCTTACGGTCCATATATCCGGTTGCACAGAATTTGCAGGTCAAGCTACAGCCCACTTGGGAGCTTACACAGGCCGTCATGCGATCATCTGCAGGGATTAAAACCCCTTCAATCACGTTGTTATCGTATAGGCTGAAGGTACTTTTTATAGTTTTATCCGAACTGATCTGGGATTGTTTAACCTTCACGGCATTGATGGTAAAATTGGCTTTCAGGGTCTCGCGGAGCGACTTGCTCAGATTGCTCATTTCATCGAAATCCGTACAGGATTTTTGCCATAGCCATTCATAAATCTGCTTGGCACGAAAACCTTGCTCACCCATTTCAACAAGTGCATCCTTTAATTGAGCTAAACTCAAGCTCCTGATATCTACCGTTTTTACTGCTTTTTCCACGTTACAAAGATACATCAAAAATTATAAGCTAGAAGTAATAATATTCTTGGGGGGCTTGGCAAAGCATTGGGCAATAAATTATCGTTATCAATTTGTTATCTCTTTTCTTTGATTCGTGGATTTCTTTCTGATTATTTATTATTGGGCATATAATCATTGGATGATGAATAAAGGAAAGATAATCAGGATTTTGATGTGCATTGTCCCCATCTTTACCCTGTCTTGTGAGCAGGTGAGAACCAATTTTTGTATTCGTGATTTCAAGAAAGAATTTAGGCGGAATGTTTCGGAAGGGAAGATTGATTTCCAGCAGATGAATTGCTTTCCTTGGGATACCTTGATGATTTTGGCGCCCTATCATTACAGTGATCAGATCAAAGAAGAAACGGGACTGGTTATTCCGAGCTATTTAAGCAGTGTGAATGCAGAAAAAGCCTTTTTGGTGTTCTTGGAAAAGAGAAATATCCAAAGGATCATTCCCATTTCGCAGCATGATATGGATCTCGATTCCTATATCCGCCAAAAAGCTTTTTCTGCAAGTTTCCTTGTCATAGACAGGAAGGATTGTAGTACAATTAGTATTGTGGATTAGACTTTTTTGCTTTCCTGGTTTTTCTGATTCGCTGGATTGCCCATGCTACAAGAACAACAATCATCCAAATCGGCCATAAGCTGATGATCCCTAAGGCTATGGTTTGGATCATATTCCAACCAAAGGTCAAAGAATCCTTGATTTTTACCCAAAAGGAATTGCTGCCCATTGGGAGATTAGCTTGGTATTCGAAAAGATTGATGGTAATTGTGCTGTAGTTTACCTGATTGCTGAGATTTCGCATGGTCGCCTCACTACTATCAATTTCTTCCTGCAATTTTCGGATCTGTTCCTGGATTTCAAGAAGGTCCTTTACATTTTTTGCGCTGCTAACCATATTCTGATAGCGTTCAAGGAAAGCTCTTTTGCTTTTCAGCCTCGACTCGATGTCATAGTATTCAATGGATACATCATCGGCACTGAAGTTTTTATTGGTGATTTTATCCTCACCTTTTTCCAGGGCATTCAAGAAATTGTCCAATACATTTGATGGCACACGGATAGTTAGGTTATATGAGGTGAAATCATTGTTGTTATTCGTGAATTCTTGTTCGTAGTAGGCATTGTATTTTTTTACCAAGGCATCCAGATTTGCTTTGCTTTGCTCAATTTTTTTGGATTCAAGGGATATATTTCCTGTACGGATGATCTTGATCGTTGAATTTTGCTGATTTTGAAGCGGTTCTTTTTCTGGGGCTTCATTTCTATCAACCGTTCTTCCTTTCCACATTTTTGGTCCTGAAGCAGGAGCAAGATCTTCTAGGGTTACAGTTTCTACATTCGCAGCGTTGGCTTGCGATTCACTTTGTTTATTGGAGCAAGCTCCCATTGCAAATAGCATAAGGAGAAGCCATAAATGATTTCTTTTCATATTGTAAGTTTATAGGGTGATGCAGGAAGTTTGGAAATTCCATAAAATAAAAAAAGGGCTTATGCCCTTTTTTTATTTGTTTCAAAAATAGTTTATTTCAAAGCCGCTTTCACTTTTGGAATGATTTGGTTTCCGTAAAGTTCAATGGCTTTCATCATTTTACTGTGGTCTGGGCTACCCACATCGGTATGGGCAGAGAACCTCGTCAATCCAAAGGTTTCCTGGATCTGCAAGATTTTGTCAACAGATTCATTGACATCTGCCACGATCAGGTGGCCATGGCTAGAACGGCCATAGTCATATTGTGTCCTTTGGTATGGAGGCCATCCCCTAGATGCGCCGATTCGGTTCATCTGTGCTGAATAATACGGGTAATACCAATCTGCGATTTCTTTAGAGTTCTCTCCAAAGAAAGAGTGCATGTGTACACCGACTTGGTATTTGCTCATGTCGTGACCATTATCCTGATAGGCTTGCTCGTAAATTTCAAATAGAGGTTTGAAATTGATCGGAGAACCACCAATAATGGCAAACATAACCGGTAAACCCAAACGACCTGCGCGGATAACCGATTCTGTGGTACCACCTACTGCAATCCATATCGGTAATTTATCATTGACCGCTCTTGGGTAAATGGTCTGATTGATCAAGCTGGCACGGTGTTTACCGGTCCAGTTGACGGTCTGTGAATTGTTGATGCGAAGTAGCAGGTCCAATTTTTCTTCAAATAGTGAGCTGTAATCCTTTAAATCATGTCCAAATAGCGGGAATGATTCAATGAAAGATCCACGGCCAGCCATGATTTCTGCCCTGCCATTGGAAATTAAATCTACGGTTGCAAAATCCTGGTATAATTTGACAGGGTCAGCGGAGCTCAATACAGAGACAGCTGATCCTAGTTTGATTCTTTTGGTTACTGTTGCGGCTGCAGCCAACACGATTTCAGGAGCTGCCACGGCGTAATCTGCACGATGATGCTCGCCCATTCCAAAGAAATCTACACCCACTTCATCCATCAATTTGATTTCTTCTATTATTTCTTGTAGCCTTTGTTGCGGCGCTTGTATTTTCCCAGTCTGAGTATCGATTTGCAAGTCCCCAAACATGCCTATTCCTAATTCCATCTGTTTTTCCTTTCTTATATGAGTCTACAAAAATACAACCTGAATTGTTCTTAACCGTTGATATATGATAAGAAGTGAAATAGTAATGAAATCTTAATCCTATTGCTAATATTTCTTAATGCAGGGATTTTATTTTTGAGGCCCTAACAGCATGCAATGGTCAAATACTGGCGTTCACTCCTTCATCTCTTTTATCCAGAGTTGTGCATGGGATGTAACGTTGCCTTAATCGACCAAGAAGAAATTATCTGCACTTCCTGTTTGTACCACCTGCCTTATACTGATTTTCATTTGGATTCGAATAATGAAGCAGTCCAATTACTGAAGGGGAAGTTTCCTTTTGAGTTTGCTACTTCCATGCTGCATTTGCGATCGGGTTCCATCGTTGAAAAATTAATCTATAACCTGAAGTATAACAATCATCCCCAAGTGGGAAAATACTTGGGCAAGAAGTATGGCGCTATATTAGGGGAATCAGGGTTTTTCAACGATATCGAGGTCATAGTTCCCATTCCGCTCCATCCCAAAAGGATGATGAAACGAGGATACAACCAGAGTCAATGCATTGCAAATGGTTTGGCAGAGACCATGGGGGTACCCGTGAATACGCAATTGTTAAAACGTGGGAAATACCAAAAAAGTCAGACCAAGATGTACCGTTCGGACCGGATCAGCAATGTTGAGGATTCCTTTTATTGTACAGATGGAGAACAAGGGGATGCCCGTCATATCCTTTTAGTAGACGATGTATTGACCACTGGAGCGACGATGACGGCTGCAGCTGAAGAATTGATCAGCGCTATTCCCAATTGTAAGATTTTTATAGTTAGCATTGGTCGGGCATAGATTTTAATCCTATCCTGCCAGACCCATTAGCATGTAGGATCAGGAATATTGAAATTTTCTATTGTACAACAGCAAATAGCTAAATAGTGCCATTCCAATTCCTACATAATCTGCGAAAATATCCCACCAATCAGCTTGTCTTGAATCTGTAAAATACATCTGGGCTCCTTCGGTAAAGAAAGCGAAAAATGAAGCCACACAGAATACAATGATAAAGGTCTTAACTTTTGTTGCTCTTCTTTTTGTGTCTACAACTCTTCCAAAAAGGATCAAAGTCGTCAATAGATAAAAGCTTCCGGTATGCACCAGTTTGTCAAATCCTTGAAAAAAACCTTCGGTAGGAAAGTCATTCGCGGGCAACAATAAAAGGAGCATCATAACAATAGCCCATAAAATTGCCCATGCATAGTTTATTATCCAATTCATTGTTGATAAAAATCGTATTTAAATGTCAGATTAAAAAGCTTTTGAATCAATTTTTTTGCCTTCCAACAATTAGTTAGATATTTTAATGAAAAATTATTAAACTGATAATCAGCGTGTTGCATAACTATTATGAAAAAATATAGTACTATGTATTGCAAAGTACCATCCAAAGGATATATCTTTGTATTGTTATGATAGCTGAAAATACACAAACCCAAATGAGGAAAGGAATACTGGAATACTGTATTCTTTCAATTATTTCTCGGGGAGAAATATATGCCTCAGACATAATCAGCGAATTAAAAAAAGCTGAATTGTTGGTGGTTGAGGGCACACTATATCCATTGCTTACCAGATTAAAGAATAACGGTTTATTGAGTTATATCTGGAAGGAGTCGACTTCAGGTCCACCAAGAAAATACTATGAAATTACTTCCGAGGGGATGGAAGTATTGAAACGATTGGATGTTACTTGGAAAGAATTGGTCTTTGCGGTAGAAACGTCCTTACAAAACAGAGAAATTTAACTATACCATTAACTAAATACAGCCATGAACAAAACTATAATCATCAATATAAACAGTATCGTCTTTCATATCGAGGAAGATGCATATGAAATCCTTCGGTCATATATGATCGAGATCAAGAGGCATTTCGGGAATTCTGAAGATAGCCGTGAGATCTTGGAGGATATCGAGAACCGTATTGCGGAGATGTTTTCGGAGCGTATCCAAACGGGTCGCAAAGAAGTGATCAACCGTGAAGATGTGGATCAAGTTATTGCCCAAATGGGTAGGGTAAGTGATTTTGAGTCTGAAATCGGCGATGAGCCACGTATGGAAAGCGAGCCAAGAGCAGCTTTTGCAGATCAGGCTGAAAATGCTGGACACTTCCAGACAGAGCAACAACCTGGACAAGAAGAAGGACAGGAGCATCAGGCTGAGCCAAGCTTTACGGAATACCTGACTTCGAAAAAATTAATGCGCGATATGGACGATAAGGTTCTGAGCGGGGTTTGTAGCGGATTATCGCATTATTTCAACATCGAAGCAAAGTGGGTAAGGATCATCTTTATTTTGTTCTTCTTGTTCGGTGGATCGGGCGTGCTATTGTACTTCGTACTGTGGGCCGTGATGCCGAAAGCAGTAACCCGTGCCGATAAATTGGCGATGCGTGGTGAGCAAGCAAACCTGCACAATTTCAAGAAGTCTTTCGATGAAGAAATGAAGGGAGTTCGCGAAAATTTTTCGGGAGCCGGCGAGCATATTAGTCGAGGCGCTCGTTCGGTTGGAGACTCTTTAGGATCTTTTTTCTCGGTAATTGGAAAAATTTTAGCGGTGTTGGTGTTGATCTGGGCGGGCTTGAGCATCATTGGTCTTTTTGTATTCTTTGTATTCAACGTGTTGAATATCATGGGTTATCAAAATCCAATGTATTTCCCACCTCTTGAGGTGTTAGACCCTGCTTCAGCTTTATTTGCCATCCTTGCAGGTACTCTTGCTATCATCATCCCATTGCTGGCGCTGTTCTTCTTGTTATTGCGTGTTGTTTTCAAAACAAAACCGATGAACAATTATGCAAGTATGTCGCTATTGGCAGCTTGGATCGTATCCATCGTCATGATCTTATACTTCGTGGTGGTGACCAACCAAGATTTTGTGGAAGAGAGTACTATTT
Source organism: Sphingobacterium mizutaii (assembly GCF_900187125.1). Lineage (GTDB taxonomy): Bacteria > Bacteroidota > Bacteroidia > Sphingobacteriales > Sphingobacteriaceae > Sphingobacterium > Sphingobacterium mizutaii. Next base: position 104,457 of record NZ_LT906468.1, read on the forward strand.
CGGTGGAGAAAACATTAGATAAAAAAGACACCTATGTGATTTCAGAAAATGATGTTCGCGTAATCAAAGCTTCCGATGAGGACTTCAACAAGAATAAAATCAATCCTGGAAAGGGCGGACTATTAATCGGCAATTACTTGCGCAATGATATTTCGGTACATATTGAATCGATCGACTCATTGAAGACTCCATATATACAATATAATTATATCGCAAAGGGATCTTCTTATGCAGCGGCATCGGCAAGAGCTTCCAAGATCGCTTATAAGGTCAACCAAAATGCTGAGAACTTAATGTTCGATAGTCATTTTGCTTTGGAGGACAAACAATTGATCCGTGATCAGCATGTTAGAATGAACCTATACTTGCCAGTTGGAACTAAGGTCCTTTTGAACAGAAATATGGAGTGGAAAGTGCGCGATATTTGGGCAAATGAATGTCACGGAAAAGAAGAATCTAAATTTTCTGAGTGGATCATGACGAAAAATGGCTTGAAATGCATCTTAAAATTAGAAGAGGAGAAAGCCAAGGAAGCAGAAGAGCTGAAAAAGAAAGCAGAGGAAAAATTAGAAAAGACAAAAAAAGAAGATAAGGAAGCAACCTCTGAAGAGGAAGAAGCGTCTTCAGAAGAGAATAACGCATAAGGGGCAATAGAATACTAACGATAAAAACTAAAAAAAACTAATCAAAATTACATTAATACCTAAGAAAATGGGAAGAATAATTACCATACTGATCCTCTTTTTAGCGGCAGTAGCTAGCAAAGCTATAGCCATGCCTGAGGCCCAGGATACAGATATCAAGGGGCGGGTCCTAAATCAGGACCAACAACCTATCGCCTCTGCATCGGTATATTTGATGTCATCGACAGCGAATGTATTGATCAAAAGTGCAGTTACGGACGAGAATGGTGTATATACCATTATCAAAGCTCCGAAAGGATCATATTATATCGAAGTAAGTTCAGTAGGCTACAGCAAGGGCAAATCTGCAGTTTTTGAACTAGGCGATAAAACCTATGAAGTAGAGGACATTATCATGGGGACCAGCAGCCAAGCAATTGAGGCGGTGACCGTTCAAGGTCAATTACCAATGGTCCAGAATGTGAATGGCAAACTGGTATTGAATGTAGAGAATTCAACGTTGGCAGCCGGAAACAATGCTTTGGAGGTAGTAAAACGTGCGCCTGGAGTAAGTGTGGACAAGGATGATAACCTGCAATTGATGGGGCAGCAAGGGGTAAATGTGACCATTGATGGTAGACAGACCTTTATGACCGGAGAGCAATTGACGAATTTCTTGAAGTCCACGGATGCTGGTCAGATTAAGAGCGTAGAAGTTACTACAACAAGATCAGCAAAAGATGATGCAGAAGGTGCCGTAGGGACCATCAATATCGTCCTTAAAAAGAACAGGACGGAAGGTTTCAACGGTTCATTTGTGGCCAGTGCGGCACATGGTATGCACTTTAGAGGGAATAGCTCGCTGAACCTGAACTATAAAAAGAACAATACCACTTTATTTGGTTCCTATGCTTATACCAACAATAGAGAGGAAAATGAAATCCAGATCATGCGTGAGATCAGTGGTGGTAACAAGATTACCTATTTTGACCAGAACGCATCGATGATTGAAGATAATAATAACCATAATTATAGATTGGGTATTGAACAGAAGACTTCTGAACGGAATACCATGATGCTTCAGTTATCTGGAAATAGATATTCCGAAGACTCTGAAAACAGAAGTAGGACGGATATAGGTTTTACTCCAACAACTATTGACTCGGTATTGCGATCGCCATCTTTCAACAAGATGAGTTTGGATAGGATGTCCTTAAACTTCAATAACGAATTCAAGATGGATACTTTGGGTCAGAAATTGACGTTGGATCTAGACTGGAGTACTTTTGAGAACCGTTCGAACATGAACTATACCTATAGGACTGAGAAATTGGATGGGGAACTTTATAAACCTGAAGAGCGTGAGCGGAGCAATATGCCAACGGATATTGATATCTATGTGGGTAAGTTGGATTATGTAAAGCCCTTCAAAAAAGGAAATCTAGAGGCCGGTGTAAAATACAGTAATGTAAAATCGGACAACAATATGGTGTTTGACCAATTGGATGGCGATACTTGGGAGAATGTGGCTAATAAGTCGAACCACTTTATCTATACGGAGCAGATTTCTGCTGGTTATCTGGACTATAGCCGTCCTTTTGGAAAATGGACCGCTAAGGTTGGCTTGCGTGCAGAATACACCATCTCTGATGGAAATTCGGTGACCAATAATGAAAGGGTAAAACGTGATTATCTAGACTTTTTCCCTTCAGCAAACATTGGTTATAACCTAAGTGAGAACCATATTTTCTCATTGGGATATGCAAAGAAAATCACTCGTCCTAACTATCGTTTCTTGAACCCGTTCAGGTACTATATTGACAAGTTGACCTATCAACAAGGTAACCCATATATCAATCCGCAGTATACGCATGGATTTACATTGAACTATACCATGATGAAGATGTTTAACTTCACGCTAGGTACAGATATTACCAATGATGCCATGGTGGAGAGTATGGGACAGGATTCTGTTACCAATACAACATGGGTAACCAGGGAGAACCTAGGTAAATCCTTGACTTCTTATTTGAACTTGAACCTACCATTCAGGATCGGCAAGATCTGGACGATGAACAATAATATCACTGGAATCTATATGCATTTCAAAGGTCCGATCGCTGGACATGTTGTTGATAATGGTTCGTTCTTCGTACAGGCAAACAGTTTCAATAGCTTTAAGTTGAATCCGCAGTGGTCATTAGAAGCTTCCATTAATGGAAATACACCTTTTGTCTATAACTTGTTTAAGATACATGCAAGAGTATCGGGAGATATCGGCGCAAACTATAACTTCAAAGACCAAAAGAGTTCCTTGAAATTAGCGGTTACCGATGTGTTCCGTAGCAATAGAAATAATTTGTCAACTGACTTCCATGAGTTTCAATCGAGGATCCGTCAGTACCATGATAATCAAGCAGTACGCCTTACTTTCACTTACAAATTCGGAAACCTAAAACAACAGATCCGAAAAAGCGACTCGAAAAACGAGGAGAAAGACAGAGTAGGCAACTAATAAAAATCTTTGTTTCAATGTTTAGTTAATGAGGTCCCAGACTCCCTGTTTGGGGCCTTTGTTTTTTAAAAATAAGTAGTGAGATATGAGATGTGAGATTTGAGAGATCACCCTTAATATCTCACATCTCATATCTCACATCTCATGTCTATTCCATACCTTTAGGCATGAAACTAAATCAAATCGTTGTTTTTTGTGCTTCGAGTCCGGGTTTTGATGGGACTTTTGTGAAGGCTGCTGAGGAGGTGGGGAAAGTTTTTGTGAAGCGTGGGATTACCTTGGTTTATGGTGGTGGAAGAGTGGGTTTGATGGGTGCTGTTGCTGATGCGGTCATGGATAATGGCGGTCAGGTTATTGGGGTTATTCCACAATTTTTGAACAGTAAGGAGATTGGTCACAGTGAGATTACCCAGTTGATCGAAGTGGATACCATGCATGAGAGAAAGGCGAAGATGAATGCCTTATGTGATGCGGTAATTGCTATGCCGGGTGGTTTTGGTACTATGGAGGAGTTGTTTGAAATGACGACTTGGGGGCAATTGGGATTGCATAAAAAGCCTATCGGGATCTTAAATGTAGATGGTTTTTATGATCATTTGATTGCTTTTATCCAACACATGGTGGATACGGGGCTGTTGAAGGAGGAAAACCAAAGGATGATCATGTATTCGGACAAGATCGAGGATCTGTTGGAACAAATGGAGGCTTATGAAGCTCCACCTGTTCCAAAATGGTTAAATCTGGAAAAGTCCTGATTTAACCTTGTTTCTTGAAAGGGAAATAGGCTTTGGCATTGTAATAGCAGATGTCCTGGACAATCTTGCCAATCCATTTCATATCATGTGGTAATTCGCCATTGACGATATCTTCTGCAAAAATATTGCAGAGTAATCTCCTGAAATATTCATGTCTCGGGAAAGAGAGGAAACTGCGGGAATCGGTCAGCATTCCCACGAAACGACTGATCAGGCCAATGTTGGAAAGGCTATTGATCTGTTTGGTCATGCCGTCTTTCTGGTCATGGTACCACCAAGCCGAGCCATATTGTATTTTTCCTGCTATACTCCCGTCATTGAAATTGCCACACATAGCGGCAAACAGATCATTGTCGGAGGCATTGAGGTTGTATAATATAGTTTTACCCAGTTTTTCTTTTGCAGCCAAACGGTCCAAGAAGGTCACAAGCCCTAAGCCTTGCGAATAGTCCCCAATGCTATCAAAGCCGGTGTCTGGTCCGAGTTTTTTCAAGGATCCTGAGTTGGTGTTCCGGAATGCTCCCACGTGGAATTGCTGCACCCAGTTTTTTTCATGGTCCCATTCTGCAAAATGAAGCAAAAGAGCGGATTTAAATTTATTGATTTCCTCTAGGGTCAGTGTGTTACCTGCCCTTACCTTATTGAAGATATTGGAGATTTCAGTCTCTGTAAAATCCTCGGCATATAGGTGGCTCAATCCATGGTCAGATACGCAACATCCGTTCTGGGCAAAGTAGTCATGTCGAGATTTTAAGGCGTCAAGGTAATCTTGCAGATTGTTGATTTCGCTATTTGCAACCTCTGCTAACTTGTTGACATATTGGTTGAATGCCTCTGTGTTCTCTGGGCTCATGGCCTTGTCAGGTCTAAAAGCGGGGAACATATCGAATTTGCCCGGCTTTTTGGCGTAGGCTTGATGGAACTCCAAAGAATCGATGGGGTCATCTGTGCTGCAGATGGTTTCCACTTTCATTTGTTCCAATAGTCCATGAACGGACATATTTGGCTTTGCTAAATCTTGGCTGGCTTTTTCGAAGACTGCATCGGCATTATCAGCGGAAAGCAAGTCATGTATTCCAAAATATCGCTGTAATTCCAGATGGGTCCAATGGTATAATGGATTTCTTAAGGTATAAGGAACAGTTTCTGCCCACTTTTTGAACTTTTCTTGGTCACTGGCAGCTCCTGTGATATATTTTTCATCCACGCCATTTGCCCGCATGGCTCTCCATTTATAGTGATCGCCATGTAACCAGATCTCGGTGATATTTGAAAATTGTTTATTGGCAGCAACTTCGTTCGGCGGCAAGTGATTATGGTAATCTATAATGGGAAGATCTTTTGCATAGTCGTGGTAGAGTTCTTCCGCCACTTGGCTTTGCAAAAGAAAATTTTCATCCAAGAATGGTTTCATATTCTATAAATGTTAGATTTTAAGTTTAGAATTGACAGAGCTTGAAAATAAGTAATTCTACGCTAAAAGCTAACAAAAAGGTTTAAAAAATGTTATATTTATAATAAAAGGATAAACTCAACCATTGAATATGAAAACTACCTTATTAATAACATTGATAGCCTTTTGCTCACAATTGGGCTTTAGCCAAACGAAATTGACTCAACTTTGGGAGTCAAAAGAACAGCTTCCAACTCCTGAATCGGTATTATATGCGCCTGAGAAATCAGCTTTGTATGTGTCATTGATTGATGGTGATGGGGTCGCAAAAGATGGAAAAGGCGGAGTGGCCATTCTGAATTTAGATGGCAGTTTAAAGGATGCGACTTGGGTGCAAGGTTTGAATGCTCCAAAAGGACTTGCAATGTATAAAGATTTGCTTTATGTGGCTGATATTGATGAAGTTGTTGTCATTGATATGATCACTGGTAATGTCATTAATCAAATTAAGATCCCAGATTCTCAATTCTTAAATGATGTAACCGTGGATAATAATGGAAAGGTTTATGTTTCTGATACCAGAAAGGGAGAGATTCACCTGATCCATAACAATAAGCCATCCCTTTTCATGAAAGATGTAAAGGATGTGAATGGTCTTCGTGTTATTGACGGCGTGCTGTATGCAATGGCTGGTCCGGAATTATGGAAGATCGACGCCAATAAAAACCATACGGTTGTGGCTAAAGGTCTGCAATTGGGTGGTGACGGATTAGAACCAGTAGGTGATGGCAGTTATTTGGTGACTTGTTGGGGTGGATTAATCTATCATATTGCAGCTAATGGTACTGTTACAGAACTATTGGATGTAAGGGATAAGATGAAGACTGCCGATTTAGGATACAACCAAAAGGAGAAGATCTTGTATGTTCCAACCTTTTTGAACAATAGCGTAGTGGCCTATAAACTAGACTAAGAACTCTCACTATAAGACATAAAAAAAGGATTCAAGCTAATACTTGAATCCTTTTTTCTATTTCAGGATTTCCCTGAGTTTATTGTTGAGATCTTCACCGTGCAGGTTTCTTGCTACCACCTTACCTTCAGGATCCACCAAGATGTTCTGAGGGATAGCTTTGACTCCATATGCTAGGCTCGCTGAATTGTTCCAGCCTTGAAGGTCGGAAACATGCTTCCAAGTTAGGTTGTCATCTTTTACTGCTTTTGCCCAAGGTTCAAACTCCTTATCGAAGGATACCCCTAAAATCTCGAAGTTCTTATCCTTAAATTCTGCATAAGTTTTTACAAGTTTTGGATTTTCCTCACGGCATGGAGGACACCAAGAAGCCCAAAAGTCGATCAGGACATATTTTCCCTTTAGATCAGAAAGAGAATAGGGTTCACCATTTAAATCAAATTGGGTAATGCTTGGCGATTTTTTGCCGGGCATTGTATTCTTTAAGGCATCTAAGTAACGATCGAAGATCTTTCCTTCAGTCGATTTTCTGACTTTTTTATCCAAGGTCTTGAATAGATCTGCCAGCTCTTGATATTCTGGGAAATAACCACCTACCCTCTGGATCAGGCGGATGGAGCTGGCTTCTTTTGGATTTGCCTTTACTTGTGCAATAAGTTCTTCCTTTGTTTGTGCGAATAATAAACTAGGAATAAATGCTATAAATAATATTAATCTCTTCATTTTAAAAATTATGTTGTTCAAAATTATCAATAATCTACCAAACAAGTAGATTATTTTTTGTAAAAATCTCATTGATATAGTCAAATATTTGAAATTATATTAATAAATAAAAAATAATAGGTAGAGATAATTATAGATTAAAATAGTTGCAGAAGATGTGATTTTTGTCGAAATGCGTCATAAAAACAAAAAGATTTGCATTTTATGCGCATACAGCCTTATAAATTGTTAAATTTGAGGCTCACTAAGGTATTTTTCAATTTAAATGGCAAGATTAAATTTATTAGAGGAAACCCGCTTTGAGAAAGTTCCAGTAACGGTATACCCCTCTCAAGACGAAGCTTCTGTAAAAGTTGCTGAGCGCATCGCTGCTATCATCAAAGATAAGCATGCAAAAGGGGAAAAGGCAGTTTTAGGTCTAGCGACCGGAGCAACGCCTGTAAAAGTCTACAAAGAACTTGTGAGAATGCACAAGGAAGAGGGATTGAGCTTCCAAAATGTTGTAACCTTCAACTTGGATGAGTATTATCCGATGCTTCCGACAGCAGAGCAAAGTTATGTAGCGTTTATGAACAAGCATTTGTTCAATCATGTTGATATTCCTAAAGAGAACATCAATATTCCTGATGGAACACTTGCAGAAGACAAGGTTCAGTCTTTCTGTGAAGCTTATGAACAAAAAATCTCCGGCCTAGGAGGTTTAGATATCCAATTATTGGGTATTGGTCGTACTGGACACATTGGTTTCAATGAACCAGGGTCTGCGCCAAACTCAGGTACTCGCTTGGTCACCTTAGATGACCTTACAAGAAGAGATGCTTCACGCGACTTCGGTGGTAAGGAAAATGTACCAACAAAGGCGATTACTATGGGTGTAGGTACAATTTTCAAAGCCAAGGAAATTGTATTGATGGCATGGAATGAGAAGAAAGCTGAAATCGTGAAGAAAGCGGTTGAAGGTGAAATTTCTTCTGATATTCCAGCGACTTACCTTCAGATGTCTGATCATGTTGAGTTTATTCTGGATGAAGATGCTGCCTCGGCGTTGACTCGTTTCAACTTGCCTTGGTTGGCACATGATGTAGTATGGACAGACAAATTAGTTAAAAAGGCAGTAGTTTGGCTTTCATTGCATTTGGATAAAGCAATCCTGAAACTTACTGATGATGATTATAACAATAACGGTATGGCTCAATTAATTACTGAGCAAGGTACCGCTTATAGCATTAACATCCGTATTTTCAATGAATTACAACGTACCATTACAGGTTGGCCAGGTGGTAAACCAGGTGTGGATGATTCGAACCGTCCTGAAAGAGCTGAACCAGCACAAAAGAATGTAATCTTATTCTCTCCACATCCTGATGATGATGTGATCTCTATGGGAGGTACTTTCATTCGTTTGGCTGATCAAGGTCATAATGTACATGTTGCTTATCAAACTTCTGGTAATACAGCTGTTTGGGATGATGATGTATTGCGTTATTTAGAATTTGTTCAGGATTATGCTGTAGTCGTTGAAGATGATAATGGGGTAACCCGTAAGATCTATGATGAAGCACGTGAATTCTTTAAAGTCAAAAAGCCTAATCAAGTAGATCCTGAGATCATCAGAACCATTAAAGGTCTTATCCGTAAAGGTGAAGCTATCGCTGGAGCTCGTTTCGTAGGTCTTCCAGATGAGAATATCCACTTTATGGACTTGCCGTTCTATGATCGTGGAAAATTCTCTAAAGAGATCGATTTTGAAGATGATATCCAACAGACAATGGAATTACTTCGTCAAGTAAAACCTCAACAAGTTTTCGCTGCTGGTGACTTTGCGGATCCTCATGGTACCCATAAAGTTTGTTTTGATATTATTCTTGAAGCTTTATTACGCTTGAGAGAAACTGATGAATGGACTAAGGATTGTTGGTTATGGTTGTATAGAGGTGCTTGGCACGAATATCCAATCCATGATATCGAAATGGCGGTCCCACTTTCTCCACAAGAAGTGAAACGCAAAAGATTGGCGATCTTTAAACACCAATCTCAAAAGGATCTTCCTGTATTCCCAGGAGATGATCCAAGAGAGTTCTGGGTTCGTGCGGAAGATCGTACTAGCGAAACAGCTGGACTATACCACCAATTAGGATTGGCGAACTATGAAGCTATTGAAGCTTTTGTTCGTTGGAAATTCTAATCCAGGTTTAAATAGATATTGATAAGCTGTCCTCCCAAGGGACAGCTTATTTTTTTGGTAATATTTCGGATTTTGAAGCTTTTTGTCGGATTGTTTATTTTTTTAATGTTACCCCAACATTACTTTTGCTGCACTATTTAGAATCAGTACAAATAATTATCATGAAAACATCATATCTACTTGCTCTGCTCGGAGCGACTACGATCTACACTGCCGCAAATGCTCAAACGACTGTAAAAGGGAAAGTTAGTAGCAATAACAATGAATCGATCTCTGGACTGAACATCAAGGTCAAGGATAAAGTGACCATGTCGGATGCGGATGGATACTTTGAATTGTATGTGCCTTTTTCTGGAAGCTTCAACGTGGAGGTCTCTGGTGTGGGCTATGTCAAGGAATCTGTATTCATTAATCCCAAGGAAGCCAACACGAATTTAGGAACCATTGTCATCAAACCAGCTAATCACCATATCCAAGAGGTGGAAGTAACGGGATATAATTCCCTAAATGATAAAGTACTGAATGTTGGTAAAGCAGGAATCCTTGATCGTGACCTACCGCAGGCGGTTCAGATTGTCAATGCACAAGTGATCGAAGACCAGCAAATCAATAGATTGAGCGATGCCCTAAAGAATGCCAATGGGGTAGCAATGGGGGCTAACCGTGGTGGTGTGAATGAGAATTTCTTTGCTCGTGGTTATAGCCTTGGGTCCAATAATATTTTTAAGAACGGTGCTCGTACGAATAATGGCGGATCTATAGAAGCAAGTACTTTGGAATCGGTTGAGATTTTGAAAGGAAGTGCTGCGATCTTGTATGGTGGGGTTACTGGGGGTGCAGTAGTCAACTTGGTTACCAAGAAGCCAAAATTTGAATATGGGGGTGAGGTTTCCATGCGTATGGGCAGTTACAACCAATACAAACCTATTGTAGATGTGTATGGTCCGATCTCTAAAAAATTAGCCTTTAGGGTTGTGGGAACAGGTGAATATGCTGAAAGTTATAGGGACTATGTAGAGAGTAAGCGGTACTATATTAATCCTTCCTTATTATATAAAATGTCGGAGAAATCCAGCTTGAACTTTATGTTTGATTACTTGAAGTCTGATAATACGCCTGATTTTGGGATAGGATCGGTAGACGGCAAAATCAACAAAGAGGTTGGTAGAAACACTTTTATCAATACGCCATGGGCATTTAATAAAACGAATTCTTCGAATGGACAGATCAATTTTGAACATGTTTTTTCAGACAACTGGAACTTGCAGGCCATAGCGAGTTACCAACAATATGGTCGTGATTATTACGGCTCTGAACGTATCCAAGCCAAAGCAACTGGTATGGCAGCTCGTGCTCTAAACAGGACTGAGCAAGATGAACTAAGTTTCAATCAGCAATTGAATGTGAAAGGGAATGTTCAGACAGGAGCTATCAAACATCAGATTTTGGTTGGTGCTGATGCTGATCAATCCAATACCAAAAATTATGCTTTTAATATTTATGGCGCAGGATTGGACAACAAACCTAGCACGGCTTATGACAGCATAAATGTTTTTAATCCATATACTGCAATGATGCGTTCTGATATGCCTGGTGTTGATCTGAAAACAAGAACTACAACTGATATCAATCGTTATGGAATCTTCGCACAAGACCTGATTTCATTGACTAAGGAGTTCAAAATCCTTGCGGGGATCCGTTATACTTATCAAAAAACCAAAAATGCAGAGGTTTATGACTATGCAACTGGCGAAACTACAATAACCCCAAACAAAGGAAAAGATGGTGAAGATATGGGCAGTAAAGTGGATAAGGCTTGGTCACCGAAATTGGCATTGATCTATCAGCCAATCCCAACCATGAGCGTCTATGCTAGTTATGCCAATAACTTTACTTCCAATACAGGTTATGATGTGAACTTCCAACCAATGGGACCTTCATTGATCGATCAATATGAAGCTGGTATTAAGAATGATTTCTTCAATGGAAGGCTATCGGCTAATTTGACTTGGTACAGGATACAAAACAATAAATTTGCTCAAACCATCATTGAGGCCGACGGAACAGTAAAAGATCCTAACATGAAAGAGTTTACCGGTAAGACCGCTTCGGATGGCGTTGAACTCGACTTGACAGGGAAACTGGCTGAAGGTTTGAATGTTATGGCCGGATACAGCTACAACTTTATGCGCTATTTGGAAACCAATGATAATGGAAATGTGGAAGGTGTTCGCTTGGTTGGTACGACTGCACATTCTGCCAATGGTACTATATTCTATACCCTTCAGAATGGAAGCTTGAGAGGATTGAAACTTGGTTTCTCAACTTTCTATACCGGTAAGAGAAATGCTGGCTGGAACAACACCAAGTTGAACGAAAAAGATGGTGTCAATAGATTGATCGCAGTTGATCCATTTACAACCTTTGATTTCTCAGCGGGATATACCTATAGAAACTGGAGCATTTTAGGAAAGGTTAGCAATATCGGAAATGCCTTTAACTATTATGTACATGAGAATTATAGTGTAAACCCTATTCCTCCAAGAAGTTTTACAGGGACATTGAGTTATAAGTTTTAATAACACCTTATAAAAAGTAAAGCTGTTTACCATCTGGTAAACAGCTTTTTTATTTAATAAAATAGATGGAGTAGTTCTTAGAATATAGGTAAGTTGCTCAACAGCTCTGGAAGGGCTTGAACGCCTTCATGAGCCACTAAAAAGGTGTATCGAAGGGAGTTAGGGATAATCCCGAAATACTTTTTAAAGGCTGTGGTGAAATGGGTGGAATGCTTATATCCTGTCATTCTTGCTACATCAGAAATTCGGTATTTACCCATCAAGATCAGCTTCTTCGCATGTTCCATTTTCATTTCAGTGATGTAGTTCATGATGGTCTTGCCATAGAACTGCTTGAAATGCTTCTTCAGGTATTGTTCATTGGTACCCACCGTTTTTGCCAATTCTGAAATGGTATGGTTTTTTGAAAGATCTTCATCAATTAGCTTTTTGGCCATTTGAATCTTTTCATAATGGTTTTTATTAGCAATAATTTCCTTGTTTTCATTTTCCACATAAAGACTCTCCACTTGATGGATAATGACTTCCAACAACAATGACTGGATCTTTAACTGATTGATATAAGAGTCTGCTTCATAAAGTTCGAAAATCTGTTGAAGGGAGAGTGCAATCCTACTATCTGCTTTGGTCAACAATCCATGCTGAAAGCGTTCTTGATCGGCAATGTACTTGTCATGGAAGACCAATAACTTATCACTCGGGATCAACATGAGGAGGATGCGATTGTCTAAGCAGATACTTTTTAAATCGAACAGGTCACCTTTGTTCATGTGGATCAACATATTGTCACCAGCCTGAAGTAGGTAGTTGTTTTGTTGGATTTGAATGCTACAGGTTGCAGAATCTTCAAGTAACAATAGATTTAAATACCCATCAATAGGAGAAATGAAACTGAATTTTTGTCTGCCTTTTAAAACAGTAAAGTACATTAATGTACCTAATTCCAGCATATTTGCTGAAATTCCGTTGGTTGTTTCAGGTAAAATTTCCGATTGCGTAGTATTTTTTTCTGATTGCGTCATTTTGCTATTTAGAATAATTCTACATTTGCAGCAGTATTTATTTAGACTTGTTCTAAAGAAAGTCGAAGTTACTGTATTAATCTGGAATAATGAAACAATTTTACCTCAGCACTTTATTTTTATTTATCTGTTTTGTAGGATTTGCCCAAAATTCAACCATTACCGGTAAAGTCCATTTGCTGGATGGGACACCTGTTTCAAAAGCTACGGTTAGAATTGAAGGAACTCCGATTGTTTGTGTTTCGGATGATGAGGGCTTATATAAACTGGATCAAGTTCCTTATGGTAAGCAAACGATTTTGGTGACCTCCATCGAAATAAAATCCAAAAGACTTCCTATAGAAGTTAATAAACCCAGCTATGATCTTCATATCCATATTGATCCTCGAGGAGAAATAAGTCTTGATGAAGTGCGAGTGCAGGGCAATTCAGTGAAGAGAGAAATAGAGACCAAGGGGTTTGCAGTCAATGTAATTGAAACGAAGGAAGCTTCTACGAGAAATATCCAAACCAATGAACTGTTGGATCGCACCGTTGGGGTGAGAGTTCGCCAAAGCGGTGGGTTAGGTTCAGAAGTGCAGTATAATTTGAATGGAATGACGGGCAGATCGGTTGGTATTTTTATCGATGGAATCGAAATCTCAACTTATGGTTCTTCCTTTAATCTAAATAATATTCCGCCTTCCATGATTGATCGTATTGAGGTGTATAAAGGGGTTCTTCCTGCGCATTTAACCGGCGATCTTCTTGGTGGAGCAATCAATATCGTGCTGAAAAAAGGGACTTCTAGCAATAACCTTTCTGCTTCGGTTTCTTATGGTTCCTTTAATACGACGCAATCGGATATCTCTGGACTTTATAGAAATTCAAAAACAGGATTTACAACTAGGGTTTCTGGAAGTTTCTTGAATTCAGACAATGACTATGAAATCTGGGGTAAATTCTCCAAATACATTGAACCCAATGGTGTTGTGCGTCGTAATTATAGAACCAAACGCTTCTTTGATGGCTATAGAGCTTTATCTGGAAGGTTTGAATTTGGATTTACTGATGTTAAATGGGCAGACGCTTTCTTCTTAGGGTATAATATATCTGATTCTCATAAAGAGATCCAGCATGGACAGACAATGGGGACTCCATATATGGGTAGAACATCGGATGCCACAGCTAATGTGTTGAGCTTGACCTATAATAAGAAGAACCTATTTGTTCCAGGCCTATCTTTAAATACCAACGCTGTCCATAGTTTTCGGAGCACCAATATCCTTGATACCATTCCATGGGCTTATAATTGGGACGGACAGATTCGTCTTGATTTAAATGGAGATCCTATTCGTCGATTGGATGGGGCACAGCAGGGTAAGCCCGCGATGACGGATATTGATCGTCAAGTAACCAATATCAGGACTAACCTTAGTTATGATATCCTTTCTGGACATAGATTCTCTGTAAACCATGTGTTTTATACCGTGGATAGAAAAGACAAAAACTTATTGATAAAGGATGGTAATACCGGAATAAATAGTTCGAACGACCTCGCAAAGAATGTGGTTTCCTTTAATTATGAAGCTCAAACTTTCAGCAATAAGTTGACAACAAACCTTTTTTATAAGATTTACCAACAATCTATTGCCAGTAAAACGTTTACCGGGGTGATAGAGAATGGCCAAACGAAGATCGTGGAAAATGTTAATAAGGATAATCGTGTGAATTATGGTTATGGCTTAGCGGCATCTTACAAATTATTCAATCGTCTGATCCTATTGGCTTCTGGAGAAAGAGCAGTAAGGATGCCAGTTGATGTTGAGACCTTTGGAAGTCCGGAAGATAATGTGTTGGCAAATCCGGGTATCTCTCCTGAGATCAGTGATAACTATAATGCAGGTTTTAGATTAGGTACCTATGATTTCGGTGATCATAGATTCTCAATTGGAACCAATGTTTTCTGGAGAAATACTAAAGACAGGATTATGCCAAGAGCCAATGAGTTGATCAACAGCCAAGAGATTGAGCTTACCCAATATATCAATCTGGGACTTTCACAATCCTTGGGATTTGAAGGAGAATTGACCTATGCGCATAAGGATAAATTAACTTTACTATTCAATTTTTCTAAATTCAATTCCTTATTCAAACAACAATTTGACCCTACTTCAGGTCAACAAATGACCTACTATAACAAGCAGATTCCCAATGAACCTTTTTATACCATGAATGGAAATGTTCATTACCGATTAGATAATATAATTCAAAAATCCTCTCAATTAAACCTTTTCTACAATATTGGTTATGTAGCGCCTTTCAGCACTGTATGGCCAGAATCGGATTGGTTTGTAACACCGGCCCAATATGCGCAGAATCTAGGTGTGAGCTATGTTTTTCCTAGCAAGAAGATCATTCTGGCACTGGATGTCAAGAACGTGTTCAATGCTGAGCTTTATGATAATTTTGGCGTCCAGAAACCAGGAAGAGGGTTTTATTTAAAACTGAACTACTCAATTAACAATATATAATTACTCTTAAAATTAATTACGATGAAAACGAAGTTTTTAAAGTTTGCAATACTTGCTACAGGCTTAATTTTTACTAGTTGTACAAATGAAGTAGAGGGTCCGAAAGAAGGAACTGATGACGATATCCGTTGGATTACTGTTTCAGGAGCATTGATGGACGCGGAACCAGGTGATGGAAATGCTGGGACCATGGTATTCAGTATGAAGCCTGAAGAGGCAAAGAGTCCGGCTTTTGCGGTTGATGTATTTGCGAATGGACAGCATGTGAAATCTTCCAGAACTGCACGTTTGCAGGCATCTGCCGATGGAAAGTATTTATACAATATCCAATATACAGGTGATGATGGAGGTAATTTCAATAAATATAGAGTGCGTGGTGGAAAGAATTATATTTCTGAAGGACCAGAAGTAGAAACTGCAACTTATGTAAGTACGGCTCCACGTTGGTTAAAAGCAGCAGAAGGCGTTGGTGTTGCGGTTAGAGCAGCAGCGAATGATGTTGTACATGAAGGTGAAGCTCCAAACTTTGTCTATAAAGAAAGAACTGCAAAGACTGATGTGATTACATTGGATTTAAATGATCCTAAGATTACTAAAACCACCAAATTCGATTTGAAATTAACTGCTGAAGAAGTTGCTGCTGGTTATTACGTAAGTCGTATCGATGTTCCAGTAATCAATAAAGCAGGAAATAAGGTATTTATCGGAGCAGCCGTTTCAAAACACAATACTTCAAAATTCACCCTTGGAACGGATGGGAAACCAACTTGGGAAAATGATAGAAATGGACAAAAAAGCTGGGCAAAAACATTGGTTTTAGACTATCCTTCATTGACCAATCCTAAAATCCTTACCTCAAACAAAACTAGAGGAAATACTAATGGATATCGTAGTACCCTTCAATATGTTGGTACCGATGGACATATCTACCAAGCAACTTCAGGTGAAGCTGCAGGGACTGGTGGCTCAAAAATCCTGAGAATCGATGGTGCGAGCAATGAATATGATGCTTCTTTCGCTTTCAGTTTAGATCAAGCTCTTGGAGTGAAAGACTCTTACATCGAAACCTGGCGATATGTAGGTGATGGAATCGGCTACGTAGTGTACAATGTCGCAGGCAAGGGGGGATACATTGCTCGTATTGATCTAAAAAACAATACCGCTAAAAAATATACCATACCAAACCAAGATGAATTGAACTTCCGTCAGATCCAAAACATTGCATTGGATGGAGACGATGTGTTTATCGCCATCGCCCCAGTTGGTAAAGATGGAAACATCTATGTGTTCAACAGAAAATCAGGCGAGATGGCCGTAGGGGCCAAACTCGTGAATAAACCGGGTAATCAATATATCGGTGTTTATTAACATATCAATAATATATCCTATCAGGTGTGCAAAATCTTGCTCACCTGATTTTTTCATTAAAGTAGTATAAAGAGAAAAATGAGTAAAAGAGTGCAAAAAAGAACAACATGGATGAAAGTAAGAAAGTTTTTCAACGACATCCATTTGTGGGGAGGATTGATTTCCGGAATCGTAGTTTTTATAGTTTGTATTACCGGAACTATCTACACCTACAATACTGAACTTAGGGCCTTGGCGATGCCCGAGTTTAATAAAGTGAAGGTTGAAGGAGAAAAGAAAAGTGCAGATCAATTGCTAACGGCAATTACAGCAGAGGTCAAGGGTAAAGTGGTGGGGGTAAAAGTGCCTTATGCAGATAATTCACCTACTTTCTTCATGTATAATAAAAAAGAAAAGGACGAAGAAGGGAATGAAAGAAAACCTGAGACAGCCAAAGCACAAGAAGGCCAAAAACCTGAAAGTACTAAAGAGTTAAAAGAAGAGAAGAATTCAGAGAAACCTCAAAAAGCAGAAGAAGCTAAATTGGCTGAAGAGAAAGGTCCTAAAAAAGCCGCCCCTGCTGGACCAGGTGGAGGTCGAGGACCTCGAGCCAATCAATTGGCAGTAAATCCATATACAGGGCAAATTATCGGCGATCCTTCGGATGTGAAAACCAAGACTGCAGAGTTTATGCAAAAGATGTTCAGTTTGCACCGTTGGTTATTATTGAATGAAATTGAAGAGCCAATCATTGAAGGCGTTGAAAACAGGAAGCTTGGTTCTTGGATTACTGGATCAGCAACATTATTGTTTTTGTTTGGCGTTATCACAGGAATTGTCATCTGGTTTCCTAATAAAATGAGAGCCTGGAAGAACGGGTTAAACATCCGTTGGTCAGCGAATTGGAAAAGGCTTAATCATGATCTTCACAATACCTTGGGATTCTACAGCTGTATCATTCTGTTTTTGATGGCAGTTACCGGACCATTTTGGTCGTTTGATTGGTATCGTGCTGGATGGCAAAAAACTTGGGGAACCTATAAATCTCCAGATGCTCCCAAAGAAGAGAAAGCTGCACTCCTATCTACATTGCCTGCGGATGGAAGAAAGCCGATGAGCATTGAAGAGACTATTTTAGCAGTCAATAAAGTGCTTCCTTATGAAGGCGATGTCACCATCAACTTTGCAAAAGATAGCGTTGGGACGGTTTCTATCAGTAAAAATAGAACAGGTTTCTTTGCTCCTTCAGCAGGAGATAGATTAACCTTGGATCAATACAGTGGAGAGGTGCTTGAGAGAGATGTTTTCCGCGAAAAACCATTTAATCAAAGAGCCTCGGCTTCTATTAAGGCCTTGCATATCGGCGATATCTATGGTCCATTTACAAAATTGCTTTATTTTATTTCCTGTCTTATCGCAACCTCCTTGCCGGTAACAGGCGTGATGATCTGGATCAATAAAATGAAGAAAACGAAAAAGTAATAGTACAATTTCTCTTTATATCGAATGGGTTTGGCTGTCATGGTCAAACCCATTTTTATATAAAAACAGCAATGCCCAGCTAAATAGCCGAGCATTCCGTTTGTTTTAAAATTAGCGGTTTTTTGAGTTATTTATTTGTTATCGCTGCCCATTCTACCGATCAACATTTCGATAATTGCCACGATGATGGCAAAGAAGAATGCTGGCCAAAAGCCTGCAACATCAAATTTCGACCCCATGATCTTATCCGATAGCATAATCATCAAAACGGTGATGATAAATGAAACCAGACCAAAGGTTAACCAATTCAATGGGAATGTAAATAATCGTAGGATTCCACCTACAATCGCATTCACCAATCCAATAACTAAACCCGTTAGGATAGCCCATCCAAAACCAGCAACAGTTACTCCAGGGATAATCCATGATGCGATTGCAACTACTAAACCTGTAACTAAGAGACTAATTATGAACCTCATAACTTAAATAATTTGTGTAGTTAAAAATTGTTCAAAATTAATGCCAATAAAGCGGTTTATTCAATGGTTTTTTTAGGGGTAACAAAAATAATATTATGCTAACATAGAAAAATATATGTATATTCAACCAACAATTTTAAACATCAAGGTTATGAGACAAATAGTTGCAACATTCTGCGCCCTATTATTCTCCATGGTATTATTCGCACAAAATAATGACCCAATTATTGGGAAATGGCAAAATCCAAGTGGGGAGGGAAGAATCGAAATCTACAAGAAGAACGACAAGTTTTTTGGCAAGCTTTATTGGGTTAAAGATGCCTCTAAAAAAGATGTGAAAAATCCTGACCCCAAATTGAGGAGCAGGAATATCCAAGGCTTAGAAATCTTAACCGATTTCAGTAAAGAAAGTAAAACCTATGTAGACGGTCAAATCTATGACCCTAAATCAGGAAAAACCTATAGCTGTAAGATGACCCTAAAAGGGGATGACCAGCTGGATATCCGTGGCTACATCGGAATTAGTCTTATCGGACGTACTGAAACCTGGAAAAGAGTAAAGTAATCACAAGAAGAGCTTAAAAAAGGGAAATGCCTCCAATAGTCCAACTATTGGGGGCATTTCCCTTTAATCCTAGAGCTATAGTTCTGGCTTTCATGGGATAATGAATTTAGGGCAAACGTTTTCGTAAGGGGGTGATATAAAAAAAGGTTATATTTATTGCGGATTAATTGAAATACTATGTATAAGACTCTAAAACCAGCCCTTGAAAAAGAACTTGCAGAAATTAAGGATGCAGGTTTGTACAAAGAAGAACGCATTATTGTTACTCCTCAAGGAGCAGATATCAAGATCAGCACGGGACAAGAAGTAATCAACTTCTGTGCGAACAACTATTTGGGACTTTCTTCGCATCCCAAAGTAGTGGCAGCTGCAAAAGCCGCAATCGATAGCCATGGCTATGGAATGTCTTCGGTTCGTTTTATTTGCGGTACTCAAGATGTCCACAAAGAATTGGAAGCTAAGATTTCCAAATTCTTGGGAACAGAAGATACCATTTTATATGCTGCAGCATTTGATGCCAATGGTGGTGTTTTTGAACCATTGTTAGGTCCTGAAGATGCTATCATCTCTGATGAACTGAACCATGCTTCCATCATCGATGGCGTTCGTTTGTGTAAGGCTCAAAGATTCCGCTACAAAAACTGTGATATGGAAGATCTAGAAGCACAATTAAAAGCTGCTTCTAATGCAAGACATAAGATTATCGTAACGGATGGAGCTTTCTCCATGGACGGCTCTGTAGCGCCTTTGGATAAGATCTGTGACCTTGCTGATAAGTACGAAGCTTTGGTGATGATCGATGAGTCACACTGTTCGGGATTTATTGGTAAAACTGGTCGCGGAACCCATGAACTGTTCAATGTGATCGATCGTGTTGATATTATCACCGGAACCCTTGGAAAAGCCTTAGGCGGTGCATCTGGAGGTTTCACTTCTGGACGCAAGGAAATCGTCGATATGCTGCGCCAGCGTTCTCGCCCATATCTTTTCTCCAATACTTTAGCACCTGCTATTGCCGGAGCATCTGTTGCGGTCTTGGATATGTTGAGCGAAACTACTGAGCTTCGTGATAAGTTAGAGGAAAACACCAAATACTTCCGTGATAAAATGACTGAAGCAGGTTTTGATATCAAGCCTGGCTTCCATCCTATTGTTCCAGTAATGCTTTATGATGCTAAATTAGCGCAAGAGTTTGCTGCCAAGATGTTGGATGAAGGTATTTATGTTATCGGATTCTACTATCCGGTAGTTCCTCAAGGAAAAGCACGTATCCGTGTGCAGATCTCCGCAGGACATGAAAAAGAGCATTTAGATAAAGCTATCGCAGCCTTTACAAAAGTAGGCAAGGAATTGGGCGTGATTAAATAACCCATTACTTTTTATAGCATAAAAAAAATCCCCTCGGCTAGCCGAGGGGATTTTTTGTTAGTTCAATCCTCTCTTTTTCATCAAGTGGATTGGATCTGGATCCGCACCGCGGAATTTGCGGTACATTTCAGCAGGGTTTCCTGTGCCACCTCTTTCAAGGATATTGCTACGGAAGGATGCTGCTGTATTTTGATCGTAAAGACCTTTCTCTTTAAATGCTGCAAATGCATCTGAATCTAATACCTCAGACCAGATATAGCTATAGTAGCCCGCAGAATATCCTCCACTGAAGATATGTTGGAAATAAGAACTTCTATAACGAGGGATAATCGCATCAATTAATCCGATTTTATCCATTGCCGATTTTTCGAATTCATTCGCTTTGGCTTTGATTGGAGCAGTTGCACTATGGTAGTTCATGTCCAACATAGATGCTGCTAAATATTCTACTGTTGCAAAACCTTGATCGAAGGTACCAGCTTTTTGCATTTTCTCGATCAATGCATCAGGGATAGCTTCTTTTGTTTGGAAATGCTTAGCATAAGTTTTCAAAACTTCCGGATCAGCAGCCCAATTTTCCATGATCTGCGAAGGAAGTTCTACGAAGTCACGAGGAACTGATGTTCCGGCTAAGCTTTTGTATTTAACGTTTGAGAATAAACCATGAAGGGCATGGCCAAATTCGTGGAATAAAGTAGTCGCTTCATCAAAAGTCAACAATGCTGGGCTATCACCAACAGGTTTTGTGAAGTTACATACGATAGAGATTACAGGAGCAACGCGTTTTCCATTCTCACGGCCTTGTGATCTGTATGAAGTCATCCATGCTCCAGAACGCTTAGAAGCGCGCGGGAAGAAATCTGCATATAACAAGCCTAAATGAGAACCATCCTTATCACGAACCTCATAAACCTCAACTTCTGGGTGGTATACAGGAACATTGTTCAAAGCAACAAAAGAAATGCCCCAAAGCTTATTTGCTGTAGCAAAAGCGCCTTCACGAACATCCGTTAAGCTGAAATAAGGTTTGATTTCTTCCTCATTCAGAGCATAACGTTTCTGACGGATTTTCTCTTGGTAATATCTCCAATCGTATGGTGCTACATTGAATGTATCTTTTGCAGCATCGATTTCTTTTTGAATGTCAGCAGCCTCCGTTTTAGCTTTTGCTAAAGCAGGAGTCCAGATTTTATTCAACAAGGCATTCACGTTTGCTGGATTTTCCGCCATGGATTCCTCAAGGATATAAGCCGCATGTGAAGAATAACCCAATAATTTCGCTTTATCTAAACGTAGGTTAGCAATCTTAACCAAGATTTCTTTAGTGTCAAAATCATTGTTATTGTTACCGCGCAATTGGTAAGCATCCCAAATCTTTTTGCGCAATTCACGGTTGTCCGCATATTGCAAGAAAGGCATTACAGATGGGTTTTGTAAGGTAAATACCCATTTGCCCTCTTTTCCTTTGGTTTTAGCCTCAGCAGCAGCTGCCGCTTTTAATTCCTTTGGCAATCCCGCCAAATCTTCTTCTTTGTCAACAACCATTTCAAAGGCATTGGTCTCTGCCAATAGGTTTTGACCATATTGAGTTGATAAAACAGAAAGTTCAGCATTGATCTTCTTTAACTTCTCTTTATCCTCATCTTTCAGGTTTGCTCCAGAACGAACAAATCCCTTGTATGTTTCTTCTAATAATTTTTGATCTTCAGCATCCAAACCCGCATTCGCTCTTTGGTCATAAACGGTTTTCACACGTTTGAAAAGCTCTGGGTTAAGATTGATCTCATCTCTGTGCGCAGACATTACCGGAGCAAGGTCCTTAGCGATTGCTTGAATCGTATCATTGGTATTTGCACTGTTCAAGTTGTAAAACACAGTGGATACACGGTTCAATAATTGTCCTGCATTCTCTAATGCAAGGATAGTATTTGCGAAAGTAGCAGGTTCATCGATCTTCAATATCGAGTCAATTTCTGCCTCATGTACTTTCAAAGCCTCTTTAAAAGCAGGTCTGAAGTGTTCATCTTTGATCAGGTCAAAGGGAGGGACTTCAAAGTTTGTTTCGTACTTGGCTAATAATGGATTTTTCAAATCTACAGCTTCCTCTTTTTTAGTTTCGTTGTTACACCCTACTAACAAGCTGGCTATCACCATGCAGTAAGGTAAAAAACCTTTTCTATTCATTCTCTTCTAGTTTGTTTCAAATTTTGTGCAAAGGTACTAATTCTTTGCTTAACAATCCCATTCTTTGTAGCTGACAAACTACTAAGAATTTCTAAAATATTTGTTTAATTAGCTGTAACAAAACTGAGTCCTTTGCGTCTAATTACTAAAGCTTTAACATATGAAGGATTTCTTTTTCTGGTGTGCTGGGGTACATAAGGAAACCTTGGACCGCTTCCCTGAGGAGCAGAATAAATATATAAGCATTGGTGCGACGATTTTTTTCACTGGACTGTTTGCAGCATTGGCAGGTGGCTATGCCCTGTATTTTGTATTTAGCGGGAGTTCATTTGCAATATTCTTTGCCCTGTTTTTTGGAATGATTTGGGGATTGGCCATCTTCAATCTGGACCGATATATCGTATTGAGTATCGATAAGAGCCGTAGTGGATGGATGCAATTTTTACAGGCCCTACCCCGAATCTTATTGGCTATCCTGATCGGTATGATTATTTCCAGGCCTTTGGAGCTGAAGATATTTGACAAAGAAATTAAAGAATACCTCCGCGCAGAATACCTCGTACAGCAAAATGCCAAAATCGATACCCTAAACAAGACCTTTGAGAACAAGTACCGCGTGGAATATGGACAGCTTAAGAGTTTGACTACCCATGCCGATTCCCTTGAAGCCAGCATCAAAACTGCTAGGCAGCAATTGAACCATGAGATCTTCGGAACCAAAACCGATGAAACCTCTGGCGTAATGGGTTATGGCCCTTATGCCAAAATGAAGGAAGAGAACCTCAATAAGCAACAGGTCTATTTAGATAGTTTGAGAGGAAGGTTACAGACCAAAGAATCCGAATTATTGCAGCGTAAGGCATCTGAAGGGTTAATGAACCAAAGGATTCTATCCGATAAATCCCTTGACAGCGCAGTAAATGTCGCTGGATTTGCAGATAGGAACGCTGCCTTGAGCAATCTTCACATAAAACCAGATGGTACAGTAAATAAATCCACTGAAAACGCTGTCATCTTTATTGCACTGTTATTTATCTTCTTCGAATGTTTGCCCGTGTTCGTGAAATTGATGAGTGGTCGTGATGCTTATGACAACGCACTCAAAAATCAAAAAGAGATTCATAATTATGAATCCAACACAGGTGTAACCGTGGAGAAAACAGCAATCGATAAGATCGAAGATTTTCGAATAGACGCCTCCATCAAGCGTAGAATGGACAAACTCCAAAAAGAATTTGTCGAAGAATAAACCGCCTATCTAAAGATTTCAGTATACTTGCCATTCAATTAAAACTTTCATAATTCAATAAATAAATTGGATTATGAAAGTTCTGATTGGTCTATGAAACATAAACCATCAATAAAACCAACAATTGATATGAGCAAGAGAAATCTGCTATTGACGCTCGCGTTAATGACCATTTTTAACCTAGGACAAGCACAAGAAAAAAGAGGTAGGATCAGGGACTTCGGCATTCAGATCGGGATACTCCCAACGGGCAGCAATAATGCCATCACCGATGTCGCTGGTGTTACCGTGGGTCAGAAAACTATTATCAAGGGAGACTCGGTACGCACCGGAGTTACAGCAATCATTCCACATCAAGGCAATATCTTTCAGCAAAAAGTCCCTGCTGCTGTATTTGTTGGCAATGGTTTTGGAAAAATGATGGGGATCTCCCAGATTGAAGAATTGGGAAATATCGAAACCCCAATCTTGTTGACCAATACCCTGAATGCGCCTAAGGTAGCCAATGGTCTTATCGATTATATGCTTTCCTTGCCAGGAAATGAAAACGTAAGATCAGTTAACTCCGTTGTGGGAGAGACCAATGATGGCGGACTCAACGATATCCGTGGTCGACATGTGGAAGCGGCAGATGTACTAGAAGCCATAAATAGCGCTAGCTCAGGAAAAGTATCCGAAGGGAATGTGGGAGCAGGTACTGGAACGGAATGCTTAGGCTATAAAGGCGGAATTGGAACAGCATCTAGAAAACTTCCGGCATCACGAGGAGGCTATACGGTAGGCGTATTGGTGCAAACCAATTTTGGGGGAGTATTGAACATCAATGGTGCTCCTGTCGGTCGTGAACTGCACAATTATTACATGCAAGAACCTAAGGAAGCCCATAAGGTGGATGGCTCATGTATGATCGTTATTGCCACAGATGCACCACTTTCTGCAAGAAATCTAGAAAGATTAGCCAAGCGTTCCTATATCGCCTTCGGAAATGTTGGTTCATTCTCTTCTAACGGAAGTGGCGATTATTCCATCGCTTTCTCCACAAGTCCATCAAACTTAATTCCCCACGAAAGCAAAAACATTACATTAGAAACTACTGAAGTCGGCAACGATTATATGTCTCCTTTGTTTATGGCAGTTTGGGAAGCAACCGAAGAAGCGATCTTAAACTCCATGTTTATGGCAGAGGATATGAAAGGAATTAGAGGTCGAACGGTAAAGGCAATCCCAATCAAGGAAACTATAAATATTTTGAAAAAGTATAAGGCGCTAGATTATGATAAACTTCCTAAAGCTGTTCAGAAATAAGGCAAAGACCATCACTTTATGTGCTGTTTTTGTTTCTATGGGTTTTACGAGTTCGGCACAAGATAAGTCCATGGCAGTCGAAAATATTGCCAAAGAATATCATATTCCTGCAATTCAGGTCAACTATCAAAAAAATGGACAAAACCATCTTTACCAGTACGGATTAAAGAACCTGGAAACTGAAAAGCCTATTGATCAAAACACTGTTTTTCAGGCGGCTTCCTTGACCAAGGTGGTTGCGGCCTATACCTTTCTGCGTTTGATGGATAAGGGATTGATCGAATTGGATAAACCTCTTTGGAGCTATTACCAATACGATCGCCTAGGAAACAACCCAAATAGAGAGAAAATCACGGCGAGGATGGTGTTAACCCATCGCACAGGCTTCCTAAACTGGGAAGGAGATGTTCCTTCGGATGCATGGAGAAAGTCCGGCCTGACCTCCCAATTTGAGCCAGGTACTGATTATATGTATTCTGGTGAAGGGTTTTATTTTTTGCAGGAGACCATGGAGCATGTCACGGGAAAGACTTTCCAACAACTGGTTGAAGAGGAAGTGCTGATTCCGATGAAGATGAAGAATTCGGCCATTATATGGAAAGATGATCTGGAGCAAAATGCCGCTTACGGACATTATGAAGATAACAAACCTAGAAGGCTAGGAAAATATAGAAAGAGCAATGCGGCCTATACCCTATATACGACCGCTGAGGATTATAGCAGGTTTATCAAGAATTACATCTTTGATGGCTTTGGTTTGAAGAAAAAGACGCATCGATTAGCCTTAAGCCATCTGGCAGAGGCTAAGAAAGCAAAGGAAATCAGTCCGGATGATAAACATGTCCCTTGTGCCTTAGGCATGAGGATGCAGATCAATGAATTAGGGACAGCTTATTGGCATACGGGATCCAATCCCGGCTTTCGTTGTTTCTTTTTGGCCTATCCAAAAAGCAAAGAAATTGTAGTTGCTTTTACCAATACCGATAATGGATTTGTAGCGATTCCCGATATATTGGCGTTATTTTTGAACAATAATCAGACATTCTGGATGTACAAATGGCGCCAGGGTGAGTTAGACTAAAAAGGATAAAATTATGATTGGAATTGTTGGAGGTGTCGGTCCATTAGCTGGTGTCGACATCCTGAAGAAAATAATTGAAGAGACCAATGCTAGGAAGGATCAAGATCATTTACCGGTGTTATTATCTTCACAATCGCATAGAATACCTGATAGAACTGACTATCTTTTGGGTAAAGAGCCCATCAATCCAGGACTTGCGATTTCTGAAATAGCTTTAGAACTTGAAAAAGCAGGAGCTACTGTAATTGGGATTCCCTGCAATACTGCCCATTCCCCTCGGATCTTTGAAGTGGTCCAAGAAGAATTGGCCAGGAACAATTCAAAAATTCAACTATTGCACATGGTTGCTGAAACAGCCAAATTCATCCAGGAAAAATTCCCCGGATCAACCGTAGGTGTGCTTTCAACCATAGGTACCCGAAACACCGGCTTATACAAACAGGTGATCGAAGGCTATAACCTAAAATGTATTGAACCGAATGATGTGCTGCAAAACAAAGTGCATGCAGCCATTTATGATGAAGCTTATGGTATCAAAGCCTTTTCTTCACCGGTTACCAATCGGGCCCACGATCAGCTTGTGGCTGCTATTCATGAACTCAAAGCTCAGGGTGCCCAAGTGATTATCCTGGGCTGCACGGAATTGCCTCTTGCTTTACGAGAGAAATCCTATTATGGCCTGCCGGTCATCGACCCAAATCGCATCTTAGCCAGGGCTTTGATCCAAGCTATAAACCCTTCAAAATTAAACCCTGTAGCGGATTTAGGCTAGCTTACGTATTATGTAGACATAATAAAATTTGAAAAACATGAAACAAAGCAAAGTACCAGCTCTTTTAATTTTAATGCTAGGTTTATTTTTAATGCCAAATGCATCTAAAGCACAAGAAATGTTAATGAAAATCAATACGGAAATATTCCCTGCTCCTGAAAAAGGCTTTAAAAGAATGGTCATTGAAGTCCCTTATTCTGATGCTGATAACAATAAGAAAATCGAATTCAGCGTAGGTAAGATGATGGAAGTAGATGGTTGTAATCATTTTGGATTAAATGGAACCATCGAAACCAAAGACTTGGAAGGTTGGGGATATCAATATTATGTTTTTAAAACCAATGGAGATGTAATCTCTACGCAGATGGCTTGTCCTGGTGCGCCTGGAAGAAACTTATTCGTTTCTGCACAGCCTACCTTGGTACCATATAACGGCAAAATGCCAATCGTTGTCTATGTTCCTGAGGAATATGATGTACGATTCAAGATCTTTACCAGTACAGACGAGGTTTACCGTGCGCTAGAAGACAAACCGAGCAAAAAGTAATACCCCTTTCTATAAAAGACTTAAAAACCCAGACATGAATATGACCTGGGTTTTTGTTTTATTGCTTATTTTTATTCTTCAGGCAACAATATGGCATACACTACGCTTTCGGAAATAGACAACATTTACCAATCCCAACTCAAAAACAAATCGGCTATTAAACATAGTACCGCCTATATTAGGATAGGCTGGATTAAGAAACTGTTGGAAACCATTAACAGGGAAGAAAAAGCCATTGAACAAGCACTATATCAAGATTTCCATAAATCGGGAATTGAAACCGCCATTACTGAAATCTTGGTGGTCCAAATGGAATTGAAAAATATTGCCAAGAAACTGAGACGTTGGATGAAGGACAAGAAGGTTGGACGCTCATTGATGATGCCTAATGTCAGTGCCTATCTGCATTATGAGCCCAAAGGAAACGCTTTAATCATCACACCTTGGAATTACCCCTTTCAACTTCCTTTAATCCATCTGGCGGCTTGTATTGCAGCGGGTAATACTGCAATCTTAAAGCTGTCTGAGTTTTCTCCGAATAGTAACCAGGTTCTCAGGAAGATTATTGAAGAGGTATTCCCAAAAGATCATATCGCTGTAGTTGAAGGCGCCGTTGAAGAAACGACGCATCTACTGAACCTGAAGTTTGACCATATCCATTTTACAGGATCGTCTAAGGTAGGGAAGATCGTGATGGAAGCAGCCAGCAAGAACCTTTCGGATATTACTCTGGAACTGGGCGGGAAATCCCCAGCCGTAATCGATAAAAATGTCAATTTGAGGCAAGTAGTCAGAAACTTGATCTGGGCAAAGTTTATCAATGCAGGTCAGACCTGTATTGCACCAGATTATGTTCTTGCCCATAGACATCAAAAGCAACAGATTGAAGAAATGTTTAAATCCGAAATCGAAGAGGCTTTCGGCATGGACGCCCTGAATTCTCCGGATTATGCGCGAATTATTAATGGAAAGCAATTTGAAAGGTTAAATGATGCCTTAGTCTCTGCAAAACAGTTAGGAGCCAACGTCATTGCTGGGGGACAGACCGATGAACGGCTTAAGTATATTGCCCCAACAGTAGTCAGCAATGTGGCCACAAATAATCCGCTGATGACGGACGAAATTTTTGGTCCGATATTGCCAATAGTATATTATGCTCAAATCCAAGAAGCTGTCGATTTTATCAATTCAAAGGAAAAGCCACTGGCCTTATATGTGTTCAGTAAGGACTCCAATTTCAATAAACACATTATCCGACATACCAGCGCAGGATCTACCTGTATTAATGATGCTGTTATTCAGATTATGCAGCCCAACCTTCCTTTTGGAGGAATAAATAACTCAGGATTGGGGCAGTCCACAGGATGGTATGGGTTCAAGGCTTTCTCTCATGAGAGAGCAATCGCAGATGTTAAGATTATACCTGTATCGTCTATGTTCTGGTATCCATATACCGAAAAGACCCATAAAATGCTGCAATGGATTAGGCGATTATTTTAGCCAAATATTTTATTCCAAAGACTCTTTTTGATCCCTACATAAAAATCACCATCTTCTTTTTTCAAAGGATAGATTCGGATAAAATTATGTTGAGGTTCATCCCCTTTGCCACTTTCCAGATTGAATCGATGACGATGGAAAGGACAGACCAATTTCCCCTCTTCACACCAGCCCTTAGTCAAATCTGCTCCTGCATGGGGGCAACGGCTTGAGGTCACTGATAATACATCACCCTCCTTGATTAGGCAGAGCTTTTTGCCGGCAACATGTAATGCCTTGACGTAATTTCGGCTCTCATCTATTTTCACAGGCACCTTATGCCATTCCAGATCATCATCTTCAAAATTCTCCATCAGCTGCTAGGTTTAATATTTATAGCAAGTTAAGAAATGCCTTCAACAAAAAAGAGGCAACCTGTTGGATTGCCTCTTATATTTTCAGCTAAACTAAATTCTAAACGAATCTCTTAGCGTTTACTTTACGTTCGTTTTCAGTAAGGTAGATCTTACGCAAACGGATACTTTGAGGAGTAACCTCGATATATTCGTCAGCTTGGATATATTCCATACATTCTTCTAAAGAGAATTTAATAGCAGGAGCAATACGTGTGTTGTCATCAGAGCCTGATGCACGCATGTTTGTCAACTGTTTTCCTTTAGTTACGTTGATTGTTAAATCGTTGTCACGGATATGCTCACCCAATACCTGTCCTTCATAGATCTCAACTCCTGGATCAACGAAGAAACGACCGCGGTCTTGTAATTTATCGATTGAATAAGCTGTTGTAGAACCAGTATCCAAAGAGATCAATACACCAGCCATACGACCAGGGATTGTTCCTTTCCAAGGCTCGTATCCTTTCAGACGGTGCGCCATTACAGCTTCACCAGCAGTAGCTGTCAATACGTTGTTACGCAATCCGATGATACCACGAGAAGGGATAGAGAATTCAAGGTGTTGCATCTCGCCTTTAGTTTCCATAATCAACAACTCACCTTTACGTTGAGTTACCAATTCGATTACTTTACCAGAAACTTCAGCAGGTACATCAACTACCAATTCTTCGATTGGCTCATGTTTCTGACCATTGATTTCCTTAACGATTACTTGTGGTTGTCCTACTTGTAATTCATAACCTTCACGACGCATTGTTTCGATCAATACCGACAAGTGAAGAATACCACGACCATATACTAACCATGCATCTGGAGAATCCGTAGGAACAACGCGTAAAGCTAAGTTCTTTTCTAATTCTTTTTGAAGACGGTCATAAATGTGACGTGATGTAACGAATTTACCTTCTTTACCAAAGAATGGTGAGTTATTGATGGTGAACAACATGTTCATTGTTGGCTCATCAATGTGCATTACTTCTAATTGCTCTGGGTTTTCGAAGTCTGCAATGGTATCACCGATTTCAAAACCATCGATACCTACTACAGCTACGATATCACCTGCATGTACTTCTGAAACTTTAACACGGCCAAGTCCTTCAAACAATTGAAGTTCCTTTACGCGAGATTTTACAATCTTGCCATCACGTTTTACCAATGATACCGGTTGGTTCTCTTTGATTGTTCCTCTTACCACACGACCGATCGCGATACGACCCACGAATGTAGAGTAGTCCAATGAAGTTACTTGCATCTGCAAAGTACCTTCAGATATTTTTGGAGCAGGAATATGTGCAATGATTGCTTCTAGCAATTCTGTGAAGTCAGTCGTTGGTTTAGTCCAATCGGTTGACATCCAGCCTTGTTTTGAAGAACCGTATAATACAGGGAAATCTAATTGATCTTCAGTAGCACCTAAGCTAAAGAACAAATCAAATACATTTTCGTAAACCTCTTCTGGACGACAGTTCTCTTTGTCTACTTTGTTTACCACAACAATAGGTTTGATACCTAAAGCCAAAGCCTTACCTGTAACAAATCTTGTTTGAGGCATCGGACCTTCAAAAGCATCCACCAAAAGAACAACACCGTCAGCCATTTTCAATACACGCTCAACCTCACCACCGAAATCGGCGTGACCTGGAGTATCAATAATGTTGATCTTGGTGTCTTTGTATTTAACAGATACGTTTTTAGACACGATGGTAATACCACGCTCACGCTCCAAGTCGTTGTTATCCAGGATTAATTCCCCTGAAGTTTCATTGTCCCTGAATTGATTGGTGAAGTGTAAGATCTTGTCAACTAGGGTAGTTTTACCGTGGTCAACGTGCGCGATGATCGCTATGTTTCTGATATTCTGCATTGAGCAATAATGTGTTATTAAAAATAAGAGGTGCAAAGATATACATTTTGCACCTCATTTTTTACTAATTGCTATTAATATTTTATTAGCATGTCGTTTATTTATGATTAATTCTCAAACAGTTGGGTCAAAAGCAGAGATATTTTGGCTTTCCCGACCTGTCCTCCTGATTCCTTTTTTTCTGATTATTGCCAGAATAAATCAATCTAACTTTTAAGGCCAACAGTAATTGATCGGAAGTACCATATATGGCAATAATTCTTGCCAACAATTTCCCGTACATGGCTATTTAATAAAAAGCTAACCTTGAATATTATTGTTTCTCAATAAATATAAAATATATTTGAAAATATATTAACTCAAAGTATAATGAATTTATTAAAATTATCCCTCGCAAGTCTTTCCTTGCTAACCCTTTTCAGTTGTTCTAAAAATGAAACTACTCCCCAAACCAAACCCAATCCCATTAA
Organism: Sphingobacterium mizutaii; assembly: GCF_900187125.1. GTDB lineage: Bacteria > Bacteroidota > Bacteroidia > Sphingobacteriales > Sphingobacteriaceae > Sphingobacterium > Sphingobacterium mizutaii. The sequence goes on from NZ_LT906468.1 coordinate 136,346, forward strand.
AGAAACAGAACTCCACCAGGTAAAATTTACCGTCCAAGGCTTTTCCCAAACCTACAGACCATTCGAAACCAAAGCTTCCACAAAGACCCAGACCAACAAGTCAAATCCAATCGACAATATCTTTTATGTTTTATTGGATAACCAAAACTTACCCATAGATACTTTCTCAAGTAAGATAGTTGATTCAAAATCTAAGCTTGACCTAAACTTACAGAATGGAGAGTATACCCTTAGAGCTATAGGCTATAAGGATCAAGGTAATGTATCTAAAGGCTATATTAAATATAATGATGCAAACTTGGGATTTAGCTCAATTGCTTTTAACAATATTGAATCCACTGAAATTGGTGATACTTTTATTCTTGAAAAGAAATTCCAAGTTTCAAGAGATACTGCATTTGCTGGCCTAACTCTAAAAAGATTGAATGCAAAACTGGAAATTAATATTATGGATAAAATTCCAGCAAGTGCTAACCATATTGAAATTGCAACATATGGAGTATCCGCTGCTTATAGTTTTTATAACGACAATTCCCCCTCTCGTATCACATCCACAAATTCATCATTATTATCCACTGTATCTACAATCTATTCTCTTAGGGGGCAATCTAATCAAACCATATCCACAAATATCCTACCTCCTGATCAAGAATGGTTTAACTTTAAAGAGGTATTCACCCCTGTTAAAATCAATGTTTATGATTTTAATGGTAAAGTAATTTTAACTCGGGATATCCTTGATGTAAAAATTAAACCTAATACAATAACTAGGCTTTCTGGAAATCTTTTCGAGAATTTAACCAAAGATAAATCCAGCTCTTTTGCGATAACTGTCGATGGGAACTATGCAAAAAACATAATAACCCAAAAGTTCTAAATTGGGCTATTATAACTGAAGTCAAAGGGAAAGCTCAAGCTGAGCTTTCCCTTTTTATGTATTTAACATTAGAGTTTTTTCTATCTTATTTTTCAAATTATTGGTTTTAGGGAATTCTTTTGCGCAGTATATTCCTCCAGAAAAGAATCTGTACGGTTCTCCACTATACGATCTGTCATTCTGCACCGAAGGTGCAGGAACTGTACGCCAAAATAATCTAGGTTAATTTGTTTTTTTAGGTATGCAATATTCCGAGATGTTTCGTTCCTCAACATGACAGCATAAGGGATACATTTGGGCAATACAACCCCCAGTGGGGGTGGAATCTTTATAGAAAAAAGATGTGTTTTGGGGATAACCCCTAGCGGGGGTGAAATATTTTTCAACAAATCCACTTTACAGGGTCAAATCATTAAAAAATAGTTTGCTCATCTTACGATTTCGCATGACAGCAATACTTAAAAAAAAATAAAAAAATAGATTCTTCGTTGGCACTCTGAATCCCTCCTTAGGGCATTGCCAATTCTGAACGGTAAGTGAAGAATCTGTATGGCTCCCGTCCATACAATCGTGTCATCCTCAATCTACGATTGAGGAACCGTACTCCAATATAATCTACTATAATCTTCGTTGATTTATTTTTTAGGATTGCAATATTCCGAGATGTTTCGTTCCTCAACATGACAGGCCTATGGAATTAAAAGGCAAAAAATTTAGCGCCCTGAAAAATGTCTCATTTCTCATATCTCATATCTCACATCTCAAATCTCACATCTCAAATCTCACATCTCATATCTCCCTCACCTATATCCCAGCCGAATTAAACTGCAAGTCATATAATTTCCTATAATAACCTTCCATTTCCAATAGCTCATGGTGCGTGCCGATTTCCTTGATCTCACCCTTATCCAGAACAATAATCTTATCCGCTTTCTGGATGGTGGACAGCCTATGGGCAATTACGATAGAAGTACGGCCTTCCATCAGGTTTTCAATGGCATTTTGAATCAATTCCTCCGTTTCAGTATCGATGGAAGAAGTTGCTTCATCAAGGATCAAGATTTTAGGGTCATGAACCAGGGCACGGATAAAGGATATTAACTGTGCCTGACCAGCAGACAGCGTCGAACCCCGCTCTTGGACCTGGTAGTTGAAGTTACCTGGAAGACGCATGATAAAATCATAAGCTCCAACTTTTTTCGCGGCATCCTCGATAGATTCAAAGGATATTTTGGGGTTATTCAGATTGATATTGTTCAATACCGTGTCCGAGAACAAAAAGACATCTTGCAGCACGGTAGCAATGGTCTGACGCAGGAAGGTCAGATCATATTCCTTGATGTTTACACCGTCCAATAAGATCTCTCCTTTTTGGATTTCATAGAAGCGGCTCAGGATATTGATGATAGATGATTTTCCAGCACCAGTAGCACCTACCAATGCTAAGGTTTCACCCTGCTCGACATGGAAGCTTACATCTTTCAATACCCACTTCTCCTCGTTATAAGCAAACCATACATTTTTAAAGGTAATCTCACCCTTAACATGTTCTGGTTTATATTTTCCTTCATTTGGAGTGAATTCGTCGGTATCCAGCACATCAAAGATGCGTTCTGCGGAAACCATACCCATCTGAAGGGTATTGAACTTATCGATCAACTCGCGGATAGGTCTAAAGATCATGTTGATATACATGATAAAGGCGACTACCACCCCCGGAGAAATCACATCTGCCAAGATCTGCTTGGAACCATACCATACCAATAGACCCGTGGCGATGGCTACGATGATTTCCAAAACTGGAAAGAAGATCGAAAAATACCAGTTCGCGCGGATATGCGCATTCCTATGTTCCGCATTTATAGCTTTGAATTTGCGCATCTCTTGATCTTCACGAGCAAAATATTGGATGACGCTCATCCCCGAGATATGTTCCTGAAGGAAGGTGTTCAAATTAGAAACCCATAAACGGACACTTTGGAAAGCTGATTTCATGGCCTCCTTAAAGATATAGGTCGCTGCGATCATCAAAGGCATTGGGATCAATACCACCAAGGTCAATTTCCAATCGGTATAGAACATGACCCCTAGGATAACCACCAATTGCAATAGATCCCCAATAATCTGGATCAGACCTTCAGAGAAGATATTGGCTATGGTTTCCAAGTCGGAGATGGTCCTGGTGATCAATCTTCCGATAGGGGTATTATCAAAATATTTTAACCTGAGGTTGGTAATATGGTTGAATACTTGAATCCGGATATCGCGGATTACCGACTGCCCCAAGGTATTGGTCATCAAGGTATGGAAATAACGGATGATGGTTTGCGCAATTAACAGGGCAAACATCAGTAAGAGCATTGTGGTCAACCCTTCACTTTTTCCGGATAATATGTAGTGGTCCAAGGTATATTCCACCAATAACGGAAGGGCAGGAGCTACCGCTGCGAGTAAAATCGTGAGTATAACGGAAACCCAGAAAACAGGCATGTAGGGACGGATATATTTGGCTAACCTACCCAGCAGTTTACTGTCGTATGCATTTCCTGAAATCTTGTCTTTTTCCAAAATCTTAGTTTTAATCAATATATGGATAATTAACCTCTGTTAGGTAAAGCCCACAGGCAGGGACCGAAGTGCCAGCTTTGGAGCGATCCATACTTTGAATTACCTCTTTAATATGTTCTATAGGTTTCTTGCCTAGGCCAATTTCCATCAAGGTTCCAACGATTGCCCGAACCATGTTCCGCAGAAAACGATCTGCTGAGATATGGAATACCAATCTATCACCATCCCACAACCATTCCGCACGTTTAATATCGCAATAATTGGTGAATACTTGGGTGTTCGATTTGCTGAAACAAGAAAAATCTTGCCTACCTAACAAATCTAAAGCTGCAATGTTCATTTTTTCCACATCGGGTTTATCGCGCAACTGCCAAGAAAATTCATGCAAGAAAGGATCCTTCTGAAAATGTACATGATATTCATAGCTTCTTTGCGTTGCGTCGAATCGGGCATGGGCTTTCGCATCTACCTCAATTAGGCGCTTTGCCGATATATCAAATGGCATTAAAGCATTCAGGGAGTGAACAAATCGATCCTTGTTCTCCAAAACCTTAGCCTTACTGGAGAAATGAACAAATAACTGCTTTGCATGCACACCGCTGTCTGTACGACCCGCACCAATCGTTTCCACTTCCTCGCGAAGTAAAATGGAAAGGGCTTGGTTCAGTTTTTCCTGAACAGAGACAGCATTGTCCTGGATCTGCCAACCATGGTAAGCAGTTCCATTGTATGCTATTTCCAAAAAGTATTTAGGTATTTGTTCTTCCACCATGCAAATGTAATTAATATCAATTTAGCTCATACCTGCAATTATAAAGATCAGGTAAAAAATTAACAGACAACCTAGGTTGTACCTGTTCCAGATGAATGCCTTGTACTTGAATTCAAGTACAAAATTTACCACTTATCTGGGTATGTTTTAGAGCTGCAATTAGCTCTAACTTAGTCCTATATTAAAAACATAGCTCATGAAAAAGTTATTGATCATACTAACATTATTTTTTGGCTGTACCTATGCAGCCTCTGCTCAAGGATTTTTGGATAAAATCGACAGAGCATTGAACAAGGTTGAAAACACTTCCAATAAGGTAGACAATGCCTCGAATAAGGCTGGTCGCATTGGTGGGAAATTAGGCGGGCTTTTAGGGAAAAAAGGCGATAAGGATGCGGCAGGCGAACTGGTAGTCTTAATTGAAGGTGTAAATCTTGCTGAGTTAAAGACCATTTCTACAGGCTTGGAATCCAACAAGAAAGTTTCAGATGTAAAAATGAAATACAAAGCATCAGGTTCGACATTGAATGTACAGTTCAAGGGAGATGCTGAACAACTTTTCGAGGCACTTAAGAAAACTAGTCCTTTGATTACCGACGAAACGGTGCAAGCCATCGAAGAGGAGGGCATTGCCATAAAAATCGAAAAATAGTTTATCTTTATACATATCATGCATAGGCAGTGATTTTCACTGCCTATTTCTATTTAATAAAACCTTTAGTTAAACATCAAATATGCTAGCTAGGTGCAAAATATTGCCATTCCTTCTGCTTTGCTGCCTGCTTGTTTTCTCTGCAAAAGGAGAACAAGTCAAAAGGCCTTATCAAACAGAAATTGACAGCCTAGAAAAACTCATAAAAACCAATATTACGGTCGAAGATAAAGCCTTTAATATCTTTGAACTTTCCTTTTACTATTCCTTTTCAGATTCCGCTGCAGCCCATAATTATCTAAAACAAGGACTCCTATATAAAAATGAATTTCCTATCGCCCATGGTATGGGGAAAGTTTATGAGGGTTTGTTTTATATGGATTATGATCTTCCCAAAGCCATCAGCCTATTTGAAGAAGCAGATGCTGAGCTGGCCAAATTTGATGGCATTAAAGCCAAATGGTTAAGGGCTAAATTATTGAATAATCTGGCTTCGGCGTATCAGTGGCAGGACAAGCACATCAGAATGTTGGAAATCTTGGTCAATAAGGCGCTTCCAATGGCCAAAGAAGCCAAAGATGATGTGATTACGGGAAACATCCTCTATAAAATTGGACTTAATTTCTGGAATAACCTGCAATATGGAGAGGCCAATAAATACCTGATAGAATCTTTGGAATACCTGAATAAGGGAAAATACGACCCATTGACCATGAATGAGGTGTATAAGCTTTTGGTCGTTTCCCTAAATGCCATGGATGACGGTAAGAAGTCGGAAGAGGTCATGTCAGGGTATGAAAAATTTATCAAGAAACATAAAGGAGAATTGCCCTTAAGCGACTATCATTTTGTGTATGCGGTATATAACCGATTTAAACAGAACTATGATCTATCCCTGTCCCACATGGACAAAGCCATCGAAAATCTCAAGAAAGAAGGGGTAGACAATCCAAGGACTTTGACTAGTTTATATTACCAAAGGGCATTGATAAACCTTAATAAAGAGGATTTTCAAGCTGCATTCAGGGATTTGAATGTATATGTAGAAAGAAGGATGGATGTGGGCTATTCTTTCTTTCAGGACAGTTTGAATATTGCTATCGCTTATGTCAAGATCTATGAAGGGTTAAAGGATTACAAAAAGGCCATGGAGTGGGTAAAAAAGAAGGATATCCTTCAAGATACCATGTACAATAGGCGGATCCGGGAGTCAATCATGGATTATGAGGTTAAATATCAAACTCTCGAAAAGGAAAGTGAGATCCTTTCCCTGAAAACAGAAAGGGAGAAAACCGAAAGTGATATTAAAAATACCCGCATCATCATTGCCTTGGTGGCGATCATCCTTCTGTTGATTGGTTATTTTCTGTTCAAAAACCATCAGAAAAACAAAAGATTGCTTCAGCAGCAAGAAATCAACAATAACCAAAAGCTCTTAGAGGAAAAACAAAAGCAAAAGCTCATGTCGCTGGATGCCATGTTGCATGGAGAAGAAAAAGAAAGGAACAGGCTTTCCAGAGACCTGCACGATGGTCTGGGGAGTGTACTAGCTTCTATTAAATATAAGATCTTGGACAGCCAACTGTCCAATCCGAATGATAAGGTCGATTCCATTCTCGTTGATATGGACTATGCGATTTCCGAAATGCGTAGGATTTCCCATAACCTTATGCCCGAATCCCTGCGCCGTTTCGGTCTTGAGATTTCTTTAGGCGACTTATGTAAAAGTCTGCAAAACTCCCAGACTAAGATCGAATTGCAATTGTATGGCCAATTTAATATCCTGAGCCAAGAGCAACAAACCCATATTTACCGCATCATCCAAGAATTGATCTATAACTCCTTGAAACATTCCGAGGCCAAACACATCTTGGTCCAGTGCAGTGTCGAAGATAATGTGGTCTTTATTACTGTTGAAGATGATGGCAAGGGTTTCCGGGCTAATCAATTGAAGGATGATCCTAAAGATGGAGTTGGGTTGACCAATGTGAAGATCAGGGTAAATTACCTGCACGGTAAATTGGATATCCGCTCCGAAGTAGGAAAAGGAACGAGCATCGATATTGAAATTATGGTATAAATAAAACGGAAATCCCCTCCCTTGAACGATTTACAAAGCAGAAACCAAAACCTATTTAAGTTGTTTGTATTATATTTGCGATATAAATAATCTATAAATATGATACAGCGTATTCAAACCGTTTGGTTATTGCTTTCAAGCCTAGTTTTATTTGCTCTTTTCATGTTCCCTTTTGTTGGCTACATTGATTTGGTAGGACTTGGAAAAAACATCTATGTAACTGGCGTATATTCCTCAGCAAACAATGTGACAACTAAAGAAACTGGCTTTTTATTGATGACCATTGCCACCGTAGTCCTGGCTTTGATCCCCATCTTTATCATATTCCAATATAAAAACCGGAAACTTCAATTGAACCTGATCCTCGCTCAAGTAGTATTGATCTGTTTATTTGCCATTTGGATGTTTATTACAGCGAACAATATCCTGGATCTGATCAATCAGCATATTGGAGCGAACAATATCGGTATCGGATTCTTCCTTTTACCGGTTTCTATTCTATGTTTATCCTTTGCTATTCGTGGAATCAGAAACGACAATAAATTAATTAAATCAGCCGAGAGGCTTCGTTAATACGAACGTATGAAACAATTTTTATACATTCTTGGACTTGCTATTGCATTTTTATTGCCTAAAATGTCGCAAGCCCAAGAAGATCCTAATTTAAATGTGGTTGATGATATTCAGTTTGATCTAAAGTCGGTAACGGCATCTGGAGATACTTTGGTGGTCGACTTATTTGCCATATCTTACGATAAGAACCCTAGGGAATTCAGATTGAATGTTTTCGCTACGGCATTGATCGATGCACAAGAGGAATCACATATGTTGACCTCCGTGCAGATCGATAGAGTGATCGTTCAGCTTTCTGACAGAGAAAATTACCTGAATTATCTTTTACAGCAAGACAAACCTGTCAATATCAAATTGAAATTGACACCCATGACAGAAGAGATTAAGAACGCGAAAATGGTAAAGATCGTTTTCAATGCCCTCGAAGAGGAAGGTCAATTCCTCGATGCGTTTATAGACCTTGAACAAGAAAAGGAGCAGTAATGCTCCTTTTCTTGTTTATGGATTGTTGTAATAACCTTTTAATAATGACATGGTTGCTAAATCTGTGTTAATAGGTATTTAGACTTATATTTATTTTCTAGAAAAAACTCTTTTTTGCGCTACTTCCAGGCTAACGTGCCATGCCAGCTAAAATAATGGAACCCCTATGGGGTTATATCACCAAAATTAAAAATATATTTTTTTGCCTTCCACTTTGCTGTCATCATCTTCCGATAAATTTAGTCCAAATTTTTACTACTCGGTTTGACTTATTGGATAAACCTATCCTTCTTCTCTTTCCAGTCTTTCCAATTCCTCGTAATTCTTCTCCAGCTTTTTGACCAACCTGATATAGATTAGCTTATAGATCCATTTTACCAAGGATATCATCGCCCAGCCTATCACAAAAATTATAAAGCCTAGAAGACTAATAAATAGGATATTATGACCTATGGATTTATGGAATACATCTTCCTCCCAAATAAGGCTCATGGCAGTTATTCCCAAAGCGATCATGATCAGGTAAATATTGAACCGGATATAATGGGCAACAGTTTTTCTGGTCACCAAAATATTGGATAGGAGTTCCTTGGTATTATTGGTGTTCTTTATTTTTCTATAGGAATTGAAAAAGGCATAGATAAAATAGAGAATGATGATATAGGAAGCTACATCAATAAAATTGGTGAGCAGTTCCAATGCATAAGGTAATTTTTCGGGATCCGTATCAAAAAGAAATACGAACACATTTAATATGATGCCAAGGAATAATTCGATGATGCTGATAATAAAAATCCATTTCACAAGGGAGGATGAACTCTTATGCAACATATTGCGGATTTCTTCCTTGTTTACCTTAGGAAATCCCTGGTCCTTTTGCCAATGTTGTTTTAGAAAATCTAGTTCATCCATTAAACCACTCCTTTCTTTGTTAGCATTTCTTTCAGTTTGTTCTTGATTCTATTCATTTTGACTCGGGCATTTACTTCGCTAATCCCCAAAGTCTCAGCGATCTCGGTATAGTCCTTGTCTTCGAGGTACATATAAACCAAAGCTTTGTCGATATCATTCAATTGGCGTACGGCATCATATAGGTGTTTTAGTTGGTCTTCAGTCTCTGAATTGTATTCCTCATAGCGGATGTTGGCTAGGGATTGATCCCAATCAACGGTCGCTATTTTTGTCTTTTTGCCTCGGTATAATGATATTGCTGTATTCAAGGAAACTCTATATGCCCAAGTTGAAAACTTTGACTCGCCCTTGAACTTTGGATAGGATTTCCATAACTGAATAACCATCTCTTGGAACAAGTCCTGGTGAGATGCAAGATCTGTTGTATACAGCTTGCAGATCTTATGTAGGATATTTTGATTATCCTCCAAAAGATTTACAAATTCTTGCTCTAGGTTCTCAGTCATTTATTGGTATTTGTCGACAATAGTAAGGTATTGTTACAACATGTAGATACATTTTTTTAAATTCGCTCAATGGCAAAAACAAAATCAGCATATTTCTGTCAATCATGTGGATATGAATCTCCAAAGTGGTTGGGGCAATGTCCTTCTTGTAAACAATGGAATACCTTTGTTGAAGAAGTGGTGGAAAAGGCTTCTAGCCGCGTGCCTGAATGGCGTAGCACGAGCGCTGGCCCAAGCATACAGAAAAGAACTAACAAAGCTGCGGTCATCCATGAGATCGTGTACTCCGAAGAGCAACGGATCTTATCTCCGGATAAGGAGTTCAACCGCGTATTAGGGGGTGGGATTGTTCCGGGCTCCTTGGTTTTGATCGGTGGTGAACCAGGTATTGGAAAATCTACCCTGATGTTGCAACTGGCGTTATCTATTCCCAAGGTGAAAACCCTTTATATTTCGGGTGAGGAAAGTGAACAGCAGATCAAGATGCGAGCGGAAAGATTGTCCCAGAACTCCAATGCGAATTGCTATATCCTTACGGAGACCTCCATGCAGAACATCTTCAAGCAGATTGATCAAGTAGAACCCAATGTGGTGGTCATCGACTCCATACAGACCTTACATTCTGCTCAGATAGAATCGGCTCCCGGTTCGGTCTCTCAAGTGCGGGAATGTACGGCTGAGTTGCTACGGTTTGCCAAAGAGACTAATACACCGGTCTTTATTGTAGGGCATATTACCAAAGATGGTTCCATTGCGGGACCAAAGGTATTGGAACATATGGTGGATACCGTTTTGCAATTTGAAGGCGATAGAAACCACGTTTATCGCATACTTAGAGCGGTTAAAAATAGATTTGGATCTTCTTCTGAACTCGGTATCTATGAAATGCAGGGGTCCGGTTTAAGGGAAGTTTCCAACCCATCGGAAATCATGCTTTCGCAAAGGGAGGAGCAGGTCAGTGGAATTGCCGTAGCAGCCATGTTAGAGGGCATGAGGCCATTGATGATCGAGGTGCAGGCCTTGGTGTCCAACTCCGCATATGGAACGCCGCAGAGGAGCTCTACGGGTTTTGATACGAAAAGGTTGAACATGCTCTTGGCTGTCCTTGAAAAACGCTTTGGATTTCGCTTAAGCGCGCAGGATGTATTCCTCAATATTGCTGGCGGACTAAGGGTGGAAGATCCCGCTATTGATTTGGCCGTTATTGCAGCGCTTATTTCATCTCAACAGGATATCGCTCTGCCTTCCAATATCACCTTTGCTGGTGAAGTAGGTCTATCAGGCGAAATCAGGGCCGTAAATCGTATCGAACAGCGAATCCAAGAAGCTGAAAAATTAGGATTTGAACAGATCTTTATTTCAAAATATAATACCAAAGGATTGGATGTGAAAAGATATCAGATCTTGGTCCGGCCAGTGGCTACCTTAGAAGATGTCTTCAGGATATTATTTGGTTAAGAATAGGCCTAAACAAAAAACTCCGAGAAATTCTCTCGGAGTTTTTTAATGATCTTTTTGCTTATTTGATTACTTCAGCTAGTTTAGCTTCTAAAGCTTCACCGCGAAGGTTAACTGCAATAATCTTACCTTCAGGATCTAATAGGAAATTCTGAGGAATACCTTCAATACCATAAAGTTCTACTACTGGTGAATGCCAGAACTTAAGGTCAGACACTTGGGTCCATCCAGAAAGATTGTCTGCTTTAATAGCCTCTAACCAATCTGTTTTACCATTCTCACGGTCTAAGGAAACACCATATACCGTAAAGTTCTTGTCTTTGAATTTATTGAAGGCTGCTACCACATTCGGGTTTTCATGACGACATGGTCCACACCAGCTCGCCCAGAAGTCAATCAATACGTATTTACCACGTAATGAAGACAAAGCAACCACTTTACCTGTTGTATCAGGCAATGCGATTTCTGGCGCTACGGAACCGATAGCAACTTTTTGTAGTTTCTCGATCTTTGCTGCCAATGCTTTTCCACGGGTAGAGTTTTTCAATGCCGCAGAAAGCTTTTCATAAGCAGGGCCTACCACATTATTAACCGTTTGGGCACTTACCATCTCGTCCAACAATCCTAAAGTCACATAACTGTTTGGATTGTCCTTGATGAATTGCTCATTGAGTTGAGTCTGTTGCTTGAATAATCCTTCAGCCTTCCCTTGCAACGTTTTCAGGAATTCTTCATCCTGTTGTTGGTCTGGACTTGCTGCTTGATATTCCTTGTTTAAAGTCTCAAATTGATCGGTTACAGCTTTAATTGCTGCTTTGTATTTGCTAAAATCAGTATTGATCTCATTTCCTGAGATTTCAGCATTTGCCATATTATCACCGGTAACCTTGATTACACCTTTAGAAAGGTAAAGCATGGTCATATCTGGAGTTTCAATCTGGTTCAATGGTTTGCCATCAGCAGATAAAATGATCTGTGCTTGCGTAGGTTCTGAAACAATTCCGTTATAGGTAAACTGTCCTTTATCAACATTAGCAGAATCAATATGGCGTTGTCCGCCATCTACATACATCAAATACACTTTCGCTGGCGCATTCACATTCTTTATATTTCCTTTGATGGAAAAGTCCTCTTGGGCAAAAAGCAAAGTAGGGACTGCTGCCAGTACAGCTAACATTGTTTTTTTCATATCTATTGTTTTACGTTTTTTACTATAGTACATTAATCGTTCCATTACCATCTTCCGCTGGCACCACCACCGCCGAAGCCACCGCCTCCGAAACCTCCGAAGCCGCCGCCTCCACCGCCGCCGAAGCCGCCACCAAATCCTCCGCCATCATTGTCACCGCCACCACGGCCCAATGAGTTCAATAATGTCCACCAGAACAAGTCCGATGATCCACGTCCACCCATTACCTTACCACCGCCATTTTTGCCGCCACCTCCAGATTTGGAGATAATGGAAATTAAAATGATGATACCAATCACAATGAATATGACAGGTATTCCGCCGCCTCCTTCTGTCGAATAGCCATCCTTAGGGTCGGCTTTATACTCTCCTTTGGAATAGGATATCAATGCGCTAGTTCCATCATCGATCCCTTTAAAATAATCTCCTTGACGGAAAGCGGGTTTTACCTCGTTTTCAATGATGCGGTAAGCAATAACATCTGGAACCGCTCCTTCTAAACCATAACCGGTACGGATCGTGACTGCACGGTCTCCAAGGGCTACCAGGAACAAAATGCCATTATCGAATTTCTTGTTTCCCACACCCCACTGCTTGGCTAGACGATCGCCATAATCGGCAATGTCATAGTCGCCAGTGCTATTCATGACCACGACCGCAATTTGAATACTGGTTGAATCCTCAAAGGCCAATAACTTACGTTCAAGTTCTTGCTTTTGGCTGGAATTCAGGGTGTTGGTATAATCAGTTACTAAATCCTTCGCCACAGGCGGAAAATCCTGAGCAAAGGCTTGTAAATGAAATATTAAGCCTATAAAAAAGCTGAATAATATACGGGTTGAAAATTTCACAATTTGTGATGTTTTCTGCATAAAATTAAGATTTACCGAAATAAATATCATTCGGAAGTTCGTTCACATCATCCGATCTCCTCGGGAAATATCTGCCCAATTGTTCACCGGCTTTTTCAATTCCAGCAATCAATCCACTAACATAATCTCCCTTTCTAAAAGAACCCAACATCAGATCTTTGGTCGATTCCCAAAAGTCCTCTGGAACTTTGCTGTCAATCCCAGCATCGCCAATAATGGCAAATTGATGGTCATCTGTCGCCAGGTATATCAATACCCCATTGCGCAATGCCGTCTGATGCATCTTGAGTTTCTCAAAATAATCTTTTGCCAGATCAATCGCTTCCTTATCATGAACCCTGCGTTCTACTACCAAACGGATCTCCCCGGATGTCAGGTTCTCCGCTAGGCTGATGGCATGCTCAATTTTCTCTTGTTCTTCTTGATTGAATATCTCCATGGGGTCTAAAAATAGAAAAGATGAATGCAGAAGTGAAAGCCCCCAACATTCATCTTTACGTTATGTCAACAACAATAAAAATTCATTAAAACTGAACTGTAGGCGCTTTGTCAGATCCTTCAGTAGCTTTAAAAGTTCCTTTTGCCTTGAATCCGAAGATTCCTGCCATAATGTTGTTCGGGAAGCTACGAACAGTGGTATTATAATCCTGAACCGCTTCGTTGAAGGCTCTACGCTCTACTGAAATACGGTTTTCGGTACCTTCCAACTGGGCCTGTAACTCCTGGAAATTCGAATTCGCTTTTAAGTCTGGATAGGCTTCTACACTCACCAATAATCGTCCGATGGCTTGTGAAAGTCCATCTTGGTTTTGTTGGAAATTAGCGATCGCTTCCTCGCTCAAATTGTTTGGGTCTACTTGTACTGAAGTCGCCTTTGCACGAGCTTCTGTTACGGCAGTCAATGTACCTTGTTCATGCTGTGCAGCTCCTTTTACAGTGTTTACTAAGTTAGGGATCAAGTCCGCTCTACGTTGGTAGGCGTTTTCAACTTGTGCCCATTTTCCTTTTACATTTTCGTCCTTGGATACCATGGTGTTATACCCACAAGAACTGAAAGAAAGAGCAGTTAATAAACCTACAAATACGATTAATAATCTTTTCATGTGTAATGTTTTTACAAGTAATATTTAAAAGTAAGAATTTGTTTTCACAAAAAAGCAATATCAAATGACATACCAATACTAGCTAAACACGAAATTCTGTCAGTTTTTGGTATCTTTGCCAAGATTTTTGGGATAAATCCCCAACAGACTATGCAAAAAGAAATTGAAATTGCCATCAGTCCTGATTTTGTTCAGGATGATAAGCGAATCCTTGCTGAAGGAGCCAAGAAACTCCGTGTTCCAACAAGTAAAATCAATGGTTTCCATATCCGTAAGCGTTCTATTGACGCTCGTGGAAAACAAGTCCTCTTCCGGATGCGGGTCGTCTTCTTTATCGACGAACCTGTACAGCTCCCAGATTACCATACCGCTCTTAAAAATGTCAAGGATGCTAAGCCCGTGATTATCATCGGTGCCGGTCCTGCAGGATTGTTTGCTGCATATCGATGCATAGAATTGGGATTGAAGCCCATCGTTTTAGAACGTGGAAAGAAAGTGCAGGACAGAAGAAGGGATCTTGCCAAGATCAATAGAGAAGGCTTCGTCAACCCAGAATCCAATTATTGTTTTGGAGAAGGGGGTGCTGGGACTTATTCGGATGGTAAGTTGTATACGCGCTCTAATAAACGTGGCGATGTACAACAGGTCCTTTCCATCTTTGTGGAACATGGCGCTACGGAAGATATCCTAGTAGATGCCAGACCACATATTGGAACCAATAAATTGCCCCATATCATTGAAAGTATCCGTGAAAGGATAATCGAAATGGGCGGCGAAGTGCATTTCGATTGTAAGGTTACGGATATATTAGAGCAGTTTGGAAAGGTAGAAGGGGTTAAGACGGAAAGTGAAGGAATCATAAAGGCCGATCATGTGATCGTGGCAACGGGGCATTCCGCTCGTGATATTTTTGAGCTGTTCCGTTCCAAAAATTGGTTGTTGGAAGCAAAACCTTTCGCCTTAGGTGTTAGGATCGAGCATCCCCAAGCCGTAATCGACTCTGCGCAATACCATTGTTCCATTCGTCCGGAGAACCTGCCGCCAGCATATTATAGTTTGGTCGAACAGGTTGATGGTCGTGGTGTTTTTTCCTTCTGCATGTGCCCCGGAGGGATTATCGCTCCTTGTGCCACCGATCAGGATGAGATCGTGGTGAATGGTTGGTCACCATCAAAAAGAAATAATCCGCATGCCAATTCAGGTACCGTAATCCAGATTAACTTGGAAGATGTAGTAGGCTCGGACCAAGATCCATTTGCCTTATTGGAATTTCAGCGACAGATCGAACAAAAGGCCTTTCAATTGGGCGGTGGTAATTTAGTTGCTCCAGCACAACGAATGGTAGATTTCGTTCAGAATAAAGTATCTTTCGATCTACCTGAGAATTCCTATAAGCCAGGGACCCGTTCGGTCGATCTGCGCGAAGTATTGCCGAAATTCGTGTATTCTGCATTGCAAGGAGCCTTGCCGATCTTTGGAAAGAAGATGAAAGGTTATTATAGCAATGAAGCAATTTTGGTAGGAGTGGAGTCTAGGACCTCCTCACCGATACGTATCCCAAGAGATAAAGATAGCTTGCAACATCCGCAAGTTGCTGGTTTATACCCCTGTGCAGAAGGAGCAGGTTATGCGGGTGGAATCGTGTCTGCGGCGATCGATGGAATGAATTGTGTGGATGCCATTAAGGCTACGCTATAATTTCACAATTATTTGCAAAAATATCACGCTTAAGGTTGACAAGAACCAAGTATTATTGTATTTTTGTAGCACTTCAAGCGAAAGTAGCTCAGTTGGTAGAGCACAACCTTGCCAAGGTTGGGGTCGCGAGTTCGAATCTCGTCTTTCGCTCCAAGCAAAAGCTTCCAAATATTGGAAGCTTTTGTTATTTTAGGGTATGCCAAATTATAAATCCAAATGGGATAATTTTTACCTCCTGATTCTTTATGCGATCTTAATACCAGTGTTTACGGGGATTTTGGCCATATCGAAAGCGCCTTTATCAAAGTATTTGACAGTCCTTTCCACCTTAGTAGCCTGTATTCTCGTTTTTTATCTGATTACTTATTTCACAACTTCCTATAAAATCAATTCGGAATATTTAAGATATCGTTGCTTAATATTTTTTGGCAAGGTCAAGATCGAATCGATAAGGAGGATTGAGGTTGGCAAAAATTTATATAGCGGAATGCGACCAGCAACCGCCATGAAAGGTCTGATTATCTATTATGATAAATACGAAGAGGTTTATATCTCGCCGGTAGATAATGAGGAAGTTATCAATGCCCTCCAGAAAATCAACCCCGAGATTGAAGTTAGCTATCATAACAAAAAGTAAAAATAGAAGCTAGAGTTTGGCGGTTTTTATTGGGTCTTATTCGAGACACATTCGGAAAATCCCGAAGTGGTCAGTATTTTATTGAATGGATAGTTGGGTAATTCCCGAACATGCCTCGAACAAGGGCAAAAGATGGGTGGGAGGAATGGTTGGAATTTTGGCTAAAATAATTGGACCCTTAAAGGGATTTTCTGCGTGCCATTGATGTTGGTGGACATATGGGGTTGATCGCCATGTCACCCTAGAAGGGTGAAATTATTTTAGGATTGGTTATTAGAATGGCACTACCCCTTTAGGGGTTGCAGTATGTTGAATCGCAAAAATGTTAACGTTCAATTCTTAAACCCCTAAAGGGGTAATCCTATGTGTCCCGATATTGCTAAAATAATTGAACCCCTAACGGGGTTTTCTACGCGCCATTGATATTGAGGGATAAAAGGTATTGATTGTCACGCCACCCTAAAGGGATAATCCTATGTAATCCGTAATTGTTAAAATAATTTAACCCCTGAAGGGATTTTCTGCGTACCATTGATGTTGGTGGACATATGGGGCTGATCGCCATGTCACCCTAGAAGGGTGAAATTATTTTAGGATTGGTTATTAGAACGGCGCTACCCCTTTAGGGGTTGCAGTATGTTAAATTGCAAAAATGTTAACGTTCAATTCTTAAACCCCTAAAGGGGTAATCCTATGTGTCCCGATATTGCTAAAATAATTGAACCCCTAACGGGGTTTTCTACGCGCCATTGATATTGAGGGATAAAGGTATTGATTGTCACGCCACCCTAAAGGGATAATCCAATGTAATCCGTAATTGCTAAAATAATTGGACCCTTAAAGGGATTTTCTGCGTACCATTGATGTTGGTGGACATATGGGGCTGATCGCCATGTCACCCTAGAAGGGTGAAATTATTTTAGGATTGGTTATTAGAACGGCGCTACCCCTTTAGGGGTTGCAGTATGTTGAATCGCAAAAATGTTAACGTTCAATTCTAAAACCCCTAAAGGGGTAATCCTAGGTGTCCCGATATTGCTAAAATAATTGAACCCCTAACGGGGTTTTCTACGCGCCATTGATATTGAGGGATAAAAGGTATTGATTGTCACGCCACCCTAAAGGGATAATCCTATGTAATCCGTAATTGCTAAAATAATTGGACCCTTAAAGGGATTTTCTGCGTACCATTGATGTTGGTGGACATATGGGGCTGATCGCCATGTCACCCTAGAAGGGTGAAATTATTTTAGGATTGGTTATTAGAACGGTGCTACCCCTTTAGGGGTTGCAGTATGTTGAATTGCAAAAATGTTAACGTTCAATTCTTAAACCCCTAAAGGGGTAATCCTATGTGTCCCGATATTGCTAAAATAATTGAACCCCTAACGGGGTTTTCTACGCGCCATTGATATTGAGGGATAAAAGGTATTGATTGTCACGCCACCCTAAAGGGATAATCCTATGTAATCCGTAATTGCTAAAATAATTGGACCCTTAAAGGGATTTTCTGCGTACCATTGATGTTGGTGGACATATGGGGCTGATCGCCATGTCACCCTAGAAGGGTGAAATTATTTTAGGATTGGTTATTAGAACGGTGCTACCCCTTTAGGGGTTGCAGTATGTTGAATTGCAAAAATGTTAACGTTCAATTCTTAAACCCCTAAAGGGGTAATCCTATGTGTCCCGATATTGCTAAAATAATTGAACCCCTAACGGGGTTATCTAAGTGCTATTGATGTTGGTGAATATATCGATTTTGTCCCTGTGGCACGTGGTTATGGAAACATTTATTAATCAAATTAATTAATACAAAAATAATGATATCAATACAACCCAAAATGTAATTTGCCAATAGATAACTCATAACAATAATTAATGGCAAACACTTATTCGCAAATTTATATTCAAATTGTTTTTTCGGTTCAAAATAGAGAAACTCTGTTGAAAATGCCTTGGAGGCTAGAGGTTTATAAATACATTTCTGGAATAATAAAAAACAAAGGTATAAAACCGATCATTATTAATGGAATGGAAGATCATATCCATATCCTAATAGAATTAAAACCAGAAAGTTCATTGTCTGATTTGGTTAGGGATATTAAAAAACACTCTACTATTTTTATCAATAAACAAAATTGGCTTTCATATAAATTCTCGTGGCAAAGTGGTTTTGGCGCCTTTTCCTATTCTTATTCTCAAGTTGATAAAGTATATAATTATATCAAAAACCAAGATAAAATCCATTTAAATAGAACATTTCAAAAGGAATACACTGAATTTTTAAATAAATTCAATGTAGAATATCGTGATGAATTTCTATTCAAATGGATTGACTAACCTACTCCTCCTTGATCCCCAACCGCATTAAACTAGGCGTCATAAATGAAACTATCCCCAACAGCACACATAACACCCCTGCAATAATAAAGGCATTGGCTACGCCAATATGGTCTGCAATGTTTCCGGCGAATAACAGTCCAATTAAACTCGGGATGATCGCAAAACTGAAATACAGGGAAAATACCCTGCCTAACATCTCAGGTGCGATCTCTTCCTGGATAATGGTCATAAATACCGCATTGAAGATGGACATGGACGCTCCGCCAATTCCTGTCAATACCACAAAAATGATAAACATATTCGCGGGCAGCACCCCTGAAAACACAAAGGTCAAGCCCAATAGGATATGCATGTAATTGATCAAAAGTATCTTTCTGAATGACAGCTTAAATGCACTTAATGCGGATCCTCCAACCAACATGCCTACGCCCCAGATTACCTCAATGACGCTCATCTCAAATTTATCGCCTTTGAAATGTTCGATGGTCAATAAAGGGAACATAATGGCAACAGGGAGGATGCCCATCATGGCAATAATGGAGTAAAGAAACATCCTGTTCAAGCCTTTGTTCTTGTGAATAGCCAAGAATCCCAGTTTTAGATCACCCCAGACTTGCCTCAGGGAGGCTTTGCTTTCGGATTTAAAATAAGGAATGCTGATAAACATTAGGCTGCTGATCGCGAATGCCGCACCGATAACATCAAGGTATAATACCTGATTGATCGGAAGGTTGGCAATGGCCAATGCACCTAATGCTGGGCCGGCTATGGCACTCACAGAATGCAAGATCTGGTTGACTCCTGAAACGCGCAATAGCTGATCTTCTGGAACCAGTAGTGGAGCAATGGCCTGCATGGCGGGTTGATGGAAGGCGGAACCTATGGAGCGGCAGACCATCAACAGATAGATCAGCGAGAGGTTAATATGACCATCCTGCAGAGCGAAAGTCATCATCAGGGTACAGCAGGCAATGAAGGCATCTGCAAAAATCATGACCTTCTTTCTGTCCCAGCGGTCGATATACACGCCGGCGAATGGGCCAATTATGGCCTGGGGCAATAGACCCGAAATGGCAGCAAAGGCTAAGACCTCAGCCGACCGAAATTCAAGGCTTAGCCAGATAATCATTGCGAAGTTGACGGCAGAGCTACTTATCAAGGAGACAAATTGCCCTACCCATATATAGATATAGGTTTTAAACCAATGTTTCTTTTCCATGAAATAAAATTGAATTGTTTGTACTTGCAGCTAAAAAGAAATTTAGCTGATTCATTAAACCGCAGAAGATTTACTTAACTCAGTAAATCCAAGGGTCCATAAAGAATTGTGCAAATTGGCGAGCGCTCATAGGGCAAATATAAACCAAAGAGCTTGAAGTTCAAATGTTTTGAGAAAAATACTTTCTTATGAGAGCGAAATGGATGAGGGCTGAGGTCTTCTCGAAAACGAAAGAACATAAAAGAAAAGCGTCTTAGCTTTCGCCAAGACGCCTTTATACTAAAACTACACTACTATTATTTTCTTTCTAATCCTTTTGCTACTAAGGCTTCAACAAAGTTCCTTACGTTTTCATCTGAGAATCTGGATGTAACGTCAAAAGCAAAGGCGTGAACCAACAGGATACGTGCGCTCTCTTCGCCGATACCACGAGCGCGTAAGTAGAACAATGCATCATCATCAAATTGTCCCATGGTACAACCATGTGAACATTTTACATCATCTGCAAAGATCTCAAGCTGTGGCTTGGTATAGATGGTAGCTTTGTCACCGATCAACATATTGTTGTTCTGTTGAAAGGCATTTGTTTTCTGCGCATCTTCGCGAACGAAAATCTTACCGTTGAAAACAGCTGTAGATTCGTCCTGTGGAATATTTTTGTACCATTCATAAGATTCACAATGAGGTTTCATGTGATCTACGATAGTATGGTTGTCTACAAATTGATTGTCGGCCAATAGGTTGATTCCGTAAAGGTGTGATTCAACCTGCTCAGCGTCCAAACGAACGTTCAAGTCATTGCGTACAAAAGCTACACCAGGGAAATTACAGTTGTAGTTGTTGTACAAGCTGTGTTTCGTTTGGTAGACCTCGGTATGATTGATGTAATGGCTGTTATTTGAAGCTAACTGCAAATAATAGTGTTGCATCTTCGCGTTTTCTTCTACTACAATCTCGGTAACCTTGTTGTTCAGGTTGAAAGCCGAACCATCCAATGTGATAAAGGATTCGATGATTTCAGCCTCAGCGTTCTGCTCAAGGATATATAGATTACGAGTTTGTGCAAAGAAGTCCTGATCTCCAGTAGCGACATGTACGATTTGGATAGGCTTTGAGACCACCTTATTGCGGTTCACCTGCAGGAATATTCCCGAAGTGTGAAAAGCCGTGTTCAGGGCTACCGTGGTGCTTCCAGTAGCATCTGCATGTTTTGCAAAGTGCTGTTGGAATTTAGGCTCATTTTGAGCTTCTTCGATAGGTTTTACGATCAAGCCGATTTCATCTTCCAAGGAAGAGAAGGCCAATACATATTGACCATTGATCAATACGATGCGGTGAGCATCCAATCCGGGGATGTCCGCAGCGCTAAGATCTAAATTTGAAACATCCACATCCTCGTTCAACAGATAGTTTCTGTTGATCAGCGAATGGATATTTGTGTATTTCCAGTCCTCATTCTTTACAGTAGGGAATCCAAGTTCATGAAAACGGGTATAAGCCTCTTCGCGAAGAGCCTTTACCGCTGGTGTATCATTGCTTGTTTCCAATTCCTGAAAAGTTGAAGTCAACTGTTGGAATAAGGAGTTTGCTACTAATGTACTCATGTTATTTGTTGTCAATCCGCTCATTACCTCGTTTCTTAATACAACTGATTAGGCATTTTGCGTATCTAATTCTTTTAACCAGTCGTAACCTTTTTCTTCTAATTCAAGTGCTAATTCTTTTGTGCCTGATTTTACAATGCGGCCATTGTGCAATACGTGTACAAAATCTGGCACGATATAATCCAACAAACGTTGGTAGTGTGTAATCACGATGAATGCATTGTCTTTTGTGCGTAATTGGTTTACACCATTCGCCACGATTCTCAATGCGTCAATATCTAAACCTGAATCTGTTTCGTCTAAGATGGAAAGCTTAGGGTTCAACATCGCCAGTTGGAAGATCTCGTTACGTTTTTTCTCACCACCTGAGAAACCTTCGTTCAAGGAACGGTTTGCCAAGTTAGCGGAGAACTCTACCAATTGTTGTTTTTCTTTTACCATCTTCAAGAAGTCTTTGGCTTCCATCGGAGGTAATCCTTTATATTCTCGGATATCATTTACTGCTGTCTTCAAGAAGTTGATGTTTGAAACTCCTGGGATTTCAACAGGATATTGAAAAGCCAAGAACAAACCTTCGCGAGCACGGTCTTCCGGAGAAAGCTCCAATAGATCTACTCCGTCAAGGAAAGCTTCGCCTTCGGTCACTTCGTAGGAGTCACGTCCTGCCAATACATTTCCTAATGTACTCTTTCCAGCACCGTTAGGGCCCATGATGGCATGCACTTCGCCGGCCTTAACTTCTAAATTCAGTCCTTTTAATATTTGTTTGTCGTCGATAGACGCATGCAAATTCTTAATGCTTAACATATTCTATTCTATATTTCTATCCTACCGATCCTTCTAATGAGATCGCTAATAATTTTTGTGCCTCTACGGCAAATTCCATTGGTAATTGATTTAATACTTCTTTCGCATAACCGTTTACGATTAATCCTACGGCTTTCTCAGAGTCAATACCGCGTTGGTTTAAGTAGAACACTTGGTCTTCCCCGATTTTAGAAGTGGTCGCTTCGTGCTCTAGGGTAGCTGTTTTGTTCTTGCTCTCGATATATGGGAAAGTGTGGGCTCCACATCTGTCGCCAATCAACAAACTGTCACATTGGGTGAAGTTCCTTGAGTTGTCTGCATTTGGTCCGATCTTAACCAATCCACGGTAACTGTTGTGGCTCTTGCCAGCAGAGATACCTTTGGAGATGATTTTAGAACGGGTGTTTTTTCCTAGGTGGATCATTTTTGTGCCTGTATCTGCAAGTTGCATATTACGGGTCATCGCCACCGAGTAGAACTCGCCTACGGAGTGGTCACCTTTCAGGATTACCCCTGGGTATTTCCAAGTGATGGCAGATCCGGTTTCCACTTGGGTCCAAGAGATCTTGGAGTAGTCGCCTTTACAGATACCACGCTTGGTTACGAAATTGTAGATTCCGCCTTTACCGTCTTTATCTCCAGGGTACCAGTTTTGTACAGTTGAGTATTTGATCTCCGCATTGCGCATTGCAATTAGTTCAACCACTGCAGCGTGCAATTGGTTCTCATCACGCATTGGAGCTGTACAACCCTCTAGGTAAGATACATAAGCATCCTCATCGGCAATGATCAAGGTACGTTCGAACTGCCCCGTGTTTTCTGCGTTGATACGGAAGTACGTGGAAAGTTCCATTGGGCAACGAACGCCTTTTGGAATGTATACGAAAGATCCGTCCGAGAAAACTGCGGAATTCAGGGCGGCATATACGTTGTCGGTTTGTGGAACTACAGTTCCTAAATATTGTTTTACAAGTTCAGGATGTTCTTGAACTGCCTCCCCGAAAGAGCAGAAGATAACCCCTTGTTCTTTCAGTTTTTCACGGAATGTGGTTTTTACTGAAACAGAGTCAAATACTGCATCAACGGCTACTACCCCGGCAAGTACCTTTTGTTCGTCCAAAGGAATGCCCAATTTGGCAAAGGTTGCCAATAATTCGGGATCCACTTCGTCTAAACTATCAAGTTGTTTTTTGGGTTTAGGGGCAGCGTAATAAGAAATGTCCTGGAAATCTACTTCAGGGTTTTTGAAGTTTTGCCAAGTCGGCATGCTCATTTTCAAGAAATGTTGGAAGGCTTTCAGTCTCCATTCCAATAACCATTCCGGTTCGTTTTTCTTCTTGGAAATCAAACGGATGGTATCTTCATTAAGACCTTTTGGAGCGATCTCCATCTCAATGTCGGTGGTAAAACCGTACTTATATTCTTCGAGCTCTAACTCTTTTAGTAAATCGTCGTCTTTTGTGCTCATATCTCTTTCACTTTAATGATGGGTTCTTTCCCATTGGTTTTGAATTGCAAAGTTACGGTTTATAATGCAGAAAAAAGCTTGTTTTGTGTTCAACCTACACAGTAAACCGCAAAAAAAATGACAAATGTCATTTCTTCTGCATTAAAGGCTATTTAGAATGATTATATTATGACAATAGAATGATTGATATAAATAAAATCAATTGAATATCTCTTTTCAGATTGAGTCAATCTATATTAAACCTAGCCAATAAATCAGAAATACATTTTGTGTTAAACCAAATATTATTTTGTATATTTACTATTCTTTAATTTTATTGAAAAGCCTATGTCTTACCAACCAGATAAAACGGACTTGAAGATCCTAAAGCTTCTTCAGGAGAACGGAAGGATAACTAATTTACAATTGGCGACCAATATTGGTCTCTCGCCTGCCCCTACATTGGAGCGTGTTCGTAAATTGGAGAACTCTGGTTTCATCAAAAGTTACCATGCTTTTGTTGATGAGGAGAAGCTAGGATTAGGGATAAAATCATTCATCCAGATCTCTCTTGATTTCCATACCCATAATGCTATTCCGGAATTTGTTGAAGCCGTTCGTGCCATTCCAGAAGTGACCGAATGCCACCACGTTACGGGGAATTGCGACTTTATGCTGAAAGTGTATGTTAAAGACATTAAGGCATACGAGGCTGTGATTATGGAAAAGATTTCAAAGATCCCATTTGTGAAGACTTTCCAAACCATGATGATCATGTCCACCAGTAAAAAGGAACCAATTGTACCATTAGAATATTAATATTTAAAGATGGCATATCAAGATTCTGCAATCATATTGACATGGCCAGATGCTACCATACGTGGGGATGAAAAATGGATGATGTTTTTCAAAAAGATTGGTATTGTCAAAAATTTAAACTTCAAGGTTGGGCATACGGGCGTCGTGCTGGTCAATCACCAGACGGGCGAGTTGCTTTTCTATGATTTTGGCCGATATATTACCCCTCGCGGCTATGGACGAGCGCGATCCAAGGATTCTGACCCCATGTTGGAGATCAAGGTGAAGGCCAAGTTCAAGCATGGCCATATCGAAAACATCCAAGAGATCATTGCTGCCATCGAACCCCTGAAAGGCGCGATGTATGGCGAAGGAAGGCTCTTTTTTAGTGTGGCCAACGATATCAATTTTGAAATCGCGAAAGATTATGGTGACAAATGCGTAGAAGAGGGTACTTACCCCTATGGCGCAGTGGCAAAGAACAACAACAACTGTTCGCGGTTCATTACCAGGATGTTGATGAAGGCTTCCAAGAAATATCATTTCTGGCATGGAATCAATCTTCCGGAGACCATAAAAGCGAGCCCAATCAGCAATATTGTTAATGTAAGCAAGACCAGGGTCGTGAACAGCTATAGTCCTTCTGATGGTTTTCAGTCGTTTAAGATGGACCGTTGGAAGTCTTTCTTTTTCTTGGTGAAGCAGTTAGGGGATAATGTGTTCAGGAACAAGGCGAACTTATTACCCAACGATCTGATCATTGGTGCGGTGAATTTTGGCTCTAAGCCTATCTCTGTTCCTAAGCATGCGAAATATCTTGGTGGTGTGGGCGATGGTGCTTGGTATTATCTTTATGAAAGACCAGATTCGCAGATCGAGATCAGCCGATATTCTACTTTGGGAAATTTGGAATACGTGGTGCTAGGTGAAGCGACTCAACCGGTGGATTTCCATGAGGATTGGGAAATAACCTATGATAGCCACCTGAAGTTCACCCATATCTTGCAGAACAATCAAAAGATTCGGATCAATCATATTGAAGTCCTTTCTACAGAGGACTATAAGTTCAAGAATTTGTTAGAGAGATATGCGTAAGGTCTTTACACCTGCCAGTCAATAGCTTGTTTACCATGTTGTTGCAGGTAGCTGTTGGCTTGGGAGAAATGTGCGCATCCAAAGAATCCCCGGTAAACCGATAGTGGTGAAGGGTGTACTGCTGTCAATATGAGGTGCTTACTGCTGTCGATCAGCGCTGATTTTTTAATGGCATAGCTTCCCCATAATACAAAGACCACATGTTCACTTTGATCTGAGATTGCCTTGATGATTTCATCCGTAAAGTATTCCCAACCTTTCTTCTGGTGCGAACCGGCTTCATGTGCTCTGACCGTTAAGGTGGCGTTCAGGAGCAATACGCCCTGTTTTGCCCATTTGGTCAAGTCTCCATGGCTAGGATAGGTAAAGCCAGGGATGTCGGTGACCAATTCGGTATAGATATTCCTTAAACTTGGCGGGATCGCAATTCCTGCTGGGACAGAAAAAGAAAGTCCATGCGCCTGTCCATCGTTGTGGTAAGGATCTTGGCCAAGGATCACTACCTTAAGATCTTGAAAAGGGGTCAACTTAAAAGCATTAAAAACCAAATCTTTCGGGGGAAACACTTTGTGCAAGCTTCTTTCCTTTATTACAAAATCAGATAAGTCCTGTAAAACAGTGCTATTGAATAAGGGCTTAATGATAGGTTCCCAAGATGAATCAAAACGATCAGACATATGTTTATATAAAATTTTACATTATTTTGCTGTAAACAAGTTGTATACTACAGCAATTTAACGGATATTTGCAAACTTACAGTATTAAGCATAATTATGTCAAATCTAGTTCGCATTATAATTTGTAGTTTGTTGGTAGTCGGAACGGTTGCATTGTTCTGGATTGGTCAATGGGGCTGGGGGATTTTAGCAATCCTGATTACTATTTTAGCTTGGGTAACCGTTTTCTTCAACGAGAAGATGCTTATCGCACAATGGTTCTTGCGCAAAGAACGCATGGACAAGGCTGAGGTTTGGCTTAAGAAAATCAAGAACTACGAGACTGAATTGATCTCTGCTCAATATGGTTACTACCACATGCTTTTGGGCTTGATCGAATCGCAAAGAGCACCTTTACAATCAGAGAAATTTTTCAAGAAAGCCTTGGCAATGGGCTTGCATATGGACCATAACGTTGCATTAGCAAAGTTAAGCTTAGCTGGTATCGCCATGGCGAAACGTAATAAGCGCGAAGCTGAGAAGCTTCTGGCTGAAGCTAAGAAGGCCGATAAGAACAAATTGCTGGAAGAGCAGATCAAATTGATGAAGAATCAAATGGGTATGATGGACAAACAACAGTTCCGTTACTCGAGATAACAAAATATCTAAAAAAGAGAAGGGTGGATTTTTATAAAAATCCACCCTTCTCTTTTTTAGACAGCAGTCATTAGATTGGGTAGGACTGCCAACTATTTCAAACTATTTCTAATAAGAAGCAAGAAAGGTCTATTGTGTATTGTCTTATATCTATAACCTATTTCTCATTCTCCTTAAGGACTCTCAGAAAGTTTAATCCCATGATTTTGGCTACATCTTCTTTGCTATAGCCTCTTTCTAAAAGAGCCTTGGTCAGGACTGGGAATTTCGTTACATCTTCTAGTTCTTGGGGAGGGGATTCAATACCATCAAAGTCAGATCCAATCGCTACATGATCAATGCCTGCCTTGGCGACCAAATGGTCAATATGCTTTAGCACATTCTCAAATGGGGCGTTGGCTTCATGTTTTTGCTTTGCTGAAAGTGCTCCGTACATCTTGCCTACCGATATTTCTTTGTTTGTGCTATCTTTCTTGTGAGTTTTGTAGTAGAGTTTTTTGACTCTTTTCGGGTAGTTGGAATCCAGGAATTCCGAATAGAAATTAACACCAACCACTCCACCATTCTTCTTTAGGGCTTCCAATTGGGCATCTTTCAAATTACGGTAATGCGGAGTCAATGCTGCTGCATTGCTATGGGACACCAACACTGGTTTGCTTGTGATGCTTAATACATCATAAAATGTTTGTTCGCCGGCATGGGAAAGGTCGACCATCATGCCGAGCTCATTCATCTTGCGAATGATTTCTTTTCCGTGTTCGGTCAATCCCTTTCCTTTTTTGTCCTTGGACTTTACCTCCATCGCTGCGGCAGTGACCCAAGGCAGGTTATAGTTCCAGGTAAGGGTTAAATAACGGGCTCCACGGTTGTAAAGCGTTTCAAGATAGTCCAAGCGCTCCTCGATCATATTACCTCCTTCTATGCCGATCAGGGCAACGATCTTTCCGTTTTTGTTGATTCGTTCGATATCAGCTGAACTTTTTGCCAGTTCAATCTTGTCGGGATTATTGGCAATCAATTTCTCCAAAGCGTCTATTTGGTCATTGGCATGTTTATAGGCATTCTTCTTCCATTTCTTGTCATCAGACCAAACGGCAAATACCTGCACATCCACCCCACCTTCCTTCAGTCTTGGTAAGTCTGTGTGGCCGGTTTTGATTCGTTTGCCGATGTCTTTGCCGGGCAATATGCTTTCCACGATAACGTCATTGTGGCCATCAACAACGATCAGGTCTTGGTGTATCTGTTTATAGTCTTGCCCCATACTGGCAAAAATAGCTCCTCCAAAAAGGATGGTCAATAAAAACTTCTTTTTCATTATTTAGCGTTAAAAATGGTTTCGTAGATCACATCCTGTATACGGCTTCGTACGTTTAGATCATAGATTTTTGTAGATACTTGCGGATGTACTCTGTTTGACAAAAATATATAAATCAATTGGTTATTCGGGTCTACCCATATACAAGTTCCTGTGTATCCGGTATGGCCGTATACAGAGGGGTTCGCCAGTTTAGATGGATAGTCTGCTCCTTTCTTAGGGTCATATCGGTCAAATCCCAAGCCTCTGCGGCTTGTTTTGGACTGCTTTGAAGTAAATAAATCAATAGTCTCCGGTTTGTAGTATCTCACACCACCGTATTCGCCTCGATTCAGCAAGAGCTGTCCGTAGATAGCCAGGTCGTTCGCAGAGGCAAACAAACCCGCATGTCCTGCCACTCCGCCCGCCATTGCTGCGCCTTCATCATGCACATAACCTTGCAATAGAACCTTTCGGAAGGCGGTATCCTGTTGGGTAGGAATAATTTGATCTTTTCTGAAACGATCTCTTGGTAGATAGCCAGCGGTTTTCATCCCAATTGGTCTGTACAATAGATCTTGTACATAGTCTTGCATCGGGGTTGAGGTCTCATGTTCCGAAACCTCCTTCATGACATACATGCTGATGTCTGAATAGACATAATTACCAATCGGTTTTACCGGAGAATTCAACATCTCTGGCCACATGACATCCCTGTAGTAGTTATTTTTTAGATAAGCATTGTCAGCAACTTTGACTTGATGGTTTTCATCTTTTGTGCTCTGTAGATCGCCTGGTTTTAGATTTTTATAAAACGGGATAAACGGAGTGAAACCTGCTTCATGCAACAGGACGGTACGCAGGGTGATATTAGCTTTATTGCTCTGTTTGGCTTGCCACAGGTAATGGCCCATGGTACTGTCCAGGTTGATAATATTGTTTTCTTGCAGATGCATCACGACCGGCGTTGTTCCTGCTATCTTACTGATAGAGGCTAGGTCGTAGATGTCATATATGCTATTGGCCTGCTTTTTCTCGTACGTATGATAACCGTAAGCCTTTTCAAAGATTACCTGTCCATCTTTTATAGCCATGACCATCATGCCCGGTGCGGCATGCTGTTCAACGGCATCTTTGGCGATGGCATCAATCTGGTTGGTCATTTTTGCTATATCTAGACCCGATTGTCTTCCTTTGCTGTACTGTAATCTTGTTTGGGTCGTTTTATTCGTTCCTGCGGTGATGCCTAAACCCCCGAAGATCGACATCGCTGCGTTCTCTTGGGCTTCTTCTTCCAGACTAGGCGCTGTCAATATGCTTGCAAAGCGACCTAAGTTGGCAGCAGACAAGCCAATATTGATGTAATTGATATCCTTACCGAATTTACAAAGAATGACATCCTTCCGATTAACTGCTGATTGGATGACCATAGCCAATTGTCCTGGTCTAAACTCTTCTTCCGTTCCTGCAACGATGATGGTATTGTAGTATTTTGTATGCTCATCATATTGGTCAAAACCAAAGCTTTTCACTTCTCCATAGCGTTGTAATTGCTGAATGAAAGGCCCATATTTTACGCTGTCTGCACTGATCACAGCAATCCTACGTTCATCCAAGCGCTTAAAAGGCAGGATGTTCCTTTGGTTGTTTAGAAGAACGGTTTGATTAGTGATGACCTGTTTATACTGCGCTTGACTGATGGAATACCCGCATAACAGGAATATTGTAAGGAGGTTAAAAAAACGAATCATAATTGTTTTTAGGATTTCTTATTGTAAATGTACTAATAAAACGCACAAACACGCATTCCCGACGTGTAATAATTCTGTATATTTGAGAATGCCCGAATTGATGGACAATAAAACCGTTTTCACACTCCTAGAGGTATCTCGAAGCATTCAAAAGACTATTGCTGAGCGATACAAGAGTCTTTATTGGATTAAGGCGGAGATGAATAAATTGAACCATTATTCCCATTCAGGGCATTGCTATCCCGAATTATTAGAGAAAAAAGAAGGTAAGGTGGTTGCTGAGATGCGGTCTATTTTATGGAAGATGGACTACCAACGCATAAACAGGCAGTTCTTGGAAGTCCTTGGCGAACCCTTAAGGGAAGGCATTACCATGCTCTTCCAAGCTGGTATTTCCTACGACCCACTTTATGGGTTCAGCCTTAAGATTGTGGATATTGACCCGACTTTCGTTCTTGGCGAACTCGAGAAAGAGAAACGAGAAAGCATTAAGAAACTCACAGAAGAAGGTGTTTTTGATGCCAATAAAAGACTGCCTTTTCCCCTTATTCCAAAGCGCTTGGCGATTATCTCCGTAGAAACCAGCAAGGGCTTATCCGATTTCTTTAAGATCATCAATGGCAATCCTTGGGGTTATAAAATAGAATGCACACTGTTCCCCGCCTTGTTGCAAGGGGATAAATCCATCAGTTCCATTATTAAACAATTGGAGG
Source organism: Sphingobacterium mizutaii (assembly GCF_900187125.1). Taxonomy (GTDB): domain Bacteria; phylum Bacteroidota; class Bacteroidia; order Sphingobacteriales; family Sphingobacteriaceae; genus Sphingobacterium; species Sphingobacterium mizutaii. Next base: position 167,116 of record NZ_LT906468.1, read on the forward strand.
TCATAGCCAATAAACTGGAAGATTTTGATGCCGTTGCGATCATTCGTGGTGGTGGAGGTGATGTCGGATTGAGCTCCTATAATAATTATTTCCTTTCGAAAGCTATCGCCATTTTCCCGATTCCCGTACTTACTGGAATTGGTCACTCGACAAATGAAACCGTCAGTGAGATGGTTGCTTATAAGAATGCCATTACACCGAGTGAATTGGCGGACTTCCTGCTACAGAAGTTCCACAACTTTGCCATTCCTGTAGATAATGCGCTGGAAAGAATGCTAAGGGCGGTTAGAAGGAACTTTGAAGAGGAAAACCTCAAATTAAAACATATCGTTTCATCCATTTCCTGGAACTCTAAGACCTTATTATTAAAAGATAAGTCAGAATTAAATGGCCTACAAACCCATCTAATCAGGTTCAGTAGGCAAAACATCAAGGAAAATCAAGCGCAATTGCAGCATTTGGAACGGATGCTGGGAATCGTGAATCCCATCCATATTTTAAAAAGAGGCTTCAGCATCGTTAGAATAGATGGTAAATCTGTTCATAAATTGGATCAGGTCGAAATAGGGGCCGAATTGGAAATCCAATTGGAAGACGGAAAGGTCATTTCTAAAGTAATTAACAAAGAATCAAAGCATGGAAAATAAATACAGCTATAAAGATGCATTCGAGGAGCTTCAGCTTATTGTCTCCGATATTGAATCAGGAGATATTGCGGTCGATGAACTGACTGCCAAGATCAACAGGGCGTCTGAACTATTGACTATCTGCAAGGCTAAACTAACAGCTTCAGAAGCAGAAGTAGAAAAACTATTGCAGAAACTGGAGAATGAAAACAAAGCTGGAGAAGCAGATTTTGAATAATCCCAGTAACCTTTTTTAGGTTTTTCGCCATCTAAATTAAATCAATCAGCATATAACTTCTTGGAGTTAAAGGAAAAGCTATTTCTAAAAGCAAATATTTTTGCGTTATTTTGCGCTGTTTAGAATTAGTCTTAATTGCCCTTGCTCAAAAACATCTATATATTACTAGTCTTCCTGAGCCTTCCATTTGTATCATCTGCTCAGTTATTCTCTATTTCTGGTTCCGTGAGGGACAGCAAAGGGCAGGCATTGAGCAATGTAAACATTGAGATCGCAGAGAAGCCTAATTTTAATAGTTTAAGTGATGAACAAGGTTTGTTTATCATTCAAAATCTACCCCAAGGCACCTATCAACTTAAGTTTTCCCATATTGGTTTCAAACCGATTACTAGGACCATCAAACTCGATAATAACCGTGAAACCCATATTGTTTTCAATCAAGATGAGGTCAATATCGATGAAGTATATGTGACAGCCAAGGAGTCCAAAAACATAGGAACGAGTTCGATTATCACCCGAGATGCCATGCAGCATCTGCAACCTTCGAGCTTTACAGACCTGTTGGAATTATTACCGGGAGGTCAAACCAAGAATCCCGATCTTGATCAGGTCAACGGAATCAATCTGAGGACAGCCAATGGTGCATCCATGTCTGCCTATTCCACCGGTTCTTTAGGAACCATGTTTTCAGTGGATGGCATGCAGCTGAATTCACAGTCCATGATTGATCCGACCGCTGGCTTTGGATTAGGTCAGGGGAGTATGAATGATGGCCGCATTAGCTCCAATATAGGAGTGGATATGCGAACCATTGCCACGGATAATATCGAAAAAGTAGAAATCATCCGCGGTATTCCATCTGTGGAGTATGGAAACCTAACTTCGGGGGTAGTGCTGATCGATAGAATAAAAGGCTATGAGCCTTGGACCGCTCGAATTAAAGCTGATGGATTCAGTAAACTAGTAGGACTTGGTAAAGGCTTTGAATTTGGCTCTTATAAACTGAATATTGATGCTGGTTATCTAAACTCTAGAAGCAACGTCACAGATATCTATAATACTTTCAAGAGAGTAAACACATCCATAAGAGGAGAAAAGACTTATAGCTTAACCAAATATAGGTTCATTTGGAACCATGGCTTGGACTTCAATACTACGATCGACAATGAAAGGTTCGATCCTGATAATGACTATAAACTCAATGACAATTACAAAAACAATGTGCAGTTCTTTGGAGTCAATAATACCTTCAAATTATTCTCTTCCAATCCTAAATCTACCTTTAGGAGTGTTTCCCTAGGCATTAATGCTAGGCTATCTTCCAATCAGATCGATATGCAAAAGCTAGTGCAGGCTAGATCTGCCAGCATTTTGATGAATTCCTTGGTTGATGGAAGCCATGAAGCGACATTTCTTACGCCCACTTATGTTGCTGACTTTAAGTCTGATAGCAGACCTTTGGATATTAACCTGAAACTAATTGGAAACTGGAACTTTCATAAGCTATTCAAGCAACAGCTCAAAGCAGGTATTGAATATGCCTATGCCAAGAACCTAGGCTTAGGGCCACAGTACGACCTGGATTTCCCAATTAGCACTTCGATCAACTCCAGACCGAGATCCTTGCGATCTATTCCTGCGATGAGTAATCTCTCCATTTTTGCGGAAGACAGATTCTTTATCAATATGGGAGATTTCCTTTTTGAGAATAGCTTAGGGGTCAGAGCCTTTAGCTTGACGAATCTAGACAAGGAATATGCGCTTGCAGGCAAAGTATTTGTAGATCCGAGATACAATGGAAGATTGCACCTGCCGCAAACGAAGGTCTTTGGGAAGCAGTTGAAATCCAACATCTTTGCGGGTTATGGTATCCAAACCCTTACTCCTAACCAGAATCTCCTATACCCAGAAAACTTTTATAGGGATATCCCGGAACTGGTCTATTACCATAATAACCCCGAATACAGGTTAGCATGGGCAAAAACAAGCATTGTCAACCCTGTTAATTATGAATTGCAGGCGGCGAAAAATATTAAATGGGAAATCGGAACCCAGTTGGACTTTGAAGGAAATACCTTCTCTATCAACTACTTCAATGAGAAGATGGATAATGGATTTAGGAATATATCCCTATTCAATGCCGTTCCCTTAAGGAAATACAATGTGACCTCTGTCGATCCCAATACCCTGACCGCCAAGCCGTCAATTGAGGACTTCAGCTATGTCGATCAAGCCGAATTCCATGCCTACAATCAGAATTCAAACGGAAGCATCACCGAAAAAACAGGGCTGGAATACAACTTTAGCTCCAGGCGTATCCAAGGGATCAACACCAGATTTACGGTAAATGGGGCTTGGTTTAAGACATTCAATGCCAATAACCAACCCATAGCGGAGGTAATCAGTCCACTGGAAATTACTGACGGCAAGGTTAGGCAATATGTTGGAGTTTATGCCAATGGCAATACTGGGGGGCATTATGAGAGTTTCAATACCAATCTTACGGCCGATTCATTTCTGCCAAAACTGGGTTTGAACCTATCCATGACGGTACAAAGTTTTTGGTACAAATCAAACCAGCGACTATTTAGGGATAACCTTCCGATTGGCTATTACGATATCAGTCAAACCTATCACCAATATACCGAGGCGGACCGAACTGATCCAGTCCTGCGTCTTTTTGACCGGAAAATTGACCCTTATTTATACAATGAATTCAAAGAACCTATTGATCTGCTTGTCAATTTCAAGGCGACCAAGGTTATCAAAAATAGAGTTAGGGTAGCGATGTTTGTTAACAGGCTCTTTATTTACAAGCCTGATTATACGCAGTACGGCAATCAATTTATCAGAAGGAATAGGGCAGAGGACAGTCCTTATTTTGGAATGGAAGTAAATATTAAAATATAATAGATAGAATAAACGATGAGAAATTTAACAAAGTTGAAAATGATGATTTTATGCTTGATGCTTTTAGGCATGAGCTCTTGCATGAAAGATGATTTTTTAGAGTCTAGGTCAGAAGTTTTAATCGCAGTCAACAAGTCCAGTTTGCAAGGAGAATATAAGCTTAACAATGTGCGGATTACTTTGCAAGAAACCAACACGGAAGTCACTACAGCAGCAACATTAGTGGAAGGAGCAGATACGGCAAAGACTACCTTGGCTTACGGTACTTATACCGCTACTTTGGATGGTGACATCGTCATTAAAGTTGGCGATAAGGATAAGGCCATGAAAATCAAGGCCCGTAAAGAAGGTATCGTAGTCAATGCTGCGAATACTAGCATTAGCTTGGAAACCTTCCTTTCAGATCCAACTGCAAACTTTGTTTTCAAAGAGATTTTCTTCACCGGAACTTCTACTGAAGCAGGCAAACTATACAATGGAGATAAGTATTTCATACTCCACAACAACTCATCCGATACGCTATATGCTGATGGCTTGTTTATAGCCCAGTCTGATTTTCTTACTGTTAATAGAAGGAATTATACCCCTGATGTGATGAAGGATGCTTTCACTTCTAAGCAGATTATCATGATCCCAGGAACAGGAAGACAACATCCAGTAGCTCCTGGAGATGATTTGATCATTGCCAACAATGCCATCGACCATACGCAGGTCAATCCAAAATCATTCGATCTATCCAAAGCAGATTTTGAGATCGAGCTGATCGGTACCATCAACATCGATAACCCGAGTGTTCCAAATGCGATCAATGTTTCAGGAAACTTATTGATGCATAACAATGGTCATCAATCCTATGTTATGGGAAGATTCCCAGAAGGAGTAACCATTGAGAAATTCAAAGCAGAAAATGCTTATTCCTATAGCTATATCGCGGAGTCGGGTAGAGAAATGAAATTTGACTCCTTTAAAATCCCAAATTCTTACATCACGGATGCGGTCAATGTTTCTGCTAAAACCACCTTTGCATGGTTGGTAACCGATAGTTCATTGGATATGGGCTGGACTTATGCAAGCCAAGCTCTTGGCGATGACACGCGTTTCGGCAAGTCTGTGATTAGAAAATCAATCGGAAACTTGGAGAATGGAAAGCCATATTTAAAGGATACCAATAACTCTACTGAAGATTTTATACCTTCTTCCAAGGCATTGTTGCTACCATAACATGTTAAGATTCTTATCCACGGTTGTTGTTTGCTGCTGTTTTGTCACTTTAGGCAGAGCACAGGATTCCCTAAGCGTAAATGCTATGGGGGTCAAAGAGCGTATGGATATCAGTAGGACTTTCCGTAATTCCATGTACGAAAGTCCTGCTTTGAGACCATTCCAATACCAGCAATCGTTAACTCCTGTTGAGCTATCCTATTTTTCCGACAATAAGGATAGCTATACCTTGCAAAGAGGCGCTGGAGACCAAGGGTTTAGATTCAATACCGAGTCTTACCAAAAAGACGCCTTCCCCAATATCACCTTATGGGGAAAAGCAAAATACGAGAACAAGAAAATCCAAGACCTTAAGTTCATTGAAAACTCTGATTTCGAGGTTGTGTTTCCTTATTTCACCGCAGATTCTGTTGGCGGAGATTTAAATTCAGAGCGCTATCAGTTCTCGGGAGGTATAGCCAAAGAAATCGGAAAATGGGTCATCGGGGGAGAAGCTGGCTATAAAGCCAATCTTTCCCATCGAAAGGTTGACCCAAGACCAGAGAACAACAGTAGCACGCTGCAGCTTGGCTTTGGGGCATCTTACCAAATCTTGCCTCAATATATCATCAGTGCAAACCTGGGATACCAATTCTATAAGCATAGGAATAAACTGACCTTTCTTAGGCAATTGGGCAAACCTCCCGTTTTTTATATGAACGGTTTAGGGGCATATAATTCACTGCTTTCAGGCTTATCCAGCGAAAGTGATGTGATTCTCTATGAGATGAATGGTTTCGATGGAAAGATTTCATTTCTGCCCAAAGGAGATTCTGGATTTCTTTTTGAAGCAGGTCTGTCCCAACAGACCGGTTCCCGCACTTTATCCTCTTCTAGATCCAGTGCCAATGATTGGACGGATCAAGTGATTGCTGGAAAGATCGGCTATCTCCATAAGTCTAATGATTGGAAATACGGAGGAAATGCCTCCTTGGACCTGCAAACCCGCAAAGGAGTGGAAGGCTTATTCCATAATGATGGGTCCTCCATAGGACTTATCAAGATTTCCGAAGTATCTTCCTACCGATATTACCATTTCAATTACCACCTAGAGGCAATTGTAGGACAAGCGGACTGGACAGTGAAACCTTATGCCAATTTCACCCAATTTAAAGAACAATATATCAATCCTTTCCGCGAGCAATTGGCTGATATGCTGCATATTGGAGTTGAAGGACAGTATTTATGGGATTTAAAGAGTGGTTTATTTGGAATTAGTTTAAATTTGCAGAAGCAAAAGCTACTGAAAAGCAGATCCCAGTTCAATGGAATCAAACAGGGAACTGGCATTGCTGATATGCTGCAACAGAACTACAACTACCTGACAGCCGAACCTTTCTCCATTGGAGCTCGTGCCAGGTATGATTTTGTTGCATCTAAGCAGATCAAGCCGTTTGTGCAAGCAGAGGGTCTTTCAGCTACTGAAATAAAACAAAAGTATTATTCATTGACCATTGGGTTAATGTTTTAGAGATAGAGATGAAAAAAGTATTAGCGATCGGGTTGATTTTAGGAATGTGCATTTTAAGCACGGCATTCCTGAGTGATAAAGGGATTCAAGATTTGCGAAGCCTTTATAGTAAGCCAATCAGTGAATGGCCAAATCCTACCATTGATTCTGGAGTGAAATATGAAGAATTCAAATCACTTCCGAAAATCGATACCAGCTATTTTTCCCTCATGGAACAACCTAAGGTGAAGCTGGGAAAACTCCTTTTCTTTGATCCCATCCTATCTGGCTCCAATCAGATCTCCTGTAGTTCTTGCCATAATCCACAGACTTCTTTCGGTGACCATTCTACGGTACCTGTGGGTCACGACCATTTAGTCGGAGATAGAAATACCATTTCCCTGATGAATGTGGCTGAGCGCAAAACGATGTTTTGGGATGGAAGAGCACATTCTCTAGAAGAACAGGCTTTGAGCCCTATTGAAGCCCATAACGAAATGGCAATGGACCTAACCAAGTTGGTCCCTAAACTGAAAGCTATTCCAGAATACAAAGAACTCTTTAAGAAGGCCTTTGGCGATGATGATTTTTCCATGCCAGAGATCATGAGCGCCCTTGCTACATTCCAACGCACCATTACCAGCAGAAGAAGTCGTTTTGATGAATTCCTAGATGGTAAATATGATGCCTTGAATGATGATGAAATCGCAGGATTGCACCTTTTCCGTACCAAAGCCCGTTGTATGAACTGCCATAATGGTCAGTATTTTACAGATGAAGATTTCCATAATATCGGTCTCACTTACTACAAAAGAAAGTATGAAGACCTTGGCCGTTATGAAGTGACCAAAGATCCCAAAGACGTCGGTAAGTTCAGGACTCCATCCTTGAGAGATGTGATGAATACCAACCCTTGGATGCATAATGGGCTGTTCGATAATATCATCGGCGTGATCAATATGTATAATTCAGGGATGGCAATGAACAATCCGAGAAATGCAGAACAGGAGGCCGATCCGATGCATCCAAGGATAGACCCTTTGATGAAGAAATTGGATCTGAGCAAATAGGAAATCCGCCAGGTTGCTGCGTTTTTGGATGCGATAACCGCTACAAAATATCGCATGCCGAGACCTGAAAAACTTCCGCGATAAGATTGTAACTATTTCAAAAGAAAACGTTTTTCTTTGGATTAGCGGGCTCATTTTCACGAGTTTTGCCTAACTTTGAAGGTTATGCAAAAAACTGCTATTCATTCTCCAAAAACCCATATCCAAATTAAAGGCGCCCGTGTCAACAATCTAAAGAATATCGATGTCGATATTCCTAAAAATCAGCTTGTTGTCATTACGGGAATGTCGGGTTCTGGAAAATCTTCCCTCGCATTTGATACGCTATATGCTGAAGGCCAGCGCCGATACGTAGAAAGCTTGTCCTCCTATGCAAGACAGTTTATGGGGCGTATGAACAAGCCTGATGTAGACTACATCAAAGGCATCGCTCCGGCCATTGCTATCGAGCAAAAGGTCATATCCAGCAATCCTCGATCAACAGTAGGGACCTCTACAGAAATCTATGATTACCTGAAATTATTGTTTGCCAGGATAGGCAAGACCATTTCCCCAGTTTCTGGAGAAGAAGTCAGTAAAGATACCGTCAGTTCCATTGTGGATAAACTGTTGGCTTATCCTGACGATACTACCATAACGATTTACAGCCCCCTGATTCCGAGCAATAACAGAAAGCTGAAAGAAGAGCTTTCACTGCTCCTTCAAAAGGGCTTTGTTCGCGTAAAATACCAAGATTCCATCCAGAAGATTGAAACCATCATTGAAGATAAAGCGGTATCAAACGCTAGCTTCAAAGAAGGGGAAGTCTATATCGTAATCGACCGCGTGCGCTTGGATCATGAAGATGATACTATCAATCGCTTGGCGGATTCGGTACAAACGGCCTATTTCGAAGGAAAAGGTGAATGTGAGATCCAGGTCGATGAAGAACTGTTCCATTTTTCTGACAAATTTGAATTGGATGGGATAACCTTCGAAGAACCTACGCCGAACTTTTTCAGTTTCAACAATCCTTATGGCGCCTGTAAGCGCTGTGAAGGTTATGGAAAGATCATCGGTATCGATCCAGACTTGGTTATTCCTGATAAAAGCCGTTCCGTGTTCGATGGGGCAATTGCACCATGGCGCGGTGAAAAAATGGGTGCTTGGTTAGATAAATTGGTCAGGACGGCAATAAAATTTGATTTTCCTATACATCGTGCTTATAGTGACCTGACCAAGGCTCAACAAGAGTTGCTTTGGGAAGGGAATAAATATTTCAGAGGCTTAAACGACTTCTTTGCGGAATTAGAAGAACAGACCTATAAAATCCAATATAGAGTGATGTTGTCCAGGTATAGAGGCAAGACGGACTGCCCAGAATGTAAAGGTACCAGATTGCGAAAAGATGCCTCTTACGTAAAGATCAACGGGCATTCCATTACAGATGTGGTCTTATTGCCTTTAAGTGAAGCCTTGGAAATGTTCCAAAACTTAAAACTTACAGAAAACGAAGCCATTATTGCCAAACGCTTGTTGGCCGAGATTGTCAACCGCTTGCAATTCCTCTGTGATGTTGGTCTGAGCTATCTTACCCTGAACCGATTGAGCAATAGCCTTTCGGGTGGTGAGTCGCAGCGTATCAACCTAGCAACATCCTTGGGTTCCTCTTTAGTTGGCTCCATCTATGTATTGGATGAACCAAGTATTGGTCTGCACCCTCGGGATACCCAAAAGTTAATCGGTGTTCTAAAATCACTTCGCGATGCGGGAAATACTGTGATAGTGGTTGAGCATGAGCAGGAAATGATGGAAGCTGCCGATTACCTGATCGATATTGGTCCTGAAGCAGGCATCAATGGCGGTGAACTAGTGTTCGCAGGTACCTATCAAGAAATCTTGAAAGATAAAAATAGCTTAACCGGCGAATATTTACATGGAGACCTTTCCATTGTAGTTCCTGAGAAAAGAAGGAAATGGAATGAAAGCATCCGCGTAAATGGCGCTAGAGAAAATAACTTGAAAGGAATAACCGTAGATTTCCCATTGAATGTATTTACCGTAGTTTCTGGTGTATCGGGTTCCGGTAAGACCTCTTTGGTCAAAAGGATCCTATATCCTGCCCTGCAAAAGGCCATTGGCTCTTATTCTGGCGAGCAAACTGGTCTGTATGATGGAATCGAAGGTGCGATAGACCAGATCGAACAGGTGGAAATGGTCGACCAGAATCCAATCGGAAGGTCTACACGCTCCAATCCAGTGACCTATGTGAAAGCTTGGGATGAAATCAGGGCTTTGTATTCCTCCTTGCCAGCGGCCAAAGCCAACGGCTTGAAACCATCAGCGTTCTCATTCAATGTGGAAGGCGGAAGGTGTGAGGTTTGTCAAGGAGAAGGTGTTGTAAAGATCGAAATGCAATTTATGGCCGATATCATCCTGCCATGTGAGGCCTGTGATGGCAAGCGTTTTAAACAACATGTCTTGGATGTGCAGTATAAGGAGAAATCGGTATCTGATATCTTGGATCTGAGCGTGGATGAAGCCATTGAATTCTTTGCTGACCAGCCAAAGATCTTGAACAAGCTTGGACCTTTGCAAGAAGTGGGTTTAGGCTATGTGAAATTAGGGCAGTCTTCGAGCACGCTCTCTGGGGGTGAAGCCCAAAGGATCAAGCTAGCTTCCTTCTTGATCAAAGGAAACAATCAAAAGAAAACCATGTTTATTTTCGATGAGCCAACAACTGGTCTGCATTTCCATGATATCAGCAAGTTGTTGAAAGCATTCAATGCACTGATTGCTCAAGGGAATACGGTTTTGGTAATCGAACATAACTTAGATATGATCAAATCTGCCGATTGGGTAATCGATATCGGTCCGGAAGGTGGAGACAAGGGCGGAAACATTGTCTTTGCCGGAACGCCGGAAGATTTGGTCAAAAATAAAGACTCTTATACGGGTGATTTTTTAAAACGTCACCTAAATTTTAAACCCTAAAATTTAATAATAATGTATAGAAAGTTAAGTATTTCTATGTTGTTCTTATGCTTCTGCACCCTGCTTTCAGCACAGGTGGAGCGGCCAAAGTTAGTGGTAGGACTGATGGTAGACCAAATGCGTTGGGATTATCTGTACCGGTTTGCAGACCGATATGGGAATGACGGCTTCAAACGCCTGCTTCGCGATGGTTTTTCTTGTGAGAATGCCATGATCAATTATGTTCCAACTTTCACGGCTATCGGGCATAGTTCGGTGTATACCGGTAGTGTGCCTTCTATCCACGGTATTGCTGGAAATGATTGGATCGAACAACAAACAGGTACTTCCATGTATTGTACCCAAGATGATGCGGTAGAAGGTGTAGGAACGGCTGAAAAAGAAGGCAAGCAATCACCTAGGAACCTATTGGCATCAACAGTAACAGATCAATTGAAATTAGCAACCAATTTTCATTCTAAAGTAATCGGTATTGCGATCAAAGATAGGGGCGGAATCCTACCTGCTGGTCACTTTGCTGATGCTGCTTATTGGTTTGAGGCTAAATCTGGTGATTGGATCAGCTCGACCTATTACATGGAAAAACTTCCTCAATGGGTAGATGGTTTCAATAAACAAAAACTGGCGGATAAATACCTGAAGCAAGATTGGAATACGCTTTATCCGATTGATACCTACAAAACAAACAGTATCGATGATGACAATGTGTATGAAGGAAAATGGGCCGGCGAAGAAACTGCTGGTTTCCCTAGAAAGACTTCTTTGTTGATGAAGGATGCCGGTTATGAATTGATCAAATCTACACCTTATGGGAATACCATTACATTAGATTTTGCGAAGGAAGCAATCAAAAACGAAAAGCTCGGTAAAAACCCTCAAAACGCTACAGATTTTCTTGCGGTAAGTCTATCTGCCACGGATTATGTGGGGCACCGTTATTCGCTTTCTTCTGTAGAGATCGAAGATATTTACCTGCGTTTGGATCAAGAATTGGCTAAATTTTTCAAATACTTGGATGAAACAGTGGGTAAAGGAAATTATACCTTTTTCCTAACTGCCGATCATGCTGCATCTTACAACTCACGTTATTTCATGGATATGCGTGGTAATGGTGGGTATTTCTTTTCGAGACAATTGCAAAGGAACATGAACGATGCATTGAAAGAGGAATTCGGAAAAGAGAATTTGATCATCAGTTTGATGAACTACCAAGTTCACTTGAACTATGCAGAAATTGAAAACTCTAAGTTGGACGAAGAGAAAATCAAGAAATCCATCATCAAGATGTTGAGACATGAAGACGGAGTCGCTTATGTGGTCGATATGGAAGGTGGAGAAAACATGATGGTGCCTACGGAAATCCGCGAGAAGATCATCAATGGATATAACCGCAAACGCAGTGGTGCTATACAGATCATTACGGAACCACAATGGTATGATGGAACGCCAAGGTCTACAGGGACTACACATGGTACCTGGACGCCTTATGATTCCCATATCCCATTGGTTTTTATGGGTTGGGGTATTCAGCCCGGTAAGACCAATAAAGTCGTTCACATCACGGATATTGCACCTACGATCTCCTCTTTGCTGCATGTTATGGAACCAAATGGATCTATAGGCCAGCCTATTGTAGACGTATTGCAGAAATAGCTTTATTTTTTATACTTTTGAAAGGTAAGACCAGATCGGTTTGTTATGCTATCGAAGAAAACGAAATACGCGATAAAAGCCCTAATGGTATTAGGCAGAAATTATGGGAAAGAACCCATGCAGATCGGCAAGATTGCTGAAGAAGAACGTATCCCAAAGAAGTTCCTAGAACAGATTTTACTGGAAATGCGTAATGCAGGAATTCTTTATTCCAAAAAAGGTGCAGGTGGTGGCTATAGCTTGAACAAAGCTCCTGAAGACATCTACCTTTCGCAGGTCATGCGCCTTATTGATGGTCCTATTGCCCTATTGCCATGTGTCAGCTTGAATTTCTACCGTTCTTGTGAAGAATGCGTAGAAGAACATGCCTGCGGCATCAGAGATACCTTTATCGAAGTGAGAAATGCCATGTTGCAGATCTTGAACGATACCAGTATCTCGAACTTAATCAATAAAGAAAAGGAACTGAACCTAGAAGTAGGTAAGGACTAAATTTCATAGAGTTCCAAAGGAAGCCCATCTGGATCGGTGAAAAAAGTAAATTTCTTATTGCTTGTTTCATCAATACGGATGGGCTCTGTTTTTACCCCCATCCTGTTTAACGCTTCCACTTCCTTTTCTATATTTTCCACCTTAAACGCCAAATGCCTCAAGCCTCTGGCTTCAGGATAGCTTGGTCTTTCGGCTGGATTGGGGAAGGAGAATAATTCAATGATATACTCCCCATTCAGGGCTAAATCCAACTTATAGGAATCCCTTTCCTTTCGATAGACTTCCTGTAGGATGGTCAAGCCAAATATCTCGATATAAAATGCCTTGGAAACAGCGTAATCGCTGCAAATAATGGCGATATGATGGATACCTTGTAGTTTGAGCATTAAAGTACTTCCATTAATTTTTCAAATGCCATGCCCCTTGAAGCTTTCAATAAGATCATATAATCTTCCAAAGGATGTTCCTGGAGTTCCTTTTTCAGCTCATCAGTGCTAGCGAAGAAACTTGCTTCATCGTCCTTCAATGCATAGAAGGCTTTTCCGACAAAAATCAAACGGTCTAATTTCAAGCTTTTCGCTTTCTCAATGACTTTTCGGTGTTCGATTTCGCTCTGATCGCCCATTTCGAACATATCGCCCAAAATAGCGACCTTACGATCTGCTTGGATTACATCCAGGTTGCTCAATGCTGCTGCCATACTACTGGCATTGGCATTGTAATAATCTGCTATTATGGTATTCTTTTTGGTTTTTGTAATTTGGGAACGGTTGTTTTGAGGCACGTAATTCGACAAACCGTCATTGATCTGTTCGGTGCTCAAACCAAAGGTTTTGCCAAGTGCTACTGCCGCCAACATGTTCTCAATATTGTATGCTCCGGTCAGATGCGTTTTCACTTCCTGTCTCTCTTCTTCGCCTTTTTCATTCCAGAAGATGGTCAGGTAAGGATCGGCGACAACCAATCCGCCTTGTATATCATTCTGCTCCGAAAAACCATAATGGATCACATCTTTTAGGTCTCTATCCGCCGCCATCTGCATCAGGTATTCATTGTCGCCCTGTACATAGATCTGTCCTTGATGGTCGCGAAGGAAATCATATAATTCACCTTTGGCTTTCATGACCCCTTCAAAGGAACCAAAGCCTTCCAAATGTGCTTTGCCGACATTGGTGATGAAACCATGGGTAGGTTGTGAGATGCCGCATAAAAATGCGATTTCACCAACATGGTTTGCTCCCATCTCCACGATGGCGATTTCAATATCTTCTGTCAGCGATAAGATGGTCAAAGGAACGCCGATATGGTTGTTCAGGTTGCCTTTGGTGGCATAGGTATGGTATTTCTGCGAAAGTACACTGTTCAATAATTCCTTGCTCGTCGTTTTTCCATTGGTACCCGTGATACCGACGAAGGGCATTTTTAAATGTTTCCTGTGGAACCTTGCTAAATCCTGCAAGGCAGCCAGTACATCTTCTACCAAGATAAAGGCAGGGTCTTCCCGGTAAAAGTTCTTGTCGTCAATGACCACATATTTTGCGCCAGCCTCCAAAGCTTGGTCTGCAAAGCTATTGCCGTTGAAGTTATCACCCTTCAGGGCAAAAAACAGGCAGTCCTTGCTGATTTGACGTGTATCTGTACAAACTTTTGGAAATTCCTTATAAATCTGGTAGAGTTGAGCTATTTGCATCACATTTAAATTTAAACAAAGGTAAGCATGCAGTTTTAAAATAAAATAAGGAATTAAAAATGATTGGAAGCATTCGGGATTTACTTTGGTCTCATTCGAGACACATTCGGAAATTTGAAAATGATTCTCGAATGAGGTCAAGAAAAGAGTGAATGGGTTTTGCAGGTTTTTGCAAAAAAGAAGGGGCTGTTTTTAAGCAGCCCCTCCATGATTTACAAGTCTTTTATTATAGCGATAGAATCTCAACGATACGGGTAAGGTTTTCATTTACCTTATCGATATGCTTGATCGCTTTATTGAATGGTGTAAATTGGACATTTCCGCAGATTAAGCCAGCCATTTCAGCCTTACGGCCTTCAATAAGTCCCTCTACTGCAGCAACACCCAAACGACTCGCCAATACACGGTCCATACAGGTTGGTGAACCACCTCGTTGGATATGGCCTAAGATCGAAAGACGGACATCGTAAGCAGGGAAGTTCGCTTGGATCTTTTCTGCTACTACCATTCCTCCTTCTTTATCGCCTTCAGCAACGATGATAATACGGGACGATTTGTTCTTTCTGGTTTTGTCAAGGCGTTTCATGATCGCATCATAATCCACCTCCAACTCAGGGATAAGAACCGCCTCGGCACCGGTACTGATACCTGAACGTAAAGCGATCAATCCGGAGTCTCTACCCATTACCTCCACCACAAATAGGCGGTCATGGGACTCTGCTGTATCTCTGATTTTATCGACTGCTTCTACTACGGTATTGATAGCTGTATCATAACCAATGGTAAAGTCTGTACCGTTTAGGTCATTATCGATTGTTCCAGGCATTCCAACGATGGGGATGTCAAACTCTTCGATAAATTTAGACGCTCCGGTAAATGTACCGTCACCACCAATTACGACCAATGCGTCGATATTATGTTTCTTAAGGTTTTCATAAGCTTGCTTCCTACCTTCTACGGTACGGAATTCATCGCTTCTTGCAGTTTTAAGGATGGTACCACCACGTTGGATAATGTTGGCAACGGATTTAGCGTCCATTGGAGTGATATCTCCTTGCACCATTCCGTCATATCCTCTACGGATACCAAACATATTTTTACCGTGATAGATTCCTGTTCTGATAACTGCACGAATTCCTGCATTCATGCCGGGGGAGTCTCCTCCGGACGTCAATACTGCGATGTTGTTAATGTTGCTCATAGTTCAAATATACCGAAATACTTATTTTTTGTGTATTAAATTGTTAGAAAGCCTATTTCTTAGCCTTATAAGCATCAATTGCTGATTGCAGATATGCTCTGTAGCTTTCGATGTTATAGTTGGCACCACTGGTAGGAACCAATAGTTCTTCGTTGTTATCTAACATTGCGTATAACGGTTGTGAGTTTGAGTTAAATTTAGAAATCTGGAAATCCGTATTCTTTCTGCCCACCGTATTGATTTTCTTGCCTGTAGTTTCAGAAACGAATTGTTCTGATTCAGGTAATTTCAGATCGTAGTCATCCACATAGAGTTCAGCAAGGATAAAGTTTTCATTGATCATTTGCTTGATTCCAGGATCAGACCATACATCGGCTTCCATTTTTCTACAGTTTACGCAGTTCCAGCCGGTAAAGTCTACCAATAAAGGTTTGTCCTGTGCTTTTGCTGCTGCCAATGCTTCATCATAATCGTAATATGGATCCATTCCCTTGATCGTAGCACGATCGTGGAAGTGGTTGAAGTATTTACGGCTTGTGGCATCCGCTGAAATGGCATGCCCAGCACCACCTTGTGATCCAGCAGAGATATCAAAATCCTGAGTACCGATTGGAGGCAAGAAAGCAGCGATTGATTTCAAAGGTGCTCCCCACATTCCTGGGATCATATAGACCACAAAGGAAAAGACCAGAATGGAAATAACCGTCCGCGGAACGGACATGTATTTCAGGTCGCTATCGTGGGCAAACTTGATCTTTCCGATCAGGTACAGTCCCATCAAGCCAAAGATCACGATCCAAAGGGCAAGGAAGACCTCACGGTCTAGGAATTGCCAGTTGTAAGCCAAATCCACGTTGGACAAGAATTTCAGAGCAAGGGCCAATTCCAAGAAACCAAGTACCACCTTCACGCTATTTAACCAACCGCCAGATTTAGGCATGGATTTCAATAGAGCAGGGAACATGGCGAATAAAACAAATGGAATTGCTAATGCGAATGAGAAGCCAAACATGGCAATGGCAGGTCCTAAACGGTCGCCTTTAACTGCTGCGTTGACCAATACGGTTCCGATAATCGGACCGGTACAAGAAAAGGATACAACAGCTAAACTAGCCGCCATAAAGAAGTACCCGATCATACCGCCTTTGTCGGATTTCTCGTCGATTTTGTTGACAAACTTGCTCGGTAAGGTGATTTCAAATGCTCCAAAGAACGATG
Organism: Sphingobacterium mizutaii; assembly: GCF_900187125.1. Classification (GTDB taxonomy): domain Bacteria; phylum Bacteroidota; class Bacteroidia; order Sphingobacteriales; family Sphingobacteriaceae; genus Sphingobacterium; species Sphingobacterium mizutaii. The sequence goes on from NZ_LT906468.1 coordinate 183,897, forward strand.
CTGCGAAGAAGACGAGCATCAGGAAGAAGAAGAAGTTGAACACACCATTAGTGGATAGGGCATTTAAGGCCTCAGGACCGAATGCGATCGTAATCAACATCCCTAAAGCAACGTAAATAACAATGATAAACAAGCCATAAGTCAGGGCTTGCGATACTGCTTGTAATTTAGAGGCTGATTTTTTGGTGAAGAAACTAACGGTCAATGGTACCATTGGGAAGATACAAGGCATTAGGAATGCCAGAAATCCACCTAAAAGGCCTTCGATGAAAATTCCCCATAGGGAAGTGCTTTCAGATTGGCTATCGGAAGATACAACCGTAGGGCTCACCGCGGCGGTACTGTCTGCTGTTGTAGCAGTGTCGGTACCGTCGGAAAACTCTACACCATCGAGGTCTGTAATCAAGCTGTCGCCAGAGCTGGTTGCTTCTTGGCCAGAGCTAAATTCAACGTCTTCAATGTTGATCAGGGTATCTTGGGAAATTCCTTTTAGGGGAGTGATTGTTATTAGAAATAGCCAACTGAAGGCTATTAAGGCATTTTTTAAGCTAAACATATTTGATTATTGTCGGGATAAATTAAGAAAAAGGCAGGGGTATCCTGCCTTTTGGTTTCTTTCTTTATTTGATGTGTTACTTAATAGTAACTGCAAATTCGTACTCATCGGGTGGTAAACAACGCTCTTTATCACATGCCATAAATGTTGCTACACCTTTAACTGTTGTTGGTTTGTCGTTTGCCAACTTCACTTTTTGTTGGAAGACAACCTCGCCGTTATAGTAAGGGACATTCATTTTGAAGACGTCCTCAAACTTCGTTTTTGGTTCTTTAGCTGCTGGTTTTCCAGTGATCTTTGCTCCATTCGCTGGAGTGAAGGTGAAAGAAGTTGAAATAGGGCCTCCAGAAGGTACGTTTAATCCGTAAATATGCCAACCTTGATCAACATTGGCTTTTAATAAGATTACAGCTTCGTTGTTTGGTAGTTTCTTAAAGCCTACTGACCATTTTACAGGGTTTACCACCTGAGCAAAAGTCCCAGATACGGCAAACACTAAAAATGCAATTAATAGATTTATTTTTTTCATAAATAACCGTTTTATTCTTATGTGTGACTTATTTAAGTCCATAAAGTTTAATTCAAAGTTAGTATTATCTCTAATATTTAATGTAGATGTAATGATTTTATTGCATTATAAATACAACTTCCTTGAAATAGTACCGCTGCTCTTGCAGGTCCTGCTTTAGGACCAGTGCTCCGTTTTCCTCCACACGCAATAAGGTAGCTTCAAAAATCTCGTTATTAACTGCGTATTTTGCGGGTATAGCGCGTCGGAAGAGCTGTTGGTTGTATTCTTCTAATAAGTCTTTGTCGGAAAGGGTTTTTGAGCGATAATCTTCCACTCTTTGCTGAATTTGTAACAAGAGGTTAATACATGCCGATTTTAGGTCAGGTATAAATAGTCCTGTCTCTTTGAATACGGAACTGGCAGTGTCCGCGAGCGGTCCAAAAAATTGCTTTTGGTTGACATTCACACCGATGCCGACAATAGAATGCTTTATTTCCTTGCTATTGCTGCTATTCTCAATCAATATGCCTGTTACTTTCTTGTCGCCGATCATGATGTCATTTGGCCATTTGATGCTCGCATGGACCTGCAGTGATTTTAGCCAATCGATAATGCCTAGACTGATTAACATGTTCAATATGAAGTGCTTCTGCAAGTTTAGGAAGGTGGGGTAGATGACAAAACTGAAGGTAATATTGCTGTTTGGTTCGGATGTCCAAGAGTTTTCGCGTTGGCCACGGCCTTTGGTTTGGTTTTTTGCCATAATGGCAGACCATTCGGCTAGTGGCTTGAAATTTGACAATTGAGATTTCAAATAATCATTGGTAGAGCCGATCTCGTCCAAAACAATTAGTGTTTGGCGTAGTGATTCTCCCGAAAATGTGTTATTTTGCAAAAGATATTGTATTAAAAAATAGTTTGAAACAATTTATTAGTCAAAAGTATAATAAATCTTAATGAGTAAAAACAAAAAATCTTTGTTGTCAGAGAAGCTAGCAGATGTGGTGATACATGGGATGCAGGAGAAAAAAGGCAACGAAATCGTGAGGATGGATATGCGAGAGGTGAACGGCACCTTGTCTGACTATTTTGTAATCTGCCATGCTGATTCTACGGTTCAAGTAAACGCGATTGCCAAGAGCGTTGAAGATGAAGTTTATAAAGCATTTGGCCAAGACCCATGGCATAAAGAGGGCCAGGGCAACGGCGAATGGATTCTGCTTGATTTTATCGATGTAGTAGTTCATATCTTTAAAACAGATAAGCGGGAGCATTATAGGATAGAGGACCTGTGGGGGGATGCGCACATGAGCAAATACCAGAGCGCATAATAATTGTTGTGAAACGTAGAATAAGAGTAATAAATGAAGAAAGTTCCGAGTAAGAAGATTACGCCAATGCCACCAAAATTCAATATGATATGGCTTTGGATTGCGATGATCGTAGGGTTTTTTGGGCTTCAATACTTGTTTAGTGGAGAATCATCCAAGAAAATTACCTACAAGGAGTTCGAACAAACCATGCTTATCCCTGGGGATGTTGAGAAGCTCGTTGCCTATAAGAGCAATGACCTGATCGATGTCGAAGTATATATAAAAAGCGATAGATTAGACCAAGAGAAATACAAAAACATCTCAAGTAGTCCGAATAACCTATCTTTTTCTAATTCGACAGGGCCCCAATTCCAATTTACAGAACCGTCAGCAGAGATTCTTGAGCAGAAGCTAAAAGCTTCGCAAGACAGTTTGGCAGTTGGTCAACCGAAGATCGGTGTGACCTATGAAGATAGAACCAATCCATGGGCTGGATGGTTTATTTCATTCATGTTGCCATTGCTGATCATTGTGGTGATCTGGATATTCTTGATGCGCCGTATGAACGGTGGAGCAGGAGCTGGTGGAGGTGCCATTTTTAATATTGGTAAATCTAAAGCCCAATTGTTTGACAAAGAATCGCAGATCAATATCACTTTTAATGATGTAGCCGGATTAGAAGAGGCTAAGGAAGAGGTAATGGAGATCGTGGATTTCTTGAAAAATCCAAAAAAATATACTGATTTGGGAGGTAAGATTCCGAAGGGAGCCTTATTGGTAGGCCCTCCGGGAACAGGTAAGACTTTGTTGGCGAAAGCAGTAGCCGGTGAAGCGCAAGTGCCTTTCTTCTCCTTGTCAGGTTCAGACTTCGTGGAAATGTTTGTCGGAGTAGGTGCATCTCGTGTACGCGACTTGTTCAAACAGGCCAAAGAGAAGGCTCCATGTATCATTTTTATCGATGAGATCGATGCTATCGGTAGAGCCCGTGGAAAGAATTCCATCATGGGCGGTAATGATGAACGTGAGAATACATTGAACCAATTATTGGTGGAAATGGATGGTTTCGGTACGAACGTAGGGGTAATTATCCTTGCTGCAACCAACCGTCTGGATGTATTGGACTCGGCATTATTGCGTCCGGGACGTTTCGATAGACAGATTTCTATCGATAAACCAGACTTGATCGGCCGTGAGCAAATCTTTAATGTTCACTTGAAGCCATTGAAACTGGCTGAAGAGGTTGACGCGAAGAAATTATCAGCACAAACACCTGGTTTTGCAGGTGCTGAAATTGCGAACGTTTGTAATGAAGCAGCCTTGATCGCTGCTCGTAAAAACAAAAAAGCAATTGAAATGCAAGATTTCCAAGACGCCATTGACCGTGTTATTGGAGGTCTGGAGAAAAAGAATAAGATTATCTCTCCTGAAGAGAAGAAAATCGTGGCTTACCACGAGGCAGGACATGCGATTGCAGGTTGGTTCTTGGAACATGCAGATCCTTTGGTTAAGGTATCTATCGTTCCGCGTGGTGTTGCTGCATTAGGATATGCGCAATACCTTCCAAAAGAACAGTTCTTGTACACTACAGAGCAATTGATCGATAGTATGTGTATGACAATGGGTGGTCGTGTGGCTGAGGATATCACATTCGGAAGAATCAGTACCGGTGCTCAGAACGACTTGGAGCGCATTACGAAGTTGGCTTATGCGATGACTGCGGTCTATGGTATGAACCATAAAGTAGGTAATGTCTCGTTCAGGGATAGTTCTGGCGATAGCCAATTCCAAAAACCTTATTCTGATCAAACAGCTGAGCTGATTGATGATGAAGTAAGGGTGTTGATCTCGGAAGTTTACGACAGAACTAAAAAGCTGTTGATGGATAAACAAGATGGTCTGATCAAGATCGCTGAGAAGCTATTGGAAAAAGAGATCTTGTTCCAAGCTGATTTGGAGGAAATCTTAGGAAAACGCCCTTTCAGCAATAAAACTACGTATGATGAGTTTGTCAATGGTGGTGCTGATGGTGGAGGTGTTCCACAGACTGATTTGCCGATTCCTACAACGGATAGAGAAGACGTTCAGTCATCCAACGAAGAGCCGAAACAATTAGATTCAGAATAAAAATTATCAAAATAAAGTAACAGACAGGACTTTCAGTCCTGTTTGTTTTTATAATATGAATATCAGGAATACGACAGCGAAAGAGAAAATGCTGAAGAAAATTCGGCAAGCACTTCTTCAAAAAAGGGAGAACCCACACCCTATGTTTGAAGAAACGGCTTTGTACAAAGATGAAGAAGATTCATTGGACGTGACTTTTGCTCGAGAATTCACCCAGATGTCCGGTAAATTCATTTACTGCGATGGGGAAATCAACCTGATCGAAAACCTGATTATCCTAGTAGAGAAGATCAATATCAGTAAGATCTTTGTTTGGGAGAAGCCACTTCAGCAGATGTTGGATCAATATGGCTTTCCCTTTAGAAAGTCTCAACAAGCTTTGGATGAAATTGAAGCCAGTATCACTACTTGTGAGGCTTTGATCGCCAGAAATGGCAGTATCATGATTTCTAATGCTTCGGAGTCAGGCCGTAGATTGAGCGTATACCCTCCTGTTCATATTGTCATTGCCAGAGCTTCCCAATTGGTTATGGATGTCAAACACGCCATGGCGCAAATCAAGGAAAAGTACGGGGATGACCTACCAACCATGATTACTACCATTACCGGGCCGAGTAGAACCGCCGATATCGAAAAAAGATTGGTATTGGGGGCGCATGGACCAAAAGAGCTCTATTTATTCTTATTAGAAGACCGTTTTTAGATGATACAATATTACCTTACCACTACTCCAGTGGCCAGTTTGATTTTTGCCCTTACGATCGGTTTGAGTATTTATGTCTTTTCTAATCCGCAGTGGTTTGGGAAGTTGATGCTGCATCCATATTCGGTTACTCGAGATAAAAGTAAATGGTACCTGATATTGACCAGTGGATTAATCCATAAGGATTGGATGCACTTGATCTTTAATATGATCACGTTCTATTACTTTGGATTTGGTCTCGAGCAGATCTTTGTTGAAATCAGTGGACCAATGGGACACTTATTGTTTGCCCTGCTCTATATTATTTCTTTGGTTTTAAGTGATATCCCTACGGTAATTCGTCACAAAGACAATTATGGCTACCATAGCCTTGGTGCTTCGGGAGCTATCAGTGCCGTCCTGTTCAGTTATATCCTGTTTAATCCAAAGATGATGTTGGGGATCTTTATGATTATCCCTATGCCAGCGTATATTTTTGCTTTTGTGTATTTGGGCTACTGTATCTGGGCTTCCAAGAATTCGAATGATGGTATTAATCATGACGCCCATTTGTTTGGCGCTCTAACGGGTTTGCTGTTTACCATTATTACCTACCCTTGGATTATCAAACACTTTATTGCACAATTTTAAGATCTCTTTTACATGTTGTCCATTAATAGGACATTGAACTTGTGCCCATCAGGATCTGTGAATGCAAAACCATAGTAGTTGTTTTCATCTCTAATTAGCGGTTGGATAATCTTTCCACCTGCTTCCTTTACTAATCTTTCAAATTCTTGTACTTCCTGCTCCGTATCTGCAGAGAGCGTAAATATTATTCCATCGGATTTGGAACCGGCTTGGATATACTTGTCAATTTGTCCGGAATTTTCTTCGAAGAAATGGATGACAAAATTGTTCTCTCCAAAAAAGAAGCTCGCTAGCTTAAGGTCTGTTTTGTTTGGGGGCGTGTTGGATACAAAGCCTAGTTTGCTATAGAATTTATGTGTGCGATTTGCTGACTTGACACTATAATTTGCCCAAATGAGTTTTGGATTCATGGTTTATTTTTTTCTTTAGGAACAAGCGGAGGGATATTTCGTTTGGTTGGTTCAGATAATTCTTGTCAAAATGGAGGTCATAATCATTAACCAGTCCAATTCTCTCGGTCTAGGCTTCTTAGCTGGATAGCTTCTGCAAGGTGTTCATTGCTGATTTCAATCGAGCCTTCCAGATCGGCAATTGTTCTGGCGACTTTTAAGATTCGGTCATAAGCTCTTGCGGAAAGATTCAGTCTTTCCATAGCCATCTTGAGGAGGTGCCTTCCACCTTCGTCAATAATACAGATTTCTTGGATGTTCCTTGCTCTCATTTGTGCATTGCTATGGATATGCTGATGTTTTTTGAATCGTTGTTCTTGTACCTTACGGGCATTGATTACCCTTTCCCTTACAGCTTCGCTTTTTTCAGAAGATTGATGGCTGCTCAGTTCGTTGAATTCGACTGGAGTGACTTCAATATGGATGTCTATCCTATCCAGTAAAGGGCCAGATATTTTACTGATATATTTCTGGACCGCATAAGAACCGCAGATGCACCGTCTGGTTGGATGGTTGTAAAAGCCGCAAGGGCATTCATGCGTTGCCCTGTTTGCGTTTTGAACAACATATCGATAAATCTCTACCAAAATCCATACCGATAAATCCACAGACTCTTGGAGAGCATATTCGGATGAGAAGGATGGAGCTAAGGCTTTTTCAAAGGGATATAGCGGCCATATTGAATGTTAGCGAGGACTGCATCACCTATTGGGAGAACAACAGAAGTGAACCCCAAATTCGATACTATCCACCTATCTTCGGGTTCTTAGGATATTGTCCGTTCGAATTTGATACATCTACGTTTGCTGGCAAGATCAAATCTTATAGATATTTAAATGGGCTTACTCAAAAGCAATTTGCAAAGTTGATGAACGTAGACCCTGCTACCGTTAGTCGTTGGGAAGCTGGAAAAGGTGGAGGTGTCAAGAAAAATGAGATTGATGCTATTTTATAGAGCTGTAGCACTGTCGTTAACCAACATATAGCAAAAGGTTTAAATTCTGACTGATCAGGATTTAAATTTGAAAAATCGCCTGGATGCCAGTCCGAAAATAGGGAGGGTTACACCCCCAATCATTCCCCTTATGTTTACGGAACAACAAAACCAACTGAAAATAAGTTGGTTTTTTCTTATTACAGCACAGAGGAAGGGATTCGAACCTGTGTAATTCTTATTTACAATCCAATAATAGTATCATTAACTTAATCGATTTTTATAGGAAGTGTTAAAGTTTCAAATTTTTATTCTATTTGTGATAGAAGTTCTTATATCTAATAATACTACTGCCTTAATTGGTGCCTTTAGAAAAGTAAAACATTTAAAACTCTGAAAATAAGTTGTTTAAAAATGAAAATTTTATCCCAACGGGATCATAAGTTTATAAATCCATAATTATATTTGCTACAGTCAAATTGGAACCAAACATTTGTATTGGAATTGCAAAATATTGTCTGCTATGAAACATTTTTCTTGCTCGTCTACTATTGTTTTTAAGGTTCAATTTCATAGTCTAAAGGTCATTTATGGAGAATTCTTGCTGGCTGAAGATACTTTCTTTTTTTCTTTCAAAAAAAAGGTGAAACCATTAAAATAAAGCTTTTTTCCTTTTAATACAGCAATTTTGCCACTAATGCTATTATATACGCCTTTCATGGCACTGGAATCTGGAATACTCTTTCTGCTAATAAACCTTATGGAATCATCACTTATCCATTTATAATATCCTTCCGAGTAAATGCCTGGAACAGTTTGTGAGTAATAAAAAATACTGTCATCGCTAAAAATAAAATTATATTCTCCAGGCATCCCCATATGGCCTGTTGAATAAAATCGATTATTTAAATCCTGATTGAGCTTCTGGACAACACAAGAAGATAGACAAATAAGACCTACAAAACATAAACCTATTTTATTCATTGTTTTTTATTTAATAATTGAACTACCAAATGTTGAATTAGAAACATCTATATACTTTTTCCCCAGTTGATTGATATCTAAGGTTCTCGTGAATGGATTTACACCTTGCATCCTCCACATTAAGTCAATAGTCCCTAATGTTGAACCTGTGCTAAGGTTTCCATTTGGTAATTTGTTGTATAATAAATTACCTCCACTGTTTTTAAGTGCCCTAACGAATCCTACATTTATATTTGATATATCTCCACCAGTATAAGCTGTTTGTCTTCGGAACGCCGTCACTTCATCGCCGATGTCATATAAAAAGCCTGGTCCACCTGAGACTCCACTAAAATCAAGTTGCCCGGTTTCAAACTGGTATGCATGTGCGAGTTCATGTGGTAGTCCGCCCCCAGTCATATAATTTTGCGAAACCATGATGTCCAAAGCGCCAGTCTGTGTATTGTATTTTGCTTCACCATCACTCAATGTTCCAGTATAATTAGTTATTATATTATAGACCTGGCTAGAGGTTTCTAAAACTGCTATTTCGCTCAACATAGAGGACATTGTATTAGATCTTAATTGGGACCTACTTAATCGGTTTTGCAAAGATTCTGTTGACTTGCCCGCGGCCTGCCGAGAAGCTATCTTAGCTTGTAATTTGTTTTGAACTTTATTTTCTCTGTTAATGATTCTTTGTGCATTATTTTTTAATCTTGCTACTGCGGCCGTATCACCTACAATCTCCATACCATTTGGGTCAATCAGGCGGATAGGATTATTAGCAACATAGGCATAAGGTGAAATTTGAAAATACTTTTCCGCCATTGGATCAATCACGTTCCATCTGCCGATTTCGGCATCATAGAACCTAGCGCCGTAGTCGTACTGTCCTTCCTGGACATAGCCGCTTGCAAACGCATGTGTCCCGCCCCGGATCTCATCCTGTAGTTCCTTGCTATTGTAAAGATAGCGATTATCACTGTAAACATAGCTCGAATTCGCATGCCGCTTGCCAAAGGCGTAGTAGTCGCTCTTCTGTACCACCTCGGCCGTAGTGGCCGTCAACCCGCGCTTCACCACCGATCGCACATTGCCCAGATGGTCGGTCAGGTTATAATGGTACGTATAGGTAGTACCGTTGGGCAGGAGATAACCCTCTGGGGTCCCTATCCGGTCGATCACCGAAGCGGCGGAGTTCAGTTTGTAATATTCGATTTCCCCCAGGTAATCATTGATCACCGTATTGGCGCCCTCAACCAATTTCTTCTGCAGCCTATTGCCCGCTCCATCATAGAGGTAACTTACCGAAACACCTGTTTTCGTGGCAGTTTTCGGTAGGTTCAGGTGGTTATAGGCAAAGGTCATCCCCGTACGGTCCTTGGTCGCATTGCCGTTCACGTCATACGTATAGCTTCCCGTAAAGCCCCCGCTCAGGGACTGTAGCCGATTGCTCGGTATCGTGGTATTCACCAGATAGCTGTAATTGATGCCCAGGGTGTCCGCTGCCGTCTGGCTGTTGCGGACAAGTTTGGTGATGTTGCCCATGTCGTCGTATTCCATGCGTTCGAACATGATCACTCCCTTACTGGAAGCCCTGGTCAATCTGTTCAACCGGTCATAACCGTAGGTGAACGTATTTGCCGTGGTCGCTCCGTGGCCCCACAGCTGCTGCGAGATATTCCCGTTGTATTGAGGGGTACCACCGGTCGCATAGTTCAACTGATAGGTGAATTGAGGAGCGGACGATTTGCTCATCCAGCCCCTTTCATTATAGGTGTAGGCAATCGAGGTCAAGAAATTGGTGCCGCTGTTCTCGCTGTGCAGCTTCTTGCCCTTGAGCTGCCCCAGCTCATTGTACTCGCTGCGCGAGAGCAAGACTTCCGCTTGGGCATTCACCTTATGCCTGACATCGATCGGACGGCCAGCATGATCGTACGTGTTCGTGGCAACAAGCGTGGTCACCGCCCCCGCAGCGCTCGCTTTATGTTCCCGCTTGCTGCTCAACAGCTCCCCCGGAAAGTTATACGTGTTGGTCACCCGGTCGGTACCTCCCAGATGGTTCTGGGAAACGCTCTGGACCAGCCTTGCACGATCGTCATAGTAATTGACCGTCATCGTTGGCGATGTACCATCGTCCCTAAAGACCCTCATACCGGTCAATAGCGTCTTGTTCCTATCGACGTAGGTCAGGCCACTGATCGCAAGCCCTGTCGTATCAGCGCTCTCAAACCTATGGTCGTCGTAATAGTTGACCTGTCTGGGGGTACGCACCTGTATGGGAAAGGACAGGTTCGTGTACTTGGTGAAGGGCGTGGGAGAGGCTGCCTTTGCAACCTCCGTTCTTTCCTCCCAATGTTTATTGCTAGATGCTGCGTGCCCATCGGCTGCCGTTTGTGCAGCCACCTGGGTCGCATAGCTCGCTACCAAGGTTCCGATCTCCACCGTTCTGCCAAATGCATCGTATTTCAAATAGCTCCATTCCTTATTTGTCTTGGTCCGTTGAACGGAATCCTGTGCCAATATAACTTGGTCATTTGCATTATAGACCAACCATTCCCACCCTTTGCCCGGGACCTTCTTCTTGATCTGCCGTCCCTTAGCATCGTATTTGTACGCATAGAGGAGTTCATTGAAAGTTGCATCGCCGTCCACGACACTGGTAGAAGTGAACCTGGGCGGGATAACATAGCATAGTTCCCCAAAACCGTTGTACACGTATTGGGTATTTAGGGCAGCACTCTCACTCTTCCAGATTCGTCTGAGCACCATCCGGCCTTCAAGGTCCTTGAACTCTTCCACCGTGCCCGTCTTTCCCGAAACCCAGTTCTCGTCTTTGGTGACCGTTTTGGACAGCTTTCCCGCAGCATAGAATCCTGTGCCCGTCGCTCCCGTATTGGTCGCATTGACGGTCCACAGCCGGACAGCCTCCGTCCCGCTGCCCACGTTCGTGCCGTACTCACTGACCACGGTCCGGCCCGTACTCGCCGTTCGGCTCGCGCCGGGCTGCCAAACCAGACCCGGGGAACCTTGCTGAAGGACCCGGTTCAACGGGCTGTTCTCAAAGACGGTCACCGAATAGGGCTGGCCTGTTTTATATACCGCTGCATCCCAGCCACCTCCGATTTTATAAAAGTTCTCTTGATTCGCCTTGGCAGCCGTTTTGAAACTTCCATCATTGGCGGTCTGCTCAGCATACGGAAGGTACCGGTGCGTCTGGCGGCCAAAGCCGTCGTATTCGACATGCTGGACAATGTCCTTCTTCCCCGGGCTAGCCTGCCAGGAGACATCCTGCAGGGGACGGCCCAGGCCATCAAAGTAATGGATAGTCCTGTTCACCGCTCCAACGCCCTGCGAGGCCAGGGCATCAGCACTGGTGAAGGCCTCTCTGGCAACGGTCTCCAAAACATAGTTCTGATCGGAGCTGCCAAATGTCATGTTGACACCGAAGGTTATCACCTTGGTTCCCGAGCCGCCCGCATTGTAGGCCGTGACCGTATAGCTCTTTGAGACAGTCGCCGTAGTCGGGGTTCCGCTTATCGCACCCGTGTTCTTATTGAATGTAAGTCCTGCAGGAAGAGCAGGGCTAATGGAATAGGCCATGTCCCTTCCCATCTTCCTGATCTGGTGATTCTGGGAATCACCTATATAAAGGTCGCCATTCGGCATCCACAATATTCCCTCCGCTCCATTAAAAGTCGCCTGTAAGGGAGGACCGTTGTCCACACCACTGGCCCCCGTTCCTGCAATGGTCGTTACCACCCCCGCAGGCGTTACCTTTCGGATCCTGTTGTCGAGCTGCGTCACATAGATGTTGCCCGAGGCATCCAAGCTCAATCCCATCGGAAAATAAAATCCGGCAGAAGTTCCCGTGCCGTTCACCGTTCCTGCCGTTCCACTGCCAGCAAGGGTGGTCACTACACCCGAGGGTGTGATCTTACGGATCTTACTGGCATTATATTCCGCCAGGTAAAGATTCCCCGAAGCATCGATCACCAGTCCTTTCATCCCATGGAAACCCGCTGCCGTACCCGTTCCGTTAACACTCGTATTGTTGCCGCCGGCCAGTGTGCTAACGACCCCGGCAGGCGTAATCTTGCGGATACGATAATTCCCCTCGTCAACGATATATACGTTCCCAGAACCGTCGACGCTGATCCCCGCCGGTGCGTTGAACTTCGCTGCAGTACCGGTACCTTCCGCATAGCCACGGACTCCCGCTCCTGCAAGGGTCGTCACAACGCCTGCAGGGGTAACCTTGCGAACCACGTGGTTTCCCCGGTCCGAAATGTAGAAGTTACCTGAGGCATCCCGAGCGATGTCATTGGGGCCGTAGATCGAGGCGGACGTACCCGTACCGTTCACCAAGGCAGCCGTACCGTTTCCGACAAAGGTGCTGACCACCCCTGCCGGCGTCATCTTGCGGATACGGTGATTGTACACATCGCAGATGTAGATGTTCCCCGAAGCATCGGCGACCATCCTGCACGGAACGTTGAACCGGGCCGCCGGACCGGTACCCTCAACAAATCCTAAAGCTGTACTGCCAGCTATCGGGCCTACATCGCCAATGGCATAAACTGCCCCACCGCTGTTCGTGGGAAGGTAGTTCACAGCCGTTCCGGTGTTCAAAACCGAAGGAACCGAATAGGTGATCACCGGGGCTGATGGAAGGGCCATGGTTCCCATGGACAGGGAAGACATCATCGGTTGCTGCAGGGCAGAGGTACGCAGCAGGAGGCTATCCCGAGGAATGCTGTCCTGTTGGGCCGACAGCATGAAGCCGCAAAACTGAATCAGCAGCAGCAGAATTAAACGGATATTAAGAAATTTCGTTCCCATTTCATTAGGCGTTAATTGGTGCGGTAGTTGTATTGGTAATTCTTGAGGATATTGTTGCTGAAGTCAAGGACGGACTTCAGGCGCTGGAATCCATCATATTGGTAGCTCTCCTTATTCCCACGGGGGTCGGTCATGCTCGTCATGCCCACGAGCGCACCGTAGGTGTAGCTCGTAACCCGGGCGTTCTTCAAGCTGTTCCTCAGTGTGGTCATGTGTGTATCGATCGTCGCATCACTTACAGTGGACGAATTCAAGCTGTTCAGGATCGTTGTAGCATTGCTCCCAAGGGCTCCGATGACCTCTGCATAGGTCGAGTTCTCGATCTTTGCAATGGGATAGTGTCCGCCATAGCCCCAGAGGTAGACCGTGACGGGCATTCCAAGCGACCTGACCTCCCTTGGATTGCCATAGGAATCATGGGACTGGAAGGAATAAGATGAGGAAATGGAGGCCGTTGTTTTTCCTTCCTTAATATTATTAACAAAATAATACCCCAAGATATTCTTGGAATATTCCAAACTTTGGTAATGGATAGGAATACTTCCTCGAGAAACAAGAGTTTCAACTGGTCTATTGATGATGTTTTTGCCTACCATCTCCCTATATACATCGTACTGTGTTCCTGCAAGTAAACTCAAATCTGGATTGTACTTATATTTTGTAATCAGTAAGCTGGATTTACTGTCCTTTAGAGTATCACAGATTTTATAATAGTAATTTCCGTCAAAACCACTAGATTTAACTGTCGACACTACTTCCAGGCCCAAAGGGTCGTACTCAGTATTCACCTCTTTTATTAAATGGGTGCGCCCTGAATAGGGGAAGAATTCCGACATCACAAAATAGACCGGTGAGCCATTGGGATCAATTTGAGGGGAAGTAGAAGATGACCTAAACATTACAGGAGAAATTACCTGATTCCTAAAATTTTCTCTCCGAGTTGAATTAGAGTAGAAGTTATCGTCGATATGATTATAGGTGTTTTCACTCTTCCTGACCAGTTTTTCCTGAGCATTATAGACCATTTCACTCAATAAGAGTCCTGAATTCCATGACTGAAGGACCTGTGGAACCTGCGGAAAATAAGCAGACCGACTGACTGATAATGGTGAATAGGTTCTAACAATTTTCCCCTTATAATTTCCTGTACTATTTCCATAAATCTTTTCTATCACCCGACTATAGCTTACAGGGCTTCCCTTTAGATAGACGAGATTATCTACCGTACTGTTTGACCTGATTATATAATTGGGCGTTTGAGAAGAATAGACATGATTCATTTCCAGAAATGGATCGGCTGCTTCATAATACACAGCCTGCGAATACAGTGGATAGATTCCGATCTCACCAGAGCTTGTAGTTCCATCATTGAGTAGGTATTCATAAACCTTTATCGAAACCGGGGTTGCCGAAACTGTGTCATAATCTAGCATCCGATTGATCCGGATACCTCCGACATAACCTTGGTTCTTTAAGTGCCAATCATGATTCGCTATATTTGGTCCAAATTCAAAAACCGTGGATCCCCCACTGGGGTATATAATTTTAGTCATTGACCCGGCTAAACAGCGAATGGGATCAACTTCCCTATTTCCTCCCGGGAGACTAGATAGTCCTCCCACGTGACCATTGAATGTTTCTGCTGGAATAAGGTTGTTAACGCCATTGGAATTATAGTAGCCCCAATGATCCTGTTGAAAGCTCAATTTTGCAGGAAGTGGACTATGATAGGTAAATTCATAGGGTTTTTCAACGACCGTTGAGTTTTTACCATACTTAAGGACGCTCTTCAACGTCAGCCTATTCAAAGAATTATCCTGTGTCAGAATAGCGCCCCTTTCCCCCAGGTTAGGGTCAGTGACCGCTATTTTAACGAGGGATTTATCACCTGGCAGGTCAACCCTATTGCTGGTATTGTAGATAAAATCAACCTTGATCCCATTTGGAAAATTTATCTGGGCGATCCGTTTAGCCCTGATGCTCTGTGAAACCAATTGGGTGGAGGATATAAGACCACCTCCGGTAATAGCCAACCTTCTTTCAGAAGAAGTCCGATAAGAGTCAAAGCTATTTAGTGTTACGTCAGAATATGTAATAATTATTTTATCCATCAAATTTGAAGAGACAATCTGGGTCAGATACCAGGAACTGGTGTAGGTACTGTTCTCAGAGCCACTGTGTATCGTTGACACTTCAAATGCTTCAAAAATAAATTTCCTGCCCGTTTCATCTGTAATCTCAAATTTTGAAATCAACTGTTTCCCTTCAATCGTTGCAATTGTCTTTTCAATTTTTATTTTCCGCTGTGGAGCAACAATTATATCATTGTTCTTACCAAGATAAAAAAGACCTGAGGATCCTCCAAAGGAATAGCTAAATACATCATTTTGAGAATCTAACCTGTTTTGATGCATTTTATTGAACGGCCTATCATATTCAGAAATAGGCCTGTTCCCCAAAAGCTCGCTCGAAGGAAGCGAGGAGGAATTTAGGAAACCGTTCAGGTTCAGTTCGTCATACGTGCCCCGGACACTTCTTGATATAATACCGCCAGCCTCGAGGCTCCATCCTATACCTACAGATGAAGCAATCTCATCAACTTTGACACCTCCAGCTGAATAATTTAAATTAACGTTCAAATTCAGATCCTTATTGGTATAACTGTAAACTGGAACATTAATAATGGGCGTACCGGTATTCAGGTCAGAAGGCATATTGCCAAATTTTTGAATAGAAGCTGCCTCAGGTGACAACGGCGTAAGATGGTTCAGGAATTCCTTCAGGTATTCCTGGGCTGAACAATTTAGAGAAGCTAAGCATATTGTACAAAGCAGTAAAACACTCTTAAAAATAATTTTCATCTTTGGGTTCAATTGGATTTGATATTGATTTTTTAGTAACAAGAGGGCTATCTGGTTCCAATGATTTTTTTCAGAACGAAAATTATAATCTTGAAAAAAAAGATAAAACTCTTTAGTAGTTAATATAACTGGTCTATAAAAGATTCATTGATTGTTAATGATTGGTTAACGCTAAATTAGATTATTTTTTTTCATTTGATAAAAATAATCTCGAAATTATTTTTATCAAATGGACGGTTTTTATATTATTTAGGGATACTAAAAGTACAAATGGACGGTAAAAATTGGCAAATCAAGGGACAAAACCTGTAAAGTTCCCTAAGGGATTAAATGAATGCAAGATAAACATATCAGGTGCGCCTAAAGCTATCTTAAGTCTTATCTTATCTTCCTTTCGAATTCTGGTCTGTTAGATTAGCCTTGATAAAATAGACAGTTATAAATTAAAAACTATTGCTCATTTGGAACATCGGCAGATACATCGCTACTAAAATCAATCCAACTACCAAGCCCAGAAAGATAATTATCAACGGCTCCATAACAGTTGATATGGTTGAGGTTTTGTACTCAATTTCCTCAGTGTACTGGTGAGATATTTTCTCAAAAAAGAAATCCAGCCTATTGACTTCTTCCCCGACCTTAATCAACTGAATCATTTTCTTTGGATAAAAGTCGAACATTTCCAAGCTGGAATGAAGGCTTTGACCATGAAGTATCGATTGTTCAATTTTATCCAGGGAAATCTGTATGGGGTAGAATTCGGTCATTTGTTGGAGCAATTGAATAGCTTGAATCAAAGGAATATTCGTACTGATCAATAATCTCATCGTATTTGCAAATCGCGCCAAATGGATTTTTTTTACGATTTCATTGACAAACGGAATCCTTAAAATGATCCATGATGACCATTTGCGGAACCATAGTTTGTTCTGACTGTAGTATAAAATGAATATTATGGATGCAATTACTAGAATGTTTAAATAGAACGTGGCATCTATCAGCTCTGAAATATTGAGGATAAACTGCGTCACCCAGGGAAGTTCCCTTCCAAATTTCTTAAATACATCGGCAAACATCGGCACGACAAATTTCAGCATAAAGAATACGGCTCCAAAGGAGGTCAGAAGAACGATAAGGGGATAGGTTATGGCGGAAACGATTTTTCTGCGTTGAGAGATCCTGCTTTTAAAATAAAGTGCCAACTCTTGTAGAATATCGCCAATTTTCCCAGTTTCTTCCCCTATTTTTATACTGTGCACTTCATAAGAACTAAATTTATTGCTTTTATAAATGGCTTCCGAGAGACTGAATCCTGCAATGACGTCCTCTTGAATATGTTCAAAGACCGATCTTCCTTTTTTATTCTTTTGATCAACCAGTATTAAATCAAATGCTGTTCGAATATCGATTCCCGATAAGAGAAGTGTGCTAAATTCAAGATAGAATTCTTCTTTTTTTTTATCCGATAGCTGCTTGTTTCCAAAGCTGATATCCCTATTAAGAAATTCCAAGAGGTCAAATTTGCCTTCAGTTTTACGATGAGTCCCCTTTGGATTTGATTTGGACACGCGGTGCTGGACTTTTTTGTACCGTGAGATATTGACCTTCGACATAATTAGAGCAGCTAGTTGGAAATTTTGATCAATTTTTCTGCACTGTAATCCTTTGACAGGACAAAGGGAATCAATCTATTTTTGGTTTTTAAGGTTATGGTAATTGCCTGTATTAATTCATTATCCATGCCTTTCACAAATTCAGGTTGAATATCTTCTATTACACCATGTAGGGAATCTGTAGTCAGGTCCCCCTGCTTTCTAATTATTAAGGAATCCATAATTATGTATTTGGAAATGTAATCGTTCCTTTTGAGCATTACGACATTGTCCAAGAAATATGCTTCGTCAGCATTGAGTATCTCTTTGTTCATATGATGATAAAAATGACTGACATTTAAATTCTCCGTCCTTTCTTTCTGTTGAACCGAGCCAAATTTATAAAAGCTATTCAAAATAAAGAATGCAATTCCCAGACATATTGCTGAAATCAACATAGCAATGGTAAGTTCCATTAACGTAAATGCAGACAGATGTAATTTATTCTTCATAGATTCTCTTTAAGAACACCAGGCTATCGGTAAGCCTATCCTGATTGAAGTCCATTGCATAAATGGTTATTTTTCTCAAATCGGGATAACCTGTAAGGCTATCCTCCTGGACGGTAAAATTATGATGTTCCCAAGCAGTTTCAGGATCTTGAATATCCGGGTCGTTGAGATATTGAGATTTGATCTGCTTCATCATCCACTGAACGTCCTGTTTACTATTGCTCTTGATTGAAGTAGTCAGCTTGGTAAAAATGAGTATACCTATGGAGAATACGGTGAGCAAAATAATCATGGCAATAAGAACCTCAATCAAGGTTGAGGACTTCAGGTGATACTTCTTTCTACGTTTTAATTCAGCCATGATACAATGCCTTTTTCAAGATTATGGTCTCCCGAAAAAAAATAGGGTCTGATAAAATAGGGATTCAGTTTCTTTCGCTCCAGGGTTAAATTTATCAAATAATTTTCATAGAGCGAACTCGGTCGTTCCGTTATAACTCTATAGCAATATAGACTACCATTAATCTCAAGCGGATCCGAATATTTAAGCTGACCAAAACTTATGATATTTCCTTGGATGTTGCTGTTCTTTCCGAGCTCGATCAAGTCCATTTGCTCATTTAACTCTTCCCGATAAAGGAATACCAGGCCACTTATCTTTGTATTCTCTCCAATGGATATTTTAGCCATTGAATTGACGCTATCTTTCGCAATAAGTCCTGTTACCGAAGGGTAATCCAGAACGGCATCCTTCCCGATCACCAAAGAATCGGTCGCGAAAAATTGGCCCTTTCCCCTGAAATTACTTTCAATTTTTATAACGGGCGCAAAGACGATCGCATCTTCCCATACTGTTTGCCCTGTTATGGTAATGGCACTGTCACAGACCAGCACAATATTACCGTTTATTGAATCCCTGTTTAACACCAGTGGAGATTTTATCCTGAAAAATTGGGTCTCATTAAAAAAGGAGTTCTTCAGGACAGGAGTACCATTTAATAGCGGCCGGTTATTATCATGGATACCTTTGAAATTGGATTCGATGGAACGTAATATTTCATGGTTCACCTGAGGCATTTTATGGGAACTTTCCAAGATTTTGCCATCAACCAATTTTTTGATTCCATCGTAATATTGCCCGTCAACAAATGCAGGTCTGATCCCTGACTTTGGCAAGAAGGCATTTCCCTGGATTTTAGTTTTTCCGCTGATGTATATCGGACGGTCTTCATCGGCGATATAAAGGATGGTAGAATCCAGGGGCTTCTCTCCGATAAGAAAGCTCCTTTTCAATGTGTCCAAATTTTCAACTGCGGTAATCGAGGCAACTTCGAGCATTCCCCAAAATTTTTTATTGATCTTGACCGAATCATTGGAACGTAGGGGCAAATAGATCACGGTATCTCCGGAAGTGTTTGCAAAATAATTTGAAAGCGATAATGTTGTAGCGGTCTCCACGTCAGTATTTAAGTTTTCCCATCTGTCGAATTTCTGCTGTTGGGTCCTAAAGTAATAGAACATCAGAATAAGACTTCCTAACAAAATAGCTAGTATCAATGAGATAATAACGGAGATCTGTAGGGAAGAGGCCTTCAGCATTTAATTGGAATCTAAGTCTGGTAATATTTCTTGGTTTTCAGATGGGGGGATCTTATCGTTCCTGTTACCTAGAAATACCTTATCCCACAGTGAGTTGAAGAAATTTGCCGTCCTTCGGAATATATTCTTATCGATATATTCCTCCGCACTGATTTCGATCCCTTCGCGATAATATTTCCATTGATAATCATTCACCACAGTATCCAAAACCTGTATTTTTCCATTCCACTGGGCATCCTTCATCGGGCCTTTCCTTGAGAGGACCCCATTTTCATTGTAAAGGCTGACCAGTCCATTCAGGTTGCCTTTGCTCCAATGCTCTTCTTTTAGGAGGTGCTGGCTGTCGGACCAATATTTCCATTCTCCATGGGGCAGGCCTTTCCTGTAAAATCCTTGTTTAAGTAATTGCTTATTCCCAGAAAATTCTTGATAGCTCCCATGAAGTAATTTGCCTGAAAATCCACCCTGTGTCCTTTGGACCTTTCTTGATTGGTACCAGTAATAGAATTTTTCCGATCGTACAATTGTCTTTTCATCTGTTATATAAAAAGACTCCAATCTCCTTTCATCATGATTGATCGTTATCCTATTCTTTATATCCAATAATTTTTCATATTCCGACCTTTGATATTGGCTGAAAGCAATCTTTGAACAAGAAAATAGGATGATCACGGGGATGATAAATTTTAGCGGTCTCATTGTTTGGAAATGGTTACTGTTTGAGAATTGGTTCTGACCTTTATTTCATGTGGGTAAATCGATAGAATTGTGTAACCATCAATCGATTGTTTGGTCTTCAGATAGTGCTGTTTTCCTGTAATCTGAACTAAAGCCACTTTTTTATTCATGTTTAAGTTTTCGATAAAACCCAAGTATTGGATATCTAAGGCCGGGGCATAGGCCAAAGGGTCATAGGTTTCCATAGGTAAAATCTGCTCCTCATCCTGATCAGCTTGTTCATCAGGTTTATTATCGGTTGAGGATATCTCCTGAAAGAAATCATCGGACAGAATGTCGTCATAGGTAAGATCTTCCTTCCATCGATAAGTGTCCAAATTCGATCGTACCTCTACTACGCCCTTATTGGATATGGGAAGCGGATCATGATCCGAAAATTTTGAAAAGACCACATAGATCACATAGCCCCATATCCCAAGTACTAAGGCAAAAAGGAAATAAATGTTATGCTTTTTATCTTTCATTACTTAATAATACGTAAAGTTCGCCGTTCCTGGAATAAACCTACGGAACCATCGTTTTCAGGCCTTGCCTGCCATTGATATACGCCCTGATTTAGTTGGATCTGGAATTGATTCTTATCAACAAGGGAATCAACGATTAACTGCGCACTGTTTTCAAAGCTGGGAGATACGATCTGTATTCTATAATATTTGGCATCCTGATGCGTATTCCACCAAAAGGTGATAACAGAGTCCCTGGTACTCAGGTCATCCGCGGGTGCTTTCAATTCTACAGTTTCCTTTTCCAAGGGATATTCTATAAAATCGGCACAAGAGGTTATCAATAAAAAAAACAGTAAATAATAAACCAGCTTATTCATAATGTTAAGTGTAGGGTAAATATATATATATATCTTGTAAGATTGTATAGGCGTTTTAGATTAAAAGTTTAATTGATCTTCAAGATGCTAAGGAAATTAAGGCGTTTTTCTCATTTTTAATTTGAACGGACAGTAAATTATAAAAGATGACTTATACCTTGAAAGAACTGATGTGTTTCGATAATTCAGTGGATAACGGTACAAATGTAATTATAACATTCAAATATTTTCCTTCTTTTTTATACCATCAATATGAATTTCACGGATTTTTTATTAATGATATTTATGGTCGGATCTGTTAAAAATAAATTTTATATTTCTTTTAAAGAATTTTAGTATCTTACATCGATCCATTAATAATTGCCAAGCCAAATTATCCGATTTAGAAATGAAATTTTTAAAGTTATTTTTTATTGCAATTCTGCTTTGCGGCATGCAAAGGGGTTTTTCACAAAATTTATTGAACTTAAATGAGTGGACCGCAGGTGAAGGGCCAATTGCTGGTTTTACCTTAAATGGTCCCACTACTGAAAACCTCAGGGAATGGGGGGATGGCCCCCAAGGGAACCGAGCAGTCCTCTGGAAGGCCTTACCGAGTGGGGACGGAAATAACGACGGCGGTTTTAACAGTACTGATTTTTCCATGGACAACAAAAAAATGTACCGCTATACCATCTGGATGAAAAAGACAAACTCCGCGGATGGAAGTAGTTATTTTGGTTGCGGAAATGTGAACACTTTAGCAGGAACATTAAATAGCAATGCGTACTTCTGGAATGGAGATTTGCCGGAATTGAACAGGTGGTATTTAATCGTAGGATATATTCATGCCAGTACCGATGCCTCCACGGTCAGCCTGGGTGGGATTTATGATGGAATTACTGGAAAAAAAGTTGTATCCATAACGGATTACAAATCAATTTCTGGAAGTACGACGAATAAGATACGATCTTACCTGTTCTATGATAATAATGCCAATGATAGACAATACTTTTATGGACCGCGGGTAGAAGAGGTCAATGGAAATGAACCAACCATTGCCTCACTATTGAACAATGCAAATAGCGGTGAGAATTTCTATTTTGCAGGGAAGGTTGGTGTCAAGACCGATACCCCTGGAGATTTCGACCTAGCTGTGAATGGGAAGATACGTTCAAAGGAAATTAAGGTTGAAGCCAGTAATTGGCCAGATTATGTATTTAAGGATGAATATAGAGTGCCTCCTCTTAGAGAGACCGCTGAGTTTATTAAGAATCATGGTCATTTACCCGATGTCCCAACAGCTGAAGAGGTAGAGGCTGATGGAATATCCCTTGGAGAGTTTAATAAGCTATTGCTTAAAAAATTGGAGGAAATTACCCTTCACCTTATTGAAAAGGAAAATGAAATTGAGATGCTTAAAAAAGAGATTAAGAAAATTTCAAAGGGTGCGAGTTCAAAAGAATATGGTATTGAAAGTTAACGGGATTATCTTACTTTTTACTCATTGGTCATGATAATTTATATCAAATTCTGAACTAGTTTTAGCACTGTCCAATAGGTGCTAAAACCTGTTATAATGGTTTAAATAGTGCTATTGCTAAATGTTAATTGTAAACATATTTTATGAAATATTCTTTTTCATTTTTCCTTAGCTTCTTAAGCATTGGTTTACATTTGACAGTTTATAGTAAGTTATATGCTCAAAATATCCAACAGGATAAGAACATGTTGTTAGAGACTATTTCAAAACACTTTGTTTCTCACGAGGAACATTCCGCTCGAATGAAAAAGGGGTTACGCCCAATGTACTGCTTTGGGCAGCATACCCTTTAGCTTATATCATGTTGTTGGTTTTTTTTGCTATACTATAAATTTTGATATTTGGTTGACTTATTAAGTAGATCACTCATCAGGTATACCCGGGCGTTTTCCACACTATTAAAACTATGCAAAACTTGTACATACTCTGAATGTGTCAATAACTCTTTGGATAAAGCTACTTTAATAGTTTGTAAAAACGGTTCTTTGTACAGGGAATAAACGGCACTTATACCTACCGTCTATGGTCAGTGTAATCTCTTGCCAATAGCAAAGGATCGAGGTGACCTTTGGCCATGGCCCTGACCATTTCCATACCGCTTACTCCAAATACGTCGCTGACTACGCTCCACCGTTTGATGTTGGCGGATTCAAGGATGTTCTGTAACCGTTTCTTTTATGCGGTCCGCATAGTGATAAGCTTACGTCTATGTCGAAAAAGCTCCTTGAGCTCATGGATATGTTGTGGTGGGATGAAGTTTTCCTTCAGTAGACCCGAAAGAAGCAGTTTGGTGATACATTCGCTATCCTTCTTGTCGGTCTTCTCTCTCGGAACATTTTTGACATGCCGGGCATTGACCAGTAGGATTGAAAATAGTCTTCCAAAACTGCGTAAACAGGTCGCAAGTAGACCCCGGTGCTCTCTTTTCTACCCTGTGTAATGGAATGTACCTGGAGCCATTCCACTAAATTGTACAGGTCATCCATAAAAGTTAAGAAGGTTTTTGTCTCTGTATCAAAATCACTGCCTTTAATTGTAGCAACTACTGTGTCTTTGTGGACATCCAGTCCACAACCACGATCAAGAATAAAGGGTAATCCCCTGACAGCCAAAGGTCTTATATTTATGGATACTAAGATACCGTTTTGGCTAAATGCCTATTGGGACTATGAGCCCGTGACTTTCATGGCTGTTGGTGATACCAGATGTATTATGAACGTTTTTAACTGAAGAAAATAAACACGTTATAAAAAATATGAAAGCTATGAGATGACATCTTCTATCGAAGCTGCCAAAAAACTCGCTAAGATTTTAGATACGACAGTGGGCTACCTATTGGGAGAGAACGAACAGGCCGTCCTGTTTAAAGACCCCGCTATGTTAAAGAGGTTTCAGGATATTGCAACACTCCCCGAAAAGGAAAAGGAATGCCTGCTCAATACCGTTGACCATTTTATCAAAGCAAGCAAGATTTCTTGATGTAAAACAAAACCGCCAGGCTTACAGCTTGGCGGTTAAGTCATTCAGTTACAAAAACTATGTAACATTTCTTTTTAAGGTTTTCAGCTGTTGCGTGGGCATTTGTAATACCTTCTTGTGCTAAGGTATAGCTCCTTTTTAAATAATCATCTTCCCTCTCATTGTCTATTCTATCACAATACCAATTCAAGTAATGATATTCTTCTCCCCAAAGCTGATAAGCATAAATAAGCTCTCCGCTATCCTCTGAAAGTATACCCCCTCCTAAAATTGCTGTTTGATTATCTTTTAATAACTCTATTGCTTGCAAAGCATCATCAACGGCCAATGCGATTTCATCACTACCTGGATTAATTTCAGATAATGGCCTGCCTTTCTCTTTTAAAAAATTTAGATAACTCAATGTATTTTCCATTCTAAGGAACTTTAGGTACGTTAAAAAATCTGTGGTTAATTATTCCGTTAGCAGCTTTGATGTATTCAAATGTACCCGTTTTGCTGTTTCCCTTCAAAAGATATGGTGTTTATTGTGGACATGAGGTTTTCGATCACGCAGACGGGATTGTTAATCTATAGCTCCCCTTTCTATTGGACAGTAACTAGGATCTTCCGTATTCAGCTGCTGGAGTGGACCCTAACATCCTTATACCGTAGCAATAGAAGGTTCTTCTACAACCGCCCAATTGGAGGCTTGGATAGATTGGACCAAAGAGGTACGCTCCGAAAAGATTCACGGTCGAAGTATTTGTTACCTACCATAACTTAAATCATTGGATTGTTTAGCCTGATGTGTCATTCCAATACGTGGTATAATTCCGTTCTCCATCTGATATTTAAGAAAAAGGAAATAAAAGACTTGTTGTATTATAAGAAAGGAACAGATATCCGGTAGTAGATATTATTATTTTTTTGGGTTGGATTCAAACTTCCTATCAATGTTATATAGTAGCTTTTGCTGGTGTAGGATTCATTCAAAATCTTAATGAGTATGAAGAAATGGCCAGAGAATAAAAAAGTTGAAAATAATCCCTCTTTCTTTCTGAAATAATTTGAAATATTATTTGTTAATCATTACCTTTAATCCAAGTAGAAATTATTGTATTGTAGCACAATACTGTTAGCCTTAAGTACTAACAAACCAATCATATGCCCAAGAACAGCCTTTCAATATTTATTTCGGGTTTTTTTTCTTTCATAGCAAATGCGCAGTCTTCCCCACTAATTGTACCGGATACCAGGGATGTGGTGCCACTACCAGCAGGTTATTCATTGAACGTAATGGTACAGTTCAACAGGGAACAGCCGTCGGATTCCCATTTGCAGTTTATATTAACAGGATGGGATTAAGGGCATGACAGACGATAGTTAGTAGACCTGCTCACGAACTTGCATTCTCAAACAGGAATTGTCTATTGGGACGGAACATCTGCTTTTGGCTGAGCAGCATGGAGAAAGGTAATCGTGGAAAAGACTGCTGGATTTGTTGGTGTAGGAACTCACAATCCAATGGAGAGACTATCTGTTAATGGGAAATCAGGGGTCAAGAGGTGACGGATGGGAACATCCAAACTCGCTTGACTATTTATTTGGACCGGACTATAGAAAAATGACCCTGAGCGAAATAGAGGAATTCATCGGACGAAAATAAACACCTTCCCGAGATTCCGTCAAGGAGTTCGTGGCAAAATGGCTTTCACTAGGAGAAATAAAACGTATCCTGTTAAAAATAACAGAGGGATTGACAGGCACCTGATCCAGAAGGAGGAAGAGATAAACAAGATTGAAAAAAGACTGAATACACTTTAAAACATAGAATAAGATGAAAATTTTAAAGACATTGTTATTATTTTCCGGCTTGCTATTAGGACTTTATTCATCTGGTCAAAACGTCACCTACAACAATGTTAGGATAGGTCTGGACGCTCCAGCAATTGGGGTAAACATTTTAACGAATTGGCCGAACCTTACTACAGGGTGGATTCGGGGGTTTTCTATCAGCAATCATAACGACTCTGAAAAATTCGTGTATTTTGGATCTACGGGTAATGCCGTAAATGGAATATCAACTTTATATTACAATTTTATTGGCAAAACACATACAAATCCTTACATGGTATTTTTACCTAACGGAAATGTTGGGATAGGAACAGTTTCTCCTAATGTGAAGTTAGCCGTCAATGGGAATATTAGGGCTCGAGAGATAAAAGTTGATGCTTCGGGCTGGCCAGATTATGTATTTAAAAAAGATCATCACCTTCCTTCATTAAAAGAAACAGAAGAGTTTATCAAGCAAAATGGTCATTTACCTGGTGTACCTTCAGCCCTTGATGCTGAAAGTAATGGGATATCATTAGGGGAGATGAATAAGATTCTATTAAAAAAGATTGAAGAGATAACTCTTTATTTGATTGATAAGGATAAAGAGATAGATTCATTAAGAAAGGAAATTGATTCTTTAAATTCAAACTGAGAATACAGTGAATAATTCGTTCATAGGATTGTAAATTATCAAGACCTAAATATCCTTATATACTTAAATTATGAAATTTCTTTACTTTTTAATCCTCGCTGCGATTTTGGTTCCAAATGTTATTTTTTCACAAACGCCCTCCACAGCTTCTGTTGGTTCTTCGGGATGGAAGAGAGTTGCCTATGTCAATAGCGCAAGTGGTCGAGGTTTCGGAAAGGTCAGCATTTACACAGTTGGAAGTACATCTACTCCTTATCAATTGGACATTGAATGGTTTAAAGATTGGGCCACAGTTGCTGGGATATCTATAAAATCAAATAGTTCAGCGGGTTATTGGACGGGGGCACGAATTACATATGATGCCGATTCGACATATATTGAGGTTAATTTTACAAGGGATGTAGCAGCATTGTTCATAATTTCGGACACCTATGGTTGGAATATCGCAAAACCTTATACCGGAACTTTAACTAACGGAGGGGGCACAGTTAGAGCTGAAACCAAGGCCGGGAAGATGGCGATTAATGATTATTTGGTCGTTGGTTTCAACGGAAATGTGGGTATAGGTACAACAAATCCTACAGCAAAACTTACAGTAAACGGGCTGGTCAGGGCAAGAGAAATAAAAGTAGATGCCACCCCTTGGCCAGATTATGTTTTCGAAGAAGGTTACCACCTTCCTTCCCTGGATCAAATTAGGAGTTATATAAGGGAAAATGGTCGCCTCCCAGAAGTCCCTTCGGCAGTACAGGTTCAAAAGGAGGGGATAGATTTGGGTAGAATGGACGCGATACTTTTAAAGAAAATCGAAGAATTGACACTTTATTTAATTGAAAAGGAAGGGCAGATTGATTCTTTAAACGAGAGGTTAAAATCACTTGAGAAAAAATAATATGAAACTATGAAAGATTTTTAACATGATTTTATGCGGTTTGTGGTTCCTTATAATTAACAGTATGTTCCTTACAATAATGTGACGATAGGTCTTGATGCTCCTGCTTCATGTATGAACATATTATGTAATTGGCATACTATTAACGGTGATTGGGTTTGGGGATACCCAATGAGCCACCTGAATGACAACCTTGGATTTGTATATATTGGAACCTGGGGAAATAAACTGGACGGGAAAAAAAAACCGCTTATTACAGTTTTATGGAGAATCATATACTAATCCCATTGTTTCCATTTTACCTAGGTAGATTTTGGGGAAAGGAAAGGATACACCAAATGTAAAATTTTCGGTAAAGGGTATGGTTAGGGCGAAGAAAATCAAGGTTGAGACAACCAATTGGTTTGATTAAGTTTGAACCAGATTATGAAACTGTCATCTTGCCGGAATTTCATCTGCAAAGGAAATTGAGAAGAACTGGCTTTTAATATCCGATCTGATCAGAATACTACTTAAATATAATGAAGAACTAACACTCCATTTAATCGAAAAGAATATTCAAATTGAAAAACAAGTGAGAATTTTGGACGATTTAGGTCTATGTCATCAAGCTCTAGAAAATAGAGTTATTGAGAACAAATGGCCATCAAGCCCGAGTAAGACCTTTTAACTTATTGGTTTATAAGTCTATAATGTAAGAAGAAACAATCCGACCGCCTGTACAGCGCCAGAATCAGTGGAAACAAAGAAATGATGAACTAGATTGTAAATAAAAGAATCATTACTTTTGAGCTTAATAAATCTAAATTATGAAAGAAATTTTATTTAAGAAAGTCAAGGGGTATACATTAACGGAGATATTGGTCGTTCTTTTGATCATTGGTATCCTAATCCTGTTGGTACTGCCCAATTTATTGCCTTTGATTTCAAAAGCCAAAAGTACAGAAGCCAAGATGCAGCTCCAACATGTCCAAACGCTACAAAAGAATTATTTCTACGAGAAGTCCAAATACACATCCGATATTCAGGAGATTGGATTCATACAGGAGAAATTGGTGAGCGAGGGAGAGGACGGAAAAGCCAACTATAAGATTGAGATTATTGAGGCCGACAATAAAGGTTTTTTGGCCAGAGCGACTTCCGTTGTAGATTTTGATGGTGATGGAGTGTTCAATGTGTGGGAGATTGACCAGGATAAAAATTTGAAAGAAGTAACGGCGGATTAAGTGATTTGGTTAGTGATCGCTCTAGTGGGATGTACTGCTATAGCTGTTGAGGATTTCTGCAACCGAATGGTGCATTTGGCCTGGTATATTTTGTTGATGATCGGCATACTGGGTTATTCCCTAAAGAGAATAGATCTTAATGCCTTCATAGAAAATACAATTTTATGCTTTGCATTTATTGCATTTCTCATGCTTTTGTTGACTTTGTATTTCTCTATAAAGGAAAAGAAGTTGGTCAATCTTTTCTCTCAATATTTGGGACTTGGAGATATGCTCTTTTTTATCGTGACCGGTTTTTACTTTGATATCATCTCCTATATTCTTTTTTTTATTGCCAGCCTGTTTATAAGTTTGCTGCTAACCCCAATAATTTTTAAATTTCAGGGAAAAGAAAACCATATACCATTAGCTGGATTGCAGTCGGTCTGTTTTACGCTTTATATAACTCTGGATTACTTTAAGCTATTTAGTTTTAAAGAATTTCTAAATATTCTATAATTCAATTTTTCTTTTTTTGTAAATCCTTTATATTTACAAAAAGATGTTTAACACAGCCTAAATTATTAAACAGTACGTTTTGGATGATTTTCAAATAACTTCGGTAGAAGAGGGACTGATTATGACGGTGCCGCGAAAGGTGGCGCATCACTATCGCGTTGTTCCAGTGGCTAAAAGGGGAGATATCACTGTTTTGGTCTCAGACAATCCAGGGGATGACATTGAGGAGGAGTTATCGATGATTCTTGATTTTTCGTTTATGCTGGAGAAGACTGAACCAGCTGTGATTGAACGTTTCTTGGAACTGTATTATTTTGAGAATTATAATACGGTGCAGGTCCATGTTGCTAAACAATTATCCTTTGACAATAACTTTTTAGATAATCTGATTTTAGAGGCCAAGCAGTTAAAAAGCAGTGATATACATATAGAAAGTTTTGAGGATAGGGGGAGGGTTCGCGTTCGGATAGACGGCATGATGGTGGAACGGTATTCAGTAATAAAAAGTGATTATCCCGCCTTGGTAAACAAGATCAAGATTATGTCCAATATGGATATTGCTGAAAAAAGGTTGCCGCAGGATGGAAGGATCCATTATTCCAAAAATGGAGAGAATTTCGATATGCGTGTTTCGGTCCTGCCAACGCTTCACGGTGAAAAGGTTGTCCTTCGCTTGTTGAACAATGATGCCACCAATATTCATATTGAATCCTTAGGCATGACCCTGGAGGATCTTTCCAATTATCTGCAGGGGGTAAAAAAACCAAACGGAATTTTACTGATTAGCGGTCCGACGGGTTCCGGAAAAACGACTACGTTGTATGCTACCCTAAAATACCTGAATAAGGAAACTAACAATATAATAACCATCGAAGACCCAATCGAGTATACCCTGGAGGGAATCAATCAGGTGCAGCTTCGGGAAAATATCGGGCTTACTTTTGGTGCCGCCATGCGGACATTTCTAAGGCAGGACCCGGATATTATCATGGTCGGTGAAATCCGAGATCCCGACACGGCCAATATGGCAATCCGGGCTGCGCTGACCGGACACCTGGTCCTTTCTACCATCCATACGAATTCAGCATGGGGGACGGTTTCCAGGCTCATCGACATGGGAATACCTGGATTCTTGATCGCAAATACGTTAAATACAACGGTTGCCCAACGATTGCTTCGTTTGCTGTGTCCTCACTGTAAGGTTACAAAACCTTTTGACGATTCACTATTTCCACGGCAGTTTATCCCATTTTATGCCGTTGACGAATATGCCGTACCTGTCGGGTGCAGTCAATGTTACTATACTGGTTATAAGGGAAGGAGAGCTGTATACGAGATTATACCGATGGATCGGGAATTGGCCGAAGAAATTAAAAAAGAGAACTTGGTAGTGGACGACCTTCTAGATCAGCGAAAAGTTAAAACTTTGGGTTTTAATGCGTTCGAAATATTTGCAAATAAACTGACCAGTATAGATGAGATTTACCCTTTATTAATTAATTATTGATGAAAAGTTTTCGTGAGATTTGTATCCTCCTATTACTTGTTATAGGATCGATATCAACCCTATCTGCTCAACAGACCTTGGAACAGCGGTTTCAGCAGGTCGAAGAGCGTTTACGTGCCGTAGCGATTATGAGTCCGGGAATGAATGAAAAAGTAAGGCTTTCAGTTTCGGGAGTCTCTATTCAGGAGTTCGTCAGGGCACTTGCGGAATCCAATGGGTTGAACATCAATGTGGATCCGGGACTTCAAATAAACATTGCCAACAATTTTCAAGGGGAAACCCCTTTGAATATTTTATTATTCTTGAGCAAAAACTATCAACTGGATATACAGGTCGTGGGAACCATTATGTCGATCAGTGCCATGCAAGGCGTTGAACCAATTACTATTCCGAAAGAACTTAAGATTTCGTATAATACCTCCGAAAGAACGCTGCACTATGAACTCAGCAACGATAAATTGTTGGATGTTGCGCAATTAATATCCAATCTATCGGGCAGGAATATCGTAGTTCCCACCACCTTACAAGAACAGGTAGTCAGTGGATACATTGAAGCAGCTCCTTTTGAGATTGCATTGGAAAAATTAGCATTTGCGAATAATTTAAGGTATAACCTGACCCAGGACGGTGTATATGTGTTTGAAAGACTAATTCCCGGAGAGGAGCTTTTCATCAATCAGGATAAAGAAACCGCAGTGCGTTACCGGAGCAATTCCGTCAACCCGATGCAGGATCCAATGCAGAACATGGTGACTACCGGTGAGTTTACGGTCTATGGGCAAACCACCAGTTCAGGGAAAAGATTTACCATTCAGGCCGAAAATACACCCATTATTGAGGTTATAAAGCGAGCATCACAAGACGCTGAGGTAAATTATTTTATTTATTCGGCTATTCAGGGCCAGGTCAGTGCGAATGTCCGTGATGTATCGTTCGATGAATTTCTGACCACAATCTTTAAGACCACTCCTTATACCTATAAAAAGGAAAATGGGATGTACCTCATTGGCGACCGAAAGATGGAAGGACTGAGAGATAGCAGAATTGTCCAATTGCAACATCGATCCTTGGATACAGTGCTCGCCATGATTCCCAACGAATGGAGAAGGGATGTGGAGATCAAGGAATTTAAAGAACAGAATATGCTGTTATTGTCAGGTTCATCTCCACAGATCAATGAAATTGAATCCTATATCAAAAGGCTTGATAAGCTGGTACCTATGGTACTGATTGAAGTCACGATCTTGGACATTCAAAAGGGAAATACCGTTAAAACAGGAATCAGTGCAGGCATTGCAGATAGCACAACAAGATACGGCGGTAAATTATTGGGTGAAGGTATCGATTTTACCTTTGGATCAGGTGGAATCAACCGATTCCTGTCGCAGATCGGTAGAAACAGCACTTTTAACCTGGGACGGGTCTCGCCAAATTTCTATGTGACATTAAAAGCACTAGAAGAAAATCAGAACGTAGAGATGCGATCGGTACCCAAGCTCTCCACCTTAAATGGTCATAATGCCACATTGAGCATAGGAAGCAAACGGTACTACAAAACTGAGACCATGAACGTTATTCCGTCCCTACAATCGAATACCATTACGACCGAGCAGTATACCCCCGTTGAGGCAAATATGGACATCACCATTAGACCGGTCGTGTCGGGAAATGATCAGATCACATTGGATATAAATGTAGATATTACTGACTTTATCGGCAACACTGCCATAAACCAGCCCCCTCCTACCTCGACCAGCAAGTTCCAATCGATCGTACGTGCCAGAAATGAAGATATGATTGTCCTTGGCGGGATCGAACGTATGGAGAACAGTGATACGGGTAGCGGAGTGCCACTTCTTTCAAGAATACCTGTTCTTCGATGGTTATTTAGCAGTAAAGAAAAAACAACAAGAAAAGTTGTCTCTGTCGTTTTTCTTAAACCTATTATCATTTATTAAGGTGTTGTATGGGAATCTTGGCTAAGATTAAAGGTCTATATGAATTAAAGGAATCAATAGGGATCAGTATCTTCCTGGGTTCTGACAGTCAATGCAGCTTTCATCTGAGTTACCTTAAAAAGACCAATGATGAGATCGAGATACTTTTAAATGAATCTTTTCAAAGTTGGGATACCTTACTGGATTTCTTACAAGGCTATAAAGCTATTCCTATCGCTATCCAACTGCAGGGCAGGGGTGTATTAATTAAAGAGGTGCCAAAAACGGAAGAGATAACGGATAAATCTCTGGTCGATGTATTTCCCAATTTCACAGATGAAGATTATCTATTTACCTATTTTAAAGGCTTTTCTAAGGGCTGGTTGAGTTTAATAAGAAAGGAGCTGTATACGGATATTCTGGAAAAATTTAATTCCCTGTATTGCCGTGTTTTTCAGGTGTTTCTAGGTCCTTTTGTGAGTGAAAATATATTGGAATCAATGAATGGGTATTCCGGGCTGTACAAGTTCGCAGGTCATGAAATTTCGATAGAAACGGACTCTGGCTTATGGGAATCTTATAAGTATAACCCCCAAACTAGCCGTAAATTTCTACTAAAAATTCAGGGAACAGAGATGAAGGAAAATTACATCATTTCCTATGCTCTTGCTTTTTCGTTGCTCCTACAGCCATATCTTGAGGATTATGCCGTTGAAGACCCAAATTTGGAGGGTGAATTATACGAGTACAGACAAAAACTAAAATTTAGAGTTAATTCCATCGCCTTTCTAAGTATACTTTTATTTTTACTAGTGATTAATACGTTATTATTCACCCATTACAGTTCTAAGTTTGAATGGATAGATTCAAAATCGAGAGAAAATACCTTATCCCGGGGAGAATTGGAGGAATTGAATATGAAATCAAAACTAAATGACTCACTTCTGAGGGAAATGGGATGGAATTCGGGCATCCGAAAATCATGGCTTATCAATCAGTTAATGTCATCCCTTAAGGATAGGGATGGTTTGCAAATTCAGCGAGTTGAGATAAATCCTGCTTTGGAACGAAGATTATCCAGCAAACAAAATGAAAAAATAAACCCATACCTGATTAAAATTTCGGGCAGCAGCCTTTCGCTGGATCAGCTTGAAGATTGGACCAGGGTGCTTCGGAACCTACCTTGGGTTGATCAGGTCGAAATCAACCGGTTTGTTCTCCGTAACGACCCAAGGAGCAACTTGATGGATTTTATGCTAAATATCAAATACCGAAATGAACTTTAGGGATTGGACATACGGGAAGAAGAATAAGGGATTGATTGTTTTTGCAATCGTTGCGCTATTAATATCCTGGTTGCTTGCTTTTGGAAAAACCTACCGGTTGATTCGAGATTATCATAATACTGAGGATAACCTTGAAAATAATCCATGGATTCATTCGAATAAGAAAATTGTTTCTGATAAGGTGATATTGCAGGATAGTTTGCTATCTCTTTATACGGCCGACTCCACGACTTGGAGCATTGGTCTGCTTTCGAGCCTAAATGATGTTATAAGGGATGATGAAGTAAGGGTAAATTTTGAAAATCCCGAAATAAAAACCAACCATAAGATTCTGGAAAGAGAAGTAATGTTAATTGGGACATATCAAGAGATTGAGAAATCTTTAAAGGACATTGAAAGTAAATTTTTTATTAAATCGGTTAAATTATATGTCGATAAAGGCTCGTTAAAATGTCAGGTTTCACTAGTTGTGGTCAAAGCAAACAATGAATGATGTTTTTTGAAGATTTACTTATATCCTGTATGGAATTTTCAGAACTAATTTCCAGCATTAATAATGAAATAAAATAATGGAATTGACATAAATTATTGGCAATTTTTCAATTTATAGTTAGACTTAAGATAAGAAATACTATGGGACCTCAAACTGCGGGACATATTTAGGTTGATCAAATATTACAAAATTAATTATAAATCTCTTTTTATATTATTTTAATTATTACTTTTGAACATGATGGATCAAAAAGGATCCGCGAACTGACCAATACCAATATTATTAACTTGAAAGCCAGTATTATATGTTAAAAATAAGACATTGTATCCTGTTGCTAGGATCAATATTTTTATTTCCAAGTTTTTCAATCGCGCAATCGACCTACCTTTCGATCCCTGATACCAGAGATGTAGCGACATTGCCCTTAGATTATGGACGAAAGTTGACATCCCAATTTAAAAGGGGGACAGTGATCGGGTTCCCTTCAAGTAACTATTATACCATTTTAGGCCTACGTGGCTGGTCCGATGACAGCGGAGGTCCCGCCCATGAACTGGCATTTTCCAATCTTTCGGGAATTTCCTACCGGACGGGAACCATAGCTTCCGGTTGGTCAGGTTGGAGAAAGGTACTTGCAGAAAATATAGCTGGAAATGTTGGGATAGGAACGGACAATCCAATGGAGAGACTATCTGTTAATGGGAAGATCCGAGCAAAGGAAATCAAGGTTGAGGCGGCAAACTGGCCTGATTACGTTTTCCATTCAGATTATGAACTTTTAAGCCTTGGGGTGATCGAACAGTTCATTAAAACAAACGGACACCTTCCAGGGATACCGACGGCGGCAGAAATAGAATCTGAAGGAGTATCATTGGGAGAAATGAATACAGCCCTATTGAAAAAAATAGAAGAACTCACTCTCCATCTGATCGAGAAAGACAAGGAACTGAAAAGACAAAACCAGGAAATTGAGAAATTGAAGAGAAAGGTTATGCAAGTCCATTATCTTAATTAAGAAAAAAACAATAATGAAAAGATACATTCTTATCATAACCTATCTTGTTATATACATCATAAGTTTCGGGCAACATAACAACGCGACAAATTTTATCAATATACCCCCAAATCCAACTTCAAGCAAATTCAAACTCTTTTAGCCAATAATTAATTTTTATATAAAAAATTAACTTTCCGAAGATTGTTAAAAAAGTAAAATAAAAAAACAGAACATGAACAATAAAGTGATTTGTCAACTAGTAATATGTTTTTTGCATCTTGTAATATTCCATCTCCTAGATAGTCAGGCTACCGCCCAAGTAGGTAATGGATCTTTTGAAAGGCAATCGGTAACCGATATTTTACCCCCTGCGCCTAATGCATACGAATTGACACGTTATTCCGGATTACCAGTTAATCATTCTACTGGGGCAATAAATACAACAATTCCGATTGGTACAATACGAAACGGAAAGACGGCCGTTCCGATCACATTAAGGTATAATTCAGGAAATGGAATCACTCTGGATCAATTTCCGTCAAGGACCGGGATGTCATGGGCTCTTGATGCTGGTGGGGTCATTACTAGGACGGTGTATGGTAACCCTGATGAGACGTCCACCTTTTTGACGGCACCCTCTGATATGGTGTCCAATACACCGAGTCTATACCAGTATTTCTATGCTTTGGTTAATTCCAATGTCGCCGATTCACAGCCTGACATCTTTAATTTTAGCTTTAATGGAATTAATGGGAAATTCATCTTCGAGAAAGGCACTAACGGAAAAATAGTACTTTTGAATCCTTCGGCCCTAAAAATAGAGTCCAATTTTAATGGAGCTCTTTCAGGGAATTGGACGTTCCGGATTACGGATGAAAAAGGTGTGAAGTATTATTTCGGAGGAAACACAGCGACAGAAAAAAGCCGGACATCTCCGCTGGGACAGTCATGTGGGAAAAATTACGATCAGGCTGTCCCAACTGCTTGGTACCTTAAATCGATCGTCGACTTAACGGGCAACGAAATCAAGTTCGATTATGTTTCGTGCAACTTCGAATATTCTGCTAGTGTATCAGAGTCAATAATAAGGACTCCGTTGGCAACACTCGCAGGTACGACCTGCCGGCCTTGTCCGACATGTCCTGAAAGTTTTTGCCCCCCTAGGAACGAGGAGAGACTATGTGTACAAACTCTATCCAGTCAGGGTAGGATATTAAAGTCAATATCCTCGAAGTACCAGCGGGCAGAATTCAGATATGGTTCGAGGCAAGACCTAAGTGGCGATTCGCTGTTGACCCATATACAATTCTATGAACGATTGATAAAGAATGGTGACACCGTCCTTTCTAACGTAATACAGACATATGCCCTTTCCTATGTCCATAGTCAAAACAATTTATTTAATAAACCTACGGTTTCAGTAGATAACTTAACTACGCGACCCTTTTTAAGCAGTGTGAGGCACACTTCGGCCGGGATGCAAGATGAAGTTCACCGAATTGAGTATTACGATATAAATCGGTTAGCTCCTAGATTGTCATTTGCACAGGATTACTGGGGATTTTTTAATGGAAAAAACAACTTAAGCTTGGTGCCTCAAAGCTCAAATCCTGATCTTTCAGCAATCTTCACCGGAAACCTTGGGGATCGAAATCCTGATGGGAGTGTTTCGCATTTCGGTCTGCTCAGTAAGATCACCTACCCCTCAAAAGGGACCGATAGTGTCATTTATGAACCGAACACTTATTTTGGTGTTAATGAAGAGGATATAACGGTTTCCAAAACATTATCTGTCGAAGGGACAGGTACTAAGGGAGAGGTAACTAAAACATTGACGTTTTCGAATAAAAAGCTACAAAAATTTAAATTTGTTCTTTCATGTGTATATAGCGGGAGTGGAATAGATGATCAAATCCATCAGGGGACCTCCGTTTATGTTTATAATGCAAGCAATACATTGTTGACTAGTGGTAATGTACTTATTGGTCAATCCAAAACGATATCCATCGATCTCCCTGTGGGTAATTTCCGGATAGAGCTGGTCTCTGCTGGCCAGGCTGCCAGGGGCTATGTTGGATTTTCCTTTTGGGATGGAATAAAACAAATATCTGGAAACTTTATTACGGGTGGTGTCAGGATTCAGAAGAAAATTTCTAATCCCTTAATAGGTCCTTCTATTGTTAAGACATATCTATACACAGGTTTATCCGATCAAACTAAATCAAGTGCAAAATTATTTAGACTCCCCACTTCTGAGGAATATTATTCAGAATTGATAGACGGTCATATCTGCCAGATCAGTTTCTTAGCTACCATCGTTAAGAAATGCCATTATAAAATTGCCAGCAACCATAATGTTTTTCCTCTTGAATCCTTCTCAGGAGGGCATATATTCTACACTGATGTTATTGAATTGAATGGCCCCGACTGGAACAATGGAGGCACTCTCTATCGATTTATGGGTGAAGGAGGCAGTGTTGCGCTTCAATTGCGTGGGACAAGGATCCCAGGCGTACCTGTCGGTAACTTTGGATTTGAAGCAGGCACTCCAATTCAAGAATCTCAATTTATAACGGTGGGTGGTACGCAAGGGGCATATCTAACTAAGCCAGTTCGAGAAGTTTTTACAAGTTATAATTCCGATATACGACTCTCTAAAGATCTGAATTATTACGTAGTTAGGAAAAATTGGGATACCCAGCCAAGCAATACACCTTCAGAAGTCGATTTCGAACCTTTTGATGTAGCTAGGTATACGTTAAGGAGAAAATGGATATATGTCGACACGATAACTGAAGTCCAGTATAATCTTATTGGTGCAGACCCGGTCATCACAAAAAGGATATATCAATATAGTGATACGAACCACCTCCAGCTTACGCAGATTAGAACGATTGGTAGTGATGGTGGCGTTAATGTCAGACTTGTCACCTATCCCTTACAATATAGCAACTCAACCGGATCTATTGGGGAAATGAAACAGAATCATCTTGTTTCCTTTCCGATTGAGAGCATTGAATATAAGGAATTAGGTTCTGCGAAAATTGTTTTATCTGGTGAGATCATAAAATACAGGAATGGAATTAAAGGAACTATTGATGAGGTCCTGAAACTTCGACTGAATTCACCTATTCCAATTGCCAGTTTTAAGCTGTCGAATAGATTATTGGGGCAATTGCCTAGCGAGGGAATTGATGGTTCATTTGTTCCTGATAATCGATACAGCCCAGAGATTATTTTTGGAAGTTACGACAGTTACTCAAACCCCCTTGAGCTTAGACTTAAGTCCGGGCCCCCAACGGTTTATTTGTGGGGGTATGGTGGGCAGTATCCCATAGCAAAGATCGAGAACGCGACGTACGCTGAAGTCGCTGCGGTCTTCGGGAGCAGTTCTGCGACGATACTGAATGCCCTGAACGCCCATAACGTGAGCGATGCGACGATAAATACGCACATGAAGACGCTTCGGGACAGTCTGGGCAGTTCACAGGTTACCAGCTACACCTACGGTCCGCTCGTTGGTATGACGAGCAAGACGGATCCTCGGGGTATCACGGAACATTACCAGTACGACGGGTTCCTGCGCCTGAAGGGAGTGCTCGACTTTGAGATGAACGTCCTTATGGATTACCAATACCATTACCGTCCCTAAACGACCAGAACGATGAAAAGACTATTGAACCTTATATTGCTGGGATCCGTTTCGCTGTGCAGCCATGCGCAGGATGTAGACCTGGAGCTGAGCAGCTACAACGGTACGGCCACGAGCTATTCTGCGCTGAACAGCATCACGTTAAAGCCGGGCTTCCATATACCGTCGGGGAAGAACGTGCACCTTTTTGTGCAGGGTTCCCCGAACGTGGTGAGCGGTCTCACCGCCTCGCAGAACTATGTGCTTACGCGGACATTCCGCAAACCGGTGAAAGTGGCGGACCTATCTTTGATCCGCCCGATCGGCGATGAGAACCGCACGGTTCAATACCTTGATGGCCTAGGACGTGCTGTCCAGACCGTGGCGGTGATGGCCAGCCCTACCTATAAGGATATCGTTCAGCATATCGAATACGACGGCCTTGGCCGCCAGACTCGCAGGTACCTTCCCTATGCTGAGCAGAGCAGCGACAACGGCAGCTTTAAGGCTGCCGCCAGGACCAATCAGGGGAACTTTTATAAGTCAACCCGCTGGGACGCGCATGTGGC
Organism: Sphingobacterium mizutaii; assembly: GCF_900187125.1. Taxonomy (GTDB): domain Bacteria; phylum Bacteroidota; class Bacteroidia; order Sphingobacteriales; family Sphingobacteriaceae; genus Sphingobacterium; species Sphingobacterium mizutaii. The sequence continues at coordinate 223,557 of NZ_LT906468.1, forward strand.
AGAGATAGACAGTCCTTTCGCCGTTACGGTCTTTGATAACAGCCCGTTGAACCGCGTTTTGCAGCAGGGAGCGCCCGGTCTCCCGTGGCAGCCCGTCGCTGTTCGGGGGACCGCGACCACCACGGGCCGGACGGTGGTGAGCGAGTACGGAACGAATTCCTCGGTCAGCACGACCCGCGATACTGTCCGGCTGTGGGCGGTGAGCAGTGGTGGGGCCAGTGCCCCGTCGCTCTACCCTACCGGAAAGCTCTACCGGACGACGGTGAAGGACGAGAACTGGGTCTCCTCGAACGGCCGGGCAGGGACCATTGATGAATACAGGGATTTTCAGGACCGGGTGGTGCTGAAGCGTGTCTGGGAAACCTCGAGCAAATTCCTGGACACTTATTATGTATACGATGACCTTGGGGACCTCCGGTATGTGGTCCCTCCCGGGATCAAGGGCACCAGTATCGCCGAGAGCAGCGCGAACTTTGCCGAACTGGTCTATGGCTACCGTTATGACGACAGGCGCAGGCTGGTGGAGAAGAAAGTTCCGGGTAAGGGCTGGGAATACATCGTCTACAACAGGAACGACCAGCCCGTCCTGAGCCAGGATGCGATGCAGCGCACTCGCAAGGAATGGAGCTATACGAAATACGATGCCTTTGGCCGTGTGACCTCTACGGGCCTTTACATCAATACGAACACGGCCCAGGTTTCACGTGCCCAAGTGCAGGCTGTGGTGGACGTCCATACGGGGCCACTTTGGGAGACGCGGAGCGGTGCGGACTACCCGACGACCACGTTCCCTACAACGGGTACGGGCATTACGGTAAAGCCTCTGGTGGTGAACTATTATGACAGGTATGATTTCACGGGAGCTACAACGTTAGGTCCACCTCCCACCGGGATCGGCAGGTCCGATAAGACCAGGACGCTCCTGACGGGCATGAGGGTATATCGGGAAGATGGCAGCACTTCTCTGCTGACGATCAACTATTATGACGATAGGGCCCGGTTGGTGCAGACGGTATCGGAGAACCACCTGGGCGGTACGGACGTGGTGACCAACAGCTATCTTTTTTCGGGAGAGGTGGAAACCAGAAGCCATGTGCACAGGGCATCTGCCGGCGGAACGGCAACGACTTTATTGACCACGAACAGCTATGACCATGTCGGCCGTCCACTGCAGACGCGCAAGAAGGTCAACAGCCAGACGGAAGTGGTCCTGAGCAGCAATGAATACAACCAGATCGGTCAGTTGAAGCGCAGGGGCCTGCACAGCGAGAACAACGGTACCAATTACATGACCGTTGTCGACTATGACTATAACGAGCGCGGATGGGGCAAGCGTATCGCCTCGAAAGAGCTGGCTATCACGCTGAACTACCAGGACGCAGGGACGGTACAGTACAACGGGAACATCTCGCGCCAGCAGTGGAGCCACGGGTCGGATGCCCTTAGAACGTTCAGCTATGGCTATGACCGGCTGAACCGGCTGACCAACGGAACGAGCAGCGGTGCACCGGGGATGAGCGAGGTGCTGGGTTATGATGACATGGGCAATATAAAGAGCCTGAACCGGGACGGACTGGCCACAACATATAGCTACCTGAACTCGGGCCGTAGCAACCGTCTGGACAAGCTCACGGGAGGGTTTATCGGCAGCACACCAAAGGTCTACAGCTATGACCTGAACGGCAATGCGACAGTGGACCGGCTGGGTACGGCCTTTAGCTATAACCACCTTAACCTGCCCAAGACGGCGAGCAGGACAGGGGTTTCGGTATCCTACGGGTACGATGCACTGGGAACCAAGCTCCAGAAGTACTCGGATGTCGGCGGTATCCGGACGACCCGTGACTATGTCAGGGGCATAGAGTACAAGAAGGAGGGGACGGGATCCCAAGCCATAGACCTGATCCTAACGGAAGAGGGATACCTGCAGAACAGCAGTGGGACGTATGTTTTCCACTACAACCTGAAGGATCATCTGGGCAATGTGCGGTCGGTGATCAGGAAGGGCTCGACCGAGACTGCCTCAGTGGTCGTACAGAAACAGGACTATTATCCTTTCGGCAAAACGAAGGCCATTGTAACCGGAGGGATAAATCGTTATCTTTATAACGGTAAGGAGAAACAGGAAGAGCTGGGGGACCAACTGGACTACGGGGCCAGGTTCTATGACAGTGAAATAGGGAGGTGGAACGTCGTGGATCCGATGGCAGAGAAGATGAGGAGACACAGTCCCTATAACTATGTATTCAATAATCCGATGCGATTTATTGATCCTGATGGCATGATACCTGATGACTATGGATTGGATGAAGCAGGCAATGTTGTATTTCTAAGGGAGACCAAAGATAAAACAGATAGGTTAATCGCATTGGATAAGAACAATCGCGAGACTGAAAAATCTATCGAGGTGGAAGAAGGTGTATTAAATAATATAGAAAAAAATAAAAATTTTGACGGGAAAGAGTACTCATCTATAAAAATAAATAATGACATTAAAGCAACTGAATTATTTGAATTCGTAGCTGAAAACTCTAACGTAGAATGGTCACTTCTAAGATATGACAAAACTTCAAATATTCTTTTAACTTCTAATGAAGAAAATACAGAAAGAGGAGCATCCCATTTTATGGCAAAAATATATAAAGATAAGCTTCAGTTACGCGAAAACATTCATAGTCATCCTAACTGGACAGATGTAGGACCTTCAGGTTTCAAAACGGCAGAAAGATCATTAAAAAATTCCGATAGAGCAATGGCAGAATTTTCCGAAAAATATTTCCCTAAAGCCATTTTCAAAGTATATCAAGTTCGAACAAAAAAATATATAAGATATGATGGCAATAAAATATATTGATTTAAAATATACTATTTTAATTCTATTTTTGATGATATTATTTTTAAATGGAATTTTAATTCATAATCAAGCAAATGCCCAAGAGAAACAAATTCAATTTAAAAAATATGAATTTAAAGATAAATTGGTGCCAAAACTTTTTCTTCAGGACCTCCAAATATCAAAAAAAATAGAAAAAAAAGAATATATAGTTGTTAATTTTAATAGATCAAAAAAACAATTAAAAATAGCTATAATGGATCGTTACGAATTCAGTAAAAATATGTTTCTATTTAAGGATATTGTGGTAGGTGTATCAAAGTTTAATTGTAAAACATTTGGATTTTTAGGTGATTCAGAAGAATTTCTACAAAGTACCAATAAATTTATAAAAGTTGATTATTATAAAAATTATTATAAACAAATTGAAAAGAGTAGATTGAGAAAGGCTAAGGAACAGGGGTTGATCTATTTTCCTACAAATATTGATCCTTATTCTTTATTTTACAGATTTGATAATGGGACTTTAACTTATTTGGATGCAAACATGATTTCTGTATTTAATAATGAATGGATGTAATTTTTTGTTGCTCTTTTCATGCCGGTATTGTGGGAGAAAGAGATCGTTTGATAAACAGCTATCTTTCATTAGTAAAAAAGGTCAAGCCAAAGTTTCTTTTCTTTGAAAATGTCGAAGGGCTTTACAAAGTGAAATGACACAGAGTTGCCTTTAAGGCGTATGTAGCGGAGCTCGAGGAAGCATGTTACGTTGTTTGGCATGAAATACTAAACGTGTTTAATTAAGGCTATCCTCAGAATAGGCTAAGAATAGCCTTAATTGCATTTGAAAAGCAAGTAGTTTCAAATCTAAGTAAAGCGGGGTTTATTGCAGAAAAGTATGTATTCAGATGGCCTGTACAAATGTATAATAACCCCAAGTCAGTGGGTTGGCCGAGTAAAATAACATATGATAACAAGATTATTCTTAAAATGCCTAAAGATAAAGCTCGCCTTTGCGTAGCTAATGCATTTTTAGGTCTGGGAAATGACACTCCGAACCAAGATGAATATTTCAATCCGAAATCTCATCGTTTTTTAACGATTGACGAAGGAGATACAAATCGTACATCATTTAAAAGATTGCATCGATATAGATTTAACCCAACGGTTGCATATCTAACTAAGCCAGTTCGAGAAGTTTTTACAAGTTATAATTCCGATATACGACTCTCTAAAGATCTGAATTATTACGTAGTTAGGAAAAATTGGGATACCCAGCCAAGCAATACACCTTCAGAAGTCGATTTCGAACCTTTTGATGTAGCTAGGTATACGTTAAGGAGAAAATGGATATATGTCGACACGATAACTGAAGTCCAGTATAATCTTATTGGTGCAGACCCGGTCATCACAAAAAGGATATATCAATATAGTGATACGAACCACCTCCAGCTTACGCAGATTAGAACGATTGGTAGTGATGGTGGCGTTAATGTCAGACTTGTCACCTATCCCTTACAATATAGCAACTCAACCGGATCTATTGGGGAAATGAAACAGAATCATCTTGTTTCCTTTCCGATTGAGAGCATTGAATATAAGGAATTAGGTTCTGCGAAAATTGTTTTATCTGGTGAGATCATAAAATACAGGAATGGAATTAAAGGAACTATTGATGAGGTCCTGAAACTTCGACTGAATTCACCTATTCCAATTGCCAGTTTTAAGCTGTCGAATAGATTATTGGGGCAATTGCCTAGCGAGGGAATTGATGGTTCATTTGTTCCTGATAATCGATACAGCCCAGAGATTATTTTTGGAAGTTACGACAGTTACTCAAACCCCCTTGAGCTTAGACTTAAGTCCGGGCCCCCAACGGTTTATTTGTGGGGGTATGGTGGGCAGTATCCCATAGCAAAGATCGAGAACGCGACGTACGCTGAAGTCGCTGCGGTCTTCGGGAGCAGTTCTGCGACGATACTGAATGCCCTGAACGCCCATAACGTGAGCGATGCGACGATAAATACGCACATGAAGACGCTTCGGGACAGTCTGGGCAGTTCACAGGTTACCAGCTACACCTACGGTCCGCTCGTTGGTATGACGAGCAAGACGGATCCTCGGGGTATCACGGAACATTACCAGTACGACGGGTTCCTGCGCCTGAAGGGAGTGCTCGACTTTGAGATGAACGTCCTTATGGATTACCAATACCATTACCGTCCCTAAACGACCAGAACGATGAAAAGACTATTGAACCTTATATTGCTGGGATCCGTTTCGCTGTGCAGCCATGCGCAGGATGTAGACCTGGAGCTGAGCAGCTACAACGGTACGGCCACGAGCTATTCTGCGCTGAACAGCATCACGTTAAAGCCGGGCTTCCATATACCGTCGGGGAAGAACGTGCACCTTTTTGTGCAGGGTTCCCCGAACGTGGTGAGCGGTCTCACCGCCTCGCAGAACTATGTGCTTACGCGGACATTCCGCAAACCGGTGAAAGTGGCGGACCTATCTTTGATCCGCCCGATCGGCGATGAGAACCGCACGGTTCAATACCTTGATGGCCTAGGACGTGCTGTCCAGACCGTGGCGGTGATGGCCAGCCCTACCTATAAGGATATCGTTCAGCATATCGAATACGACGGCCTTGGCCGCCAGACTCGCAGGTACCTTCCCTATGCTGAGCAGAGCAGCGACAACGGCAGCTTTAAGGCTGCCGCCAGGACCAATCAGGGGAACTTTTATAAGTCAACCCGCTGGGACGCGCATGTGGCAGAGATAGACAGTCCTTTCGCCGTTACGGTCTTTGATAACAGCCCGTTGAACCGCGTTTTGCAGCAGGGAGCGCCCGGTCTCCCGTGGCAGCCCGTCGCTGTTCGGGGGACCGCGACCACCACGGGCCGGACGGTGGTGAGCGAGTACGGAACGAATTCCTCGGTCAGCACGACCCGCGATACTGTCCGGCTGTGGGCGGTGAGCAGTGGTGGGGCCAGTGCCCCGTCGCTCTACCCTACCGGAAAGCTCTACCGGACGACGGTGAAGGACGAGAACTGGGTCTCCTCGAACGGCCGGGCAGGGACCATTGATGAATACAGGGATTTTCAGGACCGGGTGGTGCTGAAGCGTGTCTGGGAAACCTCGAGCAAATTCCTGGACACTTATTATGTATACGATGACCTTGGGGACCTCCGGTATGTGGTCCCTCCCGGGATCAAGGGCACCAGTATCGCCGAGAGCAGCGCGAACTTTGCCGAACTGGTCTATGGCTACCGTTATGACGACAGGCGCAGGCTGGTGGAGAAGAAAGTTCCGGGTAAGGGCTGGGAATACATCGTCTACAACAGGAACGACCAGCCCGTCCTGAGCCAGGATGCGATGCAGCGCACTCGCAAGGAATGGAGCTATACGAAATACGATGCCTTTGGCCGTGTGACCTCTACGGGCCTTTACATCAATACGAACACGGCCCAGGTTTCACGTGCCCAAGTGCAGGCTGTGGTGGACGTCCATACGGGGCCACTTTGGGAGACGCGGAGCGGTGCGGACTACCCGACGACCACGTTCCCTACAACGGGTACGGGCATTACGGTAAAGCCTCTGGTGGTGAACTATTATGACAGGTATGATTTCACGGGAGCTACAACGTTAGGTCCACCTCCCACCGGGATCGGCAGGTCCGATAAGACCAGGACGCTCCTGACGGGCATGAGGGTATATCGGGAAGATGGCAGCACTTCTCTGCTGACGATCAACTATTATGACGATAGGGCCCGGTTGGTGCAGGCGGTATCGGAGAACCACCTGGGCGGTACGGACGTGGTGACCAACAGCTATCTTTTTTCGGGAGAGGTGGAAACCAGCAGGCATGTCCACAGGGCATCTGCCGGCGGAGCGGCAACGACTTTATTGACCACGAGCAGCTATGACCATGTCGGCCGTCCACTGCAGACGCGAAAAAAGGTAAACAGCCAGGTGGAAGTGGTCCTGAGCAATAATGAATACAACCAGATCGGCCAGTTGAGGCGCAAGGGCCTGCACAGCGAGAACAACGGTACCAATTACATGACCATTGTCGACTATGACTATAACGAGCGCGGATGGGGCAAGCGTATCGCCTCGAAAGAGCTGGCGATCACGCTGAACTACCAGGACGCAGGGACGGTACAGTACAACGGGAACATCTCGCGCCAGCAGTGGCGCCACGGGTCGGATGCCCTGAGTACGTTCAGCTATGGCTATGACCGGCTGAACCGACTGACCAACGGAACGAGCAGCGGTGCACCTGGGATGAGCGAGGTGCTGGACTATGATGACATGGGCAATATAAAGAGCCTGAACCGGGACGGACAGGCAACAACATACAGCTACCTGAACTCGGGCCGTAGCAACCGTCTGGACAGGCTCACGGGAGGGTTTATCGGCAGCACACCAAAGGTCTACAGCTATGACCTGAACGGCAATGCGACAGTGGACCGGCTGGGTACGGCCTTTAGCTATAACCACCTTAACCTGCCCAAGACGGCGAGCAGGACAGGGGTTTCGGTATCCTACGGGTACGATGCACTGGGAACCAAGCTCCAGAAGTACTCGGATGTCGGCGGTATCCGGACGACCCGTGATTATATAAGGGGCATAGAGTACAAGAAGGAGGAAACGGGCTTTCAGGTGATCGATCTGATCCTAACGGAAGAGGGATACCTGCAGAACAGCAGCGGGACGTATATTTTCCACTACAACCTGACGGACCATCTGGGCAATGTGCGGGCGGTGATCAGGAAGGGCTCGACCGAGACGGCCTCAGTGATCGTACAGAAACAGGACTATTATCCTTTCGGCAAGACGAAGGCCATTGTAACCGGAGGGATAAATCGTTATCTTTATAACGGCAAGGAGAAACAGGAAGAGCTGGGAGACCAACTGGACTACGGTGCAAGGTTCTATGATGCGGAGGTAGGCCGGTGGAACGTGGTAGATCCGCTGGCGGATGAGTTTGAAAACCTTTCCCCTTATAACTATGGAATGAACAATCCCATCTTGATGATTGATCCAGATGGAATGGCTCCAGATTCTACATTGATTGGAGGGATAATTGAAACGATTACTGTTTGGGGCAATAAAAAAGCTTCAGGAACATTTTTAAATATAGGATTATTTTCTGCAGCAAATGTGTATGGAGATGAAGGGCTGAACAAATTAAGACCTGAGACGAATTTTGATGTTTTAACTGCATATTTCACATATGTTGGGAAAGTTGTGACGCACTCTCAGAGCGGAAAACCTGAAGGAGGGAAAGTCCCATTTAAGAACAATATGTCAAGGAGTATTTTAAAGTTTGCTAGTAGGGTAAGCACCCAAAAAATGACTAGACATATCAAAGCCAGCGCCCCTAACAACAAATCTTATTTTGACAAGATTGAAGATGCACAATCGGTTTTGGATGCTTATAATACAGGTAATTACAGACTAATAAGTGAAAATGTCTCTCAAAATACCGTTGTTATTCAAGTTAAACATGTTACCGGTACATTTATTAATGTCGGAAATCCTAACGGGTTACCTGATCTTAAAATGCCTAGTCAGAAATTTATGATTCACTCAACATCCGCGCCTAAAGTTGTACCCGTAAATCCTAATAAATAATGATAGATTTAAATAGAGTAAGATTATCATTGCATAGAGCCCTATTATTTAACATACTATGTTCTGTTAGATTTATTTTTGTAAAAGTCATTGGAAACAAATTAATTTTAACGGTTTATAGTGATGTTGAATTTAGTTTGGTTGAAAAAGATGTTTATTATTCAGTGATAGGGGAAGTTACAGGAGATTTCGTAGAGTTGGATGACTCAATTTCAGAATTGAATTTAGTAGTATCTCAAGTTAATTTTGAGAAATTAGCAACCAACAATATCGGCGATTTAATTTATGCAAGATACGAATGAGATGACGCTATAAGGATCACCATTGGTTGATCCCAATAGGCAGTACGATTACGGAGCGAGGTTCTATGATGCGGAGATCGGACGCTGGAACGTCGTGGATCCGCTGGCAGAGAAGATGAGGAGACACAGTCCCTATAATTATGTATTCAATAATCCGATGCGATTTATTGATCCTGATGGCATGATACCTGATGACTATGGATTGGATGAAGCAGGCAATATTATATTTCTAAGGGAGACCAAAGATAAAACAGATAGGTTAATCGTATTGGATAAGAACAAACGCGAAACGGAAAAATCTATCGAGGTGGAAGAAGGTATTTTGAATAATGAAAAGAAAGCTATCTCATCCAGTGGAAAAGAATATTCTTATTTTAGTGTTAAAGGTGATAAACAGGCTACAGAACTTTTTGAATTTGTAGCTAATAACTCGAAAGTTGAATGGGGACATGTGAAATATGAAAAGGAATCTAATTATCTATCTACCAGTAATAAGGGAAATTTCGAGGTTGGAGCGAACCATCTGGCGAAAGGGCTCGGGGAAAAGCGTAAATTAATACGCGAAGTGAATCATAGCCACCCTAATTCAATTCAAGGGCCAAGTGGATACGGTACAGCTACACAAAACAGAAAAACGGGGGACAAAGCAACCGCTGTATTTATTAATTCTTTTTCTTCTAAAACATTATTACATGTTTACATTCCGAAAACTGGAATGTATATTCGTTTTGACCCTGAAAAAGTGTACGAACCCAAAAATCGCTAATTATGAAATATCTGTTTTTGATATTATTGTGGAGTTGTAACATCCAGACTAAGGTTTGTTTTTTAACTCCGAAAGAGCCCAAGATCGAAGCTGAGATTGTTAAAACTGTTTTTGAGCATTTAGAGGAAAATTCTATTTTGGAAAAAAGTGTAATAGTCCTAAATATAAACAATATTGATGATACTTATGAGATAAAGGCTACAGGGCTCGAAAAAGAAGAATTAAGATGGTACCTAGAAGGTAAAAGGGAAAGGTTGTTTGGGTATACTGATTTTAATAGAATTCCGGTAATGATTTATGGAAACAGTGCCCATAAATTTTATAATAAAACTAAAGATAAGACGTCATTTGATTTTTTAATTCCTTACAAACATACAAAAGAGAAAAATAAAGGGAAGATAGCAGATGAACCTGAAATATTTGAACCAATGGTCTGGGTTTATATTTATCATGATGATAAGTTTGAGCTATTGGTGAATGAAATGGCATTGCCTTTTTTGAATTAACTACAGGATTATTATGCCATTGTCAAGACCAGGGCTATTGTAACCGGAGGGATAAACAACTTTCTTTACAATGGCAAGGAGCGACAATCAGAGCGGGGAGACCAACTGGACTACAGTGCAAGGTTTTATGACCCGGAGATCGGACGGTGAAACGTGGTGGATCCGCTAGGGGAAGCGTTTGAAAGTTATACGTCATATATTTATGGAAATAATAGTCCGATTAGATACAGTGATCCTACTGGAATGGCTGCAACCGATTCTACCTTATTTGGAGGTATAATTAAAACGGTTACTGTTTGGGGTAATAAAAAAGCATCTGGAACATTCTTGAATATTGGGATGTGGTCGGTCGTTAACGCATTTGGGTTTGATTATGCATTTGAAAAGGGAATTAATCCAGAAACAAATTTTGATGTATTGTTTGCAATTACTACAAGCACAACTAAAATAGTTGCTTTAAGTCAAGGAAATAAACCAAGTGCAGAACCTAGGCCAAGGAATATAAAAATTCCCCTACTTAATAATTCTATACCCAAACGACTTGCAAGAGTAATTCCTGCAAATATTAAAGGAAATACACTAGGTGCTCCTGGATTAAAGGATGTATTTGTGACAGCTGCAGAAGATATAAAAGGACTAAATGCTTCTCAAATTGCTGAAAAATTGACAATTCCTAAATCTGTGTCGGATTTTTTAGTTATTGAATTTGATACTCCCAGCTCAGGTCTCTCATCACCAATAAATCGCGACAATCCAGGGTTTATAGGTTTTGGCTTAACGGAAGGAGGAGCAAGAGAATTTACAATACCTAATCAACAAAACGTGAAAACACAACTAACGCTTATGATGAAGATCTATTAAATGCTTTTGATAAAAGTGAAATAATTAAAACTAAAATTCCATTTGAATTAGAGGTAAATCAACTAGAAGCAATCCCTTTAGAGCAAGATAAAGCAAAAATGATTTGGGATGCTTGGTATGAAAAATACTCTGTTTTCAAAATTAATCCTGAAACCAATGAATATGAAGACGTTTCACTGCAAATTCTTGACTCATGTTATTTCAGAGCAAAAAGGAGCAATAACTATAAGGAATTAATCAATAGAATTGATTTTTATAAAGAAATTGTCAAACATAAAATTGAAACGTTTCCAATTAAAATTAATCCAGAATATCAGGGTGAAGAATACCCTAATAAAATATTTGTAAATTACACCAATAAATAAAAAAGCTAATATCATTTTGTATGAACAATAATGACACTAGCATATTTGACCTAAATTTGTATTCTATCTTTAAAACCTAGGTTAAACATGCATGTTTCAGGAACCCTTGGATCGATGGAAAGTGGACTGAGGACTAAATATTATTGAAAAGCCAACAAAAATGTGGCAATTATGGGACTGGAATTCAATTTCCTCATTCTGGTTTTTGGGTTTGCATGTATATGGTCGTTTTCTGCGACAAAAATAATGGATTCAATAATTGAAGATATTTCATGTCATATAGTGTCTCAAAATGTTGTTTCACAAATCTATGTTTCATAAATTAGCTTATCAATCGTTTTTATGAAAATAGGATATGCTAGGGTAAGTACCCAAGATCAAAACTTAGACATGCAGATCGATGCATTGAAAAATGCTGGCTGCGAAATCGTATTTGAAGAAAAGATTTCCGGAAAATCGAAATAACGCCCAGAGCTTAAGAAACTCTTCGAAAAATTAAGAAAAGATGATACTGTTGTCGTGTGGAAATTAGATCGTCTCGGTAGATCTCTAAAAGACCTAATTGATCTAATCACAAAAATGCAACATCTTGATGTGAACTTTCTCAGCATACAAGACGGAATTAATACAAATACGGCTACAGGTCGATTTACATTTAACATTTTCGCTTCGCTAGCTGAGTTCGAGAGAGAAATTATTTCCGAAAGAACTAAGGCCGGTTTAATTTCAGCCAGAGCACGTGGTCGAAAGGGGGGGAGACCACCTGGATATGGTAAAGAAACTATGAAGAAGATAAAGGCAGTGAAAACATTATATGATGCTAGCGATAGCCCCTCTGTGCAAGATATAGCCGACAGTCTGAAAATAAGTCGAGCAACGTGTTACCGGTATTTAAAGGCACATGACAAAATGGATAATGATCTTAATAAATAAACAATTATTTGTATATTTTTGAAGAAGATATGGGAAATTTCAAAGACTTAACTTTCTGGACAAAAAATCTGGGCCATCTGCCCGTACATTTAATACCGTTGGTTGAAAGCAAATTTATAATGTTGAATGGTGTTACTGGAAATTTTTGTCTTGATGTGTCAGAAGAAGAGGGATCTATGGATTCGTATTTTTCAGAGTCTTGGTCCAGTAATACTAAAAACTATCTCTATATCAAAGATGAAACTGCAAATCTATATAACTGGAGCAATCCGAATAGAGTTGAGGAAATACCCTTAAAAGCAATTGGAAACAACTTAGAGAAGTTCTACGAGTATCTTGTATCAAAAAGTCACAAATCAGATAAAGATATTGTACCCAAAATAATAGATATATTTAAACAGTTCAGGACTTTAACTTCTGAATATCAAAATCCGACGCAAGCTTTAGACTTGCTATTTATACTTCTAGCAAGTTTAGAAGACGATCTATCTGAATTAGACAAAAATAAATGGAATATATCAGACATTACCATACCTAATAATTTTGATGCTTTTGTCGAACGATTTAAAACAAATGCTGGGCATTTAAAGCCCAATTTAGGGCTAATACTAAGACATAGTTCTGGAGCAATATTTCAGGAGGCGCAAAAGGAAGTTATGTTTTTTGATAGCCAAATGGATCTTTTTGGCACTTATTCTTCTTCTGTAAAGACAAAAAATCTTGCCTACTCAAGTATACATTACACACCATCATATTTAGCAAGGTCTATTGTTGAAAACGTATTGAAAAATATTGACTCGACTAAAACGGACTTGATTAAAATATTAGATCCTGCCTGTGGATCCGGGGAATTTCTAATAGAAGTACTTAAACAATTAGCTGAAGTACGTTACCATGGAAATATAACCATCCATGGTTTTGACAGCTCACAAACGGCCATTAATACTACCAGATTTTTGTTGAGCTATGAAAAACGATCCATATGGAAAGAAAGGCTATCTTTTGAAGTTAACATAGTTGATGATTCTTTATTGGAACGTTGGGATAATGATTATTCTATAATTGTAATGAATCCGCCCTTTGCGTCATGGGAACATCTAGGAACAAAAAAAAGTCGGGAAGCGGTAAGGATGATACTAAATTCAAACTTTACCGGGAGACCAAATCAAGCAAGTGCCTTTTTTTACAAAGCGGTGTTGCATTTGGCAGAAGGAGGTTGTGTTGGAAGTGTAATACCTTCTTCTATACTTACTTACAGCGCATACGATCGATTGAGGAAGGAAGTGTTTGAAACGATTAATATTGACTTGTTAGCTAAACTTGGAAATTTTGTGTTTGAAGATGCACTAACTGATGTAAGCATGTTTGTAGGTCACAAACCTAAAACACAAGACACTATTCCAACTCTGCTGTGGACTAGAAATGAAAAGGGAATAGTTCATAATGCTCTTAGAGAGTTACGAAAAATACAATACTCTACTGGGGGAAGTAAGGATCAAGTTGATTTCAGCATATTTAAGCCTGACACGTTTCCAGTAATTGAGGATAGCTGGAAAGCAGTATCATTTAAAGAGCATAGTCTTATAAAATCTTTAAAACTATATGTTATAAATGGAAAGCTCGTTAAACTTGGTGATTTATTTGATGTTCAACAGGGTATTCGAACAGGTAATAATAACATATTTAAAATTTCAGGAAACGATTATCAAAATCTTCCTGATAATGAAAAAATATACTTTAGACCCGTAACAGATAATGAATCAATTTCCAACGGTTATCTTAAAAAGTCATTTTACACATGGTACCCTTATGATATTAATGGGCTGACTATCAATACTGAATTGGATTTCTTGGAAAAAGCACCAAATTATTATGCGAAGGTAATTGGCTTTAAAGAGATATTATCCAACAGAGCAAGAAAAGATGAAACAAACTGGTGGCAATTAAGTGAACATAGGGCATGGCAAAGAAATAAAGCTACAAAGCTGATATCTACAGAGTTTGGAAATTCCAGTTCGTTTGCTATCGATAAGAGTGGTGACTTTGTAGTAGAAAGAGGCTACGCTTGGCAGTCTAAATATAAATTTGATAGTGAAGATCTTTACTTTTATTTATCTCTTTTTTCAAGCAACTTTTTCGACAAATTACTCTCTATTTATTCTCGACAACTTGCTGGCGGTAGATGGTATGATCTGGGCAAAAAGCACACAAAACAGATTCCGATACCTAATGTTAGAGATCACTTGGTTAAGGAGAGTCCAATGTATTCAAAGATGGTTGAAATTGGTAGACTCTTATCTGATGGCGATACATATGTTAAATCCATATTAGATGACATTGTAATAAATTACTATCCTAATGATTTGTGATGCTTAGTATAAAAAATGTTATCCACACCATTAACAAAGCATTAGGTCCATTTTTTATTAAAGGAGAAGGTGGAAATTTTGTTTTGTCTGCCTATAAATCATCTGGAACTTACAGATTAACGGTTTCTGAGTTTAGCTCAGATGCTTACAATGATTATGGAAATGACGGTGAAACCGTGAAAGTTGTAAAATGGTTTAGCGATTACTGGTTATTTGTTGAATTGAATTTTAAATATCCGAAAGGTGTGTTATTAACTGTATCCGTATTCCAGGGTGAGGAAGACGATAACTATAAAAACCAATTATTTAGAGCAGAGTGGGATGATTATGGAGATAATAATATGAATCATCCACAACCTCACTGGCATTTTCTTCGGAATAGAAATATTGATGATACGGTTTCTGACTTTGTCGAATTTGTTTCGTCTGAATTTGGAGACAGTTTTACCGACATGATCGCTGAAGAAAAACGTAGGTCGGTAGATCTCAGTAAGTTTCATTTTGCAATGAATGCAGATTGGAATAATACGGACAGGCATATTCATTTAATAGATAATGAAAAAACATTGGGACGTTGGTTCGGGGGCTTATTAGCATATCTTCGTACAGAACTAAAATTTATTGATAGCCGGCGTGGCATGTAGGATGTCAAACTTGTATAACTTTTAGCTTGCCAATAACATGAAGACTATATATTTTGATGAATCTGGATTTACAGGATATAATTATCTAGATCCTCAACAGCCTTTATTTGCTATAACAAGCACGGATATAGAACCAGATCTTGCCGAATATATTCTCAAACGATCATTCCCAAAGTACCAGTCTGAAGAGTATAAATTCTCAAATATTGTAAATTCGAAGAATGAAATATATTTGACCACGTTCGCAAAAGAACTTAAACCTTATATAGTTCGATGCTTATCTTTTACGATAGATAAAAGATTCGCCATGTTGATAAAAATGATTGAATATTTTATCGAACCATTAGCTAATAGTTCTGGTACAGCTTTTTATAAAGATGGATTTAACGTTAAATTTGCAAATTATGTATATGTAGGACTTACTACCATCTCAAAAATTGACGTATATGACGATGTCCTCGCGACATACCAACAGTTCAGTAGAAATGCTTCTAAAGACAGCTTGAAGATACTATTACAAAACCTTAAAGATATAAGAGATAAAACTGTTTTTGAAGTCGCAACATTGATTGATCAAATGATTGAAGGTGCAAGAGTTGTAGAACGATTTGTAAACTTCGATACTTACAAGAAAACCAACGACTTGCAGTTAGCAACAATGTTGGGATTAGTCGGGCGTTGGAGACAACGGTCTGATGAAGATTTTGAGATTATCCATGACAAATCATCTAATTTCTATCGAAATTTAGACGTTTGGAAATCTATAACTAAACCAGACGTTCCGGAATTTATTCATCCCCTACCTGATGGTACATCGGTAAAGTTTCCTTTAAAAATTGTAGATACTAAAAGTGAGGATTCTAAGATCAATCGCTCTATTCAGTTGTGTGATATCATAGCTGGTTTTATAACTCAGAGATCAAAGATTCAAAGTGGTCTTGTTAGAAACAAGGAAGTTTATGCTGAAGCACTTAAACTAGGCTTGGGAGAATTAACTGCAACAGGTATACATCCTGGATATGATTTTCCAACCTTTCCGCCACCAAGAAAAACTAAACATGACCATGTTGATATTATGTCTTCATTGATTTCTTCAAGTTCTCAAAACCCAAATGATCAAAATTGAAAAGTTTCTCGATGACTCTCACAAAACGATGGACACGCGATTAAATAAGTATACAAACTTCGGTTTCTTTACGTTCTTACCATTACCTACAAGAAAAAACTGCTTTCAAAAATGTAATGCACCAGCTAATATGTCTGGTGTTTATCTTATATATGGAATCGGTTTTGAAAAAGAAGAGTTGGTATATATCGGCAGCTCAGGCAAAAAAACACCGGAAGGTAAAATAAAAGTTAGGAAGGGGAGAGCTGGTATGACTGGTATCAAGTGAAGATTAATTCAAGGCTCTCAAAAGGGAATTCCTCGATATAAATTATGGAAGGAAAACATGCTTGTAGATGGATTTAAGAAGTTACGTATAAATTGGTACGTCACTCATGATATAGACTTTGTGGATTGCCCTATGGAATTAGAAACAGAACTAATTAAAAGATGGAATCCTAGGTGGAATATTAGACAAGTAGAACCGCCAAATAAAAAACTTTAAACAAATTTTTTATTATATTCAGGTCATAGCGAATTTATATGGTAATAATCTTATGAAAGAGCTTTTCGGCGCAGCTATTACGGACGTAGATTAGTAACTTTGGAAAAACTTTTATAAAACGAATATCAAAAGATCACGATGCAGAAACGCGTAAATTTTGTAGTAACCGATTTAGATAATACTATATGGGATTGGCTTTCTATGTGGCACATGTCGTTTGAGCCTTATTTAACTAGAATTAGCAAAGAATTCGGCATCGACAAAACAAAGCTCAAAACAGATTTCAAAAATCTTCATCAGAAATATGGAACCACAGAATCATCCTTTATCATTGATGAATTATCTGAACTTTCCGATGAACATAGAGATAAGATGTTTAAAGAGGAAGATGGAGAAAAGAGCATTATGCACGAATATTATTCGAACAAAAAGAATAATTTGCTTTTATACAAGGATACGCTTAAGACTTTATCTGCAATAAAAAATTCTGGCGCTATGATAATTGGCTTCACAGAATCCCATTCATTTTATACTAAATATAGATTGAAAACCCTCAATATGGATGGATTATTTGACTGCATATATGCGCCGGTTGATTCAGAAGTACCTGAAAGTGTAAGGAAATTTTATCCAGCAGGTCACTGGGAACCCCAAAAAACACAATTTAGATATTTGTCAAGAGGCGTAAATAAACCCGATGCAGAAATTCTAGAGATAATTCTTAAAGACTTTAATGCAAAAAAAGAAAACTCGATCTACATCGGTGATAAACTTGATAGGGACGTATTTATGGCAAATAAAGCTGGTATAACTAGCATCTATGCTCAATATGGTGATAAGACGGTTGGCGCAGAATACGATCTTTTAAAAGAGGTCACACATTGGTCAGAAGAAGATGTTCAAAGAGAAATAAAATTTAAAGAAGACTTTAAAGGGAAAAAAATATCAGCAAATCTTACCCTTGAAACTTCGTTAAAAGAATTACTTAACGTCTTTGAGTTTTATCCTTTGGATAGATCGCGCAAAAATGATGATACTAAATCTACAGTGGAGATTTGGAAAAAGACAATAGATGTCCAACAGCATTTTAATGATTTAGAATTGAGAATCAGAAATTATGCCCTAACATTGTTTACAGCCATCGTCGCAGGAATTGGTCTATTGGAAAAAGAGAAAATACAATTAAATTTTGGAGGATTTCACCTCCCTGCTTCAGCTGTACTAAGTTTTACAGGTATGCTTACATTAGTGGCTTTTTGGTATATGGATAGATTTTGGTATCATAAGCTACTACTAGGAGCAGTTAAGCAAGGACAGTTTATAGAAACAATAAATGCTGGGACACTACCTGAGCTCGGCCTGACGACATCTATTGGAAAAGCCAGTCCACAATCCATATCATTTGGTAAAAGAAAGTGGATCATACATTCTTCAAATAAATATTGGATATTTTACGGCTTACTATTTACTCCACTTATGATTCTTACCTTCGCTTTATTTTTTGGCCATTCAACAAGCCATAGCAATTTAGATAGTAAAGTGAAAGAAGATAAACTACTCAATCATAAAACTCTTCAACAATCAACATCGCAAAATACAAAGAATTCAACACCTATAGCAAAGGATTCGATAAATCAAGTTAGGCGCTAGCTGCTAAGAAAATGGTCATTAGTCAAAAAATAATCTTTGTCTTTGGGTGAAATAGAAGTATTGATAATAGTACTTGGTTCCCGCTTAAATAATTTAGTCTTTAGATAACCGGGATAATAATATGCAAAAAAGCACATTTGCCTGAAAAAAAAAATTTATGAACGTTGCAATAAACAATAATTTGTTGGACAAGTCGAAACCACTGCTGAAATGGGCTGGCGGAAAAACTCAAATGCTTCCCCAAATTCTTCCTTTGATACCAACATCGTATAATAAATACATAGAGCCGTTCTTTGGAGGGGGAGCGCTTTTTTTTGCTCATAAACCTAAAAATGGAATAATAGCAGACAGCAATCCTGAATTAGTAAATCTGTACAGATCAGTAGCAAACGAAGTTGACAAAATCATAAGTTACCTTCAAAAGCTTGAAAATACAGAAGATACCTTCTATTATATTAGAGCACTTGATTGGACAAAATTGGAACCTGCAGAAGCAGCTGCACGAACTATCTTCCTAAATAGAACATGTTTTAACGGATTATATCGCGTAAATAAAAAGGGTATATTTAATGTTCCATTCGGAAGATACAAAAACCCAAAAATATTAGACGAAGATTCCCTACATGCGGCTTCATTGTTACTGAGAGATACAAAAATTATATGTGGCGATTACAAACACGTTCTTAAAGAATTCGCTGAACCTGGAGATTTTATATTTTTAGATCCACCTTACTTACCTATATCTGAATACGCGGATTTTAAGCGGTACACGAAAGAACAATTTTATGAAGAGGATCATATTGAATTGGCTGACGAAGTGACACGCCTACATAATATTGGCGCGCATGTAGTTTTAACAAATTCAAATCATCCACTTGTACATGAACAATATGGAAAATTCCACGTTGAAATTATCCAGACAAAACGATATATCTCCTGTAATGGTAAGGGACGGACGGGGGAAGACGTTATAGTTAATGCAATAGCAAAACCTCGTTTCAACTTAAAAGCATTACCAGCTAATCTGCCTATTCAAACAACTCTTTATCCCTCCACAAGATACATGGGTTCGAAAAACAAACTTCTTGAACATATATGGGCTATCGCCTCACAATTCAATTTTGAAAATGTTGTTGACCTATTTTCTGGTTCCGGCATAGTAGGATATATGTTTAAGTCACAGGGAAAAAGCGTAATTAGCAATGACTATATGGCTATGTCTGCAGTTTTCACTAAAGCAATGATAGAAAACAAGAATGTTATTTTATCAGAGGAAGAGGCAGCAGGTTTACTGAAGCCGAGCAGACTAGGTGACAACTTTGTAGAGCAAACGTTTAAGGGTTTATATTTTACCGATGAAGAAAATAGAACTATCGACATTATAAGAGCAAATATTAAAAGTTTAAAAAACAAGTACAAATCAGCAATAGCTACGGCTGCATTAATTAGAGCCTGCTTAAAGAAAAGACCAAGAGGTATTTTCACATATGTTGGGTACAAATATGATGATGGAAGGAAAGATTTAAAAATGACTTTTTCTTCACAATTTCTTGAAGCTGTTGATTCAATTAATAAAGCAGTATTTGATAATGGTAAATCATGTAAATCAAGACATGGGGATGCGATGACATTGGTTTATAATCTTGAAAACTCATTGGTTTATATTGATCCCCCTTACTATTCACCACTTTCTGATAATGAATATGTCAGAAGATATCATTTTGTTGAAGGCATTGCTCGAGATTGGAAAGGCGTAGAGATACAAGAGCATACTATTACAAAAAAATTTAAATCATATCCCACACCTTTTTCTTCAAGAAAAGGAGCAGCAGATGCTTTTGATTTACTTTTCAAAAAATACAAAGAAAGCATTATCATGGTATCGTATTCATCAAACAGTTTACCAACCTTGGATGAAATGATTTCATTGTTGGCAAAATACAAAAAAAATGTAGAAGTACTTCCAATTGATTACAAGTATTCGATAGGAAACCAAGCAAACAAAGTGAAAAATAATAAAAATACTGTCCAGGAATATATTTTTGTCGGGTATTGATTTTCAAAGGAGAATCAAATAAAAAATCCTTCTAACATAACCTCTCATGAGTGTAGATCAATATTTTAACCATTATAAAAATCAAGGGTTTCATTTTAGCAATAAAGTACTTACTAAGTATTGCTTATCACTTTACACTAAACCTTTTTTGATTCTTTCCGGCATATCAGGTACGGGTAAAACAAAAATTGCACAACTTTTTGAAGTTTTTGTAGATGATGCCGTCAAATCGGAGGCCTCCGAAATTCCTTTAAAAGATGACGATTATCTTATTTTAAAAATAACGAATCGCATTCTAGCAGGGGATCGAGCAAATTTTAAATTCAACGATTTACCGTCACTTTTTGAAACTGACGAGATTCCAGGGATTCAAGCAAAGATTGATACACTAGCAGCAAGGCAGAATAATGGGAATATAACGGAGCCAGAAACATTCACTGTCAGAGATCCGAATGGAACATACAAAATTGGAGTATATTTACAGCGAGCAACCAATCCATTAGTACGCATAAGATTTGTATCGAAACGAAATGAAGCTGAGCAATATAACTCTTCTGACTTCCTAAAACAGCATTATAATGACGGTGATGTTTTAAATTTTAGAAAGATTGGTATGCGTGAACTTGAGCTTGTAAGTGTAAATGATGAAGCTGTAAAGGGAGTTGAACTTGCATTAGACCGAAAAGAAACAAGTTTAGTTGACAATAAGCTATTTGTATCTGTGAAAAGCAATTGGACAGACAATACAGAATTGTTTGGTTATTACAACGTTCTTGAGGAAAAATATAGCTTAACGCCTTTATTAAAGTTTATTTTAACCGCCCAAGAGCATCCGTCTAAGCCATTTTTTTTGATATTAGATGAGATGAACTTATCTAAAGTAGAACACTACTTTAGTGACTTTCTAAGCTGCTTAGAAAGTCGAATAAAAGTTGGTGATACTATAAAACAAGAAAATATATGGCTTCATAATCACCCATATCAAGCGGATTCAAATGACGACTATTTTGACATAATTCCAAACTCAATTGGTATACCAATGAATCTATATGTTACTGGGACAGTTAATATAGATGAAACTACCTATTCCTTTAGCCCCAAGGTACTAGACCGTGCTAATGTGATAGAATTTAATGACGTAAGTTTATCTGTTTATAATCAAGAACAAGGCGAAGATCGTTTCACATTAAAGACTTTTCCAAAGTTTGAATCTGCAATACTATCTACAAGCGGCCACTACAGCAATTCCCCGGAACACTTTAAGCAAACAGTGGAACAACTTCTGAGTATTCTTCATCCATACAATTTACATTTTGGATACAGAGTAATTAACGAAATGGCGCAGTTTGTAAACAATGCAGTCGAATATATCGGGAACGACAATGAAATAATATATGATGCTATCGATGTTCAAATCTGCCAAAAAATTCTTCCTAAGATAAATGGCTCGTTTGGCAAACTAGATGAACCATTAAGGAAATTGATTGCATTTGTGCAATATAATGATCCTAGCCAATATGAGATTATTAATGTAGAAAGCATATCGTCAATCGAGCCTTCAAAAACAATGTATCCTGAAAGTATTTCGAAATTATGCAGATTGTATAATAACCTCGTAAATAATGGTTTTGCTAGCTTCTTAGAATAATGGTTCAGCTGTATTCCGATATAAATCTAAATTGCAAAATAGTATCAAATATAATATTTGAAGGAGAGACCTATTATCTTAATACTGAAGGTTATACAGATAGATTTCTAAAGCTTTGGATAGAAGACAACTATATTCTGTCTTCTATCATAAACTACCATCCCTTAAATAAAATTTACGTGATTAGGTTTGACAATATAGTAGGGAATGTTAATATCCTCGGCTCAATCTATGACGTAAGAACAAAGAAATTATATGATGATAAAGATGGAAACGCTCAATTTCAAACCTTATTAGATGAAATTACATCCATTTTCAATAAGTTAACTTTTAACATTAAAGGAACATCATTTGTACATCGTAAAATTGAAAATAAATATTCATTAGATGATCTTGGCATCTTCGAATATTATTACCAATTGGCTTTCACTTTTCCATTCGGCAGCAATCTTGATGCCTTATTGTCACAATGCATAAAATTTCCAAATTTTAGATACTCTACATCCGAAACTAAAAGAAGTATAGAAAAATCAAAACACCTTCATCATACTTTTTATACTAAATTAGGGTCAACCAAGAAATACGGAAAACTAAAATCTGACCATTCTTTAGCTAATTCTAGCATTGTAGGACAAATTTATAATCGAACTGATAAAAGATTACTACCTATAAGCATACCCAATAAAGAGTTTGTTAACGACCTAGATACTACTGAAAACCGTTTTCTGCGTTTTTTTTTGGAAGAAATAAGTGCTATATGCATAAGAGTTAAATCCTATAATATCGGTTCAACTATTGACCAAAGGGCTAAAAAGCTGCAAAAGACAGTTAATCAATATCTTTTACTACCATTTTTTAGAAATGTAGGTAGATTAAAATATATACCTTCTGGAAGTTCTGTGCTATTAAAAAAAGTTGGGTACAGTGCAATTTATCATCATTATATTCATAGTAAATTCAGTTTTAAGCCGATACTAGAAAGTCAAGAAAGATTACGTCACACAGCCGGTCTTAAAAACATTGCCACCTTATATGAAATTTGGGTTTTTCTTAAAATTGCTGAATTTTTCTTTGGGGATAGCACAATTAATGAAATTATTAGTAATAGCACCTTAAAAAATGACTCATCTATCAATAGCTATACATGGAAAAATAAAAAACTTGAGTTATCATATAACAAATCGTATAGCAAAAAGAATGGCGGGTCATATTCTGTAAATTTAAGACCGGACATTTCACTATTATACGAAGGAAAGTTATACATTTTCGATGCAAAATATAAGTTTAATAGCTCTAATTTTCGGGATTCGGTATCTATACGTTCGCCTAAACATGAAGACATACATAAAATGCACGCTTATGTAGATGCAATTAATAATACCAAATTCGCTATAGTTGTTTATCCCGGCACCGAAATACTCTTCTATACTAAAAAAATAATTCAAACTAATAATGAGGACAATTTGGAAGGTGTCGGGGCAGTGCCGTTGTCACCTGGAAAATGTCAAAATTTCGACAAATTCCTAGGACGTATTATTAGTCAAGAAAACTAGTTGAATTATTGTGTCTATCGTAAAAAATGGTGGCATGTTCAGGTCATACAAAGACCTGTCTCAAAAAACGAACATTTCTAGATCCTATTCGTTA
Organism: Sphingobacterium mizutaii; assembly: GCF_900187125.1. Taxonomy (GTDB): domain Bacteria; phylum Bacteroidota; class Bacteroidia; order Sphingobacteriales; family Sphingobacteriaceae; genus Sphingobacterium; species Sphingobacterium mizutaii. The sequence continues at coordinate 247,390 of NZ_LT906468.1, forward strand.
TAGTTTCCATCTGCAATACAGACAACGGGAAGAAAGATTCTAAGCAAGTGCACCTGCTGATCACCAGTATCTAAAAAATACTTTTGCCAGCGATATCACTATTTTTATATTTTTTCCTAAATTAAAGAGTTTATTTAAGAATTTTATGATCGTCGTCTATTTAGAAAAAGGTTTTGAAGTGGTCTTGCAGCGACATCATGCAAGATTAGCAGCGAGTTTAATGGAAAAACTTGAATGGATTAAGGGAGACCCCTACAAAATCGATCTTATCATGGCAGCTGCCGATCACGACGATAATTATACGGAGTTCAGGCGGAAAGGGATACTTAATGAACCAGGTGGACCCAAAGATTTCACAATGGAAACCTTTGATAAAGCAAATTGCCAACGACTGCTCGATGAATCACTTTCGCAAAGCATCTTTATCGCGATTTTGATAGCCTGTCATATACAGTTTGTAAAGCGGAATCTCTCCGCAGCAGCAACAAGGTTTTGTGATGCACTCGAAAGCAAAAAACAGCACTGGTGTAATCAGATTGATTTATCGATAAACGAGATGAAAACATATTACACGATCCTTCAATGGTGCGATGCGCTCTCGCTTTTGGTGTGCCAGCGCATTATTCCTCCAGAAGGTAGATCTTTAGAAATAAGTGCTGGGCCCGATGGCGTACCGTATTTTATTTCTGCAAGAGATAAAGATTGTTACACAATAGATCCCTGGCCTTTTAGTGAGAAGGATTTTACCATTAATGTGGAGCGTCGATTGCTCGATAAATTGAAGTTTAGAAACGATAAAGAATTACAGGATGCATTGTTTCATAGTCCCATAACGGTGCAACAAATTACTTTTTCACACTAACTTCAACAAACCTATTAAAAATTTATCAGAAGATTTAAAAAATTAGTACTAACTGTTTGCTTTTTAAAATAGGAACCCTCGTGACACGCGTCCCTCTCGGAAACGAAACTTTAATTTTTAAAACTTTAGATTTTGAATAGCTTAGAATTATAGAAATATGAGTAATAGTTCCTTTTAAAATTAAGATAACTTGGTCCTCTTAAGTTCATAATATATCCTTTTTTATTTTTTCAACCAATTCTTCAATCTTATGATCAATTGAGTATTTAGAATCTTCCCTCAAGATGTATAAATTGTAAATTTTTATCTCGGGTTTATTTATTAAACAAACTATAAAAATATCTGTATTTAACGGTATGCCCATTTCCATTTGCATATTATTATCGGATTTACGATGATGTATATTATAAAAATTGGTCAGGCCTCCCAATGAATTCTCAAGTTTACGCTGTATGTAAGGTTTTATTGACATTAAATAATTATTAAATAAAGTTTTAAAAATAAATTATAAAATAATTTATTTATTTGCAAATCAAATAATTTTCTTTTTTTTTATTAGCTTCAAATAATTCTTATTATTTTAGTTCTATATCTTTTTAATGATTTTCAAGTTCATATTTCCTACCGTTTGAAGTGCTCGAAATACTTCCCAAATCTTTAAATATTAAAGTTAAATAATGTGAATATGATCAGTTATGTTTTATCAATTAAAATTTTGATAATTTCTTTTCTTGAACTACTTTCGGCAATGGTCCTGATATACCAGGTATCACCGAAAAAAGATTAACAAATGATCCTAATAGTTGACGATAAACCCGAAAACATTTTCTCATTGGATAAGACCCTTCAAGCAAAAGGGTTCCGGACAGACTCTGCCCTTTCTGGAGAAGAGGCACTGAAGAAATGCCTCAAGAACGAATATGCCCTGATCATCCTTGATGTACAGATGCCCGAGATGGACGGTTATGAAGTCGCAGAGTTCCTGTCATCGTCAAAAAAGACCAAGGATATCCCCATAATCTTCCTGCCACCAAGGCAAAAGCTGACGGGTTCCTTTCCAAACCTTTTGACCTTGACAGTCTGGAGGGCATAGTGGATAAAATTCTCCAACCTTAGGGAACAATCTGCACATTAACAAATACCATTAATTCCGTCTCCCCTCATGTTTAACCTTTTTTTCCATGTTATCTTTATAATTTTGAGTATATTTATAGGATAATAATTGTTTGGTTAATAGGGTCCTGGGCCGCCGATCTAGGGCCCCATTAATTTACCATGGCCTTTTAAGGAAGATATATAACATACTAAACATGAAAAGTACCGTTAATAAGATATAGGAATAGAAAAAATATCTCATTCTCCTATCTTCATGGTCTATTTCATATCCTGCCTCCCACAGGTATTCCTTAAGTCTGCGTATAAAATCTCTCATATTTCATTTTTCCTACTATTTTTTAAATCTAAAAAGATTTTGTCCATTGGTCATTGTTCTACTTGGCGCAACATTTATATAAATATATAAATAACACGCTGATCTCGAAATATTTAACGGGAATATGTGCTTTTTAAAGGGAATATGTGAAATAGAGGATATCGTCATTTAAAAATGCATTTACACCTAACTTTTCCATACCGTGTATGTTTAAGGTTAGTCGCCCTAATCATAGGACGCTAAGATTAGCAGTTGGCTAATATCAAATTAATTTATAATAAATCCATGGACACAAATAAGATACAGGAAAATATCGCGATTGTCGGAGGCGGCCCAGCAGCACTTTTTATTGTCAAGCACCTTGTTGAAAGCAAAATCACCCCTCAAAAGCTTACCATTTTTGAAAGTTTCGACAGATTGGGGGTGGGTATGCCCTACGGCAAAATGGGCTCGGGAACGGAACACCTGGCAAATGTTTCTGCAAATGAACTTCCATTACTTGCTGAGGATTTTGAATCATACGTTCAGAGATATCCGCCAAAGGGGTTTGATTCTTTCTTTCAAGAAAACAAAGTAAATCCCTTTGAGGTGATCCCCCGGAGGTTATTGGGGGATTATCTGGAACATTCTTTCCATAGTTATATCGAAATGGCGAGGACTTTGGGGATTTCCGTAGATATACGTCTGAACACATGTGTGGAGGACATTATTCCCGGGAATGGAGGATTACCATATAGGATCGTGACAACCCAAGGGATCATCGAGGCGGATGCTGTGATCTTGTGCACGGGTCACGTTTGGCCCCGTAAAAATGAAGGGAAGACCAAGTCATGGTACGATTCTCCCTATCCGCCATCCAAGCTGTCCTTGAAAGCAGATTTTCCGGTAGCGATCCGGGGGGCCTCACTTACGGCAGTTGATGCCATAAAAACTTTGGCCAGGGCAAACGGTAAATTCAAGGAAAGACCTCAGGGTGGTTATGATTTCGAATTGAGCGAAGAGAGCGTCGGTTTTCGGATCGACCTATTTTCCATTAGAGGGTTCCTGCCCGCACTGAGGTTCCATTCGGAGGATAAGTCATTTTCAAGTGGGTGGACGATGGATAGGGACGAAATCATTGAATATAAAGCGGAGCACGGGGGATTCGTGGACCTCGACCATGTATTTGAAAGGAACTTCCTGATCCCCCTCAGTCAGAGGGACCCTGATTTCTACGATACGGTGAAAGGGCTTGGAATTGAAGAATTTACCGAAAGAATGCTGCAACTCCGGGAAGAGATCGATGCCATAAAGCTATTTATGGCCGAATTCAAGGAAGCTGAAAAGTCCATAAAGCGTAAGCAGTCGATAAGTTGGAAGGAAGCTCTGTCTGCCTTTAGCTATGCCGTCAACTATCCGGCAAAGCATTTCAGTGCAGAAGATATGGTCCGGCACAAAAAAGTGCTTATGCCGCTCATTTCAATTGTGATCGCATCCCTCCCCCAAGCTTCCTACCATGAGATCATTGCCCTTTATGAACAGGATCTGCTTCGTACATATGCCGTTGGTGAGAAAGGCGAGTTCGTTCCCAATGGAACAGGTAACGGATGCAAGGTTACTTTCGAGCACGAAGATAAGAGATTTGAAGAAAACTATAAGATTTTTGTAGATGCCATTGGGCAGAGACCCATGCACTTCAACGACCTTCCCTTTGACGGACTTAAGAAGGGTAAGGTCACCTCCGGATTCCTATATTTCAAGGAAGAGGAAAATGCCAAAAAACTTATTGAAGAAGGTGCAGCGAATGTCTACAGGGATGACATGGGCAAGTATTTCATGAGGGTGACGGGACTGGCCATAAATGATAACTTTCAGGCCCTGGACAGGTTCGGGGCAGCAGATCCGGCACTCTTCATTATGGCAGTGCCATTTATCAGTGGAATAAATCCAGATTTTTCTGGCCTGGATTTTTGCGATACAGCGGCTGAGAGAATTGTCAGGACGTTGGTGATTAACGGAATGGAATGAAATACTATAGAGCAGACCAATGTGCCAATTTAGGGAATTTGGGGAAAGTCTCTTTTTTGGGGGAGATTGATAATTCTTCCAGATTAAGAATATATTGTAAAATTTACACTATTTATGAACCTTTTATATTTTAACGGGTTCAATCTTAAGAAACCGGTTCTAGAGAGTGTTTCGTTAATTATTATTATAAACCACTGTTTCAAAGCAGTTTAATATTTAAGTAATTTATCATGAAAAGAAATAATTCAGGCAACAGCTCACGAGGAGGATCTTCCGACAATAACGAACATTCATTGGAAACCATATACCAATTAGGGTACAGCCATGGATTCCGCGACGCATCAAATGATGAAGATTATGATGATGAATTCGATGAAGAGGAATATGATGACTATGAGGACGAGGATTACGATAACGAGGAGGAAGACTACGATTACGATTACGATGAGGATGAGGATGATTATGATGATGAGGATGATGAGGATGATGACGACTCCTCGGGCAGAAGATCATCAAACCGACGCCGCGATAGCGATGGAAGGTTTACCTCGACCAGCTCGGGGTCAAGAAAAGGAAGCAGTTCGAGCAGTTCGGGACGGAGCTCAAGTGGTTCACGCCGCGGATCCAGCAGTTCGAACCGTAGATCCGGCAGCTCAAACCGTGGATCAAATAACTCGGACGGGGGAAGATCGGGAAATTCAGGAAGAAGTAGCTCAAGCAGTTCAGGTAGAGGTTCTTCGGGCTTAAGGGGGAGATCAAGGAACTCCTCATCCAGTACGGATTCTTCCTCTAACAATTCTGGTTCAGGCTCAAAACGCGGATTTGCATCGATGAGCAAGGCTGAACGTACGCGTATCGCCCGCATGGGAGGCAAGGCCTCCCACGGTGGAGGACGCTCATCCGGCCGATCGGGAATCGGAGGCAGAAGGAATTCTTAATTAATATCATCATTTCAGTGCCCTATTAAGGGCACTGAAAAAAAAAATACTTATGGCAAAAAAAGAATTGAACAAAGAAGGGCAGAACACAGGTACCCAGGGTACCGATCAAATAAACGAAACTGATAAAAAAGCTGAGCAATCCCCTCAAAAGGGCTCTCAGTTATATGTTTTTTTCCTTTCTGGCCTAAAGGATGTTCTCTATGCTGAAAACAAATTGGTTGAAGCTCTCCTGGAGATGGAAAGCGCAGCCTCTTCAGAGGAGCTTAAAGATGCCTTTGAAGATCATCATCTATTGACCAAGAAACACGTCAGCAGGCTCAACAAGATATTCGGTCTATTGGGGGAAAAGGCGGAAGCAAAGGAGTGCAAGGCAATAGAAGGTATCCTAGAAGAGGCAAGGGAGATCATCAAGAATACCCCCGAGGGTTCGGCCACTAGGGACGTAGGTCTTATCATTGCGGCCCAAAAAGTCGAGCACTATGAGATCGCTACCTATGGAGGACTTGCCCAATTGGCAATTACCCTGGGATTTGATAAGATTGCGGATCTTTTGGAAAGAACGCTTGAAGAAGAAGAAGAAACAGACCGGGATCTGACATTTATTGCAGAGAACCATATAAATCCAGAAGCTGAACAAGAGGATTGACCTTAATTTTGGAACATATCCATAATCTCTAATATCTCAAAACGTCCATAAAAATGGACGTTTTTCATTCTTTGGGTATTTTCGAATTATACGGCTCTCCCTCTACTCAGAAATAAGAGCCAACAAACTTTCTTTAATTCGAAGGGCGACCTTCTCAAAAGATTTAATTAACCGGGAATGTTTTCACTTCATCTATCTTCCTTAGAACCACGCTCTTGACCATTCTCTTCCAAGATAGCTAACAGTAATAGATAATATCCCTTTTCCAGACCAAGTTCTTCTGCTGTTTTAAAATTTTCCATAAATAGTTCCCTTAGTTGATTTATTTTTAGATATTATTTCAAAGACCGTTCAACTTTTATTTTTTTAAGGGATTTTCTTGAAATATTTTATGATCGACTTTTTTCATGGGAAAAAGATCAACCTATTTTTGTACATCTTGTCCTCAACAATGGCTAGAATCAATAGGCCATAGCTCGTTGTCTACAATTTTTTGATCAAATCATCCAATTTCCCCCAGAATTCTCTCCGAAGGATGGAATTTATATATTTTAGTGTTAAAGGTCACTAAACCTACACCACCACCCTATGGAAAGCAATAATATGGACATCCTTGAATATGCGAAAGAAAAAGGTTTTGACGGATATCCCGACCCGACAGATATCCAAAGGTGGCTTAGAAATAAGGGTGTTATCGTATTGGTAACGCTCAGGGAGGTTGATGAGGGGGACTTTAGGTTTTCCTATCAGGTGTTTGAACCTTCATCGATCTATTATCACCATCCCCCCCTTAGCTCCACAGCTTATTGGAATATGTACGAAGAGGCCCTAGATCACGGAATAAACCATGGTCTTAGGTACGTTTGATCGGTGGGGAAAGTTTTTCCACCTTGGCAAACTCTCCAGATTTTCACTGGATAAAAAGAAAGATGGTCTATCTAACACTCTTTCAATAGCATCAAGAGCTTTTTTTGGACAATGGTATCCTTATCCCTGTTTGCAATGTTTGCATACCTCCTCATCCAGCCGTCAAGACTGCCCTCTGCGAACTTTTTTAAGATAACGGGACAGATGTAGTTCTTTCGTGCCACCGATGGCGTGTTTCCCAAAACGTGCGCGACATAACTGACAAGCACCCTGCAACTTTTGTTCCTGTTCTTGGTGTTTTCAGGAAAGGTTTCCAAAAGATGCAACAGAGCCAAAAAACATGCATTCCACGTTCTAATGGTTTTACTGGTCACCTCCCCGCCATATATTTCAGAAAGATAGCTGTTCAGATGGCATGGCTTTATGGCCCTTTTGATATTCTTTTCATCCAGGTATTGGAGGAACTGGTTTCCAGAGAGCTGCAAAATCTTTTCAACCTTGTCATACAGCCTTTTGTTCCTAAATGTTTTCTCCTGCTTTACGCCCTTCTTGCCCCTATATCTCAATATTACCTTTCCTGGATGTAATTTAACATGTCTATTCTGGAGCGTGGTAAGACCAAAGGAACCATTGGAATTTCTATAGATGGTATTCCCTGGCCGTATGGAGGTGTGCTGGATGATCATGATGGCCAGTGCACAGACAAATCTCTGGTCACACAGGTCCCTTTTGATATCCTTTTCCAACTGTTTTTTCAAGACTGGCAGGCTCTTTCCGAATAGATATAGTCTGCTGAATTTATCCTGTTCCTGAAAAGCTGTCCAGAGCGGATGGTAGATATATTGCTTTCGCTGCCTATTGTCCAAGCCCGTAGCCTGGATATGACCATTTTTATTCGGACAGATCCATACGTCGGTCCAATTTGGAGGGATCACAAGGGAATGGATCCGAGATAGGACCGCTGGATCCACGATCCTCACCTTTTTTTTGTCGTGGTATTCAAATACCTCACCGTTGTGGATCCTAGAGAATCCCTTTGAATTGCTGTTTACATATTTAAAAGGTTTCTTTGCTTCCATACAATATCATTGAATTATTTCTATACCATTAATCTGTTTCCTGGGTATATTGTTTTAAGCATGTATGATTTAAGGATATAAATCACGCTATAGATCTGGCACCACCATTATTTTAGCACCTGTGTTTTTCATTTTGCGTATTCCTGATGTATTTTCAGGTTTAAGTATCAATTCTTTGCCCGTGAATGTCGATACAACTTTCAGAGGGTATTTAACTTTTTTTATCAGACATGATGATCAGAAAAGGTCGGGAATCAATTCCCATTGAGAATTTTAGTTTTAAATGATATTTCTGAATGTTAGAAATGGGAAATCGCTTTTGGCGCTTATTTTTCTTCTATTGTCAGGCCTTTTTTGGGTATAATGATGATTCCGCGCTATGGCTCTTAAGATAGCATCGTTCTGTAAATTTAAATGCCAACCTAAATGGATGGCATTTAAGAGAACCTATTTTACCATGTTACTCGGCTTTTCAATTTAAGTTCGTATCCGCAAGGGCGGATAATTTTTTATCACAGGTTTTTTCTTCCTTTAAAGTTTTCAAGAGCAACTTTAATGCATCCTTATGTTCAAGCACTTTTGCAAATGCTGCCAGGGTCCCATAAGTTGCAATCTCATAATGCTCTACTCTCTGGGAAGCGGCGATTATTCCCGCATCACGGAAAGTTACGGGTTCTGTCTCTCCCATAATACTTTTACCTTCTTCTAAGATTCCGGCCATAGCATCACATTTCCCTGCCTTCGCCTTAATTCCGATCGATCCAAAAACTTCTTCCAGTCTACTGACATGCTCTTTGGTCTCTTCAAGATGAGAAGGTATTGCTGTTTTCAGTTTTTGCGATGTAGCATTTTTCGCCATTTTAGGTAGCGCTTTTACCAATTCCCTCTCAGCCCAATAAATATCCTTTAGGCCGTCCTCAAATAGCTCATTTAAATCTTTGGCCGCGCTTGGCTTTGCTTTAAATTTATTTTCCTTTGGAGTAGGTTTTGTTGTTGTTGCCATGATAAATATTGTTAAGATTGTTTGATTAAATAATATCGGATGCTCCTAATTGTTCTGAAATAGGAATTATCCGAGCTTTTGTAGGTTTAGATAAAAGTAATGAAGATTATATCCTGGAGATATAAATTGGGGAAGGCCATTTTTTTAGGCGACCTCAAACATATTTACCGATGAACTGTTTATATTGTAAAGGTAAATTAATAGTCCATAACCCCATGCCACCTATATCCCCACTATAGGTGGCACATTTTTATATGATCGCGAATTGAATATATAGAAGGGGACTGCAAACAAGAGTCAGGTCTTATCTGGCTATCTCTGGGACTCACTAGTGCTAATTTTATTTTACGGTAATCAAAAGTATTTTATATGGCGGTCAATCAATATTTTTTTCTATTTTAATAGAAATTACCCCTCCCATAGGGGATATTTTTAGCGGAAAGAGGTCCTAAGTTTTATCTTAGGACCTTTACTCTATATAAGTTAAGAAAATCTATAGCTTTTAAGTTTTTCCTGCAAAAGTTTTCTAGCGGTGTGTATTCGAGTTTTGACGGTACCTTCTGGTATGCCTAAGTGCTCTGCTATCTCGTAGTACTTATAACCTTCAAAGAACATTATGAAAGGTAGATAATATTTTTCATGTATCGATATTAGAACTGAATCTATGTCTTGACCCAAAAAATTGTCTATACTTTTGTTTTGGCTCTGCTGTTTTGAGGGGTCAGAAGCGGGGAGGACTGTTGATGCGTAATTTCTTTCCACTCTATTTTTACGGCACCTATTAATGAAAATATTCTTCATGATCGTATAGATCCAACCCAAAAGATTTGTGCTTTCCTCAAATTTTTCCTGATATCGAATGACCTTCATGAGGGTATCCTGGAGGAGATCCTCCGCCTCATTCTGGTCCTTTGTAAACTTGTTTGCATAGTGAAGCAGCGTGTCAGAATGAACCAACACTTCATTTTTTATAAAATCATTGTTCATTTCAAAAAGAGATTTAGAAGAAAACTGGTATTAATTCACCCTTGCGCAAAGATGGTCTAGATTGAAATTGGACCAGAAACAAACCTCGCGTTATATCTCCGGTCCAATAAAAATCTTATGGTTGTATGTCCATGAAGTTGCAATGAGTGTGCCAAAGAAATTACTGGACAAATTTTTATATAACGGTGTGATCTGGATATGGAGATTGGGGCGATCCCAATAACATATTAATTTTAAAATACAATATTAATAGGGATAATAGCTTTTTTAATCAAATTGATCGATTAACTGTAATGAGCGGATCGATTCGTGTTTTAAATTTCAATGGCTTCCTTACAAAAACTTTTTTTTAAAAATAAAAGATTGTTGGAAAATAAAAGACACCTTTTTATTACAGCCCAATTTGAGTAAAAAGGGCCTGCCCCTCTATCTTTGGAATCCTTATGGAACCTGTTTCCGACTGTTGTTTCTGCCAAAAATATATCACGAATTAAGACTGAATTAAATTTCATGAAATGTACAAAAAGGGTCGATATGTGGCCAATCTCTCGATGGCCGGGAATCCCAATGATCTGTACAGTTAAATTTAATTGGGTCTAAGAGTGGTTATGGGTCAGAGACAACCTACATGGATTGTCCTTTCAGAAATAGGTGCTATGTAGGCATCAGGCCCAACAGTGAAAATGTAACCATATTATCATCCATTCATCCCTAAAGTTTGTTCTGTTAACTATATTTTTCAATTGGATCATTCTATCCTTCTGTTCTTCCCCCCACATTGCTGGTGGCAGGATGGCCATGAAAAAATAATAAAATCTGTCTTTTTAAACTATAAGGGAAAGTTTATTGATAGATATGTAGTCTTCGGCCAAGAATATTATTTTTTTCTCTTTCATGCTATGGCATATCGAACTAATAGAGCGCTAACAATCAAGGTTCTGATAATTGTTACGGCAATTATATTTTGTCTGCGTTTATTTTATATGCAGGTCCTGACGGATGATTTTTACGATATGGCTCAAAACAACGTCATAAGGCGGCAGTCCATGGTGCCTGATAGAGGGGTGATCTATGACAGAAATGGAAAGATTTTGGTATGGAACAGGCCGTTTTACGACTTACAGGTCATCCCAAATGAGGTGCGGGACATTGATACGCTTTCAATGTGTAAATGGCTGAAAATCGATCGACAGGAATTCATAAGCCGGATAGAAAGAGCGAAAAGTTATTCCAGATTTAAACCCTCTGTTTTTTACCAGAACATATCAGTGGAGCGATTTGCCGCCTTGCAGGAGCATCTATTTGAGTACAAAGGTTTCCAGGTAGTGATGAAATCGTCCAGATATTATCCTTATGGGGTAGCCGCACACGTCTTACGGGATGTAGCACAAACCGAGTCCCGAGGTTTCCCAAAAAGTGACAGGTTCTACGAAAAGGGTGACCGTTTAGGTATTTCTGGAATAGAAAAGGCCTATGAGAGCTATCTGAGGGGAGAGAAGGGAATAAAAAATATGGTCGCTGACGTCCATAACCGCCCCCAGGGAAGTTTTGCAAATGGGAAATATGACCGAGAACCTGTATATGGAATGGAACTCTCTAGTACCCTGGATATTGATCTCCAAGAATTTGGAGAGAAACTGATGGGGAAAAGAAAAGGAAGTATTGTTGCAATCGAACCTAATTCAGGAGAAATATTAGCCTTTGTAAGCAGTCCGACTTTCGATCCCAATGATCTGATTGGGGACAAAAGGGCAGAGGGATTTAAAAAATTGCTTAATGACCCGGATAAACCACTATTTGTAAGACCCATTCAGGCCCAATATCCACCCGGTTCAGTCTTTAAAGTTGTCAGTGCCCTTATTGCACAGGAAATGGGAGAAATTACTGGATCTACTGTTTTAAACTGTCCGGGGGGATACCGATATGGTAGGAACGGCTATATGGGATGTACCCATGTGCACGGACCTATAAATCTGTCCCAATCGATCCAAACCTCTTGCAATACCTATTACGGTCACATTTATTCAGCAATACTTGAAGGAGGTGATGTCTTACCTAGCCAACAGTATGATATCTGGAGGGATAAAGTGATGAAGTTTGGTATCGGCAGGAGAATTGGTATTGATATTCCAGGCGAAAAACCGGGTTTGTTGCCTCCCAGCCAATATTATAGCAAGCGGTTTGGAAATGAAAAATGGATGTCGGGATATAACATTTCACTATCGATCGGCCAGGGAGAAATGGGTATTACTGCACTGCAGATGGCTAATATAATGGCTATAGTGGCAAATAGGGGTTATTATTACACTCCTCACCTTGTGAAAATGATGGACAATAGTGTTTTGGAATTTTCTCGGCATTCGGTTGAAATAAAGGACCGTTTTTTTGAACCGGTCATCCAAGGCATGAGCATGGCGGTAAACCAGCCGGGCGGCACGGCATATTCCGTAAGGATCTCTGGAACGGAGATGTGTGGCAAAACTGGCACTGCCCAAAACCCCCATGGAGAAAACCATGCTGTCTTCTTTGGTTTTGCCCCACGGAAAGATCCCAAGATCGCGATAGCAGTTTTCGTTGAGAATGCAGGTTACGGAAGCACCTGGGCTGCACCCATTGGCAGCATGATGATAGAAAAATTCCTCCATGGAAAGGTCACTATACCTGATCACATATACCAGAGGATCATAAATTAAAATATTTTGATCAACAAGAATTTCATGGGTCAGGTATGTGCACATTGAATGTAATTGCTTAATGGAATTCATAGGTCTCCTCCTATGCAGGAGAAGTAATGATACTATCATTGGGGGCTTTAAATTTTGGGGGAATTTAAGAACGATAAAAACGATTAATAATATTTATATGGCTTCGGGGTCAGCTTTGCTTGATTACCATTACGCGCACCATATAACAGAACAACAGAACCAGGGGCCTGATTTAATTACCCCTGGTTCTGTTTTTATAGTTTTTTTAGCTAATCATGTCTATAGTTACGTAGCTTTTTCTGTAGGATTTTCCTGGCCGTATGGATTCGGGTCTTTACCGTCCCTTCAGGTACTCCGAGATATTCAGCTATTTCATAGTATTTGAACCCTTCATAATACATCATGAATGCATTATAGTATATTTCAGGAATCGTTTTCATGACAGTGTTTATTTCCTCATTCATTAAATTGCCTTCCGCTCTATCTCTACTTACCCGACTTTCCATATCCTTGGAATCCACAATTCCATTGATATACTTGACCTGGTGTACTCTTTTTCGGCAATCATTGATGAATGTATTTCTCATAATAGTATAGATCCACCCCAATAGGTTGGTTCCAGAAACGTATTTCTTCTGATACTTCAGCACCTTGATCAGTGTGTTCTGAAGAAGGTCTTCTGCATCATTAGGATCCTGAGTGAATTTATTGGCGTATTGCAAAAGTGTTGGTGTATGCACCAATACCTCTTCTTTTATAAATCTGTAATTCATCTTTAAATAGGGCTTTTGTGAATAAATATTACTATTTAATTACCCCTTTGCGCAAAGGAAGATGTTTGATATAGCCTATCTGTACACCTCGCGTGCGGATAGGCTATATCTATATGTTAAGGTTGTATAATCGACAATATTCAATACCCGTGCCAATTGCATCCTCATCAATCTATCCCTGATAAAAAAAGTATTTTACAGTTACTGATATACTATTATCTGTTCAATTGTGTTTTTTAGGAATTATCAAAATCGCGGACTGTTTAATTTAATAGACACATAGTTTATTTAATTTAATACATGTAGTTGTTCAGCTACAAATGGGTCCAAAATTAGGTCCGCATTTGAGGGCGAGGACAAAAAATTACCTGTTGTGTATTTAGCCTCAATCTTTTAAATTCTTGTCAAATAGCCTGTTAATTCTTTAAATTTAAGAAGACATAAACTATTTCTGTCGTGCCTTGTTTATATTTTGAACTTAAAAACAAAACATTATGGCAATTAATACAGCAAACGAGGACCAGGTAAGTAAAACTATTGAGAGTCAAACAGCAAAAATACCATCTGTGGTATTTTTAGGGGCAGCATTACTGTCCATGGGAGTTTCTGCGGCATTGAAATGCTCACGGTGGAAAGATGATAAGGACGCTCTTTTCATTGGGCAGTGGGCGGCTCCCTTCCTTCTCTTGGGGATCTATAACAAAATCGTAAAAACCGAAGGACATGATTGATATTGTTAATAACCAATTTTAAAAATTGATCAATAACTAAAAGTTCCTGAATTTTTTTTTTGGGAACTTTTATTTTTATTGATAATGAGATTATTTCGGTTCGGAACTGTTTTGCAATGGGGATTAATTGATCTAGTATAGTAAGGTAAAAAAGTCCCTATCTACCGAGAGGGACCAAATAAACAACATTTCACTGTCTAAGAATGCTAAAATAGACTGAAGGTTATATGCTGCAATTTAATTAATTATTGAGACTATAAAAAGAAGTCCTTAAATCATTTGATTAAATCACCACATAATAATAAACTAAAAATCAGAAATTATTATTTAAAACATTCATTATTTGAATATTATGTAATTTTTCATCAATCGCTTTAGGAAACAGGAAAAAAGATTTTTAGTACTGATGAGATCTACGGAACATAATACTCTTAATCTGTGGTTCCTGAGTTCGAGCTTCAGCGGGGTCACTGGAAAGCTTCTCTAGAATTAGGGGAGCTTTTTTGTTTTTATAGCTCTGATTTGCGTTTTATGCGTATATTTTTCAAGTTCTGTTAAAACGAGGAGTTAAAAATTTTATTAATTGTTCTTTCAATAAATATAAGGAAAAGCCAGTAAACTAGCTGGATTTCGTCTCACTTTTGTCTCACTTTTTAAGGGACCAAGATTTTGGACTCAATTTTTTACATATATATCCCTTGTAAATTTCCGTGCCCTCCGAATTTGCACAAACCCAGAATTGCTCTATATACGAAGTATACGAAGACTGTTGGCGATATTTTTGAAAATGGATTGCGGGGTGGGAATATCAAAAATAGTGACAACATCGAAGCCTAAGTGATCAGCAGGCGAGCTAAACTCTAAAAGTGGTTGGATTTTAACCAGGTATGTCATTACCTAGTTAAAAGACAAAGGAACTTTTATGGAGTGAAGGGATTACCAAGCCAATAATTATGACAAACTGCGGAGCTCTATAAATAAATTACGGGAAACCGTTTTATTTATAGCTTGGTTTGGCGTATATTAATGGCGGTAATTCCAAAACGGAATGCCTTATAACCAATCAATAAGATAAATTATGGTAGATTTCAAAAAGAAATTAAATAAAGCAATTATTGCTAAAAAGCTTAATCCTGTAGATATTTACGATACTTTAGATAGAAGAAGTGTTACAGGGCCGCTCAGACCTATTCAAAATAATATTCTAAACGAATGGTTTACAGAAAGAAAAGAAGATAAAGATCTAATTATTAAACTTCATACAGGTGAGGGAAAAACACTGATTGGTTTATTAATTCTTCAATCAAAAATTAATTCTAATGAAGGGAATTGTGTTTTTGTATGTCCAAATATATATTTAGTAAATCAAGTTATTGAAGATGCCAATAAATTTGGTATACCAATTTGTATAATTGGAAAAGATAACCTGTTGCCAGACGAGTTTTTAAATGGAAAAAAAATTTTGGTAACACATGTTCAAAAGATTTTTAATGGGAAATCTATATTTGGTATTGGGAATAAGGGTGTCAACATCGGAACAATTGTTTTAGATGATGCACATGCTTGTGTCGATTCAATAAAATCATCTTTTACAATAACTATTGATAGTTCTTTAGATAAATCAAAAGATTGTTATAAAAAAATATTTAATTTATTTGACACAGCACTCCAAGAACAAGGGATGGGTTCGTATTTAGAATTATACACGAAATCAAATGACTCATTCCTTCCTATACCATATTGGGAATGGGAAGATAAGGCTGATGAAGTTATTAGTATCTTATCAGAATTTAAGGAAGAAAATTTCATAAAGTTTACATGGCCTTTATTAAAAGATAATATAAATAAATGCCAAGCATTTATTTCAGGAAATTCTATTGAGATAACGTCAATTCATCTCCCAATAGAGAAGTTTTCATTTTTTGCAAATGCTAAAAATAGAATTTTAATGTCTGCAACAACTCAAGATGATTCTTTCTTTATCAAAGGATTAGATTTATCTATTGATGCAATAAAAACACCATTACGAGATCTTCAGAAAAAATGGTCTGGGGAAAAAATGATATTATTACCATCACTAATTCATGATGATCTTACAAGGGATAAAGTAATTACATTATTCTCTCCTACAAATAAAAGTAGAAATTTTGGGGTGGTATCTTTGGTTTCCTCCTTTGTGAAATCACAACTATATTTTAATCAAGGAGCACTAACACCCAATACATCAAATTTATACGATGAAATAAAAAAGCTTAAGTCTGGTGATTTTAGTAACTGTTTAGTCCTAGCAAATAGATATGATGGAATCGATTTACCTGATGAAAGTTGTAGAGTTTTAATAATTGATGGTAAACCGAATTTCACATCTCTTTCTGATAAATATGAGGAACAGTCAAGAGCAAATAGTGATTATACAAATATAAAATTAGCTCAAAAAATTGAGCAAGGGTTAGGAAGAAGTGTTCGTGGTGAGAAAGATTTTAGCGCAATATTAATTATAGGAGCTGATCTTGTAAAATTTATTAAAAGCTCACAAACAAATAAATATTTCTCCGCACAAACTAGAAAGCAAATAGATATTGGGTTGGAGATAGCCAATATGGCAAATGATGATGATGTAAAATACAAGGACAATCGCATTTATCAATTAATTGATCTTATTAAGCAAAGTTTAAATAGGGATGAAGGGTGGAAGGATTATTATACTGATGAAATGGATTCGATTGATGATAATCAAGATGTATCTTATAATTATAAAATATATGAACTTGAAAAAAAGTCTAGTAAACATTATTATCTGGGAGAATATTCTAAAGCAGGAGAATATATACAAGAAATAATAGATTCATATTTGGATGATGAATTAGAAAAAGGATGGTATTTACAACTAAAGGCAAGGTTTTTATATAAGGAAAGTAAAATTGAAGCGAATAAATTGCAGAAAAGTGCATTTAGTCAAAATTATGAATTATTAAAACCTAAAGAAGGTATTACTTATAAAAAGCTTAGTTATATAAATGAAGATAGAATACAAAGAATTAAAAATTTCATTCTAAAATTCAAGGAATATTCAGAGTTTTCATTAGAAGTAGAGGAAATTTTATCAAATTTAGATTTTGGAATTAGTCATGACAAATTTGAACGAGCGTTTCAAAAAGCTGGCGAATTGTTAGGTTTCCTTTCCGAGAGACCTGATAAAGAGATTAAAAAAGGACCAGATAATCTATGGTGCGTTTCTGTAAATGAATATTTAGTGTTTGAATGCAAATCTGAAGTAGATTCGGATAGAGTAGAAATTGTTAAATCCGAGAGTGGTCAAATGAATAATCATTGTGGATGGTTCGAAGAAGAATATGGAAAAGATGTAAAGGTTAAATATTATATGATAATCCCAACTAAAAAGTTATCAAATGTTGCAAACTTTACACATAATGTTGAAATTATAAGGAAAGGTAATTTAAAAAAATTAAAACTTTCAATTAAAAGTTTTATTAAAGAATTTAAAGATTATGATTTAAGGACAATTACAAGTGAAAAAATTCAAGAATTTTTAGTTAATCATAATCTTGATGTAGAATCACTTTCAAACAATTATAGTGAAAAATTCAATCGTTAGTAAAATAAAATTTGATTAGAAGAAATATCTTATACTCGGTGTTTTCAATCAAAACTCTTTAAGAAATTAATCATCTGCTGATAGAAAAACCTCGTTTATGAGAAACGAGGTCTTTGAAATTAAAAGTAATCTTCATCCTTTTAAATAGAATATCCTTCTTCCAGCACGATGAAATGATCTCTCGCTTCATTAATAATCACCGTTCCACCTTAGCAAATTTTTATAAATTACATTAGGACACCAAAATCTGCAATGATACCCCTTTGAAAATTTTGGAGTACTAAAAAAGAACTCCAAGCTAAATTGGAAAATTATCTAGTAGGAATTCATAGATTAAAGCAAAAATGGTTTGGAATAATAGAAGGTACAACATACCAGACATAGGTCAGTAAGTAACTTCTTATTGGATATTTTGGGAGCAATAGCTGCTTAAATTACTAGATTTGTACTTTACAAAGTAAGCATCATTTGTAGAAAAAGTACGACATAAAGGAATTTCTGAAATATACCAACATCAGCGGTTATAAGAACAATCAGATCCATTTGGTAGAATACCAAAAACAAAAGGATATGAGGCGACAATCAGTGCGTATCGAGCTTGATTTTTACCTGTTGGCAATAAAACTGGACTACGACAAGGATAAAAATTTCGGTCAGACAACATTTGTCCATACTGATGCCTTTGTCTATCTTGACCAACCGGGCGATTTTCTTCAGAGGGACATACAGCATCAAATGCCAGGTTATCATATACTGATAGATGCCGGTCTGTTTAGGAAGATTGCCAAAAAGTATAGCTTTACCTATTACAATAATCACGAAGGACTTTTCATTACCAAAGAGGAACAGCAAATTATTACCGACCTTTTCAAAAAGGCACTGAATGAATTTGAAGGTAATGAGCATTTCTCCAAAGGCATTGTCATTCATTATGCTTCGTTTATCCTTTCCTATATCCAAAAGTTTTACAGCAGACAATTTGATACAAGGGAAGAGTTGTATAACACCACCGTAGGTGATTTTTACAAAAACCTTGAAGCCTTTTATGATGATGAGCAGAATGCGCTGAAAGTTCCGTCGGTTTCCTATTTTTCAGATATGGCAAATTTGTCTCCCAACTATTTTGGCGACCTCATCAAGCACTACACGGGTCGTTCGCCACAGGAACACTCGCTTCCTGTAATTTAGCTTAAATAACTTCTCACTTCATTCGGCTCGGCTGTGCCATTCATTTGAAGCAACAATTTCTTTGTATCGTAACAGGCTTGTTCTATTTTGGAATATTGAGGGTCGCTGAATTGTGCTCTTTCGCCATTGCGAAACCTTTCAAATATATCTATCGTTTCTATTTCCATTTCCTTACAATTTTTATAATACAAAGGTAAAAACAAAGCCTTACAACGGTTTTGCTGTAAGGCTCAAATTACTTTTCTGTAAGGTTCAATTATAGACTTCTAGTTTTTCAGATTTTGACAGATGCAAATAGATATTATTGGTCTAATCGTTTATATCAAAATTTCTATTTCGTTTTTTACAAGGATAATTTTTTGTTTACCCAACAGTTGTTTTTGCTCGTTAAGGAACGATATTATTTTGCTTTCAAAATCGGTCATTTCAATACATTGTGGATGTTTGGCTGAGACGATTTCAGTAATGCCCCATTGTATTGGCTGATTTTGTAAATAGCCTTTTGTTACATTAAAATAAATAACCTGTTCAATCCCTTTTTCTTTGGCACTTTTTAGCAGTTCCGCAGAAAATCTATTGTTCCAAATGCGTTTCCAAAAGGAAAGCCCTTTTACTTTTTTGCCATATTCAAAATACAGCCGTATAGTTGTTTTATATTTCATTGACTTCATTTATTTTTTTTCCTTGATGATTTACAAATCTGTTGTGTTTTGGCTCGCCTATTATTTGTTTGTTGTAAATACTGTTGTGTCCTGATAGCAGATAAGCAACAACGCAAGCAATAGCAACATAAACGCCACATTCAGCACCAAACAGTTCAATAGCCATTATACTACACGCAATAGGTGTATTGGAAGCACCTGCAAAAACGGCAACAAACCCCATTCCTGCTAAAAGTCCTGTCGGTAATGGTATAAAACAGCTTAACGTACTTCCTAATGTTGCACCGATAAAAAACAACGGAGTAACTTCGCCACCTTTAAATCCTGCTGAAAGTGTAACAATGGTAAAAATCATTTTCAAAGCAAAGTCGTAAGCAGGTAATTGTTCATTAAAAGAAGCTACGATTGTAGGAATACCCAAACCGATATATTTTGTAGTACCGATTGCCCAAACTGCCAGCGCTATAAGAATTCCACCGATGAAAGGGCGTAAAGGCGGATAAGCAATTTTTGATTTAAAAACTGCACTTGCCTTATGTATGGTTTTGCTGAATGTTGCGGAACATAATCCAAAAATTATTCCTGCAATGATTGCGTAAATGATATTTAAAAATGAGATGTCGGGAATAAAATCAATGTGGTAATGTGTGTGCGGTGTCTGCCAAAGTTTGGTTACTATATCGGCAATAATGGAAGCTGTAAACGCAGGAAAAATAGCATCATATTTTAGCCGTCCGATTAAAAAAACTTCCAACCCGAAAATTGCACCTGCCAACGGTGTGCCGAAAACAGAGCCAAAACCTGCGGAAATAGCGGATATAATTAAAATTTTCAGTTCACTTTCAGTAAGACGAAAAGGCTTGCTGAATTGGTAGGCAATAGCACCTGCCATTTGTAGAGCTGTTCCCTCACGTCCTGCCGAACCACCAAAAAAATGCGTTGCAATAGTTCCGATATACACAAACGGAGCCATACGGAAAGGAATAATTTTTTTAGGATCGTGAATGGTATCAATAAGCAAGTTGTTACCTGCTTTAATGTCTTTGCCTAAATAATGATAGAGCAACCCAATGAAAAAACCACCAACCGGTAACAGTGCTATTAACAATAAATGAGTTTCCCGAAAATCAGTTACCCAATCCAAAGACTGTAAAAAACCTGCCGAAGCACTACCAACACAAACCCCGATAAATGAACAAATGAGTGTCCATTTCATGATGTAAGGTATAGGAGGATAGTGTCTGAAAAATACTTTTGTTGATAATTTGATTATTTTGCTGAATGACTTTCTTTTATTTAATGACATAATTACCTGATTAAAATGTTAATACACTTAATTTAATCAGGCGTCATCAGCTTTTTAAAGCGGTTGGGTAAGGAAGAACACCATTTCCTTTTTTGTCTGTGACAAATTTAGAAAAATTTATCCATATGAATGTTTATTCTTCGTGATTTTATTTCTCTGTCGGTGGGGTGCCGTATTGCTTTTAAATTCAGTAGAAAAGTGGGAAAGGTTTTTAAAGCCCACTTCCGTATATACTTCCTGTACCTTTTTCTTTTCTTCTTTGAGTTTGATGTAAGCCATTTCCAAACGTTTATTGATGAGACATTTTTGCGGCGTGAGGCTTCTTATCTTCTTAAAATCCCTTTTGAACGTTACCAAACTTCGCCCAGTAAATACCGCTATATGTTCCATTGAAAGCTCCTTACTTTTGCCAATCGTTGCTTTTTACCTCATTACCAAAAAATCATAAAACGGCTGTAAATAATTTATTAACAACCGTTTTACCTGTTTTTAATCTTTGATGTATTTTTACTGAAAATTTATTTTATAAAAAGAACTTTATTAAATAGCCATATCCATGAGAATTTAAAAGGATAAATAGTTCTTAACGAAGAATTCATTATGAAACTCCACTTCCACAATAATGAATACGTTACTCCTCCCGGAACATTAAGTCAATTGCTTTCTCATCCATATTATGGAGACAGGAAAAGTATTGAAATTTCTATTTTCAATGATCACAGATATGCCTTTTCTTTTGGAATAAATGGACACAAAAATTAATGAATGAAGATAGCATAAATTATCCTCCGAGCCTAGTTACCTTAGACTGGCATCAAAATTTAGTTTATCCTACAGATGGAGAAAAAGAATGATTGAAAGAATTGGATTTGAGCAGTAATAAGGATGTATCTTTATACACCTGGGCTAATTTGAGAGGTCTAAATGATACCCATATAATGTCAGTAGCTTATTTAAATATAATTGGCGATATTTATGTACATTGCCGTCAAGGCTCTTTTGAAGGTGATTGGGAAGACGAATTCATTACAGATAGCTATTGGAATGTTCACACAATAAAGAAGTTTAAACAATATCAAAATTTAGGAAAATGTCTTTTAAATAGTGAAGAGAATAATATTTTCTTCGATATTGATCTAGATTTTTTTACTTTGAACAATCCTCTTCAGATTGGAGAAGGAAGCAGTTATTACACATACTTATCTGAAAAGTCTATTAAAGAAATGCTCAATTACGATAATCCATTAATACAATAGATATTACAACGATTGCAAAAAGTTTAACCAGATTACTTCTCAAAACCGTTTGGTTTTCATGACTGGAATTTTTCCCATGAATACGATAGCTTAGGTTAATTTCAGGAAGATTAGCCAATTTACTTATTTTAGAAAATTCGCACCATAATGCGTAATCTTCAACAAATTCATACTTCTTATGATACTTTAGGACTTTGGAGTGTAATTCTCTCCTAAACGTAACACTAGAATGGGCAAACTGATTCTTAAATAACAACCCTAATCTGAGTTCTTCATCATTCTGTTTTGTACTTACAGTTTCTAATATTTCACCATCCTTTGATATCACATTGTACTTACTTCCTACAACCCCATATTCTTTATTATTATTTAGAAAATTAACTTGATTTAGCAACCTATTTCCCAACATAATATCATCCGCATCCATTCTTGCTATAAATTTACCGGTTGCATATGCTAATCCTTCATTCAGACATGAGACAATTCCTGTTTTAGTTTTCTTTCTAAAATATCTTATTCTCGTATCCAGCTCTGAGACCAATTCCTCCGTATTATCATCTGAACAATCATCAATGATAATGACCTCAAAATCTCTATATTTTTGATTAATAACACTTTTTAAACTTTGTATAATATATTGGGAATTATTAAATGTTGGAATTAGAACTGTAGTTTCTGGCATGATTTAAATTGATTTAAAAAATTTTTAAAACTCAAAAGGTCGTTTTCAGAATCAATATCTAAAAAAGGCATGTTATTTTCTATACAAGTAAATCTTCCACTCCAAAATGCTTGATTGGAAGATTTACTTTTAACGACGGTTTCAATAAATTTTGAGGAAATAATGTATACACCTCCGTCAATCATTTTTATTTCTTTCTTTAGGACATTTCCTGATCGAATTCTATATTTATATTTAAATTGAAAAACTTCATTTTGTTCTTCAATAAAAAACCGTCTCCTTTTCTTAAAACGATAATACGAAGTGCAAAAATCAATTTTTAATTTTTGTTCCATATATTTTGATACCAATTTATTTATAAGTCCAGGTTCCTTCAGTGGATGTGTTACAGAACAGATAGCAAAAAATTTGATTCTCTTATTCTTTAGGTACCGAAAGCATGTTTTAAGTTCATCATCATTTTTAACCTAGGAGTGATTTTAAGTTTGAAACCAAAAGATTCAGTTATAGGTTCAAATACTTTTGAATCTGATAAGACCAAGACCTTTCGAAAGCCTTCGTCCTTTAAATACTGAAGGGTATATGGTAGAAGAAAAAAATTTTTGTTATGACATCTTTTACTGTGTTTTTTAACTGGTCTAGAATTGGAATATTATTCATCATATATCCTTTTTATTAACCCTTTTCTCAATATGTTATGGAGATACCTTTGTTCATGGATTCCTGCTCCAGAGTGCCATTTCCAATTAGGATGATTGTCGATCAAAATAGCCCTATTTTCTATATCGAGGCAAGTAATGTAAATGTTATACTCCTTTTCCAATGAGAATTCAATAAATAATGAATTATAAGGATTGGGGAGGTAATATTATAGCATTTTAAATCACTATAAATTTTTATTTCATCAATTATCTCGGCGTTCTTATATTGATGTGGGGATATAAATTCATTCCAATCTAAAATGTTTTGTTTATAAAGTTTCTGATAAAAATATGGTTGGCATTTTTAAAATATTCCTTATTTTTTCCTCCACCACAGTTCACCACAAAATCATGGTTCATCTCTAAATACAGTCCATCAATCCGGTTTCCAGAATGTCCAAGATGGTCCATTTTATTAATTCGTATTATTTTATCAAATGAATCAATTATATTTCCTATAGGGTTTATAGGAGGTTTGTTTGCAACAAGAACAAGGTCCTTTTTCATTTAAAGTTAATTTGTTATTTGAAAATAGTACCTAAAAGGACTATAGGAATCCATGGAATTATTAGGGAAAGTAGGACGAGCAGTCCTTTTATCCTCCTTACCTTTTTATTTTCATCCTTCCAATAAGATTTATAAAAGAAGAACTTACCTTTAAACTTTTGATAATTATATATACTAAGAAATCCAACCAAAGCGAAAGAAATCCATTTACTATAACCATGAAGTTTAGAAGTGATTTCTGGGCTAAGAATTGTTTTATACAACGTGCCTAATACACAAAGAAATAATAGGGATTGTATTAAACTTACTGCAAACACAGCCGTAACTCCATTTTTTCCATCCCACTTAAAATAGACCTCTGCTACCCTAAAATAGATGTAATCAAAAAAAAATTTTGAAGATTTTTTCATTAGCTATTTAATAAAATATTATTAAAGTCCATCAATTGCATTTCCTATTGAATCAGTCAGAGTTGTACCTGTAATGATTCCCGTCCCCAAGTCAACTATAACATACTCCCAGCCATAAGGAGTAAATGTGGTGATAATACCAATTCCAACCTTTGCGCCATCACCCCATGTAAATCCATTGCTATCGGATAGACCTTCATGAGCAGTCAATAATGATCCAGCTACTCCAAGATATTTACCAGCAATTACCATAACCTTGGAAGCTTGAAGTGCATTCTTTATATCAGCTAATTCTTTGGCTTGTTGGGCAGTAAATTCAATCGCAGCAGCATTTTTTTAACTAAAAGACCTGCATAGCCAATAAATGCTGACATTGAAAATAAATTGCTTGTCGGTGGAGGATTTCCTGTGCCGGTTCCACCACCTCCACCACCACTTATTGGGCCTAGATCCATATATCCAGAACTCGATAGCATAAAGCCTCCCGATTGTCCTGTGAGCATATTTGACCATGTCCAAGTATTAAAATTGTAGCCAGATGATGACTGATAAGGATTTCGAGATATTACAATTTCAGGAATTTGTCCTGTCCACATTCCGGCATTTGAATCCCATACATATGTTTCACCCCCAACTATCCAAACGTCTCCGTGCATTGGGGTCTGCACCACCTAATACATGTAAAGTTTCAATTTTTGAGAGTACATTTAACTCCTTTTCGAGAATAGATAAGGCTAACTTAGTTTTCTTTTTCATAATTCATAATTTATGAGGCGAATCTACAAAAAAATTATTATGTAATACATAACAATTTTTTTATTAAAATTTAATAAAACTATGCACCCGAAGAACTTTTGAGTAAATCAAGATCTGACAAAAGTGTAAATTCTGATTAGTCGGACATTAACAGGACTTTGATTTGAATCGGTTGTCGTTTATCATGAAAGCAAATGTTTGGGTGATAATCTCATTTGGGCAAAAAAAAATAGAGACTATATTTGGTTCTATAACGAGAACCTTCCAAAAAAGTGAAATCGGGTATAAATTGGATTACCCTAAGTACCACTTTGGGGGAGGGGTACAACTTACATTATATTCTTGTTGAGGTATATTGAATTCTTAATAGAAGGAAAGACTAGTCCCAATTCAGATCAGTAAGAAACTGTAAAAATTCTTTACTTTAATAAAATTAGTCCTATGTTTCTCTTGAAAAGGCCTAAATCCAAATGGGATGAATCATGGATACTTTCAATTAATAAACGGTCGACCATTGTATTTCCCGCCGCTAAACAGAAATTTAACACAAAGAATACATCAATATATAAATAATCTTTCAAAATTTAAAGGTGTGTTGTTCCATTATAAATTCTTGCACATTGAATTAAAAAGCATTAGCTAATAAGAGAAATCAAGTTTCATTGATAGATTGTTTTAGAGTTGTTTGCAGCAAATCCTCTATCTTAGGTGCTTTATGTGCACAAGGTTGTTTAGGTGTGGAATCCGTAAACATAAGTATCTTTACGGGTAATTTTCCAAAATCCACCTTGATATGGGATCTAATTTCTATCTAGGATGTATAACACCTGTATAAGGGATGATTCTGAATGTTATGCATAACGCAAATTATTAGGATATTAAACTATTATTTCACTGTCATTAGTTTGACTATAATTTAAAATTTATGTCACAACTCAATTTATATTTTAATACTTAATATATTTATATGGAAACTTCATATGAAATACTAACATTATATTCGTGTTTGCTATCATCAACTAGTGCTGCACCTTTTTCTGGATATTTTTGGGAAACAGCTTCAGAAGGGTAAAACCCTAAAATTCTAGTAACACCATTTTGGTTTATACCTATAAAAGTATGACCAACATCTGGCTGTGTAACAACTCAACCCCTACAATCCTTGACAGAGTGATCCAACAGACCATTGTTCAATGGATCGAGGGAAAATATGACTGGATATTCATGAAGGTATTGCGGAAAACGGTTTATTGATAACAACAATTTGTTTTCTTAATCTTGTATATGTCAAATTGGCCGTTTGAATAAATCTCAGTTAAGCATCCATTTTTTAACTGATTACTATATTTAATAGAAATTGGGGAAATTTGAAAATTATTTGTGTAATTATTAATTATCAAATATTCAGAAATTTTCATTATATCCTCTAAGCTATGATAGATCATTACAGAATAACATCCTGTAAAGAATGTAAAGGCTCTTGGCCTAAAAAAAGAAACTATTTTGTCTTTAGGTATATTTGTTTTTACAAATTGGAACATTTCCTTGCTTTTTCGGGTATAGGGCCCTTCTGTTTCAGTAATCCTATTAGTTTCTTTAACATTTTTAATAAATTGAATGCTGTTTGATAAAATCAATCCCGCAATGAGCACATATGCAATCGAGTTGTTTTTAAATACCCAGTATGAAAAAATATAACATCCTTTGATAGTAAAGTACAATACAAATGGAAAAACCATAAATAAATATCTCAATTCATAATATGGCCAAATTAAATAAATAATTAAAAGGCCGATGGTAAAACTCGATAGAACAAATTCTTTCCAAAAGAATTTGAAAATTCCCACGAAGAAAAAAGTGTATAAAATATATTTTAAGTAAAAAGTTTGGTTATCAATAAGGAATAATTTTTGAAAGCCATTGGAATACCACAAAATCGATTGATACACAGTTTCTAAAGACACCTTATTCAAAAAGGAGAGATGGGAATTAGGAACAGTAGGAAAGATAATTTTTGATAATAAGTAAACTATTAAGAATCCTAAATAGGGGGAAATGATAATAAGATTATTTCTCTTCCACAATGAATCTATGGTTATTTTATTGAAACTCCAACTTATTTGAATAAATAGAATGATTGGTAAAAATAGAATTCCTTCTGTCCTTATTAAGCAATTAAATGCAATTAGGAAACCTAAAAACAGTGAAAATAATACATTAAGTTCTCTGTTTTTATACAATATTGTGAGATATAAAATTATGGAAGAAAAGAACAAAAATGGAATTTCTGTGGTAATCACGTTGGTGTGATCGAAATAGTACGAATTAAAAACCAAAATTGATAAAATAGAAAAAGAAGAAATGGCACTGTTTTTTTCGTAAATGATTTTACCAAAAATGAGCAAAAAAGAATAAAAGAACAATATTATTATTATTTTAATATAAACTATATTAAGGCCAAAAAAGTAAATGATAACAGCTATGATAGAAGGCCATCCCCATGGGGCAAGAATTGGCGAAAAGGAACTTCTGCTAGAATTTTTTATCGCAAATGAATTTTTTAAAATTAAGGTATCTACTTCTCCTTTAATTAAGGAATTTGCTTGATTTAAGTATAGTGCAAAATCATCCCCCCAGTTGTGATATGGTGTCAAAAAGGAAAAATAGGTCATCATGCTGATAAACATAATTGCTATTATTAGTATACGCCATATCAAACTGTTATTATTAAATATCTTTATCATTTAATTCTTTACTCTAAAATTTCTTTATCAATGTTTCATAGGTACATTACTGAGTATTTTGTTTAATAACTTCAGAACCTTATCTCTACAAGACAGCTAAATTCCACTTTAAAAAAATAGTAAAAATATGAGACTTATTCCGGTGTTTTGGATACAAAAATATTGTAGTAATTATCTCATTAAAATGTTACTTTAAAGATATTATGAAAATTATGGGGTTCTTATTCTGCTTGTCAAGCCCTTGATCTGCCTTGCTATTTTGTTGAAAGAAACCTTTGCTATTGTTGTAAACAGAAATAAATGTGCTTTCATCATAACCTTTGCTTAAAAGTATCGGAATATAAAAATCTTGATATTGCAAATAGCTCGTGTTAAAAATAGGTTTAAATGAATCACTCTTATCAATGAGTGTTCCTAAAACACTCCCGTAATTTGAATAAGAAATAAAAAGATATTTATCTGTTTCTGAAAATGATCCTGTAAAAACAAAATTGTTGATAATGTCGTTGGCACCTTGATTGCCGGCTTTTTCTAAATCGTTCATGGAAGGGTTTTTCCCGCCATAATTGAAATAATATTTTGCAAACACTTCTGGTTTTGATGTGATTGAATATAAGGTGTCTTTCAGGGATTGAAGGTATTGTAAAGTATCATTTAAGACATCAAAATTCCTATTAATATTCATTAATACAACGTTTTTAGTTAGTTCTTTTGTGAAAGGGAACACGGGTTTAATTTCTACAATATTTTTACCTTCTGTACTATATTTAATTATATTAATGTGGCTTTTGTTAGCTTTGGAAGGTTGAAATGGAGAGTGTAGGAATATAAAATCATTGATGTTTTCGATGTGTTCTGCATAGGAATGTGGTCTATCAAAAGTTTTTATATAAGAGCCATCAAGATTATACTCTTTTATAAATGGCCGTCTCAATTCTAGTACTAAAATTGTGTTTTTATTGGAGATACTTACATCAGAGGGATCTAAAAATTCCGAT
Organism: Sphingobacterium mizutaii; assembly: GCF_900187125.1. Classification (GTDB taxonomy): domain Bacteria; phylum Bacteroidota; class Bacteroidia; order Sphingobacteriales; family Sphingobacteriaceae; genus Sphingobacterium; species Sphingobacterium mizutaii. The sequence continues at coordinate 276,249 of NZ_LT906468.1, forward strand.
TGTTTTCCTCCTCTTTTAATATGGTTTATATACCTTCCATTATTGTCATATATAAATACGTTTCCCATAACTTTATCAAAGACAACTAGAGTATCTTTCACCTGGAATATTTTTTCCACTTTATTTATTTCCGCTATGCTTTCAATAAATTGGAGTTGAACAATTTTAACACTTTCTACAATAGAATCGATTTTTGAAAGTTCGGTAGAATTTTCAGGATCAATATCAATAGTTATCAAGTTATCTCTTTCAACCTTAGTTTCTTTCTGAAAAGATGAACAGGAAACAATGTTAAGACAGCACGAGACTAAAAATAAATGTAAAAGGTGTTTTTTTATTTTTTTTGGGGATATATTTTTATAAGTAAAGTATTTTAAGTAGGTGGAGAAACGGTGATTTAATAGTTTCATACAGTTATTTATGGTTTATTTTTTAGCTTGATTCGAACTTGTCAATTAATCTATTAGTCAATTTAGGTGAATTTAGTGGACCAATTTTCAAAGGCTTCTATTTCTTAATAAAGACATGTTATGACTCTTGCTTCCTGTTTTATTTTTTAATTTTAAACAATTAAAATGGAAGTTATTTTTTAATGCGCCAACTTATTCGCCACACATTCTGCAGTTAGACATAAGCATTTTTTGATAAAAATTTTTTTCAAAAACATTAATTTAATAACTGATTAGAAAGGCTATCAAAATAATATAAGTTGGGAAAAAATATTTACTTTTTCATAAGGAATTGGTAATTAATTGTGTTTTTTTAATAAACACAAATTTCAAAACAAACAACTTTTCAGTAAATATTAATTAATGCATTTGTAGGGTATGAAAAATACAACGCTAATTTTATCTTAACTTTCCTCCCTATGTAGATTTCTTTGGATTAAACTTTCCTAGATTACTTAATAGGTCTGTTACGGTGCTGTGTCGGTGTCTGTATCAGTATCCGTATCCGTATCCGTATCGGTGTTTGAGTCTTGGTAAATAAATGAATTGCCTTTACTGTCACTACAGATCAAACTACTTCCTTCTCTGCAATAATTAACTTTTTTCTTTACATATTTTGGCGGAATAACCGAAATTTGAACTTCTTCAGTTTTGCTGTATTGTTCAAGTTTAAATGAGACGTAAGTAACAGTTCCAGAATTTTGGGCTTGGCTTCTCTTAATGAAAAAGGTCTCTCCATTAATATTAGTTGAAATATTCATAATGAAAGCGATTAGGAATGTTATGCCTGCTATTAAATTTATTGTATTTTTCTTTATTGTGTGTTTCATAAGTGTCTGATTGTTAAATAAAATGTGGTTTGTTAATTAAATGCCTACCTATTAATTAGCTTGTATATAAAATCTTCAATACACAATATCAATTTCCATGAAATTGATATTGTGTATAAATTTAAACTCACCTTGAGGCAGGTAAAGTTAGTTTATAAAAACAATTAATTGGGGGAAATTATGAATTTGGGGAAGTGTCGGTGTCAGTATCTGTGTCGGTGTCCGTGTCGGTATCCGTATCAGTCGCCTTATAAATAAATGTATTGCCTTTACTGTCAGTACACATTAAACTATTCCCCTCTCGACAATATTGAACCTGTTTCCAGACAAATTTTGGCGGGAAGCCTACTTCTATCTGTTCCAACTTACTGTACTGTTCTAATTTATAAGGTACATAAGTTACTGTTCCTGAACTTTGCGCTTCACTCCTCTTGATGAAAAAGGTTTCACCGTTAATGTTTGTTGAAATGTTAACTACAAATGCAAGTAAGAATAATAGCACGGCAACATAATTAATCCGTTTTTTCATAATAAAATGTTTTTTTGGTTAGACTTTTTTAAATTATCGTTATAAATATATATATTCAATTTCTGCTAACAAAACTTAAAATGAAAAAAAAATAAAAAAGTTATGAGATTAAGACAAACTTTTATAGTTCTCCTGTTTTTAATATCATTTGTTTCGATTTCTTTTGCCCAAAAAACGGAAGAGGAATTGAGGATTCCACTCCATCAGAGTAGAGGCGCAAATGTCGAAGATTTATTTCTGAGTGTGAAATACATTCCTCTTGAAAGTAATAAAAACTCAATGATTCAAGAAGTGGATGATTTTTGGGCAACTGATACGGAAATTATTGTTTTTGATAGGAGGGGAAAGGCAATTTTGTTTTTTGGAACTGACGGACATTTTAAACATAAAATAGATAAAGTGCCAAATTGTGCACAATGTAATCGTGCAGAAATTTTATTTTCCTCAGTTTTTATTAACAAAGCAAAAAAGGAGATCTATGCTATCTACGGAACATCTATGGACAATGTGACGATGGGGATATTTGATTTTGAAGGTAAATTTTTAGGACAAAATAAAGAATGGTATACCTTAGACGGCATGGGTTTTCTTGGAAATTCAATTCTATTATCAAATTATTTTTATGATGAGAAAAAACTTGAGAATGTTCAATTTTTCCAAGACGATGAAACTATAACATTTTCATATTTTGACCCGAAATTTAAGTCTGATTACTCCTCGTTTCCCAATCGTATAAGCAAGAATTCGTACAATGGAAAGCTGTATTGGAGCGAACCTTACGAAAATAAAATTTACTCGGTAGACTCTAGTGCCCAGATTTCAGCCAAAAAGTTAATATTCCCCTTTCAATACTCCTTACCTAATAATTTTACTAAGAATAACTTTGGAAAAATTAATCAGGTTATTAAATCCAACTATCCGAATGCAATTATCGGCATTACGAATATTTTGATGGCAAAAGATTTTGCGATTTTAAATTTAAGAAGTCACATTTCTCTAAATGGCATCTCATCTATTTTTTTTAATTGGGAGACGGGTGAAGTATATGATTTAAATAAAGTTATGCCTTCAGAGTTAAATAACTTTATGCCGTTATCATCACCTAAAAATGAAAGTTTTTTTTTAGATAGTAACAATGAACTTTTGTATTCATTGGTATATCCACAAGATCTGGTAGAACATTATAGTGAAGCTGCGATGATTAACCAATTAAGTACAGCACCTCCCTTTGTAAACGAAATCGTAAAAAAAAGAGATGTATTCAGAAACCCCATTTTAGTGATTTCATCTTTGAAATGATGAGTTAATTATGAAAGTTTATACAATTTTGTTACTACTATTTATTTTTTTTTGTGAGTTTGGTGCTAAAGCTCAAACCAATATGAAAAAAAATAAGGGTCTTTCTCTCTCTGGTTCATTGCACGATTCAACTAGAAATATAGGGATAGAGGCTGCGTCGGTTGCAGTTTATAAACAAGGTGTAGATAAAATCCATAGCGTTGCATTATCTAGTCGAAGTGGTAGATTTATTCTCGAAAACCTACCTCCTAATACTTCATTTCGTTTGCAAGTCAATAGCATGGGATATAATCTATTTGAACAGGAAATAGTTATGCGTGACTCGAGTGTAGATCTCGGGAGATTGTATTTATTTCCGCAATCATATGAAATTGAGATGGTAGAAATCTTGTCTCCCGTTAGATTGAACGGGGATACGATAGAGTTTAATGCAGATGCTTTTCAATTGGATTCTAATGCGGTTGCGGGAGACTTGTTGACAAAATTACCAGGGATAACAATCTGGGGAGACAATGAAATCACATATAATGGCAAGAAAATAAATAAACTTTATGTAAACGGAAAAGAGTTTTTTTCCACTAATATGAACTTGGCCCTTCAAAATTTACCCAAGAACATTATTAATAAAGTGCAAATTTTTGATACAGACCGAGATAAACGTGAGACCAAGGATGCAAACATTGTATTAAAGAATGGAAAAGATCGAGGGATTTTTGGTAAAATTGGTGCTGGTTTGGGTAGTAACAATCAGAAAGAATTTGAAGCTATCTCAAGTTTATTTAATTCTTCTAGTCAATTATCTGTAGGTGGGACAAAAAGCAATATCAACAAGCCTTTAAACAATATAGATCAATTGCTCAATAATACAACGTTTGGCGGTGTGAATTTGAATGTTAATTATTTTTCAGATTTGAGAAAAATGGGCTATCATGAAGATTCTGGTTTAGGAATATTATTAAACCATAATTTCAGGAAAAAGACCTCTCCGATGATGTCGGACAATAATAATGAATTAAAAGTTGACCTGTTTCAAAAATTGACTAACTCATTTTCGGAACGTAACTCAAATATTACTTGGTTGTCCTCGGATGAAATGGATAATTCGACGCTCACCAAAGAAAATAAGACTTCTGACTTTAATAATTTTCTTGGAAACGTGAGCTATAAATTTACAAAAGTTAATAAAATAAATTTAGATATTATAGCGAAGCTCGAAAGACGGAAAGAAGATAATAATAGAAATTCATCAGCAATTAGCCAGATCCATGGTGTTGAAAATCGTGAGAACAGCAAATCACAAGAAGACCTTGATCAAAGTATTTTTAACCTTAATACCGCGTTAAGAATTTACGGCAAATCAAAGATAGATCGGATGAAGTTGTACGACAACATTTATTTAAAGTATAATTTACTACTTAACCCCTCTTCCTCTAATATACACATAGAGAAACAGATAAAAAGTTCTAACGTCGACTTTGATTTCAGATCTTTTCTGAGAGATTCCCAAGTTAAGAGAAATACTATGAATCACGACGCATTCTCTAAATTTGAAAGAATATTTCCGCGTAAATTGAATGGCATAGTTGATATTGATTTGGCGCAGAGAATTTTATTAATCAACAACAATTCGGACAATAGAGTAAGAGACTCCTTGAATCTCAATAAATCTCTTACCTTTAAAGAAGAACAATCACACCTCTTTTCAAGTTCATCTCTGAGCTTAGGTAGAAAATTTATTATAGATGAATTATATATGAGGTATGAAAAGAGCTTTGGGTTTTATTCAAATTTGGATTTTCAGATATCTAATGATGATGTAAGATCTGGTTATTCGGGCAGGAATTTAAAACGATCCAATACTTTTCTTTTACCTTCAATTCATTTGAATTATCTAAATAAAATAGAGCAGAATTCAGTCAAAGATTTTAACCTATCTTGGAATATTTCATATGGAATCCCTTCAATAGAATTATTAGCACCTGTTGTTGATAGTATTAATTTACTTAATCAGACATATGGAAATATGAACTTGAAAAATAATAAGGAAAATAATATTAGTCTTAGGTATATATTTACAAATTTAAAGCCAACAGGTCTCAATTATGATCTAGCTTTTCATGTAAAGTTTTTAAAAAACGCATTTACACCTAATATAACTTATAATAATGATGGACTGAGAAACGTGTTTTTTGAGAACGACCAGAATGTACAAGTGAGCTATATTTCTTCAGCCAATTTCCGTAAATCTTATAAAGTATCCTCAAAGAATAATTTTACTGTTAAACTTTCTAATATTGGAATTCTTTCAAAAAAAGGTCAAGTTATCAACGATTATTACGAGAGATTAGAAAGTATGAACTATAATGGAAAGTTAGATTTGTTGTTTAATTTTTCAGATTTTATCAAACTTGGTGCATATCAACAGTTAGATTATTTTCTGCAGAAAAATCAGAAGAATATTAACTTCAAAAATAAGACTTCAGACTCAAACCTGAGCCTTGGGGTTGGGATTAGGAAAAGATTGTTTTTGAATACTAATGTTTCTTACTTGAATGTCGAAAATATAAATAATTCAGATAATGTTTTCCTTTGGAATGTTTCAGTTTCATATCGGGCTATGAAAAAGAGCAATTTGGAGATTAAACTGTCCGTCCTTGATGTTTTAAATAATAATTCCTCTATAAATACAAATTCTACAAGCACATATACTTTATATGAGACAAATAATATAATACGTAGATATGTGATGTTGAATTTATCTTATTTTCCTAGATTTTTCTAATATCATAATCAAAGTATATGAAAAAAGAATTCTATTTGTCGTTTTTTTTGTTTATATATCCTCTGCTTATATTAGCACCAGGAATGTTTACAGGATTCTCTAAAATAGATGATGGCTGGATGTTGCTTTCCAATGATTTTGTGAAGTTATTGACCATTCAGGACCTTATATCCATATTTACTGAATCTTATCACGGGCAATATTCACCGTTGAATACTTTATATTATTCACTTGTTTATAATGTTTTTGGATATAACCCTATTGCTTTTCATTTTTTTAATATTCTAATTCATTGTCTAAATACTGTCCTGCTGTTCTTTTTGTTAAAGAAAATAGGGGGTCTAGGAGTAATTTCTCAAGAATGGAGAATGTATGTTGTATTCGTCACTGCTTTAATATTTGGTATTCACCCCATGCAGGTCGAATCAGTTATATGGATTTCTGCATCAAAAATTTTATTGTTCAGTTTATTTTCCATATTGTCAATTTGGAGCTATTTGGTATCAAAGGAACAAGGTGGTGGATATAAATATTATTTATTATCCCTTTTATTTTTCATAATGAGTATTCTGTCCAAAGAACAGGCTGTAATTCTTCCAGTTGTAATACTGCTCATTGAAATACTAGTAGAAAAGAAACCTGTTCAAAAGAAAAAAATTATTTACAGAACGGTAATCTTTTTTTTCATTGCTTTAATATTTGGAGTATTATCTATAATCATTCAGGAAAAGGGTTTTGGTGATCGGCTTGAGACCCAATACTATCCGTTATCTGAGAGACTCATTTTGGCATGTTTTGCTATTGTAGAATATATTTATAAAATAATAGCTCCAATTAATTTGAATAAATTTTATGCATTTCCATACACCCCTGGTACATCTATTCCAGTTTATTTTTATGTTTATCCCATAATCTTTTTTTTAATTGTTTATTATTTATGCACTTTAAAAGACAAGAAATCTTTATTGTTTTTTTTGATATTTCTTTCTAACTTAATCTTAAGTGTCCATATTTTACCCTTAGCAAGAAAGGTTCTTATTGCCGATCGATATGTTTATTTGGCCATTCCTTTTTTAATCCTTCTTTTGTTTGAATTATTGGTTAAGTACAAATTCTCTTTAAAAGGTTGGACTAAATTTGCGATAATCGTCATTGTAATTGTCCTTTCTATATACACATTCTCATATTCGCAAAATTGGTCTTGATATTGAAAAAATTATATTTGATTATCTCCATTAACTGCATTTTATTTGGGGAAGATTGTTTGGGAATAAAAGTTATACAGAAAGTTTGATTGAAAAATATCGGGATAAAACGAAAAAATTAAAGAAAAAAAGAATGGCAGTTGCAACTGTTTTACAAATGAGGAAGGTCAAGCCGTTCTGATTGTAAAGTTGGAGAACAATAATATTATTAAAAATAAGGTTGAAAATATAGACCAATATTACTGATAATCCGATTTTTTTTTTGCTTTGAAACACAAAGTATTTTGATAAAACAAGATGGCAAATAGCACCAGAAATCCATCCAATTGAATTTGAAAGAATAATTGGGAAAGATAATTTAAATAGCCACTTTGAAATCAAAAAGTCACTAGTAAAAGAAATCAAAGATATTATACCATACGAAAGTATCTTTTTATATTTATCGAATTGAAATTTAACCATGTTTTCCGATACTTATGATAAATTATCCTCCGAAATTATATAGAGAGGACGGTTTTTGACCTCTAGGAATACTTTTCCAATATACTCACCAGCAACTCCAATCATAATAAATTGTAATCCAGAAACAAATAGGAAACATACCATTAAAGAAGTCCACCCAGGCACTGTGTCATGGGTAAACAAATGCATATAAAGGGCATAAATTACATATATAAATGATATCATTGATAAAGTTATCCCAACTAATGAGCTGATTCTAAGGGGTGATATACTAAAAGATGTGAAACCGTCAAGTGATAGTGAAAACATTTTCCTTATGGAATATTTTGATTTTCCATAAAGTCTTTTTTCAACAGTATAAAATAGTTCATACTGCTTAAATCCCATCCAAGCTATCAGACCTCTTATAAACATATTGGATTCTTTAATTTCTCTAAAAGCATTTAATACTTTGGCATCAATAAGTCGGAAGTCGGCAGTTCCCTCGTTTAACTTAATTTTTGAGAAAGAATTATAAATTTTGTAAAATAAAGTGGAACTTTTCCTCTTAAATACTGAACTGGTAGTATCTTGTCTGCGACTAGATACTACATCATATCCATCTTCCCATTTCTTTATCATTTCTTCCAATATTTCTACGGGATGTTGCATATCACCATCCATAGAGATGATAGCATCTCCATCTACATGATCATAACCTGCTTTTAACGCCATTTGATGTCCGAAATTTCTTGAAAGACTGATGTATTTTACATTTACGTTCGATCTGGCCAATCCTTTAATAGTTGATAAAGTATTGTCATTGCTTCCATCATCTACAAATAAAACTGTAAAACTATATTTTTCCTTTAACTGTTTGTTGATATTTTTAAATAATGGCAAAATATTGGCTTCCTCGTTCATACAAGGAATAATAATAGATATTTTAAGATCTAATCGTTTCATATTTTTGGTTTGATAACGTTTTGAATAGCATTTTCTCGGACAATTTTCGTGACATCTTGTTCTAATTTTCGGTTCTTAGAATACATTCGCAAATGAAAAAAGGTGAAGGTCACTAAAGAAAAGTACATAATTAAATCGGCTCCTCTTCCAACCTCGAATACGGACGCTAAATTGTTTGCATAATTAGGGAATAATATAAAAATTATTCCTACAATATAAATTAAAGTTACTATTGCTCTGTAAAAATAACTTATCTTATAGATTAATATCCAATATATGTACATAAAGCTTACGAAAAGCATTAACACAATCTGTATAATATTCATTATTGAAAGATTTTGTGAAAGATTAGATCTTTTAATACAACTAATGAGTCAATGTTTTTCTGACCCTTTCTTTTCGAATATTCAGAGTAAGTAATATTTACTGGATATTCCTGAAACGCAACCTTTTCCTTGCTAAGATTAATTAATATCTCTGTTGCATGCGCCATTCTATTTTCCTTGAAAATAAATAGACGTGCTCCTTTTAGATTAAAGACACGTAATCCATTATGAGAGTCTGTCATAAAAACACCTGTGAAAATAAAGTTTATCACCCTTGCTAATTGTAAAATAAGTCTCCTTTGCCATCCTATGTTACTTTTATTTTCTAAAAATCTGGAACCTAAAACGATATCCACTTCATCTTTAGTAAGAGAAGTTACCATTCGCTCAATATCATCTGGATCATGTTGTCCGTCGGCATCAAAAGTTGCGAAAACAGAACCTCCAATACTTATTGAATAAGATATTCCGGTTTGAAGAGCTGCCCCTTGTCCCAAATTTACAATATGTCTTAAATGGTGAATAGGGTAATCTTCCAAATAGGAACTAGCACTAATCAGACTTCCATCGTCAACCAGTACTACTATATAGTCTTTCAATATGAGTTGATGTAAAGTCTCTTTCAGGACTTCAGGATCTTCGTTGAAAACAGGAACTATAACATGAACCTTATCTTTCATAAGTATTAATTGGTTTAGATGTATTTGAAATCGATTATTTTAAATATAAAAAGATTGTAGTTAAGTTAAAAGAAAAGGATGACAATTATGTTTTTTGTTTCTGGAATACTACTGTCTTAAATAAATTTTTTGGCATAAAAACTCCTTCTCCATTTGTGTTTAATTGAAGAGCCCGGATAATTGTTGGAAAACCAAAATTTTGCAGGCTATAAATTCATAGGTAGTAGGAGAACTTCTACTCGACATTAAGCTTTTTTACCAAACTTTGAAGAATCGTATTTTGGAGAAATAGCTGATGAAGAAAAACCATATCCTAAAATTAGTTAATTATCTACTTAACAGCAATTAGACCTTATAAATACGAATTACAAGAACTAAATGAAATTAATACACCTTTTTATACTAGAATAGGCTTACTTAGCATTCGATTTTCAGAAATTGAAAGTCTAATTACTCATATTATTGAGAGACTTATAAATTCTGATGATGAACTGATCAATCATTTTTTAATTAAAGAAAATTCACTTCACGTTAATTTGGAGCAAATAAAAAAGCTTTCATTTTCTCGCCATTATGAAGAGGAAAGAACTTTGCAAATCGTTTCAAAACTAAAACCGTTCCAAAGGCCAAGAAACAGTTTTATACATGGCGCTTGGCTTGATGTGACAATTGAAAACAATCAAGCGCGTATTTATTGCTTAGAAAATAGATGGCGATTAACTGAAAGAAGTTCAAATAGGACACAATACTCAAGATTTGATAGTAAGCGTTAGACGATTCAGGATTTGGATAAAGAAATAAAACAGCTAATGAAATATTGCTTGAACTAAAAAAACTTTGGGAGGATATTGATGAGTTCAATTATTTTTAAATATTGTCATCACGATTCCACAAAAATACTTATCTCAAAAACGATGGAGACGGACGGTTATCCATCAATTATTCCTGCAGAATCCCAGCCTTTTGTACCGGGATAGCTATGCTGATCACAAATACGAACTCAGTCTGAAAGAGAAACAGGATAATTGTAGGCAGAATTGTGATTTTATCCTTATACCTGACGTGCCTTCCCACCAGAACACGACATTTTTTGAAGTAAAAAAGGAAAATGTCCAAATGATCGTCAAAATGAACAAGAAGCGCCCTAGATTCAGTTCAGAAATGCATGATCACCTATACCAGATTTCCGATTATCGTAAATACACGAATAAACAAGAGAATGCTGATGAACTTACATTGAAGATGGGATATTTGCCCGAACGTAATTCATTCCAACTTCTCGTCGGACGATTGGACGAAAAACTGGAAGCCCAAGATATATTCCGTGAAAAATTGGGAGACCATTTTCCTGGAATTGAAGTGGTGACATATGAAGAATTGGAATTATTATACGTAGGATATATCAATAAGTTAGGACGGTTGCGTGTCAATTAGCTTTTTAGTCCAATTTTCGACCTTTAACGAAAAACACCCATGCACCAAACAACAACCCCCGAAGATATACTCTATAGTAAGATGGAAGAGCTACTAGGAATGCTTAGCTTCACAAAAGCGAGTGGACTATATCAGGATGGAAAAGAGGTCGGTCATTTTATATATTAGTGGGACAGTCCCTATCTAAATTCATATTTTTCTGTGCGACGAAAGAATTTATTATGTTTATAAATATCTCGCTTGTATCGTTTTTAACTTTTCTTCTAACTTACCAAAAATGGTTTCTGAATAAGCCGATTTTTCTCCTTCAATCAATTCTATATACATTGCTCTTTGCAAATCAGCCACCTCAACTGCTTTAATATTTGGCTTATTTCCTGATATTTCAAGAAGTTGATGAGAGATGGGGTTGGTAAGTTTAATTTTCTTTTTCAATTGAGGACATATCCCTTTCGCTTCAATCTTCTTTACAGGAATCACCACATTCCGAAAAGTTCCCATGTTATGTTTTGAAACTTTTATTCTATTTGATTTATAAACCACTCCATCCACCTTTTGATCTGATACAACCCATTGTAAAAGTAATTGAGGAATTATGTACTCTGGTTTAAACACCTCATTAGGTTTTTTTACTATCAATGAGCATGCTGCTAAAATTGGCCAATAACAGAGAAATGGGATTAACAAGTTTAATAATTTACCCTCAGGGCTTTTAGTTGGAAAACATTTCTTTTTAATCTCGTTTGGGGAAGTGTCAAAAAATAAAAATTTCAATTTTGATTGAGAAAGATCTGCCCTTGCTACATGAAATGTATTTATATCAGGCCTTCCAAGTTCTTCCCAACATACAAAAATGGAATCGGCAAGATATAAACATGGTAAACCTGGAATACTATATCGTTGAGTAGATACTTTCTCTCTTATCTCAAAGGGAATATGAAATAATTCTTCTCTTTTTAATGTTTTACTGTTAGAGATTCTCACACGATAAAATGGCGAATTAAAAGTGTTTAAATCTGCTTTTTGTATTGGTAAATAACTAATGTTATCCAATAAATTTAACGCTTCTGATAGAGAAGCATAAGCTAAGGATGGAAACCCTTGCAAATAAAATGCAAGACTTTCTTTTACCTTTGAGATTTGATCTTCTATAAATGGAATATTAGATTTTACTTGGTTTCCCAAATCGCCATCAAATTTTTTAAGTTCATTTAAATAATCATTACAAAAATTATCTAAATAGTCCTCAATGCTATTTTCATCCCGTTGTTTAGGGAGATTGAAAATTGCATTACTAAATATTTCGGCATTAGTCTGTTTCATACCTTTCTATATGTTCATGAATTCTAGCGATTAGTTGATAATCATCATTGAAATCCGTCATAATTGTTTCATTCGTAAAAACTCCTATTGACTGTGCATGATCATGCTGAATTGCCCTAACAATCCATTCATATTGTTTATCACTTACGCCAGATTTTCTGTTAATTTTATTACCTATCTGCATAAGCATGCTCCTTATCTTTAAGTTGATAGTGCCTGATATAATATTTCTTTGCTTTAAATAACTTGCTATAGATTTCCAACAATCGCCAGAAATTTGTTTTACTAATTCTTCAATACCAGTATAATCACTATGTTCATCAACAATTTCTTTCAGAAAAGTTAATGGCTGAGAAGATTTTAAAATTTCTTCAGAACGACTATACATTATTCTTCTCACTTTTTCAGGAGCTCTCACCACAATAAAAAGAAGTCCGATATCAAATCCTGTTTTATCTATAATATCAAATTCATCTTCCTCTAATTCACCTAATTCATTGAACACAGCAACCTCGCTAACATTTAATCCAAGATCTTGAGCCATAAATTCAATTACTACATGGTTGATAGATGATTGCCAGAGTAGAAACGTATCATATCGATCTTGAAGAGGAATAGTTGAATTTAATAGTTTTAGTTTATCCTTCATTGCTTCCTCCTTTTCCAGATGTTAACCAAACTAACTGCTCATCTCGAAAAGCAACTGCATCTTTCAATTCATAACCAAACTCTTCACATAATAGCAATAAAATACAATCTGATATAGCCCAACTTATTAAAAGAGAAATAGTTTTATCATCACTATCGCCACTAATGAGGTTTCTATGTATTGGAGATTCTTCATTAATAATAATTGCTAATTCTCTGGACTCTTTTCTAAAATGATAAATCCAAGGTTTATTTTTTTCATTTTCACCTAATTTATCTATGATCGGATCCACAATTATAAACCAATCTCCTGTAGTGAGAATAATTGAGTTTTCCGGAGCCCCAATTTTTTCTGTTCCTGTTGTCGTTGATCTTACATTAGAAAGTGCTTTCTTAATGGCTCTTTTATTTTTTTGAACTTTTTTAATTGTTTCCTTAACCTTTTCATGATCACTTGCTTTAAATTCTTCAGAAGCTTGCATAATTGTGGCAATCGAAGATTCTAAAATTTCAGATGATTTCTTCCAGCTTTCTTTTGAATAATCAAAACCAACTTTATGAAATGAAGGCATACACATATCCAAATGAATTTCTCCATAAGTTCTACCAAATTTTGGATGTGGATTTTTAGGCATTAAACCACCCAATCTGCTAGGTAATTGATGGAATCTTTCTATTACTTGATTATTTTTAAAAAGATGTAAACCCCATTTCCCCAAACCAGACGAACTCGTTTTCATTAATCCAAGCCAACCTTTTACTTGCACAGGATCTCCAGTTACTTCATCATTTACGATTAGATTGAGTTCGTCCAGATTGATAATTGTTTCAGGATAAACAGGTACTTCAATCTTTCCGCAATTATATTCAATATCATTTTCCTTATCTATTACTTGTATATTAACATTTTCAATTGATATTTCTGGACTAAAGATTTCTTGAAGAGCATCTCTTACAGCTATGGCTGTTAAAGGACGATGGCTTAAGTCTTCAATTAGAATTGAAGTTCCCGACCTCCAATCATTCAAAGGACTATTTAATAAATTTTCAGTCGATTCGCCTGTAATATTATTTCTATATTCATTGCTTATGCCATCAGAATCTAATTCCCTAGTATTTAGCAAAAGTGTGTGCTCAATATTTCTCTCACTTAATGATCGGCTATGAATCGCAATTTTCCATCCTAAGCTCAAACAAGCTACTTTCATTCCCATTCCAAACATTCCTTTCCTTACACGAAGAGATGGACGTAAACTATCATTAGCGACTGAAACCTGAATAGCATTCTGCAGCTCTTCAGCAGTCATTCCAACTCCATTATCCTTTACTTCTATCGAATTTTTAGAAATTATGACCTGAATTAGGGGCTTTGTATTTTCATTTTCAGTACGCCAATCAAGTGAGTTTGCAACTAACTCAGCAATAGCTTGTGTTGGTTCCATACCCATTGCACCTAGTCCTTTTGGTGTCCAAAAACGATTGCCTACATTCAGGTTGATTTGAAACTTATTCATAAATAATAAAATTCATATATTAATCAGATACCCAATCGTATCAAAATTTAATTTATATCCTTAATAATATCGTTCATCCAATTATTAGCAATTGCAAATCGCCTAAATGCTAAAAAGTCTTCATTTTCGTTTATTGAATCACGAATGAAATTTCTTGTATTAGTAGTTATCGCAACTTGTTGATCGTGTTCGTTAGCATTTATAATAAACGCATCTCGAATATGCTGCCGAAATCGGTCTAAAAGACTTCTTCTGCTATCGTTAAGGCTTTTTCTGTCTATTTTACAAGTTTCAATAGTATATGAGAAACGAGGATTGTCTGATTTTATACTTCCATCTTTTTCAAAATAGATTAAACCATTAGGATCAGTTACTTCAGGATTAACCATTTTAGGGATCTCAATTGCGTCATATGTAGTTGAACTAGAATTAATATTTCGGATGTTTAATTCTGTGTTCTCAAAGTTTACTAAAACACCATCTATTTCAAAGTTTGTACTTTTATGTGTGTTGCATGTTGGGCATGACATGAGTAAATTATCCCAAGAAAACGCTAGCCAATAATATGTATCTTTTGGTCTAAAATGCTCCACATGTGTTAATTCTTCCTTCTGCTCGCAGAAGGCACATTTTCCTTTATATATAATGTTCAAAGCATCTCTGATGTCATCTAATTTATATCTAGAATTGTAATTTTTTGTAGGAATTTTGGAAGTAGAATTATCATCATTGGTTATATATATAACCTTAGCTGGGTCTTGACTAGGATAAAAACCAGCCTCAATGACTTGCATTCTCCGTTCATGAGTTTTATTAGAGTGTTGCGGAATTGAAACTACGTTTCTCCTTATACGATCTGGAAATAAATCAGCAAAAGCAGGTTTTAACGACTCTGGGATATTATCTAGGCTTTTAGTTATTTTTATCATCTTTATTTCCTAGTTCTTCATTAATAATTTGCTGAATCATCTCGTCTATATCTGTATCACTCAGAAATATTTTACCTGCTTCCCTTTGTTCTGCTAAAGTATTTTCTAGCTGTTGATTTATTCTATATAATAAATATGTTTCGCTTGTGTCTGCATAATCTTCTTCTGAATTAAGACGTGAATCCTCTAATCCAAATAAAGGAGATGTTATAAGGGTATTAATCATTAATCTATTAAGATCTTTCCTAAAATAAGGATCGCTTACTTTTGTTTTACCATCTTCCGGATTACGATAAACCCTATATAAAATCGCATCATCTGAAGCTCCCTGAACTATTGTAGGGCTATGAGAAGTGAAGATGAATTGTACATTTGGAAATATACTACGTAATTTTTTCACAACGATTCTTTGCCATTTAGGATGTAAATGCAAATCAATTTCATCAACAAGGACAATCCCTTTTAAATCTTTAATGCTTTGACCTTCTTTTGCATTTTTATTCAATCTGTAGATCAAATCTGATACGAATATTAAAATACTTTTATAACCTTCTGAAAGTTGATCAAATGTTAAGGTCGCATTTTTCTCTTTAAATGTTACTCCTGCACCATCAATTTTTATTTCAACATGTCTTTCTAATAAATCAAAAAACATTTCTTCTAGCTCAACAACTGAAAAAGAATTTGGTAAATCTTTCTCTTCAGCTATCATATTATGTTTGTCTAAACTTTTCTCTAGTTCTAGTAATTTTTGATCTTTGAGCCAAGACACTGGATTAATCATTGTTTCATCACTATCAAACAAGGACATAAAACCATACTCTTCGGGATTATCTGTACTAACTCTTCCTCTATGTGTACCATATGCAAAGAAATTATTTAAAAATAATCCTCTTTGGGGATTGTATTCGGAGCCATATTCATCAATAGCTGACAATTGAATTTTTTTGTTATTCCGTAGGATATCTGATGCTTTTCCTGTTTTTTCCTGATCCGTCTTTTCTGTAATAAAATTTCCATTAAAAGCTAAATATGTAGCCATTAATATTAGTGACTTTCCATCCCCATTTTCACCCAGAAAATAAATTTCTTTTGATTTATTAAAATCTAATAAAACATTTTCTACAGATAGAAAATCGATGATATTGACTGATTTGATAAATCCTGATTCTGATACATTCTCTCCTTCAATCCACATTTTAAACTGTTGTTCAGAAACACTTAATGCTTTATGGAAATTATTACTTAGACATACATCATAAAAGTCCTGATCAGACAATTTCTCAATATCTACTAATCTTGAAATTCTTTCTAATAATACCTGTTTAAATAATTTGCCAACTTCAGAATTTTGAAAAATAGGTGAAAACTCATATGGAACTGTATCTTTTCTTCTAAAAGAAGGATCGGCTGCACCAGATTCAACTAATGCACTTCTAATGTTTGTATATTGCTTATGTTTATTTTCAACAACAAAAACCCCTTTCATCTCTCCTGAAGAATACTTTTCCGCAAAATCATTTACAACACCTCCATGTGTAAAGAGGAGAGCAAAAAAAGCAAAAAGCTTTTTTTCGTTCGGATATTTCTGAATCTCTATCCAATAACTTGGCGTAGGATCTTCAAGTGATTTAATCCCTAAGAATGATCTCAAAATAGGTTCGTCAATTCCAGCCTCCCTTTTCTTGAATTTCTCAATAGTATCTCCACTATGAATTACTTCCATAACTTGGACAATATCGTACTTTGTCCATGAAGTCTTAAGTTTAGTAAAATCAATATCAATCATTCCTATTATCTTAATTTAGCAATTACTAAATATTCTTTAACATCTTTGGATTTATCATCATTACGTCCCATAGTACTGTGTTTATAATCTTGTTCTTTATAACTCACATCATAGTTCTTACCAATGTTATCCTTTGCTATTTGTAGTATTTCTTCCAATGATATCATCCCAGTATTACTGTAACTAAGAATTAAATCTGATTTTTTCTGCTTAATTCCTAGGAACAAAGCTTGAAAAGCTTTCTTCACTTCCGTTCTTCTTCCAAAAGGGGATTGATGTCTATCAGAACGATATCTTCCTTTATGGTCCACTTTTGGGTAATCGTATTTAACCAATGTTTCTATAGCATGATAAAATCTGGAATAATGAACAAATGCATAAGGTGGATCAGCATAAACTAAAGTGCCTGTTTCTATTTTATCCAAGCATTTTCTGTAATCTAACGAAGTAACTGTATGATCAAGATTATTACTACCCAGATGTTGTTTAAGTTGATTAAATTTAGATTCAAAATAAGGTATAATGTCTCTTAATCGATAAATCAATATATCGTTTTTAGAAGACTCACTATTAGCATCGCGGTACTGTGCATAATGTCCAGTACTTTGGGAGCAATAAGACATACTATACATAAGGCTTGAAAGAATAACATAGTAGACAGGAGTATCTCTATAATCTTCTGCAACCCTTCTCAATGCATCAATCCACAAACATTGTTCAAATGACCAATAGGTCCCAGAATAATATTTTGTAAACAAATGATATATTGAATTTTCAAAATTATAATCTAATAATTTCTGTTGTTTCTTTTCTACCTGGACGAATTGCTTAATCGTCATTTCAGCAGAGTAAGCATATTTCAAACCAGGATATTCCACCTTGAAATCCCTAACATGATTACTTGCTGCGATTAGGATATCATTTAAAAGTGTATTACTAAATTGTTGCCAATCATAATTAGACAAATATGTTTTAGACAATACAGCTGAATATTCTTGAATATCATTAGAATGAATTGAAATTAATTTACCCAAAGCTCCAGATAAAACACTCGTACCTGCAAATAAATCGCATACCTTACCCTCTGTATATATTTCATTAATAGCACCAATCACAAAATCTAAAATACTTCTCTTGGAACCCATATATTTAGTTATATGGGGTACATTATGGTCATAAGAAGTTAATAAGTCCAATTGATTATCCAAGTGAATTATTTCTGTTTCTAATCTATTCATTATAATTTTTTTCTTATACAACTATTTGTATTCTTCTAATTGTTTCTCTTTGTTGGAAACAATCAGTTCTTTTACATCTAAATCAAGTATCACGGCAATTTGATTTAATATATCCAAACTAGGTTGTCTGCGGTTTTGAACATAAGAATTAACCATATTATAACTTTTACCAAGCTGATCTGCTAGCCAAACTTGTTTTATTCCTTTTTGTTCCAAAACTTCTTTTATCCTATTCATGAAGAGAAACTGTTTAAAACCGTAAATATATGAAGTTTCACAAAACATCTCACTTAGTGAGATGTTTTTGTGAAAAGAAAATTAGCCTTATTTAAACATAGTTATACGAACTATAATTTTGTCCATAAATTTAGTTAGCCTATTAGTAATGGTTTTTTAGTGAACATCGATACTGTAAAATCACTAATAATTTTTCAATTCTTTTCTATGGATAGCTGTGATGGTATTTGATTGAATGGAGTCCCGGTCAAAAATTCAGCAGGCCGACACTATAGTTCGTTTTTTCTCCATCTTTTAAAGCTAAGATTTTTTGAACATCCTTAGGCTAAGAAGTTGATCAATGTCGCACATTTTTTTATCTTCTGAACTAATCTCCCATGATAACGGACTGTTTGAGGAATTGTTACGGTCATTAAATTTACCTTTACATGTCATCAGAGCGAAAAAAGTTCCTGCTTCATAATAAAGCTTTTGGCGATCTCCATTTACATTGGCATACAGGCCTTTTTCGTTCAGGATCAAGGTGTCGGGAAGGAACTTAAAGATATCACTCTTTTTCAGTCATATAGATTCGACATATGGCCCGCGTTTAGGCAGAGGCTAGGGAAATGAATTATCCTAATCGTTACATGAAATAAATGATAGCAACGATATCGCTTAAATACAACGGTTTTTCTTTTCAAAATTTGCAAGGTGGGCTTTATAACTAATATCCTATTAGCGACAAAACTGAAACATTTTTTTGTTAAAGACTAATCAGTAAAATTTATGATTAATGAAATCAAAAAGCTTTGGTAAATTATGCACCTACGAGATTTCTTAAGGACAGAGTTTTTCATATAAAAGAACAAATTGGTATTCACTTTATTTGGTTCAGAAAACCTTATCTACCGTCTAATTTCCATTGAGATCTACGGTACGTTCCAAATAAATGATCCCGTTAAAGGAGGAAGTGTAATCCATTTTGGCTTCAAAGGTAAGATCCAGCAATCTACCTGAAAACCATGGAAGTCCACTGGGCCGTCCCTGAGCATCGGGCAGGGGAATGAACCGATTTCCGCTCTTCTTGTTCTGCAGATATTTTTCGAGGGATTCCTTTCCTGATGCAGGTATCTTTGCAACCTTGGTAAAATCCGCATGGAAATAATCCTTACCGAAGAATGCGGGAGAATAATTTCCACTTCCCGAAGTAATTGCCAGGGAATAGACCCTATCCCCGAATTCCCGAAAGATGTCAGTTCCAAAGTAGGTGAATCCACGGTAGGTGTCGTTCATATACCAGTTTTCGGCAAATTCCTTACTATAGGAAGCATAGGTGTTCACATCAAGGACGTTGTGGTTATTGTGGGACCAGACCAGGATCTTCTGTCCCGGAAATATATACCTGGATAGCAGAATAAAGTTCTGGGCCATGATCGCATCCCTGCTTTTTCCATCGATAAGATAGGAGAAAAGATTCCTGATATTGTTGATCTCGATCATGCATAGATTCCTTTCTTTGGTGTCCAGTCTGCTATAACGCACAGCCTCTTCGATCCTGTCGACCTCAAGATTGAAGTTCTTGGGGTCTACCGAATCTTTTCTTGACCTGAATTCCTCTTTCAGAAAGTAGGAAAGATCCTTTTTGAAACGCAAATAACTATCGGTAGTCGTATTGAAATCAATGGAGATTAGGTGACTGTCCAAATACTTAACCAGTCTGTCCTTAGAGTATCGCCCGGCATGGCGAACGTCGAACCCACCTAAACGTATGGGGTTGGGACCTTTAAGTTGAGATGAGTAATACAGCCACAACTCCTTGCTTACGTCACTTTCTGACCAGCAGGTGTAGATACTTTCCTTGGCAAATCTTTTGATCTCTTGGGGATCCTCGAGGCCTGAAAGACCGTACATTATTGCAAAGAGATCAGCCTCGAAGAGTAGAACATCAAACCCTTTATGTTCATGAAGATATTTTACCAATCTGGTCTTCATCTGTATTGCCCCACCATCTCCATGGCTGGGTTCTCCCAACAAGACAATGTCTGCCTCGCCGATCGATCTTCCGATGGATTCCAGGTCATTGAAATCATTGTCCCCAATTTTGTATTGGCGGATCTCACTGCTTTTATTATAAAGGTCATCGAGATAAAGTTTTGAAAAGTCCGTTATTGATTGTCCGAAAACAGAATGTAGACCTGCGAAAAAGGACATGATTAGAAAAGGAAGTCTCATTAATTGTCTTTTTGTAATGTGGTTTGGGCGAAAATACATCGATTATCAATTTTAACCAAAAAGAAACAATAATATTACTTTTTCTAACGTAATTCTGCAGTTTTTTTCTTGTTCTTTCCGAGAAGAATTACTCCCAGAAATTATACTTTAATAAAGTTTCAGATATATCTTTACCTTTTTTTTGATGATAAAGCAAATTTTTGAAGATTTATAAAATAAGAATCAATTCACTTATATCCAATTCCAAATCTCTTTGATTTGCACATACATCAGCTAAAATTGCTACCCCTAACCCATCATACAACTTCGCAGGTAATCGAAGCGTTTGTTCAGAGATAAGGTTCCTATTAATCATCTTCCTAATGACCTCATTAGGATAATAAAAGTTCGCCAGATTGAAAATAGATAACATTTTAAGGTTTATTTCTTCCAAATTTATATTACTTACCGATAGTAAAGTGATCAGAAAATTTAAATATTCTATAGCTTTCGACTCACGCATGTTCAATCCACCATTCCTTGCTGCTGCTAAATAACTTGTCGCTAAATATATATTATCCAAAAGGCTATCGATATTTTTATTGCTGGATTCCTTAGAAAATTTATTTAACAATGATTCCGCATGGATCGATAGTTTATGGGTAATACTTTCAATAGTTGGCTTATTTACAGCTATATTTAAATTCGAAACAGTTCTTAAAGTATTCGCTACCGTAATAATATCTAAATTGATATTAGATTCGTCTCTCAGTGCCAAATCAATAATCTCCAATACATCATCAGTCAAGAAGAGGCAGCATTCCAAATGACCCAAAAATGTATAACGATGTGAATTACTGGTTTGATTTGTGATTCTCCGGCTTAAGTATTTCAATATACCACAAATACCTTTATCAATTGACAAATCCTCGATCTTTGAATACGCCAAATATTTATAAATGACCTTATCAATCGATTCTAATATTTCATGCGTATCCGTTATTTCTATCAGATCATTTTGAACAAGCCATTCTATACTCCACCCAATACCCGCTAGACCTTCAGCGTAGTCCATTGTTCTAATAGACTCACTTCGATCATAGATTTCTTCTATCAAGCTTTCCCCAAAATCGGCATACTTCTGTTCATTAAGAACCTTTGCCACGAGAAAGAAAATTATAGCTTGCCCAGCCTTCCCATTAACCAGACCAAGGGCATCAACGTTTTTAACTCCACCTTCAAACGCTCTAACGATGAGATCGAGTTTAGAATCATTTGTATTTTGTAAATTCATGTTCTGAAAATTTAATTTTAGTCCAACCATCGATATAAGTTTGTAATTCAGTTTTTCCCATGTTTGAAATACGAAAATATTCTTCCATAAATTCAAAATAGACTGTCTCACTTACATATTCTGAATTTTCAAACCTTTCATGACCGAGATGAAAAAGAGGGCCATTTACTCGTTTTACCTTAAATCCTAAATTTTGCATTCTCTTTATACGCTCCTTATCCTCAGGGCCCCAACTCGTGAAAAATTCATTTTCCATACCTGCACTTACAAATGAAACACAGTTAAAAAGAATCAATCCTCCATATGATCTATGAGCCAATGGATGGAAGCTTTCCCTATTTATCATTAGGAGTTCTGCATCTAATAATTTCCCAAACATTGGCTTGAACAACATATGTACATCCAAATACTCTCCATCATATGGAGAAACCATATCAGCCTCACCGTTTCTTATTGATTTTACACTTTCAATAATCTGGTTGATTGGAACAATAGCATCGGTATCTAAAATGGCTACAATTGGAGTATTGGCTTTATCAATCAAAAAGTTGTTTACTTTCGTTCTATGGAGTAAACCGATATTTTGTTGAATTAAATAATGGGAACACTCTGAAGGAAGCAATTTGAGGTCGATTTTAGAAACCTCATCGACTTCTCCCAAAATAATATTGGTCTTAAAATACTTGGATATATACGAGGTTACAGCATAAAGATTCTCGAGCCTACTTTGTGAATCAATTTTTACGCATATAGCGAATGTAACGTCTGATAAATCTGATCTTTCATTATCCATTTCCTCTTTAAATTGTCTGATTAGATTGACGACGAAATAACTCGCTGTTATCCTAGTTATCTCATTGAGAGAAGTATCGTAGTAAGGGGGATAATGCCTATAATTATTTTTTATAAATACTGGCCCTGGAGCATGAAGAGAATCCCCTGAATAATGTAAAATGTTCTTTTTTTGGAGCTCATGGCCCGGACTCTTTGCAAATGCAAAGTCAAGTGATTCATGGATTTCTATCTTATTCCCGAATAAGAGTCCGTTCCAGAACATTGCGTACATGTCCGCGCACCAAGATTGGATAGTATGTGGTACTGGTTCACCTACGTTTTCATATTTTTCTTTTACGCCGGTATTATAGGCTTTGATCTCGTCAAAAAGCAACTCACTGTCTCTTTCAATCTTAGCCCAAAAATCTGGAGTGCATTTTTTTAGTAAATATTGTGCTCCCCCACAATTCGGATCATTCTTTATAACAGTCTGATGTGGAATTCCAACAATAGCACATAATTTTTGAAAAAAAACATCGCTAGTCCTTCCAATTACATAGTGGCTATCGAGATATGTCCTCGTATCCGAAACATACCACTTATCATCTTTATTTAATAAATTCCAATCAGGCTGTCTTACGAACAGTATGTCAGAATCGTGGTAAAATATAGGTTTATTCGATAACTCTGGATATCTTAAAAAATGTTTCTTAATAATATGAGGCCTTAGAGAAGGAATATAGTTTCTTTTCTCTCGGGTATCTGGATAAAAGAAAAACATGGCCATATGTCTAAACCGTTTTTCAAGGTCCTTAAAATGAGGTGCAATATCTCTCTGTGATGGATAACCAACAAGGACATGAATATTGTTCGAGGAAATACCTTGCTGATGAAAATTGAGAATTTGCAATTCCAATTGCCAGACAAAAAAATAATCATCAGGTTGAGCTGAAATAAATATCATAATACTTGGGTTCAAATATTGAAAATACTATATAGAATACGTGAAAAGAAAGATTCTTTTTCTTTTCCAATTATTATATCGCCATTAGTTCTTCTTCTTAAAGGCTTTGAAGAATTAGCTGTAACAAGAATAATAGCTGAGTTAGAGTTCTTATATATAATGGTATCTATTTTCCCGGTTACAGTATCTCTTTTATTAGTACTTCTGTTTTCAAATCTATATTCATAGTTCGAATGGTTCTTAATGGCAGCGTTTTTAGTATTTGAAACGAATAGGCTAAAATGCATCAGGTCTTTTCTTTTATTATTGGTATAAACAGTATCTATTTGAGCTGTCAGCTTCAATTCATCTCGAGGACCATAACGATTTAACAGATAAAAAAAAACAACCAATATTGCCAATACAAAGAAGTTCCCCTTTGTTACCAAGGCGTTAGGGATCTTCTTTAATAACGAAGACATCTCTTCACTCTTTATTTCATACTTGTATTCAGGCATAATATTAGTCTCCTAATTCAAGTTGATTTTTAACAAGTTCATAATAATTCCCTTTTGCTTTCGAAAGCGTCGTGTGGTTCCCGATTTCTACGATTTCACCATCTTTTAGTACAACAATTTGATCCGCGTTTTTAACAGTGCTAAGACGATGTGCAATTATCACCACTGTCTTTCCTTTAAAGAAATCATCGAGATTGTCTATTATCTGTCGTTCATTGTTGGCATCTAGACTACTTGTTGCCTCATCAAAAAACAAATATTCTGGATCTTTATAAACAGATCTCGCAATAAGTATTCGTTGTTTCTGTCCACCGCTTAAACCAACTCCCGAAGAACCTATCTTAGTGGTATAACCTAGAGGTAATCGATCAATAAATTCGGATAGATTCGCAATTTTGACAGCATTTTCCATCCTTTTATCGTCGATAGCCATTCCGTCTACTGCAATATTACGTGAGATTGTATCAAAAAAAATAAAACCATCTTGCATGACGGTTCCACATGCCTCTCGCCAAAGTTTTGGCGAAATTCTTTTCAAATCCGATTCACCAATTTTAACAATCCCTTTTACTGGTTTGTAAAATCCCAACATCAACTTTAACAAAGTTGATTTCCCACTTCCGCTTGTACCAACGATCGCTGTAACCTTTCCCTTTGGAATACATAACGTGATATTATTTAATACTAATGGAGAATCAGGACCGCTGTACTGGAACGATACATTTTCAAGATTGAGATCTTGGTTTTCTACTCGTTCAAATGAATGATCAATTTCTTCGTCCTGCTCTTCACCTCTCTTTTTATGTATCTCCAGTAATCTGTCCATACTCAATTTAGCATCCTGAAATCCTTGAATAAAAGCCATCAGTTGGGAGATGGGCCCATTAGTTTGTCCAATAATATACGAAATGCTCAAAAGCGTGCCCAAAGTTAGGTTCCCGTTCAATACCTGAGTGGCAGCCAGGAAAGAGATGATAATATTCTTTAGAGAGGTTAAAAAATTAAAACCTGTAGACTGCCACTGTTCCAAGGCTAATGTAGAAATGTTTAATTTGAAAAATTTTATTTGCAGTCTTTCCCATTCCCATCTTTTCGAGATTTCGCTCCCATATAACTTTACTTCTTGCATACCAACTATCATTTCATAAAGTTTATCCTGGTTTTCCCGATTTCTCGCGAATCGTTTATAATCAAGCTGCTTACGTTTTTTCTGAAAAAGAAATACCCATAAAACACCTAGTACACTCAACACAAAAAAACTTAGGAATATAGCTTTATCAAAAAAGAGTAAGATGATTGAAAAAACGATAATGTTTACAATAGAAAAGA
Organism: Sphingobacterium mizutaii; assembly: GCF_900187125.1. Classification (GTDB taxonomy): domain Bacteria; phylum Bacteroidota; class Bacteroidia; order Sphingobacteriales; family Sphingobacteriaceae; genus Sphingobacterium; species Sphingobacterium mizutaii. The sequence goes on from NZ_LT906468.1 coordinate 301,919, forward strand.
TGGTAGAGATTGCTGTTCCTGTCAAAAATGTATCAATACGATGATGATCACCTATGCGTTGTGAAAGATCCCCTACAGATTTCGTATCAAAGAAGCGTATCGGAAGTTTCAATAGTTGAATTAGAAAATCTGAAATAATATTTAAACTAATTCTTGTATTAACATGTAAAAGCAGCCAACCTCTGATCAATTCAATCAACGTGCTTCCCACAAATAGTGCAAATTGAGATAATAATACAAGATATATAATAGATGCACTACCTTTATTTATCCCCTCATCAATTAATATTTTAGTAGCAAAAGGAAGGATCAATGAAATCAGACTTCCAATCATCATCCCGAAAATAAGTTGGAAAAAATTCCGTTTATATGGTTTTATATACTTTAGTAGAAATTTGTAACCGCTAAACTCATCTCCCTTTTCATTGAGGTTACTAAATGCTGGTGTTGGTTCAAGTAATAAAGCAGCTCCTTTCTGATCAGCTGTTGATATCCACGATTTCTTGAATGTTCCTAAATCAATTTTTACTATTCCATGTGCTGGATCGGCAATCTTAAAATACTTCTTACCTTTTATTTCAAGCAGCAAGACGAAATGTTCTTGATTCCAATGCAGGATAGCAGGAAGAGGACAATCATTCACTAATCTCTCAACATCTAAATAAGCCATAAACGTTCTAAAGCCAAGATCCTCAGCAGCCTTACTTATATTCAGTAAACTTACCCCATCTTTGTTTATATAGCACTTCTCCCTTAAATATTCAAGCTGCACATCCTTTCCATAGTAACGGCAGATCATTTTCAAACAAGTAGGCCCACAATCAGCCAAATCATGCTGACTATAGAAAAAACGTTTCCTAAACATATACGAGCTAAGTTCAGATTAGTATAATATTAACTATTCAAACGATTAAACTCCAACCACTTTATATAATTATTTTAAGACTAAACACTTAATTTTCTAAGAGTGATTCTTTGAATCGATTAAGCACAAGCATTCTCTTCTTATTTTCATCAAAATCGTTGACACAATAATCTACTCCTTCGTGTTCTAGGGCTTGTTGCGAGCAACCACCGTTACATATCGGTAAAATGACACAATCTAAGCAAGGTTTATTTTTAAATTTACTTTCCAATCGTTTAGTATATTTATCATTCCATATGACCTCACCTGAATCAGATAAATACCCCTCGCTATTTGTTGAAGTAAAATCCCTCGCGGTACACTTAAACACCTCTCCATTGTAATTAATGGTAGCATGGTTTTTATGATCACCATAACACGAGTTCATTACGAGATCATGTGATCCTGTTGCCACCTTAAACCCTTGTTCACGATAATACCAACGGATATCATACAGATCCTCGTCACTCACATTATAGTTATCTTGCCATACTTTATGCAAGTCGAACTCTATAAATTCCCTAGCTTCCACTGTTAGATCACGAAAATCTTCTGAAATTTTTTTAAGATCAGGAAGAGTTTCGGGAGAACAATTGATACGGATCAAGACTTTGATGCCGTTGGTTGCCAACAATTTGATATTTTTGATAATAGCATCATACGATCCACGACCTTCTGACATAAAACGCACCACATCATGTCTATCACGATGCCCATCTAACGTAATCTGAAAAAACGATAAATTAAACAGCTTTGCAGCTTGAATTACTTCAGAATTAATTAATAAACCGTTGGTGGTCACTCCAGATGCCATCTCAATACCCAACGATGCACATAAAGCATGAACCTCTTTTAAAATCGGAAGTACCACCCTTTTGAAATACAATAATGGTTCGCCGCCAAACCAATCCAAACTAAAGAATTTTAGGGTATCCTTTCTCGAGGTTAATATACCTTTCACAAACCGAACGGTGCTATCAATGGTACTGATATCCATCTTTGAATCTTTAATATGGGTTTCATAGCAATACCAGCATTTAAAATTGCAATTCATGGTAGGATTGATATGTAATTGAAAAACTGACTCATCATTATCAATTAAACTAACCAAATCCTTTACCTTTTGAAGTTCGTCTTCGGCATTTTCTACCAGAAAACCTTTCTCTACCAGGAAATCAAAAAAAGTTGGGTGCATTGATTGTAGACTTTCAAATTCCGACTTTTTAACAGAAGAGTCGTACATTAAATATAAAGAATCATCTAAAGCCATGTACTCCCGAGAATAACTATTAAAACCTATTTTCTGATTTTCATAATCAAAAAACATATTATATTTACTTGCTTTCATATTATAAATTTTGGAGATGCATTAATAAATTGAAGCTAGAATTGGCTAGATTATAAAGACTCCCCAGGTCTTCCGAAACTGGGGAGAACTTCATTAATTTTAGCAAGTTCCAGTGTTAGTACACATAGGATTTGTTGAACCTCTACAGTCTCCAGGATTTGTGCACCCAGGATTTGAAGAAAACAAACTTGCGCTTAACTGTCTGAAACCACCTTTGATTGAGCCGAATCCTCCAGTGAATTCGCCTTTTTCGTTTTCGTCCAATTTTTCAATAAGGACTTTAATTGACTTTTTCATGTTAATGAATTTAAAGTTTACACTCTGTTAATATTATTTAGACATCTTTCTTTTACTATGCGCACTTGTAAAATACTTCATGAATAAATACTCGTTTAGTTAGCACGGCCACGTTCGTCAAATTTGGTATCCTTATTACTGGTCTTTATACTAGATAGACCAAAACGATAGGTTACACCAAGGGTCAACCTCCTTGCATCATAATAATTATTGAAATACTGTGTGTTACCCTGAAAATAAGCCTCAATTCCAGTTCGATTTTGTTTGAAGATATCTTCTGCCATTAGTTGGATCTGTAATTTTTTGTCCAGCAGTTGTAAATTTATGCCTGTCCGCAGGCTTGCGGCTGACCTGTAAAAAGAATTACCAGATCGTCGGGGAAGGTTCTGCCAATAATTAAGTAAAAACGTAATGTTTTTTTCTTTATTCAGAAAAAAGGAATTATTGATCATATAATAATAGCTCAAGCCGTTTTGCGGAATTACTATATCCAAGCTACTTTTGCTTTTACTATAAGATAGATCCGAGAATAGATAACTCTGTAACCACTTGATCCCAGTAAAAGAATAACCGATGTTCAGGCCGGAATTATATTGCGTAAGGTGGTTTTCCCAAGTGGACATTTTAATGGTGTTGTCTAAAAAAGATAGATATGAATATCCGTCAGTAACTCTTTGATTATACAGCGTAATAGATAGGTTCCCGTCAAAAATATACCCAAGTTCAAAGTTATTGTTGAACGATGGCAACAAGTTTGGATTACCTGTAGAGTAGGTATATGGATTACTGTACCATCTGAATGGATTCAGGTTACCAAAGCTAGGCCTGTTAATCCGCTTAGAATAACTGAAGGAAAGCGTATGTTTATCATTGGGAGTATAACTTATATATCCGCTCGGAAAAAATTTGCCATATTCAAAAGTGTTTGTCTCTGCTGTTTCTGGAGAAAATCCTTTTACGTCGGTATATTCGTAACGGATGCCTGCTTTAACTTCAAGTTTGTTGCTTAATCTACGGGCCCCGCTAATATAAACTGCATAATTACTTTCTGAATAATCGTAATCGTTACTCTTAAGCGGATCAATGATAAAGTCTCCATCGGTCAGGTTAAGATACTTCACGGACGAACTGTTCGAAATATCAGAATATTTTATCCCCATGTCCAGATTTATCGCTTTGGTGGGATAGTTTAGATCAGCCTGGCCTGAAAAAACTTGATAGGACACATCGCTTTCATTCCTCACAAAGTAGCTATTGCCCGACTCCGAATTATTAGAGGTAAAGTCAACCGGATTTTTAGGTTTGTTTGACAAAAAATTTCCAATAAAACTTAGCTTACGGCCCAAGGTATCCAATTTCAGGTCATAATAACCGCTTACCGTCTGAAAATTCAAGGATTGCCTATGTTTGGAGTTCGTCCATAGTGTAGAATCCTGTATATTGTTGGTCATATATTGGGTGGAGGAAGCAATGTCCATGTTTGCATGCCCGATACTACCATCATAAATAACTCCGATATTGGAAGATTCATTTATCTTGTAATCAAGGTTAATATTCAGGCCTCCTCCATCGTTAAAATCCTTCCTTTTATCTGATTGAACGGTTGAGGTCGGATTACCTATCAATGATGCATTTTCTGTAGAACGGAATGCGACGTCATAATGGCGCAGCCCTACTGATAGCAACAGTTTCTCGGATTGGAAATTGACATTCGCATTGTTACCGATACCTCCATAAGTCCGTTGTAAATAGGTAGAACTCAAGGTTGCCTGAAAGCCGTTATTTTTTTTCTTTTTGAGAACAATGTTTATCAGTCCGCTATTTCCCTGGGCATCATACTTGGCTGGAGGAGTGGTAATCACCTCAATTCGCGAAACATCGTCCGACCGTAACGATTTTAAATATTGCATCAGTTCATTACCGGACAGATTGATTAGCCTCTCGTTTATCATTACAGCGACTCCACTTTTACCGACAATAGAGACCCCTCCATCGCTGGTATTCAGCATTGGCGTATTGGCGAGGGCTTCAGATACATCAAACCCTTGCATTGCAGGAGAGTTTTCAACGTTAAAAACAAGCCTATCCACCTTTCTTTCAATAAGTTTTCTTTCTCCATTGACCACTACATCTTCTAACCTTACAGTAGCATTGATGACCAATTCTCCAAGATCGAAATCCCTAGAAAGATTGATATGCCTTAGCAAAAATTCCTGTCCCAAGCGGGATATTTTGAGCATATACTTGCCATAATTTTCCTTCATGCTAAACGCTCCATTACTGTCTGTTACTACCTGCTTCAAAAGGGTACTATCCTGCTTTAATAGATGTACGTTCATATTCTCCAAAGGCTTACGATCCTGATCTATAAGTTTACCCATCAATGTGTAATCTTGGCAAAATAAAGCTGTGTGAAGAAAGGTGAAAAAAATAATGGATATAAGTCGTTTGATCATAATTAATTTTATTGTGCAAATGGTTTTTTAAATATTTATTATAATACAAGATTAAACTGCTAATAGATCCTTTTGAAGAATTTTCCTGTTTTTAAATCTTTCAGTCGCTAGGTGGCAATGAAGTAGAAATTCATGATAAAACTTTTGATCTCGTAGATGCGATAAATAATCTAGACTTCTTTTCTCCATATCTATAAGATCTTGATTAACTTTCACTTGCAGAATTTCTCCGTTCAAGTCCATAAAAAAATGGCTTCCTTTTTTTGAATATCCTAGTTTATATTCTCTATTCTTTGTATTTGATTTAAACATTTTTATTGTATTGAATAGCATTTCATTGTCCCGTGTAACGTCCCATTTCACCAAATTTCTATGAACGAATAACGGCCTGTCATCCAGATCGTGCTGAATCATCGCGACTCCCAAAAACTCTTGTTTTTCCCCAAGATATCCGCATGAGGCCGGTTCCACCCCAATCATCACAAATGAAGAACCCAGAGCATCCCAAGCAAATTTGAAAGTGTCCTTATCTCCGAAGAGAAGCTGATGGAAAATCTCATTCCTCTGATTAAAAAATAAAGCTAAATTCAGCTCTTTCCAACATCTCTCTTTATTAATAAGTAGTTGTCCGCTTTCCTGTTCTTTTACAAAAAATTTATCACTCCCTATAATTTTCCAAATAGGATTATCCACGGCTGTCAACCAGAAGTCTGGCCAGAAAATAGCTCCAATTTTTTTAAACTCCTCCGTTTCAAAAAAGAAAGAAGGATCTCTCAAGCAGTTGTTGTCGCAATCGAGAAAAAGTATATCTTTAAAGCGACTTAATTTTATCGCAAGGGGTTTTAGCATTACACCTGTCAGTTCTGTTTCTTCAAAATTCAAGAAGTCCCTACATTCAACATCAAAATCAGATAACTGTTCTATACATTGCTCTGATAGCTCATTGCCTAAGTACCAAAATTCAACAGGTAATCTGCAACCTAAATAACGTAGATTTTTTATCGCTATCCATGCACAAGTAAAATATGTTACACCACCGCCACACATGACAATTCCCCTTCCTTTAAAGTAATCAGAAGGATAAATGGAAATAGAGTGTAGATGATCTGTCCATATATTCCGTATTTCATTAATTTCCTCTTCAGCTAGCAAGAAATCAATTTCTCTTATGCCATTTCTATTAAATGTCGACATGATACAAATTTTTAGAAACCCATGAATGCAACCAGTAATGAATCATTGCCTGTGTAATTTCACCTTCAGGAGGATTTCTAATCTCACTGTAATCATAAGCAAAGGCGTCCTTGACAGGAATTGGATTCATATATGTGTTTGGATACTTAGCGAAACTATCTCTCATTCGGTACGGCCCGGAAAACTGAGGTGTAAGAAATTTTTCCCTATCACCGTTCTCATACAATTCCGCTATATCCTTTGATAAACCCATTAAGAATGGATCACTTTTTATGCAGCAAAAGAACTCCGAGGCCAAGGTTCCATTAGAAGGATCAATGAGCATAAAACCATTCCTATAGTTGTCTTTTAGTGAAAAAAAGGCGTCAATGTCAATAAGCTCAATATCCCAATCGACATAAAATCCACCATACTCATGAATGATAAGATATCTTGCAATATCACCTGCCTCCGCGTGATTTCTCGCATTGATAAATGCATCATATGAAAATCTGTGAAACTTGTAAAGAAAATCTGCAATTTTCGAATCATCCCAACGCTCTATTGCGAACCCATGTTTCTCCAACACTTTCCAGGAGTTGAGGCACCGAAGAATAAACTCATTTACTCCAGGACCGACTATTTGGTGAATTATTTTAGGAACATTGCTCATATATATAATTTAAAAACTCGACTAAGTTAAGGTGATTAACATAGTTTATTGATCAGTATGTGTCTATTTTAAATAATATAAAAACTTAAAATGATCGATGATAATTTCATTAATTATAGATGGTTTCATCATCATTCTTAAAGCTAACAGCCATAGATCTAACCGCAAAAAAAAATCGACGAAACGCCTATTGAACTACATGAAATACTGATTACGCTCCATATCTTAAAAAAGCAACTTTGTTGTTCAATGAAATAGACTTATCCAATTGGCGTCTTTTGACCAATTTAACGTGTTATAATTAGCTTGTATTGGATCTTGGTTTATTGGCAGATAAATGCTTACCCCGCTAAATGATTTTATTGGCATTCCCAAAAAAGCATCTGTATATCCCTTGTAGAGAATTACTTTATCCAGTTGTTGTTTTATTGTCTTCCTAAGAAGCTAAAACCTGTAATAAATTAAGGAATCATGATTCAAGAATCAAGTTAACTATCCCCTGAAAGGTTCAGATTTCAATCTTCATTTAAGTCCCTTTGGAAGGTTAAAGAAAATGCAAATCAATTAAAACTTGTTGTTAAGAATCTGATTCAGACTAACCTTATAATAATTTGCAAAATCAATTAACATTTCAACTGTAAGACGATCAAACTTTCCTTTTTCAATGTCTTCCATTTCATGAATTCTGAATCCTAATGACATGCAAATTTCTTTTGGGATTTGCCATTTTTTCCCCTAAGTTCATTCAGACTCTTCCCAATTATTTCTCTATGTTTCATATGCGAGTATTACCTATCAATGTTTTAGATTAGTTATTTAAAAAACTTCTATTTTAGCATTTGGTCGATCATCTCTCGCTAAAGAGAACCGCACTTATTTAGCTGTTCATTCACATTGCTGCTTTCCAAACAGTTAATACCTCTAAACATTTAAAAATGGATAAATTCGATCAACGGCAATTTGATATCCACAAAATGGGCATCCCTCTCCATATCTTAGTAAATAAATGAAATTGGATAAATGAAGAACTTTATTTTGAAATGCAATTTCCTGGTGTATATATCCTAAATAAAGGTTTTTTTATTATTTTTATCTTAAAACATATTACATAAATTTTACAAAAGGCTTGTATGGGAGGAAATTTTAACTGGTCGAAATGGTATACGCCAAAGGTTCGTGTTGTGTCCCATATTTTATTTTGGTTCCTAGTCAGCGCATTATACTATATAAATTATAACAGGATCGGAGGAGAGTGGACTTGGATCTTTGTATCAAAAGAATTGTTTGTGACTGGGAGCCTTTATTATTCTGCATCTTGGATAATATCCAAGTGGGTATCCAAAGGGAAATTATATCCCTTGATCGTGTTTTTCATATTTGCGTACATATGGTGGATTGGATGGACTTATATCCTTTGTCAGGCGGTTGAAGATTTGATAGGTAAAACCGAGTCGCGATTTAATAATTATATACGTTTTATTTTAGAAGATGGATTCTTTGGACTTTTTCATTTCAAGAAATTTGCAGCATTAATTTTGGATTTCATGTATATGGCGGCTATTCCACTAGCTCCAAAGCTTACCAAAGTCGTGATGGAAGGGTCCATAAAGATGGTTAAATTGGAACGAGATAATTTAGCAATGGAGCTCGCTTTTTTGAAATCCCAAGTATCACCTCATCTCCTGTTCAATGTATTAAACAGTCTATATCGAATGTCTGAAAAAAACGATCCAAATACTTCTAAAACAGTTCTTCAGCTTTCTAATTTGATGCGATATGTATTGTATGAAGGACAGAATGAGGAAATATCATTAAAAAAAGAAGTTGAATTTATAAAAAACTACGTTGAGCTTTTCAAGATACGACATGGAAATAAAGTTCCTATTGAGACAGATATTGCAATCATTAATGAACCTTACAGAGTAATCCCATTAATCCTAATTCCTTTTGTAGAAAACGCCTTTAAGCACGGTATTGAACGGAGCCGATACAACGCCTGGATCAATATTTCTCTACGCTTGGTTCAGGATACCTTGATCCTATCGGTAAGCAATGGAGTAAACAACAATGCTGAAAAGCCAGTGGCCGGTGGATTGGGGCTACAAAATGTTAAACGGAGATTAAAACTCTATTACCCAGACCGTCATACGTTGAACATAAAAGAAATGGAAAATAGTTATTCGGTTGAATTGATTGTAAATTTATAATAACGAAATAATGATTAGATGTATTATAGTAGATGACGAGGAATTGGCACAAGAAATTCTTGTAGAACAGATTGACAAGATTCCTGATTTAGAGCTCTTGGGTGTATATGACAGTGCTTTGGATGCTATGCCAATAGTCCGATCTGGTGATGTCGATCTGGTCTTTAGCGATATCCAGATGCCTGAGATAAGTGGTGTCTCATTTTTAAAAAGCTTAAAAAAATCACCGCTGTTCATTTTTGTTACAGGTGACCCTAACCATGCTATTGAAAGTTTCGAATTGGATGTGGTGGATTATATCCTCAAACCATTTGGTTTAGATAGGCTATTGAAGTCTGTAAATAAAGTCAGGGCTCTTCTGGACTCACAAAATTTTAATACCCCCAATAGAGATTTTCTTATCATAAAGGATAGAAACTCGAATATTATTATGCCTTATAATGAAATATACTTCATTAAAAGTGATGGGGATTATGTTACGATAGCGACCGAAGAAAAAAATTACGTAGTCTGTAAAAGGCTTGCGGAAATTGTGGACGCGCTCAATTCAGCGAAACAATTTTTCAGAGTGCAAAAATCATATGTCATTAACCTCGATTTTGCAAAAACCATAAATGGGAATATCATTAAAATGAGAGGTAATATTGGAGAGATACCTATCGGCGGACAGTACAAAGCAGAGTTATATAAAAGATTAGGAATTACGGGTACAGATTAAAAGGGTTGTTTCTTACTATTCGTTGTCGACAAATCAAGTTTTGCCCTATTGATTGAGGATGCATAAAATTTGGTTAAAAAATGGTATATCACCATCTCGTTTTCCCTTTGATTGGTTAAGAATAAACGGTTGATAAACATATGGGTAAGAGAGGAAAGCAAGCCAAACAATTCGTTTTGATCAGTTCTATTACAATTAAGTCGGTCGACATTTAGCTCAATTGTCTTTAATCTTTCTTGAAGGATATTATTTATTGTTTGTGCATCTTCATATTGCAAACCAAAAAATTTATCTACCCAAGAACGGTTTTCCCTATACTTTCTGTCAAGCTTAAATTTTAGCTTATTATAAATATTAAACTCATTAAAAAATGCGTCTCTCAATGATGTGGTTAAGGATATTTTTTTCGAAAGATCCAATCCGAAAGCAGCAAATAAATGGTCAACACCAAGCATCCCTGTAAGCCACCGGAAATGTCTTCCATGCCCTTGTTTAAACAAGGGCAATAGTTTAAGAACACATTGGCTATCTAGATGGAATATAGATTCAAAAATTTCGATATTATCCATACCATATCTTTCCAGCTCTCGTTCATAGGTATCATAGACGATTCGATGTATTAATTTATTCTCTAAGAGTTTTGATAAATGGTGATTGATACAAATAGATAATTGTTGGAAACCGATTTCCCCATTATTTTCTTTTAATCGAAATCTAAGCCTTATGTGAGAGTCTGGATCAAAGTATCTAATGAAGAACCATTTATCGATTATATTTTTTTTCTCCAGATCATGGAGAAGTGATCTTATCTGATTAGACATCAACCGTTCTCCTTCCATTACATTACAATAAATTTTGATGTAAGCCCACTCGGTACCAGGAAGGAAAGACCTCTTAACTTTACTTTCGAATCTTGGTTTTAGATTAATCATTTTTTGGGGAGCTTTAACCTTGAAAGGAATAATAATTTCATTGTTATACTGTTCACCGTCGACTCCGATTACAGGACTTTCATACGATTGAAAAAGGTATTCATGAAGCACAATATCAGTTTTCTCTAACTGCTTTAGCAGAATTCCCGCACTTAAGGAATTTCGAAGGTCAATAATCAATTCATTATCTCCATTAGTTAACGAAATAATGTCTGGAAGATTAAATCTCTTTTTTAATAATGAGACTCTCATCTTATCATCGTCAATATTTGACAGATCTATACTTTTTCTGGTTATATTCCATTTTGCCCTCGCTAAAATGATATGCTTATAAGTAATGCGAGGAGTGAACGGAGAATTTGCTAATACTCCCCAATGCCATGTAAGATCAAAATAACCGTACTGAAATTGAAGGTCACAAAGAAAGCGATAAATAACCATCTGATAATGAAAATTATGTGCGCTGCTCAGTCTAGGAATGACTTGTTTGCCCAATCTTTTGGAATATAAAATCACTTTCTTTTCTTTTATGGATACTAATAGATCATCTAAGTTTATACAGAAATCTTTTTCCACACTACATTGACCTACTATCGGAATTTCATATTTAAAAAGACTAGGTCTTGAAAGGATATTGCCAGCTTTGGTATCTGGTAAACAAACTATCTCCGCCAAAATTATATTTTGCATTTGTTCTTCTTCCCACTTGGCACATTGTTTTAATTTTTCCTCAAGCTCCCCATCCAAATGACAAAATCGACTCATTAAAGGAATTGAAGAAGCACCACCTACGGCTTGTAAATTAAAGAAATAATCGCCATTGTCTAAGCCTCTATCAAATGTAAGTACATTACCTAGAGCATAGAATGCAGCGGGGAGTTCATTATCTACACCTTGCGATTTTAATGATTGTAATTCATTTGGATTTAAATCTATGGGAGTTGTGTCAATGCTACCGAGCAGAATACGATCCACAATCGACTGAGTCAATCTATTAGAATCACTGTTATTTTCTTGTAATGCATTGGGCATCCCCAATCCAAATAATAACGGACTGTGTTCTGAAACTGAGATCGATGTTGAACCATAACCTATTCCCCTCCCTGGATCCAGTACTTCTAATAAGGGAATTGCCCTTTCCCCATAACGTTCCTGAAATTTGCTGTAGAATGATTTTAATTGACTACTTGTCTTCCCTCTATTGAGTACAGATAATTCTTCTAATTCTTGTGCGAGATTGTGGAAAATCTTTCGATTTATTATATTCGATTTAGTTTCTACTTTTAAATCTATTTGGAACATGTGCTGTCTATCACCGTGGCCAAAATCAATTATGTCTTTCCCAATTAGAGATTCATGTAAAGTTGTTTTACCACTGTTCAAATTCTGCAATAAATCATTCAATTTGTCCAATAGACTTCTGATCTGTATTGGAAGTTCCAGGTTCCTCAACTTTGGCAATATACGTTCAGCCTTATTATGGATGCGGGAAACCTCCAACTCATTTATGAGTAAATTAAGATCCAATAACTTATAAAGGTAATTTTCTGCTCTTTCCTGATCTACACCAGAGCGATTAAGGTATGTTGCTAATTCCGAAAGCTTTACGCCTTTTTCTCCAAGCAATAATACTTGTTGTAACATGGGGTTATTTGCAACCCAAGCCCATGTGTAATTCCTCTTATAATTATTTTCATTAAAGTCTATGTAATAATATCGATCCTTTGTTTCAAATCGCGTACTATTTGTGTAATATAATAGTTGATCTTTTACAGAATTTTCTTTTAACACCAGATTAATAAGGTGTGCCAAGTATTCCGAATCCAACCGAAAGGTTGGGCAATAATCCCCTGAAAGCTTGATGTTTGAACTGGTATTTTCTACCTTGCCAAAAGATACTCCGCTAAACTTCCCATATGGAGTAGCACGTCCAGCCATTCTGTTGACATATTTGATCAAAGACATCAATAGTTTGTCTCCTGAAGGCGAGTATGGATTTTTAAGGTTTAATGAGATTTCATTAAAGAGAGGTACACTTGCAATATATATAGAATCAAGAATCTCTTGGTCTTTCAAAAGATCCATCAGATAGTCCCAAGCTTCTTCCTTGCTGTAAAATCCATTTATTTCTTGAACGGTTTTAGACGGCAAACGGGGAGTACGTAATAGATAGAAATCGAAATTAGTGAAATTTGACATATCTCTTATTCCATCCCTCTCTTTTTCAATACCTTATCCACACAGCGATCAAAACATTCAAAGGAGACAGGTTTTGAAAGTTCAAAAATATCTCCTGTTGGTAACTCACCTTTGTAATAATTTAACGGTATTCCGGAAACAACTACTATGGACGCTGTCTTGGGCAACATACCATAATGAAAGTCTGTTGCGTCTCCTATTGGAATTTTAAGATCAAGAAAAATAATTGCAGGTTTATGTTTCTCAACAATTTCCTTTATCTCTGAAAGCTGGTGGCAAATACCAACCAGCTTTAGATCTTTTCTACGACCAATGTAATCTTCCATCATTTCTAACGACAATACTTCGTCTTCGATTACCATGCAGGTTACAGATTTAGATTTGTTGTACATTGTTTCGTTTTTAATGCATTTCAACACTCTATGATAGAAGTAGATCAAACTTTAAGATTGTAAGTAACTGTTGTCAAAAGTGTAAGGCCACTAATTGGAGTATCTTCGTCTCTATCACCTCCGAAGGACAACACGTCTGCATGATCAGCACTAAACTCAGCTACTTTTTCGATTTTAAGAAATTCGGCAATTTGGTTTTGATTAAAATTTTCCATGATTTTTCAATTAAGATTTCAGTTTCTTTTTTTGCTAAACTGGATCAATTGATTGACTCAAAAAAAATTATTCGATCAAATGAAATTTGAACTCCATAACCTGCTATTTTCACTCCATATCTTATTTTTTTATAACATATACGACTGTATACGTGATACTTACATAGTGTTTTTATAAATGTGGAGTGAGATTAATGGTTTGTGGTGTTCAAAACCCAATTCGTCGAAAAAAAAACTTTTTTACCTAATTAATCATGATTTTTGAGAGTTTGTGATATTATCATTAGATGGAATAAGCGGGACTAAATATGAAACGAATGATAAAAATTGCTATTGAAAGATGAAAGGTAAAAACAAGATAATTTTCTATTAAAAGATTGGCACGATCCTCAATGAATTAGCTGTTTTAAAATTATTAAAAACAAAAAAAAGCGGACCAGGAAAAAAGTAGCCAGCTTAATCAAACAAACTTTTTTAGACTTAATTTTTGAAGGCAAGCCTCAAATAATTTGAATGCAGCAAAAAAAGCAGAACTCCTCAAGGTACCTGTTTTCTATGAGATGAATAAAAATCGATATAATTATGAACAAAACAAATTTAGGTTGGCTCTACGAATTAGAAGAAATTTTTCACCCAAAAACATATGAGCTCAATAAAGAAATCTGGCTAAATTCTGAAAATTATATAACAGAGCTGTCAAAAAAAATCAAGAGCTTCCGGCCATATTTTACTGAAATTCTAAGTCAATCTAGATATCAAGCAATCCCAATTCTTATGCAAATTATTAATACAAGTGATACGTTACACAAATTTCTTATTGAATCGATAGGTATTCAGAAATCAAATCCATTTTACAACCATTTAATTCAGATATACCGGCAAATCCTTAATTTACTAGAATCACTTTTAGATTCTTTTGGAAGGTTGGATCGAAAGATACGATTCACTTTACCTATCACTTCGTTTTCTGTTGCTAATATTCGATTAGATTTAAGAATGAGATTGGATTTGCTAAATAAGTGCATAATTCATTCTAATATTGATGAAGAACTTGGCAAACTATTACTTTCTGGCCTGCGGCACTTAATCTCAAGAAAAGGGATAAGTAAAGGAGACGTTGAATATGTTGGACTAATCTTGGATCGACTTGAGAAATTAAAACCATTTTCAACATTTGAAATCGAAAACCTTCTATTTCAACACGACTTTAACACACTGACATTCTTCAATTATTTTGCAAAGAGCTGTAATAGATTTTTAGAAGATACACCTAACCTTCATACTCAGTTGGAAATAATTATAAAAATGGAAGACAGGATTAATGGTCTACCACCAATTGGAACATCAAAATGGATGAATACTGATTCATCTATCCGCGACCAGATCCGAACGTTCATTAAAGAGAAAAAGTTATTTATTAATCAACGGATCGAGCTAAAAAGAGCCGAAATCAATGATAATTTATTAATTAATGGTGCTGATCGGGTTCAAATCAATCTCTCTGTGGCGCAGCTGGGTTTATTTATTCGGATGTTTATGGAGAAAGACTTACTACCTAAAGAGGACATTGGAAAAACCTTTGCCCATTATGCGAGATACTTTTGTACGCCAAATACACCATTTATTTCCCCTGAGAGTCTTCAGAAAAAGTCCACGAATGTCGAATTTTCAACGGCGAACAAAATTAAAGGACATCTAATAGGCATGATTAATTGGCTCAATGAACATCATAATACCCAGCGTGGTCAAAATTAGAAGATATGGAAGCTCCTTATACCTTATACTCGGCGAAAGAACGCGTCAAACCCGACCCCCTCCCTGATCAGCTTGCCAAACAGTGTAGGTACTTCTTGCCATTCGCCCAGCAGATACCACATTATAAAGTTCCTGAACTGGAACTTATTAGCCAACAGTCTAATTACTATCCTTTCTTTATTGACGTGGTAGAGATCGAAGCTAAAGAATCCACATATATTCCATTCGACATCCACGACAAACAGCTATATATGTATTTCACGTTAAGAGGGAGCTTACTTTATACAACTGAAAGAAAAGAGCCAATCATCAAAACGCAAGCCAATACTTTCCTAATGTCCTATTATGATAGAGGTGCCTACTTTGCCCATGCCCTAAAAGGAAAGCACATTGCAATTGTCATAAGTATGCACCATGACTGGATCGAAAGTATAAGCCTAAAATACCAAAACATACAACGGATTCTATACCAGTTTCATCATAGTGGACGCCCCTACGAAACGATGAACCAATGTAAGATGGATAGAGAAATCCATCGCTGGCTCTTTAAAATCTACAACTATTCCAAAGAAAACAAAGGGGCACTGGATGGCAATTTACGGAAGTATATCAGTCTCCTGCTGGAGCATTATGATAGCATATTAGAGGATCAGGAGAGTGATCTCGCATTTAGAATAAAAACCTTTTTAGAAGCCAATTATTGCGATCCAAGATTAAATATTAATTTTGTAACCGATCATTTTCATGTGACCCCACGTACCTTGAGGAATATCTTCAAGCGCAGGTATCACATAAGCGTTCTGCAATTCTATACCAATCTGCGCATAGACAATTCATTGCTGCTAATGGCCCAGAAAGGAGTGGGCATTAAAGATGTTTATATGCAGGTGGGTTATACCGACGAAAGAGCCTTCCGCTACGCTCTGGAAGCTTACCGAAAGCGTCTCAAGTCAAACAACTATACAAAAATTGAAAAAAACGGTAAATTTTAAGCTCAAACCTGCTCAATTTTTACCGTTTCTTTCTTTCGTACGCCTCCCGCTTTGATGAACTTTGTATAAGAGGATATCAAATACTATTATAAATACGAAAGAAGGGATGAAAACGACAACTAGACATCAGAAACAATTAAAAAGAGAACGTACAACGTTTAACATTGTTATCGTGCTGTTGTTGTTGTTGTGGATCCCCGTAAGCATCGATAAAATAATAGATTTTCCTGCTTTTAAAGAAGGTATAATCCGTCAACCATTTTCCGACACTCTAGGATATATACTTATTTACACACTTCCAGCATTGGAGTTAATAATAGTATTGGCATTGGTAATGGAAAAATTTCACAAAGCGGGGTTAGTTCTTTCCACCATCTTGATGACTGCTTTTACAAGTTATATCGCCGTGGCTCTCATGGGTGCATGGGAAAAATTGCCCTGTGGATGCGGAACGGTTATTAGCGGAATGAGCTGGACGCAACATCTTCTCTTTAACATTTTCTTTCTGACGCTAAGCGGTTGGGGACTTTATCTATGGTATAAATTGCGAGGTAATAATGCGGGAAGCAGAGTTGCTGAGGGCGGGTCGGCCAAAAGACTGATAAAAAATATTTTTAACTAAAGTTTTTTGAGGCAACCTTTTTTAGATTTATAAAAAAGACCATTAAGATGAAAATCAAAGAGATAATCAAGAAAAATATTACAGGTACGATTGCTATCGTAATTGCTTTAGGAAGTATGTCTTTCACGATGATGAGCAAGGAAACTCCTGAATCAACAATTGCCGGTCATTTCTACAGATACACTTCCTCTTCACTGGCCCAGCCAGACATTGAGAACATCAACAACTACAAAAGAATCGATGACTCATGTGAAGAGGGCAGCAATGTGTGCGGGGTTTACCTTGCTACAGATAAACCAGCAAATTCCACACCTGTACCATCAGAATTCAACGCTGTAAAAAGCCAATTATGGAGCTCGCAGCAATCTGGCGAACCGGCGAATGCTGATATAAAAATGAAAGAATAACTTTCAAGTATGAAAATTCAGCAAGACGATTAGTGAGTTAAATTTTTGATAATGAACCTTTATCGGGGAAAATGTATTTTGAGATACATCCAACAAACCAAAACTAGGGGCTTTCCTAAAAAAATGGAGCCCCTAATTCTTTTATGGATTCTGTTCCATACCACTGAATTCTATAGATTCTCTTGGAATTTGTAAAACATACTGACTACTTTTCGGAAGTAATTTATACTCCTTACCATCAATAAACCTTGTTAAGATTGTTTTTGTGGAATTTTCCATATTGAGTCTCCTTAGGTCAGACCATCTTATTCCACGGAATAATAGCTCTTTTCTCCTTTCCATTAAAATAATGTTCAGTGCATCATCGGCACTAGACGCAGTGAAGGGAATAAATGGACGATTGTTATTATACCTGTGCCGCATCAAATGGTTGAGGTCTGCCATTGCTTCCGCTATCTTACCCCTTCTAGCGAAACATTCAGCCCTAATCAGATAGATCTCATCGGTTGCTAGGCCTACAAAAATAGAGGATGTGCTCAATCCTGTATAACTTCCTTTAAACGCTTTACTTCCATTGGCATTTGATAAAAAGAAAATCGATTTTCGTAAATCCCAATCTTCGTATTTCGATAAAAGTACCGTATCTACCTTAGCTCTCCCT
This sequence comes from Sphingobacterium mizutaii, assembly GCF_900187125.1. Classification (GTDB taxonomy): domain Bacteria; phylum Bacteroidota; class Bacteroidia; order Sphingobacteriales; family Sphingobacteriaceae; genus Sphingobacterium; species Sphingobacterium mizutaii. The sequence continues at coordinate 319,870 of NZ_LT906468.1, forward strand.
CTTGTCAGTATTGAAGGGGAAGCTGATCTCGCGTCAAATATAACCTCTTCATTCCTCTGTGGAAATGGAATACTTATATTAGGGTTGATGGTGTTGTAGTCGATCAGCTTATCGTAATGTCGCAAACAGGAATCTGCATATATTTCAGCTTTTTCATAATAGCGCATACTTAGGTAAACTCTTGCAAGGAGTCCGTAGGCTGCTGGTCTACTTCCATGTTGTTTTTGCTCGAGGGATCCAGGTAACAAAGGAATTGCTTCTAAAACATCATTTAAAATAGCACTATAAGTTTCGAGATTCGTAGCTCTGAACGGTCTGATGTCATGATCGGATGTTGTCCGTATGGGAATTCCTAAATCAGAGTCAGCCGTATTCTGATCAAAAGATGAAGCATATAATTGAGACAATGTAAAGTGATTAAATGCCCTTAAAAAAAGAGCCTTCCCCATTATTGTGTTTGCCAAAGTCCTGTTCTCTTCCTTGAACTTTTCTACATTTTCCAAGATTACATTTGCGTGTAAAATATTATTGTACGGAGACGACCAATCACCGGCAGTAAGGTCATACTTTTGCCATGAGTAAAAACTCCTTTCCCGTTCATTTAAACTCTGAAAATCGCTGGCGGTTATATAGAAATCATCAGATGAAATTTCGCCGGCAGAAGGATTTCTAGCATTTAACACAGAATAGTTATCAAGCATTAATGATAGATCATCCAATGAAGATGGGGTAGCAATTTTTTTATCCGATTTTTCGTCGAGAAATTTTTCACAAGAAAGTAGGGATATCACAGCTATTGCGCAGAACAATCTAATTTGTGCTGTTTTTACATGAAATAGATGCTTTGTCATAATTATTGAAATGTTATTTTTAGACCTAAAGACATATTGATCGGAGTCCGAAAATTGGCCAAACGATCTGGATCTAGGTTCACCTTATTTGCTTTCCACAAGAATAGATTTAGGTTATTGAGATAGGTGTATAGCTGGATTCCCTTTATCCCTTTGATACCGACAGCATTTTCACGTAGGTTATATTGTAGAAAAACCTCCTCCAATTTAATGTTATCCGCCTTTTCAACATTTATTTCAGAGTTAACGTAAAAATTATCCCTTTGGTAGTCGGCAGGATAAAGAAATGACGGTACATTGGTGGTTCGTTCATCGCCTGGATACTTCCAACGGTTTTCAAATTCCCCATAGCCGTACCCACTTCCATTTTGTAGCAACCCCGTAAAGGTTAGGCTTGGCTTTCGAAAATAGTAATTCAACCTATAGGAAATGTTGAAGGAAAGCGAAAAGTTATTCCATTCGAATGAATTTCTCAGATTTCCAAATAGAGGCGGTAAAGCTGCTCCATGAACTACTTGTTCTTCGATTGGATTTTTTACTATTTCGTTGTAATCTTCACTGATTTGACCATTAACGTAACCTCTCGGATTTCCATTTTCAGGGTTGAGCCCGGCCCACTTATATGAAGCAAGGAGATATGGGCTGTAACCAATTACCGGAAAGATCGTATTCCCGCTCGACACCAATCCTTCAAGCGGAATGGGATCAAGATTCTCAGTTACTTTATAGGAGACGAAGTTCAACAGAAAAGACGATGACCATTTAATTTCACCATTGGTATTAACACTGGTTAATACAAGGTCAAGTCCTTTTGATGCTAAACTTGCAGAGTTCTGGATCGCGGTCATCGTACCTGTGATAGGGTCAAATTTTTTACTGTTAAGAAGGTCATAAGAATTTTTCTTATAAACGTCGATAGAGCCGGTGAGGCGGCCATTTAACATTCCGAAATCGACACCTAAATTAAATGTTTTTACTTGTTCCCAGCGCAGGTTCGGATTGGGCGGTGAAACTATCCCCGCAGATTGTAATCCTATAGGCGACCTCGCGGCGTCATAGTACGCGATTCGTGCGAGTGATGATGCATTTGGAGAAAGATTTCCACTTAGACCATAACTTACCCTAAGGTTGAGGCTCGTGAAAGTTGGTATATCAACCCATGATTCCTGATCAACTCTCCATAGTCCACCTATTGACCATAATGGTACCCACTTTTGATTGGTTTTCACACCGAATAAGTTTGAGGCATCCCTTCTTGCACTGGCAGACAGGGTATACTTCTTGTTATATGTATATGCAATATTTGTGAAAAGGGAAATAAACCTGTTTGTAGTTTCATTTAGGTTTTTACCATTTGGGATAAATGTGTTGCCATATAGGTACTCATAAGTTGGATATTGTTGGGCAAAATTTATGCTTGCGATTGAAAGCAGGTTTTCGTCGTATCCGTAAATTACATCACCAGTTGTTTTTCTATTGTTTTGCCTGATTTCCCCTCCGGCAATAGCATTGATCTCGTGCAGATTTGCCCAGTCCTTAGCAATTTCAATTTGACCACGCAATGCCTGAGTCGTATTCTCTACGTCAGTGGTATGAAGAATTGATTTTCTCGGAATTGGAGAAATAACTCTGTCCCCATCTAATTGGCTATATCTATTTATAATATCTCTCGTGGCATAGTTCTCGAGTCCATTGTTCCACCTTGTCGCTATCCAACTTTTCTGGTTTTGGTATTTCACACCGACATTTAACCAATCCAAAACTTTATAGTTTAGACCCAGATTAATAAGTAGGTCGTTGTTCTTGGAACTTTTGTCATTGTTGTACAACTCTTGAAGCGGTCTATATTTCCAATCAAGCAGACCATTTTCAAGCGCAAGGTCGGTGAATTCTCCTCGATAGAACAGATCAAGTGATGCAGGTTTACCGTATTCATCAACAAGTGATGCGTAAGGTGATATTGTTGTGCTGTACATGTAACTTCCATACCCCCCCGGACTATTAAGCGTACTTTTATTTGTCGTATAGATAGAACCAATCTGAAATTCGATCCGATCGGTTATATCAATACTATTATTGGTTCGTAATGTAATTCGCTGGTTTGAATTACCTTTTAATGAGTTTAAGTCACTGTCAAAACCTGTAGAGAATAAATATCTGATACCCTTACCTGTTCCATTGATACCTGCATGGTATTGTTGCTTCACGGCCGGCCTATATAAATATCTTGACATATCCGATCTGAGGTCTTTCTTTTTCAATTCATTTATAAGTCTATCAGATTCCGACCGTGAAATTAGTCCTTGCCGGAGTTTTTCAAGTATTTCCGCCGTCTGGGGCATTGGTGAGTAGGTAGGGTCACTGAAAAGAATATCGTAGAACCCCAGATCAAATAGTTCTGCCTCTAAATCCACGAAAGCACCGACTCCGATCTGATCTGCCGTATAAAGATTTGGTTTTGGAGATAATGTCAAATTGGAGTTGAAATTTATTAAAGGCTTTTGATTTGTTCCAGTTCTTTTTGAATTGATCACAATAACCCCATTTCCTGCTCTTGCCCCCCATATTGAACTGGCGGCGGCATCTTTCAGTACCGTAATGCTTTCGATGTCATTTGGGTTTATATTGCTCAGATCACCCTCATAAGGAAAATTGTCCAATACGATCAAAGGTTTCATTATATCCCCATTGAGCGTACTGATGCCTCTAATCTGAATCGTTGGCTCTTCATTACGTCTGTCAATGAGCAAACTGCCGGATAGTCCCTCAAGACGATCTAATATATTTCCGCCAACCCTTTTATTTAAGGCTTGATTATCAATTTGAAAGAAGGATCCTGTTGCTCTTTCTTTTGGCAAGGTTTGGTAACCGGTATTTAATACTATTTCAGATATTGCCGTTGTAGAGATTTCAAGGAAGATTTCTAGCGGATAAGTTATTTTTGAATCTATGGGTATTCTCTTTGTCTCAAAGCCAAAGTGTGAAACTATTAAAGTATCGGCTTTGTGGTCGACATCTATCCGAAACCTTCCGGAGGAATCAGAATAAACAGATGTATTGTTTCTCGAAGATGTGATCGTTGCAGATCCAATGGGACTTCCATCCGGGTCTTGAAATATTTTTCCATCTATAGGCTTAATTTGAGCATATAGTTCAAGGGTTGAAATGAAAACTATAGCGAATATTAATATAATTTTTTTGTTCATACTGGTCTATTTAGGTATTGGTTACTGTTCCCTTCGTCCTGGTTTGATTGGAAGGTTGACTTCTCCGTTCTTAATATATCTGCATACATTTTCATGAGTGAGCTCTTTTTTCCCAGTTATGGCAATGATTTCCCTATTCTTTCCTACCCATACGATATGTGGATATGAAAACAACTCAAAATAACTGATCAGAGTCGTGTCCTGATATGTTGTAGGAATATGGAAATTAATCTTTTCGGTCTCTTCTACCAGTTTGAGGGCGTTCGTTATGATTTCCATGTCATCCAAGGTCCTCTTGGGATTATTGAGGATAAACTGGACATTGTCTTGAAATTGGTTCTGGATAGAAGAAATGAGTGGGAAGCTCTTGACGCAGGTACTACACCAGGAAGCCCAAAAATCAAGTATAATAAGCTTATCCCTGGACTCACTTAATGTGACAGTTTCTTTGCCATCTGGATGGTTAACAACCTGCAATGGCAGGTTCCATAACTCATCTGGAATGGTATCTCCGATCTTAAGTAGTTTAATCTCTGATCCCAAAACAGCTCCCGATTTCTCGGGAGACTGTGCTTGGGCATAACTAAACATTATGAAACAAAAAACAATCGCAAGGTACCTGCCGGGCATTACCAGTCTATGCCATTGATTGGCAGGTGAGAATATTCTTAGTAGTATTTTGAAAATCTTTGATAGGGTTTGGATATGGGTAAAAAGGCGCCACACGTAGCTGTAAAATAGCTTCATTTGTAAATAGGTTTATAAAATTCATAAATTTGTATTTAATAGGAACCTATACATTGGGGGCGCCCGCCGTAGTGTAGGAAATTGTAATAGCCATTACTTGGTTATTTAACTTATTCGGGTGCGCAAATCAGATTTTTGAGAAGATTATTCATAACTCACTCTTTAATTTTATATAAATGAGCGAGGCCAAAAAAAATAAGCGACATGGGCCTCTGCTCGTCTCCTCCCCAGGCATAGTTCGGAAAAACGAGTGAGCACACCATGCCGCTCATCATGTAAAATTATAATAAAAAAATACATGCACGACATGGGGCTTCACCCGATCCGATTGACTTCCGTTTTTGCCTGGGGAGGATCAATCGTATCTTTAAAAGCCGTTAAATGGCTAATATCTTATTCTCTAATTAGTTCTAAAACCAAATTTGGAAAATGCTACTATCATTTACTTAGACAAGTATAGTTATTATTTTATATAAAGACAAGAAAAATAATTCATTCGTCAACTTTTATGGTCCGGTGGACAAATGTATTAATGATATTCTACTATCATATTTGTTTATGAGTGAAAAAATAGGACAAATAATTAAACGGGTTGCCACTTCCAAGGGACTAAGTCAAAGTCAATTTGGTGAGAAAATCAATAGAACCAAACAAGCCGTAGCGGGCATTTATAAAAGATCTACGATAGATATTGAACTGCTCAAGGTAATTAGTGTACAATTAGATCACGACTTTCTTGAATATTATTATGAAAGTGAGCCTTTTAAGACTTTTCGTGCTTTGAAGGAAAAGGAATGGGAGCAAAAAATCAAAATATTGGAGAACGAATTAGCATCAAAGGAAAAACTGACTGAAAAAAATGAAGAGCTACTATTGTTGCAACGGAAGTATATCTCCGAATTGGAAAAAAAGCTTTCTAAGAGGGGATCTTAAACAAAATACAATACACAGCTTAGGCGAATTTCTCAAGATTTCGCCTTTTCTTCTTTAGAACCTGCCCAATAGATTAAAGCTGCCTCCGCTGGAATTCTTCCAGAAGTCCGTGTTTCTCCAACATAGTCAAAAGATCAGCATACCATAAGTAAGTAAACTCTTTATTCTTTCGCAGATCGGGCAGTTTAATATCCATAATGTCGCCCAACGTCTGCAATCCCATACTATTAGCACGCTGTATAAAAGCCACATTACTCTCGATCTGGGTTAGGAATATACGTGTTGAAGTCATTTGATAATTAGATTATACCGTGTAAAATAAAAATAAATATACTATCCTCGCAAATTTTTAAAGTCAAATCTTAAAGATGTCGCTCGTATCCTTAACGAACGAGTGACAGGCTATATTATTTTTATCCTATTCCAATTCAGTATCCAAAGTCATTAAATTTCGATCGTCTTTCAGATCTGTTCGGAGCCTTTCCGTAGAAATACTCCCTTTTTCAAAATCCCCAAAAACTTACTTTGAGTGTGTTTAAACGCATTTTTTAATGTAGGGGTGAAACGTTTCTTTCACCCCCTTACACTGTTTTTGCATTGCCCTATTATCGTGCTTTGTACCCTGAATGGGATGAAAACCCAATCGGGGAACATATAGTACTGCAGGGGATTATCCCCCAGCCATCCTACCCAAACTTCCCCAATTTTTCTTGACCGATCCCAACACAAAACCTCTGTGGTTTTGAGCAACTGGATCTCCGCCTACCTTCAACGGACAGGCTATGCATTTGCCGCGAGGGCAGTGCTCGAGCGCTCTTTGACATAGAGGGATGAAGCATTATCTCCTTAGAAGTGAGAAATTTTGCGAAGGTAAGGTTAAGCCAGATCAAGGTAAGCACCAACATACCGATAACGCATTGGCAGGCGAAAGCCCGATCCGTACGGATTGACGTGGGTAGTCCCGAATTCTAACATAACCGACAAGAGTGGATCATTACGGGTTCGTTGCCCGTTGTCGGTTCCAATGAGGGACATGTTCTTTTTAACCTTTTCCCAAAGAAAATTCCAATTCCAAAAGCAGGCGGATAGACTGCATGGAAATCGAAGCTGTAAGTATCTCCCGGAAAACCCTGCGGCATCTGTAAACATAACACTTTAAAAATTCCATATATGACATCCAAAAAGAAAGAAATTCCATCATTCAATGATGAACTATCCCTCACTGCTCTACTCAGCAAGCTGGGACATGAACCTGTTTGCACGAAAGATGAAGAAATTCAATATGCAGCAGTTTTCACAAGCCGATCAAGCAACAGTGTTATTCTTACAGTCAATAACAACCTTAACAGTTGGTTCGACAGATCGCTTGGCAAAGGCGGCAATGTTATAGATTTCGCCCGGGCATATTGGCCTGAATTGTCCACAGAACAAATCGAACAAAAACTCCTCGAAATCATGGCAAAAATAGAGAGTGCTAGCCTGACTGAAAACAGATCTAAACGAAAGCGTAAACCGAAGAAGCTTCCACATTACCAGATTGATAGAGTAAGGCCACTTGGGCAGACAACTGAAATTACCGATTTTCTGAAGGAAACCGGATTGTGGGAAATTGCCGATCTGAATGTCCAGGAAGTCCACTATTTTATTATTGACCAAAAAGGAAAGCGTAAAGATTTCTGTGCCGCAGGATGGCAAAATGAGAACAGCGGGTGGGAAGTACGAGCAAAACATTTTCAAAGTTGTATCGGTACAAAAGGCTTGACTATACTTTCAAGAAGCGAGACGGTACTTGCCATCTTTCCGGAATATACCGACTACCTGGAGAGACGTAATGATAAAAAGCTGTCTTACGCGTCGGTAATGGTACTGAATTACCCTAGCTTTCTTCCCGCAACCATCAAACGCGCCCAGCGATTCGAAAAGATAATGCTCTATGTCGATGAATCCCGGGAAAGCTATGGTTCGGCAATAGCAAAATTTACTCAAGAATTGCCACAGACAACCGTATTTTCCTTTTAGCCGCTAACCTCAGTTTATGTCAAAATTTGTAAACATCGATGGGATCAGGAGAACCTCCATAATGGATTTTCTTGCCCGGCTCGGTCACCATCCTGCACACAGCTCCGGAGGGGAACTGTTCTACCGGAGCATGTTGCGTGAAGAAAATACAGCCTCCCTGACCGTAAATGAGCAGATGGGTGTATGGTTCGATCACGGAGGATCAAATCAATCCGGGATCAAAGGGGGGAATATCATTGATCTTGCCATGTCCTATTGGTATCCTGCAACATTCTATGAGGTCATCCAAAAGATAAGTGACGTCATGGCCATACCGCTGAGGGAAGCAACTGGTTCCGATCAACGGGAGAAACGACAGCAGATTGCCAGAGTATCGGAACCCCATTATACCATAAACGAGATAAAGGAGGTCGGCAGCCATCCTGCCATTGTGCAATACCTACAAAGCCGTGGTATTTTGGAGCAGGCCTGGGGCCGGATGATGGTAGTGCATTACAGCTTTGAGAGCGGCCCGAACCAAGGGAAGAAATTTTTCTCTGCAGGTTGGCAGAATGAGCTTGGATCATGGGAACTGCGCAACAAGATCGGGCAGACCGATTTTAAGGCCTGTCTGGGACGTAAGTCGATCAGCTTCATTGCTGGAAATCCGGATAGGTTATCAGTTTTCGAAGGGTACATGGATTATCTTAGCTGGCTTCGCGATAATCCACAGTCTATCGACAGCATCCTCGTCCTTAATTCAGTTAACCTGCTGGAGATGGCAATAGACCGTGCAGCAGGTTATCAAGAGATTGATCTGTATTTTGATCGCGATAAAGCTGGCTCTACCGCACTTACTAATTTCCGGCAGAAATTACCTCATTCCACTGACCGATCAGAAGTTTACAAAGGCTATAATGACTACAACGAAATGTTGATGATACGTCTGCGATGCCGCCCGCCTTGGCAAGAGGATTACCCCTCGGACGAGATCAGATCATCTTATCAGCGGTAACCATGCTATATTATCTAATCCATTCTTAACAAATATTTTTAAAACACACCATCATGGAAATTATTATTACTTGGGATGTAGCCCTATTTTTAGTATTCCTCTACTTCGCCATAAAGTACCTCTACCAAACCTTATTTAAAATCGTGACCGGTTGCCATGACCCCTTCAATCCGCTGTACAATTACAAGGATTATCCTACTTGGGAGAAAGGCTATAATAAAGACAGAAGTGACACCTTGAAAAACGTGAATATAACACTTGCGGAGATCCGGTGCGAACTCGAGGAAATAATACAGAAATATTCGGACTCATCGGCGGACAATGGAGACCTCCAGAAAGGTCCAGAAGCTGAACCTTCAAAAAAGCCTATCTTATAGATAACATAACGTTTATGTAATAAGCTAATAGGCCGTTAAGCCGATAGCATAATTAGACGATAGGCTGATTGGCGGACTAAGCAATGGATAAGGAAAGCAGCGTATTACTCTGGTACTTTGTTACTAGGCTGTTTAGTCCGCTAATCCATAGGCGGAATAAACAGCTAAATGACAAAGCAACTAAGCAATAAAACGATTAGCCGGCCTAATGCTTAGTGAGGGTGCAGACAAATCCATTAGCTGATAAGCCAGCATCTTATTTAGCTACCTGAACAATTAGTCAGCAAAGTATTTGGCCCACCAAACCAATAGCGAGGACTATCCCATGACAGTCAAATCCCTACACACTACCCACCGCCCGACGTTTCCCCGCAGCCACAGCTATCCCACGGAAACGTCGGACAGCCGCCAAAACAAGATTTGTTTTGCCACCTGCAAGATTTGTTTTGCCACCTGCAAGATTTGTTTTGCCACCTGCAAGATTTGTTTTGCCACCTGCAAGATTTGTTTTGCCACCTGCAAGTTGTGTTTTTGTACGTACGGCTCTCGTACCTCGGTCGTACCCACAAAAACCATCTTGCCCCGGAACATCCCGGCTCCGATGGAGCAGGTCTGTACCAGGGTAGGAAAAAGGTCGCAACTCCCTTTTTCTCAGGCAAAGCGCACCATGCTTGCCGTAACCGGCGAACCATCTATACCTCTTTACACCATTAGCATATTATCGTCCTTGCAATATTCAGGACAATACATGCTGTTACCCTGAACCACCAAGCACCATGAAGAACAAAAAAGGAAACCGAAAACCCTCAGCCCATGAACAACGTTCCCGACGCTTTGAACTCCGGTTGAGCGAAGCGGAACGGGCGCAGTTTCTCGAACTTGAAAAAGCACTTGGCCTAAGCCGTGCGGACATCGTGCGTATCCGGGTGCTCCAACATTCCAAAAAGATGCTGGTCAATACCACCGAAATCATGAAGCTACTGGACAGTATCGGCACAGAGATAGGCCGATCCGGCAACAATATCAACCAATTGGCGAAGCACGCCAATACCCTCGGGCAACAGGGAATGCTGCACTCCGCTATTATGCGTGACCTTGCCCCATTGCTTACCGAATATATCCGGTTGCAACGGAGGTTGGAACAGTCCGTTCGCCGGCTCATCAGACTTATGAGGGGGCAGACATGATCGTCAAGATATTGAAGCCGTCCGCCACGTTCAAAGGCGTTCGTTATAACACGAACAAAGTGGACAAGGACAAGGGCGAGCTGATGAAAGTGGCAAATTTCGATGCCTTACAGGCCCTGCAAAATCTCCGCCCAAAGGATTACGTCAATTATCTGGAAGCCCAATCCGCAGCCAGTAAACGGACGAAATACCCACAGCTCCACGCCGTCATTTCCTGCAAAGGGAGGTCGCATAGCAAGCAAGAACTTTCAGCCATTGCCGAACAATGGCTGAAAGGCATGGGTTACGGCGAACAACCTTACCTCTTGGTATTTCATAAGGACACTGCGCACAACCATATCCATGTCGTTTCCACACGGGTAGACCGTGACGGTAAAAAGATAAATGACAGCTTCGAGAAAATCCGTGCCTACGAGGTATTGAACCGTATCGTCGGCGTGGATGAAAAACAGGAGGTCGATAAGAACATCGAAAAAGCATTGAGCTATAGTTTCTCAACACGGGCGCAATTCATAATGGTACTTGAAGCGCAGGGCTATTCGCTTAAACTGTCCGATGGGATTTATCAGATCAGCCGTTACGGCAAAAGACAAGGTACGGTGTCTTTGGAACAGGTGGACGCCAAAATCGGCACATTCAGTAAAGACATTGATCGGCTGGCACAACTCCGCGCTGTCTTTGCCAAGTACCGAGGCCAGCACGATCCGGCTATCGTTCATGTTACGGCCCCGCTTCCCGGTAATAGATATTCCGCTCCATCGGGCTACACTTCGGCAATGGCGCGGATGCTATCGGACAAATTCGGGGTACAGATCATATTCCACGGTAACAACGAAAAACCGCCATACGGTTATACCGTCATCGACCATTCGAGGAAAATGGTCTACAAGGGCAAAGACCTAATGCCGGTGGCAGAATTTATCGCACCGTCGGAAGACAGGAACGAAATGTCGCCTAAAGCGGATATAAAGAAACCGACTGTAAAGGGGTGGGTACCTCGCCCCGAAGAAACAGTCACCGAAAACGGTCATGTGCAACCAGCCAAAGACGACTTCGCAGAACCGACCGGGAAAGAGCGGAGATCAACATCCGAAGAAACCGCTACCTATACCGATCATGTGCAGGGAACATCGGAGCAATGGATACCAAATATCCAGATCGACATTTCCGACGACATCGACGACGAGGCGATCCACGGACGCAACCGGAGACGTAAGCGTAAAGCCCGCACAAATACCCGTTGACATCACTTTATCAACAACACCTTTAAAACCCACGCACTATGCTCATACTTATAGGAAACCAAAAAGGCGGGGCCGGAAAAAGTACGCTCACCCTGCTGCTCGCCAACTACCTGACCCAGCAACAGGAACGGCGGGTTACGATACTTGACATGGACTATCAGCAATCACTTTACGCCAAAGCCGAGAAAGCAAAAATCTTGGAAAATGAACCGCTGTACGAAATCGTACCCGCCGACCTCAGCCATTTTCCGGCAATGCAACGTAAGTTGGGGAAGTCACGAAACGAAATCGTACTGATAGACCTGCCGGGCAAGATGGACGACGACGGGTTGATCCCCATATTTGCCGCCGCCGATGCGGTAATCTGTCCGTTTGCCTTTGATGAATTTACGGTGGACTCCACATTGCTGTTTGCAATGGTCATCGGCAGGATCAACAAGCGGGCGCCCCTGATCTTCGTGCCGAACCGTATCAAGAACACCGTCAAGTACGAAACCCGGACGGAAGTCGAAAATGTCCTGCGCGGTTTTGGCACGGTCGCACCCGGCCTGCCGGATCGTATCGACTTCCAGCGGGTAAATACATTCCAGACACCGATCATCCTATATCCCGTTATCCTGCCGCTCTTAGACCTGATCTATGAACAGTACATTGCTAAGGAGGAACCATTATGAGCGGAATAAAAAGCCTTGCCGACGAGCTTCGGGATTCCATGCGGAAAGGGAAACCGCCACAGGCAAATGAAATTCCCCCGGCAGAGCAAACAAAGGATGCACCTAAGAAGAAAACGGAAACGCTTGAACGCCTGTTTGAAAGTATCCAAAACCACGAACTGACAGGACGTGAACGGTTACTGATCCGTCTGGACGACAAGACCCTTTTTCTGCTGAAACAACTAAAAGTTGCCAAAGGTATCGACATGACCAAGATCATATCTTACAGCCTGCACCAATTTCTAAAAACCCATCCCGAACTCACCCGATACATCAAAGAACACATTAAAACCCTTGATCTATGAACTGGACACAATTCCTGCTCGGCATTACCGCCGTCTATGGCATTTACTATGCCCTAAACGTACTGTATGACCTGTTTATCCACCGTCGCGCCCCACGGGCGGCCGATGGAGGAAACGAACTGACATTTGATGAAGATTCACCGCCCGAAAGGGTTATTCCCGAACCATCCAAAAGAGAAAACGAACCTATAGTAACCGAGGGGAAGCTCGTTATCTCGTCCGGTCCACTGCAATCCACAGGAGGCATAAACCTAAAGCAGCTCGTATCGCTCGTACAGAATGACGTTATCGAGTACACCAAAGCCATCCCTTATTAAATCCATTATGCGACCAATCCGCTTTGTGGCAGTATTCCTTACTGCCATTTTTTTTGCCGTGTACGGGGCCGCCCAGCCCGGCCTTGCGGAATTTAGGGAAGTGCGCAGGGAAGTCAATACGTGGTACTACAACTTCTCTGACCTTGCCTTTGTCATCGGTGCCGTGTGCGGACTGCTCGGCGGTCTGCGGGTGTACAGCAATTGGCAGTCCGGCAAGCACCACATCGATGCACAGGTCATGGGATGGTTCTTTTCCTGCCTGTTCCTGTCGCTCGTCGGCTCCGCACTAAAGGCCCTTTTCGGGGTAAACTGACAATCCAATCATTTTTTGTTCACTTTTTATCCATTATGTCTATGACAGTAAACACTAAAAAACTGTTTGCAATGGCCGCGCTTTGCCTTTCAGCGGCCCAATCAACATTCGCACAAGGTGGTACCGTGGGTATCGATGCCGCCACATCATCGCTCACCAGCTATGTAGACCCCATCTCGACGTTAATTCTCGCGATCGGCGCGGTCGTCGGGTTGATAGGGGGCATACGGGTCTACATCAAGTGGAACAGCGGAGATCAGGACATCAATAAAGAACTGATGTCGTGGGGCGGTTCCTGTTTATTCTTGGTGCTTGTGTCGGTAGTCATCAAAGCGTTTTTCGGCGTATGACACAAGAGCGTTATCCGATCTATAAGGGGCTTCAAAAGCCCCTTATTTACCGCGGTTTTAAGGGTAAGTTTATTTATTGGGGCATAGGCTCCCTTATCGGCGGTCTGGCCATCGGTGGACTTATCGGTGCATTGACTAATCTTTTTATCGGTGGCTTTGTGACCCTTGCCCTGATGGGTGCAGGACTTGCCTACACATTCATGAAACAGGGAAACGGTCTCCATGACAAAACTCGGCACCGAGGCGCATTTATCCAACCCACCAAATTATCGATCAGCTATGAAAACAGAAAGAAAGACAGCCTTTGAAATGCCCTATGCGGGTATCGACCAATATCAGGGAATGTCCATACTGTATGGCGACCGTGGTGATTTTTCAGTCGTGATGCGACTGACCAATCCCGTCCTGCAGTATGGCGCCGACCCCGAAGCCTATACCACATTCCAACAGGTACTGTTGAACGTCATCAAGATACTTGGCGAGGGGCATATCATCCAAAAACACGACGTATTTATCAAACGGAAATACCGCCCCAAACCCGCATCCGAATTTTTGGAACAGAAATACCAGGAACATTTCAAGGGGCGGGAATACACCGAGATCAGAACCTACCTGACCGTTACCCGTCAGGTCAAAAAAGGGGTATTATATACCTATGACAAAAAAGTGCTGGCCACGTTCGGACAGAACATGGCCAAAGTATTTGACCTGCTTTCGGGTGCCGCCCTTAACCCCTCATATCTTACGGAAGCCGAAATAAACCGCTTTGTAAACAGGGTGCTCGGCATGGAGTTTGAGCAACCCCACATCACATTGGACAATCTTCGCTGCGGAGACCTTCAATTGCAAATAGGTGACCGCGCCGTTCGCTGTATTAGCATGGTGGGCACCGATTCGGTTGACCTGCCCGAAAAGGTCGGATCGTTTATCGCCCGAACCGAAACAAACGGTATGCGTGATTTTCCGGTAGACAACCTTTTTTTCCTGCACAATGTTCCCGGTTATCGCACCATTATCTATAACCAATTATTGGAGATACCCAGCCAACAGATCACGCTGGGCAAACTTGAAGTAAAACGCAAAAGGCATTCGAGCGTACCCGATCCGGCCAACCTCATGTGCGTGGAGGACATCGACCGTTTATTGGTGGACGTGGCCCGCGACAACCAATTGTTGGTAAATGCGCAATATTCCATGATCGTATGTGCCGATACGGACAAGATCGACAAAACGGCCAATTTCATTGAAGCCGCCCTGTTCCAGCAGGGGATCATTCCATCACGCAATGCCTACAACCAATTGGAACTGTTCAGGTGTGCCCTGCCGGGCAACGGCGTAGAACTGAAAAAATACGATTGGTTCCTGACGACCGCCGATGCCGCCCTCTGTTTCTTTTTCAAGGAACGGCTGCCGACGGACGAACCCTCGGAGTTTCTGTTAAGGTTTACCGACCGTCAAGGGGTGCCCGTGGCGATTGACCCATCGGATTTGGTTATGAGGACAGGCCGCATAAAAAATCGAAATCGCTTCGTGTTAGGTAGCAGTGGCACGGGTAAAAGTTATGCCATAAATGCGATCGTCCAACAGTACCTGCAATACAATATGGACGTGGTGATCGTGGACGTGGGGCATTCCTATTCCGGTCTTTGCAGTACCTACGGGGGCAAGTACATCACCTATTCGGAGGAAAAGCCCATCACGATGAACCCCTTTGCGATCAGCGAGGAAGAATACAACATCGAGAAAAAGGATTTTTTGATAACGTTGATCTGCCTGCTCTGGAAAGGTTCCGAGGGTACGGTGACCACCGTCGAGCGTGACGTAATTTCCAATGTCATTTCAGCCTATTATGCCCATCATTTCGATAAGACCATCGAAGACCGAGTAGACAGGTTGGACTTTAATTCCTTTTATGAATTTGCCACTGCTAAAATCCCCGATATAAGGAACGAAGAAAGCATCGCTTTTGACGTGGAGGAATTTCGGTTCGTGCTAAAGAAGTTTTACAGAGGGGGTGAATACGAAGCGATACTGAACGAAGATGCCGACCAATCGCTGTTCAACGAACGGTTCATAGTCTATGAAATTGACAATATACAGAATAACAAGACGCTCCTGCCGATTGTCACGCTCATAATCATGGATCTGTTCGTGCAGAAGATGCGCTACCGGAAAAACCGCCGGAAAACGCTGATCTTGGAAGAAGCATGGCGGGCCATTTCGTCGCCCATGATGGCGAATTTCCTTTTATACCTGAACAAGACCGTACGGAAGTTCTGGGGGGAAATCATCGAGGTAACGCAGGAAATCAACGACATCATCGGCAACCCCATTATCAAGGACAGTATCATAAACAACTCTGACACCATTATCTTGCTGCAACAGAACGAGGCCGATTTTAGAAAGGTCGCCGAATTGCTCTCCATCAACGAAGCGGAGCAAAAAAAGATTTTTACGATCAACCGTCTGGACAACAAAGAGGGGCGCGCCCGTTTCAACGAGTTCTATATCCGGCGTGGAAATGTCGGAGAAGTTTACGGCGTAGAGGTCAGTATTTACCACCACTTGGCATTCACCACCGAAAAACCCGAAAAAAGTGCCGTGGAGATTTACGTCAAACATCATGGCAGCTACCCGGCCGCCCTGACGGCGTTCGTATCCGACATGGAAAAGAGCGTTCTTGCATTGGGCGATTTTGTGCAAAAGGTAAACCAAAATAATGCACCTGTTGAAACATCAAGAGAATACTTTAAACCCGATTTTACATGAGACGATTTATTGCAATAACGATCCTGTCCTTTGCTGTTTTCTATGCAAGAGGTCAGATTTACATAGACCCCGCCGTGGCAGCCGCAACGGGTGTCCATGCAGGGATAATGAACAGCCAACTCAACAATGTGAATAGTAATCTTACGCTCATCCAGCGGGGGCAGATGGCGGTAACAGGCCAGCTCCTGATTGTGAACGATTTACAGGATAAGATTTACAAGGGATTGAGCGAAGTATCCGGCGTTGTCCGTTCACTGCTCACCGTAGAGGACATTGCCAGTATTTCCCTTGACATCGTTAATGACGTGGAAAAAGCAATGAACATCGCAAGCGGAAATCCGGTACTCCTGTTATTTGCCGAAGCGGGCGCACGGGAATTTAAGACACGGGCGACCAACCTATCTGCCGAGGTCAGCGCCTTTGTGCTGAAAGGTGGAAAAGATAACCTGATGGATGCGGGAGAAAGGGCTAAATTGCTCAACCGGATACGTACGGAATTGACCATCCTGCGGGGCGTAGCCTTTGGGATGCACAGAAGTATGTATTGGGCCAAACAGCGCGGTATTCTTAACTCCCTCAATCCATACGCAGGTTTTATCAATATCGACAAACAGATTGCCGATGACATTATCCGTAATTCAAGACTGCTCAAACGATGAGGTACATTATCCTAATACTGCTTTTGGTCATCTTGACCACAGCAAACGCACAGCTCAATGTGGAACTGATCCACCAATTGGTCGAACACAGCAAAGATGAATACGACCGCCAGATCACCGCAAGAAACAGACAGGCCATTACCTCGGCCAACGAGGAAGTAAACAGAGAAGAAACGGCAAAGCTCAAAACCCGTTATCGGCAGTTGCACAGCCGTTTCCAGACCCTCGGTATGGCATTGCAGGGGCTTAGTATGGGTCTGGAATCCGCGCCTATCGTTACAGAGATCATAAACCAACAGAAAAGGATCATGGGCATTGTTTCCGCACATCCCGAATTTCTATTGCTCGCCATCGATGCAGAAAAGGATATGGCAGAAAAAGCTGTGCAATTGGCACGCTACCTCACCGGGCTTTTTATCAGTATCGGCGACCTGGGCCAGATGAAAGCAAGTGACAGAAGAATACTGTACGGACACGTCCTGCAGGAACTTCGAGCAATAGCCGGAGCATCACGGGGGCTTGCGGTTACTATGTACTATTCAACACGCAAAAAGCTACTTGATTCCCTAAATCCGTTTTCGGGTTACATCAATGAGGACAAGCGTATAGTTGATAATATCTTAAGGCAATTGGAGGAATTTAAGCCATGAAGAAACAACTTATATCCATGCTGTTTATATGCTTTTCGACGCTTGCCTTTGGACAAAGCTATGTAACCATTATCTATGATGCCAAGCACCTCGCCATCGTAAACGAGAACGGCGCGGTAAGGTTGGTTTCCGAACAGGCTCATAACAATATGCTGGGCAACATCCGTGGACGGATCGACGACATTAACGTCAACCTATCTTCCGTGGTATTGGTACAGAACATGATACACCGATCACTGACCGAAGTGGATCGGGCATTGAAGTCCGGCCGCTCCGCGCTCCATATTGCAAGGCTCTCTCAGGACATTGCCACACACAGCACTAAAATGTTGGAGACCGCCAAAGGAGAACCGTGGCTGCTGCTCTTTGCCGAGGACGTCACCCGCCAGCTCAAAGACAGGGGAATAAACCTTGCCGCCGAAGTCTCCGAGTTTGTTCTCCAAGAGGGAAAAAACGTACTGATGGATTACGAAAAAAGAGACCACCTCATGCGCGAGATCATTCTCGAACTGAAAGTCATACGCGCATTGGTGTTCAGTATGGAAAGGTCAATGTATTGGGCGAAGATCAACGGCGTACTAAAAATGGCGAACCCTTACCGCAATTTCATCAATATGGACAAACGCAAAGCCGACGAAATCATACGGAACTATTATCTACTAAAGGATTGAACATGAAAACAAAATACATCACAGGGCTACTGCTGTTCCTATTTTCCATCACGGGAACGATGGCGCAGAACGTGAAGCGACAGACCGATAAACATATCGTAAACCAACAGGAACGCATGGTTCATAAGCAATGGGATCGAAAGAAGTTTACGCCGACCAAAGGTTTTTTGGGGTTGAACTATCAATATTGGCTCACCTGGGCGTGGCATCCAAACTACCCCAAGACCGACCGCCGACCGTTGAGCGGTACAGGGCCACAGACCCTGCGCATGGGTATGGTACTGGCCATGCAACAAACGGACGAAGCCTATAAAAAGCATACGGACACCATCCGCAATGTAGCGGTGACCGAAGCCCTCAATTATTCCGGTCTGGTCACGGAGGCCGACCCCTTATGGTTACTTTATTACCGCAGGGAATTTGGAAATCTGATCGATGATACGGACACCAATCCGCTCGCCGGACTTTCACCGGACGTGAGTGATTATTTGAGGAACAAAGGTCTATTGGAATGGTACAACGAAGAACGTGCGGAATTGAAAGAACGGTTGGGAGCTGCCCGAACGACCACGCTTGACCGTGGCAACCGTATAATGGCCTATCACCGTTTACTTGCGGAACACCGAAAACTACTGTCCGCATGGGAATCCAAAAAGAACTATGCCGCAAAATTCCTTTTATTGGCGGGGAACCGTGACCGCCTGCAAAGTGAGAACCCCGATCTGCCGGAGTTTGCAACAGATCGTTCCGATGTACAGATTGCAGAGGACATCCTAAAAAGAACCCAATAACCAAAAGAAAATCACTATATGGACTTTATAAACATGACGGGGCTAATGCCCCGTTTTTTATTGCAGGGAAATCCTGTAAATGTGCCGGACTCTTTTAAAGACACGTTCAACTTTTTGCAAGGGAACGGTGTATATGAGGAGGGTGTTATGCACTTTCTCAAAGGCATGAAAAACACGATATGGACCCACTTCGATACATTCATCACCGATGCACAGGCCCTTGCCGCCATTTTCATGCTCATATTCTGTGCCATCAAATCATACGAAATGATGGCGGGCGACAAAAAAATGGAAATCATGCCTTTGTTACGCCCATTCGGGCTTGTGATGGTCATCATCTGGTGGGGAACGTTCACCCGCGTACTTGCATATCCCACGGACATTGTTGCCGCCAAAACGGAAAGCCTGTTTGACAGCGGGCAGATCGAAGTTAACAACCTACGCCTGCAACGTGCAAAACTCATGGTTGACGTTGCCGATCAACTGACCACCATACAGGCCGAAACCGAGATCGCCGAAAAAGAAGCGGATACGTGGTACGGTCAGGCATGGGATGCGGTCACCTCAACGGTAAAAGAGGGTTTTGCTTCAGTATGGAACCCAATCGTTGAACTCAAAAACCGTATGCAAGTGGGGTTACAGCTACTGGCGACCTATACCTTAGAAACATTGGCCGTCTGGGTATTGCGCATCTGCGTTTACATCATCTTCATCATCCAGATCATCTATTCGACCATCCTTATCATATTAGGCCCGTTTTCCGTTGCCGTAAGTATCCTGCCCGCCTTTAGGGATTCCTTTGGTACATGGATAGCCCGGTTTATCAGCGTAAACCTGTATTCGGGCATTGCCTATCTGGTCATGCACATAGCGAGCCTGTTCCAGCAATATGCGATGGAAGCCGAGATTACCCGTTATCAGCAACTTCTTGAAAGCACGGGCGACACGATGGAGAAAATGGGGTGGTTCGCTGGAAATGGGCTGTTGAGTTTCGGTATCGTCATCGTGACGTTCCTGATCGGAGGGCTGACCATGTTAACCGTACCGAGTATCAGCACTTGGATCGTATCGACAAGCGGTATCACTTCCGCCGCAAGTACAATGGGGCGTGGAGCATCCAATATGGGCCGTGCCGCAAGAAAGATAATCGCCAACTTTTAACCCCTTTAAACACGCAATGCTATGATAATAAAAAATATTGAAGCCAAGATCAGGCTTGCCACCTTTATTGCAGGGGCAAGCCTGATCGCCGCCCTGCTCATGGTGGTGGCGGTATCTTTTTTTGCCTACAAACAGGTCGGCAATGCACGGAAATCCGTGTATATACTTGATGCCAACAATGTACCGATGTCTGCACGACAGACAGACGTGGAGGTGAACAGGCCCGTGGAATACCGTACGCACATCAACCTATTTCATTCCCTGTTCTTTACGCTCGCACCCGATGAGAAGTTTATCGAATACCAGATGAATAAAGCCATGTACCTGATCGATGAATCCGGTGCATTGCAGTACAACAATCTGCGGGAAAAAGGCTTTTTCAACTCCGTGCTATCGTCCAGCTCCGTGCTCACCATCCAGACGGACTCCATCCACGTCGATCCGGTAAAGAAATACTTTAAGTTTTATGGCAAACAGACCATAGATCGGCGCAGCTCTACCGTAATACGCTCGCTGGTCACCGAGGGCTATTTACGGGACCTTGAAATGCGTACGGAGAACAATGGTCACGGTGTACTGATAACCCGATGGAAAACACTCGAAAACAAAGATATATCCTATGTTCAAAAAAATAACTTCTAACCGACCACCAGACACGACGGTATGGGCAGCTTTTTATAAGGAGTTTGGCAAGTACATCGATGGGAGCATCACACGTACCAAACGGTTTCTTGAAGCCCGGCCACGTGCGGTATTTATCGCAATGGTACTAAGCATCCTCGTTTCTGCCAGTTGCTTTCTTTTTCTCCCAAAGGAAATACCGAAGAAAGAACCCTTACAACTTTCCATGCAACAGCCCCTAATGGGCGGAATGGGCGGTATTGTTACCACCGTTTCAGCTCTAAAGGAACTGCTGGAAATCCGTACCATCCTCGACAGTCTGATGGAAAAAGAAAACTTGGACAGCTCCGACAGCCTTCTGATGGAGAGAGCCATCGACAGAATGCAGATCCTCGAAAAAAGATTGGCCGAAGCAAACAAACCCCAAAATTCACCCTAATACAATGCAACAAACATGAAAATCAATTTCAGACAGCCGCGCTATGTGCTGCCCCTCATAGTGCTGCCCTTTCTATGCCTTTTCTTCTATGTCTATCGGACAGGTTTTGCAAAGGATGAAGCTCCCCAGCAAGAGGGCAATCCCTTGCAGGGGCAGATTGCCGATGTATCGGAGGACGTTAAGAACCGTGCGCTATCCGACAAACTTGCCGCCTATCGTGAGCAGTACCGCCGTGGTGATGGCTATACGGCAATAGGCCAGTTACAGGAAGAAAGAGCCGAACAATTCCGTTTTGATGAACTGTACAACGAAGAAGAAAAGCGAAGACTTGATTCCATCGAGCGGGCGCTCAAAAACGGGCGACCTGTTCCCACTAATGGAGATTCGGGAAACGACGACGGAGACAGGACCTTGCAACAGGCCCTTTCGTCACTACAGCGAAAACACGAACCAATCAGAGAGACGCCGGATAAAACTGATCCGATGGAACTTTTCCGTAGGCAGATGTCCTTTGCGGATAGTATGGCAAGAGCGAATGATCCCGACGAACAGGCGGCCCGCATGGAACGTGAACGCATGGAAGAAGCAAAAAGAGAAATCGAAAATCAGCCCCGCTTGTCTGTTTCCAAATACGGTACAGATCAAGGAACGTTCAACACCATTCGCTCTGAAAGTGACAACACTTTCATACAAGCCATTATCGACGAAAACATAACAGGTTATGCCGATTCCCGTCTACGGATACGGTTAATGGATGACCTATTGGTCGGCCCGCACGTGGTCAGGAAAGGCACACACGTCTTTGCAAAAATTTCGGGTTTTTCGGGGCAACGGGTGCTGCTTACGATTACTTCCATTATGCACGAAAACAACATATTACCCATACGGCTCGAAATTTACGACAATGACGGCTCACCCGGACTGTACGTGCCCGCCTCGGCATTCAGGGAGTTTAGCCGGGAGCTCGGCGGTAACACCACGCAGGGAATTACCCTCGGGCAACAGGCCGAGAACAATAGTCAGTTGGTCATGAGTGCCATTCAACGGATGTTCCAATCCACAACGACTGCCGTATCAAAACATATTCGGAAGAACAGGGCCAAACTGAAATACAATACGATGGTGTACCTCATCGATCCGCAGGCACTCCGCCAAAGCCAACAGAATTACAAATAGTAAAACCATTTAAGATTTCACCATGAAAAAGAAACATCATTTTCTAATCCTTTTCCTTATATGTTGTATCGGATATTCCGCGCACAGTCAACAGGCTACGGAAAGCCGATTAGGAACACTTCCCGGCCTGAGCCTGCACCGTGGCCATACGGTGCATATCCTTTCACCCGAACCCATTAGGTATGTTGACATCGCTTCGCACCATGTATCGGGCGATCTGCCCCTTGAAAACGTGTTGCGGATCAAATTGAATGAAGACACCACGCAGACAGAACAACTCGATTATGAACTTGGAACGGTTACCATTGTGGGTGATAACTTCGTGGCGCAATACCGCCTAACGGCCCCATTATGGGTTAATGACGAGAGCATTCCGGCCATGCTGGAAATCAGACCGGAACACACCCGGCCTTTGGAAATTTCAGAGATCGGATTGAGCCGTAGCAATATGAAAAACCTTGCGCTCGGTCTGCTTACAAAAAGTGTTCACAATCCTATACGAAGCACGAGGGACTACGGTGTAGGCATTGTACTTAACGGTATCAGCACATTGGGCGATTATATCTTTCTTGACGTGTCGTTTACCAATACCTCAAACCTTTCCTACACTGTGGATGAACTCCGGTTTTTCATTGAGGACAAGAAGATCACCAAAGCAACGAACGTGCAGACGGTCGAGATTAAACCCTTATGGCAATACCAGCCGTTGACGGAATTTAAGAAAAGACACCGCAATGTGTTCGTACTGAAAAAGGCCACCTTTCCCGGCAGTAAGGTACTTCGGGTAACGCTCACCGAAAAACAGATTTCAGGACGCACGGTCAACTTAAAGATAAAATACGGAGATATACTGAAATCCGACACCTTTTAGGTCGGCTGTATCCATCCTTTGAAAATCAAATAATATATGGAAGACCGCCGTAAGGCAGCCCACCAACCATTAAAAATCAAATTATTATGGAGGAAACCAAAGAGCAACAGGGGCTTTACCGTTCCCTGCAATTTGGCATATACCTATCCGTTGTCCTCGAAGTCTTTCTTTTTTTCTATGTAGATAGGTTCCTATTGACAGGAACAACCGATAATGGGTTGTTCCTGTTTGCGGAGAGACTTTCGAGAGTACTGTTCTATGCCGAACTGATAAACAGTAAACTCTTTACACTCGTGCTGATCTGTCTGGTCTCCGTCGGAACATTGAGCCGAAAGAAAAAAGACCTCAATCCCAAGACGCAGATCGGTTACCCTTTTGCATTGGGGATGCTTATCCTTTTTTCGGGTTTATGGTTGCAGGGACGTGAGGCAGCCCCGATATGGCAATCGGTCAATTGGTATGACCTCGCCTATGTCACGAGTGCTTTTGCGGGTGCGATTCTGGTACACATGGCAATGGACAATGTATCCAAGATCATAAGCTCCAATCTGGGAAAGGATCGCTGGAACGTCGAAGAAGAATCCTTTATGCAGCCGACCGAACCCGTCGTAAGCCCGTATGCAATCAACATCCCGACGTTGTTCTATTACAAAGGAAAAGTCCGTAAAGGGTACATCTTAATTGAAAATATTTTTAGGGGCCTGCTTCTTTGCGGGGTTCCGGGCAGTGGAAAATCGTTTGGGGTCATCATGCCGATCATACGCCAAATGCTGGCCAATTCGTTCACGATGTGCCTATACGATCTGAAATATCCCGATCTCGGCAAGGTGGCCTATTATCACTATCTGCTCGCCAAGCAGGACGGTCGTTGCAGGGATTACAAATTCCATGTTATCAATCTCAACGATCCCGCAAAGAGCAGACGGGTAAACCCGATGAAGCGGGCTTACCTAAACACACTTGCCGATGCTTCGGAAACGGCCGAAGCATTGGTTGAAGCCTTGAAAAAGGGAGACAAAAGCGGTGGTAGTGACCAATTTTTCACGCAGTCCGCCATCAATTTCCTTGCCGCATGCATCTTCTTTTTCAGTAGATTCGAAGATGGCCGTTATTCCAGCCTGCCTCATGTACTTGCCTTTCTTAACCTGTCGTATGAACAGGTTTTTACGGTACTGTTCAGCAACGGAGAGCTTAGCTCCCTTTTATCGCCATTCATGTCCGCCTACAAGGCAAAGGCATTTGACCAATTGGAGGGGCAGGTTGGGACGCTCAAAATCTTTATCAGCCGAATGGCTACCAAAGAAACGTTTTGGGTTTTCGGTGCGGATGATTTTGAGCTTCAAGTCAGTAACCCCAAGCACCCCGGTGTTTTGGTGCTCGCCAATGATCCCCGTACCCAGAGCATTAACTCCGCCTGCCTGTCGGTGGTACTTAATCGGGTTACGAAACTTATCAATACGAAAGGCAATTTACCTATCGGTTTAGTGGTGGATGAGGCCCCAAGCCTTTATATTCACCGTGTTGACCTATTGGTAGCACAGAGCAGATCCAATTTTTCTGGGGTCGTTTTGGGGCTTCAGGAGTTGCCTATGTTACGCCAACAATACGGCAAGGAAACAGCGGAGGTCATCACGTCCATCATGGGCAATGTACTGTCCGGTTCGGTCAGGAGCAAAGAAACTTTGGAGTGGTTGGAGCGCCTGCTTGGTAAAGTCAAACAAACGGGGGAAAGTCTAAGTATAGACCGTACGAGAACCTCGCTATCCTTGAATGAAAAACTCGAACCGTTGATTCCTGCCGGAAAGATAGCATCGCTAAAAGCTGGTGAAATTGTTGGCATCCTTGCCCGTGATACGGTAGACACCTATACGGGCAAATACCAGACTTCGGCGGTTAAATGCCGTGTCAATCTGGACATGGAAGCCATCAAAAAAGAAGAAGCGAATTATCGGGAACTACCAACCTATTATGACTTCGGTGATCGAAAAGAAGAAATCCTATTGGACAATTTTTTCCGCATCAACAGAGAAGTTGAGGAAATAGTTGAACAGTTTATTCCTGCCCAAGACAATGTTCAAATTCCCGTACCAACCGAAACGACGGAATACAACAAAAGAAAATAGTCAATCGACTTTTTAAGGGAGTTAACTCCTACAAATCACAACATTATGAACAACACTCGACGTTCTGCATATCTGCGGATTAGATTTTTTTTCGGTTGGTTGGTGCTTGTTCCCTTTATGCTTTGTGGACAAGGCATAGATTACAGTCCACCATTGGACAAGCTAAAGGTCACATCGCCATTTGGATACCGTATCCACCCGATCAGCGGTAAGGCTTCACACCATAGCGGTGTTGACTTTGCCGCCCGTTCCGATCCTGTATTTAATGTACTTAATGGTTATGTCAAAGCAACAGGAAGACATAAAGCACTCGGCAAGTACATACGGATAGTACACGGCGAAGTAGAGACCATTTACGGACACCTTTCCCATATACTCGTTTCATCTGGTGATACGGTAATAGCGGGGCAACCTATCGCTATCACTGGAAGCACGGGCAGGGTGACAGGAGAACACCTGCATTTTTCGGTGAAATTCAACGGTAAATTCCTTGACCCCTTGAAATTCCTACGCAGGTTAAGAGAACAATTAGACCAATCCTTAAACATGGAATAATATGGACTATCATTTAAGATCACTGCAACAAAAACTAAGTGTCCTGGCCAGTGGTGAAGACATTGGTCTGACCCCAGCGGAAGCCGCCATTTATGGCGTGGAATACGCAGACGAATGGCCAGATGACGAATCCCCGGAGGTGGATGAAGATGAGTAGTAAAAATTCTAAATCCCTGCATGAAATAGTTGCGGAGAATATCATCAAGAAACTCGAACAAGGTACAGCACCGTGGCAAAAGCCGTGGAATAGCAATAGCCCAGCTTTTGAATTACCATATAATGCAATCACGGGAAACCGATACAAGGGCATAAACAGTCTATCACTATTATCGGCCGATCGTGAAGACCCGCGCTGGATGACGTTCAACCAAGCATCTGCAAAAGGTTGGAACGTAAGAAAGGGCGAAAAGGCGACACTGATCCAGTTTGTCAAGACCCATGAATTTGTTTCCAAAAGAGACGAACAGGGCAAACCAATTTTGGACGAACAGGGTAAGCCTGTAAAAGCTAAGGTAGGTCTTGGCAGGGCAATTATCACCACTGCTTGGGTTTTCAATGCGCAGCAGATCGATGGCATCGAACCTTTGGTGAAATCCGAAGCAACGCAATTCCAATGGGATTCTATCCAAAGAGCAGAAAACATCATTCAGGCTTCGGGAGCAGATATAACCCACAAAACAGGTAACAGAGCGTATTACAGTCCGGCACTCGACAGTATCACCATGCCTTTGCGTGAACAATTCGATGCACCGGATAAGTATTATGCCACCGTGCTCCATGAACTCGGTCACTGGACGGGACATAAAGACCGTCTGGACAGAAGCATGGTTGACAGTTTTGGAACAGAGGGCTATGCCCGCGAAGAACTTCGTGCCGAAATCGCTTCGATGCTTATCGGTCAGGAACTCAACATTGGCCATGATCCCGGCCAGCACATTGCCTACGTGGACAGTTGGATACAGATATTGCGTGACACACCTTTTGAAATACATGCTGCCGCCGCCGATGCAGAGAAAATCCTCAATTATCTATTGGCATTTGAGCAAAAAAGAGAGATCAAGGCCGCTGCCAATGTTCAGGTCGAAGCCCAGACCGAGGCAAAACCACAAAAGTTAAAAGAAGCCACCCTTTCGATAGGTGATGAAATTGCCTATAACAGTACTATGTACAAAGTGCAAGGGCATTTGAAACGTGGGCGTATGCGTGTGGAAGACCTATCAACGGGAAACACATTTTCGCTATCGAAAACAGATCGACTATATGGTTCACTGCTCCATGCCAAACAACATCCCGATGTTGTCAAGGTAAGTGAAGACCTGAACCGCCCGGTACATACCGAAATGGAGGCCGTTGCCGCCTACGGTATCAGAAGATAAAATCATAAAACTTAACAAACAATTACATCATGAAATATCCTATCAACGAAAACGAAATGCCCCTAAACGAACTTGAAAAATTGGGGCTTTACAAAGACGGAGGGTTCAGCATAAGTCCGGAGAATATCGATGCACTGCTTGCAGGGAGAAGAACCGATATGTTGAGCATGGCAGGTCTGAACATCGACGGGTTTGCCATCCGCGGGTTGGATGCAAAGTTATCCCTTAGCCGAAATACAGATGGCACAGTACAGCTAAACATACATCCCATATATCGTGAACCGCAATGGCATCCATTGTTGAGCGATGACGAGGAAAAAGCCCTGATCGCAGGAGAAAAACACGTGGTAAGCAAGGAACAGGAGATTGACGGAAACAAAAAGAAGAAAGTCATCATTGAATATGACGACTTGACAAGGGAGTTTGTGGCTTATGAACCCGAAGAAGTGCAGGCCCCCATCCGAGTAAATGGCGAAGAACTTTCGGAAAAGCAACAGGAGGCTTTCCGTAACGGCGAAGTGGTGGAACTCAAAGACGGAGCGAAAATCCAGCACTCGGCAACGGACAATAAGGGTATTCGTTCAGACCGTAAACGGCTTATCCTATCCGTGCTATTGGACGGCGGTCTCTCATACTTGGTATTCCGTAGTATCAATAACCTAAGAGGTAGGCTCGAACCACAAAGTGAAGGGTACAGCGAGGGATATAACCACGCATTGACCGAAATGATAATGGCCGATAAAAAACAAAAACACGGTAACGAGAAAACCGTTCAAGACCTTGTGCAAAATCTTCGTGGTAAACAAGAAAATAGAGGTTACGGACGTACCGTTTCGAGGTAATGGTATTTCTCCGATTAAAGTCCGAAGTACGGAACTTCTTTGCACCCTATTTCCACGTGGTCGAGGATAAAATTCTGTTTCCTTATACATTGGAAAATCAGATTGTCGCCCAAGAGCATTGGAGTGAAAACGGTGTCCGTATTCCGGTCTGTAAAGGTATGTGGTTGGTGATGGACAGTTTGCCTGTATCTGTCACCAATCTTTTTATAGGTCATTCTGCAAGCGATATATTATGCTTCTGCCATTATTACCCTAATTGGGTTTATTCACCTTGTTTGAGTGCATTTGTCTCATTGGGTTTGTTGCCAACCAAAGAACAGTTTACGTGGCTAAAATCCCTTTTCCCAAACGCTAAAATACATACGGTATTTGATGGGGGAATAAGTGGCTGTGTAGCTGATTGTAAAGTAGCGACGTGGCAACTTGGTAAGAACGCAAGGTTTAGTATTGTTGATGACCACGGAGAGTTTTACTGCAACAAAAAGAAGTATCGTATTCCGGTAAGTATATTTTCATTGAACCGTTTTGAAAAATTGTCCGGCATCCGTGCAGGTATCAGAACCCATAAACCCAAAGCACCATTTGAAACGTTCTACGAATCATTTATAAACGGTCTAATCTGAACCGGTCCATTCTGTACCCTGGTACATTACTCTTATCAAAAAAATAAAGTCAAAATATCCCAATAATTGATACAAGCAACCAATCAAAATTTTTATGAAGAGCCGCCTGTAAAAGTGGTTATTTTATATTTAATGAGTTTTAAATCAACCGTTTAAAAGGATAGCAAAATGAAAGATGAAATAAAGCCTTCGCGAAATGAACAGACAGAAAAAACAAATTATCAGAACTGGATGAAAACACCAATTGGAAGAAAAGGTACCCTTACTAAAGAATCAGTGAAAAGATATAGAGTAACGATAAGTTTCATAGAGGTGACGGATGAAGAAAGAAAAATCAAACGTGGTATTATTGAAGATATTATGAAAAACCTTTAGAGGTATGGACAATTTTGTATTAAAAACGTGACTTTCTAATGTCTTGTAAATCTGGTCCTTATTTGATGTTGAGCCTATTTTTAATTATATTGTGGCTGACAAAACAATTCACTATTATGATCGAAAATAAGAAACGAGTTGGTATTTGGATACGAGTGTCCACAGATTTACAAGTAAGGGACGAGAGCCCCGAACATCATGAACAACGAGCGAAATTCTATATCGAATCGAGAGATTGGCAAGTTGCTGAAGTGTATAGATTAGATGCTGTATCCGGTAAATCTGTTATGAATCATCCCGAGGCACAACGCATGCTTAATGATTTAAAAAGTGGACGTATAACTGGTTTAGTATTCTCTAAACTTGCGCGTCTTGCCAGAAACACTAAAGAGCTGTTGGATTTTGGGGAAATCTTTAGAAAAGAGGGAGCAGATTTGGTTTCATTAGCAGAACAGATAGACACAAGCACCCCAGCGGGTAGGTTATTCTTTACGCTTGTAGCTGCAATGGCAGAATGGGAACGAGAGGAGATTTCAAGTCGGGTTGCAGCTTCGGTGCCTATACGTGCAAGGATGGGAAAACCTCTTGGTGGACAAGCAAGTTTTGGATACAAATGGGAGAATAAGGCCCTTGTAATCGATAAGAACGAAGCTCCAGTTCGTAAACTGATATATGAAATATTTTTGAAGTGTCAACGTAAGAAAACAACTGCAGATAGTTTGAACAAAATGGGTTATAGAACCAGAAGTGGCGCATGTTTTTCGGATACTACAATAGACCGATTATTACGGGACACAACTGCCAAAGGAGTCCGAATTGCGAATTATACAAAGAGTTTAGGCGAAGGGAAGCAATGGGTTATAAAACCCGAAAATGAATGGATAAAAATCCCATGTCCTTCGATTGTTGATGAAAATTTATGGGAAAAGTGTAATTCTATTCTTAATGAACAAGCAACAAAAAGAAAAAGGATTGGTAGGAAATCTGAGTATTTACTTGCAGGTTTTGTTAAATGTGAATGTGGTACTTCTATGTATGTGTTAAGCAGTGCGAAAAAATTTACATGTAAAAACTGTAAGAACAATATCCTTGTTGATGAAATGGATAAAGTTTACCAGCAACTCCTTAAAGGATACCTTCATGACCTACAACCAGAAATGTATGTTGGAGAACTTGAATCAGTATTGAAAGAAAAAGAAAAATTATTTTCAGAAACCAAAAAGAAACGTGTTCAACTACGAAAGAAAATGGATGAATTAGTTCCTCTTAGGGCGGAGCTTGACAAGGAGCATTTTGGAGAATTATACCAACCTCTTGTTGACCAAGTAAAACAACTGGATAAATCTACTCCCGAATTGCAAGCCGAAATAGACCTTAAGCGAATTCAGATTTCTTCAAGTGATTACGTTCTCAAAGAAGCAAAGATGTTGTATAATCAATGGTCCGAAATGTGTTTCCGACAAAAACGGGCTATTGTTGAAACTATTACTGAATATATTACCATTGGACAGGACTCTATTAACATAGGACTATCCCACCTTCCTTTATCCTCAAAGCAAACAAGTCCACACATCTTCAGGGATTCATAGCGGCAATCAACATAAAGCTTGCTGGGTAATCCACACTAAACCTCGATCTAGAAATGGTGATGGATCTGGATTCCAATGGTTGTCGCATCACCTCCAGAACGGATCTTTTAAATTCTGGCAGTTCGTCCAAGAACAATACCCCATTATGGGCCAAGGAGATTTCTCCGGGTTGTGGATACGAACCGCCACCAACCAAAGCGACATCGGATATCGTATGATGGGGTGAACGGAAAGGACGAATGGTCATCAAGGACGTGGAGCTAGGCAGTTGCCCAGAAACAGAATGTATTTTGGTGGTCTCCAAGGACTCGTCAACAGTCAGTGGTGGCAAGATGGTTGGCAATCTCTTCGCAAGCATTGTCTTTCCAGCACCTGGAGGACCAATAAGAATAACATTGTGTCCACCTGCAGCTGCAATCTCCAATGCTCTTTTGATATTCTCCTGACCCTTTACATCAGCAAAGTCCAAATCGTAACTATTCATTAGTTTTTCGAAGCGTTTATTGATGTCAACTAGGGTGGGTTCAATGCTTGTTGCCCCAATAATGAACTGTACCGCTTCGTTAAAGGACCTGATCCCAAGGACCTCGATACCTGAAACAATAGCTGCTTCCTCAGCATTTTCAATCGGTAAGATGATGCCATGGAAGCCATCTTGTTTTGCCTGCAAGGCAATAGATAACACCCCTTTAACAGGATGGATCTTTCCATCTAAGGATAATTCTCCGAGTAATACATATTTGTTCAAGCGGTCCGAAATAATCTGTCTAGAGGCGGCTAATACTCCTATTGCGATCGCTAAGTCATAAGATGAGCCTTCTTTTCGGATGTTTGCTGGAGCTAAGTTGATGATGATCTTTTGTCGGGGCATATAGAAACCATTTGACAATATGGCGCTTTCTACTCTTTGGATACTTTCTTTGACAGCATTGTCAGGAAGGCCGACGATAAAGTAATATAATCCAGGTGTAACATTGACTTCGACGGTGATGCTTGTCGCATTAATACCGAAGACTGCACTGCAATAGGTTTTTACTAACATTTTAGCGATATTTAATATCACTAAAAGTAAATAAATTATATATAAAACAAATGATGTATGGTTAATGCTAACAATTTCTTAAATTTTACTGAATCACAATATGTGTTATGTAGTCTGAAATTGACGGGATTGGGTAAATTTTTAATAAATAAAACGATTCGGTCTATTTTTTGTTATAATAGTATTAAAAGAAATAGAAATTGGTTTAACAACTAAATTGCAGTATAAAATGAAGGATAACGGTAAAATTGTAACAGCGCTGTTGGCTGGACTAGCCGCAGGTGCAGTTTTAGGAATTATTTTCGCACCTGAGAAAGGAAGTGAGACTAGAGAGAAATTGAATGAATCACTAGCTGATTTAACTGATGCAATCAAAGAACGCGCAGAAGAACAATTCGATCAGCTGACTGATTTTAAAGATAAAATCGTTGCGGCGGTAAAATCTAAGCTTGGCAAAGCAGAAGATGCGATCGATGAAGAGATCGAAGAGCACGCATAGTGCTAAAGCAAACCTTAGATTATTAAAAATTTTTAAATAATAGCTCCAGGACTATCTCTCGATAGTCTTGGAACCTATGATATGGAATTACGTGCATGGAAGAACAAAAATTTTCATTTTCTGAAGTATTCGATAAGTCTAAAGAATACATTGAGACCCAGATTGAACTAGCGAAATTAAAAGCTTTATCCAGATCCTCTAGGATCATGGGCTCTCTGATCGTAGATGGCAGTAAGGTTTTATTGTCTTTGCTGATCGTGTTTTTTGTTTCCCTGGCCTTAGGCTTTTATTTAGGGGAATTACTGGGGAGCTATTCTTTAGGGTTTTTGGCAACAGGAGGAATCTTTTTTCTAGTTCTGCTATTGATCAAGGCCTTTGAGCCAAAGTTAGAAGAGAAGTTCATGAACATGTCCATCAAGCGTATTATGTCTAAGTGGGATGCCGATGATCATGATGATGAGATTGAAGAGATCAAAGAGGAGGTGCGTGAGGCCGTAAATGAAGTTGAGGAAGAATTAAAGGAAGAAAAAGAACGAGTTTAATCAGGATATGAGAACAAAGGTTACGAATTTTGATGAGTTGACAGCAGAGATTGCTCGCCTGAAGGTACAGAAGAAGGAGCAAGAGGCTTTTTTATTGAATCAATATGAATTGCTGAAACATAAGGTAGAAGCTCCTGCGCGTATTGCCAATATGATCTTCAACCGTGTGCCGGGTGTTTCCACCGTGAAAGGGTTGTTTTCAGGAATCAGTCAGGTTACCAACAAGAACAACGAAGCCGATTGGTTGACTAAAACCTTGCAATTGGGACTTCCATTAGTATTAAACCGAACTTTATTGAAGAATGCCGGATGGTTGAAGAAAGGCCTTGTGCTTTTTGGATCTGAAACCGTTGCCAGCCAAGTAAATCAAAGCAAAGTTACTGCTGTTATCGATAGGTTAACCGCTTTGATCAAACCGAAAAACAAAAAGAAGAAAAAGAAAAATGAAGAGACCCTGGAAGCCGTTGCTGCCAACCCTATTCCGCCTAACCATCCTCCAATGATTACAGCTGAAGAGAGTGTTCAGGACAATAAGTACGGTATTCCGAAAGATAGCGAAGCCTATTAACGGTTTTTAAGCTTCTTGCTTTTTCAAGAAATCCTCATAAGCTAATTTAATTCCTTCTTTAAGGTTGGTTTTTGCTTTCCAGCCTAAGCTGGTCAATTTGCTTACATCCATTAATTTTCTTGGAGTGCCATCGGGTTTGCTACTGTCAAACTCCAGATCACCTTGGAATCCGACCACCTCTTTTATTAATTCTGCAAGCTCGCGGATGCTGATATCCTCGCCTACTCCAATATTCACAAATTGAAGGTCATTATAATTTTCCATTAAGAAAACACAGGCATCTGCTAAGTCATCCGCAAACATAAATTCACGTAATGGCTTACCAGAACCCCAGATATTTACTGTAGGACTGTTATTGACTTTTGCTTCATGGAACTTTCTGATCAATGCCGGCAATACGTGGGAGTTTTCTGGATGATAATTGTCATTGATGCCATATAGGTTAGTCGGCATGACCGAGATATAATTATCATCGTATTGCATTCTATAAGACTCGACCATCTTGATACCAGCGATCTTGGCAATAGCATAAGGTTCATTGGTGGGTTCAAGGGTTCCGGTCAACAGATAATCTTCTTTCAAAGGTTGAGGGGCCATTTTTGGGTAAATACAGCTGGAACCTAGAAACATCAATTTCTTGACATCATTCTCATGGGAATAATGGATAACATTGTTCTGGATGGCCAAATTCTCATAGATAAAATCTGCCCTGTAAACGTTATTCGCCATAATACCCCCCACTTTAGCTGCGGCAAGGAATACGTATTCAGGTTTTTCAGTTTCAAAAAATTCTTTCACGGCCTGTTGGTCACGGAGGTCCAATTCCTTGGAAGTCCTAACCACAATATTTTCGAATCCTAACTCTTTTAACTTGCGGTAAATAGCCGATCCGACCATCCCTCTATGTCCTGCTACGTAAATTTTCGCTTGTTTTTCCACCTGAAGTATTATTTATACAAATATAAGGTTAATTTTGCGACTTAATTATCAGCTATGGGTAAGGATAAACTAAGAAAATTCGCTGAAGTATCCACTTTTAAGAATGTGGTGCAGCTGGATGCAGGAAAAGAATTTAAGGGTAAATGGGCTAAGGAATTCTTCAAGAATGAGAAGCCTGTGATATTGGAATTGGCATGTGGTAAGGGTGAATATACCGTTAACCTTGCGAAATTGTTTCCTGAAAAGAATTTTATTGGTATTGACTATAAAGGCAACCGGATTTGGCGCGGTGCCAAGACTGCCCTTGAAGAAGGAATTGATAATGTAGGCTTTTTGAGGATCCAAATTGAAACCATCTTGGAGCATTTTGAAAAAGGTGAGATCGCAGAGATCTGGATTACCTTCCCTGATCCGCAGCCTCAGGATAGCCGTGAAAAGAAACGCCTGACCAATCCAGTCTTCCTGGAAAGATACAAAGAGATCCTGGTTCCAGCAGGTATCATGCATCTTAAAACAGATAACGATGGCTTTTTTGCCTATACCGTGGAGCAGATCGAGCTACAAGGCTTGCCAAAACTGAAGGAAACCACAGACCTTTATCATTCTGATTTAGTAGATGAGGTCTTGTCCATCAAGACGTACTATGAGAAAAAGTATTTGGCTGAGGACAAAAACATCAATTACGTGCAATGGAAATTCGCAAAATAATAGCGAATTAAGAATGATTTCGTAAATTCATCTATTATGAAAAGAATTTACCTAATCTGCCTTTTATTAAGTTATCAGTTTGCCTCCGCGCAAGATAATCTAAAAACCGACTTCCAGCGTATTTATGAAGATATTAATACCAATTCGGAAGCCTATGAACGTTTAAAGTATAGTACGGAAAACCTAGGGCACCGCTTGACCGGTTCAGAGCACGGCAAAAAAGCTGAAGAGCATGTGTTCAACCTCTTGAAGGCCTATGGCTACGACGTCAAATACCAACCTTTTTCTGCTCAGAGCTGGGCTAGGGAATCGCTGAGTTTAAAACTAAACAATTCCGATGTTCCTACAGTTTCTTTGGCTCATTCTCCTGTTAAGGTCGATCTAAATGCTGATTTAGTTGATCTTGGGAATGGCTTAGAGGCCGACTATCAAAAGGTTGGGGATCAAGTCAAAGGAAAAATTGCCTTGGTCTACCTGCACATTCTCCCTAATTCTGGAGAGAAACTTAAAAATCTACATCGTTCTGAAAAAACAGCCTTAGCTGAAAAATACGGTGCTAAAGGAATCGTATTCATCAACAGCGTGAAGGGCAATGTGCTGCTAACTGGAACGGCATCCATTACCGGGAAACTCATTGATATCCCGGCCATCTGTATCGGATTTGAAGACGGTATGAAATGGAAGGAGGCCCTATCCAAAGAAAAGGTACAAGCCCAAATCAATATGCGCAATAAGGCAGATGAAGCAACTGCCAGAAACATTATCGTTTCCATCAAAGGTTCTGAGCTACCGGAAGAGAAGATCGTGATCGGTGGTCACTTAGACAGTTGGGACCTTGCAACCGGAGCTATTGACAATGGTTTAGGTTCCTATGCCATTATTGATATGGCAAGAGCTTTCAAGAAACTTAATCTAAAACCAAAGCGGTCCATTGATTTCGTCCTGTTCATGGGTGAAGAACAAGGTCTGCTGGGTTCAAAAGCCTATGTCGCAGAAGCTATTAAAAATGGTACTCTGGGTCAGATCAAATATATGTTGAACTTCGATATGACCAATGCACCGACTGGCTTCTCCACTAGTAGAGAAGAAATGATGCCTTTGTTGGATTCCTTAGGTGGCATTTATGCTACAGTAGATACCGATTTTAAGAATACCAATGCCTCAGGTGCTGGATTGCATAGCGACCACCAGCCATTTATGATGCAAGGGATCCCGACTGGATCTGCAGCTGGAGGTAAGTTGCCTAATAATGCCGGCTTGTATTACCATTCCGACAATGATGTTTTCAGTCTTGTCGATAAAAAAGGGTTGGAGCAGACTGTTAAAGTAGGTGCTGCCTACCTATATGCCTTAGCGAACGCCAAAGCAATTCCTGCACAACGTTTTTCAGATGATGAAATTGTGAAATTCTTGGAATCTAAAGGATTGAAAGAACCTTTAATGATTTCAGGAGAATGGCGTTGGGGTAAATAATTAGATCAATGATCCCCCAGCTTGGATAAAGGTGTTTTTCTTTTCCATGAATGCACCTTTATCTATTGCTTTTGTCGCTTTGGAAATTATGCTGGTTTTGAAGCCTTCAGAAATCGCATCCATTGCCGTAAAGAATACGCAGAAGTCTGCTGCTAAGCCACAAACATGGACTTCATCGATTTTCCTAGCCTTTAAATAACCTGCCAACCCTGTATCTTTCCTTTTGCCATTATCATAGAATCCGCTATAGCTGTCGATTCTAGGGTCCATGCCTTTTCTAAAGATGGCTTCAATGCGGCTGCTGTCCAGGTCTTCAGAAATCTGTGAGCCATAGCTTTCCTGAACGCAATGGTCTGGCCAAAGGACCTGTTCAAGTCCATCGAGATCAATAACCTCAAATGGCAATTTGCCTTCATGTTTGCTGGCAAAGCTCAGATGGTCCTGGGGATGCCAATCTTGCGTGGCAACCACTAAATCGTAATCTTTTTGGATACTGTTTATAATTGGAAGGATCTCGTCGCCTTTAGCGACTTCCAATGATCCACCCGGTAAAAAATCGTATTGAACATCTACAATAATCAGTGCCTTCATAGTTCTAATGTAATAAAATTTAATCGACGGACAGCATATAGCCCACTCCGCGGATGTTCGTGATCTTGATCCTTTCATCTTGAGCCAGGTATTTCCGGATTCGGCTGATGAATACATCTAGGCTACGGCCAGTAAAATACGTGTCATTGCTCCAGTAGGTACGGATGATTTCATCGCGAGGGATAACCTTATCCTTGTTTTCGATCAATCGCTTCAGCAGTTCAGACTCCCTGTAAGAGAGTTTTTCCACATTTTCCCCGATACTAAGGGTGTTTTTTCCACTATCTAAGGTGTAATTGCCGAGGATAAGCTTGCTCGGGGACATGCTTTGGCCAACTTTTTTGAGCGCAGCTTCGATCCGGACAATTAATTCTTCGATTTTAAAAGGTTTTCGGATATAGTCATTCGCACCCAATTTAAAACCTTTGACCACATCTTCTGTCTGCGTCATGGCAGTAAGGAAGATAATAGGCGTGAGCATGTCGGTCTTTCTGATTTCCTTCGCCGCCGTGAATCCGTCCATGATCGGCATCATCACATCCAGCACAATAATATCCGGTTTATACTTATTATGGAATACAATGGCCTGTTGCCCGTTCAGCACATGCCTCACTTCAAAACCATGTTCCTCCAAACTGTCGGAAACAATCATCGCTAGGCTTTCCTCGTCTTCTACATATAAGATGTTTGTCATTTCCCTAAATTGAATTGGCTAATCAAATTACATCCGTTTCCTTCAATCGAATTAGGATTCTTTTGGTAAATCTATAACAAAAGTACTGCCAACTGACTCTTCACTGCTCAAATCTATCGTACCTTGATGTTGCTGTACGATTTGCTTGACATAAGCAAGGCCTAGTCCAAATCCCTTCACATTGTGTACATTTCCCGACGGTACCCTAAAGAATAGGTCAAACACGCCCTTTTGATAGGCTTTTGGGATGCCTATTCCATTATCTTGGATGGAAAGCTTGTATCTATCCCCGTTTTCAGATAGTGCGATATTGATTTTCACTTGATCGCCGGCATACTTTATGGCATTATCCAAAAGATTGCTGATCACATTTTTTATATGTGCTTGATCGGCAAAGATCTGGAAGGAATTCCCAGATATCGTTTTTTGGATATCCACTTCTTTTTTGGCGAATAGCTTGGCATTCTCCATCGATTCATCGATCAAGGACTCCAGGTCAAACCAAGTCTTCTCGAGCAGTACGCCATTCGTTTCCGCTACATCCACCTGCAAGACCCTTTCGATCATGTCCGAGAGATGCTCCAGTTCCTGTCTTGAAATCGATAGGTACCTATTCATACGTTCCTTATCATCCTTGGCACCATAGCGCTGTATGGATTCAATGGCTGCCATTACGGTCGAAACAGGAGTCTTAAGCTCATGGGTCATGTTGTTTACAAATGCTTTGCGCATCATCGCCAATTGGTTCTGCTTGCGGATGGTGACCAATAAGGCCCAGAATGTTCCGATCAATGCGATGATCAAGATTAAGGAGAATAAAAGTTGCCAACCGATCTGCTTTAATAGGTAAACAGTAGGATTGATGAAATCCACCTCGAGGTAAAGGTTCTCACTTTGGTCGATCACGATGGGCCTAGATTTACTTTCCTTATAGCGTTGATGGTAAAATTCCTTATTGCGCTCCTCTTCATTAGGCAGATTGGATATCTGTAATACAAAAGGGGAGTACATATCTCTTTCCCGTAAGGATTTTTCCAGGCGGATCTGCAAGGAGTCGATCGTGGCTTCATTCCAATTGATGGTGCGCACGACATAAGATGAAATAAAATGCCGGCTCATCTTGTTCTTGGAATTGCCTGTGGAATCAGTTACGTTCTGTCGATCGTTCTTGCGGTTGAAATTCTGGTTCTCGAAGATACTTTTTATGGTATCGACATTTATTTGCGGATATTTTTCTTTAAAAGCAATGGAAAGCCTATCAATTCTGTCCTTTCGTTGATTTTGGTTTTCCTTTTGGATTTGCTCTTCGTTTTCATTGTAAAAGTCCTGAACCACATCAAATAGCTCATGTTCGGTCATTCCCAAAAAGAACTGTTTATGGCCGAAATAACTTCCAAATAACCAAAAACCCAGCACAACGACGATCCCGGCGATAGTGAGGACAATGGAAGCGAGCAATATTTTATACTTTTTTAACATAATTAAAACAAATTTAAATTAGTAGATTTGCTCCGCATAAATATTGGTGGGCTTTTAACAAATTATAACACTGATTAACAAAGTGCTACTTAAATTGTCGCATTTCTGCTTAATAATACGTTATTTGCTCAATAGATTTATGCTGCTTACAAAAGATTTTTCATGGAAGAAGTCAATAAGTCCATTAATCATGCTTTTGGATGTTTATTTTAACATTTAATAACATGGGATAAACTTCTGCAATCCATACTTTTGCTAGACTAATGATTTTATGATTAAACAATTACGAATTATTCTTTTTGCTACTCTTGGTTTAAGTGCTGCACTCTTTACAGTAAGTTGTGATAAGGATATGTCAATCTCGTTGGATAACGATAATTTAGACAACCTAAACGTAACCTCAGATGATACGCTGAGCGCTACTGTGTCCACCTTACAAATGCCCTATATCCCTACTTCAGGTAGCGGAGTGGTATTGGTCGGTAAGATCAATCAACCCATTACCGGTAGTTTAAAGTCTACTTCATATTTCAGGCTAAACCCAACAGGTATTACGAATGAAATCCCAACCAATGCTAAGTTTGACTCGTTGAACCTAGTGATGGTGCCTAGTTATTGGAGAATTGCATATGGAGATACCACCAAGATGCAGACCATTTCTGCACACCGATTGACCCAATCCCTTGAAACTAAAACCTTAGAGAATTCATCTAGTGGAATCCCTAATCCGTTTTACATTACAGGACCTGCAATTTTTGGATCCCAAAAGTTCAATTATGCTGCCGATGCATTGGGTTCGGTTACATTCCGTCCTAAGAAGACCAAGAGAGATACGCTTTCCATTCGCTTGAATGATGCCTTAGGTGCTGAGTTCTTTAATAAGATCAAAGCTTCTGATATCGCATTCAATTCAGCGTCCAACTTCCAAGAATACTTTAAAGGCTTGAGTTTGGTGCCTGCTGAAAGCAATACGGCGATCGTAGGTTTCTCTGATACCTTACAGGTTAAGGTTAACTATTCCTATTTAGGAACTGATGGCTTCAAGAAAACAGGATCGAAAGTGTTGAACATGACTGAAAAGGCATTCCAATACAATCAATTTGACAAGAACGTACAAGGAACGGCATTTGAAGGCTTAAGTTCTACTAAAGCCATTGCCAGTACCAGTACATCAGGTGTTGCCTATTTCCAAGGAGGTTCAGGCGTGGTGACAGAAATCAAGTTCCCAGCATTAAAAGACTTTTTATCGCAACCTGGAGTTGCTATCAATAAGGCAGAATTAGAAATCGAGTTAGAAACCCCACATACAGGTCTTATGCCGGCAGTTCCGAATCCAATGTTGATGATTGCAGATTCAAGAGCGCCAATTTCATTTGTATCTATACCGTTTGGTAGAGACCCCCAATATGCAACTTACCTAGTTGGAGATAATGCAGGTAAAAAAGGAAGATACCTTTTTAATCTGATTCAATATATTAAATCTGCTACGGAGCCACATTCAGAAGAAAAATCATTATTCTTAACTTTGTCTCCAACGGCTGGCCTTGGTTTTACGCCATACACTTCTGTGATTGCTACAGAAAGAAATAAACCGAAAGTTAAATTAAATATCGTATATACAAAATTTAAATAGTCTATGAATAAGAGAAATTGGCTTGTACTACTTTTGATAGGAGCCTTCGCAATTACAACCTTTAACTCATGTAAAAAAGAGGAATCAACAGATACTGATTCAGGACCAACTGAATGGGAAAAATCTATTGTATTCACAGGTAAGCCAAGAAATTTAGCTGCAACATTTACTATCAGTGATGTCGCTTACTTGGTAGGTGGACAAATGAAAACAAATGAGTTATTAAGTGACTCTTATGCATTCGACGGTTCTTCATGGGTTAAGAAAGCAGAGTTTACCGGTCCAAAAAGACATAGCGCAGTAGGTTTTGCTGTTGCTGGAAAAGGATATATTGGTCTAGGATATGGTACAGATGGTGAAACTTCTGCCCCATTTAAAGATTTTTACCAATATGACCCTGCAACTAACACTTGGAAAAAAGTGGCTGACTTCCCAGGTGATGCACGTCATGGTGCTGTAGCATTCACATTAGGAAATGCTGCTTACGTAGGTTTAGGAAAAGTTCAAGCTACAGATGAGACTTTCTCAGATTTCTATAAATATGATCCAGCTACTGATAAATGGACTGAAATCAAAACTTCATTCAGTAACAAAAAAGGTGATGCTTATGCATTCGTAATCAATAATGTTGCTTATGTTGGTGGTGGTTACTCAAACGGAGTTCCTACAGAAGATTTCTATTCTTTTGATGGTACCAATTGGGTTCCTAAAAAAGCATTAAACGCAGACAACAAAGATGCTAGACGCTTTAGAGCAGGTGCATTCGCTATTGGAAACAACGGTTATGTTGTGTCTGGTCGTTCTCAATCAGGTGTAGTTACTACTGTTTGGAAATACAATCCTTCTGATGACTCTTGGTCTGATGGAAGCCAATCATTACCTTCAGCACGTGAAAATGCAGTTTCTTTTGCAATCAAAGGAAAAGGTTATATCACTACAGGTAACAACGGTACCACCTTCTTCGATGACACTTACGTGTTCACTCCAGTTAGATAATAATTTTATATAACGATAGAAAAGGGATGTCCTATTGGTCATCCCTTTTTTATTGAATTTAGCTCTTCAAGCCTTCTTGTTTAGCATTAAATGACCTCGTTTTGCGGGGTCTTTTTTTGGATGAGGTTTCTTGGAAATAAGCTTGGTCTTATTCGAGGCATATTCCGAATTTTCCGAATATGTCTCGAACGAGAGTAAAACAAGGCTCGAAGCAACATCTCGATTTTTTATCAAAGCGTTGGGATTCCTTCGGGATTAAGTTGCGAGTGTTTTTATGGCTATGGCCCAAAAGTAAAGTGGCAACCTTTTAGGGGTTGCCACTTTACTTAATTATTGAAATATCTAGTGTTTTTTAGATAAGTCCTTTAGCAGATAATAGTTCTGCCACTTGAACCGCATTGGTTGCTGCACCTTTACGAAGGTTATCCGCAACTACCCATAAGTTCAATGTTTTTTCTTGTGTTTCATCTCTACGGATACGGCCAACGAATACTTCGTCTTTGCCATGTGCATCCTTAGGCATTGGATATTCTAGGTTTGCAGGGTTGTCGACAACCACCACACCTTCTTGCGCTGCTAAAGCGGCACGAACATCTGCCAAGTCGAATTCGTTTTCAAACTCAATGTTTACCGATTCCGAGTGACCGCCGATAACTGGGATACGTACTGTCGTAGCTGTAACCTTGATCGAATCATCACCCATGATCTTGTTGGTCTCTTGGATCATTTTCATTTCCTCTTTGGTGTATCCATTGTCTTGGAAAACATCGATATGAGGGATAACGTTTAAGTCGATCTGGTAAGGATAAGCTTTTTCACCTTCGATACCTTTACGCTCGTTCATCAATTGATCAACAGCTTTTACACCAGTTCCAGTTACGGATTGGTAGGTAGAAACGACAACACGTTTGATTTTATATTTTTCATGCAAAGGCTTCATCACCACAACCATCTGGATGGTTGAGCAGTTCGGGTTTGCGATGATTTTGTCTTCCGCAGTCAATACATCACCATTTACTTCAGGGACGATCAATTTCTTGCTCGGGTCCATACGCCAAGCCGAAGAATTATCGATAACGGTAATTCCAGCTTCTGCGAACAGAGGCGCATATTCCGTAGAAGTGCTACCACCGGCCGAGAAAAGCGCTACATCAGGTTTAAGAGCAATAGCTTCAGATGCAGTCACGACCTTATACTTCTTTCCCTTGAATTCGATTTCCTTACCCTTACTTCTTTCAGAAGCAACAGGAATCAATTCTGTAACTGGGAAATTACGTTCCGCTAACACTGTCAACATTTCTGACCCGACTAGACCAGTCGCGCCTACTACTGCAACTTTCATAAATAATATTTGCTTAAAATTTTAATTATTATTGATTTTCTTAAGGTAACAAACATACTAAATAAACCTGAACAATTTTGGAATATTTTCGCTTTTAATAATTGATTATCACTATGATGGAATAAAGTTCAACAGGATTTGCCATTTAATGAAAAACGTTCAGACAAAATGGGTTTTCGTTGACAATGTTTCATTGAAAAATCGGTTTTACAGAGCGTAAACGTCCGAATGCCTTTTGATTGTAAAAAATTAAATCATACGTTTGCGCAAAATGTTGGGAAGCATCATATTCAGGCATTTAATTGGTAATTTCGCCATATTATTTTAGAAGTTATTGAAATAACTAAATTTATAAAACTATCATTTCTATAATGAAAGAAGTCATTTTGATGATCGGAGCCAATGGTCAGATTGGTTCAGAGTTAGCCGCAGCATTGCGAATCAAGTTCGGGAACGAGAATGTTATCACCTCAGATATACGCGAACCCAAAGAGATTGCCGAAGGTGAGATCTTTGAAACCCTGAATGTTTTGGACAAAGAAGCGATCAAAGCCTTGATCCTTAAATATAAACCTACTCAGATTTATTTATTGGCAGCGATGCTATCGGCTACTGGGGAGCAATACCCACAGAAAGCTTGGGACCTGAACATGAACGGTCTGTTGAATGTATTGGACCTAGCTGTAGAGTTGGGGATCAAGAAGATCTTCTGGCCTAGTTCCATTGCGGTATTTGGCCCACATTCTCCAAAAGAGAACACACCGCAATATTGTGTGATGGATCCAAACAGCATTTACGGGATCAGTAAATTGGCTGGAGAGCGTTTATGTGAATATTACCATAACAAGTATGGTTTGGATATCCGCAGTGTCCGTTATCCAGGAATTATCTCTTGGCGTACAGAACCAGGAGGGGGTACTACCGACTATGCGGTCCATATCTTTTTTGAGGCTATCCGTCAAGGGAAATATACTTCCTTCCTAAATGCAGGCACCGAGTTGCCGATGCTGTACATGGATGATGCGGTTCGGGGTACCATCGAGCTAATGGACGCTCCATCAGCGGGTTTGACGATCCGCTCCAGCTACAATCTTTCGGGGGTTAGTTTTACTCCGACAGAAATTGCTGAAGAAATTAAAAAAATTCTCCCTAATTTTGAAATCTCCTATTCAGACAATGATCCGCGTCAAGCAATTGCTGATTCATGGCCAAAGAGCATCAATGACGATCAAGCAAGAGCAGATTGGGGCTGGAAGCCGACATTTGATCTGGCAGGGATGGCAAAAGACATGCTGGAGAATCTTAAAACAAAACTAAAATAAAATGGGTAGAGCTTTCGAATTTAGAAAAGAAAGAAAATTTAAACGCTGGGCCAAGATGGCCGTTCAATTTACGCGTCTTGGAAAAGAAATTGCAATCGCAGTAAAAGAAGGCGGTCCTCACCCGGAGAACAATTCCCGCTTACGTACCGCAATTCAAAACGCCAAGGCTGTAAACATGCCTAAGGACCGTGTTGAAGCGGCAATCAAAAGAGCCTCTGAGAAGGATTCAAAAGGATACGAAGAATTTGTATACGAAGGATACGGTCCACATGGTGTACCGGTATTGATCGAAACTGCTACTGATAA
This sequence comes from Sphingobacterium mizutaii, assembly GCF_900187125.1. Classification (GTDB taxonomy): domain Bacteria; phylum Bacteroidota; class Bacteroidia; order Sphingobacteriales; family Sphingobacteriaceae; genus Sphingobacterium; species Sphingobacterium mizutaii. Next base: position 364,851 of record NZ_LT906468.1, read on the forward strand.
TACCAACAGAACCGTAGCAAACGTTAGAAGTTATTTTACAAAAGCTGGAGGTTCCCTAGGTAAAACTGGGTCTCTGGATTTTATCTTCCAAAGGAAATCTGTTTTCCGTTTTCCGGCTACAGATGAACTGGATGTAGAAGAATTAGAATTAGAATTGATCGATGGCGGTCTAGAAGAGTTATATGTGGAGGCTGATGAAGAAGGAAACGATATCATCGTGGTACAGACTTCTTTTGAAGATTTTGGAAACATGCAACGACTGTTGGAAGAAAAAGGTATTGAAGTTTCTTCTGCTAAAACAGAACGTATCGCATTATCGCATACAACCCTGTCGGAAGAACAAGCTGCTGACGTCCTAAAATTGATCGATAAGATCGAGGAGGATGATGACGTCCAAGCGGTATATCACAACATGGACTAATCCAGATTAGGATATGAAAACATAAAAGAGGGCTTGCCCTCTTTTTCTGTTTATATACAAAGGGATTTGAAGAAAGTTCAGTTCCTGTGCGTTTTTTGGTCTAAATGTATACATTTGTATATGCTTTCGTTCACCGAGTTTTTCACGAAAAAGAAAATTGACATCAATGCTTTGCAAAAAGCGAAGCCTGATCTCTATCATGAATTTGATAGGGATTATGCCTTGATGGGTGAAAAAAGCTTTGATCATAGCAAGAAGTTCTGGTTCAATAGGCTCAGAAAAGATTACCTCTTGAAAGAGATCGAAATTACGGAACCGAAGAAGGGGGAAGTCAAGGCAGAATCGACTGCGCCTGCAACTGCGGCATCAACAAGCACTGCTCCGGCAGCAGCTAAGCCAGCAGGATTCCGTCCTAAGTTCAAGGCTGCTGTCAAAACCGTGGAGGAGAAAGCGATTGAGCCAACAGCGGAAACCGAAGAGAAGCCAGCTGCAAAAGCACCGGCAGGCTTTAAGCCTCGTTTTAAGGCTGCTGCTCCACCTGAAAGATTGGACGGGCCAATGGAAGGCAATGTGTCCGATAAGCCGGCTGACGGCCCTAAAGATAGCGAGGAGGCTGTTGCTAAGCCAAAAGGCTTTACGCCAAGGTTCAAAGCAGCAAACCTTCCTAAAAAAATAGAATCAGAAAAGCCAGAAGATAGCCAAGCGGAAACTCCGGCAGATAATACCGAAGAGAACAAGGAGGCTGCGGCCCCAGCGAAACCAAAAGGCTTTACGCCGAGGTTTAAAGCGTCGAATCTACCGAAAAAGGTAGAAGACGAAAATAAAGAAGAGTCAGCTCCTGAAGCTCAAGAAGAAGCCACAATCGAAGCGCCAAAGCCTAAAGGTTTTACACCAAGGTTTAAGGCCGCGAATCTACCGAAGAAGGTAGAAAGTGAAGCTCAAGAGGAATCAGCTCCTGAAGCAAAAGAAGAAGCTTCCATAGAAGCGTCTAAACCTAAAGGCTTTACGCCAAGGTTTAAGGCTGCGAACCTTCCTAAGAAGCTGGAGGAGAAGGAAGAACCTAGTGCGGAGTCTGTACAAGAAAATAAAGTAGCAGAGGAACCATCTGCATCCGATGATGCAGCAACTACAGCTACAGAAGAAGTTACATCTAAACCAACTGGCTTTAAACCACGTTTTAAAGCTGGTGTTACCAAAGCAGCTACTAACCAGGAGGACCAGGATCCCAATCCTGAGCAATCAAGTACTCCAACTGAAGAACCATCTACCCAAACAACAACGAAACCAGTAGGATTCAAGCCGCGTTTTGTGGCCAAGAAATCATCAGATCAAAAAGATAAAGAGGATTAGAATTAATATGGATAATCCCATTTATTTTATAATTTTAATTACAAAATTGCGTAAAAAATATGTTAAAAGAAGAAAGGCAAGCCTATATAATACATCAAATCAACATACATAATAAAGTTTTATCCTCTGATCTAAGCGTTCAGCTGAATGTTTCTGAAGATACCATTCGTCGTGATTTAAACGAATTGGCAGAGAGCGGTAAAGTGCTAAAAGTATATGGGGGTGCATTATCTAAGTCTTTTCAATATCCTTTCCAAGAAGGGAATGTATATGCCAAAGAAGCTAAGAAAGAGATTGCTTCGAAGGCTATTTCGTTGATTCAAAGCGGAATGACTATTTTAGTTGGAGGCGGGACCAGTATGATTGAGTTGGCACGTTTGGTTCCAAAGGATGTGCAGTGTACATTTTTCACGATCAGTCCACTTGTCGCGTTGGAATAAGCGGAGAAAGAGAACCTTGAGGTTTTCCTCTTAGGAGGTAAGCTCTCGAGAAATACCAATGTGGTATCAGGCTCGCAGGTCATCAATGAACTGTCTGATATCAAGGTAGATCTATGTCTTTTAGGGACCAACAGTCTTTCTGTTGAAGAGGGGGTGACCGATTCCGATTGGGAGGTCGTTCAGATCAAGAAAGCGATGATCAAATGCTCGCAGAAATTAGGGGTATTGAGTATCGTGGAGAAATTGAACTCCAACCAGAAACTTAGGGTATGTCCATTGAAAGATATAACCTATCTCATCACGGACTTAAATCCAAAGCATCCAAGTTTAGAAGAATTCAGTAAACAGATAACCATTATCTAATTTGGTTTCTTTCCAAAGGTTTTTAAACGAATGGCTCTTTCAACGAGCCATTTGTTGCTTTCTATAAAAAGGTTGTGCCAAATAAGGTTGTAATTGATCCTGCGGTTGAAAAGGGTCCGCTTGGCATGTTTAAGTAGTTTAAAGACACTGTAGCCTGCTATTCCATTAAACGGCTTGGCATAATAGGAAGCATGGTGTTTTTTCCATTCCTCCAATGCCTTCCTATTTACATATTCCAGGTATTCTTCATTTCCCAACTTGGCAGAAAGAGGCTTCACAAAATTTGCAGAGAGCTTTTCGTCCTTCAATTCTACGAGCTGTTTTTTCTTTTCTACGATATGTAGGAAATGCTTGCTCAGCTTTTTGTTTTCGAATTCCAGCTCCAATACTCCACCCACATTCCATTGTGGATGATTTGCGGGATATTCAAAATAAAAATTGCCAAGGCTATAGGCAATCAATTTGCCATTATATTCTTCGATTCCCTGTACGACGTGGGGGTGATGGGCGATAATGACATCAACACCTAGGTCAATCAATTCCTTATAGCGGTCTTTCCATTCTGGGATAGGCACATCCAATAATTCAACACCGGCATGGATTTGCACGATCAGCACATCAACCTGCTTCTTGTACTGTTGGATATCAGCGTTTACGCGCTTGGCATTTACCCAAGCATGTCCAACCAAGCGGTCTCCGTTCAATGCCCCATATCCATTTTCTCCATAGGCCAAGAAACCGTATTTGACCTCATCAAAAGTCCAAGTTTTTAAGCCATAGGCTTCTTCTTCGGAGCCTACTCCCAAGATTTCTTTTCTCGGGAATTGTTCCATTGTTTTCAGGAGGGCATCTTCACCGAAGTCATAAATATGGTTGTTCGCTAGGGAAAAACAGTTGAAACCGAGTTCTTGCAGCCAGTTTGGAGCATTTTTGTTTTGGGCTACCAAAGGACCTGTTTTATGGATAGGTTGGCCCAGCCCCTGTAGTGGTGCTTCAAAATTGCAGGATTTCAAATCTGCTGAGTTGAAAAGTTCCTTGAGGCTTGGGGAAAATTGCGGTGCTTTTTCACAAACAATATCTCCAACAAAGACAAACTTATGCTTGGATGTGGCTGGCATTTCTTCTTATCAATAAATTTTCAATCGGTTTGATTGTAATATAAGCAAAATAAGCTTCCAACAAATCGTTTTTTGCACCTAATAGTTTCAAAACTCCCTTGACCTTAGGGGTATGCATCAAGGTTTGGAAGATCTTTTCCTTCCTTCCGATGTGCATGATCTTTTGGTTGATCCAGTTTAAATATTCCGGATTGAGGCATTCCTTCAATAAATCCACATTTAATGGGGTCAGCGTCTCGTTGAGGAGTGCGTAATAATTGAGTGAATTTTGATAGGTGTATTTATGTTTTTCCTCTTCAAAAAGGAGGTTGTTCTTTCTAAAGAAATCCCTTTGCCATGCCCGATTCTCCCTTCTTTCTACAGGAAGGTTCAACATGGAAATGGCAATGTCCTCATCCACGAATGGAGAGTAGCCAGGATATCCCATTTTTGCGGGCACAGAAATCAAATACTGTAACATCATCATCTTGGTCCGCATGGCGGTGATGATGCGGTATTCAGGTGAACCTAAATGTTCTTTTTGACGATCATAAATAGGCTCTACGATGCTACTGTAGTCTATGTCCATCGCCAATTTAGAATCGGCACTCATTCCATGGGTGTATCCAAGGGTACGATAAGAGGCTGAGCTATCTATCATGGGCACTTTGACAGCTCCAGCCCAGGCATCACCAATAATGCCGCTCAAGAGATGCATAGGGTTGCCGGCTTCCAATTGCTTGATCTTGTCATAAAATTCCATGTGGTAAGTGCCAGATGCGGCAACGGCAGGACCAAATTGATCATACCATTGATCCATATAGACATTGAACTTGCCAAGTGGAATCCTTTTCCATTGGGTATGCAATCTTTTGGACAACAAACCTGCATATACGGCCTCCCGCGATTCATCCTGGTTTAAGGAGGTACCATAGGTATAGGCATGGATCCTGCTCTTGTCTTCCAAAAGTACATTCATCAACCTGGAATCAAAACCACCACTGGTGGGAATCAGGATATCATCTTTAAATCCATCCGCCCAATTTTGGAGAGCAGTGCTTAATTTATGGAAGACATCGTCTTCATGCGATTTTTTGCCCAAGAGGTTTAAGGTGTCATCATTCCCCTCTTTGATAGAAAGTCTGTCATTTTCAAGAGACAGTATTTGGTTGGGCAAGAGGTATTTTACGTCTTTGACCGGTGTATGTCCAAATACGCTATAGCCAAAATCTAGATAAGCAGCTAAGCCCTCTGGATCAATTTCCAGATTGGCGTAATCAATGACTTCATTGATCTCTTGGCTATATTTTCCGGTTTTAAGATTATAGAATACGGTTTGATAACCTACCCAATTTCCTTTTGCAACTTCCATTAAGATTTTTTCGCTAATTTCTTCTTTAACATGCCCAATATTTCCATCCAGATATCATTTTTGATCATATGGTTGGCTCCAACATAAATAACTACGAATATAAGGCTTTGTACAATGATGAGAAGCAAGTAATTCGGGATAAGGTTAAAATACAGCGGTAAATAAGCCAGTCCTGCTGCTATGATGGATATAAGGGTAGTTGGTAAAAGGTCTTTGACCTGCATAAACAGGTTGTAGCCATAAACTCTTCCGCTCATGCTCGCTGCAATAATATAGCAAATGATCCTAACGGCAACGAGGCCAAGAGCAATCATGACCAGGCCATGTTTATAGGTTAAAAACAGGGCTATGATGGCTAAGGAAACTTTGATGATTTCCAAGCTCAGGAAAAATTTAGAGCGTCCTTTGATATTCAGGAAGTTCGCGTTCAGGTCGGTCAATGAAGTGAAGATGCTGGCGAAACATAATATTTGGAACAAAATTATAGATGAAACCCAGGTGTCCGTTAGGAAGAATACAAAGCCTGGTTTTGCCACTGCAATGGCCAGAAAGCTGATCGGGATCAATGCGAATGCAAGGCTTGACAATGTTTTTCTGCTGGCATTCAAGAACCTTGGAAGGTCGTCTTGGATGGGGGTCAAGGTAGACAAAGTCGTTCCTTGCAAAATGGCGGTAATGGTCTGTCCTGCCGTTTCTCCCCATTTATTCCCTTGGTAATAGTATCCTACTTGGTCAGCAGTGTAATGTTTTCCGATAAAAGAAGCATAAAAAGGGGATAGTATCTTTCCCAACATATTTGAAACCATAAAGGAAAGGGAGAATGAAAGGTGCTTTTTTAAGGATGCTGCACTGAAAGCGAAGTTTACTTTCCAATCGCCCCATATCCATAGCATAATCGTTCTGAACAGCGTGTACAAAAGGGGTTGTAAAATCAATGCCCATACCCCATAGCCCAATAAGGCAACAATGATCACAATAATGCCGGCAAAAAGAACTGCCAATACATTGACCCTGGTCGTTAAATGGAATTGAAACTTCTTGAGGATTTTTACGTATTGTACAATACTAAAAGATTGGATTATTATCTGCAGGAACAAGACCCTAGCATATAGGGCAAGGCCTGGGATATTGTAGTATTTTTCGATATAGGGGGATGCAAAATAGAGAATCAGGTAAATAATGGCGCTTACAGAGAGGTTAAAGATGAACATGGACGAATAGTCCAATTCATCCACTACTTTGGTCCTGACCAACGAAGTTGCTAATCCGCTATCCACAAAGGTTGTAGCGATAATGGAAAATATCGCCAAGGCGGCGATCACAGCAAACTCATCGGGGCTTATGATCCTGGCAGTAATGATGGCGACGATAGTGACGATGGCCTGATTACCGAATCGATCTAAGGCATTCCAGAATAGCCCGTTGAGGGTGATTTTTTTCGTGTTTTCGCTCATGTATTGGATTAATCAACAAATTTAGGAAAGATTCTTGTACAGCATAAGAAAAAAGCATTATACTTAATGCATTACAAGATTTACTCATATATTTGATTTAGAATAGATTGATTTTCCTTTTCACATGCTAGCACCAATCGCTTTATTTGTTTACAATAGACCCGTACATACCCGTAAGACATTATCAGCTCTTGAGGCCAACAGTTTGGCGGAACAATCCGATATCTACATCTTTTCAGATGGTGCCAAGACGGCCCAAGATATCGATTCGGTCAACCAAGTTCGTTCCATTATCCGGGAACCTTGGAAGTTTAAGCATATCTATATTATCGAGCGTTCTCAAAACAAGGGGCTTGCCAACAGTATCATTGAAGGGGTAACCCAGGTGGTACAGAAACATGGAAAGATCATTGTTTTGGAGGATGACCTGGAAACCTCCAGTTTTGCCCTTCAATACTTCAATGATGCACTGAACCAGTATCAAGATCAGGAAAAGGTGATGGAGATCTCGGGCTATATGTATCCTGTGGATAAGCCCAAGAAACTGCCGCAATCCTTTTTCTTCCGGGTAGCCAATAGTTGGGGCTGGGCAACATGGGATAGGGCTTGGCAGCACTTCAATCCCGATATTGAGGAGTTGACCAAGGATTTTACCCGTAAACAAAGGAAGGCTTTCAGCGTAGATAATTCGGAGAACTTCTGGAAGCAGGTCAAACAGTTCAAAGCGGGCAAAATCAATTCCTGGGCGATTCGTTGGTACCTATCGGTATTCAACAAAGGTGGGCTTGTGTTGTATCCGCGTTTTTCATTTATCCAAAATACAGGGACCGACGGTTCGGGGACCCATTCGGATGTAGATAAGGTCTATCGAGTGGAGCTTTCCAAAAAGCCTGTTCGCAAATTCCCGATTATCTTGGAAGAAGATCCCTTGGCATTCCAGGCCATTAAGCATTTCTATAAAAATCGCAAGGGAACCTTCTTCGAAAGGTTGGCGAAATTCATAGAAAAGAAGCTATTGGAACGGAAGATGCGAAAACTGAAGGCTTAATTCTCTTCTAAATTCTTAAAGAATAAAGTCCTTTTGGTTTTTGCTACCAAAGAGTATCCCTTTTCAAGCATCAATTGAAAGACTTCCGATTTATTCAAGTCAGCGATAGACAATTCCTCTTCTACCAAGACAAATGTTGGCCTATATTGCTGCCAATCATTGCTGTTGAGGACGATCAGGTCAAATCCTTCTGCATCGACAGATAGGAAATCAATCTTTTTTCCTTTTGGGAGGTGCTTTTGCAAGACCTCTTTTAGAGGTAATGTTGGCACGGGGATCGTTTTTATCAAATGGTATTTGGCATTCAGGCCATCTCTTTTTTCAGATATTTCTTGGGAAAATCCGTTTAGTGCGGGTTCATTGAAGCAATAGTAGGTCAATTCTTGCGGACTTTCGCTGATGCCGATGTTGAGATTTACGTCTTTGGTCCTAAACCAGTTGAACCATTTCATGGCTTCTGGTGAAGGTTCTATATTGATACCACGCCATCCTTTTTTATAGAAGTACATGGTGTTGGAGAATCTATAGGGATGGTGGGCACCTACATCCACATAGAATCCCTTGTAGTTTTTACGACCTTCATAAAATCCTCTAAGGACCATGTCCTCGCCCTCTTGTGAAAATGAACGCGCATGGAAAAATTTATGTATCGGGAAATAAGTTAAGACAGCTTTCTTAATTTTAGACATTGGGCCAAAGCAATTTATAATCGTTAATATTTTGCAATCAATGTACAATTTATTTTTCTAGGGTAAGTAAGTTGGATAAAAAATTTAGGACCATTTAACAGTTTTGTGGAGGAATGTTTAATCCTGTTATGAGGGAATCTTTGTTACTTTTGGATACCAAATTAACCAAACCGACGAAGGAGCTCAGGGATACCAATTCTTCTGTTACTTTTGAAGCCCAAAAGTACCAAACCGACGAAGGAGCTCACGGATACCATGGTTTGAACCAGGATTAAATGGATGGGAGGATTGACCAAGATTTTAATCAATCATATCGCTGGAAAATCCCCAATACTGTAGGGGCGTATCGAATACGCCCGCCGGATTTGAACCAGGATGAATGGGATAAGAGGATTGACCAAGAACTGGTTTTGAACCAGGATGCCCTTCGGCAGAGCTCAGGGTACAGGATGGGAGGATTGACCAAGATTTTAATCAATCATATCGCTGGAAAATCCCCAATACTGTAGGGGCGTATCGAATACGCCCGCCCCATAAAAACCTGAATTATTATCATCTTATGATTAAAGAAAATCCTAAATTTTTCAGATTCTGGTGTAAATAACTTCCAACCAAAACACCCATAGGTGACGAGATTTTTTTCTTCTTAAAGAAATAAAATAGTTCGTTCGCTGCGCTCTGAATTCCTCTTTGAGACACTTTCAATTCTGAACGATTAGTGAAGAATCTGTACGATAATGCCCCTCATGATCTTGTCATTCTCAATCGAAGATTGAGGACCTGTTCGCCATTCCAATCATGGTTTGCATAGTTCCGAGAACCTTCGTTCCTCAGGCTGACAAGAGAAAGGATGTCTTTTTTGCGACATACTGCCCTAGAAGGGCAGAATTATTTTAGCTATGGTATCGAACAAAATAGGGTTAATGCAAAAACAATGTTCGATTAATCGAACATCGTTTTTGCGCGACCTCCAGGCTAGCGAACCATTTCAGCTAAAATAATTGAACCCTCGCTGAGGGTTCTCTGCATTAATAAACATTTTCTCCCTTCATTTCTTTATGGGATTTAAAATGTCGTTGGCATTTTTTGAGTACTTTTCCGCTGCGTTTTTAAGGTTAAAATGACTATTTTTGCAGGGTTGACTTATATTAATAATATCCTTAAGCATGGCTTATCCTAAGGTTTCAATCATTACCATTGTTTACAATAATGTCAGGGATATCGGATTTACCCTAGCATCTGTAGACCAACAGACCTACCCCAATATTGAATATATCGTGGTGGATGGGAAATCTACGGATGGTACCATGGATGTTATTGCCGAGTATAAAGAAACGATCAATATTTTGGTATCTGAGAAGGATAATGGGATCTATGATGCCATGAACAAGGGTTTGGCTTTGGCTACTGGTGACTATGTGCTGTTCTTGAATTCGGGGGATGAGCTTTTTGCTGCCAATACCTTGGAAAAGATCTTCGGTAATGAGGACAATGCGGATATCTATTATGGAGAGACCAAGTTGATCAATGAGGATCGAGAGATCATTGGCGATCGTCGCCATAAGACACCAGACCATTTTGATTGGCAATCCTTTAAATATGGGATGAACGTCTGTCATCAGGCGATCTATATCAAGCGGAGCTTAACAGCGCCCTATGATCTGCAATATAAATTGAGTTCAGATATCGATTGGGTGATCCGTGCAGCCCAAAAGGCGAACAAGGTAGTCAATGTAAAAGATTATGTTGCAAAATACCTAGTTGGTGGTATGTCTCAACAGCGACATAAGCAGAGCTTGAAGGAGCGTTATGATATCTTTAAGAAATACTATGGTTTTGTTCCAAACCTCATTAACCATGGTGTGATCGCGATGCGATTAGTGGTACATCGATTGAAGCATGGCAAAACAAGAGACTAATTTTTTAAATCCCAACCTTTTGGTGGAGCTGGCAAACAGTAGGATGCCCTTTGGAAAGTACCAAGGCTATCTTTTGATGAACTTGCCGGAGCCCTATTTGGCTTGGTTCAAACAAAAGGGATTTCCACCGGGCAAAATCGGGATCTTGTTGGAGACCCTCTATGAAATAAAGCTCAATGGCCTGGAGTATTTATTGAAGCCATTAGTCAAAAAGTGATGAATATCAATTTTTGCTCGTCCAATTTTTTTATCTTTGCAGCATAATTTTAAACATTAAACGCCGTTTGCAGCGGTATCAATGAATATATGGCACAATATCAAACATTGCTGTACTATTGCTACAGCCCTATCGAGAATGCGGAAAAGTTCGCAGAAGATCATCTAGAATTTTGTAAATCACTTGGCTTATTAGGACGTATCATCGTTGCTGAAGAAGGTCTTAATGGTACGGTTTCAGGTACTCCAGAAGCTTGTAAAGCCTATATGGAGCATGTACATGCGGATCCAAGGTTTGCAAAAACCGAATTTAAGGTGGATGATGTAGAGGAGCTTTCTTTTATCAAGATGCATTGTCGTTACAAAGAGGAGATCGTGCATTCAGGTTTGCGAAATCCTGCTGAGATCGATCCTAACAAACAAACCGGTAAGCACTTGGAACCTAAGGACTTCTTGGCCATGAAGGATCAAGAGGATGTGGTTATCCTAGATGTCCGTTCAAACTATGAGCATAATGTAGGTCGTTTTAAAAACGCTGTTACATTGGATATTGAGAATTTCCGTGAATTTCCAGAAAAAGTGAAAGAGTTGGAACACCTAAAGGGCAAGAAAATCTTGACTTACTGTACAGGTGGTATCAAGTGTGAAAAAGCATCCGCTCTTTTGTTGAAGGAGGGATTTGAAGATGTATATCAATTGCACGGTGGGATCATAAAATATGGTAAGGAAGCAGCTGGAGAGGATTTTGAAGGGGAGTGCTATGTTTTTGATAATCGTGTTACAGTTCCAGTCAACTCAGTGAACCCAACAGTTGTTTCAACATGTAAAAACTGTGGAAAGATAACTTCAAAAATGATCAATTGTGCAAACCCGATTTGCAATGAGCATTTTACGCAATGTGATGAATGTGGTTGGGAATTAGATGGTTGCTGTTCTGATGCATGTAAGTCGCATCCGAAGAAACGTGAGTATGATGGCACAGGATATTATGTGAAAGTTCCACAACCTGTCAACATTGAGAAAATCTCTAAGCGTAAGCACAAGAAGTTGGTGAAAAATTAAAAGTTTATTAAAATATTTCGAAAAATCCGTTTATCTTTCAATAGGTAAATGGATTTTTTATTATAATCTAAATTAGAAAAGCGAAATGGATAGTCAGAAAGTAGACATGTTTTTAATGTCAAACAACAAGTTTTTTGAGTCATATCAATTGATGGAGATCAAGGATTTATTGACGAGGTCGGATGAGAGCAAATACACGAATGTTCAGATCCAACAATATAAAGATCCAACTACTGTATTGATTGTTTCCATTTTGGCTGGATCCTTTGGAATCGACCGTTTTATGATTGGAGATACTGGTTTGGGGATCGCTAAATTATTGACTTGTGGAGGTTTGGGTATTTGGACTATCATTGATTGGTTCCTGATCATGGGAGCAACAAAAACCAAGAATTTCGAAAAGCTCATCACATCTTTGAATTACTAATTCAATGCGAGGGCCAAGGAACAGACTGTATATTACGACAGGAATAGTTTGTTTCTTTGGGATTGTCTGGTTGTTGCTGGATTATTATGCTGCCGCAAACGTCACACTATGTCCAGTAAAATTAGTTACTGGCTATCCTTGTCCTTCCTGCGGAACGACAAGGTCTATATCAGCACTGTTTAACGGAAAGATCGTAGATGCTTTTATGATCAATCCCTTGGGGATTGTGTCAAGCATCATTATCATCACTGTTTTGTTATTGATGTTGCTTGATCTGCTGACTAAGCGAGATTATTATTTTAAGGTATATAGTCGGGCAGAGAAATTTCTTCAGCAACATAAGGCATTCAGTGCCATTCTGGTTTTATTAATTATTTTAAATTGGGCATGGAACATATCGAAGGGTCTTTAGATTTTAGTCCGAGGGAGATTACTGAGGATGAACGTGAATATGCGTCAAATAGTTATTTGATGTCTTTGTTTGCTTTATTTATTGGACTACCCTTACCAATATTCAATCTATTGGCAACCGTGATTTTCTATTTGGGAAATCGGAAGTCTACACGCTTTGTGAAGTGGCATTGTACCCAAGCGCTCATATCCCAATTTGCCATTTTCTTTTTCAATACTGTTGGTTTTTGGTGGACCTTGGCGATTATTTTCCATAAGCAAGAAGTGAGCAATGCTTATATCGCCTATATCATCTTGATTTTACTATTGAATGGGATTGAAATTGTTTCCACGATCTATACTTCCATAAAGACCAGGAAAGGAATTCATGTACGTTGGTTTCTGTTTTCAGACATCACCGATAATCTTTTGAAAAAATGAAGATACTAGGCAAGTTTCTGATTTTAGCTGCGGGTATTGCAGTCTGTTATTTACTGCTGTTGCAAGTGAATTGGACCAGTTTATTTCAGGTTCAGCAAAATCAGGTCCGCTTAGAATCTAAATTGGGTAAGTTGGTCTTGGAACAAGTTCGTGACCTGTATGATGTGATTGAGGATGAGCAGATCGACAGCACCTTAGATTCGCTATTTATTCCCTTATTAAAGGAAAACTATATCCCTACAAAAAACTACGATCTATTGTTGGTCGAGAGCGAAGAGGTGAATGCCTTTGCGCTTCCTGATGATAAAATCATTGTGACGACCGCCTTGATCAATTTCTTAGATAGTGCGGATTACATGTCAGCCATCTTGGCGCATGAGATCGCCCATTGTGAAAAGAACCATGTGATGCGTTCGTTGATCACTAATTTCGGTTTGGACCTCTTGCTTTCCGGCTCTGGGACGGGAGAGGTGACCAATTTCTTGACTGGGCAAGCTTTTTCCAGGAAGCTTGAAAAAGAAGCCGATGAAATGGCGGTGGAGTATTTAGAAGAAGCTCATATTGATCCTAATAGCCTGATGAAGGTCATGGAATTATTTGATGTGTATTTGAGTTCGGATGGGGATGTCAGCTGGATTTCTTCACACCCTATTCCTACAGACCGTAAGAAATACCTTGGTCAAAAAATCAACCGGATCGAGACAGACCCTAAAAGCTATAAGAGCCCGATTAGTTCCAAGAGCTGGTCGGATCTGCAAGGTTTAGTGTCTGCATATGGCAATCAGGATTAATCTCGGTCCGACCTTCCTCCAAAACTTCTTAAATTATAGTTCAGACTCAAAAGGAAGTACCTGGTCAGGGTATTTGAGGTAATGTTTGATATTGAAATCTCTGAAGCCCGGCGATTGACATTTCGGGCATTGTTGAACAAATCAAAAGCCTTTAAGGAGATTTCAGCATTTCTTTTCTTCAAGATCTTATAACCGATCGAAGCGTTCAGCAAGTTTGTAGAGATAGCTTCTGCGCCCATTATACCACCATTACGGTAGAAGGAATAATTGTAGCCCAAAGTCATGTTCTTGAAGAATTCCAGGTTCAAGGAATTGCTGATCCTGTGGTTGGTGATCCTGTAATGGGTTATTTCACTCATTGGGTTATTGGTGAAATTCATATTGAGATTGTAATTGAATCCAATAATGATCTTTTTGCTGAAATTGGTGAATATGCCGACATGCTGACTGAAGCCATAACTGTGGTTTGGCATCAACACTTTGTTGAGGATGGCATAGTTACGGTTGTAATACATGTAATTGTTCAAGTTCAGGTTGAAGCCCAGTTTTTTTAATGGAAGGCCATAGTTATTGTTGGCTCGCAGTTGGAATACTCCATCGATGTTTTCAGGAACCATATATTGTCCGCCGGCACCGAGGATAATATCTTCAAACAAGGTGATGGTACTATCGGTGGTCATGGTGGAGTTGATGATCTTGTTGTTGGTGTAGTCAAAATTGAGGCTACTGTTGAAACTCCGGCCATTGCTGCGGTTCACGTCTCGATATTGAAGGCGGAGCCTGTGGGTGTATTCTTGGCTTAGATTAGGGTTACCATTCCTGACGAACAGTTCGTTGGAATTATCGATATAATCCTGCAATTGATCAATGGAAGGCGTATTGGTCGCTCCGTTATAGTTGAATTCCAATCGTCTTTCCTTGTTGAAATAGTAGGCTACGGTCAATTCAGGGAGGAAGGCGCCAAAGTCTGCAGTGGTTCGCAAGTTTATGGGAACGGTTCGGTTGTTTACCCGATAGCCGTGTTCATAGTTCATTCCGGCCTGGAATCTAAAGGTATCCTGTTTGTTGTAGGAATAAGAAAGCCCAGCGCTATGATGGGTAAAATCGTTTCGGAATTCATTGGATAATCGATCGTTCAGTTCTTCATATTGACCGGTTTCAGCAAGAAACTCCATGGTTTTCCTATCGGAGTAGTTGCTGGTATTTCGCATGCTGTAGTTGGCCTGTAATCTGGAGATCTTGGAGACGTTGTAGGTGTAAGAAAGCCTGCCGTTGTATCCATTTCCATACCCGTAGGTGGTGCTTTCGCGGTTGTTGGTGTCGATGCGGTCCAAGACTGCGTCTTTGTAGTATTGGTTGAATGCCAAGGTTTTTCCCAATGCTTCGTTGCTGCTTTTATTTCCGTCAAGACTTAGGGAAATGGTTTGCCCCGCTTTTTTGAAGCGATGCATATAGGTCATGCCGCCACCAAAATTGAGGGCTTCATTATTATTGTTAAAATTTCGGTTGGAATTGTTCAAAGGTTCTGTCCTGTCCTTGCTCATGCTGCTGATGGAGCTATTGGCAAGATCAGTTTTTGTATAAGAAAGGTTAGGATTGATATCGATACGGTTCATGCTGTCGATATCCCATTTCAATCGCCCCCTTAGGTTATGGGATATATTCCCGTTGTTTCCGGTTTGCTGCTGGTTTTGGAACTGATTAGCGCGGCTTCCTGTCGTAAATTCAATATCTGATAGGGTGTTGGTAAAGGTGCTGCTGTTGCGGAACCTGTAGTTTCCATTTACCTCCATCTTTTTGTCGAGGAAAGTATTGGTATAGTTGGCTGCAGCGGCATAGGTGTCAGATAGACCGCGATCGGTATTGTTGTTTCCCCTTCTGAATCCACCTCGGCCTTGCTCTGAAAATTCCGTTTCATTGATGTTGTTAGCCATGACGTTGATGGAAATCTTTTCATCACCTCGGAAGGCATTGACACCGGAGTTGATGGAGAATTTATCGGAATCTCCCTTTCCGGCATTGAACTTTCCGAACAAGCCTTTTTTCTTGTCGGGTTTGGTGACAATGTTGATGACCTTGGACCTTTTACCATCGTCGAATCCAGAGAATTTAGTCTGTTCGGATTTCTCATCGATGATCTGAAGCTTGTCAATAATATCAGCTGGGAGGGTTTTTAGTGCTACTTTAGGGTCGGTACTGAAGAATTCCTTTCCATCCACCATGATTTTGGTGACTTCTTCGCCATGTGCCGTAACTTTTCCATCTTCATCGATGGTAACTCCTGGGACCTGAGCGACCATTTCATCAGCATCAGCGTATTCCCTAGTGGCAAAATTGCGTGAATTGAACTCCATGGTATCACCTTTGACGGCCACACTCGGAGGAGGAGCAATGGTGATTTCTTCAATCACGATTTCTCCGGGCTCTAAACCGACCATTAAGGTTTCCATGGAAGGTTTTACCACGATGTTTCGCTCGAATTTTTTGAAGCCCAATAGGGTACCTGTCAATTTATAGTTTCCATTCGCTACCCTTGGGATAGAAAAGTCGCCTTTCTCATTGGATTTGGCGGTGCGGATGGTTGAGTCTTTCAGGTTAAGGAGTTGGATGCTGGCATCCTGTAAGTTGCTACCCTTTGTTTTGTCTTGTACCTTTCCAGCGATATTGACTTGAGCCAATACACAGGCACAGCTTAATAAAACTAAACATAAGGTAAGCAGGTATTTCATGGTAAGGTTTGATGGATTTTTTTCAATTATATAATTTTTAGGCGATAACAGCCTGATAATCACAAAAAAGATACATTGTTGTTATGACAATGGTAAAAACCGAAAAAATGAAAAAGATAGATTATCAATAGGTTACAGCAGAATTGAAAATCTCGGAAAGACGAGTCGCATTAGAGATGTTACACAGGGGCCAAATCCGTTGACAAGGACATTTTCAGAAAAATTGGATATATTTGCTTATTAATAATCAATGAAAGAAACGACACTTAGTAGGAAGGAAAAGATTCTGCAAACTGCCTTACAGTTATTTGCAATTAAGGGATACCTTGATACCTCGACGAAGGAGATTGCTGCAAAAGCTGGAGTTTCTGAAGCACTTATCTTTAAGCATTTCGGAAACAAAGATGCTTTGTTGGCACATATCGTGAAGTCTGGTTATAGGAAGGTACTCCTTCACCATAAAGGGATGATGACCTATAAGGGGGCCAAAGATTTTCTAAAGAACATGGTTCAGTTCCCGAGTAAATTGGTGGCCGATGATCCTTTGTTCTGGAAATTGCAAGAAAGACTTTCTCACCATAGTTTCTCCAAATCTCAACATGAACTCTTCATTAAGCCCGTTCAGCCCATCGTCCATAAGGCGTTTGAAGAATTGGGTTATGCTAATCCGGATCTGGAAACACAATACTTATTGCTGATCATTGATATGTTATGGAAAAAAGAGGCCTGCGGGGAGCTCGAGAATGCATCCGAATTAGCCTCCTTGGTTGAGGAAAAATACAACCTTTAGTATTGCGTGTTCCTGCGTGTTGTTTTTTAAAAGTGCAAAATATTTTAAAAAACAAGTAAAAATGCCTTATTTCGTGTAAACTATATTGTGATGATTAAGAAACTCTTCAGTTTTGGATTGCTATCCATGATGCTTATTTCTGCAGCATTCGCTCAGAACAAACCCAATTTCGTAGATTTTATCAATCAAAAGCATTCCTGGGTTGATTCTGTGTTCAATACCTTGACACCGAAGCAACGCATAGGTCAGCTTTTTTTGGTGAGAGCCCATACGAACTTGGGGCAAAAATATGTTGACTCCGTAAAACAGGTGATTGAGAAGGAACAGTTGGGTGGATTAGTGGTATTCCAAGGAGGACCGGTAAGGCACGCGAATATGTTCAACCAATACCAAAAGGTGAGCAAGGTCCCTTTGTTGATTACATTTGATGGAGAATGGGGATTGGGTATGCGTATGCCGGATTCGACGATTTCATATCCTTATCAGATGACTTTGGGTGCTATCCAGAACAATAACCTCTTATATGAAATGGGTAGACAAGTGGCGCGTGATTTCCACCGGATGGGAATGCACTTTAACTTTGCGCCCGATGTGGATATCAATAACAACCCTAAGAACCCTGTCATTAACTTCCGTTCTTTTGGTGACAATAAGTATAAGGTTACTGAAAAGGCAAAAGCCTATATGGACGGGATGGTTCAAGGCGGTATCCTGGCCTCATTGAAGCATTTCCCTGGACATGGGGATACTGATGTGGATTCGCACCATGATTTGCCACAATTGAAGTTTGATAGAGCAAGGTTGGATAGCCTTGAAATGTATCCGTTTAGACAGTTGATCAAAGATGGTGCTCCTTCTGTGATGGTTGCACACATGAATATTCCGGCGTTGGACAATACGCCAAATATCCCTTCTTCTATTTCTAAGAAAGTGGTGACGGACATTATCCGTACGGAGTTGGGCTTTAGAGGGCTGACCGTGACGGATGCGATGGACATGAGTGGGGTGAAGAAATTCTTCCCAAATGGGGAAGCTGATGTGATGGCTATTGAAGCTGGACATGATCTATTGGAAGTATCTGCGAACAGTGGTCGTGCCATTGATTTGGTTGAGAAAGCGATTAAATCGGGTAGACTGTCTCAAGCTGATATCGATGCTAGAGTGAAAAAAGTATTGGCAGCAAAATTATGGTTGGGATTAAACCAAGTGAAGCCAGTTAATACCAATAGACTTTATGAGGATCTGAATACACCTGCTGCGCAAAGCTTGGTTCAACGTATTTCAGATGCAGCGGTTACTCTGTTGAAATCTGATCGTGGCTTGAAGAGATTTGATCCTAAGAAATCAACTTCGATTGTAAGTGTGGGGATTGATCAGGTTCAAGATTTTGAGAAGGGTCTGGCTTTGCAGTTGACAGATTTTGATCAGTTTTTTATCAAAGGCGATGAAACAGAGGGGCAATTGAAAGATTTGATGAAGGATTCTAAAGATAACCGTCAGATTGTTTTGGTCATCCATGATAATCGCAGTAGACCACGCAGTGAATTGCTGTTGAACGATGCTACAAAAGATTTTATCGATAAGATTGCGGGTAGAAGAACGATTTCAGTGATGTTTACCAATCCATACGCGATGAATTCTGTGGATGTGATGCGTAGTTCATCCGTTCTTTTAGGATATCAAAATGATTTTTTCATGCAAAAAGCTGTTCTTAAGGTGTTGTTGAAACAAATTAAACCAGAAGGTAAATTGCCAGTAACTATTTCTGAGCATTTAGAAAACGGAAAAGGGTTGTAATCCAATTTTGTTAACATAAAAATAAAGTAGCCAGTAAATTTTACTGGCTTTTTTTATTCAAAAGAAAGACTAATTTTGCTATGTAGATTGAGAATTATGGCAAAAGAGCAGATTTCGATATTTGATATGTTTAAGATAGGGATTGGACCATCCAGTTCGCATACTTTAGGCCCTTGGCGTGCAGCGCAGCGATTCGTTGAAGCGTTGCAGAAACGAGAGGCTTTAGAGCATGTGCAGGAGGTCAAGATCCTTTTATATGGCTCTTTGGCAAAGACTGGTATCGGTCATGGTACTGATATCGCGGTGCTGCTGGGCATGAGTGGGGATGACCCTGTAACCTTTGATGTAAATGATGTCCTGCCGAAGGTCAATCGCATCAAATCCAACAAGAAGTTGGATCTGGGAGGTAAAAAGGAAATTGATTTTTCTTATGCCGATGATTTGCTTTTCCTTTATGACCAAAGTCTTCCATTCCATCCGAATGCCGTTACTTTCCAGGCTTTCTTGGACAATGGAAAAGCCATCTCTGAAACTTATTATTCGATTGGCGGTGGATTTGTGGTTCAGGAAAATGATACAGAAAGCGTACTGTCGGAGATCGACCTTCCTTTTCCAATTGATACCGCTCAAGAACTGATGGTTTCTTGTATGCGTACCGGATTGAAAATTTCGGAGTTGGTCTTGGAAAACGAATGTTCGTGGCGCTCGGAGCAGGAAACTCGGGATGGTGTATTAAAGATCTTCCAAACCATTAAAGAATGTATTTACAAGGGCTGCCATACTGATGGGGTATTGCCGGGTGGATTGCATGTGGAAAGAAGGGCTTCCAAACTGAACAAAAAGATGCTGAAGGGTAGAGAATATTCGGATTTTGACAGTTGGGTAGAGGCAATCCGTGCAGGTGGTAGAGATTTCGGTTATATCTTAGATTGTGTGAGTTGCTTTGCTCTGGCGGTGAATGAGGAGAATGCTTCGTTTGGTCGCGTGGTGACTGCTCCTACCAATGGTGCAGCAGGGGTGATTCCTGCGGTGCTGCAATATTACATCGTGTTCCACGATTGCTATAAGGAAGATAAGATCATTCAATTTATTGCTACTGCTTCTGAAATAGGATCTATATTCAAAAAGGGGGCAACAATTTCTGCTGCGATGGGAGGCTGTCAGGCAGAGATTGGGGTTTCATCCGCTATGGCTGCAGGGGCTTTGACCGAGTGCCTGGGCGGTTCGCAAAGGCAGGTCTTGATGGCGGCTGAGATCGCTATGGAGCATCACCTTGGACTGACTTGTGACCCAATCGGAGGTCTCGTGCAGATTCCATGTATTGAAAGAAATACCATGGGGGCCATCAAAGCGATTACGGCTGCTCAATTGGCTCTTCAATCGAATCCTGACAAGGCAAAAGTGAGTTTGGATGCGGTAGTGAGCACCATGTGGGACACTGCGCAGGATATGAATGTGAAATATAAAGAGACGGCAGATGGTGGATTGGCGATTAAAGTTCCGCTGAGTTTGCCGGAGTGTTAATTCAAAAAGAAATATTTTCAAAATAGAATTGGAGCTGCCCAAAAGGGCGGCTCTTTTATTTTCGATTTTTCTATCTTTGTAAAATGATTCGATATGCGGCACTAGCTTCTGGAAGTAACGGAAATAGCTATTATATTGCTAAGGGCAATACTTCCATCTTAATTGATGCCGGAATCAATAGCAAGCACCTGCATTTAAGGATGGCATCTTTGGGGATAAACCCTGCCAGTATCAATGCCATCTTTATCACCCATGAACATACCGACCATATTTCTGGACTCTCTGTTTTCTTGAAAAGGTATCAGATCCCTGTTTATCTGACGGAGGGAACCTATGTATCATCCAGATTGCAATTGCCGAATTACCTTATCAATTTCATCAAGCCGAATTCTGTTATCAATTTAGCGGATTTTTCAGTTTATGGTATCCCTAAATACCATGATGCCCAAGAACCCTGTAGTTTTTTGGTTTCTGATGGAGAGCTGAATATCTCTGTCCTTACGGATTTGGGAAGGATATGCGATAATGTGAAGAAGGCAATCCGTATTGCGGATATTCTGTTTTTGGAGGCAAATTACGATGAGGAAATGTTGTTGACCGGAAGGTATCCTTATCATCTGAAAAACAGAATTAAAGGAGGTTGGGGTCACTTGTCGAATAAGATATCATTAGAGGCTTTTATTGAGAATAAGTCCGACCGCTTGAAACATTTGATATTGGGTCACCTTTCTGGTGAGAACAATTCGGTTGAAATGGTTGAGCAGGTCTTTCAGCCACATTGCCAAGAATTTAAGATGTCGGTAGCTAAGCGGACGGAGTCGACTCCGTTGTTTGAGATCAGTAAACCGGTTCAAACTGAAATATACGTGGAAGAATTCTCCTATCAATCGATCCAGATCATTACGGGATAATTCCAAGAGTAAGTTATTCAAAAAGGGAGCTGTTATGATCATAACAGCTCCCTTTTTGTATTGCATATTTTTATTGCAGTTCCATTTTAAATAGCTCCGCCAGATGGCTTCTGAGTTTGGCTTTCACTTCTTCTACATCCACTTTATGGCCCAGTTCACTTTCCATGGAGGTGACATCTTTGTCATCAATTCCACAAGGGACGATATTGCCAAAATAGGCTAGGTCAGCATTGACATTAAAGGCGAAACCGTGCATAGTGACCCAACGAGAAGCTCTAACGCCCATAGCGCAGATCTTCCTTGCTTTTTCATTGTCAGGATCTAGCCAAACGCCCGTGTATCCTGGGTATCTGCCGGCTTCGATTCCGTAGTCAGCAAGTGTCAGGATAATGGCTTCTTCAAGCGTTCTAAGGTAAAGATGGATGTCTGTAAAAAAGTTATCCAAATCTAAGATCGGATAGCCTACAATCTGTCCGGGGCCATGGTAGGTGATGTCGCCACCTCTATTGATCTTATAAAAGGTGGCTTCTTTTTCTTTTAATCCTTCTTCATCCAGCAACAGGTATTCTAAATGTCCACTTTTACCAAGGGTATAGACATGAGGATGTTCGGTAAATATCAAAAAGTTTGGTGTTGGATCCTGTGTGTTATTTACTCGGTTATCGTGTTTGATGGCGAGGGTCTTTGCAAAAATCTCTTCTTGTTTGTCCCAGGCATCTTGATAATCCAATAATCCCCAATCAATAAACTTTACTTCTTTGTTTTGCATTTTATTCTACTAATACAACAGGTTGTTATATGGATATCTGGCGTTGTGCATTTTCACAATGATATCATATAGTTTTTCCTTGAATTCCTCTACGTTGGTTTTGTTGGTTGCAGAGATAAAGATCGCTGGATCGGCATTTTTTGCCATCCAAGAGTTTCTGAAATCATCCAAGGTAACTTTGATCTCTTCACCATCTTCATCCAGTTCAACTGGAGGTTTATAGGCATCGATCTTGTTGAATACGGTGATGATTGGTTTGTCAACTGCACCGATATCTTTTAAGGTTTCATTTACCGCTCGGATATGATCCTCGAAATAAGGGTGGGAGATATCAACGACATGGATCAATACATCAGCTTCTCTGACCTCATCTAAGGTAGATTTGAAACATTCCACCAAATGGTGAGGAAGCTTGCGGATAAATCCAACGGTATCTGACAATAAGAACGGAAGGTTGTCGATTACGACCTTTCTAACCGTTGTGTCCAACGTAGCGAAGAGTTTGTTCTCGATCAATACATCAGATTTTGAGACCATGTTCATGATGGTGGACTTACCAACGTTGGTATAGCCGACCAATGCCACGCGGATCATCTCGCCTCTGTTCTTGCGTTGGGTCTCGTTTTGTTTGTCGATGACTTTTAACCTATCCTTCAACAGAGAGATTTTATTCAAGATCATCCGTCTATCACTCTCAATCTGGCTTTCACCCGGACCACGCATACCAATACCACCACGCTGACGCTCCAAGTGGGTCCACATTCTTGTCAATCTGGGCAATAGGTATTGCAGTTGGGCAAGCTCGACTTGGGTCTTTGCCTGAGCGGTTTTCGCATGTTTAGCGAAGATATCCAAGATCAGGTTGGAGCGGTCAAGCACTTTGATGCCGAAATATTTCTCGATGTTCCTCAATTGGGAAGGAGAAAGTTCATCATCAAACACCACGATGTCAATTTCTTCCGCTTGGATAAATTCTTTGATTTCATCCAGCTTACCTGATCCTACAAAGGTTGCACGGTCTGGAAAAGCTAACTTTTGGGTGAATATACCTTTGGTTACTCCACCTGCGGTAGTCACTAAAAATTCTAATTCTTCTAAATATTCTTTGGCGGTCTCGTCCGAAACATCGGGAGTGATTACACTCACCAATACTGCTGTTTCTGGCTTTACTGCCGTGTCATATATCTTAAATCTTGCCATTTATTGTTTTTAAATAGTGAACAAGCTCGCCAATGAAATGGTTCTAGCTTGTTTAAACCTTGTTTAAGTAGAAACAAGTTTACAAAGTTACGGTTTTTACGAGATTTTGTCCCAAGAAATAGCAGGGGAGCTTCTGCTTAAATACTGGGCTAAGAGTTGATTGCGTTCTTCCTGCAGGTTTGGATCCTCATTGAAGATCTGGATCACCAATTGCCTTGCCTCGGAAAGGATGGCTTGATCTTTAGCAAGATCGGCGATTCTCATTTCCAACACTCCGGATTGCTGGGTGCCTGAAAGATCACCAGGGCCACGGAGTTGAAGGTCCACCTCTGCGATTTCAAAACCGTCATTTGTTCGCACCATGGTTTCCAATCGGGTTCTGCCTTCCTTACTCAATTTGTTGCTGGACATAAGGATACAGAAAGATTGCTCTGCTCCTCGACCCACTCGACCTCTTAATTGGTGTAACTGGGAAAGACCAAAGCGTTCGGAGTTTTCAATGACCATCACGGATGCATTCGGCACATTTACCCCTACCTCAATCACCGTCGTAGCAACCATTATCTGGGTTTCCCCTTTGATGAATCGCTGCATCTCAAAGTCTTTATCTTTCACAGGCATCTTTCCGTGAACAATACTGATTCTAAAATCGGGTAGTGGAAACTCTCGCATCAAACCTTCTAATCCAGCTTCTAGATATAGCAAGTCCATCTTTTCGCTTTCCTTGATTAAAGGATAGACGATATAGACTTGCCGACCCTTTGTGATTTCTTCACGCATGAATCCAAAAACACGTAAGCGTTGGTTTTCGAAAAAGTGAACCGTCTTGATAGGTTTCCTTCCGGCTGGTAATTCATCAATAATGGAGATATCGAGATCACCATACATGGTCATCGCCAAAGTCCTAGGGATTGGCGTTGCGGTCATCACCAACATATGTGGAGGAATGAGGTTTTTACGCCATAGTTTGGCTCTTTGTTCCACTCCAAAACGATGTTGTTCATCGATTACTACAAAACCAATATTCTTGAATTTCACCTTGTCTTCAATCAAGGCATGTGTACCGATCAGGATATCCAGCGTGCCATCCTCCAATTCTTTGTGAATGATCCTTCTAGCCTTTGCGGGTGTTGAGCCTGTCAAAAGCTTAACCGTGCAGATATCATCGCCCAATAATTCCCTTAAACCATTGTAATGTTGAGTAGCAAGGATCTCTGTGGGAGCCATCATACAGGCTTGGTAGCCATTATCGATAGCCAAGAGCATGCTCATTAAGGCCACCACCGTCTTTCCAGAACCCACATCACCTTGCACCAATCGGTTCATTTGAGCACCCGTATTACAGTCGATGCGGATTTCCTTAACCACCCTTTTTTGGGCATTTGTAAGTGGGAATGGCAGCCTTTCATTGAAAAAGGTGTTGAACTTGTCTCCAACCTTGTTGAATTGATGGCCTTTATAACGTTGGGTATTCAGCTGCTTGTTTTTCAATAAACGGAGTTGAATAAAGAAAAGCTCCTCAAACTTCAATCTGTTTATAGCGGCCTTCATCAACTGCTCGTTTTGAGGGAAATGAATGCTCAGCAAGGCTTGTTGAAGTGGTAAGAGTTTGTATTTATCAAGGATATAAGGAGGTAAAGTCTCAGCAACCGTCCTTAAAGTAGTTTCTAAGGCTGTTTGTTGAAGCTTTTGGATGCCTTTGGAATCCAGATTGAATTTCTTTAGTTTTTCCGTGGAAGAATAGACTGGCTGCATGGTCATGTTTCCGACCTTTTTACCCTGTTGCTGGTAGAGTTCCATCTCGGGATGGGTAATGGAAATTGCTCCATTAAATTCCGTTGGTTTCCCGTAGATAATATAAGCGGCGCCGACCTTAAGTCCTTTTCTTAACCA
The DNA here is from genome assembly GCF_900187125.1 of Sphingobacterium mizutaii. Classification (GTDB taxonomy): domain Bacteria; phylum Bacteroidota; class Bacteroidia; order Sphingobacteriales; family Sphingobacteriaceae; genus Sphingobacterium; species Sphingobacterium mizutaii. The sequence continues at coordinate 389,944 of NZ_LT906468.1, forward strand.
TGCGATGCTTTGGAACCATACCAATTCCATCATCCCGGTATCATCCTTGAATTGACCAACCAGGCGTTTAGCCCGTTTTTCGCCAACCTCTTGGAGACTCATCAACCTGCCCAATACCTGAGCGCCCACCATGTCTGGGTGCAGCTCTCGGATCTTATGGAATTTCGTGCGGTCGATATACCGAAAAGGATAATCCTGCAAAAGGTCTCCAATCGTAAAGATCTGGAGCTCTTTCTTGAGGACATCCGCTTTCTGCGGACCTACGCCTTTGAGATATTCTATGGGAGTTATTAACGATAAATCTGCCATGGGATAGTTAATCCCACTAAAATAATAAAAACTTTCAACTCAGGCTCTGATAACAACAAAAGCTCCCCAGAATCGAGGAGCTTTTCACTGTTTTATATAGATAGATTTAGGGTTAAATGATGGTGGTTCCGCCATCCACTGCCAAATTTACCCCTGTAATATAGCGGGCATCTTCAGAAGCTAGAAATAAAGCCGCCAAGGCAATGTCCTCTGCTTTTCCATAGTCCTTCATCGGGATGATGGACATAAAATAAGGCTTGTGCTTCGGGTTATTTAGGTGAGCTTCAGCCATCGGGGTCATAATATAGCCGGGGTTGATTGCATTCACGCGGATTTTCATCTTGCCGAAATCTACAGCTGCTGCACGTGTAATTGCAGATACACCACCCTTAGATGCGGTGTAAGAGCCAGGTCCAGACATTCCGGTCAAGGCTGCAATCGAAGAAATATTCACGATACTACCTCCGTTTTCCTTCATGTGGGGAAGAACCGCTTGCATCCCCAACATCACACTGTTGATGTTGATGTCGTAAGTCTTTTTCCAAAGCGACTCATCCTGCTCTTCAAATGGAGTAGGGACTGAAATTCCCGCATTATTGATCAGAACGTCTACCTTTCCAAAATTATTCAATGCCGCAGGGATGACATCATTAAACCAAGCCTCTCTATTTGAAACATCATGTTTTACAGCGACGGCATCAAAGCCTTCGGACTGCAATTTCTCCACGATGGCATTCAATTTATCAATCTGTATATCGGTTGCTATTACTTTTGCGCCTTCGTTTGCAAACAAATAGGTCATGGATTCACCCATCCCCGATGCTGCACCGGTAATAATGGCGACTTTGCCTTTTAATCTCATAGTAGTGTTTTTTCGTGAATAAATATCATAAGCTTCTTTCATTAAAAAAGTGACCTAGGTTACCTTCTTAAAATAAATGGCTGTTTTTCTGTAATATAGATATGGGTGAGTAACAGTTGAAATGGCATACTGTTTTTCGGTAAGGGGAAATTTTGATAATTAGCAATAGGAATCCACAAAAAATGCCAACAATTAATATTGTTGGCATTCCTTTATTAATAGTTTTTCTACTATTCTTTATCCTTTCCAGGCAATTACGGAGATCTCCACATTTACCTCTTTAGGTAAGGTCTTTACCGCAACACATTCCCTTGCTGGTTGGTTTTCTTTGAAATATTCGGCGTAGACCTCATTTACAGTTGCAAAATAGTCCATGCTGCTTAAAAAGATAGAAGTCTTTACAACATCTGAATAGTCATAACCAGCGTTTTTCAAGATTGCGCCTACATTTTTCAATACTTGATGAGCTTCGTCAGCTACACCAGTCGTGATTAATTCCATGCTTTCTGGGATCAATGGAATCTGACCCGAAACATAAAGGGTTTTATCTGCTTTTATTGCTTGGTTGTATGGACCGATGGCTGCTGGAGCCTTATCTGTATTCAGAATTTCTTTTTGTGCCATGATTTTATTGTTCTTTGATAATAATTCTTAAAAAATGAGGTTCTGATATAGGACAGAAATCTCATTTCGCTGGTCTAATATACGATTAGGCACTTGGATTTTCAACAAAAGCGAACAATAAGTAACTTGCAGGATGAAACATAAACTCGCACTAGTAAACGGTAGGATTTTTACCGAATATGAAATATATGAACAACATGCTCTCTTAATAGATTCAGACCTAATCGCTGGTATTGTCCCAGAAGCCGATGTCCCAGAGGGTTTCGAATTAATGGACGTGAAAGGAGCCAATATAAGTCCCGGATTGATTGATTTGCAGATTTATGGAACAGGTGAAGACTTGTTTTCTGCTGAATTGACCGTGGATTCCATCCATCGCATAGAACAGAATCTATTAAAACAAGGCTGTACTTCTTTTGTGCTCACTTTGGCGACCAATACCTTAGAGCTGTTTAATCAAGCCATTGAAGTTTTTGAAGAAGCTAAACCCAAAGTTGCTTTAGGGCTTCACTTGGAAGGGCCATTCCTAAATGCAGCCAAAAGAGGTGCGCATCCTGCGGAACTGATTCAAAAAGCTAGTTTAGAATTGTTAGGGTCAGTTGTTGAAGGCAAAGAGGATGTGGTTAAAATGATGACCATAGCTCCTGAGCTTACCGAGCAAGAATGTATTGACTACCTAAATGAAAAAGGTGTGTTGGTAACAGCCGGCCATAGTGCAGCCACTTATAAGGAAGCAACCCATGCTTTTGACCATGGAGTTCCTGCCGTGACCCATCTTTGGAATGCCATGTCACCGCTCCATCATCGTGATGTTGGCTTGCCGGGCGCAGCTTTCAATCATGATGCGGTTTGCGCTTCGATTATCGTGGATGGGATTCACTCCGATTTTGAAACCGTCAAGATATCCAAAGAATTAATGGGAGAACGCTTGTTCCTGATTACAGATGCCGTAGCAAAATGTGACAAAGGGATATATCAGCATGTTTTCAATGAGGATCATTATACCATGCCGGATGGCACTCTTTCCGGATCTGCCTTGACGATGCTGAAGGCCGTAGAGAACTGTGTCGAAAAGGTTGGCATAAGTCTAGAAGAAAGCCTGCGAATGGCTACATTATACCCTGCACGACTTTTTGGACGCCATGATCTAGGTAATCTGAACTCAGGATCTATCGCCAATGTCCTGGTTTTTGACCAAGATTTCCAAGTGCAACAAGTTGTTTTTCAAGGAAAAAGAATTATTTAACATATAAAGAATAAGTTACAATTAGTAGGATAGCCCATAAAAGTCTTAATTTTGTGGGTTAAGAATGAATTTATGATGAGAAAAATCTTAAGTCTTTGTCTTTTTGTGCTGATGACGGTGGTGGTATTATCCTGTGGGTCGAAGAGAAGGCAAGGAAAAGTGTTGCAGCAGCCAACCGCTACGGTTACCCAGGAGATTCCAACAGAAGCTCCAAAAACTGATGAAAAACCCGTTGAGAAACCGGTGGCCAAAAAACCTGTAGGAGAGAAAGTGGCAGAAAAGAAACCTGTAGAAAAACCGGTATTCAAAGCAAACTTACCTAATGTGCCACGTGAATTTAGGGCAGCATGGGTAGCAACAGTAGCCAATATCAACTGGCCTAGTAAAAACAATCTATCGACAGAACAACAAAAGCAAGAGGCTATCAACCTATTGGATATGTTGAAAAACAACAATTTCAATGCGGTTATCTTCCAAGTAAGACCTTCTGCTGATGCCTTGTATAAATCCAGTTTAGAGCCTTGGTCATATTTCTTGACCGGGACCATCGGAAAAGCACCAAGTCCTTATTACGATCCTTTAGAATTCTGGGTTGAGGAAGCCCATAAAAGAGGATTGGAACTGCATGTTTGGTTAAATCCTTACCGCGCGCACCATAGCAATGGAGGCCAGGTGACCAGCGAATCCCTAGTCCGCAAGTCACCAGAGAATGTAGTTAGGCTTAGGAACGGAATGTACTGGTTTGATCCAGCGAGTCAAGAAACGCAAAACCATGCCGCTTCGGTGGTCATGGATATTGTGAAACGTTATGATATCGATGGAGTTCACTTCGATGATTATTTCTATCCTTATGCAACTTATAATGGTGGAGCAGACTTTCCTGATGACAAAACTTGGTTTGCCTATAAAAAGAATGGTGGCAACCTGACCCGCCCAGATTGGAGAAGAGATAATGTCAATAAATTCATTAAACGCATCTATACGGAGATCAAAAAAGAAAAACCTTCCGTTAAGTTTGGTTTGAGTCCTTTTGGTATCTGGAAACCAGGTTATCCTTCTGGGGTTACTGGTTCTTCCCAATATGATGAATTATATGCAGATGCAAAATTATGGCTAAATGAAGGTTGGATCGATTATTTCACACCTCAATTATATTGGCCTATCCATCCACCGAGACAGAGCTTTACCAGCTTATTGAAATGGTGGCAATCTGAAAACAAGCATAACCGCCACTTATGGCCTGGCTTGAATACAGTTGAAGTTAGAGCTGCCAATAGAGCAGATGAAATCAAACGCCAAATTGCGGTTACTCGCGAAGTTATTCCGAATAGCGTAGGTGCAGTGCATTGGAGTATTGCGGGATTGACCAAAAACCCTATGTTATTAAAAGCATTGCATGATGGTCCATATTCGCAGAAAGCTTTAGTTCCGGCATCCCCATGGTTGTCTGCTAATCCAATCTTGAAGCCAACCCTGTTGTTGACCAATCAACCGAGCAGTGTATTTGTGAAATGGCTCCACAAACAGCCAGAACAAGTATTTAAATGGGTTACTTATGCGCGTTATGGAGATACTTGGGACATTCAGATCTTGGATGGTCCACAATCCGAATTGAGCTTGCCTAAGAGCAAGGATGGACATAAATTAAATGCTGTTGCTGTAAAGCCAATTGACCGTTTAGGAAACGAAGGCGACTATGCTGGTGAAGCTATAGAATAGTATTTAAACAAAAATAATTTATAAAAAAGCAGGAAAGTATGTTCTTTCCTGCTTTTTTATTTTACAAATATTTACTGTAACGATAGTGTCACGTAAATGTTACTTATATGTGTAGTATTTACACTTCCTCATGCAATCGGTTGCGGAGCTAAATGCTTTAATCAGTTAAATTTCAAGGATTCTATTCTATTATTCATGTAGATTTTTACACCTCTAATTTCTGATTCGTGCGTGTTTTGCGTTTTATTTTGCGGAATATGACAGATTTTGCAGTTTCCTTTGCTTTATTGTGCGGTATTTGTCTTAATTTTATCCAGTTTTTATTGCGAAACTAATTTACCGAATCTTAATTAATGGGAAACATACTCTTATATTCTGCCGTTCTTGGTTTATTATTGACAAGTGCTTGTGATTCAACTAAGAAGAATAGCTCTTCAAATGCCTCACAGCCTGTCGTTGAAACTGTAAAACAAGAAACCATTGTACCTGCTGCCGATCAGCTTACTACTTATTTGCCTTTGTTGAAGGGAAAGAAAGTCGGTTTGATGGGTAACCAGACCTCTGTTGTAGGTCCGCAAAAGGAACATTTGGTGGATGTACTGTTAAGGGAGAAAGTAGACCTTAAATTTGGATTCGCTCCTGAACATGGATTCCGTGGTGATATCGAAAGAGGTGAGAAGGTCAGCAATGATGTTGATGCTAAAACGGGTCTTCCCTTATTTACCCTATATGGTGGAAATGAAAAGCAGGATTCAATCGTACAGTCGGTTGATGTCATGATTTTCGATCTGCAAGATGTGGGTGCTCGGTTCTATACTTACATCACTTCTTTGCACCGAGTTATGGAGCTTTGCGCTAAACACAACAAAGAACTGATCGTACTAGATAGACCTAATCCTTGTGGAGACCAGGTTGATGGTCCTGTTCGTAAGGACGATAAATTCAAATCCAACGTTTCTTATCATAAAATTGCCATGGTCCACGGCTTGACCGTTGGAGAGCTGGCAAAGATGATCAATGGTGAGAAGTGGTTGGAAGAAGGACGTCAATGCAAGTTAACCGTTATCCCGGTTCTAGGCTATACGCATGATAGCATGTACGACCTTCCTGTTATTCCATCACCAAGTTTACCAAACCATTTATCCGTACGCCTTTATTCTTCATTATGTCTATTTGAAGGAACTGATATTTCAGTTGGACGTGGTACAGACTGGCCTTTCCAAGTGGTTGGGTTTACTGATCCTGTTTATGGAGATTTTACTTTTACTCCAGGTGAAAAAGCAGGTATGGCTAAACACGTAGAAGGAAAAGGCGCAACCAATTACGGTCTAGACTTAAGAGGTCTAGATGCCGACAAACAGAAATTCACATTAAAATACATACTCGATTTCTATAATAAAATGCCAGACAAGTCTAAGTTTTTTGTGCGAGCAGAATTCTTCGACAAGCTAGCCGGAACGGATGAACTTAGAAAGCAAATCATTGCTGGAAAGACAGAAGATGAAATCCGTGCCAGCTGGAAACCTGAATTGGATGAATACAAGAAAATGAGAACAAAATATTTGATCTACCCAGACTTCAAATGAAAAACAAGCATGTGAGGGCTCAATTTAATTGAGCCTATTCGCATAATGGGACATTTGATGCTTGGAAAACATTTTATCACGCAAACAAACTCGGTTGTTTCAGTTAGATGGGAATAAGCCGAATTATGATAACAAAAATTATAAATTATTAATCTTAAAGCAATGCGAAGACTTATACTCTTTTCTCTCGCTCTGGGTTTAACAATGCCGACTTATGCGTCTTTTGAGGCAAACAAAGGTATTGTTGCACTTGGAAACCATGCTAGCTGGACAAATGCTTCATCGGTGCTGCAAAATACCGTAACAGGTACGGTAAGTGGTCCGGATGGTCCCCTAGCTGGTGTTACTGTTTCGGTAGTAGGCTCCTCCGTGAAAGCCTCTACAGATGAATCAGGTAAATTCTCAATTTCGGCCGCTGTAGGTTCGACTTTAAGATTCTCCTATGTGGGATATGAATCCAAAGAAGTTACCGTAGCTGGAAATACCATGAACGTAACGCTTCAATCTTCCAGCGACCTGTTGGATGAGGTTGTTGTCGTGGGTTATGGTACTCAAAAGAAAGGTAACTTAACTGGTGCCGTTTCTACAATCAGTGTAAAAGATAACTTGGAAGGTCGTCCGATCGCAGATGTGGGTCGTGGTATTCAAGGGGTAACCCCTGGTTTGACCGTGACGGTTCCATCGGGTGAGGTAGGTTCTGATCCACGTATCAAAATCCGTGGTGCAGTTGCTTCCTTGCAGGCTTCAGGAGATCCTTTGATCTTATTGGATAACGTGGAGATCCCAAGTATCCAATATGTGAACCCTGACGATATCGAATCCATTACGGTATTGAAAGATGCCGCTTCATCATCGATCTACGGTGCTAAAGCTGCATTCGGTGTTATCTTGATTACCACCAAAACCGGTGCTAAAGGTGAAAAAATCGATATTTCCTATTCCAATAACTTCTCGTTCCAAAACCCTTTCAAACAATATGAAATGGGTAGGATCAATGCGTTGAAATATACCAAAGATGCGATGGAACGTGTTGGATCAAATATTTCTGGTGCTTTCTACTATGTAACTCCAGAAGGATATGAAATGGCGAAAGAATGGGATGATAAGTATGGGTCCACTTTAGGTCCAAATGATCCAACTGTTTTCGGACGTGACTGGATTGTTGACCCAACCAATACTTCTCGTAAAATTGGTTTGAGAACCTATGATCCTTACGATTACATGGTAAGGGAATGGGCTCCAACCATTACGAATAATGCATCCTTAAATGGTTCTGTAGGTAGAACTAAATATACCGCTACTTTTGGACACATCGCTCAAAGCGGTATGTTGAAAGCAGGAGACTCCGATAAATTCAAAAGAGCAAATGCAGCAGTAAGGGTATCAACAGATGTAAGTGATTACTTGACTTTACGCGCCGGAGCAATGTTTGCCCAACGTCAAAAGCTTTATCCTTATGCAACCAACTCTACCACTGCCGATCCTTGGTACTACATGTACCGTTGGTCATCAGTTTATCCAATGGGATTGGATGAGAACGGAAGCAAAATCCGTAGCCCTTGGTCGGAGTACGAAGATGCAAACGAAGCATCAATGAAACGTAACTACATCAACTTGAATGCTGGTGCAACAGTCAATATGACCAAGAACTGGAGATTAGATGTGGATTACAACTTTACCAATGAAGACTACGATTGGTTTAGACCGGGTACTCGTTTTACAGCAGCGAATAGCTGGATCGCTCCGATTCAGCGTTTAGACGCTAATGGTAACCAGGTTTATGTAGATAATACTGGAGCTGTAGTGCCTGCAGGTTCTCCTGGAGCAATTGCAGCATACGACTTGAATACTCACGAATATACGGCACCAGGTGCAAACCCTGACCACGTATATGCTCGTGCAGCGTATGAGTATAAACATACTTTTAATGCATTCTCTACTTATAATCTAAACCTTGAGAACGGCCATGAATTCAAATTTATGCTGGGTTCTAACTTGGTGTCTGATTATGGTAAATACAACTGGACTCAAAAAACTAACCTACTTGACTTGAGCAATCCGCAATTCGATCTTGCTTCAGGTACAGTAACAGGTTCTGGTGGTACTTATTGGACCAGTCAGGTAGGTTTCTTTGGTCGTGTGAACTATGCCTTCAAAAACAAATACCTTTTGGAAGCAAATGCACGTTATGATGGATCTTCAAAATTCGTGGATGATTTGATCTGGAGATGGTTTACATCAGCATCTGCTGGATGGGTGGCTTCAGAAGAAAACTTCATGCAATGGGCTAAACCTGCATTGTCTCACTTGAAATTTAGAGGTTCATACGGGGTAATCGGTAACCAAGCCGTTCCAGCAAGTTTGTATACACCAAACATGTTCCCTTACGAGACTTTGTGGATCGGTGGTCAGAATAAATACTATGGAGTACCAACGCCTACATTCAGCTTAAGAGATATCTCTTGGGAAGATCTAGAAACTATTGACTTTGGTGTTGATGCTCGTTTCTTAAACAACAAACTAGGTTTGGTATTCGACTATTACGTGCGTAACACTAACAATATGTTCGTAGGATTGCAAGGTACTACTTGGACTACTGGTGGTGCTGCACCTCTTGGAAACTTCGGTACCTTAAAAACAAAAGGTTATGAAGTAGCAGTAGACTATAACCACCGTTTCAATAATGGTCTAGGTATCAATGTTCGTGCAAACTTTGACGATGCGATCTCGAGATTCTATAATGTGACTAGCCAAAGAACCACAGGTTCTTACTATGATGGCGCAGCTTATGGAGATATCTGGGGTTATGAAACTGACAGGCTTTACCAAATGGATGACTTCGTGCTAGGGGCTGATGGAAAACCTAAGTTGATCAATTTGACCGAAGACATGACCAAATACTATGCAAATGGTGATGGAAAAGCTAACCAATTAAAAGATCCTAATGGAGTTTACCAACCACGTTTAGAAAATACCAATACCTTCAACTTCGGTCCTGGTGATGTGAAATTCAAGGATTTGAACGGTGATGGTGAAATCGATAACGGTGATGGTACAGTGGATAATCCAGGTGATAGAAAAATCATTGGTAACACAACCCCACGTTATAACTATGGTTTACGATTAGGCGCTGATTATAAAGGATTCGATTTCTCTATCTTCTTCCAAGGAACAGGACAACGTGCAATGTGGGGTAATGGTGCATTGGCAATCGCTGGTTATAATACCGCGGATGGTGCTATGCCAGCAGCAATCGTAGATGATTACTGGACACCAGACAACACAGGTGCTTTCTATCCAGCTGCGTTCAATAATGCGGGTAGCAATGATGCCAACAACATGCAGGTTCAGTCTAAATACTTATTGGATCTATCTTACACTAGAATCAAGAACATCACATTTGGATATGTTTTGCCTAAGAGCTTTATCGCTCCAGCTAAATTGAGCAATGTACGTGTATATGTAGCTTTAGAAAACTTCTTTACATGGGATAAACTGAATGGCTTGCCAATCGACCCAGAGGTAGTTTCTGGATTCTCCATGTTTAATGAAAGTAACTATAACACAGGTAGAACTGGGGTTGGTACTCCATCATTCAAATCTGCTTCATTCGGTGTACAGTTAAACTTCTAATCCTTACGACAATGAAAAAATTATCATATTTATTTTTAGGTTCAGCCCTGTTTTTCAGCAGCTGTAATACCCTGCTAGATAGACCGGAGTTAAACGCCATGGTGGACTCAGAGCCGACCTACTGGAGAAATGAAAATGACTTGCGTCTTTTTGCAAATGACTTTTATACCAACTTCTTTGTTGGGTATAACTCCAGCTTCGGGACAGCTTATACGCCGCTAACAGGTTATAACTTTTCCGACGATTTAACATCAGAGAACCAACAATTAGCCTTGCTATCCAGTCTTCCTACTGATGCTGGAGGTTCGACAAGTACATTGGTGTCATCTTTACGTGCTGAGCACCCAGGTCCTAACTGGAACTTCGTATGGATCAGAAAGGCCAACTTGATGTTGAACCGTATCGAGAACTTTGCAAAACCAAAGTTGACAGAAGATGAATACAAGCACTGGTCATCAGTTGCTCGATTCTTTAGAGCTTATGAATATGGCCGTTTGGTTAGTAATTTCGGTGATGTTCCATATTATGGTGATGTCGTTGACCCGACCAATATGGACGAACAGTACAAAGACCGAACGCCTCGTGCTGAGGTGATGGACCATGTATATGACGACTTCAAATATGTATTGGCAAACATGCGTGATAATGATGGTGTAAGCAATCTGAATAGATATGTTGCAGCCACTTTGATTTCCAACACGATGTTATTTGAAGGTTCTTGGCAACACTACCACAACCTGGATAAAACTAGAGCAAAGAAATACTTGGAACTAGCTCGTGATGCAGCGCAATACGTAATGGATTCAGGTAAATATACTTTCGGTTCTGATTTCAAGAGCTTGTTTGCTTCGGAAAGCTTAGCTGGAAACCCTGAGGTCATTTTCTTCAGAACCTATGATGATGCTTTGGCAATCAGACATGCGGTGGCTTCTTATAGCAATGGTACAGAAAACCAACCACGTTCAGCAAACTTGAACCTAATCGAAGCATTCATCTGTAACGATGGCAAGACTTTCCAAAACTCTGGAGTAGCTAATGCTAAAAACTTCAGATTGAAAGAATTGGTAAAAACTCGTGACCCTCGTTTCGAAGCTACTTTTATGGATACGGTTAACTCACCTGCTGTTGGTACATTGGTTTATGCCCATAAATTTGCGGGTAGAGAGGCTTTAGATTTCTTGAACTCTGGAAAAGCATATCCTGCGAAATGGAGCTCAAATACCAATACCAATGATGCACCAGTAGCTCGTTACGCTGAGGTGGTATTAAACTGGGTAGAGGCAAAACAGATCTTAGCTGAAAACTACGGAGGCGCTGCGGTTTCCCAAGCTGACTTGGATAAATCCATCAATGCAATCCGTAAGAGACCATTGGATGCTGTTGCTGTAGCTAAAGGAGTTAAACAAACAGAACCTTTGATGCTTGGTGCTATTCCTGCAGATCCTAATAAAGATGCTGATGTATCTCCTCTAATGTGGGAAATCCGTCGTGAGCGTCGTATGGAATTTGTATTCGAATATGCTCGTATCCAAGATATCCGTCGTTGGAAAAAATTGGAAACCCTTAACTTTAATAATGATTCCTATAAATTAGGTTCATGGGTTATCGGGGTGAAAGATTTTGGCGACAAGAAAAACCCTGGAAAAATCTTAAGCGCATTCGTAAAAAGATTACAGGTTAAAAAAGCAGATGGTACCATCGTTACTTATGATGGAAGCAATGATGCTGAAATGGAAGGTTACTATGTGGTTAGAAATTTCACTAACCGTTTACCTGTCCTACCTAAGAACTACCTTTCTCCAGTAAGCATTGGGTTGATCCAAGCTTACCAAGACCAAGGTTATACTTTGACCCAAACACCGGGTTGGAATTAATGAAAATTTTAAGCAAAAGGTCAAGCAATTGACCTTTTGCTCTATATTTATGCTATGAGAAGACTATTATTTTTGCTGTTCCTATTACCATTAAACCTATTTTCTCAGACTTTCAGATTTGCTCAAGTAACCGATACCCATGTTGGTGGTGCTACAGGAGCTGATGATTTACGCAGAACCGTTCTGGACTTAAATCAGCAGCAAGGCATTGACTTCGTGATTCTGTCGGGTGATGTCACTGAGTTTGGTTCCGACGAGGAACTGGCCTTGGCAAAGCAGATTTTGGACAGCTTGAACTTACCACTATATGTCATTCCGGGAAACCATGACAGTAACTGGTCGGAGAGTGGAGCTAACTCTTTCCGTAAGGTTTTTGCTGCAGAAACTTTCTTTTTCGAACACAATGGAGTCCAGTTTATAGGGACTACCTCAGGGCCTAATATGCGTATGAGTCCGGGTCAAGTACCTAGGGAAAACCTAGTATGGATGGATTCAATCTTTAAGGCCAATCCTGATCAAGATAAACCCTTGATCGCCATCAACCATTATCCTTTAGATTCTTCCTTGAATAACTGGTACGAGAATATCGATCGCATCAAGACCAAAAACGTGCAATTGGCGCTTTGTGGTCATGGCCACATCAATAAACTGTATGATTGGGAAGGGATCCCAGGTGTAATGGCTAGATCTAATCTGCGTGCAAAGGATGCTGTTGGTGGATATAATATTATAACGGTTTCTTCCGACTCGGTATTTTTCAGGGTCAGAAGACCTCTGATGATTACCGAAGACTATTGGTTAAAACTCCCGCTTAAACGTGTATCTCCTGATGCTGCTCAAGGTGTAAAACGACCAAACTATGCATTGAATGCGAATAGCCAAGCCAAAGTGGTTTGGGAATTCGAGGATCATGGGGATATTGGTACCGGAATTACGGCCGATAAAAAATGGATGTACACTGCCAATACAGTTGGTGAGGTCTATGCATTGGATCTGAAAACCGGAAAACAACAATGGGCCTTCAAGACTGGAGGAAAAGTGTATTCCACTCCAGCAGTACATAAAGGTGTGGTAGTGGTAGGTTCCTCAGACCATTTTATTTACGGAATCCATGCGAAAACTGGAAAAGAACTTTGGAAGCTGGAAGCTGATAAAGCTGTGCTGGGTTCACCAGCGGTTAAAAATGGTAAAGCCTACATCGGAGCATCAGATGGCATCTTCCGTTGTATCGATGTTAAGACTGGAAAATTAATCTGGAGCTATAAAGATGTTCAAGGGTATGTTTCGACTTTGCCAACCTTAGCTGATAATAAAGTGATTTTTGGAAGTTGGAAAAACGGTTTCTATGCCCTAGATCAAAAGACCGGTCAATTAGTTTGGAAGTGGGACAATGGCCATAGCAATAGAATGTTCTCTGCAGCGGCATGTTATCCAGTCGTAGAAAACAATCGGGTTTTCATCGTCGCTCCAGATCGCTTTATGACAGCCATCGATCTAAAAACGGGCCAAACCATTTGGCGTGAAAAGAAAGATGAATACCGCGTTAGGGAGTCCATGGGAATTTCAAGAGATAGGAAGTTAGTCCTGGCAAAAACCATGGATGGCGAGCTGATCGGAGTACCTGTTAATGCCGACAAGATGGATGTAAATTGGAAGGCTGAAATAAAATTACCATATGAATTAGCTCCAACTGCAATTTATACCAACGCAAAATATATATTTGTACCCAGCGACAAAGGATTGTTGTCTGCTGTTGAACCTAAAACTGGAAAAACAGCTTGGCAATACAAGATTTCCAATGGTATGATCAATCCGCCATTAGTGCTGAAGGATAGAGTTGTTGTAAGTACAATGGACGGAAAAATCGTAATGCTAACCTACTAAACCAATAATGATGAATAGAGTGCTTTCCTTGCTTATTTTACTTGTATGTACTTTTCAGGCACTTGCACAAGAGAATTCCTGGATAAGGATTAACCAATTAGGCTATCTTCCCGACAATAAAAAGGTAGCTGTATGGGTGACTAAAGGAAATAAAGGGATCAAGAAATTTAGTTTAATAGACAAAAACAATAATAAGACCGTTTACACAGGAAAATCTGGTAAGCAATTCGGTCAATATGGACCTTTCCAATTGGGCTATAGATTGGACTTCAGTAAGTTCAATAAAAACGGCGAATACTACCTACTTGCCGATGATGGCACCAAGTCTCCAAGCTTTAAGATCAATGATGAGGTGTACAAAGGCACAGCGGACTTTACCTTGCGATACATGCGCCAGCAAAGGACCTTGTTTAACCCTTTCCTCCAAGATTCTTGCCATACCCACGATGGCTTTACCATGTATGCCAGCTCGGTTGGCATGCCGGATAGTACACGTGTAGAGGTTGCTGGTGGATGGCATGATGCTTCAGATTATTTGCAATATGCTACCACATCAGCTAATGCAACTTATCATTTATTAGCGGCCTATCGTGATTTTCCTTCGGTTTTCACTGATGAGAAACAAGCAAACGGGCTGGATGGTAAAAACGGGATTGCTGATGTTTTAGATGAAGCAATCTGGGGATTAGATTGGTTGGTGAAAATGCATCCTAAACCGAATATCATGTTCAACCAGATCGCAGACGACCGTGATCATACTGCTATGCGCTTACCGGGTCAAGACTCAGTATATGGAAGAGGCCATGAAAGACCAGTTTATTTTATTGATGGCAAGCCGCAGCAAAGAGGAAAATTCATGAACAATACCACAGGGACCAGTTCCACTGCGGCAAAATTCGTAAGTGCTTTTGGATTGGGGCATCAATTATTAAAAGATCAGAACGCGGATTATGCTTCCCTTTTAAAGGAGAAAGCTGGTACTGCTTACCAATATGCATATATCAAACCGGGTGTAACCCAGACGGTATCAGTTAAATCTCCTTATATTTATGCAGAAGATAACTGGGTCGATGATATGGAATTGGCCGAAGCGACTATGTTCAACCTGAACCAAGACCAAGAACATATCCAAAAAGCGATAGACTTTGCCCGACAGGAAAAAGTTACGCCTTGGATGGTTCGCGATACTGCTAACCACTATCAATATTATCCTTTCATTAACCTTGGACATTTTGAATTAGCAAAATCTGTAGATGGAAAGGTAAAGAAAGAAGCCCTAGGCTATTATAAAGATGGAATCGAAGCGGTAAATGTTCGTGCTAAGGACAACATGTTCTACCGCGGTGTTCCTTTTATTTGGTGCAGCAATAACTTGACGACCTCCTTTGCTATCCAATGTCTTTGGTACCGTGAAGCTTCGGGGGACAAGCAGTTCCAAGAGTTAGAACAAGCTAATATAGATTGGTTGTTCGGAGTAAATCCTTGGGGAACCAGTATGGTTTATGGATTACCTGCTCATGGTGACACACCAACTGAGCCTCATTCGTCGTTTACATATTTACACAATTACCCAATTGATGGGGGATTGGTTGATGGGCCAGTATATTCAGCGATCTACAATAATCTGATCGGGATTCAATTGTACAAGCCGGATGTATATGCTCCATTCCAAAGTGATTTGGTGGTTTATCATGACGATTTCGGTGATTATAGCACCAATGAACCAACTATGGATGGTACAGCTTCTTTGATCTATCTATTGTCGGCAAAAGAGAGTGAATCAAAAAAAAAAGATTAACGGATTCACAAGGCGCAATCATTAGGGGCGATACCAGTAAAAGGCAGGTCACCTTGATTTTTACGGGTGACGAATTCAGGGAAGGACTGCAAACAGTTGCAGAAACACTCGAAAAAGAAAAAGTAAAAGGGAGCTTTTTTGTTACAGGAAGATTTCTGGAAGATCAGAAATCGGCAAAGTTGCTCCACAAATTATATCGCCAAGGACATTATGTAGGTCCACATTCTGACCAACATCTATTGTATGCACCTTGGGAGAATAGAGATAGCCTTTTGCTATCTAAAACGGAGTTTGTCAATGATTTACAGGTAAACTTAGGTAAGCTCCATGCAATCGGTATCAAGAGAATGGACAAATTTGTTGCTCCATATGAATGGTACAATAAGCAAATTGCAGCCTGGACGAAGGAATTAGGCATGGACCTGTATAATTTTACTCCAGGTTTAAGAACAGCGGCAGATTACACTTATCCTGAAATGGGTACAAGGTATCTGTCCTCAGAAGCGATTCTGAAACAATTGACTGAGTATGAACAGAGCAATGGACTAAATGGATTCCAGATTATTGTTCACCTCGGCACAGACCCTAAAAGAGAAGATAAATTATTTAATCAATTAGAAAGGTTAATTGATTTATTGAAGAATAAAAATTATAAATTCGTCCCACTCGACGAGATATAAAATTAACCTGCGTGTTTTTGCGTTTTTTAGCAAAAAGTCGCATATTTACGAAAAGTTATTGAATGTATTGCAAATGCTGAAGGCTATGATCAACACCACGGAGAAAGATTCCAACTATCAAGACCTAGATAAGATGTCGGTTCTTGAGATCCTGACCAATATTAATAATGAAGATAAAACAGTGCCGTTGGCAGTTGAAAAGGTTATCCCTCAAATCGAAGCCCTAGTTAAGGTTGTTGCAGACCGCATGAAAGCTGGTGGTCGATTGTTCTATATCGGTGCCGGTACTTCGGGCCGTTTGGGAATTCTAGATGCTTCTGAATGTCCTCCTACTTATGGTGTGCCTTTTGACTGGGTGATCGGATTGATCGCCGGAGGTGATACTGCGATCCGTAAAGCGGTAGAATTCGCTGAAGATGATGTTGAACAAGCTTGGAAAGACCTAGAAGAATACGCCATCAATGAAAACGACTTTGTCCTTGGAATAGCCGCTTCTGGCACCACGCCTTATGTTATCGGCGGACTTGATAAAGCTAATGAATTAGGCATTGCGACCGGTTGCTTGGTTTGTAATGGAAACTCACCGATCGCTGCTCGCGCAAAATACCCTATTGAAGTGATCGTGGGCCCTGAATTTGTGACGGGTTCTACGCGTATGAAAGCTGGGACTGCTCAAAAGCTTGTATTGAACATGATCAGCACTGCTGTCATGATCCAATTAGGAAGAGTTAAAGGAAATAAAATGGTCGATATGCAGCTTTCTAACCATAAATTGGTAGGAAGAGGGGTTCGTATGGTGATGGCAGAAACCGGAACTGACGAAGAAACTGCAACTGCTCTGATCGAAGAATTCGGAAATGTTCGAAAAGCGATCGATAATTTTAACCTTAATAAATAAAATTTAGATCTACCTATGTCACCAATTATCCTGCTAACTTTTATTGTGGTTTATTTTGGGCTCCTTTTGGCTGTAGCTTATTTTACATCCAGGAATTCCTCAGATAACTCCACGTTCTTTGTCGCAAACAGAAATGCCAAATGGTACATGGTTGCCTTTGGTATGATCGGTACCGCCCTATCGGGAGTTACCTTTATTTCGGTTCCCGGTGATGTGGGCAATACGCCTGCAGGCCTGAGCGATCCCAATAATTTCAGTTATTTCCAATTTGTCCTCGGGAATGCCATTGGCTTCATTATCATCGCCTATGTCTTGTTGCCACTTTATTACCGCATGAACCTAACTTCCATCTATACTTATTTGGAAGAACGTTTAGGCCACAAAAGTTATAAAGCCGGAGCTATGATCTTTTTGATCTCCAGGACCATCGGATCTGCATTTAGATTATATCTCGTTGCCATCGTCTTACAACGGTATATTTTCGATGCTTGGAACGTGCCATTCATCTTAACAGTGGCAGTCTGTCTTATTCTTATTTGGTTGTATACCAATAAAGGCGGATTAAAGACCATTATTATTACCGATACTTTACAGACAACTTTCCTGCTTTTAGCTGTAGTCTTGTCCATTTATTTTATGGCAGACGGCTTAGGTTGGACCGTAACGGAGGCATTCGAAAAGGTTAAAGAAAGTACCTATTCTAAGGTGTTCATTTGGGAGAACTTATTGGGTGATCCGAGGAATATCTGGAAACATGTAATCGGCGGTATCTTCGTGACCATTGCCATGACCGGACTTGATCAGGATCTAATGCAGAAAAACCTGAGCATGAAAACCATTAAGGAGGCTCAAACCAATATGATGACCTTTACTGGTATCTTTGTGGTGATCAATTTATTCTTCTTAGCGGTAGGTGCCCTTTTATATTTCTATGCCGATGCAAACGGAATCAATATTGCTGATCTTGGCAAGTCGGATTACCTGTACCCTGAAATCGCATTGAGACACCTGTCCATTGTGCCTGGAATTATCTTTATGATGGGTCTGACGGCAGCAACTTTTGCAACAACGGATTCTGCCTTGACGGCTTTGACCACATCCTATTGTGTGGATTTCTTGAACTTCAATAAAAAAGAAAATCCTAATGATCCCAAATTGGTCAAACAACGTAACTATGTACACTTTGCATTCTCCATCGTTATGTTATTGGTTATTTTGTTGTTCCATGTCATCAACGATGAATCTGTAGTTTCAGCGATCTTTAAAATTGCGGGATACACCTATGGTCCATTGTTAGGTTTGTTCTCTTTCGGTATCCTGACCAAAATGCGTGTCAAGGATAACCTTGTACCTTATATCTGTGTAGTGTCGCCGATATTGATGTACTTGTTGACGACCTACTTATTGCCGATGACTGAATATAAAATCGGTTTCGAACTAATCGTATATAATGGCTTGACAACCTTTATCTTGTTATGGTTAACTTCCCCAGGAAAAGTTAGAAAGCCCATGACAGCTGTAAAGTAAGCCTATTCCTTTGATTTGTGTGTGCAAAAAAATAACAGTAAGTTTGATTAACTAGTTTTTTTGCACACATGTATCAAATGATTGAAGAATCTATCCAATCTATCCGTCGTAAAATCGGCGATTTCACCCCAGAATTCGGAATTATCTTAGGCACAGGCCTTGGAAAACTTGTTGAGGAAATTGAAGTGGAATTTCAAATGATGTATTCCAATATTCCCAATTTCCCCATTTCTACCGTTGAATTCCATACCGGAAAATTGATCTTTGGAACCCTCAATGGCCGTAAGGTGGTAGCCATGCAAGGTAGACTCCATTATTATGAAGGTTACAGCATGCAGGAGATCACTTTCCCGGTTCGTGTGATGAAAGGTCTAGGTATCCAAAAACTATTTGTGTCCAATGCTTCAGGTTCCTTAAACCCTGATATCCGCAAAGGCGATATCGGCATTATCGAAGACCATATCAACTTACTTCCAGACAATCCATTAAGGGGTACCAATGATGAGGATCTAGGTCCTCGTTTCCCAGATATGAGCCAGCCCTATAATTTCAAAATGATAGAACAGGGCATGGAGATCGCCAGTAACCTAGGGTACAGAACCCATAAAGTGGTTTATGTCTCGGCACCGGGGCCTAATCTTGAAACCAGGGCAGAGTACCGTTATATGCGCATTATCGGTGGTGATATCGTTGGGATGAGTACGGTTCCTGAAGTGATCGTAGCCAACCATATGGGCTTGCCTGTTTTTGCGATTTCGGTGATCACGGATGAAGGTTTCCACCCGAATTTAAGACCGGTATCGCTCAAAGAAATAGTGGAAGTTGCCGCGCAGGCAGAACCAAAAATGACAAGTATTTTAAAAGAATTGATTGCATTGCAATAATTTTGGTTTTTTGCGCTATTTTTGAGGGCATAAATTTTGTACCGTTCCTGATTTGAGTATGCTAAGAAGGTTATTGTTTGTATTGTTGTTGTTTAGCCTTGTTCCTAAACTATACGCCCAGACTGAAGATGAGTTCAGTTCTGCATTGGATTCTGCGCGTAATGCAGAGGATAATAAGAAAGACTCGGTGATCTTCACGGCTAAATACGTTAGGTTCACCAACCTGAAAACAATGAAACAGGGAACCAAGACCTTTCAGATCGATACTTCCCATGTCAATTTCCAATATTACAATAAACAGAACCTCCCTTGGGATCCATCCATCAACTTGGGTTCTTATGGTTTGGCGACTCGCGATTTATTGTTCAACCCGAATAAGACCATTGGTTTTCAATCGGGTTACCATGCCATGGAACGATATCTCCTGCATTCGGATTCCATCCAGTACTACCGTGCTCGAGCTCGTTACTCGGAACTATATGCCGTTGGTTTCTTCTTTGACGATCAGGTCTTTCGAGCTAAATTGGCTCAGAATATCAATCCCCACCTGAATATAGGTGCGGAATACCATGCTACCAATACCGACGGATTTTATAATAACCAACAATATAGTGATCGAAAAGGAGCCGTATTCGCTTGGTACGAATCCCCAAGCAAAAGGTACAACCTCTTGTCCAACTTTACCTTCAATACCCTAGATGCGACAGAGAACGGTTCGGTTAGGAACGATACCTTGTTCAGGGACACTTCCAGTAATACTTCGCCCTCTCGTTACCCAGTGAAATTAGATGGTATTCAGGCCAATCGTCCGTACAGCAAATGGAAAGACCTCGGCTTCTTTATTAGACAATCCTATTTTATGGGTAGGATCGATACGGTTAGTGGAAATGGCCCTGATGCAGAAATCCACCCTACGAATGTCGTTGCACATAATTCTAGTATCAGACAGCAGAAATTTATTTTCTTCAAGAATCAAGCGGATCTTTATAATGCCCTACCTTTCAACAACCTGGTGCGGGTAGAAGATACAACGAAAATAACAACCATTTCCAATGATTTCACCTACAGTTTCTATCTCCGGGGGAAAAACCTCAAGAATGAAGCAAAGGTCGAACTGGGCTTCCAAAACGACCTGATCTGGTATGCGGATAGTGTGTTGAACAAGTTTTACCAAAACTCCATGGTGAAAGGTGCCATAGGATATAAGTTTTCCGACAAAGTGGATGTCAATTTTACCGCCAACCAGATTGTGGTTGGACGAAATTTTGGTGATTTCCTATATGAGGCCTATGCAGATATCCATTTGAATGAAACCTTAGGGAAATTAAGGATCGGTGCTTATTCTCAGAATAAGTCGCCAGAGATGATATTCCAAAATGCAAATCTCTCCTACCATTCTTGGAAAGAGGAAGACCTGAATCTTGAAAAGATCAAGACCCAAAACCTTTCCTTCCAATATGCCAATGATAAGTTGGGTTTCAATGGTAAGCTTGAATATTTCTTGATCAACAATTATACTTATTTTCAAGAAGTTCCAAACCCTGATAACAATATATTGGGAGCTAGAAACATCTTGCCTACCCAAGAAGGAAACTTGAACCTTCTGAAACTGACCGTCGGCCAGAACTTCAAGTTCCGTCGATTCCACTTGGACAACCGCGTAGTCTATCAAAAGTCTGATGCGATGGCAGTATTGGCTACTCCTGAGTTGTATACTTGGCACAGTTTCTACTATGCAAACAAGCTATACAATGTTATGGACTTTAGATTGGGAATGGACGTGCGCTTCAATACCCCATTCCGTTCGCCTTCCTATTCCATCAACTCCGGGCAGTTCTATAATGACAACGTAGGGATCGAATTCTCCACTTATCCAATTGCCGATCTATGGTTTACCGGAAACATTGATCGTGTCAATCTTTTCTTAAGCTATAACTTCGTCAACCAACATGTCTACCCCAATGGGTATTACAGTGTAAGACGCTATCCAATGGCGCCTGCAAACCTTAGGTTTGGTGTATCCTGGAAGTTTTACGATTAGTGTTTAGTAGTATTTAGTAGAGAGTATTTAGTATTTAGACTTGGTGAAAATTTTTGCCTGGGAGGGAGATTTTTGTGTGGATTATGGGGAAAATCTTGTGAAAAGGTGTAGGTTTTTAAGGGGATTTTGGTTGATGAGATTTGGGTTTTATTCGAGGCATGTTCGAGACATATTGCGAAAATTCCGAATGTGTCTCGAATGAGGTCAGGATAGTGGCTAGGCGCTATCTTTGAATATGATCTAATCCCAACCCCCAGCGGGCAATGTCATTAAGTTATGGTTTTTTAGTATTTATGAGGATCATCCGAAGTATCTCAACGTTCAAAACTACAATATCTATAAAACCGTGCATTGTATTGGCGAACAGTTCCTAAATCGAAGATTTAGGATGACAAAATCTAGTAGACATTTACGTACAGATTCTTCACTAAATCGTTCAGAATTGGAAATGAATTCAGTAAGGATTCTTTTGAAAAATAGTTTCCTCATCTTATGATTTCGGAATGACCCCGTCTTCTTATAATAAAACAAGAAATAGATTCTTCGCTGCGCTCTGAATCCCTCTCTAGGGTAATTTGAATTCTGAACGATCAGTGAAGAATCTGTATGCTTCTCCCCACTTTGATCCTGTCATTCTACACCGAAGGTGTAGAACCTGTTCGCTAATTCAATCATGGTTTGTATGGTTGCTAGACCTTTCGTTCCTCAAGGTGACACTGTTAAAATAAACTTTATTTGAGATGTATAGCCCATAGGGGCAATCTTATTTTAGTTGGATGGTTTGAGATTGAATAGGGGGCAACCCCCAGCGGGGGTGACATCTTTATAGAAAATCGGATTGTATAACGTATAACCCCTAGCGGGGGTGAAATATTTTTTTGTACCCTTTTCGTGTCATCCTGAGAAGTAAAAATTTGGACTAAATTTATTGGAAGGTGATGACAGCATATTGTCAATGAAAATCTATTAGCTCTTTTGTCTTTTAAATATATAACCCCATTTGGGGTTCCATTATTTTAACAGACATGGCACGTTAGCCTGGAAGTCGCGCAAAAACGATGTTCGATTAATCGAACATCGTTTTTGCATTAGCCCTTTATTGTTTACCATCCATGCTAAAATAATTCATCCCCGCTGGGGATGTATGGCAGATAAAAAATAATCTTCTGGAAAGGAAATATAGGTCTAAATATCTAGAAACACAGATTTAACAAACGTGTCATGGTAGGGCCTGCCCGAAGGTTCTCGGAACGTTCCACACTTCATTTGAAATAGTTTCCTCATCTTACGATTTCGGAATAACCCCGTCTTCTTATAAATAACAAGAAATAGATTCTTCGCTGCGCTCTGAATTCCTCTCTTGGACATTTCTTATTCTGAACGAAAAGTGAAGAATCAGTATGGTTTTCCCCACTTTGATCCTGTCATTCTACACCGAAAGGTGTAGGACCTGTTCGCTAAGGCAATCATGGCTAGTATGGTTCCGAGACCTTTCGTTCCTCAAGGTGACACAGTGAAAAAACTATATTTGAGATGTATTGCCCATGGGGGCAACATTATTTTAGATGGTTGGTTTGAAACAAAAGAGGGATAACAAAAAAAGCATCAATTTCTTGATGCTTTTCTTTCGGTAGTGGAGGCTACTGGATTCGAACCAGTGACCCTCTGCTTGTAAGGCAGATGCTCTGAACCAGCTGAGCTAAGCCTCCTTTTTTTGTTGACCCCTTCCGACTTTAGTCGGAATGCTCTGAATGAACTGAGCTTAGTCTTTTTTGGTGGAGAATACTGGATTCGAACCAGTGACCCTCTGCTTGTAAGGCAGATGCTCTGAACCAGCTGAGCTAATTCTCCTTTTCCCTGTTGCGGTGTGCAAATATAGGGGTTAATTCTGATTTACAAAATATTTTATAGATATTTTTTGCTGCCGGATTGGCAAATTATTCAAAGCCAAATAATTAATTTGTTTTTCAGCATGATGTGCTGACTTCCAGAAAGGAGAGAATATAGGAAAGAAGCTTCTTGAAGCCTGCTTATTGCAAAAATGAATAGATTCTTTCCATGTAAAACGCCTCATCTAGGGACCTGACCAATTCAGTCATTTCAAAGTGGTTGAAGGAGAAATTAATTCCTGAATAGGGGCTATTCAAGAGGATCCGTTCTCGGCCATCTGGAAAAGCTACAGGACTGTTGTCTGCATAGATGTCCTTTACGATCTTTCGGAACATAATGAAATCTTCTTTACTGAAGTTAATGAGGATGTTGTTGAAACAAAGGTGAATGATATTTTGACCCTCCGGCATACTGATGAAGCCTTGGTCATGTTTGGAGAGAATTCTTAGGCGACAGTTGTCCATATATAGCCAATCCCGTTTTTTTATTGTGCCTGCATTACCCGCATGCCTATCTTCATGCGGGTAAACAGGACTTCTGTATAATTGAAACTGTTTTCTTTGCTGGAGTAAAAGTAGGTATTATTTAGAATGATTATAAATAATAGTTCCTTTATGACATTGGGATTATATTTTGTCGTCTGGGTTAATATTTAATTAAAGAAATTGCTCCTTTTGGTCATTCAGGGCTATAATTCCCTGATCACGATATTTCTGAAACCAACCGAGTCTGTATGGTTTTGGAAAGCTATCTTTCCTTTTGGATAGGTAGCAAAATCGGGATAGTTTTTCATATTGCTATTGGCTATCTTTTGTTTGAAGGCAGGGCTGTTGATACTGTCTTGGAAGGTAATCTTGTCATTGAGCCAGAAGGTCACCTGTCCATCTTGCTGTTTGATCTTGCCTTTGTTCCATTCGCCGTAAGGGTTTGGTTTGGAATTGCTGCCAATGCATTCTACTGAATAAAGACAGCCAGCCCAGTGAGTCGAATCGACTTGGTGTCTGGGTTCGGCATTGGCATTGTCCAGCAGTTGCATCTCCAGTCCGGTGGCAAAGGTTGCCGCGTAGGTGCTGTCTTCATGGACATTGATGAAAACACCGCTGTTGCCTCCTTTTTTGACTTTCCATTCAAAATCTAGTTCAAAGTCTTGATATTCTTTGTCGCTGATCAGATCTCCGAATTCACCCTTTGCCTTCGGGTCGCAAATCAGTTCGCCATTGTCCACCTTCCATTTGGATTCCATGTTTCCACGGTTGTAAACATGCCATCCGGTCAAGTCCTTTGCGTTGAAAAATGTGCTAGAATCTGTAGTTGCTGGGCTTTCCTTTACGGATGAAGTTTGGTTGCAGGAAGCCAGGGCTAATGAAAGTACGATTGCCAAGGATTTGATAGGGTTGGTCGACATAGTTGTTGATTTTTAAAATTTTACAAAGGATTAAATGTAAAAATAAAAATCAATAAAATTTTGGGACCACCCAGTAGATTGGCTTGTATAAAGAAAATATGACAGATGAAATTAAAAGAAGAGCTGGAGATTAAAAACGTTCAATTTCATCGATTTGCTCCATGATAAATTTCAAGGAAATTGGGTCTTGGAACTCTTCTTCTGAATTCAATTCGTTCTGGATCAAAGGGATGTGGATCTTTAAGGGTAATACATGCATCCGCATATAATTGCAGAGGCCAGTAAAGTGATCGACTCCACGGATATTCCCATATTTACCAGTCGAAACGCCAACCAAGGCCGCTTTTTTATGGTAGAAGGAGGCGGGGAAGGCGCAGGCATCAATAAAGACCTTTAGGATACCTGGATAGGAACCATTGTATTCAGGTATGATAAACACGAATTTTTTAGCGGCGGACACTTTTTCCTGTATCTCGGCAAAGGCTTCACTGCGTTTTCCATAGAGATCCGTGTCAATGATATCAAGAGGAAGATCTTCAAGGGAAAGTATCTCAAACTCTTCGCCTCTTTTTGACAATTCCTTTTGATAAAATTTTGCAACTTTTAATGAGTTGGAACGTTTTCTATTTGTGCCTGAGATAATTAAATTCATTGTTTGATGTTACATGTAAAAAGCAATAGCGTTCGGTATCAATACCTAAATCTATTTTTCGTATCTTAGCATCCTGACTGGATAGAATGAGATTCGCTTCAAAATTAGCAAATTTAACATCATTTAAGTGTCTAATATCATTAAGGTATGTTAATTTGCATATCGAAGGGGAAGAATGCCAGTCGACATTATTTTCAAAAATTGAGGAATCACAATGGGAAAGATTATTGCCATAGCCAATCAAAAAGGAGGAGTTGGTAAAACAACCACCTCCATCAATCTTGCTGCGAGTTTAGCTGTGTTAGAATATAAGACTTTGTTGGTGGATGCTGATCCGCAAGCAAACTCCACTTCTGGAATTGGTTTTGATCCTCGCGCCATTAAAACCAGTATTTATGAATGTTTGGTGAATGATGTGACAGCAAAAGAAGCAATACAGGCCACCGATACTCCAAATTTAGATCTATTGCCAGCCCATATCGACTTGGTCGGTGC
Organism: Sphingobacterium mizutaii; assembly: GCF_900187125.1. Classification (GTDB taxonomy): domain Bacteria; phylum Bacteroidota; class Bacteroidia; order Sphingobacteriales; family Sphingobacteriaceae; genus Sphingobacterium; species Sphingobacterium mizutaii. The sequence goes on from NZ_LT906468.1 coordinate 415,951, forward strand.
GGAGATTGAGATGATCAACCTGGAGGAGCGTGAATATAAGATGAAACGGCTTTTGGATGAAGTGAAGGATGATTATGATTTTGTGATCATTGACTGTTCGCCATCTTTAGGACTAATTACCATCAATGCACTTACGGCTTCAAATTCAGTGATCATTCCGGTACAATGTGAGTATTTTGCATTGGAAGGATTGGGTAAGTTGTTGAATACGATTAAAATTGTACAGACAAGATTGAACACCGAACTGGAGATCGAAGGTATATTATTGACGATGTACGATGTTCGTTTGAGGTTATCGAACCAAGTGGTGGAAGAGGTGCGTACGCATTTCCATGATTTAGTGTTTGATACAATTATTCAGAGAAATACACGTTTGAGTGAAGCCCCAAGTTTCGGGATTTCAGTGATCATGCATGATGCATCTTGTAAAGGAGCAATCAATTATTTGAACCTTGCGCGTGAGATTTTGGAGAAGAATGGATTATTAAAAGAGAATAAGCAAACTGTAACAGTATAGTATGGCAGCACAACAGCGGAAAACAGGATTAGGCAAGGGTTTGGGGGCATTGCTTCAGCAAGAAGTGATCAGCAGTCCTAAAGACAAGACGGCCGATGTTCCTGCGAGCAAGACACCGAGCTCTCCTGCCGGTAGCATAAACTTTATTAAAGTAGAACAGATATCGATCAACCCTTTTCAGCCTAGGACAGATTTTGATGAAGGTGCCCTGAGGGAACTGTCAGAGTCTATCGAGGTACAAGGTTTGATCCAACCTATCACCGTACGTCAGATCGGAAAGAATGAATACCAATTGATTTCTGGTGAAAGAAGGTTGAGAGCATCCAAATTGGCCGGTATTACCGAAATCCCTGCTTATGTAAGGACTGCAAACGATCAACAGATGCTAGAAATGGCTTTGATCGAGAACATTCAACGAGAGAACCTGAATGCCATTGAGATTGCATTGAGTTTCCAGCGTATGATCGAAGAGTGTAGTCTGAAACAAGAGGAGTTGGGTGACCGCGTGAGCAAGAACCGTTCTACGGTGACCAATTACCTTCGTTTATTAAAACTTCCTCCTGTGATCCAGGCGGCAATCCGTGATGGCGATTTATCCATGGGACATGCTAGGGCCTTGATCAATGTCGGAGAGATCGATAAGCAATTATTTATTTTCAAAGAGATTGTTGAAAAAGGACTGTCGGTTCGTAAGGCCGAGCAATTGGTCCGTGAGGTTCAACAAGCTAAGGATAAAAAGCAAAAGGGCAAGAAAGAGGCTCCATTGACTTTTCAATATCAAAAGATTGAGGATGACCTGGCTTCAAAATTTGCCACTCGTGTAAAATTGAACGTGAAATCTACGAAAGGAAAAGGAGCCATTGAGATTCCTTTTAATTCGGAGGATGATTTGAGCCGAATTTTAGAGTTGTTAGACTGGTAATGTATAAATTTTTACTGCTCTTTGGGATGATCTTTTCTTTTACTTGCCTCAAAAGCCAAGTGAAAGATACCATTCCTGACTCTACGAAGATGGTTCAAGTGCAGGACTCTCTGAAGAAAGCGGCACAAGATACTGTCAAAAAAGAGACTCGCGCAGAACGGAAAGCCAGAATAAAAGCTGAAAAGGAGCGCGAGAAATTTTATTATAAGGATATCCGTAAGGATTCGGCAAGGTTGGCAATCGAAAGATTGACCAGGATAGCATGGAAAAGGTCTTTGATATTACCTGGTTGGGGACAATATACCAACGGAGGCCTTTGGTGGATTAAAGTTCCAGTAATCTATGGAGGATTTGTGGGTGCAGGTCTGACCTTTAATTACTGGCAATGGTACTATAAGGAGTTCTTAAATGAGTTACAGTACCGGGAAGAATTTGGACAGCCTTCCAATCATGAATCCTTAGGGATCAATAGTAGCTGGACTGTTCAGGGCTTGGTCCAACAGAAAGATTATGGACGTAGGAACCGAGATCTGACGATCTTGCTGACTGTAGGTTGGTACGGATTGAACGTGGTTGAGGCCTACGTGGATTCAATCTTAAAAAACCGTTGGAATATCAGCAATGATCTAAGTTTTAAAGTTTCACCGACTTTACTTCCAAATTACGCTTATACACCGGGTATGGGTACTTTTTCTGGAAATGGATTTGTATCTCCGGGTTTGAAAATGACCTTTACCATTAAATAAAAACCAATTAACTATATGAAAATCGTTTTATTAGGTTATGGAAAAATGGGGCAACTGATCGAGCGCTTCGCCATGAAAAGAGGGCATGAGGTGGTTCTGATCGTTGATGAAAGAAATAGGGACAGCATTACTTCTGAAGATCTGGAAGATGCAGATATGGCTATTGATTTCAGTACTCCTAATGCAGCCTTAGAAAATATCAGTCTTTGTTTTGAATCCAACCTGCCATTAGTAGTTGGTACTACCGGTTGGTACGAACATTTGGACGAAGTAAAAGACACTTGTTTGGAAGCTGATCAAGCTTTGTTATATGGCTCTAATTTCAGTATTGGAGTGAATATCTTCTTCCATATCAACAAGATGTTGGCAAAGGCAGTCAATCCCTATAAACAATACGATGTTCAGGTTGAAGAAATCCACCATATCCATAAATTAGACGCGCCAAGCGGCACAGCAATCACCATTGCTGAAGGAATTTTGGAGAACAGTGATGAAAAGAAATCCTGGGTCAATTCGGTGGAGGGATCAGGCGAGGAAGTTATTCCAAAACCAAATGAATTGCTGATTGAAAGTTTGAGGATAGAAGAGGTTCCTGGTACCCATACCGTGCTGTACAGCTCAGAGGTTGACCAAATCGAATTTAAGCATACGGCCCATAGCAGGGAAGGTTTTGCTTTGGGTGCGGTTATTGCGGCTGAATGGCTTTTAGGTAAAAAAGGGTTCTATCAGGTGACTGAAATGTTTGATTTTAATAAATAATATATGTGGTATATCATTTTAGCCATATACATCATTGGTTCTGCTTACGGACTTTACTTATTGTATAGGAAAGCAGGCAAGCAAGGATGGGAAGCTTTTGTTCCTGTTTATGCACAATATGTCATGGCGCAATTGGTCGGAAGGCCGACTTGGTGGATAGTGTGGCTATTTGTTCCGATTGTAAATATCTTTATTGGGTATGATCTCTTATTAAACCTGATCAAATCTTTTGGGAAACGTAGATTTTGGGAAAATGCGGCTGCAGTCTTAGTTCCATTTATCGTATTGCCGATGTGGGGCAGAGATCCTAATGTGAAATATCTAGGACAGTCCACTACCGAAGAATTCAAAAAGAAATATCCATATAAAAAATCAGTAGCTAGGGAATGGGCAGATGCCATTATTTTTGCCACAGTTGCCGCTACATTGATCCGTGGCTTCTTAATTGAAGCTTATATGATTCCTACTGGATCTATGGAAAGAAGCCTTTTGGTTGGTGATTTCTTATTTGTAAGTAAATTGAACTATGGCCCTAGGGTTCCGATGACTCCTTTGGCATTTCCATTTGCGCACCATACCATGCCAATCACAGGGGGTAAAGCTTATTCTGAAGCAATCAAAATCCCGTATAAGAGACTTCCGGGATTTCAGGATATCAAAAGAAATGACGTGGTTGTCTTCAACTACCCAATGGAAGCTGATGCACCATTCAATAGACCTATCGATAAACGAGAAAATTATATTAAGCGTTGTGTAGGGATGCCAGGGGATGTTATTTCCATGGAACGCACGAAACTGTTTGTCAATGGAGAGCCTGCTTTTACAGATGAGGATTTTCAAACCAACTATTTGGTGATCACTGATCCGAATGGTCTTAACCTGCAGAAATTGTTGGATATGCGTATCGAAATGGACATGCTGTATACAGATCCAAGTATGGGCCAGTATGCGATGCACATGACGAAATCTGAGGCTGAAGAAGTGAAGAAATGGTCTAACATCAAAGAATTTAAAGAGATTGTTTATGAGCCCGGGGATGCCAATCCAGGTTTCCAAGCTTTCCCAATGTATACCAATGGGATCATTTGGAACTATGATAACTTTGGGCCAATCCAGGTTCCTAAAAAAGGATGGACCGTGAAATTAGATTCATTGACGGTGCCATTGTACGAAAGAGCTATTTCAGTATATGAAGGGAATACTTTTGAAAAGAAATCGGATGGCTATTATATCAATGGACAGAAGGCCGACAGCTATACTTTCAATATGAATTACTATTGGATGATGGGGGATAACCGCCATAATTCATTGGATTCGAGAGGCTGGGGTTTTGTGCCGGAAGACCATATTGTCGGTAAAGCCTTGTTTACTTGGTTGAGCTGGGACGAAAATGGTTCATTCCTGTCCAAAATTAGATGGAATAGAATCTTTAGACCGATTCATTAAGGTCGTAATAAAATAGAAATGGGAGTCAGCAGAAACTGGCTCCCATTTTTTATTTGAGGCTTTGTCTATTCTATTTCAGACAAGCTAAGTATCTTTTGATGGTTTCTTCCAGACCTAGGTACAGGGCATCGGAAATCAAGGCATGGCCGATACTGACTTCCAATAGTCCAGGGATATTCTGATGGAAATACTGTAAGTTATTGAGGTCAAGGTCATGGCCTGCATTTAATCCCAAGCCTACCTTTTGGGCGGCTAGTGCGGCCTTGACATAAGGTTCGATTGCTTGTTCGGGATTATTGGTAAAATCGGTTGCATAAGCTTCGGTGTACAGTTCAATACGATCGGTTCCGGTTTCAGCGGCAGCCTCTACCAATTCTTCCACTGGATCGACAAAGATGGAAACTCGGATTCCTTTATCTTTGAAAAGCTTCACCATTTCAGACAAATAGTCACGATGCTTGATGGTGTCCCAACCATGGTTTGAAGTTATCTGTCCTTCTTCATCAGGAACCAAAGTAACCTGTGCTGGGATATTGGCAAGGACCAAGTCTATAAATTTCTGCTCGCGGCAATTACCTTCGATATTAAATTCTGTACTGATATTAGCTTTTAGGTCATAAACGTCCTGATAGCGGATATGCCTCTCATCAGGTCTTGGATGTACGGTAATTCCTTGTGCACCGAATTTCTCACAAGCCAAGGCTGCAGCAAGAAGGTTTGGAACATTTCCACCACGGGCATTTCTCAGGGTAGCGATTTTATTGATATTTACAGAAAGTTTAGTCATAGTTTTGCTCCTTTTTACAAATTTACTGTTTTGCACTGCCATATTCCTATCATTTTATGATTTTAAATAGGTTCATCAATGGATAATATTTTTTAAATTGCAGGAAGTATGGATGGTTTGGACTTCAATCTATTAAGTGGCTTCAGGCTACTGGATTTCATCGATATATTGCTCGTGGCAATTATCATCTACTATGTCTATAGCTTGATCAAAGGGACTATAGCCGTAAATATCTTGATCGGTGTGGGTTTGTTTTACGGTATCTATCTAGTTGTAAAGCAGATGGAGATGCGCCTATTGACCGAGATATTCGGTGGATTTATCTCTGTAGGATCCATTGCATTGATTGTCGTCTTCCAGCAGGAAATACGTCGCTTCCTTTTACATATCGGTAAAAATATCTCCCTGAGACGGAAAAAGTTCTTATGGTCCATCTTTGGTGGTAAGAAATCTACCCATAGAGAGAATGTGGAATTTATCAAGCCTATTGTAGAGGCTTGCCAGAATATGTCCAAGTCGAGAACCGGGGCACTTTTGGTGTTTTCAAGGTATTTTGATGAGGAATATTACCAGACCAGTGGGACCGTGATCGATGCGCCGATTTCCAAAAGATTATTGGAGAGTATATTTTTCAAAAATTCCCCATTGCACGATGGTGCAGTCATTATTGTAGACAACAGGATCATGACCGCGAGTTCGGTACTTCCATTGTCGGATAGTGAAGATCTGCCGCCGCAGTTTGGTCTGAGGCACCGAGCAGCAATCGGTGTTACGGAAGTGTCTGAAGCTGTCGCCGTTATTGTGTCGGAAGAAACCGGAGAGATTTCCTTCGCAAAGGATGGAAATATCAATATGAACCTGACCGCGGAGGAGTTGGAGAAGATTTTAGCGGAAGAATTGTAGTTTTCCTGAATAATATTTTTTGTTATCTATTTTTTACTGAACAATAGTTTTTGTTTGATTATTTTTAGATAACTTTATTCAAATTATAAGACTAAATTCATTGTTATGCATTTCGACGAAAAAAAGCCTATTGATATAGTGTTGAACGATTTGTTTGAACATTACCGAGCGAATGTTTCAGATGTAGATAAGATCACCAAAGCGCTGCTTGAGCGTGGGGTGGTACAATCGCAAGCTGACATCGTAAATGACCATATTGCATTCCGTACTTTAGGTGTCCCGAATTTAGGAATTGCTTCCTTCGAGAAGATCTTCCTTTCTTTTGGCTACAAAAAGATGGATTACTATTATTTTGAAGGCAAGAAACTAGACGCACATTGGTATGCACCCCCAGCGGATAGCTATCCTAGAATATTTGTTTCCCAATTAAGGGTATCTGAGCTGAGCCAAGCCGCCCAAGAAATCATCTTGAAATATACTGCAGCAATTACTTCTGACCCTGTAGATCAACTTGATTTGAACAATGGACAGCAAGTGGCTGACTTCTTGCAGAAACCTTTATGGGACCTACCTACTTCCACTGAATATGAAACCCTGCTTGCAGAAAGTGAATATGCTGCTTGGGTTATCTATAATCGCTATTATTTGAACCATTATACCATCTCAATCCATGAGTTGAAGGATGGATATAATACCCTAGAAGAGTTCAATGCATTTTTGGAAAGCATTGGTGTTAAATTGAATACTTCTGGTGGCAAGATCAAAACAAGCGATGATAAACTCTTGAGACAAAGCAGTACCGTTTCAGCTTTGTATGACGCCAATTTTGCCGATGGTAAAACATTGGAAATTGCAGGTAGTTATGTAGAATTTGCTGAACGTAGTGTTTTGCCCCAATTTAAAGATTTAGCCAAAGCGGAAATCAAGCGAGAGCATCGTCGTGACGGCTTCGAAACGAACAATGCCGATAAAATATTTGAAAGTACCTATACATCACAAATTAAAGGATCATAACTTATGGAAGAGCAGTTAACCCTGCTTTCAGAACAACTAAGTGGTGAACTATATTGGGATGAAAAGATGCGTCTGTTGTATGCAACAGATGCGTCTGCTTATCGTGAGTTGCCACTTGCAGTAGCTTACCCCAAAGATAAGCAAGACCTTCTTTTGCTTATTAAATTTGCCCGAGAACAAAAGACTTCATTGATTCCAAGGACTGCAGGGACCTCGTTGGCAGGACAGGTCGTGGGAGCTGGAATCGTGGTGGATGTCTCTAAGTATTTTACCGAGATACTGGAGGTCAATCCAGAAGAATCTTGGGTACGGGTTCAGCCGGGTGTAATCCGCGATGAACTGAACCTTTTCTTAAAACCATATAAATTATATTTTGGCCCCGAGACCTCCACGGCAAACCGTGCTATGATTGGCGGTATGGTTGGAAATAATTCATGTGGGTCCAATTCATTGATATATGGAAGTGCACGAGAGCATACGCTGGAGGTCGAGGCCTTGCTGAGCGATGGCACTGAAGTAACGTTCAAAGCGTTGAGCTTTGAAGAGTTTGATAGGAAATGTAATCAACCCGATTTAGAAGGGCGGCTCTATCATGACATCCGCAGTATGCTGGGGAACTATCATAATCAGGAGCAAATCCGTGAGAACTTTCCAAAGCCTTCCATCCATCGTAGGAATACGGGCTATGCTGTTGATATGCTTCTGGAAACCGATCCTTTTACGGCAGGGAAAGAACCTTTTAATTTCTGTAAACTGATCTGTGGTTCGGAAGGTACTCTAGCATTCATTACTGAAATAAAAGTACATGCCAATCCATTGCCGGTAAATCCAAGTGGGTTGCTTTGCGTTCATTTTAATTCTTTGGAAGATGCCCTAAAGGGTAATCTTATCGTGTTGAAGCATCATCCATTGGTCAGTGAACTGATGGATAAATATATATTGGAATGTACGAAGAGTAATCTGGAGCAGTCCAAGAACCGCTTTTTTGTGGAAGGTGATCCTGAAGCAATCTTAATAGCGGAGTATGACGGGGAAGATCAAGAGGCAATCCTGAGCAAGGTAAAGGCTGTTGAAGAGGATCTTTTGGCCCATGGCCTGGGTTATCACTTCCCATTGGTATTGGGAGATGATAAGAAGAAGGTTTGGAACCTTCGGAAAGCCGGATTGGGCTTATTGAGCAATGTACCAGGGGATGAGAAGCCCGTTGCGGTGATAGAAGATACCGCCGTTGATGTGGAGGATCTACCTGCCTATATCAAGGATTTCAATGAGATCTTAACGAAGTACAATCTATATGCGGTTCATTATGCCCATGCGGCAACAGGCGAACTGCACCTACGGCCTATAATCAACCTGAAGACCGAAGAAGGTAATCAGTTGTTTCGTGAAATAGCTCTTGAGATTGCTCATTTGGTTAAGAAGTATCATGGCTCATTGAGTGGAGAACATGGTGATGGGCGCTTGCGTGGAGAGTTTATTCCGCTGATGATCGGAGATCATAATTATCAATTGCTAAAAGAAATTAAAAAAACCTGGGACCCTGAAGGGATCTTTAACCCTGGGAAGATAGTGGATACTCCTTCGATGAATAGTTCCTTGCGATATAAGCCTGGGCAAACTAATCGAGAGATCAAGACCGTATTCAGGTATAAGGGGCAGACTATCTTACAGCATGCTGAACAGTGCAATGGTTCCGGTGACTGTAGAAAGTCGCATTTGTCGGGAGGTACGATGTGTCCTTCCTATATGGCCACAAAGGATGAAAAGGATACGACCAGAGCGAGAGCCAACATTCTGCGCGAAATGCTGACCAATTCGGAGAAGGCAAATCCTTTTGACCATGAGGAAATCAAAGAGGTCATGGACCTTTGCATCAGCTGTAAAGGTTGTAAATCTGAATGTCCATCCAGCGTTGATATGGCTAAGTTGAAGGCCGAATTCCTTCAGGCTTACTACGATAGCCACGGTATTCCATTCCGCTCTAGAATGATAGCTCATGTGGATACTTTAACGCAGTTGATGCAGCCAATATCAGGTCTGTATAATTGGGTTGTGGAGTCAAAACTGACTTCAGGTCTAGTGAAGAATGTTCTAGGCTTTGCTCCTGAAAGGCATATCCCTAAAATTGCTTCGAAGACCTTAAGGAAATGGTTCCAAGGGAAGGATAAACCTTTTTCTGGACATAAAGAACCGATCAAATCCGTTTACTTTTTCTGTGATGAGTTTACCAATTTCAATGATGTTGAGATTGGCAAGAAAGCCATCATCCTATTAGAGAAGTTAGGCTATGAGGTGTTGATGGTGCCGCATGCGTTTTCAGGTAGAGCTCTATTGTCGAAAGGCCTGCTCCGTGAAGCCAAGAAATTAGCGAATAAGAATGTGGAGACCTTCCGTGGCAGGTTGAATTCAAACACTAAGCTGGTGTCAGTGGAACCATCGACTATCTTGACCTTTAGGGATGAGTATGTCGACCTTGTGGATGAACATTTGATCGCTGATGCGGAAAGGATTGCGCCATTTGCATTGACAATCGAAGAGTTTATTTGGGAAGAATATATGGTTGGTAATATTTCATCTAACCAGTTTGTCTCGAAGGAAGAAAACATTCTTTTGCATGGACATTGCCAGCAAAAAGCATGGGGATTGTCACCCATTGTTTCAAAGATCTTGGAAATCCCTGCAAATTATAAGGTCAAGGAGATTCCTTCTGGTTGCTGCGGTATGGCAGGCTCATTTGGTTATGAGAAGGAGCATTATGCGTTATCGATTAAGATAGGCGAATTGGTGCTGTTTCCAGCAGTTCGTGGAAAGTCTGAGAATACCTTGGTTGCGGCTCCTGGAGCAAGTTGTAGACATCAGATCATGGATGGTACGGGAACTGGAGCGCTTCATCCGGTAGAGATCTTATTTAATGCACTTAAATAGAGAAACCTGGAGTTGCTATAAAAGAGAAAGCGGAGGTCGATAACACGGCCTCCGCTTTCTCTTTTAAAATAATTCTTTATTTCTTAGCTGCTTCTAGCGCTTGAGTATTCAATTTCACATACTCTTGGTTGTTGCTCGCTTTTGCAATCGCTAAGCCTTCTTCAGCAGCTTTGATCGCTCCTGCTTTGTCGCCAGCTTTCGCCAAAACAATTGATTTCCAATATTTGATATGTGGCGCTTTGGTGTTTCCTTTGTCAGCTTCTTTCATCCAAGCTACAGTCTTCTGCATATCAATATCATTGCTGAAATAGTACATAGCCGCTTGGAAGTAAGGTTTCTTATCACCTTTCATGGCTTCTTCGATGTCAGCCATGATCTCTTCTTTTTGATCTACAGCGATATTGAAAGAAACTTTTGTTTTTTCCCAGCTTAATGAAAGATCTAATGATTGCTCATGTACATCATCAAATTCAATGGTGAAAGTCTCAACTGGACTTTCTAATGTAGTAGGTTTTACTTTAACGCGCAGGACGTCATCTTCAGCATTGTAGGTATAAGCACCCCACTGTTTTGCATTCGTATTGAAAACAATCGTCCATTCCTCTTTTCCTGGGATGGTAAATAAAGCATAGGTACCAGCTTCTAGTTTTTTACCTTCAATCATAACCTCTGATTGGAATGTGATATTGGTCGCATCATTTGCACCCGTACGCCATATTTGATCATAAGGAACTAGATCTCCAAAAATAACACGTCCTTTAGCACTTGGGCGCTGATAAACCACACTAATCTGTTCGGTTCCCAAATCCTGTAGGATAAACTGGGTACTACTTGGTTGAGGCAGCTTTAATTGTGCTTCAGCTTGTGAAGCCGTCAATACAAGCCCTGCCGCAACAAGGATACTTAATGCTAATTTTTTCATAATCATTTTAATAGAATATTCGAAGATAAGAAAAACTTCAAAAAAACAATGGAGTTAGTACACTAACTCCATTGCCTTGCTTAATTTTAAGCATGTGTCTTTTTCCTGACCTTGTGCCCTGAAACGGCATAGTACAGGATATATAGATAACAAGGTAAAGCGATCCAATAGGCTTGGTGAGCACCTACAGAATGCGATAATGCACCATATAATAATGGGATAACAGCACCACCGGCGATACCCATAACCAAGATACCTGATGCAGCACTGGTGAATTTTCCTACTCCTTTTAAAGCCAATGGCCAAATAGCAGGCCACACCAATGAATTAGCTAGACCTAATAAACCTACCAATGTTAATGATACCATCCCGTCAGTGAAAATAATTCCTACAGTCAAGATGATGCCTAAGATAGCACAAGATTTCAAGGCTGTCTCTTGAGAAAGGTATTTAGGGATGGCAATGATTCCGATGATATATCCGACAACCATTGATCCCATGGTAAATGCCGTAAAGAATTTTGCTGTATTCAATGGAATACCTAAGAAAGTACCATAAGCAATAATCGTATCACCTGCTAAAACTTCTACACCTACGTATGCAAATAATGCGATAAACCCTAATAATACGTGCGGAAAATCAAATATGGATTGTTTGGATTCCGTTAGGTTATGGTGCTCAGCATCCTCTTCCTCATCACCTTTTACCTCTGGTAAATTAGATTTTGAGATCCAAAACCCTAACAATATCAACACTACCACGATTCCTATGTATGGGTTAACAACTTGGAGAGCAATTTTATCTAATGCTATGCTGGTTTCTTCCGGACTCATGCTTGCCAATTGATTCTTCACTTTATCCGCTTCATCCAGTTTAAGGAAATATCCAAGAATGATTGGTGCTAAAGCACCTGCAAATTTATTACAGATTCCCATGATACTAATCCGTTTGGCTGCTGTTTCCACAGGTCCAAGGATCGTAATATATGGGTTGGATGCTGTTTGTAGGATGGCTAATCCACCTCCCATAACGAACAATCCTAATAAGAATAGTATGTATGTTCTAGAATAAGCTGCTGGAATAAACAATAAGGCACCTACTGCCATGATCCCTAAGGATACAGCCATTCCGTTTTTGAAACCAAATTTATTCAATACCCATGTAGATACCGGTGCCATCACCAAGTAAGCAATGTAAAAAGCAAAGGTCACAAAGTAAGATTGCACCTCAGTCAGTTCACAAGCAATTCTTAAATAGGGGATTAATAGAGAGTTTAACCAGGTCGCAAAACCAAAGATAAAAAACAAGGATCCAATGATGATCATTGGCCCTACGGTCGATTGATTATTTTGATTACTCATAAATTTGATTTACAAATTAATAATAAGGTAGCTACAAGGCTAATAAAATAATTCGGTATTTTAAAACGCAAAATAACAAGCAATCGATTGCATTTGGAAGAAAAAATCCATTTATTCCACTGCGTCAAGAGTCTAGGAAGTCAGGGCAGAAGATTTTTTAGTTAATAAAAAAGAGACATTAAGCTAATGTCTCTTCTAAAAACCTAAACCGTATCATAAAACCATATCGCTATGATACAGGCTCAACAGATGTTGGAACAAATTGTTTTTTTAGGCTGTTGGTTTTTTTATCACAGCAATGGTAAGCCTTGAAATGCATACCAGCTGATTACGTTCGTTGTGAATTTGGATGTCCCATACATGGGTAGTCTTTCCGATATGGTAAGCTTTGCAGGTTGCGCGAACCAAACCTTTCGTTACTGGTCTGATATGGTTGGCATTGATCTCCAATCCTACACCAGCCCATTCGTTGGAATCGATGACCATATTGGAAGCTATGCTACCAACTGATTCTGCCAATACACAGGAGGCACCGCCATGCAATAGGCCATAGGGCTGTTTTACTTTTTCGGTTACTGGCATTTCGGCCACAAGGCAGTCCGGAGTGATGGAAACGACCTTGATGTCCAAGAAACCAGTCATATTGATGGCGAAGAGGCCATTAATTTCTTCTAGACTATATTCTCTATACCACATTGTTGTTCAAATTTTGATCTTTTAGATAACGGGATTTCAATAAAGTAACATGGTGGTTTAGGTGTCCTGCAATAATGTATAAGAAGGCTCTCACACTGATCAAGCGATCCGAAGCCATTCCTTTTCTATTTAGTTCTGTGTCATCAAAGGAGTTGAACAGGAACATGTTTGCTTTTCGAAGGTGGACAAATTCTTCAGAGATCTCTTTTAGTTTTCTTTCGTTATGTCTACCATTGGCAACGAATTCGTCCTGCTCAAAAGATGCCAATGCGGTCATATCATTGCGGGCGAACCTCAGGGCCCTGTAGGTCATGATCCGTTCTGCATCTAGGATATGGCAAAGCACTTCTTTGATGGTCCATTTCCCTTCGGCATAAGTAAAAGTGCCCAATTCTTCCGGGATACTCGCAATAAATTCAGGAAAAGATTCGATTTGTTCGTTCAATTCTTCCATAACGTCGCCAGTAATGGTTTCGATATAGTCATTGAAAATCGCTGGGTATTCGTCAGATTTGAGTTGGTTCATAGCGTAAATTACTTTTTAATACAATTCTAAATGTTGTACCTTTTCCTAATTCAGATTCTTTAACAAAAATTTGTCCTCGATGATAATATACCATCCTCTTGGTGAGACTTAAGCCTAATCCCCAGCCTCGTTGTCTGGTGGTATATCCTGGTTGGAAAATGGTTTCCCAATTTGATCTCGGGATTCCCTTTCCTGTATCACTAATGTCTATAAAAATTTCTTCTTTTGCAATGTTTTCCGAAATGTTGACCGTGATTTTTCCTTCTCCTTCAATGGCATTTACAGCATTCTTCAGTAAGTTTTCGATGATCCAGTCAAATACCTGTACATTCAATTTGGCTTCCACCTGTTGGTCTCCAGTTAGCTCAAATGATATCCTTTTACTGGTCCGTACCTTGAAATAATTCACGTAATCTTCTACAATCTTAAAGATGACATGGTTTGATAATGAGGGAGTTGATCCGATCTTGGAAAAACGGTCTGCTACGATTTCCAGTCGCTGCACATCCCTTTCCATTTCGTCCAATAGGGAGTTGTCCTTTCCTTGGTAGGTTATCCTGGCCAGTTCCAGCCAACCCATCATGGAAGAAATAGGAGTACCTAGCTGATGGGCGGCTTCCTTCGCCATACCCACCCAGACTAAATTCTGTTCTGAATCCCGAATAGAATTAAATACGGTATAGGCAACAATCAGGAAAACAGCAATCAAGGATAGTTGTATATAAGGGAAAATCCTCAATTGGCTCAGCGCTTTGGAATCATGGTAGTATACGAGCCACTTCTCGCCGGTATCCAAGGAAATATGGATTGGCGGATGTGCTTTTTTCATTTTCTCTAATTGCTTTTCGAAGTAAGGAGGATCATAGACCAAGGAAATCGACGAATCCTGAGCGGAGGGATGGATATTGGTCTTTGTGCTATCCAGGTCTCTCCAGAAAATGATTTCCCCAGATTCCTTGGTGATAATGGCAGGGAGGGAAAGACTGTCCCGCACGGCGTAGATAAAACTGATGAACTGATCGTCCACATCGGGCATGGAAACAATACTTTGGGTGCTCATAGCCCAGACTTCCGCCTTGGTCCGCTCTGATTTTGAAAGGTTCTTGACTAAATAATTAGAATAAAGCAACGATGCAGCAGCAATTAATGCCGCAAATAAAAAAAGGAAAAACTTCCATTGTTGTTTATTGTACCGATAGGGATGTTGCTTCATAACTCTTCAATTCAACCAAATTAATCATTTTAAGATTGCTACGAGAAAGAAAAGTAATAATTGCTTAATTTTGTGTTTATGAGTTCAGACAAAAAAGTAAGGGTCCGCTTTGCACCTAGTCCTACAGGCGGATTACATTTAGGCGGCGTCCGTACCGCATTGTTCAATTATCTTTTCGCGAAACACCATAATGGCGAGTTCATCTTACGTATTGAAGATACCGATCAGACCCGTTTTGTGCCCGGTGCCGAAGAATATATTATGGAATGTTTAGCATGGTGTGGTTTGAATCCTGACGAAAGTCCTAACCAACCCGGCAACTTTGGTCCTTACCGTCAAAGCGAACGTAAGCCTTCGTATAGGAAGTTTGCTGAAGAACTTGTGGAAAAAGGGTATGCGTATTATGCCTTTGACACTGCTGAAGAACTAGAAGAACAGAGAAAGATACATCCTAACTTTCGCTATGCCCACGATAACCGCATGAGTTTAAGGAATTCCCTTTCCCTAGAGAAAGAGGAAACAGAACGCTTGTTGGCCGAGGGTGCTGCACATACCATCCGTATTAAGATGCCAGAAAACGAAGTAGTATCCTTTAATGATATGATTCGTGGTCGAGTGAGCTTTGAGACAAATCTTGTTGATGACAAGGTTTTGTTAAAAGCTGACGGTATGCCTACCTACCACCTAGCGGTTGTGGTTGATGATAGAGCCATGGAGATTTCCCACATCTTTAGAGGTGAAGAGTGGTTGCCATCGGCGCCAGTACATATCTTATTATGGGAATACCTAGGTTGGAAAGATGAAATGCCTAATTGGGCGCATCTTCCATTGATCTTGAAACCTGATGGAAATGGTAAATTAAGTAAACGCGATGGCGACCGTTTAGGATTCCCGGTTTATGCGATGAATTGGAATGATCCTAAAACAGGTGATCTGACCACCGGATTCCGTGAAAGAGGCTTCCTTCCTGAGGCATTTGTCAATATGCTTGCGCTATTAGGTTGGAACGATGGGACCGAACAAGAGCTGTTTGATATGGATGAGCTGATCCAGAAATTCTCTGTGGAGCGTATCAGCAAGGCCGGTGCTAAATTCGACTTCGAAAAAGCGAAATGGTACAACCAAGAATGGATTAAACGTGCTCCTAATACAGAACTTTTGTCAGAAGTGAAGGCAGTATTAGAGAAACATGCTGTTCAAACAGCGGAATATGGAGATGATTTTGTGGAAACTATTCTTGATTTAGTTAAAGAAAGATTAACTTACATAGAAGATTTTTGGGAGCAAGCGTCATTTTTCTTTCAAAAGCCAGCAAATTACGATATCGATGCAGTAAAACCTAAGTGGAATCAAGACAAGACATCTTTCTTTAACGAAGTAACCGATCTATTCAAAGATCAGTCCTCATGGGATGCTGCAACACTTGAGCCTCTTTTCAAGCAAAAGATCGCGGACTCAGGGATGAAGATGGGTGAATTGATGATGCCATTCCGTATCATGTTGGTTGGAGGGAAATTCGGTCCTGATGTATTCAAGATTGCCGAGGTATTAGGCAAGGATGAAGTCATCGAGCGAATCCAGTTAGCTGTGCCAAAATTTCAAGACTAAGAACTCAACTTAAATCAAATTATATGAAACAACTTAGTAAATTGTTTGTAGGATGCATGGCAGTTGCCTTGGTAATTTTCTCATCCTGCTCTAGCAATGTCCCTGCGGCAAAAGGAACCGCAAAGGCCAAAGGACCATTTCCTGAAGAAAAGTTAGGCTGGCATTTAGGTTCTCAAGCTTATACCTTCAGATTGTTTTCTTTTGCGGAGGCATTGGATAAGATCGCTGCGGCAAACCTACGTTATGTAGAAGCCTTTCCAGGCCAAACGGTAGGTGGCGGTAGCACCGAGAAAATGACTTATGAACTATCACCTGAAGGACGTCAATTAGTAAAGAAACTTTTAAAAGATAGGGGAATTACTGTACATGCTTATGGTGTTGTTGGTGCAAAGGATGAAGCTGAATGGGAAAAAGTATTCCAATTTGCAAAAGACTTTGATATTAAGGTAATCAATGCCGAGCCAGCGGAAAACCAATTGGATTATATCTCTAAACTTTGCGATAAATACGATATCAAAGTGGCGATCCACAACCACCCAGATCCATCACATTATTGGAATCCTGATGTAGTGCTTAAGGCATTAGAGGGAAGAAGTAAGAGAATGGGAGCTGCGGCAGATGTTGGCCACTGGATGAGATCAGGATTAAATCCTATTGAGTGCCTTAAAAAATTGGAGGGCAGAGTGTACCATGTTCACTTTAAAGACTTAAATGCATTTGGTGACAAAAAAGCACACGATGTAATTTGGGGAACAGGTAAATTAGGAATGAAAGAAGTACAGGCAGAATTAAAGCGTCAGAATTTCAAAGGAATGCTTTCTGCTGAATATGAATACAACTGGGAAAACAGTCTTCCAGAAGTAACTGAAAGCGTGGTTAACTTTAGAGCCGCTCTTTAAGGAATAAATGATTTATTGAATGGGCAATAAGGCGACTTATTGCCCATTTTCTTTTGGGGGCTATTCTTCTTTGGACTTAACCAGATTCACAAATGTTTGGAAATTAACGATATACCCAACTGTAAATTGGGTATATTTATAGTATAGATCATCCCAATCATTCCGTTTATGAGAAATTCCCTGATCAGTTTGTGTATGCTACTTCTTTTATTGATTTCCTGTAAAGAAGGCGCGGAAAACAATAACCATGGCAATATTTTGGAGTTGAAGAACTCTAAGTTCGACGAAGATGTTATGGCTGTTTTTGGAAAATGGATGGTCGAAGAAAATGAAGCCAGCCTTGAATCATTAAAACAACATGAGCTGAGTGATGAGAAGCTGGCATATCGGATTAAAGACCCTGTTATTAGCGCCCTTCATATCCAAGTCCCCAAGGAAGATTTCGGATATCTTCTAGAAAGCTCCTTTAAAGATAGTATCGCTGCCTATGGGCCACTTTTTTTCAAGACTGTTTCCGTGCTGACTGACCTCCATAAAAAACCAGTAGCTTATCAAGCCTTAGCTTTTTATAAATCTAAGGAGACTAGGGACAGCGTACTATCTCTTCTTTATAAAGAATTAGGAGAGCCCAACCTTGAAACGGACGTTAATAAATCTATTGGAATAAAGGCTCAGGAATGGACTTTAAAAGATAGGACCATACAAATTGTACCATTCAATGCCAAAGACTTGAGTTTAGCCTCATCTAGCCCTGACGATTATTATTATCAAGTCGATTTCCTAATGATTGACAATGCTCAGAAAGAAGCTCTCAAAAAGGCACATTATTATGAATTTACGCAGGACATCAATATAGAAGGCAAATTAAGGAGCCATACCTACTTTGACTTGAAGAAGAACCAACTTTTTGCTGATAGGTTTCTGTTGTATAGTGATGAGGAGAAGGATAATAAAGGGGCTGAGCATTAAGCGTTGAAGGATACTTTGTAAGGCGTTAATCAAAGTATCATTTTTTTACTTAATAGTTTGGGGACCATAGTTTCAGTACTTTCCGTTCAGAAGGCGCTTCTTTCCAAACTTCTATCCGATAATGATCATGCGGCTTTTCTGGGTTGTTTTGGTTATAGGGCATGTCCAAGTTATATGAGTAAATCCTAACCCTGTAATCGTCATTGTCAAGTGGAACAGAAAGAATGGTTTCGCTTGTCGGGCAATCTTGTATTTCCATGGCCCCAGTTGTAATTTTCAGGCTCCCTTCTACAATATGGTCGGCATGGGGATCCAATTCTTCATTTGGGGCATTTAAAACTTCAAGCTCGCCCTTCACGATGGAGAAATCATTCTCTACTGATACACCCAGCACATCCATGTCCACCGCTAAGCGCTCCTCAAGAGCCTCGTCACTCCAGAAATCGAGGCTGTCTGTTTCACTGACCTCTGTCTTGTTCACAAGGTAGAACTGACAATATTCCGTGAAAAAATCTAGTTTGTACATTTGAATGGTTTTTTAGGTGTTTGCTGTACTATTATGTAAATATATTTAATTCAGTTATTAAATAATGAGAAAAATTGTAATTGTTTAAACACAAAAGATTAATATGCCTTAAATTCGATAATCTTAAAAGACAATACAGTCTTTTTAAGAAAAAGTGTAACGGTTAAAATTTAATTCAAGATAATATTTGTGTGTATATGGAGGAGGGGAATTTTAATCGTAATCTGCAATTGGAAGTGAAATTTTTGTTCTTGTAGTTTGGCTTAGGTTTTCTTCAAAGAGAGCTAATAATAGATTATGGAAAGAGGGTAAAAATTGCCACTGTCATTTAGTAAGAAGTTAAATTTAGTTTGGCTAGAAGATAAAATTGGGTTAATTGAGGTGTGGGATAAAAGGCAATTACTGTTTCTCAATATAGAAGCATCGATATCCATCAATCCTAGGATAAATACCTGATTTATAAGAAAAATACCTGTGAGCTGCGAATTGTAATATTTAGCAAAATTGGATTAGCTAAATAGTTCATTGATGTCCTCCTTGCTCAGTGATTTCACAAAGCTTTCTTCCGTGCTGATCAACGAACTTGCCAAGGACTTTTTCATACCTTGAAGAGCGAGGATTTTCTCTTCAATACTATCCTTCGCGATGAATTTATAGATGAATACATTTTTAGTCTGTCCGATTCGATGGCTACGGTCTATGGCCTGTTGCTCTACAGCTGGATTCCACCAAGGATCTAAAATGAAAACATATTCCGCTTCCGTTAGGTTCAAACCAACGCCACCAGCTTTGATTGAGATCAGGAAAACTTGGGTTTCTTCATTTTCCTTGAATTCTTTTACGGCATTGTTCCTATCTGTGGTAGATCCATCCAAATAAGCATATCGGATTTTATTCTTGTCGAAGTATTCCCTGAAAATCTGTAAATGCCTTACAAATTGGGAGAAAATCAGGACCTTGTTTCCTTCTTTCAGGATGGAATCCATGGTCTCTATAGCTGCATCAAATTTTCCGGAACCATCCTTGTATTGGCTGTCGATCATCAGAGGGTGGTTTGCCAATTGTCTGAGCTTGGTAAGACCCTGCAATAGGGCGATCTGAGTAGCTTTCCCTGTGAAAGCGCCGTCCAGCAGGGCATTCCTGTATTCCGATTTTACCTTCTCGTAATATTCAGACTGCTCTTCGGTCATGCTGCAGTAGAAGATCTGCTCCGATTTAGGTGGTAATTCCGTTGCAACCTGAGACTTGGTCCTTCGCAAGACAAAGGGTTTAATGATAGCCTGCAAACGTCTAGCCTTCTCCTCATCCTTCTTCTTTTCAATAGCTAGGACAAATTCCTTTTGGAAATAAGTATAACTGCCCAAAAGTCCAGGATTGACAAAAGACATCTGTGACCAGATATCGGCTACTGAATTCTCGATAGGGGTACCGCTCAAGGCTAATTTGTTCTTCCCCTTGATATGTTTGATCGCGGAGAAGGATTTTGACCTTGGGTTTTTGATGTTCTGGCTTTCATCCAGAATAATATAATTGAAGAAAAAACCAGATAATAATTCCTCATCAATACGTGCCACGCCGTAGGTCGTGATCACCAAATCAAAATGGCTGAAAGCAAAATTGTTCTTGCTGCGGTAAGTTCCAGTATGTAACAAGACCCGCAATTTCGGGGTAAACTTTTCTGCTTCCTTCTGCCAGTTAAAGATCAGGGAAGTCGGCACGATCAAAAGGGAGGTCTTAGGCTGGTCAGCGGGTAGATTCTCTTTTTGATGCTGCAATAATGCTAAGGTCTGAACAGTTTTACCCAAGCCCATATCATCTGCCAGAAGACCTCCAAAGCGGTATTCCTGCAAGAAATGGAACCAATTGTAACCAGCTTTCTGGTAAGGGCGTAAAGAGCCCTTAAACTCCACTGGGGCCTCGATGTCTGCAATTTCATCAAACTCGCCAAGCTTGTTCAGCTTCCGTTGCATACTGACTTGTGTATGTTCGGTGACATCGTGTAACAAGCCAATATGTGTTCGATTTAATCGAATGCCTTCCTTTTGGGAAGAAAATTGGAAAAGATGCTCGTATTGTGAAAACCATTCTTGAGGAATGATCGCAATTTCACCATTTGGTAATTCAAATTCCTGGATCCGGTTTAATATATGCTGACGGAGATTGATAAAAGGAATTTCATACTCGCCAAATCTTACGATCGCTGAAATATCAAACCAGTCATTCTTCTCCGTGACCTCAATGCTGATAGTAGTCTTGCCGATCAGGAATTTTTTATCATTATGGTTTTGGACGATGTGGAAACCGGCCTCAGTCAATTCCGAAAGGTGCTCATTGACCCATTCAATGCTGGAAATACGATAGCCATTGATCCCAGTAACAGGCAGGTATGATCCAAATAGGGCATCCGCTCGTTCCAAGCCATAATCTTCTAAGGTCTTGGCTTTCTTTTCCTCCCATTGCAGAGACCTTTTTATTCTGTAGAATTGATGGGAATCCTTTTCCTTGTCATAGACATAGCGAACCGTTACGGGATGCTGTGCACCGGCAGGAAAACTATATTCCCCATATTCAAAATACAATTGCAATTGAGCCTCTTGGTCTGGACTATAGACAATCCTTAGTTGAGGAATCGCCTGTTCCCTATAATTGATGATCTCGAGACCTTCGGCATAAACATGGTGCTTCTCGATCAATGAGGTCACAAAGGTTTCGAAGTATTTTTTCTCCGTATTCCTAGGGATTGAAATAAACCTCTTGTTCAAAAATGGAGTCAATTTCTTGCCCTCCAGTTCCTCATCAAAATGATAGAGAACATTCTCCAAAAGCAACCAGGCCTGTTGATTGACGATCACATCTGCATTCTTGTACATGAATTCCATGCGGAGCCCATCATATTTGAGGGTTGGGAAATAGCGTGTTTCCGTTTCATTCCTTCTGAAATGGAACAAGATGCTGGTTGGTTTATCCGCTATTTTGAGTTCCTGTTCCGCCGGATATCCATCCTTGCTCATCAAGAACAGTGGCTTGTCGCCAATGTTGTTCAGGATGTGCAGCAATCGGCTTTCAATCTTTGGACGGATATGCTCATAGATATTTTGATCAAAGATCTTGGAGAAGTAATCGGCGGGTCGGATGGCTTTCTTATGGAATCTTTTGATCAATTGCGTTTGTTCAATCTCATCACAAAGACGGATCAGTTCGTAATCGATTTCATCCAAAGCATCCGAAAATTCGTCTACGGTATTGCTGAATACCCTTTTATAGGAGAGAGAATAAGATCCATTCTGGTTGAGCTGAACAATATGGGGTTCAATCAGGTAGCCCAAGTAGGGGTGCTTCCCTAATGAGTAAACCAAACGATATGAAGTTATTGTGTCGACCTGCTGCATCCTATAGACTCTGTAGAAAAAGCTACTAATATACGTGTATTAGGTCTTTTTCTCCAAAATTAAGGAGGTTAAATTATTATGAAATATCGATTTTTCCTTGAAATACTTGGATTGCAGGTCCCGAAAGATACACTTTGCTAAATTGATGGCCCACTTTGTGGAAAGAAATGCTAAGCTGCCCACCCAATACCCGGATTGGAATTTGAAAATCACCGTCTTTGCCCGATTTCAAAGCAACACTCATGGCTGAAGCGACAGCGCCAGTGCCACAGGCATAGGTTTCATCCTCTACACCACGTTCAAAGGTCCTTACGAAATATCCGTTTTCTTCCGGTTCGATAAAGTTGACATTGATTCCTTTTTCGCCATAGGTGCTGTTGTTCCGAATGGCATAGCCATCTTGGAAGACATTCTTGTGTGCCAAATCTTCAACAAACTCGACATAATGTGGAGAACCTGTGTTTAGGACAAATGCTTCCCCATCCATGCTGTATTCATTCACGTCAATCATGCCAAGATTTACAATATTTTGCTGAATTTGAGCATCATGCCTTCCGTCTACTGCCAAAAAGACAGTATCGCGTGAGATGATTCCCAAATCTCTGGCAAAGGCTACCAAACAGCGCCCTCCATTCCCACACATGGTGCCTTCCTTTCCATCTGCATTGAAGTAAAGCATTTGGAAATCATAATTATTTGTATCTTGAAGCAGCATTAATCCGTCCCCACCAATTCCAAATCTCCTGTCACAGATCTGCTGAATCAATTGTTGGTTATTGGCATCAAACGAGCCCTTTCTGTTGTCAATCAAGATAAAATCATTACCTGCACCTTGGTATTTATAGAATTGGATTTCTTTTGACATTTTGTTGAGTTTCTGCCGTAAATTTAATATTCTTGTTACAATAAACCGAACTTTTGTTAAATCTTGTTAAATGCCTGACATAGTAGGCTCTCCTTAACATTATTTAACTGACAAAAGTCTTTAAGGCCTTTTGAATGGTATTACATTTGAATTAGGAAACATAAATAAAAAAGTTAGATTAATTATAGATATGAAAAAGATAGGTGCAACTTTATTAGCAGCCATCATAGGAGGAGCCATAGCCGTGGGTGGGTTTAAGCTCTTTGAAAACAAACAGATGGACAACATGACGTTTGAAGAGCGTCAAAAAGTATATTATGCAAACAACCCTGGTGAAGAGATTCTTTCTTCTACAGGAAATCCGGATTTTACCCAAGCTGCAGCCGCAGTATCTCCGGGTGTAGTACACATTCAAGTAACAATGGCAAGCCGCGGTAACCGTGGTGGTGGCGGATCGCCTTTCGATATGTTTGAGGAATTTTTTGGAGTACCACAACAACGCGGTCAGGCTCGTCCTGCAACAGCGTCGGGTTCTGGTGTACTGATCTCTCCTGATGGCTATATCGTAACCAACAACCACGTAGTGGAAGAGGCAGACAAGATCGAAGTGGTCTTGACCGATAAACGTAAATACGAAGCGAAGGTGATCGGTAGAGACCCGAACTTTGACTTGGCCTTGATTAAAGTAAATGCAACTGGCTTACCTATGGTGAAGTTAGGCAACTCAGATAACGTTCAGATTGGCGAGTGGGTTTTAGCAGTAGGTTATCCACTAGGATTACAATCTACCGTTACAGCCGGTATCATCAGTGCTAAAGGCCGTCGTATCGGTATCTTAGATGAACCGACTCAAGGTCGTGGTTATGGAGGTATGGGTCAGCAAGAGCAAATGATCAGCAATGCTGTTGAATCATTCTTGCAAACTGACGCCGTGATCAACAGAGGTAACAGTGGTGGTGCCTTGGTAAACGCTAGAGGTGAATTGATCGGTATCAATTCCGCTATCGCATCTCCAACCGGTACTTATGCTGGATATGGATTCGCTATCCCAATTAACCTTGCTAAAAAGATTGTCGATGACTTCAAAGAATTCGGTAGTGTTAAACGTGGTTATGTGGGTGTAACATTTACTGAAATCAACGATCAGTTACGTGCCGAGAAAGGTATTGAAGATGTAAACGGTCTTTATGTACGTGATGTATTAAAAGGTGGAGCTGCAGAAGCTGCCGGAATTAAATCTGGTGATATCTTGACCAAGGTTGAAGGCCGCGTAATCTATGGAACTCCAGACCTACAAGAATATGTTGCTCGCTTACGTCCAGGTGATAAAGTGAAGATCACTTACAAACGTGACGGTAAAGAGAAAGACGTTTCATTGACCTTGAAAGGTGAGGAAAGCAAACCTAAAACAGAAGATTCAGAATCTAGTGCGTCAGCAACAGAGATCTTCAATAAATTAGGTGCTAGTTTTGTGCCTGCAAGCAATGCTCGCAAACAAGAATTAGGCATCAAATCCGGTGTAGTTGTTTCACAGGTACACAGAGGTGGTGTATTTGAATACTTCGGCGTTGAAAGAGGATTGGTAATTACTGAAGTAAATGGTAAACCAGTAAATAATGTTGATGATGTGGAGTCTGCTCTTGGTAGCACCCGTCGAGACATCGTCCGTATTACCGGTGTACCTGAAAAAGGAAGTACCGTACAATTCAATGTTCCATTGAAATACTAGTAAAAATATTAAAAAGCAAAAGGGGCCCAAGAAATTGTGGCCCCTTTTGCTTTTTAGACTGATAGACATAAGACAATAGACACAAGACCGTAGGAGCTAGCCTAGCGAGGGATTTTATTTGAGATTTCGCGGAATAATACAGTCTAAACCATTAATTTTTTAAATACATGAACTTGTAGTTCTTAAATCGGAGATTTAGAATGACTCGCTCAGTATCCCTCACTCTACAGCATTTCTAATTCTGAACGAAAAGTGAAGAATCTGTATGCTTTTTTTCACGGAAATGCTGTCATCCTTTTGCGAAGCAAATAGGAACCGTTCGCCAAAGAAAGCCTCAGCTGGGAAAAGAGACTTTTAATAACCCAAGAATTGTTCCTACATCCGAGCAGTTCCTTAACCTTCGGTTAAGGATGACATCCAAAAAATAATAAAAGGCTCCAGATTCTTCGCTTTCGCTCAGAATCGCCATATGAGAAAACCATTTCTCATCTCCCTCTATACTGGCCGCTAGAAATTTCTTTTGTCTCATATCTCATATCTCACATCTCATATCTCACATCTCAATACTAACTAGATAATGTTATATTTGAAACCATGAAAATACTAATGGTGTGTTTAGGGAATATTTGCAGGTCTCCGTTGGCTCATGGCATTATGGAGCACATGGTTGCAGAGAATGGATTGTCATGGGAAATAGATTCTGCAGGTACGGGTGATTGGCATGTTGGTCAAGCGCCGGATCGTCGTTCTATCCAAGTGGCGAAAGAAAGAGGTATTGATATTTCAAATCAAAGAGCCCAACATTTTAATCCTTCCCTTTTTTCTAAATACGACCGTATATTGGTGATGGACAAACAAAACTATTCAGACGTAGTGGCAATGGCCGTTTCTGAAGAAGATAAGGATAAAGTTTCCCTGTTTCTGATCGATGATATTGTTCCTGATCCATACTACGATTCAAACATGTTCGTTCCAGTCTTTGAACTGATTGAATCCAGATGTAAAGAACTCATTAAAGACTGGTCAGAAAATTAAATCCATGCAAGCAGCAGAAATAAATAAGAAGTGGGCGGAACTGCAAGGTGCAATCGCCAAAAACTTCGATATGGACATTCCTGACATCAAGGTCATGCTATTCTTGATCGGTGTTCAGGAGTTGGGAAAAGGACCTCAGGAGTTTTCAAAAAGAGAAAAAGAAGAATTGATGCACATCGCAACCTGTAGGCTTTTCAGTAGTTTAGGATTCTATGAACTTGAAGGGCAAGATGAACAAGGCTGGCCACATTGGAAGCTCATTAAGCCGATCCCTAATTACACCCTAATGGAGCAGGAAATGATTATCAAGTCCTTGATAATTGATTATTTTGAAGATGTAAATTTCATTTAATATATGAGAAGAATTGTATTGTTGTTTGCCTTTGTGATGGGCTTGAGCTTTGTGTATGCACAGACTCCTAAAAACTATTATGTTGAAGTAAAAACCGGTAAAGGCAACGGAATTATCAAACTCTATAACGAAACCCGAAAACACCGGGATAATTTTGTCAAATTGGTCAATGAAGGCTATTTCGACTCCTTATTGTTTCACCGTGTGATCCATAATTTCATGATCCAAGGTGGTGACCCTGACTCCCGCTATGCAGGTAGCAGGCAGCAACTGGGTAATGGTGGTCCTGATTATAAGGTTCCTGCCGAAATTCAAGCAGATATCATCCATAAGAAAGGGGCTTTAGGTGCTGCTCGGGATAATAATCCTGCCAAAGAATCCTCGGCATCTCAATTTTACCTGGTTCAAGGCCGCGTGTTTACTGAAGTCGCTCTAGATTCCTTGGAAAAATTCAGGCTGAAAGGCAAAAAATTGACTCCACTTCAAAGAGAAACCTATACCACAATTGGTGGAACCCCGCATCTGGATGGTGAATACACCGTATTTGGCGAATTAATCGAAGGAATCGGTGTTGTGGATAGCATTGCTGCCGTAAAAACCGATGACAACGACCGCCCATATAACGATGAGCGTTTTGCGATGAAATTATTGGATAGAAGGCAGGCATTGGATCTTGAGCGCAAGCTTCAAGGACTTCCGCCTAAGAAAGGCTTCTTTACCAAGCTTTTTGATTCCATGAAATCCAAAACTTACAAACTCCCTTAAGATGAAGATCATTACCTATAATGTGAACGGAATCCGTGCCGCTTTGAAAAAAGGCTGGTTGGATTGGTTCAAGGCTGAAAGCCCTGATGTAATTTGTATCCAAGAAATTAAAGCAAGCCCAGATCAGGTTCCTGAATTGGTATTGTTAGAGGAGATGGGCTATGAACACTATTGGTACCCTGCCCAGAAAAAAGGCTATAGCGGTACTGCAATATTCACTAGGATTACCCCTAATCATATTGAATATGGTTGTGGCCATGAAGATTATGATTTTGAAGGTAGAGTTATCCGTGCGGACTTTGATAAAGCCTCGGTGATGAGCGTATATTTCCCTTCGGGAACAACTGGAGATGTAAGGCAGGATTTCAAGTACAAATTCTTGGATGATTTTCAATTGTACAGCAATGACCTATTGAAAGAGAAGCCAAAATTGGTAGTCTGTGGCGATTTTAATATCTGTCACCGTGCCATTGATATCCATAATCCTAAATCAAATGCCAATAGTTCTGGTTTCTTGCCAGCAGAGCGTGAATGGATGGAGAACTTTATCAATTCGGGTTATACCGATTCTTTTAGGCATCTCAACCCAGAACCACATAATTACACCTGGTGGTCTTATCGCGCAGGAGCAAGAGGAAGAAACTTAGGTTGGCGTATTGATTACAATATGGTGTCGAATGATCTGAAAGACAGTATCAAGTCTTCTCGAATCCTTTCTCAGGCAGTTCACTCCGATCATTGTCCGGTTGAATTGGTCCTAGACTAATAAGAGAAGAATACAAGATTTATATTGGAAGTGGTTAGAGCAATACTCTGACCACTTCTTTTTTTGTCAGAAGTTTGGGTGATCCTTAATTCGGTTTTGACCTTATTCGAGAGACATTCGGATTTTTTGCAATATGTTCTCAACCAATGCCCTTTTATCATTGGAGCTTTTTCGTAGAAAAGCCAAAGTTGTTCCGAATAATTCTCGAATGATTCTCGAATATGCCTCGAATGAAACCCTGTTTTTTGGGATGATTTTTTACCCTAACAATGGCAAGTTTGTTAACTCTGTGTTTCTAGGCTGAGGTTCATCCGAAGCATCTCGGAGAAATGCGAACCTTCAAACTCAACGACGGCCTTTATTGAATTGACAAACAGTTCTACAATCTTCGATTGAAGATGAACAAACCTCTAGAAGGAGATCCGTACAGATTCTTCACTAATCGTTCAGAATTGGAAATGAATTCAGTAGGGATTTTCAGAAAAATATTTCACCCCCGCTAGGGGTTCTCCGTTAAACAGTCCAATTTTTCTACAAATATTCCACCCCCACTGGGGTTGCCTATCCAGGCAAACAACCATCCTTCCGGAGGAAGTCCTTTAGCCTCCGGCTCATTTCCTTGGCGGAGAGATGGAGAGAATGCCGATGACCTGTGCGATGGGATTGGCCTTGGAATGCTTTCAAAAGATCATCCCATCAAAAGGGATGGTCTTTTGAAAGATATTCCCGACAACAAGGCATTCTATCCATGTGCGGATGATTGTGCGAAAAGCCACCTTAAATGGGCCGAAGCCGTTACGGATTCGAGTTGTTTTTGGTATCCGTGAGCTCCTTCGTCGGTTTGGTTACTTTTGGGCTTCAAAAGTAACGAAGAATCTAAATTTTTACTTCTCAGTTTGGGCTATTGTCAATTAGGTTACTTGATCACTTCGATCTCGAATCGAACATTCCCATGGTTCTTTGGAACTATGACTGCAAACAAATAAGTGCCCATAGCTGTATAGTTGCCGTTCTTGATTTTTGCAGAATAGACTATCCCATGGTTAGCACAGTCTCTATTGACCTGCTGACTAATTAATGTAGCAGGAATGCCCTGTACAAGTTTCTTGCCTATCAATAAACTCTGGGTCTTGAAGTCTATTTCAGATAACTTTTTTGAAACTTCTTTGCAAGGTCCATTGGCGTCTGAATCGACAAAGGCAATTGCTTTTTCAAGTTCTGTCTTTGACTCAATGTGCAGAAACCTATCTTCTAGTTTATCATCGACTATACGGAAATTGCAAGTGGGATCAATGCTGATAGCTGTAAAGGCAACCTCTTCTTCAAGGCAGTCCGCAGGAATGGATTCTCCACATCGAACTTGGATCAATGCCATGAATCCAATGACCAGGAATAAGAATTTTGGGTATTTAGTTTTTTCCATAATGATTTTAGATTAATAGTTTACGCCGAGGGAGCTTGATGAGACTAAATCTTATAAGATTTAACAGAAAGGAGTTGGCAAGTATTTGAGTAATAAAGCTAATTATTAAAAATTGTATTTTTTAAAATTTAATCCTAAAAATTCATCAAAAATAGAGAACCTTTCCATGATCCTCTTTCCTTCTTTTCCATTCGCTATATGAGATAATTCGGTTGAAAATCGCTTAATAATTCATATTTTTATATAAATTATTTGCAATTGTTGATTTTTCAACAAAAAATTGCTTAATCCTTTGATTGTATCATAAAATGAAGAAGCCTATACTGGTCATCAAGTTTGGGTCAGCGGCCATAACGACCGATGGAGAAATTGATGAAAGAATTGTCTTGGAAATCGCTCGTCAATGTGCTCAATTACAGCCGAAATATAATATTGTAATCGTTTCATCTGGTGCCGTTGCTGCCGGAAAGAAATTTATTCCCAAATACACGGGTACCCTTGCTCAGAAAAAAGCTGCAGCAGCCATTGGAAACCCTTTGTTAGTGCGGACCTACGGGACCTATTTTAAGCCTTTTAAGATTGCATTGGCACAAAGTCTATGTGAGCGACATCACTTTGCGAATAGGAGTCAATTCTTGCAATTGAAGAGTACATACGAAACGCTCTGGAAGAATAATGTAATTCCTATCGCCAACGAAAATGATGTGGTCAGCAATAAAGAGCTTAAGTTCTCTGATAATGATGAATTGGCGACCCTGATTGCGGTGGGATTTGGTGCTGAGCAGATCTTGTTCAGTACATCGGTGCCGGGGGTCTTGGACGAGAATGGAAAGGTGATTCCGGAATTAAAGATCATTGATAAAGCTGCTTTGGCATTAGCAAAGGAGGAGAAATCTGCTGTAGGATTAGGTGGAATGATTTCTAAATTAAATTTTGCAAGGTTGGCAAATCAAATGGGCATCAAAGCGGTTATTTTCTCCATGAAAACGGAAGATGGAATCTTGAAAGCGGTGGTTGGAGAAACCGGTACGGTATGTCAAGCTCAAGTGAAGAAGCTTTCTTCCCGGAATAAATGGTTGGCGAGTGGTAGTTTGATTACCGGTTTGGTGCAGGTGGACAAGGGTGCTTTGGCAGCTTTGAGCAAAAGGAAAAGCTTATTGGCGGTGGGTGTAAACAAGATCATCCAAGATTTTGAGGTTGGCGAGGTCTTCCAGATTGCGGATGAGGACCATGTTATCCATGCGGTTGCCAAATCGAAGATAGATTCGGTTTCACTGCGGAGTAAGGCTGAAAAGAAGAATATTGAAATTGCGCATGCTGATGATATTGTGCTATTATAAAGAATATTAAAATGAAGAAAACGATCTTAACCGAACTTGAAAATAGCAGGAAAGCCAAGAGAGCCATTGCGCAATTGTCGATTGAAAAGAAAGCTAAAATACTGAATGCCATTGCAGCAGAAATATTGGTGAATTCCGAACAGATCATAGAAGAGAACAAAAAGGATCTGGAAAGAATGGATCCTTCTGATTCCAAATATGATCGGTTGAAGTTGACCGAGGCTAGAATCCAGGACCTTGCTGCCAGTGTGCAAGCCGTTGCTAAATTGGATGACCCTACAGGAAAGTTATTGAGCAGCAAAACGCTTGATAATGGTCTTTTGGTGGAAAAGAGGTCGGTAGCATTGGGCGTAGTAGGGGTTATCTATGAATCCAGGCCTAATGTGACCATCGATGTTGCGGTCCTTTGTATTCAATCGGGTAATGTTTGTTTGCTGAGGGGCGGATCTGATGCCTGGTACAGTAATTCCTATTTGGTAGGCTTGATACAAAATGTGCTGAAGGCTTTTGGACAGGATCCGAATATCGTTCAATTGTTGCCTACCGATCGGGAACTTGTCGCCGAGCTATTGACGGCGGTCAAATATGTAGATATCATTATCCCGAGAGGCTCTCAAGGTTTGATCGACTTTGTTAGAGAAAATGCCAAGGTGCCTGTGATCGAAACTGGAGCTGGAGTTTGCCATACCTATGTGGATCAAACTGCAGATCTGGAATTGGCAGCTAAAATTGTGGCCAATGCTAAAATTTCAAGGCCATCGGTATGCAATGCTTTGGATTGTGTATTGTTGGATGAGGGGATTGTAGATGGGTTTGTAAAGAATTTAGTTCCATTATTTGAGGACGCCCAGGTAAAGGTGCTGGCCGATGAAAAAAGCTATGCCAGCTTGAAGGAAAATGGCTATACGGAATTGGGAAGGGCGGAAGCAGATGATTTTGGTAGGGAGTTTTTGGACCTGATCTGTTCGATGAAAGTGGTTTCAGGTTTGGAAGAAGCCTTAGATCATATTTCAAATTATTCTTCTAAACATTCTGAGTGTATTGTTTCTTCTGATTCAGAAAATATTCTGAACTTTATGAATGCGGTAGATGCCGCAGCCGTATATTCCAATGCATCCACCCGATTTACAGATGGTGGTGAATTTGGTTTAGGTGCTGAGATCGGCATTTCTACGCAGAAATTACACGCCCGTGGGCCATTTGCTTTGGAGAAATTAGTGACCGAGAAGTGGTTCGTGACGGGTGAAGGACAAATTAGATAGGTATGGGAATTAGATTTGAAAAAGATACGATCCTGAATTGG
Source organism: Sphingobacterium mizutaii (assembly GCF_900187125.1). GTDB lineage: Bacteria > Bacteroidota > Bacteroidia > Sphingobacteriales > Sphingobacteriaceae > Sphingobacterium > Sphingobacterium mizutaii. The sequence goes on from NZ_LT906468.1 coordinate 447,657, forward strand.
ATCAATGAGATGGGAAAGTACATGCGTTTGGTAGTAGATCGCTACAGCGCATTTGATGAAACGCAAGAGCCGATGGACCTGGACGAAGGCTATACGGATTTTTTTAAGAAAGATAGGGCATTCTTTTTGGATACCGACCAAGTGGGCTTAGAAGAATTCGTTGGGAGTTTGGAACCAGAACAGGTTAGGCCATTGGCGCAGTTGCTGATGTACGACGGGTTTATGAGCTCTGATCAGGAATTATTGCATAAAGCTAAGTTTCTCTTTGAATGGAATATGAAAAAGACGGGATCTTTCTCTTTTGAAGATTTTGATTATTTGTCAAAGATTGAAAGCAAATTATGAAAAAAACCTCATTAATATGAGGTTTTTTTGTTTTAATAATATTTTTAATTCCCAACAATTAAAAATATCATATAACCACCTCTTGTTTTGGTCCAAAAGCAAGAGAATTTGTCATCCTTTATCTCATTTGTTACAGATTGGTTTTATTTATTAAAAAAATAAGCAAATTATTCTTTGTTATTTGTTTGATTACATGTGAAATGAGGTTGATGGGTTAAAATAGTGATTAAAATTGTTGTTTCATGTTAAGTTTTTGTTATATACTTACCGCAATTATGAAATCAAAAGGGATGAAATAACCGTCATCCTTAGTGGAAACAATTATTTAACAAATTCAAACAATTATTATGAAACAAAAATTACTCAGCTTTTTTGTGCTGTTTTCGCTTTCCATTGGATTGCTGCACGCACAAAATCGTCAGGTGAGTGGTAGAGTTACAGATGCTACGACAGGTGCGCCGCTGTCTGGAGTGTCAGTAAAACTTGTTGGATTATCAACTGCTACTCAAACAGATGATCAAGGGAATTATTCATTAACTGTGAATGAGAATGGAAGATTAACCTTTTCATTTATTGGTTACGAGAGTCAAACCCAATCCGTATCGGGGAAATCTATTTTAAATATTTCATTAACCTCCATTGCAGATGCTTTAGATGAAGTAGTTGTTGTCGCGTATGGTACAGTTAGTAAAAAATCGCACGTAGGATCCTCGGCACAAGTATCTTCAAAGGAGATTGAAAACAGGCCTTTGACCAACGTTTCCAGCGCTTTAGTAGGTTCTGCTCCTGGTGTTCAGGGTACGCTTTCAGGTGGTGCTCCGGGTTCTGCTGCAAACATCCGTATCAGAGGTTTTGGTTCCATTAATGCTTCAAACAATCCTCTGTATGTGGTGGATGGGATCCCTTATGATGGAGCAGTATCCAATGTAAACCCAGATGACGTAGAGTCTATCTCGGTTTTGAAGGATGCCGCAACTACAGCCTTGTACGGTTCTAGAGGAGCCAATGGGGTGATCATGATCACTACCAAAAAAGGTAAGTACAATTCAGGGAACTTTACTGCAAATGCATCGGCTGGTATCATTCGCCGTGGTTTGCCGGAGTATGATCGTATAGATGCCATGCAGTATTATCCTGTGATGTGGCAGGCTTTAAAAAACAGCTTGGTAACAAATGGTCTTCCTGATGATATTGCAAGACAAATTGCTTCAGGGAAATTGACAAGTTATAACGGGAATAATTATACGGGAATTTTCTCGCAATTAGGTTACAACCCATTCAATGTTGATAATGATGCCATCGTGGATGTCAATGGGGTGCTTAATCCAAGTGCTAAACTAAAATGGGCGGATGATTTGGATTGGGAAAATGAAATCTTATCAGGTGGTAGAAAACGTCAAGCCTATGGTATTACCTATGATGGTGGTTCTGAAAAATCAACTTATTTTGCAAACCTAGGCTATACCAACGATGAAGGTTACTTGTTAAAATCAAGTTTAAAAAGAATTAATGCTCGTGCAAACATCACTACACAAGCGACCAAATGGTTGAGAACTGGTTTAAACCTGAATGGTAACTACAATGTGAACCTGTTTGACAATGCCGGTGATGGTGGTACATCTTTTATTAACCCATTCTTTTATTCCAGGAACGTAGGTCCAATCTATCCGGTGCATTTACATGATCCGGTTACTGGAGAATTGATTCTTGATGAATTTGGTGAAAGGAAATTTGACTTTGGGGATAAAAGACCATTCTCGCCTGGACGACATGCGCTGTATGAAAATACATTGGATGAACAAAGGAACGTTAGATCTACCTTGGGTGGAAGGACCTTCATGGAGATCCAGATCCTACCTCAGTTAAAGGCATCAACCAATATTGGTTTAGATGTTCAGGATTCGCATGAAAGATATTACGATAACCCAATTTTAGGAGACGGTTCACCAGCGGGACGTGCATATCATTATTTGTATAGAACGACCAGTTATACCTGGAACCAAATCTTGGAATATAACCAATCCTTCAATGATCACAATGTTGGATTAATGGTGGGTCATGAAAATTATTCTTACAAATACAACTACCTTTCAGGAAGCCGCTCGGAAATGATCGTTGATGGTATTACAGAACTTCCAAACTTTGCAACTGTATTAGGAACTTCATCTTATGAAGATAATAGAGCAATTGAAAGTTACTTCTCTAGATTATCATACGATTATAAAGGCAAATATATTTTCACAGGTACCTTAAGAAGAGATGGTAACTCTAGGTTCCATAAAGATTTCAGATGGGCAAACTTCTGGTCGATTGGTGGAGCATATAATATTGGAGAGGAAGATTTTATCAATAAGGATAAAATCAACATGTTGAAAATTAGGTCATCTTATGGATCGGTAGGTAATGATGCTGGAATTAGCAACTATGCTTACCAAGCCTTGTATACTTTAGGTGTGAATAATGCATCAAATCCTGGATTTACTCAAAGCTCATTGCCAAACGATAGTATTACTTGGGAAACCGCCAAAAACTTTGACGTTGGTGTTGATTTTGAATTATTCAATAGACGAGTTTCAGGATCGGTAGAATATTTCGATAGAAGAACTACGGGATTGATTTTCCCTGTGCCGATGGCCTTGATGAATGGTGGTGTTGTTAACTCTTCACCTTATTACCATACCATTGATATGAATATCGGTAACCTTTACAACCGCGGTGTTGAGATGTCCTTGACTGGTCATGTGGTTAGAAAAGAAGGCTTGAGTTATTCAACGACGTTGAACCTAACGCATCTGAAAAACCAAATTACTTCCATGCCTCCAGGAACTCCGTTGATCACCAGTGGCACCAAGGCATATTCTGTTGGTCATTCGATCTATGATTACTATTTACGTGATTTCTATGGTGTAGATTCAGAAAATGGGGATGCGCTTTATAGAACCAATGAAATGACTGCTAACGCGAAGATTATTGGAGCAGATACGGTGACCAATGTGCTTAGTGAAGCGAACTTAAGATTTATTGGTAAGACAGCCATTCCAGATCTATATGGATCAATGTCTCACAATTTATCCTATAAAGGATTTGACCTGAATGTATTGTTTACTTTCCAATTGGGCGGATATGTATATGACTCACAGTATGGATCGTTGATGTCATCAGGAAATTATGGTAACGCAAAACATGTTGATGTTTTGAATGCATGGCAAAAACCAGGAGATCAAACGAATATTCCAAGAATGGATGGAGGGAATACTTCTAATCTTTCAGGAGGAAGTTCAAGGTATTTGACTAAAGCATCATACCTAAACCTGAACAGCATCACATTAGGGTATAATTTACCTAAAAACATGTTGAATACAGTAGCGGTAAAAGAAGCATATATTTTCCTTTCGGGAGAAAACCTTGCATTTTTCAATAAGAGAAAAGGGATGAACAATTTGGGAGCCTTTAATGGAGTGGTAGATAATACTTACAATTTCAACAGATTGTTTACAGTTGGTGCACGAATTAAATTTTAAGACATGAAAAAGACATTTATTATATTTTTAGGGTTGCTTTCCATGTTTCAATTTACTGGTTGTAAGTCAGATTATCTTGAAACCCAGCCCACTAACCAAGTAGCCACTGGTTCCGCATTCAAAACCGTCGATAACTCTTGGGCGGCATTGAACGGGATCCACAGGATATTATACCAACAGATTTTTGGTTCCCAGCCACAAGGTGGACAAAGTGGAAACATGATGTTGATGGATTTAATGGGAGAAGATGTTGTTTTTTCAACCGGAGTAAGTTCGCATATGCGTGCATCTTACCAATGGGTTGACCATAGGGATGCAACATCGACAAATGTTATGTACAATTATTTGTTCTACTATGTGATTATTGGTAATGCCAATATGATTATTGAGAACGTTGATGCAGCAGAAGGTTCTGAAGTTGATAAAGCCTATATCAAAGGACAAGCCTTGGCGTACAGAGGATGGAGTTATTTTCAAATGGTCCAGTTGTTTGGTGAAAGGTTTGTAAAGGGACAAGCTAATTCAGGATTAGCGGTTTCCCTGGTTACGAAACCAAGTACGGCAGCTGTAGCAAGAAATACGGTTCAAGAAGTATACACGCAAATTAATGGAGATTTGCAACAGGCGGCGACTTTGTTGAATGGTTACAATAGGGGTACTGACAAATCACAGATCAATTTGGATGTGGTGAAAGGTTTTCAAGCTCGTGTTGCTTTAGCACAACAGAACTATGCTGATGCTGCAAAATTTGCAAAAGAAGCAAGAAAGAACGCGCCATTGATGAACGAAGCTGAATATCTTTCAGGATTTAATAACTATGCAGTAGGTGAGTGGATGTGGTCTTCAAAAATTGTTGCCGACCAAACCAACTACTTCTATTCCTTCTTTGCATACATGTCTATTAACTACAGTTCAAGTGTTATTAGAGGTACACCTAAATTGATTTTCTCTAAACTTTACGATCAGATTTCAGATACGGACGTAAGGAAGAAATTATGGGATCCGACGGGTACCAATGTGGAGGAGTTCAAACTTCCGTTGAGTACATTCAATCGTTTTAAATACCATAGCCGGAAATTCAGGGTAGCGAATGAAGCGATGAGTATTGGGGATGTTCCATACATGCGTGGTGCCGAAATGTTCTTAATCGAAGCTGAAGCATTAGCTAGGGATGGGAAATCTGCAGAAGCAGCGACAGCTTTGTTTGATTTTGCTTCAAAGAGGGATCCTCAATACGTGAAATCTACTAAAACAGGACAAGCTCTAATTGATGAAATCATGTTGCAGAGAAGGTCTGAATTATGGGGAGAGGGCTTCAGGTTTTATGATTTGAAGAGAACGAACACTGCTTTAGACAGGACTGGTGGAAACCATAATGCTACTGTGGCGTTGAAAATGAATCAAGCTGCGGGTACAAAAGAATGGCAGCTTTTGATTCCACAATCTGAAATCCTGAACTCAGGAGGGGTTGTTACTCAGAATCCGTAAGAGGTTTCAAACTATATATTATAAAAGAAGCCAGGCAATTTGCCTGGCTTTCTTTTCTTAGTTACACTTTGATTTATTAATAATTATACCAGTTTCTTATCTCAAAACTTCTCTTGCGATTACCAAACGCTGGATTTCGGAAGTTCCTTCATAGATCTGCGTAATCTTGGCATCGCGCATCAGGCGCTCTACATGGTACTCTTTGACGTATCCATAGCCACCATGGACCTGTACAGCTTCCACGGTATGCTTCATCGCCACTTCTGAGGTGTTCAACTTCGCCATGGCAGCAATCTTTCCGTAAGGTAAGCCTTGATCCTTGGTCCAGGCAGCTTTATAGGTCAGTAATCTAGCTGCTTCGATATCGACCTCCATATCGGCTAATTTGAACTGTATAGCTTGATGGTCTGAAATAGGTTTGCCAAAGGTTTTTCTTTCCTTAGAATAGGCCAATGCAAGATCATAGGCTCCGGCTGCAATGCCTAATGCCTGTGCTGCAATACCGATCCTACCACCATCCAAGGTTTTCATGGCAAACTTGAATCCGAATCCATCTTCGCCGATGCGGTTCTCTTTCGGTACTTTGGCGTCGGAAAACATTAAGGAATGGGTGTCAGAACTGCGGATCCCTAATTTGTTTTCTTTCGGTCCAATGGTAAAACCAGGGGTTCCTTTTTCAACGATCAGTGCATTGATGCCGCGATGTCCCAATTCTGGGTGGGTTTGCGCAATGACAATATAGATATCCGCATTACCACCATTGGTAATCCAGTTTTTTGTTCCATTCAATAGATAATGATCACCTTTATCCTCCGCCATGGTATGTTGGGAAGAAGCATCAGAGCCTGCTTCAGGTTCAGAGAGGGCAAATGCGCCTAATTTTTCTCCGGAAGCCAAAGGTTTAAGGTATTTCTGTTTTTGTTCTTCGGTCCCGAACTCGTTCAGTCCAAACAGGACCAATGAGTTGTGGGCCGACATAATAACCGCTGCTGAGGCATCAATCTTAGCGATTTCTTCCAGGGCTAATACATAAGCGAGCGTATCCATTCCGGCGCCGCCATATTGTTCTGGCGTCATGATGCCCATAAAACCCAGCTCGCCCATTTTTTTGACAAACTCAGTTGGGAATTTTGCTTGCTCGTCCCGTTCAATAACTCCAGGTTTAAGCTCCTGAGCAAATTCTCTGGCAGCTTCGCGGATCATTTTATGTTCTTCTGATAGTTCGAAATTCATCTCTTTGCTTATAAGGTTATCTCAAATATAATTATATTTTATTATGCAAGCATAATAAAATATAAAATAATCCGGCGGAGAATCAAATATATTTTTTTGTGATAAACCTTTGTTGTGCCTTGAGTGTTATCTAGTTGCGATCCATAAAAGTAAAATGATTGTAAGAAAAGGCTGAAATGAAAAGCCTGTATTGCGATTTTCAATAAAATCTACTATATTGATAGAGTAAACAATTTCGTTCATTATAAACATTTTTAGATATGAGTTTAAGATTAGGTGATGACGCACCAAACTTTCAAGCAAAAACCACCGAGGGTGATATAAATTTCTATGACTATATTGACGGCAAATGGGCTGTTCTATATTCTCACCCTTCAGACTATACCCCTGTATGTACCACAGAACTAGGTCGTACAGCAAAATTGAAATCCGAATTTGACAAGCGTAATGTTAAGGTTTTGGCCTTGAGCGTGGATTCAGTTGAGGACCATAATGGTTGGGTTAAGGATATCAATGAAACCCAGAATACTGAAGTGAATTTCCCTATTATTGCCGATGAGGACAGGCATGTAGCTCAATTGTACGACATGATCCATCCGAATGCTTCTGCAACAGCAACAGTACGTTCGGTATTTGTTATTGGGCCAGACAAGAAAGTTAAACTAACTCTGACTTATCCAGCTTCAACCGGTAGAAATTTTGATGAAATTTTGCGTGTGATTGATTCTTTGCAGCTTACTGCGGACTATCAAGTGGCAACACCAGCTGATTGGAAAGATGGCGAGGATGTAATCGTTGTGCCTGCTATTAAGACTGAGGATATTCCAGCGAAGTTCCCGAAAGGTTATAAAGAGATCAAACCATATTTGAGAACAACTCCACAACCAAACAAGTAATCCCATCCAGATTATTTGGATAGGTAAAAGAATAGGGCCAACTGATACTAGTTGGCTTTTTCTTTAAATGGATTTTTCTTTTTTCTAGGTACGATATACGAAGTGATCAGAGCGATTAGGGTCACGAGGGCTAGTTGCTTTAAGATGGCCTCATAATCGAGTTCAAAAGCGCTGTGTGATGAAAAGAATTGAAAAACCTGTATAAAGATTGCCAATGCTAGAAAGATGAAAAAATAGGTCCAAAAGGTCCGCATATTCACTTTGTTTTTTTATTAAATATAATGAATAAGATATTTAAAATCAAAGGGATATAGTTTTGTGGGGATGTTGGGGTGTAAAAACAGACAAGGTGCTACATGAATGTAACACCTTGTTTAATACAAAAGTCCAATTTATTTTTAATAGACCTTGACCATGTAGATAAAGTCTTGCAACTTTTTGATCTGCTCGGTACGAGGTAAATTTGATAGGCTATTTTTATTATTCAGAACGATATTTCCTTTTAAGGATTCTTCTGGAATGCGGTTCAATGTTTCGATGAGCGCTTTGGTTTTGATCGCGAAAGCGGCGCCATCTAGACCTTTTTGTTTACCGGAAATAATACCGATGATATTTCCGTTTTTATCAAGTACAGGACCTCCACTGTTACCAGGGTTTACTGGAATAGAGATTTGGTAGGCTGTGGTATCCCCACTGTAACCTGTTGAAGAACTCAAGTAACCTTCGCCATATACAGCTTCATCTCTTGGATAACCGATGGTGTAGATACCTTCACCAAGATCGGTGTTCTGTCTTCTGAATGTATAAGGAATATTTGCAGATTGTGCAATAAAGCTGGAATCTGAAATATGAAGGATCGCTAGGTCTTTCTCCGAATCAATATGGATAATGGTCGCTTTAAAAGAATCGCCCTTATTGTTTTGAAGATGGATGGAGTCGGCTCCACTCACTACGTGGAAGTTGGTCACGACGTAGCCATCCTTGGTCAGCATAAAGCCTGTTGCACCAAATTGAAGAGCATCTTGAGGGGCATTGGTTTCCTTGTTGATATTCCTAATGGCATTGTGGTGCGCATTGACATTGCGTTTAACGCTATTTATCTCTCTTTTAAGGGCGCTATAATCAGAATTGGCCCTACGCAGTGTAGAAAAATATCCTGTGGAATATAGCGTCGCTAAAGAAGAAAGAACGGCTACAGCGGCTGCTGCCACGGCATTGATCTTAAGTTTCTTCCACAGTCGGACCACAATGGCCTCAGAAGGCTGCGCCTGAACGGTTTTTTCTAATTGATTTTTAAACTCAGCACGAGCTTCATGGCGCTTCATGGTTTGCACGAATTCAGCATGCGATAGGAATAGCGCATTCAAATCTTGGTCTTGATCGCACAACTGTTCAAAGGAAGCCTTTTCTTGAGGATCCATTTGCCCGTTGATGTAGCGGTCTGCCAATTCTAAAAATTCTTGCTGTCTCATTTCAACTTTTACTAATCAGATTTTTGATCAAAGAAAAGCTTCTTCAATCGTTGTAAACATTTATATTTCTGAGTTTTCGCGTTGTCCGTATTGGTGTAACCAAACTTTTCGCAGATTTCATTCATCGATTTATTCCTGATGTAGAAATCCTTTAAGATCGTTTGGCAAGGTTCTCCTAGTTGACTCATTGCGCTGTCCATTTTTGAGAAGTCATTTTCTTTCTCGATATGGCTTTGTATGTCGCTTTCAACATCGGCTATCTCCAATCCCTCGGTGTCAGAAGTACCCATGCTGTTGCTCCTTTTGTTCAATTGCTTTAACCACAATCGCCTACATACTGCATACAGGAACGTACTTAACTTACTGCTGAGCTCGAAATTCTCATGAGTAACTTTATCGTACAATACCATGACCGCTTCTTGAAATATATCCTTGGCTTCATTCTCAGTACCTTTGTTGCCAGTAATAAGATGGGATACGGAAGGATAGCAGATTTGATAGATGTCGGAAATTACTGTATTGTCCCCTTTTCGCAAACCTTCCAGTAGTTCCTTGTCCTCACGGGTCTTTGGTAATATTTGTCTTATTTTACTCACTTATTAATACCCTAATTTTCAAATAGTAACCCAAGAATTGTTAAAATTTTTGTTATTTGTGATTTCGTTTCCAAACGTAAGAGAATTTTTATGGAATATCAATCCTATTTATAATCTATTGACAATTTTTAAAAATTTGAACGAATGAAAATATAAAAGACACCTTCCAATTGGGGGTGTCTTTCATTTATTTGGTTCATAGGGTTTAAATCCCCGCAAATAGATTGTTGTAATATTCACCCAACAAAGGTACCGGTTTCTTGTTGCCATTGGCTGCATTGATGATCCCGATGATCCAAAGGATAATCATTAAAAAAAACGCAGCAACTGAAATAATCCATCCTATAAATGGAATATAGCTCAATATACCGGAAACGAATAGTGTCAAAAATATGCCCAACGATTGACGGATATGGTATGTTGCAAAGTCATTCCGTTTTTCATTGTTCAATACAAAGGCAATTATAAGACCAATGATTGTTAAATAAGCAATTATGGCAATGTTTTTACCATCATTGATGGTATTGTTTCCGCCACTTTCAATCGGAGTTTGTGGATTTTCCATAAGATTAAGGTTATAATTTAGATTAAAAATAAACAAATATTTCAATAAGTTTCAATCCAATCGATCAACGCAAAGTTTTATCCTGTTTGCATCTGGGCGGATTTCTCGGACAAGGTCTTGGAGGAAGTTTTTCATAAACAAAAGGAATTACTGCTTGTTAATAGTTAAAATAGGAGAAAGGAGACCATGGAAGAAAAGATTATTCGCTATAAACATCCAAATGGAGAGATAACGGTGTTATGGCGGCCTAAGAAATGCATTCATTCGGCGGTATGTATAAACACATTGCCCCGGGTGTATGATCCAGGGGATCGTCCCTGGGTTAAGCCTGAACATGCAAGTACCCAAGAGTTGATCAAGCAGATCGATCGCTGTCCTTCGGGAGCTTTGCAGTATGAATTACATGGAGGTTAAATGCAGGGATAGGCAGGAAATAAAAAAGGTATCATGGAGACATGATACCTTTTGATTTTTTTGGCGGTCTGGACGGGACTCGAACCCGCGACCCCATGCGTGACAGGCATGTATTCTAACCAGCTGAACTACCAGACCAAAAAAATAAACTTAAAAAGAACAAATAGAAGACGAGCTTCATTTAAATTTTAGCGGTCTGGACGGGACTCGAACCCGCGACCCCATGCGTGACAGGCATGTATTCTAACCAGCTGAACTACCAGACCTAAAATCTTTAAAATTAAAAAAAAGAACTTGTTGAAGCTTCGCTTCTCTTTTTGCTAGCGGTCTGGACGGGACTCGAACCCGCGACCCCATGCGTGACAGGCATGTATTCTAACCAGCTGAACTACCAGACCTTTTTCCTTCTTTTCAGAAGGTGTGCAAATATAGTGTTTATTTCTATATCTGCTAATATATTTTTGAAAAATCTTACTCTACGGCGCCTTCTTTCATCTTTTCTGCATTCTCAGCAAACTGCAATGCATCTATAATGTCTTGAATATCACCATCCATAATTGCCGGAAGGTTGTACATCGTCAATCCGATGCGGTGCTCCGTTACACGACCTTGTGGATAGTTATAAGTACGGATTTTTGCCGAACGGTCACCAGTGGAAACCATGGTTTTACGTTTTGCAGCAATATCACCGTGTTTCTTCTGTACTTCTAGCTCATAAAGTTTATTACGAAGCATCTCCATCGCCAATTCACGGTTTGCTAACTGCGAACGTTCTACCTGACAAACAACTACGATACCCGATGGTTTGTGGGTCAACTGAACTTTGGTTTCTACCTTGTTCACGTTCTGTCCACCAGCACCACCTGATCTAGAGGTCTGCATTTCGATATCACCTGGGTTCAACTCCACGTCAACCTCTTCTGCCTCTGGTAATACGGCCACTGAAGCTGCAGAAGTGTGGACACGACCCTGAGTTTCTGTATCTGGAACACGCTGTACGCGGTGAACACCTGATTCATATTTCAATTGTCCGTATACATCTTCGCCGATTACTTTCAAGATTACCTCTTTATAACCACCTGAAGTTCCTTCCGTTACGTCCATTACTTCGTTTCTCCAACCTTTGGTTTCAAAGAAACGAGTGTACATACGGTATAAATCGCCGGCAAATAATGCTGCTTCGTCACCGCCTGTACCTCCACGGATCTCGATGATGGCGTTCTTAGCATCTTCCGGATCCTTAGGGATCAACATTAAGCGGATTTCCTCTTCTTTTTCCTCTTTTTCAGTATATAAGATATCCAGCTCCTCTTTTGCCATCTCTCTCAGTTCCTGATCTTTCTCGTTGGCTAGGATATCTTTGTTGGTGTCGATATTGCTGACCATATTTTTGTAAATATGGTATTGCTCAACAATTTTGCCCAAGTCTTTGTATTCCTTGTTCAATTTTGCAAAGCGCTTCATGTCGCTGATCGTATCGGGATTGCTTAACTCTCTTTCAACTTCTTCCCAGCGCTCTTTTATGGCTTGTAGTTTCTCTAACATAAATTACATCTTGCTTTACCGCAGGGCTTTTGAATACCATACACGGTAATTAATCGACAAAAATAAAGATTTTTATGCGCTTTTAAAGATACTAATGCGAAGAAACTGCTTTTAGTCCAACAATTGACCCGATTAAAGTGATAATAAAGAAGATGCGCCAGAAATCTGTAGGCTCTTTAAAGAAGAAAATACCCATTAAAACAGTACCTACGGCACCGATTCCAGACCATACGGCATAGGCTGTTCCTAGAGAAAGGGTTTGGGTAGCTTTGATTAACAATCCCATACTGATGGTCACACTGATCAGGAAACCTAAGTACCAAAGGTACATTTCGGCTCCAGTTGCGTCTTTGGCGCGGCCAATACAATAGGTGAAAGCGACTTCAAATAAACCACCAATTATTAATATTATCCAATTCATTGCTGTAAATTTTTAATGGCGCAAAGGTCTAGTTTAATTTAGCCAATTCTTTTTACAATTGTTAAAAATTTTACCTTTTTATGCCGCGTATACGGCTCAATGTAACTTGGGAAATACCTAGATAGGAGGCGATATAGCCTAGTTTGATGCGGTTGGTGATGTTGGGTGCCTTTTTCAACAGCTCTTCATAACTCTCATAAGAGGATCTGAAAAGCCTTAGCATCAGTCTTTCTTCAATCTTTAAGGCTTCAAGCTCGGCTAAGCGGCGACCCCAATTGCTGATGGAGGTATGGCTTTGGTAAAGCTCTTGAAGTTTTTGTATAGAAAGACGATATAATTGAGATTTTTCCAAAGTTTGGATGGTCTCATAGCCAGGTTGCTGATGGATATAGCTGTTCAAGGACATCAAGACTTCACCGGGGAAGGTGAATCCAAGGATGATTTCCTTTTCAATTTTATGGTAATATATTCTGCAGATGCCATCTTTCTGGAAATAGAGAAAGGGACTGGTTTTGTCCGCATAGATGACTGTCGTGTTTTTGGGGACTTCAACCAGTTCGCAGATTTCTTCCAATAAGGAAAACTGCTCATCATTCATTGGGTAGATCGAGTTTGCTATTTCTCTGAATTCCATTTTTCAAGTTTAATTTCTTGCCCGTCCCAAACAGCATAAGTGTGGTAATTGATCCACTCGCCGAGATTGATGATTCGGCTACTGTTCTTTAATTGAATGTCATAGGGTAGATGTCGATGTCCAAAGATGAAATAGTCGTAATGCTGTTGCTCAAGGATTTCCTTGGCATAAACGACCAGCCATTCATTCTCCTCACCAAGAAAGCGTTCTTCGGCATTATTTGAAATACGGCTGTGCTTGGACCAGCGTTGTGCAATCCCGATTCCCAGGTTGGGGTGCAATCTGGCAAATAGCCATTGGCAAAGAGGGCTTCGAAAAACCTTCTTAAGGAATTTGTATTTGGCGTCTCCGGGTCCCAATCCGTCGCCGTGATGGATATAGATTGATTTCCCATTGAGGTTAATGACTTTCTCATTGGAGATAATCTCTGCATTCAGTTCCTCTTTCAGGTATCCGAACATCCACATATCGTGGTTACCCTTAAATAGGGTGATTTTAATGCCTAGATCGGCTAATTCGGCCAGCTTGCCCAAGAAACGGATATAGCCTTTAGGGACTACGGTGCTGTATTCGAACCAAAAATCAAAGATATCACCGACCAGATAGAGCTCAGCAGCATCGCGCTTAATGAAGTCCAGCCAAGTAATAATATGCTGTTCCCTAACCTTGGATTGATCCATAGGATAGGAACCTAAGTGAAAATCTGATGCAAAATATATTTTACTGCCTGGGCTCATTCAGGTCAAAACTAGCATAATAATTACGGATTATCAAGACAGGGTAATATTTGGTTTAGTGGAATTAAAACCAATATAATGAAGAGAATAGGAAGGATGGAAAAGAAATGAAAAAAGTTTGAACAACAAGTACTGCGATTTCCTTGCTGTCCAAACTGATATTATTAACTATTTAATCACTGAAACTCTCGTTACGCTAGGTAGTTTTACTTCCACGATGTAAGTACCTTCCATCAACACCCTAAAACCGAATACGGGGTTTACGTTGTTGTTTGGCAGGCCATCGATGGATGCAAACTTCATCGGGATACGGTAATAATTCAGGTAACTCCAATCGGTTCCATTCTTATCGATCAGCTTTGTCAATGGAAATGGTGCCACCTCAAAGTCACAGATCAATGCGGTATCCGTTGTGATCACCGGATTGAATTTCACGTGGGATTCAAACATTGGGCGGTCACCTCTTTTTACGATTTCACCAGCTTTAGGATTGAATGGCTTTCCGGTTTTATCCACAATTTTTAAGATTACCCTAGCACCTTCGTTTGAAACCTTCTTACTGGTCACCTTAGGAGCAGTTATTGTGGTAAAAACTTCGGATGCACTGGATCCAGTCGCTGCTTGATAAGTTACCTCAAACATATCTTCAATAGAAGGGTCCACAATCTCAATGGTTGCCAAGTTTTCGAAAAGCTTGGTGCCGCGCTGATTGGTGAAGTTTACATCAAAGGCATATCGTCCTAATGGAAGGTTTGCCGATGCCCTATTAAAGATCAGTTGGCCACTGATCTCGTTGAATTCCATGGGAGGTTTTTTCACGTTCTCCCTTTTCTGGTTCAACAGCTCTACGGTAGTGTCGGTTTCCGCATTGAATACCATTCCTTGCTTAAACACCAACATTTCGTAATCTGTGAAAAACTCTTTCGGAGCTGCAGCACCTGTTTCGGCATCCCGAAGGTTTAGCAGTTCGAATTTATAGGGTGGGGTAGATCCGTCCGCGTTAATGCGGTCAGACATGGTCAGGGACATCCCACGTTTAGCCTGAATGATATTTGATTTATAACGGATATTATCACTCTGGAATCCATTCTCAATCTTCGAACAGGCTGCCAGTGCTGTTATAACCCCTAGACCAATGACGATCGAATTGATTTTCTTTTTCATAATTTTTTCAATTTTAGGTTATTGAGCCATTTTACCACGGTTAAAGAATAGCCGGTGGTTGTTGTCTAACACATGAACGATCCCAGTTGTAGTGATTATGCCTGACGTTTGGCAGTCAAAGGACCTGTCCAATTCATTCTCAGGAATAGCATTACGGTCTGGTTCATCAGCATCTAATGATTTGATGACCTTTGTAAAGTTCAAATAATCAACATAATCCACATAATCGCTGTATTCCCTTGTTCTACGCAATTTGATGTTGAATCTAACGTTCGGAATAGGGCCAAATTTAGAAGTGAAATATTTGTTTTCGGTGGTCAGGTTTTCCCGATTGATCGCGCCGTCATACACATAGATCATCATGGAATCGCGAAGCTCATTCTTCGGAATGTCAGTAATGCTGAACTTGATGTTCTCATCACCCACTTCCACAATTTTCTCTTGTTTCTTGGCTGCCACATAATCGCGGATTCCATAGTCAGAAGTGACAAACAGCGTGACTTTTGAATTGATGATATCCTTAATGCCGGCATGGTCGATGATCCGGACTAGCGAGTCAAAGCTTCCATGCTCCTTCAGGAAATCATAAGTGGTTTTGTTCACATGTGGATCACTTACTCCGCCATCATTCCTGTAATCATCCTTAGAACAGGATGCAGTCAACAACAGGAGGAATAAGATATATAATACATTTTTCATGATCTAAAATTCTAATTGTTAAGTGTTATAATTTACCTCTCCAGTAACTTGTTTGCACAAGTTTGTTGTTGTTCTTAAATAGTGCAGGGTTAATTGGCCAGTAGAAACCTTCTTGTTTAAATCTTGACTCACTCAACCAGCCCACAAAGTTTTTGTATTGGCGAGTACGGATCAAGTCAAACATGATATGTCCTTCCAGGTACATTTCCTTCCCTCTTTCCAAGGCATATTCATAGAAGACCTCATCATTGGTCAAGGTATTCGCAAGCATAGCCGTTGGATCAGCGCCATTTCTTTTTCTAAATGAATTGATGATATCGATAGCTGCACGGGTATTGCCTCTGTACAATGCTATTTCAGCTTTAAGCAACATCATATCGCTTAAACGGAATACAATAATGTTGTTGCTAATAAAGGCATCCTGTTTTTGTGCAGCATTTCTGTATTTCACATTATGGTATTTGATACAGGTAGGCCTTTCGGTATCAAGATCTGTGAAGTTCTTGCGATATCGAACATCACCATCATCGATCACTCGAACATCTCCCTCTCTCCATTCCCATTGACCAATGGTTGAGTTCCAATACCAATCCCATACTTTCCCCATCTTATAGAAATGGTTGCTAAGGTATTCTGAATTCACATAACATCTAGAGTTAGTGCCGTAATACGCGATTTGAGAGGTTCTTAGGAACATATTGGCGATATGCAAGTTACTGCCTTCCCGAAGATCATCATTGATGGCGATCTCAAAGATCCCTTCTCTAGATTTACCTACAAACGTATTGTAATAGTTAGCGGTATCCGTTAGGCTATACATTCCGTTGGCAGTGATCGCATTGATAGCAGCTTCCGCTTTGTCAATATCAGCCATTATCGGTTGGTCCACAGTCACGTTGGTAGTTGTTGCTCTCCAAAGGTATAAGTGGGCCAGTAAAGCTTGAGCAGAACCCTTATTTGCGGTTACTTTCGCGTCGTTTTGCGAAGTATAATTCCAGTCTAGGAGCTCGATTGCTTTCAGGCAATCTGCCTCGATCTGTTTCATGACATCCGTTTTTGGGCTTCTAGGTAATTCCTCAGCTGAAATCGGATCTTCATATTCTTGAGTCACCAATGGCACATCTCCCCATACCCTGACCATCATGAAATAAGCAAGAGCACGCAAGAAATGAGCTTCGCCCATAACCTTGTTTTTGAATTTATCCGGATTAGCTACATCATCCAATAAGGCGTCATCAACTTTAGGCACCCTATTCAAAATAATATTGCTCATCGTGATGGACTTGAAAAACCTACGCCAGTCAGCAAAGGATTCCACATTATATTGAAAGGTATAATCCCCGTTTTGAATGCCTTCCAATCCATCTCCAGTGTATTGAATGGTGAAATACTGTTTTGCCACAGCATCCCCATACATAAAATAGCTTGGACTTGGATTCCAGTTGCCGGTGTTCATCACATTACGCATCAGGGCATAATTGCCGGCCAAAGCGCTGCTCAAGTCCCTTGAACTTTTCCAAAAGGCCTCAGAATAGGTCGAGTTTACAGGCTCTTCAGTCAGAAAGTCCTTACAGGAAGAAACGAGTAGTATCGCAATAGCAACATTGCACAGTACTATATTTTTTATTATTCTTTTCATGTTGATTGCTTTATAAGGTTAGTTCTAGACCAATAGTGTATTTCCTAGGAATTGGATACCCAGCTCCATTGTACTCACCATAAGGATTCACCGCTTCTGCATCAGGCAGTTTCTTAGACTGTTGCCACATCAACACATTGTCCATGATACCAAATACGCGAAGGTTGGATAGCTTCCAGCTCTTCAAGAGATTCGATGGCAGGTTGTAGGAAACAATAAAGTTCTTCCAACGTACATACGATCCACTCTCTAAGAAGAAGGATTGTGCGGAGGTGTAATAGTAACGGTAGGTTCCTAGGTCATATTTAGCGTATTCTGCTTGGTCACCTGGATTTCTCCACATGTTCAAGTTCTTGAGGTTAGGAGTGGAGTAGAAAATAAAATTATTTAACGGATCGCCAGACGTTGAGTTTGAGAACTGATCCGATTCAAATAAATTTAATACATCTCTGTCAAATCCATAATTGAATTGGAAGGTCAAGGTGAAATCTTTATAAGAGAAGACATTGTTCCACCCGCCGACCCATTTGAAGTTCGGGTCACCCATCGGAATTTTATCTGGATTGATACCGCTATTGAAGATATCAATAAAGTAATCGCCATCAAGGTCCTGAAAATAGAAATCTCCCGCATTAAATGTTCCGTTTGAGTTTCTATAGCGTTCTCCAGTATTAGGGTTGACAGGAATATCATCCATAGTACTGAATACCCCTAGGGTATTGTAGAGATAGAAAGCATTGATCGGACTTCCTACAGAAAGGATATGGGACTTGTCAAATCGATCTCCGCCCATAACTAAATCCCTGCCTGCATTCGGAAGGTTCATGATCCTGTTTTTTACGTAGGAGATATTGAAATTTGAACGCCATTTAACTGCTGATTCCCTAGATAATACATCGGCAGAGAATTGAACATCCACACCTGAATTTCGGATACCAACGGAGTTGGTCTTCGCGTAATCATATCCAGTTGTCAATGGAAGTTCTACATCAAATAGACCTTCGTAGTTCTCCTTGTTGAAAACATCGATCATCATGGAAAAACGGCCACGCAATAACTCAATATCTAAACCCGCATTCCATTGTCTGTTCTTTTGCCAGCTTAGGTTTTTCTGCGCAACACCACTTACAAAGTTAGGCATCACAACCACTTGGCCATTGTAGGAAGAGGAACCATTACTACCGGCAAAGCCTCCAGCATTAACGTCGTATAAGTTGTATTGAAGGTAATTACTGGTTGGTAATGCACCTGTAAGTCCATAACTACCTCTTAGTTTTAACAAGGTCAATACTTCATGGTCTTTCAAGAAATCTTCCTCGGAGATAATCCATCCTACTGATGCAGATGGGAAATAACCCCATTTATTATTCGCTCCAAATCTGGAAGAACCATCAGCCCGGAATGCTCCTGAGAATAGATATTTGCTATCAAAATCATAGGACACACGAGTCAAATAGGATAGAAGTGAATAGCGCTGAAGATCAGAATAAGCTCCAATATTGTTCTGCAAGAATCCATTTACTACTTGGATCTGGTCAGATACCCCTTGGCTACCTGATGCTTGCACCATATCGATCTTGTTCTTTTCAGCTTCTTGACCTAGAAGGATGCTTAGGCTGTGCTTGTTAAATTGTTTGTTGTAGCTTAATATGTTCGAAATCCTTAATTGGGAATCGCCGTAAGCTACTGAATAGGAATAGTTTCCTGCGCCACTGGTCAACATGCTAGGACGGTTATAATCCCGTTTCGATTCATTGACAATGTATGCCGATTGTGAAGTAAAGGTCAATCCAGGTAAGATGACCAAACTTAAATTTAAATTGGTGTTAAAATTGGTGTTTCTGTTAACATCCAGGTTGTCTTCATATTGCCCCAGCAGGAAATCCGCCCTCTTTTGGGAGAGATTCAATAATGAAGTCGGCATATTGCCGGCACCTAATGCTATTGGACTCACACTATTACCATTTCCTCGATTCCTAGCATTGTAAGAATAGGATACGATCGGGTTAATGGTCAACCTTTCTTGGATAGCTTTGGTGGCTAGGTTCAGGCGTCCAGAATAACGTTGGAAGCCAGTGGCCTTAACAATCCCCTCCTCATTGAAGTAGTCTCCACTGAAGCGATATGTCGTTGAGTTTCCACCACCTGATAAGGAAAGGTTAGCATTGTTTACTTTTCCAGATTGGTAAAACAGGTCTTGCCAATCGGTATGACCATTGAATGCTGGGTTCAAGGAGTCGGTCAATAACTTTGGCAGATTCTTTTGGTCGTTAATAGACACTTGGCGTCTGATGATGTCCAATTTCTGTTCCCTTTCAATTCTTCCTAAGGTCACTTCACGCAATTCAGGTCTTTGGGTCATACCGCTATAACCTGTAATGATGACGCGAGGTTCGCCGCTTCGGCCTTTCTTGGTGGTGATCATCACAACGCCATTTGCTGCCCTTGATCCGTAGATCGCAGCTGCCGATGCATCCCTCAATACGTCGATGGACTCAATGTCGTTCGGGTTTAATCCCGCTAGGTAGTTGGTTCCAGTTCCGGTGTTAGGGCTTACGAATTGCTCGGTAGGCTGTGGAACTCCGTCGATAACATACAATGGGCTACTGATTACATTGTAGTAATCATCCCCAGAATACTGGGTGCTAAGCGCGGATGTACCTCTGACCGACAGGGTAGGCGATGCTCCAGGGGCTCCTGAAAAGTTCTGGACGTTTACACCAGCTAAGCGACCTTGCAAGAGCATGTCAAAACTTGCTGCTGGTAAATTCTCCAATTCCTTTCCAGAAATACTGGAAATAGCTGCTGTTGCCTTCTTTCGCGTTACTGTCTGATAACCGATTACAACAGCTTCTTCTAAAGTACTCGAGGTTTCTACTAAGATGATGGTCAAGTCATTCTGCGTTACGGTTACTTGCTTGCGCTCATAACCAATCGAAGAGGCCTCAAGCCTCTGTTGTAACTGACCTCCAATAATAAACTCCCCGTCTTGGTTTGTTTGGGTAGCAATTGTGGTACTCAGGTTCCGGATTGATGCGCCTACGATGGGTTGATTGTCTTGATTAAGGACCTTTCCCCGAATCTGCTGAGCATGTACCTGAACGGATACCAGAATCGAAACCATTAGCATGATAAATGTCTTCATGGATGGTTAATTTAGGTGTTAATTAGTAATTGAAATTAATTGGTGTTAAGTGGTTTTATTAATTCAAATTTAAACGAGTAGTTCTTACTTCTTCAACCGTATTTTAACCAAGGGTTTGCGTAAATTACCCTTTCAGCTTCTTATGGGGATTTATTTTAAATCAATTAGAAAATTTCTAATAGTTAGGCATTATGTAATTAATATATAAATACGGAAAGCGGGTTTTCTGGGATTTCTTCATGCAAATTATTTCATTAGTTTTGTGCTGAACTAATTGTAAGATCAATATGATGAAATATTTAAGTATTGGCATCCTAGCTGTTGGATTGACAGCTTGCCAACAAGAAAAAGTAATTGAATCTAAAGCAGACATTAGCGTGAAACCCTACCCCAAAACCCAAAAAATAGAACAAAAAGATAATTTCTTCGGAACCGAAGTCGAAGATCCATACCGTTGGTTGGAAGATGACCTTTCCCAAGAAACCAAAAACTGGGTTAAAGCAGAAAATGAGGTAACTGAAGATTACCTTAACCAAATCCCTTTCCGTGAGAATATCAGAAAACGTCTTGAACACCTTTGGGACTATGAAAAAGTATCATCCCCATTCACTTCTGGAGATTATATCT
Source organism: Sphingobacterium mizutaii (assembly GCF_900187125.1). GTDB lineage: Bacteria > Bacteroidota > Bacteroidia > Sphingobacteriales > Sphingobacteriaceae > Sphingobacterium > Sphingobacterium mizutaii. The sequence goes on from NZ_LT906468.1 coordinate 468,798, forward strand.
ATTTTTTCAAAAATGATGGATTACAAAACCAAAGCGTTTTATACCGCAAAAAAGGCGATGAGGGTAAAGAAGAAGTATTCTTGGATCCGAATAAGCTATCATCGGATGGTACGACCTCTTTAGCAGGCTTATCCTTTAGCAAAGACGGATCTTTGATTTCTTATCAGATTTCTGAAGGAGGTTCTGATTGGACCAAGGTCATTATCTTGAATGCTGAGGATAAATCCATTGTAGGAGATACCCTGATGAATGTGAAATTCAGCGGAATGGCATGGAAAGGTAATGAGGGAATCTACTATAGCTCTTATGATAAACCTAAAGAAGGGTCCGCATTATCTGCTATGACAGACCAGCATAAGCTATTCTTCCACAAATTAAATACGCCTCAAAACACAGATGAGCTTGTCTTTGGTGGCCCGGAAACCCCAAGAAGGTATATCGGTGCAGGCCTTACTGAAGATGAACGCTTCTTGGTCGTTACTGCCGCTAACTCCACTTCTGGAAACGAACTTTACATCAAAGATCTTTCTAAGCCAGGTTCCTCATTTGTTACCATGGTTAGCAATATGGAGAAAAACCATTATGTCTTAGATAATGATGGGGACCGTCTCTTGATCTATACTGAACTAAATGCTCCAAATGGACGTATCGTGCAAACGGATATTGCTAAACCAACCCCTGACACTTGGAAAGACCTGATCGCAGAAACCGATCAAGTCTTAAGTCCATCTATTGGTGGTGGTAAAATCTTTGCTAGCTACCTAAAGGATGCAACATCCCAAGTGAAGCAATACGATAGAACCGGTAAGTTTGAACATGATATTGAATTACCAGGAGTAGGATCAGCCGGTGGCTTTAGTGCAAAGAAAGAAGAAAAAGACTTGTACTATTCTTTTACCAATTATGTGAATCCAGGCACGATCTATAAATACGAGATTGCTTCAGGTAAATCAGAAATTTACAAAAAACCAGAAGTTCAATTTGACCCAACCAAATACGAATCCAAACAGGTATTCTACACGTCCAAAGATGGAACCAAAGTACCGATGATCATTACTTATAAAAAAGGAATTAAACTGGACGGAACCAACCCAACCATGTTATATGGTTATGGAGGTTTCAATATTTCTTTAACACCTTCCTTCAGTGTCAGCAATGTAATCCTATTGGAACAAGGCGGAGTTTATGCGGTCGCTAACCTTCGCGGTGGTGGTGAATATGGCGAGAATTGGCACCTTGCAGGGACGAAGCTTAAAAAACAGAATGTATTTGATGATTTTATTGCGGCTGCAGAGTACTTGATCAGCGAGAAATATACCTCCTCGGAAAAACTAGCTATTTCTGGTGGATCCAATGGAGGCCTTTTGGTTGGTGCCTGCATGACACAAAGACCAGAGCTTTACAAGGTGGCATTTCCAGCGGTAGGCGTTTTGGATATGCTGCGTTATCATAAATTTACTGCTGGTGCAGGTTGGGCTTTTGATTATGGTACTGCAGACGATAATGCAGAAATGTTCAATTACCTGTTGAAATATTCCCCTTATCATGCTTTGAAGGCAGGAACTGATTATCCAGCGACCATGGTTACCACAGCCGATCATGATGACCGCGTAGTACCAGCGCATTCCTTCAAGTTTGCAGCTAGATTGCAAGAATACAACAAAGGGACTAATCCGGTGTTGATCAGGATCGATACAAAAGCAGGCCACGGCGCAGGCAAGTCTACTGCCATGGTAATTGCTGAACAGACCGATAAATGGGCCTTCATGTTCCAAAACATGAAGCAGGGCTATAAAGAAGTTAAATAATTGAAAGAGGCTCGGAAACAATTCCGAGCCTCTTTTTTATTAGGTATTTGTTCCTTATTTTTTAATCAATTTATAATAATACTTCACGTTGGCATAAGCTAGGGTGTCCGTGGTTTCGGTCATATCATCCTTACTCGGAAAATGATAGGTATTTCCCCAAAAGAAATCCTTGTCAGAAACAAGTCCCTCACTCTGGTTATCCAGATAGAAAGAAGCTTCTTTTCGTTTTTTAATCAAGCGGCTATAATTGCTTTCATAAATGATTTCTTCCTTAGTGCTTGGATAAGTACCATAGTATTGCCAAAAATCAGCATAAATATTCCATCGGAATAAGGAGTCCTTTTCACCTACTTTGAATCCAAAGACATTACTCTCATATTTATTCGGAAACTCTGTCAATGTATCTCTTTTCACCATCAGTGAATCATATTTGAAATAGGAAAGTTTGCTCTCTTTCCCAAAAGAGGTCGTAAAATAGCTGTTCGGATTGAAGCTTTCGGATTTATCTACCGCCCCGTCCTTGGAACCTACATACAATTTGGCATTGACAAGCTCAAATCGGTCAAACTTATAAACCATTGACTTATCGGGATCCTCCTTTTCTTCTGGATCAATGGGATCCTCCGTACAGGAATAAATAAATAATAAAGGGAAAACGTAAAATAGCGGATTCTTCAAGTTAAGTGTAAATTTCATAGCATCTTGGTCATAATAGGATATACAACAAAATTAGAAATAATGTTTATCAAAGAGAAAAATTAACTATCTAAATTTCGTTACAATTACCAAAACGTATCCGTATCAAAAAAAAGAAGCTACCTATTTTAGATAGCTTCTATTCCTAAATTAAATTTTCTTCAACCTCATAATGAGGTGTATAGGTGGTCTAACTCTGGGTTTTTTGTTTAAACTATTTCGTCCAAGTAGGTTCGCCTTTCTTCATTTTTTCCAAGGTAGCTTGGTATTCCGCTTTACTACCTTCATCAACAGCCGCAATAGCTTTTTCTTGCCATTCGATGGCTTCCTTCGTTTTGCCAACTTTGTGCAATAAGTTTGCATAAGTATCCATTAAGGCAGGGTCATTTTCCGATTCAAGCGATTTCTTGCTCCATGCCAAGGCCGATTCAACACATGATGGATCATCACAGTTTTCAAATATGGCCCAAGCAAATGAGTTCAATTGGGCTGCATTTACCTTTGCAGGATCTATGTTGATATAAGCTTGGACAGCGTCCCTAAATGCTGGCCAGTTTTGTTTCCTAGCATAGAAGTTTGGCTTAAAGCTCGCAATGCTGTTCGTCAAAGATACATTAGGATATTTCTTGCTCACTTCTGCTACTGTTTTATCGAAGATATCAGCTTCAGATTTCATGACCACAGGAGCGATCTCTGAATTAATAATGGAAACCGATAAGATTTGATCTGTTTTTCCAGCGCCTAGCTTAGCATCCACTTTTTCTTTATTCTCAAGCAGGGTATTGAAAGCTTTTGATCCTGGTTTACCAACATTTTTGCTGATTAACTTCAATATATCGTCTTGCAATAATTCATCTGCTGAAGAATTGTTGATAACACTCTCGATAGCTTTAGCTGTCATGTCACGATCATAAGCTTTTTCTGCTGCTGCAGCCATAGCGATAGCAATAGCCTTATCGTTAGGTTTTTCAGTGAACTTCTTCACTAAAGTCTCATATTGGGTGTTTGGATCTAAACCTTCTTTTGCCAAGGCTATAAACTGATCAGCTTCACCACCACCCACGATGCGGTGCACCAATTCGCCCTCCGGACTGAAAATCAAGAAGGTTGGATAAGCCGCAACTTTATAGTCTTTCGCAAAGCGTTTTGCCTCTTCACGCCATGATTTCACATCTTCATTGTCCTCCGGAGTTTCATCCATTTGGATTTTCAGGTTCACAAAATTCTCATTGAAGAATGTGCCCACTTTTTCTTGAGGGAAAATATTGGCCGCCATCCACTTACATGGTCCACACCATGTCGTAAAGGCATCTACAAATATATGTTTGTTCTCCGCTTTAGCTTTTTCCTTTACTTTGGCCCAAGTCGTGTTGTGCTCAAAGGAAATTCCTTTCTCTTGGCCAATAGCCATGAATGGAATAATGAATAACAATAAAAATAACTTTTTCATAATCAGTGTTTATTACATATTGTGGAATTGTAAAAACTAAGTTAATTATTTAAATGAAAAAGTCCCGATTTTTATCGGGACTTTTCAAATTTTATTTAATATTAAATACCTAACTGTTTCTGCATGGTTTTATCCAATGCTTTCTTGTGAACCAATAAAGAAATTGTTTTGTAGCGAACAAATTCTTTCGTTGCGTACAGGTATCCTTGGTAATCATTGGAAACTCCCCATGAGTTCTTCACGATATAGTATTCTTTTCCGTTTTGGTCTTTTACCTTTCCTACGATGTGCATACCGTGGTCATCAGTAGTTTCGTAATTATCAAAAGCTTCTTGTCTTTGATCAGCTGTGATAGTTGGTTCTGCTTTAGGACCATTAAACAATTGGTCGACCTCTTCTTTGCTCATTTTCTCAATAGGTTTCTCTGGTACAAAAGCAACACCATTTTTCCAGCTGAAAGTTTTCTCAGAAACATCCGTAGCCCAAGCAACAGTGAATCCTTTTTCTAAAGCTTTGTCGATGATATCAGTCAGATCATTGATCTTCACATTGTAGAAGCTTTCGAAAGACCAGTTGTCTGGAATCAATAGAACAAATGGTTTATAGTAGGCATGTTCCTCAAATGATGAGATTCCTACGTAATCATCAGGATTGATACCGATTACTTGGTCAGCAAATGTTCTTGGCGTATAGGTTTTTCCTTTGTATTGGAAGGACTCAGGAACTTCTCCTAAGTAAGAGTCCATTGCTCCAGTAAAAGCGCTCATCCAGTTTTTGGAAGGTTTCTTGCTTTTAGCAACCGTCTCAGTGATAGATTGCAAGATTGGACTCATCTCGCTGAAGTTGTTTCTTGATTGTCCTTCTGGTAAACCTGTATAAACATCATAAGGTACAGCACCATATTTCTTGAAGATCGTCAATACATCATGCAATTGACCACCATCGCCCTGTGCTTGTTCTCCATGTAAGCGAACAAAGTTCTTCGCTTTTTCCACATAAGTGTTACGAGCGGTGTATAATTGGGAAATCTCAACAGGATCTTTACCCATACGGATCATTTCTGACTCTAGGAATGAGTTTCCTGAATATGACCAACAGGTACCTGATGATCCTTGATCCTTGATAGAAGTTCTTCCTAAGTTGATAACTTCTGTAAACTTGAACCCTTCTTTGCTATTGTCGCTTGCATTTCCTTTCAGGGCATTTATTAGATTGTCTTGAGCTTGTACTTGTGTAGCAGCAAAGAACGCAGCTGCAATTAGAATAGATTTACTCCAATTCATATGATTTGTGTGTTTTTTTTAATTGTGCACGAATTTATTAATTATTAGCCGCGAACAAGGGTAGAATTTGTAAAAATATTAGCACAAATATTTCAATAGGATTAAGATTAGCCTATTGCAAAAAGAAACGGGCTGGTGATACCACCAGCCCGTTTCTTTAATTCTTTATGCTTTATCGAAATCCTGCTTCTTTGGAAAAGCAAGGGACGCGATGATACTCAGTGCTAAAATTCCTATAATGACGATCAAGGAATGGGAAGTAGTAAAGCCCCATTCTTTCAAGTAACTGTGCAATAACATTTTCAGACCGATGAAAATCAATAGGAATGCTAATCCAACTTTCAGGTAATGGAACTTGTGGATAATATTGACCAATAAGAAGAACATAGACCTTAAGCCCAAAATCGCAAAGATATTGGAGAAGAACACAATATAAGGGTCTTTCGTTACCGAGAAGATCGCAGGAATAGAGTCAACTGCAAAGATCAAATCGGTGAACTCAATAACCAATAAAACCAAGAACAATGGTGTCATATATTTTTCACCATTTTCAATATGGAAGAACCTTCCTTGATCTAGTTTATGGGTTACTTTAAAGTGTTTTGATGCAAATTTTACCACAGGGTGGTTCTCGGGATCAACCTCTTCTTCTTTATTGCGGTTGATGTACATGTTAAATCCGGTATATACAAGGAATGCTCCGAATACATAAAGGATCCAGCCAAACTTCGTAATCAATGCTGCACCTACGAAAATAAAGATACAACGCATGATAATCGCACCTAGGATTCCCCATACCAATACTTTATGGTAATACTTTTCAGGAATACCAAATGAGCTGAACAATAGAACCATAACAAAGATATTGTCTACGGAAAGGGCATACTCCACCACATAACCGGTCAAGTATTCCAGGGTCAAGTTCTTATTGTAGATATGTATACTGGCCGCTAGGTCATTTTCATTAATGGTAATGTTATGGAAGTGGTTTGCAATGACTTCCTTGAGTCGAGCCATGTCATGAACATTATGGAGTTCATTCCCCCAATAGTAAAGGAGCAAGCCAAACAAGAGGGCAAAGGTTACCCAGATGGCACTCATGATTGCTGCAACTTTTAAAGATACTGGTTTGTCACTTTTGGAAAATAGACCTAAATCTATCGCTAGCATCAGAATTATAAATATTATAAATCCGATCATAAAAAGTGCTTCGTGGCTCATATTCTATTTTTTTCTTTCTGTAGTGTAACGTACTAATTGTTCTAATCCTAATTTATATTCTCCGCCATTCGGGATGGTATCTAAAATATCAAAAGCTTCTTGTTGATATTTCAACATTTGCTCCGTAGCATAATCTAATCCACCGTTGATCTTAACGAAATTGATGACCTCAGCCACTTTTTGCGAATCTTCATTATGGTTCTTCACCAAGTTGATGATCTTCCTTTTCTGCACTTTATCAACGATAGATAAGGCGTGGATCAATGGTAGGGTCATTTTCTTTTCCTTGATGTCATTTCCAACTGGCTTTCCAACATCATCCAGACCAAAATCAAACAGGTCATCCTTGATTTGAAAAGCGATCCCAACCTTTTCTCCAAACAAACGAAGCTTCTCAATCGTTTCCGGATCAGCGCCAGCAGAAGAAGCACCAATAGCACAACATGAAGCGATCAAAGAGGCCGTTTTCTTACGGATAATATCATAATAGATACCCTCTTCGATATCCAGATGCCTAGCTTTCTCAATCTGTAGCAATTCCCCTTCGCTCATTTGCTCAACAGCTTCCGATGCCAGACGCAACAGGTCATGTTCCTTATGCTTTACCGATAACAATAAACCCTTGGAAAGCAAAAAATCACCAACCAATACAGCAACCTTGTTTTTCCATAAGGCATTGATCGAGAAAAAACCTCGTCTTTCATTGGAATTGTCCACTACATCGTCATGTACCAAGGAGGCTGTATGAAGTAATTCAACCAACGAAGCTCCATGATAGGTAGATTCTGTGATACCTCCGGTCAATCCAGCTGAAAAGAAAACAAACATTGGTCGCATCTGTTTTCCCTTTTGCTTAATAATATAACGTGTAATACGATCTAATAACGGGGCGGAACTCTGCATAGAAGCCTTGAAGGTCTTTTCAAAGCGTTTGAGGTGTTCTTTTATAGGAAGTTGTATTTCGTCTAATGTTAACATGTAGTGGGTATAAGACCTTCAGATCAAACTGAATCGCAATAAAAATACTAAAATTATGCTTTAGAAGCTAAGGTATTTTCAAGCTGTTGGTACCATTCTTCACCGTATTCACGGATCAAAGGGTCTTTTAAGAACTTATAAACTGGGATTTTCAGTTCTTGCCCAAAGCTACAGGCATCTTTACAGATATACCAACGGTCATAATGCAATACATCAAACTCAGGATAATGGGTAGCACGGATAGGGTAGAGGTGGCAAGAGATGGGTTTTTTCCATTGTACATCTCCCATTTCATAGGCTTTTTCAATACCGCATTTGGTAATTCCGTTCTCCCAGGTTACATAGGCACATTCTTTATTACCTTCCACACAGGTAGTCGTAAGATCGCCATCTGCATCGACCACTGAGGTACCCTGCTCCTCAATGGCTTTTATCCCAGCCTCGGTGAGGTAGGGTTTTACTTTCGGATAAATCTCCGCTAATATCTTGGTCTCAGCTTCCGTCAATGGAGCACCTGCATCGCCTTCAATGCAACATACCCCTTTACACTTACTGAGATTACACACAAAGTCATTGTTGATGATATCCTCATGAACAAGGACATTTCCTACTTCTATCATTTTATTTTGAATAACTTACCCTCTTGCCCAATGGATATTTTAGACCATCAGCACTCACTAAATCCATAGTCACTGATCCAATCAAGATTTCCACTTGAGCCTTCACAGGTATACGATTGCCATCATTGGTAACCCAAAGATACAAACGACTGCTCTTTTTAAAGATTCTTCCTGGAGATATTTCTGGACTAAGCTTAATACACTCCAGTTCACCCAGTACTGACTTTACCTTTTCAACCCCAATATACTCCACACCAAGCTGTGCAACCTCATCATTCAAAAAGTATGTGATCTTGAATTTATCACCTGACTTTAAGCCAGAGAAATCAAGATTCCTGGAAAAATAATAAGCGGATACCAAATCAAAAGTCTGTTGTGTCGGACTGGTGAAAGTTCCTTTTTTGCCTTTTACCTTCTTGGTCTTATGATCAAAAGTCGCATATTCCACCCTGCGGTAATTGTTCTCCCTAATATTCTCGGTATAGAGAATTGGAAGGAAATTCGACTGATCTATATAGGAATCATATTGGTTCTTTACCGTGTAAAACTTGGAAAAGGCTCCAGAGGTTTGCCCAAAGGCAGACAGATGGATCGCATCGTTTACCCCAAAGCTATATTTGGACTCCTGTACGGAAAGTGTTCCAGTAGCTGCCGAAATAAAACCATAGCGAAGCTTATATTTTAATATTTCGCCTGGTTTGAAAGTAGGATCTTTTAAATAAGGAAGGGTTTGTCCAATGACCGTGGTCATCAAAAAAACACTAAATACAAATAATGAAATAAATCTTTTCATACGGGTTTGACAGCAATTATATTGGAAAGTTTAAGATTTTCGCTTGAATACAGGGACAGTCGAACAGGGCTCGCCATACATAACGCTCTTGGCAACCTTGCTTAATTGTGTTGTGAATGTAACAAAAGCAGACTCTGGAACCGGAATATCACCACATCCTTTAACCACGATCCGTTGGTCTTGGTATTGGCTATAATCCAATGTAGATAGGGCATGGTCAAATAAGACCTTGCGTACATATTCCTCATCGCCAAAATGGATGGATAGGGCTTGGTCGGCCAGCTTTGTGGATAGCAACATATAGGCCCATGTAGGCACGATCGCATCTGCAGAACAGATGATGCCAATATGTTTGTCTTTATATTGGGACCAATCATGGCTCTTGATGAATTCCCTGAAGTCTTTTTCCTTTAGGATTAGACCATGAAATAAATTATCCTTGATATCATAAATCTCAATAGCTGCTTTTGGAGCATGCTCTGCCAAATCAATCGTAATCAACCCGCTCTGTGCGACCTTGTTTATTATGTTTTCTTGAATGTCCATTTCTATAAAAATAAAAAAAGCTGGATAACATTCGTCATCCAGCTGCAAATTTAAACAATTCTATGTTAATAGAATTTAATACGATTGTCAACAATCTTGGCGTTGTCTTGTAGGGCTTTCAAGATTGTTCCCCATGCACGCTGAGATTTTGCTTCTGTGATCTGCTTTTGTTGTGTAGTCAATTCCTCACCCGCTAATGCCTTAGGATTTACAAAGCCTGCTACTTGAACAGCATAAACACCTTGTTTTCCTTCGATAGACTTCGATGGTTTGTTTGGCTGTAAACCGAATACTGTACCTACGACAGCGTTCTCAACAGCTACTCCTGGAATTACTGGGTTCGCTAAAACCACGTTGTCAACAGTTTGAACATTCTTGCCTAATTTCTGAGCCACCTGATCGATGTTCCCAGCTCCTGACAAAGCATTGTTCATTTTCTCTTTTAACATACGTGCTTTAACTAGATTCTTAACAACTGGCTCAATTAAGGTCTTAACTGATTCCAATGGTTGAATGCCTTTCGGCTGAATATTGGTTACTCTAGCAACGATAAAGTTATCTGTAGTTTCATAAACTTTGTCGCTGGTCTCACCGTTTTTAGCCTCAAATGCCCAACGGATAAGCTCTCTAGGAACCTCAACGCCACCTAACATATTGTCCATAGCAACCGTACGGTCATTTTTCAAGATCTCAACATTCTGTTGTTTTGCGATATCGTTGAAGTTATCCTTGTTTGCTGCTGTGAAGAATTGATTTGCTTTTGAATAAGCAGCATCTGTTGTTTCTTTTCCTGAATTGATACTCTTGTCTACAATAGCAAGTTTAGCAATTTGAGAATTTCCAATTTGTCTGTTGATCTTAACGATATGCACACCATAATTGGTCGATACTACTTTCACATCTCCAGCTTTACCTTCGAATAACGTTTCATCTAGCTCAGGAAATGCTCCGCGAGTTAATGTACCGATCTCCCCAGCATTGTTCTTACTGTTAGGGTCTGCGCTAAATTCAACCGCTAAAGCTGCAAAGTTAGCTCCACCTTGAATCAAGTTCTTGATGGAATCTGCTTTCGCCATCGCTTTATCAACACCACCTTCTGTCGCTGGATTGATCAAAATATGACTTGCATTCACTGAATCCGGACTGTTTTTCACTGCGATTACTTTCGCAATCTCATAAACATTCTGAGTCAAGAATGGACCTACAACAGTACCAGCTGCTGTTTTGAAAGCTACTGAATCCAATGCTGGACTCAATTGACCTTTTGTATAATATCTTACTGGGTATTTGTTCTCCGAGTTGATCGTTACAAAGCTTGAATCATTGGTTGAAGCCTGTAATTCAGTTTTCAATTTTTGGATCTCGCCTAATACCAATGCTGAGTCAGCCGAATTAGGTTTTGCATCAAACAAAACATACTCTAACGTGCGAATCTCCTCTGGATTTTTGAACGCATTTTTGTTTTTGTCATAATATTCCTTGTAGTCAGCATCTGTCAATTTGATCTCTGAATCTTTTACCGATGCATAGTCTAACATCACATACTTGAAGTTAGCAAGCTTATTACGTGAATTGTAATCATATTCAGCTTCTAAAGAAGTGGTGTAGATGCTGTTGTTGATTAAGTTCGTGTATTTTTGGTTTAAACGTTCGTTTCTCACATTCTCTAATAAACCTTCCCATTGAGCGTTCATCTCTGGGTTAGTTTTCGCTTGTTCAATAACCGCTGAAAGGTAGTTCTTGTCAAACTGTCCAGTCTGAGGGTTAGTGAAGGCTTGAATGATCTGTGGAGAAGGATTATTGCCGAACAATAAGCTGTTCAACTCTTCCTTACCTACTTGTAGACCGATTTTATCAATTTCTTGATTTAATAAGTTCTGTGTTAAAAATTGGTTCCAAACTTGTTGAACCGCAAATCCGCGCATCTGTGGTGAGGCAGCCCCTCCCATCTGTTGTTGATACATTTGGCTTGCTTGGTCAACTTGTCCATTGAAGCTTTGATAATCAATACCTTCTCCATTGATACTACCCACTTCATTTTGGCTTCTTTGCCAAAATGGGGTACCAACATTGATGGCATCACCCAATAAAAATGCAACAATTGCCAAACCAATCACGAAAATGACTAAGCCCGCACGGTTTCGCAAAGAGGTCATTAATCCCATAACGATATTCTATAATTTTATGCTAATATTTTAATTAATTTGTTTTTCTTAAAAACAAGGCGCAAGATACAACTTTTATAAAAAAATAAGGTAAAAATTTATATTTAGCCTATTTCTATTTTCTATTCGTCAATTCCTTCAATTTCTGCTAGTTCCCAAATGAAGGAAGTTGGGAGTCTGCCGATGGAATATGAATAGCAGTACCATTCATGAATCGAATGTCATTGAAATCTGCATCTGCTGTAAATGATGTGCCCTGCGCAGAGGTCCGGCCATCATTATATTCAGCGGTAATGGGTTGGCTACCATAGTATTTCTTGTTCTTTTCGTCGTAAATCAACTCTTCCGTCTTGATAATGGTACCATCAACCTTGGTGATCACCACATTTTTCCTGAATTCAGTCAATCCCTCAATCCTTTTCTGCAAAGCATACTCGGAGGTCACCCTTTGCATCTCCTTGGCTTGATCATCAAAGAAAATAATCAAAACACCTTTCTTGAATTCATAATTTCCTGTACTGTCATGGTATACCCGCATTTCAGGTGCCTTTAATTCCGCCTTTACTTTCGCCGAATCACTGTATACCACCGTTACATCCTTGGATATATCCACAGCCTCTTCCTGCTTGATATTCGCCAAACGATCGATGTCCTTGGTGTCATTTTCACAGGCAATTGACAAGATTGCCCCTAGCAAAACAATTGTTAGGGGCAATATTCTCGATATTTTCATTGCTGTAATTCGCATTTGTTAATCGTAACTTCTTCTGATAAACCAAGCATCATTGATGGTGAAGCCTAAGTTGATATTGATATATCGCTCCCGCACCAAATTGCTCTTTATTGTTCCTTGTTGACCAAACTCAGCCGAAATGTTAACATTCGAGAAGGTCCTACCAAAGCCTGTTTCTGGTAATGGTAAACCTAGTCCCACTGTCACCGCCATATCATTGATACGTTGCTGGTTGATGGTCATGTGTGTTTTGTTGTATCTGAAACCTAAACGGTAATCGATCACTTTTAAATAATTCAAAGAGGTTGGATCTGGCTTGATCTGTCCACCCACTGCAAAACCAATGTTCTTGCCTAATGGATCTTCACCTTGGCGTACTTGGTACTTCGACCAATCTGCATATTTAAAGTCTGCACCAACCATCCAGTTGACACCTTTGCTGAAGGTAAAACCTACATTATGTCTTAAAGGTAAGTTGATTTTACGGTTTGATAAAATATCGGAATAAGAAGTATCAATAGGAACTTGCTCCGTAATGTTTCCAGTTCCGGTCATAGTACGGGTCACAATCGTTGAAACCTTGCTCTTTACCGAATTATCCAATGATCCTGAATAACCAATCGTCAAGTTCTTTCTGTTTCCCAATGGAATGAAATATTGTGCACCATAATCATAGACAATACCGGTAACTCTTCTGGTATCGGTCTTGGAGGTGTTGTAGAAATCGTAGTTGCTTGGGAACTCAATAATGGATTTGTCATAAAGGTTACCAAATAGGAAACCGATATTACCACCAATGCTGAAGTTCTTGAATGGAGATACCCCATAACCCACATAAGCTTTGTTCAAGCCACCTTCCCCAACCAATTTGGTCAAATAAGGGGTATTGCTGATATCTCTTTTAGATGAAATGCTATAACCTACATCAGAATAGGGCATCAATCCGAAGGAGATACCGCCTAATTTTGGTCCATTGTTCTTGTTCAACGAGAATCCAAACGCAAAATGACTGAATGCAAAGTCTGCAGTATGGTCAGTCAGGTTGTTTTTTTGCAATTGAGTCACGTTGCCATACAGTCCAGCATCTAAAATTGTCCTGTTGAATCCAGAATAGGATGCAGGGTTTGAAATATTTAAAACCGGTAAGCCGCCTTGAAATCTAACCGCTGTAGAAATCCCTCCCATTCCTCGGGTCTGAGGAAGTAAATCTTCGCGCATCTGTCCCAATCCAAATTGAGAATATGGCGAATGTGAGGTTGAGGACTGTCCATAAGAGCGTGTACTCGAGAGTAAGATGGAACTTATTCCTAATAAAATAAGTAAGGACGTATTAGAGTAAAATAGTTTCAACTGTTCTAACATTTTAAGTGGATTTATCGCTGCATCATTCTTTCAAAATATCTTCTGTACAAATCGATGTGCTTAAATCTTATATGATGGCTGTATTATCCGAATTTTTGCTACAAAACTATCTATTTTTTAAATATCACAAGCTTTTTGTTTGTTAAAAAAGGTTAAACACCTATTGGTCAGTTGTTTAGAAAAACTGAAAATAGATAATTGTGGATAATATGACTAAATATAGCGTTTCGTAAAACCATTTGACCTTGGCATGCGTGAAAAAATAGGCCAGATAAATGGATAGAGGGGGTACACAGAGCAAAAAGTGATTGATCGATCTTTCCTCATTCAGGTAAAATGAACCAAAGATCAATAACAGCATGATAAACAATAACTGAAAGCTTTTTCTAATTTGCACCACACTCTTGAAAAAGTTGTCCTTAAGGATAAATAAGAAGCCTCCCAAAGAAATAACGATAGGGATCAGCACAAAATAATCGTGCACATCCATGTTCAGTTTCGTTGGAAAAGCATAGGTAAAGGGTAAGAATATCTGATAGAACTCATCCATTCTTTCCAACCAGAAATAAGCGACCGCCAATAGGAAATAAACCGTTATTACGCCTAATAATGGAGTAATCCATTCCCGCCAATAAAAAGGCCTGAAAATAACCAAGCTCGACCAGATCAATAACAACATCACGATGAATGGGAAATAGATCAAACTTCCCAATGCTACCAACAGGCCAAGATCAAACATGATCCCTTTAATATCCACATGCTTGTAGATATTGAACAGCTTTTGGAGCATCCAAATAGTGATGAAATTACAGATTAAGGTAGGCGATAGAACCAAAAAGGGAATGAACAGACTCACCAAGGTCATAAACATCAATGCCGTCAGGAAACTAGGTTTGCCCAATAGGTTGAAATGGTTTACTACCCGATTCAAGGAAAAGGCTTGTAGCAAAGTCAGGACCAAGGTGATCAAGACATTTCCCGTTGGTGAAAAGTTAGATCCTAAGCGGATGCCAGCCAATCGGTCCAGTCCAGGTTCAAATAAAACTGGCGTTAGTTTTTCAGGAAGATGGTAGAAGACCCCCAAGCATAATACCGTACCAACAAAAATAACGAGGAATACATTCAGTCCCGAAAGAGTTCGATGTTGGTTGATCAGCATAGAGGTGTACTCCCTTATTTATCTTTTTCTAGTTTTTTGACTCTTTTGTCTATGCTAAATAAGTAGATGGCAACCGATAAAAAGATTACCAGCATCACCGCTACTACTACATAGATTTTTCCTTCAGCACGAAGACCATCAGCCATCTGTACCTTTTCTTGGGCATTCAACGAAAAGCTGATCATTAAAGCCACTAGGGACAATAGGAAATTTCTCATATTAAAAACTATTTCTTTTATCTTCAATTATACGAACACGGTAGCGTAAGCTCGCTATCCAACAACCAATCAGGATCCAGCCAATAACAGCCGTGTAAAACACGGGGCGCATGTAATTATCCATATCCAAATCCCCAAAAGTAGAGTTGCCTCCGCTTCCTGGATGCAATGAATCATTCATCTTGGGTAAGATATAGATCAATACGATCATGATCGGGAAAGCAAAAATATTGTAGATCGCTGAGATCTTTGCACGTTTCTGCTCTTCTTCCATTGCATTTCGAAGTACTAAATAAGCTAAGTACATCAAGGTGGCAATAGCTGCACCATTCAATTGTGGGTCATTGGTCCAAGGAGCACCCCAAGTTATGTTTGCCCACAGCATACCCGTCATCAATCCACATGCACAGAATAAAATACCTGTATTCACAGCCTCAACAGCCATAAAATCGTACTCACGCTTGCCAGTATTCAGATACTTAATGCTATAGATCAGGGAAATCAAATACAAAACCATCATCGTAAACCACATTGGAACGTGGAAATATACATTACGAATGGTTTCATTTAAAATAGATAATACGGGAACGGGGCCAAGGAGTCCTGCAATTATGGTACTAGCGACCATGACAACCCCTAAAATTTTCCACCAACTTTTTTTCATAAGAACAAAAATCAATCTCGCCAAAGGTAAGGAAATAACAGCAAAGAAATAGCAATTGTAACGACATTAATTGCCAATAAAACAGCAATATCAGCCCAGCTGCCCGATAAAAAGCCGCCCATTAATGCAGATCGGGAAAGTTTGATCAAGATGATCAATAAAGGAATGATCACTGGGAAACTCAATATCGCCATGATCGTACTGTTGTTGCCTGCCTTTGCACTGATTCCCGCAATCATCGTAAAAACTGTGGCAAAGGAAATGCTGCCCAAGAATATACTTAACAGATAGACCGGCAGGTTTCCAATTTCGGTTTTGAAGATCAGGTTATAGACGATAAAGGCAATGGCGGTCATCAAGATCATCACCAATGAATTGTAAATGATTTTGGCTAAGATGATTGCTTTAGGTCCAACGATCGCATAATAATAGAGGTGACGATTTCCGGTTTCTTGGATGAAACTACGGCTCATGGCGTTGATTGCCGCAAATAGGAGGATGATCCAGAACAAAGTGTTCCAAACTATAGTATCCACAGATTTGAATGATTGATAACATACAAATACTGTGGATACCACATAAAGTAAGATGCTGTTGATGGCATATTTAGATCGCCATTCTAAAATAACATCTTTATATATTAATGTTTTTACTTGTTCGAGCAGATTCATGTATCGCAAAGATACAAATCAATCTGCTGAGCAATGTATGATTGCGCTAGAAATTAAGCGTTTTTAATTTCTGATTTCGCTTTGTCTGCTGCGTCTTCAGCTCTGTTGGCTAAATTATGCGCCGCATCTGATGCTTTACCTGCCCATTCGTTTGCTTTTGATGAAGCTTTGTCTAAAGCATCACGGCCAGCATTCTTAGCACGGTCTTTTAGGTTTTCTAAATCATCTTTCGCTGATTTAGCAAGTTTTTGTGCTCTTTTTGCTTCTTTTTTAGAAAGATCCTTGATTGATTTAGTTAAGCTCTTAATGCCATCATTCGCACGATCTAGTTGTTTCTTTCCGTCTTCTGTTCCTAATAAGTAGTATGCTGCAGTACCAACTGCTAAACCTAGTAAGGCAAATGCCACTAATCCGTTTCTATTTTTTTCCATGATTCTATTATTTTATCCTATTTAGTCTAATATGTTCTGTTAATGATAAACAAGGTATAAGCCAAAATGTTTTTTGCTTCCCTAAATTAACAAAAATTAACTTTCAACCACGTGAAGGGACTGTAAGGTATAGAGATGATGGTATAATCCGCTGCCTTTTTCCATTAATTCTTGGTGATTTCCCATATCTGAAATAATGCCATCTTCCACTACGATGATCTTATCAGCGTCTCGAATAGTGGACAGTCGGTGTGCGATAATAATAGACGTTCTGTTCTTCATCAGCTCGATCAAAGCTTGTTGAACCATTCTTTCAGATTCTGAATCCAAAGAAGAGGTTGCCTCATCCAAGATCAAGATAGCTGGGTCCTTTAATAGGGCACGAGCAATCGCAATCCTTTGTCTTTGTCCGCCTGATAATTTGACCCCGCGCTCACCCACGACCGTATCATAGCCTTCTGGGAAGTCCATGATAAACTGATGCGCGTTCGCACGTTTTGCTGCAGTAATGATGTCCTCCGCATCGGCAGTCAGATTGCCATAACTGATGTTCTCACGGATGGTCCCGCCAAACAAGAGTACATCCTGGGGAACAATGGCTACTTGGTTCCGGATATCGGTCAGTGCCAACTGGTCTGCAGGAATGCCATCATACTTGATCTGTCCACTGCTTGGTTGGTAAAATTTTAATATCAAGGAAGCAATGGTCGATTTCCCAGTACCACTAGGACCAACGATTGCCAACTTTTTGCCCGCAGCAACATGAAAGGAAATGTCTTTTAATATGGTTAGGTCAGGTCTAGTTGGATAGGCGAAGCTGACATGGTCAAATTGGATGTCACCATGCAATTCAACCTTGATCTCTTTATCCTCATCACTAACCTGGATATCCTCCTTGGGCTCGTTCAATATTTCTAAGACACGTTCACTTGCTCCAAGAGAGCGCTGCAAGGTCGCATAGAGCTCCGGGAAACTACCCATTGAGCCTGCAACAAACATGGAATAAAGGATATAAGTAGTTAGATCTCCAACTGAAATTTCATGGATGGATACCAAGGATGCTCCGTACCAAATTACGATAATGACCGCTCCGAAGATGGCAAATATGATAAAGGAGGCAAAAATACCACGGTAAGTTGCGCCTTTTACCGCTAGTGCCACCGATTGGTTCAGCTTTTCTGCATAACGCTTTGATTCAAAAAATTCGTTCACAAAGGCCTTTACATTGCTGATGCCCAATAAAGTTTCTTGAACGACAGAATTGGATTCTGCTAATTTATCCTGTGCTTCCCTAGATAGGTTTCGGATGAATCTCCCGAAAACAATCGCCACGATAATGATCAAGGGCAGGATGCACAAGTTCATCAAAGCCAACTTTGGCGATACCCAAATCAATAAGGCTACGCCAAAACCTAGACTAATGGTTTGCCTCAGCATTTCTGCCAAAGTGGTTGTCATCGTGTCCTGGATCTGTGAAAGGTCTGATGATAGACGGCTGTTCAATTCCCCAACCCGACGGTTAGCGAAGAAATCAATAGGCAAGGTAATCAAGCGATGGTAGGTGTCTTTGCGGATATTGGCCAATGCTTTTTCGGCAATCTCCACAAACAATCGGATCCGAAAAAAAGAAATCACCGATTGAAAGGAAAGAATAACCAATGATAATCCGCCAATGTACATGACACTGGCCGGTAGCCATTCGTATTTTACCCTTCCTTGTGCTGCATCAATCATAGCACCCAAAAGCGCAGGAAAGGTCAACATCGTCAAACTGGAAAGGATAAGGAAAACCATCCCAATTATAAATTTCCATTTAAAAGGCTTGATGTAGGAAAATATCCGTAATGCTTTCTGGAAAATTTCTTTGTTCAGCTTCGGTTTGGGTAAATCCCCCGAATGGGTGTCTCCACTGTTCAATCTCGGTCTGGCCATGTACTAATTTCTTTCTCTTTTTGAGCAAAAGTACCAATATAAATAGGTCTTCTTATCACTATTCCGTCAATTTTTTGGGTTTATGCCTATTGTACTGATAAATCAGAAGGATTATTAATGCTATGATGACGATAACAGCCAAATAAATCAACACGCCATTCCCTGTATCCGTGCTTTCCATAGATTTCAACTCCTCCCGTAGTTTGTCATTTTCATTCTGAAGTTTGGTAATGGTTTTCATATACGCAGAAACCTGCATGTCGTATTCATTCGCCAAACGCTGATATCGTTCACTTTGGGCATCCTTCAGATCTAGTAATTTTCTTGTTTCCAAAAAGATATTGTTGTCGTTCAGTACAACCTGCCTCAGGATATCAATGGATTTCTGCATGTCCTTCTTGGTCTTGAACAGTCCGAAGACCCCAGTTTTTTTCTCCAAGGATTGATCATATTCCCCAAATCGGCGGCTCCGTTCATTCAACAAATGATTCACGCGCTCGCGCTGTGCCTCGAAAGTTAAGGAGTCTGCCTTGACCGCCGTGCTATCTTGAGCGTGTAGCAGCTGAACAAAAAAGAGTGCAATTATAATGAAGAGACTATGTTTTTTCATATTCGTATGGATGATGCTTGCTTTATTGTTTTTTTAATATGGGTTCATTACCCGCAATTTTGCTGCCTATTTTTGTAATGATGACGTTTTTTGGTCAGTTTATCCGGATTTGATCAACGAAATCTCATCCATGTGAAAAAATACAAGCAGCTGTAGCACTTGGACTTTGATTAACGTATATCATTTTATATACTCCAATTCTTAAACTTATGAAATCCACAACACTAACTGTGAAAAGATGCTTATTGCTGATTTTGCCAGTCCTGCTATTTTCTCTTTTTTGGGGCTGTGACAAAATTGACTCCGAGGGAAGCTATATCGCCAAGATTCCCATCTACAAAACCTTACGTGAAGTCAGGGCAAGCAATATTAGCATGGCTCAGCCTCAAACGATGGCAGCAACCGGTAAAATTTATCTGTATAAAGATTACCTATTGATCAATGAACCTAATAAAGGTATTCATATTTATGATAATAGCAATCCTGCCACGCCCAAGGCCCTAGGCTTTCTGCCGATCGTTGGGAATTTTGATCTCGGGGTTCAAAATGATCTGCTCTATGTTGATAACATCGTCGATCTGTTGACCTTTGACATTTCCAATATCAACAAGCCTGTTTTGGTTAATCGGCAAAAGGATGTGTTCGCAGTCAAATATATTGTTGACAACAAACCGGTTAATGTTTTAAGAGATGATGATCCTGTACCGGTGGCTTACCGGGACTCTTTGGTGAGCTTTGCCGATGGTCGAGAATATAAGCCTGATGGACAACGTTATTTGGTTTATGAAAATCTAGGAAATGATTATACCACTTCAAATGGAGGGGGTAGCGGTGGAAACAGCGTTGGACAGGCTGGTTCATTGGCAAGGTTTGCCATTTCAGAAAACTTCCTTTTTGCCATTTTCCAGGATAAAGTGAAAAACTTCGACCTGCAAAATGCCCGTTCTCCAAAATTGATCAATGAAGTGAGTTTAGGTTTTGGGATCGAAACCTTGTTCCCATTCAAAAAATCTCTGTTTGTCGGTGCCAATAATGGCATGCATATCTTAGATATCAGCAACCCAACGAGCCCAAAAGAGCTTGCTAACTATAGTCATGCCTTTGCATGTGATCCTGTTGTTGTCAATGATCATTATGCCTTTGTGACCTTGCGGACCGGTAATATTTGTAATGGCAACCAAAATGTCCTGGAGGTTGTCGATATCCGTGATCTGACCGCACCACAGTTATTGAAGAGCTATACGCTTAAAAACCCACATGGATTGGCGTTGACGGGTGATCACCTCTATGTTTGTGAAGGGCAATTCGGTTTGAAGAGCTTCAAGGTGTCGGATGTCAATGCCATTGATAAGAACATCATGCAGAATTTGGAAAACCTGAAGAGCTTTGATGTCATTGCCGGACCGAAATCATTGATTGTATTCGGCCCTGAAGGTATTTGCCAATTTGATTATGCTAACAAAGCCAATTTGAAACAATTGAGCTGTATTTCCATTAACCAGAAAAAATAACTCTTTATGAAGCAATGTTTCAAATTGTTTTTAGTCCTCCTGTTAGGTCTGAACAGTGTCCAAGTATTAATAGCACAAGAGAGAAGATATATGAACCATACCGAATTTGGGGTCATGGCCTATGATATGACTTTTAGGGAAGCCGGCATTACAGCCCAAACCTTTAATGGATACCTGTTGAATCCGGACCTTGCCATTGGCGGAACTGCAGGATTCGAAAAATATGCTGTTGATGGCATCCATACCTTTTCATCGGTCCCGATTTCCCTTGCTGCACGCTATACCTTTTTGGAGCCCGGTAAAGCCCGGTTAATTTCTGGATTAGATGCAGGTTACGGTATTATTTGGGAAGATGAACCTCGACGAAAGGCGGATATAGCTGGAGGAATACGGATTGCACCGGAATTGGGTGTTAAATTGAAATTATCCGAAGGGACTGGATTTATATCCTTCACTCTAGGTTATCAATACCAAGCAATTAAGGCTAAATATACCCAACAAAAGCCACCTATTTTTGAGCCCTACATGGACTACATCCAGGTTTATCCCATTGAGGGTTATGAGGAGACCAAGAAAATGGATGTGCATAGGTTCTCCATAAAAGTTGGATTCGGTTTCTAAGCGATTTTCACGTAAAAATAATCCTAATTACCATAATTTGGGAGGCTGGCAAAGTGATTTGCTGGCCTTTGTTTTTTAAGGTCAGAAAAGGGGTTCTTTATTCGGGTTTTCTTTTGGTCTTATTCGAGACATGTTCGGGGAAATCCGATTCGCGTTCGGAAATTTCGGAATGATTCTCGAATGAGATTGGGATAAATTCTAGCGGGGTTTACCTGTAAAATTCACACTTAACAATTTATCGTTTAGTGGATTGCAGGCAGGAAAAAAACGTGGAACATTTTATCGTTCAGACGGAGACAAGAAACTTATTTCTTGTCCAAGAACTCCACAAGAATGGTTTCATCTTGATAAAGTCCTAGTAGTTGGCTTGCATGGCCTTTGTTGATCGCTATCTCCAAGAAATTACTGATTCCGAAAAGGCATAGCTTCTCGCCTTCGGCAACTTCATTATAGTGCCAAGACAGGTTGCTGATCGTTTCGTTTCGTTTGAAGCGTAGGATAAAATCTCGACCTTGTTGGACTTGGTTGAACAGGTCCTTGCTGATATTACTGATGACATTACCAAAGGAGTCAATAAAGGTGACATGACCTTTGATGCTGTTCTGGTTGTAGATGGGTTGAAAAGTAACTTTCTGTACCGCATTGTCGATTGGGAGGCCAATATCTTGGAGTTTACCGCCATCCGCGATATGACAAGCAGCTTTGGTCAGGATATCAGCAAGCGGGAAATGCAGGTACCGCAGATCCTGCATGATATTGATCTCGACCATTTCAGTGGGTTTGTCTTCTCCGATGATGATACTGAAGATCCCATTATCAGCACCGACAAAGAACTGACCTTTGTAGGCCATAGCGAGGTAACGGGAGTCTTCTTGGAAGACGGTGTCGATACCGATTAAGTGTACGGTGTTCTTCGGGAAGTACGGATAAGCGTTGTTGATGACGAAAGCCGCATGTTGTATACTGAAAGAAGGGATATCATGTGATATGTCAACAAGCCTAACATTCGGCAACTGCGAAATGATACTGCCTTTGAGTGCAGCTTGATAAAAATCGCGATGACCTAAATCGGTGGTTAACGTAATTACTCCCATAGTGTTCAGCAAGCCTGAAGCTAAAAAAATTATATTGTTATTTTGTTAAGCGAATTACAAAAATAGAAAAAGTAAATCGATTGCTAAATCTATTATGAATTAATACTTGCAATTGCTTTTAATTCTGCTCAATTAGTTTGTATTTTTGATTCAAGAAAGAGTGAAAAGGACATAATATTTTCGTTTTTTTGATATCTTTATTTGCACGCCAATCGGACAGGACGTGAAATATTCAGGAAATTAATTAGGAAACAATTTGAGCGAATTAGAAATCAATTTAGATGTTGTCAATTTGGTGACATTGTGGGGAGCTCAGAATGAAAATTTTGAGTTTATAAAGAAAGCTTTTCCGAAGTTACGTCTAGTAGCGCGAGGGAGTACCTTGAAGGTTTTAGGTGAAGAAGGGGAGCGGACAAGGTTTCAACAGGTATTTGATGATATTCTAGCTCATATCAACCAATTTCAGACGCTTTCCTTGTTGGAATTGGAAAGTTTGTTAGGATCTGTATCGAGTGTAAAACCCGTAATTGCAGAAAAGGAAGAAGGCGAACAGAAGGCTGCGGCTTTTAAAGGTGAACCAATCGTTTATGGTCCAAATGGTATCGTGGTCCGTGCTAGAACCCCAAATCAGCGACGGATGGTGGACAGTATCAATAAGAATGACATTCTCTTTGCGATCGGCCCAGCTGGTACCGGAAAAACCTATACGGCAGTTGCCCTAGCGGTAAGGGCGTTAAGGAATAAAGAAATCAAACGTATTATCCTGACCCGACCCGCGGTAGAGGCCGGAGAGAACTTAGGTTTCTTGCCGGGAGACCTAAAAGAAAAGGTTGATCCCTATTTACGTCCATTATATGATGCCTTGGATGATATGATTCCAGCAGAAAAACTGAAGGGATATCTTGAAAACAGAACAATTGAAGTGGCACCATTGGCATTTATGCGTGGTAGGACCTTGGACAATTGCTTCGTTATTCTCGATGAAGCACAAAATGCTACCGATATGCAGTTGAAGATGTTTTTAACGCGTATGGGACCAACAGCAAAGTTTATCGTGACTGGTGATATGACCCAGGTGGATTTACCTAAAAAGACCCAATCTGGTTTGGTAAATGCCGTGAAAATTTTGGATGGGATCGAAGGGATAGACATGATTTACCTGAGCGGTTCGGATGTCGTTCGCCATAAATTGGTGAAACGGATCTTGGAAGCTTACGGTGACATTTAAGATTAAATTAACGCGTTTCAGACGCACACACAATGAATACAATAAAAGAAACAAATTTTAATTTCAAGGGACAGACAGCATTTTATAGAGGAAAAGTAAGGGATGTATACAGCATCGGCGAGGACTACCTAGTTATGGTAGCATCTGATCGCATCTCTGCTTTTGATGTAGTTTTGCCAAAGCCAATTCCTTATAAAGGACAGGTATTGAACCAAATTGCGTCCAAATTTCTGTCTGCCACTTCTGATATCCTTCCAAACTGGGTCGCTTCCGTTCCAGATCCTAATGTTACAATCGGAAAAAAATGTGAACCCTTCAAGGTAGAAATGGTAATCCGTGGTTATGTTTCCGGACATCTTTGGAGAACCTACCGTGATGGAGGAAGAGTGCTTTGTGGAGTGGAACTTCCTGAGGGATTAAAAGAGAATGATAAGTTGCCAACGCCAATCATTACCCCATCAACTAAAGCTGATGTGGGCCATGACGAGGATATTTCCAGAGCCGATATTATTGCTAGGGGAATTGTTTCCGAGGAAGATTATACGCAACTGGAAAAGTATGCCCATGCTTTATACCAAAGGGGAACTGAGATTGCTGCTGAACGAGGCTTGATCTTGGTGGATACCAAATATGAGTTTGGAAAGAAAGACGGTCAGATCTATTTGATTGATGAAATCCATACACCAGATTCTTCACGTTATTTCTATGCAGAGGGCTATGAGGAACGCCAAGCAAAGGCAGAACCTCAGAAACAGCTGTCCAAAGAATTTGTGAGGCAATGGTTGATTGAAAATGGATTCCAAGGAAAAGATGGACAAAAAGTACCTGAAATGACCGAGGAAATTGTTAAATCCATTTCTGAGCGCTATATTGAGCTTTACGAACACATTACTGGAGAGAAATTTCTGATTCCAGAAGAAGCTGATGTGCTTGTGAGGGTGGAAAAGAATGTGGAGAAGGCTTTGGAAAAACTGATTTAAGCATTAACACAACTATTAATTTATTGAAAAGATGAAATTTACGGTAGACAAATACGATCGATATGTTGTAATAGAGCCTCTACAAGAGAGGTTGGACGGAGAAACTGCCGCAAGTTTGAAAGGCGAGTTTATGTTGCGCAATACTGGTGGGCAACGCAATATAGTATTGGACATGAACAACGTGAAGTCTACGGATGAAACGGGGATTCGCACTGGTCTTTTGGCTCGTCGTCTATGTAAATCATTAGGGGGCTTATTTATCTTGACCAATCTGAATGAGGAGATATTGACGTATATCAAATCATTGGGTTTGGATAAATATTTGATCATTACAAAGAACATTGAGAAAGCCAAAGACTTGATCTTTGGAAACGAGATCCGTTTAGATTTAAAAGAAGAGCAAGAGTAATATGTTACGATTTGAGGTATTAATTTTAGGGAACAGTTCGGCGACACCTATGTTCGAGCGTCATCCTACATCTCAAGTGGTAAATTATAACGAGCAATTGTTTCTGATCGATTGTGGCGAGGGCACGCAGATGCAACTGTCAAAATATGGGATCAAGAGCAATCGCATAGATCATATCTTTATTAGCCATCTGCATGGAGATCATTATCTGGGCCTAGTAGGCTTGGTATCATCCATGCATTTGGTTGGAAGAAAGGCTGATCTTCATATCTATGGGCCTGCACCTTTGCAGGAAATATTGGAACTACATTTTAAATATTCCGAAACGGTTATCCGTTATAATATCATCTTCCACCAAACGAATCCAGATCAGGAAGAGGTAATATTTGAATCGAGAATGTTAACTGTCAGGACCTTTCCTTTGATCCATCGAATTTCCTGTACAGGATTTCGATTTGATGAAGGAAAGCGAGCTGCGGCTCTGCGAGCGGATAAAGTCGAGGAATTACAAATACCAAAAGTATACTTTGCAGCCTTGAAAAAAGGGATTGACTATGTGGATCCCCAAGGAAAGGTCTATGCAGCCAGTGATTTGACCTTGCCTGCACCGGCATCAAGAAGTTATGCCTATTGTTCGGATACCGTAAGGCATCCGATTTATCTGAATTCAATAGAGGGAGCTGATCTACTGTACCACGAGAGTACCTTTCTACATGAAATGGTGGACCGAGCCAAGGAAACTTTCCATACCACCTCTTTAGAGGCAGCAGAAATAGCAAAGGAAGCCCATGTAAAGAAGCTTTTACTTGGCCATTATTCAGCAAGATACAGGACTTTACAGCCACTATTGGAGGAAGCGCAGCAGGTTTTTCCCAACACCGAACTTTCAGTAGAAGGGAAATGGTTTTTAGTTTAGTGATTTTGTTTATTTTTGGCCATATTTACAGCTCGAAAAATTTTAGACTACTACAATGTCATTCAACTTAACCGCACTTCTTCGAGATAACATCAAGAACCTTGTGCCCTATTCTTCGGCACGAGATGAATTTAAGGGAGAAGCATCTGTCTTTTTAGATGCTAATGAGAACTCTTTTGGCTCTCCACTTCCACATGATTACAACCGTTATCCGGATCCCCTACAACATCAACTTAAGAATAAACTTTCCAAGATCAAGGGCGTGCCTGCGGAAAATATTTTCTTGGGGAACGGTTCTGATGAAGCCATTGATATTCTATACCGAGCATTCTGTACTCCGAAATTAGATAATGTGATTTTGGTACCTCCAACCTACGGGATGTACGAGGTTTCCGCCAATATCAACGATGTTGAAACGAGGAAAGTCAATCTGACCAAAGATTTTCAACTGGACTTGGACGGAATTGCAGAAGCTATTGATATGCATACTAAAATAATCTTTGTATGCTCGCCAAATAATCCAACAGGGAATAGTATCGATCCATTAGATATAGAAACACTTTTGGTGAATTTCTCCGGCTTAGTGGTAGTAGACGAGGCGTATATCAATTATTCGAAACAGAAATCATTTACCCATTCTTTACCGGAGTTTCCAAATTTGGTCATTTTACAGACCCTCTCAAAGGCTTGGGGCTTGGCTGCATTGCGCTTAGGCTTGGCTTTTGCGAGTAAGGAAATCATCGAGGTCTTCAATAAGATCAAACCTCCTTATAACATCAATCAAGCTACACAGGATTTAGTTCTGGAAGCTTTGGAAAATGTAGAGGTGGTCAATGAGTGGATTAAAACAACTGTTGCTGAAAGGGAAGAGCTGGCCAAGAAGCTGGAGGCCTTTCCACAGGTTGAACATATCACACCTTCAGATGCCAACTTTATCTTGGTCAAACTGGAGCAACCTAAAGAATTATATGCACACTTGGTGGGTAGAGGTATTATTGTTCGCGACCGCTCCAAAGTGGCCTTATGTGAGGGTTGTCTAAGGATTACGATCGGTACTAAGGTTGAAAACGAAAAATTATTAGAAGAGATCCAACAATTTTATAAATAAGTAAGCATGGCTGATCAATTAAAAAGAATATTGTTTATCGACAGAGATGGAACTTTGATATTAGAGCCGGAGGATGAGCAGATCGATTCCTTTGCTAAGTTGAAGTTTTATCCGGGAGCTTTGCAGTACTTGCCTAAAATTGCAAAAGAACTAGATTTTGAATTGGTATTGGTAAGTAATCAAGATGGTTTGGGGACTTCCTCACATCCAGAAGAAAACTTCTGGCCAGTACACCAATTTGTATTGGATACCTTTTCAGGTGAGGGGGTGACCTTTGTCAAAGAACATATAGACAAGACATTTCCGCATGAGAATGCGGAGACCCGTAAGCCAGGAATTGGAATGTTAAAAGAATATTTCGATGAAAGCAAGTTTGACTTGGCGAATTCCTTTGTCATCGGAGACCGTGTCAATGATGTGAAGTTGGCCCAGAACCTTGGTGCGAAAGCCATTTGGTTAAGGAATAACGATGAATTGGGTAAACTCGAAAATGTAGCGATTTCGGAAGATTGCATTGGATTGGAAACCAGTGATTGGAAATCCATCTATGAGTTCTTGAAGTTGGGTAGCCGTACTGGTGAGCACCATCGTAAGACCAATGAAACGGATATCTATATTAAATTGAACTTAGACGGAAGTGGAAAATCTGATATAGAGACCGGACTTCCATTTTTCGACCATATGTTGGATCAATTAGCCCGCCACGGTGCTTTGGATCTAACGATTAAAGCCAAAGGTGATCTGCATATCGATGAGCACCATACCATCGAAGATACAGGGATTGCATTGGGTGAAATCTTCTTGAATGTGCTGGGAAATAAGCGTGGAATTGAACGTTATGCCTATACCTTACCGATGGATGATTGTTTAGCGCAAGTTGCCATTGATTTTGGAGGTAGGAATTGGATCGTCTGGGATGCTGAATTCAAGCGTGAGAAAATAGGAGACATGCCAACAGAAATGTTCTTCCATTTCTTTAAATCCTTTTCAGATGCTTCAAAATCTAATTTGAACATACAGGCAACTGGAGATAACGAACACCATAAAATAGAGGCGATCTTCAAGGCTTTCGCGAAAACCATCAAAAAAGCAGTACGCAGAGATGTTGACAATATGCAACTTCCAAGTACAAAAGGACTTCTATAAAAACGAAATGGGATTTGATGGGTTATATATAAAGGAATTATGATTGGGATAGTAAACTATGGAGCTGGAAATATATTTTCCATAACTGCAGCCTTAAAGCGCCTAAACATTTCTTATGGGATGATCAATGTCCCAGCGGATTTTGAGCAGTATGAGAGGATTATTATTCCAGGGGTCGGACATGCAGGGGCTGCCATGCAAAAATTGCTGGATTCTGGCCTTTCCGAAACGATCAGAACCTTAAAAAAGCCTGTGTTGGGGATCTGTGTGGGGATGCAACTGATGACAGATTATTCGGAGGAAGGAAATGCGGACCTGTTGGGGATTATTCCATTAAAGACGTTACATTTTGAAGATAGGGTAAAAGAGAAGGTGCCTCATATGGGTTGGAACAGTATTAATTTTGACGAGAACTGTCCACTTTTTAAGGAAATTCCTAATAATTCCTATTTTTATTTCGTTCATTCTTATTACATTGAACATGAATTAACCTACGGCATAGCAACTTGTGAGTACGGATTGCCATTCTCGGCAGCAATAGCAAAGGATAATTTCTGGGCGGTACAATTTCATCCTGAGAAATCAGGGAAATTTGGGGAGCAATTGTTGCTGAATTTTAATGAATTATAAATGAATTTTTAGACTATGTATATTATACCTGCAATTGATGTATTGGACAAACAGGTTGTCCGTTTGAGAGAGGGTAACTATGAAGATGTTACAACTTACTCCATTACTTTGGAAGAACAAATTGAGAAATACCATGCAAATGGTACTGAAATCGTCCATATCATTGATTTAAATGGTGCAAAAGGAGATTTCAGTAATCAAGAGTACTTGTTTGACATCATTAGGAGAACCGAAATGAAAGTCCAATATGGTGGTGGTGTCCGTAGTATCGAGAAAGTTAAGGAATTGGTTGATGCAGGTGTTTATCGCGTTATTGTCGGTACGCAAGCTATTACAAACCCAACCTTTTTGGAAGAGCTGAGCAAGCTGAACGAAGGAAGGATTAAATATGCTGATCACATTGTGATCGCCATCGATGTATTGGATGAAGTCATCAAATATTCAGGTTGGTTGGAGAGTTCCCCGATCAAATTAATCGAATACATTGATAAATGCTTAGCCTTAGGTTTTTACCGCTTTTTGTGCACTGATATCAGTAAAGATGGGAAATTAGGTGGTGCCGGTGTAGAATTATACAAGAAATTATTGGATCATTCACCAATTATCAAACTGATCGGTTCTGGTGGTATCAGCTCTATGGCAGATATTGAAGAATTGAACAATTTAGGTAAAATGGAGTCCGTGGTTGTTGGAAAGGCGATCTATGAAAATAGGATCAGCATTGAAGAGATCAAGGCTTGGAATCTAAAAGCATTAATCAGTTTATAGCATGCTAGCAAAGCGGATTATTCCTTGTTTGGATGTTAAGGATGGCCGAACGGTAAAGGGGGTGAACTTTGTTGACCTTCGAGATGCGGGGGATCCTGTTGAATTAGCTTGGCAATATTCGCAACAGGGAGCTGATGAACTGGTTTTTCTGGATATTACAGCGACCCATGAGCGTCGTAAGACGACTGTGGATTTGGTAAAGGCAGTAGCCAGTCAGATCAATATTCCATTTACCATTGGAGGTGGAATCAATGAGCTTTCGGATGCAGATGTACTGCTGAATGCTGGTGCGGATAAAATCTCGATCAATTCAGCTGCGGTACGTAATCCGGAACTCTTGGATCAATTTGCAAAGGCATTTGGGGTTCAATTCGTGGTATTGGCGGTTGATACCCGATTAGTAAATGGTAAGAATTTTGTCCACTTACGTGGAGGACGGGACCTTACCGATATTGAAACCGAAGATTGGATCAAGGAAGCAGAAAATAGAGGTGCAGGTGAAATCCTGTTAACTTCCATGGACCATGATGGAACTAAAAATGGATTTGATAATGGCTTGTTGAAAAAGATCAATGATTCGATCCATATTCCATTGATTGCATCGGGTGGAGCAGGTAATCAGCAACATTTTGTTGATGTATTCCAACAGTCTAATGTGGATGCAGCCCTTGCAGCCTCGGTATTTCACTATGGGGAGATATTGATCCCTGAATTAAAAGAAACATTGCACGCCAATGGAATTTCCATTAGGCGTTGATAATACATAAAACATGAGTATTGATTTTAACAAAGGTGACGGACTTGTTCCAGTAATTATCCAAGACAACCAGACTTTGGAAGTGCTGATGCTTGGCTATATGAACGAAGAGGCCTGGAACAAAACCCAAGAGGAGAAAAAGGTGACTTTCTTTTCAAGGAGCAAAAATAGACTATGGACAAAAGGCGAAGAAAGCGGAAACTTTCTTCATGTTGTTAGTACTCATATCGATTGTGATCAAGATACCATCTTGGTCAAAGCAGACCCCGTAGGACCAACTTGCCATACAGGTAACCGTAGCTGCTTTAATACGGAATTCAACCAAAACTTTTTATTGCAATTGGAGCGGATCGTTCAGCATCGTATCGACTTTCCTACTGATGAATCCTATGTGAACCGCTTGAGATCTAGAGGGATCAATAAAATTGCACAAAAGGTCGGCGAGGAAGCAGTTGAAACCGTTATTGCGGCATTAACCGAAACAGAAAAGGATTTCATCAATGAAACGTCCGATTTGATGTTCCACCTGATTGTATTGCTGAAGGAGAAAGGTATGAGCCTAGAAACTATCGCTAAGAACCTTGAAGGTAGGCATCAATAAGAGGTCAAGATATTTTTAATAGAGGAGTCCCTGGCCATTGGCTGGGGATTTTTTGTTTGGGAGCCGAACCGAACCCTGGTTCATCTGCATGTGGCAGACTTATTCGATACTCCCATTTCAAATTTAATTGAACTGCGTAATTGAACCCCTCTTGGGGTTCAATTATTTTAGCTAGCATGGTACGTTAGCCTGAAAGTCGCGCAAAAACGATGTTCGATTAATCGAACATCGTTTTTGCATTAACCCTATATTTTTCAATACCATAGCTAAAATAATTCATCCCCGCTGGGGATGTATGGCGGATAAAAATATTCTTCTGATAAATAAATATGGGCCTGAATGGCTTGAAAAACATTTTTATTAAATTATTTATTGGTAGGGCATGCCCGATGGGTCTCGGAATAATCCACTCTTCATTTGAAATGGTTTTCTCATCTTACGATTTCGAAATGAAACTGACCCTTAAAAAAATAAAAAATAAATTCTTCGTTTCACTCTGAATCACTCCTTAGCGCATTTCCCATTCTGAATGATAAGTGAAGAATCTGTACGGTTCCTCACCTTCATGTCCTGTCATCCGGTACCGAAGGTACAGGAACTGTTCGCCAATACAAACCTTTTATTTATTCAAAATATGCGGCGGGCGTATGCGATACGCCTACGGAATTGTGGCCAAAAATAGTCTAGGAGGCCACTTTCAAACCCAGATCTTGGTCCATCCTCTTATCCCATTAATCCTGGTTCAAACCCAGATCTTGGTCTATCCTCCTATCCCTTCCATCCTGGTTCAAACTGCCCGTATCGTAAGACTTATGTCAGCATTTGGGATAGAGGCGGACATTCCTTTTATTTCTGTGCAATCAAGGGTATATTTGTATAACATGAATCTAGAAAAGATTAATATCAACCTAAATGGGACCTTATCCGGTCATCAAAATCCAGTATTTGCTTTGGCAATTTCAAGTGTGGATCCGAATATTTTATTTACGGGAGGCAACGATAAAGGTGTTGTCGAATGGGACTTGCAAAGTATGAGCTTTAAAAGGATCTTGTGTAAGGTAGGCAGTTCTGTATATTCTTTATTTCCTATCCCAGGAACTTCTTTGCTGGCGATAGGGATGAGATCTGGTCAGATATTAATCGTCGATACTGAGAGCCTCAGTTTAAAGGCTAATTTAAAGGTGGAACAGGGGGCAGTGTTTTCGATCAAGACCATTCCCGGTAAACAGGAATTGATTGCAATTGGTGAGGAAGGTTATGCTTATGTATGGAGTTTAGAGAGCTATGAGCTGCTTTATAGATTTAAGGTTTCCAATACCACGGTTAGGGTCATTGAGGTGGATAAGGAAGGCTCTTCTGTAGCTTTTGGGGATAAGAGCGGAGAGATTCATCTTTTCCATGCGGATGATTTCCGGGAAGTGAAGAAAAGAAAGGTGCATGAGTTACCCGTAACTAGTTTGCAATTTGATCCTTTCGGGAATTTGCTGTCTGGGGGAAGGGATGCGAAATTATTTAAGTTGGATTCCAATTTGGACACCCTTCAAGAGATTGTTCCTCACATGTTCACCGTTTATGGGATTGCCTTGAATTCTGAGGAAAATTTGCTGGCAACCGTGAGTAGGGATAAGACCTTAAAGGTTTGGCGC
Organism: Sphingobacterium mizutaii; assembly: GCF_900187125.1. Taxonomy (GTDB): domain Bacteria; phylum Bacteroidota; class Bacteroidia; order Sphingobacteriales; family Sphingobacteriaceae; genus Sphingobacterium; species Sphingobacterium mizutaii. The sequence continues at coordinate 501,553 of NZ_LT906468.1, forward strand.
TTGGAAGACTTAGCCTTGATCAAGAATGTGTCGCGGGATCGTGGCTATGATAGCCATTATCTTTCCATCAATAATATGTTATGGGATCAAGATCGGATCTTTACAGTCAGTGATGACAAGACCATTAAGTTATGGACGGTGGTTCCTGCATAGTTACAGTAAGCAACTTCCTTCTGACCGTACATCTATAGTAATTAAATGCTGTAAAGATTAAACCCAAGATCATGGAAATAATCAGGAAAGGCAAGATGTCATATTGGGTAGGAAGAGGGTCTTGTTTGTTTTCAACGTATGCACCATAGCTTCCCCAAGCCAATACCGCTGAGACGGAAGGCAAATAGTTGTAATAAGAATAGGCCAGCATGCATGCACAAGTAATAGCCAAGGCCAACAGGTTCAAATAAAAGAATAAAGGATCTCCAATGGAGGGGCTCAGTTTGACAAGAATTACAGCAAAATTAAAGCCTATAACGAACATTAACCAACCGGTAAAAACCCCAAAACCTAAGCGGATAAAATATCGAGTAAAAGAATTGGTCGTCAACCTCTGGATTTGGATCCGTTTGTTGATCAGCATTACAGAAACCAAACAGATTATAGAATACAATAAGGACCAATAGAAATAATCATTGTGTTTTAAGGTCATACTTAAACCGAGCGCCATCTGATTTAAGATCAATAGGTAGTCTATTTTTTGAACTTTTTTGACCACGTTTTCATTTAAGCTGTTTTTTTGCGTTCCGACGTACATCATATAGGTTGCCAATACCATATTGAAAGCGATAAAGTTCCAGATTTGATAGGCAAACTTTGCTGGGGTTAAATAGGATGGGTAGAAGGCTATGGTGTCCGTGAATGAAAAACTAAATAGTAAGCCATTTTCTAGGCATGCAATCCATAGAAAATTTAATGCTACCATCACTAAATTTAAAAAAGATAATGTCTTCGGTGCTGCCATGCTCGGTTAATAGTTAATGTGTTTGGCACGACAAATATAAAGAATTTTACTGAGAATTAAGTAGGTCTAAAATGGTATTTAGATATTGCTTATCGATTAAGTCAAACGAATTTAATTCTTTGCTGTCGACATCTAGAATTGCGATACATTTTCCATTTTGAAGGAGAGGAACAACTATTTCAGATTTCGACAAAGAGGAACAGGCAATATGTCCTGGGAATTCGTCTACATTAGGAACAATCAGAGTTTCTTCATTCGCCCATGCCGTTCCGCATACGCCTCTATTATAGGCGATTCGTGTACAGGCTACAGGTCCTTGGAAAGGACCAAGTACCAATTCTTTTCCTTCTACTAGATAGAATCCTACCCAAAAGAAATTGAACTGTTCTTTTAATGCGGCACAGATATTTGCGAGATTGGCAATAAAATTAGTTTCGCCTTGTAGTAGGCCTTTAATCTGTGGTACCAAGGATTGATATTGTTGTTCTTTACTTCCGCTTGCTATATGTAAATCTTCTGCCATGGTTTGGAGGGTTTTTGTATTACAAATATACGGAATTGATAGGGGAATATTTGAACCAGGATGGAAAGGATGAGAGGAAGGACCAAGATCTGGAATAAACCAGGATGGAAAGGATATGAGGATAGACCAAGAACATTCTGTGGCAAGGTTCGTAGGGGCGGTATTGAATACACCCGCAGCATATAAATCAGAAAAATATTTTACCCCCGCTAGGCAATGTCATTAAGTTAAGAAAAAAACAAAATTTAGATTCTTCGTTACTTTTGAAGCGCAAATTAACCAAACCGACGAAGGAGCTCACGGATACCGATCTCATTGTTACTTTTGGAGCCCAAAAGTAACCAAAAACCTTCGGCCCATTTAAGGTGGCTTTTCGCACCATCCAGTGCACATGGATAGAATGCCTTGTTGTCGGGAATATCTTTCAGAAGATCATCCCTTTTGATGGGATGATCTTCTGAAAGCATTCCAAGGCCAATCCCATCGCACGGGGCATCGGCATTCTATCCATTTTTCCGCCACTGGAAATGAGCCGGGGGCTAAAGGACTTCCTGCGTAAGGATGAATGTTTGCGTAAATTGGGAACCCCTGGAAGGGGTGAAATCTTTGTAGAAAACCAAATCGATTGACGTATAACCCACAGCGTGGGTGAAATATTTTTCTGAAAATCCCTTCTTAATTCATTTCCAATTCTGAACGATAAGTGAAGAATCTGAACGGTTCTCCTCCAACAGGTCCTGTCATTCTGTACCGAAGGTACAGGACCTGTACGCCCATGCAATCTTTGTTTGATTTAATAAAAAATAGTTTGCTCATCTTGCGATTCGATGACAATCTGTCTAAGAAAAAAGAACAAAAATAGATTCTTCGCATTCAGAGCAGGATGAGGGGAAGGAATAAGATTAATCAACAAAAAAGAGGTTATCTTGTTCAGATAACCTCTTTTTTGACTTTTATTAAAAGATAATTAATCTTTATAGGCGTTTTAAGGCGGCTTTGATTAATTGCTCTACAGAAAGATCTGGCTCGGCGGTATAGATAGCCTGAAGGGCTTTTTCCGCTTGTGCTTTTGGGAAACCTAACATCACCAATGCAGTCAATGCTTCTTCGGCTGAAGAAGGTTTGCTGACTACTAATGGAATCAATGCATCTGGACCTTGCTTTTTAAGTTTATCCTGTAATTCAAGGATTACCCGTTGTGCTGTTTTGGGTCCTATCCCTTTGATTTTCTGAATGACATTGACCTGTCCGTTGACGATAGCTTGTTGGATTTCTTCCGGAGTAATGGAAGAAAGCATCATTCTACCCGTGTTAGGGCCGATTCCCGAAACTGAGATCAAATGGTGAAAGAGATGTCTTTCGGCTTCCGTAGCGAAACCAAACAAAGTTTGGGAATCTTCACGTACCTGAAAGGAAGCAAAAAGCTTACAATCTTCCTGATCTTTGATCTGGCTATAAGTGGTCAATGAAATATGCAAGTAATAGCCAATTCCTCCCACTTCTAAAACGACATGGGTCGGAGCTTTAAAAACTAGTTTACCTTTAAAATATTCGTACATAAGCAAAGCTTACTGATTTTTTGATTCTTTTTCGTGTTCAATGGCATCAACTACCGCAATGGTAACCATATTTACAATTTCACGAACTGAACTATCCAATTGCAATACGTGGATAGGTTTGTTCATTCCTAATAGGACAGGTCCTACAGCCTCAGCATTTCCAACTTCTTGCAATAATTTATAAGAAATGTTGCCCGATTCTAGGTTAGGGAATACCAAGGTATTTGCAGGTTCGCCATTTAATGTAGAGAATGGGAAGTTGTCTGCCAATAAGTTTTTGTTCAAAGCAAAGTTTGCTTGGATTTCACCGTCAGCAACGATATCTGGATGTTCCTTGTGCAAGATGCTTACTGCTTCCCTTACTTTATCCGAAATATCTCCAATATTTGAACCAAAGTTAGAGTAAGATAACATCGCTAAACGAGGCTTAACGTTGAATCTTTTAACTGCTGAATCTAATAATACGGCGATATCTGCAAGTTCACGGGCGCTAGGGTTGGAGTTTACGGTTGTATCACCAAAGAATAGAGGTCCTTGGCTTGTCAACATGATGTACATGCCTGCAACTCTGCTACCTGGTTTTGCTCCGATTACTTGTAATGCCGGGCGGATGGTTGAAGCATAATTGCGTGTCAAACCTGATATAAGGGTGTCTGCATCGCCAAATTCAACCATACTTGCTGCAAAGTAGTTACGGTTGGTCATTAACTTGCGGGAATCCAATTTATTGACGCCTCTACGTTGTCTTTTTTGGTATAAGTGCTCCGCATATCTTTCAAATCTTTCGGATTTGATCTCAGCTTGAGGGTCGATGATCTCTACACCATCCAATTCAAAACCATATTCATGGATCAAATTGTTGATTTTTTCTTGGTTACCCAATAGGATCGGGAAAGCAATTCCTTCTTCTTTAACAATTTGAGCAGCACGAAGGGTTTTATAATTATCGGCTTCTGCAAATACAACACGTTTAGGGTTAGATTTTGCCTTAGCGGTAATGGTACGGATCAATCGTTCGTCCTTACCCAATCTTTTACGTAATTCATCGCGGTATGCATCCCAATCTTCGATTACCTTACGCGCAACACCAGATTCAATAGCAGCTTTTGCAACCGCTACGGAAACCTCAGTTATCAAGCGTGGGTCTGTAGGTTTAGGAATCACATAATCAATACCAAAACGGATGTTGTTGGCATTGTAAGCAATATTTACTTCTTCAGGGACAGGTTGTTTTGCTAATTCCGCAATAGCTTTTACAGCGGCAATTTTCATTGCTTCGTTGATAGCAGTAGCTCTTACGTCTAATGCACCACGGAAGATATAAGGGAAACCAAGAACGTTGTTTACTTGGTTAGGGAAGTCAGAGCGTCCGGTACCCATAATAATATCATCGCGAGTTTCAAGCGCAAGCTCATAAGCGATTTCAGGATTAGGGTTTGCCATTGCTAATACGATTGGTTTTGGAGCCATGCTTTTCAACATTTCTGGCGTCAAAACATCTGCAGCGGAAAGACCGATGAAAACATCAGCATCTTTTACCGCATCAGCTAAGGTATGGATATCGCGGTCGGTTGCCCATTCAGCTTTTGTAGGATCTAAAACCTCACGGTCCTTACGGATAACCCCTTTACTGTCGCACATCACGATGTTGTCTTTATTAGCGCCTACAGCCACGTACATCGCCGTACACGAAATTGCCGCAGCACCTGCACCATTCACCACGATTTTCAGGTCAGCGATATTTTTGCCTTGTAACTCAGAAGCGTTGATCAGAGCAGCCCCAGAAATAATTGCAGTACCATGTTGGTCATCGTGCATAACTGGGATATTCATTTCTGCTTTTAGGCGGCGTTCAATTTCAAAACACTCAGGAGCTTTGATATCTTCGAGGTTCACACCACCGAATGTTGGTTCCAAAGCTTTAACGATATTGACAAATTCATCAACGTTTTTGGTGTCTAATTCGATGTCAAATACATCGATATCGGCGAAGATTTTGAAAAGTAATCCTTTACCTTCCATTACGGGTTTACCAGCTTGGGCACCAATGTCACCAAGGCCCAATACGGCAGTACCATTACTGATTACGGCTACCAAGTTACCCTTGGCAGTATATTTATAAGCGTCTTCGCTGTTTTCTGCAATTGCCAGACAAGGCTCGGCTACACCTGGGGAATAGGCTAAAGATAAGTCTCTTTGTGAACTATGTGGTTTTGTAGGAACCACTGCTATTTTACCCGGACGCCCCATAGCATGGTAGTTTAAAGCGTCTTTCTTTCTGTTGATGTTACTCATTACAATTTTGGTTTATACTAATATTTCATGATTATCACCTAGTAATAATCTACTTTAATACATCTAATAATTTAAACATACGCTGGCGCATCTGCCCAGCCGGACCTTGATAGTTGTTGACTAGCAAGGTAAAGGTATATTCTTGCCCGTCGCTGGATTTTTGATAACCTGTATATCCTAATACACCTCCAATAGTACCACTTTTCATGGTAGTATTGTTAATTGTTGGCAAAGATTTTAAAAACTCATCATACCAAGGTCTTCCCTTTGCATATTGCATGATCTTGCTCATAGCCAAAGTGGTCACTCTATTCTGAGGGGATAATCCCGAACCATCGAAAGTATTGATGGCACTTGGATCGATCGATAATTTGTTCTGCCAATATTTTGAAACCAAGGTTGCCGATTTTTCGGTGTCGTATTCCATCGCTGAGACTACTCCGATTAATTTTAGCAGAGACTCACCGTATAGGTTGATGCTTTTTTGGTTGAACCAATGTACAATTTCTCCTAATCGAGGCGATTTAATCAGAAGGATTGAATTTCTCTTTTCATCCAAGATGCTTGCAGAATCCATGTCTGTTAATCGTTTACCTGTTGTAACCCTGTTCAATGAATCTGCAACAAAGATAGAATCCCTGCCAAGGACATCAGAGAGCGAATATGCTAAGTCCAATGCTGGATCAGGTACTGAAATTTCAATTGTTTTTTTGAGATTGGCACCATAGGTACCCCTTAGGTAAACTTGGGTCGAATAAGGAGCTGAATAGGCATATACATTATCACCCGATCCATTGGCTCCTGTTTTTACTTCATTGATTAAATGGTAGAATGGAGCTTTTTGTACAGGCTGTAAGGTTGCTGGCTTGCCAGGCGAACTAGGTGTGAAATTGATTCCGAGTTTGTTTTCTTTCCAATTCAATGCAGAGAATCCAGCACCGTAATAATTTCCAATATCAGTCCACATCCAAGTTCCGGGAACATCATAGCCATTGAAGAAAATATCATCAGCAATGATTTTACCATTGATTTTTTTGATACCGACCTTTTTGATTGCTTCGGACCACTTAGCCAGTATGACTTCCGGTTTTGTATCAGGGTATCTATCACTACCAAGGGTTGGGTCGCCCTTACCTTCGATAATGATATTGCCATGTAAAGTGCCTAAAGAGTCAATCTGACCGGTATAAAACAGTTCAGTGTTGAAGGTGTAATCTGCACTTAATAGGTCTAAGGCTGTAATGGAAGTAATTACTTTCAGGGTTGATGCGGTAGGCATTCCGATCTGGTTATTGCTATCGAAAACAATTTCACCAGTTTTAGAGTTTATGACCGTCAAGGAAGCCATGCCATTTTTTAGAGACGGGTTCTTGCTAAAAGCATCAAATGCCGTTTGGACTTTTGCTTTTACTCCTTGGGCTTGTACTGTTTGCGTGTTTAGGACGCTAATAACAGCAAGGAAATAAAAAAATGAAAAAAATCTTCTCATAGGTAGCAAATATCGTAATCTACTGCACAAGTAGTACATTTAAATTGTAAAATTTCAAATGTATGATGAAGTAAATGTATTAATTGTGAGAGTTTTTATAACTTGCAAGGATTATTAAAAATTACATAATGAAATACATCGATAAGTTAGCTTCCATCCGTAAAGAGATGAAAGAAAAGGGTGTAGATGCCTATATAATTCCCTCCTCCGATCCACATATTAGCGAATACCTTCCAGAAAGATACAAGTGCATAGCTTGGACATCAGGTTTTACCGGTTCTGCTGGGACATTAGCCATTACGCAAGATTTTGCAGGCTTATGGACTGATTCACGTTATTTTGTTCAAGCCAATGAGCAATTGTCGGGAACAGGCTTTGAATTGGTTAAACTACAAGTCCAAGGCAAAGCAGAATATGCGACTTGGCTTTCTAAAACATTGAAAAAAGGCGATACCGTGGCTTTCGATGGTAATTTAGCTTCTGTTGCCGTGGCACAAGCTGTACAAACAGAATTGGAACCTTTGGGTATACAAGTCAACGGACATTTGGACTTATTGGAAGCAATTTGGGAAAATAGACCTGAACTACCTACTGAAAAGGCATATCTATTAGATGTAAACACAACTGGACAGTCGACAAAAGATAAGATTTCAACAGTAAAATCAAAACTTAAGGATAAAAGAGCGGATGTTCATTTTGTTTCTTCCTTGGATGATTTGGCATGGATCCTTAATATCCGTGGGAATGATGTTCATTGCAATCCGGTTGTATTGGGATTCTTGTTGATCCAAGAGGATAAAAACACCTTGTTTATTGGCTCAGGGAAATTATCTTCAGCTGATATTTCCACTTTAAAGGATTCTGGAGTTGAAGTAGCTGACTATCAAGGTGCGTTTGAGGCTATAAAACAGTTGAAAGGTGAGCATATTTTATTGGATCCTAAGCGTACTTGTTTTGCTATCTATGATTCTGTTCCAGAAAACATCGAAATTTTGGAAGATATGAATCCTTCAACTTCATTGAAGTCTATTAAAAACAAAGTTGAGGTTGATCATACTCGTCATGCCATGATTAAGGATGGTGTTGCATTGACAAAATTCTTTAAATGGGTTGAGGAAAATGTAGCCTCAGGTAAACTCTCGGAAATTTCTATTGCCGAGAAATTACAAGCCTTGCGTGCCACTTCAGAAGGATTTGTTGATATATCATTTGATACCATTGCTGGCTATAAAGCTCATGGTGCTTTACCACATTATAAAGCAACAGAAAGCAGTAATTCAGTATTGAAACCTGAGGGATTATTGTTGGTGGATTCAGGTGGTCAATACCTAGATGGAACCACTGATATTACCCGTGTTATTTCATTAGGTCAAATAATACCTGAGGAGAAAACCGATTATACCATTGTTCTTAAAGGGACTATTGAAGGCTCCCAAGCGGTATTCCCTACTGGAACCAGAGGTTATTCAATTGACGCAATAACCAGAAGGCCGATTTGGGAAACGATGCGCAATTATGGACATGGTACCGGACATGGGGTTGGATTTTTCTTGAACGTTCATGAAGGACCTCAGACCTTCAATATGGCAGCAATCGATATTCCAGTTGAGGAAGGTATGATTACCTCCATTGAACCGGGATTATATAGAGAAGGTCATTATGGAATCCGTATTGAGAACTTGGTGCTTTCGAAAAAAGTAGAGAGTAATCAATTTGGTGATTTCATGGATTTTGAGACTTTAACGGTTTGTTATATCGATACGGCTTTGGTTGATAAAAGCCTATTGGATCAGAAACATATTGATTGGTTAAACCAATATAATGGCTGGGTGTTTGAAAAGTTGTCTCCGAAATTGGATGAAGGAGAAAAAGCTTGGTTGAAAGAGAAAACCAAAGCGATATAGGCTTTAGCCCTTTATTTGAACCAGGATTGATGGGATGGGAGGATAGACCAAGATCTGGGAAGGAACCAGGATGCCCTTCGACGCCGCTCAGGGTACGGGATGAGAGGATGGACCAAGATCAATATTCCGATGGTCGAGCGGCGTCGAGACCCGGCACAGGATTATTGTTGGTATTACATTCAAAATTATATTCACAAAATTCGGTGTGTATCGCATACGCCAGCCGCGAAAAAATAAATAGAAAAATTTTTCACCCCCGCTGGGCAATGTCATCAAGGTAAGAAAAAACAAAGGGGAACTTTCCCTAGGAACAAGAATATCAATTTGTATTTTTCTGATTCTGAACAATTCGTGAAGAATCTGTACGGCTCTTCTCTCTAAGATTCTGTCATCCTTAACCGAAGGTTAAGGAACTGTAAACCAATACAATGCACGGTGTTTTTGAATTAGTATTTTTGCAAGGTTAAATACTTCGGATGAACCTCATGAATACCCAAAAAACCTTAACTTAATGACATTTCCCATCGGGGTTCCATTATTTTAGCTAGCATGGCATGTTAGCCTGGATGTAGCGCAAAAACGATGTTCGATTAATCGAACATCGTTTTTGCATTAACCCTTTATTGTTGGATACCATTGCTAAAATAATTCTGCCCTTCCAGGGCAGTATGGCGCAAAAAACAGATTTTTCTGGGAAATAAATATGGGATTAAATTTCTAGAAACACAGATTTAACAAACGTGTTCATTGGTACGCAGGAAGAATCTCGGAGGTATACAAACTTCCTCTTTATTATAAAACAATAATGATTTCATTAGCGAACAGGTCCTACACCTTCGGTGTAGGATGACAAAATGTTTTGGACATTTACGTACAGATTCTTCACTATTCGTTCAGAATTGGAAGTGTCCCAGAGAGGGATTCAGAGCGCAGCGAGGAACTATTTTTTATTTTTTTTTAAGGATGGCTGTCATCGAAATCGTAAGATGAGGGAACTATTTTTTTCTTAATAAACCCTATAAAGGATTATCAGAAAAATATTTCACCCACGCTGTGGGTTATCCGATTAACGATCCGATTTTCTACAAAGATGTCACCCCTTCCAGGGGTTCCCAGTTTATACAAACAACCATCCTTCCGCAGCAAGTCCTTTAGCAACCGGATCATTACCAGTGGCGGAGAGATGGATAGAATGTCGTTGAAAAGGCGTGATAATCTTGGTCCCTCCTCTCATCCCTTGAATCCTGGTTCCCCCCCAATCCTTATTTTTTCTTTTTTTCAATCCAGATTCTATTAAATAGGATAGGTTCTGATGCTGAAAACTCTAAGGTTAGTTCTATTGGTTTTGTGATGTTGATCTTTCCAACTGGGACATCTAAGAATTCTTCTACATACCAGTTTTGATTAGGTTCGACTGTTACTTTTCCATTGGGAGCTGCGGGCACTGTAAATGTGCTTTCGATATCCTTGATGGTGATCTGGGTTGTTTTGCCGGAACCATTATGTAAGGAAGTTTCTAGGCTATAATCTCCAGGTTCTGGAAGATAAACCTTCCATTTTACTGTTTGATTTGCTTTTAGTACCAAATGATCCGGTTTAGTTCCGTCAAAGGCTTTGAATTCTAGATTTTTTGAAAGGTGGTTCTTGGCGTTTAATGAGAATCCGCCAAAGGTAGATTCAGCAACAACTTCCGTATTGAATTGATGTTGATCCATGGTTACTTTTAAGACGGATACATAGGGATCAGGTTGCTCTTCCGGCACATGGATATGGATGATAGGACCAAACTGTTCAAATTGTACTTCTTGGGTTTTATTGCCGTTTAATACCTCGATTTTAGTTGGTTTGCTCTGCAAACCAGTTACGCGAAGGATTTTATCTAATGGCCAATTAAAGACATTTAGGTACAGTTTTTTTGTTTTGTTATTGATGGTCATTTTGCCCCAGTCATGTTGGGAGAATCGGATTGGCAGACCATTGTTAAAATAAACTGCTTGCCCATATTTATTTAGCCATTGTCCCATATCCATTAATCGTTGAACGCCTTCATATGGTACAGAGCCATCTGCGCGTGGGCCGATATTCAGGGTGTATGAACCATTGAGGCTAACATTGTTGATTAAGGATTGGAATAATTGATTGGTTGACTTCCATTCATTTTCCAAGGCGTTGAAACCCCATGAATGAGCGATAGTTCCGGGAGTTTCCCAAATATGGTCGGTGTAAGCGGATCCGAATTGATTGTCGCCTAAAGTTTCAAAGTCAACATGTTCATTTTCGATTGGAAAACCCAGCCTTGAATTGATTAAACATTTTGGTTGTAATTCATGGATGAGGTTAGCTAGTTGATCCAACTGTTCTTTTTTGATGATACTCTGTTGATAAGGTATCCACATATCAAACCACATCATGGCGATATCACCGTAATTTGTTAGCAATTCACGGATTTGAGGGATTACTTTTTCTTGCCAATACTGATTGTATTGAGCATCTGTAACACGGCCAGTGACTTCTTGGTTATGGTTCCAAGCGTAAGGATGTTGCCAGTCGATCCAATGGGAATAATAGAAACATAGTTTGATATCGTGTTTTTTACAGGCTTCAGCTATTTCTTTAATGACATCTCTATTGGTTCCGCTAAGTTTAGGCAGGGAATAATCGCTTACCTTACTATCCCAAAGAGCTACTCCATCATGATGTTTCGAGGTAATGACGATATACTTCATGCCAGCTTTTTTGGCTAGGAGTACCCATTCTTCTGGATTGATTTTATCCCAGTCAAATCTTTTTGCCAATTCGCCATATTCTGCTTCACCAATACGGTTTCTGTATCGAATCCATTCTGCATAATTATTCGGATGTCTTAATCTTTCGCCTTTCCAAATACCTTCAGTGGCACTGTAGAGTCCCCAATGAATGAACATACCGAAACGGTCGTCTTCCAGCCATTGGGCTCTCTTGGTTTGGGAAAAGGTACTGAAACTAATCAATGTTAGAATTAAGAAAAGAAGGAATTGCTTTGATGTTGATGCCATGCTGGTTCTAATAAAATTGGGTCTATCCAAATATATGGAAAACAGCAGTTATTTTCTAATGTGAATCAGCATCAAATGACAGTTTATTTGACGCTAAAAGGATAATTTTGACTAAATTACAGTGATTATAACATGTAGTTTTTAATCCCTAAACCCAAGCATAGTGTATAGATGAAAATTAAGATAAAAAGACTTTTGATATTTGGTTTGATGGCAGCCTGTCAATCCAGTTTGCTAGCCCAGGAACTTCCTTATAAGAACAAGAATCTGCCTGTAGAGAAAAGGGTGGAAGACCTTTTGGGTAGAATGACCTTAGAGGAGAAAGTTGGTCAACTTTCAAAAGTTTTGGGTTGGGAAATGTATGATAAGCATGCTGGAAAAATAGGGGTAAGTCAAAAGTTTAAAGAGACCGTCAAGAATCAAAAAATTGGATTGATGTGGGCTACGCTGCGTGCAGATCCTTGGACCCAGAAGACTTTGTTGACTGGTCTAAGCCCTGAAGAGGCGGCAAAGGCAACCAACGCCATTCAAAAATTCATGTTAGATAGTACGCGTTTGGGCATACCATTGTTGCTTTCTGAGGAAACTCCACATGGACATATGGCTATTGGAGCTACAACTTTCCCGACAGCGATCGGTCAAGCGAGCACTTGGAATCCGTTTTTGATCCAAAAAATGGCAGGGGTAATTGCTGCAGAAGCCTCAGCCGTTGGAGCACATAATGGCTACGGTCCTGTTTTGGATTTGGCAAGGGAACCAAGGTGGTCAAGGACGGAAGAGTCCTACGGTGAGGATCCTTATTTAGTTAGCAAGATTGGTGAAGCCATGGTGAGAGGGATGCAAGGTGAACAGCTTGGGCAAGCAGGAAAGGTCTTTTCAACTTTGAAGCATTTTGTGGCTTATGGTGTTCCTGAAGGGGGGCATAATGGCGGTAGTGTTTCTGTGGGTGAGCGCGATTTGAGGATGAATTACCTATATCCATTTGAAAAAGCGGTTAGACAAGGGGCTTGGTCTGTAATGACGGCTTATAATTCCATAGATGGGATACCTTGCTCTTCGAATTCATGGTTATTGAATGAGGTATTGAGAAAAGAATGGGGATTTAAAGGATTTGTTGTATCCGATTTGTTGAGTATACAAGGCTTATCTGGGGGTCATAATACGGCTGCTAGTCCGGCGGAAGGGGCTTCTCAAGCCTTAAATGCGGGATTGGATGTAGATCTAAGTGGTTCGGGTTATGGTAAAAACCTATTGTTGGCTATCAAAGAAGGTTTGGTAAGTGAAGAGGAATTGAACCAAGCGGTAGGCAGAGTCTTGAGGACGAAGTTTCTTTTGGGGCTGTTTGAAAATCCTTTTGTATCGGAAAAAGAAGCAAAGAAGAAAGTTGCTAGCCAAGAAAATATAGAAGTGGCGAGGCAAGTTGCTCGCGAGTCTATAATATTACTGAAAAATGAGGGTCATCTTCTTCCCTTAAAGAAAGATTTAAAGCGAATAGCGGTGATCGGACCGAATGCAGATAATGTTTACAATCAATTAGGTGATTATACGGCTCCACAGGCAGAGGGTAAGGTAAAGACAGTTTTGGCCGGGATTAAGGAGAAGTTGGGTTCAGGAACACAGGTTGATTATGTAAAGGGAGCTGCCATACGTGATATGGGGCAAACCGATATTCCTTCTGCGGTTGCTGCGGCAAAACAAGCTGATGTTGTGGTCTTGGTTGTTGGAGGGTCTAGCGCTCGCGATTTCAAGACTTCCTATCAAGCAACTGGTGCTGCGGAAGTGGAAAGCAGCAAGGAAACAATTTCTGATATGGAGAGTGGTGAAGGTTTCGATCGTGCATCATTGGATATGATGGGTGATCAGTTGAAATTGATGCAGGCTATTCAGGCAACTGGAAAGCCAGTTGTTTTGGTGGTCATTAAAGGAAGGCCGTTAAACCTAAACTGGGCGGATGAGCATATTCCTGCAATTCTTGATGCTTGGTATCCAGGACAAGAAGGAGGAACTGCGATTGCGGATGTGTTGTTTGGCGATTACAATCCAGCTGGTCGACTTCCAATTTCAGTTCCAAGGTCCATTGGCCAATTACCTGTTTATTACAATCACCAAAAACCCAAACATCATCCTTACATTGATCAAGAATCTACTCCTTTGTATAGCTTTGGATATGGGTTGAGTTATACTGAATTCGAGTATAAGAATATAGAAATGGAGGTTTTAGAAGGAGATGAGGATGTTAATGTGGTAGTTTCATTTGATTTGGCCAATACCGGGAGTTTTGATGGAGAAGAAGTTCCGCAGCTATATTTAATTGATGAGGTCAGTTCAGCTGTTTCGGCAGTAAAACAATTAAGAGGATTTGACCGGGTACCATTGATGAAAGGAGAAAGCCGCAAAGTTAGCTTTACGCTAGATCAAAATGATTTGAAGTTATGGGGCGCAAATAAGGATTGGCAAGTTGAAATAGGGAAGTTCAGGGTATTGATAGGTCCGGCTTCCGATAATATAAAGTTGAATGGAGAGTTCGAGGTTATGAACAGTAAAATAATTAAATAAGCAAAACGCCAGAATTAATTCTGGCGTTTTGCTTATTTAGGATCTAAAACAACATGTTTTACATTGACTCTATTGTAAGTGTAAGTGATATGGATCTTTCCTTTGGAATCTTGGAAGATGGTTGGATAACTGAATTCACCTTTATCATGGTTTTCTAGTTCCAAGAACTTATTCCAATCTAGTCCATCATTGGAGAAAGCAATATTTAATTTAGCTCTTCCTTCCCACCAATCCTTTCCAGGGATATCAGGATTGTATACTATCCAAAATTGATTCTTTACTGCTATGGCATCGGTTCCTGAATTGGGATTGATTAGATTTGTTTTTTCAAGGTCTGACCAAGTTTTGCCATTATCGGTAGACCAAGATGAAATAACCGAACCTTCTCGGCTGCGGCATAGAACCTGCAACTTGTTGTTTGGGTGAAGCAAAATGCTTGGTTGGATGACATTCAAGGTTGATTCATGGTTAATGGGATACTTTTTCCATGTCTTCATTTTCTTATCTGCGATCTCCACATGTGCTACCCATCGGGTTTCAGTAAATTCTTCACTGGATGGAGAAACAACAGTTCCATTAGAAAGCTGTTTAGGTTTGTTTTTGATTGGACCTAAAATTCCATCAGGTAATTTTTGTGCTTTGGACCAGGTCTTTCCGTTGTCTTTTGAGGTTTTAACCATTCCCCACCATTCTCTAGGGTTAGGTCCAACTTTATAAAAGAGATAGATCGTTTGATCGTTATTTTTCCTGAAAAGAACTGGGTTCCAACAAGGATAGGTTTTGTCGGAGATTCCATCGGCCCAGATTGTTGGCTCGGACCATTTCTCTCCATCATAAGTAGATCCCCAAATCTTAACGTCTTGGTTGCCCTCATGTGTTCCTGCAAACCAGCTTACCAACAAAGTTCCATCTTTTGCCTCTTCAATGGTTGAAGCGTGACATTGATCGAAATATTTGCCTTGTTCGAAAATAAACTCCGATTTCAATATGTTGGGTTGCGGAGATTGTCCGAATAGATTTATCTTAAAAAGAAGGAGGAGGATTACAAGGGAGGTTTTCATAGGCGTAGATTTCAATTTTGATTACAATTTCTTATCCAGTATTTAAGATAAGAAATTGTAATCAAATACTGGTTATTTCAAGCTGACTTGAATGGCTGTAGCATAATCCAGGTTCTTTGCTGAGTTCTGAACGGTAAGTATATTTTCCTTTAAAGTCCATTTTGCTTTCCCATTATGGCCAAGGATTTTCACTCCCTTTATTTTGCTGTTGGCAGGTACTTGGAAAGAAAAAGTTGCTGGAGCGCTGTATTTTTCTCCTTCAGATAAATGGAATACGTTGATGGTTTTATTGTCTTTGCTACGGGTGTAGTAATATTCATTTTCATGGTATGGAGCAACACTTCTAGTAGCATAGATTGCAGATTCATTGATCTGCACCCATTTTGCCAATTCTTTTAGGCGATCGTATGCTGCTTGGTCAAAATCACCATTGGGTCCAGGAGCGATGTTCATCAAATAGTTTCCACCGCGAGAGATAATCTTGACAAGGGTTTCGACAATCTTTTTAGTGGGCTTATATTGGTCATTTGGTACATAGGAGAATGAATTCCCCATGGTGATACAGCTTTCCCAAGGGATATCGAGTGGGTGTTCAGGGACAGCCTGTTCTGGGGTCACATAATTTTCCCATTTTCCGGGAACTGTCCGGTCAACCACAATGATTCCAGGTTGGTTTTTTCTTGCCATTCCACCAATACGATCCATATCGATGTCTTGTTCCACTTTTATGCCGCGTTGCCAATCCACGGATTGGTCAATGGTACTGAATGGTCTTACCCAACCACCGTCTAACCAAAGGATATCTACTTTGCCATATTCTGAGGTCAGTTCATTGATCTGGTTATAGGTGTAGTTTTTGAAATTGTTCCAGCGTTCTGGATATTTAGTAGGGTCGTAATTTACATTTCTGTCTTTTGGTGGGAAATAAGGCCACCAATAGTGTTCTGTGTGCCAATCAGGTTTGGAGAAATATGCACCTATTTTGAACCCTTCATTTCGGAAGGAATTGAAGATTTCCTTGGTGACATTGGCTTTTGGATTGCTAGAGAAAGGAGTGTTTTTGGAAGTGATTTTATAATCAGACTCCTTGGTGTCAAACATGGCGAAGCCATCATGGTGTTTGGTCGTAAATACGACATATTTCATACCGGCAGCTTTTGCAGCATCAGCCCATTTTTGGGGACTGAAATCTACAGGATTGAAAGACTTCTGTAGGTTTTCGTAATTTTTTACATATTCGAAATAGGTTTTACCGTGTTCCGGTTTGCGTTGGGTCCAGCCTTCATCTTCAGGGCAAATACTCCAACTTTCAACGATTCCCCATTGGCTATAGGTTCCCCAGTGCATAAAAAGCCCGAACTTCATGTCTTGCCATTGTTCCAAGTTTTGGAGGACCTGTGGGTCGGTTGGTTTTTGATAACCTGCGGAGACATTATGCGCTTGGCCAAAAGTCAAGGATGAAGCAAGGAGGAAAGCTGCGGTAAATAATGTTGATCTCTTCATTGGTATTAAGTTTAGGGAGTTGATAAAAGAAAAGCCACGCGAAGTGGCTTTTCAAATAATAATTAGTTTGGGCATTAATTTACATCCCAGAATAATTTTGTATTTACGTTGTCTTGATCTTTGATCGCGTTGTAGTTTTCCTGGTTGTACGTGATTTCATCTTGAACCATGTTCCATTTTACAGGGACTGTTTTTTGGAAATCTGAAGTTTCAACACGGAAAGCAAAAGTTGGGTAGTTCAATCTTCTCACTTCCGACCAGTTTTCTACAGATTGGATGATGTTGAAGTGTAACCATTTTTGCATAGCGATCAATTGGAGGTTGTTAGTTCCCCATCCAATTTTGTTGATATAAGCTGTTGTTTGAGCAGCAGTTGGTTCGGTAGGTTTTGCTACCGTTGCATCATTACTGATGTTTCTCAAAGAAACCTGTAGTTCAATGGATTCTTTGATTGCTTTTTCAAAACTAGCTTTTGCTGCTGTCGCGTTTCCACTGTTCAATTGATTTTCAGCTTTCAAGAAATCAACTTCAGAAGCTGTGATCAAGATGCCAGGGAAGTTCTGGTTGCGCGAATAAGTAGATCTGTTATAGATAGCAATTTTACTCGGGTTTGCAGGTGTTCCAGCAATCTGAGAGGATTGAACAGCGCTAGTTAACGATTGATCTAGACCGATGAAGGCACCATTAGCACCAGCACCTGGTTCAAACATAAATGGAAGCCTTGGGTCGCTATTGTTTAACATGTGGTCAATCATAACTTTTCCAGCAATATTGTTGTTCCAGCTTTCAATTGCATCTCTAAATCCTCTAGAATTCACATCTCCAGCATTGTTGAAGATATCAATTTGGATATTGTCTGCATTTGATGCCAAGACAGGGAATTTTGTTGGATTGCCCAAGATTTCATTGATCTCTTGAGTAGCTCTAGCAGAAAACTGTGAAGCTTTTCCAACGCGAGTCAACATACGTAATCTTAAGGAGTTACAGTATTTTTTCCACAAGTCTACATTTCCTGAGTTTACTAAATCTTGAGTTTTGAAAGAATTAACTACGGCAGCTGGAATGGTAAAATTGCTCAACTCCGAACTGATAGATTTTAAATCATCTAACATAGCGGTGTAGATATCTGCAGCTTTGTCAAATTTTGAGTACGATTTGGTATAATCACCACCATTTGTACTTAACATACCAGCTTGAGACCAAGGAATATCACCATGTAAATCTACTTGTTGTTGCGTAAGATCATAGAAAAAGATCTTTGCAGTTAATAAGAAGATTTTCTTCATTGCCTTTTCATCGTCAGGGCTAGCATTATACACTTTTTCGAACTCTCTGAATTGTGCTAATCCTCTGTAGTATCTTTCCCAACGATCATTGATTGCTGCCATACCTGGCGTTAATTGATCGGTGGTGTTTGCCCAGCCAATCGTTTGTAAATAACGGTGAATGGTTGGGGAAAGGGTTACAAAGTAATTTCTATAGGTTGGAACGACTAGTTCGATATAGCCAAATTGTACACCTGTATATTGTTTTTCGATAGTTGAACTCGTTACTTTAGAAGGGTTCCGATATTCAGCATCAAAGGACTCTTTCTTACAAGAGGTTATCGTTGCTAGTGATGCAGCCATTAATCCCGCTATCACTAATAATTTGTTTGTTTTCATAATTTTAGAAGCTTGCACGTAACATGAAACCATAAGTTCTAGTTGCAGGAGAAGTACCCGCATTAGTAACGTTGTTTACCCAATAAGAACCACCTGTCATTTGCTCAGGATCTAAATCTTTCATTGATCTATAAATAAAGAATAGGTTTCTTGCAAATGCAGAGATCTGAAGGTTTTTAGCTCTTAAGCTTTTTGCTACAGAAGCAGGTAATCTATAACCTAATGAAAGTTCTCTTAATTTAATGTAATTGTTTTTCTGAACATACAAACCGTAGTTTGAGTTAGAGTATTGAGGGCCACCCCAGTTGTAGGTTTGCGCGTAATAGTATGCTTGAGAAATGATGTTGGTGTTTGGAGAACCGTCTGCTAAAACGCCATCCATTACCATACCGTCATGGAAAACTTTTTCACCAGCAGGGCCAGCATTTCCAGTAGTTGCAATTCCTTTACCATCTTTGATATAGTAGCTTAAACCACCGTGCTCAGCATCCATTGCTGTAAGGGTTTCTTCTAATAGACCACGAGATTTCATCCAGTTGATACCAGTTGGCATGGCATGTCCGCCCCAACGGAAGTCGATCAATGCATCTAAAGTGATGTTTTTGTAAGTAAAAGTATTGATGAAACCACCTGTTACTTTTGGCATCGCATTACCCGCTTTAACCCATTCATCTGGATCTAATTGGTAAAGACCATTATCATTTACAATCTTTTTGCCGCTTGCATCATATACATACGGGTGTACCATGATGTCACCCATGGATTGGCCAACGTTAGCTACTAATCTCGCTGCAGAACCATCGTAATCTGCTAACATTAATTGGGAAGCACCACCTGGAAGGGCTTCTACCTTATTGCGGTTGAATGCAAAGTTTAAGATCGAATTCCATTTGAAGTTATCATTTGAAATTGGAGCTCCGTTTAATGCAAATTCGTAACCTGTGTTTCTCAATGTACCTACGTTGGCTAGGATTGAGTTGGAACCTGTAGAATAAGGAAGAGTATAGTTTAAGATCTGGTCAACGATTTTACCGTTATAGTAGGTAAAGTCTAAACCTAATTTGTTATTGAACAATCTTGTTTCTAGACCAATTTCCAATTCGTGTTTGTTTTCAGGTTTAATTTTTTCATTACCGAAAGAAGAAGTCGGGATCTGGGTATACAATACTGATGCACCTGTACCTTGATTACCCAAAGTAGCTTGGGAATAACTTAAGGCACTTAAGTAGATGTCTGGATATTTACCCACGATACCGTATGAACCTCTTAATTTAGCATAATTGAAGAATTCTGGCATTTGGAAAGCTTCATTCAAGATAATACTGGTATTTACTGAAGGGTAGTATAATACGTTGTTATCAGGGTGCATTTGTGAAATTTGCTCTCTTCTTAATGTACCTTCAACAAACCAGAAGTCTTTAAAGTTAAAGTTGATGGTTCCGAATGTAGCGTCACGTAAGGAGTTCAATTTCGTAGAATTACCTCTTGAAAGGTTGTTGGACGCACTGATATCATACCAATTCCTTACTGATAAACCACCATCGGTATTTGCTGTTAAATTAGTCGTATTCAATTTAGTAGCAGTATAACCAAGCATTGCGCCTAATTTTACATCTTCGGTGATTTGTTTGCTGTATGAAGCCAATAAATCGGTGTAATAAATATTTGCAGTGGTGTTATTCGAAGCATAGTATCCAGACTGTCCAAAGGCAACTGGAATTTCGTTTGGTTGTTTATCATCTGTTTTTAAGTTCGTCATATCTGCAGAGAATCTACCGCGGATAGAGAAGTCTTGTGTAACTTGCCAAGTGTTGGTAAATGATCCGATAACCCTGTTAGAGTACTCATCATATTGTCTAGCTAAGTTATTCCACATGAAGTCTAAAACATCAGCTTTGTAGCCATTATGTCTTAGGTTTTCTTCAGGAGTCAAACTTTGGTTAGAACCCGTTACATATTTATAACCTAGGCTAGTACTGTATCTGTCCAAATACCACTCTGGATTATCAAAAGTTGAGATCATACCTGTAAAGTTGTTTACAAGACGGTCTGTCAAGAATGGTCTGTTATGGGTATGTTGGTTAACATAGTTTACTACGATATCTGTGGTTAATTTATCCCAGAATTTCATGGTTGAATTGATACTAGCGATGTTTTTCTTGTTGTAAGAAGAAAGGGCGGTCATTTCATTGTCTTGTCTAGTCAACGAGAACCTGGTGTTAGCTTTATCACTTGTATGCGATAGGGCTAAGTTGAAGATAGTATTATTCGGGTTGTTGAATAATTTACCATAAGCATTTTGCGCTACATAAGGTCTAACTTTACCGTCCCAAGAAACAACAGGTTGGCCGTCGAATTTTGGACCAAAGTTAATTGTTGCTCCTAAAAGACCTCTTTTTACTCCGTCAACTGCTAGATCATCACCATAGTAGAAGAACATGTCTTCTCCTTGGCCTGCATCAGCATATTGAGTAGTATAACCAGGACCTCTCACATCTTGAAAGCGAGGTAGGTAAGCGATTTGGTCATGGGTATAAGTTGCATTGAAGTCGATTGCAACACCTTCTCCACCTTTACCAGATTTAGTAGTTACCATGACTACCCCATTTAATGCTTCAGAACCATATAAAGCAGCTGCCGAAGCACCTTTTAGTACAGTGATGGATTCGATATCTTCAGGGTTTAAGTCTTCTAATCCGTTACCTCTTGCTCTTTGGTCACCCCAGTAGTTCGAGTTATTAAATGTGGTTGTTCTCATAGGAACACCATCAATAATAATTAAAGGTTGCGAGTTACCGGTGATCGAGTTGACACCACGGATATTGATATTAATACCAGAAGTAGCACCTCCTGGAGCGGCAGAAATACGAACACCTGGCGCTTTACCGTACAATGCACCTGCAAAGTTTGGCGAACCAGTTTTTGTTAATTCTTTTGCTTCAACGGTACTCATAGCATAACCTAATTCCTTAGGTGCTCTTTTGATACCCATTGCAGTTACCACTACCTCATCGATGTTACCAGCATCTTCCTGCATGGTTACATTTAAAGTAGAAGAAGTAACATTGACTTCTTGAGTTTGATAGCCTACACTGGTGAAGCGTAGTTTTTGGCCATTATTGGCTTCGATGGAGTAGTTACCTTCCATGTTGGATTGAGCTGCTTTGTTTGTTCCAACAACAGACACACTCACTCCTGGAAGACCTGCTCCATTAGGATCTGTTACTCTCCCCGTAACAGTTTGTTGTGCAAATAACGAAGATAAGCTGAAAAGCATAACTAAGGTTATACTGCAACATTTTGAGTAAAAATTGCTCATTTGTTGATGATTTAAGTAATTAGTCTATTAATTGTGTTTTATAGATGTTTTTGTCTGCGCTCAAGATGCAGATGCATGTTGAACCCAATAATTGTATGTTTTCTGTGTTAGAGAATTGAATTTTTGTGTTTTGTGATAATCTTTTGATACTAAACTCCAATACTGCGCTTTGAATTTTAGGCAACAGTACATCCTTTGCTTTTGCACCACGTCCAGAAATCAGCACCAATTCAGGGTTGATGATATGGATTAAGGTTGCTATGCCTTTTCCCAACATATAGCCAATTTTATTAACCGCTTCCATGGCGAGTTGATCACCTTGAATAGCCGCTGATAAGAGTTGGTCACCTGTCAGATATTTTTGTTGTTTGAAAATCGATTGTAGCGAGGACACCTCACCGGATTTTAGAGAGTTAGTTGCTGATTCTACGGCAGCCAAAAGAGAAGCATCAACTTCAAGGCAGCCTTTTTTACCACAAGAACAAAGTTTGTTGGAGTCAGAAAGAGGGATGTGACTGAACTCACCTGCAAATCCAGAATGGCCACGGTAGAGTTCGTTGTCTAGGATCATTCCTAGTCCAACCCCCCAATTGAGGTTGACCACCATGACATCTTGAATGGATTTGGCAGAGCCAAATTTATGTTCTGCAATTGCAATTGCGGAAGAGTCATTTTCCACAAAAGTCGGCAAGTTAAATTCTTTTTGAATGTTAGTTTTCAGGTCGTAGAATGGGGAATTGCTACTGTAAGAATTGTTTTTGCCTGTTTTGCTGTCAACAAATCCAGGAATGGTTACTCCTATTCCATAAATTTGATAAGCGTCGGTTTGTTGGATTGTTGTTTTAGTCAGTGCAATAATTTTTTCATAGGCATCGTCCTCTCTTAGGTCGATAACCTCGGTATTTATTGCGGTTTTATATTGGTTTTTAAAGTCAACAACGACTACTGAAGTATAAAATTGGTCAATAGCAATGGATAGAATTAATGGGAGATGTTTTTCGTTGGGTACAAATTGAGCAGCACGTCTACCGCCTGTGGAAGGAGCTAGGCCGTCTTGTTCGATCAGGTTTAGTTGCAATAATTTATTTACGGCATTGGTAATATTGGGCACACTCTTCCCAATCGATGTACTGAGTTCTGCAATCGATTGCGGATTGGAAAAATATAACCGCTTTAATATTGATAATTTAAGGCTATCCAAAGTTAAAATTGATTATTTAATACTTCTGTAAAATTAGGATAAAAATAAATTAACTAACAAATACTTTTTAAAAAAATTAATAAGTTTCTTCCGGTTCGTACGGGAAAAATGAAAAGTATGGCGATTTTATGCGTTTTTATGCCTGATTGGCTAATTAATAGATTTTGTGTTGCATTTTTATGAGCGTTTAATTGTAACTTCGGGAGAATATAAATTATGAAACAGCGCTATTATTCATTAGATGTCTTTAGGGGAGCTACAGTTGCCTTAATGATTTTGGTTAACAACCCGGGGACTTGGTCGCATATGTTTGCTCCATTGAAGCATGCCCCATGGCATGGTTGTACCCCTACTGATTTGGTTTTCCCTTTTTTCCTATTTGCAGTGGGAAATGCGATGTCATTTGTGATCCCGAGATTACAGGAGGCCGGTGATGCTATATTTTGGAAGAAGGTGATCAAACGTACGATATTGATCTTTTTGATAGGATTAGGATTGAATTGGTTTCCATTTGTCCATTGGTCTGATGGAGTGCTTCAATTCAGGGAGTGGGTAAATAGTAGTAATCCTGAACAGGGAGTTCGGATATTAGGAGTGTTGCAACGAATTGCCATTGCTTATTTCTTTGCCTCAATTTTGGCTTATTATTTTAAACCTAGGACCTTAATATATTTATCAGCAGCGATTCTATTAGGATATTGGGGATTATGCGCGTTTCTAGGGACAGGTGATCCTTATTCGTTAGAGGGTTGGTTTGGTACAGCGATCGACAAGCAAATTCTTGGAGTAGCACATATGTATAAAGGAGAAGGAGTTCCTTTTGATCCTGAAGGCTTAATGAGTGCAATGCCAGCTGTCGTTCAGGTGGTATTTGGTTATTTGGCTGGAGTGTTTATCAAAAAGCAGGGTCAAGTAGATTGGTTATGGACAAAGGTACCACAGAGCAATGAACCTCATTTTAAACTATTATCGGGAATGTTTGTGACGGGATTTATCTTATTGGTTATGGCATGGACCTGGTCGTTAGGATTTCCGATCAATAAAAAGATATGGACGAGTTCTTATGTACTATATACAACAGGTTTAGGGATATTGACGATTGGCACCATGATCTGGTATATTGAAGTGCAGGGAGTTAAGAATTGGTTGACCCGATTTTTTGATGTCTTTGGGAAAAATCCACTCTTTATCTTTGTTTTAAGTGGATTGTTACCGAAGACTTTGGGTTTAATCCGCATTCCAATGGGGGTGAACGACCTCGGTGAGACTACTTTTGGTAGCCCATTGACCTGGTTCTATAAAAATGTATGTGCGCAGATACCCGGGATTCCCGAAATTGGTTCCTTTGCCTATTCATTATGTTTTTTGGTTTTGATGTGGGCGATTTGTTACTGGTTAGATCAAAAGAAAATCTACATTAAAGTATAATTCTAAATTACTGAGCGATAGAAACATCAATAAAAGAACAATAAATTTTTTGTTTCAGAAAGAAGATGTTAACTTTGCACGCAATTAATAAAATTTTTAACGCTTTAATATTATTCACGAAATGTATTTAAGTAAAGAGTACAAAGCTGATATCTTCCAAGAATTTGCAGGAGCAGCTGAAAACACAGGTTCTGCAGAAGGACAAGTAGCTTTATTTACAAAAAGAATTGCTCACTTAACTGGGCATTTGAAATCAAACAGAAAAGATTTTAACACACAACGTTCCCTACAAAAATTAGTAGGTAAGCGTCGTTCATTATTAGCTTATTTGTACAAAAAGGATATCGAAAGATACCGTGCTATCATCAAAGCATTAGGCTTACGTGATATCATCAAATAAGCGATCTGTAAAGAGCTTTTAAGAGGGACCCTGATTATTCAGGGTCCCTTTTTTTATTTTGAATTAATAAAATTACACTTTGCTTATAATGAATAGGCTGAGATTCTAAAATTTTGGCCGTTGATGACTCGGCAATGAATTTTTAATTACCTTTGTGCGATTAAAAAGGTCAATATTAATTTGGTGCATGTAAAATGACGCAAATGCATCACAAAGAAAAAACAATGAGTTATAACGAAAAGAAAGTAACAATTGAGATGGGTGGCGGACTAGCTCCCATTGAATTGTCGACTGGTAAGTTAGCTAAACAGGCTGATGGATCAGTAGTTTTGAAACAAGGAGCAACGATGTTGCTAGCGACCGTGGTGTCGTCAAAAGAACCTAAAGCTGGTGCTGATTTTCTTCCATTATCAGTAGACTACCAAGAGAAATATGCGGCTACAGGTCGTATTCCAGGAGGATTTTTACGTCGTGAGGCAAGACTTTCAGATTATGAGGTTTTGATTTCACGTTTGATCGATAGGGCTTTACGTCCATTGTTCCCAGAAACTTACCATGCTGACACACAGGTTATGGTAAGCTTAATTTCTGCAGACAAAGAAATTATGCCAGATGCATTGGCAGGATTAGCAGCATCGGCAGCGATTGCTGTTTCTGATATTCCATTTAATGGACCTATTTCAGAAGTTCGTGTTGCGAAGATTGAAGGTGAGTTGGTGATCAACCCGACTGTTTCAGCTTTGGAGAAAGCATCTTTGGAATTTATCGTGGCGGGTTCTGCACAAGACATCGTGATGGTAGAAGGAGAAGCGAAAGAAATTTCGGAAACTGAAATGGTAGAAGCTATTGCTTTTGCACATGAAGCTATTAAGAAACAAGTTGCTGGACAGATTGAATTGGCAAATTTAGTAGGATCACAAGAAAAACGTGATTTCAACCATGAGCCTTCTAATCCAGAATTGAAAGATGCGATCTATGCAGCTACTTATGAGAAAGTTTATGAAGTTGCTAAATCAAAATCTAGCAAGCATGAACGTACAGAGAAGTTCGCAGAGATTGGTCAATCATTCTTTGAAACTATGGGTGATGAAATCGATGAGGATACAGAATTCTTGATGAAGAAGTATTACCACGATGTTCAATATGACGCAGTTCGTAATCTTGTATTAGATGAAGGAATTCGTTTAGATGGTCGTGATGTTCGTACTGTACGTCCTATTTGGACAGAGGTAGATTATTTGCCAGCTGCTCACGGATCAGCAGTATTTACACGTGGTGAAACACAATCATTGACTTCAGTGACTTTAGGTGCTAAAGATGATGAGCAAATGATCGATGGAGCATTCTTCCATGGGTATAACAAATTTATCTTACACTATAATTTCCCAGGATTTTCAACTGGCGAGGTAAGACCAAATAGAGGTCCAGGTCGTCGTGAAGTTGGACACGGAAACTTAGCAATGCGTTCATTGAAACAAGTTCTTCCAACAGAAGATAATCCTTATACCATCCGCGTTGTTTCTGATATCTTAGAATCAAACGGTTCTTCATCTATGGCAACTGTATGTGCCGGTACATTGGCACTAATGGATGCAGGTGTTAAGATTGCTGCTCCAGTTTCAGGAATTGCAATGGGATTGATCACTGATGAGAAAACAGGTAAATATGCAATCCTTTCGGATATCTTAGGTGATGAAGATCACTTAGGAGATATGGACTTCAAAGTTACTGGTACTGAAAAAGGTATTGTAGGATGTCAGATGGACCTTAAGATCAATGGTCTTAAATGGGAAGTGTTGACTCAGGCATTAGATCAAGCGAAAGAAGCCCGTCTACATATCTTGGGTGAAATGGCTAAGACTATTTCTGCTCCACGTGAAGACTACAAACCACACGCTCCACGTATCATCCAAATCTTAATCGATAAGGAATTTATTGGTGCTGTAATTGGACCAGGTGGTAAGATTATCCAAGAAATGCAACGTGAAACTGGCGCAACTATTTCAATTGAAGAGGTTGAGAATAAAGGTGTGGTTCAAATCTTTGCTGATAATAAAGAAGCTATTGATGCTGCATTGGCAAGAATCAAAGCGATTGTTGCAAAACCAGAAATTGGTGAGATCTATGAAGGTAAAGTGAAATCCATCATGCCATTTGGTGCATTCGTTGAAATCATGCCAGGTAAAGACGGTTTATTACATATTTCTGAAATTGACTGGAAACGTCTTGAAACAATGGACGGTGTATTCAAAGAAGGCGATATGGTGACTGTAAAACTTTTGGATGTGGACAAACAAGGAAAAATGAAGCTTTCTCGTAAAGTTTTGTTGCCTCGTCCTCCAAGAGAAGATAAGCCAAAACAAGAAAACAAGCCACAAGGCGAATAATATGGAGAAAGAGAGCGATGCGAGTTGCTCTCTTTCTTTTTTGACCTACAATCAGAGAATAAAAGACATTAGACTTGAAACTTTCAACAAGTCTAATGTCTTTTGTTTTTTAGTCTTATGTCAAAATTCGTAAATTAATGAAATGAAAAACCTACTAAACCTAATCCTTTTATTATTTCCTTGTTTTCTGATCGGGCAGGAGTCTGATCTAAAGTTATGGTATCAACAACCTGCTGCCAAGTGGACCGAAGCATTGCCGTTGGGGAATGGACGTCTTGGGGCGATGGTTCATGGTCGTTATGATCATGAGCTTTTCCAGATGAATGAGGAGAGTCTATGGGCCGGAAGCCAGATCAATAACAATAATCCTGAATCTGCCTCGCATTTGAAGGAAATACAAGATGCCATTTTCCGAAATCAATTTGAATTGGCTAAGGAATTGGCGACAAAATATATGGTTGGTACTCCTGCTAGGATCCGATCTTATCAACCTTTGGGGAATATAAGCGTAAATTACGATTGGGGAAGTAGTCAGGTGGAAGATTATTCAAGGGTACTCAATTTAAATGAAGGGGTCCATCAGACCTTATTCACAGTAAATTCCAATAAGATTATTCAAACTTCCTATATCCCTTCTGTTGGGGATGCTTTGTTTCTGAAATGGGAGTCAAGAGCAGCAATTTCATTTACAGTAAAGCTTGATAGAAGTCAAGATGTGAATGAATATGGGACATGGAAGGATGGAGCATATTATACTGGACAGATTCAAGATTCAGTTAAAAAGGATTCTGGACCCGCAGGATCGCATATGCAATTTGCTTCTGGGCTTATGGTCAAGAGTATCGAAGGGGAATATGAGGTGTTCAGTGATGATACTGGGTCAGGAATTCGATTTAAAGATGTGAAAAAGCTTGAATTGGTCTATACTGGAATAACGGATTATGAATTAGAGAAGCTTAATTTTTCTGGTAATAGAAATTTGGAGGCTGATGTAAAAAGTATATTGGGCTTAATTTTAGAAGATCAAGCTCAGGATTACTTACTCCGTCATGTTAATGATCATAGGTCGATGTTTGAAAGGATTAAAGTGTCAATAAATTCATCTGCTGAATCAAAGTTGCCTACAGACCAAAGGTTGAAAGCTTTTTCGGAAGGGCAGGAAGACTTTGGGCTGCCAGTGCTTTTTTATCAATATGGCAGATATCTTTTGATGTCTTCAAGTCGATCTCCAGGACGTTTGCCAGCGAATTTGCAAGGGATTTGGAATCAGGAATATGAGGCGCCTTGGAATTCCGATTTTCATACCAATATCAATCTGCAAATGAACTATTGGCCGGCAGAGTCTGGAGATTTAGGGGAAACAAGTGTGATATTGGCGAATTTCATGAAAGAATTAATGAAACCGGGAGAAAGGACGGCAAAGGAAATGTATGCTGCGCGAGGTTGGACGATCCACCACTTAACTGATCCATTTGGAAGAACAGGGGTGGCTGATGGCGTATGGGGAGTCTCGCCGATGGCTGGTCCATGGATGACATTCCCGGTTTATCGTCATTTTGCTTTCAGTCAAGATAGGACATACTTGAAGAATGTGGCTTATCCAATCCTTAAAGGGTCCTTATTGTGGGTGTTAGATTTCTTGATCAAGTCACCTGAGGGGTATTTAGTGACGAATCCTTCTCACTCTCCTGAAAATGAATTTAAAACCATGGTTGATGGCAAAGAAGTCAGGTCTCAGTTGTCTTATATGAGTACCATAGATATAGAAATCATTTTGGAGCTGTTTGATAATTTCGAAGAGGCTGCCACATTATTGAAGGAGGACAAAGAGCTGGTGGCACAGATTAAAGAAGTGAGGAAGCAATTGCCTCCAATCCGAGTTGGGAAAAATGGCGGAATCCAGGAATGGATCCATGATTATGATGAAGTGGAGCCTGGGCATAGGCATATGTCGCATTTGTTGGGTTTATATCCCGGGAATTCCATTAACCCTAATGACCCTAAATTATTTGAGGCTGCCAAGAAAACGATTGAAAACAGACTCGCCTCAGGAGGTGGGCATACCGGTTGGAGCAAAGCATGGATTGTGAATTTTTATGCTCGACTATATGATGGAGAGCAAGCAAATCAACACTTAAAGGAGTTGATCGGAAAAACTTGTTTGCCTAATTTGTTCAGTACGCATCCACCTTTCCAAATTGACGGGAATTTTGGTGGTGCGGCTGGCTTTGCTGAAATGTTAGTTCAATCCCAGCATGGGGAAATTCATCTTTTACCGGCAGTGCCCTTTTCTTGGAAATCTGGCTCGGTAGATGGGATAAAAACTTGGGGAGACAAAAAAGTAAGCTTTAAATGGGAAAATAATAGGATTGTTTCTTTAACAGTACAAGCAAAAGCTGCTGAGAAGATTAAAGTTCGTTTTGGGAAAGTGGTTAAGGAATTTAAAGTGAAGGAAGGGTTGAATACCTTGACTTTAAATTGATTTGATGATTTATGTTTAAACAGCTTATAATTTAATCCCTCATTAGAATAAATTGTTCACTCAATCTGCACTGGGGTTTACTCATTATTGATAATTTAAGTTTGCATTAACAAGTAGTTTAGGTCATCCAATAATATATGATGATTTTAAACAAAAGATTATGAAAACTAAATTTTTAATGATTTTACTGGCCTTCATTATTTTCGGGGCAGGTTCATGTAAGAAGGGTGATCAGGGCGAAATCGGTCCTGAAGGAGCAAAAGGAGATAAGGGCGACAAAGGTGTTACGGGAGCAAAAGGAGCTGATGGATCTATGATTTACAGTGGTACTGCAGTTCCAGCTACGAGTTTGGGTAAGAATGGCGATTTTTATTTTAGAACGACGACGGGCGACTTATATGGGCCTAAGGCTAGCTCAGGTTGGGGAAGTCCTACGAAGTTGAAAGGTGCTGATGGCAAGAACGGAACTAATGGAACTAATGGTAGCAACGGGAAAAATGGTTCTCAATTTCTTTCAGGTACTACAATTCCCGCGGTAACATTGGGTGCTGTAGGCGATTTTTATTTTAACACGGCTCAAATGGTTTTATATGGCCCAAAGACAAGTACTGGATGGGGAGTTGGAACAAATTTAAAAGCCAATGTTAAGATTATGTATTCAGGTTGGAGAAATGTGGTCCGCATGGTGGATACAGCATTTGACAATACAAGGGTTAGGGCTGCTCATATTTATGAACCACAATTAACCAAAGAGGTTTTAGCAAATTCTGCTATTTTGGTTTACTTGGATTATGGTCAAGGTGCTTACCCACTGCCATATACAAGTTATGCGATAAATAGGATGTCGACCATTACATTTCACCCCAAATTGAGGGAATTGGTAATTATGAGGATGGCTTATGATGGTGGGCCAACAATTTCCATGAGCAGCTACATACTATATCGATATGTTATTATTCCAGGTAATTTTTATATTGCGATGAAAAAAAGAGGGGTTGATTTGAAAGACCCTGTCGCTGTTGAAAGGGCTATCCAAGAGTTGAAAGAATAGAAAAAGGGTGTCAATTTGACACCCTTTTCTGTTTTAGTATTTTACTTATAACATCATTACACCAGGGATTTCCCCCACTTTTTTGTAATAGTTGATTACTTCGTCGGCATTGTTTACATAGTTTTCGATTGAAATCGAAGTGTATTTTCCTCCTGATGATTTTTTCTCAGAAAACTTAGCTGAGGCATGAGTGAACAATCCTTTAACCTTTTCAGCTTGATCAGAATCTGATTTTACGATGAATTTGAAAGTATAGATGGTCGGAAACTGTTCTACCTCAATCAATTTATCTTTAAAGTTTTTGTAAAAGTCCTGATTGTTGCTGTCGTCTTGTATGTCCTTGATGTTAATATTGTTGTTTAATTCTTCCATTTTTTTCTTCTCCTTTCCCTTAAGTATCAATAAGTGTACCCAAGGCCAATATATGACAAAACGTAATATTTTGGGTTTTGTTTAATTTTCCATTGAAGTAGGTAAAGATTTCTTTTGTGTTCCAAATTTTTGATTCGGGACATCGCTCATCTGGAATTCCAAAGTTCCGCCCTTTAACATGTTCTTATGGGTGATATAGGTGTTTTTGTATGGTTTTCCATTCAGAGTAATGGATTTGATGTAAATATTTTTTTTAGAGTTGTTTTTGGCAATAATGCTGAATATTTTGCCATTTGGCATAGTGATATCAGATTTGTCAAGTGCTGGACTACCGAATACATATTCTCCATTTACAGGAGAAGCAGGGTATAAGCCCATCATCGACCAAACCGCCCAAGCGCTCATTTGACCTGCATCTTCATTGCCTGCATATCCATCTGGTCTTTCATGGTACATGGAGTCAATGATTGCTCTCACTTTTTCTTGGGTCTTCCATGGTTTTCCTAGATATGAATACATATAAGCGATATGATGGCTCGGTTCGTTCCCATGAGCGTATTGACCGATAAAACCACTGGCATCAGGTGATTGGTTTTCTCCAGTCATGAAGGAAGGAGCGGTGAATAAAGTGTCTAACATTTTATCAAGGCCATCCTTTTTTGGGAATAATTTTGCCAATCCTCTTACATCATGAGGAACAAAGAAGGAGTGTTGCCATGCATTTCCTTCGATATATTGGCTTTTTGAGAATTCGTGTTCTGAATAGAAAGGGTCAAATGGTTCAACGAATTTGCCGTTTTTCAATTTAGCTCTCATAAAGCCAGAGTTAGGGTCGAAGAGGTGGATGTAATTCTTAGCACGTTTAGTATATTCCTCATACTCCTTTTTCTTTCCTAGTTTTTTGGCCACTAATGAAATGCAATAATCATCAAAGGCATACTCCAAAGTTGATGTCACTGATCCACCGTTTACATCTTGCGGAACATATCCATATTCAATATAATCTGGGACTTCTCTGATTTTTTGATTTGCACTTGCAAGCATTGCCTTAAATGCTTTTTCTTGATCAATGCCTGGGATATCTTTTAAGACCGCGTCGGCAAGTACAGGGACAGCATGATAACCAGTCATGGTATTGGTTTCGAAAGTGCTAAGGTCCCATACCGGAAGCAATCCATTTTCATCATAGAAAGCTAACATGCTGTTCATCATGTCTGTGTAACGTTCAGATTGCGTGATGGTCAGCAAGGGTTTTAATGCCCGGAAAGTATCCCAAAGAGAAAATAAAGTGTACCGTTGACCGGCATTGTTCATCTTATGGATTTCTCCTTTGTAATTCTTGTATTCGCCATCTTTATCAGAGTATAGGGTGGGCGACACAGCAGTGTGGTATAAAGCGGTATAAAAGATCTTTTTCAAGGTTTCATCAGTGGATTCTACCTTGATTTTCCCTAATTCTTTTTCCCATTGATTTTCGGCATTCGATTTCACTTGGTTAAAATTCCAATTTGGAATTTCATTTAATGCTTCAATTGCTTTTTCAGCTGAAGTAGTTGAAAGTGCAACCTTGAGGTCAACTTGTTCTGTCGGTTGGAAAATAAACTGTGCATTGACAGCGTTTATAGGACCTTGCCTTGAATTGTTGATTTGGGTAACTTGCTTTTCATTTGTCTTATTTCCATTCAATAGGTAGGAATTGAATGGTTTGTTGAAGCGGATTGCAAAATATATATGTTGTTGGTTTGCCCATCCATAAGAATATCTTTTTCCGATTGCTGTACTATCGTTTAAGATCTTGATCTCAGTTTCCATTGGTCTGTCCCAATTATAGGCATGGCCAAGGTCTAGTCTAATAGTTGGCTTGGCATTGTTGGGAAATGAATAATTATGGAGCCCAACGCGTTCGGTAGACGTTAGTTTGGCTTGGATCCCATTCTCTAATTTGACCTCATAATAGCCCGGGCTTGCTTTTTCATTATCGTGAGAGAATTTTACACGGGTGTCAAAGTCTTTTTGATTTATGGGTTGGATTAATGGCATAATTGCAATGTCAAGCCAATCTCCGATTCCAGTTCCGCTTAGGTGCATATGGCTGAATCCTGCAATTGAATCTGCGCTGATATGATAGCCACTCACCCAGTCCCAACCATTTTTTCCGTTATCAGGAGATAATTGGACCAATGAAAATGGAACTGTTGCTCCAGGATAAGTGTGTCCATGTCCACCAGTTCCGATGAAAGGGTCGACATATTTTGTATATTGCTGTGCAGAGGCTTGATTACTGCTTATCATTGCCAAACCAGCAGCTGCAAAAATAATTGCAAAAGATTTATAATGTAATTTCATAAATGTCGTTATAAATAGTGTACATGAACAAATGTACGTTTTTAAACCTAATAAACCCTTTTAGCCAAATTTTTAGCATAATCTTTAGCATAAATTTGCTAAAATTTAGCCGAGTTTATATATTTGATAGATTTTGAATTGCATTTTATTAACCTAACATGAGAAAACGAATATTAATTAGTGACATTGCAAAGAACCTCGGGGTATCCGTAACGACCGTATCATTTATTTTAAATGGGAAGGCTAAGGAAAAAAGGATCAGCGAAGGGTTGACCAAACGAGTGCTGGATTATGTAAAAAAAGTAGGATACAAACCAAACCAATTAGCACAGAGTTTAAGGACGGGTCAATCTAAGATTTTAGGTTTGATCGTTGAAGATATCTCCAATCCTTTCTTTTCTAATGTTGCAAAATATATTGAAAGGATTGCCTATGACAATGGTTATCATATTATTTACTGTAGTATGGATAATGATGAGACCAAAGCTAGGGAGTTGATCCAATTATTCTATGATAGACAGGTGGATGGATATATCATTACACCTCCTGAAGGCCTAGAGGATACTTTGTCTAATTTAATTAAGAATAATGTTCCATTGGTTCTTTTTGACCGATATATTCCGCAGTTGGAGACCCATTATGTTGTATTAGACAA
The DNA here is from genome assembly GCF_900187125.1 of Sphingobacterium mizutaii. GTDB lineage: Bacteria > Bacteroidota > Bacteroidia > Sphingobacteriales > Sphingobacteriaceae > Sphingobacterium > Sphingobacterium mizutaii. Next base: position 535,741 of record NZ_LT906468.1, read on the forward strand.
CTTTAATGGTGCATTTGAGGCAACTAAACACCTTTTGGAAAATCAAAATAACAGGAGAGTTGGGTTTGTTTCTTTATATTCAAATCAAACGCAGATGCGTGATCGACTTGACGGCTATATGAAGGCTATTGATGAATTCCAGCAACAGGCATTTATTAAAAAAGTAAAGATCGATGAAAATGAAGATTCTTCGATTGACCAAATTCACGAATTCATCAGTGCCAATAATCTGGATGCAGTATTATTTGCGACCAACTATTTGGCAATTGATGGTTTGAAGGCTGTTAAGAAATATAATATGAAGCTGCCTAATATGGTGGCATTTGATGATCATACCTTGTTTAAGCTATATGAGCCAGGGATTAGTGTGGTGACTCAGGATACCTCTGCAATAGCCAATGAATTGATTCATACCTTATTAAACGAGATCAAGGGAAAAAATAAGGAATTACAGAAGATTGTAATTCCTAGTGAATTGTTAGTTCGAGGTTCTTCCGTTATTTCTGAGGAGACGCTGGAACAAACTTCATTGAAATAGAATTGACACAGTGCCTTGTGTTTTTGGAGGTGAATCCTTCGCCTTCAAAAACATGGCCCAAGTGGGCACCACAAGCAGCACACAGAATCTCGGTCCTTCTGCCATCTGCATCAGTTTCTCTTTTTACAGCTCCAGGGATTTCATCATCGAAACTAGGCCAGCCACAATGGGACTCAAATTTGTCTTCCGAATGGTATAATGGAGCATCACATCGCTTACAAACATAAGTTCCCTTTTCTTTGTTATTTAGAAGTTGACCAGTAAATGGCCTTTCGGTTCCTTTATTAAGGATTACGTATTGTTCTTCGGGAGTTAATTCGTTGTATTTTTTGTTTTGGTCCATGGTTACAGTAGTATTGTTTGATTGCGAATGAGCACAACCAGATAAAACAATTAAAATTAATATGCAATATATTGCTTTCATAAGGAAGCTAATTTACTAAAAAAAGATTATTGAAATATCAATTGAATGTTAATTTGTACCGACATAGAGCTATATAAAGCAATCTATTTAGAATGATTATAAATTGATAAATTACGTCATCAAATTGTCAGGGATTGCTTAATAAGTTATACTTTTGTGCATTGTTTTGTACGGTATTGTGTACATGTACTGAAGAGTCAACAATTAATTATTACACATAAAATAGTATAAAGTGCTAAATATGAGAAATATCTCATCCGTTTTGGGAAGACTTGCGAAGTCAATATCAATCAGTTTGGTATTGTTATTTGCCGTTACTACTACCACGCAGGCGCAGGATGCTGCGAATGGTGCAGCGCTATTCAAGTCGAATGCGTGTAATTCATGTCACGCAGTAGGTAAGAAATTGACTGGTCCAGATTTGGCTGGCTTGTCAGAGCGTCGAGAAGAAGCATGGATTGTGAAATGGATCCACAACCCGCAAGGGATGATTGATTCAGGCGATCCACAAGCTCTTGAATTGAAATCTCAGTTTGCTACGACGATGGCTCCTTATGCTAACCTTTCAGAAGGTGATATTAAGGATATCCTTGCGTACTTGAAAGCAGAAGAGGTAAAGTTAGCTGAGAAAAAGGCTGCTGGTCCGGCTGCTGGAGGTGCGGGTGCTGCAAGTTCAGATGCGAACACCATGATGATTATCGGTTTGGTCGCTTTGTTTGTGGTTGCTGTAGCGGTGATTTTTGCCTTGAACAGGGTAACAAAAACTTTAGAACGCGTTATTGCTAACAATCAGGCGTCAATTGCTGAAGCTCAAGCGAAAAGCGAAGAAGAAGGAGAGAGCGGTTCTGTAAAATTTGCAAAAGCATTTTTAAAGAACAAGAAGTTAGTGTTCTTCGTAGTATTGATGGTAGTAGGTTTATTAGGCGTGGCAGGATGGAAGACCATGTGGAATGTTGGTGTTCACCAAGGGTACAAGCCTGTGCAGCCGATTAAATTCTCTCACCAAATTCACGCTGGTGTAAATCAGATCGAGTGTCAATACTGTCACGGTGGAGCATTTAAATCTAAAAACGCTTCAATTCCATCAGCAAACGTATGTATGAACTGTCACAATACAGTAACAGGTTCAGATCATTACGACGGTAACATTTCGCCAGAGATTGCGAAATTATATCGTGCGGTTGATTGGGATCCTGAAGCTAGAACTTATGGTACAAACACAAGACCTATCGAATGGGTTAGGATTCATAACTTACCAGACTTTGCTTATTTCAACCACTCACAACACGTTGTTGTCGCAGGAGTTGAGTGTCAAACTTGTCACGGTCCTATCCAAGATATGGAAGAAGTTTACCAATATTCACCACTGACCATGAAATGGTGTATTGACTGTCACAAAGAGACTTCTGTAAACACAGATAATGCTTACTATGATCAATTGATCGAGGCTCACGACAAGTTGAAGAAAGGTGAGAAAATGACAGCAGCTATGATCGGTGGATTAGAGTGTGGAAAGTGTCATTATTAATAAATTAATTTAGAATAACGGAATCTTATATATAGCTTAAATGGAAAGCAATAAAAAATATTGGAAAGGTTTAGAGGAATTGAATCAAACTCCTGCTTTTGTTGAAGGAAGCAAGAGTGAGTTTGCTGAGCCTATTCCCGTAGAAGATGTGTTAAATGAAGCTGGTTTAAGTACCAAGACACCTCGTCGTGACTTTTTGAAAGCTTTAGGTTTTGGTTTAGGGGCTGTGACATTGGCAGCTTGTAACCGTACGCCAATTCACAAGGCGGTACCTTATGTAATCAAACCTGAAGAAGTAACTCCAGGTGTACCAAACTTCTACGCTTCTTCCTTCAATGGTCAGAGTGTAATCGTTAGAACGAGAGAAGGAAGACCAATTTCATTGGAGGCAAATCCAAATGCTGTTGGTTTAAATCAAGGTACAGATGCTTCAACTTCTGCATCAGTTCTTGATTTATATGATATGTCCAAATTGCAAAATCCTCAAATTGGGGGTAAAGATGTAGATTGGGCGAAATTAGACCAAGCAGTTGTTGATGCTTTAAACAAAGCGCAAGCAGCAGGAAAACAAATTACTATTGTATCAAATACAATCAACAGTCCTTCTTCATTAGCGGCTATCGCTGCATTCGCGACAAAATATCCTGCAACTCAACACGTTCAAGTTGATGCAGTTTCTTATAGTGGTATCATTGAAGCTAATAGAGCTTCATTTGGTAAAGCAGTCGTTCCTTCTTACCATTTCGATAAAGCTCAGGTTGTTGTTTCTGTAGCAGCAGACTTTTTAGGAACTTGGTTAGCTGGAGAAGAACACACACAAGATTATATTAAAAATCGTGACTATAAATCGTTGAAAGGCGGTAAAATGTCACGTCATATTCAATTTGAATCAGGATTATCAATGACTGGTTCAAATGCAGACGTTCGTATTGCGATCAAACCTTCAGAAGAAGGAGCGGTATTAATTAGTTTGTACAATGCTATCACTGGTCAATCAGTTGCTGGCGGTACAAACAATGCAAAAGCAAAAACAGCGATTGCTCTAGCTGCAAAAGAATTGGTGAATGCGAAAGGTTCATCAGTAGTTGTGGCAGGATCGAATGATATCAATGTACAAGCTTTGGCAAATGCGATCAATACAGCATTAGGAGCATACGGTTCTATCATTGACCTAGATAATTTCTCAAAACAACATCAAGGATCTGATTCAGCATTCCAAACTTTCTTGACGGCTGCTAAAGCTGGTCAAGTGGGAGTAGCTATTTTCTGGAACTCAAACCCAGTTTATGACTATTATAAAATTGATGATGTAAAAGCTGCAATTTCTAAAATTGGTTATACTGTATCATTAGGTGATCGCGCTGATGAAACTTCGTCAGAATTGAAAGCTATTGCCACAAATAATACATTTTTAGAATCTTGGGGTGATGCTTCTGCAAAAGAGGGATTATTTACAATCGTTCAACCAACTATAAACCCTGTGTTTAACACTCGCCAAGCTGAACAAAGTTTGATCAACTGGGCCGGTGTTAACAAGCCAATCCATGATTTTGTAAAAGAAAATTGGGAAACCAATATCTTAGCTGGAACTGGAAAAGTTTGGAAGGATGTACTTCAACAAGGTTTTGTTTATAAAGGGTCAAATACTGGTTCTTCCTACTCAGCTAACGTAGATGTTAATGCAATTGCAACTGCGATTGCAAATGATGCTAAGCGTGTTGCTGGTGGTGTTGAATTAAAGATTTATGAATCTCCAAATATTAGAGACGGACGTTGGGCAAACAATGCTTATTTGCAAGAATTGCCTGATCCAGTATCTAAAGTAACTTGGGATAACTTTGCAGCTATCAACCCAGCAGATGCTGAGGAATTAGGTGTTAAGGAAACAGGAAAAGTTACTGTCGAGGCTAATGGTTACAAAGTAGACCTTCCAGTATTGTTACAACCAGGTCAAGCAAGAGGAACTGTTTCAGTTGCGATTGGTTATGGTCGTACGAAAGTTGGTAAGGCTGGAAATAATGTCGGTGTAAATGCCTATCCATTTGCTAGTCTAGTAAATGGAACAATTCAATTCGCTGCAAAAGCTACTATTTCAAAAGCTTCTGGCATTTATGAGTTGGCTCAGACACAAACTCACCACACTATTGAGGGTCGTAACATTATCCGTGAGACTACCTTTGCTAATTACTTAAAAGATCCTAATTCTGAGTCTGGACGTTTCTCTGATTCGCACCAAACTTATGATTTATGGAATAAATTTGAGCAACCTGGTCACCGTTGGGTGATGGCAATCGATTTGAATGCTTGTACAGGTTGTGGATCTTGTATCGTAGCATGTAACGTTGAAAACAACGTTCCAGTTGTAGGTCGTGACGAGGTTCGCCGTCGTCGTGAAATGCACTGGTTGCGTATCGACCGTTACTATACATTGAATACAGGTGAAGGTAAATTAACAAAAGAGAAAGAAATTGCTAAAGCAGCAGGTTATGACTATGAGGATGTATCTGTAGTTTATCAACCAATGTTATGTCAGCACTGTGAACACGCTCCATGTGAGACTGTATGTCCAGTTTTAGCAACAGTTCACTCTTCAGAGGGGCTTAACCACATGGCTTATAACCGTTGTTTCGGAACACGTTACTGTGCGAACAACTGTCCATATAAAGTGCGTCGTTTCAACTGGTTCAATTACTGGAATGATTCTCGTTTTGACAATTATTTGAACAACGAGTTTACACAATTAGTATTGAATCCAGATGTGACTACACGTTCACGCGGGGTTATGGAGAAATGTTCAATGTGTATCCAACGTATCCAAGCAGGTAAGTTGAAAGCTAAAGTTGAGAACCGTAAAGTGAAAGACGGGGACATCAAAATGGCTTGTCAAGCAGCATGTTCGGCAAATGCAATCATCTTTGGTGATGCAAACGATCCAGAGTCAGAAGTTTCAAAAGCATTGCGTAACGAACGCGTTTATTATGTGCTTGAAGAAATCAACGTACAACCAAATATTGGTTATATGACGAAGGTAAGAAACACATTTGAAGCATAATTTATTCTAGACTGAAATAAAATAACTATGTCATCGCATAACGAATCAATATTAAGAGAACCATTAATCACCGGCAAGGATATCACCTATGCAAAGATTACAGATGATATCTTACTTCCGGTTGAAAATAAACCAAACAAAGCGTGGTGGATCGGTTTTACCGTAGCTGCACTAGGCGCAATGTTGTGGGTTGTAAGTGTTGGATATACGTTTTGGACGGGTATCGGCGCTTGGGGATTAAACAAAACAGTAGGTTGGGCATGGGATATTACCGACTTCGTATGGTGGGTAGGTATTGGTCACGCCGGTACTTTGATCTCCGCTGTATTATTAATATTCCGTCAGAACTGGCGTAACTCCATTAACAGATCGGCTGAGGCGATGACAATCTTTGCCGTTATCTGTGCTGCTACATACGTAGTAGCTCACATGGGTCGTCCTTGGTTAGCATACTGGATTTTCCCTTTACCAAATCAATTTGGATCATTGTGGGTTAACTTCAACTCACCATTAGTATGGGACGCATTCGCGATCTCTACATATTTCACCGTATCATTAGTGTTCTGGTATTGTGGTCTTTTACCAGATATCGCGTCAGTTCGTGACCGTGCTTCTGGTATCAAGAAAAGAGTTTATTCAATTTTATCATTTGGATGGAATGGCTCTGTTAAAACTTGGCAACGTTTTGAAATCGTTTCTTTGATTTTAGCTGGTATCTCTACTCCATTAGTACTTTCGGTACACACTATCGTATCCATGGACTTTGCTACTTCAGTGATTCCTGGATGGCACACGACTATCTTCCCTCCATATTTCGTTGCAGGGGCGATTTTCTCAGGCTTCGCGATGGTACAAACCTTATTGTTGATCTTACGTAAAGTAATGAATTTTGAGGATTACATTACTATGTTCCATATTGAAGCCATGAACAAAATTATCATGACTACTGGTTCAATCGTAGGTATCGCATATTTAACTGAGTTATTCATTGCATGGTACTCAGGGTCAGAATACGAAATGTATGCATTTGCTAACCGTATCGCTGGACCTTACGCTTGGGCTTACTGGGCGATGATGACATGTAACGTGATTTCTCCTCAGTTGTTCTGGTTCAAGAAGATTCGTACAAGTATTCCTATTTCATGGATTCTGTCTATCGTTGTGAACATCGGTATGTGGTTTGAGCGTTTCGTAATTATCGTTACATCATTACACCGTGACTATTTACCATCTTCTTGGGCGATGTTCTACCCAACTTGGGTTGACGTTGGTATCTTTGTTGGATCTATCGGATTATTCTTTACTTTATTCTTATTATTCCTGCGTTTCTTACCAGGTATTGCGATTGCAGAGGTTAAGTTGTTGTTGAAAAGCTCAAGCTTACAGCATAAAACTAAACTTGTACAAGAAGGTGCATTCCCTGAAGAGCAAGTTGAATACTTCAGAGACTCAATGGATAAATACGATACAGTTACAGAAGCGGACATTAAGGCATTACATCAAAAATAATAGCAATGAGCAATACAAAATATATACTAGGTAGTTTTGCTGATCCTGATGATATGATGCATGGGATTGACAAGTTGCAAGCAAACAATATTAGCATTTACGATTGTTTTACTCCAATGCCTATCCACGGGATTGAGGCAAAGTTAGGGGTGAGACCTTCAAGATTACCCATTGCAGCATTTATTTTCGGTGCGTTGGGAACAGTTTTAGGATTCAGTCTTTTGTTTTACACCATGTCTTATGATTGGCCGATGAATATTGGTGGTAAACCATCGATGCCATTGCCAAACTTTGTTCCGGTAACATTTGAGGTGACAATTTTATTATGTGCCTTGGGTATGGTTGCGACATTCTTTTTCCGTAACCATTTATTTCCAGGACGTGCACCACGTGTGATGGACTTGAGAGCTACGGATGATCGTTTTATTATTGCTGTAGATGCAAAAGAAAATACTGACCATGCGTTGATCGATGGCTTATTGAAAGAAGCAGGAGCAGTAGAAGTTAAGTACAATGAAAGAAAATATGTTAGTTATGAATAAAAAGAATTTTCTTGGAACTGTATGTGTTGCTGTCGCTTTAACAGCAGTTGTTTCTTCATGCGGAGATGGCACCACTCGCAGTGCAGGATGGGAATTCTCACGTAATATGTATGATCCGATTGCTTTCAATCCAGATCAGCCAAACAAGAATTTTAAAAATAATAGTACAGCTCAAACTCCTCCTCAAGGTTCTAATCCGATTGGATTTGATCGCTTTGATTATGGAAACTCAGTTGAAGAATATGAGCGTGCAGGATTGGAATTAAAGAATCCTCTTGTTGTCAATCCAGCACATCTAAAAGAAGGAGAAGCTTTATACTTGACATACTGTGCAGTTTGTCATGGTAAAGATGGAGCAGGGGATGGTCCTATTACAAAAGATAGAGAAGTTGATGATTCTAGAGGAAAAAGAGCTCTAGAGAATTTCCCTCCTCCACCATCATACCACCAATCAGCAGGAACTCCTTCTTCTAGAGGAGGTCAGATGTCTGAATTGTCAGATGGAAAGATTTACCATACAATTACTTATGGATATAACGCGATGGGTTCACACGCTTCGCAATTATCTCCTGAGGAGCGTTGGAAAGTGGTAATGTATGTTCACGAATTGCAAAAAAAATAAATTAACATCGATATTATAAATGGGAACTCACAATCATCATCACGATTATAATTTCAGCGAGCAATTTAAATTCGCAGGTATCGCTAAGGTCCTGAGTTTAGTTGCTATCGTTGTAGGGATAGCCGCAATTGCAATTGGCTTACTATCAAGTGACCATATAATGGTTGAGCGTACATATGCCAATTTATTATTGATGGGATATTATTTTACTTGTGTTTGTGCAGCAGGAGCATTTTTCGTTGCCTTACAATTAGTAACTCAATCAGCATGGTCTGCAGGTTTAATCCGTATTCCTCAGGCAATGGCGAGTGTACTTCCAATCGCTTCCGTGATTTTATTAATCATTGTAGCTTTAGGATTGAATACACATAATTTATACCACCACTGGCATGCAGATGGCTTGACAGATCCAAGTAGTCCTAACTATGATAGCTTAGTTGCTGGTAAGTCTGCTTTCTTAAATGTACCAGGATTCTTAATCCGTCAGATTATTTTCATGGGAAGTTATAGCATCTTTGCTTTTATTCTTGCGAAATTATCTTACAATGAGGATTTAGCAGGTGGATTAAATTCATACAAAAAGAGCTTTAAGTTATCCGCAATATTTTTAGTAATCTTCGGATTTACTACCCCAATTTGGTCATTTGATACCATCATGTCTTTAGAGGCACACTGGTTCTCTACCATGTTCGGATGGTACAACTTCGCAGGAATGTGGGTTAGCGGATTAGCTGCAATTACAGTAATCTTAATTTTGATTAAGAAAGCTGGTTATATGAACTGGGTTAATGAAAACCACCTACATGATTTAGGTAAATTAATGTTTGGTTTCTCAATTTTCTGGACTTATGTATGGTTTGCTCAATTTATGTTGATCTACTATTCAAACATTCCAGAAGAAACTGTTTATTTCTATAAACGTTGGGAACCAGAATACAAGCCTTGGTTTTGGATAAATATTGTTATTAACTTTGTGGCTCCATTATTACTATTGGTTGACCGTGATGCAAAACGTAAGCAAAATATGATGTTATTCATATCTATCGTATTGTTGTTAGGTCACTGGTTAGACTACTATATCATGGTAATGCCTGGTACAGTTGATTCACACCGTGGTTTTGGTTTCATTGAAATCGGTACTGCAATAGGATTTGTTGGAATCTTTACTTTCTTAGTTCTTTCGAAATTGAGCAAACATGCTCTAGCACCGAAGAACCACCCATTCTTGGATGAAAGTTTACACCACCAAATTTAATAGAGATTAAGTTGAAATAACGTTCAAACGTGTTATAAGAGATGAAGTTTAAATTACATAACAGATTTAAGTCCTTATTTGGAGGCTTATTAGCTATTAACCTATTGTTTGCTGCTCCTGCAATGGCTTCCATTCAGGAACAAGCAGCTGATACAGCTAAGGTTGAGCAAGCGGCAACACCTGCAGTTACTGCAGACTCGGCTGCTGCACCAGCTGATAGTGCTGCTGCGGCACCTGCTGCAACAGATTCAGCTAGCGTTTCAGCATCTAGTACTTCTAGCAGCACCGTAACTCCTGCTGCTTCAACAACCAAAGAAGAGAAGAAAATTGATCCTCAGGTTTACAAAAACTTGACTTATTATATTTTACTTTTCTTGGTTTTATGTACTGTGGTTGCAGTTATCGGAAAGGTACAGTCAATCTATGTATTGACTAAGAAAGTAAATGGAAAATACAATCCTTTAGCAAATAATACGCTACAAGCAGCTTTATTATTTGTTTTCTTGATTGGATTTTTAGGATTTGTTTATTACGGATATGCAGTTTGGGGAAGCTGGTCATGGAGACCTGCCGCAACTGAGCACGGTAAGGATATTGATAGGATGTTTATCATCACTACGGTAATCATTACCATCGTATTAGTATTGGTTCATATTTTATTATTGACCTTTACTTTTATCTACAGAATGCGTGCTAAACGTAAAGCATATTTCTATCCGCACAATGATGCTATTGAAAGATTATGGACAATTGTACCAGCAGTAGTTTTAACTATCTTGGTATTGTTCGGTTTCTTTACATGGAGATCAATTACCAATATTCCTGAAGATCTAAAGAAATCTGCTTTACAGATTGAGGTATTAGGTGAGCAGTTCATGTGGACCGTTCGTTACCCAGGTGCGGATGGTGAATTCGGAAAGCGTAACTACAAATTGACTACTCCTCTGAATTCCTACGGTATTGATTATAATGATAAAACTGCATGGGACGACGTTAAAGGTGATGAAATTGTAATCCCTGTTAACAAACCAGTTCGTTTCCACATTATGTCAAAAGATATTATTCACTCTTTCTATATTCCTGATTTCCGTGTTCAGATAAACGCAGTACCAGGAATGACTAACTACTTCCAGTTTACACCGACCATCACTACTGATGAGATGCGTGATAAGATGAATGATCCACAATACAACTTCGTTATGTTATGTGCGAAGATCTGTGGAGAATCTCACTACAACATGCAAAAGAATGTAAGAGTGGTTACCGAAGCTGAGTACAAAGAGTGGTTAAGCAAACAAGCTAAATTCTTCACTGAAGACCTTCAAAAAGAGTTCGCTCAAGCAGAAGGAGAAACTACGGAGAAGAATGACCGTATCGCGGCTTCAATAAATTAAATATAACAGAGAATTTAAATAGAATATGTCAACTACAGTTATATCGCACGACGCAGCTCATCACGGATCACATGATCATCATCATGAGACCTTTTTGACGAAGTATATCTTCAGTCAAGATCATAAGATGATTGCTAAGCAATTCTTGATCACTGGTATTATAATGGCGGTTTTCGCTATGATCCTGTCGATTTTATTCCGTATTCAATTAGCATGGCCTGATCATGAGTTTCCAATTCTTGAGGTTTTCTTAGGAAAATGGGCAGAAGGTGGTCGTATTAGACCCGACTTCTTCCTATCCTTGGTAACTATTCATGGTACCATGATGGTATTCTTTGTACTTACAGCAGGTTTATCAGGTACGTTCAGTAACTTATTAATCCCTTATCAATTAGGAGCTAGAGACATGGCTTCTCCATTGATGAACATGTTATCATACTGGTTTTTCTTTACAGCTTGTGTGATCATGGTTGCTTCTTTCTTTATCGAAAGTGGTCCTGCATCAGCTGGATGGACAATTTATCCTCCACTATCTGCAGTTCCTAAAGCTATCGCAGGTTCTGGATTGGGTATGACCCTATGGTTAATTTCCATGGCTTTATTTATCGCATCACAAGTATTAGGGGGTGTTAACTACATCTCTACAGTATTGAACATGCGTACTAAAGGTATGGAATTATGGAAAATGCCTCTAACTATTTGGGCATTCTTCTTAACAGCTATCGTAGGTTTGTTATCTTTCCCAGTTTTAGTTTCTGCAGTAGTATTATTATTCTTTGATCGTTCAGTAGGTACTTCATTCTACTTATCAGACTTAGTTGTTCAAGGTACTATCCTTCCTAACGAAGGTGGTTCCCCAATTTTGTTCCAACACTTGTTCTGGTTCTTAGGACACCCTGAGGTATATATCGTAGTAATGCCTGCATTAGGTTTGACTTCTGAGGTTATTTCTACAAACTCTCGTAAACCAATCTTTGGTTACCACGCGATGGTTTATTCATTAGTTGGTATCACCGTATTATCTTTCATCGTTTGGGGTCACCACATGTTCGTAACAGGTATGAGTCCTTTCTTGGGAGGTGTATTTATGATTACCACATTGATCATTGCTGTACCTTCAGCCGTTAAGGCCTTTAACTATATTGCTACTCTTTGGAGAGGTAACATTCGTTTCACCCCTGCTATGATGTTTGCAATTGGTATGGTTTCTTTCTTCGTGTCTGGTGGTTTAACAGGATTGTACCTAGGTAATGCTGCATTAGATATCAACTTGCATGATACATACTTCGTAGTAGCTCACTTCCACCTGGTAATGGGTTCTGCGTCAATCTTTGGTATGTTGTCAGGAGTTTATCATTGGTATCCTAAAATGTTCGGACGTATGATGGATGAGCGTTTGGGTTACTTCCACTTCTGGTTGACATTTATTGGTGCTTACTTGGTATTCTTCCCAATGCACTTTATGGGTATTGATGGAGTTCCTCGTCGTTACTACGCTTTCACAGAGTTTCCATTTATGGAAAAATGGGTATCAGTTAACTTGTTGATCACTTGGGCTGCTATTGTTTCAGCTGTTGGACAAGTTGCTTTCTTGTGGAACTTCTTCGCATCAATTTGGTGTGGAAAACGTGCTCCGCAAAACCCTTGGGATTCGAATACTTTGGAGTGGACTACTCCAGTAGAACATATTCACGGAAACTGGCCAGGAGAAATCCCTACAGTATACCGTTGGCCTTACGATTACAGTAAACCAGGTCATGACCTAGATTTCATTCCTCAAAGTACTCCACTTTCTCAAACAATGAGTTCAAACTTGTTGCATGATTGGGAAGGAAATGAAGAAGGAATTGAAGCTCAAAAGGTTTACAATCGTGAGCATAACAGAGAAGAAGAAGGGTAGGTTCATACCTACCTCTCTTTATACTTTTTAATGTAAAAGGAGAGATCTATGTATCCAGCAGCTGAAAAGCGTTTTATACGGATAAATAAGATCACGATTTTCGTTCTTTTCTTAGTAATAACAGCAGGAGGGGTCGTGCGGAGTACAGGTTCAGGAATGGGCTGTCCGGATTGGCCAAAATGTTTTAACAGGATTATTCCTCCTACAGATGTCTCTCAATTGCCTGAAGGCTTTGAGCAACATTATGTAGAAGGTCGCATCAAGAAGAATGAACGCTTCGCCAAAATGATTGAAGCGTTTGGATATTCGCACTTAGCAGATCAAATTCGTCACGATGAAACAATCCATGAGCATGAAGAATTCAATGCTGTAAAAACTTGGACTGAATATATTAATCGTCTGACTGGAGTTTTAGCCGGTTTCAGTATGCTGTTTACAGCAATATATTCTTTTACTTATTGGAAAAAGAAAAAAGCCATAGTCATATGGAGCGTTCTTAATCTTATTGTCGTTGTTATACAAGCCTGGTTAGGGTCGATTGTTGTTTCAACAAATCTTACCCCTTGGGTCATTACCATCCACATGTTGTTGGCTTTAGTAATTGTTTGTATTGCCATACAGACTTATTACTGGGCTATTAAATTGCGAGATACATCATTCATGAAGAATACCAATAAAGGATTCACTTGGATTACCTTGATCTCCTTAGCAATTCTAGTTATACAAGTGGTATTTGGTACTGATGTTCGGGAGATAATCGATCATCTTAATCAACAGGGGATACAACGGAGCGAATGGATTGATTCTATTGGGTTACCTTATATAACCCATAGATTCCTAGCATATGTGACCTTAGCCTTGAGTGTATTTTTATACTTTAAGATAAGATCTTCTGAATTGATCAATACACTTCAATTCAAGTATGCTAAGATTTCATTGGTTTTAGTTTGCATTCAAATGTTGTCAGGGATAATATTGGCTAGGTTTCATGTTCCCGCAGTGGCACAAACAGTGCATTTGGTAATTGCAAGTTTATTGGTCGGTTCACAATATTATTTATTGTTGATCCTTAACAAACCTGAGAAAGCATTATCAACAACGGTTTAGGGATTTATTTTGGTTATGAAGGAATTTATTTCAGATTTTAACAAACTTGTCAAGCTGAGGCTTACGCTAACAGTTGTGTTCTCTGCCTCCATTTCATTTTTGATTGGAGCTACACAGCAAGGTGATATCATCTGGTTTAATTGGGCGTTGTTGACCATTGGAGGTTTTTTGGTTACCGGTGCAGCAAATGGGTTTAACGAGATTATCGAAAGAGATCTTGATAAATTAATGAAGCGTACTGAAGATAGACCATTACCTGCAGGAAGGATGACTACTGGACAAGCTCTAATATTGAGTGTGTTCATGGGAATAGCTGGGACTTTGATCCTAGTGGAATTGAATTTTATTGCAGGTTTACTATCTGTATTTTCAATTTTCCTTTATGCTTTTGTCTATACACCATTAAAGCAAAAATCACCAATAGCTGTTTGGGTTGGAGCAATTCCAGGCGCATTGCCACCACTGATCGGATATTACGCTGCATTTAAATCAGCAGGATTCGGATTAGCTTACGCCGAGGTTAGTGAACAGGCAATCGTAATTACACCCCTGGTGTTATTCACTATTCAGTTCTTTTGGCAATTCCCCCATTTTTGGGCTATTGCTTGGGTATCTGATGATGATTATAAAAGAGCAGGTTTCAGATTGCTACCTACGACGAGAAAGGATAAATTATCAGCATGGTTCATTTTTGTTTCATGTCTGCTAATGATTCCAATTGGTTTTCTTCCCATGTATTTTGGAATTGGCGGATGGGTATTTACCATTCTTTCCTTAATAGGAGGATTACTTTTCACCTGGTATGGGTTTCAACACCTACAAAAGATGGAGGTCAGTACGGCAAAGAAGATTATGTTTACCTCTTTTGCTTATTTGCCCTTAACTCAATTAGTGTTGTTGTTTGACTTTATACCTTTTAAATAAAAAATGGATTTACAATTATCGATGGATAAGCAAGAGTTGATGAATGAGGAACTACTAAAATCAAGAAAAGCTAAGAAGTTTAATCTTTGGCTTGGAATGATCGGGATGTTCATGATGTTTGCTGCTTTGACAAGTGGATTTATAGTTTATACCGCTAGTGGTGTAGATAAGGGGATCAAAACCATCTTACCTTATGCATTTATCTATAGCACCACAGTAATTGTATTAAGTAGTATTAGCATGCACTTAGCTTATAAAGCGGTAAAAGCTAATCAAATATCAAAACAAAAGACATTTTTACTGATTACTATAGTATTAGGTATTGTGTTCTTTTGGCTACAAGTTGAAGCTTGGTCTGTTTTGTTTCACAGAGGGATTACCTTTGTAAACTCTAATGCTTCACAATCGTTCATATACGTATTTACAGGCTTACACTTGGCCCACATCATAGCCGGAGTATTGGTGTTGGTTAGATGTTATATTGGAGCAACTCGCAAGATTGCTTTAGATAACAATATTTTCCGGATGGAACTTGCCTCGATATTCTGGCATTTTCTAGATCTATTATGGATTTATATTTATGTTTTCTTACTTTTGAATCAATAACAGTAAACAATGAGTACAACAGTATCGCAATTGGATAAGGTAAAACAAGGACCTTGGAGCGGAGGTAAATCACCTTGGAACTTAGAGTATGGAAAGATCATGATGTGGTTTTTCCTAGTATCAGATGCATTTACATTCTCTGCATTCTTGATTTATTATGGTGCTCAAAAATTTGCGCAACCTAGCTGGATCGATGCGGATAAGGTATTCCAATCTATTCCAGGTATCGCAGATTCAGGTCAGCCTTTGGTTTTCGTGGGTATCATGACATTTATTTTGATCATGTCGTCAGTTACTATGGTACTTGCCGTGGAAGCAGGACATCGAAATTCAAAGCAAGAGGTTGTCAAATGGATGTTATGGACTATTTTAGGTGGTCTTATGTTCATCGGCTGTCAGGCTTTAGAGTGGAGCCACTTACATCACATGGGCTTCTGGTTCGGTCAAAATCCAGCAACTGGATTAACGGATGATAATGCCATTGTGAATGCTCTCCAACCTTATTTCACCAAGGACATTTCTTACACAGCTGCATTGCAGTTCTCTAATCTATTCTTTACCATTACAGGTTTCCACGGATTCCACGTATCAATCGGTATATTGTTGAACATTATTGTGTTGAGCATGACCCTAAACAATACGTTTGAAAGAAGAGGAACTTACCTAATGATTGAAAAAGTAGGTTTATACTGGCACTTTGTGGATTTAGTTTGGGTATTCGTATTTACCTTCTTCTACCTAGTATAATTTTTTGTAAGAATTATTTTAAAATTCATTGAACATGACTAATCACGAACATATATCAGAGCACGATGCGCATGCGCATGGCGAAGGAATGGATAAAAAACGTATCTGGAGTGTATTCTTTGTTCTATTAGCTTTAACAGCATTAGAATTCTTAATCGCTTTAGGTTTTGTACACCACTGGGGAATCTTACAAAAAGGTATGCTAGTTAATACAATCTATATTGCATTGACATTAGTAAAAGCATATTATATTATTGCATTCTTCATGCACTTAAAGTTTGAGAAATCTAGCTTTATTGTAACTTGTGCAGTAGTATTTTTCTTTATTATCTATTTCATTATTTTAATGTTGGTTGAAGGTGGTTATTTAAACACTGTAATGACTCATCAACCTACATTCCCACATCAATAAGCATATAAGTAATGAGTAAAACTACTCGTTCAAAAAATATATCAAAATTAATAATCCTGGCACTTGTTCTTTTTGTGCCAGGTTTTTTATATATACTGGTCAATAAAATGGGCTCAAACGAGTACATTAAGCTACCAGTGTTTGGCGAAAAAAAGCTTTCTGGTGAAATGCGCCGTGTCATGGGAAGAGAAATTCCTGATACCATATTCCATCAATTAAGTCCGGTTGAGTTCGTGAATTACGACAATAAACCGGTAAAATTCCTAGGTACTGATACGGCCGTTTCAGTTGTCCATTTATTTTATACGAGAGATCAAGGTCTATCCAAGCAATTGGTTCATGATATGAGTACCATTGCGGCTAGATTCAAATCAAATCCTAAGGTAGAGCTCTATTCAATTTCAGTTGATCCGCAAGATTCAGCAACGGATTTAGAGGAATACATCGAGCCTTACAAGAAGGACAAGAATCCACATTGGTTTGTCGTGAATAAACCCAGTGTTGATATCTTCGAATTTGCAAGGTCTTCCATGTTAATTGAAGCCATGCCTGTACCTGAGGATAGCACAAAATTTATTATCAGCAATCAATTTGTATTAATCGACTCTGAAAAAAGAATCAGAGGTTTCTATGATATCAGCCTTCGTTCTGAATTAGATCGTCTCGAAGATGAAATCAAAGTACAGTTGGTTGAAGAGGTTAGAAATAATCCATTAAAAGTAGAGAGAAAGTAATATGGGAATGACTGAAGAAGAAAAGAAGTATAAAGGCATAATTTGGACATTATCCGTAATTATTCCTTTAGCGGTTGCTGCCTTATTTGGCATTAACCTTCAAAAGATGGGTTATGATGTAGAGCCATTAAGTTTTCTACCTCCAATTTATGCAACGATCAACGGATTGACAGCAGTATGCTTGGTAATTGCTGTTGCAGCTATCAAGAGAGGGAATGTGAAAATGCATGAAAACTTAATCAAGTTGTGCATGGTATTCTCTTCCTTATTTTTGTTGATGTATGTAGCTTACCACATGACCTCCACTTCGACCAGTTATGGTGGTGAGGGAGCGATTAAATATGTGTATTTTTTCATTCTTGTGACACATATCATATTATCGATCGTCATTATCCCATTCGTATTATTTACTTTTGTTAGAGGGATTGCTGGTGCCTATGAGCGTCATAAAAAGCTTGCCCGCATCACTTATCCTATGTGGCTGTATGTCGCAGTAACAGGAGTAATTGTATACCTTATGATTTCTCCTTATTACACTCATTAATAGATTGAGATATGAAGAAAGTTTGGATTTATCAGGCAGATCGTTTTTTTACCCAACCCGAGCATGAGACCGCTCAAGCAAAATTAGATTCTTTTATCAAGGAATGGACTGCTCATGGTAGTCAATTAGCTGGAAAGGCAGAAATTATCAATAACCTATTTATTGTATTGACAGTAGATGAAGAAATTGCTCAAGTAACGGGCTGTTCGATTGATAAATCAGTAAGGATATTGAAAGAATTAGAGGAAGAACTGAACATTGGTTTGTTCAACAGAACCTTGATCAGCTACCGCGATAGTGAAAACAATATTCAATTGGTGTCTAGGGATGTATTTGAAGCTTTATGCAAAGAGGGCGAAGTAAATGCGGATACCATTGTCTTCAACAATTTGGTTCAAACCGAAGAAGAATTGAAAAGCAATTGGGAAGTTCCAATGAAAAGCAGTTGGCATGCCACTGTGTTTAGATAAATCCAATTTCAAAGAAATATCAAGGGCTACGCATATTGCGTAGCCCTTTTGTTTTTATAACTGTTATTTTGATTATTTTTTGTCGATACTAAGTTTTCCAGGACCCATGATAGCGAATGCGATATAAACGATCATGAACTCAATCGCGTGAGATGCTCCAGATAGACCATCACCTTTGGCAAGATGATTCAAGGTCGCTACCAGCATAGTCAAGGCCAAAACAATCGCTGCCGGTCTAGTCCATAAGCCTAAAATTAACAACAAAGACCCTAGGGACTCTGCCAAACCTGCTGAAAACCCAAAAATTGTAGGCATAAAGTCAATCCCTAAGTTTCCCATTGATTTACCAATAGCGGTCCATTTTTCTGGTCCACCCATTAATTTTTGTAGGCCGTGAAAGGCAATCATGGTCAATCCGAATCCTATGCGAATTATTAATAGACCTAAATCTGTTCTTGAATTTTTCATATTGAATAATAAGTGTCTGTAACTGAAACGAAGATACATATTTTCAGAAATAGCCTCCATTAACATAGATCAAGAAGATAAACTTTCAGAAATATGGAATTATTTTTTTGTATTCTTCATGAAAATCACCATAGGAATAGCAGAATACTTCAATTTGCCTTATCTTTGTTCTCTGAGCTGAAATAGCTCGATATTAATCATTAATTGCAATCAAATTGGATATATTCAGTAAACAACGTTATACCATTACATCTGCATTGCCATATGCCAATGGTCCACTTCACATAGGCCACCTTGCAGGGGCTTACATTCCAGGAGATATTTTCGTGCGATTCTTAAGATTAAACAACAAAGACGTTGTTTATGTTTGTGGATCTGACGAACATGGCGCTGCAATCACGATTAAAGCAAAGAAGGAGGGCGTAACTCCTCAACAAATCATCGATCAATATAACCAACAGATCAAAGATAGCTTTGAACAGTTTGGTATCGCTTTCAATATCTATCACCGTACTTCTGAACCTATCCATCATCAACTATCCCAAGAATTCTTCTTGAATCTTTATGAAAAGGGAGAGTTTATCGAAAGGTTTTCAGAACAATATTATGATGAAGAATACCATCAGTTTTTAGCAGACCGTTATATTGTAGGGACCTGTCCGCATTGTGGAAACGAAGGTGCCTATGGTGACCAATGTGAAAAATGTGGTACTTCGCTTAACCCTACAGATCTGATCAATCCTAAATCGACCCTGAGTGGAAAAGCACCAGTATTAAAAGAAACCAAACATTGGTATCTGCCATTGGATAAATACCAACCTTGGCTAGAGAAATGGTTGATTGAAGGCAAGAAGAACGAATTAAAATCAAATGTTTTCGGACAATGTCAATCTTGGTTAAAATCAGGATTACAGCCTCGCTCAATGACCCGAGATTTGGATTGGGGAGTCGATGTTCCGCTTGACGAAGCTGAAGGCAAAAAATTATATGTCTGGTTGGATGCTCCAATTGGATATATCTCTGCTACAAAACAATGGGCAATCGATGAAGGAAAAGATTGGGAGAAGTATTGGAAACAACAAGCCAATCCAGAAGATAACTCTACCTTGATCCATTTCATTGGAAAGGACAATATCGTTTTCCACTGTATTATTTTCCCAGCAATCTTACATGCTCATGGCGACTATATTCTCCCTGAGAATGTTCCTGCCAACGAATTCTTGAACTTAGAAGGCGATAAACTATCTACTTCAAGAAACCATGCCGTATGGTTGCATGAATACTTAGAAGAGTTCCCAGGAAAACAAGACGAATTGAGATATATGTTGACCTCAATCCTTCCTGAAACTTCAGATTCTGAATTTACTTGGAAAGATTTCCAAGCTCGTGTAAACAATGAGCTGGTAGCTATCTATGGTAACTTCGTCAACAGGGTGATGGTACTATCCCATAAATACTTTGAAGGAAAGGTATTGCTGGGTTCGCCATTGACTGATTCTGATCAGGCTGTTTTAAATGAATTGGCTACCTATCCAGAACTAATAAAACAATCATTATCCCAATACAGATTCCGCGAAGCATTAGCTCAATTTATGAATGCTGCCCGTTTAGGAAATAAATATTTGGCTGATGAAGAACCTTGGAAAGTAATCAAACAAGACGAAGAACGCGTAAAAACCGTATTATTCGTTGCCAGTCAAATCGTTGCTAATCTTGCTTTATTAGGCCAGCCTTTCCTACCTTTCACCTCTACGAAAGTCTTTGAAATGTTGAACCTTGCTGCCAAGAATTGGGATGAAGCTGGAAAATCCGATTTATTGGAATCCGGACATCAATTAGGTGAAACCCAATTATTGTTCGATAAGATTACCGATGAGCAAGTGGAATTCCAACTGAATAAATTAGCAAACGCTAAAGCCAGCAATGCACTAGCAGCTCCAAAAGCAGAACAAAAAGCGAATATCAATTTCGATGAATTCATGAAAATGGATATCCGTGTGGGTCGTATCTTGACTGCTGAAAAAGTGGCTAAAACTAAAAAGCTTTTGAAATTAACCATCGATACAGGTATAGATAAGCGTACGGTTGTTTCCGGAATCGCTGAATACTTCACGCCTGAGGAAATCGTAGGTAAGCAAGTATCCATCTTGGTCAATCTTGAACCTAGAGAAATTAAGGGAATCCAATCGCAAGGGATGATCTTAATGGCTGAGGATGCAGATGGTCGTTTGGATTTTGTAAGACCTAATACCGATATCTCCGCTGGAAGTATCGTAAGATAATAGAGATCCTTAAGGATTAAAGAAAAAGGCTGGCCACATGGACCAGCCTTTTTCTGTTATAATGATTTAGCTTCTTCTTTTTTTATTCCAGTGCCTGTGATGAGGATCAGCAATACAAACAAAACAAAGGAAGGTACTACCCAACCTAGTTCATATTGAAAGAAAGGGATATGATTCAAGGTTGCAATCGTATTTTCGCTTAATAAGTTAAAGTGCTTAGCCAATGATAAGCAGGCAATAACGGTGGAACCGATTAATGCTGCTACATAAGGCTTCTTGTTCTTCACAAAGCTGCCAAAGAAAACCGTATATAAAACCAGCGTAATTACAATGGGGTAAACAAAAGTAAGGATTGGATAAGCAAAGGTGATAATATTATCTACGCCGGTAATGGAAAGCACACAAGATGCAATACAACATACCGTCACCAATAGTTTATAACTCAATTTTCCTTTGGTCAAGGAAGAAAAGAATGTTCCTACAGCAGAGGTTAATGCAATGGCAGTCGTCAAACAGGCCAAGGCGATACTGATTGCAATGGCGATGGTTCCAAATGGTCCCATGATAGCTCTCGAAATACGGATCAATAATTCCGATCTTTTAATGGCTAAATCTTCGATACCAGAGGTAGCCCCTAAATAGATCAATCCTCCGTAAATGATGAAAAGGCAAGAAGCAGCCAATATTCCGGCCGCAATAACCACTTGATTTTTCGATTTTACGCTGTTGTATCCTTTCGTTTTAGATGCCGTAATGATAATGCCCGCAAAAATTACCGAAGCCAATACATCCAATGTTTGGTAGCCATCCACAAAACCTAAAGTAAAGGATTGTGCTGTATCCAAGGAAGATTCACTGAAATCACCCATAGGAGAGAACAGCCCCATGGCAATTAAGCTCAATAATAAGACTAATAAAAGCGGGGTCAAAAGGTTCCCGATAATGTCCACTACTTTTGAAGGTGCTATGGTCAATAACCAAGTTACAGCAAAAAAGGCGATCGAAGTCCAAAGCGGATCCGCAGTCGGAAAGGAAGGCAATATCCCAACTTCAAAGGTCGTCGCAGCAGTCCTCGGTATGGCAATCATTGGCCCTATACAGAGCATAATGATGGTTCCTAAGACAGGAGAAAGAAATTTGTTGATCCGAGTGCCTAGATCTTCAAAAGAATCGCCCGAATTGACAACGGAAAGTATTCCGAAAAAGGGCAGTAATATTCCCGTAAGACCAAAAGCTAAGATCGTGATCCAAACATGGTCTCCAATTTGTATTCCAATATAAGGGGGGAGTAATAAGTTTCCAGCTCCGAAGAACATGGCAAATAAGGCAAAACCTATCGTGATTATGTCTCTAGTTTTCTTCAAAATGATTAGGTATAAAAAATTTCAAGTAATTGTTTGGCTTCTTTGACATCATGTACCCGCAATATTTGGGCACCACGTTCTAGAAGCAAGGTGTTTAGTGCGATAGTTCCAGGTAATACTTGGTCAGGGGTAGATTTTATTTTTTTATAGAGCATAGATTTTCTGGAAATACCACCCAAGAGGGGCAATCCAAAATAATGAAGCTCATTGATGCGCATCAGAAGTTCATAATTCTGTTCAATGGTCTTTGCAAAACCATATCCAGGATCTAGGATGATATCTTTCACTCCTAATGCCCTGAGCTTTGCAATGCTATTGCCCAGACTTACTGCTACATCATTCACGACATCATCATAATCAGTCATTTGTTGCATCGTTGCAGGTGTACCCCGCATGTGCATCAAAATATAAGGAAATTGAAGCCTAGCCACGGTATTGAACATCTCCTGATCCAAACTACCACCCGAAATATCGTTAATGATATGTACCCCTGCCTTTACACTGGCTTCGGCAACATCAGCACGAAAAGTATCAATGGATAGAATAGCTTTAGGAAAATGTTTATGTATGGCTTCAATAATTGGTATAGCGCGATCTAATTCTTCTTGATGACTTATTTCTTTTGCTCCAGGTCGGCTTGAGTAAGCGCCGATATCAATGATATCCGCCCCTTCAGCAATTAGTTTCTCCGTATGCTCCAATGCCAGGTCTAAGGATTGATGCTGCCCAGCATCATAAAATGAATCTGGTGTCAGATTGAGAATCCCCATGATCCTTGGGACTTCAAAAGTCATGAGTCGATTGCCAAGGCGAATGCTCTGACAAGGAACGGGCTGAAAAACTGACATTTACGTAAGATTAATAAAAAAATAAGGCTGCAAATTCTCATTTGCAGCCCCCAAAATAAGTCTTTTGTGTCTACTTTACAACTAGAACTCCATCTGCAACCAAAGAAATATCTTTTCTTGGCTGATTAATTTTAGCAATTTCTTCTTTGCTCTTGCCCATATCCTCAGCATAATGCTTTTGCCACTCTACCGTGGTTTCTTTCACTTTTGCCTTACCTTCCAATACCACTGTCTTACCAATGATATCTTGAGGAACGAAATAAGCATAGTCTGTAAAACGTACCATGATTGGCTCCTTGCCTTCTTCAGTTTTCAAGGTCAAGAAACATCCTTTTTTCGTACATACCTGAACCACCTCGCCCTGAACTTTTCCAGTATAGGATTCTGTTCCAGCTAGGTTCTTTTCAAGTTGTTTAACAGTGATAGCACCTTTTTTATCTATTTTCTTGCCATAGCTTACTCCAGCTTTTGCCGGTTGGATGGCAGTTTGTGCATGGCTAAATGCAATGAATGCAACCGCACAGATCAGTAAAGAGATAATCTTTTTCATATTTATTTTCTAATAAATTCAAATTTTCCACTTGGATCCAATTTCATGATCGTCGATGCCGTGCCATTTGATGGATCCTGTTGACCAAATTTAACAACATAATCCACTCCATTTACAATCTCATCAGAGACTTCCACGAAATTCCTGGCTGAGGCTTCACCACTGATGTTCGCCGATGTAGAAACGATAGGTTTTCTGAACCTTTGTAACAACTGTTCACAAAATGGATGATTCACCACTCGGATCCCAATACTGCCATCTTCAGCAACCACATTGGCAGCCAAGTTCTTCGCATTAGAATAGATAATGGTCAATGGCTTATCCGTTGCTTCCAATAATTCATAAGCAACTTCAGGAACCTCGCTTACATAGCTCTGCAGCTGATTGTCATTGCCTAAAAGGATGATCATGCTCTTGCCTTTATCCCTTCCTTTCAATGCAAATATCTTTTCCACCGCTTCTGGATTTGTGGCATCGCATCCTATTCCCCAAATGGTATCAGTGGGATACAAGATCAATCCACCAGACTTCAGGGTCTCTAAAGCCTGATTCAAATCCTCTTTATCTATATAGGGTCTTTGCATCAGCGTGTTATACCGCTACATTATGATCACGAAGCGCATCATTTAATGATGTCTTCTTGTCGGTAGATTCTTTTCTTTGTCCGATGATCAAAGCACAAGGTACTTGATATTCTCCAGCTGGGAATTTCTTGGTATAAGAACCTGGAATAACTACTGAACGTGCAGGAACAAATCCTTTATATTCTACCGGCTCCGGACCTGAAACATCAATAATCTTGGTCGAGGCAGTCAATACCACGTTGGCACCTAATACCGCTTCTTCCTCCACACGAACACCTTCAACTACAATAGCTCTTGAACCAACGAATACGTTGTCTTCAATAATTACTGGCGCTGCTTGAACAGGTTCCAAAACACCACCGATACCAACACCACCACTTAAGTGAACATTTTTACCGATCTGTGCACAAGAACCTACAGTAGCCCAAGTATCAACCATGGTACCCTCACCAACATAAGCACCGATATTGACATAAGAAGGCATCATGATAACACCTTTGGATAAGAAAGCTCCATAACGAGCCGACGCACCAGGCACCACACGAACACCTAACTCCTTGTAATTCGTCTTCAATTTCATTTTGTCATGGTAGACAAATGGATCATTCTTGATCACCTCCATATTACGGATTGGGAAATAAAGAATTACAGCTTTTTTAATCCAATCATTAACATACCAAGACTCGCCAACTGGTTCAGCAACACGTAATTCGCCTTTGTCTAAATGTTGGATTACGAATTCAATCGCCTCATAGTATTCTTTGTACTCTAATAACTGTCTGTTCTCCCAAGCTTCTTCTATTAATTTTTGAAGGGTTGTATTATCTACCATAATATTCTTAAAAGTAATTTTAAATTATTAACAAATATGGAGATTTTTAATGATATGTAAGTTACAGAAGGGGCAAAATTAAGAAGATATGACTATTTTTGTAGGATGGCAGAGGCATCAGACAAATTGCGGATTGATAAATACTTATGGGCAATTCGTATATTCAAAACCAGGAGTTTGGCAACAGAAGCTTGCAAAGCAGGGAAAGTTAAACTCAATGGCCAGAATGTAAAACCATCAGCAATCGTAAAAGTTGGGGAAACCTATAGCATTCAGAAAGGGATTGAACGCAAGGTCCTTAAAGTGACCGGATTGCTGGAACGGAGGTCTGACGCCAAAACGGCTGTACAATTCTATGAAGATCACACACCTGTAGAAGAAACCTATGCTTTCAAATCGTCTTTCCATGCTCCTGTCCTGAAAAGAGATCGTGGAACAGGTCGACCTACTAAAAAGGACCGAAGGGAAATTGATGATTTGAAAAGTGATTGGTGGGAAGAAGATGATGATAAGTAAACTTGAATTAAAGAAAATTTGCTATTCCTTTATATATTTTTTGGCACTGGTAGCATCCTCTTCCTTTGCCCAAGCTGCTGTGGATATCAGTCCCAAAGACTCGGTTGAAAGAGAACTCCAAAAAGTCCTAGGCAGGAAGATTGAGTTTGAAAAGGAAAAATTGATGAAGATCTTCGAAATCAAGCAACACCTTAAATTGAGCCAATCCCCTACAGATCGATACAACTTTCAGGAGAAATTATATAATGAGTTCAAGACCTATCAGATCGATTCGGCTATCTATTATGTCAATGAAAACAAAAAGTTAGCCCAGCAATTGAATGATAACCTTAAAAAGAATGAGGTCGATATCCAATTGGCGGGTTTATACTCCTCGGCTGGTCGCTTTATCGAATCCAATGAAATCCTAAAGGGAATTCCAAGACAAAGCTTATCCAGTGAACAGGAAGCTGATTATTACCGCGCTTTTTCCGATTTCTATTCCCATTATGGACAAAGTACCAATCACTATAATTATTTCAGCCTAAGTGAAGTCTATCGCGACTCCTTACTCCATGTACTGCCTTCAGATTCTAGAGAACATCGCTTAAGCTCTGCAACTAGGGCATTGTTTGGGAATAATTTCGATAAGGCGGAATCAGAATTATTGCAATTATTAAGTGAATACAAAGAACCACATCATGAACGAGCGGTAATCGCTTACCTCTTGGGTTTACTCTATAAAAACAAAGATGACCAGGAAAAGCAGATCTATTATTTAAGTTTATCAGCCATTACCGATGTAAAAAACACGGTCAAGGACAATGCCTCCATGCAAAGTCTAGCTCTGGTCTATTTCGAAAGAAATGAAATCGATAAAGCCTATCAATTTATTCAAGAGGCTATGGAAGATGCCCTTTTCTGTAATGTCAGGTTTAGGACGATAGAAAACTCATCCTTTTATCCGATTATCAACTCGGCATTCCAAGAAAAAGAAGAGGCTAATAAAAACCAACTCAAAAACTTCCTGTATACCATTTCCCTCATGTCAATCCTGCTTTTGGTCGCCTTAATCATTCTGTTTATGCAGATGAAGCGCCTAAAGAAAACCAGAAAGGACCTGAAAAATCTAAATGATGAACTGCAAGGGCTGAATGCCCAATTGTTAAAAGTCAATCAAGATCTTCAGGAATCAAATCATATTAAGGAGGAATACATGGCGCAGTTTTTTGAGTTATGTTCTGCTTATATTGATAAATTAGATAATACCCGTAAAGGTATCTTAAAGAAAATCTCCAATAAGCAATTTGATGAATTGAGTAAGGAACTGAAATCCCAAGATTTTATCAAGACCGAACTGGACGATCTGTATCACAATTTCGATGTGATCTTTCTGAACCTTTATCCGACCTTTATCCAAGAGTTCAACAAGCTCCTAAAACCTGAAGAACAGTTGACCTTGAAGCATGATGAATTGCTGAATTCTGAACTCCGTATTTTTGCTTTGATCCGTCTCGGAATTTCTGATTCGACCAAGATTGCTCGCTTCCTTCGCTACTCCTTACGTACCGTTTACAACTACCGAGTGAAGGTCCGTAACAAAGTTTTAGGAACCAAAGAAGACTTCGATGAGCAAATTAAGGAGATTGGTAACCTAAAGTATTAGCAAAACCCTTTACTTTTTTTCTTTTTAAAAGCGCCTAATGACCTGTAAAACAATGTTTATTGGTTTACTTCGGTTACTTTTTTGTTTTGACCTGCCTCAAAAGCTAAATAAACATTAGCACCCTGCTTAACTTTGGATTGGGAAGTTTAGGAATACCCTAAATTATTATATTAATCTAATAACTGATTATAAGACGTATGAAACTTTTTACTAAAGTTAGTATCGGTCTTTTCCTTTTTATGATATCCGTTTTTTCAAATTTTGCACTTGCGCAAAATGGAATTCGAGTTTCTGGAAAGGTTATAGACGAAGCCAACAATGAGCCAATTATTGGGGCTACCATCACTGTTATCGGAGGTTCTACATCGACCTCTTCAGATAACTCTGGACTATTTACACTCGAGAATGTTCCAGCTAATTCAAAACTTCGAGTTTCTTATCTAGGCTATAAAAGCCAAGAAGTAATTGCACAAACAGACATGACCATTACCTTGAGCCCGGAAACAAATACGCTCGAAGATGTGGTTGTTATCGGTTATGGTGCAGTTAAAAGAAAAGATGTAACTGCCGCTATTTCCTCTGTATCCTTGGAAGACCTGGACGAAAGACCAATTGTCAATGCCAACCAAGCGATTCAAGGTAAAGCAGCGGGTGTAACGGTTTCTCAACCTTCTGGTGCTCCAGGTGGTGGAACCTCGATCCGTATCCGTGGTACAACTTCTTTCAACGGTAGTAATGACCCTCTTTATGTAGTTGATGGGGTAACTGTTGACAATATCAACTTCCTTTCGCCAAATGATATCGCCGATATGCAAATCTTAAAAGATGCATCCTCAGCCTCTATCTATGGTTCTAGAGCTGCAAACGGGGTTATCTTAATTACTACAAAACAAGGTCGTGTAGGTAATCCTAAGATTACTGTAAATGCATTAGCTACTCAAAATAGAGTGACCAACTCGATTACCCCATTGAATACCGCTCAATACAAGGAATTGATGGACGAGATCGGAATCGTGAAATTGCCTGATGGATTGACCGACCAAACTGATTGGTTCGATGAAACCTTCAGCGATGGATTGACCCAAGATTATCAACTTTCTATATCAGATGGTTCCGATAGAATCAAATACTTCCTTTCGGGAGGCTATGTAAATGACAAAGGGATTGTGCATTCTACTTTCTACAAACGTTACAACTTCAGAGGTAACATCGAAAACAAAGTAAGAGATTGGTTAACCGTAAATGCGAACTTCTCTTATGCAGACTATAATGGAAATGGAATGGTGGAAGGTACAGGTTCCAATAGAGGGGGGGTAGTCTTGTCTGCAATCAATACACCGACATTTGCTCCAATCATGGATCCATTCAATCCGAAACAATTCTACAATAACTTCTATGGTTTGAACGTAACTTCTCCATTGGAGAACTTAGCGACTACTGGAAATAACCGCAACCGTGAAAACAGATTAATCGGATCGGGTTCGGCAACCGTACATATCACTCCAGGATTGAACTTCAAAACTTTGTTCGCTTTGGATAGAAGAAATGCTTTCTCTTCTACTTTCTTAGACCCATTGTCTACCTCTTGGGGTAGAAACCAATTTGGTGAGGCAACGGATTCTAGAAATATGAACACCGTTATTACGTTTGATAATACCTTGACCTATAACAAAAGCTTTGATAAACACAATTTCGAAGCCATGGCTGGTACGGCTTGGTTAAGCTCAAACTATACCAACAGTTATATCCTTGGTTCACACTTTAGAAATGACTTGATCGAAACCCTGAATGTGGCCAATAAAATTTCTTGGACAGGTACTGGATCTTCTGCTTCTGATTGGGCAATGATGTCTTATTTCGGACGTATTTCCTATAACTATGACGGAAAATACTTAGTAACTGCCAATTTAAGGTCAGACGGTTCCTCTAAATTACACCCGAGCAAGAGATGGTCGATGTTCCCATCGGTATCTGCAGCTTGGCGATTGTCATCTGAGGAATTCCTGAGCGATGTGCCTTGGATGAACGATTTGAAACTGCGTGGAGGTTGGGGACAAACAGGTAACCAATCTGGTATTGGTGACTATGCTTACCTACAACGCTATAATATTATCCGTTCCCCTTGGTTTGAAGAAGGTAAAACCAATGATTTAGCTTCTGTTACACCTGAAAACTTGAGAACAATCGACTTAGGTTGGGAAAGAACAACTCAAACTGGTGTAGGTTTAGATTTTACGGGTTTCAACAATAGATTGACCGTAAACTTGGACTACTACTACAAGAATACCACCGATATGTTGATGTGGGTAGATCTTCCAGGTAGTGGTAATATCTCCCAAATCCAAAGAAACGAAGGGGAGATGACCAACCGTGGATTCGAAGCCAATATTAATGCTGATATCCTAAAATCGGAAGGCTTAACTTGGTCTTCTGGCTTTAATATCTCTTTCAACAGAAATAAATTTACCAAGTTGGTATTGAAACCTGTTTATTTCGATGCTAGAACAACAGATTATGTCAATGAAACCGTAGTAAGAAACGAAGCAGGTAGACCTGTGGGTGGTTTCTTCGGTTATATCAGTGAAGGCGTAAATCCTGAAACTGGAGATATGATCTATTCCGACATCAATGGTGATGGCAAGGTAACGGTTAACGATAAAACATATATCGGCGATCCGAACCCTAACTTCACTTTCGGTTTCACCAATAACCTTGCTTACAAAGGATTCAACTTGAATGTCTTTATCCAAGGTACTCAAGGAAATGATATCTACAACGTTTCCAGAATGGAAATGGAAGGTATGTACGACGGTAAAAACCAATCCACTCGTGTTCTTCAACGTTGGAGAGTTCCTGGTCAAGTGACTGAAGTGCCTCGTGCAGGTTATGACATGAAAAACTCCTCTTATTTCGTGGAAGACGGAAGTTATATCCGCTTGAAAAATATTTCCCTATCCTACAACATCAAAGCTCCAGCTTTGTCAAAAATCGGAATTAACAAACTGGCTCCGTTTATCTCAGCCACCAACTTAATTACCTTGACGAAATACACAGGCTTGGATCCAGAGGTTAACCAATGGGGAAATTCAGGTAGGGTGCAAGGTTTAGATTGGGGTACTTATCCTCAAACTAGGTCATTCGTGTTTGGATTAAATATGGAGTTCTAAGATTATGATGATGAGAACAATGAAATTTAATATAATGAAGAAGATGATGATCGCTGTACTCAGTACACTGGCCATCTCAAGCTGCTCTCTTGATAAAGATCCTCTTGGTCAATATTCTGACGTGACCGAAGGGGTAAATGAAGAAGGAAAAAAAGTAGTCTTTAAAGACAAAGCCGCAGTAGAAAATTACATGCAGGGCTTATATAATATTATGCGTGATAGACAAGAACATTGGTACTTAGACCAAATGTTGATCGCTGAATCGCATTCCGATAATGCTTACGCCGGAACGACCGGTGCCGAAGTGGTCCCTTATGAAAATAACGGTATCGAAGGTTCAAACTCTGTTGTTCAACGTGACTGGATCCGTTACCTGGAAGATGTTGCCAAACTGAATATCCTGATCGTTAATGTGGATTCGGTTGCCGACAATTCCCTATCTTCCGCATTGCGTAAGCAATACAAAGCTGAAGCTAGAATTCAAAGAGCATTGATTTTCTTTGATATGGTTCGTCTTTGGGGTGATATTCCATTGGTAACCAAAGTAGGTAAAGACATTACCGCTGAAAATATCGAAGAGGTATACGATGATTATTTCCCAAGCCAAACTCCTGAAAAAGAGGTTTATGAATTCTTGGCAAAAGATGTAGAAGAAGCCTTAGTGGATGCGCCTTCTAATACAGCTGCAAACAAAACTAAATTCTCAAAATCCGTCGCCAAAGCATTATTGGCAAAGATCTATGCAGAAAAACCAATCCGTAACTATGCGAAGGTCATTCAGTATGTAGATGATTTAGCAGCAGATGGATTTGCGCTAGATGCAGATTATAAAAACTTGTTTGGGGTTCAAGCAGGTAATGCAGAACCATTGATCCGAAATAGCAAAGAGACTATTCTTGAAACTCAATTCTTTGCAGGTAATGGCAACTGGGTAACCTGGATGTTTGGGCGTGACCTTTCAAACTACAATAGCAATTTTACATGGGCAAAATGGATCACTCCTTCAAGGGATTTAATAAATGCATTCACCCGCGAAGGAGATGAGATCCGCTACACCGAATCCATCGTGTATTATGAAGCTGGTTGGAGCAATTACTATCCAGCAAGCAACTACCCATTTATGTATAAAACACGTTCTGCATTCAGTAACATCATCAAAATCCGTTATGCGGACCTGTTATTATTGAAGGCTGAAGCATTGATTAATGGTGATAGCCCTAATCTAACTGCAGCAGCAGCAATTATTGACCAAGTTCGCCAACGCGTTAAACTTCCAAAATTGACTAATGCCGTTAAAGGAAGTAAGGATGCCATGTTAAATGCTTTGTTGAACGAAAGAAGATTAGAATTGGCTTTCGAAGGTCAACGTTGGTATGACCTTGTACGCTTGAATAAAGTAGAATCTGTCATGAATGCTGTCTTTGCAAAAGATTCTGGTAGAAAAGCCCAAGTGTATCCATTTACAGAAAATTCATACCGTTTGCCAATTCCGCAATCGATAATTGACGAAAACCCGAAAATCAAGCAAAACTTAGGATATTAATACTGAAACTATGAATAATTTAAAGAAATATATATTTGTTGCTAGCCTATTCTCTTCGATTTTTACTGCTTGTGGCAATGATAATATCGGCGGCGGAGGTGGAGATCCAGCACCAGTGGATCCAACTTCCGGAGATGTTTTGATCTATACCACTACTGGTTCGCTTAGCCATGATTTCAAAAAGTCTTATGTGGACTTTAGCAAGACCAGTAATATGGGAACCAAGACCATTAAGATCGATGAAAACAAAAAATTCCAAACCATGGATGGATTTGGATCTGCCATCACCGGTTCTGCGGCCTTCAACTTGTTGAAAATGGCTCCAGAAGACCGTACGAAATTCTTAAAAGAAACATTCTCTCCAACAGAAGGAATGGGTCAAAGTTATATCCGTATCGCAATCGGCTGTTCTGATTTCTCCTTGGATGAATATACCTTGGCCGATGAACCCGGAATTGAAAACTTCGCGCTTCAATCGGAAGAATTGGAATATGTTATCCCGGTTTTGAAAGAGATTATCGCTATCAATCCTGAGATCAAGATCATGGGCTCGCCATGGACTCCGCCAAAATGGATGAAAGTAAACAACTTGACAGAATTGAAACCTTATGATTCTTGGACCGGTGGTCACTTGAACCCGAAATACTACCAAGATTATGCAACTTATTTTGTGAAGTGGATCCAAGCAATGAAGGAACATGGTGTAAACATTTACTCTATCACGACGCAAAATGAGCCATTAAACGATAAAAATTCAGCTTCCTTAGTGATGTTTTGGAATGAGCAACAGGCATTTGTGAAAAATGCGCTTGGACCAAAAATGAAAGCAGCTGGCCTAACGACCAAAATCTACGCATTCGATCATAACTATAATTATGATAATATGCCTGAACAACAGGATTACCCAATCAAGATCTTTGAAGATCCTGCTGCTGCGGCTTATTTCGCTGGTTCTGCTTACCATAACTATGGTGGGGATAAAGCCGAATTATTGGATATCCATGCCAAAGCGGCTAATAAAGATTTAATCTTTACCGAAACTTCTATTGGAACTTGGAATGATGGCCATGCATTGGGAAAAAGATTATTGGAAGATATGCGTGAAGTGGCATTAGGTACAGTAAACAACTGGAGCAAAGGTGTAATCGTATGGAACTTGATGTTGGATTCTGAAAGAGGTCCTAACCGTGAGGGTGGATGTCAAACATGTTATGGAGCAGTGGATATCAGCAAAGCGGATTACAAGACCATTCGTAAAAACTCTCATTACTATATTATCGGGCACATGTCTGCTGTAGTAAAACCAGGAGCAGTACGTATTGGGTCAGAAGGATATTCTGATGCTGGATTATCTTATGCCGCATTTAAAAATACAGATGGCACCTATGCTTTTGTAATTGCAAACTCAAATGGAAGCAATTCTAGAATTGTTATTGAGGATGGGAAAAATCATTTCAGCTATGATGTTCCTGCAGGTTCTGTTGTTTCTTATTCTTGGAAAAAATGAAAAAATTAATCAATTATTTAGCCTTTTCTCTTCTTTTGAGCTTCATGTTCTCTTGTAAAGAAGATGAATTAATCGTGCCTTATGGCGCTGGGGAGCCTGCCATTGAAATAGTTAAGAGTCCAACTGCTTCTTTGTTTGGCGATAGCTTACAATATACCGTGAATGTTTCGGACAAAAGTGTAGCCCTGTCTACGCTAAAAGTGCAATTGTTGTTCAGTGATGAAGTAGTTTCTGAACAAACCATTCGTACCAAAGAATCCGGATCTTATTCTGGAAAATTATATGTTCCTTTCCTTAAAAATATTCCCAATGGATCGGCATTATTGAAGTTCACCCTTCAAAATGTGCAGATGGTGAGTAAAACCGAAGAAAAGGTCGTGACTATTGCGAGACCTGATTTTCCTTACCTGGATTTGGTAGCGGAAGGTAAAACTTATCGTATGAGCAAGGTAGGTCCTAACCAATATGAAGTTTCAGATGAGTTCAAGATGAAAGCTCCAGCTTATATCGAAGCACCAAAAGTTGGTGAATTTGGAAACAAAATCCAATTCGGTTGGGAAAACAAGGGGATCCAACAAGGTGTCAATACACCAATCCCATTTTCAAATGCCTTTGATGGTGTATACAAGATCAGCTTCAATACATTGACTTATGCAGCTGCACCTTTCGTTCGTTATGCGATCAATGATACCGATATGGAAATGGTAGAAGATGAAATCTTCTCCTTGGATTTGACGATCAATAAAGATGAAGAATTGACTTTCGAAGGTATGCCAGCTGGATGGTGGGTAGATAAAGATTATATCCGTCAAGACGGTGACAAATACTACTTCAACGCGATGTCTGGAAAATACCGTTTCATCGCCGATCTAGGTAAGAAGTATATCAAGGTGGAAGCCATGAACGGAAACGATCTAGCACGATTGAATGCGGATGGTACCGGAGCAATCTGGATAATTGGTGAGGGAGTCGGTAAACCAAGTGTTGCTGACAATCAAGTAGGCTGGGATCCAGGAAAGGCAATTTGTGTGACACCAATGGGTGATAAGAAATATCAGGTTACCCTTGTTGGCGGACAATCCATCAATACCGATAATATCAACTTCAAATTCTTCCATGAAAAAGGCTGGAATGGTGAATTCAAGAATACTGACTTGACAACCACGAGTGACCTGATCTTGGTTGGTGATGGAAAAAATGGCCGTGACCCAGGAAACTTAGGTCTTCAGGCTGGTAAAAAACTGGAAGTAGGCGCAACTTACGTAATCGTAGTTGACCTTTCTGAAGGGAATAATAAAGCAAAACTTACTGTGACTAAGCAATAAGACTAACTAACAGTTTAGATTGATTAGGGGTGGATGAAGGCGTTTCCACCCCTTTTGTTTTTGTAGGTATTAATTACGTTCTTTGTTTAAAACTGAATCTAATTATGAAAAATAGTGTAACCTACGTATTAATCTTAATGTGTGTTATGATGAATTTAACGCCTTCTTCTGCACAGAGCAATTCAAAACCGAAGTATGTTTTAGCCATTCATGGAGGTGCAGGTACTATACTAAAAAAGAATATGACGGACTCCTTGGAGAAAGCATATATCGCTAAACTAACGGAATCGCTTCAGGCTGGATACGATCAGATCAAACAAGGAAAATCAAGCTTGGACGCTATTGAAGCTGCAATCCATGTCATGGAAGATTCCCCACTTTTCAATGCTGGTAAAGGTGCAGTTTTTACGAATCAAGGGAAAAATGAACTTGATGCTGCCATTATGGATGGTTCTAACCTCAAAGCCGGTGCTGTCGCCGGAGTTACCAATATCAAAAACCCTATCAGCGCAGCGCGAGCGGTCATGGACAAATCCGAACATGTCATGATGATCGGTAAAGGGGCGGAGGAATTTGCCCAAAATAACGGCATCCAAATCGTTGATCCCTCTTATTTCTGGACCAAACAACGTTGGGAAGGTCTGCAAAGAGCTTTAGAAAGAGATAAAGATCGTGCGGAATTGGACCATGACGATAAAAAAGCATTCTTGCCGCCATATAAAGATGAAAAATTCGGAACTGTCGGCTGTGTTGCATTGGATAAACAAGGCAACCTTGCTGCTGGTACTTCTACTGGTGGAATGACCAATAAGAAATTCGGTAGGGTAGGTGATGCTCCTATCATTGGTGCAGGTACTTATGCAAATAATGCTACGGTGGCAATCTCCTGTACGGGATGGGGAGAGTTCTTTATCCGTTCGGTAGCGGCATTTAATGTTTCGGCAAAAATGCAATATGCTAAAATGGGTGTTGCCAAAGCTTCTCAGGAAGTAATCGACGAAATCGGGAAATTAGGTGGCGATGGTGGAATGATTGCCATCGATAAAAATGGTGAAGTTGCTATGCCATTCAATACCGAAGGGATGTACCGTGGAACGGTTACTGCAGACGGGAAAATTACGGTGGAAATCTATAAATAGAGAATTTAATATATCATTACTCGGGAATGGTATAATAATTCAAATACCTCACGATGCTATTAGCTCTTCTATTGATATAGTTAGAAGGTCTTCTAGCATCCCACTTTTGTGGGCTTGGCAATATGGCAATGATCAAGGCAGCTTCTTTCTTGGTCAAGCTTTTTGCCGATTTATGGAAGTAATATTGTGCCGCGGCCTCTGCTCCATAAACGCCTTGTCCCGTTTCAATCACATTGAGATACACTTCCAAGATCCTTTTCTTGCTCCAAAAAACTTCAATCAAAACCGTGAAATAGGTCTCTAAGCCTTTACGGAACCAGGAACGACCTGGCCATAGGAATACGTTTTTAGCAGTCTGCTGACTGATGGTACTGCCGCCCCTTAATCTTTTTCCCTCTTTGTTTTTTTCAAAAGCTTCCTTGATCGCTTCCGTATCAAAGCCATTGTGGGTCATAAAATGAGCATCTTCACCCGCTAAGGCTGCGCGCTTCAGGTTGTTCGAGATATCTTCATAATCCAACCATTTGCGTTCCAGTTTCCATTCCTTACCATCCGCCTTGCGCTCAAAACCTCGCTGTAACATCAAATAAGTGATCGGTGGATTAGTAAATCTTAGGGCAATGACCCAAAGTATGGTCAAAACGAAAAATGCAATCACTCCCCTAATTACCCAAGGAAGGACCTTGGTTTTCAGTGTGCTCCCGAAGGATGATTTGGTTTGCTTTTTCCTGTTCTTTGTGGTAGAACGTTTGATTGCCATTACTTTGAAATTTAATGCAAACATAAGATGTATTTTTTAATTTTTATGTCATTTCCCAAATGCTTTTTGCTTGTAGGCATTGTTTTGCAAATCGCCACAATTCTGCTATTTTTACATCTTATACAAAAAAAGAATAACCTTGGCAAAAGCAAAGAAACAAACCCCTTTAATGCAGCAATATAATACCATTAAGGCCAAATACCCAGGCGCCTTATTGCTGTTTAGAGTTGGGGATTTTTACGAGACGTTTGGAGAAGATGCTGTTAAAGCAGCCAAGATTTTAGGAATCGTATTGACAAAAAGAGGAAATGGCTCGGAATCTGAAACCGCTTTGGCTGGTTTTCCGCACCATTCCCTAGAGACCTACCTGCCGAAATTGGTGCGCGCAGGACAAAGGGTTGCTATATGTGATCAACTGGAAGATCCTAAACAAACCAAGACCATCGTGAAAAGAGGGGTAACGGAACTTGTTACACCTGG
The DNA here is from genome assembly GCF_900187125.1 of Sphingobacterium mizutaii. Lineage (GTDB taxonomy): Bacteria > Bacteroidota > Bacteroidia > Sphingobacteriales > Sphingobacteriaceae > Sphingobacterium > Sphingobacterium mizutaii. The sequence continues at coordinate 573,059 of NZ_LT906468.1, forward strand.
AGTTTCATACAATGAAAATATCGTTCAACAGAAATCCAATAACTACCTTGCCTCCATATTCATGGATAAGCAGGTCGTAGGGGTTTCTTTTTTGGATATTTCCACCGGGGAATTCCTCGTTGCCCAAGGTTCTGTTGGTTATATCGACAAGCTTTTACAAGGCTTTAAGCCTACTGAAATCATTCTTCCAAAAAAACAGTATAAGGAGTTCGTGGAACAATTTGGTTCCAATTACTATACCTATACCTTGGATGAATGGCCATATACCGGTGACTATGCCACCGAAAATCTCCTCAAGCATTTTGAGGTCAATTCCATGAAAGGGTTTGGTATTGATCGTATGCCTACCGGAATTATTGCAGCTGGGGTAGCCTTGCATTACCTCAATGAAACCGAACATCGCAATCTGCAACATATTTCCAATATCTCCAGGATCGAAGAAGACCGTTATATGTGGTTGGACCGTTTTACCATCCGCAACTTGGAACTGATCAGTTCAACCAATGAAAACGCCATTACCCTTTCGGATGTTCTCGATGAAACTTCTTCTCCTATGGGAGCACGATTGCTGAAAAGATGGATCGTCATGCCTTTGAAGGATGAGAAATCCATTAATGAAAGATTGCAGGTTGTTCAGGATTTTTATAAGAACAGAAGCCTAAGGGATCAATTAATCCAAGAGGTCAAGCAAGTGGGCGATTTGGAAAGACTAATTTCTAAGATTGGCCTTCAAAAAGCAAATCCGCGTGAAATCATCCAATTAAAACGAGCACTGTATGCCGTTGAAAAACTAAAAGAGCTTTGCCAAGAACAGGAATCGGAGTCATTAAAGGTCATTGCAGAACAGCTCAATCCTTGTCTGATTATCCGGGATAAAATTGAACAGACCATTCAAGCTGAACCTCCAGTAGCTTTGAACAAGGGAAACGTTATTGCCGATCAGGTCGACCCTGATCTGGATAAACTGAGAAAGGTTGCCTTTGGCGGTAAAGATTACCTGATAGAGATCCAAAGGAGGGAGTCTGAAGCGACGGGGATTCCATCGTTAAAGATAGCTTTCAACAATGTATTTGGCTATTACCTAGAAGTTACCAATACCCATAAAGATAAAGTGCCTTCGGGTTGGATCCGTAAACAGACCTTGGTGAATGCGGAACGCTATATTACCGAAGAGCTGAAGGAGTATGAGGAACAGATTTTAGGTGCTGAAGAAAAAATACAAGCCATTGAAAACCGCATTTATGCCGAGTTAATGCTCGCGATTTCGGAATATATAAAACCGATACAATTAAATGCCCAATTGCTTGCCAAGCTGGATGTGCTATTGAATTTTGCCGTTATTGCAGAGAAGAATTTCTATGTAAGACCTGAGGTCAATGCTGGAAAGAACATCGATATCAAAGGGGGTAGACACCCTGTTATTGAAAAGAATCTCCCGATAGGTCAAGACTATATTACCAATGATACCTTTTTGGATCAAGAGGGGCAGCAGATCATTATCATTACAGGACCAAACATGGCCGGTAAATCTGCTTTGCTGAGACAGACGGGGCTCATCGTCCTGATGGCTCAAATTGGTTCCTTTGTGCCTGCCAAGGAAGCGTCCATTGGGATCGTAGATAAGATATTTACACGTGTTGGGGCTTCGGATAACCTCAGCTCTGGAGAATCTACCTTTATGGTAGAAATGAACGAGACAGCGAGTATTATGAACAACCTGTCTGATCGTAGTTTGATTCTCTTAGATGAAATTGGACGTGGTACCAGTACTTATGATGGTATCTCCATCGCATGGGCGATTGCGGAATACCTGCACAACCATCCTTCCTGTCGAGCAAAGACCCTGTTTGCAACGCATTACCATGAATTGAACGAGTTGAGTACGTCCATGTCGCGGATCAAGAATTTTAATGTGAGTGTGAAAGAAGTCAACAATAAAGTGATTTTCTTAAGGAAGTTGGTGCCCGGTGGTTCTGAGCACAGTTTCGGTATACATGTGGCGAAGTTAGCTGGTATGCCGCCGAAGCTTATCGGTCGCGCTGGCGAGATCCTGAAACGTCTGGAACAGGAACGTACCGGCGGGGAGAAGATCAAGGATAGTATGCGAAAGATACAAAAACAGGCTTATCAATTGCAGATGTTTGCCATTGATGATCCAGTCCTGGAAAAGATCCGTGATATGCTGAATAATTTGGATGTGAATACCCTTACTCCGGTGGAAGCATTGATGAAGCTAGATGAAATCCAACGCTTATTGAAGAACTAAAAAAATGCTGGTAGGATTAATACCTGCCAGCATCATATATATCATAGGAGATGTCATTTGGATCATAACCTAATCTAGGATCGACCCGAATAATCATCGTCCCTCGGAACGATTCACCGGCATATAAAGTCCCTATGGGAGCCTCATTGTAAAAAGGTGCCCCATTATGTCCAACCAATGAAAATTCTAAATAGAAATCACCATCCTGACCGTGGTAATAATCGATATTGGAAAGATTAGTAACCGCATACTCGACGCGGTAGGCATCTGGACTTACTTTATAGACATCAAACACATCTACAGCAAAGTCCTCTGGATAAAAATATGATCCCCCAATATATTCTTTAGAACAGGATGAAAATAGTCCAATGACCATGATCAAGGCTACGATTTTAAGTAATTTTGCTTTCATATGCTTGTCTGTCTTTAAGGAAATAGACTACTTGGAAACCATTTAGATTAATCCGTGCACGTAAATATTTTTTCAAATGCTATTTTTTAGCTCAAAAACAAGCATTTAGAATTACCTTTGTGTTATGGGAAATATCTTCCAATTCAAGCAATTTTCAGTTAATCAAGAACACTGTGCCATGCGGATCAATACCGATGGGGTACTATTAGGGGCCTTCGCAGAGCAAGAACAAGCGGATGCCATTCTTGATATAGGGACTGGAACGGGGGTAATAGCACTGATGCTGGCTCAAAAATATCCGCAAGCCCAAATTTGGGCGGTGGAAATCGATAAATTAGCCTCCCAAAGAGCAGCGGAGAACTTTCAAGCTTCGCCCTTCCAAGATCGTCTTAGCATTGTACATTCGGATATTTTCCATTGGAAAACGGATCTTGAGTTTGATCTGATTGTTTCCAATCCACCTTTCTACATTAATTCGCTCCATAATCCTGACCAAAGAAAAAAAGTCGCCAAGCATACAGACGTAGAATTCTTTAAGGGGATGTTCCATTTTGCAGCAAGCAGACTTAGCAGTATGGGGAAGCTACAGATTGTGGTTCCCATAGAGCTATTGGATTTTATGGTCGCTGAAGCAAAAGAAAACCAGCTTTTTCTGAATAAACAGATCAATATGCAATCCTTTGTGGATTCAGAGCCTTTTCGCTGTATCCTGAGTTTCCAAAGAGAAGAAATCAATCCTGAACAACAGACTTTTGTGATCTACCAAGAGAGATCCCAATATTCGGAGGCCTATAAACAGATCTTGCAACCTTATTTTTTAGCTTTTTAACATGAAAATCGGACTTCTTTCAGATACCCACGGATACTTGGATGATGCTATTCTAAAGCATTTTGAAAATTGTGATGAGATATGGCATATTGGCGATTTTGGCTCCATGGAGGTCATCGAGAAACTGGAAGCATGTAAACCGCTAAGGGGAGTATATGGAAATATCGATGATAAAGATATCCGCTTGAAATTTCCGGAGCACCTCAGGTTCCATTGCGAACAGGTCGATGTGTGGATGACCCATATTGGTGGTTATCCGGGGAAATATAGCCCTTTGGTTAAGCCAGAAATCTTGAACAATCCCCCAAAGCTATTTATTACAGGACATTCCCATATCCTAAAAGTGCAGTTTGATCCGAAGCTGCAGTTGCTCCACCTCAATCCAGGAGCAGCCGGCAAACAAGGCTGGCATCAGATGAGGACCGCAATGCGTTTTGAAATTAATGGAGATAAAATTGAAAATCTAGAAGTGATTGAATTAGGGAGTCGAGCCTTATAGACTATCCCTAACTTCAATTAAAAAGCTCTTTAATCCCTCCAAAGACTCAATGATCCTTTGGTTTTCCCTGGCTTCGTTCTTGTTGCTTCTTAAGAATTCGCGTGCCCCTTGTAAGGTATACCCCTTATCTTTGACTAAATTGAAGATAATCTTAAGGTTCGCAATATCATTCTGAGTGAATAGACGATTTCCTTTTTTGTTTTTCTTAGGCTGAAGAATATCGAATTCACGCTCATAAAAACGGATTTGAGATGCATTTACACCGAACATTTCAGTGACTTCACCCATGGTATAATACAGCTTGTTTATTTCTCGTTCTTTGTACGGCATGAACATTTAATTTTAGTGTATTAACAAATATACAATCTAAGTTTGAAAATCAAAAAAACCATGATTGATATAAAGTTAAAGCCGATTTCGTAATTTTAAACTTTAGATGAAAGGTAAAGTAATTGTAAGTAAGTTTTGGACCAAGTTCTTTTCCATGGGAAAAGCACAGGCGATTACCATATTTCCATTTATCTTCCTCAAATACTCCTCCGATCGCGATAATAGGATCCTGATCAACCATGAACGCATCCATATATTGCAAGCCATTGAGTTGCTTATTATCCCTTTTTATGTGCTCTATCTATTGGAATTCAGTCTTCGACTGATCCAATACCGCAATTTTACTAGGGCATACCTGAATATTTCCTTTGAACGGGAAGCTTATGAAAATGAGCATAACTTGAATTACCTCAAATCTCGGAAGCTATTTAGCTTTTGGAAATATGTAACAAGATAACCGGAGATAGGGAAGTCGGGGCATTGACCTTATGCCCCTAAATATCCTAATAACGTTTTTGATTCCTTGCTCCTATAGGACTACCACTGATCAGTTCGAAACGGAGACACTGGCAATCCATTGGAATTAAACAGATTCGGCATAGCGATTTCTGTAAATCCAAAACGTACCGCTACTGGGTTTCTGACCTCTGCGGATTCAACGATCAGTTTATCCCCTTTAATCTTTCCTTTAGCCGGTTTGAATTGCTGATCGGCTCCGGCAATGAATAGGTCTGTAATCTCACCTTTGGAGGTCAATTTTCCTTCTAGGTTGCTAAAGCTGATCTCAATGCTATTGCCTTTAATTTCCTGTGATTTATAGATCGGTGATTTATAATCTTTCAAGGGTTTATGGTAAACTTCTGCAAGTGCCAAATCCGCCAATCGCTTAGCTACAGCTTTTTTCTGGATAGGATGGATGTCCTTGATATTGTCGACAAGGTCAGTAATCACGACCATGCCGGTGTTGGGTAGTTCGGTTGCGGTCTTAACTTGTTGTTCACGTAGGTAAGCTGCCAGGGGCTCTTTGTTGTTGTATTGGAAAGGGGCAATCTGCACGAAGTAAAATGGGAAATCATCATTCCATGCTGATCTCCATGAACTGATCATGGTTTTCATCAGTTTATCATATCCATCCCATGTTCCCACATTGCTCTCACCTTGATACCAGAAAGCAGCACTGATATTATAGCCTGCAAATGGATGGATCATGGCATTCCAAAGGACACCGCTGTTATGCGGGCGCCAATCATTTGCACCTTGCAGCTTGGCACGCTGCAAGAGGAATGGATCATTCTCAATTAAGTAACTTGGGGTCCAGACTTCAGCGGCTGTACCACCCCAACTGGAATTGATGACTCCAATAGGTACATTCTCCTGTGCATTGATCTCTTTGGCAATAAAATAGCCAATGGCCGAAAAGGGCTTTAAGGACTCTGCACTCAGGGTAGCCCATTGATTGGAAATCTGATCTTGAGGGGTCAAAGCACCATTCCTACTGATATGCAATAACCTGATGTTTGGATTATTGGCATTTGGCATTTCATCAATGATCTCTTTTAAGTTCTGAGCAGCTCCCCATTCCATATTGGACTGTCCTGAACATAAGAATACATCTCCTAATAGAATATCCTTCAAGGTGATGCTCTCTTGGTTGGCCATGATCTTTATTTCATAAGGACCACCCGCTTTTCCTTCTGGTAGGGTGGTTCTCCATTGTCCGTCTCCGTTAGTCTTTGCTTTTACAGTATCTTGAAACCAGGTCCCCACGATCTTGATTTCAGAGCTGGCTGGTGCCAATCCCCAGAAATTGATCTCGGTGCCACGCTGCAAGACCATATGGTCAGAAAAGAAATTTGGAATTCGAAGTTGAGCTATTACATTTTGCTGAAAGGCAAATACTGCCAATAGGGAAAGCAAAAAGAGTCTTTTTAAGTTCATGTGATGTTTTTAGGTTTATGGATACCTAAATTTAACAAAAAAATCTAAAATTATTTTTCAATCTAGCCTACCTAAACAAGAAGTTAGCGAAAAAATGTTTGAGTTTTCGGATTTGGCTCCGACCTTATTCGAGGCATATTCGGAAAATGCCGAAATGGTCGAGCTTTTTCTGATCGACTTCTCGAATATGTCTCGAATGATTCTCGAACAAGACCGGAATGAGCAAGGCCTAGGTTGAGGAAGAGAATGGGGATAAAAAAAAGCGAGCCCCAAAGAGCTCGCTTTCCAATATGTTTAGAGTATCTCTACTTTACCATTTTAAGGAAAGTAGATACCTTTTCTTTTAATTGTCTTCTGTCGACGATGAAGTCTAGGAAACCATGTTCCAAAACGAATTCAGAAGTTTGGAATCCTTTAGGCAGGTCTTTCTTGATGGTTTCTTTGATGACACGTGGTCCGGCGAAACCGATCAAAGCTCCTGGTTCAGCAATATTGATATCACCTAACATCGCGTAAGAAGCTGTTACCCCACCGGTGGTTGGGTCAGTCAATAAACAGATGTAAGGTAATTTAGCTTGAGCCAATAGGGCTAATTTTGCAGAAGTCTTAGCCATTTGCATCAGAGAGAATGCGGCTTCCATCATACGGGCACCACCAGATTTGGAGATCAACATAAACGGTAATTTATGTTCGATACAATAATCGATGGACCTAGAGATTTTCTCTCCAACTACAGAGCCCATTGAACCTCCGATAAAAGAGAAATCCATACAAGCGATAACAAGATCTTGACCGTTCACTTTACCAACGGCAGATCTTAAGGCATCGTTCAAGCCAGTTTTAGCTTGACTATCCAATAGTCTGTCCTTATAAGGTTTGGTGTCCACAAAGTTTAGGGGGTCACCAGCTTTCAGGTTCGGAAATAATTCAGTGAATTCGTTGTTATCGAATAATACGGAGAAATAGGCAGTTGAACCAATGCGGATGTGGTAATCACAGTAATGGCAAACATACTTGTTTTCAACTTGTTCCACATTCAAAAGAGGTTTTTTACAGTTAGGACATTTGTTCCACATCCCATCAGGTGCCTCTTTCTTGTTTTCTGTTGCAGTATGTATACCTGCTTTATTTCTTTTAAACCAACTCATAGACTCATGTTAATTCGGTTTACAAATAAACGAAAAATATCTAATATGTGTATTTAGAAAACGAAATGATGGAAATAAAGGAGAGTTTAGGCCAATAAAAAATGGGTAAGCTCCCTCTATCGCACCGCTCAACCAAATACCCTTGCTTTGTTCCCAACCTGGGGGAGTCAATGGGAGCTGGTCGTAGAGGACTTACCCACGGCAAAATTAACAAAAAATTAATCTTTTCGAAAAGAAAATCGCATTTAGGACGTATTCGGCTGAGGTTCAACCTGAAAATTACATTCTGTCCTTCTGATATTCGCCCTTCAGGGCGAAATATCCAAAGACCCCAAGCCCAATCGAGATGATCGGCGTGAGGATAAACAGAATAATAATTCCAAAAACGACGTCTTCTTGCTTTCCGGAAATAATTTTTGGCAAGCCAAATTTGGCGATGCAGAAATATGCCGCAAGTAGCGCTAATGCAATCCAAAGGATCCCTAATATTTTTTTAATGCTCTCCATGTCAATTCAAATCTTTTGCAACCATGTTTTTGTTGATGTATAGCGCGCCTATCACAAAACAGACCGCCGAAATAATGATAGGGTACCATAATCCCTCCAAATAAAAGGTCGGATCTGCAGCGGTTTTGGCATTCGTGGCCAAGTATGTGGATACTGCCGGTAATAATCCGCCAAAGATCCCATTCCCGATGTGATAGGGTAGGGACATGGAGGTGTACCTGATTTTTACTGGGAAGATTTCCACCAAGAAAGCAGCAATAGGGCCGTAAACCAAAGTGATATAAATGATCTGTATAAAGATTAAAGCAATCAGTTTAACATAATTTGAGCCCGATAAAAAGACAGCAGTCTTGCTTGTGGCCTTTACCGTATCGGTGTTTTCTACAGTATGCGACCCATCGTTGTAATAGCGTGTGATGGATTTGATCTCATGCTCGTTATCGGCGCTCACCGGAATGATGGTTTCTGTTCGTTTGTCGACCAATTCCTGTTTGTTTGCGCTGTTGCTAATCTGGTACATGGCTTGGTAAATCGGCCTGTAGGTCAGCACCGCCAGCAACATGCCCGTGAGCATGACCCATTTACGGCCTACTTTGTCGGAGAGCCGACCAAAGACCACAAAAAAAGGCGTTCCAAAGAGTAGGGCTATGCCTAGAATGATATCGGCTTGGTCTGAATCGAGGAACATGACTGTTTTCATAAAGCTCATGGAGTAGAATTGGCCAGTGTACCAAACAACACCCTGACCCATCGCGGCCCCAAATAAAGCCAATAGGACGAACTTTAGATTGTATTTATTCCCAAAGCTTTCTTTCAGCGGATTTGTGGAGGTCTTCCCTTCTGCTTTTGCTTTCTTGAATTCTGGGGATTCATCCATGTTCTTACGGATCAGGTATGATACATAGACCATAAGAATAGAAAGTAGGAAAGGGACACGCCAACCCCAATGATCAAATTGGGCTTCGGTAAGAACAAGTTTAGTCAGTAAGATGACCACAAGCGAAATGAATAGCCCGAAAGTGGCGGTCGTTTGTATCCAAGAGGTCCAATAACCCCGTTCTCCATTTGGTGCATGTTCCGCTACATAGGTTGCCGCTCCGCCGTATTCACCCCCTAAGGCAAGGCCTTGGAGCAACCGCAGGATTAAGACGATCAATGGGGCAAGGAATCCAATGCTTTCATAGCTGGGGATGCAACCGATCAGGAAGGTCGCTCCACCCATTAGCATTAGGGTGACCATGAAGGTGTACTTTCTACCGATGAGGTCGCCCAGTCTTCCAAAGAAAAGTGCTCCGAATGGACGGACCACAAAGCCTGCGGCAAAGGTGGCCAAGGTAGATAGAAAGGCTGCAGTCGGATTGTCTGAAGGAAAGAATTTGGTGGAAATAACAATGGAAAGACTTCCGAAAATAAAGAAGTCATACCATTCGATCAGCGTTCCTAATGAGGAGGCACCGATCACTTTCCAAATTCCTTTTTTACTTGCTTGTTCTTGCATAAAAGAAGTTTAGGTTTAAGGTAGTTTATATCGTTTTCCGGGTAAGGTCTGAATGATACCATTCATTTCCATTTCCAGGAGAATCATAGCTAGTTTGCTCTGCGGAAATTCGCAGTACGCGGCAATATCATCTATATGAGACTCTTTGCAGTCTTTAAGATAGTCAAAAACTCGTTGTTCTTGTTTAGTTAATTCAAAAATTAATGGGAGCTGCACATTTTTTTTACTCTTGCTCTCGGGTTCATCCCATTGCATCAGATGCAGCAGGTCCTTGGCGTTTCGGATCAGATGTGCCTTGTGGGAACGGATGAGTTCATTGCAACCTGCCGAATAATAGAGATCTATCGAGCCAGGAAAGGCACATACGTCGCGGTTATAGCTATTGGCAATATCCGCCGTGATCAGTGCACCACCCTTATTTGCAGCCTCCACCACGACTGTGACATCAGACAAGCCCGCCACAATACGGTTCCGCATTGGGAAGTGGGTCTTTTCGGCAGTGGTACCCGAAGGGTATTCGCTTAAGAGACAGCCATGCAGGCTGATCTCCTCGGCTATTTCCCGATGTTCAAAGGGATAGATCCGATCAAGACCATGTGCCAGAACTGCTGCGGTCTCTAGACCTTCTTGCATGGCCGACCGATGTGCCATAATATCGATGCCATAAGCCAAACCACTTACCACCAATACGCCTAATTCTTTGAGGTCATGGACCAAATCCTCGGTTAACCTTCTACCGTAAGTGGTCGCATTTCTGGTGCCGACGATACTGATGGTTCTGGGAACATTCAAGTTGCATATTCCTTTTTGGAACAGGATCAATGGGGCATCTTCGCAATGTCTGAGCCGGGCAGGATAATTATCGTCCTCAAACCACAGGAGTGCAATGTCGTTGTCTTCAATAAATCGGAATTCTTCTTCGGCTTCTTTCAGGTAGGTTTTGGAGATCAGCTGTTCGATAGTGGCTTTTTGTAAGCCGGGAATCAAGCTAAGTTCTTTTTGGGGGCATTTGAATATTTCTTCCAAGCTTCCACAGTAGGCGAGTAACAAACGGCTTGTTTTCGGGCCTATACCTTTGATCTTGGTCAAGGCAATTTTTTCTATTGCATTCATTTTGGTTAGCTTAGAATTAAAGATAGGGATTCGATACACCTTATGCAATATCTATAAAGTATAATTGATTACCTTTGTTGAAAAAGAAATACCATGGAAATGCAAGAGCCTTTTGATATCGAAGTTGGAGACGTAACCTATTCCGTTTTTCCGGATGAGAAGGATACCTATACAGTTTTTAAGGATGGGAAAGAATATGTGCAGATCATAAAAGATACAGAAACATCTTGGTTGAAACTGAATCCAGAGACAGGTCTGCCCTTGTTTGGGATGGATGAAGAAATTAATTTGATCGGGGCGGAGATCAATAAGAACGTAGAGGAGAAGTAGGGTCGTTGAAGGGCAACATCTTAGCTTCAATGTGAGCAATAGAAATAATATCAAGTATTCAATAGGTAATATGGATAAGAAAATCTTTACAATTGAACTGCCCGAAAAGCAAACTAAGCTATTCAAACAGCTTCTTAAGAAGCTAAATGGAAAAATTGTTTCTCAAAGCAGTAAGCCCAGCCATGAGACCCTAGAAGCTATGAAGGAATTGCAGGAGGGAAAAGGGGTGAGTTTTTCAAGTGTTTCTGAGCTTTTTAAAAGTATGGTTTGAACGAGCTAAAATCCTGCTATTAGAACTTGTCCAAACTGGTACGCATTCCGATCTGTTTGATTAAAAAAGATAAGTAACGTTATAAAAAAAGCAACCTCATACCGGTTGCTTTTTTTATCGATTAAATGTCTAATCCACTAATGCTAATTTTCAATTTGTTTTTTACAAATTCTAAGTAAAAGTAAACCAATAAATTACATAGGGATATACATTACATACTTGGTATCAAAGAAATCTTCTTTGAAATAAGATGATATTGGGTGTAATTCAGCTTTTACTCTAGCTTCCTTGATCTCTTCTTTCAAATCGCCACCTTTCAGATAAAGGATACCATTGGGAATACCGTTTTTATCTTGTCTTTCGATTTTGTTTCTCACCCAAGGGATAAAGTCACCTAAACGTGTTACTGCTCTGGAAACTACGAAATCGTATTTATAGTCCAATTGCTCAGCACGGATATGGTCGGCTTCGACATTCTTGAGGCCTAAGCCTTCCGCTACTTCACGAACGACCTTGATTTTTTTGCCGATGGAGTCCACTAAGTGGAATTTAACCTCTGGAAATAGGATCGCTAATGGAATTCCTGGGAAACCACCGCCTGTACCAACATCCAGAACTCTGGTGTTAGGTGCAAATTCACCTACAAACTTTCCTATAGCCAGGGAATGTAGCACATGTTTCAGGTACAAGCTTTCGATATCTTTCCTGGAGATCACGTTGATCTGGTCATTCCATAGGGGATAGAGTTCTTCCAGCTTGGCAAATTGCTCTTTCTGGGTTTCCGTTAATTTCGGGAAGTAATTATAGATAATGTCGACAGTAGGGTTCACGATGTAATAAATTAAGGGTTTTTATTTCCAAGAGACCTGCTTTTTGGAGCGATTGAACAATCCATTGAAGCAGATGTAAAAATAATAATATAGATCTAAGATCGGCAACCAGATTAAGAGGTCGCTGACCGCAAGTTTTTTATAGATTGGGTTAAAGATCAAGAGTTGGCAGATCAATCGGATCAGGTATGCTGCCAAAGCAATATACCAATAGGATGGTTCATTTGCGACACAAACGATAATCATGATATAAAACAACAGGGCGCTGATCAGTTGCGTTCCTAGCATGCGTTTATGTTCGCCTCTGTAGAGAGTAGATGCTCCTGAATGCCTTGCTTTTTGTTTGTAATAGGTTTTCCAGGTCCTTTTAGGGTCTGAATAAACAAAGGCATCGGGATGGATATTGATCTCTACATTGTGTTTGTCTGCATTTGCATTCACAAAAAGATCATCATCGCCAGATTTGATATGCATATGCTCGGTAAATCCTTTATTCTTAAAAAACAGCTCCTTTGTATAGGCTAGATTTCTCCCTACGCCCATATATGCATTTCCTTTTAAGGCATACGACAAATAGCTCATAGCGGTATGGCTTGTTTCAAAGCGGATCAGTCGATTCAAAAAGCCTGGAAATTTAAAGTAGGGTGAATAGCCCAGCACAATCTCCTTGTTTTCTTGGAAGGAACCGGCCATTTCCCGCAACCAATTGCTGCTATTGGGCTGGCAGTCGGCATCGGTCATCAGGAGATATGGATACTGTGCGCCTTTGATGCCCATGGTAAGGGCGAATTTCTTGCTGTGCTTTAATTGGATATGTTCCTTGATCTCGACGATTTTAAGATGGGAATATCGCTCTGCAAATTCCTTTAAAACCCATTTAGTATCATCTTCTGAGCAGTCATTGACTACAATGACTTCAAAGTTTTGATAATCTTGCTCTAATATAGCGGGAAGATAAGTCTTTAGATTTTCTTGTTCGTTATGAGCGCAGATAATAATAGAGACTTGCTTATCGGCTGCATTTTCTTGCTTGGGTTTGACCTTGTAGAAAGCCAGTTTTCCATATACAAACAGAATATAGTTGAGTTGGATAATCAACAAAAGCGCCAAGACTCCATAAGGAATAAGCGATAGATCGAGATCGATATAGAATATTAAACCCATAAAATTAGGTTCAAAGATACAGGTTATCGCCCAAATTTCTGTTAATTGTTAAGAAATGCGAATTAAAGGGCTGATATGCGATTCGCTAAGAATTTTATAGTATTTTTGCGGTCGATTAAGGATTACTATGAATTTTACGCTTCAAGCACAAGATAAATTTTCAAAAGCAAGGGCCGGAGAGATTGAAACTGCTCACGGAAAAATACAGACACCTATTTTTATGCCAGTTGGTACTGCCGGAACGGTCAAGGCGGTACACCAACATGAATTGGTAAATGATATTCAAGCACAGATCATCTTAGGGAATACCTATCACCTGTACCTAAGACCAGGATTGGATGTGTTGAATAAAGCTGGTGGTCTACATAAATTTATCAATTGGGACCGTCCGATCTTAACTGATTCGGGTGGTTATCAAGTATACTCCTTGACTGAGGTCAGGAAGATCAAGGAAGAAGGTGTAACATTCAGGTCGCATATCGACGGTTCTAAACATTTATTTACGCCGGAGAATGTGATGGATACGCAGCGTATCATTGGTGCCGATATCATTATGGCATTTGATGAGTGTACTCCATATCCTTGCGATTACCGCTATGCAAGAAGGTCTATGGAAATGACACACCGTTGGTTGAAACGATGTTGTGATCGTTTTGATAGCACTGATCCATTATATGGATACGATCAGACCTTGTTCCCGATCGTCCAAGGATCAGTATATAAAGACCTACGTGAGAAATCGGCTGAGACCATTGCTTCTTTCAATAGAGAGGGAAATGCAATTGGAGGCCTTTCTGTAGGTGAGCCAGCTGAGGAGATGTATGCGATGACGGAAGTCGTGACCAATATCTTGCCGCATGATAAACCAAGGTATCTGATGGGCGTAGGTACGCCAGTGAACCTTTTGGAAAATATTGCATTAGGTATCGATATGTTTGACTGTGTGATGCCGACAAGAAATGCGAGAAATGGAATGCTGTTTACCCAAAATGGTATCATCAATATCAAGAATGAGAAATGGAAGGATGATTTCAGTCCTATCGAGGCGGAATCGGACTTGTTGGTGGACCAGATCCATACGAAAGCTTATTTGAGGCATTTAATCCGATCGCAAGAAATTTTAGGGGCACAAATCGCTTCATTACATAATTTACATTTTTATCTTTGGTTAGTAAATCAAGCTAGAGAAAAGATCATAGATGGAACGTTTTATGATTGGAAAAATAAAATGGTTCCTGTATTAGGTCAAAGACTATAATTCGAGAGAAAGCGCATGTTTAAGATCATCGATCGATATATCATGAAAAAGTACTTGTCTACTTTTGTTTTCACAGTGGCGATCTTCTGTGTCGTGATTGTGATATTTGATATTTCGGAGAAGATTGATGATTTCAATAAATATGGGGCCACCATGACGCAGGTATTCTTTGAATACTATGCTTTGGGGAGCTTGCCTTTCTTTATCAATATGCTTACCCCGCTGTTCAACTTTATTGCCGTAATCTTCTTTACCTCCAAGATGGCGGATCAAACAGAGATCGTGCCGATCCTAAGTGGTGGAATGAGCTTTAATAGGTTGCTGAGGCCATATATGATCTGTGCGGCATTAATATTTGGGATGACTTTACTGTCCAATGTTTACATTATTCCTTTCACCAATAAGGTAAAGGTGAATTTTGAGAACGTCTATGTGAAGCCGAACAAGGTCAGTACCACTTCTTCTTCCATCCACATGCAGGTGGATTCGAATACCTATGTGTATATGGGTTCCTTTGATACAAAATCCAAAGTGGGCTATAACTTCAGTTTGGAGAAGTTTGATGGGGACAAGATGTTGGAGAAGTTGATGGCAGAACGTGTGACTTGGGATTCGGTAGCAGGGAAGTGGAGCTTGCATACCTATACCACGAGGGAAATCAAAGGGTTGAAGGAAGAGATGCTGAGCGGAGAGAAAAAGGACACGACCTTGGATATGCGTCCGCAGGATTTTGAATCTTATGAGGATGTGTTTACCACGATGGACCAGCATGAATTGAATGAGCGTATCAGCAAGGAGGAAGTTCGAGGAACCGGGATGATGAACGAATTGCTGCTCGAAAAGTATAAGAGAATAATCAATCCATTTTCGGCATTTATCTTGACTTTGATTGGGGTTTCCCTTTCGTCGAAGAAAGTCCGTGGTGGTATTGGCTTGAGTTTAGGTTTAGGAATCGGCTTGAGCTGTATATATATCGTGCTTGAACGATTTTCAAGTATGTTCTCCATCAAAGGAGGGCTGGATCCCCTGATCTCGGTATTGATCCCCAATGTCATTTTCTTGATATTGAGTTTTTATCTGTTGAAGAAGGCTCCTAAATAAGCATCACAAACCATGTCACAGTTAACCATTAACCGCAATACACTGATATTGCACTTTACCGTATTAATTTGGGGTTTTACAGGTGTTCTGGGCGAATTGATTACTGTTTCGGCCCTGCATTTGGTATGGTATCGGGTGTTGATTGCTGCGGTTTCCTTGGTGCTGTATTATATTTTTACCAAGAGGACCCTGTTGGTTCCTAAAGATCAGCTCTTGCAGTATTTAGGCGTGGGGATGATCGTGGGGTTGCATTGGGTGTTATTTTTCCATGCCATCAAGGTCTCAACCGTTTCTGTTACTTTGGTTACCCTTTCTTCTGTGACCTTGTTTACCGCTTTATTGGAGCCCATTATTAACCGAAAACGGATTTCCATAGCGGATGTGATTGTTGGTCTGGTGATTATCTTCGGGATCTACCTGATCTTTAAATTTGAATTCAAATACTTCTGGGGGATTGTTTATGGCTTGTCCTGTGCTTTCTGCGCTAGTATTTTTTCCATATTGAATGCTAGAATGGTCAAGAAGGGTAGCCCGACAACGATTACCTTGTACGAGATGGTCGGTGCTTGGATTGGCGTTTCTTTCGTGATGTTTTTTACGGGGGATTTTGATGAACAGATGATCCTCAGTCAATCTGATTTGTTATATCTCCTGCTATTGGGTGTTGTGTGTACGGCAATAGCCTATGTGCTTGGTGTGGCTGTAATGCGAGAGCTATCTGCATTTACAGTTGCATTGACGACAAACATGGAACCGGTTTATGGTATTATCTTAGCCTTGCTCATATTTGGGCAAAAAGAAGCGATGAGTACGGGGTTCTATTTCGGGGCTGTTATAGTCTTGGCCGCTGTATTTGTCTATCCTTATCTGAAGACAAAAATCAAGATTTAATCCACTGTTGATTTAAGCTTTACAATAAAGTTACATTTGGTTGCTTATGCACACGTTTGCATGAATTTGCGCAATCGTTTTCGTTATGGGTTATTCCTTTAATTTTTTCAATAAACTTTTACCTTCCTGCATCTAAGTTGTGATAGTGCCTACGGCTTATTACTAAATTTTATTTAATAGATTAATTATGATAAAGAGATTTTCAAGTCCATTTTTTCCATTGAAAAGATCTCAATTAGTTGCAGGAGCCATTATTTTAGGTTTAAGTCTAACTAGTGGATATGCGGCTGCCCATGATCTGAGTAAGGATAAAAAGGAAATCCATGCATTTCAACAAGAAGTCGAAGGGAAGGTGACTTCAGGTGGGGTTGTTTTGCCAGGAGTTACAGTATCCGTAAAGGAAGATCCGAGCAGATCGACCTCTACCACTGCCGAAGGAGAATTTAGTATCACGGCCGAGATTGGTCAGACCTTAGTGTTTTCTGCCTTGGGTCATGAGAAAAAAGAAGTGGCGGTTACGGGTGCTACCCTGAATGTGGAGCTAAGTGCGAGTGAGGAGAATATTGATGAGGTGGTGGTTACAGGTTATTCTACCCAGAAAAAGGGTGAAATCAGTGCTTCTATCGTTTCTTTGGATCAAAAGAAACTGAAGGACAGCAAATCGCCGAATGTATCCAACCTTTTGCAAGGTAAAGTAGCTGGTGTTGATGTAGTGGGTACAGGTAGACCTGGACAACAAGCGAATGTAAAGATCAGGGGTAGAAGTTCCCTTTCTTCTGGTACTAATCCTTTATGGGTAGTTGACGGGGTAATCACTCACGGTGTTGCGAATATCAACCCCAATGATATTGAGACCATTTCGGTTTTGAAAGATGCTGCAGCGACCACGCAATATGGTTCCAGAGGTACCAACGGTGTAATCGTGGTGACTACGAAAAGAGCTTTGCGCGAAGGTGAAGGTACCTTTTCGGTCAACCTTTCATCCGGTGTGAGCAAATTCAACTTTGGGAACTTTGAGCTCATGAATTCTCAGGAGCTTTGGGATTACTACCAAACTTTCCCTAACCAGAAGGATATCGACCCGAATGTAACCAAAGATGTTTTGAACAACGATTATAATTGGATCAAGAACGGTACCCAAACGGCACCAGTAAATGATTTCTCTGCAAATTACATGGGTAAAACTGAAAAGACCTCTGTTTTCGCAAGTGCCAATTACTATGGTGAAAAAGGATCCTTGAAAGGTTATGATTTCGAAAGAATGACCGGCCGTTTCAATGTAGAGCATAAATTGACGGATCGATTGACATTCAAGCCGAAATTGAATGCAGCCTACACGACCTATCTTGATAAACAACATTCATTATATAATATGATGTTTTATCTGCCTTGGGATAATCCATATAATGCAGATGGAACTATCAAAAACCCGCAAGATGCTGATGCGAATGTGCTTTGGTTAGGACGTGACCATACAAACTACTTGTATGACTTGCAATATAACTATGGTAAGGGACAGACCTTTGATATGCAGGGTAATTTTGATTTCTCGTATAGGATTTCTGATCGATTCACCTTTGAATCCATGAATAACCTGACCTATTATAATCAGACCACAATGAGTTATGCAGACCCTAACTCGAATGCTGGTCGAAATGATAAAGGAACAATCTATCAATTTTCAGATAAACGTATTACCAGGTTCTTTAACCAGATGTTGAAGTACAATGAAACATTTGGCAAGCATTCCGTATCTGGTTTTGCAGCCTACGAATACTCAGATTATGTGTATTCTAGTTTAAATGCGAAAGGTAAAGGTATTGCCCCAGGGTCTCAGATCCTAGGAAATGCGGCCAGCGTTCTTGATTTTGGTGGTACTAAAAATGATTATTCTTTCCAGTCTGGAATCTTGCAAGGTACTTACGGTTATGATAACCGTTATAACTTGATGGCGTCCTTCCGTGTGGATGGATCCTCAAGGTTTGGACAGAACCAGCAATATGGTGCATTCTATTCCGTAAGTGGTGCATGGAATATCAACAATGAAGCGTTCTTTAATGTTCCTGCCATTAATTTATTGCGTTTGAAAGCATCCTATGGTGGAGTTGGAAACGTGCCGATCGATTATTATTCTTCATTTGCGACCTATGGGTTAAATGCGCAATACAATGGCGAACCTGCAGCGATCCAGAAGAACTTCCAGAATGCCAATGTGAGCTGGGAGAAATCTTATGATGCCAATCTAGGTCTAGAATTGGGAATGTTCAATAGATTGAACCTTTCAGTAGATTTATATAATAAGAACACCAGCGGATTGCTTTACTATGTGGAGTTCCCTTCAACTGCTGGATGGGATGGCTATTGGTTGAATATCGGTGGATTGAGGAACCGTGGGGTGGAAGTTGCCTTGAGTGGTTCGGTGTTCAGTCTTGAAAACCCATTCCAATGGGATTTAGGTGTGAATATCGCCCATAACAACAATAAAATTACCTCCTTGAAAGATGGTCAGGATATTCCTAAAGGCAATATGCGTTTCTCCGAAGGTCATGATGTTGACTCTTGGTACATGCGTAAATGGGCAGGTGTGAACCCTGAAAACGGGGATCCACTTTGGGAAACCATTGACGAAGAAACCGGGGAGGTTTCGACCACTTCAAATTATAACGATGCTGCTTTGCAGTTTGTTGGAGCAGCAACGCCTAAATTCCAAGGTGGTTTTAACTCTGCCATGAACTACAAAGGGTTTAACTTGAATGCTAGTTTTGCCTATCAAAATGGCGGTGTAACCTATAATGCTGCAAGAGAATTGTTTGATTCGGATGGTGCTTATGCCTCTTATAATCAAATGATATTGATGGATGGCTGGTCAAGATGGTCGGCAGATAATCCGAATGCTACGCATCCAAGGGCGGAATACAACAATACCAGTCTTTCAAACAAAACCTCTTCCAGGTACTTGGAGAGCACGAACTTCTTGAGATTGAGGAACGTGACTTTAGGCTATACTTTCTCGGAGAGCCTAGTTAGCAAATTGAAATTAAAAGGATTGAACGTTTATCTATCAGGAGATAACCTATGGACTTCGACCAAATTCTCAGGTCTGGATCCAGAGGCTGCCATCTTAGGAAATGATAATTCGGCAGATAAAGCCGCAGGTGGTGATGCTACCTCACAATATCCTGCACCGAAGCGTTTGATTTTTGGGCTTAACCTAACATTTTAAAAGAAAGAAAGATGAAGAAATTATTCATATTAAGTGGGGTCGTTGGTCTGTTGATGACATCTTGTTCTTTGGATAAGGAGCCTTATGATTCGATGACCAATGAATCGATCGAAAACACTGAAGGTGCTATCGAAGCTTTACATTTAGGGAATTACCATACCCTAAAAGGTTGGGTCGAAAACTGGCACCGTGTAACAGAATATCCGGGGGATAATGTGTCCTTGAGTGGAACGACTACCGATAACCTGTTTTATAATTATAACTACAAAAGAGTAGTAAATAACGCAAGGGTAAATAGCTATTGGGAAAACTCTTACCGCGTAATTGCAGGGACCAATTTATTGCTGCAGAAACTGAAAGAGGGTGAAAGTGACGAAGTTGATCAAATGATCGCGGAGAATCTATACCTGAGAAGCTTGATGTACTTTTATTTGGCAAATGTATTTGGAAAACCATATACGCAAGATCCTCAGTCCTTGGCTGTTCCAATTAAATTATCTGATGATCCATTCGAAATCCTTCCTCGTAATACCGTGAAGGAAGTCTATGATCAATTGGAAAAAGATCTATTGAAAGCTGAAGGTATGTTCAATACCTACAAGAGCAATGTGTATGGTAATGTATATGCCGCTCAGGCCTTGTTGGCTAGGGTTTACCTTTTCAAAGGAGATAACCAAAAGGCTATCCAATATGCCAATAAGGTCATTGAATCGGGTAAGTTTTCTTTGTTGGCGGGATCTGATTACAATAAACTAACCGTTTCTACCCCAGAGGAAAATAGAGAGAATATATTCGCTATCAAATTCGTGAAGGATATTGACTATCCAGATGATGGTTGGAGTACGATTGGTTCCATGTATGCCAATATCCAAGGTTCAGGATGGGGTGAAATGTATGCTTCCAGGAGCTATTTGGAGGAAGTCAGGAAATATCCAGAGGATGTGCGCTATAGGATGATCCAGCCAGTGGTTGAAAAGGCAAATGAACTGCATGCGTATTATGTAACGGATGATTATAAATATGCGAGCGTGCAAGTGACTCAAGCGGGTACAGATTATTCCTATACTGAAGCTGGAGCTAAAAAGAACTTGATCAAAGAGTCAAATGGAGCAGGCGCTTACCAATATTACATACAAATCGCTGGCAAGAAGAGAACGGTGTTGATCGATAGAAAGTTGGCGAACCGTAATGGCTATTTGAAATACTATGTAATGAAATGTTCTGGTCAAGAAGGGCAAGCGCATTTATGGTCACCGATTATTTCAAGGTTAGCCGAAGTGTATCTAATCCGTGCAGAAGCAAGTGCTAAGGTAGGAGATATTACTTCAGCATTGAAGGATGTGAACATGATCAGACAAAGAGCGGGGATATCTACAGCAGGACTTTGGACAGCTGCCAATTTAAATGGAAAGACCGCTTTAGATGTCGTTCTTGAGGAAAGAAAATTGGAGCTTGCTTGGGAAGGACACAGGAAGTTTGATGTATTCAGAAATGGCAAACTAATGGACAGGAAATATCCAGGAACCCACACCTCGGGAACCAGTCCTATTTTGACCATCGACGCCAAGAGCAATCAAGCTATCGAATTTATTCCAGAGCAACAGATTGTGTTATCGAATGGGGTCTTGAAACAGAATCCATAGAACTCAGAACAGCTATCAGAAGAGCTGCCGATTTTAGGCAGCTCTTCCTGTTTTGCCACTAGAATGATTAAAGTTTTGAGACTTTATTTGTCATACTAAAAAAAACTTTAGAGAATTATGATATTTATATCGGTCTGGCCTCTCGAGTTGCTTTTGCTTTCAAAGATTGTTTTCTTGCTTAAAATGAACAGTGTAACAATTTGCTTGCAATCATCAGTTACTAAGATTTCGAATGCGTTAAAAAACTCTATTAATCAACTGTTTAAAGAGTTTTATCTAATTAATCAAGTTAAAATTTCCTCCTGGAATTATTTAAGTTTTAGGAATAAATTTTCTATCTTTCAGCATAATTTGACGAAGTCAGATGTCTTTGTAGAGAATATAATCTAAGTAGTAAGACTTAGTGGAAATTACACAAAGATTCTTAATAACATTTCTAACTGTTAATTTTCAAAACTAATTTTAGGCCATCCCTTTCCGGGACGGCCTATTTTTTTGGAAATATTTTCCCTCAAAAGTGATAAAAGAAATCAAGGAGCAGCCGATTCGAAAAGACCGAAGTCCATAATTTGCCCATAAAGCTGTCATTTTCTGATTTCTCACGCAAGATGTGCGATTTATCCGTAACTTTGTACCTTTACAAGATACCTGAAAACGTTGCCGTGAGGTAACGAATAGAAAGAAATATGGCAAATATCGTAGCAATTGTAGGGAGACCCAATGTGGGTAAATCAACCTTATATAACCGTTTGACAGAGAGCAGAAAGGCTATTGTCGATGACTACAGCGGGGTTACCCGTGACAGACACTATGGACAAGCGGAATGGATCGGAAAGAAATTCACTGTGATCGACACTGGTGGTTTTGTACATGGTTCAGATGATGTTTTTGAAGCAGCCATCCGTGAGCAAGTTTTGATTGCCATCGATGAGGCATCCGTTATTCTATTTGTGGTGGATGTCACTACAGGAGTAACAGATTTGGATGATGAGATTGCAAATATGTTGCGTCGCAGCAAAAAACCAGTTTATGTCGTTGCCAATAAAGTGGATAGCGCCAAACAAACCCATGATTCAGCTGAGTTTTATTCCTTTGGTCTTGGCGAGATCTTCAATATCTCTTCCATGACTGGGTCGGGGACTGGAGAGCTTCTTGACCAAGTAGTCTCTAATTTTGAGAACGAAGAGGAAGATGATACCGAATTGCCAAAGTTTACCATTGTAGGACGTCCTAACGTTGGTAAATCATCATTAACGAATGCCCTATTAGGGAAAGAGAGAAATATAGTTACCCCAATTGCAGGTACCACCCGTGATTCCATCCGTATTCATTACAATCAATTTGGCCATGAGTTCCTGATGGTTGATACTGCAGGCTTGAGAAGAAAATCCAAAGTCAATGAGGATATCGAATTCTACTCCGTAATGCGTACCATCAAGGCTTTAGAAGATTCTGATGTTGTCATCTTGATGATTGATGCCAAAGATGGCATTGAAGCACAGGATATCAATATCTTCCACTTGGCTGAGAAGAACAAAAAAGGAATCGTTATTCTGGTAAACAAATGGGATACCATTGAAAAGGACCATAAAACAGCCAAAGAATTTGAGCAAGCTATTAAGAACAAGATTGCTCCGTTCACTGATGTTCCAATCCTATTTACTTCTGTAACAGAGAAACAACGTATCTTCAAGACCGTGGAAACGGCGATGGAGGTTTATAACAATAAAACCAAAAAGATCCCTACTTCCAAGTTGAATGATGTGATGTTGGAAATTATCGAGAGATATCCACCTCCAGCAACGAAGGGTAAATTCATCAAGATTAAATACGTGACGCAATTACCAGGTAGATCGCCAATGTTTGCTTTCTTCTGTAATCTGCCTCAATATATCAAAGATCCGTACAAACGTTTCATCGAAAACAAATTACGTGAGAACTTTGACTTTTCAGGAGTGCCAATCCAGATATTCTTTAGACAAAAATAATTAGTTTCAACTGTCGTATGGAGCATAATTTAGTATTATACAATACCCTTACCCGTAAGAAAGAAAAGTTTGTACCCATCCATCCTAACCTTGTTGGGATGTATGTTTGTGGACCCACTGTGTACAGTGATGTGCATTTAGGGAACTGTAGGACTTTTGTTTCCTTTGACTTGATTTTCCGCTACTTGTTGCACCTGGGATATAAAGTACGTTATGTGCGTAATATCACAGATGCTGGGCACTTAGAGGGAGACAATGATGAGGGGGATGATAAATTTGCGAAAAAAGCGAAGCTGGAACAATTGGAACCCATGGAGATCGTTCAGAAATATACCATTGGATTCCATGATGTACTGCGTCTATTCAATACCCTTCCTCCAAGCATAGAACCAACGGCAACCGGTCATATTTCCGAGCAGATCGAAATGGTCCAAGAGATCATTAAGAACGGTTTTGCCTACGAGGTGAACGGTACGGTCTATTTCGACGTAGAGAAATACGTGAAAGAATATAACTACACCATCTTGACCAATAGAAACCTAGAAGATCTATTGAACAACACCCGCGAATTGGGTGGTCAGGATGAAAAGCGCGGCAGACTTGATTTCGCCTTATGGATCAAGGCTAAACCTGAGCATATCATGCGCTGGCCTTCTCCTTGGGGAGTAGGATTCCCAGGATGGCATATCGAATGTTCAGCGATGAGCAGGAAGTATTTGGGTGATCAATTCGATATCCACGGTGGTGGAATGGACTTGGCAGCAACCCACCATACCAACGAGATTGCGCAATCTGAAGCATGTAACCATACCACACCGGCAAAATATTGGATGCACACCAATATGCTGACCGTGAATGGTACCCGTATGTCCAAATCAGCAGGTAATGGTTTCCTACCGGGAGAACTTTTCACAGGTAACCATCCCTTGTTGAATAGAGGCTATTCGCCTATGGCGGTACGTTTCTTTATGCTGCAGGCCCATTACAGAAGTACATTGGATTTCTCCAATGATGCTTTGGACGCTGCAGACAAAGGATATAAACGCCTGATGGCTGCCATCGGCCTATTGGATAAAGTTGTTCCTTCAAAATCATCTAATTTCGGTGACTTAGCTGAAATCAAGAAGCGCAGCTATGCTGCCATGGATGATGATTTCAACAGCCCGGTTCTAATCGCTGAGTTATTTGAAGTAGTTCGTATCATCAATTCGATCTACGATGGTAAACTGACGATTACGGAAGCAGACCTGAGTGAATTGAAGACCTATATGCAAGACTTTGTATTCGACATTCTAGGGCTTAAAGATGATCAGATCGGCGAAGGTGACAATATGGATGATTTGATGCAGATCATCATCAATATGCGTAATGAAGCTAAGAAAAACAAGGATTTCGTGACCTCAGATCGTATCCGCGAACAATTGAATTCCGTAGGTATCCAACTGAAAGATAGTAAGGATGGAACACTTTGGAATAAGATTTGATTAGTAAGGTAAAATTTACAGTAATGATTAATAAAAAAGGCTTAACTCTTTTAGCCGCAACGCTAATTTCTTTTTCGAGTTTTGCCCAACTACCTGAAAAGGTAGGGGGGCTTCTTTCGGTTGATAGAACAGCAGCGAATCTTTCAAAAACGGAAAGTCCTTATACCGGACTTAAATATATCATTGACAAGGAATCTACTTTCCTTGTGCCTTCACCAGTCAATGCAGCCAACTATTTAGATAACAGACCCAATCTTCCAGATCGTCTTTCTTGGAACCCCAACTTTGTACTTGTATCAAGGAGTTTAGACTGGGGGGTAACTTCAGGACCTATTGAATTCCAAAAGATGGGTTCTATTAAGCGTTTCGGACAGTACCTTACGGTTTGGCACCGCGATAGAAAAGGAAACTGGAGAGCTCATCTACGTGCCGAAGTGGAAAACTACGGTAAGAAGAAAGCCAGCCCTTTGGAATACTACGAACCCGATGATAAGGCATACTTAAAACATCGCTCCGTAAAACGCCTTGAACAGCGTGAGGAAGTCGTTCTTCAAACAGACGAGCTATTCTCTACCATTCTAAAGGCAGATACCAAAACAGGCTATAAAGAGTTCTTGGCTGATGATGCCCGTTTCTACTTCCCTTGGCAGAATGAAATCGAAGGTAGGGACAATGTGTTGGCATTCCTGAAGAAAGAAAGAATTGAGATCGATACAGATCCTACAGAGGTAGGCCGTGCTTATAGCGGTGAATTCGCTTACACTTCCGGTACAGCTACCGTTGGGCTTAAAGACAAGGTCGTTAAATTCAGTTATATCCGTATTTGGCAATTAACTGGAGAGTTCCAATGGAAAGTGATCTTAGAAATGATGTTCGAAAGATAACAGGACAGAATTATATAAAAGAAAACCCCGATCATTTGATCGGGGTTTTCTTTTATCGTTTATTTCTTTTTTAATCTTCTTTAGAGGAAGCTAGGTTTTCATTTGCTGGCGTGTTCCACATTTGCAATTCCTCACAAGTAGCAAACTCGCTGTTCACATGAACGAAGGTATTCTTCGTCTTCTTCTCAAACCATTCACTCAATGCCCTGCGGGTTTTATCCTCTTGTGCAGCTTCTTGAATCTTTGCAAAATCCTGCTCTAAGCTTGCCTTGTGCGGTGGAATCCTGGTTTTCAAGTAAGTGAACTTATATCCAGACTTACCTGTTCTAGGATCTTGGAATGGGAATGGTTTAGAGATTTGACCTTCCTTTAAGGTATCGATGGCCAAGAACACCTCTTTTTCCAACATATCCACGGGAATCAAGGTAGAACGAGATGCTGATTGTTGGTTTACCACCATACCACCATTGAATTTAGTCTCTTTATTATCCGAATATCTCGTTGCTGCGGTACTGAAAGGTAGTTTACCATCCTTTACATTTGTATAGATCGAGTCAATTTTACCTTTTATCCTATCCATACTCGCCGTAGTCGGTTTGGTGGTCACTAGGATATGCCTTGCATTCACCTCCTCACCACGACGCTCTAAAACCTGTAGGAAGTGGAATCCATATTCCGTTTCAAAGACAGGCGAAATCTCACCTTCTTTCAATCTAAAAGCCATTGCCGAAAACTCTTTTACGTAGTTTTCACGCGGGGCGAAACCTAACTCACCACCTTGCACGGCCGATCCTGGGTCTTCTGAATAGAAACGAGCAACTGTACCGAAATCTGTTCCGTCCATGATTTGCTTGCGGTATCCCTCAGCTTTTTCCCTAAATACGTTCTTCTCTTCTTTGGTCAATTCCGGATAAATGACGATTTCTCCAATCTCAACCTCCGTATTGAATGCCGGAAGACTATCTTGATCTAAGCCTTCAAAATATTTCTTAACTTCTTGAGGCGTTACAGAAACTTTACTTACAATGGTGTTTTGGAACTTTTTAGCTTTCATCTGTTCCGTAACAGTAGGTCGCATTTCTTCCTTGTATTGCAATAAGGAGCGTTTTAAGAATGCCTCTAAACGTTCTTTTCCTTTTGCTCTATAGGTCATTTCGCGGATACGACCATTCAACTCATCGTCGATTTCGGATTCTGATACTTCGATGGAATCGATTTCGGCTTGTTGAGCTAAAATTTTACTCAATATTAATTGTTGAAGGGCGGTACATTTGAAATCATCACTTGGTGTTCCACCGTTGGCTAGGTACTGAGAATATTGCATGTCAACATCTGATTGCAAAATAATTCCGGATCCCACAGTCGCCACCACGCGGTCAATCAGTTTTTCTTGTGCATTAGCCTGAAATGTACAAGCTAATAAAAGTAATATAAGGAAACTTGAAAAGTTTTTCATGCTGTCTGTTGTCACAGTAAATCTAAAGTTCAATCGCAAAATTATTAAATATTATGCCTTTTTTCTACTTTTATATAGTAATAATTGTATTAACACCTAGCCTAAGCTAAGATATTCGGGCTAAAATACTTAAACGGCTTTAAACTTAAGGCGATTTAACCATATTTAACAGATGAATGCACGACTGCTATTTTTACTCTTCCTATTCATGAATGTCACATTAACCCACGCTCAGGATACCCAGATCCCACTTTATGTCGGTACCTATACTTCTCCGAATGGGAGCAAGGGCATTTACGAATTCAGTTTTAACACAAAAACAGGAGATGCAACTTTAGTTCGGGAAACCAGTACAGCCAACCCCTCATTTTTAGATAGGACTGGAAATTTCCTTTTGGCAGCCAATGAAATGACCGATGGTAGCCAATCCCTTTCTTCCTTTTCTCTTGGGAAGGATGGCTTGTCTTTCCAGAACAAATTAGCAACCGGAGGTTCAGCACCCTGCCATGTGGTCATTGCTAAAGATGGTCAATATGCCGTAGTTTCCAATTATTTGGGTGGTGCACTGGATCTATTTCAGCTTTCCCCAAAAGGAGAGATCCTATCCAAGGACGATACCAAACTGTATAAAGGGAAAAGTGTAGATAAAGCCCGTCAAGAGGCCTCCCATATCCATTCAGCTTTTTTTGGTCCCGATAATCTATTGTATGTATCCGATTTAGGAGGCGATAAGATTTATATCCTCGATATACAGAAAACTGACAACGGCAAATTCCAATTTGTTGAAAAAGGGAAACTTAATGTCAATCTGGGCGCAGGTCCGAGGCATCTCGCATTTCATCCCAATGGCAAAGTCCTGTATTCCCTGATGGAATTGACCGGTGATATTGAAGTTTTCAAAAAGAAAGATGGGGTTTGGGATTCCTATCAAATTATCTCTATCCGTAAGCCTGAGTTCGAAGGTAAAAGTGGTGCAGCGGATATCAAGATATCCTCGGATGCTAAATACCTATATGCTACCGATAGAATCGATGCCAATACCATTACGACCTTTGCGGTTGGCAAGAATGGGAAATTAAGAAGAAAAGAAGTGAATTCAGTGCATGGAAAAGGTCCTCGTAACTTCAATTTCAGCCCAGATGAGCGTTTTGTCTTGGTGGGCAACCAGCTGACCGACGAAATTGTCGTTTTCAATAGGGATAAAAAATCGGGAAAATTGACCGACTCCGGAAAAAGGATCAAGGCATCTAAGCCAGTTTGTATCCTGTTTTAATTAATCTGTGGCATCATCGGTATGCGCTATGTTATCTGGCGCATTCTGATCTGCTTTTTTAGGGTCACTTTCCAAACAGTGGGTTTCCTTATTGTACATCCCTTTCAGCTCATCTATGACGGTTCCTTTCCACAGCGGAATGCCAATGAAATAGGCCGCCTTCCCGATCATGTGAGCTGCAATAGGCGCAGTCAGCAGTAAAAAGAAGATGATAGCAATGGATTTCGTGGTCACTGAGACATCTTCCGGGAACATGATGGCCGCACAGATCAATAATAAACCAACCCCTAGCGTAGAGGCCTTAACTGTAACAGAAAGGCGCAGATAGAAATCTGGCATCCTCAATACCCCAATGGAGGCAAAGAGGATAGACAGCGCACCTACCGTGCTCAATATAGCGAGAATAATATCAATCATCTTGTTGTTTTTCTATATAGTAAGAGAATGCAATGGTACCTAGGAAGGCAATCAGCGCCAAGATAATGGCTACATCCAGCAAGACTTCCTGTTCTTGTCGGATACTGTACACCGTAATGATCCCAATACCAATGGTAATGATGAGGTCCAAGGCCATCACCCTATCCACAACGGATGGTCCCTTGAACAAACGGATAAACACCAATAGCACCGAGATGGTCAAGATTGGTAATATGACAAAATCAAAGTAGGTTTCTAAACTCATCGTAATATCTCCAATAATTTCCGTTCAACCCCTGTTTTTAATGTCCTGATAAATTGTTCTTCGTCCTTGAGGTACATCACATGGATGTAAATCGCTTTCTTGTCATCGCTGATATCAATAATCAGTGTACCCGGAGTCAGCGAGATGAAAGTTGCCAATATATTGATCTCAAAATCGGTCGTGGTATTGACTGGATACCGCACGATGCCCGGTTTAAAGAAGTACTTCGGTGTAATCACATCATAAGCTACCTGTACATTCGCTTTGATCAACTCAAAAAGAAAGAAAAAGAAGAAACTGATGATCTTAGGTACCCGATAGAAATAACGCTGATCAGTTTCATTCCTGTTCATGATCCATAGCACCCCGAACCCCAGCAGATAACCGAAGATAAAGTTAGAATAGTACAGTGAACCCGTTAGAGCTACCCAAATAAAGGACAGGAGCAGGTTCATTAAAAAAAACTTGATCATTGTTCAAAAGCTTTATCGCCCAAAACGGTACGGATGTAAGGGCTTGTGTCCAACAATTCGTTCGTAATTCTATCCACCACCGTGATGATGTTCTCCGCATTGAATCCTATGTACAGGGTCACTGAACAGAGGATCAGGATCGGTCCCACCAACAGTATTTTCTTAAACAAAGGCTGATCATGGAATTTATCCTCCACAACCACCCCGTTAGGTACATCTTTCCAGAAAACATCTGCCCACATCTTGGCTATCACGTACATGGTCACCAAACTTCCGATGATCAATGCTGCGATAAAGAAGTATTGCTTATCCACAAAGGCTTCTTGGAAAAGGTAAATCTTTGGCCAAAATCCTGAAAGTGGAGGTATGCCGACCAAGGAAAACAGGACCAAAGCGATCATCAACGATATCAACGGATAATCTTTGTATAAGCCACCTAGTTTTTTCATGTCCATGCTGCCACGAACCAAACGGATATAGCCCGCAATCAAGAACATATTGGTCTTGACCATGATGTCGTGGATCAGGTAGAACACAGTCCCCATTAGGGCGATCTTGGTAAACATGGCTATACCACCTAGCATAAAGCCGATATGGCAGACGATCAGATAAGAAAACATCCTTCTGATATTGGTCTTGATCAATGCGCCAAATGCTCCCGTCAATACTGTCAAAACAGCCAGAACCATAAAGAGGTTTCTGGTAAAATCATCTGGTATAAAGATCAGGCTGAATACCCTTAATATAGCGTAGATACCTAATTTAGTCAATAAACCACCAAAAGTCGCCGCAACGGCAGAGGGTGGAGTATGGTAAGATGAAGGTAACCAATAGTACAAGGGGAATACTGCCGATTTGATTCCAAATCCTAATATAAAGAAGATTGATGTAATGCCCACCAGCGCTTTATTATCAAAATCCCTGATCTTGAGGGAAAGGTCCGCCATGTTCAATGAACCTGTGATACCATACAGGATCCCAATTCCAGTCAGGAAGAAGGTAGAAGCCAAAATATTCATGGCCATGTATTTCACGGCGCCTTCCAATTGCGCTTTTCTACCGCCCAAGGTCATCAAGACAAAGGAAGAGATAATGACTACCTCAAACCAAACATACAGGTTAAAGATATCACCGGTCAAAAACGCCCCATTCAAACCCATCAAAAGGAAATGAAAGATAGGGAAGTAGCCATACAGCATCCTTTGCCTACTTAATCCAACGGATGAAAAAATGGAAACGGCAAAACCAGCTATGGAGGTCAGTAAGACCATCGTAGTGCTCAGCATATCCGCGACGAATACAATCCCAAAGGGAGGTTCCCAATTGGAGGCATTCATGTGCAGGGATCCCTCGGAATAGACCTTAGCAAATAAACGAATGGCAATCAGCAAGCCTATAAACGCACCGCCAACGCTCAAAAAACGCTGTGAAACAGTCTTTCGCCAAGCAATCAGTTGTATGATTGCCGTAAAAAGATGTATGAATACAGGGGCTAAAATATGGTTGTCGATCATATATCTTCTTCTTCCGGCGTGTTTAAATCATCTAAATCATCTGTGTCCACTAAAGCATAAACACGTTTTAACAATACAATGGCAAAGGCTGTCAATGCGAAGCTGATGACAATTGCCGTCAAAATCAAGGCTTGCGGAATAGGGTCTGCATAGGCATCTTGGAAAACATTATGCTGTGAATCAATCACCGGAGGCTTCCCTTTGGTAATCGAACCTAAAAGAAAGATCAAGATGTTTGTTCCATTTCCCAAGAGCATTATCCCCAACAAGAGCTTGACCATGCTCCTCCGAAGGATCAAATAAACCCCGGCAGCATATAAAAAACCTAAAACGAGTACTAACAGTAATTCCATCTATTAATCCTTTGTCAGTGAAATAGTGAATAAAATAGTTAATACAACTCCTATCACGACTAGGTAAACCCCTAGGTCAAAAAATAAAGCCGATCCGATCATCCCGATAACCGGAATCTTTTCCTCCCACCATAATCCTGTCATGGGTGGCAATCCAAAAAAGGTAGGCATCACCACGGCAACCGCCGATATACCCAATCCTATCGGAATCAGGGACAAAGGTTTCCTTCCCAATATCTTCATGGTGGCTTCCGTACCATTTGCAAAGCTGTGCAATACGAAGGCAATGGAAGCTACTAAGCCCCCAACAAATCCTCCTCCAGGGTAATAATGCCCCCTTAACAACAGAAAGAAAGAGAATAATAGTAAGATGGGTAACAGGTATCTGGTAGCTGTCTGTAATATTATACTGCGCATGTTCTTATTCCTTTTCTGAAGATTTTAATCTCAATTTCAATAAACTGTACACTCCTAATGCGGCAATCCCCAGTACCACGGTTTCAAACATGGTGTCAATTCCTCGGAAATCTGCCAAGATCAAGTTGACCACATTCTTTCCCTTTGCCAAAATATAGGCATTCTCGCCATAGAAATCACTGGTTTCCGTTTTTATCGGTTCATAAAGTACTTTCAAGGCAATAATGGAAAGGATAGCGCCAAAGCCTAGGGCAACAATGCTATCGCGGTATCTTTCCCTTTTCGAAGCAAGGTTCAAGAAACTTGGTAATTTATATAGGACCAATACAAAAAGTACGGTACTCAAGGTATCAATGGTAAACTGGGTCATGGCCAAATCCGGCGCACTGTAGAACACATACATCAAACAGATACAATAGCCTATGACACTCATCGCCACCACCGAGGTCAATCGGGAAGGGGTGGAGATCACAATGACTAATGCCCCCAAAAGGATGATTACCACCGCAACCTCATAAATAGTCAATGGAGTTAGGTTGTCAAAATCAATTTGGATAGGGCCACTTTGCCAAAGCTTGTATATCAATAAAGCTTCCGCAAATAAGATGATCTTCATGTGATAAGACCTTAAATAGCCATTATGGAAGAAATTGCTGAACCAATCGGCAAAGCGTACAATATCATTGGAATAGCCTGTGATTATCCGTTGCGGAGATATCCTGTCTAGACTTTCCACCCGTTTTACTTTTGCCTCGCTTGGTTTATTGATGAAGTATACAAAGGTACCAGCCCCTAGCGTGGCCAAGCTTAAGATCAATACGGTATTGAATCCATGCCAGATCGCCAAATGCATTTCCGTATCTCCGCCAAAGATTGAATTAGCGGTTTGATAACTCAGGAAGTTTCCGGCAACTCCAGGGATCAATCCGAAAATTAAACCTAATGAGGCCAAGATCAAAGGTGGGATCCACATGGACTTATAGGGCAGGTGCAATTTCTCATAAGCAGCTGGAAGCTCTCCGAAGAAGGGTTTGATTCCGGCCATAAACCCTGCTGCAACTAAGCAGACATTGGTGGCAACGGCTATTATCGTCAATATTAATATCCAGTTTTCCTTTGCGTGTAAGGTCGCTTCATAGATCAGATCCTTACCGATAAAACCAAAGGTCGATGGCAGTCCTGCACTGCTCAGAGCAGCTAGACCTGCAGCTAGTGCAACTGGTCCCAATACTTTCTTTAAACCTGAAAGTTTCGTGATATCCCTTGTGCCTGTTTCGTGATCGATGATTCCCGTAACCAGAAACAGGGTAGCTTTATACAGGGCATGCACCAAGATAAATACACTGGCGGCAATAACAGCCTCTTTCGTGCCGACGCCTAATAAAAACACCAGCATACCTAAGGCTGAAATGGTGGTATAGGCCAAGATGGATTTCAAATCTATCCGGAAAAGTGAATGGATGGCGGAATATAACATGGTAAATCCACCTACACCCATCAAGGTATAGCTCCATAATTCCGTTCCGCTCAACACCGGGAAAAACCTAGCTAAAAGATAAATCCCTGCTTTTACCATCGTGGCAGAATGCAGGTATGCCGAAACTGGAGTAGGGGCCTTCATGGCTCCGGGCAACCAAAAATGGAATGGAAACTGTGCCGACTTGGTAAATGCACCTATAAAAATCAGGAATAGGATCAATGGATATTGGGGATGGTTCAAAATGACATCCCGATATTCTATTAATTCTGAAATCCTGAAGGTTCCTGCTACATTTCCAATCAACACTAGGCCGGCAAGGAGGAAGAATCCGCCCATCCCGGTAATGGTCAGCGCCGTCATGGC
This sequence comes from Sphingobacterium mizutaii, assembly GCF_900187125.1. Classification (GTDB taxonomy): domain Bacteria; phylum Bacteroidota; class Bacteroidia; order Sphingobacteriales; family Sphingobacteriaceae; genus Sphingobacterium; species Sphingobacterium mizutaii. The sequence goes on from NZ_LT906468.1 coordinate 606,677, forward strand.
ACTTTTTCGGGAGGCCTCTTGGTCATTGTTGAATCCGATCAGGAAAAATGAACTGATACTGGTCAATTCCCAAAAGATAAATAGCAAAAAGATATTATCAGAAAGGACCAAACCCAACATGGCCGACATAAAAAGATAGAGATATCCAAAAAATCGGTCATAATAGGGGTGTCCTTTGAGGTAAGTCCGGGCATAAAAGAAGATTCCGCAGCCAATTCCGGTAATCAACAAGCAAAACAAAAGGGATAAACCATCTAACCTGAGGTTGAAGTCGACCCCTAGGGATGGAACCCAGCTGATTTCTTGGAAAAAATTTGATCCCGCAGCGATTTTCGGGATATATCCCATATAATAAATAAATAAGGCTGTGGGAATAAGCGGAATGAGGATGCTCCAAGATGATTTAAGCTTTTTGCCAAATGGAATGAGCAAAATCGAAGAAATCAAACCTAGAAGTATCGTAAATAACATGCGCGCTCTCTTAAAGAATTAATGGGATTCGGCTAAAAATAATAAAAAACAGGCATTTTTCTCGCTATAATTAAGAGAAAACATGATGAAATTCAAAAATAATTCCATTAAGCCAATTCCTCAAAAATCAACAGGAATATTTATGTCCCTCTATAAAAACATATACTTTCAATAAAAATCGCCTTTTCTTTCTAAATTTAGATAATCAACTTTTAATCATTATGAATTTAAAATCTATTTCAGTGCTCTCCACTTTACTGGCTCTGCTATTGTTTTCGCAGCAATTAATTGCACAGCAAAGTTATGTTAAGCCCAAACTTACAAACAGCAAATCCTGGTCTTTGGTTTTGATCCCAGATCCCCAGACCTATGTCAAATACGACCGCAATGTGGGAATATTAAACCTGATGACCTCTTGGGTCCGAGAGAATGCCGATTCCCTAAATACTCAATTCGTGCTATGCACAGGAGATTTGGTGGAACAGAATGACCTTTTGAACCCTGATACCAAGGCTGCCAACCAAAATAGCAAACAGCAATGGACCAATACCAGTGAGGCATTCCGTAAATTAGATAACCGCGTGCCCTATGTTTTGGCCACTGGAAACCACGATTATGGCCATGTCAGTGCAGAGTATAGGGCTACGCAATACGATAAGTATTTCTCCCCAGAGCAAAATGGATTCAATGCCAAGGCTTTGCGGGAGGTAGGACCAAGCTTGAACGGCAACTCATCGGCTGTCAATGCTGTCTATGAGTTTGAAACTCCGCATCCAAAGAAACTATTGGTGATGGTCCTTGAATTTGCACCAAGAAATGAAGTGCTGGCTTGGGCAAAGAAAACCTTGGATCAACAGAAATATGAAAATCATGATGTCATTTTGTTGACCCATACTTATTTGGACAGCAAAAGCAACCACATCCAAAAAGAAGGGTACAAGATCGAAGATGCGAACTATGGAGCTGCTGTCTTTGAAAAACTGGTGAAGCCTTCCAAAAATATCCGAATGGTGTTCTCTGGCCATATTGGTGACCCTGATAATTTCGATGGGCACATAGGGTTCAGACAGGACAAGAACGCTGCCGGTAAAACCGTAAGCCAGATGACCTTCAATGCCCAGGCGATGGGTGGGGGATGGTTCGGTAATGGTGGCGATGGCTGGTTGAGATATCTGGAATTCCTTCCGGATGGCAAGACTGTAAAAGTGAAAACCTTTTCGCCGCTTTTTGCGATCTCTCCAGCAACTCAAAACCTAGCTTACAAGACTGAAAAAAATCAAGAATTTCAATTTTCACTGGAAGATTGATTCGAATTTCCTGACCACTTGGCTTCGGGTCTTGCTTTGACCTCATTCGAGACATATTCGGAAAATTCGGAATGTGTCTCGAATGAGGTTAAAATATAAACCAGGATTTTTCTAAAAAATTAGCCAGAACATTTTTCTAATTCAAGACACCCAAAATGGACATAAAAAAAATGGAGCTTCCTTTAAGAGAAAGCTCCATTTTTTTATGGAATTCTTATTCGTAAATCTTGGAGATTATTTCTTCATTTCTTTAGCTCCTTCGATAATCGCTTCCACGACGGTAGGATCTTGAAGGGTTGAGGTATCGCCTAGATTGCTTAATTCGCCTTCAGCAACCTTACGCAGGATTCTGCGCATGATTTTTCCAGATCTTGTTTTAGGAAGGTCTGTTACGAATTGGATAATATCTGGTTTTGCAATCGCTCCGATGATACGGGTTACGGTTTGCAAGATATCTTGTCTTGTTTTTTCGGCATCGATATGGTGATTGGCAATCACGTAAGCGTAGATTCCTTGCCCCTTAACTGGGTGCGGATAACCTACGATCGCTGACTCAACCACATCCGAGTGCATATTGATGGCATTTTCAACCTCAGCCGTTCCGATACGGTGTCCGGATACGTTCAATACATCATCCACACGGCCGGTAATACGGTAGTATCCTTCAGGGCTGCGGTAACATCCGTCGCCAGTGAAGTACATATCTTGGTAGGTAGAGAAATAAGTTTGTCTACAACGTTCATGGTCGCCCCAAGTCGTACGCAACATACCTGGCCAAGGGAACTTGATACATAAGTTGCCCGATACATCATTTCCTTTGATTTCTTCTCCGTTTTCATCCATTAAGCACGGCTGAATACCAGGAAGTGGTAGCATCGCATAGCCTGGGATTTCTTTTGTAATACCTGCAATCGGTGTAATTAAGTGTCCACCGTTTTCAGTCTGCCACCAGGTATCCACGATTGGGCATTTACCATGACCAACTTTATCATGGTACCAGTTCCAAGCTTCCTCATTGATTGGCTCACCAACGGTTCCTAAAACACGAAGGGAAGAAAGATCTTTTCCTTCCAGGAAGTCATCGCCAAATGCCATCAAAGAACGGATAGCTGTTGGAGCGGTGTACAAGATATTGACTTTATATTTATCGACGATATCCCAGAATCGACTTGCATCTGGGTAGGTCGGGATTCCTTCAAACATCAATGAAGTTGCGCCTTGCGAGAGCGGTCCATAAACGATATAACTGTGACCGGTAATCCAACCGATGTCTGCTGTACAGAAGAAAACTTCTCCCGGTTGGTATTGGAAGGTATTTGCAAAGGTATAGCCGGTGTAGACCATATATCCAGCTGTGCTATGCACCACACCCTTGGGTTTGCCGGTAGAACCAGATGTGTAAAGGATGAACAAAGTATCTTCAGCGTCCATCTCTTCAGCAGGACATGCCGGATTTCCTTGTGTCTCTACTTTCTTGATCTCATCTTCCCACCATACGTCACGGCCTTTGATCATGGAAACAGGGGTACGGGTACGGGTTAATACGATTACCTTTTCTACGGTATCACATTGCATCAATGCATCATCTACGATAGATTTCAGTTCCAATATTTTTTGGCCACGGAAACCGCCGTCGGAGGTAATGACCAATTTACATTCTGCATCATTGATCCGGTCAGCGATAGATCGAGCAGAGAATCCACCGAATACCACATTGTGGATTGCACCGATACGCGCACATGCCAATACAGCAATGACCAATTCAGGTACCATCGGTAAATAGATACATACACGGTCACCTTTGCGGATATTGTTGTTCTTCAGAACATTGGCAAACTGCTCAACTTTTTGTAATAATTGTTTATAGGTCAGGATACGGTGAGCCTCATTGGGATCGTTAGGTTCCCAGATAATGGCCGGTTGATCTCCTAATTTATAGATATGACGATCTAAACAGTTCTCTGTAATATTAAGTTTTGCACCCTCAAACCAATTGATGTCTGGATCTCTAAAGTTCCAGTTCAATACATTGTTCCATTTTCTTTTCCAAAAGAAATGGTCTGCCACATCACTCCAAAACGCTTCGGGTTCTTCTACACTCCTTTTGTAAGCTTCTTGATACTCCTCAAAAGATTTAAGCTGAAAATTCATCTTTTTTTTAAAAATTATAGGTCTACATTATCTTTACATCAGGAAAATTATTTATTTCGGTCAATTAGTTATTGAATGCGGAAAAAACAAGAACCTGTTTAGCTAATTTAATTTTTTTTCGATTGAAATACTAATTTTTGTAGGCTAGGAACAAATATTGAGAGCAATTGTTAGGTTACCATGACAAGCGTTTTAAAAAGGATATACTACTTTTTGGTTCATACGAATCTACTGATTGCCTTGGCAGCGGTGGCCCAATGTGCCTTGACCTATTATATCCTTCAATTCCCTGTCAACAATGATATCCTGATCATTGAAGGTGCTACCACCTTGCTGCTTTATAACCTGAGCTTGTACCTGTCCTTGCCAAAAGACCCCAGTAAATCGCCATTCCAGCGTACTCGATGGATCGGAAAGAATATGTGGCTTTTTTGGTTATTGAGTGGACTGTCTGTTTTGGTCACAGTTTGGACTTTGTTACATGTCCACATCCTGACCTTGTTTTTTCTGGGCTTTATTGGAGCGATGAGTTTGGCCTATGCCGTTCCATTGATTAAGATAAATGACAGATGGGTAGGGATGCGGCAGATTCCCGGACTTAAGGTTTTTTATATTGCCTTAGTCTGGTCTTTAAGTAGTGTGGGACTTCCCGTGGTTGAGCTATTCGCCAATGGAGAGCAAATTGATTGGTATGCTGCCAACTATTTAGGCTTGGTAAAAATAGTGTTCTTGGTACTCTGTACCTTGCCTTTTGATATCAGGGATTTTGAGCAGGATAGCTTATACAACCTGAAGACGGTGCCGATCTTATTGGGAAAACAAAGAGCGATTAATTTATCCTATGGAATAGGGGTGTTTCACCTGATCCTGATTCTGCTTTCTCCAAATACTTGGGGGGTAAAAATAGGTTTATTGATTACGACCATCCTGATCCTGATCATGTTCCGGATCATTATCTTTTCAAAAGAAAAGCACTATCACCATGTCTATCTCTTAGACTTGGCATTAGTGCTTCAATGGTTCTTTGTTTGGCTATTGATACTCGTAAGCAATAACCTTGTCGGCTAATACTTCAGAGAGCTTATAGTAACTTTCGAAGGTCCAACCGGCAACATGTGGGCTCAATAAGACATTGTCCCTTTTGATCAGGTCCTCATACCAAGCTTCCTCTGCCAAGGCCGGAAATTTTTCAACAGGCAACACATCAAATGCTGCCGCAATAATCTTCCCTTCATCCAATTTCTTCAATACTGCAGGGATTTTCACGATTCCGCCGCGAGCACCCATCAAAAAGAAGATCGGTTTCCTGAAATGGAATAGATATTCATCATCCACCATGCCTCGAGTTTCACGCGTCAATGGAATATGGAAGCTCAATACATCGGCTCTACGTACCACTTCTTCCATGGAGACCTCAGTGGCATATAAATCGGAAAAGCCGGTTTTATACTTATCATAAGCGATGACTTTCACATCAAAACCAGATAATTTTTTAGCCATGGCTTGACCATTGTGACCATATCCGATTAGTGCTACGGTTTTTCCCTTCAGCTCATGGCCTCGGTTTTCTTCTCTTTTCCATTCGCCCGATCGAACTTCTCTATCGCCACGGTTGAGGTTGTTCATCAGGCTCAGAAGCATACCGATCATGTGCTCGCCTACAGCATCGCGATTCCCTTCATTGGCAGGGATCAATTTGATGCCCTTGCTGTTGGCATAAGCTTCATCAATATTGTCCATTCCGGCCCCTGCTCTTCCGATCATCTTGAGGTTGGGATTGAGATCTATGAATTCCTTGTCCACTTGGAATTTGGAACGTATGATCAGGCCATCATAATCAACAATGGCTTTTTCAGCATCCGCTCTGCTGAAGTCGGGTTGGTAGGAATAGGCAATTGCAGCGCGACCTAATTTCTGCAATAGAACTTCGTGTATATCGTCTACTATTAAAATATTCATAAGAATGCATTATTTCATGAAATCTTCCTTGAACAGCTTGATCAAAGACTTTTGATTCATGCTGTCGGGCATGATTTTCATCAGGTTATTTCGGATTGAAATTAAGAATTTATTCTCCCATTGAGCAACATCACCGATCAATTTTGAAGTATCTGTGATATACTTGGTCCTCGCTAGTCTTCTTTTTTCAAAAGCGAGGAATGCTTGCTCCACGGACTGCTCATTCTGTAGTTCATTATGCAGTACGGCTACATCTTCCATGGCTTGGCAGGCTCCTTGGCCCATATTTGGGGTACAGGCATGTGCGGCATCACCAATGATCAAGATATTACCAAAAGCAAAATTCTTTATGGGTTGGATATCGATGATATCAGACCAAATCAAATCGGCATCCAAGGTTTTGTCCAGCACTTCCTGAATGGGCTGATGGTAGTTTCCAAATTGGCGCTTCAGGTCCTGTACTTTGTAATCTCTGAAGACGGGGTTCTGTTGTGGCCCATTGATGCAGGCATACCAATAGATCCGTTGGTTAACGAGAGGGGTTAAGCCAAATCGGCCTTTGTTTCCCCAAGTTTCCGAACCTCTTTTCAGTTGGAGATCTGAGTTGTCAATGGTAGCACGCCAACAGCTATAGCCAGCATATCGTGGTTTGGATGCAGGGAGTAGTTTTTGACGCAGTGGAGATTTTACACCATCGGCAATGATGAGGTATTTAGTTCGATGGGAACTCCCATCCTCAAATTGGATCTCCACATAATCTGACTTCTGAAGTAGATTGCAAGCTTTTTTGCCAAGGGCAATGGATTCTTGTTTTACCTTGGATAAAAGGTAGAGATGTAGATCTGCGCGATGGATGGCAAAATTCTTTTGCTCGTATTTATCGGATAATTTAGTGGTGTTTGGGTTGACCAGTATATTCCCTTTTTGATCTAAGATAGCAAAGGAGTCTAGGTAATAACCGATCTCTTCGACTTCTTCACGGATACCTATGTATTCTAGGGCGTGCATGGCATTGGCAGCCAAACCAAATCCGGCTCCGATACCTTTGATTGCTTTGGATTGTTCAAAAAGGGTGAATTCACGGTTAAGGTTTTGGAGGGCTATTGCTGCGGTCAATCCGGCAACTCCGGCCCCAATAATGGTAAATTCCCTTTGTACTTCCATGTCAGAGACTTTTTGAGATTTCGTTTGTCAGGATTTCAAAATCTTGAACGGATAGGCGTTCTGCCCTCAATTCATAGAGCGGGTTATCGCTCATTCTATCTTTTGGGACTACTGCTGAGAGTGCATTCCTAAGGGTTTTTCGCCTTTGGTTGAAACCAGCTTTCACTACGCGCCAGAATAATTTCTCATCACAGTCCAAGGTTTCACGATTGTTTCTGACCATGCGCATTACCCCGGAAAGTACCTTTGGCGGTGGATTGAATGCGCCCGCTTTTACCGTGAAAAGATAAGAAACATCATAGTAAGCTTGCAGAAACACACTTAAGATTCCATATTCCTTGTTTCCAGGTTTGGCAACGCAACGTTCCGCAACTTCCTTTTGGAACATACCCACCATTTCGACCACACGGTTTCTTTCTTCCAGTACCTTAAATAAGATTTGCGAAGAAATATTGTAGGGAAAGTTCCCTATAACAGCCATCTTTTCGCCGAAATACTGGCTGAAGTCTAGGTTCAGGAAATCGCCATGGATCAGGCGATTGCCGAGTTCAGGGTATTTGTCTGCTAAGTATTCAATGGATTCATCATCCACATCGATCAGGAAAGTTTCGTAAGCCTCGTTTTGCAACAAGAAATCGGAGAGTACGCCCATCCCAGGTCCAACTTCCAAGACCTGCTTAAAGCCAAGAGAAGGAGTTAATGCATCAACAATTCGTTGTGCGGCATTTTTATCGTTAAGGAAATGCTGACCTAAATGTTTTTTTGCGCGTACTGAACCCATAGGAATTATTTGCCACAAAGATAGTGTTTTTTAAGCGAGCAGGATTTGAATTATATGTTCCATTTGCATGTTAATGCCAATAGAACCTTAATGTTTATGATTTTTTGCTATTTTTGACTATATCTAATAGCATTGAAGATGAGTGAGAAACTAAAAATAGGCATTTCAGTAGGAGATATTAACGGAATCGGTTTAGAGGTAATTATCAAATCCTTGATGGATAACCGTGTTATGGATTTCTTTACGCCCATAGTTTATGGCAATACCAAAGTTGCCTCATTCCATCGAAAGGCCATTGGAGTGAATGATTTCAGTTTCAATGTGATCAATTCAGCGGATCAGGCGAACCCTAAACGTCCTAATATGATCAACTGTTGGCAGGAGGATGTGAAGATCAGTTTAGGTGAGCAAAATGAAATTGGCGGAAAGTATGCCTTTGTTTCATTGCAAAAGGCTACTGAAGATCTGAAAGCAGGTCTGATTGATGCCTTGGTCACTGCACCGATAAACAAACATAATATCCAGCAAGAAGGATTTAATTTTCCGGGACATACCGAATACCTACAGAATGCATTTGAAGCCAAGGATGTGTTGATGTTTATGGTGAGCGATGATCTTCGAGTAGGGGTTGTAACCGGACATATCCCTGTGAAGGAAGTGGCCGCTTCAATTACCGAAGAGAGCATCTTGCACAAATTAAGGATGATGAATGAAAGCCTGAAGAAGGATTTTTGGATTCAAAAACCAAAAATTGCTGTATTAGGTTTGAACCCACATGCCGGCGATGATGGGCTGATCGGTACTGAAGATCGGGATATCATCAAGCCAGCCATTGAGAAAGCAAATGAGGAAGATATCTTCTGTTTTGGGCCATTCCCTGCAGATGGTTTCTTTGCTGCTGATGCCTATACCAAGTTTGATGCGGTCCTTGCGATGTACCATGACCAAGGATTGATTCCATTCAAGCATATTGCTGCCCGTAACGGCATCAATTTCACGGCAGGTCTTCCAGTTGTCCGTACCTCTCCCGATCATGGAACCGGATACGACATCGCTGGAAAAAATCTGGCCTCGCATGCATCATTTTTAGAAGCGATTTTTGAAGCTGTACATATAGTTAATAGACGTAGAGAACAAGAGGTTCTGACTGAAAATCCATTAGCATTCCGTAGACTATCGAAAGATCGTGACTAAGTAAAGCCTGGATTTTATAAAGGCTGCCATCTGTTGTCTATAAATTTCATTACTTTTGCACTTTGTTGCTATGAGTGAGAATTTAAGTCATCCCATTTTTTCCATAATAAGAGAATTAGCCCATCAGGAGGGTGTTTCCTGTTTTGTTATCGGCGGTTATGTCCGCGATAGAATCATGGGCCGTCCATTTAAGGATGATATTGACATCCTTGTCTTGGGAAGCGGGATTGATTTTGCCAATAAATTAGGTGAAAAACTACATACGAAAGTTGCTGTCTATAAATCTTTTGGAACAGCGATGTTAGTTTATGAAGGCCTACAGGTTGAATTTGTGGGTGCTAGAAAGGAATCTTACCGAAAAGATTCCAGAAAGCCAATCGTAGAGGACGGCACCCTGGAAGATGACCAAAATCGTCGTGACTTTACCATCAATGCCATGGCTTTTTCGCTAAATGAGTCGAATTATGGCGAACTCATCGATCCATTCCAAGGGCTTAACGATATCCAAAATAGGCTGATAAAAACACCATTGTCTCCGGATATCACCTTTTCAGATGATCCATTGAGAATGATGCGCGCCATCCGTTTTGCTACCCAATTAAACTTCAGGATCGATTCAACCGCGCTGAATGCCATCAGTGAAAATGCTGACCGGATTCAGATTATCTCTAAAGAACGTATTACTGACGAACTCAATAAAATTATCCTTGCTGAAAAACCTTCTATCGGTTTCAAGTATTTATTTGATACCGGCCTTTTAGAGAGGATATTCCCAGCAATGTACCAATTGTACGGCGTGGAATACGTAGATGGTAAGGGGCATAAGGATAACTTTTACCATACACTGGAGGTATTGGACAATGTAGCTGAGATGTCTAATGATCTTTGGCTTCGTTGGGCTGCAATCATGCATGATATAGCCAAGCCAGCTACCAAGCGATTTGATAAAAAGGTAGGTTGGACCTTCCATGGTCATGAGGACCGTGGTGCGAAGATGGTGCCTAAATTGTTTGCTGAACTGAAGCTTCCTTTGAATGAAAAGATGAAGTTTGTGCAAAAATTGGTGATGCTCCACCTGAGACCGATCGTTTTGGCTAAGGATATCGTGACGGATTCAGCGGTCCGCAGATTATTGTTTGAAGCGGCAGATGATATCGATGATCTGATGTTGCTATGCCATGCAGACGTCACCACCAAAAATGAATATAAAAAGAGGAAATACCGGGACAATTTTGAACTCGTCAAACAAAAACTGAAAGATGTTGAAGAGCGAGATCACCTAAGAAACTGGCAACCTCCTGTGGATGGTGATGATATCATGAAAACCTTTGGTATCGGGCCTGGAAAACATGTTGGGATTATCAAGAAAGCGATTCGCGAGGCGATTTTGGAAGGCGAAATTCCAAACTCTAGGCAAGAAGCACTATCCTTGATGATAGAAAAAGGGAAAACCTTGGGGCTAACCAAAGTTTGAACAGATTGATTTTTTAAAAAAATATGTAATTTTAAAGCTTGAAATAGAGCTTATCCAAATTAATACATTTTACGAATATGGCGATTTATAGATTTAGAGTAACTTTTGAAGACTACGAAGATGTTTACAGAGAGATTGACATGCCTTCAAAAAGTACTTTCTTAGATTTACACACACAGATTCAAAAAAGTACTGGCTACGACCAAGAGCGTTCCTCTTCGTTTTATGTGAGCAATGACCAATGGAAAAAAGGTACTGAGATTGCTTACTTACCGAACGAAAGGAAGAAAGCAGCTGGCGTTTTGATCGTGGAGGATGTTCGTTTGAGTAAATTTATTGATGATCCTCATCAAAAGTTTTACTACACGTATAACTTTGACCGTCCTTATGATTTTCATGTGGAATTGATCAAGATCTTAAAAGAAGAGGAGGGTAAAGAATATCCGGCCCTGTTCAAGAAAATCGGTGAAGCCCCAAGAAACTTGACGGCTGCAAATTTCCCTGTTACGGCGGATGATGAAGATGATGATGAATTTGTACCAGAAGATGCTGAAGAATATGGCGTAGATGAGGAGGATGACTATGATATGTTTGATGATGAGGAAGGTGAGGAGTCGGAAGGTGAATCGAACAAGTCTAATGAGGAAGATTATTAATATCGATCAACAATAAGATTTTGAATAGATGATAGAGCTTCTATCATCTATTTTTTTATTCTATAATTAGTAAAAAAGGATGTCCACGGAATTGAATAGGCAAAAAACATTGATAGTAGTCGTTGGACCTACAGCTGTAGGAAAAACTGCACTGGCAATCCAATTGGCCAATCATTTTAAAACATCCATTATTTCTGCTGATTCCAGGCAGTTTTACCAAGAAATGAGCATAGGGACTGCCAAGCCCAATGCGGAAGAGTTAGCACAAGCAAACCATTATTTTATTAATTCCCGTTCCATTGCCGAGGATTATACTGCTGGGGATTTTGAGCGGGAGGCTCTGGTCCGTTTAGCGGTTCTGTTCAAGAGTACAGATGTAGTGATCGCGGTTGGTGGTTCTGGACTTTTTGTAAGAGCATTGACCGAGGGTTTGGATGATCTTCCGAAAGCGGGTGAAGAAATCCGGGATAAGCTGAATGAATGGTTTCGGAACGAAGGATTGGAGCCCTTGAAACAGAGGCTTCAGGAGATCGATCCAGCGTATTATGATAAGGCGGATATTGATAATCCGCAACGTGTAATCCGTGCGATAGAGGTTTTTGAGGCTTCTGGAAAGCCCATCTCTTATTTCATGAACAAGCAGAAGACGGAAAGACCTTTTCAAGTGATTACGATTGGCCTGAATACCGATCGGGAATGGCTATACAATCGAATTAACCAAAGGGTGGACCTGATGATGGAGGCTGGATTGCTGGAAGAAGTGAAGTCTTTATTGCCTTTCCGGAATAAACCTGCCCTCTTGACCGTGGGTTATGCTGAAATCTTTGAGTATTTGGATGGGAAGATCAGTTTGGAGGACGCAGTTTCGCAGATCAAGCAGAATTCCAGAAGATATGCAAAGAGGCAGATCACCTGGTTTAAGAAATATGGAAATACCGTCTGGTTTGAACCCCAAGCTAAAGACGAGATTTTCGCCTACCTAGATCAAACCCTTAAAAACAAGGGTTAGAAATTCTAAAAAATAAAAAATTGCTCCCCTAGACCATGTCATTAATTTGAGGTTTTATATGCTGAGGTTCGTCCGAAGCATCTCGGATATATGCGGACCTTCAAATTCAAAGACAGCCATTATTGAATTGACGAACAGTTCTTCAATCTTCGATTGAAGATGACAAAGTCTCTAGAAGGAGAGCCGTACAGATTCTTCACTAATCGTTCAGAGTTGGAAATGAATTCAGTAGGGATTTTCAGAAAAATATTTCACCCCCGCTAGGGGTTCTCCGTTAAACAGTCCAATTTTTCTACAAATATTCCACCCCCACTGGGGGTTGCCTATCCTGGCAAACAACCATCCTTCCGCAGGAAGTCCTTTAGCCCCCGGCTCATTTCCTTGGCGGAAAAATGGATAGAATGCCGATGCCCTGTGCGATGGGATTGGCCTTGGAATGCTTTCAATAGATCATCCCATCAAAAGGGATGATCTATTGAAAGATATTCCCGACAACAAGGCATTCTATCCATGTGTGGGAGGCCGTGCGAAAAGCCACCTTAAATGAGCCGAAGCGTTTACGGATTCGAGTTGTTTTTGGTATCCGTGAGCTCCTTCGTTGGTTTGGTTACTTTTGCGCTTCAAAAGTAACAATAGAATTGGTATCCGTGAGCTCCTTCGTAGGTTTGGTACTTTTGGGCTTAAAAATAAAAATAGCCCCAATAGGGCTATTTTCAATAACAGTGTATTCTTTCTAAGAGTTAGATGAATTAGTCATTCGGTAAATATTCATTGATATATTTGATATCATCTTCTTGAAGACCTTTCTCCGTATCAGTGATGGTCCATAGGATATCCTGAAGTTTGCCGGTTATTGCATTATAGTTTTGATCTACCTGATTATTTTTAAAATATTGTTCAATATTGATTTTCTTATTCTTCAATCTATTGATTAAATCATGTAAGCTTGAGGAATTTGAAATAACGGCGAAATCGTATTTCTCAGTTTCTGAAGAAGCATATTTACTTTCATTTCCGCAGTACATGTGCAGATCCAGATAAATAGTCTTGTTTGCTGGGATATCGATGCTTACCTTTTTCAATAGTACACCATTTTGATAGTCCCCAGTTCTCGATTTAATGATAAGTCCAGCGGGTAATTCTAATTTTTTAGTGCTTGAGGTGCTGTTTTTCAATTTGATTCCCAACCTTACGAAATAACCACTTCCACGCGAGAAATCAGGTGAAAGATCTGCTGCAACTTCAGCTTTAAGATTAGATGCTCTTTTGGCAACCATAGCTTTCTTAGCGCTAGCTCTGGCAGTTGTGTTATAGTCACCTTCATATCCGGTGATTTCACCTTGCAGTTCTATGCCTTCGGGAAGGCTATATTTCTGACCAGTTGGCTCTCCATCAGTATTTCCAAGTCCTGGGATCTTACCTGGTAGGTCTTCAACGATTTCGATTTCATCGTCTTTGTCGTCTTTGCTGCACGAACTGATTGCAAATGCTAATACCAAGGATAATAATACGACAAATGGAATGCGGATTTTCTTTTTCATGTTTTTTACAGGATTGATTTTTTGTGTTGATTCAAAGGTATTGCTTAATAAAAAAGGGGTAAATACCTGTATTCGGGTAATTCTACTTACTGTTTTTGTTACGAAAACCATTTCGCTATTCGCGCAATCGATTGATAGGTTAGGGGCTTTTTGAAATGACTATCTTAGATTCATATAAATCTAAAACAGAAAATGATTTTTAGGAAAGAGTACCTATTGATGATGGTCGGATTGCTTGCCAATTCGATTGGTTTTGCGCAGTCTAGAATGGAAAAGTCTTTTAATGAGGGCTGGAAATTCTATAAGGCAAATAACTCCACTTTCTTCACTGATTTCGAAAACGGCCAAAAATATTTTGAGAACCAAGGGCAATGGACCAAACTGGAAATATGGGAAGACATAACCTTGCCACATACTTACAATAAGGACGATATGCAGAAGGATCGGAACTTCTTTGAAGGGAAGGCTGTTTATCAGAAAACATTTCATCCGGATGAGGCTGATAAGAATAGAAGGACCTTTTTGAAGTTTGAAGGCGTTGGTGCCGTGGCGCAGTTGTTTGTCAACGGAAATTATATTGGAGAACATAAAGGTGGCTATTCCATGTTTGTCTTTGAAATCAGTAATTCCATTGAATATGGAAAGGACAATAGCATTACGGTCATTGCAGACAATAAATCGAGAAAGGATATTATCCCGATCAACCATTTCCTTTTTCCTGTATATGGTGGTATTTATAGACCTGTGCACCTGATTACGACCAACAAAACCAATTTTGTGGTTACGGATCAAGCTGCTCCTGGGATTTTTATCAGACAGAAAAATGTATCGAGCAAATCTGCGGATATTCAGGTTGAGGCAAAATTAGAAACTAAGGAAAAGACCATCCAAGAGGTGGAGTTGAGCCTAGAAATCAAGGATGATCAGGGCAAAACGGTTGAAACGCAGAAATATCCCGTTAAGATTTCGCCGCAAGGGGTGACCTATGTGAATGAAACGATCAAAATGAAATCCCCGCATCTATGGGATGGAATCAGGGATCCTTATCTATATTCTTTAACGGCAAAGATTACCGCCAATGGCAAAGAGCTTGATGCCGTAAAGCAGCCATTGGGAATCCGTCACATCGAAATGATCGCTAATAAGGGCGTGTTTCTAAATGGTAAGAAATATCCAATGTATGGAGTGACCAGGCATCAGGACCGAGAAGGATTTGGCTCAGCATTGAGCTTTGAACAGCATAAGGAGGATATGATGCTGATCAAGGAAATGGGGGCCACGACCATTCGATTGGCGCATTATCAGCAGTCGCCGCAGATGTATGCTTTGGCAGATTCGATAGGCTTCTTGACCTGGGCTGAAATACCTTTTGTCAATAGGGTTTCCTACTATGAGAATGATAACGCCAAGCAGCAAATGGTCGAATTGGTGAAGCAAAACTTTAACCATCCATCCATCTATATCTGGGGAGTGCATAATGAAGTCTATTCCAAGACTGCCGATGAACAGGTGCCTGTATTGTCGAGAGAATTGAACGATATCGCTAAAACATTGGACCCTGATCGCTATACGGTTGCCGTTACGGGATACAATGTGATTGATAGGCAGGAGAATTTAAGTACCGATGTGCAGGGTATCAACCATTATTTTGGTTGGTATGGAGGCAAGATCGAGGATTTGGGACCTTGGGCACAGAAAGTGCAGAAGGATTTTCCTGAATACAAGATTATCCTTTCGGAATATGGTGCTGATGGGAATATCGATATTGGCAAGGAAGAGGTTGAGGCACCAAAGGATGTGATTTCGGGGAAAGCATTCCCTGAGAATTACCAGACTGAGACGCATATTCAGCAATGGGCTGCCATTGAAAAGAACCCAATCATCTTGGCTTCTTATCTATGGAACAGTTTTGAGTTTGCTGTGCCTGCTTGGAACCGTGGTGGTGTAAATGCGCGAAACCTAAAAGGGCTGATTACCTTTGATCGTAAAAGGAAAAAGGATTCCTTCTATTGGTATAAAGCCAATTGGAACCCTGAACCTATGATCTATCTGGCAAATCGCAGGGATAGTATCCGCACGCATAAAAACAGCAAGATCCAATTGTTCTCTAATCTTTCTAAAGTCCAGCTGATCGTTAATGGTAAAGAATACCAAGCAAAACAAGGAGTAAACTCGAAGCATTGGGTCGTTGATAATGTGGAATTGAAACAAGGGGAAAATAAGATACAGGCGAAAGGGAATAGTGGCAACGAAGTGTTGACTGATGAAATGACCTGGACCCTACAATAATTAAAACCTATGAAAAGCATACTTAAAACGATATGTGTTGCAGTCTTAGGCTTGATATTTAGCCAAGACTCTTATGGGCAATGGACTGGTCCGAAAGTGAAACCGACTAAACATACGGAGGTGAAATATGGCTCATTGACACCTGAGCACCGTACCGATGCCAATATGGAGGCCTTCCGCAATTATGGCCTGGGGCAATTTATCCATTGGGGCTTATATGCCATTCCGGGGAATGAATGGGAAGGGGTGAGCGCCAGAAAAGGTGCTGCTGCTTCGGAATGGATCAGGACTTGGTCTGGACCTACTGCGCCGAAGAACTGGAAAGAAACCTACGATAACCTTTATAAAAAGTTTGATCCGAAGGATTTTGATGCCAAGCAATGGGCTAAGCAAGCTAAGGATATGGGTGCAAAGTACATGATCTTTACGACCAAGCATCATGATGGTTTTGCCCTTTGGCCAACCAAGTATTCTGGCTACAATATTACCAAGTCACCTTATAAGAAGGATATCGTGAAGGAGGTTGTGGATGCCTATACTGCTGAAGGGATTGATGTCTATCTGTATTTCTCCATTTTGGAATGGAATAATCCAGACTATCTTTCTAAAGAACCAAAGACGGAGGACGAAAAGAAGAAGTACGATCGTTTCTTGCAGTATACAAAAAATCAATTGTTGGAACTATTGGCTAACTACCCGCAGATCAAAGGATTTTGGTTTGATGGTACTTGGGATCAATCTTGGGTGAAGGCCTATGATTTCACCTATAACTTAGAAAAGGAATTGCGGGCCAAGCATCCCGGTTTGATTATCGGTTCGAGGTTTAGGAACGATGAACATGGCAAAAGGCATTTTGACAGCAATGGGAAGATCCTTGGTGATTATGAGCAGGGCTGGGAAAGGAAATTGCCACAGGAATTTGAATGGCTTGATGGCAATGATTGGGATGCGGTAATGACGATACCTCCTAATGGCTGGGGTTATATGAAAGACTGGTCGGGGATCTATACGAAAACTACGGATGACCTTTTGGACATGTTGATGCATACGGTCTCACTGA
This sequence comes from Sphingobacterium mizutaii, assembly GCF_900187125.1. GTDB lineage: Bacteria > Bacteroidota > Bacteroidia > Sphingobacteriales > Sphingobacteriaceae > Sphingobacterium > Sphingobacterium mizutaii. The sequence goes on from NZ_LT906468.1 coordinate 623,733, forward strand.
ATGGTAATTTTGTGTTGAATTTTGGTCCTGACGGCCAAGGTTTGATGCATCCCGAGGAGGATAAGATAGCGAAGGAATTAGGGGATTGGATGAAAGTAAATGGAGAGGCAGTTTACGGGGTGAGACATGCAGATCTTCCAAAAACAAAATTGGGCTACCTGACGCAGAAGGATAAAAATCTATATCTAACGGTGTTCAATAGACCAGTAAACAATATTGCCAGGATTGCTATTCCTAAAAAAGCTACTGAAGTTCCTGTAGAAGCTGTTCTGCTTTCAAACGGGCAAAAACTACAAGTGAAACATTCTGATATTGGTCTTGACCTGGATAAAAACACCTACTATGATGTGATCATTCCTGCTGATTTCAAAGCAGAACGAGCATTTGTGATTAAAATGACTACGGGAGCTCCAGCGACGAAGTCAGAGAAGCTGATGGATGCCAAGATGTAAGCAGGAGGATTAATTTTTCTCTTGTACGCTGGCCTCGAGGTCACTGAGCTTTTTCTTAGGCTTCTTGACGGTATCGTCTTGACCGGCAAGCTTGTTCCAGATTTTTCTAGATTCCTTGGTCAATAATGGGGAAATAATAGAAAGGATCAATACATAGACCACCACAAAGGATTGTATAACGGGAAGGAGCTTGCCTGCTTTACCAATATTGGCCATGATAATAGAGAATTCTCCTCTTGCCGATAGAGTAAAGCCAATATCTACTGAATTCTTTGGTTTCAACCCGGAGAAGCGGCTTGCAAAATAACCGGAAGCGACGTTGCCTACCACTGTTATTGCTGCGGCAAAGGTTGCCCAGCCAACAGCACCACCGAGGCTGTACATGTCAATGGATAGACCAAAGCTAAAGAAGAACATGGCACCAAAGAAATCCTTGAATGGCAAGACCATTCCTTCGATTTTCTTTAGGTATTTGGAGTCTGCAAAGACCAATCCTGCCATCAGTGCGCCAATGGCTTCCGCCACATGGATGGTTTCAGAGAAGCCCGCAATGACAAACAGTAAGCTGAAAATAATCAGGATAAACAGTTCTGAGGATTTCTCCTGAAGGAGCTTGTCGATGAATGGCACGAGCTTCCTTCCAAGGATCAGGAAAGATAGGATGAAGCCTAGCGCCAATAGGGAAGTCCCTGCTACGGTCCAGAATGAACCGCCTCCAGTAAGGATTAAGCCCGATAAAAAGGAAATATGCATGGCGATAAACAGGTCATCAAACATGATCATCCCCATGATTACTTCGGTTTCAGGGTTGGCAGTACGTTTCAGGTCGGTCAATACCTTGGCAACAATGGCGGTGGACGAACTGGTCATAATACCACACAAGACCATCATTTCTTTGAATGGGAGGTTCATCATCCATCCGACCAATAGCCCAGAGAAAAAATTGAGCACGACGTAGATACTTCCGCCTGCTACGATTGATTTCCCCGATTTGATAAGCCTACCGACTGAAAACTCAAGCCCTAAATAGAATAAAAGGAAAAGCACTCCCAGCCGTCCCATAAAGTCGATGAACGGTTTGCTTTCGGTAAAGGTCAGGAAAGACCATACCGAGTCGACAGTAGAGGTTAATCCCTCGTTGTTGACACTGGCTAAGAAATCTGCTATGAATTTGGGATAAGATTGATTGCCCAGTACCATACCAATCACGATAAAAAAGGGGATCACTGAAAATTTTAGTCTATTGGCAAGTAGGCCAACTGAAGCTACTAATAGTACTGCGATTCCAATTTCTATGATGAGGTTACTGTGCATGTTATTCTTATAGTAATATTTCCTTTAAAAGTTTGATGTTTTTCTGCTTTCCGGCGATTACCAGGGTGGTTCCCGGCGTAATAACGTAGTCGGGGCCTGGATTAATAATGGTTTCCTCTTCGCGGATAGCAGCGATAATGGAAGCTCCGGTACGCTGTCTGACCTCCAATTGACCGATACTCTTGTTGACTCCGTCGTTAGACTCGCCAACCTTGTACCATTCAATGCGTAGGTCGTCCAATGCCACCTCGATGGTTTCCAATGCCTTGGGCTTATAGGAAAGCCCTCCTAAGATTCCGGCAACCTGACGAGACTCCTCATCCGACAATGTCATCACACAGTGGGTTTCGTTATCATCATCCTCATGGCGGTATAACTCTCTGCGTCCGTCATCATGGATGACAACCACCATATTGTCTCCAGCATCAGTTTCAATTTGGTATTTCTTACCGATACCAATTAGGTCACTTTCTCTAACTATCGACATGATTTCCTTTTATTTAATTAAAAATTAGAAAAATTATTTTTCGTTATCCTCAAATATATCGATTCTGAATGGATTATTCGGCATTTACGATCTTATAACTGCCATCCGGCTTCTGTTCTGGCCGCCCAACCGCGATATTTTTTGAATGGTAAAATAAGAAGACCCAGCCCTCTGGAGCACCTGCAGCCCAATATTTTGCGCGTAGGTCCCTGGCTTTCCTGCCGTCAAAGTCATACTTGGCAATAAAGCTTCGGAAGATTTCCTCGGGTTCGGGTAATTCATCTCCTCCAAAGAAAAAATGTTCACCCTCGGTTTCTACATGGAATACCTGGTGGAACTCGCTGTGTCCTCCTGAAAGCTCATAGCGGATCTCTGGAGTCAATTGTCCATCTCCATTCACAAACAAGATATTGCCACTTCTCTGCAATACATCAAATACCTCAGTGCGATAGGAAGGGGATTCAGAGCTGTAGGCTGCTTCCCATTCTTGTTCTTGGATAACATATTCCGCATTTGGAAAAGCCAAGCGCTTTACGCCATCTTTGATGTCCACCATGCCGCTTGCATGATCTTTATGCAGATGGGACATTAGAACATAACGTACGTCATCGATAGAGAAACCTAGTTTTTTGATGTTCTCATGGATGACCAATTCATTGTTTTCATTGCGTAGCCCAAGACCAGTATCAAGGACGATAAGGCCATCTTTGGTTTCAATTAGAAAAGGGTGTACATGAATGAACAACGATCCGGGTCTATCTTTTGGATCATCTTTTTTTGGGTCGAAGGGGATAAATTGCTTGCTTATATCTACAGAGTAGGAACCTTCAAATAGTGAATGCGCTCGAGCCATTTGTATTTGTTTGTTATCTTGACAGTTATGTGTGCATATCATTTTACATCGAGGTCCTCATTAGGTAAGTCCCCTGATATAATGTATCTTTACACGTTTATTATAAGGCAAAGATATGCAAAAAAGGTGGGTGCTGAAACCTAAAAAGAACGTAGAGCAGGCGAAGAAGCTACAACAGGAGCTGGGTGTAAACCATATAATTGCAGAACTTTTAATAAACCGTGAGGTCGAAACCTTCGACCAAGCGAAAGACTTTTTCCGCCCTTCTCTTGACCATCTTCACGATCCTTTTCTGATGAAAGACATGGACCGAGCAATCGACCGGATTGAACGTGCCATCGGCAATAAAGAAAAGATTTTGATCTATGGTGACTACGATGTCGATGGAACCACTGCCGTATCTGTTGTCTACAGTTTTTTCCGTGACTTCCATACGGGATTAGAGTTCTATATTCCAGATCGCTATGCGGAAGGCTATGGGATTTCCAATAAGGGGATCGATTATGCAAAGGAGAATGGTTTCTCCTTGATCATTGCCTTGGACTGTGGTATCAAAGCGGTCGATAAAATTGAATATGCAAATGCCAAAGGAATCGATTTCATCATCGGTGACCACCACCTGCCGGGCGATATCCTTCCTAATGCCGTTGCGGTACTGGATCCTAAGCGTGTAGACTGTCCTTATCCTTACAAGGAATTATCAGGCTGTGGCATCGGATTCAAGATCATTCAAGCTTTTATCAAGCAAAACAAAATGTCAATGGATTTGGCATATCAATATCTGGATCTGGTGGCGGTTAGCATTGCCTCGGATATTGTACCCATTACTGGTGAGAACAGAATATTGACACACTTTGGATTGAAAAAGCTGAACAGCAACCCGTGTTGTGGTCTTCAGGCTTTGATCAATCTTTCTACCCATAAATCTGGTCATTTTACGGTAAATGATATCGTCTTTCAGATTGGTCCACGAATCAATGCGGCCGGTAGGATAGACCATGCAAAAGATGCCGTGAAATTATTGATTGCAAAGACTTTGCCTGAAGCGAGAGTGTTCTCTGCCAGTGTAGATGATCAGAATAAAGCCCGTAAGGACTTTGATCTGAAGATTACGAAAGAAGCATTGGATTTGTTGGATAACAATGTGCATCTGCAGACTAGAAATACCACCGTTCTCTATAAGGAGGATTGGCATAAAGGGGTGATCGGGATCGTCGCATCTCGATTGACCGAAAGATATTATAGACCTACCATTATCCTGACCAATACTAATGGGCATATCGCAGGATCTGCCAGATCGGTACTCGGATTCGACTTATATGAAGCATTGAGCGAATGTAGCGACTTGTTGGATCAGTATGGTGGTCATAAATATGCAGCAGGGTTAACCATGCCTACAGATAATATTGGTCTTTTTCAACAACGTTTTGAAGAAGTCGTGAGCAAAAGCATCAAACCTGAGATGCTGCAGCAGGAGGTTTCTATTGAAAAGGAAATCAGGCTTTCAGAGATTGATCCTAAGTTTTATAGGATCTTGAGTCAATTCCAACCTTTTGGTCCGCAGAATGAAGCTCCAACTTTTCTTTGCAGAGGCGTGACGATGGGTAACAATGCCAATGTCGTTGGCAGTACGCATCTAAAGTTTTCAGTAAAACAGGAGGATTCCGCTATATTTGAGTGTATAGGCTTTGGTTTAGGCGAATTTGCCGAGCTGATCAATTCGGGGAAACCTTTCGATATATGCTTCAGTATTGAGGAAAACTCTTGGCGTGGCAAGAAGAATTTGCAACTAAATGTAAAGGCAATTCGATTTTAAAAAATATATTTGCAAATAAGGGTTTATTCACATGATTCTAAGAGCAGAACATTTAATCAAAAAATATAAACAGCGAACAGTAGTAAACGATGTATCCTTCCATGTTGAACAGGGGGAAATCGTAGGTCTTTTAGGTCCTAACGGTGCCGGAAAGACAACTTCCTTTTATATGATCGTTGGATTGATTAAACCTAATGATGGACATGTCTACTTAGATGACTTGGAAATAACGCAAGACCCAATGTACAAGCGTGCGCAGCGCGGAATCGGTTATCTTGCTCAGGAAGCTTCAGTTTTTAGGAAGCTATCTGTTGAAAACAACATCCTAGCCGTATTGGAAATCCATTATCCCAACAAAGAAGAGCGCAAGGCTAAACTGGAAGAGTTATTGACTGAGTTCAGTTTGCACCGCGTCCGCAAGAATCGTGGCGACCTCTTGTCGGGTGGTGAACGAAGGAGAACGGAGATTGCCAGAGCATTGGCCGCAAACCCTAACTTTATTCTCTTAGATGAGCCTTTTGCAGGTGTTGACCCCATCGCCGTGGAAGAAATCCAAACTATCGTAGCCAAATTGAAAACCAGAAATATCGGAATCCTGATCACTGACCACAATGTTCAAGAAACTCTTTCCATCACAGATAGAGCTTACCTGTTGACGGAAGGGAAGATCATGCTGACCGGTACCCCAGAAGAAATTGCCGACAATGAACTTGCACGTAAGTTCTATTTGGGTAGACATTTCGAATTAAGACGTAAAAAATTCTAAAAAAATATAGCAGAAAATAAACCTATGGCTTTATTGAATTCTCTTTTTACTTGGATAATGAAAAAGCGGATGCATCAGATTGATCTATTCATGAAGTATCCTCACGATGTTCAAGATGAATGGTTTCAAAGCCTAGTTTCTGCTGCTGAAGCAACTGAATGGGGAAAGAAATATGGCTATAACAGCATTTTTACCCCTGATGAATTCAAGGAACGTGTCCCAATCCAAGATTATGATGATATCAAGGGATATGTAGACCGCATGATTAAAGGTGAACAGAATATCCTTTGGCCATCCGATATCAAATGGTTCGCGAAATCCTCGGGCACTACTTCAGACCGCAGTAAATTTATTCCAGTCAGTATCGAAGCGTTGGAAGAATGCCATTACCAAGGGGGTAAGGACATGCTTTCCATCTATTGCCATAATAAGCCTGAAAACAAGGTCTTCACTGGGAAATCTGTCGTTATTGGCGGATCATCACAGATCAATAATTTCAGCCCCGATTCTTACTATGGGGATCTGTCTTCCATCCTTATCCGCAATCTCCCTTTCTGGGCTGAGTTTAAACGGACACCTAACATTGAGGTTACTTTAAATCCCAATTTCGAGGAAAAGATCGAGCAGATTGCGCAGATTACCATCAAGGAAAACGTAACGAGCTTGGCTGGTGTTCCGACATGGAACATGGTCATGGCAAACCGTATCCTTGAGATCACTGGAAAGGATAACCTATTGGAAGTATGGCCTAATCTTGAATTCTATAGCCATGGCGGCGTTAGTTTCAAGCCTTACAGAGAGCAGTTCAAGAAATTGATCCCTTCCGATAACATGTACTATCTGGAGAACTATAATGCTTCCGAAGGCTATTTCGGACTTCAAGACCGTTCTGATTCTGAGGATCTTCTGTTAATGCTGGACTATGGAATCTATTATGAATTCCTTCCAATGGACCAGATCAATGAAGAACACCCTAAGACCTTATGTCTGCATGAGGTTGAATTGGGCAAAAACTACGCGTTGATCATTTCCACCAATGCGGGACTTTGGCGTTATAAGATTGGGGATACCATCCGTTTTACTTCCTTGTCTCCTTATCGATTCCAGATATCGGGGCGAACAAAGCAATATATCAATACTTTTGGGGAAGAGGTAATCGTGGACAATGCGGACCAAGCATTGCAGGTTGCTTGTAAGGCTACAGGAGCTACCATCCAAGATTATACAGCTGGTCCGGTGTATTTCAACGATAAGACCGCTGGTGCACATGAGTGGATCATCGAGTTTGAACAAGAACCAGATGATTTCCAGAGATTTGGCGAAATCCTAGACGCCACCCTTCGGGAGATTAACTCCGACTACGACGCTAAACGTTATAAAAATATGGCTTTATCTTTCCCGATCATTCACAATGCGGCGAAGGGAAGTTTTTATACCTGGATGAAAAGTAGGGGGAAATTAGGAGGACAGAACAAAGTTCCTCGATTGGCTAATAGCAGGGAATACCTGGAACCACTATTGAAGTTAATCCAAGCATCTTAATTTTTTTTATTTCTAGCCCAAAAGGCAGCTAGGTAGATGTGGGTAATATGCGATATGTTATTCGGAGCAGCTATTGATTAGGGACGGATTGCAGTTTTGTACAGGTAGATAAAAAAACCTAGGATAAATTTCCATACTCCAACTGTCGGAGTGGCTTGAGCATTAAAATCAGTCGATTGTCTTTCCATTTTTAGGATTACTTAGTTAAACCTTTAATTATATGCCTTTTATTTTTAGCAAATCAAGCCTTTTTATTTTAGCAGCCTGTCCGAAAACAGAAATAAAAATTATCTTTTGCACTTACAATTCTTGGTTAGAAATCCTTTTCAAAGATTTGCTAAAAAGCATTGAGCCTATTCCAAATACTGTACCGAGAAAGAAATCAAGTAATAAACAATAAATCTCCGCATTTTAGGGTATGATCTGTATAGCAAACACTATACAGTTATGAATAGGAAAACATACATATTTCATTATAGCTAAAATGCTAAATTCTTAAGAAATCAACAGGAGTCGCTCGCATTTGTGGAGATTGGACGATTATAAATCCATTATTCATTTATGCTTTTGTTTTTTTTACCTAAATTGCACAGCAATAAATATTCTTTTTGATATGAGTGCCATAGATAATTTCACTATTCAAGTTGAGCCTACCCAACAATCAAGAATTTCTCAAGTAGACTTCGATCATTTAGTTTTTGGAAAAATAATGTCTGACCACATGCTGGTTGCCAATTATGACAACGGGCAATGGGAAGATGTTAAGATTGTGCCTTATGGGAACCTGAGTGTAAGCCCTTCCATGTCTGCCTTACATTATGGACAGGCTATCTTTGAAGGAATTAAAGGTTATAAATTCCAAGATGGCACCGTGAGCATCTTTCGCCCTGATAAAAACTGGGAAAGATTCAATAAATCTGCAAAAAGACTTGAAATGCCTGAAGTTCCTCAGGAAATCTTCTTGGATGGCTTAAAAAAACTATTGGATGTAGACCGTAACTGGATTCCATCCAAAGAAGGTACCGCACTTTATATCCGTCCTTTTATGTTCGGTACTGAAGCTGCTTTAGGTGTCCACCCTTCTAAATCTTATCAATTCATTATCATCACCTGTCCGGTTGGTGCTTATTATAGCAAACCAATCAGCTTGAAAGTAGAAACACATTATACGCGTGCTGCTGAAGGTGGTGTTGGATTCTCTAAAAATGCAGGTAACTATGCCTTGTCACTTTATCCTACTCAGTTGGCCAACAACGAAGGGTATGACCAAATCATGTGGACAGATGCATTGGAACACAAATACATTGAAGAAGCTGGAACAGCTAACTTGATCTTCCGCATTGGTGATACCATAATCACACCACATGGAGACACTATCTTACATGGTGTTACTAGACGTACCATTATGGAGCTTGCTGAGAAGTGGGGCTACAAAGCAGAACAGAGAAAAGTATCTGTAAAAGAACTGATCGATGGAATCGAAGCAGGAGATGTAACAGAAGCCTTTGCTGCTGGTACTGCTGCCACCATTACCCATATCGATAGAATCGGATTCAATGGTCAAGACTACACACTTCCGCCTGTTGAAGGACGTGAGTTCTCTAACAAGGTGTTGGCTTATCTAAATGAATTGAGATACGGAAAGATCGATGATCCATTTGGTTGGAACTATATCGTTAAGTAATTAAGAACTTATCAATATCCACATATAAGACCGTCCCTGAGGCGGTCTTTTTTATGCCTTTAACCTTCATTTTTCGCCCTCAATGCTCTTCGCGCAGTATCATCTATATTTCTTTTTTCCTAATTAATATTCAGCTCTTTTTAGAGATAAAAAGATAGTTAATATTGCAGTTTTTGTTAAAAGAGTTAATCCTGATAAAATTATTTTACCTAAAAGAGCTACTTGACGATAATCGGCAATTAACAAAAACTACCTATTAACTGTTGCTGTTTAATTATTTCATAAAATTATTATCTCAATCGTTTTCGTAATTAACACAATCGTTTGTGTTAATTGATTGTTCGTGGAATATTAAATTATTCCCTACCATTATTCCAGAAATAGCCATATAAGTCTAAAAACTATTCACCGAAAATGAAATGAGAAGAAAACATTACTTTAACAAAGTGAGGTTATCAAAAGCGTTTATTCATTTTGCTTTAATATCCCCCTCGCTGCTCTTCGCTTCCACAACCTATGGAACTGAAGGGAAACCAATACTAGCGTCAAACTACGCGACCAATTTTAAGATCAATCCTCTCCAAACGGAAATTACCGGAACAGTAAAAGATTTGGATGGCAATCCACTAGCAGGAGTGACCGTAGCGGTAAAGAATGAAGGGCAAAGCACTTCTACAGGAACAGACGGTAAGTTTACTATTTCAGTGGCAAGCAGTTCATCCATCCTGACCTTTTCTTATATCGGTTTTCAACCGAAGGAAGTGACTGCTTCTGCTGCGAATAGCGTTATCCTTTCCCCTTCTGAAGATGCTCTTGATGAGATCGTGGTGGTCGGCTATGGTAACCAGAAAAAGACCAACTTGACCAGTGCGGTATCCCAAGTAGATGCCAAGGTGCTCCAAAACAGACCTTCGCCAACCATTACCAATATGTTGCAAGGTGCAGCCCCTGGTTTGGTCGTGACAAGGAACTCGGGTAGACCCGGAGCCCAAGGCCTGAATATCTCCGTTCGCGGTGAAACTTCAGCGAATGGTTCCGTAGGTCCCTTGATCGTTATCGATGGAGTGATCAGTTCGGAGGAAACCTTTGTCGCTTTGAACCCAAATGATGTTGAAAACATCAGTATCCTGAAGGATGGAGGAGCGACCGCCATCTATGGTGCTCAATCTGCTGGTGGGGTAATCTTGGTAACAACCAAAAAAGGTACCTCTGGAGTGGGCAGGATATCCGTGTCCAGCAACTTAGGGATCCAAAGACCAGGCGCTATGCCCGATCGCCTTTCCTTGATCGATGAGATGAACTATGTAAACCTTGCCCGTAAAAATGCAGGTATTGCAGCAGAATACTCCGAGGAAGATTTAGGATACGCCGTAAACGGCCCTACCTTCGTGCTAGGTTCCAATGGTCAATGGAGAACATACAATCAACAAAATATCTTAGATCAGGTCATCCAAAAGAAATACAATATCTACAATAACAATATCCAGTTTTCTGGAGGTAGTGAAAAGATAACTTACATGGCTTCCTTGGGTAATATGACCCAAAACGGGATGTTTAAGGTCGGTGACGATAAATTCGCCAGGATCAATGCCAGGGCCAATATCTCAGCGCAGGTAAACGACTATTTGAAATTAGATATCGGCAACGCCTTTATCAATCAAAAAACCGATAACCCGCAAGATGGTGGCTACTCCATCGATGGTGGTGGTAACTCCATTCTTAGGCAGTTCTATTCCTCGCGGATGAGGTTCCCGATCTATAATGAAGATGGCACCTACTACAGAAGTGGAACTTCATCGGCCTTTGGTTATGCCATGATGAAGGACGGTGGTTTCAATGATGACCTCAAGAGAACTTACTTCAACAATGTAACCGCTACGATCAACAATTTTGTGAAAGGCTTAGAGGTTAAGTTGATGTACAGCCGTGAAAGCATCGATCTTCAGAACAGAAACTTCAGAAGAACGGTAGATTATTATTCTGGGCCAACACCAAACACAAAATCTCAATTGAATAACCCTAACAATTATTCAATTACCAATTACAAGACCTTGAAACAAAATGTGCAAGCGGTAGTTGATTATGATTTAACGGTTGCTGAGAATCATAATTTCCACTTAATGGGAGGTTATCAGTTTTATGACCATGAATACCAGTTTGTATCGGCTTCTTCCAAAAATCTATATGTAAATGATAATCCGAGTTTGAACTTCACCTCAGACCCATTGAATAAATCACATAGCCAATATGGTGAGCGTGAGAAAATGCAGTCTTATTTTGGTCGTTTCAATTACAACTACAAAGAAAAATACCTGTTCGAAGCGACTATCCGTAGCGATGAAAGCTCCAGGCTTTCTCCTAATGTGCGTGTAAAAGTCTTCCCTTCATTCTCTGCAGGTTGGAATGTGGCAAAAGAAGATTGGTTCCAAGGCGCTACAACTTATATCAACGAGTTGAAACCTAGAGTTTCTTGGGGTAAGGTAGGTTCCAAGATAGGTATCGGTTTTTATGATTACATCGCCCTCTTGGGGACCGGTTCCAATGTGCTCTTGAATGATATCAAACAAACTTATATCACACAGGGAGCTCTTCCGGCTAAAGATCTTTCTTGGGAAACCATTGAAACCAGGAACTTAGGTCTAGATTTCAGTCTATTGGACCGCAAGTTATTCGGTTCTTTTGATTACTTCCAAAAGTTCAACAACAATATGTTGGTGAGTATCAGTATGCCAGCAACGATTGGGGTCAATATTCCAAAATCAAACCAAGGGCAATTAAAGACTTGGGGTTGGGAAGCAAGCATAGGCTACCGTGATAAAGTTGGAGATGATTTTAACTATAACATCGGCGTTAGCTTAGCTGACAATAAAAACAAATTAGTGCGTTACGGTGGTGCAAATAACATCGTTTATTCCGGATCAAACAAGTTGGTTGAAGGCTATGCCATGAATTCAATCTGGGCTTACAAAACCGATGGTTATTTCCAGAATGAAGCAGACTTGGAAAATGCACCGAGTTACGAGCGCTTCATCAACAAAACCGGCGTGCCGGGAATCGGTGATGTGAAGTACCTGGACATTGACAATGATGGAATCATTACGCCAGGAGAAAACATCGTCGGAAAAACAGGAGACTTGGTTTATTTAGGTGATACCAATCCGCGCTATCAATATGGAATCAATGCCTATTTAGGATATAAACATTTCGATTTTTCATTCTTTATCCAAGGTATCGGCAAGCGTTTCTTGAAACCTAGTAATGAATTGATCCAACCGCAGTTGTATTCCTACTACCTACCTATGGATTTCCAGATGGATTATTGGACCGAGGACAATAGAAATGCAGCCTTCCCTAGACCTTACCTAGAAGGAAGCCATAACTTCCAAAATTCAGATAAATGGTACTTGAGCGGTGCTTATGCCCGATTAAAGAATGTACAGTTAGGATATACCTTGAGCAAAGACCAAGTTGCGAAACTTCCTGTCAACAGGATTAGACTTTATGTATCTGCTGAAGATATCCTGACCATTTCAAAATTAGGCGTATTTAAAGGTGCAATTGACCCTGAGATCAGACCCGAAGACAGTAAGGTTTCCCCTTATCCATTCGCGACGACTGTTTCATTTGGTTTGAATATCGACTTATAAAATTGACATCATGAAAAAGAGATTTATATATTTAATGATAGGTTCCCTGATCTTCTCAGGGTTAAGTTCTTGCGAAGTCAATGAGGTTCCGGAGACTTTCATGAACGACGTCAATTACTGGAATACAGTAAACGACTTAAAAATGGCTGCCAACTATTTCTACACCACCTTACCTGGCTTAGCATCCGGCGATGTGTCAGAAGATGTCTGGTCTAGCTACGGTTTTTCCAATAGTGGCGATGCCACACGTATCAGCGACGGTTCAAGAGCCACTCCAGCTACCAGTGCTGATTATGATTATTTCTCCATTTTCCAAGCGAACAAGCTGATTGAAAATGCACCCATTGTCTTAGAAAAAGGAGCTACAGAGAAAGAAGTAAACTGGTATGTTGGTGAGGCACACTTCTTCCGTGCGATGTCTTATTACAAGATGTTCATCCGTTTCGGTGGTGTTCCTATGATCACCAAGACCCTGAAAGTGGACGATCCTGAAGTTTTCGCTCCGCGTGCTTCCCGCGCAGAAATCCTAGATCTGATCTTGAAAGATCTGGATATCGCTGCCCAATACCTAAGGGGACATGATGAGCTAATCGCAGCAAAAGAGTATGGTCGCATTTCAAAAACAGCTGCTTTGGCTTTCAAGGCTAGGGTCGCATTATTTGAAGGAACGAGAGAGAAATTCCATAAATATGGCGATGCCAAGAAACACCTGACCATCGCAAGGGATGCTGCCAAAGAAGTAATGGATTCTAAACAATATGCTTTGTTCTCGCAAGCCAAAACAGGAGCGAATGGACAAAGAACCGATGAAGCCTATTATAATCTGTTCCAAATGGCAGGAGAGGGCAGTGCCAACAAAGAAAATGTCATTGTAAGGCAGTATGGTGTCAATCGCGAGAACAGTGTCACCAGTACCCCTGTTCAGCGCTATTATGAAGGTAGTAACGCGGTGCCAACCCAGAATTTTGTAGACAATTATTTGATGGCGGATGGTTTGCCTATCAGTAAATCAAAATTATACGTGGAACCGACCAAGGATATGAAATATAATGCATATTTCAACAAAAAGGATCCTCGCATGAGTTTCACGCTATTCAAAACGGGAGACGAATTTATCGCCAGCAGCGACTATACCATTCCTAACCCAAGGATGCACCGAAGTGGTTACGGAGTCCGCAAATATGCCAACAAGGAATATTGGGCCCTTCAGGCCTCCTATATTGACAAACCGGTCTTGAGATATGCTGAGGTCCTTCTGATCTATGCAGAGGCAAGCTATGAGCTCAACGAAAGCATCTCCGATGCTGACCTGGACCAATCCATCAATCTGTTGAGAGCACGCCTTCCTCAGGTGAATATCGGGACAGCAGAAGCTCCAAATTTTGTGGATATGCCAAAGCTCAGCAATGATTTTTTGAACATCAATGGCCTCAATATGCGCGAAGAAATCCGCCGAGAGCGTTCCGTGGAATTGGCTTTCGAAGGATTGGCTTATTGGGACATGATCCGTTGGAAAACCGCTGAAGTAGAAATGAAGAAACCTTTGATCGGTAGTTATCTATTCACCGAATTCCTGACCACAACAGGAGAAAAATGGGCAAGTGATACGCCGGTTGACAGCAAAGGGCATATTATTTTACAGGAAGCCAACCTGCGCAAATTTGACCCTGAAAAAGATTATTTATGGCCTATTCCAACTAATGAAATAGCTATAAACAATAAAATTGAACAAAACCCTAAATGGTAAAATTGTAATAAGGACGAAAGGCTACCCTCGGGTAGCCTTTTCGTTTAATCTTCATATCCAAACCTCTTCAGGTAGTTTTTCTTGCTTCTCCAATCGGGTAGCACCTTCACGAACAGTTCCAAGAAGACCTTTCCGCCAATAAACTCCTCAATATCCTGACGCGCATAGGTTCCGACTTTCTTGATCATGGCTCCAGCCTTTCCGATGATGATGTTCTTCTGCGAATCACGCTCTACTATGATTTCTGCCGCGATACGGGTAATATGTGCTTCTTCCTTGAATGAAGTCACCACCACCTCCGTACTATAAGGGATTTCCTTGTCATATAGTTTGAATACCTTCTCACGGATGATCTCAGAAACAAAGAAACGCATGCTCTTATCGGTCAATTCATCCTTTTCATAATAAGGTGGGTGAACCGGTAGTTTACTTTTGATGTAAGCCATTACAGCTTCCACATTATAACCCAACAAAGCAGAGATAGGGAATACTGTATCTGGATTGATCTTTTCTTCCCAGAAAGCAATCTTCGCTTTCACCTCTTCCTCGGATGACTTGTCGACTTTATTGATGATGACCGCAACTGGAGAACTAGTATTCCTTAATTTTTCCAATACATCGTTTTCATCGTATTTTTCATGGATGTCTGTAACAAATAAAATAACGTCGGCATCGATCAAGGAACTCATCACGAAGTTCATCATCGACTCTTGAAGGTCATAATTCGGTTTAATTACTCCGGGAGTATCAGAAAAAACAATCTGATAATCTTCATCGTTAACTATTCCGATGATACGATGTCTAGTTGTCTGAGCCTTAGGGGTTATGATGGACATCTTTTCACCCACTAGGGCATTCATCAAGGTCGATTTACCCGCATTAGGCTTACCGATGATACTCACGAATCCTGCTTTATGTGACATTATTTGCTTTTTTATTTGTTTTACAAAGAAACAAATAATATCTTTGTGCTCCAATTCGGAGATAGTATAATCTACTTTTAACAAATACCAACGTAGATTTCTAGAAAATATATTGCGGGGTGGAGCAGTTGGTAGCTCGTCGGGCTCATAACCCGAAGGTCATCAGTTCGAGTCTGGTCCCCGCTACTAAAAACAAAAAAGGATTGTGCGCGAGGCACAATCCAAAAGACATTCTAAAATACATTGCGGGGTGGAGCAGTTGGTAGCTCGTCGGGCTCATAACCCGAAGGTCATCAGTTCGAGTCTGGTCCCCGCTACTACTAAGGTTTCAATCGAAAGATTGGAACCTTTTGTTTTTTTAAGACATAAGAACTTTCTAGTGTCTATATATATGATGACCGGGTATATATGATGACCGAGCGGAGTCGAGGTCCACTTACAATATTGATCAAGATTATAGCGATCTGATCGTCCAGGTCCGTAGGGGCTTATTGCATAAGCCCGCCCGCTGTATTCCAGTCGTACCCATCATCCATATCGTGGTAAGATCCCTCTCAAAACAAAGCCATTAAAAACTTATCGCCTTTACGAACAGTTCCGCAATCCTAGATTGCGGATGACAGTATCCTTAGATCCATTCCCGTACAGATTCTTCACTCCGTTCAGAATTAGAATTATCTCAAGGGATCTAACAATCCACTCCCAATTCCCAAAAAAAAATCCTCCTCACAAAAAAAGGAGCTGTTTTTACAGCCCCTTCTAAAAAATATGGAAATACACTTGTATGTTTTGAAAACCTAGCAATATTCAATCAAAATATCTGAAACTGCTCCAGTCTATTGTCTAATGTCTAAAATGCTGTAGCATATACCGCTTCCTTGCTTTCCAACACCGAAGTGCCCATCAAGTATTCATCGACCTTTCTAGCGCATTCTCTGCCCTCGGAAATAGCCCATACGACCAAAGATTGTCCTCTTCGCATATCCCCTGCCACAAAAACCTTGTCTACATTGGTTTTGTATTCCGTTTCCGTAGCATCTACATTCCCTCTGTCGGTAGTTTTTACACCCAGTTGGGTCAATAGACCTTCATGTTGTGGATGTAAGAAACCCATCGCCAAAGTCACCAACTCACAAGGGATTTCACGAACAGAACCTTCAACCTCCTTAAAGGATATCGGTCTGCCACTAGGATCCAATTCCCATTCCAGGTCTACGATCAATGCGGCTCTCAGGTTTCCTTCGGCATCACCTAAAAACTCCTTGGTGCTGATGCTCCAATGGCGTTGACAACCTTCTTCATGTGATGTCGTTGTTTTTAACAACATCGGATAACTTGGCCAAGGCATAGCTTCCGTACGCGCGGTCGGAGGGGTTGGCATCAATTCAAATTGGGTCACTGATTTGGCACCATGTCTATTGGATGTGCCGACACAGTCTGATCCTGTATCACCACCGCCTATTACCAGTACGTTTTTATCTTTAGCATGGATCTCCTCCACTTCAATTGGAGAACTTCCTACGCGTTTATTCTGTTGCTTTAGGAATTCCATGGCATAATGAACTCCTTTTAGTTCCCTGCCGGGAATATTCAAGTTCCTTGGAATGGTTGACCCTCCAGCTAAAACAATGGCATCATAGGCCTCCAGTTCACTTGCCGGAACATTGTTTCCAACTTCAGCATTGGTCCTGAATTCTACGCCAGATTGCTCCATGATCTCGACACGACGGTCGATCACTGATTTGTCCAATTTGAAATCTGGAATCCCATATCGCAATAGGCCACCAATTTTATCATCTCTTTCGTACACGACTACATCATGCCCAGCTTTGTTCAATTGTGCGGCTGCGGCTAGGCCAGAAGGTCCTGAACCGACCACTGCGACGCGTTTTCCCGTCTTTAGGTAGCTCTTGTTCGGTTTTACATAGCCTTTTTTGTAGGCAATCTCGATGATGTGTTTTTCAATCTCCTCAATGGCGACCGGGTTTTTGTTTATTCCCAATACACATGCCGATTCGCAAGGTGCCGGACAGATCCTACCTGTGAATTCCGGGAAGTTATTGGTAGAGGAAAGGATTTGGTAAGCCTCCTCCCAATTGCCATCATAAACGGCATCGTTGAATTCCGGGATCACGTTCCCCAGCGGACAGCCTGAATGGCAGAATGGAATCCCGCAGTTCATGCAGCGTGCCGCTTGTTTATTTAATTGCTCATCGGTAAACGAATGAACAAACTCTTGATAATTCTGTTTTCTGCTTTCCACAGCATCTTTCTGAGGAAGCGCTCTTTCAAATTCTAAAAATCCTGTTGGTTTTCCCATGATGATGTTCCTCCTTGATTATGCTGTTACTAATTTCTTGTTCACCACATTCTTGTACTCTCTTGGGTACACTTTGATGAAACGGTTCCTTTCCGTAGCCCAATTGTCCAAGATAAAGCTTGCGCGCTCGCTCTTGGTCAGGTGGATATGGCGTTTCAATAAGGCTATGATGGCAGTTTCATCTTCCGTTTCTAAAGGATCTAGGTCTACCATTTCCTTATTGCAATTCTCTTTGAAAGTACCTGCCAGGTCATAGATCCATGCAATACCACCGCTCATTCCTGCAGCAAAGTTTCTTCCGGTCTCCCCTAGGATCAAGGCTCTACCTCCGGTCATGTATTCACATCCGTGATCTCCTACACCTTCAACCACGGCTGTCGCTCCTGAATTTCTTACTGCGAAACGCTCTCCAGCTTTTCCATTGATGAATAGATGGCCGGAGGTTGCACCGTAAAGTGCCACATTGCCGATGATAATGTTCTCTTGAGGTACCAAATTGCTTTCCTTCGCCGGATAGATTGCCAATTGCGCCCCTGATAATCCTTTTCCTACATAGTCATTGGCTTCTCCTTCCAGTTCAAAGGAGATTCCCTTGGTGTTGAATGCACCAAAAGACTGGCCTGCAGAACCCTCGAACTTAAAGTTGATCGTATTGTCAGGTAGCCCTTCTGAACCATAGATCTTCGAAATCTCATTGGATAATAAAGTTCCGATGGTACGGTCCGTGTTTTTGACCTTAAAGGTTCCAAACACTGGTGTTTTGGTTTCTAGAGCCAATTTAGATTGGTTCAATAAGCCCCAATCCAAGATCATGCTCATGCCATGGTCTTGCTCTTCGGTATTGTACAGGGTTTCTCCATTTGCATTTGGAGCCACATGTAAAATGCCCGAGAAGTTAATCTTGTTGACTTTCCAATGGGCTAGGTTTTCTCTTTTCTTCAAGAATTGAGCTTTACCTACCATTTCATTGATGGATTTAAATCCTAATTCTGCCATAATCTCGCGCATCTCTTCTGCCAAGAAACGGAATAGGTTCACGACATCATCTGGTTTACCGGTAAATAGCTTTCTCAATTCTGGGTCTTGGGTTGCTACACCAACCGGACAGGTGTTCAAGTGGCATTTGCGCATCATGATACAGCCGCCAGCAACTAAGGCTGCTGTGGCTACGCCCCATTCTTCAGCACCTAATAAAGTGGCAATGACCAAGTCTCGACCTGTCTTCATCTGTCCGTCTGCTTGCAATACCACACGACTACGAAGCTTGTTCAGAACAAGAGTCTGATGGGCTTCTGCCAATCCCAGTTCCCAAGGTAAGCCAGCATGTTTGATGGAGCTGATTGGAGAGGCTCCAGTTCCGCCATCATAACCTGCAATCAGGATGACATCGGCATGTGCCTTGGCAACCCCTGCTGCAATGGTTCCAACCCCTGCTTTTGATACCAACTTCACATTGATACGAGCTTGTCTATTGGCATTCTTTAGATCGAATATCAATTGCGCCAAATCCTCAATGGAATAAATATCATGGTGTGGAGGAGGGGAGATCAAACCTACTCCGGGAGTAGAATGTCGCACCTTAGCGATCCAATCGTCTACTTTATGTCCCGGTAGTTGTCCACCTTCTCCTGGTTTAGCGCCTTGCGCCATTTTAATCTGTAGTTCATCCGCTTGGGTCAGGTAATTGGAAGTTACCCCAAAGCGTGCTGATGCAACCTGCTTGATTGCCGAACGCATGGAATCGCCATTCGGTAATTTTTGGTAGCGCATTTCATCTTCGCCCCCTTCGCCGGTATTGGACTTTCCGCCGATGCGGTTCATCGCAATGGCCAAGGTGCTATGGGCTTCATGCGAAATCGATCCGAAGGACATCGCCCCAGTGGCAAATCGTTTCATGATTTCGCTCGCTGGTTCCACCTGATCGATGGAAATCGGACTTCTATGTTTTGCAAAATCTAACAATCCCCTCAAGGTGAACATACGTTCCTTTTGGTTATTGATCAGTGTTGCGTATTTCTTGTAAGTTGCAAAATCATCTGTTCTGCAGGCCTGTTGCAATAGATGTACGGTCTGCGGGTTCCATAAGTGACCTTCACCTCTTCTTTTCCATTGGTAGAGACCACCTTCCGGCAATAGCGTAGGAGCTGAACGGCTGTTTTCAAACCCGCGCCAATGTTTTGCCAATGCTTCTTTCGCGATATCATCGAGGTTCAAGCCGCCAATTCTAGATACGGCACCACAGAAGTAACGGTCCACGACTTGGCTGTCTATACCGAGCACCTCAAAGATCTGGGCGCCATGGTAAGATTGCAAGGTTGAAATACCCATCTTCGAGAAGATCTTCAACAAACCATTACATACCGCTTTTACATAATTCTTTTTCAGGTCATCCCAAGTCAGATCAGTCTCCAAGTGCCCGATCTCTTTCATGGTCCGGATGCTCGCCAATGCCATGTAAGGGTTGATGGCGGTAGCTCCGAATGCCAATAGACAAGCAAAATGGTGAACTTCCCAAGCGTCTCCTGCTTCCACAACCAAACCTACAGCGCCACGGTTGCCCGTTTTGATCAGGTGGTGGTGTACAGCGGACACTGCCAATAAAGAAGGGATGGCACAGTGTTGTGAATCGATGGCACGGTCGGATAGAATGATTACCTCAAAGCCATCACGAACGGCGTCGTCTGCATAACGGCATAGTCTTTCAAGACCAGCTTCTAAAGAACCTTCCTTTCCATCAGCTCGGAAATAACTTTGGATGGTTTTTGCTTGGAATACACCTGTATCGATGGAACGCAATTTTTCCAGTTCACTTGAGGTCAAGATCGGATGCTCCAAGGTTACACAATGGCAGAATTTCTTGTCTTCCACCAAAATATTGCCTGAGTTTCCGATAAAGGTTGCCAAACTCATCACCAAACGTTCACGGATCGGATCGATTGGGGGATTGGTTACTTGGGCAAAGAATTGCTTGAAGTAACTGGAGATATGCTGTGGCTGGTCAGAAAGGACTGCCAATGGCACATCCGTGCCCATGGAACCGATCGGCTCATAGCCTGTCAAGGCCATCGGGGTCAAAATCGTTTCGATATCCTCCCTAGAGTAGCCAAATGATAATTGATATTTGAATACGGATTCCTTGGACAGGTAGGTAAAGGTTACCCTTGGTTCTGCCAATTCTTCCAATTTGATTTTATAATTGTTGATCCATTCGCCATAAGGTTGTTGACGGATCAGTTCGCCTTTTACCTCTTCATCTGAACGGATCTTTCCAGCTTCCATATCCACCACGAAGATCTTTCCGGGTTGCTGTCTTCCTTTTTTGATGATCAAGGCTTCATCGATAGGCAATGCACCGGCTTCTGAAGCAACTACCACGCGATCATCTGATGTGACTGCGTAACGCAATGGACGCAAACCGTTACGGTCTAAGGTAGCGCCGATGATTTTTCCATCGGTAAAACATAGAGCAGCTGGACCATCCCATGGCTCCATCAAAGTAGCATGGTATTCATAGAAAGCCTTTTTCAATGGGTCCATTTGTTCATTGCCGTCCCATGCTTCAGGTACCAACATCAACATTACATGCGGTAAGCTGCGGCCGCTATGGAGCAAGAGCTCCACCACATTGTCCAAACATGCAGAATCCGATTGTCCGCGGTCTACCACCGGTAGTAGGATTTCCATCTCCTCTTCCGTAAAGAAAGGCGATGAATAAGCCCTTACCCCTGCGTAAAACCAGTTTAAGTTTCCGGTCAAGGTGTTGATCTCACCATTGTGCGCAATCATGCGGAAGGGTTGAGCCAAAGACCAAGAAGGGAAAGTGTTGGTTGAGAACCTAGAGTGAACCAAGCCGAATGCGGATACCACCCGCGGATCTCTAAGATCTTTAAAATATGATCCTACCTGATAAGTAGTTAATTGTCCTTTATAAATTATGGTTTTGCAAGATAGAGAAGCGATGTAGAGTGGAAGGGGGTACTCTTGGTGATTTTTGATTTTTTGGATGATTAAGCGTCTTAAGACAAATAATTTCCGTTCAAAATCTTCGGTGTTGGCAACACCTGCTGGCCTAGAGATAAAGAACTGGACGATTTCTGGTTCTGCACCTAAGGCGGTCGGACCGATGCCTTCTCGATTTACGGGTACGGCTCGGAACCCTAATAATTCCATGCCCCTTTCGTTTGCAGCCTCGGCAATGACTTGACGGCAAATACGGTTCATCTCTTCCTCCTTCGGAAGAAACAACATGCCTACCCCGTAATATCCTGGTTCTTGGAGCTGGATACCCAACTCAATACATTCTTCCCATAGAAATTCATGTGGTAACTGGATCATGATCCCGGCGCCATCGCCCGACTCTGGATCGCAACCACAAGCTCCACGGTGTTCCATGTTCTCTAACATGGTAAGTGCATCTTTAACCTGTTGATGTGACTTCTGACCCTTGATGTGGGCTACAAATCCAACACCACAGGCATCGTGCTCAAACGCTGGGTTGTAAAGTCCTTCTTGCTGCATTGTAATATGATAATTAGATAAAATAACAAACGAGTTTGCTAATATATGAATAAAAACATAAAATATTTGCAATAATGATAAAAATTAATCAAAAACGTTGAGGTTAATATAAATTTAATGCTGTTTGGTAATTGAAATTGTATTTGTTTCGCTATTTGCTTATAAAAATGGAATATCATTCGTTACATTTGCTATTTGAACTAATAAATTATGTTGATCAAAGAAATTGAAATTTATAGGTTGAGTATTCCCATGGAACCCTTTGTCATCGCAACGGGGGTTATGGAGTTTGCTCAGAACACTTTCGTAAGGGTCATCTCGGATGAGGGCCTATATGGGGTGGGGGAATGTTCTGCCTTTCCGATGATTGTTGGGGAAACGCAAAATACCTGTATCGCAGTGGCACAGGATTTTGCAAAGATCTGGATCGGTAAAGACCCTTTGGCCATTGAAGAGAGATTGGCGGAACTGCATCTGTACATTGCCAAGAATGCCACTATTAAATCTGCCTTTGATATGGCCCTTTATGATCTTGCCGCTAAAAAAGCAGGGGTACCACTTTATCAATTCTTAGGGGGTAAACCAAGGGAAATCGTAACGGATATTACCATTGGTATCGCAAGCCCTGAAGAAATGGCTGCCAAAGCCAAGGACCTGCATGATCATGGTGCCGTTGCCCTAAAAGTGAAACTGGGCAAGAAACCACAGGATGATATTGCCCGTATTAAAGCTATCCGACAAGCAGTTGGCTTTGATATCCCAATTAGAATCGATGCTAATCAGGGCTGGAGCTATGAAGAGGCCTTGGAAGCATTAAAAGGCCTTGAAGCCTTGAAAATCCAGTTCTGCGAACAACCCATGCGTACGTATAACGACCATTTGTTGCCGCAATTAAGATCTGAAACCATCGTTCCGATCATGGCAGATGAGTCTGTTTATGACCATCATGATGCTGAACGCCTTTGCAGGACGGACAGTTGCGACTATATCAACATCAAATTCTCTAAATCTTCTGGAATTGCAGAATCCTTAAAGATCCAAGCTGTTGCTCAAGAATTTGGTATCCCTTGTATGATCGGGGGAATGTTGGAGAGCCGATTGGCACTTGCAGCAAAAACGCATTTTGCATACGCTGCACCTAATGTAAAATTCTTTGACTTGGATACCTGCATGGTCGGTCACCTAGAAGATCCGGTTATCGGCGGTATTCAGTACGATGGCTATTCCATCAAGATTACGGAGGGGCCTGGGATTGCGGCCGACATTGATCCTGCATTTTTAGAGAAATGTGAAAAATGGACTGTTTCCTAAAATAAAATCGATATGCTAAATAATGACTCTTGGGACCTTGGGACGAACGAGATCATCATCTTGTTTATCCTATTAGTGATTGTCGTTTTTTTCTTTTGGCTTTTCTCAAAGCTATTAAAGAGAAAGTAAGCAGCAATATTTACGAAAACAAAACAACTCCGAAATCCATGGATTCGGAGTTGTTTTATTTTATAGAGTTTTCAGCCCAATAGAATGCTTCCTAAGTAGCAATTTCCATCCAAAATTTCTATCCTTCTTTTAGGGGTTTCATTCGAGACTCATTCGAGACTCATTCGGAAAAGCTTCAAAAATCAGAGCAGCATATGAGTAGAAGATTTTTGGCCATTTTGCGAATTTTCCGAATATGTCTCGAATAAGGTAAAAGTGTATTGCCCTAATGCTCTCTAATTTAATTTCCGATCCATGAATTCCAATGTTTCAGGTGCGATTTGGAGTCGATAACAAAAGAAAAGCACTATCGAGGTTTCCAGCATTCTCGAGCTCGGTTTTTCAGCTTCCAGCCTACATAAAGAGAATTTTTTAACATTTGTTAAAAAACAGGCTTTTTAAGGGGAATAACTGCTTTTTTTAGGTCCTTTTAGATGGATATTATATTGACTATTGCTCAAATTTCTTTGATTGCAGGAGATTTGGGGCGATTAGCAGGCCTTGCGCTCAGTAATTCTTGAATAAATCAGTACCTTTGTGGACATTTATTTGAATATAAGATTATGAGTACACAAAGAGGTCCTATTTCTCAATTTATTGAGAAAAACTATCTTCACTTCAATGCCGCTTCCTTAGTTGATGCCGCAAAAGGTTATGAAACCCACCTAGCAGAAGGTGGTAAAATGTTGGTTTCATTAGCAGGTGCGATGAGTACTGCTGAACTTGGAATTTCATTGGCCGAAATGATCCGTCAGGATAAAGTGGCTATCATTTCCTGTACTGGTGCAAACCTGGAAGAGGACGTGATGAACTTGGTAGCGCACTCACACTATAAACGTGTCCCTAACTACCGTGATCTTACTCCTCAAGACGAATGGGATCTGTTAGAAAACCATTACAACCGCGTAACGGACACTTGTATCCCTGAAGAAGAGGCGTTCAGAAGATTGCAAGTTCACCTTGAAAAAGTATGGAAAGATGCAGAAGCTGCTGGCGAACGCTACTTCCCACATGAATTCTTATACAAAGTGGTATTATCTGGCGTATTGGAGCAACACTATGAAATTGATCCTAAGAACTCTTGGATTTTGGCTGCTGCAGAAAAAAATATTCCTATCATCGTACCGGGATGGGAAGACTCTACAACTGGTAATATCTTCGCTTCATACGTGATCAAAGGCGAATTGAAAGCACATACTGTGAAAACAGGTATCGAATACATGATCTATTTGACAGAATGGTACCGTGCTAACTCAGGTGGCAAAGGAGTAGGTTTCTTCCAAATCGGTGGTGGTATCGCTGGTGACTTCCCAATCTGTGTGGTTCCAATGATGTACCAAGATCTAGAATGGCATGACGTTCCTTTCTGGTCATACTTCTGCCAAATCTCGGATTCAACTACTTCCTACGGTTCTTATTCAGGTGCTGTGCCAAATGAGAAAATCACTTGGGGTAAATTGGATGTAGAATCACCTAAGTTTATCGTAGAATCTGATGCTACTATCGTGGCACCATTGATTTTTGCTTGGGTATTAGGTCAATAAGAATATAACAACGGCGGAAGGAATCATAGTGGACAAGAACCTTACAACAGATAATCCAATTGCGATTCAGGCTTTGATGTCTGAAACGGTATTTGCTATCCCTGGTTCGGTAATGCCCATCGTAGAGACCCAAACCGTTGGATCCCAACATACAACTCTTCAGCAAGGGCATTTTGATGCCTCTGCTGAAGAGTTTGTTTATCAAGGGGACAAGTCGACTGGGATATTGTTTATCCTTCGTTATCCCGACTACCCTTACTTCTCGCCACAGGCAGAAGAAGCTTTCCTAAAAACCATCGGCGCCCTACAATTGAATGCAGGTAACGTAGCGGTGGTCAATTTGGCAAATCCACACAATCCAAATGAATGGAAGCAGATCATGCAGTTTTTCCAACCCAAGAAAATTACGCTTCTAGGCGTGGAACCTACCTCATTGAAACTCCCAGAGATCGGCCATAACTCCTATATGCGAGGAAAGATCGCGACAGTGTTCAATACCTTTAGTTTTGAAGAGATGTTTGCCGATGTCCAGAAAAAGAAATTGTTCTGGAATGAGTTCAAGACCTTTATTCAGTCCTAATTTTCTGATTTTATCTTCCTTCTTTTCTTGATTGCTTAAATAGAATGCTATTTTTGGAGCTTAATCATTGAGCTATGGAATTGGTATTTGCTACAAACAACGCACATAAACTGGAAGAAGTACAACAGATGGTCGGAGATAAATTTGTCTTGAAGTCTCTGGCTGACATAGGCTGTGATGATGATATTCCGGAGACTGGGGTTACTTTCCAAGAGAATGCCAAGCAAAAAACCGATTACCTATTCCAAAAATATAGCATTGATTGTTTCGGGGATGACTCAGGACTGGAAATAGATGCCTTGAATGGTGAACCGGGGGTGTATTCTGCACGTTATTCTGGATCTAGGGATATGGAAAAGAACATTGACCTGGTTTTGGAAAAGCTGCAAGGTCAAGAAGATCGCAAGGCCAGGTTCAAGACGGTTATTTCCCTATTCTTACAAGGTGAGCAGTATTTCTTTGAAGGTACTGTGGAGGGAAGGATCATTGCTGGCAGGACCGGAACAGCGGGATTTGGCTATGATCCGATCTTTATTCCGGATGGCTATGATCAGACTTTTGCGGAAATGAGCTTGGAGGAAAAAAATAAAATCAGCCATCGCTCGAAGGCTGTATCCAAATTGGTTGAATTTCTGAATTCCCAACAATAAATTTGAATTTACGAAATTTGACGAATTCAGGCAATGTTAATAATTTAGGTTTTCTTTTTAGTTAACATTGGGTTAACAGAAGCTTGCATAATGTCTCCTTTTTGCTGGATAAATATCGTTTTGTTAACGAATTCATTTAACTAATAAGTAATAGTTAACAATTTTCTCATTATTTAGTTACTTAATCTTTTTGTTGTGTTAATGTTTCCTTAAATGTACGGGGGTACTTTTACGCCAAATATTAACCCACATTTCAATGAGATTAATTAAAGCTCCAAAGCTGTATTTAGCGGCTTTTTTGCTTGCAGGATTTCAAATCCCAAGCTCCCATAGTATGGCTGAGGTTTTATCCATTGTCCAGGACCAACAGGTCTTTACGGGCAAAGTCATGGATGAATCTGCTCGCCCTATCCAAGGTGCCACTGTTAAGAATTTAAACGCAGGAATTTCTACCCAAACGGATGAAAATGGTCAATTCAGTTTACGGGTTTCCAAAGGAGAGTCTATCCAGATCAGTTCGATCGGTTATGACAGCAAAATCTTTGTCATCGATGAACAGACTAGTTTTACCTTGAATTCCAATTCATCCAATTTAGAGGAACTGGTGGTCATCGGTTATGGATCCCAGAAGAAGGTCAACCTTTCAGGGGCCGTAGATTATGTCAGTGGTAAGGAACTCGAGAGCCGCCCCATTGCCAATGTGTCCCAAGGTTTGCAGGGTTTAGTGCCTAACTTGAATGTGCAGTTCAACTCTGGTGCTCCAGGTGAAGCCGCCAAGATCAATATTCGTGGTATCACTTCGATCAATGGTGGTGATCCTTTGATCTTGCTCGATAACGTGCCTATCAGTTCCGCAGAATTGAACAGGATCTCACCACAGGATATCGAATCCATGTCGGTGATCAAAGATGCGTCTGCCGCTGCTATTTACGGGGCAAGAGCCTCCTTCGGGGTAATTCTGATTACCTCCAAATCCGGTAAAGGTGCCCTTAAAATCAATTACAGCAATAACTTTACATGGAATACCCCAACGGTAATCCCAGATAAGATTACCGACCCTTATGTGTTCTCCCGTTTATTGGAAACTTCCACGGATAATACACCTTGGGATAACGTGAACTTCTCTGAACAATACTATCAATATGCGAAGGAAAGATCGGACAACCCAAGCATCGCTGATGTAAGGATCGATCCAAGTAATCCAAAACAATGGGAGTATATGGGTAATAGGGATTGGACCCGTTATTTTCTTTCCGACTGGAACAATACCCATAACCATGATTTATCGATTTCTGGATCGAGTGATAAAGTCAATTATTATATCAGTACCGGTTATAATCGTCAAAATTCTCCTATTAAAATCGCAGAGGACTATTTTGATCGATATAGTATCAGGTCCAAGGTGAATTATAAACTGAACGATTACCTTTCAGTAGGTAATAATACTGTAATTGGATTGAACGAAAGGGTAAATCCATCCCTGTATGATTCCCCAAGTTCCATGGCGGAAATTTACCATGTATTTCCAACCAGTACCTTGAAAAATCCTGATGGAAGTTGGGCATATTCCGATGAACAACGTAATACTGGTGCAGGCCGAATTGCGGCTAAAATGGTCGACGGGGGACAGATGAGGACAAAACGTAATGATCTGCAATCTACCTTCAATGCTGAATTAAGATTGTTCGAAAACAAGTTTAAGATCAATGCAGACTATACCTTCCAAAGAAATACAAGGAACTTAAACAGGTATACGACCAGGTATAAGATTGGATATGGTCCAGGCGATATCCGTGAGGAAGGGATTTCTTCAGCCTATCGTGAAGCAGGGTTTTCTTACTATAATGTCTACAATATTTTTGGAACCTATAGCCAGACCTTTGATAAGCATCAGGTAACAGCGGTACTAGGTTTCAACCAAGAGGATTATCGATTAGAAAACATTATTGCTGAGCGGCAAGGTTTGATCTCTGACCTTTTCCCAACCGTGGCCTTGGCGACCGGTACTGCTCAAGTAGGCGAGGGAATCGACAAGTATGCCTTGCGCGGAGCATTCTATCGCTTGAACTATATCTATGATGATAAGTATATCATCGAATTGAATGGCCGTTATGATGGTTCATCCAGATTTCCGAAGGCTAGCCGATTTGGTTTTTTCCCATCGGGTTCAGCGGCTTGGTTGATCAACAAGGAAAACTTCCTATCGGATGTCAACTGGTTAAGCCAATTGAAAGTTAGGGGTTCTTATGGTGAATTAGGTAACCAAGCGGTGTCAAACTTTGGTTATATCCCGACCATGGAACCTTATGAATCTCCATATTTAATTGGAGGTAAAGTGAATCCATCGATTAAAGCTCCAGGCTTGGTATCTAACCATTATACTTGGGAAAAAGTGAAAACCTACAACTTAGGTTTGGACTTTGGCTTTATGCAGAATAAGTTTAATGGTTCATTCGATATCTACCGTAGAAATACAATCGGTATGTTGACCTTTGGAAAGGAACTTCCTAAAGTCTTGGGAGTAAAGGAACCGAATGAAAATGCTGCTGACCTGGCAACCAACGGATGGGAATTGACCTTGTCATATAATGATTCCAAAGATGTTTCGGGATCGATCCTGAACTTTGGGGCTACTTTTGTGCTTTCGGACTCCCGCGCTAAGATTACCAAATTTGATAACCCGAACAATAGGATTACCCAATTCTATAAGGGTATGGAACTGGGCGAGATCTGGGGATTGGAAAGTGATGGTTTCTTTAAAAACCAAGAAGAGATCAATAAGCTCGATCAAACCTCGATCATTCCATGGGGAGCCTTATCCATTGTGCCGGGATGGCCGAAATTTGTCGATCAAGACGGTAATGGTAAAATTGAAAAAGGCTATGTCTTGGGCGATACCAAAGACTTGAAAATTATTGGTAATTCTACTCCGCGATACAATTTTGGCCTGAACTTGAATGCTAGCTGGAAAGGTTTTGATGTGCGCGCATTTTTACAAGGAATTGGCAAGCGAGATTATTATCCACTGGATTACCTATACTGGGGTGTTTACCAACAACCTTATGGTAATATCTATTCCCACCTTCTGGATTTCTATCGTCCTAACAATGATTCAGATGCTGACCGTGCTAAACATTCTGCGGCATATTTAGCCTTGGGCTTGGCCGATCAGAATTTGGATGCCAAATATCCAGTACTGCAATCTTGGTTAGCGGATTTGAACTTAGGAACTCGTGTGGATGAGGCCCAAGGTGCTGCCATTCCGCAGACCAGGTATTTATTGAATGCAGCTTATTTGCGATTCAAGAACCTAACTATAGGTTATACCATTCCAAGTCATTTATTACAGAAAGCCAGAGTTAAGAACCTTAGAGTCTATGTCAGTGCAGAAAACCTGATGGAATGGTCAGCGGTGAAACGCTATTTTGACCCAGAGGTCTTGAACATCAACACCTATACAGACCCAACCGTAGCAAGAAAGAGAGAGGGTAATGGAGCGATGTATCCATTCCAACGAAGTTTCTCTGCTGGTCTACAATTAACTTTTTAAAATAATGAAACGATATATCAAATTAAGTTTATTGACTGCCTCCTTGCTAACGTTTGCAGGGTGTAATGACAGTTACCTCGATCAATTGCCTGAAACGATGGTTCAGAAGGAGAACTTCTTCAAGACCGAATCCGATCTGGACATGTATGCCTTGAACCTGTACGATTTCTTGGACAATGGATTTTACGAACAAGACGCGACAACAGATAACGCAAGTACCACCGGAAATAAGGAAATCAAAAACATCTTGTTGGGTACAGCTTCTGAATCCAACATTACAGAAGGTTGGAACTGGCAGAAGCTACGGGATATCAACTTTATGTTGGAAAACCTATCGAAAGCAAACATCTCTGAAGCTAAGCTGAAGCATTATGAAGGTTTAGCTCGATATTTCAGGGCAAGGTTCTATGTGAGTAAAGTTCAGCGCTTTTCGGATGTGCCTTGGATAGATAAGGTGGTTAAAGTTGAAGATGAGGCTGTTTTATTTGGCAAAAGAGATCCAAGGGAACTGGTGGTTGGAAAAATAATGGAAGACTTTAAGTTCGCTTTTGAGAATGTTGAAACGACCAAGATTCCAGGAAAAGTAAACAAATGGGTAATAGGCCAGGAATATAGCCGCTTTGCCCTGTTTGAAGGTACTTACAGGAAATACCATAAATACCTAGGTTTGGATAAGACTGCCGCTAATTTCTTGACTATTGCCTATCAGACTGCTGAAAGCATCATGAACAATGGAGGTTATGCTATCCACAATACCGGCAAGGTAGAATCGGATTATGCTTCATTGTACAATAATGCCAATCTGGAAAACAATAGTGAGGTTGTCCTTGGTAGATTTTATGCGAACAATGTCATCAATCGTTCGGATTGGCCGGGGATGTTTGGAAATTATGAGTATTATCCACTTCGAGATGTGGTGCAGAGTTATCTGATGAAGGATGGTTCGATCTATACCAACAAGCCGGGCTATGAAAAGTTTTCCTTTGTGGAAGAGTTTAAGGATAGAGATCCTAGGTTGGCCCAAACCTATGCTGCACCGGGTTGGAATCTGGTATATGTCAGTACCTATTCACAGGGGCCAGGTTTATATGTACAGCAATTGAGCAAGAACTTTTCAGGTTACCACCAGATCAAAGGTTTCTTAAATACCAGTGTTCAAGAAGAGCGATACAATGTAGATATCCCACTTTACCGCTATGCGGAAGTGTTATTGACCTTTGCAGAGGCTAAGGCCGAATTGGGGATCTTGAACAATCAAGGAGATTTAGATAAATCCGTTAACCTATTGCGAAAGAGAGCGGGGATGCCGGATATGACCCTGAACCCAGTATTGGATCCTAAAATGGCCAATGATTTCAAGGAGACGGCTGGCCCTAACCAAAGTTTGATCCTGGAAATCAGGAGAGAGCGTAGGGTGGAATTGGCTTTTGAAGGATTCCGTTTTAATGATTTGATGCGTTGGAAAGCAGGTAAACTATTGGAAAGAAAACCACAGGGGATCTATTTCAAAGGTTTGGGGAATCATGACGTTACGGGTGACGGTATTGCTGACATCAAATTGATCCCGAGCAATGAGTCCTTGCCGGAGGTAAGAGAAAAGAACAGTTTAGGTGTGACCTTAAGATATTATAAGGTCGGAAGAATTGGGCAAGATGTATCTGTGTTTTTAAGTGAAGGAAATTCTGGATATATTGATGTGGTCGATAAAGTCGGTACTTTTGAAGATCCTAAATATTACTATAGACCAATTCCTAAAAACGATAGGGATATCAATCCGAGTCTTGAACAAATCTTTGGATGGTAATTGAATAAATTAAACACTATGAAAAAAATCAGTTTAATCCTTGCTTGCCTATGTAGCTTCAGCTTACTTTTTGCGCAAGCTCCGAAAACTAAAAAAGCAATCGTTATCATCGTAGATGGTATTCCTGCAGATGTGAAGGAAAAGGTTAGCACGCCTTTTATTGATGCAGTAAGTCAAATTGGAGGTTATACCCGTGCGACCATGGGTGGAGAAAAGGCGGGATATTCGCAGACTCCTACCATTTCGGCGGTTTGCTACACCAGTATGATCACTGGTACTTGGGGGAACAAGCACAATGTTTGGGATAATAGCTTGGAAGATCCAAACTATAACTATTGGACTTTGTTCAGGTTTCTGAAGCATGATCAAAAAGACAGGAAGATCGGGATTTATTCCACTTGGTTAGATAATAGGACAAAATTGATCGGAGAGGGCTTGCCACAGACCGAACAATTGAAGTTTGATTACCATTATGATGGATATGAATTGGATACAGCTCGTTTTCCGCATGATAAACAGTCGAAGTATATTAATAATATTGATGAGGAGGTGGTGAAGGAAGCCAGTCAGAGTATCAGAAAAGATGCACCTGATTTCAGTTGGGTCTATCTTCAGTATACTGATGATATTGGACACCACTTTGGGGATAGTCCTGAAATGGAAAAGGCAGTACAGATTGCGGACCGTCAGGTTGGAGATTTATTTGCTGCCGTGCAATATAGGGAGCAGTATTTTAATGAAGATTGGATGTTTGTCGTGATCACCGATCATGGTAGGGATGTAGCAACCGGTGAAAGCCATGGTGGACAGACTGACCGGGAGAGAGGAATATGGATTGCAACCAACAAAAAGGGATTGAACAAGCATTTTTATGCGCATACTCCTGAGATCGTCGATATTTTACCTTCGATGGCTAGACATTTAGGGGTAAATATTTCAAAAGAGCAGCAGTATGAATTAGATGGTGTGCCATTTGTTGGTGAAGTTTCCATTGCGCATCCAAAGGCTATGCTGAAAGATGATAGTTTGGTTCTGAGCTGGACCAGTCTGCAAAGAAATGATAAGGTGAAGATTTTGGTATCAGGAACGAACAACTTCAAGCAACATGGCGTAAAGGGAAATGATAAGTATATTGATTTAGGGGATTATGAGCAAAGCTCAGGGGCCGTGAAAGTCAAACTGCCAAAGGAATTGAAAGACAGCAAAATGCTAAAGGTGGTATTTGAAGGTAAAGACAATACCTTGAACCGCTGGATCGTGAGATAATAAGCAATAAGATTTATTAAAAATAAGAAAGAGGCTGCATGACGCAGCCTCTTCTTCATTACAATTAACTTAATATTTATTATTTACTTACCCCAGGGTTCGTGATTGTTTCGCCTAGTGGAATTGGGAATATATAACGCTCATCCGTAGGCTGTATCAAACGGCCTGCACCTACAGAATTGATCGGCATATTCCTGCGTTGTAAGTCCGGAACACGAAGACCTTCGCCTAAGAACTCAATTCTACGTTCTAATAAGATAGCATCTACCAAAGCCGCTTTATTTGCAAAAGTAGGGAAGGTGTAAGCCGCATCGGAACGATTGCGAACCGCTTTCAATAAAGCCAAGGCTCTAGTTTGGGAACCAGCTTCTGCTTCAGCTTCTGCCAAGTTCAAAAGAACCTCCGAATATCTAATTACAGGAATCCAATCCAAATAAGGAGAAGCAGCCGAGAACTTTGTTAAGATATTCATATCACCTTTGGATGATTTTCCTGTTAAATCTTTCTTGCGGGCATCGGTTGTTGGCCAGGCTGGATTCGAAAAGATACCTCCTTCTGCTAATGAATACTCAATATTTCCTTCATTGTAATAATAACCCAATTGGTTTTGCGTACCAGGGGCATTATTGGCTTCAAAAGGGAAACTTAAGATACGTTCGTTGATTTTGAAATTCGAGAACACATCGGTAATGGCAGGAGCCAGTTGATGCGGAACACCTGAGCTAGCCCTGAATGGCGCTGTAGCACTTACGATTTTATTAGCTTCTGTAATGACCTTTGCATAATCTTTCATGGCTAGTAAGACACGGGTTTTGAATGCAATGATCGTGTTTTTATGCGCACGTGTGCTCTGATCATCTTGAGAAGTATAGGTTGCAGGTACTGCTGCTTCCGCTTCATTCAAATCTTTTAGGATTTGGGCATAGATGTCTTTGACAGGGCTTGCTGCTAAATCATTGTTTTCCGAGTTTCTTTCTGCCAATAAACGCAGAGGAATTCCTCTAGAGGCACCGTTGTCTGCTGCATAAGGCTTAGCAAATAACTGCACCAAGGAATAATAAGTCAGCGCACGGATAAACTTAACTTCTGCAATCAATTGGGTTTTCTTATTGGCGTCTAGGATATCGGTGCCGACAGGTTCGATATCAGTCAAAAAGATATTGATGCGGTTAATGGTTAAATAACCTCTTACCCAAAAGTCAGAAACATAACTATCTGTTTCATCATTGGAGAATTGGTAGGTTGAATAACCTGTAACGTTGTTAGTCCTTTCATTGACAAACTCTTCCGAACGGATATCGTTATAGATTAAGTAGCGGCCACCATAAAATTGGCCATTCTTGATCGATGAATATATACCTACTACTTGGGATTCGATACGGTCTGCGCTAGAGAACACGAATTCACTAGGTATCGATAGTTCAGGGGATAGTTCCAAAAAGTCTTTTTTACAAGAGACGGTACTGAACAACAGTGGCGTTAGAACTAATAGCCCTGCTAATTTATTTTTGATTTTAAATCTTCTCATGACACAATTAATTAAAAGCCTAGATTAATACCGAAAGTGAATGTACGTCCATTAGGCATAGAGTTACGCTCTACCCCTGAGTTTAAGTTTCCATTACCATTGGAAGAGATTTCAGGGTCAACACCAGTGTATTTGGTGATCAAGAAAGCGTTGTTTACTGCTGCATAGATCCTTAAGCTTGAAATACCAGAGTTTCCAAAAACGCTTCCTGGAAGACGGTATCCTAATGATGCGGTCTGTAACCTGATGAAGTCACCTTTTTCAATGTTCGATCCGATTGCGAATGCAGAACCATTTGAAATATTGTCTCCATAGATAGCTCTTGGGATATCCGTGTTCTTATTCGTTGGTGTCCAAGCATTCAACATGTCTACAGAGTTATTCCAGATACGTTGGTCTCTTAAACCAGCTCTAGAACCGTTGTAGATATAGTTACCGCCAGAGAAGGTGAAGTTAAGAGTTGCATCAAAGCTTTTGTATTGGAAACTGTTGTTGAAACCACCGAAGTAAGTAGGTAAGGTATTACCTGATGCCACGGCTTGGCCTGCAACAGAGTTTGCTTTTTCGCCATTCATATAGGTGTAATTGTAGTTTCCTTCTGTGTCAGGCGCATTGTGTAAGTATTGTACTTGCTCTCCTTTTAAATTGACAAAGATTCTTCTACCGTTTTCAGGGTTGATTCCAACTGTAGGTACAGCATAGATCTGTGCTGCTGATTTTCCAACCTCGGTGATACTTGTTGTTTCAAGACCAGAAGTTGTTGCGATCAATGGTCTGCCTTGGTTGTCCAAAGCTGTTACCTCGTTTTTATTGGTGGAGAAGTTTAATGAAGTTGTCCATTTGAAATTCTCTTTTTCTACTGCTCTCACGTTCAATGCAAACTCAAATCCCCTGTTGTACATCGAGCCGATGTTCATCAAGATACTGTTACCCGGGATACCTTTTGAAGGTGTTTGCGGAACGGCTAGGATCAATCCATTGTGGTTTTTGTTGTAGTAGTTCGCTTCTAAGGAAACTCTATTGTTCCAAAATCCTAAGTCTAAACCTACGTTTGTTTGGTCTGCAGTTTCCCAAGTCAGTTCTTTATTTCCGGTTTGCGAGAATACCATACCACCCACGCTTCCATAGATTGCTGGGTCATAGGTGTCAAAAGAACCATAAAGATTGGAAAGGGAACTGTTACCTACTCGGCCCCAGCTTCCTCTTAACCTGAAATTAGAGAATACATTGCTTAAAGAACTTGATTTAAAGAATTCTTCTTCAGAAACAGTCCATCCAACGGATGCACCGCCGAAGTTACCCCATTTTTTACCAGGTGCTAATGATGATAGACCGTCACGTCTGAAGTTAGCCGTGAAGAAGTACTTGTTAGCATAGTTATAGTTCAATGAAGCAAAATAAGAATCAAGGTTAAGTTCGCCAATTCCATTGCCACCAGCATCGTTGGTTAGGTAGTTACCTTGGAATTGATCGAAGAAACCATCAGTTAGGTCGTAGCGAACGGCACCCCAGTTCTCGGTACGAGTACTTTGTGCCTCATGACCTCCCAATACGGTAAGATTGTGGTTTCCAAAAGCTTTATTGTAGACCAAAGCGTTGAAAAGTAACCAGTTGTTGTTTTTCGCTTGGTTGTTGTAAGCATATCCATTGTAGGAATATCCATCACCATTGATTGGGTTCCAGAATTGCTGGTTGGTGGTATTTCTTAAATCCCAGTTGAAATTGTTGTTTAAGGTTAGTCCATCCAATAATTTCACTTCAGCACTCACATTTGCAAAGAAGCGGCTAGTTTCTGAAGAGTTTTTATCCAAATCTCTAATAGGTAGAGGGTTAGGATAGTTAGGGGCTAATACATTGGCTCCTTTTCCGATCGAACTACCTGAAACGTTGTAATCACCATTAGGAAGGAAGGCTGGAACGTTTGGAGCTTGTACCATGGCGATACGGCCAAGGCCCGAAGTGTTGAAGGCAGCACCTTCGACAGAACCCGAGTTTGGCGATCTGTTGTCGCTATTGGTGAAAGTTAAGTTTGTTCCTAATTTGATCCAGTCATTAAGTCTGTGTTCAAGGTTTGCTCTTACCCCCTTACGTTTGAAGGTGTTGTTGAATAAAATACCATCTTGATCAGATAGGTTACCTGAGAAGAAGTATTTGGTTTTTTCTGTACCGCCATTTACACTTAAGTTGTGGTTGTGCGAGAATCCATCTCTATATACATAGTCATACCAGCGAGTATCTATTGGATTGCCATTTTCGTCTAAAGTTGGGAAGAAACCACCGCCTACTGGAAAAGATGCTACAGGCAGTTTAGGGTTAAGTTCCCTAGCATTTGCGATTGCACCATTTTTATGGGCAATATATTGAGCAGCGTTCATGATTTCAGGAAGACGTACCGCTTTGGAAGTACCAAACCAACCATCATAAGCAACCTTTGCCGCTCCTGTTTTACCTTTTTTGGTCGTAATGATCAATACACCAGATGCACCACGTGATCCGTAAATAGCTGTTGAAGCAGCATCTTTCAAGATGTCAATGGATTCAATGTCCTCTGGGTTGATATCTCCTAAAGGGTTATTCGCTGAAGAGTTTTCAGAAACATCACCTGTAGAAATGGGAATACCATCCACAACGACCAATGGGAAGGAGTTTAAGGAAAGTGAACTTAAACCGCGAACACGTACCACTGGAGGGTTATTCAATACCCCTGAAGGCTGAACGATGTTCACCCCGGTAGCTTGTCCGGTAAGACCTTGTGTAAAACTTTGCAAAGGTCTATTGGCTACGGTTTCACCACCTACTTTAGCGGAAGATCCTGTAAAGTCTTTTCTTGATTGAACCAAGTAACCGGTTACTACGACCTCATCCAAGGTTTGATCATCTGAGCCCAATTCTACATTGATTACCGCTCTGTTTCCAATGGAGACTTGGAAAGTTTGGTATCCGATGTAAGTAAAGGAAAGGGAACCGTTGTTGTCGGGAACTGCGATGGAATATGTACCATCCCCGCTGGTTTGAGTTGCCACGGATGACCCTACAACTCGAACGGACACTCCAGAGATCGGAGCGCCATCTGAAGCAGACGTTACCTTACCGGTAACCTGCCGATTTTGCGCATAGGAACTGCCAATAAGCAGCACGCACAGCACAAGCATGCTAAGTAATCTTTGTTTCATGTGTTTGTTTAGTTAATATTAGTTAGTAAATGATGCCAAGTAGACCATAACTTACTGGTTTGCAAAGAAACTCTAGAATTTTCTCCGCAGGATGAAGATGTTTATTTATTCCAACTAAACAAACGTGTGCATTCACGAAAATAAAGCAAAAATTAGAAAAGTTTCGGTTTTTATTAATAAATAATTAAAACGACTCAATGTATGTTAATAATATAAATTGACGTGTTTTAAAATTTACCATCAAATATGTATTTGGGTTAATTTTAATGAATTAAAGAAATAAATTAAATCGACTAGATTAATTTTGTAATTAATGCAATAGTTTCCTAAAAAAATATTTAGAATAAAGCTCAATTTTCCATTATTTAATAAAAGTGGGTCTCAATTGTAACAATGAGGTTGATAAATAGGTTGGCTTTTTGGAATTGTTAAAAATATTGCAACGGGTTTGCTGATAAGAGGGAAGGTTTTTGGATAATTTGCCTTTTAATAGTTCTGGATCTGCATAAAATGTCTAAAGAAAATCGTGCAAAAAAAGAGCTGCCTACGGGCAACTTCTTTCAATTATATTATTTGGTTTTAATAGTGTCAGGCTTTGACTTTAAAGTAGAATCAGGCATAACTTTCAAGGTGCTATCTGGCTTCGATTTCAAGGTGCTATCGGGTACTGCTGTCGGTTTGTTTTGAGGCTTTTCCGCAGGTTTTGTTTCCTTAGTTGGAGCCAAAGGTTTCTTGTCCGGATTAGATTCTGGAGTAGCTTTCGTTTCCTCGACCTTTCCTTCAGGGTCTGAAATTGTCTCACCAGTTGAACTAGCACTTCCATCTTTATTACCCTTTTGATCGGCAACAGGTGCCGCTTTGGTCCTCTTGCGGTTCAACATATCCTCTACTGATTTCGGGCGGTCCTCCGGCTTCCAGAGGAATCCAGGTAGTACCTCTATCTCTTGGGTAACCAATTTAAATGGATAGACTTTTTGGTCAACTTTCCGGATGGATACATAATCAATTACTTTCTTGCCCTCCATCTTGACCTTAATACGGCTACTTCGGTCATGGAACATCTCCGTAATCGTATTGGTTTTGTCATTGGTGCTAAAGACCAAGTTTTCCGCATTCCCATCAACGAATAGCCGGTCAATATTATTATTTGCAAAGAAGGCTGTGATTTTTCTGCCTTTCAGTTGATTGAATTTCAGGGTGTCCAATACTGCATTCACCATAAAGGCATTGTCCTTCAATAGGGCATTGTCCATCTTATTGTTTTTGATCTGCATAAAGATGGTGTCTGCGTTGATCTGTGACCCTTCAGACCAGATCATCGGCGAACCCATAAATCGGAACATGGAATCCACCATGCCATAGTATACAGAGTCTGCTACGGCTTGTAAGTCTGATTTGAATACCCTCACATTGTAATAGGCTTTTACGATCCGGGTCCTTGCCGTATCAGCATATATTTCAGTGGAGTCTTTCAGTAAAGTATCAGCGGTTTGGGCAGATTGCAGGGCTTTCCGCATCAAACTATCTTGTTCCTGTCCGGTAGGCATTACGGCATTCCTTCTCAATACGCTATCAGCCTTGGTTGTGGCCTGAATGGTCGCTGAATCCACAGGTTTGGGTTTCGCAGCTGGTCTACCTGCTGCTTTTTTCACAGCTGGTTTTAGGGTGGCGGCTTCTTTTCTAGCAGGTCCGACTTGCGTCAATTCTTTGGCCCTTACTTCTTCTACTACGGAAGAATCGCCGGTTTCAAATAGATCAACTTGATCGATGTCGCCATAATCCACTTCAGTTGTGTCCTCCAACTGACCACCATTTCTATCGAGCTTAAGGTCCAAAGGCCTATAATCTCTAACAAAAATAACCTTGGAAAATAAGGTGTCCGCCGTCATATAGGCGGTATCTATTTTGCTGTTCTGCCGAACCGGTGGAGGAGCTATACTGTCAGTTTCAACTGGTTTTATTGCGGCATTCTTTAATTCTGCCTGTTTTTCTTTTTCAGCTTCCTCTAGTTTCTCGCGTTCTTTTTCCTCAGCCTTTTCAAGTCTTCTTAATTCTCTTCTGGATAGGTTTTCCCGATTGACAGTATCAAGTTGTACTGAATCTTGGGAATTATCCGTAGAATCTGTCCTGACCACGTATTTGATCAAAGGCTTATTGGTCATCAGGATCGACTGGTCGCTTTCTAGGTATTTTCCGTATTCGCCACTGGCATAGAACTTATCTAAAGTGTCCACAAACAATACATTTCGGAAAGCCTCACCTAAGCCTGTATTACGATCATAGAACAAACTGTCACCTTTTAAAAAGCGGCTTCCTTCTGTATAAAGATTGTTCTTGTTGAATTTTGCAACTCCAAAAGCAGTGTTGTAGGTTCCTTTCTCCGTGTAAAGTTTCTCGCCTTTTCTGCCATTAATGGTAGTAGGGCCAAAGAAAAAGGCATCCCTGTACATGGTATTGTACTGCATGGAATCCGTATAGATGATAGTGCTTTCATTTCTTACAACGACTTTGTTGTTGAAATAAGCATCCTTGGTGTTTTCGAAATAATAAGCCCTTTGGGAAGTGATGGTGTCTCCTTGTCCTACTATCCTACCTCCACCGGTATAAGTACCCTGTTGGCTCCTTAAGTTGTACGTCAGATAGTTTGTGGTCAGCGTGCTCTGATCATCGACCATCTTTACGTTTTTAGTCAACACAGCATGTTGAGAAGAAGCATCATAATGAAGATGCGTACCTTGGATTACAGTTCCCGAAGGTTGGGTGATTACGATATTACCATGGGCTTCAAAGAACTCATTTCCAATGTCATCCTTATAAAGGTCGCCGCTATCTGCAGCTAAGGTTGAGCCTTTATGCTCGTAGACAGCGTTGTAACTTCTTAATATTTTCTGATTGATAAATCTACTGCTGGATGAAGATACCAAGCGCATAGGTGCATTGTCCGTGCCTGCATTCACGGGTGTAAACTCGTCCTGTGCATAGGTAGACAGGCATATCATGCTTATTAATAGTACTAATAGGTATCTCACAAGCGCAAAAATATAGAATTAATTAGCAAAAAATTGTTAAACAATAAATTTTAATGCCTCTAACACAAGATTATTTATAATCTGTAATTTTGGACTATGTCAGTTTCAGAAAGATTAAAACAGTTTATCATTGAAAAGGAACTCCTTGACCAAGAAGATAGGGTTCTCTTGGCCGTGAGTGGTGGAAAGGATTCCATGTTGATGGCTAGATTGTTTCATGATTTGGAGATTAACTGCGTCATCGCCCATTGTAATTTCCAACTCCGAGCTGATGAGTCTGATAAGGATGAAGCCTTGGTTGTTGAATATGCTGAGGATTTAGGGTTTCCAGTGTTTGTAAAGCGATTTGAAACGGAAGATTATGCAGCGCAGCATAAGGTATCCATCCAAATGGCTGCCCGTGAATTGCGATATCAATGGTTTGAAGAACTGCGAACCGAACAAGCATGCCAATACATTGCCATTGCCCAACATGCCAATGACCATCTGGAAACCATGTTGTTTAATTTGACTAGATCAACCGGGATTCAAGGACTGTTAGGAATTCAAGCTAAGCGTGGGGTAATAATTCGACCCATCCTATTTCTTTCTGCCAATGAGGTAGCGGAGGAGGTGCAGAGACTGAAAGTGCCGTATAGAGATGATCAGTCAAACTTCTCGACTAAATATGCCAGAAATAAAATAAGGTTGGAGATCATTCCGAAGTTTAAGGAGATCCAGCCCGACTTTGAATCCATCCTAGAACATAATATCAAGCATTTTGATGAAAGCCAGCGCTTTATTCAGAATCAGGTAGAAGGAATCCGAAATTCGCTGTTTCAAAAAGAAGGGAAACAAATAAAGATCAAAGTTATGGCCTTGCAAGACTATGCCTGCGATCACTTTCTGATTTTTGAACTTTTCAAGCCCTATAACTTCCAGAGAAATGTAATTGAGGACCTAATCACCGTTCTGGATAGGGGTATGGGGCAGATCTTTGAATCAACAAGCCATGAGCTCTTATTGGACCGTGATGACTTAATCCTCAGGCAGAAGATGGATGAAAGACCATCTGAAATTACTATCGAAAACCTAACAGCAAAAGTAAACTACAAGAGCAAGGACTTTTATATCCTCGAAACGCAGGGAAAGGAAATAGTGCATGAGGAAAGCCAGGTGCAAGTGGATGCGGATCTGATCAAGTTCCCCTTGGTATTGAGGTCTTGGCAGCTTGGAGATACCTTTAAACCATTGGGAATGGAGGGGTCTAAGAAGCTGAGTGATTATTTCATCCAAAAAAAACTGAACCGTTTCCAAAAAGAGGAGGTCCCTATTTTGGTCAATGCCGACGGGCAATTGATTTGGGTAGTTGGCATGCGATTAGATAATCGCTTTAAAGTGACAGAAAATACAAAGAAAGTACTTACTTTAGTATACAAATAGCAAATATGGAAGAAGAACAAATCTTATTTCAAGAAAAACAATATCTAGGAAGGGATTGGACTTGGATTAGCGTGCGATTGATCTTAGCATTGTTTTGCTTTGTTGCCTACTATATTAATTGGGAACACGTTGTCTCTCAACAGCTGTTCTTTATTGTAGGTGTGGGAATCTTGATCGTTTCCATCATCATGCTCTATATGGTCAGTTACCGGACCACAGTCACCAAAACACATATTATCTTAAGCGGTCTCTGGACAACCAGTTTGGTTAAGATTGATCTCAATTCAATCAAAAAGATTGAAAAGGATAGATATTCAACCTTCTTTTTTAACAATCCCGTTTATAATCTGCACAAGAATGGAAAAATCAGGTTCTATTCAGGTGGGAAAGAGGCTTTATGGCTCACCGATAATGATGGATTGGTCTATGTGATTGGTTCACAGCACCCTGCTCAGCTTCTTCAGGCTGTTTTAAAAGCTAAATCTGAAAAGTAAAAAAATGTTAACTGAGATTTACTTGACAATCTCCTAAACTTTCATTTCGATTATTTGTTAAATTTGATGAAAAGCATTTAAAAATGACATTTATATATTTCCTTATATCAGCAGTTATATTTTACTACCTATTTAAAATTGGTGTGCGTCTTCTGATGCCTTTCTTTATGAAGAAGGTGGCAGAGAAAATCATGAATGGCGCTCAAGGACAATATGCTAATCAAGGCCCTAATCAACAGAACTATAACGATCCATTTTCGCAGTTTAAGCAACAGCAACGCCCAGATGGGAAAGTTCGTGTGGAATATACTCCTCCAAAAGAAAACAGTTCCAGAAAAGGTACTGAAACTGCAGGTGAGTTTATTGACTTTGAAGAGGTAAAATAAAGCATAGCCCAACGAAAAAGCATATCTTTGCATTGCTATGTGGCTAAAACATCTATCCGTTTTAAATTTTAAGAACTACACTGAATCTTCCTTAGATTTTCTACCAGAAACTAATGCCTTTACAGGGCAGAATGGTTCCGGTAAGACCAATCTATTGGATGCCATCCATTACCTTTCACTTTGCAAATCCTACTTTAATCCGATTGACTCTCAGCATATCAAAAAGGGGGAAGATTGGTTTATGGTCCAAGGGCAATTTGATAAGGCAACCGTCTTGGATGCTGTTTCATGTAGCATCAAAAGAAATCAGAAGAAGCAATTCAAGAAGAATAAAAAAGAATACGGCCGTTTAGCGGATCATATCGGGCAATTTCCTTTGGTGATGATTTCGCCCAATGATAGCTTTATTATCATGGATGGGAGTGAGGAGCGACGGAAATTTGTCGATAATGTAATCTCCCAAACCGATAATCAATACTTGGATATCCTAATTACTTACAACCGGATTCTCTTGAACCGGAATATCATTCTGAAGAACATCCGTGAGACTGGAGTCTTTGACAAAGGGCTATTGGAAGTCCTGAATCTTCAGCTTGTGGAAGCGGGGGAAAGGATATTTTCCCGCAGACAGAAGTTCATGGAAGAGTTCCTGCCGGAGTTCCGTCGTTATTACCAATTTCTCTCCGATGATGTCGAACAGGTGGACTTAGTCTATGAATCCCAACTCCAAGAACAGGATTTTCTGGATTTACTCAATAAACAGCTTGAAAAGGATAGAGCCCTCGAACGAACGACTGTAGGTATCCATAAAGACGATCTGCAATTCACCATACATGAAGGGATGCCATTGAAGAAGTTTGGGTCCCAAGGACAGCAGAAATCTTTCTTGATCGCTCTTAAGTTAGCTCAATATGCTTTTCTAAAGAACAGGAAGCAATATAAGCCGCTTCTGTTATTGGACGATATCTTCGATAAGCTAGATGATCAAAGGACTAAAAAACTAATGCAATTGGTGTCTGAAGATGAATTTGGTCAGATCTTCCTGACCGATACCGACTCTGCTAGAATTAGGAAAATATTTCAAGAAATAGGAAAGCCAATTCGTATCTTTGACATACAAGGAGGTCAGATCAATGGCGAAGTATAATGATGATGCATTTAGGAGAAGTGATGATGTAACCATCAAACAAGCAGTGGAGAAATTATTGGATGTATATCGTCTCAGACGTAAATTCGATGAAACCTCAATTGTTACCGCCTGGCCTGAGCTTATTGGAAGTGCAATTGCCAACCGAACCCAACAAATCTATATTAGAGATAAGAAATTGTTTGTACGCGTAGAATCAGCGGTCATCAAGAATGAACTGGCTATGATGCGCAGACAGATTATCGGACGTGTCAATGAATACGTTGGTAAGGTGGTCATCGAAGAGTTTGTTATTCTTTAAGGCTTTTTATTCTTTATCTATAATATGAAATATTACCTGTCAGCATTGACAGGCTTTATTATCTGGGGAACCTTTGCCTTGGTCTTGAAGCCTCTCAGTGACTATGGAGCCCTCGATATATTAATTCACCGTGTCCTATTTGCCTCAGTCTGCATCCTATTGGCCTGTTTTATCTTTCGTAGAAAACAAACCCTAGCTAGCATTCAATACCTAAAAACCAGCAGTTCCACAGAAAGAAAACAACTCCTTGTCAATGTTTTGGCAAGCGCAGTCCTTTTGGGGATGAACTGGTTCCTATTCATTTATGTGATGAATGCAGTCAGTGTCAATGCAACCTCGCTAGCTTACCTGATTTGCCCCATTCTGACCACCGTATTGGCAAGTATCTTCCTAAAAGAACGACTCAACAAAGGGCAGTGGTTTGCCGTTGGTCTGAGTATCCTGAGTTGCATCTTATTAGCCTATGGGCATTTTATCGACCTTTTCTATAGCTTTATTATAGCGCTTTCCTATGCTGGCTATCTCGTCCTTCAAAAGAA
Organism: Sphingobacterium mizutaii; assembly: GCF_900187125.1. GTDB lineage: Bacteria > Bacteroidota > Bacteroidia > Sphingobacteriales > Sphingobacteriaceae > Sphingobacterium > Sphingobacterium mizutaii. The sequence goes on from NZ_LT906468.1 coordinate 668,694, forward strand.
TAAATTCAAACTCGATAAATTCTTTACCCTCACCATCCATATCTTGGTGAGTACCATTTTGCTATTGCCCATCCTTGCTGTTGTAGACAATTCCGCTCCAAAGACGGATGAGTTTTATACCTACATCCTTATTATAGCCATTGGATACACCATTATTCCACTATTTTTGAACATCTATGCCCTCAAAGGGCTAGACTCATCTGTAGTGGGTATTTTATTGTACCTCAACCCCATTATCAGCTTCTTCCTTGCGGTGTTATATTACAAGGAATCCATCAATACTGCTCAAATCATTGCCTTTGGGATGATCTTTATTGCTGTAGTCATTTTTAATATTGCTTATATTTATGAAAGGAGACGTCAAACTCAACTTAAAGCATAAGGAAAATGAAATTCAAGCAACAGTTATTACAGATGTTCGAACTCTCTGATGAGCAAGCAGATTTAATTATCTCCAGGTTCGTCCCAGAAGAGCTCTCCAAGAATGAACTATTTCTGGAAGCTGGTAAAGCCTGTAAAAAGCTGAGTTTTATCGAAGAGGGAATATGTCGGGTATTCAAATGGACGGATAGCAAGGAAGTAACCCAATGGATAGGAGGAGAGGGGTATTTCATCACCGATTTAGCTTCTTTCTTTTTTGATAATCCATCCAACTGGTCCATTGAGGCATTGACTCCAACAAAGTTATGGACCTTAAATAAATCCGATTACCTCGATATCCAGCAGTCCATCCCCAATTGGAATGTAATCGAAAAGCGATTCATTGCTAAATGTTTCATGCAGATCGAACATCGGGTATTCGATTTCATAGCCTTATCTGCCGAAGGACGCTATCTCAAGTACTTTGAACTGAATAAGCAGCTCTTCAACCAAGTTCCCTTGCAATACATTGCTTCGGTATTGGGCATGAGTCCAGAAACCCTAAGCCGGATCCGCAATAAATTATCTTCTTGATAAATGTCAAGTGGATCTATCTGTCAGCAGCCTAACTTTGAGGTATGAAAGAACAGATAGAATCACAGATTATTATAAATGCACCTGCAGAAGCTGTATGGGCCGTATTATCCGACTTCCAAGCTTATCCAGAATGGAGTCCAAGTATCGCTGAATTTTATGGAACCCCGCAAGTAGGAAAGAGGACCCAAGTCTTGCTCACCCAACCTGGAGGCACCAGTATGAAGATGAATCCCATCTTCTTAAAGATAGATGCCAATCAAGAACTGCGTTGGAAAGGAAAGTTGCTGATCAATGGAATATTTGATGGTGAGCATTACTTCATCTTGAAAAGGGTTTCAAGCCAGCAAACCCAGCTCATTCAAGGCGAAAAGTTCTCGGGCATATTGGTGCCTCTCTTCAAGAAAATGATCCATGGCAATACCAAGAAAGGTTTTGAGCTGTTCAATGCAGCGATCAAAGAGAGGGTAGAATCTAGACTATAGGTATTGCTCTAGATCGCCTTTTCCTTCACGGATGATTTCAAAGTCACCTGAAGTCACATCAACCACCGTCGAAGGGACATTGTCGCCATATCCACCGTCGATCACTAAATCAACCTTTTCCTCAAATTTCTCATAGATCAATTCCGGATCGGTAGAATATTCGATGATTTCATCATCATCGTGGATGGAAGTCGTGACGATAGGGTTGCCTAATTCCTTGACAATATCACGCACGATGTTGTTATCAGGAACACGGATACCTACCGTTTTCTTCTTCGAGCTCAATAGTTTTGGGACTTGCGAACTCGCATTGAAGATAAAAGTAAAGGGACCAGGCAATGCTTTCTTCAATACCCTGAACACGGTGGTGTCAAAGGGCTTGGTATATTGTGAAATATCCGTCAGGTCATAGCAAATAAAGGAAAGGTTAGCCTTGTCCGGTTTCAGTCCGCGGATGGAACAGACGCGCTCTATGGCCTTCTGGTTTGTAATGTCGCAACCAATACCATATACCGTATCTGTTGGATAGATAATCACGCCTCCCTTTCTTAATATCTCCACAGCCTCTTCAATAGCCTTTGGATTCGGATTGTCATTATAGATTTTTAGTAACATGGATTAGTTCATTAAATTGTTTCAATATTACTGAATAAACAAAAACCGTCAAAATAATGTTTGTTTTGACGGTTTTTAATATTATTTAGTTTTTAAAACTCTGCGTTATTCGGTGTCCTTGGGAAAGGAATTACATCACGGATATTGGTCATTCCGGTGGTAAATAATACCAACCTTTCAAATCCAACTCCAAATCCAGAGTGCGGAACCGAGCCAAAACGGCGCGTATCCAAGAACCACTCCATCTCTTCCGTAGGAATTCCAACTTCACCCATTCTGGTGATCAGTTTTTCCAAGTTTTCTTCACGTTGTGAACCACCAACCATTTCACCGATTCCCGGGAACAAGATGTCCATAGCGCGAACAGTTTGTCTACCGTTAGCATCTACAGGGTTCTGTTTCATATAGAAAGATTTGATCTCTCTAGGGTAATCAGTCAGGATTACAGGTTTTTTGAAATGCTTCTCAACCAAGAAACGTTCATGCTCTGACTGCAGGTCGGCACCCCAACTTTCAATCAGGTATTTGAATTGTTTCTTCTGGTTAGGCTTGCTTCTCAATAAGATTTCGATCGCTTCCGTGTAAGTCACGCGTTCAAAATCATTGTTGATGACGAAGTTTAATTTCTCGATCAAGTTCAATTCAGAACGCTCGTTCTGTGGTTTAGATTTCTCCTCTTCCAATAAACGGTTGTTCAAGAATTCAATTTCTTCCGGACATTGCTCCAAAGCATAACGGATAACATATTTCAATAGATCTTCAGCAAGATCCATGTTGTCTTCCAATTCATAGAATGCCATCTCAGGCTCGATCATCCAGAATTCAGCTAAGTGACGAGTCGTATTGGAATTTTCAGCTCTAAAGGTAGGGCCGAAGGTATAGATATTTCCAAATGCCAATGCTGCCAACTCACCTTCCAACTGACCGGAAACCGTTAGGTTAGTGGATTTACCAAAGAAATCTTCTTTAAAATCTACCTCACCGTTTTCAGTACGTGGAATATTGTCCAGGTCCAAAGTCGTCACGCGGAACATTTCTCCAGCACCTTCAGCATCTGATCCAGTAATGATCGGTGTATGCATATATACGAAATCGCGTTCTTGGAAGAACTTGTTCACTGCAAATGCCAAGGCATTACGAACTTTGAAGATCGCGTTGAAAGTACCTGTACGGAATCGCAAATGTGCAATCTCGCGAAGGAATTCCAAACTATGCTTCTTAGGTTGCAACGGGAATTTCTCAGGATCCGAGTCACCGATGATCGATACATCCGTTGCTTTGATCTCTACTTTCTGTCCTTTACCCAACGATTCTACCAAATTTCCTTTTACACGCACAGCCGCACCCGTAGTAATCCTTTTTAAGATTGCATCCGAAGTGTTTTCAAAATCAATGACCGCTTGAATATTATTGATTGAAGACCCGTCATTGATAGCTATAAATTGATTGTTACGGAAGGTACGAACCCATCCTTTAACAATAACTTCTCTTCCGAAATCCTCTGATTTTAATAATTCTTTAATTCGTGTATGTTCCATTTTGTAGAAAAAATATTTTAATGGTCGCTTTATAGGCTTACAAAAATAGCCAAATAATTGATTTATGGTCTATTTTACCCAGCCTTTTTCAATAACTTCTTTTGCATGGTAGGTCAAGATCGATGTCGCTCCAGCTCTCTTGAAACTCATTAGGGTTTCCAAGATCACCTGCTCGCTCAACCAACCGTTTGCGATTGCTGCTTTCAACATCGCATATTCCCCAGACACATTGTATGCCGCAATAGGTAGATCGAAATTATCGCTCAATAATTTAATCACGTCCAAATAAGGCAAACCGGGCTTAACCATCAAGAAATCAGCACCCTCTTGGGTATCCAATTGTGCTTCGATCAAAGCCTCTTTGCTGTTCGCTGGGTTCATCTGATAGGTTTTTTTATCCCCTTTTTTAGGAGCTGAACCTAATGCATCACGGAATGGACCATAGTATGCCGAGGCGTACTTCGCTGTATAGGACATCAAGGAAACATTGCTGAATCCATTTTCGTCCAATATATTACGTAGGTAACCAATTCTGCCATCCATCATATCCGATGGAGCGATGATATCAGCACCTGATTCCGCATGTGCCAATGCCATTTTACCCAATACTTCTAAGGTTTCATCATTCAGGATTTCGCCATTTTCAACGATGCCATCATGCCCGTCAGAACTATAAGGGTCCATTGCTACGTCTGTAACAACGCAAGCCTCAGGGAAGTTTTTCTTAACCGCCTCAATAGCTTTTAAGTACAGGGTTCCTTTTCTATAGCTTTCTGTTGCGTATTTGTCTTTTAAGGACTCTTCCACTGCTGGGAATAAATCAAAGGCTTTCAAACCCAAATTCATACAGCTTTCTACCTCGCGCAATAAATTATCGATCGAGTAACGGTAGATACCAGGCATGGAGGATACTTCAACTTTTTGGTTGTCTCCATCTACAATAAACAATGGGAAAATCAAGTTTGCAGCAAACAAATGGTTCTCTTGAACCATATCGCGGATCACTGCTGATTTTCTGTTTCTTCTAGGACGGTGTAACATGTTTTTGTTTTTTTATGTAAGAGCAAAGGGGGATAATTCCCCCTTCGCTATATTTTTTCTAATAATCTAATCCGAATACAGCTTCCGCCAATCCGATTTCGTCTGGCGTGTATGGTAGGGTATATTTCAAACCTAATGCCTCAATAGCCTTAGCTGTAGAATAACCGATACAGATAATCTTCTGGTCAGGGTCTGCTAAGTTCTCGCGGAAATAAGCTTCCACATTGCTCGGGCTGGTGAAGATCAATACCTGCGCATTGCTCTTGTCCACTTCCTCCTCGATTACCGTTTCATAGATCGGCATATCGATGATCTTAGTGTTTTCGGTCAACGCTTTTTGGATGGTTTGCAAAGAACCTTCTGCACGTGGGATCAATACCGTTTGACCATCCACCAATTTAGCAAACTCTTGTGCGATGCCTTCCGTATCAATTCCAAGGTTATCACCTGAAAAATCTGCAATACGGTTGAATTTACGCAAAGTATCTTCAGATCCTCTTCCTAGAACACCAATCTTTGTTTTTTTCAAGATCCATGGGTCTAATTTGAAGAAATGCTCAATGGCATTTTTTGAATTGAAGAAAATCCAATCCGCTCTCTTAAGGATAAAGGAGTCCAATTTATTGATAGTCGGGAAAATGCGGATCAATGATCTTGCATCAACCGAGATATCATGTTTCTTTAAGAAGCGAGCTAAATACGAGTTTTCAGCAAGGTCTCTGGTAATAAACACCGAAGAAGGTAGTTTTCTATCCTTTTGATATTTGGAGAAAATCTTCTCTGCCATTCCTTCTGTGCTGTCAGACTCCAAGAATACACGGTCAGGGAAATCCTCGTTGGTATCAGCAATGGAGGTCCATGATTGGAATACACCATCTTTTTTACGGCAATAGCTACCTAAAGGAGCATGACAGCCTGCATCAAACAGGTTCAATACTTTACGCTCTACTGAAATGGCTTCAGCCACTTCTTTATCGTTGATCTGTTGTAAGATATCGAACAATTCTTGGTCACTTTCGCGGATCTGTATCGCCAATACCCCTTGTGCAGGTGCAGGGACAACCTCTACTGGTGCGATCTCTTCCAAGTGGAAATCGGAAAGCTCCATATTTATCCTGGAAATTCCAGCTTTGGCCAATACGATAGCATCATATTTTTCATCACGAAGTTTCTGAACACGGGTCTGAAGATTTCCACGAAGGTCTTCAAACTCTAGGTCAGGACGCAAGGAAAGGAGTTGAGCTTTTCTCCTGTTTGAAGAAGTTCCAACAGTGGCATTGTGCTTCAGTGAAAGACGCTTGGTGATGTCCACGCAATCTTTGTGGACGATCAATAATTCCGAAGGGTCTTCACGCTCTGAAACCGCTGCAATGATCAATCCCGGAGGATTGACCGTCGGTAAATCTTTGTGGGAGTGAACGGCAAGATCAATTTGCCCAGACAATAATTCTTCTTCCAATTCTTTCGTGAAGAATCCTTTTCCTTCAAGTTTGTCTAGTCTTAAATGCTGAACAATATCCCCTTGGGTTTTGATGATTTTTAATTCAGCTTCTATTGATATCTCGGCTAATCGGTCCTTTACAAAGTTTGCTTGCCATAGTGCCAATTCACTTCCTCGGGTACCGATAATTAGTTTTCTGTTCACGTTCAAAGATTTACAAATGAATAATCCGGAGGCAAATTTAAGGAAATAGCCTCTTAATTCTGATGATTTAATGTCAGAATCAGATAATTTTAAGAAAATTTATTATTAATTACTTTCTGATTCGGCAGATTTAACCAAGATTTCTTTCGCCATCACCATCGGAACTTTGATATATTTCTTTTCCATATAGTTGATGACCTTGTTCAACACTTCGCGTGCTTGTGGGTCCAATTGCTCAACTTCATTGGCAAAGACTTCCGAAAGCGCCATTGCTTTGATTTCCTTGATTTTCTCAGGAACTTCTTTCATGGCAACCTCAACACGACGTTGTTTCAAGATCGGTAAGAATTCTTTGATGTTTTGCTCAATGATCTTTTCAGCATTATCCAATTCCGCATAACGCTCTTGAATGTTCTTCTCTGCGATCTGCTGCAAACTGCTGACTTCGATGTAGTGGATTTGGTGTTTTGCAATCACCGCTGCATCAATATCGTTTGGAATAGCTAAGTCAACAATTACCTTTTTATCCTCTTCACCATTCAATAGAGATTCGTATAGATCTTCATGGATAATGGCTTCAGGCGCACCGGTACAGGTAATCATCATATCAAATCCCTTTTTGTAATTTTTCAATTCGCTCAGAGGATAAACAGGTGCCTGTAACTCTTCCGCTAATGCCTGCGCATTGGCAACTGTTCTGTTGAAGATAGTGAAATTGCTGTACTTATGTTTTTTAAGGTATTTTGCTAAATTTTGGTTGGTCTCCCCAGATCCAATCACCAAGATCCTAGGGTTATCCTTTAATTTTACTTCACGAAGCTTACGGTAAGCTAGAGATACTACCGAAATAGGGTTGCGTGAAATATTGGTGTAGGTGTATACTTCTTTTGCCGTTTTAACAAGACGGTCCATCATCAGCCTCAAGAAATCCCCAGTAAATCCTGCCGCTTTACAACGGTCGTATGCACGACGGATCTGTGCTAAGATTTCTTTCTCCCCAACGACCAAGCTCTCCATCGAACATGAAGTGCGGAATAGATGGTTCAAGGCATCAAGACCTGAATATCTGTTTACCTGTCCCAAATAACATTGCATACGCTCCGCTGGAACACAGAAATTCATGCTGTCCAAAAACTGCACTACAAAATCATCGTTCAACTCATGCGCACCATAGAACACAAATTCCACCCGGTTACAAGTACCGATGTAGAATATCTCAGGAATATCTAAATTGTTTTTTAGGTTAATAAGGCGACTATCCAATTCTTCATTGCATATCACCAGATTCCCCAAATCTTTTAGATCGACATGTTTATGGGTAAACGCTATAACTTTTAAATTCTTCAAAGCCTAATTATTTCTCCAATAATTTTGTACTGCAAATGTAGATTAAAACCACGTTGCTATTGTCAAGAATGTGTCAATACAGTGAATTTAGAACGATTATAAATAGTGTTAAAAATATGTTAATGAATTGAAGCACAGTGTTATAGGTTTGTTAAAGCGCTAATATTGTGATAACAATCATATCTTGCGTTGATAATAAATGACATAAATTACAGTTTAGACTTAACGATTATCGATAAATTATTGGTTTTTTCCGCCTTTAATCCGTTTAAATCCCAAAATTTACTTTCCTAAATCCCATCAAATGCTCATCTTTGAACTATATTTTGAATCATGAGAAGTTTAAACAAACCTTTGGCATTAATAGGATTTTTTGTGGTGTTTTTTTCTGCAATTTTCTGCCCATTCCTTAAAGTTCCCCTTCAGGCAAATTGGAACCTTTATCAAGTTGATACCGCCTTGTTCATGATCACCAACGGTTTGCTTGGACTCAGTGTCCTGCTTTTCTTTATGCGTAAATTAAGTGCCTTCCGCATCTCCGCATGGGTACTCATCGCATGGATTATCCTGTCCTTTATATTGGTGTTCTTCCAAATCAACAATTACCTCGGTTTCAAACTAATCGATGGCCTGCTATCTAAAACCCTAAATATCAAATGGGGTTGGGGAGTATTGTTTTTAGGTGCATTGTTGATCCTATTTTCCGTAGGAAAGAATAAACATAAGACAGTGGAAGAAAGACAATAGGCATAAGAATTTTCTTGCGCCTACCTGAATGCTGTTTATTTGGTAGGATTTATTATAGATTTTGAAAGGGTAATAGATACTGGGTCGGTTAAGGGATAGAACCCCTAGCGGGGGTGAAATATTTGTAGATAATCGAATCTTCAAACGGATAACCCACAGAGAGGGTGAAATATTTTTCTGAAAGACCTTTAAAAAAATAGTTCGTTCGCTGTGCTCACGATGACAAAATCCTCTTAAAAAAATAGAAATAGATTCTTCGCTTTGCTCTGAATCCCTCTTAGTACATTCCAATTCTGAACGAATAGTGAAGAATCTGTACGGTTCTCTTACTCTAGAAGTTGTCATCCTTTACCGAAGGTAAAGGAACTGTACGTTGATATAATCCTTATCTTTTTACAATTATGCCTGCATTTTCCGAGATTCTCCCTTCGTCAGAATGACAGCAGAAATAGGGGCAAAATAATGCTTTACTGGCTAGTAGGTGGCAGGCCCCCGCGATACACTCTACCAAATATGCCGAATATATCCAGGAATTTTGATCTTGGTCTATCCTCCCATCCCTTCCATCCTGGTTCAAAACGCAATTCATCCCTTCAACGACCTAGGGTTAAGAATTAATCCTTTAATGCTCTGGGGTCTCCAGTCTTATCTCTACCCCGGTCTATGCGAGATAAAATGTTGCTTCAATTTATCTAGACCAATGTTTTCTTCCACTTTGTCCAATTCATAAACCCAGGCTTTCTCTGGTAAGACCTCCAGGTTTTCTTTGGAATTGATCAGGTCTAGAGGCTTCACCTTAATGGTTTTCTCGATTGGTGGGAAGGCATTGTGTTGCCTTCTTGAGGTCCGCAAGATCTGGAACTCCAAATTCGGCCATTTGTTGATGGCAGAAAAATTACCGGTATAGATCTGATTGTATTCCCGAGCAGGGACGATATTGGCAAAGATCCCTGTGCGTTTGTTTCCGGATGAGTCAGATACCGTAACCAACAATTCAAAGGAAGTTTCATTAACGATAAAGAACTTCACCAATCCTTCTTTCTGTTCACCGGTCAGGGCCAAGAAAATGCCCTTTTCTAGAAACTTGCCTGTTTGCACCACATTCGTTGGTTCCTCGTCCTCTTCCATGCGCATGTTGCCATGCACCAGTGTGATCTTGTCTTCCATCACTGGAATCTCGAATCCTGTGTCATCGGTAACCCCAACTAGGCCATTACTCAAAAATGCAGTGATGTGTCCCTCAATTGGTTCATCTACAAACCTTACTAAATCTCCTATTTTAAATTTCATCGTAAACTCTCAATAATATTAACAAAATTATGAATATCCCTTAAATCATTGTAAAGATGTATTCCTATCCTAATCCCTGTTCCACGGGGAAAACATTTCACGCCCATGTTCATCAGGTTCGGATAAAGTTCCTGTGGGATCTGGACATTGATCAACGAAGAACGCACTTTACGCTCTGCGATGTATGGCAGGATCAGATCCCTTTCCAATAGCAGTCGATACGCTTCATCCGTTAATTCTTTGATATGCTGCTGGATATTTTCCAGCCCTTGTGCTTTCAAGAACTTTAGACTGCTTTGCAAGGTCCCATGGCTTAAGGTATCCTGATGGCCCGGCTCAAAAAAGGTGTCCAAGATGCTCTTTTGCTTCCACATGGCTACTTTCGGTAATGGAACCTCAGCTTTCAAGTCTTCCAGCATCAGTTTGAAGCTGTCACTGATCAGCAAAAAACCATTTCCAAATCCAGATAATAGCCATTTATAACCTGAAGCCCCTAAGGCATCAATACCTGACTCTGGAAAATTAAAGGGGCATGTCCCTAAAAATTGGGTGCCATCAGCAATGATCCAAAGGTTTGGATGGGCAGCTTTTATGCGCTTAATAAAATCCAAGTCGATCATCAGACCTGATATATATTGCACTATGCTCAAGATCAGAACATCAGGCTTGTTTTTTTCTATTGCTTTCTGCAGGTCTTCTTCAACTTGTGCCGATACAGCAACTGAAGTATAATTTAGCTTTCTGTTGACTATGGGATATTGAAGGGATGGATATTCATCCTCCAGTACCAAATAGGTCAGGTCCTTTGGTAGCAAGTCTACCAAGCTGGAGAAACCAAATGAGAAATTCGGTGTCAAGAAAGTGTTTTCGGTTTTCGTCGCGAAAAAATCAGCGACGGTTTCCCGCACTCCATTGATAAATTCCGGTTGTTCATCCCTTAGATTGGAGTTGATATCAAAGAATTCCTGTTCCCAGGTCTTTCTCCAATCCAAGGTAACCTTAGGCAACAAACCATTGCCAGGAGTGTTTAAGTAAACAACATCATTTGGAAGGTTAAAGTGTTCCTTCAAAGTCATAAGGCAAAATTTCTTGTTCGTTTAGAATGGATAAATATTCTTGCTGACTGATCATTTCTGCCCCCATTTTACGCAAATGATCTGAGGGGATCTGACAATCGATTAATTCAAGTCCAAAATTTTTGGCTAAGTGGTATAGCGCAACCTTTGAAGCGTTGGAGACCATGGAGAACATACTCTCGCCACAGAAAACATTGCCTATCTTTATACCATAAAGTCCACCCACTAAATCATCCTCTTGCCAAACTTCTATGCTATGCGCATATCCTTCCTCATGCAACTGTAGATAGGCTTCCTGCATATCTGAAATGATCCAGGTTCCATCTTGGTCCTTTCTAGGGATATTGGCACAGCCCTCAATGACAGCTTTAAAATCCCTGTCAAAGCTGACCTGAAATTTGTTTGACTTTAAGACCTGTTTCAAGCTTTTGGAAACCTTCAGTTCCGAAGGCCGTAAAACAAATCTTTCTAATGGCGCATACCATAAGATGGGGCTGTCCTCATTGTACCATGGGAAGATGCCGTTTTCATAGGCCAGCATCAACCTATCTGTACGCAGGTCGCCGCCAATTGCCAAAAGGCCGTCTTCGTCGGCTAGTGAAGGGTGGGGGAAAACCAATCTGTTTTCATCCAATACGTATGGCATGCTATGCTGTTTGGCCTATTCAGGCTGTCTTGGTTCCTTGCTGATCTCATCAAAGATCTTGTCCATATGTTCAACGTATTCGTTGGTGTCATCTAAGAAGAATTCCAACTGTGGAACGATGCGGGCTTGATTCTTAATACGTGCCCCTAGTTTATAGCGGATTTCGTTGGTTTTAGATTTGATGCTGTCCATGTCTGCTTTGGCAGTTTTGGTGTTCAAGAAGCTCAAATAAACCCTAGCAATGGCTAAGTCAGGAGTGACGCGTACCCTGGTAACGGTAATAAAAGCACCGGGAGCCCAAGAGTTGCCCTCACGTTGAAACATTTCTGCAAGGTCTTGTTGTATTACTCCAGCAAATCGTTGTTGTCTTTTACTTTCTGTTCCCATCTTGTGATTTGATTGTGGAAAGCTGCATTGCATTTCCTATTACAAATATAGGGCTTTTCTATGAACTAATATATTGCAGGGTGGAAGCTTTGCTTGGTTGATAAGCAAATTCTCTTCGTTACTTTTGGAGCCCAAAAGTAACCAAAACCGACGAAGGAGCTCAGGGATATCAATTCCCTTCGTTACTTTTGAAGCCCAAAAGTAACCAAAAGGCTTCGGCCCATTTAAGGTGGCTTTTCGCACAATCATCCGCACATGGATAGAATGCCTTGTTGTCGGGAATATCTTTCAATAGATCATCCCTTTTAATGGGATGATCTATTGAAAGCATTCCAAGGCCAATCCCATCGCACGGGTCATCGGCATTCTATCCATTTTTCCGCCAAGGAAATGAGCCGGAGGCTAAAGACTTCCTGCGGAAGGATTGATGTTTGTAAAATTGGGAACCCCTGGAAGGGGTGAAATATTTGTAGATCCAAGGGATTCCCCATGGAGAACCCACAGCGTGGGTGAAATCTTTGTAGAAAATGAATTGCTATAACGTATAACCCCTAGCGGGATTGAAATATTTTTCTACGAATCCCCATTACGAGCATAAAACAATAAAAAATGGTTCTCTCATCTTACGATTCGAGATGACAACAATCCCTTAAAAAAATAAAAAAATAGATTCTTCGCTGCGCTCTGAATCCCTCTCTGGAAACTTTCAATTCTGAACGATGAGTGAAGAATCTGTACGTTTCTCCCACACTGATCCTGTCATGCTGCACCGAAGGTGCAGTACCTGTACGCCAATGCAATCATTATTTGTATTGTCCTGAGGCTTTTCGTTCTACCAATGGCAAGTTTGTTAAATCTATGTTTCTAGGTATTTAGCCCAATATTTATTTTCCAGAAAAATCTCTTTTTTCGACATACTGCCCTGGAAGGGCAGAATTATTTTAGCAATGGTATCGAACAATATAGGGCTAATGCAAAAACGATGTTCGATTAATCGAACATCGTTTTTGCGCGACTTTCAGGCTAACGTGCCATGTCTGCTAAAATAATGGAACCCCAAAAGGGGTTGTATCTCTAAAATTTAAAAAAAAATTTGCCTTCCACTTTCCTGTTATCACCTTTCAATAAATTTAGCTCAAATTTTTACTTCTCAGGGTGGCACTGAAGAAAAGTGCCTGTTCTTCCTTTTTCTTGCGCCAATTCCCTCCCAAACACATTTTTAATTCTGAACGATTCGTGAAGAATCTGTGCGTTTCTCCCACACTGATCCTGTCATGCTGCACCGAAGGTGCAGGACCTGTACGCCAATGCAATCCTTGTTTTTACTTCTTAATAAACCAATCCAATGTTTAAATCTCCCTACCACACCTTAGAATCCCCTAAAATCCAGCTTGCCTTGGCCTAATAAAAAAACAGAAGACACATTATGGATACAATATTGACCTTATTCGAGACTCATTCCGAATTTTCGCAATTCGAGCCGATTATTTTTTGCTGATTCCCCGAATATGTCTCGAATGAGAGTAAGACTTGTCCCGAATATTGACATTGAAAATTATCATCGCTAATGCGAAAAAAAAGCACAAAAAAAAGACTTGTCGTGGGCATGGTGACAAGTCTTTAATCAAAATTAGTTTATAATTGGATAGAATAATTCTTTTCGTAGTTTTAAGACTTTCCGGTCTATCATGTTTAGTAATTTGTAGTTGGCTATTAACCGTGAGTGGAAGCTCACTTATTAATATCATTCATTCCCCTTTACATCACAAACATAGAGCTTTAATTACGATGACACAAGATGTTTTTTAAAAAAAAGTAAGTGATTACTTAATTGTAAAAAGGGATTTTTTGTCCTATTTCTTCATGATTTATTCATCGTTTCTTAATAAAAAAGCGCTGAAAATTTTCCGGTTGAAAATCTGTAAATGCTTGTTTAACACTATGCTAAAACGGAAAAGCTTTAACAATAATTAACATTTTGCTTTTGCGGGAAATTCTAGCGGAGTTCTCCAAAAATTAACCAAAAAAGAACAGAAAATTCACAAGGTTTTTTTAAAAAATTATTGAAAGTCGGAAAAATAAAATTGCTGAAATGAATAAGTAATTGTAATTATTGTTGGAAATACTAAAAATGCAAAGGGCTTGTTGCCTTGCATTTTCCTTAGATATTGGTACTTTTGTTCGACAAGATTTTGAACATGAAGATTTGGCAAAAAAATATTGATGTAGATTCCTTTGTGGAAACCTTTACCGTAGGACAAGACCGTGAAATGGACATGAACTTGGCAGCCGCCGATGTACTTGGTTCGTTGGCTCATACCAAAATGCTCAACAGCATAGGCTTAATGACCGAACAAGATTTAGTCGAGGTGCAAAAAGAGTTCAAGAATATCTACAAAGAAATATTGGCCGGAAATTTCATGATCGAGGATAGCGTTGAAGATGTGCATTCCCAAGTGGAGATGATGCTGACCGAACGCATTGGTGAAGCCGGTAAAAAGATCCATTCAGGCCGTTCCAGGAATGATCAGGTTCTAGTTGACCTTAAATTGTATTTCAGGTCCGAAATCGAAAGCATCTTTAAGAATACCGAAGAACTGTTCAATCAATTGATCAGCCTGAGCAATCAGTACAAAGCTGTTCTGATGCCCGGTTATACGCACCTTCAGATCGCTATGCCATCATCTTTTGGTTTATGGTTCGGTGCTTATGCGGAGAGTCTGGTGGATGATCTGCAACTGTTGAAAGCGGCATGGAATGTCTGCAACAAGAATCCTCTGGGTTCAGCAGCAGGCTATGGATCATCTTTTCCATTGAACAGAACGATGACCACCAATTTATTGGGATTTGAAGACCTTAACTATAATGTGGTTTATGCACAGATGGGTAGGGGAAAAACCGAAAGGATCCTTGCGCAAGCCATGAGTTCGATTGCCGCAACATTGGCAAAATTTGCCATGGATGTTACCCTTTTCATCAACCAGAATTTTGGGTTTATCTCCTTTCCGGCACACCTGACAACAGGTTCTTCCATTATGCCACATAAAAAGAACCCCGATGTGTTTGAATTGATCCGTTCGCGTTGCAATAAGATACAGGCTCTGCCTAATGAAATTGCGATGATGACCACCAATCTTCCGGTTGGCTACCATCGTGACCTGCAGTTATTGAAAGAAAATCTATTCCCAGCATTCCAATCCCTGAATGATTGCTTGGCAATAGCAAAATATATGTTGGAGAATATTACCATCAAAAATAATATCCTGGATGATCCGAAATACGATTATTTATTCTCGGTGGAGGTGGTAAATAATGAAGTGTTGAACGGAGTGCCATTCCGCGAAGCTTACCGCAAAATCGGTCTGGATATCGAAGAAGGTAAATTCCAACCAGCTAAAGAAGTAAACCATACCCACGAAGGCAGTATCGGCAACCTTTGCAATGACCAGATCGAAAGGATGTTTAAAGAAGTGAAAGCAGATTTCGGTTTTGAAAAAGTAGAAGCTGCTTTGGAAAGCCTTTTAGCAGAGTAGGTATTAGATTTAGACATAAGACACAAGACATAAGACATTAGACCTGGAAAGGTTTAATGTCTTTTTTTTGTAAGCTGAGCGGCATCTCGGCTTCGCTAGATAACCGTCGATTCCACTCCTGGTTCAATATCCAGTCGGCTTATGCAATACTCACCAACCAATCTTGCTACCATTCCGGTATAATCTTGTTCCATCCTCCTATCCCATGAATCCTGGTTCTTTCCCAGATCTTGGTCCATCCTCTTATCCCTTTAATCCTGGTTCAAATCCCCCCAATTCCCCCATTAGTTTCCTAGCAAACTTGTTCTTTTATTAATCATGGCTTAAAGTTCGATTAACATAAGAGGTTTAACATTGCGCAACAATATTTACAATTATTAATATTCTTATGCAACCAAAATTTACAAAGCTTTTTTGGCTTTTGTGCGCCGTTGCTATTACTCCAACTTTTGCAGAGGCAGGCCTAAAACCGATCTCCAACCAAACCGAGGTAGTAAAGCAAAACCAGATCAGTGGTCGTGTGGTAGACCAGGATGGCAACCCCGTAGCTGGGGCATCAATTTCTAATCTTACCAATCAAAAGGTGGTTCAATCTGATGAGTACGGTAATTTTTCAATTGAGGGAAAAGAGGGGGACCAAATTAGAGTAACCTATGTTGGTTTTGAAAGCTTGGTTCAAACGATCAGCAAAACCTCAGGCAACTTATTTGAGATGAAAAGTGCAGAGAATGCACTGGAAGAGATTACGATTTCCATTGGTTACCAAAAGATCCGTAAGTCTGATTTGACCGGGGCGATTGCCAGTGTGAAAGCTGATGAGTTAAACTTGACTTCGCCTAAATTATCGCAAGCTTTGGTGGGAAAGGTTGCAGGGGTTCAAGTTTCCCAGACTTCTGGTGCGCCTTATGATGGTACTAAAATCCGTGTTCGTGGTGTAGGTTCCGTAAATGCGGGTTCCGATCCTTTATATGTCATTGATGGATACCCTGCTGGGAACAACCTAAACATAAATCCTAATGATATTGAATCCATTGATGTCTTGAAAGATGCGGCATCTGCTGCCATCTATGGATCTAGAGCGGCAGGCGGGGTTGTATTGATCAC
This sequence comes from Sphingobacterium mizutaii, assembly GCF_900187125.1. Taxonomy (GTDB): domain Bacteria; phylum Bacteroidota; class Bacteroidia; order Sphingobacteriales; family Sphingobacteriaceae; genus Sphingobacterium; species Sphingobacterium mizutaii. The sequence goes on from NZ_LT906468.1 coordinate 685,102, forward strand.
AACCAAAAGAGGAAAGCAAGGAAAGAATAATATAGATTATGAAGTTCTTGCTGGATTCGGTCAATTGTCGAAGAAAGTAGACTTGTTGAATTCAGAAGAGTTTATCGACTTATTGATTGATGGTAGAAACAATACCTACAAAGATCTAGTATTGGGAAGGGGACAAACTTGGACCGATAATATGAGGTTTGACAGTAATGAACTTCGGGTATCCAAAGTCGGAAATGCAGGCGCCATCACTATTCCTGAAGAGTACTATGATTTTGCTACTGGGACGCCCAAAAAAGCAAAGTATGATACAGATTGGCAAGATGAGTTGTATAGAAATGCGCCTTTTCAACGACATAATGTTTCAGTATCTGGAGGAAATGAAAACAACAGATATTTTGTAAGTGGATCATATCAGAACCAAGATGGAATCATGTTGGCTACTGGCCAAAAAGTATTCAATTTTAGAACCAATGTGGATTCTAAAGTGACCAATTGGTTGAATATCGGTGCGAACGTATCCTTCACGTATAATGATAATAATGAAGTAACCACGGGTCGTTATGACCGTAGTCCATCGATGGCGGCGCTGATCTATCTGCCTACCTTGCCAGCATACAACGAGGATGGATCCTATGCCAAATACCTGATGGCTGAATTGGGCGCCAATAATTATGGGATCCAAAACCCTGAAAACCCAATGGCTTATGTGTCTGAAGTAAAGAATAACCGTAAAGGAAAAAGAGGGCTTTATAATGCATTTGCAGACTTTAAGCTTATGGAAGGTTTGAATTTCAAATTGAATGGTGGTTTGTCTACCTACGATGAGAAATATGACTATTACCGTCCGACCAGCATTTCAAGTGGAAACTATGCGCCATACAGTGATCAAGCTAAGACAGCTGCTTATGCCGATGCATTGACCAAAAGTTCAATAGATAAATTATTAGAGGCTACTTTAAACTATAATAAAACTTTTGGAGAGAAACACCATATCATGGGTTTACTAGGCTATTCAGCACAGCAAACAGATTTAGATTATGTAGGGGTGAGAGCAAGGGGTTTTCAAAATGATGCCATAGACGAGATTACCAATAAAGGTGCTGATCCTTCTAATTTTCAATTATTGGCAGATAATACCTTTAAGCGTAGGACGACCATGATGTCTTATTTTGGTCGGGTAAACTATTCCTACAAATCAAAATATTTCTTGTCGGCAACCTATCGTAGAGATGCTTCGTCGAGGTTTGGTCCGAACAGTAAATGGGCGGATTTCCCTTCTTTTTCTGCAGGATGGACCATTTCAAATGAAGAGTTCTATGATAATTGGTTAGGTGCAGGGTCTACCTTGAAAATGCGTGCAAGTTGGGGCCAGAGCGGGAACAACAATATTGGAGATTATAGAGCCATTACTGTTTACAGCAATCCAGGTGGCGTAATTATTGGAAATAAAGTGGCTACCGCATATTGGCCAGATGCCATGCGCGACCCGAACCTAAGTTGGGAAACCACTTCGCAGTCCAATGTGGGTCTTGATATAGGATTGTTAAGGGGAACGCTGAATGTGATGACCAACTTCTATTTAAGTCAATCGTCGAACTTATTATTTAACCAACCAACCACAGCGGTATCCGGTACAACAACAATTTTGACCAACCTACCGAACAGTAAGGTGGAAAACAAAGGCTTTGATGTGCAGCTAGATGCGGCAATCATTAGAAAAGAAAACTTTGATTTTGGCTTTAGCGGAAATATCAATGTCAACAGAAATAAGGTACTGGATCTAGGTGGCGCTTCAACCATTATGACCAATGGTGCTGAACGTTCGTATTTGACGCACATCACACAAGAGGGTAGTCCAATCGGGATGTTCTACGGATTTAAAGTAGCGGGAATTGCTACTGAGGAGAATTACAAAACTGTTGCCCCTTCATCCGCTTCAACCACTCCGTTACAACCGGGTGATCTATATTTTGAGGATGTGGACGGAAATGGCGTAGTAAACGATGAGGATAAACGAATAATAGGAAATCCACATCCTGATTTCACTTATGGATTTGCATTGGATGCGCGCTATAAGAATTTTGATATCAGGACCTCTTTTAATGGTTCGCAAGGGAACAAGGTGCTTGATGGATATGATTATTATCTATACAACATGGAAGGATCAGGAAACCAATATGCCGATGTGGCACAACGCTATCGCTCAGCTCAAAACCCTGGAAATGGAAAGGTTTACCGTGCTGCTCGTGGTGGTACCCAAAGTAACAGTACCCGCCTATCTACATTTTATCTGCAAGACGGATCCTATTTGAGGATGACCAATATTATCCTTGGCTATACCTTACCATCAGCAGTTGCTCAAAAATGGACCTTAGCTGGAGTTAGGGTGTATGCAAGTGTGGATAACCCATTTACCCTAACAAAATATAAGGGATATAATCCTGAGCCGGATTATGATCAACGTGGAAATTTGACACCTGGGGTTGATTATGGTTTGTACCCATTGGTGCGCACTTATAACCTTGGATTGAAAGTAACCTTTTAAAAAGAATTTTATGAAAAAGAGATATTTATTGCCCCTAGCGTTGTTGTTGTTTAGTTCTTGTTCGAAAGACTTTTTGAATCAAGATGACCCCAATGCCGTTACTATTCAAAATTATTATAAAACTGAAAATGATGTTTTACTAGCTGTCAATGGGCTTTATCAAGGTCTTCGATTGGGATCGACGATCGGAGAAGGCAGTACAATGTATAATGAAGAACGATCTGATAATTCAGGAAGGAATGATAACCAATCTTCTGCTGGTGAACCTTTTCAATTCAATGATTTTTCGATTCTCCCTAGTAATACCTATCTGAAAACGCATTGGTCAGCAATGTATGACGCGATTTCGAGATGTAATGTGCTGTTGACGCATGTTGATAAGGTGGAGTTTTCTGACGCGAATCTGAAAGAAAGATACAAAGCCGAGGCGAAGTTTGTCCGTGCACTTTTGTATTTCCACATGGTTAGGAAGTTTGGCGATATTCCTTTGTCGACGGTGGAGATCACGACGAAAGAACAAGCAGAGGAGTTGGCCTTCAGACAAAAAGAAAAAGTGGTCTATGATCAGATTGTGAAGGACCTCACTGAAGCCTTGGCTACAGATTTACCAGATACACAACATGACTATGCTGTAGGAAGAACTTCTAAGGCGGCGGTGAATGCTATTCTTGGTCAGGTCTATTTAACCATGGGGTCCACCATGGCGGAGAACAAGCAAGCGAATTTCCAAAAGGCTGAGCAATATCTGACTGCTTCTTATGGATTGAGAAAGTTTGGTAAGTTGACTGAAATCCCTTATTCGGATGTCTTTGATGTAAACCAAAAAAGTACCTGTAAGGAATTGATCTTCCAAGTACAATACTTGGCAGGTGATCAGACTTATAGTTCCAGTATTGCCAGGAATTATCAGGCTCGTGGTGAGACCATCAACTCTCAATTTAAATCCACTGGTTCAGGAGAGGTCGTAAAATTGGATTTAGTGAAAGACTATGAGGATAAGGATGTGCGTAAGGATTTCTCTGTGAAGTTTGCAAAAAGCCCACAGGTGAAGGATTACTTCGTGACCAAATTTAGGGATGTTAGCACAGCAGCAGGTACGACTGGATGGGGAGGAAATGACTGGATCTTGATTCGATATGCAGATGTTATGTTGTTATTGGCTGAAACCAAAATGAACTTAGGTAAGAATGCGGAGGCTATAACCTTGTTGAATGAAGTGCGTTCTAGAGCTGGTTTGCCATCGTATCAGGATGCCATGAAACACGCTGATTATGCATCAAAATATCCAAGCTTAAAAGAGGCGATCTTGCATGAAAGAAGGGCTGAACTTGCTTTTGAGAACCATCGTTGGTTTGATTTAGTAAGAAACTATAATGCTCAGGAATTGGTGAACTATTTCAAAAAGAAAAGTCAGGATGATTATGGCAATGCCAAGTTGTCAAACATCAGTACGAAGGATCGTTACTATCCAATTCCATTTGATGAATACAAATTAAACCCAGAGAAAATGTATCAAAACCCAGGATATTAATAGGGATGAAAAACATTGTTAACAGAATAATAATCATGCTGTTAGGGGTCTATTTCGTGCAGACCTCTAATGCGCAAGATATTCGAACGGAAGCCACCCCACAAGACTGGGTGATTTCTAAGAATTACTATGCTAGCTATTTGTTGTTAAAGGATCCTGAACTGAGCAAAAAGCTGTTCACAGATGCCCAAATAAAGGAGCTGCTGAGCAAGCGCGAGCAAAGGTTTAACCAATCAAAATCATGTGCGGATTTAAACTGCATGTTGATGGCCTTTAAATGGTCGGATGGAGAGATAGAAGGCATGAAGTCGGCATTTGAGAAATTAATGGTTTCTATGCCAGCGCTAAGGCAGTTGGTTCAGGATAAATTGGTTCCTTCCAATACCTATGGTCTAGGAGGGAAAGAAGATCCAAAGGCTTATTTGGTGAAGGCCATTGCCCAAGACATGAAATTCCAGAATTATGTAATCGATGTTTATGCAGGTGGTCAAAAACCGAATTATCCCAAGATTGATTCCATTTCTTTTGATGTCACAAACAAGGTTTTTTTGACTTTGTTGAAAGATGTTCGCCAAGATGTGTTGAAGGATTGTAAGGAGCCCTATCAATTTGCTTTTATGAGCATGTTTACAGCGGTTAGGCTGTTGGAGATCAATGAGCGGATGGATGCAGCACAATTAGAACCTTTGATGGATGGAGAAAACAAGAAGGCTTTTGAGGCAATTAAATCGGTAGATTTTGAACAATATCCCTATAGTCTTTTATTGGTTTTAGGAGCGGGACCCAATGTATACGATCAACCTATCAGTCCAGGCGGGATGTTAAGAGCTAGAATGGCTGCAAGAGCATATTTTGATAAGCAAGCGCCATTTATTGTTCTGTCAGGCGGTAGGGTTCATCCGTACAAGACCCCATATATTGAGGCCATCGAAATGAAAAAGTATTTGGTGGAAAACCTATTTGTCCCTGAAGAAGCGATAATTATAGATCCCCATGCAAGGCATACCACGACAAACCTGAGAAATACAGCTAGGATCATGTTAAAGTATGGCTTTCCAGAGGGAAAATATGCCATGGTGACCAGTAGCGAGGCCCATATAGACTTTGTAGAGAAGATGGCTGACCGATGTATCAAGGAATTAGGCTATGTGCCTTATGAATTAGGAAAACGTATCAATGATGTCGTATTGGAATTTAAACCAAAGCTGGAGTCCATGACCATTGATGCCGATGAGCCATTGGATCCGTAAGGGAGACATAAGACAATAGACAAAAGACATTAGACCTATCAGCGTCTAATGTCTTTTTTATTAATATTAATAAGCTGAGTTGAAATCCGGATCTTGGTCCTTTAATCTTGTGCCGAGTCTCGATGGTTATCGAGTGAAGCAAATCCTGGTTTAATATCCAGCGGGTGTTTGCAATACGTCTACCAACCTTGCTATCATTCCGGTGTGATCTTGGTCCATCCTCCAATCCCTTGAATCCTGGTTCAAATCTTACCTTGAATCCAAGACGCCAAAGATCTCTTGCCTAATGTCTATTATCTAATGTCCTAAAAAAGTCTCAAGACTTTTTTATACAAAACTTATATCTTGTTTCGCTTTCAAACACCTCTCCTGGATTCAGTCTAACTGATGGGAATTTTTCCTGGTTAGGGCTATCGGGATAGTGCTGGCTTTCGAAGCAAAGTCCGCCATAGCGCAAGTATTTCTTGCCGGATTTCCCTTGATCTTCGTCTAGGAAGTTTCCGCTGTAGAGGTGGAGGCTAGGTTCGGTAGTAAAGACTTGGAGTTCGATGCCAGATTCTTTGGAAAAGGTTTTGGCAATTGGCTCACTGATGGGTTGTTTATTGATGAAGCTATGGTCATAGCCATTAGCTATTTGGATCTGTTCCTCGGGGCTATTGATATCTGTTGCCAAGAGTTTGGGTTGGCGGAAGTCGAAAGCGGTACCTTCGACAGGATAGATATCGCCCGTTGGGATTTGATTTTCATTGAGTGGGAGAAATTCATCCGAAAGAATGGTAACCTCGTGGTTCAAGGTATCTCCATTTCCCTCTCCATTTAAATTGAAATAAGCATGGTTGGTCAGATTGAGGACAGTTGGCGCATTTGTAGTGGCTCTGTACTTGATAATGATTTCATTCTCATTGCTCAATTCATAGGAAATGGTTGTTTTTAATTCACCCGGAAATCCTTCCTCTCCATCTGGAGAAACATAATAGAAATCGACTTGTTTATTGAAGCTGACCTGTCTGTCCCATACACGGTTGTGAAAACCATCGACTCCGCCATGCAGGCAATTACTGCCATTGTTCTGCGCTAAGGTATATTCCTTTCCATCAATGGCGAATTTACCATTGGCAATACGGTTACAGAATCTTCCGACTGTTGCTCCATGATAATATTGTTTTGCTTGAAGGTATTCTTGTATGCCATTAAACCCTAAAACCACATCGATGAGGTCGCCGTTTTTGTCGGGAACCAATGCGCTTACCAGTCTAGCACCATAATCGGTCAATGCGATTTGCATTCCTGCTCGGTTGGTAAGGGTGATGAGATGGGTGTTTTTGCCATTCAATTTACCTTCAAAGTCTTTAGGAAGAGGGAGTTTATAAGTCGTCATTATGTTTTAATTGCTTCTGTTAAAGATAATAATAAAGGGGTTCGTTCCAAAGAACTATGGAAAAGGAAAGGCAAATACTTATGCCGTAATGCCCTTTTGATTGTCAAACATTCAAAATTTATACAATTTTATGATCATAATCGTATTTTAAAAATCGCGGAGATTTTATTATTTTGTTGGAAATCAACGTTATGTTTAAGGTTTCGATATTATTTTTGGCGGTAGGGATTTTGGTCCTTGCTTTTGCAGTGTTTGTTCCTGCAAAGGATTCCTCCGTTACCATCAATATTTACGACACCTATTTTATTCTCTCTTCTATCTCCCTTTTTAAGTTTTTAGGTTTACTGGGGCTAATTTTTGCGGGGTTATATTATTTTACAGAACAGATGCTCTATTCCAAAAGCTGGAGCATCATGCATTTGATCAGTTTTTTATGTCTCATCATCAATGTGTGGACTTGGGGTTTTGTTGAAAGGGTTTATTTTGGCAATATTGAATCCCAAGTTTCAGGGAAAGCTTCAAATCTAGCTGAGGTAGAACGGTTTTATAAAATCCAACAGTTTTATGTAGGATCTTTTATTATGCTGTTGGTCATGCAGTTTGTCTATGTGTTGAATCTGTTGTTTGGGATGATGACAGGAAATAGGACTGCAGAAGATTAGATAAGACCAAGCTGGGACAAAGAAATTATTCGCTACAATATTCGGGACTATTCCTTCTACTTTGGGTCCTTGAAATTTTTAAAATGGTATATTTGCCATTCAAAATCTGAGATTTTACATGAATTGGAAACAACTGATATCAGCAAAGCGCTGGGGCTATGAAAGTCGTGCGAACAATGATCAATTTGATGCTCGTTCTGAATTTCAGCGGGACTATGACCGTTTGATCTTTTCATCACCATTTCGTAGACTTCAGAACAAGACGCAGGTCTTTCCTTTGCCGGGGGCTGTTTTTGTTCATAATCGATTGACCCATAGTTTGGAGGTCGCATCAGTAGGTAGGTCTTTAGGACGCTTGTTTTACAATATGTTGAAGCAGGAGAATCCTAATATTGATGAGGAGGCACCTTATCTTCAGGAGGTTGGGAATATTGTGTCGGCAGCCTGCCTATCGCATGATTTGGGAAACCCCGCATTTGGACATTCTGGAGAAGCTGCTATTTCCACCTTCTTTACCGAAGGTAGAGGGCAGAAGTATAAGGAAATGGTCAGCAAAGAACAGTGGGAAGATTTGATCCACTTTGAGGGAAATGCCAATGCCCTGAGGATATTGACCCATGCCTTCAATGGAAAGGATCCCAAGGGATTTGCATTGACCTATACGAGTTTGGCTTCCATCGTTAAATATCCCTGTTTAGCGATCGATGGTCACGTTAAGGGATCTCATCATAGGAAGAAGTATGGTTTTTTTGACTCCGAGGAAGCGAGTTTTGAAAAGATCGCGATGGAATTGGGCTTGGAAAGGGACCCTTCTAATCCTAAGGGATATTTGCGACATCCATTGGTTTATCTTGTTGAGGCTGCCGATGATATCTGCTATAATATTATTGATCTTGAAGATGCCCACCATTTGAAGATTCTTTCCTATAAAGAAGTGGAGGAATTGCTGTTGCCACTTTGTGCCGGTGAGGATTTACGAGAAAGACTGGATTCATTGGGGGATACGGCGAGTAGGGTTTCCTTATTGAGGGCGAAAGCGATCAATACGTTGATTTGGGCTTGTGCAAAGGTTTTTGTGGATAACCAAGATAAATTCTTGAATGGTACATTTGAGAAACCTTTGATGGATGCTTTAGATCCTGATATCGTGCAGCATATGAAAGTCATCTCGAAGATTTCGGTTGCTCGAATATATAATGCACCAACGGTGGTACAGATTGAAATTGCAGGTTTTAAGGTGATGAATGCTTTATTGGAAGAATTTGTGCCCGCTTACTTGAAGTCCAACAAATCCATGTTTGACAAAAAACTGGTAGCGATGATTCCTGAGCAGTTCCATACCGATAGGGATGATACCTATTCCAAGATCCGTGCGGTCCTTGATTTTGTTTCGGGGATGACGGATGTATATGCGGTAGAACTTTACCGTAAGATCCAAGGGATATCGATAGCTTCCTTGGAATAATAATTTCATTTTTCATTAGATTTAAGAGGTGATATGGCTTTTGAAAGAAGGCCAATATAAAGTATTGAATGAAAGTAGTAATAGCTGAAAAACCTTCTGTAGCGAGAGATTTGGCCAGAGTGATGGGCGCAAAAGAGGTTAAGGATGGATATATTTCGGGGAATGGCTATGCCTTTACTTATGCATTTGGCCATTTGGTGCAATTGTGTACTCCGCAGGCCTATGGCTTCCACAATTGGTCCATTTCTAATTTGCCGATCATTCCAGAGCAGTTTGCTTTGGAGGTGAAGAAAATCAAGAGGGATGGCAAGCAGATGGATGATACGGGTGCATTGAAGCAACTGAATACCATCAAGGCTCTTTTGGCACAGGCAGAAGAAATAATCGTAGCAACGGATGCTGGACGTGAGGGTGAATTGATTTTCAGGAATATCTATTATTACTTAAAATCCAATGTGCCTTTTAAAAGGCTATGGATTTCCTCGCAGACAGATAAAGCTATTAAAGAAGGTTTTGCCAATTTGAAGGAGGGTGTAGAATACGACAGTTTATATATGTCGGCAAGGTCAAGGTCTGAATCGGACTGGTTGATCGGGATCAATGCCACCCAAGCATTGACTTTAGCAGCAGGAAATAGAGGTTTGCTGTCCTTAGGAAGGGTGCAGACGCCGACGCTGGCGATGATCTGCTCGCGTTATTTGGAGAACAAAGACTTTAAACCGCAGGCTTTCTATAAAATCCAGGCTGGTTTTGAAAAAGAGGGCATACAGTTTAAGGCTACTTCGAATAAGATCGATAAAAAAGAAGTGGCTGAGGAAACTGTTGCAAAGCTACAGGTTGGGATGCAGGCCACGGTCAAGAATGTAGAGGCCAAGGAAACGAAGGAACAACCGCCGCTATTATTTGATTTGACTTCACTTCAGCAGGATGCCAATAAGAAGTACGGCTATTCGGCTGACCAAACATTGAGTATTGCACAGACCTTGTACGAAAAGAAAGTAATTACTTATCCCCGTACGGGTTCTAGATATATCGGTGAAGATGTCTTTGAGAAAATTGAAGAACTCTTCCAACATTTGGCTGATACGGCTCAAGAACAGATTGCAGTCATCAGTAAAAACCTAATTGGTGCCAAACTGAACAAACGCTCTGTTGATGATAAAAAGGTTACGGATCACCACGCTTTATTGGTGACTGATGAGAAACCGGGGCCAATGCCTATGGATCAGCAGAATATCTACAACATGATCGCCAAACGTATGGTGGAGAGTTTTTCGGAGGTCTGTCTGAAAGATATCACCACTGTAACGATTGATGCCGCAGGGGTGGAGTTGATTGCGAAAGGAACAGTCATCAGGCAATATGGATGGCGATTATCTGCAGATCAGGTTGAATTGCCCGATGAGGATAAAAATACGGATGACCAAGACAATGAAAACGCACAGTTACCAAAATTGAGCGTGGAGGAATTGCTTGAAGTATTGACCTTGGAATTGGCCGAGCGATTTACCAAAGCAAGACCTATACATACGGAAGCTTCCTTGTTGAAGGCGATGGAGACTTCTGGGAAGGAGATCGAGGATGATGAGATGCGCCAGGCTATGAAGGATTGTGGTTTGGGGACACCAGCAACTCGTGCGGCAACCATAGAGACTTTATTCCAACGAGATTACATCAAAAGGGATAAGAAAAAGTTGATCCCTACAGAGAAGGGTTTGTCGGTATATTTTCTGATCAAGGATCGTTCTATTGCTAAAGTGACGCTGACGGGTAAGTGGGAACAGAAGCTAGAGGAAATGCGAGCGAATAAAGTAAGCTATGATGTGTTTATGAAACATATCAAAGATTATACGGAGAAGATTACCAAAGAGCTTTTGCAATTGCGCATAGCTATAGCCCACGAGGAATTAAAACCTTTGCAAAAAGGGAAAATCAAATGCCCTAAATGTAAACCAGGACAGATCCAACTGTATGATAAGGTGGCTCAATGTGACCATTATGCCAGAGGATGTGATTTTAAGATTTGGCGAACCTTGAATGGTGTTTTCCTGGATGAAAAGGAGATGAAGAATCTGCTGGAGAAGGGGAAAACCTCTGTTTTGAAAGGGGTTAAAGGTCAAGATGGTCAGGTTGTTTCTGCGCCATTGCTTTTCGAAAACTTTAAAGTAAATATTGGTTGATTTCCTTAACTTAGATAGATGGACACTATCTATGTTTTCTCTGGTTTAGGAGCTGATCGTCGAGTCTTTGAAAATCTTGATTTTTCAGGGATGCAGGTTGTATATGTAGATTGGTTAAAGCCAAGACCGGCAGAAGCATTAGAAAGTTATGTGTTTAGGCTAGCAGAGCATTATCAAATCCCCAAGCAAGGAGCCAATGTACTGGGATTGTCCTTTGGTGGAATGTGTATTGCCGAGCTCTCCAAGTATTATGATTTTAAGAAAACCATTTTAATCTCTTCCGCCAAGACAAAGGATGAGCTGCCCAAGGTCTTGGGGGTTTCCAAATTTCTTTCTTTGCATAAATTATTTGCTGGTAACCAACCACGCTTTGCGAATTCTAAGGTGCTTTATTGGCTTTTTGGCCTCAAATCAGATGAAGAGCAATTTCTTTTTGATACCATGTTAGCAGATTCAGATCCGGACTTTCAAAAATGGGCAATCGACAAGATCGTTAATTGGGAGAATAGCCATGTTCCGGTAAATTGTCTTCATATTCACGGTGATAAGGATCGACTGATTCCAATACAGAATGTAGATTATACCATCCGAATCAAAGGAGGCGGGCATTTTATGGTTTGGAATAAAGCCGCAGAACTGAATTATCCCATTCGTAATTTTCTGTTGTAAAGTACGGTGGCTTTCTCTAAGTCATGTTGCGGTCAATTGTAGCGGCATGGTTTTCCATCTATGAGTTTTCTATTACCTTTGCAGCTTATGGCAAATAAACTCTATAATCCCTTCTTGGATTTTAAATTTGATAACAAAACTTGCTTCTTGTCAGGAAAAGCATTGGAATCGGAAGATGAAAAGATTCAGGTATTCCCTGTTTGGATGATGCGGATCTTTGATTTGGAAGATAAGCCATTTAAGTTGTTGGATGAGAGTTTAGTGACTTATAAACAACTGCAATTGCCATGTTCAGCGGAAGTAGCGGCAGTTTTTGCTGAGGTTGAGAGAAAGGTTGAAGATGCGGTAAACATTGGTTACACAGCTTTGAAGGAGCTGGATCAATTGACCCTTTTTCAATGGGTAGGGAAGATTCTGTACGGTGTGGTGTTCAATGAAATCCAAGTCGGAATTAGACAGGCTTTCCTTTCTGGAGAGCAATTGAATTTTTCACAAGCATTGGTGCATAAGTTCAAGAACCTACATTTTATGTTGCAATCTCTGATCACTCCGATGGAGTTTGAGCATAAAAATCCATTCACCATTTTAGTGTTGCCAGTTGATAGTAGTCCAGAAACTTTTATGTATAGAGATGAGATCAATACTTTAATCTTTTCTATCCGAATGAAAGATTTTGCCATTATAGCAACCATGCAGGATAATGGAGTTCACGAAATCTATCATGATGAGGTTTTGGCAAAAGTTAAAGGAAAGGTCCTTCACCCTATCCAATTTGAAGAAATCTGTGCCCGTTATTTTTATTCTGCTTATCTGTTTAACAGGTTGCCGGAATATACCTATATGGAAGTTCCTGATAAGGTTTTTGTGGAACCAATGCCTTTGAATGATTGGACCCTGAAGCCAATATTTGATCAATGGACAGCAAAGACTTATGGACAGGTATTGGAAAGTTTTTGGAAACCTTGGGGGTATACCTTGTTTGAAATCATCAAAAACCCAGAGAAACCAATGAGTTTCATTACAGATGATCAAGGCGAGTTTCTTGCTAACATTGACTTAGCTAAGTAATTTTAGAAAGACCTTATTTTTTCGTATCTTTTAGTGATGATTTAGAGAGACTTATGAAGATATTGCTGACGATCCTGATGTTATTTCTTTCTGGTTTTGGGAGTTTAAAGGCCCAGAATGAAGTAATTGTGGACAGCAGCATCGTTCGCGAGGTAGATATTATCCCTCAGTTTGTCGGCGGAGCCATAGGATGGCAACGCTTTTTAGAAAACAACTTGAACCTTTCCAGCGTATTCATGGCAATGGACAGTACTGAATATGTGCAGTATGGTCTCCGTCAGACTGCCATCTTGGAATTTACTGTTTGTGAGGATGGCGAGATCTGTGATATCGATATAATCAACAAATCGAAGATCAGTCCTGCATTTGCGCGCGAAACCATGCGCATTATCAAGAAATCACCTAAATGGAAAGCTGCAATAAAGGATGATAAACCGGTCCGCACTCGGATTAGGCAACCGATCGTAGCAATCTTAGACGACTACCTACCTTAGCTAAAACTAATTAGCAAATCCGTATTAACATTATTGTAGTTATAGTTAAATTACTGTAAAAGCATCTTTACATTAATTTATACACTTATTTATTTATTTCATTGGTAATTTTTTAATAAATATTAAATTTGGCAAACCAAATTAACAAATTACTAATTATGAATAGACCGCCTATTTGATGGTTAATTCTTCTTCTGAATTAATCTACCATGAAAATTAGCACCTAAATTATTTCACTTATGAAACAATCCAATTGTCCAAAAACATGGACAAAACCATTGCCATTAACCAGCAAATGGACATTACTGGGCTTTACATGCCTGTCGTTATTAGCGTATCCAAATCAAACATTCGCGAGCATTAATAAGGACATAATTTCTTTTCAAGAAGAAATTGAAATTAAGGGGAAAATTGTTGACAAAAATGGCACTCCTATCGCAGGGGTCTCCATTACCATCAAGGGGAGGAGTGTCAGTACTTCTACTGATGCCAATGGAAATTTCACTTTCCGAGTTCCAAGAAACAGTGTTTTAGTATTGACTTCAATGGGTTACAGCCCCATTGAACACTTGGTTTTGAATTCCAATCCAATCAATTTGACGATGACAGAATCCAATGAGGAATTGGATGAGGTGGTTGTAATTGGTTATGGAACGCAAAGCCGTAAAGAGACTACTGGAAGTTTAACATCAGTAAAAGGGGATGATGTAGGCAACTTGCCAGTTCAGAGTTTTGATGCTTCCTTAGCAGGAAGGTCTTCAGGGGTTCAGGTGAATACCAGTTCAGGTGTTCTAAACCAAGCTCCCGTATTTAAGATCAGGGGAACAAACTCTTTATCATTGAGTACCTATCCTCTGGTTGTGATTGATGGTGTTCCTGCCTTCAATGATAATGATGATTCGGGACCTAGCTATGCGGCTTCCAATCCATTATCTGCTATCAACCCCGCTGATATTGAGAGTATTGATATCGCAAAAGACGCTGCGGCAACCAGTATTTACGGTTCGCGTGCAGCTAATGGGGTAGTGTTTATCACGACTAAAAAAGGGAAAAGAGGCGCAGCCAAGGTTAACTATGAGGGTTGGTTAGGTTATACTACAGCTAACCGCTTGCCAGAGTTGTTAAATGCCGCACAGTATGTGGAAATCAAGAACGAAGCCTTACGGAACGATGGAACTTTTAATGAAACCAAAAACTTTTATGGCTTGAGTAAGGATGCCAATGGAAATACCATTGATACCCGTTGGTATGATTACATCTACCAAACGGGAACTTCCCACTCACATAATATCAATATTTCTGGAGCGACCGAAAAGACCAATTATTTTGGTTCAGCGGCCTATACCGACCAAGAAGGTATCTTCCAGAAAAATGGTTTCAACAGGAAATCAGCGATGTTCAATATTGATAATACGACTACCGATTGGTTAAAGCTAGGGGTCAAGTTGAACTATGTCAATGAGAACAACTTAGCGGCGATGTCTACCGGTGCAGGTGGTCAGGGAGGTTTCCAATCATCGTCTTCTTCAGGAGCGATGGCACGTCTAGCCTTGATATCAGCTCCGATTATCGGTCCTTATAACAATGATGGTACTTTTAACGTGACATCAAATGGTTTCTTGGGATTAATGGACAATACCGGACATTTGAATCAATCTCGCCTAGGTTTCTATAACCCCGTGATTTCATTGCTAAACAATTATTCCAACAATACTGGAAATAATGTGCAATCCAATGCTTATGTACAGATTAAGCCATTGAAATGGATTACCTATAAATCAGTATATGGTATCGATTATAGAAATGTAGACTATAATAATTACTATTCACCACTTTCCGGTGAGGGCTTGGCAAGTAATGGTTCGGCAAGCAGTGTAAGTTCGAAACGCCAGCGTTGGGTATGGACTAATACCTTGACTTTCGATCGCAACTATGATAAGCATAGCTTCAATTTGTTGTTAGGTCAAGAACAGCAAAGAACCACTGGTTCTATGTTCGGTTTGCAGCGGACTGGTCAGACGGATCCATACTATACCAATATTCAGGGTGGGTGGCAGAACGTTTTTGACTATAGAACCGACAACCAAGAGATCAACAACTATTTGTTCTCTCTATTTTCTCGTTTGCAGTATGACTATCAAAAGAAATACTTCTTTACAGCAAACTTAAGGCAGGATGAATATTCCGCTCTAGGGCTGAACAATAAGAAAGGTACCTTCTGGGGAGTTTCCGGCGGTTGGGACATTGCAAAAGAAGCTTTTTGGTCAGGTAGCTCATTAGGACAAAAGATCAATGCCTTTAAATTGAGGAGCAGTTATGGTAAAGTTGGTAATGTTGGAGGACTTGGAGATTTTGGAGCAATCAACACTTACTCAGCAACCTTATATGGAGGACAACCTGGTTTAACTTATTCGGTAACGGGTAACCCAGACCTAAAATGGGAGACCAGTAAGAAATTTGATATAGGGTTAGATATTGCTCTTTTCAATTCAGCAATCACTGGAGAGATCGGATATTATAAGAACTCTATCGACGGTTTAATCTTTGCGGTGCCACTTCCTCCCTCGGTTGGTATCCCTAATGGTACTTCAAACAGTATCTTACAGAACGTTGGTGAGATGTACAATAGAGGTTTTGAATTTACAATTGGAGGAGCTCCAGTTCGTAAGGAAGATTTCAGATGGAATAGCTCATTTAACTTAACTACCAATCACAATGAAGTATTGACTTTAGCCAACGGTGTCCCTAGCATTATTTCGGGTTCATTGGATGGTATGACCATTACCTTGCCTGGACAAGCTGCAGGTATGCTTTATGCCATTGAAACGGCTGGCGTTGATCCGGCAACAGGAAGAAGGATCTTCATAGATGGAGACGGTAAGAAGGTGTTCTACCAGCAGAATGTGTCTGGTATCAATGCCGTAAAATATCAGTGGGAATATGAGGATGGCACAAGAGCCAGAGCGATTACACCTTCTGATGATGCGAAGCCATATAAACCAACTGCTCCTAAAGTATTTGGAGGTTGGACCAACAGCTTTAACTACAAAGGCCTTGACCTGACCGTATTATTGACCTACCAACTGGGAGGTTATATGATGAATGGTAACCAAGGAACTATGCGTGATTTAAGGTTCTGGAACAATTCAGTTGATTTGATGCGCAGATGGCAGAACCCAGGCGACCAAACTGATATCCCTAGGGTAGTCAATAACGATAATGTTTCCAATGGTAATACATTGCCTTTAATACATAATATTTCTTCGACAGATTACTTGCGCTTAAAGAATGTGATGCTTTCCTACACGATACCAAACACTTTGGTGAGCAAAATGAAGCTGAATAACATTCGTGTGTATGTCAGTGGCCAAAACCTAGCCTTGTGGACCAAGTACACTGGATATGATCCAGACGTTACGACCAATGGTAACAATGCTATCAGACAAGGTATTGATAAGAACCAAGCACCAAATGCAAGGACCTTCACATTTGGATTAAACGTTGGATTTTAAGGACAATTAAAAACTTATTACAATGAAATCAAGTAAATCTATCATATTATGTGCAACTGGACTGACCTTATTATTTAGCAGTTGTAGAAAGGAAGAATGGTTGAATCCACAACCCAAAACATTGATCACCGATGTGACCGCATTTAGTACCCCAGAACGTATCCTGAGCCAAGTCAATGGCTTATATGCCAGCATGAAGGCATCTAATTATTTAGGAAGTTGGTACACGCTGATTTCAGATGTCAGAACCGGGGAATTTCACTGTAGCAATATGAACGCTGCTACAGGAGCTACCATGTATTCCATGCTGCCACAGACCACCACCTCAGATGTCAACGATATATGGGTGGCGACCTATGCTTCGATAAACAAGTTGAACGTATTCTTGGATGGCTTAGATAATGGGGGTGATGCCGTCTTAGATGCAGCTACAGCCAATAGCTACCGTGCTGAAGCACGATTGATCCGTGGGATGACCTATTATTATCTATTGCAGTTTTATGCAAGGCCCTATTGGGATGGTAATGGAAGCAAACCAGGCTTGCCGTTACGTTTGAAAGGCAATACAGGTCCCGGAAACTACGATTTAGAGCGGAGCACTGTAGCTGAAACTTACAAACAGGTATTGGCTGATTTGGATTTTGCGGAACAAAACCTACCAGGGAATTATTCCTCGGCTTTCTTGAATACCACAAGAGCCCATAAAAACACTGCCATTGCATTAAAGACTAGAGTTTACCTCAGCATGAGAGATTATGCAAAGGTAATCACTGAAGCCAATAAACTTGTTCCCGCAGCAGCACCTTTCAGCGCAACAACAGGGGTAGGAAATAAATTGGAAGGTAATTTCGAAGATCTCTTTAAATCGCCATACACCTCCAATGAATCTATTTTCTCTATGCCATTCACCAATAATGATGCGCCAGGAAGCGCCTTGTCTAGGTATTATTTACCAGGTACAGGTGATGGCGGAACATCAACCAGTAATGGTGCAGGTGAGTATTCATTGAATAAAGTTGAAGGTATCTACTCCTCAGCTTTATGGTTAGAAACCGATGCCAGGAGAAAACTGACCAAAATAGGGACAAAGACCGGAAAAGCATGGTTAACCAAGTTTAACCAAGCCTCGCCATATATCGATTATGTTCCAGTGATCCGTTATTCTGAAGTATTGTTGAACCTTTCTGAGGCTTTAGCAAGAACATCAAATAGCGTGGATGCACGTTCCTTAGCCTTACTGAATGCAGTTTATGGCAGATCAAATCAAGGAGCGTCCTTAACGGCCGCTTCATTTGCCAATGTAACTGCCTACTTAAATCGAATCATCGAGGAGCGCAGGATTGAATTCTTGGGCGAAGGTATCCGTAATGGTGACCTTATGCGCCTTGGATTAACCATTCCAGCGAAATCACAGCATGCCATTGCTGCTGTACCGACCGATGATCCAGCTTATATTCTGCCAATTCCAAGTAATGAATTGATATTGAATAATTTAATGGAGAATAACTAAAATAAATAATGTATGAATGATTATAAAATTAAGACGATTAGTTTCATAGCTTTCATGTTCATCTTTGGAGATCTATGGGCGCAGAGTTTAGCGCCCGTTATCCCAAGGGGGCCGCAGTACAGTAAAAACAAGGCCATTGAAACATTGAAACCTGATACGTCAGTAGTATCTAACAATTCAGCCATCATTCCTGAAGTGGTAGAAACCAAACATGTAGCCAAACTGAGGTCTGGCAGTATCGAGTATAAAGCCCAATCAGGCTATATACAGTTGAAAGATGAAGATGGAAACCCGAAAGGGAATGTCTTCTTTATCGCCTATGTGGCAACTAACCGGAAAGACCGTCCGGTTACTTTTGCTTTCAATGGAGGTCCAGGTTCGGCCTCTGTATGGGTAAATATGGGTTTTATGGGGCCAAAACGACCAAATTTGACCGAAGCTGGTGATGCAGTCTACCCATATAGCTACGGAGATAACCCGGAAACCTGGCTAGACAAGACGGATTTGGTATTTATTGATCCGATCTCTACAGGTTACAGCCGGGCGGTAAAGGGAGAAGACCCTAAGCAATTCCATGGTTTTGTAGAGGATGTACAGTCGGTAGCCGATTTTATCAGGTTATATGTAACCAAGAATGAACGCTGGGATTCCAAGAAGTATCTCATGGGTGAAAGTTATGGGACGCCAAGAGCAGCAGGTTTGGTTCAGTATCTACAGAACCGTTACAGCATGTATTTTGATGGCGTCATTATGTTGAGTTCTATATTGAATATGCAGACAGCAAGGTTTGACATAGGCAATGACCTGCCATATCATCTGTTTTTGCCGACCTATACGGCAACTGCCTTTTACCATAAACAATTGGAGTCTGGTTTACAGGGCAATCTTCGAGCGACATTGGATGAAGTTGAGAAATTTGCAAACAACGAATATCTCTTAGCTCTGAACAAAGGAACAGACTTGACGGAGCAAGAATATGATCAGATAGCCAGCAAATTGGCTAGGTATACCGGCTTGAGCAAAGCCTATATCAAAGAAACCAACTTGAGGATCAATATCCATAAGTTCTGTAAAGAATTGAGACGGGATGAAGGCTTAACGGTTGGTAGACTTGATAGCCGTGCGATAGGTCGCGACTATGATGATTCAGGTGATCGTTTTGAATTTGATCCAGCAGGAAACACTGCAGGTACCTTTTCTTCCGCAATGAATCATTATATTAGGACCGAGCTTAAATTCAAGAATGAACTACCTTATGATTTTTCAGGTGGGGTATCCCCATGGAACTACAATAATGTTCAGAATAAATATTTAAATGCGTCAGAGCTATTGAGGCAGGCTATGTCCAAAAATCCAGACCTAAAGGTTTGGGTAATTGGTGGTTATTATGATTTGGCAACACCTTATCATGCTGCTGAATATGTTGTGAAGCATATGAATTTAAGACCAGAACAGAAATCAAAAGTATCATTTACTTATTACGAGGCAGGGCACATGGTGTACATGCCGAAGGATTGCATGGTACAGTTAAATAAAGATGCAGATGAATTTTACAAGAAAAACTAACCGAAATTATTTGAAAGCAGGACTTTTCATTGCCTTCTTGGCGGGTTCTCCGATGACCTATGCGCAAGAGGCAATCAAGTATCAATTACCACCTCAATCTATCGTGAATCTTGTGGATGCACCACAGATCCCAATGGAGGAGTTCAGTCCAGATGGGCGGTATATGTTGGTATTGGAAGTTCCAGGCTTTCAGACCATTATTCAAGCCTCACAACCTGTCTTAGGGGTTGCTGGCCTGCGGATTAATCCCATTAGCAATACCACGGTTGCGGAGAATCTCGGTACTTTCAAGGGTCTTAAGATCCGCGATCTGAGCAATGGCTCTGAATTCAGCATCCAAGGCTTACCTCAGGATTTGCAGATTTCCGACGTTAAGTGGTCTTCCAAACCTGGCGTATTTGCCTTTTTGAATAAATCTTTAGAAGATACTGAACTATGGCTTGCCGACCTGAACAATAAAACAGCAAAGAAATTATTGAGCAAGGTCAATGACACTTACGGTAGCACCTTTCAGTGGAATGGCGATGGAACAGCTTTACTTGCCCAGCAAGTAAACTCTTCAAGAGGCAATGTGCCAGTTCAGAATCCAGTTCCTACAGGGCCGGTGGTTCAAGAAAACCTTGGCGGAATTACCCCTTCAAGAACCTATCAAAACCTACTTGCTAACGGATACGATGAGACCTTAATGGAATATTACCTGACCTCAGACCTGATCCAGGTCGATCTTCAAGGGAATGCAAAACCTATCGGCATTAAAGGAATCTTTAAATCAGTTTCTTATTCTCCCGATGGTAAGTATATCCTGACCGAGAAAGTGGTTAAGCCGTATTCTTACTTGGTGCCGATCTATCTTTTTCCGGCAGAAGTAGCAGTTTATTCTTCCACTGGATCTAAGGTAAAGGACATCTACACGATTCCATTGGCGGATAAAATGCCGATCTCTTTCGATGCGGTATTAGAAGGACCTCGAAATTTTGAATGGCGTAAAGACAAGGATGCATCCTTGGTTTATGTGCAGGCATTTGATAAAGGTGATCCAAATGTGAAAACCGAGGTGCGTGATGAAGTATTTGAATTAGGAGCTCCTTATGATCTTTCTTCATCAAATAAGATCTTCTCCGGTACCTATCGGGTTCGCGATATTCAATGGGGAGATGGTTTGGCCATCGTTTCAGAAAACTGGCGCAAAGACCGTTCTACCAAAATGACCTTGATCAACCCAAAGACCAATCAGGTGGTCAAAGTGCTCTCTACCCGTAAATCAGAGGATACCTATACCGATCCAGGAAGTTTTGTGAAAAATGAAAAAGGTCAATTGCTGACCGATGGAAAAGGCTCTGTATTCACACAGGGGCTAGGCGCTTCGCCAGAAGGTGACCGACCATTTTTGATGAAATGGAATGTACAGAATGGCAAACAGGACACCTTGTACAAATCCAAGCGCGGTTATTATGAAGAACCAATCTTCTTTAACAATACCGGAGTGCTGTATGTTTCCCGGGAATCAGCAAAGGATGCACCCAATGTGTATTCGGTAAATATCAAAAACAAGAAAGAATCCAAGATTACCAACTTCTCGGATCCATACCCAAGTATCGCCAATGTTCAGAAAACATTGTTGTCCTATCCAAGAAAAGATGGCTTGAATCTATCAGGAACACTATATGTGCCTGCAGATTTCAAAAAAGGCGATGCTCCATTACCAGTGTTGGTATGGGCCTATCCTCGAGAATTTAAAACAAAAGAGGCAGCCGGACAGGTTAAAGGTTCTCCAAATCGCTTCCCACGCTTAGCCTTCCGTTCTCCGGTTTACTGGGTGACCCAAGGATACGCAGTGGTGGACCAGGCTGATATGCCTATCGTTGGAGAAGGTACTTCTGAACCAAATGATACGTTCGTAGAGCAAATCAAGGATAATGCTAGCGCATTGATTGACCATATTGTTGGCTTGGGCGTAGCAGATAGAAACAGGATTGGCGTTGGTGGGCACTCTTATGGTGCCTTTATGACGGCCAATCTCTTAGCACATACCGATCTATTCGCTGCAGGTATTGCAAGAAGTGGTGCCTACAATAGAACCTTGACTCCATTTGGTTTCCAAGGCGAAGCAAGGACCTATTGGCAAGCAAAGGATACTTATGATGCGATGTCACCATTTACTTATGCACCACAGATCAAGAGACCGTTATTGATGACCCATGGCATGGACGATGAGAACTCAGGAACTTTCCCGATCCAGAGTGAGCGTCTTTACGCCGCTATCAAAGGGCACGGAGGAATCGTGCGTTTGGTGATGTTGCCTAAAGAATTCCACGGATACAGAAGCAGGGAAGGAGTGCTCCATACCTTTTGGGAACAACATCAATGGTTGGAGAAATATGTAAAAAACAACAAAAAATGATTAAGAATACCATAAAATCGATTCTGGTAGCCTTATTGATTGGACAGTTCAACTATGGAACTGCACAACAGGTTACCAATCCGAAAACACATTTTGGGTTCAATATTGGTGATGACTATATGCTGGCCAACTACAAACAGATGGAGAGCTATTTTCTAAAAGTTGCCAAAGAATCCAACCGAGTACTTATTAAAGATGGGGGACTAACAGAAGAGGGCAGAAAACAGCACCTGATCATCATCTCCTCTCCAGAAAACCTAAAAGATATTGAAAAATACCGCAAGATATCACAAACCTTAGGGCGTGCCGAAGGAATTACCGTAGAAGAAGCTAAGGAGCTTTCCTTAGCTGGTAAGCCGGTGGTATGGATCGATGGGGGAATGCATTCCAACGAGATGGTCGGTTCACATCAATTGATCGAAACCTTCTATCAATTGACCAATCGTAATGATGCCGAAATCAACAATTACTTGGATAAGGTGGTGGTATTAATGTGGCATGTCAATCCTGATGGACAAGATCTATTGGCTGATTGGTATATGCAATATGAGGACAAGGCCAAGCGTAATATGTCTATCCCTACACTTTACCAAAAATATGTAGGGCATGATAATAACCGTGATTTCTTTATGTTCAACATGAAGGAAGCAAGCAACCTGGCAAAGGTCGTATATGTAGATTGGTTACCACAGATTGTCTATAACCACCATCAGACCTCTCCAGATGGAACCATTGTGGCGGGTCCTCCTTATCGTGATCCATTTAACCATGTGTTCGATCCATTATTGGTGACAGGTATCGATGGCGTTGGGTTTGCCATGATCAACCGCCTGAATGAAGAAGATAAACCAGGTTATGTCCGCATGGATCAATCAGGATTCTCTACTTGGTGGAATGGTGGATTGCGTACAGCGCCCTATTTCCATAACATGATCGGTATCTTGACCGAAATTACAGGACATCCTACACCATCTGATATCCCTTTGGTAGCAGAAAGACAGGTTCCTAGAAATGGCTTGCCATTCCCAGTTGCTCCACAGAAATGGAATTTCAAGAAGTCAATTGACTATTCTGTATCGATGAACTTTGCGATCTTGGATTATGCAGCCCGTAATGGTGACAAATTATTGTACAATATGTACAAGATGGGTAAAAACTCCATTGACCGTGGAAACGAGGATTATTGGACCAAATACCCGAAATATGCCGAATCCATTGAGAAAACCTATGATGCAGATGTAGCGGCAGGTAAGGTGAAGAAAGAAGAAAGCAATACTTTCTATCGTTCAAAAACCATCCCTAAGAACTATTATGATGCCATCTTCTCAGATAAATCCAAACGTGACCCTAGAGCTTTCATCTTGTCGGCAGACCAAGATGATTTTGGAACAGTCGTTAAATTTGTGAACACCTTGATCAAATCAGGAGTATATGTATACCAAGCAAATGCTGATTTCAGTGTCAACGGAAAGAATTATCCAAAAGGATCTATCGTAGTCAAAACCAATCAGGCTTTTAGACCCCAGGTATTGGATATGTTCCAGCCTCAAGATCACCCACATGATGTAGAATACGAAGGTGGGCCGCCGGTTCGTCCGTATGATGCTGCTGGTTGGACATTGGCTATGCAAATGGGTGTAGAATATGATAAGGTTTATGATGACTTCAATGCACCACTTCAGAAAAAAGAAACTGGAGTTCTGTTGAATCCATTGGCTAGAGAGATTGCCTCATCTAAAGGAGGATATTTGATCAATGGAAAAGCAAACGATGCTTATTTGGCAATCAATCAATTGTTGAAGGCTGGTGTGAAAGTATACCGTGACCTTGATTCCAAAGACTTTTATGTAGATGCTAAAGCTGCAGCTAAGGTTAAGGAATTTGGTACTACTTTAGGATTGCAAAGTAAAGCGTTGGCTAGCAAACCAAAACAATTGAAACCTGTTGAAGCCATCAAGATCGGCTTATTTGATCATTATGGCGGTAGCATGCCTTCCGGTTGGGTGAGATGGATGTTGGAACAATATGGATATGATTACAAATTGTTCTATCCAAAAGATATTGACAATAATAGCATCAAAGATTATGATGTGTTATTGTTTGTAGGTCAAGGTATTCCTGCTTTTGGATCGAATGCTTCAGGACGTTCTGTTGATGAAAGCATTGTGCCTGATCAATATAAGCACATGTTAGGATCTGTAACAGCTGCCAAGTCTATTCCAGTTCTGAAAAGCTTCGTGGAAAATGGCGGGCAGATCGTCACAATTGGTGCAGCCTCTGAGCTAGTTTACCATTTCAATCTTCCGGTTGAAAATCCATTGATGGAAATAGGTAAAGATGGCAAGAAAGTGAAGTTGTCCAGTGTGAAGTTTTATGTTCCGACGAGTATTCTAAAGGCTGAAGCTGATATCAGCAAGCCGGAGAACTACGGTTTGGATAAAGATCTGAACATTGTGTTCAATAATAGCCCTGTCTTTAAATTCCAAAATTCAGAAAATCTATATGCCTTAGGAACCATTAATTCTGACCATTCCCTATTAAGTGGATGGGCACATGGACAGCAATATCTAAAGGATGTTAATATTGGATTAGTATCTAAAATTGGGAAAGGGAAATTAGTGGCAATCGGACCTGAAATTACCAACAGGGCTCAGAGCCATGGGACATTCAAAATGTTATTTAATCAACTATACCGATAAAAAGAAAGGGAGCGAAAGCTCCCTTTTATTATTTATTGTAGTTCATTTCAATTTTCAGGAACCTTCCTGTTTCCGAGTTTTTCTGTTTGATCAAATCTTCCGGTGTTCCTTGGAAAAGGACTTTTCCGCCGTTTTTACCACCTTCAGGACCCATGTCGATAACCCAATCGGCTGCTTTGATAACATCGAGGTTATGCTCGATAATCAAAACGGTATTTCCGCGGTCAACCAAACGATTGATTACCCCCAATAATACATTGACATCCTCGAAATGCAGACCAGTTGTCGGTTCATCCAAGATATAGAAAGTCTTTCCAGTATCTTTTTTAGAAAGCTCTGTTGCTAATTTGACCCTTTGGGCTTCACCACCAGAAAGGGTGGTTGACGATTGGCCTAAGGTAATATAACCCAAACCTACATCCTGTAGGGTCTTGATTTTTCTATAGATAGATGGGATATTCTCAAAGAAAGTTACCGCCTCATCGATGCTCATGTCCAATACATCCGAAATAGACTTTCCACGGTATCTTACCTCTAAAGTCTCTCGGTTATAGCGCTTTCCGTTACAGGTTTCACAGGGAACCTGTACATCGGGCAAAAAGTTCATCTCAATGATCTTCATTCCAGCACCCTGACAAGTCTCACATCTACCACCTTTCACATTAAAAGAAAAACGCCCAGGCTTGTAACCCCTGATCTTGGCTTCCGGTAATTGTACATATAAAGCACGGATATCCGAGAATACACCAGTATAGGTAGAAGGGTTTGACCTTGGCGTTCTACCGATAGGAGATTGATCGATTTCAATGACCTTATCGATATTTTCCAAACCTTCGATTTTAGCGTAAGGCAGCGGTTTCGCCTTAGCCCTAAAGAAATGATGGTTCAAGATAGGGTAAAGGGTATTGGTAATCAAGCTCGACTTGCCAGAGCCCGATACGCCCGTTACAAGCACCAATTCTCCCAAAGGGATATCAATGCTCACGTTCTTTAAATTATGGCCTGTAGCGCCCTTTAAAGTTAGTGTGTGGCCATTTCCTTTTCTTCTTTCCTCTGGGACTTTGATCTCCCGGGTTCCATTGAGGTAATCGGTCGTCAAGGTGTTTTCCTTCATCAATTGTTTAGGCGTACCTTGGGCGACAACTTTACCACCATGAACACCGGCTGCTGGTCCCATGTCGATCACATAATCCGAATGAAGGATCATGTCCTTATCATGTTCTACCACCAAAATGGAGTTCCCGATATCACGAAGGTTTTTTAGGGCATTGATCAAACGCTCATTGTCACGTTGGTGCAGCCCAATACTCGGCTCATCCAAGATATAAAGTACATTCACCAATTGTGAACCAATTTGGGTCGCCAAACGGATACGCTGTGCCTCTCCACCGGATAAGCTCTTAGAGCTACGGTTCAAGGTCAGGTAATTCAAGCCTACATCCAAAAGGAATCCGATACGGGTCTTGATTTCTTTAATGATCTCGACGGCAATAATGTTCTGTCTATCTGAAAGCTTGTTTTCAACGCCATCGAACCATTCATTCAAGGCGACAATATCCATTTCTGCTAATTCTGAAATATTCTTATCTGCCACTCTGATATGGAGGGATTCTTTTTTCAATCGCGCCCCATGGCACTCTGGACAAACTACCTGAGTACGGAATTCATCCAAACCTTGTGTATCATCACTGTATTTTGCGCTCATCTCTTCCAACATCTTGAAGATGCCGGCGAATTGAACTTTATATTCCCTTGCTCCATAAGAACCATAAGAAACCGTTAAGTTGATCGGTTCCTCTTCACCAAAAAGAAGGTTGTCGATCAGTTCTTCCGGCAGCTTATCGATTGGCGTGGTCAATGCGAAATCATATTTCTTGGCCACTGCTTTCAGCACCGCAAAATTCCATGAATCCTTAACCGGTCCCAAAGGGATAATCCCACCTTTTTGGATGCTCTGGCTTCTGTCAGGGATGACGATCTTTTTATCGATTTCATAGATATATCCCAAACCATCACATTTTGGACAAGCGCCATAAGGCGAGTTAAACGAGAAGGTATTCGGCTGCGGCTCATCATAGGAAATCCCTGACTCCGCATCCATTAAATATCGACTGAAGAATTGTTCCTTATTCTCCTTATTGGCAATCTTGATGATCCCCTTTGCCGTTTTTAAAGCCTGACCGATGGAGGTGAAGAGCCTTTTTCGTGAATCCTTCTCCACGATGATGCGGTCTACCACGATTTCAATATCGTGGATTTTATAACGGTCTACCTGCATTTTAGGAGCAATATCCAATATTTCTCCATCCACGCGAACTTTGGTATAACCCTGTTTTCTGATCTGTTCAAAAAGTTCACGATAATGACCTTTACGGCCCTTTACCACTGGAGCTAGGACATAGATTCCTTCTCCGTTGAATTCATTGAGGATACGGTCCGTGATTTCATCATCAGACATACGTTCCATTTTTTTGCCGGTAACATAAGAGTATGCTTCACCGATCCTTGCATACAACAACCTCAGGAAGTCATATATTTCTGTTATGGTCCCTACGGTTGATCTCGGGTTTTTGGAAGTGGTTTTTTGCTCAATGGAAATTACTGGGCTCAATCCTGATATTTTGTCCACATCGGGTCTTTCCATCCCTCCCAAAAATTGGCGGCTGTATGCTGAGAAAGTCTCCATATATCGTCTCTGACCTTCGGCATAGATCGTGTCAAAAGCCAATGAAGACTTACCGCTGCCACTTAATCCCGTGATAACGACAAGTTGGTTTCTTGGAAATGATACGTCTATATTTTTAAGGTTGTGTACGCGGGCACCAAATACTTCTAATTCGCTTTGATCCCCAAGGTCTACTGCTTTTTTTACGGCCATTAATATCTCCTTTTAGCAAAATGCAAAGTTACTGATTTTTAGCTAAGGATTTTAAGTCTCCCATCTCTAATCTTCTATTAGGCAGGATTATTGAAAAGTATTACCTTTAAACTACAAAGCTTATCATTTTGAAAAAACTAGACGTAAATAAATCAGAGCGAGAGATCATAGAACAGGCATTGGGACATTGGGAGAAGGAGCAATTGATCTCGCAAGAAAAGTCTGAGGAGTTGAAAGCAAACTTAGATGATAAAGGCTTTGAATGGGGGATGCTGGCTAGGTATGCCTTCTGGATTGCCTTGGCATCATTGATATTTTCGGTGGTATCCCTGTTTTCCGATGGTTATCTTTCCGACTTGGTGGAGAAATTTTATGAAACGCCCAATGTCATTTTCTGCCTAGGTTTCGCCGGTCTCGCGGTATTGTTCTATATCCTTGGTTTTCGGAATAAGTCGAGGAATCCTGAAAAGAACTTTTCAAATGAGACCTTAATGCTCGCTGGGGCTTTTTCTACAGCAGCCAGCATAGGATTTCTCGGACAGGTCCTGGACCGTAATGAAAACCATTTCACCCTATTATTCCTGATGTCCATCATTATTTACGGAATCCTATCCGTAAAGCTAACCTCCAAGTTGCTCTGGGTTTTCACCTTAGTGGCTCTTGGGATTTGGTTTGCCACAGAAACCGCATACCATAGCAATTGGGGATTTAAGTTCTGGGGAATGAACTACCCATTACGTTTTACAATCTTTGGGATTATCCTGACTGCCTTTGCTGTATTGCTTCAACCTAAAATAAAGCCTTTGGCCGTCTTTAAGTCCACCTCTTTTGTGGTTGGACTGCTCTATACAATGATCGCACTTTGGTTGCTTTCCATCTTTGGAAACTACAGTGATTTCGATAAATGGTCCAGTATCCGTCAATACGAAATATTCTACTGGGGTTTATTGGGGATAGCCATTTCGTTGGGCTTGGCTATTTATGGAATGAAAACCAAGGACCATGTATCACGCGATATAGGTTTTGTCTTCTTTATCCTGAACCTATATACCCGATTTGTGGAGTATTTGTGGGATAATATCAATAGAACGATTTTCTTTTTGTTATTGGCGGTTTCCTTTTGGTTTGTGGGCCGTTGGGCCGAAAGTATCTGGAAGAAAAAGGAATGAGGTATTAATAGTCTACCCCATTTTCCTTTAAGAACTGAACTGCAATTTTCTCATGCTCCATCAAAGGCCTCAACTCCGAGTCTAAGAGAGAAGAAGAAACAGAAACAAAGAACTTATTGATGGATGGAATGATGGTTTCGGAGATGAGCTGCACTCTTTCCATGTGAAATTCTGAGGTGATAATGATCAGTAAATCTGGATTAATTTCCTCTAAGGTCTCTTTTGATAGGGAAAAATCTTCAATTGTATTTTTTGAAGGAATTCCTGGCAAGAAACGGTTCGGATTAATGCCTTTCAAGCTCAAGAAATTTTGAGCATAATACGTATGTGGTTTATCTGTGATATTGAAGTGGTCGCCTTGGCCACCCGTGCACAAGATTAAAGCAGATTCATTATTGATGGCTAAATCATATGCTCTATATAGTCTATCGAGCGCTACAGCCGATAGGTGTCCGTACTCGTCATTAGGCGCGCCCAACACCATTATTATTGTTTTCATGAACAAATGAATTAATTATCCAAAACTATAAAAAAGGATATAAATAAAGTAAGGTTTAATAATTATTTCTTGGAATTTAAAATATTAACTTAGCTAGTTTTACATTCTAATTATAATAAAAAATTATGACCCGATCCAATTGTTGGATATTAAGGTAATTTACGAAAAAAGTTAAAAAAGGACAAATTGGTCTTAAATAAGCTTTGAATAAAAAAAGAGGCCAGAATTTTGTTCCGGCCTCTTATTACTCCTAATGGAGTTGGTATATTTTTATCTTATAAGTGGATTACTTCGCCATAAGCATCCGCTACAGCTTCCATAATGGCCTCACTCATGGTAGGGTGAGGGTGTACCGATTTGATGATCTCATGGCCAGTTGACTCTAATTTACGAGCTACTACCACCTCAGCGATCATTTCCGTTACGTTTGCACCGATTAAGTGTGCACCTAAGAATTCACCATATTTAGCATCGAAGATTACTTTTACGAAACCGTCTTTTGCACCAGCGGCAGAAGCCTTACCGGAAGCAGAGAATGGGAATTTACCCACTTTGATTTCATAGCCAGCATCCTTAGCCGCTTTTTCTGTGAAACCTACAGAAGCAACCTCCGGAGAACAGTAAGTACATCCAGGGATATTGTTGTAATCGATTGGATCAACGTGTAAACCTTTGATCTTCTCAATACAAGTGATAGCCTCAGCAGATGCCACGTGAGCTAGGGCTTGACCTTTAACGATATCACCGATTGCATAAACGCCATCGATATTAGTTTTGTAGAAGTCATCTACCAATACACGTCCTTTGTCGGTTTTAACACCAACTTCTTCAAGACCTAGGTTCTCGATGTTAGGCGTAATACCTACAGCAGAAAGAACAACTTCAGCTTCTAGGGTTTCCGTACCTTTTTCAGTTTTGATGGAAACTTTACAAAGGTCACCTTTAGTGTCTACAGATTGAACTTCAGATTTCGTAAGGATATTGATTCCAGCTTTCTTCAATGATTTCTCTAATTGTTTAGAGATTTCTTCGTCTTCAACAGGAACGATACGGTCCATAAATTCAACGATCGTTACTTTCGTACCGATAGCATTGTAGAAGTATGCGAATTCGACACCGATAGCACCAGAACCTACGACAACCATTGATTTAGGTTGTTTTGGCAAGTTCATCGCTTGGCGGTAACCGATAATTTTCTTTCCGTCTTGAGGTAGGTTAGGTAATTCTCTGGAGCGAGCACCAGTTGCAAGGATCGTGTGTTTAGCTGTATATTCTTTGGTCGAACCATCAGCGGCTTTCACCTCGATTTTACCACCTTTTTTAATTTTTGCAGTTCCCATGATCACGTCGATCTTGTTCTTTTTCATCAAGAACTGGATCCCTTTGCTCATGCCATCTGCTACACCACGACTTCTTTTTACGATGGCTTCAAAGTCGGCTTCACCGCCATTTACTTTGATACCATAATCAGCAGCATGATTTAAATATTCGAATACTTGTGCACTTTTCAATAGTGCTTTGGTAGGAATACAGCCCCAGTTAAGGCAAATTCCACCTAATGCGTCACGTTCGATAATGGCAGTTTTGAATCCCAATTGAGCTGCTCTGATGGCGGCTACGTATCCACCTGGACCACTACCGATAACAATAATGTCGTAATTCATAAATATTAATTGTCGTTATGTTTGCAAATACAATTCATCAAAAATACACATTTTTTATTTAGTCAGGACATATCTTTTCCGCTTGGAGCTGTTTTTTACGCCCTATATGTCATATCGAGGTCAATCCTTTTCCTTGATTTCTTTTCCCTAAAGGTTTTCCTTTTCTTTGCGCTGACTAATAGTATTTTATATGTTAAGAATATTTCAGCAAGTTGCCCTTTGGGAGGCAATCTCTACCGTTTTGTTGTTTTTTGTTGCTATGCCATTGAAGTATTTTGGAGGAATTCCAGAAGCCGTACGTGTTGCCGGTTCCATTCATGGTTTCCTAGTCGTACTTTTTGTCGTCCTATTGATTGCCTGCTGGCAAACCTATAACTGGAAGATTGGCCGCGTGGTCAAATACTTCTTCCTGAGCTTGATCCCAATTGTTTCTTTTTGGGTAGAAAAAGACCTTAAAAGAGAGATTACAGCTCAAAAAGCTGCTTAATCCCTTTTCTTGATATCAGACTCTATCCCCATATAGGCATAGGTAATTTCCGTTTTGCCATGTGGGGTTGGAGTTCCTTCCGGATCCAAATTGACAAACACCAATTTGTCAATGGAAAGGATCACCATCCTTGTTATTTTATTACGGACTACGCACCTCATGGTTAGTGATGTCCTTCCAAAATTGATGGCCTCGATACCGAGTTCAATGATATCGCCTTGTTTTGCCGAACTCACAAAGTTGATTTCAGAAATGTATTTAGTGACTACATGTGGATTCCCGAGTTGGACGATGGCGTAGATTACAGCTTCTTCATCGATCCAGCGCAATAGAGTTCCTCCGAATAAGGATCCATTAGGGTTTAGGTCCTCGGGTTTGACCCATTTACGAGTATAAAAGTTCATACTACAAATATCCGAAAAAATACTTTATTCGTTTTCTGTATTTCTTAGAAAGATTCTAGGCCAGTAAATCGGCCTATTTTTAAAAAAAATGTAGCCTAGGTCATCATGGCTATCCGCCAAAAAATGAGCTCCAAAAATTGGCTTTTGATGCTCTTTTTTTGAGCTAGTTTAATGGGGACTTATTCGAGTCTCATTCGAGACATATTCGGAAAATTCGGAATGTGTCTCGAATAAAACCAATAAGTACACGTAGAATAAAAACAAAAAAAGAGGCTACCTGAAAAGATAGCCTCTCGATCTAAGATCTTTAATGTTAAGCGTGGATCGCTCTATTTGCAGTCGCTGCAAGGGCAGCTTCTTTAAATGCTTCAGTGAAGGTAGGGTGCGCGTGGCAAATTCTACCGATATCCTCTGCAGATGCACGGTATTCCATTGCTACGACAGCCTCTGCAATCATATCAGCTGCACGTGGTCCGATCATGTGGACACCTAGGATCTCATCAGTTTCAGCATCTGCCAATACTTTAATAAATCCATCTGTGTCGCCAGATGCTTTAGCACGTCCAGAAGCTTTGAATGAGAAACTTCCAGCTTTATATTTCTTGCCTTCTTCCTTAAGTTGTTCTTCGGTTTTACCTACAGACGCAACCTCAGGCCATGTATAAACAACGCCAGGGATTAAGTTGTAGTCGATATGTGGTTTTTGACCAGCAATACGCTCAGCAACATAGATACCTTCATCTTCAGCCTTGTGAGCCAACATAGCACCTTTGATCACATCACCGATGGCGTATACACCAGCAACTGAAGTTTCCAAATGCTCGTTTACAGGTACTTTATTTCCTCTTTCCTCAGTTTTGATACCGATGTTTTCAAGACCTAAACCTTCTGTATAAGCTGTTCTACCAACAGCTACGATGCAGTAATCGCCTTCTAATTCTACGGCTTGACCTTTAGAATCTTCAGCTGTAACCGTTACGTTTTTACCTTTTACAGTAGCGCCGGTAACTTTATGGCTCATGAAGAATTCCATGCCTAGGTTTTTCTTCAGCACACGTTGTAATTCTTTACCTAATCCAGCATCCATAGTTGGGATGATAGATTTAGCATATTCAACAACCGATACTTTAGCGCCTAATCTGGCATATACAGAACCTAACTCCAATCCGATCACACCACCACCGATAACGATCAGGTGTTTAGGGACTTCTGTAAGGTTTAAAGCTTCAGTAGAAGTAATGATACGTTTTTTGTCAACAGGAAGGAAAGGTAATGCTGAAGGTTTAGAACCCGAAGCGATAATCACGTTTTTCGCGCTTAACTCTTCCACTTTACCATCTGCAGCAGTCACTTTAATGGTGTTTTTGTCAACGAATGAACCTACGCCTTGGAAGCTGTCAATTTTGTTTTTCTTGAATAAGAAGGTAATACCAGCAGTATTTTGGTCAATAACACTGTTTTTTCTGTCGATCATTTTCTTCATGTCGACTTTCAGGTTACTTAAGCTAATGCCGTGTTGTTCAAAATTGTGAGCAGCATTGTGGTAATGTTCTGATGAATCCAACAATGCTTTGGATGGGATACATCCAACATTAAGACAGGTTCCTCCAAATGTGCTGTATTTTTCAATTACGGCAGTTTTTAAGCCTAATTGAGCACAACGGATAGCGGCAACATAACCACCTGGACCACTTCCGATTACGATTACGTCGTATTGCATAGAGATTTTTCTTTGTTTACGAGGCAAATTTACTATTTAAATGCATATTAAGCGAAGATTAATAGGATAAAATAGGGAGTATTTTCTAATTAGACGGAGGGATTACAAAAGGGGAAAAAGAGGTGTGGGGAGAAGGGGGGATGAGGAGGGGAACCAGGATTGGGTTCGACTCCCATCGGCTCCGCTCAGGGAACAGCTCAGCCGACGGGGATGGGAGGATGGGCCAAGATCATATCTGATGGTTGAGCGACATCTCGGCTTCGCTCGATACCCGTCGAGATGACAACAATTTTCTTTGTTACTTTTTAGTGTCAACCTGACGCAGGAAGGTTCTCGAAACTATACAAAAATTGATTGTATTAATGCTTTCCTGAACCGAAAGGATCATCGAGCGGCATCTCGGCTTCGCTCGATAACCGTCGAGATGACAGCAATTTTCTTTGTTAATTTTTAGTGTCAACCTGACGCAGGAAGGTTCTCGGAATTATACAAATTGTGTGTGTATTGGCGTACAGGTCCTCCATCGAAGATGGAGGATGACAGGATCAAAGTGGGGAAAAAGCGTACAGATTCTTCGCTATTCGCTCAGAATTAGAAATGCGCTAGAGAGGGATTCAGAGCGCAGCGAAGAATCTATTTCTTTTTTTTTAGAGATGGGTGTCATTTTGAATCGTAAGATGAACAAACAATTTTCAAATGAAGAGGGATAGTTCCGAGACTCTTCGGGAAAACTTCAGAGTGACACAAAAAAAATAATAGAAAAATATTTCACCCCTGCTGGGGGTTATGCGTTTAACGATTCAATTTTCTATAAATATTTCACCCCTTCCAGGGGTTTTCTGTTGAAAAATATGGGGCGGGCTTATGCAATAAGCCCCTACGGAATGGGGTAGTGAGGTGCTGAGAAAGTTATCAGATACCAGTATAATTTGGACAAAGAAAATTCGATATTGAGATAATTAGTTGTTGGAATAATTAGATGTTGGAATTGTTATTTGACACCTAGAATTCATTCGATGACTTATTCATTTCCACTTTCTAAAAACATAAAAGGCCCCATAAGGGGCCTTTTACTTATATTCTTTTACTTTGATTATTCAGCAACGATTTGACCATGCATAATTCCAAAGTGACCAGGGAAGCTACATAGGTAAGGATAAACTCCTTTTTCCAATGTAAACGTAATTTTGTCTTCTTGACCTGGACCTAACAATTTCGTGTGTGCAACGATTGAAGAAAGAGCTGATTTAGGGATATACTCGTTATCCGCTGCAGCAGTAGCTTCACCACCGAAAGTAGCCACATCTACACCTGGTTTCAAAACAACCAAGTTGTGACCCATTGATTCAACTGGCATAGAACCTACATTTTTCAAAGTCAATTCTACTGGTTCACCAGCTTTAACACGAATTAATGTAGTATTGAATTGCATTTGATCATTAGCTTCAACTGTCCATTGGTTTGACAATGTTACATTCTCAATACCTTCTACAGTTGCAGTAGATGCAGTTTCAGTAGCTTCAGGTTCAGTTGTAGTGGTTTCGGTTGAAGCGCCTTCTTCTTTCTTCTCAGCGTTATTGCCACAAGAAGTAATTCCAATTGCTAAAACTAGCGCTGGAATAATAAATAATTTCTTCATAGCTATTTTTAATAAATTTTATACGAATTTAACATAAATTATTGATTTAAACGAGGATTAAATCATTACGAAGTCAATTTTGGGTTTTTATTTTTGTTTGTAACCTGGATTATTTTCTGATATAATTCGATTGGATCGAATGGTTTTCCGATAACCCCGTCGGCTCCTGCTTGGAATGCAGCGGCTTGTTCATGTTCCAATACCGAAGCGGAAATGGTAATGATCGGAATGCCGTGTTTTTCAGGTATAATATGGTTCTTGATTTCCTTAATGGCTTCAAATCCGCTCATGATTGGCATGTGCGTATCCATTAAAATTAAATCATATTGTTCGTTTTCTACTCTTTCGAGTGCAAGCCTTCCGTTCTTGACAATGTCCACTGCGCAGTTCCAACTACGTAACATATGGGCGAGCATAAAAGAGTTCAGTTCATTGTCCTCAGCTACCAAAACTTTCATCTCCTCAAACTTAGGGAAACTGTTGTAGGTCGGAACTTCTTTTTCCTTTTCGACTTCACTCTGTGCAGACTCTTCAAACCATCCTTCAAAATAGAATTCAGATCCTTCTCCATAAACACTTGAAGCGCCAACATCTCCATTCAATAGTTTTGCTAATCGTTTTACAATGGCTAAACCTAGTCCGGTACCACCGAATTTTTTGGTAATGCCGTCATCCGCCTGTTCAAAAGCCATAAAGATCTTGTCCACGGAATCCTCACGGATACCAATCCCACTGTCTTTAACGGAAAACCTTAACCTAAAGCGTTCATAATCTTTATCGACAACCTTCACGTTCAGCTGGATGGAACCTTTTTCAGTGAATTTTAAGCTATTTGACACAAAATTGCTGATGATCTGTTGCAGCCTCAAGGAATCGTAATGGATATACTGAGGTACATCTTCATCTAACTCAATATGGAATTTTAGGTTCTTATGGGTAGCCTTGATCTTGAAAATCCGATTGATATCTTCGATCATCTTAGTCAGGCTGAAATCTTCGAATTCTATCTTCAACATTCCGGAGTCGATTTTGGATAGGTCCAGGATGTCATTGATGATAAGCAGCAGGGAGTGGGAAGCGTTGTCCAGTCTTTTTAACCAATCTTTTTGTTCAACCGTCAGTTCGGAGCTCTTGAACATGTGCATGATTCCCATGATCCCATTGATAGGCGTTCGGATTTCATGGCTCATATTGGCCAAGAAAATTTCTTTGGATTTCCTTGCTTGGATGGCTTCTTCACGAGTTTTCAGCAGTTCAATCTTAGATTCTTCCAACTCCTTGTTCTTTTGAATAAGTTCTTGTTGGATCAAGATCTGTTGAACAAATGACCTCACTTTTGCTATGGTAATTTCTGGATTCAGTGGCTTATATAAATAATCTACTGCACCACTTTCCAGACCTTTTAATAAGTATTTGTCTTCTTTGGAGATTGCAGTAACCATGATAGCCATGATATGGCTAGTCTTAGGGTTAGATTTTAAAAGGGATACGAATTCGAATCCATTTATTTCTGGCATTTGTACATCGACCAGGGCGATTGATATATCATCCTTCCAACAGATTTTCAAGGCTTCATTCGGGTCTGTTGAGCTTACGATGTTGATATGGTCAACCTCCTGAAGCAAAGCATGCAGACTGATGATGTTTTCTTCCTTATCATCCAATATCAGAATATTGATCGTTTTCATAGGTGACATTACTTTAATTGACTGAAATAATCTATGATATGTTGATTTGAAATGACTTGCACTTTTTTAGAGACTTGTGTGCCAGCTAAAGGCATGGTGTCAATAATAGCTTCTTTGGGGTCTTGGACAAAACATGTTGCACCTTGGTCAACTAGGGCTTTTAGGCCGGTTGAGCCATCGTTGTTGGCACCAGAAAGAAGAAAAGCAGTCGCATCCTTGTGGTAAACAGCCGCTACTGAATCAAAAAACACATCGATCGATGGTCTTGAAAACTGTACGGGGTCTGAGATGTCCAAGGAAAATATTTGGTCAGGTTCTACCAAAGTATGGTAACCTGGGGGAGCGAAATAAATATGGTTTTGCAAAATAGGTAGCTTATCACGAACCGAAATAACATTCCTGTTCAATCTTTTTGATAAACTGGTTTCGATTTTAGTTTCGTATTTCGAATTTCTATGCAATACAATGACGATAGCATCGGAGAATTTGCTCGGCAAATGATCGAGGATCTCCACGATCAGTTCATAAGCGCCTGCTGAGCCCCCAATTACTATGATATGTTTTGCCAAGTTTTCCATTTCTATTTTATTTTTTGATAGATATTGTACTCCTTGTCGATTACTTTAAAATTATCCATGATCTCATGTCTCATCAAGGTTTCTTTCGTTCCAAGGCATAAAAAGCCAAAGAGCGCCAAAGATTGGTAAAACAAGTTGATGACATGTTCCTGTAGCTTCAGGTCAAAGTAGATCAGTACATTTCTGCAGGTGATCAAATGGAATTCATTGAACACTTGATCTGTTGCCAGGTTATGGGTAGAGAACAGGATATTTTGCCTCAGATCATGGTTGATGATAGCAGCATCATACCTTGCGGTATAATAATTAGAAAGACTTTCAGTAGAATTGTATGCATTGAAATTGTCGGAATATTCCTTGAATTTCTTGATGGGGTAGATTCCCTTTTTAGCTACTTCAAGAACTTTGCTGTTGATGTCGGTCCCGTAAATAAAGGCACGGTCGCTTAAATTGTTTTCCTTTAATAAGATGGCAAGGGAATAAACCTCCTCACCGGTAGAACAACCTGCGCTCCAGATCTTAATCCTTGGGAAAGTCTGTAAATTGGGGATTATATCCTTGTTGAGTTTGTTGAAGAATCCAGGGTCCCGGAACATTTCGGTCACATTTACCGTAACTTCCTGGATAAAATATTGTTGGAAACCTTCTACGTTGATCAGAGCATTCTTTAAGTCCACCATGTCCATGTCCTCAAGGTTCATGATACGTTGGATCCTGCGTTTCAATGAAGAACGTGTATATCCAGACAGATCAAAATCTGACACATTCTTCAATAGAAAGACAATCTCCTCTACTTCTTGAAAACTTAATTCATTGGAACCTTTTAACTCAGCCATACTTGCATTAATGATACTAATTTATCCAGATCGATTGGCTTACTAACATAATCGTTCGCCCCCAATTCAATGGATTTTTCCCTATCGCCCTTCATCGCCTTTGCTGTTACAGCAATGATTGGTAATTCTTTAAACTTCTTGTTCTTCCTGATTTCTTGGATCGCCTCATAGCCATCCATCTCAGGCATCATAATATCCATTAGCACAATATCGACGTCCTTGCTCTCATCATTGATGATATTAAGAGCTTCTAAACCGTTATTGGCAATTTCAATCTGCATATTATATTGCTGCAGCGAGGATGTCAATGCAAATACATTTCGCATATCGTCATCCGCTATCAAGACTGTTTTATGATCTAGGGTACTTGTTCCATAATTTTCTTTAGGACCAATTTTCTCAGGATGCTTGATCGGGTTATATGCCGGAGCAGAAAGCTTGTTCAAGAAAAGATTTACCTCGTCGATCAATCTATTGTTGGATTTGCTTGATTTCAAAACCATAGATTGTGTGTGACGCATGATTCTTTCCGTCTGCTCGGTGCTCAAATCATATGCCGTATTGATGATAACCGGAAGTTTCTCGAATTTTGGATTCGATTTGATGACATCTAGCATTTCAAGACCACTACCATCAGGCAATTTTACATCCAATATTATACAGTCCAGGTTCTTCTCTTGTTCCAATTTTTTCAATCCGGATTCTACAGTGAAAGCTTGGATAACATTGATGTTCTGTTCTGCAAATGCTTTTTTGATCAGGTCACTTTGGAATTCCTGGTCTTCGATCAATAGGATCTTTTTCAGGTCCTTATTGATATTGAGTTTAATGTTTTCAAAGGCAATCCCAATGCTCTCTTCAGTAACAGGTTTTGCCATAAAGCCAATCGCGCCACTTTCCAAAAAGTCTTTTTTGTTGAAGTTGGCTGCGGACATCATGTGGATTGGGATATGCTTAGTGGTATCATCTGCCTTTAAGGTTTTCAATACTTCCCAACCATCGGCCAATGGCAGCATCACGTCCAGGATAATGGCATCTGGGATGTTTTCCTTCGCCAATTGTATACCGGCAACTCCATCATAGGCATTTAATACATTGAAGCCAAATTCTTGCGCAAATTCTTTGAGGATATCTGCAAAATTCACATCGTCTTCAATTACTAGGATCGATTTCTTATCTCTTACGACTTCAGTGGCAGGTGCGGATTCGACCGCAGGAACTGGTGCTGGAGCAGCGGTTTCCTTAATGACTGGAGGGGTTAATTTTACAGCTGTCTCGTTGGCAGCAGGCTCTTTATATTCAGTGTATGGAATAATCAAGGTAAACTTACTTCCTTTACCAGATTCACTTTCCAAGGTGATCCTTCCACCCAATAAGGAAGAGATTTCCTTAGAGATGGATAGTCCCAAGCCTGTTCCTCCGTATTTGCGACTGGTTGAGCCGTCTTCCTGACGGAAAGCTTCAAAAATCAAAGCTTGCTTGTCTTCCGATATTCCTTTTCCAGTATCTGAGACTGCAAAATGCAAGTTTCCAGATTGTTTGATGATCTGAAGGTTGATCTCGCCATTTTGATCGGTGAACTTGAAAGCATTGGATAGGAAGTTTTTCAATACCTGCTCCAAACGGTATTCATCTGAAATAAATTGTTCTGGAGCTTTTTTGATATCGATATTGAATCGGATAGATTTTTCTTTTGCTACCTCCTTGAATAGGGATTCCAGATTAGCCGCAAAATATTTGCTATTGATATTGTCCTTATGGATTTCCACCTTGCCAGATTCAATCTTAGCCAGGTCTAACAATTCATTGATCAATTGCAACAGATCTGAACCCGCATTGTGGATTACAGAGGCATACTTGACCTGTTCTTCACTTAAGTTGCTATGTTTGTTGTCCTGCAAAAGTTTGGCAAGGATCAAGATACTGTTTAGCGGGGTCCTCAGTTCATGGCTCATATTGGCCATAAACTCTGATTTATATTTACTTGCCTGTTCTACTTCCGTAATCTTTTGTTCAACGATCGTATGGGCATGGTTTAGATCATTATTACGTTTCTCAAGTTCTGCTGCTTTTTCATTCAATTCCTTGTTTGCTTGAGAAAGTTCTTCTTGTTGTACCCGGAGCTCTTCTTCAGACGCTTCCAAGAGATTGGTCTTGTAAACCAATTCCTCATTGGTAATTCTCAACTCTTCCTGTTGTGCTTCTAATTCTTCGGTTTGTCTTTGGGTTTCCTCTAGCAGGCCTTCTACCAAAGCATGGCTCTGACGACTATGGAGTGCTGATCCTATGGAACGGCTAGTCCTCGTCAGATAACTTAGAATGTTTTCTTTTTTATTATCATGGAAGGATCCAATGATTTCAATCAAGGCAATACAATAATCCTCATAAACCACTGGAAATAGAATCACATCGGCTTCGATAGATTTTATCATGCCAGTTTTGATCTTGCTATTGCTGACATCAACAGAGGAGAGTACCTGCGGTTTTTTAGATTCCACAACCGAACCTAAGATGCCTTCACCGTGACGGAACATTTCAATTTTATCCTTTGGGTCGAGACCTTTGCAGTTTTGCATCCTGAATTCGTAAGAATCGATCTTCCGTACGTAAAATGCTCCAGCGTATGAATGGGTCACCTCTGAAATGACATTCAAGGAAGTGCTCGCAATTTCAGATTCTGTAGATACACCAGAGATGGTGTTATGGAGTTTGGAGGAGTTGGTAAGAACCCAGTTGACACTTTCCAGTTCTTCGGAAGTCAGGGTTAAATTGTGGTTGAGTTCCTTTTCTTTTTTGGTATTTCTGCGCAGGTATTCGAGAATCCTTAGGGTTTGAATGAATGCAAAGAAAATCCCCAATAAAGATAGGATTCCGAAAACGGCAGTGTAAACCCTAGTGCTGTTCAGTTCTTTGGATTTTTTATCTGTCAGTTGTTTTCTGGCATCAATAATATCATTGGTAAACGTATTCCTAGCCTCGTTGATGATGGTTTGTTCATCTGCGAGCGACTTAAAGATTTGATCGGTTGTTTCCGTGTTGAAATCGTGCTCGTTTGCACTGATGGTCGCTGTTAAAGTTTTGATGTGTTCTACAGACTTAGGAGGCGTTTGGTACAATTCATTTGGGCGCTCCATCTGTAAGATCAGGCTTTGGATCTTATCTTCGAGTTGTTCCTCAACCAATGGGTCTACGCTTTTTTCCAGGTTCTTGTACTTGGAAAGTTTCTGGATATCAAGTTCCCATTCTTGAATGTTGTAGAACTGTTTTTGGGCTAATTCTATATATCGGTTGATGGTTTCTGAATATTCACGTTGTTTGTTCAGGAAATACCAATAGGAGAATATAATGATTAGGTTAGCGACAATAATGCTGACTATAAATTGCCACTTTAATTGACTAAACTTATTCATGTTTGAATAGTATATTAACTTTAAATTTCATAAGTATAAATTCCATTATCCAGCTTAGAGAAGTAAATAATGTTTTTCTAATTAAATCTTGAAACCCCCAATTGCGCCATGTGATTAAATCGATTCAGGATTTAGAAAATTTAGACAAAGGTAATGAACTAAATAAGAATCATTAGCACTATATATTCCATTTATACTTAGTATCAATTGTTTTTCCATAATTTACTCGGTCCAATTTTAAAAATTGTCGAAATACTAAAATCTAAATTTATGATTTAAATTTTAAATTTATCGGTATAAAAAATTAATAATTAGCGTTTTAAGAATGAATTTTACATTAAAAAATGTTGATAACATTCCTTTTCTCCAACGTTGCTTGGTGTAACATATAAATTTAAAAATAGTTTTTTATTGTTTATTAATTTTTTAAAACGTTTTTTGACTAAAAATTTATCGAAATAAGGGTAAGGATAGCATGTTCGGATTATTTTTTTATCTTTAAGAAGTCAGAAACAATATTAATCTACATATTAATGGATTCACCGATTCAATTAGTGCTAATTATTACTGGTTCAGTAATCGCTATTTTTTTCCTCCTGTATTTGTTGCCCGTAAATCTTTGGTTTACCGCGCAATTGTCGAATGTAAAGATCAGCCTGTTAAATTTAGTGCTGATGAGGTTGCGTAAGGTACCACCATCTTTGGTGACCAATGCCATGATTACTTCGACCAAGGCAGGTTTAAAGATTACTTCCAATGAGATAGAAACCCACTATCTAGCGGGGGGTAATGTCAATAAAGTTATTAAGGCTTTGATTTCTGCGGATAAAGCGAATATTCCCTTGGATTTTAAGTTGGCTACTGCTATTGACCTTGCTGGACGTGATGTCTTTGATGCGGTTCAGCTTTCGGTAAACCCGCAGGTTATCAATACGCCACCCGTTGCAGCTGTCGCAAAGGATGGTATTCAGTTG
This sequence comes from Sphingobacterium mizutaii, assembly GCF_900187125.1. Classification (GTDB taxonomy): domain Bacteria; phylum Bacteroidota; class Bacteroidia; order Sphingobacteriales; family Sphingobacteriaceae; genus Sphingobacterium; species Sphingobacterium mizutaii. The sequence goes on from NZ_LT906468.1 coordinate 727,969, forward strand.
ATAGCAAAGGCAAGGGTAACCGTTCGTGCAAACATCAATCAATTGGTCGGTGGTGCTGGTGAAGAAACCATTCTTGCACGTGTAGGTGAAGGTATTGTAACAACTATTGGTTCTTCTGCCAACCATAAGGAAGTATTGGAAAACCCAGATCGTATTTCAAAAACTGTTCTTTCTAAAGGATTGGATTCAGGAACGGCCTTTGAGATCCTATCGATTGATATTGCAGACATTGATATTGGTGAAAACGTTGGAGCGAAACTTCAGACGGATCAAGCAGAGGCTGACCTAAAAGTAGCGAACGCTAGAGCAGAGGAACGTAGAGCCATGGCGGTTGCGACCGAACAGGAAATGCGTGCTAAGGCACAGGAAGCTAAAGCTAAGGTAATCGAAGCGGAATCTCAAGTTCCTATGGCTATGGCCGAAGCTTTCAGAAACGGTAACCTCGGTATAATGGACTATTATAAGATGCAAAATATTCAAGCGGATACAGATATGAGAACTTCCATATCTAAGCCGCAGGGACCAGATAAAAAATAATTTATCTAATTCAACAAGAAAAGCCATGATAGAGAAAGTTTAGCAGCTTCTTGATTCATGGCTTTTTTATGTGCAATTATTTAGGATTATATACGAAAAAACCCTGACGATGGGCGCCAGGGTTTGATACTAACCAATTATAAACCTAAATTATGAAAAGACAATTTTAATATTAATTCTACTTATCCTTCGAATTATGAAACAAAGGTACGGTGAGAATTAACATTTACAAAGAAATGTCGATAAAAAGTTTCCCTTGCAACCATTTTCTGACAATTCAATGATTTATCTGTTGCAACAAATAAAACTTTGGCGTAAATGGATTAACAATTAAAGATTTTGGTCTATAAAAAATATTTACTTTTGAAGATATCTATTCATTATGGTGTTAAAGAAATTTGCTGCGATCAAAGCAGTCGTATTGGATGTTGATGGGGTCCTGACGGATGGCCGCCTTTTGGTGACAGAGGCAGGTGAGCAGTTGCGTTCATTTTTTGTGAAAGATGGATATGCCATGCAATTGGCAGTAAAAATGGGTTTGGATATTTGGGTGATTTCAGGAGGTAATTCCAATGGAGTCCGCTTGAGATTGGAGGGCTTGGGTATCAAGGAAATTCATTTAGGGGTGAAGAACAAAATGGAGGTGATGAACCAATTGATGGAGAAACATCAATTGCGTTTGGAGGATTTGATGTATGTTGGTGATGATATGCCTGATTATGATGTGATGCAAGTGGTTGGTTTAGCGGTGTGTCCTAGCGATGCTGTGGATGATATCAAGACTATCTCGCATTATATGTCGCCAAAGAGAGGTGGAGAAGGTGTGGTTCGTGACGTATTGGAAAAAATATTGAAGCTCCAAGGTCGTTGGGGCGTTCAGACAGAAATAAAGAGTGTTTAATGATAGTCCAACAAAAATTAAAATCAATCACCATCATATTGGGATCCAAATCGCCGCGAAGAAAAGAACTCCTGAAATCTATGGATTTAGATTTTACGGTTGAAGTCCGAGAAACAGATGAGTCCTTTGATAAAAACTTAAGCGCTATTGAAGTTGTAAGGCATATTGCTGAAGCAAAATTGGCTGCTTTTAATGAAGCTGGCTACCAAGATAAATTAATTATTTGTGCAGATACCATCGTAGTGGACCATTTGGCTGAGGTAATCGGTAAGCCGAAAGATTCCAAGGAGGCTGAACTGGTGATAGCAGGTTTAAGTGGAAAGGAGCATCAGGTTTTTACAGCGGTTGCAATATCCTATCAAGGTCAAAAAAGATCTTTCGTTGAGGAAACCAAGGTTTGGTTCAATGACTTGGATACAGATGAAATCAATTACTATGTTGAACAATATCAGCCCATGGACAAGGCCGGATCTTATGGTATCCAAGAATGGATAGGTAGGATAGGAATCGAGAGAATCGAAGGTTCTTATGAAAATGTGATTGGCTTGCCTACTGCGAGATTGCAAAAAGAACTTAAAGAAATGTTTGCTGTTTAAAGGTATCCTAGCAAATAAAAATAAAGGGCGGAAAACAATGTTTCCCGCCCTTATTTTTTACATTTTACTTTACTTAATATGGTATCTGATTCCAGTGTAGAACATTCTACCTGTCATCGGTCCCCAAAGCATATTGGTATCGAAATGTTGTCCAAAAGGTTGGTCAAATGCCAGAATTGGATCTTTTTGATAGAAATTGCTTAGGTTTTCTCCTCCGATATAAATATCAAAGTTTTTGTTCTTGCCCAATGTTTTGCTAACCTGCGCATTCATCGTTACATAGGCATCCGAATGACTTGCCAACTGGTATTCTACTGGATTACTGCTTGTATTTGGTAGCCTTTTCTTGCCCACTACATTCAGTGTGTAGTCAAAATGCCAACCTGAATGGGTATTGTATGCCAAGTTCATAAAACCACGGTGTTTAGCTGTCAGTGGTTTTTGTAGCTTTCCTGATTTAAATTCTGTTTCTACATCCAGCATACGGTATGCCATTCTAGCCTCAAAGTGAGGGGCAGGCATAAACCTGAATTCAGCCTGTAAACTGTTGGAGTATGATTTTCCATCCAGGTTATAGAACGATACTTCACGAGGGTTCTCAAAATCCACTACCACTTGGTTTTGGAAGTTGTTGTGGAATAGCTCAACCGATAAGCCTGATTCTCTTCCGAACAGTTGGAAACTTTGGTCGATGGTAAATCCGGTATTCCATGATACTTCGGGTTTTAGACCATAAGCGTTTTCACCATTTGCTAAGTTTGCTAGGCCGTTGATAGCCCTGCTAGAGGCAAAGATGCCCAGATTTTCAGCAAAGATATTCGCCGTACGTTGTCCACGACCTGAGCTTAAACGCAAGGTGGTACCCAAGATCGGCTCATAACGTAAAACTGCACGTGGGGTAGTGAACCAACCGTATAGATTGTTGTAATCCTGACGGATCCCCAAAACCGCATCAAACTTTTCGCTAGGACTGTAAGTGTATTCTGCAAAAGCACCTGCCACTGCTTCCTTACGGCCAAAGTTGTATGCGTAATCGTTATTGGAATTCACTCGTTTTAGATCTTCATCATACTCGTCATATTGCACAGAAGCTCCCACTTTATATTTGTGGGATACATCGCCGATGATATCCTGGAACAAAAGGTTCGCATAATAGAAGTTTTGTTCATTGTCATAAGTATTCAAACCAAAGAAACTTTCTTGTTTATATTGGCTTGCAGATAATTGAAGCCCGATACTACGGTGCTTGTTGGTTGGGAATACATAACCCAACTTACCAAAACCTTCAATTCTTTGGTTTTTAAAACCTAGACCATATTTGTTGGTCGTCAATTTATCAGTGTTCTCATTGAATTCAATTTGACCACCGATCCTATCGTCATGTAGGAATTTTACCCCGAACTGAGCGATGATTCCCTTTCCATTTTCGAAGTGCCAACGGTTGACTCCGGAAAACAGGTTTCCTACTGGAATATCGCGGAAGCCATTGTCACTGAAGTTCATTTTCTTATTGTACATGAAGTTGTCATGCAGCAATAGTCCAACTGACCATTTTTCATTGATATGCTGGGAAAGGTTTAAATTGATATCCGTACGTCCCATATTATTGGCGTAAGCATTGAAAAATAGCTTCTCGCTATTATGTGGCTTCTTCAGTTCAACGTTGATTTGACCGGCCATGTTTTCAAAGCCATTGGCTACAGAACCGATCCCTTTACTGATATTGATGGCTTCGATCCAAGTTCCGGCAATACTATTCAGCCCTAATGGTGAGGCAAAGCCCCTAGGTCCTGGTAATCCTTCTACGGTAAGTTGGGTGTAGATACCTGCAAGACCAAGCATCTGAATTTGCTTACTTCCGGTTACTGCATCACTGCTCACTACATCTACGGATGCATTGGTCTCAAAGCTCTCACTTAAATCACAACATGCAGCCTTGAATAGCTCTTTTGCAGTAATGGTCTCTACACGGTTTGGGGTCAATTTAGAAATGTAATTCGATTTCTGTCTTCTCGTTACGACAATCTCCTGTAAGGTGTTGTTCTTGGCTTGAACAACAAGGACCTCATGCAGGTTCTTTACTTCGATGGTATCACCCTGCATACTGGCATGGGAGATAACCAACTTCCTGTAAGGTTTTTGGTGCATGATTTTGAAAACTCCATTTTCATTGGTCTTTACCTTTTTGCTTGGGTTATCCAACCAGAAAATGGTAACCTCCGTAATTGGGGTCAAATCCCCCTTTTCACTTTCGTTCACTACGACTCCGGTTACTTCATGGTCATGATCATGGTTGTGACCACCATCATCATCATGGTCATGTTCTTGGCCTTCTTCATGTTGATGGCCTTCTTCTGCATGTTCATGGTCATGATCGTGCTCATCTTCTGCATCCATTCTTGGATACAGACAGCATTCGTGTAATTCTTCATATACTGCATCAGGTGCACGGAACTCTTTAGTATCATGGCCTGCAGCTGCTATTCCTTGTTTGATTTTTTCCAAGGAGTTTTTGCTGGAATCAAAGGTTACCGTGGCCATACCTGTACTGCTATCCCATTCGATGGAGGTAGCACCAGCATCTTTTCCAGCGGTTTCAATGCGTTTCTTACACATAGCACAGTTGCCAGAAACTTCAAATTTTTCAGTGTTAATATTATTTTGGGCAAACAGACTTGTGCCCACAGCGATAAAAATAAATACGATTAAATATCTAAATAAGTGCATAGTTCATTGTGATTAAAAAAAAACTCAAAAAGTCTAGATTGATTTTGAAGTTTTATTTAATCAAATGATGAATGTGCAATTGAGAAGGTATACAGAATGAGATTCCGCAAATAAAGCGGGTTTGAAAGGAGTGGGTACCTCAGGTTTTTCCTCGATGATTTGTACCCAATTATTGATGATCCAAGGGATCAATACGATTGCCGGAGAAAAGTCGAATGCAGTGCCAAAAAGCATTTTTGAGCGCAATTGGTCACTTTCTGTGGTCAATTCCAGGTTTACTTTTGAGTCTTGGCAAGTGTGGTCGTCTTCACATTGACTGTTGGATTCTAAATCATCAGGGTGCTCATGATCCTTGTGCAGATCAGTGCACATCGGGCAACTGTCATGTGATACTTTTGCTTCTTCAAGAACGGAAAACATGGTACTTTTTCCACAATGGTGCATATGGATGGTAGCCCCTGTACTACATACAGAATAAATCAATAGTAAGCATATGGCTACAATTTTTCTCATGTCGGTTTCAAATATAGGAAACTAACACTGAATATGTGGATAATTAATTGTAATTTTTTCTTGTCAAAAGAATTCACACTAATTATATTCGAATTGACTTAGTACTTTATAAACCTTTGCTTATGGAAACTTTAGCTGCACATCCAAATCTGTTGTATTTGGGCTTGGTAAGCCTAGTATCAGCAGGAATCTTGGTAATTTTCCTATTCAACAAAATTCTGAGAAGAGTTAATTAAATAAAAAACCCTGACTCATTTGAATCAGGGTTTTTTCTATCCTTTGATGGAGGCAATAAATTCCGGTATTTTCTCCAAATAGTTTTCTTCTGCTAATAATTTCACAAAAGCAGTTCCTACAATGGCCCCATTAGCATATTTTGTGGCCTTTTGGAAGGTGTCTTTATTATGGATACCAAAGCCTATCACTACTGGGTTCTTGAGATCCATATCCTTGATCCGTTGAAAATAGCTTTCTGATTGCTCCTGAACATTCAATTTTGTTCCTGTTGTCGCATTTGAGGAAAGGAGGTAGATAAAACTGGTCGATAGGGAATCAATTTTTCTAATCCTGTCTTCAGAGGTTTGAGGAGTTACCAAAAAGACATTGCTCACTTGGTTCTCTTCAAATACTCCTTGGTATAATTCTTCATATTCGTACATCGGCAAGTCTGGGATGATCGTACCATTAACTCCGACCTCCTTGCAAGCCTTGCAGAAGTTTTCTACGCCATATTGAAGGACTGGATTCACATAACCCATGAGAAAAACTGGGATATTCACTCTTTTGCGTAAATCTTTCAATTGTTCGAATAGCACCTTTAGGGTCATGCCATTCTTCAATGCTACCTCTGAACTATGTTGGATGGTAGGACCATCAGCAACAGGATCAGAGTAGGGGAAGCCAATTTCTAGAAAGTCAGCGCCTGCTTTTTCCAGTGCTTCTGCGATATCAAGGGTGCTGTCTATCGATGGGTAGCCAGCGGTAAAATATATAGATAGCAATCCGTTTGCCTGTTTATTAATCTGTATCATGTTAAAAACCGAAATATTTCATGTAATTGTCCAAATCCTTGTCGCCTCGTCCAGAAAGACAGATGACAACTGTTTCATCTCCTTTGAAGTTCATTTTTTCTAGATGTGCTAAGGCATGCGAACTTTCAATTGCCGGAATTATCCCCTCTAGTTTTGTTAATAGGAGCCCTGCCTGCATGGCTTCGTCATCTGTCGCACTCACATAGGAACCACGACCCGATTTGAACAGCCAAGCATGCTGCGGTCCAATGCCTGGATAATCCAAGCCCGCTGAGATGGAGTATGGTTCGATGACCTGACCATCTTCGGTTTGCATCAGGATGGATCGGCTACCATGTAATACACCCTCATTTCCTAATACTGTAGTCGCAGCAGATTCTCCACTGTCCACACCATGGCCAGCGGCTTCAACGGCGATCAATTGTACATCTTCATCGTCCAAGAAATGATAAAACATACCTGCTGCATTGGATCCACCCCCTACACAAGCCATGACGATATCGGCTGTTTCCTTACCTGTTTTTTCCAACAATTGTTTTTTGGTTTCCTCAGAGATGATGGATTGGAATCTAGCTACCATATCCGGATATGGATGTGGACCGACAACGGAGCCGATGATATAATGTGTATCCACAGGATTGTTTATCCAATCTCTTAACGCTTCATTGGTTGCATCTTTCAAGGTTTTGCTCCCCGAAGTCGCAGCTACCACCTTGGCGCCCATCATTTTCATACGGGCAACATTTGGTGCTTGCCTTTGGATATCGATCTCACCCATATAAACCACACATTCTAATCCCTTTAATGCACAGACCGTAGCAGTAGCCACACCATGCTGCCCAGCGCCTGTTTCTGCAATGATGCGTTTCTTGCCTAGTCTTTCTGCTAGTAAGATCTGTCCGATGGTATTGTTGATCTTGTGCGCTCCGGTATGGTTGAGGTCTTCGCGTTTTAAGAATATCTTGGCATTGTATTTTTCCGAAAGACGCTGAGCATGATATAGGGGAGAAGGTCTGCCCACGTAATCACGTAATAAGTATTCAAATTCCTCCTTGAACGAAGGGTCTTCCATGATTTGCAAGTACTGATTTTGCAATTCTTCAACATTTGGATAAAGCATTTCAGGAATATATGCCCCTCCAAACGGTCCATAGTATCCTTTATTATTTACTTGATATTTGCTCATTTCTAATGGTTTTCAATGCTAATTTTAATTTTTCTATGTCTTTCAGTCCAGGTTCGATTTCAAATTTAGAATTTAGATCCAGACCGATCAATTTGTTGTCTTCAAAGTTGACAGCTTCTTTTAGATTTTCCAATGAAAGTCCACCGCTTAAGAAATAGGGTGTTTCAAAGGGATATTCTTTTAGTTTTTGCCAATTGAAGGTGACACCAGTGCCTCCATATGCGGGGCTCTTGCTGTCAAACAGGAAGTAATCCACATGCCCAATATAGGGTTCCAATTGCTTCCAATCAAAATCTTCGTCAATTCCGAAAGCTTTGATAACTTCGAAATCTTTGGCCTTTAATGCTGTGGCAAGTTCAAGGGGTTCATGGCCATGTAATTGTATGCTGTTCAGGTTGAACCTTTCAGCGGCCTTGATGATCTCGTCAAAATCCGAATTTACAAATACACCTGCTTTTTTGATGCCATTTGCTATAGTAATATTCACTAGGTCGCCAACGTACCTTGCAGATTTCCGATAGAAAATATGACCGATATATTGGATAGGGAGCTCCAAGATCTGCAAGATATTTTGCTCTTCCTTCATCCCGCAGACCTTTACTAATAATTCCTTAGCCATTTATCAATGTTTTAAAGCTCCTCAAAGCTTTATGTCCTAAAAGTGATTCTTCGGCCTCATAATAACAATCAGCAAAGCTTTTCTCTGGGTGGAAAGTCTTTATTCCAAAAGCAGCATTGGTCAATACTACATTGTTTTGGATATCTGTGCCTTCTCCTTCGATGATCTGCCTGAAGATCTTGGCAGCCTCTTCGATGGATTCACCACCCGCAAGGTCTTCTGGAGCAATCGCCGTAAAACCAAGTTCATCAACGGTATAATAGTTCTCGCCTTGATTATTGATGACCTTAAAATCGCCCGTTAAAGATATTTCATCATAGCCATCCATAGCGTGCATAATACTGTATTGTTTGTCGGTATTCTGGTAGAGATAAGCATAAAGCCTAGCCAATTCAAGACTAAATACTCCAACCGATTGGAACTTCGGATTTGCAGGGTTGGTCAATGGTCCCAACATATTGAAAAAGGTCTTCACCGCTAGAGCTTTGCGGATTGGCGCTACTGTCTTCATGGCTGGATGAAACAGAGGCGCATGCAGGAAGCAGATGTTCGCTGTTTCTAATTGTTTCTTTAGAACATCTTTATCAGCGGTGAAAGTATAGCCCAAGTATTCCATTACATTGGAAGAACCACAGCTTGAAGAGACTCCGACATTGCCATGTTTTGCCACATGGTAACCTGCTCCAGCTACCACGAAAGAAGCGAGAGTAGAAATGTTGAAGGTGTTTTTCCCATCGCCACCAGTTCCGCACATGTCGATTAAATCGAAACCATCGAAGTCTACCTTATTGCAAAGGTCGTACATCGCATCACGGAAACCGCCCAGCTCCTCCACGCGGATGCTGCGCATTCCATAGATGGTCATAAAGGCTGCAATTTGGTGGGTGTCGTATTTTCCTGTTGCAATGTTTGTCAGGATATCATAAGCCTCTTTTCTGCTGAAGGACTTGTATTCAAATAGATGCGCTAAAATTTCTTTCATATTTTTTCAATAAAAAAGGGCTTGCCGAAAAGGCAAGCCCACTATTATTTAGTTCTTTAATTCAACCAATAGGTGTCTGCCACAACATTATTTGTTGTGCCACCACCAAGCTGTATTGAATTGTATTGTTATCATCGTTAGTTCAACAAATATCCAAGATGTTTTTGAGAATTGCAAGAAATCCTTTTAAAAAATGATTTTTTGTTAATATGTAACAAAATGTGCCATTTCGTTTCCTTTAGAAACCAAAGTGAAAGACCCGATTTTATCACCTTCAACATAAATGCTTGTCACCAGTCTATTCTTATAATAAACGAAGTACATATTGTCTACATCTAGATCTTCAGGGTCGATATCACGAACTTCTTTGCGTGGTAGCTCTGAATAATTCCTGATTTCGATCTGATCGATGTTCTTGCTGTTTAAGTTTAGTCTGATTTCCTCCAGGCTTACCTCTAAATAATCGTAAAGTTCATCAGAAGGCTCATTCACAATGACCCATTTGCTCAGGATTACATCCAGTGCAATTTCATTGTCATTCAGGTCATAGATAAAATCTGTAGCTATATCCCTGCTATTGAAAGTATATTCTTCCGTTTGATCATCATGCTCAATTTGGGCAGAAGTGAACAAAGGACTTAGCAAAAGCAAGAAATAAAGTAAGTAATGTTTCATTCAGTAGTTTTTATTGTCGTTCTATTGACATAAAAAATGCAGAAAGGATTAATTTGTTTAGAATTTCACGAATGTTCCGCGACACATTAACCCCATGATATTAAAAAAGCGCCTTTCTTCAAGGCGCTTTCTATACCGATTTTAATATTCGTCTTCGTTGAAAAAGAAATCATCTTTTGTTGGATAATCTGGCCAGATTTCCTCAATGTTTTCATAAGGTTCACCATCATCTTCCAACGCCTGAAGATTCTCAATTACTTCAACTGGTGCTCCAGAGCGAATCGCATAATCAATTAATTCGTCTTTTGTCGCTGGCCATGGAGCGTCTTCTAAATGAGAAGCTAATTCAAGTGTCCAATACATATCTCTTTAATTAAGTTTCACGTTTTCGCAAAAATAATATTTAATTTAACTAATGCAAGGAAATTATCTTTAATTCTTTGTTAACGGGTATATTTTGCAGAAAATCAACGTGTTAAAATGAAACATTTCTTAAAATCAGCTGCTCTGATTCCAGAGTTTTTTCATTTTTTCATAAACTTCCATTTCAATTGAGTCATATTTTAGACTTGAACCACTGTCATAAGTAATCGGTTTGAGTACCGATATTTTTATTACCCCTGGTTTTGAACCAAATCTTCCGCCATCATCCCATAAGATTTCCCAAGCATTATGGATCACTACCGGTAGGATGGGAGTGTTGTTTTCAATCGCCATTTTAAAGGCTCCTGCCTTGAACTTGTGAAGTACCGGTGGAAACTCCTCATCTATCTTTCCCTCCGGAAAAATCACGACAGATTTACCTTCTTTTAAGAGCTCAGTTGCTCTTTTAAATGCCTTAAAGGCTGATATCTTACTTTGTCTGTTTACTGGGATGTCAATTGATTTAAAGAATATTCGCGTAACGGGATTCTTCATTAATTCTACTTTACCAATAAAAGAAAATTCTTGGGGACAGAGATAAGTGAGTGCGGTAATGTCTAATATGGAAGTGTGGTTTGGACAGATGATATAGGGTTTGCTCCAATCAATCGGTACCTCATAGTCTATTTTGAACCTGATACCGACTAGATGTACACTGAGGATGGAAATCCATTTCCTGAACCAAACTATAGAAGAGTAATGCTTAACGGGGTTTTTAGAAAGGAAATATAAAATTGGAAAACATAATGAAAAGAAAAAAAGGACGGATACGAAATATAATAACCTATGTATTTTCTTTAAAAATATTAACATATCTTCCTTAAACATCTTTTCTGATGGTATAAAAATATAAAAAGCTTCACAATCGTGAAGCTTTTTATTTTATTTACTTAGTTCAGCATAATATTTATGGAACAAAGGAATAGTTTCGATTCCCTTTAAATAGTTTTCAATACCATACTTTTCATTTGGAGAGTGCAGATTGTCTGAATCCAAACCAAAACCTAGCAATACAGTTTTGATACCTAATTCTTTTTCAAATAGAGCAACGATTGGAATAGAACCACCACCTCTTGTAGGGATTGGTTTTTTATTAAATGTTTCTTCCAATGCTTTTTCAGCAGCCTTATATGCGATGCTGTCCGTAGGGGTAACTACTGGTTCACCACCATGATGAGGTTTAACTTCTACCTTAACTGATTTAGGAGCGATCTTTTCAAAATGTTCCTTGAACAATTTAGTGATACGCTCAGAATTTTGATTAGGAACCAAACGCATTGAAATCTTTGCGAATGCTTTTGAAGGCAATACAGTTTTTGCACCTTCTCCAATATAACCACCCCAGATACCGTTTACCTCCAAAGTAGGACGGATTCCAGTGCGTTCAATCGTAGTGAATCCTTTTTCACCCCATAATTCCTTCACACCTAGATCTTGTTCGTATTCTTCAACATCAAAAGGAGCTTCGTTCAAAGCTTTTCTTTCTGCTTCGGTCAATTCCAGAACATCATCGTAGAATCCTGGGATCGCGATATGATTATTCTCATCATGTAAAGAAGCAATCATTTTTGAAAGGATGGTAGCAGGGTTGGCTACTGCACCACCATACACACCTGAGTGAAGGTCACGGTTAGGACCAGTAACTTCAACTTCAACATAAGAAAGACCACGCAATCCTGTTTCTAAAGAAGGATTTTCTAGGCTGATCATGGAAGTATCTGAAATAACGATTACATCAGCTTTAAGACGCTCTTTGTTCGCATTGACAAAGATACCCAAGTTAGCTGAACCTACTTCTTCCTCTCCTTCGATCATGAATTTAACATTACATGCCAATTCATTTTCTTTCATCATATATTCAAAAGCCTTTACGTGCATGTAGAACTGACCTTTGTCGTCAGCAGCACCACGAGCATAGATTTTACCGTCGCGAACAGTTGGCTCAAATGGAGGAGTTTCCCATAATTCAATGGGATCTGCCGGTTGAACGTCATAATGTCCATAAACCAAAACTGTAGGTAAACTTGGGTCGATGATCTTCTCCCCATATACGATAGGATAGCCTGCAGTTGGACAAATCTCAACATTGTCGGCACCTGCATCCTTAAGTTTTTGAGCTACAAATTGTGCGGTATTGATTACACCTTCCTTGAACTGTGGGTCAGCACTAACTGATGGAAAGCGCAATAATTCAAATAATTCTTCTAAGAAGCGATCTTTGTTTGCTTCTACATAGTCTTTGATTTTTTGCATTTCAAAAGTGTTTTTACAAAGGTAATGAAATAAATTTTACAAGAGCTGTAACTTTTTCTTTCTCCCAACGACATATGATTACAAAGAATTTCAATAAATGAAATCTCGTTTTTTAAACCATTGTGTTAAATGATTGTTAAAGAGCTTTTAGTTTTCTGTTATTTCTCACAATAGTGATAATTTAGTGCTGCCTTTATTTGATTTGAAACTTTAACTTTTTTATGAAACCACTAACCAAAGTAATCTTAAGCCTATTTCTCGGTTTATTTTCACTTGCAAGTTTTGCCCAAACTAAGATCACGGGTACTGTCGTTGATGAAACCGACAAGACAAAGCTAACAAATGCCACAGTCATGCTATTGCAGGCGAAAGATTCCATTCTCGTTGATTTCACGCGAGCAAATCAAGAGGGCAAATTCTCTCTTAATAATCCCGATACCACGGATTATATAGTCATCATCAGTTATCCTAAATTTGGTGACTTCTTTGAAACGATCAGCAAAGGCACCGGAAACAAGAGCCTCGGTGAAGTCACTATGCAAAGTGCTGCCAACTTGATTGAAGAAGTGTTAATTACCGGTAAGATTCCCGTAGTCATCAAGGGAGATACCGTAGAATACGATGCATCCAGTTTTGTCACCGAGAAAAATGCGAAGGTAGAAGACCTGTTAAAGGTCCTTCCTGGTATCTCTGTCGATGCTTCTGGTAAGATTACTGCTCAAGGGAAGACCGTTGAAAAGGTCCTTGTTGATGGTGAAGAGTTTTTCGGAGATGACCCTAAGCTCGTAACCCGTAATATCCGTTCGGATATGGTGGACAAGGTGCAGGTCTTTGAGAAAAAATCTGAAGAGGCTGAACGGACAGGAGTTGATGACGGAACGCGTGTGCAAACCATCAACGTAAAATTAAAAGAAGATGCCAAGAACGGTATGTTCGGTAAGCTTGAAGGAGGCGGAGGTCTAGATGATAACTCCGGTTATTACCTTGGAAAAGCAGCCATCAATAAATTCAAAGGTTCTCAGAAGATCTCTGCATACGGTATTACTTCTAATGATGGTACAACAGATTTAGACTGGCGTGAAGCTGAGAAATTTGGTGTCGATAATGGAAATATGACTGTCCTGGATGATGGCGGAATTATGATCACTGGTGGTGGCGGATTCCTGAACAATACCAATAGGGGACAACCTAAAGCCTTGACCGCTGGGGTTTCATTTATGGATGCTTGGAAAGAAAAGAAACATAAGCTGAACCTTAATTATAAGTATGGTATGGCGGAAAATGAAGTCAATACCAACACCATTAGCCAAACACCATTGACGGAAGGTATCTCAAATTCTGAAACTGATAACGATGATATCTCAAAAAGTACCGGACATCGTCTGAACACAAAATATGATGTCAATATCGACTCCTTGACTTCCCTGACATTACGTGTGGCTGCTTCAAAAATGAACAGCGAAAATAATACACAGCGTAGTGGTAAGAGCTTTAAAAATGGTGAACTTCAATCGGAAGATGAGCGTTCTCAAGATATCAATTCTTCAAATGACAACTTCAACTACGATGCTAACTTCACTAGGAAATTTGCAAAAGAAGGCCGTTCCATCAACTTAAAGTTCACTGGAAACTTGGGTAAGACAGAATCCGATATGATGTTGAACTCTTCTTTGAAGAACGTAGTAGAAGGAACAGAAACAGTAGTGGATCAGTTTAAAGACAATTCCAACAACTCGAATTCGATCATGGCTGCTGCAACATATACAGAGCCAATCTCTAAGAAGATCAATATGGCCTTTGGGTATGAATACACCAATTCTAAAGCACATTCCATCAATAGTGCCTACAACAAAGATGCTTCTGGAAATTATACCGATTTCGATGAGGAATTCAGTAATGACTTCAATTTCAATACGGTTAGAAACGCTGCTAATATTTCATTCAACTATAAAGCTGATAAAATTGAGTTTAACTTGACCAATAATATCAGACATGATGATATGTTCCAGAAGAACAACTTGGCAGGGAATGAGATGAGCAGAGATTACCTAACTTATAATCCTAGAGCTCGTTTCAGGTATAACTTTACCAAGGCGAAATCATTGAACTTATCGTATAATAGGTCCAACTCATTGCCTTCCTTGTTCCAAATCCAACCCTTGAAACAAAACGAAGACCAGATGAACCAATATTTCGGTAATGAAGGGTTGAAACCATCCGTTTCAAACAACTACAACCTGAACTATTATTGGTATGATATGCTAAAAGGAAAGAATATGTACACTGGAATTGGTATGACGCAGACATTAAATGCGATCCAGACCGACGTGGTTATCCATCCTTCCCTGAAAAGAGATCTTTATTATGTCAATACCGATAAGGCCATGATCAATGGTTATGTATATGGTGGTTACTTTTTTGATCTAATCAAGAAACAGCAGATCAAGATGAACTTAGGATTGAATGCAAACCTAAATAACTATTACAACAAGATCAAAGACCTTTCTGATGTCAATAATCCAAAGGGTTTTGAAGAAAATAAAAACATCAGCTACAGCTTCGGAACGGATATCGGTTTCCAAAAAAATACAACCAAAGGATTTGATTTTTATCTGAATTTCAATCCAGGCTATAGAGTCTTGAAGACGACATTGAACCCTGAGTTGAATTCTGAAGGTTTCACATTCGACTCTTACGGTAGATTTACTTACTACCTACCTGCGAAAATTCAGTTGACTGGTGAGTTGAACTACGAATATGAGGCAGCGACTAAATCATTACCTACCGATTTCAGTAGGTTGAAGTTCAGTCCTGGTGTCTCTAAGAAATTCCTGAAAAATGAAAGCCTGATTGCATCGTTCTATGTGAATGACGTATTCAACCAAAACGTTGGATTTAGCAGAAGCCAATCTGGTCAAGCGATCACCCAACAACGCTTTAACAATATCGCAAGATATTACATGCTGAAACTATCTTGGGAATTCACATCAATGAAAGGAGCTGAGTAATTATGAAAATGAAATATATATTATCGACTATACTTTTGGCCATCCTGAGCATGGGATTCGCCAATGCACAATATGCGTTCTTCCCTGAACAAGGAACCATTACCTATGACAAAACTGTTCACGTCAAGAATCTGATGCGTAGGCATATCCAAACCTTAAAAGACGGAGATTTCTCCAAGAAGTATTTTGAGGAAATGATGACCAAGGCTCCAGAAACTGCGGTATTGACCAAGAAACTGTCATTTAGCGGTTCCGAGTTCTCCGTTGAGCCTGTTGAAAAGGATCAGCCGCAAATGGTGGCTAATCTATTGCGTATGGGACTTCTGGATTACGGAGCTAAAGTATACCAAAACTTGGCAAAGGATGAATCCTTACAGACCATGGAAATGGGAGGCTCACAGATCAACATTAAAGACTCCCTGACGAACGTTAAGTGGAAGATAACAAATGAGTACAGAAACATTGCGGGATACGATTGTAGAAGAGCTAACGGCGTCACATTGGACTCTGTGTATGTAGTTGCCTTCTATACCGACCAGATCCCAACTGCAGGGTCACCGAGTACCCTTCATGGCTTACCTGGAATGATCTTGGGATTGGTGGTTCCAGAACAACATTTCAATATCTATGCAACAAAGGTGGAAATGCAAGCAACCACAGTGAACTCCAATATCTTTAAGAAAAAAGCGGATACCATGACCAGACAACAAACCAAAGATCGTATGAAAGAGATCTTTGGCCGTTGGATGACCGACAAACAGTTTAACCTGATCATGGCTGCCATATTCTTATAGGGTCATAATAAGATCTTAATTTATTAAGCAATTCAAAATTAATGATGATGCAAAGAGCCGGATTTATCCGGCTCTTCGCTTTGAGAGAGTAATTAGTATATAGTATTTAGTATATAGTATTTAGACCTAAGTCTGTGCTCGAAAGAGTTGATCGTTTTATCTTGGTCTATCCTCTCATCCCTTTAATCCTGGTTCAAAAGTCTCCCCAATCCTGGTTCAACTGCAAAAAAAAATCCCGGTCAGTACTGACCGGGATTTTTATGCTTTAATTCAACGAATTATTTCTTCTCGTTTTTCTTAGAAGTAACTTCGTTACGAATTTCTTGAGCTAAAGTTTTGATCTCTTGTAACCCTTTACGAACGCGTGTTCCTGCAGCAGAGTTTCCGTTATTGAAGAATTTTTCTGCGTCAGCTTCGATTGAAGCTACTAGCTCTTTTAATTTAGTGTAGTTTTCCATTTTTTAATTAATATAATTTTAGTTTTTCTTAATTAATTCTCTAATATATCATAAATATACAAAAGGAATGCAAACAATGCGAATTTTAAAATGTTTTTTTGTGTTATAAACGCCTTTTTTGTGGCATCTACTCTACTATTTTCAATTCGTCGATGATGTTTTGAGCACCCGCAAACTTGTCAATTATGAAAAGAACGTATCGGATATCAACCGAAATCGTACGTTGCAATTTCGGGTCGAAAATCACGTCTCCAGCCATTGCTTCAATGTTTCCATCAAAAGCCAAGCCAATTAATTCGCCATTTCCGTTTAAAACTGGTGATCCTGAGTTACCTCCAGTGATATCTTGATCACTTAAAAAGTTAACAGGTAGATAGCCAGCTTTATCAGCATAACGTCCAAAATCCTTGTTTTCATATAGTTCCATTAACTTTTTAGGTAAATCGAACTCCTCATCTCCCGGTTGGTATTTCGCAATAGTACCTTTCAATGTGGTGTAATAATTTTCTTTGGCATCATTCCTTTTGTCCTTAGGCAATGCTCTGATCGTTCCGTAAGTTAAACGCAAAGTTGAGTTTGCATCTGGGTAATACTTACCGTTAGGATCCATTTTCAATACCCCAGCGATGAACTTTCTAGAGGCAGCCAAGAACTCATCATTCATCTTTTCAGCCTCAGGAGAGGTCTCGCGATATTTATCCATCAAAGATGAAGATAGTTTGTAAAGAGGATCTGAATCAATCAGCTCAGCTTTAGGGTTTTTTAGGTATTCAGCCAATTTCGCTTGGGATCCAAAAATACTGTTGTCAAATGCAGATTTGATATCAGCTTGGAAGTTTCCGTTGTTTTTGTTGGCCATTTCGCGAACATAAGGAGCGATATCACCAGCCTTAGCAGCATATAGGTTCAATTCATCCGCCAATACATCGATTTCCAAAGGCATGTATGCTTTCTCATAGTTGTCTGCAATAAATGCTTCCAAACGAGGAGCCATTTCTTTGCGTTTAGCCTCGTTTTCCTGCGCATATTGTTTCAATCCATTACCTAAAGAAGTAGGGATAGCTGCGAAAGTCGAAGAACGTAACATACCGATCAGGTAATTGTCTTGTCTCGCCTTATCGTTTGTCTTTGCATAGAAATCATTGATTACAGCGATCACATTTCCGTATTCTTCCTTGTTTTCAGGACGGTTAGCCCATTTGTTGAATTTCTTCTCTTGCTTGCGTTTTGCAGCTGCGGTCTTATGCTTTTTCAAGGCATCGATCATCCCTTGTCTGTTTTTCCAGTAGTTAGCTACTCCAGAATATTTAGAAGCATAGTTTAATTTTACCGCTTGGTCTTTGTCCATGTATTTTTTCATGGCATCCATACCTACTTTAGAAGCTTCAACCCATGCAGGATATGCATAATTAACGTTTTGGTCAATTCCTGCTGCATTCATCCAACGGTTTGTACGGCCTGGGTATCCTAAGATCATCGAGAAATCGCCATCTTGGAATCCTTTGATACTTACCGGTAAGAACTTTTTAGGCTTCAAAGGAACGTTATCTTTTGAATATTCAGCAGGATTGCCGTCTTTATCAGCATAAACGCGGAAGATAGAGAAGTCACCGGTGTGGCGTGGCCATTCCCAGTTATCGGTATCACCGCCGAATTTACCGATACTGCTTGGCGGAGTTCCTACCAAACGCACATCCGTAAAGTCTTGGTAAACGAAGTAGTAATATTCATTTCCATTGTAGAATGGACGAACAGAAACTACATACTTTCCGTTTTCACTATTTTCTTGTTGAATTTTAGCAATTTCTTGATTGATAACCTTTTCGCGTTCTTTTTCCGACATCTTATCGTTTACCAATCCTAGGATACGTTTTGAAACATCATCCATGCGGACAAAGAAACGAACGTACAATGATTTAGGCTTCAGCTCTTCGGCGTGGTTTTTAGCCCAAAATCCATTGGTTAAATAATCATGTTCTGGAGTAGATAATTCCGCGATTGCTCCATAACCACAGTGGTGGTTCGTGAATACCAATCCGCTTCCCGAAACAATCTCTGCGGTACAACCACCGTTAAATTGCACGATTGCATCTTTTAAGCTAGAGTTATTGATGCTGTAAATTTCTTCGGCTGTGAGTTTTAAGCCTTTTTTTTGCATGTCAGCTTCGTTCAGACGCTTTAGGTGCATCAAGAACCACATGCCCTCATCTGCAAATGAGAAAGTGCCAACGAGCGTCAGCACACATAGTAATACTAGTTTTTTCATATCAACCTTTTTTGTGGTAGGACAAATTTGCTGGAATTTAGGCGCAAATCAAAATGATTTGTAAGGAAATCAGGCCACTGCATGTCCTTGGATTTAACTATCTTTGCCAAGATGACGTCATTTGAAGACTTTAAATTTAATAAGCAGATCCTAAATGCAATAGCCGAAGCGGGCTATACAACCACGACTGAAATCCAAGAAAAGGCGATTACGCCGATTCTTGCAGGGCAGGACGTGATGGGAATTGCGCAGACTGGTACCGGAAAGACTGCAGCATTTGTGCTGCCCATGCTCATGAAGCTGAAATATGCCCAAGGGAATGACCCAAGAGCATTGATCTTAAGCCCGACCAGAGAACTTGCTATGCAGATCGAAGAGCATATCAAGCAATTCTCCACTTACCTAGACTTAAGAACCGTTTTATTATATGGTGGTTTGGGACCTAAAACCCAAAAGGAACTCCTTGCTAAAGGTTGCGATATCATTGTCGCTACCCCAGGCCGTTTCTTAGACCTCTATTTAGAAGGTGATATCAATGTCAAGAGCCTTAAGTTCTTGGTGCTTGATGAAGCCGATAAGATGATGGACATGGGCTTTATTGGAAAGATCCACCGTGTCTTGGAAATTGTCCCTAGAAAAAGACAGAACCTACTCTTCTCTGCAACCATGAGTGAACTCGTGCGCAAGATTGCAGGTGATTTCTTGGCATTCCCAACCGTAATTGAAGTAACCGAACAGGCCACTCCAGCACAAACCGTGACCCAGGAGCTTTACCATGTTCCCAACTTAAAGACAAAGATCAATTTATTGCAACACTTCTTCAAAGACGATGAAACATTCAGTAGGATCATCGTTTTTACCAAGACCAAAGTGGTTGCCGATCGTATATATGCTTTCCTTGAACGCAAATATGGTCCAGAAGAGGTCCGTGTTATCCATGCGAACAAAGGACAGAATACCCGCATCAACTCCATAAATGCCTTCAAAGAAGGTGAAGTACGGATCTTGGTAGCTACCGATGTGGCTGCCCGCGGATTAGATGTTTCTCAAGTGAGCCATGTGATCAATTTCGATGTGCCTATTGTCATTGAGGATTATGTGCACCGTATCGGGAGGACCGGACGTGCCTTTCAGACAGGTGATGCGATCACCTTCTGTAATCCTGCAGAAGAATATTATGTGGCAAAAATCGAAAAGCTAATCAGGCAGACCATTCCTTTGAAGGAATTACCTGCTGATGTGGTTATAGAAAAGACACCTTTCGACGAAAAACAGGATATCGCTAGAGAAATTGATAATCAGAAGAAAAAAGATAACCCTGATTTCAAAGGTGCATTCCACGAGAAAAAGTATGCCATCAAGGCGAATAACTCAAAAAGAACGGCTCGCGGAAAAGGTAAGCCAGTAAAAAAAGGAAATAGCAAACCCAGCAAGAAGAGATGAAGCTAACCCCTTTGAATATTACCTTGGCTTGTATCCTGGTATGGGCAATTTCTGAAATGGGATCAGGAGATAAACCGTTGTTTTCATGGGCTTGGCTCCTCATCCTTTCTATTGTGCTCATCGTTGTGGATATCTTGTTCCGCTTATGGACCAAGAATACCCAACGCCTATGGATCATGCAGATCGGTTTTATCTTAGTGGTGGGTATTGTTTCAATGTTAATAAAATTACAGTTTTAGATATGAAGAAAGCAGAAATCAAACTCCAAATCGAGTTAGATGATTCAAATGTTCCAAATTCCATCCAATGGAGTTCGACCGATGGACAGAATACAGAAGAATTACCGGCGAAAGCTATGTTTTTAGCTTTATGGGATGCCCAATATAAAAATTCATTGCGAATTGACCTTTGGACAAAAGATATGCCTTATGATGAAATGAAACGTTTCTTCTACGAAACTTTGCAAACACTAGGCGACTCTTTCTTGAGGTCTTCTGGAGGCGATCCAATGGCTGAAAAAATTATTGGCGATTTACGGGACTACTGTGCCCACTACGCTGATAAAATGGAAATCTTGGAGCAACAGAATTAATTGATTTGGGAATCTGCCGGCAGTGATGTTGGCTTAATCTATATGCAGATATGAATTACTTTTTGGTGAAATCAGAACCATTTAAATATAGTTGGGAACAATTTAATAAAGATGGGGAGACTTTTTGGGATGGCGTGCGAAACTACCAAGCTCGTAACAACCTGAAAGCTATGAAAAAAGGCGATTTGGTCCTTTATTACCATAGCAATGAAGGTAAAGAGGTTGTAGGATTGGCTAAAGTCGTGAAGGAGTTCTATCAAGACCCGACCACTGAAGATGAACGTTGGGTAGTGGTGGATTTGGCTCCAGTGGAAACTTTCAAACATCCAGTTACCTTAGAAACCATCAAGGCAGACCCACTGTTACAAGATATAGCCTTGGTCAGACAAGGAAGGCTATCCGTGATGCCCCTCAAAGCCGAAGAGTTCGATCGAATTGTTCAACTCGGAAATTCAGACTAAAGACTTAGAAACTCCCCAAATCGGGGAGTTTTTTTATTTTCTCATTATCTATCCTCTTTCAATAGCTAAAATCCCTTCTTTGCTCATTCATCCTAATTAATTCAAAAATTTCAAATAACTTTATAGAAGCTGACTCATTAATAACCAATCACCAGAAATATGATCAAGGCAATTATTTTGGATGATGAAATTCGTGGTTCCGGATTATTGCAACATAAGCTGCAACAATTCCAGGAGCTTTTGGTCGTCACGGCGGTATTCAATGATCCCCAAGAAGCCTTGCTGCAAATGCCCAACATGGAATGTGATGTGCTCTTCCTGGATGTAGAAATGCCTTTCATGAATGGATTCCAATTTCTGGAAAAACTTGGTCAATTTGAATTTGAGGTCATATTTGTCACCGCATATAATATCTATACCTTGGATGCCTTAAAGGCAAATGCCCTTGATTACCTCTTGAAACCGGTCAATAATGAGGAACTCAAGAAAGCCATTGTCAAACTTGAACTTCGGATCTCCCAAAAGGAAAAGTTGAAAAAAGCTGACCTTTCGGAAAACCGAGTATGTATGGGCAGACTAGCTCTACCAACAGCAGAAGGGATACATCTCGTAAAAAAAGATGATGTGATCCGCATCGAAGCGATGAGCAATTACAGTATCTTCTTTCTAAATAACCTGTCTAAAATCATTGTATCCAGAACATTAAAGGAATTTGAGATGTTATTGGAGAATACACAGCTATTCCGCGTCAATAGAAGTGTCATCGTTAATTTAGATTACGTCGTAAAATATAAAAAAGGAGAGGGGGGAACCTTGGAATTAGTCGATGGATCAGAGATTGAAGTCTCCCCGAATAAGAAGAAACAATTGATGGATAGGCTGTTTACAACCTTCTAAATCGAATGGATGTGAGGATTTTTCTATCGTTTGTCCTTGCAGTATGCTTGATATCTTCAACTGCTTATGCTCAAAAACGAATTTATAACTTCCTTCATTTTACCGAGAAGGAAGGTCTTTCCAGCAATGAAGTTGAAGGGCTTGCACAAGATAGCAATGGACTGATCTGGATCAGTGGTAAACGTGGGCTTTCTTATTTTGATGGACAGAAGTTTACCGAAGTGAAATTTGAACACACGAACGGGGTGATGCTCAATTACCTCGGTAGCATGGCTATTGACCATCATAACAGGATCTGGATTACCAGTAACAGCCATGGCTTGATCTGTTATGACCGTAATAAACCAGCAGGAGAAAACTTGAGTTCCTATACGGCCAAAGTAAGCAACAAAGGATTGGTGAAAACCAACCTGTATGATGTATTGGCTTCAAAATCTGGTCTTATATACTTTTCTGGTCAGGAGACAGACCTTCAATCCCTCAATCCAGAAACAGGAGAAATCAAACAGATATCCATGCCTGGGATTCCCAGTAAGAACTATCTGACCATCTTTTCATTAGACGAAGATTCCCTGGGGAATATATGGATGGGAACCCGATATGATGGGTTGATCTGCTATAACCCTAAAAAACATACTGCAAAACAGATAAATCTCGAGAATGAAGGTGAAAATGCAGTGGATGGAATTGTCCTTCGTCCTGATCGTATCTATGCCGGCTATTATGACCATGATCTTATCGCCGCTGATTATAATTTCCAGAACTCTATATCCTCTATTTTGGGTTGGGACAAAAGCGTCAATTTTTATGATAATAGCATCAGTTCTATTGCCTTTTGGCCGACTGAAAATAAAATCCTGATTGGGCATGTTTCCAATGGTATCTACACTTATCAACCGGAAACCAATCAGGTCGAGTATATTTCGCTGCAAACCTTGATGCCAATTACTCCTAAACCAACCCGAATATTTGATTTCTGCATCGTCAAGGATGGATATTGGCTTGCAACCAATTCAGGTTTGTTTTATTATTCTACCAAACTCAACCAAATCAATAACCTTATCGAAGATCGCTATGCTGATCCCATCATAGAATTATTTAATTGGAAAGGTAAAGTTTGGTATAGGACAGAAACTGATTTTGGGGAATTGGATGCAAATCAAGATTTTCGCCTATCAAAATATTCCTTAAAGCAACTAAAGATTGGATCCCTATTAACAACAAATGAGGCTATTTATGTCTCGACTATCGATCAAGGAGTTTATGAATTTAAGGACCCTAAAAAAGGTATGGTTCCATTGGAAGTCAGCAATGAGGATCAAGGTCTTAGAAAAGCCGATTGCAATAGTATTGTCTTGGATACCATTGCTAAGCAAGCCGTTCTTTGGATAGGCTCTTGGAATTCAGGTTTATATCGGTATAATTTAAAAACAAGGCAACTGGATTTGTTCACGGTCAATGATGGGCTCCCAGACTCCAAGGTTATCTGCGTCGGCAAAGATGCCGAGGGATCCATTTGGCTTGGAATGGATGGCTATGGATTGGTCCGATTGGAAAATAAGATAAAGCCCGAATTCATACAGTTCTCCCAAAATAAACAACAGTCCAAAACCATTCAATCCAATACAGTGTTCTCCTTTCTCTTAGATCGCCAAAGCCGTTTTTGGTTCAGTAATGCCAGTTCAGGAATTGCAGAAATCAAGAAGAATTATAAAGGTGAATATGAGTTTATTCAATATCCTGAAAAAAACACCCAACCTTGGCTGTATTCTGTGAAATTACAAGAGGATAAAAATGGATTGATTTGGATGAAATCCCAAGATGGAACCATGTTATTCCATCCAGATGCCAAGGTATTTTTCCATTTAAATGAATCAGCTGGTATCTACCCACCTGAGGAATATATTACCCATAGTTTTTTTATCCAAGCGAATACCTTATTCTGGTGTACCAATTGGGGTTTGGTCAAAGGAGACCTGCCAGTTTTTTTTCCAAATAATGAAATCAGTTTTAAGCCTTTAATCAATCAGTTTATTGTTCAACATTTGGATAGATCGGAAGAACTATTCCAAAATGAAATCAAATTAAGCCCCGATGAGAATAATTTAATATTCAATTTCTCAGCAGCGGAACAAGTTTTTTGGCAGGGACTTAAATTTCAATATCAATTAATAGGATTCGATACTGATTGGGTAGAAAGCTCGGTAGATCAGCTAGCCGTCTATAATAATCTAGAAGGTGATGATTATACGTTTCAGGTTAGGGTAGGCGATCAGTTTGGAAACTGGTCCGCACAGCTTGCCACAATCGATATCAGTCTTGCTTCACATTGGTATGCAACACTTTGGTTTAAGCTGCTGTTTATTGTATTATTTCTTTCGGCTATTACCCTGTTTTATTTCTATCGATTGCAACAACACAAGAACATCAATAGATTGCAGGCAGAATACAACCAAAAGCTTCAACAGGAACTACTGATGAACGAATCGAAGATCAAGGAGCAAGCTGCTGATATTGAAAAGGAGAAACAGGAACGTTTGGAGAATGATTTCAAGCAGAAACTCTATGAAAGCGAACTGAAAGCTATCCGTTCTCAGATGAATCCCCATTTCATCTTTAATGTTTTGAATTCCATAGAGGCCTATGTCGTAGAAAAAGATAGCAAAAGTGCCAGTGACCTGATCCAAAAATTTGCCAGCATTAGCCGATTGGTCTTAGAAAATTCCCAATATTCTATCGTCAGCCTGAGTTCAGAGATCCAATTATTGAAACTTTACCTCGAACTGGAACAGGAGCGCTTTAATCATGCTTTCGATTTTGAACTGGAAATTCAAAAAGATCTGACACTAAAAGAAAGAAAAATTCCTTCCATGTTGATTCAGCCAATTGTTGAAAATGCAGTACATCATGGCGTGAGACATTTGAAATCCAAAAAAGGACTGATCAGGATTTCTATAGCTGAACATGACAAGAAAATTGTCATACAGATTATGGATAATGGGGTTGGTTTTAATAAAGATTCCGATAATAAGTCCTCGGCTTTCAAACAAAGTTCCTTCGGTATAAAAGGCGTGCAAGAAAGGATCAATATCATCAATAGCTATTATCCTATGCCTATTGCTTCCATGCAGATCAATCAGGAGGATGAGGATTCCATATTTACTACGATCGTCTGTATTACCTTGCCGTCAAGTTCCGATTTAATGGAGACCTAAAGGGAAACATTCTATAAGGGTATGCATGCGGCGGGCGAATTCAATTCGCCCCAACCAAAATTCCTATCCTAATTCTCCCCATGATCCTGACGTATCCTCCTATCCTTTGAATCCTGGTTCATTCCATGATCTTGGTCTATCCTCCCATCCCTTTAATCCTGGTTCAAACCCCCATTCAACAAAAAACAACCGCTCCTTATCCCTTATGCTCGAAAAGGTTGACTAAATTCTTGATCTCTGTTGCATTTTCTGGTTTTAGTTTACCCGCTAATAACAACCTTAATTCTCTTCTTTGCATGGCTTCATCGTATAAGGTCTTTTCCTTCTCAGACTCTGGAATCAATTTAGGGATAGCTTTTGGGCGATCAGACTCATCGATGGATACAAATGTATAGTATGCCTCATTGGACTTCACTTTGGTGCCTTGAGGAAGGTTTTGGGCAAAGATTTCCATTCTTACTTCCACGGAGGTATTGAAGGCACGGGTTACTTGCGCCTCAATGGTCACCACTTCACCTAACTTAATGGAACGCTTGAAAGATACATTGTCCACCGAAACGGTTACCACTTGGTTATTGCAATGCTTTTGGGCAGCCATTGCCGAACAGATATCCATCCAATACAGGAGTCTTCCGCCCATTAGGTTTCCAAAAGTATTGGTGTCATTGGGAAGTACCAATTCATTCATTTCGGTATAGGACTCCCTTGCATATTTATCTTGCATAGTTATTTTCTAAAGTATGTATATTGTTGATCGATATAAGCCAATGATTCGCGGAATGGAGTCGGTTTAAATCCCAATTCGCGGATCGCTTTATCTAAAATAAACCCTGTTTTTCGAGGACGGTTTTCAGCTTGCCCAATTTCAGCCGCTTGGATAGGACTGATCAGGGACTTGTCGAAATTCCAATAATCTGCCAATTCCTCAACCGCTTCCAAAACGCTGAACATTTTTTCGCTTGAAATATGGAAGATGCCTTCTGCATTCTTGGTAATACAAAGCAAACAAGCATGAGCCAGATCATCAACCCAGGTTGGCATTCGCCATTGGTCGCTGACCACTTTGATAGCCTCTTGGGCTTCCAATTTGGATTTAGCCCAAAGTACTAAATTCGATCGCTTCGGGTCTGCAATGATGCCATATACCAGGATGGTCCGCAATATAGCAGCCCGGCAACCGGAATAGCTCACTGCCTCTTCGGCATCTAATTTACTCTGTCCGTAAGCATTGCATGCTGCGGTATCAGCAAGTTCATCATAAGGACCATTTTTTCCATCAAAAACAAAATCTGTGGAAAGGAAAGTTAGGTGGATATCCTTGGCTTTGCATTCCTCAGCAAGCAATTTGACCACATCTACATTGAGCTTTTTGCAGTTTATGGGATCTTGCTCGCAAGCCTCCACACTGGTCATTGCTGCGGTATGTACAATATGGGTAGGATTAAACGATTCTATAAGGCGAATAAGGCCTGCGGAATCTAGTAAGTCCAATTGTACAAATTGATAACCTTGGTTATTCGGATTTCTGTTTGCCGAATGAGAGGTGCAGCATAGTGTATAGGCTGTTTCTCTTAAGATGAAATCTGTTAATTTCTGTCCTAGGAAACCATTGGATCCTGTGATCAAGACTCTGATATTTGAACTTAGTTGGTCCATTGAAAGTCCATCTTAGGTTGTTTCATGGAATTGTCCAGCACATCGATCTCCAATTGCAGAATAGCTTCCATGGCTTTGTAGTCTATCCTTTCTTCATCATCAGTCGGTTTATGGTAGTCATCATGCCCACCAGTATGGAAAAATAGGACAGGGATGTTTTTCCTGTAAAAGGAGGTTTGGTCTGAGCCTCCATTTCCATCACGGCTCTTATTGAATTTGATGGTACTGCTGATCCCTTCGAAGATCTTAGGGAAAGCTGAGCTTGTTCCATATCCAATGACGGCCAGACCATTGTCGGGATTATAACGGCCGATCATATCCATGTTTAACATCCATTGGATGGATTCTAAAGGGATAGTTGGATTTTCGGTAAAATATTTTGAGCCTATTAATCCCAATTCCTCGGCGCCAAAACCGATAAATAAGAGATTAAAGGGTTCTTTGATGTCGTTTGTAGCATAATGCCTCGCTAATTCCAATAATCCAGCTACGCCAGATGCATTGTCATCGGCTCCATTATGGATTTTCCCTACACCCAAGGAGTCTTTAGAACCGCCGATTTCACCTTTGCCTAAGTGGTCATAATGTGCTCCGACAACGATAGTGTAAGGAGCAGCATTGTCGATGAATCCGATGATGTTGTCCGATCTTCTCTCGGCATTTTCTATCTTCACTTTGGTCACCTTTGCGGGAAAATTCTGTCGGTATCCATTTTCTCCTTTTGGTTGCAATTTATATTTCTTGAAGTATTTCTCGACGTAGTCTGCTGCTTTTGACGAACCTTTCATCCCCGTCTCCCTTCCAAGCATTTTATCTGATGAAAGATATTTGATGTGTTTTTTGAGATTTTTAGGGTTTACTTGCGCATTTGCTGAACCTAAAATTGCCAGACAAAGAGCAATAGAAAAAAGTATTCGGAGATTTTTCATGTCCAAATATACGGATAAAGCGAAAAGTGTCGTAATTAGCTTTGTTAACTTTGTTTAATCGAAAGGTTTAGTCCTCTACGATTTCACTATTTGCATGTGATTTCTCATCATGTTCTTCCTTAAAATAGCGTTTTTGGAAAATCAGGATAAGGAAAACCCCTACAGAGATTGCCGAGTCGGCAATATTGAACACTGGTCGGAAGAACAAAAAGTCCTCACCACCCCAAATAGGGAACCAGGTAGGGAAGGTCCCGCTGATCAGTGGGAAGTATAGCATATCGACTACCTTGCCGTGCAAGAAAGTCGCATAGCCCCCGCCATCAGGGAATAGGACTGCTTTGGAGAATGGAGTACTCTCGCTAAAGATCAATCCATAAAAGGCACTGTCTATGATATTGCCGAGTGCTCCAGCAAATATCAAGGCTACGTTCAGGATAAAACCACGGTTATACTTGTTCTTGACCATATAATGGAGCCCATAACCAATGCCCATGACAGCAATGATACGGAACACACTCAGGAAAAGCTTGCCATATTCTCCACCGAATTCCATTCCATAAGCCATGCCTGGATTTTCAATAAAGTGAATCAGAACCTTATCACCTAAAACTTTGAAATCCTGACCAATGGTCATGTTTAATTTGACCCAAAACTTTGAGATTTGGTCAACTAATAAAATGATAATAATCAGTAGAACGGGCTTGGAGTATCCTTTCATAGCATATAAAAATGGTCTTTGCTGTTGATAACAAAGACCATTTAATTAATCTTTTGCTTAATATTGTTTGTTTTTAGCCTCAATACTCAAGGTGGTATGAGGTACAGCTTTCAATCTTTCTTTTTGAATCAACTTGCCAGTTTCTCTACAGATGCCGTAAGTTTTGTTTTCAATGCGCACTAGGGCTGCTTCAAGATTGTCGATAAATTTCTTTTGACGAGCTGCTAATTGGTTGATTTGCTCTTTTTCCAATGTGGCAGAACCATCTTCTAATGTCTTGTAGGTACCTGCTGTATCGTCAGTTCCATTCGCATTGCTATTACTTAAAGAAGTAGTCAAAGAGGTCAATTCCTCTCTTGCTATGCGCAACTTCTCAAGAATTATTGCTTTAAATTCCTGTAATTCAGCATCACTGTACCGTGTTTTCTCTGTGTTTCCCATACTTTAAATTTTTTCTATTGATAGCAATAAATTCTCTCCATCAATTTCGATAGCATCTCCATTTGCCAGTGCACTATCGAATTTCAGACTGTCGGCTAAAATTTCCGTACAAATATACGAGAAATTATTATCTACAGCTTGTTGAATTTCAGTATTTTGACTTAAGGTCACATTTATTCGGTCTGTAACTTCAAATCCTTTATCTTTTCTGAGATTTTGAATACGGTTAATAAGCTCTCTGGCCATCCCTTCATCCTTTAACTCTGCAGAAATATTAACGTCTAAAGCTACTGTTAAACGTCCTAAATTAGCAACTTGCCATCCTTCTACGTCCTCTGCTATGATTTCTACATCTTCGCTGCTAATTACATATTCCGTGCCAGTTAACTGAATAGAACCTTGGTTTTCTAGTTCTTGGATCTGTGCTGCATCCATACTTTGGATAGCACTGGCTACCATTTTCATGTCCTTACCTACCTTAGCACCAAGCACTTTGAAGTTAGGTTTTACCTTTTTCTTGATGATACCAGTGGTGTCGGTAATGAATTCAATATCCTTGATATTTGTTTCTGAAAGAATCAAATCTTTTACCTTCTCTACCTTGGCTTGGAACGAACTGTCCAGTACAGGCACCAGGATCTTGCTCAACGGCTGTCTTACATTGATTCCTGTTTTCTTTCTCAAGGATAAGGTCAATGAAGATATATCTTGTGCCAAGGCCATGCGTTCCTCCAATTCCTTATCGACCAATTCCACATGGTAAACAGGATAGTCAGCTAAGTGAACAGATTCATATTTTTCTTTACCAGTAGCGGCATTTAAATCCAAATACAACTGGTCTGCAAAGAATGGCGATATAGGTGCAATTAATTTTGCAATGGTATCCAAACAAGTATATAAGGTTTGGTAAGCTGAAATTTTATCCTGTGAGTATTCACCCTTCCAGAAACGACGACGGCATAAACGAACATACCAGTTACTCAAATGCTCGTCCACAAAGTTCTGGATTGCACGTGCTGCTTTGGTCGGTTCATAGTCTGCATAGAATTCATCTACCTCTTTGCTCAAACTGTTCAATAAGGAGATAATCCAACGGTCGATCTCAGGACGGTGTTTCAATGGGATCTCTGGCTCTGCATAGTTGAATTTATCAATGTTGGCATAAAGCGCAAAGAATGCATAGGTGTTGTACAAGGTTCCGAAGAATTTACGACGAACTTCATCCAATCCTTCTTCATTGAATTTCAGGTTATCCCAAGGTGCTGCATTACTGATCATGTACCAACGGGTTGCATCGGCTGAATATTTGTCGATCGTAGCAAATGGATCTACTCCATTGCCTAGACGTTTGGACATCTTGTTTCCATTTTTGTCCAAAACCAATCCATTAGAAACAACATTCTTGAATGCAATCGATCCGCGTACCATGGTTGAAATAGCATGCAGGGTAAAGAACCAACCACGGGTTTGGTCAACTCCTTCAGCAATGAAATCTGCAGGGAATGCTGAAAAATATTCTTCCTTGAATGGAAGGGCTTCCCCTTTTTCCAATTTATCGTAATCTAATCCCCACTGCGCATAAGGCATAGCTCCTGAATCAAACCAAACGTCGATCAGATCCGGTTCACGGAATAATTTCTGGCCGCCATCTGAAACCAAGATGATGTCATCCACATAAGGTCTATGCAGATCTAGATCATCAGTTCCAAATTTGTCCAAGTAGGATTTGTTGGTTGCTTTTTCATCTTCTGTTAAGACATCTGAGTTTAATGAAGCCTCCAAATAAGATTTCAACTCTGGCATAGAACCAATGCAGATCTCTTCATTCTCATCTTCACTTCTCCAGATCGGTAGGGGAGTTCCCCAATATCTCGAACGGGAAAGGTTCCAGTCAACCAGGTTTTCCAACCAGTTGCCGAAACGACCGGTTCCTGTTGCTTCTGGTTTCCAGTTGATAGTTTTATTCAAGGCCACCAATTCTTCTTTCACCGCTGTGGTTTTGATAAACCAGCTATCCAAAGGATAGTAAAGTACCGGTTTATCCGTTCTCCAACAGTGTGGATAGGTGTGCTCATATTTCTTTACATCAAATGCTTTGTTCTCTTCTTTCAGCTTGATCGCAATCAAAACATCCGTAGGACGGAAATCCTTTTCTGCGCGCTCTTCATTCGAGTAATATTCTTCTTTTACAAAACGGCCTGCAAAATCAGTGATTTCTTTCACGAATTTCCCTGTTTTATCAACCGTAGGGACTTCTTTGCCATTTTCATCAAGTACCATAATGGATGGAATACCATTCTCACGAGCTACCCTAAAGTCATCTGCACCATAGGTTGGTGAGGTATGCACGATACCTGTACCATCCTCAGTGGTCACAAAGTCACCTAAGATCACACGGAATGCTTTTTCTCTAAGCTCTTCAGAAGTCACGTAAGGCATCAATTGATGATAACGTAAGCCTTCAATTTCCGCACCTTTAAATTCTTCAACGATTTCCCAAGGGATAACCTTGTCGCCAAATTTATAGTCTTGGAAGGAAACCTGTTGACCGTCTGCTTTAAAGTGCTTAGCGATCAGGTTTTTTGCCAAGATTACCGATACTGCAGTTCCAGTGTATTGGTTGAAGGTTTTTACTTTGACATAGTCAATGTTTTTACCCACGGTCAAGGCACTGTTTCCTGGCAAGGTCCAAGGAGTAGTCGTCCAAGCAAGGAATGCTACATCTTCATCTTGGTTTTCCACCAAGCGATCCATCATAGGGTGGATCTGTTGCTTGTCCAAACGGAACTCGGCAACGATGGTTGTGTCTTTCACATCCTTGTAGGTTCCAGGTTGGTTCAACTCGTGTGAGCTCAAGCCTGTTCCTGCAGCAGGAGAATATGGTTGTATGGTATAGCCCTTGTACAGTAAACCTTTTTTGTACAGATCCTTCAATAAGAACCATAAGGTTTCAATATATTCATTCTGGTAAGTGATATAAGGATGTTCCAGGTCGACCCAATAACCCATTTTTTGGGTCAAGTCGTTCCATACATCGGTGTATTTCATGACCTCCTTACGACAGGCATCATTATAGTCCTTTACGGAAATTTTCTTACCGATATCTTCTTTGGTGATCCCTAAAGTCTTTTCCACAGCTAATTCAATAGGCAAACCATGGGTGTCCCAACCCCCTTTACGTTTAACCTGATAACCTTTCAAGGTTTTATATCGGCAAAAGATATCTTTGATCGTCCTTGCCATAACATGGTGAATACCAGGCATTCCATTTGCTGATGGAGGTCCCTCATAAAAAGTGTAGGGTTTGCTGGCTGGTCGATTGGAGATACTCTTTGCAAAGATGTCGTCAGTCTCCCAACGTTTCAATACTTCTTTGCCTATTTCTGAAAGATTTAACTGCTTATATTCCTTGTACATCACGTAATCTAATTCTGATTTTTAAAGGTCGCTAATTTAGTGAAAAATTTGCATAAATAATAGACAGAAGGGAATGGGGAGATTTGGGTTGGGGTGTTGGGGTTTGAACCAGGATGAATGGGATGGGAGGATGGACCAAGATTTGGGAATGAACCAGGATGAATGGGATGAGAGGATGTGCCAAGATCGTGATTTGAACCAGGATTCCCTTCGGCGCCGCTCAGGGTACGGGATGAGAGGATGGGCCAAGATCTTTTCCGAAGGTCGAGAGGAGTCGAGACCCGGCACAGGATTAATGAGGCAAGATCATTAGCGGTATATTCAAACATGGCACGTTAGCCTGGAAGTCGCGCAAAAACGATGTTCGATTAATCGAACATCGTTTTTGCATTTACCCTATATTGTTCAATGCCATTTCTAAAATAATTCATCCCCGCTGGGGATGAATGGGGGATAAAAATATTCTTCTGGTAAATAAATATGGGTATGAATGGATACAAATATAGATCTAACAAAATGTAATTGGTACGCAGGAAGGATCTCGGAACTATTTAATCCATATTGGTATTGGCGAACAGGGCATCATTGGTATTAGCGAACAGGTCATCCATCGAAGATGGATGATGACAAGATCTTTATGGGGCATTTACGTACAGATTCTTCACTAATCGTTCAGAATTGGAAATGCGTTTGGGAGGGATTCAGAGCGGAGCGAAGAATCTATTTTTTTTTTAAGGATTGTTCATCGTGAGCAGCGCGAACGAACTGTTTTTTTCTAAATAAGAAATTTCAGAAAAATATTTCACCCTCGCTAGGGGTTTTCCCATTTTCGCCTCATCCTTCTACAAAGATTCTACCCCTTCCAGGGGTTTTCCACAAACATCAACCCTTCCGCAGGAAGCCCTTTAGCCTCAGGCTCATTTCCAGTGGCGGAAAAATGGATAGAATGCCGATGCCTGTGCGATGGGATTGGCCTTGGAATGCTTTCAATAGATCATCCAATCAAAAGGGATGATCTATTGAAAGATATTCCCGACAACAAGGCATTCTATCCATGTGCGGGAGCTCGTGCGAAAAGCCACCTTAAATGGGCCAAAGCCTTTTGGTTACTTTTGGGCTCCAAAAGTAACAATGATTCTAAATCTTGTTTTTGTCTTAATTTAATGAAATTGCCCCATCGGGTTTGGAATATTTACAGAAGAATCAATAGGGATTTATTTGCCTTTCCGGCATTATCATGCTATTGGGATTAGCATAAAAAAAGGCTTCGCCAAAAAAGACAGTTTGAATAGTTTTGCTGCGCAGGCGTGTAAAAATTAAACAACAGATTTTTGGGTATTCTCGCTAGCGTTGTTTCAATACTGACTGTCGATGTACAAGGCGAAACCTTTTAACGGCAATAGTTTTCTTTATGCAGAGAAGCTGCTTCCGCAGCCGCAGGTGCTGGATGCATTCGGATTATTAAAGGTGAATCCTCTCGCATCTAGACCGTTTTTAAAGTCAATCTCCATACCCGCTAAATATAGCCCATGAGCTTTGTTCATAAAGACGCGCATACCCTGAATATTATATTCAGTATCGCCATCTTTGATTTGGTCAAATCCCAAAATGTAGCTCATCCCTGAACAACCACCACCTTCTACGCCAATGCGCAATCCAAAATCAGCACCAATTTCTTGTTGGTCGATCAGTTTGTTAAGTTCGTTTAGTGCACCTTCGGTAAAAGTTACCGGAGCTACAGCTGTCAAATTATCTGAAGCCATATTAATTTCCTCTGAATTTATAGCCACAAAAATACATAATTTTCGGTTTCCTTTTAAATATGCAACCTGATTATGACAATCGGCAAACACAGAGCAGATTGCCAATGAAGGGCAATTGTCAGCGGGATAATTGGCCATTTAACCAATTAGGGGGGCTAGGAAATAATATCGTAAACCTGTGGCCGTTTTAAGTAGGAGGGGTTCGACAGTCCTTTATTCAATTGAGAAAAAACTTAACAAAATGGCAATCCTTAAAAATCATTGGAGAAATTTAGGTAATTATAAGTCCAATTCTTTGTAATTATCTATATTTGCAACAAATTTGAAATTTTAATACCCCCCAATAAAAAATAGCAATATGGAAAGAGATCAATCCATTTTTAATCTAATTGCCGAGGAGCTAAAACGCCAAGAAGAAGGTATTGAGCTTATCGCTTCAGAAAACTTTGTGAGCAAGCAGGTTATGGAAGCTGCTGGTTCTGTTTTGACCAATAAATATGCAGAAGGACTTCCAGGAAAACGTTATTACGGCGGTTGTGAAGTTGTGGATAAAATTGAAACAATTGCCCTCGACCGTGCAAAAGAATTATTTGGCGCTGAATGGGTGAACGTACAACCTCACTCTGGTGCACAAGCTAATGCGGCCGTTTTCCTTGCCATCTTAAAACCTGGTGATAAAATCCTAGGATTCGATCTTAGCCATGGTGGTCACTTGACTCATGGTTCTCCAGCAAACTTCTCCGGTAAACTTTACCAACCATTGTTCTATGGTGTAAAAGAAGATACTGGTCTTATCGACTACGAACAATTAGAAGAAACTGCTCGTCGTGAAAAACCAAAAGTAATTATCTGTGGTGCGTCGGCTTATTCTCGTGACTGGGATTACGCGCGTATCCGTAAGGTAGCTGATGAAATCGGTGCACTAGTAGTAGCTGACGTTTCTCACCCTGCTGGTTTGATCGCTCGCGGATTATTGAACGATCCAATTCCTCACTGTCATATCGTAACAACCACTACCCACAAAACACTTCGTGGCCCTCGTGGTGGTATGATCATGGTCGGTAAGGATTTCGAAAACCCTTGGGGCATCAAAACGCCTAAAGGTGAAACCCGCACGATCACTCAATTATTAGACCTAGCGGTATTCCCTGGTACACAAGGTGGTCCTTTGGAGCATACTATTGCTGCAAAAGCGATTGCTTACGGTGAAGCCCTGTCTGATGATTACTTAACATACATCAAACAAGTAAAAACAAATGCTGCTGCATTAGCGCAGTTCTTTGTAGAGAGAGATTATAAGATTATCTCTGGCGGTACTGACAACCATTTAATGTTGGTAGACCTTAGAAATAAAGATATCTCTGGTAAAGATGCAGAAGCTGTTTTAGGATTAGCTGGTATCACAACCAACAAAAATATGGTTCCTTTCGATTCTCGCTCACCATTCGTTACCTCAGGGGTTCGTTTCGGTACTGCAGCAATTACGACACGTGGAATCAAAGAAAACGAAATCATTCAAATCGGTGAGTTGATCGACGAAGCATTGAACAACCGTTCAGACAATGCAGCACTAGATCGTATCCACGGAAAAGTAAAAGAAATGATGGCTCAATTTCCTTTGTATAAGTAATTGAGTAAAAAATAACATTCAGATGGCTCTAAAGGATAACTTTGGAGCCATTTTTGTTATTAGGATTTAATGTGAAGAAATGTTAAAATACCAATGCATTTTTTGATTAATCGGAAATTTTAATTCTCTTTGAACTAATAACATTAAACAAATCGCTTATCGAAACACTACTACGCTTAAACTAAAATATTACAAAGACATAGAAAACTCTTACATCATTTGTGGAGGCATAATTATGAAACTATTGAATAAGAAAAGTGACCAGGAACTGGTACAAGCGTATGTTAAAGGCGAAGAAAGAGCCTTGCAAGTACTATTAGAGCGTTATAAAACGAAAATCTATACCTCGATCTACCATCAGGTTAAAGATCAATACTTAGCTGAAGATATTTTCCAAGAGACTTTTATCAAAGTGATCAATACCCTTAAAGCTGGTAGATACAATGATGAAGGTAAGTTCTTGCCTTGGGTCATGCGCATTGCCCATAACATGGTCATCGACCATTTCAGGAAAGAGAAAAGAGCACCGAACGTAGTCAATAACGATGGTTTCGATATTTTTGAAATCCTGCAATTCTCGGACGATAGTGTTGAAATGAAGATGGTAAAAGATCAACGAGATGTAGATCTTAAAAAAATCATCCAATTGCTTCCAGACGATCAAAAAGAAGTGTTGATCATGCGTCTATTCTGCGATATGAGTTTTAAAGATATTGCCGATATCACTGAAGTGAGCATCAATACGGCCTTGGGTAGGATGCGGTATGCCTTGAGCAACTTGAGGAAAATGATCGAAGAAAACAACATGATGTTTCAATTAGGATAATAATAGGATCAAGATAAATTTCAAATAGGCCTGCAATTTTTGCAGGCCTATTTTTTTGTCATGATGTCATGGATTCGGGCTTGACTTTATTCGAGACATATTCCGAATTTCAGCAATGTGTCTCGAATGAGACCCGAATCAGGTCAAGAAGAATCTTGCGGACTTTTGAAGATCGGAAATTCATTTTTATTTTAACTTTTGGGTAAGTTTTCTGTCACTTTGTCCTTTTTGTGTACATTTCGACTTGTTTTCGTGGTAATTTTTTATTTCTTTGTTGTAAAAGGTCTATTGGAATTAGATTTGATAGGTTAATAGAAAATAGAATAATAAGATATTATAAGATATGTATTGGATAATTTTTATCGGAATCATGGTAGTGAGCTGGATAGTTCAGTTTACTTTCAGAAATAAGTTCAAGAAATACTCGGAGATGCCACTGTCTTCAGGGCTTTCTGGAGCGGAGATAGCACAGAAGATGCTAAATGAGAATGGAATCAGTGATGTACAGGTTATTTCTGTAGAAGGACAATTGACAGACCACTACAACCCTGCACACAGAACGGTTAACTTAAGTCCTGATGTTTATCATGGACGTTCGGTTGCAGCTGCTGCCGTTGCTGCCCACGAATGTGGCCACGCGGTTCAACATGCGACTGCCTATTCTTGGTTGCAGTTCCGTTCTGCTATGGTGCCAATTGTAAGTGTTGCCTCTAAGTTGACCACTTGGGTGCTGATGATCGGGGTAATTATGATGGCATTCTCTGGTAATGTGTATGTGTTGGCCATTGGTGTTGCTGCGCTTGCGTTGACTACCTTGTTCAGCTTTGTCACCTTACCTGTGGAATTTGATGCTTCAAACCGCGCTTTGGCTTGGTTGAATGCTTCCAATATCACCCATAGCACCGAAGAGCATGATGGTGCAAAAGATGCATTGAAATGGGCTGCTATGACCTATGTGGTTGCTGCGCTTTCAGCTTTGGTTACATTATTGTACTACGCATCTCTATTGTTCGGTAGAAGAGACTAAGGTTTATTAAACCATAACAAAGAAAGCCTTGATTGAAAAATCAGGGCTTTCTTTGTTATATGTCCTTCTGATGAATAGCAATGATCTGGAAAAAAAAATCAAGAAAAATAATTCCTTACAGTTAAACTTTTTTCATAAATTTCAGTCAGTATCTCTAGTGAAACTTCCAGGAAAAGTTCCACTTAAAAACTAATTTAATTGCTAATCATATGAAAAAGTTGCTGTTTACTGTGCTGTGCATGTGTTTTATTTTTGCAGGCTATGCGCAGAATGATGTTCTGACCTTGCGCGTGGATTCTGCTGGAAATACGATCTGGAAAAAGGAAGCCGAAATTTTTGAGATCCCAACTTTAAAGTTAAATGCCAGCGGTAAATTTGTTTGGCAAAAGGCCTATGAGACCGATCTAAGTCCGGAAGAAGTTTTTATGCGGATAAATGCCACAGGCTATATAAAGGACCATTTCCGAAATGGGAATCAATTCTCAGGCCGATTGGTGAATGTGACTCCAAATTACGAGAATGAAAGAAAATATGTGAGCACTAGGACACAAAAATTAGAATTGTCCGTCATTAATGCTGGCTTTCTTTTAGAAGTGAAAGATGGTAAGTATGTCGTTACCCTTTCCAATATCATTCTCGAACGAGTAGCCGCCCATATCCAACAGACAAATTTAAATCCCAAGGGAGAGCTTTTTCCCATTGAAGGTTTGGCCTACCATAAAGGAAAGATAGGTCCTATGTTTTTGAAGTCTTATGGCGTGATTATCGATGATTCCTTTGATCAAGTGTTCCGTGATCTTTCTACTCAATTGAAGGATGCAAAGGCAAATGTGGAGTAAGGGGAGGTAGACATTAGACATAAGAATAAGGGATTTAGAGCCAGGGATGGGATTCGATTCCGCTCAGCCATCGAGTATCAGCGGAGTCGAGGTGTTCCCCGGAGTCGAGACCCGGCACAGGATTATCGTTGGTATTACATTCAACAATAAATTCACCAAAATTCGTAGGGGCGTATCGCATACGCCCGCCGCATGCATTTGAACCAGGATTGGATTCGACTGCGCTCACCCAACGAGGATTCGAGGATGGGCCAAGATCAGTCACCAGTTAGACCAAGATTATTATTCCGATGGAGCGGTGTCGTTAGGGAGAGCTTGGGGTACGGAAGATGCATCCTGTGCTTAGGTATTCTTATTCTCTTTTTACTTGAAAAATAAGGGATATTGAAGGCAAAATCTTAAATTAAAAAAGCAAAAAGCTATATTTGTAGGATTAAGTCAAATCAGGTTTATGCCTCAAGTTTTCAGTTTAAAACTGTTAACGGAACAAAGTATTGATTTTTAGAAAGTTAAAAGATGTTTTCAAATCTACAGGATAAATTAGACAGGGCCTTTAAGGTATTAAAGGGGCAAGGGAATATTACAGAGATCAACGTTGCGGAGACCATGAAAGAAATTCGCAAGGCATTATTGGATGCCGATGTGAATTACAAGACTGCCAAAACGTTTACCGATGACGTAAAGCAAAAAGCTTTAGGTGAGAATGTATTGACCAGTATCTCTCCAGGTCAGTTGTTGACCAAGATCATGAACGATGAGCTTACGGAGTTGATGGGCGGTACGGTAACCGAGCTTGAAATTACGAAGAACCCAACTATTATCCTGATTGCCGGTTTGAACGGTGCTGGTAAAACAACCTTCTCTGGTAAGCTTGCCAACTTCCTAAAAGCATCTAAGGGCAAAAAACCTTTATTGGTTGCGGGTGACGTTTATCGTCCTGCGGCGATCGATCAATTGGAGGTATTGGGACAACAAGTTGGGGTTCCAGTTTATGTTGATCGTGAATCAACAGATCCAATCGGAATCGCTGTTGCCGGTGTTGAAGAAGCGAAACGCAATGGTCAAAATGTGGTTATCATCGATACTGCAGGTCGTTTGGCGATTGATGAAGCTTTGATGAAAGAGATCACCGCAGTTAAGGATGCAACTCAGCCACATGAGATCTTGTTCGTTGTGGATTCCATGACGGGTCAAGATGCGGTGAATACAGCGAAAGCTTTCAACGACCGTTTAGACTTCACCGGTGTGGTATTGACCAAATTAGATGGTGATACCCGTGGTGGTGCTGCTCTTTCCATTAAATCTGTGGTAAACAAACCGATCAAGTTTATCGGTACCGGCGAGAAAATGGAAGCATTGGATGTTTTCCACCCTGATCGTATGGCTTCCCGTATCTTAGGTATGGGTGACGTGGTTTCCTTGGTAGAGCGTGCTCAACAACAATTTGACGAGAAACAAGCAGCGGAACTTCAAAAGAAAATCCGTAAAAATAAATTTGATTTCAACGACTTCAAATCCCAGATCCAACAGATCAAGAAAATGGGTAATATGAAGGATTTGATGGGAATGATTCCGGGGGTAGGTAAAGCGATCAAGGATGTTGAGATCGATGATGATGCATTCAAACCGATTGAAGCCATTATTGATTCCATGACTCCATTTGAACGTGAGAATCCTGATGCAATCGATCCTAAGAGAAGAAACAGAATTGCGAAAGGATCTGGAACGAGCCTTGATGAGGTAAACAAACTGATGAAGCAGTTCTCGGATATGCGTAAAGTAATGAAACAGATGTCTAATCCTGGTATGGCTGCTAAGATGATGCGCAATATGCCAAAGATGCCTGGAAAACCATTCTAGGCTCAATAAAAGATATAGAAAGAGGTTGCAGATTGTTTTGCAACCTCTTTTTTTTGTGGGGAAAAGTGGGAGTGGGATTGAGGATTGATGTTTGTTTAAATTGTGAACCCCTGGAAGGGGTGACATCTTTGTAGATCCAAGGGGTTCTTCATGGAGAATCCACAGCGTGGGTGAAATATTTTTCTATACCCTTTTCTTGTCACCCTGAGGGCCTGCCCGAAGGGTCTCGGAATGTTCCACAATCATTTGAAATGGTTTTCTCATCTTACGATTTCGAAATGACAAAATCTTCCTAAAAAAAACAAAAATAGATTCTTCGCTACGCTCTGATCTCTCTCAGGAGACTTCCAATTCTGAACGATTAGTGAAGCATCTGTACAATTATTCTCCTGTAAATAATGTCATCCTTAACCGAAGGTTAAGGAACTGTACGGCAGTTCAAAAAATGATTTTTTTATTTTTGGATGTTTGCATTTTCCCGAGATTCTTCCTTCGTCAGAATGACACCGGGAAAAACTTATTTTTTGCGATGAACTGCCCCATCGTGGGTGACACATTTTTCTATTCCCTTTTCGTGTCACCCTGAGGGCACCGCCGAAGGGTCTCGGAACTATCCTTTCTTTGAAATAGTTTTCTCATCTTACGATTTCGATGACAAAATCTTCCTAAAAAAACAAAAATAGATTTTTCGCTGCGCTCTGAATCCTTCCCAAACGCAATTCCAATTCTGAACGATTAGTGAAGAATCTGTACGTAAATGCCCCGTAACGATCTTGTCATCATCCATCGAAGATGGATGACCTGTTCGCCAAGACCAATGAAGACCTGTTCGCCAATACCAATATGGATTGAATAGTTCCGGGATCCTTCCTGCGTCAGGAAGACAAGGGAAATGGAAAAATAAATATATAGGTGATAGGCATTCCGCCAATAATCTTGGCCCGTCCTCCTATCCCGGTTGGCGAGCGGAGCCGAGCCACATCCTGGTTCATTCCCCGTTCTTGGCCCATCCTCTAATCCTTAGCATCTTGGTTCAAATCAAAATCTTGGTCCATCCTCTCATCCTTGCCATCCTGGTTCAAAAGAAAAGGATCGATATTTTGAATAATGGGGGGCTATTTTGTAAATTAGTGTACATTGATTAGCCAAGAAAGCTAAAATCCTATAAAACGAATTGAATTAATTGTTAATTTTGCAACATGGACGACCCCGGGCAGATATCGGAATATGGTAAGATACTCTTAATGGCTATCATTGGTATCGTATTGGTTTGTGCCACCATGTTCCTAGCTCGAATCTTGTCGCCGAAAAATCCTAATCCTATTAAATTAAGTACTTATGAGTGTGGTGAGGAAACCACAGGGACTTCTTGGGTACAGTTTAATCCGCGATTTTATGTGATTGCATTAGTATTCCTGCTGTT
The DNA here is from genome assembly GCF_900187125.1 of Sphingobacterium mizutaii. Taxonomy (GTDB): domain Bacteria; phylum Bacteroidota; class Bacteroidia; order Sphingobacteriales; family Sphingobacteriaceae; genus Sphingobacterium; species Sphingobacterium mizutaii. Next base: position 770,075 of record NZ_LT906468.1, read on the forward strand.
TGATGTGGAACTAATCTTTATTTTTCCATGGGCCACGGTGTTCGGGAATGCTGAACTCAATGCCATTGATCCGAGATGGGGCTGGTTTACTTTGGTTGAAATGGCAATTTTCTTAGCTGTTCTAATCGTAGGCTTGCTCTATGTTTGGAAAAGTGGTGATATCAGTTGGATCAAGCCTAGGCATGTGAAACCTACCGTTGCGGTGGGCATTCCGGCTTCTGCTTATGAGCAATTGAATGCACAGAATTATGTGGTAAAGGATTATAAGGAACAGGAGATTGAGGAAGTCTTGGCAGAGAAAGCAGCCTCTCCAGTAAAAATGGGATTCAAGCCTAAGTTTAAGAAACCAAGTTCAGAATCATGAGTTTAGACCAACAATTGCAACAAAATAATGGGGTAATCATCGCAAAGATGGATGACCTCTTAAATTGGGCTAGGTTATCCTCGATGTGGCCGATCAGTTTTGGTATTGCTTGCTGTGCCATTGAAATGATGGGCGCAATGGCGGCGACTTATGATTTGGATAGGTTAGGGGTATTCCCAAGGCCTTCGCCTAGGCAATCTGATGTAATGATCATTGCTGGAACGGTGACCTTTAAGATGGCAGATCGAATCAAGAAGCTCTATGAGCAGATGCCTGATCCGAAATATGTTATCTCGATGGGTTCATGTTCCAATTGTGGCGGTCCTTATTGGCAGCATGGCTACCATGTGGTCAAAGGAGTTGATAAAATCATTCCTGTGGATGTATATGTGCAAGGTTGTCCTCCAAGACCTGAAGCACTTATCGGTGCATTTTTAGAATTACAGAAAAAAATAGAACAACAGTCTTTGCTGAAAGGGGATATTTTCCCGGTGGAAGTAGAGCAATAAAATAATTTATGGCAAAAGATTTTTATGGTGACTTGCGCCTTGGAATTTTAGGCGGAGGCCAGTTAGGTCGCATGCTTATCCAAGAAGCAATAAACTTTAATGTTAACATTCATGTTTTGGACCCGGATCCAAATGCTCCTTGCAAGAAATTGTGCAATCAATTTGAGGTAGGTTCGCTTGCTGATTTTGATACCGTATACAATTTCGGTAAGGATTTGGATATGGTAACGATTGAGATTGAGAAGGTGAATGTGGATGCGCTAGAAGCATTGGAAGAAGAAGGCGTTATGGTTTATCCGCAGTCTAGAGTGATCAGGTTGATTCAGGATAAAGGTTTGCAGAAGCAATTCTTTAAGCAAAATGATATCCCGACATCGGCATTCCAATTTATTTCCAATAAAGAAGGTTTGGCAAATTGCCAGATTGCATTGCCCTATATCCAAAAATTGCGTAAAGACGGTTATGATGGAAAAGGCGTGAAGAAAATTAGCACTCAAGCTGATTTTGAGACGGCATTTGATGCGCCGAGTATTGTAGAGGAGTTGGTTCCTTTTGAAAAGGAAATCGCTGTGATGGTAGCCCGCAATGATAAGGGAGAGATGATGACTTTTCCAATGGTAGAAATGGAATTCAATCCTCAGGTCAACTTGGTAGAGTTCCTAATTTCGCCTTCAACCTATTCTTTCGATATACAGATGAAAGCGGAAAGCATTGCGATGAAAATCGCGAATGACCTACAGATCGTTGGGGTATTGGCAGTGGAGATGTTCTTGACGGCCGATGGAGATATTCTGGTTAATGAATTGGCGCCAAGACCGCATAATTCTGGTCACCAAACTATTGAAGGCAACTATACTTCCCAATTTGGACAGCATTTAAGGGCTATCTTTAATTTACCATTGGGAAATACTGCTTCTAGAGCAAATGCCATTATGGTCAATCTATTGGGTGAGCCAGGTTATGAAGGGCTGGCAAGGTACGAAGGTATCGAGGAGGCTTTGGGCATTGAAGGGGTATATGTACATTTGTACGGTAAAAAATATACAAAACCTTTCCGCAAGATGGGACATGTGACGATTGTGAATCAGGATCGCGCAATCGCTATCGAAAACGCGAGAAAAGTTCAGGAATTGATCAAAGTAATTGCATAATTTTTTATTCAGATAATAATGGAAAACGCAAAAGTAGCTGTAATCATGGGCAGCAAGTCAGACTTGCCAGTGATGCAGGATGCCATTGAGGTTTTAAAATATTTAGGGGTATCGTATGAAGTGAGCATCGTCTCGGCGCACCGTACTCCAAAACGTATGTTTGATTTTGCTGAACAAGCAGCAGGTCGTGGATTAAAGGTTATCATTGCTGGAGCAGGTGGAGCTGCGCATTTACCGGGCATGGTTGCTTCCATTACCCATTTGCCTGTAATCGGCGTTCCGGTTAAGTCATCTAACTCGATTGACGGCTGGGATTCGGTGCTATCTATCTTGCAGATGCCGAATGGTATTCCAGTGGCTACAGTGGCTTTAAATGCAGCAAAAAACGCTGGTATTCTTGCCGCTCAGATCTTGGCGACCAGTGATGAGCAGTTGGCAGCCAGAATTTTGGATTTCAAGAAAGAATTGAAGGAAAAAGTAGAAGAAAATGCGGAAGAGGTAGAACGCTTGGTGTTTTAGTCTTCTTTTGAAAAGAAATAGAAAGGGCGGAATTTATTTCCGCCCTTTTCTTGTTATTTGAATGTCTTTTGAACATAATCGTAGCTCTTCTTGATGCTAGCGTATTTATCAGGTGAATAGATATCATCCTGTTCTACGAAAGCATATTTCAATCCACTTTCATTGGCGAACTGTGAAAGTGAAATAAAGTCGATGCTACCGGATCCCACCTCGGCATATTTGATGCTTTTCATGGTTTCCATCAAGTCCAAAGAATCTCTCTTACCTGTTTTAGGATCAATTTTGTTGATCTCTAAAGGCGTGGAGAACGCTCTATCCATGTCCTTGATGTGCCATAATGGGAAGCGACCTGGGTGTTTAGAGAAATAAGATTGTGGGGTAACACCAGCTTTGGTGATCCAGTACATATCCAATTCAAAATCCACGAGGTCCTTTTCTGTAAATGCCAGGAGGACATCCAGGCCATTGGTTCCATTTCCGAATTCCTTGAATTCCCAGAAGTGGTTGTGGTAGCCCATTTTGATGCCTGCTTTTTTGGACATTTCGCCGGCTTTGTTCAGCTGTTCGGCCATGTACTGATAGTCAGATTGATCAAGTTTATTCAACTTGTGCATAGGCGGGACAGGAGCAATGATATATTCCTGGCCTAGGTTATGCGCGATTTCGATGTATTTCTCAATGTTTTCTTTGTCAGTACTATCCTTATCTAGGTATTTACCTAGATCGTAGTGACCACTGTGGGTTTTCAGGTTATTGTCGTTCAGCATCTTTTTGAGTTCGTCAACCGAAATTCCCCAGAATGTACTATTGTGCGGATCAGCACCGTAAGTTTCGACATGGGTATAGCCGACCTTAGCAACTGATTTTAATACTTCTTGAGGGTTTTGGGCGAGTAGTTCGCGAAGAGTGAATAACTGTAAACCGATGTTTTTAAGTGGAGAGCCTGATTTTTTGTTCAAGCTATCACAAGAAATCAAATGAGGAGCAACAAGACCACCAACTAATCCCATGCTCGCAAGCTTGAGGAAATTTCTTCTTGATTGTGTCATGCAGAATGTTTTTATTAAATGAATATAGGTAAATTTTTAATAAAAAAAGGATTCTTAATTTAAGAATCCTTTTAAGAATATTCTTTTAAAAGATCGACTTAGATCGTCATGATATCTTTTTCTTTCAACTCAGCTAACTGGTCAACTTTTGCGATATAGGTATCGGTCAATTTTTGGACTTCAGCTTCACCTACCTTGATTTCATCTTCAGAAGCACCGTCATTTTTCAATTTCTTGATTTGCTCGTTAGAATCTTTACGGATGTTACGGATAGCAACACGGCCTTTTTCTGTTTCTTCTTTCACTTTCTTCACTAAATCACGACGACGTTCTTCAGTAAGTGGAGGAACCGCAAGGCGGATGATTGAACCGTCGTTTTGAGGGTTCAAACCGATGTTAGAGTCCATGATTGCCTTCTCGATAGTAGAAAGAAGGTTTTTTTCCCATGGTTGTACAACGATGGTTCTTGCATCTGGTGTGTTTATGTTGCTGACTTGTGATAGAGGCGTTGGCGTGCCGTAGTAATCAACATAAATTCCATCAAGCATACCAGGACTAGCTTTACCTGCACGAATCTTGGTTAATTCAGATTCGGTATGAGCTACAGCTTTCGTCATACCATCTTTGCAGTCGTCCAGTTGAAGTGAAATTAATTCGTTCATATCTTGATTATTATTTGCTTTTATTTATTAACTAACCACTGTTCCAACATGTTCGCCATTGGCAAGTTTCATTAAGTTGCCCGGTTTGTTCATGTCGAAAACGATAATAGGTAGGTTGTTTTCTTGGCAAAGGGTAAATGCGGTCATATCCATTACGTTCAATCCTTTTTCATAGACATCAGTAAAGGTAATATGGTCGAATTTCTTCGCGGTAGGATCCTTCTCAGGGTCTGCAGTATAGATACCGTCTACACGCGTACCTTTAAGTACGGCGTCAGCATTGATTTCAATAGCACGTAGAGAAGCAGCAGTATCTGTGGTGAAGTATGGGTTACCTGTACCTGCACCGAAGATTACGATACGACCTTTTTCTAAGTGACGTACAGCACGTCTGCGAATAAATGGTTCACAGATCTGTTCCATCTTGATCGCTGTCAATAGGCGGGTTTTCATGCCTTCTTTTTCTAAGGCATCTTGTAATGCCATCGAATTGATTACGGTTGCCAACATTCCCATGTAATCTGCTTGTACACGGTCCATACCAGCTTTTTCAGCGCTAAGGCCACGATAGATGTTTCCTCCACCGATTACGATGGCGATTTCCATGCCTAAGCTATGAAGTTCCTGAATGTCTTGTGCGTATTGTTGAACACGATTAATGTCGATACCGTAGCTTTGCTCGCCCATTAAAGCTTCGCCACTAAGTTTAAGTAGGATGCGTTTGTATTTCATATTTGACTTTTTGGAGTAGTTCCAAAAGCCAAAGATATGACTTTTTGCTTGCGATTAATTAGATTTATTTCCTTTTTTTACCTTTTCGATTACCTGTGAATAAAATTCCTCGTAAATAGGGACGATTTTGCTCAGCTCAAAGTCCTTGGCTCGCTGTAATGCATTCTCCTTAAATTCATTCAGACGTTGGCAGTCCTCTAGGATATAGATGGAGTTTTTCGCCATATCATCAATATCACCTACATCGCTCAAGAATCCACTGAAACCTTCTTTGTTCAGTTCTGGCAATCCACCTGTATTGGAGGAAACCACAGGAACCTTACAAGCCATGGCCTCCAAAGCTGCCAATCCGAAGCTCTCTGAACCTGATGGCATCAAGAATAGGTCGGCAATGGAAAGGATTTCTTCAATCGCATCCTGTTTTCCTAAGAAACGGATACAATCAGTAATATCCAATTCCCTTGCTAATTCTTCTGCATTTCTACGTTCTGGACCATCACCCACCATTAAAAGTTTGCTAGGTACTTTTTGGGTTACTTTATGGAATATGCGAACTACATCTTCAACGCGTTTAACTTTCCTGAAATTGGAAGTATGCACGATGATGCGCTCTTGGTTTGGGGCAATTGCTTTTTTGAAGTGTTCGTGGTTCTTATTATGGAATCTATGTAGATCGATAAAGTTTGGAATGACCTTGATATCATTTGTAATATCGAAATAATCTAAGGTTTGTTCTCTTAAATTTTCAGAAACTGTGGTTACCCCATCTGATTTATTGATGGAGAAGGTAACGACTGGGCTAAAGCTTTTGTCTTTACCAACCAAAGTTATATCGGTTCCATGCAGTGTGGTCACTACAGGGATATTGATGCCGTAAGTTTCAAGAATTTGTTTTGCTAAGAAAGCGACAGAGGCATGTGGGATTGCGTAATGCACATGTAGAAGGTCCAACCCTTCGAAACGTACGACATCCACCAATTTGCTGGCCAATGCTGTTTCGTAAGGAGGAAAATCAAATAGTGGATATTGGTTGATCGCTACTTCATGATAGAATAAGTTCTCGGAGAAAAAATCTAATCTTGCAGGTTGGCTATAAGTGATAAAATGTACCTGATGTCCGTTGTTTGCTAATGCTTTACCCAGTTCGGTTGCGACTACACCACTTCCCCCAAAGGTTGGATAACATACAATGCCTATCTTCATATTACTGTTTTTCGTTTCTTAAAGATAATAATGTCTCTATATAAGTCTTGTAAAATTTTTCACGGAAAGGGAAAAATTGTAATTTTATTACAAATGCATGTAAATAAAGAACAGTTAATACAGGAATTGAGTTTTAAAACTTCGCGTTCCGGAGGTAAGGGGGGACAGAACGTCAATAAGGTATCGTCGAAGGTGATGTTGAATTGGGATGTGGAGAATTCATCGGTTTTTGACGAGGATCAGAAGGCTTTGATCAAGGAGCGATTGGCGAATAGGATTTCCAAGGAAGGCCTGTTGCAATTGGATTCCAGTATTGACCGAAGCCAGTTGAAGAATAAGGAATTGGTGATCGAGCGTTTTTTTAATGTATTAACCGATGCATTGAAGGTAGATGCCAAACGTCTGCCAACAAGGACCCCAAAATCTGTGATTTTGAATCGATTGGACCGCAAGAAAAAACAAGCTTCGAAAAAAGCTGACCGACAATGGAGGTTTGAAGGATAAGAGGATGGTACAAGATTTGGTTTTGAACCAGGATTCCCTTCGGCGCCGCTGAGGGTACGGGATGGGAGGATAGACCAAGATCTGGTTTTATACCAGGATTTAAAAGATTCGAGGATAGACCATGATTATGGTCAAATGTCGCTGGAAAGCCCTCGATACTGTAGGGGCGTATCGAATACGCCCGCCCCATACAAACAAGAATTAATATAATTTTCTGATTAAAGAAATACCTCTATTTTCAAATTTTCATGCGTGCAATTTCTACAACTCAAACCCACAGCGTGGGTGGAATATTTATAGAATTTGGATGTTTGGAATGGACAACCCCTAGCGGGGGTGAAATATTTTTCAATAAATCTTTCTGAAGAAAGAAAATAGTTTCCTCATCTTACGATTAAGGAATGAAATCAATCCTTAAAAAATAAAAAATAGATTCTTCGTTTCACTCTGAATCCCTCTTTAGCTGTCGGTTTGATCTTGGTCCGTCAAGTGGGTGAGCGGAGTCGAACCCAATCCCATTCATCCTGGTTCAAATTTCCTGATACATTTTTCCTTAATAACAAATCTCTCTTAAAAATAAACCTATTGATATACAGATTAATAGATGTATATTTTACCATATAACTAACAATTTAGTTGTATAACTAAAAATTTAGTTATACATTAGTTTTATAATCGATTATAGGCAATATTGTCTTTTTAAATTTTCACAGAATAATGAACGAGTTAAAAGAACTAACAAAGGCGGAGGAGCAAATCATGCACAGTCTATGGGAAATAGGGGGTGGATTTGTGAAGGATATCATTGAAATTTTGCCTGAACCGAAGCCAGCTTATAATACAGTATCAACCATTGTACGGATTCTCGAGACCAAGGGTTTTGTGGATCATGAGTCTTTTGGGAAGAGCCATCGCTATTTTCCAAAGATTGAAAAAGAAGAGTATAAGAAATTAATAACCGGAAAACTCTTACAAGGTTATTTTGAGAATTCTGCGAGTTCAATGCTTTCTTTCTTCTTGGAAGAGAAAAAGCTGGATGTGCAGGATTTGGATGAAATCATGAAACTTATTCAGAAGCATAAGAAATAAAATTGAAGCTATGACCTATCTCCTGATATCAAATCTGTCTTTAGCACTGTTCTTCCTTATTTATCGATATGGATTGAGGAAGCTGACTTTCTTTAATTTAAACCGTTGGTATTTATTGGGCAGTGTCCTAATGGCCTATCTATTGCCTTTGTTTCTCTTTGTTGAGTTGCAAGTCCCTGAAATAATCCAGATTACACTTCCAGTATTGGATTTGACTCCTAAGGCTGCACAGGTAAATCCTGCTGCAATTGAAACGATGGCTCAACAACCGAGCTGGTTTTCTGCCAATTGGATGCTGCTGGGCTACTGGCTTGGCGTGCTGATTGCCTCAGGTCTTTTGTTGTACAGGGTCTTGCATTTGCTTGTGGACAGATGGTCTGTTAGAAATATACATGGGAGCTATTCGTTTTTTAACATCGTTAAACTGAATGTAAAGAATGAGGATAGCAAAATGATTCAGGAGCATGAATACATTCATGTAAAACAAGGGCATAGTTATGATATTATGTTTATGGAGATAATCAGGGTTTTTAACTGGTTCAATCCAAGTTTAATCTGGATAAGGGAAGAGCTTAAGTATCAGCATGAGTTTATCGTGGACGAGCAATTTTCAGGAAATAAGGTTGCTTATGCGGAACTGTTGGTTGCTTATGCGATGAATGTCCATCCGAATCAATTGAGTCATGAGTTTTCCAATAAATCACTTTTAAAGGAAAGAATTAATATGATTTTTAAAGATAAATCTAATACGAGAAATAGACTGTTTTACCTTTCTATATTGCCGTTAGCAGTGCTGATTTTGGGATTGGTGATTAATTGCAAATCGCCAAATAAGGAAAAAACTGAAAGTGAAGCTGTAATTGCAGAGAGTCCAACTACTGAAGCCTCGGGCGATAGCACTGTAATTATTGAAGAAGAACCAAAGGTTTCCAATAACATTGAAGGATCTCCAAAAAAGTTTGAGAAAGCTAGAGGATCTTTACCTTCGGCCTCTGGACAGCAAACCGAAAATGAGATTTTTGATTATAAAAAGGTAGAGATTAAGCCTACCTATCCAGGAGGGATCGATCAATTTAGAAAAGACGTTCTGGAGGCATATCAATTTCCACAAGCCGCCATTGATGCAGGTATAAGAGGAACAATTGAATTAAGCTTTGTTATTGATAAAGAAGGAAAAATTGGTGATATAAAACTAATTAAAGACTTGAGTTATGGAACAGGGCAGGCAGGAGTTTTGGCTATAAAATCTGCTAAGGATTGGAAGCCGGGTATAGTGAATGGTAAACCAGTACCAGTAAAATATACTCTACCAATTAGGATGGATCTTTCTCAAATGTAAAAAAAATCCTTCTAAGTATTCTATAAATAACTTAATAACAGATTTCCATTTAATTTTTATGGCGTTGATTTTTAGGGCTTTCATCAAGTTCCTACTGGGGATTCTTTTGCTTGTACTTTTTTCATGCAAAACACAGGAATTTACGAAGACTGGCTATTTCACGGCTGAGGTTGATAAGTATTTCAATGAGAAAGAAAAAGTAAATGTATGGCTCTATCGTGCTTTTCAACCAAGTGATACGGGAAATACGGGGCTGAGGAAAGATAGCTTTTATCCCCTTGATCGAAGAATGATGAAAATGGCTGGCTTAGGGAAAAAGGGAGATAAGGTCTTGTTTTCGGTTGTCCCAGAAACAAATCCTCTGTATAATATGATTGCCATCAAACATAAAAAGAAAAGGTTTGATAGGGCAGATTTTGTCAGGAAAGAATATTATAAGGCTCCCTATTATGAAAAGGATTATTCCTCAGAAGGGATGGACATTAAGCATGTCTATATTCCATATGCGGAAAAAGAAGGGTTGAGCCTGTTGTTTTATGCATTAGAAGTGGAAGGCAGCCCTAAGGATAAGCCGTTGGATAAGTTTGAATACTTGGCGAAAATCAATGCCTTGGAACTGTTTGAGCAAAAAGATTATAAAACGACTTGGCAGATATTTGATTGTGAGGATGGAGAAAGGAAAATTGGACGATACATCCCGATGCGGATTTACTAAAGGATCGGGAAACGATCTATTTAAAATTATTTGACATCTACGGTCCAAATAAGACCATTTCTTTTTTCAAACTGATCAAAAAGAATGATGTAAAAGAGATTCAATTGAAATTATGCCCGAATGAGTATGTGCTGGAATATTATGACGAGCAGGGTGTGATATTGGATAAAAGTGGCTTTAAAGTGTTTTAATTAGATTAGAAAGGTCCTTCTGGGAAGAAGGACCTTTGTTTTTTAGGAAAGAAACAACTTTTCAAGTTCCAATGGAGCGACATATTTGCCATCCTTGTAAACTCTCATGTTTCCTCCGGAAATTTCGTCGATCAGGATAATCTGATTGTTGGTTTTATCATGACCGAATTCTAATTTGATATCGTATAGTTCAAGACCTTTTTTTGCAAGTTCATCTTTAACGATGCCACAGATTTTTTTGGTCAAGTCTTTTAATTCTTGATATTGTTGATGGCTCAACAAGCCCAACATAGCTAAGGCATCTTCGGAAATAACAGGATCGCCGCGTTCATCGTCTTTTATGGTTACTTCGACAAAGCTTTCCAACGCTTGGCCTTCTTCGCAGTAAGCCGCATATCTTCTAAGAAAGGAACCAACGGCTCTATATCGGCAGATAACCTCCAAACCTTTACCAAATACTTTAGCATCCTTGACGATCATCTGTACTTTCTCGATGTCTGATGAAATAAAGTGGGTAGGCACTCCTAATTTATTCAGGACTTCGAAGAAATAAGTGGTCATTTTAAGGCCAGATCTTCCGGCACCTTCGATCGTTAATCCCACTGTATTTGCTCCAGGATCAAAAACGCCGTTTTCACCGGTCACATCGTCTTTGAACTGCAATAGGATTTGGTTATCACCCAGACTATAAACGTCTTTTGTTTTTCCTTGATAGATTTTTTCCATGATGGTTTCAGTTAATTGAGGCGAATTTATCAAAAATTGATAGAGATGCCTAAATTATCCTTAAAAAGTCCCTTACTTTTCTAGTTTTAAAAGTCGCAATTCACGTTGCAGTTCTTCAATTTTATCGATCAGGTTATTGACTACCTCTATGCCTTGAACATTGAGTTCGAGTTCATAATGCCAGGTAGAGAAACGTTCAACGTGCAGCACCTGTTCTTCTTCCAGAAACTCCTGTTCTTCTTGGATGATAATCTCAATAAGTCCGTTATTATGCAGTTCCTGGATAAAGGTGCGTTCAATATTATTGGTTTTGCAGATGTCGATTACTCTAAATAATGTCTTTTCCATGTCTTATTTCTTTAATGAATCCGCTAATTGTTCTACTATTTTCTTTTGATCCTCGGATAGGTCAGTTGGTAACTTCACCTGGATTTCTGCATATAGGTCGCCAAAGTCCCCATCTTTTTTATACACAGGGAATCCTTTTCCTTTGAGTCGGATCTTTCCGCCGTTTTGGGTTCCTGCTTTAATCTTAACGTTGATTTTTCCGGTTAAGGTATCGACTATAGTCTCGCCACCTAATAGGGCGGTTGGCAGGTCGATTTCAATATTGGTATAGAGGTCGTTTCCCTTCCGTACGAACTTCGAATCAGGTCTGATGGAAAAAGTGATGTACAGGTCGCCTTTAGGGCCGCCATTGACGCCATCGCCACCTTGGCCTTTTAGTTTGATCTTCTGTCCGTCTTCAACTCCAGCAGGCACTGTGATACGGATGTTCTTGCCGTTGACCGTAAAGGTTTGCTTATGGGTTTGAGAGGCTTGGAGCAGGGTTAGATCAACTGTGGTTTCATAGTCCTGTCCACGGTAGCTTCCTCGTTTTCCAGAAGATCTTCCACCGCCAAATCTAGAGCCAAATAGGTCTTCGAAGAAATCAGAATATTCGCCAGTGTCGTAATTTCCATTGTAATTATTGAAGTCAAATCCTTCAAAAGGATTTTGGCCAGCTCCTGCTGAACTGCCACGAGAGCCTCTGGAACGGGCATACTCCTGTTGGGCTTTTTCGTATTCCTCACCATGTTTCCAGTTTTCACCATATTGGTCGTATTTTTTCCTTTTCTCTGGATCGGTCAGTACTTCGTTGGCCTCGTTTATTTCCTGGAATCTTTTCTTTGCACTTTCGTCATTTGGATTTAAGTCAGGATGGAACTTTCGAGCCAGCTTCCGGTAAGCTTTTTTGATGTCATCTTGACTTGCGGATTTATCCAATCCTAATACACTGTAATAGTCTACAAACGCCATATTGAATATTAATTTAAAAAAAGAACAAGTAGAGTAGGGTTTTGTTTATTAATAGCCTTTCTCAAATTTACAATGTATATGTGTAAAAGTAAAGGGAGAAAAGGTAAACAAAGTGGGATATGAAGTGTTAAAAGATAAAAAGGAATTATTATGGATACCAATAGACTTTCAAAAGCGATGGAAGCATCGTTGATTAAACAAATGACAAAAGAAAACCAAGCATCTCAGATTTATTTGGCTTTGGGTTGTTGGGCAGATACGAAAGGTTATGGCGGTGTTGCGAATTTCTTGTTTCGCCATGCTCAGGAAGAAAGAAACCACATGATCAAGATCATGATGTATATTCTTGAAAGAGGAGGGACACCAAAAGTTGAGGCGGTTGCCGAGCATACGAAGCTGCCTAAATCCATGTCTGAATGTTTTAATATGGTTTTTCAGCATGAGGTGGATAATACAAATGCCATCTATGGATTGGTAAACCAATCGATGGAGGAAAAGGATTGGGCGACTTGGAACTTTGCACAGTGGTTTGTTAAAGAACAGACCGAAGAAGAGAAATTAGCAATGTCCTTGATTGATAAATTGAAGATCGCTGGTGGTGATCGCGCAACGGACGAGTCTCTTTTTGAACTGGATAAATACTTAGGAAATGCTCCTGATGATGTGCCGTTGGCAAGAGAATCGACGGCAGACAATCCGGAATAACAATATTTGGCGAATAGCTGAAAATGAAAGGGCAGATAATTTTCTGCCCTTTTCTTATTTATTGATTAACTGCAAGGAATCATGCCATTCCATTGGAGTTTCCATTTTTTGATGGACAGAAAATGTGTTTTTTTCATTGTCTTTGTCAGAGACTTTCTCTTGATCAACATGGATCAATGATTGGAGAAATGGATTTATTGCGATCAAGAGCATGCTGATAAACTTGAACAGGATATTGAAAAACATAGTTTCTCCTTTCTTATTTTGGTTTTTTCGAATTGTAATAATCCAAATTGCCTGAAAGTGCCAAGGATTTTACACGTTTATCTTCTGGGTAATTTCCAACGATAATATTGCTGAGCCCTTGGAGTTCGGCGTTTAGGGAGTCAATATGGTTATTGTTTAAAACCTCCAGCATGCCATCGTTCAATTTCACATCAAGCTTACTGAAGCTGATGTTGTCAACATTTACCTTTGATTTTCCTGCTATTTGCATACTAAATGGATTGCTGAAATTTTGGCTTTCTCGAGAATAATTGCGAATTCTTATGGTACTGTTCTTGAGAACCGCAATTTTATTGAGGCCTTTGGCGATACTATCTGTTGGGATTATTTCAATAGATCCATTAAAATTTTCTAAGGTTATACTGTAGGCTTGATCAGGATTTAAGGTGAGTTCAACACTTGAAAATAACTTCTTGGTTGGAGTAACTTGTAATGTGTCGCCGATTTTTTTATGAACAAAGTTGATTACTTGATTACTTAGCTTTGCGGAAATTAAGGTTGTATCTGCATATCCAACGGATAAGAAAGTGTTTTTGTCAAAACCGATAATTTTTATGTGCTTAATGCCATCTAAGGATACTTTCTCTATTTTATCGGTCTGATCAAAATTTTTGACAAATGCAGAGACCAAATCGCGGGGTTCACGGCTAAGGGGGTCTGCAAATACAATACCTTGCAATGGCTTTATGACTAAGCAGACCAACCAAAGAATGGCAAGGGCGCTAAACAATAATATATTTGACTTTTTCATAATTAGTTCGATTTATAGAGTTCGATTAATTCTTCTTCCGTGATCTTCAATAGTTTTGCTGTCTGGAAGAATTTTGGTGCTTCTACCTGGATGAAATTTTCCTTTTTTTCTTTTAGGATGATCTGAATGGCATTGTCAGCTACAAATAGTCCGAGTCCACGTTTATTGAATATGATTTCATCTTGTTGGAGCTTATCATAAGCTCTCATGACTGTATTGGGGTTTACTTCCACAGAGGAGGCAAATTCTCGGACAGAGAGGATCTTTTCTCCAACCTGCCACTCATCTTTGAGGATCTTCTCCATCACGATGTCGATGATCTGCAGGTAAATGGGTTTATCTGATTGAAATTGCATCTAGACCTCCTTTTCCTTTAAGAAATAATAAAAACCGAGATAGGTAATTAAGGCAGCGGCAAAGCTAGGTACCCAGCTGTAGAACGTCATATAGGATAGGTTGGAAATATGATATGAATACCCATCCCAGATCCTTGAACTGATAAAAACTCCCAAAGCCACTCCCGTGAGCAAAATCGCAGCTGAAATAACTAGGCTGTATTTTCTGAAATAGAGTGCAGCAAACAAGAAATAAGGATAAAAAAGGAAGAACAACAATGCCATCGGAGCAGATATGATCGTGAAGCTGCCGATATAAAAGATGCTGTATTTTGAGATTTCAGTGTAGAGTTTGCCTTGACGGTCTAATGCCGCTATAACCTCATCCCAATACTGTTGCCTGAAATATATTTCAATGATATAATTGAGGCCAAGGATAATGAGGTAATTATATAAGAGAATGAATAGTCCGATCAATAGGTAAGCAGTTAGTTTCTGCCAGGAATTCATCGGAATAGTGAAATCATAACTTTTATAGAATAAGCTAGAAATAAAGGTTAAATGAATGAAAGGCAATCCTACAATCAATGCAAAGCTCCATTTGATATTATTGCTATCCACAAGATTGATCAAAATATTGTCATCGATTTCGCTTTTAGGCATCAAGAGGTAGGTTGAAATATCATTGCTAACAAATATCAAGCATATAGAATAGGATATGATTGCAATAACCGGAATCGAAATCAACAAGTATCGATGGGATGCAAAAATGCTGTTTAGATATTGGGAAACTGTCTTCATAATTCTATTGGTTTAGGATTGTTGGTGAATGCGTTAAAGAGGAATTCAATGTCCAGTTTGGATTCGTTTTCTGAATGGTTTTTCACTAAATAATAAGGTCCTGATAGTTCCTCTTGGGTGAATAGCGCCTGTTCCGCATCGATTGTTGATTTGCTGATCTTGAATTTCCTGGATAAATGATAGATGTTTTCATCTAAAACCAGGCTCCCACCTTTCATAATCATCAAATGATCAAAAAGCGTGTCAACATCGCGGATCTGATGGGTTGCAATTAAGAAAATTCGCTCATCATTGATGAACTTAGTAAGCAACTTCCTGAACACAGCTTTGGAAGGGATATCCAATCCATTGGTGGGTTCATCCATCAATAAGACCGAACTGTGGCAGGCCAATGCGAAGGAAAGATGGACCTTTCGGTGCTGTCCTAAAGAAAGTGCTCTAAGCCTATTGCTGATCGGAATATTGAACTCTTTGATACAGTCCAAGTATTGTTGATGGTCGTACTTGCTGTAGAACGCTCCATAAAGCTTTCCGAATTGTTCGATCCTTAGGTCAGGTAATTTGCTGTGATCTGGTAGGAAATAAACCTCGTTCAGGTAGGCTGCGATTCGTTCGGAACTGCGAAGTCCATTGAATTCAATGCTTCCATCCTTGGGTAACAACATGCCCACGATGAGTTTCAATAAAGTGGTCTTGCCTTCTCCATTTAAACCTAATAAGCCATATATTTTTCCAGGCTTCAAGGTTGTGTTGATATTCCAAAGAATATTCTTGTTCGGTTTATAATAATACGATAATGATTTAATGGTTAACATAGCGTATTGTTTTAGTGTATTAATGTGGTAGTACACTACAAATATACAATCGTAATTTTTATCTGCAAGAAAAAAGTGAAAATATTTTGAAGGATAATTTTCTAAGGGAGAGTTGATTGCATAAAAAATGGGCAGAATATCAATTCTGCCCATTTTTGTATTTTATTGCTCTAATTGCTTATTGTGCTGGAGCTGGTGTTTTATCCACCACTAATTTTTTGTCTCGGTTTGCGATTTCCCAAGCTGTATGGAACACTAGCTTTTCGCGTTTAGCCATCATAGGGAAGTCGATCTTATCCACCGTATCATTTGGTGTATGGTAGTCTGGATGTAAGCCTGAGAAGAAGAAAATTACTGGAATACCATGCTTTGCCAAGTTGTATTGGTCAGAGCGGTAATAGATACGCATTGGATCTTTTGGATCATCATACATATAATCTAATTCCATTTGTGTGTAGTCCTTATTGGCTTTCTCATTGATCGCTTTCAACTCAGAACTCAACATATCCGACCCAATAGCATGGATGTAATTGTGGTTTCCATTCAAGTGCTTATCATCGATACGACCGATCATATCCATATTCAAACAGGTAACAGTGTTGCTCAATGGGAAGATAGGATGCTGCGAATAGTAGTTTGATCCTAATAGACCTTTCTCTTCGGCTGCAAAAGCCATGAACAAGATCGTTCTTCTTGGACCTTTGCCGTCCTTTTTAGCTGCAGCGAATGCTCTTGCTAATTCCATCACACCTACTGTTCCTGAACCGTTGTCGTCTGCGCCTGGGAAGAAAGTCCCATCAGGAAGGATTCCGTCGTGGTCATAGTGACCCGAGATAATCACAACCTCTTCTTTAAGGTCTGTTCCTTCGATAACTCCTAATACGTTTGGATCATGGAACTCCTCTTTTCTCACGCCCATGGTAGCATCTACTGATGCTTTAAGGTCAAAAGAATTTGGTTTTCCAATATTGTTGATTGTTTCTTTGATGTTTTCTACTGTGCTGTTTTTAGCTGCTAAGATTTGATTGGCAGTTTCAACAGTAATGTTAGCTACTGGGATATCCATGGTAACCTGGTTGGTCTGGTTTTCATTCGATTTCAATGTAAAACGACCTCCAGTCAAACGGCTTCCAAAACGGCTGATCATCTCAGCATTCTGGGAACTCACAGCTAAGATCATCTGTGGTTTAAGTTTGCTCAATTCCTGGATTCTTTTAAAGCGGCTGGTTGACCAATCCGATGGGGTAGCAGTTCCAGAGATCAAGGATTTGCCGTCTTTAGTTGGTTCGCCTTCATTGATCACCAACACGACTTTACCCGCAATATCCAAGCCTTTAAGGTCATTGTATTCATTAGATTGAATGCCGTATCCTACGAAGACAATATCAGAAGCCTTGAAGTCTCTGCTGTTGTTGTTGCCTTGGATAAATAGGTCTTTTCCGTTTTCAAGAGCTTTATTGTTGATCGTAAATTTATCTACGACATAAGAAGTTCTTTCCAATTCTACAGGTTGGAAATAGGAGCCGCTTACAGCTGGTTTTAAACCTAATTCTTTGAATACATTCGCAATGTATTCAACGGTTTTTTTACCACCTTCTTGTCCTGTCCCACGTCCTTCAAATTCACGTGATGCAAGAATAGTAAGGTGTTTTTTTGCTGATTCTTCAGTTAACAGGTCGGCATATTTCTTTTGATTTGCCTGTTGAGCTACCGAACAGCTGAAAAGTGTCGGTATCAAAAAAGAAAGAATAAGTAATTTTTTCATTATTGATTTTAAATTGGTTATGCACAAGAAATTTTGTTGACACGATTAGCATGACGACCTCCTTCGAAGTCAGTTGTCAAGAATGTGCGAACAATACGTTTTGCTAAGTCAAGATCAATAAAACGAGCTGGAATACAAACGATATTGGCATCATTGTGTTGACGGGCTAAAGCTGAAATTTCTTCCAACCAGCAAATCGCAGCACGAATGCCTTGGTGTTTGTTCGCTGTGATGGCAACTCCATTTGCACTGCCACAGATCAAGATACCTAATTCATTTTCTTTGTTCTCTACACTTGAAGATACCGGATGGGCAAAATCTGGATAGTCAACAGAATCTGCAGTAGCAGGACCGAAATCCTGAACAGTATAACCTAATTCGTTTAAGAATGTGATTAATGTTGTTTTATATTCAAACCCAGCGTGATCACTGCCAATTGCGATTTTTTTAGACATGATGTGTTATTTTGTATTATAAAATTCTTTTTCCGCGAGCTCCTTCGCTTTTTTGACATTCGCCGATACCATGATACTCAATTCGTACAAGATAAACATCGGAGCACTTACCGTCAATAATGTGATAACGTCCGCTGTTGGAGTAATGATAGCCGCAATGACTAAGATAATGACGATGGCATATCTACGGCTCGCACGCATAAACTCTGGCGTCATGATACCGATTTTCGAAAGGATAAAGATCAGAATAGGGAGTAGGAAGATAATTCCACAACCTAATGTTAAAGTCGCGATAGTTGATAAATAAGAGTCAATGGTAATCTGGTTAGTGATTTCCTCACTCAGAGACACGTTCGCAAGGAAATTAACTGACAGAGGAACTACGATGTAGTAGCCAAATAAGGCCCCAATAATGAAGAGCACAGTAGCATAGAATACAAAACCTCTAGCTGATTTCCTTTCTACATCTGTAAGGGCAGGTTTAATGAATAACCAGATTTCGAATAGGAGGTATGGGAATCCCAAAGCTACCGCCATCAAAAGACAGGAGTTGATTTGGAGCATAAATTGCCCCGCCAATTCTGTGTTGATGATATTGAAAGGAATCTTCTCAACACAGAACCCTTCCAGATTCAAGGCTGCTCCAACTTTACACATCATGCGATAGGTCCAGAAGTCCAAGTTCTTCGGGCCCATGATGATCTGGTTGAAAACAAAATCGTAAAATGTAAAGGAAAGGATAGCAAATACGGTAATAGCAATTACAGAACGGATGATATGCCACCTAAGGATTTCTAAATGATCGAAGAAGGACATTTCAGCTTCGATGTTCTTTCCTTTATTCTTAATTGCCTCTATAAGTTTAATATTCTTGGACATGTAGTTTTAATGCGGTGATCTAATCGTAAGAAAACAAAAATACCATTCTTCTCTCGAAGAATGGCATGTTTTGTATATGTAAAGTAAATTTTATACAACCTCCTCATCAGGATACTCCGTAAGGTCGAAAGTTTCCATGAATTTAGTCGTGAAATTACCTGCCCTAAAGTTCGGGTCACGCAT
This sequence comes from Sphingobacterium mizutaii, assembly GCF_900187125.1. GTDB lineage: Bacteria > Bacteroidota > Bacteroidia > Sphingobacteriales > Sphingobacteriaceae > Sphingobacterium > Sphingobacterium mizutaii. The sequence goes on from NZ_LT906468.1 coordinate 789,101, forward strand.
TAAACGAAGGTGGAGAGGGATGGTTGTCTTTACGCCCTCAATAACGAATTCACTTAGCGCACGCTCCATGGTATTGATAGCCTCTTCACGAGTTTGTGCTACACAAATCAATTTCGCGATCATTGAATCGTAGTTAGGAGGGATTGTATATCCTGAGTAAACGTGTGTATCTACACGTACACCATGACCTCCAGGTGAATGGAAGTTGGTAATCTTACCTGGTGACGGACGGAAGTTGTTAAATGGATCTTCCGCGTTGATACGACATTCGATTGCATGCATAGTAGGTTCATAGCTCTTTCCAGAGATAGGAATACCAGCAGCAACTTTAATCTGTTCTTTGATCAAGTCAAAGTTGATTACTTCTTCAGTTACAGGGTGCTCTACTTGAATACGGGTATTCATTTCCATAAAGTAGAAGTTGCGGTGTTTGTCAACTAAAAATTCGATTGTTCCAGCACCTTCATATTTTACGGCTTTCGCACCTAAGATGGCAGCTTCACCCATTTTAGCACGCAATTCTGGTGTAATAAATGGAGAAGGAGCTTCTTCAACTAATTTTTGGTGTCTTCTTTGGATTGAACAGTCACGTTCAGAAAGGTGACATACTGTTCCATATTGGTCACCGATTACTTGGATTTCAATATGACGAGGATCTTCAACAAATTTCTCTAAGTACAAGCCATCGTTTCCGAAAGCAGCACCAGATTCTTGACGTGCAGAATCCCAAGCATTTTCAAACTCTTCATCTTTCCAAATGATACGCATTCCGCGGCCACCACCGCCGGCAGTAGCTTTTAGGATTACAGGGTAACCCATGTCCTTGGCGATTTTCAAACCAGTTTTTACATCTGGTAATAAACCGTCAGAACCAGGGATGGTTGGAACACCAGCTTTTTTCATTGTCTCTTTAGCCGATGCTTTATCTCCCATTTTTTCAATCTGGTCAGCGGTAGCACCGATGAATTTGATGCCATACTCAGCACAGATTGCGGAAAATTTAGCGTTTTCGGATAAGAAACCGTATCCAGGGTGGATTGCATCAGCATTTGTAAGTTCAGCTGCTGCAATGATATTTGGAATATTTAAATAGGAATCTTTACTAGCAGGTGGGCCGATACAAACAGCTTCATCCGCGAAGCGAACGTGTAAACTGTCGCGGTCAGCAGTAGAATATACTGCAACACTTTGAATTCCCATCTCTTTACAAGTACGGATAATTCGAAGTGCGATTTCACCTCTATTGGCAATTAATATTTTTTTGAACATAATACTCTTTGATGTAACACTTTATCTCTTAGCACAATAAAAAAAGTTTCTGGAATTACTCCAAAAACTAACTAGGGTCTACTAAGAATAAAGGTTGGTCGTATTCTACAGGTTGAGCATCATTTACCAAAATCTTAACGATCTTTCCTGATACTTCAGATTCGATTTCATTGAACAACTTCATTGCCTCAACGATACAGATAACCTTTCCAGGAGTAACCTCATCACCTACATTTACAAATGATGCTTTGTCTGGTCCTGGAGAACGGTAAAATGTTCCGATAATAGGAGACTTAATAGTAATATATTTTGAGCTTTCGTCAGCAACAGGAGCTTGAGCTGCAGGAGCAGCAGCCACTGGAGCAGGAGCCGCAACAGGAGCAACCGCCGGTGCAACCTGAGCTGCAGGAAGAGTTGCCGTTACGTAAGTAGGCTCTTGATTAGTCTTTATCGTAATTTTAAAATCTTTCTCTTCGATTGATACTTCATTCACACCCGATTTGGAAACGAATTTGATCAGATCTTGAATTTGTTTAATATCCATACTCATATGCTAGTAGGTTTGTTTAATAATTTTAAAAAATAAATAGCTATAAAGGTAATAATAAAATGCAGATTAATACGCCCATCTCAAATAAATAGAGCCCCATGTAAACCCACCGCCAAATGCCGCTAGGATTAGATTGTCGCCCTTTTTAAGTTGGCTTTCCCACTCCCATAAACACAATGGAATGGTCCCGCTAGTTGTATTTCCGTATTTTTGAATGTTTACCATTACTTTTTCCTCTGGTAGTCCCGCACGTTCTGCAGTGGCATCAATGATGCGCTTGTTTGCTTGATGTGGAACTAACCAATTAACATCTTCCGAGGTCAATTTGTTTCTTTCCATAACTTCAACAGCTACATCAGCCATATTGGTTACTGCAAATTTAAATACGGTACGACCTTCTTGGTAAGCGTAATGAAGGCCTGCGTCTACTGTTTCATGAGTAGCTGGGTTCAAAGAACCACCGCCTTTAATGTTTAGGAATTGACCGCCAGATCCATCTGTTTTTAAAACAGCGTCGATCAGTCCGTTTCCTTCTTCATTTGGTTCCAGCAATACTGCTCCACATCCATCTCCGAATAGGATACAGGTATTTCTGTCTTTATAATTGACTACTGATGACATCTTATCGCCACCAACAACCAGTACTTTTTTGTGTTTTCCAGATTCAATGAATTGAGCTCCAGTGGTCAATCCGAAAAGAAATCCTGAACAAGCCGCTTGAAGGTCGAAACCCCAAGCTTTCTTAGCGCCAATTTTGTCTGCCAAGATGTTTGCTGTAGCAGGGAATAACATATCCGGTGTGCTGGTACAGAAGATTATTAAGTCGATATCCTCAGCAGAAATCCCTCTTTTCTCCAATAGGCCATTTACCGCTGGCACTGCCAAGTCAGAAGTAGCTTTTCCTGGATCTTTTAATATTCTTCGCTCACGGATTCCTGTGCGGGTTACGATCCATTCGTCGTTAGTGTCTACCATTGTTTCCAACTCTTTGTTGGTCAGGATATAGTCCGGAACGTAACCATGTACTGCAGTAATAGCTGCGTGAATTTTAGACATATTTTTTAGTTAAATGCAGATTTGATCCTCTCAATGAATTTTGAGGCAATCATATCTCTCGACAATAATACCATATTTTTTATAGCCTTTGGAGTTGAAATACCGTGGCCAATGATTACAGGAGCATTTACCCCTAAAATTGGGCTGCCGCCATATTGCTCGTAATTGAACCTGTCAAAGAATTGGTCCTTGAACCCTTTCTTTAGAGTAACTACATAAAATGATTCAGCTAGCTTCAGTACTACATTTCCAGTGTAGCCATCGCAAACAATTACATCGGCATGATCACTGAACAGATCACGTCCTTCTGCATTTCCGATAAAATTGATCTTGTTGTTTTCTTTTAAAAGAGGGTAGGTTGCGATGGTTAGGTTGTTTCCTTTTTCTTCTTCTTCACCAATGTTCAGCAAGCCGACTTTTGGTGAGGAAATGCCGTATACATGTTCTGCATACAAGCTTCCAAGGATAGCAAATTGGTTCAACATTTCCGGCTTACAGTCTGCATTGGCCCCAACGTCCAACAGGATCCCAAAGCCATCCTTTAGCTTAGGAACATTGGTCGCGATTGCAGGACGCAAGACACCTGTAATAGTCTTTACGCTGAACATGGCGCCTACCAGCATTGCACCGGTATTGCCTGCTGAAGAGAAAGAATCAATCTCTCCGTTTTTCAATAAGTCAAATCCCTTGGCTATAGAAGAGTTAGGTTTTTGGCTGATTGCTTTTGTGGGATGTTCGTGCATACCGATGTTCTCAGGTGCATGAACATAGTCAAATTTTGAGGGGTCAGATCCAGCTTCAGCAATAGCGTTTCTAGTGGCTTCCTCATCACCAAAAAGAACAATCCGTTGCGAATCGTCCAGCTGTTTTTGAGCTTCAATCGCTCCTTTGATATTAGAATCAGGAGCAAAATCACCTCCCAACACGTCTAATCCAATCTTCATTCGTTATTATTTATATTATTCAATAATACGCAAAAAACATCCCAAGTGAAAGTTAATAATATAAAATATTATACTTTTTTGGGATGTTTTTAAGAAAGATGTCGTTAGACAGCAGCGGTGTTCTCAATAATTAATTTACCGTTGTAGTATAAGTTACCGTCTACTGTATATGCGTGGTGAGGTCTGTGCACCGCGCCAGTTTCTTTACAAACAGTTAAGCTAGGTAATTCAGCTTTATAGTGTGTTCTTCTCTTGTCTCTTCTAGATTTAGAAGTTTTACGTTTTGGATGTGCCATCTCGTATCTTTTGTTTTAGTTATTTTTAATATTCTTCAATGCTTCCCAACGAGGGTCAATGTTTTCATTGTCCTCCTCAGACGAGCTTTCTTCTTCATTTTGTATTCTGTCCAACATCTCCGGATCACATGCTATCCCATCTCCGTTTTCATTACACTTAGGATAGGGTGGTACTGCTACATTGATGTATTCATACAGCAAAGGAGCAATGTCCAATTCATAATCGTTCTTGGATAAAGTGATCACTTCTTCCGTGTCCTCGTTCCAATCTTCGTCGATGAATTTTACCAAAGCACGTTCCTTAATGTGAACGGGCGAATCAAAGGTCGATAGACAAACATCGCAAGTCAGTTTTATGGTGCCTTGAATGTCGAAATTAGCTATCAACATGTTCTCCTGTTTCTGCAAGTCGACAACCGCTTTCAGATTGCCTTCCTGTATCAAGGAATGTTCGTAACATGCAAAGAACTTCTCGTCGATTTCAAAGTCAAAACTGTGCTTACCTGTTGAAAGACCTGAAAATGGTATTCTGTATTTTTTTAGATACTTCACAATCTTGCATTTGAGCCTGCAAAAGTAACGATTAATTAAGTATAAATGAAATTTATTTTAAAAAATCGTCTAGGCTATTCGTAATAATTTTTTCCTAATTCAATTTTCGGACGATCGTTCGCCATCCTCCATTTATTGGTGTCGCGCAATGAATAAGCACAACCGCAATATTCCTGCATATAAAACCTTTCTTTCTTGCTGATTTCCAGCATTCTCGCTGAACCGCCTTTCTTGCGCCAGTTGAATGTCCAATATTCCATGTTCGGATATCGCGATGCCGCTCTTACCCCACAATCATTGATCTGGCTCATCGTTTTCCAACGCGAGATACCAAGTGAACTCGAGATCACATCAAAGCCATTTTGAGCAGCATATTCAGCCGTTTTCTCAAAACGCATATCAAAACACATGGTGCAGCGAATCCCTCTCTCAGGTTCATGCTCCATGCCTTTTGCCAACTCAAACCAGTGATCTACATCATAGTCGGCATCAATAAATGGAATATTGTGCTTTTCAGCAAATCGGATGTTTTCCTCCTTCCTTAGATCATACTCCTTCCGTGGATGAATGTTAGGATTATAGAAATAGATCGTAAAATCTATGTTGGAAGCAATCAATGCCTCCATTACCTCACCAGAACAGGGAGCACAGCAGGAGTGAAGCAAAAGCTTTTTCCCTTCGTTGGGCAATTCCAACTTCTCTCTTACAAATTCTTTGTTCTCCATTGCTTTATTATCTATTCTGCAATTTTACGGAAAACCATCTATTTAACCAACTTTAACAATCTTAAAGCCCTGAGAGCACGCCGACAAACGATTATTTTATACATTTGTAATAAATTGATTATTTATGAAACTTAAATACGTATTTGCGCTACTCGCCATTGCCACCCTCATAGGATTTTATTCCTGTGAAAAAGACGATGATGAGCCTACTACAAGCAACTCTATCTCAAGACTATATATATCCTACTCTGATTACAATGAAAACCCCGAATTAACGCCTTTCAACAACGTTGTGTTGCTGCCGAATGCAGATGAGGAAGAGGACATGAGCCTTCGTGCCACTCCTTTTTTAGGAAATGTAAGGGGCGGAAATTCAATCTATTTCAACCCAAGTGCACGCATTATTTTTCAATCTTCATTAAATACCACTGTTACAGACACCTTTGTCTACAAACTGAATATTGGTGAAACTGGTGCTTTGAGCAATGACAAAAATCAAATCCGCCAAGGCGTTTTAAAAGGAGTGCGTGGTTTGGTCTTCCATCCAAGTCTTGATAAGTTGTACACCATCTCTGTAGGTGGCGATGAACCAAGTTACTATGTATTCGACAGACCTCGTGGGTTATCCGAATTCAGAAAACCGGGACAGACCTATCGGTTTAAAAATAATATAGACCCTTGGGATGTGACCATAGTGAAAAGCGGATTGGTGGTGAGTAAATCTGGAACAAATGGGGGAGTTGAAATTTACGACAACCTGGTTATTTCCCGAGATTCCACTGTTGCTTCGGTGGAGCCTTCCAAAGTACTGACCGTTGAGAATGCCAGCAATATCCGTGGTATGTCAGTCGATACGGTAAACAATATGCTTGCGCTGACCGATTTTGTACAGGTAGGAACTGGTGCATCGGCAACTTACCAGGGAAAGATTCTCATCTTTGATGATTATGCGAAAATCAGTGCTGCAACAGGTGTTATTAGCCCTTCACGTATTATTACAGGGATAAATACCAAATTACAGCAACCGGTGGATGTTGAGCTTGATTTCAGAAAAGACAGCAAGTTTATCTATGTGGCTGATCCTGTTTCAAAAGCAGTTTATAGATTTTTAAAGACTGATAATGGAGACGTTGCGCCAAATGCCACTTATCAATATCAGCAAGCTGGTAGGAGCGTTCCTTCGACTCCAAGAGGGATATCCTTAGATGCCAGGAATTAAATCATAAAATAAAAGTATTTGTAGGAAGACGAGGTTAATTAATCTCGTCTTCTTCGATTAAGGTCAGCAGGGTTTCCACCTCCAGTTTCTTTTCCGCGTTATCAACATGCTCATAAGCTGCAATCAGGTTTCTCAATACCCTTTTTATGATTGCGATATTATCACATGGCAGGGTGTAATTATCAGAAAGCGGTAAATTGAGCTGTCTCAAGAACGCATAGATATCTTCCTCACGCATGATCTGTCCGCGGTTGAAAACATTGATATAAAATTGGACTTTATCCTGATTTTCGCCATCCACATAGGCCAAAACAAAATGTTTGGGAAGATTAACACCATAGATTGGTATATCCAGTTTCTGGGCCACCAAAGCATATATACAGGCCAAACTGATTGGATTCCCTTTTTTTGTTTCCAGCACTTTATGGATGAAGGAATTTTGAGGATCATGATAATTAGAAGTATTGCCAGAAAGCCCAAATTCACGGAATAGGATATTATTCAACAACTTTACCTTCTCCACGGGGCTCATATCATACATCAGGTGGTACCAGGCATTCCTACGGAGTTCCGCGAGTTGGTAGTATACCTGTTCTTCATGAAGATTTGGATATTGGTATCGGTTGATGATCAGCAGACCTTCCAAGAGGTCCTCGGAATTATTGAGCTTCCATAATTGCAGGTCATTCTTGACCTGGTCATATTGAATTCTATGAATGATATTCTCAATCCGGCCTTGTGAAAGCGGGTCAAAAGAAGATTCCCACGAGTGTTCCAATAAAGGTATAACCTCAGGCCCACATGTGATTAGTTTGTGCTCTATCTCTTGAAAAATCTCCCGGTCGGGATCATCCAAAAGATAGATGAGTGCCTTAATTTCTTTTTCATTCACAATGAAATTTACGAAATAAAAGGCAATCCCAAAAATCCTTCAGCAAATTGTTATTTTAATTGACCATCCAACATATTGATGATGGACTTGCCGTATTCTGCATTCTTCTCAGAGTGAGTCACTTGTATAATGGTCATGCCATCATCGTTCAGTTGTTTGAACAGCTCCATGATTTCCTCCCCTTGTTTCGAATTCAGGTTTCCGGTAGGCTCATCCGCTAACAGCAACCTTGGCGATCCTGCCAATGCTCTAGCGATTCCGACCACTTGTTGCTGTCCACCAGAAAGCTGAGCAGGGAACAGATCCTTTTTGCCCACGATGTTAAAACGGTCCAACATATCTGAAACAATGCTCTTGCGCTCTGAAGACGAAAGGTTCTTGTAGATCAATGGCGTTTCAATATTCTCATATACCGTTAACTCATCAATTAAATGATATGATTGGAATACATATCCGATATGCGATTGAAACAATTGCGATCTCTTTTTCGCCTTCATATTCAGCACATCCTCGCCCATAAAGCTGTAGCTGCCTTCATCCGGCTCATCCAACATCCCAATGACGTTCAATAAGGTCGACTTCCCCGACCCCGAAGGACCCATAATAGAAACAAAATCCCCCTCATTGATCTCCAAATTGATGTCCTTTAAAATAAAGTTTTTGGCCCCGCCAACATTGTACCACTTAAATATGTGTTCTAATTTTATCATGTTATTTTTTATAGTATTTAGTATAAAGTATTTAGTATTTAGACCTTTCCTGCTCCACAGGATCGTCTTAAATCATCCTATCCTTTCCAATCAGGTTAATATCTCATATCTCACATCTCAAATCTCAAATCCAATCAAGGGCACAGCCGTTGAATTACTCATCCCTCAAGCTATCCACCGGATTCTCTGTTGCTGCCTTTAAAGATTGGAAGAATACGGTAATAAAAAGGATCAATAATATACTTAAAATGGCAAGACCAAAATACCAGAATTTTATTTCTATATGATAGGCAAAATTGTTCAGCCAAGATTCAATTAAAAGGTAAGCAATTGGCACAGCAATTACGGTCCCAATGATGAATATTTTAAAAAATGGTTTATTGAGCTGGAAAAAGATAGAAGCGATGGAAGCCCCTAAGACCTTCCGGATACTCATTTCTTTTCTTTTGATTGAAACCTGATACGCCGACATGCTAAACAAGCCCAGACAAGCAACTATGACCGCCAATAACGTAAATCCATTGAATGCCTTTTGCAGCTCTATTTGTTTCTTTTGCAAGCTGGCATAACTTTGATCCATAAATTCATAATCCAAAGGCAATGATTCAGCAGCAGGGTTTTTCAACCATTCCTTTTCCATGGTTTTTATTGCAGCTTCGGTTTTTCCTACAGCAGTTTTTACAATAAAGGCTGTCTTAAATCTACCCTTTCCACATTCATCCTTATAGGAGTAAATTGTTGGTTTCACCTTGTTTTCAAATCCATAGGCAATGCTGTTTTGCACCACTCCTACGATTTCAAAATTAGCATCACAACCAGCGATGGTATTACCTATAGGATTGTCTATGTTCCATGCTTTTGCTGCAGCCTCATTAATGACAGCATAATGTTTGGTAGAATCTGTAATTAATTTGTCCATAGAGGGACTGTTTCCACCAGACAAGAAATTGATGTTTAATGTCTGGAAAAACTCAGGGTCAATGCCGACATGGTCCAAGTCCCGTTTTTCAGTGTTATAATTAAATTCAAATTGAGGGGGCAATTCCCTAGCCCCAGGGATGGTCGTTGCTCGCGAAGCGGAGATAATACTAGGATTTTGTAGCAATCGCTGCTTGAAATCATAAAAAGTCCCATCAACCTTATTGTCATAATACATGGGAACCCCGATAAAATTGATAACCTGTGAAGGTTCAAATCCTTTGTCAGAATCCTTCATGAAATTGACTTGCTGTCGTACGACAAACATGCCAGTTACAAAAATGATCGCAATAATAAATTGGGCTATGATTAGAATATTCCGAAGTCGGTTATTCATACCAAGGGAAAGGTGGTTTCCCTTCAATAATCTCACAGAATTAAATCCAGATAGCGAAATCGCAGGATATATTCCAGATATCAAGGTGCAAACTAAAATCCCAATCAGTAATTGACCTAAAGTTTGAATATTCAGGATATAAGTCATTAGATCATCATTAAACCATTTCTGCAAGGAGTTTCCAGTGATGATGAGCAAAACAAAAGATAAGATTGCTGAAAAACTAGTAAGAATCAAGACTTCCAAAAGCAATTGCCGTATCAAAGCAAATCTTGAACTCCCCAAGATTTTCTTGATGGCTAATTCTTTCAGTCGTTGATTGGCTTTTGCCATCATCATATTGGCGAAATTGGCACAAGCCAGGACCAAAATAGTGATTGATAGAACAGCAAGAATCCAAACGATTAGGTAATTCGTGTTGCTGCCAGCTTTTGGTTTTAAATATAGATTCTGTAGCGGATCCAAATAGACCTTACCTTTAGCAAAGGCCGAACTTTGAATTCTTTCCTTCTTGGAAAATGTGTTGGTAAAGAGGTCATTAATTTTACTTGTTAATTGCTCGATATCAATACCCTTTTTTACTTGGATAAAGGTCTGAACTAGATAAGGGTTACCTTCTTCCTCTGTATCTATTTTTCTGATATAGAGGACATCGCCATCGATAATCGAAAGCTTTCTTTCTTGAATCAATCCATAGAACGTATCATGAACCCCCATGGCAAGACTGAGTGCAGGAACTTTCTTGGGTTCACTAAAATCTTGATATTCCTTAAAAAGCAATTTTGCAATCGGCTCTTTGATTAGGTTCGCCTCATTCTGCTCAGCATTCTTGTACAAGGGACCGTTCTTACTCTCGATTTGAAATATCCTAGCCAGAGAAGAGTCTATTGCCAGAGCTTTTTTAATATTGACTGTTGATTCTCCAAATAATGGATAAATACCCCAAGTGAAATCAATCTTTCTTCCGGCATATTGTATTTCTGGGAAATTATCTTTCAGCGTCTGCGCCATCGAAGGGAGCATATCAACACTGTATTCTCCATTGGCCTCCAGTCCAACTTGATAAATTCGATCATAATTGGGATTCCATTTATCATAACTGCTTTCCCTATTAATAAACTGATAAGATAAAATAAACCCTGCAAAACCTAAGGTTAAACCAAGAATATTCAACAACGAGAAACTTTTGTTATTCCATAGATTCCTCCATGCTATTTTCAAATCGTGCTTTATCATATCTTATGCTTAGTATTTAGTATCAAGTAATTAGTATTTAGACCTTTCCTGCTCCACAGGATCGTCTTAAATCATCCTATCCTTTCCAATCAGGTTAATATCTCATATCTCACATCTCAAATCCAATCAAGGGCACAGCCCTTGAATTACTCATCCCTCAAGCTATCCACCGGATTGGCCTTGGCCGCTTTCAAGGATTGGAAACTCATCGTCAAGAAAGCAATAACAACAGTCGCCAGCGCTGGAATCGCAAACATCCACCAAGTTATGTCTATTTTATAAGCAAAATCATCTAACCACTTATTGGATGCCCACCAAGCAATTGGAGAAGCAATCAAAATGGAAATTAAGACCAGCTTAATATAGTCTTTTGAAAGTAGACCAACGATTCCTGAAATGGAACTTCCCAATACTTTGCGGATCCCAATTTCTTTAGTTCGTTGGGCGGTAGAGATAGTCACCAAGCCAATTAATCCGAGGCAACTCAATAAGATGGTAACCCCAGTGGAAAGGTTGATGATTTTAGAAAACCTATGGTCTGATTCATACAGCTGACGGATATTTTCATCGTAAAATTTAAAGGCAAATGGAGCATTGGGGTAAATATTCTTCCATTCTTTCTCGATGGTTTCTATGGAAGACTTCCAAGTTTTTGGATCAGCATGTAATTTGACGGAAATGACTTGAAGTTGACCTCTATTCTTAGATATCAACATTGCCACCCCTTCTTTTTCTGTATGAAATGATTTGCTCGTATAATTTGAGGTAACACCTGTAATCGTTCTATCCCTGTCATAGGCACTTACTGCTTTTCCTATTGCTTCTTCGGGACTTTTGAAGCCCATTTCTTCAATAGCCAATTCATTCAGGATGATTCCCGAACTGGTATCTGCCATATTCAAATTTCTTCCTGCTAACAACTTAATTCCATAAACATCAAAATAATCTTTGTCCACAAACTTAAAAGGTACATTTACCTTCACTACTCCAGTGTCGGCAGTTGAAGAAACAAAGTTCCCCCAATGGTTATCGGACAAGGGTAAATGGCCTAATGCAACTCCAGCAACCTGACTATGTTTCAACAAAGCATCCTTAAATACATAAGGGTCGACATCAGCATTTTGATCGACCTTATAAGGTAATTGCATCGTAATCAATGCTTGATGGTTAAATCCAAGGTCAGAGGTCATGGTATGTTTCATTTGCATCCCCATGATAAAAGTGGATACGACAAAGCCTTGTGCAATGACAAATTGGAATATGATCAAGACCTTTCTGATCGAAATACTACCCACTGATAATTTTCCAATGCCTTTCATTTTGATGACCTCAGAGATCTGAACCTTGTTGATCAGGTAAGCGGGGTAAATACTCGAGGCAATGCTAATGAAAATGACTAAGCCTAGTATGAAAATGCTGACAGGCAAAATATCTGAAAATGAATTCAGGTTTGCTGGTAAATAGGATTCAAAAGCTTTTTCGAAAATTTTCGTCAAAGGCCAAGAAAGCAATAGTGCGCAAATGCAAATACAAAAAGTTTCAATCAAAAAGGATTTGGTAACATCAAAGGGTTGTTCACCCAAGGTTTTCCGGATACCAATTTCCTTGGCTCTATACGGTACTTGGGCTGTAGTCAGGTTGATGTAGTTGATGGTCGCCAATAAGAGTAAAAATACACCTATACCGATGAATCCATAGACTACTTTAATATTCGAACTATTTTGAAGGTTCTTGTCAAAATGTACATCGGCAAGCGGAGTTACACCTGCTCCGGCTTTGGTATTCATTTCAGCGAAATCCTTTTTAGTCATTTCATGGATTTTCTTGCTGACTTCGTTGACAAAAGCATCCCTATCATTCGGCGACTTTAATTTTACAAATAAAGTGAAGTTAGACATAAAGGAAACCCAAAGGTCTGAATTCCAATTATCGTCCGATACCTTTACAAATTCCTTCGCCAAGAAACTACTTGGACTTTCCAGATCCTTAACAACCCCAGATACAGAATAGAGAGTCGTGTCATACATTAAGGTCTTTCCCACAACCTCCTTAGGGTCTATATTCGGGAAATATTGGTTCGCTCTACTTTTGGTAAGTATGACCTCATTAGGATGCTGCAATGCTTGTTTGGGATTCCCCGCCAACCATTCATAAGGGACCATTTTGAAATAATCACTTGTGGTTTCAATGATGTTTTCTTGATCCTCAATCTTAAAACTCTCTTTGGAGTCTGTGCTATTCGTGATTTTCGGGAAATATTTTCTATAAACTGGAACTGAAAGCTCTACGCTCGAAAGGTTCTCCTTAATATATCTGGCTAATGGAGTTGGAACCCCATCAAACCGATCTGTAGAAGCAATCTCCTCGAATACCCCATATACCTTGAATATTTTCTCGCCCTCCGCGTGATTCTTGTCAAAACTCAATTCGTAATTCACCAGCCTAAAAACGATCCAACAAGCACTGATCCCAATAGCCAAACCAATAATATTCAGGAAGGTAAATAACTTATTCTTCCATAATTTCCTAAAAATCAAATTCAAATTCTTCATAATCTATGCTAAATCAAAAAGTAATTTATTTATTCGCCATCATAACCTTTCCACTGTCTCATATCTCACATCTAAAATCTCATATCTATTCAAGAGTTTAGCTCTTGAATCACTCATCCTTCAAACTATCCACCGGATTTGCCCTAGCCGCTTTAATGGCTTGACCTCCAATAGTCATAAAGGAAATAACAAGGGTAATCAAACCGGCAGCAAAGAATATCCACCATTCGATATGGATATGGTAAACAAAGTTGCTCAGCCATTTATCCATGGCCCAATATCCTAATGGGATAGCAATGATAAAGGCCAAGACCACCAATTTTATAAAATCAGAAGTCAATAAAGCCACTAACTTTCCAACTGAAGCACCTAGAACCTTTCTGATGCCAATCTCCTTAACGCGTTGTTGTGCGGTATAAGCAGAAATCGCAAATAGACCTATACAGGCAATTACTATAGTTACAAAAGCAAAGAGTTGCATGATCTTGGTAGTCTGTTGTTCCTGTTTATAGAGGGCAGCATAATCATCATCCAAAAAATGATAATTAAAGGTTGTATTTGGTAATATTTTGTTGAATGCCACCTGTATATCCTGTAGGGATTGTGTCGTATTGGCGCCCGCGTTTATTTTTACAAAGACATTCCCGAAATAGCTGTATTCAGGAAATAAGGCTACTGGCCGAACTTCCTCTTTCAAAGAGGCAAAGTTGAAATTGTCTACCACCGCTCTCACAGGTCCCCTTCTTCCATTGATATTGACGGTCTTGCCAATTGCTTCCTCTGGAGTCCAGCCGATTCTTTCTGCCGCCATCTTATTGATGATGATGGCAACGGAACGGTTTGCAGAAGTATCTCTAGCTTTAATGATATCCGTTTCATTTAATGGTTCCCCAGCGAGGATTGGAATTTCAAAAGTCGACAAAAAGTCCCTTTCAATTGGCAATGCCGTAATATCCATGCTGAAATTTGGATTCTTGCCTTCAGAAGTCTCCAAGGAATATCCACCCTGCACATTGACTGGTGAATCATAGGATGCCGAAATATTCTTGATAGACGGATTGTTTCTAAGTTCATTTTTCAGGTTTTCCAGCCCCTTTGTTTTTAATACATCACCGTCTAATACGACAATTTGAGAACGGTTTAATCCAGTATCCATGGTTTGGATAAACTGCATCTGCCTATAGGCAAATAAAGTACAGATTACCAAAAAGATCGAAATGCAATATTGGAAGGTTATCAAGATCTTGGCCACTGGGACCTTCGTCTTATTCGACTTGAGTTGCCCTTTGATCACGCTGATCGGTTTGAATTGTGCGATCACCCATGCTGGCCAACCGGAAGCAATAAAATTCAATACGATGAAGAAAACTATAACCGCTAAATAGAAATATGGGTTGGACCATACCTCAAGCTTCATAGGGACACCTAAGTACATACTGAATACCGGCAATAAAAGCCAGGCAAGTAGAATCCCCATTGCCAAAGCTATGCCCACCATCATTCCGCCTTCCACAATAAATTGATTGAAAATCCCCTTTTTATGAGCACCAATTACTTTACGGACAGCAATCTCTTTAGCTCTCTCCGTAGCATGAGCAAGGGAAAGGTTCGTAAAATTCACCGCCGAGATCAATAGGAGGGCAGCTGCTAAAAAGCCGAAGATATAGAGGTACAATAAATTCCCCGAACCAGCTGCTTTTGAATGCAAATGCACCGTTTCAATATTTTCTAGATTGATTTTTATCGTATAACCAGCATCATATTGTTCTTTCAGTTGCTGCTTCATAAAGGCATCTACCTTTTCCTGTAATGCCTGCTGATTGACATTTGCTTTCAACAAAATAAAAGTGATGTCATTTGCTGATCCCCACTGCGGTTCTTCTTGATATCTCTCCAAGCCCTTGTTCGACAGCAAAGCCGAGAAACGTATTTCAGTATAAGTCGGCAGATCCTCTATAACTGCAGTTATTTTCCATGGATTTTTGTCAATCAAGATTGTTTTACCGATTGGGTTTTCATTGGCAAAATATTTCTTCGCTAATGATTCAGTTAATACAATCTCATTGGGGTTAGCTAATGCGGAATTTGCATTTCCAGAAAGAGCCTTATAATCTAAGACTTTTAAAAAATCCGCATCCACATATTTTAGACCGGACTCTTTTATCGATTCCGAGCCATTTTCAATCAAGGCCGCATTATTGTAAGTATACATCCTGACAGCTTTCTCGATCTCAGGAAATTCCTTTGCAAAGACAGGAGCAACAGCCGTGGGAGTTACCCTCCAATAAGTAAAATCAGCATCCTCCGGAGATTTCACCGAAGAGGTAACCAGCGAAACCCGATCTGAATTGGACAGATATCGATCATAACTCAACTCATGGTAAACATAAGCCAACAGCAGTAAAAAACAGGTTATACCTAATGCTAAACTGCAAATATTGATAATCGAAAAACCCTTGTTTTTACGAATGTTCCGGAAAGCTATTTTTAGATTATTCATGCTAATATTGGTAATGTGTTTCCATTGGAGTAAAGGTCTGTTTTATGGAAGCCTTGACTCACAAAAATTGAAATACAATACATTTGCCAGTAATGTAAAGTACTGAAAAACAGGGTAATGTAATAATTTAAGGTGTTAGACATGTTCGATATCGAACGTTTTTTGTTCGGTACTGAACGGTTGGGGGATAATTAGACAATAGACATCAGACAATAGACAACACACACAAGACATAAGACCTTTCTAGCGGGTTATTGTGGGGGAATTGACAGATTTAAATATATTGATAAACATATTGGCGAACAGTTCCTTGACCTTCGGTCAAGGATGACAAGGTCGTTTGATGGTGAGCCGTACAGATTCTTCACTGATCCTTCAGAATTGGAAGGACACAAAAGGGTGCAGCTTATGAATATTGATATTTTATCGCTCAATTGTCAATTCAACCCCTAAAGGGGTAATACAGCTGAAAAATCTTTGCTAAAATAATTTCACCCTTATAGGGTGATAAGGGTAATATTTTTTTAACACCTTGGAAAACCCCATTAGGGGTTTAATTATTTTAGAAAATGATAGAATTGAAGGATTACCCCTTTAGGGGTTCAATTCTGGATTCCGGTAGTTTATTGACCTAATACCAATTCAACCCTTACAGGGGTAGTACAACTAAAAAATCTTTGCTAAAATAATTTCACCCTTATAGGGTGATAGGGGTATTATTTTTTTAACACCTTGGAAAACCCCATTAGGGGTTTAATTATTTTAGAAAATGATAGAATTGAAGGATTACCCCCTTTAGAGGTTCAATCTGGATTCCGGTAGTTTATTGACCTAATACCGATTCAACCCCTACAGGGGTAGTACAACTAAAAAATCTTTGCTAAAATAATTTCACCCCCACAGGGAGATAGGGGTATTATTTTTTTAACACCTTGGAAAACCCCATTAGGGGTTTAATTATTTTAGAAAATGATAGAATTGAAGGATTACCCCTTTAGGGGTTCAATCTGGAATCCGGTAGTTTATTGACCTAATACCGATTCAACCCCTACAGGGGTAGTACAACTAAAAAATCTTTACTAAAATAATTTCACCCTTATAGGGTGATAAGGGTAATATTTTTTTAACACCTTGGAAAACCCCATTAGGGGTTTAATTATTTTAGAAAATGATAGAATTGAAGGATTACCCCTTTAGGAGTTCAATTCTGGATTCCGGTAGTTTATTGACCTAATACCAATTCAACCCCTACAGGGGTAGTACAACTAAAAAATCTTTGCTAAAATAATTTCACCCATACAGGGTGATAGGGGTATTATTTTTTAACACCTTGGAAAACCCCATTAGGGGTTTAATTATTTTAGAAAATGATAGAATTGAAGGATTACCCCTTTAGGGGTTCAATTCTGGATTCCGGTAGTTTATTGACCTAATACCAATTCAACCCCTAAAGGGGTAGTACAACTAAAAAATCTTTGCTAAAATAATTTCACCCCCACAGGGTAATATGTGCACTATAAGTTTTAATGTTGGAAATCAGATATTATTAATTATTGTTCATTCCCAGATCTTGGTCCATCCTCTCATCCTTGCCATCCTGGTTCAATTCCCCGTCTACCTACTCCTCTTTCAAGCTATTCACAGGATTGATCCTTCCTATCCTAAGAGCATGATAACAGATGGTTCCAAATGCAATCAGCAAACTTAAGCCTCCAGCTGCTAAGAATACCCAAGGATGGATATCAATTCTATAACTAAAATCTTGTAACCAATTATTCATAGCCCACCAAGCTATTGGAGAAGCAATGAGAATGGCAACTAAAACCAGTTTTATAAAATCTGTAGACAACAATTTAATGATTCCTGGTAGGCTTGCCCCTAGGACTTTTCGGATACCGATTTCTTTAGTCCGTTGTTGGGTAACAAATGCCGCTAAACCGAACAATCCCAAGCAGGCAATGAAAATGGCGAATAGAGCAAAGGTTGAAACGATCGCTTGAGTGCGTTGTACATCGGCATATAGTTTTTCAAAACCTTCATCTAAGAAGGTGTATTGAATTTTCTGATTGGGAGAGAAGCTGCTCCATACTTTATTGATTTCAGCAAGGGTCTGTTCAAGGTTGTTGGTATTTAGCTTAATGGAAATCATATTAGGGCTACCACCAATCATCAAAGCCAATGGTTTTACGGCTTCGCCTTTCATATCTCCAAAAATAAAATCTTCAACCACCCCGATAATGGTAAAGGTTGCGAAATTCCGAATCTTCGCTCCGATGGGATTGGTTATACCAAGTTCCTTAACCATACTTTGGTTAACGACGACAGCTGTTGAGTCTGTTGGCATTTCCATATTAAAGTTTCTACCTTCAATAAGTTTGATGCCGAATGTCTTTAGGTAATCCACATCAACCACCCAATTCTGTCCGCCAATTCCGACATCCTCATTCTGCCGGCCATCAATCCAATAGGCATTGCCATTCCGTCTTACCCCATCCATCATAACGGGTAAATAATCTCCAACGGAAACCGATGAAACGCTGGAAATACCTTTCAGTTCTTCCTTCATCGCCTTTTGTTTTCCATCCAAAGTACTCGTTCCGCGTAAAACCAAAACCTGTTCCTTGTCAAATCCTAAGTCTTTATGGAGTATATATTTTACTTGTTGATTGATGATTAATGTTCCGATAATGAGGATAATGGATGTAGAAAATTGAAAGATTACTAATCCATTCCTGAACCAGTTGTTGCGAGATTTTAAATTTAATTTTCCTTTTAATACGGCAATCGGTTTGAAGGATGATAGATATAATGCGGGATATACCCCTGAAATAATGCCTATAAAACAACCAAAAAGTAGGAGCGAGGGGATAAACACTAAGTTCTTCCAAGGGAAGGACAATGATTTTCCTGCAATTCCATTAAAAGAAGGTAAAAGTAAATAGGCAATGGCGATAGCAATCAATATTGATATTAAGGAATATAATAAAGACTCGGTAATGAACTGCCAGATCAAAGACTTGCGATCTGACCCAATTGTTTTTCTTACACCCACTTCTTTGGCGCGGGTGTTGGCATTTGCAGTCGAAAGATTGATGAAATTAATGATAGCGATGATCAATATTAAAGCTGCTATTCCGGCAAAGATATAGACCAATTGGGCATCACCTCGATTCTGGTTTTCAATCTTATTATTTTGAATGCCCTTTGAATGTAGGTGAATATCCTTTAAAGGTTGCAAGGTCATCTTTGCAGACCTCCATATTTCCTCATTCACTGCCATGCCGGCTTGCACGACCGCAGGACGATAATGATCATCAATATATGATCTGGTTAGTTTTTTCTCTAGTTCAGCGATGTCACTCCCATCTTTAACCTTGAAATAGGTCGAATAATTGGAAGCCAACCAATTCTGTTTCTCGCCAGGGTAAGGTTCATGGCCACTTAAGGTCATAAAGAAATCAAATCCGTAAAAATTCGAGTTCGTCGGGATATCATCGATTACAGCGGTAACAGTATAGCCCTTAGATTTATCATTGTTTAGATAAATAGTCTTTCCAGTAGGGTCTCCTTTGAATAGTTTCTCGGCCTTACTTTTAGTAATAACAACCGTACTGGGATTATCCAGAGCATGATTTAAAGTACCATATACTGTTTCCATCGGAAACATGTCCATTATGCCCTGGTCAACATAACAAAAACCTTCCTCACTAAACAATTCAGGGTTTTCATTCGTCGCAACCTGATTACTACCCGCACCAAAAAGCGGATTCGATAATACACGACCAAAAGCTGTAATTTCAGGGAACTCCTCCTTCAATTCAGGCCCAGCAGGTGCAGGCATAGAAACACCCTTCTGTACCACATTATCTCTTGTAATAACCCCTACAACCCTGAAAATCTGATTAGAGTCCTTATAGAACTTATCATAACTCAATTCATGCTGTATATAAAGCACTATCAATAAGCAAATAGCCATGCTAAATGCAAATCCCCCAATCTTGATAAAGGAATAAAACCTCTGATTCTTAAGGTTCCTCCAAGCGATTTTTATATTGTTTTGAAACATTATTATAGTATTGTGATTTGAGAATTGAGATTTGAGACGCATAGTTTCAAATTCAATTCAACTAATTAATTTCCTGTTTTCAATAAGAATTATAAAGCTATACCTCTCTCATATCTTACATCTCATATCTCATATCCATTCAAGGGCAAAGCCCTTGAATCACTCATCCCTCAAGCTGTCCACAATATTGGCATTGGCGGCTCTAAAGGCTTGCCAAGCGATGGTAGACCAGGCAATGACAATGGCTAGGCCTGCTGCTAGTGCAAACATCCACCACTGTATATCGATGCGGTAGGCATAGGTCTGCAACCAATTATTCATGACCCACCATGCTAATGGTGCTGCCAGCAAAAAGGCGATAAGGACTAATCTTATAAAGTCTTTTGAAAGAAGTATAATGATACTGGATACCGAAGATCCTAGAACCTTACGGATGCCAATTTCTTTAACCCTTGTATTAATAGTTAGTAAAGCTAGAGCGAATAAGCCTAAGCAAGATATAATAATAGCTATACTCGTTCCGCTAATGACAATTTTTGAAAATGTCCGCTCCGATTGATAGAGGTTCTGTGTGTTTTCGTCCAAATAGGATGGTTCGACCTTAGCCTTTGGATTTACCTTTTTCCAAATTGCATTCACCTTATCTAAGGTTTCAGCTAGCTGTTGGGTTTCGACACGAACAAAGATGTATTCCACAGTGAAAACATTTGGATTCACAGAAATAGTTAAAGGTTCAACTTGGGCCCTAAGATCTTGAAAATTGAAATCATCCATAATGCCGATTACGGTACTTTTACCGTTCAGGTCGATTTCCTTACCTAAGATTTTATCAGCACCGCCGAATTGTGCCGCCATCTGTTTGTTGATGACTACAGCATTCGTATCGGTCCCAAAGGAACGATCAAAATCCCTGCCTCCCAATAATTTGATGCCTAATGTATTTAGGTAATCATAATCTACACGCATGAAATTAGTTTGGATCTCTTTGTTCTCATACTCAAAACCAAAGATGCTCCTTTGTAAAGTGCCATCTCGTCCCTTACCAATATTTACATCCGCTGCACTGACATTCTTTACCCAGGTTTGTTGGCTTAACTCAGCACGCATCCTTTGCACCATATCTTCTTTATTGACCCCAGCACCAATCGGAATACTGATGACTTCAGTCTTGTTAAATCCCAATGGTTTATTCGAGATATAATTCAATTGGGTGCTGATTACAATGGTCGCTATGATCAAGATAATGGCGATCACAAATTGCAATACCGTTAATGAACTTCTAAGATTTGAAGTTTTTATTTTATTGGATCCCTTTAGAGACTGGATAATATTTGTCCGTGCAGCTTTAAAGGCTGGTAAACCGCCAGCAAGAAGAGAGATTAGCAGAAAAGCCACTAGGAAGATAACCAGGTTCTTGATATTAAATAGATCCGTTATTTTCAATTGGTAATTCATGTTGGCATTGAACTGCGGTAAGACCAAATAGGCTATGATCAAACCAACCAACAAAGCAATAAGGCATAAGATAAAAGATTCTAGTGTCAACTGCTTTACAATATCCCAAGTCGTTCCACCTAATGTCTTGCGGGTGCCGATTTCTCTATTTCTACTGATAGCATTAGCTAAGGAGAGATTGATGAAATTGGATGAAGCGATAAACATAATTAAACCCGAGATCAACAATAATATCCAAGGATAGTTGGATGATAAAGAGGACGCAGGACCAAAATCATTCAGGTGTACTTTTGCCATTGGCAATAGGTGAAAACTGAAATAACTTCCATTGATATCTGCTTTTCCGCCATCACGTTTCAAGCGGTCTATGTCATTTTTAAAGAATTGCTCCGTAAAAGCTTTGGTTTCCTTGCTGAAGGTCGCATCATTGACTTCAGCTTTCATTTTTACATAAACTTCATGGTCTGAGTTGTCCCATGCCTGCATCTGTTCCAGGTAACCAGGTCTGTTTTCAAATCTATAGAGTGAGTTAAATCGAAGGCTTGAATTGCTCGGTAAATCTTTCAGGACCGCGCCAACGGTTGCCGCCTTCCAAACTCCATTTAAATTAACCTCA
Source organism: Sphingobacterium mizutaii (assembly GCF_900187125.1). GTDB lineage: Bacteria > Bacteroidota > Bacteroidia > Sphingobacteriales > Sphingobacteriaceae > Sphingobacterium > Sphingobacterium mizutaii. Next base: position 811,054 of record NZ_LT906468.1, read on the forward strand.
ATCTGTTTTCCTACAACATCGGTTGAGCCAAACAGATTCTTTGCCATATTCTCGGTCAAGACCATATTGTCAAGACCCGAAAGGACATTCTTATTACCTGAAATAAACGGGAAATCGAAAATCTTGAAAAAATCCTCATCTACAAATCTATTGGTTGATGTAAATTCTTTATCACCATTTTTCAGGACTAATTTGCTATTGGCATAACGTGTAATACCTTCAATACTCGGAATATCCTTTTTCAACTGGGGAGCCAAGGGTGAAGGCATCGAAGAGTCCTCTCTTTTTCCAGTTTCCGGTTCTGAACTTTTATAAAGAAGCGCAATCCTCTCTCCATTAGGATGAAAATTATCAAACGATAACTCAAACATTGCTGTCAAAAACAAAACCGTTGATGCTGCAATGGCAATAGCCAATCCTATGATGTGAATAGCACTTAAGGATTTGGTCTTTAATATCGATCTCCAAGCTGTTTTAAGCATTTTAGTAGTATTGAGATTTGAGTATTGAGATATGGAGATAGCAAATTCCATATCATTTTTTTTGCTTTAAACAGCAATTCAATTCGTTTGCCATAATTGTAACATACTGATTATCTGATAATTGAGTATATCAATAAAGATTGATATGTTCATTATCGGACGATTTGTTGTTCGCAAATGAACGTAATGGTTTGAACCAGGATTAAAGGGATGGGAGGATGGACCAAGATCATGGGTAAGAACCAGGATTGGGTTCGGCTCCCTTTCGGCGGTTAGGGAAGCCGAGATGTCGCTCAGGGAACAGCTCACCCACCGAGGATTGGAGGATGGACCAAATAAGTGATTCATTTCCCGCTTGAAAGATTTCCAGGTTGGTAGGGGCGTATCGCATACGCCCGCCGTATGAATTTGAACCAGAGTTCCTTCCACGGTCCGAAGGTCAAGGACCTGTTCGCCAATACATTTTTTAAGAGATATCTAGTCTGTCAATTCCCCCCACAATAACCCACTATATAGGTCTTATGTCTATTGTCTTAAGTCTTAAAACCTTTCCACTCTCTCAAATCTCATATCTCACATCTCATATCTTTCCAAGGGCAAAGCCCTTGAATTACTCATCCCTCAAGCTATCCACTGGATTTGCTTTGGCGGCGAAGTAAGTCCTGGAGGTCAGCACCAGTGTAGCAACTGCCGAAAGGCCTATTCCGGCGATCACAAAAATCCACCATGAAAGTTCGGTTTTATAGACAAAATCGTTCAGCCATTCATGCATAAAATACCAGGCAATTGGGAATGCAATAACAGAAGCGATAATAACAAGGAGCATTAGGTTCTTCAATAGCAAGAATATTATCTGGCTGATCGATGCACCTAGAACTTTACGGATGCCGATTTCTTTTACACGCTGGTTGGTGATGAATACCGCCAAACCAAACAATCCTAGTGAAGCAATGCTGATGGAAAGCCATACAGCCCAACTCAATAGCTTAGATAGGTTCTGTTCGGTTTTATAGAAATTGGCAATAATATCATCGACGAATTTATAGTCAAAGGTTTCCTCAGGGTAGAGGCTTTTAAACTTGCTTTCGATTTTACTAATCGCATTTTTCCAAGATTCAGGGTGGTTTTTATCCAAAGCCACATGCATCATATAGCCCGAATTGCTGCTCCAGTACATCGTAGGTCTTACGGCTTCGCGGGCAGAAGAAATATTAAAATCCTTCATTACCCCAACAATGGTTGTTTGGCCATTATTGAATGTTTTGCCAATGGCGTCCTCAGGGTTTTTTAGACCCAGAAGTTCCAACATCTTGACATTGATAATACTTTCCGAAACAGAGTCAAGAACTCGGACGTTTCTACCAGTTATTAGCGGAATATTATAAACCTTAATAAAGTTCTCATCGCCGTTTCTAGCATCGAAGGTGACCATTTTCTTGTCCGAAGTGTTTTGGTCATACGCCATTCCAGAGCTCATATAACCATTGAATGCCGGAGATTGATTGCCAAAACTAACCGCATTTACTTCAGCTAAATTTTCCAATTCAGTCTTTAGGACCTTTCCCTTTTGCTCACGGTCGAAATTTGGAACGAAAAAAGTCACTACAGCATCCTTATTGAAACCCATATCCATATTAACAGCATAATGGATCTGCTTGGATACCACCAATACGGCAATCAAAAAAACTTGCGCCAAAACAAATTGGAAAATGGTCAATCCTTTTCTTACCCAGGCGCTTCTGCTCAGATTACTGTTTTTTGTGGCTTGATTTTTCAAGGCCATAATAGGAGAGTATCCCGTTAATACCCATGCCGGATAAAAACCCGCAATACAGGTAATAACCAGCAGTTGAAGAACCAAAAATCCTATGATTTCCAAAATTGGAATAGATGAAACGGTAAATCCTTTAGGAAGAAATCCTGCGAAGGCCTGAGTCAGGATAGGAATTAATATTACGGATAATATCGTAGCAAATCCTGCAACTAAAAATGTCTCCAATAGAAATTGTTTTACCAGATTTGACTTCTTTCCACCCAATGTTTTCCTGATTCCAATCTCTTTAGCACGCTCTGTAGATTGAGCCGTAGAGAGATTGATAAAATTAATAGCTCCTAAAGTCAGTAGGAAGACCGCTAACAAAATTAAATTTCTTAAGGTGGATTCTTTTACAGCATTATAATTGAATTTAATGTCAAAATGGACATCCTTTAAGGGTTGAAGGATAAAATTATCCTTCCAATCATAATCATTTTGCTCTTTGTTCTTACTTAAGATCCCAGCAATTACCTTTTCAATATTTTTAGGCGAAGTTCCAGCTTTTAATAAGATAATACATTGATTGCCACCATTATAATTACTCCATTGATCCCAAGATTTTATCACTTTCAAGGAAGCATTGTTTTCAACCGTTGAAACAGAAATAATTCCATCATACTTGAAATCAGAATTCTCTTTCATATCAGCTACGACAGCTCCAACAGTCAATTGTATGCTATCCGCATATAAGATGTTTTTCCCTACCACTTCACTAGCATTAGCCTTTGGGAATAGAACCTCGGCCTTACTTTGGGTAAGAACAATAGTATTAGGCTCTTTTAGGGAGTTGATATCTCCCGCTAAAGAAGCATGTGGAAATATGCTGAAGTATTTTTCATTGCTAAAGGTCAAACCTTCTTCATTTGGAAACACTTTTTCTTCCTGACCAGCTTCCTTTTCGATTTTCAACTTTGCAGTCCCTAATTCCAAATTCGGAACAACTGCCTCCACACCCGTCAATTCCGTTTGCATGGCCCGTATCAATGGAACCAATACCGCGTCGCCTTTATAACCTCCATCACTTACAACCTTATATACACGGTCTCCATATGGCAAATGCTTGTCAAAACTAAAGTCATAGCGCACCATCAAAAAAATGATCAGGGTCGCACAGATCCCAATGGCCAAACTGATTACACTAATAGAGGTTACCAGTAAATTTTTCTTTAAAAATCTCCAAGCCGTTTTAAAATGATTTCTTAACATTTTGGTCAATATTTAATTTAATATCTTCTTTATTTATCCCCCTAGCAATACCCCGCCAGAATTTCTGTTGTCTTATACCTATTATCTTATGTCTACAGCCATGTAGCCTTCCCTCTCTCTCAAATCTCACATCTCATATCCATTCAATCATCTCATATCCATTCAAGGGCAAAGCCCTTGAATTACTCATCCCTCAAGCTATCCACAGGATTTGCTAGCGCAGCTTTTATAGATTGGAAACTAATAGTTGCCAGAGAAATAAAGATGGCTGCTGCTCCTGCGATCACAAAATAGTACCATTCCATATGGATGCGGTATTCAAAATCTTGAAGCCAGTTGTTCATTGCCCACCAGGCAATTGGTGAAGCAATTAAGATGGATATTAAAACCAGTTTGATAAAATCCATGGATAGGAGAGAAGTGATCTGAGGAACCGAAGCACCTAACACCTTTCTTACGGCAATTTCCTTCATTCTAGTTTCCGCCATATAGGCAATCAAGGCAAGAAGCCCCAAACAGGAAATAAAGATGGTCAGTCCAGCAAAGAGCATGGCAATTGTACCTATAGCTTGAGCTTCTTTGAATTTATTTTCAAATACTTTATCAATAAAGTGATAGGAGAAGGGATATTCTGGATTGTATTTTTTAAATATGCCTTCAATGGTTTTTAAGTTGTCACTAGTTGAATGCGCTGGATTAAGACGATAATGAATGACGTCAAACCAAGCATGAGGTCCTAAAATAATGGTAGGTTTACTGTTGTCAAATGGGGAGTCCATGATAAAATCTTTGATTACTCCAACTACAGTCCATTTTCCTCCTACTCCCTCAATAATACTTCCAATAGGATTTTCCAATTTCAAAGCTTTAACTGCAGATTCATCCAATATGATTGCTGAACTGTCCGTCGGAAACTTATATATGTCAATATCTCTACCAGAAACTAAGCTAAACCCAATGTTTTTAATGGCATCAGCATCCGAACTAAACCAGAGATAATTTATTCTTTTGTCCTCTTCAGAAGAAGCGTTCGAAATTATTCCTTGACCGGATGAATAATAATCTGTAATTGGAGACATGTTCTTGGAAACAGAAATTACTGCTTGACTTGACAATAACTCATTCCTTATATTCAGATAATTTTTAGCAATATTTCCTTCTATTTCAGTGTATAACAAACCATTGGCTTGGTATCCCTGGTCACGCTCCTTACTATATTGAATCTGGTTTGTAACTACCACTGTCGCAATAATTAATATTATGGCGAATGAAAACTGAATGACAACTAAAACAGAACGAATATTTACACCTTTTTTACTGGCGTTAAATTTTCCCTTCAAGGTGCTGATGGGTTTAAATGCCGATAAGAAAAAAGCAGGATATGCTCCAGCCAATATTCCAGTTAATAACGCAAAGGCAATTAAAAAGAACCAAGTATTTACAGTAAAATAGCCAATACTAAGATTTTTTGAAACGAGTTCATTGAAATAGGGCAATGCAATGAAAATAATGATAATAGAAAGTACTAAGGCAAAGAAGCTTATCAAAATACTTTCAGTTAAGAATTGGAATACAAGAGTTTTCTTGTTAGCTCCAATCACTTTTCTGACACCAACTTCTTTGGCTCTTCGTTCTGACTTTGCTGTGCTTAAATTCATGAAATTTATGCAGGCAACTAATAATATAAAACCACCAACCCAAGCAAAAAGCTTAACCAAATCTATCCGACCTGATTCATAATTCCCTCCCTTGCCATTATTATATAAGTAATAGTCCTGAAAAGGGAAGGCAAATAATTCGACTGTACTCTTAGAACCACTCCGAATCATATCTTTATCGGCATTGATGTGATTTCTTGTGAAAGGTTTTATTTTTTCATTAAAACTAGCTAACGAAATTCCTTCTTTCAATAAGATGAAAGTCTTAATAGAATTATTACCCCAGTTTTCATCATAAAAACCTATATTTTTTCCATATTCCCAAGAAATTAAACCTTCAAAATCAAAACTTGAATTACTTGGATTGTCTTGAATTACAGCTTGAACTTTTACTTGGTTGACAGAATCTATTTTGATAATCTTTCCAATGGGATTTTCTGAACCAAATAGAGCTTTTGCTTTTTTCTCTGTTAGTACGATTGAATTCGGGTCTTTTAATAAACCAGTTTTATCACCTGAAATAAAGGAGAAACTGAACATCTCAAATAAACCAGAATCCACAAAAGCTAATTGCGATTTTAATTTTTTGTCCTGGTAAGTGGTTAAAAATAAGTGAAAATTACTATATCTTGAAAAAGATTCAATATCCGGAAATTCTTCCTTTATTGAGGGGCCAAGGATCTTTGGTGTGGCAGGCCAAGCATGTTTTGAACCTTGGTTTTCATCCCTGTTGCTCATGATATACAAGCGATCACTTTTCTCATGGTAGCGGTCCATGGTCAGCATATTCTGCAGCCAAAGCATAATCATTAAAGCGCCGGCCATCCCAATCGCCAAACCGATAATATTTATGGCCGTAAACCCCTTATTCCTTAAGAGATTCCTCCACGCTATTTTGATATAGTTCTTAAGCATAACTTTCTTATTTAGTGGTTAGCAATAGATTCACTGGCTCCCCGAAGAATCCCTCTAATTAATAACTCGTTTTTCCCCAGCAATAATCCACCAGAATTTCTATTGTCTTGTGTCTATTGTCTTATGTCTTGTGTCTTATGTCTATTGTCTACAGCCATGCAGCCTTTCCACTCTCTCAAATCTCATATCTCAGATCTCATATCCATTCAAGGGCAAAGCCCTTGAATTACTCATCCCTCAAGCTATCCACCGGATTAGCAATTGCAGCTTTAATCGACTGATAACTCACAGTTAAAATCGTGATCAGCAAAGCCAGTACGGCTGTAAAAGCAAAGATTTCCCAGCTGATATTGATTCTATAAGTATAGGAGTTGAGGTATTTATTCATGGCCCAATAGGCGATAGGGAAGGCGATCAAACAAGCGATTCCTACCAATAAAATAAACTCCTTAGACAATAACCTGGTTACAGAGAATACCGAAGCACCGAGGACTTTACGGACCCCGATTTCCTTGGTTCTGCTTTCTGCCATATAGGCTGCTAGTCCAAATAAACCAAGACATGAGATAATGATGGTAAGGCCAGCAAATAGTGCTGCCAGTTTACCTGTTTTTTGAGTTTCCTTAAATTTCAATGCATAGGCCTCGTCTACAAATTTGTAGTCAAAAGGAAAGTCAGGATTGTATTTTTTGAAGATAGCCTCTGCTTTTTTCAGGGCGTCTGTTGTTGTCAAGTTTGGATTGAAGCGGATATGGATATTGTTCATCCAGCCACTAGCTCCTTCAATAACCAAAGGTTTGACAGGTTCAAATGGAGACTCTTGGATGAAATCTTTAATGACGCCGATGATTTGAAATTTCCTTCCTCCATCATCGAAGATTTTGCCGATGGGGTCTTGAAAGCCCATGACCTTGGCCCCGGATTCATTGATAATGGCGGCCATCGAATCGGTAGGGAATTTAGTCAAATCAAAATCGCGACCTGCTATTAAGGTAAAACCTACCGTTTCAACAACTCTATCATCACCTGTTTGGCGATTAAAGTCGATAATGCTATTGGGGTCTTTTCCTTCCCAAGTGAAGCCATTCCAGCCGCTCCAACGTTCTGTCAATGGAGACATTAATCGACTAACGGATTGCGCCACATTTTGGTCTAATAGTTCCTGCTTGATCAGTTGCACATTCTTAGTGATCTCACCGACCTCTGGAACATAGATCAGGTTCTCTTTTTCAAATCCAAAGTCGCGATCTTGGGCATGTTTGATTTGCTTTTGGATAACAACGGTACTTACGATCAATATCAAGGCTATACTAAATTGGGTAACAACCAGTACTTTCCTAGGGTTGATTTTTTGCTGTATGCTATGCAATCGTCCCTTTAACACCTTGACCGGATTAAAGGAAGACAGAAAGAATGCAGGGTAAATGCCAGCTAGAAAGCCTGTGAACAAAACAAACCCAACAAATAGGATCCAAAATCTAAAATCCTGAAATGGTATTTTGAATTTCATGCCCACCAAATCATTAAATGCAGGTAGGACCAAAATGACAATAATAAAGGCAATCAGACCTGAAAAGCAAGCCAGTAATAATGATTCAGAAAGGAATTGGAACACCAAACTTCTTTTTTGTGCGCCTACGACCTTTCGGATTCCAACCTCTTTCGCTCTCTTTTCACTTTGGGCAGTACTGAGGTTCATAAAGTTTATACAGGCAATCAACAGAATTAAAGCAGCGATAAGGGTAAATGTTTTCACCATTTCTATCCTTCCGCCAATTACTTTTCCGTTCTTGTATTTATTGTAAAGGTATATATCAGCAAAGGCTGTCAGAAAACTGACCGTCTTTACTTCGGAGTGTCTTGGAATCAAGTCTTTGATTTGCTCTTGGATTTTTGGGAGATGCTTTTTATCATTGATTTCTACGTATAAATCCACGGAACTATTTCCCCATTGGCTATCTGAAAACCCTAGTTTTTCCATTAAGGTCCATGGAACATAGTATTCATAGCCTTGGAATATAAAATTGGATTCTGTTTCCTTTATGACCCCAGTAACTGCTAGCACATTGGTGCTATCCAGTCTGATCGTTTTTCCAAGTACATCTGTAGTGCCGAATAGATTGTTAGCAAGTTTCTCAGATAAGACAATGCTGTTCGGGTCTTTTAATAAGGTGTTTCTATTCCCACTCAATAAGGGTAATTCAAACATGTTCAAAAAGGCTGAATCTACAAATACACCGGTTCCTGCCGGAACTTTTTTATCGCCAATTGTAAATAAAAAACCTCTGGTACCACTTAACCTGGAAACATTCAGCACTTCTGGAATTTCTTCCTTTACCACGGCTGCCATAGGTTTTGGAGTAGAAAACCATGTTGCGGAATCCTGGTCTGTCGCTTCTTTAGAACCGACAGCATAGAGATTTTCGATTTTTGGGAAATTCTTGTTGAATCCATACTGAAAATTTACCCATAACAAAATCAGCATTGCAGCCGCCATTCCAATGGCTAATCCAACTATATTAATTGCCGTAAAACCCCTGTTCTTCTTAAGATTACGAAAGGCTATCTTGAAATAGTTTTTGAGCATATCAGATCAGGTAATTGATTTGTTTAATGAACTGCGGAAGGTTTGAAGCCTTACGCAAGACAACTATTACCCTATTTCCACTTGCAAGTGGTTTTATTCTAATAATGGTTTCCTTTTTGCATAATCTGCTCAGTTCCATTTCCGAACGTTCGATTCCAGCAACAACTTGCTTCTTAATTGAAAACTCTTTCGTCTCAGCAGCATACCAAATCCCATCAGCGGGGATGTTTTTATTAAATCCATACTGCAGATTTAACATCAACAGAACCATCAAGCTAGATAGGCAACAGATGCCCCAAACTGAGTTTTTTCCCTTTAATCCTTTAACCTTCTTCAGAAGCATAAAGGTTTTATTTAAATATTGATTTTGCATGGCCTTTGATTAGTGATAAGGTTATGAAACCATAATTTTTTCAACCCATAAATCAATATCCAATTCATTTGCCAAAAATGTAAATAATTCATTATCAATTGATTGTTATTTATTCAGGTATTGTAGTTGTCCGTTATCGGACGGTTGTTTGTTCGGTAATGGACGGGCTGTTATAGTATTTAGTAGAGAGTATTTAGTATTTAGACCTTGAACCGGGATGGGGTTAGTATATTATCGCTTGAAAGTCCCCATACAAACCTAAATTAATATCATTTTCAGATTAAAGAAATTCTTCGATTTTAAAATTCTCGTGTGTAAAAATTCCACATCCCAATCTCCATTGGACATGAAATGTTTTTCAATTATTCTCTTCGTTACTATTGTAACCCAAATTAACCAAACCGACAAAGGAGCTCTGGTGTTATGGTTTGAACCAGGATTAAAAGGATGGGAGGAAGGACCAAGATTATGGTCAAATATAGCTTGAAAGTCCCGCATAGTGTAGGGGCGTATTGAATACGCCCGTCCCATACAAACCTAAAATAACATTATTTTCAGATTATAGAATTTCCTTGGTTTTCATATTCTCATGAATTAAATTTCCACAACTCGAGACTATGCAAAAATCCTATTTTGTAAGCAGAAAAGAACGCATTGGCTTACAGTTCCATAATCGAAGATTATGGATGACAGGCAATTGTGTTAGAGAACCGTACAGATTCTTCACTAATCGGTCAGAATTGGAAGTTTCTAGAGAGGGGTTCAGAGTAAAATGAAGAATCTATTTTAAATTTTTTCGAAGAATAACACCCTAAATTGCGATAATATTCATGGACAGATCAACGGCGGGCGTATTCGATACGCCCCTACCAACCTTGATTAATATATGGTTGAAAATAGGTAATCCGCCAATAATCTTGGTCTATCCTCCCATCCCATCCATCCTGGTTCAAATCCCAAAACCTTACACAAAAAAGCCGGCCTTTTAGGCCGGCAGTTATATCAAAAGTTTAACAAAGTCTAAATACTAAATACTTTCTACTAAATACTAAACCCTACAATGCCGTTGTAGTCTCCAATATTACCTGACCATCCAGCATCCGGATCACGCGATCCGAAAACTTTGCATCATGCTCTGAGTGGGTAACCATAACGATTGTTGTGCCGCTTTCATTGAGTTCGGTCAATAGCTGCATAACTTCATTACCATTGCTGGAGTCCAAGTTACCAGTAGGCTCATCGGCAAGGATCAGTTTGGGATTATTGACTACCGCACGGGCAACGGCAACACGTTGTTGCTGACCACCGGAAAGCTGTTGTGGGAAGTGATTACGGCGGTGCATAATCTGAACTTTCTCCAGTACCTCTTCCACGCGTTTCTTACGTTCTGCGGGAGGGACATTGGTGTAGACCAAAGGAAGTTCCACGTTTTCAAATACGGTCAATTCATCGATCAGGTTGAAACTTTGGAATACAAATCCAATATTGTGCTTACGCAAATCCGAGCGTTTGTTTTCCTTGAAATGTGCCACCTCAATATTATTGAAAAGATAACTACCTTCATCCAAATCATCCAAAAGACCGATAATGTTCAAAAGGGTAGACTTTCCACATCCCGAAGGTCCCATTACTGCAACAAATTCACCTTCCTTAACATGGATATTCACATTGTTCAAGGCAACGGTCTCTACCTCCTCGGTACGGTAGAATTTTTGAAGATTGGTTATTTTTATCATGTGTTTCTTTGTTTAAAATAAATAAATTTCAGTTTTATAATAGGTTAATGTTATTCGTTCCTCAATGTTTTCGTAGGGTTGCTCGTTGCTGCCCGCAAAGCTTGCGTACTGATGGTAAATAATGCAATGACTATGGCTAGACCTGCAACCATCAGGAAGATCATCCAAGGCATATCCATGTGATAATTGTATCCCTTTAGCCAATCTTGCATAAACCACCAAGCGATGGGATAGGCTATTAAACATGAAATCCCAACTAAAATAATAAATTCTGTATTCAACATTCTCACCAAACGACCTACAGATGCACCCAATACCTTACGGATACTGACTTCTCGAGCTCTTTGTTCTGCCGAAAATGCAGCCAATCCCAATAACCCTAGACAGGAAATAATGATGGCCAAAATAGAGAATAGGCTTGCCAACTTTTGCAGCATCATTTCTGAAGAAAAATAGTTGTTAAAATCATCATCCAAAAAGGTATAATTGAATGGGAAATCGGGGTTATACTTCTTCACGATTCCCTCAATCTCTTTCAATACCTTAGGAAAGTCCACCCCCGGTTTCGTTTTGATGTTTAATATCCCTGCTTCTACGCCATAGGCTTTTCCTAAAGCTAAAGGTGCCAATACCAAAGGCTCTGCTTCATCATAAATACTGTTGTAGACATAATTTTTTACAACGCCTGCCACAGTTAATGCTTCCCCTTGAAACTTGATCAACTTCCCAGCCACCCTGCCATCGGGTTGAATCAGTTTCGCCATGCTTTCATTGATTAATACCGAACTGCTATCGCCTAATAGGTTAGGTCTGAACGTCCTCCCATCCATGATTTTCATGCTCAAGGCATCTACGAAATCCTCATCTACAAAGGAAAAGCCAATCAAGATCGAAGACTTTGGATCTTTACCATCCCATTCGAATGAGGAGGTATTGGAACCAACTTGTAAAACACTTCCACGGCTCAATCCTACTGTCTCCACATTGCCGGTGGCTTTCAATTCCTGTTTGATTACAGGGATGTGTTTGGACATATCCCCTAAAATATTCGTCATAATAACCTGGCTACGGTCAAAACCTAAATCCCGGTTCTTGGCAAACTGGATCTGAAGGTAAATGACAGAGGTACATATCATTAAGATAATGGCTGCTGTAAATTGGGTAATGACCAATCCTTTTCGGATAAGATTGCTGCTTCCGGCTTTTCTCTTGCCACCCTTCAATGTGGTCAATGGATCAAAAGAAGAAAGGAAAAAGGCTGGATAACTTCCGGATATAATTCCAACCACTAAAATAATGGCGCTAATAAATCCAATTTGTTGCCAATTGCCAAAATCAATCGCAAGCTCTTTGTTGACCATGGTATTAAATGTCGGTAGACCTAATTTGACCATTCCGATAGCCAAAATGCCGGCAACAAATGCGAAAACAATGGATTCTCCCAAGAATTGCATGATCAAGGAGCCTTTCTTGGCACCAACAATCTTACGCATGCTAACTTCTTTTGCTCTTTTCTCAGACCTTGCAGTCGACAGGTTCATGAAATTGATACAAGCAATTAATAAGACCAACCAAGCGATTGAAGTAAATAATCGAACATTTTTTATTCTTCCATCCTTTTCAATGCCTTGTTCAAAACGATCGTACATGCGCCATCTTTCCATCGGGTAAAGGAAATTCTCCGAATTGGCTTCTTTATCATTGTTGATCTCGGCTATGTAATTCTTAACCTTCGCATTCACTGCATTTAAATCTGCATTTGGCTCTAATTGTACAATGGTTTGTATACTGTTATTTCCCCAGAAATCATATCCAAAATCTTTATTGGCTTCCAGGATTTTGAAATTCAGGAGCCAATCATATCGAAAATTCGTATTTTTTGGAAAATCCTTAGTAACAGCTGACACGGTATAAACTTGATTGTTGTCGAACTTTATGGTCTTTCCAACAGGGTTATCATCATTGAAGAAGCGTTTGGCAGTGGATTCACTCAAAACTATACTGCTTGGGTTATCTAAGGCTGTTTTTGCGTCTCCTGCCAAGAATTCCGGATTGAGGATACTGAGGATTTCTGGATCTACATAATTTCCAGATTGATAGATTTTCTTGTCTCCAACTGTAAATAGTTTAGTATTTCCCCAATCAATCCTGCCTGAATTGAGAATGCCTGGGATATCTTTTTTTAGGGCTTTGGCAAATGGACCTGGTGTAGCGCCAAATACATTGATATTTCCATCATAAGTCTGCTTTGACTTAGCTACATAGATGTCCTTTTTATTGCTGAAATAATCATTGTAGGATAGCTCGTCTTGAACCCAAAGGAAAATCAATGCTGTTACGGTTATCCCCAACGCTAAACCAAAAATATTCAAGAAGCTATATCCCTTGGTTTTCCAGAGGTTTCTAAAGGCGGATTTTATGAAGTTTTTGATCATAATCTATTTGTTGGTTGTTTTGTCTTTATGCCGAATTACTGTGAGGCTTTCCTAGCCATCACAGCGCTTCGACATGCCTTTATTGTTTTATTTATTCATTTGGTTTTCTTTTCAATAACCGTCGCCTCGAATTAGCGGTTCACTGACGACGGTTAATAGGCAAACACTTATTGCTTTATGTTTAATTCCTGTATTTTATCATAAGTTTCATAACTCGAAACCACCACTTTATCACCAGGTTTCAATCCATTTAACACTTCATAATATTCAGGATTCTGCCTTCCTAGTTGTAAATCTGTGCGGTAAGCTGTTTTTCCATCCTTATCCAGTTTGAAAATCCAGTTTCCAGCGGTCTGTTGGTAGAAACCTCCTTTGGCTAATAGTATTGCCTTAGTTTCATCACTTAAGGCTAAGCGGATAGTTAAGGTTTGACCACGACGGATGCCTTCTGGTCTTTCACCGACAAATTCCATATCCACTTGGAATCTTCCGTCTTTGACTTGGGTGTACACCTTTTTGATCCTTAGCTCATAGGTTTTATTACCTATACTGAATTGTCCCTTAAGGTCAGGGAAGATGCGGTTGATATAGTGTTCATCAATTTCTGCACGAACCTTGAATCCAGTCAGTACGTCGATCTGGCCTAGTCGTTCACCTGGGTTCTTATTTTGTCCAACTTCCGCATCAAATGATGTCAATTGTCCGTCAACTGGAGCACGAAGGATCAAATCCCCAACTTTCTTGCGCATCAGATCCAATGCCTGTTGGGTACTTTGGTATGTCTTGCGGTCTTGACTCAATTTTTGGTTGTTGGAAATTTCATCCTGTTTCAAGATCTGCTTGGTCAATTCAACCCTTTCCTTTTGGTAGTTATATTCGTTCAGCGATTTCTGATATTCCTGAGAACCGATCGCTTTCTCTTCCAAAAGTTTTTTGTTCAATTCATATATACGTTTTGATTCCTTGTAGGCCTGTTCTACATCTGCCATTTGGTTTTTGTTGGAAATGGAAGCCTGTTGCGCATTGGTCTGTGCAATTTGAGCTTGTGTCAAAAGGTTCAAGACCTGAGTTTCGTTCTGAACTAAACTCAATTCCATATCTGTATTGGAAAGACGCATAATGGGATCTCCTTTATGCAGGTGTGCCCCATCTTCAACATACTTTTCTTCGACACGGCCTCCAACTGAAGCATCTAGATAGATACTGCTGATAGGAAGAACGGTACCATTTATAGGAATGAATTCTTGAAATGTATCTTCTTTAACTTCAAAGATGGAAATACGCTCTGCATCAACATTCAACTTGCTGTTTCCACTGGTATAGTAATAACTCGCACCGATCAGCGCAACAATACCTGCAATTCCAGCTACAGTTAGGATCCTTTTGCTATTCCACTTCTTTTGTTCAATTGGTCTGTCCATGTAATTCTATGTTCAAATTTGCAATATGCATATACAAGGTTGTGCCAAAGTTTTAAAATGATGAAAATCAATGTTTTAAATAAAGTATGCTAGATGTGACTGTTCGAAAGCGAACAGTAATTGTGCGATGCTGAACAATAAAAAAGCAGGCAATTATATAGTAGGGCTGATTTGGGTTTTCAAGGACTTAATTAAAAAGCTTAAAAATGTTGGGATTTACTTTTGCACTGAAAAATAGGCTACATTTTATTGGTCTCATTCGACCCATGTTCGAGGCAGCTTCGAGAAAATATTCGACTTCATGCAGGGCATTTTGCGAAAATTCCGAATATGTCTCGAATTTGGTCAATTATTCATCCAGTCAGGCAAGATCCTTTATGCAAAATTTGAGGGATGCATGGCTAGTCTTCAAAAAATCACCGCTGTTGATCGCTTTCAGTGTTCATAAGCGAACACTTTCATGTTCGGCTTCGAACAGCTTATGCTTTCTTTAATTATTAATATGTTGATAAACAATGTTTTAATTATTTGGCACAGCCTATGGAATGCAGTGGGAAATAAGATTTTAGATGAAAAGAAATTACATATACGTAATCATAATTGTTTGTTGTTTAGTTAGCACGGCAAAAGGGCAGAGTGGTTCTCTGTCCTTGGCCGATTGCATTCAGCAAGCGATACAGAATAATCCTACTTTAAAAAGAAATGAACTGGTAATCGATCGTGCAGATCTTCAGTACAAACAAGCCAAGTATGACCGTTTACCATCATTGAATGCCAATATCGGTCATGACATTTCTCAAGGTAGGTCCATCGATCCGACTACCAATCAATATATAGATCAGAACAATAGCTCAGGGCGCCAATCCCTGAGCTTAAATGTTCCCATCTTCAATGGTTTCTATATTATCCATAATATCCGAATGCGGTCCAATGCGCTTGATGCTGGCAAACTGGAGTATGAAGGCTTTGTCAATGAACTGAAACTGGACGTTATAGAAGCTTATGTCAAGGTCTTGACCGCACAAGATATGTTGATCCAGACGGAGGGACAATTGGCAGTAACTAAAGAGCAACTAAATAGACATGAGGTCTTGAATAGGGAAGGGGCTACCAATCCGGGTGATCTATATGATATCAAAGGACAATACAGCAGTGACCTGAACACCGTAGAATTAACGAAACAAACCTTGAACAATGCCCGGGTAGAACTGGCTGGTTTGATGAATGTGGACGTCAATAATGTAGGGTCATTAGAAGCTATCGATATCCCTACCGAAATCCAAGCGAAGAGTTCTGAGGAATTATTTCAGCAATCCTTGGATATCCTGCCTCAATATAAGGCCTTGGATTGGAGAATCAAAGAAATGGAGGAAGGCATAAAGCTGGCGAAATCTAATTATTGGCCTAGTGTTTCATTAAGCGGTGGAATGAGCTCCAACTATAGCAAAGAAGGCGGGGCAATATTCAATCAGATCAAGAATAACCTGAGTAAAGGGGTGGGATTGACTCTGTCCATTCCGATCTTTAATCAGTTCAAGAACAGAACCCAGGTTCGTTTGGCCCAAGTATCCTTAGATGATGCGAATTTTAGTAGGGATATTATGCGTAATGATCTAAGGATGAGGACGGCACAAGCGGTTTTCGATCTGAACATTACCCAAAAGAATGTACTGAATCTACGGGACCAAGAAATCAGTTATGCAGAGTCCTTTCGGATTGCAACCGTGCATTTCGAGGCCGGCAACAGCAATTCTGTCATTTATTTAACGGCTAAGAATAAATTAGATGCCACCCGTAGTCAATTGATCATTAGGCAATATGAATGGTTGATGCAAAAATATGTGAATGATTATTATGCAGGTTCATTGAATTTATAATTAACTTAGCTTTAAATGAAAAAAGCGACCATTCTTGTTGTTGATGATGATCAAGATTTATTAACCGCCACACGAATATTATTAAGACCAAACGTCAAAGAAGTACTGGTAGAACATAATCCGGAGAGGTTAATGAATATCCTGGAAAAGAATCCAGTTGATATTGTTATGCTGGATATGAACTACAAAAGTGCCATCAATACAGGTAATGAAGGCTTGTTTTGGTTGTCCAAGATCAAGACGCATTTTCCAAAGGTGAATGTGGTCATGATCACTGCCTATGGAGCTGTAGACCTTGCTGTGAAATCGCTGAAGCAAGGTGCTTCTGACTTCATCGTTAAGCCTTGGCAAAATGAACAGTTGCTCAATACCCTAAACAGTATTTACGAAGAAAATAAACCTAATCAAAAGGAGAAACAGATCGTCAGCCCCCGTGAACATCATGGAATTATTGGGAATTCTCCCATTATGGAAGAATTGCAATATAAGTTGGATAAGGTTTCGCCTACTGAGGCTAATATCCTGATCTTAGGGGAGAATGGTACGGGTAAGGATTTGATCGCTAATGCCATCCATCAGCGTTCCTTACGGTCTAAGAAAGCTTTTGTCAAGGTGGATGTGGGTTCCCTGACAGAAACCTTATTTGAATCTGAACTTTTTGGCTATAAGAAAGGTGCCTTTACCGATGCTCGGGAGGATCGTAAAGGTCGCTTTGAACATGCCGATTCGGGAACTTTGTTTTTGGATGAAATTGGAAACATCAGTTTGCAGCAGCAGGCAAAATTACTCAGTGTACTCCAAAATAGGGCCGTGGTTCCTCTAGGTTCCAGTCAAGCTATTCCGGTGGATATCCGTTTGATCTCGGCTACCAATGTACCCTTAAAAGTTTTGGCTGACGAGAGTCGGTTTAGGAAGGATTTAGTCTATAGGATCAATACCTTGGAAATCCAAGTTCCTGCATTGAGGGAACGGGTAGGTGATATCCCACTTCTCGCGGAGCATTTTCTGAAATTCTATAATGAAAAATACCATAAGAACATTGGCGGATTGGAAGCGGATGCTATAAATAAATTAAAAGGCTATCATTTCCCGGGGAATGTTCGCGAATTACAATACAGTATAGAACGGGCTGTGATCATGTCTGATCAGCAGAGTATCCGTCCTGAAGACATTTTGTTCTCACCCATAGAACAACAGTTGCCCGATAAACCTATAGTGGACGATTTTTCATCCCATAATCTCGAAGAGATGGAGCGTAAGGCCATCAAATCTGCCATTGAACGCTATAACGGTAATATCAGCAAGGCAGCAAAGGAATTGGGCCTTACTCGTGCGGCATTATATCGTCGATTAGAAAAATATAACCTTTAATAATGACCAAACTGGCTATAGCAGATTTTTTTAAGATGCTGTTCCTTATGGCTTTGGCCGTAGGTATAGCATTTTTGATATTTAAGGGTTTTTATCTTTATGCCGGTCTAGGTTTTTTCTTTTTGCTGATCCTTTCCTATAGGATGTTCTCAAAGCATCGATTTCTTTTGAAACAGATGGTAGAATTTTCCGAAGCGGTGAAGTATCGTGATTTCACAAGAAGGTTTGTGGTGAAAAGGGAAAAATCTGTTGAAGGGCAGTTATATACTGCTTTCAATCAGATCAACGAGGTCTATAAGAATATCAGTATCGATCAGGCATTGCAACACCAGTACCTGAATAAGGTCATCAATATGTTGGATACCGCCATCATATTTTACCATGCTGAATCAGGGAAGGTTATTTGGCTAAACGAAGCCTTTAAGGAGCTTTTTCAAGTTCCGCATCTGGGCAATATTTCAGGTATGCAAAAACGACATCCTGAACTTTATATCAAGACCATGCAGTTGCAGGTGGGCAAGCATCAAATGGAAACTGCCCATTCCAGTAAAGGCAAGATTAAGTTATTGATGCAAAGCTCGGGCTTTGAAACGCAAGATGGCTCATTTCGCATTATCGTCTATCAGAATATCAATGAGGCCATTGATGAAACTGAAACTAGGGCTTGGCATAAATTATTGCGGGTACTGACCCATGAAATCATGAACTCCATTGGTCCAATCAGCTCCTTGGCGGAAACCTTACATGATCGTTTAGAACATTGGGAAGGCGAACAGGATATTGAAGATTTAAAGTTGGGTATTTTTACCATCAAGCGCAGAAGTGAGGGGCTGTTGCAGTTTGCTAAGAGCTATCGGTTGATCAATAAGGTTGATCAGCCTCAGTTTTCCGAGATACTGGTCGTTCAACTTTTTGAAAATATTTATCAATTATTGGAGCCTACCTTGATCCAAAAAAATATAGATGTCGACATTATCATCAAGAATACCCGGATGATATTGAGAGCGGATGTCAATCTGCTGGAACAGGTCATCATCAACTTATTATTGAATGCAATCGAAGCGGTAAAGGAGGAAGAGGAGCCTTATATCAGTTTGTCAGCCATCGAGACCAAGGACCATATCCAATTGAAGATCCAGGACAATGGCGCAGGGATGTCTCCGGAAATCCAAGAACAGATCTTTACGCCATTCTTTACGACCAAAAAGACAGGTACCGGTGTTGGTCTGACCCTTAGCAAGCAGATCATGTTAATGCATGGCGGCAATATCTCTGTGGACAGTGTGGAAGGAGAAGGCAGTACCTTTACCTTGCAATTCTAAAGCAATTTGTATTTTTGTGCCGCAATGCGGTATTACTTCGACTATATCTATCATTTTTTGGTTTCCAACAGCAGGCATGGTACGCATTCCCCATTTGTGTATGCCTTGACGGAAAAGGTAATTTATAACCCTAGCTATAAAAGCCCAAATTTTGTTGAATTTCCGGAAGGTTTCAATCCAAATTATTTTCCATTGTTAAAGAAGATCCTGAGTTTTTGGGAGGTCAATATGTTGAGTGATGATCTACAGAATCCAGATGCGCAATCTTATTTGGTAAATGGGAAGGAGGATTCTGAAGTTATCTTGCCATTGATAGATGCTGGGAAAATCATTGTTTTCCATGAGCCCTATAAACAAAAGAGGCAATGGAAAAAACTGATTGCCGACCAGCGAGTGACCGTATCTATCAATTTGTTCAATTTTGGTATCCTAATGAAAAGGGATGGGCAAAGAAAACAAGATTTCCTGCTGAGATATCTTTAGGGCACTGATAAAATAAGTTTAACCCCTCTTTTTATTTTCTCTCATTAAAAAGCCTCACTGATACTTAAGTAAAAGCCAGACTGTCTTTTCTCTCCCGGTCTCTGTTCGCCATAAGCATAGTCTAAACGGATGCTGCTATTGTGTTCAAGGCTGAAGAAATAGCGTAATCCAGCACCGTAGGACGGAATCAGGCGTATATCATGTTGTTTTGAAAAGGTGCTACCCGTACCTAGGAATGCATTGACGCCAATACGAGGGATGAAACGGTATCGCAGTTCTGCTTGCGCAGTAAGGTAATTTTTGTCCTTGTATCGGCCCAGGTAATATCCACGCATGGTCATATCCCCACCCAGTTCACGCATGACATAGAATGGTACGTTTTTACCGTAGGTGCCACGGTACAGACCTTGGGCGGCGATGGTGAGTTTTTTATTGATCGGATAAAAGCCACGAACATCCAGTTCGATTTGGTTTCCCGTGAAATTATCCTTCCCAAAGAAGTTAGGGGCAAAGCTATATTTTACCCGGCTATAAAATCCGTTGGTAGAGTATGTGGTGTTATTACGGGTGTCATATAGGGCAGAAACACCAAGGGCTAGGTATTGGCCACCATCTTTACCATACACTTCTGGAGATTCAAAAACACCACCAGCTTCCATATCCTTGAATTCGAAGTTCTCGTAATTTAAATTGACACCGGCATAAAAATTAGGGGCGAATCTCTTTTCCCCATCCAGTTTGATGCGGTAGAGTTTTTGGTCCAGATAATCTTCATCTGCTTTCCAGGTATCATTTCCGAGGCCATAGAAATTGAAAGGCCAATCTCTGAAGCGCATTTCGGTTAATATATGGTAGTCATTGTTCTTAGTCCAGATGTCGGAGGTCAGTTTTATATTCTTTTGTTTTTTGGTGGTCAAGGTACCGATTAGGGTAACGTTTGAGGTTCTGCTATCTAGGTTTTCTTTGTCGATATAGAAATTATAGGTACTTGCGATGCCGTATTCGAATCCAGTTTCCTGTGCATAACCGATGGCAGGCAGGACGACGAAGCTTCCGGATCGGGAAGAATCTTTCTTGGAGGAGACGAATTTTTGCATCAATTTTTGGATGATTCCAGGTTTTTCTTGGGCGTTTCCAAGCTTAGGGGAGATACAAAGGCCGATAAATAGCGATATTAATAGCGAATATTTTTTCAAAGCAATCCGAGTTATTTGTGCAAATATAGGGTATCCTTTGAAATGGAATATGAAAATTATTTACTTGCATATCAATGATATGGTTTTCAGGAGCAAAAAAAATGACCAAATATTTTTGATATGTTCATGGAGTAGCTATCTTTGCAACATCAAATCGGGAAAATGAGTACCGAAAAGGGATTGTTCTTTAAGTAGAAAAAAAATTAAAAATAAAACTTGCGAATATCAGATAAATATTAGATTTTTGCACTCGCTATCCAAAGATAGCCGTTCTTTAAAACAGAAAGTTTTATTAAATAAAGCACGCCTCCTTAGCTCAGCTGGTAGAGCAACTGACTTGTAATCAGTAGGTCATTGGTTCGATTCCGATAGGAGGCTCAAAAACAACGCAAGTTGTAGGTCTGGAGGGGTTCCAGAGCGGTCAAATGGGACGGACTGTAAATCCGTTGCTTCGGCTTCGAAGGTTCGAATCCTTCTCCCTCCACCAAAAAGTTTTCATTCTTCTGGTTGTTAAAGGCCAGAATTCCTGAGTGTAAAACTGAAAAGCGGAAGTAGCTCAGTTGGTAGAGCGATAGCCTTCCAAGCTATAGGTCGCGAGTTCGAACCTCGTCTTCCGCTCAATTTATAAAACAAATCTAAGTCTCTGTCTTCTTAACAATTTATTTTTGAAAGGGTAGAGGCTTATATCTGTAAATAAGCTTTTTGAAAGCCGAAGTAGCTCAGGGGTAGAGCACTTCCTTGGTAAGGAAGAGGTCGTGGGTTCAAATCCCATCTTTGGCTCGAATACATAAGTTTTGTAACTTTGTAAGATTAATTAAAAGAAATATTTTATAATTACTAATTCGCATAAACATGGCAAAAGAGAAATTTGACCGTAGTAAACCGCACTTAAACATTGGTACTATCGGTCACGTTGACCACGGTAAAACAACTACAACAGCTGCTATCACTAAAGTTTTAGCTGATAAAGGTTTTTCAGAGGCTCGTTCATTTGATTCAATTGACTCTGCTCCTGAAGAGAAAGAGCGTGGTATCACAATTAACACTTCACACGTAGAATACCAAACAGCTAACCGTCACTATGCACACGTTGACTGTCCAGGTCACGCCGATTACGTTAAGAACATGGTAACTGGTGCTGCACAGATGGATGGAGCTATCATCGTAGTTGCTGCTACAGATGGTCCTATGCCTCAAACTCGCGAGCACATCCTATTAGCTCGTCAGGTAGGTGTTCCTGCGTTAGTAGTTTTCTTGAACAAAGTTGACTTAGTTGATGACGCTGAGTTATTAGACTTAGTTGAGATGGAAGTTCGTGAATTATTATCATTCTACGAATTCCCAGGAGACGATGTTCCAGTAATCAAAGGTTCTGCATTAGGTGCTTTGAACGGAGAGACTCAATGGGTTGATTCAATCATGGAATTGATGGATGCTGTAGATAACTACATTCCAATCCCTCCACGTTTGACAGATCTTCCTTTCTTGATGCCTATCGAAGACGTATTCTCGATCACAGGTCGTGGTACAGTTGCAACTGGTCGTATCGAAAGAGGTGTAATCAACTCTGGTGATCCAGTTGAGATCTTAGGTATGGGTGCTGAGAACTTGAAATCTACAGTAACAGGTGTTGAGATGTTCCGTAAGATCTTAGATTACGGTGAGGCTGGTGATAACGTAGGTTTATTGTTACGTGGTATTGAGAAAACTGATATCCGTCGTGGTATGGTTATCTGTAAACCAGGTTCAGTAACTCCACACACAGACTTCAAAGCTGAGGTTTACGTATTGTCGAAAGCAGAAGGTGGTCGTCACACTCCTTTCTTCAACAAATACCGTCCTCAATTCTATTTCCGTACAACTGACGTAACTGGAGAGATCACTCTAGAAGAAGGTACTGAGATGGTTATGCCAGGTGATAACGTAACAATCACTGTTAAGTTGATCAACGCTATCGCTATGGAAAAAGGTCTACGTTTCGCTATCCGTGAAGGTGGTAGAACAGTAGGTGCTGGTCAGGTAACTGAAATCATTAAATAATCCCAAAGGATTATCTAAATAAAAGATAAGCTAATTGGCTCCGGCTAATTAGCTTATTTTTTCTGAATTATTCGTTTTTGTTGAGCCTCAAATACTTAGCGAAGTAGGGGAGTTCGGTAGCTAAAAAAGAATAGTTTGACCAGAAAGAAATCTTGCGGAAATCGCAAATAAATTGAAATAATATTTGCTGCAATGGGGTCTAAAGCCTATATTTGCAACATCAAAAAAATCTACACGGGCATAGTTCAATGGTAGAATAGAGGTCTCCAAAACCTTCGATCTGGGTTCGAATCCTAGTGCCCGTGCTAATAAAAATAGAAACTTAAAAAATGGCAAAAGTACTTGATTTTATTAAGGACTCTTATACAGAGGTTACTGAGAAAGTGACTTGGCCTACTTGGGCGCAATTACAAAGTCATGCGGTTATTGTACTTATTGCATCTGTTATTATTGCCTTGGTGATTTTTATAATGGATAAAGCATCAAGTAATGTAATGGAATTGCTGTACAATACAGCGTCTTAATTTTCTAATCCAACAGTATTATGGCAGATCAAAGTTTAAAGTGGTACGTTGTGCGTGCTGTTAGCGGAAAAGAGAAGAAGGTAAAACAATACCTTGAAGCTGAAATCAACCGCTTGGGCATACAACATTTGGTTACCCAAGTATTGATCCCTATGGAGAAATACTACCAAATGCGCGATGGCAAGAAAGTTGCCAAAGAACGTAACTACTACCCTGGGTATGTTTTGATCGAAGCGGCATTGGACGGTGAGATCGAACACGCAATCAAAAACGTAAATAGTGTAATCGGATTCCTAGGTGATAAAGCAGGTAATGCAATCCCTCTACGTCCAGCTGAAGTTAACCGTATTTTAGGTAAGGTTGACGAAATGGCTGAGCAAGGTGAATCAATCAGCGTTCCTTATTACGTTGGTGAGACCGTAAAAGTAAACGACGGTCCTTTCAACGGATTTACAGGTGAAATCGAAGAGGTACATGAAGATAAGAAGAAATTAACCGTAATGGTAAAAGTATTCGGTCGTAAGACGCCTCTTGAGCTGAATTATATGCAAGTTGAAAAAGAGTAAGTTCTTTTTAGACAGCAAACAAAAGACATTAGAAGCCCTATCCAGTTGGATAGGGCTTTTTTTTGTGGTTCGACTCCGCTCACCAACCAAGGATGGGCCAAGATCATATTCCGTTGGTTGGGCGGTGTCTCGGCTCCGCTAGATAACCGTTTGAGACCCGGCACAGGATTATTGGAAGAATATCATTCGGCTATAAATTTGTCAATTTTGGTAGGGGCGAATTGAATTCGCCCATTGGTATTTGAACCAGGATGGAATGGATGAGAGGATGGGCCAAGATCATGGAATGAACCAGGATGGAAGGGATGTGAGGATGGACCAAGATCATATTCCGATGGTTGGGCGGTATCTCGGCTTCGCTAATTAGCTTTCTATTAATCCCTCTTTAACTCATTTCCAATTCTGAACGAGTAGTGAAGAATCTGTACGGTTCTCTTCCATCAGGCTCTGTCATCGTGCACCGAAAGGTGCAGGACCTGTACGCCAATGCAATCATTGTTAGTATGGTTCCGAGATCGTTCCTTCGTCACGATGACACCGGAATGGGAATAGGTCTTGGCCCATCCTCCAAACCCGACGGTTGAACGTCATCTCGCCTCCGCTGATTGTCTCTCAACCTTTGTGAGTATGATCCCCGAACGTCATCTCGGCTCTGCTCCTTTAGGATACTATTGTTGGTCATCTCGACTTCGATGATCCTTTGGACACTATTAATAGTCATCTCGGCTCCGCTATGATCGTCTTAGACCCGGCTTACTCCATAGCATTCAAGTCCGATTCAATTTTGTATATTTAGGAATTGAATTACCTAAATTAATGATGTCGAAGTCACCATCCATTACTTCTTATCCGCCTGAACCTAAGAAATTACGGGTTCGTGCTATTGATATTATGCGAGGCTTGACCTTGTTCTTGATGTTGTTTGTCAATGATCTCTTTATTCCTGGGGTACCGAAATGGCTGTTGCATACGGAAGCTGATATGGATGGTATGGGTTTGGCGGATTGGGTGTTTCCGGGCTTCCTTTTTATGGTGGGTATGGCAATTCCTTATGCGGTGGCTGCTAGACGGAAAATAGGTGAACCGACCTGGCAGATCTGGTTTCATATCATCAGCAGGTCGATTAGCTTGATCATTATTGGATTATTGGTGGTTAATTCCAGCAGCTTGAATCCGGAAATGACGGGCATGAACAAGTTGCTGTGGATAGGATTGGTCTATGTCTGTATCTTTTTGATCTGGAATAACTATCCAAAGGATAGAAATAAGAACCTATTTGTCGGGCTGAAGTTGTTGGGAATAGTAGGGCTGCTTGGTTTAGCCTATATATTTCGGGCTGGAACTCCAGAATCACCGGCTTGGTTTGAGAAGAGTTGGTGGGGCATTTTAGGGCAGATCGGTTGGGGATATCTGGTAGCAGGTTCGGTCTATCTGCTGCTTCGGGACAAGCTTTGGGCTGCATTCTTGGCCATTATCTTTTTCTTATTCCTGAATGTAGCATCCTTGAGCGGTTGGATTCCGCAGATGTTTTCTTTCCAGGAATTTTTTGATGTGGTCCTTCATGGGAATGTGCCGATGATTGTGCTTTCAGGAATGGCAGCGACCCTGATTGTTAAAAAATATTCAAAGGATTGGAAGAAGCTGGCTATTTATCTAGCCATGTATGGCCTTATTAGCTTGGTTGTGGGCTTGATATTCCATCAATGGTTCATCGTGTCCAAGATCCAAGCGACTCCATCCTGGGGCATGCTTTGCAACGGGATCAGCATTATGCTATTTGTCCTGGTCTATTACTTTATAGATGTCAGAGGGAATAATAAATATAGTCGACTTTTTGAACTGGCGGGTCAAAATTCATTAACTACTTATTTGGCTCCCGACCTGATCTATTTCTTGGTTTGGGGATTCGGTATTCCCTTGTTTTTCTATAAGCAGCCTGACCAGATGTGGTTAGCTGTATTGGGTTCCTTGCTATGGGCCTATTTAATGCTTTGGTTTGGCATCTTGTTGAACCGTTTTGGTATAAAACTTAAACTATAATATCATAATACTATGAAAAGAAATCACACGAACAAGCTGATCCTAATGGCTCTAATTATGCTGTTTGCAGTTCCCTTTAGCTTGGTTGCCCAAGGGAAGAAGCCTGTAATCATCGCTTATGTTACTTCGGGGAAAGGTCCGATGCCTGACCCTAATTTGATCAGCCATATTAATTATGCCTTTGGCCATGTCAATGAGACTTTCAATGGGGTGAAAATAGATAACCCAGCAAGGTTAAAGGAGATTGTAGCCTTAAGAAAGAATCATCCGGATCTTAAGATCTTGTTGTCGATCGGTGGCTGGACCTCCGGTCGATTCAGTGAAATGGCAGCAGACAAGAACAATAGATTGGGCTTTGCTAAAGATTGCCAAAAGATCGTAAAGGAATTTGATCTGGATGGAATCGATATTGATTGGGAATATCCGACCAGTGATGAAGCGGGCATATCTTCCTCTCCCGATGATACCAAGAACTTTACCCTTTTAATGCAGGATATCCGTAAGGCAATCGGTCCGAAAAAATTATTGACCCTAGCGACCATAGCAGATGGAAAATATATTGATTTTAGAGCGATCGATAAGGATATTGATTTTGTGAATATCATGATGTATGATGTCTCAAAACCTCCATTGCAACATAATAGTCTATATAAATCGGATCTTGCTGGACGTATTACCTTGGTAGAAGCCTTGCAAGCCCATATTGATGCCGGTGTTCCGAAGAACAAATTGGTGATGGGGATTCCATTCTATGGAAGAGGAGATAAAGTGCAGGTGAGTGATTTTGTGATGTTCCGAAACATACCCAAGTTGACCCAGTTTGAAGAAAAATGGGATGATGAATCGAAAGTACCTTATTTAGTGGACAGCACCGGGAAGTTGGTGTTGACCTTTGAGAATGAAAGGTCGATCCGGGAAAAAGCTGCCTATATCAAATCCCAAGGCATCCTAGGGGCCATGTATTGGGAATTTAAAGGGGATGATGATCAGCTGACCTTGAGCAAGGCGCTGTATGAAGGGCTGAAATAGGGTCTACAAACAAATGTTGCTGTAAACTGTTGATAATAAGTAGTTATAGACACAATTTCTGTAAACCTTAAAAAATAAGCTTATGATTATTCTAAATTTTAAGCCCAAATATTTGGGCTATGCATTGATTTTTCTTGCCCTAAGCCAAGGACATACTGTTTTTGCACAGGATAATGAGACCGCTTATTTTTCTGACGTTACAGAAGGCAGCATACCCCTGGATCCAAAGACGCATGCTTTGGATGTTGCTTTGGTAGATGTGAATGGAGATGGCGCATTGGATGCCATCTTTGCGCTGGAAATGCAACCCAACCGTCTTTATATCAATGACGGCAATGGTAATTTCACTTGGAAGAAGGATGTTTTTGTGAATGAAAATAACGATACAGAGCATGTGCGTGTTGCCGATATGGACAATGATGGTTTTTCAGATGTGATATTCGTCGCTGAAGACAATAAAACCCATGAATATTATTTAGGAAATGGGGATGGCACCTTTCGGAATGTTTCAGACCCTTTGTTGGGCAAGAGTGAGGGCAATGGATTGGATATAGGGGATGTGAATGGAGATGGGTTGCCGGATATCGTTATTGGTAATACCGGCGAAGGGGCAAGGACCTTTATTTGGTTAAATGATCCGAATAAACCGGGCTACCTGATTGATTCGGCACCGGGAAGTCTGCCTGACAACAAGGACGAGGTGCAGTCGGTCAAATTATTTGATGCCGATGGCGATGGTGATTTAGATATGGTATTGGGTACCGAAACTCCACCGAGCCGATTGTATTTCAATGATGGTAAGGGAAAATTTACAGAACAGGAGGGTGCTTTGCAAACCACAGAGCCCTTGCATAGTCGGGAGGTCATCGTATTCGATGCCGATAAGGATGGAAAGGATGATATTTTCTTTGCCAACCTGACCAGTAATGGTGGAAAGAAGGAGCGAAACCCTACGGGACGTTTATTTATTAATAAAGGTGAGGGAAAATTTGTTGATGAGACAGATGCCAGGATCCCTGCCTATGAATTTTCAACCTATGCCTGTAATGTGATCGACTATGATCGCGACGGGGATCTAGATATAATATTGAGTGCATTGAAGATTCCGCCATTTGAGGCGATGCAGGTCCAGGCCTTGAAGAATGACGGTTCGGGCAAGTTCAGTTTTGCCACAAAGGAGGCCATTCCGAAGGTGACGGTGGAGCGAGCCTGGGGGATCGATGTGGGGGATGTGAATGGGGATAAGATTCCGGACTTGATGATCGGTGCCTGGGGGGACCAAGTACGCTTATTACTAGGTAAATAAAAAAAGAAAAAATACTTTTTTATTATCAGATATTTAGTTATCTTTGCACCTCGTTTGGTTGCAAAACTATGTTTTGTTGCCATCGAGAATTAAATGTTACGTTATTGCTTCCAACTTACTAACAAACATTTAACAAATTAAATCACAGAAAAAATGGCAAAAGAAGTCAGTGCGTTAGTAAAATTACAAGTGAAGGGCGGAGCTGCGAATCCATCTCCACCGGTAGGACCTGCATTAGGTGCTAAAGGTGTGAACATTATGGATTTCTGTAAGCAATTTAACGCTCGTACGCAAGACAAACCAGGTCAAGTATTACCTGTTGTGATCACTGTATATGCCGACAAATCTTTTGATTTTATCATTAAAACTCCACCGGTAGCTGTTCAATTAAAAGATGCAGCGAAGCTTAAGAGCGGATCGGGAGAGCCTAACCGTAAGAAAGTTGCTTCCATTTCATGGGATCAAATAAAACAGATTGCGGAAGATAAGATGCCAGATTTGAATGCATTTACTGTAGAATCAGCTATGAGAATGGTTGCTGGTACAGCGCGTAGTATGGGTATCACTGTATCTGGTGATGCTCCTTGGAAAAATTAATTAACGAAATCAGTTTAAGAAAGTGGCTAGATTAACAAAAAATCAAAAAGCGGCACTATCCAAAATTGAAGCTGGTAAAGCATACTCTTTGAAAGAAGCTGCGGCTTTAGTAAAAGAGATCACCAACACCAAATTTGATGCTTCTGTGGATATCGACGTTCGTTTGGGCGTAGATCCTCGTAAAGCAAATCAAATGGTTCGTGGTATTGCAACATTGCCACACGGTACTGGTAAGACAGTACGTGTATTAGTTTTGTGTACTCCTGACAAGGAAGAAGAAGCTAAGGCGGCAGGTGCAGACTACGTAGGTCTTGATGACTATATCAGCAAAATCGAAGGTGGTTGGACTGACGTTGACATTATCATCACAATGCCTAGTGTTATGGCGAAAGTAGGTAAATTGGGTCGTATTTTAGGTCCAAGAAACTTAATGCCTAACCCTAAAACAGGAACAGTAACTCCAGAAGTTGGAAAAGCTGTGACTGAGGTAAAAGCTGGTAAGATCGACTTCAAGGTTGACAAAACAGGTATCATCCACACTTCAGTTGGTAAAGTGTCTTTCGACGCAGATAAAATCTATGACAACGCATTAGAAGTGTTACAAACAATTTCACGTTTGAAACCGTCTGCAGCAAAAGGAACGTACTTCAAGAGTATTCACATTTCTTCAACTATGAGTCCTAGTATTCATATTGAAACTAAATCAGTAGCAGGAATTTAATCATGAGAAAAGAACTTAAACATGAAATTGTTGAAGCTTTAGCAGAACAGATTAAATCTTACGGTAATTTTTATATTGCTGACACTGCTAATCTGACTGTAGAAAAGGTGAATAATATTCGTCGTAAATGTTTCGAGCAGGGAATCGAGATTAAGGTTGTGAAAAACACCTTGATTAAGAAAGCGTTGTTAGAGGCGGGTGTAGATTCAGAAGAGATCTTTGGCGTATTAAAAGGAGCTTCAACCCTAATGTTTTCCGAAACAGGGAATGCTCCAGCGAAATTGATCAAACAATTACGTAAAGAAGGTGACAAGCCAGTATTAAAAGCAGCGTACATTCAAGAGACTGCTTTTGTGGGCGACAACCAACTTGACGCATTAGTGACCCTTAAATCTAAGGAAGAACTTATTGCAGACGTTATTGCTTTACTTCAATCTCCTGCGAAGAATGTTATTTCTGCGCTTCAATCAGGCGGAAATACAATTTCAGGCTTAGTAAAAGCTTTAGAAGAAAGAGGCTAACGAACCCTCAGTTTAATAACAAACGTTCGTTAAATTTTAATTAACAATTTTTTTAAAAGAACATTCAAAAATTCAAAATAAAATGGCAGATTTAAAACAACTTGCTGAACAGTTAGTTAACTTAACAGTAAAAGAAGTTAAAGAATTAGCTGATATCTTAAAAGACGAATACGGTATTGAGCCTGCTGCTGCTGCTGTAGCTGTTGCTGCTGCTCCAGGTGCTGGTGATGGTGCTGCTGCTGCTGAAGAGAAAACATCTTTCGATGTGATCTTGAAAGAAGCTGGTGGTCAGAAATTAGCTGTCGTAAAATTAGTTAAAGATTTAGCTGGTTTAGGCTTGAAAGAAGCAAAAGACTTAGTTGACGGTGCACCTAAAGAATTAAAAACTGGTGTTTCTAAAGACGAAGCTGAAGCTTTGAAAAAACAATTAGAAGAAGCTGGAGCTGTTGTTGAGATTAAGTAATCTCGCATAATGCACCAAAAACTTAGACTCTGATAGTCCAAATCTATCAGAGTCTATTCCTGTTTATAAATATAGTGTATGGATCAAGCCCCTGCTGATGCTTGATCGGAAGACGGAATCAGCAGATGTTAGCTCAGTTTTTTAAAACTAAATTCTTATTCCCTTGGCAAACAATAATATTCAAAAAGAAAGAGTAAATTTTGCGACAAGTAAGAAGGTGATTGATTATCCGGATTTCTTGGACGTACAATTAGAGTCTTTCAAGGAGTTTTTTCAATTAGAGACTACTTCTGACAACCGCCATCAGGAAGGGCTTTACAAGGTTTTCGCAGAAAACTTCCCTATTTCTGATTCAAGAAACATCTTTGTGCTAGAGTTTTTGGATTATTTCATTGATCCACCGCGTTACGATATCCAAGAGTGTATTGAGCGTGGACTGACTTATAGCGTACCTTTAAAGGCTAAATTGAAGTTGTCTTGTAATGATGAAGAACACGAAGATTTCGAAACCATTGTACAAGACGTGTATTTAGGAACCATTCCGTACATGACTCCAAAAGGTACTTTCGTGATCAATGGAGCTGAACGTGTTATCGTTTCTCAATTGCACCGTTCCCCTGGTGTGTTCTTTGGTCAAAGTAGACATACCAATGGTACTAAACTTTATTCTGCTAGGGTTATTCCTTTTAAAGGTTCTTGGATCGAGTTTGCAACAGACGTGAACAACGTGATGTATGCTTATATCGACCGTAAGAAAAAATTCCCAGTTACTACCTTGTTACGTGCAATCGGTTTCGATTCGGATAAGGAAATCTTAGAGCTTTTCGACCTTGCAGATGAAGTTAAAGTTAGTAAATCTGGATTGAAGAAATACGTTGGCCGTCGTTTAGCGGCTAGGGTATTGAACAAATGGACAGAGGATTTCGTGGACGAAGATACAGGTGAAGTAGTATCGATCGACCGTAACGAGATCATCCTTGAACGTGAAACCATATTAGAAGAAGACCACATTGACCTGATCATCGACGCTGGAGTGAAATCCATTATCCTGACCAAGGAAGATGAGTCAAACAATGCGGACTATTCGATTATATATAACACTTTACAAAAAGATACTTCCAACTCAGAAAAAGAAGCGGTAGAGCATATCTATCGTCAATTGCGTAACGCAGAACCTCCTGATGAGGAAACTGCACGTGGTATCATTGACCGTTTGTTCTTCTCGGATAAACGTTACGATTTAGGAGATGTGGGTAGATACCGTATCAACCGTAAATTGAAACTTGATACACCGTCGGATACAAAAGTATTGACTCGTGAAGATATCATCGCTATCGTGAAGTACTTGATCAACTTGATCAACTCGAAAGCTGAGGTGGATGATATCGACCACTTATCTAACCGTCGTGTTCGTACGGTAGGTGAGCAATTATATGCGCAATTCGGTGTAGGTCTGGCTCGTATGGCTCGTACTATCCGTGAGCGTATGAACATTCGTGATAACGAGGTGTTTACGCCTACTGATTTGATTAATGCTCGTACATTGTCATCAGTGATCAATTCATTCTTCGGAACGAACCAGTTATCACAGTTCATGGATCAAACCAACCCATTGGCTGAGATTACGCACAAACGTCGTCTATCAGCTTTAGGTCCTGGTGGTCTTTCAAGAGAGCGTGCCGGTTTCGAGGTACGTGACGTTCACTATACGCACTACGGTCGTCTGTGTACAATTGAAACTCCTGAGGGTCCAAACATTGGTTTGATTTCTTCATTGTCTGTTCATGCGAAAATCAATAACCTAGGATTTATCGAAACTCCATACCGTATCGTTTCTGATGGTAAGGTTGTG
Source organism: Sphingobacterium mizutaii (assembly GCF_900187125.1). GTDB lineage: Bacteria > Bacteroidota > Bacteroidia > Sphingobacteriales > Sphingobacteriaceae > Sphingobacterium > Sphingobacterium mizutaii. The sequence goes on from NZ_LT906468.1 coordinate 843,591, forward strand.
GTTGATAAACCAGTTGTTTATTTGTCTGCTGAAGATGAAGATGATAAGACAATTGCGCAAGCAAATGCTCTATATGATGATAAAGGTAATTTCTTAGATGCTAAAGTAAAAGCTAGATATGAGGGTGACTTCCCGATTATCGAGCCTGAGAAATTAGACTATATGGACGTTTCTCCGAACCAGATTACATCAATCGCGGCTTCATTGATTCCTTTCTTGGAGCATGATGATGCCAACCGTGCATTGATGGGTTCGAACATGCAACGTCAAGCAGTTCCATTGTTGCGTCCGCAAGCACCGGTTGTAGGTACTGGATTGGAAGCTCGTGTAGCGAAAGATTCACGTACATTGATCAATGCTGAAGGAAACGGAACAGTAGAATATGTAGATGCACAAGAAATTCACATCCGTTACGATAGAAACGACAACGATCGTTTGGTATCATTCGACGATGATGTGAAAGCATATAAATTGACCAAGTTCAAGAAAACCAACCAGAATACTTGTATCAACTTGAAACCGATCGTTACGAAAGGACAGAGGGTTGAAAAAGGTCAGGTATTATGTGAAGGCTATGCAACCGAGGACGGTGAATTGGCTTTAGGTAGAAACTTGAAAGTGGCATTCATGCCTTGGCAAGGATACAACTTTGAGGATGCGATCGTAATCTCTGAGCGTGTAGTATCACAAGATTTATTCACTTCATTACATATTGAAGAGTTCGAACTTGAAGTTCGTGACACCAAACGTGGTGAAGAAGAATTGACTGCTGATATTCCGAACGTTTCTGAAGAAGCTACGAAAGACCTTGATGAAAACGGTATTATCCGTGTTGGTGCTGAGGTTGGCGAAGGTGATATCTTAATTGGTAAGATTACTCCAAAAGGAGAGTCTGATCCTTCACCAGAAGAGAAGTTATTACGTGCGATCTTTGGTGACAAAGCTGGTGACGTGAAGGATGCTTCATTGAAAACTCCACCATCAATCAAAGGTGTGGTTATCGATACGAAGTTGTTCTCTCGTGCGAAGAAAATGTCTAAAGAAGTTGAACGTAAAGCTTTAGAGAAACTAGAAGTTGCTCATGATAGAAACATCAAGATTCTTAAAGATCGTTTAGTTGAGAAATTATTCACGATCGTAAATGGTAAGACCTCACAAGGTATTTACAATGTTTACAAAGAGTTATTGGTAGCTAAGGGCGCTAAGTTTACTCAAAAGATCCTTACTGATCTTGACTATAACAACGTTAATCCTACAGGATGGACAACTGATGATGACAAGAATGACATGATCAAACTTGCATTGCACAACTACAACATTAAAGTTAATGAGGAGTTAGGTGCATTCAAGCGTGAGAAATTTGCAATCTCTGTCGGTGATGAGCTTCCATCGGGTATCGTTCAAATGGCGAAAGTATATGTTGCCAAAAAACGTAAGTTGAAAGTAGGTGACAAAATGGCGGGACGTCACGGTAACAAAGGTATTGTTGCACGTATTGTACGTGATGAAGATATGCCTTTCTTAGAGGACGGAACTCCAGTTGATATCGTGTTGAACCCACTAGGGGTACCTTCGCGTATGAACCTTGGACAGATCTATGAAACTGTATTAGGCTGGGCAGGACAAAAATTGGGCGTTAAATTTGCTACTCCAATCTTCGACGGTGCTGAAATGGACCAAGTAGAAGAGTGGGTGGAAAAAGCAGGTTTGCCTAAGTCAGGTCGTACTTACCTATACAATGGATTGACAGGTGATCGTTTTGACCAACCTACAACAGTTGGAGTAATCTACATGTTGAAATTAGGACACATGGTTGATGATAAGATGCACGCACGTTCAATTGGTCCATACTCGTTGATTACTCAACAACCATTAGGTGGTAAGGCACAGTTCGGTGGTCAGCGTTTCGGTGAGATGGAGGTTTGGGCGTTAGAGGCATTCGGTGCATCCAACATCCTACAAGAGATCTTAACTGTAAAATCTGATGATGTAGTAGGTCGTGCGAAAACTTACGAGGCAATCGTAAAAGGTAACAACCTGCCAACTCCATCGGTACCAGAATCGTTCAACGTATTGGTACACGAGCTACGCGGATTAGGTTTAGATATCACATTAGATTAATCAAGCAAATTAAGCTTAAGAGGGTGAATAACCTTCTTAAGCTTTCACATACAGCTTTAACTTTTTACTAAGTATGTCTTACAAAAAAGATAACAAAATCAAAAGTAACTTTACATCGATTACGATCAGCTTAGCTTCTCCAGAGACTATTTTGGAGCGTTCAAGTGGTGAGGTTACTAAACCAGAAACTATCAACTACCGTACTTATAAACCAGAACGTGATGGTCTATTCTGTGAGCGTATTTTCGGTCCAGTAAAAGACTACGAATGTCACTGTGGTAAGTACAAGCGTATCCGTTATAAAGGGATCGTTTGTGACCGTTGTGGTGTTGAAGTTACAGAGAAGAAAGTACGTCGTGAGCGTATGGGACACATCAACTTGGTGGTTCCGGTTGCTCATATCTGGTACTTCCGTTCTCTACCTAACAAAATTGGTTATTTATTAGGCCTTCCAACGAAGAAGTTGGATATGATCATCTACTACGAAAGATACGTGGTTATCCAAGCTGGTATCAAAGAAGAAGATGGTATTTCATACATGGATTTCTTGACAGAAGAGGAATATTTAGATATTTTAGATACTCTTCCGAAAGAAAACCAATACTTGGATGACAACGATCCTCAGAAATTCATCGCTAAGATGGGTGCAGAGGCATTGGAAGATTTATTGAAACGTCTAGACTTAGACCAATTGTCATACGATCTTCGTCACCAAGCAGCTAACGAAACTTCCCAACAACGTAAAAACGAGGCGTTGAAACGTCTTCACGTTGTAGAGGCTTTCCGTGGTGCTAATGATCATATCGAAAACCGTCCGGAATGGATGATCGTTAAGATTGTACCTATTATCCCACCAGAGTTACGTCCTTTAGTTCCTTTGGATGGTGGTCGTTTTGCGACTTCAGACTTAAATGACCTTTACCGTCGTGTAATTATCCGTAACAACCGTTTGAAGCGTTTGATCGAGATCAAAGCGCCAGAGGTAATCTTACGTAACGAGAAACGTATGCTTCAAGAAGCAGTTGACTCGTTATTCGATAACTCACGTAAGGTAAATGCGGTTAAGACTGAAGGTAACCGTGCTTTGAAATCTTTATCGGATATCCTTAAAGGTAAGCAAGGTCGTTTCCGTCAGAACTTATTAGGTAAACGTGTTGACTACTCGGCTCGTTCGGTAATCGTCGTTGGTCCTCACTTGAAATTACACGAGTGTGGTCTTCCTAAAGATATGGCTGCTGAGCTTTATAAACCGTTCATCATCCGTAAGATGATCGAAAGAGGAATCGTAAAGACAGTGAAGTCAGCGAAGAAAATTGTAGATCGCAAAGATCCAGTAGTATGGGATATCCTTGAGAACGTATTGAAAGGTCACCCAGTATTACTAAACCGTGCACCTACGCTTCACCGTTTGGGTATCCAGGCTTTCCAACCGACTTTGGTTGAGGGTAAAGCTATCCAATTACACCCATTAGTGTGTACAGCGTTCAACGCCGATTTCGACGGTGACCAGATGGCAGTTCACTTACCTTTAGGTAATGCTGCAATTTTGGAAGCCCAAATCTTGATGTTGGCAGCACATAACATTCTTAACCCTGCAAACGGTTCTCCAGTTACAGTACCATCACAAGATATGGTATTGGGTCTTTACTATATTACTAAAGGCCGTAAAACTGACGATAGCCTCGTGATGAAAGGTGAAGGAAGTACTTTCTATTCAGCAGAAGAGGTAATCATTGCCTTGAATGAAGCAAAAGTAGATCTTCACTCGTTTATCAAAGTTAAAGCTCGTGTTAAGACTAAAGAAGGAGAATTCAAAGATCAAATCATTGAAACGACTGTGGGTCGTGTGATCTTCAACCAAATCGTTCCAGAAGAGGTAGGTTACATCAATGAATTATTGACTAAGAAATCACTTCGTAATGTCATTGGAGAGATCGTAAAGAACACGGGTATGGCTCGTGCAGCGAAATTCTTGGATGACATGAAAGAATTAGGATTCCAAACAGCATTCAAAGGTGGTCTATCGTTCAACCTTCAAGATTTGAACATCCCTGCTGCGAAAGCTGATTTGATCACTCAAGCTACAAACGAAGTTGAAGAAGTAATGAACAACTATAACATGGGTTTCATTACGAACAACGAACGTTATAACCAAATCATCGATATCTGGACACGTATCAACAACAAGTTGACAGCGCACGTTATGGATATCCTTTCGAACGACAACCAAGGTTTCAACTCTGTTTACATGATGTTGGATTCAGGAGCTCGTGGTTCGAAAGAGCAGATCCGTCAGTTATGCGGTATGCGTGGTTTGATGGCGAAACCTCAGAAATCAGGTACTTCAGGTGGTGAGATTATCGAAAACCCGATCCTTTCAAACTTCAAAGAAGGTTTGTCAGTATTGGAGTACTTTATCTCTACCCACGGTGCGCGTAAAGGTCTTGCCGATACAGCGTTGAAAACAGCCGATGCGGGTTACTTAACTCGTCGTTTACATGACGTTGCTCAAGATATGATTGTTGTTGAGCAAGACTGTAACGGTTTACGCGGTATCTATACAACAGCGCTTAAGGATAATGACGATATCGTTGAACCATTGTACGACCGTATTTTAGGACGTACGCCATTGAACGATGTTGTACATCCTGAGACAGACGAATTGATCGTTGCTGCAAATGATGATATCACTGAAGAAATTGCTGAGGCAATCGAGAATGCAGGAATTGAAGGAGTTGAAATCCGTTCTGTATTAACTTGTGAGTCTAAGCGTGGAGTTTGTGCATGTTGTTACGGACGTAACTTAGCGTCAGGTAAACGTGTTCAATTAGGTGAAGCGGTTGGTGTAATTGCTGCTCAATCAATCGGTGAGCCGGGTACACAGTTGACACTTCGTACATTCCACGTCGGTGGTACGGCATCTAACATTGCTGCTGAATCTTCGATCATCTCTAAATACGATGGTAAAATCGAATTTGAGAACGTTCGTACAGTAGAAAAAGAAGGTGAATTTGGTCCTTACCAAGTTGTATTGGGTCGTTCAGGAGAGATTAAAGTTGTAAATGACGACAAGAAAGTCCTTTACCAACAAATCATTCCTTATGGATCGAACCTATACGTTAAAGAAGGAGAGAAAGTTGATAAAGGAACTAAGTTGGTTGACTGGGATCCATACAACGCTGTAATTATCTCTGAATTTGCAGGTAAGGTAGAATTTGATGCGATTATCGAAGGTATTACTTACCGTGAGGAATCTGATGAGCAAACTGGACACAAAGAGAAAGTGATCATTGAGACTCGTGATAAGACTAAAAACCCGATGATCAAAGTATTGGATAACAAAGGCGAAATCATCCGTTCATATAACATTCCAGTAGGAGCACACGTTTCGGTATCTGATGGACAAAAAGTAAAAGAAGGTGCGATCTTAGTTAAGATCCCTCGTTCTACAGGTAAGACCCGAGATATTACGGGTGGTCTTCCTCGTGTAACGGAGTTGTTCGAGGCTCGTAATCCTTCAAACCCAGCAGTTGTTACTGAAATCGATGGTGTTGTAACTTTAGGTGGTGTTAAACGTGGTAACCGTGAGATCTCTATTGAGTCCCGTGACGGACAGGTGAAGAAATACTTAGTTCCACTTTCGAAACACATCTTGGTACAGGATAATGACTTTATCAAAGCGGGTATGCCGCTTTCAGATGGTCAGATTTCTCCTTCAGACATCTTATCGATCAAAGGTCCTTCTGCAGTTCAAGAATACATTGTGAATGGTATCCAAGAGGTTTACCGTCTGCAAGGTGTGAAGATCAACGATAAACACTTTGAAACCATCGTTCACCAAATGATGCAAAAAGTGAACATCGAAGATCCAGGAGATACTCGTTTCTTAGAAAAAGAAGCTGTAAACAAATGGGACTTCATGGAAGAAAACGATTCACTTTACGACAAGAAAGTGGTTGTAGATGCAGGTGATTCTAAATCATTGCGTCCAGGACAGATCGTAAATCTTCGTAAATTACGTGAAGAAAACTCTAGCTTGAAACGTCAAGACTTGAAATTAGTGGAAGTGCGCGATGCCATTCCAGCTACTTCTAGTCCATTGTTGCAAGGTATTACAAGAGCTTCATTAGGTACGAAATCGTTTATCTCTGCTGCTTCCTTCCAGGAAACTACCAAAGTGTTGAACGAAGCTGCTATCGCAGGTAAACGTGATAACTTATTAGGATTGAAAGAAAACGTTATTGTTGGACACTTAATCCCTTCAGGTACAGGTTTACGTCAATACAGCAACATCATCGTTGGTTCTCGTGAAGAATACGATCAGTTGTTGGCTTCTAAAGAAGAAGATTAATACAGAAAGATTTAGGAATTAAACTTCCTAATGGAAATAAAAAAAGCTCGGCTCCTGTAGCCGAGCTTTTTTGTTTTTGGATGAATTAAAGATTTTTATTAACAATTTCATCTTATATTTGTTCCTCTGATTATGACTGACATCGCATCTATCGACTTTATTATCAATCAATTTGTTTGGGATTGGAATGACTTGTTGAAAGCCGTATTGTCACTCTGTGCTGGATTCGTATTGGGATTTGAGCGCGAGTGGAAGGATAAATCGGCGGGCTTCAAGACCATTTCTATTATCTGTCTGGGGAGTACCCTGTTTTCTTTGCTGTCTTTCAAGTTGGGAGCTGGGGAATCTGAGGACGCTACCCGTATAGCCTCCTATGTGGTTTCAGGGATTGGTTTTTTAGGTGCAGGGGTAATCTTTAAGGATGGCGTGAATGTGAATGGGTTGACTACTGCCAGTATTATCTGGATGTCTGCAGCCATTGGGATGGCCATCGGCTTTGGCGTATATGTGATCGCTGCCATTTTCCTTTTGGCTTGTTTTGCCATTATCGTATCAGGTCCTTTATTGAATAAATATGTGATCCATAACATCGTGCGATTGGTGAGTGTCAGTATGAAAAGAGAAGACCTGGATGCCAAAGATCAATTGTTGTCTGAAATCAAGCCACTTGCCAAGCATGTCAAAATAAAAAAGCAGACCATGTCTGCAGATTTATTGACGATTGATATTGAGGTTCTGATCGATAAAAGGAATATCAGGAAGTTCGAAAGATCTATCCTTGAAAACAAGCAGTTGGTAGAGATCAGTCTTTAACAGATCAAACCTCTCTTTTTGCCCAGGTCAATAGTTTGCTGCAGCTTTCAGCAATCTGTCCATATTCATAATTTCCACCCACTTTTACAAACAATTTAGAACCTAATCCTACGGCACTTACTCCGGCTTCAAACCATTTGTTGATGCTTTCTTCCGTACAATCCACACCACCTGTAGGCATAAATCTCAATTTAGGAAAGATAGGCTTGATGCTTTTCAGAAAGCCAGGACCAAGAGTTTCACCCGGGAATAATTTCACAAAGGTACAGCCGGCTAACTGAGCCTCTGCAATCTCGGTAGGAGTCATGCAGCCCGGAATCCAAAGGATGTTATTCTTATTGGCACTACTTGCGACACATTCTGAAAAAATAGGACTGACCAAGAAGTCGGCTCCCAGTTCGATAAATCGATCTGCATCATCCGCATGCATTATCGTCCCAATACCTAGTCTTAGATCCGGAAAATGCTCTTCCTTATAGTTTCGCAGAGCTTTAAAATTCTGTTCGGCTTCATTTCCTCGGTTCACAAACTCAAATACCCGAATACCGCCTTCATAACAACTTTTTAGAATCTGAATACAGGTATTGACGTCATCATGATAGAAAACAGGAATGACCGGATTTCGAATGATATCTTTGATAATTTCTTCTTTCATCTTAGTTTGCTTTTCCATTTCCAAAATCTCCTTCCACAAATAACTTTTGATAACCTGCTCCGGTAGCAAAGTTAATGATTTCCTGCGCAGAGAATCCTTTTCTCAAAGCATGGATCAATCCCGCCATAAAAGCATCGCCACTACCGATCCTATCAACCACAGCTTCCGTCTCAAAAGTCTCTGAGATGCTGTCTTCATTTCTGCTATGGTAGGTGCCATAAAACAGGTTATGTTTTGAATGGTCCATGAACCGAAAGGTATTGGCGATATGTTTCGCCTTAGGGAAAGTTTCAAAAATATGCTTTGCAGATATTTGGGAACTGTTAAAATAAATTTCTTTGGTTGTTTGTCGGTTTAATCCTATTTCAACGGGGCTATCGAGCATGTTTTGCGCAGCCCAAATATTTCCCATGATAACATCGCAATACGCAGCCAATTTCGGCATGATTTCCAAGGGCTCCTTGCCATATTTCCAAAGCTTGCTGCGGTAATTAAGGTCTACAGAAATAGTAATCCCTCTTTGATCCGCTTCCTTCAGCACTTGCTTCATCAGGTCTGCCATATCTTGGGAAAGCGCTGGTGTCAATGCCGACCAGTGAAACCAATCTACATCTTGAAAGAGGAGATCAAAATCGATATTCTCAGGCTTTAACTGGCTAAAGCTGGAATACTTTCGGTCATATACCACCTCACCGCTACTCAATCCATTAGCAGAAAGCAGGATATAGCTCCCAATACGATCCCCAAAGCGGATCGCCTTAGAGCAATCCACTCCTAAATTCTGGATACTATCTTTAAGCTCATTTGCTAAGGTATTATCCGGAAATGCAGAGCAGAACTGGACCTGATCTCCCATTTGGGCCAAACCAACGGACACATTGGCTTCTGAACCACCGGGGAAAACTTTTAGACGATTATTTCCCCCTTCAAAAATGGACTCACTGAGGCTTTGAAGGCGGTACAATACTTCACCGAATGTTAATATCTGTGGCATAGGTCAAACTGAACAACAATATAATAGTTTTTGATGGATTGTTGCAGCGTTTTTACGAAAACGTTTAAGTAATAATCCTGTTTACATTGCCGATTTTTCGCTATAATTTCTGTATTATTGGATAATAATCAACTATAAACTATGAGTATTCTAGATAAATTCTCCCTAAAAGATAAAGTTATCGTTATTACAGGAGGCACTGGGATTTTAGGCAAATCCTTTGTCAAAGCATTGGCTGAGGCCGGCGCTAAAATCTGTATTATCGGGAGAAACCAAGAAAAAATCAATGAACGTATCAGCATGGCCAATGACCTCGGTGCAGAGGCAATAGGCATTGTTGCCGATGTGATGGATGAGCAGTCTGTTAAAGATGCCAAACAACTGATCGTAAATCGCTATGGCAGCATTGACGGCCTGATCAATGCCGTGGGAGGTAACATTCCAGGTGCCACGATCGCTGATGATCAAAATATATTTGACAATAAAATCCAAGATACCATCAAAGCGATTGAGCTTAACCTTTACGGTACCATTATTCCAACCTTGATCTTTGGGGAACTCATCGCAGTAAAAGGCAAAGGTTCCATCATCAATATATCCTCCTTGGCTGCGTCAAGACCATTGACCCGCGTTTTGGGCTATACCGTTGCCAAGCATGCTATTGATGGATTCACGAAGTGGATGTCCACCGAATTGGCGCTTCGCTATGGCGATAAGGTGCGTGTCAATGCGATTGCACCTGGAGTCTTCTTGACCGAGCAAAACAAAACTTTACTGACCAATCCAGATGGTAGCTATACCGATAGGGCACAGAAATTCATCAATGGAACACCATACAGAAGGTTAGGGGATCCATCAGAATTAGAAGGAACCTTAGTCTATCTACTCAGCGATGCATCGGCATTCGTATCTGGAGAAATAATCTTTGTGGACGGTGGCTTTAACTCTTGGTGTGGCGTATAATATGGAAAACAAAAAATTCTTAGAACAAACTTGGCGATGGTACGGACCTAACGATCCGGTATCCTTGCAAGATGTGAAGCAGGCTGGAGCTACTGGCATAGTTTCGGCATTGCATCATATCCCCCACGGTGAGGTATGGCCTCTAGAGGACATACAGGAAAGGAAAAGGATTATTGAAGAAGCTGGACTGACTTGGTCCGTTGTTGAATCGGTACCGGTCCATGAAGCCATTAAAACAAGATCTGCAGATGCAGACCAATATATCGAACGCTACAAGCAATCCTTACAAAATCTAGCCTCCTGCGGCATCAAGACTATCTGTTATAATTTTATGCCTGTTTTGGATTGGACCCGCACGCAATTGGATTTGATCATGAAAGATGGATCTAAGGCGCTCTATTTTGATTGGATCGATCTTGCGATCTTCGATATCTATATCTTAAAAAGAGAGGCAGCGGCCCAAGACTATAGCCAAGAGATCCAACAGTTGGCTGAAGAGAAATTCAGCAAGATGACTGAGGAAGAGAAAACGGATCTACAGTTCAATATCCTGATGGGAATTCCCGGGGAAGGGGATATCAGCTTAGAATCCTTACAAAACAGCATCAATATTTATAAAAATATTGGAAGGGAAGGATTGAAACAGAACTTGCTCCATTTCCTAGGTGCCATTGCGGACACCTGTGAGGCCAATGGAATCAAGATGACCATTCACCCCGACGATCCGCCTTACGCTATCCTGGGGCTTCCTAGAGTGGTCAGCAACGAAGAGGATTTGGTCTACATCATTTCAGAGCAACCAAGGGATTTCAATGGGATTTGTTTCTGTACCGGTTCTTTAGGAGCTGGACCTCAAAACAATCTCCCACAGATCTTGGACAAGGTGAAGCACCGCGTATACTTTGCCCATCTGCGCAATGTGAAGCGCGATGCCCTAGGCAGCTTCTATGAAGCAGACCACTTGGATGGGGATGTGGATATGTATGCGATCGTTAAGGGCTTAAGTGAAGAAAACCAACGCAGAGATTTGGCGATTCCATTTAGACCCGATCATGGGCATCAAATGCTTGATGACATCAATAAAGTGACCAATCCAGGCTATTCAGCCATTGGAAGGCTTCGTGGCCTTGCAGAATTGCGAGGTTTAGAATTAGGAATTTTGAGATCTTAACCAAGGATCTACCCACATAAACAACAAATTATGGATACAAGTAAACCTACGAAATATAGGTGGACGGTTTGTGCACTGATATTTTTCGCAACGACCATCAATTACCTGGATAGGCAAGTGCTTTCTCTGACCTGGAAAGACTTTATTGCCCCAGAATTTCATTGGACCAACAATGACTATGGTAACGTTGCGGCCATTTTCTCCATTGTCTATGCCATTTCCATGTTGTTGTCCGGTCGATTTATCGATAAGCTTGGAACAAAGAAAGGCTATTTATGGGCGATTGCGATCTGGTCGGTAGGTGCTATCCTACATGCATTCTGTGGCATGATCACTTCAGGGGTATTAGCAGGAGAATGGTTGGTTACTTTCGGACGGGCCAAGGAAATCATCGCTGGTATCGAGGATGTCACCAAAGTGGTTAACATCTCGGTCACTGTCTTTATCTTTGCGCGTATCATTTTGGCATTAGGGGAGGGCGGAAATTTTCCGGCAGCCATGAAGGCCTGTGTAGAATACTTTCCAAAAAAAGACAGGGCATTTTCCACATCCATCTTTAATTCGGGCACTACCATTGGGGCACTTTTGGCTCCTTTGATCATTCCGGTTATTGCAGCCAAATACGGCTGGGAAATGTCGTTTATTATAATTGGAGCCTTAGGTTTCATTTGGATGGGTTTCTGGCAGTTTATGTACAAAAAACCAGAAGAAAACCCACGCGTCAATGCCGCTGAGTTGGCTTACATCAAACAGGATGTCGATCATGGAGAAGTAACCGAAGCGGATAAGCCCGTAAAAGCCAAGGTCTCCATACGAGAATGCCTAAAGTTCAAACAAACCTGGGCACTCATCTTTGGCAAGTTCCTGACCGATGGCGTATGGTGGTTTCTTTTGTTTTGGTTCCCGGCCTATTTAAGTTCGGTTTATGATATTAAATCCTCGGATATAGAAGGACAGGTTGCTATATTTGTTCTGTATGCCATTACCATGTTGTCCATTATCGGCGGCTGGCTACCCACCTATTTTGTGGAAAAGAAAGGGATGGAAGTGTATGCAGGACGTATGAGAGCCATGCTGATCTTTGCTTTCTTCCCCTTATTGATCCTTTTTGCACAACCATTGGGCGAATATTCGTATTGGTTTCCAGTTATCCTGATCGGTATCAGTGCAGCAGCTCATCAATCATGGTCTGCAAACATATTCTCAGCCGTAGGTGATATGTTCCCAAAGAAAGCTATTGCCACGGTGACAGGTATCAGTGGTCTTGCTGGCGGAGTTGGTTCTTTCCTGATCAATAAAGTTTCAGGGGTATTGTTCGATTATGCCGAACAAACCAATATGAAAGTTTTTGGATTCGAGGGGATTGAATCGGGTTACTTTATCATCTTTGCAGTCTGTTCGATCGCCTATTTATTGGCTTGGACAATTATGCGAATATTGGTTCCAAAAATGAAACTTATTCACCTTTCTTAATAAAGGAATTTGCTTGATCTTATTCGAGACACATTCGGAATTTTCCGAATGTGTCTCGAATATGTCTCGAATAAGGTCCGAATAAAACTGTTCAATCTTTGATCGAAATCTTACTGTTGCGCAGTAGAATAGATTCGATACTTCTTGCAAAAAATAAATTAACATTTTGCTCTTTTCCGAAGCAATAAATACTGATAAGAATTTCTTTTAATCCTTCCTGAACATAGCAGGCAATGCTGGTTTTTCACCTGCTTTTATAGCTTTGATAAAGGGTAAAAATTCATTCTTATACCACGGAATATTTTCTCTAAAACGGTCTGTCAATCGTCCTTCCATAGTGTCATAAATTTTCAGGGCTTCTTTTTCTTTACCTTGTTGAATCAAGTTATAGATAAATAACGTGCTAATGGAATACAGGTCATTGATCAATAAGAAATCATCGATCGGTGTCATGGATTCGAATATTTTGATATACGAAGCAAAGGACTTAGAAAAGAAAGCCTTTGGAAACTCTTTATTTATCCGGTCTAGATAGCCTGTGCCTAATCCATCAAGGTATTGCATGAATTTCTGGGTGGAGGTTGCGATTCTTTTCTCTGAAGATTTAAGTGGCAGAACCCATAAGCCTAAGAAGTTGAGGTTTTTTTCGACTTCATTATCTTCAATTAGCTCGAAAGGGTTAGTCTTAAATTGTGCATCTTCCAAATCCATACTAAGCGACTTGCCTTGCCATTCAAGTAGCAATGCATGCTGTATATATTGTTTGGCAAAAATAGAACTCAATTCTACATCTAAGCTTATTTCTGTGAAAATACGACTTGGTCTATTTGCTACGGAAAGATCTTTGTACCATACCCAATTGTATAAACTTAATGGGCGTTCAATATTTTCACTTAAAAATGTCCAAGAACTTTTTTCCATGGCTTCCTTAACCACGGTTGAGATCGTCTCGATATGATGAGGTAATTCTAAGGTAGCCTTTTTTTCCTTTTGGTAGCTAGCATATATTTTTTCAATAGATTTTTTAGGGTCCATCAAAAAACTAACCTTGGCTCTTTCATCAGGATCTACTAGCGTGGATAATTCATCTGACAGTCTTGGGACTTCAAAATCGGTATCTTTCTTCTTGATCTTTAGTAAATCATATTGGGTTAGGAGTTCATGTAACTTGATCAATTCAGGATTGTTGATCCATTGTTCAAAATCTTTTGCCAAGCCGTCCTCTGTACCTATATCAGCTTCTAGATAGGCATTGACAAAAGCCAAGTAAAAATTATGCATCAGTTGCTTGTCGTCTTGCTGCTTGGATAGTTCGATCATCTCAGCAATCAATTTAGGAATGGGGATATGCTCCAGTTTTTCAGGGGCTTCTTTCCAATGGCCAGCATCCAGCAATCTTTTCCAGGTTTCGGAACCATACTCAGGGAAAATATATCCATCCTCCTGAAAGACAACATCAGCCTCCTCATTGTTGACATCACTGAGGATCCAGTCAGAATCTTCTAGGTTTTTGAAATATTCAGGGTTGTTTTTATAATCAGGATGTTGATCAATGGGAAGCTTCTTGATAAAACCGATTTTTTCCAAATACGGGAAACAACGTAAAACCGTAAAACTCGTATCAAATCGATTTTGGAATTGGTAGAGATTGAAAATGATTTTACGTTGTTCCGCGGCAGGAAGATCAGTTCGTTCTAGGAGATGAACGGCATCTTCCACTAAATTTTCTATAGCATGATACGACATAATAGCGCTGTATTTGTTTGAATTAAAGATGCAAAAGAATATCCTATTGATCTTTAACAATTCATCTGCAGGCTATTTACATAACATCTACATTTATTGAGAAACAACTGTTTCTTGCACTTTTTTATCTACAAAAATCTTGTTCAAGAGAATTTGCTTGATGGAAGTGGGTTCAACATTTTCCTCCAATCCATCAAAATCCCCAATTAAGATCGGGTAGTATTCAGCGTCTACATCTACAATGCCATGAGAACCTTTCACCAATGAAGCATCTAATGGAGTAATATCCAAAACGGCTGCAAAGCCTATTTTCTTCAAGATAAGTTTACCGATTGCCCTAGACTTGGAGGTCATGAACATTTCCACCGGATCATAGCCCGGTTTTTTGTGGATGTCTACCATTCTCGCATAGTCCGGTGCCACAGCATCATCTTCCCAGAAATAATAGGTAAACCAGGCGTTAGGATTTGCTAATAGGACCAAATCTCCTGAACGTTCATGGTCGATTTGATAAGCCTTTTGTTCTTCCTTATCCAATACTTTGGCTACGCCAGCGACCTTCGATAATAAGGTCTTGAGTTTATCTCTAGTTTCCTGTGTTTTAGTATATACATGTGCTATTTGATGGTCAGAGACCGCAAAAGCTTCAGATGCTCCAGCATCCAATAGTTCCAATCCTCTTTCAATTCGGATATCGATTAGTCCTTCTTTGCGAAGGATTCTGTTGATATGGATAGGTTGATCGACTGGGCCAATTCCGTATTCCGACAATAGGATCACTTCCACGTTTCTTTTTTGGAAGAAGGTGGTAAGCTTTTCAACCAAATGATCGATTTGTTTCAACTCTGCTGCTACACCTTCGCCTTTAGGACCATATTTCTGCAAACAATAATCCAAATGCGGGAGATAAATAAGGTTTAAAGTCGGTTGATGCTTCTCCTCCACATACATGGCCGCATCCGCGATCCAGTTGGAAGAGGTGATATTGGCATTGGGACCCCAAAAGTTGAATAAAGGGAATTTTCCGAATTTCTCCGTCAATTCATCGCGCAGGCTGCTGGGGTAAGCATAGCAATCCGGCATCTTCCGCCCATCGGCCAAGTAGTTTGGTCTTGGCGTAGCTGAGAAGTCCGCATCATTATACATATTGTACCACCAGAACATCTGTGCACAGGTAAATGCAGGATTCTGTTTCTTTCCGGTCACCCAGATGTTTTCTCCTTGCACCAATTTGTTGGATTGTTTCCAGAATTTTATCTCTGAATCGGTATGATCGTACCACCCATTTCCAACGATGCCATGTTCACTCGGTGCCACGCCCGTCAAATAGGTTGTTTGGGCAGATGTGGTCAATGCAGGCAAAACCGGTTTTATCTTACGTAGCTTATTCTGTTTAATGAATTTCTCAATGAACGGGGTATGTTCTCCAATTACGGAACTTGAAAGCCCAACAATATCAATAACAGCAATTCTCTTCATATTTAATCCCTTAATTTTTTCAATAACCAATTCAATTCCCTTGCGATGGACTCTTCAATGGGAGCCTGCAAGGATTTTGGCAATACGCCCCAAGTATAGGTTTCTACCTCGATATGATTTGTTCTTTCCTTTTCTTTATGCAGTTCTATGACCCTGATGATATCCTCTTGGGTGGAATCCAGTTCTCCATAGCTTTTCAAAAAGATAGGAACATGGAAGTGGCTCCGCCATTCCACATGGTTGGCATCATTGGGATCATTTAATGCTTCAGGAAGGTCCTTGTATTTGATGAGGTTGCCCTCGCTATCTTTAGCAATGACCTGATGCAAATAGATCGGCTCATTGAATTCTTTCAGTTTGTTTTTCTGGCTAACCCTTTTTTCTGGATCCTCTGCAAGGGACACCTTTAGGGCTGAACTAACTTGGAATTTACCTATTTTGATGTTCAGTTTTTCCAATTCATCCATGCTCTTTTGATGGTCCTCGTATTCCAGAGCAAAATGGCAGACATCGTAGCAGAGACAGATATATCTGTTGATGATCGCCTTGGCTTGATCGACGTCTAGTTTATATTTTTCCTTAAAGAACTCACTGGCCATCGGGATCAGCTCGTTTGTATACCAGGTGATAAATTCCCTGGAATCCTCTAACATACCGTCAGGTTCAGGTTCAATATCCAAATGCATATAGATCGAGCTATTAACCTCTGTTTGATACAGCTGTTCCGCGATCAATAGAATATGTTTGGTGCAAAGGTCACGCTTTTGCTGCCATTCAGGGGTGTTTTGTTCATGCCAAAAACGATAGGATAGAGGCGAAGTAGAAATTCCACCTTCCTGGCCTTTCGGCAGTAAATGCGCTAAGATGTCAAACAGATTCTTTGTATACTCAAATCGCTCTTTGCTTGTCCAATCAGGAGCATGCACTTTATCCTTCACCTCTTTGATATGGAAATCGCCATAGGGGAAACCATTCATGGTGAATACATAGATATGGTTTTGTTTCAACCAATCTTGAAATTCTTTTAGGGCTTCCGGTTCACTCAATTCTTTGGCTGCTTGAGCGGATAGGCGCAGGCCTAATCCAAAGTCTTGGTCAGCTGAAACCGCCGCTTTTATCTTCGGTAAATTTGTTTTTAGCTCGTGAAAATGGTCTTTCCAGGCTTCACCTGGATGGATATTGCTACAATAAGAAAGATGTGAATTAGCTAGCTTCATAAACAGGGTTTTGATTTTGACTAAAGTTCTTTAAAAAATCAATAGCTTGGATAATCAGGTCATAATCTAACTGATGATAGTCTTTTCCTTTTCCCATTTTCTCTAAAAGAACTACGGTCAATTTTCCGCCTAGGTGTTCTTGGAAATCGAGCAGGCCGGATAGCAAAATAAATCTTGCCTCTTCGGAGTCCAAGATCGGATGATAAATTGGCAGACCAAGGTTACGGATCAAACTGACCACTCGGGTAGCCTCTTCTTCTGTAATATTACCGATTAAATAGGAATAAAAGACATCCATCGCGATTCCAATGGCAACAGCTTCGCCATGCAATACTTGGAAATCAGTCATCTGTTCTAGTTTATGGGCACTCCAATGGCCAAAATCCAATGGTCTGGAAGATCCTAATTCGAAAGGGTCACCATTTCGGATATGTTCCAGATGCTTATCGGCACAACGGAAAATCAAATCTTCCATTTCAACAGAATTCCTTTGTTTGATCTTACTGGCATTATTTTCTATCCATTCATAGAATCCTAAATCCTTGATCAATGCAACTTTGATGGCTTCTGATACCCCAGCTACCCAAGACCGTTCATCTAAGGTTTGAAGGAATTCATAATCGTTGAAAACTGCCTTTGCAGGGGTAAATGTTCCTAGAAAGTTCTTTTTCCCTTTATAGTTCACCGAGTTTTTTACTCCCACACCTGAATCATTCTGGGATAGGACCGTAGTCGGGATACGGATATGCTTGATGCCACGGTGCGAGATCGCAGCGGCATAGCCCACTAGATCTAAAATAGCTCCGCCGCCTATGCCAATAACATAGGAATGTCTATCGATCCCATACTGATCTACCGCTTGGATTATGGAGTCTAAGCAGGTCGTATCATTCTTGCAGATCTCTCCGCCGGGAAGGACCAATGGCTCGCTCGCTAAAATAAAATCTTCCGTTTCCATGAAATAATTATGGATCTGTTCCGTCAGATTAGGGTGTTTTTCCATAAATCCAGCGTCAATAACAAAGAGGATTTTCTGTTTGAATCCGGGGTTGCTGTGCTGGGAAAGAAAATCTTTCAATAGGTTGTTGCCTAAGGTGAAAAGACCTTTGGTGAAAAAGATATTATATTGATATTCAATAGTGAATTTTTGTTCTAATACACGTTCCATACTCAATAGGGTTTAGGTTACGGCAAATTTCTTAGCTAAGAAGATTGAAACCGGTAATATGGCGCATACGGCCAATGCTAACAGCCAGTGGCCAGATATGGCAATCCAGCTAGCATTCATTAAAATCAGTGCGAGTACTCCAAATTTCACAGCCTTCCTGACATCTTGTGGCTGCAATGTTTTCAGGGCTTTGGAAACCGGTGAACCAATCATAACACTGAAAAGCAGGATGAAAACCAAGGCCAAGTAATTTTTGCTGCTATAGGTGAAGTAAAGTAAGGTTATTATAACAATGGAATACAAGCCAATGGAAACCAATAAGGCAGTCTTATTGCTTCCATAAACTTCACCACGGCTTATATTTGTTACCGAGGCGATATAGATAATCGGGATGATGGCGATATACCAATAGCTCAAGGCATCTGGCAATACGGCCATTCCCAAAAGAAGGTTCAGACCTCTACAGGCTCCCATGACGATAGGGCCAGCTAGGAAATGATGTTTTGCTTTGCCATTGTACAATAAGCACATCAGCACGATGGCCAATGAAACATAGAATGCGGTCATATTGACCTGATAGGCCAAAAAGGATCCAATGGCAAAGGCTAAGGTACCTAAAATGCTGGCAGCGGATTTTTTGATCCTACCGGAAGGGATAGGGCGTTCGGGACGCTCCACTTTATCCAAAGCGGCATCAAAGACATCATTAAAGACTATCCCGCCAGTATAGAGTAACATACTGGAAATGGTAATCCAGATCAATGGATTGACCGGGGGTAAATCTTGTTGCAGAAACAAGCAGGCTAAAGCGACACCAGCTAAAACATCAGATATGGCTGTTAAAACATTGGACGGCCTGATGATTTGGATCCATGGTTTCAACATACGCAACGGTATTAAGAAATAATAATAGAATCCTTATTTAACCTAGGTTGTTGACCACCACGAAGGATTGTATTACCTTCAAATTTCTCATTCGGATCTGCAAATAAAGTCTTGTCCAGGGTATTTAAATCAAGATGGTCGCTGACCTTGAAAGCATCTAAAGCATTCTGATAGGTCACCTTGATGACATCTTCTTTTGAAACACCATGTTGCAGCATCAATGCAGCAGTTTTTGGCACTGCCAATGGATCTGAGATTCCCCAGTCTGCTGCTGAATTGACCATGATCCTATCAGAGCCGTATTCTTTGACGATGTCCACCATGCGCTCATTGCCCATTTTGGTAAATGGATAGATGGTGAATCCGGCATAGAAACCACGGTCTAAAACTTCCTTAACCGTTTCTTCCGAGTTATGGTCAATGATGACGGTTTGAGGGTCTAGGCCATGCTCGATAGCGATATCCATACTGCGTGTGGTTCCGCGGGTTTTATCACGGTGGGGGGTGTGAACCTGGACAGGCAGTCCAGCTTCTTTGGCAAGCTCCAATTGAGCTCTATAGTATTTATCTTCAGCAGGAGTCTGGTCATCGAAACCAATTTCTCCAATCCCGACAACACCTTCCTTATAAATGAAATGAGGAAGTAATTCCATGACCTGTTCTGCTAAAGCTTCATTGTTTGCTTCTCTAGAATTAAGACCGATGGTACAAAAATGTCTAATCCCAAATTGGGAAGCCCTAAATCTTTCCCATCCAATCAGGCTACTATAATAATCCTTAAAGGTATCTATCCCAGTTCTTGGCTGTCCGACCCAAAAGGCAGGTTCGATCAGTAAAAGAACACCTGCATCAAACAGCGCTTGGTAATCATCCGTCGTTCGTGAAACCATATGAATATGTGGGTCCACAAATTTCATCCCTTTAATTAATTCAAAGTCTAACGACATTGGTCTCCCCATACTCGCTAGGTCTCTATTTAATTCTGTGCACATTCCTGTCTGTTTTTAATTTTTCTCTAATAATTCTGGGCTAACGTTTTGCTGCTTCAAGATTTCTTTAGCGCGAGGAGGTAAGTGATCCTTCGCCAAAACCCATAGCATAGGGTGGATCTCTCGATTGGCAGAATCGCGTTCATAAATATAGTCGACAATGGAGTTTGCAAGATGGATGTTGTTGCGGTCGTAGAGACCATAAATCTTCTTGATATCCTTGCCGGTAAAAAAGCTCTTTAAAATCATTTGGTTCCAGGCTTCTTCATTTAAGTAGGTAGCAGGAAACTTGTTCTGCTCCATGATAGCGCCTTGAACCAGCCCAATATTATTCCGAATACCCTCTTGGCAACGGTCAATCCAGATTCTTGGGAACTGGAAAATGTTCAATGCCGAATACAAAGCTTCCTGCTCTTGCATATCAGCATAATTGAACAACTTCTCGATAAAAGTAAAATAGGGTTCTTGTTGATCTTCGATCAAACTCAATAGGTATACCCGCGCAAGTCTAAGTACGGTCCAATTCTCGACAATCAAGGGATTGCTATCCTCTTGGACCATACTTACTGTTTTATCCTTGCTGGTATTTAATTTCCTGCTTAATGAGGAAAATATCTTTACAAAACTTGTAGTGTAATTATCTGCAATCGTTCGCTCACATTCCTCTAAATAGCTTTTCTCCTCTGTTGTCAGCAGTTCGAATAAGGTATTTCGCACTTGTTCTTTCCATTCCATATTGCAGTTTATATTATGATTACTTTAAAATTTTAATCTGCATGTCTTTATATTCAACTTTCATTGGTGGACCAACATGCACTTGCACACCAATCAATCCTTTCTCCTTGCGGTTTTCAGGATCATTGTCGATCACTTCAGCGATTACCTTTCCGTTGATAAAATGTGTTAGTTTATTGCCTTCAGCAACGATTTCCAGATCATTCCAATCATTCGGTTTTACTATGGTCTTTAATTCTTCATCGGTAGCTACAGAATCGATCACCTTCATATTTGTCCAGGCATTGCCTTTCGACTCGCCTTTATTTCCATCTGCAGGGTTCAATATTTCTGTTCGCTGACCACGGTAAGCTAAGGTTGTTCGCTTGCGTTCCTCATAGTTTTGACCAGTGTAATTATTCTTTCCATCAATGTCCGCTTGGTACCCCCGTAGGGCATTCGGCACCTCTGTGAAACGATCGCTTCTGTAATTTACACCACTATTTCCATTTTCGGAAATTTTAAATTTAGTTTTCAATGAAAAGTCAGCTACATCCCCACCGTTCCAGATCAAAAATGTATTAGTTTTTAAGGGCTCTTGGTCTGCTCGGATCTCGCCCGATAGGACCCCATTTTCCATTTTCCAATAGGTGGTATCACCCTCCCAGCCGGATAAGGAATTCGGGTCAAACATGGCGATATAACCATCGTCTAACCCTACCGTATCGCTGGCGGTACTGTCCTGTTTGTTGTTCTGTTCTGCATTGCTTCCGTTGCATGATCCTAATAAAATAGTAGCACTGAGGCAGATACAGCTATATTTGAATAATTTTTTCATTTTGGATTTCTCTAAGACTTATTTGTTCTTCCAATCCACATGGGTATCTTCCCATTTTCTGTTTTTAGCCGAGTTGATAACGGCTTCGCAGACCTTCTGAGTTTCTAGTGCATCCCTAAAAGTTGGGTGACATTCGGCTCCTGTTTCTAGCGTTTGTAAAAAATCTGCTACTTGATGGACAAAGGAATGTTCGTAGCCCAAAGATAGACCTGGAACCCACCATTTATCCATGTAAGGTTGGTCGCCATCTGTAACGTGAATGGACCTCCATCCTTTAACAATCGAATCATCGGCATTGTTGAAATACTCCAATCGGTTCATATCATGTAAGTCCCATTTCAAGGAACCCTTCTCACCATTGATCTCGAAAGTAAATAGGGCTTTGTGCCCACGGGCATAGCGCGTAGATTCAAACAATCCCAAAGACTCATTGTCGAAGTGACAATGAAATATACAGGCATCATCAATCTTTACATCTTCCATTTTGCCGGTTTCTTCATGCATGCGTTGCTTAACGAAGATTTCGGTCATGGCCGATACATCCTTGATACCACCATTGATCCACATCGCTAGATCTATACAATGCGCCAATAGGTCTCCGGTTACTCCTGAACCTGCAGCATCGGCATCCATTCTCCAGAAAGCTGCTCCCCCTTGAGGAAGGTTTTCATTGATGGTCCAGTCTTGAAGGAAGTTACTGCGGTAATGGAAGATCTTGCCCAGTTTGCCGCTATCTACGATCTGTTTCGCCAAGGTTACCGCAGGTAAACGACGGTAATTGTACCAGATCGTGTTTTTCACCTGATTGGCTTCTACGGCTGCCACCATTTTCTCGCCCTCTTCCAAGGTTCTTGAAAGCGGTTTTTCACAAAGGACCATTTTGCCGGCAGCGGCAGCAGCTACTGCGATCTCCATGTGCATATTGTTTGGGGTACAGATATCGACAGCGTCGATATCATCCCTAGCGATCAGTTTCTTCCAATCGGTCTCGTAAGTTTCATATCCCCACTGTTCTGCAAATGCTTTCACTTTTGCTTCACTGCGTGAACATACAGCCTTTAACACGGGTGTATATTCCAGGTCAGGAAAGAAATTAGGTACACGTTTATATCCATTGGAATGGGTTCTTCCCATGAAACCACATCCTATTAATCCAATTCTTAATTCTTTTTTGCTCATGATTTTTTCTTTTGAAGATTACTCTGACCATCCATTTACATCGCGCACCTCGATCAAGGTCTTCAAGATCGAATCCCAGGTCTCTTGTTTGTGCATCACCTCATTTGGGAACATACATCCATCCCAACAGAAATGGTTGAAGGCCTTGGTTGGATTTCCATTTTCATCCTTCATCCAGAAGCCTGCATCTTTAGCGATATCCAAACGTCCGTTAGGATCGGTTGGCAAGCAGTGTCTTCCTGTCTTATCGTGCGATCCTGATCCGAATACCGTTCCATCGTTTTGAGCAACGTGGAAATCAATGGTCCAAGGGCGAAGTTTTGAGGTCAGGAACTTTAGCCCTCTTTCTAATTCTTCACGGTCATCCCATTGGAAGTCAGGTTTCAAGATGCGGTCTTCAGGTGCATTATAGCCTAAAAGATAAAGGAAAGTATGCGACATGTCCGCTTGGAAGCCCATATTATCACGGTCTACCATCTCTAGGGTATCCAGCATGGTTTTCCAGCTTTGCATACCACCCCAACAGATTTCACCTTCAGCAGCTAGGCGTTCGCCATATTCTGCCGCAGCATCACATGCCCTACGGAAGGTGTCTGCAATTAGTTTAGTGTTTTCAGTAGGGTTTTTTGACCATTCCTCTACACTGCTGGCAGAGTCTACGCGGATAACGTTGTTGGTCCTGATTCCTTCTTTTCTAAGTTTATATCCAAACTCAGCAGCTTTCCGGACTACTTCCACAAAGCGATCTCGGTCTGTTTGGGAACCCATTGCGGAACCGCCATCTGGTGGCCAAATAGGAGCTACTAATGTGCCTATAGCTAAACCATAGGTACCTCCAATCTTGTCTACAACTGATTTTATATGATCGTCCGAAGGATCTAACTTGACATGTGGGTCAAATAAACCCAAGTCTATTCCATCGAATTTTACGCCGTTTACTTCTGCTTTGGCCGTTTTTTCCAATAACTCATCCAATGAAATGATGGGTTCATGGTCTCCTTTTCCTACAATGCCGGGCCATGTTGCATTGTGTAATTTTGGGAAATTGTTCTTGCTCATAACAAAGTTTATTTATTCACTAATTAACCTTTTACCACTAAATCCGGATTGTCTGGGCCGAAATGCTTCAGCATCACGATCGGATCTGTAGTGGAATGGTTCTGAATGGTTACTCCTCTTTTTGCGGCTTCCTCTGATACAAAGTATTCATCAAAAGTCAATTGTCCGTAACGGATCAAGGCTGGGGTTTCGATCGTCCAATCATTCATCTTGCCATAACCTTGCATCATGATCAATCCATAGGCTGCAGCATCGGTAATGGTCACTGTCTGTCCAGGGAATACGGTCAATTCTTTGGCACTGAATGCGGTTGATTTATAACAAACCCATTTCTCGGAATAGCCTTCGCTTTCCATCGCTTTCTCATCTTTCACCGGCAAGGGAGCCATAAATCTGTTTTTCATCATGTCAGGATCAACGTTCAGATCCCAATCAATGATATCCATCAGAGCATCGTAATCACCTTTCATGTTCTCAGGAACGCCTTTCCACAATAACTCTTCAGGGATGATCGCTTCGTTTACCAAAGATTGGTACATCGCAAATACATCCGAAGCTTTTTGCGGCTCATAGGTGCATAAACTTCCAGGGGCATGCAATAAGCCTGGAGGAACATCCCATCCGGTTCCTGGTTCCAAGCGGTAGGCTTGTGAATAATTGGTGATCTTGTTGTCGCCTTTAGCAAAGTTCTCCAGACATTCCTTGATGGTTTCTTTTGGTGTTCCCGGTGCAATTCCCATAAAGGTATACGGGAAATCGCCGCCATGGTTGTTCAACTGAGGTGGGAAGTAATAGGCTTCAGGTTTTCCTTGTTGTTCGATAAGTGCTGCCTTTTCATCATTGTGATGGATATGGTGGGGTAGAGGACCCATGTTATCAAAGAATTTTGAATACATCGGCCAGCTTTGGTATTCATCCCAAAGACGGTTACCAATTAATTTTCCTTTTAGATGGTCTACGCAGTCAGCTAATAAAACCTGTTCTGTCTTGCCATTTTCTTCATAAACTACAAAACTCAATCCTTCAAATTCACCCGTCAAAGGACCATTTTTCGCAGGAGTGGTCGATGAAAACCAACGCTCATCAATACCGCCACGTTCACCGCCTAATACATAGTAATCATCGGGATGAAGTTTTATCCTTTTACCTGGTACACAAAAAGATCTTGGCACCCAGTTAGGTGCTAATCTCAATATTCCTTTTCCTTGTTCGAATGCCTTTTCAATGATTTCCATTCTTATTATTTTTATAGGTTTATATACTTGTTTACAAATTCCGTAATGGAGTCCGGCTTATTCAATATACTGATTTCTAAGTTATATTTCCGCTTTTCTCCGGGTTTCAGTTGGATTAATTCCCCACGTTCGCGCATCAGTTTCTGCCCTAGCGGTGGGTTGGTGCCAGGTTCCATTCCTGTTACATATTCACCTCTGCCCCAATGTTGCCAATTGGTCAACCAAGGCAGTTGCTTCTTGTTGAAGCTCAGTTTTAATGCAAAGCCTAACTTCTCGTTGTAAATTCCACAATCTACTTGGCCTTGCTCATCACTCTCCACATCTATCAAAGCTGCTTCTTCTCCTGAACCACTATGGTCTTCCCGTGGTTCTTGGCAGGTTCGGAAGTCCTGTCCTTCTTTGAATATCTTATTGTCTGCGCCGGTTTCGCGAGATTGCCAAGCGCCCTTCCAGAGCAATTTGGTTCCCGCATCAATGAAAGGCCACCCGAAGTTGAAATGGTATAAAATCATATGGGAAGAATAGATATTACCGATATTCTGGATTTCATCATCCAAATAAATGGTTGGATGACCTAGAATGCATCGTATTGTGCGCGTAATTTCGATGTTGTCTCCTAGGGGATGGCCTTGAAATATTTTTCCAGTAATGGACATTTCGTAATCGCCGTTGGCCAGATCAGGCTGCTTGATGGATATCAGTTCTGCTGGGCTGTTGCTGAATTGATCATGCAAGCCGCGTTTTCCATATTCATCTTGCTCCGGTCCTCCAACATGGGTTACCCCACAGGTCGTCAATAATCCGCCTCCAAAAGTTCTCAGCCAATCAATTCCCTTGTCTGAGAAGGGTTGCGGAGCTGTGACACCTAGGCGGCTTAGCCAACTCAAGTTAAACTGATTGAACGAAGCGTCCGCTATGTCCATACCACGGTCTATGACTACTTTAAAGCGTAGTCCTGCCCCAGTGTTGATCCAGGCAATACGCGTTCCTTTCCCCCTTCCATTATCCAAAATGGAAGTTTCTATGCCTCCAACTTGTGCTACATGGGAGACTTTGTTCAACCAGTCTTGATTTGAGTTTTCCAATGCGTTACTTATTTTTTGTTATAAACTTCACTTTTTTCATTTCCTCCAGACATCAGGTAGGCCATGATGTCTTTAACTTCATCAGGACTCATCACATTCAATGTTCCCGGAGGCATGATCGATACCTCAGAACGGTTCATGGATTTCACTGAGTTTTTCGGAATGGTCTTGGTCACTTGTGGTGCGTAAGGGTTTTGAGAAATCACATAATTGTGCTCATCCTCACTCATCAAACGGCCGAGGACGTTGGTTCCGTCTTTCAGGTTGAATACTTTGGATTCATATTGATCAGAAATCACTTTACTTGGTTCAATGATAGCCTCTAGCATATCGCGTTTAGAGAAACGGGTACCTAATTGCGTTAAATCAGGACCAACAGAACCACCTTCGCCTTTGACAGTATGGCAAGAACCACATTTAACAGCAAGGAATAACTCTCTACCGCGTTTGAAATTGCGGACACCTGTGTTTTCATCTACAACTTTCAGCGCCGAATCAACTTCCCATGCTCTTCCTGGACCTTCCGGACCTTCTACTTTCTCAGCAAGTCTGTTTCCTTGTGCATTGATCAAAGAGTCTCCCGACATCTTACCGTACATAGCAAGTTGATCTTGCGGTACGTTTTTCAATGCCATTTTACGAGCATTGTCAATAAAACCGATGTAGCTATTACCGCCTTTAAAACCGAAGGCTTTGTAGAACCAATTGAAATATTGCTCACGTAATTCCGGAGTCCAACCAACACTGGTATTGCTTAATGCAGTAGCCATGAAGATCTGTTGTGCTGGAGGGATATTGGCCAACATATCAGCAATGTCCAATCCGTACTGTGGATTCCTCAAGATTAAATCTGAAGAATTCATAAAGTTGGTTTGGGTGGTGTCGTCTTTCGCATTGGCTAGGATGTCAAGCGTCTTCTTAACAGCTGGTTCGCTGTTTAGAGCAAGTAAGATTTTAGACAATTCCCTATTGGTATAGTTCGATTTGGCAGGGTAGAAAGGTTCTAACCTTTGTGCTAAAGCAGCAGCATCCGCATCATTCACTTTACCCATACGCGCAATGACAATTTCGTAAACTCTCAACAGGTTTTCCAACATCTTCGGCGTAATCTTTTCTACAGGAATGGTAGCCAATTTTTTCATGATCATAGGCTGTAGGGAAGGATCGGCTACATGTGCCATCGCTACCATCGCTTCAGTCAATCGAACAACATTGCGTTCTGCGAAAACCTTGTCTTTCCAAGTGTCAAATGGCTGATGTTCTACAGCAACTCGAGCGGCATAGCGAATGAATCTATCCTCATGGCCTAAATATTCCCAAACTTTATCAACAGTTCCTGGAGCCGATGGTCGGTGGTATTGTTCGATCTCTCTACGTAATTTCACTAGCTCATTAGGCTCAGATATTTTAACCTCGTTATTGATCTTATCACGGTCTTTATGATAAACACGGTAAAGATCAGATTCCAATCGTCTACCACCAGTCAAGAAGTAAAGGTTTCCATCCGGACCAATCGTTCCATCGGTCAATGGTAGTGGAGAACCCGAAATAAATTCTTCTGCCTTAGCGGTATAGCTTGCTCCATGAGGTTGCAATTGGATAGCATAGATGATACCGAAGCTCCAATCGAATGCGAATAAGCTGTTTCTATATTTATCTGGGAACTTAGCTTTGCTAGGGTTGATAAAGTTAGTAGGAGATCCTTGGCCGATATTTAAGGTTGCAGGAAGGTTGTCCAAGAACCTTTCATCCCATTTTGCATCCCCTTTTCTCCAGCCGTATTCACCGCCACTAGGAACGTGAAGGATCCTTGTCGGGCGGTACCATGGCATCCCGAAATCCCATTCCATATCGGAGTCGTAGGTAAAAAGCTCACCTTCATTATTGAAGGCTAAGTCAAATCCATTACGCATTCCCGATGCGATAAGATCCCAAGATTTACCTTCTGAATCCGTTTTTGCAATCCATCCACCGTTCAGGTGAGAGTCAGCATCGTGGCCATGGGTATCTAAAATGTAAGGAATCAAATTGTCCACCTTATCATTCGGTAAAGAACGATAATTGTCCATTTTAGGGATTTTCGTGAAGTTACCAGCGATAACATAGATCATAGAATCTGGTCCTAATACGATGCTGTGCGGTCCATGTTCACCCTCTCCCTCCAATTCCATCAGCTGGGTGATTTTATCTAATTTATCATCATTGTTGGTGTCTTGAAGCCTATACAGACCGGAACCTTTTGAAAGATTCTCATTCGGACGGTGGTTAATCATAACATATAAGCTGTTATAGGCCCATAACAAACCTTGAGCAAAGCCCATTCCTACTTTATTGCTGGTCGTATCCTTTGGATCGCGGCCCTCAATTGGAAAGTCCAATGCCTCAATTTTTGGCTTAACAGTTGAATCTGAACCAAGAGGAGGCAATTCAACGCGGAATAGACCACCAAATTGATCCGATGTGATCATCCGACCTTTGTCATCAAAAGTCATGGAAACCCAAGATCCTTTTTTGTCATCAGAAGGACTATAGATATGCTCGATTTCAAACCCATCGGGCAATGTTATTTTATCTGTTTTTGGATTAGGTTCTTTAACCACCTCCTTTTCCTTCTCCTGCTTACACGCTCCTGCAAAAATGAACAGGAACAAGGCAAACAAATACAATTGTGCTCTTTTCGTTTTTATCATTTGGTTTTTATGTTGATATAGTTTATAACAGCTTACATGTGCCTACCAACCTTGATTTTGTTCAATTCCATTAATCTGAATCTCACGCTGAGGGATCGGGAATAATAGTTTGAACGGTTGAATATTATATGAAGCACTGCTTAATCGAGTCAATCTTTTCTTCTCCTCGGCACCATGGGCAGTCATCACCTCTATGGCTTTTCCGGTTCTCAAAAGTTGGTACCACCTATGGCTTTCAAAGGCTACTTCGACTCTTATTTCATTAGCGATGGCCGTTCTCAAAGCATCTTTGGATAAACCAGATACTGGTTTCAAGCCGGCTCTTTTTCTTACGATATTCAGGTTTGCCAAAGGATCTCCTGAGCCGACCTCATTCTGTGCTTCCGCCAACATCAAAAGAACATGGGCATAGCGGTAGATTGGCCAGTTTTCATTCGATCTACCATCCTCAATATAAGGTGCATGATAAAACTTCTTGATAAACGGCATGCTTCCTCCAAATGCTTTAGACTCCTGAAATGCGGCATTTGAAGGGTCATTGAACAATTGGATGGATTTATCTCTACGTAAATCTCCCTGCTCATAGGCATTATAAATGCTCGGTGTTGGAATATTACTTCCGCCTAGGTTCCCTGAAAAACCGACCAATTGCATTTTTGCATTTCTTGGCCCGAACATGTAAATGAAGTTACTGTTCTCTCCCTCTACCGATTGATCAAACTGCACCTCAAAAACTGACTCTGCATTATTCTTGGAATTAGGACTAAAACAAGATGCATAATCTGGCATCAAGGAATAGCCTAATTTGGTTACTTCCTGAAAATTGGTTACTGCTTCAGCGTATTGCTTCCTAGTTAGGTAGACTTCTCCTAATAATGTGTATGCTGCACCCTTGGTCGCCCGACCTACACTTCCTTTATCATAGCTAGGAAGTAAGTTTGCAATGGCATCCTTAGCATCTTGGATAATGACTGCATAAACTTCGTCAACTGTTCCTTTCTTTCCATCTGAGAAGGCGTCCGAAGGATTCGCAACCTCTTTGGTCAGCAAAGGAACTTCTCCAAATAGTCTAACTAAATGAAAGTACGAAAATGCTCTCAAAAACTTCGCCTCTCCCAGGTATTGTAACTTTAATTTTTCATCCGCGAACTCGACTTGATCAATCCTACTGATGATGGCGTTGGCTTGTTGAATGCCAACATACAGGTTTACCCAGGTGGTATTCACGTAGTTATTGGACGAGGTAATCAAGAATTCATCGATTTCCTCCCGCTGCTGTGCTCCACGGTCCGTTTCATCATATTGATAATTGGTATTGTCAGCACGCATTTCAGTCATTGAAAAAAAATCACTGGTATACAATACTTGCAATCTGCTATATGCACCATTTACTGCACGAAGGATCTGCCCTTCATTTTCGTAATAGTTCTCTCCACTTGAAAAGGTATAGGGTTTTACATCCAATAATTTATTGCAGGAGCTCATGCTCAATAACCCTAGACCTAATAGAATATATCTTAGTTTCATAATCCTTGTCTTAAAAATTGAAATTCAACCCTAATGTGTAAATCTTTGGAACCGGATACGCCGAATAGTCGATACCTGGCACCAATGGACTTATATCACCTCTATTTATGTTGGTACCTTCTGGATTTCCATCGTAATCAGTGAATAAGAATGGATTCTGAAGGTTGGCATAAATTCTAAGGTTGTTTAACACTCCACCAATGCTCTTTGGTAGGGAATAACCGATAGTGATGTTCTTGATCCATAGGTAATCTGTCTTTTGGACAAATAGGGAATGGGTATCGCGATACATTACACGGCCTCTACCAGTACCATTGGTTGTTGGCACCAAACCACTACCCGGATTAGATTCTGATCTCCAACGATCAGCAACCTCTTTCCTCACATTAAATACACCGTCGATGTTGTCTGTATAGAACCTGGTAGCATGCAACATTTCTTGTCCCATGGAACCCACCATCATCACTCGGAAATCAAATGCTTTATAAGTCAAGGTATTGGTCATACCAAAATTGAAGTCAGGATAAGGGTTGCCAATTACTGCAAAGTCATCGTTTGGTGTAATCTGACCATCTCCATTTACATCCTTCATTTTTAAGTTCCCAGGGATAGCTCCCGGGAAAGCTGGATTATTGTCTACATCTGCTTGGTTTTGATAAATTCCTTCTACCACATAACCGATGATCATTCCGACAGGTTGACCAATCTCGGTGATATTGGTAAAGTTTCCTTCCGAACTCTGTCCTGAGAAGATTGGGTCAGTACTGCGTCCCAATGCAATGACTTTGTTGCGGTTGAATGAAATATTGAAGTCGGTATTCCAGGTAAAGTTTTCACGGGCAATATTTGCTGAACTAATTGAAAACTCAAAACCCTTGTTCTCGACATCTCCACGATTTTCCACCACTGATCCAAATCCTGATGAATTAGGGATCGGGGTATTCAATAATAGATCTAAAGTATTACGTTTATAATAGTTGGCAGTTAAGGTCAAACGGTTATTCCATGTGGTGAAATCTAAACCAATGTTCAACTCTTTCATCCTTTCCCAACCTAAGAAGCTGTTCCCTAGGCTGTTCATCGTACGGCCTGGTGCAAGACCTCCTCCAAATATGTAATTCGCTGCACCAATACTACTTAAAGATGCATAGTTGGCAATATTGAAGTTTCCAGAACGACCATAAGAAGCTCTCAATTTCAATTCATTGATCCACTCTTTATCTTTCAGGAAATCCTCTTCAGATAAGCGCCATCCGACGGCAACTGAAGGGAATGAACCCCAGCGATTGTCTTTACCAAAGCGGGAAGAGCCATCAGCACGATAGGATCCAGTCAAGATATAGCGATCTAAATAGGAGTAGTTAACCCTTGCTAGGTAAGAGATCAATCCCCAATCTTCAATACCTGTACCGCCGGTAATCCTAGCTGCTGCATTCAAGGTCTGAATATCATCATCCGGGAATTGGGCACCATTGAAGTTTGCATTCTTATTCTTTTGCATTTGGATGGAATAACCAGCCAATGCCGAAATAGAATGTCCATTATCGGAGGAGTAATCGTAGTTTAAGGTGTTTTCGTTTGCCCAGTTAATATATTGGCCTCTGCCATAGCTTCCGCTAGGAATTGAAGCACCCGGAGCATTTTGATTAGGAATAGTAGATGGCCTAAAAGTCTCGCCACTCTCATCTTGATAGTCCACATTGAAGGTCGTTTTGAACTTCAAGTTTTCTAAAAAGCTATATTCTGCGTAGGTACTCATCAAGAGTTTTAACTTCGAGCTCTTGTTTGTCCTTTGATTTAGGAACATTACTGGATTGGGATTTCCAAAGGTTCCTGCAGATTGAATATAGGGAACATAGGAACCATCATCATTATAGATTTTGGCAACAGGAGTAGTGATTTCGAAAAATTCATCACGGCCCTGACCGTTAATTCCCCCTTCAATATAAGATAAGGTAGGGTTGATGTTCATCCCTAATTTTAATTTCTTGACAAAATTCCCTTCCACATTCGCACGGATTGAGAAACGATCAAAGCCAGAATTTAACATCACTCCCTTTTGGTTTAAATAACCAGCAGAAACGAATGAACGAACACTCTCATTACCACCAGAGAAATTCACGTTGATATCCGACATCGGAGCAATTCTGGTCACGGCATCATACCAATCCACACCTTCACCAAGGGCTGCCGGGTTTCTATATTCTTCAGGGATATCATTGATAGTTGGTTCCCTTCCTTCTTCGAACCTGATTCTATCCTCGATAGCTTCTTTTCTGAATTGCGCAAATTCTGCGGCATTCATCAAGTTGGGTCTTCCTTTCTGAGGGACCTGCTGTAAACCTGAACTTGCCGCTACATCAATTCTCATCTTGCCATCTGTACCACGTTTGGTATTGATCAAGATTACCCCATTGGAACCTCTTGAACCATAAATAGCCGTTGCAGAAGCATCCTTCAGCACGGTCATCGACTCGATATCATTTGGGTTGATGGTTGCCAAGGGATTTCCCCTTTCACTGGAAGAGCCCGGTACCGGGAATCCATCAATAACATACAAAGGCTGGCTACCAGCACCTATTGCGCCAATTCCCCTGATTTGAATCCTAGGACCTCCACCTGGAGTACCATTGGAATTACTTACCTGTACACCTGATAATTGGCCTGTTAAGGCTTGGTCAGGACTCGCAATCGCCTGTCCTTTTACATTTTTCATGGACACAGCGGCAATCGAACCAGTAACATCCTTTTTCTGTTGGCTACCATAACCAACTACAACGACTTCCGTAATGTCTTCACTGCTGCTATCTAAAGAAATGTTTTGAGTACCAGCTGCATTGACTACAATCTCTTTCGAAGTGAAACCGATATTGTCAAAGGTCAAAGTTTGCCCTTTGTTCAATTCGATTTCATATTTACCGTTTTCATCAGTCGCAGTCGCAGAATTGGTGCCTTTTACTCGAACAGAAACACCCGCAATAGGCACCCCATTGGCATCACTAACGGTACCTGTGACCTTGATTTTCTCTTGGCCAAACAAGTTTAAGTTGCTGATGCCCGTGTTATGTTCCACGGAGATGTTGTGTGTTTCTTTATTCATAGTAGAATAATTGTTGACCTCGGAATGGCCAGCCTGCGATAAAATTAAAGCAGGAAAGATCAACGATAATTGCAGGAATCTTTTCTTGGGTTCCGTTCCGAATGTGAACCCCAAAACCTTCCTAAATGTTACAGTAGGTGCAATTAATCGATGGTTTTTCGTTTTGTTTAATTGGTCATATTGCATACCTTTGCAAAGTTAAATGGTTAAACAATAAAGAGTTTCGACCCTCTTGGTTAGTTTAAAAAGACCATTGATATTGAACCGATAGTGCGGGAACACTGTCGGTTTTTTTTATTAGTCTTTTTCAATGTTATTGTTCAATAACAGATCATCCTTTTTCTAAGTAATACATGTTTTCGTTTTCATTTGGTTTATTGGCAGCCTAGGTTGAAGAGCTACCGGAATTAGTTAAAAGTTATAGGTTGCCAATACTTTGGCTGTAGTTCAAATATAGTTATCCACTTTAGGTTGAGCATCCTGCACCGTCCTGTAGAAGGCTACACCAGTATATAGGACAGTCCTTGATAGGTTAGTAATTATATAGACAAAATATAATCTTTTGATTGGCTTCATGCTAATAAGGTAATGGTCCTATATTACTTTGAACTTTACTTTTTATTAAATAATCCCCTCCAACCTGAAAGAACAGGATAGTCCTTCCTTTCGCCTTTTCTATCTTTAATCAATTTTCAGAATTATAGCCTATTTAAAACTATTGCAAAAAAAGGATGAAAATGGAATGGTAATTTCCGAAATTGAAGTACCTAACAAACTATAAATTATTAGATCATCGCGCATGGAATCCTTAAAAATTATATCCTGTATCTGTGTAAGCTTGTTGTTGAACTTTGCGGCTTCTTTTGCGAATATCCAACCTAAATACCTGCGTACAGAATATAAACTGAATCCTTATGTCGAGGAAAGCAAGCCTCGCCTGAGTTGGGAATTAGAAGGAAAAGGATTCAATCAATCCCAATTGGCTTACCAAGTGATGGTGGCAAGCTCTGAAATGCTGCTTAAAAAGAACCAAGCAGACCTTTGGGATAGCAAAAAGGTCAGTAGCAACCAAACTAACCAAATTGAATATGCTGGAAAGTTACTGAAGCCTGGTCAGCGGGTCTATTGGAAGGTGCGTTCTTGGGATGAAAAGGACAAGGTAGGAAAGTGGTCTGATGTGCAGTATTGGGAACTTGCGAAACCTAATCCCGACCATTGGAAAGCAAAGTGGATTGGTGTTGATTTAAATCACCTAGCACCAAAAGCTGAATATCATTTACCGCCTTCGCCTTATTTGCGCAAGGAAGTGATCCTAAATAAAAAGATAAAATCAGCACGCCTGTACATCAGCTCCCTTGGCCTCCATAATTTTTATATCAATGGAGAAAAGATTGGTCGCGATTATTTTGCGTCAGGATGGACAGACTACCATAAGCGGGTTTATTACAATGTCTATGACGTCAGCAATCAACTGAAGAATGGAGAAAATGCTTTTGGAGCTATTTTATCCAATGGTTGGTATGCCGGTTATTTGGGCTATGCATTATTGGTGGGTTCCCCACAAGTGAATCAATTCTATGGGAAATTTCCCTTACTAAAGGCTGAGATCGATGTAACCTATGAAGATGGAAGCCAAGAACAGATTGTTACCGATTCAAGTTGGAAGTACAGTACTGGCGCCATAATGGAATCAGATTTCTTGGAAGGAGAAAAGCATGACGCCCGAAAGGAGCCGCAAGGATGGAATAGGGTAGGATTTGATGAAAGCTCTTGGACGACTATCCAAGAATTTCCAGATCAAGAGGGACAAGCGCTAGAAATCTATCCCAGCAATCCAGTTCGGGTACTGCAGGAATTATCTGCCAAATCAATCAAGAAAATTGATGGAGGTAAATATATCGTGGATTTTGGACAGAATTTCGCTGGTAATATCCGCCTAAAGATCAATGGCGCAAAGGGAGATTCCTTGGTCTTTCGGTATGGCGAAATGCTGTTTCCTGATGGCAAGCTGATGACCGACAACCTCCGAAAAGCGAGGGCTACGGATACCTATATCCTGAATGGTTCAAAAAATGAGGAATGGAGCCCTAGCTTCACCTTTCATGGTTTTCAGTTCGTAGAAGTTACCGGTCTAAAAGAAGAACCTAGCCTCGATTTCTTGACAGGCTTGGTCATGAGTTCCGATCTCGACCAAGTCGGAAGCTTTGAATCCGACAATAAGATGCTGAACCAGTTATATAGCAATATACTTTGGACGCAGAAGGCTAACTATCTCGATATCCCTACCGACTGCCCACAACGTGATGAACGATTGGGCTGGACTGGAGACGCCCAGGTGTATATGCGTTCGGCGATCTTCAATGCTGATGTTGCTGCTTTCCACAAGAAATGGATCAAAGACCTGAATGATTCCCAATGGCCGAATGGAGCCTATCCGATCTATGCCCCAATGCCTGTAAATGCTGAGGGGGTAGCAGCGATCAGAGCATCCGATTCTTTCTCGCCGGGATGGTCCGAAGCCGGGATTATCTGTACTTATGAATATTTCAAAGCCTATAATGATCTTCGAATTGTAAGGGAATCGCTGCCTTTTATGAACAAATTTATGGCTTTCCTGAAGTCACGGACCAAGGGACATGTACTTCAGGAGGGGTCTTTTGAAGATGTAAACCCAAAAGGCGGATTCGGAGATTGGCTATCCGTTGGTGAAAAGACTAGCCCGGATTTATTGGCGACAACCTATTATTTCTATTGCAATAAATTGATGGCTGAAATGTGTCGCGCTATCGGGGATTTGCAAGTAGCGAATGATTACGAAAAAGAATCCTTTGCGGTCAAGATGGGATTCAAGCAACATTATATGGACGATCAAGGTAAACTGAAAACCAATGCCGCATTTTATGGAAAGGGGGAAGGCTATGTTGAAGGGCAGAATGGCTTTTCTGGGCATACCCAAACGGCTTATGCCAATGCAATCTATTCGGGGATCCTGGATGATGAGGATGAAGCCATAGCAGGAAAATATCTGCGCGAATTATTGGAAAGCAATGGTAATAAATTGAGCACAGGTTTCTTGGGTTTCAAGCCGCTTTTGCCAGCATTGACGGCTTCGGGGTCTGCTGATAAAGCGTATATGCTGATCCAAAGTACGGAATACCCATCCTTAGGCTATGAGGTTGTTAACGGTGCCACTTCCATTTGGGAACGATGGGATAGCTATACCAAAGACAAGGGATTTGTCCATAATGCAGCTATGAATTCCTTCTCGCATTATGCGTTCGGTTCGGTCAATGAATGGATGTTTGAATATATGTTGGGAATCCGACTAAAAGAAAATGGTTTCCAAGAGATCTATATACAACCTGAAATAGGAGATTTCGGAATCAATAACGTGGCTGGGTCTTATCGTTCCATCGCCGGTAACATCAAAAGTGCTTGGAGCAAATCCGAAAAGGAGGTCATTCAGGAAATCCAGATCCCAGTCAATGTAATTGCCTATTGCAGTATCAATACCGATGATCTGACTGCTGTAAAAATAAATGGAGAACCCATCGATAGGAACAATCTTGTCCGTTCCTTAAAGAAACTGGACGGCAAAATCTTGGTTGAACTTGGCTCGGGTAAGTATACCATCAGAACAGACCTTTAATTCTCAAAAGAACATGAAACAGCTAGCATTTAAAATGAAACTTCTGCCGGGCAATGAAACTGAATACCTGCGCCGGCATCAGGAAATATGGCCTAAGTTGGCTAAGCTCTTAAAAGAAAATGAGATCTCTGATTATTCCATTTTCCTTGATGAGGATACCTTAGATCTCTTTGCGGTGCAGACCTTGACGGAAGGATTTGATGAACAAAAATTAAAGACAGATCCCATAATGAAGGAATGGTGGGCTTATATGAAGGATCTAATGGAAACCAATGCCGATAATTCGCCAAAAACTTTTCCCTTAAAACAAGTATTTTACTTACCTTAGGATGTATACAAAGTAAACCTATATTGTAATACAGATCTTATGACTTCCAAGGTAACTGATTTCTTAAAGACCATTCAGATAAGTGACTTTTCTGCTACCCCAAAATACAAGCAGTTAGCCAGTGCCATTATCGATGCGGTCAAGAATGGTGCATTGGAAAAAGAGGATATGTTGCCTTCCATCAATGAGCTTTCTGTGTATGTGGATATCTCCAGGGATACCGTCGAAAAAGCCTATAAGTTCCTCAAAAATGCTGAAGTCATTGCCTCCATTCCCGGTAAGGGATATTATATAGCCACTACTGACGTGAAGCAGAGGCAAAAGATTGCAATCCTTCTGAATAAACTCAGCGCTCACAAAAAGTTGGTCTATGATTCCTTTGCAAGAGAATTAGAGGATGATGCAGCGCTCGATCTTTTCGTGTACAACTCAGATATCACCTATCTGCGGACCCTTTTAGGAGGCCTGACTAAGACCTATGATTATTATGTCCTTTTTCCACATTTTAAGGAAGGAAGAGATCAAGCCCCCGATATTATTAATAAATTGATTCCACGTGAAAAACTGATCTTATTGGGTAAGTACATCGATGATATACAAGGTGATTTCGCTGCCGTATATGAGAATTATGAAAAGGATATCTATGGCGCCCTAGAAGAAGCCTTACCATCCTTGAGTAAGTACCATACCTTGAACCTGATCTTTCCGGATAATAGCGATTATCCCAAAGCGATTAT
Source organism: Sphingobacterium mizutaii (assembly GCF_900187125.1). Classification (GTDB taxonomy): domain Bacteria; phylum Bacteroidota; class Bacteroidia; order Sphingobacteriales; family Sphingobacteriaceae; genus Sphingobacterium; species Sphingobacterium mizutaii. The sequence continues at coordinate 881,757 of NZ_LT906468.1, forward strand.
CAAAGGCTTCTATAAATTTGCCCAACAATATGCTTTCAACCATTCCTTAGTGAGTGAATTGGAAAAGGAAAAAATTGAATTGGGCAGCTGTTATATCAATATCGCCGAAGATGATCTGGTGAAGCTATTGGACAAGATCATCAAGAAAAACCTAAAGATTGGACAGGATGTCGGCGTTATCTCCTATAATGAAACCCCATTAAAGAAATTCATTCTCAATGGTATCACAACGATATCAACGGATTTTGAAATGATGGGTAAAATGGCGGCGGAACTCATCAAGAACAAATCAAAGGATCATGTAGAAGTCCCTTTTTACCTGAATCAAAGGTCATCGATTTAAAGAGTTAGAACAATTAGTTTGTAAGGTTCATCCAAAAAATTGCTCCCATCCATAAACAATTTGTTTTGTAATCTGTTCAATACCAGTCCACAAAGCAAAATCATCATGAAAATCCTTAAGACTATTATTTTCACCCTATTTGGTTTGGCATTTATATTCTTCGGCACTGCCAAGTTCATCAACATCATCCCGACCCTCGAACTGACTGAAGCTCAGTTATCCATTACAGCGGCTTTAGTGAAATTAAAATGGTTAATTCCCTTGGTAGGGACGATGGAAATTATAGGGGGCCTCTTGGTCGCCATTCCCAAAACAAGAGCCTTAGGAGCCATTATATTGCTGCCTATTTTGATAGGAGTCTTTCTACATCATACAACCTTAGATCCTTCCGGAGCACCAATGGCTGCCGTATTAGGGTTAATTGATATTTGGATCATTGCCGATAATTGGAAGAGGTATTTACCTATGGTAAAATAGGATCTTTTGGGGTTCCTGTTCCATTTATTCGTTTGAACCAAGATTGGGTTCGACGCCGCTCACCCTACGAGGATGGGAGGATGGACCAAGATCATAGTACAATCGCGGCATTCTAAACTATTTTTGGACGTGCTACTGTAGGGGCGTATTGCATACGCCCGCCCCATACAAACCTAAAATAATATCATCCCTTTGGATGTCCCTCCTTTCCATTCCTTCGTTTGAACCAGGATGCCCTTCGGCAGAGCTCAGGGTACGGGATGGGAGGATAGACCAAGATTTAAACTGCATCAAACAAATAATTGACCGAAGGTTCTTTAGCACATTTCCAATTCTGAACGAGGAGTGAAGAATCTGTACGGTTCTTTTAAAAATGGCCTGTCATCTTCAATCGAAGATTGAAGAACTGTACGCCAATGCTATCATTTTTTAATTATCAGTATTTATAGTTCCGAGATGTTTCGTTCCTCAACATGACGGGCTCGGGGATTAAAAAAGGAAAGTTTCCGAGATGTTTCGTTCCTCAACATGACAGGCTCGGGGATAATAAAAGCCATACTTCCGAGATGTTTCGTTCCTCAACATGACAGGCTCGGGGATAATAAAAGCCATACTTCCGAGATGTTTCGTTCCTCAACATGACAGGCTCGGGGATAATAAAAGCCATACTTCCGAGATGTTTCGTTCCTCAACATGACAGGCTCGGGGATAATAAAAGCCATACTTCCGAGATGTTTCGTTCCTCAACGTGACGGGCTCGGGGATATTAAAAGCCATGCTTCCGAGATGTTTCGTTCCTCAACGTGACGGGCTCGGGGATAATAAAAGCCATGCTTCCGAGATGTTTCGTTCCTCAACATGACAGGCTCGAGGATAATAAAAGCCATGCTTCCGAGATGTTTCGTTCCTCAACATGACGGGCTTGCGGATTAAAAAAGGAAAGTTTCCGAGATGTTTCGTTCCTCAACGATGATGCAAATAGTTAAAAAAACATCCCCTTTCCGCTCTCTCAAATCTCAAATCTCACATCTCATATCCAAACACAAAAAAAGCGAGCATTGCTCGCTTTTTTTGTGTTTCCTATTTCACAGGATATTCCTTAAAAATTCCTTCTACCACTTTCGGTAAATTATTGATTGATTTCTCTGGGGTTTGGATTTCGCCAGATCCTCTTGCTTGCCAAACGACCGAATTTGATTTGCGATCCACGGCTTCGATGATCAAGTGGGAGTAGCGGACTTTTTCTTTTCCTACTGGATAAGATCTGCCGCCCCAGCCGTAGCCCCAACAAGGACTAAAGCCCCATGGGCCACCCCATCCCCAGCCTGTGTTCCCGTACACCATTCTGCTTTTGTTGTTCACGATGGTGATATAACGAAACAAGATGTCTGGGTTCTCTTTGCTGTAGCGCATTCCTCTAGCCTCTAATTCACGGTTTGCCGAAGACAGAATGTTGTTTCTGGCGATGTCGTTCGTAAAGTAGTTCTTGGAAAGGGAATCTACAGGAGGTAACCAACCATAAGTTTTATATTGTGCGAAGTCCAAAGTCTGGACCCTCGTGGTATTATATTTATAGGAGCTACAGGAGCCTAATACTAAGACTACCCCAAGTAGCATAATCGACCAAAACTTTTTCATAAACCTCAATTTATTTTATTAGACGTATTTTTCCATAAATAGTTTAACCTCCAAACGAATATTTTGCAACTAAAGGCATGGACCTTCCCGGACCAAATGATTTAGGGCTAACGCGCAGAATAGGAGGGGCTTGGAATCTTTTGAATTCCGCATTGCCAAGCAATTTATAGATCCTGTTGACCAAGGTTTCATCGAAGCCTAAATTGATGACATCCTCTTTGGATTTTTCCATTTCGATCAGTTGGAAAAGGACAGCGTCCAAGAGATCATAATCAGGAAGGGAATCCGAATCTTTTTGATCCGGTCTTAATTCTGCCGATGGTGGTTTGACGATCGTATTGATCGGAATGATTTCGCGATCGCGATTGATGTATTTTGCCAACCCATAAGCCTGTGTCTTATAAACATCGCCAATGACACTAATTGAACCTGCCATGTCACCATATAATGTACCGTAACCAACTGCAGCCTCACTTTTATTGGAAGTGTTCAATAGGATGTTGCCAAATTTATTGGAGATTGCCATCAGTAAGGTACCCCTTGTTCTGGCTTGGATGTTTTCTTCGGTGGTATCCTTATCACGGCCGGCGAAGGTTTCTTCCAGAGTCGATTCAAAAGCAGATGCAATGTCTTTAATTGGAATTATTTGATGTTGACATCCGGTATTCTCCACCAAATCCAAAGCATCTTTCAAGGAGTGGTCCGTCGAATATACTGAAGGCATCAAGATAGAAAGCACATTTTCAGGACCTAGGGCTTCACATGCCAATGCGGCAACCAATGCTGAATCCAGACCTCCTGAAAGGCCAAGAACCGCTGATTTAAAGCCTGATTTTTGAAAATAATCTCTTAGTCCCAAGATCAAGGCATCATGAATCAATGAGATTTCTGTTGTTTTCAGTGGGCTATGTTCCACCGAGGACTTTAAATCATTGTTGATCAGTTCCACAAACTGTAAATCCTCTTCAAAAGCCTTTAATTCTAGGATCACTTCCGCCTTTTTGTTCAATGCAAGTGAGCGACCATCAAATATGATGTCTGTTTGTGCCCCAATTTGATTGACATAGATTAGAGGAGCGCTCGCTTTGATCACATTGCGCTGCAGCACATTTTTTCGGCTTTCAAAATGCGTGTATGAGAATGGCGAAGCTGCAATATTAATGATCAAGTCAGGATTTTCTTTTGCCAACTCCAACATAATATCGCCTACATAAGAATTAGGGCCATCGTCATCCCATAGGTCCTCACAGATGGTCAAAGCAATGGTCTTGCCATTGAAATTGATACAGCTTACTTGTGCATTAGGTTCGAAATAACGGTATTCATCAAAAACATCGTAATCGGGAAGCAGACTCTTTTTGGTAATTTGCTTAACTTGTCCTTGTTCAATCAATACAGCAGCATTGTACAGGGATTTTCCTTCTCCGTCTTGATTGGGAACAGGAGCGCCAATAATACAGGCAATATCCTGGCAATGTTCAGCGATGCGCTCGATGCTTTGATAGCAATGCTGTAAAAAAGCAGAGTTGCGCAAAAGATCCTTCGCAGGATAGCCTCCAATAGCCAATTCTGCAAATACGATCAGTTCAGCACCTTCATCCTTAGCTTTTTGGATGCTATCGATAATTTTTTGGTTGTTCTTTTCGAAATTTCCTATATGGTAGTTGAGCTGTGATAAAGCAATCTTCATGTGTGGACTTTTATTGTAAAAATAGTAATTTAATTAATTATCGCCTAAAGCCTATCCGCTATTAAGTAATAAATACTGGAAATTTTTGGGCTAATTTTTTAAGTCAGACTATTCTTTTGACCTTATTCGAGACATATTCGGAAAACTTGCAATATGTATCGAAGAATAAGGAATTTTTGTTGCTGTAAATGACGGAGCAATCCAAGGCATTTCCCGAATGTGTCTCGAATGAGTCTCGAATGAAACCCGAATTTTTCTTTAGGTATTTTGGGATGAAAACCAAAAGAAAAAGGCAACCTTACGATTGCCTTTTTGTAAATATTATTTGATTTTTTGCGCTTAGTTTGCGTTTCTGATATCCGTTACTTCAATGGTGAAGATAAGCGGTGAATCCGCAGGGATATTTTCTTGTGCTTGATTATCATAACACAAAGGAGAAGGAGCGATAAATCTCACTTTATTTCCTTTTAATAATCCATGAGGTAAAATACCAGAATAACCTGTTGTAGCTTTAGGGTAGAACATCACCATCCATGAAGTGATTAATCTGTTGATGGTAATTTGGGTTGGAGTTGTTTTTTCTTCAAAAACTTTTCCATCCATTAATTGACCTTTATATTTTAGGTTAGCCGTAACTGGTACCCATCCGTTTCCTGCAGAAACATATTCGAATGTACTATCAACTGTAGAAGGTAATACTTCGTACCAAATGCCGTAAGCTGAATCTACGTTCGGACCAAAATGTTCTTTTGCATAAGCTTCAATACGTGGAGCTTGAGCTTTCAAAGTTGAATCGATTCTTCTTTGATTAGCTTCATAATCAAAATCATTAGTTTCAGTCTTCATACAAGATGAAACACTTACCACAGCCAAAAGAGCAACTAAGAATAATTTTAAGTTTTTCATATTCGTTTTTAGTATCATTAATAATGCTTCTTATAACGTATGTATTTTTTTATACGCTACAGTTGCGGGCATAAATTTATAAAATATTTAATAGTTGCTTAATACTTAAGTAATTAAATTTTTTGAATTTCACGGAAAAATCGGTGTCTAAGATCATGGTAGTAGGGAAAACAGCCCTGTTTTTGCTGCCCATTAATATACTTGCCAAGGGGTGATATTTTCCAGTCCTTTTGGAATTTAATTCGCTGACATAGCTCACTCCGTCAAAACTGACAGTGTCTACGGATTCTGCATCAAACTCTACGGCATAATATTCAGAATTGAGCTTTTCGATCACTTTTTGGTCTTGAAAGGTTTCGCCTAGCATCTTTTTGCAATACGAACACCAATCGGTATGGAAAAAGATCAGAACGGGCTTTGGCTGTGTTTCCAAGGAGTCGGATAATTGCTCAAAGGAAAGCCAATTGATGGCAGGTTCGTTCTGCTCTTGAGCTTGGAGCGAACCTGCCATCAATAAGATGCTGATGAGTATGTTTTGTAACAACTTCATTAGTGAAAATGTCCAACTTTGATGCCGAAGGTTATTGTTCTTGGCCTTGATGGTCCATAGATATAATTGGAGTCACGCAAAGCACCTTTATCAAAATCTTTCTGGAAGGCATTGAAAACGTTCTGCATTCCGCCGAAAAGCTCGATGCTGAAGTCCTTCTTTAAAGAAAAAGTATAGCCCAAGCGGAAGTTTGCTTCCACAAAATTTGGAGAGTTTTTCAAGATCATCTCTTCTCCTTCCAAAACATGTGGCACGATCATACTACCGGTGTAAACCCCAGTAATGTCGATATTAAAAGGCTCCAATGGTTTCCAGTTTGCATTAAAGTATCCATAAACATTTGGCGTACGAACAAACTTTTTGCTGCTGACATTCTCTGCAGCTGTCTTTCCTTCATATAATAGTTGTTCATCGGTATATTCAGAACGTTGGACAGTTCCACCCATCTGGAAACTGTATTTTGAAGAAGGGGCAATGTTTAATTCCACATTTGAACCATATACCTTCGCACCAGTCCCATTGCGCATTTCTTGGATGATCAAGTTTTCATCTTGGGAAGTCATGATATTGGTAAATGGGTTCTGAAGGTCTGTATAGAATCCTTCCAATAATAAACTGGTCTGTACTGAACCAAAGTTTTTGGTAAAGTTAAATGAACCTGTATAGGCATTGGAGTATTCAGTTTTTAAGTTTTCACCGATCAATACGAATACTTGTTGACCACCGATGGAAGTGACGTGCATATCTTCGTTGAAAGCTTGTGGTGCACGGAATCCGCGGGCAAAACCACCCCTAAATTGCAGATAGTCGGTGATATCATATAACAAAGTAAACCTTGGGCTGAATGTACCAAAGTTTTGGGCTGAGTTTCTGTTGTAGCCAGCCAATTTATAGCTGCCATCCACGTAGGTATAATCATAGCGCGCACCAATCAATGTTTTTAGGTTCTCCAAGATGTTCCACTCGTATTGCGCATAAGAACCCACGCCATGTGTCTTTTGGTCGATCAAACGATCGTATCCAGGGATATTGTCCTTGGTTCTGTTGTTGTTATATTCCACCCCAGCCGTAATGACATCACGCTCGAAGGTATAGGTATATTGAGCACCTACAACCATGGCGAAATCATCGGTATCACCATAAGCATTAGAAGCCAAAATGCTATCCTGAGCGGTTCTACCGCCACCTAGACCACCATAAAAGCTTTCTCTATCGGTAATCTGTCCAGAACCATATAGGGAAAGTTTATGCTTGTAATCTTTTGAGTATTGGTCGTAAGTCAATCCGCCGATAAAGGTATTGGTCCTTAATTGTTCGGTTACATCTGTAAAATGCGGAGCCTTATCCAAGTTGTCACCGCCTCTACGGAACTCATTTAAGGCACTTAGGTCTAAAGTAATCTTATTGAATTCAGATGGCTTATAGAAAGCCTTGGTTCCAAAGGTGATGTTCTTCAATTTGGTCATTTCGGAAAAACCATCGCCATTCGCATCATAGGCTTGACGATTACGGTGCATTCCGTAAAATGTAGCACCCGCTTTTAGGTCATTGTCCACATAAGATGTGTTGAAATCAATGGTATTGTCCCAAGCCTGGCCATCGATGATGGAGTTTGTCGATTTGATCTGCCAATCATTTTCTACAGGATCTTTGGTAATGATATTGATGGTTCCGGCAATGGCATTCGCACCAAATAGGGCAGACCCTCCAGAGCGAACCACCTCGATGCGGTCTATCATGGAGGTAGGAATCTGATCCAGACCATAGACACTGTTTAGAGCAGAGAAAACAGAACGAGAGTTAATCAGAATCTGCGAATATGCCCCTTCCATTCCATTCAAGCGTACTTGGGTAAAGCCACAGTTTTGGCAATTATTTTCCACGCGAACCCCTGGTTGGTAATTCAAGGTTTCCGACATGGCAACGGACTGTGTTGCGGTAAATAATTTTGGGCTCAGTACATTCACGATTACTGGAGCTTTCTTTCTTTCCATGCCATAACGGGAAGCACTGACAACCACTTCGTTCAAGTTTAGGTTGTCTTCATGCAGGACGATGTTCAATCCTGATTCGTTGGCATTGAACTGTTTTTTAGCATTTTGGTAGCCTACCGCTCTTACGGAAAGGCTTTTGCTGCTTTGGCCTTTGGTATCCAGTTCAAAATATCCTAGGCTATCAGTTGAAGTTCCCACTTTGGTTCCATCCAAAAGAATGGTTGCATTAGGGATAGCTTGTTGTTTGTCATTAATTACGCGACCTGAAATTTGTGCATAAACCGCCTGTTTGCCTAGGCCAAGGCATATAATGATCAGGAAATTCCTGAGTAGAAATAATTTCATAAATAATTTTAGCTGTACAATTATATTTGGAAACCTATAAAGTATAGGAACCCAAATAGGGTAGGGCATCATTCAAGCCACTACATAAATTAATTAATGCGAACCTCATTAAGCGCAATAATCCCAAAGCGTTTGGGTTTGGAGCCAATAGGTTCAAAAAGAAAAATATTGATTAAGCTAAAAAGGAAGGGGGGCCACGTCCAGCACGGATATCGTGGATTTGGAAAATAATATTAAAGGTCTTAAACCCGAATTCATAGACATTGAACTCTGGTAAGATCGGTACTTCAAAAACAAATGGGGACCAGTGGAGGTAAGAACCTTGGTAAACGATATCTAAGAATCGGATTTCAGCATCAGAGTGGTGATGATGGTGGTTCTTTTCGCCAAGGTTATAGGGGTGGATGTGCGTGACGATCTCACCGGTTGAGGTGACCTCTTTGTGCATGAAGACTACACCGGAGATAATGATGCCGCACATCCAAACAAGAAGGAAGTGGGCAACAAATTGGCGGTATGAGGTTAGTCTATGCATGCACGGGTCAAATGTGTGCTAAAATTAACAATTAATCTGCTAAAATTAGTGTTTAAACGATTTTATTGTGCTCATCTGGGAACACAAGCAATGGTTTGTGGCTTCTTGCTTCCTCACGTTCCATTAATGCGTAAGAAATAATGATTACGATGTCGCCAACTTGTACCAGACGGGCAGCAGCTCCATTCAAACAGATGGTTCCAGTACCACGTTCACCTGGAATGACATAGGTCTCCAGCCTAGCTCCATTATTATTGTTGACGATCTGTACTTTTTCATTGGCAATAATATCCGCAGCATCCATCAAGTCTTGATCAATGGTTATGCTTCCCACATAATTCAATTCAGCTTGCGTAACGCGAGCTCTATGAATTTTTGATTTCATTACTTCTATCATCATGATGCAAAGTTACTCTTTTAATATAAAATGGCTTAAAAATTATTCTAACGGGAAAGTAATATGTTATCGATCAAACGTACCTTCTCCACCCATGCAGCGATGAGTGCTACGTAGTCTTTGCCTGTTTCGATATTGTCGACAGGGGCCAATGTGCTCGTTTCACAAATACTAAGGTATTCCAATTCCACAGCAGGATTGGAAGCAAGGATTTCTTTCGCTCCATCCAACAGCTCAGCGACGGACTTCTGCTCCAAGTTGTCCTTGATAAAGCGAAGCGCCGTAATTAAAGTCAAGGCATTTTCTTTACCTTCTTCAGAAAGACGTGCGTTCCTGGAGCTCAATGCCAGCCCTTCTTCACTTCTAATGATTGGGCAGATCAGGAGTTTGATGTCCAGTTTTTTGATGTCAATCATGCGTTGGATGACCATCACCTGTTGGAAGTCTTTTTGGCCAAAGCAAGCTTGGTTCGGTTTTACCAGATCAAAAAGCTTAAAAACGATTTGTGTAACACCTTGGAAGTGTCCTGGGCGGTGTTCGCCTTCCCAGATCTGGTCCAGATTTCCTAGGTCGATATGCCATTCAGGGTCATTTTCAGGATACATCTCCTCAACGGTCGGCATAAAGAGAATATCACAGCCTACCGACTCCAATAGGGCGATATCATTTTCAATAGGGCGAGGATATTTCTCCAGGTCCTTAGGGTCATTAAATTGAGTTGGATTGACAAAAATGCTACATACCGTAATGTCGGTCAGTGGTTTAGCATAGTTGATCAAGGAGAGGTGACCTTCATGCAGCGCACCCATGGTCGGTACCAAGGTGATGACTTGATTTTGTTGGCGGATTCCAGCAAGTTCATGTTGGAGTTCCTGTTTAGTGCGAAAAATTTTCACGGTCAAAAATTAGAAATAAGGTGCAAAAATGGGGAATAAAGTTTAAATTATAAAATGATGATTTTTAATCAATTGTAAAATTGATAAATTAATTGTATCTTTGTAGACCGATTTTACTATTCAATAATATAAAAAACAGTTGGAGATGGCAAAAACGAAAATCTTGTTTATAACCCATGAAATGTCGCCTTTCCTTGAACTAAGTAAAATTTCTGAAATAACACGCCAGTTACCACATGCTATGCAAGAAAAAGGGTTCGAAATCCGAATTCTGATGCCGCGTTTTGGTAATATTAATGAGCGCAGAAATCGTCTTCATGAAGTGATAAGGTTGTCGGGAATGAACATAGTGGTGGACAATAATGATAATCCGCTAATTATTAAGGTAGCATCATTGCCGGCGGCAAGGATGCAGGTGTACTTCTTGGACAATGAAGAGTACTTTCAGCGGAAAAAAGTTTTTCGTGATGAGCATGGTAAAGGCTTTGCAGACAATAATGAGCGTTCATTATTCTTCTGTAAAGGCGCTTTGGAAACCGTTAAGAAACTAGGATGGTCGCCAGATGTGGTTCACTGTCATGGATGGTTTACTGCGATGGTTCCTGCTTACTTGAAAACAGTTTATCAGGATGATCCTACATTCAAAGATTCCAAAGTGTTCTTCTCCTTGTACAATGAAGAATTCGGAAACGATTCTTTAGGAAGCAAGTATGCGGAAATGGCTGCACAATCAGACATTGACGCCAGCAAATTGAAGGATTATGGATCTGGTAGTTATGTTGACATCTATAAAGGTGCTCTATCCTTTACAGACGTTGTCGTAAAAGCCGATGCAGATATCAATCCGGAAATTCTTTCTTACATCCAAGAAAATAACATCCGTACCTTCGAACCATCTTCAGATGAGGACTATGAAGCCTTCTCTGAACTGTATGATGAGTTCGTAAACGAAGAAGTTTCAGCCTAAGCTGAGGATAAAAGAGACCAAAAAAGGGCAGAGATCATTTCTCTGCCCTTTTTTGGTTTTTGGGTGAACCAGGATTAAAGGGATGGGAGGATGGGCCAAGATAATTTGCACATTGAAAGATTTGCAAACCCCCAGAGGGGGTGACATCTTTGTAGAAAAATGTACCGTAAATCGGATAACCCCTGAAAGGGGTGAAATATTTTTCAATATATCCTTTTTATTGGGTATTAATCGCCAAAAAATAGTTTCCTCATCTTACGATAGCGGAATGACAGCCATCCTAAAAAAAAAAAATAAAAAATAGATTCTTCGCTTCGCTCTGAATCCCTCTCTGGAATATCCAATTCTGAACGATTAGTGAAGAATCTGTACGGATCTCCCCCTAATGACCATGTCATTCTCAATCGAAGATTGAGGACCTGTACGCCAATGCAACCCTATTATTTGTTCAAAATATTAAGCGGGTGTATGCGATACACCCCTACCAAATTTGACACCTTTCAGGCGACATGTTCGGTTCAAGCCCAGATCATGGTCTATCCTCCCATCCCTTTAATCCTGGTTCATTCCCAGATCATGGTCCATCCTCTCATCCCATCCATCCTGGTTCTCACCCAGATCATGGTCCATCCTCTCATCCTTAAAATCCTGGTTCAAATAATATTCCTTATCTTCGTTTTATGAAAATTAAAGTAGGTTTTGGCTTTGATGTCCATCAGATGAAGGCGGGACATCCTTTTGTTGTTGGTGGTGTTACCTTGGATCACCACGCTGGTGCTTTTGGGCATTCGGATGCGGATGTTTTGGCGCATGCGATCTGCGATGCGATCTTGGGGGCTGCGAATCTGGAAGATATCGGATACCATTTCCCAAATACGGATGATCGCTGGAAAGGTGCCAATAGCTTGGACCTGTTGAGACATTGCATCAAGTTGATTAAGGATAAGGGATTTGAGTTGGGCAATATTGATGGGATGCTATGTTTGGAGGCGCCAAAGATCAAACCTTATATTCCACAAATGAAAGCGAATATTGCGGAGGCTGCCGGAATTTCAGTGGAGGATGTTTCCATTAAAGCGACGACAAATGAACAGATGGGTTTTATCGGTAGAGAAGAAGGGGTGGTTGCCTATGCGGTTTGTTTGTTGGAGAAAACAAATTATTGATTAAATCGTCTAAAGTAATTGATGGCAATAATTGCTGCTGTCAAAGCTAAAAGACTTCCAAGATAAAAAGGAGCGCTCGGTAGGTATATCGGGCCATTTTTTTTCGTGAAATAAGAGAACAGGGATGTCATGAGTAAAGGTCCGATAATGGCCGTTAGACTTATAATACTGGCCAAACCGCCTTGTATCTGACCTTGTTCGTTGGCTGGGGTATGGTTGGAGATGGAACTTTGCATGGCTGGTCCTGCGATTCCGGCGAACACGTAAAAAATACTGGAGATAAAAAGGGCTAAGGTGCCACCAGCAAATCCAAAACCTAGCAAGGCGATGCAATTCAGCAATAGTCCAAAAATAATACTCTTCGGAATGCCGATCTTAGGGATAATGACCCGGATCAGTCCAGCCTGTACTATGGTGAGGAGCACGCCAATGATCCCCAAGGAGTAACCAACCATCCTTTCGTTCCATTGGAACTTTTCCATGGTAAAGTAAGACCAGGTACTTTGAACCGCATGGGCTGCAATATTGATCAAGAAAATACAGATGACCAAAGGCATGATCACGGGGTATTTTTTGATATGCCTAAAGCTACCAACCGGATTTGCATTGATCCATCTGAAATTCCTTCGGTGTTCTTTTGGTAAGGATTCAGGAACCACAAAATATCCGTAAAGGAAATTGAGAAAGGTAAGACCGGCAGCAGCAAAGAAAGGGTATCGAGGTCCGTAATGGCCTAAAATACCGCCGATGACTGGTCCGATGATAAAACCTAGGCCAAATGCTGCACCGAGCAAGCCGAAGTTTTGAGCTTTATTTTCTTTGGTAGAGACATCGGCAATATAAGCTGCGGCTACTGTATGGCTTGCACCTGTAATCCCTGCGACCAACCTGCCGACAAAGAGCCAAAAGATAGAAGGGGCAAAGCCTATCAGGAGGTAATTGATGGTAAATCCGAATAAGGAACAGAGCAGTACAGGTCTTCGGCCATAGTGGTCGCTTAAATTACCAAGAATGGCAGCGAAAAAGAACTGGGTAAAAGCATAGCAGAAGGTCAACCAACCACCATAAGAGGAAGCTTGGCTAAGGTCGCCGTGGATCAATTCCTTGATCAGGGCGGGCATTACAGGAATGATAATACCTAAACCGATGGAGTCTAAAACAACAGTTATAAATATAAAAAGTAACCCGGCTTGAGATTTTATTTTCGGCATAAGCTATTCCAATATACTGTTTTTTTTCTGCCCATAAAATGGATTAAATAAAGAATTTTGGCGCTTAGGCCACATTTTTTAGAACTATAAGAGTTAAGTTTTATTTACATCGGGAAAAATATGGTATTTTTGTTGTTGCCAAATGAGATTTGGCACACTTACTGTTTATAGGGAAATGGACTTAAAGTAGTAAGGATAAGTTCGTTGTTTCATTAAATTATCAAATGAAGAGAGAATCAAAAAGTAGTAAACTTACAGAAGAGGATGTAAAGCGATATACGGGGGTCTTTTGGAAGGTATTGTTGGGTTTGGTAGCTTTTGCATGTTTATTCCTCCTGAGTGTTAGAATTGGTATTTTTGGTAAGTTGCCTACCTTCAAGGATCTAGAAAATCCAAAAAGTAATTTAGCTTCAGAAATTTTGACCGATGACAATAGGGTCTTAGGGACCTATTTTGTCCATAACCGTTCCAACGTAAAATATACCGAGTTGGCTCCATCATTGGTTCATGCCTTGATCTCCACAGAAGACAAGCGTTTTTATGAACACTCTGGGATTGACTATTCACGTACCATGTCGACGGTATTATTGACCTTGGCTGGAAACAAACAAGGTGGTAGTACCATTACGCAGCAGTTGGCCCTAAATCTTTTCGCTGAAAAGAGGGAAAAGAATTCCTTGAAACGTATTATGCAAAAATTCCAAGAATGGATTACATCCGTTCGTTTGGAGCGTAATTATACCAAGGAAGAAATTGTCATGATGTATTTCAATACCGTAGATTTCGGTGCGTACAATACCTTTGGTATTAAATCAGCGGCAAGAACATTCTTTAATTCCACCCCAGAAAAATTAACACCCGATCAGTCTGCGTTATTGGTAGGGATGTTAAAGGGACCTGGTTATTATTCACCAGTCCGGTACCCAGAAAGAGCTATTGCCAGAAGAAATTTAGTCCTTCAGAACATGCGGGACCAGAACTTTATCACCAACGAGGAATTTGATAAATATAAAGCACAACCTTTGGGCTTGAAATTGACCATCTCCAACTATGGTGAAGGATTGGCACCTTATTTCCGTGCGGTATTAAAAGAAGAGATCAAGAAAGAATTCCAACGTTTGGCGATTACCAAACCTGATGGAACTCCATATGACCTAGACCGTGATGGATTGAAGATCTATACGCCGATCAACTATAAGATGCAGCAATATGCCGAAGAAGCTCAAAAAGAGTGGATGCGTCGTTTGCAGAATGAATTTGACAAGCAATGGAGAAGAAGAAATGCCTTTACTGGTAAGAATGCTAATCTATTGGTAACGGGTATGAAACGTTCAGACCGTTACAGAGTCTTGAAAGCAGAAGGTTTATCAGAAGATCAGATCAAGAAAGATTTTGAGAAGAAAGTTCCTATGAACCTGTTCACTTGGAAGGGTGCTGTTGATACGGTAATGTCTCCGATGGACTCAATCAAATATACCAAATTGTTCTTGCGTAATGCCATGGTATCGATGGAACCTCAAACAGGTTATATCCGTGCATGGGTAGGTGGGGTTGATTTTGAACATTTCAAATATGATCAGGTTAAATTAGGTACACGTCAGGTGGGTTCGACGGCGAAACCATTTGTTTATGCCTATGCTATTGATAATGGTTATGGACCATGTGTTTCAGTTCCGAATCATATGCGTACTTATGGTGATTGGACGCCAAGGGGAACTACCCAAGGAGGTGATCCTATTACTTTGAAAAATGCCATAAAATATTCTCAGAACTTTGCATCTGCCTATTTGATCAGTGAAGTTGGAGCAGCCAATGTGGCGGATCTGACTAAGCGTATGGGTGTAAACTCGAATATTCCGAGTAACCTATCCATCGCATTAGGGTCTTATGATGCCTCTTTGTTTGATATGGTTGGAGCATATTCTGCTTTTGTTAACCAAGGGACATGGGTGGAACCAACGATGATCTTGAGAATTGAAGATAAGAATGGTTCGCCAATCTATGAAAAGGCTCCTAAAGTATTGAAAGCCTTGAACAGTGAGACAGCTTACGCCATGGTGGATATGTTGAAAGGTGTAGTGGACGGTGGTACAGGTTCTCGTTTGAGATGGGACCCTAACTTTGGTGGATTGAAAAACCCAATCGGTGGTAAAACAGGTACAACAAACGATAACTCTGATGCTTGGTTTATCGGTATTACTCCAGAGCTGGTTACAGGAGTTTGGACCGGAGCGGAAGATCGTGGAATCAGCTTCAGTAGTATGCAATATGGACAGGGTGCCGCTGCGGCGATGCCAGTGTTTGGGCTGTATATGAACAAGGTGTATAAGGATAAAGACCTGAATTATTCGCAGGAAGATTTCCCGCAGCCTCCAAATGGGATCACCAGGTTCGAGATGAACTGTTCAAACTTCTCGCAATTCTATGGAAATGATCCTTCGAAGAGCGATTCACAAATAATGGAAGACGATAGGTTAGGATTTTAACCGTTTCTTTAATAAATTAGACCAGACCTTTATTCTTCAGAAATAAAGGTCTGTTTTTTTTTGCTACGATGGAATTTGACTATAAGAAAGAATTGACCAAGATTCCCCATAAACCTGGGGTTTACCAATATTTTGACAAGGATGATACGCTGATCTATGTGGGAAAGGCAAAGAACCTGCGGAATAGGGTCGGGTCTTATTTTGTCAATGAAAACCAGCTGAACAGCAAGACCCGTGTACTGGTCCGCAAAATCAGAAGGATTGCATTTACCATTGTTGACACCGAAATTGATGCTTGGTTATTAGAAAATAACCTGATTAAAAAGCACCAGCCTCGGTATAATGTCATGCTTAAGGATGACAAAACATACCCGTGGATCGTGATCAAAAATGAACCATTCCCGAGGATTTTCTGGACGAGGAAGTACATCAAAGATGGATCTAAATATTTTGGACCCTATGCCTCTGTTGGGATGATGCATATCATCTTGGATATGATCCGTGAGTTATTCCCACTGCGTACCTGTAATCTGAGCCTGACCCAAGAAAATATTTCAAAAGGCAAGTTTAAGGTCTGTTTGGAATATCAGTTAGGAAATTGCTTAGGTCCATGTGAGGGGTATCAATCTGAAGCAAGCTACGACGAGAATCTTTCTGATATCAAAGATATACTGAATGGGAAAATCGCTGTGGTAACCAATCGGATCAAGGAGCAGATGAATGAGGCCGTTCAACAAATGGATTTTGAGGCGGCGCATAAACTGAAGATCAAATTGGATAAGCTTTCCAATTATCAAAGTAAGTCCACTGTGGTTAGTTCTTCGATTACGAATGTTGACGTATTCAGTATTGCTTCGGAGGATAACTATGCCTTTGTGAATTTCTTGAAGGTAGTGAACGGAGTGGTAATCCAGACGCAGACAGTGGAATTGAAGAAACGATTGGATGAAACCAATGAAGAATTATTGGCCATAGCCATTCCACAGTTAAGATCCCGATTCAGGAGCCATTCCCGGGAGATCATTGTTCCTTTTGAACTGGATATTGAGAGTAATGAAGATATTAAGTTTCATGTTCCTAAACTAGGAGATAAGAAGAAGTTGCTGGAGCTATCGCAAAAGAATGTGGCTTACTTTAAGAAGGAGCGGCTTTTGCAATATGAGAAGCTGAATCCAGAGGTAAAGACGGACCGGATCTTGAAACAAATGCAAAAAGATTTACGTTTGCCTCAGTTGCCACAACATATTGAATGTTTTGATAACTCCAATATACAAGGGAACTATCCCGTGTCTGCTATTGTAGTTTTTAAGGATGCGAAACCTTCAAAAAAGGATTATAGGCATTTCAATGTGAAAACCGTTGAAGGACCGAATGATTTCGCGACCATGGAGGAAGCCGTTTTTAGGCGCTATAGAAGACTTTTGGATGAAGACCAGACATTGCCTCAGCTGATTATCATCGATGGTGGAAAAGGGCAATTAGGTGCTGCGCTAAAGAGTTTGAAGCTGTTGGGGATAGAGAAGCAGGTGACTGTCATTGGAATTGCAAAAAGGTTGGAAGAGCTCTATTATCCAGGAGATCAGTACCCATTATACTTAGATAAAAAATCGGAGACCCTAAAGATCATCCAACATCTGCGAGATGAGGCCCATCGATTTGGAATTACCTTCCATAGGAATCAGCGAAGCCGGAAAACATTTGTTTCAGAATTGGATAATATACCGGGAATTGGGAAAGTTACGGTTGAGAAGTTGTTGAAGACTTTTAAATCGGTTAAGAAAGTGCGGGAAGCCTCTGATGAAGAATTAAAAAAAGTGCTTAATCTAAAACAGATGCAAGCACTTAAGGAGTATTTTGCTGAAAAAAGTTAGATTCTTACATAAATCCTAATTCCAACTTAGCTTCTTCCGACATCATGTCTTTGGTCCAAGGTGGATCGAAAGTAAGTTCTACGACTGCTTCTTCGATACCTTCAATTGCGGCAACTTTTTCTTGGACTTCATCCATGATCTGTCCAGCGACTGGGCATGCAGGTGCCGTCAATGTCATGACGATTTTCGCTTTTTTATTTTCTTTGGTAATGATTTCATATATCAATCCAAGATCCAATATGTTAGCGGGTTTTAGTTCGGGGTCGTAAATTGTAGCGAGGGCTTCTTGAATTTGAGGAGCAAGGCCCAACCTATCCATAATGATTATATTCATGTCTTAATTTTTTGAATCAGCCAGTACCTCCGTATAGATCCTTTCAAGTTCTTCCATTACTATGGGTTGGCTGTATTTATCTAAATATTCTTTACGGCAGTTTTCTTTGATTTCCAGGATCTTCTCTTTGGGAAGTGAACTCCATTCTGCCAAGGTTTGAACCATATTGATATGGTTATGTGGGTCAAATAGTAACCCTGTATACAAAGGTACAACCATTTCATTTAAAATGCCAATACTACTGGCAATGACTGGAGTACCGAGCGCATAAGCTTCTAAGACTGCCAAAGGCATGGATTCATAGCAAACCGATGGAACGATGACGGCTGAGGCGGATGCAATTTGATTGCTCAGGGTCTGTTTGTCCTGAAAGCCCATAAATTGCATGTTTGGACTATGGCTACAAATCAATTCCACTTCTTTTTGCAGAGGTCCAGTTCCGTAGATTTTTATCTTGTGGTTGGTTGCTTTCCATGCGTGAAGTAAAGGTATAATGCCTTTCTCTTCTGATAAGCGACCTACATAGACAAAATAATCGGAGGGATATTCTTTGCTTACTTCTTCTACCTTCACAAAGTTTGGCTTGACGGAGAATCTATCCATAGGAACATTGAACTTAGATTTTGCGAAGATGGATTTGGAAAATTCGGATAGGACAATGTATCGATCAATGGCCTTGAAAGTTCCTCTTTTTCTGTGGATCCAATAAGTAAAAGCTGTCCAAAAGGTTTTGATGAAGGAGTTTTCTAATACTTTCTTCTTTACGGCATCCCAAGGGAAATCCTCATTGATGGAATTTAAGTAGATGTTTCCATCGTAAAATAAAGTTGCAGAGGGGCAGATCAACCTAAAATTATGCAAGGTCATGACCATTGGAATCTTCATTTTTTTGATGTGAAGGATAAACAATGGACCTAAAGCATAGTGCATATTGTGGATATGGATAAGATCAGGTTTGAAGGCATGGATCCGTTCCTTGATTTTTTTTACCTCTGGCCAATTGATAGGATAGAGAAGGTATTGTAGGTATCCTTTTAATCCTTTGACATTCCGAACCGTATACAGATCTACTTCATGGTTTTTGCGCAAAGCTTCCATTTCTTGACCCATAACAAAATCTTCGCCGCCTATATGTTGGTATTGATTGTGTATGATGAGTATGCGCATAAGTAGATCTCTAATAATTCCCTGCAATTTACATGTTAAAAGGCTAAAATCAAATCCTTAGGCTTCAGCTATTCCATCTCAAATTGTTATCTTCGTGCTAATTTTACAAGATTATGTTCGAACAGCATCCCTATGGTAAGTTGATTGCTGGATATATTCAAAATGCTGAGTTTCCAAAACAACCTGCCGACTTATATGATCCAATAGCTTATATCCTTTCTTTGGCTGGTAAACGCATCAGGCCGATGTTGGTCCTGATGGGAGCCAAGTTGTTTGGCAAGGATAATTTGGAGGAGGTTCTTCCTGCCAGTATTGCCATTGAGTATTTCCATAATTTCTCGTTGATCCATGATGATATTATGGATAGGGCACCATTGAGAAGGGGCAAGGCGACAGTTCACCAGAAATGGAACGATAATGTAGCCATCCTATCGGGAGATGCCTTGTTGGTAAAAGCCTACCAAGAATTGGGGAAAAGTCCGGCGGACCGGATTCCAAGTTTATTGCAAGTATTCAGTAAGATTGCCTTGGAGGTATGTGAAGGGCAGCAATTGGATATGGATTTCGAGAAGATGGCCGATGTTTCTGAGGATGATTACTTGAATATGATCCGTTTGAAAACCTCTGTTCTATTGGGTGGAGCCCTGCAGATGGGTGCAATATTGGCCCATGTCGATGAGCAACAGCAACAATTGATCTATGATTTTGGGGTTAACTTAGGGATAGCCTTTCAGCTTCAAGATGATTATCTTGATGTGTATGGCGATCCAAAGACCTTTGGTAAGCAGGTGGGTGGAGATATTTTATGCAATAAAAAGACCTATTTAAGGATTAAAACCGAGCATTTGATTGATTCCTCTGCCAAGGTGGAGTTTGAAGAATTGATCAATTCGCAGGATATAAAAGATACAGAGAAAGTCAGCCGTATGAAAAATCTATATGCGCAATTTAATGTCGATCGACATGCGGAAGAAATTAAGTTGCGGTTTATGGAACTGGCTTACAATAAATTGGAAGAAATTGCCGTTCCTGAATCGCAGAAGGTGGAATTGAAGAATCTTGCCGATACTTTAATGCACCGTACACGCTAATTATGAAAATTGCCAAGATTTTTATAATTTGGTAAAAACAGTTAAAGAATCTATAGAGCTAAGGACATTAATGGAGCCACTAAAAATCACCATATTTCAAGCATACCTTTTTTGGGAGAATGTCGATAAGAACCTTCAAAATTTAGGTTTGAGGTTATCTTCATTGCGTGAGAAAACGGATTTGATTATTTTGCCAGAGATGTTCAATACCGGCTTTACCACAAATGTGGAGAAATGTGCAGAGACCATGAATGGAAAAACCATGCATTGGTTGTACGAGACGGCGAAGAAATTTGAATGTGTAGTTGCTGGATCTTTAATCATTGAGGAAGACAGTAAATATTACAATCGATTTGTGTGGATGTCTCCTGATGGCAGCTTTGTACATTATGATAAGAGGCATCTATTTTCAATGGCAGGGGAGGATAAAGTCTTCACTGCGGGGCAATCGCGAATTATTTTCCAGCTGAAAGGTTGGAAGATCTGTCCGATGATCTGTTATGACCTGAGGTTCCCGACTTGGTCGAGGAATCAGAATGGGGTCTATGACCTGATAGTCTACACCTCAAGTTGGCCAGACAAGCGTTCGTCGCATTGGCGGGCATTGATTCCTGCACGCGCTATTGAAAATCAAGCTTTTGTAATCGGTGTGAACCGAGTAGGACATGACGGGAAAGAAGTATATTATTCAGGTGGGTCGATGTGTATATCGCCAAATGGGGATGTAGTTTACTATAAACCAGAAGATGAAGACCTGTATACCTTTACCTTAAACCCTAAAGATTTGGAGGAAAGCAGAGAACAATTTCCTTTCCTGAAAGACCAAGACCAATTTAAATTCTTGTAGTTCGATTAGAGCCAATAAGAATTAGGCCATTTTGAAAACAATTTATTTCTGATTCTAGGGAATCAAGAGGGAGTTATCAATCCTTATAGGGTCTTTCTAAGACTGCTTGTTGGATGATGGCTTGACGTAAGTTAAAGTGTTGAGGATCTAAATCTTCTACTTCCATTGGTTTTCGTTCAGATTTCAATTTCTCTTCTTTGAGTCTTTTTTCAGCAGCCAATCTTTTCTGTTCTATCTTTCTTTGCCTTAGGATTTCCACTTCATCATAGGTAGGGATGTCGCTGTAAGTTTCAGGCGGTGCGGGTTTATTAAACACCACCGATTTTGGAGCTGGTTTAGTGGGCTGTTGTGGGGCTGGGTCTGGATTAGTTTTTTGAAATGGATTTTGGTTTGGAAGCTTCTTTTTAAGCTGCTCCAATCTTTTTTTAGCTTTTTCTTGCTCTTCTTGGTAGCCTTGGTAAATCTTGTAGATTACACTGCCGATAACGATAAGAATGATTAAAATAGGATTATCCATATCTATAAAAATAGCTAAATTTTTCATTGAAATTATTTAACATAGATAAATAATTTGCATTTATAGCAATTAATCATTTAATTGCATCAACAACTTTATTACCAAATTAACCTGACATGATGACAAATGAGACTTATTATGCCAATGAATTCTATTCATTCTTAACGGGGAGAGTTTCTACAGCAATTGGGAGACGATTGCAACGGAACTTTAAGGATAGTGGACTTCATATTACAGCAGAGCAATGGAGCGTTCTTTATTTCCTATGGGAATCAGAAGGATTGAGCCAACAAGAGATTGCCAAGCTGACTTTTCGCGACAAGCCAAGTGTATCGCGATTAATTTCAAACCTAGAAAAACAGAAGCTATTGGTCCGAGTGAGCAGTTCTGGGGATAAGCGAGCGAACCAGATTTATCTAACGGCGCAAGGCCACAAAATCAAAGATAAGTGTATGCAACAAGCAGAAAAAACTATCTCTGAGGCTATGGCAGGCGTTGATAGAAATTCTATGCAACAAGCCCAACAACTCTTAGAGATAGTTTTTAATAACTTGAAGTAAAACTGGCTTAGTCAAATACTTCCGGAGCGAAATCGCTGCGGTTGTTCACCAATTTACCGGTATTTTTAAAGTATATATCCTGGAAGCTTAGGGTGTTCTGGCTATCAACCTTACGGAAGAATTTGTCAGCATTTACCTCGTCGAGGCTATTGAAACCACAGGCTTCCATGATTTCTACGGTAGCACGTAAAGTGTTACGGTGGAATTGTGCAACACGCACGTATTTATCTTCTACATCCAATCCTTTGTATAGGTGTGGCTGTTGCGTTGCAACACCAACTGGACATACGTCTTCGTTACATTTTAAGGCTTGGATACATCCTAATGCGAACATCATTCCACGTGCGCTATAACAAGCATCTGCACCTAATGCAATCACTTTTAAGATATCAAATCCTGTAACGATTCTACTTGAAACGATGATCTTGATATGTTTCTTCAAGCCGAAGTTGATCAAGGTCGTTGTTACGAATGCCAAAGCATCGTATAGCGGCATACCCAAGTTGTCGGTGAATTCCAAAGGAGCAGCACCTGTACCGCCTTCTGAACCATCTATAGAGATGAAGTCCGGCATGATCTGGGTTTCCTGCATCGCTTGGCAGATTTCAATGAATTCTTGTTTATCACCGATACAAAGTTTGAAACCAACAGGCTTGTAATCGGAAAGCTCACGAAGCTTTTGGATAAAGTTCATCATCTCAACAGGAGTTTTGAATGAACTGTGTGCTGGAGGAGACATGACGTCTGTACCTGGAACTACGTGACGGATTGCAGCAACTTCAGGAGTGTTCTTAGCGGCAGGAAGGATACCTCCATGACCAGGCTTAGCACCTTGTGAAAGTTTCAATTCGATCATTTTCACATAAGGGCGTGTAGATTTTTCACGGAAAAGGTTTGGTTCAAAATAACCATTCTCGTCCCTACAGCCGAAATAACCAGTACCTACTTGCCAAATCAAGTCGCCGCCATTGATATGGTATTGGGAAATACCACCTTCACCGGTATTGTGGGCAAAATTTTGCAAAGCTGCACCTTTATTTAAAGCGGTGATCGCCGTACGGCTCAATGCACCGTAACTCATTGCTGAGATATTGAATACACTTAAGCTGTAAGGTTGTTTACACGCTGCGTTTCCTACGGTTGTACGTAGGTTGTGATCTTCGATATGAACAGGGAAGATACTGTGCGCTGCCCATTCGTTACCTACTGCCTGCGGATCGCTCTGCATACCGAAAGCCACGGTTTCGCGTTGGTTTTTCGCACGTTGATAAACGATGGAACGTTGACGTCTGTTGAAGGGTCTACCATCGGTATCAGACTCCCAGAAGTATTGTCTTAATTCTGGACGGATAGATTCCAAGAAGTAACGGAAGTATCCAACAACGGGATAGTTTCTTAGGATCGCATGTTTCGTTTGGAAACTGTGATATAATGCAATGACTAAGAGCGGGAATGGAATCAGTAATAACCAAAACCATTTTGGAGTAAAGATGACACCAAAAGAGATAATTATTAGGTTTACTAAAATAATGATCCCTAGGATGAGTTTTCTTACCTGCATGATGAAATTATTATGCTAAACTTATTATAATTTATTACCACAGTCTAGGTTCCGCCATAAATGTGCCATAAACGGAACGAGAACCCTATAACCGGTTATTTGCATGCAAAATTAGCAAGTTCAGAGGGTATTATGAAAAAATTAGTAAGAAGTTTAAAGATTTATTGAATTGTTAATTTTCTGAATTATTCTCTCTTGTTTTAACAATAAGGTCCGATATTTTTTGGTAAATAAGTTGCCAATCAGGATGGGGACTAAGAAAGTTGAAATGCGTCAACATAGTTGTTTTGTCATTTCTTGCTGCGGGTCCTGTCTGAACCTGCTTAGGTTCGTGATTTTGCACTTTTTCTGCCGTTGCTTGTATGATCGGACGGATCAGATCAAAGGGTAGATTATGCTCTTTCAGCAGATCGAAAGAAAGTTGAAAAAGCGCGTTGCTAAAGTTGTTTGCGAAAACTGCAGAAACATGTAATGCCAATCGCTGTTGGGTATTGCAGTTGAAAATATGATCTGATATCTGAGCGGCCAATTGGGTAAGGACTTGGGCTGAACCTTCCTTGTTGGCTTCAATTCCAAATGGTGTATGGCTAAGGTCTAAGGCTTTCTGCTTGGAAAAACTTTGGACTGGGTAAATAACCCCATGGTTTTTGAACGGATTAAGGACTGCAAGACCAGTGGCTCCTGAGCAATGTGCCACGATGCCTACTAGGTCTTTAGGAAGTGCTTGTACGAGTTCAGTGATCGCAGAATCGGAAACCGCTAATAAATATAGATCGGCGTTTGGGTCCAAATGGGAGAGGTTGTCTATCGCTTGAGCGGATAAAACATTAGCCAATGCACTGGCATTGGCTAATGTTCTACTGTATACTTGAGCAACACGATGTCCTGCATCAGTGAATGCTTTCCCAAGGTGGGTTGCAATATTTCCACTGCCGATGAGGACGATATTCATTATGCTGCTTGTTTAGCTTCTTTGATTTTATTGTCTTTTACGCGACGATAGATCGCCATTCCGAAACCAATGGTCATCACGATGGTACCACACCAGAAGAAGTTGATATAAGGGAATTTGATAGCCTTGAATACCACCCATTTCTTTTCAGGAAGAGGTTTTTGGTAAGCCATCAATTCCAATTTGTTCTTCTCCGGCATAATCTTCGTGAATCTGAATCTTAGGCCTTGTTCAGGGACATCTTTATAGAAGTCGAAGGTATTGCCACCTTTGATCAAAAAGATGGGTTCTACAGGGAATTCCTTGCCATCTGAGGCAACGACTTTGATTTTTAATCCGACAAGGATATCATCGTCTGCCTTAGGCATATTTTCCAATTTAGCATCTTTGTTGATGCCTTGGATTACATAGAAACCATTTCTATAGCGTAAGGTATCACCCACATTAACCTCATAGGTTGCAGGCTCTTCATAGTCTTCAAAACCGGCATTTCCTTCTTGAGCATCTTGCTCAGCAGGTTTCTGCGAATCAGAAGCTGCAGCGGTAATAACAGTGTAGATATCATGGGTCAGGAAATGTTTTGTTCCTGGCGTACCGATCAATCCACCCATTTGCGGGTTGTTTTGTGCAAAAGGTTTTAAGACAAAGGAGTTTTTGATGTTACCGGATTCTTCGTCAATTTCATCGTATTTGATTTTGTAAAAGACGTTCGGTTTGGCGACAGAGTCACCAATGTAAGTGATCTTGTATTTTCCCATATCCACAGGTTCACCTTCTGTTAGGAATAGGTTGTCACCTGGTTTTTCAACTTGGTCAAATCCGGCTACGGCGATGTAGTTACTGCTGTTTACTGAAACAACTTCATTGGTTGCCGCTGCGATCAATGCGCCGATCAATAGGAGTCCGAAACCAATATGGGATACAGCAGATCCAGCCAGGCGCCATTTACCTTTGAATGAATCACCCAGTACCCTTAAGTTCACCAAGATTGCGAACACCGAAGTGAAGGTGATCAGGATGAACATAATGTTGGTGTAAATATTGGTGAAGTAAACGATAGCTGCTGAAATGATCAATGCGAAGATAAAAGAAGCTAATGTAGCTGCCCAAAATTTCTTGCTATCTGTACGTTTATATTTTAAGAATTGCGTAAATGCAGTCAAAAGCATGACAACAACCGCAAATGCGCCTTGCCATTTGTTGTAGTGAGGAATTGGATCTACCGGAGGGGCAACCTTGGTTCCAAACAAGGCATTGAACACCGGAATGGATGTTGTTGCAATCATCTGAACACATGCTACGGTTAGTACCAATGCTCCAATGAATAACCAGAATTCGCGTGAATATATTTCTTCTTCTTTCTTGGTGCTAGGCATTTCTTTCCTTCTAGCAACCAACAGCACGACCATAATGATCAAGAAAATAACGTTGAAGATGATAAGCTGTCCTGACATCCCTAAACTGGTGAAGGAGTGCACAGAGGTTTCACCTAAGATACCACTTCGGGTTAGGTATGAAGCATAAATAACTAGGACGAAGCTGATCATCGCCAAGAATACAGCAGTGAAGTAAGCATGTCCCGTGTTTTTGTAAGCGACCATAACGTGAACGGCAGCAATCAAAGTCAACCAAGGAATGATCGATACGTTTTCTACAGGGTCCCATGCCCAGAAGCCACCAAAGTTCAGTGCTTCATAAGCCCAGAAAGAACCCATGATAATACCTGCTCCTAGGATCATTACAGCGAATAATGCCCAAGTTAATCCCGGGTTGATCCATTCTTTATAGCGTTTTTGCCAAAGTCCAGCTGCTGCGTAAGCAAACGGAACGATCATGGATGCAAAGCCTAAGAATAGTGTAGGAGGGTGGATAACCATCCAGTAGTTCTGTAATAATGGATTTAAGCCTCTACCATCCTTGATCATGCTCAGGTAATTCGGATCTTTTAAGATTGGCCAGTTCATGGCATCTCTAAGCAAGATAAATGGTGAACTACCAATACGAGAACCAAAGACCTCAACGCCTAATAGCATGGAAGCCAAGAAAAGTTGACATAGCATGACAAAGGTCATCACTGGGCTTTCCCAGCTTTTCGCTTTGAAAACAAGGATAGATCCCATTACCACTTGCCAGAACATCCATAGCCAGAAGCTTCCTTCTTGTCCTTCCCAGAATGATGAAATGATATAATGGGTAGGCAGGGTCATCGACGAATGCGCGTAGGCATAGTGATATACGAAAAGGTGATTGTAGATGATATAAAATAGGGTGGCACCAATTACTACGATTGACACGGCATTTAGCCAAAAGCCAATACGCCCTAATTGTTTCCAAGATTTTTCTTCAGGGTATTTGGTTGCAAAGAAATAGGAAATGAAGGATAATAATGCTGCTCCAAAAGAAAGGACCACGAAAAACTGTCCAATTTGACCTGGAAGTAGATTTTCTCCAACGTAATTTACGTCCATAGAATATTGAGGTATTGAATTGTTAATTGACTGATGCTGTTGTCGGAGTAGATGATGTTTCTATCACCTCCATTTGATCCTGATTGTATTTCGAAGGACATTTCATCAAAATCTTGCTGGCATGGAAAACATTACCTTCCATTTTACCGGTCAAAACAATTTGTTCAGAACGCTCGATATCCTGAGGTTTAGAACCATTGAATACTACTTGACACTCTGTACTGTCATTGTCAAACATGTAAAAAGAGAAATGATTTGCATCCTTCACAGGATCATAATGCAGATCTTTTTGTTTATTCAAGACACCTACTACATAGATCTCTGTCTTCTTTTCCCTCGCCTCAGTAAATGTTGAATATGTACTAGAATCGGTATAGATCACAAGTATCATCGCAATAGCTATCGCTATAATTACAATTAAAATGATCGAACTTTTCTTCATCTCTATATGAATATAATATTAACCAAATGCAAAATTACGAAATAGTAGTGCAAGGAATGAATTTAGCAATGAAATTGAGTTATTTAGAATGGTTCTATTTAAATAGGTTTAATATTTGTAAAATGTTTGGTATTAATAAGTTATGAGTGGGTTGAAAGTGATTTGTTCACGATTTTCAGGAAAATACATTTTCAGGCTTTTGTAATAAAAGTGATTCAAATAAGAAAGCTCAGTCAAAATATTGTTTTTGAATGAGCTTTCGTGTTTCTTAAATACTCTTATTTATTAAGCTTCAGCCTGTTCCGGATTAAATTTTTCTCCTGAGAATCTGGTCACTAGCATGGCCGCGACCGTATCACCAGTTGCATTCAGTACGGTGGCTAAGGGGTCTACCAAAGCTCCGATAATCAAAATAGATGGTACAGCTTCATTTGGTATTCCGTAGATGGAGATCATCAGCATTTCGCCGATAAAGCCACCGTTAGGAATCCCTCCTGCTACCATAGAAACTAAGACGGTGATGCCTACGGCAGTGATCAGGGTAGTAGGTTCGAAGAAATTCCAACCTAAGATGGAGAAGGCTACATAGATCTTGAGGATGGAGGAAATGGCTGATCCGTTTTTGTATAGGGTATTCCCTAGAGGAACCACGATACTGGATATTTCTTTGGGAATTCCAATTCTATTGGAGGCTATTAGGTTGGCTGGCAAGGTTGCCAAGCTGCTACAGGTACTGATGGCTGTTAATGATGGTGAAATATTATGTTTCCAATATGATTTTACCCCTGAGGAGCCTTTGGCAATAAATGCGTAAAGGCTAAAAAATACAATGAAAAACACGACACCAAAGCCATAATAGAATCCTAATGGCTTAGCATAGAAACCAAAAAGTTCAGGGCCTAAGGTCTTTACCTGATAGGCGAAATAAGCTCCTAAACCGACAGGTCCCGCTTTCATCACCAAGATCAAAAGGTTTTCCATGACCTTGTTTCCGGCATTTAGGAAGGCTGTGAATTGTTTTCCCATTTCGCCAGATTTGCGGGTGGCAGTTCCAACCAATAAGGCAAAGATGACAAAGGCTAGGATATTCTTTCTGGAAAGTAAGTTGGCAAACTCATCAACACTTAAAAAGCGGACTATCCGGTCTCCCCAAGTTTCATCAGCATTAGTGGAAAGGGCTTCGTTGACTGCCGAGCCATCTGAAATGGCAGTGACAGGGAATGCCCAAAGGCCTGCAATAGTCGCTATGGCAGCGATGATGATCGTTCCGATAAATACGGCAGTCATCACCCCAATGGTTTTGCCAAGTTTGTTACTGTCCTCGATATTAGCAATGGAGGATGATATGGCGAAAAATAGAAGGGGAATGACGGAAACGAAGAGTAAGTTTAAGAAAATATCACCTACAGGTTTTAGGATATCAACTGCCTGAGGGAAGAA
This sequence comes from Sphingobacterium mizutaii, assembly GCF_900187125.1. Taxonomy (GTDB): domain Bacteria; phylum Bacteroidota; class Bacteroidia; order Sphingobacteriales; family Sphingobacteriaceae; genus Sphingobacterium; species Sphingobacterium mizutaii. The sequence continues at coordinate 910,608 of NZ_LT906468.1, forward strand.
TATTCCGATTAGACTACCAATAGTAATACCTATTAGAAGTAAGATGATACTTCCGTAATTTTTTAGGATTTCTTTCATTTAAGTAATTTGCTCAAGCTAAAATAGTTGTTTTTATTTTAGATTTGCCAAAAATATATAATGGAATTCGTTAAAACAGCAGATGGGTCAAAAACTTTGTACCATGAAGAGGTAGGAGAGCATTACCATTCTAAACATGGTGCTCATCAAGAAAGTGTGCATGTGTTTTTGAATACTGGATTACGGTATTGGTTGGAGAAGGAGGCAAGTAATTCTGCATCTGTTTTGGAGATTGGGTTCGGCACTGGTTTGAATTTCTTGATGACCGCAGATTATTGCCAAGAGCATCAGATTTCCCTTAATTATGTAGGGATTGAGGCCTTTCCTTTGAGCCAAGAATTGATTCAGCAATCTGAATATGGACAGTATGTTTCAGACCTTGTTTGGGAAAGTTTTATTGAAAAATATCCAAAATCCATCGATTCAAAATTCAATCTTTTCGAGTCAATAAAGTTCGAAGTTGCTCATCAGAAAGTGATGGACTTCCAAAGTGACGAACTTTTTGATGTTATCTATTTTGACGCCTTTGCGGAGATTCACCAACCAGAAATGTGGACTCCAGAGACTTTAGCTCATGTCTGCCAGTTCCTTAAATCGGGTGGAGTTTTTGTGACTTATGCAATTACCGGGAATTTAAAACGCGCTATGAAAGCTCTAGGCTTTAGTATTGAAAAAGCGCCGGGTGCTCCCGGAAAACGTGAAATGTTGAGAGCAACCAAGCTATAGTATTTCTTAATTTTTATTGATCCTGCCTAAAGGCCTACGGTTCTGTCCTTCTGACTTAGTGAGGTTATCTCCTAAGTCCCTACGAGCTTCGTCGGCAATTTCAAGCAGTTTTTCCAATACTTCAGGATTCTGTTCGATGACATTGTATCTTTCTCCAGGATCGCGACGAAGGTCGTAGAGTTCCATGGTTTTTACTTCATGTTCTTTGTAGTTTCCCCCAAAGCCATCATTTCCAGGAAGGATTCCCTCATAAGATCTGGATTTGTGTGGTAAAACTAGTTTCCAGTTCTCAAAACGCACAGCCTCTAGGTCATTTTGGTTGTAATAATAGTACATGGACTTTCTTGAAGCTGCTGATTTAGGATCCTTAATCTGGGATAAAAAGCTAATGCCATCAATTTGATTAGGATGATCTTTATAGTCAATTAATTCTGCCACCGTAGCGAAAATATCCATGCTGCTGGTCAGGTTATTGTTGATTCGGCCTTCTTTGATCTTATCTGGCCAATAGATAATGCAAGGTACACGCTGTCCGCCCTCCCAACTGGCTCCTTTGCCTTCTCTAAAGCCACCTGAAGATCCATTATGGTTCCCAAAGTTAAGCCAGGGCCCATTATCACTTGTGAAAATGACGATGGTATTATCGCTCAATCCATTCGATTTCAAGGCTAGAAAGATCTGTCCCATGGAATCATCGATCTCGTGCATGACATCGCCGAATAAACCTTGCTCCGAAGTCCCACGGAATTTCTTTGAAGCTGCGATAGGCACATGGGTCATGCTATGAGCTAAATACAAAAAGAATGGTTTGTTCTTGTTGGCATTGATGAAATCAACAGCCTTTTCGGTATAGTTTTCTGTTAATACTGCTTGATCTTCCAAGTTGTTTATTTTCATTACCGTATCTGGGAGATTCTGCCCGGCTTTTACCTCCAATAAAGGCAAAACAGGGTATTTTGCAACATAACTGTCTGGTTTGGCTGGTTTGCCATCGAATCCTACTGGCCACATATCGTTGGAGTAGGGGATTCCATAATAGCTGTCAAAGCCTTGCTTGGTTGGAAGAAATTCAGGTTCACTTCCAAGGTGCCATTTGCCGATGATTTGAGTACTATATCCTTTGCTCTTCAACATTTCTGCCATTGTGATCTCATCAGGATTTAATCCTACCCCAGCAGAGGGCATGAATGCACCACTGATTCCCATCCGATTGGGATAATTCCCTGTTAATAGGGCTGACCTGGATGCTGAACATACTGCCTGAGGAACAAGGAAGTTGGTGAAACGGATCCCATTGTTTGCCATCCTATCCAATACAGGTGTGTGATAGCCTAAAGCTCCAGTAACTCCAAGATCACCATAACCTAGGTCATCCATAAAGACGAGGATAATATTGGGTTTGTTCAGATTCTTCTGTGCAAAGGCAGTATTAAAGAGGATATTCAATAAAAGCAGTAATGGAATTCGATAGATCATAGGGGTTAGGTCTTTTAACTAATATAAGCAAAAAAAAGGTCGCTGAGATAAATCCCAGCGACCTTTTTTCGTGTTAAATTTTCTTAGTGTCCTTCGTTACCATCAGCACCGTGAGCATGTCCATGAGATAATTCTTCAGGAGTAGCCTCACGAGTATCTAAGATTTCGATATCGAAGTTTAATTTTTTTCCAGCCATTGGGTGGTTCAAGTCAGCAACAACTGCTTCTGGAGTTACTTCTACAACAACCGCACGGAATTGGTTTCCTTGGTTGTCTTGTAAAGGAAGAACTTCACCAACTGGAGGAAGTCCAGTTTCTTTGAACATATCAGCAGGTAATTGTGCAATAGCACGATCATCGCGTTCGCCATAAGCATCAACTGCCTCTAACTCGAAAGATTTTTTGTCACCAGCACCTAAACCAGCGATGTTTTCTTCGAATTTTGGAAGCATCATGCCTACACCATATAAAAATGTTAAAGGATTCTCAGTCGTTGTTTGCTCTACAAATGTTTTTTCACCGTTATCTTCAATTGTGTGAAGAACGTAATTCAATGTTACTACATTGTTGTTTTCTACTGCCATTCTGATTAGATTGTGGGAATCTATCCCTGTTTATTATTTATTAATTCTATAATATTCTCAATTGACGTTTGTGGAAGGCTGCAGGTTTTCTTCTGACAAAGGTATGCTCTGGCATCCACTGTGTTTTTATGCTCTAACAAAGGAAGACTGCTTTTTGTTCCCCCTAATGTGATTTTGTTGGGGACATAGTATTGATCTAATTCCTTACGCCAAGCCTGTCCTTCATCTCCTGTGATTGCAATTTCCCAAACTCCAAAATGAAGTTCTAAAAGTTGGATTGCCCAATTTGAATAGGCCGAACCATAAGATTTAATATGTGGAAAAACATTAGCAAAAACTCGATCTGCAATTTCCGTGTACCTACTATTATCAAATAATACGCCGAGTTTAAACAAAGAACGCACTATTGTGGATGAGGATGCCGGAATTACATTGTCCATAATCTCACTTTTTCTCGCAATCAAAACCTCCGCATCCGAGCTACTGTAATAAAATATAGCCTCTTGATCGTCAAAAAACTGGGATATTGCTATTTCTAGGTAGGATTTTGCTTTCTCAAGCCATTTTTCTTCAAAGGTTGCTTCATACAAAGCGATATAGGATTCAATGGTAAAAGCATAATCATCAAGAAATCCTAAAATAGTTCTATTGTGGTCTGACGGTTGATGTAGAAGTCTGCCATTTTGGCAACAATGCTCCTCAATAAAGTTTGCAATGCCTTCTGCTAAATCCAAGAAATGGGCATTGCCAAAGGTTCTGTAGGCATCAACCAATCCCTTCAAGAATAAGGCATTCCAAGTTGTCAATTGCTTGTGGTCTAAACCCGGTCTAACTCTTTTGCTTCTATATTCTAGGAGTTTTGCTTTTATTTCTTTCAAATGTTCATGCCATTCCTCCTCGCTATATCCTGCTTCGTTAATGAGCTCCTGGTCTTCAGGAGTTACGAAGGGGATATTGATTTGTTCTTCGGTCCAATTCCCACTCTTTTTGATGTTGAAATAGTTCCTAGCGAGTTCTGCATCATCACCTAATACATCGAACTCTCCATAGTCAAAGGTATAGAATTTACCTTCCACGCCTTCAGAATCGGCATCCAAAGCAGAATAGAATCCACCATTGGGGTCCAACATTTCTCGTTCAGCCCAAGCAATGGTTTCTTCAACGATGTTTTTATATAAAATATGGGGTCTATTTTGATAAGCCTCACTGTAAAGACTCAATAATTGCCCATTATCATAAAGCATTTTTTCAAAATGGGGGACATGCCATTTACCATCGACAGAATACCGGGCAAATCCGCCGCCAATCTGATCATAAATGCCGCCATTCGCCATTTTCTCCAAGGTGAAATGGACATGGTCTACAACCGCCTGATCATGGTTGAGATACCCATAACGCAAGAAAAAGATCCAGTTATTTGGAAGTGGAAATTTCGGAGCTCGTGTATAACCTCCATTTTTACCATCAAATTGCTCCTTCCATGGATCAACCACTTGAAGGATATCATTTAAAGAATATAGCTCAGGAATAGTTTGGATAGGAAGTTTTTCTGCTTGTATAATGCCTTGGGTAAGCCGTTCTGCATAATCAATGGCAACCTCCGGTTTTTCTTCCCACATTTGGGCAATTTGTAACAGAACCTGTTGCCAATCATTTGGCTTAAAATAAGTGCCGCCATAGATTGGCCTTCCATCTGGCAGGCAGATGCAATTCAATGGCCAACCACCTGAGTTTGTCATCAATTGAACAGCTATCATATAGATCTGATCAATGTCAGGACGCTCTTCACGGTCCACTTTAATGCAAACAAAAAACTTATTCATGGTTTGCGCGACAGCCTCATTTTCAAAGCTCTCACGTTCCATCACGTGACACCAGTGGCAAGCAGAATAGCCAATACTTACTATGATTAGCTTATTCTCTTCTTTCGCCTTATTTAATGCTTCTTCACCCCATGGAAACCAATGAACTGGATTGTGCTCATGTTGTTTTAAATACGGGGAACTTTCACCTTGTAGTTTGTTTGCCATAACATACGAAGGTAAAAACTATTATTTTAATAATCCTATTAGGTTGGCAGTACCTCCTCCAAGCATTTCAAAGGTTAGATCGCCTTCAAGTTGTAAAATTGATACATTCGAGGTCGCCAGTTCAATCTCTGAATGGCTCAAATAGTTGGTCAGATTAGAAAGTCCGGGATTATGTCCGAATATTAATAGCGTATCATACTCATTAGGAACAGTATTGATGACTTTTAAGATATCCATAAAATGTGCTTCATAAATATCCCTAGTCTGATGGATGGATTCTTTAGGATAGCCTAGCACTTCACAAAATAATTCTGCTGTTTGGATGGCACGGTTAGCCGATGAGGAAGTCACGAGCGTCTTTTCATCAATTTTCAGTGATTCCTTTAATTTCTGAGCAATCCTTTCCGCTCTTTCTCTGCCCTTTTTCTGTAGGTCTCTATAAAAATCATCTTTTGAAAAAGAATGTTCTTCAGCTTTGGCGTGCCTGATAAGATATAATGTTTTCATGTTCTGAATACCTAGTTAAAACTCCAAGATAAAGAAATATTAATTAATTAATCGTTCTGAAATTGTTAAGGAATGTATCATCCCTTTAACCACTAATTTATCCCTAAGTGTAACATTCTTGTAATGACTTTCGTTAATATTTTAAAGAAGTTCAAAGAAAAGACACTATGAAAAACGATATACCTAGCCTTTCTGATTGCTCTTTAATAGTTGGATTAAGAAATAATTTAGCCTATACCCAAGCTTTTTATAAAGCAATTCGAGAACAATATCCTGCAGTAGAAATTGTGATGGTGAGCTATGGAAGTACAGATGGAACCCATGAATGGCTAGAAGGGTTAAATGACCCTCATGTGAAATTTCATTATGAAAATGTATCCAAATCATTATCTGAAACTTATAATAAAGGAGTCGAACTTGCTAGCTCCAAGCTGGTGACTTATGTTCATAACGACATGATCCTTGGAGAGGGCTTTATAGAAGCTTTAATAGAAGCTTGGGAACCCGGATCGGTTACCTTTTATTCCCTAGTAGAACCTCCAATATTCACCGATGATTCTTTTGATTGGAAAACTGTGATGGACTTTGGTGATAATCTTGAAAATTTTAAGCAAGAGGAATTTTCTGAATATGTTAGAAATCAAAAAATAAGTGCAAAAAAACCATTTGTTACAGAAGATCATTCCTTCTTCCTCTGTGTAGAACGATCTTGGTTATTGGAAATGGGCGGCTTAGATGAAACCTTCAGCCCGATGTTCTGTGAGGATTTAGATCTAATAATGAGGTTTTCAATTCAAGATGCGAGTTTAATTCAAGTCCCAGGTGCCATTGCGTATCATTTTGTGAGTAAGACCTCCAGATTTTCTCAGGAATACAAAGAAGAAAGCAAAAAAATTGATCAACTGGCAATAAACAACTTTTATAGGAAATGGCGATTTCATCCTTTTGCTAAGTTTAGGAAGGCCTATGATGTAGTGGCGGTCGTGGAAAATGCAACAACAGATGGTGTTTTTAAAATTGAACCATTTGTCCATAAAATATACATCGATTCCTCCGTTGAAGATTATATTTCTAAATACCAAAAAACCACTAAAATTAATCTTAGGAATAGGGTTTTTTCAATAAATCAAATGGCTTACCATGATGTAGTGATTTACTTGGATCAAGAAAAAATGAAAGAAGATGATTTTAAGCAAATACAAAGGCTTTCTGATATTATTTCCAAAAATCAAGTCAAGAATGGAAATCCTTTAAAACGATTGTTTAAAGATTATAGAAAAATTAGTATAGGTAATATTGCTGGTAAGATAAATAAATTTCGTTCTTTTGAAGATAAGTTTTCGGCAATTGCCATTAATTACTAAATATATCTTCTCAGAATGAGTGTTTTAACTTATGTTTTCAATAAGCGTCCTTCCATTACTTATGCTATTACAGTATGTAATGAACATAAAGAATTAAAAAAACTATTGTCACATTTAATTTCCAAGATCAGGCCCAAAGATGAGATAGTAGTCCTTCAGGATGTTACAATTCCAAATCCTAAGGTGTCTGAAGTATTAAATGATTACTCCCAAGATATCATTGTTAAAGAAGCAAAGCTCAATTCTGATTTCTCAAACTTTAAAAATCAATTGATTTCCTTGGCTTCCTGCGAATATCTATTTCAGATTGATGCCGATGAAATGTTGCCAGATTCGCTTATTGCGAAGTTGCCAGGTTATCTGGAGTTGAAGTCTAAATACGATTGCTTTAATGTTCCAAGGATCAACACTGTGGAAGGAATTACAGAGGAGCATCTCAAAAAATGGAACTGGAAATTAAATGAAGATGGATATATTAACTACCCAGACTGGCAGGCTAGGATAATAAAGCTCAAAACCGATTATCCAATTAATTGGCGCAATAAAGTTCATGAGGTTTTGACCGGTTATAAAAAAATGGGACGGTTAAAAGGTAATGGTTATGAATTTGCAATTATCCATCAAAAAGAAATAAAGAAACAAGAATTGCAGAACGAATTTTACGATAATCACTTTTAATTAAAATCTTTATACCAAAAAAGCCACTTGAAATAAATCAAGTGGCTTTTTTGTTTGCTTATCTTAGGACTTCACGATTCCGAAATCAGTCCATGTTTTCTTCTGATTTATGGTTTCCTCTAGTATGAGGTCATTTTTTGCAAGATTATCTTTATTGTTTTCCTTGTGATAGAGATGATATGCAACGGCAGCAAATTTTAAAAATCGCTTCTTGATTCCACTATTCATCAACCTAAAAGCCATCTCAGAATCTTCTGATCCCCATCCTTGTATGCTTTCATTATATCCATTAACCTTAATTAGGTCTCTTTTCCAAAAAGACATATTGCAACCCCTTAAGATCTTAGGTTGATTTTTTTTATACCTGTCAGCCAAAAACCTGGAAAGAAAACCAGATCGCATGCTATTCAGAATAAAAGATAACGGGAATTTACTTCTATCAACTTTTATGGTTCCTTTTTGTTCCAACAATTCCTTGCTTTGTTCTTGGTCTACCCAAACTCTACTTCCACATAAAAAGGCATTCGGTTCAATTAAGGATAGATGGTCTGAAATAAAATGAGGATCCAATAAAATGTCACCATCTATTTGAATTATATATTCAGATTGTGCGGCTTCAATCGCTTTATTTCTGATCACGCTCAAACGAAACCCTTCGTCCGGATGCCAGATATGATGAATGGGAACTTTAGAAATGGACTTTAACCTTTCTACGGCCTGTTTTGTAGCTTCTCCAGAACCGTCATCTGCAATTAAAATCTCATCGGGCAATCTATCTTGGGCTAATATGGTTTGCACACATCTTTCCAGCGCCTCTGGCCAATTATATGTAGAAATCATTATGGCAACTGTATTCGGTCTTTGCGATAAATCACTCATTCTAATTGTTTAAATATTTGTCTATTCCACTATCAACCCAAGTGATATTATCTTTTTGAGTCTGTTCCATGATTTCCTTATTTCGCGCTTCTTGATTGTTGTTTTTTTTCTCTGGATGATAAAGGTGGTACACAATTGCAGCAAATTTAATGACTGATTTTTTTACCCCATTATTCATCATCCGTAAAGTTAAATCACTATCCTCATGACCCCAACCTTCATAAGCCTCATTATAGCCATTCACAGCAAAGATATCCTTTCGCCAAAAAGACATGTTGGCACCTCTAGCATAATAAACAGGAAAAGAATTTTTATATCTGTTCAAAAGGAAATTTGACAAAAGAGGGAATCTAATGCCATTTTCTATCCTTTTATTTCCTCCACCGAGTAATTTGGGATGAACATTGTTTTCTTCGATTAACTTCTTGGAATATTCATCACTCAACATCACACGACTACCTTGTAATAGATAATTAGGACGAGCAGCTTTTAAGTGATCTCGAATAAAATCTTTATGCAGAAAAACATCGCCATCGATTTGAATGAGATATTCATATGCTGCGACAGAAAAGCATTGATTTAGGATCATCGATTTTCTAAAACCCTGATCCTCTTGCCATAAATGTTTAATGGGAATAGGAAAGCTGCTTCGAATGGATTCAATTAATTCTTTTGTTTCATTCGTAGAACCATCGTCAGCAATAATTACTTCCTTTGGAAGGATGCTCTGCTCTAGGATACTTTTTAAGCATAGATTCAGTGCCCCTGGCCAATTATAGGTAGCAACAATAAGCGAACAGTCCTTTATCTTCATAAATTCTTTAGCAAATAATATTTCAATTATATATATTCTTGTCTAATTGTTAAAATATATTTTGATTTCTATCTAGCTATAAGATTTACATGGCTTCAATCAATTTCTTTAACCTTCCCATGATCAACGGCCAAGAATAATTTCTTTGGACATATTCCTTTGCTCTGGCCTTGTTCAATTCTATAAGTGTTGGATCTGAAATATATTTATGTATTTTCTGATGAAAATCTTTCTCACTCATATATGCTTCCGTTGCTCCTTCGCTCTTGATCGAATGGCCAAGTAATACATCGGATTTACTATTTACCAGGACGGTCTTTCCGAGATCCATTGCCTCCAGTAGAAGTAAGGATAAACTTTCATTCCTTGAAGGATTAACAATTAGAGTCGCATTTTTAATCAAAGATACTTTCTCTTCATCCGTCACAAATCCCGTATAAATGATGTCCGGATGTTCGATTTTCTCTTGAAACAACCTTCCCGTTAAAACTAGCTTTAGATCTGAGGGATGTTTCTCTTTGTAAGAAACAAACCAAGGAATCAATTTATCCATTTTAGACCCGCAAACTCGTCCAAAATAATGGATATATCGCTCAGGAAGATTGAACTTTTCTTTTAATTCCGCTAATTGAACCTCATTTTCAAAATCAGTCTCAACTCCAACGGCGAGAATACTGTTTTCAGACATTTTGTTTCCAAATATCTTAAGGCTTAACTGGTGCTCCTCTTCCGTATTGAATCCAATATGCTTTACACTCGTAAATACATGGGTGTGAACTGATCGAAATACATCCCCCTCATTGTGGACCGTTGGAATCAACAATGTTTTTTCTGGGGCAATCCTAGCTCCAAAAACTGTATGCGGATAAACATAAGAGAACAAAATTATTGCCTTATATTCTTCTTTGTGGCCCTCTAAATAATCTAAGAGATCTTTTGAATAGAATCCATGGCTTTTGAGTAGGCTTTCTTCATTTTCAATCCCTAAATTCCATACCGGTTTAATATTAGCAACTGATTCTAAAAGACCTAAGCGAAATAAATTCCTCCTTACCTTTCTTGAAAATTTGGTTTTCTTACGCCAAATATTGTGCTCCTCGGCATTATATGGCTTACAGTCAAACCTCAATACATTCACACCATTAAGGTTTTCTCGATTATCCTTATAATATGGCTCAAAAGTATTGTAATTAATTGTTTTGCTTGTCAAAACATCCACCTCATAATCATTTACTAGTCGCTCTGCCAGCATCTTGCAATGATATTCAGCCCCACCGTTTACCTCTTTTCCGTATTGACAAACTAAAAAACAGATTTTTTCCATATTATGTTAAACGTATTACTTAACCTTATTTGCTACTATTCCTTTATTTTTCCCTTCACCCTTTCAACAACCATTTCGCTACTTATTAAATCAATGGCCTCTACGCCATCGCAAAGGCATGACTTATTGCCATAAACAGAATTCGGCCTATTGGGATGTTCAACCTGTACACAATCATCCATCGACTGACCATAGCCTAAAAATCCCGCATAAGGATGGGTGGCCCCCCAAACCGATACACATGGAATACCCATCAAGGAAGCCATGTGCATGCCCGAACTGTCCATGCTGATCATCAGGTCCAGATGGGCGATAATATCCAATTCCTGAGTTAAATTATATTTCCCTACCACAGAAAACACATTTGGGAATTGCTTCTCCCATTTCTCTGTAATTGCTTTATCACTTGCCCCACCACCAAATAGCAGCACCTGTACCCCTAAATCCGATAAAGAATGGATTACCTCCGTCATCTTCTCTACCGAAAGAACTTTATAGGGATGTTGGGCAAATGCAGAGATCCCCACTTTTTTTGCGTTAGAAGCTAGGATCGGCATCATCCCTTGAGGAATAAGTCGATGTTGCTTCTCCAGCTGATGACTCAATTGGAGGCTATGGCCCAATTTTCTGAAAACATCAGCATATCGTTCCGTAGTCAATTTCAAAGGTTTAAAAACCTTGTCCTTGCTTCTGGTAAGGGCCTTTTTCTCTGACCTACCTTTATCTAGGATTTGAACTTGATATCCCGAAGTCTTAAAAAGGATGTCCAAAAATCGGGACCTGATGTTGTTATGTAAATCCGCAACCTGCTTTGCCTTGTACTTTTTCAGCTCAGTGAATAGCTTCAACAAACCAGGTATGCCTTTATGCTTTCCTTTTGGATCAATGGGATGAAAGATTAACCTCGGTATCCCATCAAAAAAAGCAGAAAAAAACGGACGCGAAACCATGATGATTTCAGTGTCCGTATGCTGTGCTTGGAATTCCCTTAAAACGGAAGCAACCATGGCTACATCACCCATTGCTGAAAATCTAGTGACCAAGATTCGCTTCATCGCAAGAAATTATTTTTGGGCCCCGTAAAGAACAGGGTTTAAATTCGGGTCATTGTACATTTTCATTTGTTTGTACACTTTCATGTATTTTTTGCCAGCCTCAATGTCTGCAAGCAACTCATCGATACTTTGAGAAAGATCCTTACGTTGTTCCAACAGTACATCCAACTTAAGCTGACAAGCATCTTGATGAGCTTTAGAAACATCCGTACGTTTGGTTTCTTGTTCCATATGGTAGATCTTCAACGCTAAGATGGACAGTCGATCAATCGCCCATGCCGGACTTTCTGAATTGACCTTTGCATCAGCTAATGCCACTACATCCGCAAACTTCTGAAGATAATAACTATCGATAAATTCAACGGTATCAGTACGTTCCTGATTCTGTCTGTCAATCCTTCTTTTCCAATAAAGACCTTCTCTAGGATCAATATTCGGATTCCGGATCACATCCTCCATATGCCATTGCGCCGTATCAATCCAGCATTTCAAATACAATAAATGCTCTAAAGTCTCACGACCATACGGATTCTCGATCGGCTGATCAATCTTATCATAAACATGGTAATCTTCAATTACCTTCTGAAAAATTTTGTTTGCTGCTGAAGATATCATGTACAAATATAGTATTTAGTATTTAGTAGTTAGTAATTAGACCCCTCAAAACGTCCTTTAAATACTAGTAATTAGTAATTAGTATTTAGTATTTAGAATGGGTATATCGTCCTTTAAATACTAGTATTTAGTAATTAGTATTTAGTATTTAGAACGGGTATAGCTTCCATTATATAGTAGTATTTAGGATTTAGTAAATAGTATTTAGTACGGGTAGCTAATAATATAGGGAAGGAAATTTCTCTTTTTGAAAAAAACTTCAGTACTTCAATACTATATAAAACCATTTAGGGTCTAAATACTAAATACTTTATACTAAATACTATTTCAATATCACCCCCGGGAACAACCCAAATACCACTACTAGGATAGTCAATACAACCCCGATGACCAGCATAACGCTGATTTTGTTGTCAATTGGCGTGATTTCTTCCTCTTTGTTGGTTTTTAGGAAGGAATACAATGGGATTTTAAAGTAATAGAACAGGGAGATTACGGAAGTCAGGGCGCCGATAATCAAAAGCCAAAGGAAGATCAAGTCTCCTCCGGATTGGTAAATTTCAAAAATACTGGTGAAGACCAATAGTTTTCCGACGAAGCCTGCAGTAGGGGGAATTCCGATCAAGGAGATACCTACGATTGAAAAGCAGGTAAAGATTAAAGGTAATTTCTTGCCTTGTCCAATATAAGCCTGTAGGTTGGTGCTGCCCAGTTTCTGTTCTAAGACATCAATAAAGGCAAAACTCGCCAAATTCATCAGGACATAAATGAAAATATAGAAGAAAAGGATATCCTGCTGTCCATTTGTATAACCTATGATTGCCATCAAAAGAAAACCGGTATGTCCGATGGAGGAATAAGCCATCAATCGTTTCATATCGGTCTGCCTTAGGGCAATCAAGTTACCAAAGAGCATCGTGACGATTGCCACAATGGACACAAACATAAAGGTCAGTTCGCTAAAATAGAAAGGCGTGCTGATCCAAGCTGCGGACAATCTGCTCATCAAGATAATGGCTGCGATCTTAGGTACAGTTGACAAAAATGCCGTCACTGGAGTAGGAGCCCCTTCATAAACATCTGGTGCCCATAAGTGGAAAGGAACAAAACTCAATTTGAAACCAATTCCTGTAAAGACAAAAAGGATGGCAATGCTACTCATCACCTCTGGTGCAGCAATCAGACCTTGGAGGTGTCTAGGACTTGCAAAGTTCAGATCTCCGGTAAAGCCATAGATCAAGGAAAGCCCATATAACATCACTGCCGAACATGCCGATCCAAATAAGGCATATTTCATCGCAGCTTCAGATTGTTTTTTGTTCTCCGAGAAATAGCCCACCATGATATAGGAACTGATGGAAACCATCTCAATAGCTATAAAAGCCATCAACCAATGGGTCGTCATGGAAAAAAGGTTCATGCCTATCCCTGCAGCTAATAGGATGCTATAGATATCACCTTTTCTCTTCTTGAATTCTTTTTGCGCAAAATGTTGCTGTAGGAAAATAGCTGATACCAATAAGCCCAAAGCAATAAACGCCCTGGCGTAAAAAGAGGTCTTATCGAGGGTCAACATTCCATAGAACCCAAAATTTGCATAATCATATTGGGTCAATAAAATGGCAAAAGATGAAATGATGGTCAGGATGCTGATAAAAAAAGAAGAATGTTTCCAGTATCTATCAAACACTAAGGTACAGGCTATACTGAGCAGAAATCCAATAGACATGCTCAGTTCAACTTTGAACAAAGGTATCGATCGAATAATCTGATCTATATGGTCTGAAACCTGCAATGCGAACTCGTTCATCTATCTAAACCCTACAAATAAGCTGTTACCAAATCCAATAAACTTAATACGGAGTTGTTCAGTACTCCAAACAGCAAAGAAGGCATGACTCCCAGGATTAAGGCCAATGCCAAGGTTGGGAATAGAATGATCTGCTCCCTGCTGTTTAGATCTGTCAATTCCGCTGCCCATTCTTCACCGCCTTTCAAACGGGTCTGTCCGAAGAACATCCGTTGTAAAGTCCATAAAAAGTAAACTGCACTCATCAGGATACCTAAAGAACCAAATATCGCCATCCAACGGGGGATGCCAGTATGCATACTTTCTGCATTGAATGTTCCGATGATAACGAAAGCTTCTCCAATAAAAGCTGAAAACCCTGGAAGACCTAATGAGGCAAAGAAAGCTATGGCAACATAAGCCGTATATTTAGGCATGATGCCTGCCAATCCTCTAAAATTATAAATATATCGATCGTGAACTCGGTCGTATAAAACACCGACCAAGAAGAACAAGGCTGCTGATAAGAATCCATGGCTCAGCATTTGGAACATGGCTCCAGAAACACCCTCAGCTGTCAAAGATGAAATGCCCAGCAGGACAAATCCCATGTGGGAAACCGAAGAATACGCGATCATTCGCTTTAGGTCTGTTTGTGCCAAAGCATTCAATGCACCATAAATAATGGAAACCACGCCGATCAAACCTAACCACCAATTGGCATCCGACATCGCATCCGGGAAGATTCCCATACAGATACGGATAACGCCATAACCACCAATCTTTAACAAGATACCGGCAAGAATAATGGAAACTGGGGTAGGAGCCTCTACGTGTGCATCAGGCAACCAGGTATGTAATGGGACAATTGGAATCTTGATCGCAAATGCAATGAAAAGGACAATAAATCCTATCATTCTCGCTGGAATTCCTAAAATTTCATTGGCATTTCCTAAGAAATCAAAGAATGAGCCCGGTATATAATTCTCCGGATTCATCATATACAGCATATTGAAGGTATGTGCTCCGGTATTTGGATTTAGAACTGAAAAATACAGTCCCACAATCACCAACAACATAAATACTGACCCAAATAAGGTGTAAATAAAGAATTTAATCGCTGCATATTCTCTTCGTGCTCCACCCCAAATACCGATTAAAAAGTATAGAGGAAGTAGCATCACTTCATAAAAGACATAGAATAGGAAGAAATCCAATGCACAGAATATCCCCATAACGGCGGTATTCAGGAGCATTAACAAAGCAAAATAGCCCTTTTTACTCTTTTCCATGTTCCAAGAAGCACCCACGGCCATCAACATGACAAAGGCACTTAAAAGCAATAAGGGTAAGGAGAAGCCATCTACTCCTAGAAAATAGTCGATCTCCAATTTTCCTATGGAACCTAGGTTCAGCCTGATCCAAGGGAGTTGCTCCACATACTGGTAGGAGGCAACATCATTGAAAGCCCCTGTGCTGCCTTGAAAGTTTGCATATAAGTAACCTGCCAATCCAAATTGGATCAAAGTAACAATCAGTGATAGATATTTGTAGCTCTGTCCCATCCGATTCGGAAGCAACAGGATGGCTACAACAGCGATCATCGGCAGAAATATAAGTAAGGATAATGCACCCATCTTATTTTAGTATCAAATAAATTATTCCCATTAATAATACCGTAAAGGCAAAACCCAAGTAGTTTTGAAGCCTTCCGTTTTGCACCCATCTCAGTAGATGGCCCATATAGTAGGTCGTTCCCCCAATGCTATTCACCAGCCCATCGACCAGGTTCTTGTCTACCCAAGCACTGAAATTTGCCAAGCCTCTAGTGATAATGGCAAGGCCATTGACCAAACCATCCACGATATACTTGTCAAACCAGTACAAGCCATTGCTCAAACGCAAAGTACTATCCACAAAAAGCTTTTGGTAAACTTCATTCAGATAGCCTTGGTTCAAGGAAAGTGCAATCCAAGGATTGCCAGCTTGCAATGGATATTTGTTCTTTACATACCAATTCCAACCTATTGCCCAAGCGATCGCAGATCCAAGGGTCAACACAACAGGTAAGATGAGGTGTAAGGAATGTATTTCAGTGTAAGGATATTTTACATTAAATCCTCCTAAGATAAAGGAGTGGTGGTAAGCCAATGGATTCCAAGAGAAAACCAAAAACAACGAACAGATCCCCAAAAAGATCATAGGTCCAAGCATGCTACTACTGGCTTCATGGATATGGATATGTTCAAGTTTAATCTTAAATTCACCAAAGAATACTTTGAAGATCAATCTACCGATATAAAAAGCAGTCAAGATACTGACTAAGGTCAAACTTATCGGTATCAATAAATAGAAGGAGCCATGATGTATCGCCCATTCATAGGCAGAGATCAGGATAGCATCCTTAGATAGGAAACCCGAAGTCAATGGAAAGCCAGCCAATGCCAATGAGGCTATGCTCATCAGGATAAATGTTTTAGGCATCCATTTCCTTAGTCCGCCCATATTATTGATGTCCTGAGGATCTATATCTAAATTGTTCTTTTCTTTTAAGTGCGCCATTTCATGGATGACAGCTCCTGCGGCCAAGAAAAGTAGACATTTGAAGAAGGCATGTGTCGCTAAATGGAACATGGCTGCATCCCATGCGCCAACTCCTACCGCCACCACCATAAAACCCAATTGAGAAATCGTGGAGAATGCCAATATCCTTTTGATATCGCGCTGCCCAAGGGCAAAGAACGCCGCAATAAATGCGGTAATCGAACCTATGATCGCGATAAACAATAAAGCCGTTTCATTGAATAATGGAAATACCGTACAGATCAAGAATACCCCAGCAGCCACCATGGTAGCCGCATGGATCAGCGATGATACAGCTGTAGGTCCTTCCATCGCATCAGGCAACCACACATGCAATGGGAATTGTGCTGATTTAGCCATTGCGCCAACAAAGAAACAGATTCCCGTAAAGGTCATCCAGCCCGTTGATGCTTGTGCCGTTTCATAGAAGAGCCCTTCTTTTCCAAAAAGCTCTACCAAGTTCAAGCTCCCATATATGCTGTAGACTGATGCTATTCCCAATAAAAAGCCCAAATCCCCAATTCTGTTGATGATAAATGCCTTTTTATTGGCTTGGACTGCGGATTCTTTGGTAAACCAAAAACCAATCAATAGATAGGACGCAAACCCAACTAATTCCCAAAAGATGTACATCATAAATAGGTTGTTGGATATGCTCAAACCTAACATGGCAAAGCAGAATAGACTCAGGTACATCCAATATCGATGGATCCCTGGATCTCCTTTCATATAAGCTCTGGAATAGATATGGACAGGTAATGCAATCACACAAACGATCAACTGCATCAAAACCGTGAGGTTATTTAATAATACCCCAATATTGAAGGTGTTTTGACCAATGGTAAACCAAGCGTAATTCGCTACAATAGCTTCGTTTTTCCAGACTTCTGAAAACACGAAAAGCAAGCTTAATAGGGTACTTAAGATAATGGCGATCAAGGCGATATTGCCCGATTGGTCCCTTTTCCCAAGAATTGCTTGGATCAAGAAAGCAACAAAGGGGAGCAGTACAACCAGTATGCTTCCTAAGACAGGTGATGATATGTTCAGTAAATCGCCCATCAGTCTCTTAAGTCGGTTGTGTTATCTGGATTAATACTCTTATAATTCCTATATAGGTTTAGGATAATGGCTAACCCAACAGCCACTGCTGCTGCTGCCAGTACAATAGCAAATAGCGCAAAGACCTGTCCAGCATAGTTTATTTTATCATATCGGCCAAATGCCACAAGATTTAAGATTGCAGCATTGATGATAAACTCAATGCCAACCAAGATCATGATTGCATTTCGCTTGGCAACAATCGCATAAAGTCCAATACAGAAAAGGCAAGCCGAAACAACCAAAAAATGGGTTAGGGTAATCATTTCGGACCCTCCTTTCTGGAAAGATGCGCTGCACCGATCAAGGCTGCCAATAGGAAAATTGAAATGACCTCAAAAGGCAAAAGATATTGGGTCATAAATTTAAGGCCCAATTGATTGATGTTATTATCAGTGGATTTAATTACATTTCCACTTCTTATATTTTCAGTTATCCATTTTGGGGTATTATCTTGCAATTCCAAGATCCCATAGATCATGACAGCAAGAAATCCAAGGCTCAACAACAATGTTTGCCAGTTTGGAAGAGAAAGGAATTTACTGGATGTATTCTGTAGATCAGCAAGCAGCTCCTTATTGGAAAGCATAAAGGCAAAGATCATCAAGATCAGTACGCCTCCTACATAGACCATGATTTGGGTAATGGCTACAAAATCAGCCAAAGCAAAGATAAATAAGCCAGCCATTCCAAATAAGACGACGAAGAACAGGAATAAGGCTCTTGCCGTATTCTTTAAACTGACTACTAATAAGGCTGAACCTAGGGTTAATGCGGCAAAAGCATAAAATATGGCTAATTCCATTATTTATTCTTTGCTGCCTCCTTCTCAGCTTGAAACTTGGTCCATTCCTCTTTACGTTTCTTGATTTCTTCATCTGTCATATCCGCAAAGGAATAAGTCAAATCCGCAAGATTGGTCGTTACTCGATCGTAATTATCCGTCATGGTAATACATTCCGTCGGACAGACAACTGTACACAGACCACAGTACATGCATTTTGCCATGTCTATATCAAACTCAGCTGCATAAAGTCTCTTCACTGAACCATCAGAAGTTTTTCCAATGGCCTCTGGCGATTTTATGGCTTCGATGGTAATACAATCGACTGGACATGCTTTTGCACAGAGGTCACAGACGATACAATCATCAATGACTACGTCCAACTGATATCTAGCGACCTCAGGGATAGGCATTTTTACCTTCGGATATTGTACGGTTGTTACACCAGCTTGCTCCTCAAAGTAATTGTCTTGCTTGATATCTAGGGAACGACGGGATTTTCGGGCACTGAAAAGGTGTCTCACCGTTAGGGTAAGTCCTTTTATGGCTGTTGCCAATCCTTGTATGGTCGTTTTTAAGATCAATTATAGCATGATTAATATTCTCCAAAGCCCTGAAATGGCCATGCACACAAAGGCAAGGGGAATAAGGATTTTCCAACATAAGGTCATCAACTGATCCGCACGGAATCGTGGTAATGTCCAACGAATCCAAATCTGGACAGCGACAATAAATAATGACTTGAACAAAGTCCAAAACACACCCCAAATTGGGCCTGTCGTCCAATCCGCCAATCTGGCTGCGCCGATATTTGGTAGAATAGTGTTCCATCCACCTAAGAATATCACCACACCCAACATGGCTACCAAGAACATCATCGCATATTCTGCCAAGAATAAAAAAGCAAACCTAATCCCACCGTATTCGGTATGGAAGCCTCCAATCAGCTCACTCTCCGCTTCTGGAATATCAAATGGCGCTCGGTTACACTCTGCCAACGATGCAATAAAAAATATAGCATAACTGACAAGCAGATGCGGTGCCTGGAAAATATTCCAGGACAAGATTCCGCCAATATCATTCACCTTCCAAAATCCAAGAAAATAAAGGTCTTGATTTGCCCAAACTCCTTGATTTAGTGCGATTTCATTTAAATTTAAGGTCTGTGTGATCATCACCGCAGAGATTAAGGAAAGACCTACCGGTAATTCATAGGAAATCATCTGCGCAATGGCTCGGATTGAACCTAATAAAGAGTATTTATTATTAGATCCCCAACCAGCCATCAAAATGCCAATGGCATCAATGGACACTACAGCCATAATAAAGAATAATCCTGTATGGGTATTGGATGGTAATAGGTCAGGCCCCCAAGGAACAACACTATATCCAATGAAAACAGCAACGAAAATAATGATCGGTGCTACTGCGAATAAAATCTTGTCAGAGGCACTTGGAGAGATAAATTCCTTTTGAAGTAATTTTAATATATCTGCAATGGTCTGCAATAAACCAAACTTACCCGTTTCCATCGGACCTAATCGATCCTGAACAAATCCTGCAATCTTACGCTCCGCATAAACTGCAAAAAGCGTAAATAAAGCAATAAACAAAAATATTGCAACAGGTGTTAGGATATTCAAGATTAAGCTGTCCAATCTTCTTTTTAGATTAATTCTTAATTAGCTACAAACATAAGGAAATAGGAGCAAATAAGCCATAACTAATATCATTTAGAACAGCGATTTGCCTTATTTTGTGAGCTATTTTTTAAAGTTTTGACAATATTAAAAATCTTGCATGGTATTTGCCTTATGCTTTTGAAATTTGTTGTGGTATTAAATCTGCTTCCGTAAAATATCCATTTTATAAATAGGCCAAAAAACAAAATATGATATGGAAAACAGGGAATTTTAAAAAATATTTTAAACCTTTTGACAAATTTTACGTATTTATATTAGAGTTTAAACAATGATATCTATGAAAAAATCAATTTTTAGTGTGTTAGCAGTAGTAACAATTTTATTTTCAAGTTGCGCTGGCGCTAAGAAAACAACTGAAAACCAATCTCCAGACTTTGCTGAAATCACTGGCAACAAATGGCGTTTGATTGAATTAAATGGTAAAGAAGTGCCGGAAAAATTAAATGGCAAAGAGCCGTTTTTAGTTTTTATGAGTGATGAATCCCGTTATTCTGCTTCTGGTGGCTGTAATACCATGTCTGGTGAATATGTATTCGCTGGAACCAACAGGATATCTTTCAAACCTGGAATTTCAACCATGATGGCATGTGAGGATATGGAAACTGATAAATTGTTGTCGGAAGTATTCAAAACAACTAATAACTATACTTTAGCTGATGGCATCTTATCTCTAAATGTTGGCCGCAGGATGCCATTGGCAAAATTTGCCAAGGTTAATGCAGAAAACAGCTTGGTAGGTACTTGGGAATTGGACTATATCGCTAATTCTTCAAAACCATTCAATGAACTATATCCTGATAAAAAACCGACCCTGACCTTTGATTCTTCTTCAAATAAGGTGTCTGGTAATGCTGGATGTAACACATTCAACAGTTCTGTAACAATCAATGGAAAGAACATTAAGTTTGGTCCGATGGCGACCACTAGAATGGCCTGTCCAGGTGAAGGTGAACCGCTGTTCATTCAATCTATGGAAAAGGTAAATGTTCAAAGTGTCAATGGTGACCAACTCACTTTAATTGTTGGTGATATTGCAACTATGAGATTCAAGAAAATCAAATAAGATCATTCAATTATCTAGATAAAAAGGGAGATGTTTATTGAAAACATCTCCCTTTTATATTTCTTAATATTTCTTTACTGTTCTAATTTATCCTTCTTCTACCCAAAGACCATCTGATTTGATAATGTCTATCAATTCATCCAAGGCCTTTGCAGATGATACATTACGTTTCACTACTTCTTTACCGCGATAAAGAGTAATCTTATCTGGACCTGCTCCAACATAACCGTAATCAGCATCCGCCATTTCTCCTGGACCATTGACGATACAGCCCATGATACCAATTTTCAAACCTTTCAAATGATTTGTTCTGCTTCTGATCATTTGGGTAGTTTCCTGCAAGTCAAATAAGGTTCTACCACAACTAGGGCAGGAGATGTATTCAGTTTTGGAAATCCTTGAACGGGTAGCCTGAAGGATGCCGAAGGAAATCGACGCGATTTTGTCTGTTGCCGTAGCTTCAGAGTCTAGCCAAATCCCTGAACCTAGTCCATCGATCAGTAAGGCTCCAAAATCTGTAGCTGCATATAGCTGAATTTTAGAGATAGGCTCTTCCGGATTCATGATGTCTCCGATTGGACCTGAAAATTCAGAGGCTGCATAGCTTCTTTTGATAATGACCGGGCAATCTATTCCAATTTCCTGCAGGTTCGCAAAAAACTGCCTTTGATCAGCCATACCATGTAAATGATCTGTTTCTAATATAAAAACGGTCGTCTTGTCCATCTGAAGATTGGCAAATTCCTCCGTTTCCAATAGATCATTGCTCACATAGATTAAATTCATGGCAGGATCTTTCAATTCCGCTTTATTGAATTCCTCTAAAGTATATATAGGGTGAATATTCGTTTTATTCTTGAGCTCCTTCCAAGTTCTGTAATTGTACAATTGCTTTAGGTTACCAGGCATCGTAAAGGAAGGCAGGGCATCTCCAAAATATACAAAATCGACCGACTGATCCCCCATGTGGTATTTATCCAACAAAGCATCATACTTGTAGCCTACATCAGATAGGATAAATGGATCTTTAAGGTTCTTGCTAGAAAGATCGACGATAATCCTAGGAACCAATGAGCCTCCAATAAATGCATTGATTTCTTGAGAAGTATAAGGTTTAGTTTCTTGATCAGGGGCAATCTGAATGATTTCTCGTTCCTGAGATTCAGCAAGATCATGAACACGTTTGCTGTATCTATTTACTAAAGCGATAGCTACTGGAGCTTCCTTTTCTGGTTCTTCAGTCAACGAAACGCGAACGGTATCTCCTAATCCATCCTCCAATAAAGTCCCGATCCCAACCGCCGATTTGATCCGACCATCTTCACCATCTCCAGCTTCAGTCACACCCAAGTGCAATGGATAGTTCATGTTTTCGGCTACCATCTTTTCAACCAATAAACGGTAGGCCTGAACCATTACCATGGGATTGGAAGATTTCATCGAAACGCAAAGGTTATAGTAGTTCAGATCTTCACAGATTCGGATGAACTCCAATGCTGATTCCACCATTCCTTCCGGCGTATCGCCATAACGGCTCATGATACGGTCAGAAAGTGAACCATGGTTGGTGCCAATACGCATGGCAGTGCCATATTCCTTACAGATCTTTACTAAAGGCGAGAATTTTTTATGGATGCGGTCCAATTCTGCTTGATAAGCAGCATCGGTATAATTGATCTGGTCAAACTTCTTTTTATCAGCGTAATTACCGGGATTTACCCTTACTTTCTCAACAATCCTTGCCGCTACTTCGGCAGCATTTGGGGTAAAGTGGATATCAGCCACCAATGGAACGGTATACCCTCTTGCACGCAATTCCTTCTTGATGTTGGCTAGGTTTTCTGCCTCTTTGATACTTGGTGCCGTAATACGAACATACTCACAACCCGCATCTACCATCTTAATGGTCTGTTCTACTGAACCCATCGTGTCCATGGTATCGACCGTAGTCATACTTTGGATCCGAATCGGGTTATTGCCCCCCATTGGGATATCGCCAATCTGTACCTCTCGGGTATAGAATCTTGAATAGGCTGTTTTGCTGTTGCAATAACCGCCGGCTAGCGTTGTCAAAGGCTTACTTTCCATATCAATGCAAAGTTAGCTAATTTCGGGTTTAATAGCGTAAGATAGATAATGAATTTGCAGCACCGGCTATCTTGATGTCGTACTTGTTGGATTCTTGGTCATAGTTTTTGCTCTTGCGAACATCATCCAAAACCACATCCACATCTTCATACTTGTTGTTGGAGAACAATGCGTCCGTCTCGACTTGACAAGCAGCGCCTTTTGGTAAATACAAGATTACTTTGGAAGCAGCTGTGTTAACCTCAATATCACAAGTCCCATTTATCGGTTTTGGTAAATATAGGTTCAGTGAACTCGCACCCGAATTTACCTCCAATTTGCTGATTTTCATTTGTTTGAAATCGCCAGTGATTGCAGCTGCACCCACATTGAATTCCAAGTCCCATACAGGCTTATTGCTGAGACCAACCTCAATCAAGCTATTGTTGTACTTGTTGTTCTTCATTTTGCTGGTCAATTCCATTTTCACCTCCCTATCGCCCTTGGTCTGCAAGTTCAATGAGGCAGTTGGTTGTGCAGTCTTCGCACTAAGGACTAAACTTGAGTCTGTTCCCGGTGCAAAATTATACTTGGCTGCACCACCGTTGATCGTTAGTTTAGCGGATTCAGTTTCTGAGCCGATGGGATGGGAGACAACCTGTGTAAAAGGTCCTTTTACATCATCGCCGGTGGAAACATCAATATTGCCGATATGGTCATACATGCTTTCCTTGCTGGTTACCCCTTTGAAGAAAATAAAGCCACATAAAAGGATGTTGGAACCGATAACGATATATTTACCATAAGTCCTTCCCTGCAATAGCAAACTGATACCGATAGACACAAGGATCAATGGCCATAAACTGATTATGGAGAAGAAATTAAAGTCTATTACTTTCAAGTTGTGTAGCAAGAATACTAATCCTGCGAATACCAACCATATACCTGTTGCAATTTTATTGTTCATTGTTTCTTAGCTTTGTTGACCAAAACTAATACGATATTACAAATTTAATAATGGAAAATAGGCTTGACGCTTCATTTTTTCGGTAAATCAATTAGTTTTGTCGGTGAAAAGATTCAGCGAGAATTTGTATCTTGAACTTATCCAAAACATTTTTGCTGAGGATTCGTTAGAATTAGTGATTTAAAACAAAATATATAATAAAACCAACGTATGATATTTTATTATTTTGGTGAATATCTCTTGTTACTGAAGAAGGTTTTCCGAAAACCTGAGAAAATGAAGATTTACCTAAAGGAGATCTTCCATGAAATGACAGAGATAGGAGTGGGGTCGTTGGGCTTAATTGTGATCATTTCTACCTTTATTGGTGCGGTAATGACGATGCAGATTGCCTTCCAGTTGGTTTCAGACCTGATTCCAACCTCGGTAATTGGACAGATTAACCGTGACTCCAATATCCTGGAACTCGGACCTACCATCTCTGCCCTGGTATTGATGGGAAAGGTAGGCTCCTCCATCTCTTCTCAAATTGGTTCTATGCGCGTGACCGAGCAGATTGATGCCCTTGAAATCATGGGAATCAATGCCGCCGGTTACCTGATTCTTCCTAAGATTATTGCCGGTTTGATCATGGTGCCAGCTTTGGTTATCATCGCGATTTCCTGTGCCTTGGTCGGTGGTCTTTTGGGTGGCGCCCTTTCTGGTGCTGTTACGCCCGATGATTATATCGAAGGTATCCGCGGTGGCTTCAATGGATTTACTATGGTAGTCGCCATGGTAAAGGCAACGGTATTTGGTTTTATCATTACCTCGGTACCTGCCTATAAAGGTTTTTATGTGCGTGGTGGCGCTTTGGAAGTTGGACAGGCTGGAACAAGGGCCGTAGTGATTGGATGTATTTCCATCTTGGCATGTGACTATTTGATCACTGCATTAATGTTGTAATTCCCTATGATTGAAATAACAAATATTCATAAGTCTTTTGGCGATAATGTGGTACTGGATGGTATCGATGCCATCTTTGAACCTGGCAAGGTAAGCCAGATTATCGGTGGCTCCGGATCAGGAAAAAGTACCTTACTGAAATGTATTGTCGGCTTGCACCAACCTAACCAAGGGAAAGTGTTTTTTGACAAACAGGAATTCACTAAAATGGATTTCGAAGAGAAAGTGCCTATCCGTAAGGAAATCGGAATGCTTTTTCAGAATTCTGCCCTATTCGATTCCATGACCGTGGAACAGAATATTGTATTCACCCTGGATATGTTTACCGAAATGAGCAAATCTGAAAAGATTGACAAGGCAAACTCCTGCCTAGAACGTGTAAACCTTGCAGGTAAGAATAACCTCTTTCCTTCGGAATTATCCGGCGGCATGAAGAAAAGGGTCGGGATTGCCCGTGCCATCAGCATGAATCCTAAATACCTTTTCTGTGATGAACCCAACTCCGGACTTGACCCTGCTACCTCCATCCTGATCGATGAACTGGTGCAAGACCTCACCGAGGAATATCAATGTACTACCGTGGTGGTAACCCATGATATGAACTCGGTAATGGGGATTGGAGATTACATCCTGTTCCTCTATAAAGGGAAGAAATATTGGGAAGGCTCCAACCAGGATATGTTGAAATCTGATAACAAGGAATTGAATGACTTTGTGTTCGCCAGCCCTCTGATGAAAGCCGCTCGGAATACTTTGAAAAAGGAACAGTAATTCTTTTCCTTCGATTTTTCTATCTTTGCAGAAAAAACCTTCATAAAACAATGCTAACGTCATGTTTTATGAAAGGCTTTTATGGTCCTTTAAATATTGCAACTTGAACAACGATACCCAAATTCAACTCCTTACGCCGCAACACTGGAAAGATTATGAACTGATCGACTGTGGTGATTTTGAAAAACTTGAACGTTTTGGCGAACTGATCCTCATTCGTCCTGAACCGCAGGCAGTATGGCCTAAAGCTTTGGGCGATGCAGAATGGAATAAACGTTATCATATCAAATTCAAAGGCCGTTCGGCAACCTCTGGGGACTGGATGAAAAAGAACCCGAAAACTCCAGACCGTTGGCATATTCAATATAAAAATGAAGATGTAGCCATCAAGTTCAGACTTGGTCTTACCTCATTTAAGCATGTCGGGATATTCCCTGAACAAGCTGTCAATTGGGATTACATCTCCGATTCTGTGAAATCCTTTAAGACACCGAAACCCAAAGTATTGAACTTATTCGCCTATACGGGTGGAGCATCTTTAATCGCTAAGGCCGCCGGTGCGGATACCACTCACGTGGATTCCATTAAGCAAGTGGTGACCTGGGCCAACGAAAATCAAGAACTTTCTGGAATCAGCGATATCCGTTGGGTCGTTGAAGACGCTTTGAAATTCGTGAAACGCGAATTGAAACGTGGAAACACCTATAATGGAATTATCCTTGATCCACCAGCCTATGGACATGGCCCTAAAGGTGAAAAATGGAAATTGGAAGACCATATCATGGAAATGATGCGCGATGTCGTTCAACTATTGGATCCTAAAGAGCACTTCCTGATCCTCAATACCTATTCCCTAGGTTTTTCTTCTGTTATTGTCGAAAACCTGATCAAAACCTCCTTCCCGAAAGTCGAAAACCTAGAGATTGGAGAGCTGTATCTACAAGCAACCGCAGGACCAAAATTGCCTTTAGGTGTTTTTGGGAAGTTTCGGAAAATAGCTAAATAGACATAAGATATTGCCTTTGAACCAGGATTTGGCTCGACTCCCCTTCGGCTTCGCACAGGGAACAGCTCGCCAAACGAGGATAAGAGGATGGACCAAGATCATAATTCCGATGGAGCGGCATCTCGGCTTCGCTCGATATCCGTCGAGACCCGGCACAGGATTATTATTGGTATTACATTCAACATTATATTCACAAAATTCGTAGGGGCGTATCGCATACGCCCACCCCATATAGACATAAAAAAAGAGGTTGCCATGATCGGCAACCTCTTTCGTTTTTCATAGGTAGGTTTCTTATTATTACACATTTAAGGGGCTAAGCTGGGACTCAAGTCTATTCAATTGTTCGTAAAAGGCAGTTTTGGATTCTCCAAAAGCTGAATTTACTTTCGATTGAAGGGAACGGTAATAGCTGATACCATCCAAGAGTTGAGTGTGGAATTTCTGGATGTACTTTTGCTTCTTCACATCCAAGTTGGACAGGTTTTCGTTGATATAGCCTGCCAAGTGTTTAACATATAAATCCAATTCATTGATAAAGAACGATGGTCTGTTCACATCATTTAGGACATTGATTCTACCGTAGATATGGTCAACCATTTCCTTTAAGCTATATACTTTATTGAAATATGCCGTATTCGGTCCTGGGCAGATGGCAACAGCATCTCTTTCCCGAGGTTTGAGGATTCCATATTTCAAATATGCTGGAGCTGCCAGGCCTTCACAGAGACATTGTTTTTCAACAATCTTATTGTACGCCAATTGATAACTGGCTTCATCGAGTTCCTGTTGCTTTAACTCATTGATCTTGTTCAATTGATAGACCCTGGAGGCAGTGCATACAGGCTCAGTAGAATTGCTCGTATCTGAAACCAAGTATTTTTTGGTGCAAGGGAAACCAGGTTTGCCTTGCTCAATCCTTTTCAGCCGATTCAGTTCGGCCGTGCTCTTCCTGAAGTTGTTGAAGGGAACGCCTAAAGGCGACGCTTGGGAGATATAGAAATCATCAGCCGTAGCCGTCGCTAGGTTATTCAGGGTTTCCTCATCAACGGTCGTCGCTTCTGGAACCAAGAGGAAGGGCGATCCCCAACCTACGGCATCCATATTATAATAATCCAATAAGAAAGAATGCTCCTGCGAAGTTCCCACACCTCCTTGTACGGAAAACTTGATTGCAGGAGCGTTTTCACTATTTAGACCTAAATCTTGAAGGGCTTGCTGATATAGCGGGAATATATCCGCTATCAGGGCTTCCTTATTGTTCTTAAATTCTTCGAGAATCGGGCCTAAAAGAAATCCGTCGGTGGCAAACGCATGACCGCCACAGTTTAAGCCCGATTCAATCCGGTATTCGGAAATCCAAATACCTCTTTTTGCCAAATACTTGGCTTGGATAAGTGCCGACCTATAGTCTGACACCTTCAGAGTGATCTTCTTCTTGAAATTTCCATCGGCATCTGGAAAGAAGGTACCCAGCTCTGATAGGTACGCATATAATCTTGGATTCATCCCCGCAGACAGGACCAAGGAGGACTGCAATTTACTCATCGCAAAACCTCGTACCGCCGCTGATGCATCCGAAAATACCTCTGGCAATTCATTGCCATCAGCATCTCTATTGATCTTGTCCACTTTCGACATGATGTTCACGTCGATTTCTCCCGCAACCATGGCCTCACGGATATCATTCGCAACCAAATGCTTTTCATAGCCATGCTTCAATGATTTCCAGCGGGCATAGTTTTCCTTGCTTGGATGTGACTCCGGAAGCAATTCAAAATAACGCTGGGCCTCTTTATCTTCCTTCCAATCCACTCGTTTCAACCGTTCCACCTGTTCAGAAACCAAATCCTGAACCAAGTCCAGGTATTTACAGATGCGCGTGGCACGGTAATCAGCATGTTTCTTGCTAATCGCTTCAAAAGCAAGTTCGTACTTCTTCGAATAATACTCACGCATACGCTCAATCAACTCGTCATCCACGATTGAAATAACCGAAGAAATACCAAATTGAGCAACTTTAATCGGGGTATCAATCGAAAATGCAAGGCCTAAAACAGGAATATGAAATGAATGCGTCATGTATATCTTTTACTGTCCGCAAATAACAAAACAATCCCCATACAAAAAGTAACAGGTGATAAAAGGAAAATGTGATGTTGGTCACTTTGAATAGATATGAGAAGTGAGATTTGTGATATGAGATAGAAAATTGTCAAATTAATTGAAAAACAGAAGTTGCTTTACAATTTTATATCCAAAATTGGCTGGACAATGGAAAGGTCTCATATCTCCCATCTCATATCTCAAATCTTATTTAAAAACAATCGTCCTATTCCCGTGTAGCATTACGCGGTCTTCGGAGAGGAGCTGGATGGCGCGGCTCAGGACGGCTTTTTCGATTTCGGTTCCTGCGGTGCGCATACCGCTGACGTCGTAGCTGTGGTCGACGGATTTGGTGTTCTGGACGATAATTGGTCCTTCGTCGAGGTCGTCGGTTACGAAGTGGGCAGTTGCGCCGATAATCTTCACGCCGCGATCATGTGCCTGCTTATAGGGATTGGCTCCGATAAAAGCCGGCAAGAAGGAGTGGTGGATATTGATGAGTTTACCTTTAAACTTGGAGACAAAAGTAGGTGAGAGGATACGCATAAATTTTGCTAGGACGATATAATCGGCATGGTAGCTGGAAACAACCTCCGCTAATTCCTCTTCAAACTGTTCCTTGCTCTTGTTTTCATGGCTGATATAATGGAATGGAAGGTTGAATTTTTCCGTAAATTCCTGTAAATTATCATAATTACCAACCACGGCAAGGACTTCAGCTTGGAAAGTGCCGAAATAATTGCGGACCAAGATATCTGCCAAACAATGATGCTCCTTGGTGACTAGGACGACCAAACGCTTTCTTTGGTCAGGATTGATCATTACCTGACTGTTGGAAGGTAATCTATCTGTAAAAGCCTGCTGTAGGACTTCCTTGTGATATAGTTCGCCAGCACATACTACCCGAACAAAGAATTTCTTATTGGCTTCATCGACAAATTCGCGCATACTTACGATGTTGAGCTCCTGTTCTGCCAAAACATTGGATATAATGGCGACAAGGCCAACTGCATCCGTACACTGGATGAGAATTAAGGTTTGCGTATTCATGTTGGTTAGGTTGAAAAAGGGGAGAAGTTTGACCTCTCCCCATAAATATTTTATTAAACGGCTTCCTGAATAGACTCTATTGCAGCCTCTTCAACGCCATCTTTGGTGGTCACCAGGTCGTCCTCGGTATCCAACTCAACGCGTAAGTTGTTGACGATATGGACTTGGCGGTCCGGGGTATTTTTACCCATATAATATTCCAGCAATTGTGGAAGCTTATTGTCCTTTGACAAGATTACAGGCTCTAAACGGATATTTTCACCGATGAACATGCCAAATTCCGAAGGTGAGATCTCTCCCAAACCCTTGAATCGTGTAATCTCAGGTTTTGCACCTAGTTTTTTGATGGCATTCACACGCTCTTCGTCGGAATAGCAGTAAATCGTTTCCTTTTTATTACGGACCCTAAATAATGGGGTTTGTAGGATGGAAACATGCCCTGCTTTCACCAATTCAGGGAAAAACTGCAGGAAGAAGGTCATCAGTAGAAGTCGGATGTGCATACCGTCGACATCGGCATCCGTCGCGATCACGATATTGTTATAGCGAAGCCCTTCGATGCCATCCTCAATATTCAAGGCATGCTGCAATAAATTGAATTCCTCATTTTCATAAACGATCTTCTTGGTTAGGCCATAAGAGTTCAATGGCTTACCTTTAAGACTGAATACCGCTTGAGTATATACATCCCTGGATTTGGTAATCGATCCAGATGCAGAATCACCCTCTGTTATAAATAAGGTAGTTTCAAGGTTACGCTCATGCTTATCGCTGAAATGTACCTTACAATCCCTTAATTTTCTATTGTGCAAGGAAGCCTTTTTCGCACGCTCATTTGCCAGTTTCTTGATTCCAGCAATGTCCTTACGCTCGCGTTCCGATTGCATGATACGCTTTTGCAGGGCATCAGCTGTTGCTGGATTCTTATGCAAATAATCATCCAATGCTTTCTTCACAAAGTCATTGATGAAGGTACGCACGGTTGGACCATCCGGACCAACGCTTTGGGAACCCAGTTTGGTTTTGGTCTGCGATTCGAATACAGGTTCTTGCACCTTGATGGCAATGGCGCCAATGATGGAAGCACGAACATCAGAAGCATCGAATTCCTTTTTATAAAATTCACGGATCGTCTTCACGACCGCTTCACGATAGGCCGCCTGATGCGTACCACCTTGCGTGGTATGCTGTCCGTTGACAAAGGAATAATATTCTTCACCATATTGCTGACCGTGGGTCATGGCGATTTCAATATCATCTCCCTTAAGGTGAATGATCGGATAGCGCATGCCTTCGGTATCTACGTTGCGCTCCAATAAGTCTTTTAGACCATTTTCGGAGATAAAGCGTTGCCCATTAAAATTAATGGTCAGTCCAGAATTTAAGAAAACATAATTCCAGATCATGTTCTCCACAAATTCTAACCTATATTTATAGTTACGGAAAATGCTATCATCCGGATAGAAGGTCACGGATGTACCATTGCGCTGAGTAGTATCTTTTTGTTCGTCAGAGACCAATTCACCTTTGCTGAATTGGGCAATACGCGTTACGTTTTGTCTATATGATTGTACGGAAAACTGATTGGACAAAGCGTTGACTGCTTTGGTACCCACACCGTTCAGACCTACTGATTTTTGGAAGGCTTTACTATCGTACTTACCACCGGTATTAATCTTAGAAACAACGTCCACGACCGAGCCAATAGGAATACCGCGACCATAGTCACGTACCGTAACCCTGTTCTCATTAACGGTGATATCGATGATCTTTCCGGCTCCCATGACAAACTCGTCAATCGAGTTGTCCACTACCTCCTTCAATAGCACATAGATACCATCATCATAGGCCGATCCATCTCCCAACTTACCAATATACATCCCCGGTCTTAGTCGGATATGCTCCTTCCAATCTAGGGACCGTATGCTATCTTCGTTATATGTACTCATAATGTTTTTCGATATGCTTGAACCATCGCAAAAATATAAAAAAGTTAATCGACTTTTGCACAACACTTTTGCACATTTAATTCAGCAATAGAATTGCACATCGCAAATTGAGCTATATTCTTGTCAATTGATAGGACTGAAATGGAATTTAATGATAAAAACTAAAATGAGTTTTCCACATCTAATAGGGTAAAACTTATTATTTCACGTGAAAAATAACCCTTTAAAGCCTTGGTTTGTAGTTTATTGTAGTTAGATAAATGACCCTTTGTGTTTTTTGGCATGCTGAAATATTCCGTTTTGATCCCAGGCTCGGGTTGCTTTGGAATGGAAATGCCAGCAAAGGAATTGGGGATTCATTCGAGGCATATTCGAGAATGCTTCGGGACGGAGTTGGAGAACATCCGACAGATTTTGCGAAAATTCCGAATGATTCTCGAATAAGGTCAAAAGGGGAGCGATGTGGTAGAGGAGGTCAGCTATTTATCCAGCAGGTTATTTTCAAAAGAAAAGGGAGATTTTATACAAACCTCCCTTTTTTTATGTTCAATAATTTCTTTAGACTCCTCTTCCGAAATCATCTTGCACTCTTACGATATCTTCTTCGTCCGACGGATTAGCAGAGTCGGTATGTTGCCAGATCTCTGCAACGACTCCATACGAGCCTAAACCCACTAGACGGTGTCTTTCACCTTGTGATAGGCGGATCGAATCGCCTTCTTTTAAGATTTTTAATTCATGTTCTTCATCAGTAGGGCTGGTTACGACACCAACTTCTCCACGGATTACACGCCAAATTTCAGCTCTACGGTGATGATATTGCCATGATAGACGTTTGTTAGGGCCTACAATCAAAACTTTAGGACTTAATTTGCCAGATATCTTCAGGTCCTGAACGTTAAGGCCTTCGAAATAAGCGTCGGCAAATTCTTGTGCCTGATCTTCGTTGATCACAAAAAATCCACCCCAAGGTCTATTCTGATCTTCACTTTCAATCTTGAATCCCTTATTGGTCAATTTAGTTGAAATCTCTTGAAATAATTCGCTTTTATCTATATATGTCATGGTTACGATGTTTACTTATGTGAAGATAATATAACTTTTGTATTAATACAAGGCATAAATCAGTCTATCGATTGATTTACCTTATATTTGCAAAATAAGAAAAATCCTCATGTCACAAGCATTCGATACACAAAATGATATTTTTGCCAAGGCCGTCGCGTTCGTCAACCAGACTCAACAACCTATCTTCCTGACGGGTAAGGCGGGTACTGGAAAGACCACTTTTTTGAAGTTTATACGGGAGAATAGCTACAAGAAAATGGCGATCACTGCACCAACTGGTGTGGCCGCAATGAATGCTGGTGGGACAACCCTGCATGCCCTTTTTTGGTTGCCATTCGGTGTGTTTATTGAGGATTACCCTCTGCAATGGGGAGAATCAGACCAGTTTATCTATAATAAGCATAGGTTGTTCAGTACGATTAAACTGACCAAAAACCGTAGGGCCATCCTGCAGGAGTTGGAATTGTTGGTGATTGATGAAGTTTCCATGGTGCGCGCGGATACTTTGGATGCCATTGATGTCATCTTGAAGAGTGTTCGTCGAGATATGCGTCCTTTTGGGGGCGTTCAGGTCCTGTTTATCGGTGACCTGTACCAGTTGCCTCCGGTTGTGCAAGATCGCGAATGGCAGGTGTTAAGGGATTATTATTCGAGTGTCTTCTTCTTTGATGCCAAAGTTTTCAAACAACAGCCGCCTGTTCTCATTGAGCTCCAAAAGATCTATAGGCAGCAGGATAGTGCTTTTATCAATATCCTAAATAAGATCAGGAATAATGAGACTACTAATTCAGATCTCGATGAATTGAATACCCATTACAAGCCGGATTTTATCGCTCCTGAAGGCGAGCAATATATTACTTTGACCTCACACAACAGACTTGCAGACCAGATCAACCAAGAAAAACTGGAAAGTTTGGAGACCAAGCTGCATCAGATCAAATCTATTATCAAGGATGAATTCCAGAACGGATTATTTCCAGCAGAGGAGACTTTGAGCCTTAGAGTGGGAGCCCAGGTGATGTTTATCAAGAATGATGTCGGCGATGAGCGCCGTTATTTCAACGGTAAGATTGGGACGGTCAAAGATATACAAGTTGAAAAGCATAAGATCATCGTTTCTTTCCCGAATGGGGAAGAGGATGTGGAAGTGAAGCGAGAGACTTGGGAAAATATCCGCTATTCCTATAATAAAGGAGATGATAAGATCGAAGAGGAGGTATTGGGTACATTCTCCCAATTTCCATTGCGATTGGCTTGGGCCATTACTATCCATAAGAGCCAGGGTTTGACCTTTGAAAAGGCGATCATTGATGCGGGGACATCCTTTGCAGCAGGGCAGGTCTATGTAGCCTTAAGTAGGTTGACAGGATTAGAAGGGTTGGTGCTGCGGTCTAGGGTTCCATCCTATGCCATCCGTACGGATTTTCAGGTAGTGAGCTTTATGAAGCAAATGGAAGCTATTACCGATTTAGACCCGATCCTGCAGGAAGCGCAGAAGCGCTACCTAGGTCAGATCTTGTTGCAGAGTTTCCGTTGGAACCAGATGTGTGAAGAGCTGGAATCTCTGATCGTGGAACAAGAAGGAAAGAAAATTGAAGGTAAGGATGAAGCAGTTGCTTTCTTGAAGGATATGTTGGGTAAGTTAAAGGCGCAAGAAATTGTTGCGAATAAGTTTATCACCCAATTGTATAAAATGCTGGGGCAGGTGGAGATTGATTATGAAAAGATCTGCGAACGTTCAAAGGCTGCTGTCAGTTGGTTTATTCCAACATTTGAAAAAGAATGCTTGATGCCGATGGAAAAGCATATTGAGGCCTGGGTTGTGAAGAAAAGGACCAAGAAATATGTGGCTACCTTGAAAAGTATCTTGCTGGATTTCAAAAGAAAGCATGAACAACTCAAGCATAGCCTGACCATCGCTGAAGCCTTGAATAAGTCTTCTGATGAACTGACGGAAGAACTATTGCAGTGGAATAAGCCAAAAGAGAACCTGGAAAAGGAAGTAGAGGAGAAAGAGAAGGATACCAAGCAGATTTCATTGGATATGTTTATGGATGGGATGGATATTGAAGAGATTGCAACGAAACGCGATATGGTAGTAGGGACCATCTATGGTCATCTGATTAATTTTATAGGTTCCGATATCGAAGCTTCCGATTTGATTCCAGATGCGGAGCTGCAAAACATTGTCAAGGTCATCAAAGCACATCCAGATGCATCAGCTACCGAACTGAGAACCTTGATGGACATGAAAGTAGATTACCCACAGATCAAAATTGCCCAGAAATATTTGGAAGTTGCTGGGAAGTAAGGGGAAATTCCGCCTATAATTTATCTGAATATCGACCAGTTTTTTATTACCGATAACTAGGTTTTTTGTGTCATTCTGACGAAGGAAGAATCTCGGAAAAACGCAAACATCCAACATCAAAAAAATTCATTTTTTGCACTGTCGTACAGGTCCTTAACCGAAGGTTATTCAGAGTGGTGCGAAGAATCTATTTTGTTTTTTTAGGGATGTGTGTCATCGTAAGATGAACAAACTATTATCAAATAAAGAGAGGATAGTTCCGAGACAATCGGGAAACCCTCAGTGTGGCACGGAAGGGTTAAGGTAATGTTTCACCCCCGCTGAGCAATATCATTTTGTTAAGGTTTTTTGTGTCATTATGAGGAAGGAAGAATCTCGGAAAAATGCAAACATCTAACAACAAAAAAATCATTTTTTGCACTGCCGTACAGGTCCTTAACCGGAGGTTAAGGACCTGTACGGCACCTATTTTATCATTCCATACAGATTCTTCACTGATCGTTCAGAATTTGAATGTGTTTGGGAGGGATTCAGAGCGGAGCGAAGAATCTATTTTTCATCTTTTTTAACCCATAATGAGGAATTATTGAAAATATTTCACCCACCCTGTGGGTTCGCCTTTTCAAACATCCAAATTCTACAAATATTTCACCCACGCTGTGGGTTTGGAATCTGAAAATTGTACGGATGAGAATTTGAAAATCTAGGAGTTTCTTTAATCAGAAGATGATAATAATTTAGGTTTGTATGAGGCGGGCGTATTCGATACGCCCCTACAGTATCGGGGACTTTCCAGCGACATATGATCATAATCTTGGTCTATCCTCCCATCCCTGGTTGGCGAGCGGAGTCGAGCCATGACATCCTTGGCAACCACCCACAAATAACCTGAAATGTCCATTAATTGATCATTTTTAAGTCAAATAGCAGCTTTTTTACAAAAAATCGACACAAAAGGTTTAGCCTAATGAGATTTAATTATCTTTGTTAGCTAACACATCTACTATAGTTTGAAAGATAGCAAGTCAAATAAGAAGGTCAACAAATGGTTGGTTTTTACCTCCATGCCCTTTCAAATGGGGGTGACCATTTATGTGTTCTACTGGTTAGGGACTTGGCTAGATGAAAAATATGCGGTAGAGGGGGAATGGTGGATGAAAGGATTGACGATGTTTGGCGTCGGGCTGTCCTTATATCAGTTTATTAAACAAGTAAATTATATCAATAGAAATGAATAGATACCTGCTCTTATTATTAGTTCTGCTTGGCGTCACGGGTGTATGTTTTGGCATACATTACGCCGTTTTGAAGATGAACCATCAGGACCATTGGTGGATAGGATCGGGATATAGTTTAGAGGGGATGTATGTTTTTGGAGCAATTGCTTCCATTGTCATGGTCCTTATTTTATTAGTCATCGACTATACGATGCCGGTGCAGGTCGGCTTTGCGTTTTTGGTGGGAATGACCTTGAAGGCTGTGGGCAGTTATGTGTTCATTCATGAGGGTATAAATTTGCTGGAAAATGATTTTATTGAGTTGAATTTTCTAATTGTGTTTTTTGTTTATTTGCTGTATGATGCCTTTGCTGCCTATTATATTGTAAATCAACAAGAAACGGTCAGTAAAAACTAATTTTATAAAAAGTTTAAACAATTCTGAATTTATGCCAAATAAAATTGTAATTTTGCGCAAAATTTGTCATAATTCAACATTATTTTAAAATGGTGAGTCTTAAGAAAGTACTTTTATTATTTGCAGTAATTTTGTTTACTGTTAATCCATTCCGCTCAGTTGCTGAAGAAGGGCATGCACATGGTGAAACTTCTAGTTCTGAGGAAATTAACGCTCATATTCAACACCACTTAAAGGATGATTACTATTTCAATTTCTTTACTGATTCGAAAACAGGAAAGAGTTATGGCTTCCCTTTACCGGTTATTTTGATTGATGGTGGTTTGAAAGTGTTTTCAGCTGGCGAGTTTGAGCATGGAGAAAAAGTGGTTGAAAAAGACGGACAATATTACAAATTGTACCATAGCAAAATCTACAAGACCGATGCTGCAGGTACGATTACTTACGATGACAAACATCATCCAACCAATGCAAAACCTTGGGATTTCTCGATCACCAAGAATGTGGTAGGATTGCTATTAGCAGCTTTGTTGTTGTTCATTGGATTTACAAGTTTAGCTAAAACATATAAAAACGGTCCTAACGCTGTTCCTAAAGGTATTGGACGTGCATTAGAGCCATTGGTTCTTTACGTGAGAGATGAGATGGCGGTTCCAAACATTGGACATCGTTACAAAGAATTCATGCCTTATTTATTGTCGGTATTCTTCTTGATCTTCTTATTGAACTTATTGGGATTGACTCCACTAGGGGTGAACGTAACGGGAAATATCTCTGTTACATTGTGTTTAGCCTTGTTTACATTTTTCATTACAAATTTCAAAGCAAACAAAGATTACTGGAAACATATTTTCTGGATGCCAGGCGTACCGGTTCCATTCAAGTTTGTTCTAGCGCCGATCGAAGTTTTAGGTATGTTTACTAAGCCTTTCTCCTTGATGGTTCGTTTGTTTGCAAACATTACTGCTGGTCACACCGTTGTGATGGGTCTGATTGCTGTTGTTTATTTGTTGCAACATCAGTTGACCGTAGTAGGTTCAGTGAGTGTATCTTTACTTCTAACGTTGTTATTATTCTTCTTGGAATTATTGGTAGCATTCTTACAAGCGTTTATCTTTACCATGTTGTCATCCCTGTTTATCGGTATGGCGGTTGAAGAGCATTCGCATCATTAATTCGAATTTTTTGTTAAATTTTTAAATATAAAATTGTTATGATTCCAAATTTAGTAGGAGCAGGTTTGATCGTTATCGGAGCTGGTTTAGGTTTAGGTAAAATCGGTGGTTCAGCAATGGAAGCTATCGCTCGTCAACCAGAAGCAGCATCTAAAATCCAAACAGCGATGATCATCATCGGTGCCTTATTGGAAGGTTTAGCATTCGGTGCTCTTCTATTAGGTAAATAAGCTAAGCTTATTAAAAAAACAATGAACACATCTTGCAACGGTTGGTTGCAAGTTGTGTTTATCAAAAAGACAAAAAATTTAAATTCAAAAATATAATAACGTAAATAAATGGACGCTTTAATTCATGATTTTTCATTCGGGTTATTTTTCTGGCAATTGATCATCCTTTTGATCGTCATCTTTTTGTTAGGGAAATTTGCTTGGAAACCGATTGTAAATGCTTTAGAGGAACGCGAGAAAGGCATTACCGATGCTTTAGCTTCTGCAGAGAAAGCAAAATTGGAAATGGCACGTTTGACCAATGAGAACGAGAATTTGTTAAAACAGGCTCGTGAAGAGCGTGATGTTATCTTGAAAGAAGCAAAAGTATTGAAAGATAAGATCGTTGCAGAGGCAAAAGAGGTTGCTCAAGTGGAAGGTGGTAAATTGATCGAACAAGCAAAACGTGAGATTGAAGACCAAAAATTAAAAGCTTTGGCTGAGGTTAAGAACCAAGTTTCTACCTTATCTTTAGAGATTGCCCGCAAAGTATTAACGAAAGAATTCGAGGACCAAGGAAAGCAAGAAGCTTTAGTAGCTGACTTGATGAAAGATGTTAAATTAAACTAATTGGTTAACGAATTTAAAAATTAACGTATGTCAGTTTTCAAAGTAGCTTCAAGATATGCCAAGTCCTTAATCGACTTGTCGCTAGAGCAAGAGAGTCTGGATGCGGTTAAGGCAGATATCGAAGGAGTTATTGCCATAATCAAATCCAACACTGAATTGCAAGCAGTTTTAAATAATCCGATCATTAAGACGGACAAGAAACTGGCGATCTTGAAGGCTTTATTTCAAGGTAAAATCAGACCGGAGATATTGGAGTTTTTCAATATCATGGTAAGAAAAGGCCGTGCAGAATTAGTTTATGCGACAGCCTTGGAGTTTGTTCGTGAATACAACGAGGTCAAAGGTATTGTTCATGCGGAAGTTGTTTCGGCAAGTCCATTATCGGAGGCCAACCTTCAAGCATTGAAAGAGCAGATTGCCGCTCAGATCAATGCGCAGGTTATCTTGGCTAACAAAGTAGACAAATCATTGATTGGTGGCTTTGTGGTTAAGGTTGGAGACAAGCAGATTGATGCGAGTATTCAAGGCAAGCTA
The DNA here is from genome assembly GCF_900187125.1 of Sphingobacterium mizutaii. GTDB lineage: Bacteria > Bacteroidota > Bacteroidia > Sphingobacteriales > Sphingobacteriaceae > Sphingobacterium > Sphingobacterium mizutaii. Next base: position 950,184 of record NZ_LT906468.1, read on the forward strand.
AATAAATTAGAGAGACATTTCGAAAACCAAGGTGTTTAATCCTTCGTTTGAGAACAAGATATAATAGAATCAAAAACCCCTTATACGAATTACAACAATGATAGAGGTAAGACCAGATGAAGTTTCGGCAATTCTAAGAGAGCAATTGTCAGGCTTTAAGTCAGCAGCCGATTTAGAAGAAGTGGGTACCGTATTGCAAGTAGGTGACGGTATTGCGCGTATTTACGGCTTAACAAAAGTTCAATCAGGAGAGTTGGTTGAGTTTGCGAATGGACTACAAGGTATTGTGATGAACTTAGAAGAAGACAACGTAGGTGTTGTACTTTTAGGTCCATCGGATGAAATTAAAGAAGGTGATACTATCAAACGTACTAACCGTATCGCATCTATTAAAGTAGGTGAAGGTATGTTAGGCCGTGTGGTAAATACATTAGGTCAGCCTATCGATGGTAAAGGCCCAATTACTGGAGAGACTTTCGAAATGCCAATCGAGCGTAAAGCTCCTGGAGTTATCTACCGTCAGCCCGTAACTGAACCATTGCAGACTGGTCTTAAAGCGATCGATGCCATGATTCCAATCGGACGTGGACAACGTGAGCTTGTAATTGGTGACCGTCAAACAGGTAAGACTGCTGTTTGTATCGACACCATTTTGAATCAAAAAGAATTTTACGAAGCTGGTCAACCAGTATTCTGTATATATGTAGCGGTAGGTCAAAAGAACTCTACAGTTGCGAACATTGTTCGTACTTTAGAGGAAAAAGGTGCAATGCCTTATACCGTGATTGTATCTGCATCAGCTGCGGATCCTGCACCAATGCAGTTCTACGCGCCAATGGCGGGTGCTGCTATCGGTGAGTACTTCCGTGATACAGGTCGTCCGGCATTGATCGTTTATGATGACTTGTCAAAACAAGCGGTTGCTTACCGTGAGGTGTCTTTATTATTGAAACGTCCTCCAGGCCGTGAAGCATACCCAGGAGACGTATTCTACCTTCACTCTCGTTTATTAGAGCGTGCTGCGAAAATCAATAGTTCAGATGAGATCGCTCGTAACATGAACGACCTTCCTGAGTCCTTGAAAGACAAAGTTAAAGGTGGTGGTTCATTAACAGCACTTCCGATCATTGAAACTCAAGCGGGTGACGTATCTGCATATATTCCTACCAACGTAATTTCCATCACAGATGGTCAGATCTTCTTGGAATCGAACTTGTTCAACGCAGGTATCCGTCCAGCGATCAACGTAGGTATCTCGGTATCACGTGTAGGTGGTAATGCGCAGATCAAATCAATGAAGAAAGTTGCTGGTACCTTGAAATTAGACCAAGCACAGTACCGTGAATTGGAAGCTTTCGCGAAATTCGGTTCTGACTTAGATGCAGCTACTAAAGCGGTATTGGACAAAGGTATCCGTAACGTGGAAATCTTGAAACAAGGTCAATATTCACCAGTTTCAGTTGAGAAACAAGTTGCTATTATTTACGCAGGTACAAAAGGTTTATTACGTAATGTTCCTGTAAACAAAGTGAGAGAATTCGAAGAAGAATACTTGACACAACTAGAGCAACGTCATCCAGAAGTATTGTCAGCACTTAAAGCTGGTAAGTTCTCTGATGAATTAACTGATGTATTAGAAAAAGTAGCTAAGGAATTAGCTTCGAAATATTAAAAGGATCTGAGATTGGAGATATGAGATTTGAGAAAGCAGAAAGGTTCTTTTTGTATTTCAAATCTCAGTTCTCAAATCAGAAGGGTTTGAGAAAAGTATAGAGGTTAATAGCTAAATACTCATATCTCACGTCTCACATCTAAATTTGACTTATGGCAAACTTAAAAGAAGTTAGAAATCGTATTACCTCCGTTACCTCTACGCAACAGATTACCAAAGCGATGAAAATGGTGTCTGCAGCGAAGTTGAAGCGTGCAACCAATGCTATTATCCAATTGCGTCCTTATGCGACGAAATTGAGAGAGATCTTGGCTCAGGTTTCAGCCTCCGTAGAAGGTAATAATTCGCCATTCACGCAAGATCGTATCCCGACGAAGGTTTTGATCATCGTGGTGACCTCAAACAGAGGTTTGGCGGGAGCTTTCAATGCTAATGCCATTAAAACTGCCAATAATTTGATTGCAACGAAATATGCAGATCAATTCGCAAGAGGAGATGTAAGTATTATCGCAATCGGAAAAAGAGGTCAGGATTTCTTCAGCAAACGTGATTTCAAAGTAATCGGTAATAACAACGAATTGTTCAACAATTTGGATTTCGAGAACGTTTCGAAAATTACGGAATACGTAATGGATCAGTTTAAAGAAGGAAACATCGACCGCGTTGAGGTGGTATATAACCAATTCCGTAATGCAGCCGTTCAAATCTTAACATCAGAGCAGATTTTACCTCTTTTGCCTGAGAATAAAGAAGATGACAATGTTGCAGAATTGGATTATATCATCGAGCCTTCAAAAGAGAAAATCATTGAAGAGCTGATTCCTAAAGCAATCAAGATTCAGTTATACAAAGCCGTATTGGACTCACATGCTTCTGAGCATGGTGCCCGTATGACTGCGATGGATAAAGCAACCGAAAACGCTGGTGATTTGTTACGCCAATTGAAATTGTCGTACAACCAAGCGCGTCAAGCAGCAATTACTACAGAATTGACAGAGATCGTTTCTGGTGCTGCAGCCCTTTCAAATGGCTAATAGATAAAAATATTAATTTGTATAAGGAAAGCCGTTATCGTGAGATAACGGCTTTTTTTGGTAGAACCAGGATTCGAGGGATGGGAGGATGGGCCAAGATCAGGGGAAGAACCAGGATGTGGCTCGACTCCCCTTCGTCTTCGCTCAGGGAACAGCTCGCCTTACAGATAGGAGGATGGACCAAGATTATTAACCTTAAAAGGTGTCAAAGATCTTGGTCTATCCTCTAATCCCATTCATCCTGGTTCATGCCTAGATCTTGGTCTATCCTCGAATCCTCGTTTGGCGAGCGGAGTCGAGCCACATCCTGGTTCAAAACCCTCTCATATCTCACATCTCACATCTCATATCTCACCTCCAACAAACCATTCTAATCCTGTACTGTTCTATGATTAAGAGAAGGTTGATTAATATTATGACAACATTACCTTAATATTACCGATTTGACTTCTGTATTTCTGACTATTATCGTAATTTTGTCAAAATATTAGTTTTCTATTTGCTCTGATAGGCAATTTTATAAATTTGTGCAGGGTTTTTTATTGAATAGAACGCTTTGGGAGGTTAAGATATTTAACCTGGAGTGTGAATGAAATTATTTAGGTTATGGCAAAGAAATTATACGTATCCAATTCGACAGAGTCTTCGAGAATGTTCAAGAATGATTTTCTTGAATCTTTGACCAAGGTGCATTATTCTGTTCCTTTAATATTTTGGATTCCTGTTAAGATCTTTTTTATTTGGAGAGCATTGGTACCGGGGGGATTATCGGTTGGGACTGTTGTAATGTATTATATCTTCGGGTTGCTTTTTTGGACATTGGCGGAATATGTCTTGCATAGGTGGGTTTTCCATTATGAGCCGAGTTCAAAATTTGGCAAAAGGGTGCACTTTATTTTCCATGGGGTACACCATGATTTTCCGAAGGATCGCTTGCGTTTGGTAATGCCTTTGTCGGCAAGTATTCCAATGGCGGCGGTCATCTATTTTATCTTTAGCTTTTTCTTTTCGCCTTATACCTTAGCGGCATTCTTCTCCGGATTCTTATTGGGATACCTGATCTATGATGAATGCCATTATGCAATGCATCATGCCAACTTTAAGTCTGGTTTGTTTAAGCGAATTAAGGATCACCATATGTTGCACCACTATTCAGAGCCTGAGAAAGGTTTTGGGGTGAGCTCAGCGATTTGGGATGTGATCTTTGGTTCGGGATTCAGCAAAAAGAAAGCTGGCCAATCAGAAAAGAAAAAAGGAAATGAACTTAAGGAAGTCCAAGAACAACAATTAAATTAAATATATAAAGAAGGGGTTCAGATCATCTGAGCCCCTTCTTATTTTGGGTAATTCTGTATTACCAGCGGATCAAAGCGGATCCCCAAGTAAAACCAGCTCCGAAGGCTGCTAGACATACTAAATCCCCATCTTTTATCTTTCCTTCTTCCCAAGCCTCGCAAAGTGCGATAGGTACAGAAGCGGCAGTAGTATTGCCATATTTCTGGATGTTATTGAATACCTGATCATCAGACAATCCCAAGGTCTTTTGGACGAATTGAGAAATACGAAGGTTTGCCTGGTGGGGAATCAACATATCGATATCTGTTGTTTTAAGGTTGTTTTTTGCTAATGCTTCCCCAATAACTTCAGGGAATTTTACAACTGCCTTTTTGAATACGGCTTGCCCATCCATATAAGGGAATGCCGAACCATCTTCCAGCATCTCTTTGGTCATCAGCATACCGCCTAGTTCAACATCTGGCCATTGGGGCATCTGCTCACCTAAATAATAACCTGCAGAAGCTCCTGGGAAGTACATCGCCAGTTTCTCGGCCTCGGCACCATCGGAATGCAGGTGAGTACTTAAAATACCTTTTCCTTCCTCGTTGGTTGGCTGCAACACGACAGCACCAGCACCATCTCCGAAGATTACTGAAACTGAGCGCCCACGGGTAGAGAAGTCCAAAGCAAAGGAGTGTTTTTCAGATCCTACCACCAAGATGTTCTTGTACATTCCCGTTTTAATGAATTGATCGGCAATGGACAAGGCGTAGATAAATCCAGAACATTGGTTTCTTACGTCTAGAGCACCAATTTCCTTCATGCCCATTTCACGCTGTAACAGTACGCCACAGCCCGGGAAATAGTAATCTGGGGAAAGGGTTGCGAAAATAACAAAATCGATTTCTTCTGCCGTTGTATTGGCTCTTTCAATGGCTATTTTAGAAGCTTCTACAGCCATGCTAGTTGTTGTTTCACCAACCCTATCGGCGAATCGGCGTTCTTTTATTCCGGTACGTTCTTGGATCCATTCATCACTCGTTTCCATAAAACGAGTCAGGTCATTATTGGTATATACGTTCTTTGGGACATAGTATCCCAAACCGGCTATTTTTGATTGAAACATAGGTCTAACTTTAATAAACAATTCAGCTAAAATACTGATTTATTTGAAAAATAAGCTATTTTTGCTGTATGAGCACTGAAGTTGAACAAGAAACTTTTACCCTTGAAGAAATCCTTGCAGTTACCAAAGATTCCAACAAGTTGATTTTGTGGAATGATGATTTCAATACTTTTGACCATGTCATTCATTGCCTCATGCATTACCTCCAATATTCCGAAGCTGAAGCTTCACGTATAGCCTGGACCGTACATACCAAGGGGAAATGTACAATCTTGGAAGGGACCTATACGGAAGTTGAGGTCTACCGAAAGATCTTGAAAACCGAGGGATTAACTGTTTCCGTGGAATAAATAGCCTCGTAATAATACAGTTACGAGGATTTAACTTTCTTAATTAATGCGCAACTTTGTAGCTGAAAACACTAAGAAAGATCCAAAATGCTATTGAAAAGATGCCTAAGCAGTTTATTTTTATTATTTCCTATTATTTTATTTGCCCAGAAAGTCGATATAAAAGGTCGGATTTTAGAACAAGATAGTGTCAGACCGGCGATCGGTGCCAGTGTAAGCTTGCTGTCGAACGTGAATAATGCCTATATCCGTGGACAACAAACTGGCTCCAATGGTTCTTTTTCTATCCCGGATGTAGATCCTGGAACCTATAACCTACAAGTGACCTATATTGGTTTTTCTACCTATACCCGTAATAATTTTGTTGTTACGGCAGGAAAGGATATTGACTTAGGTTCAATTGTCTTAGCTGAAGAAGGGGAAAAGATCTCTGAAGTAGTTGTTCAAGGTAGAGTTCCTGACCTTCAGATCGGCATTGACAAAAAGGTGTTCGATGTTTCCCAAAGTATGGTCAGCGTGGGCGGATCAGCACAGGACCTCTTGGGTAATGTGCCAACCTTGCAAGTAGAGTCTGATGGTAGCATCAGTTTGCGTGGATCGAGTAGTGTACGCTTTTTGGTTGATGGAAAGGAGTCGGCTATGGCAGGATCGGACATTAATGCTTTCTTACAATCTTTGCCAGCAGATGCAATTGCCAAGGTGGAGATCATCACGAATCCTTCAGCGAAGTATGATGCGGAAGGACAATCAGGTATCATCAATATTATCTTAAAGAAAAATGCCCGTTTGGGTCTGAATGGATCAGTTACGGCCTCAGGTGGTTCCTATGAGAATGCAAATGCCGGGGTGACCCTGAATTATAGGGATGGCAAAGTGAATTATTTTGGAAATTATAATTTCAGCCGCCGTAATAACTTAGGTAGCGGTTTTTCTGATAATATCGATTATGTCAATGGCGGAATTACTAACGAGAGTCCCAGGACCCAAAGTATCGAGGAAAGCAATCGATTAGGTTATAACCATACGATCCGATTCGGTACGGATTATTATATGAACGATAAGACCACCTTGAGTTTGACCACAAACTTGAGCTTACGGGATAATGAACGCGGGAACGATATCAATTATAATTATTGGAATGTTCCTGGTTTAGGAACGACCAGTTTCCGTAATTCCTTGCAGAATGAAGATGATTTGGGAATTGATGCCCAAGTTGATTTCAAACGTACTTTGAAGCGTGAGGGGGAGGAATTGACGGCAAATGTCTCCTTTGGCTATGACACGGAAGATGGAGTCAATGATTTCCATCAAACTTTTGCCAATGGAAATGCAGACCTTAAACGCGTGAATAACACTTCGGAATCGGGTAAGAACTGGAATATGCAATTGGATTATGTATTGCCATTAGGGGAGAACCATAAATTTGAAGCTGGATATCGCAGTATCTTAAGGTATTCTGATGAGAGCCAATATTCAGAAGAACTGGATTCAGTGACCCAGCAGTTTATTCCGGATTATAGAATTACGAACGATTTTGACATGGCGAGCACCGTGCATGCCCTTTATGCGAATTACCAAAAACAGATTACGGAGAAGTTTGGTGCACAAGTAGGATTAAGAGCGGAGCAAGCGAACCTGAATACCAATATCTATTCGCATGATTTAGATAACCCAAGTATCATTAAGAAAGATCAAGGTAAATTGGATTATTTCCGTTTATACCCGAGTGTATTCTTGAGCTATGCCGTAGGTAAGGGACAAGGGGACAAGGTGCAGTTAAGCTATTCTCGTCGTGTTCAGCGTCCAAGAGGTTGGCAGGTGAACCCGTTTATCGATGTTTCAGATGTTCAGAACTACCGTCAAGGTAATCCGAATTTGTTGCCAGAGGATATCCATTCCACTGAATTGAGCTTTTCCAAGTTTTATGAGAAATGGAATTTTATTTCCTCCGTGTTTTATCGTCGAGTAAATGACCAAACCCAGCCTGTTATCTATGATGAAAGCTTGATTGCTGATATTGTAGGGGATAGAACGAATGTGACCTATATGAAATGGGAAAATGCTTCTGATCTTGATGCGATGGGCTTTGAGTTGATTTCCAAAGTAAATCTAACCAAGTGGTGGGATGTTACAGCCAATGCGAACCTTTCACAGATAACTTTTCATCCGAAAGCAGGTTTGGGACTAGAAGGAAGAGAGTCCTTTAACTGGAACGGAAACCTGACGACGAACTTCAAGATTACGCCTACTTTTTCTGCGCAGGTCCGTGGAGATTATAGAAGTGGAATGAAGACCATGCAGGGAGAGATGGAGCCGATGAAAGGTGTGGATGTGGCCTTGAAAAAGGAGGTGTTGAAGAATAAGGGCAGTTTGATGTTGAACGTAAGAGATGCCTTCAACACGCGTAAATTCCAAATGCACAATTACCTTCCAAACCGTGAAATGCAGTTTTCGCATCGTTGGATGAAAAGGATGATTACCCTATCATTTACCTATCGTTTTGGTCTCCAAAATTTTGGAAGGAAAGATCGTGAACAACAAGGACCAGACATGGATGATATGGGCGGTCAACAATTTTAATACTTGATTTTACGATAAGAATAATTAAATTAGATTTTTACTTAATCAACTTTATACTATGAAAAGAAACTTTATGTATGTATTAGTAGGCGCAATCGGATTGACAGTTGCCTCATGTGCAACTAAGAACGCTACCACGCCAAAAGGAGCAGATGTTCCTGCCTATGAAGTACTTGATCTGCCTAAAGTATCCCTTAAAGATTTTAAAAAGAACTCCGCTGGAGCATACGTTTTATTTGATGGAACATCATTGAATGGATGGAGAGGCTACGGCAAGGACCATGTGCCTAGTAAATGGGGCATTGATAATGGAACGTTGAAGTTTTCAAAAGCACCTGCCGGTGTTCAGAACCCTGAAGGTGGCGATTTGATCTTCGCTCATGATTTCAAAAACTTTGAACTTGAATTTGAATGGAAGATTTCAAAAGGAGGAAACTCTGGAACCTTCTTCTTGGCAAAAGAGATCAAAGGACAGCCAATCTATATTTCAAGTCCAGAATTCCAATTATTGGATAATGAAAACCACCCTGATGCGAAACAAGGTGTTGATGGCAACCGTAAATCATCTTCATTGTATGATATGATCCCAGCAAAACCTCAGAATGCATTTCCTGCAGGAGAGTGGAACAGAGCTAAGATCGTGGTAAGCAAAGGAAAAGTAACTCATTACCAGAACGACGAGAAAGTTGTGGAATATGAATTGTGGACTCCGGAATGGACTCAATTGTTAGAAGCTAGTAAATTCAGTAAGGAAAAATGGCCTTTGGCATTTGAGTTATTGAATAATGTTGGCGGAAAATCGAAATCAGGTGTGATTGGATTCCAAGATCACGGTGACGATGTATGGTTGAGAAATATCACTGTTAAAGAATTATAATGTTTAAATCGATAAGACATTGGAAAGAGAGCTTTTTGAGCTCTCTTTTTTGTATGCTGGCAGTCCTAGCATCAGCCCAGGAGATGAAATGGCATGATGTGCTGAAGGAGAGTGCCCTGGAAGGTAGAGTAAAGGCAATTGACGCCAGCGATGGATATGCTCGATTGCCATTGGGCCTAAAAGATGAGGTTCGGGAACCAGTCTGGAATTTGGGACAAGATGCAGCTGGTGTGTATGTGGAGTTCCAGACTTCAGCTCCATCATTTACTGTGAGATATCAAGTGACAGAAGGTTTGAATATGCCGCATATGCCCACAACTGGGGTAAGCGGTTTGGATCTCTATACCAAGGCAAACAATGAAAAGGACTGGAATTGGATCCATGGAAAATATAGCTTTAAAGATACCATAAGCTATAAATTTGAAGATTTTGGAGTTCGTCCTGAAAATACCTATAGATTGTACCTGCCACTCTATAATGCCGTGAAATGGATGGAGATAGGTACAACAGGGGATTTGAGCTTTCTGCATAGGGAAAGTAAGCCAATTGTGATATATGGTACTTCTATTGCACAAGGAGCTTGTGCATCAAGACCGGGATTGGGTTGGACGAATTGGATGGGTAGGAACTTTGACCATGAGGTTATTAATTTGGCCTTCAGTGGCAATGGAAGATTGGAACAACCTATTTTAGACCTGATCAAGCAGGAAGATGCTGCTGTTTTTATATTGGATTGTATTCCCAATCTTTCGGTATCTGGAGAAGATGGAGCAGCGAAATTGACTGGATTGATCCAGAATGCGGTAAAGACGATCAGGGAGTTGCATCCGAAAACAGCAATCGTTATTGCTGCTCATAGTTCCAGTGAGGTTCCTGGGGTCTATAACCTGAAAACTAATGCGGATTACGAGAGCCGTTCCAGAGTTGCTGAAAAGGCAGTGAAAGCGCTGCAAGGGAAAGGGGACAAGAACCTGTATTGGTTGTCTGAAAAGGAAATCGGATTAGATAGGAATTCAACGGTTGACTATGCCCATCCGAATGATTTTGGAATGGAAAAAATAGCAGATGCCTATACTAAATTATTGAAGAGAATCTTGAAGTAGAATATTGGTTTACAACAGCTATTAGGATTAAAATAGCTGTTGTAATTCTTTCAAATCTTTTATCATGTGATTCACATCCTCAGGTTTCTCTACCTCCAGAGGATTGAAGAAAATGGCTTCTAGGCCGGCATTCTGCGCTCCACGTACGTCTGCATCTAAATTGTCACCAATCATGACCGCTTCGGTCTTATTTGCTCCACCATTATTCAATGCATGTTCAAAGATGCGGATATCGGGTTTGTTGATGCCGATGATCTCTGAAATAACTATGGTCTCAAAGTAGGGGGCTAGATTGCTATGCTGCAATTTTTTCTCACAAGCTTCTTTGAAGCCGTTAGAGATTAAGTGCAAGGTATATCTGTCCTTTAAGTATCCTAAGGTCTCGTGGGCATTAGGGAAAAGGTTGGTTTTAGTAGGACAGATTTCAAGGTATTCTTCTTCAAAGGCTAAGGGGAACAATTCCGGATTGACACCTAATTGGGTAAATGTATCGGCAAATCTGAGCTTTCTTAAGGTAGGTTTGTCAATTTTTCCATGATGGTACAGGTTCCACAAACGATGATTGTTTTCCGTATAAGTGGCGATAAAGCTTTCTGAGGTCGGATTATTGAAGATATCATTGAAGGAATATCTGAAATAAAGCTCATGCAAGGTTTCTTTGGCATTTCTGTCGAAATCCCAAATGGTATGATCTAAATCGAAAAATAAGTGTTTTTTATCGTTGAACATGTGCAAATATAAGGGCAATCGCTCGCTGAATCAACCAGGAATCTAAGTTTACTGTCATAAAGTCTTGCTTGCTTCCTAATGAAGCCGTATTTGAGTACATTTGCGCAGGAAACGTCAAGTATGAGAAAAGCTTTATTTCTATTTTATTTTCTTGTCTTTTATGCGATTACCCAATTATTCTGGTGGGGATTTATCTTAGTTAAATTTGAACCTGACCGCAAGGGGATGATCATAGGAGAAGGTCTGATATTCTTGCTCATTTTTATTTGGGGAGCTTTGAAGCTCAAGGGACATGTGAAAAGAGAGCATGAGATCAGTCAGCAGCAGCAGAATTTCCTACTGGCCATTACGCATGAACTTAAATCTCCCTTAGCATCTGTCAAACTGTATATCCAAACGATTTTGAAGCGCGACCTGGATCGTGAGCAGCAAAAGGTCTTTTTAGGGAATTCCCTGAAGGATATCGAACGCTTGGATGATTTGGTTGAAAATATTTTGTTGACCACCAAATTAGAGAATCGGGCCTATCAGTTGCCGAAAGAGGCTTTCAATGTCACCGAATTGGTAGAGCAGATCGTTGATCGACTGCAAAAGAATGCCTGTAAATCCCAAGTCATTAAGCCTGAGCTAGATCAAGAAATTGAATTGAAGGCGGACAAATTTGCGATCAGTAATGTGATCACCAACTTGATTGAGAACGCCGTGAAATACTCTCCTCCATGTGCCACTGTTTATGTAAAGTTGAAGAAACAGGGCAACAACCTGTTATTTTCGGTAACAGATCATGGTGAAGGAATACCTGATGATGAAAAAAAACTTATATTTAATAAGTTTTATAGAGTAGGTAGTGAAGCGACCCGAAAAACCAAAGGCACTGGTTTAGGGTTATATATTGTTAAGACAGTATTACAAAAACACAATGCAACCATTAGGGTAAAGGATAATACTCCTACTGGAAGTATCTTTGAAGTAATTTTTGAAAATTATGCAAACTAAACAACGTATACTATTAGTTGAAGATGAAGAACATCTGTTGGAAGCGATCAAGTTGAATCTAGAACTTGAAGGCTACCGTGTGACCACGGCCACAGATGGTAAAAAAGCATTAAAAATATTTAAGGAAGAACGATTTAACCTGATTATCCTAGATGTGATGATCCCTGAAATCGATGGCTTCCAGGTGGCAGAAACCATTAGGCTTCAGAATTCTGAAGTTCCAATTATGTTCTTGACCGCCAAAAACAGTTCAGAAGATCGTATCACAGGTCTTAAAAAAGGAGCAGACGATTATTTGGTGAAGCCATTCAATTTGGAAGAGCTGATTTTACGTGTGAGCAACTTGATCCGCCGTGGTATGAAAGGGGATGATTTAAAAGAGTTGAATTCATACACGATTGGTGATAAGACGATCTATTTTAACTCCTTTGAACTGCATCATGCAGATGGTAGCATTACTTCTTTGACGAAGAAAGAGACCATGTTGCTTAAATTATTGATTGAGCGTAGAAATGAGGCTGTTTCTCGTGAGCAAATCCTAGAGACCGTTTGGAATTATGATGTATATCCATCAACCCGTACGATCGATAATTTTATCTTGACCTTTAGGAAGTATTTTGAACCTGATCAAAAGCATCCGATTTATTTCCATTCCATCCGTGGAGTTGGTTATAAATTTACAGACAACTCGAACTAAACGAATAGATGACTAATCAAGCTCGAAAAATAGTAATCGCAATTGCGATTGCTTTTCTATTGTATGCCATTTATGCTAAGCATTATAATATAGCGGTCTATATCTTTGGAGGGATCACCTACTTGGTATGGAGCTATCTGAAAGAGGGTACCGTTTATTTGGCGACCCAGGCTTTTCATAAACAGGATTACGAGAAAACAAAAAGATTGCTGGCTGAGATCAAGAACCCAGATAAACTTAGAAAAGGGAGAAGAAACTTCTATGAGTTTATGATGGGCAATATTGCCTTGAAAGAGGATAACATTGAGGAGGCGGAATATCATTTTCAATTAGCTTCCCGATTGCCTTGGCGAAAGGATAATGAGAAGGGGATGGTCTTGATCAATTTAGCGAACATCAATTTGAGGAAGCATGATTATGAAAGAGTGCAGGCCTATTTAGATGTGGCGAATAAATTGAGGCTGACCGCCAGACAACAGTCAATTATTGAGAAAATACAAAACGAAGTAAATAAGAATAAGTAGTGGACAAAAATTTGAAAAACGATCTATTGATTCGCGCTGCCTTGTCGCAGCCTACGGAACGACCTCCAGTATGGATGATGCGTCAAGCAGGAAGGTTTATGAAAGAATATTGGGAAATCAAGAACAAGTATTCTTTCTTGGAAATGTGCAAAACCCCTGAGATTGCCGCAGATGTTACCATGCTGCCAATAGACCTATTAGGTGTTGATGCAGCTATTTTATTTTCGGATATCTTGGTTACGGCCGAGGCAATGGGCGGAGACCTATCCTTTGAACAAGGTGTGGGTCCGAGGTTCTCCAATCCGATTAGGACAGTGCAAGATGCCGAGAATCTATCGGTAGATTGTTTGGATAAGCTACAGTATGTAGGGGATGCCATCAAAGTAATTCAAGGCCGTTTGGATGGGAAAGTTCCATTGATCGGTTTTGCGGGGGCTCCATTTACGATTTTGAGCTATTTGGTAGAAGGTGGTTCTTCCAAAGATTTCAAATTGACCAAAACATTGTTGAACAATCAACCTGAGTTGGCTCATTCTATTTTGCAAAAGATTGCTGATGTAACCATCAATTACATGAATATGCAGATCGAAGCAGGGGTGAATGCTTTGCAGTTATTCGATAGCTGGGCATTGGCATTATCATGGAACGATTACCAAGAGTTTTCGCATAAATACAACAAATACATTATTTCTAAGTTGAACAGAAAAGACGTTCCTGTTATTTCTTTCTGTAAGGGAAGTTCTGTGTTTGCTCCAATCATGGCAGAAGCACAACCGGATGTCGTATCTGTGGATTGGAATGCTGATCTATTGAACATCAAAAAATCATTGCCAAGCAATATGGCAGTTCAAGGTAACTTGGATCCATTCGTGCTTTATGCGGATAAACCTGTAATCAAGAAGAAGATCTTGGATCTATTCGAGCGTATGCGCGGAGAGAATGGCTTTATCTTTAACCTTGGCCATGGTATCATGCCTGATATTCCTTTTGACAACGTGAAATACGCTGTGGAAACCATTAAGGAATTCAGATACTAAGAATTTATCAAATTAAGATATGGGGAGCTGTCACGATGTGGCAGCTCCTTTCGTTTTAGCTCTTAATTCCTTACCCTATCATGTCAATATTTGCTGATTTAATTTATATTTTTGAGGATTAATACAAATTATGGTCTATCTATACGCGAAGGCAATCCATATTATTTTTGTTATCTGTTGGATGGCTGGGCTTTTTTATATGCCCAGGTTGTTTGTCTATCATACGGAAGCCAAGCAGAAATCTGATGTAGAATATCAGGTTTTGCATAAGCAATTCATCATTATGGAAAATAGGCTGTGGTGGGTGATTACCACGCCCTCGATGTATATCGTTGTTATTTCAGCCTTGGTCATGCTTTATATCAATCCAGCGCTGTTGTCTACAGGATGGATGCAGGTGAAGTTGGGCTTTGTTACGGCCTTGATCGTCTATCATTTTATTTCCCAAAACATCATGTTTAAGTTAAGGGATGAACAATCGAATTGGACTTCCACGCAACTGCGGATGTGGAATGAGGTTTCTACGATCATATTGTTTGCCATAGTGTTTCTGGTTATCCTTAAATCTGCCATTGGTTGGGTGTTTGGGGTATTAGGAATCTTTGGTTTAGGGATTTTACTGATGATACTTGTTAAGCTTTATAAGAAATACCGAAAGAGTAAAGGGGAACAAGTTGACTAATATTTATGCTATGAAGAGATTACTTTGGATTTTTTGCGCGTTTGTTTTTCCTATTGCCTTGCATGCTCAAGAGCATGATTGGGCCTTTGGGATCTATAGTGACTTGAAATTGGATGATGCGGCCTATGACGCTAGTTTCGGTGTACAAGGTAAGTACGATTTCACCAACCGTTCTGCTGTTCAAGCTCAGATTCATGGTAGGGGAGATCTATTGGCGGTAGGTGCGGACTATGTAGTTAGCATTTTTAATAAGGAAAAGTCTAATTTCAACATCTTTTTAGGTGCCGGATTGGGTCAAGAGTTTTTTACTTATGAGAATGCTGTAGGTGCTGAAGGTGATGAGCCTATGCCTAGAAAGGAAAACTTTACGAAAGCCAATGGCCAAGTGGGAATCAGTTATTATTTCCCGTCAGTGGCTTTATCGCTTTATACGGGATATAAAGTGAAATATCAATTTAAAGATGAAGTTACGGAACCCAACTATGTGATGTTGGGCTTGAGATATCATATTTGGTAGATGTTTTGGAGGTTAATTACCTCCAAAACAGATATATTTTACTTCGATGTATTCATCGAGTCCATATTTTGAACCTTCTCGACCTAATCCAGATTGCTTAACACCTCCAAAAGGTGCTGAAGCATTCGAAATCAATCCTGTATTGACACCGACCATTCCTGCTTCTAGCTGCTCAGACACACGGAAACATTGATGAACATCTTGGCTGAAGAAATAGGATGCTAATCCAAAAGGAGTATCGTTTGCTAATTTGATAGCTTCCTCTTCCGTTTTGAATTTAAATAAGGCGCATATAGGACCGAAGGTTTCTTCTGTTGCTATGACACTGTGTGCTGGCATATTGGAAAGTACCGTTGGTTCATAGAACAAGCCTTTCATGGCCTTTCCTCCAGTTTCTACTTTTGCTCCTTTATCAATGGCGTCCTGCACATGTTCTTCGACCTTCTTAAGTCCTTCTTCGTTGATCAATGGTCCAACCTGTGATGTTTTCTTTAATCCATCACCGACTTGTAAGGCATTTACAGCTTGCGTTAGTTTTTCGGTGAATTCTTCATATACTCCTTCCTGCACATAGAATCTGTTGATCGAGACACAAGTTTGTCCTGTATTCCTGAATTTACCTGCTACCGCACCTTCAACAGCTTTGTCGATATCGGCATTGTTGAACACTAGGAATGGAGCATTCCCACCTAGTTCCAAGGAGATTCTTTTGATAGTTGAAGCGGCTTGTTCCATCAGGGTGCGACCAACCGAAGTGGACCCCGTGAAGGAAATCTTTCTAATTTTGTCGTTTGTTGCCAGTTCTTTTCCTATTCCTTTACTGTCCTTGGAGGTAATGACATTCAATACGCCTTTAGGTACTCCAGCTTCATCTGCTAGTTTAGCCAATGCAATCGCGGAGAAAGGTGTTTGGGAAGCGGGTTTCAATACCACAGTACAGCCAGCTGCCAAGGCGGGACCTACTTTGCGGGTGATCATCGCCAATGGGAAATTCCAAGGGGTGATTGCAGCAACGACTCCTACTCCTTGTTTGATGGTTTGCATCCTAGCATTGCCGGCCAATGATGGAATGGTTTCGCCATACGCACGTTTTCCCTCTTCAGCAAACCAATCGATAAAGGAATTGGCATAATCTACCTCTGTAAGCGATTCTTTAATGGGTTTGCCGCTTTCTAGGGTCATGATCTCTGCAAGTTCCTCCCTGTGTTCATTGATCAGGTTATATAAGTTCCTTAAGACTTTAGACCTTTCGCCAACAGGCGTATTTTTCCAAGAATCCCAAGCTTTGTAGGCTGTGTCAATGAATTTCTGACAGTCTTTAACGGTCAGATTTGGCAAAGAACCAACTGGCTTTAAAGTGGAGGGATTAATGACATCAAATGTTTCTTTGGAACTGATAAAAGATCCATTCAAATATGCTTTTTCTATTAATAGGGAATTCTTCATAGTCAATTTTTTATTCGAACAAATGGAGATGGGAAATGTTTCTCTCCATGGGTAAGACCTTGGATAAAACAAAATGGAGGTTTTTAGGCCTCCATTATTATATTTTAAAGATTACTTAGGGTGTGACCCATTTTGTCTCTTTTAGTTTTCAAATATTCTTCGTTGTATTTGTTGGGAATGATTTCGATTG
Organism: Sphingobacterium mizutaii; assembly: GCF_900187125.1. Taxonomy (GTDB): domain Bacteria; phylum Bacteroidota; class Bacteroidia; order Sphingobacteriales; family Sphingobacteriaceae; genus Sphingobacterium; species Sphingobacterium mizutaii. The sequence goes on from NZ_LT906468.1 coordinate 967,022, forward strand.
GCACATTATCTACCACTTCAAGACCATAACCGATCAAGCCAGCACGTTTAGTAGGATTATTGGACATTAGGCGCATTTTAGTAACACCCATATGTCTCAAGATCTGAGCACCCACTCCGTAATCACGTAAATCAGGTTTGAAGCCTAGTTCAAGGTTTGCATCTACCGTATCAATACCAGTTTCCTGAAGTTTATAAGCATGTAATTTATTGACAAGGCCGATTCCTCTACCTTCTTGGTTCATATAAACGACAATACCTTTTCCTTCTTTCTGGATCATTTCCATGGCTTTGTGAAGTTGTGGTCCACAGTCGCAACGGCAAGAACCGAAGATATCACCTGTCACACATGAGCTGTGCACACGTACTAGGATGGGTTCATCTTCTTTCCATTCGCCTTTATAAAGTGCTAAATGTTGTTCGCCAGTATTCTTTTGGGTAAATGCTTTCATTTTGAAATCACCCCATTCCGTAGGCATTTCAACACTTACTTCTTCTTGGATCAAAGTATCATGCTTCAAGCGATATTCAATCAAATCTTCAATAGAGATGATCTTAAGGTCGAATTTCTCGGCTACCTTTATCAAATCAGGAAGACGAGCCATTTCACCATCATCTTTAAGGATTTCGACTAATACACCAGCAGGTTCAAAACCCGCAAGACGCGCCAAATCGACAGAAGCTTCGGTATGGCCAGTTCTACGCAATACACCACCATCTTTGGCGATCAATGGGAAGATGTGACCAGGACGACCTAGTTCTTCTGGTTTGATATTGGGATCAATTAAGGCTTTGATTGTTTTTGAACGATCGGAGGCTGAAATACCAGTGGTACAGCCATAACCCTGCAGGTCTACAGATACAGTGAAGTTTGTCTCATAAACTGCTGTATTGTTGTTGACCATTAAACCTAAGTTTAATTCCTTACAACGTTCTTCGGTCAATGGAGCACATACCAATCCTCTACCATGAGTAGCCATAAAGTTAATGACCTCAGGAGTGGCATTTCTAGCTGCGGTTACAAAGTCTCCTTCATTCTCACGGTCTTCATCGTCTACAACAATGATAACCTTTCCAGCTTTAATGTCTTCGATTGCTTCTTCAATCGTATTTAATTGAATTTTCATTTGTTTTAAATATTACTGCAAAGGTAGGGGTATTTAGCCATTATTTTATAAGTATGTTGTCATAAAAAACGCTATTGGGAAAGTAACCTCAATTGAAACTAACCTCCCTCAGCGACCATATGCTTGTTTCTATACTCACTTGGTCGAATCTGATAATGATCCAAGTACACCTTCGAGAAATGATGGGCGTATTTAAAGCCTATTAAATAGGCGATTTCTTTGATTTCCAATTCAGGATTTCTCAAGAGCTCCTTTGCTTTCTTCATTTTTTGTCTTCTGATATAGCCAAAGACAGTATCTCCAAATAGGTCCTTGAAGCCATTTTTAAGTTTAAATTCATTTATCCCAAATTGCCTACTCAAACTTTTGATTCGAAGGTCCTGATGATAGTTTTCATCCAAAAACTCCTTTATTGACATCATAGTATCAATATCCGATTGGATCCATTTGACTTGATTGATCTGGTTGCTAGCTCCTGCAAATACCGTAATCATTAATTCAATTGCCTTAATTCGGATGAACTGTTTTGCGAAATCGGATTGATATTGATGATTGAGAAGTTCTTGGATCAGCTGTTGTTGCTGTGCCGTAATCGGGGTTGCCTGTCTGCAGAACGTATAGTTATTTAATAGGAAATGGGCTTTTAATTGCTGGTCGGAATAGCCTTGCGTTCTTAATAACTGGAATAGAAACTCTTGTTCCATGTAGATGTCCAAAACTTTACGGGAACTGCTGTAGGTAATATGGCCATCTGGATTGGGGATATTGATAAATTGATAATGATTGGAAGGGATGATGATACAATAATTGTCCTGGCTCTCAAAGTGGGAGTATCCTTCTATCTCGAACTGTACTTTAATCAAATGCGATGCATGCTTGACCCTTAGTTTGAAGGATTTGGATAAGTCCCATTCTTGATAGGTAATAGAAATCGAATCCTCATGGTATTTTAATAATTTACCTTCCACAAATTCATTGGAAAGCTGCTTGGATGAAAATCCATTGGCTATTTGGAAGTTGGCAGGACTAGACAAAAGGTCTTTCAAATGCTCTTTACCATAGAATTCCTTTAATGTCACTGACTGCAATTTATCCATTATTTGTTGTTGAATATCCTTTAGATGTTATCAAAAGGTATTCAAAAGTAATACTTTTGCAGCATTATTTATAATTATTCTAAATAGATTCCTAGGCAGTATTGGGGAGCTGTCTGCCTTCCTCGTGTTTTATACACGAATTCCTTATCAGTTGGTTGGTTCCAGACTGGCTTGAAAGGTGAAATTAGATGAAGATAATTACCCGTAATTAAACATTCTATCTATGAAAACAACAGAAATACAATGAATATTAATTTTTTATTATGTTATTACAAATCAAACTATGCACACTCCTGTTGTTGTTTTCCGTTACTCTCCATGCCCAATCCATTGTAAATGGTCGGGTGCATGATGAAAATAATGCCCCCCTTAGTCAAGTTACCGTATCGATCAAATCAATTTCTAATCAAACCCAAAAATCTATTTCAACTGATAAAAATGGCTCTTTCTCGTTCGAATTACCTTATGGTAATTATGATTTAATAATTTCCTATTTAGGCTATTCAAATTTTATTAGAAAAGATATTCCTGTGGCTTCAAAGCAGGTGAATTTGGGAAATATTACTTTGCTTCCTTCAGCTCAATCCCTAGAAGAGATTGAAATCAAAGGTGAAAGAAAGTTAATTGAAAGACTCTCGGACCGCATGGTCATCAACATTGAAAACAGCATCCTCGCTGACGGTATGACTGCTTTAGAGATCCTTCAACGAGCTCCAGCAGTCAAGGTAGATGATGATGGAAATATCAGTATGCGAGGCAAGTCTGATGTTGCGGTCATGATTAATGGTAAATTATCCTACCTTTCACCTAGAGACCTTGCTACCTTGCTTAAAGGTACCTCCTCATCCTCCATAAAAAGTGTAGAGCTGATTACGAATCCTTCGGCTAAATACGACGCTCAAGGAATGGGAGGCATGATCAACATTGTCATGAAGAATGATAAAAAGGCTGGTTTCAATCTGTCCGTAAATAGCTACGGAGGCGCAGGAAGGAAAGAAAGGTATGGGGCGGGTTTAAACCTGAACAGCCAAAAGGACAATTGGAATTTTATCTTAGGATTTGACAAGGGGTTTCGAGGCGAAGAGGAGTTTCGAACATTGAATCGTTTTTTTGAAAGGAACCCATCAGAATCCTTAGCCAGGAAGTCAATTCAATATTCCCATACCAATGAACCCCTCCAGACCAATAACGCAAAAGCAGGAGTTGATTTTCAGGCCAATGAAAAGCTAAGCTTGGGTATCGGTTGGACTGGAAGCTTCGGTACTTATAAGAACTTTAATGAAGGCTATAATAATATCCTGTTCAGTAATGAAGAACTCATTTCCAACTCACTAACCAATAACAGTAATATCAGTAAATGGAACACCCATACCCTGATGGCCAATTTGCAGCAGAAAATAGGTTCTAACGACAATTTGTTATCAGCCGATTTTGAATACCTACATGCACATTATAAAGCCGATCAGCAACTGATTTCGGATTTCCAAAAAACCATCCATCAGCCTGCTTTTCTTTCGAAGAGAAAAAACCAAACTCCATCCATTACTCAACTTTATGTCGGCAAGCTGGATTATTTGCAGCATATCAATAGCCATCAGAGGTTAGAGCTGGGATGGAAAAGCAGCTTTATGAACGCTGATAATAATGCAATCAATGATACCCTAAAAGCAGGGAATTGGGTTAATGATGGAAGTACCAGCAATCATTTCCTTTACAACGAGAACATTCATGCGGGCTATGTTAACTATCATTTGGAGTCGAATAACTGGAATTTTACTGCTGGGATAAGGGTTGAAAACACCTATTCCTTAGGTAATCAATTGACCAGTAATCTCCAAAATGAAAGAAAATATACCAATTGGTTTCCAAGTACTTCAATCACTAGAAAAATTGGTGAAAAACATAGTGTTCAGTTTTCCTACAGTAAAAGAGTCAATAGGCCAGATTATGAAGACCTGAATCCTTTTCGATATTACATTGATGCATTTGTCTTTTACGAAGGAAATCCCTTGTTGCAACCTGAGTTGGCCAATGCTTTTGAATTGAATTATAGTTTTGGAAAGAATCTCCATGCATCCTTCTATTATACCGATGTAAAGGATGTGATGACGAGTGTATTGACCCAACTTCCAGCCCAAAATGTCACTATTCGATCGATTGCGAATATTGAGGGATTTAGGAACAAAGGTGTCAATATCAACCATTCCTATTCTCCAATAAACTTTTGGACCAGTATCAACAATGCTAACATTTTTGAAAACCATTATTTTGGTAAGTTCAACAATGAATCCATCGATAATAGGGAATGGTCCTATGCTATTCAATCCAATAATATCTTCAAACTCCCAAAGAAATGGTCATTTGAAATAAACGGTCAATACAATTCTCCACAGACAGATGGCGTTTTGCGCCAAAAAGGCTTTGGTTTTGTATCGGCTGGACTGATGAAAAACGTTTGGAAAGACAAGGTCAGCCTAAAATTAGCAGTCAATGATATTTTTAAATCGATGACTTATCAAACTGAATCATACGCTGGTGGAGTAAGGATGAACCAGAACTTTAATCTTGACAGTAGGACTTTCATCTTTTCAGCAACCATAAAACTAGGAAAGGAACTCAATGGAAGACAAAAGAAAAAAGACAATGAAGAACAGAACCGCGTAAGAGGAGGGAACTAAAACCCATTAATATGAAAAATCCACCTTCCCCAAGGTGGATTTAAACCAAATTAAAAACTATATTGACTAACTAACTCTTTAATAGCAATGATTTAATTAAATGTGAGGAAATGTATTAATCCTGTAAAATAGGTTTAGGTTAATTATTCCCCACATATCAAATCTTTTTACAAATTCTTACATGTTTCTGAATAATCGAAAATAATATAATTAGCCTTAAAGAACTTTGCCTTAATTAACAAATATCTACACTATATTAACAAGTAGTTGACGAGATTCGATATCCCATCGCGTACTATTGATTCATTCCAAACAATTTTTTGCCTTCAGCTATTAATTTAGATAGACTACCTTTGAATTGCTATGAAAAAACTATTAATCTGTTTAGTCAACTTATCAATCTGTACTACCTTGAGCGCACAAAACCATTTAACAGCAGAACAATCTGATCCAAAACTGATGGGATGGATGAAAGGATTCCCTCCTGCGAAAGACAGCACCTTATCGCTATTTGATGGCAGTTTTTTCCAATTCCCGGGCTTACGCTACAGTGTTTGCCACATGCGTGAATTTATGCCAACCAAAGTGGTTCAGGCCACCCAAAATGACCGCTATGACTTTGAAAGTGACGTCGATGCGGAGTTGGACAAAGTTACCTTTGTACCCCTTGGAGAAAAATCTCCAGTTACCTTTGAGGAGTCATTGTCGAAAAATTATGCAGATGGCATTATCGTATTGCATAAAGGGAAAATCGTTTATGAAAAGTATTTTGCCGAGCTGGACCAAGAAGGTACGCATGCGGTCATGTCTGTTAGCAAGACCTTTACCGGAACATTAGGGGCTAGTTTAGTTGCTGAGGGGATATTGGATGAGAATAAATTAGTCCAAGATTATGTTCCAGAATTAAAGAACTCTGCTTTTGGAGATGCAACGGTCAGGCAGGTTTTAGATATGACTACCTCTTTAGATTATTCGGAGGATTATGCTGATCCCAATGCAGATATTTGGGTGTTTTCAGCAGCAGGAAATCCAGTTCCAGTTCCAAAAGATTATAAGGGACCTACCAATTATTATGAGTTTTTGGAGACCGTGAAGAAAGCCGGAAAACATGGCGAGGCTTTTGGTTATAAAACCATTAATACCGATGCTATGGGGTGGATCATTAGTCGAGCCACTGGGAAAAGTATTCCTGAATTGCTCTCAGAAAAGATCTGGAAACCAATTGGAGCTCATCACGATGGGTATTATCAAATCGATCGGTCTGGAATCGCATTTGCTGGTGGAGGCTTTAATGCTAACCTCAGGGATTTAGCCATGTTTGGTGAGATGATCCGAAACAATGGTCAATTCAATGGAAAACAGGTCTTGAAAAAGGAAGTTATTGACGATATCCGTAAAGGAGGTAAAAAATCTGATTTCGCTAAAGCTGGTTATACCAATCTAAAGAACTGGAGTTACCGCAATATGTGGTGGATATCCAATAATAAAAATGGAGCTTTCTGTGCTAGGGGAGTGCATGGGCAAACAATCTACATTGACCCAACTGCTGAAATGGTCTTGGTGAGATTAGCTTCCCATCCAATAGCGAGCAATACCGCCAATGACCCATATTCATTGCCAGCTTATGATGCAGTAGCCAACTATCTGTTGAACAAGAAATAAAAAAGATGGTTCTTAAATCAAACTGAGGACTTTCGGTAAAAAAATAATCAATGCAACGACAACAGCGGTTATGGCACTAATTAATACAGCGCCAGACGCTAAGTCTTTGATGATTTTAATATGAGGATGAATATCTGTGGTCAAATGGTCACAGATATTTTCTATCGAAGTATTCAAGGTTTCTGTCACTAAAACAAGACCTATACAAATAACTATGGCCACCCATTCCATACTGCTGATTTCAAGCATGCATCCCGCAATGACTACCAAGATTGCAGCAATGGCATGTATCCTAGCATTATGTTCAAGCCTAAAAAGATGTACTAATCCAGCAAAGGAATACTCGAAACTCTTGATTCTTTTTTTTAGGCTGAAGGGTTCTTTTTCTTTGGACATTTCTTTCTGTTGTAAATAATTGCGGACCGAATTTTTTCAAAGGTATCAAATCCTGTGTATTAGAAATAAGGTAGGGACAATTAATGAGATTATTAAAGAATAAATTCTTTTGTCATGAAAAAATAAGATTTCAATTAAAAAACGATCAAAACTGAATTCTAATTTCATTCTAATATCGCACTTATACCCCTTTAATAGCATTTTATTTCCTTTGAGAATGAGAAAATAAACAAACTCATGCTCTATGCTAACTAACAAAAAACTCTTTTTAGGAATGTGTTTTATGCTGCCTATAATCTTGAAGGCGCAGAATAAGGACCAATTAACAGCCGATACATTAAAAGTCTATCAAGTGGAAGAGGTAGAAGTCACATCAAAGTATTACAAGCGATATAATATCAAAGAGATGTCTGAAGGATTGAGGCTTCGCACTTCCCTGTTGAATACCTCCCAAAATATTCAAATCCTTGATGGCGAGATTTTCCGTGACCAAGCCGTAACCAACTTGAATGAAAGCTTGACGAGAAACGTTAGTGGAACAATGCGTGAAGAACTGCATAATGGTATTTCACCTGATATTTATTCAAGAGCTGGCTATATTTCAGCGCAAAGAAATGGCGTGGATTTGAGACCCTTAGGAAAAGGTCCAATTGGGGATGATGTTGCGATAATTGATCGGGTAGAATTTCTGAAAGGTCCAGCAGGCTTTATGCATGCCATGAGCGATCCAGCAGGATCCTATAATGTGGTCACCAAAAAGCCAACAGGTGAAACCCGCCGGAGCATCGACGTATTAATGGGTAGTTTTAATCAATTGAGGGCAGCGGTAGACCTAGATGGGAAGTTTGAAGGAGCAGAAAAACTTCAATATCGACTGAACTTAATGGGGATGAAAGCCAATGGTTTTATGGAACATGATCGAAACAACAGAATTCTTTTTGCTCCATCCTTAAAATACCAGATCAATGAGAGGTCTTCAATAACGGCAGAATATATTTACCAACAACTAAATTACCTATTGTTGAGCGAAGCCCAAATGTCGCCTTATGGATATGGTACACTGCCCAATGATTTTACCATTACAGATCCAAGCGTCCGTCCTTTTTCAGGCAATGACCATAATATGTTCTTGACCTACCAAAACAGTTTTAAGAATAATTGGGAGTTTACCGCCAAAGCCAGTTATATCACGATGGGATATGATGGGTCCATTTTTTGGGTAAATGGTGCCAATAAGCAAAACCCAGATATCCTAGACCGAAATTTAGTCTATGATTCCAATAAATACAATGTCTTTTCTACCCAGTTTTATCTGAATGGCAATTTCAATACTGGTAGACTAAAACATAATTTCATTACAGGAGTCGATATCAATAATAAATCATCCAACAGTCGGGATACTTGGGGTACTGCCACCGCAGTTTATCCTCTTTCCATTTCCAATCCGGTCTATTCAACCACCATCATGAATAATGGCATTGGGGGTGACTTTGCCTCTGAAAATGATTTCTATTCTGAAGGAAATATCGTAGAAAGAAGACTATTCTATGCATCAGTTTATGCCATGGACGAACTGAGCATGTTGAATGATAGATTAAGGATTACACTTGGCTTGCGGTTGACGGCCTCGAATGGAAACTCTACCGACTACGGAGCAAAAACCGAAACCGACGACCTGGTTTTGACGCCAAGACTGGGGGTTAATTATTCCCTGACGAAAGATGCTTCCCTGTACTTTTTGCATGATCGCACTTACTTGCCGCAATCGGGTATTTCAGTAGAAGGAAATGCCTTGAAACCCATCCGAGGGATCAATTATGAACTAGGTTTCAAACGCGATTGGGCTGAAGGAAGATGGAATACAACCTTGGCAGTATATCATATCGAACGTAATCAGCTGGTTTCTGTCGATCCTACCTCCAACTTGATCTATCAGACCGGGGTTAGCCAATCCAGAGGATTTGAATTTGATATGAAAGGTCAACTCGCCAAAGGCTTGAATGCCATCGTCAACTATGCCTATACGGATTCAGAAATCACCGAAGATGAATATAATCCAGAACTTATTGGAAGGGCAACCCCCAATTTGGTAAAACATATCCAGAATACTTGGCTGAATTATTATCTGCCCATTCAAAAACTAAGTGGCTTTTCTTTGTCCGCTGGCTATCAGCTCTTGATGGGAAGGACAGAAAGGTTTCCAAATGCCACTTCGCAACCTCTTGAAGATAATTTCCGATTAGATGTTGGGGCAGGATGGAATAATGAAAAATATAAAATAAACCTTATCGTAAATAATGTATTGAACAGGAAAATGTATTCAACAGCATGGAGAAATGGTGCAAATGATATGTACTATTGGGTTCAGATGGCTCCAATCCATGCAAGACTTTCCCTACGTGTTAACTTATAATCAACAACATGAAAAATTCCATTAACATCATAACAAGCCTACTGGGAATCATGCTAGTATTCCTGATGGTATCTTGTAATTCTTCACAAGACAAGACAAAAGAAGAAGGTAAATCAGCCATCATGGTCGTAGATGCCCTAGGAGTCAAAATCAATCTTGATAAGCCTGTGAAGCGGATTGTTTGTTTGGATGAACCGGGATTGGATGCTTTGTTTGTTTTGGGTGCTGAAAAAAGCTTGGTCGGCATATTCAATGATGTATACATGAGCAAAGAACTATATCCTTATTATTCTAAAATGAGTACGGAGATTGCCGAAAGAAAAATCCCTGCCCCCGGTTTGAATAATCAGGGGAATATAGAGAACATTATCGAACTATCACCTGATTTGGTTATAGCGGCCTCAACACAAAAGGATTTGATCGAAACCCTTCGTAACGCAGGTGTCCAAGTATATTCCTTGAATGCCATTTCAGAAGACGAGGTCTATAAGACCGTTGAGGATATAGGCATGTTGACCGGAAAAGAGGATAGAGCAGAAGAGATTGTTTCCTATACAAAATCAGAAGTGAAGCGGATGCAGGGAGAAGTGGCAGGTTTAGATAAAAAGAGGCGGGTATATTTTACTGGAGCACACGGAAGGATCTTTTCTACAACCGGAATTAATGGGATGATGCACTCGTGCTTGACCATGGCAGGGGTTGAAAATGTTTGCCCTTACGAGGTCGGATTTCCTACCATTAATCCTGAAACCCTCATAGAATGGAACCCCGATATGATTGTAATGTGGAATGATAGTCCAAATCTTTTCTATGATCGAAAAGAGTTTGCAGGAATCCCCGCAATACAAAACAAGCAGATCTTTAACCTGGAGCCGATGTTCTTTTACAACCCGCACACCCTTAAAGCGCTATGTACAGCGACATTGATAAATGAATGGGCATACCAAGGCGATAGTGCTCAAACCAGCCAGAGAATCTCGGAAGTATTGCAAAAACTATATGGAAATGAAAAGGCAGATCGGTTAGTCGAACTGCTATAATGTGTAGAAAAATTACATATAGACCCATTGCGGCCTATATTCTACATATAAGAAAAAGCTCGATGAAAGTCGAGCTTTCTATTTATCCATGTTTTTGTATTACCTACCTACAGCAAACATTTTATGCCTTAAATTCTTTATCTTCTTAAAGATTGATGAAAAGATGAATATAGAAGATAAAATCCTTGAATCTGCGCTCAGGAATGAAAAACCTATCATTACCGATGAAATCGTTGAATATTATCAAAAGAATCCGACAGAACTGGACTCCATGGTCAATCAATCCATCTTCCAAGCCAAATTCTTGAAATATTTCTTTGTTTTAGGCCTAGGCTTAACCATCGGCGTTAGACTCCTGCGCTATTTCTTTGATGATGATGCATTTGGTGAATTTGTCGATAGAATTATTCTGGATGTCCTATCCGAAATAGGGATCGCAATTTTTGGAGGAGCTTTGACCGTATACTTATTGGAATTCTTGAGGAAGAAACACTTTCAAGAAAGTATCCAGTTCAGAAAAGAGGTGAAAAGAAAAATCAAAGAATTGGAGAAGGAACAGAAAGATTAGGGATCAATACCTAAACCATATATCAAGTGAACATTTAACCATAATATGTCCATTTTCTTTTATTTGAAGGATTACACCCTTTCCCTGATGGCAATGATCGTACTAGGCTTACCTTTTTCAATGTCAAAAGCGTAATTAGTATAGAACTCATGTAGTCTGTAACTGATATTTATTCCCCCGGCACGGCTGCAGGAAGTCTAAATACTAAATACTTTCTACTAAATACTAAAAAAGCTCGACGTAAGTCGAGCTTTTTTTCCAGTAGCGGGGAGCAGGATCGAACTGCCGACCTCAGGGTTATGAATCCTGCGCTCTAACCATCTGAGCTACCCCGCCGTTTTTCGGTATGCAAAGATAGCAATAAGGAATAATTTTCAAAGAAAATTTTATACAATTTTAGACTTCAAATCCTCGGTTTTCAGCAGAATCCCTACAATCAATTTATATTCAAAAGGATAGCCTCAAGAGAAAATTAGCGAAATTCAGGATACCATCTCCATCTAACGCAGTTCTACACTGTTAATAATGCTGTTTTTGTGAATAAAAGATTTTTGTAGTTTTTTTTGAATAACGGATTTATTCATTATACTTACAAAAAGTAGCATGTAATCCATGCGTATTGAGTACTAACAAAAATATTAAGATCTACTTATACATATCAAATGGCAGAAAAGATTAAATTAAATTTAGAATATGTATTAAATTCTTCACCTAGAATCCTCTTTCCTTACCTTCAGGAGCCAAATGAGCTTGCTCAATGGTTTGCAGATGATGTGAATTATCACGATGGTATCTATGAATTTATTTGGGATAATGAATCCCACCGCGCGAAGTTGATCGCAACTAAAGAAAACAAAAGCGTTAAATTCAAATGGTTGGATGATGAACCCTATTTCTTCGAAATTGAAATCATCCAAGATGAATTGACCAATGACGTAGCATTGAGTGTTACAGATTATGTGAAAGAAGACAATTTGGACGATAGAAAATTGATTTGGAACAACTCCATCGGTTACCTGCAAAGGGTTATCGGAGCATAAAAAATACTTATAGTAATGCAGGCCTCTAAATATTTTTTGGAGGCCTCTTTATATCCATCTTTCTTCATCCATCAGAAATCGAGAAAGCTGGATTGTTTTACGACCACATTAACTTTTTTCTAACATTTTTCCGTTCACAAAAAGTGTATCTTTGCTGCAAGACCATCTCTTTCCGAAGGGATTTTGTCAAATGGTCCTATTGATATTACATGAAAAAAGTAAACTTACTCATATTACAAGCATTTATTAAGCCCTTTTTGGTGACTTTCTTTATTGTCATGTTTGTACTGTTGATGCTGTTTTTGTTCAAGTACATCGATGACCTAATCGGAAAGGGTTTTCAATGGTATGTGATTTTAGAGCTTTTAGCTTATCAATGTGCCGTACAGCTTTCCATGGCGCTTCCTCTGTCCATGCTCCTTTCGTCCATCATGACCTTTGGTAACTTGGGCGAAAGTTATGAACTCGTGGCCATCAAGGCGGCCGGTGTTTCGCTACGTAAGGCCATGACCCCCTTATTTATTGTGGTAGGCCTATTTAGTGCCGGATCCTTTTTCTTCTCGGATTATATCCTTCCGGTGGTCAACTTAAAAATGGGTTCCCTGTTATATGATGTCCGTAAGAAAAAAGCGGATTTCTTTATCAAACCTGGCGTATTTAATAATACCATTCCAGGCTATAGTATCCGTGCAAAAGGAAAAAGTGAAGATGGAACCACTTTGAAAGACCTGATGATCTATGAACATCCATCTGGAGGGACAGCTAGCAATGTTACATTCGCTAAGGAAGGCTTTATCCAAAATTCAGCCGACAATAACTACATGGTCCTTGAATTAAAGGACGGTGTACGATATGAGGATGCGCGTGTAGAAAACGCGAAACGTTACGATCCGAGACAACAATTTACACGATTCAGGTTCAAAGAGACGACAACCAAGTTTGATATGGGTAGTTTTCAGATGAATAGGACGGACCAAGACCTATTCAAATCCCATCATCAGATGTTGAATCTAAAGCAACTGCGATTATATTCCGATTCCAATAGAGTTTATATCGATAGCTTAGAACTGGTCAATGCGGCCGAAGCAAAGCGATATGTCAATTATTATTCCCCATACTTCAGGGAGAACAGTCCCGGCAGAACGAAAGCCAAGGTTTCCTTGCCTGATCTGGATAAAAATGGACAATTGCGAATGGCCATTAACAATGGCTTGAGCCAGGCAAGACAAATAAAGGACATGGCGGTCAATAGGGATGCGGAATTCACTCCATATGCCGAAAAGGATGTTCGATATGACATCGAATGGCACAGGAAGTTTACCCTAGCGGTATCCTGTCTCTTACTTTTTGGAATAGGGGCACCTTTAGGGGCGATTATCCGAAAAGGAGGTTTAGGGCTGCCAGTGGTTATGGCGATTATATTTTTCCTAATCTACCATGTTATTGCGACCTTAGCCGAGAAAGCAGCGAAGGATGCTAGTCTGACCCCAATGTGGGGCATGTGGATGGCCATTATCGTCCTGACACCACTAGCCATCTTCCTGACTTATAAATCAACCTCAGATTCTGCCTTATTTGATGCAGATCAATATAAGATGAAGGCACAAGCCATCTGGAATAAGATCCTTGGTTTTGTCCAGAAAAAGAAAGAAACAAAAAGTACTACTTCTTAATAATAATTACGAGTAAATCAGAAGGAGTTGTCTACCCAGACAACTCCTTTTTCTTTTTATTTCTAAGCGGGCATATTCGATACGACCATACAGAATTGGACAGCTTTCAAGCAAATAATAATCTTGGCTTATCCTCTCATCCCGAACATCCTGGATCTTCCCATGATCTTGGTCGATCCTCCCATCCCGAACATCCTGGTTCAAATGTATGTTGCGGGCGAATTCAATTCATCCCCACGAAAATTGGATACCTTTCTGGTGGTAAATTGATTTTGGTCCATCCTCTCATCCCGAACATCCTGGTTCTTCCCATGATCTTGGCTTATCCTCCCATCCCGAACATCCTGGTTCAAATGTATGTTGCGGGCGAATTCAATTCGCCCCTACGAAAATTGGATACCTTTCTGTTGGTAAATTGATCTTGGTCCATCCTCCCATCCCGAATATCCTGGTTCTTCCCATGATCTTGGTCCATCCTCCCATCCCGAACATCCTGGTTCAAAAAAAGAAGGAGCTAATGAATTTTCACTAGCTCCTTCTTGTATTTAATATCTCCGATTATTTAATCGGTTTAAAAGTCATGACTGGATTATAACCATGCAGCACCGAATCATTTGTCAATTTCAAGGTCAATTCATCCTCCGATAGGTTGATGATCTTATAGGTATTATAAATAATCATTGAATCGCTGGAAAGATTTAACCTGTTGAACAGCTTTTCGTTCACCCGATATGAAAAAACCAAGGTCGAGTCCTGACCATTGAAAGAATAATCACCCCAATATTCCGAAATCCTATCGGCGGTCTTTACCTGATCCTTATTCCCTTTCAACACAAAGCTATTGTTCACTGAATCCTGAACCGTATGGGTATATTGGGTTGCTGTAAAACTTAAGGTCGTTACACGGTTATAATGTTCTGGACTGCTGTTGTCTGTGAAAACCTCATCAATCAGGATATCATTTTTCCAGATGTATTTTTCCAAGAGTGACTTGTCAAATTCACCTTCGATAGGAGACATATCTTCCTCTTTACATCCTATAAGGATGGTAAAAATTAAAAAGAGTAGCAATCTTCCTTTCATGATATGATCCCAAATTTGGTTACTGATACTGGTAAGCTGGTTAATTAATATTTGATTACTTCAAATTTAAGCTAAAGTGTTTTACAATCAAACACTTATGTATAAATTTTTGTTTGGTTAATTATGATTATTCATTTTTATAATAATTCAAACATGCCCATTACAAAAATGTATATTTTCTTTTAAGTAATAAAATATTTTTGAAATTAAATTTAACAAACTCACTACTTAATAGCGTAATGCACGATTTTCATTCCATCATCATAATTTTTATCGGATATTAGGGATAGCGCATAGTTCTTTTTGACTCCTTCAAATAGTTTCGTGCCAGAACCAATGATAACCGGATTGAGCTTGATTTTTACCTCATCCAATAAATTGTTGTTTAACAACCAACCTGCTAATTGACCACCTCCGCATAAATAGATATCAGTATCTGCTTTTTCCTTTAGTTTCTGGATTCGTTCAATCTCCAATGGGACAACCTTTACCTGTTCATGTTTATTTTCAAATGTCAAGTTATTGGAAAGTATGTATTGCGTCATGTGGGCATAAGTAGGAGAGGGATCACCTGGTTTCACACCGAATTGATAGCCAAATTCATAGGTCTTTCTCCCCATCAATACATGATTGAATGCCTTTAGATCTTCTATATATTGCTTTATGGCTTCACCTTCATAGGTAAATCCACTCACATTATCCTGCTCTCCAGAGATAAATCCATCTACGGAGGAGGCTACGTAATAAATGATTTTTTTCATATTTTCCTTTCTTCTTTTAGTGTAGGGTGATGTTCTCTTTGATGCCTATATCCTCCAAAAAGTATTGATCATGGGATACTACAATCAAGGTCCCTTGGTAGGATTGTATGGCTGCGGTTAGTATTTCAATATTTTGAATATCGATATTGTTTGTAGGTTCATCCAATATGATGATATCAGGCGATTTGCTACTAATGTTTAAACAACACAATAAAAGTCGCATGCGCTCGCCACCACTCAGTACCAGACAACTTTTGTCCCAACTTTCTTTGGGAAATAAAAATCTGTTCAAACGAATCTTAACCTCATGCTCCAATAAACCAGATTGGTTAAAGGACTGTGCCATCTCATAGACTGATTTTGAAGAGCTGACCATAGAATAATCCTGGTCGACATAAACATAATTAAAGTCTGCTTTTTTAATCTTGCCTTCACTCGGAGCTATTTCGCCAATCATTAGCTTGATTAAACTGGTCTTTCCAGACCCGTTATTGCCTTTGATCGCGATCCTATCTCCATATTTTAGTTGGAAATCCAAGTTTTGTTTCCAAAGGTCGTTCCCATTGATTTGAAGGTTGACTCCATCTATCTCCAGTAGAATTTTCCCAACTGGAAGACCAGATTCCTCGAATCCGAATTTCATTTGGTCGATTTCCGGTAAATTCGACCTGAGATCTCTCAGGTTTTGTTGGATACCTGTGATCTTTTCCTGATGTACACCCTTTAGTTTGGCGCTACTACCCTCGGCCTTATTTTTCAAGGCACCCATTAAGATCTTCGGGATACCGGCTTTTTCCTGCTTTTTCTTCCCACGGGCATTGAGCTTGTTCTGCCTTTCTAGGGCTTCACGTTCTCTGTCTTTGGCTTTGCGTAACTCCTTTTCCTTGGATTTTACATCATGATCCAAGGCGTTCAGGGCAATTTCCTTCTGCTCAGCAAAAAACTCGTAATTCCCGCCATATTTTGAGATGCCATTTTTGCTCATCTCTGCCATTTCTGGGATTAGCCTTAGAAGTGCTCGATCATGGCTTACCAGCAATAGTGTTTTGTTGCAATTTTCTATAAATTGATAAAGCAGTTCCCTGGATTCCAGATCAAGGTGGTTGCTTGGTTCATCCATCAAGATCAGTTCCGGATCATGGATGTCGATGCCCGCCAAGAAAACCTTGGTCTTCTGTCCACCACTTAATGTCGATAAAGGCTGATCTAATTTTAATCCTATTAGGTTCCATCGGTTTAGGGCCTGTTGAACCCTGTCCTCAATAGTCCAATCATCATTGAGGATGTCGAGGAGCTGCTCGTCCATCTGTCCCTCGAGTATAGCATGAAAAGCTTTTAATTTATCCTCAATTGCCAATACCTGCGCAATGCTCATAGCATTGTACTTGTCCAATAATTGTGGAATGTAGTAAGGCGTACTTGCACAATCAATCGAACCAGCATGCAGCTTGACCTCCGAAGCTATGGCTTTGAGTAAAGTGGATTTGCCTACACCGTTATTGCCGATCAGTGCAATTTTTTCTTGCTTATTGACGACCAGGTTAAGGCCTTGAAATAAAATATCTTTATTGGGGTGGATATATGTTGCGTTCTGTATAATAACCATAATTCCTTTCGCTTAAGAGATAAAACCATCGAAAAGCATTCAAATGCTTTGTTAACTGTTTTCGGAAAGAAATTGGGTATTACATATATCCTGTTTTGATTAATAGTACTGCAAATATAGAATTTTTATTTTTAATGCATGATTTCTATTGCCTTATGCATTTTCTATTGTTCTAAAAGTTAGGTTTATCCGTGCCCCATGTATGGTTTTAGTGGGAGGGAGCCTATGTAACCAATGGTCCTGGGTTTGATCTTTCATGATCAGCAAGCTGCCATCTTCCAAGAAAATATCAATCTTCTCCTTGGAGTTTTTATGTTTGAATGAAAACTTGCGCTCTGCACCAAAGGTAAGGGAGGCGATTGCTCCATGTTTTTTCAGGTCCTTTTCTCCATCACTATGCCATGCCATTCCTTCGGAACCATCATGGTAAAGATTGAGCAAGCAGGAATTGAAAGTCTCTCCGGATTCTCTTTCCACGATTTCCTTTAGTTCAAGCAATACCTCTGTCCAGGGTTGTGCAATTTTCAGGATATTGGAATAGCTATATTCAAATCTTTTATCACCATACCAAGCTACTTTTCGCTTGGTTTCGATATGCCTCCCGAAGATGACTGCCTGATCATTTTTCCATTCAATGCCATACATTAACTTTTCAAAATAACCTTTTTCGGAATCACAGACTATGCCGTAATAGTTAACGCATCCATCATAAGGCAATAGATTTTTACTAGGATCAGCAGTATTAAATAACTTCATTGTGATTTTCTTTATCAGTCTTAGCAAATTCCCAGCCCAACATCAGTGTTTTGCGCAAAGGGTTCCATCGATATCCTCCAGTGTGCCCCGAAGTCTGTATAACGCGGTGGCAAGGAATCAAATAGGCGATTGGATTGCTCCCGATTGCCGTTCCGACTGCCCTCGACGCACTAGGATTACCTACCTTTTCTGCGATTTCCTTATAGGAGTTCAATTCCCCCATTGGAATGGATAGCAAGGCCTGCCATACCTTCAGCTGGAATGCCGTTCCTTTTAGATGCAGTTTAATGCGTTTTAAGGAAGAATCTTCCAGGTTGAAGATTGATAGGGCTTCCCGATGGATGGCTTTCTCCTCGGCGATAAATACTGCCTTCTCAAAGGAGTGTTCTAACTCAGCCAACCCTGCGGCATCATCATCGACGAAAGCCAGGTAACAGATCCCTTTCTCCGTAGAGGCAATCAGGCATTTTCCAAAAGGACTGTCCTGAAAACTATAGGCGATGGATAGTCCCTCAGCACCTTGTTTAAATTCCGCTGGTGTCATGCCTTCGATTTGAACAAACATATCGTGCAATCTGCTGGTACTGCCAACACCGGTCAAGATATGGGTGTCAAATAGGGTCCGTTTTTCCTCCTTCAGCAATTTCTTGGCATAATTGACCTGTGTATACTGAAGGAATTTCTTCGGGCTGGTCCCGACCCAATCCGAAAACAAACGCTGAAAATGAAAAGGGCTTAAATGAACATGCTCCGCTATCTCTTCCAAGCTAGGTTTCTCCTGAAAGTGATCCTGGATAAACAGTATCGCCTTGGCAATACGATCATAGTTTAACTCTTGTTGCGACTTTTCCATATTCAAATTTGCACACTAATCGGAATAATAAAAATCCGAATCTTGCTAATTTACAAAGAACCTAGAATAATATGAGGTTGAACCAGGATGTTCGAGATGGGAGGATGGACCAAGATCATTATTCCGCTAGAAAGATTCCCAATTTTCGTAGGGCGAATTGAATTCGCCCGCTTCCTACATTTCCCATCTAAAAAAACGAAAGGCAATTTTTTCAATTGCCTTTCGTTTTTTTTATTTCGCTAAATAACCGCCATCCACTGGATAATAGGATGCCGTCACAAACGAAGCTTTATCCGAAGCCAGCCATAAAGCCAACTCGGCTACTTCTTCCGGCTTACCCAAGCGTTGGAAAGCATGCTGTGTTTCTAGATATTTCAAGGAATCTGCGTCCAGGTTAGCCTCCACTAATGGGGTGGCAATAAATCCAGGACCAATGGCATTGATGCGAACTCCTTTGGTCGCATATTCCCAACCTGCCGCTTGGGTCAATCCCACTACACCATGTTTGGCTGCAACGTATGCCGAAGATTTTGCAAAACCAACTGCTCCAAGGATGGATGCCATATTGATAATGCTACCGCCCACCTTCTCAATCTCTGGGATCTGATAGTGCATGCCATAGAATACCCCATTGAGATTGATGTCGATAACCTTCTTCCAACCTTCGATGGATAGGTCAGCAACAGCGTTGGACTCTCCACCAATACCCGCATTGTTTACTGCAATATGTAGGGCTCCGAAATTCTCGATGGCAGCCTCCACAATTTTTTTATTGTCCTCAGCAGAAGATGCATCTGCTTTAATAAAGATGACATTCCCTTCGCCGAGATTATTGATCAATTCTTCACCTAACTTTTCGTTCAGATCCGCTATAACAACTTTAGCACCTTCTTTTACAAAAAGTTCAACGATCGCCTTCCCAATGCCGGAAACACCTCCGGTTACAATAGCCACTTTGTCATTTAGTTGTTTCATATTGTTCGCTTATTATTTTGATAATAAGATACAAAGAAAACAAGTGCAGTTATGTGACTTTTGTCATCCAAAAAGCTGATTATGACTTTAATAGGAAAGTGCAAGTCAAAGCTTACAATCTTTTGATAATCATAAACTCAAGCCTTACCTGATATGAATAGTATTTCTTTTATTCGGTTTTTTCGGGACTGTCTGTACTCAAGATAATGGAATCTCCTTTGCCGTATTCGTTGGAGTAAACCTTGATCAATACCCCCACAGAAGAAAGGATCAATGGTCCGAAGATCAATCCCAACATACCAAACAATTTCAATCCCAATAGCACCCCAAATACAGTGATCAGCGGAGGGACATTCCCTAAGGTCTTAAGGATGGTAAAACGTAAGATATTATCGATACTTCCGATCAACAGGAAGCCATATAGGAGAATACCGATACCATTGGCGGTTTCACCGCCAGCTAGGGTAATGATTCCTAATGGTACATAGATAGTCATGGTTCCCAAGACTGGAACAATGGAAGCAATACCAGTCAGCATACCCATCAGGATAAAGTTATCCACCCCGAAGATCCAATAGCCTAGCATAGCCACCAAACCTTGGAAAAATCCTAAAATTGGAATACCGATGGCATTGGAACGAACCATGGAGTCAAATTCTTTCCATAGTTCTAGTTTGCTTTTTGGCGAGAAAGGCACGCCGCTGGAAATATAGCTTTCCATTTGTCTACCATAGACCAACATAAAATAGAGCACAAACAAGGCCACTATAATATTGATCATGACCTCCGCCACTGAATTCAAGATGCTGGGTACATATTTGGTAAACCGTTGCAACATATTGAGCAAGGCCTCATCAGACATATCTATATCCTTCAGGAAGGGCTTGTCTGCCATATATTCCTTCAAGAGATTAAATTGAGAGACGATCTTATCCGTATTGTTCAGGAAACTGGTAATCTGTGGGACCAAATAATCCACCAGGGCCCAGATCGGCAATACAATAAAGACTATCGATATGAGAATAAACAGGAGACTGGTCAGGATCTTGTTCCATTTTCTCCTTTCCGTCAGCTTAAAATAGCTGTTTCTGAACAGCACATATAAAGTAATCGCTCCTAAGAAGCCCGGCAAATAATAGTATAGGTTCTTGAAAATTAGGATACATACCAGGATAATGATGATAATCAACATGATCTGGTTGATGGAATTGTTGTTAATCTGCTTCGTTCTCATATTCAGTAGCAATTTAAGGAATAGATGCGAATTATGGGATATGAGATGTGAGATTTGGGATAGGAGATAGCATAACGCTAAAACATTACCAAGCATCACTCACTTCATTTCCTTTCCTTATATCTATAATCTACTAAACTGTAGTTTGGTTGATGTGGTTTGCAGATTGGAGAAAAATTAAAATCAAATCTTTCAAAAAGCTTATAGAAAGTTTACTACCTCCATACTCATATCCCACATCTCAAATCTATTTTTAATAAAATGTGCTAGAAAGGTTACTATCTCAATACTCATATCTCACATCTCAAATCTATTTTTGGAAGTTTACCATCTCAATACTCATATCTCACATCTCAAATCTATTTTGGAAAGTTTACCATCTCAATACTCATATCTCACATCTCAAATCTATTTTGGGAAATTTACTATCTCAATACTCATATCTCACATCTCAAATCTATAAAACAAGAAAAGCCCATCCTTTTAGGGGATGGGCTTTTCTTATTTTATAATGCTTACGCGCCTAATTGTACACGTTTGAAAGCAGTGACAGTCAATCCTTTAGCAACTGAATCCAAGAACTGAGCGATAGATTTAGAAGAATCTTTAACGAACTCTTGGTTCAATAAAGTGTTTTCTTTGTAGAATTTGTTCAATTTACCTTGAGCGATTTTTTCTACCATTTCTTCAGGTTTACCTTCAGCACGGATTTGTTCTTTAGCGATTTCAAGTTCGCGTTCGATAGTTTTTGTGTCCACGCCATCTTTATCGATAGCCACTGGGTTCATTGCAGCGATTTGCATAGCAACGTCTTTACCAGCTTCTTCAACACCAGCAGCATCAGCAGAAAGGCCTACCAATACACCTAGACGGTAGTTACCGTGGATATAAGCAACAACTTTATCAGCAGCAACAGTTTCGAATTTAGAAACGTCGATTTTCTCACCGATCTTACCAGTTTGTTCGATCAATAAGTCAGCGATTTTAGTACCACCGATTTCCAATGCTTTTAGGTCTTCTAGAGTAGCAGGGCTGTTCGCTAACGCAGCGTCAGCTACTGATTCAGCAAATGCAACGAAATCAGCGTTCTTCGCTACGAAGTCAGTCTCACAGTTTACTTCAACTACGATACCTGATTTGCCATCAGCCGCAGCTTTAGCAATAATTACTCCTTCGTTTGAGTCGCGGTCTTGACGGCTAGCAGCAACTTTAGCACCTTTTTTACGTAGGTAGTCAACAGCAGCTTCGAAATCACCATTAGCTTCCACTAATGCTTTTTTACAGTCCATCATACCAGCGCCAGTTTGTTGACGCAATTTGTTTACATCTGATGCAGAAATTTGTACTGACATAGTATATTTTTTGTTAAAATTACAATTGATGTGTTAAGCATTCCTTGAATTAAAATCAACAGAATGTTAACTTTTAATGTTCAATAGGTTTTTGCCTTTCAGCAAAAAAACCGGAAAGACAGGGGCGGTAAAAGGAAGCAGATCTTCCAGAAACCAACACTTGTCTATCCGGCTTATATTATAGAATAAGATTATTCTACGTCTTTCGCTTTACGAGTGCGTTTTCCTGGAGTCGCTTCAGTAGCTTCACCATTGTCCACTGCAGCTTTAGCAGCAGCAGCTTCTTTTTCCGCGTCCTCTTCTTTATCGCGCTTGCGCTCTTCCAATCCTTCGATGATAGCTTTACCAATTACGCTTGCAATTAAGCTGATTGATTTAGTCGCGTCATCGTTCGCTGGAATAGGGAAGTCGATGTTTGTAGGGTCAGAGTTTGTATCAACCATTGCAAAAGTAGGGATGTTTAATTTCATCGCTTCTGCAACCGCAATATGCTCTTTCTTAACGTCGATAATGAATAATGCAGCAGGTAAACGGTTCAAGTCTGCGATACCTCCTAAAAGGTTCTCTAACTTGATACGCTCACGTTGGATCATCAATTTTTCTTTTTTAGACAATACATCGTAAGTGCCATCTTTTTGCATTTTATCGATGTTTGACATTTTCTTGATTGATTTACGAACAGTTGCAAAGTTAGTAAGCATACCACCTAACCAACGTTCTGTAACGAAAGGCATGTTTACTGCTTTCGCTTGTTCTGCCACGATTTCTTTCGCTTGTTTCTTTGTAGCTACGAATAAAACTTTACGACCTGATTTTACGATCTGTTTGATCGCTGATGCTGCCTCTTCTAATTTTGTAAGAGTCTTGTTCAAGTCGATGATGTGGATACCATTGCGTTCCATGAAAATGTACTTAGCCATTTTCGGATCCCACTTACGAGTAAGGTGACCAAAGTGAACACCTGCATCCAATAATTCTTGATATGTTGTTCTTGCCATTTTTTGATCCTCCTTATATTAACGTTTACTGAATTGGAATCTTCTACGAGCCTTACGACGTCCTGGTTTCTTACGCTCAACCATACGGTCATCACGCGTCATCAAACCTTTAGCACGTAAAGCAGGTTTTACTTCTGGGTTAAGCTCTACCAAAGCTTTTGCAATCGCTAAGCGAACTGCTTCTGCTTGGCCTTTTACCCCACCACCTTGAACGTTAACATTGATGTCAAAATTTGCAAGAGAGTCAGCTACCAATAAGGATTGAGTAACGATGTATTGCAAAGGTAATGTAGGAAAATATTCCTTGTAATCTTTACCGTTTACGGTAATGTTTCCATTGCCAGCTGTTAAGTAGATGCGGGCAACAGCAGTTTTTCTTCTTCCTGAAGTGTTAGTTGTTGACATAATCGTTCTCCTTAAAATTTAACTGGTTTTGGATTCTGAGCCTCATGCTTGTGCTCTGTTCCAGCATAAACATATAGGTTCTTAAATAACTGACGTCCTAAACGGTTCTTAGGCAACATCCCGCGAACAGCTTTCTCAATGATGCGCTCTGGGTGCTTTGCCATTAACTCTTTTGGAGAAACGAAACGCTGACCACCTGGGTAGCCTGTGTAGCGAACATAAACTTTGTCGCCCAATTTGTTTCCAGTCAATCTAACTTTGTCTGCATTGATAACAATCACGTTATCTCCACAGTCTACGTGTGGGGTGAATGAAGGCTTGTGCTTTCCACGGATCACTTTCGCAATCTCGCTTGCCAAGCGCCCCAAAATCTCGCCTTCAGCGTCAACAACGATCCACTCTTTGTTAACGGTGTTCTTGTTAGCAGAGACAGTTTTGTAACTTAACGTATTCACTTGCTTTTATTTAATTAATTAATAATGTTTTAAATCCTTCTGTAATCACTACAATAAGGTCTGCAAAGGTACAATAATTTAATTTAATTCTCAAAGCCAATTTTATTTTTTGTTTACGGCTGTTTTTCATGGTCTTAGCCGCATGGCAGAAATCCCAGACTAGGCCTTGGTTTTCCTTAAGCAAAGTGTATTAATGTATTCACTAAAGCGATTGTCAGATTGGACAATTCGTGGGAATAAAATTTGGACTGAATTTATGGGAAGGAGGAGAGCAAGGTTCAATACGAAAAATTGGTTTTTTATATTTAGAGGTATAACCCCTTTTGGGGTTCCATTATTTTAGCAGACATGGCACGTTAGCCTGGAGGTAGCGCAAAAATGATGTTCGATTAATCGAACATCATTTTTGTAATAGCCCTTTATAGTTCAATACCAATTATAAAATAATTCTGCCCTTCTAGGGCAGTACATCGCTAAAAAGGCCTTTCTTTTCCGGTGTCACACTGAGGAACGAAGTGTCTCGGAGAGATGAGAACCTTCAAAAAGAAAAACATCCATTGCTGCATTGGCGTACAGGTCCTCAATCTTCGATTGAGAATGACAAGGTCATGAGGTGGAGAATCGTACAGATTCTTCACTAATCGTTCAGAATTAATACTCCTGAGAGGGATTCAGAGCACAGCGAAGAATCTATTTTTTTATTTTTATAGAATTGTTGTCATCGAAAGCATAGCGAACGAACTATTTCCTTTCCTAGGGTAGATTTATTGAAAAATATTTCACCCCTTCCAGGGGTTATCCGGTAAACGGTACATTTTTCTACAAAGATGTCACCCCCGCTGGGGGTTTTCTGCAAACACAATCCTTCCGTAGGAAGTCCTTTAGCCTCCGGCTCATTTCCAGTGGCGGAGAGATGGAGAGAATGCCGTCGACCTGTGCGATGGGATTGGCCTTGGAATGCTTCCAAAAGATCATCCCATCAAAAGGGATGGTCTTTTGAAAGATATTCCCGACAACAAGGCATTCTTTTCATGTGTGGATGATTGTGCGAAAAGCCACCTTAAATGGGCCGAAGCCTTTTGGTTACTTTTGGGCTCCAAAAGTAACAATACGATTGGTGTCACTGAGCTCCTTCGTCGGTTTGGTTACTTTTGGGCTTCAAAAGTAACATAGAAAATCCTTTGATATTCAAATGCACTTTGGCTAATATTGGATGCCAGCTTGAATTTAGTTATTGCAAGCTTTGCAATGCTGATTTTAACATCATTCGAGACTCATTCGGAATTTTTGCAAAATGCACAACCATATCCTTGATAACTTCCCGAAGCATTCCCGAATGATTCTCGAATATGCCTCGAATAAAACCCCTGTTTTGGTCGCATAGTTAAAGCAGATTTTCATTGGGTAAAATGGGAGGGAAATAACTTACAAATATCCTATAATGAAAGACCCGTTGATTTCAATCTGTGGACATAAAGGATTCAAACAAACTAAGGGGTTGCCTAGTATAATTCTACCTTCAAATTATTTATGAATTGGACTTTTGGCATTATAAGCTTATCACAGAAATATTACGCGTGATTAAACATTATGAAGGGTGATTTTATCGTGATTTAACATTTCTTAAAGATATTCATTTAAACTTTTCTGCATTTTTGTACTCTTTAAAATTAATTTATTACCTTGAATTGCCTTAGACTGTGCGCTAAGCAAGATAAAAGGTGAATAATTAAAGAGATTTAGATGAGAATATTACAATGGTGCAAGCCCCTGGTTCTGGGAATAATGTTGATGGCGGGACAAGTGTTGTTTGCGCAAGAATTGAAGGATGATAAGGGTTATAAGGAGCAATTGGCATCAATTGAGTCCAAGCTGAAAAGCGGTGATTTAGCAAATGCCTTGCAAAGTATTGAGGAGACCCTGGAAAAATATCCGAATGGGGCAGAGGTCTACTATGCCAAATCCTTGTTATATGCTCAAGCTAGAAACTTTGATGTTGCCTTGCCTGCCGCTGAGGAGGCCGTGAAGATTTCCCCTGAGAACATTCTCTATAACAACCATCTTTTGGAACTGTACAAGAGCAAAGGTGACTTTGCCTCTGCGGTTGAGTTATTGGATGAGTTCATCAAGAAGCAGCCCAACAATCCCCAAGTATATCGCGAAAAGATCATGATGCAGCATGCCGGTAAAAAATCGGAAGATGCATTGAAGACATATGAGGAAACGAAAGCCAAGTTTGGTGAAACGGATACGCTCGATGTCCTGAAGGCTGAAATCTTGATGGATATGGACCGCCCAAGAGAGGCGAATGAGGTTCTTCAGCAATGGAGAAAGAAAAAGTCGCCAATCCGCCAGGTGTACAGCAGCCTGAGCTACATCTTGATGGACGAGAAAAAACCGAAGGATGCCTTGAACGTTTTGGAAGAGGGGTTGTCCACTACCAAAGATGATCTGCTATACTTGGATATGGCAGACGCCAATATGGCGATGAAAAAAGGTTCGCAGGCTTTTGAGAATATCAAGAAAGCATTCCAGTCTGATGCGGTTACCTTTATCGACAAGCATCGTGTCATGATGAACTTGGTGAACAACAATAAGGATTTTACGAAGGATCAATTGCAGGACTTGGCGAACACGTTGGTGTTAAAGCACCCTAGGATGCCAGATAGCCATATGTTTAAGGGAGATATCCTTTGGATGCGTGGCGACCTTGACCAGGCAAAATCTTTGTACCTAACAACGGTAAGCATGAACCCGCAGCATGTGGATGCTTGGCGGAAGCTGATCAATGTGGAATTGGCGCAGAATAAATTGGATGAAGCGATTGTAGATGGAAAAGAGGCATTGAGCCATAATCCTGGGAATGTGATCATCACTTATTTTGTTGGGGTTGCCTATATGATGAAAAAGGATACCAACAATGCCAGGTTGTTCTTGGAGCGTGCGCTGGATCAGAGTGGCAATGAAAATGACTTTGTGAAATCCATGATTTATGGTGGACTGGGTGATCTATACCATGAAATCAAAATGGAATCGGCATCTGAAGTGGCGTACGATGAGGCCATCAAATTGGATAGCAATAATGTCACGGTGATGAACAATGCGGCCTATTACCTTTCGCTACAAAAGAAAGATTTGGAAAAAGCTGCCGAATATGCCAAGAAGGCGAACGAGATGGAGCCAAATTCTGGAACTTTCCAAGATACTTATGCTTGGGTACTGTTCCAACAAGGTAAGTATCAAGAGGCCTTGGTCTGGATCGAGAAAGCCATCAAAAATTCAGAACCTTCAGGCGTATTGTTTGATCATTATGGAGATATCCTGATCAAATTAGGAAAGACTAAGGAAGCATTAAAACAATGGGAGAAGGCGATGACCTTTTCGGAGGGAAGTGCCTTGGATAAGGAAAAGCTAAAACAGAAAATCAGTGAGAAGAAATATATTGAGTAAAATCAGTTTGGTCTTGGCGGTATTGATGCTTGCATCAGCTTGTGCCAGTAAAAAGGCAACCGTTAAGAAAGACAATGCAGGGACTACAGCAAAGGGTAAGGACCTTTTGAGTACCTATGAATTGAACAATTTGAACTTTATAACCTTTTCGGGAAGGGCAAAGGCGAGGGTGCAGTTTGGTGAAGAAACTCAAAACGTGACCTTGAATGTGCGTATGGAAAGGGATAAAGCCATTTGGATTTCCGTTACTGCTTTGTTGGGGATTGAAGCTGCCCGGGTATTGATTACTCCAGACAGTGTGAAGATCATCAATAGATTGCAGAGCGAATATATCGCTAAACCTTTTTCCTATATATATAGGTATACCAATCCAGGTATTTCCTTTAGGATGTTACAAGATATCTTGGTGGGTAATATATCCACAGAGATGTTGCGTACCGATCAATTGCAGATTGCAACCAGTGAAGAAGATGTACAGGTTATTGGGGTTAAAGATGGTTTAACTTTTCATTATGGCGTGAACAAGAGCAACCGACCAACGCTGTTCAACCTGATGGAGTTGGGCAAATCCAATAAACTGGAAGCCCAATACAGTGAATTTGCAGTGATCGACGGACATAATTTTCCACAAAGATTCACGTTAAACATTGAAGGTAGTGGTGCGAAAGTGTCCTCAGATATGCTTTACAACAAGTCTGAATTCAATAAAGGCGTGGAACTGAATTTCAGTATTCCGTCCCGATATAGGGCAATCAATTAATTGCTAGGGCGATTGAATGTAAAGAAATTGTGTTTTTATTATTTTCGTATTAACTATATCCTTATTTTTGGAAGTTCTGTAAAATAGAGACGAAAGAATTTAACATTTCATGGATTTTAAAAAGATTGTACTCAGTATATTTTCCTTATTGCTATTTGTTGGCTTGAGCTATGGACAAAGTAGTTTGGAGTTAAAGAAACAAAGAGAAAGAATAGATAGAGAAATTGCTGAGCTCCAAAAAATATTAAGTGCAAAGACCCAAGAGAAGATACTTTCACAAAAGGAAGTTTCTGCACTGAGTAAGCAGTTGGACTTAAGGGAGAACAAAATCAGTACAATCAACTCGGAGTTGCGCATCATCAACAAAAACATCTCTTCGAATAATGCCATCGTAGACAAGCTTAAAGGGGAGTTGGAAAAAATGAGACAGGATTATGAAAAAATGATCCTCTTTGCATTCAGGAACAAGAACTCCTACAATAAGATGATGTTTATTTTCGCCTCAAAGGACTTTAACCAAGCCTTTAAAAGGGTGAAATATCTACAGCAATTTACGGATGCCAGAAAGGTAAAAGTAGCCGAGATTGAAGGGACGAAGAAACAGATTGAGCTGAAGATTGCTCAATTGGAAAGAGATAAAAAGACGCAACAGTCCCTGTTGAAAGAACAGGAAGCGGAGCGCAATACCATTGCCAAGGATAAGGCAGCCCACTCGCAAGAGCTGAACCAATTGGCTCGTGAGGAACGTACCTTCCGTGGTCAATTGACCAAGAAACAGCAAGAGAAGAAGCGTTTGGATGCAGCGATCAAAACTGCCATTGCCCGTGAGGTGGAAGCAGCTCGTAGAGCAGAGGAAGAGCGCAGAAGAAGATTGGCGGAAGCTGAAGCTAAGAAAACGGGTACCACTGTTACAGAAGCGGAGAAAAAAATTGAAAAGAAAACTGGTTCTGCCGTGCTGAACAACTCGCCGGAAGCAACCAAGTTGTCGGCTGGTTTCTCATCCAACAGAGGACGTCTACCTTGGCCGGTTGGACAGGGTAATATCGTTCGTAATTACGGTAGTGTGACGGTGGAACGTGGAGTACGTGACTTCTATGATTACATCCGTATCCGTACATCGGATGGGGCACCTGTAAAAACCGTATTTGAGGGTACTGTATTGCAGGTTATCAATATCGGATCTTATGCGGTCGTGGTTCAACATGGTGAATATCTGACAGCTTATTCTAACCTGAAATCGGTGAACGTAAGCAAGGGACAGAAGATCTCGACAGGTACCGTAATCGGTGCTGCAGACTCGGATCCAGAGGTGGGATATTCCTACATTGACTTGAGTGTTTATCGCGGTACAACTTCGATGAATCCATCAATATGGATAGCAAGATAGTTACAGGGTTTTAAATTATTTATCTATATATTTGTTAGATACACTAAAAGAAAAGAATCAGTAAATTAGTAGAATATGTATACATCAGGATTATTATTTATCGGTACCAATGAGATTATCATTATCGTGGTATTGGCGTTATTGTTATTTGGGGGAAAGAAAATTCCTGAATTGATGCGTGGGTTAGGACGTGGCGTGAAAGAATTCAAAGAAGGCCAAAAAGATGATCCAAATGCTGAAGGCAACACAAATACAACAGCTAATAATGATACAGTTAACAAACAAGGTTAATTATATTCATTAAAAGATTTTATAGAGTTTCACTAGATATGTAATGTGTCTGGTGAAACTTTTTTTTTTATAGCTAACCAAAAGAATTGGCACAATTTGCCAACGATAAGCGAAGAACTAACACAGATAGTTTTTACAGTAGCGATTACTTATGAACAAAAAAATTAGTTTCCTAGTTACAATAGGCTTGTGTGTCCTGAAGTTTGGATACGCACAGGAACAGCAGTCGGACCCCAGCTTCTTTGGGGACACCTTTCAGGCCAATATTATTGACCAATTAGAGAAAGATAAGGAAAAGACTTTCCTGATGTTGGATTCTGTCAAGCAATTGGCAGGTGGCGGCGTTGTCTTCAGTGAGGAGGACGTCAATATTGCCCAACGTATCCAAAGGATACAGAAAACTGTTCCCTTGGAATATAATGCCCGCGTGAAGGCTTACTTGGATAAGTATATTTCCAGGAACTATAAGCCTTACATGGAAAAGCTGCTTGGCTTGAGCGAGTATTATTTCCCGATCTATGACCAGATCTTTGCCGAACAAGGCGTGCCTGATGAGGTCAAGTATCTGTCAGTCATCGAATCCTCCCTTAATCCACATACCGTTTCAACTTCTGGAGCTGTAGGGCCATGGCAGTTTATCTATGGTACGGCAAAGGTTTATAACCTGACCATGGATTCTAACTTTGATGAGCGTAAGGATGTTTATTCGACAACCTATGCAGTATCCAGTTATTTAAAGGAGGCTTATGATGAGTTCAATGATTGGTTGTTGGCTCTGGCTTCATACAATTGTGGTAGGGGCTGTGTACGTCGAGCAATTATCCGTTCTGGATTGAATAGCCCGAACTACTGGGAATTGTCTCCTTTCCTTCCTAAAGAGACGCAAAACTATATTCCTAAGTTTATTGCGATGACCTATGTTTTGAACCATGCTGAACTGTATGGCTTGAATACGGAAGTGAATGACCTGCAAACAGATCATAGGGTGTTGATGCTTGATAAATCGATCAATATGAAGCAACTTGCTTCGGCCTTGACCTGTTCTCCTGAATTGCTGAAACAATTGAACCCAGGCTATAAGCGTGAGGTGGTGATTGCCAGTCCTGAGAAGCAAAGGCGCTTGGTGATTCCGGTGAACGAGGCTATGAGTGATTCCCTGATTTATGCTGCTCTGCATAATCCACAGGATGAGGCTATTCAAAAAGCCATCGCCGCTGTGGATGTTAAAGAGGATAAAAACCATGAGGTAGCCAAAGGGGAGACCCTGCAGACGATCTCTAGAAAATATGGGGTGACTGTCCAAAACCTAATGGCTTGGAACAATCTAACCTCAAGGAGTTCAATTACCGGCAAGTCTTTGGTGGTATCTAGAGCAATAGATGAGGAATTGACGAAGAATGTAGTGGCTGCAACCCGTGCAAAGGCTACGGTGAAAAGTAATCCTACCTATGTAACCTATGTGGTGCGCAAAGGGGATACCTTGTCGGAGATCGCTGGTAAGCACCGTGGTGCAACAGTCAATAAGATAAAATCAGATAATAACCTGCGTGGGTCAAACCTTCGCATTGGTCAGAAACTGAAGATTTATAAGGGTAAGAGTTAAAGAGGGATTACCTAAACAAATAGAATTTAAAAGAAAAGATGCGGCTATGATAAATAGGCCGCATCTTCTTTTTTATCGAATTCTTCCAAGACCACCTCAACATGTTCTTTAAGGATGGTTGAAAGCTTTAATCCATAGTAATCACTGAACACCGGGAACTGATGGTGGCTGCGGTCGATTAGGACGGCTGTACGCATGCGTTTCAAGGGAACATTAAGGAACACGCCCAGACCATAAGCTAGCGTCCTACCGCTGTTTAAAACATCGTCTATCAAGATAATTACCTTATCCTTTGCTGTTTCAACCGGTACATCAGTTGTAGCCTCCAAATTACGCTTGGTTTTCTGCACCGTAACCTTGATCAATTCAAAGGTCTTATCAGGTGCTATTTCCATTAATATCTTCTGTAAGCGCTCAGCAAATACATAACCGCGGTCAGCAAGACCAACAAGTACAATTGTAGACTCATCAAAGTTATCTTCTACGATTTGATAAGCAATACGTTTAGACTTTTGGTGGATCTGCTCTTTATTTAGGATAAGTGTTTTCTTAGATGACATTGTTGCTTTTTTGATAAGGGTAAATTTAGCAAAAATTTAAAAAATAAAGTCCGAAAGCATGACTTTCGGACTTTATTTTAATATTTTATAATTCTAGTTTGATCTAGTGAAGATTGCTTTTTTGATTTGGATTAGCATCGGCAGTCATGATTCGCTCACCATCTTCCAATTTAGGACGGCCGCCGTTGTAATAATATCTTTTCCAGTATGCTTCATTTAGGTTACTAACCATGACACCTTTGCTTGAGGATGCATGTGCAAATTTGTCGTCTCCTAAATAAACACCTACGTGAGTAATGCTTCTGCTTCTAATCTTAAAGAACACTAAGTCTCCTGCTTGTAAATCATTCTTGCGAATAGGAGTTACGTTGGAGTATTGATTGCGGCTGTTATAACCGATCGTAGTGTTGAACACATTTTCGTAAACTGCCAATGAGAATTTAGAACAATCGATCCCTCTTTTAGAATCACCACCAAGGCGATAAGGAGTTCCTAACCATTCGTAAACAAATTGATAAAGTTTTGTGTTCGTAGTAGCGTTTGATGCAACGCCCATGATTTGAGAGAAGTATTCTTTTGCTAGGTTATCAGGGTCTGAGGATTTTTGGCTGGTTTGAGCCTGCGAGAATAGACATAAGCCTATGAATAGCATCACTGCCACTAGTTTCTTTGTTTTCATTAAATCGCTAATTTATACAACCATAAGCTCCCTGAAAACCTTCATTTTTTTGTAATTTTTCAAACGAGCTGAAGCAAATCTAATACATACTGTATAGAATTCAAAACATTCTTAAAGAAATTTAACAAAGTTTTAACACTTTTAACATTTGTATTTTTTATCTGTTCAACCTTTTATTTGTCGAGTTACATCTAAATAATGGCTTATTTTGATATAAGGCTACTTTTTACAATTTTTTTAAATTTTTTTAATAAAACTACATTGTTATATAAAATTTAATAATATATTTGGGCATTCAAAAGCAAAATTAATGTTAAACGCATCTATTATTATTACAATTATCATTACCACCGGGGGCAATACCAGGAGGAAGTGATTCTATTGTATAGTAATTAGTACAGATATTAGAAGCCTTCCTCTTTTGAGGAGGGCTTTTTTTATGACGAAAAAACAAACAGTAAATAAACAGAGCAAGAAAGCATGAAAATCCTAAAATTTGGCGGGACATCCGTAGGTTCCGTAGAAAGTATCAAAGCAGTATTAGCAATCGTAAAAGAATCTTACGAAGCTGGAGAGAAGCCATTGGTCGTATTGTCAGCGATGTCAGGAATCACCAACCTGTTGACAAAAATGGCTGAAGATGCAGCTGAAGGCAAACCTTTTGCCGAAGATCTGAAACTCTTGGAGGAGAAACACTTTGAGGTGGTCAAGAAATTGATCGCTGTGAAGTTCCAAAATCCGGTGTTAACCAGATTAAAGCTCTTGGTCAATGAATTGGAAGACCTGTTGCAAGGGGTAACCGCACTAAAGGAACTGAGTAATCAGAGTAAGGACCTGATCATCTCTTACGGCGAACGTTGCAGCAATTATTTGGTCGCCAAGATCATGGAGCAAGAGGTTCCCGAAGCAGAGTATATCAATGCTTCCCACTACATCAAGACAGACTCCAATTTTGGTAATGCCCACCTGAACGAACCCCTTACCGCACAATTAATCCAAGCTCTTTCTCAAACTCACGCCGATAAACTCCTATTTGTAACTGGATTCATCGGTTCTAATGACAAAGGCAGGATCACAACTTTAGGTCGTGGTGGTTCGGATTATACCGCTGCCATATTCGGTTCGGTACTGAATGCAACAGCCATTGAAATATGGACCGATGTGAACGGTATGTTGACTGCTGATCCTAGAATCGTTAAGAAAGCTTTTTCTTTGCCTGTACTTTCCTATACTGAAGCTATGGAGCTTTCTTATTTCGGAGCAAAGGTTATCTATCCTCCGACGATGGTTCCGGCTTTTATGAAGAAGATCCCTATCGTTATCCGCAATACGTTTCAGCCTAAATTTCCTGGAACGGTTATTCAGTTCGAAACCGGAAAGTCTGGTTTTCCTATAAAGGGGATATCCTCGATTTCTGATGTTTCAGTAATCAACTTGACGGGTAGCGGCATGGTTGGGAAGTCTGGCTTCAGTGGACGCCTATTCACCCTATTAGCTAGAGAGCAGATTAACGTCATCTTGATTACCCAATCTTCTTCTGAACATAGTATCACTTTTGCTGTTAATCCAAGTGATTCGCAAAAAGCCGTTGAGCTTATCCAGAACGAGTTTGAACTGGAGCTCTTGGCTAATAAGTTATCCCTGCCAGTGGTAGAGAGCGATCTATCGATCTTGGCTATCGTAGGGGAGAACATGAAACGTACGCCTGGCATGTCTGGTAAGTTATTCCATGCGCTTGGCCGTAACGGTATCAATGTACGTGCAATAGCTCAAGGATCATCAGAGTTCAATATCTCCGTTATCATCAATAAGGAGGATCTTTCTAAGGCACTCAATGCTGTACATGATGCGTTCTTTGCTGAATTAAAGAAAACTCTTCACGTATTCAATATCGGTACTGGTAATATTGGTTCTACTTTGTTCAGCCAATTACATAAACAACATGCTTTCTTGGAAGAACAAAATGATATTGAAGTAAAGGTTGTGGGTATCTCTAACTCCAGAAGGATGTATTTCAATGCTGATGGAGTGGATCTAGGAAATTGGAAGGAAGAAATGGATGCGAATGGAGAGGTTGCTGATCTAGCTACGTTCATAGCTAAGATGCAAGAGATGAACCTGCCAAACTGTGTATTTATCGATAATACAGCAAGCAAATTGCCTTCGACCTATTATGAAAATATCTTTAAATCGAATATCTCAATTGTAACTTGTAACAAGATTGCAAACTCAGGCGATTATGCGCAATATAAACTATTACATGAGACCGCTAGAAAGCATGGGGTAGATTTCTTCTATGAAACCAATGTAGGTGCTGGTTTGCCGATAGTGAGGGTTCTGAAGGACCTAATGATGAGCGGCGACCGCTTGTTGAAAATAGAAGCTATCCTATCCGGTACTATTTCCTATATCTTCAATAATTTCAGAGGAGATGCTTCATTCTACGATGTGGTGAAGAAAGCACAGGAGCTAGGCTTTACAGAACCCGATCCACGTGATGATCTAGGCGGTATCGACTTTATGCGTAAGATGCTGATATTAGGAAGAGATGCAGGATATCCTATCGAGTCCTCTGATGTTCAATTAGGTAATATACTTCCGGAAAGCTGCTTGAAGGCAAATTCCGTGGATGAGTTCTACGCTGAATTGTTAAAGGCTGACGAGTACTTCAATAATTTGAAAGAGGAAGCTGAAAAACAAGGCAAGGTTATCCGCTATATCGGTACCTTAGAAAATGGTAAAGTAGCCATTAGTTTGCAAATGGTCGATGAGAGCCATCCATTCTATGCGCTATCTGGCAGTGATAATATCATTTCATTTACGACTGAAAGATATAAGGAAAGGCCATTGGTCGTGAAAGGTCCAGGTGCAGGTGCAGAAGTTACTGCAGGAGGTGTATTCGCAGATTTAGTCAACGTCGGCGCTTAATTCATAAAAAATAGAAATCATGTCAAATCCTGAACAATTAATAAAAAAGGAAAATACATTGAATCCAGACAAATGGTTAAAAGAAGTACGCGTATTTGCTCCGGCTACGGTAGCAAATATGATCTGTGGCTTTGATATATTGGGTTTTGCGGTGGATAAACCTGGAGACGAGGTTTATATGCAAAGGGTGGAAGAGTCCGGTGTAAGGATTCGTTCTATCCAAGGAGATGATGGCCGCTTGCCATTAGACCCGGATAAGAATACAGTGAGTGCCTGTGTCAAGATGTTATTGAGCCATTTAGGTCTTGAAGAAGAGGTTGGTATTGAAATCGACCTGATCAAGCACATGCCCATTGGTAGCGGATTGGGCTCAAGTTCGGCTAGTACCGTTGCTGGTTTGTTTGCAATAAATGCTTTATTGGGTAATCCGTTGACCAAGAATGAACTGATGCCATTCTGCGTAGAAGGCGAACGATTGGCTTGTGGCCATGGACATGCCGATAATGTTGCTCCAGCGTTGATGGGTGGCATTACATTGATCAGGGGTTATGAACCTTTGGATATCATTAATCTGCCGGTTCCGGAAGATTTGGTTGCTGGTATTGTGTTTCCGCAAGTGGATGTGCCAACTAGGGACGCTAGGCAATTGATCAAGGAAAAAGTATCCTTGAAAGATGCCGTTAACCAATGGGGAAATATAGCTGGCTTAGTTGCGGGCTTATACCGTAGCGATTACGAATTGATCGGTAGAAGCATGCACGATGTATTGATAGAGCCTACTAGGGCTATCCTGATCCCTGAATTCTATGAAATGAAGCGCATAGCGATGGAAGCAGGAGTGCTAAGCTTTGGCATCTCAGGGTCAGGACCTTCTGTGGTTGCCATCAGCAAGGGATCTGAAGCCGCTCAAGTGGCGGTTGATCGTATTCAGGAGCATTTGACTGCTAATGGTATCGAAAGCTTGCAGTTTGTTTCTGCAGTCAATGCTGAAGGACCCAAAATTCTTTCTTAAACCTAAACTTAAAACCATGCAATTTTACAGTACAAACAATAAAGATCTACGCGTTTCCTTCCAAGAGGCAGTATTTAATTCCCTTCCTCAAGATAAGGGACTCTATATGCCTGAGAATATCCCTAGCCTAGATCCTTATTTCATTAAAAATATACAGCAATATTCCTTTCAGGAGATTGCATTTCAGATCGCCAATGCTATTATAGGGAATGATATTGCGGAGAAAGACTTGAAGGCTATCATCAATGAGGCCATCAACTTTGATGCACCAGTGAAGTTCTTAAGCCCCGATACTGCTGTATTGGAACTTTTTCACGGTCCATCCTATGCCTTTAAGGACTTTGGTGCTCGATTTATGAGCCGTGTAATGGGTTATTTCTCGAAACAAGGAGAGCAGTTACTGGACGTCCTGGTTGCTACCTCAGGTGATACCGGAGGTGCCGTTGCCTTAGGATTTCTTGCTGTTGAAGGCACAAGGGTAACCATCCTATACCCAAAAGGAAAGGTTTCCAAAGTGCAGGAAGAACAATTAACGACCAATGGACAAAACATTAGGGCATTGGAAGTGGAAGGTACTTTTGATGATTGCCAAGCTTTAGTTAAGCAGGCTTTCAATGATCCTGAGCTGAACCAAAAACTAAGGCTTACTTCCGCGAATTCTATCAATATTGCCAGATTGATCCCGCAGACCTTTTATTATTTCTGGGCCTATGCTCAATTGAAGGCTCAGGGTATGCAAGAGGTAGTGTTCACAGTTCCAAGTGGTAACTTCGGTAATATAGGTGCAGGCTTGTTGGCTTATAAGATGGGATTACCGGTTTCTCATTTCGTAGCAGGTACGAATGTCAATGACACGGTGCCTCGTTTCTTGCAATCCGGACAGTATGAGCCGAAAGCTTCCGTACAGACCTTAGCGAATGCGATGGATGTGGGAAACCCAAGTAACTGGGTCCGTATCCAAGACTTATTCCATAATAATCTTTCGGAACTGCAGGGAATGATCAGTTCATACACCTACAATGATGAAGAAACTAAAAAGGGTATGGATGAGCTGTATGAGCAGTTCAAATATGTGGCCTGTCCGCATACAGCTATCGCTTATTTAGCCTCCAAGGCGTACCGAAAGGATCATCCTGGCGAATATGCTTCGGTGTTCCTATCTACGGCACATCCATGTAAGTTCCCAGAAGCTATTTCGAAAGATGTATATAAAGAAGTTAAACTGCCAGCAGGAGCAGAAAAGCTCCAAGGCAAACCAAAGTTAGCTGAAGAGCTGAAAGTAGATTACGACGCCTTCAAAGCTTATTTAATAGAGAACAATTAACATCTTCTATAATACAAAAAGGATCAATGCGAGTAATATCGTATTGATCCTTTTTGTTATTTACTGTGCATTTTATTCTAATGCTGCCAGAAACTCTTCCATCCTCTCAATAGGGAATTTCATCTGCACTAGATTCCCCGTTTTCGTATTGATGATCAAATATGTTGGATAGCTTTGTATACCCAAGGAATCATGCATCTCTTTTACTTCCGCTTTATCTACCCAATAATTTTCATACTTCTTTGGATGTTCATTTAAGTGATTTTTCCAATTTGCTTGCTTTTCATCAATGGATAGGCCAATAAATTTGACGTTCTTTTTGCTATTGCCAGCAATTCTTTCGTACTCCGGATGCTGTTGAAGGCAAGGAACACACCATGTCGCCCATATATCCACGACAATATAATCAGCATCCTTATATAGGTCTTTGATATTGATGTTGTCATCATTTAAAGAGGTTAGCTTTATTCCAGGGAAAGGAATATTTACCATCTCCTCATTGCTTATATATAATTTTTTATAGTTGTCTAATAATTCATCTACCTTTTCTTTAGGAAGGTTTTGTTCTTTAATTTTTGCAATCAAGGTTTGAGCGGCATAAATATTTTGGGGGTTTAGGTTTTTTAGCGCAGTTTCCATAAATGGATCTTTATAAGTATTGTTCAGGAACTCCAGGGTAAGTAATGAATTCGGGTAGTTCTGAAGGACTTTTAATGACTCCGAAAAGGTCTGCTCTACCATGTCGTCAAATGATAATTTACCTTCCTGCCAACTTTTCATCGTTTTTGTTTTCGCCGCATTTAACTCCAAATTCTGCTTATTTAGTTTACTGCCTTCCACGGAAGCAGTTTTCTCTTTAGCGTCAACCTCAAGATTCATGTTCTCAGCATCTACAATAAACCGAATGGGGTCTTTGCCCATATGCAATTCTTTCCTTTCGTTTAGTGCAGCTACCAAACTATCTGAATCCTTATATTCATTTTTACTCAGTACGATGAAAGAATGGTTTACTTTATCCTGAGGCAATTCTCCAGTTATCTTAAATTCAAAAGTATTGTTATCCAATTTATGGACTTGAAAACCATTAAAACTAGAAAGGTGGATATACTTTATGCTGTCACCAAGGTTGCTGATGCTTCCTTTGAGGGTTATCTCTTGAGCGGATAAAGATTGAAAGAAAATGGAAACAAATAGGAAGATAGTGCTAAGAAATCTCATAAGTAGTTTATTAGTGGTTGTTATGAATATAATGAAAATAAATGTTGAAAGAGAATAAAGGTTCCAACGGTAAGAAAAGAAAAGGATAAAAATCAAGAAAAGGGGTCTGTTATTCAAAGTTTTTTAGTCCATGATGAATTAATTTCTTTCAATTCTATTTATTTTTGCATTCATGAATAAAATAATCCTGAACAAAGGAAAGGATAAAGCCGCTTGGCAATTACATCCATGGGTCTTTTCCGGAGCAATCTCAGCTGCCCTGGGCAAACCACAAAATGGAGATATCGTTTCTGTTTACAACATAGAAGATGAATTTATTGCTTACGGTATTTATAACGGCAACTCTAGGGTCGCGGTCCGTTTATTGGAATGGGATCCTAGTCAGGAGATCAATGAGCAATGGTGGCGCAATAGGGTAAGCAAGTCGGTCAATAACCGCTTGAGCTTACTTCATGACACCAACAATACCGTTCGATTGATCTTTGCGGAAGCCGACTTCCTACCAGGATTGATTGCCGATAAATACGCCGACTTTATTTCCGTTCAGGTTCATTCCGCGGGAATAGAAAAGGTAAAAGATATTATAGTTGACCAATTAGTCCAACTATTACAACCCAAAGGTATCTATGAACGCAGTGACCTGAAATCTAGGGAGTATGAAGGGCTTCCTGATACCAATGGAATCTTGTACGGTGCTGTTCCTCCAGAATTTGTTGATGTCATTGAAAACGGTATCCACTACCAAGTCAATATCGTAGAAGGGCAGAAGTCGGGTTTCTATTGCGATCAGCGTGAGAACAGAGCCATTACAGCACGATATACAAAGGACAAAACGGTACTGGATTGCTTTAGTTACTCCGGTGGTTTCACCTTGAATGCCTTCCGCGAAGGAGCAAAATCCATCACTTCTGTAGATAGCTCAGGACTGGCAATCGAAACCTTAAAGAACAATATCAAGCTCAATGGATTCGATAGCAGCAAGCATACCGCCGTCCAGTCTGATGTAAATAAATACCTGCGGGAATTGGGCGAGCAAGGAGAGAAGTTTGATGTCATCGTCTTAGATCCACCTAAATATGCCCCTACCAGGTCTGCTTTAGAAAAAGCCTCTCGAGCATACAAGGACCTTAACCGTCGTGGACTGATGCTCTTAAACAGTGGAGGCCTGCTGGCTACCTTCTCCTGTTCCGGAGCCATGGATATCGACACCTTCAAACAAGTCATCGCCTGGGCCGCTCTAGACGCCGGTAAAGAAATTCAATTCATCTATCAATATTGCCAACCCGAAGACCATCCCGTTCGTGCTTCCTTCCCTGAAAGTGAGTATTTGAAAGGCTTGTTGGTTAGGGTGCTTTAGGGAGACAGGAGATTTGAGATATTAGATATTAGATATGAGATAGAAAGTCTGAAAAATTTAATATCCCAATACTCCAATCTCAATACTCATATCTAATAATAAAAAAACCTCGCCTCAGTTTATCTGAGGCGAGGTTTTTTTATTTTATCAACTTAAGCCAGGCTTCGGCCATCAAGTTGGCGCCGGCCATGGTGGTGTGGACACCGTCGGTGGTCCAGTAGCCGCCATTGCTGTTTCTTTTCAAGCCTTGATCAAAGATGCTTTGGTAAGGCAAGAAGATAGCGCCGTATTCTTGGGCGATTTCCTTGGCTGCATTCAAATATTTTGGGAACTCAGGGAACCAAGCATCCGTAACATGTTTTACGTTCTTGACCCCGAAAGGTTCGATAATAATCAATTTTACATCAGGCAGGGCTGCCTTGGTTTTGTCTAGCAACTCCTTATACTGTGCTTTATATTGCTCAGGAGAGTTTTTTGCACCACTATCCATCGTTCTCCAGAAGTCATTGACACCGATCATAATGCTCAGGATATTCGGTTTTAGATCCAAAGCATCCTTTTGCCAGCGGTTGATCAGATCAGGAACGCGGTTTCCACTGATCCCACGGTTATAGACCTTGATATTCTTGTCCGCATATTTATTTAGAAGGGTACTCGCTGCCATAAAAGCATAGCCGTTTCCAAAAGCATTGCCATCGTTAGGGTTTAGGTTTTCTTTATTTCTGCCTGCATCCGTAATCGAGTCACCTTGGAACAAGATGACATCACCTTGGTTGATGCTCAGTTTAGCTTTAGCGCCAGTAGAAAAATCTATGGCATTAGCGAATGATGTTCCTAAGCCGGCTGCTCCCAGTGTCAACAAGCTTTTCTTTAAAAAGTCTCTTCTGTTATCCATTTTATGTTTAAATAGGTTGATAGTGTAACAGCAATTTAGTTATTCTAACAGAATTTTTCAATCCCTTCCCTAATTATTTTACAGGAATGGATGATTTCATCCTCACTGATCGTCAATGGAGGAGCTATGCGCAAGGCTGTTTCACAATGCAGATACCAATCAATGATGAGTCCTTTAGAAGCACAGTAGTTGCTGACCTGGTACACCTGGTCAAAATTGTCCAATTGCAGGCACATCATCAGACCGAGACCACGGATTTCCCTGATCTGTGGTATTTGGAGTTCCGACCTAAAAAGCTTGGCTTTGCGGTCCACATCTTCTATCAGTTTTTCGTCTTGTATCACCTTCAGGGAAGCCCTAGCTGCCGCACAGCTCACAGGATGTCCACCGAAAGTGGTAATATGGCCCAGCATAGGGTTCGCTTTTATTACGTCCATCATTTCTTTAGGAGCTACGAAAGCACCCAATGGCATCCCGCCGCCAATACCCTTGGCCAGCATCAGGATGTCTGGAACGATCCCAAAATGTTCGAAAGCAAATAATTTCCCGGTCCTTCCGAAACCCGTCTGGATTTCATCAAAGATCAAGAGCGCACCTTTTTCCGTGCATTTCTGACGTAGGGCTTGCATATAATCCTTGCTAGGCACGCGAATACCCGCTTCACCTTGAATGGCTTCAACGATGACCGCTGCGGTCTTGTCGCTGATCTTTTCCAGGTCAGGAAGGCTATTGTATTCGATAAAGGAAATCTCAGGGAGGAGTGGGGCATAGGCCACACGGTATTCATCATTGCCGATCAGGCTCAATGCGCCCTGCGTACTACCATGGTAGGCATGTTTGGCAGCAATGATCTCCCTGCGTCCCGTAAATTTCTTAGCGACTTTCATGGAACCCTCTACGGCCTCTGCTCCCGAATTGGTAAAGTATACCGATTGGAATGAATCCGGAAGGACTTCTAATAGTTCCGTAGCTAACAGCACCTGCGGGGATTGGACAAACTCGCCATAAACCGTCACGTGCATAAAGCGGTCCAGCTGTTCCTGAATGGCTTTTAAAACTTGGGGATGTCTATGGCCAATGTTGCTCACATTGAAACCAGAGACCAAATCCATATATTTCTCTCCGTTTGGCCCATATAGGTAAATACCTTCAGCACGGTCGATTTCTAATAATCTTGGTGAATCTGAGGTTTGGGCAGTGTTTTTTAGGAAGAGTTCTCTATTACTTATCATGATGTGGCAAAGATAGGCATAAACAGAAACTTTCATGAACCTTTAGGGCAGGATGGCCCATGAATTTACAGGTATATTATAAAATAAGGCATAAAAAAAGAAGCGCTAGCGCTTCTTTATATTAATGTCTTCTGCTGTTGAGTTCTTTGTACAGCAATTCTATAAATTCCTGTTCTACGGCAAAGAATTGCGATGCTCGGGATTGGCCCAGGACATCTGCAAACTTGGTCCGGTATCTTTTCTTGATATCAACTTCTTGGGCATCATATTCTATTACATCATTGCCGGGTCTGAAGGAGTTACCGCGGTTGCCACTGTTGTTGTGGCCTTGCGATTTCTTGGACTTGACACCTCTGATTTCTTTCGAGTACTGATTGTACAGTGGAAAGAATTGCTGTGCTTCCGTTGGAGTTAATCTCAGTTGTTTGGTAATATAAGCCGCCTTCTGCTTTTCAATTGCATCAAATCGTTCCTGGCGTGACTGTCCATTCGCAACAAAACAAGCTATCCAAATCAAACAAAGCGTTGAAATAATATGTTTTAAACGAATCATTATAAATTATAATTTAAGTAATCTTCTAAAACTTCCTTATCGATTCCTTCCCCCACGTTAAGTGCTTCCTCTGGCTGATAGATGTACTCTGCATAGTACTCTATGTCCGAAGCATCACTGTAACTGGATAGGTAGTTGATAATTTCATCTTCTGGAATTTCATTCAACGACACCTTTTCCGTTGGCATTGGTTGGTTGTATTCTGCGTTGTAAACAGATACAGCGATCACTGCAGCAAGACAGGCAGCAGCGGCTGTGGTCAACCAAGCATAGACTTTTCCTTTCTTCCCAGAAACTGAAGTTTCAGACTCATTACGTGAAGGCAAGGTAATTACCTTCTTGTCCTGAACTTTGTCAAGGATAGCGGTAGACATCTGGTCGAAATAACCCGCAGGTACTTCAAATCCATCTGCCTGAACTTTTGATTTCAGTTCTTCGGTATAGATGGAAGCCATGATCTGATCGTCGGCTTCTTCAAAATAACCTTCTGGAACTGTAAATCCAGGTTCTGCTATCTCTAGCGTTAACTCTTCTTCTTCAATTCTGTTTAGAATACGAGCAGTCAAGTTATCAAAGTAACCGGCAGGAACTTCTGTTTCTTCCACCTCTTTATGCCCGTCTATATGGACTTGGCCAAGGATCTGCTCGCTCAATTGATCGAAATACTGCTCAGGTACACTGAAGCTTTCAGCAACTCTATACTGGTCGATCTTGATTTGACCTAACAGTTGGGATTCTTGTTGTTCAAAGAATCCATTTGGGGTGCTCAATCCTGCTTTTCCTGTGTCTGAAATTTGATCAAGTTTAGCGAAGAATAGACTTCTTTCGGTTAGCTTTTCAAAGTAATTTTCAGGTACAATGAAAGGGTTGACACGCAACGAGTTAGGTAGTTGGTTGCCTCCTAAATTTTCGTAATATGTGTTATTTTCTTTCATAGTACCATAATAGATGGTTTTTGCGGCAAAAGGTTTAATCGTTTGAGGCAAAAAAGTTCTCTATTTTTTTTACTGCTAAGTGGTATGAAGCTTTTAAGGCTCCGACACTGGTTCCTAACACATCGGATATTTCTTCGTACTTCATATCCTCGAAATACTTCATGTTAAAGACCAATCTTTGTTTGTCCGGCAAGGTCAAAAGAGCTT
This sequence comes from Sphingobacterium mizutaii, assembly GCF_900187125.1. Classification (GTDB taxonomy): domain Bacteria; phylum Bacteroidota; class Bacteroidia; order Sphingobacteriales; family Sphingobacteriaceae; genus Sphingobacterium; species Sphingobacterium mizutaii. Next base: position 1,011,584 of record NZ_LT906468.1, read on the forward strand.
GCTGTAATTTCATTTGTGCTTTGTCGCCGTTGAAGTAGGCACCGTCTGCCAAGGAATCGGAAAGATAAGCAGAGCTTTCATCATCCAATGAAACACTCTGCTTTTGCTTTTTCTTGTTCAAGAAGGTGATACACTCATTGGTAGCAATGCGGTATAACCAAGTATACAATTGCGAATCTTCCCTGAATTTCTCAAGATTGCGCCATACTTTGATAAAGATATCTTGTACAACATCATCGGCATCATCATGGTCAATGACCATCCGTCTGACATGCCAATAAATCTTTTGCTGATATTTTTTAAGCAACAAGCGGAATGCCTCTTCACGAGTTTTTTCATCCGCAAACTTTGCTATTATCAGGGAATCTTCCATAGATTGTTATTTTCTTGTAATTACTTTACGTACTGCATTCACAATATTTGCGGCATTCAAACCGTATTTTTCCATCAACTGTGCTGGCGTTCCCGATTCGCCGAAGCTATCGTTTACGGCAACATACTCTTGTGGAGTCGGTAATTTTTGTGCCAATAATTGCGCCACGCTGTCGCCAAGACCACCAAGACGGTTATGCTCTTCAGCCGTAACCACGCATCCAGTCTTAGTCACTGATTTTAGGATCGCTTCCTCATCCAATGGTTTAATGGTGTGGATATTGATGATTTCAGCATTGATGCCTAATTTCTCCAATTCTTCACCCGCTTGGATCGCTTCCCATACCAAATGACCTGTTGCTACGATCGTTACATCGGTACCTTCGTTCAACATCACCGCTTTACCGATCTCAAATTTTTGGTCAGCAGGCGTGAAGTTAGGAACTACAGGGCGTCCGAAACGAAGGTAAACAGGACCTTCATGGTCTACTAACGCAATAGTAGCCGCTTTTGTTTGGTTGAAGTCACATGGATTGATCACTGTCATTCCAGGTAACATTTTCATCAGACCGATATCTTCTAAGATCTGGTGGGTAGCACCATCTTCACCAAGTGTCAAACCAGCGTGTGAAGCACAGATCTTAACGTTCTTGCCAGAATAAGCAATAGATTGACGGATCTGGTCATAAACACGGCCAGTAGAGAAGTTGGCAAAAGTACCAGTGAAAGGAATCTTACCACCGATGGTAAGACCAGCAGCGATACCCATCATGTTGGCTTCCGCAATACCAATTTGGAAGAAACGCTCTGGATAAGCTTTTATAAAGTCGTTCATTTTCAATGAACCGATCAAGTCAGCACATAAGGCTACTACGTTTTCGTTTTTCTGGCCAGCTTCCAATAAACCAGCTCCGAAACCTGAACGTGTATCTTTTGATTCTGTGTATGTGTATTTTTTCATTACAAAACTATCGTCTAAACAGTGATTAATAATCGCCTACGGTTCTAGGGATTTGGTTTAAGGCAGATTCTAATTGCTCATCGTTAGGAGCAACCCCATGCCATTTGTGCGATCCCATCATGAAATCAACACCTGAACCCATTTCAGTGTGCAATAAGATGATCACCGGTTTGCCTTTTCCGGTACGAGATTTCGCCTCGTCCAATCCAGCAATTACAGATGCCATGTCATTCCCTTTATCCACTTCCAATACGTCCCATCCAAAAGCTTCCCATTTAGCGCGAAGATTTCCTAATGACAATACATCATCAGTTGAACCATCGATCTGCGCGCGGTTGTAATCCACTGCAGCGATCAAATTGTCTACTTTATTGTGAGGCGCATACATAGCAGCTTCCCAAACCTGACCTTCTTGCAATTCACCATCACCCATCAAAACATAAACTAAACTGTTGTCTTTGTTCAACTTTTTAGCTTGTGCTGCACCGATCGATACGGAAAGCCCTTGGCCCAAAGAACCAGAAGCAATACGGATTCCTGGCAGGTGCTCATGCGTAGTTGGGTGTCCTTGAAGACGAGAGTTGATTTTTCTGAAGGTAGCTAATTCGCTCACTGGAAAATAACCAGCTCTAGCTAAGGTACTGTAGAAAACCGGAGAGATGTGACCGTTAGACAAGAAGAAAATATCTTCACCAATGCCATCCATGTTGAATGATGGGTCATGTTTCATCGCGTGAAAGTACAAGGCCACAAAATAGTCAGTACAACCCAATGATCCCCCTGGGTGTCCTGATTGGCATGCATGCACCATACGAACAATGTCTCTTCTTACTTGCGAAGCGATCTGTTCTAATTTGTTTATATCTGCACTCATTTTAAAGTATAAAGTTTCGATTATTTTGCCGATAAAGTTAGTGATTTTTAATGGAGTGCCCTTGAAAAAGCTGAATTATTTAGACCGTAACCAACGGTTCCAAAGGAATTTTGTCCACAATTCACATTTATCCAAAAATTATAAGTCTAGGTGGTCAATTGACCTGCTCTGAATATACAAAAATTTTGGAATTGTTTAACTCTACTAAAGCTTTAAATTCCGAAGGGCATTGGCAAGTTCTTCCGGAGCTCCTATTGACCTTGTTCGAGCCATGTTTTGAAATTTCCGAATATGCCTCGAACAAGACCAAAAGCATTCCCGAAGGACCTCGCCGATTTTTGATCGATTTTGAAAGCCCAGAGCACAAAAAAAGAGTCGCCATTTTGGGCGACTCTTCCTTGTATTTTCTGATTTAGTTTATTAATACTTAAAATCCATATCCCTACACAGAAGGTCTAAATACTAATTACTAAATACTTTTTGTTCTATGTTACATTGCATTTGCAACAACTTCTTCCACTTCAGGGACCATGCGCTTCAATAAACCTTCGATTCCGGCCTTTAAGGTAATGGTTGAAGAAGGACAACCCGAACATGATCCGCGTAATTCAACGGTAACCGTTCCATTGTCAAAAGACTTGTAAGCGATTGCACCACCGTCTTGTTCTACCGCTGGGCGAACATAGTCATGCAATACCTGTTGGATTTTTATTTCCACGTCATTTCCTTCGAAAACTACATCTTCGGAATGTTCAACAGGTTTCACTGCCAATTCAGATTCTACCGCTCCCTTAACGAATTCTTTCAATAAGGCTTCGATATCATCCCATTCTGCATCTTCAGTTTTGGTAATGGTAACGAAATTGCTGGCAAAGAAAACGCCGTTCACAAAGTTGAACTTGAATAGTTCCTTTGCAAAAGCAGATTCCTGCGCCTTCTCTCTATCTGGATAATCCAAGCTTCCGTTGATCAATAATTTATTGACCAAGAACTTCATTGTTGCTGGATTGGGGGTGCTTTCTGTATATACGTTAATCGTTGCCATGAATTCTAATAGTAAAATAAAAACACAAATATACTGTTAATACCTATTGCTAAGCGTCATTACTTCGTAAAAGCTTACAGCTTTACGCCGGTATAGTTGCTTGGAGAGATCGCTTTGATTTCTTCTTTAACCTCTTCTGTAACATTCAATTGATCGACAAATGCCGCAATCGTGTCTTTGGTTACGTGGGTATTGGTACGAGTCAGGTCTTTCAATGCCTCATAAGGTTTTGGATATCCTTCGCGTCTCAAAATAGTTTGGATCGCCTCTGCTACCACCGCCCAGTTGTTTTCAAGGTCTGCTTGAAAGGCTGCTTCGTTCAAGATCAATTTTCTCAATCCTCTCAATGTTGATTTGATCGCGATCAAGGTGTAAGAGAATGGAACGCCGATGTTTCTAAGCACGGTGGAGTCGGTCAGATCTCTCTGTAATCTGGAGATCGGAAGTTTGGCTGCTAAATGTTCCAATACCGCATTCGCTAAACCTAAGTTTCCTTCTGCATTTTCAAAATCGATCGGATTAACTTTGTGAGGCATGGCTGATGAACCAATCTGCCCTGCAGTAATCTTTTGTTTGAAGTAATCCATGGAGATGTAGGTCCATACATCACGACAAAGGTCGATAATGATATTGTTGATGCGCTTTAAGCCGTCGCAGCTGGCAGCGAAGTTATCGTAATGTTCAATTTGGGTAGTCGTTTGGGATCGATCAAGGCCTAATGTTTCGTTAACGAATTTGTTTCCGAAGGCAACCCAATCATTGTTTGGGTAGGCAACATGGTGAGCGTTGAAGTTACCAGTAGCTCCACCGAATTTGGCCGAGAATGGAACTTGTTTCAACAGGGTCAACTGTTTTTCGATACGTTCTACAAATACTTTGATTTCTTTTCCTAAACGGGTAGGAGAGGCCGGCTGGCCATGTGTACGGGCCAACATGGAAACATTCTCCCATTCTGCACTCAGTTTTTTCAATTCCTCCAACAATTCATTGATGGCAGGATGGTATACATCCTTCAAGGCATCCTTCCAAGAATGAGGGATGGCGGTATTATTGATGTCTTGTGATGTCAGACCAAAGTGGATGAATTCAAGGGAGTCATGCAGACCTAATTTTTCAAATTCATTTTTCAGGAAGTATTCCACGGCTTTCACATCGTGGTTGGTCACCTTTTCTGTTTCCTTAATCCATTGTGCATCTTCCAGACTGAAGTTTTTGTAGATATCACGTAACTTATCATTTAAGCTACCATCAAAATGGCTCAATTGCGGAATACCTGATTCGCTAAGCGCGATAAAGTATTCTACTTCAACTAAGACACGGTATTTTATTAATGCGAACTCTGAGAAGTAATTCGATAGATCTTTGCTGGTATTGTAATATCTGCCATCAATGGGTGTGATTGCAGTCAATGGGGATAAAGTCATTTTATTTTCTTTAGTACGGATGCAAAAATAAGAAATAGATGTGAGATTTGAGATATGAGATGGGAGACAGTGAGCGTGTTAGCTTATTTGGGGGGATGTGAAATTGGGGATGGGAGACTGTGGGATATTAGGTTAATGGGGATGGATGTGAAATTGGGGATGGGAGACTGTGGGATATTAGGTTAATGGGGATGGATGTGAGATTTAAGATGTGAGACAGTGGGAGTATTAGGTTAATGGGGATGTGAGATTTAAGATTTGAGATGTGAGAGAATAAAAGTGTAGGTTAATATCTCAATTCTCATATCTCAATACTCATATCTCTTCCATAAACAACAAAAGCTCGTTTCTTAAACGAGCTCTTGATGTATTTTTAAAATCTGTTCGGATTATTGAACGTTTTTCAAAGAATCAGCGATAGAATCACCAGTTGCACGAACTGAATCAGCAACATTTTCTAAAGAGTCAGCTACGTTTTCAGTAGTTGAATCTACAACGTTTGACAAAGAGTCAGCAGTAGCTTCAGTTTTAGTTTCAGCGTTGTTACAAGAAGCAACAGCGATAGTTAATGCTAAACCTAAGAATCCGAATTTGAATAAATTTTTCATTTTTAATTTTCTATTTAGTTGAAACAAATTTGTTTATTTAATTCTTAATACCCAATACCTAAAAAGGTAACCCAAGAAAAGATAATTTTTTAAAATTTTTATTGAACCTTTTGATTTTCAGTCGTTTGATTTTAAATATTTTCCTTAAGGCAGCGCAAATATACTACTGTTTTGTTGATTTGCAACAAGAAAAAACAAAAATTGTTATATTTCTGTTAAATTTTTAAAAGAATACTATGCTAGAAAGACTACAGAACATCCTAAAGCTCATGAAATCAGTGGATTTGGAGCAATTGGAGAAGATATCGAAGAAGGTGGATTTGGCCGAAGTTTTGGGTGCAGTTTCCAAAATGGACGAAAATCAGCTCAAAATGGCCATGAAAATGTTGACTGGAAGTAAAAAGAAAAAAGATCCGCCCCCAATAAATGCTGATTTTTACGATATATCCGCAAAACTTTCCGAAGAAGATAGGGCCTTGCAGATGAAAGTCAGGACGTTCTTGGAAACTGAAATTCAACCTATCGTCAATAAATATTGGCTGCACGATGAATTTCCTTTTGAGATCATTCCCAAGTTAAGGGAGCTCAATGTCTGCGGCTATGTATATGATGGCTATGGCTGTGCGGGCGGTACTTCCTTAATGGATGGTATTATTGCCGCTGAATTTGGCCGTGTCGATCCATCCATCGCAACTTTTTTGGGTGTTCAAAGTGGATTGGCAATGGGTTCGATCTATATGTGCGGATCGGATGAACAGAAAAATGAATGGTTGCCTGCCATGCAGCAACTGAATAAGATCGGTGCATTCGGATTGACAGAGCCTTTGGTGGGTTCTGCAACAGCCGGTGGATTGACAACAACCTGTAAACGGGATGGGGACAATTGGATTTTGAACGGACAAAAGAAATGGATCGGTAACTCGACCTTCTCAGATATTACCATTATTTGGGCTAGGGATCTGGATGACCAACAGGTGAAGGGATTTATTGTCCGCAAGGAGAATCCAGGCTTCTCGGTCGAGAAAATCAAAGATAAGATGGCATTGCGTATCGTTCAGAACGGTCTGATAACATTAACGGACTGTGTGGTTCCTGAATCAGATCGTATGCCTAATGCCAATTCCTTTAAGGATACGGCCAAGGTGTTACAGATGACCAGGGCCGGAGTGGCTTGGATGGCTGTTGGATGTGCTCGTGGTGCCTATGAGAATGCCTTGGATTATACCATCAAACGAGAACAATTCGGTAAGCCTATTGCATCCTTCCAATTGATCCAAAACCATCTGGTCGAAATGCTGTCCAATCTGACCGCTATGCAGACCCTGGTATTCCGTCTGTCCGAATTGCAGGATGATGAAAAACTTAAAGACGAACATGCCTCCCTTGCCAAAGTTTTCTGTACTCTTCGGATGCGCGATATCGTGTCCAAAGCCCGTGAAGTAATGGGCGGCAACGGAATCCTATTGGAATACAATGTAGCGCGCTTCCTTGCCGACGCAGAAGCGATCTACTCCTACGAAGGAACCAAAGAGATCAATTCCTTGATCGTCGGAAGAAGTATCACAGGATTTAGTGCTTTTGTGTAAGGGGGATGTGAGATATGAGATATGAGATTTGAGATAGAAAGGGTAATATCTCATATTTCATTACTCATCGCAATACTAATGATATAAGAAATGAGATGTGAGATTTGAAATAGAAAAGGTTGATATCTCATATCTCAATACTCATATCTCAATACTAATGATATGAGATGTGAGGTTTGAGATAGAAAGGTTAATATCTCATATCTCAATACTCAAATCTCAATACTAATAAAAAACAAAGATCCCCGGTTATTAAAACCGGGGATCTTTGTTTTTATTTTTTATCCTTATTCTGTTGAGCGGCTTGTTGTGCTCTCATCATTTCTTCCATTTTCTTTTGGAAGGAGGATTGTTTCTTTTCGGATGCTGGTTTCTTTTTGTTGGCTTCGATACCTGCAAGGATCTTGTCATCGTTTACGAATTGACGGATGATCACTTGGGTTAAGAAGGTAAGAACAGCTGATAAGAAGTAGTAGTAGTTCAGACCTGCTGGGAAGCTATTCAATACAAAGAAGAATACCAATGGCATGATGTAACCGATGTATTTCATTTGGTTGTTTACAGCTCCTGAAGTGGAGTTGTTGTACCAAGTGGTCAACAAGGTGGTCAAAGTCATCAAGATACACATGAACGAGATGTGGTCTACACCTAATAAAGGAAGAGGTGCAAATGTGATGGGTGCATCGTATGTTGATAGATCTTTAATCCATAGGAAGCTTTCTCCACGTAATTCGAACAAGTTCGGGAAGAAGAAGAAGAAGGCTAATGTGAAAGGCATCTGAAGCAATAAAGGAAGACATCCACCAAGTGGGTTTACACCGGCTTGCTTATAAAGCTTCATTTGTTCTTGTTGCAACAGCATTGGGTTGTCATCACCAACCTTAGCTTTGATCTCATCCAACTGAGGTTTTAACACACGCATTTTACCCATTGATTGGTAAGATTTGTAAGTTAATGGGAACATCAGAAGTTTTAAGAACAAGGTAAGGATCAAGATCACGATACCATAGTTCATATTGAATCCATCTAAGAAATCGAAGATAGGAACCGTGATGAATTTATTGATCCAGCCCATTGGTCCCCAGCCCATGTTAATGATCTTATCAAAACCATTACCTTCAGCCTTTAACGTTTTGTATTTGTTTGGACCGAAGAAGAAGCTGAAGCCATGTAGGCTTTCGTTTTGTTTGTTTAATGCTAATTCAGTTGAAGCACGGTAATGCTTAACTACGCTATCTTGTGTGATTAAGGTAGACTTAAGGTCTGCATTCACGAAACCTTCTTTGCTAGTCAAGATGCTCGAGAAGAAGTGCTGTTTGAAAGCAATCCATGAAACTTTCTTTTCTAGTTTTTCTTCATCGTCACTGGTTTCTGATAGGTGGTCTACTGAGCCATCTACTTCTTTATAGAAGATTCCAGATTTCTCACGTTCAGACTTCACGTTACGCTCTTTTTGCATCAAAGTGGTTTCCCAGTTCAATAGCATTTTATTTGAGCTTACATCAACTAAGCTTCCGATTCCAACGGTTTTGATATCAAACTGTACGTTGTAATCATTGCCTTTTAAGGTGTATATGTAATCGATGTATTTGTCTGCAGCGTAAGAAAGACGCATGGTCAATGACTTAGCGTCCTGTCCAGCTACGGAGAAGCTAGCTCCTTGAGCTTGGAAGAATAAGTCATTTGTTTTTACAGCCTTTCCTGGGATATTGAATTCAAGGCCAAAACGATTCTCATCGCCTTCGAATAAGATAAGTTTAGATCCGTCGAAATTAGTCTCACCTTTAAGTTCAACTGATTTTACGCGACCACCTTTGTTGCTCACGTTTACTTTTAGGAGTTCGTTTTCCAAAGTAACGATTTGCTCCGATCCTACGGAGGCAGAGCCAAAAGGTTGGCTCAACAGCACAGAATCTGGAACGGCAGGGGTGGTAGTGGTAGCAGCTTTTAAGGAATCGCTGATTGGAGCTAGTCCTTCTTTTGCTCTTTTGATTGAATCTTGATGTTGTTGTTCTTTTTTGATCTCGGCATCGGATGGCTTCAGGAAGTAGAAGGATCCAGCCAAGATGGCAAAGATGAAGATGAAACCTAGAATGTTATTTCTATCCATTGTTTAATAATTACTATTAATATATAGAGGTCTAAACTCTACTTTGATTTTTTATGCGTTAATGCAGCGGCTACAAAGCTAACAAAAAGTGGGTGAGGATTTACCACTGTTGACTTTAATTCTGGATGAAATTGTCCAGCAACAAAGAAAGGATGGTCCTTCAGTTCCACGATTTCTACTAAGCCAGTGCTTGGATTGATACCTGAAGCGATCATTCCGGCCTTTTCGTAATCTTTTAGATACGCATTGTTAAATTCGTAACGGTGGCGGTGTCTTTCTGTAATTTTCGACTTGCCATAAACGCCGTATGCCTTGGTTCCTTTTTTGATCTCACAGTCATAAGCACCCAAACGCATGGTTCCACCCATGTTTTTGATGTTCTTTTGCTCTTCCATCAAGTTGATAACAGGATGTGGAGTGTTTTCGTCCATTTCGAAGCTGTTTGCACCTTTAAGGCCCAATACATTTCTTCCGAACTCAATAACTGAACACTGCATTCCTAAACAGATTCCGAAGAAAGGGATTTTGTTTTCACGCACGTAACGGATGGTTTCTAATTTACCATCTAGTCCACGTTCTCCGAATCCAGGAGCAACCAATACGCCGTCCAAACCTTTCAGTTTTTCTCCGACGTTTTCTTGGTTAACACTTTCAGCGGCGATATATTTTACTTTCACGCGGGTCTCATTGGTAGCACCTGCATGAATAAATGCTTCAGCGATAGATTTGTAGGCATCTGGAAGCTCTACATATTTACCTACTAGGCCGATATTGACTTCGTCTGTAGGGTTTTTCAATCTGCCTAAGAAGGATTTCCAGTTTTCTAGATCTGGTTCATTCTTGGTAGAAAGTTTCAATTTAGCCAAGACAGTTTTGTCTAATTGCTCTTTCAACATGTTCAATGGCACATCATAGATCGTAGGGGCATCGATAGATTCCACTACGGCATTGATGTTTACATTGCAGAACAAGGCTAACTTTTTACGGATATCATTGTTCAGTTTGTGCTCGGTTCTACATACCAAGATGTCGGGTTGAACACCATATTCCAATAATGTTTTAACGGAGTGTTGCGTAGGTTTGGTTTTAAGCTCACCTGCAGCTGCTAGGTAAGGGACCAATGTCAAGTGAATTACCAAAGAGTCGTTATTGCCCAACTCCCAACGTAATTGACGTACTGCTTCAATAAAAGGTAGGGATTCGATATCACCAACAGTACCACCTAATTCAGTGATGACAATATCATATTCTCCAGACTGGCCCAATAGTAACATACGGCGTTTGATCTCGTCTGTGATGTGCGGAACGACCTGAACGGTTTTGCCTAGATAGGCACCAGCGCGTTCTTGTTCGATCACATGGCTGTAGATACGGCCTGTTGTAACGTTGTTTGCTTGGGATGTAGGAACATTCAAGAAACGTTCGTAGTGACCTAAGTCAAGGTCCGTCTCAGCACCGTCCTCTGTAACATAACATTCGCCATGTTCATAAGGGTTCAATGTTCCTGGATCAATATTGATGTACGGGTCAAATTTCTGGATGGTTACTTTTAAACCACGTGCTTGGAGAAGCTTGGCAAGGGAAGCTGCAATAATTCCTTTCCCTAACGACGAAGTTACGCCGCCCGTAACAAAGATATATTTAGTCATAACAATAATGGATTTCTAACTTAGATGCCTAGATAAAAAGCATCGTTCATCTGCTCTATGTACGGGATACAAAGGTACGAAATTTTATTAAATAAGGTCTAAAAAAAATCGTTCGAGACCAATTGTGAGGTTAACGAAACGAAAGTCAATCAGTTGGGAGTATAATTGCTCGTTTTTTTACTTTCCACAGATGCTTGGGGAAATGGAAATCTGCTAACTTTAGGATAAAAATCAAATAATATGGAATACAGAAGAATGGGAAAGAGTGGCCTTCAGCTGAGTGCACTGTCATTTGGATCGTGGGTTACTTTTGCCAGACAAACTGATGATAACACCAATGAGCGCCTTATGGCGCAGGCTTACGAGTCTGGTGTAAACTTCTTTGATAATGCTGAGGTGTACTCTGCTGGTCTTTCTGAAGAAATGATGGGCAGGGTGTTGAAAAAGCTGAACTGGGATAGGTCTTCTTATGTACTGTCGAGTAAGGCCTACTTTGGATGGAAAGGAGTGGATAAAAAACCTAATCAACATGGATTGAGCAGGAAGCATTTGATGGAAGCCTGCCATGAAGCCTTGGAAAGGATGCAGGTAGAATACCTCGATCTTTATTATTGCCATCGCCCTGATCAAAATGTACCCATAGAAGAAGTCGTGAGAACGATGAATACCCTGATCCAACAAGGCAAAGTTTTTTATTGGGGTACATCAGAGTGGTCAGCAGCTGAGATCATGGAGGCACATATGATTGCTAAGGAATTAGGGCTAGAAGGGCCATCCGTTGAGCAGCCTGAATATAATCTGTTCAATAGAAGAAAGATTGAGGTGGATTATGCGCCGATATTTAGGAATGTAGGCATGGGCACGACCATTTGGAGCCCATTAGCTTCTGGTCTTCTGACTGGAAAGTATAATGATGGGATCCCTGAAGGCTCTAGGATGTCTCTGGAAGGCTATGAATGGCTGCGGGATAAGGCCGTAGTGAATGAAAAGTTAAATAGGGTAAAAGCGCTAGGAGATTTCGCCAATGAGCTTGGAGTTTCACTGCCAACTTTGTGCATCGCTTGGTGTATCAGTAACCCGAATGTAACAACGGCAATCTTGGGAGCGACCAAAGAAAGTCAGTTGACTGAAAACCTGAAAGCGTTGGATGTCCTTCCCTTGATTACGACAGAAGTGAAAGAAAAGATAGATGAGATTATGGGAACCAAGCCTGAGGTAATTCAGAATTAATTGCTTGGGTAAAGGGCAAATAAATAAGGGCTTTGCAAATGCGAAGCCCTTAAATATAATTTTTAAAGTCTCTCGATTATCTTTTTGATTTGATACGAGCAGCTTTTCCGGTAAGACCACGTAAATAAAATAATTTAGCGCGACGTACTTTACCAATGCTGTTAACTTCTATTTTCTCAATGTTAGGAGAGTTTACAGGGAAAATACGCTCTACACCAATACCGTTAGAGATTTTACGAACGGTAAAAGTAGCATTAGCTCCTTCGCTGTTTAATTGAATTACCACACCTTGGTACACCTGTACACGCTCTTTATTTCCTTCGCGAATTTTATAATGAACGCTGATGGTATCTCCGGCTTTGAAAGCGGGATTTTCATTTTTTACTACCGCTTGTTCTTCTACAAATTTTACTAAATCCATGATTCTGAGTAATTAATAACGATATTTAACCTGTAAAAATCGGAATGCAATATTACAGCTTTATTTTGATATTTGAAAATTCTTTTTTAAAAATGTTCTACATTTCGTAGAATGCCTGCAAAAGTAAAAAAATTCTAAACCAATTCCATATTTATTCCTGAATATCCACCTGTTTTTTCAATTATTATTTTTTGTCCTGAATAAAGTTCAATAAATGAGCTTGTTAAGGGTGTTTTTCTTGATTGCGCTAATATTTATCGAAAGGTTAATTTATAAATGTTAAGGTTAAAATATGGTTGGAATAGGGTATTATACGGTCACTATCCTGTCCTAAATCTTTGGAAATTAGCTAGTCAGAAATTGAATAACCAATAAACACACTAACTAGATGAACAAAAGACTTATTACCTCTTTGGCAGCTAGTCTATTCTTCTCGACCGTTTTGTTTGCCCAAACGCAACTGAAAGGCCGAGTTGTCGACGAAAGCGGAGCACCAATTTCAGGAGTTACATTAACATTGAAAAATGGTACTGCGACTCAAACTGGTGCCAATGGTGAATTTACCCTCTCTTATGATCAAGCTGGACAGTTGAATGTCTCGGCTTTGGGGTACAGCAGAAAAGTTATCAACTTATCAAATCAGACGACTCTTGAAATCATTCTGGACCCCAGTACAGAAGGACTTGACGAAGTCGTTGTCACTGCATTAGGTATTTCCAGGGAAAAGAAATCCTTGCCTTTTACGGTGCAGGAAGTCGGGGCGAAAGAGTTGACCCAAGCTGGCCAGCTGAATGTGACCAGTGCGTTATCTGGAAAGGTAGCAGGTGTTCAGGTCAATCAATTTGGCGGAACGGTAGGTGCATCATCCCGGATCAGTTTAAGGGGTAACTCTTCTGTAAAGGCTGATCAGCAACCTTTGATCGTGGTGGATGGAGTACCTATTTCCAACGATACCCAGCGTTCGGGCGACAATACCTATTCTGGTGTCGATTATGGATCAGGGATCAATGATATCAATCCTGAAGATATCGAAACCATCACCGTCCTAAAAGGTGGTTCAGCTGCTTTATATGGTATGCGTGCTGGTAATGGTGTAATCTTAATTACCACCAAATCGGGTAAACGAGGCGACAAGGGCATACAGTTATCCTATGATGGTAACTTCTCAGTCGATCAAGCTGCCTACTTGCCTAAGGTCCAAAACCTATATGGTCAAGGTTATAATGGTGATGAAAAACACTATAATGACTTTCAAGCATCGAATGGCAAAATCTCTTATCAAGATTATGCGCAAACTAAAGGTTTCGCCTATGTGGATGGAACAGGGCAAACAGGAGTTTGGGATGGATTCGATGAGTCATGGGGACCACGTTTAGATGTTGGCCTGAATTTGCCGCAATTTGATAGTCCGGTGAATAATGGCGTTCGGACTCCTACACCTTGGGTTTCCCAAAAAGATAATATCCGTGACTTCTTCCAGCCTGGATTCTCGATGAATCATAACCTTTCTATTTTGGCCCAAAGCGATAAATCAAGCACCCGTGCTTCCTTGTCATTTAGGGATCAAAATGGTACAGTTCCGAATACGGACCAAAAAAGATATAGTTTACAGCTGAACAACAATACCAACATCTCAGAAAAGGTTTCCTTTGATGTCAGCACCAATTATACCCGTACAGAAAGTGATAACATCCTAAACCAAGGTTACGATGGTAACAACCCAATGAACGGTTTTATATGGTCGGGTAGGCAAATCAATATGCAAAGCCTAAAAGATAATTGGGACCAAAGAGATGAACAAGGAAACTATACCTATTACAACTGGAATACCAATTACCATGTGAACCCTTATTTCAATATCTATGAGAATACGAATTCCTATAAAAGGGATCGTTTTTTCGGAAAGAGTTCCTTGTATTACCAACCTTTTGAATTCTTGAAATTCGAAGGACGTGCCGGTTTGGATTATTACAATTTAAAGGCCTTTGAAAAGAATTATTACAACAGTGCCTTTCCTTATGGTGGATTCCGTGACCGCAAGACAGACAATACAGAATTAAACCTCGATTTCATTGCAACCTTCAACAAGCAATTCGGTGATTTCAACGTTTTGGCGTCTGCTGGAGCGAATTACAGGAACCTGATGTGGGAAACCAATGTAATGGGAGCGGATGCTTTGACGGTTCTGGGAGTATATACCATTGCAAATAGGGTTGGTGATGCGGTTACCACAATGGACCATAGCCATGTCCGTTCGAATTCTGTTTTTGCGACTGCAAATCTAGGCTGGAAGGACCAGATCTATATGGACTTGACGGCCAGAAATGATTGGAGTTCGACGATCAAGGATGATTTCTTTTATCCATCTATCAGTATGAGCTGGTTGCCTACGAGTAGTTTCCCGAGTCTGAGAAATAGTGTATTGAACTTTTGGAAGATCCGAGGTGGTTGGGCAGAGATTGGTGCGGGTACGACAGCATACCAGAATAGAGCATATTACTATCCACAGAACAATGCATTTGGTGGGGTAGCACAAATGTTCCGCTCGATGGTATTCCCGAATGCGAACCTGAGACCAGAGCAAATTAGGACCTGGGAGATTGGTACCGAAATCGGTTTCTTGGATGATAGAATCCATGCCGATGTAGTATACTACTATAAATCAACCAAAGATCAGATCTTGGCAGTAACCACTTCCAATGTTGTTGGATTTAGTTCCATGTTGCTTAACGCTGGAGAAATTGAGAATAAAGGTATTGAGGTGCAATTAAGAGGGGATGTGATTAGAAAAGAAGAAGGCTTTAATTGGACGACCTATATCAATTATGCCAAAGATAACAGTAAGGTTATCGAACTCTATCCAGAGCTGGACTTAAATGTTTATCAGATTGGATGGACATGGGGTATTGCCAATGTTGCCCGCAAAGGCGAACGTTGGGGCTCGTTGATTGGTGGCGGATACGACCGTGTTGAAGACGGACCGATGAAAGGAGCGATCAAAGTTAATAACCGAGGTTTGGTAGTCAATAAGAATGCCCAGATCATTGGAAATACTACTCCTAAGTTTTTAGCCAGTTGGCGAAATGATTTCAGGTACAAGGACTTCTCAATGGGCTTTATGTTTGACCTACGCGTTGGTGGGGATATCTGGTCACAAACCATGAGCCACTCCTATACAGCGGGGGTAGCTGCCATCACTGCCGAGAACGGAATTCGTGAAAAGGCTATCGTGGCAGGTAGAGATGTGATGACCGATGAGAAATTCGTTATGCAGGATGCTAACGGAAACTGGGTTGAAAATACAATCGAAACTGACGCGCAAACATGGTTTGAAAGCGGTGGTATTGCTCAGACCTATGTTTTTGATGGTTCATTCTTGAAACTAAGGGAAGCATATCTATCCTACAATGTTCCTTCTAGATACCTACAGAACATGCGTGGTATCAAACGAGTAAATCTGTCTTTGATCGGATCCAATCTAGCGCTTCTTTGGACACATAAATCCAATACAATGCGGATAGATCCTGAAACAGGAGGGGTATCGAGTGATAGCCGTGGGGTAGGTTTTGAGCAAGCTTCAGTGCCTTCTTCACGTAGTATCGGTCTTAAGTTGGGGGTTACATTTTAAGAAAACAGAAATCATGAGAATTAAATTTAATAGATATACGGTTGCTTGCTTTTTGATGATAGGGCTGGCAACATCAAGTTGTACCAAATCTTTTGAAGAAGTCAACACTGATCCTGATGCGCTGACCGAGGTGCCGCCAACCAATATCTTAGCCAATGTTTTGCGCAATACCGGTGAATCGTTTGGGGGTGATGTGGATGGCTACGGAACGTTTGCAGGCTATATTGTGAAGATCCAGTACATGGACTATATGGGAGGATTGGTCCCTACGAATAATACCTTCGGTAATAGATGGGCTGCATGTTATTATAACAACACGCAGTTGCAGGAACTGATGAAATTAACCGATGCAAGTCCGGATGGTTATAAAAACATCCGTTTTGTGTCCCGTATTTGGCAAAATTATATGTGGTCCTATTTAACCGATGGATGGCGCAATGTCCCCTATTCAGAGGCCTTGAAAGGAGCGGAAGATAAGGGCAATATCCTAAAGGCAGCTTATGATAAGCAAGAAGATATTTATCCTAAGATTTTGCAAGACTTAAAAACCATTGCTGATGAAATGGCGGCAGGATTAGGGACAGATGAGCTGGGTGCCGGCGATTTTATCTACAAGGGTGATATGGAAAAATGGCAGAAGTTCTGTAATTCCCTTCGCCTTCGCCTTGCCATGCGTATTTCGGGGGTAGCTCCAGCTTTAGCCAAATCGACCATTGAAGAGATTGCAGGCAATTCAACCAAATACCCAGTTTTGGAAACCAATGCCGAGAACTGTTACCTGAAATATCCTGGAGCAGCTCCATATTACGAACCTTGGTATAACAACGGTATCGTAGGCAAGCGTATAGACAATTTTGGGATGGCTGATATTTTTATCGATCATTTATTGGAAACTGAAGATCCAAGGATTGCCAAAGTAGCCAACAAAACTTCCGATGGAGTTTACCGTGGCTTTCAAAATGGAGCAAAAAGCGGACCTACTCCCTTAACTTCCATTTCATTCATTGGTGATAAATACATGAATGATCCTGTTGGATTTACGCCATTCTATAAATCTTCTGAGACTTTTTATATCCTAGCTGAAGCGGCGATGCTTGGTTACAATGTGAAAATGACCGCTCAACAGGCTTATGAAAAAGCAGTCAGGATTTCTATGGAAGACAACCAGATTGCAGAAGCTGATATCGTGAAATATTTGGCTGGCAAAGGAAAATGGAACAATACGAAAGAACGTATCTATTGGGATATGTGGGTGGCCTTGTTCAAGAATAATTTCGAAGCATGGACCCTGTACCGTCGTACCGGAATTCCATCTACCAATTACCCTTCACTGAACTCTATTTATGGCAATGCGCATAACGATCAGCCATTCCGATTACCCTATCCAAACAATGAATACCTGTATAATGCTGTCAATGTAAATAAAGAAGCAGAAAAACTGAAAGATTTTGTTTGGGGTGAACAGATGTGGTGGGATAAAAGAACTGGAAAATTTTAATTATTGTTAAACTAAAACCTAAACCTAGAAAGAGCCATCAACCGATGGCTCTTTTGTTTTTTTACGGAAGTTAAAATCCTGCAAATAATGGCTAAAAAGGGATTGAAGATGTAGGAAGTTTTTTTTCAACTTTATAATCTGAGAAATCTGGATTAGGAAAAACATTATTTATTTAAGTATTCAAGAATTTTTATGGGTCTTACAAATAGCATGGCAAAGATATTTGGATTGTTGATCATTTGGATTGGTGGAGTAAACCTGTTGGTTGCTCAAGAGTCAGGAGATCAGATATTGGATGGAATTGGTGAAACGGGCATGATCGCGCGATATGTGTTTGATGGCAATCTCAAGGATTGGTCAAGGAATGGCTTGCATGCCAATTCCAAAAACAACCAGCCCAAATTCATTAAAGATGAAAAGTTTGGCAATGTGCTTTCACTTTCTGGGGCAAAGGATGATTATCTGACCTTGCCTTCCGGTACCTTAAACGGCTTGGAGTCTTTAAGTATTTCGGTTTGGCTTTCCTTGAAATCAGATGGCACTGGGCAATATATCTTTGACTTTGGAAAGGATAAAAACCAACATTTCTTTGCTGCACCTTTTGGTACTTCTGCCCAAAAAGGCTTTCAGGCTTTGATTACAGATCAAGGAGAAACTAAAGCAGGGGCCATCGCGCCGGTGCCTGCATTGAATAAATGGCTTCATGTTGCTATTGTAGTCGATGTGTTTTCGAAAAACATTGTTACTTATGCGGATGGAAAACAAGTTGCCGAAGGCAATAAAATCCCGCAAGAGATTGCCAAGCTTTTTGATAGCTCTGGGAAGTTCAATATCGGTAAATCCTTGTCAGCTGAGGGTCCTACCTTAAATGCTTTAGTCCATGATTTCCGCATCTATAGAGTTGCATTGACTAAAAAACAAGTTTCTGGAATTTATTTTAATGGTCAGAATGCCGTTCGTCAGGACAAGAAGACGATGGGTAAAGCTGAGGATGACCTGCCAACCTATGAATTGACAAAGGCGCAGTTGTACAATCAATATTTACTTAAGGTCTCGGATGTCAAAGTGGAGACTGGCTTGGGTGAGCTTCCACGATTGCCTTCCTATGTGGATGGTGATTATAAAGAAGGCATGAAAGGACCTAAAGTTCGCGTCCTTTGGCCTGCAGACATCGATAATGATGCGGTCCTGAAGGCAGGAGAATATGTGGTAACGGGACGCATTCCAGGCACTGATCTGAAACCGAAGGCTTTTGTAACTGTGAAAGGTTTTGCGAATACCAAAGCCCCAACTGAAAAATTATTGCCTTTTGAGCTGAGCCAAGTTACTTTGAATTCGGATAGCCATAATGAAGAAACTAAATTCATCGAAAACCGCGATAAGTTCGTTAATACCTTGGCCAAGACGGATCCCAATTCTTTCTTGTATATGTTCCGCCATGCCTTTGGTCAGAAACAGCCTGTTGGAGCCATTCCATTAGGGGTGTGGGACAGTCAGGATACCAAACTCCGTGGACATGCCACAGGGCATTATCTTACAGCTATTGCACAAGCCTATGCAAGTACAGCTTATGATAAGGCGCTCCAAGACAACTTTGCCCAAAAGATGGATTACATGGTCAATACCCTGTATGATCTGGCGCAATTATCTGGAAAGGCAAAAGAAAATGAAGGCGAACATGTTTCTGATCCCACTGCTATTCCCGTTGGTCCAGGCAAAACCGCTTTTGATTCTGACCTGACCGAAGCTGGAATCCGTACGGATTATTGGAATTGGGGCGAAGGCTTTATCAGTGCCTATCCGCCAGACCAATTTATCATGCTTGAAAATGGAGCTACCTATGGTACAAAGGTTACCCAAGTTTGGGCTCCATATTATACGCTGCATAAGATATTGGCAGGTCTTATCGATATTTACCAGGTTTCTGGTAACAAAAAAGCATTACAGGTAGCTGAAGGAATGGGTGAGTGGGTTTACCAGCGATTGAATAAAATCCCGAAAGATAACCTGATCAAAATGTGGAATACCTATATCGCAGGTGAGTTTGGAGGGATGAATGAATCCATGGCGAGGTTATATGAGATCACTAAGAATCCACATTTCCTTTCTACCGCTCAATTGTTTGATAATATCAAGATGTTCTATGGCGATCCAGAGCATTCGCATGGTCTGGCAAAGAATGTGGATACCTTCCGTGGTTTGCATGCCAACCAGCATATTCCGCAGATTGTAGGAAGTATCGAAATGTACAAAGCCTCTAATGACCCTAATTATTTCAAGATTGCGGATAACTTTTGGTACAAGGCAGTCAACGACTATATGTACAGCATTGGTGGAGTTGCAGGAGCGCGTAATCCAGCGAATGCGGAATGTTTCATCAGCCAACCAGCTACCCTATATGAAAACGGATTTTCAGCTGGTGGACAGAATGAAACCTGTGCTACCTACAACATGCTGAAATTAACAAGTGATTTGTTCCGTTTCGATCAGCGAGCAGAATTGATGGATTATTATGAAAGAGGGCTTTACAACCATATCCTTGCTTCAGTAGCCGAGAATAGTCCAGCGAATACCTATCACGTATCATTGAGGCCGGGGGCAAATAAGCAATTTGGAAACCCCGACATGAAAGGATTTACCTGTTGTAATGGTACCGCAATCGAAAGCAGTACAAAATTGCAGAACACAATCTATTTTAAGAGTAAAGACAATAATTCACTTTATGTGAACCTGTTTATTCCATCTACACTGGATTGGAAGGAAAAAGGCATTACAGTAACACAGACTACCAGCTATCCAAAACAGAATAGTACGCGTTTGGACATCAAGGGCAATGGAAAATTTGCTGTGAATGTTCGTGTGCCAAACTGGGCAAAGAAAGGATTCTTTGTGAAAATAAATGGCAAGGATCAAAAAGTTGATGCTAAACCAGGAAGCTATTTGGCCATTGAGAGAGATTGGAAAAATGGAGATACTATTGAATTGACCATGCCATTTGACTTCCATTTAGATCCAGTAATGGACCAACCCAATATTGCAAGTTTATTCTACGGACCGATTTTATTGGCGGCACAGGAAACTGAGCCTCAAAAAGAGTGGAGAAAGGTTACTTTGGATGCAAAAGATCTAGGGAAATCCATCAGTGGCAATCCAGAGGCATTGGAGTTCAAGATCGATGGAGTGGTTTATAAGCCTTTCTATGATACCTATGGACGTCATTCGGTGTACCTGGATGTGACCTTAAAATAGCCTTTTTAACAGCTTTTTACGATGGATTTTAAAAATATCAATCAAATAGTCAGTGGGTTACAGAGAAAATTTATTTAAGGTATTGGATTTAAAAAATATCCCCTTATATTTGTGCCACACAAAATCAAAGGTGATACCTTTTCGGGGTGTAGCGTAGCCCGGTATCGCGCCACATTTGGGATGTGGAGGTCGTAGGTTCGAATCCTGCCACCCCGACACAAAAAAGCTCGACTTAGGTCGAGCTTTTTTTGTGTCCGGGTGTGGCAGATTCGAACCGTGGTTCGATCCGAAGGAGCTTCAGGGTTAGAGTTTGGGGCTTGTGGGGCTGAAGCAATCCTGCCACCGGTGAATAGTATTTAGTATAAAGTATTTAGTATTTAGAGCCTTTCTGCTGTGCTATTCATGTTGGGGAACAGGATTTACGCTCGACTTAGGTCGAGCTTTTTTTGTGTCCGGGTGTGGCAGATTCGAACCGTGGTTCGATCCGAAGGAGCTTCAGGGTTAGAGTTTGGGTCTGGTGGGGCTGAAGCCATCCTGCCACCTTTGGGGAGTATTTAGTAGAAAGTATTTAGTATTTAGAGCCTTTCTGCTGTGCTATTCATGTTGGGGAACAGGATTTACGCTCGACATTGGTCGAGCTTTTTTTGTGTCCGGGTGTGGCAGATTCGAACCGTGGTTCCAAAGTATTTAGTAGAGAGTATTTAGTATTTAGAGCCTTTCTGCTGTTCTACTAAAGGAAGGTAATAGAAATAAATCTCGATTCAAATCGTACTTTTTCCCTTTCCATTTTCCATCCAATTTCTCCCGATAAAATCACCCAATCACCTTACTCTCATTCGAGACTCATTCGAGGCATATTCGGGAAAAGCTCCAAAATCCTTCCGATATTTTCTCATTTTATTCCAACACTTCACCCATCAAAATCCGATCATTTTTCGTTGATCTTCCGAACCCTCCTCAACCAACCCTTAATACAGCTTGCAAAAATTCCGAATGTGTCTCGAATAAGGTCAAAAGGAAATGCAGTAATTTGCCTCTATTCCGATGAAATGTGATTCAATACAATTTCCTTCTAATAAAAATCTAGAAATAAAACCCCATCAACCTCTTCCAGTTTTTTAAAACCACCTGTGGCAAAAACCTACCATCATCCGTTATAATAAAAAACCAACATTTGAACATCTAAATATCTCTAGCCATGCGAATTAAATCAATTATTATTGCCTTGCTGATTCCTTTTTTATTTCTATCCTGCGAGAAGTCTGACATTAAATTTGAGTCTGAATTTAAGGATAGTTATGATGTTTTTCAGAAATTTAAAGCTAGCAGCAACAACAGCTACTTTTACATTGTTACGGGGACTTCCTTTTTTGGTTATTCTTGGGAAACTAAGTTAACAGTCAAGTCCGGAAAGGTTGTAAAACGGGAATTTTATTTTACAAAATTTGAATCTGTGCAATTGCCGCCAAATGGCTGGACTGCAAAAGAGTTGGATGAGATCTTAAAGAAAAGGGGGAAAGAATTTGAGGAATCCTTAAAAAAAGATGGGATTACACTACTTGAATATTTACAGTGGGTTGAGGATGAAAATAATCTTGGGAAATTGGGGACCAAGGTAGATTACGCATCACAAATAAAGACTCTGGATGAAATTTATAAATTAGCCGAAACTGACTGGATCATAAAACGTGCAAATGCAAAGGTGTATTTTGAAACCAAAAATAACGGTATGATATCTACTGCGGGTTATGTGGTAGGTAATTGTCAAGATGGTTGCTTCAATGGCATAAATATCAAAAGCATTCAGGCGATTCGTTAATGGTTTGGCTAAAATATCTCTTTTTTCAATAGATACATTTTCTGAAATTAGTAGCTATGAAGAGAATCCTATTGACCTGCCTAATCATAGTCAACTGTTTGGCATTTTGCCAGGCCCAATTTATTCAGGTAAAAAATCCGAGTAAGCATGCTAGAAAAGAATTGATTTCCATTCCTTTTCAAAATTTCAAGGAACATTTTAAGGTCGATACTGTCTTTACTATTCGTGATGAAAACAATCAGCTTATTCCCTTTCAATTAGAAAAATTGGGGACTGCTATTCCTGTGAATGTACTGATCCAAGTGGAGCTACCGGCGCGTTCTACGATAAAATATAAGTTGGAGAAAGAACCTGGAAATAGGATAGAGCCAATGACTTTTGCTCGCTATGTTCCTGAACGCCTTGACGATTTTGCCTGGGAAAATGATGTAGTGGCTTTCCGCTTATATGGAAAGGCATTGGAAGGTCGAAAAGATGATGGACAAGGGATGGATTACTGGGCTAAAAGGACCGATAAGTTGATAGTAAATAAATGGTATAAGGTTGAAAACTATCATCAAGATACGGGAGAAGGAATGGATTATTATACCGTTGGGCAAACGCTCGGGGCAGGAGATGTAGCTTTGCTATCCAATAATGGCTTGCATTATACGAAACATTATCGTCGATACCAGGTATTGGATAATGGGCCCTTAAGGAGCACGTTTAAGTTGGAGTATGATCCGGAAGAGCTGGATGGGCAGGAAGTGAAATTGACTAAGATTATAAGCTTGGATGCGGGCAGCAATTTCAATAAGATAGTGTTACAGGTTCAAAATAAAATGGCTAATTCCACTGCTATTGCCATTGGTGTTGCTAGACGAAAAGAAGATCAACCAAAATTTACCATTGGACCAAAAAATGAAACATTGGCCTATTGGGAACCTGAAATTGCTAAAAATGGACAGACTGGAATAGCAGTCATCATTCCAAAGAAAAAGATCAGTATAGATGCTAACCGACCTGAGCAATTTTTACTATCAAGCCAGGCAGTGAATGGTCAAGATTTTGTGTATTACAATGGCGCTGTTTGGAACCGAGCAGGAAAGGTCAGTTCGGCTGAAGAATGGAATAAAGCAGTGGAACAAAAGCACGAAAAAATCAAGAAACCCTTGAAGTGGGTACTTAAATAAAAAGACCGGAGCAAATGTTTGCTCCGATCTTTTAGCTATATACCCTTACTTTTCTTTTGCAAATTTTATCGCATCCATCAAGGAGAAGTGGATTCCGAATGTAACTACCGTTCCCTTGCTTTCCCAGTCTACCTCACTCATTGGCGTACTGCCCACGACTTGTAACTCGGCCTTGACAAATTTATATCCGGCCCTTAAGGTAAAGGCGGGTTCAAAGAAATAGTGCCTTTTATCTGTGATATTATCCAATTTATGTTCGCTGATATATTCAGGAGTCATTCCATTGGCATCAAAATTACTGTATTTAATACCTGAAATTCTTGTTGCTAAACCTACATCGAAATAAGGGAAGGTTAGATTTATTCCAGGTTGGATAAAGGTTCTGTTAAAGTTCATATTCACATCACTGCTCAATTTACCGCCACCATATCCAACATAGGTGTCTGCGATCAAACCAAATCCGTTTTCACGTGCAATAATGGGATAATAACCACCAACTCCACCTTCAAAGAGCCCTGCATGCGCATCCACATTTCCTTTGGATGGGTCTTCTTCATTAAAGTTATAGTTGTAATTGGAGTAATTGACCATCACACCCAAATACTTGATAGGTGAGTAGGCGGTTTGTAGATTGATAATGGATGAGCTGGTATTGGTACCGTTTAAATCCTCGGAACTGGTTGTTCCGGATATACCAATTTTTAGGTCCCCTTTTTCTTTCATCATCGGAGCATTGACAGCATTAGGCTGATAGTAATAGCGGCTACATGAACTTTGAAGATAATTTAAGCCGATCAAAGCTAGGCCGAACAAGAGCGATTTTATTTTTAAGGTTTTCATGTTTTTCTCCTTTCTGATTTGTTAACTCAAAGTGACGACTATTTTTATCCGCATAAAACATCCGAAAAGAGGATTTTGATCAAATCCCTTTTTTGGTGTATTTGACTAACCTGAAAAGGTGATATTCCCCTAAAAGACCTTATTTTATAGTGCTTTAGCTAGGTTTTCTACGAGATTAAACTGTAAATTAGGATAATGAAGCTGCATGGTTTGATATGGACAATGGCAGTTAGTCTGCTCCTCATTTTGTTTTCCAATAGATTGGAAGCGCAAACTTTCTTGTTGCCAGATACTGCAGAACATCTCAATATTGCCAGTTCGACTGCCTTCTATTACGATAGGTCGGCAAAGGACAGCCTTCCAGCCGAAAACCAATTCCAAGCTTTTCAAGAGCCTATCTATAATTTTGGGAAGGAAGATGGAAATCTCTGGGTTCGGGTCAATCTTGCCAATCAGGATTCCGTTGCTAGAAATCTGTATCTAGAATTTACCAATCCCAATCTTAACTCCCTCACCCTGTACAAAAAAATAGGGGAGCGCTTTGTTTTGGTTAAGATCCTAGGATCGAGTTATCCATTTAGTAATCGGACGGTAAAGCATCAAAACCTGATCTTCTCCATAGAATTGCAGCCGTTGGAGATAGGCAGTTACTATGTCAAGGTTCATTCAGACTATTCTGCCATCAATTTCAATTTGTTGCTCTGGGATAAACATGAGCGTGAGGCCTATTACCTTAAAGAGACCACCACCATTTCTTACTTCTTTTTTATCACTACCGCTTTTCTTTTTATCTTGGGAATCACATTGGTGCTCACCAAGGAAAGAAAGCAATGGGCTTTCTTCTTTTATATCCTCTTTGGTGCCTGTTATATCTATTCAGATTTAGGGCTTTCTTATAAGTACCTGTGGGGAGAATATCCTTCGGTTCAGAATATATCCAGTTATATCTTTACCAATCTGTACCTGATTTTTGGTGTCAGCTTCTTTCGGGAATATTTTGTTACCCGCCGCTTTGTCAAGAAATTAGATAGGGTACTTTGGATCTTCGTACTCTGTTCTTTGGTCTTGACCATTATTGCTATGTTCTATCAATGGATTCCCCATACCATATTTTCCTGGATCCAAAAGCTGAACACCATCATGTTCTCCATTACCTGTGGAATCATTTTGTACATATTGGTCATTTTATTGACTAGGCAAAGGAACAAGACCGAAACAATCTGGTTTATGATTGCATTTGCTCCGCATGCCTATACGATCCTCACGACCAGCATTAGGCAATTGGGCCAGTATTATTTCAATCTAGAATTGGATGTAATCTCTAAGGTCCCATTCTTCCTTTGGACCATCCATGTACAGAATATGATGCTGTGGTCGATGGTCTGGGAAGTACTGATCGTATTTACACTTATGATGCTGCGATTAAAAAAAATGTACGAGCAGCATAATGCCATGCTGTTGGAATTGGGCAAGAAGCAGGAGGAGGATACCAAATTGTTGATGGCGACCGTGGAGCAGGAGCGAAAGAGGATAGCCCAAGAACTGCATGATAGTTCTGGAGTCCAATTGTCGGCAATCCGCATGAAGCTGACCCATCTGCAAGATCAATTGGATGATCCAAGAGCAGCCGAGGATATCCATAAATTGATGCAGGATGTGGATCGGGTCAATGCCGATATCCGTACAATCTCGCATAACCTGATGCCTATTTCGCTTAGCAAATTGGGGTTAAAAGCTGCCATCCAGGAATTGGTCAATCATATCAAGTCGAGTTACCCTAATATCAAGTTCAATCTTTTCCAGCAATATGATTCCAAGAACCTTTCTGCGAATATGGAAGTCCACATCTATAGGATTATCCAAGAGTTACTTAATAATATGGTGAAGCACGCTCAAGCAACCGAAATCAATATTCAATTGATCGACAATGAATCGGAGCTGATCATCAGTCTAGAAGATAATGGGAAAGGTTTTGTTTATGCACCAGAGAATACAATGGGTTTGGGCTTAAAGAGTATTTTGACCAGATCTCAATTGATCGGAGGGAAGTTTGAAGTAGATAGCAAGTTGGATGCGGGTTCCTTTTTTTCGATTACCCTTCCGCTCAAGGCTTAAAGCAGCTGATTTTTGTTGGCAAAGGTGATAAGCTCGGTGATCTTTTTGACGCCACATTTAGCCATGATGTTTTTCCTATGCGTATCCACGGTGTTGGCACTGATAAATAGTTGATCGGCGATCTTGCTGCTTGGTTTTCCTTCAGCGATCAGTTTCAAGATTTCAATTTCTCGGTTTGATAGATTGAATGCATCTTTATTCGAAGACTGTTCAACTTTCCAATGGTCTTCATTCATCAAGAAAGCTTCCACCACCTTGTTCTGTACCTGCTGGTCCAGGTGTCGTTTCCTGTCATTTACTGCTACAATTGCTTTGATCAATTCATCCTTGGCTATGTTTTTCAAAACGTATCCTAAAGCTCCTTTTCGTAACGCCTCCCGAATGAGTTCGGTATCATCATAACCAGTCAACATCAAAATCTTCTGCTCAGGATTGGTCTCCAAGACGGCTTCTATACATTGGATACCATCCATATTGGGCATGTTGAAGTCCATTAGGATCACATCTGGCTTGTAATTTTGGATGGCAGTTAAAAGTTCGTTGGTGTCCGTGCAGGAGTTGATTTCGCCAAATTTTGGATGACCATTCAAGATCATGATCAGGCCATCTACGATAATCTGTTGGTCTTCGACGATGAGTAAGTTTATCGGCTTAAAAGGAGTACTTTCTTCCATAGGGTACATTTTTTTGCTTATAACAATATACTAAAATATCCTCAACTACTAGGAGTCAATTCTTTGAAATTAAAAACCGCTTATTTTTTCAGATTTTTTGTATCTTAATGAAATGTAAATTACACCATTATTATACACCTTATTTTAAAACCTAAAACATCAACTATAAATGAAAAGAAAAGATTTTCTCAAGAGTGCCGGCGTGCTTGCCGCCTCGACTTTGCTTTTTAAAACCGAAGCTTTCGCAAATCAGGAGGCACCATTGCGTATTGGACTGATCGGCGCAAATGGCATGGGCTGGTCAAACCTGAATGCGATATTGAAAATAAATAATGTTACCTGTACAGCGCTATGTGATGTAGATGAGAATGTGCTGAACAAAAGGGCGGCAGAATTGGAACAAAAAAACATCAAAGTCAAAAAATACATTGAATATAAAGATCTATTGAAAGATCCTAATATCGACGCAGTTATTGTTGGTACGCCTGATCATTGGCATTGCATGATGATGGTCGATGCGGTAAAAGCTGGGAAGCATGTGTATGTGGAAAAGCCTTTAGGTAATTCGATCAAGGAATGTGAGGTGATGCTGGCAGCCGATAAAAAGTATAATAAGATTGTGCAGGTTGGTCAATGGCAACGGAGTCAACAGCATTTTAGGGATGCGATGGACTTTGTGCACAGTGGTAAATTAGGAAAGATCAGATCGGTAAAAGCTTGGGCTTACCAAGGGTGGATGAAGAGTATCCCCGTGAAGCCAGATTCCGCTGCTCCTGCTGGCGTCCACTATGATAAATGGTTAGGTCCAGCTACCAAAAGACCTTTCAATCCCAATCGCTTCCATTTTGATTTCAGATGGTTCTGGGATTATGCAGGTGGCTTGATGACCGACTGGGGAGTCCACATGTTAGACTTCGCGTTAATTGGAATGAAGGTTTCAAATCCTAATTCCATTATGGCGACTGGAGGTAAATTTGCCTATCCAGATGATGCTGCGGAGACTCCAGATTCCTTGACCACTGTTTTCGCTTTCGATGACTTCTACCTGCAATGGGAACAGGCTACAGGGATAGACTTAGGTCCTTATGGAAAGGATCATGGCGTTTCTTTCATTGGAAACAATGGAACCTTGGTGGTGAATAGAGGGGGATGGGAAGTCATTCCGGAGAAAGGTAGGATGGAAGCTGTTCCGCATCAACCTTCAAAAGATAATGGCTTGGAAAAGCACATGGAAAACTTTGTAACCGCAATCCGCACTAAAGAAAAGAGCATCCTGCATGCACCTGTGGAGGCTGGAGCGCATATCGCCATCTTGTCCCAAATGGGGAATATCGCTTACCGAACAGGGAAGAAGCTCTATTGGGATAAAAACAAAGCGAAATTTACAGATGAAGAAGCTAATGGTTACTTAGCAGCCAAATACCATAATGGCTATCAGTTGCCAACAGTATAAACTAATAAAAAAGCCGGTTCATGCCGGCTTTTTTATTGTATCATGTTTTATTCTTCCTTTAACCTTTGAATAGGATTGCCTCTTCCATTTCGGTATAAGATAATGAGGATTAAGCCCGCCAATAAGCCCAAAAGCAGGAGGATAGGCAACAAATAATTCCATGCAGAAATCTGTATCCTAAATTCATAATTGGTGAGCCATTTCTTCATCATAAAGAAACTGATAGGTACAGCCGTCAGTACAGAGGTGATAAATAACAGATAATACTCTTTGGAAAATAATACCAGCAAATCCGACAGTTTTGCACCTAGTATTTTCCGCATCCCTACTTCTTTACTGCGGGCGCTAATCGATAATGAAACCAATCCCATGATGCCTAAGCAAACGATAATAAGCGTGATAACTGTCGCTGATATAGAGGCTCTGTACAGCTGCAATTCGGTTTCATACATTTTGCGGATATTCTCTTCCATAAAATGGTATTCAAAGGGAGCTTCAGGCATAAGATAATGCCATTTCTTCTCGATGTTTTGGATGGAATTTGAAATAGATCCCGGTTTCATGCGGATGTTGAAATATCGGTAATAATTATTTTGAGCAACATTCAGCCAGATAATTGCGGTATTGGGACTGTGCATGGAATTAGGGATAAAGTTTTCCGTGATCCCAACGACTTTTACAGGATCTTGGGAACCGTTAATTCTTAAATTTCTACCGATTAATTCGTCGGCCTGCTCAATCCCCAAAACCTGCATTGCTTTCCGATTGATGACCACCTCCTGTGGAGCCATGGAATCAACCAGTTTGGAGGTGAAAAATTGACCTGCAACCATCGGGATCTGATAGGTGTCGGCAAATTTGGAATCTGATATTATCATTTGAGAATTGATTGCCTCTTCTGACTTGTCCATTAAGGCGATTTCAGCTTTCCCAACGATATTGTTTGGGGTTTCATAAGATAAACTGATCTCTTCTATTTCATTCAGCTTTTCTAATTCCTGTTGGATGGTTTGCGTTTTGCGGACACCCTCCGGACTCCAATCTCTTGTGGTTTGTACCGTAAGGACATAATCTTTATTATAACCCAGGTCACTATTGACAAACAATTGGATTTGTCTAGCAATAATAATACTGGAGGTCAGAATAACGATTGCTGTGGTAAACTGAAGGAAAAGCAAAGCTTTCCGGATGTTTTGTTTGTTTTTTACCTTGTCAAATTGAAGCTTTACAGAGTTTAATAGGCTGTTTCTTGAAAGTTTGATGGCCGGATAAAAGCCGGATAATAAGCCGATCAGTATGGAAAATAAGAAGATTCCTAAATAAAAGTAATAAGGCAATTCCGTAATCTGCGGCAGCTTTCGCATGAAAATACTCTCAAAAAGCGGCAAAGCAAGGACGTATAATGGGAGACAGATCAATAAAATCAGACAGAGAAGAATCACATATTCGGTGAGTAATAAGCTGGCTATTTGATTAGCGCGAGCACCCATGATCTTCCTAATTCCGATTTCTTTTAAGCGACCGATATTTTGACCTAGATTGAAATTGATAAAATTAATAATAGCCATCAGCAGGATGAAACCGGCAATGTAAAGCAGGATATCAATCATTTTTTGAATGGCGCCATTGTTACTTTCCAAGTAATAGGACTTCAATGGCTTTAAGTCTGGGCTGTAATTATCTGAAAATTCCTTGTCTGTATGTTTGCTGACTAGGGTTTTTATGGCAGGGCTAAGCTGAGCTGGAGAAACATCTTTTTGCAATTCAACGAATCCCACGATGTATGGATTTTCCCAATTATCAATGTCTCGACCAAAATATTTCTCGGAAGCAATGGGTAAAAAGAAGTCACTTTTCAGGGCAGGAGTCAACTCCAATACTGAATTTTGATAACTGGGTTTAATAATCCCGGTCACCATAAAATCATGCTTTTCTCCATTGAAATTTCTAATTGATAGCTGTTCGCCTAAGGCATCAATACGACCGAAGTACTTTACGGCTGCAGCTTCGGTAATAACCAGTGTAAAAGGATCTTTTAAAGCGGTGTTGACATCTCCGGCATGAAGCTCGAATCCAAACATGGATAATAAGGTCGGATCTCCTAAACTAGCCCCTTCTTCAAACTTGTCAGTGCCATTGGAAACAATACAGGTCAATCCATCAATTCGATAATAATTTTTGACAAGCTGCGGATATTCCTCTGCCAAAGCTTTTGGTAGTGCGCCTAGGGTAGTTAGATCTAATCCTAGTCCTTCTTTTTTATAGGTGCTCTGCAATAAATATTGCTGGTCCTTATTCTTGAGCTGGGCATTAACCTGCTTAGCATCCCAAATGTAGGCAGCGACAATCATAACGAAGGTGATACCGCAGATCAATCCAATTAAATTGATGATGTTCTGAAGTTTTTTCTTACTGATGTTCCGCCAGGCAATTTTTATATAACTCCACTTCATGCTCAGGTCTTTTAATAGTGCTAATGTTTTGTTTCGATTAGCAATATTATTGCCAGTGAGCTAAGAGGGTTAATATCAACCGGTTGTAGTTTGATTGGGGCCGGTGCTGTTCATTTTCGGACATATTCTGTTCGGAAATGAACGAGAATGAAATAAAAAAGCGGAGTAGGAATTATCCTCTCCGCTCATCAAATTATCACTCAATTATTTAACTATAATTTTTTATTTTCTACGTCCCACCATAGTCTCGTTCCGCCATTATCTGGTCCTCCTAGCATTTTCACAGCTTCATTCACTGCTGCACTATTGCTATTGTATTCCCTTTCTGGATAAGGCATCCTTCTTATTCCTGGAACCGATGGAATCGTGTTGTTACTGTAATTGACAACCACTGGAAAAAGTATAGGATATCCCGAACGACGATACTCTGCCCAGGCTTCATCTCCATCAGGGAACATTGAAATCCATTTCTGGGTGATGATCCTTTCTAATTTTCTGTCCCTGCTATCGCCTTCATTCCAAGCAATGGTAATGGTACTCAAATATGGAGAGCCTAGCAGGATATCATTTTGTCCTGCTTTGATTGCTTTTGGGTCTATGTAAGGCATAGGTTTATCGGTAGCATTGTTTTTGTAAGCTGCCGCTTGTGCGCTTAAACCATACATTTCAAAAGACCTTTCAATTCCGGTCTCATAATTGGTTTTTGCATCGCCAGCATTGCTCCATCCTCTCAAGGCTGCCTCAGCCTTTAAGAACCAGCTCTCCGATGCTACCATTAACTGCATGCGATTAGGTTGGGGAAGCAATTTCGAATAATTGTCATACCTGCTTTTTGCATCGATATCAATACCGGTACGGATCCCTTTAAATTGGCCTCTAACCGCAGGATCTGTTGCTGGTAGGAATAACTCTGCTAGACGTGGGTCTTTATAGCCACCTAGAAATGTCTCTATGCTGGCATTCATCCTTGTATCACTCCATGTTGTTGTGAGGATATTCAGGGGATGGTCGGTGCTTAATTTGATAAAGCAGTTATCTGCTGTGGCTTCCAATAATCCGCCGTTTTCTGGATTTAAGGCTTTTTCACCTTCAGTCTTGGCTAGTGCAGCATCCTTGAATGCGATTCGAAGGGCAAGCCTCAACCTCAAAGTGTTTGCAATTCGAAGCCAACGGTCGTAATTGTTTTCGGTGTAAGCCATGTCAGACTTTTTCATCGCTGCTGACACCTCCTTGCCTTTGTAAGTCTTTAGGATAGTGGTTGCGGTGTCCAAATCCTTGAAGAAGTTCATATAGGCATCCTGTTGGCTGTCGTACTGGATTTGGTCATTGTCATCTGGAGCATTGTATTTACTGTAGATGATGGGGCCAAATTTATCGGACGTACGGTGCATTGCAGAAACCTTCAATATTTTTGAAAAGGCAAATATATCGCTCAACTTTTCGTCATTCCTGGTCATCAGCTCCACCCTAGCTATCGGATTCATCCCTCGGATATAGCGATCTACCCAAAGGGAGGAATACCATCCAGGGACAAGGCTGTAGGTCAAGTTGTTTGCATTACCAACAAATGGTGCTTGCGCGCCAAAGTATCCTCCGTACGAATCGCCTGCCAAATTGTATGAAACCTGGTACTCATTTACATTTTCTGGAAGGATTGCCCTTTGGCCTTGAGCTAAAAATGATGCCACCAAGGCAAAATCACCCATTGCCTCCTCATCGGTTACTCCCGCTGGGTTTGTGTTTAATTCCCTGAAATCTTTGGTACAGCTTAACGTCAAGAAAAGGCTGCTCAATAATATTCCGGTTAGTTTATAGTATGATTTTAATGTCTTCATTTCGTTTTTCTTGCTTGTTAAAAGGATACTTTAAAGTTTAGTCCATAGCTGCGGGTAGTTGGTAGGGCAAAAGAGTCGTAACCTTGACCTCCAACACCTGTAGTGGTATTTAATTCAGGGTCGTATGGGGCATCATTCCGGAAGAAAAACAAGTTCCTACCGGTCAATGAAACCGTTGCGCTCTTGACACCCTTCCATTTGATGGGTAGTCCATAACTCAATGATATTTCACGCATACGGATATTGGTAGCATTATAAACCTGACCCTCTACAATACCATCTCGATTTCCAACAGCACTATAATAAGCATGCGCCGGAATCTTTCCTTGCCAAGGTGTACCATCTTTCTTTACTGCTGGGATATCCAAGCCACCAGCATCCCTAGCTGCAGCACTTTCTTCGCTGACCCCAAATGAATTCAAGTAACCATCAGTAAGCGAAATAACCTGTCCCCCAAATCGAGCATCGATTGTAAAGCTTAATCCGAATTTGCCATAATTGATCGTGTTGTTCCATCCCACAATAGATCTCGGGTTGTTGTTGCCAATATATCCTTCAGGTCCGATCTGAGGCCTTCCCTCATCATCCACCACCATGACTCCATTCTCATCGCGCAAGAAGGTTCTTGCCCAGAAATCACCGAAAGAGCCATTCAATCTTAGAACGTTGTAGTTGCCTCCAACGGAGTATCGCTCGCCTAGTTTTGGCGCCAATTCCAAAATCTTGTTCCGATTTGCCGTGAAATTCAGGGAAGTGTTCCAGTTAAAATTCTCCTTCTTGATAGCGTCAACGCCTAACGCTGCTTCAATACCCTTGTTCTCCACATTACCTGCATTTAGGAATACCGTCGTGAATATTTGCCCGACAGGCGCCTCGTAAGAGAAGTATTGATCTTTAGTATTGGTTTTGTAAAGGGCTAAATCGAAGTTGATGCGGTCATTCCAGAATCTACCTTCATAACCCACTTCATAACTTCTGCTGATTTCCGGACGCAATGGTAATCCTTGGTAAGGTCCTGAAACATTCGCATTCAAAATACCGGTTGCCAAGGTATTGGTTGGAATAGTACTATAGATCCCTACATCATTACCTACTTCCGCCATGGTCAGTCTTAATTTACTATAGCTGATAAAACTTGGCATTTTCAGCATGTCAGAAAGAACAGCTGATAAACCTGCTGACCAATAGAAATAGCCGTTCTTCTCTTCAGGTGTATTGGCTAGGGTGGAAGCCCAGTCATTACGTGCTGTTAGGTCTAAGAATATTTTGTCTTTATAGCCTATGTTGGTTGACGCGAATACAGATTGCAACTGGCGTCTAATGATGGACTCGTTTAACACATTGATGGGAGCATCCCTATAGATATTGCTCAACAAGAATTTATTGGCAACCGCCAATTTTAATTGATCGATATTCCAACCTTTTGAACGGGTGTCATTGATGGAGGTACCTGCCGTAAAATTCAAGTCCCAATCCCCAGCGAAGGTTTTGTTACCGATGAAAAGAAAATCTCCATACAATGCAGTACTTTCGGTCTCATCCCTCATAAAACGACCATTATCATCTAAAACACCTTCGATTTTCTCGCCAGACAAAACACCTTGGGTACCAGCATATACATGTCTTTCCCATTTGTCCCATCGTTTGTTCAGGGTTCCGCGGGCACTTACTGAAAGCCAATCATTGATAGTGTATTTCAATTGTCCTTGTGCTATGATATTGTCCCTTAATTGGAAGGTTGGATTTCGGTTCAATACCCAATATGGGTTCTGTGAATGGTGTGTTCCAGTCAAGCCGGCATCTGCATTGATGTTCCACCAGTCTTGTAAGTATAGGTTTCTCGAAGGAGATAGGTATTGGTAATTGTTTTTGTATTTATTAAAATCCAGACCCCTTGGAAACATGTAAAGACCCGATATGGGGCTAAAGTATAAGCCAGAAGTAGGACGGTTTTGGATGTCTTGTTTAGAGTACATCATGCTACCATCAAAGCTTAGTTTATTGTCAAAGAAATTACTGGAATTTCTAAAGGTTGCCGAATGCTGTTTGAAAGAATTGGTTGGTAAGATTCCTTTGTTCGTGGTGTTACCATAGGAAAAATAGTTTTGCATTTTTTCAGTTCCCCCACTCAAGGAAACCGTGTTGATCAAGGTAGTTCCTGTATTGAAAAAGCCATCTACTGGGTTGTCAAAAGTGCCTTTATCACCCCAGCTCTCTTCTGATCCTTCTGCGGTCTGTCCATACCGGTACTGTAGCTTCGGAAGATAGAACGCTTGGTCCGCGGTGATGCTCGATGACACATCGATTTTTAGAACTCCTTCAGCACCTTTCTTGGTCGTGATCATAATGGCGCCATTAGCTCCTTGACTACCGTATAAGGCAGAAGCCGAGGCTCCTTTTAGGACATTGATGCTCAAGATATCATCCGCATTCAATGTGCTCAGGATATCACCACGATCAGGTCCACCGCCAAAAGGACCTTCCGAACCCGAGCCTGAGGTATTCGTAATCGGTAGTCCATCGATCACATAAAGTGGTTGATTGTTACGGTTCGATTTAAAGCCACGTAGAACAATGTTAACCGATCCGCCAATCCCCGAGGAACTCCGATTGATCTGCATTCCCGAGATTTTACCCGTCAAGTTATTCATTGGATTGACATCCTTTACTTTGGTTAGTTCATCGCCCTTAATCGATTGGGTGGAATAGGTCAAGCTTTTAGACTTTCGCTGAATACCTTAGGCAGTCACTACAACATCGTCAATCCTAGCGGTCTGTGGCGTCATGGAAATGGTAATAATGCTGTCTGCTGCTGTTACGACCTGCCTTACAGTATTGTATCCCAAGATACTGATCGTAAGGTTAGCGTCTCCTGCTGGAACCTCAAGGCTGAAGGCTCCTAATTCATCGGTTTGGGTCGCTTTAGAGCTTGCGTCCAACCGGACTGTCGCACCGACTATAGCCGACTTGGTCTGTTCGTCAACGACTTTGCCTTTAATGGTTCGTTCCTGTCCATAAGTTAATTGTATGGCAAAAAGCCACAGGAATAGATAAGTTAGTGTTTTTAACATAATGTGAGTTTATAAATGAGTAAATAATGTAACAGCTATGATACAATTTCTTAGAAAACGAACTTATTTTGAATAAATTTTGTCATTTAAAATTAAATACGAATGAATATAGGTTGATTGTTGAACAGATTAGTGTAATTGGGCTCATGATCAATTGATTGTAATTATTGTTGAAGTTAAATAAAAATTTATTTTCAATACAATTTATTTAACCAAATAATATTCTTTTAACATTAATATTTTTTAATGATGTAAAAATATTAACCAAAATGGTATAATGTTTGGATGTCTTTATTTACTTTTTTAAGAGAGGAGTTCAAAAAAAGTCACTTTTTCAGCTCTAAAATTTTATACTTATTTTAACCATATAAAATATTCGACTATGTTAACAGCTGCTTGCCCAAAACTACCCATGAGAGTAAAAACCGTAACCAAGGATTTTTACATTCAGCAATTAGGTTTTCAAGAAATAGGATTTGCTAATTTTGAAAGCTATATGATCCTAAAAAAAGATGAGGCAGAACTTCATTTCTTTATTTTTTTGGACTTGATTCCTGAGGAAAACTATGGTCAGGTTTATATCCGAGTAAACCATATCGAACAATTATATCAAGAATTGGTAGACACGTGGTGTAACCATACATCCCAATGGAAGTTTGGCAGAAAAACCTTGGGGTCAGAAGGAATTTGCTATACTTGATCCTGACAATAACCTAATTACCTTTGGTCAAGCGATATAATCTGTTTTCATTTATTACCAATTGGTAATTGAGAGCTTCTGAATGTTCTGGTACTTTGTAATAATCAAATTTCAAAGTCATGAACAAATCAAAAGTATTGTTGACAGGGGTGACCGGGTTCTTGGGTTCTCATACCGCTATTGAATTGCTCAACAGAGGATATCAGGTTACCGGTTCTTTACGGGATATGAAGCGTGCAGATGCTATTCAGAAAGTAATTGCCACCCATACACAAAGTATAAGTAACCTATCCTTCGTACAGGCTGACCTGCTTGATAAAAGGGCATGGGTAGCAGCTTGTGAAAATCAGGATTATGTAATCCATACTGCCTCACCTTTTCCTCGTGAATTACCAAAGAATGAGAATGAATTAATCATCCCTGCAAAAGAGGGGACATTGCGTGTTCTTCAAGCAGCCAAGCAAAACCAGGTAAAAAGAGTGGTTTTGGTCTCTTCCATTTCCACTGTGGTATATGGAAAGCAAATTGATGAATTGGACAGTGTGTTTACAGAGGATCATTGGACCGATGAAAGCAATAAACGGGATACCCCTCCATATATGAGAAGTAAGACCATTGCTGAAAAAGCTGCATGGGATTTTATCAAAGAAGAAGGAAAGGGAATGGAATTGGTCAGTATTCTTCCGGGGGCTATGTTAGGACCTATATTGGAGGATGATTTTGGTACCTCCGCCAATATTATCGTAAAGATCTTATCGGGTAACATGCCTGCTATGCCAAAAATAGGATTTGAAATAGTGGATGTGCGTTCTGTTGCCAAATTATTGGTAGATGCGATGGAAATAGAAAAAGCAGGTGGAAATAGATACATGGCATCCGAAGGTCATATGTCGATGAAGGAGGTAGCTGAAGTCCTAAAAACCCATTTCCCTGAAAGGAAAATCAGTACCGCCAACCTCCCTAATTTTTTGGCTAGATTGATGTCCATTTTTGAACCTGCCTTAAAACCTGTATTATTGGATTTAGGTCTTAGGAGAAAGGTCGATGCTTCCAAAGCCAAAAGGGAATTGGGTTGGAAAGGACATTC
This sequence comes from Sphingobacterium mizutaii, assembly GCF_900187125.1. Classification (GTDB taxonomy): domain Bacteria; phylum Bacteroidota; class Bacteroidia; order Sphingobacteriales; family Sphingobacteriaceae; genus Sphingobacterium; species Sphingobacterium mizutaii. The sequence continues at coordinate 1,049,458 of NZ_LT906468.1, forward strand.
AATGGAGAAGGCAATATTAGATTGTGCAAATAGTGTTATTAAACTAGGAATCGTAAAGTAGATGCAAAAGTTAAAATCCATATTGAGATTTGGGGCAATTCTCTCCGATGCCGACATCGAGGTAATTGCCTCCAACTTCAAGCAAAAACATTTAGCAGCATCCGATTATTTCTTAGAGATAGGGCAGATTGCTCACGAAATCGCTTTTATTGAATCCGGTATCGTCAGGATCTTTAAACCTGATCAGGATGGGAATGAAATCACCAAGTATTTCTTTAAGGAAAATCAATTCTTTGTTGATCTGGAAAGCTACTATTCCAGTATCCCCGCAAGTGAAGCTTTCCAGGCTGTGGTCGAAACAGAAATATATGCTATCCATAAGTTAGTTGTGGAAAGATTATGCCAACAGATCCCCAATTTCTTTATCTTCCTTAAAACGATTACGGAAGCTACTTTATTGAATAAGATTAAAGACAACGACTTCTTAAATTTTGGAAATTCCAAAACCAAGTATCTTGAATTTGTGAAGCGATACCCTCAACTTGCCTTACAGGTTCCGCAACAATATATCGCATCCTACCTCAAAATCACGCCTCAATCCTTGAGTAGGATTCGACGCGAACTTGCCCAGCCAAACCAATAAACCCCTTTAAATACCCTCTGAAAATAGGACCAGCTTTTTTGTAAATCATCTATAAACAACGTGGTTTAAATTTCTTTGCAATTAATAAAAGATAAATTTGTCTTTTATTAATTCATGTCTTAACTTTGTTCAATTAAGTCATTGAATTATTCAAATAAATCCAAGCGAGGGTAGGTTGCATTCCATGCAATACTTTAACGACTTCCTGAAAACTAGACTTTTCATCAAATCGCGAATTCTTCAAATTCCTTTTATTTAGAAATATGGCTTAATCTAAATTCAAAGATCATATCGAATTTAACATGAATTCTATTTTAACTCTTAATTTAATCCTTTCGGACGGTAAATCGGTCCAAGATTTACTCACACAATCCATTTTTTTCCATTCCAAGATCAGTCCGATTGAGTTTTGGATAGGTTTTCTACTACTAGTTTTCCTGTCCATTCTCATTGTGGTCCTCCTGCTGATTGATCGAATTAAACAAGTCAGCACCTTTCTTTTAAAAGAGAAATCAAAACTGAATGTGAACCTCTGGAAAAACTCACTCAAGAAAATGAACTCCAGCCAAATTGCCCGAATTATCAAACAAAAGAGCAGGCAGGAGCTGAAATCTTGGTTACTGGCCTTTTTCCTCTTTGGAATACCCTTGTTTCCCCTGGAATCCTTAGCGCAGACTGTATCCATTGATGGTACCAGTGAATCCATCTGGTCTAAGGCAGGCATTATTATCACTTTAGTGTTGCTCTTGATACCGACCATTTTCATTCTAGTTTTATTGTTCGTCAGAATCAATCGGAGGTTATCTAAATTGAACATTAACGCCCAAAAAGATGAAGCAAAAGTAATTGTCCAAGAATTGGAAAACAGGCCTTTAGCTGAGGTTGAAAAAGAACTATTAGCCTTCCAAGAAGCCGCTGATTATAGATTGAAACCCGACGTGCTGTCCGGTTCCAAAAAAGCAGTGGACCCTAAAGGGCTATTGTCCATCAATGAAAACCATGGTATCCCGATCGTTTCCAAAAAGAAAAGATCAACCGATAGAACCAACTTCGATGTAGACCTCTCTAAAATGGTCAACTGGTATTTGATATCGGCAACCGTGTGGTTGGTTTTTGGAACCACCATTGGCGAATACCTCGGTTTTAAATTTGTTGCTCCGGATATGGAGAGCTTTAGCTGGCTTAGCTTCGGGAGGTTAAGGCCAGTCCACACCAATGCTGTCTTCTGGGGATGGGCATCCCTGGCAATGATCGGATTGGGTTATTATGTGGTTCCTCGTGTCAGTAACACCAAACTCTATAGCTTAAAATTGGGCTGGTACAGCCTAATTTTGATCAATGTCTGTGTGTTCGTGGGAACCATTTCCCTAATGGCAGGAATTAACAATAGCGGAGGCGAGTATAGGGAATATATCTGGCCTATTATGTTGCTGTTTGGAATTGCATTGGTTTTGACACTAATCAATTACTATAAAACCATTGCAAAAAGAACAACTCGGGAAATTTATATATCAAACTGGTATATAGTCGCTGCGGTAATCTTTACTATTGTGATTAGTCTAGCAGCCTATTTACCTTTTTGGCAGAATGGCCTCGGAGAGACAATCATCCAAGGCTATTACATGCACCAAGGTGTTGGTATGTGGTTTATGCTTTTTTGTCTAGGCCTAGTGTACTATTTCCTTCCCCAGCAACTCAATAGGCCTATTTATTCCTATAGTTTAGGCATTCTCGCTTTTTGGACCCAGATATTATTTTATACTCTGATCGGAAGCCACCACTTTGTGTTTAGCTCTATCCCTTGGTGGTTACAGACAGTTGCCATAGTCGGAAGTGCTGGAATGGCAATTCCTGTTATAGCAGGTACAACCAACTTTCTGATGACCTTTAAAGGATCCTGGTATAAGCTAGGAGATAGTTATATCCTGCCTTTTTTCCTGGTCGGAATCATCTTTTATTTCACCGGGTCGATGCAAGGTACTGCTGAAGCCTTCCGTGAAACCAACCTGATTTGGCACTTTACGGACTTTACCGTTGCCCACTCACATTTGACCATGTACGGCATTATCAGCTTTTTCCTTTGGGCATCCATATATACCATCGTTCCGCGATTTACCGGAAGAGAGGCGCCTCAGATCAGTATTGGAGCCCATTTCTGGTTTGCCTTTATCGGAATGCTCATGTATACCGTGCCGTTGATGTATGGTTCAACCATGAAAGGAATCATGTGGTTAGACGGCAAGCCATTTATCGATGGCGTGACCTTTATGGCGCCATACTGGTTATGGAGAGCCATCGGAGGTAGCCTGATGTGGCTTTCTCACCTCATTTTCGCCTATAATTTGTACAAAATGATGGCGGATGTAAAAGAATTAGACATTGCTGAAGAAATTACCAGCCAATTTGAAAATCAATCAACTATTAAAGTTCAAAAATAAAATAAACGATCATGGAGTTTTTCGACGATCATAAGAAACTATTTATAACCGCAGCGGTCTTCTTCATTGTGTTGACGATCTTTGTTGCCATTCTTCCAGCATTGAACAACCAGTTGAAAAATGCACCGCTTCCTCAATCTGAACCCCTTTCTCCGGATGCTGTAGCCGGCAAGTCAATCTTTATTGCCAACGGCTGTGTGGCTTGCCATACCCAACAGGTCAGGAATGTAGATATGGATAAGGTTTTCGGTCAGCGACCTAGTGTAGCTGCTGACTATGCACATAATGAAAGACTGGATGTGTGGAGAAATACCGCAACCTTGATGGGAACTGAAAGAACTGGACCTGACTTGACCGATGTAGGTAACCGCCAGCCCAGCAAAGAATGGAACTTGGTCCACCTTTACAATCCGCGTATCGTGGTCAAGGAATCCATTATGCCGGCCTATCCTTTCTTGTTTGAATACAAATCCATACCAGCCAAGGAAGACGTAGTGGTCAATATCCCAGAAGATTTTGCGCCCAGTAATGGAAAAAAAGTCGTAGCAAGCAAAGAGGCTATGCAGTTGATAGCCTATTTACAGTCATTGAAACAAGTTAAACTGGAAGCTGATGTTCCAGAATTTCTATATAAAAGGAAAGCTCAAGCCGCTGCTGGCCAAGGTGCAGCTGAAGAAGAATTGGATGGCGAGGCCTTATATGTAGCGCATTGTCAAGCATGCCACCAAGCTGATGGCAATGGGCTACCTGGAGCTTTCCCTCCTTTAAAGGGTAGTCCCGTCGTAACCGGGGATGACCTCGAATTATATGTCGATATCATTATGAACGGTTATGATAGCAGACCTGAATATGGTGTGATGGCAGCAGTGGGCGTCAATGCCGGCTTTACTGAAAAAGAAGTAGCCGCTATCATCAATTACGAAAGGACCAGCTGGGGTAATAATGGTAAAAAAGTAAAAGCTGAAGATATCAAGCAAATCGTAGATTTCGTAAAGACTCAATCCAACTAATCATGAAAAAAATTCAATTGACACTGCTTTTTAGTATTTGCATCTCCTTTTTGATGGCCTGCCCGGTGTGCGAAAGAAACCAACCTAAAATTTTGAGGGGCTGGGTTCATGGCACAGCGCCAAAAAGCGACCTGGAATATATTATGGTCATCGCCATCATCCTGATTTCATTGATTGCATTGGGCATGTTCTTAAAGATGATCATCAAACCGGGAGAAAAACAAACGGACCATATCAAAAGGTTTATTTTAAATTCTGATAATTATGAGCCAAAGAAGTAAAATATTTATTTTCATCGATGACGAAAATATTCCGATTGCTGAAACCTATAGCCCAGTGAACTTTGAACTGGATACACGGAAATTAGTAGACGGAAAACACCAATTGCGTATCGTCAGCAAGGATCCAGGTGGAAAGGAAGGAGTTCGGATTATCCCTTTTGAAGTCCGTAATGGTCCGGCGATCGAAATCACTGGAATTAAAGAAAACGCTGTAATTGACGACCTAGTCCCTATCATGATCAACGCCTATGGGAAAGGAAACTCCGAAACCTTTATGATTGATGGTAGTGAGACTCCTCAAGGTATTCCTTGGTGGGTATGGATCATCATTATTGTCTTTATGGGTTGGGCCATGTACTATGTGTTCATGTACCTATACTTACCGACTTCGGTTAATTGAGTGTTAGCAGGTTTAAGCGTTCTTTTTCAAACTTTTTGAGCTTTCTGTCGTTAATTGGGTAACTTAATTGTTTGGATACTAACCCAATTGCCATGAAGAACGCTTTAAGACCTGCCATACTCGTTTTATGGTGCCTTTGTTTTCACCTTAGCTTTGCACAACAGCATCAGCAACCCAATATTATCCTGATCTTGGCCGATGATCTGGGTATTGGTGATTTAAGTTCCTATTACCATCAATATGAAACGCCCAATCTGGATAAATTGGGAAAGGAAGGTATTCGATTCAACAATTATTACAGTGCTTCCCCAATCTGCTCACCCTCGCGCGCAGGACTCCTAACGGGCCAACGTCCCGCAAAACTACATTTCACCACTTTCCTGAATACCCGAGAAGATAACCGGAAAAAAGAACAGGTTGATTTTCTGGATCCTTCTGTGCTGACCATGGCTGATGTGCTGAAGGCTAATGGCTATGCGACAGCTCATTTTGGCAAATGGCACCTCGGTGGTGGTCGGGATGTAAACAATGCGCCTAACTTCGACCAATACGGTTTCGATGCATGGTCTGGAACCTATGAAAGCCCTGATCCCGATCCGGCTATCACGGCCACTGACTGGATTTGGTCGGATCAAGACAGCGTAAAAAGATGGAACCGCACAAAATACTTTGTGGATAAAACCCTTGATTTCTTGCAAAAGAACAAAGATAAACCCTGTTTTATCAATGTATGGACAGATGATGTCCATACCCCTTGGATAGCTGGCGATGATGAAAAAGGTAGATTCGACTGGAAGCCCCAAGAGGAAAGGAGCTTTAAATTTGTCCTTCAGGAATATGACCGAGAGATCGGAAGATTGATGCAAGGCTTGAAAGAAATGGGTCTAGATGAAAACACTTTGGTCATCTTTATTAGCGATAATGGCCCCTTACCCAATTTCAGGCAGGATCGTTCTGCCGGTTTACGCGGTAGTAAGCTCTCCCTGTATGAAGGAGGAATCCGTATGCCCTTATTGATGCGCTGGCCAGCAAAGATTAAAGCTGGTCAAGTAGATGAACAGACCATTATTTCTGCGCTTGATTTCCTGCCAAGCTTAGCAAAATTGGCAAAAGCTCCACTAAAGAATGCCAAGGGACTCGATGGGCAGGATCTCAGCAAAGCCATGCTTGGAAATCCTATAGCCCGAAACAAGGCGCTCATTTGGGAATATGGCCGGAATGACTCAACAGCTTTCAGCTTCCCTAAAAAAGTCAATCGTAGTCCCGCGCTTGCAATCAGGGATCAAGACTGGAAATTCATGATGAACAGCGATGGGAGTGATCCCGAACTGTATGACCTAAAAGCCGATCCCAATGAAAGGACCAATCTTGCGGCGAATAGAAAACAGCTCGTGATAAAATATACCAAAGCTTTATCGCAATGGTGGAAAGGATTGCCTCCTTATAGGAAAATCGAATAACCTTCTTTCTATTCTCCTTCTTAATAAGGCTTGTTACAATTGCTTATTGAAATACATTTATTAAGCTTAATAAATGTTTATATTTTAATTAACTTGAAATTTTAAAACTTTAAATTTATCGTTTTTTTCTTATAAAAATATATTTACAATTTAAATTGGTTGCCTAAAAAAATCATTTTGTATTTAGGTTTGATTCTCCTATTTTTCCCCAAATCTAATTAAAATCTAATACATTATGAACGTGAAATAAGATACCCTAACTCCGAACACCTATTACAAACAGAACCTTTATTAAAGCCTTTTAGGCAATCTTTTTATTCTCAATTATAACTATAATGACTCAAAAAAATCGTGTTTTTTTTGGGGCAAAGTCCTTGTCGTTGCTTGCGATGTGCTTATTGATGAGCTCACCGGAAGTCTTCGCCGAAAAAGCTGATTTTGCCCATTCCGTTGTTGCTAATCGGCAACAAACTATCTCAGGATCTGTTAAAGATGATGGTGGAAACCCAATCGTTGGGGCAACGGTGCTCGTTAAGGGGACAACAAGAGCCACCAGTACGGATGCCAATGGAGAATTTTCCATCACTGCTAATAATGGTGATGTCATCGTCATCCGTAACCTCGGTTATCTGACTCAAGAGATTACAGTAAGCAACGCCCAAAACATCAATATTTCCCTAGCACCTGACAATGCTAATATTGATGAGGTGGTTGTGGTCGGATATGGTACTCAAAAACGTGCAAATATTACTTCTGCCATCTCCACCGTCAATGGAGATGCCCTTAAAAACGTTTCACCATCCAACCTTTCCAATGCCATCGCAGGTCGTGCTCCTGGGGTGAAAGTAACAGGAACTTCAGGTCTTTCAGGGGCTACTTCCAAAATTAGGTTTAGGGGTAGTTTCGCCGAACCTTTGTTCGTTATTGATGGTATTGTGCGCGATAAAGCTGCTTTCGACGCCTTGGAAGCCAATGAAGTTGACCAGATGTCCTTCTTGAAGGATGCCGGTGCTGCTGCGGTTTATGGTACTCGTGCAGGTAATGGGGTTGTGATTGTGACCACTAAAAAAGGAACGGTCAAAAAACCTGAATTCAATATCCAAAGCAATGTGGCCATCAGTAACCCGACCATGACTCCGCTGGCAGATCTAACGACCGCCACGGATGAATTGACCTATCAAAATAGGGTTGCCGAATTCCAAGGTTTACCTATTCCAAACGGTGAGGAGGAATTCGCCTATTTCAAAGACAAAAGTTATAGTGTAAACGATGTAATCTGGAGAAACCCAGTTAGCCATAGACAGTCCATCTCCGTTTCCGGAGGTAGTGAAAAGATTACCTATTATAACTTATTGAGCTTTAGAAATGAAAATGGTTCCTATAAATCGGTGGACCATCAAAAATTCAACTTAAGGTCCAATGTTTCCGCAAATATTACCGATGCTTTCAGTATCGATATGAATATTTCTGCTAATCAGCAGAATTCCAATCGTTTCTACTGGCCGTTCAGTACCTCATCGAACGATGATGACTTTGATGTTTCCGATTTCTATCGCGTGACCTTCAACTGGCCAAAAATGTATCCTTTCTATTTGACCCAAGATGGTACCCCTAGTAATGAACCAACAGAATATCCCGTACAGACGCCCATGGGTAGCTGGCAAGCTTGGAACGTAATCGACCAGGTTATCGGTGATCGTTATATCGACCGTAAGGTTAGACAGATCAACCCGATCCTTTCCCTCAACTTGAAATTGGATAAATTGATCCCGGGTCTATCTACCAAATTTGTAGGTAGCTATATCGCAGAAGATTACCTTCGTAAGCGCTATATGAGCTTCCAAAAGAACTATACCTTTACTTCTTTGGATCCTGATGGTAACCCATTTATCCCGGCTCCGCCTTCGGAAGACCGTATTAATATCTTCACGTTCAGTCAGCAAAATCCATTTATGGATTATTACACCCAGCGTAAATGGGAATACCAAATGAACTTCTTCATCAATTATATGCAGACCTTCGGTAAGCATGATGTTGGAGCGACCTTGGTATTTGAGCAAGGTGAAAAAGGGTATACCAATATCACTTCCACTGCGCAAAGCCCGATTACAGCATTGGATCAAATGCACGTTTATCCTACCGACCGTAATTTCAGATATACCAATGGCCTGGAAGGAATTGATGCTAGACAATCCATCATTGGCCGTTTCAACTATGCTTATGGCAGTAAATACTTAGCAGAAGCCTCCTTCCGTTATGATGGAGCAGCTTTGTTCCCTGAACAAAAAAGATTCGGTTTCTTCCCTTCGGTTTCTGCTGCTTGGAGAATTTCTGAAGAAGAATTCTTCGCTGGGATCAAGGATAAAATCTCCGACTTGAAACTTCGTTTTGCTTATGGTGCTACGGGTAACTACTTGGACGTAAATGGAAATGCAATCAATCCATTCTCTTTTGCTGAAAAATATGCAACCACCACAGGCTTTATTTTCGGTGACCGATACTACAATGGTTTGGCCTACGGCTCAACCCCTAATCCGAACATTACTTGGACAAGGTCAGAAAGCTACAACTTAGGTTTGGATTATGGATTCATCAACAATAAACTGAATGGTTCCATTGAGGTCTTCAAACGTGCTGAAACCAATATCTTGGGCCCTAGAACCGTATTGTTGCCAGATACCTACGGCCGTGCCTTGGCGCCTGAAAACTATGCCGCAAGAAGTTATAAAGGTGGTGAGGTTTCCGTAAACTGGAATGACAGGGTAGGCGAGGTTGCTTATGGCATCTCTGCTAACTTAGGTTATGCCGTTGATCAATGGGATGTTTTTGATGAACCAGCTGCTTATGCAGAAGGCGGACTTGAACATTTCAGATCAAGGATCGGTAGACCTAACAACGTAATCTATGGATTGAACTCATTAGGATTGGTGCGTACGCAGGCAGAATTGGATGATTTGCTGGCCAAAGGATTTAAAACCTATGGTAGGGATCCTTATTTAGGGATGATCCTTTATGAAGATATCCGCGGACAGGGTTACTCTGATACCCCAGATGGAAAGATCGATGGAAATGACGTTACCTTATTGTCGACCAACAATTCTCCAAGATGGGATTATGGTTTAGGCCTGAACGGATCCTGGAAAGGTATTTCCATCAATGCATTGTTCCAAGGGGTGTTCAATTACGACCGTATGATTTCCAACCAAGAAGGTGGCGGTATGCGTCAACATGGTGGTACTTTCCGTCCTTATTACCCAATTTGGGCAGATGATGTATGGACTCCTGAAAACCCGAATGCGCAATATCCTAGACCAATCGGTTATAACTGGGCGGAGTCGGGAACGAATCCTTCAAGCTTCTGGATGCGCAGTGGCGCTTTCTTCAGATTGAAAGACCTCAATGTGGCTTATCAATTACCGACCAGCTTCACTGAAAAAATCAAAATGAACAGTATCAATTTGTTCTTCAATGGTACTAACCTGTTTGTTTTCTCACCAATGACCGAGTTTCATGATCCTGAACAATTGAATTATGACTCTTACCCATTAATGAAGACATTCACCTTTGGCTTGGACATTAAATTTTAACCGGAACTGAATCATGAAAAAAATATTATTAGTAGCACTAGGACTATCAACCATTTTTACTTCCTGTAAGAATGTGTTGGATATCGAAGATCTCCAATCCTTGGATGAAGAAAAGGTGTGGAAAGACCCGAATTTAGTAAACGCATATATGGCAAACCTTTATACCGTTTTTGGTAATTGGAGTGCCGGTGCAGATGTATATAGTGAACAATTGGTAGGTGTTCCTTTCCAATTAAATACCATATCGCCGACTGCAGGTGGTTTCAAAACATGGGACTATACCAATATCCGTAAGATCAATACCGCAATCCAAAAGGTTCAGGAAAGTACAAGCTTGAGCCAAGAGGTGAAAAACAGCACCTTGGGTGAGGCTTATTTCCTAAGGGCTTTTGTGTACTTTGATATGCTTAGGCTTTACGGAGGTATTCCCTACATTACCGTGCCGCAGAACCAAGCGACAGATGATTTGAATACGCCGAGAAACTCAACAAAAGAGTCTTTCGAGCTGTTAGTGAAAGATTTGGATGAAGCCATAAAATTGCTTCCTCAAACGATCGAGAAATCATCTTCAAACTATGGTAGGATAGATGGTAACTTTGCAACGGCATTTAAAGCAAAAGTATTGCTTTATAAAGCCTCTCCGCAGTTTAACCCTGCCAATCCTTACAATAATGCTTATTGGAAAGAAGCCAATGCAGCCAATAAAGCAGCTTATGAGCAGTTGATCAAAAACAATTATACACTGACTCCTGACTATGCAAACATCACACTGCAAGAAAAAGGTCCGGAGGTCGTATTTGCTGTAATCAATACCTATCCAAATAAGGTTGCTGCTTGGGATTATGGTGTGCGTCCCGGATCAGAAAGCCGTGGCCCTGCCGGGGCAGTTCCTACTTGGGATTTTGTGAAGGAGTTCCCTATGAAAGATGGTAAGCTCTATTCAGATCCAACCGGAAAATACTTTAAATCAGATGATGATTTCTTGCAATCCTATTGGTTGAATAGAGACCCAAGGTTTGATAAATCCATTGTTTGGAACGGAAAGATCTATGAAGTTTCTGGAAAAGCTGGAAAACGTCAATATACCTCCCTAGGTATTGCTGATGCCCTTGACAACTTCGGTATCAATCCTGCAGCAGGTATCAACTCCACCAACCAAGATCGTTACAGTGGCTTCTTTATCTTGAAAAACAGTAAATTATCCCTAAAACAAACCGAAGTGGAAACTCAATATGATGTTGATTTTGTATTGATGCGTTTAGCAGAAGTGTTGTTGAACTATGCCGAAACTGCGAATGAAACCGGAGATTTAGGCACAGCGCAGGATATGTTGAACCAATTGAGGAAACGTGCCGGTATCGAAGCTGGAACCGATGGAAAATACGGTATCACAGCGACTAACCGCGATCAAATGCGTGAAGCTATTTTGGCAGAAAGAAACATCGAACTTTGTTTCGAAGGCCATCGTTTCTGGGATCTGAGAAGAAGCCGTAAATTGAAAACATTGGATAAAGGAACCAAGTTTGGTGTAGAAGCCATCGCGATCGATGCCGATGGATCCGATATGGATATCAAACAGGCGAATGCCTTGGCTAAAACTTATCAGTTGAAGGAAGCTAACTTCAAGTACAGCATCCTTCAAGTTCCGAAAAATGGAGTTAAGGTAAGTGAAGTGCCTGATACCTATTATTTCTTCCCAATCCAACAATCTATAATTGACAGAAACCCTAAGGTTCTGCAAAATAAAGACTGGGGTGGGGCGTTCAATCCTACTATGGAATAAAAAAATGAATAAATGGAGAAAGGGCTGCCTATTTGGGTAGCCCTTTCTTTTTCTGGAAATTTCAGCGGAAAATACCTTCCCATTTTGTGGTTTTTATTTTGACCTGCTTCGAGAATCATTCGAGGCATGTTCGAGAATAATTCTATCCAGTTCGGAACTTTTGGGAGCTGACCCGAATATGCCTCGAATGAGGTCCAGTTTTTCGGTCTATAAATCCATATTGATCTAGCATCTAAAATTAAATTTAGCTCCTTGGTTATTTTTGGGATTAGACTAAAAAATAAATCCAGCAGCATGGCTTTTAGGCTAAGCATAAAATACTTTCAGTAAGACGTTGATTTATAGATTATTTATTTTGGACTTGGTTAATTTCTTAGTAGATTTAATCATGCCAATTGAACTCAAACACCTCTGGCAATTCTATAAGCCAATTTTATTCATCAACCTGGTGTTGAGTCTTGCGATGAGCATTCAATATTTTGGCTACTTCCCCTATGTGTTCATGACGGTGGGTTATTTATGCTCGGCAGCATTGGTTCGGTTTTTTGAAGGCAATACCAAATACCTGTTTTTTAATCTGGGTCTATCCCGTAAGCATCTGGTCATTTACACCTTCCTTGCCAATCTTTTGATTTCATTTCTACTTATTCTAATCGTGCACTATGGATATAAAGGATAAAGAATTGTTTGTAGACTCTGTGCAGTTCAGTTATACCAGTAACAATCAGTTGCTGACCGGGGGATATCTTGGATTGAAAGTAGGTGATATCATCGGGCTATTAGGTCGAAACGGAACTGGGAAGACTACCTTGATGAAGATTATCTTCGGATCCTTACGTGCCCAAAATGCCTATATCAGGGTGAATGGCAAAAAGGTGAGCCAGGCATTCCCCACCAGAGAAGTTTGCTACCTTCCCCAAGACAGTTTTTTGCCCACTTCATTCCGCGTGAAAAATGCCATATCGTTTATGCTCTCTGATCAAGAAAGTAGGGCAATTGTAGAAAGTGACGAGTTGATCAAACCCATTTTGGACAATAAGATTGCAGATTTAGCAGGAGGAGAGCTCCGCTATTTGGAAATCATGCTATTGGTAGAACAAAAAGCAACTTTCCTGCTACTGGACGAACCCTTTTCAGGGATATCACCCATCCTGAAAGAGAAAATCCAAGCACTATTAGTTGAAAAATCAAAAGTAAAAGGTTTCTTGGTTTCCGACCATGATTATATGAATGTGCTGGATGTTGCAACCCAATTGTTGTTGTTGGAGAATGGTGGTTGTCGAAAGATCAACCGAAAGGAAGAGCTGGAGCAATTCTATGTTCCGCTAGGAACTTTTGATCATGGAAATACCCCTGATACTGATAGTAAAAACAGCTTTTAAATCGCGCTTATTCTCCCATAGGCTCCTTGAAATTAGTATATTTGCTTAGCATAACCTTTAAAGATAAATTACATGTCTACAATATTGATAAAGAATGCCCATGTTGTGAATGAAGGCAGCATTCAGGTGCAGGATCTTTTTATAAAAAATGGCAGAATAGAAAAAATAGCCGAAACCATTGAAACCAACGCCGACCAAATCATTAACGCAGAAGGCCTACATCTTTTTCCGGGGTTGATCGATGATCAAGTCCACTTCCGTGAACCGGGCTTGACCCACAAAGCGGATATCTTTACAGAAAGTAGGGCAGCAGTAGCAGGGGGAACAACTTCCTTTATGGAAATGCCAAATACGGTTCCTAATACCTTAACCCAAAAGTTACTTCAAGATAAATACGATATTGCCCAAGATAATTCCCTGGCCAATTATTCCTTCTTTATGGGTGCTGCCAATGATAATTTGGACGAGGTGCTGAAAACCAATCCTAGGGATGTATGTGGTATCAAAGTATTTATGGGTTCTTCCACGGGAAACATGTTGGTGGACAATGAAAAAGCTTTGGAGGCTATCTTCAGCCAGGCACCTACATTAATTGCCACGCATTGCGAGGATGAAGCAACCATACAAGCTAATCTAGCGAAATTCAAGGAACAATATGGCGAAAACGTAAGCATTGAAATGCATCCTTTGATCCGATCTGCTGAAGCTTGTTACCTTTCCTCATCCAAGGCTGTGGAATTGGCAAAAAAGAACAATACCAGACTTCATATCCTGCATATTTCAACCGCTAGAGAAACTGGATTATTTGAAAACAATATTCCATTGGAACAAAAGCGTATTACAGCAGAAGCATGTATCCACCATCTTTGGTTTTCGGATGCCGATTATAAGAAAAAAGGGAATTTCATTAAATGGAACCCTGCTGTAAAAACAGCTGATGATCGTGATGCTATTCTTAATGCAGTATTGGATGGGCATATTGACGTTATTGCAACAGACCATGCGCCACATACTTTTGAAGAGAAATCTCAACCTTATTTACAGGCACCTTCTGGTGGTCCATTGGTACAGCATGCCTTACAGGCTTTGCTTGACCTGGTAAAAGAAGGAAAGCTGACCCTTGAACAATTGGTTCAAAAGACTGCGCATAACACGGCGATATTGTTCCAGATTGAACAGCGAGGCTATATCCGCGAAGGATATTGGGCTGATTTAGTATTGGTTGATTTAAACAAACCATATACCGTTACAAAGGAGAATATTCTATCCAAATGTGGATGGTCTCCTTTTGAAAATCATACATTTACATCTACTATTGAACATACTATTGTTTCCGGACTATTGGCATATACCGATGGTAAGATTCAAGAGGTAGGTTCGGGACATCGTTTACTTTTCAATCGTTAAGCAATGGATAAACGTTCATTTATTAAATCTTTGGGGATAGGTTTAGCCGCTATGCCTTTATTTGGAAAATCAGAAGCAATGGCAGTAGCCAATCAGATCCAACCTTTGCTGAAAGGCAAGGTTTTGAAAACTGGTGATACTATTGGAATCATTGCGCCTGCCAGTGCAGTGACTGGCGAGGATTCCATTACACAGACCAAAGAAGTGTTGGAATATTTTGGTTTCAAGGTTAAAGAAGGTAAATATATCAGGGAGCGCTATGGTAATTTGGCTGGTACGGATGATCAACGATTAGAGGATTTACATGCCATGTTTGCGGACAAGTCCGTGGCTGGGATCTTATGTATCCGTGGTGGAGCAGGAGCTTCCCGTTTGTTGAAACGTATCGACTATAATTTGGTGGCTAAGAATCCAAAGGCCTTATTAGGCTATAGTGATATCACGGCTTTGATTATGGCTTTTCAAGCTAAAATTGGCATGGTAACTTTCCATGGGCCTGTGGGTACCAGTACATGGAGTAATTTTGTAGCTAAGACCTTTACAGATCAATTTATTGAGAATAAATTGGTTAGCTATAGCAACCCGGTTAAAAAAGGGGACGATATTATCCAGTACAAGGATAGGATAACGACCATTAACCCTGGAGTTGCAGAAGGAAAATTATTAGGCGGTAATCTAACCCTGATTTCAGGACTATGTGGCTCTGAATTTCTGCCGGACTTCAAAGATAGCATCCTGTTTTTGGAAGAAATCAATGAATCCCCAGAAAAAGTAGACCGGATGTTCTGTCAATTGATGAATGCAGGTATTCTTTCACAAATCAAAGGTTTTGTGTTTGGAAAGTGTACCGATTGTTCACCATCAGGTGGTTATGGCTCCTTAAATCTTGACCAGATCCTGAGGGATTTTATCAAACCACTGAACATTCCTTCTTACTCTGGTGCGGTTATTGGACATATCAATGATCAATTCTTATTACCGGTTGGTGTTAAAGCTAGAATTGATGCCAATAAGGGTACAATAGAGATTTTAGAAAAAGCGTTAGTATAGTATGAAATTTTTTGTCATTTCCTTAGGCCTATTGGCCGCAACGACTTGCAGCAATCCATTTTCAGGATCTTCTAATGGAAATATTCCTGGGTACAATTTGGATACCGCACAAATGAATAAGATCCATTCAACCTATAAAGAATCAGCCCTTGTTTCTAGGCGATTTAAACACCAAGACATTGATTCTCTTCTGCAATTGCACAAGAAGAGCAATGTGTTTAAGATCACGGAAATAGGCAAGTCGGTTGAAGGTCGTTCGATCAATGAGTTGGAGTACGGAAATGGCGATAAAAAAGTAATGCTCTGGTCGCAGATGCATGGTGATGAACCAACAGCCACCATGGCATTGTTTGACCTGTTTAATTTCTTGGAAGGAAAGGATGATGGTTTTGACAGCGTCCGGACTTTACTGAAAGATAAACTGAATATCCACTTTATCCCCATGTTGAACCCAGATGGGGCCGAGCGCTATCTGCGGAGAAATGCCCAAAGCATAGATCTAAATAGGGATGCACGCGCAAACCAGACAGTTGAAGGGGCGCTGTTGAAATCCAGGGCTAAGGAAATCAAGCCTCGCTATGGTTTCAACCTGCATGATCAGAATATTTATTACAATGTGCCGGGGACCAAGAATCCTGTGACCATCTCCTTATTGGCTCCAGCCTATAATACAGAGCGTGAAATCAATGAGGTAAGGGAAGGGGCCATGCAAATCATCGTGGGAATGAACAAAGTGTTGCAGCAGTATATTCCAGATGCGGTTGCAAAATATGATGATACCTATACGCCAAGAGGTTTTGGGGATAATTTCCAATCTTGGGGTGCAAGTACGGTTTTAATTGAATCTGGAGGCTTGAAAGGAGATCCAGAGAAACAGGAAATCCGAAAATTGAATTTCGTGATTATCCTCAATGCCTTGATGGAAATAGCCCAAGGAACCTATGAAAATTACGATGCCAAGGGTTATGAAGATATTCCATTCAATGCTAGCAATATGCATGATATCGTTATCCGAGGTTTGGAATTCGGCTCTGATTCTATTCCATTGAAGAGTGATATCGCTATCAGACGTGGTGAAACTACCGATGGTAGAGACTTCTTCGTGCGCGGAAGGGTTGAGGATATCGGTGACCTTCCTGAATCTTTTGGATATGATGAAGTCGATGGAAACGGGCTGAAATTTATCCAAGGTAAAATAGCGGAAAAACCTATCGCAACCTTGGAGTCCATTACGCCGGAAATAGCGTATGACCTTTTGAAAAAAGGTTATATGGGCGTCCAAGTGACTACCTTGAAACCAGAACAGGCCAGCATGCTGCACAACTTGCCGATCCATATTTTCGGTACCCAAGCCTTCGCGGCCACCCCATTTATCGACCTCGGCGGAACCGCCAATTTCTATATCGGCGACTCCAATGGAAATTTGAAATACGCCATACTCAATGGATACTTAATCGATCTTTCCAAACCACTGGGTGAAGTGGGGCTGTTGAAGAATAGGGTGTTATAGATATGAGATGTGAGATATGAGATATGAGATAGAAAGGTTATAGATATGAGATGTGAGAAATGAGATGTGAGATATGAGATATGAGATATGAGATATGAGATCTGAGATAGAAAGGCATTTATAGAGAAAATGGATTTTATAGAAATTTTAAAGGGGACCAATTTTGGTCCCCTTTTTTGTAGAGTTAATATCTCAATACTCAATACTCAAATCTCATATCTCACCTTGAGGAGCTAATATCTCAATACTCAAATCTCATATCTCAATACCTTAAGGAGTTAATATCTCAATACTTAAATCTCATATCTCAATACTCCCTTACGGTTTATCCCACCAAAGCTCAGTGCTTAATGGCACTTCTGCTGGTACATTGGAACCGTTTTCGGTGATTTCATCGGCTGGATAAGCTACGCGGCGGATAAATTTGTCGCCTAGTACAGCACCAATTGGAAGTTTGAAGTCTTTGTATTTGTAATCAAAGCGGCGTACATCGTTCCATGCTTCGGCATTGAGGTAGGTTACGATGTATTTTTCACGGAAGATATCCAATAGGGTCAGGTTTGCCTGTCCTACGGAGATTGCCTTGATGTATTTCGTTGCATCAACTTCAAGAACACCTAATTTATCCATACTTGCTTGGACACCGGCAAGGAAGGCAGCGTATGCTACAGGTTTGTTATTGTCTCTAAATGCGGCTTCTGCTTCAATGAATTTTACTTCAGCATAGGTCAAGATCATCAATGGAGAAGACTCACTGCTTACCGGTGATTTTGAGCTGATATAGCATTCATCACGAACGGTATTCGCAGCACCTACATTTCCTTGTCCACTTACTGTCCCTACATACACACCATGCACAGTTTTTTCAGTGATCTTGGAGATTCTTGGATCTTCAATTCCGTAGGTTTTTCCATTCATTTGATCGATGAAATTACTGCCTAACCAGCCATCCAAGTTGTTCAATAAGTTACTGATCGAAATCGAAGCCCATGGGTTTACACCATCAAAAGTTGACATGCCTACATCCTCAGCATTAGATTCTAGGGAGGCCTGCGCTGCAGCCAAAACTTGTTTTGGATTATATGCAGCTTTCTTGCTGATTTTGTTCAGGACACGGGCTTTTAGTCCATTGGTCAGTTTGATCCATTTATCAAGGTCTCCGCCACATAATAGATCATCTTTTTCACTCAATTCTTGGGTAGCATCTGTTTTTTTGAAATTCTCTAGGGCCTTGTTGATCAGGTCCACTTGAGCTTTATACAAGTCTTCTTCTGAGTCAAAAGGTACGGTCAGTGTTTCCTCTTTTCCAAAAGCTTTGCTGAATGGAACAGAGCCCCAAGTATCAGCAACTAAAGCCAATTGGTAAGCTGTTAAGGCTTGTGCAACGGCTAAGTGGTGGGTAGCACCAGCTTCTTCAGACTTGACCATAAAGTCATACAGGTCAGCTAAAGAATAAAAAAGATTGTTCCAGGTAGAGGAATTATTGGTGATCTGATACGTATCGGTATCCGAACCACCAGAAGGGCTCGCAAAATATTGCGAGTACTGATTGTTGAAATATGCGATCCTATAGTTGTTGAATGCAGCCTTATGTGTGGCCGTAGTCAATAGGGCGTTCAAAGGTGGAGTTTGAACCAAGTTAGGGTTATCGGTCAATTCGAAATAGTCCTTACAACTGTTCAAGGAGAACAGTGCTAGGGCCAATAAGGAAATTTTACCTATTTTGATGAATTTGTTCATGATCTTAAGAATTAAAAGCCAACATTTAAGCTAAATAAGAAGCTTCTCACAGCAGGGTAAGTCATCCCCGCGAAACCTTCGATATTGGATCCACTCGCTGTGGTTGAGTTTTCAGGGTCATAACCTGAGTATTTCGTCCAAAGTGCAAGGTTGTTTCCAATCAAAGAAACTCTAGCATTCTTAACAAACTTGTTTTCTAACCATTGTTGTGGTAAGCTATAGCCAATAGATACAGAACGTAATCTTAACCATGAAGCGTCTTCCACAAAGGCTTGTGAGTTACCACGGAAGTTATCTCTGTAATAACCATTTCCATAATCCACGCCATTTTTAGGGTCTTTTCCTTGACCTAACCACACTTCTTTGGTGTTCTTCGATCCGTCTGCCAATACCCCGTCAAATACTTTGTAATCATTACGGTTCTCCGTGTAATCGGCTTCTCCGAATGCAGCCATAAAGTTTCCTAATTGGTTGTAACGGTATTGTCCAACGCGCGCATCAACCAATACATTTAAGGATAGGCTCTTGTAGTTGAAAGTATTGTTCCAACCGCCAACCCAGCTAGGTTGAACATTGCCTAATTTCTTAGGAACAGAAGTTGATTCCAATACTGGGAAACCATTTGCACCGATCAACATAGGACGGCTTTCATCGTATTCACGTGTTTTGTCCAATCCTTGAGCGATTTCATCAGGAGTATAGTAACGTTTGTATGTTCTACCGTAAAGTGTTCCATAAGACTCTCCTGGACGGATACGCATGGAAACGGTAGAGTTTAAGTATCCATATTCAGAGGAAACCACGATTTCATCGTCCAAATCTTCACGGATATACAGGATCTTGTTTCTGTTGAAGGAGAAGTTGATATCAGAGTTCCATGAGAAGTTGTCTTTCTTAACTGGTGTTGTGTTCAAGGTAATCTCCAAACCTCTGTTACGGATACTACCTGCGTTAATTGATGCAGTAACAAATCCGGTTGTGGAGGATACAGGTACTTGGATAATCTGGTCCTTACTTACTGAGTTGTAGAAGTTAACATCTAACCCTAATCTAGAATTTAAGAACTTCATCTCCATACCCACCTCATAAGTATCGGTAAATTCAGGTTTCAATTGCGGATCACCCAATAATGAAGGTCTTGTAAATCCGATATATCCTGTTGGTAAGTTAGTATATGGAGCAAATCCAGCACTGGTTGAGTAAGGAGCTGCATCTTTACCAATCTGTGCGTATGATAAACGCAATTTAGCGAAGTTAATGGCCTCAGGCATGCTGAACTGGTCTGAAAGCACATAACTCAAGGTTGCAGAAGGGTAGAAGAATGAACGATTATTCTTGCTCAATGTAGAGGTGATATCATTTCTACCCGTCAAGGTCAAGAATAAGTAATCCTTATAAGCTAAGTTCAACTCACCAAAGAAACCCATCAATCTGTATTTTTCATTGTAGGTAGCTGCTTTAATGATATTGGCATTGCCTAGGTCAAACCAGTTGTAAACCGTTAAATCACCACCTTCTGTGGCTGTTCTTTTGATGAATCGGTCATACACGTCCTGACCGACACGTAATGTTGCATTCAGGTCGTCGTTGAAATCATGTTTGAAGGTTGCAATGAATGTGCTGGTCAAAGCCCTGAAATTATTGTTGTAGACATTGTAAAATCCACGACCATCTGCTCCTTCAACACCATTATCATAAACTAAGCGCTCATCCGCTAGGCCTTGGTAACCTATTGCTGTTCCTTCGCGATTATCTCTGTAAGCATCGATACCCACGCGGTACATCAAGTCTACCCATTTCGCTGGTGAATAGGTTAAATCAAAACCTCCGATTACACGTAATACATCATCTTTAAATCTGTTGGTATGTGCTACATAGATCGGGTTGTCGGTTTCACCATACGATTTCATGGTTCCATTATCCATAAGGTAGTCCCTCACATTGTATCTTGGAGTCCAATAGATCAACTGCTCGGCATAGCGATTGGCATTTCCACGGTAACCACCAGAGTTGGTCACGGCAAGGGAAGAACCGCCTTTTAACTTTTCACTTAAAGTGAAATTGGTGTTCAAGCGAGCTTGGTAATTTTTGAAATCAGTTGCAGGAAGTACACCATTATGTTTCAATTGGGAAACGGAGGTCAAGAAACTGAATTTTTCGGAACCTCCAGAGAAGCTTAGGGAATTGCGGAATTGGTTTCCGGTTTCGAAGGCTTCTTCAAAAGGTTTGTATAGGGTTGTTGGGTGCGTAGGATCTACTTTTATAGCATCAGCTATAGTAGGACCCCAAGCAGGCCAGAAATCGTCTTTATCATAAACACCTTTCCATCCTTGGGTATAGGTGTCCTGCATTTTCGGGAATTTATTTACATTTTCAAAGCCAACTGTTCCTTGATAATCAATCTTCAAGGATCCTGCTTTACCACTTTTTGTGGTGATGATGACAACACCGTTTGCACCACGTAATCCATAAAGTGCTGTAGCCGCACCACCTTTAAGGATATTGATGGTTTCAATATCATCAGGGTTGATGTCGACAGAACGGTTACTCATCCCGCGTACTTCTGCACCACCTTGTGTTGAAGTCGAGTTATCCATGAGGATACCGTCAATAACAAAAAGCGGTTGGTTATCCCTAGTAGGGTCGATTGAGTTGATACCACGGATTTGGATATTCGCACCTTGACCAGGAGCACCACCGGTAGAGCTGATGGTCGCGCCAGCAATCTTACCTTGCAGGGCATTGACTAAGTTGGGTTGTTTGTTGGAGTTCAAAGTGGCACTGTTCACACTTTGGGCACCATATCCAAGCGATTTTTCACTTCTTTGGATACCTAAAGCTGTCACTACAACTTCATCGATTTCACTGTCGTCGTGTTGAAGTTGAATGGAGATGTTCGTTCTCCCGCTGATAGGGACCTCAAGAGGGGCATATCCTACAGCACGAATCAACAGGGTCCCGCTGCTTGGTGCATTCAAAGTAAACAATCCGCTTTCATTACTGGAAGTTCCTTGTTGGGTTCCTTTTACAAAAATAGAAGCCCCAACAATTGGTTCACCTTCGGCGTTAGTCACCTTTCCAGCTATGGACAATTGTTGCGCGGAGAGCATCTGTATGGAACATAATGATGCAACCGCAATTGATAAGCAAGTTGGTAAATTCATCTTTAGAGTTATTGGTTATTAGATAAACGAATATAACGGATTCATGTTAAAAACAATGAAAAAATTGCAAAAAAATGCAAAGGTCATTGGTGGAACGTTACTGTATTGGCGTAATATTATGGGATTTGTTAAAATCCTTGCGTTTTTGTGAAGATTTTGGCAAAAAAGATAAAGTGTTGTTGAAAAATCCCTTTATTGGAGATGGCGCTGGTTACATCTTTTTTGTAATCATCTGAATAAGCAGGTAGTAAAGGGTTTGGTCTTGGTTTATCCTCGAGTCTGTTGGGTGTGCGGAGTCGATCCCGCATACTTTTTCAATAAAAAAGGCGGTCAATCTGACCGCCAAATTCTGTTTAAAAATTGTTGCTTAATACCCTGGGTTTTGTTGTGCTTCAAGACCTGGGTTTGCATTGATTTCTACTTGTGGGATAGGTAGTATGGTTTTAAAGAAAGTCCTGTTGATGGATTTTTCTCTATGTGACATCGTCACACCCACATGTTCATCGTTAAAGGTAATGGTTTTATTCGTGCGGATCATGTCCCAATAACGCTGACCTTCACCGTAAAGCTCCTTGCTCTTCTCATCCAAGATCATGGCTTCAGTAACGGTTGCAGCAGTTGCTGGAGCCAACTCTGGAGCACGCTTGCGAATTTCATTAAGATAAGTAGCGGCTTTAGCTTTATCTGCTGATGGTTTTTTCAAGGCTGCTTCTGCTGCATTCAGATAGACTTCAGATAGACGAGCCACTTTAATATTGACTGCAGTATAAGTATCCTTGCCATCTCCGTCTTTTTCAACTGAGCCAACATATTTATAGCAAGCTGCCTGACGATCTAGTTCATCTTTCGTGAAAATTCCCCAACGAACATCTTCTTCATCTTGTCCTAATCGTGACAAGAAATAGTCTGAGGCGGTGAAGTTACCCAAGGCATTATTGTCCTTGTTCCTTAAATAATAGAAACCTAAGGAAGCAGAGCCTAAATCACCTTGGTCCTTTGCTAAAGTGATCTCAAAAATAGACTCTTTACCAAATTGATTTGCCCAGGAAGGTACCCACTCTGCATTCGAGTACAAAGAATACACTTTGGAATCAATAACCTCTTCGGCTGCCGCCAAAGCTTTGTCGAAGTCACCCATGGTCATGTAAACCCTAGAAAGTATCACTCTATTGGCGTAGTAATTAATGTAGCCGTTTGCTTTCGTTTTAGGAAGCAAATCTGCCGCAGCAGTAAGGTCCTTTACGATCTGTCCGTAAACTTCAGAAACCTTATTACGTAGGGGTTGTGCAGAAGTACTTAAGGCTTCAGTAACAATAGGCACACCTAATGCATTCGGGTCCTGCGTATAGGTTTTTCCGTAAAGTTTGACCAACTCAAAGTGCAATAAAGCCCGGATGGTCAAAGCTTGACCTTCAAAATTATTAAAATCCAGTTCAGTTCCAGCTGCTTGTAGGTCATCAATACTTTTGATGATATTGTTTGCTTGCATGATGGCATTGTATCCATCTGCCCAGAAGTCTGAATAGTTATTGTTATTTATGGAATGGTTGAAAACATATAAAGCATCCAATCCGCGACCTTGAGAAACGATGGTCAAATCGCCACCCTTTGCATCTCCATAGAGCATTAAGTTTCTACCAAATAAGCTTGATTTTACAATTTGTCTTGTCAAACCATTGATCATCACCTTTGCATCCGCAACGGTTTGGATCGTTACGCTGGAATCGGTGGAGTTGGTTGGTTTTACGTCCAAGAAATCCTTACAAGAAAATAATGATAAACTTGCAAGGGCTATGATATATAATGAATTCTTTTTCATGATGATAATAATTGAAGGTTATAGACTAACTTCTAATCCAAAGGTATAGGTCTTTCCAAAAGGAGTTTCCCAACCTCTTGTTCCGTATTGGTTAACCTCTGGGTCGGCCCATTTAAATTTAGAAGCGGTTAATAAATTAGTACCATTGAAGAAGATTCTAGCATTACTAAATCCAATTTTGCTTACTACCGTATTAGGTAATCTATAAGAAACATTCACGTTTTTCAAGCGTAGGAATGAGGCATCGTATAGGTGACGTGTTGAACGTGTGATACCATCTTCTGGGTCATTTCCACTGACAAAAGGATAAAGTGAATTCGGGTTGTCTGGTGTCCATACATTCTGGATGGCGTAATAAGAACGAATTCTTTCCCAATAATAACCATCTTCAGCCACATCTCTAGAACCTGCATCAAATAACTTTCCGCCGATTTTATATGTGAAGTTTAAGCCCAGTGAGAAGCCTTTGTATTCAATGTCGGTATTGAAACCACCATACGCTTTAGGGATTGGCGATCCAACGATGACTTGTTTCGCATCACTTACTTTATTGGTAGCACCACGGCCATTATGCAGGAATTCCCCTTCTGTTCCATCATTAGTATACCACATTGGTTTACCATTGCTCGCATCTACACCAGCCCATTCAGCCATGTAATAAGAGTAAACATCTTCTCCTTCTTTGTAGATAAACTGTACTCGTGCATCTCCACCTGTAGGATCCCACCATGTGATATCTTTGCCGCCATAAAGTTTAGATACTTTAGATTTTAAGAATGAAGTGTTGACATTTGCTGACCAACGGAAATCATCTTTTTTTATTAGGTCTCCACCTAAGGAGATTTCGATACCTTTATTGTTGATCTCTCCAACGTTCAATAGGGTAGAGTTGAAGCCAGTAACCAAGGAGATGTTCACATCTTGCAATAAATCCTTAGAATCTCTGTTGAAGTATTCAACAGTACCATACAATCTATTGTTAAATAAACCAAATTCGGCTCCTACGTTGAAGGTATGACTCTTTTCCCATTTCAAATCCTTGTCTGCGATTGTCGTTAAGATTCCTCCGGGTTGATCCATATAGTTGTAACCATAAGATGCCAAGGATCTCCAACCGAAATTCGAGGTAGGAAGGGTTCCGTTGGTTCCATATGAAGCTTTTAGCTTTAGGAGATTGATTTGCTCAATTTCTGAGATAAAGCTTTCGTTTTTAAGGTTCCAAGCAGCTGATAAGGACCAGAAATTACCCCAACGCGTATCAGGGCCTAATCTGGAGTTCCCATCTCTTCTCAAAGATCCGGAAAGGAAATATGTGTTTTTATAATTGTACTCCGCTCTAGAGAATATCGACATCATATTATTTCCCCACATGTAAGCATCTGCGTCCTTGATACCAGCTGTAGCGACCGTATGGAGAGAACTTGAAGGAAGATTAGAACCACTGGCGAATTGATAGTTCGTTTCATTCTTTTCAGCCTCAAAACCTACCAATAAATCTAAGGTATGTTCAGTTGCAAAGGTTTTGTTATAATTCAAGGTTGAAGAAGAAATCAACTTCTTGTAATTGGTGCTGTACTCAAATACTGTTCCGTTAGCTGTAGCACCATAAGTTGTATGGTAATGCAATGGGCTATAATATAAATGATCCTTAACCTCGGCATTGTCATAGGAGAATATGGTTTTACCGGTCAATTCTGGAAGGAATTTTACGGTCAAGGAGGGAGCAGCCACAATACGTAGGGTCTTTGAGGTGTTTTCCCATTGTTTATCATAGTATAATGGGTTGTAACCTAAAGAATTATAGCGTGTTGTGTATTCTTTGCCCGTTTTGTAATCTGTAGGCCAATAGAAAGGAAACAAGAGATTGTTTGCAAGGTACATGTAGTTGGTACCTGTGTTACGCGTATCATTGTATCCTTCTTTGTTGTTATGGTTCAAATTGAAATTGGTAGCAAATTCAACTTTTTCGGATAGTTTTTGCGAGAAGTTCAATCTACCTCCGATTCTTTCAAACTCATTGGTATAAGCTCTACCTTTGTCGGTGGTGTAAGATAAGGATGAATAATATTTGGTTTTATCCGATGCTCCGCTTACCGCAAGGTCATTGGTTTGATATTTTCCTGTACGGAAAAGGGCTTCATTCCAGTCAAAATATTGACCATCTCTGTTTTCTACCCCGTCGGTTTTACCCTTGATGATAATTTTATCATACAAACCGGTTCCTTCGCTAGAGAATTCATAGCCATGGATGCCGAATCTCGTATTCATACGGTTTAAGGCATATTGATTTGCTTGTTCTTGGGTGTATCCGTTAGAGGTTCTGTAATCGTGGAAAATTTGGTAGAAGTATTGAATTTGTTCTTGAGGGTTTCCAGGTTTGTAGTTGTCAGTAGCCCAAGTTGGTGTAACAGCATAAGATGTGCGGAAATCAATTTTTGGTTTCCCTGCTTTTCCTGATTTGGTTGTAATGATCACCACACCATTTGCCGCACGAGAACCGTACAATGAAGATGCAGCTGCATCTTTCAAAATGGAAATGGATTCAATGTCATTGGGGTTAATGGTCGACATAATGTTGTTGCTACTTCCTGAAAGTGCGCCACTCATCTGTCCAACATTTCCTGAAACTACGGGTACTCCATCCACTACATATAATGGTTCGTTGGATGCATTCATGGAACCGATACCCCTAACCCGGATACTGGAAGTTGATCCAGCCTGGCCTGAAGTTGTGTTGATTTGAACACCCGGTACACGACCAGTTAATGCCTGTTCAAAAGAGGTTACAGGAATGTCCTTTGCCTCTTTTTCATAATTTACAGTTGCTGCTGAACCTGTAAAGGAGCTTTTCTTGGCAGTACCATAAGCGACAACCATGACTTCGTCAATGGCTTGGTCATCCTGATTTAAGGTAATGTTGATGGCTTTTCTGCCATTCAGCGGGATTTCTTGGCTTGTGTATCCAATATAAGATACGACCAAGGTGGCATTGTGATCTGCATTTAAAGAAAACAAGCCATTCTCGTTGGTACTGGTACTGATAGTGGTTCCCTTCACAGACACAGTTACTCCTATGAGAGGAGTGCCATCTGATCCAGAAACTTTCCCAGCCACAGCGATTTGTTGCGCATTAACGACCTGCATAGACGTGCAAGCCACTACGCACAAAGTTGTGAGCAAGTGATGTTTCATAATTTTGGTAATTTGTTATTCTTAGGTAATCTGTTTTTTCTAGGTAATGTGTTTTTTGGTTTTTTAGCGTAATTTATATCTTTAAAATTCCAATTCCAGGACGATCAGGTAAGTGGCATAAACCATCCTTCACGGTCATCCCGTCGTAAATATCATTTCCAATCAATAGAGCTCCATCTAAATCTGCCCAATCCACTAAGGGAGCTAATTGTGCTGCTGCAGTGATGGCACAAGAGGTTTCAGTCATACAACCAAGCATAACTTTCATCTCCAAAGAGCGAGCTAATTCGGCCATTCTCTTGGCTTCACGCATCCCTGTACACTTCATTAATTTGATGTTGATGCCCGTGTAAACATCTTTTAGAGCTGGCACGTCGGCAAGGCGCTGACAGCCTTCATCCGCAATCGTAGGGATGGGAGAGCGTTCAGTAAGCCAAGCATTTTCATCGATCATTTCCTTTGGCATCGGTTGTTCTAGAAAGACAACATTTCTTTCCTTTAACCAATGGGACATTTCCAAGGCTTCTTCCTTGTTTTTCCAACCTTGATTGACATCTGCACAAAGGGGAACATCCGTTACTGAACGGATCGTATCAATGATCATCTTGTCGGTGTCAAGACCAAGTTTTACTTTCAAAATCTTGAATTGCTGAGCCTCAGCCACTTTTTTGCGGATCATTTCTTCCGTGTCAATTCCAATGGTATAGGAAGTTGGAGGAATAAGATCAGGGTTTAATCCCCAGATTTTATAAAATGGTTGGCCCATTATTTTGCCTAATACATCGTGTAATGCGATATCGACAGCAGCTTTAGCTGCCGTATTCTTTGCATCGACCTGATCGATGTAATGTAGGATTTCTTCGGTCTGGAAAGGGGAGTTGAACCTTGAAAGATCGATCTTGTTCAAAAAATTCATGACCGACTCTTGGGATTCCCCAAGATAAGGAGGCATGCTAGCCTCGCCATAACCTATTATACCATCATATTCGAGTTCAGTCAGTACGACTGGAGTTGTCGATCGACTAAAAGACGCTACGGTAAATACATGGCGTAGTTCTAGCGTATAAGGCTTGAAACGAAGGGTGAATTTTCCCATTTTTTTGCTTTGCCACTCGTTACTGTTCATGGTTATTTTTGGTTATAGTAAGGGTTTTCTTGGATCTTTTGTACTTGTTGGTCTTTTACGCCAATATATCTTTTAGCGGCTACCACGGTCCTTGTTTGAAAGTCATCGTAGTTTGCGGCATCTTTCAACATAGAATTGATGCGTACAGTTCCGGCAGAATGGATAAATTCGCCATTTCCGATATAGAGTGCAACGTGGGTAACACGGGCATTCGGATTACTGTTTTTGCCTGAAGCAAAAAACAATAAATCAGCCGGTTTTAAGTTTTTAAGTGCTTTTTTAGCATCGAAATGACCGTCTTTATCGAGGATGTCAATATTCTGTCCCGCCAATACCTGTTGGGATGCATCTCTAGGAATGATGTAACCATTCATGTAGTAGGCAGTTTTGGTAAAACCACTACAATCTACCCCTTTTACCGAGGTTCCGCCCCATAGATAAGGCAGTCCCATCATGGTCTTTGCGCTGCTGATAACGTTGTCGGCTGTCAATTCTCTTGAGTTGAGCCATTTATCAAAAGTTAATGCTTCATCCTTAGGGATGAAAGCAATTCTGTGGTCTGGATAGGTTACTTTATAATAATTTCCTTCCTCAGCTAAAAGGCCAAGGATATTTCCATAGACTAAATCAGAAACCCGCACACTTTTGGGGTCTGCTTTAGAAAGAGATTTTCCAAATTCAGCAGTATAGATTAATTTCGGTAGCTTTCTCCATTTTTCTAAATCAGCCTGGTCCATAGCTGCAATTGATGAAGCAGGAACATAAGAGATATATCCTTCAGGGGTCCTTGCTCTATATTCGCCATCCACTTTTTGTAAGAGGTCGACTTCTGTTCCAAGAATAGCTTGTGTCGCCATTTCCGATGCATTCCCTGGTTTTGTCCTGAAGTTTGCCACAGATAAATTAACCACTCCATGTACTTTTTTGCCTACTGAAGAATCTGGAAGAGCATTGATTCGGATTGTTGCGGGGATATTAGCTGATTGTACCTTGATGTAGTTGCTGGCTTCAGCAACACTCGATTCAATTACGTACTGATTATTGATGGCATTTGCCTCTGTAAGGGCAACGATTTTGGTTCGTTTATCAGGTGCAAATTGTTGTTTAGCGTCTTGGACGATCTGGTCAACTTTTTTATAGATTGTAGAGTCTGTTTGGGCGTAAGAAGTTGTGTTCAAACAGAAAAATGTGCAGAATAGCGCAGTGATACGTATCATCATTCTAGTCTTTAATAATTGTTATCTTGGTAAAACCGCATAAATATGCGAAAAATAGACTGTAATTAAGCGTATTTTTACGTTTTTTCCAAATAATTAACTGTAGATAACGCATAATTTACAATCGTTTAATCCTTGTTCTTTGTAAATTGTATTCCTAATATTGTAATTACTATGCATTCAAGAAGAAAATTTATAAAACAAGGTATCATTGGGGCTGCCAGTATCGGTACGGTAGCTTCTGCTATTTCCTGTCAAGCGACAGAAAAAGCTGCCAAATCGGTTCGTAAACCGATCGTTATTTCCACCTGGGATTTTGGAGTTGCTGCTAATCAAGCGGCTTGGGAGATCCTGAAGAAAAAGGGTCGGGCATTAGATGCGGTCGAAGCCGGCGTAAAAATCCCCGAAGCCGATTTAAAGAATGTAACAGTGGGAAAGGGCGGTTATCCAGACCGTGACGGACATGTTACCTTGGATGCATGTATCATGGATGAGCTGGGCAATTGTGGTTCGGTAGCTGCAATGGAGGATATCGCTCACCCTATTTCCGTAGCGAGATTGGTGATGGAAAAAACGCCGCATGTGATGTTGGTTGGAGATGGTGCCAGACAATTTGCGTTAGAAAATGGTTTCCAAGCGGAAAATTTATTGACACCTAGTTCGGAGGAGGCCTGGAAGGAATGGTTAAAGGAAAAGAACTATAAACCGGTCATGAATATAGAGAACAAATCCTTTGCGACAGAAAGATTGCCGGGAAACAAATACAACCATGATACCATAGGAATGTTGGCCCTAGATGCAGATGGAAACCTTTCTGGTGCCTGCACTACTAGCGGTATGGCCTTTAAGATGCATGGTAGGGTTGGTGATAGCCCAATTATTGGTGCAGGTTTATATGTTGACAATGAAGTTGGGGGTGCAACTTCGACCGGTGTGGGGGAGGAAGTCATCCGAAATGTGGGGAGTTTCTTGGTCGTGGAATTGATGCGCCAAGGTTATTCGCCCGAGGACGCCTGTAAGGAAGCCGTGATGCGGATCGTGAAGAAAAAACCGGAAATCGCTAAAGATATCCAAGTAGGCTTTTTAGCCTTAAATAAAAATGGTGAATATGGATCCTATGCCTTACAAGATGGATTTACTTTCGCTATCTGTGATGATAAGCAACAAGATTTGATCGAAAAAGGTAAGTTTCATTACAAACCGAAATAATATTCCTACAATAGGGAAAGGAAGGCAGAAACAGGGGGTTGTTTCTGCCTTTTTTATTTAATCCTTTTAGGATCAGGCTTGCCAATTCCAAATGGCAAGCCTTTGGTTTTTATCGTTTTGCTTAACACGGAGTTAAACCATTTCCTGATATATAACATATTCTTAATATCTTTTTAATTAAATTATATTAATTCAAAAGTAAATTTGTTGTGCAAATAAAAAGGACTTCTTTTAATAAAGTCTGCTTTACTAGCCAATTTAATTATATAAGGAAACATTTGTTTTCCATTAAAGAAATATTTTAAGAATGTTTAGGAGATTACTGTTTATTTTCACAGTTACACTGTTATTTTTTAGTTCATGTCGTAAAGACTTTGGTTGGGTTCCAGACCAGCAAAAAAAATCCATTTTATTTTCAAGTAAGATCTCTGGACAGGTACTGACTCGTATGTCTGGTTCACAATGGGATAATAATGATTCCATTTCTGTTTTTATGTATCATGGTGATGCATTAAATCAAAATACGGTCTTGTCTGAAGGGTTCAATAAGCAATTTATTACCAACAGCAGTGGTAATTTTTCACCGAAGACAACTGCGGATGCCATGAATTTCCCAGCGGATAAGGAGGTTAGGTTTGTTGCATTTTATCCTTATAAAAACAGCCTTGATTTCCATCGGGATCTGGATATATCCGATCAGGAAGACCAGGATCAAATTGATTATTTGCTGGGCAAGAGTGCCAGTACTTTAGGTTATCAGCAGGGAGCGGTCCAACTGAAATTTGAAAGGGTCATGGCGAAGATCCAAGTAAGGGTCAAAGCTAAAGGAATACAGGCTGTAACGGCCAAATTAAGTCCGCTATTGACTGCGGCCACATTCCAAATTGGTCAGGCAGAATTAAATCCCCAAAAAACTTTTAAAGATGTTTCTGGTAAGGTCATATCAACCGGTGATGAAACGGTGATTGAATGGGTTGTTTTTCCAGGAAAATTGGAAAGCCAATCTAGAATGGTTTTCAAGAGCAATACGGGTGAGACCTATACCTGGGAAATCGGAAAATTAGGGACTGAGTATGAGCAAGGGAACAGGTATTCCTACGATATTAATTTATCGGATGGGGGGATAGTGGATCCCAAGCCTGCTGTATCTTATATGGAGTTACCTGTCATCTCCAATTCAACTGAACTGGAGTATAACTTTAAAATGACTCCAGATCGATCCAAGCGAAATTACTCCATGCTATATGACAAGAAAAATAGAATTGCCCATTGGGTCGCCTATCCTTTGAGCAAAGATTATTTAGGTAGGCAATCGAGGACCAATCGTTGGGCGTTTGACCCTAATTTTCCGGACTATACCCAGCCCCTGTTAAGGAAAGGTTTTGGGGTGTCAGGGATAGACCGCGGGCATCAAATACCGAGTGCGGATCGGACAAGAAATGCTGCAGAAAACGCAACGACTTTTTATTATACCAATATGACAGCGCAGACCAGTTCCTTAAATCAAGGTGTTTGGGCAAAATTGGAAAATCAAATCCGGTCCTGGACTACAGTTTCTGGCGTAGATACCATGTATGTAGTGACTGGTGCGGGCTTGAGTTTCGCAAATGGGTCCATTGACTACGTGCAAGATAATCAAGGGAATAGAGTTGCCAAACCAAAATATTACTATAAAGCCCTAGCGGTAAAACGCGGTACAGCCTATTACACCATCGGATTTTATATGGAGAATAAAGTGACCCCTACGAAAGCTAATTTTTCGAGCTACCGTATGACGGTAAGTGAATTGGAAAGGAAGACTGGTTATCAATTCTTCCCAGGTATTCCTAGGGAAACCAAAAACAAGATCAATGATGCAATCTGGAGATAAGACTTACTATAATTCAATTAAATAAATTACAATGAAAACAAAACAATTATTAGGTGCCGCCTTGGCATTTATCGCTCTGGTCTCTTCCTGCAAAAAGGATGACTACAGAAAGTTGGAAAAAACCAACCCTTCGGAAGTACAGTTCACTTCTAGGATTTTAGGTACACAAGCGACAAAAGCTAATGGTAACACCTGGGATTCTAATGACGAAATCGGTGTATTTATGAAGCAAGGGACTGGCTTGAGCAATATCTTGGCTGGGAACAAAAAGTACAGTACCAACGGAAACGGAAATTTTTCTGCCTCTGGAAACAATGTGATCAATTATCCTGAAGCTGGTCAAGTAGACTTTATTGCTTATTACCCTTATTCAGCAGATTTAAAAGGAACATCTTTAGGCTTCAATATTTCAGAGCAAAGTAACCCTGCGAAGATTGATGTCATGTATTCAAACAACGCAAAGAGTTTGAGCAAAGGTTCAAAAACAGCAAGTTTGGAATTTGCGCATAAGTTGGCAAAAGTTGAATTGATTGTGAAGGCTGGTAAAGGAGTATCGAATTTAACAGGTCTAAAAACAGCTTATAACAATATTCCAACCTTGTCAAACATGGATTTGGCTACGGGAACTATTGCGAATGGATCAGGAGCTGCAAATGTTCAAGCTAAGGTAACTGCTCAACAAGAAAATCAATTAGTTGAAGCAATCTTGATTCCGGGAGAATATAGCGCTAAGGAAGTTGTGTTCAGTATTGGTTCGGATAACTATAAATGGACTTTGCCAGCGAACCTGAACTATGAGTCTGGTAAGAAATACACTTACAATATTACCCTACAATTAGGTGGTTCAGTTGCTGTAACTGGAAATGCCATTATTACAGATTGGATTTCGGTAACTGGTGGAACACATACCATTGGAAAAGATGGCGGAACGGTTACTCCTCCAGTACCAACTGGAACTGAACAGACTATTTATGAGGAGAATTTTGGGGATCTGGGTGCTGGAAATAGAATTAAAATTGACCAATATACTGGGTTTAGTAATAAAACGGTAAAGTATTCAAATTTATATACAACGGGATGGGTTGATATCCGTAAAATTAGTACTCAGGATGCACATGTTTGGTTTGCTGCGAATAGAACTACAGGGTTAAAAATCGAAGGTATCAATACAACGGGCTATAGAGATTTGAAATTGACTTATATATTGGCAGCAAATGGTTCAGGTGAACCTGTTGAGGGTTTGAAAGTTAGAATTAACGGGAATGAATTACAGCCAAAAGGCGTATTAGGCGGTCAAAATGAATTTTCAGTTCAAACTATAAGTTCTGGTATTCCAGCCGCAGCTATTACCATTGAATTTGATGCACAATCTGCGAATAATAAAAATGGTTATCGTGTCGATGACATCAAATTAGTAGGAACAAAATAATCATTATTAATACAAGGTTGGGGGAAATAATTTCCCTCTTCCTTGTTCTATAGATTCTTTAGAATATAAAGAACATGCAAAAGATTTTTTCCATTATCTTTTTGTTGACCTGCTTATGTACTACCGTATTTGGTCAAGGAGGTATACAACTTACAGGTAAAGTGGTTCATAGCCGAACGAAAGTTCCCTTGCTGGGGATTTCGGTTACTCTGGAACAAAACAAGATGAACAGCAGCACGAATGAGGAGGGCGAGTTTGTCTTTGTAAACTTGAAGGCTGGACCTGAAAAAATAATCATCCAGTCGGCAGGTTTTCGAAATTATGAAATGGATTTTGAATTAAAGGATTCCACTTCCATGAAATTGGAAGATATAGCATTAGTTGCCGAGAACCAGATTGATGTACAAACCGTTTTGGGGGTAATAGATGATGATGTCATATCATCGGATGGAGACAAGAGTTCCCAGGATATTCAGGCATCTGTCATTCTTTCTAATGACCTTTATTTAAATAAGGTTGGCTTTAAACTCTTTCCATACAGATTTAGGGTTAGGGGTTATGATCCCAATTATGAACAGATTTATATCAACGGTATTTTGGCAAATGACCAATATCGCCGAGTTTTTAATTATGCTTCCATCGGAGCATTAAATGACCTGACCCGAAATGGGGATGTGGTCAACTACAATCAAATCGGAACATACACTTTCGGAACCATTGGAGGTTCTGAAAATATCAATATGCGAGCGAGCTCCTATGCAAAAGGAGGTAAGCTCACCATGTCTTATACCAATAGGAATTATTATGCGAGGTCCATGTTCAGTTATTCAACTGGCTTGAATGAAAAAGGATGGGCATTTACAGGAGCAGTCGGCGGGCGCTTTTCGGACAAGGGATATATCCCCGGGACTTCCTACCGAAACCTGTCCTATGCTCTTTCCATGGAAAAGCAATGGCAGGATGGTGATCATTCCCTTTCCGTCCTTACTTTTGGATCTCCGGTGATCCGGGGGCAGCAGGGATCTTCTTTTCAAGAAGTATATGATCTGGTCGGCAATAATTTATACAATCCTAACTGGGGATACCAAAACGGAAAGGTCCGCAATTCAAGGATGGTTCATGCTTTTGATCCTACGATGGTGATTTCCCATCGTTGGAAAATTGATGAAAGAAGCAGTTTGACCTCTGGTGGGATTTTACACTATGGCCGATACAGCAATTCTGCATTGAACTGGTATAATGCCATGGATCCTAGGCCAGATTATTACCGGTATCTGCCGTCTAATTTTTCTAGATTTACTCCAAACCTTGATGCAAGGACCATTCAGCAGTATACTCAACTTTGGAAATCCAGGGATCCAAATGTGACCCAGCTGAACTGGGAGGAATTGTACAGGCAGAACCTGAACACCGAAAATAAAAGGAAGATGAATGGTGCTGCCTTATATACTTTGGAGCGAAGGCATTCTGATCTTTTAGAAGGAACGGTAAACGTGACTTTCAACAAGCTCTACCAAAATAATTTCAATCTTACTGCAGGTATTGAAGCCCGAAAAACGAGATCTTACCAATATAAGACCATTGACGATTTACTGGGTGCAGACCATGTCCTGGATTTGGATAAGTTTGCAGAACGAGAAAATCCTGGGAATGAAAATGTCAAACAGAATGACCTACAATTTCCAAATCGGAAGGTATATGAAGGCGATATTTTCGGATATGACTATGATATCGATATTCAGGCAGTCAATGCATGGGTGAGCAATAGTTTTCAGTCAAGGAATTTAGAACTTTATTATGGCACAAAAATAAGCTATACCGACTTTCGCCGGGTCGGGAATATGAGAAATGGTCGATTCCCAGATCATTCTTTTGGCAAAGGACCAAAGTATGATTTTGTCGATTTCACCGTGAAAGCGGGGTTGACTTATAAATTTGATGGCAGGAACTTCCTTTCTGCAAATTCAGCCTATATCACTGAACCACCGGCACCGGATCGTTCCTTTGTTATGCCAAGGGTGACGGATAGGGTTGTACAGGGTCTGTCAAGTGGAAGAATCTTTCATAACGATATCAATTACGTTTTTTCCTTGCCTCATTTATCTGGGCGACTTTCCCTTTTCCAGACCAATTTTTACGATCAACTGGAGCGGATGAATTATTACCATGATTCCCAACGCACCTTTGTCTTCCATAATCTGAGCGGGGTTGACCGTAAGCATAGAGGTGTGGAGGCAAGTCTTACCTATAGTTTGAATCAGAATTGGAATTTTGACTTTATAGGAACCTTAGCGGAATATTTCTACAGCAATAATCCAATGGGAACAATGAATTCCGAGAATGGGCTTTTGCTGAACAGGGAAGAAAAGGTTTACATGAAGAACCTATTTGTTTCCGGGACTCCACAGGCGGCTGGAATAATTGCGGCCAGATATTTCTATGATTATTGGTTTCTGGAAATGAGTGGGAATCTGGTCGGATGGAATTATATGTCCTCAGCTGCTTTAAGAAGAATGGCATCGGTATATGCTACAGTAAGTCCGCAACAAGAGAATTTTGAATCGTACAGGAAATTGACGAGTCAAGAACGACTACAAAGTAATTTCACCATAGATGCTTCGGTAGGGAAAATGATATATCTGAAGAAAAGACGGTCGCTGAATTTCAATCTATCCATCATGAATTTGCTCAACCAAAAGAACATAGGGACTGGCGGTTTTGAGCAAGGCAGGTTAGACTTAGTTTATCCAGAGCGATTCAGTTCTCGATATTTCTATATGCAGGGCTTTAATGTCTTCTTCAATACGAGTTACAGGTTTTAATAAAAATATAAAATGAAAAAAATTAGGCTAATCTATTTATTCCTTTTCAGCATGCTGTTCTTTGCATGCGAACGCGAGTATACTCCACCACCTTTATCAGAACCTGTTTATAAAGGAAAACTGGAGAACATTAGTATCAAGGAGCTCAAAGATCGATTTAAGGATTTAAAAGATCCAAAATTCATGGATGAGGAGCTGATTATCAAAGGAGTGGTCACAGGGAACGATGAATCCGGAAATATCTATAAGCAAATATATGTTCAAGATGGAAGTGCTGGGATTAATATTGGGGTAGAACAGAATTCTGTCTATGCAACCTATCAGGTGGGGCAGGAAGTATTTGTGAACTTAAAGGATTTGTACATCATAAAATATGGAGGCGAATTACAGATAGGCCTTGGTACAACAAATGCCAATAGGATTTCATGGCAAGGTTTTCAAGAAAAAGTAAAGATGAATCGATGGCCCAACCCTGCCAATGTAAAACCCAAGCTCGTCACATTTGATAAGTTGACCGATGATTTAGTTCATCAGCTCGTAGAGGTCAAAGATGTCAGCTTTGTAAATGGAGGAAAGAAATCATTTTCAGGGAAGAATGAGACCAGTAATGAAGAAATAAGGGACAAGAATGGGAAAGTATTGGTGGTTCGGACGAGCAATTATTCTAATTTTTCCCAAGATCTATTGCCCAAAGGAACTGGGAACCTAGTTGGAATTTTAGGTAGGTTCAATGGGACCTGGCAGTTGGTACTCCGGACGAAAGAGGATGTTTTGCATTTTAATGGACTTGAACCAGAAGAAGTAAAACCTACTGTCGGTAGTTTTTTCAAAGAGACATTTGGAGAAGGAATCTATACAGCCGGGAACCGTCCGAAAATCAATGATTTTAAAGGCTTCGACATGAAGCCACCCGTACAATATAAGGAAGATGCTGGGACCGCTGATATTAGAAGTATCTCTGGTGGAAATGGAGCCCATATTTGGTTGCCAGCCAACCGAGACGCTACTGTGGTTGTCTCCGGAATCAATTCGCAAGGAAAAGGAGAGGTGACCCTTAAATATCAGTTGACGGCTAACTTGTTCGATGCTTCAGCGATGGCTGATCTGAACCAGATCCAGGTCAAGATTAATGGGCGATTGATGACGGTCCCAAGTAAAGCAATTTCAAATGCTGCGGGTGACAATAATAAATGGTTTACTATTAGTATTCCAAAAATCCAACAGTCCAATAACCTGACTATCGAGTTTGTTTCTAGCTCTGCCAACAATAAAATTGGCTTTAGATTAGATAATATTGAATTGCTTGCTGCAGATGCTGGAAAGGGAGGAAAAGAAGAAGTCATTGTACTTAAATCGAAATAAGGTTATGCTGAGAAATCTTCTTAAAAAGTATTTTCTTTTATTTCTTTTAACAACCATCTGTTATTGCAGCCTTGGTCAGCAAAAGCAATATTCGGTTTATCCAATTGCCTTTTATAACGTTGAAAACCTCTTTGATACGGAACGCGATAGCAGCATTCAAGATGAGGAATTCACTCCAGATGGAGGTATGAATTGGACACCCGATAAATATTGGAAGAAACTAGAAAAAATAGCTTCTGTATTGAGCAGTATAGGTCGGAAATACGGTAAATCGGGGCCTGCAATTATCGGTCTTTCCGAGATAGAAAATAGAAGGGTATTAAATGACCTGATCATGCAAAATGAGATTGCAGGAAACCAATATGAGATCGTACATTACGAATCCCCTGACCGTCGGGGTATAGATGTTGCAATGCTCTATAATCCAAAACTCTTTCGGTTGATTGACGCGCAAGTATTGCCTTATAAATTGGCAAGTAAACCTAGTTACGTGACGCGGGATGTGCTCATGGTAAAGGGTGTGATGGCTAATGAAATGGTCCATATATTTGTCAACCATTGGCCTTCAAGGTTTGGTTCTAAATCCTCTGAACTTCGAGAACATGCTGCAGGTATAGTCAAAAATGCAGTGGATTCCATTTATCTGAAAAATCCCCAAGCGAAGATCATTATCATGGGAGACCTTAATGATGACCCTGTAGATGTCAGTGTCAAGGATGTGCTGGGTGCAAAAAGAAGAAGTGAAAACCTGAAGACAGGGGATTTATATAACACCATGTACAAGCATTATGTACAAGGTATCGGTTCCCTGGGCTATCTCGCAAAATGGAGTCTGTTTGATCAAATAATTATTTCTGAGGCTCTTTTAGGAGATGATAGGAGCAGTTTGAAGTTTTGGAAATCTGAAATATATAATCCCGATTATTTAATTACCAAAGATGGCAGGTATAAGGGATATCCCTTAAGGACTTTTTCTGGGAATCTTTTTCAGAATGGTTATTCCGACCATTTTCCGGTATTGATTTATCTATTGAAGGAATTAAATTGATTCAAGTATGAAAGATATTAGAAAAAATTGTCGAGGCAAATTCGTTATAGTTTTATTTCTTATCATCAGCTATTTTCTGAATGCGTGTAGCAGACCGAATTTAGATGATAAGAAAGAGGTCTCCAAGACTGTTATGGTTTATATGTCAGCAAATAATAATTTGGCTTCAGAAGCCTATGATAATATCAATCAGATGGAGTCGGGGTATTCTGATATTGATGGCAAGTTACTCGTCTATGCGAAGGTATTTGGGCAGAATCCCAAGATCTATGAAATAATCCATGATGATTCCCCAAAGATTGTCAGCCATGTCTTGAAAGATTATCCAGACCATAATGCGTCTGACCCAACAATCATGAAAATGGTTTTCGAAGATATGGAGCGACTTGGGAAAGCAAAGAACTATGCTGCAATCCTATGGTCACATGCCACTAATTGGTATCCTGGTAACAAAAAGAAGGCAAAGGTTAAATCGTTTGGAGATGATGACGGTCAGACCATGGATGTATTGGACCTGAAAAAGGCACTCCCAAAAAACTTAGATTATTTGGTTTTTGATGCCTGCTCTATGGGTTCGGTTGAAGTCCTATATGAATTAAAGGATATTGTGCCTTATGTATTAGCTTCTCCAACGGAGGTCATCAGTGTAGGGCTTCCTTATGACAAGATCTTAACACATTTTTTCGACAAGAATATTAAAAGAGGGCTGATGGGTGCCGCTCAAGTGTACTTTGATTTTTATAATAAACAAAATGGACTTTTGCGTTCAGCAAGTTATTCTTTAATCGACATGAAGGAGATGTTGGATTTGGCAAGGGTAATGGGTGAGATTATTCATAAACAGACAAATATGGAGGTTTCGAGGGATCGTGTGCAAAGATTGGATCTTGATGTCTCGGTGACTAATTCCGTTCCAGCTTTTGACTTATTGGATTTTTGTGAAAAGAATTACCCAAAACAGGATGTAGATTTGATTAAAAGACAAGTCGAAAAAACGGTACTTTTTAAGGTGGCTACACCGAGCTTTTTAGAAAGTCCTATTCACTCTTTTTCTGGTCTATCATGTTATATTCCTTCAGATTCAGAGACTGAATTTGGTAAATACTACCAAAGATTAGGTTGGAATTCAGCTTCATCCTATTTTAAACTATTTCATTGGATATCATAAATATCACATAATTACTAATTGTTTTTTTAAAGGAGTTCATAGGGCACTATGGCTCCTTTTTTTTTATGGATTAGGAATGTTTTATTGTAATAATTCCTTAATATCTTATTAATTAAATAATTAGTTTTTAAAAGTAAATTTGTTTCATAAAATATTTTAAAAAACAAAATATAAAGTATGCTTAAGGCAAAAAGATTGATTACCAAGATATACTATAATACAATTAATAAATTTCAATGAAAACAAAACAATTATTAAGTGCAATGCTGGTTTTTACCGCAGTTATGACTTCTTGTAAAAAAGATGATTTTGAAAAAAACAAAAGTGTAAAAGATTCTGGAGTAGAATTTACTTCAAGGATTATGGGTGACCTTGCTACAAAAGCTTCTGGAAATCGTTGGGATGCTAATGATGAAATTGGTGTTTTTATGAAACAAGGTGTTGGTTTGAGTAAAGTTCTAGGAGCCAATAAAAAGTTCACTACAAAAGGTAATGGTAATTTCTCTTCAACTGGCGATGATATTTTAAATTATCCTGCAAAAGGACAAGTTGATTTTATTGCTTATTATCCTTTTTCTGCTGCAGTAAGTAAAAATTCGGTGGAGATCAATGTTGCTGATCAAAAGAATCAAGCAAAGATTGATGTTATGTACTCAGACAATGCTAGGGGATTAAACAAGAAATCTGGAACAGCGAAATTAGAGTTTTCACATATGTTGTCCAAAGTTGAAATTTTGGTTAAGGCTGGGACGGGAATTGCAAATTTAACTGGTTTAAAGGCGGGCCTAACTTCAATTCCTACAAAATCATTATTGGATTTGGCAACCGGTAAAATAAACCAAGGTAGTACCGAAGTAAATGTAGAGGCCAAAGTTTCAGTTCAAAAAGCGGATCAATTGGTTGAAGCTATTTTGATTCCTGGAAATTATGAAGGTAAGAAGATTGTTTTCTCCATAGCTAATGATAATTATACATGGACTATACCTGCAAATACCAAACTGGAATCTGGAAAAAGATATGCTTATTCAGTGACCTTATTGGGTTCTAAAGCAGTAAAATTAGAAGGAAACGCGACTATCACAAATTGGATTGCTGTACCTTCAGGACAGGTCGATGTAATTCAAGCAGACTGATTCAAATACTAGGCTTTGATCAACGAGAAAGATATTGATAATGTAAATGATAAAAAATCAAGATAGAAACAAAAAAATGGTTTTTTGTCTTGTTGCAAGTTTGGTGATACTAAATGAGGTAAGCGAAAGTTACAGGTTTGATTAAACCAAGGTTGCAGGAACTAAATTGTTAATAAATTAAAAATGGGGATCTAGTCCCCATTTTTTTATTTTAATTATCTTCTTCCTCTTGTTCATTTCCGCCGAACAACCCTAGTTGTCCATTATTGTCGATTTGAATATCATCTGGATTGGTGATTTCAAATGGGATGTCTTCAGGCTCTGCAGATTTTGTTTCCTTTGGTTTTTCAGGTTCCGAAACCGGTTTATCTGTCTTGATCTCTTTCTCTTCCACAATTGGAGAAGCAGTTTCGATGATTTCTTTTTCCTCTGGTTCTGGAGAAATCGAGAGATCCTTTTCTTCAGATAAGAGTTTTATCTTTTGTACCGTATGGAAAGACAGCCTATTACCCTGAGCTTTCATCCCTTTGACATCCACGATTTCATTTAATTCTTGCTCTAAATGTTCATGGGTCTGGGATTTGCCTTTTAAGATGTCCAATGAAACCACTGGGTTGTCATTATTGGTCAATAGAAGCAATTTGCTTTCCTCCGGAATGAAGCGAACTCGTTTGCCTACTGGGTTGTCATCGAAGTTGAATCTCTTGACGTAGTAAGTTCCAGATTTGCTGTCTTGGTGAATTGCTGTATAAATTTGTTCAGGGATGAATTTTTCCAAACGGATCATCTTCTCGTCGAAGTGATTGTTCAAGTCAAAGTTGGTCAATTCATAAGTACCATCATTAACCACCATGAGGATTTTATCATCACCATCGAATTCACCTAAGAACTTACCTCGATTGTCAGCATTCAAGCGTTTTAAAATATCGTCATACCAGATTTTTCTCCCTGCAAGTGTTGAGACCCCAGCACTTTTGAAGGTTACTTTTTTAACAGGGTATTTGCTGACGATATTTCCTTGGGAAGCACGGCCTTTGATTGCGATTTCTGCAAAATCCATATCAAAGTTCAGCTTGCGCAATTTTGAATGTGGCTTAAGCTGGATATTTACGATTTCGGCCTCTCCATTTGGATTGGCTGTAAAGTAAAGGATTTTAGTGCCTTTACTGGCTTTGCCGATATCGTAATCCTTGTCCCTCGTCACTGCCGTAACGGAGAAACGTTTGATGTAACTGGTTCCTGAAGCTCCATCTTTATAGATGGCATTGTATACAGTCCGGTCATCTCCTTTTTTGAAGACCGCAACATGGATGATGTCTTTTCCTACGAATACCTTGTCCTGAACTTTGACAACTGAATATTTACCATCTGCACGGAAAACAATGATGTCATCGATGTCGGAACAGTCTGAAACCAATTCATCCTTACGCATATTGGTTCCAATAAAACCTTCCTCGCGGTTAACATAAAGTTTTGCGTTGGCTAAGGCAACTTGAGTTGCTTCTACCTTATCAAATACTCGGAGTTCAGTTTTTCTTTCTCTTCCCTTACTGTATTTTCCACGGATATATTCAAACCACTTAATGGTGTATTCCGTAAGATTTCTTAAGTTCTTTTTAACCTCTTTGATTTCATCCTCAAGCGCTTTCATTTGCTCATCAGCCTTTTTGACGTCGAAGCGAGTGATGCTGCTCATCGGTTTATCGATCAATCTCTTGAAATCCTCTGGGGTGAT
Organism: Sphingobacterium mizutaii; assembly: GCF_900187125.1. GTDB lineage: Bacteria > Bacteroidota > Bacteroidia > Sphingobacteriales > Sphingobacteriaceae > Sphingobacterium > Sphingobacterium mizutaii. The sequence continues at coordinate 1,092,443 of NZ_LT906468.1, forward strand.
TGCACGATAGAACTGATCAAAGAATGGTTCAAATAACTGATTCAAGACTTCTACCACGGTATCGAAATCGCCAGCATTCTCATAGTCAGCATGCTTGTACATGCCTTCTTGGATAAATATCTTCAGCAAGGAGCTAAAGAAAATCTTTTCCTGAAGTTCATGCAGCCTGATTTCAAGCTCTTGTTTCAATAAGTTCTTGGTCTGCTTGGTGTTTTCGATCAAGATGTCATTTACACTCATGAAATGAGGCTTGTTGTTCTTGATGACACAGGTATTTGGCGAAATGGAAGATTCACAGCCCGTGAAAGCATAGAGGGCATCTATCGTGACATCAGGTGAAATCCCTGGTGCAAGATGGACGATGATTTCAACGAATTCTGCGGTGTTGTCTTCAATTTTCTTGATCTTGATTTTCCCTTTTTCATTGGCCGACACGATACTGTCGATCAATGAGCCAGTGGTTGTTCCGAATGGGATTTCGGTTATCGCTAATGTTTTTTTGTCGCGTTCCTCGATCTTTGCGCGGATACGGATTTTTCCTCCACGCTGTCCTTCGTTATATCCCGTTACATCAGCCATCCCTCCAGTCGGGAAGTCCGGATAGATTGCGGGTCTTTCGCCTTTTAATACCTGGATGGAACCATCGATCAGCTCAATAAAGTTGTGCGGCATGATCTTGGTTGCCAAACCTACGGCAATACCTTCGGCACCTTGAGCCAAAAGCAAAGGGAATTTTACAGGAAGGGTGATAGGTTCTTTATTCCGGCCATCATAACTCAATTGCCAGTCGGTGGTATCCGGGTTGAAGACCACTTCATTGGCAAATTTGGACAGTCGACCTTCGATATAACGAGGGGCAGCTGCCGAGTCTCCCGTTATGGGATCTCCCCAGTTACCCTGGCAATCGATCAAAAGATCTTTTTGCCCTATTTGAACCATGGCATCACCAATGGAAGCATCACCGTGAGGGTGGTATTTCATGGTATTACCGATGACATTCGCCGCTTTATTGTACCGTCCATCGTCCATTTCCTTTAGGGAATGGAGGATTCGACGCTGGACAGGCTTGAAACCATCATTGATATGAGGTACAGCGCGGTCCAATATGACATAAGAAGCGTAATCCAGAAACCAATTTTCATATAGTCCCGATAAGGGGATGGTATTGCTTTGTTGGTCTTGATTTGGGTTTGAGTCGTTATTCTCTTCTATATCGTTGATTTCGTCACTCATGAAATTTTCGTAAGATTTTGATGGGTTTGCAGGATTGATTTCCGCAAACCTCGTAAAAATACAAAATTCATTTTATTTGTCTTATTTTTAGGATTATTCTACAATCTATCAAAACCCTAACAGATGAAAAGATTTTTGACCCTCATGTTTTTTTGCTTCTCCTTGAATTTTCTTTTTGCCCAAAGTGCAAATTATGGACTGAAAGAGAATATTGCCTATGTGTCCTCTGACTCGGATGCCTATAGCAAGGAGCGTTGTCAAGTGGATGTATATTACCCCAAGGACAAGAAAGATTTTGCTACCATCGTATGGTTTCATGGTGGTGGGTTGACGGAAGGTAAGAAGGAAATTCCTGCTTATCTGAAAGAGAAAGGGGTTGCTGTAGTAGGGGTGGGTTATCGACTTTCACCAAAGGTCAAGGTTGAAGATATTATCAAAGATGCTGCAAAAGCAGTTCATTGGACATTTGATCATATTGCTGAATTTGGTGGCAGTAATAAAAAGATTGTTCTTTCAGGGCATTCCGCTGGAGGATATTTGAACCTGATGCTTGCCTTGAATGCCCGCTATTTAGCTGATGAGGGTATCAATGCAGACGATCTATTTGCTGTTGTTCCCTTCAGTGCTCAATGCATCAGCCATTTTACGGCTCGTGCCGAAAAAGGAATCAATATCAATCAGCCTGTAGTGGATGAGTTTGCTCCCTTGTATTGGGTTCGAAAAAACAAGGTTCCCATTACCTTGATTACGGGTGATCGTGAGCTTGAAATGGTAGGTCGATATGAAGAGAATGCCTACCTGGCCAGAATGTTTAAGATCGTAGGCCATCCCCAGGTTAAATTGTTGGAAATGGATGGATACGATCATGGAATGGCCTATCCAGCTTTCCCTCTTTTATTGAAAGAAATCGAACGCTTGAATAAATAAATAAAAATTTATTTTACTAATATTTTTAGTAATTTTGAATTGTTTCATATTTGGAATTACTATGAATTTGGTTGATAATAAGCGGTTTGTGGCTCATTTGGACTTGGATACGTTTTTTGTAAGCGTAGAACGTCTGAAGAACAGTAAGTTCATTGGTAAACCCTTGATTGTGGGAGGAATGAGCGATAGGGCGGTCGTTTCGGCCTGCAGTTATGAGACCCGGAAATTTGGGGTGCATAGCGCGATGCCGATGAAGTTGGCTTTGCGTTTATGTCCGCATGCTATTGTGGTCCGCGGGGATATGGACAGTTATAGCTATTATTCAAGGGTGGTGACCGATGTGGTTCGGGAGACTGTTCCGGTCATGGAAAAGGCGAGTGTGGATGAGTTTTATGTGGACCTGACAGGAGTTGACCGTTTTTTTGGGTGTAGTCAGTTTATGGTCGACCTGAAAGGGAAGATCCAAAAGGAGAGTGGCCTGCCAATTAGTTATGCACTGGCCTCCAATAAGCTGATCAGTAAAGTGGCGACCGATGATGCGAAACCGGATGGCCGCAAGGAAATCCTGCATGGTCTGGAGAAAGATTACCTAGCTCCTCTAAAGATTCAGCGGATGCCCGGAATAGGGGACAAGACCAGTATGCTCTTGCTGCAGATGGGCGTGAAAACGATCAAGATATTGAGTGAGATCCCTGTTCCGATGATGCATAACCTTCTAGGGAAAAACGGTATTGACCTTTCCCGAAAAGCCAATGGCATCGACCCTTCACCGATTATTCCCTATTCTGAACAAAAGAGCATCGGTACGGAAGAAACCTTTGTGCAAGATACCATCAACATGCAGTTCCTGAACAGTGAATTGATCCGGATGACCGAACGGCTGACTTTTCAATTGCGGAGACAGGAACGATTGACCGGCTGTGTCACGGTCAAGTTGCGGTATGCCAACTTTGATACGGTCAGTAAGCAGATGGTAATATCCTATACCGCCTCGGATACCGTGCTGCTGAAGAAGGTCAAAGAGCTTTTTGCCAAGCTCTACGATCGTCGGATGCTGGTTCGGTTGATCGGAGTTCGATTCAGCCATCTGGTACAGGGTTCACAACAGATCAATCTGTTTGAAGATACCGAAGAGGCCGTGAGACTGTACCAGGCAATGGATGCAATGCGAGCGCGGTATGGCGACGAGGCCATCAAACGAGCGATATCCCTAAAAGAAATCAATAAAAAGGACCGAAGTCCCCACTTTTAATATTCCTTGGAGTGCACCAATTTTAATGAAGAATTCTTATAGGTCAACTCTCGGAAAGTATGGAGATAGGATGAGGCCATGATTTCCCAACCGTAATTTTCTAAACTAAAGGCTTGATAAGATTTTGCCAGAACCTGATATTCTTCAGTAGAATTCAGGACTGCATTTAATTGGTCGATCCAATGATCGGAATCATTGGAAGGAAGAAGGATTCCGTTTTTTTGATGCTGGACGGCATCGGTGATCCCTTCCAGAGAGGATGCAAGAACCAATGTGCCTGCTAAGGAGGCTTCTAGACAGACCAATCCAAAACCTTCCATATCCCCCAAAACCTGAATGTTGGGCATCAAAAAAGCCGATGCATGCCCCAAAATCGATTGAAGATGCTGGAAAGGAATCTTACCGAGATGTTTTACCCGAGAATTGATGTTAGGGTCTTGCAGAAGCTTGCGGATCTCCCTTTCATCGGAGGGATATCCCAAAAAAAGAGTAATCAAGTGATAGGCTTTTTTAGGGAGCAAACGAAGGAATTTTTCTGTAAGACTGGCTTTCTGATTAAAAGGCCCAATCATTAACAGTTGAAAATCGGATGGCATATGTGGAATAACTTCTCTTAATAGCCAGGCGAAACCTTTTCGTTTAACAGGACGGCCCAATGTAACCAAGTATTTCTTGTTGAAGTCGATCTGTGGATAATAATGCTTAATCTGCTCCAACGGAACCGGCCTGCACTTGGCAATATCATGATCTACACCATTTTTGATGACGGTTATTTTATCCTCGGAAATGCCACGCCGAATAGCAGCTTTTGCAGTGGCAGAGCTAACGGCTATGATGTGGTCATATTCATTGAAACGGGGAAGGATCTTTTTTTGGAAATATCGCATTGGAAACACCACATCCAACCCATGCAGGGTAACCACTCTTTTCAAATGCTTATAGCCAGAATGAAAGAGGGCAAGCGAGGCAATAAGTCCGTCATTAAAATGGATCAGTTGAATATTAGGATGGAGTTCCAATATTCTTAGGATATTGCTATTGAGGTTCCAGAAAAACTTCAACAGACTTTCTTCACCTTTCCGATAAACCAGCATATGGACTTGAGCCTGGGAATGCTTGCTAAGGTTGTTGATCAGTTCAAAGCTTTGTTTTTCCATACCGCCTGTTGCGGGTGGATATTTATGACTAACAAATAATATTTCCATTTTTCAGCGTAGAAGATTGTGAACTGTCCTTTTTGATAAATAGGTAAAGAATAAACCCTACAGCTATCCAGAAGAGCTGTCTTGCACGACGAAGGATAGAGGCTGATATCCAGATGCTAGCGGTGCTGATACCTATGATCTGCAGCATCATTTTGTTTCCTAGTTCCTCGACCCCCAATTGTCCGGGAACAAATGCTCCAGCACTCTTAAATACAATAACCCCCATGTCCAACAACAGGCCATGCATGGGCTGGACATCAAAACCTAAAAAAACAAGGATGAGATAGAATTCTAAACTCCCGATAACCCAATGTATGCTGGCTAAGAGGTAAGAGTACCAAAATAGCCTTGGATTGAATCGATATGATTTTCGGATATTGAATATCAATTGTACGATCTTTAACCTGAGTTTTTTCCAAAAACCCTTGGCCGTATTACTGCTCACAGGTTTTGACGTCGATCTGCTGAAGATGAGCCAATAGAAAAAAAATAAGTTCAAAAGGATCAGAAATGCAATAAAGACATAAAAGGCAATACCTATACTCTTTAACGCAGCTTGTCCAGCTTCCATTCCACTCAGCCAAAGGCAGGCAATCAGGAACAAGAGAATCTGTGAAAGCACAACCGTGATCCTTGAAGTCGCTACAGAGCTCAATGCTGTTTCGGTTGAGATGCCATAAGGTTTGAGCATTTCAGCTTTCAGCAAATCTCCTCCAACTATGCTGGTTGGGTTATATTGTCCAACGGTTTCACCGATCTGCCGTACTGCAAACATCTTCATCAGACTGATTTTCTGGCGATCATCGCCTAAGCAGACATGCCAGGACCAGGTACCAAAGAAATAAGCCAGGAACGTTATTCCCAGGAGATAGATGAATTTATAGCCAATTGTAGCCAATTCCTTTTTTATTGCTGAGAAATCAGTGTTGAAGACATATACAGCAATAAACCCAAGGATGATGAGGATAAGGAATATTTTGATCTTTTTTTTGCTGATCCTTAATTTCCTGCCCATGCAATACTGTTTACAGGTTCAGAAGCTAACTCATGGATATCATCAAAATAAGTTTGTGCTAGCTTGCCCCAATCCAATTTTCTTACATAATTCAATCCGGCTTGTTGGAATTCATTTTTCACCACAGAGTCACTCAGGATTTTATGGATGAAATACACGTATTCCAGAGCATTGTTGGGCACACATTTATAGCCATTTCTTCCGTGATCAATCAGGCTGGAACTTCCACCTCCGTTGGCAATGACACAGGGAAGACCAGAAGCCATGGCTTCTATTACCACGTTGCCATAAGTTTCAGAAGTAGAGGTAAATAGGAACACATCCGAAGAAGCGTATAGTTTTGAAAGTTCGGTATGGTCCAATTTTCCCAAGAAATGAGCTGTAGGCATCAACATCTCTGCTTCTTCCCTTGCCGCTCCATCTCCCGCGATAATGAGGTTATATTCAAATTTTGATTGCTTGAGCTGTTGATAGATATCGATTAGGGTCTGCACGTTTTTCTCCCAGACCAATCGGCTTGCAAACAGGATATTGGGCTTGTCGTTTTGTGTGATATTGCGGATATAGGCTTGATCAGCCTTCTCAGGATTAAATAACCTCAAGTCGATACCTCTTTGCCATAATGTCAAGCGTTCTGATTGTATCCCAATTTCTTTCAACTCATCCATGATATTATTGGCCGGCACATATATCTTATGACAGCTATTATAGAAACGAAGCATAGCCTTTCGCATCCAGTATTCGGCAGGTCTGATCAGCGAAGAAAGATTGCGAAGGTAATAAGCGATATAAGAAATGAAATGGGTGTGATAGATGCTCAGGATCGGGATATTCCTTTTCCGGGCATATTTCATTGCAAAGAACCCTAATAGGGATGGGGTGGCGATATGGATCACGTCCGGGGCAAAATTATCCAGGGCTTCTTCCAGCTTCCATTTTGATAATTGGGGAACTGCCAATGAATAGTCATCATTGATGGGGATGCGGAAAGTTGGGACTTGATAAGATTGATGGGTCTTGAAGTTTTCTGGACCTTTTCCGTATATGAAAAGGTAGGAAAAAGCAGTGTGATCGATTCGTTTAATGATTTGAAACATGGTCCTAGAGGCACCGTCAAAATCTTCTATGAGAATCTCAGAAAAAAAAGCAACTTTCTTCATTTAGAATTCAAATTGTCTATCGGGTAAAAGTATATCCTCTGTATTTCTTTATTGCTAATTTGGTATTATGCTATTGTGAATGAAATGTTTATAAAAGATGAAGTCTTAATGAATACTAAATATCAAATCAACAAACCTTTAATATTGCCTTAAGATTAGATTTAACCGTGTACGGTAATTTTGATGTAGGAATTACGATTGATAGATATGCTGATCAACCTTCCTTATCCTCAGAAAAGTAAAGCGTGGCATTTCAGGTTTATAGTACTGATGTCGATTATTCTCTCCCTTGTTTTTATTTTCAGTTACAAACGTAGCAATGGCTCCAAGGCCATGCCACTGCTGAAATATCCTGAATTGGAACATCGTTCATCGGGAGAGCTCTCGTTGCTGACCTATAATATTGCTGGGCTACCGGAATTGATTTCTAGTGCGGAAACCCCTCGGGCAGCCAGTATCCGGACCATAGGTGAACGGATCAATCGTTTTGACATCGTCAATCTCCAAGAAGATTTCAACTACAATTTCGAATTGTATTCTTCCAACCTTCATGTATTTCGGACCGTGAGCATGGGCACAGTCCCGTTTGGTGATGGTTTGAGTACACTTTCCAAATATCCTATCAAAGAATCCGAACGAATTTCCTGGCGAGACTGCAGTGGCAGTGATTGTTTGACTCCCAAGGGCTTCAGCTATGTCCGCTTAGAGATTGCAAAGGATGTATTCCTGGATGTTTATAATATCCATGCCACAGCCCAAGATAATAGATCAGCGGTTCTCGCTAGAAAGAAAAACTTGGAGCAGCTCGCGAACTACATAAAGGAAAAATCTGCCGATCAGCCTTTGTTGGTCATGGGTGATTTTAATGCACACTATGCTTTTGCGGAAGACAATGTGCGGGCATTCCGATCTGAGATGGACTTGGTCGATTCCTGGGTTTTTCTGCGGAATCAAGGTCGCCTTCCGGACCATGAAGAAAACTTCATCGCTCAACATGCATTGACCGTAACGGACGATTGCGAGAGCATTGACAAGATATATTTTCGCAATAGCAAGCAATTGATTTTCAAACCAAAAAATTACCAAGTACAACATGAACTTTTCAGCACAGATGCGGGGGAGCCACTTTCTGATCATTGTGCGATCTCATTAAACTTGGAATGGGAATTGAATGATTCATTGATGACTTCTGATAAGAAACCTAAGTTCATTGATCAATTTGAAGGTTTTCATGAAGGGGAGTAACAAAAACTTAATGTTGCGTTCCCATTTAGATAATTTGAAGAAGATACTTTTATTTCATATAAGTTAATAGATGACCATACTTTTTATACTAGCGGCGGTAATTATAGTTTTACTATTTATTTTCAAGAGCTTAAAGGGAAAGCTGATTTCCGTAGCCATTCCCCAAGAAGAATCCTCTACAGAACGTTTTTTGCAAGGAAAGATATCCTTGCTGACCTATAATATCGCCGGACTACCACAGGGTATCTCGGCGGCGAAGCTCCCTAGAAAATTCAGTATTGCTGAAATCGGTGAAAAAGTTGAGCCTTATGACATCGTGAATGTCCAAGAAGATTTTAATTATAACACATCTTTTTATTCCAAGAACTTACATCCTTATCGCACGCAGACCAAAGGGAAGATCCCTGTTGGCGATGGATTGAATACCCTATCAAAATATCCTATTATTGAATACCGAAGGATTCCATGGCGTCATTGCAGTGGTCCTGATTGTTGGACGGTGAAGGGCTTTAGCTTTGCCCAGATCCAACTTGCCAACCAAGTGACTGTAGATGTCTATAATGTGCATGCAAATTCAAGCGATGTTGCCCGAGCGGCTCGTGCCAGAAGGGAAAACTTTCGGCAGTTGGCGACTTATATCAATGAAAATTCTTCGGGTAGACCTTTAATCGTAATGGGGGATTTTAATGCACATTATGCCTATAAGAGGGATAATTTACATGAGTTCTTATTGACCACAGGACTGTCTGATGGTTGGGTGCAATTCCTTCGCAAAGGTGTTTTTCCAGAAGTTATCCCCAAATTTATCGCTCAGCATATGCTGAGCCTCAATAACGATACAGAGAGTCTCGATAAGATATTCTTCAGAAATAGCGAACACCTGAAATTTCAACCAATCGATTATCAGGTCGAAATCCAGCACTTTACCAGTGTAGATGGAGAAGCCCTGTCGGACCACTTAGCAGTTTCCATGCAACTCAACTGGACCTGGGAGGATTGATAACCATCATGTTTGATTAACCATCGAGTATATAATAAGTAATATTAGATTTAGCTGAGCTACAATAGCTCAGCTTTTTTGTTTGTATTATTGCTAATATTTTTAGTAAAATGATTTAAAAAAACCTTAATCTTGTAAAATGTTTTTGAATTGCAAGACCTGGTTTAGTTTTCATTATGGAACCTTTCCTACGAGGGATTTGGTGGAGCGTGCGCAGTCGTTAGGAGTCAAGGCAATGGCCCTGACGAATATCAACAGTACGGCCGATTGTTGGGATTTTGTATTGAAATGTCAGGAAGCAAACATCAAACCAATTGTGGGGGTCGAAATTCGCAATGAAAACGAATTGTGTTATATCCTTTTGGCGAAAAACAATGCCGGTTTATTCGTCATCCAGAGTTTTCTTTCCTTTTACAAACAACGGAAGTTGGACTTCCCAAAAAAACCACCTTTTGAATCCGATGACCTATGGGTGATTTATACTTTTGAGAATCATCCTGAGATTGAACAGTTAAAGTCAAATGAATTAATAGGCTTAAGGAAAGAGGACCTTAATAAATTGAGTTGGCAAGAGGGACTTCAAGCTGACTGTTGGGTCGTGCTGCAACCTGTGACCTATCAAGATAAGACCCATTATGACCTTCATCGCATTTTAAGGGCGATCGCTAAGAACACCCTGTTGTCCAAGTTGGTCAAAGAGGATTATGCCAAGCCCAACGAGACTTTAATGGATGAAGAGAGCTTAGTCTCGGCCTATGCAAAGTTTCCCTCTGTTATCAGCAAAACCATGGAAGTGGTCAAGAGCTGTTCGATTGAAATGACTTTCCATGTCGATAAGAATAAGAAACACTTCACTGCCAGCATGGACGATGATCATGAGCTGTTGCGGAAGTTGGCCATTGAAGGTTGCAAGATCCGTTATGGGAACAAGAACAAAAAAGCCATGGAACGGGTGGAAAAGGAACTTTCCATTATCAAGCAATCTGAATTCAATTCCTATTTTTTGATTGTCTGGGACATGTTGCGCTATGCCAATGAGCAAGGCTTCTATCATGTTGGGCGGGGTAGTGGTGCCAATTCGGTCGTGGCCTATTGCCTACGCATTACCGATGTGGATCCCATCAAGCTTGACCTCTATTTTGAACGGTTCTTGAACCCCAATCGGACCTCTCCGCCCGACTTTGATATTGACTTTAGTTGGAAAGATCGCGACGCCATCTTTGAGTACCTGTTCATGCGGTATGGTCGCCAGAATGTTTCTCTGTTGGGCATGTACAATACTTTTCAACGCCGGGCTATCGTGAGGGAATTGGGAAAGGTATTTGGTTTGCCTAAGGAAGAAATTGATGAATTGGTGCATAAGCGAGAATGGAGTGCGGAAGATAAAATCCAACGTTGGATCCAAAAATATGGAGCTCTGATGGTTGATTTTCCAAGTAATATCAGTGTACATGCCGGTGGGGTATTGATCAGTGAAAAGCCATTGAATGATTATGGGGTATTGGAATTACCACCAAAGGGATTTCGGACCCTCCATATGGATATGTTCGAAGCCGATAGGATAGGGCTCTTTAAATTTGACATCCTCAGCCAGCGCGGACTGGGTCATATCAAGGATGCCCTTGAATTGGTGCAGAAAAATAGAGGCAAACATGTGGACATCCATCAAGTAGATCGCTTTTTTGAAGATCCCAAGCTCGCAGAAATGATTCGTAAGGCCGATACCATCGGTTGTTTTTATATCGAAAGCCCCGCCATGCGGCAGCTTTTGGGTAAACTGAAATGTTCAGATTACCTCACCTTAGTGGCTGCCAGTTCGATCATTCGGCCTGGTGTAGCTCAATCAGGGATGATGAAGCAGTATATCGAGCGCTATCATGATCGCGATAAAATCGAATATCTGCACCCTAAAATGAGGGAACTCCTTGAAGAGACCTTCGGCGTGATGGTCTATCAGGAAGACGTGATCAAGGTTGCCCATCATTTCGGGGGGATATCCTTGGAAGAGGCCGATATCCTGAGAAGGGCAATGAGCGGTAAATATCGCTCTGAAAATAAGTTTGAGCTGATGCGTGCGAAATTCTTCTCTAATTGCAGAGAGCAGGGCTATGAAGAATCGGTTACTTCAGAAGTTTGGCGGCAGATGGAGAGCTTTGGCGGTTATTCCTTTGCCAAGGGCCATTCGGCGTCCTTTGCGGTCGAAAGCTATCAAAGTCTCTATCTGAAGACTTATTTTCCATGCGAATTTTATGTCGCCGTTATTAATAATTTCGGAGGCTTTTATCGCACGGAATTCTATTTCCATGAATTACGGAGGAATGGCGGGATCATCCAGCTTCCATGCTTAAACAACAGCGACCATCTTACCAATATATCAGATCAGCAGGTCTATGTCGGTTTTATCCATTTGCAAGGCCTTGAACAGGATTTTGCCCATCAGATTGTTGAAGAAAGGCAGCGAAATGGTGCTTACAAGAGCTTGAATGATGTCCTTCAGCGCTTGCATCCTGCTCCCGAACAACTCAATATCTTGATCCGGATCGGGGCATTACGGTTCACTGGATTGGATAAGAAAACTCTGCTATGGGAAGCGAATTTCAGAAACAAGCGGACAGAAAAAGATGATCCCAAAACCCTTTTCGAAACAGAAGAAATCAAGTTTTCATTGCCTGAATTTGAAAAGAACAGGATGGATGACCTGCGGGATGAGCTCGATCTATTGGGCTTTGTCGTAGGTGACTTCTTTGAACTCTTGAATAAAGAATATCTGAAAGGATCAGTCCTGGTCAATCAGTTGCCAGACCTGCTTGGCCAACAGATCAAGATCATCGGCAGATTGGTGACCTTGAAAGAAACCCGAACCATCAAAAAAGAGCGGATGTGCTTCGGAACCTTCCTAGATGTGGAAGGAGATTGGCTGGATACCGTGCATTTCCCACCCGTACTCCGTCAGTACCCTTTCCAAGGGAGCGGTTTTTATGAACTTCACGGCAAGGTAATGGAGGAGTTTGGGGTGTACAGTGTTGAGATTTCGGCAATGCGTAAGCTTGGTTTTAACATTCAGCAATAGGTATAAAATAACAAAAGACATAAAGCTTACCTTATGTCTTTTGTCTATGTTTCAGAATTCCGAAAAATCTACTCTTCGTCCTTCTTTTTAAACTCATCTTGCGGAAGGTCTTCATACGGAAGTTCTTCCGATTCATTGATTTCCTTGTAAGTCATTTCCGTATGGGGTGTCTCTTCAGGACCATCTACTGAGACATTGACATCAACTTCAATCTTCTTCTTGTTTTTCGGCATTCGGACGATTCCCCATTTCATCAGCAGCTCCTGCGTCGAATTTCGCTTGAGATGCAGCTTCTCTGGTTCCCCAATCAAGAAACCGAAGGCTTCCATATTAGGGTTTGAATCAAAAATAACCTTCAATGTCGCGATAAAAGGCAAGGCGATAATCAAACCGGCCAGTCCGAATAACATCCCACCCAATAGGATTCCGATGATTGCCATCAAAGGATTGATGCTCACCTTGGATCCCACGATATTAGGTGTAATGATGTTCCCTTCCAGAAATTGCACGACTTGAAACCATGCCACCACACCCAATGCATATAGAGCACTATCTTTCGTTGCCAAGGCGAATAATGCAGGCAAGATCGAACCAATTGCGATCCCGATATAAGGAAGCAGCATCAGCAGGGAAGCCAATGAACCAAAAAACCAAGCATAGTCAATTCCCATCGCCATAAGCCCCACCGTATTCAGCACAGCCACGATTCCCATCACGGTAATCAAGCCGACCAAATAACTCTGAACCACATCATATATTTTGTTCAACACCTCATTCACTTTACTTTGAGGGGATGATTTAAAAGCTTTAAAGAAAAATTCACGGAAGAAATCACGGTAATACAAAAGGAAAAAACTCAATAAAGGAACCAAGATTGCACTCGCGAGGATATTTCCAATTGAGCCGAATGTACTGGATAGCATTCCTCCAGCGTTCTCCATGGCCTTTTCACCCTGTTCGCGCAATTTTTCCATCACTTCAGTCCTTTCAATGCCGAATTGACTTTCCAACCACTTCTGGCCACCTTCCAATACAGACATCACCTTGTCAGTAATGGCTGATGCATCTTTTCCAATCAAGATACTTTCATAGACAATAAACCATGATAAACCTGAAATAATCGCTATCGCCACAATGACGGCTAAGATTGCTGAAAAAGCCTTTCCAAGACGGATCCGCTCAAATAATCTTGCCAATGGATAAAGGGAAATTGAAATCAGAATTGAAAAAATGAGTGGCAGCAAAACACCCTGGGTAAAGTACATGAGGACAATGATAAGTACCAACGCCATTAAGCTTGATGCAAGCTCGAAGGAATAGGGTCTTTTGGTTTGTTTATTTTCCATATGAATGCTATAACAGGTTATGAGTTTTTTTGTTTTTTGAATTCCAGTAAATCACATAAAAAAATGCAAGTAAGATGATCAGTGCATTCCCATAGAAAATATACGGAATTCTCAGTATTTCATCGTGATAAATGTACCCTGCAAATAATGCGCCACCTCCGATACCGGCTTCAAGGGCAATATACATGGTCGCCATGGCTTTCCCACGATATTGTGGCAGAGATAGGTCGATTGTCCAAGCATTGACCGCTGGCGAAAAGATCCCCGTACCTATACCGTACAGACAGGCGCCGATCACCAATTGTGCAATGCTATTTCCAAAACCAAGATACAAAAGGGATATAGCAACGACAACCAAGCCCACCTTCATCACACTGATCCTACCGTACCGATCCGCCACTTTTCCAGATATAAATCGAATCCCAATGGAGGCCACAGTATAGGCCGTGAAAAACAAACCCTTATTTACTATGCCCAAATGCTCACTCCAATCAGGGATTAAGGTCAATATCACCCCATAAGCAGTGTAAGAGAGCAAAGTAACAATGGCGGCAGGTATTACGCGTACTTCGATAATGTCGCGACGTGAAATCTTGAGCATCTTAGGAGAGAACCTGTTCTTTTCCTTCAGCGTTTCTTTCATGTTCATCACGATGATGATGGATAGAAACGCAAATGCCGAAGAACTATAGAACATGGTATTCAGGTCATACTTCAGCGCAATATAACTACCGATAGCTGGCCCCACTGCACCGCCAATACTGAAACAAAGCCCGTGCATCCCTAATGCCTCACCCCAACGCGTCGATGGAATGATATCGGCAATATAAGCAGAGGTTGCTGTGGGTTTAAATCCTGTTGAGAAACCATGCACCAACCGAAGGAGGAAGAATCCAGAAACACTGCTCAGGATAGGGTACAAAAACCCACAGATGACACATACGATCGAACCTATGGCCATCACAGGTACTCGGCCCCATTTATCAGTCAATCTGCCACTAAAGGGTCTTGAAATTCCAGCCGTCAGTGTGAAAAGAGCAATGATTAAGCCCTTGTGTGCTGCACCTCCCAAGGAAGAGAGGTAGTTGGGTAACTCCGGAATAATCATATTAAAACTCGAAGAGAATAGGAGCGAGCTCAAACAGAGTAGTCCGAATTGTATTGTATATAAAGGTTGATTCTCGTTTTCTATATTATCCATTTTTCCTTTCCATATTTTGTCGCGTCAATTCTGAACAAAATATTGTCGTCGCCACTGCCACATTCAATGACTCCGCCTTGCCAACCCGTGGAATGGTCACCGCCTGATCAACTTTAGGGATCAGGTTTTCCCTAATTCCATTGCCTTCATTGCCCATCATGATAAACCCTTCCTTCCCAAAATTGGTTTCATAAATGGAATCTCCATTCAGAAGAGCACCAAAGATAGGCATGCTGTTTTGTTGAATGAATTCTTCCAAATCTAGATAGTGTAGTTTAATCCGGGAAAGTGAACCCATGGTGGCTTGCACAACCTTCGGATTATAGGCATCTACAGTGCCTATTGAGCAGATAATGTTTTCAATCCCGAACCATTCCGCAGTACGGATGATGG
This sequence comes from Sphingobacterium mizutaii, assembly GCF_900187125.1. Taxonomy (GTDB): domain Bacteria; phylum Bacteroidota; class Bacteroidia; order Sphingobacteriales; family Sphingobacteriaceae; genus Sphingobacterium; species Sphingobacterium mizutaii. Next base: position 1,107,490 of record NZ_LT906468.1, read on the forward strand.
TTCCTAAATTGCCTGGATCTTGCACATCATCCAAAATCAAACTATGCTTCCCCTGAAGATCCTTTACATTTAATTGATTAAAATGCGGTATTTCAACCAAAGCCAATGCGCCTTGTGGATTCTTCAAGCTACTTATTTTCCCAAACTCGACTACAGTAAGCTCTTCAAGTTTTATATTTTGCGGTATTTTGCCCAATTTTACAGCGGCATCTGCTGTCGCAAATATTTTACTTATCTTGTAGGTTGAATGTGCAAACTCCAAAACGGATTTTATGCCCTCTACCACAAATAAGTTATGCTGAGTTCGGAATTTTTTATGCTGCAATGAAGTAATTAGACTGATTTGAGCTTTTGACAACATGGGATGAATGACTAATAAAAGAAGTTTATTATTTTTTGCAAGTATAACGTTTTTGTCGCTAATTATTGCGTCCTGTCGATCGGCGAAATACCTCGACGACAATCAATATCTGGTCACCGATGTCGATTTAAATGGGGTAACACCTGAATTGAAAGAGCCCGCAGGAATGTACGTGGCTAATGAAATCCGTCCAAATTCTCCACTCTATTTGACCATTTATAACATGTTCAATACCCGAGATGGACAATATAAAACCGAGAACATCAAAAATGTAGGGGAGGCCCCTAGGATCCTTGATTCTGCGGTCGTTGATCTCTCCGCAACCCAGATCCAACGATTTCTTCAAACCAAGGGGTATTTTAATGCCAAGGTTGAGCCCCAGATCGAATTCAATAAAAAGAAAGCCAAAATCAATTTTAATGCAAACCTGGGAAATCCTTATACCATCCGAGAAATCGATAGGACGGTAGAGGATCCAGCAGTAGATTCCATCTATCAGGAAAAGGTCGTTCCGATCAGCCCCTTAAAATCCGGAAAACGCTATGATGCATCCGATCTATACCTTGAACGAGAACGCCTCTATACCAATATGCGAGAGTCGGGTTATTATGATTATTTAAGGCAGTATATGCGTGCTGGAATTGACACCATAGATTTGGACAATCAAGCCGATTTATTGATCCAGGTGTCCAACCGGGAGGATTCAACTAAACATAAGATTTATTATATTGACAGTGTGTATTTTACAGTTGAAGCTGCCGATCCGGAATTAAAAAAGAATTCTGAAGGTAAATTCGATACCCTGACCAAGATTTTCTATACCGATCAAACCGGCAATTTTAAATTAAGACCCCTATCCAGATATGCTTTCCTCAGGTCTGGACAAAAATTCAATAGTGCTAACGAAGAGCTAGCCTACGACCGTTTATATGAAATGAATGGTTTCCGCTCGGTTAAGATCAATTACCAGCAAAAAGATTCCAACAAATTGGATGTCCAATATACCGTGGTACCGCGTTCTGCCATGAGCAATCAGATAGAAGGCGAATTTACATTCAGTTCAGGGATGAGCGGTTTCAACGTGGGTAACACCTTCTCACATCGGAATGTGTTCGGAGGTTCTGAAACCATTGAGGTCAAAATGCGGTATGGGGTCCTTTTTGATTCCAGGTTGCCAGGAAGCTTGGCGGATAAAATCTTTAACAATGATTTTCAGGTAGGGGTAAATCTTTCTTTCCCACGATTATTGACCCCGTTTAGGGTTCGTAGTGTGGGTCGATACGGTTTGCCTAGAACCACTTTTTCTTCAAGTTTGCAATTGTTCTTTCAAGATCAAACCTATGCCAATCGATATTGGATCAATAGCCTGAACTATATCTGGTATGAGGCGACCAATAAGATGCACAGCTTGACCCCAGTGGTTATCGAGTATAGACATGGACAGTTGAACGATGAATTCAAAGAGAGCCTGATCGATCAAGGCTATGGTCTGTATGTCCGAAGCAATGACCGTAAATACTTTGGCTTAGGGGCTCAATATGCCTATACCTACAATGGGCCGAAATTAACGACAAAAGAGAACTTCAGTTATTTCAGAGGGGCAGTGGATATCAGTGGAAATCTGCTAGGGCTATTAGGAAATGTCATGAAATTCAAGCAAAATGAAGACGGCGAGAAACTGATCTTCGGCGTGCCGTTTCTGCAATATATGAAAGGTGAGATAGACTATCGTTGGTATAGACATCTGGGTGGAAACAGGCAGTTTGTTTTCCGGATTAACTCAGGCGTTGCGGTTCCTTATGGAAACAACTCTTCCTTGAACATGATTTTTGAGAAGAGCTTTTTTGCAGGTGGTATGAATGGGATCCGTGCTTGGCAGGCCCGTACGCTGGGTCCCGGTGGCTATAATCGTTCTTCCATCAATCCTGAATTCCGTGTGAACCTGAGAAACCTAGATCAGCTGGGGGAAATAAAGTTGGAGTCCAATGCTGAATTCCGCTTTCGGATGTTGAACAATTTCTTTGGCGCCAAGTTAAATGGAGCTACCTTTTTGGATGCAGGAAACGTCTGGAGGATCCGTGAGGATATCATCAATCCAAATGGAGAATTCCGAGGCGATAAATTCCTTTCACAAATTGCATTGGGTACAGGCTTTGGATTGCGTGTAGACCTTGATTATTTTATTATCCGTCTTGATGCAGGCCTTAAACTGAAAGATCCCCAGTTCTCGGGATCAGATCAATGGGTGATCAAGGACTTCTTCAATGCCAAGAAATTCAAACAGGATTACTATCAGACCAACTGGCCTGACCGTTATAGCTTTATCCAATATAATTTCGGAGTAGGGATGCCTTTCTAGAGCAGACCTTTCAATCCCATGATACTGCTTTCGATCAATTGGCGAACATCCAATCCTTTGCTGTAGTTCAGATAGAAGTAAATAGCAGCAAGAATCAAAAGAGTGATCAAGAAGCGCTTGAATTTATAGGCAATATATAAGATCAACAATGGGATAATGATCAACAGGAACCCACTGATTTTATAAGGTGTAATGCCTTTATCTGTTACCCGCAAAAAGAATAGCTTACCCAAGTCAGATCCAGCAAATTTATGCTTGAAAAATACAAATGTGGAAGATTCAATAGGATTGCTTGTAACAGCGACGCCGTCCGTAAATTTAAGTTCCTGTGAAAAACCATTGATGGTAAAATTATAATTACCGTTGACCGTATTGTCCGTTTTTTCGGCAGTATCGATGGCAATTATCGCCAATTTTCCATTCTGCGAAAGGTTTTCCTTTACCGTAAAGTCCTTAATAATTGTGTTTTGCGCCAGCAAATCTTGGGGCATAAGGTACAAGATACCAAGGCATAAGAAAAGAAACCAACTGTTTTTCATGATGCAATGATACAAAATTGCAAGGATTCTAAAAATGGATAGGCTACAAATTCAAGTTTATTAATTGCGGAGGTCTTCTTATCTTTGCTCCCGATACAAATAAAAAAGCATAATTATATGTTGCAATTAAATTACATCCGCGAAAATCGGGACCATGTAGTTGAAAGGCTTGGAGTTAAGAATTTCAACGAAGTAGAATTGGTCGATCAGATCATTGCTTTAGACGAACAACGTCGCAAAACCCAAAATCATTCTGACTCTATTGCAGCGGAGGCAAACTCGTCCGCGAAGCAAATTGGAGACTTGATGCGTCAAGGCAAGAAAGAGGAAGCTGAAGCAATCAAATCGCGTTCTGCATCATATAAAGAGCAAATCAAAGAACTTACTGAAGCATTGGATAAGATCGAAAAAGAACTGCACGATAAGTTGATCCAATTGCCCAATCTTCCCTATAAGATGGTTCCTGCTGGCTTAACACCAGAGGATAATGAAGTGGTCCTTGAAAACGGAACAGTTCCCCAATTACCTCAAGGCGCCATGCCGCACTGGGAATTGGCAGCTAAATACGATATCATCGATTTCGAATTAGGTACCAAGATCACTGGTGCTGGTTTCCCTGTGTATAAAGGTAAAGGAGCTCGTTTACAACGTGGACTGATCAACTTCTTCTTGGATGAAGCTGCAAAAATGGGCTACCGCGAAGTTCAGGTTCCTATTGTAGTGAATGAAGATTCTGCTTATGCAACAGGGCAATTGCCTGATAAAGAAGGTCAGATGTATCACGTCACGAATGACGACTTTTATTTGATCCCAACAGCAGAAGTTCCAATCACCAATATCTATCGCGATACTATTGTAAAAAGCGATGATTTCCCAATTAAACACTGTGGCTATACACCATGTTTCCGTAGAGAAGCGGGATCCTATGGTGCCCATGTTCGTGGATTGAACAGATTACACCAATTTGATAAAGTAGAATTGGTTCAGATCGTGAATCCAGAAAAATCTTACGAAACACTGGAGGAAATGAGCAGCTATGTACAGTCCTTGTTGCAGAAATTAGGATTGCCATACCGTGTTTTACGCCTATGTGGTGGCGATATGAGCTTTACATCTGCCATGACCTACGATATGGAAACCTATTCAGCAGCGCAAGAGCGTTGGTTAGAGGTATCTTCTGTGTCCAATTTTGAAACTTACCAAGCGAATCGCCTGAAAGTACGTTTCAAAGGCGAAGATGGTAAAACCCAACTAGCACATACCTTAAACGGCTCCGCACTAGCATTGCCTAGGATCGTAGCGACACTCTTAGAAAACAATCAAACCGAAAAAGGCATCAAGATCCCAGAAGTTCTGGTCCCTTATGTAGGGTTTGACTATATTGACTAAAAACAAAACATCCCCGAGAAATCGGGGATGTTTTGTTTTTAGTCAGTATTGAGATATGAGATGTGAGATATGAGATATTAAATTTGAAACCTGTATATCTCAAATCTCAATACTCACATTTCTCTTCAAAAAAATAGCGCCTTTCTATCTCATATCTCACATCTCAATACTCACATCTCTTTTAGAGCCATTCTATCTCATATCTCAATACTCATATCTCAATACTCTCTTAGAGCCTTTCTATCTCATATCTCAATACTCATATCTCAATACTCTCTTAGAGCCATTCTATCTCATATCTCAAATCTCAATACTCATATCTCTTCTCGGCTCCATCCTTACCAAATACTGGTCATTATCATCTTCAAATAAGATCTGTACGACCCAGTTTTCTTCATGGGCGATTTTGATAAGGGTTTGTTGGTCAATATAGAGCCATTTAAAAGGTTGGCCAAGGTTTCCTTTGTATTCGTATTGGAAGTTGATTTCGCCAAAGTAATGATCCGGTCTGGCGATTCTATACTCTTCGTAGAGATAAGATATATCAGAGCTATCAAAGATCAACTGTCCTTTATCTGTAAGCAGGCTTTTAGAATGTTTAAGCAGGTTCCTGAAACCATCTACAGTTTCGGCGATACCTATGCCATTCATTAAGAACAATAAAGTATCATATTTTTTCTCGGCGAACTGAAAGAAATCCGCATGGATTACATTTTTTACGCCACGTTTTTCCATGATTTTGCAGGCGGTCGCCGATATTTCCATAGCATCGACCTCAAATCCTTTCTCCTGCAAATAAAGAGCATGCACACCCGCTCCAGCCCCTACATCCAAGACCTTGCCATCACAAAGGGATAGGGCAATGAATTCCAATTCTGGAATATCTTCTTCTTCCCTGAAAAAAACCTCGATAGGCATTTCCTCAATATCGCCATAGCTACTGTGCAATAGGAGAGGTTCATTCAGTTTTCCTAGCCCATGATAATCATACAGGGCTTCGCCATAAACATCTCTATTCATGGTTTGAAATATTTAGGAAGCGCTTCGCCATTTTTATCTCTTCAGGATCGCCAGTATGCTTGTTTGGCTCATCAGACAGCTTGATCACTGGAGTCCATTCACCCTCATCAGGGAAGGCCTCTGTCATCTTGATCACGATGTTCATTCTCGATAAGCCAACATCATTGGTAAAATCGGTTCCGATACCAAAAGAGTATCCAATCTTACCCTGACAGAAATTCGAAATCTTAACCACCTTCTCATAATCCAAACCATCTGAAAAGATGATGGTCTTATTGAGCGGATTAATGCCTTTGCTATTATAATGGTCTATAGTCTTTTGGGCAAATTCTATCGCATCGCCACTATCATGCCTAACTCCATCAAATAGCTTGCTTAGCTTTTTGTCAAATTGTTTAAAGAAGACTTCCGTAGTATAGGTATCAGAAAGGGCAATCCCTAAGTCACCACGGTACACGTCAGACCAATTCTCCAAGCCCAGCAAATTGGCCATCTTATAACCGTATTTCGCAGCATGGAACATAAACCATTCATGTGCATGAGTGCCAATTGGCTTGATATGGTATTTCATGGCTAAATGCACATTGCTTGTTCCGATAAAAGTCTTGGAAGGATGTTCCTTCAAGGCTTTGATCACTAAATCATGTACAGCATAGGAGTGGCGCCTTCGGGTTCCGAAGTCGGCAATCGTAATATTGAGTTTATCATATTTGTACATCTTTTCATGTACGATATTCATGACCTCCGCATCGTCAACCCTTTTTTGTCCAGTTACCTCATAGTAGGTTTCACAGATTAATGCCATCAATGGTACTTCCCATAAAATGGTCCTGTACCAATAGCCTTCGATCTTCACCGAAAGGTCGGGGCCATTTTGCGTGATCTTGACTTCATCAGGATCAAAATGATACCCTTGTAGGAAATCAAAATAGGTAGGGTCAATATATGGACAGGTCTTTGCGAAAAAGCTTTTTTCCGCAGCAGTAAGCTTCAAATTTGCCAATTGATTTACAGCTTCCCTCAGTTTATCGGCAAAACCCTCTGGAAACTGATGTTTCCCACGGTTAATAAATTGATAGCGAGCTTTCGCTTTTGGAAAGAGTTTCACCACCGCATATTGCATGGTGAATTTGTAAAAATCATTGTCTAAAATGGAGGTAAGTTTTGCCATTCCCTAAAAAATTAATGCTTGTGCTTTATTGAAGTTAACAAAAAGCAGGAACAAAAATGCCTTTTTATCCACAACAAAACAAAAAATCATACCCTTTTGGATTAAAATCTAACCATGGATTTCTATTCCATTAGCTTCCAAATTGAAAGGGTGCAGCCATATTAAAAACAAAGCGGGCTGATCTAGATCAGCCCGCTTTAACAAATTGTTTCAACTAAATATAAAAATTTATCCTCTGTTTCCTCTACCTGAACCACGTTCTGAACGTTGGTTTGATTGTGGTCTTGAAGAGGACCTAGATTCATGGTTTGAACTACGTTGTACAGAAGGACGACTTTGTGGTCTTTCTGAATTGCGTGTTTGAAATACTCTATTTTGCGACCTAGATTCTTGTTGCATTCTAGGTTGGCGTTGTTCTCGCTGTGGAGCCGATTGCCTTTGTTGGCTACGGTTCATCGATTCATTTCTAGTCGGTCTAGAGCTACGGTTCATCGATTCGTTTCTAGTCGGTCTAGAGCTACGGTTCATCGATTCGTTTCTAGTCGGTCTAGAGCTACGGTTCATCGATTCGTTTCTAGTCGGTCTAGAACTACGGTTCATCGATTCGTTTCTAGTCGGTCTAGAGCTACGGTTCATCGATTCATTTCTAGTCGGTCTAGAACTACGGTTCATCGATTCGTTTCTAGTCGATCTAGAGCTGCGGTTCATTGTTTCGTTTCTAGATGAAGAACGATCCATAGATACTTTTCCGCGAGAAGAAGGCTGACGGTCTCTGCTGTTCGTATTTCCTCTTTCTACTCTTCCAGAACGTGAATTATTGGTTGCTTCTCTATTGCTACGGTTTGAATTTCCGTTACCAATATGCATTTCACGTTGTCCGTTGGCATTTCTAGTGATTCTGTAATCTGAATTACTTCTTCCGCTTTGGCTACGTCCTGACCTGTTCTCTACGCGGTTTGCAGGAGATCTGTCAGAAGAACGTGCGTTACGGTTGTTTTCAAGACGGCCACTTCTGCTGTTGGCAGCACGATCCGAACGATTGTTCCTGTCTGGACGGTACATCGATACAGAGCTGCGGCTAACCCGTGAAGCACCACGTCTGTTGTCAAAGTTTACATTTCTAACATCAACACGTCTACCGATGTGTCTTTCGATGTCTCTGCGTGCAGGACCTCCATAGTAACGGTTGTTGTTGACAATGTATGTATTGTTGATAATCGTTGTGTTATTATAAATGTTGCGACGACCATAAGACCAGTGTCTGTTCATATAGCGATCATAGATGCGTGTAGTTGGGATAAATACCCATAAGTCTAGGGGAATACCAAGGCTTACGTTTACACTTATTCCCGGACGCATCGGTGCCCAACCATAGTAGCCACCACCACTACGCCAATCTACCCATGCTGGTCCCCATTCATAGCCTGGAACCCATGCCCAACCTCTATGCGGTCTGTGGATCCAACGACCATAGTGGAAAGGAGCCCAGCCCCAATCGTAATTCGATACCCATGTGTTACCATATTCAGTCATGGTCCAATAACCATTGGTACCATAAGGACGAAAATCATCGTCTTCATCAGGGTACCAGACATCGCCATATTCGTCATCATGATCCCAATCCCCGTAAGGATCCAGTTCTTCATGAAAAACATCGAAATCGACATCATCATATCCCTGCGCCGAAGCGGCATTTATGCTGAATAGCCCTAAGAGCATCATGATAAATGCGGTATATATTGTGGATGTTTTCAAATTTTTCATATGTAAACAATTTAATTTTTTACCATAATTTGTAGGTATGACCAGCGCTTTTGAGAAAAGGTTTAATTGTATAATTATTTTGTCAAACTTTTTTGCTCTTATTGATGTTTCTGCTAATATTGGATAGACTTTCCGAATGGATATTAAGAAATTTTGTACATTTGCCACAAAATATTTCCGAATTAGCAATTGGAAAAACACGTTAATACACATAGTTAATGGCTAAAAAAATTGAGTCCTTATTACTAGAATTTGCGAAGATCCACCGCTTCCTGATGCGTTTTTTTCGCGAAGTGGTGAGTCCGCCATACGAGTTTAAAGAGATCATTAGACAATGTTATGAGATCGGGTGGAAATCATTCCCATTGATTAGTTTAACGGGTTTTATTGTAGGATTTGTTTTTACAAAACAATCTCGACCTTCCTTAGAAGAATTTGGTGCGGCATCCTGGTTGCCAGCCTTAATCTCGATTGCCATCGTAAGGGCATTGGCCCCATTGGTAACGGCCCTTATTGCATCCGGTAAAGTAGGTTCCCAAATCGGGGCCGAATTAAGCTCCATGAATGTTACCGAACAGATCGATGCGATGGAAGTTTCAGGGACCAATCCGTTTAAGTTCTTAATTGTGAGTAGGATATTGGCCACAACTTTTATGATACCGGTTCTCTGTTTTTATGTAGCTGGTATTGGATTGGCAGGGGGTTATTTGAGTATTATTTCCAAAGATCAGTTGAGTATACTAAGCTTTATTACCCAGGTATTTGAAGCAATCGCTCCTAAAGATATTTTCGCCATGGTTTTCCGCGCTATTGTATTCGGTTTTACCATTGGATTTGTCAGTACCTATGTGGGGTATTATTCTTCAAAAGGTACAGAGGGAGTAGGTAAAGCAGCAAACAGTGCCGTTGTGGCGTCCATGTTTATAGTGTTCATCGAGGAACTATTGATCGTTCAGGTTCTAGCTTTAATGGGATAATTGATTATGGAACAGAAAAAGCCAGTAAATATAAATTACGATGATGTAGTGATCAATGTGGAAGGGGTCAGTAAGTCCTTTGGTGATTTGCATGTCCTTCGCAATGTTGACCTACAACTCTATAATGGCGAAAACTTGGTGGTTTTAGGTAGATCGGGTACAGGTAAATCAGTATTGATTAAACTTATTTCCGGTTTATTGAAACCTGATAAGGGAGATATTACGGTACTTGGTGAAGTAGTGAATCAATTGAACGAAAAAGAATTACGCGATTTGCGTTTGAAAATTGGATTCTCTTTCCAAAATAGTGCACTTTATGATAGTATGACGGTACGTGAAAACCTGGAGTTCCCATTGGTCAGAAACAAAAGGAACTTGACTAGGGCAGAGATCGACCGTGAAGTCGAGGACGTATTGGATGGAGTGGGCCTATTGAGGACCATCAATCAAATGCCTTCCGAACTATCCGGTGGTCAAAGAAAACGTATCGGTATTGCACGAACTTTGATTTTAAGACCTGATATCATGATGTATGATGAACCAACAGCAGGATTGGATCCTTTGACTTGTTTGGATATCAATACCCTGATCAATGAGGTTCAAGAACGATATAAGACTTCTTCTATTATTATTACACACGATTTGGCCTGCGCAAAAATGGTAGGCGATAGAGTCGCCATGCTTTTGGATGGCAAATTTGAACGGGTGGGTAAATTCTCTGAGATTTTTGATACAGATGATGAGAGAGTGAAACCTTTTTATGATTATAATTTTATAGTATAGCAAGATATATGGCAACATCAGAGAGAAAACGATCAATAATTGTAGGATTGTTTACCTTCATCGGATTAATCATTTTGGTTGCAGGGATTTTGGTCATTGGAACACAACAGAACAAATTCTCTAAAAACCTGACGGTAACCACTTACTTCAAAGATGTAAAAGGTTTGAAAGTCGGAAATAATGTTTGGTTTTCAGGTGTTAAGGTGGGGATTATCAAAGAAATCAGCTTTGAAAGTGTGGAGAATGTTCGTGTAGTCATGAACGTTGAAGAGAAATCCAGCAAATTTATCCGAAAAGACGTTATCGCAACATTGAGTTCCGATGGTTTGATCGGTAATGCTATTATCAGTTTGGTGGGTGGTACAGAAACCTTCCCACAGATCGAAAATGGTGATGAAATTAAATCAGGTGTTTCAGGTGGAATGGACGCTATGTTGGCTACCCTACAGGTGAACAACGAAAACTTAGTGGAAATAACCAAAAACTTTGCTGCACTATCTAAAAACCTGCTTGAAGGTAAGGGTGCTGTTGGGGCTATGATGACTGATGAAACCATTGCAAACAACTTGAAACAATCTGTTTCTTCGTTGAATGGTACCATGACCCAGGCAAACCAAGCGGTTAACAACTTGGTTGTATTAACCAAAAAGTTGAACAGTAACCAAGGTTTGATCCACGAATTATCTACAGATACTGCTGTGTTTGCTAGTCTAAGAGAGTCTGCTGCACAATTGCAAGGTGTCACTCAAACGGCAACGGCATTGATGGCAAACTTAAATCAGACTTCAGAACGCCTAAACGACAAGGACAATGCAATCGGTGTATTGACCAATGATCCTGAGGCTGCAAATGAAATTAAACAGATTCTAAGGAATCTAAACCTGAGCACGGAAAAGTTGGATGAAAACATGGAAGCATTACAAAGCAACTTCCTGTTGAGAGGTTTCTTTAAGAAAAAAGCAAAAGAAGAAGCAGCCGCAGCTCAAGATTCAATTAAATAATTAAAGAATTTGATCGTCAAAAAGTATAGAAAAGCGTCTGCCAAAGACGCTTTTTATATTTAATAATTGATATGGGAATTACAGAAAAAGATGTTCTTTTCGAAGACAACCATTTCATCGCCATCAATAAACGTGGGGGTGATATCGTCCAGGTGGATGTATCTGGAGATCCTTCTATGGAGGACATGGTCAAACAGTTTTTGGCAAAGAAATACAATAAACCAAATGAGGCTTTTTTAGGGGTTATCCATCGTTTGGATAGACCAGTAAGTGGCATGATCCTCTTTGCCAAAACCAGTAAGGGGTTGGACCGAATGAACCGATTGTTCCATGATCGCAAGGTGGAAAAAACCTACCTAGCCCTGGTTCGTGAAAAACCAGCGCATCCCAAAGGAACTTTGAAAAACTGGTTGTTGCGCGACCGAAAAAAGATGATTACCAAAGCTTATGATCGCGAAGTAAAGAATGGAAGTTATGCTGAACTTAATTATGAAGTGGTTGGAACCCTGGATGGTTATTATTTGCTAAAGGTTAATCCTTTGACGGGTCGTACCCATCAGATCCGCAGCCAACTCGCATACATGGGTTGTCCTATCGTTGGAGACAATAAATATGGTTATCAACGTGGAAGCCACAGAAGGACTATTTGCCTGCATTCAAGATCATTGAGTTTCGTGCACCCCATCAAGGATGAACCGATGATCATTAAGGCTCCATTGCCTGAGGATGGCTTCTGGGAGAAATTTAATGTCCTGATTAAGGGAAACATATAAGAAATTTGGGATAATAACGTTAACTTTGCAATATGAGTTTCATGCAAAAGTTCAGAATAGGTCTAATTGCTAGTTTGCTAAGTATTACCCTGTTGGCTGTGCCAACTGCGAGTTCAGCTCAATGTGCCATGTGTACCTTGAATGCTGAAAACAGTACACAGGAAGGTAATACCCAAGGTAAGGGCTTAAATGATGGGATTTTGTTTTTATTAGCAATGCCATTTATGATTGCTGCTGGTGTGGGTTTCTTATGGTATAAGAAATTCAGGAATACAGGCTCAGCAAATTCATTGAATATGGTTAAACAGGTGGAAGAATAAGGAATGATTTCTAAATTTCAAGCTGTTTGCCAAAGTAAATGTCCCAAGTGTAGAACTGGGAATATGTATAGTGGATCTGCCTATGGTCTATCTAAACAAAAAATGCATGAGTTTTGTCCACATTGTGGATTTAAATTCGAGATAGAACCAGGCTATTTCTATGCAGCCATGTATGTGAGCTATGCTTTTTCGGTAGGCGAGGTATTAATGTTGGCCTTGTTGACAGCTTATTTCACAGGCAGCGAATCTCCATGGACCTATATCATTGTCCTCTTTAGTGCGATCGTGATCTTCGCACCGTTCAATTATCGTTATTCACGTTTGGTTTTATTGCACTATCTTTCTCCGAAGGTATCCTTCGACCCTAAATTGTATGGGGACAGAAAAAATAGTGCAAACCTAAAGGGCTAATTATGGGGGATGTATTGCATGATGCTATCAAACAGAAATGCCTTTTCTACATGATGCCTGCTAATATATTCCTGAAGCCGCTGAATAACCTGCTCTTTAATCCTCTCAATTTCTTCTTCATTGTTCAATACTACCTGAAGGCAATAGGTTTGCCCTTCATGTGGCGAATGGAGCATTTTGAGGAGTTTAATGGCAAATTCAGGATTCTCATTTAATAGACCTTTGGTCCAAGAAATTACTTCCTGATGGATGGAATCTTCGATGATAATTGAAACGTTGTATAGAAACATATAAATCTAAGCTTGATTGAAGCTGTAAAATTAAGGTTGCAAAAGGAACTTTACGGTATTTTTTTATAATATTTGATTAGAGGCTAAAAAAATAGAATGAATTTAAATTACTTGTTCTCTGTTCTACTTATCATGTTAGTTTTCGTTTCATGTAAGCAAGAACAGGGTGGTCAGTTACATGTGCCAATCGAGGACTTTTTCGTTAAGCCAGAAAGAACCTCTTTTAAACTGTCTCCCGATGGAAGCAAAGTAGCTTATCTGGGGGTGCATGACCATTGCAAGAATATCTTCATTCTCGACCTTGAGGAACCCGATTCTTCCAAGCAATTGACCTATCAAGTCAATTTGAACGTCCAAAGCTTTTTCTGGCTGGACAATAAACGCATTATTTTTTCTAATACCCAGTCACCGACGGATAGTTTGAGGATGTTCCAGATCGATGTGAAAACCGAAAAAAGACAGGCCCTTTTTTCGCCTGAAAAGTCCAGGTTGCGTTGGGTTTACCCCATTGTTGAGAAGGATAATAGCATAATGGCTGGATTGAACCTGCGTGATTCGTCCCTGTTTGATCTCTACCGGATTTATCTGGACGGAAGAAAGCCGCAATTGGTGCAGCATAACCCGGGGAATGTCGTGAGCTGGATTGGCGCACCGGATGGTGTGGTTAGAATGGCGCTGACCAGTGATAGCGTGCAAGAGTCATTATTGTACCGAAAAAATGACGGACTGCCTTTCAAAGAGGTCATGAAAAATGATTTCGAAACGATTTTTGTGCCGCTAGGTTTCGTGAAGAATTCTGATAAAAATGTTTATGCCCTATCAAATCAGAACAGAGATAAGATGGCATTGGTGGAGTTTGATGCTGAAAATGGCAAAGAAGTTCGCAATATTTATGAAAACAAACTTGGTGACCTTGGGGTAGAGGGCTACTCTGCCAATTTGCAGGAAATGCTCTATACCACATCCTTCATCGATAAGTTTAAGAAAAACATCTTTAACCCTACCTACGAGCAGGTCTATAAAAAGCTGAAAAAGAAATTTAAGGATTCTGAGATCGGATTCTTGGATAGCGACAGCAGCCTGACCGGCTTTGTGGTGCGTGTCTATAGCGATATACATCCCGGCGAGACCTACTATTACAATAAAGAGAAAGACGATATACAGCTCTTGAATGAAGAGAATCCTAAACTGAAGGATTTGGAGTTCAATCAAATGGAAGAAGTGGAGTTCCTGTCCAGAGATAACAAGAATATCCATGCCTATATTACCTATCCTAAAAATAAAAGAAAGAACAGTCCAGTGGTTGTATTGGTCCATGATGGGCCTAACAGAAGATCGGAATGGGGATTTGATCCCGAAGTTCAGTTCCTTGCCAATCGTGGTTACACGGTCTTCCAAGTAAATTACCGAGGATCGGTTGGATATGGAAAGGACTTTTGGACCTCTGGTTTTAAGGAATGGGGCGGAAAAATCCAATCTGATATTACGGATGGTGTCGCTTGGTTAATCCATCAGGGGATTGCCGATAAGGAAAAGATTGCCATCATGGGGACAGGCTTTGGAGGATATTCAGCTCTTTATGCTGCTGCATTTAACCCTTCTTTGTATAAATGTGCCATCTCCTCTTCGGGATACAGTAATTTATTTACTTATTTCAGGGAGATCCCTCCACATCTAAAACATTACGTACAATTATTCTATAGAATTATCGGGAATCCCGAAACAGAACCAGAATTGTTTCAGGCAATTTCACCAATTTTCCACGCTGACAAGGTGCGGATTCCCATCCTATTTTTCCAAGGAGGAAAAGATAAATACAGTTCAGTTACCGATGCTAATCAATTTGTTGGTAAATTGAAGGGCAATGAAGTTCCAGTTCGTTATATCTTTAAGAAAGAAGAAAGCAAAAGATTCAGGAACGAAGAGAATATTGTCGAATATTATCAGGAGATAGAGAAATTCCTTGCAGTGTACCTGAAGTAATCACACATGGTGAAAAGAGCAAGTAAATACAGGAAAAACATTGGTTTGTTGATTGCCTTTTTGGCCTTTTTGACGGTCCTATATATCATTTCAGTTTTCTTGGCGAGGACGATGATGTCCAACTTTGTGGAATCTGAATTTTACAACCGAAAAGTCGATGTCTTTGATGCGACCCTAAAACCCTTCAACAGTTTTTACAACAACGATATCTCCGAGGTTTCCAATTATCAGGGGTACCTTGACTCCATACATGCCAGTAATTATTCTGAAAAGGTATTGCGCAAAAACCCTTTTATAGATGAGGTGGTCTTTTATGATGTGCTGTTCACCAATCAAAACCCTACGGTTCGCGGTGTACGCTTTCAGAACCTATTGACCTATCCCAGGTCGATCTTTTCCTATAAACTGGATAAAGAAAATAAATTGGTCAAAGCCTCTGTTTCATCCGTAGAAAATAGACCCAATTCCAATGATTTCAATAATATGGCCATTAAAATGGTGAATTTCTTGGACGTCTTGGATGATTCTACCTCATTGAGTGAAAATGATATCTATAGGATCTTTTACAACACGGTCCCTGGAAAAATTACCTATCTGAACATTCCACGTGTCAATACCCTGCGCGCCTATAAATCTATGATGGATGACACCACAGCAATGACTGCACCGGTGGCCTTTGATCAAGATTTATTTGTCTATAAGGTTAATCCACAAAAGATAAAAATAGTCAATAACCAAAAGAGACTGTATGAATCCATTCGAATCAAGGCGATCGCCGATCCGAATGTAATGGAAGAAGAAGCCTATCTTTCCACTGATATGCCGTTGCCAGGTGCTTTAGCCGACTATAAGCTGCAATTCGATTCATCGGAACATTTTTTGAGAGGAGAGATTAATAGAAGATTTTTTCCTGTTGTATTGGGCGTTTCCTTATTATATTTAATTTTGTTATTGATTATTTATTTGATTTATAGGAATATCTCCATTAATAGTAGGTTGTTTCAATTGCAATATGACTTTATCAACAACCTAACGCATGAGTTTAAGACACCTGTGAGCGTGATCAAGATTGCGGGGAACAATATTCGGAGTGCGGAGAAAATAAGTGATCAAGAGCGAGCGATGTATGGAAAGATTCTAGATCAGGAGGCTGACAAATTAAATAATTTAATGAATAAGTTGCTGTCTTTTACGCAGATAGAGAATAAATCATTAAAATTTAAAGGAGAATACATTGATTTGAACAGTTTTTGCGAGGAAGTATTTGCAGGAACGCGTATTAAATATCCCGATCTGAACCTGACGCATCACATTGATGTGGATAGCAAAATGCATACAGATCCGGTTTTATTGAATTCCGTGTTCCAGAATTTAATTGATAATGCATACAAATATTCAGAAGTTTCAAGAAAATTTATTGATATTAGTGTGCAACAATCTAAAAAGCACTTTATCATGAAGTTTAGTGATAAAGGAATTGGGATAAACAAAAATGAACTTAAAAACATATTTAAGAAATTTTATAGAGTAAAGAATCAGTTCAATCAAGGTGGGAGTGTTGGGCTAGGATTGGCATTTTGCAAAGAGATTACCGAATTTATGGGTGGAGAGATCAAAGTCAGTAGTGTGGAGGGAGAAGGGACGACATTTACTTTGAGTTTTCCTAAATAATGTTTAGAATACTATGAATAAAGATATAACTATTGCCGTTGTAGAGGATGATGATAACTTAAGGTTCTTGGTTAGTCACCGTCTACAGACCGAAAATTTTCAAGTAATTCAATGCAGTGACGGCTTGGAGGCTGAGAAAATCATCTTAGACCAAAAGCCGGATATCGTTCTATTGGATTGGATGTTGCCAGGAAAGGAAGGGATAGATGTATGTGAGTCCGTAAGAAAGTCTGGGTTTGAGAACATCATTATCATGATGACCGCCAAATCCCAAGATATCGATAAAATTGATGCATATAGCTACGGAGTGACCGATTATATCACTAAACCATTCAATATGGATGTATTAGTGGCGATGATTGAGAATAAAGTACGCTTCTTTGTGCCTAAAACCCAAAACGAGGTCTACCATTTCGGTGACACCGAACATCACCCCAATGTACATTCGCTGATCAGAGATGGTAAGAAAATCGAGCTTACTATACTTGAAAACCGTATCCTGTTGCACTTCTTGCAAAACAAGGGCAGAGATATCACCCGCGAAGAATTGATGGAGGTGGTATGGGGCTATAGTTCCAACGTGAATACCCGTACATTGGACATGCACGTTGTGCGCTTGAGAAAGAAAATTGAAACCAATCCCGACAAACCTCACTACTTACAAACCGTTAGAGGATTGGGCTATAGATTCATCAATGAAGAGACTGATGATGTAAGTTAGATATTTGTTTTATTAAATTTAATTATATAACTTCGTCAGAAGAGCAAGACCATGTTGTCCTATTAGTGGATAGTGTGGTCTTGTCTTTTTTTTGTTTATTAAAATATTAGAAAACTATAAAAAGAGGGTAAAAGGTACATATTATGGCAGAAGTAACTTATTACACAGAAGAAGGATTAACAAAGCTTAGAGAAGAGCTTCAATACCTAAAAACAGAAGGTCGTTCGAACATCGCTAAAGCAATTGCTGAAGCAAGAGATAAGGGAGACCTTTCGGAGAATGCTGAATACGATGCCGCAAAAGAAGCTCAGGGTCTACATGAAGCCAAGATTGCTAAACTAGAAGAAGTTTTGGCGTCAGCAAGGATCATCGACGAGTCGAGCTTGGATACCTCCAAGGTATTGGCGTTGTCTTACGTAAAGATAAAGAATAAGAAAAATGGAGCAGTCATGTCTTACCAATTGGTTTCGGAAACAGAAGCTGATTTAAAGGCAGGAAAGATTTCTGTTAAATCACCGATCGCTCAAGGTCTACTAGGACTCCAGGTTGGTGATATAGCAACGGTTGAAGTTCCAGCAGGACAACTTGAATTAGAAGTTCTGGAGATTTCAAGATAATGAAATAGAGGTTATGTGCGGTGATGCCATAACCGCACTTTTCTTAAAATTTACAGCCCCGATCTCTCGGGGCTTTTTTATGTCATTATATTCCGCAAGGCGTTTTTTCTAACCTTTCCATAATAATTATATCCTTTTGTTTTTTTGCTGTTGCTTCGGGAATGGCTTTGCTCTCATTCGAGGCATATTCGGGAATTTCAATATATGCCTCGAATAAGGATAAGCTGGCGTAGCCATAAAACTTGCTTGGGCTTGACTCGGAATGGTCGGTTTTGAGAAAATAGTATCTTCCTGTTTGAGTGGAGAAAATAGGGGGTATAAATGGGTTTTTTGTCCTATTTGTAGTTATTTTATTGTTAAGAAATCAATAAATGTCACATTGAAGTTAAATCTTATGCTTCTAGAGGGCTGAATGTCTGTTCATATGTGCACAAAATTATTATCTTTGTTACTCACGAAATTGAACTATAGTTTATGTCAACCATATTCGCTAAAATCGTTGCAGGAGAGATTCCTGCCTATAAAGTTGCTGAGAGCAATGATTACTTAGCTTTTTTAGATATAAATCCACTAACTGAAGGACATGTCTTAGTTATTCCGAAGAAAGAAACAGACTATATCTTTGACATCAACGACGAGGAATATATGGGGATGTGGGTTTTTGCCAAGATTGTTGCCCAAGGGATCAAGCAGGCATTTCCATGTCAGAAGGTAGGAGTAGCTGTAGTTGGTCTAGAAGTTGCCCATGCGCATATTCATTTGATTCCATTGAACCATGTGCATGACATGAACTTTGAAAGACCTAAGTTGAAGCTTTCGGAAGATAGCTTGAACACAATAGCTGACACAATTCGTGATGCAATTTCAACGATAACAAACCCGGCTTAATTCCAAAGCGGGAAATATAATTTACTATGCAAGAATACTTGTTGTCTTTTCAACAATTGCTAGATGCTGAATATCTCTTAAGTCACGGTGGATTCTACATCGTCTGTCTTATAGTTTTTGCCGAAACCGGTCTTTTCTTTGGATTTTTTCTCCCAGGGGATTATTTGTTGTTTTTAGCGGGGCTGTTTTGTGCGCTGGATAAAATCGATGTGGACATTGTTACATTGTATTTCGGTATTTTAGCCGCCGGAATACTCGGTAATTTTGCCGGTTATTGGTTTGGTCATCGAACGGGTCCAATGCTCTTTAAACGGAAGGATTCCATACTTTTCAAGCGGAAATATGTGATCATGGCCGAGGAGTTTTTCCAGAAATATGGTGGTACGGCATTAATAATTGGACGATTTGTACCTATTATTCGTACATTTGCACCCATCTTTGCAGGTGTAGTACAGCTGAACTTCAGGAAGTTCGTGCTGTTCAATGTGCTGGGAGCCCTGTTGTGGGTGTCATTATTGACCCTATCAGGCTATTATTTAGGTATAGAATTCCCGTGGATCATCGATTATGTAGAGTATATCATCGTCGCCTTGATCGTCATCGCATTCCTACCTATCGCAATTGCTCTGTTGAAAAAGTGGCTTAAGAATAGAAAAACGAAAAACGAAATAAACAAACAGTAATTATTTAATGAGTACACAACATCCTTGGCATCAAGTGTCTCCTGGTGAGGACTTGCCTAACTCCGTAAATGCCATTATCGAAATTCCTAAAGGTTCTAAAGCGAAATATGAGATCGACAAAGACAGTGGTTTGATCAAATTGGACCGTGTATTGTTTTCTTCTGTAATGTATCCAGCTAACTATGGTTTCATTCCACAGACATATTGCGATGATAAAGATCCGTTGGACATTTTAGTTTTATGCTCAGTTGATGTTTACCCAATGTGTATGATCGAAGCTAAAGTTGTAGGTGTGATGCACATGATCGACAATGGTGAACAAGACGACAAAATCATTGCCGTTGCCAAACACGATATGTCTGTAAACTACATCAACGACTTATCAGAACTTCCTCCGCACACGATGAAGGAAATCGTTCGTTTCTTCCAAGATTATAAAACCCTAGAGGGTAAGAATGTGACCATTGAGAATCTTTATGGCCGTGCTTATGCTCAGAACATTATCATGGAAAGTATCGAACTTTACAATAAAGAAATTAGGACTAAGTAACCATTTTCATGGACCTCTCAATTTTATTGTCGCTGTTCTTGATGTTTTCCAGCCTACTCGGGCTAGGTCAGGAGCAGCACCCATGGCACCAGGTTTCCCCAGGAAAGGATGCGCCAAATACTGTTACAGCAGTAATTGAAATCCCCAAAGGTAGCCGGGGCAAATATGAAATTGATAAGGCTTCTGGAATGATCAAGTTGGATAGGGTATTGCATTCTTCAATGGTGTATCCTAGCAACTATGGTTTTATTCCACAAAGTTACTGTGGCGACAAAGATCCACTGGATATACTTGTGTTATGTTCAGTGGATCTTGTTCCTGCGTCCCTAGTGGATGCAAAAGTGATCGGTGTGATGGGCATGACGGATTCCGGTGAACAGGATGATAAGATTATTGCCGTAGCGAAAAACGATATGGCCTATAACTACATCAATGATATTTCGGAGCTTCCGCCTCATACCATGAAAGAAATCGTGCAGTTTTTCCAGGAGTATAAAAACCTGGAAGGTAAAAAAGTTATTATTAATAAAATTAGTGGAAGAGCTATCGCTCAAAATGTTATATTAGAGAGTTTAGAATTGTACAAGAAAGAATTCGCTAATAAAAACCTAAATCATGGCAATTGATATTTTTTGGACTATCTTTTTAGTGCTGGCAAATGGTTTTTTCGTTGCAGCTGAATTCGCTATTGTCAAGGTTCGAGCCTCTCAGATTGAGCTACAGGCTAAATCGGGCAGTAAAGTTGCCAAGATGGCCAAGAGCATTACCGATCATTTGGACGGTTACCTAGCTGCTACCCAATTGGGTATTACCTTGGCTTCCCTAGCCTTAGGTTGGGTCGGTGAAGCCGTCATGACGCAGATCGTACACCAGATCTTCGGATTTTTTAACGTTGAACTTACCGGTAAATTAGCGACTAACCTAGGCCATGTCCTAGCGTTCAGTATCATTACCTTTTTACATATTGTTTTTGGGGAGTTGGCACCTAAGTCCATCGCGATCCAAAAACCTGTGGCAACCACGATGAAAGTGGCTGTGCCGCTTCAATTCTTTTATTACATCTTCCGACCGATCATTTGGTTGTTGAACGGTTTCGCCAATTTCCTGTTGAAATTGATCGGGATCCAAGTGAGTGCCCATGAAGCTAGCCATTCATCCGAAGAACTCCAATACTTATTGGAGAAAGGAAAGGAGAGTGGTGCCTTGAACAATGCTGAACATGAGTTGATCAAGAACGTCTTTGATTTCAATGAGCGTATCGTTAAGAATATTATGGTGCCTCGTACTAAGATCGTAGCAGTAGACAAGGATGATACCGCAGAGGAGTTTATCAATACGGTAACGGAAGAGGGATATTCCCGTATTCCGATCTATGATGATAATATTGACCAGATCATTGGTGTTGTCCATACCAAAGACATCTTACCGCTTATTGTAAAGGGTAAAGATGTGGTATTGAAGAACATCATGCGTAAGCCATATTTTATTCCTGAGACCAAAAAGATCAACGACTTGATGACGGAGTTCCAATTGAAACGGATCCAGATTGCTTTTGTCCTTGATGAATTTGGAGGAACAGCTGGTATGGTAACGCTTGAAGATATCGTGGAAGAATTGGTCGGAGAGATCCAGGATGAGTACGATGAGGAAACTCCTGTAGTTGAGCAGATATCTGAAACCGAATTTATGGTGGACGCTGGTGCCAGCGTACATGATGCCAACGGACATTTGCCATTGGAATTACCTGAGAGTTCAGATTATGATACGATAGCTGGTTTGGTTTCGCATCTCTTTGAGAAGATTCCAGATGTTGGCGATAGCACGGAACAATTGGGTTACCGTTTTACCATCATCAAGAAGACCCAACAGAACATAGAATTTGTAAAATTGGACCTTGTCGAAACTCCAAACGATGAGGACGAAGAATAATCCATAATATTGTGCATTTATTCTATACAGCAGATTTAAAGCCTGATCAAAGCTTATTTCAACTTTCTGAGGAAGAAAGCAAGCATGCTGTGCGTGTCTTGCGATTGAATGTGGGCGGCCAGGTTCAATTGATTGATGGGGTCGGTGGGTTTTATGAAGCTGAGATAGCCGATGCACATCCCAAAAGGACCCAGCTGCGCATTCTAAATTATACCCCAGAATTTCAAAAGCCAAATTACCATTTACATATTGCTGTTGCACCCACCAAGAACATCGATCGGATCGAATGGTTCTTGGAAAAGGCGACCGAAATCGGGATCCAGGAAATCACTCCAATCATCAGTGAGCATTCCGAGCGCAAAGAGGTCAAAACCGAGCGTTTGAATAAAGTCATCGTTTCGGCGATGAAACAGTCTCTGAAGGCTTATATGCCCCTTCTAAATGAAGCTATCAGTTTGGATGCCTTCTTGAACAAGGCTGGGGAGGACAAGGACTTGAAAAAGGCTATTGCCCATTGTGAAGAAGATGCAGAGAAGAAATACTTAAACCAAGAATTTGAAGGCGGACAACGCTATCTGATCTTGATCGGTCCTGAGGGGGATTTCTCGCCTTCTGAAATAGAAAAAGCCATTTCTGTAGGATTTATTCCGGTTTCCCTAGGGGAGGCCAGACTTCGCACAGAAACGGCTGCTTTGTATGCTTGTACAGAGATTGCTTTACTGAACCGTTAGTTCACGAGTTCAGCATCCACAATTTGGATTTCCGCATTACCTTTTAAGGGTTCAGGATTGAACTTCATCTTTCCTTTGATCTTGATCGGTTCATCCGTAAACTTTACTGTTCCTTTTTTCATAAAGATCTCAACCATTGGAGGAATACCATTAGTACCACAGAATTGACACTGGGTAATCGGCAATACCGATAACATATAAGTGCTGTGGTTTCTGCCACTCACTAATGGCACCATATAACCTGGAAGATCTACTATGGTATTCTCTAATTTTTTCAATGCAGGTGGATAGGTTGGGGTATACACTTTTTTGTTACCCACGGTAGACACCTTGTACATCATTTTGTCAATGGCTTCCCAAGTGCCGTTCATCATAGGAGTATGGTCTGGAACCTGGGTTTCATTGCTATAGTTTCCGATTTGAGCTTTTGAAAAGCTCACAGTCATCATCAATACGAATACTGTAAATATTAACTTTCTCATCATTACTTATTACCTAAAATGGTAGAAATTGTTGTGTTATATGCTTTAACTGCTGGTATAAGGGATGCTATCACACCGATCAAACAAGCAGTAAGCAAAATTAACCATTCTTTACTATATATCTGGAATGCTTGGATAAAGTCTGCACTCTGACTGGTCTGTGTACTGATCAGGTACAGGCCAATATGACCAATGAACAATCCGACAATACCTCCGATGCAGGTGATTACCAATCCTTCGACAATCAGCATGGTGAATAGTTTAATCTTACTTGCGCCTAATGTCCTCATGATGGCAAGGTCATATTTCCTGTCCTTCAAGGCATTGTATAAACTGATAAATACGCTCAATCCGGCGATGATCATAATGACATAAGCCAAGATTTCAAGAGAATCGATCCCTACACCCATTAAAGAAAACAATCTTGCTGTTTCCAATGCTGGGGATGCTGCCTGCATGCTGGTGGATTGGTTGACCAATTTAGGAACAACACCAATGGCAGCAGGGGAGCTGAATTTGACCAATAAGGCCGTAATCTCCAACCCTTTGTCCTGAACGATATCATCAGCGATGCTCTTAACGAATACATCTGATCTAGGACGTTCTGTCACTAGGCTATCTTCAGTAGCTTGAGTAAGGGGACTAGGTTTTTCTGCTACGATCTCTTCATGTTCGTGATCAGCATGATCATGATCATGTTCATCGTGTTGATGGGCTTCTGTAGCTGTATGTTCATGCGCATGGTCATCGTGGTTATGGTCTGCATGGTCGTGATCATGGGCTTCATCAGCATGATCGTGCTCATGGTCGTGTTCCTCGTGACCGATTCCATGGATATCCCAAACACTTTCTAGGTTGGTCAATAGTAGGTTGTCTACGATAGAACCCGATGGTTTCAGGATTCCGACAACGGTAAAAGGATGTTCTTCGTGGACATGGGCCTTTTCAGCTAAGCCATGGGCTCCATGTACTTGATCCCCTAATTTCAGTTTGTTTTTACGGGCAGTTTCACTCCCAATAACCACTTCATAGCTTTTGTTCCATAATTGACCATCGGCTAATTTGAGCTCATATAAGCCCATAAAGCTAGTGTCCGTTCCAACGATTCGGTGACCTTTGAAGTTATCGCCTAGTGAAATCGGAACTGCTTTTTCAATAAAAGGGTTATCCATCAGCTTTTCGGCTTCGGATAACTTGATGTTACCGGTGGGGTTGTCCACATGGTACAATGCACTCAGGATCAATTGTAGAGGGCTGCCTTTGGCACCTACCACGAGGTCAACCTGTTTGCTATTGCTGTCGAGCTGTTTTTCAAAAGTATCGCTGGTAATATAGATACTAACCAATATGGCTACTCCGAATGCGGTTAGGATGATACTTAACAGCGTGGAGCCCCATTGTTGTGATATGTTTTTCCAGACTAATTGTAGTGTGTTCATCTTATTGCGCAGCTAGTATGTAGTTGTTCGTAAATTCATCCTTTAATCTTTTGTCATGGGTAGAGATCAAAAGGGTGCTTCCTTGTTCTTTGGCAAGGCCCTTGATCAGCTCCACAACCAGAAAGGTATTCTTGTCGTCTAGGGCAGCGGTGGGTTCGTCTGCAATCAAAAGCAAGGGCTTGTTTATGAGTGCCCTGGCGATAGCGACACGTTGTACTTGTCCGCGGCTCAGTTCATTGGGTCTTCTGTTTCCAAAACCTCCCAATTGCAGTTTTTCCAACAGCGATTTTATGGCCTGTTCATCGACAGCGAGTCCCGCTAGACTTTGGGCAAGTTTGATATTTTCTGTTACAGAGAGATTTTTGAGCAGATGGGCTTCCTGAAAAATAAATCCCAGGTTTTGCGCCCTGAATTTATCCAGATCACTTCCGGAGAGCTGATAAAGATCCTGTCCGTTGATGATGACCTGTCCTGTCGTCGGAGATGAAAAACCTGCGATCAGGTTCAACAGGGTTGATTTTCCGGATCCGGAGTCCCCTAACACCAAGGTGTGTTGCTGATCGGCAAGCAGCAGATCTTGGAAGGAAAGTTTGGGGCCTTTAGGATATTGATACGATAAACTGGATGTTTTTAATACAAAATCGCTCATAATAAAACTTTGTTGCAAAATAGCACTAATTGTTGGCTAAAACCAATCTAAAGGGTAACAATTTGACCGATAGGTGTCTTAACAATTATTTAACTAGAGACTAATATTAACATAATGAAGGATTAATATTCACGTAACAATGCGATTATACTTTTGCAACATAATATTAACATTGTATGAATTGTATTAAACGAGTATTTTTATTGTTGGTTGTTTGCTTCGGCGTGATGATGAGCTATGCCCAGCAAGCACCATTTGGAGTAAAGGGGACAGTTGTGGACGTGGAGTCCTACCAACCTTTGGCAGGTGTTACAGTAACAATTGCGAACTCCCAGTTGGGCACAACAACAAATGACAAGGGTGAGTTTTTCATCCCCCTACCTAGCGATAAATCCGCGGAATATCTGATTCGTGCGACTCTAATGGGGTACGATGCCCAGGAGATGAACTTTACGTTGCAGTCAAGCGACACGGAGTTTGTGTCCTTTGCGCTGAAAAATGCAGATGCGGTGATCGAGGAAGTCGTTGTGACCAGACGCCGTGAGAAATTTACAGAATTAGCCTTATTAGAAGAAAGAAAGAAATCGAACCTGATGGTGGAGTCCATTGGTGCACAGGAGCTTTCTAGAAAAGGAGTTAGCGATGCAAGAGCAGCATTGACTAAAATGGCGGGTGTATCGAGACAAGAAGGTGTAAGGAATGTATTGGTACGTGGATTAGGCGACCGTTATAATTCAACTTCATTAAATGGCTTGCCATTGCCATCGGAAAACCCATTGTACAAAAACGTATCCTTGGATTTCTTTGGAACTGATGTTATCCAAAACATCAATGTAAATAAGACCTTGAACCCTGGTATTTCGGGAGATGTCGCGGGAGCAAACATCGATATCTTCACGAAAGAAGCAACAGGAAACAGTTTAGAGATTGGATTGAGCGGTGGTGGTAACTCACAGACCATTGGTCAGGATAATTTCCGCAGGATTAATGGAACAAACTGGTTTGGAACACTTCCAGCAGGTTCAAAACCTCCGATCACAGATTTTAGCCAGCACGCTTTCCAGAATGCCTGGACGCCTACGCCAATCAAAAACCTGATCAATTCAGGTATCAAATTATCAGCTAACAAACGCTTCTTAGTAAACAACAATCCATTAAGTATATTCTTTACTGCTGGAATGGAAAGCAAATACCGTTACTATGAAGGAAAATTCCAAGGAGCAAACAATGAGGGTGCTCTGTTCTTAGACAAAGATTATACCTCCAACGAATACAATGTATCCCAATCGGGTATGTTGAATGCACGTTATACTTGGAACAACAGTTCAGTAAGCTTCAATTCATTGTATATCCATGACCAGACCCAAACCATCTGGGATATGTTTGGTATTGGTGAGAATGAGCTAGAAGGTGACAAAGAAATGAACAGAAGACAACAAGTAAATGATAACCACTTATTTGTTAACCAAATCCTTTCTAAGTTATCACTTTCAGAAAAACTGACTGCTGATTTAGGTTTAGGATTCAACTATACCATTGGTAATGAACCTGACCGTAGAAACAATAAACTTTTATTCAGAGATAACAAGCTAGCGTTCCATACAAGTTCAGCAAACAGTAATGAGCGTTTCTACTCGTACATGAATGAAAAAGGGGTGACCGCAAAAGCAATCTTATCTTACAAACTTGGTGATAACACGGATTTTGAAAGAAAAATTGACTTTGGATATAACGGAAACATTGTAAGAAGAGATTTTAGAGCAGTTATCTATAACTTCAAATTAATCCCTCCATACCCAGAAACCGCTGACATGAATGGTTTGGACAATTTCTTTACCCAAGAGAATGTAGGTAACAAATTCCAAATCGAAACCGGTCGTGGAAAGAACAATGCAGATCCTTTTTACTACTTAGGAAACAAGGATGTACATTCGGCATTAGGAAACCTGACTTACCAATTTGATGAGAAATTCACTGCTTTGGTTGGTCTTCGTTTCGATAAAATCAAACAAACAGTAGAATATAACACCAACATTGGTAACAGTGATGTGAGTGGTCCTTCAATCATTGACAAGAACTACTTTTTGCCAAGTTTGAACTTGAAATATAGTTTAACCGAAAAGATGATCTTGAGAGCATCAGGAAGCCAGTCTTATATCTTGCCGCAGTTTATTGAAATTGCACCGATGTTGTACAATGGACAGAATATTACTACTCAAGGTAACAGTAATCTAGTTCCATCAGAAGTGATCAATGCGGATTTGAAATGGGAATTATACCCAGGAGCTGGTGATTTGGTTGCGGTTGGTTTATTCTATAAAAACATCAAAAACCCGATTTCAAGAATCCAGACCTTCTCATCAGGAAACCCATTTACTTTTGCGAACACAGGTAGCCAAGCTACGGTATTGGGGGCAGAGTTAGAGGTGAAGAAAGACTTATTGCGTACTGCAGGTGAGTTTGGCGAAAACGTATTGTCAGCAGGTCTGAACTTCTCGTATCTGCATTCGAAACAAAAGTTGGATTATACATTTGCGAGATTCCTAAAAGCAGAGGATAAATTGGAGGGTGCATCGCCAATCTTAGTGAATGCAGACCTTTCTTATAAAGCATATTTCAAGAATTTTGACCTACAACCTACCTTGGTCTTGAACTACTTCTCAGACCGTATTTATGCCTTAGGTACGAACGGATATGAGAACGTAATGGAAAAAGGCTATCCGACCTTGGATTTCGTGATGAACGGTACGATCAGCAGGAAATTTGGTATCAATATCAAGGCTGAAAACATCTTAAATCCAGAGCGTCAATACAACCGTGGATTTGTGAATGGAGCTCCGAGCATCATCGTGGAGAGCTTTAAGCGCGGGGTAGATTTTAGTGCAGGAGTTTCTTACAAGTTTTAACAATAAATTAATTTACACATAACACAAAGGTTAATTGGTAACAGTTTCTTTGTGTAGAAATTAAAAGATTATGAAGACAAAATTATTTTCAATTTTAGCAGCTAGCGCTTTAGCATTTACAGCTTGTACTTCGACTGATCCTGTTGTGGGTCCAGGCGAAAAAGGGGAAGCAAAATTAATTGGTAACATCACTAAAGACATGGTTCTAGATGCTAATACTGAATACACGATGACAGGTGCAGTATATGTGAAGGACGGAGTGACTTTGACCATTCCTGCGGGAACTGTGATCAAAGCATTAGACGGAGGTACTGATGTGTATTTAATGGTTGAGCGTGGTGGTAAGATCATGGCGAACGGTACAGCAGCAAAACCAATTGTTTTCACTTCAGCAGCTGCAAAGCCTAAAGAAGGAGATTGGGGTGGTGTCTTAATCAACGGAAAAGCACCTCTTTCAGGTGAAGCTGGAAAAGTAACTGAGAACAACGCTGAGATTGGTGAGGCATACAAATACGGTGGTAGTGTTGTTGATGACAATTCAGGTATTCTTAACTACGTAAGAATCGAGTACACTGGTGCTCGTATCTCTGATGAGAAAGAACACAATGGTCTTACTTTGAACGGTGTTGGTAACAAAACTACCTTGTCTAATATTTATTTAGCATACGGTGATGATGATGCAATCGAGTTCTTCGGTGGATCAGTAAACGCTTCTAACATTTTAGTAGTAAACTGTACAGATGATATGTTCGACTTTACTGAAGGTTATTCAGGTACAGTTAAAAACGTATATGGTATCCGTGAAGAAGGTTACTTGCCAGTAACTGTTGACCCACGTGGTATCGAGGCTGATGGTAACATGGACGGAAAAGCTCCAAGCCATGTAAACCAATCAAACTTCAAAGTTGATGGTATCACTATCATCAATAACGCTCCAGGATTAGGTGCAAACTTAACCATGCACGATGTATTCAAAATCAGAAGAGGTGCTAAAGCGACCATTACTAATGCTTTTGTGAAATTCGGTCCTAAAACTAACGTTTTGGATGCTACAGGTGCAGTAGTTGTTGATTTAGTTGACTACACTGACAGAAACGGTACTGCTGCTGCAGGTACTTCAATTGAATACACAATTGATAAAGCAAACAACCTAGACAAAGCAAAACTTAACACAATCCCTGGAACTTCAGCTACAGCTAAAGATGGCTTGAAAGGTGCTGATACAGGTGTTTTCAGCTGGACTGGATACAAATTCTAAGAACATAGTACTAAATAGTTTATCAAATACAAAGGACCGCCTTCATGGCGGTCTTTTTTTTGAACCAGGATTAAGGGATTGGGACTTCGGCAGGCTCAGCCACCGGATGGGCCAAGATTTGGGAATGAACCAGGATTTATGGGATGCGAGGATGGACCAAGATTTGGGAATGAATCAGGATTAATGGGATGCGAGGATAGACCAAGATTTGGGCATGAACCAGGATTGCCCTCGACTCCGCTCGGGCTACTGGATTGGAGGATCGACCAAGATTTGGGAATGAACCAGGATTAATGGGATGCGAGGATGGACCAAGATTTGGGCATGAACCAGGATTAATGAGATTGGGACTTCGGCAGGCTCAGCCACCGGATGGGCCAAGATTATGATGTATATATCACAGAAAGTTATCAAGGTTGGTAGGGGCGTATTGAATACGCCCGCCGCAAATAAACCTTCATATAATTAGCCTTTAGGCTGATTTACTGAGACTATTCTTAGGTATTAAATATGATAAAGCATAAAAAATCCTGGGGCGGGGAGCCTCAGGATTTTTAACTAACCAATTATTAACCTAAATTATGAAATTTTTTACTCTTTACTCTTTTTTACTCTGTTTGTACTATCTATAACGCAAAGTAAATGCCGATTGTATATTGGATACTGCCTCTTAACATCTTTTAACAGATGGATTAGATTTCGATGACATAAAGGAGCGGCTCAGATATTTTTATGACATTTCTCCCCAAATTACCTGCTTTACTCTTATGCCATTATTCCCGAAAAATATCCAGAAACAAAAAAGCCTGTCAGATTCTGACAGGCTTTATATCTTTTGTCTAAATACTAAATACTAAATACTAAATACTACTATTTAACTTCATGCTTATGTCTAAACAGGATAGCAAAGAGTATAGCAATGACTAGGGTATACAGGGCAAAGGCGATCCAGATATGGTGCCAGTCCTTTAAGTGTATGACTTGATCGAAGATTCCATTGCTGACATTCACCCCTCTGGAGCTGATGAATTTTTGCAGGGAACCATTGTCGGCTGTAGTGTCCAGGAAAGAGGCTAAAGAAGCGCTGTCGTTGAACGAAAGGGTGTAGAACCTATCAATGATCCATCCAGATACCCAAGAGCCAAATACGGCTCCAAATCCGTTAGTCATCATCATGAACAATCCTTGTGCTGATGAACGGATCTTGTTATTGGTATTGGTCTCCACGAATAGGGAACCTGAAATGTTGAAAAAGTCAAAGGCCATTCCATAGACTACGCAGGACATAATAATCATCCATAGGCCAGTGGAAGGGTTTCCATAAGCGAACAGTCCGAATCGAAGCACCCAGGCTACCATGGCGATCAGCATGACCTGTTTGATACCAAACCTTTTCAAGAAAAAAGGAATCGCAAGGATGAACAAGGTTTCCGAGATCTGTGATATGGACATGATGATTGTGGAATACTTCACCACGAAGGAATCGACATATTTTGGATAGAATTTGAATTCATCCAAGAAGACATCTCCATAAGCATTGGTCAATTGTAAGGCTGCGCCAAGGAACATGGAGAAGATAAAGAACATCGCCATTTTAAAGTTTCCAAAGAGCTTGAAAGCTTCGAGTCCCATGATCTGGGAAAAGCTAGCGTTCTCTTGGATATGTCTCTGGGGAGGACATTTTGGAAGATAGATCAGGGAATAGAGCCCCAATAAGATGGAACCGCCGGCAGCAATATAGAACTGGCCTTCGGTTGCTTTACTTCCGCTTAAGTTAGTCATCCACATTGCCGCGATAAAACCTACTGTTCCCCATACACGGATGGGAGGGAAGGCCTTGATCAGGTCGTAATTCCCTTGGTTGAGGGCGGTATAGGCAATGGAGTTGGAAAGGGCTAAAGTAGGCATGTAACAACACATACTGAGCAGCATGACCGTAAAGAACGATCCTGGGTCTTGCACCTGTGCAAGATAGATCAGGCAGGCTGCGTAAAGAAGGTGAAGGGCTACATAAAGTTTTTCTGCATTGACCCAACGGTCGGCAATGATACCCATCAAGGTGGGCATAAATAAAGAGGCAATACCCATGGTGGAAAAAATGGCGCCGAATTCGGTACCACCCCAGTTTTTAGTCCCAAACCAATAGTTTGCAATAGTAATCAACCATGCTCCCCAGACGAAGAATTGTAGGAAGTTCATGATCGTTAACCTCAGTTTAATAGACATCGTATTTTGCTATTAGTTATTGTAGGTAGAAATTAAGATTTTCGTTTTTCGATTTCGTCCCTGATTTTGGCAGCCGTCTCATACTGTTCGTTTTCGATGGCTTTTTCCAGGGTCTTCTCAAGTTGTTCCAGCGTTAAGGAAGCGTAAGGTGATGGTTTGTTTTTTGCTGGTTCTTTTTCAACGCTTTCTTGTTCTTTTTCTTTTTCCTCGGTTGGAGTATCCGATTGTTTGTAGTTTCCTACGTTTTCGATGTTTTCAAGGAAAGCAAAGTCATTTCCTTCGATCACGATTCCGGCTGTGTTCATGATAAAATCATAGGTGTAGATCGGGCATTCGAAGCGAACAGCAAGGGCAACAGCATCCGATGTACGGGCGTCGATTTCTGAAGTCTGTTCACCATCTGTACAGATCAATTTGGCAAAGAATATCCCGTCTACCAGGTTGTAGATCAAGACTTCTTCTAATTTTATCTTAAAGGTTTCGGCGAAAGATTTGAATAAATCATGCGTTAGCGGCCTGCTTGGAGTCATTTTTTCGATTTCAACGGCAATGGATTGCGCTTCAAAGCCTCCAATGATGACAGGTAGTCTTCGGTTACC
Organism: Sphingobacterium mizutaii; assembly: GCF_900187125.1. GTDB lineage: Bacteria > Bacteroidota > Bacteroidia > Sphingobacteriales > Sphingobacteriaceae > Sphingobacterium > Sphingobacterium mizutaii. The sequence continues at coordinate 1,139,980 of NZ_LT906468.1, forward strand.
TCCTACCTCTCCGAGAACTAGGGCATACGCGCCAGACTGGGTTTGGCTATATGATAAGCCCACAATATCTAACTTGATTTTCTTCATCGATAACACGTTAACGTGAATACAAAGATGGGAATATTAACAGCAAAAAAAAAGTGACCCTGCGTTTTTTTAGGCAAGGCCACTCGTTCATTGTTTAGTTATTCCTAGTTGTTTTTTAAGTTTTTGATCGCTTCTGTCAGCTTTGGAACGATTTCGAAGGCATCTCCTACGATTCCATAATCCGCTACTTTAAAGAACGGTGCTTCTGGGTCTTTGTTGATCACAACAATGTTTTTTGAGGAACTTACTCCTGCTAAATGTTGGATTGCGCCCGAGATACCGATTGCAATATATAGGTTAGGGCTCACTACGATCCCTGTTTGTCCTACGTGTTCAGAATGGGGTCTCCAACCGGCATCTGAAACTGGTTTTGAACATGCTGTTGCAGCACCAAGTACATTTGCCAATTCCTCGATCATTCCCCAGTTCTCTGGTCCTTTCATCCCACGACCTGCTGATACCACGATTTCGGCTTCTGGTAGGGAGATTTTATCCGTTGCACGTACAATCTCTTTGACCATCACATTGAAATCTTGGTCTTGCAGTTCTGGTGTGAAATCTACCACCTCTGCTGCACCAGCAGTTTCTTTGACATCGAATGCGTTTGGATTAACTGCAATGACTTTTACCGCTGAACTGATGACTTCAGTTGCAAATGCTTTATTGGAAAATGCAGTCTTTTTTACTTCCATCTGATCGCCATTGAATGTAGGAAGACCGATAGCACCATCCGCAAAACCTGCATCTAATTTAGCTGCAACCCTTGGTCCCAGACCTTTTCCACTGAAAGAGTTGGAAAGGACAACAACTTTTGCATTCTCCTGCTTAGCAGCCGAAGCAATAATGGATGCATAGGCTTTGTTCACAAAGTTCTTCAACTTGTCTTGGTTAGCATCCAAAACTTTGGATACACCGTATTTGCCCAATTTCTCTAATTCTGCTTTGTCTACATTTCCAATGGAAAGAGCAGTCACAGAATCACCTAATTGGTCAGCGATAGCTTTGGCATAGGAAGCGACCTCAAATGCCGACTTCTTTAATGTACCTTCTGTATTTTCTATATATACTAAAATTGCCATGATAATTTCTTAATGGGGGTAAATGAATTAAATAACTTTTGCCTCGCTACGAAGTAATTGAACCAATTGATCCACATCTTCTACAAGTTTCACTGCGCCTCTTGGAGCAGGAGATTCGTATTTGGAGATGTTTGACAATTCATTTACTGCAATCGGCTCCAGAACTTGAAGAGGTTTTGTTCTTGCACCCATAATGCCACGCATATTCGGGATCTTAGGCTCGGCAACACCTTCTGCTGTCCCAACAACCACAGGCAATGAAACCGTCAATACTTCTTTACCACCTTCAATTTCGCGGTCGATGGTAGCATTGTTGTCTTGGATTTCCAGTTTTTTAGCGATGGAAACCGAAGGAAGGTTTAATAGTTCACCTAATAGGGCTGCCACTTGAGCACCGTTATAGTCAATAGACTCACGACCCGTTAAGATCAAGTCAAAGTTTTGTTCTTTTGCGTAGTTAGCAATCTGATTGGCTACAAACCAAGCATCTCTAGGTTGAGAATTTACGCGAACGGCATCGTCCGCACCAATTGCCAATGCTTTTCTAATGGTAGGTTCTGTGCTAGCATCACCAACATTGATCACAGTGACGGTACCTTTGCCGCCTTCCGCCAACTCAACTGCTCTTGATAATGCAATCTCATCATAGGGATTAATGATATACTGGATACCATTGCTGTTAAAAACCGTATTATCGTTGCTGAATGTTATTTTTGAAGTGGTGTCAGGGACATTACTTATACATACTAATATTCTCATAATTCAAACGTTTTACACAAACCTACATTAATTAAGGAGCATTTCAAAGATGTGTTTCCTCGATTTTCAGGAACTGTTAGCTAATTGTTAATTACCTAAATACTATAAAATATCTAATTATTTTATTAAAATGATAATGTTTACCCTTAAATGATTTAAATAATATAATAAATGTAAATAAATGCATTAAAAACACAATAGTCATGCATTTGTCATTTTGTATGCTAGCATAGTATTTCCTATTGAGTTGCATATAGGTTTTCCATTTCTAAATTATGTTTACTTTTGTTTATGGAAAGTAGATTAGAACAGTTACAGAATTTTTTAAAAGAAAGCCCGCAAGATCCTTTTTTGAAGTATGCGCTAACCATGGAGTTTGTCAAGCTGGGTGATAAGCCAAAAGCAAGGGAAGGGTTTGAAGAACTCGTCCATAATCATGCGGATTATGTAGGGACTTATTACCACTTTGGGAAATTTTTGGAAGGGGAGGGAGAGAAGGATTTTGCAATTGAAATCTATGAAAAAGGGATACAGGTGGCTCAACAGAAAAGAAATTTTCATGCTTTAAATGAACTGAAAAATGCCATGCTCATGGCTAATGGTTTGCTGGATGACGACGATTAATGTTAAATTTTCTAAAAAATAGATTTGTGGTATCTTTTTTGTCTTTTTTAGGGCAAGGAAGAAAATTATGCGAGTATTAACACTGTCATTAATAGGATTAATCATGCTGGTCTTTGGATTTAGTTGTATAAATAACAAATCCAACGTCAATCAGCTTGTTGCGTCCGAAGATAATGCGGTGAAAGGATTAGCCATCGTTGGTACTTATGAAGGCAAACTTCCTTGTGCTGATTGTACTACAATTGCAACAGTACTCAGCTTGGATAAGAATAAAAATTATTCCATGCGCTATGAATACGTTGGCAAAAGTGCCGAAATATTTGAAAGTACCGGTAAATGGAAGGTTGATAAAGATATCTTGAGCTTAGAGAATGTGGATTACAGCTTTAAGATATCAAAGGATCAACTCAATCAATTAGATCTCTCTGGTAAGGAAATAAAAGGCGATCTCGCCGAAAAATATGTCCTTCAAAAAATAAAATAAATACCTGCGTTCGCAGGTATTTTTATTTACCTTATTTGTTAGTTTATTTTTAAGGAATACCTAATGCTAGGTATTTTTTCTGCTTAAGAGGTTGGTTATCTTTGGTTAACACTAATTATTAATTGATGAAAACCAAGTTGTCTTTTATGATGATGCCGGTATTGCTATTACTAATAGGGTCCATTGGTAGTCTTTTGCCTGAGAGAGTGGGTGAAAAAGATTGGGCGAACAGCATCAATCCATTGGAAATTGTAGGGCAATGGACAGCCTATGAATACTATGACAATAACATCCAACCCAAAGGACAATCATCTGAACAGGATTATTCCAAGATTAACCAAATTGCTAAACTCATAAAGTTCCAATCGAAAGAAACGCCATGTCCTGATAAAATCAGTAAGGTGGAACAGAAAATGGAATTCTTTAAGATCAATTTTAAACCAAACGGCAAAGCGGAAATCTTGGAAAAACAATATTATAAGGCTAATTCCTTTGACTCAAGTTGTCAAAATACAGTTTACGATGAATCCTATAACCAAAGGATGCAGGTGAATTGGAGGATAGACCAAACTGAAGCAGCACTAGTCTTAAATGATTCAACAAAGAGACATCTAACTATTTTTAAGGTTCTATATTTTGGTAATAATGAACTGCATCTATCCTTGAAACAGGATGAAGACTATATCCTTGTTAAATTACATAAGGATTGACTAGTACTGAAAAAGCGATACAGATTTTCAGTGATTAAAAAACACCTCATTTTGTTGGTATTCAAATGATAGTTCTTGTGCGTTTTAATGGAAATTTACCATGTTTTTTTTAATGGTTAGCCACGTATATACCAATAGCATATGATAATTTATATACTACAAAGGCAGCAATAGATATTGCTATAAATAAAAAAACAACTACTTCAAGCATCGAAGAAGATTTTTTCATGATAAATTGATTGAATTTTAATTTTTAACTGATTCATATCCGTTGTTATTTCCAATATATGCAGCTCCAGCAACGACAGCAATTGCACCGCCGATTACTCCAACTTTAGTTAATAAGGTAGCACCTGACCAATAAGCAACTACAGCAGGAATAATTTCACCTTCAATATTTTGTTGGTCTTGAAGAGATAATTCTTGTACGTTTAATTTTGTTTTTTTTATAAAAAAAAATTAAGATTTTTGATTAAATGCAACATAAGCTCCGATTAGTATGCCTATTATAAACAGTTTAAAAGCATATTTTATAATTAGTTCTTTATTCATATTATTCATATTGTTTGCAATTATTATTTGTAATAATGTATCTAAAATATATTACTTTAATGTATAAAAAAAGCATTTAAGTGATTTTTGAAAAAAAATATTTAACCCTGCATTCGTGTTTTTTAGTTCAAATTCCTTCATTTTCTCTATTTTAATTTGAATGTTAATAGAATATTTATCCTCATAATAGTATGTATTTGCTATTCTATCGAATTTTATAGGGGCACCCTGGTCTTTCATATACTCAATAATTCGAGCTAATCTAGAAACAGAAATATTTAGGCGTTTTGCAAATTCTTCTTGACTTCCTGTTTTTGCTTTACTGATGAGTTTATTTATAAGATTTATTCTGTCTATATATAAGTATAATTTCATGATACAAATAATTTAAGGTGTTTCAATAATTAATAGAATTTTCCTTATATACTTCTTTTTTACTTTCGAGAAGGTTTGATTCTAATAGCGGATCATATAATTTCAAAATGTTATACTCAGAATAATTCATGTACTGAGCCAGAGTTGCTTTTTTCAACAGTAAGTCTTTATGATATTGTTGTTTTTCTCGAGCTAAGTTTGTTCTCACTTCCGATACAACAGAAGGGGTTATAACACCTATTTTAACGCTTTTTTCTGTTTTATCTAATAATTGAGTAGAAAAATTGATTGCCGAATCTTGTTCATTAACTAGAGATTGAGATAGTAATGTCTCTAAATAACTTTGTATGACTTTTAAAGTTAAATCTCTGATTAATACATCTTTTTCTATTCGCTCTTGTTCGGCTTGTACAGTGGCTTTTTCTGCTTGGTTTTTAAAGTAGTTATATTGGTAGATAATTAACTCCGTATTAACCATTGTTTTTGCGCAACAATATCTGTTTTTATAACGATTTTTTGTGTATCGCTATTTCAGGACGAGACAATTAGTCACAAAAAAAGGCTGTTGCATTGCAACAGCCTTTTTAATAGTATTGTACGAGACTTATTTATGATTGCAGATCTCTTTTACGACACCAACAACAAAGTCTATTTCTTCTTTTGTATTGTATTTACTAAATGAGAACCTAACAGAAGGTCTGCTGCCATCAGCTCCAATTCCTTGAAGTACGTGTGAGCCTATTTCGGAACCTGAACTACATGCACTTCCACCTGATGCGGAAACTCCTTTGATATCTAGGTTGAACAATAGCATGTCGCCCATATTTGTACAAGGTAAGGATACGTTCAATACCGTATACAAAGATTTATCTGAATCCACCTCGCCATTAAATCTTACCTCTGGAACAGCTTTGATCAATTCCGCTTTCATATAGTCCTTAAGGGATTGGATATAGGTTTGATGTTCTTCCATTTCAGCATAAGCAATCTCTAAAGCCTTAGCCAATCCTACGATACCATATACGTTTTCAGTACCACCGCGCATGTTTCTTTCTTGAGCTCCTCCGTAAATTAGAGGTTTGATCTTATTACGTGCATTGATGTACAAGAATCCAACTCCCTTAGGACCGTGGAACTTGTGGGCTGCTCCGGTAATAAAATCAATTTTCAGATCGGTCAAGTCATGTGCATAATGCCCCATCGTTTGAACAGTGTCTGAATGAAAGATCGCATCAAATTGCTCACATAACTCACTCACCTTTTTAATGTCAGTTAAGTTACCAAGCTCATTGTTGGCATGCATCAAGGAAACGAAAGTTTTTGGATTTTTAGACAAAAGCTCTTCCAGTTGACCCAAGTCAACATTTCCTTTTTCATCAACGCGCAAAAGATCTAAATGGATTTTTCCTGCTTTTTCCAGTTCTTCCAAGGTATGTAGAACAGCATGGTGTTCAATCGGCGAACTGATTGCATGGGTAATATTATAAGCTTCAATAGCACGAACAATGGCCATGTTGTCTGCTTCAGTTCCTCCGGAGGTAAAGAAAATCTCTGAAGGTGATGCATTCAATAATTTAGCGACTGTTCTTCTTGCTTTTTCAACAATGGTCTTCATTTCACGGCCATGTGCATGGATGGACGAAGGATTTCCAAAATTCTCGTTCAACATCTGAACCATTACCTCAATAACTTCTTTATCTAAGGCAGTGGTGGCGGCATTATCAAAATAAACTTGCATGGCGGCAAATATAATTATTCAATAGGATAATTCTGGTATATTTATTTTTTTCTGACAATCAATAAGCCTATTGATATTAAGCCTGTTACGAATGATAAATAGACTATTAAATCACTATATTTTGTATAGAAAGTGAGGTCTTCATTCAAATTGATTTCTTGAGATAGCGCAGTGGGCACCCACCAAGAACTCTTTTGGACTATATCTCCACGTTGGTTGATAAATCCTGATATCCCTGTATTGGCAGAACGAACTACCCAACGTCGGTTTTCAATTGCCCTAAGCTTGGCGTATTGCAAATGTTGGTCCTTGCCTGAGGTGTCTCCCCACCAGCCATCATTGGTGATGACTGCAATAAATTGAGCGCCTTTTTTAATATAATCAGCCACATAATTTCCCCAAATGGATTCATAGCAAATTACAGGGGCTGCACCGATTCCGCTAGCCGAGTAAAAGACAGAAGGCTCTTCTTGGCTACCATATCCACCTGTAGTGCCACCGAAATGTTTGAATAACGGGGTCATAAAAGCCAAGCTTTTTCCAAACGGAGTTTTTTCAGCTCCCGGTACCAATTTGGATTTATGGTAAAATTGAAGCTTGCTCGAGCCATCTACCAAAACCGCTGCATTGAAGCTATCATAAAAAACATTGCCATAAGGCCTTGCTGTCAAAGTCTTTTGGTCTTCATAGATCTGGTAACTTTCAATTCCCGAAAGCACATTTCCATTATGGTATGGCTCCAAGAATTCGAGGATTTTATGGTATTGGTCATATTCCCGGAATTCTTCTTCGTTTATCCCATTAGATCCTGAGATTGCAGTTTCAGGCCAGATGAAGAATTCAGTGTTTAGTTTTGCTACTTTTTGAGAGAGATCAGTAAGGGTTTTTAATTGTTCTTCCGGAGTAATGGAACCAAACTTTCCGTAAGGGTCAATGTTAGGTTGAACAGTAACGATTTCAGAAGGATTGATATGTTCTTCGTAAGTGCTGTACACAATCAAAGAGCCAATTGCAGGGATCAGAATCCATCCCGCAAGAGATCCTAAGAGTATTTTCTGACTGTAGATCTCTACCTTTTCCTTTCTTTGCCAATACCAAAGGAAAACTAGGATATTAGCTGTCCAGATCCATAAAGTACCGCCATAAACCCCAGTAATGCTGTACCATTGTACTATCTGGTGGAAGTTAGCGAATCCATTTCCTAAGGTCATCCAAGGGAATGCAAGTTCCCAGGTCTGGTGTAGGTATTCATAAGCCATCCAAAAGGAAACAAGCCCCATAAAGCTCAAGAAGATATTATTCCATTTACGCATTTGATAATATAGGCGAAATGCCAAGCCCATCAAAAGAGGGGCTAATGTAAATGGGATCAGGGAAACCATTAGCGAAGGGAATACATCCAAGACAGCATTCATTGCGTTAAAAACCCAATAGATGGATGCCGTGTTCCAAATGACACCGGTCAAGAAAGCTAATCCGAATATCTTGCGGCCTTTCTTTTTATAATCCCCACGGATTACGTTTTCTACAGCTACCAATAAAGGAACAAATGCAATAAAAAGTAAAAAGCTAGAATATGGTATAGGAGGCCAAGCCAGCCATAGCAATACTGCACTTAGACCAGCTAAAAGGTAATTGTTTTTCATGCTATTATAATTGACTTAAAACTTCAGCCTTTTTCGTTTCATATTCGGCTTGGGTGATAAGCTGCTTGTCATATAAGCTCTTTAATTTCTTTAATTTCAAAGTGATCTCATCATCTTCTTCTACCTTGTTTACCTCTGGACTTGCTGCTGGATCAGGAGGGGTAGGAGCGTTAAATGAAGAAGGCTGATGGTAATTTTGAGGTTCTGTTTTCGGAGCCTGCGCTTGTTGGTTTTGCTGGGCAAACATAGAATTCAAACTAGGTCTTTCCTCAAATTTTGGAAGTTCTACCGGCTTTTCTGCTTCAAAAGGCTTTACCGGTTCAGCTGGTTTTATAGGCTCAACCTTTTCTTCCGGACTTGCAACAGGATTACTGTAAGCGGGTTTGCTGGTAAAAGCAGATGGATTTTCCTTTGCTTCATTTTTTTGGTTCTGCAAATTCGCCAAAGCATCCTTGATCAACTGATACAATTTCCTAGCCTGTATTTTAGGAATATAATCAATGGTTAAGTTCTCTCCCGTAAATGGGATTACAGTAACCTTGGAGCCAAAAATCTCTTCCTTAAAAGCGATGTCCTTGATGTCTTTCCAAGGGAAAATTTCAAAATTGGTAGCAAGGCCCAATTTGGTGAATTCACACAGAAAAATCCTCCTGTTAGAAAGGGTAATGCTGTCAGGCAGTAAGTTCACTGCCGGTTTCTTTTGCAAGGCTATATAATTAATGGATTCCCCAGGGGTCAACATATCTAAAATCTTTCCATGGATTTTTTCTACCACTTTTGGATCCTGTCCATCTTGAACAAATTTGTCGATTTGATAATTTTCCATTGATTTGATATTTACGTCTTAAATTCTTTTTAATTATTCATGTCCAGCAACACAGCAAACAAATTCTCCTTTGATTGGGTTTGTTTCAAAATGTTGCTTGATCTCCTCCAAGGTGCCCCTTACGGTCTCTTCATACATTTTACTGATTTCACGAGATATCGAAGCCTGTCGTTCAGGTCCAAATACTTGGATGAATTCATCTATTGTTTTCAGGATACGATGTGGAGATTCATAAAAGATCATCGTTCTTTTTTCTTCTGCCAAGGATTTCAAGCGAGTCTGTCTGCCTTTTTTTACAGGAAGGAATCCCTCGAAACAAAAACGGTCGTTAGGTAGTCCTGAATTGACCAGAGCAGGTACAAAAGCCGTTGCTCCCGGTAAACATTGCACATCCAAACCCTCTTTGATCGTCTCTCTCACCAATAAAAAACCAGGGTCAGAGATGGCAGGAGTCCCTGCATCTGAGATCAAAGCAATCTGGTTCCCTTCCTTGAGCAATCGGATAATCTCTTGGACAGCTTTATGTTCATTATGCTGATGATGGGCAAAGACTTTTTTGTCGATTCCAAAGTGTTTTAACAAAGGTGCACTGGTCCTTGTATCCTCAGCTAAAATAATATCGACCTGTTTCAGTACGTTGATTGCCCGAAAGGTCATATCCTCCAAATTACCTATTGGTGTGGGAACGATGTATAACATAATCCAAAGATAGCGATTAACTAAGAATCTATTTCAGTATAATCTTCGGACTTAGGTATTTTACCTATTATTTCCATCCATTCTTCCGGGATGTTGGTCAGTTTTCTTTCTCTTATGTTCATCCAGGCACCATCGACCAGCACCACGGCTGCTTTCACGCCGTTTTCCTTAAAGATCTCATGTCGGAAGGAAAACCTGGAGTTTACCGTGTTAAACTTGGTGATGACCACGCTCACTTTCACGCGTTCATCCAAACCAATTTCTCTCAAATAATTCAACTCTTCACGAAATAGGATAGGTCCAATTTTTCTCTTGTTGAATTCCTCAAGGGATAATCCCATCTTGTTCAACATATTGCTTCTTGCCTGTGCACAAAAATCCGCATAAGCCGAATGGCGTAAATGTACATTTGCATCAATCTGTGACCATAAAACCTGTCCTTCGTAAAATATATTTTCTTCCATTGAACTTAACCTTTTAGTGTTTCCCTAAAAATATGAAAAATAAACAATCAGCTTTCAATGATTTCCGAAGCTTAACAATCTAATGAGAATTCAGTGTTAACAAAATGTTTGTTACCTATCATTCTACAAGGCTATTTTCGCAATAAAAAGAAATAATTACTCATAATAGGAAAGTGTATAATCCTGTATGTTAACAAATTAATAACATTCGGTTAATAATCTAGTTAATCCCTATAAATATTTTTGGTCCATTAAATTATTAACTTTATGAGATTATCCCTATTCATTTTATTCAATTTCATTTGTTGTATTTCTTTTGCCCAGACCACCATCTTAAAAGGTAAGGTGATGGACAACAATGACCATTTTTCTTTGCCAGGTGCAACCCTGAGGATCGCAGAAGGCAATAAGTTCACCGTTTCTGATGCAAACGGAAATTTTGAATTCCTAAACCTCCCTGCTGGAACATATACTGTATCAGTTGACTATTTGGGATATCAACATTTTGAGCAAAAAATCCAAACTTCTGATGAATCAATTGAAATTTTCTTGGAACCTGCTAGCAAATCTATCGATGAAGTTCAAGTCATTGGAGATATTGCAAGGGGTCAGGCAAAGGCCCTGAACCAGCAAAAGAACAACAGCAACATCACTAATATTATTTCTTCTGACCAAGTGGGTCGTTTCCCGGATCAGAATATCGGAGATGCCTTGAAAAGGGTTCCCGGTATTACGATGCAAAATGACCAAGGCGAGGCAAGAAATATTATCGTGCGTGGTCTCTCCCCAGAATTAAACTCCGTTACCTTGAATGGTGACCGTATTCCATCGGCAGAAGGTGATAACCGTAATGTTCAGATGGATTTAATTCCTTCGGACATGATTTCATCTATCGAGGTCAATAAAACCTTGACCCCTGATATGGATGCAGATGCGATCGGTGGTAGTGTGAACTTGATCACTCGTGCGGTGCCAAATAAGCAACGTATTTCTGCTACCCTGAGTGGTGGTTATTCTCCAGTTCGCGAAAAAGCGATCTATAATGGAGCATTAATTTATGGTAACCGTTTTATGGACAACAAGATGGGCTTGGTGTTGAGTGGAACGATGCAGACCAATGATTTCGGTTCTAATAACATCGAGGCAGAATGGGTTGAAGAAAAAGGTGACGTGTTGTTGAAAGAAATGCAGATCCGTAAGTATGACGTTACACGTGTTCGTAGAAGTGTATCCGCAGCTTGGGATTATGATTTCAACTCAAGGAACAGAATCGCTTTTAATGCCATGTACAACTGGCGTGATGACCGCGAGAATCGTTTTGCAACCAAGTATTCCAAATTAGCATATGATGCCGCTACTAAAACTTACACAGGTAATATTGAACGCGAGACTAAAGGTGGTATTGACAATAACCGCAATAAATCCCGTCGTTTAGAGCGTCAATCCGTATTGAACTTCTCTTTGCAAGGTGAGCATGTTCTGTCACCTATCTTGGATATGGATTGGTCAGCATCTTACTCCAGAGCTTCTGAATGGCGTCCTAACGAGCGTTATATTAACTATGAAGTTAAAAAAATCCCACTTAATGTAGATGTAAACGATTCTTACTTGCCTTTGGTTACCAATCCAACTAATGATCTTTCTGCATTTAAATTGGATAAAATCACTGAAAACGAAAATAATACCCATGAAGATGAGTTTGGCGCTAAACTAAACTTCCGTATTCCACTATCAATTATTGAAGATCAAAAGGGTAGAATCCGTTTCGGTGGACGTGTTAGGTTGAAAACCAAAGAAAGAGACAATAACTTCTTTGAATACAGCCCGACTTCAGGTTTTGAAACCTTAACTTCTGGAATGCCATTGGTTGCATGGGATGCTAAAGGTTGGGACCAAGGCGAGAAATATGCACCGGGTACATTCGTGGATAAGAACTATCTGGGCGGACTGACCCTAACCGACAAGTCAAAATTTAAAGAGGAAACTGATCCAACTGAATTCCTTTCTCAAAATTATAAAGCCAAAGAGCAAATCTTTGCTGGTTATGTTCGTTGGGATCAAAATATCACCGAGCAAACTGCCTTGATCTTAGGTGCCCGTTTGGAACATACTAGGATCGATTATACAGGAAATAACGTATTCGACGAAAAGGAATTAGAGGGGCAGATCCAAAATAAAAACAATTACACCCAAATCCTTCCAAGTATTACCTTAAAGCATAATTTCACGAACAACTTTATCCTACGTGCTGCGGTAACTACCAGTTTGGCAAGACCAAATTACTATGCATTAGCACCTTATGTGAATTCAAAAGTTGATGACAGAGAGCTTTTTGCAGGTAATCCAAATTTAAAGGCAACATATTCGACAAACTATGATGTGATGTTGGAGCGATATTTCCAGAACGTAGGTATTATCTCAGGAGGTGTATTCTATAAAAACCTAAAGAACTTTATCTACATGTATAACGATAGGAGATTTACGGCCAATCGCTTTACAGAGTTATTCCCTAATCTGAAAAACCCTATTGTAGGAACCGATGATTGGAGTTTCTCTCAATTTAGAAATGGTGATAAGGTTGATGTTTATGGGTTTGAAGTAGCTTTCCAAAGACAGTTGGATTTCCTTCCTGGAAAATTCCTTCAAGGAATGGCTGTTTATGCGAACTACACCTTCACGAAATCAAAAGCCAAAGGTATCTCTGGTGAGGGTGGAGTACTTCGCGAAGGCTTAGGTCTTCCTAGAACGGCACCGCACATGTTGAACGGATCCTTGTCTTGGGAGAACAATAAATTCTCTGCACGTGTGTCTGCAAATTATACCGCTGCTTATTTGGATGAAATCGGAAATGATGCCTTTACAGATGCCTATTACGACAAGCAGTTTTTCTTAGATGCCAATGCTGCATATAAAATCACAAAATCACTTCGCATTTTCGCCGAAGCTAATAACCTAACTAACCAACCATTGCGTTATTACCAAGGAGAAGTACAACGCTTGCGCCAATTGGAATATTACAAACCGCGCTATACCCTTGGTCTAAAATATGACTTATAAAAAATCAACAAATGAAGAAGCAACTTACAATACTTAGTTTTGCGGCACTAGTGCTAGCCTCTTGTGGAGATAAATTAGCCCCTGTAGCCGAAAATGCACTAAATCCAATCGTGATCACCGAAGTCGTACCAAATGATACGGATGATCCTGCTATCTGGGTAAACCCTCAGGATAGTTCACAGGTCATCGTTATCGGGACAGATAAGCATGAAAAAACAGGTGGTCTCTACGCCTATGACATGGATGGAAAGATCATCAATAAGGTCGTGCCATTAGATCGTCCAAACAATGTGGATATTGCCTATGGCTTTAACCTTGGCGGAAAGAAAGTTGATATCGCCGTAGTCACAGAGCGTGGTACCGATAAAATCAGGGTATTCAGTTTACCCGATTTGAAGCCACTAGATAATGGAGGTATTCCAGTATTTGAAGGTGAAACCGAAAAGTCACCAATGGGAATCGCACTTTATACCCAAAAGGATACTGCAGGAAATAAGATCTATGCCATTGTGGGTAGAAAGATCGGTCCGACCGGTAGATATCTATTCCAGTATGAACTACAAGATAAGGATGGAGTGGTTGTAGGAAATAAAGTCCGTGAATTCGGAGCTTTCCAAGGTGGTAAGGAAATTGAGGCAATAGCCGTGGACAATGAGTTGGGCTATGTCTATTATTCTGATGAAGGTTTCGGTATCCATAAATATTATGCTGATCCTGCCAAAGGTAATGAGGTCCTTTCAGTTTTTGGACAGAAGGATTTCAAAGATGACCATGAAGGCATTGCTATCTACAAGAGCACGGACAGTACAGGGTATATCGTAGCTTCTAACCAACAGAACAACTCTTTCAATATCTATCCTAGAGAAGGTGATGCTGGAAATCCTCATCAATATACTAGACTTGCAGAGGTTCCAGTTTCTGCTGTAGAGTGTGATGGAGCTGATGCACTATCCATGCCGATAGGAACAAAATTCCCTAAAGGTATGTTGGTGGCCATGAGTAATGGAATGGTATTCCATTATTATGATTGGCAACAATTCCAAGATCAGATTGATGCGAAGAAATAACATACAACAATTGGTTGAACAACAGATAGGCCGCGATATTATCGCGGCCTTTTCTAACACTAACTAACGACCTATACTTAATTTACCTAAAAACTTGCTCTGTTATTTTCTGACACACCTCACGTTTGCACCTCTACCGTCCTTGGATTGGATAATATCAAAAGCCATGGTGGTAAAGATTACACTCTCCCTGTAGTACATGGCCATGTATCTCGATGTGTCAGAGGTTCTATAATACCCTTTATCGCCATATTTTGGGAAAAGGGGCACCATATTCCCCGCTTCATAATTGAATTCCTTCAATGTTCTGTTCATCGCCCTATAGCCTGCGGCAACAAAACTTAGGTTTTTATTCGGATACCTCGGTGGTCCTGCGACATTATTGTTTATCCATGCGGCGTACCAGCCTTTATCACCCGGTTGGTTGTACCGGACTCTATTGTTCGTTGTACTTATCAGCTTGTCAAATTCAGTTGGAGTCGGTAGGCGCCATGTCCCTTCTGGGTAGACCAGTTTACAAGGGTCCCAGATCCTTGGAGCCTGTTGGGGCATTGGTCTTGGAGGTCGCGTATCAAAATAATCCCGCTCAATAAAATTCATCATTCCCCCAGCTTTATTGTTTACAAAATTGTTGTTATACCAAAATCTATATTGATTTTTTGTGTCTTGTGCGAAGAATGTCAGATTCCCACGTGCCCAATTTGCTCCAACAAGATTAATTGCCGATTCAATCAATCTAATTTTAAGGATATACCGCTTGCCCATTTCAGGAGTGAATGCCGGAATGTTAAAGGGGACCAGATCAAAGGTTCGGTCGACAAAAAAGTCCACATTTGGAGCTTCTGAATTTACAGATTGGCTGTTTATAATGGTGTTTTTGATATTACCGGAAAGACTTATGTTGCCACTGCTGGGGACGGTCAAGAATTCCATGTACTTCACCCACCCTAATGGGATGGAATCTGCAATGGCATCCGACCATTGTAGGGCATTGAAAGCTACTGGGCTTATGCTGCTATAGGTTCCATTTAGAATGGAGAATACCCCATTGTTTAGTCCTGTATTGTTACTGGTCTTAGGGAACTCTAAACTGGTGCTCTTGATCTTGGAAAATATTCCCCTAGCATCCAGTTCAATCCTTAAAGCGCTCATTTTCCGTTGAAACGTGATCTGAATTCGATTTTCAGCTTCTGGATCATCCGAAGTCTGGACCAATCCCGTAGCATATAGAAACTCCTGTCCTTGTTCTAAGGTTGTCGGGTTGATGGTCAGATTAGGATTTGCCGGATTAAATGGGCTAATGTCATCGCCATTGTTAAAGGAATATGCAAACCAGCGGTATTTTTTATTCCTATAAGCATCGATTACGATTTCAGAGGTTGCCGTTGCCTGTGCTTGGTCAAAATAAGTTGTTGCTTCCCCGGCTGCATTGGTTTCGTATAAAACGATTAGGTATTTCGTGTTGAGGGGCAGGGGTTTGGTTACGGCAAGAGATGGGGCTTTTGGGTCAAAGCTTTTTGATTCCGCTAGTAAATAATCGTAGTCAACTCCGCCCACTGTACTTATTTCTTTTTTGAAGATCAATGGCTCTGCAGAACCCTGTTTGTTCGTCTTGTTGTTATTTGCAAGGATTTCCTTTGTGTCCGTGATCTCGTTAATACCTTGTACATGAAAGGTTAATCCATTTTTACTGCCAATGATTTCGTCCGGTCTTTTGCATTGGCAAAAGAGAATTAAAGTTATAAATGTGATGAAGACAATTAGGTCAGGTCTGTTCTTCATTGTTTTTCAATTAAGTTACATGGTTATTAAAAGTCAACATTAATGGTTTTGCCTTCTGAATCGTCCCACTCATCAACTTGGGGACTGTGTTCTTTTTCTCCACCTATTATTATTCTTGATGAGGTGATAGCTAAATCAAATTCAGTTACGATAAAATTTATTTCAAATATTGGCGCTGCGTAGGTTTTCTTGGACTTTTCATAAGTATTTAAAGGAGATTTAATTTCTTGTTTTTTTTATCGGCATAAATTCCTGCGTTAAAGTTTATGAATATTTCAATTGGCTTAATATTAATCTTACCGTTATTTGTGTCTTTAATTTTGTGTTTGGTTTTCAATTGTTTGTTTCAAAATTATATTTTTCAGAACAATATTCCGTATAAAATTTATTTGTACTATAAAAATGTTACTTAACGATATATTTTTAGAATTTTCTTTCGTTGTTTGTTTTTTAAGTGCCTGAAAGGAGAATAAATTAAATTAAATAGGCGTAATGAAAAATCATTACGCCTATACGAAAAACACATCATGTTTATGAATATTTTAGCCTATTATTTTATTTCCTTGTATATCGTGTACTTATAGAATTTAAATGGTTCTTTTTTCGAAAAAATTGGAATTAATTATCCCATCCAGGTTGGATTTGTTGATTATCTTCTCACGCATCGGACATTGACGCCTCTACCGTCAGTAGCTGTTGTGATCCTGATTCCTAAATCAAAGCCTATGATTGAACCGCCATAATCGATGTGGAAAAATTTTGAAGTATCTGAGGTCTTAAAGAATCCTTCATCTGCAGAAAAGGTACCAAAACCTCTGTAATTAAATTTCTGTAACGCTCTTGTCTTTCTATCTCTATAGCCAGCAGCCACGAAATTTAAATCGTTGTTTTTATACCTAGGTGGCCCAATGCTCGATCTGTTTCCCCAAGACCCATACCACCCTTGGTTGTTTTCTTGGTCCACTCGGTGTCTGTCATATGATTCTGCATCCGCTCCTAATCTCAAAAATTCGGCTTCTGTTGGTAGTCGCCATGTTTTTTCAGGGTATACCAAGGCGCATGGATCCCAATTGCTGGGTGGGGCCTGAGGCTCTCCTCTTGGAGGTCGCGTATCAAAATAATCACGTTCTATAAAATTGTTCATTCCCCCATTCACGTTTTTAATAAAGTTGTTGTCATACCAAAATCGGTATTTGTTTTCAGGTGAATTAGCAACATAGGTCAAATTTCCCCTGGCCCATTGGCTTCCTCCTGCTGAGATGGGATTTTCCCTAAGCCTTAATTTTATGGTATACCGCTTGCCTGCAACCGGCGTGAAATCGGGAAAATCGAAAAGTATGCCTGCTGTTGGGACCCCATAGTTTCGATCCGCAAAGGTAATGGCTGTTGGGTTTCCAGGAGTGATGGTTTGGCTCGTAATGGTCAAGCTTTTTAAGAGAGCCTGAAAATTCATGGGTTCTCCATTCGGGACCGTCAATAATTGTTGGTATTTGACCCATCCGGTTGGAATGGTATCGGCTATATGATCAAGCCATGCGGATCTACTAAATTGTTCCGCGTTGCTAGTTTCCGTAAACACCCCATTTCGAAACGAAAATTTTCCATTTCGAAATCCATTTTCGGATGCCGGAAAATCAAATTGCAGATCTTTTATAGAAGAAAACACCCCTCTGGCATCGATTTCAAAGCGAATCGCGCTGACCATTCGTTTGAAAGTTATAGGGACTTGGTTGGCCGCATTTGGGTCATTACTTGTCGTAATTGCACCCGTGGCGTAAAGAAAGTCGCTGCCATCTCCCACCGAGGAGGAGTTGATGTCTAAAATAGGAGATTCAACTATTGGTTGGGGGAAGTTTTCATCGCTATTGAAAGAATAAGCAAACCATCTGTATTGTGTGTTGCGGTTTGCGGGAAATGGGATGGTTGGCCCATTACCGGTGCTCTTGACGCTATATTTGAATTTAACTGCATTGCCTTTTCCATCTGCTTCAAATAGCATAATGAAGTAAACAGTATTGTCTGAAATTGGACTGGTGATTGCTGTTTTTGCTAAAGCTAAATTGTTTACAGCAGTTTCTTCGATCATCAGGTCGATATCCAAACCTTGAACATTGCGTATTTCTCGATGGATTGATAGTCTATCCGGATTTTCTGTGTTCCTACCCTTTGTAGAGCCCATTAATTCTGTACTGCCCCCTTCCTCGATTCCGGATACTCGAAAGGTGATGCCCTTATCAGATGCTAGCTCTATGTCCCGTGGTTTGCAACAATTTAAAATTAAGATGCAAATCAAACTGCTCAATAGGAATAGTGTGGCTTTATTTGTCATCATTTTTATGTTTTTTGGTTTCGCTAGAAGTCAAAATCCTTTATGCTTTCACCCTCATCCTCCCAATCTTCAGCTCTGGGAACATTGCCAGGACCTCCGGTTCTGATAAAAGTAGAGCCTACCATGATTTTAAAATCCAATTGGATTATATGCAGGGTTATTTCTGGGCACAAATAGGGGAGTTTGTCTTTTTTCCTCTCTGGGGCATTCAACTGTTGAAGACCCGGACAGTTCTTTTTCTGTGGGCTTTTCATGATTTTTTTGGTTCTTAATGGAGAATAGCTCTTTTTCGATTTTTATCGAATTTTAATTAATCAGCTCTTAATTAACTAATAATAACAAAAATATGTAAAAATATTAATATTAAGATAAAATTTAGTGTATCATTTATGACTTTCAAGTTAAATTTTAGCCAGAAAACAGATTTTGTATTAATCTAAATGACAGCAAACAAAAAAACAGCGCTATATGGTATAGCGCTGTTCCTCAGTATTATGTATTTTTTTATACGCCGGATGCGATTTTCATGAGCAAGGCGGTCAACCAACCGGCATAGGTCCCGATTGCATAAGAGAAAACGGATAGAATAACCCCTACAGAAATTAAAGAAGGGTGGAAGGCTGCAGACATCACCGAAGCAGAAGCTACACCGCCGACATTCGCCATGCTCCCAACTGAAAAGTAAAAGAATGGCACCTTGAATATCTTGCCCACGATGATCAATAGAATGGCGTGGAAGCTGATCCAGATAAACCCAACGACAAACAAACCTGGATTTCCCAAAATGGCCATAATGTTCATCTGCATCCCAATGGTAGTAATCAATACATATAACAACACGGTTCCGATCTTAGAGGCGCCAGCAAACTCCAGTTTTTTAGCTGGTGTAAAGGATAAGGATATACCTATAGCGGTAGCAAAGAAAATCAACCAGAAGAAGCTGTTGGTCAGGGAGAATTTTTCGGTTTCTGGATAATGGGTCGCCATAAAATTAGCAACTGGATCTGCCAATAGGGTGGCTAAACCTGTTCCTCCAAAGGCCAAGGCGATCATGATCATGAAATCCTTGGTTTCGGGGATCCGGCTGTTCTCCTTTACGCGTTCATCCATTTTCGCCTTCAAGTGCTCCACATCTTGCGAGTCCGCTTTGAAGAATTTATCGACTGCTTTATATTTACTTGCGCCATACAATAGGATCGCCATCCAGATATAGGCCACAAAGACATCGACTGCAATAATAGAAGAGAATAGATTAGGAGAAGGCTGTAAAATCTCCTTCAAGGCAACCTGATTTGCTGATCCACCAATCCATGAACCCGCCAAAGCTCCTAGTCCACGCCAAACCTCATCTGGTCCTGTGCCGCCTACAACATCGGGTGCAACTAATGAAGTCAGGTAGACCGCTAAAGGGCCTCCTAAAAGGATACCAATCGTTCCTGTTATAAACATCAAGCCTGCTCGCTTGCGCAAAGCCCACATTTCCTTAAGGTCCAGGTTGATCACAAATAAAATCAAACATGCCGGCAGAAAATAGCGGCTACCGATGCTGGTCAATGGTGAATTCTCCCCATCGATAATGTTGAAGGAATTCAATAGTCCCGGTAGGAAATAACAGAGCAACAAAGGAGGGATGACATTGTAAAATCCTTTGATGTATTTATTGGAAAGACTGGAGGTGTAAAAAACCAATCCTAAGATCGTCATCAATAATCCAAAGACCACCGTAGTGTTCTCTATCAATGGTCCGGCTTCTGTATCGGTTATTTGCATAAAATTGTAATAATTGTTATTTTGCTGTGAAAATAGATAATTTTTCAATTATTTATTGAAATAATCAACATATCAAAAACATTAAATCAATCTGAATCATTCAAAAATAGACCGAATGGACCGAAGAAATTTTATTAAAAACGGTGGTATTATCCTTGGTGCCACTTCATTAGACTTTTCAAAAACCAACCTTGATTTCAAGAAAAAAATAAAAGTAGGGTTAGTCGGCTGTGGTGGTCGCGGAACGGGTGCTGCTTTCCAGGCGCTGGCTGCTGATCCAGATGTCGAAATTGTTGCATTGGCTGATATTTTTCCAGAACAATTGGAAACGGCCTTAGCTTCTCTGAAAGAAGCCCACCAAGATCGCGTCAAAGTTTCCGAAAAAAGAAAGTATGTAGGATTTGATGCCTATAAAAACTTGATCGCTTCGGATGTGGATGTTGTATTGTTGGCAACCCCGCCGAGCTTCAGACCGGATCACTTGACCGAAGCGGTTAAACATGGTAAACATATCTTCTGTGAAAAACCGATGGCAGTGGATGTGCCTGGAGTACATAAGGTGCGTGAAGCAGTAAAAGTAGCGAAGGAGAAAAAACTAAACCTGGTATCTGGATATTGCTTTAGGTACTCTACCCCGAACCGGGAATTGGCAAAATTAATCCACGATGGTAGCATCGGTGATATCTATTCGATCAGTACTTTCAGGTTGGGCGGTGAACTGACCGAAAAACCAAAACAAGCAGATTGGACGGACCTAAAATATCAATTGTACAACTGGTTTTATTACCAGCGTTATTCGGGTGATATCATTGTAGAACAAACAGTGCACAGTATCGATTTCATGAACTGGATCCTAAATAGAGGTTTACCAAAAACAGTTTCAGGTACCGGAGGTCGTCAGAGCCGTCCTTGGGACAAATATGGCAATGTCTTCGATCACTTTGCGGTTGAATTTGATTATGGTGATGGACTGAAAGGTTTCCACTTCGGGAGACAACAGAACGGTACGCAGCCAAGAAACTCAGTTGAGGCTATCGGTACTAAAGGTAATTTCAATGTCAGTCTGTTAAGTTCTTATGCCATCAATGGTACTAACCCATGGAAATTCGCTGGAAAGATGAACAATATGTATCAGACCCAACATGATGAGCTTTTTGCTGCCATTAAAAATAAACAAGTGATCAATGATGGCGATTTCATGGCAGATTCTACCTTGATGGCTATCTGGGCGCGTGAAGCCGCCTATACAGGTAGCATTATCTCTTTGGATGAAATCTTAAATTCGACCAAGACCTATGGTCCGAGCTCGGATGGATATAATTGGGAAATGGAAATAGATACGGCTCGAATCCCAAGACCGGGATTGGCTACATAATATTTGTGAAAGAGAAATGTTGGAAAAGATTAAGATTTTAGTGGTAGGCTGTGGGAATATGGGTGCATCCCATGCACAGGCTTACCATGAGATGGAGGATTTTGAAATTGTTGGACTGGTCTCTCGTGGAGACAGTAAACAGAAATTGAATGAGAAATTAGCTGCGCAATACCCCCTGTTTGACAGCTATGAGCAAGCCCTAGAACAAACAACTCCAGATGCGGTCTGTATATCCACCTATCCAGACACCCATGAGGAATATGCAATCAAGGCTTTTCAGGCCAACGCGCATGTGTTTATCGAAAAACCGCTGGCTGATACCGTCCTAGGTGCACAGAAAGTGATTGATGCTGCCAATGCAGCGGATAAAAAACTG
Source organism: Sphingobacterium mizutaii (assembly GCF_900187125.1). Lineage (GTDB taxonomy): Bacteria > Bacteroidota > Bacteroidia > Sphingobacteriales > Sphingobacteriaceae > Sphingobacterium > Sphingobacterium mizutaii. The sequence continues at coordinate 1,161,779 of NZ_LT906468.1, forward strand.
GTCGTCGGATATATATTAAGGCATCATCCTTCCTGGATCAAGTTTATCGAGATTGGTAAGACCATGGGTTATCCATTGGTGATGCGCATGAACTTGAATCAGCAAAGCCAGGGTTATATGTGGGATGTGCATCGCAACCTGATGAAAAGTCTCAGTCCCATTGTGGATTGTGGCGTGCACTACATCGATGTGATGTGCCAGATGACTAATGCCAATCCAGTTTCTGTATCGGCTATTGGTGCAAGGCTTACTGATGATATTCCAAAGGACAATTACAATTACGGACAGTTACAGATCCGCTTTGACGATGGCAGTGTGGGTTGGTATGAAGCCGGTTGGGGGCCTATGATCAGCGATACGGCTTTTTTTATCAAGGACGTTATCGGGCCGAAAGGCTGTGTTTCCATTGTGGCAAAAGAAGCTGCTAAAGCCGGTAATTCAGATTCGGTGGAATCCCATACCAAAACAGAATCCTTAAAGGTTCATTATGCGGATATCAATGCGCAGAATGAATTCTTGAAACAGGATGAATGGCTAGACCTAACCGATGAACCTGACCATCAGGAGCTCTGCAATAGAGAACAACGATTCTTCTTGAAGGCCATCAAAGAAAACTTGAATTTGGAAAAATCGATGCAGGACGCCATCAATAGCCTTCAAATTGCTATTGCATGTGATGAATCTGTAAAGACTGGTGAAATTGTAAAACTTTAAAATGCGCAAATACTCTCTTTTGATCGGGTTGCTGTTTCTCAACCTGATGCTATTAGCCCAAACCAAGAAACCTAATATTGTATTGATTCTTGCTGATGACCTTGGCTATGGGGACTTAAGTATCTATGGACAAGAAAAATTCAGCACTCCAAATATCGATGCCCTTGCTAAAAAAGGCATGCTGTTCACAGATTTCTATGCCGGTGCTCCTGTCTGTGCTCCTTCGCGATCGGCATTGATGACCGGTCAGCATACTGGACATACTTATATCCGTGGAAACAAGGAAATCGAGCCGGAAGGTCAAGAACCTTTGGCGCAGGATATTGAAACCTTTGCCATGGCCCTGAAAAACGCTGGTTATAAAACCGGTGCATTCGGGAAATGGGGCTTGGGAATGGTCGGAACCACAGGTGACCCTTTGGAAAAAGGTTTTGATGAGTTCTATGGCTATAATTGCCAAAGACAATCACACCGCTATTATCCAACACATCTTTGGGACAATGAAGCGCGTGTAGATCTGAAAGGTAATGAAAACCTCATGAAGACCACGACTTATGCTCCAGACCTGATCCATCAGAAATCATTGACTTTTATCCATAATTACAAGGATGGGCCTATATTTCTGTTTATCCCAACCGTATTGCCTCATGCTGAATTAATCGTCCCTGAAGATGAGATCTTTAAAGAGTTTGATGGCAAGTTTGAGGAAAAACCTTTCAAGGGCAGCCCTTACGGACCAAATGCAGGTTCAGGCTACACTAGCCAAGCTAAACCTAGAGCTACCTTTGCTGCCATGGTTACCCGTATGGACCGGCAGGTAGGCGAGGTGGTTTCCGCATTGGAAGAAGAAGGCATGCTCGAGAATACCATTATCATCATTACGAGCGACAACGGTTCGCATAGAGAGGGAGGAGCAGATCCTGATTTCTTTAAAAGTTCTGGTCCATTCCGTGGGAATAAACGCGATGTTTATGAAGGAGGGGTAAGGACGCCCTTCATCGTACATTGGCCTGCCAAAATCAAAGGAAACAAAAAGTCTGATCATATTGGTGCTTTTTGGGATGTGGCACCCACTTTATTGGAGGTTGCCCAAGCTAAGCCATTGAAACAAACCGATGGTATCAGTTTCTTGCCTACCTTATTAGGCAAAAAAGGCCAAAAAGAACATGATTATCTCTATTGGGAATTCCATGAGCAAGGTGGGAAACAAGGCCTAAGAATCGGGGACTACAAAGCAATCCGCTTGAATGCTAAAGGAAATCCGGATGCTGAAATAGCGATCTACCATTTGCCAACAGATGTCGCTGAGCAAAACAATATTGCATCAAAACATCCTGAATTGCTGGAAAAGGCCAAGAAAATTATGGCTGAAGCCAGGACAGAAAGTGCAATCTTTCCTTTTCAATAACAAGGAATGATCAATATAAAAAGCGAAGGGCTGCCAATCTTGATTGGTAGCCCTTCGCTTTTTATATCTTAGGGACGAAATGCTTTCGCTATTAAGGGATGTTCAGGTATTTGTGGGTTTGCAAGGAGATTTCCCATCTCGGATTGTCCTTTACGTAATCGATGATCAAAGGGGTCATCTCCGCAGCTTTGGACCATTCCGGTTGTAAGTAGAGCTTACAGTTGGAGCTTACGAACTTGGCATGTTCTTCTGCCCATTGGAAATCACTTTTGTTGAAAACGATCACTTTCAGTTCGCCAGCGGCACTCAAAACATCTTCCCTAGGACCTTTGAATTTTTTAGGGGATAAGCAGATCCAATCCCAATATCCCGTCAAAGGATAGGCTCCTGAGGTTTCCAAGAAAATCTTGATGCCTGCTTCCTTAAGTTTTTGCGTCAGGTAGGTCAAGTTGTACAATAAAGGTTCGCCACCAGTAATGACCACTGTTTTTGCCGGATGTTGCAAAGCATGCTCAACGATGGTGTCGGCGGAAGTCAAAGGGTGCATTTCAGCATCCCAGCTCTCCTTTACATCACACCAATGGCAACCCACATCACAACCTCCTAAACGAATGAAATATGCTGCTTTTCCGGTGTGGTATCCTTCCCCCTGTATCGTGTAGAATTCTTCCATCAAGGGAAGAAATGTGCCGTCCTCTGGAACTTGATTTGACATGTTACTGAATTTGAGCTGCAAAAGTAGGAAAAAAATCAAGATAAATGGAATTTCCATCCGCTGATGGACTTGCTTCCTTGTCGTTTGAAGGTCAAAAAAATGTCTTATAATTTCTTGAAATTGAAAAGAGGCTTCGGGACTGGCTTTACCCTTATTCGAGGCATATTCGGAAAATTCAAAACCTGCCTCGAATAAGGGTGGAATGAGGTCTGGCAATTTTGGTCAAAATAATTTGTGGAGATTTCTTGTTCCAGAGGATTGGATTTGTAACAGGGCTTATAAGGCTTGGCTATTCAGTGGAAATTCTAGCAAAAACTTTTCTGAAATGACTGAAAATAAACTTTTTTAGGTAGAAGTACATTTCGAAAAGACTAAAAATTTTCGTATTTTTGCATTGCATTAATTCAAGCAGCCTTTATAAACCAATGTAATTGTACATATTGGAAGGGTTGCAATTTTAGACAAACAATAAATCATAGTTGTAAATGATTAACATTACACTACCTGACGGTTCAGTACGTCAGTATGAAAAGGGTACAACTGCTATGCAGGTGGCCCAATCGATTTCCGAAGGATTAGCTAGAAATGTTTTAGCTGCAGAAGTAAATGGTGAGGTTTGGGATTCTTCAAGACCTATTGAAGGAGACGCTTCGGTAAAATTATTGACCTGGAATGACGATAAAGGTAAGTCTACCTTTTGGCATTCATCCGCTCACTTATTGGCAGAAGCACTAGAAGCCCTATATCCAGGGATTAAATTTGGTATCGGTCCGAACATCGAAACCGGTTTCTATTACGATGTGGATTTCGGTGACCGCGAGTTTTCTTCTGATGACTTCAAACAGATCGAGGACAAGATGTTGGAATTGGCTAAGCAAAAAGAGGTTTTTGAGCGTAAAGCTGTATCAAAAGCGGATGCCTTGGCTTATTTCGAGGAAAAAGGTGATGAGTACAAGTTGGATTTGATCAAGGACCTGGAAGATGGTAAGATCACTTTTTATACTCAAGGAAATTTCACTGACCTGTGTCGTGGACCACATATCCCGAATACAGGATTTATCAAAGCGATAAAATTGACGAATGTGGCAGGTGCTTATTGGCGAGGTGATGAGTCTCGTAAGCAGTTGACCCGTATTTATGGGGTGACTTTCCCTAAGGCTTCGGAATTGACCGAATATTTGAAGTTTATCGAAGAAGCCAAGAAACGTGACCACCGTAAGTTAGGTAAGGAATTGGAGCTGTTTGCTTTCTCGGAGAAAGTAGGGATGGGTTTGCCATTGTGGTTGCCGAAAGGAACTGCATTGAGACAAAAACTTCAGGACTTTTTGCAAAAAGCACAGATTAAGGCTGGTTATGAGCCTGTGATTACTCCGCATATCGGTCATAAACAACTTTATATCACTTCTGGTCACTACGAGAAGTACGGTGCGGATTCATTCCAGCCGATCAATACACCTGTGGATGGCGAAGAGTTCTTGCTCAAACCAATGAACTGTCCGCACCACTGTGAGATCTACAAAACAAAACCTCGTTCCTACAAGGAACTTCCGGTTCGTTTTGCAGAATTCGGAACTGTATATCGTTATGAGCAGTCTGGTGAATTGCATGGCTTGACTCGCGTTAGAGGGTTTACTCAAGATGATGCGCACTTGTTCTGTCGTCCAGACCAGGTGAAAGAGGAGTTCAAGAAAGTGATTGATTTGGTGCTTTATGTATTTGGAGCATTAGGTTTCAACGAGTTTACCGCTCAGATTTCACTGCGTGATCCAGAGAACAAGACTAAATATATCGGTTCGGATGAGAACTGGGCATTAGCGGAAGCAGCGATCATCGAATCGGCGACTGAAAAAGGTTTGCCTACTGTGGTTGAATATGGCGAGGCGGCTTTCTATGGTCCAAAATTGGACTTCATGGTGAAGGATGCTTTGGGCAGGAAATGGCAGTTGGGTACTATCCAGGTTGACTACAACCTTCCAGAGCGTTTTGAGTTGGAGTATACTGGTAGTGACAACATGAAACACCGTCCGGTTATGATCCACCGTGCACCGTTTGGATCCTTGGAACGTTTTGTTGCAGTTTTGATCGAGCACTGTGGGGGACAATTTCCGTTATGGCTTGCGCCTGAGCAGTTTATCATCCTGCCAGTGTCAGAAAAATATGAAGAATATGCGCAAAAACTTTTGGAATCCCTAAATAATTCCGATATTCGCGGTCTGATTGACTTGCGTGACGAGAAAGTTGGGCGTAAGATCCGTGATGCCGAAGTGAAAAAGATGCCTTACATGTTGATTGTAGGGGAGAAGGAGATGGAAAGCGGAACAATCTCAGTTCGTAAACATGGTGGGGTGGACTTAGGTTCGATCACAGCAGAGGAATTTAAAGATTTATTAATAAAAGAAATAACTGTTTAATTAAAGGAACATTTGGCAAAAAGTAACAATTTCGGCCCGAGAGGCCCGATAAGAAAAAAAGAACCAGAACATCGTATCAATGAGCACATCCGTGTTCCAGAAGTACGTTTGGTTGGTGACAATGTAGAGCAAGGGGTATTTCCGACACGTCAAGCGTTAGCATTAGCTGATGAGTTAGAATTGGATTTAGTTGAAATCTCTCCAAACGCTACGCCGCCTGTTTGCAAAATTATTGATTACAGTAAATTCGTTTACGAACAGAAAAAAAAGCAAAAGGAAATCAAAGCGAATGCGAAGCAGACGGTGATTAAGGAAATCCGTTTCGGACCGAACACCAGCGAGCATGACTTCGAATTTAAGTTGAAGCACGCGATGCGATTCCTGGAAAGTGGCGAGAAAGTTCGTGCTTACGTACATTTCAAAGGCCGTGCAATTGTGTTCAAAGAACAAGGTGAAATCTTGTTGTTGCGTTTTGCACAAGCCTTAGAAGACTATGGTAAGGTGGAATTATTGCCTAAGTTGGAAGGAAAGCGCATGTTCTTGACATTGGCGCCCAAAACCAGCCCAAAGAAATAAGACGTATCTAACAGATTGATAAAAATTATATAAGTATTATGCCAAAAGTTAAAACCAATTCCAGCGCGAAAAAACGTTTCAAATTGACTGGAACCGGTAAAATAGCAAGAAAGAACGCTTACAAAAGCCACATCTTGACTAAGAAAACTACTAAACAAAAACGCAACTTAACTACTACTAGTTATGTGAGTGATGCTGATACAGGCAACGTAAAACGTATGCTAGCTATCGGTAAATAAGTTTAGAAAACATTTTATAACAATATTTTTTTAACCGGGTATAGGGTCGTAAGATTGCTGGAAAACGCAACGCCTTTTACCAAATTAAATTTTAAAAATTATGCCACGTTCGGTTAACGCAGTTGCTTCTAGAAGAAGAAGAAAAAGAATCCTTAAATTAGCTAAAGGCTATTATGGATCTCGTAGCAAAGTATATACTATTGCTAAAAATACAGTAGAAAAAGGTTTACAGTACGCTTACCGCGACCGTAAAACCAAAAAACGCGAGTTTAGAGCTTTATGGATTCAACGTATCAATGCTGGAGCACGTCAACACGGAATTTCTTATTCTCAGTTGATCGGTAAATTAAACGCTAAAAACATCGGCTTGAACCGTAAGGTATTAGCTGACTTAGCTTTAAACAATCCAGATGCTTTCAAAGCAGTTGTAGACGCAGTAAAATAAGTTTAAACCGCATCTTTTTGTTAGATATAAATAAAGCCATTCCGAAAGGGATGGCTTTTTTTTTGGTTTTGGGAAATGCCAAAATTTCGTTGGGGCGTATCGCATACGCCCGTCGCATGCAGGTATAAATGATGGTGATCTTTATTCTTCCTATTTTACGTCAAAATTCCTTCCTCCAACCAATAAAAAATGGTTTCCTCATCTTACGATTTCGGAATGACTGGCATCCCTCGCTGGGGTCAATATATTTTTTGATTAGATGTGTTGAAACATATTTAGAGACATTTTTTTTCCAATTTTCGTAGGGGCGTATCGCATACGCCCGTCGCATGCATTTACAAATTATGGAGGTCTTTATGCTTTCTATTTGACGTCAAAATTCCTTCCTCCAACCAATAAAAAATGGTTTCCTCATCTTATGATTTCGGAATGACTGGCATCCCTAAAAAAAACAAAAAATAGATTCTTCGCTGTGCTCTGAATCCCTCGCAGGGGTCAATATATTTTTTGATTAGATGTGTTGAAACATATTTAGAGGCATTTTTTTTCAATTTTCGTAGGGGCGTATCGCATACGCCCGTCGCATGCATTTACAAATTAAGGAGGTCTTTATGCTTTCTATTTGACGTCAAAATTCCTTCCTCCAACCAATAAAAAATGGTTTCCTCATCTTACGATTTCGGAATGACTGGCATCCCTCGCTGGGGTCAATATATTTTTTGATTAGATGTGTTGAAAAATATTTAGAGGCATTTTTTTTCCAATTTTCGTAGGGGCGTATCGCATACGCCCGTCGCATGCATTTACAAATTATGGAGGTCTTTATGCTTTCTATTTGACCTCAAAATTCCTTCCTCCAACCAATAAAAAATGGTTTCCTCATCTTACGATTTCGGAATGACTGGCATCCCTAAAAAAAACAAAAAAAAATAGAATCTTCGCTTTGCTCTGAATCCCTCGCTGGGGTCAAAATATTTTTTTATTAGATGTGTTGAAACATATTTAGAGGCATTTTTTTCCAATTTTCGTAGGGGCGTATCGCATACGCCCGTCACATGCATTTACAAATGATGGAGTTCTTTATGCTTTCTATTTGACGTCAAACTTCCTTCCTCCAACCAATAAAAAATGGTTTCCTCATCTTATGATTTCGGAATGACTGGCATCCCTTTTTAGCGCATTTTAAATTCTGAACGAATAGTGAAGAATCTGTACGCTAATAATATTTTAGATCCTGTCATCCATTATCGAAGATAATGGAACTGTACGCTATATAAACCAATTATATGTTCAAAATATAAAGCGGGCGAATGCGATTCGCCCCTACGGAAATGGGGTCAATAATAGCCAGGAAATAGCTTTCATAACATTATTTCGGCCTATCCGGCTCGACCTTCGGAATAGATCTTGGTCCATCCTCGGATCCCATCCATCCTGGTTCAAATTATTTATCTCCCAAAACGATCTCAAACTCATCATAATCTGCTTTTCTCCAAGCCATATCTTGGGTGCTGCTGGACAATGCGAACCATGGGGAAAAGGTTTTTACTTTAACGGTTTTACCATCTGGCATAAACTCCAAAATCCGGATCCAGCCGTCGCCACCACTGCCATAGGTTCCACCGCCTAAGGCTTGGGCATTAAAGGTCATTTGGCTTACATCTTTACCTGCGGAGTTCTTGTCGATACGGAAGCCTACATGTTTTCTGGGGTCATTAGGGGAGCCTATATGCCCTGAAAACACCATTTCTATGTTCTTGGATGGCTTTACTAATTTTTCGAATACAGCGGTCCCGTAATTGGCGTCCTGCAGATCGTATTTGGCGGTCTTGATATGTTCGTTTTGATAATTGAGGTAGGCATGAGTCAATAATATGACGGTATGGTCTTGGTATTTTTTCTGTTGGACTATTTTATTGGCCCAGTTCAATACCGTATCTCTTGGGGCAAACTCGAGGGAAAGGTATAAAAATGGTTTTCCATGTGGTGATTTCCATTGATATGCGGCATTTTCTAGACTTGGGTTGCCATAGATATTCTCGGTAACCTCCCTTAGGATTTTTTGGTTTTCGCTGTTTTTATCTGGATAAAAATAATTTGGGAAGTGGGTAGTCTTTGGTTTATGGGTATAACTGAAGATATTGTAATCATGGTTTCCTGTTGCGGTGATGTAAGGAATCTTTCCATCTAGTTTTGCAAAGGCTTTTGCGGCTGCTTCCCATTGCTGTTTGCCGGTTTGGTCCATTTTCTTAGGGTCTGGATTGATAATGTCATCGTGCTCGACTAGGTCGCCGGTGCACATGACCATCTGAATATTGAGCTTGTCTTCATTTTCAACGATCCAGTTCATCATGACATCCAAAATGGGTTGGTTCCTCTGGAACTTGACGTAGTTCTGGATATCAGGTAGGATAACCATGGTCCAGGAACTGGAGTCGGAAAGCTGTGGCTGTTCAAAAGTCTTCTTTTCTTGTGCTATGGAGCAGGTCAAAAATGTTACAGATAGTAAGCAGAGGCTTATGATTTTCTTGATAGGGTTCATGTTTTTTTGGGATTAACTATGAAAAGCAAACGTGACCTGAGCGGGTCACGTTTGAGAAATAAAAGTATTTGTATGAATTGTAAACTTATTAATAACCTGGGTTCTGGGTCAGGTTTTTATTGGCATCCATCTCTTGTGCGGAGATAGGCCAGTACTCGTCTTTGTTTTCCTTGAAAACAACGGCTTGGGTTCCGAAGACTTTGCTTGCCACTGCATGGTTATAAACAGGGTTTGCATTTTCATCGATTCGGGTCAATACATTCTTGTCCCAAGGATTTGCCAAACGGTTCAAATAGATATGACCGTTCATGACTTGATTGGCAATGCCCCAACGACGTAAATCGTACCAACGTAAGCCATCATTTGCCAGTTCAACTTTTCTTTCATAGCGTAATGCTTGGCGCAGTTGAGCCTGTGAAAGTCCGGTTGGAAGGTTTGGCATGTGCGCACGCTTACGGATCTGGTTGATGGCATCATAAACTGTCCCGTCGATGCTGTTATCCTCAATCTTTGCCTCAGCATAGATCAATAAGAGTTCTGCATATCTGAACACCCCGACATTTAAGTCTGAGAAGCCGGAAACCGAAGTAGTTGGGAAGTCTACAAGATCGGTATGCTTGCGCCATAGGTACCCACTGAATGAGCGGTAGGCATTGGTCGCATCGGCATTGGTCTGAGAGCTTGGTTTGTCGGATGTGCCATTGATCACAGGCCAATAGTTGTTCACTTTCGAGAAGGAAGCGTTTGGTTCAAATTGGAATCCCATAAATCTTGCGTTCGGACGAACCGTATAGAGGTCTAAACGTGGGTCTCTGTTCTCGAATGGTTTCGCCGGATTGTAGCTGGTCGATTCTGTGATGTACTTCCCGTCCAAATCTTGGAAAGAGTCGATGAAGTTTTGGGTTGGTCCCCAATAACATACTCCTTTTCCAAGTCTGGAAGCCAGGTAATAACCTTGATTATGGACATTGTCGCTGATATTGCGATTGTATTCCACGACCCATATCCATTCTTTGCTGTTTTCAAAACCTTTATGTCCAAAGATGTTGGCCACCTCTGGTTCACCTTCTTTGTGGGTCTTATTGGCAAAGTCAATCGAATTGTCGAATTCCGATAAGGCATGGATTCCATTGGAAAGGCTAATCGCCGTTTTGGCAGCTTCGCTGGCTACCTTGTACTGTTTAGCATAAAGGGCCACTCTCGCTTTTAAGGTATAGGCAGCAATGCTGGAAGCTCTGGAAAACTTGTTTCCAGCTTGTGATTGAGGAAGGTTGTCGGCAATAGCAGTCAGTTCATCCAAGATGAATTTTTCTACTTCTGCTTTTTTAGTGCGGCCGGGTAATTCATCGCCCAATTTTAATGCATTCTTCAATAGGGGTACATCGCCGTACAATTCAATCAATTGTGAATAGCAATAAGCGCGGATAAATCTCAATTCGGCATCGATTTTTTTGTAATCCGCTTCTGCCATACTGGTTTTGATGTCTCCCAATTTATCCAATACATCGTGCACTCTTCCGATCGTCTTATAGTGGGCAGCCCAAGGTTTGGTTGCCAAAGCATTGTCTGTCGTAATGGAACTGGTGATGGGCGAGGTATAGTTATTTCCAGGTCTCGCATAGCCAATATCTGTGATGTTATCCATCACGTGCCAAATCGGGGTACTGGAGGCATCCAATAACGTCAAACCTTTGTAGGCTCCTAAAAGTCCCATTTCAGCTTCTTTTTGGCTGGCAGGGAAGGTTTTGGACGATGGGCCGTCCAATGGCAATCGGTCTAGGTCGCAAGAGCTCATTAGCGCTGCACATAATAAACTGATTCCTATGATAGATTTTGTCTTCTTGATCATGTTCTTAAAATTTAAAGTCTAAACCAAATGTGTACACCTTAACCTGAGGGTAGAAGTTTCCTGAACCTAAGGTTACTCCGTCTTGTGCTCCTGCATTGTAATTGATTTCAGGGTCGTAGCCTTCGTAGAAGTTGGTTTTGGTAAATAAGTTCTGTCCGTTAGCATAGATGAAGATCCCGCCGATCTTGCTGTTCGCTAACCAGCTTTTCAGGATTTCATAGCCTAACTGTACATTTTTTAATCGGAGATAAGACGCGCTTCTCATCCAGAAATCAGAGTTCTGTGTATTGTTTGTTGAGGTTACCGATACACGTGGTAGGGAAGCTCCTCGGTTGTCTTCTGACCAATAGTCCAACTGCCAAGGTTTGATCGCTGAAGAATTCACGGCTGGGATCACATAGTGGGAGTCCAAGTAGCCGTTTGCTTTCGCTACACCCTGTAAGAAGGCACTGAATCGAACGCCTTTGTATCCTAGGTCTAGGTTGAATCCGTAAGTATAGCGAGGCAGGGTACTGCCGATGATTACTTTGTCAGCATCTGTGATCTTGCCATCAGGGATGGCATTGCCATTGGCATCAAAATCACCAGCGATGTCTTTGTATCTGATGTCCCCAGGTTTTAATGTACCGATTTGCTTAGGTCCATTATCGATTTCTTCTTGAGATTGGTAAAGACCGTCTGACTGGTAACCATAGATGGAATTGATGGAGTATCCTTCTTGTTGTCTCAATAGAGTTCCAGAAACTTGTCCTTTCATATCCAGGATCTTGTTTTTCACATCGGAAATATTGGCCCCGATACCTAATTTGAAATCACCGAATTGGTTGTCATATCGAACGGATGCTTCCCAGCCTTGGTTCTGTACTTTGGCAGCATTCTGGAATGGCGCATTCTTGCCGTAAAGCTCAGAAACATAAAGTTTCATCAGGATCCCATCGGTTTGTTTGGTATACCAATCGAATGTAACGCTGAAATTGTTGAACAGGGATGCATCTAGTCCTACACCGGCCATGGTGGTTTCTTCCCATAATAGACCTGAGTTAGCCATGGTGTTAAGTGCAATCATTTGATCGACTGCCCCGCCCACGGAGATACTTCCTAGATTCAAGGTTTCGATGTATGGTTGGTAGGTGGTACCGATATTTTGGTTACCCAAGATACCCCAAGAACCACGAAGTTTCAATTGGTTGATGGAACTCTTAAGGTCGGCCATAAATGGTTCCTCAGAGATTCTCCAGCCTGCTGAGAATGATGGGAAAGCTGCCCAACGGTTTGATTTGGCAAACCTTGAACTTCCATCATAACGAAGGTTGGCTTCTAGGAGATAGCGGCCTTTGTAATCGTAATTGAACCTACCGAATGTTGAGACCAATAACCATTGGAATTGGTTTCCAGCATTGTTTTTGGTTTCTGTATCCGCACCGACATTCAAGACTTCATAGGTGTCGTAGGTGAAATCACGACGGTAACCCATCAGGTATTTCTCGTCATAGGTCTCTCTTGAAGCTCCTAGCATCAAGCTGAAGTTATGGTCGTTGAATGATTTCTGTGCAGTTGTTTGGAAGGAGTAGCTGCCGTTGAAATAACGGTAAGCAGATTCAGTCAGTTCGGTAGATGGCAATGCGGTGCCCGCTTCGCTACCATCCTCGTAATGGGTCATTACTGCCTTTGCGAACTCGTGGATATTGCGCGTGCGGTATCTAGGCGCTGCCATTCCTGAAATACTCAACCAGTCGAATGGTTTGTAGTTGATGGACAGATTACCCAATAATTCCAGGTTGTTTACTTTTTTATTACCGCCTTCTTCGATGAAAGCTACGGGATTGTTTTTTACCCAGCCTTCTGACCAAAGACCGTTAGCCACGCGGATAGGAATATTGGTGGGCATACGGCCGATGTAATTCCAGATAGTGCCTTCATTCGCGATCTGAAGACGGTTTGTGTTTACCGCCGAAAGGTCAAAGCGGATGTTCAGCTTTTCATTTGGATTGATGTCCATGTTGTTTCTGAAGGTATATCTTTGGAACCCAGTGTTGTCAATCAAGCCGTCTTGGGAAACATAGCCAAGGGAAGGAGCGACACGGATCTTTCCTGCGCCTGCATTTAAGGAAACAAAATGGTTGTGCGTGAATCCCGAACCACTTAGGATGGCTTTTTGCCAGTCGAAATTGTCTGGATTCTCTGCATATAGTTTATTGAATTCTTCAAAATCTTTTTCGCTGTAGATCACTGAACCATTATCGTTCATGTTCGCGTCGTTAAATACTTTCATGAAAGTAGCACCATCAGTCACTTTAGGGATGAAAGTCGGGTCTTGCCAACCTGTGTATCCTCTATAGTTGAGGGCGAATTGATCTTTACCGCGTTTGGTAGTGATCAAGATAACGCCATTTGCTGCACGGGAACCATAAATAGCTGCTGAAGCGGCATCTTTTAGGATGGAGATGTTTTCGATCAGGTTCGCATCTACATTGTCCAATGACCCGGCTACCCCGTCAATAATGACAAGTGGTTCGGAATCCGAACCGCCGAATGAGTTTACTCCACGGATCCGGATCTGGCCTTTATCGCCACCTGGTGCACCCGATTGGGATGTAACTGTTACGCCCGGTGCAAGGCCCTGCAGGGCAGAGGAGGTCGATACAATTGGTCTTCTTTCAAGCTGTTCGCTATTGATAGTGGATACAGCTCCTGTTAGGTTTACCTTTTTCTGTGTACCATAACCCACCACAACCACTTCGTCCAGATTGGTCAGATCGGCTGTTAGGATAACATTGATTGTGCCTTGTTCAGTAATGGTCCTTTCGGCATTGGCATAACCCATGCTGGCGAAGACCAGAACGTCACCAGTATTGGCTTCAACTTGGTACTCGCCAGTAGATGAAGTTTGGGACAAGGCATTGAGATGACCTTTGATGCTGATGGTCACGCCTTCCAGCGGGTTTCCATCTTCGTTGGTCACTTTCCCCGAGATATTCTTTTGCTGTGCCCATAGGATTCCTATGGGTAGAAAGCACAGCAAAAAAATGAGTTGTAGTTGTTTTTTCATTTAGATGCGTATTAATAATAAATAGGTTCTTTTTAAAGATGTCTTAGAGTAGTGTTTTAATGTCCTTACAATATGTTTAAAATTGTTTCGAAATTAGATTAATAATGTTAAATCATTATTAAGTCTATGTTTTCGTTGTGTTAAAACAAGGCATAAATGCCGATATCATATTAGATTTTATTCAAAAATAACAATAGGTTACTAGCTAATAAAGCGTTTCGAAAATAAAAAAAAGATTTTTAAACCAAAAATTTAAAAATCTTTTTTCTGAAAATGTGATGTGAAGGTAGTTTAGGCGAGGATGATTTTAATGCCTAGGTCTTCTATTGACTTGACGATGTTTGGGGACACCTTGTTGTCGGTAATGATGTAGTCTACGTCGATCAATTCGCAGATTTTGCCGAGGCCTCTTTTTCCAAATTTGCTGCTATCTGCCAGGATAGCGATCTTTTGGGAGGTTTCGATCATTTTTTGGTTCAATGTTGCTTCAGGTAGGTTGCTGATGGAGATTCCGAATTCCAGGTCGATGCCGTCGGCGCCAAGGAACAGGATCCCGCAGCTGATTTCATCCAGGATGCGGATCGCGTATTGTCCAGCTACCGAAGAGGAGTTGGTCCGGATCAGTCCTCCAAGCTGTAAAACCTCGATATTAGGCTTTCCGCTGAGTTCTAGGCCAACTTTTAGGGCTGGGGTGATGACGGTCAGCATGTGCGTGGATTCGATGTTTTTGGCCAAAGTGAACACCGTTGTTCCTGATCCGATCATGATGGAGTCATTGTCCTTGATCAGTTTTATTGCAGCCTGTGCTATACGTTGTTTCTCCTCGCTGTTGATGGATTCTTTAACCATGATCGGGCGGTCGATAGCGTAAGGATTGCTGTTGGAAGCGCCTCCTTTGATCCTGAATAACAGGTTTTTGTCTTCTAGCACTTTAAGGTCCTTTCGGATCGTTACGCTGGAAACCTTCATGGTTTCGCAGAGCCAGTCTATCGTAATTTTCCCTTTTTCCTTTAAGCTTTTTAGAATGAATTCGTGTCTGTCTGTGATATTCATCATAATTCATTAAAATAAGTTAATATAATAGCAAATATAGTCAGCATTTCTGTACTTGCCTATTGTTTTTTTTTATTTAAAAATGTTTTTTTTATATTCATTTATTTCTACATTTGAAATCGTAACTGGTATAATTTTAATAACCGAATCTACTTTATGTCAAAATTTACGTTGCCGATTCCAGCCACTAAAAGGAGATGGTATATCATAATTGTCATTTTTTTAGCCATTGTGTTCAACTATTACGATAGGCAGATCGTTTCGATCTTGAAGCCGATGCTGAAGGATGAGTTTGATTTGGGTGATGATGGTTATGCCTTGGTGATCAATGTGTTCACGGTATTCTATGCCCTAATGTATCCGGTATCCGGTTGGCTGGTGGATAAGTTTGGCGAAAGGAAAGTGATGTTGGTGGGTATATTAGGTTGGTCAGTTGCTTGTTTAGGCGGTGGTTTTTCAAGGACCTTTGGGTCGTTTCTGTTCTTCCGCGGGATGTTGGGAGCCGCAGAACCGACAAACTTTCCTGCGCAGCTGAAGGTGATTACAGTTTGGTTTTCCGGGAAATTGCGCGCGACGGCAAACAGTCTATGTGTGGCTGGTAGTTCGATCGGAGCCATCATTGCGCCTCCTTTAGTTGCATGGTTAGCGATGCGCTATAATTTCCATACGGTATTTATCGTGGCCGGGGTTGTCGGATTGATCATTGCCCTGCTTTGGTTTTTGATCTACACCGAACCACCTGCGGAAATACGTAAGGAGGCAATTGGCGAGAGTGAATCCCAAGCCTCCGGGTACGGATTTACGTGGGGACAGCTATGGAAAACGAAAACCTTGTGGGGGATTCTGTTGATTCGTTTTGTGAGTGATCCTGTTTGGTATTTCTGTCTTTTCTGGTTGCCAGGTTATTTGCAGGAAGAAAGCGGCTTGACCTTGGCGCAGATCGGAATGTTTGGGTGGATTCCATTTTTAGTCGCCGATTTGGGGGCAATAGGTACCTCAGCATGGTCTGATAAAATGGTTCGTAAGGGCAAAGAGCCTTTGTTGGCCAGAAAGATTATGTTGAGCAGCATTGCAGTCTTGGCACCATTATGTTGTTTGACTGCCTATGTGTCTAATCCTTATTTGACCATCCTGATCTTTTCGTTGGTCGCTGTGGCTTGTTTGAGCTGGTTGTTTACCATTTCCGTAGTAATCGCAGAGGCTTTCCCAGTAAAGAATGTGGCTTCTGTTTTAGGGATTGCCGGTGGATTTGGTGCATTGGGGGCGGTTTTGTTCAACTATTTTGTTGGGCAGATGATGGGTTCCTTAGGGGCTGGTACCATTTTTATAGCCATGGCCTTTATGCATCCTATTGCGGTTCTGATCCTGTGGACGATGGTGAAAAAAGAAAAGCCTAAAGAGGCAGTTTTAGTAGAGAAAAATTAATATAAAAATATTACAAAGTATTATTGTTATGGCAGAAGTTAAGACTATTTTGGAGCCTGCAAGAGAGACTCCTGTTCGTCTGGAAGTAGATGTTTTGGTTGTTGGAGGCGGTCCTGCAGGGATTATTGCTGCACAAGCAGCCGCTTCAGACGGGTTAAAGGTTGCTTTGATCGACAACCGTAGCTTTGTTGGCGGGAATATGACCATCGGCTTGCCGATTTTAGGTTTCTTAGGTCAGAAGGGCAATCAGATTATCAAAGGGCTTCCTCAGAAATTTATCGACCGTCTGAAAGAAGTGGATGCTGCATCAGAGCATCGTCCATGTCCTTTGCATATGAGCTTGACCTTGGTGGAACCAGAAGCAGTAAAGAATGTAGGGTTGAAGGTTTTGGAAGAGGCAGGCGTTAAAGTGTTGCTTTATGTTTTCTCTGCTGGGGTAGTGATGGAAGGCGATGAAATGAAAGGGGTGATCATCGAGAGTAAATCGGGAAGGGAAGTGATATTGGCAAAAACCGTGGTCGACTGTACCGGAGATGCCGATGTTGCCTACAAGGCTGGTGTGGAATGTGAGCAAGGTAATGATGATGGTGGTGCACAACCTCCGACCTTGATGTTCTGTATGGCGGGTGTGGATACCGACAAGTTGCGTATGTCCATTGCTGAAGAGCCTAGGACCTACTTGACAGACTTTATTCCAGCAGAATACTTTGGACAGAATCACCAGTTTATCGTAGTAGGATTGAGAAGCGTAATGGAAAAGGCTCGTCAGGCAGGTTATCATCTGCCGGTGGAGCGTACGATCTTGATTACCGGTCTTCGTGAAGGCGAGGTGTGGGTCAATATGTCCAGGGTCAATGGGGTAGACGGTACGAATCCGGAAAGTTTGACTTTTGGAGAAATAGAAGGTCGCAAGCAGGTTGAGGAAATCCAACGTTATTTAGTGGAGTTTGTGCCGGGTTTTGAAGAGGCACATTTTACCAAAATGGCTCCGTTTCTAGGTATCCGCGAAACGCGTCGTATCGTGGGTGATTATGTGATGACTGCGGATGATATCCTAACTTGCCGTCGTTTTGAAGATGCCGTGGCAGTAGCGAGTTATCCATTGGATATTCACCATCCTGAAGGTGGTGGTTGTACCTTGACTTGGTGTGGAGATAGTTATGATATTCCATACCGCTCATTGGTACCTAAGAAAGTAAAGAATTTATTGGTAGCTGGTCGTTCGATCTCAACTACTCATGAGGCTATGTCGGCAATCCGTGTGATGGCGCCTTGTATGGCGATGGGAGAAGCGGCAGGCCGTGCTGCAAAATTAGCTGTCCGCCATGGCGTAAGTCCAGCGGATGTCAATGTGGAAGAGTTGAGAGCAGAATTGATCAATTCAGGCGCTTATTTAGGTGAAGACCTAACAGCGACTGTTTAAAAATAATACTATGAAGCGTTCCGAAACCTCCAATCGCAGGGAGTTTTTTAAGAAAGTTGGCTTGTTGACAGCGATGCCCTTGTTGGCTAAGTTGGATTTACAAGCTGAACAATTGCCTGCAAAAGGCAATCAAATCAAGGTGCTGACCTGCAATATTCGGGTTGATCTAGAAGAAGATGCCGCAAAGGGCTTAGGTTGGAAAGATCGCCGGGAAGCATGTTTGGCGGTAATTAAAAAACAGAAAGCTGACTTGATCGGTTTTCAGGAAGTTTTGAAGGGTCAGTTTTTAGATCTCAAGGAAAACTTGAAGGATTACTTTGCTTTTGGATTTGATGGCCCAGAGATGGACGCGTTTAAGGAAGGTTATCATGGCATTGCCAAGAATCCGATATTGTTTTCAAAAAAGCGATTTGAGTTGTTGGCAGCCAGTGCATATTGGCTGTCTGAAACTCCTCTGAAAGCTGGAAGTCTTTCTTGGGGATCAGCAAGAGCCAGGAATGCGGTTTTTGTAAGGTTATTAGATAAAAAAACTAATAAGGAAATCCGCTTGACTAATCTGCACTTAGACCACGTCAGTAATGAAGCAAAGGAAGGTCAGATTAAAGTAGTGTTGGAGGAAGCGGCGCAATATCAATCGGATTTTCCGCAAATCTTGACCGGTGACTTTAATGTCGGCATGGATTCCAAGGTTTATCAGGATGTAATCGCTGCGGGTTGGAAAGACTCTTATGTACAAGTCAAAGGCAATGAGACTCCAGAGGGAACTACTCACGGTTTTAAAGGAAATGATCCGAATAGAAAGAAATCCAAGAAGATTGATTTTATCTTCCTGAACGGACCTTTGAAGGCGATCGATACGAGTATCATCAAGGATAGTTTCAAAGGGGTATTGCCAAGCGATCATTATTTTGTGAGCGCGGTGTTGGAGTATCAATAAGGAAAAGATTCAAATAACATTTAAAAAGAACAGTTTATGGTACTGTTCTTTTTTTAGACTTAATGGGTTTAATTATGTTAAATTTTGTTTATTTTTATTTTACTTAAACACTAATTCAATTTAAACCTTAACTAAATTTAATGGCACAGCAAAGTACAATGGATAAGCTAGGTATACCTAGTAATTTAAAATGGGGTTACCTCGGGATCCTTATTTTCATGATGGGTGATGGGGTAGAGCAGGGCTGGCTAAGTCCTTATCTTGTCAGTCATGGCATGAGTATGGAGCAGTCTGCAGCGCTTTTCACTGTTTATGGGATTACCATTGCGATCTCTTCCTGGTTTTCTGGAGTATTGGCTGAGAGTTATGGACCGCGTAAGTCTATGTTTATGGGTTTGCTGTTGTATCTGATTGGAACGGTAGGTTTTGTGTCTATGGGTATGGCCAAATTGGACTACAATGCCATGTTGCTGTTCTATGCCATTCGTGGCTTTGGCTACCCTTTGTTTGCTTATTCCTTTATGGTTTGGATCAATTACCGGAGTCCGAAACAGATGTTAGGGAGAGCGGTTGGCTGGTTCTGGTTTGTGTTTACAGGCGGACTTAATGTGCTTGGCGCTTATTACTCTAGCTGGGCTTTGGATAGAATGGGCTATGAAAATACGCTTTGGTCATCAATCTTATGGGTTTTGATAGGCGCATTCTTCGCTCTTGTCCTGAATAGGGACAAGTTTGAAACGAAAGCTTCAAAAGGTTCAAAAGCCCAGGAATTGATGAATGGATTGACCATTGTCAACAAAGAACCAAAGGTATTGATCGGAGGTATTGTGCGTGTTATCAATACCACTGCACAGTTTGCATTTCCAGTGTTCTTGCCGATGTATATGGCTGAGCATGGATTCAATACCAAAGAATGGTTGCAGATCTGGGGAACTATTTTCACGAGTAACATCGCATTTAACTTAATATTTGGATTTGTTGGAGATCGATTAGGCTGGCAGCGCACCATCATGTGGTTTGGTGGCGTTGGTTGCGCGATCACAACGGTCCTTTTCTATTATTCGCCCGTATGGTTCGGAGGAGCGTATTGGGCGGTAATGGCGGCAGGTATAGCTTGGGGAGGGCTATTGGCCGGCTATGTTCCTTTATCCGCATTGGTGCCATCCTTGGTGAAGGAGGATAAAGGAGCAGCAATGGCTATCCTGAACCTTGGTGCAGGTCTGCCAGTCTTTGTGGGCCCTGCAATTGTTGGATTGTTGATCGGTACCATTGGAAGTGAGGGGGTGATATGGGTATTGGCTGCATTGTATCTGATCAGCGCAGTACTTACAAAATTTATCACGATTCCAGAAGATATCAAGGAGTCGGAGAAAGAATTGAATACAGTATAATTAAAGAATTTAGATTAAAAATTGAATAAACAACCTATGAAAGTATTGCTAACTGCGCCTTATGAGAATGAAAAAGCTTTGAATGAATTGAAAGGTCTTTTTGATGAAGTCGTTTATCGTTCATGGAAACCTCATGGGCGTGCATATAACCCTACAGAATTAAGTGCTTTATTGAAGGAAACAGGAGCGGATGCCTTGATTTCGGAACATGATGAAATCACCGAAGAGGTATTACGCGAGAACCCGACCTTGAAATTTGTAGGCATCTGCCGTGGTACACCATCGAATATTGATTTGAAGGTTGCTACTGAATTAGGGATTCCCGTGTTCAATACGCCTGCAAGGAATGCCCAAGCAGTTGCAGAGATGTTTATTGCCAACGTGATCACTTTGATGCGGAATACCGTTCCGGCTATAGATTGGTTAGAAGGTAAGAATTGGGGTGAAGGTGCGCATACTTCCTACCTTCAATTCAAGGGAAATGAGCTTGCCGGCAAAAAGGTTGGTATGGTAGGTTTTGGTGCCGTAGGGCAGCATATTGCAAGGATGTTGGTTAGCTTTCCTTGTGAGATCTATTATTTCGATCCTTACTTTACAGATCCGAATACCGATTTCAAAAATGTGGAATTAGAAGAATTGTTCTCTACCTGTGATGTGGTTGGTATCCATTTGCCAGTTACGCCAGAAACAACTGGTATGATTGACAAGAAATATCTTTCATTGTTGAATAAAGATGCGATTTTTGTGAATACAGCGCGTGCGACTGTTGTCAATCGTGAAGACTTATTGGAAGTGATCGAAGGAGGCCAAATCCGCGGTGCCGTTTTAGATGTTTTCTACAATGAGCCACCCGATGAGGTCGATTACAAAATGATCTTGAACAAGAACGTCATTGCAACTCCGCATATCGCTGGTGCTACCCATGAGGTGGAAGACCATCACGCATTTATCATGAACAACAACCTTAGGGAATTTTTCCATAAGGGAAATAAATCTATCAAGCAGCTAGTCAACAAGGCTGTTTTAGAGAACACATCAATTAGCTAAACATGGCCCTAAAAGAAGCTTATCTAATCGTCGACATCGGCACAGGTAATGCACGCGTTGCAGTCTGTGGAATAGATGGAGAAATATTAAGTATCAAAAGAGAAAACGTCCAATACGAAACGGTCGCTCAATATGAAGATTCAATTTTCTTCAATCCTGAAGAACTCTGGTCGCAGATCCTGAAACTTTCCAAAGAAGCCTTGGCCGAATCTGGAGAGGTGAAGATCAATGCCATCACAGCGACTAGCCAACGAGAAGGTATTGTCGTGGTAGACCAAGCAGGGAAGTCCTTGTTAGGTATGCCCAACATTGACCACCGAGGGAGAAAATGGGAAGTAGATCTATTGGAAAAGGATTTGGTCTATGAGCTTTCTGGCCGTTATCCGACTTCCCTGTTTTCAGCTTTCAAATTGGTTGGTGTAAGGGAGGTGTATCCAGAACTATTCCAACAGATCGCCTGTGTGATGAGCATCAGTGACTGGATTCAATTTCAGTTTTCCGGAGTAGCTGGATACGAGCATTCTCAAGCTTCTGAAACCTTGCTATATGATGTAGAAAAGAAATCATGGTCTCCAAAGTTGATAGATCAATTTAACCTATCCGCGACCATATTGCCAAGCCTGAAAGATTCAGGGTCGATCTTAGGTAAGATCAAGCCTGACGTGGCTTCCGCCTTTGATATCAATCCAGAAGCCGTGATCGTCGTTGGAGGCGGAGATACCCAATTGGCCATCCGTAGTATGGAACCTTCGGCAAATGACGTTGTCATTGTTTCGGGTACGACTACACCCATTATTAAAATAGTTGACAGCTATGAAAAAGATGCTGAACAGAGGACTTGGACAAGCCGACATATCGACGCTGATAATTTCATTTTAGAAGCGAATGCCGGTGTGACCGGATTGAATTATCAACGCTTGAAAGAGATCTTTTATCCGAATGAAGGTTATGACGTCATCGAAAAAGAATTAGAAGATGCAACCTATTCGCAGTGTGTGGCTTCGTTAGGTTCATTGATTGCAGATGAGGAAGAACCCTTGACCAAGGGAGGTTTTATCTTCAATGCACCAGTATCCCATCAATTAACCCGCGGAAGCTTTGTTTTCGCGATTCTATGGGATATTGCTTGCAGTATCTACGAGAACTATAAGTTCTTGAGTGTGGTCTCTCCACATCAGGAGTCCTACATCTGGGCATGTGGTGGTGGCGTGGAGAGCCGCAAACTGCGTCAGTTTATTGCCAATCTGTTTGGCAAGAGCATCAAGATCAGGGATACCTTCCGTCAGGCGTCTGTCCTTGGTGGCGTGTTCCTTTGCAATGATGCCTTAGGCGTAAAGAATGTTAGTCCTGAGCTATTGGAAGAGATCCATCCACAGGACCATGAAGAGTTTGAAAAACTATATCAAGAGTGGAAAAACGCTCGTAAAACTTTTAAAGAGGTAGTTTCATAAATGAGTAAATATTTTTTTGGATTAGATGTCGGAACCCAAGGGGCAAGAGTGGTCTTGGTGGATGATAAAGGAGAATTGATAGCATCTGATTCCCGAAAATTCCAATTGGATGATTCATTCCGTGAAGAGCAATCTCCACAGCTATGGTGGGATGATTGTCAGGAAATGCTTTCCAATCTAATCAAGAATCTTCCCGACAGCCTGAACAGGGAGGATATCCTTGCTATCTCCGTTACATCGACCTCCGGTACTGTCATTCCTTTGGATATAAATAACCAACCCTTGCATTCTGCCATCATGTACAGCGATCCCCGGTCTGCTGAGCAAGGAAAGCGGATCAAAGCGATAGCTGAAAAACATGTGCCCCATGGTTATACGGGATTCAATGCTTCCAGTGGAATCAGCAAAATGCTATGGTACCTTGAAACCTATCCCGAAAAGGTCCAGGAAATAGCACTCTGGATCCATGCCTCAGATTATCTCGTTGGGAGGTTGTCCGGAAATTATCAGGTAACCGACTATACCAATGTATTAAAATCGGCTTACGATCTGGAGAAACTGGAATGGCCAGCTTATGTAACAGAGGAGATCGGGATAAAAAGAGAATGGTTGCAAGAGGTGGTGCCTTCTGGAACTGTGGTAGGAACATTATTACCATCTCTTGCCGAAGAATGGGGAATTCCAGCAATTCAAGTTGTAGTAGGCATGACCGATGGCTGTGCTACGCAAATGGCTTCAGGAGCTGTCAAACCGGGTACTTGGAACACCACGATAGGAACGACCTTAGTGATCAAAGGCGTTACGAAAAACAATGTGGTTGATCCATTAGGAAGATTATACAGCCATAGACATCCCGAAGGCTATTGGATGCCCGGAGGAGCCAGCAATACCGGTGCAGATTGGATTTCATTGCAGTTTGCAGAAGGATTGGATGCGTTGAACCAAGCAGCAGAGCATTTGATTCCGACCCAAGAGTTGGCATGGCCTCTGCTCCAAGAAGGCGAACGCTATCCCATTATGGCTCCCCACGCAAAAGGATTTGCTCCTGAAAACATAGGCCGTGAAAAGCTATTTGCAGCAAATCTAGAAGGTGTTGCTTTTATAGAAAAGTTAGCTTATGATATTATCGAAGAGCTATCCGGAGAGCAGGTCGATGCGGTTTATTCCGCAGGCGGAGGCAGTAACAGTGATGTATGGCTAAAGATCAGGGCCAGTGTATTAAATGCTCCGATATATAAATGTAAAGAAGCTAGTGGTGCCTTTGGAGCTGCGATCATGGCCGCATCCAATACCCATTACCATTCCTTGATTGAAGCTTCTGAACAGATGACAGCAATTGAGAAAGTGGTTCAGCCTGATCCGCAATTGCATGCTTCTTACCAATCGCAGTACCAGGACTTTAAAAATAAATTGAAAGATTTAAACTATATATAGATGATTACAATCTGTCTATTGAGACACGGAGAAACTGCCTATAATGCAGATGGAAATAAATATTGCGGAAGGACGGATATTCCTTTAACAGAAAAAGGGCTTTCCCAGGCCAAGCGAATGAATGAGCTGCTTAAAGATTATCATTTTGATCAGATATTCTGTTCGCCCTTGCAGCGTGCGAAAAACACTGCAGAGATTGCTTCTGGAAGACCCGAAGCTGTTCAAGTCGATGAGCGCTTGATCGAAGTCGATTTTGGACAATGGGAAGGCAAGCGATCCGAAGACTTTATTGCTGACGATCCAAACTCATGGTATAATTGGTTATCAGATCCGGCAAGCTTTGAAGCGGGCAGGACAGGAGAAAATGCTGCCCAAGTTATTAGCCGTCTAGAAAGTTTCTACGCTGAATTGATGGATAAATATGATGGACAAACCATTTTGGTGGTTGGACATAATGGAGTCAATAGGCTTTTTATGGCGCAGCAATTGGGCATGCCATTAAAGAACTACAGAAAGATCGTCCAAGAGAACTCTGCCTTGACTTTGATAACTTTGGATAAACACAAAGGTTTCAATTTGTTAAAATTGAATGCTTAATTTTAATGCTTCAACAAAAACCCTATGAAGAAATCCTATTTAGCACTTTTCACTTTGATCGCTTTTATGCAGGCAAGCCCTGTATTCTCCCAAAAATTACATAAGCTCAATTTTAAGACTGTCGAGGAGATGTATGATTACTTTAAGTATCAACCCGGTAAAAAGATCATTTCCGGACACCGTGGTACTATAGAGAATCAGATGCCAGAAAACTCCATCCCTGCCATGGAAGCAGTTTTAAAGCATACTCCAGCGATCTTTGAGGTCGATCCTCGTCTTAGTAAAGATGGTGTGCCTGTCATGGTGCATGATGCGACTTTGGACCGTACGACCACCGGCAAGGGGAAAGTGGCTGATTTCACTTGGAAAGAGCTTCAGGGGTTAAAATTAAAAGACCATCAAGGCAACCCGACCAAGTACAAGATCAATACCTTGGAGGAGATGATCAAATGGGCTAAGGGTAAGACCATCCTGAATCTGGACAAAAAGGATCTCCCTATGGAAATGACGGCAGAAATCATCCGTAAGCACAATGCCTACGCTTGGGTCTGGGTCACGGTGCATAATGTGGAGCAGGCCAAGTTCTATTTGGATAAGAACCCTAAGCAATATTTATCCATGCACATCAAAACTGAAAAGGATTTAGAGGCTTTTAAGGCTTCAGGCCTACCTTATGACCGTATGATCGTTTATATCGGTCCTGAAATCAAGCCTTCGAATCAAGCCATGTACAATTTCTTTAAGGGAAAAGGCGTGTTATGTATGATTTCAACAGCTCCAACTTATGATAAGTTGCCCACTGTAGCGGAACGTGCCGAAAAGTATAGAGCGGTTTTTGCAGATGGAGCGACGGTACTGGAATCGGATTTACCGATTGAGGTCGGCAATGCAATAAAATAATCTAAGGTTAATTTAAGTTTATAGAGGAAGGAAACCAGCAATGGTTTCCTTTTTTATTCTATATATAATTATAGAGCTTATTGATAATTGTAATCATTTAAGTGGTTGTTTTTCAGCCGTTAATAATTTTTCTTTACCGGATGAAGCGGCTTGAATAATCAGTATCTTCGTTTACTGATTATTAACACATGAGAAAACCACTTTTATTTACCGTTCTCCTACTACTGGTGTGCAGCACCGTATTATGGGCACAATCCTCAGTTAAATTAAGTAAAGCGGATCTGCCTTCTTGGTTGAAACCATATACAATGAAGCCCCAATCCATTAACTTGGATGATATCAGTATGGGCTATTATTTTGAATTGATCGAAAGCCAATATAATCTCCAGAACCAGACCCATTTCAATAGAACCATCAAAGTCGTTAGTGAATCTGCCGGAGCGGAAAATGCCGGCCAGATCAGCGTCAACTTTGATCCTAACTACCAAAAACTACTCATCCATGAACTCAATATTATTCGAGCTGGACAAGTTATCAATCGTCTTGATCTCTCCAAATTCAAGACAGTAGCTGTTGAAACTGAATTATCCAGGTTGATTTACAATGGTGAGTATTCTGCGATCGCCGTATTAGATGATGTGAGGAAAGACGATAAGATTGTGTTTTCTTATTCCTTAGTCGGTTTTAATCCGGTATTTGAAGGAAAATTCGCGAATACCTATTATTTAGAAGGTTCCGAACCAAATGGGCTGTTACACCTGGTTTATATCGTTCCTGAGGGTCGTATATTGAACATCCGCAAACAAAAAGGTGCAGCAGTTGAGAAAAAGCAAGTCAAGGGTAATTTGACCTATTATTATTGGGAACAGCCTATGAATGCGAATGAAGGAACGGGATTGTATACACCGGGCTGGTTTGATCCCACCCCTCGTGTTGAGGTTTCTGAATTCTCTACATGGAGGCAAGTTGCAGACTGGGCGAAAAGGATTAATCCGATCCCTAATATTAAAGCCGGCTCAGCCTTGGATAAAGAAGTACAAAAACTATGGCAGGAAGCTGGAGGAGATAGTCTGAAATATTTTGAGAAAAGTCTGGACTTCGTTCAGAACTCCATCCGTTATATGGGCATTGAATTGGGCGAACATTCCCACCGCGCTCATCTTCCTGAAGTGGTCTATAACCAACGATATGGGGATTGTAAGGATAAATCGCTGTTATTGGCATCCATGCTCAAGAGCAAGGGGATAGGGTCTTCTTTGATCTTAGCGAATACCTATCAGGACAAGGAATTGGATAAAGTACAGCCGAACCCATTTGCGTTTAACCACATGGTATTGGCAGCAGTGCTGGACGGTAAAATGATTGCCGTTGATCCAACGATCAGTGATCAAGGAGGATACATTCTGAATCGATATTTTCCATATTACGGTAAAGTCCTATTCCTTGAAAATGGAACTAAGCTTTCCGAAGTAAGAAAACCGATACCTAACAATGCCTATTTTGTGAAAATTGTTGATGTCATTCAGATCTTGGATGATGGCAAAGCCAATCTTAAGGTCAAAACCACCTATTATGATCATGAGGCAGAGCGTATGCGCACATTACTGAAAAGCTCCGCAAAGAACCAATTGCAACGAGAATATGAGGATTATTTCCAGAAAATTTATAGAAAGGCTAAAAATATCAGTCCATTGGACATAAATGATGATCTAGCCAACAATATCTTGACTATTAAAGAAGAATACCTCTTGGAAGATTATTTTCTGCAAGAGGATTCACAAAATGCAGCGCCGGTATATTCAAAATACATTTATGATCGTTTGCCTCACGTAGAAGATGGCACATTGGAGCCAATTGCCTTGAACTTTCCCTTGAATGTGAATCATGAAATCAAGATTGTCAACAAGAATAATAAACCCTTAGGCTTTTTCCAACCTGATGAAAAGGTGTTTGATAGGCAAGCTTATTGGTATTCAAGATCCCAGTCTTCCGATAAGGATACCCTCAAGGTTTCAATTACCTTTCGCAGTAACGATTCCTTTGTTCCCATGGACGAGGTTCAGCAATACGTGGATGATTTCAAGGTCATGAATGATGGATTGAGTTATTCCTATTTTGTGGATAATGATGGTCAGCTTTTGATTGGTTCAACTGGTCCCATTCAATTTGCCAAAATAAATTTTGTGGCACTTTTGATGTTTATTGTCATCCTTGCTGGTACAATTTACTTTTTGTTGAAGAAATTGGTGAAAACAAAACCAACTGGATTAATCAATCTATATCATGAGTATGAACATAGAGAAATTGGCGGTTGGTTAATCATTTTGGCAATCAAGCTCGTTGTTGCGAACTTTGTCTTGTTAGGGTTGTTCTTTGTCAATTTTTCTCCAATCAGTAATGCGCTATGGGCTTTGCTTGAAAATGCAGGGAATGCCTATGCTTATTTACTGCTCTATTTAATGTTTTACCTGGCTTTTTATGCAGTTTATTTAGCTTCTAATATCTATTCCTGTGTATTGTTTTTTCAACGAAGGGATATCTTTCCGCAGACCTATTTTATCGTGAATATTGGAGGTTTGGTCATCATGATCTTATCAAATTTCTCATTTTCCCTTATTTATCCAGATGGCTTGGTCTGGGGTTTTATGAGTCCAGGAGACCTCTGGACAATTCTCATTGTTATGGCTTGGTCTATTTATCTGGTGGTTTCAAAAAGAGTCAAACGAACCTTTACGGTACCTTATCAAAAAGATAGATATTACTACTTAGGTGAAAATGAAATATCCGATTCGGATCCATCATCTGAATCAGAAAACCCATCCCCGGAAAACTATGGCCCCCATCCTTTGAATAATTAGAATAGAGAAGCTTAATAAGCGTTATAATGGTTCGTACTTTTTGGTTTATGATGCGGGCGTATGCGCTACGC
Organism: Sphingobacterium mizutaii; assembly: GCF_900187125.1. Classification (GTDB taxonomy): domain Bacteria; phylum Bacteroidota; class Bacteroidia; order Sphingobacteriales; family Sphingobacteriaceae; genus Sphingobacterium; species Sphingobacterium mizutaii. Next base: position 1,190,314 of record NZ_LT906468.1, read on the forward strand.
CCCTACAAAAGGTGGCTACCTTTATCGGGTTTTAAAGAAACGATATATTGGGAATATGTTGCGGACGTATGCGCTAATTCCCCAAGAAGGATAATGCATTTATTGTACAATACTCCCTTGATCTTGGTCTATCCTCTTATCCCATTAATCCTGGTTCATGCCTCGATCTTGGCCCATCCTCCAATCCCTTTAATCCTGGTTCAAAGTATCAGATGGACAGGTCTCAAATCTCATATCTCACATCTCATATCTAACCCCTACAGATTACTTTCCTTCTTGATTTTCCTTCTGGTCGTAATCGGCTTAGCCAATTGTTTAGCTTCGTATTGTCTTTCCAGGTATTTAATGATTTCTCCGGCGATGTCCTTTCCGGTTGCTTGTTCGATTCCTTCGAGGCCAGGTGAAGAGTTTACCTCCAAGATCAATGGTCCACGAGCGGAAGGGAGCATATCCACACCAGCGACAGTCAATCCCATGGCACGGGCAGCCGCAATCGCAGTTTCTCTTTCCGTACGGGTTAATTTAACCACCTCTGCTGTTCCACCACGATGTAAATTCGAACGGAATTCACCTTCTTTTGCGGTTCTTTTCATGGCGCCAACGACCTTACCGTCTACCACAAAAGCACGGATGTCAGTACCTTTGGCTTCTTTGATGTATTCTTGGATCAAGATATTGTTTCCAAGGCCATAGAAGGCCTCAATGACCGATGAAGCAGCTTTCTTTGTCTCAGCTAATACAACACCGATTCCTTGCGTACCTTCCAATAATTTGATGACTAGAGGTGCACCCCCGACCATGGAGATCAGGTCGTCTACATTCGATGCTGTCCTGGCAAAGCCAGTGATGGGCAATCCAAGACCGGCACCTGAAAGGATCTGCATGCATCTCAGTTTATCCCTAGAGCGAGTGATCGCTTGGGATGGATTCGCTGAGATAACACCCATGACCTCAAATTGGCGAACGATAGCTGATCCATAGAAGGTTACAGAAGAACCAATTCTAGGGATGATCGCGTCAACCTCGGCAATATCTTGACCTTTATAATGGATAGATGGTTTTGCTTGTTGTATGCCCACATAGCATTTGCTATGGTCGATCACTTCGCATTCGTGACCTCTATTTATGGCGGATTCTACCAGTCTACGGGTAGAATATAATGACCTATTCGTCGATAATACGGCTATTTTCACAATACTTTATTTGTTAAACAGATAACGATGTTATGAGTTTTATATGATGTTTGTTGCTATGTTTTTTTTAGAGACATCGACCAAGAATTTCCCTGTAATAAAATTACGTCCCAATAGCATGGGGTAGGACATGGCTGATCGATTTCGAAAGGACAATTTGATATCATATAGCTCGTTAAACATACGAATCTTGGTCAAAAAGATATAGCGTATCTCCGATTGTCCAAAAGAACTTTTTACTGTTCTTTCCCGGTGTACGGGGAAAGTCAGTTTCAGGGTCTTTTCACTGTCTTCGTTTGGCCTGATATAAGCGGTAATGTACAGGTGGCCAGCTTTTTTTACCACCTCCATTTCTTCGCAATGTAGAACAGAGGTCTCAGCGCCCGTATCCGTCTTCGCGTGGATATTGTATAGACCTAATTCCGGTAGGTCAATGGTTTCTGTTCTGCCAATGGTCTTTTTACCTCTCACTGCCTAGTCTATTCGTATACAAATTCTCCAAAAGGTGAACGAATGGTCACTTTTTTCTGCGCTGCAGCTTCCACACGACCGATGATCTGAGCGGGGATACCAAATGATTCCGAAATCTGGATGATATCGGCAGCGATTTCCTCAGGAACATAGAGTTCCATACGGTGACCCATATTGAATACTTTATACATTTCTTGCCAATCCGTGTTTGATTCTTTCTGAATCAATTCAAATAGCGGTGGAATAGGGAAGAGGTTATCCTTGATGACATGCACATCGTCTACAAAATGTAGCACCTTGGTCTGTGCACCACCTGAACAGTGTACCATGCCATCAATCTGGCTGCGGTATTTGTCCAAGATTTGTTTGATCACAGGCGCATAGGTACGCGTAGGCGACAACACTAATTTTCCTGCAGTCACTTCCTCTCCAGTTTCCGTTTTGATGCGGTCTGTCAATGCCTTTCCTCCTGCAAATACCAAGTCATAAGGAACAGCAGGGTCAAAGCTTTCCGGATATTTCTCTGCAATGTACTTGCTGAAAACATCATGACGGGCTGATGTCAGACCGTTAGATCCCATACCGCCATTATATTCCTTTTCGTATGTTGCTTTGCCATAAGATGCAAGACCGACAATTACGTTGCCGCCTTTGATCTTGTGGTTCGAAATTACATCTTCACGCTTCATGCGGCAAGTAACTGTGCTATCTACGATGATAGTTCTCACTAAATCGCCAACATCAGCAGTTTCTCCACCTGTAGAATAGATCCCGATGCCCAATTCTCTTAATTCAGCTAGGATTTCTTCAGTACCATTAATGATTTCGGCAATCACTTCCCCCGGAATCAGGTTCTTGTTTCTACCGATGGTCGATGAAAGAATAATATTGTCAATAGCCCCAACGCATAATAGATCGTCCAAGTTCATGATAATGGCATCTTGCGCAATGCCACGCCATACGGATGCATCTCCGGTTTCTTTCCAATAAACATAGGCCAAAGAAGATTTTGTTCCGGCACCATCTGCGTGCATAATGTTGCAATATTGCTCATCAGCAGCTAGAATATCGGGTACAATCTTACAGAAAGCTTTAGGGAATAAACCCTTGTCAATGTTTTTGATCGCGTTGTGTACATCCTCTTTCCCTGCGGATACACCTCGTTGGTTATATTTTAAATCTGACATCTTGTTGCAAAAATAAACAAACCTCCCGATTATAGCGAAAAATTTTCGTTTAGGGAGGTTTGCAAGTGGACAGCATTGTGTTTCTGTCCAATTTTATTGAGCGACTAGGTCATCTTATGACCTGCATTATCCTTAAAAAGCTTATTCTGAGATCCCTTTCGGGTCAAAGCCATTGTTTTTTACCTTGATTAACTGATTGAACAAATGCAGCATGAGGGTGTCTGTCCTAGGGTCTTCCTTCAGGAATTTTTCATTTTCCTTATCGGTCGCTATGAGGTTGAACAATTTATCGTTCATAAAGTAATACCTGACTTCTCCAGCCTTTTTGGTTTTGTCCATATCAAATTTGGGGTCGATGATATGCGTGTTATAGTTGTACTGCTGTTCGAATACAAAGGAAAGCTTATCATCCTTGAGGTACATGTCTTGCAGGGAATATCCACCTTCGCCATAGTTCCTGGCCTTAATGAGTTCGAGTTTGTTATTCTTGAAATAATAAGTGGCCACTCCACCTTCTGTGGATTCATGGATTTGCGCCGAATCAATTTTATCCCAGTCTTTAATGGCATTGATTCTTTGAAAGTTTTCTCGGACAAGCAAGGTCGAATCTATACTGCCTGCCACTGGACTTTCCATTGCTCCAGAATCAGCTACCAAAGTACTATCCGCACTTGTATTGCCTTGATTTTTATTTCCTTGGCAAGCCGTTAGTGCAAGGGTAGCTGCTAAGGAACATATTGCTAGTTGTTTCATGTGATTTTTAAATAGTCTGCCATCAGAAGTGCAAAAATAATTCCAAGGATTGCCAGCAATAAAAAAGCCCTCTGTAATATTTACAAAGGGCTTTTATTCAGCTAAAGCTTAATTTTTTGATATTAATGTTTGAAGTGGCGAACACCAGTTGTTACCATAGCAACAGCTTTTTCGTTGGCCATATCAATGGATAATTGATCCTTAATGGAACCTCCCGGTTGTAAAACAGCTTTAACACCAGCGTCTCCAGCAATTTCCACACAGTCAGGGAATGGGAAGAAGGCATCCGATGCCATCACGCTACCTTGGATTTCAAATCCGAAAGATTGTGCTTTTTCAATAGCTTGTTTCAAAGCATCTACACGAGATGTCTGACCAACTCCTGATGCGATCAAAGTACCATCTTTAGCAAATACAATCGTGTTAGACTTGGTGTGTTTTACGATTTTGTTCGCAAAATAAAGGTCTTTCAATTGCTCTTCGGTAGGTTTTACCTCAGTTACTGCTGTCATTTGCTCCGGACCTTCAACGGTATTGTCTTTATCTTGTTGGATTACTCCGTTCAATAAGGTCTTGAATTGCTGTGTTGGCAATTTAACTTCCTTACGACGAAGGATAATACGGTTTTTCTTTGCAGTCAAGATCTGTAAAGCTTCTTCAGTGTAAGAGGGAGCGATCAATACTTCAAAGAAAAGGTTGTTGATTTCTTCTGCAGTTGCTTTGTCTACTTCGCCATTGGTAATCAATACACCTCCGAAAGCTGAGACTGGGTCACAAGCTAATGCAGCTTCCCAAGCCGCCTGGATAGTTGGTCTTGAAGCCACTCCACAAGCATTGGTATGCTTCAGGATAGCGAAAGTAGGTTCGCTAAACTCATCGATAATGGCTACAGCAGCATCTACGTCAACCAAGTTGTTGTAAGAAAGCTCTTTACCGTTCAATTTGTCGAACATAGCGTCAAGGTTACCATAGAAAACCCCTTTTTGGTGTGGGTTCTCGCCGTAACGAAGAACTTGTGCATTTTGTTCAGATTGTTTGAATACGTCTAGAGGCTCTTCTTGATTGAAGTAATTGAAGATCGCTGTATCGTAATGCGATGAAGTATTAAATGCGCGTTTAGCGAATGATTTACGTTGTTCAAGGGAAGTAGCACCTTCTTGGGCAGCTAAGATTTCTTCCAATTCAGTATAGTCGTTTTTCGAAGAGATAATGACTACATCATTGAAGTTTTTCGCAGCAGCACGGATCAAAGAGATACCACCGATGTCAATCTTTTCGATAATATCTTGCTCAGATGCTCCCGAAGCTACCGTTTCTTCGAATGGGTACAGGTCTACGATCACTAAATCGATCTCTGGGATTTCGTATTCCTCTAATTGTTTTTTGTCATCTGCCAATGGACGGCGAGACAAAATCCCTCCGAATACTTTCGGGTGAAGCGTTTTTACACGGCCACCTAAAATAGAAGGGTAACCAGTTAAATCTTCAACACGTTCTACTGGGATATCTAAATCACGGATAAAAGACTCCGTACCGCCAGTGGAATAAAAAGTAACTCCGAATTTGTTTAGTAGTTGAATTAGAGGTGCAAGGTTATCTTTATAATAAACTGAAACCAATGCATTTTTAATCTTAACAGGATGATTCATTGCGTTTTGTTTGGAGCCGCAAAGATAATTATTTAAAATATAATTTTCTTGAATTTTATTACTTAATTAAAATGCTCGGGCTCAAACAGTTTTAAATTATTAGTATATTGGTTTATTCGATTCTAAAACACAAACTTAACCATGAAAAATCTTCTTATTTTATCAATGACCTTGGCCTTAGGGCTCCTCGGATTGCCTGGAAAAGCACAAGAAAATATTGGTGCGAAAGAAATCAAAGTCAACTCTCTGGTGGTTGCTGCAGACAATTCGGTAACTTTTAACTTGGTTGCTCCAGAAGCTAGGTCAGTTTATTTAACGGGAAATTGGATGGTCCAGAAGCCTCAAGAGCTGCCTAAGGTAGCGATGAAAAAAGATGCCTCAGGGCTATGGTCAGTAAAACAAGATAGTTTAGGGTCAGATCTATTTCTATATAATTTTATTGTTGATGGTGTTCGAATCAATGATCCATTGAATGTATATCAGGTAAGGGATGTGGGCAATGTCTTCAATTACTTCATTACCAATGAAGGGAATGCGGACTATTATAAGACGATGTCCGTGCCGCATGGTACCATGATCAAGCAATGGTATCCATCCAAGATCAATAAGTCTGAAAGAAGAATGACGGTTTACACACCACCAGGTTATGAGTCTTCGAAGGAAAAGTTTCCAGTTCTATATTTGCTACATGGAATGGGAGGGGATGAGGATGCTTGGCCAACACTGGGGCGGGTGGCACAGATCATGGACAACCTGATTGAAGAAGGCAAAGTAGAACCGATGATCGTGGTGATGCCTAATGGCCATACCAGCAACTCTGCAGCTCCTGGTTTTTCAGAAAAGGGAGAATATAAGATCGAGTTTTTTACGCCGGATGTAGGTTCAGGTGACATGGAATCCAATTTTGATGAAGTGATTAATTTCGTGGAATCGAATTATAGGGTCATTAAAGACAAGAAGAGCCGTGCTATAGCTGGCTTGTCCATGGGTGGTTCGCATGCTATGTTTATTTCAAGCTTCTATCCAAATACCTTTGGCTATGTGGGTTTGTTCTCGGCTGCTTATAGGATCAATGATAAGATCAAGCGCGAAGTATATGATAAGTTTGAAGAAAACTTGCTGAAGCAAAAGGAGAATGATTACGAAATATATTGGATTGGAATGGGTGAAGATGACTTTCTTTATGACACAGGAGCTGAATTTAGGAAGAAGCTGGATGGGATAAAATTAGATTATATATATCATGAATCTAAAGGTGGCCATACCTGGTCAAATTGGAGGGATTATTTAGTTGAATTCAGTACATTCCTCTTCCGAGATTTTGATTAGGTAAAGAGCAAAAGTATCCGAAATAAGATAGGTGTTTTTTGAACGGGAATCTCTTGGTTTCAGTTTAGTTTCATTCGAGACACATTCGGAAAATTCCGAATGTGTCTCGAATGAGGTCAAGAAATATTCCAGGAAATTTTGGATGTGTAAGAATCCTCAAAAAAGGTTCGAAGATAATGAAAAAGGAGCTGTCCATGGGGTAGCTCCTTTGTTATGTTTATTGAATTAAACTAAAGTAAGTTTAATTGTATTTTTTCAATAAGTTCTCGATTACTTTCGGGTAGTGCGCATGCTCAAGCTGCTGACCATTGAACTTTAAAATTTCCAAGGTATCGCCGGCTTCTACACGAAAGCGGGCTTGGTGAATGATTTCACCTTCATCAAAATTTTCATTAACAAAGTGGATGGTAATACCGTGTTCCTCTTCGCCCGCTTCCAAGACTGCTTTATGTACCTTGTCGCCATACATTCCTTTGCCACCAAATTTGGGTAATAGGGCAGGGTGTATGTTGATAATTTTGTTTGGAAAGCTCTTCAATAGGTTTTCAGGTACTAACCATAAGAAACCAGCTAAAACCACTAAATCAATTTCAAGTCTTTTCAATAGTTCTACGATTTCATCGGTTTGGTAGAAATCGTGCTTATCAAAAACATGAGTTGGGATTTCAAAATTATCTGCACGTTGTAAAACATATGCATCTGGGTTGTTACTTAGAACTAAGGCAACTTCGGCGCTGTCGGCGTATTTAAAATGCTCCATGATTTTTTGAGCATTCGATCCAGAACCAGAAGCAAAAATAGCAATACGCTTTTTCACAGTGTGTTATCGTTTGAAAATTTTAACTTTAATTTTTCACAAATATAGCTGAATTTTTCCAATAAAGGGGAATTTGAGCTCATTATGGGGTAATTTTTGTTAGATTTAAGGACATTAAGCTCAAATTATCAGGTTATGAAGAATATTATCTTAGTCCTCATCTTTGTTTTCACAACTGTTGGATTGTCCATTGGACAAGTGCCAGAGAAAATGCCTGCATTCTCCAAGTTTAGTGATATGAACACTGGTGCTAAGTTTACTTCAGACTCTTTGAACAGTAAGCATACGCAGGTATTTATCCTTTTTGATCCAGGCTGTGGGCATTGCCAAGAGCTGGGTCAGGGCATTTCCAAGTCATTGGATAAGATCCGGCAGGATGTGGATTTCTATTTTATTTCTATGCAGGAGAAACCTCTGGTAGATGGATACATCAATATGTTTGCTAAAGGTTTGAGAAATGATAAGCGTGTAAAATTTCTTTATGACCCAGAAGGCGAATTTATTTTAAGTTTTAATCCTAAGAATTTTCCTTCAACCTATATCTATGAGGCTAAATCTCTACAAATTATCAAACAATTCGACGGTGAAAACAGGGTAGAAACGCTCCTTCCGTACCTTCAAAAACGTGATTAGGACATTAAAAACCTTGTATTTCGTACATTTTACTTTTTATTTCCAAAATTTTCCTAATAAAATAAAGTGATATTACTTATTTAATAGTTTTCATATATTTACATATTGAAAGTTTTAAAGGAAAAAACTGTTCTTGATTGGTAGTGATAGTGAATTCTAACAAAAAGGATCTTGGTTTTGAAGATTAAATAGATGCTGGCCGTGATTTGTGCGAATGTAAATACCGAAAGGAAAGCTTAAATCAAATTTTAGTAAACATTTTTGAACAAACAATTGAAATTATTGGATTAATACGAAGCTTTAAATTGCTGGAAATGATGTGATATTTATTTCCTTGGGGGTAATTTAACCGGACGTCCGTATTTATGAAAATATATTTTCAAGCTACATTAAACATTTTCAAAATTCTTTAGTCTTTGCGAATATCAGCCAGTCTATAATAAAATATTGTAAGGGCCAAGAAATTACAATTGGGGTTGATGTATACATTTATTTATGATTAACATTTATAAGGAATTAAGTTACCGCGATAACGAATCTTTTATGGCGGTAGAAACTTTGATAATGTCTCTTGATTTAGGACCTCAGAAGAAATTGGTGATGAGCCAGTTCCCTTCCTGGGTAAATATTGCCAAGGATTACATCAAAGAACATTGGAATAAGCAGATCACGCTAGAAGAGTTGTCAAATTTATGTGCAGTTCATAAAGTAACAATATCGAAATATTTCGAAAAATATGCAGGGAGTACAGTATTGCTTTACCAGCGGAAAATTAGGATTATTCGAGCCGTGGAACTGATGCATTTTAGCGGTTATTCGCTAACAGAGATAGCTTTTTTATGTGGTTTTTCAGATCAAAGCCATTTTACGAGGTACTTTCGTCAAATGATTGGATTCTTGCCTAAGGAGTTACAGAAGGCCTGACGCTAATATCGTTCTATTTTAAAATTTAAGCATAGGTTTATTTTGTAGCAAGCGAATAAAATCAATTGTTTAACATGAAAATACTACAGGGGAATCGACTGCCAAAGCCAAACGGCCATTATAGCACAGCCATAGTTTCAAATCATTTTCTATTTGTATCGGGTCAATTGCCCATATCGGCAGATGGAAAGCACCATGAAGAAGATGATTTTGAAAGTCAATTTACCGTTGTGTTTCAGAATATTGAGAATATTCTACTAGCCTCTTCGAGTAGTATGTCGAAGATCGTCAAGGTTACAGCTTATGTCAGTGACGTTAAATTTTGTCCCCAATTCAACGCTTTATTTGCCGATTTCATTGGTAAACATAAGCCCGCCCGAACGGTCGTTCCGGTAGCTGAATTACGTCATGGATATATGCTAGAGGTAGACTTGATAGCAGAAGTATAGTCCTGCACACATTTATTAAACCCGTATATTCCTTTTCATTCGAAAATTGAGTTTATTATTATCCCGGAAGAAAATCTAGTGTAATTTCTCGCTGTGGATGTTAAAAATAAAGTTTAGGATGAAAAAGCGATTGGTTTCTTTCTTAGGTTTATCTCCAATTTAAATTTCTGTCAGCGATGGATCTGGAAATTGAAAGATAAATTTTAAAGACAACTAAACAATGAAAAAAGGGAGGTTTCCAATGGAAATCTCCCCTTTTTTTTATTTTTTCTATTGCCTGTTAATTCTTGCTGTTTATTTTGTGAATTTTTGCCTTGGAGATGAAGCTTGAAAACATTATTTCGTGGAAAGTACTTTTTCCAATAGGGCTGTACCTACTTTGCCCAAATCATTGCTCGAATTGGAAAGCATGATAACTACTGATTTTTCATCCGGAACAAAGCCTACAAATGCATTAGAACCGGCAGTAGCACCAGTGTGATGGTAGTAAATGACTCCATCTAACATGTTCATGTGCCAAGCCAATCCGATATCGCTGTTAGGAGGGACGAAGAAAGTGAACTGTTTAGTGAGGTTCATCGCTTTCTGCACATTTGTTTCCGGATAGGTCAATTGCGCGATGGTATAACGCAAAAGATCATTTACACTTGATTTTAGAGAGCCTGCTGCAGTTATTGCTTGAAAATTCCAGAAAGGAACTTGCTGGCCTTCTCCATCAAATGGAGGTGCGATGTTCTTTTCCTTGGGGTTCAATTTATCAATCGTATTGGTCATTTCCAGGGGAGTCAAGATCATTTCCTTGACCATGGTCATGTAAGGCTTTTTCGATATGGTCGATAGAAGGTCTCCTAATAAACCATAACCTAGATTGCTATATGCATATTCCGTTCCTGCTTCTGTTTTTGCTGTATAGCCTTTTAAGAAAGCGTACAAGGCCTTCTTGTCGTATGCTGCATAAGGATCACTATTGGAGAATTTCGGGACCTTGTTCCAATTGTCTGCAAGCCTCGGTAAACCCGAAGTATGGTTAGCCAACATCTTGAAAGTAATTTTTTGTATATCAGGATTTTGGGCTACGGAATCGGGAAGGAATTTTGCGATACTGTCTTCTAAGGAAATGGTTCCTTGGTTGACCATCTCGGCTAAAAGGGTCGCGGTAAAGGTTTTAGTCACCGAGCCTATTTCATATAAGGTGTTGGCATCTGGTAAGGTGCTGTTTCCGGGCGTAGTTTCACCATAGAAAAAAGTATTGATTTTGTTTTGGTGAATCACGGCAACAGCTAAGGAATGTGCATTCCCATTTTTTGCATAACTACGCGCCACAGAGTCTATATATACATCCAATGGGCTTTTGGCTTCTACATTGGAAATGATGTCCTCTTTTTTCGGGGCTTCGTCCGGTGAATAAGGTTTTACCAAAAAGGTATTGTACCTCATGTTGGAGTCAATTGCAAGTTGCATGGTCAGCGTTTCCTCTTGCAATTCCACTTTATAGGTTGCCAATCCCCTGCTAAAACCAGTCTTGGTTACATTTTCTATTCTCCCTAAGGCAAAAAGGTTATTCAGTAATTCTGCCATCTTTTCCTTGCTGATGTTTTGTTTAAAATTATCATTGGCAAGATTGTAGATGGAGTCTACTTGCTGGGAGTTGAAGAAAAATTCTATTCTATTGAATACGGCCCTATTGTTATTCTCGTCAACCGTTTGGGCTTTTACAGTACCCAAACAAGCTAAAACTAGGATAATGAGGAGGTTGATCGCTTTAATTCTCATGCCCAAAAATACAAAACAAATTATAAACCTATAACTTGCTTTAATCTGGCATAGCCGGACTTGCTGATATTGACCTTCTCGCCAGTCAGCAGGGTAGCGATATAGCTGTCTTTTTCCATAGGCTCGATCTTTTGGAGTTGATCCACTTTTACGATGAAAGAGCGGTGGACTCTAACATACTGTTTTCCGTCCAATTGTTTTTCAAAGGAGCTCATGGTCTTGTTTTTTAAGAACATACCATCAGGGGTGTGGATCTTGACATAATCATCGTAGGCTTCTAGGAAATTGATCTGCTGCACTGGGATAATTTTAATTTGATTTCCAGTTTTTACTACGATTCGTTCTAGGGAAGTATCTTCTTCCATGGATTCTTGCAATTTGGCAGAATCTATTTTAGGAGCCTGTTGGCTATTGAAAGAGGCTTTGAATTTGTCAATGGCTTTTAGGAAACGATCGGGTCTGATGGGTTTCAAAAGGTAATCCACGGCATTTTTCTCAAATGCTTTTAGGGCATACTCATCGAAAGCCGTTGTAAAGATGATATGCGGTTGGGTATCCAGCAGCTCCAGCATTTCGAATCCGGTCAATTTAGGCATTTGTATATCCAGGAAGACCAAGTCAGGTTGGAATTGCTGGATGGCTTTTACGCCTTCAAATCCATCGTTGCATTCGGCTAATACTTCAAAATCCGGATGCTCTTTTAAATATTCCAGGACCATGCTACGCGCCAATGGTTCATCGTCTATAAGGATTGTCTTTATCATAGTTGAGGGATTCTTAATGTGGATATAAATGTACTGCCATCGACCGCTGTTTCCAAGAGGTCAGTTCTGCCAAATAGGAGGTACAGTCTTCTTTGGATGCTGGTCAAGCCAAAGCCAGTTCCTTTTTTCTGCTCAGGTTGGTCCTGTTCAAATGGATTGCTGATTTGGATGGTCAACATATTGTTATCTAAGTGGATGCTGGTTTTAATAGTTACTTGGTCAGTCACATTGTAAAGTCCGAATTTTATGGCGTTTTCTACCAAGGGCTGCAAGATCATCACAGGTATTTTGGCGTTGAAAACGGATTCATCATAATCAAATTCGGTGCTCAATCGATGCCCGAACCTTACTTTTTCAATATCCAAATATAGGCTTAAATGATTTATTTCTTCTTCAACGGTTGTAAACTGTTTTTCATCCTTTCTCATGGTTCCGCGAAGGAAGTCGGAAAGTTGGAAGACCATGTTCCTGGCTTCGGTCGGTTTGCTGCCGATTAAAGCGATAATGGAATTTAAGCTGTTGAAAAGAAAGTGGGGCTGTAATTGCTGCCTTAGATTATAAAGTTCAGCATCACGCACCATGCGTTCGCTTTCGTCTTTTCTACGTTTGTTGAATACAAGTTCTTCTTGGATATTCCAGAAGATATTGATGGTCATGACGCAGGTGATGATCAAGAAATTGATCACAAAGCGAAATGGCAGGCTGAAATCTAAATAGACCAGGTTTTCATCGGGGGAAAGCTGAATAATCAAGATGCGGATGATGAGAACGCTGATGGCTGAAAAGATGGCCGCCATGGAAAAGAGCTTCCAATAGTTTTTGTTGTTTGGAAGATAAAATTGGAGGGTACTGTAGATTAGATAGGAAATACCTGTCATGGTCAGGGCACCGATAACGGCGTCGTAAGCTGCAGTAACCTTGGCAATATTAGACCAAAGCAAAAGTCCATAGACAATGAGGAAATATAAAACACAAATAATCCACGAGGAGGCATGGATTACATAGCGTTTGGATTGTTCACTTATGGGTTTTTGCATGCCTAAAACTAACTGTTCTTAATGGTTAATCCTCCAAATAAAGATGTACCTGTGATATAAATCTTTTTGTTCTCGTCAGTCACGACTTCGATCATAGGTCTTCTGTCATCTACCTCGCCAAAAATAGAAGATACATTTGAATACACTTTCCAATTTGTCGGCACAATGATCTTGGTGCTTCCGAATAATTGGAAGGTGTCGATGACAACAGGTTGTTTTAAATCTGCCTGAAGGAAGTTTAACTGTGTACTGCCAAAAACAGATGTAATATTACCACCTAGGAAGTTCTTGCTCAGGATCACTTTTTTTGTATCGCTGAAAAAGTTGTCGACCTTCAGGTAGTTTTCAAAATCGGGTAGGAAATTTCTTCCGTATGGCCTATGCTCAGTACCGGTGGCCTGAGCATAGGAATCGTTAGGGTTTTGCGTGCCAGGGTTGGTTTGGCCTTCGGTATTCCCTTGGTAATCTTGGTTTACGCGTTTGTCCCAGTCGTACTCATCGTTTCGAGGAGGCGTGGTTGGTGGCAATTGCGGCGTGCTTTTGTTACGATTGATCAGGTAGAAGCCCAAAGCAATGGCTGCAGCAGGGATCAAGAACCTACCTAAGTGAATATCCAATTCATTCTTAAGTAAGAATACTGAACCGATGATGATTAGGACAATGGAGGATTTCTTTTCGAATTTTGAATTCACCCCAATGACTAGACCGATGACGATCAAGATCGTTTCCCATCCGAACATCCAATGTGGGATGATCGTGCCCATGTTCAAGTTTTTGAAAAGGATAGCTACTCCTAGAAAAACAATGATAAATCCGACTAAGTTGGAAGATTTGTTGTTTTTAGGTGGCTTTTCGTAATCTGTTTTCGTTGTTTGATTATTCATGATATTGTTTCCTTTTGAATTAGTTTACTCAAAAGTATAGCGAATATAAGCATAGCCACAGAGCAAATAGGTCTCTTGGGTATTTTTTTCGGTGAATTACTGCATTTAATCGGTGAAAATTCGAAATCATTTTGCCAACTCTTCAAATCTGATGCAATATTTTAATTATTATAATAATAATTTTTAAATAAAATTTGGATGATTGAATTTAATTATTATATATTTATGACTGAAAATAGAGGGTTAAACTTAAATTTTATATTAATCTAATGGGAGATTTTGACAATAAAGAGCGTGAAGAGGTATTTTCAAAAAAGGTGAGAGCGGGCAAACGTACTTATTTTTTTGATGTGAAAGCCACTCGCTCGAACGATTATTATGTGACAATTACAGAAAGCAAAAAGCGCTTCGAAGACGGACAATTCATTAAACACAAGATCTTCCTTTATAAAGAAGACTTCGAAAAGTTTGCTGAAGGCCTTCAAGATGTAGTTGAATACATTAAAGCTAACCAAGAAGTTGTTGAAAAAAGATATGAGCCAAATCAAGACGAAAACGGTTTTGAGAACAATGGCGAACTAGTACAAAAAGACAATTACTCTTTTTAATTTAGTTTTGAATACATAATTAATGGGCCACTATAATTTAGTGGCTTTTTTTTATTGCAAGCGGCTTTGGGAAGCCTAAAGCAATAAAATGAATGGGCCAAAGGGAAAGCCCAAAAAATAAACCCTAAGAAGAACCATTTGATTCCTTTGAATTTTATGCTATCGATTTCGTTAAATATGTTACAGGTATTATTTTACTAGATCGGTTAGAATTTCCTATTTTCGAAGATTTATTGAAACAAATTACTAATTACGAAATCATATGAACAAGTTGTTTTCAGCGGCTTGTCTCACGCTGTTTATCTTGTCGACAGTAGGGGCAGACGCGCAAACGAAAAAATTAACCTATGAGCAGGCATGGAACCAAGCGCCTTCATTGACCAAGACGATCAGTCGATTTGAAGGATGGGCCGATGCCAATCATTATATAGAAAGAGCAAACAACCAGCTTTTCAAAGTCAATGTAAAAACCGGTAAAAAGGAGAGCTACAGCTATCCTGTGAATACTTCGACGCAGGTTTTTGTGAAGGATAAAGATGTATTCATCCAATATCCGGAAGGGGAGGCTAAGAAATTGACCAATTCTCCGGAAGTAGAAGAACAGAACCCAACGCTATCTCCCGATGGTAAATACGTCGCTTTTACAAGGAAAAGTGACTTGTATGGTCTGGAAGTGGCATCTGGAAAGGAAGTTCGCTACACCAATGATGGAACCGATGTGATCTACAATGGTTGGTCTTCTTGGGTTTACTATGAGGAAATTTTAGGCCGTCCAACAAATTATAGGGCTTTCTGGTGGGCACCAGACAGTAAGGAGATTGCTTTTATGCGCTTTGATGACACGAAAGTTCCTATGTTCCCGATCTATGTTTCCAAAGGACAGCATGGCTACCTAGAGGAAACGCGATACCCAAAAGCTGGTGACCCTAACCCAGAGGTTAAAGTTGGTTTTGTGAAAGTGGAAGGTTCTCCAGTTGTTTGGGCTGATTTCAATGAGAAAGATGATCAATACTTTGGACAACCTTACTGGAGCTTTGATAGCCAATCGATCATGGTTCAGTGGATGAATAGGGAGCAGAATACCTTGAAGTTTTACGCTGTGAATCCTGAAAATGGTCAAAAAACAGAGATCTACAATGAGGAGCAGCCTACATGGATCAATTTGGACCATGATGAGCGTATCACTTATTTGGAAGATAACAAACATTATATCTTAAAATCGGATAAAACCGGCTGGGCACATTACTACCTATATACGTTGGATGGTAAATTGGTGAACCCTATCACGCAAGGTGACTGGCAGGTGACTTCCATCGAGCGTATCGATGAGAAAGGTAAAGTGCTTTATTTCTCTGCTAGGAAGGAAAATTCTGCAACGAAGGATCTTTACAGAATTGGCTTTGATGGAAAAAAAATGCAGAGATTGACCTTTGGTGATTATACACATAATGTATTGGTGTCGCCTGATGGTAAATATTTCATCACAAACTATTCCAATATCTTCACGCCTAATAAGGTTGCTCTTGTGGACAATAAGGGCAAAGTTTTGAAGGAATTGGCAGATAGCAAGGCTGATGATTTTGCGAACTATAAAGTTGCAAAACGTGAGTACCTGACCATCCCTTCTGAAGATGGTAAATTTAATCTTCCGCTTATCATCACCTATCCAACTGATTTTGATGAAACAAAACAGTATCCTGTGATCATGAGTATCTATGGTGGCCCGGATGCGGGTACCGTAAGAAATACATGGAAAGGGGTGAATGGTGAATATTGGTCTCAAGAAGGAATTATTCAGATTGAGGCTGACCATAGAGCTTCTGGACATTTTGGTAAACAAGGAGTTGCTTGGATGCACAGAAACCTAGGAAACTGGGAATTGGTGGATTATATCACCGTAGCAAAATGGTTGAAAGCCAAGCCATTTGTGGCTAAGGACAAATTGTTGATCACTGGACATAGTTATGGTGGTTATATGACTTGCCTGGCATTGACCAAAGGAGCTGATTATTTTGATTATGGTATTGCGGGTGCGCCGGTAACAAGCTGGGAGCTATATGATACGCATTATACCGAGCGTTGGATGGACACGCCGCAGTCTAATCCGGAAGGATATAAGAACGGTTCTATTTTGCCTTATGTAAATCAATACAAAGGTAGGTTACGCATCATGCACGGAGACATGGATGATAACGTTCATATGCAGAATACCATTCAGTTGGTGGATGCCTTGACCGATAGAGCAGTGCCATTTGAATTGATGATCTATCCGGGGAGCAGACATGGATTCAACAGGTCAAAAAGTCCTTATGATTTCAAGGAAAGAACCAGGTTCTATTACCAATACCTATTGGATAAACCTGTTCCAGAAAATTTAAAGTAATAATTGTCGATAAAAGGCTAAGAATATAAAATCTTAGCCTTTTTTTATAGCATATAGGGCTTTAAAAAAATTGATTCCACCGAAAAAATTATCATATTTGCAATATTATTTATGCCATGCTAGATTTTCTCAAAGACATTACATTTAAAGCTAACGACGTTGTTTTAAGAGCGATAGATATCCTCATGAGGAATTACATTTCTATTGCTGGTCTATGTTTTTTAATTTTTGTAACATCCAACCTTTCTTCTTTTCTAGCTATGTATTTAGATTCTTCGAATCTGATCGTTAAGGTGCTTTTGTTGCTGTTGTTCGTGGCCGTTTATTTTGGCTTGCAATTAGTGCTGTTGAAGAAGGCTATATTCTTAGCAAAGGATGAAAAGAGCCATGGCTTGATGGATTATCTGCCGAGCATGTCGCAGTTTTGCTATTATATTTTGGGACTGTTACTGTACAGTCTGATCGCATTCGTGATTTACATCATTATGTATGTGGCATTATTTCCATTGCTGTATTTAGGAGTCAACATGAATACGGTTCAGACCGAGATTCACCCCTTCTTGACGGGGGTAATCATGCTGTTTGTGTTGATCAGGACCACTTTCTTTCCGTTCTTCATCGTGGAGAATGGTTTCAATACCTTCAAATCGTACAGGTTCAGCCTAGCGATGACAAAAGGTAATGTTTTGAGGCTGTTGGCCATTATATTTATCGTTGCATTCACTCATCTACTACAATTAGGTACAGAATACATGGGATACTCTTTGGTTTCAAAGATCTTGAGTCTGATCAATTCCTTTGTAATTATCCCAGTGGTTAGCGTTGTTATGTCAATTGTGTATATTGACATGATAAAAGCCTATAAGGGCAGTTCTGATCCTTCCCTTATGGATAACATTATATAAAATCATTTAAGTTTTGAGTAAAAGGAAATTAGCCATATTAGGTTCTACGGGCAGTATTGGGACACAGACCTTAGAAGTAGTAGAACAATATCCTGATCATTTTTCGATTACTGTACTCTCTGCCGGAAGAAACGCCGATTTATTGATCCAACAGGCTCTTAAGTTCAAACCAGCTGCTGTAGTCGTTTGTGAAAAGGCTGCCTTTGAGAAGGTGAGAGATACTTTGCAGGGCAAGGGGATAGAGGTGCTGTTTGGTGAAGATGCACTCGTGGAAACGGTGCAAAGGGATGATATTGACATCGTCTTGACGGCGGTAGTAGGAGCAGTAGGACTTAGGCCAACGGTGGCAGCCATTGAGTCGGGTAAGGATATCGCCCTGGCAAATAAAGAGACTTTGGTAGTAGCTGGGGAATTGATAACAGGCTTGGTTGAAAAACATCAGGTTAAATTGTTGCCGGTAGATTCAGAGCATTCCGCTATATTTCAATGCTTGGCTGGTGAAGAAGCCAACCCTATTGAGAAGATTATCCTTACTGCCTCGGGAGGTCCTTTCCGAGGAAAATCAATTGAAGATCTAAAGTCTGTTACGAAAGCGCAAGCTTTGAAGCACCCGAATTGGACCATGGGCGCTAAAATAACGATTGACTCGGCTTCCTTGATGAATAAAGGACTTGAGGTGATTGAGGCCAAATGGTTGTTTGGTTTGGAATATGACCAAATTGATGTGATCATCCATCCGCAATCTATTATACACTCTTTGGTGCAATTTGAAGATGGTTCATTGAAAGCTCAGATGGGCTTGCCTGATATGAAACTTCCTATTCAATATGCATTGACTTATCCGAAGCGATTTGAGAATAATTTCAAGCGTTTTAATTTCTTGGACTACCCGAATTTGACTTTTGAACAGCCAGATATGGAGGTTTTCCGTAATCTGAAGTTGGCTTTTCAGGCTCTTGAGGCGGGTGGTAATGCGGCCTGTGTGCTGAATGGTGCCAACGAAATCGTAGTGGAAGCTTTTTTGAATGATCGAGTAGGATTTTTACAGATGAGTGAAATCATTGAAGAGACATTGTGTCAGGTGAAATCACAAAAAACGTTAAGTTTAGAGGATTATTTGCAGTTCGATTTGGAAAGCCGGACTGTGGCACGAAGTTTAATAGAACGTATTTAAATAATTAAATAGTAAATAAAATAATAAAAATATAATCGATGGGAATTGTAATCATGATTGGGCAGGTACTTTTAGGCTTGTCATTATTAATCATCTTGCATGAGCTTGGGCACTTTCTAGCTGCACGAGCATTCGGAATCAAGGTGGAGAAGTTTTATCTTTTCTTTGATGCCTGGGGTGTGAAATTGTTCAAATTCAATTATAAAGGTTGTGAGTATGGTGTGGGCTGGTTGCCATTGGGTGGCTATGTGAAGATTGCGGGTATGATCGATGAATCGATGGATACCGAACAGATGAAAGGGGAGCCACAACCATGGGAATTCCGTTCTAAACCAGCTTGGCAACGTTTGATCGTCATGCTAGGCGGTATTATTGTCAATGTAATCGTGGGTATTGTTGTTTTTTGGATGTTGACCTTTAAATATGGTACTACTGACTTTAACAATACGCAGCTTTATGGTGTGAAACCGGGCATTATCGGTGAGAAGGTAGGCTTGAAAGAAGGGGATAAGATCCTTGCCGTGAATGGTAAAAAAGCAAACCTATTCTACCAAGATCTATTGACTTCTGAGGTATTGATGGGCGATGCGGTATTGACCGTTGAACGTGCTGGTCAGCAAATGGAGATCAAGTTGCCTAGTGATATCCTGAATGATATTTCTGAGCATAAGAAGAACGAGTTGGTTCAGCCTATGTTCAAGATGCTTCCGGTAACCATGGTCGAAAAGAATAGCCGGGCCGAGAAGATGGGACTGCAAGTAGGGGATAGCATCGTGTCTATTAATGGTGTTCAGGTGCAGCAATTGGATCAGTTCAAATCTGAATTGGCAGCGAATAAGAATAAGGAAGTTAATTTGGATATTGTACGTAAGGGAAGTCCGATGGCCTTAAAAGCGGCAGCAGATAGCTCTTCTACTTTAGGTTTCTTGAACCTTCCTGTTGTGCAGCATAAATATGGTTTTATGGAATCATTGCCGTTGGGAGCTAGCAAAGCTTTCTCGGTAATCACAGATAACATCAAAGGTTTTGGAAAGATCTTCAAAGGTGAGGTTCGTGCGGATAAAGCGCTTTCAGGTCCAGTTGGGATTGCGACCATGTTTGGTACTGAGGTGGATTGGTTGAGGTTCTGGAGCTTGGTGGGTATGCTTTCTATGGCATTGGCATTTATGAATATCCTGCCAATTCCAGCATTGGATGGTGGCCACGTGATCTTCTTGTTGATTGAGATGATCCAAGGGAAGCCATTGAGTGATAAATTCTTGGAGAAAGCACAGATCGTTGGGTTTTTCATCATTATTGCCTTGATGATATTTGTGTTTGGAAATGATATTTTTAAGCTGACGAAGTAATCCAAGATAAAGAATTTAAGGGCCCTGAGGTATTGAGATCTCAGGGCTTTTTTTGTGCATGTTGGCTTAAGAATAAAATAAAAAACTATTGTTTCTGAATTAAAATAATTTGTACCTTTGTCTCCCGATAAAAATGAAAGAGACCTTCTACCCAATAGCATTTCAAAAAGTAGTTTCTACTTCTCGTCAATATTTTAATTGATCTGTTAGCCCGTTTGGGCTTTTTTTATGTTTAGGAGTTAAGGAAATCTATCAGTAATTTAGTGATACGTTTTAACTAGAAATAAGAATGACCAACTACAGCAAATTGCCAGCAATTTTAGTCCTAGAGGATGGAACAGTTTTTCATGGTAAAGCCGCAGGAAAGATCGGTACTACCACAGGTGAGATTTGTTTCAACACTGGTACGACTGGCTACCAAGAGATCTTTACAGATCCTTCCTATTATGCACAGATCATGGTTACGACCAATGCGCATATCGGAAACTATGGTATCGATGATGAGGATGAAGAGTCTAGAAAGATTCAGATTGCAGGTTTAGTTTGTAAGAACTATAACATCAACTACAGTCGTAAAATGGCTGACCAATCTATCCAGAATTATTTCGAAGAGGAGAATTTGGTGGGTATCTCGGATATCGATACGCGTTCATTGGTTCGTCATATCCGTAGTAAAGGTGCGATGAATGCTATCATTTCTTCAGAGAACCTAGATGTAGATTCTTTGAAAGCTGAATTGGCTAA
Source organism: Sphingobacterium mizutaii (assembly GCF_900187125.1). GTDB lineage: Bacteria > Bacteroidota > Bacteroidia > Sphingobacteriales > Sphingobacteriaceae > Sphingobacterium > Sphingobacterium mizutaii. The sequence continues at coordinate 1,211,340 of NZ_LT906468.1, forward strand.
GGTGCCTTCAATGGCTGGATTAGAGCTTTCTTCTCAGGTTTCTACGACCGAGCCATACTACTATGGTGAAGAGGGCGCTCCGACTCGTATTGCTGTATTGGATTTAGGGATCAAAAAGAACATCTTGAGAAACTTTGATTCTCGTCAGGTATATGCTAAGGTTTTCCCTGCTAAAACTACCTTCGCAGAAATGCAAGAATGGAATCCAGACGGTTTCTTCATTTCAAATGGTCCTGGTGACCCTGCTGCAATGGATTACGCTATCCAAACTGTAAAAGATATCTTAGCTGCTGATAAACCGATGTTCGGGATTTGTCTTGGTCACCAAATCTTGGCACTTGCAAATGATATCAGAACGCAAAAAATGCACAATGGTCACAGAGGTATTAACCACCCTGTAAAGAATATTATCGCTAATAGATGTGAGATTACTTCTCAAAACCATGGTTTTGGTGTAGTAGCGGAAGATATTGAGAAGTCGGATAAAGTTGAGATCACTCACGTAAACTTAAATGACAATTCTATTGAAGGAATCCGCGTGAAAGGCAAGAATGCTTTCTCGGTACAATATCACCCAGAATCATCTCCAGGTCCACACGATTCAAGATATCTATTCGATGATTTTATCGCAATGGTAAAAGGATAGTTTCAAAAAAAATATTTTAGGGAGGTCGCATCGTGAAGATGTGACCTTTTTTTTGTCATCTATTTTAGGAGGAGGGAATAAGGCTAATCAATAGGTGATGGTCTTGTGCGGAGAGTATATGTATTGGTATATCTGTTGGGTTTGCGATTTTCATAATAATCAATGCAGGCATGATTTAATTTTTCTATGCATTAGGGCGAATCACTTAGATTTTTCATATTTTTGATAAAGCAAGAATTATTGTTATATTAGTGTCTTAAATACACTAAGTAAAGTATTTAACGAAGGAAGATATTTAAATAAACCACACATAAAATGAGCTTGATAATTGACGTACATGCGCGCCAGATTTTAGATTCGCGCGGAAATCCTACGATAGAAGTTGATGTAACAACGCAAAACGGTTTTGTTGGCCGTGCAGCAGTTCCTTCAGGAGCTTCTACAGGTGCACACGAAGCGGTAGAATTACGCGACGGTGATAAAAAGAAATACTTAGGTAAAGGTGTTTTGAAAGCTGTTGAAAACGTAAATACTAAGATTGCAAAAGCTTTAGAAGGTGTTGACGTATTTGAACAAAACGCAATCGACAAATTGATGATCGATTTAGATGGTTCTGAAAACAAAGGTAAATTAGGTGCTAACGCGATCTTAGGTGTTTCTTTAGCGGTTGCTAAAGCTGCAGCCCAAGAAAGCCGTCAGCCTCTATATCGTTATATCGGTGGTGTAAATGCAAATACGCTTCCTCTACCAATGATGAACATTGTAAACGGTGGTGCTCACTCTGATGCACCTATCGCTTTCCAAGAGTTCATGATCATGCCTGTGGGCGCTGAGTATTTCTCAGAAGCTTTACGTTGGGGTGCTGAGGTTTTTCATAGCCTTAAGAAAATCCTTCACGACCGTAACTTGTCTACAGCAGTAGGTGATGAAGGTGGTTTTGCTCCAACTTTTGAAGGTACTGAAGATGCTATCGAAACTATCTTGGAAGCTATTAAAAAAGCGGGTTACAAACCAGGAAAGGAAATCTGTCTTGCATTAGACTGTGCTTCTACTGAGTTCTTCGAAAAAGGTAAATACGATTACGCAAAATTCGAAGGTAAGGGTGCTGCGGTTCGTACTATCGAAGAACAAGTAGATTACCTAGCTGAATTGACTGCTAAATACCCCATTATCTCAATTGAGGACGGTATGGCAGAAGATGATTGGAAAGGTTGGAAATTGTTAACTGAGAAGATCGGTGACCGTGTACAATTAGTTGGTGACGATTTATTTGTTACAAACACTAAACGTCTTCAAGAAGGTATAGACAAAGGTATTGGTAACTCAATCTTAGTAAAAGTTAACCAAATCGGTTCATTGACTGAGACTATCAATGCTGTTCATTTGGCTCAGACCAATGGTTATACTTCAGTAATGTCTCACCGTTCTGGTGAAACAGAAGATACTACCATTGCTGACTTAGCGGTAGCATTAAACTGTGGTCAAATCAAAACGGGTTCAATCTCTCGTTCAGACCGGATTGCTAAATACAATCAATTGTTGCGTATCGAAGAAGAATTAGGCGAGAATGCAAAATTCATCGGAAAAGATTTTAAATACGCTCCGAAGAAATAATTGACCTTAAGGTCAGAAAAGGGAGCCGCTTGGTTCCCTTTTTTTATGCTTTTCGTTTTCACAAATTGAGTTTAGGTACTTTGCAGCGCCTCTAAATTTTAAAAAGATTTAGTTTTCCACAATGGTTAATTTAATTACTGTTTCTCCCCTTGTATAGTTCATCTTAAAATAGTTATCTTTAACCGAATTTTAATTGCTTTGGTCTAGCCTATGGAACGTTTCATCAATACTATCCGTAATCAATATCTTATCGCAGGAGTTGCATTCTTAGTTTGGATGTGTTTTTTCGATCGTTACGACATTGCTACCCAATACAACTTTCAGACTGAGAAAACCAAATTGGAACAGGAGAAAGAATACTATACCAATGAAATTGAAAGTATATCCCAATCCATTAAGGATGTACAATACAACCAAAGTGAGATCCAACGCATTGCTCGCGAGAAATACAAGATGAAAAAAGACCAAGAAGATGTCTATATCATCACCGAAATAGACGCTCCAGGGTCTAATTAGTTACAATCTACAACTTGTTTTAAATTTAATACAGTGATATCGCTCTGCGATTATCATATTATTGTCATTTAATCTACTCGCCTAACCTGCCTCTTTTCTTATTCCTGTTTCCTTAATTCTGATAAATTCGTAGGATAGAATCTGCACTGAAGTAGGTCCACAGGCTGTTTTTTCGATTTAGCTAACCAAATGAAATCAAATTAAACAATTGACAACCAAATTGGATAAAAAGAGAAAGAATTATTCTTATAATGAATAATTGCAATTCTTCTTGGAATTGCCATAGTAGTTATATTTTAATCAAAAAATTATCAAAATTTCTAAAAACGCCCTAAATATGTTTTAATTCCGTTTAAACAGGTGGTTTGTTTTGCTAAAAATTGAAAATAAAATTTCGTATTTGCGGAAAGAGTGTGTTGTTAATTCTGAATCATAAGAAAATTAGATAAACTATAGTTAGATTATTAATGAATAGAGACAACTAAGTTGAAATATTACCCTAACAAATTCTATTCAATAAATAATTTTACTTAAAACGTTTAATAATGATAAAATATTGACTTTTTTAATATTTTTACGGCATTAATAACTATTTATTTAGCCGTAAGTCTAATTTTTATTAACAATTACAATTAAAAGATCAATTTTTTATGAAACAAAAATTACTCTGTCTTCTTTTTGTGTTTACATGCCTAATTGGGCAAACGTTTGCGCAAAATCAAAATTTGAGTGGTACAGTTACCTCGGCGAACGATGGGCAAGCATTGCCTGGTGTATCAGTTCGTGTGTCTGGTTCAACTAACGCGACTCAAACAGATGCTAACGGTAAGTACACATTGACCAATGTGGCTTCTGGAAGTAGCATCACATTCTCATTTATCGGTTATGCTTCGCAGACCGTAACTGTTAGCAACAATAACATCATTAATGTTCAATTAAGCTTATCAGGCGAAGAACTTGATGAGGTTGTTGTCGTTGCCTATGGTACAGCTAAGAAATCTGAAGTAACAGGTTCCATGGCTACCATGAGTGCAGAAGATTTGGATAAACGTACTGTATCCAACGTGTCGAATGCGTTGGCTGGTATGGCTCCAGGTATCTCTGTTTCTTCAGGAAATGGTCAGCCAGGATCAGGTGCTAGTGTGCGTTTAAGAGGTATTGGATCTATGAGTGCTTCAAGTTCTCCATTGTATGTGGTAGATGGTGCTGTATTTGATGGTAACATCGGTGACCTAAATGCAGATGATATCGAAAGCATCTCCATCTTAAAGGATGCAACTTCTGCGGCATTGTACGGATCTAGAGCTGGTAACGGTGTGATCATGATCACAACGAAAAAAGGTCGCGGTGCTACTAAATTAAATGTTGGCTTAACTCAAGGTATTACGCAAAGAGGTATCCAAGAATACGAAACAGTAGGAATCAATGATTACTACCCAGTAGCATTCCAAGCTATCAAAAACTCAAGAATGTTCCCTGCAAACGGTAGCCAAGGTGCTTCAGAAGCAGATGCAAATAAATATGCATTCGACAATATCAAGAGATTCTTAGCTTACAACCCTTTTAACGTTGCTGACAATGAAATCGTTTCTTTAGATGGTACGATGAATCCCAATGCAGGTTTGAAATATGATGATTTCAACTGGTTTGATGCTATTCAGCGTGTAGGAAAAAGAACTGATGCCAATATTAACATTGGTGGTAGCAATGAAAAAACTGACTACTACGTTTCATTAGGTTATTTGAACGATCAAGGTTATATCCTTAACTCAGACTTCCAACGTTTCAACGGTAGGATCAATGTAAACTCTCAGATCAAAGATTGGTTAAAAGCAGGTGTTAACATTTCTGGAGCTATGTCAGAAGGCTCATTAGCTTCTGATGCTTCAACAGGAAATGCTAACTCTTATGTCAACCCATTCTCTTTCATCAGAGGTTTAGGTTCTATCTACCCAGTGCATGCATTTGACGCTACAACAGGAGCACCAGTGGTTGATCCAGTTACTGGCGAACAATATTATGACTACGGAATGCACCCAGGAGCTATTAACAGACCTTCTGGCGCAAGTCCAGGTAGACATGTGATCTACGAGACCATCTTGAACACTCGTTTGAACAAACGTACGATGTTAGGTGGTAGAGCATTTATGGAAATCAAATTCCTAAAAGATTTCACATTCACTCCTACAGTAACTATCGACCTTTCAAACAGAAACTTCGATTACTCTTGGAACAACAAAGTAGGTGATGGTGTTTCTTACAATGGTTTAGGTTCTGCTGAAAACTACATCACTAAATCATATACTTTCAACCAAGTATTGCAATACAGAAAATCATTTGATTTGCATAACGTTTCAGCAATAGCTGGTCACGAAAACTATGATTATCAATTCAGCAGCAGAAATGCTACTAAAACTGGACAGATTACTTCTGGTATCACTGAATTAGATAACTACGTAACTCCACTTTCTGCAGGAGGTTACAAAAACGTGAACCGTCTTGAATCTTACTTCGCAAGAGCATCTTATAACTACGATGAGAAGTACTATGCTGATGCATCTTTCAGAACGGATGGTTCTTCAATCTTTGACGATAGCAAAAGATGGGGTAACTTCTTCTCAGTTGGTGCTGCATGGGCAATCAACAAAGAAGACTTTATGTCTAGTGCTACTTGGGTTAACGATTTGAGATTAAAAGCTTCATACGGCCAAGTTGGTAACAACCACCTATTGGATGTAAACGGAAATAGAATCTATTACGGATACCAAGCTCTTTACAACCTTGGATGGTCAAACGGTGGATTGCCAGGAACTGTTCTTAGTTCATTAGCAAACCCTAACTTGACTTGGGAATCTTCAAATACTTTCAACGTAGGTGTGAACTTCTCTTTATTCAACAACAGATTAAGAGGTGAGGCGGAATACTACAAGAGAGGTTCTGACGAGTTATTGTTATCCGTACCACGTCCTCTTTCTTCTGCAGTTAGTACAGAATTCAGAAACGTTGGTTCCATGTACAATACAGGTTTTGAATTGTCATTAACAGGTGATATCGTAAGAAACGATAACTTCACTTGGACCTTGACCAAGAACTTCACGACTTTCAAGAACGAGATCACGAAGATGCCAGTTGAAACTCCAGTGATCACAGCAGGTAACAAGAGAAGAGAAGTGGGTAGAGATTACTACGCTTTCTGGTTGAGACAATATGCTGGTGTTGACCATGCAGATGGTTCTGCTCTTTACATCCCTGCAGATGGTACTGCACAAGAAAACATCCGTGTGGTTGATGGTAAGGAATATGTAACCAACCAAAACTATGCTAAATTCGATTATTCAGGTACTTCTATTCCTGATGTAATGGGATCCATCATCAATACTTTCGACTATAAAGCATTCACTTTATCATTCTTGTTGAACTACCAAATCGGTGGTAAAATCTATGATGGTAACTATGTTGGTTTAATGAGCACCAACTCATATGGTAAATCATACCATGTTGATGCAATGAAAGCATGGACCACTACGAATACAACAAGTGATATCCCTAGATTAGACCAAGCAAACAGCAACAACATCAATGCTGCTTCTACAAGATGGTTAACTAGTGCTTCTTACTTTAGCATCCAAAACGTAAACTTCCAATATAGATTACCAAGCAGCTTGTTGAACAAAATCGACTTGTCTACTGCACGTGTATTCTTCACTGGTGAGAACTTAGCTTTATTCTCGAAACGCAAAGGTATGAATCCAACAGAGAGCTTTGATGGATCAGTATCATCTACTTATTTGCCGACTCGTATTTTCAGCATCGGTGTAAATGTTGGATTTTAATTAGCAGCTGAATTATTATGAAAAAAAGAAATTTAACGATATATGCTTCCGTTTTACTTCTAGCCCTAAGCGGATGTAAAAAGGACTATTTGGAAACCGCTCCAACTGACAAAGTATCTCAAGATGAGATCTTCAGTTCGATTGCCAATGCTAATACAGCATTGAACGGTATCTATAGATTTATGTTTGAGCGTACCACCGTAGTGGATTGGAATGTTCAAAACAAACCAGGTGTAGGTGGTATCATGTTAGGCCTTGACTTTATGGGTGAAGACTTAGGTATCAGTGATGCAAACTGGTTCGGTTCTACTGGTGAAGGTAACTGGCAAGGTGGTCGTAATGACAACCATAAATTGACAGAATACTATTACAGAACTTTCTACAAGATCATTGGTGACTCAAACTTCATCTTGGATAATGTAGACGGTCTTCCAGGTACTGATGAAGAGAAAAACAACTTGAAAGCTCAAGCCTTGACACTTAGAGCTTATGCTTACTCTAATCTTGTTCAGCTTTATGCTAAAAGATATGATGCAAGCACAGCAAACGATCAATTAGGTGTTCCTTTGGTATTGAAATCTTCAGATGGTGCATTACCAAGATCTACCGTGAAAGACGTATATGCTTCAATCATCAAAGATTTAGATGATGCGGTTGCATTGAACGTTCAAACTAGAGTGAACAAGTCTCATATCAACGTATATGTGACTTACGGTATCCGTGCTAGAGTTGCATTGACTATGCAAGATTACCCGAATGCGATCAAATTTGCTAATCTGGTTATCGAGTCAGGAAGCTTCCCATTGATGAACCAAGATACATACATGAAAGGTTTCAACGATGCTCCTTCAATGTCTGAATTTATGTGGGCTTCTATGCCGACGCAAGATCAGATGGATGCTTTCGGATCATACTTTGCACAGATCGCTTACAATGCGAATACTTCTTTTATGCGTGCAAACCCTAAGAGAATCAACTCTGCATTGTACGAAAAAATCTCTGACACAGACATCAGAAAGAAACTTTGGGAACCAAAACCAACTGCGGCTAACTTCCCATTGCCATTGGCATCTTTCGCTCGTCAAGAGTATATGTCTAGAAAGTTCGCAATCAAATCACCAGGAGGTGCTTTAGGAGATGTTCCTTTGATGAGATCAGCAGAAATGCACTTGATCTTGGCAGAAGCTTATGCTAGCTCAAACCAAACTGCGAATGCACAAGAGGCATTGTTCAACTTTGTGAAAGTTCGTGACCTTGAAGCGACAAAATCTACCAACACTGGTGCTGCTTTATTGGAAGAGATCTGGACTAACAGAAGAACAGAACTTTGGGGCGAAGGTTTCAGATTCTACGATTTGAAACGTTTGAACCAACCATTAGACAGAACTGTTGTTCCTAACTATGCTCCTGGAAGTGTAAATGGAATGGTAAAGGTTGCTGCTGGTGCTAAAGATTGGCAGTTCTTATTCCCATTATTGGAATTGAACGCAAACCCAGAAATCAAACAAAACGATTAATTCGTTTTTCTGATCATAATTTTAAAGAGGTTGTCTGAAAAGACAGCCTCTTTTTTTTTTGGAGGAAAGGGGGATCTTCTCTGTTACTTTTGGAGCCCAAAAGTAACCAAACCGACGAAGGAGCTCACGGATACCAAAAACAACTCAAATCCGTAACGCTTCCGCCCATTTAAGGTGGCTTTTCGTGCGGGCTCCCACACATGGATAGAATGCCTTGTTGTCGGGAATATCTTTTAATAGATCATCCCTTTTAATGGGATGATCTATTAAAAGCATTCCAAGGCCAATCCCATTGCACAGGTCAACGGCATTCTATCCATTTTTCCGCCACTGGAAATGAGCCGTATGCTAAAGGACTTCCTTCGGAAAGTAAATGTTTGTATGATGAACGATCTGAAGGGGGAAATGTGATTTGAACCAGGATGTGGCTCGACTCCCCTTTGACTTCTCAGGGTTCAGCTCGCCAAACGAGGATAAGAGAATGGGCCAAGATTATTTTAACGCTTGAAAGGTGTCCAATTTTCGTAGGGGCTTATTGCATAAGCCCGCCAATAATAGCCTAAAAATCATCATATAATGCAAAAACGATGCTCGATTAATCGAACATCTTTTTTGCGGTATTTTCAGGCCAATATGCCGTAATTGCTATAATATTGGAATCCCACTAGGGTTTTAGAAAAGCCTTTTTACCCTTTTACTAATGATATTTCTTGGTAGGTATCCGAGATTGCAAAGATCCTATAACCATGATCATGCAATAGCTTAAAGAATTCCTTGCCTTTTTCTTTGCCGTTGGCAAAGAATCTCTCATGGGTTTCCACAAGGATTTGCTTGATCGGAATGCCAGAGTTCAGTATCCCTTCCATTACAGCGTATTCCGAGCCCTCTATGTCCATCTTCAGCACATCAATGGATTGGTGCCCCAAATCATGTACTATCTCTTTAAACTCCTTTAAAAGCACGTCTACCGAATCGTGTTCATCAACCAAGCTATGGTCATAAACACTTCCGGACACATGTTCTTTGTTTTTAGGGAGGTGAAAGGTAACCATTTCGGTTTTTTCACCTAATCCAAATGGATGGAAATAAAACTGCTCAGGCGTTTCGTTATTACGGACGTAATTAATGGATTTCGGGGTAGGGTCGAAGCCAAAGACCTTGGCTCCATGTTTCGCTATGATGGCTTTATCAAAAGAGATATCCTCACCGATACCAAAAGAATACACGATGGCATTCACTGTAACTAGGCTGGGATCCACATAAAACCCTCCGTATCCGTTACCGTACCATTCCTTGGCACGTTTTTCTTCTACGTCAATAAAAGCAATCTTTCCTATACGCGCTTTAATCCAATATTCTAATCTTTTAAGTTTATCGTTTCTTTCCATTCCTTGGGGTAGATTAATTTAAATATACCCAAAAAATGGAAATATCCTAAACTTCTGAAATGGCGTTAATAATATCGTATTGGGTGATGATATTGATCCTTCCAAAATCATCTTCCACCAATACCGCTTGGGTATCTTTGTTGATCAAGCCTGAAATCTTATCAATCGAAGTATTCAGGTCCACAAATGGGAATGGTTTAGAGGTAATCTCCTCCACTGCCGATGATTTTAATGAAGGATTTTCAAGCAATGCCGACAGGATGTCCGATTCCGTCACTTTCCCGATGACCATACCCTGTTGGGTGACAGGTATTTGGGAGATGTTCAGGGATTTCATAATGTTGAAGGTTTCAACAACGGTCTGGTTGGCGTCTGCGGTGACGATAGCTTGTTCACCACGTTTTTTAAGGATTGATTTTGCAGTCAGTTTTTCATCTTTCAGGAATCCGCGCTCACGCAACCAATCCTCATTATACATTTTTCCCATATATCGAGATCCATGGTCATGGAATATCACGACTACCACATCATCTTCTTTCAGGTCTTTCCCTAATTGTAACAAACCGGCCAATGCCGCTCCAGCAGAATTCCCGGCAAAGATACCTTCCTTGCGTGCCAGGTCCCTGGTCATCAAGGCAGCATCCTTATCGGTTACCTTTTCAAAAAGGTCAATCACTGAAAAATCAACATTCTTAGGCAAGAAATCCTCACCTATACCTTCGGTGATATAGGGATAGATTTCATTTTTGTCAAAAATGCCGGTTTCTTTATATTTCTTGAATACAGAGCCGTAGGTATCAATTCCCCAAACCTTGATGTTAGGATTCTGCTCCCTTAAATATTTTGCAGTACCAGAGATAGTTCCTCCAGTTCCTACACCTACAACCAAATGGGTGATCTTTCCTTCCGTCTGTTCCCAGATTTCAGGTCCTGTCTGCTCATAGTGGGCTTTGGAATTAGAAAGGTTATCATATTGATTCGCCTTCCAAGCATTAGGAACCTCTTTCTCCAATCGGCTTGAAACCGAATAATAGGAGCGAGGATCCTCGGGATCTACGTTGGTCGGACAAACGATCACTTCCGCACCAAAGGCACGTAGCGCATCGATCTTTTCTTTCGATTGCTTATCCGTCGTGGTAAAAATACAGCGATAACCTTTCACTACTGCCGCCATGGCTAATCCCATTCCGGTATTGCCCGAAGTACCCTCGATGATGGTACCCCCTGGTTTCAATAATCCGGCTTCCTCTGCATCTTCGATCATCTTCAAGGCCATACGGTCCTTGATGGAATTGCCGGGGTTAGAGGTTTCGATCTTGGCTAAAATAGTACCCTTTAAATTTTCAGTTATCTTATTTAGTTTGACCAATGGCGTATTTCCAATGGTTTCTAAAATGTTATTATACCACATAGGTGAAGTTTTGTGTCTGTTAGTTGTCTACCACAAAAGTAGATATTTTTTAGAACTTCAGGTGTTTTACTGTTAAGCCATTGTTGATTAATTGCTTCAATGCGTCAATTCCGATTTTCACATGGGTTTCCACATAAGACTTGGTCACGGTTACATCCGACTTGTCGGTTTTCACTCCTTCTGGTACCATCGGTTGGTCAGAAACCAATAATAGGGCACCAGTAGGGATCTTGTTGGCAAAACCGACTGAGAAGATCGTAGCGGTCTCCATATCCACTGCCATGGCGCGGATGCTCTTCAAGTACTTCTTAAATTGCTTGTCATGCTCCCACACACGACGGTTAGTGGTATAGACCGTTCCGGTCCAATAATCTCTTGAGTGGTCACGGATGGTGGTTGAAATTGCTTTCTGCAAGGCGAAGGCCGGTAGTGATGGTACTTCAGGAGGTAAGTAATCATTGGAAGTCCCTTCTCCACGGATTGCAGCGATAGGGAGGATCAGTTCACCAACATCGATCTTCTTTTTCAATACGCCCGTCTTTCCTAGGAAAAGCACTGCTTTAGGGTGGATGGCAGTCAATAGATCCATCACCGTTGCAGCAACTGGCGATCCCATACCAAAGTTGATAATGGTAATGCCGTCTGCAGAACAGGTCTGCATGGGTTTATCCTCACCTAAGATGGGCGCATCGCCATGCATCTGGGAGAACAATTTCACATAATTGCTGAAATTGGTCAACAAAATATATTCCCCAAATTCTTCCAAAGGTCTACCGGTATAACGAGGCAACCAATTGTTTACAATATCTTCTTTTGTCTTTAATCCAGCCGTAATAGGAGAGTTCACCTCTTCGATATTTTCTTGTTTTTCGTCTTTCTTCTTAGTCATAATTTCATCCTTTCTTAATAATTTACTAATACAAAAAACCCTCGCGTGATAGGCGAGGGTTTAGATTTTTTATGCGACTTGCAGTTTCTTAAAGTCCGTCTTTGCAAATTTGTTCTTTGCATAATCCAGACTGATCTGCAAGGTCTTGTCTTCTGAATTTTCCTTATTGCTCGGTGTTTCGAACATGGCATCCAGCATGATAGCCTCACAAATGCTCCGTAACCCACGGGCGCCTAATTTGAACTCCCAAGCTTTGTCAACGATGAAGTCATAGACTTCAGGCTCGAATGACAACTTGATGCCCTCATATTCAAACAATTTAATGTATTGTTTGACCAAGGCATTCTTGGGCTTGGTCAGGATACTCAATAGAGTTTCCTTATCCAATGGGTTCAGATGCGTAAGAACTGGCAAACGACCGATCAACTCAGGGATCAAACCGAAGTTCTTAAGATCTTGCGGCGTGATATATTTATATAAGTTGTTCAGGTCAATCTCCTGATCCTCATCTTTCATTTTATAGCCAACAGTTTGAGTTCTCAATCTGTTTGCGATTTTCTTTTGGATACCATCAAATGCACCACCACAGATAAATAGGATGTTGCTGGTATTTACCGAGATCATTTTCTGGTCAGGGTGCTTACGGCCACCTTGAGGCGGAACATTTACATTTGTTCCTTCCAAGATTTTCAATAATGCCTGTTGTACACCTTCTCCAGATACATCACGGGTGATCGATGGGTTGTCGCTTTTTCTGGCGATTTTGTCAATCTCATCTATATAGATGATTCCACGTTCTGCAGCAGCCACATCATAATCTGCAGCTTGCAATAATCTGGTCAAGATACTTTCCACATCCTCACCTACATATCCTGCTTCGGTCAATACTGTCGCATCCACGATACAGAAAGGTACGTTCAGGATCTTGGCCACTGTTTTGGCCAATAAGGTCTTACCGGTACCTGTTTCTCCTACGATAATCAAGTTGGATTTTTCAATCTCGGTCTCATCCGACTCTACACGTTGGTTTAAACGCTTGTAATGGTTGTAAACCGCTACAGAAATGACTTTCTTCGCATCATCTTGTCCAATCACGTATTGATCCAAATGCTCCTTGATTTCCTTTGGACGGATTAATTTAAGAGCAGTTTGAATAGATTTATTCTTGCGTTGCTTAAGCTCTTCCGCCAATATCTCCCCAGCTTGTTGCACACATCTGTCGCAGATATGCGCACCATCACCCGCAATAAGCATTTGCGCTTCATTTTTACTGATTCCGCAAAATGAGCAATGGATATCTCTATTGTTCGATTTACTCATTGTTATTATTTTGTTTCTTTCTTCTTAGGTAGCAATACCTCATCTATCATACCAAATTCTTTGGCTTCAGCGGCACGCATCCAATAATCACGGTCTGATGACTTCTCAACCCAGTCATAAGTCTGGCCAGAGTGATCAGCGATGATCGTGTATAATTCTTCTTTTAACTTCAACATTTCACGCAAGTTGATCTCCATATCCGCAGCTACACCTTGTGCACCGCCTGATGGTTGGTGGATCATCACGCGCGAGTGACGCAATGCTGCACGTTTACCTTTAGCACCTGCCACTAATAATACCGCACCCATCGATGCTGCCATACCGGTACAGATCGTTGCCACATCTGGTGAAATGTACTGCATGGTGTCATAGATCCCTAGACCTGCATAAACACTACCACCTGGTGAGTTGATGTAAATCTGGATGTCACGTTGCGCATCGGTCGATTGCAAGAACAATAACTGCGCTTGAACGATATTAGCAACCTGATCGTTGATGCCATCTCCTAAAAAGATGATACGGTCCATCATCAAACGTGAAAATACGTCCATCTGAGCGACGTTCAATTGTCTCTCTTCAATGATGTATGGCGTTAGGTTGCTTGGAATTTGTTGTTGTAATCTAGAAATGTAACCATCTACGTGTTGGCTTCCAATTCTATGATGCTTAATAGCATACTTTCTAAATTCGTTTTTATCTATATTCATGTGATTCTTTCTGTCTTTGTGCTACTAATATAATATTTATTTTAATATCCGAAATTTTCCTGCCCAAAAGATGGCAGTTCCGTTATAAATGTAAATTTCTCCTCCTCGAAATCTATCCTGCAATAATAATGCTCAATTCCATTACTGACCAAAAGAAGGGGGATTTTGTAAATACTGTTATAATTTGCGATCTGTTCGAAGGTTTTTTCGGTAATTTTGACAGATGGAGCCTTGAATTCTGCCAAAAGTACGCGCGATCCTTCCCGGTCATAAACCACTAGATCACTCCTTTTTTGCAAGCTGTTCAGCGATAGACCGCCCTCGATCTTCATCAAGGCCATCGGATATTGATAATGTTTGTTCAGATGACTGACCCAATGTTGCCGTACCCACTCCTCCGGTGTCAACAAAAGATGCTTTTTCCGCAGTTCGTCGAAAATAAAATACTGATCCTGTTTTTTGCTGATTTTTGCCGGAAACGGCGGTAAGTTCAAAGGAACCGGTCTAAACATTTACAAAATTACGAAATTTTCCAACCTTTTCCAACAAGCAAAAGTCTATGTATTTTCGTACTTTCGTACAGCATGAATGTCCAATCCATTTTATCCGATATAAAGAAAAAAAAGCTCGCCCCAGTTTACCTGCTGCATGGTGAAGAACCTTACTTTATTGACCTGATTTCTGACGCCATCGAACAAACGGTCCTCGACGATTCCCAAAAGGGCTTCGACCAGTCCGTCGTGTATGGTAAGGATGCGGATTTCTCCAACATCATCAGTATGGCCAAACGCTATCCCATGATGAGCAACCACCAAGTTATCATCGTCAAGGAAGCACAAAACCTGAAATGGAAAGATGATGAGTTCCTGCTGAAATACCTAGAACAACCGACCCCATCGACCGTCTTGGTCTTTGCCCATAAGTACAGCAAATTTGATAAGCGCAAGAAATCCTACAAATCCATGGAAAAGGCCGGTATCGTGCTGGAATCAAATAAGCTTTATGAGGATAAGGTTGCCGGCTGGATCAATGAACAGTTGAATGCTTCAGGAAGAAAGGTGCATCCGCAAGCTGCAGCCCTAATGGCTGAATATTTAGGAACCGACCTTTCCAAGATTGCCAATGAAATAGAGAAACTGCAGTTGAATATCCCCGCCGAGAAGGAAATCACTGCGGTGGATGTGGAGCAAAATATTGGTATCAGTAAGGACTTCAATGTTTTTGAACTCAATACGGCATTGTCCAAGCGAAATGCCCTAAAGGCATTCCAGATCGTGGATTATTTTGCCGCCAACCCCAAGAGTAATCCTATGCCAGTTGTGATCGGTTCTTTGGGCACCTATTTTACCAAAATCCTGAAATACCATTACCTTCCAGATAAATCTTCCGCAGTGGCTGCCAAGCAACTCGGAGTACATCCATTTTTCGTCAGGGAATACGAATATGCCGCTAGGAACTTCAATAGAAGGAAAACCTTTGAGATCATTCATCTGATCAAGGAATTCGATTTGAAATCTAAGGGTATGAATGTAGGACACCTGACTGAATCCGGTGATCTATTGACCGAGTTGATCTATAAAATATTAAACTAAGAACATGCAAAAGCTTTTTTCATTTTTTATTCTGATGCTGATCAGTAGCTTGGGTTTTGCCCAAAGCTCTTTTTATACACTAATCCAAGGCGGTGGAAATTTAGGTGTCCGCAATCCTGGTTACGAAGGCACCTTCAATGGATATTCCCTGCATTTTATTTTTGGGAAAAACTTTGACGATAAAGCCTATTTAGGTTTAGGGATTGGAAATGAAACCTTAAAGGGGGACTATACCAAATCAGGAGAGGCTGGGAATACGGAAGTGAGAAAATCCAAGTATGACCGGAACCTGTTCCCCATATTTATCGATGGCCGATTGCCAGTAAAGGATTTCGGACAAGCTTCTAGGGTCGGTATTGTGGCAAATGCTGGTTATTCCGCCAGTATTGGTCCAGTCTATGACAAGGGTTTTATGGGTAAAGCAGGGCTGTTCTATCTTTATGACTCCCTAAGCAAAACCAAATTCACGGTTTCTGCAACCTATGCCTACCAACAATTGCATGGTAGTTTTTATACCAGCAATTTCGACCATCAACATTTGAATGTTTCGGTGGGGATAATGTTGAAGTAGGATTTTTTTGTGTCATATTGAAAAGAAAAATTTGGATAAAATTTATCGGAAGGTGATGATAGGAAAGTGCAATGCAAAAAAACAAAATTTAGATTCTTCGTTACTTTTGAAGCCCAAAAGTACCAAACCGACGAAGGAGCTCACGGATACCAATCTCATTGTTACTTTTGGAGCCCAAAAGTAACCAAAAACCTTCGGCCCATTTAAGGTGGCTTTTCGCACAGTCCAGCATACATGGATAGAATGCCTTGATGTCGGGAATATCTTTCATACGATCATCCCTTTTGATGGGATGATCGTATGAAAGCATTCCAAGGCCAATCCCATCGCACAGGGCATCGGCATTCTATCCATTTTTCCGCCACTGGAAATGAGCCGGTTGCTAAAGGACTTCCTTCGGAAGGATAAATGTTTGTTAATTTTCCGAACCCCCATTGGTGGTGACATCTTTGTAGAAAATCGGATTGTAAACCGAATAACCCCATAGGGGTTCCATTATTTTAACTAGCATGGCACGTTAGCCTGGAGGTAGCGCAAAAACGATGTTCGATTAATCGAACATCGTTTTTGCATTAACCCTATATTGTTCGATACCAATGCTAAAATAATTCTGCCCTTCCAGGGCAGTATGTCCCAAAAAAGAGATTTTTCTGGGAAATAAGTATGGGTCTAAATACCTAGAAACCCAGCTCTAATAAACTTTTCATTGATACGTCCATCAGAAGTATCTCGGAGCAATGCAAACCTTTAAAATCAAATACAAAATAAATAGTATAGACGTACAGTTTTTATATCTTCGATAGTTGGTATTAACGTACAGTTCCTGTACCAAAGGTACAGGATGACACCCTAGGGAGGGGAACCGTACAGATTCTTCACTGATCGTTCAGAATTGGAAGTAAGCAAAATAATCTTGATCCATCCGGTGGGTGAGCGAAGTCGAACCCCAAATCCTTTCTATCCTGGTTCAAATACCAACGGGCATATTCGATATGCCCCTACAGTATGATGGACTTTCCAGCGAAACATTGGCCATAATCTTGGTCCATCCGGTGGGTGAGCGGAGTCGAACCCCCAAATCCTTTGAATCCTGGTTCAAATAACATCGAATCCGCCTCACCAAATTCGGCTCTTCACCACTAAGAAATTCTTATCAAATTTAAAAATTAAAAATTTGCATGATCTTTAGGACTTCAACTTGACCTTATTCGAGAATCATTTTGAATTTTCCGAATATGGCTCGAATGAGGGTAAAACAAATCCCGAAGCTTCTTGCTGAACACTTCCTTAATATTTTTAATTTTTAGGCCTTCCTCCATTCCTGAAAAACAATTTTTGTAGATTCCATATTATCCATAGTATTGGGGATATTCTCCATGATAAACCTATGATCGATGAAGTTAGAGAAGGACAAACTTGATATACAATTAGGAACTATCCTTAACAAGGAATCAATTTTTATGGAAGTGACCAAAGATGGCCCCTATGTATTGCATGGTAAAGCTCCGATTGTCCAACAATTTATTGTGGCCAATTCGGCAGGGATTTCCGTGGCGTACCAAGAAGGGAAGGAGTTCAAAACTGAAGATTCAGATATTTACCTGTGCCGATGCGGTTTGTCCAAGTATAAGCCTTATTGTGATAATTCCCACCTGAAGGCGGCGGAAAATGGGGTGGATCTCACTGAAACCGCTACTTTCAATCCTGAGTTTGCTACTGCAGAAATTATTAAGGGTCCTGTTGTTTCCCTTTCTGATGATGAGAAGCTGTGTGCCTTTGCTCGCTTCTGCGATAATGGGCAAAGGATCTGGAATGAGGTGCAGGAATCGAAGCACGAGTCGGTGGAATTGACGGTGGGCA
The DNA here is from genome assembly GCF_900187125.1 of Sphingobacterium mizutaii. Classification (GTDB taxonomy): domain Bacteria; phylum Bacteroidota; class Bacteroidia; order Sphingobacteriales; family Sphingobacteriaceae; genus Sphingobacterium; species Sphingobacterium mizutaii. The sequence continues at coordinate 1,229,204 of NZ_LT906468.1, forward strand.
TGGCCCATCATTGTCCGGCAGGCAGGCTCATTGTGTGGGATGGCGGCAAGCCTATTGAAGATAAAGATATAAAACCTAGGATTGGGTTGATTGAAGATATGCCTAATAACTGTGCAGGACCATTGGCGCTATGGGGAGCAATCCCTGTAAAAAGTTCCAATGGAAAATATTATGAGGTACGAAATCGACAGACTTTATGCCGATGTGGCCAGTCGTCGAACAAGCCATTTTGTGATGGAACCCATGCATCCATGGGATTTCAGGATGGTCTGGATAAGCAACCTAATCCGGAGGGGAATCTGTTCTAAACCTTCCTCTCTAAAAAAAAGGCTCGTCCATTGCTGGACGAGCCTTTAAAATTATGGAGTTAAACTAAATTAGTGCGCACTTAAGCTTTTCTTTTTCTCCTCATCGAAACTAGCTTCCAATTCCGCTAATTTCTTTTTACCATAAGCCAATCGTGTAATCACCACGAATAGCACCGGTACGATAAAGATGGCAAGGAAAGTCGCTGCGGTCATACCCCCGAATACGGTCCAACCAATGGTCTGCCTGGATACAGCACCTGCACCAGTGGACAACATCAATGGAATAATACCTAAGATAAAAGCCAATGATGTCATGATAATTGGACGGAGACGAAGCTTGACAGCGTCTAGTGTTGCTTCAACTAGGTTCATACCAATATCCACCCGCTCTTTGGCAAATTCCACGATCAAGATCGCGTTCTTAGCTGCCAAACCGATAATGGTAACCAAACCGATCTGCGCATAGATATTATTGTCCAAGTTTGGCAATAAGGTCAATGCCAAGATCGCTCCGAAAATACCTAGAGGTACTGATAATAGGATGGAGAATGGTACCGACCAACTCTCGTATAGCGATGCCAATAACAAGAACACGAACAGGATACAGAGCGCAAAGATCTGGATGGTCTTGCTACCCGATTGTTTCTCTTGTAAGGACAGGCCGGAGAACTCATACGAATAACCGTCAGACAAAGTCTGTGCAGCTACTTCTTCCAATGCACGGATGGCATCACCTGATGAATAACCAGGACCAGCCTCACCAGAAATCTGGATTGAACGGAAGATGTTAAAGTGGTTCACGATCGAAGGGTTCGTGGTCAGTTCATATCTCACTAAGTTTGAAATAGGTACTGGCTGACCTTGTACGTTCTTCACATATAATTTATTGATGTCTTCAATGTGCATACGGTAACTGGTATCTGCCTGTGTTACCACACGGAAGTTACGTCCGTATTTGGTAAAGTCATTGACATAACTACTACCTAGGTAAGAAGATATGGTGCTATAGATATTGGAAACCGGCACACCCATACGTTTCGCCATTTCACGATCTACTTGTAACTTATAGTTCGGTGAATTACTGTTGAATAGGGTATAGGCCATTCCGATTTCAGGGCGTTGGTTTGCAGCAGCCAAGAATCGGCCAACCATCGCTTCGAAATCTTTGATATCTACAGTTTGTCTATCTTGGATCTCCATGGTAAAACCACCAGCGGTACCCAAACCAGGAATTGGCGGCGGCGTTGCTGCAATAACGGTTGCCTTAGAATAGCCACGGTATTTACCCATGATAGCACCTGTGATATCAGAAACTGTTTTCTGTCTTTCATCCCATGGTTTCAAGGATACGAAAAGTGATGCACCGTTTGGTTTAGCAGAACGGTTCAATAAGTTCATACCGTTGATGGACGTCACATAATTGATCTCAGGGAATTCTTTGCGTAAATCATTTGTCAATTCGGTCAATACCTCTTCAGTACGTGCACTGGATGCACCTTCTGGTAAGCTGACCCCCATAAAGAAGATACCACCATCTTCGTTAGGGATAAATCCGGCTTTCTTAGCGGTAAACATCCATCCGGTTCCTACGAAAATACAAACCAAGATAATCAATACCAGTGGAGCGGATTTAATCGCTTTCTTCACACCTTTTGAATAGCGATAAGTTACTTTATCAAACCAAACGTTGAATTTATAGAAGAATTTGTTCAAGCCTTTTGAATCCTTTGTCGTTGCCGAAGGTTTCAACATGATCGAACATAGAGCAGGTGTTAAGGAAAGTGCGATAAATGCCGATAACATTACGGATACCGCAATGGTAATCGCGAACTGTTGGTACAGTTTACCCACCATTCCAGGGATAAATCCTACCGGAACGAATACTGCCGCCAAGATCAAGGCGATGGCAATAACCGGTGCGGTAATATCTTTCATGGCACGCATGGTCGCTTCCTTGGCATCCATCTTATAATGGTCGATGTAATGCTGGACGGCCTCCACCACAACGATGGCATCATCCACCACAATACCGATGGCGAGCACGAAAGCCAACATCGTTAAGTTGTTGATCGAGAACCCAAATAAGGTAAAGAAGATAAAGGTTCCGACGATGGAAACCGGAATCGCCAATAATGGGATCAAGGTTGCTCTCCAACTTTGTAGGAAGAAGAATACCACCAAGGTTACCAAGATCAAGGCTTCGATTAAGGTATGGATTACCGAGCTGATGGAAGCATTAACCACTGATACAGTTTCATAACCTACCACATAATCTACACCTGAAGGGAATGATTTCTTCAATTCCTCCAAAGTTTTATAGATACCATCGGCAGTTTCCACCGCATTACCACCTGGTGTTTGGGAAATCATCATACCCGATGCTGTATTTCCATTTACCTTGTTGGTAATACCATAGTTAAATTGTCCAAGTTCTACTCTGGCAATATCTTTCAATAGCACGATGGATCCATCAGCATTTGTTTTGACTACGATATTTTCAAATTGATCAACTTCTTCCAAATCGGAGTCCATTACGATCGGGTATTCGAATACTTGCATGTTCTCTTGTGGACGCGCACCCACTGAACCACCCGGCATACGGGAGTTCTGTTCTTGGATAGCAGTATTGACATCCGCTGGAGACATTCCAATGTTGGCAAGTTTGTTGGCATCTAACCATACACGCATGGCGAATGGTTGTCCAAATGCTTGCACATCACCCACACCTGGTACACGTAATAAAGCGTCTTTCAAGTATAAGTTAATGTAGTTGGAAAGGAAGTTGATATCGCGGCTGCCATCAGGAGACACCAATGAAACCATCATCAAGATATCGGTATTTACCTTACGCGTGGTTACACCTAAACGGCGTACCGCCTCTGGCAATACCGGTTCTGCGATACTCACACGGTTCTGAACGTCAAGTGTTGCAATATCGATATCGGTACCTACTTCAAAAGTCACTGTGATACGAGAACCACCATCCGAAGTGGAGTTGGAACTCATATAGATCATTCCGGGGGTACCATTGATCTGACTCTCGATAGGAGTCGTTACTGTTTTTTCTACTGTTTGTGCATCCGCACCTGTATAGGTCGCTGAAACCGATACCGTAGGGGGAGCAATATTTGGATATTGACTGATTGGTAAGGTGGTGATCGCGATAACCCCTATGATCGAAATCAATATGGATACCACCATCGCCGTTACCGGCCTTTTAATAAATACTTCTGAGATCATTCGTTAAATATATTTTATGGAACAGCACTTATTTTTTCGGTTGAGCTTGAGGTTGTTGCGGAGCCATTGTCGCTTTATCCACAACTTTTGCGCCTGGTTTCAAGGAGGTTACACCGTCTACTACGACTTTCTCTCCGGGATTGATGCCCTTTGCAATCACCACACGGTCACCTAATTTTTGACCTAAGGTTACTTGTTTCAAGTCTACAGTGTTACTATCAGTCACGGTATATACGGAGAAGGAACCTAATTGCTCGAAAATTGCACGGTAAGGAATTACCACTGCCTCTTCTTTGGAAGTACTTACTACATTCAAGTTTAAGTTCATTCCTGCACGTAGGGTATTGTTAGGGTTGTCGAAAGTCGCTCTAACCTTTAAAGTACCTGTTTGAGGATCAACAGCACGGTCGATCGTAGAGATTCTGCCATGTGAACCATAGGTGCTCGCATCTGGAAGCGTCAAATTGATCTGTGTGCTTGACTTACCTGATTGCAGGTTGCTGAATTCCATGATCTCTTTTTCATTGATCTGAAATTCCACCGCAATAGGATTGGTAGAACTGATGGTGTTCAATAAAGTGGTTCCAGCGGATACCAAAGCTCCGTTACGAACTTGAGAGATACCAACAGTTCCAGAGAATGGAGCCACAATACTAGAACGTTGCAAGTTTACCCTTGCTGTAGTTAAAGCAGCCTCAGCAGCTTGAACCTGTGCTTTTTGATTATTGACATCTGTAAATGCATAATCCAAAGTCTGTTTTGCGATCGCATCCTTGTCTGCTAGGGTCTGATAGCGTTGCAAATCTTTTTCCACACGAGCAAGGTTTGCTCTTGCGATTTCAAGATTGGCTTTAGCTTGGTCCACTGCAGCAGCATAGCGTACGCGGTCGATATCATATAGCTTCTGTCCTTTACTTACATGTGCACCATCAGCTACACTGATGTTTGTGATGTAACCGGAGACTTCTGCTCTAATTTCAGTTTCTTGTAATGGAACAACATTCGCTGGATAGCTATGCTGTCCTGAAACGATTTCATGTTGTACAACAGCCATGGTAACAGGCATCGCCTGTGCTTGCATCTGCCCCGGACCTTGTTGTTTTGCGCCTTCTTTGTTGCCACAAGCTGTAAAGAACAGTCCAGAGCCTAAAAGTATTGTTGAAAATAAACGAGTTGTATTCATGTTTTCGTAGTTTCTATTGTGATATGTATGGTGGTTGTTGTATTAATTAGCAAAATTTACGGTTCCCAATGCTTTTTGGATATCCAGCTTACTTGAAAGAACGGCATAGAGTGAATTCAAGTAATTCAATTGGCTTGTTTTCAAGTCTGTTTCCGCCGTCATCAATTCGAGGTAAGTCTTTACTCCAGCATCGTATTGTAATTTGATCGTGTTATAAACCTCTTCTGAAAGTTCAACGTTTTCTTTTGCATTTCTCCATTCGTTGATGTTTGCACGGTAGTTAGCCATAGCAGCAGAATATTGAGCACCGATTTGGTTCTCTAGGTTTTCAATATCCATATCGATCCTGGATTCCAACAATTCTGATCTCTTGATTTCCTGAACGCGTTTTCCACCTTGGAAAATAGGAAAGGTAAGGCTCAGACCAAAGCTGGACTGTGGAAAGTTATCGCCATATAGGTCAGAAAAAGAATTGTTCCTATAATTTAGACCGTAGTTTGCAAAAGCACCTAGCCTAGGAAGGAATTGCCATTTTTGATACTGGGTATTCAATTTTTGGATATCCTTCATGGTCTGCAATTGTCTCAATTCAACTCGGTTGTTGTAATTCAGAACATCCGTAGTATCCATCAATACATTGGATTCCATGTTTTGATTTTCGAAAGATAACGTCAAACCATTGGTTGGGTTCATACCCAATAAGGTTTTTAAGTAATCATATTTATATTTTCTAAACTCTAGAGCTGTTTTTAACTCGGCTTTAGCATTGTTCAAAGAAATCTGTGCTCTCTTATAATCCGTTTTATCAACCAAACCAGTTTCATAACGCGCATTTGCTTCGGTATACTGACGGTTCAGGCGGGAGATGTTTTCCTGGATGATATTGATTTGTTCTTCGCTGGTAAGGATATCGTAATAAGCTTTGCTGACATCCACCACGGTATTGATTTTGGTGTCTTCTACACTTAGATCATTTTGTTGCCTGATGTATTTGGCAGCCTTAGAAGCTTGGAACAAGCCAGGGTTAATGATTGCTTGATCGGCTTGAAAGGTTAATGCAGAGGTATTGCGCTGTCCCATGGCAATGTTCTGGCCATTGATATTGGCTGTTGGCAATTGCATAAAATGGGTTAAGCTACCATTTGCATTGATTTGCGGGAACCAACCGGAAAGGGCAGAAGCGATTTCACGTTCGCCGATTTCTTGGTCAATCTGAGCTTGTCTGATTTCGATTTTGTTTTCCAATGCATACTGGATCAATTCATCCAAGGTGGCATTACTGTTCAGGTTATTTGTCGTTTGGGCAAATACTGATCCTACAGAGATCGCAGTAAAGGAAAGATAAACTACTAAGTCCTTAATTCTAAAATTCATATATATTATTTTTTAACCCCGTTCCAAATGATGTCTACCATGGTTTCAATTTCTTGATCAGTAGGTTTTGATTTTTCATATAAGCAGCCTCTAACCAGGGAGATAGCTACGCCCAGGTAGGCAGATATTAATAGTCGAACATTTAAATCTTTTAAATGTTTTAAGTGTACACCTTCATCTAAAAAATGGAGCAAAACATTTCTTTCGGACTTTTGTTGGAAGATGTTTGTTCGGATTCCTTCATAGAAGGGAGATCCGTAGAATTGTTCCAAAAACCCGAAATGGTCTAGGTTGTCCAGATAGTACCACACCAAGTTTCTCCAGATTTGCTTGAATTTTTTTTCGTAGCCCAAGGTAGGGTCTATGGCTGAAAAAACCTGATGGTTCAATTTTTCTTTACAATACCAGTATAATTCTACGATTAAATCCTCCTTAGACGGGAAATAATGATAGATCGAGCCTACTGCTACATCGGCATCTTTAGCGATTTTGCTCATTGGAGACCCATGGAATCCATAAGTGTTGATCAACTTCAGCGTGCTAAAGAAGATTTGCTCTTTTTTTTCTGTCAATTGAATGTTCATTCGGTTGCAAATGTAGGCTTTTTTTTAAGGCGATTGTGTCACGTATTCGTTATAAATGCGATTAAATCATTCCAATGTTAAGAAATTGTTAAATATTCAAATTCCTCTTGACGTGTGTATTTTTTACACTTACCTTTGTGGTATCATAATTTAGGTTTATAATTGGTTATTAAAGGTTTTCATTCTCCCCGTTTGAAAACCTTTTTCTTTTTATAAGGATTTGGGTAAAGTGTTGAGGATGAAGGGTTAAGGTGGGTTGAACCAGGGTTCCGCTCAGGGTACGGGATTGGAGGATGGACCAAAACCATCTTGACAATATGGCGCTGGAAAATCCCAAATACTGTAGGGGCGTATCGCATACGCCCGCCGCATATTTTGAATAAATAAAAGGTTTGCATTGGCGAACAGTTCCTGTACCTTCGGTACCGGATGACAGGACATGAAGGTGAGGAACCGTACAGATTCTTCACTCGTCGTTCAGAATTGGAAGTATCCTAGGATATTAAAATGATTCACGCCCAACCTGCGTTAGTTAATAAACCATATCATCTCAGGTTTTATTGAAATCTGAAAGTTAAGCCAAATGTCACTTTCCCAAAATGCCATTCCTTCAGAAAGGTCTGTTGTCTTAGGTCTTATGTCTCTTATTTACAATTCTTCAAAAAACCTTCGATTTCTTCTTTTTTGAAATGGGTTTTGCTATCACCGAAATAGGTGGTGACATAGGTCAGGACATAGGCGATATCGACTGAAGAGAGTTCGGGTACTCCGGGCATCTGTTGATTGAATAGGGTGTTGTTGACTTTGATTTCGCCGGACATTCCGTTTTTGACGATGCAGGCCAGTTTGCTCCTGTTCTCGTTCAGGAAGTTTGCGTCGGTAAGGGGCGGGTATAGCTTTCCTAACCCTTCTCCATTGGCGCCATGGCAGTTTTGGCAATGCTTGACATAAATTTTCTGGCCGTTGGTGGCATATTGCATCGTTTCCACGCTCAGGTCTGTGTTGCACGAAAACAGAAAATAAAGCATGGAAACGAGCGCAATAGACCCTATAAAATATCGAGTTATCATTATTTGTATTCTGCTAAAATGACATCTAGATCTTCCAAGAGTTGTTTTACCTGTTCATCGTTGGTGCCATCATAGGCGCCACGGATTCTTTTTTCAGGATCGATGATCACTAAATAACCTTGGTGGTCATAGCCTCCCGGTGCGTTGGGATCTTCTTTGGTGAAGACCATGTATTTTTCGGAAATGCCGTAAATATCAGCTTTGCTTCCGGTCACAAACTGCCATTGATCATTATCGACCCCCAATTTGGTTGCATAGTCTTTCAAGACAGAAGGTTGATCATATTTGAAATCAATGCTGTGGGATAGAAAAGCGATCTTGGCATTGCCCTTGTATTTTTCGTATGCCTTGAGCAAATTACGTTGCATGGTCGGGCAGATACTAGGACAGTGGGTAAAGAAGAAATTGGCCACATAGATTTTGTCTTTGAAGAAATCTTGTGTCAAGTTCGTGCTATCCTGATTTAGGAAAGAGAAATTAGGGATGGTATGATAAATGGTGTCCACGACTGTTTTGCCATCGACTTCTTTTTCAACTGGACTACGTTCACCATAGATGGGCAGTTTTCTTTCCGTGGGTCCACAAGAGAACAATAGGATACTGGCCATACATGCGGCAAACGCTCCGCCTAAGTACTTTTTCATTTTATTTTTATTAATTGAATGCTGCTAATGATGTTTTGATTTGTTCAGCTACGCGATCGAACTGTTTTTTCATGGCGCTGATTTTGTCAACCTCTTTCTGTTGGTAGGCTTCATCTTCGTTTGTTGCATCGTAATCCTTCATCCAGGTCATCATGTGATCGGTTGCATCTTCGATGCTATCCTTCAGGTTCGTCAGGTCAACACGTGTTTTTGCGGTATCTAAGTCAGCTTTCTCACCTTTGATCGCTGCCAAGTTGCTTATGATAGAATCGATCTTGATGGTCGATTTATCAAACTGCGATATTTGCGGCATGATTTCGTCATGGATGGCAATAGCTTGTTCAGAAAGCTTTTGGTCTTTGTTTTCAACCTGTTTGTTCTGGCAAGAAACAAAAGCAATAGAAAATGCTGCACTTAATAAGATTAATTTTTTCATGATTAATTAAATTATAGTTCAATACTCGAGTTCTCAATTTGAGTAGGAGCAGGATTTAAAGATTCGAAGTTAAAGTCAAGATCACGGATGTAGATTTCATTATGTGCTATGGCGCATAAGGTTCCGTGTTTATCGAAGACTTGGGTTTGAAAGGTTCTGACTACTTTTCCTTCTTTTTTTATGGTCTGCAAGGTTTCGTCCAAGATTTCCTGATCAAGGCGGATGCGGACCTCCAGATCAAACCTGCCGGGTTTGATGTAGTCGATATGGGCGGTCTTTAACCAAGCCACGGTGCGAGTAATCCCTTGATGTTTGAAATATTGATCCAGTAGGATGGGATAGAATGGATCGATTGCAGAAAAGATAGTGCCCCCAAATATCGTTCTATTGGAATTGATGTTGAGAATGCTTCTGTTGATCTTGACATCAGCCCCTAAGAAACTGTTCAGGATCCGGCGCACCCAGATGCGTTGGAAAAAGAATGGAGGGTACAAGCGAAGACCCCATTTTAAAGTACTTGGAGATACTTTCATGCGGATAAAAATACAGTTAATTTCTAAGAAAAAACATCCTTCTATTGTAATAAAAGAAACTCTCCCTTATATTCAATAAATATTCCTGAATTATGGACTCTCAAAAACCTAACAAGAATGTTTGGATATTGATTTTTGTAGCCGCCCTCGGCTATTTTGTTGATATCTATGACCTCATCATTTTTTCTATTGTACGCATTCAATCCTTTAGTGATATCGGTGTTCCGGCAGATCAGATGCGCAGCAAAGGCGAATTTGTATTGAACATGCAAATGGGCGGTCTGCTTATCGGTGGGGTGATCTGGGGCGTGCTGGGTGATAAATATGGCCGGTTGAAGGTCTTGTTTGGTTCGATTTTGCTCTATTCGATTGCGAATATTGCCAATGGTTTTGTGCATGATGTCACGTCCTATGGCATCATCAGGTTTATAGCAGGGATCGGTCTGGCGGGTGAATTGGGCGCTGGGATAACCTTAGTGTCCGAAAGCATGCACCGAAAAAAAAGAGGCTATGGAACCATGATCGTTGCTGGAGTAGGGGTACTGGGGGCCATCTTGGCCTATTTCATATCAGAATGGTTCAGCTGGAGAACGGCGTATTTTGTTGGCGGTGGAATGGGAATCCTATTGTTGTTTATGCGTGTTGGGGTCTTTGAATCCGGTATGTTTTCTTCCTTGGAGAACAAGTCCGTCCAAAAGGGAAAAATTTCCATGCTATTTAACAATGGCGATCGATTCAGAAGGTACCTGTACTGCTTGTGCATAGGATTGCCAATATGGTTTGTCGTTGGGGTTTTGGTGACCCAAGCACCTGAAATCGGGCAAGCTTTGCATGCGCAGACTACCTTGAGCGCGGGGAAGGGCGTAATGTTTACTTATATAGGGATTTCGCTGGGTGATTTTCTTGCAGGTTGGTTGGCTCAGGTCTTTAAATCGAGACGTAAGGTAGTTTTTATCTATCAAATCTTGATCCTTCTTTTTTCATGTATCTACCTGACAAGACAAGGTATTTCAGAGAATGAGTTTATGTGGTTAGCCTTTTTGATGGGGCTAGGTGTGGGCTATTGGGCAACCTTTATTACCATTGCTGCAGAACAATTTGGAACCAATATACGGTCGACCGTAACGACGACGGCACCAAACTTTGTTAGGGGGGCGCTGATTCCTTCGACTTTGATGTATGGGGTATTGGTAAATTGGGTAGGTATTATTGGAGCGGCCATGATCATGATCGTGTTGCTATCCTTGATCGCTATTTTTGCTCTGACTCAATTAAAAGAGAGCTTTGACAAAGATCTAGATTATGTGGAAGAATAGGAGTGGTAGCTAGAGGGAAATTATTCCGTCCTACCAGGGCATTTTTTACATCTTTTGCCCTTTTTGTATTTCTTACAACATTTTTTGAATGCTTGTTCTCCGTTCGGATTAAAGGGAGAATGACCCTTCTGGTCCTCAAAAGGGTTGTTTTCTAAAATATGCAGCTTGATCATGGACTCGTACATGATGCAAAGATAGCTAATTTAGATTAATTAAAAATAAATATCCTATTCTTTTTCGGAGTTCGATGGCAATATCGTTGGTGAATGTTTGGATAACTAATGGGTCATCCACATTGTTGTGGATAATCAGGTCGCATTCTTCACGGTGAGGGAGAAGATATTCATTATAAGATGGTACGACATGGTTGATCCATTTGTACATTACATCGTCATGGTCATAACCGCGCTCGACCAAATCCCTTCTCAACCTTCTCTGCAGGGCAATCGGTTCATCAGCATCCAAGAAAATCCTATAGTCCAATAGTTCATTGATTTCCTCATAATGGAAAATAAACAAGCCTTCGACTACTAAAATGGGAGCTGGATTGATTTCCAGCATTTTGGGAGCAATATCGGGATTGTTAAAAGTATATTCCTTTTGGAATACAGTGTTGCCGTCAAATAGTTCCTTGATGTGATGATAGAAAGCATCACGATTGATAGAAGTTGGTAAGTCGAAATTATAGAGCCTATTTTCTTCTTTTGTTTTGGTATTAGCAGGTATATAGTAATCATCTTGAGAGATCAAGGTGACTTCTTTCTGTGAAAAATGATCTAAAAAGCTTTTTAAAAAGAAAGTTTTTCCTGAACCGCTGCTTCCTGCGATTCCAATTACATAGGGTTTGTCCATTTTTTAACTTGCACTAATTTACTGGTGCGCCGTAGGCAATTTCAATAAGGAATCGTTTATCGAGAGCTCCAATATAAGATGCTGCGGATTTGGAAAGAATAACAATGGCATCTCTGCTTTCTGCAGTATCGGAGAATTTTCCTACAACTTTGGCAAAGGTAACACTTTTTGTCAATGGGTTTGTAATTTTTAGAATAGTACCTACCGGAGCTGTACGGTGCAAAGCTAGGTTGCTGCGGCCACCGGACTCGAGGTTTTCCATCCAGATACCAATACCTTTTTCTTTTTTCTCACGGATCCCATAGCGGTTGGTTTCGAATTCGATCTCTTCTTTGCTGATATTTTCAGGGATGGGGAGATTGATGGCTGCCGGAGCAGTTTCTTTCTGTACCACGACCACATTGCCATCGGGGATCTTCAAAGTCTGTCCCTCACGAACAGTATCTGAATCTAAGCTGTTCAGTTTTTTAATATTGTCTACCGTGGTCGAGAAACGCTTTGCAATAGAATATAAGGTTTCATTGGAACCCACTTTGTATTCCGTAAGGATCTTAGCTTGGATGGTTTGTGTATTTGGATCTCCAAGGGGTTTTGAATCCCTATTATTGGGTTCGTTCTGAACAACTTCTGGTTTATTTTCCGGTTTCTTTTCTTCTTCTTTGAATGGGATATAAACAGCATCACCAACGCGCAGGTTCTTTTTGTTGTTGGCATTCATGATATCCTTCACAGGGATACCATAGATCCTGCTCAGCTGGTAGTAAGTGTCCTTTGCTGTGACGCTATGTTCAATAAAAGTTTTTCCGTTTACTACTGTTTTCTTTTGACTTGGGTTGCTTGATTGGGCTTGTGCCAGAGAGATTCCGGCGAATAAAAAAGCAGCAGAAAATATAATAATAGTCTTTCTGTAAGACTTTTTGAATAATCGTTCTTTCATCATTGAGTGCAATTATACTAAATATGAAACAATTTCTCTCTTGTTAAAGGACATAAAGAAGACTTGACTACCTAATTGGAAATAAGGTTGGGGGATCATTTTCTCCATGTCATGAAGTATGACTTGTTGATCTAGTATCTGGTTTAAATTACTTGTTGCCAAACAGAGGTCGAAATGGTCATTTTTCTGTTTATGGTAACACCAGAGGAAGTGGTGTCCACATTTACTCAACCATAAGGGCCCAATGTTGTGCTCATTTTTTAAAAATCGTGGGGTTTGTTGATACGTGACAGGGTACTGGATTTTGTTGCATGCCATGTCAAATAGGATGTCATTTGCGGAGCTGTATTCTCCAGTTCGGATTTCGATGGCAATGCTTTCTCCCGAGGAGATGCTACGGTGTCTGGCATGGATGTAATCTTTGAATACATCTAAAAGGACAAATTCATAGCTGCTGAAGATAATTTCATTATTGGTAATCTGGATGATCTGGATCCCTTCTTGTACTGGAGTTTGTTCGCCAATTCTTTTCAGGATCATATAACCATTTTGGATGGAGTCAAGTGTCCATTCCTTTCCATCCGCTTGACAAGGTGACATCAGACAGTTGCCCTCAAAATCGAACACAAAAAAGGAGGCTAGAGTAGTCTCCACATCCCTAGTTTCTACAGCTACATAGGGCTTAACGGAGTCGATCTCTATTTTCCAGATATTCGTTGGGAATGCTTTCTCGAAAATTTTATTTATCGTATATTTAGTCATCCGATGACAAGCAAATTCGGTAAAAAACACTATTATGAACAAATTTACAAAATACATTTTAGGTATTCTCGCCATTTGCTTTGTGAGTTTCTTTCAAGCTAAGGCACAGACGGTTTATTCTGTGCAGATCAAGGAAGATATTGGCCCCAATGCATGGCGTACCATGAAAAATGCGATAAAGCAAGCCAAATTGAGTAAATCAGAGTATTTATTGATCGATCTTAATACGTTTGGTGGCGCTTTAAATTTTGCCGATTCTATTCGTTCTAGCCTATTAAACGACAATCAGTTCAAAACTATTGTATACGTTAATAATAATGCTGCATCTGCGGGAGCATTGATCTCATTAGCAGCGGATTATATTTACATGCACTCAGGTGCTAGCCTAGGTGCGGCATCGGTGGTGAATCAGCAGGGGGAAGTCCTTCCTGAGAAATACCAATCTTATATGCGTGGCTTGATGCGAGCTACTGCTGAAGCCAAAGGCCGTGATCCGAAAGTCGCTGAGGCTTTTGTAGACCCAGCTATTTCAGTACCGGAACTTAAAGAAGATGGAAAATTATTGACTTTGACGGCCTCCGAGGCTGTAAAGATCGGATTGGCTAAAAAAGAAGTCAAAAGTCAGGTTGATATCTTTTCCGATCTCAATATTGCAAAACCGGATGTACAGGAACATCAGATCACTTGGGTGGATTCCTTGATCGCTTTATTGATCAACCCTTTGGTTAGCGGCTTGTTGATCATGGGTATTATTGGTGGGATCTATTTCGAGTTACAGGCGCCAGGGATAGGGTTTGCTTTGGTAGTGGCCTTGATCTGTGGAGCTTTATTCTTTGCACCATTGTACCTGCAAGGTTTAGCGGATAACTGGGAGATCGCGATTTTTGTGTTAGGGGTGATACTCCTGGTCTTGGAAATATTTGTAATTCCTGGCTTTGGAGTCGCCGGTATTGCTGGAATTATCTTAGTTTTATGCGGATTGGCATTCTCTATGGTAGCCAATGATTATTTTGATTTTAAACTTACCCAACCAGGATTATTAATGAATTCCTTTATAATAGTAATAGGCGCCATGATCTTGACCATTGTCTTGATGGTTATTTTTGGCAAAAATGTATTGCAATCTCCAACTTTCAAACGACTGGTCTTGCAAGATGAACAAAAAGCGGATGAAGGTTATACCTCCTCAGTTGCTAAACCTAATCTGATCAATAAGGTTGGGGTGACCAAAACGGTCCTGCGCCCAAGTGGAAAAATAGAAATCGACAATGTATGGTACGATGCGGTTTCCCTAGATAGTTTTATCGATGTAGGCGAAGAGATCTATGTCGAGAAACATGAAAACTATAACCTCTTTGTGAGGAAATTGTCGGAGCGCAAAGCGTAGGAGAGTATTGAGATATGAGTATTGAGATATGAGATAGAAAGGCTCTAAGAGAGATATGAGTATTGAGTATTGAGATATGAGTATTGAGATATGAGATAGAAAGGCTCTAAGAGAGATATGATTATTGAGTATTGAGATTTGAGATATGTCCTGTTGAAGGTAAATGGTCTAAATACTAAATACTTTCTACTAAATACTTTAAAAAATAAAAGCCCGGAATTTAATTCCGGGCTTTTATTTTTTAAAATTTAGCTCCTAGGGTCAATACCACATTTGTACGGGTATTCTTTACTTCTGCTGTTGGAATTGGACTGTTCCAAGATGAGAATGAATAGGGGCTATGATTATAGTTGAATTGCTTGTATTGCATAGCCGCTAAATCTACATATAGAGACTTGGTCAGGACATAACCTAAACCTAAGCTGGCAATATAATCGGGTTGTGTGTCGCCTTTGTATGGAGAACCGATCAAGTTAAAACCAGCACGTGCAGCCAATTGATCTGTAATCAAGAGTTCGCCACCAATCTTAAAGTTGAAGTTTCCTTTGAAGGTATTATTGATATTGCCGTTTACTTCACTTTCGAAGGCATAATCAGGCTCAGTTACGATCTCACGATATTTGATGGAAGAATAGTTTAAGTATTCTATTTCCGTAGACAATAAACCCCTTCCAAAGAATTTGGTTAAACCAAAGGAAGTCTTCCAAGGGGAGATGATGGCATAATCATAGGATTGGCCATAGTTTTTAGATCCGTAGCCTGGGTGTAATGAAGTGGTTGTATTTTCGTCCTTATAGTAATCAACCAAAGTTTCAATATTGCTATCCTCTTGAACTTCTGTCCAAGTCGGAGTCGAAATATTGATACCGATATTCCAATCCCAAGTAGGCTTGAAAATAGCTCCTAAACCAAAGTTGACACCAGTTCCTTTTAAGGTCAGGTCATTGATATCGGTTAGGTCATAACTAATGTCGGTATATTTATAAGCAGGGTCATTCGGATTAGCAAAATCCGTTGTTGGATTATCGGCTTTGATCTCGCCAGCTGTCTTGGTCCATCCTTTTTCTAGGAAAGTAGCCTTGGAATCATATTTATAGGATATAAAACCAAATCTAGCACCGATATATAATTTATTGCCATAGTTTGCACCGAATGAAACATTGGTGTTATACTTATAACCAGTGGTGAGTAAATCCATCTGTTGGTTTTTAGGATCTGCTTCCAAAACAGTAGGGAAATATCGACCAGTGTTTCCTTCATCCACCAAATAGGAATTCCAAAAATCTTTAGCGAAGATATCATCATCTTCCATGATATCTGTATAAGAATGCACCAGGGAGTTTTGGTTGTTGGTACCTGAATACTTGAGGTGGTCGTTGAAATTATTCTGTTTGTCTATACTCAGACCCACATTGAAGTTCTGCCAACCATAATCGGGATCATTGTGGGTAGGGTAGTGGATAACAATACCTAGGTTTTCCAATCCAAATTTACCTTGCCCTTGTGAGGTTGATTGACCGAAGAAATTTGATTTATTGTTATTGTTCAAATAGTTTACGGAAAGAGAGACATCAGACTGACCAAAGAAACCAAGTCCGGCAGGGTTTCCTGATACAGAACTGATATCACCACCCAAAGCTGTATTTACACCTCCCATAGCCTTAAAGCGCGCAGTTCCATTAGTAATATCTCTGGAGATCAACAATGAATTGTCGACTAATGATTGGGCTTGTAAGTTGGAATAATTGTAAGCGAGGGCAAAACAAGTGAGGGAGAGTAAGATTTTTTTCATATTGTAATAGTGTTCTTTTGTTTCATCTTAGGTTCTGCAGGAAAAGCGGCCTAAGATTGATAGAGGTTATTTAAAACATTTGTCCGGAAAAAAGTATAGCCAATATAAATTTATATTGGCTATACCATATATCTGTTGTAATTAGCGTCTACTTCCGCTTCTTCCAGAGGAGGAAGCACCACCGCCAGAGCTTCTGCTGCTACTGCCGCTTGAGCTACCTCTGCTGAATCCACCAGAACTTCCTGAGCTACCGCGGTCAAAGCTTCCGCTTGAACGAGGAGTCGATGATCTTGTGCTTGGAGCCGAAGATCTAGAAGGAGTCCTGTTGATGGTTCCTTGAGGTCTGCTAGAACCTGATCTTGAAGAAGGAGTCCTATTGATCGTACCTTGAGATCTGCTAGAGCCTGATCTTGAAGAAGGAGTTCTGTTGATAGTTCCTTGAGATCTGCTAGAGCCTGATCTAGAAGAAGGGGTTCTGTTGATCGTACCTTGTGATCTACTAGAGCCTGATCTAGAAGAAGGAGTTCTATTGATCGTACCATCTGATCTGCTAGAACCTGATCTAGAAGAAGGGGTTCTGCCTACTGTGGTACCATTTGATCTTGAGCCACTGCGTCCTGAAGATACGCCAGATCTGCTATTCACAAATCTACCGCTTGCATCTCTTGTTACGCGGCCATTGTTAGAACGAGGAGCATATCCTGAAGAGTAACTTCTACCAGATGCAACGCGTCTGTTTCCGTAGTAGTTTCCGCCATAGTATCCATTCCCGTAGTAACCACCGCCGTAATAAGGGTGTCCCCAATAGTTATAGTAGGAGTTAGGGCCCCAATAGTTACCCCATCCGTATCCATAGTAAGGTCTTCCCCAGCCGTAGCCGTAGTAAGGACTTCCCCAACCCCAGCCCATGCCAAGATAAGGTGATCCCCATCCAAAGCCTAAGGACCAGCCGAATCCGGAGTTCCAGCCAAGGCCGAAACCAGAATAGCCATACCAAGGATCAAACCAAGGGTCGTAGTACATCATTCCTGGAGAATTGTAATAGAATCGGTTGATGCGATTTGCATATTCTAAATCCTCAATACCACCTTCTACGTAATCCTCATCGGAATATTCATCTGCATAATAATCTGATTGTGCAATGGATTCTTCGTCCGTGCCATCAGTATAGTAGTAGTCTGGGCTTTGATAAACCGTACCATTGTCCCTGTTATTATAGACATCGTCACGGTATACTGTCCGGCTTGTCGTCGAACAGGAGCTAATCAGAGCTGCAAAAGCTAAGGCTAACCCTCCCAAAAATATCTTGTTGTTTTTCATGATTCTAAAACAGTTAAAATTCGATATTACAGTCATTAATTATTATCTTAGACCCGATTTTATCGTCAGGGTTTAATCTACCAATCAAAATTACAAATTATTTTTTTGCTTTGGTTATTTATGTGTTAAAGTACACGCAAACCCATGTTTTTGGTTAAAATACTATTTAAATTTTCGAATGAGTAAAGGGATAACGAGCCGTAGCGAAGATTATTCGCAATGGTACAACGATTTGGTGATTAAAGCCGATCTAGCAGAATATTCTGCAGTAAGAGGTTGTATGGTAATCAAACCATACGGATATGCAATCTGGGAGAGAATGCAAGCCACTCTGGACAAAAGATTTAAAGAAACTGGCCACTCCAATGCCTATTTCCCCTTATTTATCCCCAAATCTTTCTTTTCTAAGGAAGCTTCGCACGTAGAAGGCTTTGCGACTGAATGTGCCGTTGTTACACACTACAGGTTGAAAAATGATGGTAATGGAAACATCATCGTTGATGAAGATGCTAAATTAGAGGAGGAATTGATCGTTCGTCCTACTTCAGAAACCATTATTTGGAATACTTACCGTGGATGGATCGAATCTTATCGTGACCTTCCAATCCTGGTGAACCAATGGGCAAACGTGGTTCGTTGGGAAATGCGTACGCGTTTATTCCTTCGTACAGCGGAATTCTTATGGCAAGAGGGGCATACTGCCCATGCAACCAGTGAAGAAGCTATTGCAGAAGCAGAACAAATGTTGGAGGTTTATGCGGAGTTTGCTGAAGGTACCTTGGCCGTTCCAGTGGTTCGTGGTAGAAAAACTGAAAACGAGCGTTTTGCCGGAGCGATCGATACCTTATGTATCGAAGCCTTGATGCAAGATGGTAAAGCTTTGCAAGCAGGGACTTCCCACTTCTTGGGACAGAACTTTGCTAAGGCATTTGATGTGAAGTTTACTTCCAAAGAAGGTAAATTGGATTATGTTTGGGCTACTTCATGGGGAGTTTCAACTCGTTTGATGGGAGCTTTGATTATGGCGCATTCAGATGATCAAGGATTGGTATTGCCTCCGAAATTGGCACCGACTCAGGTAGTCATCGTCCCTATCTATAAGACGGATGAGGAGAAAGCAAACCTTGATGCTTATGTAGATCAATTAACTGCTGCCTTGAAGCAATTGGATATCCGTGTGAAATATGATGATCGTGATACACAGAGACCAGGATTTAAATTCGCAGAATGGGAATTGAAGGGTGTGCCTTTGCGCGTGGCTTTAGGTTCTCGTGATATGCAGAATGGTACTGTTGAGCTCGCTCGTCGCGATACGCAAACCAAAGAGACGGTTCAACAAGCTGGTTTGCCAGACCGTATTGCTGCTTTATTGGGAGAAATCCAAGATAACATCTATAATAAGGCATTGACTTACCGTGATGAACATATCACTGAGGTGAATTCTTATGATGAATTCAAACAAGTTTTAGAAGAAAAAGGTGGATTTATTTCTGCGCACTGGGATGGAACAGTAGAGACGGAGAAACGTGTGAAAGAAGAGACTAAAGCAACTATCCGTTGTATTCCTTTGGATGCTAAAGAAGAGGAAGGTGTATGTATCTTTACTGGTAAGCCTTCGAAACAACGAGTTTTATTTGCGAAAGCATATTAATATAATGAAATGAAGAACCTTTTGATATTGGGTTGTGGCTGGGTAGGTGAGGAACTTGCTCGTCAGCTCAAAAAGAAAGGTTGGAATCTGTGGGTCACCACCCGTACAGAAGAAAAATACCATCGCTTGCAAAGCGATGGTATTTTTGCATTTATCCATGACTTCGATAGGGACCTTAACCTAGATTTACCCGTTGATGTCAGTTTTGATGCGATTGTCAATTCGATTCCAGCCACGCAGAGAAATACCGAAGCTGAGATTGAACACCGTTTTTCACATGTGTTCAATATCCTATGTTCTTTAAATTACAAAAAGCATATCTTTTTGAGTTCAGTTGGTGTCTATCCTGATCGGGATGGCAACTTCGATGAGAGTTTTGGTGATGAAGGATTGATGTCGGCTAAACTCCGATTGGCTGAAAAGAAAATGATGAGCCTTCCTTATTCTTCTACTTTTAGGCTTGGTGGTCTTTTTGGGAAAGAACGGATCTTTGGGAAGTACTTTCAGGATAAGGTCGTGACAATCGGTGATCAACCCGCAAATTTTATTCATCTAGATGATGTTGTAGGGATAATTGAACAGAGCCTAGATATCAATCTGCCAATCGGATATTATAATCTTGTTGCTCCAGAACATCCCTCGAAAAAGGAGGTGATCTTGAAAAGTGCGCAGAAATATATGTACAGTTATCCAAGTGCTTTTGAACCGAAGGACAGTTTCCAAAAAGTGGTAAATTCGGATAAGATCATCAATTTGTTGAATTACGAGTTTAAATACCCTTCTCCATTAGATTTTTAATAACTTAGTCCGACTAATACAAAATAATATGAATTACAAATTTGCAACCAAGGCAATTCATGCCGGACAGGAGGCAGATCCTACAACGGGCGCAGTGATGACGCCGATATACCAAACCTCTACTTACCAACAGAAAGCACCGGGAGACCATAAAGGTTATGAGTACTCACGTGGTACAAACCCTACGCGTAAAGCGCTAGAGGATTGTATTGCGGCATTGGAAAATGGTAAGTTTGGTTTAGCATTCTCTTCAGGGATGGCGGCAACAGACTGTGTTTTGCGTTTGTTGAAAGCAGGAGATGAAGTTGTTACCGGTGATGACCTGTACGGTGGATCCTACCGTATTTTCACGAAAGTTTATGAACCTCTTGGGATTAAATTTAAGTTTGTCAATACTTCCGATGTAAAAGCAGTAGAAGAAGCTATTACAGACAAAACCAAGTTGATCTGGGTAGAAACTCCAACAAATCCGACATTGAAGTTAGCAGACATCGAAGCTATTGGAAAGGTCGCAAAAGCGAAAAATATCCTTTACGCTGTCGACAATACATTTGCCTCTCCATATCTTCAGAACCCATTGGACCTAGGCGCTGATATCGTGATGCACTCGGTAACCAAATATCTTGGTGGTCACTCTGATGTAGTGATGGGGGCTTTGGTCATGAACGATGAAGACTTATACAAACAATTATGGTTTTATTATAATGCATGTGGTGGAACTCCAGGCCCTCAAGATGCATTCTTAGTGCTACGTGGTATCAAAACCTTGCACCTTCGTATGAAGGCTCATTGTGAGAACGGTAGAAAAGTAGCAGAATATTTAAAGAACCATCCTAAAGTAGAGAAAATCTATTGGCCAGGATTTGAAGACCATCCGGGACATGATGTTGCCAAGAAACAAATGAGAGATTTTGGTGGCATGGTGTCTATCGTGATCAAAGGTGCTGATTTGGCAGAAACGTTCCGCGTAGCATCTGGCTTCAAGGTATTTACTTTGGCTGAATCATTGGGTGGTGTTGAATCCTTGATCAATCACCCAGCAACAATGACCCATGGCTCAATTCCAAAAGAAACCAGAGAAAAAGTAGGGGTAGTCGATAATCTTTTGCGCCTTTCGGTAGGGGTAGAAGATGCCGAAGACTTGATCGCTGATTTAGAACAAGCCTTATCGCGTTAATTTATTGTAATTATTATTTTATTTGCACACAGACTTTTGTACATTTGTGCAGCTTTAATAGGAGATTATCAATTATGGAAAATACAACTGTAGAAAGACCAGCAAAACATACGGACAATAATGCAAACCGTACTGAATATTATGTATCATTAACTATTGCCATCGTTATCGGCTTAGTAGGCGTGTTTATTCGTTTTGTACCGGATGTAATCCCTGCGTTGGATCAATTAGGATCCGTATTCTCATGGATCGCTAACATTGCACTTATCGTTGCTTCTTTCTTAGCATTCAAAGTTGTTTTTGCAATCTTAGGATTCAGCAAAAAGTAATTGCAAAGATATCATACAAAAAGAGAGGGCTAAACAGATGTTTAGCCCTCTCTTTTTGTAGTATTTAGTAGTAAGTATTTAGTATTTAGACCTAAGGCTAACAGTAGGAACTATCAGTAGGAAAAGATAAAGGGGCAATGAAAATTGCCCCTTTATTAATACGCTTAGTGTCTAAATACTAAATACTTTATACTAAATACTAAACTAGATACTAGTTAAAAATCGACCAAGTAGACCAAGGTATTCTTGAAAGGATCAATACTAATCCTAGGATATAGTAAATTAGGACTGTTTTGTTAGCGGCTTTCTGGTCTGCTAATTTCTTAGCCTTTGAGTATCCCATTGTAATCAATACAATACCTAAGATCATCATAATTGGATGCTCCAAAAAGTATAATCTAGCTCCGCTATTTTTCATGTTTTCTCCTGAAAAGCTACTTAATCCCAGTGGAGAAGTGAAGTATAATACCAATCCAATCACTAATTGAAGGTGTCCACTGATTAACCCGATTAAAGCGATTTTACGGTTGTAAGGTTTGTTTCCTGAGTAATTAACAAGTGTAATAATGATTGCAATTACCAACGCTATTAACAATACAATAGCTAAAGTTGAGTGTAGATGTTTCATTCCTGTAAGCATAGTTTCAATTATATAATATCACAAATATACTATTTTGAAAGGCGTTTGTCGCCTATTTCTTTAAACTCTGATTTTGCTTTAAAGTTAGGGAAAATTGTATCCATACTTAAAGTGTAGCCAATATCAAAGAATAACTGGATGTCGGCGATGATTCCATCGAAGTTCCAGTTGTCATCTAGTTCATCTGTCACGGCATGATAACGGCCTGCTAATGCCTTCTGACGGTTCTTGATTACGGTTGTGTCCGATTCTAAGTAATCCCCACCACTGCCCATATATAGGCCTGGTACACCTACTTTTACAAAGTTGAAATGGTCAGAACGGTAGAAACCACCACCTGTAGCACTTCCTTCTGGTACCATCTTGCGGTTAAATTTAGCTGCCGATAGGATGGCATAGTCTTCCAATTCTGTCTGACCTGTTCCGGTAACACGGAAACCGTTCATAGCACCTACTGGATTGAAGGAGTCCATATTAATATTGGCAACAGTTTTGTTCAATGGGAATACAGGGTTTTCAGCATAATATTGAGAGCCTAATAGTCCTTGCTCTTCAGCGGTAACCGCCAAGAAAACTACAGAACGCTCTGGTTGAACCTTTGCTGCTTTAAAAGCTTTTGCTATTTCAAACAATGCCGCAACGCCAGTGGCATTGTCCATCGCTCCATTGAAAATAGAGTCGCCATTGCTAGCTTCACCAATTCCTAAGTGATCCCAGTGAGCGGTATAGATAATAGTTTCATCAGGCCTTTTGGAGCCTTTGATCATCCCTAGGACGTTATTTGATTTAGACTCCCTGAAGCTGTTTGCTAATTTTACACTGGTAGTCACATTCAATGGAACGGCCTTAAATCCTGGTTTTTTAGCTTGTTCCATCAAGTCTGCATTCAATCCGCCCAATTGGAAAAGTTTCTTTGCAGTTTCATTGCTAACCCATCCTTGGAACTTGCTTAGGTTGGCACCTTTGTTTTCTGGTACCAAGGATAATCTTGGTCCTGTCCAACCACTTCTTACCACATTCCAGCCATAACTAGCCGCTTCTGTTTCATGGATCAACAAGATACCTGCTGCTCCTTGGCGGGATGCTTCTTCGAATTTATAGATCCAACGACCGTAATAGGTCATGGTATCGGCTTTGAATAAAGTTTTATCATAACGTCCGGGGTCAGAAACCATTACGACAACGGTTTTTCCTTTTACGTCAAGGCCTTCATAGTCATTCCATTTATATTCAGGTGCTACGATTCCAAATCCAGCAAACACCAATTCGGTATTTTCAACATCGATGTTTTCTGCCATTTGCGGTGTGCCTATTACATAATCGTCTAGGTATTTTGCTGATAAATCGCCGTTTTTACCTTTAAAGGTCAATGTTGGATTTACAGGTTTAGAACTTATTTCCACCATCGGGACCTCTTGGAAATAGGAGTCGCCATTTCCTGGATCTAAGCCAAGGGCTTTATATTGTTCTTGAATGTAATTTACGGTAATGGTGTCACCCTTGCTGAAAGGTAGGCGACCCATGAATTCATCGGAAGAAAGTTTAGCGACATAAGCTTTGTAGCTATCTTCAGTGATCGCAGCAATCGCTGTCGAGTCTAAACTGTTTTTGTCATAGGAAGAACTATCGCTCCCTGATTTACAAGATGCAAGTCCGAGTAATAAGGCTGCACTAATAAATAGTTTGTTGTTCATCATGATTGTTGATTATCAATTTTAGATTATATGGTTATCGCAATTTAAGAATTTGATTCCATTTCGATCGGTTTTACCTCAGCGATCGGGTGAAATAGATAAATTCGCTGTGTTTTTACTTCCAAACACTTATATCTTTTCCGCAATCGCTCCAATTTCTGGAAAACCCTGCCGTTTTTAATGCTGAAATAACTATTGAATTCAATGGTATCAATCGTTACGGTTTCAAATTCTGACTTATCATAAGATTTAAGGACCTTATATAAGGTCAAGTCCGTACAACTAGAAGCTGCCGGATTGTCCATGTATTTGACCAATGCCAAAGTGATGTCTTCGGGAAACAGATTCAATTTAAGGAATGCATCCATTAAACTCTTGAAGTTGTTTTTCCATTCCTTTCCATGGGGTTTTACCTTGTTCTTATGCTGTTGCCAAGTTTTGAGATGAGCAAACTCATGTACGGTCGTAATCAAAAAAGAATAGGGATTCAGATCGTGGTTGATAGTGATCTGATGGGGTTCGTTTTTGAAAGGCGAACGGTAATCTCCCAGTTTGGATGCTCTGGAACGAGTCACCTTAAACCTACAGGCAGTATCATTGATCCATTCTGAAATGATAGGGGCTGCGGTAGACGGGATATACTTACTTAACTGTTTGCTAAAATCAGGCATGAAATACAAACATATCAGTTTTTTAGAGATTTCAGAATATTAATGCCTTAATTTTAGCTTGGGATGAGAATTATTTATATTTGATGAGGAACAGCATGTTAGGGATTAAATGGACTATTTCAACATGTTGCTAAAGCACAAAGGAGCGAATGTTAAGCAAACTACAGATAAAAAACTATGCATTGATTGATGCATTGGACATTAATTTCGACGACAAACTCAATATCATAACAGGTGAAACTGGAGCGGGTAAATCCATTATTATGGGTGCTCTAGGTTTAATCTTGGGCAATAGGGCCGAGAGTAAGCATTTCTTCGATGAATCAAGGAAATGTATCATCGAAGGTCACTTCTATATCAAAGACTATAACCTTCAAGATCTTTTCAATTCTTTGGACCTGGACTATGAGGATACCAGTCTGATCCGAAGAGAACTCCATGCCGATGGCAAATCAAGAGCTTTTGTCAATGATACCCCTGTAACCTTGCAAACGCTTAAGGTCCTAGGGGAGAAGTTGATCGATATTCACTCCCAGCATGCTACTTTGCAAATCAATACAGAATCTTTCCAGTTATTGGTATTGGATACGGTTGCACAAAACCAATCTGTACTTGCTGACTATAAAAAGAAATACCAAGAATATAAACGTACAGTCGCTGAACTCAAGCAATTGGAAGAAGATTTGGCAAAGGCTCGTTCGGAATCCGATTATCAGCAATTTGTTTTCAACGAATTGGAACAAGCCAATCTTCAAGATCAAGAACAAGAAGGGTTAGAAGCTGAACAGTCTCAACTGGAAAATGCCGAAGAGATAAAACGCCATTTCCATGCGGCAAGTTCTGAGCTTCAGATTGGTGAAATCAATGTGTTGGATAGCTTAAAGCAAGCATTGAGTTCCTTGCAGAATGGTGCCCGTTATCTACCATCTTCAGAATCCCTTGTCGACAGATTGCAGAGTAGTTTGATCGAATTGAAGGATCTAAGTGCTGAAGTAGAACAGGTAGCAGAGGGGATCAGCATGGATGAAGAGCGCTTGAGCATCGTGAATGAAAGGCTCTCCATTTTATATGATCTGCAAAAGAAGCATCGCGTTACTACTGTAAAAGAGCTCTTGGAATTAAAACAAGACTTGGAAAACAAATTACAAGCTACGGATTCTCAAGGTGAGCAGATTGAAGTGTTAAAGGTTAAAATTGAAAAACTGCATCAGGAAATAGCCAAGTTGGCCGATCAATTGACCAAAAACAGGAGCAAGGCAACCAAGATCGTAGAGAAGGAAGTTCAAGAGGTTCTGTCCAGAGTTGGAATGCCACATGCCCAATTGAATGTTGAACTCAATAAACTATCGGATTTCAAATCAACTGGTCAAGATGAGGTTTCCTTTCTGTTTTCTGCCAACAAAGGGCAAGCTTTGCAGCCTATCCATCGGGTAGCCTCTGGCGGTGAACTTTCTAGGGTGATGCTGGCCATTAAATCCTTGGTCGCTAAAACATCAGCTTTGCCGACTATTATCTTTGATGAAATCGATACAGGAATATCTGGAGAAGTAGCCTTAAGGGTAGGGGAATTGATGGAAGAACTAGCCGAGAATATGCAAGTGATCAGTATTACTCACTTACCGCAGATTGCTTCACAAGGGAATAGTCACTTTAAAGTATATAAGGAGGATAAGGGCAATAAAACGAAATCTAATATTGTGTTGATGAATGAAGAGGAGAGGGTCTTGGAGATAGCACAAATGTTGAGCGGTGCCAATCCGGAAGATACGGCAATACAACATGCCAAAGAAATGTTGAAATAAAGAAAAAGGGGCACGATCAATCATGCCCCTTTTCTATATCTTAGTTACCAACGTCTGCATCGGTTAATACAATCTTAACGCGCATAGCTTTTGGAGGAGTATTGCCTGACAAATTCTCTGCGGTTAGAAAAACCTTTCCTACAGAATAAGCGGCATTATAACCAAAGCCAAATAATTTTTCTGAAGGGATGTTGTGGAATGTTCCAGTTTGGTCTTCAAACTGAATGGCCACACTAACGTGTCCATCTTCATAATAAACATCATCAAGATCTGGTACTGAAATAACAGCTTCAAAAACACCAGTTGAAACCCTATCCCAGTCACCTGGTGCCAATGGGTGATAATAACTTACCCCTGGTAAATAATTTGTCACATATTCCTTTGTACAAGAGCTAAAGCTTACTAAAGAAGCTGTACCAATTGCGAGTGCTAATAAAAGTTTTTTCATGAGTGGTAAAAGTTATTTTGTAAATAATTTCATTCTTCTTTCTTATTCAGACAGATAAACTGTAAGAAAGTTTAAAGAATGAAGCAAAAACATGACCACTTTTTGAAACTTTTATATAAAGGAAGACTTCAAGCCTTATTGTTTGATGTTTTTCAGGCGGTTAACCGAAAATATTTTGATGGCATTTCCTTCCTTAGTCAATAACTTTTCGTCCTTAAAATCGGCCAGCATCCTACTGATTGTCTCATTTGCTGTACCTGCTAAGGCCGCAAGATCATCTCGGGAAATCTTGATGGTGACTTCATCGGATTCAATGTCTGATTTCTCGGCAACATTCACCAAAGCATTGGCCACTCGCTTGCGGACAGAATCGTAGGCAAAGCCCAACATCTGCTCTTCTTTTTCACGAATGTTTTGAGAAAGGACCTTAATTAACTTAGAGGCAATTCCTGGCTTTTTGTACAGTAGTTCAAAGAAATTATCCTTATGGATCAAAGCGATTTCCGCATCTTCAAGCGTCGCAGAATTGTCCCCATACTTATCATTCAATAAGACAGATTCTAAGCCGAAGAATTGGTTTTCTACATAGATGTTGGTGGAAAGTTCTCGACCGTCCTTATAGTTCAAGAAGCTGCGGACTTTCCCTTTCTTAATATAATATACATACACTGGTGTATCACCAGCTTCGTAAATAGTTTGTTTCTTTTTGATGTTCTTGATCCGGCCATGATCTGCCAGATCTTGCAATAGATAAGCTTGCTCTTGTTCGTCGAGCCTTAAGCTATCGATATTAGGAACAGCCTTGGTTTGTAACTGCGCACGCTTTTTGAAACGGCTTTCTATGGCGTTCAGTAATTCCATGTCGTCGAAAGGCTTGGTCAGGTAATCATCTGCTCCCATTTCCATGGCTTTGCGCAAGTCTGCTTTCTCGGTTTTGGCGGTAAGGAAAATAAAGGGGATCTGTTGGGTATTTTCATGTTTGCTCAACATATAAAGTACGCCGTAGCCATCCAGTTCAGGCATCATGATATCACAAAGAATCAGATCTGGCTTATGTTTAATGGCCATATCTACTCCAGTTTTACCTTCTTCAGCTACCAATACAGAATATTCCCCGGTTAATTCCAATATTTCCGCTGTGCTCTCGCGAATGTCACTGTTGTCTTCGATTATTAATATTTTCCTCTTTTCCATTATTCTTGGATAAAAAACATCTTAAAAATTGCTCCTTGATTTACTTCTGACCAATATTCCAAACGTCCTCCCATCAATTCGACATATCGTTTCACAATATTCAACCCTAAACCAGTCCCCGGAATACTCCCCGTATTATTAGCACGGAAGAAGGGCTCAAATAGGCTCTTCTGTTCTTCCAATGGGATACCGATTCCGTTGTCTTTTACTGTAACCAAAAGCTGGTTTCTGCCGATCTGGGTATTGAATTCAATAAAGGTGTCTTCACCAGAATATTTGATGGCATTGGAAATCAGATTGATGATACTGTTTTTCAATAGATTTGGATCTATGATAAAATCAGATTCTTCACCGGTATGTTGGTACAGGATATGTTGGTTTTTCTTGCAGATCAACTGCATTTCCTCGGCGATCTCCTCGCCAAGGTGCACAATGTTGGTATTCGATTTATTTACGATGACAACCCCTGCCTCAAGTTTCTCAAGGTTTAGGAAGTCATTCAAGATCGTGTTCAATAACTGTACAGAACCTTTAATACGGCTGGTATGTTTCTCGATCGGGCCGTATTCCTGTTTGTCAACATAGCGATCGATCAATGATGCAGATAGCTGAACAGAACTCAGAGGAGTCCTGAATTCATGCGATGCCATAGAAACAAACCTAGATTTTAATTGGCTCAATTCCTTTTCCTTTTCCAAGGAAACACTGACATCAGCTTTTGCCCTCTCCAATTCGGAAACGAGCTTGATCAGATCCTTGGTCCTTTCCCTTACTTTGAGTTCCAGTTCCTGGGTATGCTTTTTAAGCTCGCTTTCAGCTTGTTTCTCTTTGGTCAGGTCGTGTACAAAGCCCGTAAAGATCTTCCGGTCTTTGTAAAAAACTTCGCTGACAGCTAGGCGAAAAGGGAAGGTAGAGCCATCTTTTTTCAAGCCTCTTACTTCGCGCCCAATTCCGATGATTCGCTTCTTGCCAGTTTCTTCATAATTGGCAATGTAACGGTCATGGTTAGAACGGTCAGGTTCGGGCATCAATACTGAAATATTTCTGCCCACTACTTCTTCAGCTCTGTAGCCGAAGAGTTCCAAGGCTGCAGGGTTGATGCTCTCTACAATTCCGTGATTATCGATCGTAATGATGCCATCAATGGCATTTTCGATGATCGCTTCTAATAGCCTAGCTGATTCCAACACGTTTTTATTTTACTAATTTTTTGTATTTGATTCGTTTCGGACCAATATCCCCTAAACGTTTTTTACGATTCTCCTCGTATTCTGTATAGTTACCCTCAAAGAAATAAACTTGCGAATCTCCTTCAAAAGCCAAGATATGGGTACAGATCCTGTTCAAGAACCAACGGTCGTGGGAAATAATTACCGCACATCCACCGAAGTTCTCAAGACCTTCTTCCAAGGCACGTAATGTATTTACGTCGATATCGTTGGTAGGCTCATCCAGTAACAATACGTTCGAACCTTTCTTCAAGGTAATGGCTAAGTGCACGCGATTACGCTCTCCACCAGATAAAACGCCTACCTTTTTCTGCTGGTCACCTCCATTGAAGTTGAATTTTGAAACATAAGCTCTAGAGTTCATAGACTTATTGCCCAACATAATGTTCTCATTGCCGCCGGTGACATTTTCCCATACCGTTTTGTTCGGGTCAAGATCATCGTGCATCTGGTCAACATATCCTAAGGCTACGGTTTCTCCAACTTTAAATGTTCCCGTATCAGCTTGTTCTTGACCTGTGATCAAACGGAATAAAGTTGTCTTACCTGCGCCGTTTGGACCAATTATACCAACAATCCCAGCAGGAGGGAGGGAGAAGCTCAGGTTCTCGAATAAAATTCTATCTCCGTAAGCCTTGCTGATGTTATCAGCCTCGATCACCACATTTCCTAAACGAGGACCTGGTGGGATAAATAGTTCTAATTTTTCTTCGCGTTCTTTGGTTTCCTCTGAAGCTAATTTCTCATAGTTATGCAAACGAGCTTTAGATTTGGCATGTCTCGCTTTCGGTGCCATCCTTACCCATTCCAACTCACGTTCTAGTGTTTTCTGGCGTTTACTTTCGGTTTTCTCCTCTTGGGCTAAACGTTTAGCTTTTTGATCCAACCAAGAAGAATAGTTTCCTTTCCATGGAATACCTTCTCCACGGTCAAGTTCCAAGATCCAACCCGCCACATTATCCAAGAAATAACGATCGTGAGTCACGGCGATTACTGTCCCTTTATACTGTTGCAAGTGTTGTTCCAACCAGTCAATAGACTCCGCGTCCAAGTGGTTGGTCGGCTCATCTAATAATAAAACGTCAGGTTCTTGTAATAATAGTCGACACATTGCTACCCGTCTGCGTTCTCCTCCTGACAAATTGGCAATTAAAGCGTCAGGCTCTGGGCATCTTAAGGCGTCCATTGCGCGCTCCAATTTGCTGTCCAATTCCCATGCATTTGTGGCGTCTATAATATCTTGTAATTCACCTTGTCTAGCCAAAAGTTTATCCATCTCATCTGGATTTTCATAAACCTCCGGAAGACCAAATTTCTCATTGATTTCTTCGTATTCTTTCAAGATCGAAGCAGTCTCGGCAACTCCTTCTTCTACAATCTCTTTAACGGTCTTTGTAGGGTCCAATTCAGGCTCCTGAGCCAAATAACCCACAGAATAGCCCGGTGAGAAAACAACCTCACCTTGGTAGGATTTATCGAGTCCAGCGATGATCTTCAATAATGAAGATTTACCGGAGCCATTTAAACCTATAACACCGATTTTCGCTCCATAGAAGAAAGAAAGGTAAATGTTCTTAAGTACTTGTTTGGATGGGGGATAAATTTTGTTTACCCCAGCCATTGAGAAGATAATTTTTTCGTCAGACATAGGTGCTTTGAAATTTTCTTTTATGTTTTTACACAAAGATAATGGAATTACTGACAAATTGATAGTTTTCGCTTGGTGGCGCAATTGTTGATAAAAAATATATATAACAAATGGGTGTGATTTGTATTTTTAGTACATTTATACTGTTGATCACCCGAATTTAATTGAGAAAGGAATTTAATGGAAGCAAAATTTTCACCCCGAGTTAAAGATGTTATATCATATAGTCGTGAGGAGGCTCTTCGCTTACGTCACGATTATATCGGTACCGAACATCTATTGCTAGGATTAATACGTGAGGGCGATGGAGTGGCAATTAAGATATTGAAGAATATCGGAGTTGACATGGGCGCAGTCCGCCAATCAGTGGAGGATGCTGTGAAAGGTTCTTCCGTTTCACGTTCTCCAATTAGTAATATGCCGCTAACTAAACAAGCCGAAAAGGTCTTGAAGATTACTTATTTGGAAGCTAAAATTTTTAAAAGTGATATCATTGGGACTGAACATCTCCTGTTAGCTATATTACGTGATGAAGAAAACATCGCATCACAAATCTTACAGCAATTCAATGTTTCATATAACGTATTCAAAACCGAAGTCGAACAGAATGCCACTGGCATCACTGATGAAGCTTCTAGTACGCCTCCAGGAGGTGACGAAGAATACGCTGATGAAGATTCACAATTCTCTTCACCTAAAAAAGTATCTGATATCAAGTCTAAAACCCCGGTTCTAGATAACTTCGGACGCGACCTGACCAAAGCCGCCGAAGAAGGTAAATTGGATCCTATCGTAGGTCGTGAGAAAGAAATTGAAAGGGTTTCACAGATTCTTTCCCGTAGAAAGAAAAACAACCCTATCCTGATCGGTGAGCCCGGTGTCGGTAAATCAGCTATCGCTGAAGGCCTAGCACTGCGTATCATCCAAAGGAAAGTATCTAGAGTACTCTTCAACAAACGTGTGGTTACCTTAGACCTAGCATCGCTAGTGGCTGGTACCAAGTATAGAGGTCAGTTTGAAGAACGTATGAAAGCCGTAATGAATGAGTTGGAAAAATCCCCTGACGTAATCTTGTTTATCGACGAGATCCACACCATCGTCGGTGCAGGTGGTGCCTCTGGTTCATTAGACGCTTCGAATATGTTCAAACCTGCCTTGGCACGTGGAGAGATCCAATGTATCGGTGCTACTACTCTAGATGAATACCGTCAGTATATTGAGAAAGATGGTGCTTTAGACCGTCGTTTCCAAAAAGTGACTGTAGAACCTACTTCTATCGATGATACAATCGAAATCTTGAACCGTATCAAAGATAAATATGAGGAACACCACAATGTTACTTATACGCCAGAAGCTATTGATGCCTGTGTGTCATTGACCACAAGATATATCACGGATAGATTCTTGCCAGATAAAGCTATCGATGCTTTAGATGAATCAGGATCACGTGTACACTTGAACAATATCCATGTTCCTCAATCCATCATCGATATCGAAGAGAAAATCGAGGAAGTTAAGGTGGAGAAAAACAAGGTTGTCCGCAGTCAGAAATATGAAGAAGCTGCCAAACTTCGTGATACGGAAAAGAAATTGATCGAGGAATTGGAGAAAGAAAAAGCCGCTTGGGAAGCAGAAACCAAAACAAAACGCTATACCGTTACGGAGGATAATGTAGCTGAAGTGGTTTCCATGATGACTGGTATCCCAGTGCAACGTGTCAGCCAATCCGATAGTCAAAAACTACTCAACATGGGTGAGTCCATGAAAGGTAGGATCATTGGTCAGGACGATGCGGTTCAGAAATTGGTGAAAGCCATCCAACGTACGCGTGCAGGATTGAAAGATCCTAAGAAACCTATCGGTTCCTTTATCTTCTTAGGTCCTACAGGTGTTGGTAAAACTGAATTGGCAAAAGAGCTTGCGCGCTTTATGTTTGATTCTGAAGACGCCTTGATCCAAATCGATATGAGTGAATACATGGAGAAATTCGCTGTGTCTCGCTTAGTCGGTGCGCCTCCGGGATACGTAGGATACGAAGAAGGTGGTCAGTTGACCGAGAAGGTTCGCCGTAAGCCATACGCTGTCGTGTTATTGGATGAGATTGAAAAAGCTCACCCTGATGTATTCAACTTGTTGTTGCAAGTCTTGGATGAAGGTCAATTGACAGATAGCCTTGGTCGCAAGGTTGACTTTAGAAACACCATCATCATCATGACTTCGAATATCGGTGCTCGTCAGTTGAAAGAGTTCGGTCAAGGTGTAGGATTTACTACAGCGGCCAAAGAAAACCAAGCTGACTCGCATTCAAGAGGGGTAATCGAAACTGCATTAAAACGTGCATTCGCGCCTGAATTCTTGAACCGTATCGATGATGTGATCGTGTTTAACTCATTGACAAAAGAGCATATCTTCAAAATCATTGATATCGAACTTAGATCATTATTTGCCCGTATCGAAGGCTTAGGTCATAAAATTAACTTGACTGAAGCTGCCAAAAACTACATTGCTGAAAAAGGATATGACAGCAACTTTGGCGCAAGACCTTTGAAACGTGCTATCCAAAAATACCTGGAAGATCCAATCGCTGAAGAAATCTTAAAAGGAGAGCTTAAAACCGGTGATACTATCTTGGTGGACTATGATGATGAAAAGAAAGACATCGTTGTTTCTTCTTCGAAGAACGAAAAGGACGATGACTCTTCACTAGCTTCTGATGTCAAGAACAACAAGAAAAAAGATTAATAGAAGAAATATCCAATACGGCGGCCTGAAAGCAATTTCAGGTCGCTTTTTTTATGCGAATTACTTCTGGATCAATACTGTTTGTTGTCAATTTATTCAAAATAGGATCCCTAATTCCTAACTTTTCATACCCAGCAAACACTAAATCCCGGTTGCTTTTCACTCCACAAACATGATTTATATCACTTTCTCTTATGATGCAGTTCATTCGTTTGTGGTTGCTTAAACGCTAATTTTGGAACAATAACTACTTTACTTAAGGGATGAGAGTGATTGCATATAACATTTTGGGGCCTGAGAAGGAGCACCTCGCCAAGGCAAATGGTAAGGTACATGATTTGACTTTGATATCAAACGAGTTGAATTTTAGTACCATGCACTATGCCATCGGTAAAGAGGCTGTCATCATTTCCGACCGCGATGTGTTGGATAGAGTAATGTTATTTGAACTCTATAAAATCGGAATTAGAAATATTATCACCCGATCGAGATCCACCGACCATATTGACCTAGATTATGCCGGAGAATTGAAAATACACGTTGCAAATGTCCCATTCGATAATACCCTTGAAGGAATTGCCAAACAGACCATCATGAACCTAACCCAATGGATGGTAGGAGGCTGTACGGGGGATGCTTGTCAATGTAGGATGGAATGCAATAAAAAGGTAAAATATAGACGATATGGAAACGGAGATTCTAAACAAACTGATCAACAAATATAATGTAGCGGCACCTCGCTATACCAGTTATCCAACAGTACCTTTCTGGGAAAACGAACGTTTTAACGAAGCCGACTGGCGACAAAGAGTGGCTTTGAACTTTAACAAGTCCAAAGATCAGGGAATCAGCATTTATGTGCACCTGCCATTCTGCGAGAGTCTATGTACCTATTGTGGTTGCAATACCCGTATCACCAAAAACCACCAAGTCGAAGATCCATATATTACATCCTTGCTGAAAGAATGGCAGATGTATAAAGATATCTTGAATGAAGATAAACTCAAGATTGCGGAAATCCACTTAGGTGGAGGTACCCCAACATTCTTCACCGCAGAAAACCTGCACCGTTTGATAGCCGGCCTGTTGGAAGGAAACGAAAAAACAGCAGATGCCTCATTTTCTTTCGAGGCCCATCCTGCCAATACAACTTACGAACACTTAAAGACCCTTTACGATCTAGGTTTTAAGAGACTGAGCTTAGGGATCCAAGATTTCGACGAGAAAGTCCAATTTATCATCAATAGACATCAAACTGTAGAAGATGTCGCTCGCGTCATGCAAGATGCACGGGGCCTTGGCTATGAATCTATCAACTTCGATTTGATTTATGGACTTCCGCTGCAAACTGCTGAATCGGTGCGGATGACAATCGAGCATTCTATGAAATTAAATCCAGATCGGATATCTTTCTATAGCTATGCCCATGTGCCTTGGATCAAACCAGGTCAACGCAGATTTACTGAACATGACCTACCTGTAGGCGAGGAAAAATTGAACCTATATAAACTAGGCAAACAGATGATCCAAGAAAGCGGTTACAAAGACGTAGGTATGGATCATTTTGCCAAAACAGACGATGCCTTATATATTGCATCCTTGGATGGTACCCTGCACCGTAACTTTATGGGATATGCAGATCGCTATACGCCATTATTGATCGGTCTAGGCGTTTCTTCCATCAGTGATGCTTGGACAGCTTTTGCCCAAAACGTCAAAACCGTCGAAGAATACCATAAGCTTATCGGCGAAGGTACATTGCCAGTAGTGAAAGGCCATATCCTAAATGATGAGGATCTTGTCATCCGTGAATACATCCTGGATATGATGTGCCGTGGAAAAGTTCAGTTGAAAGAAGGCTTTGAACTAAATGAAAGAATCATCGAACGCCTTCAACCACTGATCGCTGATGAATTGGTAAGCGTTGAGCAAAATATCGTTCAGATCAGCGAATTGGGAAAATCTTTCCTTCGCAATGTCTGTATGGCATTTGATGAACGCTTGCAAAAAACAAAAGAAAGAGACAATCTATTCAGTCAAGCTATTTAACCTTATATTTATACTATGTCAACAAAAGGGGAATTGCAATTAAACACAATTTGCTATCACTGCGGTGATCCGGTGGAAGATGCTGCCTATATCTTAGAAGACCATCGCTTTTGTTGTTTAGGCTGCCAAACAGTTTATCAGATCTTGAATGATAACAACATGGCATCTTATTATAAATACAATACCCATCCAGGAAAATCCCAAAAAGCACAGAAAGAAGACCTTTCTTACCTAGATGAGCCCAATATCATTGCCAAATTGGTGGACTATCAAGACAATGAGCAAGCCATCATTACTTTCTATGTGCCTGCCATCCACTGTAGCTCTTGCATTTGGCTGCTTGAACATTTATACAAATTGAACCCTGGCGTGAAGGCTTCGCAAGTAGACTTCATGAAAAAACAAGCCAGTATCACTTTCAAAAAAGAGGAATTATCCCTTCGTGAACTGGTAGACCTCTTGCACAAGATTGGATACGATCCGAAGATTACCCTACAGGATGTCGTAAAAGAAGGAAAGAAAATCAACCAAAATGGACTGATTGCAAAAATCACCGTGGCAGGATTCTGTTTCGGGAACTCCATGATGATTTCCTTCCCAGAATATTTTGGTATGGGAGAATTTGAAAGACAGTATTCCAATTTCTTCAACTATATGAATTTGGCATTCGGTCTTCCAGTCCTATTATATAGTGCATCTGATTATTTCAAATCTGCCTGGTTAAGCCTAAAGCAGAAACGTTTGAACCTCGATGTGCCATTGGCACTAGGTATCTTCGTGCTTTTCTTCCGTTCGGCATTTGAAATCATTTCACAGACGGGAGCAGGATTTATGGATACCTTATGTAGTCTGGTGTTCTTTATCTTGATTGGTAAATACGTACAACAAAGAACTTATTATCATATTTCTTTCGAACGCGATTACCGTTCATACTTTCCAGTGGCAGTCACCGTATTGGATGAAGGAATTGCAAAGCCTACCCAGATCGCAGACCTACAGGTAGGAGATCGGATCTTGGTCCGCAATAATGAAATCATTCCTGCCGATGCCATATTATTGAATGGCAATGCATCGGTAGATTTCAGCTTTGTGACTGGAGAGAGTAAACCCGTTGAAAAAGTATTGGGCGAAGTCGTATACGCTGGTGGAAGGCAGATGGGAGAGGCCATTGAGCTGGAAGTAGTCAAAGCAGTATCCCAAAGTTATTTGACCAAGCTCTGGAACAATGACAGCCTGAAGCAGTATGAAAAGAAATTTGAAACCTTCGTTGGTTTTATCAGTAAGTATTTCACCATCGGTCTATTGATGATTGCCTTTGCAGCATCCTTGTATTGGATTTTAGGAGGAAATGCCGATAAAGCTTGGGGTGCATTCACAGCGGTATTGATTATTGCCTGCCCTTGTGCCTTGGCCTTGAGTTCGCCGTTTACCCTTTCAGCTGCCTTGAGCATCTTCGATAAAAATAAATTGTACATCAAGAATACCGCCGCTATTGAACAAATGGCCGCTATTGATACCGTCGTGTTTGATAAGACTGGTACTATTTCTTCTCCTAACGCATCCAGCATGTATTTCGAAGGAAATTTAAATCCCATCGAACGAAACCTCTTAGCTTCCTTGTGTAGAAACTCAAACCACCCTTTGAGTAGAGAGATCATCAAATGGTTGGGCGATGTGCAGATGCTGAATATTGAGGATTATGAAGAGGTCGTGGGTAGGGGACAATCTGGAAAATACCAAGATTTCAGCATTCAGATCGGAAGTGCCAGTTATGTGAATACTGCCAAAGTCGATTTAGAAGGCTCTGTGGTATATGTCAAGATCAATGGTACCTTAAAAGGATATTTTACCCTTGAACAATCTTGGCGTACAGGATTATCCGAGGTCATCAATGAATTAAAAGTGGAGCAATATGGCCTACATTTAATATCGGGTGATAATGAGCGTCGTGCTGATGCCTTACGCATGATATTCCCTTCAAAGGCTAAACTCCTGTTCAACCAAACTCCAGCTGCCAAATTGGATAAAATCACAGAATGGCAACAGGAAGGCAAAAAAGTCTGTATGTTGGGTGATGGGCTGAACGATGCTGGCGCATTGAGGAAAGCAGATCTGGGCATTGCTGTTTCTGATGATATCAATAATTTCTCGCCCGGCTGTGATGCTATCTTAGATGGCGAAGCATTCCATAAATTGCCAAAATTCTTTGATTTCAGTAAGGATGCGGTCAAGGTCATCAAAATGTCCTTCATCATTTCCCTATTATATAATGTAATCGGTATCAGTTTCGCAGTCCAGGGAACCATGTCGCCCTTGTTCGCGGCTATCCTCATGCCTATCAGTACCGTCACTATTATTTCCTTCACCAGTTTGATGACTAGGGGATATGCAAAACGGAGAAAATTAATTTAACTTTGTACTATGAACATCATATTTTTCTTAATCGGCTGTAGTGTATTGATTGCACTGTTCTTTTTAGGAGCGTTCTTTTGGGCGAGCAAAAACGGTCAGCATGAGGATACCTATACTCCTTCGGTAAGAATCTTGTTTGACGATGAGCCCAGCAATCCGGAACCCGAAGCTGAAAAAGTAGCCCCAAAAAATTAAAATCACAGTTTTTTTACATTCCTAATACCTTTTTGCTTAACGCCTTGCTTATCTTTGTGGCGTATGTTTCGACTGTTACATTTCTTGGCGCTATTCGGTTACCTCAATGTCCTATGTTTGGAGGTAAAGTCTATCGACCTTTTTGGTTCCGCTAATGTGCTAGCCAATGAAACCCTAGTCGAAGTCGTATTGGAAGAGGTTCTTAACCTTACTCATCCTGTAAATTCCGAGGTTCTTCCTGAAATCATCTTCGATGATTACCGAATCCTTTCCCTGTTTCTAGGATTGATCCCATTAGTTTTCTTCTTTAACTGGTTAATATCCAGACTTTACAGGGTCAAATCAACCATTAAACATCCGTTTTATCTGTCCAAGACACTATGCCTCCCTGGCTATTACCAGTTCTTGTATAGATACCGTCCTTTCTAAATTCCATTTTTTGTGCTTTCAGTCTTGGAAGTATAGGGATTGTTATGCCATCTGCATAGCAACCAACATCTATTGTATTCTATTTTATTTTTAATACCCATATTTTATAATTGCTATGAAAAAACAACACGTGCTACTTCCAGTAGTAGGTTGTGCATTATTAGTTGCGTCCTGTACTGCTACCAGTAACGAAAAGACAACTGCTAATGCACCTAAAGTCGTACCCGTATCCCAATTAGTTCAACTGGATACTGTCGTATACAAAGAGTATATCGCAGATATCCAATCTCAACGTAATGTTGAATTACGCTCTCGTTTGGTAGGTTTCCTGGATAGGATCTTTGTAGACGAGGGTGCATTCGTAAAAAAAGGTCAGGTCCTGTTCTCTTTAGTTGCGGATGAATACAAGGCTGACTTGGCACAAGCCCAAGCAGCGGTCAGCAGTGCTGAAGCCGAAGTGAAAAAAGTAGAGTTGGAAATGGAAAGGACCCAAAAACTGGTTCAGAAAAATAT
This sequence comes from Sphingobacterium mizutaii, assembly GCF_900187125.1. GTDB lineage: Bacteria > Bacteroidota > Bacteroidia > Sphingobacteriales > Sphingobacteriaceae > Sphingobacterium > Sphingobacterium mizutaii. Next base: position 1,268,563 of record NZ_LT906468.1, read on the forward strand.
CGTCAGCTCAACCGAATATGATCTATTGAAAGTTCAATTACGCGCTGCCAATGCCAAAGTTGGCGAAGCAGAAGCAATATTGAACCAAGCTAGAACAAGACTGTCAAATACCCAGATCCGTGCCCCATTTGATGGCAGAATTGACAGGATCCAATTGAAAGAGGGTTCTTTATTGGAAGAAGGATCACTTTTGACAACCATATCTGATATGGCAAACATGAATGTTTACTTTGATATCTCTGAACAAGAATATCTAGGTATTGCATCAGACTCCTCCTTTAACAGAAATAATTTTAAGAAAGAAGTGCAATTGATCCTGGCCAATGGTGCAGCTTATCCGAATACAGGAACCGCTGAAATCGTGGAAAGTGAATTCGAGGCCAGTACTGGATCAATTTCTCTTCGTGCTAAATTCAAAAATCCCGATGGACTATTGAAGCATGGTGCAACTGGAAGGATCGGGGTGCCTGTGCAAACTGGCGACCTGCTTTTGGTTCATCAGAAATCTGTTTTCGAAATCCAGGACAAAGCTTACGTGTATACCTTAAAAGGTGATACCGTTAAGATGACCCCTTTCCAGAACGGACGTCGTGTTGGACATTACTACGTTGTGGAAAATGGTCTGCCGGCTGATGCTAAAGTAGTTTATGAAGGTGTGCAATCCCTTCGTGATGGAATGGTTATTCAACCAAAAATGGTTAAAAACTAAGAAGGGAGCGGGATTTAATGTTTGAAAAATTTATTAAGAGGCCAGTGCTATCGCTGGTCATCTCGATCTTTATTACCCTTTTGGGTCTGTTGGCATTGTTTACCTTGCCCATTACCCAGTTCCCCGATATCGTTCCTCCCTCGGTGGTTGTAACGGCTAACTATACCGGTGCAAATGCCGAAGTAAGTACCAATGCCGTGGCAATTCCACTGGAAAAGGCGATCAATGGGGTAGCCGGAATGACCTATATGTCCTCCGTTTCCACAAATAACGGTAATACACTGATCCAAGTTTTCTTTGAAGTGGGGACTGACCCAGATATTGCTGCGGTAAACGTGCAGAACAGGGTGACCACCGTCCTTGATGAATTGCCAGAAGAGGTAATCAAAGCCGGGGTAACCACGGAAAAGGAAGTAAACAGTATGTTGATGTATCTGAACTTGTATACAGATGATGAAACAGCTGATGAACGCTTTATCTACAACTTTACCGATATCAATATCCTAAAGGAATTGAAACGTATTGAAGGGGTAGGCTTCGCCCAGATCATGGGTATGAAGGATTACGCGATGCGTATCTGGGTAAAACCGGACCGTCTTTCGGCCTATTCCATTTCTACTGAAGAACTGGTGGCTGCCTTGCGTAGACAGAATATCGAAGCTGCACCGGGACAAACCGGGATCAGTTCGGATAAAACCGTCAATATGCAGCAGTATGTATTGCGCTATCCCGGTAAGTTTACTGAAATCAGTGAATATGAAAATATACCGATCCGTGCCAATGTAGACGGATCGATTATCCGTATCAAGGATATCGCCGATGTTGAATTTGGTTCCCTGGATTATGAAATGGTTTCCAAAACCGATGGTAGACCTTCTGCATCGATCATGATCAAGCAGTTGCCGGGTTCGAATGCTCAAGAGGTAATCCAACGGGTTAAGGATCGTATGGCGGAATTGAAGGATGCAACTTTCCCTCCGGGAATGACCTATACCATGGGTTATGATGTATCCCGTTTCTTGAATGCCTCGATTTCCAGTGTACTGATTACCTTGGTAGAGGCCTTTATTCTCGTTTTCTTGGTGGTGTTTATATTCCTTCAAGATTTCCGGGCTACCATTATCCCAATTTTGGCAGTACCTGTCTGTTTGATCGGGTCCTTGTTCTTTATGCAGATGATGGGATTCTCCATCAACTTATTGACCTTGTTCGCACTCGTGCTCGCCATTGGTATCGTCGTCGACAACGGAATTGTCGTCGTCGAGGCCGTCTATGCCAAGATGGAAGAGGAACACCTCTCTCCAATGGAAGCAACATTGGCGGCAATGGACGAAGTTGGTTCGGCGGTTATCGCCATTACTTTAGTGATGTCAGCGGTATTCGTTCCGGTCGCCTTCCTGTCCGGTCCTGTGGGGATCTTCTATAGGCAGTTCTCACTGACCTTGGCAGCAGCGATTGTCATCTCAGGTATCAACGCCTTGACACTTACTCCGGCACTCTGTGCCATTATCCTGCGTTCCCCGCATGATAAAAAACCAAGCAATAACTGGTTGGATCGTTTCTTTAGAGGATTCAACAATGTATATAACAGAATTTCCGGAGGGTACAAAGGGTTGCTTTCCAAGATTGCAGGTCGTCGCATAATCACTTTATTAGGGTTAGTTATTATGTTCATCGCAACTTGGGGTTCCGCAGCAATCCTGCCTTCCGGATTTATTCCTACCGAAGATCAAGGTATGATCTATGTGGCGGTAACTACACCGCCAGGAGCAACGGTTGACCGTACCGAAGCGGTACTCAATGAAGTCGATAAGATCTCTAGAGAATTGGAAATGGTAGAAACGGTTTCCATCCTGGCAGGTTATAGTATCGTAACTGAAGTTTCCGGTGCTTCCTATGGTATGGGGATGATCAACTTAAAGGCTTGGGATGAAAGAAATGAATCGGTAGATGATGTCATGAAGATCCTTCGGGAGAAAACGGCACATATTGCTGATGCAGAAATCGAATTCTTCCCGCCACCTACCGTACCTGGTTTCGGTAACTCCTCGGGTTTCGAGTTGAGGTTATTGGATAGGTCTGGTAATGAAGACTTGGCTCAGACCAATGAAGTGGTGAATGAATTCATCAGTAAATTGGAACAGGACGAAGTCATTGAAAGTGCTTCAACCACCTTTGATGTTAACTTCCCTCAATATATGCTCAAAATCGATTATGATCAGGCAGCCAAAAAGGGAATCTCTGTAGAGAATTCGATGAATACCCTACAGACCTTATTAGGTAGTTTATATGCGACAAACTTTATCCGATACGGACAGATGTACAAAGTCATGGTACAATCGGATGCTTTTGCAAGACAGCGACCAGAGGATGTACTGAACCTTTATGTTAAAACGGAAGAAGGCGAAATGGTTCCTTACTCTTCTTTTATGACGATGGAAAGGGTTTATGGTCCTGAGCAGATCACACGTTATAATATGTTTACATCGGCCATGATTACCGGTCAAGCCGCTCCCGGCTTCAGTTCGGGACAAGCCATCGAAGCCGTAGAGCGCATTTCGGCTGAATTGCCTCAAGGTTATGCGATCGAATGGTCGGGGATGACACGTGAGCAGAAAATCTCGGGTAACCAAGCTGCCTACATCTTCTTATTATGTTTGGTGTTCGTGTATCTATTATTAGCTGCACAGTATGAAAGCTTCTTGTTGCCTTTACCGGTGTTATTATGTTTACCTGCCGGATTATTCGGAGCCTTCTTGTTCCTGAAAGTATTCGGTCTGGAAAACAATATCTATGCACAGGTATCGCTCGTCATGTTGATTGGTCTATTGGGTAAGAATGCGATCTTGATCGTAGAATATGCCAACCTGAAACGCAAGCAAGGCATGGATGTTTTGACGGCATCTATTGAAGGTGCGGTTGCACGTTTACGCCCAATCTTAATGACATCCTTTGCATTTGCTGCAGGTTTGATTCCGTTGATGCTAGCCAATGGTGCTGGTGCTATCGGTAACAGAACGATTGGTTCCGCAGCAGTAGGAGGTATGGTTATCGGTACCATTATCGGAGTTATCGTAATTCCGGGTTTGGTGGTTCTTTTCTCAAAACGCGAAAAGAAAAAGAAAATCAAGCAAGCTGCAGTGGCAGTAGCGGTATTGCTTTTCATCACTTCTTGTTCGGTACCTAAAGCGAGTGTCCAACAAGATATCTCACCGACCTTGACCGGACAGGCTGATCAGGTCATGAAAGATTCCAGCTCGGTCGGGAGCTTAGCTTGGCGCAACGTTTTTACCGATGCCCAATTGATCTCCTTGATTGATTCGGCTCTGCTAAATAACCTGGATGTCCGTCAGGCGGTCCATAGGATTGAAATGGCGCAGGCCAATTTCAAGTTCCGTAAATCTGCCCTTTATCCAAGCTTGGATGCTGCGGTGGAAGGTGGATTGAGGAAATACGGTCACTATACGGAATCAGGTATTGGTAATTATGACTCCAATTTTTCAGACAACCTTACAGATGACGAGAAAATCCCGGAACCCTTTATTCCAGATTATTTTGTCGGCGTACGTTCTTCTTGGGAATTGGATCTATGGGGCAAACTTCGGAATAGGAGAGAAGCTGCTTTCTTGAACCTGATGTCGGAAAGTGAATTGAAACGTTTGATCGAAACGGAATTGATTACTTCAATCGCTTCTGCTTATTATGAGCTGATGAGCCTTGACGAAAAGATCCAGGTCTACGAAGAGAATATCAAGCTCCATGAACGCGCCCTGGAAATTATCGAAGCGCAGAAGGAAGCAGGCCGTGCCGATGAGTTGGCCGTACAACAGTTCAAATCGCTTTTGTCACAGTCCAAAGCGAATCGTGCACATGCGGTCCAGGAGATCCTTGCCTATGAACATCAGATCAATTCGCTTTTGGGAAGGGTATATCAACCCATCCCTAGAAATGGCAATGGAATTGGTAGCAGCCTACTGTTCCAGGATCTGACCGTCGGTAATCTTGACGAGTTGTTAAATAACCGTCTCGATATCCGTAAAGCAGGAATGGACTTGAAAGCTGATTTCCACGAGTTAGAATCGACACGCTTGGCATTCTTGCCGACCGTAGCGATCTCGCCTTATCTGGGATTGCAGTCTTTCAGCTTTGATAAGCTTTTCAGTTTGGACAAATCCGTTACCTACGGTCTATTCGGTGGTATCACCATGCCAATCTTTAGACAACGGGAATTGAAATCAGAATACGAAAAAATGAAAGCTTCCTATGGAATCAGCTTTCTGGAATATGAAAAAACAGTCCTGAATGCTGTCAATGAAGTATCCTTGGCCTTGAACACACAAGATGCCATCGTTACTCGTGCAACGCATGTGAAGGACCAAGTGGCTGCTTTGGAATCTTCCATCGGAGCTGCGGAAGAACTGTTTATAGCAGGCCGGGTTACCTACCTGGATATTATCACTGCACAAAAAGGCTTGATCGAAGCGCAAGTTGCCGACGTGGACATCAACAAAGAGAAGATGCTGAATCAGGTCGTTCTCTATAAAGCCTTAGGTGGTGGATGGCAATAAATGGGTAAAGTAAAATAGATAGTGTGGGTGGACTTCGGTCCACCCATTTTTTTTGGAAAGGTTTTGAGGTGTTTTTCTGGGAGTCTGGTTCGGGACTCATTCGGGGCATGTTCGGGAAAGCTTCGGTGGAGGGAGCTGGATCGGCCGCAGCGTACCCGAGGGTGGGACGTTGATTTTGCGGGATCGGGAGGGGGATGGCATGGTTTGCGTTGCGAGATTTCCGAATGTGGGTCGAATGGGGTCAGGTGGAAAGGGAGGGGGGATTTTTGGACCAGGGTTCCGATCCACGGTAGGGGCGAATCGAATTCGCCCGCCACACGCATTTGAACCAGGATGGAAGGGATCCGAGGATGGGCCAAGATCTGGGTAGGGACCAGGATCCCCCGGATGGGAGGATATCCCAGGACCGTGGTGTACCGTTTCCGCCCCTATTGTATCCCTGTTGCCCCTTTTTCGCTGTCCCCAGTAAAATTTATCTGGCAATGCTACAGCGAGTTATGCCCTTCGCCGAAAAATACTTTGCCTGCCCCCTTGGAAGTGAAGGTATTTTGTCCCTATCTTTGCACCACTCCGCAAGGGAGGGACGGCCGCAGGGCCACTGACATAAAGATAGGAAAACGGCCAAGGGAAGCGGGAAATCGCGGAACGGACGCCACCGAAAAAGGGCCTCAAAAAATATTTTAAAAAAGATTTTGCGGTTTCGAAAAAGGTTCCTACCTTTGCAGTCCCAACCAAGGGAAACAGCGACGGACGCGATGTCCGGAGCGGAAAAAAATGACAGATTGCGACCTTCCTTTACGGAGGGGACACAACATAAAAAAGCCGAAGCGAGATGCCCAGGCGCGATAAGTTCTTTAAATGATCATGTAGCGCAGCGACCCGTACGAGAGTACGGTAGCTGAACAAGATTTACAAAATCAATTCAGGTATCCCGGAGCGGGAGGAAAACATTTTATTAAGACAACGATTCTATTTATTATAAATAGTCTTGGTCTTACACTTCATTTTACAATGGAGAGTTTGATCCTGGCTCAGGATGAACGCTAGCGGCAGGCCTAATACATGCAAGTCGGACGGGATCCATCGGTAGCTTGCTACCGGTGGTGAGAGTGGCGCACGGGTGCGTAACGCGTGAGCAACCTGCCCATATCAGGGGGATAGCCCGGAGAAATCCGGATTAACACCGCATGACACTGCTTTCCGGCATCGGGAGGCGGTCAAATATTCATAGGATATGGATGGGCTCGCGTGACATTAGCTAGTTGGTGGGGTAACGGCCCACCAAGGCGACGATGTCTAGGGGCTCTGAGAGGAGAATCCCCCACACTGGTACTGAGACACGGACCAGACTCCTACGGGAGGCAGCAGTAAGGAATATTGGTCAATGGGGGCAACCCTGAACCAGCCATGCCGCGTGCAGGACGACTGCCCTATGGGTTGTAAACTGCTTTTGTTAGGGAATAAACCCCGCTACGTGTAGCGGGCTGAATGTACCTAAAGAATAAGGATCGGCTAACTCCGTGCCAGCAGCCGCGGTAATACGGAGGATCCGAGCGTTATCCGGATTTATTGGGTTTAAAGGGTGCGTAGGCGGCACTTTAAGTCAGGGGTGAAAGACGGCAGCTCAACTGTCGCAGTGCCCTTGATACTGAAGTGCTTGAATGCGGTTGAAGACGGCGGAATGAGACAAGTAGCGGTGAAATGCATAGATATGTCTCAGAACACCGATTGCGAAGGCAGCTGTCTAAGCCGTTATTGACGCTGATGCACGAAAGCGTGGGGATCGAACAGGATTAGATACCCTGGTAGTCCACGCCCTAAACGATGATGACTCGATGTTTGCGATATACCGTAAGCGTCCAAGCGAAAGCGTTAAGTCATCCACCTGGGGAGTACGCCCGCAAGGGTGAAACTCAAAGGAATTGACGGGGGCCCGCACAAGCGGAGGAGCATGTGGTTTAATTCGATGATACGCGAGGAACCTTACCCGGGCTTGAAAGTTACTGAAGGGCGCAGAGACGCGCCCGTCCTTCGGGACAGGAAACTAGGTGCTGCATGGCTGTCGTCAGCTCGTGCCGTGAGGTGTTGGGTTAAGTCCCGCAACGAGCGCAACCCCTATGTTTAGTTGCCAGCACGTCAAGGTGGGGACTCTAAACAGACTGCCTGCGCAAGCAGAGAGGAAGGCGGGGACGACGTCAAGTCATCATGGCCCTTACGTCCGGGGCTACACACGTGCTACAATGGATGGTACAGCGGGCAGCTACACAGCAATGTGGTGCCAATCTCGAAAAGCCATTCACAGTTCGGATCGGGGTCTGCAACTCGACCCCGTGAAGTTGGATTCGCTAGTAATCGCGTATCAGCAATGACGCGGTGAATACGTTCCCGGGCCTTGTACACACCGCCCGTCAAGCCATGAAAGCTGGGGGTACCTAAAGCATGTAACCGCAAGGAGCGTGTTAGGGTAAAACCGGTAATTGGGGCTAAGTCGTAACAAGGTAGCCGTACCGGAAGGTGCGGCTGGAATACCTCCTTTCTAGAGCCCGCTCCGGGGGAGCTGCGCCACATACATGATCTATACAGAAAAAAAAGACATTCAGAAGAAAGTGCCCACCCTGTGGGACAGTACCGAGTATCTAGTATTTAGTATCTAGACACCGTACTGCCCAACAACCGGTGACACCGAGAGATGAGAGAGATAAGCTAGTCCCGTAGCTCAGTTGGTTAGAGCACTACACTGATAATGTAGGGGTCAGCAGTTCAAATCTGCTCGGGACTACCACAAAACACGGGGGATTAGCTCAGCTGGCTAGAGCACCTGCCTTGCACGCAGGGGGTCAACGGTTCGAATCCGTTATTCTCCACAGGTTAGATATGAGAAGTGAGATCTGAGATATGGGACGGTGCAATGCCGGTCCATGCCAGGGGGTCACACGGAGCTATGTAGGTTAAGGGATTTTATATCTCATATCCCACATCTCGATACTCACATCTGAACAGAGAGTTCTTTGACATATTGGAAGAAAAGAGATTAACAAGAGAAGACAACAGAGGCTCCATACTTTATGTATGGGACCAAAAGCAACCTACCACTTTGCAAAAGGGGTGGTAGCGTGAAGAAAGTAAACAAGGGCACACGGGGGATGCCTAGGCTCTCAGAGGCGATGAAGGACGTGATAAGCTGCGATAAGCCACGGGGATCGGCAAATGCGACTCGATCCGTGGATTTCCGAATGGGGCAACCCGGCATGTTGAAGACATGCCATCAAATGAAGCGAACGCGCTGAACTGAAACATCTAAGTAGGCGTAGGAGGAGAAAATAACAATGATTTCCCAAGTAGTGGCGAGCGAACGGGAAAGAGCCCAAACCGTCCATGTCAAGGCATGGGCGGGGTTGTAGGACCACGATATTGTACTGTGCTATGAACTGGAAGCAGGTGGGAAACTGCGCGATAAGGGTGAGAGCCCCGTACAGGCAAAGAATACAGGCATAGTGGTATCCTGAGTACCGCGGGACCGGAGAAATCCTGTGGGAATCCGCCAGCACCATCTGGCAAGGCTAAATACTCCTGAGAGACCGATAGTGGACCAGTACCGTGAGGGAAAGGTGAAAAGAACCCCGAACAGGGGAGTGAAAAGAACCTGAAACCGTGTGCTTACAAGCGGTCGGAGCGGAGCGATTCCGTGACGGCGTGCCTTTTGCATAATGAGCCTACGAGTTACTCTTGTCCGGCAAGGTTAATGGCTTAAGGCCAGGAGCCGAAGCGAAAGCGAGTCTGAACAGGGCGCACAGTCGGACGAGGTAGACGCGAAACCTTGTGATCTACCCTTGGGCAGGTTGAAGGTGCGGTAACACGTACTGGAGGACCGAACCGATAAACGTTGAAAAGTTTCCGGATGACCTGAGGGTAGGGGTGAAAGGCCAATCAAACTGGGAAATAGCTCGTACTCCCCGAAATGTTTTTAGGAACAGCGTCGGCATGGAGTCTAGCAGAGGTAGAGCTACCGATTGGGTGCGGGGGAGTCAAATCCTACCAAATCCAGACGAACTCCGAATGCTGCTAGATATGGCCGGCAGTGAGGCTTTGGGTGCTAAGGTCCAAGGCCGAGAGGGAAAGAACCCAGACCATCAGCTAAGGTCCCCAAATCCGTTCTAAGTTGAACTAACGAGGTCCGGTTGCCCAGACAGCTAGGATGTTGGCTTGGAAGCAGCCATTCATTTAAAGAGTGCGTAACAGCTCACTAGTCGAGCGGCCGGGCGTGGATAATAAACGGGCATCAAGAACGGTACCGAAGCTATGGATTGCAATTTATTGCACTGGTAGGGGAGCATTCCATCGGGGGCGAATCCGCGGGGCGACCCGTGGTGGACCTGATGGAAAAGCAAATGTAGGCATAAGTAACGATAAGGCGGGTGAGAAACCCGCCCACCGAAAGACCAAGGTTTCCTGATCAACGCTAATCGGATCAGGGTCAGTCGGGACCTAAGGCGCATCCGAAGGGAGGCAGCCGATGGCCAACGGGTTAATATTCCCGTACTGTTGATGGCTGCGATGTGGTGACGGAGTAGTGACACTGCCGCGAACTGACGGAATAGTTCGTTGAAGGGCAAAGGTATTGGACCGGTAGGCAAATCCGCCGGTACAGCCGAAGCCCGATAGTACAGCAAACCCTCGGGGGCGCTGATAGCGCAGGTAAGCAGACTTCCAAGAAAACCCGCTAAGCTCCAGGCCATCAAGACCCGTACCGCAAACCGACACAGGTGGTCGAGGAGAGGATCCTAAGGTGCTCGAGTGAATCATGGCTAAGGAACTCGGCAAAATGGCCCTGTAACTTCGGGAGAAGGGGCGCTTCCTCCAGCGATGGAGAAGCCGCAGTGAAAAGGCCCAGGCGACTGTTTAGCAAAAACATATGGCTTTGCGAAATCGAAAGATGAGGTATAAGGCCTGACACCTGCCCGGTGCTGGAAGGTTAAGAGGGGATGTCATCCGCAAGGAGAAGCATTGAATCGAAGCCCCAGTAAACGGCGGCCGTAACTATAACGGTCCTAAGGTAGCGAAATTCCTTGTCGGGTAAGTTCCGACCTGCACGAATGGTGTAACGATCTGGGCGCTGTCTCAGCCATGAGCTCGGTGAAATTGTGGTATCGGTGAAGACGCCGGTTACCCGCAACGGGACGGAAAGACCCCATGAACCTTCACTATAGCTTAACATTGGAATTGGGTACAGGATGTGTAGGATAGGCGGGAGTAATTGAAGCGGTTTCGCCAGGAATCGCGGATACGACCTTGAAATACCGCCCTTTCTGTATCCGGTTTCTAATCCCGTTATACGGGAGACATTGTTTGGTGGGTAGTTTGACTGGGGTGGTCGCCTCCAAAAAGGTAACGGAGGCTTTCAAAGGTAAGCTCAGTACGCTTGGTAACCGTACGTGGAGTGCAATGGCATAAGCTTGCTTGACTGTGAGACCTACAAGTCGACCAGGGTCGAAAGACGGACATAGTGATCCGGTGGTTCTGTATGGAAGGGCCATCGCTCAAAGGATAAAAGGTACTCTGGGGATAACAGGCTGATCTCCCCCAAGAGCTCATATCGACGGGGAGGTTTGGCACCTCGATGTCGGCTCGTCACATCCTGGGGCTGGAGAAGGTCCCAAGGGTTGGGCTGTTCGCCCATTAAAGTGGCACGCGAGCTGGGTTCAGAACGTCGCGAGACAGTTCGGTCCCTATCTGTTGTGGGCGCTGGAAGTTTGAGTGGATCTGACCTTAGTACGAGAGGACCGGGTTGGACGGACCGCTGGTGAACCTGTTATGCCGCCAGGTGTACGGCAGGGTAGCTACGTCCGGGATAGATAAGCGCTGAAAGCATCTAAGTGCGAAACTAGCCACGAGATGAGACTTCCTCATAAGGGTCGTCGGAGATTACGACGTCGATAGGCCACAGGTGTAAAGGTTGAGAGACCAAAGCCGAGTGGTACTAATAGCCCGAAGCTTTCCAATGCGGATAGACCTGTTGTCCTCTCTCTTTTTCTGATCTTTTCTTCCAATAACATGTCAATGTGCAACGGTCCCCAAGGGGCCATGTACAAAAAGGTATTCAGGTGCCTATATCGGCGGTGTCCACCTCTTCCCATTCCGAACAGAGAAGTTAAGCCCGCCAGAGCCGATGGTATTGCCGTAACAGGTGGGAGAGTAGGTCGGTGCCTAATTTTATACGGGAGCCCGCTGTCAACAGACAGCGGGCTTTCTGTTTTTATGGACTTTGGGAAAGCGGTAAGGGAGCGGGCAGGTCAGGTGCACGGCAGCGGGCGGATGCGATCCGCCCCTACGGAATGGGGGACTTTCAGGCGGAACGGTGGTCCTGGTCCATCCTCCCATCAAGTGGATCCTGGTCCCTTCCCAGATCTTGGCCCATCCTCCCATCCCATCCATCCTGGTTCAACCATCCCTTCAACTCCCTTAAACTCAATTCATTTATTTCTTTCAAAATTCCTTATCTTTGCATTTCAATGGGTACACAATTAGATAATGGGATCAAGCCTTATAACCACTATGGGGCTTATCTGAAAGAGAAATACGACGGACAAAGGGTCTTTAAGGTTATCGTAGATGGTAATTTTACCTGTCCGAATCGTGATGGTAGCAAGGGTTATGGGGGCTGTACCTACTGTAATGTAGATTCTTTTACGCCTGATACGGCACGCAAGATCCCTTCCATCCGTGAACAGGTGGAAAATGGTATTGAACGCGCAAGGAATAGCTATGGAGCTGAAAAGTTCATTATCTATTTCCAACCCAATACCAATACCTATGCGCCTACGCATCTGTTGAAGATGATGTATGACGAGGCCTTGAGTATCTGTCCGGAACATACCTTGGGTCTATCCGTTGGTACCCGTCCAGACTGCTTGGACTTTGAGAAGATAGCATTATTGGAAAGTTATACCGAACGCTATGATGTGGATCTGGAAATGGGGATGGAATCGATCTATAATGACACCTTGGAACGTATCAATAGGGGCTGTTCGCATGATGAATTTATTTCAACGATGAAGATGTTGGAAAACACTTCCTTGGAACTCTGTGTACATACCATCTTTGGATTCCCATGGGAGACTGAGGAAATGATGTTGAAGTATGCCGATGAAATTAATAAGCATCCCAAGATCAAGTTTGTGAAATTGCACCACCTTCATATTGTAGAAGGTTCTATCATGGGTGTTAAATATAAACGCGAACCTTTCCATTTGTTCAGCATCGAGGAGTATACCGATTTCTTGGCGAAGTTTATTCCATTATTGAGACCGGATATCATTATCCAGAGGATATTTGGTATCGCAGACAAGGAATTGCTGATTGCACCGAATTGGGGATTCCCTAAATCGGGTATACAGACTCGGATCGACAAAGGATTGGAAGAGAGAGGAGTGAAGCAGGGCTCAGCCTATAGAGAAGCTGATCTGACGATATAAAAAGAAAAGGATGCCGATTGGCATCCTTTTTTATGTGGTTCTAATTTCTTATTTCTCCACGATCGTCTTCAGATCGGCTGGCGAATAATAGATTGATTTTAAGGTCTTGTCATCTCCTTTTCTGAAGACCAAGTATTTACCATCGATTTCCTTATAGTAAGATTCCACTCCCTTAGCAAGGTAATGTTGTTGGGTTTCGATAGCTTCTTGTTCTGTTTTGCAAGCTTTGCTCATGTTAGAGCGCTGTACCTCATTGAATAGGTCATTGAATTTATCCTTTAATCCAAATTCTAAGATCGCTCCTGAGAGTACATATTGGATATCACAAAGAGCATCAGCGATTTCTACTAAATCTTTGTCCTGTATAGCCTCTTCAAGTTCTTTCAGTTCCTCAGCGATCAAGGATACTCTCAGTTTGCAACGAGTTTCAGATGGGATTGTAGGTTGATCTAAAATCGGGTGCTGAAATGTTTTATGGAATTCAGCCACCGACGTTAAACATTTAGGGTCTGTCATATCAATTCTAATTTTGTTAAAAATACGAAAGTGGGCTCAAATAAAAAAGGCGCAATCCAATTGCGCCTTGTATGCTATTTCATTAAATGCTTTAATTGGATGATTTCCTTCTCTTCAAGGTATCTCCAACGTCCGCGAGGAAGATCTTTTTTGGTCAGGTTGGCATAAACCACACGGTCCAGCTTTTCAACCTCGTATCCTAGGGATTCAAAGATGCGTCTTACGACCCTGTTTTTACCACTATGGATCTGAATGCCAACTTCTTTTTTCGAACCGCCTACAACGAAGCTAAGGTCGTCTGGTTTGATAAAGCCATCCTCTAGTTCAATACCGAATTCGATTTTGTTGAAATCTCCTTGACTAAGGCTCCTGCTCAACTCAACATTGTAGATTTTGCTGATGTTATTTCTCGGGTGAGATAATTTCTCTGCAAGGTTTCCATCGTTGGTAAGAAGAAGTAATCCTGTTGTATTTCTATCCAAACGTCCAACAGGGTAGATACGCTCTTTGGTCGCTTTAGCAACAAGTTGCATCACGGTTTTGCGCTCTTGTGGATCATCTGTAGTGGTGATATAATCTTTTGGTTTGTTCAAAAGAACATAAACCATTTTCTCACGTTTCAAACGTTCGTCGTTATATCTGATTTCATCTTTAGCAGGGTCAACCTTGGTTCCCAATTCAGTAACCACAACACCGTTTACGGAGATGACACCAGCTTCGATTAGTTCATCAGCCTTTCTACGTGAACAGATACCAGAATTTGAGATATAACGGTTCAAACGGATCAAACCATCATCTTCTGCATTGAAGTTTTTCTCTTGCTTAGGTCTTCTGGAATTGTCTTTACGGAAGTCGCGATCTGATCTTTCATCATTGTCACGGGAATAGCGTTTGTTGCCAAAGTCTTTTCCTTTTCCATCAAACTTTTTATATGGACGGTCGGAGTTGAAAGGTTTTTCAAACTTACCGTCTCTATTGAATTTAGAGTCTTTTCCGAATTTAGAACCTCTTTTAGGTGTAGCTTCATCGCCATACCTTGATTTTCTTTCTGGTCTGTCCTCTCTATTGAAATTTGAATCTCTATCTGGTCTTGAATCTCTTCCGAATTTAGAATCTCTTCCGAACTTGGAATCACGATCAGGTCTTCCTTCTCTATTGAATTTAGAATCTCTGTCGGGTCTAGAATCTCTGTTGAATTTAGCGTCTCTACCGAACTTCGCGTCTCTATCAGGTCTTCCGTCTTTATTGAATTTGGAATCTCTGGCGAATTTAGAATCCTTGTTGAATTTGGAATCTCTTCCAAACTTGGAGTCTTTGTCAAATCTGCTCTTGTCAGAATTGGAGTCGCGATTAAATTTGTCGGATTTGTAACTTCTCGATGAGTCGAAGGATGATTTATCATCCTTTTTGTTGTTTCTGAAGCCGTCTGAACTGCTTCTTGATTTTCTGGAGTTGTCGTCTCGACTGTTCCTTTTGCTATTGAATGGCATAATTCGAAAAAATGAGCCACAAAGATAGGCAATTTTTTCACTCATTCATCATTTAAACACAATACTTTGTTAAATATTAGAATGCTTCAACAATAGTATGGGCTAAAACTCCCTTGAACCTCAATTAAGGGCTAATAATCTAATTTATAATGTTTTATAGGTTTTGTTTGAAAGTTCTAAAAATTCGAAATAACATGCTATTGTAATTGCTCTATTTTATATTGGAATCATTGTTTTTAGTACAAAATAGGTTTACCATGATTCATAAATCATAAATATTCGTTCAAAAATGTTACAAAATGGAGAGTTTGAGAAAAGTTACTTTAAATTGCTTTTAACGTAGATTTTACTTGGTTTTAACTTTAATTAACTTTCTTTATTAATACTATTGTTTGTGCGTTAAAGTAATAAGCTGTACTTTTGGAGCTTGATTTTTCACCAAGCTACTTTTTGATCGGTTTTAACAAGTTCCGTGGATAGGGTGGCAGTAAGGGAATGAATGGTTAAAAAAAGAGTATTATGTAGTAGTGCGCTTTTGATGTTAATGTTAATGTCAAACTTGTACTCGAAACCCCAACCAGAGATGGCCGATCCTTTTAGAAAGGCGTTGGACCACTCGATGAAAGCCAATATATCTGAAACATTGGCTAAGAAAGAGGCAGAAAACGACCCTTATAGTCAGCTCTCTTTTGCAGAAACTGACATTCCTTTGGAAGAAGTTACTGTACAGAAAAAACTAGACAAGTACCTGAGTAGGTTTGCTTATCTAAAAAAGCCCTCACATCACATTCACAAAAAGGCGGATCAATTACTTCCCCGCATTGCAAAAATCCTGAAAAGTTATGGTGTTCCTGAAGACTTCAAGTACATTGCTGTAGTTGAAAGTAGCCTGAACCCGAAAACAACTTCTCATAAAGGAGCTGGTGGCTACTGGCAATTTATGCCGGCAACCGCGAGATTGTACGGATTGAAAGTGAATGGAAGTGTGGATGAGCGCTTGGACTTGATAAAGTCTACACATGCAGCGGCAAAATATCTGAAATCATTGCACAAAGAGTTCGGTGATTGGACATTGGCAGCAGCAGCATATAACGTTGGTGGCGGAAGTTTAAGAGCTTCCCTAAGAAGACAAAAGAAAGACAATTATTATGACTTGAAATTGAATTCTGAAACTGCAGCCTACGTCTATAAGATCATTTCCATGAAAGCTATCTTGGAAATGACATAAAGCGCGAAAGCCTAATTTTATGAACAATACCAAATCAGGAAACCCAGAGGTTTCCTTTTTTTGTGCCTTATATAATAGGTATATAATCACTAAACAAATACCTGAAAATTAATATAGGTAAACATTCTATGTTTAGTGGAATTTACCTAAATTTAAAATAATGAAATCCCTTACAGGGATTTTTTGTTGACCTAATGAAAAGCGTATTGAGTGGATTGGAGGAAAACTGAAGAGAAGTTATTTGCCGTATCCCAAATTTTCGAAAAGATCAGGAAATATCCCTGGTCCTCTATAAGATTATGAAACCTAAAGTACCTGTTAAATCTTCTTTTTTAGTTATCCGTTTTTGCGATTGCCACTTTCCTAAATAAAAAAGTGATTGAAATCACATTTTCTTGCTTCTCATTATCATTAGAATGTCATGGACAGACTGGTAATTTTGAATCGTTAACTTAATATATAAGAATAATGCAGGTAGAGCAATTTAATTATGACAACAAGATTGTCAGAGATTTTGGAATCGCAACTGTAATCTGGGGGATCGTCGGGATGACTGTCGGGCTAATCGCAGCCTTGCAGTTAGTATGGCCAGAGGTAAACTTTGGACTTCAGTATTCCACATTCGGACGTATTCGACCTTTACACACCAACGCAGTAATCTTTGCCTTTGTAGGAAATGCCATTTTTATGGGGGCTTATTATTCCATGCAGCGGGTTTTAAAGGCCAGGATGTTTAGCGATTTACTTAGTAAGATCCACTTTTGGGGTTGGCAATTGATCATTGTAGCCTCAGCAATTACCCTTCCGTTAGGCTTGACCAGTTCACATGAATATGCTGAAATGGAATGGCCAATTGACCTTGCCATTACCATTATCTGGGTTGTGTTTGGTATCAACATGTTCGGAACGATCATCAGACGTAGAGAAAGACATATGTATGTAGCCGTATGGTTCTACATTGCGACTTTCGTTACAGTTGCCGTTCTTCACATCGTGAACTCCATTCAGATGCCAGTGGGTATGTGGAAAAGTTATTATGTTTATTCAGGTGTTCAAGATGCATTAGTACAATGGTGGTACGGGCACAATGCGGTTGCATTCTTCCTTACGACTCCGTTCTTAGGATTGATGTACTACTTCTTGCCTAAAATGGCTAACCGTCCTGTATATTCCTATAAATTAAGTATTCTACACTTCTGGTCCTTGATCTTTATCTATATCTGGGCTGGACCTCACCACTTATTGTATACCTCTTTACCAAGCTGGGTACAATCATTAGGTGTTGTATTCTCCATTATGTTGATCGCTCCAAGTTGGGGTGGTATGATCAACGGTCTATTGACTTTGCGTGGTGCATGGGATAAAGTTAGGACAGAACCTATCTTGAAATTCATGGTGGTTGCATTGACCTGTTATGGTATGGCAACCTTTGAAGGACCTATGTTATCCTTGAAACAAGTTAACGCTATTGCCCACTTTACTGACTGGATCGTTGCACACGTGCATATCGGTGCGCTAGGATGGAATGGTTTCATGACCTTCGCTATCTTATATTGGTTGATCCCTAGGATCTATAAAACCCAATTGTACTCTAAGAAATTGGCAAATGCACACTTCTGGATCGGTACATTAGGTATTTTGTTCTATGCTATTCCTTTATATTGGGCAGCAGTAGTTCAAGGTTTGATGTGGAAAGACTTTACTCCAGAAGGTGTATTGAAATACCCTAACTTCTTGGCTACAACTCTAGAGATCCTTCCGATGCACATGATGCGTGCCGTAGGTGGTACACTTTACCTGACAGGGGTAATCATGATGACCTACAACTTGGTTAAGACCATCAAATCTGGATCTTTGGTTGCCAATGAGCCTGCTGAAGCACCAGCATTAGAGCCAATCCAAAAAACAGAAAAATCTGCTCACCGTCGTTTAGAGCGTAAGCCTATCTTGTTTATGGTGTTGTCATTGATCGCTATCCTGATCGGGGGTATCGTCGAGATGATCCCAACCTTTACTGTGGCGAACAACGTTCCGAAAATTGCTTCGGTGAAACCTTATACCGCACTGGAATTGACCGGTCGTGACCTCTATATCCGTGAGGGCTGTGTGAACTGTCACTCGCAAACTATTCGTCCATTCCGTTCAGAGACTGCACGTTATGGCGAGTACAGTAAGGCAGGTGAGTTCGTTTATGACCATCCATTCTTATGGGGATCTAAGCGTACTGGACCAGACCTTCACCGTATCGGTGGTAAATATCCACACAAATGGCACTTTGACCACATGTTGGATCCTACCATCACTTCTCCAGGAAGTATCATGCCTCCATATCCTTGGTTGATCGAACAAGATATCAACTACAAATACCTAACCGGTAAGATGAAGGTGATGAAGAAACTAGGGGTTCCATATTCGGATGATGAAATCAACAACGCAGTTGAACATGCCGAAGCGCAAGCACAAACCATCGTAAAAGATTTAGCTGCTAACGATGTTCAGGTTGAACCTAATAAAGAGATTGTTGCGATGATCGCCTATCTACAACGCTTGGGAACAGATATCAAGGCTGAGCCTAAGAAAGCAGATGACGCGAATAAAGTAGCAGAAAACAATTAATGTAACACAAAAAAAGAAAGAGCTATGTGGAGACAAATCACAAACCTACATGGAGATGAAATTTACTTGATCATCTCGCTGTTAATCTTCTTGACTTTTTTTATCCTGGTAGCCATTATGCTGTTTACCATGAAGAAAAGCTTTGTGGATTACATGAAAGGATTACCATTTGATGAATCCGACAAACAGAATGATAACTTACCTGAATCTGAACGTATATGAATTTAATATTAGTAATGAGCAGTGTATCAGGAACGCTGATTGCAATTGGTACAGGCAACTTATACAACGATATTTTCTATCTAGCTGTATTCTTTGTATTGATCGCCGTATTGGCAGCTGCCATCACCATCAACAAGGCCTTGAGGTCTATGTTGAAAGTGACCATGCCAGAGGTTGTCAAAGAAGAAGAGCGCCTAAAAGCTGAGAAGAAATTATCTAGAAAGAACTATTGGAAGAGCACATGGAACTATATCATGGGCTTGAAACCTCTAGAGCAAGAAAAAGACATGGTGATCAAAAACCATGAATACGATGGAATCGAGGAATTGAACAACCCTATTCCGGTATGGTTCAACGCCTTGTTCTATTCATCTATTGTATTCGCGGTAGTTTACCTATTGATTTACCAAGTATTCGGTTGGGGATTAAACCAGGACCAAGAATATGAACGCGAGATGGCAAAGGCTGAGGTCGCAAAACAAGAGTTCTTGGCACAGTCTGCGAACTCATTTGATGAAAACACCATCGAGGTTGATGAAACTGGAACATTGGCAGCAAATGGTAAAGCATTGTTCACAACGAACTGTGCTGCCTGTCACGGTGCTAATGGGGAAGGTACCATCGGTCCTAACCTGACAGATAGATTCTGGTTGCACGGCGGTGAAATCAAGGACATCTTTAAAACCGTAAAATATGGTGTTCCTGAAAAAGGAATGGTGCCTTGGGAACAAACATTGACACCAGCGCAAATTGCAGAGGTAAGTAACTTTATCCTCACTTTGAGAGATACTAAACCTGCAAATCCAAAAGGTGCAGAAGGCGTTGAAGTCACTGCATACGAAAGTGAAGGAGGTGCTGCTCCAGCTGCTGAAAGCGAAGCTTCAGCAGATAGTACAGCAACAAATTAAAAAATATTAAAAAATCATGGGAACAGTAGTAAATGAATCCAATCAACAGAACCAAATAGATAAATCGAAAAGAAAATGGATATACGCTAAGAAACCTAGCGGGCAATTCTTTAACTATCGACAGGTTGTTGGCTACGGATTACTACTGTTCTTCTTTTTAGGTCCCATCCTAAAAATAAACGGAAACCCTTTCTTGATGTTCAACATCATCGAAAGGAAGTTCTCCATCTTTGGCAACATCTTTTACCCGCAAGACTTCCATATCTTCCTCTTCGGAATGCTGATCGTATTGGTCTGTATCGTGTTGTTTACTGCAGTATATGGGCGTGTATGGTGTGGTTGGACCTGTCCGCAGACCATATTTATGGAACTCATATTCCGTAGGATCGAATACCTGATTGAAGGAGACTGGACCCAACAGAAAAAACTGAATGAAGGTCCTGATACCGACGTCAAGGCTTGGAAGAAATTCCTAAAGCATACTATTTTCCTACTGATATCCTTTATCATTTCCAATCTGTTCCTAGCCTATATTATAGGGGTGGATGCGCTTTACAAGATCGTAACAGATCCCGTTGAAAACCATATTGTGGGTTTCCTGTCTATTATCGTTTTCACTTTGGTATTCTATTTTGTATTCGCATTTGTCAGAGAGATCGTTTGTACCCGTATCTGTCCGTATGGTAGATTGCAAGGGGTGCTATTGGACGATAACTCGGTTACAGTTGCTTACAATGTAAAAAGGGGAGAGCCTAGAGGAAAGATCAGAAAAGATTCTTCTGAAGAGAAAGGTGATTGTATCGATTGTAACCTGTGCGTGAATGTTTGTCCTACAGGGATCGATATCCGTAAAGGCCCTCAATTGGAATGTGTTTCTTGTACCGCTTGTATTGATGCTTGTGATGCCGTTATGGATAAGATCGACAAGCCAAGACGTTTGATCGGATTCTATACACTGGCAGAGGCAGAAGGTACAGAAACGGAGGATGCCGGTAAGAAGAAAAATACCAGAGCTGTAATTTATACGGGTATATTGATAGTATTGATGGGGATCTTCGGTTTTATGATCTTCAGTCGTTCTGATGTGGATGGTCGTCTATTGCGTGCAAAAGGCAGTACCTATCAAAAACGTGATGATGGAACGGTAACCAATCTGTATACTTTGGAAGTGATCAATAAAACGAGCAAGGACCTAGACTTTGACTTGGTTAGTGCGACAGAGGGTGTCAAAATCCAAGTTGTGAATCCTATTTCTCATTTGAACCGAGAAGGAAGTGCGAAATTAAGCTTATTTTTGATAGCTGATCAGCAATCCATCAAACAATATAAAACTGACGTGAAGGTGGATATCAAGGTTGGTGATAAAGTTTTAGAAACCATGGAGACGACATTTATTGCGCCTCCAGCAAAAAAATAAAATGAACTGGGGATATAAGATAGTATTTGGTTTAGGGGCATTTATGCTATTTATTGTGGGTGCAGGGATCTATATGGTCAGTCATGATTCTGATACCTTGGTCGAGTCTGATTACTATGAAAAAGGATTGAATTACGATGAAACCTTCCATAAGAAGGAAAACCTGCTTGCCGATCATGCTAAACCAAAACTTCAATTGCTCAAGGACAGCTTGTTGATCGAATTTTCAGCAGCAGGAAACAAAGGGAACCTGAAGTTTACCCGCTTGGATGATAAAAACCTCGATCAAGTATTGCCTTTCAACACAACGAACAATCAGTTTAAATTACCGGTTGGCAGTTTCAAGAAAGGGAATTGGAAATTAGAAATCGACTGGGTGCATTCGGATAAATCTTACATTTCCGATCACGCCGTGTTTATTCAATAAAATGACTTATCATTATTTAGCGTTTTTTATGGGCCTTTTGGGCAGTATCCACTGCGCGGTAATGTGCGGTCCGCTACTGCTTGCCGTTCAGGCAGGACAGAAGATCTCCTGGAAAACGACTTTCAATAAATTACTTTATCAATCCGGACGTATCCTGACCTATGGTCTATTAGGCCTCCTGTTGGGGGTATTAGGCAATGCAGCTACGATTCAAGGCTGGCAACAAGGCTTTAGCTTGGTTACCGGCATTATCCTGTTTGCTATCGGCCTGTTTTATATTTTCGGAAAGAGTTCCTCCAAATTGGCTGCTATACAGACGAAAGCCATCCAACCCTTTGCAAAGTTCATGAGCAAATGGTTGTATAGACCCGGCGGAAGTTTTGTGGCCGGTGTACTCAATGGCGTCCTCCCATGTGGTATGGTGTATATGGCATTAGCCTCTGCCGTGAATGCAGATTCCCTGAGCAACAGCTTTCTATTCATGTTGCTGTTTGGATTAGGAACCTTGCCATTATTACTGGTTTTTTCTTTTGCAGGTAACTACCCGAAACGCATATTCAAAACCAGTTTTTCTACAGTATTGCCGATTTTGTTCCTGATTATGGGAGCATGGTTTATACTGCGAGGAGCTAACTTGGATATCCCTTATCTGAGTCCTTTGTTGCACATGGATGGTGCAATGAATTGTGCATAATTGATTTTCTTTCCTATCTTGTATGCTAGCCTAGGGTTTGTTTTAAAACAAATAGGGGCTAAGTTGGTTATTAGAGATAATTTCTATCTATGCAGGAACACTTAAAGACCGTAATACATTTTCTGGAAATATGGGGCTGGATCCCATTAACGATTATGTATGTTGGAGTTATCATAACTATCTTAATTGAAAATCGAAATCCTACCAAAACTATTTCTTGGGTACTGGTTATTGTCTTTATTCCCTTCGTGGGCCTAATTCTCTATTATCTTTTTGGTCAGAAGTTCTCTAAAGTCAAGAAATTAAAACGGATCAATCAGGAACAGACACTCCGCTTGAAAAAGGAATTTCAGCGATTGGAACCTTTAATGCAATGGTCCATACGGAATATACAGAGCAAGATCGGTGACCTTTCTCGGGTGTATTCCTATCTCAAGAACGAAAAACTCTCTACCCCAACGCTAAATAACGAAGTCACCCTTCTGGTCAATGGGGAGCAGATGTTTCCGGCATTGTTGGAATCCTTGGCTGCTGCCAAACACTCCATCCACATGGAGTTCTATATCTTCGATCTAGATAATATCGGCACCCAAGTATTGGATTTATTGGAAAAGAAAGCCAATGAAGGAATCATTGTCCGTTTGATAGTGGATAGCTTTGGTTCTCCAAAAGTAGTGCGTTACATGCGCAAAAAGAAAGATAGTAAAATAGAATTCCAGGCTTTCTTGCCCGTGACATTTACCTCTTTGGCAAACTCTAACTATCGAAATCACAGAAAGATTGCCGTAATCGATGGCTTTGTCTGCTTTACAGGCGGAATCAATATTTCCGACCGCTATGCAAACCCGAATGACTTTGGCTTATATTGGCGAGATACTTCGGTCAAGATCGTCGGAAATGTTGGCGCCATGTTCCAGATCAGTTTCTGGAACCAATGGAATCAAACCGACGGCAAACCTTTTAAATTAGATGAGGGCTACCTTCGTGAAACCCCTGTGGTTACCGATCAACTGAGTGCGGTTGCATTATCTTCAAGCGACCCTGGGTCTATTGGGCCTTTCAATATGGAAGCCTTGCTGATCAGTATTGGGGAGGCTAGCGAGAGCATTAAATTATGTACCCCGTATTTTATTCCTTCGGAGGAATTATCGACTGCATTGAAGACTGCCGCTGCTGCTGGCGTCGATGTCGAATTGATGATACCAGCAGCGGGTGATTCATGGTTTGTGCAACATGCCACCTATTCCTATCTCAAGCCACTATTGGAAAGAGGAGTGAAGGTATACCTTTATGAAAAAGGTTTCCTACATGCCAAAACTTCGATTATCGATGAAAAGATCGCATACGTTGGTACTGTCAACCTCGATTTCAGGAGCTTTTATATCAACTATGAAGTTGCTGCAGTCATTTCCAATCGTGATTTCTGTAGAGATATGGAAAAGCAATTTGATATCGATCGAGAGAACTGTGTGATGATCACCATCAAAGATTGGAAAAAAAGAAAAGCTTGGAAAAGAGGCGTCGATTCCCTTTGTCGATTGCTTGCGCCATTGCTGTAGGTATCTGTTAAATTTCCTTAAGGCTTCCCTTGTTCCCTAAAAAATCAATATATTTAGCTTTTTCAAAATTGAATATTGATGAATTTAACTAATCGATTCCTTTTAGCCCTTGTAATTTTAACCTCATTATTCAGCACTGCTAAAAGCCAAGAAAAACCTGCAATTCCAATCAATACTGCAGTAGAAAATGTTCAAAAATATTTCTCGGTTTACCCAGTGGAAAAAGTGCATTTACACTTTGACAAGCCCTATTACGCCGTAGGAGATACATTATGGTTCAAAACCTATCTAAATACCAACCTTTTTAATTACGACCCCAGCAAGATCGTCTATGTCGATATCATCAACAGCAGGGACTCTTTGATGCAAACCTTAAGGATTCCAATGCAAGAGGGTGCCGGTAAAGGTCAATTGGTTCTTGATCCCCAGTTCTGGTCACAGGATAACTATAGATTCAGAGCATACAGTAAGTGGATGATGAACTTTGATATGGACTACTTTTTCAATAAAGTAGTGCCTATCGGCGATGCCATAAATAAAAAGATGGGCGCCAATATCACTTACCAACAAGAAGGAAACCGAACCAAAGCCACTATTCAATTTAGAGGTCCAGATGGACAGGCCTTAGGTCGTAAGAAGTTGAATTGGGAAGCCAATGATGGGTGGGATGCTTTTGATAAAGGTAAGGCAGAAACTGACGACCTCGGTCGTATTACCATCAACCTATCCCATAAAGAAAAAGATAAATTCAAGAGCGGTCGACTGGTTGTGCAATTGGATGAAGGCCAAACTGGACAGTACTCCTTAGCCAATGCCTACCAAGAGGTAGATATTCAATTCTTCCCAGAAGGAGGGGACCTCATCTCAGGTGTTTCCAAAAAGGTAGCATTCAAAGCTATGGAATCAGGAGGTTCATCCGTCCCTGTTAAAGGAAAGATCATCGATAGCAAAAAGAAAGAGATTGCCACTTTTGAAGACTACGGCATGGGTATGGGATCATTTACCATGATTCCGATTTCCGGAGAAACCTATAAAGCAGTAGTGACCTTAGGTAATGGTATAGAAAAGACCGTTGATCTACCAGCGGTGGTCGATGATAAAATCAACGTAGTTGCTGTTTCTCAGGATAAGGAATTCATTAATCTAGGTTTAGTAACCAACGATCAGTATTTCAATACCATCCAAAACAAACCTTACTATGTATTCGGTCAATTGAACGGACATTTGATCTATGCTGCTCAGGCTTCTATCAAAAGTCCAGCAGTATCTGTTAGGATCCCTTTAAAGGAACTTCCTAATGGCGTTGTACAGGTTACTTTGATGACCCCAGATGGTCAGCCAGTATCAGAACGTTTGGTATTTATCCAACCTCAGGAATTGATCGGCATCCAAGTGACTACAGATAAAACTGATTATGCAAGAAAAGATTTGGTGAAAATGAAACTGAATCTGGATACCAAGGTGGATAGCTTACCAGGTAACTTCTCCGTAGCTGTAATCGATGAAACTAAAGTCCCTTACAATGATGACAACGACAAGGGTATTGTCAGCAATATGCTTGTTGCATCAGATTTAAAAGGTTATATAGAAAAGCCAAACTATTACTTCAATCCGAAAAACGAAAATAGATTAGAAGCTTTGGATGCTTTGATGTTGACTCAAGGATTTAGAAGATTCGAATATAAAGACCTAGTGAGCGGAAGGCTTCCTCAAGTGAAGTTCATGCCTGAACAAGGAATTACGATCACGGGGATTCTTCGCCAAAATACAGGTCGCGTTCAGCCTAATGGAGGCTTATTGTTGAGCATTCCTGGTGCAGCGATCAAGAAAGATGCGTATACAGATAATTCAGGTCGTTATACTTTTGAAAACTTAGTATTCGCAGACTCCTTGAAAGCTACGTTGAATGCAAGGGGTAATGACAACTTTAGAAGCTTGGTGATCACCATGGATCCAACCTTGTTCCCTGAAATTGATCAAGGGAACCCTAATAAAGGGGCAAACATCCAAAATATCGATGAAAACCTAAAAGCTTATTTAGACAATAGCAAAAAGGAATTCAGAACGCATAACCTAATCGAAGAGGTAGTTGTGACAGCAACGCAAGAGAAGAAACAAACCAGTAAGGACTTCTCAGCATTGACTGGTCTTTCCATGCCTGAACATCGCATTGATGGTAGTCGATTCAATGGCTGTAATGTCTTGAGCATGTGTTTAAATACCATGTTGACTGGGATTACCTATGATGTCAATACACAGAAATATTATATCACCAGGAATTTCAATCAAGGA
Source organism: Sphingobacterium mizutaii (assembly GCF_900187125.1). GTDB lineage: Bacteria > Bacteroidota > Bacteroidia > Sphingobacteriales > Sphingobacteriaceae > Sphingobacterium > Sphingobacterium mizutaii. The sequence goes on from NZ_LT906468.1 coordinate 1,294,681, forward strand.
AGCCGCGTGCCAGTACAATTCTTCTTGAATGGTATGCCAATCGATGAGCCTTCTATCAACTCCATTCAGGTGGCAGATATCGAGGCTATCGAGATCTTTATGCGTGATGACCTGGGTACCGTAAGAAACCTGTACAACAACGATGGTGTGGTTTCCATCATTACCAAGAAAGAGAAAAAACAACCTCGTATGACCATGTCACAGATCGAAGCGATGCTTCCTAAATCAAATGTGATTGATTTCTATCCTTTGGGTTATGTTAAGGAACGTAAGTTCTACGAGCCGAAGTATACTACTCCAGAGTCCAAGAATACCAACGATTATAGAACGACGGTTTATTGGAACCCAGATATTCGTGTAGATTCAAAAGGTGAAGTCAACCTTGAATTCTTCAATGCAGATGGAACTGGTAAATATAAGGTAGTTGTGGAAGGTAATGACCTGCAAGGCAATGTCGGTAGACAGATCTACTATTACAATGTGAAATAAAAGGATTTCCATATAAAAAGAGCGGGCAGCAATATATATTGCTGCCCGCTCTTTTTATTGGAACCTTTACTTGCCGGTCTTCACCCGCAGATTGAATAAAATAGCTAGGATAATCAAGCCTATCCCCAGAAGGGAATACATATTGTAAGATTCTTCGAAATAGAAGAAGCCAAACCCCAATGCGTAGACTACCCCTAAATACGTTAAGCTAGATACTTTAGAAAGATTTGCTGTTTGATAAGATAAGGTCATATAGTATTGCGCCAATTGCGTCAGTATACCCACGAATAAAAGATAAAGCCAATCCATGCCTTCCGGAGTCTTCCAGTCGAAAATACTGTAAATCCCCACAAAAGGAATTGTGATCAATGGAAAATAAAATATAATCACCAAGGGATGCTCGCTGGTTTTAATCTTGGCAATGATATTATAGGCAATTGCGGCAAATAATGCGGACATCAAACCTACCGCCAAATCAAAATTGGATATTCTGGAATCAAAACCTTTCATCATCAAGACCCCAGCGATCGCCATTCCGAAGAAGAGAAACTGGATAGGCCTGACATATTGCTTGACCATGAATATCCCTAAGATCGTAGTGAATAGGGGAGCGGTATAATTAATGGTGACGGCCGATGCCAATGGAATATTCTGCAAGGTATAGAATGAACCAACCAGCCCTAAACAGCCGGCGATTCCCCTTGCGATCAGTAATTTCTTGTTATTTCCAAAAACTGGAATATTTTGTTTCTTCAAGATTGCATAGGAGGCAACCAAACTGAAGACCGATCGGAATAGCACCACTTCCATGGTCGGAAGGTGCGAAACCAATTTGACGCTAATATTCATCAGGGCAAAGAAAAAGCCCGCCAATAACATGTATTGGATGCTTTTTTGATCTTCCACTATTGTACAGGGTCGCTATGTTTTTTTACTACTTCCCTAATTCCCGTTTCAGGGTCGATTTCCAATTCGGTCTGTTTAACCAAAACAGCAAAGGAGGCAGGTTGAATCCCCTTGCCATATTTGATGGCGTATTCTTTCGTAAACTCCGCACCAAAGTACAAAATGGCAGCAGAGTAATAAACCCATGCCAATAGGATAATAATGGATCCTGCGGCTCCATAAGAGCTCGCCGTGATGTTCTGTGATAGGTATAGGGAAATCAAGAATTTGCCGAACATAAATAACAAGGCCGTGAACAATGCTCCCCCTAAAATATCTTTAAACCGAACCTTTGCATCTGGAAGAAAGGCATAGATAATCCCAAATAAGGAAGAGATCACCAGAAAGGTAATGGCGGTGTTCACCCAATCGATCAAGCTAATGTCCCAGTTTTCCATAAACTGATTGAAATAGCTGGTCATGACACCGATCAAACTGGATATAATCAAAGAAGCCAACAACAAGAATACTAAACCTAGGATCATGGAGAATGAGATCAATCTATTGATGATCAATTTCAACCAGCCTTTTTTAGGCTTAGGCTTTACTTTCCAGATGGAATTGATTGAATTTTGGATGTCTACGAAAATAGTGGTAGAAGTGAACATCAAGGTGCCTGCACCGACGATGATGCCAATATTCGAACGACTGGAAAGTGAGAGATTATGAACCGTGGATTCCAGCAAGGTGGCGATTTCCTTTCCAAACAATTGATTCAACTCATCAATTACCTGCTCACGTGCACCTTCGCTACCATCTAGGGCACTGCCATAGAAAAATCCAAGTGTCCATGTTAAGATCAACAGCAATGGACCAATTGAGAATACCGTATAATACGCGAGGGAAGCGGCTAGCTTCATGCAGTTGTCATCAGCAAATGCATTGCCCGCATTCAGTAGGAGTTGCCAGAATTCTTTTATCTTGGTCCAAATTGTTTTTAGCATAGATTATCCCTGTTCAGAATAGATTGATTTTATTACCTCTTCATTCTTTTGCAGGATAACTTTCCGTTTAAGGCTTAACTTCGGAGTTAACTCACCAGCGTCGATGGTCCACTCTTTCGGCAACAACTTAAACTTCTTCACCTGCTCCCAATGCCCAAAGTTAGCCATTGATTGTGATATAATCTGTTCGTATTTGGTTAAAATGTCGCTGTTCTTGATCAAATCCTCTTTAGAGCTGTAGCTGATACCCTTGTGATTAGCATATTTTTCAAGCTCCTCATAAGCTGGGACGATCAATGCAGCTGGGAATCTCTGGTTCTCACCAATCACCATCACCTGCGCAATCAAAGTAGATTCCATCAATTTATTTTCCAAAACTTGCGGAGCTACATACTTACCGCCAGCGGTTTTGAACATCTCTTTCTTACGGTCTGTAATTCTCAAGAAACCGTCCGGAGTCAGTTCACCAATATCACCTGTGTGCAAATAGCCATCCTCGGTAAAGGCTTCTTTCGTTGCCTCATCGTTATGGTAATAGCCACTGGTCACACTAGGTCCTTTAACCAAAATCTCTCCATCCTGAGCGATCTTGACATCCAAGTTGTCCAACACCCTACCGACAGTACCAAATTTCACGTCTTCTTCTTTCCATGAGTTTACAGCGATTACCGGAGAAGTCTCAGTCAATCCATAACCTTCCAATACCTTGATGCCAGCAGCCCAGAACACTCTCGCTAAGCGCTCCTGCAAGGCAGCACCACCAGAAATAATCAATTTGATGTTTCCACCTAATGCATCTTTCCATTTCGAAAAGATCAATTTCCTCGCAATACCCAGTTGGAAGTTATAAAATCCGGAGTTCTTTTTAGGTTCTTGATAACGAAGGCCCAAGTTCAATGCCCAGAAGAACAATGATTTCTTGATCCCTGTTAGGTTCTTACCTTTTTCAACGACCTTGTCATACACTTTTTCCAATACACGGGGAACCGTTGTAAATAGGTCAGGTTTCACATCATTGATGTCAACCACGATATTATCCAGGTTTTCCGCATAATAGATCTGAACCCCTTTTGAAAGGTATAGGTACACCACCATACGTTCAAAGATGTGGCATAAAGGCAAGAAACTCAATGCTTTCTTGTATTCATCCGTTACCAAATGATTACATGCCTCAACATTGGAAATGATATTGTTATGGGATAGGTAAACTCCTTTTGGTTTGCCCGTGGTTCCCGAGGTATAGATCAAGGTCAATAGGTCATCAGGTTGCACCGCATCTCTGAACGGTTGCAGATCTTGATCGTTCTGTTTACCAAGCCCTAATACTTCAAGATAGTTCTTGCGGTCTTGGATATCATCAAAAGTGAATACCTCTAATTCTTGGTTGTTTTCTTTCAATGCCAAGTCAGCCTTTTTGGCCAACTCTTCATTGCTAACAAACAATAGCTTTGCTCCGGCATCGTTCAGGATATAGATCAGGTCCTGATTAGAAAGGGTAGGGTATAATGGCACAGTAGCCACCCCCAATTGGTTACAGGCAAAATCAATGAAATTCCATTCCGGTCTGTTTCCCGACATCAAGGCAATCCGATCGCCTTTCTGAATTCCTTTTGCCAATAAACCCTTACTGATATAATCGACGATTTCAACAAATTCATTGCTGGAATAGGTCTTCCAACCATCCTTAGAGCGACCAGCAACCATGATGTCCTTGGCAAAGTCCTTCTGATAGTTACTGATTAAATCGAATAATCTTTTATTATTGCTCATAATGTTTATCTCCCCTTAAAAATACAAAATTGGTTATACATATCTAGGTAATGACTAATATATAATTTTTTGAAGAAAAACTATGCGTTCATAATAATTTTTGACTTTAATTATACCGAAAATCGGTTTTAGGCGTTTAAAAAATTAATAGTACTTTTGATGAATAGAAATTTGTTTTAAATGAAAAAAATCTTACAACTAACATTAGTTTTTATCGCTTTTATCGCTTCAACTAACCTTGCCAGCGCGCAGTTACCATCCCAACATGCAATTGGTGCCCGATTTGGTTCGGCAACAGGATTGACATATCGTTATACAATGAATCCTAACAAAGCTTTGGAAGGTATCCTAAGCATTCAGGGCAACTCGGAATACAGCAGATTCCGCTTGGTAGGTCTCTATGAAAACCACATGCCATTGTACAATGATTTCTCTTGGTTCTGGGGTTTTGGTGGTTCCATCGGTTCATATACCAGTAAAGCATTCACCAACAAAGAAGGACAGCGTTTCGACAAACATTCTGAAATGGCACTTAGTGTCGATGGTATCGTCGGAGTGGAATACAAAATTCCGGAAGCTCCACTAGCATTGTCACTAGATATCAAACCCTATTTCGATTTCCTACAAGAAAGTGGATTCAGGATCTGGGACGGCGTTGGATTCTCGATAAGATATACGTTTTAACAACCAAAAACGCCTTGCTTTTTGAAAGCAAGGCGTTTTGGTTGTTAAAAGTATTGAGATGTGAGATATGAGATTTGAGATAGAAAGTCTGGAAAATATACTGTCTCATATCTCAATACAGGTAACTCACTTCTATTCAAATTTACTATCGCAAATCTCAATACTCATATCTCAATACTCACATCTCATATCTATCCAATTTACTATCTCAATACTCATATCTCAAATCTCATATCTATCCAAATTACTATATCATATCTCAATACTGACATTTCACATCTATCCAATTTACTATCTCATATCTCAATACTCACATCTCATATCTATTCAAATTTACTATCTCATATCTCAATACTCAAATCTCACATCTATTCAAATTTACTATCTCAATACTCAATACTCACATCTCATATCTACTCCACCGCCTTCTCCGTATCCACCGCATTATGCTCCCGATAGACTTTTTCGCCTATGACACCTTCGTCGCCTAGGGCTCTTCCTTTGATAAGCCAGGAGATCCCGAACATCCAAAGGGCTAAGGCTTCAAATACAAGGGTCGAGTAGGGGAATAATTTTAGGGGTACCATGACCACGCATACAATAATCCCATAGCCACAGAATCTGTAGATACGGTTCTCATTGAACATGCTGACGGGGATATCCGTGTTTTTTTGTTGCCCGATCGTAAAGACATTAATGGACAATAGGGCAAAGATGGAAAAGAGAACGCCAGCAAAGGCATAGTGGAGCCAAGTTAAGCTGAAGTTGATCAAGGTGCATTTCAAACAGGAATCTGAAATGGGGTCCGTTGGAATGAAAGCTACCCCGAATGCCATGATTCCGGCCACATTCGTCAGTACATTATCGTTTTTGAGGATCGATTTATTCCCATTCCCCTTATAGCAGATCAAAAATAAGCCTACTGCACATAAGGTACCTGTAAAGATCTCTCGAAGGTTTGTATAGTAATAGTGGCTGATGGAAGGCTGTATTTTGGTCGTAAAGAATTTGATGAGGGAGAGCAATACTAAAATTGTGGGTAGGAAAATACCTAGATAGCCTATTGCTCTACGGAGCCGCCGATAAGCATAGAGGTTGTGGTTTTGTATGGGTTTTATTTGCATGGCCGTAATTGGTTAAACGGTACGGAACCTATAATTGGTTTTAGGTTCGATTCTGTTAATTGTGTGCCATTAAAAATAATGAAAAATTTGAAATAAATTATTGATAATGAGTGACTAATTGGTTTTGATGAGCGAAAACAAAATACCCTGCAACGAAAGGGGTTCCATTGCAGGGTATTCTTATGTTTTTAAGGTTTAAAGAGAAAGCCAGATATCACCTAATCTTCTCTGCTCTTCGGTGCTGTCTTCTTTTCTTTCAATGACATAGGAAACCTTTTCACTAGCTTTTAAATGGATAGTGATTTCACGCATTAGGCCATCTCTAGCAACCAAGATCTGCAAGGCATCGCCAATTTGGCTGTTGAGAACAGCTTGATCCAATTCTCTTCCCATCGGATCCAAACGATTGCCATTCACTGCCACGATTTCATCATCCACATTCAATCCATCCACCCATGCTGCGGAATTGCGGTCCACATTCTTGATGATGGTACGTCCATCCTGATGGGATACTTTGATCCCTATGCTAGCCGTTTCCGTTGCTTTGTTGATGTCGATAAATTGATAACCTACCGCATTGAAATAGGCATTATAGTCTATTTCTTCGGTGGTATAGACTGCATCAAAAATCTCTTGTAGGGATACTCCTGAAACTTCCTCTGCTAATTCCTGGAATTCCTGCTCGGTAATCCCTCTATTCTCGATAAGGTAATATTTATCATAGGCGGCTTTTAGGACATTGTCCAAGCGTTTGCTGCCCTTTGTTTTTGCAATAATACTGATATCGATCATGGTAGCCAACATCGCCCCCTTATTGTAATAGGAAATGCTGACGTTGGATGAGTTCTCATCCGGACGATATTGTTTGATCCAGGTATCAAAACTGGAAAGACCTACCGATTGAACCTTATGACCAGGGCGGTTCAACACCAAGTTGAATTCTGAAACCAATTCGTTCAGATACTCCTGTTCATTCCTAAAACCACATCTTCGGGTTATCAGGTTGTCGTAATAAGCGGTGAAGCCTTCAAAGATCCATAACAAAGCTGTGTAATTCTCCTCATCATAGTTGAAAGGACCCAAATTGGCTGGTCTCAAACGCTTGACATTCCAGAGGTGGAAATATTCATGGGCTACCAAGCTCAAGAAATTATTATAAGTGATGTTATTGGAATAAGCTGATCTCGAAGCTGCCAAAACAGTCGAATTCAGGTGTTCCAAACCACCATGAGAGCTTTGGTAGTTATGGGTGATAAAAACATATCGATCATTCGGATTCGATCCCCAGATCGCCGTTTCTACCTCTACAATTTTGGTAATATCTTCGGACAAGCGGTCCCTGTCGTAGTTCGCCGTTCCCACCATGGCAAATTCATGCGGAATACCGGCAGCATTGAAGGTCCAGCTATCTTGGTTACCGATCTCTAATGGAGAATCAAACAGGATATCGAAATTTTCCGCAAAGAATAGGTTCAGTTTTCCTTCCACCAAATCCAAACCGGTGGAAATCTTGGACCAAAAACTTGGAAGCTCGACCTGTACGGTCGATGAATGGTCTAGATAGCCATCAAGATACAAGAAAGTACCAGCAGGACTGATAAAGGCATGTTGATCATCCACAAAATTGGTGCGTACCGATCTTTCAAAGCTATAAACCCGATAGGAAACCTTTACCTGCGAACCTTTTGAATGAACTCTCCAGGTATTCTTGTTGATTTTATCAAATTCAAGTGCTGTTCCTTTTGCGTCTTCTACTTGCATCTGCTCCACATTTTTCGCAAACTCACGGATTAAGTAGGAGCCAGGGGTCCAGACCGGCATCTTGAGGTCAAGGTAATCTTGACCAAATCCTTCTAGAATCATTCGAACCTCCACATAATGTGCTTGGGGTTCAATAAAAGATAATTGGAACTGTATACTGCTATTACTCATAATTCTTTAACGTAAAAAGGGAAACCTTGTTTGGTATCCCTTATTTTCTTTTATAAACTTCAAAAGTATAGTCGAACTTGTGCTTTTCATCCTTATGATGGGGGTCTTGACTGACCAATTCCCATTCTTGCTCCGGCAATTCGGGGAAGAAGGAATCTGCATTAGGAATGTCTGTATGCACCCTGGTAAAAAGGACTTCATCGGCCAAGTGCAAAGACTGTTTGAAGATCTCAGCTCCCCCAATGATGAATATTTCCTTTTCATCTCTGCAGTAGTTCATTACTGCATCTATACTATTCGCCACATCAACTTCCTCGGCTTTAAATTGAGGCTGTCTGCTGATCACGATATTCCTTCTGCCCGGCAGGGCTTTGCCAATGGATTCAAAGGTCTTCCTGCCCATGACAATGGAATGGTCCATGGTCTTGGCTTTAAAGTATTTGAAATCATTGGGTAAATGCCAAGGCATTTGGTTATCTATTCCAATTGCATTATTCTCGGCTGCCGCCACAATAAATGTAACTTTAGGATAACTCATTTAAATATTTTAGTTTTTTATACAGCTACTGGAGCTTTGATATGCGGGTGATGTTCGTAATTGACCAATTCAAAATCTTCAAATTTGAAATCAAAGATATCCTTAACCTCAGGATTGATCTTCATTTGCGGAAGAGGTTTTGGATCACGAGACAATTGCAGTTCGGTCTGCTCAAAATGGTTGCTGTAGATGTGCGCATCCCCAAGGGTATGGACAAATTCAGCGGCTTCCATATCACATACTTGTGCCACCATCATCGTCAATAGGGCATAGGACGCAATATTGAAGGGTACCCCTAAGAAAATATCTGCACTGCGTTGGTATAATTGGCAAGAGAGCTGCGGTTTCATTATCCCTTTCTCCGGCTGTGCTGGAGCTACATAAAATTGGAAGAAAGCGTGACAAGGCGGCAAAGCCATGTTTTCGATTTCAGCCACATTCCATGCCGAAACAATGATCCTACGGGAGTCCGGGGTGTTCTTCAATTGATTGATCACTTGGGTAATCTGGTCAATATGACGGCCATCAGGAGTAGGCCATGAACGCCATTGCGATCCATATACAGGACCTAAGTTGCCGTTTTCATCTGCCCATTCATCCCAAATGCTCACGCCATTTTCCTTGAGGTATTGGATGTTGGTCTCGCCTTTCAGGAACCAGATCAACTCATGGATAATGGAACGTAAATGTAACTTTTTGGTCGTTACAAGTGGAAAACCATCTTTCAAGTTGAAACGCATCTGATACCCAAATACACTTTTAGTTCCTGTTCCAGTTCGGTCCGTTTTCTCAACACCAGTCCTGTATACGTGTTCAAGTAAGTCTAAATACTGTTTCATTGATTTCCCTTGATTTTTTTCTCCTACGAAGATACCCTTTTTTTTGAAAATGTATTTTGCTTTTTGAGGCCTTTGCGGAACTTTCCGGTTTTTTTACACTCATGGGTTAAATCATTAAAATATCACAATTCATCAATACTGAACATTTTGCATCATTTTATGTATTTTTGCAAAATATTATGGGAAAAAAAGTTGCTTTCTATACGTTGGGATGTAAGCTGAATTTTTCAGAAACCTCCTCTATAGGTCGTATCTTTAAGGATGCGGGTTATGAAACTACGCCTTTCAATAGTGCGGCAGATGTTTATGTGATCAATACATGTTCGGTTACCGACCATGCTGACCGCAAGTGCCGAAAGGTCGTGAAGGAAGCCCTGAAGCATTCCCCAAATGCCTATATCACCATTGTTGGCTGTTATGCGCAATTGAAACCCAAGGAAATCTCTGAAATACCAGGCGTGGACATGGTCCTTGGTGCTGCAGAAAAATTCAATATCATCGAACATATCGATGACCTGACCAAGAACGAAAAAGCAGTGGTGCACAATGCCCCTATCGATGAAACCAATCAATTCGTTTCTGCATTCTCCATTGGCGACCGTACCAGAACCTTCTTGAAAGTTCAGGATGGCTGCGATTATTCTTGTACCTTCTGTACGATTCCTTTGGCACGTGGTGCCAGCCGTTCAGGCAAGATTGAGGATATCGTTCGCCAAGCCGAAGAGATTGCCGCTTCAGGTGTCAAGGAAATCGTTTTGACCGGAGTCAATATCGGTGACTACGGCATCCGTGAAGGAAAACGACAAGATCGTTTTGTGGATCTGGTAAAAGCATTGGATGAAGTGGAAGGAATCGATAGAATCCGTATTTCCAGCATCGAACCCAATCTGTTGACCAATGAGATCATTGAATTTGTAGCCCAGTCCAAAAGATTTGTGCCGCATTTCCACATGCCCCTACAGTCGGGAAACAATAAGGTGCTTGCCCAAATGAGACGCCGTTACAAACGCGAATTGTATAGCGAACGTGTAGCGAAGATCAAATCCTTGATGCCAAACTGCTGTATTGGAGTGGATGTAATCGTAGGATTCCCTGGCGAGACCCGTGAAGATTTTATAGATACTTACAACTTCTTGAATGAGATGGATACCTCTTACCTACATGTATTCACTTATTCCGAACGTGAAAATACCATTGCCGCTCAAATGGAAGGTGCCGTACCGGGTGCCCAACGTAGCGATAGAAGCAAGATGTTGCATATCCTTTCTGAAAAGAAACGTAGAGCCTTCTACGAATCGCAGTTAGGTGCTATCGATGAGGTGCTATTTGAAGGTGATATCAAAGATGGTTATATGCATGGTTTCTCCAAGAACTATGTGAAAGTGCGTACACCTTATGATCCTTTGTTGGTAAACGAGGTGGTTCCCGTTAAGTTCATTTCCATTTCTGAAAATGGGGATGTGGATATCGAGGAATTGCCTGAGGTATTAGCGCATTAATCGGATAGAAGATCCCAGATTTTTTTTGGTTTTATTCTGACTTGGTTCGGGACTTGGTTCGAGTCTCATTCGAGGCATATTCGGAAACGTTCGAATTGGATAGAATTATTTCTAACCATTTCCCGAACATGTCTCGAAGCAATCTCGAATAAGGTCAAGATTTAGACCATTCCTTTTGGTCTAAATCCTGCCTTTCCTTATGCTATTTTTGTGCCCTTTGTAATGGGGATTGATTTCTTTGATGAGTTGAATTTGAGCTGCTAAGCATTTCTTCTTCTGAAGCTGTCAAACTCTTTGTGCAGACGCATCAACTTGAAGGTTGAACTGATCAGCTCATTGGTTTCAAGAAGGATGGAGAAGTACAGCCTGCTGTTTTTTGGACTGTTTTCAGAAGTCCTGATCCGGTCTATCTGTTTGTCCAACAGGTTGTTGATGTATTCTTGGATATCTTCTCTTTCTTTGATGATCTCATCTATTTTGCTGAAATCCAATCGCTTATAGGTCATGTTGATTTTTGAGAACCATTCAGCGATTCTTTCCACCACATATTTCAAGTCTTTTGCTTGGCTGATCTTCAGTGGTTTATGGTTGTTGTCAACATGCGACATGGCATTGGAGTTGATGACTGCCACGTTTTCCACCATATCCTGTTGGTAACCTAGGGAAATGATGTAATAACGGCTTCCCTTAACGGAGTTATCATCCAAGCTGCGGATATAATCATACATCGCATTGTTGGTCGAATTCAGGTCGTTCTGCAATTTCTTGATCAGCTTTTTGTTGCTTGTCAGAGCATCCAGGTCTTCCTTGATCAAGGAGTCTATTGCTTCCTTAAAGAAAAGGTTGGTCTTGGAAAAGGTTTCACTGATCTGTTGCGCAGAGGTTTCAATAACCTGTTGCAGGCCGATGATATCACCTTTTTCCAGGTTCAGTTCTTGCAATGCCTTGGCTTTGATCTTGCGGTCATGGCTCTTGGCATTTCTATAGAGCAATAGGGCAAGGACGATTAGGGAGATCACAAAGGTGACTATACCACCAATCTTCAGGAAGAAAGCAAAGATAACCGCCCCAGCGAATGCACAGCCCGCAGTCACGAACCAACCGCCGATGACATGGAACACTCCCGATACACGGTAAACTGCACTTTCACGGCCCCAAGCGCGATCTGCAAATGCAGAACCCATGGCCACCATAAAGGTAACATAGGTGGTAGAAAGTGGAAGTTTCATCGAGGTACCTAAAGCGATCAGACTGGAGGCAACCATGAGGTTGACCGAAGCCCGGATCATATCAAACATAGGTTCATCTTTTGACTTCTTTTTCTTTCTATGAGCTGTCAATAATGGATTTTCAAATTTCTTGTCCAAGCTAGCTTGCAAGGTTCTTGGCATCAAATAGCTCAGACCTGAGCCAATCCTGATAAATCCCCTAACGATGCTACGCGATAGCATATTGGACTTGAATTTCTCCGTGCCATCCCCTTGATTAGAAAGGCTCATTTCAGTTTCGATAACTGTCTTAGCCTTTTTAGAAGTCCATAAGGTGATTACCATAATGATACCTGCACACAATAGGATCCAGGTAGGAGCGACGATTTCGCTGGACGCCAAAGCATCCATCATATAAGTTTCGGAATTGGCTCCTGGAATGGACTGGAAGATCTCTACCGATTGAGCCGCCGCAACGGGTACACCGATAAAGTTGACCAAGTCGTTTCCAGCGAATGAAAGCGCTAACGCGAAAGTACCGATGCCGATAATTACCTTTAAAATATTATAACCCAATAGGTTGATGATATAGCTCAAGATGGTGAAGACCACGAAAGATCCACCTAGAAGTAGCAATTCATGGGTCGCAACCCAATCTTTAACATCAGAACCAATGAAGGATACGCCTTTCATCCCTTTGATCAGGATGAAATAGGAGATAGATGCCATAGCGATACCGCCAAAGAATACGCCAATGGTCTTTAATTTTTTTTCAAATTGGAAAGTGAACAATACCCTAGAAATATACTGTACGGCCATACCAACGGTAAAGGAAATGACGACGGACAATAGGATACTATAGACAATTTCGGAGGCTTTATCCGTATTGATATAGGAAGAAAGGGTAGACCAATCACCGTCCTTAATGGCAATATTGTAGATGGCCAAACAGATGGCAGCACCTAAGAGCTCGAATACAATGGATACGGTGGTCGAAGTTGGGAGGCCGAAATAGTTGAAGACATCTAATAAGATGATGTCCGTAATCATCACGGCGAGAAATATTGTTATTACATCATCGAAGGAGAATTTACTGGGGACATAGATCCCACTCCTGGCGATTTCCATCATTCCGCTCGAAAAGACCGATCCGAAAAGGATACCCAAACTGGCAATGATCATAATGCTTTTGAAAGGGATTGCTTTCGATCCAATGGCTGAATTCAGGAAGTTTACAGCATCGTTACTAACACCGACCATCAGGTCTATAATTGCTAAGACAGCAAGCGTGATGAGTACGAGATAAAGGTAGTTCTCCATAATGTATTTGTTTTCAATCTAGATTGTTATGGGTGATCAGACTAAAACTGAAATATAATTTCTAAAACTGCAAGTATAGCGTAAAAACCTTAAAATTTAGCTATTTGTTTTCAAATTATTCTTCCAGAATATCGTCAGAAGAATAAAAATAACACCGACCCATTTAACCCAGCTAACCGATTCTTGCAGCACCAAGTAGGACATGCAGACTGCCACTGGCAATTCTACGGCACTCAAGACGGCCCCAAGGGAATAGCCCACTTTAGGCATTCCATAAGCAAAGAGCAAGGGTGGGATAACGGTTCCAAAAATGGAAAGCAACAAGCCATAAGGCAGGATGCCGATGAAAGTTTCGGGGCTGAACAAGCTGAAGGGTTGTAGGCTGATCAGGATCAGGAACAAGGCTCCGCTGATCATCATGGCGCTTTTATGGATTGGATGGTAATCATTGCCCACGCGACCATTGACGATCATAAAGATGGAATAAGCCGTTGCAGCCAGCATACCGTAACCAATCCCTAATAAAGAGAAGGATTCAAGGGGTTCCTCGATCATTCCAGTAGCGAAGACGGTACCGGCAAGGATGGCGAGGATAACGATGATTTGGCTTAGCTGCGGTTTTACCTTAAAGAAAATCAGTTCGATAATCTGCCCGATCCAGATGTACTGCATCAGCAAGACGATGGCTAGCGATGCAGGCACCAGTTCTACACATTTATAATATAATATGCTGACCATTCCCGTACTAATACCACTGAGGTAGATTTTCCATTTCGGACTTAGTGGTACTTGGGATTTCTGTTTCTGGGAGTTTTTAATGAGTAGCCAAGTTAGCCAGAGGAAGATGACCCCTAAGAGGGCTTGGATTCCGGTCACTTCGCCTAGGTTGTAACCTTGGGCATAGGCTTTTTTAACAAAGGTGGATAGAATTCCGAAGCTCGCGGCTCCAATGAATACGGCTATTGCGCCTTTTGTTTTATTCATGGCGCAAAAGTAAATGAAATAAAGACTATGCGCTAATGGTAAAAACAGTTGATGACATAGAAAAGACAATTCAAATCGTTCCGGTAAAAATTAGCGCGGATAAAATTGGTTGTCACGACAAATATTTTGCTCCAAAAACCGGTTTTTAAGGATTATTAACCTATATTGTGTGGCTTAGGCAAATAATTAAATCACATTTGTGGAAAAAAACAGGTGGCATTTGATTGTACAGCTTGATATTTTTGATTTGGAGGTTTTGGATGAAGATTAATTACAGCTTATTACTTTTTCTTTTGGCGGCAATTGTGTTGAGTTCCTGTGGAGCGAAACGAAAAACTGCGGGCGGAGCTTCTTATGGAAGTGTAAAGCCTAAGAAAGGAGCACCGATTTCGGATGCCAGTGATGCGCGTGGGATGGAGTATTCGGGTAATAAGTTGGATAATTATGCGGAATTATTGGGCGTGAAGACCAAAGATCTGGATAATAAGAGTCTGTACCTGATGATCGACGAATGGATGGGCACTCCACACCGAATGGGTGGAATGGATAAAAGAGGGGTGGACTGTTCGGGTTTTGTGACCTTGATGTACGATAGGATCTATGGAAAAGAGCTGCCGAGGACATCCAGGGACATGGCCGACAATGTGAAGCGCAAGTATGAGAAGCAATTGAAAGAAGGGGACCTGGTGTTCTTTTCATTTGGCGGGCGTAATATCGATCATGTGGGCATCTACCTGCACAATGGTAAGTTTGTACATGTATCTACGCGTAAGGGCGTGATCATTTCCAATCTGAACGATAGTTGGTATTATAAGTATTTCAAGCGGAGCGGTACGCCAAAGGGATAGTGGCTGTTGTTTTATGACAGTATTATGTCCGATATTCGGCTTTATTCTCAAATAAGCCTGTTATAATCTGTACAAATCCCTATTTTTGTGCACATTTTATAGCGTATCATGTCAGAAAAAACTAAAAAGATTTTCTTAGGGCTATGTGTAGTAGTTCCATTTTTAATTTACTGTGTGTATTACTATTCGGCGATGGTGAAAAATGCACCATACCGGTATTCGGATTTCGACCATATCGAAATTACCTATGGATTTCCGGATTCGATGTTGAATCACTTCAATTCCAAGACACAGGAGTACGATTACCTTACTAAAGACAATAAGCTGGTAGAGGATAGCTTGAAACTTCGTGACAATGACCTGTTGTATCTACACAGGAAAGCGCAGGAGTTGGGCTTCTGGAATTTACCAGATGATATGACGGTTGATTTAAGCAAGAGGGCAGCTGGCGAGCGTAAGCCAAGGTATAAGCTGACCTTCGCATATAAAGAAAAAACGAAGACTGTAACCTTTGATCCGGACTATCCGGGACCAGATAAAATGGTGGAAGCAGGCCGTACCACGATCGATGAAGTGGTAAGGATGCTGGCTACGGCAAAGGCGAGATAAAAGGAAATTTATTATTTAATTTTCTCTTAACAGTAACTTTAACCAATAGCCCTACTTTTGAGTCAAGTAATTTGTTTCAATAAATTGTTTGGTGATTTAAAGGTTATTAGGTAAAACAATTAAGAAAAAGGGTCGATGTGATATCGGTCCTTTTTTTTATTTATTGATTTTCGATTAATCTCCTGAAAACTAAAATGATGCTCCCTTCCCTTCTGAAAATAAATGAGAATCTCCGTTTTTGTGGAGATAATTCTACCGTTATTTTATGAGGTAATTATTGATATTAATTGTTAATTTGTATCCAAATAATAAATTATGGAAACAAAAACATTATCAAAATTCATTGCTGAACTGATTGGAACATTTGGTTTGGTATTGTTTGGCTGTGGTGCTGCAGCGGTTGCCGGAGGTGACACGCTTGCACATACATCAGGCCTAGGGTTATTGGGGATTTCCTTGGCATTTGGTTTATCCGTGGTAGTTTTCGCCTATGCGATTGGCGGTGTATCGGGTTGTCACATCAATCCGGCGGTTACCTTGGGTGTCCTAGTCTCGGGCAGAATGTCAGGAAAGGATGCTATAGTTTATATTGCTGCCCAAGTATTGGGTGGTATTTTAGGTGCCTTTGTGTTGAAGACTATTTTGTCCGGTCAGTTAGCAGGTTTCAGTGCTGGCGAATGGGCTTATGGCTCGAATGGCTGGGGCGCAGGTTATCAAAATGAATACGGCATGATGGCGGCGTTTATTACCGAAACGGTATTGACAGCGCTGTTCTTGTTCGTTATTTTGGGGACCACATCAAAACTTGGAAATGGAACGATGGCGGGTTTAGCGATCGGTTTTTCCTTAGTGTTGATCCACATGGTTGCTATTCCTATCACAGGGACTTCAGTAAATCCTGCTAGAAGCCTTGGCCCTGCGATTTTTGCAGGTGGAAATGCAATTTCTCAAGTTTGGTTGTTCTTGGTTGCTCCATTTGTTGGTGCCGTAATCGGTGCTGTCCTTTGGAGATTGGTACAGAACGAACCAAAAACCGCGTAATTGAAAATATTATTTTGATTAATTTAAATGGAGAGAGTTGCCTGAAAAGGCGACTCTTTTTTTGAACCAGGATGGAAGGGATGTGAGGATGGACCAAGATCATGGAATGAACCAGGATGAAAGGGATGTGAGGATGGACCAAGAACTATTCAGATGGTCGAGCTGTATCTCGGCTGCGCTATATATATCGAGACCCGGCACAGCATTATTAGGATTTTTCGCCCGCCGCAAATTTGTCCCTAATCGCTCATCATTCCCTTGTCAAGAGAAATTTTCTGAAAACCGTTTTTGTTTGTGCCAAACTTTGAAAATGATTATCTTCGTGCATGGATAATTTCATTGTCTCTGCGCGCAAATATAGGCCGGTCACTTTTGACTCGGTAGTAGGGCAGCAACACATTACCGGAACACTTAAGAATGCAATACATAACAATCAGTTAGCTCAGGCATTTCTGTTCTGTGGTCCTCGTGGTGTTGGTAAAACTACTTGTGCCCGTATCTTGGCCAAGACAATAAACTGTGAACACATCACGGAATCGAATGAGGCTTGTGGGCAATGTGATAGCTGTAAGTCCTTCCAGAATGGAAATTCTTTCAGCATACATGAGCTGGATGCAGCTTCCAATAACTCCGTGGATGATATCCGTTCATTGATTGATCAAGTGAGGATCCCGCCTCAAACGGGAAAATACAAGATCTATATCATCGATGAGGTTCACATGCTTTCGCAACAGGCTTTCAATGCGTTTTTGAAAACCTTAGAGGAGCCACCTTCCTATGCGATCTTTATCTTAGCGACCACTGAAAAACATAAAATTCTTCCTACTATCCTTTCCCGTTGTCAGATCTTTGATTTCAATAGAATCAAAGTGGATGATATGGCGAGCCATCTCTCTGCTATTGCAGAAAAAGAAGGGGTGACCTATGAAATGGATGGTCTGCATGTCATTGCTCAAAAAGCGGATGGCGGTCTTCGGGATGCGCTTTCGATGTTTGATCAGATCGTCAGTTTCTCAAACAAGAACCTGACTTACCAAGCAGTAATCAACAATCTGAATATCCTGGATTATGATTATTACTTCCAATTGATGGATGCAATCGCCAGACAGGATGCCGCCAATACCTTGTTGATTTTTGATAAGGTGTTGAACAATGGTTTTGATGGCGGACATTTTATTGCAGGTTTATCATCGCATATCCGTAACCTATTGGTGAGCAAGGAACCAAGTACCTTGAAGCTGTTGGAGGTGAGTGAAAACGTGAAGAAAAGATATCTGGAACAGTCACAATCGCTTTCCAGCGGTTTATTGCTGTCTGCCCTGAATATTGCCAACCAATGTGAGGTCAATTATCGCAGTAGTAAAAACCAAAGATTGCAGGTAGAACTGTCCTTATTGAAAATGTGCCATATAGCGAGTGCCATTCAACTAGGAGCAGAAGGTCTACCAGCATTAGCTGAATTAAAAAAAAAACTCCCTAACCCAGGTATAAGCCCTAGTGCTGCAAATGGCTCTGCGCCAGCTGCAACGGGGAAAATTGCTTCTCCGGTGGCTCAACCCGCTTCGCAACCGGCAGCAATGCCAAAACCGATGCCAAGTGCACCTGTTGCTAAACCGGCTGTAGTTGGCTCAAATCCAGCACCAGCGACAGATACTCCTAAACCAGCCACTAAAGGTTGGGGTAATATCAAAACTTCTATTTCTGTTCCTAATCTGAACACGATTTTTGACGATAAAAAGTCAGATGCTGACGAAGAGAATGAGTTGGTAGAAGGAAATGAATTCTATGAGGTTACCCAGAATAGTTTTCTGAGCAAGTGGAATGAGTTTGCTGAAATCCTGCGTAGTGAAAGCAAGATTACGCTGTATACCATCATGACTTCGAATGCCCCAGTGCTAGAAGGGACAACGATCAAGGTAGAGGTAGAGAACATGGTGCAGATGGAAGAGCTGAAATTGGGCAAGATCGATATGCTGAATTACCTGAGGGTGCAATTGCGCAACTTCTCCTTGGATATTGACGGGCTGATGGTGGAGAAGACCAAAGAGCGCAAACCTTATACATCACAAGAGAAATATCAAGCCATGGTTGCCAAAAATCCTATGCTTGATGAGTTGAGAAAAACATTTGATTTGGGTTTAAGCTAATCATTTTTCTTTTCTACCTTTGTACGAATTATTTTCAGGCTGTTAAGGCCTTTATCCATAACAATAACACATGCAAAATTTTCAACGTAGGGACAGGTCCGAAAAGCGTGAGACAAATCAGATGGTATTTGGGATCCGTGCTGTCATGGAAGCCATCGATAGCGGAAAAGAAATAGAATCCTTATTTGTTCAACGTGGTCTGTCGGGACCTTTGTTTGCAGAATTCAAAGCTTTAGTCAAGGAGCAGAATCTAGCATTCCAACAGGTGCCTATTGAAAAATTAAATAGAATTACCCGCAAGAACCATCAAGGGGTCATCGCGGTAATCTCTCCTATCACTTATCAGGACATTGAAGATCTATTGCCGACGATCTATGAAAAAGGGGAGACTCCTTTGTTGTTGATGTTGGATGGGGTTACGGATGTCAGGAATATGGGAGCGATAGCCCGTACAGCGGAATGTGCTGGCGTGCACGCGATCATTGTTCCTAAGAAAGGTTCGGCGGAGATCAATCCGGATGCAATCAAGACTTCGGCTGGAGCGCTTTATAAGATTCCAGTTTGTAGACAGGACTCTTTAGGCCGTGTTGCCAAATTCTTGATTGATTCAGGAGTGCAATTGGTGGTGAGTACCGAAAAAACCAAGGAATCGATCTACGATGTGGATTATACTACCCCTAGCTGTATCATCATGGGAGCAGAGGATGTTGGTGTATCAGACGATTTGATCCGTATTGCGGATAAATTGGCTAAGATCCCAATGTTCGGCGAGATTGAATCCCTGAATGTTTCGGTTTCAGCGGCAGTGGTTATTTATGAAGCGGTTAGACAGCGCAATATCTCCTAACCTTGGTTGATAGACTTAAAAAATCAGTAACCAGGCATTTTAGGGTTTATCGGTACGTGATGTACCGAGAGACCTTGGTGGATTTCAGGGAGCATTTCTGGTCTTTCCTGGGTGCATTTGTCGGTATTGGGCTGATAGCCTTTATACAGTCGCTCCATTTTCCTCCTTTAGAAAATGTATTTTTAATTGGCTCCTTTGGAGCCTCTGCTGTTTTAGTGTATGGTGCTATCCAAAGTCCATTGGCACAGCCTCGGAACTTGGTGGGTGGACATGTGGTGTCGGCCATCGTAGGGGTGACCATTGCCAAGCTATTACCGGATGTGATCTGGTTGACAGCACCATTAGCCGTAGCCACTTCCATCGTGGCGATGCAATTCAGCAGGACCCTGCATCCTCCAGGTGGTGCGACCGCACTGATTGCTGTCAGTGGAGGTGCTAAAATCACGGAGTTAGGCTATTTATATGTATTGGCCCCGGTTTTATTGGGTGCTCTGATCTTGCTGCTAGTGGCCTTGATATTTAACAATATTACCAAGAAACGGCATTATCCGGTGCGATATTCTAGACTAAGGCGATCTAGGCGAAAGCAGTTGAAGCAAAGATTTGAAAGATTTAAGGCCAATATTTGAATATTGGTCTTTTTTATTTGCGATAATTGCACGTTTCTGCGTTTTTTATTTTGAATATCAGAATAAACGGATAACTTTACGGCAATCTACCGAATATCCAATGAAGCACCTAACTATCCTAAATGGCTTGGCCATTTTTGCGCTTTCGCTTGGGAGTACATGTTATGTCCAGGCACAGAGTCCTTTAAAGATTGAGGAAGCAATCTTGAAGGACCAGAAAAACTTTTATTACGTTGATTTCAAGAAATATCCTAAATCATTGAACAATCTACCGATCGGTGTTTTTGATTCCGGTACGGGAGGTTTGACGGTGTTGGACGCCCTTGTGAATTTTGATGAGCATAACAATCAGTCGAGATCAAAGGAAAAGGATGGGTTACTCGATTTTAAGCAAGAGAATTTTATCTATCTAGCGGATCAGGCGAACATGCCTTATGGGAACTATCATGCTGCTCAAAAGGATGAGCTATTGATCGAGCATATCATCAAGGATTTCCAATTCTTGCTTTCCAATAAGTATTACCCGAACTATCAATCGGCAAAATTCAATAAAGACAAGGAAAAGGTAAAAGCGATCGTGATTGCCTGCAATACGGCAACTGCCTATGGCTATAAGGATGCCGAAGCTTTTATGAAAAAAACGAACTTGGATATTCCAGTGATCGGTGTGATCAATGCTGCTGCCCGTGGTACTTTGGCTTTGTTTGATAAGGAAGAATCGGGTTCTATAGCCGTTTTTGCTACGGTAGGGACCATTGCTTCTGGAGGATATGAGCGTACATTGAGGGAGCAGATTGCCAAGACAGGCCATACAGGAGATTTGCAGATCTTTAATCAAGGTGGGCATGGGGTTGCTGAGGCAGTGGATGAAGAACCGGATTTCATTAAGACCAGTGCAAATGCGCCGAGGGCGGACTACCGAGGGCCATCGCTGGATAGCAAAGACTACAAAATAGATCGGACGCTATTGGATATCTATAATTTTAATTTTGATAAGAACCAGATGCTCTGCGATAGCAAGGATACTGAGGATTGCACCATGATGCAGATCAATTCTTCGGAAAACTACATCCGTTACCATTTGGTGAGCTTACTGGAGCAGATGCGTAAGACGGAAGGGGCAAAGCCATTGAAAGCAATGGTGTTGGGTTGTACGCATTATCCTTATCTGGTCAAGGAGATCAACCAGGTCTTAGGCGAGTTGAAGGAATACAAGGGTAATGATGGCGAATATAAGTACCGAGCATTGATCGATAATGAGGTGCATATCATTGATCCATCGGTCTTTGTGGCTCGTGAACTATATGAAGCACTGGAAGAACAGGAATTGTTTAATTCCAAGGGAGATATGTTGAAGAA
The DNA here is from genome assembly GCF_900187125.1 of Sphingobacterium mizutaii. Taxonomy (GTDB): domain Bacteria; phylum Bacteroidota; class Bacteroidia; order Sphingobacteriales; family Sphingobacteriaceae; genus Sphingobacterium; species Sphingobacterium mizutaii. The sequence continues at coordinate 1,316,437 of NZ_LT906468.1, forward strand.
TTCGGAGTTTTATATCTCTGTTCCAAATCAGGATAATAAATCGGTGCAGTTGGAAGGGGGAGAGGCCAGGTTTACCTATGACTATAAATATGGCAGGACGGAAAATGAGATCCAGGAATATGTGAAGGTGGTGCCTTTTGACCGAGGAAATATCTCGGATATGACCTTGGAAAGATTTAAATCGGTGATTCCAAATACCTATCAATTGATGCGTAACTTTTCAAATGGCAATAGCAAGATGAAAAGGCATGCTGAAGAGATCAGGATCAAGTAATAAAAAAATAAGCTCCAATTTGGAGCTTATTTTTTTATTTTCTAGTATCTGTTTCTAGATTCTCTGTCTCTGCGTTTTCCGGAGAAATCACGGAAACCACCACCACCAGATCCACCTCTGTCGCCTCTATCGCTTCTGTCTCTACGTCCAGAACCACCGCGAGATCCTCTGTCACCACCTCTATCACCTCTATCTCTACGGTCGCCACCGAATCCTCCAGAACGACGTCTTCCGCCTCTGTCTGATGAAGGTCTGTCGCCAGAAACTTCGATTCTTACGTTTCTTCCGTTGAAGTCAACATCTTTAAATCCTTGGAATACACTGTCTACGTCAGCATCAAGTACTTCGAAGAAAGTGAATACACCTTTTAGGTCTATTTTACCAACTGATTTGCCTGAGATTTTACCTTTGTTACAGATGTAAGAAAGCATATCTCCACGGCTGAACTCATCCACAGAACCAAGGTTGATAAACAAACGTGTATAACCTTTAGATCCAGAGCGACGATCTCCTCTTTCACCTCTTTCACCACGCTCGCCTCTAGCATCACGTGCTTCCATGTTCAAGTCAGGAGCATCTTGGTAATAGTTCAGGAATCTGTTGAATTCCAAAGAAGCAAATCTTTTGATTACTTCCTCTTTAGAAAGATCTTGCAAACTTTCCATGATTTGAGGTAAGAAAGCTGTGATTTGGTCTTCATGTACTTCTACATTGTGTACTTTGTCCACAAGAGAGAACAATTGTTTTTCACATACTTCAGTACCCTGAGGAACTTGTTTGCGGATAAACTCTTTTCCGATAATCTTTTCGATATGACGGATTTTGCTCATTTCTTTCACATTGATCAATGAGATCGAAATACCAGTTTTACCGGCACGAGCAGTACGACCAGAACGGTGCGTATAGTTTTCAGTTTCGTCTGGTAAAGAATAGTTGATAACGTGTGTTACGTCATTAACGTCGATACCACGTGCTGCAACGTCAGTAGCAATCAATAGTTGCAAGTTGCGCTCGCGATAGCGTTTCATTACCTTATCACGTTGCTGTTGCGAAAGATCACCGTGCAAGGAATCGGCGTTGTAGCCGTCTTTGATCAATGCTTCAGCGATTTCTTGCGTTTCAATCTTAGTACGGCAGAATACGATACCAAAGATCTCTGGGTAATAATCGACAATACGTTTAAAAGCAGCGTATTTGTCTTTCGCCTTGATCATGAAGTATTGGTGCTCGATATTCTCGTTACCCGTATTCTTAGTACCTACAGTTAACTCTTTCGGGTCGTTCATGTAGTTTTGAGCGATACGGCGCACTTCTTTAGGCATGGTTGCGGAAAACAACCAAGTTTTTTTGTCGTCAGGAGTCTCAGAAAGGATATTGTTAATGTCCTCTTGGAATCCCATGTTCAACATCTCGTCAGCTTCGTCAAGCACCACATAGCGAACATTGGAGAAGTCAATGGCGTTACGGCCAATGATATCCAACATCCTACCAGGAGTTGCAACCACGATTTGTACACCACGACGAATCTGGCGTAATTGATCACCGATATTGGCACCGCCATAAACGGCAACCACATGTACGTTATCGATGTACTTGGCAAATTTTTCTAGGTCTCTTGCGATTTGCAAACATAGCTCACGCGTTGGACATAGAACCAATGCTTGAGGTTGTTTTGATGAAAAGTCTAGTTGTTCTAAAAGTGGAAGACCAAATGCCGCTGTCTTCCCTGTACCTGTTTGGGCTAATCCGACAAAATCGTCGTTACCAGTCAGTAATACAGGAATGGCTTTTTCCTGGATGGGAGAAGGTTTCTCGAAACCTAACTCAGTGATGGCATTAACAATCTCATGACGGATTCCCAGTTCTAAAAATGGGTTCATGAAATAAAATATACAATAGGCACTATTGCCTAAGGCGGTGCAAAGGTAAATACAATAATTGATAAATCCTAATTTTCAATAGTTTGTATGTTAAAAAATGTGGTTTTCCCGATTTTCGGTTCCTGCACATTAATGCAGTCCCCACAATTTCTTTACCTATCTATTAAACAAGCTTTTTTTCTTTAGGTTTTGGTTTATAAATCAATACTTATAAAAGAAAATTGAAGATTTTGCTCGATGTAGCAAAAAAGTGATAAAGGAACTGTTTTTAATTGTTTTGATATGATCAGTTTCTGCCAATAATTATTTTGTAAATGCTGGCAGAAAACGAATGATCGCAAGGAATAAGGGTTAAATCATTGTAGTTTTTAATTTATTAGCGTCATCGATAATGAATTGTTAATGAATTGGATTCTATTTTAATTTTTTTGTAGGTTTGATTCTTTAATTATTCATCTAAATTTATGTGGTATAAAAAATCTATTACAAAATTGATTTCTGAGGCTGAGCAGAGCGGCGAAGGAACCCTGAAACGGACCTTGTCGAGTTCTGGTCTGATCGCTTTAGGAATTGGAGCCATTATTGGAGCTGGTTTATTCTCTTTGACAGGGATTGCTGCGGCTGACCATGCGGGGCCTGCGGTAATGATATCTTTTATTATTGCTGCGGTTGGTTGTGCATTCGCGGGGCTTTGTTATGCAGAGTTTGCTTCCATGATTCCTGTTGCTGGTAGTGCCTACACCTATTCTTATGCAACCATGGGTGAGTTTATGGCCTGGATTATCGGTTGGGACCTTGTACTTGAGTATGCTTTGGCTGCTGCTACCGTAGCGGTGAGCTGGTCGCAATATGTGAATGAGCTGTTCTTGCTGATGGGGATACATCTCTCCCAAGAGGTGCTGGCGGGTCCATTCGAAGGCGGGGTAATCAATTTGCCAGCCATCATCATCGTTTGTTTGCTTTCGCTATTGCTAATGCGCGGAACGCAGGAGTCTTCCTTTGTCAATAACATCTTGGTTATTTTGAAGGTTGCTGTTGTGATTTTGTTTATCGTATTAGGATGGCAATTTATTGATCCTGCAAACCATACACCATTGATCCCTACCAATGAGGGTGAGGAAATGGTGAAGTCAGGTCAAATGGGATTCTGGGAGTTCTGGAATAGTGATTATCGGGGACACTATGGCTGGACAGGGATTCTACAAGCTGCAGGGGTTGTATTCTTTGCATTTATTGGTTTTGACGCGGTAAGTACTGCGGCGCAAGAAGCGAAAAATCCTAAGAAAGGCATGCCTATCGGGATCATCGGTTCCTTGATCGTTTGTACTATATTATATGTATTGTTTGCTTATGTAATGACTGGTTTGGCTCCTTACACTGTGTTCAGTGGAGATGCAAAACCGGTAGCTACAGCATTTGAAAAAACTGGATATCATTTCTTGAATACTGCGATGATCGTGACGATCATTGCTGGGTATACTTCGGTAATCCTAGTGATGTTGCTAGGTCAAAGCCGTGTGTTCTATTCAATGAGTAAGGATGGTCTACTGCCTAAATTGTTCTCAGATCTTTCTAAACGTCAAACGCCTTGGAAAACTAACTTGATCTTTATGGTCTTTGTAAGTTTATTTGCAGGCTTTGTTCCGGTTTCGGATCTAGGACATATGGTAAGTATCGGAACCTTATTTGCCTTTACTTTGGTATGTATCGGTGTATTGGTGTTGCGTAAGACTAACCCGAAACTAGAGAGACCATTCAGGACGCCTTGGGTGCCTTTGATTCCAATCTTAGGTATCTTGGTATGTGTGCTGATGATGGCTGGTCTTCCTATTGAGAGCTGGGAGCGTTTGGGAATCTGGATGGCAATAGGTGTTGCATTCTACTTCTTATACGGACATAAACATTCCAAAATCAGGAAAGAAAAGGAAGCTGAGGCTTCTGGAACTTCTGAATAAGGATAATCTTATTGACAAATGGGGGTAGGGCTTGGGCTTTCTACCCCTTTTTATTTTACTTAATTATTTGTTGATGGAAAGCATAAAGAATGGGGATTATTGCCGAGTAATGGGCGGAACCCATAAAGGAAAATCGGGTAGGGTGAATGATTTGCATGTAAGCAAATCAGGGCATCAGACCATAACGGTACAACAGAGTTCTGGAATCAGGTTTAAGACGCTTTTGAAAAATGTGCAAAAGATAGAGCCAGAAGAAGAGTAAGTCTAGGTGGCACATTCTTAGCAGATACAATACTACCGTATCTTGAATAAGAAATGGGATAAATAAAAAGGACCTGCAAATGCAGGCCCTTTTTGGTTGTATGTTGTTTAGCTTAATGCAATTTTATGCCTAGAATAAGGTAAATTCAACACGTCTGTTCAACTGACGTCCTTCTGGAGTACTGTTGGTAGCGATAGGTTGGTTTGGACCATAACCTGTAGCTTCGATACGTGATGCATTTGCTCCTTTAGATACTAAGTAAGCTTTAACTGATTCTGCACGTTCTTTTGATAGACGTAAGTTCAATTGTAATGAACCGGTGTTATCGGTGTGACCAGCAAGTTTTAAGCTGAAGTTTTTCTCGATCAATAAAGCTGCAACTCTATTCAATGATTCGTAAGAAGTAGGACGGATGGTAGCTTTACTTAAGTCAAACTCAAGGTTTTTGATCGCTTCATCAACAACTTTTCTGTCTTCTTCAGTAACTACGATTTTCTCAACAACTTTAGTTTCGTGTTTCACTTCTGGAAGTGGACATCCTGCTCCGTCAACTTTAGTTCCTGCAGGTGTATCTGGACATTTATCGAATTTGTTTGCAACACCGTCGCCATCGTTATCTTCTAGACCAGCGTTGATTTCGTCCATGTTGGATTGCAATTTTTCATTTGCAGCAACCAAAGCATCACGCTCAGCTTTTAACTCATCGTATCTAGCAGCCATAGTCGCTACAGGGTTTGAGTTGCCAAGGTAAGGTTTGTTTCCATCTCCTAATGCGATTTCTAGACCAGCGTGAGCATACGAGAATAGGTCGTTTTTGTATTGACCGCCACGGATACCATCAAAGTTTTGGTTAGCCCAGTTCAATTGGTAACCCAAGTCGATGTTGATTCCTTTCGCTACAGCGAATTTGAATCCTGCGTCAACTGGTACAAATAATTTTGTTGAAGATTCTGCAGTAGTTGAAGTTTCTCCTGTTTTTGTAGTTGTTTCGAAACTCAATGCACCTACACCGACAGCGAAGTACGGTTTGATGATGCTGTTAAAGAATCTCCAGTTGGTGTTCGCCATAGTGAACTCTCCAGATACAGCAGCTGACCAAGGCATCTTTGTTTCAAACTCAGAAATTGCTGCGCCAGCCGTTTCGTTCACTCCACTAACTTTACCGCCCATGTATTGAGCTTTAATACCGAAAGAAGGAGAGATTTGGTTTTTTACATAAGCCGAATAACCTACGTTGTGGTTTAATTTATCGAATCCAGCTCTATTGAAGCCGAAAATGTTGGATTGATTAAGGACCCCTGCGTTGATACCGATAGACCAAGTTCTGTATTGTGAAGTTGGACCTAAAGTAGTCGTGCCTTCAACAGTAGCCGTGTTGGTTTGTGCGAAAGTAGCAGAAGAGATTAAAACAGCAGCAGCTAATGCGCTAACTTTTTTAAAGTAAAGTGTTTTCATAATATTATATGCTTTTATGCCAATGGCATGGCAAATTTGTTGCCAAAACAACTTGTTTTGGCAACTCAGCCTAAAATATCATGATTTTGTAGTGAAAATCCTATAATTACGCTTTCAAAACCCTTGCGAAGAATGTCGGGATTTGAATGTTAAAGGCCATTTTTTTGATCACATTGGACTCTGTCAATTGTCTGAAGACACTTTTCTTGCTCTTAGTCAAAATCAAGATGTCCACCTGTTCATCCAATAGTACGGAAGTGATTGCTTGTGCAACAGTTTCTTTCTGGCGCATGAACAAAGTTTGTGGTTTGATAATATAAGAGATATCGGAGATGCCCAATTCGCTTTCGATTCTATTGATCCATTCCTTAAAGTCAGCATCAATATCTTTAATGGCTCTGTCGTTGGTATTTACATGGATCAATACCAATCTATAATCTGTTTTGAATAATGGCGCTGCCTGTTGCAGAGCAGTAAGCTCAGCTTCTTTAAAATTGCATAGCAAGGCGATATTGTCCTTTTTATATTCAGTGCAGGTTTCTGGAACGGCCAAGACCGGAGTGGTGGTGTTTAAAATGGTATCATAGGTATTGCTACCGATAAAAACAGCATCTAAGCCAGAAGCGCCTTGTGTACCCATGACAACGGCATCGTAAGGAGTTGCATTGGTTACCGCTTTGATTCCATCGTAGAGATTACCATCCTTAAATATGCTATTCAGCTTCACAGTAGGGAATTCTTGTTGATACTTTGCGATCGTATCTACCATGTTTTGTTCAGCTTCAGGAACTCTAGGGTCGTTCAATGGAGTTTCTCCTTTCACATTGGCATAGGTATTCGAATGGGAAGAGAATACGTGGATCAAGTCGATTTCTTGTCCAGCTTGTTGAGCGACTTGACAAGCGTAATGGATTGCGTTGTCAGAATTCTCTGAAAAGTCAATAGGTATAAGTAGTTTGCTCATGCTGTATAGTTTTATTTATATTTTGTCGAAAAAAGCTGGTTTATTAAGTTCCAAAGCTAGGGCTTTAGAAACAGAACTTTTGAATAACCTTTCGAAGAATGTTTTTCTACTGGGTGTGATCAAGATGATCTGCGGGTTAACCTCGGAGATAACTTTGCTGACCACCTCCGGCACTGAATCTAATTCGATATCCTCTTTATTGATGGATTCTGCGATGGTGTTCACCTGTTCGATGGAGCCCATCTCACGGATATTGAAGGCCCAAGAGTCCAGATCATCCTTAATGTTTTCGGATTTCTGGCTTTCTTTGAACACGTGGATCAAGGTCAAATCCTGCGGTACCCCGATGATTTCCTGAAATTCCTTTAAAGTATCCAATTCGGCCGCTTTAAAGTTAGTTAATAAAGAGACATGGTTTATCTCGAAATTGAAGGGCTGGTTCGGGATGACCACGACCGGTACTTCTGATTTTGAAGCGACAGCAACAGTGGTACTTCCATAGTAAATGGACTTCAACTGGCTTTCACCCGAAGCGCCCATTACGATCATGGCATATTTGCCGGATTGGGATAGTTCTGTCAGTTTGTCGATGATCAAACCTCTGGAGCATTCAATGCTGATATGCAATGTGGGGAATTTCCTGAGCAGCTGTGTCTGCAATTCTTGTATCTTCTGATCTGCCAAGAGGCCAGTGCCATTGGTTTCTTCAGAAGCATTTTCTCCTACTGAGCTAGAAGTGTAGCAATGTAATAGGTGGATGTTGTGTTCTTTTTCCTTAGCGAGCTGGCAGGCATAATCTGCAGCAAACCCGGCATTTTCAGAAAAATCAGTAGGGACAATAATTGTCATCTTCATGAATTATTTTGTTGTGTGTTTTTACAGAGATAAATTTAGGAAAAATATGCGTCATATTAATAAAAATTGGCTTGATTGGCGAGTTTACTCATCAAATTTGAGTAAGTTTGCAGCTAAAATTAGACACGAATTAAATGACTAGTAGAGATATACGTCAAGCCTTTTTAGATTTTTTCAAAAGTAAAGGACATCAAATTGTTCCTTCAGCACCAGTAGTCGTGAAGAACGACCCTACATTGATGTTTACCAATGCGGGGATGAACCAATTCAAAGAATTATTTTTAGGAGAAGCTGTCGCCAAATTCCCAAGAGTGGCTGATACCCAGCGTTGTCTACGTGTTTCTGGAAAACATAATGACCTCGAAGAGGTAGGGATTGATACCTATCACCATACCCTTTTTGAGATGCTTGGAAACTGGTCTTTTGGAGATTACTTTAAGAAAGAAGCCATCGAATGGGCTTGGGAGTTATTGACTGACGTGTTGAAATTAGATAAAGACCGTCTTTATGTGACGATCTTTGAGGGGGATGTAACCGAAGGCTTGCAAAAAGATGAGGAAGCCTTTAACCTTTGGAAAGCACTGATTCCAGAAGATCGTATCCTATTAGGAAACAAGAAGGATAATTTCTGGGAAATGGGTGATACGGGGCCATGTGGTCCTTGTTCCGAGATCCATTATGATATGCGTTCGGATGCAGAGCGTGCTCAGGTAAAAGGTCAGGACTTGGTAAACATGGATGATCCACAGGTGATCGAGATCTGGAACCTGGTATTTATGCAATTCAACAGGTTAAAAGACGGAAGCTTGGTCTCTTTGCCGGCAAAGCATGTGGATACCGGAATGGGGTTCGAACGTTTGGTTCGTGCCATCCAAGGGAAGTCGTCCAACTACGATACAGATGTATTCCAACCTTTGATTCAATTTATTGCTACTAAATCAGGTATTGCTTATGGTACCGATGAAAAGACCGATATCGCAATGCGTGTCTTGTCAGACCATATCAGGGCGGTAAGTTTTGCTATCGCTGATGGGCAATTGCCATCAAATAATAAGGCCGGTTATGTGATCCGTAGGATCTTGAGACGTGCCGTTCGCTATGCCTATACCTTCTTGCATTTCAAGAGTCCTTTTATCCATGAGCTCGTTCCAGTATTGGCAGAGCAGTTTAAAGGGGTATTCGATGAATTGTACCAACAACAGGATTTTGTAGAAAAGGTGATCTTGGAAGAAGAGGTTTCTTTCCTAAGAACCTTGACGCAAGGGATCCAGCGTTTTGAAGCTTATTCTGCTGATCATGACGCGATTGATGGAGAATTTGCTTTTGAACTGTTCGATACCTTCGGGTTCCCAATTGACCTGACCGAATTATTGGCTAGGGAGAAGGGGATGACCGTGGATATGCATGGTTTCCAACAGGCATTATTGGCGCAAAAAGAAAGATCAAGAGCTGCTACAGCAATTGATACTGGCGATTGGGTTATTGTAAATGATGAAGCGGAGAGTGAATTTGTGGGCTATGATAACTTAACAGCAACCACCGAAATCCTAAAATATAGAAAGGTTTCTAGCAAAGGAAAAGATCAATTCCAATTGGTACTTGCTGAAACGCCATTCTATGCAGAAGGTGGTGGTCAGGTTGGCGATAAAGGCTATATCCGTTCTTTAGAGAACAATGAAAAGGTTAGCATCTTAGATACCAAAAAAGAAAATGGACTTTTCATACATTTCGTAAACCAACTTCCATCTGTCCTGAGTGGCGAATTTGAAGCGGTTGTGGATGTTAAGAAAAGAAAAGATACAGAAGCCAATCACTCTGCGACGCACTTATTGCACGCAGCATTGAAGCAAGTCTTGGGCGATCATGTGAACCAAAAAGGTTCATTGGTTTCTCCAGATGTGTTGCGTTTTGACTTCTCGCACTTCTCTAAGTTGACTTATGAGGAGATCAAACAGATTGAGGACATTGTGAATGCAAAGATCCGCCAAGATGTTCCTTTGAAGGAAGAACGTAATGTTCCTTTCCAAAAAGCGATTGATTCTGGGGTTACTGCTCTTTTCGGAGAGAAGTATGGCGACCATGTCCGTGTGATCACTTTTGACGATTCCTATTCCAAGGAGTTGTGCGGTGGTACACACGTTGCAGCAACAGGACAGATCGGTTTCTTCAAGATTCTTTCGGAATCTGCGGTTGCAGCAGGGGTAAGAAGGATTGAAGCGATTACTGGAACTCGTTCCGAGCAAGTGATCCGTGAACATTTTGAGTTGTTAGATAACCTAAAAGAGCTATTGAACAATCCTAAGGATTTTGTTTCAGCCTTGTCGAAAACTTTGGATGAGAACAACGCCTTGAAAAAGGAGATTGAGAACTACGTCAAAGAAAAGTCGCAAGGACTGAAAAATGATATCGAGAAGAAGTTGGAGAAAGTTGGTGATATCAATTATGTCGCTACGATCGTTGACCTTCCTAGTGTAGATGCGGTTAAAACTTTAGCTTATACCTTGAAAGGAGCGATCAATAACCTGTATGCCGTGTTAGGGGCGGTGATTGATGGAAAACCAAGCATCACGGTTATGATTTCTGATGAACTGGCTAAAGAAAAAGGCTTACATGCTGGTAATATCGTACGCGATTTGGCTAAAGAAATCCAAGGTGGTGGCGGTGGTCAACCATTCTTTGCTACGGCAGGTGGTAAGGATGCAGCTGGATTAGAAAGAGCGATTTCAAGATCAAGAGAGTTTATTAAATAAGAAAAATGAAAAAGTTTGCAGTATATATTGGATTAGTGGGTTTGTTGTCCGCTGGTTTGTCTTCATGTTCAAATTCTGATACGATTCAGGTTGGCGGTGTGATCGAGAACCCAGGGAATGTGAAAGTTGTCAGCTTCTACGAAGGTGAGCAGAAATTAGATTCAACATTTATTGCGGATGGCAACCGTTTTAAGTTCGAAAGACCGGCTACCCAAGAAAGGCTGTTGACCTTGGCTGTCGGGAATAATAGATATCCCATTATTTTGGAACCTGGAAAAGCAGTGGAATTCAATGTGAATTTGCAGAATCCAGAACAGTATGAAGTGACGGGTTCGGAGCTGTCCCAGAAGTTAAAGGACTTCGCGGTGCAAAATTCTAGGATTGATTTCGTTCGGGACTCCTTGCAACAGGCTTTTTCAAGTGCTACCAATAATTTAGATGCCAATGGCATCCAAAATCTACGGTCGGAGATGCTCATGAAGTTTGAGCCTTTCTTTAAGAACTATATCGCAGAGGCGGTTTCATTTGCACAAAAGAACAATGACCTCGCTGGTTTTTATGTGATGAGCACCTTGGATCCAGAGATGGCTGAACCGGAACTAATCGCTTATGCCGACCAAATCAAGGAAGAATTCCCGAACAATCGCTATGTAAATGAGTTCAAGACTGAGGTTGATAAGTTGAGGAAGCTGGCTGTAGGTCAGCCTGCGCCAGAAATCGTGGCTTATACGCCGGACAATAAAACCGTAAAGCTTTCAGACTATAAAGGAAAATACGTTTTGGTTGACTTCTGGGCGTCTTGGTGTATGCCATGCCGTGAAGAGAACCCAAACATTGTGAAACAATATAATAACTTCAAAGACCATAATTTTACTGTATTAGGCGTGTCCTTGGACAACAATCCAGGATCTTGGATGCGTGCAATCCAAGATGATCACTTGACCTGGACTAATATTTCAGACCTTCAGGCGTGGAGCTCTCCATTGATCATTGATTATTCCATAAAAGGCATACCTGCATCCTACCTATTGGATGAGCAGGGCGTCATCATTGCTAAGAATTTGAGGGGTAAGCAATTGGAAGATTTCTTAACGAAAACCTTAAAAAAATAAGAATCAATTGTTAAGTCTATTTTAAGGCTTAACAATTTCATAACTTTTGGGTAACTTTATTTTATAATTAAGTATATACCTTAGCAAAAAAACAGCTTATATGGCCAATAATCAAAAGATTCTTGTGGTTGATGACGAGTCCGACATTGTTGAACTCATTTCATACAATTTAACTAAGGAAGGTTACCAAGTATATACCGCTTCTAATGGGAAAGAAGCTATTAAAGTTGCCAAAGAGGTTTTTCCAGACCTAATCATCCTTGATGTCATGATGCCTGAGATGGACGGAATTGAAGCTTGTCGTTTGATGCGCTCCATGCCTGAGTTCAAACAGGTCTTTATGGTATTCCTAACAGCAAGAAGTGAAGAGTATTCCGAAATTGCTGGTTTCCATGTAGGTGCAGACGATTATATTGCCAAACCTATCAAACCTAGGGCTTTAATGAGCCGAATCAATGCGATCTTAAGAAGAAATACCACTGAGGTTATAGATGATCAAGTAACTGATAAACTGGAGATCTCCGATCTAGTGATCGATAGGGATTCGTTCTTGGTATTCCGTGGCGATGAGAAATTTGTATTGGCTAAAAAAGAATTTGAATTGCTATATCTATTGGCCTCCAAACCCAACAAGGTATTTACTCGGGAACAGATCCTGAAAGCCATCTGGGAAGACTCCGTCGTTGTTACCAATAGGACGATTGATGTGCATATCCGCAAACTCCGAGAAAAGATTGGCGACAGCTATGTAACTACGGTCAAGGGAGTTGGCTACAAGTTTGAACTAGAATAAAGAAATTTTAATTACAAACCGGACCAGATTGGTTCGGTTTTTGTTTTTAAAAGCGCGCAATCGTTTGCACTAATATATTTTATATATTTACTCAAAATTTTAAAACTTAAATTAAAACGAGAAAAACATATGTGTGGAATTGTCGGTTACACCGGAACGCGCCAAGCTTATCCCATCGTGATAGACGGCTTAAAGAAATTAGAATACAGAGGCTACGATAGTGCTGGTATAGCGCTTCAACAAGGAGACTCCTTGAAAGTTTACAAAAAGGCAGGTAAAGTCGCTGCATTAGAGGAGTTTGTAGGTGATCAATCCACTGCTGGCACGACAGGAATTGGTCACACCCGCTGGGCAACCCACGGAGAGCCCTCAGACCGAAATGCTCACCCTCACTATTCCAAATCAGGAAAACTCGCCATGATCCACAACGGAATCATCGAGAACTATGCCCAACTAAAGAACGAACTTACGAAAGAAGGATACGAATTTAAATCCGATACGGATTCCGAGGTCCTACTTAACTTCATTGAAGACATACAAGAAAAAAATGAATGTGGTCTTGAAGAGGCGATCCGTATTGCCCTAAAAAGGGTTACCGGTGCCTATGTAATCTTGTTGATCGCTGCTGATCAGCCGGATACCATTATCGCTGCCCGTAAGGGAAGTCCATTGGTGATTGGTATTGGCAAGAATGAACATTTCTTAGGTTCTGATGCTTCCCCGATGTTGGCTTATACCAAAGAGGTGGTTTATATCAACGATTATGAGTTGGCTATCGTAAAGCCTGATGAATTGATCTTGAAAAACCTAGGTAATGAAATCATCACGCCATTTGTCCAAAAGCTGGATCTAGAATTAGCGGCTATTGAAAAAGGTGGTTATGATCATTTCATGTTGAAGGAAATCTTTGAACAACCTACCACTATCGCGGATTCATTAAGAGGTCGTTTGATCTTGAATGAGCATAGAATTATCCTAAGTGGGGTAGATGCTATCCAAGATAAATTGGCGAATGCCCGCAGGATTATTATTGTAGCCTGTGGTACGAGTTGGCATGCTGGCTTGGTTGCAGAATATGTTATTGAGGAATTATGCCGCGTAAATGTGGAGGTAGAATATGCTTCGGAATTCAGATACCGCAATCCGGTAATCAGTTCTGATGATGTGATCATCGCGATTTCTCAAAGTGGTGAAACCGCTGATACCTTGGTTGCCCTTGAACGTGCTAAAGAGCAAGGCGCAACAATCTTCGGTATAGTGAATGTTGTAGGTTCATCCATTGCACGTATTTCCCATGCAGGTTGTTATACCCATGCAGGTCCAGAGATTGGCGTAGCGAGTACTAAAGCCTATACAGCGCAGCTTGCCGTGTTGATGTTATTTGCCTTGAAGTTGGCAAAAGCGAGAGGAACCATCTCCGATGAGCGCTTTGATGAGCTTTGTCAAGAGTTGCACGATGTTCCAGAAAAAGTACAATGGGTATTGGAAAATGAGGTTGACAATATCAAAGCGATCGCTTATAAGTACAAAGATGCTCGCGATGTTCTTTATTTAGGTCGTGGCTATAACTTCCCAACTGCATTGGAAGGCGCATTGAAGTTGAAGGAAATTTCCTACATCCATGCCGAAGGCTATCCAGCTGCTGAAATGAAACATGGTCCAATTGCCTTGGTTGACGAGGAATTGCCAGTTGTTTTCATTGCCAGTAAGGATGCTTACCATGAGAAAATCGTAAGTAATATACAAGAAATTAAAGCAAGAAAAGGAATGGTAATCTCCGTAATGACGGAAGGAGATGAAGTGACTCCAACCATTTCAAATGATGTCATGGTTGTTCCAGAGGCTGATGAAGTTATAGCTCCTTTATTGACGGTGGTTCCATTGCAACTGTTGTCGTACTATATTGGAGTGTACCGTGGTTTAGATGTAGATAAACCAAGGAACTTAGCTAAATCAGTAACTGTGGAATAATATCATGGGATATATAATAAAGATACCATTAAATCGGATTGGGTATGACTTCATACCCGCCGATTATCTACCAAAGGGAAAAGACGAATACTACCTTCGTTTTCAACAAAACAAATCCAACAAGAAATATAGAAACCTGACTGAAGAAGAGGTCCGCATCCTCGAGCTCAATCATAATGAATCTACCGATTGGAATGATGTCCTCGTCACGGATAAATTTCTTCCGAAGCAGATCAAAAGGTCCAAATTCTTTGGCTTGGTGCGTATTGGCGATATGGAAGAGGTTTACCTAGAGTATCGTGATATCCGCTTGCCGGTCGGAATCTACAACTCCCAGATCATTTCATGTGATCTAGGGGATTGTGTAGCCTTGCATCAGGTCCGTTATATTGCTCATTTCATCGTTGGTAACGAGGTGATCCTGCTCAATGTAAATGAAATGGAAACCAGCTCGAATGCTAAATTCGGTAATGGTATCCTGAAAGCGGGTGACCCTGACACAAGCCGGATCTTTCTTGAGCTATGTAATGAGAATGGCGGACGTTCGGTCCTTCCATTTGATGGCATGCAGGCCGCTGACGTCTATTTATGGACTCGCAATCGACAGGATAAAGATTTACAACAACGCTTCTTTGATATCACCAATGCGAAATTCAATGATATCAGAGGCTATTACAGTGAGATCGGCGATCGTACCGTAATCAAGAACTCCCATACCTTCAAAAACGTTAAGATTGGTTCTGATGCTTATATCAAAGGGATCAGTAAACTGAAAAACGTGACGATCAACTCCACTGCGGAGGCCTATACCCAAATCGGTGAGGGTTGTGAGCTGGTTAACGGGATTATTGGCTATGGCTGTAGGGTGTTCTACGGAGTGAAGGCAGTCCGTTTTATCTTATCTTCCTATTCGCAGTTGAAATATGGCGCCAGATTGATCAACTCTTTCTTGGGCGACAATTCTACCATCTCCTGTTGTGAGGTCCTTAATTCGCTTATTTTCCCTGCGCACGAGCAGCACCATAATAACTCCTTCCTATGTGCGGCCTTGATCAAAGGTCAGAGCAATATGGCCGCGGGTGCTACGGTTGGATCCAACCATAACTCAAGAGGTGCAGATGGAGAGATTATCGCAGGTCGTGGTTTTTGGCCAGGACTATGCGTAAGCTTAAAGCACAATTCCAAATTCGCGTCTTACACCCTGATTGTAAAAGGCGATTTCTTACATGAACTGGATATCAAATTCCCGTTTTCGTTGGTGAGCAATGATGTCACCCATGATCGCTTGATTATCGTTCCGGGCTATTGGTTTATGTACAATATGTATGCATTGATGCGTAATACCAATAAGTTCATCAGTCGTGATAAGCGTTCTTTCAAGAACCAGTATTTCGAGTATGATATCTTGGCACCGGATACCGTCAATGAGATCTTTACAGGAATCAAGGAAATTGAGAACGCTGTAAGCAAATCCCTGAATACCGAAAATCCACTAGAATGGTTGAACAGTAAAGACAAAGCAGCCGAGGAAATCTTCTTGGACAATGCCGAGTTCTCTAAGCGCAAGGCGGTTCTATTGAAGCCAAAAGAAGCTTATCAATTATTCAAGAAGTTGGTTCGTTATTATGCGATCTGCCAGGTATTGGAGCATGTTGATCCAAAGGAATTCAAAGATAGCATCCAGACCTTGACCGAATCCGACTTGAAGCGGGAGGAATTTGAAAATGTAGGCAGCCAATTGGTTCCAGTAAGTAAATTGGACCAGCTCCTACAGGACTTGAAAGACAAGAAAATCAATTCTTGGGATGAGATGCATAGCAATTACCACCGATTGAGCGATAGCTATATCCTTGATAAATTAAAGCATAGCTTGGCTTCTTTACAAGAGGTTACCGAAACCGAAACTTCCGACTGGAACGCTGATTTCTGGAGCCATCTTTTTGATGAGGCCTTGGAAACCAAGAAATGGATCTGTGATGAAATCTATAATTCCAGAAGCAAGGATTACATCAATCCTTTCCGCTTGATGGTCTATGAAAATGAAGAAGAGATGAATGAGGTGGTGGGCCGATTGGAAGACAATAGTTTTATCAATCAGCAGAGCGCTGAATTCGCAGGATTCCAAAAGAAAATCCAAGCTTTTAAGGCTCAATTCTAGAGCTCGTTATAAAAAGGAAAAGGACCGAATGCATTTCGGTCCTTTTCCTTTTTTATATTATTTTCTAAAATTCTTTAATCTTAATGCTCCTAAATGCAACGGCATCACCATGATCCTGCAAAAGGATATGTCCTTGTTCCGCCTCGCCAAATTTATCCCAATCTTTGTACTTACTACCGGCTACCAGTTTCCTGAAATCTTCCGAACCTCTCACAAAATCCAACATCTTGAAGCCATTTAGGTAATAGGTGACATGATTATCCGGCGTAACCACGATTCTGCCGCGGTTCCATTCCCCAATTGGTTTCCTAGGTCTTGGATTGCGATCCGAAGTGATCAAGTCATACAAGGAAGCCAAGGTACGATTGCCATCTTTTCCCAATTTTGCATCGGGATGCAATTCATCATCCAAGATCTGATATTCCGGACCGATGGCAGAACCTGCTGTTTTTTCGTCTAGGGTTACAAAGTATTTCACGCCTGAATTAGCTCCGGGAGTCAGTTTAAAATCAAAGGAAAGGTCAAAAGCCTTGTACTGTTTATCGGTCACGATATCACCACCATTGGTCGATTCTGCGCCATCCGATTTCTGCACTTCAATCAGGCCATTTTCGATCTTCCAACCCTTTTCAGGAAACTTATCACCACGTGCACTATGCCAGCCTTGGCTATCCTTGCCATTGAACAGCAAGCTATATCCAGCGGCCTTTTCAGCTTCCGACAGGTCATTGGCACGGGTATTCACCACATACACATCCTTAGGGAATTCTTGGGGCTTCAGGTCTTTGGTCTGAATGCGGATATTCTTAAAATATACCTTCTTACCATCCAGTGAATCTGGAATGGCATGCACCTGTAGTGCAATAAATCCAGCATCATCCAAGCTGTCTACCACAAAAGCTGCTGGTACACCATTCACCCAAGTCCTGGTTTCATTGCCGATGGCCTCGATCCGGTAGTGGTTGAATTCATTCGGTTTATATGCTGTTTTCGCATTCGGGTTTAGGTCCAATGGGTACAGCCATTCTCTACGGCCTTCATCATAGATTCCCCCGGTCCAAGCTCTAGCAGTTGGATCGATGTCCATTTGGCGACCATAGACCCTTCCAGCGCCGTTGTTGGCGGTTGAATCAAAATGGCTTCGGGTCTGAACACCCGAATTGGTGGTGCTGCCTTCCAGTTTGACATCCAGTTCCAATATAAAATCGCCATATTCCTTATCCGTTACCAAAAAGGAATTTGGCGTACCCTTAGTCATTACTCCAACGATCGCATCATCTTCAACGTGATAATCTGCCTTTCCAGCCAAAGGCTTCCAGCCGTTCAGGTCCTTGCCATTGAACAGGTTTTCCCATCCATCCGCACTTTTATTTGCTTGCTGGCAGGAAATTGTCAATGAACTCAATAGAAGAAGGCCGAATGTGGATTTAAAAACAGATTTCAAATAGGTATTTCTCATCATAATATGTCTTTATTGTAACAGGTTTATGGATTAATGTCCAATAAGGTGACTGAAATTAGGATTTTTTTTTAATTTTAAGCTAATCATTCATGTAACATTCGTAAACCTAAACATATTACAGATGAATCATCATTTTTCAAGAAGAAGTTTTTTAAAGAAATCCATTATCGCTGGAGGAGCCTTGACGATGGCTAGCAGTCCGTTGGGAAATATCTTGATGGCCAAGCCAAATGAACGGGTCAACTTGGCGGCAATAGGGATCGGAAATAGAGGTGGAGAAATCCTGATGGATCTGTATAAAACGGGTTTATGTAATATTGTTGCACTATGTGATGTGGACATGGGGGCTAAACATACAGAAGCTGCCATCAAGCAATTTCCGGATGTTCCACGTTTTCAGGACTTCCGCCAGATGTTCGATAAGATGGGTAACCAGATCGATGCGGTGACGGTAGGAGTGCCAGATTTTTCCCATTTCCCGATCACTATGATGGCGCTGGACCTTGGAAAACATGTGTACGTGGAAAAACCGATGGCCCGTACCTTTTTGGAGGTGGAGCTGATGATGGAAAAAGCTAGGAAGAACCCAAAATTGGCAACCCAGATGGGTAACCAAGGACACTCCGATGCCAATTACTTCCAGTACAAGGCATGGACCGAGGCGGGGATCATCAAGGATGTCACCCAGATCGTCGGCCACATGAATATGCCGCGCAGATGGCATGGATGGGATGTCAATATCAAGAATTTCCCGCCAGCGGAGCCAATTCCAAGCACCATTGATTGGGATCTTTGGCAAATGCAGACCATCGGACATAATTACAACAAAGACTTTATCAATGGGCAATGGCGTTGCTGGTTCGATTTCGGAATGGGAGCCTTAGGCGATTGGGGTGCACATATCCTCGATACTTCCCATGAATTCCTGAAATTGGGCCTTCCGACAGAGGTAGGAGCAGAGATGCTGGAAGGGCATAATTCCTTCTTCTTCCCGATGTCATCCACCTTAAAATTCAGCTTCCCTAAACGCAAGGGCATGCCAGCCTTGGATATCATGTGGTATGATGGCATCAATAACTTGCCTCCAATTCCAGAAGGATATGGCGTATCGGGTCTAGATCCGAATATTCCGCCACCAAGTACCGGAAACCTGGAGCCTGCCAAATTAAACCCTGGAAAGATCATTTACGGAAAAGACCTTACCTTTAAAGGAGGATCACATGGCAGTACCTTATCGATTATTCCAGAACAAAAGGCAAAGGATATCGCAAATAAACTACCAGTAGTTCCGGAATCACCTTCCAATCACTTTGCAAACTTCCTGAAGGCTTGTAAAGGCGAGGAAAAGACACGTTCGCCGTTTGAAATCGCAGGTCCATTGAGCCAAGTTTTCTGCCTTGGGGTGATCGCACAGCGCTTGAACGGAAAATTTAAGTTCGATCCTGTCAAAAAAGAGATTACAAATGATAAATTTGCAAATGCACTCTTGATCGGACCGCCACCTAGAACCGGTTTCGAACAATACTATAAAGTTTAAAATAATAATCAATCAAATACATTAAAGATGATCAAACAACTTGCTTACGGTTTAGCTTTCACCAGTATTCTTGGATTAGGCTTGACTTCGTGCCAAAACGGTAACTCGGATAAAGCAGACAATCAAGACAAAAAAGAAGAAGTGGAACACAACCCTGCATCTCAAACCATCCCAGAAGAATCTAAAGACCTATTGGGTCGTTGGGACTTGAACGTAGACAAGAATGGCAAACAAGTGCCTTCTTGGATTGAAATCAAATTATCTGGATTCACTACCTTGGTAGGGTACTGGGTAGGAGATAGCGGCAGTAGCAGACCCATCTCCCATATCAAACTTCAAGATGGCAAGTTCTCCTTTGCTATCCCACCACAATGGGAAGGTGGCACTGGTGATATTACGATTGAAGGCGAATTGGCAGGTGCTGAAATCAAAGGTACCATCACCAACAATAATGGTGAGAAATATACTTTCACTGGTACAAAAGCACCTTACCTGAACCGCACGGCTGAACCTACTTGGGGCAAACCTGTGGAATTGTTCAATGGAAAAGACCTGACCGGTTGGAAACCATCAAACGATAAGAACAAATGGGTGGTTAAGGATGGCATTTTGACCAATGAAGATGCTGGTGCAAACCTGATCACTGAAAAATCTTTCGAGGACTTTAAATTGAACCTAGAGTTCAAATACCCTGAAGGAAGTAACTCTGGTGTTTACCTAAGAGGTCGTTATGAAGTTCAGATCGAAGACTCGCCAAAAGATAGACATCCTGGAAACCTTTATTTCGGCGCTATCTACGGATTCTTGACGCCAAACGCGATGGTGACCAATGGTCCTAATGAATGGAACAATATGGAAATCACACTTGTAGGCCGTTTGGTTACGGTGGCTATCAATGGCAAAACAGTGATTGACAAACAAGAAATCCCTGGAATCACTGGTGGTGCGCTTGATTCAAAAGAAGGTGAACCAGGACCACTTTATATCCAAGGTGACCATGGACCGATTGAATTTAGGAAAATTACGATTACGGAAGGGGTTAAATAGTATTTAGTATTAAGTATTTAGTATTTAGACCTATGTCTCTTTGACAGTCTGAAAATATAATAATGAAGGAGCTTGCTAGGATTTGCAGGCTCCTTTTTTGCTTTATGGTTCTTGGATAGAATTTTGGCTGAAAAATCTTTGAAATCGGGGAGATTTTGGGATTATTTATGGGGTCTTATTCGAGACTCATTCGAGGCATATTCGGAAAATTCCATGCTGGCTAAAATTTTATTCAGGTCATATTCGAATGATCCTCGAAGCATTCTCGAAGATGCCTCGAATGAAGTCCATTAATATGCTTGGAAATTATCGGTTTTCCTGGATAGAATTATTCTCTACTAAATTGATTTGTCCAAACAGTATTTTGTATCTTTTGTTGTTTAGGTAGGTGCTGGTAAATCCTGCAACAAATTCGAATGATGATGAAAACTTTACCCTTATATATCCTATTAGCTGTTTCCTTTATTTTCAATGCTATGGCCCAAAACCAAGATCCTAATCTGCAGGTGGTAGCTTCCTTTGGGAAGTCGCAACCCATCGGTGTCTCCGTTTCTTCTGATAACCGAGTATTTGTTTCCTTTCCGCATAAGGATCCCTATCTATTTGGATTGACCGAGATCGTCAATGGCGAACGCAAAGCCTTTCCAAATGCAGAATGGAATGCTGTGGAAGGCGACTATAAGGAGCATTTTGTCAATGTGCAAGATATCTATGTGGATACCGATGATCAATTGTGGGTTTTAGATTCCAAACCTGCTCCTTCAGGTTCCATCTTTGGAAAAGAGGGGGGAAGCGATAAGAAAGAAGGTCAGTTTAAGCTGGTCCAGATAGATTTGAAGAGCAATCAGGTAAAGCAAATATTTACGTTTGATGATTTGGACAAGAGTAAATCGGGATTGAATGATGTTCGTGTCGATACTGATAAGAAATTGGCTTACCTATCCGATCCTGGCCAAGCCTCCATTATTGTGCTAGATCTCAAGACCGGGAAAAGTAGAAAGATCCTGAGCAATAGCAAATATACCTTGGCAAATGCAGATGTGGTACTAACTTATCATGGAAAGGAGATGCGGGATAAGGATGCTAATCCATTCAGATCAAATGTCAATGGTATTGCACTGACTAAGGACAATAAGTGGTTTTATTTTAAACCGATCAATGCGATGAACTTGTATAGGATTGAAACCAAGTATCTAGCAGATGCAAGTCTGACTGATGAAGCCCTAAAATCCAAGGTGGAAGACATGGGCGAAGTTGGGATCACGCATGGACTTGTTGCTGATCATGAAGGAAATATCTATTTGACGACCTCTCTTGATTATTCCATTCGCAGATTGACCCCCGAGGGCAAACTGGAAATCGTGGTTCAAGATCCACGTTTGATATGGCCGGATTCCTTAGGCGTTGGTTCGGATGGATACCTGTATTTTTCTTGTGCACAAATGCAGTTGTTGCCGCAATGGAATGATGTGAAAGACTTGGTACAATATCCTTATGAGGTCTACCGGGTCAAGGTCTTATAGCCCGATTACCACCACTACAATATCTTCATTGGAATAGGAGGGATGGAAATGACTAATGGCATTGGATTGCTTGTAGGTCTTCAATTCCTCATAGACCGCGTTTTTAAGCGCTCCTTTGCCTTTTCCATGGATAAACTTGATTTCCGGATATCCCCAATAAATCGCCGCGTCTAGCTGTTCCCTAAGGTAATCTATCGTTTCTGCCAATAGTTCATCCAGTTCATAGCTGTCCAAATCGGCCAAGAATGCTTCGGCATGCAGGTCGACAGTTTTTGGTGGCTTGGGTAGGGACATTAAAGAGTATTTAGTATTTAGTATTTAGTATTTAGATATGAGATGTGAGATATGAGATATGAGATATTTTATAGTTCTACAATTTTTTTAATGTTGTTTTATTTCTTATTTCTTATCACTTATTTCTTATGGGGCAAAGTTAAGGATTAATTGATGGATCTGCCGATTAAACTTGGTAACATGGCTTTGGCTTCGTCGATTTTTTGTTCTTGAAGGAGTGCTATGTAGGGTTCCAGTTTTTTGTAGGTGGCAGAGTTGGGTGAAAAATCCTTGAGGTAGCTGTATGCTTCCTGGAAGTAGGGTGAGATCTGCTGACTTTCGATGGCTGGGGTATTGTCCATCCCGATGGTTAGTGTCGTGAAGTATTTCTCGTATTCTTTCTGTGCTTTTTCGCCTGCGACTGTGCCTTTGGTCTTATTGGCGAAATCTTCATACCAGATCGTTCGCTGAACCAATGACTGGAACGGGATCGCGATGGCTGCATCGTCTGCATATCCTTCCATATTATCACGTCCGATCTGTTGCAATAAGATTTCTAGGTCAGAAGTGATATAAGGGTAGAAGTTCTCCTGGAAATAGATCGGGTTAGCTTCTAGATCGAACATACCTTCTGTTTCGCGAACACGGAAACCGTTGCGGTTGATCTTGTCATAAGCTTGTTCCAGATCACTTGGAACGGCCGCTTTGCCGCCATCGAATTCAATGTTGACCAATGGGCGGTAGTTTGTTTCATCATCAAAAGCCGAGCGGTGCGCATACATGGATACCTTGTCGATATAGTCCATGATCAGGGCTACCCCTTTATCATTTTCTGGGCTTTCCTTCTTTTCAAAAAGTTCCTTGAATTTAGAGGTTGCTTTTCCCACGCTTTCAATGTCTGTGGAGTCGAGGGCCAGGATATAATCCTCCAAGGCCTCCGCTTTGGTCAGGTTGTATTCTTCGGGGTTCTCCACCGTGCTACTGTCGGCGTTTTGTTGTTCCTTATTATTGGAAACACAGGCCGTCAGGCACAAGGATAAGATCAAGCAATTTCTGAAAATTTTTGTCATAATTTTATTGATAATTATGTGTGATGGAAGATGAATTCCACCCCAAATATCGTATTTAAATCCTATTTATAAGTATAAACGTTCAAATGTGGAATAATGTGTCGAGGAAATTTAATTTTATTGGCATAATAATCAATTGGTTAATTTAATGTTGCTTTTATCATTTGGAAGATTGTGGGGAAAGATTGTATATTTGTGCCACACAAGAAAAAATGTGATACCTTCTCGGGGTGTAGCGTAGCCCGGTATCGCGCCACATTTGGGATGTGGAGGTCGTAGGTTCGAATCCTGCCACCCCGACTAAAAAATCGAAGCCTTCCGCATAGCGGGAGGCTTTTTTCATTCAGGGGCAGAGCCAAATTTATTTGTGCTCAAGCCCCTGAATGAAAAAAGATCACCTCCGGTGAAGCTTCGATTTTTTATGGACAACCCCCCACAGGATGGCTCAGGGTTTGAGTGCGGGGTTTGTGGGGCTGAGCCAATCCTGCCCCTTTGGGGAGTATTAAGTATTAAGTATTTAGTATTTAGACCTTTTCCGCGGCGCTAGTTAAGACAATAACAGGATTTACGCTCGACTTAGATCGAGCTTTTTTGTGTCCGGGTACAGTGTTATTTTTTAAGGAAAAAAACAAAATTTTTTTGGAACCCTGTCATTTATAGTTCGAATTTTAGATTCAAAATTTGCGTGAACTATAGCCTAAAATCTTCTGAAAACCTGCCGCTGCCTTCTGTTTAGAGTTTTTTTCAAGCAGTTCGATATTCTCTTTAAGGTTCTGGTATTTCCACCTTCTTTGGCTCTTTGTGATTCTTTGATATTAAATAGAGAAAGTCTAATATTAAAGTAGCTTCGTTTTCGTCAACATGGATACCATTTTGTGTCAATATATCAATTGCCTGTTTGATAGAAACCCTTTTGTCTATAAAGTTCATCTTTATTATTTTAATATCTGTTTTTTATGTTAATAATATTTTTGATAATACGCTGTTTAGTCCCAGTGTCATGTTGCCTGTTTTGAAATCGACCTTGAGTGGTGGGATCAGATTGACAAGATGCTTTTTGTCGGATAAATCCAAGCTTGAAAATCCTAGGAAAATATTTAAAAATGATTTTGATCCTATTTGGCTTTGTCGGCCAATGCTTTCTAATTTTCTATTAATATCCATCAATTCCCTTCGTAGGCATTTGGCATTAGCTTCAAATTCCCTTTTTAAATTACTGTAATTATCAGGTTTCAGAGCTCCAACTACGAACAGCTTCCGGGCTTGAGACATAATTGATTCCTGTTCGTTTAGTTTTCTTACCGCAAGATTTCTGTGCTGTACATGCACCGTTTTGTGGGTATTCGTATTCCAATCTTCCAAGATGAGACCAAAAAGATCAGATACTTTATCTGAAAGTATTAAGCGCTGAAGTTCGTGTTGGTAACAATCATTGAGTAAGGTAGCATTAATCCTCGTTTTGCATCTTCCATGACAATGATAGTACGGATATCTCTTCGTTGAACCTCTGGAAAAGCTTCCGCTGAGCTTTCTTTTACAATAGGGACATTCCAGGACTCCTCGCAAAAAGAATGTGGTTTTTAGCAATTCGTCTTTGGCATTAACTTTCCTCTTTGTTGTGATAATGCGCTGAACCTCGTAAAATAGTGCTTCGGATATTATGGGGTCATGTGTTCCCTTTACAAGATCACATTCTCCGGAATTGAGTTTTATGGGAATGAGGCCACAGTAAATGGGACTGCGTATAAGCCTAAAAAATTATGACCTTGATCATATCAATCCCTTATCATGAGCCATATTCCGAACTTCCTCAATTTTATGGATGTTCTTGGCAAGTTGTTGGAAGACCCATCTTAAAATATTTGCTTCTGGTTTCTTCAGGGCGATAATTTTCTTTCCTTCTATTGTTGTTACATTGATATAACCTAAAGGTGCCTTGTTTGGATATCTGCCCATCAATTTTGCCCTGCGAATACCGGCTGCCGTATTCAGAGCTCTTCTGCTGTTTTCGGCTTCCGGTACGGATAGGTATACGGCAAGCATGACCGTACTTTCAGGTACCGAAAGATCCAAAGGCTGATCAATGGCCATTGCTGTTGTCTTGTATTTCCGAAGTAAACCTAGCATCTCATAAGCATATTCAATATTCCGGCTAAATCGATCCCATTTGATGAAAAGTATATGTCTGTCTTCTTTTGATGACTTGTTTTTGATGACTGTCATCAACTTTTTCCATTTAGGCCGGTTGAAGGTTTTGGCCGAGAAATCTTCACGATAAATACCTTTGACTTTGATATTGTTGTACTCACAATATTTCAATAAGCGATCTTCTTGTTCTGGTAAGGAGTATCCTTTTCTTTTTTGCTCATCCGTACTTACACGGATATATAAATAGGCTCTTTTCATATGAATGATATAACTATTGGTTTCCAAGTTCATTATTTGAATCTATTGAAATTTCATTATTTATACCAAGTTTAGACACACAGTTGAATTCTTAACTTCTAAACATATATAATTGGATGTTTCATGTAGAGAATGGTAAGTATATGCAGCTAGCGTTCCCAATGAACTAAATGACTGTTTAATGAGCAGCGCTCATCTTATCCAATTTTCAGACTTGAAAGTCAATGGCATTATAGAAATTGAAGATTTTATCTTTGAGAGGAGCGTGATGATCTTGAGTGGAGAATATTCTATAAAAATTGGTAAGGCAACTATTCATCAAATGTTTTGGATTAAAGGGGGGAAATTTGAGTCTTTCAATGTAGATAGTGTGACGGTAAAAGAAAAAGGATCGCTTTCATTTCTAGGTGGTGACTTTATGAACGTATTGTTTACCATTACATATGGTATGAGCAAACACAAATTTAGCCAAAGAAGGGTTATGTCCTGTAGAGTTTGGCGGTGTAAAACTTAGCCCTGTTTCCTTCAATAGTAGATATCATTAATTAATCGCCAGTTTAGCGTTGGATGTCGATATGTTGATTATTTAATATTGATAACTTACAAATAATACTATAACTTTACCATTAGTAACCGCCTTCATCATTTCTGTTTATGCACCTCGAACTCCAATGCACTTTATTTTAAGTGCATTACTTGTACCCTCGAATTTTATTGACGCTGAATTGAATAGACAGTTATGTTTAATTTACTATTGGTTTTACTATGAAATGGATTGACACAACACATATTAAAAACTGGGCGCAACGCCGCGATTGCCAGGAACATTTACCACTATTGGTGAGGAAATTAATTCGTGCGACATCGGATTCTATCAAGAGCATCAGTTTTCCATCCGGCGAAAATGTTTTGATTGGTGGCTGGGACGGCATTCTCGAAGTCTACGAAGAAACCGAACGTTTACCGCTTGGTTTATCTGTTTGGGAGTTTGGTGCCAATACCGATATTAAGGGTAAGGCCGACGATGATTACACCAAACGAACTGCAAAGCCGTTGGGAGTTGACCCTAAAAACGCCACCTATATTTTCGTGACGCCCAGATTGTGGACGAAAAAACAGGAATGGGTTGATGCCCGTAATGCCGAAGGCGTTTGGAAAGAAGTTAGGGTTTATGATGCTCAAGATTTAGAGGAATGGATCGACCTTGCCCCAACGGTCGGTGCCTGGCTTGCCGTTAAGCACTTTGGTATTTTGCCATCAGAAGGTATTCAGCCTGCTGATGATTTTTGGGAAGAGTGGTCAACTGGTAATCGCTTAAATTTTGTGCCGGGAGTGGTGTTAGGTGGTCGTAGTGAGCAATCAAAAACGCTCCTCGACAAAAGCAGCTCACCCCAGATTATAGCGGTGCAGGGTAATTCCAGAGAAGAAGCTTTGGCTTTTATTGTTGCTACTTTTTTGAATGACACCCAACGCGCCGAGGACTTTTTTTCAAGAAGCATTATTGTAGATAATGTAGACGCTTTTAGGGAACTGATGATTATTGGAAAGCCTCTATACTTGATCTGTAGGTTTGAAGATGATAGCATTATTAACCGTGCGAAACAAAAAGGACATACTATTCTTGTACCGCTCGGATTGGATAGAACTGATAGTTGGTCGGACAAAATCATTCTGCCGCCATTACAACGAGATGCTTTTGTTGCCGCGATAGTGAAATCTGGTATGACCGAGGCAGAAGCTGAGGAACTTTCAAAAAAATCGGCGCGTAACTTAATCGTTGTACGTCGGCAATTAGACTTCAAACGTCTAAATCCACAATGGTCGCAACCCGAAAACGTCGCCATTATTTTGCCAGCTATTATTGCGGGCAGGTGGAATGAAGATTTCGAGGGAGATAGAAAAGTGATCGCCATGTTGGCCGGTGAGGATTATGAGGCTTATATCAAGCGATTGCAGCCCTGGTGTTTTAGCCCTGACGCTCCCGTAGTAAAGATCGGTAGTACTTGGCGATTAACCTCGCCAATGGATGCCTGGACACATGCTGCCCGCTATTTAACTAAAGATGATTTTAAGCGATTGGCTGATGCATTTTTAGAAGTATTGACGACCATAGATAAAAAATTTGACCTTTCGGCGGAGGACAGACATAAAGCTGGGTGGTACGGAATCAAAGCTGTTTATTCGCAATGGTTTCGGGATGGCCTGATACAATCATTGATATTGACGTCCCTGTATGGCGAAAAATTAGGGTTAGATGTTCCAGGACAAGCAGTTGGTTGGGTGGACGGTTTGATATATAAATTATTAAACACCGATAAATTAGATATGTGGCGTTCGCTCGACCATGATCTATCCTTAATTGCCGAGGCATCTCCAAACGCCTTTATGTCTTGCGTGGAAGGATTACTTAAACTCGACCCTTCGCCAATAATTCAATTATTTGACGAAGAACCGGGTTATTTCGATAATCAAACTTATTACACAGGTTTGTTGTGGGCTTTGGAAGGCTTGGCCTGGATGCCTGAATATCTATCGAGGGTGACTTTGGTGTTAGGGAAATTATCGGCAAAAGACCCAGGCGGCAGATTGCAAAACAGGCCTATAAATAGTTTATACGATGTTTTTAGGTCGTGGTATCCCCAAACATTTGCGCCGCTTTCTGCGCGTATAGATGCGCTACGCTTGTTACAAGATAATTACAAAGAAATTGGCTGGACTATACTAACTCGTATGTTACCAGAAGGCGGCAGAAGTTCCGCTGGGCACATACACAAAATGCGGTGGCGTTTAAGCGATCAGCCTCGTAGGCATAGCATGGAATACGAAGAAATGTACAGTACTTACAAGCAGGTGCTAGAATTGTTGTTAGAGAAATTCGATGATTCTGAAACTCAATTTATTCGCCTGATCAAAAAATCGGTAAGTCTTGAATATTTCAGCCGGGAAAAATTACTCGATTTTCTTGAGGGGCGTATGGACAAAATTAAGTTTGAAGAAACAGAAACAAGAGATAAATTAAGAGAATTGATTGGCCATCATCGTTCTTACCCAACCGCAGAATGGTCGCTGCCTGAAGATGTATTGAAGCGTTACGAAAAGCTATACAACAATTTAGAACCTGAAGACGATATTGAAAAAATATGGTGGCTTTTTACTGATAACTGGCCCCCCTTTTTAGAAGGCAAATCAAGAGCTGTTCCTCACTCCGAGCAAGCGCAAGACTTGCAGAATAAACGAAATGATGCATTGAAAGCGATTTACGAGAAATTTGGCTTTGGGAAGATACTTGAATTGATCGGCCGTGTGGCTGAGCAACAGGCTCACATTTTAGGTTTTACCTTAGCGAATGTAATCACCGACACAAATGAAATAAACCACTTAGCTGGATTTTTAAATACAGACGATAAACACCTCATATTATTTCAGGCGTTTCTACAACGAAAGTTTTTTAGTGAATCTAAAGAGTGGGTATTCGCGCTTTATACCGACCTTCAAAAACTAGAGTATAGTTCAGAAACCCTTGCGAAGATGTTTTTGAAACTTAGAGTAGAGGAAGCAATTTGGGAATTTATTGAAAGTACCCAAGACCAAGTGCTAATTGATACATATTGGAAATCAGTTGATTCCAATATGTTTTTCATCACCGCAGAGAGTTGGGATTTTGTTATAAAAAAACTGATCCAATACAAACGTTACGCAAGCGCCATTTATGCTATTACCCACAATGTCGAACAAATTGCCACCGGATTAATAGTTGAGGTGCTACAGAACTACCTCAAAAATGAACCGGAACCAAATGTTCATTTGGATAGCTATCATGTTAACCACCTTTTTGAAGAACTTGAAAAGCGTGGCGAAGTAGATAACTCAATTATGATACCGCTTGAATGGATATACATGCCAATATTGGGCTCGTCTTATGGCTACACTAAAACACCTCGATTAAGCAGGGCAATGGCAGATGACCCTGATTTTTTTATGGAAGTGCTGTCCTTACTTTACAAACCTGATGCTGATGAAGGTAAGGAGGAGGTGGAAGTGATCGAAGAGGATGAATCGGAGGCTTTATTAAAGCGCAGCATGGCAGAGCAGGCTTTCAGTTTATTATACCACTGGAAAACGGTGCCGGGTGTTAACGACGATGGAACTATTAATGAGGAAAAACTGACCGCTTGGGTAAGCGCAGTTCGGGCGAAAGCAGAGGAAAAGAAGCTATTAGGTATAGCTGATGATCAGATCGGTAAGGTGTTTGCCGAATACCCTGAACCAAATTCACAAATGGAAGATGGGGTTGATACAAGTTGGCCACCAGAGCCATTTTGCAAGATCCTTGAAGGAATTGGCACGAAACAAATACTCGACGGGTTTAGTGTTGCCTGTTACAATAAACGTGGATCATCAACTCGTGGGCCTTTTGACGGTGGATTAAGGGAATGGCATTTGGTAAAATATTTCACCAAACTTGCGGCTGATAAAGCTGCCAAATATCCAAAACTTGCGGCTGTATTTGAAAGTCGCGCTCGTGGTTATGCGGAAGAAGCGAAACAAGAGGATGACAGAGCTGAAAGGGATAGGCTGGATTACTAATACAGCCTATCAATAATTGCTAAATGAAATATTTACTATAGTATTGAATCGCCTATCAATTCCGGTACTATTTCCCTAACATCAGATATGTTTATACGATCCACTAAGGCGAATTTATTTCCTAAGCCATTCAGGGAGGTTCCCATTATCAGGCCTTTTTCACGATTACCTGAAATCCAATACCGGTCATGATAATTGCTACTAATTTTATGTACAATGTATATTGTTGGTTTGAGTGCAAAAAGACCGTTTTGAGCATCGTTTTTTAAGGAATTGTTGATAGTTGAATTGGTAACAAAAATGATCGTATCGATTAGCATTATTAGGGAGGCTTATGTCGACCGATATATTCTACACTTATTTCAGAGCGACAACAAAGGATTATTCATCAGGATATATATCAATGAGTAGAAACTATTTGAGGAATTTTGGAGTATTTCAATTTACAAAGGAAGAAATAGAGGAATTTCTTAGTTTAAAGAATCCTGAAGATTTTATTCGCCAGAAATATGGCGTGAAAATTCCCGACTTACTTTTTTTAGGTATTAATGCGAAAAGTTCGAACCACTAGTAACCGAATAATTCCTTTATTTAAATCCTTCTCTAAAGTACTTAGTATTTAGAGCCTTTCCGCCGTGCTACTTTTGCGTAGTATTAAGTATTTATATCCATGCATTTCTTTCAAAAATATCTTTACGTTCTCTTTGTAAGATGTTATTGTACTAGCAGCTTAACG
Source organism: Sphingobacterium mizutaii (assembly GCF_900187125.1). Taxonomy (GTDB): domain Bacteria; phylum Bacteroidota; class Bacteroidia; order Sphingobacteriales; family Sphingobacteriaceae; genus Sphingobacterium; species Sphingobacterium mizutaii. The sequence goes on from NZ_LT906468.1 coordinate 1,347,507, forward strand.
TTTTAGGCGCATATGTTCTGCAAAACTGATATAATTCTTACGCTATCCATAATAATTGACAATGATATTGAGCTGATATACAGAAAAATACTATATTTAAGAACTTGATTTACGAAGTTCGCTTATAGAGATTTTGGTGTAACAGTATTTCGTTAGAAAGGTAGTTAGCTGCAAGACTTTTCAAAACACCCCCTTATTACATAGAATGAAAGAAACAATAATTGTTAATCAAAAACTTAATAAAGAAACTTTATTTAAAAATCTTGTCGAGTCAAATATTAAAATTAATGATTATGCAAAACTAATCTTTAATCATCCCGAATTTAAATACACAAATTCTGAAGATCAAATTAATATAGTACAATTAAAATTAAGTGATATAGGGCTTAAAAACGGTGGGAACTTTGAACAAGTTGAAAGAGCTATGAAATCAAATAATTTTGATTTTTGCCCTTTGGAATTTGCACCTTATATTAGAATGCATTTTCACTCACAAAAAGCATCTAGAATAATTACTAAAAATCAACATCCACCTGATTCAATATTAATTTTTTCCAAACCATTAATTATAGATGATGATTTTCCAAAAGGCTTTTACATTAGAAATATAGAGAATACTCATTGGTTAAGAGGCTATATTTGTTCAATGGATTATTATTGGGAATCAGAAACTGAAATAATTTTAAAGATAAAGCCCAGCATATAACAAGGTATTGCCAAAAGCGGGACTGACGTGCTTCAACTGAACATTTGTACAAGTTTCAACTTTATGATTTCTATTGAACTTTTGTGCTAAAAATCCCACCGTCGCCAAGCCGTAAGCCGTTATGAGAAAGCCTTTCCACACACTCCAATGAAAATAATTTTAGAAACAGATCGTCTTTATTTGCGAGAACTTAATATTCAAGATTCCGAGGTTTTCTATAACTTGAATTTAAATCCAAACGTTATAAGATATACAGGAAATTCTGCATTTAAAAATATCGAAGAAGCAAAACAATTCTTATTAAATTATCAAGATTATAAATTGAATGGTTTTGGAAGATGGGCGGTAATTGAAAAGGAAAACGAAGAGTTTTTAGGCTGGTGCGGTCTTAAATATGATAAGGGAAAAAACGAAACAGATATTGGTTTTAGATTTTTTGAAGAACAGTGGAACAAAGGTTATGCTACAGAAAGTGCAAAAGCTTGTGTTGAATATGGATTTGAAAAACTGAATCTAAAAACAATTATAGGAAGAGCAATGAAAAATAATATTGCGTCAATAAAAGTATTAGAAAAAATAGGCTTACAATTCGTAAATGAATTTGATTTTGATGAAGCCAATATTGGATTAATCTATAAAATTGAAAATAATAAGGCATTCACATAACATCGGTTTGCGAAATGGCGCGTTAAGGGAAATATAGAAGGATTGTGCAAATTTATCCGTAACAGCCTTCTATGTTTCCTTTTTTTATATTGGTAAATATAAAAAAGCTGTTGCTCAAGTTAGTGCAAATTGAAAGTTCGCGCTTTTTATCTGCCACTCTCGCAAATCCGCGGCTCGTTAGTTCTCAAGCTAAACGACACTAACAATGACTAGAGGAATTATACTTACGGGACTAATGGGATAAATCTTAAACTTGTTTGGCTGTTCAGGACAGATAAAGAAAGATGCCGGAAAATTGTCAAAAGAAATGCTGGAACCAATTGCCAATTCAATTGAAGCTTTTAAAAACAGACCAGTTCAATAATAATTTATTATCAGCTTTCTCAAGTTATCTACTCTCTCGTTTGAACAGAAAAATCTGTCCATCCACACTAAATTTCATCAACTATACCTGAAAACATAATTTAAGTTTATACCCTAAGGTTTAGATAAGATAAAATAATCTTTTAGGTAATTAAATTAATTAAAAATAATATTACCTTTGCGCCACTTATAAAAATAGAAACAATGGAGATAATGGAAAATGGAAAACAGGAGTGTTTGGAAAAAAGAAGAGTAAAAAAAGGATATAGTTTGATGAAAAATTACATAACAATAGTTGTGCTGTTGTTATCCATAACCGTTAGCAGTGCACAGGAAAGACTGGTAAAGCCATTGAATCGGGTCAATTCAGGGGTTTTTCTGACTGGATTAAGCTATTCGCGAGAAATACCAATAGCTAAGAGATCGACAGTGGAAGGTTCTGCTGGTATATCTTTAATATATTGTAAAGATAATTTTGGCGCACAGCTTGGAGCTGAGCTATCCGTTGATTACAGATTTTATTATAATATTGGAAGTAGGGAGAAAAAAGGTAAAAACACAGCTGGCAACAGCGGATCTTTTGTAGGAGCAACCGCTTTTTCTGACCTTTTTCCTTTGAATAAATTAGAACAATCCAATAATAAAAATTTCCAGTTTGGCGGAGCCATCTTTTGGGGAATACGTCAACAAATTAAAGATAGTGGTTTTCAAGTTAACTTTCTTGGAGGACCAGCTCTTGCAATGGAAGAGCATACTGATAATAATCCTTCACTTTTTATAAGTACAGGTATTTCTTATATATTTTAATCTGAAATATATATTATTTTACTTGTAATCTGATTCCAAAAAGGATAAAGGGATTTACGCTCGACTTAGGTCGAGCTTTTTTTGTGTCCGGTCGGATACAGTGTTATTTTTTAAGGAAAAAAACAAAAGATTGATTCTTCGTTACTTTTGAAGCGCAAAAGTAACCAAACCGACGAAGGAGCTCACGGATACCAAAGACAACTCGAATCCGTAAAACCTTCGGCCCATTTAAGGTGGCTTTTCGCACAACCCATCACACATGAAAAGAATGCCTTGTTGTCGGGAATATCTTCCTTCAAAATTCTCCTCTTAGATGGAGAATTTTTTGAAAGCATTCCAAGGCCAATCCCATCGCACAGGGCATCGGCATTCTTTCCATTTTTCCGCCAAGGAAATGAGCCGTGGGCTAAAGGACTTCCTGCGGAAGTATGAATGTTCCTTGACTCACGAACAATGCAGAATCGCAGCAATGAAAGAACCCTAGAGGGGTTCAATTATTTTAGCAATCCCATCGCACAGGGCATCGGCATTCTATCCATTTTTCCGCCAAGGAAATGAGCCGGAGGTTAAAGGACTTCCTTCGGAAGGATAAATGTTTGTTTGTAGAAAACCCCTGGAAGGGGTGAAATATTTGTAGAAAAACGAATTGTTAATCGGATAACCCACAGCGTGGGTGAAATATTTTTCTATAACTATTTTGTGTCACCCTGGGGACCCCCGAAGGGTCTCGGGACTATCCGCAATCATTTAAAATAGTTTTCTCATCTTACGATTTCGATGACAGGATATCCTAAAAATAACAAAAATAGATTCATCGCTGTGCTCTGAATCCCTCTCAGGAATATCCAATTCTGAACGATCAGTGAAGAATCTGTACGTAAATATCTCAACACTTCCTTGTCATCCTTGATCGAAGATCAAGAACCTGTTCGCCAATGATGTTGTTTTATCTATGGTTCTGATATCATTTTCTGAATGGCTCCAAGATTCTTCGTTCCTAGCAATGACATTTTGTAGAAGTCTGTTTCTAGGTATTTAGACCCATATTTATTTCCCTGATGAATCTCTCTTTTAGCGACATACTGCCCTAGAAGGGCAGAATTATTTTAGATTAATGGTATCGAACAATATAGGGTTAATGCAAAAACGATGTTCGATTAATTGAACATCGCTTTTGCACGACTTTCAGGCTAATGGGCCATGTCTGCTAAAATAATGGAACCCCAAAAGGGGTTATATCGCTAAAATTAAAAAAAATTGCCTTCCACTTTGCTGTCATCACTTTCCAATAAATTTAGCTCAAATTTATCCTTCTCAGCATGAAGCAAAATACCTTTCCTCAATGACGTAGCCGGTAAAGGGATTTCAAAGATTTGCGGCCCAAATACCGATAAAATAAACCTTTATCATATCGTAAAATAGAACGGATAGGTTTTTTGTAGAAAACATTTAACCAATACTTCATATGAATTATATATCATAATTAGATAGAAATTATATTTTAGAGAAAATATTTGAAATGATTTCCTCATGTTTATCCTAACTCCTTTTAAGCAAGAGATCCTCCCCGAGGAGGATCAGCATGATCCCAATAGTAATAGGGCATTGTCTGTTGGGAAAGTCAAGAAAATCCATATTTCGCACATGGGAGTGACAGATGCTCAAATAAATGATCTATTTAACATGTATTTAAGTTATTAACGATGAAAAGAATTTTCTCTGTAATAATAATTGCTCAATTGACTTCCTGTATAGTAGAAACACCTAAACTAGAGCTGTCTTACCTATTTGTAAATGACACTGATCTTGATTTAGAATTAACAAGGTATGAAAGCAAGAATGGAATAGATAAGGACATTAGACATATATATCGCCACAAAATCAAGAAAAAAGAATCTCTAGCGCCTAATAATTACCGAAAAAATAATCTTGATATAGACTCCATTAAAATTGTTTTTGAAGATGGTGAAATTCAAATGTTTAAACGTAGTGACCGTGAGCTTAATCCAAAAAGATGGAATAAAAGTCCCTTAAATATTTCTAATTTTAGGCAAACTGATAATATTGAAATTTATCAATATACCATAGATAATTCGATTTATAAGTTATCTAATTAGAAAGTACCTATAGTCATTAATTAATAGTCTAAAACCTCGTTGAAAAGCGGGGTTCTCTATTTGAATTTTAGAAATACCAAACCTGAGAGAAAGAAGCTTATTATGAAATTGAAGAAATGTAGAACCATATTGGACAGTTTGTTTGAGGTAGATGTAACTTCTTTTTAAAAAGAATCGTTATTTTTATGTTAGTTGTCAATTAATTAATATGCAGCCAATTAACTATTGCTTAACGATTATTTTTTCTTTATTTATTTCGATTGGTTTTCCCCAAGGCAATTATTCACTTATTTGCAAAATTGATAGTTCTTTAAATTTAGAAGGGGAGACCTTTTATTTAAAGTATATTGACTATAGCAAAATGAACCCTGTAATTAACGATTCTGCTAGAGTTGAAGAGGGAAAGTTTATATTTAAAGGATCGCTAAATACTCCTGGAGTTTATTCAAGATTGATCAGTAAAAGTGATAAATCAGAATATTGGTTTATGTTGAGCGCTGGCGAAAGCAAAGCGACATTGGCTAAGCCAAAGTATAATGAAATAACAGGTGAAAAAAGAGGACTTACCAGCTCATTTGATATTCCAGGGAACGATAATTTTAGGTTGATGCAAATATTCGATAAGTTGTATGACTTATATGGAGAGGAGACCTCAAAGTTCCATAAGTTGGCAAATGAAGTCGAAGATGAAACTTTACAGCAGAAACTAAGTGATTCCGCCTTTATGTATATGGAAAAAAGGGATCCTTATGTAATTTCATTGATAAAGGATAATCCAGACAATTATATTTCCTTATTTATCCTTAAATACTTTACTCCTGTACCTCTAAAAAAAGATATAAACCAATTTGAGGATGTTTTTAAGATCTTAAATCCCAGACTTAGGGAATCCAAGGAAGGATTGGAGTTGCTCAATGTCATTCTAGCGAAGAAGAAACTGAAAGTTGGCTCAGAAGCTCCAGACTTTTCGATGTTCAATCAGAATGGCCAAACGGTAAAATTAAGTGATTTTAGAGGTAAAAAGGTCCTTCTGGATTTCTGGGCTACTTGGTGCGGACCATGTATTGATAATTTACCAAAATTAAAAGATTTTGCCAGGAACAATTTGGATTACTACATAGTAGCGATTTCACTTGACAATAATAAATCAAATTGGATAAATGGCATAAAACAATTAGACTTTGAATGGGCAATCCATCTTTCTGACCTTCAAGGCTGGAAAAGTCCAATTAATGTATTGTATAATATTGAGGCAATTCCAAGAAGTATTTTAATTGATGAAAAGGGAATTATTACAAATTTGGATTTCAAATTGGAGTAATGTTTTTCTGAATGAGATATTTTGGGTTATGGGTCAAGATGTTTAAAGTATGGTGTATTTCTATCTTTCCTAATTCAAACCATTAGGACGAATCGCTGGTGAGTTTTAATTCTTTTCTTGGTTTTTTTTCTTTTGATCTTTAAATTTTATCCTTCGAAATGATTCGAAGAATAAAGGAGATGTTGTGTTTTACTTGGCTTAAAAAGCCTCAAAAAAATTGGGGATGGAATATTGTTGCAATTATTGTCGGACTTATCCCGTTACCTATTTTTCTTAAATTTAATTATCTATTGGCTGACTGGACAATCTGGCTACCTTGGATTTTATTAGCGCTAATCAACCCTTTCCTTGAAGAGTTCTATTGGAGAGGGCTTTTGATGGATTCGACCAAGACATGGAACAGAGCCCTTGCCATCTTATTTACCAGTGTCGTGTTTTCCGTGAATCATGGCGTATTTGGAATTAACTCGGAATTATTTAGGGGCTATGAAGTCATCTTTTCCACTTTTATTATGGGGCTGGTCTGGGCAATCACCTATAAAAAAACTGATAGTTTAAGATGGGTGATTGCATCTCATTTTCTGGTCGATTTCTTGAATCTATCTGCACCCGCATTCCTTGATTTGTTTAAATCAAAATTTTAAAACTGTTAAAAATGGTGAAGCATAAACTCCGTGAGGATATGCAGGACCTGCGGGAGTGCATGGTGTCGGGAAGCTAAAAAGTAGCCTATGACCAGCAGGATATACTCACGCTGATGGACAGACGGCTGAACATTATCGAAGAGAAGCCCGAGGACAAAGACTATTCGGCAGCGCTGGCAGAAATCAGCCAAGAACTGGACAGCAATATAAAGGAGGAAACATTTGCCGGACTAAAAACAGCCATTCTAAAATACAGCAAAGTGAGCGATAACCTTGTCGCCGCTTTCGGCGAGCAGCGGACGCTGATTCGTGAACTGCCAAAAAAAATACAGGTCGGCGTAGAGCATCGCATTACCGGAAACCCAAAGCCCTACATCATCACGGGCTTGGTTCTGCTATTGATATCGTTCTTTTCTCTTTTCGCCAACTTTCAGCTTTGGAGATCAAACTCGGCTCTACAAGACGGTGACATCAAAATCCGTATGATGAGATTGTTTTATCCACCGGTGTCATTGGATATTGATTCCATCTACAACAGCAACCCCAAAGAACTTAAACTATGGGTGAAGCAGGAGGAAGAAAGGTTGCTAGCGATTATAAAAGCCGAAGAAAATGGGAAGCAGTCGACGGAACAGCAGAACACGCGAAAAAAGAATTGGAAAGGTCGAGAGAAATTAAAAAACAGGAATTGGAGTAGAACGGTTTGGCACAAACACTCAGGGATATAGATTACTTTTTAAACACTTTGAAACTAAATAGAGCAATCGAAGAAAGTCAATGAGATTGCATGGGCTTTTTTTTGTATTTTAGGAACAATGATAAAAGAACCACTTACGAAAGTTGTGTAAAGCCGACCTATTGTGGTTGTATTTGGAGAGGTTTCATGAGAGTTATAAATAAGTTAGGCGCAACTTTACAAGAACAGAATATCAATGGAATTTTCAGAAGGAAAATATAAGATAGTAACGGGAATTTTTGATTATAAGATAAATCCAAAAAATCCAAAATACTTTGCAAAATTTTTGAATGACGATGTGGAGGTTTTAGGTCATACCGAAGATGAAGCTATTGAAGGTCTAAAAAAACTTTACAAAGAATATAAAGCCAAGAATAAATTATTCCCTTCTCATTCAGACCAAGTACTTAATCCTTATGTTCCAACTGAAAAATTTCAAGAGTATTTTGATAAAGGAATTTCTATAGCCTTTTTTGAACTTATTGAGGAAGATCCTTATACACAAATAGATGACGAATTTACTGTTCAAGATTTAGAATTAAGTAATAAACAAATTGAAATAATTAATGACAAATACCAGCTTTCCGTTCGACCAGAAGATGTTGTTGTAGACATTTTTGACAGAATAAAAAATAGCTGAGCCTAACAGCAAATTTGCTCAAAAATGGCTGACGGTGGTTTACGTTAATTCATCAGTTATTTACTTAATTTAGTGCGGTACGACAATGGTTCTGCAAGCAATGCCATTTCTGCACAAATTAGTAAACCTTTAGCGAGAACCACCATGCAACAAAGGAAAGACAAGCAAAATGAACATTGAAACTCACAATATAAACGATATAAAAATTGCAGAAGTAATTTCGGCAGACAACATTTGTATAACCACGACAGAGGTTAAAAAAGTCTGTACAAGAAATAATTCATTTTCCCCTCGCTCATTAGTGGCTTGCGAAACCCCACCGCTCCAGGCCATGGCTGTTCTCGCTTTTATTGTGTCCGGTGTGGCAGATTTGAACCCTGGTTCGAACCTTAAGAAATTATTGAAGAAAAAGTATTTAATAAAGTGCCAATGCTTAACCAAAGTAAACTAAAAAGAGTCAAATGGAATTTTCTGCATAATCTGTTTTCAAATGCAAATTTGCGTAACATCAAAATTCCATTAATTGTTTTCCAAATTGTTTGGTAATTCCGGAAGGAAGAGGAGGGATTCCAAATTGGTCTAGTTCTTTCCAAAACTCCATAGAGTAATCACTTTTTTCTTCCAGATAGATGCTCTTGTTAAATAGGTTTTTCTTTTCTTGTACTTCTAGTGAAGTTAAGAAAAAACGTTCCAATACATAGAATTCGGATAATGTCTCATATGGGAAATAACCCAATTTTCTTTTCCGTTTTATACTTCCGATATTATTGCTATACCAGCCTTTAAGATGTTCTAGGCTTATTTCAGAAAAATTGTTAGCATCGTATGTTTCAATTCGGACTTGACTTGTACGTATTCCTTCCACACGAAATATTTTTTTCTTGATCATAGAATCAGGCTGTACCAAATCAATATAAGTTTGTGCTTCACCATTTGGGCTAAAACCTATTTCGCCAACTTTATTTCCATGCTTGTAGATATTGACCAGCTTTGATTCTTTCTTCAATTCATACTCATTTGATAAGCTGCTATGAATAGGATTAGAATCAATGTTTGCAATTCGAGGAAGTTCAGAAAATGGTCCCATTACTTCTTTGAAGGCTCGAATTGTCTTATCATTGCCAAAAACTCGATAATCTTCTAATAGATGCCTTTTCTTTTCCTTTTTATCAGTCAGCGGGATAAAGAATTGCACTATGCCATCGGAAAAATATTTATTTTTGCCATCAAAGGTTTCCAATACACGATAGTACCCTCTTAGAACTAACCAATCTTTTGAATTATTATTGATTTCGATTTCATCTATACTGATAGTTGATGGTGTTAGCTTTATTATCTTTTCAAATGACAAAATACTTTTTAAGCTAATTTCCTTTGAGCGATATGAAAGATGTTGAAAGGTTAAATTTTCTATAGATTGCAGTTTTTCTTTCTTTAACTGAACATGTCCGTTTTTATCACTGATATTTATCAATGTTCCGTTTGAATCAAAAACACTTACAGCAGGGATTGGATCATTGGAAATAGAGTCTAGTAGAACGATCTGGCCAATCAAGTAATTTGCAAAAAAGGAAAAAATTATTATTAAAGTAAATTTGGTTTTCATGAATGTTTACCTAAAGATACGATAATCTCTTTTACAAGTACAAAAATGATAATAGGTTGTTAGCCATGAATTAACACTCAATGTCTTAAATAGATAACCATCCCACTTCACTGGTTAATACTTTTTTTATTAAATCTATTTTCTTTCCTTTATATATGTAAACTATTATATTATTATGAAAACACTTATCTCCGCACTAACCTTGGTTTTCATGCTCCATGCACCTTCCTTTTCCCAAGAAACCAATTCAGCCAAAAAACTCATCAAAACTTTCTATAAGGAAATATTTGAAGGTCAAAAATGGTCAGATGAGATTGTCGATAAGTATGTGGTTTATGTAGATTCCAACTATGAGGATGCAGTCAATTCCGTGGAATATTTCCAAAAGGGAACTCATGAATCCTTTGTTGCTGCATTTAAGGAAAACATACTCAACGATAATATTAAGTTGATTGGATATGAAGAGTTCAAGGAAGAAGATAAGGCAAAGTTTTTGAGATTTAATCCGAAACGTTATCCAGATATCTATAAATTGACCTTTGCGGATTATCCGCCGATCTATGTCTTGGTAAAGAACCATCAAATTGAATCATTCTTTGGTTTTCAGAAAGCACAGGACGATAATTATCTTTTTATCATCTATCACTAAAAGCCAGGAAATAGAGCTGTCCTTATAAAGCCCTTTATCATTAAACTTAGTCGTCCCATCTACATTTGCATCCCTTCCCTTAACAAAAAACTCCTTAGTTCAATTCCCAAGGAGTTTTAGAAAGCATTAGATTTCCACTCAATATACCCATCTTATATCCTTAGCCCTTGATCATGGTCAGCATCATTTTGAATGCTGTTGTGGCATAGACTTCGTGGGGGATATTTGCTGGTAGGATGATCATTTCGCCTTCCTTGACCACATGAGGTTCACGGGCGATATGGATCAGGGCTTCGCCGTCAAGAACCTGTAGTGCAGCATCAAAGGGAGCGGAATGTTCGCTGAGCTGTTCGTCTTTGTCAAATGCGAATAGGGTAATATTGCCAGCCTTACTTTTGATAACCTGTTGGCTTACCACACTGTTTTTTGAATATTCTATTCTTTCTTTTAGTGAAAAAACAAAACCTGTTTCTATTGTTGCCATATTATTTTATGTTTTTCTTTTTATAATAACCTTTCCAACAAAAGGATTCTTCTTGTTGGAAAGGCTGATAGATTGTATGATGCCTATACGCTTAGCATCTGTGTTGTCTGTTGCTTAAAGAGCACTTATTGCTTACCCGATATAATTTAATGATCTTATCATTAAAAATCAATAAAATCATTAGGGTCTTTGCCTACAGGAGACTTGGTTGGTTTGGTTATGCTTTTATCCTGTACCCATACGGAAGCAATGACCATTACGACAGTTTCATTGGCCATGGCTTCTAGTATTTGGATGGTTTTACCAGTTTTGACGTTATAGGTTGCGGACATTGAAAAACCCATACCTGTTGGCTTTGTTGTGGTGCCTTCCTGTGTAATCTGGAACATATCCTCTAATTTGGCTGTTATGGTATAGAGGTCATTTTCTTTCTTCAGGCCGAAGTTTTCGAAGAAGTAGTAGCTTCCGCCTACAGAAAAGTAGAGCTTGGCTTTTTTATCGATTACAAGGTTTGAAGCCATGTATTTATTCTCATTGTGGTCCCATTGAATTGATTTAAGGGATTCACTAAAGTCTTTTGCTGCTTTAAAATCAGGGTTTAGATTAGAACTATATTGTAGCTGTTTATAGTTACTATTATATTTCATGCTGGTCCGCAGTTCTTCTTTGAGTTCTGCTAGGATTTCTGCATCGGTTTTTGGTACCACCGGAGTTACTGTAACTTCATCTTTATCTTTGTTGCATGAGGCAATGCCCAAGGTCATCAGGGCAAAGGCTCCTACAAATAAACGGCTGCTAAATTGTCTTCTGTTCATGATCATTTAATTTTTGTTAATAATATTTTTAAAAGCGGTATCCAATTCCGATTGTCATTTGTGTGGGGTCAGGTTTTAGCTGACCATTGAGTTTCCAGCCTACCGATTTTGTGAAATCGGGATTGACCTTTGCTCGATTTGCCAAGAAATGTTTGAGGTCCAGTTGCAGAAACCAACTTTCATGGAGTTGATAGTCGAGTCCTAGACCGAGGTGCAAGGCCGAACGGCTATGGTATTCCACGGCATCGGCTGCCCATCCTGGATCTTCTTGGTCAAATAATAAAAAGCTTCGTCCTGCGGCGAGGTATGGTTTTATTTTATTCCATCGATTGACATGATAGCGAATGGAAAGGCTTATCGGTGCTAGCCAAACCCTACCTAAGGGTATCTCATCTCGCAATACCTTCATACTGGAGTAGTCGCCGTTTTTCATGGACATTCGATAGTGGCCAGCAGAGGCGCTGACTTCGGTAGACCAAGAGGGGCTAAGGAACCAGGCAATGCCAAAGCCTACGGAGGGGGAATTATTCAACTCATAGATTCCGCCGACTTTTTGCAGGTGACTGCTTTCATTGGTCCTGGAAAATCCGCCAAAGAGCTTTATGGTAAACCTTTTAAAACCATCGTCCTGTGCATACAGAGCGTTGCTGGTAAACAGATGTACTACTATAACAAGTAGCGGAAGGGTCATATTTCGATTATTTCTGAGCATACCTATTCCTCTATGATCTGTTTGAAATTTTTCCAGCCCGCTGCATTTTTATAGGCGATGGAAGTCCCTTTGGGGACGAAAAGTTTCACCTTTTCAAAATCTGGGCTTTTGTTGTATTCAGGTTTTCCCAACGGACTGATGAGGATATCGTTGAATAAGCTGTTTGCTGCTGGCGGTATGGCCCAGGTAATATGCACTTCCTCTAGGTTGCTCATCCCATTGATAAAGCCTAGACCCAGACTGGAAATGTTTTTATGGAACCATATTCGTTTGATGGTACTTTGGTAAAAGCAGCTTTCTCCGATTTTTGTGATCTGGTCGGGAATATGGAGTTCATCCAATTGACTTCCACGCATGGCTCTCACGCTTAATTCGGTCAGGCTTTGGGACCATTTGATTTTCTTTAGTTTGATTCCGGAAAGGAAACCTTCTCCAACTTGATTTACTCCATCAGGCATCAGCAATTCCTGTATTTTAGTGCCTTCAAACGCTGCGGATCCAATGGATGTCAAGCCTTCGGGCAGGTTTATGCTTTCCAGATCATTGCTTAAGAAGAAGCATTCATCGGGCACTGCTGTTACCTTCGCTGGGAAAGTAAAGCTGGTCAGTTTGCTGTTTGCAAAACAGCCTCGCTTTATTGTTTCAACGGATTCGGGTAGTGAAAGTTCCTGATAAGGATAGTACCTGTAAGCAAATTCCCCGATTTCTTTTACCGTTTTGGGTAATTGATATCTTTCCTTTGCCATGTACGGAATGTCTATGGGGAACACCTGTCCAGTTCCTTGAAAATCTATCCTGAAGCTAACGATTTCGAAGGTTCTATCCCCAATGATTTCTACATCCTGCGGAATAATGATCTCCCGAACCCAGAAGGATTCGGACATGACATTATCGCCGGTGCTTTTGATCTTTTTTGGATAAACGAAATGTTCTAGGTTTTTCAGCTTGTGGAAAGGGGAATTGATGAATTGGCCTTCAAAGACATCGGCGTCTCGAAAATCCAGTTCCCTTAATTCGCCATCAAATGTCTCGGCTATGTAGCGCTTGATGATGCCTATATCTTTATTGTTGATATGTCCTTTTAGGATCAGTTTCTTGATGCCGGACCAATCCATTTGGTCGGCTGCATGCTCAAAATCGCCAGCTTTTTTACCCTCGTAAACAAGGGTTTTGCTGTCATTTTCTGGGTTATTGAAAAAGGAAGAGTTTATTGGGAATTCTTCCTTGTTACAGGAAGCCAACAAAAGCAGTGCGATCGACAAAAAGCCTAGTATGCTGCGCGTAGCCATCGGGAATTGGAGTTACTATGGAATTAGATTTTTGTCAATACGATTTGAAAAGGGATTTGGAAACCTAATTTTATCCGAATGGAAAAGGCCTGGGCAGAGTTACCAGTAGTGGTAATAATTGCTGCAGAACCATCAGAATCCTGACTTGGATTGATAAAAGGAGGGATGCTGCTACCCGGGTTTCCGTTTCTTCTTGCCAATGCTTTCAGGGGATTTCCCTGGCTAATATTTCCTGTTGCTGGGTTGAACGTAAAGCTAACGTCCTGCAAAGCTAAGGCCATGGGCATTTGGTTTTTCCAATAATGCTTGGTTGAGGCATAGTCGAAATCGCCATAAGATGAAGGTGGATTTCCGGGGTTCAGACCACTGATATTACCGTTGGCATCACAAAATTCTACTTTTGTTATTTCGGATGTTTTAGCGGATAATTTAATATAATGGTACCCATCAGGGTTTAATAGCCCTTTTGCTAGGTTGGTGAATAAATCCCCCATGGGGTCAAAGAATACTTTTACTTGGAATATGCCAGTTAGGGAGCTTGCTCCTGTAGATTGGTTTGCGCTCATAATGATGGATTTTAGAATGATAAATAAATATTTTTGATGTTGTATCAGCTAGTATGTGAGCTTGTTTTATGGGTTTAATTCAGTTTTTGAACAGATTTGATGATCACCACTACAGGTAGTGACACCGCGGGATCCAATTTAAGGTCATATTGCATCGCACCTGATCCGTTAGGGTTCTTATCGATTGTACCGGTCAACTTAGACTTGCCATTGCTGTGCAAGCCTTTCTTTAGGGCTTCCTCAGGGATTTCAAATCCAGGGTCAACATCGGGATCAGCCCCGCCAGCAGGAGGGTCTGCATCAAAGAAGCTTTTGCCCTCAATATTTTGTACCAGCAGTCCTTTTGCAGTTTCTGAAATGGTAAAGCTGGCATCTACACTCATCTCAAAGGGCATGGGATTAGCGCGGAAGCCATTGAAACGGAGCCTCAAAACCCCATTGCCTTCATCGCTAACTGTGCCATCGACGGTGCCCGTTGCAATGGGGATAGTCCCCATCATGGTCGGAATAACTTGAAATCGGTATTGACCTGTCAGACCATATTGTTTGATCAGGGTACTGCCACCGGTATCTTCATCTTCCTTGCTACAAGAGAAGAGCATCAACCCGCTGAGCAAAAAGAATAAGAAGTAAGTTAGTTTTCTAATTATGCTAGTTGTGAACATGGATTTCTAATTTATTTAGAGCCCGTTATATGGGCTTTTATGGGAATGGGCAGCATGAGGTCCAGCAGGACACTTAGTTTCTTGCTGCTTCGGACGTAATAACCCTGTAGTTCGGCGTCATCACTTTGGGGCAGAGGCGTTCCGATAGCTTGGCCTGAAGCTTCTGCCGTTCGGATCTTTCCATCGGTACCCCGTAGCCAGATCGTGTCTTTTGTGCTGTTCAATTCCAGTAGGACATTGATGTTGGCTGTCATTTTAAGCGGCATCATTTCAGTCTGGAAATTCCTATAACCCAATTCTAAAGCTCCGTTGGCTAGCCAACGCATATTAATGGGCCATTTTTGTTCTGTAAAAGTCAGCAATGGCTGCTTGCGTGTTGCATCGTCGTACATGATCATTTTAATCAGTACGCTGTCGTTTTTATAGCCTGTATAAGCTTCGAAGATTTCCTTTGCCAAGGCCTGCGTCCCATAGTCTTTGCTGAGGTAATCCGATCTATCCGGCAATAAGCTAGGGTCGTTCAGATCAGGCGATAAATAATCGTCGCCTGAACACCCGCAAAGCAGCATCAACATCATCCCTATGAAACCAAATGCCCTCATATCTAGATCTTTTTTCGAGCAACAATAGCTACAGCATTGATGTCGTTCTTATGCTTCTTGAATGTTTGTCGCATCTGAAGGATTCGTTTTCTTAGGTCGCCATGTGTCAATACGTTGAAGATGATTTTCATGGTCCGAAAGAAGCCTTCATCTGCCAAGACACGCTTTGGCTCCAATAGCGCCATGGCATTGCTGTCTACTTTGACAATTTCAAAGCCTTCGTCGACGAGCAATTGGCTCCATTCGGAGATGGTCAATGGGCGCGCATGGACACGGATATTGGAGCTGAGGTCTTTGTACACGCTCTGTTTTATTTCTTCACTGATATTTTCTGGTTGAAGGCCCAGTTCATGGATGCCATAGTAGCCGCCCGGTTTCAAGAGGCGTGAAGCTTCTTTTATGATCGCTTTCTTATGTTCTAGCGGTTGCATGGTCAGCATTGCCTCGCCGTAGACTTTTGTTGCATATCCGGAAGGAATTGTCGTATCAGAAGCATCTGCGACAATGAACTTAACCTTATCGTATTTTACGTTCTTACGGGCCAGCTCTGCAGCCTGATGATTGTTGTCCACCCCGGTATAGCTGTTTGGTTTTTTTGCGCATGCAATCGAAGCTGTAAAGCCTAGACCTGGAGCAAACTCCACGACATCGTCTGCGGAGTTGATGTCCATATTGTCCATCAGTTTTTTCGTAAGTTCACGACCACCGGGACGCAACACTTTCTTACCCACCTTGGCAAGTATCCAGTGTCCTTGTTTTTCATTTAATTTTTCTTCTATTGACATTTTTTGTATTGAGTTTGGAGAGCTTAGGATTATGAATCCTGCCCTCTTTGTTTTATTTCTATCTTAAAATTTATAAGTGAGTCCTGCATAAAAAGCCCTAGTCTGCCCCGGCATGAAAAACGCCACATTGTTCACCGTAAATTCCGGGAACGGGATAGGGGGGAGCAAAATCTGGTCGCTGATGATGTAGCTCGAAGCATAATATCTGTTCAGGATGTTCTTGCCTTCTACGTAGAATGAAAAGTTTTTCCAGCCATCAACCCCCGCACGCATGCCAAGGATGGTAAACGGTTTCTGGAAGACTGTATTCGTATGGTCTATCGGACTTTTTAGAGGTTGGCTTTCGGCATTGAGCGAAACGAAGAACTTGCCTGGATTTTTATATTCTATGGCGGCGGTCAGGTAATGAGGTGGAACGCCAGCCAGTTTTTTGCCTTCATAATCTCCCGCAGAGAAGAAAAAGTCACTGTAGGTGTACATCCCTTTCACCGAAATTTGATCCTTTGGATAGAGGACTCCTTGGAAAGGAATTCCCATTGCTGCAAATTCTATCCCTTGATGTATCGTCTGGGGATAGTTCTTGGTTTGCTTCACACCCAGCACAAAATCCTTCACTTCCAGCAGTTCATTCTTTACCCAAGAACGGTACAGGGATATATTCCAGCTGTAACGAGTGTTCTCATGCCTTGTGCCAATTTCTACAGTGGTAGAAGATTGTTTGTCCAATTTGATAGCAAAGAACTCTTTCGGGCTGGTATTGATGTTGGCTGTTACCTTTGTGCCGACCAGTTCATCGAAGGTTGGAGGCTCGTAGCTTGTGCTGACATTGCCAAAAAACTGGATATCCTTGTTCCGACCAGCATTGTAAATTGCGCCAATCCGTGGATTGACCGATCTGAACTGTTGGTCTAGCGATTGGCTATAGGAGTGGAAATAGCGATATTTGTGCGATGAATGGCTATACCAAGGGCGTAATTCGGGGTCTGGGAATACATCTTCGCTGTTCCGTTCGTTATTGACCGCCTGAATGTTAGCAATCAGCTGGAAGCGTTCATTAAAACGATGTTGATATTCTGTGTAAAACGTGAGGTTTACTGCATTCAGCTTGTCCTTGCTGAACATGTAGGAGTCCAGTCCATTGACATTGATATGCCCTCTACGGTCGATATTGCCATGGCTTTCTAGGAAACCGACCATGAGTCGGCCTTTATCCATTCTATGCTCAGCTTGAATGCTGATTCCCCCATCAGTTCCCGTTGATCTTTAGGTGGAAAGTACGATGGGAAATACAAAACGATCTTTGATAAGCTGATAATATGCGGATACAGTAATATCGGTATTCGCTGAAATGCGGAAGGCAGTTCGGTTGGCAATCCGTAATACTTCAGCTTCTCGTCCCGGCTTGTCGCGTTCGATATTGGGGCCCATATAATAGGGCAAGGCTATTCCCTTGTTGATTTGGGCAGGATCTTCCAAGAGCATTTGCATGGTCAGAGGACCCGGCACATCGAATTTGATATATGAATAATTAAGGTAAAGACGACTGTCTATATTGTTGGAAAAACGATGGCCGAAATTGCCGGCAACATTCATCTTTCTATTGTTATTGTGCTGACGAAAACCATCTTGATGGCTCCCAGAGACTGAAAGGAAGGCATCTGACTTTCCCCAATGCTTGCCTGCCATCAAATTGCCCTGCGTATATCCGAAAGATCCGCCTTCGACTTTTCCTTGTAATCCTTTAGTAAATCGACCGATATGGGAATTGAAATTGACAGCACCACCAAGCGTTGCTGCTCCATAGCGGAGGGCATTGGCGCCTTTGAAAGTCTCGATCGATTCGGTAATAGCTGGATCCATTACACCGATGATAAAGGAGCCATCAGCGAAATTAATGGGGATGCCATCCTGTAAAAGATATACACCCCGGCGTTGGGGATTGCTTTGGATACCCGACCCCCGTATGCTCAAGCGAGGTTGGTCATTTGCTCCAAAAAACTCTTGTATGACCACTCCTGGCTCATATTTCAAAGCATCCTTAATGGTTTCCAGACGCTGAACCTCTGGAGTCATCACTGCCACCGAAGTTCCCCCTGCAATCTGCTTATGTTCCAGTTTGATGGTTTTGAGAGATGGGGCAGCGGATAATACTTTCTGTCCCTTAATGTCTACCTCTTGGATCTCTATCCGTTTTTCTTTCAAATAGATGTCGTAAGAATGCTTGTTACTTTCATTTCCAGCTATTCTAAAGATCCCTTCAAAAGATTGGTAGGATTGATGGCTAAAAACAAGGGTATGGCTTCCTTCGGGCAGGCTAAGTTTGAAGGATCCGTTGGCATCTGTTTTGGTCGAGATTTTATGGTCAGCTTTTAAACAAATACTTACGTTAGGAATGGGTTCTTTTTCATTGGTCAGTACTTTTCCTTCGATCAAGAATTGCTGTTGAGAGATGGATATGTTTCCATAAACTATTTGACATATTGTGTTCATCATTACCAATAGAAAGCAGTACCTAAAAATTCCTAGCATATAAAATATTCCGACTCGTATCTTGATAATCTTCATTCAATTGTAATAAGCAAGCGAATGAGTGATGTTATTTAGATTTATACTAAATAAAAATTATCTTTACAAAGATATCTAAAGTGAGATTTTTCGAGTGCCCAAAATGGAAGTAATAGTGCCCAAAATAGAAGTATTTAGTAACCGCGATTGCAGATGGAATTGATATGGACGAATCGGAAAGGAGCTGAAGAAGCCAGCATCGTTGTTCCTGATGTTTATGACCTAGGGTCTGAGCTGAAAGAACTGCTATTGGGCAATGAGGAGCTTTCAGACGGCCTATTTAGGCTCTTCCATACGGATGGACTGATTCTTATAGATGTCCATTCCCATCTTTCTCAGCGGGCTACTGCAAACTTGTCTTTCAAGGATAATGTGTTGCTCATTGTTTTTCATCTTGAGGGCGATGTAAGGATCATGGATATGGGGAGCAGTCATGACTCTGGTCTAAAGTTACAAAGAGGGGAGCATAAATTCGAGATTTTTAATGCCAATAATTTAAAGATAATTTATGAACCTGCATTAATGCTCAATTCCTTTATCGTCGTTCTTTCTCCGGAGTTCAGCCATCGCATTATCCCTCATAACTACAGCAATCAAGATGGTCTGATTAAGGCGGTCAAGGAGGGGGAGAGAATTAGTTTGCCTTTAGATTTTGCGCCATTGAGCCTGGATATGAAACAGATAATCGAGAAGGTTCGTAACTGTAGTCGAAAGGGTTCATTTCATCGTCTATGTCTCGAGATAAAGATTGCTGAATTGCTGATGCTGCAATTGGAACAGCAAGCCAGTTTGCATTCAGAACAGTTGGCAAGACCGGCCATGCATGATGCGGATATTGAAAAAATAGAAGAAGCGAAAAACATTTTGGAGGATCAATATACCCAACCACCAACCATAAAGGATCTGGCAGGGATGGTTGGTCTAAACGAAACAAAGCTCAAGACCAATTTTAAGAAGACCTTTAACAGTACCATCCATGCCTATACGCAACGGATTAGAATGCAAAAGGCACATGAGCTTCTTACCCAAAAGAATTTATTGTTGAAGGAAATTGCCATGCAAGTTGGCTATCAAAAGCCCTCTAATTTTACCAATGCCTATAAGGATTTTTTTGGAATACATCCGGGTGATGTTGCCAGAAATAGGAAGAAAAGGGAATATTAATGATTACCTGTTTTCTTATAGAAAACATAACATTGGCTTTTGTTTTTCTTTTGGATTAAAATTTTAAATTGCAACTCAAGCAAGGGGTATGCAAGAAATCTAGGTGCTCTAATCGTTATTTAGAACTAGGTCCTTGTAAACGATCCTGTTTGTCGGTTGTTCTTTGAAATTGTCGAAATTTCGCATTTATTGCTGCTGAATGCGAAAGTTTAGTCTTCGTTACTTTTGGAGCCCAAAAGTAACTAAACCGACGAAGGAGCTCAGGGATACCAATTCTCATTGTTACTTTTGGAGCCCAAAAGTAACCAAAAACCTTTGGCTCATTTAAGGTGGCTCTTCGCACATTCCCACACACATGGATAGAATGCCTTGTTGTCGGGAATATCTTCCTTCAAAATTCTCCCTTTAGATGGAGAATTTTTTGAAAGCATTCCAAGGCCAATCCCATCGCACAAGTCGACGGCATTCTATCCATCTCTCCGCCACTGGAAATGAGCCGGGGGCTAAAGGACTTCCTGCGGAAGGGAAATGTTCCTTAACTAACTTACAATGCAGAATCCTAGCAAGAAAAGAACCCTAGAGGGGTTCAATTATTTTAGCAATCCCATCGCACAAGTCGACGGCATTCTTTCCATTTGTCCGCCAAGGAAATGAGCCGGGGCTAAAGGACTTCCTGCGGAAGGATGAATGTTCCTTGATCCACTAACAATGCAGAATCCTAGCAAGAACAGAACCCTAGAGGGGTTCCATTATTTTAGCAATCCCATCGCACAAGTCGACGACATTCTATCCATCTCTCCGCCAAGGAAATGAGCCGGGGGCTAAAGGGCTTCCTGCGGAAGGGAAATGTTCCTTGACTCACTAACAATGCAGAATCCTAGCAAGAAAAGAACCCTAGAAGGGTTCCATTATTTTAGCAATCCCGTCGCACGGGTCAACGGCATTCTTTCCATTTTTCCGCCAAGGAAATGAGCCGGGGGCTAAAGGACTTCCTTCGGAAGGGTGAATGTTCCTTGACTCACTAACAATGCAGAATCCTAGCAAGAAAAGAACCCTAGAAGGGTTCCATTATTTTAGCAATCCAATCGCACAAGTCGACGACATTCTATCCATCTCTCCGCCAAGGAAATGAGCCGGGGCTAAAGGACTTCCTGCGGAAGGATGAATGTTCCTTGACCCACTAACAATGCAGAATCCTAGCAAGAACAGAACCCTAGAGGGGTTCAATTATTTTAGCTAGCATGACACGTTAGCCTGGAATTAATGCTAAAAAGATGTTCGAAATACCAAAAGAGGGTAGTTTTAATTGTATGTGGTTTTTCTGATAAGAAATACAAAATATTTTAGCTGCTTTTTCTATTTTTAAATTATGAAACCATGGTTGCTAGCTATTCTATTTATTTTCATTTCTTGCCAAACTAATTATGTTGGGAAGAAAGAACCAAGATCTTTATACATAAATACAACCATTCCAGCTAAGAGCTCTTTGGAGATTTCAACTGAGGATAACAAATCATTTTCGATCGATGCGCAAAACATCTCGAGCGATCCAATTATTGTGTCAATAGCTACAATAGATACTGCAATGACAAAAAATAGCAAATACTCATTTAATGTTGGAGATAATGGAATTGTATTATTAAAAAATTCTTCAAATCAGGAAGCTGCAATAAAAGTTAGGATCTATAATCATTCTTCAAAAGTACAGCAGAAAACTAGTGCTTTGTAATGGAATCTGATGCAGATTGTTGTGTATAGGTATAGTTTTTTTCTTTAAATCAACAAGCAGGATCAGGTTTCGAAGAGTTCAAGTACAAATATTTATCACATATATCTACCTAATGACAAAAAATAAAAAACTACAGGAACTAAGCCTAGAAGAACTTTATTTAGAGAAAAAGAAACGCAAAGGGATGCTAACAGTGCTTGGAATTACCATGCTAATCGTATGTTTCGCACTTGTGGTTCTTGCTGTGAAAAGTGGAAATTACGCACTCATTGCAGTTGCCTGCGGTAGTTTCATTACTCTATTGCCAAGTTTCACCTACTTAAGTCAACTCGAAACTGAGATTAAAACCCGAGAGCAAAAGTAATCTAACTGTCTGCCATCAGTAAGTGCTTAGGAACTGATAGATAGGCATAAAATGAAAAGAGCTGCCCATTACAGGCAGCCCTTCCTTATTAAACTCATAGGTAATCAACATTTTTCTGTTCCGCAGCATTCTATTTCCGATTTTATCCCCAATGCCTTCAAGATGATATTCAGCAGGCACCATTGGGTAATGGAAAATTGCAATAGGTTTGCACCTACAAATACGGCGAGCCATATCCAATTGATATTGATAAAATAGGCTCCTAAGCTGGATATTAAAACCATCGCACCAGCGATCATTTTAATGTAGCGTTCTCTAGTCATACTTGATATTTATCTGGTTAATTTGATTTTTCAATAGAACTGATGGCGATATGCACTTTCGAGTGCAGGTCCATCGTCCGGTTTAACTCTTCCACTGCGGTGAAAATCTGGTCAGACTGTTCATCCTGCACAAAGGCAAAGAATAGCAAGGATTCGGTCTTGTTCATTTCTGAAGCAAACCAATTATCCTTCACGGCATCCTTTGTGCTATCCCTATAGCCCGTTACGGCGCTATAGGAATAGGTGATCACATTATTTTCTGCCAGCAAATTTTTGACGCTGTATTGGTAGCTATTTGCAGCTGTAATGATTAATAGTTTCATAATAGTAGATCTTAAAAATTAATCCTTATTGTTTGCCCATTTTTTGCGTTCCACGATATAGTATACCAATGGCACGACGAACAAGGTCAAGATCGTAGATACGATGGCACCACCCACCAGAGAGATGGCTAGACCTTGGAAAATAGGGTCGAAAAGAATAACCGATGCACCGAGAACCACCGCTCCAGTCGTCAAAAGGATAGGCGTGGTCCGGACAGCACCAGCATCAATGATGGCCTGTTTCAATGGAATTCCATCCTTCAGCCTGATCTCGATAAAGTCGATCAGCAACACGGAGTTCCTCACCATAACTCCAGCCAGGGCAATCATCCCAATGAATGAAGTAGCCGTGAAGAAGGCCCCCAACAGCCAGTGGCCGAGTACAATTCCGATCAGTGATAATGGGATTGCCACCATCATGACAATCGGTGTTTTGAAATCTTGGAACCAGCCTACGATCAGCATGTAGATAATGATGATCACGACCATAAAGGCAATTCCTAAGTCACGGAACACTTCTAGGGTAATTTGCCATTCCCCATCCCACTTAACTGTGAAATTGCTGGTTTCCTTAGGTTGACCCATGTATAGGTCGGAGATTTCATATCCTGTAGGCAATTTCATTTGCTTCAGGGTTTCCTCCATTCCCAAGATGGCATAAGCAGGACTTTCCAGATCACCAGCCATATCCGCAAGGACATAAACAACGCGCTGCTGATCCTTTCTACTGATGGATTTTCTCAGGGTATCTTGTTTTACCTGTACGATATCACGAACAGGGACCATGTTGCCTTGCTGACCTTTGATCTTCAGGTTCTGGATATCGTCAATATTCGTTTTGTCCTTATCGTCTAAGGCCATCACGATGCCCACTGGATTCACCGACTTTTCATCGTAAAGATTAGAAATAGGGTATTCACGCAAGAGATAAGTCAGGTTGCCAACCACTTGTTGTGGAGCAATACCATTCAACATGGCTTTTTCCTTGTCTACTTCCAATTTATATTCGGTCTGCACATCTTCAACTCCCCAGTCCACATCGACCACATCATTGGTCTTTTTCAGGATTTCCTTGACTTGATAAGCCACCTTGATCTGCTCCTGATAGTCAGGACCATAAACTTCCGCAACAATGGTCGATAATACTGGAGGGCCAGGAGGAACTTCAACAATCTTCACATTGGCATGATGCTTTTGAGCAATGGCCTGAATCGCTGGTCTAATACGCTTTGCAATAGCATGGCTCTGCTCATCACGATCCGTTTTGTCCAACAGATTCACTTGGATGTCTGCCATGTTACTTCCACCACGCAGGTCATAGTGACGAACCAAACCATTGAAGGTAATCGGAGCCGATGTTCCTATATAATTCTGATAGTTTACAACCTCAGGCACAGTCGTTAAATATTGAGAAATTTCCTTGGCTACGGCCGATGTTCTTTCTAAGGTCGTGCCTTCCGGCATATCGATCACCACCTGGAATTCATTTTTGTTGTCAAACGGAAGCATCTTTACGGCAACCGATTTTGTAAAGAACATACCCACCGATCCAAATAGAAGAACCACAGTCAGCCCTAGAACCAACCAACGTTTCTTGGAGTTGTCGAGTAAGGGTTTTTCAAACTTGTTATAGATCTTATAAATCCAACTGGTCTGGTGTCCCTGTTCCTCTTTTTCATGTTGTTTCTCTTTTTCATTCAATAAATGGTAGCCTAGGTAAGGCGTAATGGTCAATGCAACAAATAGGGAAAGTAACATGGCAATGGATGCACCAATTGGCATAGGGCTCATATAAGGGCCCATCATTCCTGAAACGAAGGCCATCGGTAGAATAGCCGCAATAACAGTGAAAGTTGCCAAGATGGTCGGGTTACCTACTTCATTGATCGCATAAATAGCGGCATCCTTGAATGGCAGTTTGCGCATCTTGAAATGCCTGTGCATATTCTCTGCAATGATAATACTATCATCCACCACGATACCTACGACAAAGACCAGAGCGAATAAGGTAATCCGGTTCAAGGTGTAGCCCAGCATATAATAGCTAAAGAGTGTCAGAGCAAAGGTCAGCGGTACAGAAAGGAACACAACCAATCCACCACGCCAGCCCATAGCCAGCATTACCAATGCCGTAACTGCTACAATGGCCACTCCAAGGTGGAACAGCAATTCATTTACTTTATGTGAAGCTGTTTCCCCATAGTTCCTGGTTACTTCTACTTTTACATCCTTAGGGATCAAGTTGTCCTGTAATTTCTCTACACGTTTCAAGATCTGCTCCGAAATCTGCATCGCATCCGCGCCTTGCACTTTCGCAATGGAAAGGGTGACAGCAGGGTATTCCGATGGATTGCTTTCGAAGTTCTCATTGTTCTTGCTGTATCCAAAAGACACATAGCTTTTGGCTGTTCCAGCAGCATCATTGATCTGTGCGACCTGTTTTAGGTAAACTGGCATCTGTTGGTGCACACCAACCACCAAGTTTTCCATATCTTCTTTGCTTGCCAAGAATTGACCAGTTGTCAATAAAAACTCTTGATCGTGCTGAACAAAGCTACCTGACTGCATGCTGCCATTATTGGCTTGGATCATCTGCATGATACTCAAGGCATCAACACCATTCTCAGCCATCTTATCTTTATCCAAGACCACTTTCAATTCGCGACTACGGCCACCAATTTCTTTAATGGTCGAGACATCCTTGATCTTTTTGATTTCTGAGGATACCTCTTCCGCCATCTGACGGATTTGGAAATCATCGTATCGATCGCTCCAAAGGGTCAGTGCCAACATTGGCACATCGTTTATCGACCTTGTTTTAACAACCGGAGGATACACACCCTGAGGGAATATATGCTGGTTTTTTATCAACTCATCATAGAGTTTTACATAGGAACGTTCAATATCTTCGCCCACATAAAATTGGACGATGATCATGGCCTGCCCGTTCATGGCAGTACTATGTAGGTGTTCCACACCTTTGATATTGGAAATGATTTTTTCCAAGGGTTCCAATACCCTTCTTTCAACTTCTTCCGGGCTTGCACCAGGGTAACCGACCATAATGTCGGCCATTGGGACGTTGATTTGAGGTTCTTCCTCTCTAGGGATCAACGAAGAACTATATACACCGATGATCATCAACCCAACCATCAACAGTATGGATAGTTTGGAGTTCAAGAACATCGAGGCTATTTTACCTGATAAACCATTTTGCATTGCTCTGAATTTAAATTTTAAAGATTTTTACCTGTTCTGAAGGCTTATTTAGCCTTGATTTGAACTCCGTTGAATAATCGTCCATCAGCCTTTAGCACATACTTTTCATTTTCTGATAAGCCGGATAGGACCTCAACATCATTTCCATAGGTTTTACCCAACCTTACCCATCTCAATAGTGCAATGTTTTGGTCATTTAGGACATAGATTCCTTTCAATTGCCCTTCCTCAATGATGGCTTCCTTCGGGATAAGGGTCATGCTTGTCGCCGATTCTGCAGATGCACTGCGTTCAATTGGGAATACCGCTTGGACAAACATGCCTGAAAGGATCTGCGCAGGTTCATCTAAATTGATCTTGACGATGTATTGTCCGCCTGTATTCTGTGCAGAACTGCTCATTTCAGCTACTCTACCTTTAATGGTTTTTTGAGTCGACTTAATGGTCACATCAGCCTTCATGCCGTTTTTTATATTCAAGATCTCACTCTCGGATACCATCACTACCGCTTGAAGTTTAGAAGCACCTTCCATGCTAATAATTGGCATACCTGGATTCGCCATATCACCTTTCTTCATGAAAGTCCCGGTAATAACTCCACTGAAAGGAGCGGTAATATTGGAATAGGAGAATTGTGCCATGACTTCATTGCGCATTTGTTTGGCAGCTTCCAATCCTGCCTTTGCCATTTCCATTCGGGTGCTCATATCATCCAGTTCCTTTTGGCTAGCACTTTTTTGAGCAAACAAGGCCTCAAAGCGTTCGTAATCTTTTCTTGCATTATTATAGCCTGCATTTGCTTGTGCAATTCCAGCTTCTGCCTGTGCTTTTTTAGCGGCCAGGTCATTGCTGCTGATTCGAGCCAATAGTTGACCTTGAGAGACCTTTTGTCCGGTTTTGACGGTAATATCAGTCACGAATCCCATTAATCGCGTGCTGATCATCGCACTGTTCTCTGCTTCTATTTTACCGCTGGCAGTTACATATTTTCCTTGGTTTGATCCTGCAGTTTGTCCTATCGTTGCAGAGATAGCTGGTAGTTCCACCTTCTTTTGTTCTGCTTGATTCGAGCAGGAAGAAAGGGAGCCCAAAAGAGCTAAAAAGCTTATAGATGTTAATATTGTCTTCATTTTATGAGTTAATTTGATGGTTGGGTTAAAAACTTAATTTGTATGATGGAAAGGTTGTATTCTTTGATCGCTTCCAACAACTCCACTTGTTTCTCGAAATCCTTAGCTTGAGCAACCAATAAGTCGGAGGTTTTTTCCAGACCTTGGCTATAGCGGTTTTCCAAAATCCTTAGGGATTCAGAAGCTTGTTTTTGTGCAGTTTCCGTTAAGCGGATCTTTGCTTGATTGGCAACTAGATCGCGTTTAGCTTTCTGCAATTCCAATTCATGTTTTTCAACATAGACTAGCATTTCGGATTCAGCCTTCGCATAGGAGATTTGGCTCTGTTTGATTTTATTCTGGGTTTCATTCCCATTGAAAATATCCCATGAAAGCGAGATTCCAGCTAAGTAGCCATTTGCACCGAAGCCTACAATCTTCTTGTCGTTGAAGTTATATTCCCCAAAGGCATTGATTCTTGGCAGTAATTTTTTTCTGTTCATATCAATCATCTGTCCTTGTGCTGCTAAGCCTGAAACCATGGCCCTGATGTCA
Source organism: Sphingobacterium mizutaii (assembly GCF_900187125.1). GTDB lineage: Bacteria > Bacteroidota > Bacteroidia > Sphingobacteriales > Sphingobacteriaceae > Sphingobacterium > Sphingobacterium mizutaii. The sequence goes on from NZ_LT906468.1 coordinate 1,375,031, forward strand.
GCTCTTTCTTGTGAGAACGTCAATTGATCAGTAGCTAAGCTCATGCTAGCCAGAGGCGTATCAGGTATGTAGATTTCATTGGCAGGCTTGCCCATTAACCAGTTCAGGTAATCCGAAAGATTAGAGATATGGTTGTCGACTTCAATACCTTTGTTCTGAACCTCCGAGAGTCCTACCTGTACCAAATAGACATCCGAAGCTTTGGCATATCCTTGTTGTTCCATATTTCTGGTGTTGCGCAATACCTCTTCATAGGCAATCTGTCCCTTTTCTACAGCTTTCTTCGCTTCATAAAGGAACTGAAGGTTGCTATAGGCTTTTTCGATCTCTACAACCAGCATCTCTTCTGCGAATTTCTTTTGGTATTGATTGGCGGCAATTTTTTCTTTCAAGGCTTTTCTTGCCGAATAGACATCAAAGTTCAAAAGGGGTTGTTGAAAGGCTAGTTTGGTATTGAAATGAGCCATATCATCAGGGTTGTTCAACAGGTCCGGATTGAAATCTGCTGCGGTCACCGTTTTTTGCTGAAGCTTGAATCCAAATGAATTCAAAGGGTCATTGGTGAAAAATGCCGTGTGGCTCACAGATACTTTCGGAAGAAATCCAGATTTAGTTCCTTCCAGTTCTGCATTGGAGAAGTCAATTTCTTTTTGTTGTACCCGAAGCTGCGAATTGTTCTGCTTCATTTGGCTGATCGCTTCTTCTAAGCTCAATGGCTGCTGCGCCTTTAAATAGCTGCTCAATGAAGAAAGGATAATAATTAGTACTATAAATCTTTTATACATACCTGATCGTATTTAATTAATAATGCAAAATTCAGATATGGCGAAGTGATTTTAGGTTACAGTAGTTACACAAGGAAAAAAAATAATGATTATTTTTTAAAGGGATAAAATGTAGCTGAGTTTAAAGAAAATGGTCATTTATTGATTAATAGAGCTTCTTTTTGAATCTTTAATTTGCAGACTTTTAAACAAATACATACTTTTGCCCATAATTCTTAGATTTATTCATCCATAAATCCAAAGAAATCATGACAGAGCACAACAACATATCGTCCCTTTCGCTCATTGCCTAAATAGGCAGTCAAATCCCTTATATTTTAATATATAGTGAGTATTGTTCTGCAACAATGCTTCTGCCTTAATTTCCTTGGGTTTTCTGAGCACTTTCAAAAGGGTATATCCTAATCAAGGACGAACAGAATCAGAAAATCAAATTCGAAAACATGTAATTAATTGCGATGAGCAATTTGGATTGGTCGCGCGGTATGAAATCTGCTCGACGCAAAAAGCAACTTGTCAAAAAGGATAGAGACAAAAGGTTGATTGCCTTGTGGCGGCGTTATAGCAAGCTCAGTAAATACAAATGGAGTTTGCCTTTCGTGGAAATTGAACAACCTTATCAACGTGGTTGGAAGCGATATTTTGTATTGCATGATGACCTAAGGTATAATCCTAGAAAGGATTTCTTTGAGGCTTTATTGGAAAAGATCAATACTGTTGAATACCATCATGATCAGGATTTTAAGTTTAAGAAACGGAAAAAAAAGCGGTCAGGCTATGAATATAAGCGGCAATTCCTTCGTGAGTTTGCTTCTTATGAATGGATTGATAATAAAATGAAGTTAACGGAAGAGGAACGAGCTTATTTCATGGAAGTGGAAACCTACAATGTATATGCGAAAAGGACGAGTATCAGCTATGTGTTTACTGAACCCTGGCGCTATAAATTGAAAGTTGCGCCGCATTTTGTAACACATGCTAGAAAGCTCGATATTGAAGTAGAGCGGGAATTAGCATTTGTCAATAATCATATCAACAAGAATTTCCTTTGGCCTAGAATCGACCGGTTGACATCCGGTAAAGGCTATCGGGGTAATCGCTTTCTTGACGAGAAACCAAAGTATAAAAACAGAATTAAAAACATTCCCAGGTACAGTTCCAAAGAACGATTCCTGGAATTAGATATTTAGAGCCAATGGGCAATTTAAGAACAAAAGATTTAAGTAAAATAGGTTATCAGAATGATCAGCTCAGAAGCTTGGTCATTAACATAGCCAGCAAAAATTTCAAACATCACAGCAAACAAGAATTGCTTGACTTGCTTGTGGAAATTAAGAATAATCCAGAGGCATTTTTGGAAAACGAAGAGACCAAGAAAATAGCGGAAAAGATTATTGGAAAAGTGAAAGAACAGAATTTCAAGGTTTATGAATTAAGAGAAGAACCGATTCCCTGCAAGATTTATGGAAGTAAGGGCATTGAATCTTCTGCAAAGAAGCAGATGGAAATAGCCTGTATGTTGCCAGTAAGTGTTCAGGGAGCATTGATGCCAGATGCGCACATGGGATTTGGATTGCCAATTGGAGGGGTCTTGGCTACCGAACAAGCCATAATTCCATACGCTGTGGGAATGGATATTGGATGTCGAATGGCACTCTCTATTCTCGATGCTGCAGCAGGTTTTACCAAAAAGTATGAATACCAGATTGTGCAAGCCATTAAAAACCATACTCATTTCGGTATGGAAGGAGGCCTGGAAATCAGACAGGACCATGAGATCTTGGACCATTCCCTGTTCAATGAACTGCCTTTTCTCAAACCATTGCGAGGAAAGGCCGCCAGACAATTAGGGACTTCGGGCAATGGGAATCACTTTGTAGAATTTGGTGAAATTGAGTTAATGGAAAATAATGGTCTCGGTTTGGAACCCAAGGTCTATACCGCTTTGCTCACGCATTCTGGAAGTCGTGGATTGGGTGCAGCCATTGCTAAACAGTATACCCAAATCGCTATGGAAAGCTGTAAGTTACCTCGCCATGCACAGCAATTAGCCTGGCTGGACATGGAGTCAGAAGCTGGACAGGAATATTGGTTAGCCATGAATTTAGCCGGTGATTATGCCAAAGCTTGCCATGACCGTATCCATAAAAACCTATTAAGTGCGTTGGGACTGAAGGCAATGGCGATGGTGGAGAATCATCATAATTTTGCTTGGAAAGATGTTCTTTCGGATGGTAAAGAGACCATAATCCATCGCAAAGGCGCAACACCAGCCCATCAAGGGGAATTAGGAATCATCCCCGGTAGCATGACAACAGCCGCATATTTAGTGTCAGGCAGAGGAATTGAGAATGCCTTAAATTCTGCTTCCCATGGCTCTGGACGTGCAATGAGCCGGCAAAAAGCCAATGATAATATGACTAACTCTGCCATGAAAAAGCTGATTTCTAGTGCAAATGTCAAACTGATCGGAGGATCAGTAGAGGAGAACCCTCTGGCTTACAAGGATATTGAACAGGTTATGCTTTCCCAAAGAGAACTTGTTGATATCCAAGGAAAGTTTATCCCGAAGATTGTTAGAATGCATAAGGAGTAAAATTTTTTGGAGCACTAATAAGGCGGCAAGAAATTGCCGCCTTTTTTTGGTAAAATGTATTTAATATTCATTCTCTATTAATATTCTTTACAGAAGAAAACCAAAAATAGCCTATATTTAAGAAGTGAAAAACACAGGACAAAGCTTAATCATCTTCTTTTCTATTCTTTCGATTGTTTTCCTTCAAAGCTGTTCAGATTTGAACCAACAGGATTTAATTGAAAAAAAATTGGTTTCCTATCAAGGCAGAGATACTGTTACGATTGATCTAATCCTACATGAAAAACGATTTGTTGGGAAATATAAAGTCAATGGTCCAGGTGATTATCTCATAACGGGGGAGGTGGAAGGTGAAATCAAAGCAGATACTTTGCTTGGAAGTCTTTATTATACCCCATTTGGTTGGCGTGATAAAAAGCGTAAAGCTTTCGCTTTGCTGGCAAAGAATGACCAATATTTTTCTGGTAAAGGCACTGAACTGATCTATATGGGCATTCCTTATTTTGTGCCTACAACACTTAGTTTTGGACCAGACAAGGGTGTCTATCAAGTAGTGGATTAACTAAAGTTTCCAATTGCAACTTATTTTAAATCAATCGGCTACATTCAATTGACCTTAATTTTTTGTAACTTAGTTGAACATACTCATTCAGATTATTTTGCTTTTTATTTGTAATAAATTGCCCTACTAATCTGTCTTAGCATTATGACCAAGACTAACATTATTATCCTAATCGGCTTTATTGTATTGAAGTTTATTCTGCAATATTCTTTGGTTCACCCTATCTATGACCTTCAACGAGACGAGTTTTTACATTTAGACCAAGCCAATCATCTGGCTTGGGGATTTCAGTCCGTTCCTCCGATGACTTCTTGGATTTCCCTAATCATTAAGTTTTTGGGTAATGGTGTCTTTTGGATCCGTTTCTTTCCAGCATTATTTGGGGCTTTGACCATTTTGCTGGTCTGGAAAACCATTGAAGAATTGAAAGGAAACCTTTTTGCATTGCTATTGGGTACAACATGTGTTACCTTCTCAGTTTATCTACGATTAAATACTCTTTATCAGCCAAATTCATTGGATGTGCTATGCTGGACTTCAATGTTCTTTTTCTTGCTTAAATACCTGAATAGGAATGAGAACAAATGGCTCATTTACCTAGGTCTCGCATTTGCTGTTGGTTTTTTGAATAAGTACAATATCCTTTTTCTAGTCATGGGATTAGTGCCAGCGTTTATCCTGGTTCCAGAAAGGAAAATCTTTACAAATCGAATATTGTATCTCGGTATCCTTTTGGCTTTATTCTTGGTCCTTCCCAATATTATCTGGCAATATAGGAATGATTTCCCAGTCTTGAGACACATGAAGGAATTGTCGGAAACCCAACTGGTCCATGTGGATCGGTGGGGCTTTCTCCGTTCGCAATTGATGTTCTTTCCAGGGACCTATTTACTGTTTATTATTGGACTTTATGGATTGGTGAAATATTCAACCTTTAAAAAGTATAAGGTTTTCTTTTGGACCTTTTTCTTTGTTTTCGCCATATTCCTGTTCTTTAAAGCCAAAGATTATTATGCCTTAGGACTTTACCCTATTTATTTTGCGTTTGGATCAGTTTATTTGTCACATCTACTAGACAAGAAAGCTTGGGCAAAATTATTAAAACCAGTAATCTTAATATTAAGTTTTGTTCTCTTCCTTCCTTTGTTTTTTATTGCTTTTCCCAATAAGACACCTGAATACATCGTAAAGCATCCTGAATATTATAGAAAGTTTGGAATGTTGAGATGGGAAGACGGAAAGGAACATCAATTACCACAGGATTTTGCTGATATGCTAGGCTGGTCTGAATTGGCCCGAAAGGTAGACTCGGTGTATAGAACAATGCCTGCAGCCCAGAATACCCTAGTATTATGCGATAATTATGGTCAGGCAGGAGCCATCAATTATTATTCAAAGTTAGGTATCCAAGCAGTTTCTTTTAATGCTGATTATCTGAATTGGTTTGATCTGGATATCCCATATAAAAATATCATCCGCATTAAGAATGCTCCGGAGGTTGAGAAAGAATTCGCAGAAACTGCTCCTTATTTTGAAAAGGCCCATTTAGCGGCTTCCATTGAAAACCAATATGCAAGGGAATATGGAACCGGCATCTTTTCTTTTATCGGGGCTAAACTAAATGTGAACGAACGGATTCGGGATGAAATCGAAGAGGAAAAGAGTTATTAGCCTTTACAGGGAAAAACCCGTAGATTTATATTTACCAATTTATTAACAATGTTATAAAGATTTAATTTTATTTCCGTTGAATTATACCTTTGCAGATTGAATGTTATCATTCGTAAAAGCCTATTTTTTTGAAATTTTATGGTTAAAAAAAGTGTACTAGAGAAGCTTTCCGACAAAGAGCTGGAAGGATTTATCCAACCAGGCTCGAGAAAGGTTCCTGAAGCGAAAAAGATGGCCTTGGAAATCTTGCTAGAAAGAGGGCGAGTGTTTTCTGAAGAGGAGAAAATCGAAGTTGAAAGTATAATCGAAAACCAGATCCAAACCGAATACCAAGAAGATCTAACGAGGAGAAAAGCAATGGATAAGCAGTTGACAGATGATCAAAATGCTGTTGCGTTATATACCAATTTTTTCATCTTCATAATCAGTATTGTTTTTGGAATTTTATATGGCTTTATTCTAGCCATGATAAATTATATTATCCTGAAAAAGTATGGTTTAGCCTTTTTATTGTTGGCAATCGGAATTGGGGCACTTTCTATTTCTGGTTATTTTATTGGCTTACTCATGACGAAGGTTTCAATATCAATTGATATCCTAGGTTTTATTGTTGGAGTATTTGTTTCTGCCATAGGTTTGGCAATCATTTCCTTATTCAATAAGAACTTTATTCCGAAAGATCTTGAGTACAGGTCAAGATCAATCCTTATTCCTACACTTATTTGTATTGTTATTTTTGTTCTAAGGATGATCTATACCTAAAAATTGCCTTTTTGCTTAAAATAAAAAAGAGTGAACATCGGATTTATCCTAAATGTTCACTCTTTTTTTTATGCTTTTATTTCTTTTTCAACAAGATGGTGAAATGCCTCAAGATCTCTGATTCCCATACGATTTCTAGACCTGATTTGATCTCTTCTCGTCTATCAAAGATGTTTCTTAGGGCAGCTGCCACATAGTCCAGGTGTTTATAGCTGTAAGTCCTTCTTGGAATTGCCAATCGAAGTAGTTCTAACTTCGGGAAACGGTCTTTTCTTGTTTCGGGGTCTCGATCTGCAAGTAAGGTCCCAATTTCAACCCCGCGGACGCCGGATTCTTTATAGAGTTCAATCGCTAATGTTTGGGCTGGATATTCCTCGCGAGGTACATGGGTCAGGAAGTTTAAGGCATCTACGAATACAGCATGTCCTCCAATTGGTTTTTGGATAGGGATTCCATATTCAATAAGTTTATTGCCTAGGTATTCCACTTGGTCGATCCTAGCCTTTAGATAGGGTAGTTCGGTCGATTCCAAAAGCCCTTGTGCCAATGCTGCTAGATCTCTGCCCGCAAGACCTCCATAAGTGATAAATCCTTCGTAGATAATTCCCATATTGCCACAGGCACGGTAGAGCTGTTCGTTTCGCATGCCTAAAAGACCGCCAATATTCACCAAGCCATCTTTTTTAGCAGACATCGTAAATCCGTCTCCATAAGAAAACATCTCTTTTACGATTTCCTTGATAGTCTTGTCTTGGTATTCATCTTCGCGCTCTTTGATGAAATAGGCATTTTCAGCAAATCTAGCCGCATCAAAGAAAACTGGAATTCCATATCGATCGGATAGGGCCTTTACGTCCTTGATGTTTTGCATAGATACCGGTTGACCTCCAGATGAATTGCAGGTAACTGTTATCATGCAGAATGGAATGTTTTCTTTTGGATGTGCTTTATAGACTTCTTCAAGCTTTTGGAGGTCGATATTACCTTTGAAAGGGTGAAGGTTATTGATGTCAAAGGCCTCATCAATGGTACAGTCTATTGCATGGGCTTTGCGGAATTCGATATGGCCTTTTGTCGTGTCGAAATGAGAGTTTCCCGGTACCACATTGTTTTCTTTCACGAGAATGCTGAAAAGTACGTTCTCGGCGGCTCTTCCTTGGTGGGTTGGCAAGAAATAGGGGAAGCCTAGGGTATGGCGCACGACTTCTCGGAGTTTGAGATACGATTGAGATCCAGCATAGCTTTCATCGCCCATCATAATTTCTGCCCATTGTCGGTCAGACATGGCTCCCGTACCGGAATCCGTTAGTAAGTCAATAAAAACTCGGTCGCTTGCCAGGTTAAAAAGATTGTTGCCTTCTTCTTCGATCCATTTTTCACGTTGTTCTCGGCTAGACATAAAGATTTCTTCAACCATCTTTACTTTATAGGGCTCTGCCCAAGGTAGTTCCATAAAATTTATATTTGGTTCACTGTTGTTAAAGTTAAAAAATTAATCTAGGAAATGGTATGCTTAATCCTTCGGCATATTGGAACAATTTTGTTATCAAAGGATAAATATGATGGGGTAGAGGATTTTTGTTGTTGATTTTCTATATTTTAGATAGACAAAATTGTCGCAGAGACCATCACCTAAACTTAATAAACATGAAATCATTCTTGCTCAGTATTTTCATCATAGTTTGCACAACCCCATTATTTGCGCAGAAGCCACTGAAATTGGCGGTTGCTGGCTTGAGCCACGGACATGTAGATTGGGTTTTCAATCGGAAGGATAAGCAGGATATGCAGCTAGTGGGAATCTATGAAACCAATCCGGAATTGGTGGAGCGATATATGAAACGCTATCAATTAGATAGGTCCTTGTTCTTTTCCAATTTGGAAGAGATGTTGGACAAGGTTAAACCAGATGCGGTTTCGGCATTTGGAGCTATTTCCGAGCATATTGCCGTAGTAAGGGCCTGTGCTCCCAAAAAAGTCCATGTGATGGTAGAGAAGCCTTTGGCTACCAATTTGGCAGATGCCAAAGAAATTGAATCCTTAGCCAAGAAAAACAATATCCATGTGCTTACCAATTTTGAAACCTCTTGGTATGAAAGTAACCAAAGGATTAAAGGTCTGTTGGAGGACGGCAAATTAGGTGAAATAAGGAAGGTCATGGTCAACGATGGCCACCAAGGACCTAAGGAGATAGGAGTGAGCAAGGAATTTTTAGAGATATTGACGGACCCTGCAAAAAATGGAGCAGGAGCTCTAGTAGATTTTGGTTGTTATGGTGCCAATTTGATGACTTGGTTGATGGATGGGAAAAGACCATTGTCAGTGACCGCTGTAGTCCAACAGAATAAGCCAGAAATCTATAAAGAAGTGGACGATGAGGCAACCATCATTCTACAATATCCAGAAGCCCAATGTATCATTCAAGGTTCTTGGAACTGGACCTATTCACGCAAGGATATGGAAGTCTATGGGAATAAAGGCTATGCGATAGCAGCCGATGCAAAAACCTTAAAAACGCGCCTGCAAGAAAACCAACCCGAAGAAATCTTGAAATTAGATGCAAGGCCAGCACCATTCAATGACCCGTTTTCATTGCTTGTAGCGGTGGTTAATGGTTCGATAGTTTTAGATCCATTGGATCAATATGGTCTTCAGGTCAATGTAACCGCTGTGGAGATCTTGGACGCAGCTATGAAGTCTGCGAAGGAGAAACGGACCATAGAGTTGGGGGGTAAATAAAACCCTAATGGGTTTTATTAATTTTGATGAGGTTTTCTTCTCTGGTGCCATACAGAAATTAACATCATTGGTGGATAGGTCCCTGATCCGAGATCAAGAATGAAAGTAACTGTGCTTACTAACTGTACAGATTCTTCACTTTAGATTCTTTGTTACTTTTGAAGCCCAAATTAACCAAAACCGACGAAGGAGCTCACGGATACCAAAAACAACTCGAATCCGTAACGCTTTGGCTCATTTAAGGATTACGATTTCTTCGTTACTTTTGGAGCCCAAAAGTAACCAAAAGGCTTCGGCCCATTTAAGGTGGCTTTTCGCACGGCCTCCCGCACATGGATAGAATGCCTTGTTGTCGGGAATATCTTTCAAAAGATCATCCCTTTTGATGGGATGATCTTTTGAAAGCATTCCAAGGCCAATCCCATCGCACAGGGCATCGGCATTCTACCCATTTTTCCGCCACTGGAAATGAGCCGGGGGCTAAAGGACTTCCTTCGGAAGGATGGTTGTTTGTATAAATTGTGAACCCCTGGAAGGGGTGAAATATTTTTCTGAAAATCCCTTCTTAATTCATTTCCAATTCTGAACGAATAGTGAAGAATCTGTACGGTTCTCCTCCTAAAGGTTTTGTCATCTTCTATCGAAGATTGAAGAACTGTTCGCCAATACAGCCATGGATGTTTCTTTTTGAAGGTTTGCTTTTTTCGAGATGTTTCCATCCTCAGATGAACACAAAAAAAACTTTAACTTAATGACATTGTCCGCCAGCATTTTTTTGTATAAACCAACATTTCACCCTCCCAAATTAACCCCTTTTTTTCCTGTTTTTCTCAAAAATCCTCCCTTTATTCCTCCCTCAACGAATGTATAGGATTAGCATTTGCTGTCGATAGTGCTTTCCAACCGACGGTGACCAGTGCAAGGATCAGGGCTATTGAACCCGAGATGGCAAACATCCACCATTGTATATCAATATGGAAGGCAAAATCTGCTAACCACCTGTCCATGGCAAACCATGCCACTGGAGTAGCAATGAGAATAGCCAGGAGCACTAATTTTAAGAAGTCTGACGTTAGTAATCCAACTATGCTCATCGTAGAAGCACCTAAAACCTTGCGAACGCCAATTTCCTTGGTTCTCTGCTGTGCGGTATAGGTCGCAAGACCCAATAGGCCAAGACATGCAATAAAGAGGGCAAGGCTCGAAAAAGCAGTAAACAATCGCTGGAAACGAAAATCTGCCTCATATTGTTTGCTTAGGCTATCGTCTAAAAAGCTGTATGAGAAAGGTCTGTTAGGCGCTATCTTCGTCCATTGTTTCTCAAGGCTAGCAATGGTTTGAGCGAGGTGGTCTGTTTTGATCCTTAGACTAAAGTATCTCGTACTAGAACGATCAATATTGAAAGTTAAAGGTTCTATTTTCTGATGTAGAGATTGGTAATTAAAATCCTTCACGACGCCGATAACCTGTCCCTCACGTCCCCATTGCTCAAAACGTTTCCCAATGATATCTTTAGGGTCTGCATATCCCCAAGCTTTTGCTGCTGCCTCATTGACCAGCAAGGATTTGGCGGAGTCAATAGGGAAATCTTTCGAAAATCCTCTTCCGGCTACAACCTGAATTTTCATATTCTTCAAAAAGTCATCATCCACCTGGAATAAGGAAAGGATTTTTAGGGTCATTTTTCCGTCCTGGGTTTCTATCTGAGTTCCAGCATCAGGGTAATAAGAACCGGGTACACTCCGTGTTGCCGAAACCGAAATAACATCGGGGTTTTGCAATAGGATTTCTTTTACTGTTTCCGTGCGGTTGGCGATATTCGTATCGTAATTATAGTCGAGAACTACGATGGCTTCTTTGCTAAAGCCAAGGTCCTTTTCTTGCATATGTTTCAACTGCGCAAATACGATCATCGTTCCTGCAATCAAGGCAATCGAAAGAAAGAATTGAAAAACGACCATAAATCGACGCAAGGTAGCTCCATTTGGGGCTACACGATATGAACCTTTTAAAACACTGATTGGATTGAAATTTGAGAGCACAAAAGCAGGATAACTGCTGGCAATGAGTGCAGTGACCGAAATGATTAAAATAAACAGGACAGCCGTTTTCCAGTTCAGGATAGCCGACAGAGTAAAAGTTTTTCCAGCAAAGCTTTCTGTCATTGGCAGGAATGCCGCAATCAAGCATAAAGCTAGAACAGCTGCTAGAATGACTAAAATCAATGACTCCTGCATAAATTGAAGGATGAGTCTTTTTTTGCCAGCTCCTACGACCTTTCTAATGCCAACTTCTTTTGCGCGTTCCATGGACCTCGAGGTAGAAAGGTTCATAAAGTTGGCACAGGCGATACAGAGAATAAAAACGCCTATGATCGCAAAAATATAGAGGTTTTGCATGTTTCCGGTTTTTCCCGGCTGTCGCTCAGCCTTGGAGTGCAGGTATAGATCATTCAAGGATTCGAAATTAATGGCGTACTTACCTTCGGTAAAGGCCCTATTCCTTTCCAAAAATGCAGGTATCTTCGCCTTCAATTCTTCAATGCTTCTTCCTTTAGCAAGTTTAAAATAGGTGTAGAAATCCACATAGCCCCATTCTTCAAAGGGTTCTTTCCAGGACTTCCTGAAGGAACTCATGGACATCAAAGCGTCAAAGTTTAAATGGGAGTTTTTGGGTACATCCTTCATGACCCCAGTGACTTTATAAACACCTGGATTAGCACGTCCTCCTGTCTCTCCGCCCTCAATGGCTTTCCCAATCGGGTCTTCATCTCCAAAATATTTCTTCGCAGTGGACTCTGTTAGGACAATGGAATAGGGTTCAATCAATGCAGTATGAGGATTCCCTTTGATCATCTCCCAGCTAAACAAATCAAAGGCTGTAGAGTCCATAAAGAAGATATGGTCTTCTTGAAATGACTTTTCTCCATATTTTAATAAAATAGAGGACTGCCCTGAGAATTGAACGATTTTTTCAATTTCCGGAAATTCTGCTTGTAGTGCTGGTCCTACGGGGTAATCGCCCCAGACTTGTTCTGGACCTTGTTTGCCCATATCATCTTTCCAAGAATGTACGATTCTATGGATTTGATCTCTTTGGCTATGGTATTTATCGAAAGACAATTCATCTAGGATATAGAGGCTGATCAGGAAGCTGCATGCAAGTCCAATAGCAAGCCCTATGATGTTGATGATTGAATAACCTTTATTCTTGGCTAATCCCCGCCAGGCAATTTTGAAGTTTTGATTTAACATACTATTGAACATAAAAAAGTTAATGTGCCATCGATTTCATAAGGTAAAGCTTATGAATAGAATCTGATGGAGCTGTTCAAAAGAATTGCCATTAATGTAATTGTTTGTTTTACAGTGTTTTAACTCTTTAATTGTGCTGGAATTATGTTCGATTACGGACATAAAATTGTTCGTTTTTGAACAGGATAGGAGGAGGTCCTAATAAGGATGATTTTTTTAGATAAATTTAGCCTGACAATTGATAAAAATTCGACAAAAAAAGGAGGGTTTTATTCGAGACTTATTCGAGGCATGTTCGGGACATGTTGCGAAAATTCGGAATGTGTCTCGAATAAGGTCAACATGAATATGTAGGTAAAATCTCTAGGATTTTCTTATCAAGTCAACGAGTAAAAAAGGAGGTCGAAATTCTCCCAACCTCCTTTATGCTGACTCTTGTTTTTTTACTTCCTTAGGGCTGGATTACTTCCTTAGGGCTGGGTAGTTTGATCCGTGGGAGTCTCATCTTTGACTTCATCTTTACCGGCAAACCACCATAGTGCAGCGCCTACAAGTACGAATGCTATTTTAATTAACCATGCCGTTCCTTCGCCCCAATTATAGATCCAAAGCAAGATCCGGGGCACTGCATTAAAGAAATTCATAATAATGGCTAATAGGCCATAAATAAATAAAATTGAACCGATATTTTTCATGCTATTTTGATTTTGTTTTTGAATGAAATAAGAATCTCTAGTGATGTTTTAACCAGTGTGATTAAATATTAATCAAATTTAGGGATGTTTCATTTTTCGGAACATCCCTGAAATCAGGTATTTATCTTGGTGGATGTAGGTTCTAGGACATCCTTCGGAAGGAAGAATTTTTGGTTTGGAAAAAACTCCAGTTGGGGTGACATCTTTGTAGAAAATCGGATCGCTTGACGGATAACCCACAGCATGGGTGAAATAGTTTTCAATAACCTTTTTCGTGTCACCCTGAGGGCATGCCCTCAGGGTCTCTGAACAATACATTCATCATTTGAAATAGTTTGTTCATCTAACGATGACACTCATCCCAAAAAAATAACAAACAATAGATTCTTCGCTGTGCTCTGAATCCCTCTCTGGGAATTTCTAATTCTGAACGATTAGTGAAGAATCTGTACGGAATGTTATAATAGGTCCTGTCATCCTTGATCGAAGATCAAGGACCTTTTCGCCAATGATGTTATTTTCTGTATGGTTCCGATACCATTTTCTGTATGGTTCCGAGATTCTTCCTTCGTCAGAATGACACCGGAAAAAAACGTTTTTTTGAGATAAACTGCCCCATCGTGGGTGGGACATTCTTCTATTCCCTTTTCGTGTCACCCTGAGGGCCTGCCCGAAGGGTCTCGGAACGTTCCACTCTTAATTTAAAATAGTTTTCTCATCTTACGATTTCGAAATGACTCGCACATCTAAAAAGATATAAAAATAGATTCTTCGCTGTGCTCTAAATCCCTCTATTGGAATTTCTAATTCTGAACGATTAGTGAAGAATCTGTACGGAATGTTATTATAGGTCCTGTCATCCTTGATCGAAGATCAAGGACCTGTTCGCCAATGAGGTTAATTTCTGTATGGTTCTGATGTTATTTTCTGTATGGTTCTGATGTTATTTTCTGTATGGTTCTGATACCACTTTCCGCATGCTTCCAAGACCCTTCGTTCCTCAAGCTGACACCGGAAAAGGCTCTATTTTAAGGCCGCTCTCTTATGTATTTCAAAGCCTTTAATTTTGATGTTCGTCAAATATTTCTTAACTTATTTATAAACGGCTTAGGCTAAAATTAAAATCAACCCTAGGTTTGATAATATTTTTCAAAGCATAAAAGAAAGGAGTTAGGCTTTGAGTTTGAAGATAAAAAGAATAGATAACATGCTTGAGGCTATAAAGAAAAGTGAGATTGAAATGGTGAAGGATCATTATAGCAACCTGGATATCAACAAGCCCGATCGGTTTAATCGGACTTTGTTGATGAATGCCATTCTGTATGGTGAGCTGGAACTGGCGGATTGGGCAATCAGTCGTCAGGCCAATGTAAACCATCAGGATAAAAAAGGTCTGAGTGCATTGCATATTGCAGTTGAAAGAAATCAGTTCCAATTGGTTTCCTTCATGTTGCGGAAAGGGGTAGACGTAGATCTGCAGGATCATTTTGGGAATACCGCCCTTTGGCGCGCCATGATGGACAACGTGGATGTCAATATTATTTACATTTTATTCCAATATCAAGCAGATCCCGATCTAAAGAACAATTATGGGATCTCAGCTCGAGACCTTCTCAGCGAAGAAAACCGGAATTGGGAACTCCTCCACAAGATTTTTAATGAAGTAAGTCCGGCTAATTAATCATTTTAAGCGTTACCGATTTATGAAAAGATTGCTACTGACGTGATCATGCCATTTCTTGATCACGGCACAGGTTTCGTATGCTTCCTGACGGACAAATTGTTGAAGAAGGGTTTCTAGGGTTAGGATGAATTCTTCGAGATGGATAAAATTCCCTTCTTCGTCCCGGTAGTCGGTCAGGATGTCCAATAAAAAACAATGGGTTTCGAACTCGCGGAACTTGTTTTGATAGTTCTGATCTGCCCTGAGCCAAAGTTTCTCCATTTGAAATCCCGACTTGATGTGCAGGTGACAGGCGTCCTCATATTCTGACCGATGAGTCTTGAGTTCCTTTTTCATTTTCTCGATGCTGGTTTGCAGATTATCATACATAGATGATAAATGTATCTGTACCTCTCGTTGTTTTGAAATAAGTGGCATAATGATGTAATTTGGATGCTCGCAAAAATTTCAACAAGTGTACTTGGATTTTGTTTTAATAATTTATTGATTTATTGTGAATTAAAAAATCAAGATTTAATTAGCCCCACAAAAAGGATATATTTGAAAATATGAATGAAGTCAGGATAAATGGAATTCAATTGGAGATTTGCTCCAATTCGATATACTCGGCAAAGCAGGCGCAGGCCGGAGGAGCAAGTAGGGTAGAGCTGTGCCAGAATCTAGAAAATGGTGGGACGACCCCCTCTTATGGGCAGATCAAATTGACCCGAGAATCACTGCATATAGGTGTTCATGTACTCATCAGACCAAGATCTGGTGATTTCCTTTATACAGCGGAGGAGTTCCAGGAAATTGTGGAAGATATCCGGTATTGTAAAGAAGTGGGATGTGATGGAGTGGTGATCGGCGTTTTGAAAGCGGATGGTTCGGTAGACAAGGAAAGGATGGAGATATTGGTAAAGGAAGCTAAGCCGCTATGTGTGGTGTTCCATAGAGCTTTTGATCGTTGTAATGATCCAAAACAAGCCTTGGAAGATATTATTGCATTGGGTTGTGATCGGATATTGACTTCTGGCCTTCAAAATACAGCATGGCAGGGTCGTGAGCTATTGAAGGAATTGATTGAACAGGCAGCCGGTCGGATTGAGATCATGCCGGGTTCGGGCGTCGATGCCTCCAATGTGAAAGAAATATTGGAATTTACAAAGGCAAGCAGTGTACATTCTTCTGCAAAAGTAGTGGTAAAATCAAAGATGGAATATAGATCGGAATCTGTGACGGGTATGGACGAGGATGAAATCTATAGTTCGCAAGAGAAGGTCGAACAGATAATAGCACAAATAAAAAGCCTGTAGAATTAATCTACAGGCTTTTTAATATGTTTTTTCTAAACTTATTTAGCGTCTGCTGAAAGTTTATCTAAGATTTCATTGTTCTTAGTGATTTGGCTGTTCTTAGGCATTTTGCTTTTTGAACCTGGTTCAATATTACGGCCAAGTTTTAAAAACTGTACTTCAACGCGTGCAACAGTTTTATTTCTTCTATCTTTTCTTTTTAAACGTGTAACTCCCATTGTGATCAAATATTTTTAATTGTTATTAACGAGGTCGGAAGCGGATTCGAACCGCTGTAGGAGGTTTTGCAGACCTCAGCCTAGCCACTCGGCCATCCGACCCTTTTACCCTTACAGGCATGCAAAAATAGGATTAAATTTTAAAATAAAAAAACCTTTTTCGCTTTTTGTTTTTCTAAGAGCTTTTAGCCCCCTTAAAGCCTTGATTTTGAATTTAATGCCGAAGAATTAGCTTTTGAATGCAGGGAGTTTTCATTGATTTTTAAAAATTAATGTGTTGATTATTAATAATTTGTACGAAATAAAGTTGCTAAAATAGAGTTTGGTCTAAACTTTGCAAGACTTGGGTGTCTCTCGCAAACATGTGTTTGAGGGAGCATAACAAAAAGATAAATAATAAGACTATGAAAAAATTATTACTTTCATTTGGTGCTGCACTTTTATTAGCAGCTGGAGCTCAAGCTCAAACTAGTTATGGTTTAAAAGCTGGTGTGAACTTAGGTAAATTCTCTAATCAAACTGATTTAGCAAAAGATTACCAAACTAATAATGTTTCATTCTATGTAACTGGTTTTGCTGATCTACCTATTGCTCCTCAATTCTCCATTCAACCAGGAGTTTCCCTTCAAGGAAAAGGAAATAAATACAAATTTGATGGTGATGGATTGGATGGTTCTTCAACTACCAATCTAATGTCAGTTGAGATTCCGGTAAATGCAGTTTACTATATCCCTGCTGGTTCAGGTAATGTTTTCCTAGGTGCTGGTCCTTATGTTGGATTCAACGTTTCTGGAAAAACTAAAAACAAAGGAAACTTAGGTGAACTTGGAGGTGAAGGAGAACATGATTTGAAATTCTCTGGTGATAACAAAGACATGAACCTAATTGATGCTGGTGCTAACTTTATGGCTGGTTACAAATTCAACAATGGTTTATTGGTTAACGCTGGATATGGTTTAGGTTTAACTAACCTTAACCCTAACTCGGATGGAGATAAATTCTCTACTCGTACATTATCATTTGGATTAGGTTTCCAATTCTAGTCGAAATAGAAAAAGGCTTAACAGCCTTAGTGAATAAATTATTGGGCAGTCCGGTTGGACTGCCTTTTTTTGTTACCTCTTAGGTAGATATTCTATTTAAGGATTCATGCTTATTCCTTGTATTTAATTTTTCCTTAGGGAAAAATATGTGATTGTGAAATTATGTTAATTAACTAAGTGTTAACAAATAAAATTCTCATTGCTGTTTAGTTTTGGGTCATAAACTAAAAATATTAAGTATGAAAACATTTTTATCCTTACTTGGCATCGCTGGATTATCCATCTTTGCAGCCAATGCCCAAACTTCCTATGGCCTTAAGGCTGGATTGAACCTTGGGAAAATCACGAACTATGATTCCCAAAAATTTAATCCTTCCTATTTTGTGACAGGTTTCGCAGATATCCCATTAGCTGGTAGATTTTCGATCCAACCCGGGATCTCCCTGCAAAGCAAAGGGACCAAATTTGTGGACGCCATTCCAAATTGGGATCAAACAAATAGTGAGCCCTATGCCTCTTCTTTAAATGTGATGTCCATCGAAATCCCAGTAAATGCGGTTTATTATGTGCCTGTAGGGACTGGTGATGTTTTCCTTTCTGCGGGGCCTTATTTAGGCTATAACCTCAGTGGAAAATTGAAAAATTCCAAGCTTAATTCTAATGCAACCAATTCACGGGATGTTGAGTTCAGCGGAAATAATAAAATGATGAATCGATGGGACGCTGGGATCAACTTTGCAGTAGGGTATAAGCTTTCCAATGGTCTATTGATCCAAGCTGGTTATGGCTTAGGATTAACAAACCTAAACGCATCTAGTCACTCAAAAGATTTCTCAAGTAGAACGATAAACTTTGGTGTAGGGTTTCAGTTTTAGCTTTTGTAGTATTGAGATGTGAGATATGAGATTTGAGATATTGAGGGTGATAAAGCATTGCTTGAGGGAGTATTGAGTATTGAGTATTGAGTATTGAGTATTGAGATTTGAGATATTAAGCGTGTGACAACCAAATATGCTTAAAAGGAATATTTAGTATTGAGTTGTGAGTTATTAAGGGTGATGAAGCAGTGCTAAAAAGCAACTGTTGGGAATCTAATCTATGTTTCAGTTTCATTGGAATCCAGAAAGTCTTTCAAATTTCTCATATCTCATATCTCACATCTCATATCTTGAAAAAAAACAAAAGCCCATTTTTCAATGGGCTTTCTTGTTTTTTTTCAAAAGAAATCTATCACACTTTGATTTCAACTTCAACACCTGAAGGTAATTCTAATTTCATTAACGCATCAACTGTTTTAGAGTTAGATGAGTAGATGTCTAACAATCTCTTGTAAGAACACAATTGGAATTGCTCACGTGCTTTTTTGTTAACGTGTGGAGAACGTAAAACGGTATAGATTTTTTTCTCAGTAGGCAATGGAATAGGACCACTAACAACTGCACCTGTAGGTTTTACTGTTTTTACGATTTTCTCAGCTGACTTGTCAACCAAGTTGTAATCGTAAGATTTCAATTTGATTCTGATTCTTTGGCTCATTATATAAATTTGTTTTAAGATGACCCCTGGTTAGAGCTATATACAACCAGGGATCGGTTTGTTTTTTATTCGTATGAATATTAGTCTTCGATACCTTTAACTTTTCCTTTAGACTTCGCGATTACGTCATCTTGAACGTTACGAGGTGCATCAGAATAGTGATCGAATTCCATTGTAGAAGTAGCACGTCCTGAAGTGATAGTACGTAACTGCGTTACATATCCGAACATTTCAGAAAGAGGTACTAATGCTTTGATTACTTGTGCACCATTACGTGAATCCAAACCTTGCATTTGGCCACGACGACGGTTCAAGTCACCCATTACATCACCCATGTTTTCTTCTGGAGTCAATACTTCCACTTTCATGATAGGCTCCATCAATACTGGAGAACATTTAGGAAGAGCTTGACGGTAAGCCATCTTAGCTGCTAATTCGAAAGATAGAGAGTCTGAATCGACTGCGTGGAATGAACCATCAATCAAACGAACTTTCATACCTGACAATTGGTAACCAGCTAAAACACCATTCTTCATAGAAACTTCAAATCCTTTTTGAACTGAAGGGATATATTCTTTAGGAATAGAACCACCAACGATCTCATTAACGAATTGAAGAGGGTTTTTAACTACATCCCAATCCTCATCAGCAGGAGAGATAACCACTTTGATATCCGCGAACTTACCACGACCACCTGATTGTTTTTTGTAAACTTCACGGTGTTCAGTAGTTCCGTTGATAGACTCTTTGTAAGCTACTTGAGGAGCACCTTGGTTAACCTCTACTTTGAACTCACGTTTCAAACGGTCGATCAAGATATCTAAGTGAAGCTCACCCATACCTGAAATAACTGTTTGACCAGTATCTTCATCCGTCTTAACTACGAAGGTTGGATCCTCCTCAGCTAATTTGTTAAGTCCGATACCTAATTTATCAACGTCAGCTTGAGTTTTAGGCTCGATCGCTAAACCAATAACTGGCTCAGGGAATACCATTGACTCAAGAACGATTGGGTTTTTCTCATCACAAAGAGTGTCACCAGTTTTGATGTCTTTGAAACCAACAACAGCACCGATATCACCAGCACCGATTCTTTCGATCGGGTTTTGTTTGTTCGCGTGCATTTGGAAGATACGAGAGATACGCTCTTTGTTTCCTGAACGAGTGTTCAATACATAAGAACCAGCATCTAAGAATCCTGAATATACACGAGTGAAACACAAACGACCTACGAATGGGTCAGTAGCGATTTTGAAACCTAATGCAGCGAATGGTTCAGCTTCAGAAGGCTTACGAGAGATCTCTTCACCTGTACGAGGGTCAGTACCTTTAACAGCTTCTTGATCCAATGGTGAAGGCAATAACTCCATAACGAAGTCAAGCATAGTTTGAACACCTTTGTTTTTGAAAGATGAACCACAAACCATAGGAACGATAGCGTTATCCAATACTGCTTTACGTAAAGCGTCTAAGATTTCGCGTTCTGTTAATGAATCTGGATCATCGAAGAATTTCTCCATCAATGACTCATCGTATCCAGCAACAGCTTCTAATAATTTTTCACGGTATTCAGCAACCTCTTCAAGCATATCGTCAGGGATAGGAACTTCAGTAAAGGTCATTCCTTTATCTGCTTCATTCCAAACGATACCACGGTTGTTGATCAAGTCAACCACACCAGTGAAGTTGTCTTCAGCACCGATAGGCAATTGAAGCGCTACAGCTTCAGAACCTAACATATCTTTAACTTGCTTAACTACTTTTAAGAAGTCAGCACCAGAACGGTCCATTTTATTTACGAAACCAATACGAGGAACTTTGTATCCATCAGCTAAACGCCAGTTAGTCTCTGATTGAGGCTCAACACCATCAACAGCAGAGAATAAGAATACTAATCCGTCTAATACACGTAGAGAACGGTTTACTTCTACAGTAAAGTCAACGTGACCCGGTGTATCAATTACGTTTACTTGGTATTTTTTGTTACGGTAGTTCCAGAATACTGTTACAGCAGCAGAGGTAATGGTGATACCACGCTCTTGCTCTTGTGCCATCCAGTCAGTTGTAGCAGAACCTTCGTGAGTTTCTCCTAACTTGTGGTTAACACCCGAGTAGAATAAAATACGCTCTGTAGTTGTAGTTTTACCAGCATCGATGTGTGCAGCGATACCAATATTTCTTACTAATTTTAAATCTTTTGCCATGTTTTTTATTGCAGTTTGCCTATTGGCTGATTGTTATTTCCTTTGAAATAAATACACCGACTTTGATAATTGAAAAATCCATTATCTAAAGTCGGTGTAAACATATTTGATTCTTTTTGTTCAAAATTAGAATCTGAAGTGTGAGAACGCTTTGTTAGCTTCCGCCATCTTGTGCGTATCTTCTTTCTTCTTAACAGCGGCACCTTCACCTTTAGAAGCTGAAATGATTTCTCCTGCTAATTTTTCAAACATAGTTTTTTCACCACGTTTGCGCGCATAAGAAATTAACCATTTCATACCTAAAGCGATCTTGCGCTCAGGACGAACTTCCATAGGTACTTGGAAGTTAGCACCACCAACACGACGAGATTTAACCTCTACGGCTGGCATTACATTGTTAAGAGCTTTTTTCCAAGTCTCAAGACCATTCTCTTGAGTTTTTTGCTCTACTAATTCAACTGCATCGTAAAAAATTGAATAGGCGATAGATTTCTTACCGTCTACCATCATGTTGTTTACGAAACGAGTTACCTGAACATCGTTAAACTTCGGATCAGGTAAAATGATTCTCTTTTTTGGTTTTGCTTTTCTCATTTTCTTTTCCTCCGTTTATTTTTTCTTACCTTTTGCTGGTGCAGCAGCTGCTTGTCCTGGTTTAGGACGTTTTGTTCCGTATTTAGAACGACGTTGGTTACGACCGGCAACACCTGAAGTATCTAATGCACCACGAATGATGTGGTAACGAACTCCTGGTAAGTCTTTAACACGACCGCCACGAATTAATACGATCGAGTGCTCTTGTAAGTTGTGGCCTTCTCCTGGGATGTAAGCATTCACCTCTTTACCGTTTGTTAAACGGACACGAGCTACTTTACGCATTGCTGAGTTTGGTTTTTTAGGGGTAGTAGTGTATACACGTGTACACACACCTCTTCGCTGTGGACATGAGTCCAACGCTGGTGACTTACTCTTGTCTACCAGAGCTACTCTACCTTTTCTAACTAGTTGTTGAATAGTAGGCATTTACCTGTTTTTCTTTTTTGTTTTTGTTAAAAAATGTTTTTAAGTCCGCAAAGATATAAAGAATAATCTAAACTGTAAAGAGTTGTGTGCTAAGTTTTTTGAAATAAATGTTGATTTGCCAAAAATAAATTGTTAAATCTTCTTAATCAGGTCTAATCCTCATGAAAAAGCCCTCTAGAAAACTAAAGGGCCGATGTTTTTATTCCTGACGGAGTTTTTGGGTTCTAGCTCAACAAAGTGAAGTCAATCTGTCTTTTTTCCAGATCTACTTTCTTGACCTTGATCTGAACCTCATCTCCCAATTGGTAGACTTTTTTCTTTCTTTGCCCAATAATGGCAAAATTCTTTTCATCCAATGTGTAGAAATCATCCGTAATGTCTCTTAAACGGACCATTCCCTCACATTTGTTCTCTTCGATCTCTACGTACATTCCCCATTCGGTCACCCCAGAAACAATTCCGGTATATTCCACACCGATCTGATCCTGCAAGAATTCCGCTTGTTTGTACTTGATTGAAGCTCTTTCTGCTTCTGCAGCTTTCTTTTCCATCTGTGAAGAGTGTTCCGACATTTTTTCATAATGCTCGGCATTCACGTTTTTACCACCATCTAAGTAGAATTGGAGCAGACGGTGTACCATCACGTCCGGATATCGGCGGATAGGGGAGGTAAAGTGGGTGTAGTAATCGAAGGCCAGTCCGTAGTGAGAAGTTTTCTTCGTCGTGTAAATTGCCTTTGCCATGGAACGGATCGCAAGCGAGGTCAGTAAGTTCTGTTCTTTTGAGCCTTCAATTTTTGTCATCAAGGCGTTTAAGGACTTTGCAGTCTCTTTGTCGGTCTTGATGCTCAATCGGTGCCCGAACCTAGAGGCGAACAAAGAAAAGCTGGTCAAGGTCTCCGGATTAGGCACATCGTGGAATCTGTAGACGAAAGGAAGCTTGTTTTTTCCTTTGCCCATTCTTCCGATGAATTCAGCAACCTTACGGTTTGCCAATAGCATAAAGTCCTCGATCAACTTATGGGCTTCTTTTCTCACTTTGGTGTATACCCCTAATGGTTTTCCGTTTTCATCCAGATTGAATTTCACTTCCTCCGATTCAAAACTGATCGCTCCAGCTTTAAACTTGCGATCGCGAAGGATAAAGGCAAGCTCGTTCAATTTTAAGATGGCTTCGGAAAGCTCATCTTCTTTTCCTTCGATAATCTCTTGGGCTTCCTCATAACTGAATCTTCTATCGGAATGGATAACCGTTCTTCCGAACCATTGGTCCATCACGTTTGCTTTCTCGTCCAATTCAAACACGGCTGAGAAACAGAGTTTGTCCTCGTTTGGTCGCAAGGAGCAAAGATTGTTTGAAAGTCTTTCTGGGAGCATCGGGATGACGCGGTCAACCAAGTATACCGAAGTGCCGCGTTCGAAAGCTTCTTTGTCTAAAGTGGAGTCAGGAGTTACATAATGGGAAACATCAGCAATATGGATACCTACCTCGTAATTCCCGTTCTCCAGCTTTTTGAAGGAGATGGCGTCGTCAAAATCTTTTGCGTCTGCAGGGTCGATCGTGAAGGTGGTGGTTGATCGGAAGTCGTGGCGCTTAGCAATCTCTTCAGCAGAGATCGTGTCCGAAATAGAATTGGCTGCGTCCTCGACCGCCTTAGGAAACTCCAGTGGGAAACCAAAGTCAGCTAGGATGGCGTTCATCTCGGTGTTGTTCTCACCTTTTTTACCAAGAACGCTTTTTACTATCCCGATAGGGTTCTTGGCATTCTTTGGCCATTCCAAAATGGACACTAAAACTTTCTCGCCGTTTTTCGCGCCGTTGAGGTTGTCCAGTGGAATGAAAATATCATGCAGCATTTTCCGGTCGTCCGGTTGGAAGAATGCATAAGATTTTGAAATGTCTATAGTCCCTGTGAAATCGGTCTTTGCTCGCTGTAAGATTTCCACCACTTCACCTTCTCTTTTCCTTCCTTTCTTCCTTTCGTAAACATGGACTTTCACGATGTCATTATGCAGCGCCTGTCTCAGTTTTCTAGGGGCAACATAGATATCGCTTTCGCTGTCGTCATCAGGTACGATATAGGCGGATCCGTCGGCTGTCATGTCTACCTTTCCAGTGACATAAACATGGAGTTGCTTAAGTTGGAATTTTCCTCTTTCCGGTTGGTGGAAAAGACCAAGTCTTGAACCGTCAGAAAGGATGTCGGAGATGGTGACTTTTGAGTCGCTATCGGTGATGTTAAGTTTGGCGGCTACTTGCTTATAGTTAAGGGGAGTGTTTCCGGATTTTTCAAAAATGTCTACGATCAGTTGGGTTAAAACTTCTTTGTAAGGATTCTCTTTTTTTGATTTCATAGTCTGTCGTTTTGTCTGTTCCTTCCATCAGAATTTTGCGAAGGAAGGAGAGGGGAGAGGGAGTAACCTAAAGGCTAAGCAGTCGGAATATTTTGCGCTCCTCTGAAACCCGAATCTAATATACTGAAAACTGTCGGTTATTGGTTCATTCGCTGGAAAATGGGTTTAAATAATTTTATCTCATTTATAAGTTAATTGAATATATATTTTAGCTACAATAAAATACTGAATAATAGCGTATTAAAATATATTTGCTAAAACAATATTTATCAGTATTTTTCATAAATGCCTGTTTTGTAGATGTAAATGAGCTTTGGGGTCTTTTTGATATGCTTTTGCTAAAGTTTGTTTATTTAATTTATTGAGTATATTAATATATATAAGTATCTATAAAATAGAGTAGTATAAATATTATAACTAAAAATTAGCAAGATGTAAAAAATTGATTTAGCTTAAGGTTTTAGGGCAAAAAAAATGCTCTTGAAATTTCTTCTGGATTTGAAATTTCAAGAGCAATTTATAAAAATTTTATGAATAATTACGAGGATTTCTCGTTGCAAATGTCGCAGATTCCTACGGCGTTGATGGCGATCGAGTGCAATGAAAAATCGGTAGGGAGGTTGATTTTTGGCAATGCGATTTCATCCAAACAGTAGACAGAATTGCAGACTGAACAAATGAAATGTACGTGCTGATCATGGTGATGGTCGGCTGTACATTTCGTCGAACAGAAGGCATAAGTTGCCGTTCCATTCAGGTCAAAAACCTTATGGAGAATTCCCTTTTCTTCAAAACTTGCCAGGATCCTATAGAGGGTAACCCGGTCGATTTCTGACCCTAAGATCTTCTCTAATTCGGGTTGTGAAATAGCTGAAAGTTTAGTGGAAATAATGTCCAAAACCCGTAGTCTGGGTTGGGTAACTTTAAGTTGATTTGCCTTTAAAACCTGGCTGAATTCTTCTAATTTTTCCGGATCCAATTCCGTGCTCATATCCGTTTTCATGGTTTAAATTTACGCAATTATATTGGGTATAAAAAAAGCCCCCAATTTCTCATTGGGGGCTCTATATTTTCTCAGGAAAATACCGATTATTTACCTGCTGCTTTAGCGTGGTCAGCTAAGAATTGAGCTAGTCCGCTATCTGTTAATGGGTGCTTCAATAAAGCTAACATAGCTGATAAAGGACCCGTCATAACGTCTGCACCGATCTTCGCACAACCTAAAATATGTGCACTATGACGTACAGATGCTGCTAAAATCTGTGTTTCAAAGCCGTAATTATCGTAGATTTCACGGATTTCTTCGATCAAACTCAAGCCATCTACTGAAATATCGTCCAAACGACCGATGAATGGAGATACGTAAGTAGCACCTGCTTTAGCCGCCAATAAAGCTTGGCCAGCAGAGAAAACTAGCGTACAGTTGGTTTTGATGCCTTTTTTACTGAAATATTTGATTGCTTTAATACCGTCTTTGATCATAGGAACTTTAACGACGATCTTGCTGTCTAGTGCTGCTAAAGCCTCACCTTCTTTGATCATTCCTTCATAATCTGTTGAAATTACCTCAGCACTTACGTCTCCCTCAACGATATCGCAAATAGCTTTATAGTGATTGATTACATTTTCTTCACCAGAAATACCTTCTTTAGCCATTAAGCTAGGGTTGGTGGTTACTCCGTCTAAAACGCCAAGATCTTGAGCTTCTTTGATTTGTTCCAGGTTTGCGGTATCAATAAAAAATTTCATGATAGTATTTGAATTAATTTGTTTTGTAGAATTTTCGAATATCCAATTGGATAGGCAAAGGTAATTATATTGTTTCAAGAATTGAAGTTATTGCCTTCATATCCAATATATTTATTACGTTTAAATGCATTTTTACTCCTAAACGGAACAAATTCCAGCGTTCTCCTGTTATAATGGAAAGCAATTGTAATAATTTATTCATGTGCAAAAGCTTTTTTCCTTTTTGGATTTCAATCCTTTATCTTTAAAAAGCTGTAACAACAATTCGCATTTCATGCAAATATTTAGATCTCTCAAGTACCCCAACTATCGATTACATGTTATAGGGCAATCAATCTCCCTCTTAGGTACTTGGATGCAACGGATAGCCATCAGCTGGTTGGTCTATCAATTGACAAACTCGGTTTTTTGGCTAGGTTTTGTTTCCTTTATATCCTTACTTCCTTCACTTGTTTTATCCCCATTTATCGGCGCTTTTGTCGATCGTCATAAAAAATATAAGCTCGTTTTGATCACCCAAATTGGGTTGATGGTCCAAGCTGGCTTGTTGGCTCTTTTGGTTTATTTAAAGATGGAATCCGTCTTGTATTTGTCCATTTTGGGCTTTCTTCAAGGCGTGGTAAATGCTTTTGACGTATTGGGGAGACAGGCTTTGCTGGTCAATTTAGTGGATAATCGTAAGGATTTGCCCAATGCTATAGCGTTAAATAGTTCAATTTTCAATGCTGCTAGAATGGTAGGGCCTGCAATAGGAGGGATTTTACTGTCAACTTATGGAGAATTGGCCTGTTTTACACTGAATTTTTTAAGTTTTATCCCAGTAATTATCTGTCTATTATTGATGAAAGTGACGGAACATGTGATCGTGATTCCTAATGAAACCTCTTTCCAGGGGCTTGTACATGGCTTCAATTATCTCAAACGATCCCCACATATCGCCTCTTTAATTGTTATTCTGAGCATTTCAAGCCTATTGGTTATTCCTTATACCTCCCTTTTGCCAGCTGTTGCCAGGGAGTTATTCCAAGGAAATGAACGTACTTTTTCCTGGTTTGAGAGTGCTGCCGGACTGGGTGCCATGATCGGAGCGATCAATATGGCGAGGTTAAAGACTGGTGAAAATCTCCGGTATAGGATCATGTTTGCAGCCTTTTTTATGGGGATTTCACTGGTATTACTGGCATTTGCCCATTATTTGCCATCAGCATTACTGTTCACTGGGGCGGTTTCATTCTCCATGATGATGCAGAATTCGTCCATCAATACTTACATTCAAACCCATGCAATGCCAGCTTATAGAGCCAGGGCAATGTCCTATTATGTGATGGCATTCCAGGGAATATTCCCTATTGGGAGTCTTTTGACAGGTGCAATAGCGGAAATAGTAGGGATTAAGAACACTCTTTATATTATGGGTGGCTGTGGAATTTTACTGGCTATAGGCTTCTATATTTACCTAAGGCTTCATATTCAGCGCAGGTTGTTTAAATTCAATTTACGTTGATTTAAGGTCAAAATATTCTTTTTGTAATCAATTTTTGCGCCATATAACTTCAAGATATCCCCTCCTAAAACCCCGATAACTGGGTCTAAACCAATCTGACCATACGCATAATTAATAGAGCTGAGGTCCAATACCGCTACGGTAAAGTTTTTGGTACTCCAATCTGCCATTTTTATCTGGGGAATGGTAATCATAAAACTTTGCATATTGTTGGTGCCTAGACCAGTAGAAAGGATGTCGGTATTCAAGAAATCTTCTTCATTAATGCCTGAATTTAGAAGGGTTTCCTTGTCCAACACGGTTTTTGAAGCGCCCGTGTCGATAACCATTTTAAATTTCTTGTCAAAAATCTCGATCTCTGTAATAATATGAAAGCCATCGGCTTGCAGGCCGATGACTTCAAATGGAATATTTTGCATTTAAATAATTATTCTGAATTATATTGAGCTATTTTTTTAGTACCCCTTCGGCGTAAAGAACATCATTCATTTTGCGAACTGCATCAGCACTTGCTTTGAACAATTCCTCTTCCTCAGCAGATAGATTCATTGGTACGATTCTGTCCCAACCTTTATTATTGATGATCACAGGCACACCGATATTGATGTCTTCTTGACCATATTCACCTTCAAGGTAAACTGAAGCCGTGAACAATTTGTTCTGGTTGTGCACAATACTTTCCACCATTGCTGCTGCGGCTGCACCCGGTGCGTACCATGCAGAAGTGCCGATTAAAGCGGTCAATGTAGCACCACCAACCATGGTTTTCTTAACGATTTCTTGTTCTTCTTCCTCTGTAAGGAAGTCTGCCACTGGCACGCTGTTCCAGGTTGCATGTTTGATCAATGGAATCATGGTCGTATCACCATGTCCACCAATTACGATGGCATTTAAATCATTTGCAGAAGCATTTAATTTATCACTGATTTGATATTTGAATCGTGCTGAATCCAATGCTCCACCCATTCCGATGATTCTATTTTTAGGAAGTCCGCTTGATTTTAATGCTAAATAGGTCATTGTGTCCATTGGGTTGGAAACAATTAATATGATGATCTCTGGTGAATGTTTGATGAGGTTTTCAACTACGGTCTTTACGATATTGGCATTCGTACCGATTAATTCTTCTCTCGTCATCCCTGGTTTCCTAGGAATACCTGAGGTAATCACCGCCACTGTTGAGCCTGCCGTTGCTAAATAATCATTGGTAACTCCTTTTATTTTTGCATCAAATCCTAAAAGGGCTGAGGTTTGCATCATATCTTGGGCCTTCCCCTCCGCAAAACCTTCTTTAATGTCTAACAAGATGATCTCTTCTGCTACATTTTTTCTTACCAGATTATCAGCGGTCGTTGCTCCAACTGCCCCTGCTCCAACTACGGTTATTTTCATATAGTTAAGGGTTATGTTTATTTCCACTAAATCTAACAAAAATAATCGTCAATCGCAGGCTAATTAGCGTCAATTTAATGTAAATCAATAATTACAGAGCAAAATTTCGAAGGGGAAATCGGGAGTATCATCCATAAACCTAACCTTAAATTTTATGGATTTCGAAGAATAGAATAGTTAGGCTAAAAGGAAAAAAATTAAGGAGCTGTTTGATCAAACAGCTCCTTTTCTTAGAATGGATAACCTATCGCTAGGTTAAACACCAAATTATCTCTTCTCCAGTCCCGATCGCGGATATCGATATATTTGAATACCCAGCGGTCATCTTTAGGACGATATGGAACCCTGAATGGTATAGCGAAGTCCGTACGGATGATTAAGAAATCCAAATCTAACCTTAGACCTAGACCTCCACCAACAGCCAATTCACTTAAGAAAGCCTTACTGAACTGACCACCAGGTTTATTTTCATCTTTGTTTTGCAACCAAACATTACCTGCATCGATAAAAGCTGCCCAATGCAGCATCCCTGCTAGTTTAGCTCTATATTCTGTATTCAGTTCCAGTTTATAGTCACCGGTTTGGTCAGCAAAGAAATTTTCCTCACCCAAGTTTTCAGGAAGGGAAGAACCTGGACCTACCGCACGTGCCCTGAAAGCCCTTAATCCATTAGGGCCACCGGTAAAATACTGCTTCAAATATGGTAATGAACGCGAGTTTCCATAAGAATAACTCGTTCCGATCATAATCCTGGATGCAAGGGTTGAAGTAGGCGTAATCTTTAAATAATGTCTTAAATCTGCCTCAGCTTTAATAAATTGCGAATACGGGGTACCGAAAACCTCTTTGATTTTCCCTTCATTGTAGTTAGCCCCTTGGATCAATCCCAAGATGTTACCAGACGTATTTAATCCCGCCTTGGCATAGAAGGTATGCTTCTTGTTCTCCATGGTATTCGTGAATGTGTACACGTAATTTGGACCAAAAGAAAACTGTGGGTCTACAATATGACGTAGGGTAGGGACAGTGTCCATCTGCGCCCTATATTCATCAGAAATACCTCTAGGTTGCACATAGATAATCTCTGCAAGCGTTAAATTATGGTCCTTTTGCTGGTTTTCTTTCCATGCATAACCATAGTTTAAGGTCATTGAATTCAAGGTATAGGCAGTCCTACGGTTCAAGAATTCATAACCCGCTTTTAAGAATGTCTTCGGGATATACTGTTTACCGGGAGTCCATTTATAAGGAGATAGCAAACGAGGCCAAGTAATTCCTACTTCAGCACCGTAACGAATGTAAGAAGAGTTTAAGTTTACATTTCCTCCAGTTTGGGTTTCATAACCTCCGAAAACAGAAACTGTTAGGTTCTCAAACCCTTTGAATGCATTCTTTAAGGTCCAATTGGCCGTAACTTCCGTTCCATTATAAACGGCAGCAGTCTTACCCACAAGCTCCAAACGGATGGATTTTTTCTCCATTGGCGTCAAGTAATAATAGACATCCAAATGATCGGTAGAATCTGGACTATCCACAAATTCGTTCTTGACAAATTTGAAAGTATTCAAGTTTACCAAGTGGTTGATGGTCATATTGTGATTCCATCGGTTGTACATCTGCTCTGGTTCCAAGAACAGGTGGTTAGCCAATACTTTCTTACGGTATTTGTTCTGTGGGTCAATGATATAGAACTTGTCGTCGTATTTCTCAACACTTCTCGGAACTCTTCTTCTATTGGACCCAGAAGTTTCCTTATAGTCCGCAAAAACATAGACATTCCCGATATGTTGAGGTTCTTTCGCCTGTCTAGGGGTTTCCGGTTTGACAGTCATGTACATGTTGACTTTATTGTCTCCAATTGTACTGTCTACTTCTACCAATAGGTTGTCAGGACTAAAATAATAGTAGCCTTGATCCTTTAACTTATCGTCAAT
This sequence comes from Sphingobacterium mizutaii, assembly GCF_900187125.1. Lineage (GTDB taxonomy): Bacteria > Bacteroidota > Bacteroidia > Sphingobacteriales > Sphingobacteriaceae > Sphingobacterium > Sphingobacterium mizutaii. The sequence goes on from NZ_LT906468.1 coordinate 1,406,031, forward strand.
CCGATCCCTCTCATTCAAGATGACATCGAGGTTGTAGTTATTACCAGGTTTTAATAAAGTCTGAGCCTTGGTATTGATAATAGATCTCCCTAAGCGACTATTGCTATCGACATCAAATTTGACTTCATTGATTCGATAGATGGGCCCTGGAAAGGCATCATATTGAATGGTTGCCATCTTACCATCAATCAGCGTATCAGAAGTGACGTGAGCCGTAAAGAATCCAAGATTTTCCATCTTATTTCTAAGCAGGTTCTCATTGTATTCCCTGTTTACATCACTCAATAGGACAGGGGCTTCACCTTGTTTCTTTAACCAACGCCTTATGAAGTTGTTGCTAGTATCCGGACCGCCACCCATATTCCATAAACCCACTTTAAAATAAACCCCTAAAAGTTTACTGTTTGGTTTAGGCAATAGAGAACCCTCCAAAAAGGTCTCAAAACCTTCTTTTCGCTCCTTTGGAATGGTGTCATTATGGATGACCACATCTCCTTCTTTATAGAATTTGTCCCCTTCAGCAATGTATTTTGTAGGATTACAGCTTGCGATAAGCAATAATCCAAAGGAGTAAGCAAACAGTTGCTTAATTTTCATTATTACCCCCTTCCTCTTCTTCATTTTTAATGGCAGACTTATTTGGCTCAATGGTATTTGTTGAAGTATCTCTATTTGTGCTGTCTACTGGCAGTCCAGTGCTATCTGGCTGTGTTTTCAGCTCTTCTTGTTTCCTCTCTTTTTCTCTTTCTTCCATCCGTTTTCTGAATTCAGGGCTATGGATCATCAAACTATCGCGGATTACCATTCTTACGGAATCACGGTATACCGAATCGGTTTCCATTCTTTCCACATCAAATCTTCTTCTGAAGCCGCGGCTATCGGTATTATAATATTCCTGTAATGCTTTGGAGTTCATGAACAATTCCCTAAATCTATTGTAACTCATATTGATGATAAAACCGATACCTGTTTCAACAAATTGTCCCTGTAGGGTAGCTTGATATTGGTTTTTGCGGTAAACTCTCGCAAAATAACGTCCATCTTTCGATAATTGATAATCCAAGGAAATATCACCTGCAATATTAGAAGCTTTTTCGCCTGGACGGGTATTTCCTTCCACCTCAAAGTTGGAACCAATCGTGATCTTTAAGCGATCATCAAACAGCATTTTGGAGATACCAACATTTAAGTCTGTTCTGGTTTCAGCATTTCCAGTCAGGTAATCCTCTTCCGAATTCAAGTTGAAGTCTAACTCAACCCCTTTGATTAGGTCAGAAGCTAAATTGTTCAATTGACCGGTCAAGAAGGAACTTACGGTACTTCTCACCATGGCTTCCGTACCACCACCCGACAAACTTTCAAATGGATTCGCCGACATAAATCTACCCAAGGCAATCAAGGAGAATACCTGTTTATTTAATTCGGCTGGATCCTCGCGCATATTTGAAAGGGCAATATTAACCTTGCTCACCACATCTTGGGAAACAATGGCGTTCTGCTCATCCAAATCGATATCGAAATTGATCTGAGGTTTGAATAGTTCTCCAGTCAATTTCAACAATACATTAAATGGCACCCTTTGTTTATATAGGTTTTGGCTTTCTGAACCAATTTGGTTCTGTACCAATTCCAATGTAGCAAACTTACCTGTGTAAACCGCTGTGATATCTAATCTTGCATCCAATGGATCTCCATTCCATGTAATGGTACTTCCTTTTTGGAAACTGAAATCCTTGGAAATAGGACCGAAGGAGAAGGTATAATCACCTTTTTCCACGGTAAATGTACCAGACATCGTAATCTTTTCATTGGCATCAATGCTGGTATTGATCTCGGCAACACCTTGGATATTTAAGGCATCCTGGGTTCCTTCATCTAAGATGACCTTGAATTTTGCGTCTGGATCTGTACTTAGGTTCAATGCAATATCATAGCCTGACAATTGGCTTGAAACCGTAGTCAAGGAGTCTAGCTGTGCAAATACATTGGCCCTCGCCGTATCACTTTTATCAACAAATTTGACAACACCTTCGCGTTGTGCAATACCTGGATCATCATTTGGAACGATGAAGTTGAAATCTGTACGGTCATTAGCTTTTACATTTCCATCAATCCTTGGTTTATCTAAATCACCAGTAATCCGCAAGTTTGAAGTCACGTACATCTTACCAAAGAATAGATCATTGTCAAGGCGTGTGGAGTTCATGACCTCAAAATCATCCGTTGTCAGGTTCAGATTAAAGATAAAATCTGTGTAGGTTGTGGTTTTGATAGTACCATTCAACCGAGCCACATTATTTTTAGAGTCCACCAAATTAAATTGACGGAAGCTGATTCCCTGATCATTAAAATAGATTTTCTGATTATCAGCGCGCATATTGGAGTTCAACATGGAGGCATTGATAATGGCGTCATGGAATGTCAATTCACCATTGATCCTTGGAGCTGATGTGGTTCCTGTAATCTTTAAGGTTCCAGCTAAATCCCCTTGTGCATCTCTCAGATTACCCAAACTGAAAGCTTGAATCGTTTGCATGCGCATAGGGTTTAAGTTCAAGGTAGCATCAATCTGCATATCGCCTTCTGGAGGCGAAATAACATCACCTACGAGATGAACATCATTACCGTTTTCCGTTATTCTGACATCAGCAGAATAGGTGTTTTCCTTAATATTGTTAACCTTTAAAGCTACATTACCGATGGTATCTGTACCAAAGAAGAATTTATCTATCGTTAAATCTGAAACAAATACTGGCGTCGATTCAAATCTAGAAACTGTCGCATTACCATTAATTCCACCACCAACTTTTAATGTTTCTGATTGAAGCATTTCCGTAATGGTTTCAATTCTAAAGTTATTGAAGCTAAGGTCAATAGGAGCATTATAGGTTGAATCCTGGGATTGGATCCGTAGTTCTTGGCCATCATTCGATAAAACGAAGCCAGTTGCCCGGACTCCTCGTTGTCCAAAACTGATTACATTGTTTGGTTCAATATCCCAATCTTCATAGTTCAACATTAATCCATCTTCTTTCAAAGAAAGATCATAACTATTGTTGCCCACCAACATGGTTGCACCTAGATGATATTGTTCTTTATCTTCCTTATCCTTAATCCATAGCCCAAAATCAACGTTGTTCTCAACCACACTACCACTGATTACGGTATTTCGGAGCTCAATGTTATTGACCAAGATATGGCCGATCAAGGCATTATAATATAAGGTGCTATCTGCGGTAATGATATCCACACCCACATTTTCAACCTCAGTGCCTGCATAGGTAACCTTTGGAGCCAATAACTTGGCCATCAAAGTCCGGTCCTCACTATTGAAAGTACCATCTAGGGTCACATCCTGTAGTTCCTGTAAATCAGGAAGGAAGTCACGCACGATCCTTGACCGATATAATCGAGCAGAAAACTCAAATTGCTGTGGCGAATATTCATATTTCGTATGGACACCTGAAGGGTTATAATAGGTCTGAATAATATCCGAAATAGATGACCCTAATTCAGTCAACTTATAACTTCCCGTTAAATGGGCGCTTAAAAATTCAGAGTTTAATATTAATGTGTTTCTTCCAGTGTCCGACTGAGCAGTTAATGAAATGGTATCCAAACCATATCGATCTTTTTCATAGGCAATGGAAGAATTGGTAACCAATAATGACCCATTTAGATTATCTAAATCCAAGCTTTCAAAATCAGCTAAGATTTTACCATGATATCTGACGTCCTGATCCATTAATTTCAAATTCTTGAAATTAATGCTGTCGATCATCATTTCTGCGTACAATCTCGGGAACTCACCGCGCATATCCGCTTGAATATTGGCATTCAGGTCGATGTTTGGATCCGGACTATTGATGCTACCAGCGATATCTCCTGAGCGAGCTGTCAGGTCAAATTCGATGTCCTTATAGCTATAGCCCATCGCATCAAAACGGTTAAGCGTTCCTAAAATATCGGCTTGCATGGTCTTAGGATTCAATCCAGTACCATTAACCTGTGCCTGGGCAGATATATAACCCAATACCGAATCCTGTTTCAGGAACTCACCCAAATTAAAGTTATCAACCGTTACAAAGGCATTGTAGGTAGTATCTCTACCCATGCTCAACTTTCCATTAACCGTTGCATTCCCTTGCTCGGTTATCAATTTCATGTCGGTATCAAAACCGTTCATGCCTCCTTTGAAAGTACCCGTCAAGCTTATGTTTCGTGGCAATTGTATACTATCAGGCAATAGGGAAGGAGCGATCAATTGATTTAAATCATTTCTACCTGTCACCATTTTTTTCAGGTTCAGGTCCAGATACATTTTGTCCACATCAGGAAGTCCCTTGATATGAGCAGTAGCAATAACATGGGTATTGTTTAAGGTTTTGAACTCAAATCGAGGAATTCGAAGGTCATTCAATTTACCCATCACCTTTCCATCGATATAGAAACGTTTGTTCATTAATGGCTTCATAACTTCCTCTTTTTCAAGATCAGGAGCTAATAGCCTAATGTCTTTCATATCGATATGGCTCTTTTTGATATTGGCATTGATGCTCATCGTCGCTGGGTTGTTCGATACAGCATCTAATGAAGGGTAGGAAATAATGATTTCGTCTTGAATCAGCGTATTTGGCGTTTCAAGTAATAGATCCTTGATCGTAGCCCCAGTATTGGTATAGACAAAGTCTCCCTTCAGCATTTTTAGATCAAAGCCAGAATGATCTTTAACCGTAAATCCTTTCAGATCTCCTGAGATGGAGTCTGAGGAATAATATAGTTCATCCAAGGCACCAGCAATATCAGTAAGCTTAAGATTAAAATAATCGATTCCTTTGGTCCTGGCTTGATTATCATCTTTGAACCAAAAATTGGTCTTTTCAATGGCAAGTTTATCCACCGAAACCTTCCAGTTTACAGAAGAGGTCGTGGTGTCAGCAGTATCATCAAAAGTATGTTCTTGAGTCGTTTTTCCAAATAAAACCTCTGAATCCGATTGTGAAAGCTTGATTTCTTTCAGCTTTACAATTTCCTTGTTCAGATCAATTTGATCAATGTTACCAGCAAGGTTCTTAATATCAAACTTGCTCTGCATATTGATCGCCTTATCATCATATCGGATAAAGATATTCTTTAGATCCACAGTCTTGATATCTATACTGGGAAGAAGAGAACTTTGTTCAACGCTCTGGTTTGTGATACCAAAGTCTGATGCTTTTAAAGAATCCTGGGAGGTAATGACAGCCCATTGCTTGATATCAGCGCTAAGTCCGTCAATCTTAACATTTGGCATACCAAATGCCATGTTATTGGTCAGGTCAAATTTTGAAACCCGCGTATCAAATTTATTTAAGTAAATATCAGCAGAAGTACCAATGACATCATCTTTATAGACAAATTTGATCCTTTCAAAAAGGACTTTATCGATGTCAAAAGTCAGTGCCGAGGCAGAATCAGCAGTAGGAGTGCTTTCCTTTTCAGATGCAAAGGCCGCAACGATATAATCAAAGTTAAAGCTGCTGTCGGGAAGCGTTCTATTGATTTTAGCTGTAATACCCTTTAACTGCAGCTCATTGATTTCAACGGTGTTTTTCAATAATTTGAACATATTGATATCCACCAAGAGGGACTCGCCGGCTATTAGGGTATCTTTAGATTCATCTGCGAAAAAGACATCATTCAACTCCAGTTTTTTTGGAAAGTTGATATAGATATGGCCAATATCTACCTGTGTTCCAAGCTTATTTTCTAAATAATTCGAAACCTTGCCAACCACATAGTTTTGAACTGAAGGTAGACGGATCAGAAAAATTAGAAGTAAAATTAAAGCTATTATGGACCCTATAATCCACAAGACTGTTTTTAATACAATTCGACCAAATCTATTCAAAGCCTGAAAAATATCCTTTTATAATTAATATTGTATCTCTTACTAACACCTATTAGCTGCATTTGTTTAATAATAAATCAATTTAATTGCAGCATAATTTTCCTGCAAATATATAGTTTGAAAAGGAAAATACCCTAGATTTCTTTATTGTCTTTCGGTGAATTAAAGCAAGGAATGTGCCGTATATTCTATTAATAATCAATTTGTTTACACTAAGTATTTTCATTTATGAATATTGAAAAAACATTCAACTATTGTTTAAAATATTTGAATAATTAACACCTATTATTTCTGTCCAGCTCTTCTGTAATAAAACGAAGGAGGTTACTTTTGTAAAATTTTGATTTTGCTGTAGCGTTTCTCTTTCCATTTGTGATGTCTGTGCAATATTTTGATTTTAAGCGCCTCCACAGTCGAATAAAAGGAAAGATTTCTTATATTTATCTACCTACATCAATCTAAATTTTAAACATGAAAAGAAAAAACTTCATCACAACAATTCTAGTCGGAGCAAGTTCAGGAGCGTTATTGAGCTCATGTGCCAATGAGTCTTCTAATGCAAGCAATACTAGCACTGCCGATTCTACTGGGGCAGCAACTGCTCCTGAGGCCGCTGCTCAAACAGAGGAACTTGGAGCCGGGCTTATTGTCCACAATGTGTTCTTTTGGCTAAAAGAGGGGATCACTGCAGAAGAAGAGAAAGATTTTATGAATTTTTTTGAAGAACTAAAGAAAGTTCCTGGACCAAAAGCATTGAGATTTGGAAAACCAGCACCTACCACTCCTCGGGATGTCGTAGACAACTCATTTTCCTACTATTTGTTGGTGACCTTTAATACCATGGACGATATCAATACCTACGAACATCACCAAATTCACCTTGATGCTGTAGATAAATTCAGTAAATATTGGACTAAGGTTCAGGTGAAAGATGCTATTCTGATGTAATCTTTCCGATAAAAATATAAAAGAGGCCGTTGGATTTCCCCAGCGGCCTCTTTCGTTCAGTAAAAAATCTAAGAAATTAGTGTACTTCAATATCCGTACTTTGTGTGTTTTCTTCTGTTTTAGCAGCATCAGTAGGGTCTTTATCTTCTGGCTTATCGCTGCGTTCCACAGTGATTTTGCATTCAGTCAATAAAGCCGCAATAGCGCCTACTGCTGCAAATATTGGAGCTAATACCACTCCGATTACGCCTAAGGTTACTGGAAAGCTCATGATGTCTTTTCCATGTTTATCGGCGATGCTGATCTTCGTTACGTTTCCTTCAGCGATTAAATCCTTGATCCTTTTTAATAAGTTCTCCCCTGTTACTGAGAATGTTTCTTTAATTGACATAGTTGTTCGTTTTTATTTGATATACAATTTGTTGTTAACTTATTTTTGTTAATCAAAGATAAGACTTGTACAACGTTCTCTGTTAAGAGATTAGGTCAATCGATATATATTTTCGGTAACTGCCAATAAATAATCGGTGAATTTTCCAAACCGATACTTACTTGCTGATCTCTTGGATGATGACCACAATCCCCATCAATAGAACAAACCAACCGAAAGCAGGTTTCAATTTTTTTCCATCAATCTTCTGGCTCAATTTGGAGCCGATCAAAATGCCTGTAATTGCAATTCCGGAAAGGGTCAATAGAAAGGTCCAGTTGATTAAATGGAAATCTAATTTTCCGATAAATCCAAAAAGTGAATTGGCCGCTATGATCAATAGGGAAGTACCCACTGCTTTCTTCATGGGCATTTGATTAAAGATAATCAAGGCAGGAATAATTAGGAATCCGCCTCCAGCACCTACTAATCCGCTGATAAATCCTACCGCAGCTCCTTGAAAGACTAATGGTAGAACACTACGTTGACTTATTTTCTTGGATTCATCAACCTGATTCCCTTTTATCATTTTTAATGCTGCAAATAACATCAGGATAGCGAATAGAAGCATGATCCCCATGTTTTTTGTTATTTCAAAGCTGCCGATCTGGAATAAGTGATTAGGAATTGCCTCGATGATGTATAATCGGGTCAGGAAAACCGTAATAATGGAGGGTAAACCAAAATACAGGGCTGTTTGGAAGTCCACCAAATTATTCCTGAAATATGGAACTGCACCCACAGCAGAGGTGGAGCCAACAATGAATAAGGAGTAGGAGGTAGCCAACAATGGGTCTATTTGAAATAAATAAACTAAAACAGGGACGGTTAAAATACTGCCACCACCACCAATCAATCCAAGTGAAATACCTATCCCAATCGACGCTATATATCCTAAAAACTCCATAAATAAATTTTTCTTCCACAAAGTTCCGGGAAAGTTTTTTTGGAGTTAGTTACATTAGTTACATAGCTATGAAGCAGTTTTGCACAGGTATTGAGTAACTTTGGTTACTAAAAGACTTTTTTTAAGACCGTACTTTTGCAGAAAATTTATTTAACGACTATGGATTTATTAATGGGGCCTTGGCCCTGGTACGTCGGCGGCTCACTAGTCGCCCTTATTATGCTGGCTTTAATTTTACTAGGTAGAACTTTTGGATTTTCATCCAATTTCAGAAACATCTGCGCTGTCCTTGGGGCAGGCAATTCCTGTAGCTTTTTTAAATTTGATTGGAGAACACAGATGTGGAACCTGTTGTTCCTGCTAGGTTCCGTGATTGGTGGCTTTCTTGCTGCTCATTTTCTTTCCGACAACCAAATTCCTCAAATTTCCGAACAAACAGTGACAGATTTAAAGGAACTAGGAATTGAAAGTGCAGGAGCAGCTTACTCCCCAACCGAAATCTTCGAAACCATCAACGCGAAAAATATCGCCATCCTTGCAATTGGAGGTTTATTGATCGGTTTCGGAACGAGGTATGCAGGCGGTTGTACTTCCGGACATGCTATCTCGGGCCTCAGTGATCTACAATGGCCATCTTTGATTGCTGTTGTTGGCTTTTTTATCGGTGGACTGGTCATGGTTCATCTATTATTTCCCCTTATTTTTTAAGACATGAAAAAATTAATATTTATATTATTAGGCGTAGCTTTTGGTGTTGTCATGTATAAAGCCGAGGCTGCCTCATGGTTTCGTATCTATGAAATGTTCAGTTTCCAATCTTTTCACATGTATGGATTTATGGCAACTGCCTTATTGATCGGCCTTCCTGCAGTACAATATCTGAAACGAAAGAAAGTAAAGGATGTAAATGGCGATTCGGTATCTATTACACCTAAAGCCAAATCCATTCCTAGGTACCTTATTGGTGGTATTATCTTTGGACTTGGTTGGGCATTGGTAGGTGCATGTCCAGGACCAGTTTTTGTGTTGATCGGTTCAGGTTTGTATAGCATGTTGATCGTGGCTGCTTTCGCTGTTCTAGGGACCTATATATATGGTCTTGTAAGAGAGAAATTGCCTCATTAACAAATTGATGTGTAACAAAAGTAACGGATACTGGTATTTGATTGGCCTAACTTTGTTGTATAAAATTATTGATATGATAAAATTATTAACAGTTCCAGAGTTTAAGGCTCAAATAAAAAATAACGACGTTCAACTACTTGATGTTAGAACAGAAATGGAATACGCATTAGGCAAGATTGATGGCTCTACTTTAATTAATGTACAGTCTTCTGATTTTATGGATCAAGCAAAAAAGTACATTAACTTTCAAAAACCAATCTATATCTATTGCCGTTCTGGAGCACGCTCGCACATGGCGGCCAAGATATTGGAAAACATGGGCGCAAAAGAAATTTTCGATCTACAAGGAGGATTTTTATCTTGGGCGCAAAACAATAAATAAGAAACATTAACTTAACAGAATTATAAATTTAATATTTTAAAAAAATACTATGTTTTTTCAACAAGTTTATGATAAAACCTTAGCTCAAGCCAGTTTCTTTATTGGCTGTCAAGCTAAAAACGAAGCGATTGTAATTGATGCAAAGAGGGATATTGATTCCTATTTGGAAATTGCAAAGCAAAATAACATGAAGATTACGCACATTGCTGAAACACATATTCATGCCGACTTCCTAGCAGGTTCTCGCGAACTGGCTGAAGTAACGGGTGCTAAATTATATCTTTCTGATGAAGGTGGTGAGAATTGGCAATATGAATTCCCTCATGTTGGCCTAAAAGAGGGAGATGTCATCAATGTGGGTAACCTGAGCTTAAAAGTTATGCATACTCCAGGACATACTCCTGAAAGTATCAGCTTCCTGTTGACAGACCATCCTGCATCCGAAGAGCCCGTAATGATCTTCACTGGTGACTTTGTTTTCGTAGGCGATATCGGTAGACCTGACCTTTTAGAAGAGGCGGCGGGTCTGGTTGGTACTAAGGAAATTGGTGCTCAGCAGATGTTTGAATCCTTGAAAAAATTTGCCGCATTACCAGATTACGTTCAGGTATGGCCCGGTCATGGTGCTGGATCTGCCTGTGGTAAAGCTTTAGGTGCTGTACCTAGCAGTACAGTTGGATATGAAAAGATCAGAAACTGGGCTTTCCAATTCGGCGATGACTACGAAGGCTTCAAAAATTACTTGTTGAGCGATCAACCTGAAGCCCCGGTGTACTTTGCCATGATGAAGAAATTGAACAAAGTAGACAGACCTCTTTTGGTTGAAGTGCCAGAGCACCCAACATTATCGGTTGAAGAGGTTGAAAAGATGGATGATATCACCTTAATAGATACCCGTCATAAAACTGAATTTGCTAAAGGTCACTTAAAGGACGCTATCAATATCCAAAACAATAATTCCCTGGCAAACTGGGCAGGATGGATGATTGGCTATGATGAAAACATGGTCATGATAGCAGACGAAGGTAACCAAGAAGAAATTACAAGAAAATTAATGCGTATCGGATTAGATAATATCAAAGGCTTTGTGACTGATTTGGATTCTGCTGAATTGGAAAAAACCAAGCTTGTCGGTGCCGATACTGTGGAAGCAATGAAAGATAATTCAGATACCGTATTGTTGGATGTTCGTGGAATCTCTGAATTCAAAGCTGAACATATACCAGGAGCTGAACATCGCTTTGTTGGTTCTTTTAGAAAGAAATTACCAACCGATATCAAAGATAAAAAGATCATTATTCAATGTCAATCTGGAGACAGAGCTACTATTGCGGCTTCTTACCTAGAAAAAAATGGTTTCAACCAAGTTTATAACTATGCCGGAAGTTTTATAGACTGGAAAAATCAAGGTAAAGAAACAACAAAATAGTATATTTGAGTATGAGTCTAATAGAAAACGCTTATACCGGAATATTAGAACCCGCCTTAATTGAAGAAATTGAGGCGGTTGCTACTTTAAAGACCTTTCAATCTGGCGACATAATTATTGATATCGGTCAATATATCCGTTCTATGCCCTTGCTATTAACAGGAGCAATAAAGATCATGCGTGAGGATGAAAAGGAAGGGGAGTTGTTGCTTTATTATTTAGCAAAAGGTGAAACCTGTACCATGTCCATTGCTTGTTGCCTAGGGAACAAAAAAAGTGAGATCAGGGCACAAGCTGAAATGGAAACCGTAGTCGCCATGATTCCAAACCAATACCTCAACGAATGGCTTGTGAAGTATAGTTCTTGGCGAAGCTTTATTTTAAACAGCTATTCTTCCCGAATGAACGAAATGCTTGGAGCCATCGATAACCTCGCATTCTCCAAAATGGAGGACCGAATCATGAACTATCTCAAAGAAAAAGTGAAACTTACGGAAGACCGAATTCTGACGGTTACCCATCAGGATATTGCTTTAGACCTCAATACCTCCCGTGTAGTGGTCTCCAGGATCCTTAAGAAACTGGAAAATGAAGATAAGATCGTCCTTCTAAGAAATGAAATAAGGGTTTTAGTATAAATACTAACGCTCGAATAAGAATAATAATAGGGACAGGTGATAATAGGAAATGTTTTTGTGTTTGAACACCTTTTTCAACGTCGAAAGAGCTTTAGATCTTGAGAAATAAACATTACTAGCAGTTGTCCCTAATTCCTCGCAAATCTCTGCAGTGTCTTTGCCCTCCAATACCGATAACTGAATGATTTTCCCTTGCTGATTCGGTAATTTCTCAATCTCCTTTACAATCAACTCGATCAATTCCGTATAGATGATCTTGCTCAGGATATTTTCTTCCCCTGATTCTAGGTTTACCAACCATTCCTCATCATGCCGAAGTTGATTTCTCTTTAACTTGAGATGATCCAAACACTCGTTCCTTGTAACAAGGTATAGAAAGGATTTGATACTTTCCTCAGCATGAAAGTTCTCTTTCTTCTCCCATAGCTTACAAAATGCTTCCGAAACGATCTCTCTGGCAATGTCTCTATCCTTGATAATTTTGAACGCATAGAAGTGCAAGGCATGGCTGTATTGATCCATGAAGTAGCATAAAGAAGACTCTTTACCCTGCTGTAAGCCAATGACTTCCTTGTCAAAATTGTTCATCTCGTGATTTGATAGGCAATATTAAAATGGTCATTATAAATTTAATGTTAATTTGACGAATAAAAAAGTTTAAAGCATTTTTTTAAGCAATAAAATAGAAAGAAATTAGCCTAAAACTATTCTTAAGCTCAGTTCGAACCTCCATATTCAAGTACTGCACAATCAAAAAAATACAGTGGGCATCTGAAACTCTATAAAATGATCAAAAAGAAATCGAGATCTGCTTTCGCAAACCTCGATCCCCCAATTATAACAATGACTCCAACAAAACCTTCTCTTTATAATAGTAGACAGACCTTCTGTCTTCTGTCTTATGTCTACTGTCTCTAAATAGCTTTAAAGTTCCAGAACCATGCTGTTCCCCAAGCGCCAACTCCCGGCTCTGGATAGCTCAATACAATTTCCGAATCATTGATGATAAGGATATCATATTCATAAACAGGTGCATTTCCTTCATTAGGCGACTTTCCACAAAGAACCGTAACGCCTTTGGTCGTTAATTTTCCTTTGGCCCAAACCGTTCCATCATCCAATTTCACTTGCTTGCCCATATCAAAAGAAAAACTGCCTACTTCCTGTTGGCCTGTAGATTTCACTTTAGTCAATTTTGCTCCGCGAAGGGAAAAGATCATTTTTGCGCCTTTTCCCTCGCCAGGAGCCTGACCATCTATATCGGCTTCTTTCAAGGTCCACCATGCTGGTCCATTGCTACCCATATAGCCTCCATTACCCCAAACTGAAGGTTTAGTCGTATCCCATACCCAAGTCTTGTCTTTGCCATCGGTCAGCATTCCCCATTCCAATGGAACAGGAAATGATAACTCATCGACAGTCACTTTCAATGACTTGCTGATCTTACTGCCATCAGGGTTCAACCCGGTAAAGATGATTTCATTTTCACCGGTAGAAACTAGCAGAACAGTATCTGTTTTCTTTTGTGTTACGCCCGTTCCATAATCCCATGAGGATAGGACCGGACTGTTATTGTTGACTACCACCTTGTTGCTCTTTTTCCCATTTACGGTCAGAACAGTGGCAGAGATATCCAATTGCTCAGCTCCAATGGCTGATCCCAATTCCATTCGATCTTCTATAGGTTCACAACCCAATAACAAGGCAAATGAAATCGAAAATATGATGATATTGATTAAATTTCTCATTTGTTTAAGTTTATTGATTACCAACCTGGAAACTCATTGCTTGAATCTCCCCAACCTTTATTTTGAACCAAAACGCCTTCTGAAAGCGCAATTTGCGAACTTGGAATTGGCCAAAAACCTCCAGTAGCCTCATAACGTGCTTTATAACCGCCCCCAAATGCTTTCATTTTCGTGTCAATACCTTTGTTTTTGATATCCACACCTTCTTGTTTAGCCAAGGCAGTACCTGCATCATTCCATCGCATCAAGTCAAAATAGCGTAAGCCTTCAAAAGAAAGTTCCCAACGGCGTTCTCTTTTCAGTGCAGCTAATGAATAAGCAACTGGTGTCAATTTTGCCCTTGCTCTTACCCTGTTCAGGTTCGTTGCGGTCTCCGTCAACTCAGCATGCATCAACAATACATCTGCAAATCTGATCAATGCCAAATCCTGTGTATGGGCAAGTTGCATTTCTGATTGTGCAGCATTGGCCAAGATCGCATAGGATGGGAGCAGAGCTCCAGTTTCCTTATCATAGGCGGTAATGGAGATGTATTTCTTCTGCCAAAATCCGGTTTCTTCCATTTGGTTGTCAGCCCCGAAGATATAGGAATCTACATCGGTCGCCATATTGATAATGGATCCTGTACGTCTTACATCGGTTGGTTCTGCCTGTTTCCATTCATTCCATAGGTTACTATTCACTGGTCCTGCTCCCCAACCTTGTCCAAAAGGGAAAGTCCCTGCTAGACCGTTGTTAGAACGCAATCCAAAGTGTAAGTTGTATTGATTGGAATAACCCAAATTATATTGGTCTCCCCAATCCACCAAGGTTCCGAATTTCACTGCAAAAACAGTTTCCTTATGGCCTTCACCTTCATATTTCAGGTTGTTGTCCTGAGCGTATTTATAGTCCAGTTTTGTGAACTCATTGGAATACGGCCAAAGGTTTCTGAAATCACTCACAAGGTCATGACCACTGTTTTTGATACAGTCATCTAACCATTGGATAACTTGCGCCTTGGTCACAGATCCGCCAGATGCTAAAGGAAGATCTGCTTTTTTATAATATCCAGTATAGAAAAGGAAAACCCTAGCCATCAATGCTTCTGCAGCCCATTTGGTCGCATGACCCGAAGGAACTGAATTGTATGGAGTAGCAGGCATCAAACTGATAGCGGTCTTCAAATCCTCTGCAATCAATGCGTAAGTTTCTGCTGCCGGATTCTTCGGGATATTAGTGACTTGGGTACTGGTTACCAAAGGCACCTCACCAAACATCTGGGAGAGCTCGAAATAATACAAAGCCCTTAAAAAATGAACCTCACCAAGAACTTGATTCTTTTGTCCTTCGTTGGTCCAACCTTGAACCTGATCCAATGTTTCCAATGCCGTATTGGCCCTGAAGATTCCTTGGTATCTTGCTGTCCAGAAGGTCAAGAAACGATCGGGTTGGGTATTCATCAGGTGATCTAAACCTTGCATATCGCGGTCGTTCTCACCTCCACCCCCAAAACGGTCGTCTGAAGCCAATTCTGCCATGTAGAAATGCGTATTCGCTACATTCGAAATTGCTGCGCTTAAACTCGAGTAAATCCCTGTAAGCATGGAGTTAGCATCCGATACATTCACCGGAAAATTCGCTGTATTTTTCTTATCGTAACTCTCAGAATCTAGGAACTTTTCACAAGAACTAAGAAATCCTACAGCCATCAATAATAATATCGTCTTTTTCATGATTGCAATTAAAATTTAAGGTTTAAACCAAACATTATAGTTCTAGGCTGCGGATAGAATCCTAAATCAATTCCAGTAACCCATGACTTATCATATCCATAGCCGATTTCTGGGTCCATACCGCTGTATTTGGTGAACGTGTACAGATTCTGTACCGTACCATAAAGACGGATCTGACTGAAAGGCGATTTATTCCAAAGTTTGGAGAAATCATAGCCTACAGTAATGTTTTGGATCTTAACGAAATCTGCATCTTCGATATAGATGTCCGAGATATATTGATTGTTGGTATGGCTACCACTGGTTAATCGAGGCAACTTGTTCGAAGTCCCTTCACCATGCCATCTTTCAAAGATCTCCGTAGTATAGTTCTGTAATGGACTGTCAGCAAATGAACGGTAAGATTTTGCAATCTGATGTCCAAATGAGCCATGAGCAGTTATACCCAAGTCAAATCCCTTGTATCCCAAGCTGATGTTCATACCACCACTAAAGTCAGGATGCGGATTTCCGATCATCATTTTGTCGGCATCAGTGATAGAGCCATCCATGTTGGCATCCACAAAAGCTACGTCTCCTGGTTGTGCTGTAGGTAAAACTCCTTTTCCTGCTGCACGCCATGCGTCAATCTGATCTTGGTTTTGGAAAATTCCATCAGTTTTGAATCCATAGAAATAACCGATTGGGAAACCTACTTGAGCCCGGTACATTTCTTTTGTTCCTTGACTCAGTACATTTTCTTCCCCATGGATAATTCCTTCTGAATTGGCAATCCTTACAACTTCATTCTTGTTATAAGCACCGTTCAAGCCAATGCTATAGCTGAAGTTGTCATTTCTATCTGACCAGTTCAAACCCAGTTCAAAACCTTTGTTAACAATGTCCCCGCCATTGATGAATGGGGCAGAGGTTCCATAGATCGCTAATACGGGCGCCTGAACTAACCAATCCACCGTTGATTTCTTATACCAATCGAAGACAACCGATAATTTGTTGTCTACAAATCTCGAATCAAAACCTACGTTGATCTGCTCGGATGTTTCCCAACTTACGTCCGGATTCGGTAAAATATCAGGATATGCTCCACGAAGCAGCGTATTCATGTTATTACCAAAATAATAACCGTTTTTATTGTTGATAGCAATGGTTGCCAAGTATTGGAATGGCGAAATGCTCGCATTACCATTTTGACCCCAGCTAGCTCTCAATTTAAAGAAGTTGATGCCTTCATTCCCTTGTAGGAAATCTTCATTGCTCAGTACCCAACCCACAGATGCGGAAGGGAAATATCCCCAACGTTTTCCAGGAGCGAAATTAGATGAACCATCAGCCCTTAAGGTCAATGTAGCCATATAGGTCTCATTATAGTTGTAATTGACACGTCCGAAAACCGAAGCAATGGAACCCATTGGCCAATGTACACCGTTCACGGTTGGAATAAATCCATCATAACCTTGACCATTGCTCACCCATGCTTTCTCCCATTGACCCGGAAAGGATGAGTTAGAGGTTGTTACGCTTAAGTCTTCGCCGATACCGCTCTTCTCCATAGATTGACCCGCTACAACATCAAATTGATGACCAGTAATCGGTTCGAAATGGTAGCTTAAAGTGTTCTCTAAAACCCAGTTATAACCTACAGATTGGTTTTGGCTGATATCATCAACCGCATTTTGAACGGTGGTTGATAAGTTATAAACATCTGTATATTGTCTATAGGTGGATGCACTCATTCTATATCCAAAATTCGACTTGAATATCAAATTTTTGATGGGTTGGATTTCCATATAAGCATTGGCAAATAAGCTGTGGCTTTTTGCTTTATTCTGACCTCTACGGAAGACCATTTCTGCCATAGGATTGGAAATAGCACCATCCAAAGCCCATTTATCAGCTACTTTGCTCGGTTGATCATAATAATCTCCATTCTCATTAAATGCAGGCAATAAAGGGTTGCCAACTAGCATGTTATGCACGTCATTCCAATAGATGTTTCCAATACCGATTCCAGACCGGTTGTTGTATCCATAGTTAATGTTCTCTCCAATTTTGATGATATTGAATTCATCATTTTTCAATAGAATATGGTCAGAGTTTAAACGAACTGTATGTCTTTGGAAATCAGGTTGAACAGGTTTTCCAATGATCCCTTCACGGTTGGTGATGGAATAACCCATGGAGAATTTTGACTGTTCATTTCCACCCATTAGGTTCAAGGATGTATTTTGTAAAATGGCATCGTCATTATGGATTTCCTTCATCCAGTTAGTGCCATTCCAAGTTCCATCTTGAATTTGTTGGTATTGTTTAGGAATGAGGTTAGCCCAGTCATAAGGAGCTCCACCTTCATTGAAGCGACGTTCATCTTGAATCGTCATATATTCTTTTGCCGTTAATAAGGAAGGCAATTTATAGGCATTTTGGAAACCTAGGTAGTTATCAATATGCAAGGACATCTTTCCATCCTTACCTTGCTTGGTAGTGACCAAAACAACCCCGTTTGCCGCTCTTGCTCCATAAATAGCCGCAGATGCCGCATCTTTTAATACGTCAATACGCTCGATGTCCGATGGGTTCAACATATTGATATCCCCACCTGCGATTCCATCAATGACATATAAAGGACTGGAATTACCGATGGTTCCCAGACCACGGATCGTAACTTTGAAGCTTTCCCCCGGCATCCCCGAACTTTGGGTAATCTGTACCCCTGGTGATTGACTTTGTAGGGCTTCCAATATGCTAGGCGTGCTTAATTTCTCCAAATCTTCGCCTTTTACCTCAATGGTAGCACCAGTATTTAATTTCTTCTTTTGGGTACCGTATCCAACAACCACAATCTCATCCAGATCGCCTAAATCTTCTTTTAGGATGATGTTGATGTTCTGTTGATTGCCAATGCTAACTTCCGATTTCAAGAAGCCGATATAACTTACGCTTAAGCTGATATTGCTTCCACTGACCTCTAAAGAAAAGTTTCCGTTTGCATCAGTAGACGTTCCATTGCTAGTGCCTGTAACGACTACGGAAGCCCCTTGAATAGGATTCCCGGACTCATCGCTCACTTTTCCGCTGATGCGTCTTTGTTGCGCAGCCCTGTTTTCCACTGCAGAAACTTGCGCTCCTAGCGTTGGATTTTCGGATCGACGTAGAATGATCGTACCATCCACCAATTCCCAGGAAATTGGCTTCCCGGTAAATAGATTGGTCAAGGCCGTTTCAAGTTTTTCATTCTTGATATCTGCATTGATCTTGGTATTTGCAATGTCTTTGCCATTCAAGAAAAATGGAATCCCACTCTGCTTCTGAATGGATTGCATCACTTGAACCAAGGGTGAGTTCTTAGCTTTTATGCTGACATGCTGTGCATAGCTGTTCGCATATACTTGAACTACACTTAGGACAGTCAATAAAAAGGTTAATTTCATGGTCAATACCCAGTGTTTTAATTTAGGTATGGCAGACCTACTGCCATAATCAAATTGTTGTATAAAAATCATATTTTTGTACAATTAGGATTTTAAATGATTAAGGTTTACTATCAGTTTACTGTATTCTTGAGATCCTCATGTATAGCCGAACAATGGTGTGAGAGACCATGTTCGGTTTTTTTTTATGAGGATCACCCTAAATGGGAATGGTGTAATTGTTTGTCTTCATAATTTGTTTAGTTAATTAAATGATGATTAGTTTATAGGTACTTCCTTTTTGTTTCAATTTGAATTTCACGCCACTCTTCTCTATTAACCGAATAACCTCGGCTAAGTTTTTATCCCGACCTATTTCTCCATAGAAATAGGTGGCAGGGATATTTCCTTGATATTCTACCTGTATATCATACCAACGGCTCAAGCCTTTCATCACATCCCGCAACTCGGTTTCATAAAACATGAATTTGTTGTTCTTCCAAGCAATAAAACTCTCTACCTCAACCGCTCTCTTGCTGAGTCCATTGGCTGAATTGATGGCCTGTTGATTTGGTGAAAGACTTATTTTCCCGGAGGCGGAATGTACATTGATGGAACCTTCCACCAAAGTGGAAACGGTTTGGGCATCTTCTGGATATGCCGATACATTGAATTGGGTCCCAGTAACCTCAATGGTCTGTGAACTGCTGATGACCTCAAATGGTACTCGTTTGTCGTTCTTGTTCAGTTTTGCCACTTCAAAATAACCCTCACCTTCCAGTTTTACGGTTCTACGGTTCGGGTCAAAAGCTAATGGATATTCCAATTTGGACATGGAGTTTAACCAAACCTTGCTACCATCAGGTAATTTAATCTGATATTTTCCGCCCTTAGGGACCTGAATGGTCGCCATAATTTTGGTCAGCTCTTTTTTGTTGACTTCAAGGAGGGGCGTTCCATCAGAATATGCCAAATCTTGATCAATCACGATACCATCCTTGTCACTTCGAAGATTGATGGTTCTCCCATCGGATAGCGAAAGCTCCGCCTTATTGGAACCTGGTTGTACCGCAGATAATTCAGCATCAACCTCCGTAATTGTTTGAGAACGATAATTAAGAAATGAATATCCAAGGCCAAACAACAGGATAGCAGCGGCAGCATAATAAATCCAAACTCGTTTTTTAGAACGGATAGGTTTGGGTTCAGCCTTCCTGATTTTTTGCAGGGTGTGGCTTTTGATATCTTCCAGCCATTCTGTATGATCGGTTTGGTTCAGGTTGACCCAAGTCAGAGCATCCTCAAACAATTCATCTTCGATCAGGATCTTTTTAAAGAATTCTTCATGTTCTGGCTTTTCTTTTATCCATTGGTCCAATTGGATACTTTCAAGCGAACTGATATTCCCCTCAATGTATTTTTTGATTAATGCAGCTACTTCTCTGGAAGTTTTCATTTTGTTTATAATGGTCGTTGGAGCTAAAACGAAACATAGGGTCAAACCTTAGTAACTTTTTTAAAATATTTTTTATTTCCTACCAGAAGCCATAACTTTGCGAATATGCTTAACACAACAATCGGGTTCAATCAGCAATTTCCCCTTATCGCTAAGGTCTTAGGGATTGTATTGCTGTTTGTATTGACCTCATGTCCGATTAAGGCATCAATCAAGCAAAATCTGTATCAGGACACCAAAACTGAAAGCAGAAGCAACAAATCAGCGAAACCTGATTCTTGGATTGACTACGAAGCGGTGGATTGTAGCGTTGCAAATGAGCAAATCAAAGCTCATGATCTCGTGGTTAAAGATTTTCAAGTACAGCCAGCTGTAATTGCTTTGTTTAGCCTTGCCTTAATCCTTTTTTCTTTCCTGCCTAGGAAAGAAGTAGAAAATTACCATTGGAATTCCCAAAAGACCAATTCCAATGATCTATTCCTCCAATTCCGTCGTTTAAACTTATAGAATTGCTATCCTGACAGCAGTTTGTCCTGTGGACAAATGTATGTAGGCCTGGAAATGAACTGTCTTGTTCATTCCTAAATTTTCTGTGTAATGGCTCGGCCAAGCCATTTAATCAATTCAAATTTTACTATTTAAGATGGGTTTAAAATTTAAAAGCCTATTGATCCTGTTGGGACTGTTCATCGCTATGGATAGCCATGCACAAAGCCTGCAAGATCTCTGGGATAAAACAAGGAATTATTACAAAGGATTTGAAGTTCAGAAACAACAGATCCTATTGGCAAAACAGGATAGTATTGCCCAACAGATAAAATACAAACCTCAAGTCCAAGCCCAATTCCAACAAGGATTTAGCTCAGTTGAAGGAACCTCTGGTGCCTTTCTGCCGCTTCCCGGAATCATGAATATTTCCGGTCCTAATCAATTGGATGGTGCTTCTTCTACTTTCAATCATTTTCTTTCGGGAAGTATGAACTGGGATTTGATCAACTTCGGAAGAAAAGGACTGGATAAAGATATTTCCAGTACAAAAATTGACTACACTAAATTAAAAGAGCAAGATTTCTCTTATAACGTCCAACAAAAATTGACCAGGCGATATATTGAATTTCTGTTTTTTCAGGTAATGGATGATTGGTACCAAAAGCATAGCGAGCGCTATCAATCCATAGTGGATATTACCAAAGGCTTGGCACGTGCGGGTATTGTTCCTGGTGCAGATACCTTATTGGCGACTTCCTCCTTGAAGAATGTAGAAAGCAATCTGCTTCAAATTCAAGGGAAATTAAATGGTGCTAAGATCTTGTTAAAGGAATTTACCAATGAAGAGGTATTAAGTGCTGGAAACAATAATCCAGAAGCTTTTTTACAATTGATTGGCAGCCAGCAGACCAGTACCCTTGAGCATCCTTTGTTGATGATGAAAAAGAAGGAAGAAGAATCTCTTACGCTCTTGGAGAAAAAACAAGGCAAAGAACTTTTTCCACGCGTGATGTTATTGGGAGGCTTGGCAAATCGCAGTTCAGGTGTTACAGCCAATGGTTATGTCCATGGAAACTATGGCGAAATCTATAATGATTTTGCCAATAACTATTTTGTAGGAGTAGGAGTTACCTGGAATCTACAGGATATGTTTAGATCCAAGTCGGACAAGAAACAATATAATCTAAAACTTCAGAACAATCTATTTGAACAGGAGCTGCTACAGAATGAAATCAATAGCAACCTAAATCAGCTGAATGCCGAGATATCAGCTGCTGCTGATGGTATTAAGGAATCGAATATCAGTAGACAACAGGCAGAAGATGCCTATCAACTCTATAAGGCCCGCTATGAAGGTGGTTTGATAAACCTTTCGGAGTTGTTGCAGGTCCAGGAAATCCTCCTACAAACGGAGCGACAGAACCTGACGGCTTATTTGAATTACTGGAATCTGATGGTTAATAAAAGCTACCAACAAGCAGATTTCAGTCAGTTGTTTACTCATTTTTAAAGAATACTATGAATTTAATACGTTTTGCTTTAAGAAAACCGATCGCCATCATCATGGTCATCTTCGCGATTGCCTATTTTTCATGGCCGGTTATCAAAAAGATTAAAGTCGATATATTCCCGGAGATTGAATCTCCAGCCATGTATATAGCCATGCCTTATGGTGGGCTTTCTCCAGCTTATATGGATGGTTTTATGGCCAATGAATTCCAAAAAGTGTTGCTCTTTGTAAATGGAGTCAAAGAGTTGGATTTCAAGAGTGTACAAGGATTGTCCTTGATGAAATTAACCTTCTATCCTGGAACGGATATGTCCCAAGCATCTGCTGAAATCAGTATGCAGGTTTCTAGGGCCATGGGATTCCTGCCTTCCGGTGCTGTACCGCCAATGGTGGTCCGCTTTGATGGTAGTTCCCTGCCAGTCGGCCAATTGGTTTTCGACTCGGACCAACATACGGTAACAGAGCTTCAAACCATGGCTGTTACGAAAGTACGACCCATGTTTGTGAATATCCCAGGCATTACTGCTCCAGCACCTTTCGGTGGTAATATGCGAAGTTTGGTAGTCAATATTGATCCCCAGAAGATGAAGGCCCATGGCTTGAGTCCCGAGGAGGTGACCTTGGCTGTCACTAAAAACTCCATGCCTTCTCCTGCCGGAAACGTGCGTATCGGGGATAAAAACCTGATGGCACCCATTAACTCCATTTCCAATGGGGTGGAGGAATTTTTACAGACTCCTATTAAGTCCTTGAATGGCAGGACCATTCTCATTGGAGATGTTGCAACCGTCATGGATGCGGCGGATCAAACGGTAGGTTATGCCATTATTAATGGAAAACGTTCGGTATATCTACCTATTATCAAAAAGCCAGATGCATCTACTTTAGATGCGGTTGATAATCTGAAGAAAGCACTGCCTATGCTGGAAAGCCTTCTCCCTGAAGGAGTAAAGATTACTTATGCCTTCGATCAGTCGGTCTATATCTCTAGGTCATTGTCCAATCTGATCTTTGAAGGTGCCTTAGGAGCTTTGTTGACGGGTTTAATGGTATTCCTTTTCCTTCGGGATCCACGAGGTGCACTCATTGTAATTTTGACCATTCCGATCGCTATTATTACGGCGGTAATTACCTTGCATATGTTTGGTCAGAGTATAAATATCATGACCTTGTCGGGCTTGGCGCTTTCCATAGGTATTCTCGTCGATGAAGCCACGGTAACCATTGAGAATATTCACCAGCACATGGAACTCGGAAAGAAAAAGGCCCGAGCCATATTGGATGCCCTGTTGGAAATATCAGCTCCAAAATTGCTGATCTTGCTGAGTATCTTGGCGGTACTGACCCCTGCATTTATGATGGAAGGTATTCCGCGCGATATGTTTATGCCACTTTCCATGGCGGTCGCCTTTGCGATGATCGCTTCCTTTATCTCATCCCAAACCTTCGTACCCATCATGGCCAATTGGATCATGAAGACCAAGAAGCATCACGCAGGGAAATATAAACGGTCCTTTGTCGATAAAGTAGGGGTGAAGTACGTATATAGGCTTCGTTATTATTTTGCAAAGTCAAAATTGATATCCATTCTCTATGTGGTCGTAGCCTTGTTTTTGGTGTTTGGAGCTGTTAATATTCTAGGTACGGATATCATGCCCAAATCAGAAGGTGGGGATTTTCAATTGAGGTTGCGCATGCCTGATGGTACCAGATTGGAAAGAACGGAAGAGACTGTTAAGGCAATGACCAAGAGTTTGGTTGCTGAACTTCCCGAAAACAGCCTGAAGATTTCCTCTTCTTTTGTTGGGATGCACCCATCTGCCAATCCAATCAACCCGATTTTCTTGTTTACCAGTTCAACTGGAGAAGCGGTAATGCAGTTCTCCTTGGATAAGAAAAAACTAGGGATGAAAACAGACGAGTTCAAAGAATTTGTCCGCAGTCATGTCAAGGAGAAATATCCCGAAGCTAGGATCAACTTTGAACCTATTGAGTTGATGGAGAAAATCATTGGTCAGGGTTCAATGACTCCGGTGGAAGTGAAAGTAAGTTCAGCACAATTGAAAAACGCAGAAGCTTTTGCGGAGAAGATCAAAAAAGAATTGACCACCTATCCCTTCTTAAAAGATGTACAGATTGCAGAACCGCTGCATTATCCGACCATCGATATCAAGATTGATCGTAGAAGATTGGCAGAATTTGGCCTAACGGTTCAAGAAGTTTCCAGGAACCTGGCCGCAACCACTTCTTCGACCCGATTTACAGACAAGAACTTGTGGGTAGATCCTAAATCTGGATTGGTTTTCCAAGTGCAGGTCCAGGTACCTGAAAACATGATCCAAACGTTGCAAGATCTAAGGTCCATTCCTGTTAAGGCCGGTTCTTCAACGCCTTTGTTGGAAGACATAGCGACAATAACAGCCAATGAAGTGCCAGCACAGGTAAACCGAAGAGGCCCTAACAGATATGTGAGCATTATTGCAGATGTCCATGAAAAAGACCTTGGTGCTGCCAACAAAGCAGTTAATGAATCCTTGGAAAGGGTGGGTGAAGCCCCTCGCGGTACCCGGATCTGGAAAGAAGGTACCTTAACTTTATTGGAGGACACCTTGTCCGGACTGCTCTCGGGACTGTCCATTGCCATTGTAGTGATTTTCTTTATGATGTCGGCTTATTACCAATCTGTTCGAGTGAGCTTGGTGATCCTATCGGTAGTCCCTGCAGTGATAGCTGGTTCCTCGATTATGATCTGGATCTCTGGAAGTACCTTGAACCTACAATCCTATATGGGTATCATCATGTCCATCGGTGTATCAGTTTCCAATGCTGTCCTCCTGATTAATCAGGCAGAATGGTATAGAAAGAAACTGAACCTGTCTGCCTCGAGGTCTGCTTTATTGGCGGCCAAATCTAGGTTCCGACCTATTTTGATGACCGCATTGGCCATGCTTGCAGGTATGACTCCAATGGCATTGGGAATGGGAGATGGCGGTGAACAGGTGGCGCCATTAGGACAAGCCGTAATCGGAGGCTTGATCAGCTCAACCTTTACCATTTTGTTGATCATCCCATTGATTTTCAGTCTTATCATGAACAAAGCATCTTATGGATCACCATCATTGGATCCGGATGATTCAAATAGCAAATTTTATTTAGAGAAATAAACGATGAAAAAACTTAGCATATTCGGACTTATCTTGTTATTGGCTGGTTGCCAGGCAAACAGCAAGGACACTGATACTAAAAAGGAGAGTCCATCCAATACGAACATATCAGTAAAGGTTACTCAACCCATTGAACAGCAGCCTTCCTATACCTTGAAGCTGCCTGCTGAATTACATCCGTATGAATCTGTGGATGTCTTTGCAAAGATCAAGGGTTTTGTACGCAAGATCAATGTAGATGTTGGTGATCAGGTTAGCAAAGGGCAGATCTTGGCGGTATTGGAAGCTCCTGAAATGGATATACAATCTACAGCCGACCGCGCAAAATCCCAACAATTAAGCGCCAATTTCGAAGTGAGCAAAAGCCGTTTCGATCGCTTGAAAAAAGTGAAGAACCAGAGCTCTGGAGCAGTTTCTGACCTTGAATACGAGCAAGCTTATGGTTCGATGCTGCGCGATAGTGCTGCCTTGGAAGAAAGTAACTTCTCCTACAAGAAGTCAAATCAAATGCGTGAATATCTAGTGGTGAGAGCTCCATTCTCAGGGATCATCACCCAAAGGAATTTCTCCGTTGGAGCTTTGATGGGTGATACGGGAATGCCATTCTTTAAATTGGTAGACAACAACAATCTCAAATTGAAAGTGGTTGTGCCTGAATTACATGCGCAATCAATTTCCGATAGCACTGTGGCAAAGTTTAAGGTATTGAGCAAGCCAGATACGGTTTTTACCGCTCAATTGAAACGCAATGCCTTGGTCATCGATCCGGTATCTAGATCATTGGCCCTGGAGTTTGATGTGCCGAACAAGAGTAGAGCGTTGAATGGTGGAGATTATACCGATGTGCAATTAAACCTGAAAAGGAAAAGGCCAACGGTTTTTGTTCCCCAATCTGCGGTGGTAAATTCGCAGTCCGGAATATTTGTCCTAAAGCTAGTTGAAGGGAACAAGGTGGAACGTGTTCCGGTGGTTCTAGGGCAGGCTCAGGATAAACTGATGGAGGTATTCGGTGATCTACATCCATCCGATCAGATCATAGAAAAAGGTTCAGAAGAAATTAATTCTGGGCAAATAGTTCAAATAATAAAATAATCTAAGCAAATTTAAATATGAAAACGAAGCAAATGATTTTGGGGATCTCTATGTTAGCCCTATTTGCAGTTGGATGTAGCTCGGCAACCAATAAAGAAGGTTCGGCAGATTCTACTGCACAAGTTGATAAAACAGAGGAAGTCCAAGAAGCGAAAATGGTCGGCAAACAAAATGACCTGAAAGCAAGTTTTACAAATATCAATGGCGAGACTGTTGCCTTGAGCGACCTGAAAGGAAAAGTCGTTGTCATGAACTTTTGGGCAACTTGGTGTCCCCCTTGTATTGCAGAAATGCCTTCCCTTCAAAAACTACACGAAGAATTGAAATCTGAAAAGGATATCGTCTTTATGGCCATTGAAGTAGATCAAGATATTGACAAGGCAGCCAAATTTATGGCAAAGAACAAATATACCTTGCCATTGTATACCGTTGGATCAGAACTACCTGAAGAACTAATGTCCAATTCTATTCCAATGACCGTAATCCTTGCCAAAAATGGAGATATCATCGGTAAGCAGGTCGGCATGATGGATTTTAAGTCTGAAAAGCTTAAGCAGGGATTAATCGATCTAACGAAAGAAAACGAAAGATAACATCAATGAAATACATAATAATTATGGTGCTACTAGCAGGATTACATGCAGATGATGCCTTCGGCCAAACGCGCGAAGAGCTGATCGCTAAAAATCAACAATATACAGGTGCAGAAACGCAAAAAGAACATTACAAAGCCGTGTATCAATTGGATACCGATAATCCGGATATTGTCAAGAAAGCTTTTAGAAATATCAATAACCTTCTCAAGGATCCTCGCTTAAGCGGAAAATTGGAAGTGGAATTGGTAACATTCTCCGGAGGTACAGAGGTAATGCGTAAAGACAATAAATACGAAGAACAGCTTTTAGGCCTTATCGATAAAGGGGTCCGCGTCGTACAATGCCTGAATTCCTTGGATGAAAGAGGGTACAAAAAAGATGAACTTTTTGATTTTATTGGGTACACCCCAAGCGGCAATGGAGAACTCGTCATTCTAAACAACGAAGGCTGGACAGTGGTCAAGCCTTAAGGAATAGCAGGAAATGATAAAAAAAGCAACCCAGAATGGGTTGCTTTTTTTGAACCAGGATGGAAAGGATAGGAGGATAGACCAAGATTATGAATTGAACCAGGATGGGAAGGATAGGAGGATAGACCAAGATTATGAATTGAACCAGGATGGAAAGGATGGGAGGATAGACCAAGATATACACTTCAAAAAGAAAATAGCACTTTCAATTCTGAACGAATTGTGAAGAATCTGTTCGGTTCTCCTCCCAAAGATCTTGTCATCTTCAATCTAAGATTGAAGAACTGTAAGTAATTGGTTCCTTCCCAGATCTTGGCCTTCCTCTCATCCATGTTGGCTGAGCGGAGGCGGAGCCCATCCTGGTTCCCTCCCAGATCTTGGCCCATCCTCTTATCCTATCCATCCTGGTTCAAAAGCACCATACGTTTCCAACCCACCAGCATTGTCGAACCCTTTCCAAGTTCAAGTTTCCAACCGACCCAAGCTTTGGTTTCATTCGAGGCATATTCGGAAAATTCGGAATGTGCCTCGAATAAGACCAATACGATTTCCAACAAAAAATCTCTAACTCTTCGACCTTGTTTTTATAAAAATTCCTTAAAAAAGAGAAAGTTAAAAATGTAAAAAACTTTAATTTTCTTAATTAATTGACAACATGTTATTAATGTTCTCTTAATAAAGCATTGTTAATTTCGCAACTATACCTTAAGCTGGTTACACTATGAAAATCGAATCTACTTTATTAGGAGCATGGCTTCTTTCGGTAGCTTTTTCACAAGAACAAACTGATGATAGCATTATGCAATTGTCAGAATTTGCTTATCCTGTAAAACGTAGGAACTAAAAGATCTCTAATGTTAATTTTTTGAGGATTAGAAATCGGCCTAAAATAGCATACAACAACAATGTAATATTAAAAAACCGCCCTAGAAATTCTGTGGGCGGTTTTTGTTTATGACTGTATTTTTGATTAATGGATAAGCAATAGTGAAATGCTGACCAGTATCATCAATAATATGGAGAATACAAAGGAATTGACAATGAACACCAAAATCCCTATCAAGATGCTCCTTCTTTTCCGTGTGGCATAAAAACGATGATGGGCAATAAAGAAATAGATGCCTGCATAGATCATTGCTATGGTATAGATCCAAGTGGAGAGGTGATTGAACCAGACATAAGCATGAAGGCTAGGTTCAATCAGGTTCATGATCAGGAATAAGGTTGCGATCATGAGCAAGAAGGAAAAATAGTGAAGCGTAAACACGCCATGGTCGTAATACCACCATTTCTTCTTATTATGGAATAAATAGAGAATAAATGCAAATATCGGAAGATAGAAGAACAGTGCCTTCGGGAAAGTATGCATAAAGATCGAAACGAAACTTTGAGCGATTTTATTTAAAGGAACCTGTTTATCCTTCAGTTCGAAGTATTTATTTACGTAAGGCCTGAAAATCTTTCGGATAAAGGACGGATTATCGAGGGAGATTGAGTCGTATTCAGCTAAGGAGTTAAAATCAAACAACTTGGTTTTGCTTAAATCTGCATCTGGGTCGTTTTGTATGCTATCCAATCTAAAGACTCGATCCAATTGCGAATTTAATTTTGAAGAGTCCAGAACGCCATTGCTTCCATTTCCTAAAAGATCCTGATTGATTTCCTTTTTGAGGATTTCCTTCTGTAAAGAATCAAGCGACACATTACCTGAATTTTTAGAGTGGCTGTTGGTACCTACGAAGGAAGCAATAAAGAAAGTAACAAAGGAAATGAAGATATATAGTTTTTCCGGCGGTACATATCCTTGTCTTTTACCAGAGAGGAAGATTTTCGTCAATTTACCTGGATAGAACATCAGGTATTTCATGGTCTTCCAGAATTGGCCATCGTAATGGGTGAAATCTTCAAAAAAATGGGTGAATAGATAATGAAAAGGCTGTCTGTTTTCCGTGTTTTCCTGTCCGCAATGTGGGCAGAATCTTTCTTCGACGAAGTGACCGCAATTTAAGCAGGTTTTATCTTCACGTAGTTTTCCGTGGCTCATTAATTTGGTTAGTGTTTTGATGCAAAATATTAAATTTTATTAAAAAAATAAGATATTCTTCCGATAAAAGATCTTAATAATTCAGGCCCGATGGGAGCGGCTCAAATTCATGGTTAATTTTTCGGTATAATAAATTTTCGAAAGTAATTGAAAAAAAATTGGCCAAATACAATAGAATAGAAGCTTATCTTAATGTTAATTTTACAATTCCTTTACACAAAAATATCAATATGCATATTCGTTAATATTGGCTTAATAATTTGTTAATTCTTAATTTTCATTTTTGTGGGGATGAGAAATAGTATAATTCGCATTTTCCCAATCCTAACTTTGTTAGGTACTACATTTTTCTATTCATGTAGTAATAATTCCAACTCCATCAAGATGAAGGGTTCTGATACGGAGGTCAACTTAGCGGTTAATCTTGCAGAGAAATTCACCAAGCTGGATCCAACTTTCAGTATTGCTATATCTGGGGGAGGATCAGGATTGGGCATTACTTCTTTGATGAATGGTCAGGCCGATATTGCCAATTCTTCCAGACCACTGTCTGAAGAAGAGGTGCAGCAATTCAAGGACAAAAACATCGATATCAAAACCGTTGTTTTCGCCGAAGATGCTACCGCATTTATAGTCCATAAGGATTTGCCGATGGATTCCATAGATGTTGAAACCTTGGCAAAAATCATGGATGGTAGCATAAAAAATTGGTCGGAAGTATCCGAAGTCGATTATCCAGTCAATATTTATGGTCGTCAGTCCAGCTCCGGTACCCATTCCTTTGTAAAAAAGAAACTGAAGATTGAATTTGCCAATACGGCAAAGGAGATGACAGGTAATGCGCAGATCATTGAAGGGGTCAAAGCCGATAAGACTGGTATTGGTTATGTAGGAGCGGGATATGTTTCTCCCGATCCTCAAGAAGCCCAAGGGATCAAAATATTAAAAATCAAAAAGGATAAAGCATCCCATTCCATTTCACCTTTGGACCAGGATGCCATCAATAACGGGACTTATTACTTTCAGAGACCGTTGTACCAATTTATCCTGACAAAATCTTGGGAAAAGGTACGCCCATTTATCAATTTCGAACGCAGCCCTGCAGGTAGAGTATTGATTGAAGACCATGGTTATTACATCTTAGAAAATCAAAAAAATGAAATATAGAGCAAGATTATCCTTGGACGTTTTTTTCAAATTCGTTTTCAAGGCCACAGGGTTTTTGGTATTGGCTTTACTGGGCGGGATACTAGCCATGTTGATTTACAATTCCTTTTCATTTTTCTTGGATGTCAAGCCATTGGATTTTATTACAGGTATGGAATGGAACCCTACTGGAAAGAATCCCAAATACGGAATGCTTCCATTAATCATTAGTACCACGATCGTAACTTTTGGGGCAATGTTGATTGCCATTCCACTAGGGATTGGTACAGCTGCCTTTATTGCTGAATATGCAAGTCCGAAGTTGAAGAATTTCTTGAAACCAGCTATTGAAATGCTGGCTGCAATTCCATCGGTGGTTATCGGTTTCTTAGGAATCGTGGTCGTGAGCCCAGGAATTGCGAGTTTGGCTGATCTTTCCAATGGTTTAAATGCCTTGAATGGTGCCATACTATTGGCAGTAATGGCTTTACCGACCATTATTACGGTCGCGGAGGATGCTATTCATGCGGTGCCGAAGACTTATAAAGAAGCCAGCTACGGGGTAGGGGCTACTAAATGGCAGACCCTTTGCAAAGTGGTTATTCCAGCAGCTGCTCCCGGTATTATTGCCGCCGTGATGCTAGGCGTGGGCCGGGCGATCGGTGAAACCATGACCGTATTGATGGCCACAGGTAATGCTTCCATCTTACCAACCAGTATGTTTGATTCCGTGAAAACCATGACCGCAACCATTGCAATTGAAATGGGAGAGGTTCCTTATCAAACGACACATTATTTCGCATTATATGCCATTGCAACCGTTTTATTCATTATGACACTTGCGGCAAATATGTTAGGCGAATATTTTATTAACCGATTCAGAAAATATCATGCAGCGTAGAACACTTAGATTATCAAGTATCATAGAATGGGGTACTTTATTGACCAGTACCTTGTTGGTGTGTTTCTTCCTGGTGGTGGTGATTTGGGAGATCGTATCTAAAGGCGCTAGCCAATTATCATGGGATTTTGTAACGAAGGTGCCATCTGATGGTATGACTAAGGGCGGGATCTTAACGCCAGTGATCGGAACGGTGTTATTGACCTTGATTACGGCCTTATTTTCCATTCCATTTGGCGTTGCCTGTGCCATTTATCTTCAGGAATATGCGGAAGATAGTTGGTTGACTAGGACCATTCGTGCCTCCATCCGTAACCTTTCAGGGGTTCCATCGATTATTTATGGACTTTTTGGACTGGCATTATTTGTACAGGCCATGCATTTTGGCACTTCTTTAATTGCTGCCGGATTAACTTTAGGTCTGTTGTCTTTGCCTTATATCATTACTACAACAGAGGAGGCTTTGATGCGTATTCCAAATTCAACCCGTGAAGCTGCTTTAGCAGTAGGAGCTACGAAATTTGAAACCATCAAAGACGTAATCATTCCTTCTGCCATGTCAGGAATCTTGACCGGTGTGGTATTGACCCTGTCCAGGGCTGCAGGGGAAACAGCTCCCATTTTATTTACTGGAGCCGCTTTCTATATCAATGGTACCAGTGCCTATATCAACCAAGAATTTATGGCTTTGCCATATCATCTATATATGTTGTCAACCCAGCATCAATCCATTGACGAAGTCCGCCCAATAGCTTATGGAACGGCCCTTGTCTTAATCATTGTGGTGTTCTTGCTGAACCTGACCGCATTTTATATTCGTTATAAGTACAGAAAAAATGAAAACTAAGTTATCCGCAGAAAATCTAAACATCAGTTTCGGTACCAAGCATGTGCTGAATAATGTCAACGTGCAGTTTGCTGAAAATGAAATTACGGCTTTGATTGGGCCATCAGGATGCGGAAAGAGTACTTTATTGCGTTCTTTCAATAGAATGCATGACCTTTCGGCTGATGCCAAGATCACAGGATCTTTAAAATTGGAGGACCTAGACCTTTACTCCAGAGCAGTTCCTGTTACGGAAATCAGAAAGCGAATCGGGATGGTGTTCCAAAAGGCGAATCCATTTCCTAAAAGTATTTATGAGAATATAGCTTATGGCTTAAAGATCAATAATTTGCCGCATGATAAAGCCATTATTGAAAAGGCTTTGCGAGAAGCATTCTTATGGGAAGAGGTGAAGAATGATTTGAAAATGCCTGCAACCAGGTTATCAGGTGGTCAACAGCAACGTTTATGTATAGCACGTGCGGTAGCTCTTCGTCCTGAGGTAATTTTGATGGATGAACCGTGTTCGGCATTGGATCCGGTGAGCACCTTGAAAATCGAAGAGTTGATCATGCACTTAAAAGAAAAATATACGATTGTCATTGTAACGCATAATATGCAACAGGCGCAACGTATTGCCGACAAAACAGTATTTATGTATTTGGGTGAAGTGAAAGAGGAAGGATTGACTAAGCAGATCTTTGGTAATCCTGTCAATGAGGTAACCGCCAATTACATCACAGGCCAATTTGGCTAGTTAGATGAGATATTTTTCCGCTCCGTTTATATATTAAATTATCCTTGCGAGAACCTTGATTTGCTTCGGCAGATCAAGGTTCTCCTTTTTTATGGGCTTAATTCTGTTCCTCAGCGACTTATGGAATAAAACAAAAAACATTTATGTTAGGTTTTTGTTAAACTAATAAAACTTTCTTTGAGTTATTAGAATTTAAACTATATTTAACCGTTAAAATAATTAAGTTATGAGAAAATTAATCGTTTTTTGTGGTCTTTGTGCCTTGGTCTTCAGTAGCTGTGGCCTGAAGGGATCAGGAGAAGTTGTCAAAGGACCCCAATTGTTGACCGTTGAATTTGTTGGTCAACAAGATTCTGTAATCCAGAATACCAAAGGAAAAGTGAAGTTGTTTGCGGTTCCAGCCAATGTGGCCGATGTATCAGCGACTATGATAGATGAGGTAGAATTTGAGGCTGCACAGGTGCCTTTTACAGTGGATTTTGAAATCCCGATGGATCATCAAACCATGATCAAGCCAGAAGTCCAAGAAGGCGATTCCATTAAATATTATGTTTCTATGGAATGGGATTCCAATGCTGATGGTCAATTGGATTCTTTGGATATGGCAATTGATTTTGATAAGCAGTTCCCTGATATCGATATCAACCAATTACACCAACAAGTTTTTCTTAAATAAGGTTGTTTCAATACAAATTTTAGTTGTTTTTTAAATTTTTTAATTAAAGGATTTCCGGAATGGGAATCCTTTTTTTATGGGGGAGAGTGGAAGGATAGCGGAGGAAGGAATCCTGGTTCAAATCAGCGGTCGTATAAAAATCACCAAAATCCTGTGCCGGGTTTCGACTCCGCTAAACCATCGGGATGATTTTGGTCGTCGGGTGAGCGGAGTTATGATGCCCCTCCACCAGTGGGATGCAAACCTTTTATTTGTTCAATATATGCGGCGGGCGTATGCGATACGCCCCTACGGAATTGTGGGCAAATATAGTCTTGGAGGCCACTTTCAAACCCAGATCTTGGTCCATCCGGTGAGTGAGCGGAGCCGAACTCCGCATCCCATTAATCCTGGTTCAAATCGCCGCATAACTGTCGAACCCACATTCCTACAATATCGTTTTTAAATGTGTCCAGACGTTTTCTGCTAAGATTTGTTGGCCTTCTTTTGTGGGATGGACGCCATCGCCTTGGTTAAGGCTTTGGATTCCGGCAACTTTATCGAGCAGAAAGGGCACTAAGGTCATATTCTGTTCTTTGGCTAATTTTGGGAATATGGCTGCAAAATCCTTAAAGTATTGATCGCCCATGCTTGGTGGGACCATCATACCGGTAAGAACAAGCTTACAATCGGGATAGGCTTTTTTGACTTTGTTGACAATCTCGTTGAGGTTTTGATAAGTGGCATCTGGAGATATTCCACGAAGGCCATCATTCGCCCCTAATTCTAGTACGAATACATCAATCTTATCCTTTAAGAGCCAGTCGATCCTATCTTTTCCTCCTGCAGAGGTTTCACCACTCAGGCCGGCATTGATACAAGTATAGCCTAAACCCAAGGAATCTATTTTTGCCTGGATCAAGGCGGGGAAAGCTTCTGTTTGATCATCAAGTCCTAGTCCTGCGGTCAGACTATTACCAAAAAACAAGATACGTTTAGAGCTTTCTGTTTTGGCAGTATCCTGCGATGTGCTGTCTGAAGGAGCCTGGGAATTCTGCTGTGGACTGGAATTATTGCAAGATGCAAGTAAAAAAACAACGAAAACGGCTGATATTAAGGATTTGATGTGATTCATAAAGCTAATTTAATTAAAAATAATCTATAAATTTATTAGATATGTCATCTACTATGATCCTACAAGTTCAGCATGTCTTCAAGAATTATCAAATCGGAGACCATAAAATTCCTGTTTTAAATGATATCAATTTCGAAATAGAAGAAGGTTCTACCGTTTCTATTGTAGGTCCCTCGGGCAGCGGAAAGACAACCTTATTAGGTCTGTGTGCTGGTCTGGATCAGAGTTCGGAAGGAGACATCATTCTGAACGGAATAAAATTAACGGGTTTGAGCGAAGATAAATTAGCTCAAGTTCGAAATGAGCATGTTGGCTTTGTTTTCCAGAATTTTCAATTATTGCCGACCCTGACTGCGTTGGAAAACGTATTGGTCCCAATGGAATTGCGGGGCATGAGAAATAAGCAAAAGGAGGCTTTGGAATTATTGGAAAAGGTAGGGCTTTCTGCCCGTGCGGACCATTACCCCTCACAACTTTCGGGTGGAGAACAGCAGCGGGTATCCTTAGCAAGGGCTTTTGCCAATAAACCAAAGATTTTATTTGCCGATGAACCAACGGGGAACCTGGATGCGGAGACCAGTGCCATCATTGAAGATATGTTATTCCAATTGAATAAGGAGTCTGGCACTACCTTGGTTATCGTGACCCACGACTTAGATTTAGCCGCCAAAACACAAAAGATAATTCCAATCAAGGGAGGGAAGATCCAATGAATTGGCGCTGGATATTGTTGATGGCATGGCGGGATAGCCGTAAAAATAGATCGAGGTTATTCCTCTTTATTTCCTCCATTATTTTAGGGATTGCTGCCCTCGTGGCGATGAATTCCTTTAATGTGAATCTCAAGAAGGATATCGACTCGCAGGCCGCCGAATTGATAGGGGCGGACCTGGAGCTGGAAAGCAGAAGGGAACCTTCAGAGGAGGCCATGAAGTTTATTGACTCTTTGAAAGGTTTGAGCGAAGATTATGCGAAGGAAGAACGGTTTATGTCGATGATCCGTTTTCCTAAGGCTGATGGTTCTCGATTGGTTCAAGTACGTGCCATAGAAGGTAACTATCCATTTTATGGCAAAGTGGAGACAAGTCCAACAGACAGCTATCAGGATTTTGGTAATAAAGCCGGGGTCTATGTAGAGAATTCCCTTTTGCTGCAATTTAATGCTGCGGTTAGGGATTCCGTTCACCTTGGCAACAATAGTTATCAAATCCTAGGAAATGTTCTTTCACAACCTGGCCAAGCTGCCATTGCGGGAGCCATGGCGCCATCTGTCTTTGTGCCCATAGCACAATTAGCGAATTCTGGTTTGCAACAGAAAGGTAGCCGGATTGAATACCATTATTATTTTAAATTACCTAAAAACTTTGCGGTCGATAGGGAGGTCGAAAAACTAGACAAAAAGATCACCGAATTGCAGTTAAGGGCATCCACTATACAAACCACTAAAGAAAACACCGGTAGGTCCTTTGCGGACATGGCGAGTTTCATGGAGTTGGTGGGATTTGTGGCTTTATTGTTAGGTTGTATTGGGGTTTCAAGTTCTGTTCAAATCTACGTTCGTGAAAAGTTATTGTCCGTTGCGGTATTGCGTTGTTTGGGTACCACAGCTAAACAGGCCTTTTATATCTTTTTGGTTCAATTTGCGGGCATTGGATTAATCGGTGGTATAATTGGAGCAATCTTGGGATCTCTGATCCAATACCTGATTCCTGTAGTCATGCAAGATGTGATCCCGGTAAGTTTAACCACTGGAGTCTCTTGGCTTGCCATAATAGAAGGAATAGGATTGGGGATAGTCATTGCAGTTTTGTTTGCCTTATTGCCTCTATTAGCGGTTCGTAATATTTCTCCTTTAAACTCCATACGGATCTCTGATAAAGAGGAAAGCATGTTTAAGGACAAGATGAGCTGGTGGGTCTATCTTTTGATCTTGGTCTTTATTACGGGATTTGCAAGGCTTCAAATGGCTGACTGGGTGCAGACATTGGTATTTGTAGCTGGAGTAGGCATTACTTTTTTACTGCTGTATGGCGTAGCCAAGGCGTTCACCTATTTGATCAAGAAATTCTTTCCAAAAGGTTGGCCGTATTTATGGCGCCAGGGTTTGTCCAACCTTTACCGACCTAATAATCAAACCGTGATATTGATGATCTCCATCGGTTTAGGAACTGCGTTGATTTCCACCATGTTCCTGGTGCAAGATTTATTGATTAATCGGGTGAAAATATCTTCCGAACAGAGCCAGGCGAATATGCTGATGTTTGACATTCAACCTTCGCAACGCGAATCGCTTTCGGAGATGGCGAAAGCCGAGGGTTATCCCATCTTAGAATCTGTTCCCGTTGTCACCATGCAATTGCAAAGTGTAAATGGTGTAACGCTGAAGGATGTCGTTGCAGATACCAGCCAGGAAGTTTCTTCTAGGGCCTTTCGTGGAGAGATCCGTGCTACTTATCGAGACTCACTAACAGCTTCTGAAAGGGTTACATCGGGCAAATGGGCTGGAACTGTAGGGAGTAATGATACAGCTTTGGTTTCCTTGGATCAAAATTATGCGGATAATATCAAGGTAAAGGTAGGAGATAGGTTGTCCTTTAATGTTCAAGGTTTGATCATTCCTGCAAAAGTGAGCAGTATCCGACAGGTGGACTGGAATCGGTTCCAGTCTAATTTCAGGGTTGTTTTTGCAAAGGGAAGTATTGATAAAGCCCCGCAGTTTTATCTGATGATGACCAAGGTGCCAACAGAATTGGAATCCAGTAAATTTCAACAGAAGATCGTCAATAATTATCCTAATGTTTCCGTGATCGATATGAATGCGGTTTTGACGGTCTTGCAAGAAATCTTAGATAAAATTGCTTTCATCATTCAGTTTATGGGGGCCTTCAGTATCCTAACGGGGATCATTGTATTGATATCTTCTGTGCGGATCAGCAAGTTCCAGCGGATTCGAGAGAATGTCCTGTTACGGACCTTGGGAGCGAGTAGAAAGCAGATCTATTTAATTACCATTAGCGAGTATTTGTTTTTAGGCTTGCTCTCTGCATTGACTGGAATTATTATTTCGCTACTAGCGAGTTACTTATTAGCTATTTTTGTATTTGAAAGTGTATTTGTGCCGTCCATTGGTATGATCGCTTTATTGATGTTTTTGATCGTTGGCTTGACGGTTCTGATTGGTTTGATCAACAGTTTGTCAGTCATCAACCGTTCTCCGTTAGAAGCTCTGCGAAAAGAATAGATTATTAATCGAAAATATTGTAACAATATGTTAATTTTATACACTAACAAATTAAAAATGGATTATGAAAAAATTATTCACACTGCTGTTTGTACTTTTGAGTATGATTAGCACAAAAGCACAGGTTGCTGGTGATTGGAAAGGGGAGCTCGAGGTCCAAGGGACCAAAATGGAGATGATCTTCCACATCAGTGATAAAGATGGAAATTTATCGGCAACAATGGATGTTCCTGCTCAAGGAGCATCGGGATTGCCTATGTCTACGGTGAAGTTCGAGAACAACAAGCTTAACTTAGCGATGGAACAAGCAGGCATAGCCTATGAAGGTGAGCTCAAGGGGGAATCCATCGAGGGGAAATTTAAGCAAGGAGGAATGGAGTTTCCTTTGAAATTGGCAAAGACCAAGATCAGCAAACCTGGAGATCCAAGTTTGGTTTCTACGGAAGCTGAATTGGCGAAATTGATCGAACTGGGAAATGGAAATTACAAGTATAAGGTAGAGGACTATTTTGCAAAGCCTAAATCCTCAAGTTTTGCTTTGTCTCCGAATGGTAAATACATCTCCTACCGTGAAAAAGATGCCAACAATAAACGTCATGTCATGGTGAAGGAAGTTGCTACTGGTAAAGTAGTTAGGGCCATCGAAGAGAAGGATGAACTGATCCGCGGAATGGGCTGGGTAAATGATGAACGCTTGGTTTATATTATGGATCAAGGCGGGAATGAAAATTACCATTTATATGCCGTCAATATTGATGGTACGAAAAATATTGATCTTACACCATTTGAAGGTGTTCAGGCAGGGATCCTGAATATGCTGAAGGAACAGAAGGATATTATCATTATCCAGATGAACAAGGATAATAAGCAAGTTTTCGAACCGTACAAGGTCAATGTGCAGACGGGTGAAATGGAGAAGTTATTTACCAATACAGATCCGGAGAATGCCATCGTAGGGTACGAGTTTGATAAAGATGGAAACTTACGGGGATATGCCAAGATGCAAAATGGCATCAATACCCAGTTTTTTTATAAACCAAATGGAAAAACTGAGTTTGAATTGTTTGGAACCACAAACTGGTATGATACTTTTTCAATTTTGTCTTTTAACTATGCGTCCAAGAATCCAGACGAGGCTTATGTTTTGACTAATCTAGATTCAGATAAGGCAAGGATAGTCTTGTATGATCTAGGCAAGAAGAAATTGATTAAAGAAATCTATTCCAATCCGGATTATGATGCCACTATTTTAGGTCTTTCCAGGAATAGAAATTGGGAACTTGACTATGTGGGATATGAGGGAGAAAAAGTAGAAATTGAACCAAAGAGTGAGACTTTCAAGGGCATATATTCCTTATTTAAGAAAGAATTCCCGAATTATGAATATTCCATTGTTGGTAAGACCGATAAGGAAGATCAATATTTGGTTGTTGTCCAAAGCGATAAGCTGTATGGAAAGTACTATCACTTGGATGCGGGAACCAAAAAGATCACCTTGCTTTATGATTTGATGCCGCAGTTGAAGGAAGCGGATATGTCAGAAATGCGTCCGATATCCTTTAAATCAAGGGATGGGCTGACTATGCATGGTTATATAACCTTGCCAAAAGAAGCCTTGGAAGGTAAAAAAGTTCCATTGATCGTCAATCCACATGGTGGACCACAAGGGGTTCGGGATAGCTGGGGTTTCAATCCCGAGGCACAATTGTTTGCAGCCCATGGCTTTGCAACTTTGCAGGTGAACTTCCGAGTGTCAGGAGGTTATGGTAAGGACTTTTTAAAGGCTGGTTTCAAGGAGATTGGTAGAAAAGCTATGGATGATGTGGAAGATGGAATAAAATATGTCATTGACCAAGGTTGGATAGATAAAGATAATGTGGCTATCTATGGAGGTTCTCATGGAGGTTATGCTGTTTTAAGGGGATTGACCAAAACTCCAGACTTATATAAAGCGGGGGTTGATTATGTTGGGGTCTCTAATATCTTTACCTTGATGAGTTCCATTCCTGAATATTGGAAACCTTACAAAGAGATGCTTTATCAAGTGTGGTATGATCTGGATGATCCCAAAGAGGCAGAAATTGCTAAAGAGGTTTCACCAATATTTCATGTAGATAAAATTAAGGCTCCATTATTTGTGGTTCAAGGGGCGAATGATCCGAGGGTGAAAATTGCAGAAGCGGACCAGATTGTAAAAGCTTTACGTGATAAGGGTGTTGATGTTCCTTATATGGTAAAGTATGATGAGGGCCATGGTTTCGGAAAAGAGGAAAATCAGATAGAATTCTATAAGGCCATGATGGGCTTTTTCCACAAACATTTAAATTAATCTGTTGTTATATATTCGTAGAGCTCCTAAATTTAGGAGCTTTACTTATTTTACTCCGTTATGAAAATCCTAAACGCAGATCAGCTGAAAATTGTAGACCAGGAAACCATTCAAAATGAAGGGATCAATTCTTGGGAGCTTATGGAACGTGCATCAAGTATCGTGACTACGGCGATCATAGATGACTATTTTGATATCATTAAGGAACTTCCAATCGCCATTGTCTGCGGAAAGGGTAATAATGGTGGGGATGGTTTAGCGATTGCTAGGCAATTGATGGATTCAGGATATGATGTGGAAGTCCGTTTGTTGAAAGCTGATCGCTATACCGCTGACAATCAGCTGAACCAGGCAAAGTTGGAAAATATCCAATATTTTGATTTGGAAGATGATTTAGATCTGCCCTTAGAAGGGTTTTTAATTGACTGTTTATTTGGTTATGGGATGAGCTCTGCACTATCAGATGAATGGCGCGGGGTGATTGAGCAGATCAATGATTTTCAAGGGAGGATTATATCAGTCGATATGCCTTCTGGATTGATGCTGGATGCTGTAGGCAATTTTGAGGACAATATTGTCCGTGCCAGCAAGGTGTACACCTTTCAGTTTCCGAAGTTGGCACTTTTATTACCGGAGAATTCCATTTTTGTTGGTGAATTTGAAGTTTTGGACATTGGATTGGATGAAAATTCGATCTTAAAGCAAGGTACTTCCTATCGCTATGTGGAGGCAGGGATGTTGGATATTTTATTACGCTCGAGGTCAAGATATTCGCATAAGGGAACCTTTGGCCATGTAGCTATCATTGGTGGAAGTTTGGGGAAGATGGGTGCGGTCTTGATGGCGACAAAATCGGCCTTAAAGTCAGGATGTGGATTGGTTACTGCATATATTCCAAAGTGTGGGTACAATGTTTTGCAGATAGGTTTTCCGGAAGCCATGGTCTTGTTGGATTCTTCGGAGGAGAAATTGGTTGACTTTCAGATCCAAGATGATTTTACGGCTTATGGAGTAGGGGTTGGGATGGGGAAAGATGAAGAAACGGTCCGCGGGTTTGGTATTTGGTTGCAGTCGCTTGCTGAAGACAGTAAACTCGTGTTGGATGCGGATGCATTAAATATAATTTCTGAAAATGAACATTTGTTGAAATATCTTCCCAATAATAGTATTCTTACTCCGCATCCTAAGGAATTGAAACGCTTGATCGGCGAATGGGAGAATGATCTAGATAAATTGGAGAAAGCAAAGGCATTTAGTAACGAGAACCAGTTAATCCTTGTCATTAAAGGGGCAAATAGCGCAATTGTAAATCCAGCAGGTGAGGTCTATTTTAATTCGACTGGCAATCCAGGCATGGCGACAGGTGGCATGGGGGATGTGTTGACAGGAATTATCAGCAGTTTGTTGGCACAAGGATATAATGCTTTGGATGCAGCGGTTCTGGGAGTTTATATACATGGTTCTGCGGGAGATTTTGCCAAGGATTGGGTAGGAGAGACCAGTTTGATAGCAAGCGATCTGATCGATCATTTGGCTTCTGCCTTTATGAATCTACTGAATGAAAGTGAGTAAATATGAAATTCAGATGATAGCATTGGAGGAGGGGCTGATTTATGTCCGGTAAAATATCCTTATCTTTATCCAATGCAAATTCACATTAAAAATATGGTATGTCCGCGCTGCGTAATGGCAGTTGAACAGATCTTGAATAGATTGGATGTTCCTTTTGATGATGTGAATATAGGTTCCATCAACCTGAGCAGAGCCTTGACAGAGGCCGAAAGCATTCAGTTTGATCAAGAGCTGAAGATGATTGGCTTTGAGGTGCTGAAGGACCGGAAGGAAGTGTTGGTGGAGGAGATGAAAATTGCGCTTTCAGAGATGCTGAACGCAGGAGAATCGATGATAGTTA
Source organism: Sphingobacterium mizutaii (assembly GCF_900187125.1). Classification (GTDB taxonomy): domain Bacteria; phylum Bacteroidota; class Bacteroidia; order Sphingobacteriales; family Sphingobacteriaceae; genus Sphingobacterium; species Sphingobacterium mizutaii. The sequence continues at coordinate 1,448,373 of NZ_LT906468.1, forward strand.
AAACTTCCAGTTTTTTATCGGAGCGATTTAATTTAGAATATTCTTATCTCAGCAGTATTTTCTCGGAAATCCAAGGGGAGAGTATCGAAAAATATTTGATCAAGCTAAAAGTAGAAAAAGTGAAGGAGTTGTTGAGTTATGATTCCACATTGGCGGAGATTGCAGCTCAACTGCAGTATAGCAGTATTGCGCATTTAAGTAATCAGTTTAAAAAGACAACAGGTCTGAGTCCTTCGGTTTATAAGAAACAGTTGGTTTAGCCTAAAAGGTATAGAACAAAAAAAAGCTCGCAATTTGCGAGCTTTTTGTTTTGTTTAATTCTTATTTAAGGTTATCACGGTAAACTGTAGCTTTTTTAACTTCAGTTTGGATATCTTTACGAGAAGCATCATAAGTCAATACTTTCTCATAGTCTGTAATCGCTTTGTTGTAAGCGTCAGTTGCAGTTGCTTTATTGTAGTTAGCAGCTCCCTTAGTACCAGTCAAGATACCTAAGTCACGGTATGCAATAGCGCGGTTTTGATATAATTTAGCGTCATTTGCATTGATAGCGATCGCTTTGGTATAGTCAGCAGTAGCTGATTTCAATAAAGCTTCACGTTCTTGGTTGCTCAATTTCAATTCTTTGTTTACTGCCATATTGTTGTTAGCTTTTGCTTTGTAGTAGTAAGCAGAAGTATTTTTGGCATCCAAAGAAATCACTTTGTTGAAGTTAGCGATAGCTTTCTTGTAATCACCGTTTTGGAATTGAGAGTAACCTAATAAATACACAACTTCAGGTTCGTTTCCAGCATTAGGTAATGCTTTTTCGAATTGAGTTGCAGCTGTTTTAAAATCACCATCCAACAATGCTTTTTCACCAGCACGTACATTTGGATCGCTGTGTTGTTTTTCTTGTGCTTGTGCACCCATCGTAGCTAATGCCAAAGCAACAGTAGCTAACCCAATCTTAATCGTCTTCATCTGTGTATTCAAGTTATTTAATTTCATGTCTGAATTTTTATGTTGTTTTCCCTGTAAATTTTCACACTCCTACTAATAGAGTAAAAATCTGTTAAATAGTTTAACGTCGCAATCAATAGTTATAAACATTTCCACATTTTGTATATTGCCTCTAATTATTTCAGAAATCTATACACAAAGGTGACAAAGAATGTGCTGATTACTGACGATTTAACAGATACCAAACAATAATAGCATAAAATGTACCAAAATTCGGACTTGGCACTTTGCTTGCACTATATGAGTTCATTAATTTTAAAATAAAAAATAGCTGATCGTCTGACAAGATGTCGGCAAGCTGGACATGTACATATGAACAAATTTGATTCATTCAATTTTAATCAAACGTTACCTATCATAAACGAAGAAACTGAATTCTTTCCATTATTAACTCAGCAAGATGAGGACGAAATGAGGAATGCAGAAATTCCCGATCAACTTCCAATTCTACCCTTAAGGAACACGGTTCTTTTTCCAGGGGTAGTGATTCCAATTACGGTTGGTCGTGATAAGTCTATTAAACTGGTAAAAGATGCCTACAAAGGGGATCGCACCATTGCTGTTGTATCTCAAAAAGATATGAGCGTGGAGGACCCAAACTTTGATCAATTGAACAAAGTGGGAACCGTTGCCCATATCATCAAGATTTTGCAAATGCCTGATGGAAACACTACGGTGATCATCCAGGGTAAGCAACGCGTGAAACTTAAGGAGCTGGTTCAAACGGAACCTTATCTGATTGCCCGTGTAGAGAAATTTCCAGAGGATAAACCAAAAACAAGCAGTAAAGAATTCAAAGCCTTGATTTCTTCTGTTAAGGAAATGGCTTTGCAGATCATTCAGCTTTCGCCAAACCTACCGAGTGAGGCTGGGATCGCTATCAAGAATATCGAAAGCCCAACTTTCTTGGTCAACTTTATCTCTTCTAACCTTTCTTTGGAATTAGAGCAGAAGCAAGACCTATTGGAAATTAAAGATTTCGTGAAGCGTGCTAAACAATTGTTAGAGCATTTGACGACTGAAATCCAGATGTTGGAGCTGAAGAATCAAATCCAAAATAAAGTAAGGATTGATTTAGATAAACAGCAACGTGATTATTTCCTGAGCCAACAACTGAAGACCATTCAGGAGGAACTGGGAGGAAATACTCCAGACCTTGAGATCGAAGAACTGAAGAAAAGGGCTAAGGCAAAAAAATGGAGAGATGATGTGGGCAAGCATTTCCAAAAAGAATTGGAAAAATTAGCTCGTATCAATCCGGCAGCTGCTGATTATTCGGTTCAGTTAAACTACCTGGAATTGCTCTTGGATTTGCCATGGGGTGAATTCACCAAGGATAATTTTGATCTGGCCAGAGCGGAAAAGGTTTTGAACAAAGACCATTACGGGCTGGAAAAAGTGAAGCAACGTATCATTGAATATTTGGCGGTATTGAAGCTGAAAAATGATATGAAAGCTCCGATCTTGTGTTTGGTAGGGCCTCCAGGAGTAGGAAAGACTTCATTAGGAAAATCCATTGCCAAGGCATTGGGAAGAAAATATACTCGTATGGCCTTGGGTGGTATCCGCGATGAAGCGGAAATCCGAGGACATAGGAAAACCTATATCGGCGCAATGCCGGGCCGTATCATTCAATCCCTGAAAAAAGCAGGAGCTTCAAACCCTGTGTTTGTATTGGATGAAATCGATAAAATTGGTTCTGATTTTAAAGGTGATCCATCCTCAGCTCTATTGGAGGTACTGGACCCGGAACAAAATACCCACTTCTATGATCATTATGTAGAGATGGAATATGATCTATCCAAAGTGATGTTCATTGCTACTGCCAACTCTTTGAGCGGTGTGCAACCAGCTCTCTTGGATCGTATGGAGATTATTGAAGTCAATGGTTATACCATTGAGGAGAAGATCGAAATCGCTAAGAAACATTTGCTGCCTAAGCAGAGAGAAATGCATGGTATCCAAGCAAAAGATATTTCTTTGAAACCGAAGATGATCGAAAAAATCATTGAAGAATATACGCGTGAATCGGGTGTTCGTGGTTTGGAAAAGAAAATCGGTTCGATCGTAAGAGGGATTGCGACAAGGATCGTGATGGAGAAACCTTATGATCATAACCTTTCTGCCGAGGATGTGGAAGAGATCTTGGGTCCTCCAATCTTTGACAAAGATCTTTATGAAAACAATGATATTGCTGGGGTTGTAACTGGCTTGGCTTGGACTTCCGTAGGCGGTGATATCTTGTTTATAGAGTCTAGCTTGAGTCCGGGTAAAGGGAAATTGAGTTTGACCGGTAACTTAGGGGATGTGATGAAAGAGTCAGCAGCAATTGCAATGGCTTACTTACGATCGCATTCAGATGAGTTTGGTATTGACTTTAAAGTATTTGACCAATGGGACGTGAATATACACGTGCCTGCAGGTGCTACTCCGAAGGATGGACCGTCAGCTGGTATCACGATGTTGACTGCTTTAGCATCCTTGTTTACCCAGCATAAGGTAAAACCTAAATTGGCTATGACCGGTGAGATCACTTTACGTGGTAAGGTGTTGCCAGTAGGAGGGATCAAAGAGAAAATCTTGGCTGCTAAGCGCGCAAATATTAAGGATATTATCTTAAGTAAATCCAACCAAAAGGATATTTTGGAAATCAAGGAAGATTATATCAAGGATTTGAATTTCCATTATGTTACTGAAATGCGTGAGGTTGTTAAATTGGCACTTCTTGATGAAAAAGTGAAGAATGCGAAACAATTAAATCGAGAGAATTACTAATACTAAATTGCATAATAGCTAAGGCACAATTCATTCAGAATTGTGCCTTTTTTATGTTCTGTAAAGCTGGGAAATAAATCTTTAGTGTTTGGTAATCAGGTAGAATTGTCAGTAGTATTCCATCTTGCAAGGTTAATTTTAATTACAATTTAATAAACAGTATTTTTGCGGAAATGAATCTCAACAGTAATACAGCGAGGTTTGTCAAGCGGGTTATTACCTCACCTCTTTTAATTTATATCATCCGGTGTCTGATTGGTTTTGTCGTGGGTTACTTATTGTATCTAAGGTTTAAACAGTTTGAGATCTTCTGGGCATTATTATCCATTATTTTAGTTATTTCACCTGAGGAAAAGGATTCCAAGCGACTTTCCATAGAACGTTTCAAATCCAATTTTGTTGGTTCTGTCGTTGCAATGGCCTGTGTATGGTTATTGCCCAAATCGGTGTACTCTATTATGACTGGTATCGTGCTGACGATATTTCTTTGTTGGGGATTCAAGATCCTGAATATGGCAAGGGTGGCAATTGTGGCTCTGTTGATCATTATGATTGAACCACATCATACCCAAATAGCATATACTCCAATCTATCGTGCTCTATCTACTGGCCTTGGCTGTATAATAGGTTTGACCATAGTGATCGTCTCTTCGGGCCTGATCCAATTCCTGCGAGATAAATACAAAGTGTTTACAGAGCCTGCCTAACAGCGAGTTGCAATATTAAGCCAGCACTAACAATTAATTCATTATTTTTACGCCAATGATTGAATTATATACTGACGGCGCATCTAGCGGAAATCCAGGTCCTGGTGGTTATGGAACTATCCTAAGGGCAATATATCAAGGCTCAAATCCTGAATTTCAAGGTAAGCTCATCGAAAAGGAATTTTCGGGCGGTTTTAGGAAAACAACCAATAACCGCATGGAATTACTCGCAGTAATTATTGGTTTGGAGGCCTTGAAAAACCTCAATCAGCAAGTGACCATTTTCTCAGATTCGAAATATGTAATCGATGCAATCGATAAAAAGTGGGTGTATGGTTGGATAAAAAAGGGATTTCAAGGAAAGAAGAATAAAGATCTATGGATGCGGTTGATGAATGTGTATAAATTGCACCAGGTCAAATTAGTTTGGGTGAAGGGGCATGCTGGACATCCATTGAATGAACGCTGTGATCAATTGGCTGTTAAGGCCTCAAAAGATAAATCCACATGGAAGATAGATTCTGTTTTTGAAGCAGAATTGCAAAAAGGCTTAGATATTTAATCTAAGCCTTTTTCTTTTTATATGTTATTGTGGATTGTTTAGATCAATCCGGCACGTTTCAACAATGGATCTACGGATGGTTCTTTACCCCGGAACTGTTTATAAAGTTTCATAGGGTGTTCGGTTCCTCCTTTAGATAGAATATTGTCTTTGAATTTCTTTGCGACCTCTGGATTGAAGATACCTTCTTGCTTGAAATAGTCGAATGCATCTGCATCCAATACCTCAGCCCATTTATAAGAATAATAGCCCGAAGAGTAACCGCCATCAAAGATATGGGAGAATGAAGTGGACATCACATTTTCTTTGACATCCGGGTAGATGGCTGTTTCCTCAAACTGTTTGGTTTCGAAGTCTTTTACCTTACTGATGGAGCTAGGATCCTGTCCATGCCAGCCCATATCCAATAGTCCAAAGCTCAACTGTCTGACCGTTGCCAGTCCTTCTAAGAAGGAAGCGGAATCTTTGATTTTCTGGATATACTCCATGGGTATGGTTTCGCCGGTTTCATAATGTTTTGCGAATAGCTTTAAGGCTTCTTCTTCATAGCACCAGTTTTCCATGATCTGACTTGGGAGTTCGACGAAATCCCAATACACGGAAGTTCCTGAAAGGGTAGGATAGGTCGTGTCGGCCAACATGCCATGCAAGGCATGACCAAACTCATGGAACAAGGTTGTAACCTCGTTGAAGGTCAATAAAGAAGGTTTACTCGAGGTAGGCCTTGTAAAATTACAGACGATGGATACATGTGGTCTTTCATTATGACCATCTTTAATGTATTGCGATTTGTAAGAGGTCATCCATGCTCCATTTCGCTTTCCTTTGCGAGGAAAGAAATCGGCGTAGAAGACTGCTACAAGATTGCCATCATCGCTGCTCACCTCATAGGTCTGCACCTCTGGGTGATATTTGTCTATATTTTGGATTTCCTTGAAATTCAAACCGTAAAGACGATGAGCTATATCAAAGACTCCGTTCAATACATTGTCGAGTTTGAAATAAGGTCTTAGTTTTTCATCATCTAAATTGAAACGTTCTTTCTTCAATTTTTCTGAATAATAGCTACCGTCCCATTTTTCTAAATGGTCTAAGCCATCCTTTTCTTTGGCATATTGGCTCAGTTCAGCAAATTCTTTTAATGCTGCGGGTTTGCCTTTTGCAAGCAGGTCATTTAAGAATGCCGTAACGGTATTGGGATTTTGTGCCATGCGTTCTTCTAATTTGAAGTGTGCATGGGAATCATAACCCAATAACTTAGCACGTTGATGTCTTAGTTTTGCTATTTTTAGGATAATTTCTTCGTTGTTATTGGCATTATCTTGAAAACCCTTTTTACCGGCAGCAATTGCTAATTCCTTTCTCAATTCACGATTGCTTGAATAGGTCATAAAAGGGATATAACTTGGATAATCCAAGGTGAATATCCAACCTTCCTTTCCTTCCTCTTTGGCAAGCTCATGAGCGGCTTCAATTACAGATTCTGGAAGCCCATCTAGATCTTCCTTTTTCAAAATATGTAATTGATAAGCATTGGTATCCGCCAATACATGTTCTGCGAAATTTAATTTCAACACAGACATTTCTTGGTCTATTTCACGAAGTTCCTTCTTCTTTTCATCAGAAAGTAGGGCGCCATTTCGAACAAAATCCTTGTAGTTTTTAGTCAGGAGCGTGTCTTGTTCAGGACTCAGGTTTAAGTTTTCCTTTTGGTCATATACTTCCTTGATCTTTAGGAATAGATCGTAATTCAAGGTGATGTCCGAGCTTAATTCTGCCAACATAGGAGCTACTTGCACGGCAATTTTTTCTAATTCATCATTCGTTTCCGCAGAATGGAGATTGAAAAATATATTGGAGATCCTGTCCAATTGCATTCCTGAAAAGGAAAGCGCTTCGATGGTGTTTTCAAAAGTTGCAGGTTGGGGATTAGAAGCGATCCGTTCAATTTCCTTTTTCGTTTCAGCGATTGCTTCTTGGAATGCTGGAACGTAATCTTCGTTTTTGATTTGGGAAAAGGGAGCAGTATTGTAATTCGTCTCGAAAGACTTTGTCAGAATATTCATAGTATATAAAGTTACAAATATAAATCTAGTGGAAATGTGTCCTGAATATACATTTATCAAGATTTTACGGAAACATTACGTATTATTATGTTGTTATAACAATAAAAAACAAAAACATGAGAAATATCGCGAAGTCCTTATTTGTTGTTCCGGTTCTGTTGATAAGCATGAGTGCTTGTAATAATTCAGGACAGGAGGCGAAAGGCAACAAGGAAAATGATTCTGTGGATAATGATTGGACTGCGACAGAGTTGGTCGGAAAATATGTGTTTGAAGCAAAAGGAGATACCATATTGCTGGATTTGAAAAACCAAAATGATTCTTTGGTGGGGCCATTAAGTTATAATTTCCAAGAAAAAGATAAGAACAATGGTGAGTTCCGAGGTGTAATCAAAGACTCTTTATTGGTTGGTGAATACAGTTTTATGTCAGAGGGAGTGAACTCTGTAAGAGAAACAGTTTTTGGCATTGTTCCAGAAGGATTAATTGAAGGTTTTGGCGATGTTGAAGAGATTGATTCGAAGTTTGTTTTCAAAAATATAGATAGTTTGAGGTTTGATCATGGGATGATTTTACATAAAAAATAAGCTTCTAAAGGGGTGTTAGTTGATTTTATTTAAAAAGTTTGGTCATTTGATTAAAATGTTTGTTCAATTAACGTAAATGTTCTTATCTTTGTGCAATCTCAAGTGAAAAGCACAATGACGAATAAGAAGGAAGAGAAAGAACTAGATACATCAACCGAAGAAAAAATAAAGGAAGCAGCCCGCATCGTATTTCATAAGAAAGGATTTGCAGCGACCCGGACTAGAGATATTGCTGATGAAGCAGGAATCAACTTATCCCTTTTAAACTATTATTTTAGAAGTAAGGAAAAGCTTTTTGAACTCATTATGTTGGAAACATTAGGTGAGTTTGTTAAAGGCTTGGTCATGGTATTGAATGACCGTGAGTCTACCTTGTTGGAGAAGGTGAGTGCCATTGCAGAGCATTATATCGATTCAATCAAGGATAAGCCCGAGATCCCTGGGTTTATTGTGAGTGAAATCCGCAACAATGTCAATAATATTTTAGAGAAAATTCCAGTCCGTGAAATATTGGCTGAATCTTTCTTTGTCCAGCAATTGGATGCGGAAATCAAGAAAGGAACCCTGAAAGAGGTTAGTCCGATCCAATTCATAATGAATGTTCTGGGTATGGTTCTGTTTCCTTTTATTGCTCAGCCTATGATCATGAGCGGAACTGGTCTTAATAATCAAGAGTTTTCTGACTTGATGGAAGAGCGTAAGAAGTTGATTCCCATTTGGGTACAGTCTATGTTTAAAGCATAGTCTATTTTTTTAACCATTAATTGGTCAATTGTTTAAATCAATATATTAAAATATATGATTAAGGTAAATGTCTTTACGAAAGTTTTAAGTTTTATTCTATTTACGGGGCTAGGAATTAGCTTCGCGGTTGCTCAAACTACGGCGGGTAACTTAAGTTTAGAGGAGTGCTATAGTCTTGCTCGTTCAAATTATCCCCTGATCAAGCAGCAGGACCTCATATCGAGGACTAATGAATTCTCTTTGGATAATGCTCAAAAGGCTGTCATGCCACAGTTAAGCATAGCTGGGCAGGCAACCCATCAATCGGATGTTACTTCGATGCCTATTAAGCTTCCTAATATGGAAATTCCTACCATTAGTAAGAGTCAATATAAGGTTTATGCGGAGCTGACACAATCCTTAACAGGTTTGGTGAATCTAAAGGACCAAAAAGAAAGCTTGAATGTCAACACTGCGGTAGAAAACCAAAAGGTTGAGGTAGAAATGTATAAGCTCAAAGAACGGATCAACAATCTCTATTTTGCCATATTGCTCTTAGAAAAGCAAAAAGAACAGATCGAGCTGAGTATCCAAGACCTACAGAGCGGAATTGAAAAAATGGAAACAGCTGTAGCCAATGGCGTTGCGCTCAGAAGCTCGGCTAGTAATTTGAAAGCTGAAAAGCTTAAAGCTGATCAACGAATTACAGAATTGGAATTTAACAAAAAAGCTTATTTGGAAGTTCTAGGAGTGATGATCGGACAAAAGCTAGACCCTAAAGCCAGATTACAGACTCCCTCTTCATTGCAACTGAACAATGAAATCCATAGGCCGGAACAGACCTTGTTTTCTCTACAGAGAAAATCCTTAGATGTTCAGAATAAATTGATTGATAATAAGTCCTTGCCTCAATTTAGCCTTTTTGTTCAAGGTGGTGTTGGGCAGCCTGCATTGAATATGCTGAATCCGGAAACTCAAGGGTTTTATATTGCTGGATTGCGTTTGGCTTGGAACCTGAATAGTTTCTATACCCAGAAAAATGAGAAGAATATCATAAGAAACAATCAACGGATATTGGATGTCCAAGAGGAAACTTTCCTGTTCAACACAAAAATGAACCTGAATCAACAACAAACGGAGTTGTCTAAGTATCAGGAGCTGCTGAAAACCGATCAAGAGATAATCGACCTGCGCGAACAGGTGAAAAATTCTACTTTGAACCAATTAAATTATGGAACAGCAACTAGCAACGATTACCTCATTTCGGTGAATGTAGTTGAACAAGCGAAACAGAACTTGGCCCTACATGAAGTGCAATTATTAATGGCTCAATATAACTTACAAACAACAACTGGAAAAGCAGAAAATTAATCATAATGAAAAGACTAAAAATATATTTGCTCCTAGGTACTGGAATACTGGCCTTAGGGTCCTGCAAAAATGATAAAGATACCTTTGATGCGTCGGGAAGCTTTGAAGCAATAGAGACCATCATATCTGCAGAAGCAAATGGAACCATCAAGGAATTTAATCTTGAAGAAGGGGATCAATTAGCCGTAGGTCAACAAATAGGTTATATAGATACGGTGCAGACCTATCTGAAAAAACGCCAATTGGAAGCACAAGTAGGAGCAGGTTTAAGTCGAAAACCTAATATTCCTGTCCAGCTTTCTGCCATCAAGGAACAGATACAACACCTGGAACGAGAAAAGATCAGGACACAGAACTTAATTGCAGGTGATGCGGCGACTCCAAAGCAGTTGGATGATATCAATGCGCAGATAAAACTATTAAACAGGCAATTGGATGCACAACAATCCAGTCTTTCGATTTCAAATCAAAGCATAGGAAAAGAGGTAGTGCCATTGGAAGTGCAGATCTACCAATTGGAAGATCAATTAAAGAAATCTAAAATTGTAAACCCTGTTCAAGGGACAGTCTTGACAAAATATGCCGAAGTAAATGAAACTGCCGGTATGGGGAAACCCTTGTATAAAATCGCGGACCTATCCAATATGATCCTGAGGGCATATATTACCGGCAATCAACTTCCAAATGTCAAACTGAACCAAAAGGTTCAGGTGTTGACCGATGATGGAAACGGTGGTTACCATACTGCCGAAGGCATCATTACATGGATAAACAGTAAGGCGGAATTCACTCCGAAGACCATACAGACCAAGGATGAGCGGGCTAATCAAGTTTATGCCATCAAGGTCAAGGTAAAGAACGACGGAAGGTATAAGATTGGGATGTACGCTGAAATAAAGTTTATCTGATATGGATATGGTGCAAGTAGTTGATCTGGTAAAGACTTACAATAAAGGTGCCCTCACTGCAGTGGACCATGTTGACTTTTCTGTAAAAAAGGGAGAGCTCTTTGGTCTAATCGGTCCAGATGGCGCCGGGAAGACCAGTATTTTCAGGATTTTGACTACGCTCTTGATGCCTACAGAAGGAGCTGCAACTGTTGCAGGTCTGGATGTTGTCAAAGAGTATAAGCAGATCCGAAAGCTGGTTGGCTATATGCCTGGAAAATTTTCCTTGTACCAAGACTTGACCATTGAGGAGAACCTGAATTTCTTTGCATCGGTTTTTGGAACTACCGTAGAAGAGAACTACGACCTGATCAAAGATATCTATGTGCAGATCGAACCTTTCAAGGATAGGCGTGCTGGTAAATTGTCTGGCGGGATGAAACAGAAGCTTGCGCTGTGCTGTGCTCTGATCCATAAACCTGAGGTCTTGTTCTTGGATGAACCTACAACAGGTGTAGACGTTGTTTCTCGCAAAGAATTTTGGGAAATGCTGGCAAGATTAAAGGATCAAGGGATCACGATCTTGGTTTCAACACCCTATATGGACGAGGCAACCCTTTGCGAACGTATTGCCTTGATCCAAAATGGTCAGATCCTGAGCGTTGAAACTCCTGAAGAAATCATCAAACAGTATCCAGATCCATTATATGCCATCAAGGCTAATAATATGGGCAAATTATTGGTTGATCTCAGGAATAATCCGAATATCAAAACTTGTAATGCATTTGGTGAATACCACCATATCAGTTTTAAAGAAGATCAAGGCCATGCTAAGGAAATGCTGCTGAAGTCCTTGGAAAATCAAAACCATCAAGGCTTAATTATCGATGATATCCAACCGAATATCGAAGATTGTTTCATTAATCTAATGAACTAATATGACAGATGAAGTGGTAATAAAGACGGATAAGCTGACCAAGAAATTTGGCGATTTCATAGCGACCAACTCCATTAGCTTTGAGGTTTATAAAGGTGAGATCTTTGGGTTCTTGGGTGCCAATGGCGCTGGTAAAACAACAGCCATGAAGATGCTTTGTGGTCTTTCAAAGCCCAGTTCTGGAGAAGCGAATATTGCTGGTTTTGATATCTATAAACAAACAGAGGAAATCAAGAAGAACATTGGTTATATGAGCCAGAAGTTTTCGCTTTACGAGGATCTAACAGTAAATGAAAATATTGATTTTTTTGGAGGCATCTATGGCCTCAATTATAAGCAACTTAAAGAAAAACGGACCGAACTATTAAAGACCTTAGGATTGGAGAACGAAGCCAAGAAATTGGTGGCTTCTTTGCCCTTGGGTTGGAAGCAAAAGTTGGCATTCTCTGTTGCGGTCATCCACGATCCGAAGATCGTATTCTTAGATGAGCCTACCGGTGGAGTGGATCCTGTTACCCGTAGGCAGTTTTGGGACTTGATCTATGCTGCAGCAGCTCGTGGGATAACCATATTTGTGACTACTCACTATATGGACGAAGCAGAATATTGTAACCGGATATCGATGATGGTGGATGGTGAGATCAAAGCCTTGGATAGCCCACTAAACCTGAAACAAAAATATAAGGCAGATACTATGGATGATGTGTTTTATGAACTGGCTCGCGCCGCAAAACGAAAGGGAGATTAAATGAAACAGTTTATGTCTTTCGTAAGGAAGGAATTCTACCATGTGTTCAGGGATAGAAAGACTTTGTTGATGTTGTTTGGACTGCCGATCGTGCAGATTGTACTCTTTGGATTCGCCCTCACCAATGAGGTGAAGAATGCGAAAATCGTGATCTGCGACTATTCACAGGATATTGCAACGCAGGAGTTAACCAGGAAATTTGAAGCAAATCGAAATTTCCAGGTTACTAAATCCTTAATGAGCTATAAAGATATTGAGGACTCCTTCCAAAAGGAAAACATCAAGCTTGCGGTAGTTTTTCCTGCGAATTTCAATGAGGATCTACTGCATCTGAAAAAAGCCCAAATCCAAGTAATTACGGATGGGTCTGATCCTAATACTGCCAGTACCTTGCAGAATTATGCAAATGCCATCATCATGGATTATCAAATGGAATTGATGCAGGGTCAAGAGATGCCTTATTCCATCAATACCGAACTCAGGATGCTCTATAATCCTGAACTAAAAGGAGCGATGAACTTTGTTCCGGGGATTATGGCCTTGGTCCTAATGCTTATCTGTGTGTTGATGACAGCGGTTTCTATAGTGAAGGAAAAAGAAATGGGAACCATGGAAATCTTATTGGTTTCGCCGTTTAATCCTTTTCTGGTGATTGTTTCAAAGGCACTTCCTTATTTCATGTTATCATTGATCAATTTGGCGGTCATCTTGATCATGGCAGTGACGCTAATGGGGATGCCAATCCATGGCAGTTTGATCTTGTTGGTTGTCGAGAGTGCACTGTTGATCATCTGTGCCCTGTCAGTGGGTCTATTGATTTCCAATGTGACTAATTCCCAACAGGCAGCTATGTTGATCTCGATGATGGGGATGATGTTGCCAATCCTTTTGTTTACCGGTTTTATGTTTCCGATTGAGAACATGCCCATGCCATTGCAGATAGTTTCCAATTTAGTTCCTTCGAAATGGTATTATATCATCGTAAAATCAATCATGTTGAAAGGGTTGGGGATTACTGCAATCTGGAAAGAAACCTTGATTCTGATCGTAATGACGGTAATTCTTTTGGTATTAAGTTTGAAAAATTTTAAAACAAGATTGGAATGAGATCATTGTTGTTTTTATTAAGAAAGGAATTCAAGCAGATCTTTAGGAATAAAGCATTGCTGCCATTGATTTTTATTGCACCCATCATGCAATTGATAATCCTTCCGTTTGCGGCGGATTACGAGGTGAAAAACATCAATGTTTCCATTGTGGACCATGACCATTCTCCATCTTCCCAACAATTGATTGCGAAAATGACGGCTTCTGGATATTTTAGGTTGACAGATTATGGGCAATCCTTTAAAGAAGCTTTGAAACAGATTGAAAACGAAAAAGCAGATTTAATCCTGGAGATTCCAACGAATTTCGAAAGGGATCTGATCAAAGAGAAGTCAGCCGAATTGTTTATAGCTGCCAATGCGATCAATGGCGTGAAAGCAGGTTTAGGTTCAAGCTATCTCAGCCGCATAATCAGGGACTTCAATGAAGATATCCGGACCAAATGGGTTAACCAAAATGGAGTTTCTGCCAATTCGCTTATTGATGTCACCTCTTCCAATTGGTTCAATCCATACCTGATCTACAATAAATTTATGGTGCCGGGTATTTTGGTCGCTTTAGTGACCATGGTCTGTTCCTATATGTGCGCCTTGAATATCGTCAAGGAAAAAGAGGTCGGAACCATTGAGCAGATCAATGTGACACCGATCAAGAAATATCAATTTATCCTTGGCAAACTGATTCCATTTTGGATCATTGGGATGTTTGTCTTTACTGTAGGATTATTTGTGGTTGGCCGTTTTATATATGGAATAGTGCCCGTTGGCAATCTGTTTTGGTTGTATGGTTATTTATCGATTTACCTGGTTGCCATTTTAGGGCTAGGCTTGTTGATATCGACCATTTCGGAAACTCAGCAACAAGCGATGTCGGTCGCATTCTTTTTCATCATGATCTTTATGATGATGAGCGGATTATTTACATCCATCGACAGCATGCCTCAATGGGCATACATAGTCACGAAAATGATTCCTGTAACTTATTTCATTGAAGTGGTCCGGATGATTGTTTTAAAGGGCAGTGATTTTTATGATATCCAACATCATTTCTTGATCATCACTGGATTTGCCATCTTGTTGAATGGTTTAGCGATCTGGAATTATAGAAAAACATCATAGGGCAATATCATTAATTTAAGGATTTTATGTCGAGGTCACAATCTTTTAATGGTTTCTCAGACCAGACTTCAATCCTTCCGCAGGAAGTCCTTTAGCAACCGGCTCATTTCCAGTGGCGGAAAAATGGAAAGAATGCCGTTGACCTGTGCGATGGGATTGGCCTTGGGATGCTTTCTTCAAAATTCTCCAACTAAAGGGAGAATTTTGAAGAAAGATATCCCCGACAACAAGGCATTCTTTTCATGTGCGCTGGATGGTGCGAAAAGCCACCTTAAATGAGCCAAAGCGTTTTGGTTACTTTTGCGCTTCAAAAGTAACGAAGGATCTTTGTTTTTTAAAACTTAAGAGCTTTATTCATAGGGGTTTATTCAATCTCTGTCCACCATTCCTTGGTGTCATTATCTTTATCTAAATAAATAAGCTGTCCCATTCTTGGAGTCCAAATTGGGACATTTTTATTCTTAGCCTCTTTCGTAATACGGATCATCGGGTCATCCCAAGCATGATTGGCAAGAGGGAATTTAGAGTTATGGACAGGGATTATTCTTTTCGCCTGCAATTCTTGAGCTGCTGTAACAGCTTCTTCTGGCATTAGGTGAATGTATTTCCATAATTCATTGTATTGCCCATTTTCAAGGATGGCAACATCAAAAGGACCATATTGATCGCCTATTTCCTTAAAATGTTTGCCATAGCCAGAATCTCCGCCTACAAATATTTTCAACGAATCAGCTTGAACAACAAAGGATGACCATAAGCTGGTATTTCTCTTTAACCAACGGCCAGAAAAGTGCCTTGCAGGTGCAGCGGTGATTTGTAAACTGTCTAGCGTCAATTTCTCACCCCAATACAATTCATGGATCCGTTCAGTAGGGTAGCCCCATTTTTCGAAATGGGCTCCAACTCCTAAGCTCGTCACCACGTCCTTTACCTTACTCTTCAATTGCAATATGGAAGGATAATCCAAGTGGTCATAATGATCATGGGTAAGGATGAGGATATCGATTTCAGGAAAATCTTCCGCATTATATTTATGGGTCATTTTGAATGCCTTTACACTGCCCGGAATGGGTGAGGCATTCCCATTTAAAACAGGGTCCACCAAGATCCTTTTTCCATTCAGCTGCATATAGTAGGAGGAATGACCAAACCATACATATACATTTTGGTCCAATGGAATGTTCTTTAAATCAGTAATCTCGACGGGTAAAGGTTTTACAGGGACATTTCTCTTATCCTTTTCAAAGAAAAAAGACCTGAATACAGCAACTTGGCTTACACCTTCCTTAATAGCTGGTGTTTTTTCTAAATTGTCAAATACCCCATCTTTAAAGGTGGCGGTATGCTCCATTCTCTCCAATCGATCAGCAGAAGCCAAAGCTCCCATTTGATCCGAACGGCTTAATAAATATACTGCCACAGCGATAATTAGGACTAAGGCAAGGATGATATACATAAGTATCTTAAATATTTTTTTCATGTTAATGCGGCACAATTTACAGTATTATCTGTAATCTGATTGCAATAAATGAATTAGGTAAAGTATCTCACTCTTGATTTCAATAATTATGTAAAAATTAACCAATAAAAAATAAAATAATTAACGAATAGTTAATTTTCATTTATAATTTTGTGTTAGTTCTTTAACATAAACAGTGAATCATGTATTTAATTGGAGATTCTTCGATCAAATTGTTTTATAAAACAATTAACGATTTGGACAAGAAGTATCAAGATTACCTCGCCAATGATGGGAAGTGGTTAGGCGGGGGATTTCAAAATTTATTTTGCGTCTTACCAATACCAGGCTCAAAAAACTACCAACTAAATTTAAAACCAGATGTATTTATGCAATTACCTCGAACATTACGAAAAGAAATCAGCGGATTAGTATTTATGGATGGCTAGGCATAAAAAAGGTTTAGCCCTAAAGTAAAAAAGCAAGTTAATATCAATTAACTTGCTTTTTTTATTGTGAAATCAGGCTTATTGGTAGCCCAATAATTTCATTACTTGTTTTGAATTTTGCTCTTCGCCAAACACCTCATAGTTAAATGTCTCGTCTCTATTTCTGCGGATCAAAACATGCTTCGGTGAAGGTAATAAACAATGGTGAATTCCACCGTAACCACTCAATACTTCTTGATAAGCTCCAGTGTGGAAGAAACCAAGATATTGTACTTTTCTGGTTTTTGGCATAAATACCGAGTTCATATGTGCTTCTTGGTTATAGTAATCTTGACCATCGCAAGTGATACCACCAAGGTTAACACGCTCATATTCCGAATCCCAATTATTGATCGGCAATAAGATGTACTTCTGGTTCAACGCCCAAACGTCAGGAAGGTTGGTGATAAAAGAACCGTCCAACATTAACCATTTCTCACGGTCGTTCTGTTGTTTTCTGCCCAATACCTTATAAAGGATACCTGAAGCCTCAGCAACGGTGTACTTACCGAATTCCGTAATGATATCTGGTTCTACAACCTCATGGTGAGCACAGATCTGTTTGATGCGGTTGACAATCTCGTTAACCATGTATTCATAATCGAAATCATGAACCAATGAGTCTTTGAATGGCATACCACCACCAATGTCCAAAGTATCTAAGTCAGGGTTGATCTTTTTGAACTTACAGTACAAGGTCACATATTTCTCAAGCTCATTCCAGTAATATGGAGTGTCAGAAATACCTGAATTGATAAAGAAGTGCAATAACTTCACCTTGAAGTGTGGATTATCTACGATTTTGCTGTTGTAGAAATCAATCACATCTTCCATCCTGATCCCTAATCTGGAAGTATAGAATTGTGAATCTGGTTGCTCCTCAGCAGCAATACGGATACCAAGGTTACAAGGTTCAGAAAGCTCAACTTCATCATCATACATGTTGAATTCCTCTTTGTTATCCAATACTGGGATAATATTACGGAATCCATCATGCAACATGTCAACAATGTACTGTTTGTATTGGTAGGTTTTAAAACCATTACAGATCACTGTAATGTCCTTAGTCACCTTACCTTGTCGCTCTAAGGCATCAATCATAGGCATATCAAAAGCCGAAGAAGTTTCCAAGTGGATATCATTCTTCAAGGCCTCTTCAACGATATGTTTGAAATGCGAAGATTTTGTACAATAGCAATATTTATATGATCCGCGATAGTTATATTTCAACATGGCAGTTTGAAATAAGATTTTCGCTTGTTGTATCTTTTTGCTGATAATGGGTAAATAGGTAAAACGTAGGGGAGTACCGTACGTTTCTATCATTTCCATCAAATTCAAATCGTGGAAGTACAATTCGTCATCGATGATATCGAATCCGTCTTGCGGAAAACCAACACTTAAGTCAAGAAATTCCTGATAGCTCTGCATTTTTTATTATTTTTGGCAAAGATATGCTTTCACGATGAATACCTAAATAATCAATGCGTTATTTTTTAAATTCATTATCAGAAAGTTACGAATATTACGAAATATTTACATGGCAAAATCAATCCAAGAGCTGCTTATTGAGAAGACAGTTGAAGCGGTAAATGCATTGTATGGAGCAGAAATCCCTGCTTCTCAACTCGCATTACAAGAGACTAGAAAAGAGTTTGAAGGTCAAATCACTTTAGTTGTATTTCCGGTTACCCGATTTTCTAAAAAATCTCCGGAAGTTACTGGAAATGAAATAGGTACTTATCTAAAAGAAAACATCCAAGAGATCAGCGACTTCAATGTGATCAAAGGTTTCTTGAACCTGAGTTTCTCTGATGATTACTGGATCTCCCTGTTGAATACAACCATCCTCCCTGATTCATTCGGAAAATACCCGCAGAACGGTAAAAAACTGATGGTGGAATATTCTTCACCCAACACCAACAAACCTCTGCACTTAGGGCACATTCGTAACAATTTATTGGGCTATTCCGTGGCCGAAATCCTTAAAGCTTATGGTTATGATGTGGTAAAAGCCAACCTTGTCAATGACCGTGGTATACATATCTGTAAATCCATGTTAGCATGGCAAAAGTTCGGTAACGGTGAGACACCTGAATCCGCAGGATTAAAAGGAGACCATTTAGTAGGTAAATATTATGTGGTTTTTGATAAAGAATACAAAAAGGAAATTGACCAACTCAAGCAAGAAGGCCAATCCGAAGATGATGCCAAAAAGAATGCCCCATTGATGAAAGAAGCGCAAGTGATGCTTCAAAAATGGGAAGCAAACGATGCTGAGGTCATCAACCTTTGGAAAACCATGAATGGCTGGGTATATGCCGGTTTTGATAAAACCTATAAACAGCTTGGTGTAGATTTCGATAAATTCTATTACGAATCGGAGACCTACCTTTTGGGAAAGGATATCATACAAGAAGGTCTTGAAAAAGGCGTTTTCTTCAAAAAAGAAGACAACTCTGTATGGATTGACTTAACTGATGAAGGTCTGGACCAAAAGCTGGTGCTAAGAGGTGATGGAACATCTGTATATATCACCCAAGATCTAGGTACTGCGCAATTGAAATACGATGAATTCAAAATGGATGAATCCATCTATGTTGTAGGAAATGAGCAAGATTACCACTTCAAGGTATTGTTCGCCATCTTGAAAAAATTAGGCAAGGAATGGGCAAATGGTCTTTACCATTTATCCTATGGTATGGTGGACCTTCCATCTGGCAAGATGAAATCCAGAGAGGGAACAGTCGTGGATGCCGATGACTTAATGGCGGAAATGATCGAAACTGCCAAAGAAAGAACAGAAGAATTAGGGAAAACTGAAGGTTTTAATGAAGAAGAAAAAGCTTCCTTGTATCAAACCATCGGTATGGGTGCTCTTAAATATTTCCTATTAAAGGTTGACCCTAAAAAACGTCTGCTTTTTGATCCAAATGAATCGGTGGACTTCCAAGGCCATACAGGTCCATTCGTTCAATATACCCACGCAAGGATTAAATCTGTGCTTCGCAAAGCGGAATATACAGGAGCGGATGTGAAAACACCAGCATCCATTTCACCTTATGAACGCGATTTGATTCAGGCATTGGCAAATTATCCTGCTATCATTGAAGCTTCTGCGCAAGAATTCAGCCCTGCGCAATTGGCAAATTATGCATACGATCTAGCTAAACTCTACAATAAATTTTATCACGAGGAAACGATCCTAAAAGCTGCAGACGAAAATGTCAAAGGCTTCCGTCTGCAAATGTCTGCCTCAGCAGCAAGGATAATTGCGGAAAGCATGAACATGCTAGGGATCCAAGTACCGGAAAGAATGTAATTATGAAAAACCTTAAAGTCGGATTAATCGGATTTTCAATAGGGGGGCATGTTTTTCATGCCCCATTTATTGATGGCAATCCTGATCTAGAATTATACAAAGTCACTGCCCGCAAACCTGAACAACAGCAAATGTTGGCCGAGCGCTATCCCAATGCTATTGGGGTCCTGTCTGCAGATGATATCATCAATGATCCTGAAGTAGATATCGTTGCGATCGCAACATCCAATGATGTGCATTACAGCTTAGCGAAAGCTGCTCTGGAAGCTGGTAAGCATGTGGTCGTTGAAAAACCTTTCACCAATTATAGCACTGAGGCCGATGAATTAATTGCTTTAGCAAAAGAAAAGGGTCTGCTATTATCGGTGCATCACAATGCCCGTTTTCATTCCGACTTCAAAACCGTTAAAAAGGTGATTGAATCTGGAAGATTAGGAAGAGTGGTGAATTATGAAGCACGTTACGACCGCTTCAGAAACTTCTTGAGAGCCGGAGCATGGCGTGAGGAGAACTTACCTGGATCTGGTATACATTATGATCTAGGGGCTCACTTGCTCGATCAGGCTTTGCAAGTCTTTGGAAAACCAGAAGCGATATTTGCTGACCTCCGTGTTCAACGCGATGGAGCAAAGGCAATCGATGATTTCGAGTTTATCCTGTCTTACCCCGGTATCAAAGTTTCCTTGAAAGGACAGATGCTGGCTAAAATATCCACCGCTCGATATGCTGTTTATGGAATGAATGGCTGTTTTGTGAAATGGGGCGTGGATGCTCAGGAAGCTTTATTGCGTGACGGAGTTGTCCCTGCCAGCATGCAAGACTGGGGTAAGGAAGATCCATCTTTTCAAGGCACACTTTCCATTGTAGAAAATGGAAAAGATGTTGAAGAGAAAATTGAAAGCGAATATGGTTCAGGCCAAGATTTCTATAAGAATATTGTCGCTGCTATCAAAGGTGAAGAAAATCTGTTCATTAAGCCGGAGCAAGCACGCGATGTCATCCGTTTATTGGAACTTGCAGAAAAATCTTGGGCAGAACAAAGAACTATTCCTTTGGAAGGAGAGTTGATTTCCTAATGAAAGATTATGATGCGATAATCATTGGAGCTGGTGCCTGCGGACTGATGTGCGCGGTGCAGGCAGGATTTCTGGGTAAAAGGACTTTGTTGATTGAACGCAATGAAAAACCTGGCGCCAAGATCCTGATCTCTGGTGGTGGTCGATGTAATTTTACAAACCTTTATACTTCAATAGATAACTTCGTCTCTGAAAACCCAAAATTCCTTAATGCTGTGTTTTCCCAATGGACCGTGGAAGATACCATAAACTTCTTTGAACAGTTCGGGAATATACAAGGGCAAGAAAAGACCTTAGGCCAGTTATTTCCAGTCTCGAATAAAGCGAAGGGTATTGTCGCAGTTTTTACCAAGTTGATGTATGAAACAGGACAGGATATTTGGTTAGATACCTTGGTGACTGATGTACAGAAAACAGGTGCTGGCTTTGAGATCAGCTATGAGAAAAACGGTAAACAAGCAAAAATTTCTACACCAAAAGTTGTTCTGACTACCGGAGGTTTGCCGGTTGCCAAACTAGGCGCTTCCGATTTTGCCATAAAGCTGGCACGTAGGTTTAACCATAGAATAGTGGAAACAGCACCGGCCTTGGTTCCATTGACCATTACCGGTAAAGATGCAAACTGGTATGCTTCACTTGCTGGTAATTCCGTGTTCTCTAGAGTATATAACGAAAAGATCTCTTTTGAAGAAAATATCCTTTTTACCCATTGGGGATTAAGTGGGCCAGCAATATTGCAGATTTCTTCCTATTGGAGACCCGGAGAGCAGTTTACCATTGATCTATTGCCGAAATTCAAATTAGATAACCTGATCAAGGAAGAAAGGAACAATGCAGGGAAAAGGACCGTTGGACAATTATTAAGTGACCATTTTACCAAAAAAATGGTGGATGCACTGGGAGAGTTCCTTCCCATTCAGTTAAAAATAGCCTCCCTAAGTAAGGCAGATGCCAAATTGGTGTCAGACAGTATCCATCAATTTAAAGTGAAGCCTGCCGGAGATAAGGGCTATGATAAGGCCGAAGTTATGCGAGGAGGGATAGCAACGGACGAGTTGAACCCAAAAACGCTGGAAAGCAAAAAACAGGAAGGACTTTATTTCGGTGGTGAAGCTGTGGATATCACAGGCTGGTTGGGCGGATACAATTTCCAATGGGCATGGGCAGCCGGCTTTGCTATCGCCCAAGATCTATAATCAAAACTTCAGATATTAAAAAAAGGCTGCAACCTATTGGGTACAGCCTTGGTAATTATTTTGGGGAAAGTAGTTTCTTGTTTTTTAGATCCTATAATTAAAATTTGTGTTCCAAAACACCTTCTTTTTTAATGTCTGTAATGTTTGCTTCTAATTTTTTCACTGATTTGTTGTCAACCAAGATTTCTAAGTTTACTTTTCCTGGTTTGTTTACTGTAGTTTTGATTTTTAATGCAGCGTTCTTTGCTGGAGCCGGTCTTCTCAATCTGATTTCTCTTGGAAGTTTGTCTGTATCTTTAACCGCAATAGTTGAGTCTTGACCTTTGAATCCACTTACCACTAAAGAGTTTAATTTCAAGTCTTTTACTTGAGAGTTAATTTTGTAAACCACGTTTACCATTTTTGTCTTTTTCTTCTCTGGTTTTACCTCATCCTTTGGGCCGCAAGAAATAGTAGTCAATGCACCTGCAACTGCTGTAATAGCTAATAATGTTCTTAAAAATGTAGTAGTTTTCATGTTAAGTTATAAATAATGTTTAATAAATAATTAAAAAGAACATCTTGTCGACTTATGTTTTATCATATAACGACAATAAAATTTACCTCGCTACAGGTGGGGTGAAAAATATTTACTTTTCTTGTTAATTATTTTTCAGTTCTATCAAAAATGTATGTTTAGCCTTATTCCATTGAATTTTTTGTAGTTTTGCACATTGAAGCAAACTGGTTCTATCGCTGCATGTTACATGGAGAGGAAAGTCCGGGCAACATAGGGCGATACGCTTCCTAACGGGAAGGCTGATTTTTTATCAGACAGCAAGTGCCACAGAAAATATACCGCCCCTCGGGGTAAGGGTGAAAACGTGAGGTAAGAGCTCACGGATTTGTATGGCGACATACATCTCGGTAAACCTCGTATGTTGAAAGACCAAATAGGTTGCAAGATTAGAAAGCGGCTCGTTTTCTGCCTTCGGGCACTTGCAATGGGTAGGTTGATGGAGTCTGTGTGTGAACGCAGACCTAGATAAATGATAGAAATTCTTATTTTAGAATACAGAACCCGGCTTACAAGGTTTGCTTCTTTTTTTTTAAATTATTGTACATTTTCTATTGCCTATAAACAAGTGTGTTAAGTTATGACAACAATTTTAATTATAGATGATGAGCGCCCAATCCGTAGCTCGTTACGTGATATCTTGGAATATGAAGATTATAAAGTCCTCGATGTCGACAACGGTGAGGATGGTCTGAAGATCTTGCAGAAGGAAAAAATCGACTTGGTATTATGTGATATCAAGATGAACAAAATGGACGGTATGGAAGTACTGACCGCTGCAAAAGAGTTTTCCGATATCCCGTTCATCATGATCTCAGGACATGGTACCATTGAAACAGCGGTTGAAGCTGCACGTAAAGGGGCCTTTGACTTCCTGGAAAAACCTCTTGACCTCAACAGGTTATTGATCACCGTAAGGAATGCCCTAGAAAAAGGCTCCTTGGTTAAGGAAACAAAAGTCCTTAAACGTAAAATCTCCAAAACAAAAGAAATTCTAGGTGACTCTTCTGGTATCAACTTGATTAAAGATACCATCGAAAAAGTGGCCCCAACTGAAGCACGCGTCTTGATCACTGGTGCTAATGGTGCTGGTAAAGAATTGGTGGCGCGTTGGTTGCACGAAAAATCATCTCGCTCAGGTTCTACCTTAGTCGAAGTAAACTGTGCTGCAATCCCTTCTGAATTGATCGAGTCTGAATTGTTCGGCCATGAAAAGGGATCTTTTACCTCAGCGGTAAAGCAACGTATCGGTAAATTCGAACAAGCAAACAACGGTACACTCTTCTTGGATGAGATTGGTGATATGAGCCTTTCCGCTCAAGCCAAGGTATTGAGAGCCTTGCAGGAAAATAAAATCACTAGGGTAGGTGGTGAAAAAGAAATCGATGTCAATGTGCGAGTAATTGCCGCTACCAACAAAGATCTATTGCGAGAAATCGAAGAAGGTAACTTCCGAATGGACTTATACCACCGTCTAAGTGTTATCTTGATCCATGTGCCTTCTTTAAATGAACGCAAGGACGATATCCCGACTTTGGCCAATGCCTTCTGCGAAGAGGTTTGTGCTGAGTACAGCATGCCTGTCAAAGCCTTTACGCCTGATGCTATGAAAGCGCTTCAATCGTTGCCTTGGACCGGGAATATCAGGGAACTGAGGAACATGATCGAACGCTTGATCATCTTGTGTGATAAAAAGATCACCGAAGAAGATGTCCTGAAATTTGCTAATCCCGGAGGTCCCATCACTGCAAATAGCCTGGCAGGAAACCATACGAGCAATGGATTCGATATGGAACAATTTACCTCCTTCCAAGACTTTAAAGACTTCTCTGAATGCGAATTCATTAAATACAAATTGGAAAGAAACAATTGGAATGTCTCCAAAACAGCAGATGACCTAGATATCCAACGAAGTCACCTGTACAGTAAGATCGAGAAATTCGGACTGAAAAGAGACTAAGCATAATATCTTGAAATATAATACAAACACAATACAACGAAAAAGGCCTGATCTAATCAGGCCTTTTCTTATTATACGTATATTTTAATACGTTGTTAATCGTTGAATTTCCGTTTTTGTCGGCTATATAACATGTATATAGCAACGGTTAAAACAATAATTCCGATTATTAAATACGGTAATGCAGATCCCTCACTCGTGCTAGCGTTGGTGTTGTCCTGTGCAAACAAACCAATAGATACTGCATTTAGTAGTACTAACACATTCCACTTTCTCATGATCAATTAGATTTTTAAGTTTATATAATAATATGCGAATAATATAATGCAAAAACCATGACAAAGCAAATGTATTAACAATTATTTAACCTATTAAATGCCAAAATCTGTTCATGTAATGATAATGTTACCTTTAGAATGCAAATATTATCCGCTTCCAGGCTTTATTTTTCTAAAAAACAAAAACTTTCAGAAACAAAACATTTTTGTGGGATGCTCCTCCATGCTTTATGACCTAAAATGAAAGCGTTGAAGAATAAAAAAAGTGTTAATCCTTTACAGGAAAAACACTTTCTATCTTAATTTAAAATGGAATTAAATGATTTCAGCCAAGAAATTTCCTTGTTGATGGATAATCTCTCGCTTTGCAATGATTTCTTGGAGATTAATGGTTCCAATCACATATTTGTGATCATCACTATAGAATCTTTCTGAAATACTGATAAACTCAATATTTTCCAATACATCTTCGTCCTCATAGCGGAAATAAGCTTTTAGCGCATAATCAGTTGAATATTCAACCTGTTGAGCCTCTAAATGTTTCTTGTACTCATATTTGTAATCATATCTTAATGCAGCAATATCAGATAGCACAGCAGATCCTGTCGGGTGACCGCCAGCTCCTTTTCCATAGAAAAATTGCTCATCCGCAAATGCAGCTTTTACCAATACGCCATTGTATTCATTTTCTACATTTTGCAAGATATTTCCTTTGGAGATAAACTTAGGAAGCACATACAGCACAACCTGATTATTAGTGATTTCTTTAGCTAAAGGGATCAACTTGATTTTGTAGTTTTTCTCTCGTGCATATCGGATATCCGCATTCCCTAAGGTATCAATCCCTAAGTTAAGGATCTCATCTGGGTTGATATAAATGCCATAAGCGTGGGAAGCTACAATAGCTAATTTGTATTTTGGATCATATCCGCCAACATCCAATGTGGGGTCCGTTTCTGCAAAACCTAACTCCTGCGCTTTTTTCAAAGCCTCATCATAGCTTTGGTTTTCGTTGAAGATCTTGGAAAGAATATAGTTGGATGAACCATTGAAGATACCGCTTACAGAATGCAAAAGCTCATTGTCATAGTATTCTTCCAGGTTTCTGATAATAGGGATACTGCCACATACAGCGCCTTCATACAATAGGGAAGTGCCATGTTGGTTTTGGATCTCGGTCAATTCCTCTAGATGGGTGGCAATCATTTTTTTATTGGCAGAAACAACATTCTTTCCTGTTGTCAGTGCTCTTTTTGTAATCTCAAAAGCAGCTTCGGCATCATCGATCAATTCCACCACGGTATTGATTTCTGGATCTTCTAGAATAGCATTGGCATCTGTGGTAAACAATTCCGCAGGCAAGGTTCTTTTTTTGTCCGCGTTTTTGATAACAAATTTCTTGATTTCTAAGTTTAGGTTCTTTGTCTTTATGATATCGTATAAACCTTGTCCCACCACACCAAATCCAAACATCCCGATGGTAAGTTTCTTACTCATTATTCTTTAATTAAATTTAAGTGATTTTCTGCTTTAGTATTATGTTTCTCAAGAAAGTTGCCTATGACTTGAGTCAGGGTTTTCGTTTCGATCAAGAAGCCGTCATGCCCAAAAAAGGAGTGCAGCTCATAATATTCCGCATTAGGAATATGCTTCGCGATGAATTCCTGTTCCTGAGGAGGGAATAGCACGTCCGATGGAATACCAATGATCAGGGAATTTACCCCTTCAATGGAATTTAGTACTTGTTCCACCTGACCACGGCCTCTGCCTAGATGATGGCTATCCATCGCCTTGGTCAGATACCAATAGGAAAAGGCATTGAATCTCCTTACTAATTTATCGCCTTGGTATGCTTGGTAAGAAGAAGCCTTGTAAGCATCCGTTTTATCATGGTCAGATTCCACTTGGGTCGTTCCATAGGCATTGTAGGTCCTATAGGACAATAATGCCATGCTACGGGCCGCTTTTAAGCCGTTTAAGCCTGCATCATCCCTTTTCTCTTTATAGCTTGCGTCTGCTTCGATAGCTAGGCGTTGGCTTTCATTGAATGCGATTCCCCAAGGCGAGAAAAACGCATTCGTGCCGATGGCTATTAGATTATGGATCTTTATGGTTTTGGATACGGTCCATTCCAAAGCTTGTTGACCGCCTAGAGATCCTCCAATCAAGGTGTTGATCTCTTGGATCCCTAGATGATCAGCTAATAGTCCATGTGCTTTAACAATATCTCTAATCGTGAATTGAGGGAAGTCTGAATAATAGGGTAGGTTGGTGTCAGGATCAATGGATAGGGGATTCGTCGTCCCATAATGTGAGCCCAATACATTGGCACAGATAATGAAATAATCCTTATCATTAAATAATTCATTCTCGCCAAATAATCCTGGCCACCAGTCAAAAACATCTGAATTTGCAGTCAAGGCATGGCATACCCAAATCACATTGGACTTGTCCTCATTTAGCTGACCATAACTATGGTAGGCTATCTGTAGATTTGCCAGTTTTTTTCCACTCTCTAATTCGAAGTCTTGGCTATATCCGAAAGTCTTTACACTCATTCTCTTTAATTATCTTCCTCCTAAAAAATCAGTTAAGCCCCCACTTACTTGATTTTGTCAAATGCTTGTGTTAAGTCTGCTTTAATATCGTCGATGTGCTCGATACCCACCGAAAGTCTCAATTGACCTGGAGCTACTCCAGCTGCTTTCTGCGCTTCTGCACTCAATTGTTGGTGTGTCGTTGCCGCAGGATGGATAATCAAGGATTTCGCATCACCTACGTTCGCCAAATGGCTGATCAATTCCAATGAATCGATGAACTCATTCGCCTTATCAACTCCACCTTTGATGGTGAATGATAATACCGCCCCATATCCGTTTTTCAAATATTTTTGTGCATTCTGATGGTATGGGTGGTTTTTCAATCCTGGGTAGCTTACTTGCTCCACTTGAGGATGTGCTTCCAACCATTGTGCAATTTCCAAGGTATTGTCAACATGGCGTTGTACACGTAGCGACAAAGTTTCCAGACCTTGCACCAAAAGCCATGAGTTAAATGGAGATAGGGCAGGACCGAAATCTCTTAATCCCTCAACGCGAGCGCGGATAGCAAATTGAATGTTTCCAAATGGTCCACCTTCTCCGAATACATCGGAAAATACTAAACCATGGTATCCTTCAGAAGGCTCCGAGAATTGTTTGAATTTACCATTCCCCCAGTTGTAGTTTCCACCATCGATAATCACACCTCCAATACTAGTTCCATGTCCACCGATCCATTTTGTTGCCGATTCCACCACCACGTTAGCACCATGCTCCAATGGTTTGAACAAATAACCGCCGGCACCAAAAGTATTGTCTACGATCAATGGTAGGTCATGTTTCTTAGCAACCGATGCAATTCGCTCGAAATCTGGGATATTGTAACTAGGGTTCCCAATCGTTTCCACATAGATCGCTTTTGTTTTATCGTCGATCAATGCTTCAATTTTATCAGGATCTGAATCCTCAGCAAATCTTGCTTCAATGCCTAATCTTTTAAAAGAAACCTTGAACTGATTGTAAGTACCGCCATATAGATTGGATCCTGAAACAAAGTTTTCTCCGGATTCAAGGATATTGGTCAAAGCTAGGAATTGGGCTGCCTGTCCTGAAGAAACAGCAACCGCTGCAACACCACCCTCTAAAGCTGCGATACGTTTTTCGAAAACATCTGTGGTAGGATTCATGATCCGGGTATAGATGTTTCCAAATTGCTTCAAGGCAAATAGGTTGGCGCCATGTTCTGCATTTTCAAAAACGTATGAGGTAGTCTGATATATAGGTAATGCTCTTGATCCAGTTGTAGGGTCTACGTCTTGACCTGCGTGCACTTGTAGTGTTTCAAATTTAAGATTCTTGTTGTCTGCCATTTTTATGTTGATTATAGATGTTAGTAAATTGAATGGATGATTCTCTCCTTGCTGTGTTTCTGGTCGTCGGTACTAAATTTTTGCACTAGTGCTTAGTGCTTGAACATAGGGACGACTATCGCATTCGGGCAATGCAAATAATACAGCTGGAAATAAATTGAATACTGGAATCTGTTGCTGGTTTTCCAACAAGATATACTAATTCCGATTTTGAAAATTTTGAAGTCATAGTCTATTTCATTTATATGCTCCTGGGCTTTATTGCCTCGGACAGGAATTGGCACCTTTTCAATCCTTATTGAAGGTTGCCAGTGGGTCATTGAGCCAGTCTCTCGCCACTTCTTTATAAATCAAGACCATCTTTTTAGAGAGGTAATGATTAGCGTACCACTATCGAAGTACTCCGCAAATATAGTTCACGAAATTTAATTTTGCAATCTTTTTCTGAAAAGTTTATTCTTTGGCATCCCACAAAACTAAATTTCCCTATAAAGACCAGGGCTTCAACCTTTGTTAGTCCCTTCTCTAACGTCGGTTGAAGCCCCAATTTTTTTCTGATATGTTTTTCCGATCAACTAAAAAGTAGTTGTCTTCGCATCACGCATTTGTATAATTTTATCCACTACATATCTTGTATTTCCTCGCCAAGGCAATACACCATGATATTCCTTGTAGTGTAGGTCGAAAGCTTTTCCGCTATTCAGTTCCAAGATATGGAAAACTGAATCGTTTTCAATGGAAAATTCAAACTCATTGCTCGACAGCCCAGTGCCGGTCTTCTGCGAACGAATGCCCTCTTGGATAAGCTTACCTTCATAAGTCTTGAATAAATTTCCCTTTTTTACCGCATAATTCAAAACCCCAGATTTAACGCCTTCTCCAAATACAAAATAATATTTGAAATAAACAAATCCAGCAAAGGCTAGAAATAGGATGAGTAAAAACCAGCTAATGAATTTTTTGAACTTTGAACCCTTAGTGCTAGGTTGTTGGTTTGATGTTTCCATTTTTTTTGATTCAGTTTCTATTTGGTAACAAAAAGAATACCTAAAAATAAAAAAGGTTGGCGAATTTCCATTGCCAACCTTATATTTTTTTTAACCTAGTAGCTGCATCTCTGCATCTATGGCTGCTTTGGTTTTGTCGCTTACCGGAACCAATGGCAACCTAACATGGTCTTTGCCAATGCCTTTCTTTTCCAAGATGTATTTTACACCAGCTGGATTTCCTTCAATGAAACAAAGGTCAATGATCTTCAATAATTCCAAGTGAATGGCTCTGGCCTCCACATAATTTCCTTCGCGGCATAAATGAGCCAAGGCAGAAACTTTGGTAGGGTAGGCATTGCCAACCACCGAAATAATTCCAGCGGCACCCATCGCCATCATCGGCAATGTAACAGGATCATCCCCAGAAATCAACAGGAATTCCTTGGGTTTGTCACGAAGGATCTCACTGAATTGCGCAAAATTCCCTGAGGCCTCTTTGGTTGCCACGATATTCTTGAAATCCTTTGCCAAACGTACTGTGGTCGCCGGACTGATATTGCTGCCTGTACGTCCCGGTACGTTATACAGTATGATAGGAAGCTTGGAAGCCTCCGCAATCGCTTTATAATGCTGGTAAATTCCTTCTTGCGTAGGTTTATTATAGTATGGAGAAACCGAAAGGATTGCCACATAATCCAGGACTTCGAAGTTCTTGATCTGTTCAACGATTTCATAAGTATTGTTTCCGCCAATACCAGCTACCAATGGAATACGCTTATTGACGTGCTTCGAAGTAAATTGCCACAGCTTCTTTCGTTCATCTTGGGTTAGGGTAGCTGTCTCGCCAGTGGTACCCAATGAAACCAAATAATCAATGCCTCCCTCAATCTGAAAATCTATCAGATTGCCGAGGCTTTCGTAATCTACTGTGCCGTCTGCGTGAAATGGAGTGACTAATGCTACTCCCGCACCTTGAAGCTCGTTCATCGTTTATGTATATTTATTTATTTTATTCTTATTTATTGATCATCGCTAGCAGCTGAACATCCGAAATCATCGGAACCTGAAGTTTTTCAGCCTTCGCTAATTTGGATGGTCCCATTTTGTCTCCTGCAACCAAATAATTCAGTTTTGAGGAAATACTGCTCAACATTTTACCACCATGCGACTCTATCAGTTCCGTCAATTCTTCTCGGGAATGATCCGCAAAAACACCGGATATCAAAAAGGTCTTGCCTGAAAGGCTATCACCTGCCAATTGTACTTCTTTCTCTTCGATTTCAAACTGCAAGCCCATCGCTCTAAGTTTTTCGATCTCTTCCCAATGCTCCGGATTGACCAAATAAGCATTGATGCTTTCGGCGATACGCAATCCAATATCCTGAACGGAAAGGATCTCGTCTACCGTAGCCGAACGGATCGCATCGATGTTCTTGAAATGCTGCGCTAATTTTTTCGCAACCGTTTCACCGATATGTCGGATCCCCAAGCCAAACAATACTTTCTCAAATGGCTTGTTCTTCGATTGTTCTATGCCTTTCAGCATATTGTCTATGGACTTCTGCCCAAATCGCTCTATGCCGACCAATTCAGACTCTCTATCCTTCAGTGTATAGATGTCTGAAATCTTTCTGATTAATCCCAAACGGAAAAAGGTTTCGATGGTTTCATCGCCTAAACCTTGTATATCCATCATCTTTCTGCCGATGAAATGCTGCAGCTTGCCAACGATCTGCGGTTTACAGCCATCCTCATTCGGACAATAATGTACCGCTTCGCCTTCCTCCCTGACCAAGGCTGTATTACATTCCGGACAGTGAGTAGGGTATACAAATGGTTTTGCTCCTTCGGGACGTTTTTCAACATTTGCTGAAATAATCTTCGGAATGATCTCGCCACCTTTTTCTACAAAGACCGTATCATGCTCATGCAGTCCCAATCGCTCGATTTCGTTGGCATTATGCAAAGAGGCTCTCTTCACCGTTGTTCCTGCCAATAAAACTGGTTTTAGGTTTGCCACAGGAGTCACTGCCCCAGTTCTTCCAACCTGATAGCTGATGCTGTTCAAAATAGTTTCAACCCGCTCAGCTTGGAATTTATAAGAAATTGCCCAACGTGGAGACTTGGCCGTAAAGCCTAATTCCTCTTGCTGTGCAAAGTCATTTACTTTGATCACAATTCCGTCAATCTCATAGGATAATTGATGTCTAGCCTCATCCCAATGATGGATAAAAGCCAATACTTCCTCGATGGAATTGCACAGTTTACTGTGTTCGCAAACCGGGAATCCCCAAGATTTAACTTCCTCTATGCTATGCCAATGATCATGGAATAGTTTATTCCTGTTGTCGCAGTATAGAAAATAAAGAAAACAGTCCAATGGCCTTTTTGCAACTTCCGCCGAGTCTTGCAACTTGATGGTTCCTGATGCAAAGTTCCTTGGGTTGGCATAAGTTTGTTCTCCATTCTCTTCCCTTTCCTTGTTCAACCTCAAAAAGGCCGATTTATGCATAAAGATCTCTCCACGGATATCAAAGCTTTCCGGATAGTCGCCTTTCCTTAATTGATGTGGGATGCTGCGAATCGTTTTCACGTTACTGGTCACATCATCACCTTGTGTTCCGTCGCCGCGGGTCACCGCTTGGACCAATTTCCCATGCTCATAAGAAATGGAAATGGAAAGTCCATCAAACTTCAATTCCGCAACATACTGAACCTGCTCTCCAACCACTTTCCGGACCCTATTGTCAAAATCCTTTAATTCCTGCTCATTATAGGTATTGCCTAATGACATCATGGGCCATTTATGACGTACCGTCTGGAATCTTTGTGTGATATCACCGCCAACTTTGAGCGTAGGGGAATTAGGATCTCTGAATTCAGGGTGCTGCAGCTCCAATGCTTCCAGTTCCTTTAATTTATGGTCAAAATCGTAATCGGATATAGAGGGCTGTGCTAAAACATAATATTGGTAATTATATTCGTTCAGCTCACGTGTAAGTTCTGCTATCTTCGCTTGAATATCTATTGACATAGACCACGAAAATACAAAATATATTAAGGGTAAAATAATTTAAAACAAAAATTGATTGATTGCGCAAAGTGTTGCAAAACAATGTAATTAATGCAGGAAAAGATAATTCAGGACTTTAGCAATTAATGGAAATTATTGTCATGAAGCTCGCTGTATTTATGGATATTATTCATATAATAATCCCAAATAATAGAATTTTTATATTGACCCTTTTTGTTCTCTTTTTGCGCATACTTCCTTCTTTTCTTTGCAGTTTTAAAGAAATTCTTGAAGAAATACTGATGACCTCGGCTTACAGCCCAAGCATCTGCCGTTTTTCCGTCAAAAAGAAATTTGATTAAGGCAAATAGATCCCACCATAATCGCAAGGATATTTTCCAAATAGCAGCACCTACGGACAGGTTCTTCTGCATCATGACCAGATTGTTTCGGAAGTTGAGATAGGTTTTCTGCGGATTGCTGGTCTTTAACGTTCCACCCCCCACATGATAGACGATAGAGTCTGGACAATAGCCAACTTTATACCCCATGCGCTTCAATCGCCAACACAGGTCTATTTCTTCAAAATGGGCAAAGAAATCGGCATCGAAGCCCTCAGCTTCTTTCCAAGCCTCGGATTTGATGAACAATGCAGCGCCCGTCGCCCAAAATACCTCTCGTGCATCATTGTATTGGCCATGGTCTTTTTCTACTTTATCCAAGATCCGACCTCGGCAGAACGGAAACCCAAAATAATCTATATAGCCGCCAGCTGCTCCTGCATGTTCAAACTCGCCTTTGCTATGGTACGCTTGGATTTTCGGTTGGCAAGCCACCATCAAGGGGTCCTGTTCCATGTAGGCAATCACAGGTTCCACCCAATTCTCCGAAACTTCCACATCGGAATTCAATAGGATGAAATAATCCGCCTCCACCTGTTTCAACACCTCGTTATATCCACCAGCAAAACCTAAGTTCTCGCTGTTGCGAATGATCTTGAACATCGGGAAGTTCTCTTCCACATACGTAATGGAATCATCGGTCGAACCATTGTCTCCGATAATGAACTCAATATTGGGGTATGTACTATTAAATACCGAAGGAAGGAATTTCTCTAAGAAATACTTCCCGTTCCAAT
Organism: Sphingobacterium mizutaii; assembly: GCF_900187125.1. GTDB lineage: Bacteria > Bacteroidota > Bacteroidia > Sphingobacteriales > Sphingobacteriaceae > Sphingobacterium > Sphingobacterium mizutaii. Next base: position 1,482,348 of record NZ_LT906468.1, read on the forward strand.
TTAATATGACAACGGCAACTTTCGGGTAATTTGACATTTAATTTCTTCTTTTACGCTTCCATCTGCGATGGGACCATAACCAATACGCCGGTTCCGAGCGAATGATCTCCTCCGTAAACCGGTTGTGGATATGGGTAATCTCATGTTCTGGATATTCATCTGGGTTTTCCACCAAGGTGGTAAACCTACAGCTGTAATAGCCTCTTTTTTCCTTCCGCCTGACCTCACAGAATACCACTGGAAATTTCGTCAATCGTGAAATCCTTTCGGCACCTGTATAAACCAAGGTATCTTGGTTCAAAAATTCCATGAAATAATCAGAATCCTGATAGGTAGGTGTCTGGTCCGCTACAAACATACTAATATGTGGAACATTTTTCAACTTTATAATATGTCGTAAGATCTGCTTCATAGGGACCATTTCAGCTCCAAACCGCGAACGGATCTGATTATGAATCTTATTGAACACTTTATTGTTTAAAGGTTTGTAGACAATCAGCTCCGGAACATCCATCATCAAAGACAGCCGATGGATCGATAGCTCCCAATTTCCATAATGGGAGGTCACCCCAATGACCCCTTTTCCTTGCTCTGTATATTGATACACTTCCTCCGGATTCAATAATTCAATCCGCTTGATGACCTCTTCGGGTTTGATGGTCGCCATTTTTACAGATTCAACCAACAAGTCCGGAAAATACCGGTAAAATTTATAGGCGATGTCTTTGACTTCCTCCTCAGATTTCTCTGGAAATGCATTTCTCAGGTTATCGAAAACCACTTTCTTGCGATAACCGAACACATAGTAAATCAAGACGAAAAGAAAATCGGAGATCAGGTAAAGGCACCAAAAGGGCAGGAGTGATATTAAATACAATGTCCCGTAAATTAGTTTTTCCTTCATGCCTATTTTAAAGTACTTTACAAATATCCCCAAATAAAGTTATTTTTGCGGACAATTTGAAGTGAATATTCGTTTATGTCAACAGGAATCCTTTTACCGGCACTCTACCTGCCCAATATCAGTTATTTACAAACCATAAAAAATAACGATGGTCCCATTGTCGTGGAACAGTTTGAGAACTTTCCCAAACAGACCTTCCGTACAAGAACCCAAATTGCCACGGCTAATGGTGTTCTGGATTTGTTAGTGCCTATTCAGCACGGGAAAAAACAAAGGCAGGTCATGAAGGATGTATTGATCAATTATGACCATCCATGGCAAAGACTGCATTGGTTAAGCCTTCAGACAGCCTATCGTAGTTCTGCCTATTTTGAGTTCTATGAGGATGACTTCCGCGGATTTTACGAAAAGGAATACAGCCATCTCCTGGAATTCCATGTAGACCAATTAAAGTTGATCCTTAAATTACTCAAGATAAACCGTGAAATATTGCTAAGCGAAAAATATGAAGTGGAATCGCCAAACGAAATAGATTATCGAAAGGCCATTCACCCTAAAATGCCCTCATTGCTTCAGCAACAAAAGCCATATTATCAGTTATTTGAGGATAAGAATGGATTTCTACCTGATTTGAGCATCATCGATCTTTTATTCAGTCAAGGACCGCAGTCGAAAAACTATTTCTAATCAGTTTTTGTTTTCTTCTTGAAACAATTTCTTTATGTTTAGCGTTCTGTTTTTAAACCGTCTATTTCATGAAGAAAATTGTATTGATCTGCTTCTGCTTTTTTATGGCAATTTCAGCATTTTCACAAACGGGTGCTGATACCCTACATTACCGTAAAGTGTATTACTTTGGAGGGACTGGACTTTCATTCCCTTTGGGGAAGACTAAGAATGTCCTGACCACAAAGCTATTTACCGGAAGCATGGGGTTGGATATTTCTCTGAAAAATCCTAAATACTACCTGCAGCCCACCTTATATATGTTGAGCTTTGGCTACGATCAATTGCTGGATGATACAGAATACAACCGTGTCTTAAAAAATGCGCGTTCTACGATGTATGTGCTGAGTTTAGCTGGAGGGATGCGTAGACAATGGGAACGCTTGAATACCTATGCGTACCTGGGTCCATCCGGAGCCTTGAATATGGAACCACGTTCGGAAGATAAGGGTGATGGGACGGTGGAGCTTAATTATGAATATAGTATTTCACCAGCCATCAAAATGGGAATTGGTTCAGATTATAAATTCAAGGGATTCTTCTTGGGGATGGAAGTCGGATACATGCACAATTTTAGGAAAATGCAGGGCAATCCGGTGCATGTGCTTTCAATAATGGTCGGTTTAAAATCCGATATCACTAAATTAAGTGATAAAGTCGTCGAAGTTATTTCAAAATAATATAAAACTATTTAACTGAAAATCAATTGATTATAAGTTTTCTTCAAAAAAAGAGGTTGTTTTTTTACGATTTCATACAATATGGCAAGGTATATGTCGTTAATACACTATCTAGATAAATAGAAAATATTTAGGTTAATAATTGGTTTGGTAAAATACCTGGAGTTCTCCGCTCCGGGTATTTTTGTTTTTAAATCTTTCGAAAAAAAAATAAAAAAATTTCAATCCCTTATAATAAAGCGTTTTAGTTACCGTTTAGATAGTAAATTCATAATTTCATAATTTAGGTTAATAATTGGTTTGGAAAAATACCTGAGATCCCCATCTCAGGTATTTTTATTTTATGGATGCCTAGAAACGATAAGTTTTTAACCGGTCGTGTCATCAGCCTGAGGGTGAAACGAAGGTTCCTGGAACTGTCTGCTGTTTATTTTTTGAAAACCCCTAGCGGGGGCGGAATATTTGTAGAAAGGTAAATCGCTAGACGTATAACCCCTAGCGGGGGTGAAATATTTTTCACCTCCGCTGGGGGTTGTCCGTTATTATCCTTCATTGACCTACAAAGATTCCACCCCTTCCAGGGGTTTAGTAAATGATCCATTTATTTTTGAAGGTTCACATTTCTCCGAGATGCTTCGTTCCTCAGCATGACACTAAAAACTTTAACTAAATCACATTGACCCCATGGGGTTCTATCCCCCCCCATTTTTACTCCTCCTCAAAATTATATTTCAAATCCCTAAAGTAATACACCTTATCCCTGATATTGATCTCTCGCAGAACCCGGCAAGGATTTCCTGCCGCGACCACATTTTCTGGAATATCCTTGGTCACAACCGATCCCGACCCAATCACTGTATTGCTGCCGATTTTCACACCAGGGTTGATCACCGTATTGCCTCCGATCCAGACATTGTCACCAATTTCAATCGGTAGGGCATATTCCCAACCTTCAACCCGCAATACCGGATCTACTGGATGCCCAGCCGTAAACAAGCTCACGTTAGGTGCGATCATTACATTGTCTCCAATCTTTACTTGGGCACAATCCAAAATGGTCAGGTTATAGTTGGAATAGAAGTTATCACCGATTTCAATATTGTATCCATAATCACAGTAGAATGGTGGCTCAATAAAGAATCGGGAAGTGGTCTTCCCAAACAATTGTTTGATGATCTGGTTTCTCGCCTTGATCTTTGTAGGGTCCATTAAATTGAACTTCTGTAATTCCAATTTGGCATGTTGCCTCTCCTTAAATAGTTCATCTCCCGAAGCGATATAAGGTTCGCCTGCGATCATCTTTTCTTTTGAGCTTTTATTCATCTGCTATGTCTTGTTGATTACTGATTTAATATACAAAAAATGGCTGGTTCGGAGCAAAATTAGCGGCATTGCTGGTTGAATTTGGTTGGTTATGGATAAGATTTTGGCTAAGGATAAGCTTCGAGAGAAGCTTTACCCTGATTCGAGCCATATTCGGAAAATTCGAAATATGTCTCGAATATGGTTGAGCTTTAACAGGGTGGATTGGCTAAAAAACTTTCTTTCTAAGCTATGGATGGGAGCTTTGAAATAGATGGTAATGTAGTTCGTCTGATCGATTGGAGATTATTGTTGATCAAAAAAGGCCCCGAATTTCTCGAGGCCTCTTCAAATATGTTGGATGAAATTTTAGTTTTTGCTGATTACAAAGTTCTCTTTGGTAATCCTAACTTTCTTCAAGTTGACCAACCAATCATTGGATTCATCGCGGTGACCTAATGCCAAGATGGTTACGGAACGTAATCCTAATTCGTCCAGGCCTAGGAATTGGTCTAGCGCCAGGCTATCAAAACCTTCCATTGGCGTGGCATCAACGCGTTGCTCAGCTGCTGCTGCAATAGCGATTCCAAAACCTATATAGGCTTGACGTGCAGCATGTGCAAAATGTTGGTCTTTCGTCTGACTGTTGAACCTGGCCATTAGGCTGTTTTTATAATCATTTGCGAACCCTGGAGCCAATCCGCGTTCTTGCTCTTGTTGTAAGAACACAGAATCCACACGTTCCTGTGTATATTCATCGTATGCCGCGAATACCAATAAGTGTGAAGAATCAACGATTTGCGATTGGTTATAAGCCAAAGGAAGAATCTGTTCTTTGATCTCTTGGTTGCTGATTTCGATGACCTTGAAAGGATGTAAGCCCGAAGAGGTGGGTGCAAGTCTAGCTGCCTCGATGATATAATCTATTTTCTCTTGTTCTACAGCCGCTCCTGTCATTTTTTTAGTAGCGTATCTCCATTGTAAATCTTGTAGTAAGCTCATTCTCTTAAAATTTATGATAGTGTTTCATGTTAAACCAATATGGATTTTATATAGCCTTCAATAGCGTCTTTAAGGACGGCTGAGGGGCAGATGTTCTCTTTGCTGTTCAAGGCTAGCAGGTCCATGGCGACAATACCATGCAGGATAGACCAAAGGGTCTTCAGTTTCAGGTATCGGTCCAGGTCTGTCTTGCCACTTGCTAGGATCGCTTCATCGATCAAGGCTAACATCAGGTTGGATACCTTTTTGATTTCTTCCGATTCATTGGTTTTTTCACAAGTTGGGATTCCCAGGCCAAACATAATCTCATAATGTTTCGGGAAGTTCACTGCGAATAACCAATAGCCTAATGAAAGCTGTTTGATCTTAGTGTTGATGCTTTCTTTCGTGTCAATTTCGTGGTTGATGGACTCCAATAAATTAATGAAACCTTCCTGGACGAAATGAGCGGAAATAGCCTCTTTATTCTCAAAATGCTTGTAGATCACAGGGACAGAATACTCGATGGCATCGGCAATCTTTCGGATAGAAAGTGCTGCCCAACCTTCTTTTTCGACGATTTCACGGGAGCAGGTTATGATCTGTTCCTTGAGTTCTTGTTGTTGTCTGAGTTTTCTTTCTGTAAGTCCCATTATGCATTTTGTTAACAGTGTTAGCAAAAGTAACAATGATATTTATATGTTGCAAACATATACTTAAAACAAACATCAAAATGACAATTAGCTTCGGGAAATAAGTTTTAACTTTAAGGATGAACTTCTTAAAAAGTAAACGCAAAGTATCATTGGTCTTAGGAAGCGGCGGAGCTCGTGGACTGGTTCAAATAGGGGTTATCCGTAGTTTAGAAGAGAAAGGATATGAAATCGATGAGGTGGTAGGTTGTTCGATTGGTTCTTTGATTGGCGCTGCCTATGTCGAAGGGAAAATGGGGAAACTGGAAGATTGGATGCGGTCGATTACCCGAAGGCAGGTCTTTAAACTGATGGATTTTACGAATCCAAAGTTTGGCTTGCTCAAAGGCGAGAGGGTCTTTGAGTCCTTGAAGGAAATCTTTCCGGACAAGAACATCGAAGATATGGATATTCCATTCCGGGCCATCGCTACGGATATGGTAAGTGAAAAAGAAGTGGTGTTCGATAAGGGGAGCGTTTACAAAGCTATTCGTGCTTCAATAGCCATTCCAGCTGTGTTTACCAGTATAGAAAGTGAAGACTGGAATCTGGTGGATGGAGGCGTAATCAATCCTTTACCCATCAATTATGTGCGAAGGAAAAGAAGGAACATTATCATTGCCGTGAATCTGGATGGGAAACCTGATGCTGAATATGGCCCATACAATGGCGCCAAGGGATTGAATGCGCTTTCGATGTTGCAGGAATCCTATTTTATGATGCGGAGACGATTGAGCCAATTGTCTGTTGAATTGTACAAGCCCGATTATGTGATCAATATCCCCCATAATATCGCTGGGATATGGGACTATGACAAAGCTTCTTTTATGATCGAGAAAGGTAAGGAACTTACGGATAAGGTGGTCCCTGATGTGCCCATCAAGAAGAAAGAGGCTAAGAAGAAAAATAAGTCTCCTAAAGAAAAAGAGAAAGAAAAAGAGGTCGTTTAATCGACCTCTAACAATAATTTATTCATGTGGAGATTAAACTCCTCTGGATGTTCCAAGTTTGGAAGATGACCGCATTCTTCCATTTCGATATATTTTGATCCTTTGATTTCCTTTGTCAATTCTTCCATGAGATTGGCAGGGGTAATTTTATCTTCCTTGCCGCGGACCACGAGGGTAGGGACTTTGACTTTTGAAAGGACTTCTGTGGTATCCGTTCGGGCCGCTAAGGCAAGTAAGGTTGCACAGATGGACTCGATGCTATTCCTTCGGATGCTACTTTTGATCAATTCAATGGCATCGGGGTTATTATCGATACTTTTCTTCGAGAAGAGGTTAGCGATAAAACCGATGGCATAGGGTCTGCGTCCGTATTGCAGGACGGCCTGGATGGCATCAAAGCGCTTCTGTTTACCAGCGTTATCATCCGCTTTGCTGTGTGTATCGGAGAGGATCAGTCCAGAAATCCGATCTGGAAACAATTGATAGGCTCTCAGGGCAATATAACCACCCATAGAGACGCCACATAAAACAGCTTTTTCAATTTCAAGTTTGCGCATGAATACGCCTAGGTCTTTAGCAAAGACATCGATGGAAAAAAATCCATGACCTTTTGTTGTATTGCCATGTCCGCGAATATCGACCGCTATTCCAGTGATATTATCTTCTAAACTTTTGAGCTGTTCGCGCCACATTTTTTTATTGAAAGGAAAACCATGTAGGAAAATGATCGTTTTTTCAGGTTGTTCGCTGGCCTTTTTGATATAATAGGAGATACTGATATCCCCAATCCGGATCTTGTTGCTTTTAATTATACGTTCCGCCATAATTTTAAATATATAAATATCAACACGATAAGCAAAATATAGTTTGAAATTGATTAAAAAAGGGAAAAAGGGTTTGGAAAATCTAAAAAAGTCCCGATATTTGCGCCACCTCAAAGGACAATTCGTCCTTTAAAGAATGCGCTCATAGCTTAATTGGATAGAGCATCTGACTACGGATCAGAAGGTTAGGGGTTCGACTCCCTTTGAGCGCACTTTCTTTTTAAACCCACAGCGAAAATCTTCCTTTAAAAAAATAATTCCTGCAGAGGAAAAGTGGAAAAATAAGTCATTGAGGCTGAAAGGAATTGGTTTTAAAATAAAAAAAAATTTTGCTGAGGATATTATTTCCTTATATTTGCATCACCAAAACAGAAAGGGCGTCAGTCGTATAGTATTGGTTGCCGCGCTCATAGCTTAATTGGATAGAGCATCTGACTACGGATCAGAAGGTTAGGGGTTCGACTCCCTTTGAGCGCACTTGGAAAGAGCCTAATTCTTATACGGGATTAGGCTTTTGTTTTTTTACATCTAAAAAAATAACAACACATTATGCTAAACCTAGTTTTATTCGGACCTCCAGGGGCAGGTAAGGGGACCCAATCGGCTAAATTGATCGATAAATATGCCCTGCACCATATTTCTACTGGAGATATGTTCAGAGGACACATCAAAAATCAGACTCCACTGGGTAAAGAAGTGAGTCAGATCATTGCTGATGGTAATTTAGTTCCTGACTCGATTACAATTTCTATGTTGGAAGAAGAGTTGAAAAACAATCCTGATGCAAAAGGATTTATTTTTGATGGTTTCCCACGTACAGTAGCACAAGCAGAGGCATTGGATAAATTTTTGGAAGCTAACCAAACTTCCATTACTGGGGTGATTGCATTGGATGTGGATGAAAATGAACTTACCCAGCGTATCGCTAAACGTCAGGAGATTTCTGGACGTGCTGATGATGCTGCTGATAAGTTGAAAAAACGTATCGAAGAATACTTCGGAAAGACCATTCACGTGTTGCCTTACTACGAAAACCAAGGTAAGTTGACCAAAGTGAACGGTATCGGTGAAATCGAAACGATTTTCGCTGACCTTTCAAACGTTATCGATAATTATTAATAAAATATTCTGAATAGGGAGAGATATGGCTCAGGGGTCAAATTTTGTTGATTATGTAAAAGTATGTTGTCGTTCGGGACACGGAGGTGCCGGATCAGCCCATTTGCACCGTGATAAACACACGGCTAAAGGTGGTCCTGATGGTGGTGATGGTGGTCGTGGTGGACATATTATCTTGAAAGGATCGCATCAGCACTGGACTTTATTGCACCTGAAATTCAGAAAACATATTATTGCTGAACCTGGTGAATCTGGGGGAAGTGCCCTGCGTACCGGCGCAAACGGAAAGGATGAAATCCTAGAGGTTCCATTGGGGACTGTTGCCAAAAACGCCGAAACAGGAGAGGTCCTTTTTGAAATCACGGAAGATGGTGAAACCAAGATCTTGACTCCGGGAGGGAAAGGTGGATTGGGTAACTGGCATTTCAAGTCTTCTACCGTTCAAACACCAAGATTCGCTCAACCGGGCTTACCGGGTATTGAAGAGTGGATGATCTTGGAGTTAAAGGTATTGGCAGATGTTGGTCTGGTAGGATTCCCAAATGCGGGTAAATCGACCTTACTTTCTGTGGTATCTGCAGCAAAACCTGAAATCGCAGATTATCCGTTTACCACCCTGGTACCTAATCTAGGGATAGTAAGCTATCGTGATGGCAAGTCTTTCGTCATGGCGGATATCCCGGGAATTATCGAAGGGGCATCTGAAGGTAAAGGCTTAGGACACCGTTTCCTAAGACATATCGAAAGAAATTCGGTATTGTTGTTCTTGGTCCCTGCAGACACGGATCGTACCATCGCCGAGGAATACGAGATCTTATTGAATGAATTGACCGCCTATAATCCCGAATTATTGGATAAGCCGAAGCTTTTGGCGATCAGTAAATCGGATATGCTGGACGAGGAGTTGGAAAAGGAAATGGCCCTACAAGTACCAAAGGGGATACCATACCTGTTTATATCTTCCGTTACCGGAAAAAATATCCAGCAACTCAAGGATATGATCTGGAAAGAAATTAATTCTTAATTTTAAAATATAGAAGCCATCGAAAGATGGCTTTTTTTGAACCAGGATTCAAGGGATTCGAGGATGGACCAAGATCATGCTTGACATTTCGATGGATGTTGATTTTTTTCTGTCATGTTGAGGAACGAAACATCTCGGAACTATCCAAACTTCCAAAACTAATAACATCATTTATATTATTGACATTCAGTTTCTTATATTTCGGTTATGACTACGATTGGCGTACAGTTCCTGTACCTTCGGTACAGAATGACAGAATCCTTGGGGAGAAGAACCTTACAGATTCTTCGCCTTTCTCAGAATCGCTCTTTAGCGCATTTCCAATTCTGAACGGAAAGTGAAGAATCTGTACGGTTCTCCACTATTAATGCGTGTCATCCTTTACCGAAGGAAAAGGACCTGTACGCCAATGCAAAACCTATTATATGTTCAAAATAGGATGCGGGCTTATGCAATAAGCCCCTACGGAATTGGGGTCAATTATAGTCAAGGAAGCAAGCTTCATATCATAATCTTGGTCCATCCTCTTATCCATTCCATCCTGGTTCAAGCCCAGATCTTGGTCCATCCTCCCATCCCATCCATCCTGGTTCAAATATCTGATGGTCGAGCGGCATCTCGGCTTCGCTCGATAACCGTCGAACCCCAAATATCCACTGGGTTCAACTGCCCCCCCCGACTCCCCTCGGGGATCAAACCCTTTCCCGCTTCAAACTCTCCCGCCATTCTCCTTTCTTTTCCTTAATTTCGCAACAATGGATTTATCATTAAAGGAATTTTTGGACCGTAAAGTGGAGGAATTCAACCAACCGAATTTTATTCCAAATGACCCGATCAGTATTCCGCATCAATTTTCGTTAAAGCAGGATATCGAGATCATGGGTTTCTTTGCGAGCATCTTGGCTTGGGGACAACGTAAAACCATTATCAATAAATGTAATGAGCTTATCCAGCGGATGGATGGCAGTCCCTATGATTTTATTATCAACCATCAAGATCATGACCTGAAAAATATGCTTGGATTCAAGCATAGGACTTTCAATGATACGGATCTGCTATATTTTATCAGCTTTTTCCAATACCATTATAGGCATTTCGAGAGCTTGGAAGATGCCTTTTTACAGATTAAAGAAGGGGAGGAGTTCACTGTGGAGCAATCCTTAAATGGTTTTAAATCTTATTTTTTCTCTTTGGCGGATTTTCCCGAAAGAACCAGGAAGCATGTCAGTTCACCGCTTCAGAAATCAAGCTGCAAGCGATTGAATATGTTTCTGCGTTGGATGGTCAGGAAGGACGATAAAGGCGTGGATTTCGGGATCTGGAATAAGATCGATGCCAAAGATTTGATCTGTCCTTGTGATGTGCATGTAGAAAGGGTGGGTAGAAAGTTTGGATTGATCCAATCGGACAAGGTGAATTGGAAAACCGCATTAGAATTGACAGAAAATCTACGTTTATTGGATCCAGAGGACCCTGTAAAATATGATTTTGCCCTTTTTGGACTAGGAGTCGCCGGAGAATTATAAGGGTTTAATAAAAAGGAATATACATCTCCTTATGTTTTCCTGCATCCTTATATTCGAATTCATCGGAGAAGAACTCAAATCCCATTTCTAAATAGAATGGATAGGCGATTTCACGGGCGATACACCAAAGGTAATCTCCATGCAATTGTGTTTTGATATGTTCTTTGGCTGCGCCTAATAATTCTTTCGCATAACCTTTCCGTCGAGCGTCTGGCTGGGTTGCCATTCCGCGCAAGCGATATCCTTCATGGGGAAGCTTGGGATGATTGGTCTTGTGGACCGTTAGGACACATTGCAGGATGTTTTCATCGTCATAGAGGCCTAAATGGAAGCTGTCTGGCTTTAAATCTTCTGGATTGATGCAAAGCTCCAAAGCCTTGCCTTTTTGCAAGACAGCGCTCCTTAGGGGCAAAGTATCCTCTACTTTGATAAATCGGATCATCGGCTTGCTAGTTTCTGTAGGATATCGACCAATCTATTGGAATAACCAAATTCATTGTCATACCAGCCTACTACCTTGACCAAACCACCGACAATACTGGTAAGTTCAGAATCAAAGACGCATGAATATGGATTATTGATGATATCTACGGAAACGATAGGATCTTCCGTGTAATAAAGTACATTTTTTAATTCCCCCTCTGCTGCTTCCTTAAACTTTTGGTTGATTTCTTCCACCGTTGTTTTTCGGGCAAGGTTACAGGTGAAATCCGTTAAAGAGCCATTTAAGACAGGTACCCTGATTCCTGCACCGCCAAGCTTTCCATCCAAATGCTTAAAGACATTGGTAATGGCTTTAGCAGCACCGGTGGTTGTTGGGATGATGGATGCTGATGCAGCCCTAGATCGCCTAAGATCACGATGTGGCGCATCGTGTAAGTTCTGGTCACCGGTCATGGAATGCACGGTCGTGATGTAACCATCGACTATCTCCCAGTTTTCATCCAAGATCTTGATCAGTGGAGCGACATTGTTGGTGGTACACGAAGCATTGGAGAAGATCGGGGTATTCCAATCAAAATCCTTATCGTTGATACCCAGTACGACCGTTGGGATTTCTTTGTCAGGGGAAGGGGCAGAGATGATTACTTGTTTGGCTCCAGCTTCCAGGTGCTTTGCTGCCAATTCTTTCTTGACAAAGAAGCCTGTTGATTCTACAACGAGGTCAATATTCAAGTCTTTCCAAGGAAGGTCTTCTGGATTCCTTTGGTTCAAGATCACAATGGACTTGCCATCAATGATCAAATGGTTTCCATCAAAATCTACCGTTCGATTCAATGGTCCGTGGACCGAATCGTATTTGAATAAATGTGCCAATGTTTTTGCATCTGCAAGATCATTAATGGCTACAACCTCGATCTGGTTGAGGTTTCTGTTCAGTAGATTTCTAAGGGTATGGCGACCGATACGGCCAAAACCATTGATGGCAATTCTCATTATTTATTAAATTCAGCGATTACTTCATTGATATCTTTTTCACCTTCCCAATAGGTTTTCAATTGGCCATCAGGGCCATAAACATAATTGGCAGGGAACATATTCGGGATATGGAATTTCTGTACGAACTCTTGGTTTCTGTCCCAAAGCATTTCAACATTTGGTTTTCCGTCAAGTTCCTTACCGAAAGTACTGAAGAATTGCGCCATCAAAGCAGGGTCATTCATGGATACATAGACCACATTGATGTCTTTGATCTTGTCGTAATTTTTAGCTAGACCTTTGGTCTCATTTTGACAGTGGCTACATCCTGGATCGAAAAGTACGAATACGGTATTTTTACCAGCAGGTAGATCAGCCTTGGTATAGGAGATTCCAGATTTTACTTTATAGAAATTGAACTCAGGGATACTCAATGCTGCAGCCTTTGTTGTTTGGGGTGCAGCAGGAGCAGGGCTACTTGATTGTGCTGTTTGCTCGTGAGCAGAGTGGTCATGGGCAGCATGGTCATGGCCGGCATGTTCATCATGCGCTTCCGTATTTTCTGTTTTTTGCGGTTGGTTATTGCATCCCACAGCTAATACACCTAAAGAAAGGCAAAGAGAGGATAGGATTAATTTATTTCTCATGTCTTGTGTTTAAGATTCAAAACTAATAAAAAATATAGAGTATGCCGGCTGCGATGCTAGAATAAACATTATTTTGACATAATAAATGGCCTATTCTGACCGAAGGATTTAAGATGGCATAAAAAAAGGCCCTGAACTTTCAGGGCCTTCTATTTTTCAGGTAGATTCCAAAAGTTATGGAGTTACTACTTTTGCTTGTTTTTTGTCTTTTTCTTTGGCAGAATCTGCTAAGTGTTTACCAGCACTTAGGTCATAAATAGCAGGAGCCGCTAAGAAGATCGAAGAGTAAGTAGCTACTACGATACCCACAAGGATAGCGAATGAGAAACCACGGATAACTTCACCACCAAAGACGAACAATACAGCTAACACGAAGATTACAGTCAATGAAGTAATCACGGTACGGCTCAATGTAGAGTTGATCGCTTTGTTGATGGTAGTTCCCATATCTTCATGGTGTGCATTTGGTTTCTTCAAGTATTCACGAAGACGGTCAAATACAACCACCGTATCGTTCACTGAGTAACCTAATACGGTTAGGATCGCTGCAACGAAGTGTTGGTCAATATCTAATGAGAACGGTACGATACCATCTAAGATCGAGAATAGACCCAATAAGATGATCGCGTCGTGTACTGTTGCAATCGCTGCACCAGCTGAATATTGCCATTTATGGAAACGAACCAAGATATAAGCTGCAATCACGATAATCGAAAGGATTGAAGCATAGATAGCACGGTCGCGGATGTCACTTGCAATGGTTGGTCCTACTTTTTGTTGAGATAGGATTTCGTATTTGTTTCCTTGAATTTTAGAAAGACCTTCATTCAATTTTCCTAATACTTCCTTGTCAGCTTCATCGCTTGTTTCTTCAATATGATAAGAAGTTGTGATACGCAATTGGTTTTCACTACCGAAAGTCTTAACCTCGGTTGTAGTACCAAATACATTGTCTAGGTTCTCACGAATATTTTCAGGAGCAACGTTTTGATCATAACGTACGGTATATGTACGACCACCTTGGAAGTCAACTCCATAAGAGAAACCTTTGACCATGATGGCAGCAAATGAAAGGATCACGGCGATCAATGAAATTCCATAAGCAACTTTTCTTTTCTTGATGAATTGGAAGTTGGCATTTTTCAAGGTATGGTTTGACCAAGGGAATGACAAAGTGATTTTCATGTCTTTGCTCAACATGTATTCGAAAATCAAACGAGTGATGAAGATCGCTGTGAACAAAGAGGTAATAATACCGATCATTAACGTTGTTGCGAAACCTTGGATTGGACCAGAACCTGTAAAGAATAGGATCAAACCAACCAAGAATGTAGTGATCTGCGAGTCAAGGATCGAAGGCATGGCATGTTTGTACCCATCGGCAACAATCTGACGCGGAGATTTACCAAGCGCTTGTTCCTCACGCATACGTTCATAGATCAGTACGTTTGCATCCACCGCGGTACCCATCGTCAATACGATACCTGCGATACCTGGTAAGGTCAGTACTGCATTCAAGGAAGCAAGAACCCCCATTAAGAAGAATACGTTGAAGATTACCGCGATATTCGCTGCGATACCCGCACGATTGTAATAAGCGATCATGAACGCCATAACCACGATAATACCGATAACAGCTGAGTTTACACCTGAATCAATAGCAACTTGACCTAATGAAGGACCTACGATAGCTTCTTCCACGATCTTAGCTGTTGTAGGAAGCCTACCAGCTTTCAATACGTTTGCTAAGTCTTTCGTGTCTTCAATAGTGAAGTTACCAGAGATTTGAGAGTTACCGTTAGGGATTTCTTCGTTTACACCAGGTGCTGAATATACAACACCATCCAAAACGATAGCGATTGCATCTCTGTTTTGAGCAGCTTGGGCAGTTACACGTTTCCATTGACGAGCACCATCAGCATTCATTTCCATAGAAACGATTGGGCTGTTTTGTTGGTCGAAACCTTCACGGGCATCGGTAATCACCTCACCTGTCATTACTGGGCCGTTTTCAGCTCCAGTAGTTTTGATTGCGTATAGCGAAAGGAAATCCTTTGCATTGTTTTCAGGTTTTACAGCCCATAACAATTTCAAGTTTCCAGGGATAATCGATTTTACCTCTGGACGAGCAAGCAAAGCATTTACTTTAGCAGTGTCTTTTAAGTTAGCATAACCTACTACGGCACCAGGAGCCAATTGTTGTTGGCCGTTTTGGCTGAACGTAGAAGGTGATAATACGGCAAATAGCGGGTTTTCAGCTAATGCTGCTGCATTTGGTTGTGCTGAAGAGTCAGCTGA
Source organism: Sphingobacterium mizutaii (assembly GCF_900187125.1). GTDB lineage: Bacteria > Bacteroidota > Bacteroidia > Sphingobacteriales > Sphingobacteriaceae > Sphingobacterium > Sphingobacterium mizutaii. The sequence continues at coordinate 1,497,440 of NZ_LT906468.1, forward strand.
TGCAGAGTCAGAAGATTTTTGGTTAGCCCCTAATTTTGCCAATAAGTTTTCTTCTTTCTTAGTGCTGTCTGCCGCAGTAGTTGCAGCGGTAGAATCAGAAGCAACATTTGCAGCTGGTTTATTAGCTTTCAAAGTTGTTGCCAAGGTTCTGTTCACATTTTCTAATAAAGAATATACCTGTGGATTTTGATAAGTTTCGTAGAATTCCAATTTCGCAGAACCTTGTAATAGCTTACGAACGCGTTCTTCATCGTTTACACCAGGTAATTCGATTAAGATACGGTTGGTTCCTTGTTGGATTTGGATGTTTGGAGAAGCTACACCGAATTTGTCGATACGCGTACGCAAAACTTTATAGGAGTTTTGGATAGCGTTGTCTGCTTCTTTGTCCAAGAAATTACGGACATCGGATTCAGAGCTGTTACCCGTGATTACTGCGGAGTTATCTTTTGTAGCAAAGAAAGTAGCAATCGGCGTGGTAGCACCAGTAGCTTTATATTCATTCAAAAATAATTCAATCAACGAAGTGTTGGTTGTTTTACTTTTTTTCACTGCATTCTCTAATGCTTTGTTGAAGTTTGCATCCTTAGGATTGTCTGCTAAATTGGCGATCAATTCGTTCAATGAAATTTCCATTGTAACGTTCATACCACCTTTTAGGTCTAAGCCTAGCGCAATTTCATTGGATTTTGCTTCGCGATAAGTGAATTTAGCAATACCTATATTATATACTTCCTCACCAGCAATGGAATCTAGGTAGGCTTTTTCTTTAGCCATGTCGCCTTTGGCGTATTCCGCTGCGTCTTTCTCAACTTTTCTAGTTACAAAAGTGAATGATAAGGAGTAGAGGCACGCTAAGGAAACCACTATCACCAAAAATTTAATCAGCCCTTTACTCATTGTCTAATCGTAATAAATTATGGTTTTTTATGTTTTTTTTAAGCTTAATAATATTTTACCAAGATTCGCAAAGGTATAAAAAAATTATATAATGAAAATAGTATATCAAACTTAATACGGAAAAAGTTGTTATTAAATATTGTCTTCATTTTCAGATAGAATTGTATTGTCATAAACCTAATTTTCCGTGTTATTTTTGGGTTAACCTTTTTGCTCTTTGGAAAGGCATCTATTTCATGGCTTTCAGGTTCATGGTTGAACAATTACCTGAAAATGCCCTGAATTCAGGGATACCTTGCCATGTTGTATTTCGATAAGTTTGCAGTTCAGGTCAATTATACATTGGCCATTGCACAGCTAAAAACTAATAATCAAAAAAATATGGACAGAAATGAATTGAAATTGAATGAGGTAAAGAATCAAGATAATAAGAGCATTGGGATAATTTCCTATTTGACTTGGATCGGTTTATTGCTGGCCTTTATCCTGAACAGGGAAAAGAACGATCCATTTGTCAAGTTTCATATCCGCCAGAACTTGGGCTTATTTGTGCTGGGGCTTGTAGCTGGGCTATTGCATTATATTCCAGCAGTAGGGGGGATAGTTACTTATGTAGCCTTTACAGGATTGTTTATCTTTTGGGTGATTGGCTTGATTGGAGCGATCAATGGGAAAGAAAAGGAAGTTCCCTTTATTGGGAATATGTTCCAAGACTGGTTTAAGGGGATTTAAGTTGGTAAGACCAAATTAAAAAAGGCTTTTCGCTAATTGCGAAAAGCCTTTTTTATAAATTTTAATTCAGCTTATTTCAAAGTGAATTTAAATCCTAAGCTAAAACGTGCAGCTTCAAAGTTAGACTCGTGAGAAAGGTTCCACCAAGGTTTCCAATCAAAATGTAGTGCTAAAGGAGCAGCAGGGATTTTGTACTCAAGACCAGCAGCTGGACGTACAGCAAACCAAGTCTCATCACCACCGAAACCTAATTGAGGACCAACACCTACATACCATCCTAAACCGTTAGTACCAGCGAATTGTTGGTTGTAAGAGTAGTCAGCACCAACAGCAGTGAAGTTGTCACCGAATAATACCTGAGCGTTACCCGCATTGTTACCACCGAATGAATGTTTGATCTGTGGACCGAACAAAGTAGCGCCATCACCTAAGTCAATAGCTAAACCGATTGCTGTTTTATAAGGAGTCTGAGCTTTTGCTTCGTTAAAACCAAAAACTAATGCAGCTGCAGCTGCTAATGATAGTAATGTCTTTTTCATAAATATTGTGTTAATTAAACTTTAATTTATACATGATTAGCAATTAGCTTGCCAAAAATTTAACATTCCTTTAACTAATTGCTCAAATACCTGTTTTCCGGTAGTGGGGGACTAATGTCGATTTTATGTAAATAGTTATTTAGAGTTTTATTATTTTATAAATTTTCGTAAATTTGCCTCGCAAATAGGAAACCCCATTTAATATTTGCTATGCAATTAGATCCACAAAAATTCGTACAAGAAGGCCTTACCTACGACGATGTATTATTAATTCCTGCATATTCAGAAATCTTACCTCGTGACGTAGACACAAGCACATTCTTAACTAAGAAAATCAAATTAAATATTCCTTTAGTATCGGCCGCTATGGACACTGTAACAGGTGCTGATTTAGCGATAGCGATTGCTCAGGCAGGCGGAATCGGTATGTTACATAAGAATATGACCATCGCAGAACAAGCTGCTGAAGTGCGCAAAGTAAAGCGTTCGGAAAGCGGAATGATCCAAGATCCGGTCACCTTATTGGAAAATGCTACCGTAGGTGATGCTTTTCAGATCATGAAAGATCATAAAATCGGCGGTATTCCAGTGATTAATTTGGAAAGTAAATTGGTTGGGATTGTTACAAACCGTGACCTTCGCTTCCAAAAAGATATGGCTCGCCCAATCAGTGAACTGATGACCAAAACCAATTTGGTAGTGGCTCCTGAAGGGACCGATTTGATCAAGGCTGAGGAAATCCTTCAGAACCACAAAATCGAAAAACTTCCTGTAGTTGATACAAACGGTGTATTGAAAGGATTGATTACTTTTAAAGACATTCAGAAATACAAACACTATCCAAATGCAGCAAAAGATGAACATGGTCGTCTTTTGGTTGGTGCAGCGGTAGGTGTGACTCCCGACACCTTAGAACGTGTTGAAGCTTTAGTAAAAGCGGGTGTTGATGTGGTGACCATTGATACGGCGCATGGACATTCTCTAGGTGTTATCAATAAATTAAAAGAAGTAAAAGCGGCTTACCCGAACCTTCAAGTGATCGTAGGTAATATTGCTACCGGAGATGCGGCAAAAATGCTCGCTGATGCTGGTGCAGATGCGGTGAAAGTAGGTATTGGTCCTGGATCAATCTGTACTACCCGTATTATTGCTGGGGTAGGTGTTCCGCAATTATATGCAGTTTACGAAGTTGCTAAGGCTTTAAAAGGAACTGGAGTTCCTTTGATCGCTGATGGTGGTATCAAACAGACCGGTGATATTGCAAAAGCAATTGCAGCGGGTGCAAACACTATTATGGCAGGTTCCTTATTTGCAGGTGTTGAAGAGGCACCAGGTGAAACCATCTTATTAGAAGGTAGAAAATTCAAGTCCTATCGTGGAATGGGTTCTGTAGAAGCTATGGAAAAAGGTTCTAAGGATCGTTATTTCCAAGATGTGGAAGATGATATCAAGAAATTGGTTCCAGAAGGAATCGTAGGTCGCGTGCCATATAAGGGTACCCTAGCAGAAGTCGTTTACCAATATATCGGTGGTTTGCGTGCTTCTATGGGTTACTGTGGTGCTGCAACCATTGAAAAATTACAAGAAGCGAAGTTTGTCCGTATTACGGGAGCTGGATTGCGTGAGTCTCATCCTCATAACATCCAAATCACAAAAGAGGCACCTAACTACAATAGTAGAGGGTAAGCTCGCCTTCATGGGGTATTTGAACAGGGTTATTATTTCAATACCCCTGTTTTTTTTATAGTCCTTTCCTTTTTAGCTTATTTTGTAATACGCCTCATTTTTAGTAACTTGAGAATCCAAAATATATTTTTATTTAACAATAACATAATAACTAGCTTATGGGAAAAGGAGATAAAAAAAGTAGAAAAGGAAAGATCATCATGGGATCATACGGTAAAAAAAGGCCTAGAGATCCCTGGAAACATAAGACTACAGTAAAGTCTACAGAAGAAAAATCTAAATAGAACATATTTTCTGAAATGTAAGAAGCATCTTGATGAAAGGTAAAACTGGATCAAGATGCTTTTTTTATGCTATGTATATTGGTTAAAATTATCCTTCCCTTAAATTTTCTGCTTGTATTTTATAGAAAAATTGGGTCAATTCTTTCTATAAAATTAGCATGATATATAGAGATTATCTATGCAATAATTCCGTAAAGCATTGGAAGTATTCTATATTTTAGCGGACCTACCAATTGAGGGACGGATTTATGCAGGAAATTATAGACAAAATTTATAGTATAGTTTGGAGTGATGCTTTGGTGTACTTATGCCTTTTGGCAGGGGTATATTTTACGATTCGCTTTAAATTTCCCCAGTTAATTTATTTGAAAGAGATGGTCCGCCTTCTCTTTAAAGGCAATAGTTCCAAAAAGGGGATATCCTCTTTTCAGGCGTTTTCATTGGCCATATCCGGCCGTGTTGGGACTGGCAATATTGCGGGAGTAGCCACAGCGATCGGAATGGGTGGCCCTGGAGCAGTGTTCTGGATGTGGATTATTGCGTTTTTGGGAAGTTCATCGGCCATTATAGAAGCGACACTGGGCCAATTGTATAAGGAAGAAAAGGATGGGCAATACCGTGGTGGTCCAGCATATTATATCCAAAAAGGATTAAAGAGTAAGGTATTCGCTTGGGTTTTTGCCATTGTGACCATTATCAGTACGGGCTTTTTATTGCCAAGTGTACAGAGTAATAGCATTGCATTGGCTATGAAGTCGGCTTTTGACTTCTCGCCAATGGTCATTGGGATCTTTTTAGTATTGCTTTTGGGTTTTATTATCATCGGCGGAGTAAAAAGGATCTCTAAAGTTGCTGAATATGTAGTTCCATTTATGGCAGGTGCCTATATCTTGATGGCTGTAGTCATCATTGTCCTGAATATCCAACAAGTTCCAGCGGTTTTTAAATTGATCTTCCAATCGGCCTTGAATTTAGAGGCTACATTTGGAGGAATAGTTGGTTCTGCTATTTCTTGGGGTGTGAAACGTGGTATCTATAGCAATGAGGCGGGGCAAGGTACAGCTCCACATGCGGCAGCCGCTGCCGAAGTAAGCCATCCGGTAAAACAAGGCTTGGTACAAGGTTTTTCCGTTTATGTGGATACCTTATTCGTTTGTACAGCTACTGCTTTGATGATCCTGTTTACGGGTCAATATAATGTTGCGGATTCCGCAGGAGGCTTTATTGTACAGCATATCCCTGGGGTTGAAGCTGGACCGGAGTTTACCCAATTGGCAGTTTCGCAACATTTCCCTTCATTAGGAGCAGGATTCATAGCAATCGCATTGATGTTCTTTGCTTTTACGACGATCATGGCTTATTACTATATCGCAGAATGTAATGTGAGCTTTATCGGTAAAAATAGAAGTAGGACCGCCTTGATTTGGGTTCTGAGGGTAATGATTCTGGGTTCAGTTTATTTGGGATGTGTCTCAACAGCCAAGATGGCTTGGGATCTGGGCGATATTGGCGTAGGAATGATGGCTTGGCTAAACATGATCGCCATTATTTTGTTGCACAATAAGGTCTTGAAACTTTTCAAGGATTATAACCAACAACGGAAAGAAGGAAAAGACCCTGTTTTTAATAATTCGGAAACGAAGTTTTCGGATGTGGGGATTTGGGAGAAAAATAAAAATATATAATTACCTATGGCTAAATTAATTAATCTGAACGTTTTTAAGGATTTCTTTGCGTCAAGTAACGCGGGTGGGATCATGTTGTTTCTATGTGTTATCCTTTCCATGATCATTGCAAATAGTCCCTTGGCGGCATCCCTTCAAAATCTTTTGGACTTGCCATTAGGATTTGAAACGGAATCCATCCACTTGAAATATTCTGTTCTACTCTGGATCAATGATGGTCTGATGGCTGTTTTCTTTTTATTGGTAGGCTTAGAGATCAAACGTGAAATTGTAGAGGGTGAACTTTCTTCGCCTAAGAAAGCGAGTTTACCGATTCTATGTGCTATTGGTGGTGCTGTTGTTCCGGCCTTTATCTATTTATCTTTTAATGCAGGGCAGGAGACGGCAAGCGGCTGGGGTATTCCAATGGCAACAGATATTGCTTTTGCATTGGCAGTGATCAATTTACTGGGAAATAGAATTCCTTCCAGTCTTAAGATATTTCTAGCGGCATTGGCTATCGTGGATGATTTGATAGCGATCTTGGTTATTGCCTTTTTCTATTCATCGGGTATCGAATTGACTTATCTCTACTATGCAGCTGCAGGAATGGTAGTTTTGATCTTGATGAATAGGTTCAATGTGCTTAATCCTTATCTATATTTGATCCCGGGTGTGTTTATTTGGTACTTTATCCACCATTCTGGTATCCACGCGACTATTGCTGGGGTTTTGGTGGCGATGACCATTCCTACCAATGATACGGCTATAGAATCGCCGTTGGAGCGCCTTGAGCATGCATTGACCAAGCCAGTAAATTTTCTGATCATTCCGCTCTTTGCTTTTGCAAACACCAATATTACCTTGGAAAAGGAAATGCTAGGCGGTTTGACCTCGGGCTTGGGTCTGGGAATATCATTGGGCTTATTGGTCGGTAAGCCGATCGGTATCTTATTAACTTCTTTTTTATGTACGAAGGCTAAACTGAGTTCATTGCCTGAAGGAAGTAATTGGAAGCATATAATTGGGGTAGGGCTGCTGGCTGGTATCGGTTTTACCATGTCCATCTTTATCGCCATCCTTTCCTTTAACGATCCAGAGCATGTCTCCGAAGCTAAGCTTTCCATCTTGTTGACTTCATTATTAGCTGGGGTATTTGGCTATCTCGCCTTAAATTCCAAGAAAGAATATAAATAAAAAACAAAGGGAGGCAATTTGAAATGCTTCCCTTTGTTTTTTATTGATTTGTCCTTACGATTTGGATATTCCCTGTTTGCAGTTTGTTTTCTAGCCATTTCCTTAATTTGTCCAGCTCATCCGGATTTATTGGTTTTTGAGCATTGTAGGTAATGATGTTTTGATAGTGGCTGCTATCAGGTGAAATTACGACCAATTGCTTTCCAATGCTGTATGGAGCCAATTCCGGGAATAGGATGTTTATTTCATTGATCAGGTTTTGATCGTCAAAAGTATAAGTAGACAATTCTTTCCTTAAGTTCTGGATCGTTACATCTTTCTCGGAAACATTGCGGGACTGCCTATTGATCTCTTCAAGAATATCCCTTTTTAGGTCGGTGCTATCCTGTCTTATCAAAAGTGCCGTATTTTCAATGTTGTATGAAGCTAATTTCATGTTGAGGTCCTTGACTTCCAAGGAGTCGAATTTTTTGTCCAAGAAGGCTAGTTCTATCTTCTTTGGTCTGCTATTGAAATAGGTGTTCTCATATATTAGAGTATAGCCCTTGTTTACAAACTCATTCTGGATGAAATTATCAACGTTTTGGCTGTATTTCTTTTCTTGAAGCAGGAGATAGGCTAAATAGAAACTTGGAATCAGTATCACTAAGATTAAGGTGCTGATGGTCCTTGTGATGCGTGTTTCCTTGGCTTGATCAACAAATTTTACTTTAGGGTATTTCAGTAATTTGACAATTAAGAAGGTGGATATACAGATAAAGAAACAGTTGATGGTATAAAGATACAGTGCCCCGCCGAAATAACTGAAATTTCCGATGGCTAGTCCATAGCCTGCGGTACAAAGGGGTGGCATCAATGCAGTGGCGATGGCTACTCCTGGGATTGGGTTACCTTTTTCTACTCTGGTTAGTGCTATGACGCCGGCTAAGCCGCCAAAGAAAGCGATGAGGACATCGTATATGTTTGGGGCTGTACGAGCCAGTAATTCTGATTGGGCCTCTTTAAAGGGGCTTAAAAGAAAGTATAAAAAGGAGACGAATAGGCTGACAATCGTGGCGATGGCCAGGTTCTTTATCGATTTCTTTAATAAGGTGAAGTCATAGGTGCCTAAGGCAAAGCCGGCACCCACAATAGGTCCCATCAATGGGGAAATTAACATAGCTCCAATTATGACCGCCGTGGAGTTTACATTCAAGCCTACCGAGGCCACAACAATGGCGCAGGCTAAAATCCATACATTGGCTCCTCGAAAGGAAATGCTGGAGGTTACATTCTCTAAAACTTTGTCTTTGGCTTCTTCCCCAAAATGTAAGTTTAAAAATCTATAAAGTTTGTTCATGGCAGTGTGATTCTGCCTGCAAAAATATTGTTTAATATTAATTGAAAAAATAAAATGGTTTGCTTTCGGGAAATTTTACCAAGATCTATTGACTCATCCCTTAAGTCCTGAACTGGTTTGGGGTGGTGCCTGTAATGCTTTTGAAAGACTTGTGGAAGCTCACAAAATTGTTGAATCCAGAATCATAGCAGACTTCTTTGAGGCTGATGTTGCTGTTTCGCAATTGAAAACAGGCATGGGAAATCCTTACTTCATTGATAAATTGCACCGGTGTCTTACCGGTTTTATGCTTGAAATACCTGCAAAATGAGTTTTCAGTCATCCCTGCTACCTTTGCCAAGTCCTGAAGCATGATTTTGTGCTTATAGTTTTCGCGGATGTAGCCCATTAAGCTGTTCATCCTAAACTGGTCTTCAGACTGATCCAGTATAGAGTAATTTTCACTGATCAATTCCTCCGATAATAGGTTAGGAACCGCATTCAAGCACTCCAAGAGGAGGAAAAATTTGATCATTCCGCTAGATTGGATGCATTTTTGGATCTGGCTGTCAAAAAATCCATCTTGATCGATGGAAATATACCTTCCTCGGCTCGATTGGTCTAATAACTGTTTGATTTGAACCATCTCAGGTGCCTGCAATAACTTCTCTATGCCGAAATCATGGATAAAATGCACCACGATACAATCAATGGGTTCTTCGGGCTTTTCGGGGTTGGATATTTCATCAAATAGCCAATAATGTGGGATCTGAGAAGGGATCAACACCGCAATTCCAGCATGGAAACTTTTGATGCGATCACCAATAAATAGGGTTCCAGATCCTTTTTTTACATAAACCAATTCCCATTCCTCATGATAGTGCCAGATGGATTGATACTTAGGGAAATAATCCCTGCGCATCTGGAAACTTTGATTTTCAGTTTTAGGGACAGCGAGTTGTTTGATGATCATGAGGTCTAATTTATTCATAAAAATTGAATTGCAAAGGCAGACTATGGTAAAATAGTTTATTAATTAGGTAATATAGTTCAATACTTTCTGCTGAAATATCTCGTATTTAGTTTTTCAATTATATCCCACAACATGAACAATCGCAGTAACGCTGTAGCTATCGTATTAATCACATCCCTGTTTTTTTTCTGGGGATTTATCCATAACCTGGACCCTATATTGATAGCTCACCTAAGAAGTGCTTTCAGTTTGACCCATCTTCAAGCCTCTTTGGTGGATTCAGCAGTGTTTATTGCTTATTTGGTCATGGGGATTCCAGCTGGTCTGATCATGCAGAAGTATGGGTATAAGGTTGGGATTTTAGTTGGATTGGTTCTTTTTTCGGTAGGTTGCTTTTTGTTTGTACCGGCAGCAAACACCATGAGCTATGTGTTTTTTCTATCGGCCCTGTTTGTGGTTGCATGTGGTATCACCATTCTTGAAACGGCTGCAAATCCATATATGACTGTTTTAGGGGATCCTAATACAGCTACGCAAAGGTTGAATTTCGCTCAATCTTTTAATGGTCTGGCTGCATTTGTTGCTCCGATCGTAGGCGGAAAGTTTATCCTGACTGAAGATCCAAAGACGGTGGAACAGGTGGCAGCTTTGACAGATGCGGAGCGATTGGCTTATATCCAAACGGAAACTGCTGTGGTAAAGGGGCCATATGTGATTTTAGGGATCATTATTTTGGTTGTGGCCTTGATCTTTTTCTTTATTAAACTTCCTGAAGTGAAAGAGGAAGAAGGTGAGGGAAAAGGCTTTTTAAAAGCCTTGCGACATAAAAATGTGGCTTGGGCTGTGCTAGCGCAATTCTTTTATATTGGTGCGCAGGTATGTGTTTTAAGTTTTCTGATTGTGTATGCCGTCGAAGTTTCAGGGATTGAGGCAAGGGATGCGAAATATTATGCTGGTGTAGCAGGTTTGATGTTTATGTTAGGACGTTTTGTAGGAACATTCTTTATGCGTTATATCGCTCCTGCGAAGCTGTTGTTGTATTACGCGGCGATTTCGGCCTTGCTAACCTTACTTTGTATCTTTGGGACTGGCGTTATCACGCTTTATAGCATGGTGGCCATTGCATTCTTTATGTCGATCATGTTTCCGACGATCTTTGCAATAGGGGTTGAAGGTACTGGTGCTGATACCAAATCTGCTTCAAGTTTGATCATTATGTCCATTGTGGGAGGGGCATTATTGCCTCCTGTCTTGGGCTATGTATCTGACTTGACGGGACACATGCAGTATGGTTATTTTGTAGTGTTGGTTTGTTTCTTGGTGGTGGCCTTGTTTGCTACCCAAAACAAGAGCGACAAGCTAACTGTTAAACAAGGACATTGATAAATAGAATATGAGTATTAAAAGATATGCCATGGCCTTGGATTTAGTGGATGATCCAAAAATGATCGCTGAATATGAAGATCACCATAGGCGCGTTTCTGCGGAAATAAAAAAGTCGATTACCGACGCTGGCGTGACGGTAATGGATATATATCGCTTTGCTAATCGACTGTTTATGATTATGGAGGTGGATGAAAGCTTTAGTTTTGAGCGCAAAGATAAAATGGATGCTGAGAACCCCGCTGTACAGGTTTGGGAGCAATTGATGTGGAAATATCAGCAGTCTATTCCAGGATCTAAACCTGGCGAAAAATGGGTAATGATGGAACAAATATTTGAATTATAGTACCAAATGGAAAAAGAGAGATTGGAGTTTTTACAAATCCATCCAAAAGATAATGTCCTGGTAGCTCTTCGCGACCTGCCAGCTGACTATTCCCTGAAGTTTGAAGGGAAAGATATTACCCTGAAAAGGGCAATTGCTGCAAAGCATAAGTTTACTATTGGTCCTTTTCGCAAGGACGATGAGGTTTACATGTACGGTGTATTGGTTGGAAAGGTGAATGAAGATCTGGAAAGCGGCGAGCTACTGGATGTAAACAACCTGCGTCATGCAGCTGATGATTTTAAGTTAGGGGAAAGGAAATTAGAGTGGCAGCAGCCAAATGTTTCTGCATTCCTAGGGAAAACGTTCCGAGGGTATCACCGGAGTAACGGAGCCGTTGGGACTGCAAACTATTGGTTGGTGATTCCATTGGTGTTCTGTGAGAACAGAAATGTGCTGACCTTGAAGTCGGCATTGGAAGAAAAACTAGGTTATCAAGTTGAATCAAAGGATTATTCTGATGAGGTTGATGAGTTGATTTCCAGGTATCAAAGCGGTGCTTCTCTTGACGATTTAATGTCAGTAGATCTAAGTGCTGCTAGAGAGAATAAAACAAAAAAGAGGCTGTTTCCCAATGTGGATGGTGTAAAGTTTCTCAACCATGATATGGGCTGCGGTGGCACTAGAATGGACTCTGACGCATTATGTGGTTTATTGGCTGGATACATAACGCATCCCAATGTAGCTGGTGCGACGGTGCTTAGTTTGGGCTGTCAGCATGCTCAAGCTTCCATCTTGAAAGCGGAGATTGCTAAGCGCGATCCTCATTTTGATAAACCGCTCTTTGTTTTTGAGCAGCAGTTTGAAGGAACTGAACAGGAATTGATGCAAAAGGCTATCAAATCCACCTTCACGGGCTTGGTGGAAGCCAATAAATTGGAACGCCAAGAAGCTGGATTGGATAAATTGTGCATTGGTTTGGAATGTGGTGGTTCTGATGGTTTCTCCGGTATTTCAGCAAATCCGGCATTGGGATATCTTTCAGATATGTTGGTGAGCTTGGGAGGGTCGGTGATACTTTCTGAATTTCCAGAGTTATGCGGCGTGGAGCAAGAATTGAGCGATCGTTGTGTAGATGAACCTACCGCTGAGAAATTCATTCAATTGATGCGGACTTACAATGCAAAGGCAGAGGCAGATGGATCTGGGTTTTATATGAATCCATCACCGGGAAATATCCGCGATGGTTTGATTACGGATGCGATTAAATCTGCTGGTGCAGCGAAAAAGGGTGGAACTTCCCCTGTGGCGGCGGTAATTGATTATCCCGAATTGGCCAATGGTCCTGGGCTAAACCTGTTGTGTACTCCTGGGAATGATGTGGAAAGTACGACAGCCGAAGTTGCTGCAGGTGCCAATGTGGTGCTGTTCACAACGGGCTTGGGGACTCCAACTGGAAATCCGATAACCCCCGTGATCAAAGTGGCATCCAATACAAAAGTCTTCAATAAAATGAACGATGCCATCGACCTCAATTGCGGAACTATAATCGATGGGGAAGAAAGCATTGAGGAAGCTGCTCATCGCATATTGGACTATGTTATTGCTGTTGCGAGTGGTGAAGAAACTGCTAAGGCGGTTAAGCTGGGTCAGGATGATTTCATTCCTTGGAGACGTGGAGTTTCACTTTAATAAAGAAAATTAAAACATTTAAATACAAATAATTATGTCTAGGCTAAAAGATAAAGTAGCGATTGTGACGGGCGGCGCAAGTGGAATTGGGAAAGCCATTTCAACCTTGTTTGCCAAAGAGGGAGCAGTTGTGCATATCCTGGATCTGAACCCTACTGGTGGGGAAGAAACCAAGAAGTTGATCGAAGACGAAGGCGGAAAATGTGAAATCCATACCTGCAATGTGAGCAAGCAAGTTGAGGTGTTGGATATAGTAAAGCAAATCGGCAGGGTGGATATATTGGTGAATAATGCGGGTATAGCCCACGTAGGTAACCTTGAGGGCTGTAGCGAGGAAGATATGGACCGGATTTACCAGGTGAACATAAAAGGGGCTTATAACGCCTTATTTGCGGTTGTTCCAGTCATGAAGGCAAACGGTGGTGGAGCAATCCTGAATTTAGCTTCAATTGCCACCTTAGTGGGGATCCCCGATCGCTTTGCCTATTCCATGAGCAAGGGCGCCATGTTCGCCATGAGCCTATCTGTAGCGAAGGATTATTTGAAGGATAATATCCGTTCAAATTCCATCTCCCCAGCACGAGTGCATACGCCTTTTGTTGATGGATTCATCGCCAAAAACTATCCAGGTAAAGAAGCGGAAATGTTTGAAAAACTTTCTAAAACCCAACCTATCGGACGGATGGCAGAACCTGAAGAAATCGCGAAATTAGCTTTGTTCCTTTGTTCAGATGATGCATCCTTTATTACTGGTAATGATTATGCTATCGACGGAGGATTTGTTAAGCTGAATAACTAGCAATGAGAATTGAGGTCTGAGATTTGATATAGAAATCTTCAATTGCCTCAGTTCTAGAAATAATAATATAATACTTCAAAAAGGATATGTTGTGGGTTTGATTTTTCAAATCTCATATCTCATATCACAATACTTAGGAAAATGAAATTAATCAGATACGGAGAATCAGGAAGAGAAAAGATCGGTGTAAACATCGATGGAAAGAATTATGATGTTTCGGCATTTGGCGGAGACTATAACGAAGAATTTTTTACAGACAATGGATTGGCTCGATTGGAAGAGTTTGTGAAAGCGAATCAGAGGAAACTGATTGAGATTCCAGCAGATTCTCGATTAGGGGCTCCATTTACGAGACCATCCAAGATCGTATGTATTGGCTTGAACTATAAAGACCATGCGGAGGAAACTGGAGCAAAGATTCCAGCAGAACCAATTATCTTTATGAAGTCTACGACTGCCTTGGTTGGGCCTAATGATCAGGTGATGATCCCAAGGAATTCTGTGAAGACCGATTGGGAAGTCGAATTCTGCATTGTTATCGGAAAGAAAGCTTCTTATGTCGAAGAGGCTGATGCATTGGATTATGTTGCAGGCTATGTGCTGCACAATGATGTCTCTGAACGTGAATTCCAACTTGAACGTGGTGGAACTTGGGATAAGGGTAAAGGTTGTGATACCTTCGCGCCGATTGGACCATTTATGACGACGGCGGATGAAATACCAGATATCAACAACGTAAAACTTTGGTTGAAGGTGAATGGTAAAACTTACCAGAATGGTAATACCTCTAACTTAATCTTCAATGTGCCTTTTGTGGTTTCCTATGTTTCACAGTTCATGACCCTTTTACCTGGGGATGTAATCTCTACTGGAACACCTGCTGGTGTTGGTTTGGGCTTTGATCCACCAATATACCTTAAAGCGGGAGATGTTATTGAATTAGGAGCAGATTACCTTGGTGAACAACGCCAAGAAGTGGTTGCTTTCAACAAAGGTTAAAATGATATTATGAGAATAGATACTCATCAACATTTTTGGCTCTATGACCCCATAAAGGACGCATGGATTACTGATGAAATGTCCGCCATCCAGCGCAATTTCCTTCCAAATGATATTTCAGGCACGCTAAAGCAACTGGGATTTGATGGGGTGGTAGCTGTACAGGCGGACCAAACCCACCGCGAGACCGAATTTTTAGTAGAGCTTTCTCAAGTATATGCCCTGATCAAAGGTATTGTGGGATGGGTAGATCTCAGGTCCGAAAAGGTTGAGGAATATCTTCAAAACTTCTCAAAACATCAGGTTATCAAAGGGTTCAGGCATATTGTGGAAGGAGAGGATGACCCTGATTTTCTTCATCGTGACGAATTCTTGCGTGGGATTGCCGCCTTGACGAAATTCAATTATACTTATGATCTCCTGTTGCGTCCTCGTCATTACCAGAGCTCACTGAAGTGTGTGGAAGCCAATCCTAATCAAGCTTTTGTACTGGATCATATTGCCAAACCTCCAATCAAATCCCAGGTATTTACAGAATGGGCCAGCTATATTGAACAGTTGGCCAATTATCCGAATGTCCATTGTAAGATTTCGGGCTTAGGGACTGAGGCAGATTGGAAGCATTGGAAATTAGACCATTTTACGGAATACCTAGACCATGTTATCAAATGCTTTGGCAAGGAAAGGTTGATGTTCGGATCTGATTGGCCGGTATGTTTGTTGGCAGGGAGCTACGAAGATGCCCTTAAGATTGTGGAGGATCGCTTAGGAGATTTTAATGAACAGGAGTTGAAAGGGTTCTGGGGAGATAATGCGGTGAAATTCTACGGATTAAAATAGTTTATATGAACTTAAATTTAAAAGATAAAGTTGTTTTGGTTACCGGGGGAGCCAAAGGGATCGGGAAAGGAATTGTGGAGCTTTTAGCAGCAGAAGGAGCGATACCCGTTATTATAGGAAGAAAGGAAAAAGACAATCTTGCCGTAGAGGAGGAGTTAGCTGCCAAAGGCTTTAAATCATTTGCTGTCCAAGCTGAATTAACTAATCCAGAGGATTGCAAAAAGGCAATTGAAGCTGTGGTTGCTAAATGTGGTCGAATCGATGGATTAGTGAACAATGCGGGGTTAAACGATGGGGTAAGCCTAGAGAATGGCGATTACGACTCATTTGTCAAGTCCTTGCACAATAGCTTGGTTCATTATTTCCTGATGGCCCATTACTGTCTGCCGGAGCTGAAGAAAAGCAAAGGGAATATTTTAAACATCAGCTCTAAAACTGCAGAAACAGGGCAGGGAGGTACTTCTGGCTATGCTGCCTCCAATGGAGGAAGGAATGCATTGACCAGAGAGTGGGCAGTTGAACTGCTACCTTATTCCATCCGGGTCAATGCCATTGTCGTTGCGGAAAGCATGACTCCACAATATGAAAACTGGATCAAGACGATTCCCAATCCTGAAGAAACATTGAAAAAGATAACCAGTAGGATTCCACTTGAAAACCGGATGACCACGGTGGAAGAAATCGCCAATATGGCTGTTTTCTTATTGTCAGATCGCTCTAGCCATACCACTGGCCAGTTAATCCATGTAGATGGGGGCTATGTGCACTTAGATCGGTCTTTGATAAATGACTAAGTATACCAAGATATATTTGTAATCAACCTTTAGTAAACTCAATTGAGCTGTTTTTATTTAAACAGCTCATTTTTTTTCTTCTATCGAAATCGAGGGAGGCCATAGTTCTTGTGGTATCCAAATTGAATTGTTACAAAACGATAAACTTTATTAAAAATGTTGTTAGAATTAAAATAACTCCTGTTTTCATTGGATTATCAAATTTCATGGCACTTTAATTTGTTCATTTGAGCCAAAATATTTTTACAATTTATTTTGATATTAAACGATTAAGCATTAACATTGTGTAATTATAAACTGAAAAGTTCCGCAATTGTTTTAATGAAATCGTCTCCAGCAGACATCGTTTATTCCTGAAATGCTTAAACGATTAAAGCAATAGCCAAATTCTTTTTCTAACCGGAAGTTTTGGTCGCTCTTTTCAAAAGTAAAATGTGATTTCCGAGTGAACATTTGAATAATCAACTAATAAATAAATCATGAAAATTAAATTATTATTAGCTTCCTTATTTCTTTGCGGCATGTCCTATGCGCAGCAAAAGCAGTCTTTTAACGGAATAGATATGAGTTTGGGTAACTTATCCAAACTTTCCAATGCCAAAACCAGATCAATTAGCCCAGAAAACTTTACCGGTGCAAAAGGGAAAGGCGGAATGGCAGACCCAGCAAAACAGGCGGGTCAAAAGAACGTTGCCAATGCTTCCCATGCTTCCCGTGAATTGGGAGTGGGTTGGAAAGTTAACCCATATATCACCATTGCGCCAGGAGAAACCTTTACCATGGCTGAAATCAATGAATCCGGTGTGATTCAGCACATGTGGATGACGCCAACTGGAAACTGGAATCATACCATCTTCAGGATCTATTGGGATGGCGAGTCAACTCCTTCCGTAGAATCTCCGGTAGGACCATTCTTTGGCATGGCTTGGCATCGTTTTGCTCCTTTGAATTCCTTGGCAATGACGGTCAACCCGGGTAGCGCATTCAATTCCTATTGGAAGATGCCATTCAGGAAGAGCGCTAAGATCACGATGGAGAATATTTCCAGTGAACCAATGAACCTGTATTACCAGATTGATTACGCGGTAACGGAAGTTCCTGAAGATGAGGGTTATTTCCATGCACAATATCGCCGTTCCAATCCAACCCAAGGCTCATTGCATACCATCATCGATGGCATCAAAGGGAAAGGACAATATGTAGGAACTTATCTAGGCGTAGGAGTCAACAACATTGGTTGGTGGGGAGAGG
Source organism: Sphingobacterium mizutaii (assembly GCF_900187125.1). Lineage (GTDB taxonomy): Bacteria > Bacteroidota > Bacteroidia > Sphingobacteriales > Sphingobacteriaceae > Sphingobacterium > Sphingobacterium mizutaii. The sequence continues at coordinate 1,514,816 of NZ_LT906468.1, forward strand.
GAGAGATTAAGTTCTTCATGGATGGTGATAAGGATTTTGCTACCATCGTAGGAACTGGGTTAGAGGATTATTTCTGTGGTTCCTACAACTTCGAAAACAAGGCTACAAGGCAATATCAAGAATATTCCACAGCATTCGCTGGCCTGCACCAAGTAATCCGTCCTGATGGCGTATATGAGTCCCAGGCGCGTTTTGGCATGTACCGTTGGCATATCATGGATCCGGTGCGATTCGATGGTGACCTAAAAGTGACGATCCAGGATTTAGGCTGGCGTTCAGAAGGACGATACCTGCCGCAGAAGTCAGATATGATCTCTGTTGCGTATTGGTATCAATCTGAACCACATAACAAGTTTCCAAATCTTCCATCCAAGAACGATCTAGAAGTAAACTAAATTTCTATGAAAAACACATGGCTACATGCATTAATGGGGGCTTCGGCACTGTTGCTGGCTAGCTCCTGCCAAGAAAGCAAGAAAAATGAATCTTCAACCCAGGATACCGTGAGTACAAATTATAACGAAGGCCAATTTGGCTATGATCTGCAATTCTTGCAGAAGCACGATAGCATTTTGATTTTGAGCAATGAGAGTGGTCTAGGGCAAATCTTGGTGTCTCCAAAATATCAAGGCAAGGTCTTTACCTCTACGGCTGAAGGACCCGATGGTAAAAGTTTCGGCTGGGTGAATTACAAGGCTTTTACGGCGCCGGTCGATCCACACATGAATGCTTATGGTGGTGAAGACCGTCTATGGCTAGGTCCTGAAGGCGGTCCATTTTCCCTGTACTTCGAAAAGGGGAGTGAAATGGTCTATGATCATTGGAAAACACCTGCAGCAATTGATACCGAGGCCTGGACCTTACTTTCTGCGACTGGAAATTCAGCAAGCATGGAAAAAACAGCAGAATTGAAAAATTATGCAGGTACCGTGCTCAGCATGAAACTTAACCGTGACATCAAAATGTTGAGTAATTCCCAGATTGAAGCCGATTTAGGTATTCAACTATCCGATCAGATAAAATCCGTAGGCTTTAGCACGATCAACAGCATCAGCAATACCGGTAAAGAAGCTTGGACAAAAGAAACTGGGGCACCGTGTCTTTGGAGCTTAGATATGTTCATGCCTACCGACAGCACGGTTATTCTGGTCCCTTATGAAGAAACCGCTAAAGGAAAGGTGGCCACGACTGATTATTTCGGAGAAATCGATAAAGATAGAATCAGTTACAAAAATGGTGTCCTTTACTTTAAGGCTGATGGTAAGTCAAGGGGCAAGCTAGGATTGTCGCCTTCAAGAGCTAAAACCATTGCCGGAAGTTATGACCTAGCGAATGGAATCTTGACGGTAACCAAGTTTTCGATCGATTCCAGCAAGGTTTATTTGAACCAGGAATGGACAACCAAAAAAGACCCTTTTGTGGGAGATGCTGTCAATGCCTATAACGATGGGCCATTAGAAGATGGAAGCCAAATGGGACCGTTCTATGAGATCGAAAGTGTTTCTCCGGCAGCATTCCTAAAACCTTCAGAAAAATTGGAGCATACCCATAACGTGTATCATTTCGTTGGGGATAAAACTCAAATAGCTAGTCTATTAAAGAAGTTATTTAATATAACTGTTGAAGATATTCAAACTGCATTCTAAACCGCTTAATAATGAACAAATATCCAAAAATCGGGATCAGACCCATCATTGATGGCCGCTGGGGTGGCATCCGGGAATCCTTAGAAGATACCACCATGAACATGGCCAAGGCTGTGAAAAAACTATATGAATCAGAATTGAAATATCCAGACGGAAGTCCAGTACAGTGTGTCATTGCGGATAGCTGTATCGGTGGGGTCAAGGAAGCGGCAGATTGCCAGGAAAAGTTTGACCTGGAGCAAGTCGGTGTTTCCCTATCCGTAACCCCTTGTTGGTGTTATGGATCTGAAACCATGGATATGGATCCCATCCGACCAAAGGCCATTTGGGGCTTCAATGGAACCGAAAGACCTGGTGCCGTTTATCTTGCGGCAACGGTAGCTGCCCATAATCAAAAAGGACTGCCCGTATTTAGCATTTATGGACATGATGTGCAAGATATGGGGGATAGCAAGGTTCCGAATGATGTGAGAGATAAACTGCTCTCCTTTGCCAAATCCGGCCTTGCAGTTGCGATGTTACGCGGTAAAAGCTATTTGGCTATCGGTTCGGTTTCCATGGGGATTGTTGGCTCCATCGTAAATGCTGAATTCTTCCAAGAATATTTAGGCATGCGAAACGAGTATGTCGACTCCTCAGAAGTACTGAGACGCATTCAGTTAGGAATCTATGATGAAGACGAATTCAAGAAAGCCTTAGAATGGACCAAAAAGCATTGTAAGGAAGGTGCCGATTTCAACCAGAAGCATAAAGTAAAAAACAGGAAAGAAAAAGATGAGGATTGGGAATTTGTAGTAAAAATGACCCTCATTATCCGCGACCTGATGATCGGCAATCCAAAATTGAAGGAAATGGGCCATGCTGAAGAAGCAATGGGTCACAATGCCTTCATTTCAGGATTCCAAGGCCAAAGACAATGGACGGACTTCCTACCGAATGGCGACTTCTCAGAAGCTATCTTGAACTCTTCATTCGATTGGAATGGAATCCGCAACCCTTTTATGGTCGCAACAGAAAACGACTCCCTAAATGGGGTTTCTATGGCTTTCAACTATCTTTTGACCAATACTGCACAGATATTCGCAGATGTCAGGACCTATTGGTCCCCAGAGGCAGTAAAAAGAGTGAGCGGATGGAAACCTTCAGGTGCCGCTAAAGATGGCTTTATCCATTTGATCAATTCGGGTTCGGCAACCTTGGATGGTACCGGACAGCAATCGGCCAATGGGAAACCCGTCATGAAACCATTCTGGGAGATCTCCGATAAAGAGGCAAAAGCCTGTTTAAAGGCCACGACTTGGTATCCCGCAAACCGTGATTATTTCAGGGGAGGAGGTTATTCTTCCAACTTCCTGAGCAAGGGCGGTATGCCAGTGACCATGTGCCGGATTAATTTAATAAAAGGTTTAGGGCCAACCATACAAATTGCTGAAGGTTATACCGTTGATATTCCGGAAAAAGTGCATAAGGTCTTGGATGAACGTACCGACAAAACTTGGCCGACCACCTGGTTTGTGCCTGAACTGACCGGTGAAGGAGCCTTTACCGATGTATATTCCGTCATGGCAAATTGGGGTTCCAACCATGGTGCCATCAGTTATGGCCATATCGGGCATGACCTGATCACCATGGCAGCTATGCTACGTATCCCTGTCTGTATGCATAATGTTCCTGCAAACCGCTTGTTTAGACCCGCTACTTGGGCAGCCTTCGGTATGAACCAAGAAGGTGCGGATTATCGAGCATGTGAAGTATTTGGACCACTTTATAAATAACAACATGAGCAACCATAAGAAATCATTGTTTCGGGATGATGAAGGGAACTATTTGTTGGTTCCATTTCTGTTCATCTGTAGTTTATTCCTTTTATGGGGCTTTGCCCATGGCTTTTTGGATGTGCTTGATAAGCATTTCCAGGATCTATTGCATGTTTCCAAGGCGCAATCGGGTTTTGTACAATTCTCATTGTACATCGGTTATTTGGCCATGGCCATCCCTGCAGGGCTTTTTATCAAGAAATTCGGTTATCAGAAAGGTATTATCTTCGGCTTGGTTCTGTTTGCTATTGGTGCATTTATGTTCTATCCGGCCGCCAAACTCGCAGCATTTATCCCATTCTTGACCGCATTGTTTGTGATAGCCTGTGGCTTGGCCTTCCTAGAAACGGCCGCAAACCCTTATTCCATTGTTTTAGGATCAAAGGAAGGGGCAGCAAGAAGGATCAATATTTCCCAGTCATTCAATGGCTTGGGCTGGATCTTAGGGCCTTTGATCGGCGGATTGATGATCTTTGGAACGGAAGCTGAAGGCGAGCATGATAAATTCGATTCCTTGGTTCAACCCTATATTGGGATAGGATGTGTGGTGGTTTTGGTTGCTATCGTGTTTTTGATTATTAAATTACCCGAAATCAAAGAGAAAAAGGAATCTGGGGAATACGAGGAAAACCCACCGATGCGGAATTTGCTGAAGCATCCAGTCTTTATTTTCGCTGTAGTGGCGCAATTTCTCTATGTAGCGGCCCAAACTGGTACCAATTCATTTTTCATCAACTACGTGATCGATGCGATTCATGACCTGAAAACTCCGATTTCCAATATCATGGGCAATCTGGGTTCTTTCGGCGAATTCTTTATGCCGAAAAATGATGAACAGGCGGCTTCCCTTATCCTTGCCATCGGTGGGATGGGAGCTTTCTGGATTGGTCGATTGACAGGATCTTATCTGATGAAGTTTATTGCACCACATCGCCTTCTAGGCTTTTATGCGGTCATGAATGTGATCTTGAACATCTTGGTGTTCATGAACCTGGGTTGGGTATCTGTGTTTGCGTTGTTCTTAACCTACTTTTTCATGTCCATTATGTTCCCGACCATTTTTGCCTTAGGCATCAATAACCTAGGTACCCTAACTAAAAAAGGATCTTCCTTCTTGGTTATGGCAGTAGCAGGTGGGGCATTCTGTCCACCATTGATGGGCTTGATCGCAGACCATAGTTCTATGGCCACTGGATTCATTATTCCAGTGCTTTGTTATGTGGTGATTGCGGTCTTTGCGATTTGGGGAGTAGGTAAAGTAGAAGGTAAATTGGATATGTCAAATCCATCACATTAATAGGAGTTTAAATGAAACAATCATATGTAATTGGCGTTGATTTTGGAACCGATTCAGCGAGGGCTCTACTGGTCGATTCTGCTAATGGAGAAGTCCTTGGATCGGCTACATCTAGCTTTAAAAGATGGAAGGAAGGACTGTATTGCGACCCAAAACAAAGTCAATTTCGTCAGCATCCATTGGATTATATAGAAAGCCTGGAAGCCTGTCTGAAGGGATGTTTGGCAAATGCCAATGATGAAATCAAGGCCAATGTCCTCGCCATTTCCATTGATGCTACGGGCTCGACCCCGGTAGCCATTGATAGGCATGGTCAACCTTTGGCATTGTCAGCGGAATTTTCTGAAAATCCGAATGCCATGTTTTTCCTGTGGAAAGATCATAGTTCCATCAAGGAAGTGGAGGAGATCAACCAAAAAGCCCAGGGTTTAGAAGTTAATTACCTGAGTTATTGTGGGGGTGCCTATTCTTCCGAATGGTTTTGGTCCAAATTGCTCCACATGGCAAGGACAGACGAAGAAGTCTATAATGCGACCCATTCCTGGCTTGAACAGAGTGATTGGTTACCCTATCTTTTGACGGGCAATCAAGATGCACAGCTCCTCAAGCGGAATGTCTGTGCCGCAGGGCACAAGGCTTTATGGGCACAGGAATTAGGAGGGTATCCTCCGCTGGAATTCTTTACCCATTTAGACCCTAAACTGGAAAAGATATACCATTCCATTAATAAGGAGGTTTTTACAGCAGATGAGCTTGTCGGGAATCTATCCAAAGAATGGGCCGATAAATTGGGCTTAAAAACAGATGTTTTGATCTGTGTTGGGGCCATTGATGCCCATGTTGGCGCCATTGGAGCACAAATCCAACCAGGGTATATGTGCAAGGTCATGGGAACTTCGACCTGTGATATGATGGTAATTGATAGAGAAGAATTACAAGATCGATTGGTACAAGGGATCTGTGGACAGGTCCAAGGCTCAATCGTGCCACAATATATTGGTTTAGAAGCTGGTCAATCCGCGTTTGGTGATGTATATAATTGGTTGAAGAACTTGCTGTTGTGGCCAATAAAGAATAGTCTGAAAAGATCTGCATCACTGGGTAGTCAAGCCATTTCAGATTTAAGGGATGAACTTGAGCGAAATTTACTTTCAGAGCTTTCCGAATTGGCCAAACAACAGCCTATCCAAGAAGATTCCGAACTGGCATTGGATTGGTTCAATGGTCGGCGAACGCCTGACGTAAACCCTTCCTTGACCGCAGCATTGTTCAACCTGGACTTGGGTAGCAATCCAGTCAATATCTTTCAGGCCTTGGTGGAGGCCACCTGTTTTGGCTCCCGTGCCATTGTGGAGCATGTGGAAAACCAAGGTGTGGCCATCCAAGGGGTCATCGGAATAGGGGGGATTGCCAAGAAATCAGATTATGTAATGCAAACCTTGGCTGATGTCCTGCAAAGGCCCATTATGGTCCATCGCTCTGATGAAACCTGTGCTATGGGCGCATGCATGCTGGCTGCCACTGCCGCAGGGATTTATACTTCACTGTCCGAAGCCATGGATAAGATGGGTTCAGGCTTCGAAAAGGAATATTTGCCCAATCCAGAAAAGAAGGAGTTGTTTGACAAACGCTATGCAAAGTACCTGGCTTTTGGTTCCATGATTAATACTGTAGAATAAATTGAAATGAGAATTTATTTGATTTACATAGTTGTTGTTTTGGTTACCTGCTTGAATGCTATGCTCTCTTCATTAGCCTTTGGCCAAGGAATCCCAAAATCCTTAAAGTCTTATATTTCCAATCTTGAGTATTCCAAAATTGGAAACCAAAGCCCTGAAATCAAATTCAAAAAAGTCGATAAACAGACCTATAGGGTCGAGGTAAATTGGAAAATATTGTCCGATACCAGTCTAGAAAGGCTCTATGTGGCTGTTAAGCCTGCCTTTAAACCAAGCTTTCATTGGGCTCCGCATCTAACACCTACGGATAACCATATCGTAGCACAGCATGTGTTTCGTTCTGCTGCCATGATCGTGCATGATGCCCAAAAATCCTTGGCTATCATTCCAGATGTGTCCTTGTTGGAGACCAAACCTGCTGTTCCTTGGTATTTGGACCTCAATGCCACAGCAAATTTATTGACCTTGGGACAAGCTAATTCGAAAATTACCGACCATATTCTCTATGAAAAGGAGGAAAAAACCAAGTTCCCGGCAGGTTCCTATCGTTTGGAATTTTTTGTCAAATACTCTTCTGATCCCGACAATATTCAAAATCCATTTGCCAGTATCAATCAGTTTATGTGGAATCAATGGGGTGAAAAACTGTATCAAAAAGGGGAACCTTTACCAGATAACAATCTAGATCCCTACGTGGATTATACCTATCAATGGGCTTTCAAATATTGGCGGGATGCGGTCTGGCAAGAGTTTGATTTGAATGGAAAAAGGGTAGGAGCCGCAACCTTTATCGTCAATGTTACCCAAAGCCCAAATTATCCCGGCGAAGTCAATGAAAGGGAGTTTAGGTCGATTTGGAACCAAGCATGGTTCAACTCTTTCCGGTCTGCGTCTGGTTTATTTCGCTATGCGAAACGAAAAAACATCGATTCGTTGAAACGTTATGCCAATATGACCAAAGAATTGGCCCTTTCCTTTCCCCAAAAGAACGGTTTCTTTCCGGGCTTGATTGCTACCGAGATGAAGGAAGTGGAAATAGCCGGAAAAAAATATTGGCGTTCTGCAGGTTGGGATACTTATTATTTCGGTAACTCTAACCGTAATCCCTTTACCTGGAATGCAAAGGAATCGCCTTATCATGTCCTGGACATGAGTTATACAGCATTATTAATGCTGGATTGGTATCAGGAGTTGGAAAAAGACCCACGTCTATTGGACTATGCGGTTCGTTATGCTGATGCTTTGATCAATATACAGCGGCCAGATGGTTATTTTCCGGCATGGCTGGACCTACAGGGCCAAAATGATATGGATATCTTGAGCAAATCGCCGGAATCTGCCATGTCCGTAAGTTTTTTGCTGAAACTATATCAAATCAGCAAGCTGGAAAAATATAAAGAATCTGCCTTAAAGTCCTTAGATGTCATTGAAAAGGAAATTGTGCCAATCGGGAGATGGGAGGATTTTGAAACCTATTGGTCCTGTAGCCGCTTTGGACATGACAGCCTAGTTGCCAAGAAAATTGCAAGAAATGATATGTACAAGCAGAATACCTTGAGCATGTACTATACCGCTCAAGCGGCGATGGAAGCCTATAAGGTAACCGGTGACAAGGCATATTTACTAAAAGGAAAACGAGTGCTGGATGAATTGTTGATGTGGCAGGCTGTTTGGCAGCCATCCTTCATCTATATCCATGCACTTGGAGGTTTTGGCGTGATGAACGCTGATGCTGAATGGAATGATTGTAGGCAAAGCTTATTTGCAGAGCTGATCATGCAATACGGGAAGGAATTAGATCGAAAAGACTATATGCAGCGTGGCATTGCTGCCCTCAAAGCATCCTTTGTGATGATGTATGCGCCAGAAAACCAAGAAACCAAAGAGCAGTGGCAAAAACGCTGGCCTTTTCTTGGAAAACAAGATTATGGCTTTATGATGGAAAACTATGGGCATGATGGCCATACGGATTCCAATGGGATTGGAATCGGTGAGTTTACCATCTATGATTGGGGGAACGGTGCCGCATCCGAAGCCGTAAATAGAATAATCGACCATTGGGGAGAAAATGTGCTCTCTAAATGGTAACGAAAGGTTAATTATGAATTAATAATAATATATTTACAACATGGTAAAAAAGGTATCATTAAAGGATATTGCTCAGAAAATCGGTGTTTCTACAGCCTTAGTTTCTTATGTGTTAAGTGGAAATGAGGAGAAGGGTAGAGTAGGGAAAGAAACTGCTGAGAAAATCAGGCAAGCCGCCAAAGAACTGAATTATCAGCCCAACCATATTGCGAAAAGCTTAAAAACGGGAAAGACCAATACGATTGGCCTGATCGTGGCAGATATTTCAAATCCTTTTTTTGCCTCTATTGCGCGAGGTGTAGAAGATGAATCTGGACATTTTGGATTGACCACCATTATTGGTAGTTCGGATGAAAGTACTGAAAAGCTAAAAAACTTGGTCGATGTCTTTATTAAAAGACAGGTCGATGGCTTTATTATCTCTCCACCGGATAATTCAGAAGAAACCATTGAATACATAATCTCCCTCGGAATTCCCATCTGTTTGATCGATAGACATTTTAACCATGTCAATTCCAGTTATGTCATTACGGACAATAAGGAATCCATGCAGACTGCCGTCAGCCATCTGCTGGAAATGGGCTACAAGAACTTGGCATTTGTAGCTTATAAAAGCAGCCTTCAGCATATGAAAGATCGTGAACAGGGATTTTTGGATGCCAGTGCAACGATTCAATCCAAGGTCTATAAAATCAATTTCAACAAGCAACAGCAGGAACTGAATAAGGTGCTGGATGAAATCCTGGAGACCCAAAAGGCTGATGCCATTGTATTTGCCACCAATACACTGTCCGTTGCCGGTTTAAAATACCTGACTCAAAAAGGCGTTCAGATCCCGAAAGACTTGAATGTGATGTGTTTTGACTTTAGTGAGGTCTATGATTTCTTTTACCATCCTATTATCCACGTAAAACAACCTATTGAACAGTTGGCAAAGGATAGCGTGGTTGCTTTGACCCAACAGATGAAAGACCATACCATACAGAAAAAGGTGTTGCGTTCAGAATTGATTGCCAAGACTAGGGCATAGTCTATTACTGGAACAATCTTGAAATCATTATACCAAAGTATACCGCTGCCAATCCCAATAGGACGCTAAGGCCTATATATAAAATAGCTTGGGAAACCTGTTGATTTTGGATAAGAGTGATATTCTCGGCTGCAAAGGTGGAAAAAGTGGTGTAACCACCGCAAAAGCCTGTTACAAGCAGAAGTTTCCATTCATTGCTCAATCCTTGGTTCTTGGCGAAATAGCCTAGTAATATTCCGATCAGCAGGCAGCCTAAAAGATTGACGATCAAAGTGCCCAGTGGAATCTGGCTAGGATAGTTTTTACTGATAAATTGTCCACTGTAATACCTTAACACGCTTCCCACAGCTCCACCTGCACCTATAATGAATGCCTCTTTGATCATGAATAATAAATTTTCAGTGATTTATTTTTTTCGAATTTAACGAATTCCTGTAGAAGTTGCGAATGGATTGTAATTCAATAAAAATACTCGAAATGGATGAGAATGAATGAAATATGATTTATGTCAGAAATTTATTACGGAAATATTCTTATATATTTTCAAATAATACCCTGAGATTGTAAAAAATTGATATTTTTGTTATAACTAAATTATGAATATCATTATACCCAAACAACATTAACCAGTTGAATTGGGACAAAAATTAGGAATGTATGGAAGCTTTAAAGACAATGGAAGCAAGGTATCCAATTGAATTTACTGTGCCTGCTTTCGGAGCCGGTTCGTTTTATATTCAAGAAGACCTGAGGGAAGAATTCTATACTCATTACCATAGGCACAAGGAAATCCAGGTTTCCTATATCCTAAAAGGTAGGGGTTCGGTCGTAATCGGAAACTTGATACAGCCATTTTTTGAAAATGAAATCTATATCCTTAAGGCCAATGATCCCCATATCTTTATTAAAGAAGGAGCGGAGGAGGACCAAATCCATGTGGTCCATATTTTCGTAGCCTTTGACAAAATGCAGTCATTCTTCAATATGCAGGAGTTGCATCGGATCCGAGATATCTTTAATTCCTTAGATTCCAGTAAAAAGCTCATCCAGCGATACAGCCTCCCAGTTAGGACCATCTTCCAATCCCTATTGCGGGAAGAAGGGCTCCCTAAACTCATGCGCGTCTTGGAGATTTTTGATTACCTGATCGCCAACGAAAAGGAGATGATCTCCTTGTATTCCGGTCTGCCAGAGTCAAACTTCAACGATAAGGTCGGAGTAAGGATCAATGAGGTCCTTCGCTATTCCCTAGAAAACTACAACCGGGAAATCAGTATCGACGCAGTCGCCAAACTCATCCACATGACGCCATCTGCATTCTGTAAGTATTTTAAAAAGCACACCATGAAAACCTACGTGACCTTTTTAAATGAAATCCGAATCGAAAAAGCCTGCCAATTGCTCATCAACAAATCCACCGAAAACATTTCCGAAGTCGCCTACCAATGTGGCTTCAATACCGTTGTCCATTTTAATCGGGTATTCAAACATATCTTGCATAGTTCACCGTCTGAGTTTATCCATAGGCATGCAGTGAATATGGCGAATTAGGGGAAGACATAAGACAATAGACATAAGACAATAGAACTTTCTGAAAGTGTTATTTTTTTTGTCATGCTGAGGAACGAAGCATCTCGGAGTATTGCGAAAAAAGATTGTATTGGCGTACAGGTCCTGTACCTTCGTTACAGCATGACACGCATTATTAGTAGAGAACCGTACAGATTCTTCACTCATCGTTCAGAATTGGAAATGCGCAATTGTTCAACTATTCAGTTGAACCCTATCGAGGTTCCATTATTTTAGCAGGCATGGCACGTTAGCCTGGAAGTCGCGCAAAAACGATGTTCGATTAATCGAACGTCGTTTTTGCATTAACCCTATATTGTTTACCATCCATGCTAAAATAATTCATCCCCTCTGGGGATATATGACGCATAAAAATATTCTTCTGGAAAATAGAAATAGGTCTAAATACCTAGAAAAACAATCGAATAAATTTGTCATTGGTAGAAACGAAGCATCTCGGTAGTATGCAAACAAAGGTTGCATTGGCGAACAGGTCCTTGATCTTCGATCAAGGATGACAAGCACATGTTGGGGCATTTACGTACAGATTCTTCACTAATCGTTCAGAATTGGAAGCCTCCTGAGAGGGATTCTGAGCGAAGCGAAGAATCTATTTTTTTTGTTTTTTTGAGATGTCTGTCATCGTGGGCACCGCGAACGCACTGTTTTTAAAAGGTTTTTCAGAAAAAGATTTCACCCACTCTGTGGGTTTACTACAAACATCAAATCTTCCTCAGGAAGCCCTTTAGCCTCCGGCTCATTTCCTTGGCAGAAAAATGGATAGAAGGTCGATGCCCCGTGCGATGGGATTGGTTTGTAGAAATTGTTCGACCAAGAATTTGAAAATCTATGAATTTCATTAATCAGAAGATGATAATAATTTAGGTATGCATGCTGCGGGCGTATGCGATACGCCCCTACAGTATTGGGGTCTTTCCAGCGACAAATTGACCATAATCTTGGTCCATCCTCCAATCCTCGTTGGGTGAGCGGAGTCGAACCCCATCCTGGTTCATGCCCAAATCTTGGTCTATCCTCCAATCCCTTCCATTCCTGGTTCAAATGCCGACGGTCCAAAAAAATAGAAATACAATTTCCTTTCCTGTCTAAAAACAATCCTCCACGCAGGTCTCTTGTCTTATGTCTCCAAAAATTTGGAATTTGGTTCAAAATTTGTTATATTACTAGCAAACAATAAAAGAAAGGTTATAATATGATTAAAAAAGAAAGAAGTAAAAAAGAAAAAATGATCCAGAACCCATTTTCATTCTATGTGACGAATGTAGGGTTTATCGGAAACCAACCAAGCCCACAAACTAGAAGTGTTAACAAGAAAAGTTAACCCTTCTACAAAACCAAAACAAATTAAATTAGACGTGCTTTTTGAGAAAAAAGCATTTTGTGTTTCTAGAGGGTTCGTATTCTCCTGACCCTAAATCCCAAAAACCAAGTACGATTAGAATGTGAAACTGGCTGTCCGTTTAGGATTGTCGAGTTTGGTGCTTTTTTTAGTGTTGTTGACTTTGATGTGCATGATGTTCGATTGGTTCTTGAAGTCCTTAAACAGCAGCTGGTTTACGATGTCCAACTTATTGATGGCAGGAACATCGCTGACTTCCAAATAACACCAAGCTACATCCTCCTCGATTTCATAGCCAACATAACGGAGGTTACGCGGTTGATTGTTGATATTGATCTTGAAGTTTTGACGGATATATTTCGATATAGCAGAATCTGCCGCTGCCTTGTTTTTTGGGTGGATCACATCAATGTGTTGACCCAATTGGTTTTTCAAGGCTACTTCCAGGTCATCATAAAACAATCGACAGGAAACCTCTACCCGTTTTTTGGTCGGGTTGTAGTCGACAGAGGTAATGCTGACATAAAAAGGATGTGCAAAGGCAATTAAAGCACTAAAAACCCCAATGAACAACAATCCTAATTTTAATTTCTTCCAATCCATGCTCTAGACTTTTTGCAACAATTATGTGCAAAATTGTTTAAAATTAGTAAATCCGTTTGTCTATGTTAAAATAATATTAATTTTGCTATGTTATTATTACAAGACCTAATTAATGAGCGATTTTTCTATCTATTTTCAACTTGGTTGGCAGCATATCTTAGACTTGACCGGTTACGACCACATCTTGTTTGTTCTCGTTTTATGTTGTAGTTATACGCTTAAAGATTGGAAGAAAATCCTTTGGCTGGTAACTGCTTTTACCGTTGGCCACTCTATTACCTTGACCTTGGCCGCTTTCAAAATAGTAAGGGTGGATACCGCTTGGGTAGAATTCTTGATTCCAGTGACAATACTGGCTACTGCATTCTATAATCTCCCAAAAAGAAGAAAACAGCGCAGTCCTTATGTCCTCTATGCCATGACCTTGTTCTTTGGGTTGATCCATGGTCTTGGATTTTCAAATTACTTACAATCTTTACTGGGCCAGGAAGCGAATATTGTCCTTCCATTGTTGTCCTTTAATATAGGTCTGGAGTTTGGACAACTGATCATCGTATTTTTTGTTATTCTGTTGTCGGAACTGATGCTGAAGATTTTTGCGGTTAGCAACCGAGATTGGAGCTTCTTCCTTTCATCCGCAGTGATTGGGATCTCCTTTATTATGGCACTTGAACGTATTCCATTATGAAATTATATTCAAAATTAATCAAAACCATTTGCCTTGCCCTGTTAGGCTCGGCAAGCATATATTCTGCCCATGCGCAGATGCAGCATAACCCAGGGTCCAACCATGGGAATAAGTTCGAGCAATTGGGAAACCTTTTGACGGATCCAAATATCTTCCGAACGGCATCTGGTGCGCCAGGTTCCATGTATTGGCAACAGAAGGCAGATTATGTGATTGATGTGGAGGTGGATGATGTCAATCGGGTATTGAAAGGATCTGAAACCATCACCTATACCAACAATTCTCCTGATCCATTGACCTATTTATGGATTCAGTTGGATGAGAATGAGCATGCAGATAATGCTGAAAATAAACGTTTCGACCAAAGCAGCTTAAGGGAGAAAATGTCTATCGGTGAGCTGAAGTCATTGGTTCCAGAGAAAAAAGGATTTGGGGTCAATATCCATAAGGTTACCGATGGTGCCAACAAGGCTTTGAAATATACCATCAATTATACCATGATGCGTATAGATCTTCCTACAGCATTGAAACCGGGAGCAAAATTCGTCCTGAAAATTGATTGGGATTATAAGATCTCTGATCGTATGGTAGAAGGTGGACGTGGTGGATTTGAGCATTTTGCAAAAGATGACAATAACCTGTACACCATAGCCCAGTGGTTTCCAAGAATGGCAGTCTATTCCGATTTCCAAGGCTGGCAAAACAAACAGTTTACTGGAAGAGGGGAATTTGCTCTAGTTTTCGGCGATTATAAAGTGAATATCACCGTTCCGGCAGACCATGTGGTCGGTGCTACCGGTGAATGCCAAAACTATGCACAGGTATTGAGCCCTGCTCAATTAGGCAGGTGGAAACAGGCACAGCAATCGAAAGAACCGGTTGAGATCGTGACCCTAGAGGAAGCAAACAAAGCGATCCAACAGAAATCGACTGCAAAGAAAACTTGGGTATATGAAGCTAAGAACGTACGTGATTTTGCCTTTGTAACTTCTCGTCGCTTGATTTGGGATGCTTTGCGTGTCAATGAAGGTATTCCAGGAAACCAGCCTATGGCCATGTCTTATTATGGTCCTGAAGCCTATCCGCTATACCGTAAATATTCTACTAAGGTGGTCGCACATACCTTAAAAACTTATTCTAAATTCTCTATCCCTTATCCTTATCCGGTAGCTATCTCTGTAGAAGCTGCAAATGGTATGGAATATCCGATGATCTGTTTCAACTATGGTCGTGCAGATGAAGACGGTACTTATACAGAGGCCGTGAAATACGGCATGATCGGTGTGATTATCCACGAAGTAGGCCATAACTTCTTCCCGATGATCGTCAATTCAGACGAGCGCCAATGGACTTGGATGGATGAAGGCTTGAATACCTTCCTTCAGTATTTGACAGAACAGGAATGGGATAAGGATTTTCCTTCCCGTCGTGGT
This sequence comes from Sphingobacterium mizutaii, assembly GCF_900187125.1. Classification (GTDB taxonomy): domain Bacteria; phylum Bacteroidota; class Bacteroidia; order Sphingobacteriales; family Sphingobacteriaceae; genus Sphingobacterium; species Sphingobacterium mizutaii. Next base: position 1,530,026 of record NZ_LT906468.1, read on the forward strand.
CCTGCCTATAAGATCGTGGATTACATGAAGCTGCCAAAAGACCAATTGGAGCCTATCATGACCAACTCTGAAAACATTGTCCAATTTGGACCAAACGCTTATGCTAAACCAGCAACTGCATTGAACATCTTGAGAGAGACCGTGATGGGCCGTGAGCTCTTTGACTATGCCTTTAAGGAATATGCAAGGAGATGGGAATTTAAACATCCTACTCCAGCAGACTTTTTCCGCACCATGGAAGATGCTTCAGCGGTAGACCTTGACTGGTTCTGGAGAGGTTGGTTCTTTGGAACGGACCCGGTTGAAATTTCATTGGATAATGTGACTCAATATAGAATGAGTGGAGCTGACCCTAAGAAAACGCAACAAGAGAAAAAAGATGCTTTTGAAAAAGACCTAAACAGCATTACACGCCAAAGAAACATGGAAGATAATATGGCTTTCTTGGTGGATAAGGATACCTCTCTTTTGGATTTCTATAATAAATGGGACCGTTTTGCAGTTAAGCCAGCGGATGAGGCAAGCTACCAAGAATTCTATAATAAGCTGAACGATAAGGAAAAAGACATCTTTAATGGTAAGACAACTTTTTATGAGTTGAACTTCAAGAACAATGGTGGATTGGTTATGCCATTGATCATAGAATGGACTTTCACCGATGGAAGCAAGGAAATCGATCAGGTTCCTGCTTATATCTGGAGAATGGACGAAAATGAAGCCACGAAAGTCTTTGCCAAGAGCAAGCAAGTTGCTTCTATCCAATTGGACCCATACCGTGAAACTGCGGATATAGATGAGTCCAATAATGCATGGCCAAGAACATCGCAACCATCAAGGTTTGAATTGTACCAACAGAATGGGCGCACAGCTCGTGGTCAATCGGCAGAGAGCAACCCGATGAAGGAAGCGAAAAAGCAAAACAATAGATAGGTAATACTAAACCAAAATTTAAAAGGGCAGCTCAATTATTGAGCTGCCCTTGTTTTTTTATACGACCTTTTTTTGGTAAAAAAATGTTGATTTTAATTGGGTTTTATTCGAGACACATTTTGAATTTTCCGAATATGCCTCGAACAAGGGTAAAGCTTGGGTAAGCGCTCGTCCTGCATGAAGAATTGACCCGAAATATTTTTGGAGGTGCAGGAATAGCTTTTAGTTTTCCTAAACTTATGGTTTATCTGACTTCAGCCTGCTGAAGACCAAGAGGTCCCTAAACTGGAAGTTGCCCATCCATTCGCCATTTCTCTTTGTCCCTTCGAGTTTAAAGCCCAGTCTTTTGGGGATATTGATGCTTTTTTCGTTGCCGATTGCACAACAGATCTGGATGCGTTCTAATTTGAGTTCTTCAAAAAGCTCTTGGATCAGGGCTTCCACCGAGCGGGTCATGATACCCTGGTTTTGGAATTCTTGGGAGAGCCAATAGCCAATTTCTGTGTTTTTGTTCAGTAGATCGGTCTCCTTGGTGCCGATCAAGCCAATCATACGGTCATCGAAACAGATCTTATAGACATAATCTTTTTTAAGCTTTCGGCTGAGCATCGCCATTTCAACAAAACCTTTGCTGTCTTCCACTTTGTTGGTGAACTGTACGAAAGGGAGCCATTCGCCAAGATATTCCCTTTGGCTGTTGATGATATTGAACATCCGGATGGCATCACTCTCTACGATCGCTTTCAGGCTTAAATTTTGATCTATTTCGATGATTCTTTTCATGTTTGCGTCTTTGTCAGTATTTCTCTAAGTGCTGCTGAAACACGTTCTTGGTCTTGCTCGGTATTGAGGTCAAGACCGCAGAAGGTACTTCCGTTCGTTTTTGCATGAAGGGCAAGGTAATATAAACCTGCTGTCTGTAGTGCAAGGATGGCACAGGTATCGACTTTGTTATTGGGACGGCTCTTTTCGTATTTACGGATGAGCTCGGCTCCAATTTCCTCGCGGCTATCTGCCAATTTACGGAGGATCTCCTTGTTTTCAGAAAGTTCCCATTGTAGGATGCGCTGTAGGATTTCGTCGTTAAGAACAGCATTAAATTGTCCTTGCAAGAGGGCGAACATCTCGTCATCCTGAATGATTTCCTGGCCCAACAATTTGGAAATAGTGGATTTGGCCTTGGTTTTCCAATAATCCCTTTTCTCGATATACAGCTCCACCAAGTTGTCCAGATTATCGAAATAGGTGTAGATCAATTTACGGTCTACTTTTGCTTCTGCAGCAATATTTGCAATGGTCAATCCAGGATAGCCATGTTTTTTTAATACTTTTCCGACGGCATTGACGATTTTATTCATCGTTCTTGCCTTTTCGCGTAGGGGTCCAGAAGTGACCTTTCTGGACTTTTGCTCAGTATTCGGAGCTTTTTTCATATCTGTCTAAAATAGTAGGCTAAATTTAAGCATTATTCACAGCATGGAGAATAAAGTGAGTTATATCATTATTTATCATCCTGTTTCTGCTGTTCCTTATCTTCTCTTATGATCTGGACCTTGGCGTATTGATTTAACGCCTTATAGTGTCGGTAAAGTATCCGTTTTTCTAAGCTTTTTGGTGTCAATACCTTGATGCATTCACCGAAGCCCAATATCTCGCGTTCTAATTCAAGATTCAGTGTCACATCAATCAGGATAGTGATGGAACCATCCTCATGTTTTTTTAGGATCTGTTGTGAACTGTGTAATGGTTTGGTCTCGACATAAGGCGCATTGGCAGCATTTATCAGTAGAATAACCTTCTGTCCACGGTCTTTTGCAGATTTGGTGACCCCAATAGTGTCGGCAAAGTATCGTTCGAAGTCGACCCCTTCATAAGGTTGGAAACCATTTTTGGCCATCATATCAATTTCTGCAATCCGGTCTAGCGCCAAAGTGATCAGGCTGGATTGGTTCTTTTTGCAACAAATAAGGAACCAGCGGTTTCTATATTCCTTTAAAAGATAGGGACTGTATACCTCCACAGTGGGCTGTTTGGACTTGAATGATTTGTACTTGATCAACACGGGGTTTTCATCCTTTATGGCTTGATAAAGTGGGGTGATCCATTTCAATCCTTTTAATAAGGGGTTGGCTTCCAGTTGTACGATGGATTTCCCTTCACCCTTAGAGGCATATAAATGGCTCTCCAAACGGACGATCATATCGCTCATTTCTTCGAAAAAGGTAAAGCCATTCAAATGTTTCAAGACATCGACGGCTTCTTTCATTTTTTCCATGTCCATGGAAGAAATAGGGGAATTGCTGATGCTGTAGTTCGGATCTTCATAGCTATAATATCGACGGTCTTTGACCACGATGGGAGCGTTATAACCTAGTTTATTGCTCCGCATCAATTGGATGTCACCCTGTATGGTCCTTTTGCTGACCCCACTATTGATTCCTTCCAACTCATAAAGTGCTTCTGAAACCTTTTCTATCAAGTCTTCCAACGTCCATTTCCGATGGGTTTGTTGAAGGCATTGGTCAATGATTTTGTATCGAATGAGTGCAAGTTTGTTTGTAGACATGGATTTCCTTTCCCTTTTGGTTAAAATAAAGATAGTTAATAAAAGTTAACTGCGCAAAGTATTTGCGTAGTAATACGAATCCGTAAAAATATTATTTTAAAAATGTAAAATTATTGATTTGTAAATCAGGTTGTTATATATGTAATATTTAAAAATATGTAATTATTTTTTATTGCGCATAACGACTGCGTAGTACCATGCGCACCTTTGTATTGTCGGGTATGACAAATGTTCTTTGATTAAACAAGCGATAAGCTTTTTATACGATATATGTCCGAAAGGATATATAATCTGTAGAGATCAAATCGTAATCCTGGTGTCCTGTTTCTGTATGGCAGGCTAGTGCTTATCCGGTAGGATGGAGTATACTGATTATGAGATGGGTCTATGGGTTAATTGTTTGCAGTGCAGGTTCGAATCCTGCTCCTGGTTTCCAGGATAATTCAAATGGCTAGAATAACAAACCACTGGTTGAAATAGGACCAATAACATCCTCACACGATGCATTCCGTGGTAAAACACGCTGGACGAGTTTAGGTCTTCTCTAAAAAGATCAAAAGCTTATTGCCAATGGTTCGGTTGGAGGCATATAATGCCAAAAACAGTTGGAAAAGATCTTTGCAACTTTTTGCTAGACCTAGACCAAAAGAGAATTGTACTTGAAAGTCTGGAAGACCTGTTCTTCTTGGGCGGAAAGACAAGATCGCTGGATGGCCTAGGACTACCCTAAAGTTCCGGTCTGGACCAATGAACGATTGGCGATAGCTTTTTAGGATTAAATGAATGAGTGTAGAAATTAAATAAATAAAAAAATGAAAAAGGTATTAATTAACAGAAACGAAGTAGGATTGATCATCAAAAACAATGCTGTGAAAAGGGTTGTGACTGAAGGGAAATACTGGTTAGGCTTTGGGGAGTCCCTAGAGCGCTATGATATGGCGGATCCATTCAAGGTTGCTCATCATCTAGATGTTTTGTTGACTATGCCTGGATTTGAAGAATTGGTGGAAATCGTTGAGGTTTTAGACAATGAGATCGCTTTGATGTTCAAGAACAAGAACTTCGTAGGCTTATTGAATGCTGGAAGGCATGTGTTCTGGAAAGGATTGGACGATTTGGAATTCCAAATCGAGAATATGGAAACCTTGGAGGTGCCAGCGAGCATCAACAAAGTTTATTTAAGGAAAGACTTGTTCAAAGCTTATGTGAGCAGATATCAGATTGAAGAGTTTCAAGGAGCTTTGCTTTTTGTGAATGGTAAGTTTGAGCGAGAATTGATGGCTGGCGAATACTTCTTCTGGAAAAATTCGGATGTGGTTCAGGTTTCCATCGTGGATAAAAGAGCCTTGTATATGGAGATTCCAGGTCAAGAGATCTTGACTAAGGACAAGGTGCAGATCCGATTGAATATCGGTTTCCAATATCAAGTTAAAGATATCAAGATGGCCTTGTTGGAAAACCAATCTTTTGAAAGTCATTTATATGTTTTGATGCAGATGATCGTGAGAACTTATGTATCTGACCAAACATTTGATGGATTGTTGGAGAATAAGGATGCGATCGCTAAGGTGATCTTGGAGGAAGCGAAGAGGTCGGTTCAGCGATTGGGAATTGAATTGATTTCCATGGGTATCAAGGATATTATCCTTCCGGGTGAAATCAAGGATATTATGAACCAAGTGTTGGTTGCTGAGAAGAAAGCTCAAGCGAACATCATTACCAGAAGGGAAGAAACGGCCTCGACAAGGAGCTTGTTGAATACCGCGAAGCTTTTGGAAGAGAATGCGATGTTGTTCCGATTGAAGGAAATGGAGTATGTGGAGAAGATTGCGGACAAGATCAATACGATCTCTGTTTCTGGAAACGGTCAGATCGTGGATCAATTGAAACAATTGTTCTTGAATAAATAGGAAGCCCTGCAGGGCAACAATGCCCTGCAGATTTATTAAATGCTCATTATTTGTTAAATTAAAGAAAGATGGAAAATAAAAGAATAAATGGTAATGATTTAGTTGCCTTAGGATATAAAGAGAATTTAGCCATTGGCGTGGCGCTGAAGATCAATAAGAAGCGATTGGGTTTTAGCAAGGAGGAAATGTTGGAGAAGTTCAAAGCCGTATTGGATGATCCAAAGGCTTTTGCTGAAGACGCCATATTTTCACCGCTATCCTTTGCCCTGTTGAATATAGAAGAATTGGAGAAATTCAATGTTCCCTTGAAAACGGAAGAGCTGCCGTATGAAGTATATGGCGCGGAGCATATTGAGGATGGCGCTATGAAACAAATGAAAACGGCGATGAAATTGCCTGTAACAGTTGCTGGTGCGCTGATGCCTGATGCTCACCAAGGCTATGGATTGCCTATTGGTGGCGTTATGGGAACGAAAAATGCGGTCATTCCTTATGGTGTCGGTGTGGATATCGGTTGCCGTATGGCCCTTTCTATTTTTGATCTTCCGGCTAGCTATGTGGATACCCATCGTGATGAGCTGAAAAAGATCTTGCTGAAAACCACTCGATTTGGTGCTGGTAACGGTTTTTTGAAACATGAGCGCCTAGATCATGAGGTCTTTGAAAACGAGCAGTTTGAGGACAACCCTTTTGTGAAGCAATTAAAGGACAAGGCTTGGACTCAGTTGGGATCTTCTGGTGGTGGAAATCACTTTGTGGAATTTGGGATCATGGAGTTTAAGGAGACGGATCAGGAATTGGGGATTCCAAAAGGGGAATATCTGGCTTTGTTGACGCATTCTGGTTCTCGAGGTTTGGGAGCAATGATTGCCAATCACTATACCAAATTGGCGATGCAGGTCTGTAAACTTCCTCATGAGGCGAAGCATTTGGCGTATTTCGACTTGGATTCTGCTGAAGGGCAAGAGTATTGGTTGGCCATGAACTTAGCGGGAGATTATGCATCGGCCTGTCATGGAGTGATCCATGAAAAGGTGCTTTCGGAATTGGGCGCCGTACGATTGACGAAGGTGGAAAACCACCATAACTTTGCATGGAAGGAGATGTGGAAAGGCGAGGAGCTGATCGTCCACCGAAAAGGTGCTACACCAGCGGCAAAGGGTGTGATGGGGATTATCCCGGGATCGATGGCTGCACCTGGATTCTTGGTCCGCGGTAGAGGGGAGGAAGAGGCTATCAATTCGGCTTCACATGGGGCTGGACGATTGATGAGCCGTACCCAAGCGATAAAGACCTTGTCCCGAAAGGATTTGAACAAGCGATTGGAGGATTTAGGGATCAGCTTGATTGGAGCTGATTTGGATGAAGCGCCAATGGCTTATAAGAACATCCATGAGGTCATGGATGCCCAAAAAGAATTGGTTGATGTTGTTGCTTCATTCCATCCGAAGGTCGTCCGAATGGCGGACGATGGGTCCCGAGAGGATTAGTTCGATATTTTCTGAGATTTTGTTACGGAAGAGTGTTCCAAATTAATTAAGAACTAAAATATTTTAAATTAATTTGGAACTTAATCGGTTAAGCACTAAACTTGTATTCATTATAAACTGAATTTCTAATTAATATTTTTTTTACTAAGTGCCAATAGTCTTGTTGTTGCTTAGTTGCTTAATCGATTAAACTTATTGTTATGACTTATTTTTCATGGAAAAAACACCGAATATCGGGGCTCTTTGTCCTCTATTTTTGGTTCCAACTGTTGAGCATGGGAGAAGTACATGCTCAGGCAGGAATGCTAACTGGCCAAGTAATCGACAAGGAAGGCGTGCCTATCGTTGCGGCGACAGTGGCGGCACTTCCTACAGGGAAGAAAACAGCGACTGGAGAGAACGGGGAGTTTTCGCTAGAAATCGGGAGCAGTACCCAGATCAGGGTCACTGCTATTGGTTTTAAACGCCAAGATGTACCCATCTCTCAGGCGGGTAAAATTATTTTAGAGAAAGATGAATTAGGGGTAGAGGAAGTATTAGTAACGGGTTATATGACCCAACGGAAGGCTGATTTGACCGGTGCGGTATCGGTCGTGAAGCGGGAAGATTTTGTCAACAACCCCAGTGCCAATGTGATGCGCTCTTTGCAAGGCAAGGTACCAGGGGTAAGGGTGACTACTGATGGTAACCCAGCAGAAAATGTAGGGATCCAGTTTAGAGGGATTACCTCCTTTAATTCTTCACCTCCATTGATCGTTTTGGATGGGCAACCGGTATCCATCAACCTAAGAGACATCAATCCAAATGATATTGAAAGCATACAATTTTTGAAAGATGCCTCTTCAGCTTCCATTTATGGTTCTAGAGCTGCTGGTGGTGTTATTTTGGTAACGACCCGAAAAGGGATCAAGGGCAAAGCCAAGGTTACTTACGAAGCTTATGCTGCGGTGAATAACCCTGGGAATGTTCCGCAGATGTTGAATGCAGAAGAATATGGCAGGGCGCTGTGGCAAGCAACCGTCAATGATGGCGATGATCCAACGGCGGCTGTCAGGTATTACAATTATGATTGGACCGTAAATGCGCAAGGGATTCCGGTATTGAATTCCGTAAAACCAATTGAGTGGCTGAATGATGCCAAGACGATGCCTTCGGCAAATACCAATTGGTTCAACGAAGGGATGCGGACCGGTTTCCAACAGAATCATCAGGTATCCATTACTTCGGGGACCGAGAACTCCACTAGTTTTTTCTCGGTGAACTATTACAATAATGAAGGTACGCAGATCACATCCTTCTTCAGGAGATTGGCTGCACGGATGAACAATGAATATGAACTTTTTGATGGAAGAGTGAAAATAGGTGAGAACCTCACGCTGACCAATCTGAGGATGCGGGATGTCAACAGTACCTATGGTCTTTTGGTCATGCCGCCAAATATCCCTGTTTATGCGAATGATGGCGCTTGGGGCGGTGTAGCAATGCCTTTGGGAATGGATGATTTTGCCAACCCTATAAGGGATATGGAGTTGAACAAGGATAATACCGGTAATTTTCTGAAAGTGCTAGGGTCTGCCTACCTATCGGCAGAAATTATCCATAACCTGACCTTTAGGTCTCAGTTTGGAGTGGATTATAGCATGTGGTATGATCGGAAAATTGACAAGAAATGGCAAGAGGCAGGGGGTAAAGCTGGCACTATCAATGGGGTAAGCCAGAATAACTGGCATGACTTGGGGCAGACCTGGACCAATACCTTGTTGTACAATATCGCTACTGGAGAGCATCACTTGGATGTGTTGGTGGGTATTGAGGCCTTTAAATTCTTGAATGAAAGTATCAGTGGATATCGTTCCGGACTGCTTTTGGAGGACCGCGATTATGCCTATTTATCTACGGCCACTGGCGAGCAAAGGACATTTAATGGGGGTGGAAATGAAAGGACCATGCTTTCTTATTTTTCAAAAGCTAACTATGTTTTTGCAGATAAATATCTGGCTTCGGTTACTTTCCGTCGGGATGGTTCTTCGGTCTTTGGTAAGAATTATCGCTTCGGTAATTTCCCTTCCTTTTCAGTCGGTTGGAGGATGAAGAACGAGGAATTCATGAAAGATGTGGCTTGGATAGACGATTTGAAGTTTAGAGCGAGTTGGGGTCAAAATGGTAACTCGGAACCCTTGAACTCGGGCAAGCTGGTGAATATTTATGTGACCGACATCAACGGTACTTCCTATGCCATTGGCGGAAATGAGACCGGTAATATCCCTTCTGGATTCCGTAGGGCTAGCCTCGGTAATCCTGACTTGAAATGGGAGACTACGACACAAACCAATGTCGGAGTAGATTTCACTTTTTTACAGAATAGGTTGTATGGCTCTTTGGATTGGTTCAACAAGAAAACCACGGGGATGCTGTTTGAACCGCCATATATAGCGGCATTAGGAGAAGGTGGATATCGCTGGATCAATTCCGCAAACATGACCAATAAAGGAATTGAAGCCCAATTGACTTGGGCGGTGAGCAAGGACGATTTCAGGTATGCGGTATCTGGAAATGTGTCGACCTATAAACATCAGGTGAATTCCTTGCCGGAGAATGTGAAGTATGCCTTTGGTGGAAATGGATTGCTGGATAATATTGTGGGGAGGCCTTTGAATTCGATGTATGGATTGGTGGCAGATGGCATCTATAAAACGCAGGAGGAAGTGGATAATGGGCCGATTCAGCCGGGTAAAGGTGTGGGAAGGATCCGTTATAAGGATTTGGATGGTGATGGGGTGATCAATGAGGTTTTTGACAGGACCTGGATTGGGGTGAGTGATCCGAAATTGGCGGCAGGATTGAACTTTGAAGCTGCTTATAAGAATTTTGACTTTAGCTTTTTCTTGCAGGGGGTATTTGGGAATTCGGTTCGGAATTCCTGGAAGGAGCTGAGCGATTTCTGGAATATTGGTGTCCAAAATGACCGCAATCACCCAAGTAGGATTTTGGATGCTTGGTCGCCGACTAATCCGGATTCAGATATTCCAGCCTTGTCAAGGCGGGATGCCAATGGGGAAAGGCGCTTCTCGAGTTATTTTGTTGAGGATGGTTCCTATGTCAAGCTGAGAAATCTGAACATTGGCTATACGATTCCGACCTCGGTAGTGGAGAAAATCAAATTGAGTAACCTGAGGTTCTATGTCACTGCGCAGAACTTATTTGCCATCAAGAAAACATGGGGTGAGGATAAATTCACGGGTATGGATCCTGAAAACCCAGGAACGGGTTATCCTATGCCACTCTCTTTGTATTTCGGATTAAATGTTTCATTCTAAACTTCTTGTCATGAAAAAAATAAAATCTATAATATCTGTTTTAATGACGCTCTTTTTGTTTTCTTCCTGTTCAGATTTTTTGGAAGTGAAGCCTAAAGGGGTCTTATCTGAAGAGCAGGTTTCAAAACCTGAGCTTATCGATAATTTTGTGGTAGCAGCCTATGCTTCCATGCCGGGCTTGGGATATGGGACGACGCATGCCCCATGGATCCAAAGTGTTCGTTCTGATGATGCTTACAAAGGTGGAGGAGGATTGGGTGACCAAGCTCCATGGTACGAAATGGAAATTTTTACGGCAGTAACTTCCAATATCGGGAATAATGATGGTCCTTGGTACTTGGGTTATGTGGGCATCAGCCGGTGTAATACAGCAATTCGTCTCTTGAATGAAATCGATCCTGCAGCTTATGAGCAAAGGGATTCCAGGATTGCGGAGATGAAATTTTTAAGGAGTTGGATCTATTTGGGGATGAAGTTGCGCTGGAAATATATCCCTTTTATTGACGAAACGGTGCCTAATGATGCGGTGGTCGTTGAAGGTATCTCTAACCGACCTGATTCGATGAAGAATGACCTGGGTTTATGGGATAGGATCATAAAGGATTTTGAGGATGCGGCGAAAGTGCTTCCAGAAACCCAAACTGATAAAGGAAGACCTACCCGTTATGCGGCGCATGCCTTTGCAGCTAAAGCTTTGCTATTTAGAGCCTATGAGCAGAATGATCAGCATAAGGTTGTCAATATCAATAAACAGACCCTTCAGCGTTCTATTGATCATATCAATACGATTATGACTAAGGATAAAAGTCAGTTTGATCTAGAGCCTGATTTTGCCAATAATTTCTTGCCGGAGTTTGATAATGCCACCAAGGAATCGCTATGGGAAATCCAATATTCCATTGATGATGGGACTACAGATGGTCGTGTGAACAGAGGGGATGAGTTGAATGCGCCTTGGTGGTCGCCATATTTCAGTTGCTGTGATTTCCATAAGGTTTCTTATACCATGATCAATGCCTTTAAGACAGATAAAACTGGGGTTCCTGATTTTGATAATTACAATCAGACGGAATTCAAAGGGGATAAGTACAAGGATTACTTTAAACAGCATTCTTTTGATCCACGCTTAGGTCATACGGCAGCAATACCTGGCTACCCTTGGAAGTATAACAATGCGATTCTATATCAAGAATCAGGCTCTAGAGCACCATTTCAATATGGCTTTTTCAATTCGATGAAAGAGCAGGTCGATCCAAATTGTAACTGTCTGTTCAAGCCATTCTATATCTATAATTCGATGAACAAAAAAGAGATCAGGTATGCTGAGGTTTTGCTCTGGAAGGCCGAAATACTGATGGAGCAGGGACAGCTGCAGGAATCCTTGAACCTGGTGAACAGGATTAGGGCTAGGGCTGCCACAAGTCTCAATCGACTAAAAAAAGCTGATGGAACCTTATGGATGGACTATAAAATTGAGGAGTATAAACCTGGGGTAAACTTTACCCTAAACAAGGAGAACCTGAAAAAGGCTATTATTTGGGAAAACAGGTTAGAGCTAGCCAATGAGGGAAGGAGGTTTTTTGATTTGCTCCGTTGGGGTTTACTTTCTGAAACCATGAATACTTTTATCAATAAGGAGAAGGGAAGATTTGATTGGTACAATCAAGGTCGTTTTGTTGCTGGAAGGGATGAGTATTTGCCGATTCCGCAACAGCAGATGAACTGGTCCAAAGGTTCCTATAAACAGAATCCTGGTTATTAAGAATTACGTTATGAAAAGATACATCTTAGGCATCCTGCTCGTATTGAGCATCTGCGCATGCCGAAAAAATGATTATGAATTGAAGGAAGGTCCAAGCCTCCCGACGGTACAGAATTTAAAGTCTGAAGCGGCAGGAACCAATCAGGTCCGATTGACATGGCAAATTCCGCAACAGATTCCTGCTGAAATTGAAAGGCCCCTTAAAGTGGCTTTGGAAGTGAATAAGGTGATCGGACCTACCAAGCACATCACGGTTTTCAACCATACGATTGAGGAAGAAGCCACATCTTTTGTTTTTGATATTCCAGAGGAAGCAGGCGAATACCATGTTGTGGTACGATTAAATGGACAAACCAAGTTGCAAGATCCCAATTATTCGAGGAATGTATTTTCCTTGGGGCAGACCGTGGTTTTAAAGAAGTAGTTGAGTTTAAGTTAGGTTATATTAGTTTAGGACAAGGTTAGGCAGGGTTTTACCTGCCTACCTGTTCTTAATTAATTGTCACACTAATTACTGTCTTTAATATCTGAGTTGGTTAAAGTTCCAATTTTTGCTATCGATAATGGTCAGTTGATTGATAGGTACATTGATCCCTAAAATAACTTTCAGAGTTAGCATCGCCATCATGGTCCCCATGATACCAGCTAATGCACCCAATACTCCAAATTGGTCGCAGTTCTGCACATCCTCCGGATTGGGAGGACTTGGGAATATATCCCTTAAGTTTTTGCTGCCCTCATAATTGAAAACAGCTACCTGTCCTTCGAAGGAGAATATGCTTCCATATACGAGGGTTTTACCCATTTTGATACAGTGGTCATTTACTAAATACCGAGTTTCGAAATTGTCTGAACCATCCACGATGATGTCATATTCAGAAAGGATGTTTTCGATGTTATCGGTTGTGAGTTTTTCGTTTATTGGGGTGAAAGAAATTCCCGAATTGAGTTGTTGGACAAAAGAGGCTGCACTTTCGACCTTTGGTTGCCCTATGAAAGCCTCTTGGTGGATGATTTGTCGGTTTAAATTATGGATTTCAAGTAAATCAAAGTCAATTACTGCCAAATTTCCTACACCTGCAGCCGCCAAGTATTGAAGAACTGGCGAGCCCAATCCACCTGCACCAATGACGAGAACCCTTGAATTTCCGATTTTACGTTGGCCTTCAATGGAAACTTCCTCCATAAATATTTGTCTACTATAGCGGCTGAATTCTTTATCCATGGCTGACATTTGAAGGACTGAAATTCTCAGAAAAACAAGAATCCCAATCTTTCATGACTGGGTCATATCCTTTGGCTTTTATCCTGTTTTTAATTTCTTCCATACTTCGCTCATCAGAAATCTCAAATTGTTCCAGTGATTGTGGATCAACAGCATATCCACCTGGATTAGTCTTTGAAGCAGCACTCATGGTTGTTGCTCCCAGAGCGATGACATGGTCCCTGAAGTTTTCGCTTTCGCGAGTAGAGATTGATATCTCTAGGTCTGGATTCCAGATTCGATAGGCGCAGATCAATTGTAATAAATGGCGATCCTCCATAACAAAGTTAGGTTCAATGATGCCTTCAGCTGGTCGCAAGCGAGGAAATGAAACGGAGTATTTCGTTTTCCAATAGCGTTGCTGTAGGTAATCCAAATGAACTGCATTGAAGAAGCTGTCTATTCTCCAGTCTTCCAAACCTAATAAAACCCCTAATCCGATTTTATGGATTCCCGCTGAACCAATGCGGTCCGGTGTTTCTAACCGGAAGTTGAAATTGGACTTTTTACCTTTTGGATGATATACTTTATAAACCTCTTTATGATAAGTTTCTTGATAAACCAACACGGAATGCACGCCTGCTTGATGGAGCATCAGGTACTCTTCTTCGGATAAGGGTTGGACCTCAATGGAAATATTAGAAAAGAATGGTTTCAATAAGCTGATGGCATTCAAGAAATATTGGATTTCCACGGTCTTATTTGCTTCTCCAGATACTAATAAGACATGGTTTATGCCCATATCCTTTAAAGCCATTGCTTCTAAGATAATTTCAGAATTGCTTAAGGTCCTTCGCTTTATTTTGTTATCCATACTGAATCCACAGTAAGTACAAATATTCTGGCATTCATTGCTGAGGTATAGTGGTGCATAGAGTTGGATGGTCTTGCCAAATCGCTGCTGCGTGAGCTGATTGCTCAGCTGTGCCATCTGTTCCAAGAAAGGTTCTGCAGCAGGTGAAATCAAATTGAGAAAGTCCATGACCGACCTTTTAGGTCTATTTAGTGATGCTTCAACATCCGAGGTTTTGCAGTTTTCAAGTAGCTTTTTGATCTCTTTCCAATCGTATTGGTTTAAGGTTTCTTTGATGTCCATTTTGTTATTTATCCATTAAGAAGCTAGTTAGTGGAGAAGATGGATTCGCATTGTAGCTTTTACTCGCCAATCCGGACTCATAAGCCATTCTACCCGCAATAACAGCCAATCTAAACGCTTCTGCCATCTTAATAGGATTAGAAGCTGTAGCAATAGCCGTATTCACCAATACGGCATCTGCACCGATTTCCATAGCCTGTGCGGCATCAGATGGTGTGCCTATTCCAGCATCAACGACAACAGGTACTCGGCTCTGCTCGATGATGATCTCTAAAAAGTCAATGGTTTTTAATCCCTTGTTGCTGCCAATAGGAGAGCCCAAAGGCATGACCACAGAGCTGCCGGCATCTTCCAGTTTTTTACATAAAACAGGGTCCGCATGTATATAAGGCATGATGATAAAGCCTTGCTTTGCCAATGCTTCCGTGGCTATCAACGTTTCTATCGGATCCGGCATCAGATATCGTGGGTCAGGATGGATTTCCAACTTGATCCAATTGGTTTCAAATGCCTCTCTCGCTAGTTGGGCTGCAAAGATCGCTTCTTTTGCATTTCTTGCTCCTGAGGTATTTGGGAGCAGATCAACTTGTGGTAATGACAAAGAGTTCAGTAAAGTGTCCTCTTCGGATTGGTGATCCACCCTTTTTAAAGCCAAGGTCACCAATTCAGTTTGTGAAACTAAAATAGCTTCCTCCATTTGAGAGAGGTCACCAAACTTTCCAGACCCTAAGAAAAGTCTGGATTGAAATGTTTTATCTGCTATTTTCAACATAATCTTGAATATAAAATTGATTCATTCTTGAGGCTGCAGAAGGATCGTTCTGAATGAGGCTGGATACAGCCACGCCATAAACTCCTGCAATCAGTAATTCCTGTAAATCTTGCTCTATTATTCCTCCAATAGCATAGATTGGAGGGTAAGGGTTATTTTCACCATTTAGTCTATTGATGATTTCACTATACCCTGAGAAACCTAAGACCGGACTGAGCTTCTGTTTTGTAGAAGTAAATCTTAATGGCCCTAGCCCGATGTAATCACCTCCTTCTTGGATCCTTTGCAGGACATCCTGAAAAGTGTTAGCCGTCCCACCAATGATCTTTTCATTACCTAGCATTGCGCGAGCTGTTTGAATGGACTCATCGTCCAGACCAAGGTGTATTCCATCTGCATCGAGGTCTTTTGCCAGTTGCAAATGATCATTGATGATAAAGGTTGTATCATAGCTTTCACTGCGTTTTCGAGTTGATTCAGCTAGCTGATATAGCTCCTTCTCAGAACCATGTTTCCACCTGAGCTGTATCCAATTTATGCCTGAGTCCAAGGCATTACTGATGTTTCGCTCCTGTTCGGAGAAAGTCATCCCATCAGAAATGTATTGTATTCGACTTAAGTTTACTTTCATTGCTGTTCCGCCCTCCATAATGCTAGTTTTTTATTACAAGTGATCAAATAATCAGTCGGATCGATCTGATTCCAAATAGAACCGAGCAAGGCAATTCCATTAGATCCTTTTGCTAATACACGTTCCATATTTTGATACTCAATGCCACCCAAGCCAATTAAGTCTACGTTCGCATTGTCCTTAAGTTCAATATCCTCAAATACACTATTCTCCACACCATGTCCAGGCTTTGAGATACTCTGGAATATGGGACTTAAAAATGCATAAGACCAGGTCTTTTTCAACTCATTGAACTCTTGGATGGAATGCGTAGAAGTTGAAAGCCTGAAATTTCCATTAAACTCCATTTGCTTTTCCCGCATGCGGTCATAACTATTGAAGTGCAAGCGTTCAATATCAGTAAACTCGCTGGCAAGATGATGATGGGAGTGGAGCACAATTTTTCTTCGTTGACAAACATCAATATTGTCCAAATACTCCAATGCAAGTTCATCCGAAGATCCGTATTTACGAAAATGGAAGAGCTCTAGACCATTGTCCAACATATTGTTGACATGAAGAGGCTCATTCGGATAATTGATGTTTGGAGAGACTACTATGATCATAAGTATATTTCTTTTCCGCTTTCAATAAATTCCTTCGATTTTTCCAACATCCCTTCCTCGGTCGCTTCCCTGATCTCTTGGGTAATTTTCATTGAACAGAATTTAGGACCACACATCGAACAGAAATGAGCCACCTTTGCAGCATCAGCAGGTAAAGTCTCATCATGAAACTCCCTAGCAGTATCAGGGTCCAAGGAAAGATTAAATTGATCTTCCCATCTGAATTCAAACCTTGCTTTGCTCAACGCATTATCCCTGTATTGTGCACCCGGATGTCCTTTCGCTAAGTCAGCAGCGTGGGCAGCAAGTTTATAGGTGATTACACCATCCTTAACGTCTTTTTTGTTAGGCAGTCCTAAATGCTCTTTCGGAGTCACATAGCACAGCATTGCGCAGCCGTACCATCCTATCATAGCAGCGCCGATGGCAGAAGTGATATGGTCATATCCTGGTGCAATATCTGTTGTGAGAGGTCCTAAAGTATAGAATGGGGCCTCATCACACTCTTCCAATTGCTTTTCCATGTTCTCTTTGATCATGTGCATAGGAACGTGTCCTGGCCCTTCGATCATGACCTGGACATCATGCTTCCAAGCTATTTTGGTGAGTTCGCCAAGGGTTTCCAGCTCTGCAAATTGAGCCTCATCATTGGCGTCCGCAATAGAACCCGGTCTTAGCCCATCACCTAAGGAAAAGGCAACATCGTATTGTTTCATGATTTCGCAGATTTCCTCAAAATGCGTATACAAGAAGTTTTCCTTATGATGGTACAAACACCATTTTGCCATGATAGAACCACCTCTAGAAACTATCCCTGTCACCCTTTTTGCCGTTAAATGGATATATCTCAACAAAACACCTGCATGGATGGTAAAGTAAGATACCCCTTGTTCAGCCTGTTCAATCAAGGTGTCTTTAAAAATCTCCCAAGTCAAATCCTCAGGAACTCCCTTTACCTTTTCCAAAGCCTGGTATATTGGCACCGTTCCGATTGGAACTGGGGAATTTCTAATTATCCACTCGCGGGTTTCATGTATGTTCTTACCAGTCGAAAGGTCCATGATGGTGTCAGCACCCCATCTGCAAGCCCATACAGCTTTTTCAACCTCCTCCTCAATACTTGAACTGACAGCACTATTGCCGATGTTAGCATTGATCTTCACTAAGAAGTTTCGCCCAATGATCATTGGCTCACTTTCAGGATGGTTGATGTTATTGGGGATAATGGCCCTTCCTGCGGCTATTTCATCCCGTACAAACTCTGGCGTAATTAATTTCGGCGTATTGGCACCAAAACTTTCGCCTTTATGTTGATCAGCCATTCCTTTTGTAGCGGCCTGCAATTGTTCTATTCTTTGATTCTCGCGAATGGCAACATATTCCATTTCAGCTGTTATGATCCCTTTTTTTGCATAGTGTAACTGGGTTACATTTTGTCCTTCAGCAGCCCTTTTGGGTCTATGGTTGTAAGCGAATCGCAATTCATCTAAACTCGAGTCATGTAATCTTTTCTGTCCATACGCTGAACTGATGCCCTCTAAAATTTCGACATCATTTCTATCTAGAATCCACTGATCCCTGATCCTTTCCAATCCTTTTCGGATATCGATTTCACAGTTCACATCCGTATAAGGACCCGAAGTATCATAGATCGTAACTGCTGGATTTATTTCCAAACCACTATTGCTCAATTTGGTTGGGCTTAGGGAAATCTCCCGCATCGCAACTTGGATGGGATGAAGGTTTCCTGGAATAAATACCTTTTTGGAATTAGGAAAAGGATGGGTCGTAATCTTTTGCTCTGTCATGTCTTCAAAAATTTAAGGGTTATCCGCCTTGAGTTGCGGTTATGATTAGGATAGAATCGTTATCAGTCAATAAGGTATCAGCCCAATTGTTCCTTGGGATGACTTGGTAGTTTAGCGCAATGGCAACACCTTTGGTCTTGCCTTTCAGCTCCAATTCCATTAATTCCTCCAAGCTCAAAGGAGACTTCTTGTACTGTTTCGTCTGATTATTGATAATAAGTAGCATTCCTGAATTATTATTTAAGCATTAATGCTTTAGGAATATCTACTCTAAGTGCAGGACGCACCCATGAATGATATTTTACTTTTCCCTACGCTAGTATGATCTAGATCAGGTTGTAAGGGTAAAATCTCAGCCTGCATTTAACGCAGACACCCCTAAAGCATTGGCAAGTTAGCTAAACGAGTTAACTAAAAGAAATTATTTGTGATTTTTATATAAATATGTATTTGAATCTTTACCGAAAAGAAACTCCGTCTAAAGCCCTAAACTACTTTAGAATCAATCTTTCAGCATCATTCTTTTCCTTAAATTCTTTGTAATATTTTTTGACATACACATGCAGGTCATACGTGGTCCAATATTGGGCGACCTCAAAATCGGGACGGTATGCGACCATAAAGAGCTCTAGCTCTTCATCTTCCATGGGAATGATATCGCTGATGGTTGCTTTATTGAAGATCTGGTCAACCTCCATATTATGGATCTCCTGCTGCATAAACTCCTCAAATCTTCTGGCATTCCGGCCTGCTTTGCTGAATTTTTCATAGAAATAAGTAATGGTAGGCATACCAAATGGCAAGAGCAGCTGCCAAGGAGGGTTCCCTGAATAGTATAAACCACCTTTTACATTGAGATCATTTTTCATGCTTTGCAGCTCTTTCAGCTTTGCTGCCTTTGTGTTCCCCATAACCACGACTTCATCAATCACAATAGCTTTTTTCTGCAGAAAAACATTTTCTACAAGCTCTTCCGCCAAGATGCTGAACCGGTTCCAGTGAGGATGTACAAAGGTAATGCTATCAGAAGGGCGAGCATCAATTCCAAAAGAACCATCAAAATCCGATCGTAGCATCTGTTTGGTTCTTTGATTCATGACATCCACATTCTTGATCAGCAAAGTACTGTCGCTCGAATAGATAGTTCCGGTATATCTCTTTTGGGCTTGCGAAAAGGCGACCAAACTATATAGAAACAAAAGAAAGGAGATAATAATCGGTTTTAATGCCATTGCTTTGTAATTAAGCGTTCATTTTCTTTAGATGAAAATAAATCATCCAGTCTAATTTACTAAATCTAAAAGCTTTGTGTCGTAGCGATAACTATATTTAACATTTTGATTAAGATTATTAAATATGGAAACTCTTTAGCTAATTAATTGTCAACAATCGCCTGCTTTTTATAAAATGAAAGGCTATTTTTGGAGTCAATTTAAAAGTATCGATTGACCATGTCAGCCAAAATTCGAAATACCAATGTTGCTGTTGCTGCAGCGATATTTTCCATGATTTGTGTGCAAGGAGGAGCATCATTTGCAAAACAGTTGTTTCCAGCCATTGGTCCAATCGCTACTACGACCTTGAGGATAGGTTTATCTGCCATCCTCCTTTATGCCATCAATAGGCCAAAACTACATACCTTCAATAAACAACAATGGTTTTACTGTGGCTTATACGGAGTAGGGATCGCGGTCATGAACCTCATTTTCTATATGGCCATCCAAAGGATTCCTTTGGGTTTAGGGGTTACCATTGAATTCGTAGGGCCATTGTTCCTTGCCTTCGCTTTATCTAAAAAATGGACCGATGTCATTTGGGCCTTACTGGCATTGACTGGGATTTTATTGATCGTTCCTTGGAAAAGCAATGGAATAGATCCATTAGGATTAGGCTTAGCCTTATTAGCCGGCGTATTTTGGGCGGTATATATCCTGATGGGAGCCAAACTTTCCAAAGTGATGGAAGGCAAACAGGCCGTTACCACCGGCATGATGATCGCAACGGTTTTTATCCTGCCATTTGCCTTGATGGATGGCGCGATATTGCATATCAATATGGGTCAGTTTTCTATAGGACTTCTCGTAGCCATATTGTCCTCGGCATTACCGTTTTCACTAGACATGATGGCCTTGGGAAGGTTGCCAGCCAAGACCTTCAGCATCCTCACCAGTCTTCAGCCAGCTTTTGGGGCACTTTCAGGGTTGATATTCCTGCAAGAATACCTTAGTATCAATCAATGGATCTCGGTCTTGTGCGTGGTGCTGGCAAGTATTGGAACCACCGTTTTTTCTCGGAAAAAGGAAAATCTCGAACTATAATTAAAAAAATCCAACCAATCGTGCCATGATATGTTCAATGGGTATAAACAAATTTTCAATATTATGCCCAGAACAAAAACACCACAGATAAAAAAGCCAAAAACTTACGACGCTTTGGTAGACAAGGGGATGAGTAAAGAAAAAGCTGCTCGGATTTCCAATGCGCAAGCCGCTGGAACCATCGATCAAAACTCTAAAAAACTAGAAGACAGGTCTAAAGCAGATTTGCTAGCAGAAGCTAAAGAAATCGGGATAAAAAACCGACACAGCATGAACAAAGACCAACTCATCAAAGAAATCAGAGGGCATTAATTGTCCTCTTTTTATCCGCCCAGATGGACTATGCGATTTAGCGAATCCAAGGTCGCCCTGCATTTATCATTCCCTTTCGTGCCAACAATTTGATTTTCGCTCTCATCAATTTCGTATCCTTTGCTTTTTAGATAATGGGTCAAGGTATTCTTATGGTCCACCTCGAAGTTAGAGATAACTTGAGGGAAGGTGGTGAATATCCGATGATGATTATCCTTTCTGTTATTTTGGATTGTATCAGATTTGACGGTCATCAGCATGATTCCACTACCATAGTCTGCTAGGTAATAGGCATCAGCATCAAACATGCCCACTGCGATCAAACCTAATCGGTGCAATTCATCCTGTTTTATTGGGAATTCAGGCGTTCTCAGCTGATCTATCTTATTCTTTACTCCATACTCTTTTAATATTTTCGCATCTTCAAGAAGGCTTTCTGGCAAATTGGATTGACTATTGGCCCAAGACCATAGCCAAGTATTAACCGAATAAGAAAAGCTGCCGATTATCTGCAAAGGAAATTCAAATCCTTCGCCAAAAGAAATCGTCCCACGGGTTAAATCTGCATCCCAACTCTTATCTTCTATCAATTCTGTAAAGTCTAGCTGCTTTTCAAAACCATAAGCTGCGTAACTTTCAAATAATTCTTTTTCTGTTTTTATCGGTTCAATGATTGGGGATTCATTGACGGTCGGTTGTTCTTTAATTTCATTTTCTTTTTTAGGTGCAGGTTTTCCAAATAACCTATTTAAAAATCCCATATTGTATGTCTTTACTGAGTTAGTTTATTTTGATGTTTTAAGTTAGCAAAGGCAAGGTGAATTCCATAATCAGTATGGTCTATTGGTAAAGGAAATTCAATTTTCGTAGTGTAATATCTACTGTTTGTAGGGGAAAATACTTCTCTGCTCAAATCGCTTATTATTAATTATCCCTCAATTAAAATGATGTTTTATTTTAATATGCATTTCAAAAAGTCGCTTAACTACATATTTGCTTAAATTCCTAAACATCTTAATTGATCACCCAACTAAAGTATTTGTAAAATTTTTACAAATTTCTAGTTGTTAAATAGTTGTGTAACAATTTGTTATTGCTTTTTCGTGTAAATTGTTACAAGTTTATTTGTCTAAACATGGGTTTCGCTCAAGAATATATTCTTTCATTCTTGTGATTATTAGTCTATTCTTCTGAAAAGTAATTGTTTTATTGGCTACTTTTGATCATTATTATTTTTACCTGTGAAACCATTATTACTCTTAATTGGGATACTCTTTTTAGTATCCTGCGAAAACCGAATTAAATCCACTCAAGAACCAGAAAAGAATCCGTATTACGAACAGGCATACGAGTTCTTGGACAAAAATGAGTTTGATAGTGCATTTGTTTATTTCGAGAAAGCAAAGTCTTTGTTCTTAGAAAGGAATGATAGTGTCGGTGTGGCCGAAAGTCTCATCAATATGGCGATCACCCAAGCCGATTTTGGAGATTATTATGGATCCCAAGAAACCTCCACTCAGGCAATTGAGTATCTGAACCTCAACGATAGCAGCCAACATGCCCTGCTTGGAATGGTCTACAATAACCTGAGCAATGTATATACCTCTTTAAAAGATACCGAAAAGGCAATTGAATCCAATCAATTGGCTATCCAATATACCAGCAGTCCAACCAATAGAAAGGTTTATGAAAATAACCTAGCCTCTACCTATATCGCTAATCAAGAATATGAGAAAGCGAGCGAAATCTTAAAAGAACTGGTTAGCCATGCAGATTCAAATTCTATTGATTATGCACGCTTCTTGACCAATTATGCTAGAGCAAAGAGTCATCTCGATACCGCATATAAGCTATTGCCGGTATTAAAAAAGGCCATGCAGATCCGTAGAAAGAACAAAGACCCTTGGGGACTCAATTCTAGCTATTCCCATATTGCGAATTACTATAAAGAAAGGAACAAGGATTCGGCGCTTTTCTATTCCATGCAGCAATTTGACATCGCAAAGACCATTAAAAATCCAGATGCGCAAATGGATGCTTTGCAAAGGGTATTGGAGCTATCCGTATTGGAGGAGAACCGCCCTTTTCTGGAAAAATACCATCAGATTCAAGATAGTGTTGAAATTGCACGGTTAACAGCAAAAAATCAGTTCGCGTTAATCCGATATGAGGTGGAGAAGAGTAAAACCAATAACCTCAAGCTCAGCAATGAAATCGCTGAAAAGCAGTATAGATTGAACCTGATGCGTGTGCTATTGGTTGGCTTGATCATCGTGGCGGCACTTTCTTCCTTCTATTTCCTGAATTGGCATAAAAGAAGGAAACAAAGGATGGAACTGGAGGCAGAAAATCGAGTTAAGGAAAGCCAACTGAAAACTTCCAGAAAAGTGCACGATGTAGTGGCAAACGGCATATACAGGGTCATGGCGGAATTGGAAAATCGAGATGATGTCAATCGGGAAGAACTTTTAGATCGATTAGAAATCCTCTATGATAAATCTAGGGATATTTCTTACGAGGTGGAGGACCTCGGGATGGGCGATATTCCATTCCATCTGGCCATTTCCGAATTGTTGAAATCCTTTGCGAATGAAGATCGTACAGTCCTCATCGCGGGGAACGAAGAAGCTACTTGGGATAGGTTGAATGCTGTCCAAAAAGACAACCTTGAACAGGTCCTACAGGAATTGATGGTCAATATGCAGAAGCATAGTAAAGCCCAGGAAGTCATAGTCAGGTTTGATTATGAAGGAAATATCCTTCATATATATTATAAAGATGATGGTATAGGACTATCAGAATCTCCAAAATATGGTAATGGTTTTATGAATACGGAAAACCGTATAAATCTATTGAAGGGGACCCTTACTTTTGAGAAAAATAATAATAGCGGTTTAGGAATTCACATTTCCATCCCTATTCAAAAATAGGTTGTTATGTTTAAAAAAGTATTGATTGCTGAAGATCATGAGGTGGCAAACCTTTCTGTCCATAAAACGGTGCAGGAGATGGGAGTCACTGATGCCAAATATGTCTATTACTGCGATGATGCACTCAATCGGATCAGAAAAGCTGTATCTGAGGGAGAGCCCTATGACCTGCTGATTACTGATTTAGTTTTCGAAGATGATATCGTTCCACAGAAGATCTCTCATGGGAAGGATTTGATCAAGGCAGCCAAGGAACTGCAACCAGACCTCAAGGTTATCGTCTTTTCTTCCATTGATCGGATCAGTCTGATCGAAGACCTCTTTAGAAATTACCAGATCGATGCCTATGTCAGAAAAGCAAGGCACGATGGTCAATATTTCAGGGAAGCAATGAAGGCCGTGGCAAGCAACAAGATCTATCAATCACCTGATATCCGCTTAGCCCTGAGATCAAAGAATTCACATGAATTTACCAATATGGACATTCAGATCATTTCTTCGCTATCGCAAGGTGTCCTCCAAAAAAACATTCCGCAAATCCTGCAGGAAAAGAACATCAAACCTTCTGGCTTGAGTAGTATTGAAAAAAGATTGAACCTGATGAAAGAAGTATTGGGCTTCACCAAGAATGAACAATTGGTATTATACTGTAAGGACAAAGGATTAATATAAATTTAATTAATGCTTTACGGGAAACCGTATGGGATTCCCATGCAAGGAAAGTATCTTTGTGTATTGATTTGACCAACCCTTATTAACCAAAATAAATATTAATGGCTTCTACGGATGTAGAGGCCATTCTTTTTTAGGCATTTATTGCTGTTTCTTGTTAAAAAATGTTAATCCAATGCTGGTTTTATACAGTTAGGCATTGGCTTTGCGTTAATAATAGCAAACAGAGTAAAAAAGTAAAAGAGTAAATAATTTCATAATTTAGGTTAATAATTGGTTAGTAAAAAAAACCTGAGCTTCCCCGGCTCAGGTTTTTTATTTATGTGAATTGTAGCAAGTCCAAATTATTTGCCTTTGATTGATTTTGCCATTGCTAGGTCAAGTCAAAATTTACGGCAAACTTCAATAATTCAGCAAAGGATTTATTATCCAGTTTTTTACAGATGTTTTTTCTATGTGTTGATACGGTATGGGAAGACAAAAAGAGCTGGTCCGAGATTTCTGACGTAGTGAAACCATTTGCCAACATGCGAATAATCTCCTTTTCCCTTTTGGTCAGTTGTGCATACTTTTTATAATGGGCATGCACATATTCGTTTTGGTCCAAGGTCTTATTGACCCGTTGAATGATATGGTCCAAACCATCAATAGGGGCAGAAATCAAGATCAACTTAGACTCGGATTGAATTTCAGCTAGCTTACAGTTGGTAAAACACCATTGATACTGCTGATCAGAATACCTTCTTACCCTTTGGAAGAAATTGTAGGTTTTATCAGACTCTCCATTGATGATATACTGCTGTAAACCAACAAAAAAGCTGAAGATTTCCTCCTTTACAAAGAAATGGTCATAGTAATTCATCCCCATTGTAGGGATTTCTTCAGGATAAACACCCAAATAACTGGTTCCCCAATGGTTCATATAACTGCATCCATTAGGTGAATTTCCGTTCAAGTCATGGATCATGAGACTTGCCGGTAAGATATCGCCTAAGTCAGATATGGTAAATTTCCCCAGATGAAGACCATGTGAGATTTCAAATAATTGGGTGTCAAGGCTAATCATAATAATTAATAAATGGTTTGGAAATTAATTATCGCTTATCCTAAAATAGTGAACAATGTTTAAACACTAAAATTAATTTTTGAAATCTTTGGTTTGATTTTCAATAATTTTTTTGAAAAATCGTTGAAGTACCTATTTAATTATTTTTTTACCAAATATTTATTGAAGTTAATTTGTTGGTAATCAATAAAATACGATTGTTAGTTGAGGGAGCCTTCAAAAGGTTGTTTTTTATTTTGAAATAATAAAAAACTTAACACATTTTTGCCTAACCACGAGGTAATATTTATTTTCGTAACAGTTTAATCTTTTTTACAAAAATTGATTCCAACGGTAAAGTAGCATCATGAAAAATCTAACTATCCTTCTCCTTATTATTTTCAGTAGCCTTGGCGCATGGGCGCAAAGAGGCAAGATCAGCAATAATTTTTTTGGACATCTCGAATTCAATTCTCTCGATGGACGATATAAAGCTACCCTTGAAAAAAATGTTTTCAATGGACTTGAATTTTATGATAATTCAAAAAATAAAGTGTCCTATGATCAAAAATATCTAGCCAAGCATTTTCCAGGGATATTGAGCGATAATGAATGGAAAACAAGTTTCCTGCGAGATTTAGTGCGCAAATATTCCCAAGAGAGCAATTACAAACTATCCCATAGGATTAATGTATTTGGCGGGGAGGAGATCGAGGATAACCGTGGCTATTCTTCTGAGTCGGGAACGGATACTTTTGGCCATGAATATTATGAGGAAACAGGGAAATATGGTACGGTTAGCATCAAACGGAATTTGCGTGGTGTACTGGAATATACTCGAAATAACTTTTCCGCCAGCTTGGGCAAGGACTTTAGAAACCAATGGGTGTATGAGGATTCCCAAAAAAATAGGATGGAGTTCAACCCAACAGCTTGGGGTAAAATGACCAAAAGATTAGGATCCGATAAAGATATCATGTTTTTCTTAATCCGACAACTGACCGATTTCTATGATCAGGAACAAGATCCTTACCAGGACGATTATTAATGCTCCATTAGGCCATTGTCATTAGGTTAAGGTTTTTTGGATCATACTGAGAATAAAAAATTGGGATAAAATTTATCTGAAGCTGATGACAGCATATTGACAATGAAAATAAATTAGCTCTTTTATTTTTTAATTATAGAACCCCTTTTGGGGTTCCATTATTTTAGCTATTATGGCACGTTGGCCTGGCGGTCGCGCAAAAACGCTGTTCGATCAATCGAACAGCGTTTTTGCATTAACCCTATATTGTTCAATACCATTGCTAAAATAATTCTGCCCTTCCAGGGCAGTATGTCGCAAAAAAGAAATTTTTATGGAAAATGAATATGGCTCTAAATACCTAGAAACACAGATTTAACAAACTTGTTCATTGGTAGGCACGAAGTTTCTCAGAACTAAACAATGGAGATAGGTATTGGCGTACAGGTCCTCTATCTTCGATAGAGAATGACACGATCAGGGTGGGAAAACGTACAGATTCTTCACTAATCGTTCAGAATTGGAAATGAATTCAGTAGGGATTTTCAGAAAAACATTTCACCCACACTGTGGGTTATCCGATTAACGATCCGATTTTCTACAAAGATTTCACCCCTTCCAGGGGTTCCCAATTTATACAAACAACCATCCTTCCGAAGGAAGCCCGTTAGCACCCGGCTCATTTCCAGTGGCGGAAAAATGGATAGAATGCCGATGCCTGTGCGATGGGATTGGCCTTGGAATGCTTTCAATAGATTATTCCATTAAAGGGGATGATCTATGGAAAGATATTCCCGACAAAAAGGCATTCTATCCATGTGTGGGAGGCCGTGCGAAAAGCCACCTTAAATGGGCCGAAGCCGTTACGGATTCGAGTTGTTTTTGGTATCCGTGAGCTCCTTCGTCGGTTTTGGTTACTTTTGGGCTCCAAATGTAACGAAGAGTCTAAATTTTGTTTTTTTATTACCTTAATGACATTACTCTTTAGGCGTTCCATATAAATTCTTCGCTTCCTTCGTCATCTATTTTTAAGCAATATAGCCCAGCAGCACCTTCCAGGTCATCCTGATGCGCCGAGCTGCTAATGAATAATTCATTCATTTCCGGCCCGCCAAAAGTACAAGAAGTTGGGTTTTTGGAAGGTAAATTGATATAATCGATAATCTCTTTGCGGTTTAGATCAAATATGATGATTTGATTTCCGCCCCAATTTGCAATATACAGTTTCCTGCTTTTTGATAGGCACATTCCATCTAAGGACCCAATTCCTTCAAACTGAAAGATTAAGGTTTCATCTTCCAATTTTCCATCGCGATATTCGAATTGCCTTACAGAATTTAATTCCGAATCGATGAAATAGATTAAAGTACCTTCAAAGGCGATCCCATTTGAAATGATGACCCCATCCAATAAGGTCTTTGCATCCCCATCTTTGAGTTCATATAAAGAAGCATCAGGTAATAAAGGACCATTATCCCCATTGTTGAGGTTATTCATGCTTCCGATTAACCATGTTCCCCAAGGACTGACTGCCCCATCATTGTATCTGTAATTATTCCTATGCTCCGGTTGGCAGATCAACGTTTTGCTCGCTGTGCTCAATTCAAATTCATACAGGCCACTCTCAAGGGAAATCAAGATTTTATCCAGATCAGCAGTCAATGCAACGCAGCTGATATACTCGTTGAAAATATGTTGCTCAAAACTTTGATCCTGGTAATCATAGATGTACAGTTTTTTATCCAGTATATCTACAAAGAAAAGTTGTTGGGTTCGGTAATCCCAAAGAGGGCCTTCACCGAGCTTTAATCCTTCTTTATAAATTCTCTTTAGTGCCATGCGTATAGGTTTGGGTTAAAGGCTCAAAATCATGGAATTCTTTAATTTTCTGTTTTGATTCCTTGGTCATTATCAGCAATATAAGTTATTTTTAGGTTTAATTTAAACCTACATGAGATTTTTAGAGAAACTGGAAGCAGGACAGACGGTGGTGGGTCCATTTTCAAAGACTTCGGATCCCTCCATGATTGAAGCCATGGGATATGCCGGCTTTGACTTTATCATCATCGATCTGGAGCATGGTCCTAATAGCATATTGAATGCCCAAAACTTGGTAAGGGCAGCACAGATCACCGGGACCTTTCCCATCATCCGTGTTCCGGAAAATTCAGCTTCGGCTATAGGCAAAGCATTGGATATTGGAGCTTTGGGTGTTCAGGTGCCTCAGATCAGTAATGCAGAACAGGCCAAGCTAGCTGTTGAATACGCCAAGTTTGGCCCTATAGGGATGCGTGGGGTGTGCCGATTTGTCCGTGCAGCTGAGTTTTCCAATAAGGATAGGTTTGAATATTTTGCTGAAGCCAATCAGAATTACTTGATTTTGCAGCTGGAAGGAGAGGAGGCCATCAATAACATAGAGGCGATCATTGCAGTGGCGCATGTCAATATCATTTTCCTTGGTCCTTATGACCTTTCTCAAGCCTTAGGTGTACCCGGTCAAATCAACCATCCTGCTGTGATTGAAAAAATTGAATATATCGTCAATCTTTGCAAAGCTAACTCCAAGAAAACTGGAATCTTCACGGATAATCTGGCCGATGCCAGAAGATGGAGGGAATTGGGCATAG
Source organism: Sphingobacterium mizutaii (assembly GCF_900187125.1). GTDB lineage: Bacteria > Bacteroidota > Bacteroidia > Sphingobacteriales > Sphingobacteriaceae > Sphingobacterium > Sphingobacterium mizutaii. Next base: position 1,559,108 of record NZ_LT906468.1, read on the forward strand.
ATTATATTTCATATTCTGTTGATGTAGGAATAATACAAGAAGCTTCAAAGACTATTATTTCCGAAATCCTGAGATAGATTTTTCTGGAAGTTTTATTCGGGTTTCACTTTGACCTTATTAGAGACATATTCGGAAAATTCGGAATGTGTCTCGAATAAGATCAAAGCAAATCTCCACTAATACTGAAAAATGATCTAGGACAGGGACAGGTTTAAACTTATGTTTTTACTGTTAACGAATTGTAAATTCCTTAATATGTATAAACATATTGATATTTTTCTTTGATATGTAGGTACAATGTATTAATATTGTGTTGTAAACCAATTGAAAATAAAAAATTTTTAGATCGCAATAAAATATGTTGGAAGATTTGTCAACCATGGAAAGCACTAAAATAATACGTGGGACCAAACAACCTGAGATGCCTGCAATTCTTTCAGGTGATTTAAAGGCTGGATATAGCATTTATCCTTCTTTTTCCATTGCAGAGGGATTGATTTCTTCTGGTTATTCATCATTAGCAGATTGGATGGTATCTATAAAGACAGTTTGTGTAGATGGTTATGTGGCGGTGGATTGGGATGGCATCAAGGCTTCCCTAGAAAAGGAATTTGCCGAGCGATCCATTCGTGTCAATTGGATCTATACGAAGGATTTCTTGAAGCCTGAAGCTGAGCTTGATAAAATGGTCGAACCGTTTATGGGAACCGATGACTCGGTGTGGGGAAAGGTCTGTGACCTTAGTCTAGGAGATTTCTTTTTGTTGGGTGATCTAAAAAACCTAGAAGCCAATACGGAATTTGATCTCAATATTGTTTGGGGCATAGGTGCCAGTTTTGTTTCTTCCTTTGATTCCATCGCATATTTTGATATTCCAAAGAATGAACTTCTGTTTCGAGTAAGGGGCAAGTCTGCCTTTAATATCGGCTCAAACACGAGGTTCAATATGAAAAATACCTACAAGCGTCTGTACTTTGTAGATTGGATCGTGCTGAATGCTTATAAAAAAGAAATCCTGCCCAGGATTGATCTTTTTGCGGATACCCAGTGGTTGGATACCTTAAATTGGATCAAAGCTGAGGATTTGAGAAATTCCTTAACAGCTATGAGCAAAACGGTATTTAGACCAAGACCATGGTTTGATCCTGGTGTTTGGGGTGGACAATGGATGAAAGAACGTTTTCATGAATTGGCACAAGATGAGGTAAATTATGCATGGTCATTTGAGATTATTGCTCCTGAAAATGGTTTGGTACTGGAAAGTTCGGGCAAGTTGTTGGAAATCAGTTTCGATACCCTCATGTTCCAAGAGTCCAAGAATATATTAGGATCGGGTCATCAGCAATTTGGCGATTATTTCCCGATCCGCTTTGACTTTCTGGATACTTTTGATGGCGGTAACCTTTCTGTTCAATGCCATCCCGCATTGGATTATATACAAGAAAATTTTGGCGAGCAGTTTACCCAAGATGAGACCTATTATATCATGGATTGCAAAGATAATGCAAAGGTGTACTTAGGATTTCAAGAAGGGATTGAGCCCAATAGTTTTCGGAAAGCCTTGGAGCAAAGTGTAGCCGAAGAAAAGGAGTTGGACGTCCCGCAATATGTTCAAGAGTTTGATTCAGAGAAACATAAGCTATATCTTATTCCAAATCAAACCGTGCATAGCGCTGGTAAGAACAATCTGGTTCTTGAAATATCAGCTACACCCTATATCTATACCTTTAAGATGTATGATTGGCTCCAACGCGATAAAGAAGGTAAACCTAGGCCTATCAATATAGAACATGGCTTCAAAAACCTTGATTTTTCAAGGCAAGGCGAAAAGGTGGAGCAGGATCATATCTCCAAACCTTATGTTTCGGAGGAAAGAGATGGCGCAAAGATCATTCAATATCCTACGCATCCTGTGCACTATTATGAGATCCAAAGATTAGATTTTCAGGATCAAATCCAAGTAAAGACGGAAAATAAGGTGCATGTATTGATGCTGGTTGAAGGAAGTTCCATCGAGCTGGAAGATAGACAGGGAAATAAGCAAATTTTCCATTATGCTGAAACCTTCATTGTACCGGCCTCCGCAGAAAGCTATAAGATCAAGAATTTAGGAAATGAAGAAGCAAAGGTGATTCTATCTTTCCTGAAATAGTCAAATCAATAACCAATACCAAAATCATGGATATGCAATTTTATCGAAAGATGTTTTTTTCTACTGCTCTGTTACTAGCCTCAGCAACGGGTTTGTTAGCCCAAGAGGCAGCGATTTGGGAATTAGGAAAAGCAGATCAATCGAGTCAGGAATTTGCTTTAAGTCCGCAAGGATTCAAGGACTTTTTAGGGCATGATTTTGGCTATGAAGATAATTTTTTCGTGGTTGGACAAAGTGTGCTCAACCAAGATTTCCCTTATGTCTTGCCAGGTCCAGCTAATGGATGGGGTGGAACAGGAGGGACTTCCGGAATCCGGACCCATTTTTTGAACATCTTTTATCAATTGAATGCCATTGATTTGCAGGAAAAGTATGTCTTGGAATTGGATTTCGTTAATTCAGAAAGCAAAGCAAAACCCACTGTGCAAGTGGCTGTTAACGGGGTTCTATTCAATTATGAACTCAAGAATGGAACTGGAGAAAGCAATCCTGTTGCTGGACAATTGGGAGCCGAAAAAATCAGGATCGATATAAAGCCTGAGATCTTGAAAAATGGCTTCAACCAAGTGAGCATAACCAGTTTAAAGGGCGGTTGGGTTGAATTTGATTCTTTTAGGTTATTAGGGCCTTCGAAGACCAAACTGCTGTCTGATTACAGTACCGTAATCAAAGATATCCAAGTCTCTGATTTTGAATTTGAAAATAAGAAAGAGAGGGTCCAAAACTTATTGGTAGAGGTTCTACGGTTAAAGGACAATCAAACAGTTAAGGTTGTGGTTGATGGCAAAACTGCCTATCAGAAGTCCATGGACCAAGGATTGTCCAAGTTGGAAATCCCATTGGCGGCAGTAAAAAAAGATAAGGCGAGTAGTGTTGAAGTATTTGTCAACGATAAACTGCTCAGCAAGGAAAAGATCGTAAGGAGTCCGAAACCATTAGGTTCGGTTTCAAATTATGTCAATACCATGATTGGTGCCTCCCATTCCCGATGGATGATTGCACCGGGTCCTTGGATGCCTTTCAGTATGGTGAAATTAAGTCCTGATAACCAGAATGTAGGTTGGCAGGCAGGTTATGAACCTTCCGTTGAATCGATAGGGATGTTCAGCCATATCCATGAATGGACCATGGCAGGCTTAGGTACCTTTCCGACCGCCGGACCATTACAGATCCAGGTTGGGGATCAATATAACCCTGATTCAGGTTATCGATCAAGGATTGATAAAACAAAGGAAAAAGCTCCCTTGGGATCTTATCATGTGAAATTGACAGACCACAATATCGACGTAGATCTTACGCAGACAACCAGAGCCAGCTTCCAACGATATACCTTTAACCAAACGGATAAAGGGCGAGTCATGATTGACTTGAAGGTCAATGGAGAATATCCTTATACCATTAAGGATTATCAATTAAAGAAGGTTTCAGACTATAAAATTATAGGCTATTCGGATCAATTGTCTGAGAATGTCTGGTCTACGGATGCGAAACAGGATTATAAGGTCCATTTTGTCATCGAGTTTGATCAGCCCATTGTGGATTTTGGAACTTGGGAATCCGATCGCATCCAAAAAGGGCAGAATGCCGCTGGAAAAGAGGTCCAAGAAGCTGGGATGTATGTAGAGTTTGATGTCCGCCAAGAAAAGACGGTGCAAGTAAGGACTGGGATATCTTATGTGAGTATTGAAAATGCCCAAGAAAATCTGGATAAGGAAATCTCAGCACCCTTTGGATGGTCTTTTGAACAGGTTAGGGAAAATCAATTAAAAACCTGGAATACTTTACTGGAGAGGCTCAAGGTGAAATCGGATGATTACTTTGAAAAGGAAAAGTTCTATAGCAATATGTATAGATCCTTAAGCCGAAATACCTTTAGTGATATCAATGGAGAATGGCGCGATTCTCAGGAACGGGTACGTCAATTCAGCGATCCGCAGGATTTGGCTTTGGGATGTGATGCTTTTTGGAATACCTTCTGGAATCTGAATCAGTTTTGGAATCTGGTAACGCCAGAATGGAGCAACAAATGGGTTAAATCGCAACTGGCTATGTATGATGCTGATGGTTGGTTGGCTAAAGGACCGGCAGGTATGGAATATATACCCGTGATGGTTGCTGAGCATGAGATTCCATTAATTGTTTCAGCTTATCAAATGGGGATCCGCGATTATGATGTAGATAAAGCATTTGAAGCGGTCAAGAAAATGCAGACTACGCTACCTTCGAAATTTGCAGGTGGATTTGCTGGAAACAGAGACCTTGAGGTTTATCTAAAATATAAATATGTGCCTTCAGATTTGGGAAGGTTCTCTAATACCTTGGAATATAGTTTTGATGATTGGACCGTTGGTCAGTTTGCCAAATCATTAGGCCAAGAAAAGGATTATAATTATTTCAATGATCGTGGGAATTGGTGGAAAAATGCCATTGATGTGGAAAGTGGCTATGCCCGGATGAAAGATTCAAAAGGGGAATGGCTAAAGGATTTCGACCCATTCAAGTCGGGAGCAAACCATCATTATGTAGAAGGGAATGCTTGGCAATTGACATTTTTTGTTCCGCAGGATATCCCGGGACTAGCCCATTGGATTGGGTCGGATGTGTTTTCAAAACGTTTGGAATGGGGATTTGATGAAAGCGTAAAATGGCGATATAATGGACCTAATGATCAATATTGGGATTACCCCGTTGTTCAAGGAAATCAGCAATCGATGCATTTTGCATATTTATTCAATTATTTGGACAAACCTTGGTTGACGCAGAAATGGAGCCGTTCGATAGCGGAACGATATTATGGACGTGGAATATCGAATGCTTATTTGGGTGATGAAGACCAAGGGCAAATGAGTGCATGGTATGTGATGACAGCCATAGGATTGTTCCAGATGGATGGAGGGACCAGAAGCCAACCGGTCTATGAAATTGGAAGCCCGATGTTTGAGGAGGTGCAGATAGACCTTGCCGAACAGTTTGGCAGGGGCAAACGATTTGTAATCAAGGCTAAAAACAACAGTAAAAAGAATGTATACATTCAAAATGCTACCCTAAACGGAAAAAAATTAGAAACCTTTTATTTCAATGCTGAGGAGTTGTTGAAGGGAGGCGAATTGATTTTAGAAATGGGAGCAGAACCGAATAAAAATTGGGGAGTATCGAAATAACAATTATAAACTAAACTCCGACATGTGAATATTTCCAGCAAGCAATTGGCCTTTGTGGCCATAATAGCCTCATTAGGAGGTTTTATTTTCGGATTTGATATGGCTGTGGTATCTGGGGTGTTGCCCTTGGTAAAAATGCAGTTTAGCTTAGACAGTTTTTTGGAAGGCTGGTTTGTGTCATCAGCACTTTTAGGCTGTATCATCGGTGTTATGATATCCGGTCATCTTTCGGATAAATATGGCCGTAAAAGCAGTATGCAATTTGCCGCAATCATCTTTGTCATTGCCACATTTGCCTGTATTTTTTTAGAATCCTTTTCCTTGATTATTTTGACCAGGATCTTTACCGGCATTGGGATCGGTATTGCTTCCAATGTGGTGCCTCTTTACCTTTCGGAAATAGCTCCGATCAAAGATCGTGGAAAGTTGGTTACCTTTTACCAATTGGCATTGACCTTTGGTATCGTGCTGGCTTATGTATCCAATGCTCTGATCATCAAGGATCAGGATGTATTGGCGCAATTCTCCAATCACTCCTTCTTCCAATATGTGTTTGTAGAAGAGGAATGGCGAGCAATGATCGGAATGTCCTTGATTCCATCCTTGGCTTTTTTTATCGGTTTGATGTTTGTGCCAGAAAGTCCGAGCTGGTCGAAAAATATGGATGGGATGGCCAATTCAGGATATTCCGAAGTTTGGAAACCGATCTATAGAAAAGCCCTGATCATTGGTTTGTTTTTGCCCATTTTTTCGCAGTTCTGCGGAATCAATGTAATTATCTATTATGGTCCTACCATACTGAAGACCTTAGGTTTCAGCTTGGATAATTCCCTTTATGGGCAGATTATCATTGGGGTAGCCAATATGTTGTTTACGCTGATTGCCATTTGGAAGGTGGATAGTTTGGGGAGAAGACCTTTGTACCTGATCGGGACCATGGGTGGAGCAATATCCCTATTTCTGACCAGTGTGTTGTTCTATTTAGATCTAGCAGACAGTTGGCTATTGGTAATTTCTGTTATCTGCTTCTTGGCATTCTTTGCATTCTCCATCGGTCCATTGAAATTTGTGGTGGCATCCGAGATCTTTCCAGCGCATATACGCGCCAAGGCTATGGGTTTAAGTATTCTGGCGATGTGGGTATCCGATTTTCTGATGGGACAGATCACGCCATTCCTATTGGACGATATTGGCGTGGCAGGGACATTTATCCTCTTGGGATTGGTTTGCCTGATAGGATTTGTATTTGTCCTTAAATATCTTCCTGAAACTAAAGGAAAGAGCAGTGAAGAAATCCAACAACTATTAAATCAAAATTAAGATGAAAAGATTGTTCAGCTTATTGTCCTTAGTATTCATAAGCCTTGGTCAAATGGCTTTGGCCCAACAACCCATTCAATCGGTAGATCTTTTTATTGGGACTGCCCATGCCCGATGGTTCCATTTTGCCCCAGGGGCAATGCCTTTTGGAATGGCTAAGCCAGGTCCATCGACCAATGGAAGCTTGGGCAATAAGAGTGGATGGGAAGCGACCGGCTATGATTTTCGAGACCATAGCATCGAAAGCTTTCCCAATTTCCATGAGTTCCAGATCGGTGGGATTTCTTTAATGGCGAGCAAAGGCGAATTGAAGACCATTCCTGGAAAATTGGAAGATCCCCAATCAGGCTATCGCTCTAGTTTTGACAGGAAGGATGAATTGGCAGAACCGGGATATTATAAGGTATTGCTGAAAGATTATGGCATTACAGCTGAATTGACAGCGACAGAAAGGGTGGCTTTCCATCGGTATACCTTTCCTAAAAGCCAAGAGTCACATATCCTTTTTGATATCGGCAATGTAATGGGGGAGAGTGGAAAAGTGAAAGGAGCAGAAGTGAGAATAAATCCGGATGGCTCTGTTGAAGGCTATGCCATTACGGCGCCATTCTACGTAGAGAAATATCAGGCAGGTTCAGATATCAGAATGTATTTCTATGCGGAAAGCAATAAGAAAGCGACGAAACACGGGGTTTTCCAAGGCGAAAAGCAGTTCGAGGGATTGGATAAGATTTCAGGAATTTCCACTGGAGCTTATTTTACCTATGCTACAGCAAATCAAGAGGGAATAGAGGTCAAACTAGGCCTATCCTATACCTCAATTGAAGAGGCAAAAGCAAATTTTCTGGCGGAGGCCAGAAATTTGGATTTCGATGCTGCGAAAGAACAGAACCAAGCGAAGTGGAATGCTATGTTGGGGAGGATTCAAGTGAAGGGCGGTAAAGATAATGATCGTAAGAAATTTTATACTGGATTGTACCATGCCTTATTGGGGAGGGGATTGGCTAGTGATGTTTCAGGAGCCTATCCAAAAAATGATGGTTCGGTGGGCTATATTGAAAAAGATTCAGCTGGAAAACCAAAATACCAGCATTATAATACCGATGCGGTTTGGGGTGCCTTTTGGAACTTGACCCAACTGTGGACCATAGCTTATCCCGAATATTTATCTGACTTTGTGAATTCCCAATTATTGGTCTATAAGGACTCAGGATGGTTGGCTGATGGAATCGCCAACAGTAGATATGTTTCTGGGGTTGGGACCAATTTCGTGAGTCTGGTTATTGCGAGTGCTTATATCCAAGGGATTCGGGATTTTAATGTTGAATTGGGCTATGAGGCGGCTTTAAAGAACGAAATAGATGGCAAAGATAGACCCAGGGGAGCTGGAAAATTGGATGTAGATCAATTTGTAGCACAGGGTTATGTACCGCATATTGATAAATCGGATAATGAAATCCATGAATCTTGGATGTTTTCAGCATCCCATACTTTGGAGTATTCTTTCAGTTCTTATGCGGTAGCCCAATTTGCCAAAGCATTAGGCAAGCAAAAAGATTATGCACAGTTAAATAGCTTGTCGCAAGGATGGAAGCATCTCTTTGACCCCAAATTGAAGTTGATACGACCAAAACTTGCCAACGGCGATTTTATTGAGGATTTCAAACCTAGCCAAGCCTGGCGGGGGTTTCAAGAAGGGAATGCCTATCAATATACTTTTTATGTGCCGCATGATCCTAAAGGCCTGATTAAAGCGATAGGGAAAACCGCATTTAATAATAGATTGGACAGTATTTTTATTCAATCGGAGGAATTAGGCTTTTCCGGAGGCAAGAATATCGATGCATTCTCTGGATTGGAAGGACTGTACAATCAAGGGAATCAACCGAATCTTCATGTTTCTTGGTTGTTTAACTTCTCGGGCAAGCCTTCGCTGACGCAGAAATGGGTGCAGGAGATCTGTAATAAGTTTTACGGCAATGAGGGCATACATGGATACGGATATGGTCAAGATGAGGATCAAGGCCAATTGGGCGCTTGGTATGTGATGGCAGCCATGGGATTATTTGATGTAGCTGGACTGACCGATGCTGACGCCAAGATGGGTCTTTCAACTCCGCTCTTTGATGAGATCAAGATTCAATTGAATCCCAAATATTACAGTGGGAAGGACTTTGTGATCAAAAAGGTAAATCCTGCAAATGGAGGAATTTATATCGAACAGATTAAATTGAATGGAAAGTCTGTCCATGAACCATTTATTCCCTTAAAAGCGATAACGGCAGGTGGTCTGCTGGAATTGAAAACAGATCAAAGTCCAAGGGATAAGTATTAAAACATAAGACATAAAAAAATCAGGGTTTATGACCCTGATTTTTCTAGCATTTGAATAGCATCGTATAATACACCGGCTTCCCCTCTGAAGGTTCCCGATCCTTCGGGTTTATTATCCTTGGTATACCATTCATAAAAACCCTTATTTTTGATTACTCGGTCTAGCATAGGTTTCATCTGTTCCTTTGCTTCATCAATAAATCCATTTCTAATTAATTGTTGGATCATCCTACCTCCAAACCAGGTCCAGTCCCCACCATTTTGATAGCCATAAGGATACATTCCTTTATTTTTGAAGAATCCCTCTGGATAGGTTGGATAAACGGTAAGCCCAATGGTAGCAGCACCCGATTCTTTGACATTTGCTATCATTTTATCCAATGAGGTTTTGATCTGCTCTTTATTCAGCAAGTTTGCTTCAATGGCAATGGCGGTTCCGCCGTGATAATAGATTTTATTCTCATCGAAATCTGGAGGAAATGGAGATCCTTTGAGATAGATATGCGGAATGAATTTTTGATTCTTTTCATCCCAAAGATGTTTCATGGTATTGCTTGCGATATCTTTTCTGATGGGTTCCCATTTTGACTTGCTATCTGGCGCTAATTCCATGAAATTGTCGATTGCGATCAGGAACATCGCATTGTCATAGATGTCAATGGCGAGATGTGAGTTTTCATCCAAATGTACTCCCCAATCATGTTCCGGTTGGACATCCCCCCAATCCGAAGTTGTGGCTCCCCATAATAAGCCATGCTCTTTATCAAATCGCTTTTCCATTAAAAACTGTAGCGCTTGCTCCATTCGTTGTTCTACGCTGGATTTGCCAACCATGGTCTTTAGGAAATCACGGTCGTTGGAAACTTGGATGTATTTATATACCGCTTGAATGAGCGAAGCTTCTTGGTCGGTCTCCACGGTATTTTTGTGGGCCGCCAATAAAGGTTCTAAATCCGAGGTTATGGTATAGTAATCACTGGGTTTTCCTTTCAGGCTTTCCTTTGTTACAAATCCATCTGGAATATTTCCGTCCTGAACTTGAAGTCCGAAGAATGCCAGTAAGTTTTTCTTGATCTGATCGGTGGGTTGTACTTCGTATGCCAATCGAATGAAGGTATTATAATCACGGATCCATACTTCTTGGTAACCATCGCCAGCATTGAATCCAGACTTTACTACATTCTTTGCCATTTCTTGGACAAGGGCATAAGAGCTATCAGTAACGGTCGAATCAGGACTGAAAGAATTTTGATTGTTACTGTTGCTTGTATGGTTATTGCAAGCCGTTAGAGACAGGCCAATTGCGAGATAAAATAGATAACTTTTCATTGTTTACATTGGTTTTAACACCGAAATCCTAGGGAATTTCGAAGAGTTGATATGTATATACAAACATACATAATTTGCTATTTAAAAAAGAATTATCTTACTTTAAGTTACAATAAAAAAAGTATGAATCTGAAGATAGACCATAATAGCCCCATTCCATTGCATGTACAGGTGGAAGCTTTGCTTCGAGATTTGATCAAACAGCCTGAATATCAGGACGGGAAGTATCTACCCAATGAGATCGATCTAGCGAAGAAATTATCGATTTCAAGGTCTACCTTGCGTTTGGTGATCAATAAGTTGGTCTATGAGGAATTATTGGTTAGGAAAAAAGGAGTTGGTACGAAGGTTACCCAGCAGAAATTCAGTTCAAAGTCAAAGAATTGGTTGAGTTTTTCGCAGGAGATGAAAAATAGGGGATTGGAAGTGAAGAATTTTGAGCTCCATGTGCGTTGGGTTGTACCTGAGCCTGCAGTTGCTAAGTTTTTCGAAATCCCAGAAGATCAAAAGGTATTGAAGTTAGAAAGGTTGCGGGGCAAGCCAGGTGATCCATTTGTCTATTTCATATCCTATTTTCATCCGAGGGTTGGTTTGACTGGTGAAGAAGATTTCAAATTGCCGTTATATGATATATTGCAACAGCAATGTAATATTATTGCGGACCTTTCCCAAGAAGAGATTGATGCAAAGGCGGCTAATAAGTTTATTTCGGAGAAGTTGGAAATAGCTATTGGTGAGCCAATCCTTTCGAGGAAGCGATTTGTATATGATCAATCGGGCAAACCGATTGAATACAACTTAGGCTATTATCGGGCTGAGAGCTTCACCTATAAAGTTGAAAGTAGAAGGGGCGAGGTCTAATGGGTTAGATTGAGGTCTATCCAAAGATTAGCTATTCTCGCTAATTTTTTGTACCTTTGTGTACATTCAAAAAGGCCCCTATCTTAATCCTCAGCCAATCCAGGTTATTTAAAGAGATACCCCTTTCATTTTTTAACTTAATTATTTTTAATGTCAAGAAACCAACTCACATTCAAGAAAAAAGAACTAGCAAAAAGAAAACAGCAAAAACTTCAAGAAAAGCAAGAGCGTAGAGAACAGAACAAAGCTCAGAACAACAAAGGGAAGTCATTGGAAGAGATGTATGCTTATGTTGATGAATTTGGAAACATCGTTGATACACCTCCAACTGAAACCTATAAGTTTAAACCTGAAGATTTAGAGAGACCGAAAGATCCTGAAGATGAATTCCTATTGGGTCGTGTGTCTTATTACAATGAAACAGGTCATTACGGGTTTATCCGTGATAATGAGACTAGAGAAACTGTTTATTTCAATGATACCCTTGCAGGCAAGATTCTTTCTTTGCACCAAAATGTGAGGTATAAATATACTAGGACTAGACAAGGAAACCAGATTTCAGAAGTGGAATTGGTATAATCAATCCGTATAGAAAGATATAGAAGAAACTAATGAAATGAAATTAGTTTTGCACAAAAAAAAAGCAGCCATTGGCTGCTTTTTTTTTGTGCAAAAATGCGGGTATAGTTAGATTATCTAACTACACGTACATTAATTGCGTTAATTCCTTTAGGACCACTTTCAGTATCGAAAGTAACATTGTCATTTTCTCTGATTTCGTGTACTAAACCTGTTGAATGTACGAATACATCTTTTCCTCCTTCGTTTGGAGTGATAAAACCGAATCCTTTAGTTACGTTAAAGAATTTTACTTTTCCTTCTTGCATTGTGTTATTATTTACTTACTTAATTATTTAATTCGTTGCTAGTTGGAAGCCAATCAGTTTTTGGATTCCGTTTAATGCTTTTTTCTCATCTTCACTACAGAAAGAATAAGCATGTCCCGCATTTCCTGCCCTTCCTGTTCTACCGATCCTATGCACATAGGTTTCAGACTCAGAGGGGAGATCATAATTGATGACCTGCGGTAATTTATGGATATCAATGCCACGAGCAGCAATATCCGTTGCGATCAAGATCTTGGATTTTCCAGTCTTAAAAGATTCCAATGCATTTTGTCTTGCATTCTGGGATTTATTCCCATGGATGGCATCTGCCTTGAAGCCTCTTTTATTCAATTGCTTTGCCAATCTATCCGCAGCATGCTTGGTACGGATAAAGACCAAGGTTTGTAGATTCTTGTCACGGTTCAATAGATCAACCAATAAATCTGTCTTCTGTTTCTTTTCGATAAAGAATACGGATTGGTTGACATTTTCCGAAGCTTTCACAACAGGGTTGATGTTTATTTCTGCTGGGTTATTTAGGATCGTATTGGCAAACTTCCTGATTTCAGTAGGCATGGTTGCTGAAAAGAACAATGTCTGTCTTTTCTCCGGAACAAATTTCAGGATCCTCTTAATGTCATGGATAAAACCCATATCCAACATGGTATCTGCCTCGTCTAATACAAGGGTACTAATGTTGCTTAAGGAAATATACTTTTGATTGATTAAGTCCAATAACCTACCGGGCGTTGCAATCAAAATATCCACTGGATGTTGCAGTGCTTTAATATTTCTGTTGATAGGGACACCGCCGAATACGACCAAAGGCCTTAGTCCAAGATATTTGTTTAAATCGCTAAAGGTTTTTTCAATCTGGATCGCTAATTCGCGAGTAGGCGCTAAGATCAAGGCTTTTGGAGCTTTGGAATTAGATCTTTGGCCCGCACATTTTTGTAGGATAGGAATGCTAAAAGCTGCAGTTTTTCCTGTTCCTGTCTGTGCACATCCGATGATGTCTTTTCCCTTTAAAATAAATGGTATTGCTTGTGATTGTATATCCGTAGGGCTCTTGTAGCCAAGACTGTCGAGTGCTTTTATGATTGGAGCGATTAACTCCATATTGTTAAAATTCATTGATGTTTTTAAAATTTGTCTACTAAAAATTTGTTGTACGAATTGCTTTTCGCCTGAACAAACTGCTTTCTTACATAAAATATGCCTATTAATATTAAAATGAAGTCTGAAGAAGCAGTGACAAAGTTTATTAAGGAGGGTTTACAAAGTCAATGATATTATAGAATAAATTCCAATATTATTTCAAAATTACTAAAATATTTCGATAATATTTTTCTTTTTTATTAATGGGCTGTTTAAATGGGCCTAAACGGACATGTGTTTGATGACTTTGACGTGCGATTTGAATGCGGACCAAAAGGAGTTATACTCGTTGTATTTGATTTCATACTCCTTACATGCCTGTCTGACAATTTTGTTTAACGCTGGATAATGGATATGGCTGATCTTAGGGAATAGATGATGTTCGACCTGAAAGTTCAAACCGCCCAATAACCAAGTTAGCATCCTGTTTTTCGTGGAGAAGTTTGCAGTGGACTGAATCTGGTGGATCATCCATTCTTCTTCAATTTTAGGTTGATCGCCAGATTTAAATTCAGTTTCTGAAACCACATGCGCCAATTGAAATACGGTCGCTAGGCAAATTCCACAGACTGCCCCAGCGATCAGTAGCCCGATAAGGGTTTGTAGCCAGCCTACGAAAATGACTGGGATTACAATAAAAATCAATGCATGGACTAGTTTACTAATCCAAAAGATCACTTTTTCCTTTACTGGGAATTGAAATGTCCTTTCAGAACCAATCATCTTTTGTTTGAAATATTTCTCATAGTCTTGGTAAAAAATCCAAGCAAAATAGGAAATGCCATATAGAAAAATAAAATATATGGGTTGGAAACGATGATGTTTCTTTAGCTGCTGGTCTTGGTGGATGCGCATGAATTTTACCTCGATATCTGGATCCTCGCCATCGATATTCGTGTAAGTATGGTGCGCAATATTGTGTTTTTGTTTCCAGAAGAATATGTTTCCACCCAATAAGTTTAGGGAATAGGAAAGGATATTATTGACATGCTTATTTTCCGAAAAAGAATTGTGCCCCGCATCATGCATGATATTAAATCCAATGGCTGCAAGGTTAACCCCAAAAATAAGACACAATATGATGCTAATAGCCCAGTGCGGTTGTACAAAGACTAATATGCTGTATATTAAAACAAAGGAGGCCATCAAAATAATTGCCTTCGTGTACAGCTTGCTGTTTCCGGTCTTTTTTTGGATGGTATTATTAAAATATTCGTTGATATTGTTTTTTAAGGACTTTGAGAATAAGCTGTTTAAGTTGTTAAACTTTATGGTTGATTTCATATTATTATTACCCGAAACAATTTGTCGCACTAGTTCGACAACCATGTTTTATTTGTGCAAACTTACAATTAAATTGGCAAAAGATTATTTTACTTAAGTTAAAAAACTCTAATTTTTACAAGCCATTAACTCAAACTCTGCTTCCTGATTTCTTCGATTTCATCTACCGTCTTTACCAATTCTGGTCCTAATAATCTAAAGCCATTTTCTTCGATCAAGAAATTATCTTCGATCCGGATTCCAGAAAAATTGCGGTAATCTTCCAAGAGGTCATAATTGATGAATTCTTGGTTTTTTTTCTCTGCTTTCCACATATCGATCAAATCAGGAATAATGTATATACCAGGTTCTACGGTCAATACAAAGCCGGCTTCCAATTCTTTGCCTAATCGCAATGATTTTAGGCCAAAGGTGTTTTTGTCCTTTGGTTCAGCTTCAGTATATCCAACATATTGTTCACCTAAATCTTCCATGTCATGAACATCCAAGCCCATCATATGCCCCAGTCCACATTGGAAGAACATGGTATGTGCATGGTTGGCCACAGCATCTTCTGCATTCCCTTTCATCAATCCCACTGCCGTCAAGCCTTCTACCAGCGTTTTAGCGGCTTTAAGATGGATATCTTTGAAGTTTACGCCCGATTTCATCATGTCCCTAGCATCTGTGAATGATTTTAAGACCACATTGTAAAGGTCTTTCTGTCTATCTGTAAAAGTTGCGGATACAGGAAATGTTCTGGTCAAATCCCCTGCATAGCCCATTGGCGTTTCAGCTCCAGAGTCATTCAATACCAAGTCACCGTTTTTAAAGCTGTTTTCGCGGAATTGGTTGTGCAAGATTTCGCCATGTACCGTCACGATAGGAGGATAGGCAAAGGTGAAATTTTGGTCGGCAGCATATTTTTGGATTGCATTGACCAATTCGTATTCCTTCATGCCCGGTTTAGCAATTTTCATGGCTAAGAGATGCATTTCAGTAGAAACTCGAAGGGCTTCTTCGATCTGTTCAATTTCCTGTGGTTCTTTGATGGACCTTTGTTTAACAACGGCTTTGATCAGTTTTTCAGATGGTAGCAATTCATCTAAATGTCTGTCCAATAGTCTGCTCAAAAGAATCTTGTTGTAAGATTGATATGGAGGGAGAAAATGGATCGGACGGTTATTGAATTTTGCTTTTTGCAGATAGTTCTCCAATTCTTTAAAAGGCAAGGTTTCTGAAACACCTGCTTTTAGACTTTTATCTTTTAAGGTTTCTTGTCGACCGGTCCATACCAGCGCGTCCATGTCCAATTCATCGCCAAAAATAATTTCACGGTTTTCATCGATGTCGATGAGCCCGGCAATATAGGGTGCCTGGATCCCGAAATAGTATAAAAAACTACTGTCTTGGCGGAAAGGGTATGTGTTATGCTCGAAATTGATTGGATTTTCAATATTTCCCAATAAAACGATAACTCCATGGGTAATCTCATGCTTTAATTGGGTTCTTCTATTCTGATAGGTGCTTGACGAAAACATGGTTCTTAAATTTTATTACGAAATTAAACAAAAACTGTGGAACCGCCTTTCGGAACCACAGTTTTTATAGGAATAAGTTGTTACCGATCTAACTAGCTTGTTAATCTTTGCTAAGCGTAATTTTTGTAACATTATTTGGGATGAGGTATCTACCCAATGCATCCTTTTCAAATCCTTTTAAGCTATAACCGCTATCCGTATTGAACCGGATCAGATTATTGGATAGAATTTCAGCATTAGGAACAAGGGTCAAGGTGATTTCCTTGTTTTTCTCATTGTAAGCAAGTTGTTCGACTTCACCGGCATCGAGTTGGATCCAGAGTTTCTCTGGAGCCAGGAAGATCCTGTTTCTTGCCGCTGTTTTGACTTCAACCTCGATGTTGTCTTTCTTTTTGCTCAGGTTTCCCGAGAAAGCTAGCCAATCAAATTCGGGATGTTTGATGATATAGGTTCCGGAATTGACCGCGTAGCCATAGAAACCTGAACCATAATCTCCGGTGATACCATCGATTTCCAGGGTTGAAGGGTAAGAGTGAAAAGCCCCTGGACCGAAACCTTCTTGGGTCACATTGGCCAGTGCTCCCATCATTCCAGCATGACCTACGCGCAATAAGTAGAAATCTTCGGGATGGTCCCTATATTCTGTTAATACCGGAATAGAGTTGAGTGCAGAGCCATAATGGTGCAATTGTCTTTCGATTCTGGATAGTTTTCCGCCGTATACAAAGTCCCAATAGCGACGGGCACTACCATTGTAGCCCCAGTGTGGAACGGTCGGCATATAAGCTAATATGGCGTTCAGGGTTACCTGTGCTTTTTCGTCAAAGCCAAAGAACTTAGACCATAAGTAGACCTCTTCTTGTCCTGTAGAGTCCCAAGGCATTTCGCTGCCAAAGGGGTAATTTAAGGTTTTCCAATGCTCTGCACGCTTCCTCATTTCGGCCTCCAATTTATTTGCAGAATCCATTAAGCCTTCTCTTCTTAAGTCGTTTAGAATCAATAGGAATATGCTGCCTTCCATCTGTCCGAATTGAGCATAATGAGGTGCTTTTTCCACCATGGCAATTGCCGTATGGAAAGCGCGATCTAAATATTCTTCCCATGGCTCTTCGGAGACCAGATTATTGTAATTTCGGGCTAGACGATACATTACCCAATGAGCTGCAGCAACATGAGGGTAATTGTAGGAACGGCCCAAATTATCAGCTTCTTTCTTAGGCCACGCTGACCAGGTTTTCCAGTTGATATCTTCGCTGTAGGTACCTTTTGGCAGGGAGTCTGGTTCATAATAGAATAGACTTTTGACTACGCCATATTTATTTTTGCCATCCTTGTGTTGGATGCGTCCATACATGGTTTCATTGACAAAACGCTTCAGTTTTTCGATTTCCACTTTATTAGGGACTAAAACCTGTTTCATCATCGCCGCTAGCCAGCTAGCAGCACCAGCCTCATCACTCAGACCTGCATACCAAGCTCTTTGTTCTTGGGTTACAGGTTTTCTTTCTTCGATATCGTAGGTGATAACCGAAGGAGACCTTTTGAAAGGGTCATTTGGTTCTTCAAACCATTGTTCATTGGTCAGGAAATTTCCTAAATCATTGACAACTTGTTGTTCAGGTTTGATGACTTTATATTGAATAGTTTGTTCAATACCGTCTTGGTAAGTGATTTGCAGTCTAGCCCTTCCCCATGTGTTACCGGAAATTTCGAATTGATTCCAGTTGTCTTTGGTTTTTTTCAAGGTCTTTACTGTAAGCGCATCTTTTGGGAAGACTGCTATATTCTTGATTTTCTTATTGTGCTTCAGGAATAATTTGCTGGGGTTGTCCATTGGGACTACATAGCCAGGAGCTGCAGTGGCTACAGGTCTGTTATTCGCCAGTAAAGTGTTTTCAATCTCTTTAATGCTCGGAGCCAGGACAAACTTCAAGGAAAAGTTTTTGGATTCACCAGGCTTTAAGGTCGATGAGCTGGGCGTATTCCAAGGATTTACGTTTTTCCATTCCATTTCGGCATAAGCTTTACTATGGATCAACCACTCGTGAAAACCTTCGAAAGTGATGCTTCTAGGGGTGGGATCTGTATTTAATGGGTTGTATGCTTCAAATCCTGCATTTTCACTTGGTAAAACCAATAGACTTGGGCCATTACCATGTAGTCGGTTTACCTGCATATAACCAGCATCCTTACCAATATAAGGATCGAAGAATACATTTTTAGCATGGGCTTCATCTAGGCTTTTCCAATCCATGTTGTTGTTAAATGGAAGCGGGATGCCCAGTCCGCCAATTTCGATGGCATTATTCGAGTTATTGATGATCTCAAAGGTCAGTTGCAGGTTGCCATTGTTATTTTCCCACTTCCTGATTACCTTCAGCGGTATGTTTTGCAGGGTTGGACTTAAATCGGCCACAGCCAAAGCAATGCCCTCAGGCTTTAATTCAGTTACATTCTTGCGGTCTTTTGCCGAAGAAAAAGACTGCCAATCATTCGTGCCGACATTCCGGATTTTGAGATTGATATCGCCGATATGAAAGAAGCCGTTCCGATCTCTTTTGTTTAAGAGTTCGGTGACTGTATAGTCAAAATTGCTATCGCCATTTAACAGCTTGATCGAAGATGCCGTTTGTGAGGAATTTAACAGCTGAAGGTTGAGTTCTTTCAATGGAAAGGATTTATTTCCCTGGTCTATTCCGAGGGTTGGCGTTTCAGTGGCCACTCTTTTCCAAACGGGGTGTTCATCTTGCTGGGCAAGTGCCGGTAAGGACAGACTTGTTGGCAAGACAATTAAAAGGAGATAACAAATATTTTTAAGTTTCTTCATTTCTGCTCAGGTCTTAAATTCTTAATAAAATGACTGCTATTCTAATTTGTTAAAATGAATGGAAGGAAAAATATAATTGTATTAAGAAAAACTATTAGATTAGTGGTAGAGAAATCTCAGTTTTGAAGGGATTGAATGGGCTGCTTTCCATTTACTCTATATAACCGAGATTATAAGCATTGATCCAAAGTCTACTTAATTACTGACTATTAAGTTTTTTCCTGTTTGTTTGTTACAAATATGGTTTTAAAAATTCTTTAAAGGTTGCCGGATTTTAGCTTTCTATGGCCATTTATTAGCCATTCGTAGTAATTTTTTTGCTTAGTAACCACTTTATAAGTACATTTAGTGTTAAACTGACATTTAATAAACTTTTTAAATTATGAAACCAATACAATATAATGTACCAGTTCCTAAGGATAGGACGGTATTTGTGCAGGAAGACATATTAGATAAGTTTTATCCTTATATGCATCGTCATGTGGAGTATCAGATTATTATGATTGTAGCTGGTAGCGGTCAACTTCTGGTTGATGACAATCTCCATAATTTCCAACAGGGCGATATCTTTTTAGTTGGTTCCAATCAAGCACATGTTTTCAAGAATGATCAAAACTCGGAGGGCATCAGATCCGTATCGGTGTTTTTCAATCTAGAAGGCGCATTGCTTAATTTGTTGAATTTGCCAGAGCTGAGTGTATTAATGGAATTCATCAGTAATAACTGCAGAGGATTTCAAGTTCCAAAACAACATTTAGCTCCGATTCGAAGAAGGATTGAGGTTTTGAAGCGATCGGATAGGATGGACCAATTGGTTAACTTTTTCTACCTATTGAAGTCATTGAATATGGTTTCTTCAGATTTGACACCACTTTCAGGCGTTTCCCATTATGAGTCTGATGCATTTGGAGGTTTTAAGATCAATACCTTATGCAGGTATATAGAAGAGAATTTTAAAGAGAACATTTCACTATGCGATGTTGCCGAGAAAGCGAATTTAACGCCACAGGCATTTTGCAGATATTTCAAAAAATGTACAGGAAAGACTTTTGTATCTTATTTAAATGAAGTTCGTGTACGAGAAGCTTGTCGTTTATTGGGGAATGATAAGTATGATTGTGTTTCAATTATCGCCTATAGCAGTGGTTTTAACAGCATCACGAATTTCAATCGGGTGTTCCGGAGTGTAATCGGTACTTCACCAAAGGAGTATGCGTTAAATTATAAGAACTTTTTATACCAGTAGACAGAAAAGGTTAAAATTCAGTAAACAAATATTAAAAGGCGGTTAGGCGAGGAGCTTTTAAGTGGCTAGTTTTGGTTATACAATTATAATTTAAAACAAGAAAACTTACTATGGCTCAATTAAATTGGAAGGGAATTTATCCTGCGGTTTTGACTCCATTTAAAGAGAATGGAGAAATTGATTTTGAAATGTTTGCCAAAAACACTGAGGCACAGATTTCAGCGGGTGTACATGGGATCATTATTGCGGGAACTCTGGGAGATGCTGCTGTATTGGATAATGACGAGAAATTCGAATTGCTGTCTTATGCAAAAAAGATTGTTGCTGGAAGAATCCCTTTGATTCTGAACATTGCAGAAAACACCACCAAAAATGCTGTCGAGTTTGCTAAAAAAGCAAAGGAACTAGGCGCTGATGGACTGATGTTATTACCTCCAATGCGCTATAAAGCCGATGACCGTGAGGTTGTAGAATACTTTAAGGCTGTAGCAGTTGCCACTGATCTTCCGATCTTAATCTATAACAATCCTGTAGATTACGCTACTTATGTTTCATTGAGTATGTTTGATGAGCTTAAGGACTATCCAACCATCCAAGCAGTGAAAGAATCAACCCGAGACCTATCCAATATTACCCGAATGAAGAATAAGTTTGGTGATCGTTTCAAGGTATTGGGCGGTGTAGATACCATTTCTTTGGAAACGGTTTTATTAGGTGCAGATGGATTGGTTGCTGGATTAGTTGATGCTTTTCCAAGAGAAACGATGGCAATGTACAATTATGCATTGAACGGTGAAGTGGAAAAAGCGATTGAGATCTATAGATGGTTTATGCCATTGTTGGAACTGGATATTCATCCAAAGCTAATCCAATACATAAAATTAGCTGCGACTGCCGAAGGGATATGTACGCCGCATGTGCGTGCGCCAAGATTGCCTTTGGTAGGAGAAGAAGCGACAAGAGTAAACAAAATAATTGCTGATGGAATTGCAAGTCGACCGGTTTTAAATTAAAACTGGAAGAAGCAAAGTCTTTGGAACATAAAGTCGGATAGGCCGACTTTATGTTCCTTTAATTGAAAATCCAATTGAATATGAACCAAAAAAAAGAATACTTAGATAAATGTGTTGAACAGGCTGCTGAGGCATATCAATTTTTAAAAACGACGACAGTTCGCGATCGGGCTAAGTTCATGCATGCTGTTGCTGATCGGATTGAAGGCATAGGGGCGGAATTGATTGAGACGGCCAATCGGGAGACCTCATTGCCTTTTCCTCGTTTGGAGGGCGAGAAGGCAAGGACAATCTGGCAATGGCGGAGTTATGGCAATGCGATTTCCAATGGTCTTTACAGTGAGGCTAGGATCGATCTAGCCAATCCAGAGAAAGGAAAGAATGATATTCGCAAATACAATTTAGGCATTGGGCCGGTGGTTGTATTTGGGGCTAGCAACTTTCCTTTTGCTTTTTCCACTGCAGGCGGTGATACAGCGAGTGCCATCGCTGCGGGTTGTCCGGTGATTGTAAAAGGTCATTCGGGTCATGAGCAAACCTCAACCCTGATGGCAAAGGCAATCAGCGAAGTAGTTCAGGAATTTGGTTGGCCAGAGGGTGTATTCAATCATGTGCTGGGTAGTGAGGTAGAAGGGACTAAGGAAAAGATTGGTGCTTATTTAGTGGCTCAATCGGGTATAAAAGCTGTAGGTTTTACTGGTTCATATTGGGGAGGGAAAGCCCTTTTCGATATCGCAAATCAAAGGGAAGAACCTATTCCTGTTTTTGCTGAAATGGGAAGCATCAATCCGGTATTTGCTTTTGGGCATATTTTGGAAGAAAAAGCTGAAGCATTGGCAAAGGAATATGCATCTTCTTTAACCTTGGGAGTAGGTCAGTTTTGTACCAATCCAGGTTTATTCATTGCGGTGAAGGGAGAAGCTTTAGAACGATTTAAAGTTAGCTTACAGGAGGCGATTGCTGAGATCAACTCGGCCAATATGTTGAATCAAGGAATCTATTCACATTATGAGAAAAATAAGGACCTGTTGAGCAACCAATCTGATGTTGCCGTGCTTTCAGAGTCTAAATCTATTGCAGAGTCTGGCCAAGGGAGACCGAGGGTAGCTTTGACTTCAGCTGCAAATTTCCTTACAAATGAGGTTTTGGCTGAGGAGGTCTTTGGACCTTTTGGACTTTTGATTGAAGCAGATTCTATAGCTGAGGTAGAGAAGATTGCCCAGAACCTAAAAGGACAATTGACAATCACTTTTGCAGGAACGGAGAAAGATGCAGAAGAAAATAAGACGATATTTAATATCATAAAAGATAAGGCCGGAAGGCTCTTGTTCAATGGTATGCCTACTGGGGTTGAGGTGGTTTATGCGATGCAGCATGGCGGACCTTTCCCTTCAAGTACCGATCCGAGGTTTACATCCGTTGGACCTGATTCCATCAAGCGGTTTTTACGTCCATTGGCATTTCAGAATTGGCCAGATCAGTTTCTGCCAGCTGAATTGAAAAACGGCAATCCCCTTGCGATCAGTCGACTGGTAGACGGAACGAGTACTAAGGATTCCATTAATCCAAACCAATAAATAGATGAAGAAAACATTTTTTTGTATTGATTCCCATACCTGCGGATGCCCGGTGCGATTGGTCGCTGGAGGTGGTCCGTATTTAAGGGGGAATTCCATGATGGAACGCAGACTCCACTTTATGGAGGAATATGATTGGATCAGAAAAGGGTTGATGTTTGAACCTCGAGGCCATGATATGATGAGTGGCAGCATTCTGTATCCGCCTATTGATCCTAATAATGACACTGGGGTTCTCTATATTGAAACCAGTGGTTGTTTGCCAATGTGTGGACATGGTACCATCGGAACGGTGACTATTGCCATCGAAGAAGGATTGGTAATTCCTAAAGTGCCGGGAAAACTTAGGCTAGAAACACCAGCAGGTTTGATTTTGATCGATTATGTTCAGGAAGGACCGAAGGTCAAGACCGTAAAGTTGACCAATGTGAAATCCTTTTTATATAAATCAGAGTTGACCGTAGACTGCCCTGATTTGGGTGAAATCGTCGCGGATGTTGCCTATGGAGGTAATTTCTATGCTATTGTAGATCCACAGAAGAACTTCAGGGATATCAGTGATTTCTCTGCAAGCCAATTGATCCATTACGGAAAGTTGATTCGTTCCCTATTGAACGAAAAATATGAATTTATCCACCCAGAGAATGAAAATATCTATGGCTTGAGCCATATTCAGTGGACAGGCAAGCCGACCAAAGAGAATTCTACGGGAAGAAATGCCGTATTGGTAGGCGAGAATGCCCTTGACCGCTCGCCTTGCGGAACAGGTACCTCTGCTCGGATGGCGCAATGGTATGCAAAAGGCAAATTAAAGCAGGGTGATGAGTTTGTGCATGAAAGTTATATAGGCTCGCAGTTTATTGGCCGCATTGAGGAAGAAACCCAATTGGCAGGACAGGCGGCAATCGTTCCATCGGTAGAAGGATGGGCAATCATTACGGGATATAGTCAAATCATCATAGATGATATTGACCCGTATAAAGAAGGATTTCAAGTTATGTAGTTCACAATAACAATAGAATAAGGTGTCAAAAAACCATAAAGGAAATGTAATTATTATTGGAGCTGGGATTGCAGGTCTATCCTCAGCATATTATTTATTAAAAGATGGTTGGCAGATCACTGTCCTGGAGAAGGACAATGGAAAGAACAATTGTTCCTATGGAAATGCGGGCATGATTGTTCCCAGTCATTTTACACCTCTGGCAGCGCCAGGAATAGTCGCCCAAGGAGTAAAATGGATGCTGAACAGTAAAAGCCCTTTTTATGTTAGGCCATCCTTGAACCTCGGTTTGATCGATTGGGGACTGAAGTTCCTTAAACATGCCAACGAAAAGCATGTGGAAAGGAATGCAGAAGCTATCCGAGATCTGAACTTGGCGAGTAGCAAGCTTTATGATCAGCTGGCTGCAGAAGAAGGTTTTGATTTCGAATTGAGGCAGAACGGTATTTTAATGCTGTACAAGTCGAAAGAGGTTGAACATGAGGAAATAGAATTATCGGAAAAGGCCAATCGCCTAGGATTGGATACTCAAGTATTAGATCGAAATGCTGTGCAGGAATTAGAACCCAACCTGAAGATTGATACCTTGGGAGCTGTGTTGTACAAATGCGATGGCATTATGTATCCGCCTAAATTAATGCAGGAATTGACTACTTTCCTGCTGAATAATGGAGTAGAATTCCATTATGATACGGAAGTAAATGGTTTTGAAACGACAGGAAATAAGATCAAATCAGCGGTAACCAACAAGGGTAATTTTCAAGGCGATGAGTTTGTCGTTACAGGAGGTGCAGCATTAGGAAAGATTGGCTCGAAACTAAACCTGAAATTACCGTTGATGCCAGGGAAAGGGTATTCCTTTATGTATAACCCTGAGGAAGGAACCTCCATGAATCATGCTTCGCTTTTATTGGAGGCTCGCGTTGCGGTGACTCCGATGAACAATCAGATACGATTTAGTGGCACGATGGAATTAGGGCCGGCCAATGATAAGATCTATGCAAACAGGGTCAAAGGAATTGTGGAATCTATCCCAAAATATTATCCAGATATCCAAATTGACTATCCTCAAGATATTTGGTTTGGCTATAGACCATGTTCGCCAGATGGGCTCCCTTATTTAGGAAGAACCAAAAAATATAGCAATGTCAGTGTAGCCGGAGGAGGGGGCATGATGGGCTTGAGTTTAGGGCCAGCCTTTGGACAAAGCATTGCAAAGATCCTGTCCAATGAAAAGACAGCGTCGAACATATCGGGTTTTAACCCAGATCGATTCCACTAGGAATTAATCCTACCTAAATTATGATTATGAAAAACCAGAAAAAAATTAACCTTAAATCATTTATTGGAATTGGAATTATCGCTATGACCAGTGCGACATCAAATGCTCAAGAAAGTGGCTTATACGATCATACCACACCCATCGAACCTTATATCATACAATACCGAAATGACCTGCAGGCCATCAACTATTTTTATGGTCCGATGCCAAAGGGTTGGGGATTTCAGTATGCAGCAGCCTCTCCGGAACAAATGGACCGATTGCTTCTCCTTGATCAGGAGTATGAAAAGAAAATGAAACAATTTGACTATAAAAAACTCAATACCAATGGTCAGGTTGATTATATCTTACTGAACAGAAAAATCAAAAAGAATATTGAGGACCTAAAATCCAATCAATCCGCTTATAACCGTGTGAAGAACTATCTGCCCTTTGCAGACAGTATCCTTGAATTTGAGAAAAAGAGGCGACGCGGTGGAGCTGTGGATGCCAAAGAAGTGGCAACAACTTTTGAAAAGGCATCGGCTCAAGTAGATCAAGAGATTAAAAAACTGGAAGGGGTCAAATCCATTCCTTCTGCCGATGTGGAGTACCTAGAGAACATCATAGCCTCTTTAAAATTAAGATTGGAAAGCTCTTTTGATTTCTACAATGGCTATGAACCTATGTTTACCTGGTGGGTTCCTAAATCGCATGATAGATTGCAAGAAAAGCTGAAAGAGTACAAGGAACTGATTGCTGCAAAAACAGATTTGAAGCCATTTGATGATGGCAGCAATATCGCTGGCAAACGCGTAGGAAAAGATGTATTGAATAAAATGCTGAAGGATGAAATGATTTCCTACAATGCGGATGAGCTCTTGAAAATTGCTGATAAGGAATGGCAATGGTGTGTTGCCGAGCTTTTAAAGGCGTCGAAAGAAATGGGCTTTGGCGAAGATTGGAAGAAAGCACAGGAAAAGGTAAAAAATTCTTATGTCCCTGAAGGAAAGCAACCCGAATTGATCAATGAGCTATACGATAAGGCGATGAACTTTATCAATGAAAAGCAATTGATCGATATTCCGCCATTGGCGGATGAAACTTGGGGTATGATCATGATGACGCCAGAACGTCAATTGGTCAATCCATTCTTCACCGGTGGTCGTGAAATCAGTATTTCTTATCCGACCAATACCATGACTTACGACCAGAAAATGATGAGCATGCGCGGAAATAACCCTCATTTCTCATTAGGAACGGTTCAGCATGAGTTGATTCCTGGCCATCATTTGCAGTACTTTATGAATCGACGCCATAAACCCTATAGAGAACAGAATTTCAATACACCATTTTGGACGGAAGGCTGGACCTTATATTGGGAGCTGTTATTGTATAGAATGGGATTCCCAAAAACGCCGGAAGAAAGGATTGGGATGCTATTTTGGAGAATGCACCGTTGTGCAAGGATTACCTTCAGCATCAAATTCCATATCGGTGAATGGACTCCACAGCAATGTATAGATTATTTGGTGGACCAGGTTGGGCATGAACCTGCGAATGCACATGGGGAAGTTAAAAGATCCTTTGAAGGTTCTTATGATCCTCTGTACCAATTGGCCTATATGATCGGTGGATTACAGTTGTTGAGCATCAGCGATGAAATGGTAGGGTCTGGTAAAATGACCTATAAGGAATTCCATGACCGAGTGATCAAGGAGAACTATATGCCAATGGAGATGCTGAGGGCGATTTTGACCAATCAAAACCTCAACCCTGATCATCAGTCTTCTTGGAAATTCTATAAATTTTAATCCAGCAGCCTAAATTATGGAAGAAAATAAACAAGAATTTAAGAAGTCATTGGGCCTGTTGGATGCGACCATGTTGGTGGCTGGCAGTATGATTGGATCCGGTATTTTCATTGTTTCCTCAGACATCGCTAGAAATACGGGTTCAGCGGGATGGTTGATGATCGTCTGGGCGATATCCGGATTTATGACTTTAGCAGCAGCATTGAGCTATGGGGAGTTAAGCTCGATGTTTCCGAAAGCCGGCGGTCAATATGTTTATCTAAAAGAAGCTTATGGACCTGTGGTCAGCTTTACCTTTGGATGGACTTTTTTCGCTGTTATCCAAACGGCTACCATTGCTGCTGTAGGCGTGGCATTTGCAAAGTTTACCGCCTATTTGTTTCCAAGTTTGGACGAGGATGTCTATTTGCTGACCATTGGGACCTATCATATATCATCGGCACAGGTGCTGGCAATTGCCGTTATTTTGCTGCTTACCTTTATCAATACCTTAGGGGTACAGAATGGGAAAGTAGTGCAGACAACATTGACCCTGATCAAGATATTGAGTTTGGTATTGGCAGTATTGTTTGGCTTTGCAGCCTTCGACCTTGAAGTTTGGAATCACAATTGGAACAGCGCCGATACTTGGAACCTCAGCCGTTTGGCTGTGGATGGAGGCAAAAGCGACTATACCTTTTTAGCTGGTTTAGGGGCTATTTCAGCTGGTTTGGTGGGTGCATTGTTCAGCAGTGACTCTTGGCATTCCTCATCTGCTGTGGCTGGTGAGATCAAAAATCCTCAACGCAATATCGGCTTAAGTTTGGCATTAGGGACCATCATCGTAACGGTAATCTACCTGCTGACCAATTTAATGTATACCGGAGTCCTCCAAATGGAGGAAATGGCTAGCGCCCCTAAGGATAGGGTAGCGATGGTTGCCGCGCAGGAAATATTTGGACCAATCGGAATCACTGTTCTTGCCATTATGATCATGGTGAGTACATTCGGTTGCAACAATGGACTGATCATGGCAGGTGCTAGAATCTATTATTCCATGGCAAAAGATGGCCTGTTCTTCAAAAAAACCAAAGAGCTAAACAAACATGCAGTACCGAGTTACGCGCTATGGCTTCAGGGAATTATAGCTTGTGTCTGGTGTCTAACTGGGAAGTATGGCGACCTTTTGGATATGATAACCTGTGTCGTCGTGATTTTCTACGTGCTCTGCATTATTGGGATATTTATTTTAAGAAAAAACAGACCGGATTTACCAAGGCCCTATAAAGCCTTGGGATATCCTATTATTCCGGCAATTTATATCCTGCTGGGAATATCCTTTATATTGTTACTTGTCTTTTACAAACCACAGTTTACTTGGCCGGGAATAATTATTACATTATTGGGCATACCGATTTATTTTATTGTAAAGTCTAAAAAATCGTCACTATGAAATTGAGAATTACTGCTTTTTTGCTGTTTATTCTTCAAGTTTCCAGCTATGCACAAGGAACCTTGGATGATTATAAACGAGCAAAGGAGGTTCGAAACAATTTTGGAAAGATCTATAATATCCCTCAGCAGATCACTTGGGCTGAGGATGGTGGGTCTTTCGTCTACAAACTGAAACAGAAGGACAACAAGAGCATCCTGGTTTTAGTTGATGCGCAAACAAAGAGCAAAAAGATCATTGATCTTGAGGCCATGTCTGAACAGATGTCTAAGCTCCTTTCTGAAACTGTACCCTTAAACAACAGTTGGTTTGTGGGTTTAAAACCGATCAACAACAATGAAATCGAGTTTACGGAGAAGAAGAAAGTTTGGCGCTGGAATGTATCAGAGAATAAACTTTCAATCCAAAAGGAATTGAATGATAATGAAAGAGGATCTGGATATTGGGGACAAAAATGGGACGATAGCAAAGGGGAGCCTATTGAGTCGCCGGACAAGGTCTATCTAGCTTATATCAAAAATAACAATATCTATGTCAGAAAGAAAGCTGATCTGAAAAGTGAAAAGCAAATGACCTTTGATGGGAGCCCTGGCTTGTATTATTCTGCTAGACTTGATTGGTCTGCTGATTCCAAAAAACTGAGCAGCAGCAAAGTCAGAAAGGCTGAGGTTCGTCAATTAACCTTGCTAGAATCATCACCAACTGATCAATTGCAACCAAAATTGCAATACAGAGATTATGCAAAACCTGGTGATGCACTTTCGCAATATTATCCAGTCATCGTAAATGTAGAATCTGGTCAAGTTGTGGAAGTTGATCCTAAGCAAGTTGAAAACCAGTTTTCGCTGTATAATATACGCTGGAGACCAGATAATAACGCTATCACTTTTGAATACAACCAACGCGGTCACCAACGCTATGATGTCTTGGAATTGGATGCTGTAACTGGTCAAACCAAGCCAATAATTTCAGAAACAAGCAAAACTTTTATTGATTATAGTGGCAAGAAATACAGAAAGGATCTCGAAAAGAGCAATGAAATCGTTTGGACTTCCGAGCGGGATGGATGGAACCATCTATATTTAATTGATGCCAAAACTGGCAAAGTGAAGAACCAGATTACCAAAGGGAATTGGGTCGTTCGGAAAGTGATCAATGTCAATGAAACTGACCGCAAGATCATATTTGAGGGCAGTGGTAGAAATAAGAATGAAGATCCTTATTTAGTTAGATACTATTCAATTGGTTTGGATGGTAATGGATTAAAAGAGTTGAGTCCTGAGGTCGCTAATCATCAAGGATATTTTAACAAAGATTTCTCTAAGTTCATTGATGTCTATTCCTTGGTAGATCAAGCTCCCAAAGCAGTATTGCGAGATGCAAAAACAGGCAAGGTTGAACTTGACCTAGAATCCGCTGATCTATCCGACTTGAATGCTAGCGGCTGGAAAGCACCTGAAGTGTTTTCAACAGCAGGTAGAGATGGTAAGACCGATATCTGGGGTGTCATTATCAGGCCGAATAATTTTGACCCCAATAAAAAATACCCTATTGTAGAATACATCTATGCAGGTCCACATAGCTCATTTGTTCCGAAATCTTTCACATCAGGCTTATCTGGCATGTATGAACTGGCAGAATTAGGCTTTATTGTCGTGCAGATCGACGGAATGGGAACTTCTAACCGCTCCAAAGCATTTCATGACGTAGCTTGGAAGAATCTGAAAGACGCTGGTTTTCCAGATCGGATTGCTTGGATGAAAGCTGCTGCCCAGAAATATCCATACATGGATATCGATAAGGTGGGTATCTATGGTACCTCAGCGGGAGGGCAGTCCTCAACTGGCGCAGTGTTGTTCCATCCTGAATTTTATAAGGTTGCGGTTTCCTCTTGCGGCTGTCATGATAATCGAATGGACAAGATTTGGTGGAATGAACAATGGATGGGCTGGCCTATTGGACCACAATATGCCGAATGTTCGAATATCGAAAATGCACATCGCCTTGAAGGCAAGTTGATGTTGATTGTTGGAGAACTCGATGACAATGTAGATCCTGCTTCCACCTATCAGTTGGTCAACCAGTTGATCAAAAATGGCAAGGAACATGAATTGATCATGGTACCGGGAATGGGGCATTCTTCGGGTGGTGATTATGGCGAAAAGAAAAGGAGAGACTTCTTCGTGAAGAATCTACTCGGAGTGGAACCCCCTGCTTGGAACTTATATTGATAATATTTAATCTCAAATAATTTATAAAAACAGAAAGAAATGATGAGAACGATTGACAATGAAACAATAGATCAAGTATTGAATTATGATAAGATGTTGGAGGCATTATATAAGATCTTTATTTCCAAATTTACTATGCCGGTTCGACATCATCATTTTTATAATACCCCTGATTCTGCAGAAAACGCATTAATCCTGATGCCTGCATGGACTGACAAATATTTAGGCTGCAAGCAAGTGATTGTGGCACCGAAAAACGCTGAGCAACATCTGCCAGCCATTCATGCCTTATATACCTTGTTCAATGCTGAAACAGGTGTGCCATTGGCGCAGATGGATGCTACTAAGCTAACTTCTGTGAGGACGGCCTGTGCCTCAGCTTTGGCAGCTAAGTATCTAGCAAGAGAAAATGCAGAGAATCTACTGGTAATCGGAAGTGGGAGTGTAGCCTATCATTTAGCGCAAGCGCATTCGTCGGTCAGGAACTATAAGCATATAGAAGTTTGGGCAAGAAATAGCGATAAAGCACAGGCATTGCTGGAAAGTTTAAAGGAACAAGGATTTACCAATGTATCTTTAGCAAATGATCTACAGGAAGCCATCCAAAAAGCAGATGTAATCTCCAGCGCAACGCTTTCTAAGGAGCCTATCATCAAAGGTGAATGGTTAAAACCAGGCGTCCATCTAGATTTAATTGGATCACATACACCAAAAACTAGAGAAGCAGATGATGAAGTGATCCGCAGAAGTACCATCTATGCAGATTCTAGGGAAGGGGCCCTTCATGAAACCGGTGAACTTGCCATCCCAATTGCTTCGGGCTTATTGGATCCTAAAGACGTCCAAGCCGATCTTGTAGAACTGTGCAAAGCAAATAAATTGGCAAGGAAGAACGAGGAGGAAATTACCTTGTTTAAATCAGCCGGATTAGCAATCGAAGATTTAGCTGCCGCATTAATGGTTTATGAAGCTGTTGCTGAATAGAAAATACACATAAAAGTTAAAATAAATTAAGCTGAAAGGGTCGCTATTTTATTAGCGACCTTTTTGTTTCTTCATTATACCTAGAACCCAATTCCAATAAGTTAGAGTTTTTTATGTTGAGGTTTTCTCCTTAATCAATTCATTTTTCTAGGTCGAGGCCACAATCTTGTAGGGGTTAGCTCAACAAACATCAATCCTTCCGTAGGAAGTTCTTTAGCCCGAGGCACATTTCCAGTGGCGGAAAAATGGAAAGAATGCCGATGCCTGTGCGATGGGATTGGCCTTGGAATGCTTTCAAAAGGTCATCCCATCAAAAGGGATGATCTTTTGAAAGATATTCCCGACAACAAGGCATTCTTTTCATGTGCGAAGAGCAGTGCGAAAAGCCACCTTAAATGGGCCGAAGGTTTTTGGTTACTTTTGGGCTCCAAAAGTAACGTTGAATCTAATTGAGTTGCTTAACTTAATAATATTGCCCAGATCTCTCCATTTTTTCTTTTCAAATGAAAACTTTCATTTTTATATTATAAGCTTATTCTCTAATTAATTGATTGGTAGAATAATGTGAAAAATCTATTCCACTTATTCTAATATTCAGAATTATTGGTATTACGGTTAAAAATTGATAAACACTAGGTAAAATATGCCTCATGTGGAAGACCTTTCCTTACTATCTTCGGATTAATTGTCTAAAATACATTTAACCATTATGAAGAAACCAAATATTATGCTCGTCATCCTATTTTCTTGTATTCAGGTTTTATTTGCCCAAAATAAAATCCAATTAAACGGGGAAGTAGTAAATACGACAGGAGAGAAATTATCGGGAGTGACAATTTCTCTAAGCAACTCTAACCAAAAATATATGACCGATGAAAATGGCTCATTTTCATTCGAATATGTTCCAGGAACTAATTTGACTATTAATTCCTTAGGGTTTGCAACCCAGCAAATCACCTTGACGAATCAAACTTCTTTGAAGGTCGTATTGATTGAATCGGAAGAAAATCTTGAACAGATTGTAGTGGTAGGTTATGGTACGCAAAGAAAAGGCGAAACTACCGGATCGGTGGCTAGTGTCAAATCCGAAAGCTTTAACCAAGGAGCTGTAAAGGATGCCGGTCAATTAATCCAAGGGAAAGTAGCTGGCTTGCGAATCACGACGCCGAGCGGTGATCCAAATGGTTCTACGCAAATCAATTTAAGAGGGCTGAACTCCATTCAAGGTGCGGTAAATCCACTTGTTATTATTGATGGTGTACCCGGTGACTTTAATTCGGTTGCTCCAGAAGATATCGAATCGGTCGATGTCATGAAAGATGGATCTGCAGCCGCGATTTACGGTACGCGTGCTACGGGAGGGGTTATTTTTATCACTACCAAACAGAACCGTTCTACTGATGGAAGGACAACGATAGAGTATAACAATTACGCATCGCTTCAGACCTTATTTAGGGTGCCTGAATTGATGAATGCAGAGGATTATAGAAGGTTGATCGCTGAAGGTCAAAATTATACCGATTTAGGCCATAGCACCAATTGGGTAGATGAAGTGACACAAAATCCATTCTCACATAACCATAATCTTTCCTTGTTCGGTGGCAATGCCAGAACCAACTTCACTGGAACAGTTAATTTCCGTGATTGGAATGGAGTCTTATTAAAAAGTGGTCAACAGCGATTAAATGCCAGAGCCGATTTAAACCATGAAATGTTTGATGGAAAACTGAGAAGCAGGATCCAGATTATCAGCAATAGCATCAAGGCATTGCAAGGGGGAAGCTCTAATTATATGTGGAGGCAAGCCTTGATCAGAAATCCTACGGATAGGATCTATAATGATGAAGGAAAATGGCAAGAAAACAATGCTTATATGTATGATAATCCCTTGGGGATGATCAATGAAACTGTGAATGATAGGATATTTAGAGAAACCAGAATGAACGGTTCCTTAGACTATAGACCCATCGAGTCCTTGAGTTTCAAGGCCATGTTTTCGAGGGTGCAGGATAATGACCTAACAGGTACATCGACCTCTTTCAATCATGTCAATACAACCAAAAACAACCTAAATGGGACAGCTAGCCGATTTACCCAAGCGGGGGTCGAAAATCTTATGGAACTGACTGGAAACTTCAATAAATCTTTTGGAGACCATAATTTCGCAGTTCTAGGTGGATATAGCTGGCAACGCAATACTTTCGAAAACTTCAGTGCCTACAATTTCAATTTCCCCACCGACCAATACAGCTATAACTCATTGGAATCTGGTATGGCATTAAAAGAAGGTCTGGCAACCATGGATAGTTATAAACAAGAATCTACTTTAGTGGGCTTTTTCGGGAGATTGACCTATAACTATAAAGAGAAATACATGGCCATGTTGAGCTTGAGAAGAGAAGGGTCCAGTACCTTCGGAGAAAATAACAAATGGGGTAATTTCCCAGCGGTTTCCGTAGGTTGGGATATGGCCAAAGAAGATTTCTTAATGGATCAAACGGCTATTAACCAACTTAAACTGAGAGCAGGTTATGGGGTAACAGGTACCATTGCTGGTTCTCCATACAACTCGCAAATCAGCTATAATTATACCTTCGATCAAGGGGCTTATATCAATGGCAAATGGGTGCCAGGATTCGTTCCTGCCAGAAACTTCAATCCAGACCTAAGATGGGAAAGAAAGAATGAATTTAATGTCGGAGTCGATTATAGTTTGGCGAACAACCGAATCTACGGTTCCTTGGATTATTACAACAGAAGGGTAAAAGACCTATTGTACTGGTTCGAAGTACCTGTACCTCCGTATTTGACCTCGACCATGTTTATCAATGCCGGCGAAATGAGCAATAGCGGTTTCGAAGCCTTGGTTAATGCAGATGTGTTGAACAAAGCAGGCGGAGTGCAATGGAAAACGGGAGTTGTTTTCTCTACCAATAAAAATAAATTGATCAACCTATCCAACGATAGATTTGGTGTAACGCAAGAGTTTTTTGATGCCGGTTATACTGGTGAGCCTATCCAAACCTTTACCCATCGTGTGGAGGTTGGCCGCAGCATCGGTGATTTCTATGTATGGAAAACTGTGGGTTTGGATGAAGATGGAAAATGGTTGGTGGAATCTCAAAATGGAGAGATTATTCCAATCCAGGATGCCAGTGTAGAGGATAGGCAATATTATGGCAACGGGATACCTGACTTCAATTTAGGATGGAACAACAATTTCCAATACAAAAATATTGATCTGACCATCAACTGGAGAGGCGCCTTCGGACACCAAATCCTTAATATGCCAAGGATGTATTATGAAAACCCTGTCAACAAAGCATACAATGTCCTGAAAACCGCATACGACCCAATCGATGGCAAATTATTGAACAATGATTTAGTATATGTTTCGCATTACATCGAAGATGCAGATTATTTCAAACTTGATAATTTAACCTTGGGCTATACCTTCAACCCTCAGTTGATCAAGGGAATCAGTAACCTTCGGATATATGTTTCTGGCTTGAACTTAGTCACTTTTACTAAATACAAGGGTTTAGATCCTGAGGCAACAAGTTATGAAGGAGAATTTCAGTTTGCACCAGGAATTGAGCACAGGGACCGATATCCAACTACTCGGACCTATACCATCGGATTGAATGTTAAATTCTAAGATTACCATGAATCACATTCAGAGTTTGTATCAATTAAACTAAATCAAAATGAAGAATTTAAAATTAAAAAACATATTACTCCTCAGTGGTTTATTCGGTTCGATCATGACATTCAATGCTTGTACCGATTTAAATGAGGAAGTATATTCAGAAGTTTTAGGCAGCACCGTGGACCCTAAAGAAAGGGATCTTCCCTTTATCGTGGCTCCAACCTATAGCTCGTTCAGGTCGTTGATGTTTGGTTGGCAGGGCTATTTTGACCTGCAAGAAGAAAGTGCCGACCATATCATCACGCCAGTCCGTCCAAACGGCTGGGATGATGGCGGGACCTATAGAAGGATGCACCAGCACATGTGGACCACCGAACAATGGCAACCATATAATACTTGGAATCAAGCCTACGCAACCATTACCAAGGTCAATATGGTAATCATGCAGATTGAAGATGGCCTATTAGCCTTGCCTGAAGAGACCGGAAAAGATGCTATTGCAGAATTGCGAGCCACTCGTGCGCTTGCTTATTACCTTTTGCTGGACAACCATGGCAATGTTCCTATTGTGACCGACTACCGAGATGATAGCTTGCCCCAACAAAAGACCAGAAAGGAATTGTATGATTTCGTGATCAAGGAACTGGAAGAAGTCATCCCTATGCTTTCTGAAGAGGTCAGCTCAATGTATGGACGGATCAATATTTGGGCTGCAAAAACCTTGTTGGCCAAAGTCTATCTGAATGCAGAGGTTTACATTGGTGTAGCGCAATGGGATAAAGTCATCAAGGAAACCAATGATATTATCGCGAGCAATGAATATAGGCTGGACGATGATTACAAGAATGTATTCTCCCATACTAACCAAAACTCACCTGAAATAATCTTTTCTGTGCCTTATGATGAAGTCTATGGATTCGGGAATCAAATCCACATGAAAACCTTAGATCCATTGAGCAGGCTAGTTTATGGCATGGCTGCAGGGCCATGGGGCGGTAACTGTGCTGTGCCACAGTTTATCGATTCTTATGACAAGGATGATACTCGTTTATATGACACTTGGATCCAAGGACCTCAATTGAATGCCAGCACCGGAGCTGAAGTAATCAACTATGTGAAACAAGTACCTGGAATTGGAGGAGATGGAACTGTGGCGGCTTCAAATGCAGGGTTTAGGATCGGGAAATATGCGATTAAACAGGGTGCTACCAATAATTTGGATAATGATTATCCGATGTTTCGCTATGCCGATGTCTTGATGATGAAGGCAGAAGCTTTGCTTAGGACCAATAAAGCTAACGAAGCCGCAGTTTTAGTGAGCCAAGTTCGAGCCAGATCCTTTAAGGATAATCCTGCTAAAGCCCAAGTTACCGGTGCCCAATTGTTATTGGGCAGTAATTACAATTATGGCTGGCAAGAAAAGAACAATACGGTTTCTGGAGCAAATGGGGGAGCAGATGTAAAGTATGGAAGATTTCTAGATGAGCTGGGCTGGGAATTCGCTGCTGAGGCAAGAAGGAGACAAGATATTATCCGCTTCGGGGTGTTTCAGTCTAAATCATGGTTTAACCATAAACCACATACGAATGCACAGTCAAGAACCCTTTTCCCAATTCCAAATGCAGAGATTACCAAGAACCCAAATCTTAAGCAAAATCCTGGTTATTAGTTAAAGTTAAATATAAGTTCGGCCCATCTCATTCCATTGAGATGGGTTTTTTATTGATTCTGGTCATCTGTTTATCCATTTCCTTAGCACGAATTCATTTCCTGTTAAAAAATGTCAAAAAACCGGTCCTTTGCCCTTAAAAACCACCATTATTTTCTATTTTATGAGAACATCGAAAATAAAAACTATGAAATGTCCAAATTGTAATGAAATATTATTGATGACAGAACGCCATCAAGTGGAGATAGATTATTGTCCTAATTGTCGGGGCGTGTGGTTGGATAAAGGCGAGTTGGATAAGCTAATGGAATATGCCTCCAACCAAACGCAAGCAAGGGATCCGAGAGACTATGATCGTCAAAATTCCTATCAGCAGGACCAGCGCGAAGAATACCGTGACGATAGATATGACAGAGACCATCGAGACCATCGGGATTATCGTGGCCAAAACCAGAAATATCCGCGGAAGAAGAAATCCTTCTTATCTGATTTTTTTGACTTTGATTAAGGGTTGATTGGAAAAAAAAGATCTTTAAGGCAGTCGTTTTGCTTAGACATTACGACTGCCTTTTTATATAAATAATACCCTGTTAGCCTAATAATTAGGCTAAATCTCTGCTCAGTTCCTTAGCTGTATCGATTCCCCCTTGATACAAAAAAGGATACTCTAGCGTATGCAAGAACCTGTGTTTCAATTCGTCATTTTCAATTATCAGCGTATTTTGGCTCTTCGAGCATTTAACTAATAATCTTTCCTCATCCCGCATTATAGAGAAGGAATAAAACTCATTGCTTTCAGTTCTTACAGCATGATACAAGGTCCAAACCTGGTTAATGTTAGATAGTTTAACATTTTGGTTTAGCCAAACGTTAAAGTCTGTGGTTTCCATGATGTTAGTGTGATAGGGCGAATGTAGATATTAAATTGAATTTTACATTACGGTTTCCCGTAAATACATATCAATTTTACATTTATTACCGATTATGGATACCGGTTTTTCTTTCTATTGTTGATTTTCGATTAAATTATGATTATATGGCCTGTTAGATTGTATTAGATTTTATTTTGTAACTTAAACTTGCAAAAACACCTATACCTACCAATATGAAAAGAATTTACCTCCTAGTTTTTATTCTTCTTATGGCTATTGGTTCCCAAGCCCAAGAAAAGTTAGTGCCTTTGGGAGACCCATTCATTATGCTTTATCAAGGGACTTATTATGCCTACGGCACCAATGCTGCGAATGGCATTCAAGTCTATACCTCAAATGATCTCAAGGAATGGTCCCAAGAGTCTAATCTCGCCCTCAAATCAGAGGATTCCTGGGGCGGTAAATGGTTTTGGGCACCAGAGGTATATTACATCAAGGAAAAGAAGCAATTCTTTATGTATTATTCTGCCAATGAGCATATCTGCGTCGCAAGTTCCGATTCCCCTTTGGGACCCTTTGTCCAAGAAAAAAAGGCTCCCATGCTGCCCAATGAAAAAGCAATTGACAATTCCCTTTTTATCGATTCCGATGGCAAACCCTATTTATATTTCGATCGCTTCAATGATGGCCTGAACATTTGGGTGGCCAAGCTCCAAGATGATCTGATTACCATTGATACCAATAGCATGAAACCCTGTATCCATGTTTCCCAAGACTGGGAGACCGTTTGGCCAAGGGTAAATGAAGGCTCATTTGTAATTCAACATAAAGGACTTTATTACATGACTTATTCTGCCAATAGTTATGAAAGTCAACATTACGGTATCGGTTTTGCAACTTCCAAATCTGTCGAAGGACCATGGACAAAGTATGATAAAAATCCCATCTTCCAGATGCCTGAAGACTTAGTAGGGGTAGGGCATAGTGCGATGTTTCGGGATAAAGAAGGGAAATTACGGATTGTGTTCCATGCCCATCATTCCAAAGAAAAGATTCATCCACGAGCGATGTACATCGCAACAGTTGATTTTAGTAAGGATAAGTTACCGGTGATGCAGATAACAGGAAAAGTCCTGCGCCCTAAGCTGAAATAAAGGGGCATAGCAAAAAGAATAATAACAATCTTTAGCTAGGCTGCTATTAGTCTCTCAGACTCAATAAACTCTTTATTCTTGATAAATATAAACTGTAACCGGATATTCACTATAAAGCTTATTATCAAAATTATAATCTTTCAGCGCCAAAAAATCTATTAATTCTTGGCTTGCCTTGGGTTCTCCTTTTAGTATGATGGGATCCAAAAATTCATCGTATAAGAAAATGTAGGAAAGAACAATTTTCTGTTCAGACAAATCAGGTTTTTCCTTGCTAGCCTTGACCTCTTGATTTTGGGAGTCAATGGAAAAATAATCGATTCTGTTAACCTCAAAATCAAAGGCTTTTGTTTTTAAGAAATCTTCTTTAAATAATGTATCGGTTTCAAAATATTCAGTTACAAGATAACCCAATTCTATAGAGGGATGCCATTTTCTTAATTTTTTAAGGTCTATCAAATCGGCAAGATTATTCTTGTTCATAAAAATCATTTCTCCCGATGATTTTATCTTGAACTGGATTTTTTGCCCCCAGTCGTACTGGTCTAATTTGCTGCTATCCATGTTTTCCTCCATCATAGCAAAAATTATTTTTTTAAATTCATTAATTCCACCTGGATAACTGGCTAGAGCGTTATATTCTCCAAACACATATAATTGTTCAGTACCATATTTGACATAAACCTTATTTCTTATTGAATCCTTGAGTAAATGATAGGAGTATAAATAGTTTTTTTCAAGGTCAGATTTTATAGAATCAATACCTGTAATAATCCCCAGCTGATAGCTGTGAATATTTGAAGAAACGGAGACTTCATATGATTTATTGGAATCCGTTAGAATTACAATAGAAGCCGTACTGTCAGGTTTTATGCCTTTTGATATTAATTTTTCGAACTTTGCTTGTAATCTTTCAGCTGCTTGCTGATCCTGCGAAAAAACCTGGCTCATGCCAAGCATAAAGACAATCATTAAAATTTGTATCCTCATAAAGCAATATTATTTGTAATAAACATAAACGCGACCAGGAAAGTGGGAGAAAATACTGGAAAGTTCCATCCCATTAGATTTTATGAAATCTATTAGTTCGGTAGCATTTTTTGTAGTTCCTTTAATTAAGTGAGGTTCAAATAATCCCTTTGCATTTACAAAGGAAACAATGGTTTGAAAATTTCCTTCTGCTATCAAATCATCACTTATTATTATGGGATAACCTTTAAAGGAAGGAGACAAAAGATCATAACTACTATATAGCTCAATTCTATATTGATTCTCAAAAAGAAACTTCTCTTTATTTATCGGCTCAGTTGTATAATATTGCGGTACAGGACGCCCGTATTTAATAGCAGGTTGCCATTTCTTGACTTTAGTGCTATCTACTAGGCTAATGAGATTATTGTCCTTGATAAATTTCAACTTGCCATTTTTGTCAACCATGAAAGAAATAGCTTTACCCCAATCGTAATAATCAATTCGATCCTTGTCCATATTAGCCGATATTTCTGTATGCAAAACATTTAGTAAGGCGTTGATGCCTCTTGGATAGCTGGCTGGAACACCATAGAGTTCAAAAGTACCTACCGCACTGATCTCAGAATTTGAAAATGTTGTATCACTGATAGAATCCCTAAAGAAATAAAATTCATATAATTTGTTTTTGGCTAATGAATCTTTTTTGGATTGCATAATCAATTTTACCTGTTGGCTGTCTACTTTATTTCTATCATTATTTTGGTAGAATTGAACTTCATTTAAACTGTCCAGCCTAAAAATCAGCTTAAGCTTCCTATCTTTTTCAAGAACTTGATGGACAATTGGATTCAATTCATGCTCCAGATTTTCCATAAAAGATCGGCTTTGCGAAAAGCATACACAGGTCAGGAAATTTAAGATAATAAAGGTTATTGCTTTCATATATAAATGATGCATAACGGAGGTCAATTGCATAATATTTTGGGCAAAATCTTTTAATAATCCTTATCTTCTCCATAATCTAACTTGAATAACAAATAAATAATCGATCTACCGAAAACATGTTTAGTAAAAAGACACTGACCATTCTATTTTTATTAATTGCTTTTGGCTCAGCACATGCACAGAAAAAACCTAATATTATCATCTTTATGGTTGATGATATGGGTTGGCAGGATACATCATATCCCTTTGCCGATCAGGCAACAGATTTTAACAAGAAGTACCATACGCCAAATATGGAAAGGCTAGCCCAAGAAGGAATGTCATTCACTGATGCTTACAGTACACCAGTCTGCACACCAACTCGTGTTAGCCTGATTACCGGAATGAATGCCAGTCGACATCATGTGACCAATTGG
Source organism: Sphingobacterium mizutaii (assembly GCF_900187125.1). GTDB lineage: Bacteria > Bacteroidota > Bacteroidia > Sphingobacteriales > Sphingobacteriaceae > Sphingobacterium > Sphingobacterium mizutaii. The sequence goes on from NZ_LT906468.1 coordinate 1,600,179, forward strand.
ACGGCTCCTTTTAAGGACAATCCTACAGGAAACCAAGATGAACAAATGGAAGAGCCTGAATGGAACCATAATGGAATGAGCCCCATTCCAAATATTGCCCACACGATCTATGCGGATGCATTGCCACAGATCTTAAAAGACAACGGTTATTTCACTATCCAAGCGGGAAAGGCCCATTGGGGATCTGCTGGAACGCCTGGTTCTAACCCATATTCCTTAGGTTTTACAGTGAATATCGCAGGAACTTCCACCGGTAGACCTGCAAGTTATTGGGGTGAAGAAAATTTTGGTCGCACCGGCAAGGATTACCATGGAATCGAGAACTTGCAAGAGTATTTTGGTGAAGATATCAACCTGACTGAAGCCTTAACCCGTGAGGCCCTGAAGAGTTTGGATTATCCAATCCAACATAAAACGCCCTTTTTTCTCAACCTCTGTCATTATGCCCTGCATGACCCCTTAATGGAAGACCGTCGTTTTTTCCAGAAATACTTAGATCAAGGCTTATCCCAGAACGAAGCCAAATACGCTTCCATGATTGAGAGCATGGACAAAAGCCTTGGCGATGTCATGGACTTCTTAGAGCAACATAAAATCAAGGAGAATACCTATATTATCTTTATCTCAGACAATGGCGGATTAAGTACCGTACCTCCTCGCGATGGAATTGCACATACCCATAATAAGCCATTACGCTCGGGTAAGGGATCTATTTACGAAGGCGGAATACGAGTTCCTTTAATCATAAAGGGCATAAATAAAGATGTAAAAAATAAGCGTTCTGGAGTTCCTGTAATAGTAGAGGATATCTTTTCAACCGTTTTAGATATGGCTCAGCTCAAGAAAGTACAGACCGTTCAGCAAGTCGATGGTGTCAGTAATTTAGCCCTTCTTAAAAATCCACAAACAAGCAGAGCAGATCGTGCCCTGATCTTTCATATTCCCAATAAATGGGCGAAATCAGACGGCGATGGTTTCAATTATCGCTCCGCAATCAGTAAGGGGAAGTATAAGTTGGTTTGGTCTCTAAGGAATGATACCTATGAATTGTTTGACCTTGAGCAGGACTTAGGCGAACAGCATAATATTATCCAGCAAACCAGAATGACTAAGATCGCTGAAGAATTAAAGGCTGAGCTCAAGGCTACCCTAGAAAAAAATAAGGCTCCTATGCCGAAAAGGAAGGGATGAAAAAGGTGCAATAATAATTCTGCCCTTCTAGGGCAATAGGACATAAAAAAGCTATATTTTCATCGTCATCCTGACGCAGGAAGGATCTCGGATCTATACAAACTATTATTCTATTGGCGTACAGCCTTCAACCACGTTGGGGTCATCCTGACGCAGGAAGGATCTCGGAACTATGCAAAGCATTATTGTATTGGCGTACAGGTCCTGTACCTGCGGTACAGAATGACAGGAACTGTTGAATGAAAACCGTACAGATTCTTCACTCATCGTTCAGAATTGGAAGTTTCCTGGGAGGGATTCAGAGCACAGCGAAGAATCTATTGTTTTTATTTTTTTAAGGAATCGTTGTCATCTCGAATCGTAAGATGAGAGAACCATTTTTTATTGTTTTATACTCGTAATGGGGATTCGTAGAAAAAGATTTCACCCCCGCTAGGGGTTATTCGGTTGACGACTCAGCCTTCTATAAAGATTCCACCCCCGCTAGGGGTTTATTAATATGTGGAGATAAGTAATCATAAAAGAAAACCATTTTTCAAAAAAAGGCGGGATGATTCCGAGACCCTTCGGGAAACCCATCAGGGTGACACAGCGAATAAAAAGCTTTTTGTTTACTTTTGGGCTCCAAAAGTAACAACCTCCTACTTACTAGCCTCCAGCTGAATTGTTTTACCGTTTTTCTCCTTCTTGCCTTTTGCCAGTTTCTTGGAAAGATCCTCAGCCTCTGAAATAATGTTATTGATATAATGCACTTTCTCTTCCATGACCTCGGGTTCCAAAGTGAAACCTAATTTTGTCATATTTACGGACAAACCAACCAATAGGGCATTGATGCGGTAAGCCAGGGTCTGGAAATGTGCTATATCCGCTTTAAGGTATTTTCCTTTTAGGGGTTCTTTTGCAAATTGATCAAGGGAATCATAGGATTGCGCTAATGAAGCCTGGGTAGACTTCCTAAGGAGCCTCAAATCATAATAATTCAAATTGCCGGTTTGGTAGCTCTCTTCAATTTTATGCAGATAAGATTTGAAATGTTGGAGCATGGCATTGGTACTTTGTTCGACGCTGCGATAATGGTTGATAGGAATTGCTAAACAACCTAGAACTGCGAAAATCGATCCCAATAAGGTGAAAGCAAAACGACTGCCTAATAGGTCTTGGATATTGCCTTCATGGATATGCTGACCTAACAAAATGGTAATGGTGATAAAAATCACACAGACCAAATAATTAGGTTTATTGAAGAGCAGGAATAGATATAGGCAAAACGCAGCTATGGCAATCAGTACCCAAGCATTTTTAATATAAACCAACAATAATAAACTGATTGCAATGCCGATAACCGAACCTACAATACGTTCGTAATTTCTTTTTTGGGTATTGGTATAACTAGGTCTTGCAACCAAGATAATGGTTAGCAGGATCCAGGAAGCATAGCGATATTCGGGAAGGAAATTACCTATCAGTCCTCCAGCCATTAAAAGCGCCGACATTCTAACCGCATAAGAGAATATAGGCGACTTAAAGCTTAAGTTCTGCAAGATCGTTTTGATATTGCTTTTAGGAGCCACGAAATCAGCGTAATTCTTGCTTTCCACCAAGGTAATGTCTTGATAGATCTCTTTGGCTTGAATCTTTTGCAAGATATCGGCAACATGCCTTAACTGGGTGCTAATGGAACAAATCAAGGCCCATTTTTCTGGAGAAGCATCAGCCTCCTCAGTTTCCAATTGCAAAAGAAGTTCCTCCAATTTATATCTTTTGGTGAATTTGTTTAGCCGGATCTTTTTATTGGAAATAGTCAACCTTTTGGTTTCCTTAGATAATAGGGATAAGGATTGACGGATCAATTTCAGCGTGTTTCCACCTTTTAAGGTTTCTCGGATATGTTCATAGTCATTGTCAATGGCCATCAACAATTCATAGAGGTCGACTAATTGATAAAGCTTGGCAAGCCATATTTTGCTCTCTTGGTCAGCTTCCGAATGCAGTTTTTTATCGCGAAGGAGAATGGAGCGGATAGCCTCCAATTGATCACTTAATTTTGTGTGCAAAGCACTCAATTCCTTGTAAGCTTTAGGAAGTGAAGCCAGTTCATCGTAGCAAGCTATTTTTAAGCGGATCAGTTGGGCCATGGTCTTCAAACCGCCATCAACAGCATATCGCAAGGAACGATGAGGATGTAGGTAGACCTGGATGATACAGACCACAAAAAAGAACATTGCTCCTGCGGTAACGGAAAGACTAAAACTAATAGGGTCCGCAGGTCTCAATCCAATGGTGAAACTGGCAACGATTAACCCCAAGTTTCCGACCACATTTACCCTGAAACCTAATAAGGCGATGATCGTATAGATAAAGCCGAAGAGTCCCAATAGCGGGACGATAATCCAGGACTGATGGGAAAGGGCAGTGGAAATGCTAAGTGCTGTAATAAAGAAAATGGGTAGACAATAGGCCGCAGTACTTAATTTGTCGGTTTTGTTTCCAGGTACATCGGTCAATGCCGCTAGGAGGGCACCGACGGCAAAAGCGACCGCAATGGCACCATCAATAAAGAAAAAGATGAAAAAACTGGGAACTAAAACGACCAGGATGTTTCGAAGTGCATCTAGACTTGATTCCGTCTTTAAAAATGATAATAACCTCGAAAATAAAGCTGCAACCAATATTTTATAATTGAATTAATTTATTACAGCGCAAAAATAATAATTCCAATCGGTTTTTGAAATATGATATGGAGTCAAATTTTTTTGACAAAATATTATTTTAGTATTTCGAGGTTTTATTAAGTTTAATTTTGTTCTATTTTTTTATTTATCTCCCGTTTTTAAAAATTTGTAGACCATTCCAAGTAGAAAATACTGCCTCAAGGTCGTAGTCGAATTGAAATAGGTGCTATTGGAAGAAGATCCAAAATAATTGGATACGTTTTGGTTTAAAATATCGAATGCGGACAATTTCAACTCGCCTTTGCCCAATATGGGATAATAGACAGATGCATTGACGATATGTAGGTTTTGTCGTTGGTTATTGATGCCGACCACTTGGTTCTTAATGTTATAAGAGCTTTCCAATCTGAATTTTTTGATATTATTCAATAATAAAGTAGCGCCATACCGCTTTGTATTGTTGTTCATGTCCCTGAAGTTTTCAGAGTCGAACTTAAACTTAGTGTTATTGGTATTGAATTCAAACATGGGCGTAAAGGTGAACACATTTTTATAGGTCAGGGTCAATGTATTATTGAAATTACTGAAAAAAACAGATCCAATGTTTTCCTCTCCATTGACCTTACTGTAGGTATCCTGAAGTACTCCGTAGCCATATCCGTTATAATTCAAATTCCAGACTTTGTTTTGGATTATAGTTTTTGAAAAGGATAAATAGTAGTTTTTTACCTCAGTAGGTCCGGCCTGGTAATATTGCCCCGTGCTAAAGCTAGTCTGTACATCATAGGTCCTGGAATGGGCAATGCTATTGGAGTTCTTGGTCCATCCAGCAGATACATTGAGATTGATTTTAGATTTTGAAAAGAATTTATTGTAAGAAATCCTATAATTTTCTTTCAGGTTGTTTTCGAAAAATGGACTTGCAATTCGAAGATAATTGGGTGACAAATCTGATTTTACCGTTACTATGGAATAATAGCCCGGAGCTTCTAGGTCTTTATGATAATTGAAGTTTAATCCCTTATAAGAGATGTTCATGTCCGGGAGCCAATGGGATTCCTCTATTTTTCTGTTTTCCAATTTTTGGTAATAGTCAAAATGATTGGAAAATGAACCCCATTTGAGACCAAGGGAAATGGGTAGGTTTTTTATGAATTGAACATTCCATTTCGTTCCAATAATAAAATTTTTATTCAGCAAGCCCTTGTCATTGGCAACATCATTTCGGTTCTGAAGGATATCGGAATTTATGCTGTTTAGAATATCTTCTGTGGAGGTCTGCTCATTTAGGTTCTGATGTCCAAAAACATCAAAATTTACCTTCTTACCCAATGGAATCTGTAAATTGAGTTGATGGCTAAGATTGAATGTGCTAGTATTTGTTCTTTGTCGGTTAATCTGATGAAAAGCGCTGTCATCCAATAGGAAAAATTGAGTATTAGAGGTATTATTATCTGTAGAGGATCCATTTTGGTTCGAAATCCCCTGATTTAGGGAAAGCAACCATTTGTTCTTAAATTTCTTTTCAGCATACAGGTTATGACCATAATTTAAGCCCTTATTGGAATCATCATTCTGAAATTCGCCTTGAGTAACCTTTTGCAAATTTTCTCGCCATCTTTCACCATAACCGCTAGCCGTTGATTTCCCTCGATTGCCTGAAAGAGAAGGGGAGAAGGTCACTTGGGAGGTCGTGTCGAGTCGATACCTCATGAAGCCTCTTAACTCGTGCGTATACCTCGAGTCATTGGACGTATTATTGTTACTGTTCTGTTCTGCGATCTCATTATAAAAGGAATTGGATTCGCTTCGGGAATCATAATAAAAATCGTGTTGGCCATAGTTGTACATCAGATTGACCTTCAGTTTTTTCTCAATGTCATAGTTGATGTTTACACCTGCAGAGATTTGGTTCATTAAGCCACTTGTCCCATAGTTGGTAAAGCTTCGATTTTCCGATCTATTCATCCCTCCATGTTCATTGAGTTCAGAATAGTCAAATCCTTGTCGGTTAATATTATTGGCGAAACCAATAAAACTGACCTGTAGGGTATCCCTAAAGGTATTGATCAAAGCCCCAGCTTCATATCGGTCTCGCGTGGCCGCCCCTCCATAAAGCTTGCCGAAATTGGCTTTTAAAAACTCTTTCTTCATCTTTAGGTTTAGGACAATCGGTAATTGGCTATCGTCTAAAATCTCCCTTTTAGATTCACCTTTGTCCTTGATGACCTGGACCACATCAATTAAAGAAGCATCTAAATTTCGGGTTGCTATTTTCAGATCCTGTGCAAAAAAATCTTTGTTGTTCACCCGGACACTTTGTACCTGCCGACCTTGATAGTAGATTGTTCCATCCGAGTTAACCTGTAAGCCTGGTAATAAACTGATCAATTCCTCCACATTAGCATTAGGTCTAGTCTTGAAATAGCTGGCTTTATATTCTAAGGTATCTCCATTCAATCGGATCGGTGGCACAGCCGTAATCTCAATCGCTTCGATGGCATTCCCTTTCAAGATTATGCTGTCCATTTTTAGCTTTTCATTGGGCTTTAAGTTGATTTTCTTTTGAAAAGCCGAACTGTTGACATGGGAAATATAGAAGGTCAATTCTTTATTGGTTGGAATTCTGACCAATTCAAACTCGCCCTTTTCATTGGTCAAGGCATAGGTAACAACCAAAGAGTCTTGTTCGGAAACGAGGGATACGGTTGCTTTTTCGAGTGGGTTAAGTTCGGAATCAAAGACTTTTCCTTTAATACCAGCATTATTTTGAGCGTGCGCAAAACTGAAGGTCAATACAAGAAAAGTGATGAGGTAGATTTTCTGCATATGGGTTAATAATGGTTAGTTGTCCTAAATTAGTTTATTTTTTTTGACTAATAATTCCCATAGCTAGGATTTAACATTATTTAGCGATTTGGAATAAATAATTTAGCTTAAAAACGAAAGCCCCAACTTTTGTTGAGGCTCTACTTTCATTTGATAGATAGATGTGAACTTAATTTTTTCTAATAAATATCAAATGGGTTTTATTAATATACTGTGTGAAATTTAAGCTGGGATCATACCATGCGGATCGATCACATATTTTCTGGCGGCTCCTTTGTCGAAATCTGCATAGCCTTGCGGTGCTTCATTCAAGCTGATAACCTGAACATTTACAGCATCGGCAATTTTGATTTTATCATACAAAATAGCGTTCATCAACTGGCGATGGTACTTCATGACCGGACACTGTCCGGTGTGGAAGCAATGTGATTTTGCCCAACCCAATCCAAACCTGATCTTCAGGTTTCCTTGTTTTGCAGCTCCATCTACCGCCCCGGGATCTTCCGTAACGTATAGCCCCGGAATACCAATTGCGCCACCAGCACGGGTGATTTCCATCGCTTGATTTAATACCACCGCTGGTTGTTCCTCCGAACTGCCCCCATGTGAATGGGCCCTTGCTTCAAATCCTACACAGTCCACAAAGCAGTCCACCTCGGGAACACCAACGATGGCAGCAATCTGTTCGGAAAGTTCCTCACCTGTATTTAAGTTGACCGTTTCACAGCCAAAACTCTTGGCCTGGGCCAATCGTTCTTCATTTAAGTCACCTACGATTACCACTGCTGCGCCCAAAAGATGGCAGCTTGCTGCACAGGCCAATCCTACCGGACCCGCACCCGCTACATACACTACCGATCCCGGACCTACACCCGCCGATACAGCACCATGAAAGCCCGTAGGGAAGATGTCTGACAACATCGTCAGGTCGCGGATATATTCCATGGCCTGTTCATTGTCTGGAAATTTCAAGAGGTTGAAATCTGCATAAGGCACCATGACATATTCAGCTTGGCCACCAACCCAACCGCCCATGTCTACATAACCATAGGCAGCTCCGGGTCGAGACGGATTTACATTCAGACAGATGCCCGTCTTTCCTTCTTTACAGTTTCTGCACCTTCCACAGGCAATGTTAAATGGAACAGATACGATATCACCTACATCGATGAATTCTACGTCCCTTCCTTTTTCGACTACCTGTCCTGTGATTTCATGGCCTAAGACCAAACCTGCCGAAGCCGTTGTCCGACCTCGAACCATGTGTTGATCTGATCCACAAATATTAGTTGAAACGATCTTTAGGATAACCCCATGCTCACATTTGCGATCTCCTAAAGCCAGTTTTGGGTAATCTATTTCTTGTACCTGAACCTCACCGGGGCCCATATATACAACACCGTGATTTTGACACATAATAAATAGCTTTAATTAAACATTGAGATTTAATAATTCTGGACTATACTGCCGATGCTCCAGCTGCTGCAACCGCATGGTCATCTTCCACCGTACTGCCACTCACGCCAACTGCACCGATGATCTTGCCACTACCGTCTTTGATCACTACTCCACCTGGGAACGTAATCAAGCCATTATTGGAATGTTCAATGTTGTAAAGAGATCCTCCTGGTTGTGATAACTTGCCGATTTCTCCAGTGTCCATATTAAAGTATCGAGCAGTTCTCGCTTTCTTCTGTGATATATCAATAGATCCTAACCAGGCATCGTCCATCTTGTTGAAAGCAACTAGATTTGTCCCTGCATCCACAACGGCAATATTCATTTTTACTCCTAATTCCTCAGATTTTTTAAGGGCTGCATCTACAACTTTTCGTGCTTGTTCTAATGTGATGTTACTCATAGCTTATGTTTTTTTAAGTTTATAAACATAAAGTTATTCCATAATGCCTTGGATTGGTGTAAGTATAGTTTCATTAAGTATTACGATAGTTCCAAAAAATAAATTTAACTTTAGGCTATAAAAACCTCAAATCCGAATGAACAATACCATTGATTTATTGTCTTTACAGACGCCTGAACATTTGCGAAGTGGACAGGAACATCAGACGCGATTTGATTGTGGCGAGTTTGAAGTCAATATTTTTGAGACTTTTCAGTCTTCCACTAAAGTGAAGATTACCTATGAGGGGCTTTCCATTTCCAGTATGATCCGTGGTTATAAAACAGTCTATACTAAAAAAGGGGAGAGCTTTAAATTCCTTCCCGGAACTTCCTTGATTCTTCCAGAAGGTGAGACCATCTATGCGGACTTTCCCGAAGCGGACTTGAAGAACCCTGTACAATGCGCAACCATTCTTATTTCTAGGGATTCCTTGGAAAATCAATTCAAGTTCCTGAATCAAAACTACCCTGAAAAGGAGCAATGGAATCTGGATTTCTCCAATTTCCACTTTAATAATAATCCTGGCTTGGTTCGCGCATTCAATGAGCTGCTACAGGTGGCCACGCAAACCGATCCGAACATTCCATTGAGCGACCTCTTACTGAAATCTTTGTTGATCAGGATCAAAGAGTCGCAAAAGGAACATGCGAAAGAACAAAATAGCCTGACTGCAAAGAGCCAATTGCACGTCATCAAAAACTATATCCGCGAAAACCTTGGACAAACCCTAAATACAGAACTCCTGATGAAGATCGGTAACTGTAGCAAGAGTACTTTGCATCGTATGTTTGAAGCGTACTGTGGAAAGACTCCTGGTGCCTATATCTTACAGGAAAGGATGCTCAATGCTAGGAACCTGCTATTACAGGCAGATTCCAATGTTTCTGAAGTAGCCTATAAAACCGGCTTCAGTTCATTGAGTTACTTTGTAAAACAGTTTAAAGCCTTCCATAACTGTACCCCTGGAGATTTCATCAAGAAATTTGGGAAGTAATCCTTCTTTTTATAAAATATTACCTAATTATTCCTGCTTCTTATTGACCTTATTCGAGACTCATTCCGAATTTTCGCAAGCTGTCCCGAATATGGGTAAAACAAGGGTCGAAGCATTCTCGGATTTCTGAAACCATTTCATTTTAAATTGTTTACTGAAAAAATGAAAGATTTATTGAAAAAGAATATGGAATTATACTGCCGAAAGCATCCTATTTAAAAGGAAAACAGTACAAGGGATTGTTTCCATCTCGAAATATATATGATTTTTAGCTATGTAAGTGGTTTGAAAATTGTATTTTTAGTAGAGTATCCTTGGCGTGTAAAGCAATTTAAATAACCAACATTCGATCTAATCCAATCGTTATGAGTGAAAAATTCTTAATTGATGAACAGACCTTACAAGATATCCAACTTAGGGATAGGCATAACCGTACTATTTTAGAATTCTTTGACCATACCATTACCGATGGGGGAATGTACTATTTAATGGATGTGTTCTATAATCCAGTCTTGGATGTGGATGTTATTAAGGATCGGCAGACCAAGATCCGCCGTCTAGAGCCTGTCGCCGATCAAGATTTTTTATTCTATAGGGTGATTGTGAAGGATTTGGAGAAATATGTCAAATCCTCGCATTCCGGTCGTGCAGCGTCATTAACCTTGATGGATTTTATTGGGGTTCGGAGTCCGGTTTATTATTATAAGAAAAGGTCCATTCAAGAGGCCTGTGACTTTATGATCAAATGCCGCGATTATTATTTGCAGATCAACAAGGATGTGAAATATCCCGACGTGGAAGAAATCCTTCAATTAATCGAGGATTGCCTATCTATGATTTTCAAAAAGAAGAAATATGATGCGGATAAGCTGCGCATCAATATCTTTAATATCGAGAATTTTGATAAAATGGTACGCTATACCTTGGCGCCAAAGATCAAAAAGATCATTACTTTCTTTTATGAGATCGATGCTTTCTTGTCGGTGGCAAAGGTCTCCAAAGCGCATGGTTTTTGCTATCCGGAGGTCTATCCGAAAAATCAGACCGGAGTGATCGAGATGAAAGGGGTTTACCATATCTTCCATAAGAATCCTGTAAAGAACGATGTCAGGATGGCGAGGGACAAAAAGATCTGGTTTTTGACAGGGGCCAATATGGCTGGGAAGTCTTCGATCATCAAGACGATTTCATCAGCACTTTATCTGACCCATATCGGCTTTCCAGTTCCAGCAGATTCTATCAAGACCGATTTGATCAATGGTGTATTTACCAGTATCAACCTGCAGGATAACCTAGAAATGGGCTATAGCCATTTTTATGTGGAGGCCATGCGATTGAAAACGATCGTGGACCAATTGCCTAAGGATTCCAATGCGGTGATTATCTTGGATGAATTATTTAAGGGGACCAATCATAGTGATGCTTCCAATGCCATATTAAAGGTATTACAGAATTTAGCCGAAGTTGATGGACCGTATGTGATCGTTTCATCCCATATAACCGAACTTTCTAAGGAACTAGAACATATTCCTTCCGTCGGATTCTTTAAAATGAACATTGAGAGCGATCCCGAAGGCTTACCAATTTTTACCTATAAGATCAAAGAGGGGGTAGCCGAGGAAAAATTGGGGATGTGGTTGCTGAAGAAAAGTGGCGCATTTGACTCTATTGATAAGATAAAAAATACGGCAGATACAACTTCTTAAGATTATATTAAAGAACAGTAAAAGAAGTAACATAATTATTTCAGAAAAAACACCTCCAAATATCTTGGAGGTGTTTTTTATTCGTTAAATTTAGAGTAACTTAATTCCAAGGCATTTGCTGATTGACAAATAAATGCTTGAATAAACCTAAATCATAGCTTTATGAAAACATTTTTCCGGAGAACCGAAATGCTCGCCGTTATGGTAGTTCTTTCCATGCTATTTTTTTCTTGTACGGGTCAGACTAAACCCGCAAAGGACCAAACCCTGGAAGTTGAAAATATGGAGGTTGGAGTAGGACTGTATTCATTCAATCGTTTTCCTTTCGATAAATCGGTGGAAATGGCAAAAGCTGCCAATTCCCAAAAAGTGGAAGGCTTCTCCTTTCATAATTTAGGAGAGCGGTTCGGAGGGAAGGTAATTGCTTCATTGACGGATGAAGAGATTGCGAAAATGAAGGGAATATTGGATAGCAACCAAGTTCAGATGGTTTCCATGTACGCTGATGGAAAAACGATAGAAGAATGGGAGCAGCTCTTTAACCAAGGTCAAAAACTAGGCTTACATTTTTTGGTCGGCGAACCTGATCCGCAGTTGCTGGATAAAATCAATGAATTGGCCGGACAGTATAAACTTCCATTAGCCATCCATGAGCATGCAAAAGGATTGAGTCGTTATTGGCATCCTGACAGCGCCATGGCAGCTGTAGAAGGGCGGGATCATCTGAAGGTATGTGCTGATATTGGACATTGGGTAAGAAGTGGTCTGGATCCGGTGGAATGTTTACAAAAAGTAGAAGGCAAATTGCTGAGCTTACATGTCTAGGATCTGGATGCGAGTGGAAATATGGAAGCAAAAGATGTTGCGATTGGAGCAGGAGTGATTGATTATGACAAGGTATTTGCTGAATTGAAGCGTCAGCATTTCTCAGGTGATATCTTTATAGAATGCGAGCATAATTGGGATAATAATTTTGAGGAAGTAAAAGAATCCGTAAATTATATCAGGCAAAAAGCCAAATAAACCTTTTGATAAAAATAAGCTACGACATATGAAACTAAGAAGCAAAGAATGGTTTGCTAGAAAAGGCAAGGATGGCTTCATCTATCGCGCATGGATGAAGAACCAGGGAATTCCAGCAGATATGTTTGAAGGAAAGCCGGTGATAGGCATCTGTAATACATGGTCAGAATTGACACCATGTAACGCCCATCTTCGTGATCTAGCGGAGGCTGTAAAAAAAGGCGTATTGGAAGCAGGTGGTTTTCCATTGGAGTTTCCAGTAATGTCCTTAGGGGAAACCCTAATGAAGCCAACAGCAATGTTGTTTAGGAACCTCGCGAGCATGGACGTTGAAGAGTCCATCCGGGCGAACCCCATGGATGGAGTCGTGTTATTGGTGGGTTGTGATAAGACCACACCATCTTTGGTAATGGGTGCTTGTAGTGTGGATCTTCCAAGTATCGTAGTTTCAGGGGGCGCCATGTTAACAGGTAAATTTAGAGGGAAGGATATTGGTACCAGTGATGTTTGGCGATTTGCGGATGATTCCAAAAAAGGACTTATTTCTGAAGAGGAGATGAATATGGCTGAAGCAGGGATGTGTCGTAGCATTGGACATTGTGCGGTAATGGGAACAGCATCGACCATGGCAGGTATGGTGGAGTCCTTAGGGATTACCTTACCTGGCAATGCAGCTATTCCTGCGGCTGATTCCAGAAGAAAGGTATTGGCAAGGATGTCAGGTCGCAGGATCGTGGAGATGATCAAGGAAAACCTGAAATTATCCGATGTATTGAAACGCGAAGCTTTTGAGAACGCCATTAAGGTGAATGCCGCTATCGGAGGTTCAACCAATTTTGCAATTCACTTGATGGCCATTGCAGGTAGGATTGGTGTGGATCTTAACCTAGAAGATTTCGATCATTATTCAAAGGATATACCTTTAGTAGCCAATCTGCAACCTTCGGGGCAGTATTTCATGGAAGACCTGTACTATGCAGGTGGCATACCGGCCGTGATGAACAGTATCAAAGGATCCCTGAATGCCGATATTTTGACAGTAAGTGGCAAGACCGTTGCCGAGAATATACAAGATCAAGAGAGTCTGAACGATGATGTGATCTCAACCAAGGATAATCCATTCAACCCTATATCAGGGATTGTGGTGCTCAAGGGGAATCTCTGTGAGAATGGGGCAGTACTGAAACCTTCGGCGGCTACGCCAGAATTGATGAAGCATACAGGGAAGGCGGTCGTATTTGAGAATATTGAAGATTATAAAAACAGGATAGATTCGGATGATCTGGATGTTGATGCCAATTCGGTTTTGGTCTTAAAAAATGTTGGGCCTAAAGGCTATCCGGGTATGCCTGAGGTCGGCAATATGGGTATCCCTAAGAAATTGCTGGATATGGGCGTAACGGATATGGTCAGGATTTCAGATGGGCGGATGAGTGGAACTGGTTTTGGAACGGTGGTATTGCATGTGTCGCCAGAGTCAGCTGTAGGCGGGACCTTAGCATTAGTCCAAAATGGTGACCTGATCGAATTGGATGTGGAAGCGCGGAAATTGAATCTATTGCTTGACGATGCGGAGTTGGAGAGTAGAAGGCAAAATTTAAAAGTTGAAGGAAATCCATATACCCGCGGGTATTGTAAGTTATATGTGGACCATGTGGAACAGGCGCATTTAGGAGCAGACCTTGATTTTCTTAAGGGAGGTTCCGGAAGCGAGGTGCTTCGTGATTCGCATTAACAGTTATTAAAAGATAAAGTATGGAACAAAAAAGATTTGTAAATAAAACGGCCATAGTGACGGGTGCTGGGAAAGGGATAGGGTTTGAGATTGCCAAGAGTTTGGTTTTGGAAGGAGCAACAGTTGTCTTAAATGATGTGGATCCGGGATTATGTGATGAGGCCACAGCTCAATTAAAAGAGATTGGAAACTGTTATTCCTTTGCCGGCGATGTATCAACAGCCAGTTTTAATCAGGAAATCGTTGACTTTGCCGTTTCAAAGACGGGAACCTTAGATATAGTGATGGCCAATGCGGGAATCACTTTATTCGGGAGTTTCCTGGAATATAAAGCAGAAGATTTATATAAAGTGCTACAGGTAAATATTGGTGGCACTTTCTTTTTGGCGCAAGCGGCAGGAAAATATTTTATAGAACAAAAGAAGAGAGGTTCTATTCTGTTCACCTCTTCAGTGACAGGGCACCAAGCGCATAAGGAACTTGCAGCCTATGGAATGACCAAAGCTGCGGTTGAACTATTAGCTAAGCATTTGGTCTTGGAGCTTTCACCTTTTGGGATCAATGTCAATGCGGTAGCACCGGGGGCGACATTGACGGAAAGAACAATGGAAGATCCAGAATATAAAAAGACTTGGGCACATCTGACTCCGATCGGTTCTGCTGCTTACCCAAGTGATATTGCCCAAACCGCACTTTTCCTGGTCAGTGAACAAGCGCGGCATATTACGGGGCAGACGATTGTTGTAGACGGTGGTTGGTCTGCAGTAAGTCCGTCCCCATATTAGTGTGAAAAAAGGTTATGAAAATAAATTCAGTGTATAAGTTAAAATTAAAGTGATTATGGAAAACAGAAAATTGAGGATGGGCATGATCGGTGGGGGACAGGGATCTTTTATTGGTGCAGTTCATCGATCTGCAGCCTTGTTGGATGGGAAGATAGATTTGGTATGCGGGGCATTCAGTTCGCGACCAGAGGTTTCTGCCCAATCTGGTAAAGATTTGGCCTTGCCAGCGGATCGTGTTTATTCTTCTTTTCAAGAAATGATCGAAAAGGAAATGGAATTGCCTGCGGATGTCAGGATGGATTTCGTTTCCATAGTAACACCAAACCATGCTCATTTTGAGCCTGCTGTTTTGGCTTTGAGGAATGGTTTCCATGTTGTTATCGATAAACCGGTAACATTTACCCTTGATGAAGCTAAAGCCTTGGCCAAAGTGGTTGAAGAAACTGGTTTGATGTTGGCATTGACCCATACTTATGTGGGTTATCCGATGGTAAAACAGGCAAAAGATTTGGTTGAAAAAGGCTTGATCGGCAAGATCCGCAAGATCTTTGTGGAGTACCCACAAGGTTGGCTAACCAAGGGAATCGAGAATACAGGCAGTGTTCAGGCAGCATGGCGAACAGATCCTGCCCGAAGTGGGAAAAGTGGTTGTATGGGCGATATCGGTACCCATGCGGCGCATTTAGCGGAGCATATTTCAGGGCTCAAAATAACGCATCTATGTGCGAATTTGAATATTTACGGAACCGACCGGGTAATTGATGATGATGGGGATGTATTATTGAAATTTGAGGATGGTGCAACTGGAGTGCTGAGTGCATCACAGGTAGCGACAGGTGAAGAAAATGCTTTAAAGATCCGCATTTATGGAGAGAAAGCAGGTTTGGAATGGAGGCAAGAGGAGCCGAACTCTCTGTTCGTCAAATGGGATAACCAACCGATCCAGATCTATAGGACTGGAGGCAATCAAGTTTATTCGATGTGCCAAGCGACGGGTGCCTTTACCAGAACACCGACGGGACACCCTGAAGGCTATATTGAAGCGTTTGCCAATATCTATCAATCTTTCGCTGCTCGACTGTTGCAGAAAATAACGGGGGATAGCAGTGAAATTGCCTTTCCTGCTTATCCGAATATTGAAGAAGGTATCCGGGGCATGTTATTTATTGATCGGGTATTGGAGTCCAATCAGTCTGAAGCCAAATGGACGGCATTTTAAAATATTAAACTCATCATTTGATGAGTTTTTTTGTTTTTAGGGAGGCAAGTTCTCTAAAAATATAAGCTTGAAAATTTATCTTAAAATCGTGAATTATTTCATTGTATTTTAGCGGATTAATTATTAATTTCTAAGCTGAAATAGAGTCTTAAATTATTAAATAATTTCAATAATATAATTTTTATAAATTATTAATAATCAGTATGTTGTAATTGTTATTAATGGTTAATTTGATTGAATTGCTTGAATAGTTTATTTATCTTTATGCCTCTAATCTGATCAATTATGCTAAATAGAAAGGAATGTCAGCTTTCCATCCGAAAGTGGCAATCTTCAAAAGGCAATATAAATGAAATTTTGAGGGTATTTCCTTCGAACTTCATTTTTAAGGTAACTGAAGAAAGTATCAAATGGGTACTGAAGAATAACGATAATGAATGTTTTGTTGTCAAGATGGGAATCCATGATGACAAGGCGATCGTTATATTTTATCCTTTGGATCCTTCTGGTCAAGAAAAGGATCTTAAAGAATATCCTATTTCCTTTTTAGGGCCGTTGGAATCTGATATAAAATTTGTGGAGCAGGAGGTCAGGACCCAAACCAAGGTAGCGGTTTTATCCTGTGATCTGAAGGTGATTTCGCGGGTCGTGGAAGAGTCACAGCCGTTATATCAGCATCAGATTGAATGTCAGGATACCATTTTGGAACAAGTGGAAGATTGGAGGAATGAGTCGGCGGATTGGTTCTTTAAACAGATCAAGGAAACAAAAGGCGAGAGCATCTTCAATTTATTCCATGTTCCGATCGAGGACCTGGAGGATGGGAGCCGTGATATTATAGGATTATTTGCATTGAAATATTCAAAAATATATTCAGAGGTGTTGCCAACGATAATTTTCGTTCACCATGAGGGGGCAGTATTAGGAAATTCGAAATTGCATTCCATCCAGACGAATTTATATAATTGGTCGCAGCCTTGTCCACCATTTTGTAAACCAAAAGGTGGTTAACCCATTTTATGAAGATAAATTATGTTCTTTTTTTACTTGACAATTGGCTTGTCCAATGTCATGTTGTTGCTAGCGAGTCTTTGGAATATTAAGTACCATTTTGAGTTCAGTGTCCCAGCCAGGAATCTGAGGTATTTTCTTCTTTTTCTCTTGGGGATCGAGCTTGTTTCGAAACTGTTGATTTATGTGTTTTCTGTAGAGAAAACCGAGTTTTTGTTCAATATTTTTGTTGCCGGGGAACTCTTATTATTAACGAATTTTACCAATAGTATAGTATCTAAGAAAAGCAGGTTGTCCATGGTATACCTGGCGCTGTTTTTATTTTTGATAGGAGCTGCTACTATCCACAATTTCATTCAGGTCGTGACCTGGATGAAATGGATAAAACCAATCTCCAATATTATAATAGTTTTTGAATTAGGCAGGTGTTTATTACATGCATTGAAGTCGGGTTTTAAATCAAACAATCCCGGACTCTTTCAGGTATTGTTTGCCCTCTTGCTCTATTACTTTGTTTCGACCATACTGTTTTTGATTTTAAATCAATTGAGTAATCTGAAGATCGAGTATGCGGGCTATTTGTGGTCAATAAACAACATTCTGTCCTGTAGCTTATATGCCGTATGTCTGTATTACTTTTTTTCCTTTCGAAAATTTACATCGAAATCTATGAGATAATCATCTTGTTGATTTTGGCCATTATGATTGTGCTATTCGTAATCGTCCTTTATAACCAATACTATAAGAAAATCCAGGAGGAGAACGATCTCAGGCATGAACAGGAGCTGAAATTTCAAACGGAGACTAAGGCTTTGGCGATCAAGACCCAAGAAG
This sequence comes from Sphingobacterium mizutaii, assembly GCF_900187125.1. GTDB lineage: Bacteria > Bacteroidota > Bacteroidia > Sphingobacteriales > Sphingobacteriaceae > Sphingobacterium > Sphingobacterium mizutaii. Next base: position 1,618,081 of record NZ_LT906468.1, read on the forward strand.
AGGAACGAAAGCGGATAGCCAGGACATTGCATGATGAAATTGGTAATAAATTGCAGGTGCTGAAGCTTAATCTGATCTCCAATAAGGAACAGATTGAGTCGCAACAATATGATGCCTTGAGCGAAAAGATCGAACAGCTGATCGATTCTGCCCGAGAGATTTCGCATCGCATGTACCCAGTGAACCTGGAATATTTTGGGTTGATCCTGACCTTGGAAGAGATGAAACAGAATTTGATTGGTTATGAAGTCGATCTGTACCTGCATCAGCAGTATCAGGAAAGGCCTATTGATTTTGAAGTACAGATCTATCGGGTAATCCTGGAATTTATCAGCAACACCATCAAGCATGCTAAGGCAAATAAGATATCGATCTTGGTTAGAGATGGGCATTATTTCCTCAGTTTCCTGTTAAAGGATAATGGACTAGGCTTTGAAAAGGTAAATGGAAGTGGGATGGGGGTGTCCAATATTAGCAATCGGGTAGAATTATTAGATGGTAAATCAAAATTGAGTTCTTCATTAGGTAAGGGAACTAGATTAATGATGGTATTTCCCAAAATGGCGGTATGATGAGTGTGATGAAAATTGCTTTGATGGATGATGAGTCCTTGTTTGTTGAAGGACTGAGTATGTTGATAGGAAAGATTCCTAATTGTGAGGTAATCTATAAAAATACAAACCCTAGCACCTTGATCGCTGATTTCTCGGCAATGGATGAAGGTCAATTGCCTGATATCCTGTTGCTAGATATCCAAATGGAACCAATCTCCGGTTTGGTGCTGGTGGAGCAGCTCTTGCCAAACTTTCCGAAGATCAAGATCTTGATTTTATCTTCCCATTACAAGTCGAATATGATTGGGCACATGTTGAAGTTGGGGGTTTCAGGCTTCCTGCCTAAGGTAATAGATTTAGAATCCTTGCAACTGGCGCTGGAGACAGTTTATAAGACCGGCGTATATGTTACTGCTGCTGATTACCAATTGCTGCACCAATACCTTAATAATCCCAATAAAAAAGTCTCCTTTGACCTTAAGGATCAGTTGACGGAGCGCGAAATAGAAGTGATCCGCTTAATCTGTGAAGAATATACCAATATAGAAATTGCTGAGCAGCTCTTTTTGAGCAAGAGGACCGTTGAAAGCCATAGACAGCGGATCTTGGATAAACTGGGGCTTAAAAACACGGTTGGCTTGGTCATTTACGCCTTAGCCAATGAATTGTTTGTTCCAAAGAAATAGCATTCCGTATAAATACCTAATTGCAACTTGCCGTTTTTGTGCTCTAAAAAACAGGGGACAGGTTCATTAACTTTGATATATCAAGTTCAACGAAATTTAATTGCTAAGAATCTAAGACCAATCTGTTATGACACGAGAATTGAATAAGAAACCAGAAGAAAATGTAGATACCATAGAATCTACCTACTGCGATCCGAATTTGACCAATTACATCAACAGTATTGTAGCGTATAAATTTTTGTACAATGATTATCTAGAAGATCTGAGCTCGGAACATGCAGAGATCAAGATCAGGGCCGAGAAATGTTGGCAGGATAATGTGCAGAGCTTGGAAGCGAATATCAAGACGACCTTCCAAAAAATGATCGCGAGCAAAAGCAAATTTATTGGAGATGCCTTGCATATTTTCGAGCATACGATTCGGGATAATAAACGGATCAAGCTTTATGGGTAATACCCATATCAAAAATGTACCATACCAACTTTATTCAGGCTCTGAGCAGCTAATTATTTTGCCTGAGTAGTTTATTAACTAAGTAATAATGTAAAAGTTCCTAATTAGGTTAGGGACTTTTTTTTGTGGTTGTGAACTCGACTCTGCTCAATCAACCACTATTTTTAATTTTAAAAAAATGGCAGGGATTGATTGTTATTGCTCCATTAGTTTTCTCTATTATCACTGATTTTTAATCAAATAATGTACCCTCTGAACTACAAATAATATTTCCTAAATTTGATGTAAGAACCAATTGAAAACCCATGAAAACAAATCCAAAAAGAGGGAAAAGTGCTTACGTATTTTTCCTTATTTGCTTAGCTACTTGTTTGTTGTTTTCCAAACTTAGCTTTGCACAAGAATCCGTTAATTCCAAAGTCACTCATCATTTCCAAGAAGGAAAAGCAAAATATAATTTAGGTCAATACCCCGCAGCAATTTCAAGTTATACATCGGCATTGACTATTAAGCCCGTGGATTCCATTTACCTTAATCTGGCTGCTGCGTATTACCTGAATGGGGATTATGGAAAGGCTATGGATGCCATTAATTCAGGTCTAAGCCTAAAGCCCATCAGTACCGGTCCATATCTTAAATTGAGGGGAGAAACTTATTATGTTTTGAATAATATTGATGCTGCAATCGCTGATTATGATGCAATCATTAAGGTTGAAAGCGATTGTGTTCCTTGTTTTATCAATAGAGGGAAATACAAAACTGATAATGGTGAAATTGAAGATGCCATTGTGGATTTTACCCAAGCGATATCATTGTCCGACACTTCTTCAGTGGCATATTATCGTAGGGCAATAGCCAAATTTATGAACCAAGAGTTTGAAGAAGCTTTGGAGGATGCGGAACAATCAATTCGAATTAATCCGAATAACAGTACGCCCTATTTTACTAAAGGGGTCGTGAAGACCTTGATGAAGGATTATAAAGCAGCCCTCAGCGCATATTACAAGGTTAGTGAACTAAGTCCAACCTTTGAACCTGCCTATCAAGCTCGCGCCTATATTTTTGGAGATACTAAAGAATATCTGGAGGCGGTCAAGGAACTCAATCAGTCCATTGCGTTTAATCCTAGGCAATTTGAATCCTTCAGGAACCGAGGTACGATGTATTATTTTATGGGGGATTATGCCATGAGTTTAAAGGATTTCAATAAGGCCATTGAACTGAAACCGTCGGAAGAGGAGCTCTATCATAAAAGGGCCAAGGTATACAATGCAAACAAAATGTACAACGAGGCATTAGCTGACCTGAATAAGGCTATAGGAATGAATCCGGATTTTTATGAATACTATTTCCTTCGGGCGAATAATTATGAAGAGCTGAAGAAGTATGATCTGGCATTAACAGATTACAATCAGGCGCTAGAAATGAATCCTAAAGATTTTAGGGTTTATCGAATGCGAGGAGGTTTGTACAAGAAATTAAATAAAAATACGGAGGCTGAGACTGATCTTGAAAAAGCAAAAGAATTGGAAACAAATAGCCAAAATTAGGTTTATTAAGGAGACTGGAGACCGTCAAGGTATAACTGGGATCCATGTTAAAATGGATTGGAATTCTTTGACGATTACTGCTGATTCTCTGAATGAAAACCAGTAAGAAATGGCGAAAAGGATTTTTAAAACGGTAAGATTGAAAGATCAGAAAAAGATTAATTGATGATTATGGCATTGGGGTCTCGATGTATTTTTGCTAGGTTATCGCGCCATCGTTGTAATTCTTCAGGACTCAATCGCGGCCAATCACTTACCTCGGCTAGGACTTTCAAGGCAGCTTTACTTCGGTAGGATTGTGTAGGGTTGCCTGGGAATTTTTTATCCGTAACATTGGGGTCGTCCTCAAAATCACCTGTCACTTCGACCATATAAACCCGCGGCTCGGCATCACCGGGCGCTAGCTCGGCTGCTAAACCGGCACCATTGACCTGTAAGGTGAAGTATATATGGTTCATGATAACATCCGGGTGATAGTTTGATTTTCTTCCCGCTGTCAATAGATCGCCTACTTTTAAATCGGCTTTGGTGCCATGATAAAATGGTCCGTATTTGCCTTTTTTCAGGTCCTTTGCATACATAAATTGAAAGATTAGTTTTAGGATTTAATACTCATTAGAACGTTATGTTTTTCAGTATATTATTTTCAAAAATTAATTATCTTTATCTTGCTTTAGAGGAAATCCTTTAATCCAATAATTTATTTTCAAACTGACCTTTTCCTTAGAATTGAAAGGTCCTAAACCTATGTCAAATAATATGTCAAAATCAATCCAATCTGTATTTTGCCGGCTCCGCATTGTTGCTGTGTTCCTTTTCTTACTCATTCAAGGAACTTCTCTTGCGGCAGCTAAAACAACCTACATCCAACTTAGGGTCTATCATTTTCAGAATTCGCAGCAAGAACAACAATTAGATCAATATTTGGGGAATGCCTACTTGCCTGCCTTGCATAAACTTGGATTCAAACAGGTCGCCGTGTTTAAGCCTTTGAAGAACAGTGAAAATGTTGATAAACTTGTTTATGTCCTTACTTATTCGGAACGATTAGAGAATTTCGCAAAGCTGGATGTCAACCTGGAAAAAGACAAGCAATACCTGGAGGCCGGAAAGGCATATTTGGATTTAGCCCATAGCAATGCTCCATTCCAAAGGATAGAAACCATTTTGATGCGTGCATTTGATGGAATGCCATTTGTGGAATTGCCAAAACTGAAAGCCGCTAAAAGTGAAAGAGTCTATGAGCTGAGGAGCTATGAGGGGCCCACTGAAAAGCTTGCTGCGAATAAGGTTTCCATGTTCAATAATGGCGAGATCGATATTTTTAAGAAATTGAACTTCAATGCGGTCTTCTATGGTCAAGTCATCGCTGGCAGTACGATGCCTAATTTGATGTATTTGACTACTTTCGAGAATATGGCCGACCGAGAAGAACATTGGAAGGCATTTGGACCGCTTTACAAGCCAATGAGTGAAATGCCTCAATACCAAAATAATGTTTCTAAGAACGTGACCATACTATGTGCGCCGACTGCTTATTCTGACTATTAAGCCTTTGGATAAACGTATTTTTATTATCAATGAAACCCATTGAAAATAAATATATTGGGTCCACTTGTTTAAACAAAAGCCGTTTTATATTTTTATAAAATGGCTTTTGTTTTTTCAGGATTTTGATACCTAAAAAAGCTTAAGTTCAGGTTGAAGAATTTGACCGCCAATCACATTATTACACCTGACCATTCACCTAATTATTTACTATTTATGAAAACTAGAATTTCTTTCCAACGTTGTTGGTATTTCTCATTGTTATTTATTGCAGTTCTTTCTTGCCAAAAGGATAAGTTTAAGCCGGAGCTTTCTGCTGAAAACGAACTTGTTAGTTTTGTCTTTGCAGCCGATAAGCATCCGAATGTATTGAACGAGATTGAAACGGAAATCATTGGAGATACCATTTTTGCTCGAACCTTGGTGGGTACTAATGTGCAAGCATTGACACCAGACTTTGAACATAAAGGGGTTAAGGTTACGGTTAATAATGTCGAGCAGGTCAGTGGAAAGGATAAGCAGGATTTTTCTAAGCTGGTAAAATATACCGTAGCGGCTGAAAATGGTGATGGAAAAACCTATATCGTCAAATTTGTGGATACAGGCTTACCAGCCATTTACCTTTCTACGGATGGTAAACCCATTGAAAGCAAAGAGGATTATATCACAGGAAGTATTAAAATAACCAGTGGATTTGAAGGAAAGGTAGTTTATGAAGGGGTTACAGAGGTTAAAGGTCGGGGTAATTCCACCTGGTGGATGCCTAAAAAGCCATATAGAATAAAATTAGATAAGAAGGTGGCTTTATTGGGAATGCCTGCTGATAAGAGTTGGGCTCTATTGGCAAACTATGGCGATCAGTCATTGTTGCGAAATGAGATTGCTTTTGAAGTCAGCAGAAGATTAGATATGGGTTATACACCTCGTCAGCAGTATGTAGAGTTGTTCCTGAATGGAGAGTTTATGGGGAATTATACCCTAACAGAGCATATCAAAGAAGGAATTGATCGCGTCGCTATTGATGAGAAAAATGGTGGTTTTATCCTTGAAGGTGATGGTTATGCCTATTCTGAGCCTGTACATTTTATTACTGATCAAAATATGCCTATCACGGTTAAATTCCCAGATGAGGATGATATTACTCCGGCTCAACTGGAGTATATTACCAAGTATGTAGGCACTTTTGAGAACAGTTTGTTCAAGATTGGAGATCAAGTAAATTCCAATTATCAGGATTATTTTGATCTACCAAGTTTTGTGAATTACTATTTGGCAAATGAAATTTGTGGTAATTCGGATTTGCTTTGGAGCATGAGGATGTATAAGAAGAGCAGTTTAGATCCCAAGATCTATGTAGGTCCGGTTTGGGATTTCGATCTTGGATTTAATAACGATAAACGACTTGGAGACAGCCAAGAGGTTATGATGATGGATAAGGCGCATGAACCAAGAGCATGGATGAATAAATTGATGGTAGATCCTAGTTTCAAGAAATTGGTTAGGTCTCGCTGGAAAGAGGTTAAATCGAAATTGGAATCTATGCCCGAGTATATTGATCAAAGAGCAAAAAAGATCAGTTATAGTCAGAGGTACAACTTTAAACGTTGGGGTGTACTAGGTATGAATATCAATCAAAGTTGGTTTGTTGCAGCGACCCATCAAGAATATGTAGGTTTTGTTCGAGACTTCTTGACCAAACGTATTACTTGGTTGGATGGGGTAATCAACGGGCCACAGTTTGATTAATAGGGGAAATTGCCTACTTTTTAAATCTTTTTTGCTTTTCCTTAGGAATCAAAACGAAGATTTAAAAAGTAGCAAATTGTAACCCTTTTAATTGCCGATAATTAGCCTTTAGAAGTTCTCTTCAGTTAAGATATAATTAACCATTGCTCCCGTGAGGTTTCCGGCAGCAACAGCATTTGCCACTGAGCGCATAGGACTGGTATTATCGCCGCAGGCAAATACTCCTTCTATATTCGTCATTTGGAAAGAATCAGTTTTGATATACCCTTGCTCATTTAACTCACATCCTAATTCTTGAGGGATTTGGGAGTGCTGTATAAATGGAACTGAAGCATAAATTGCGTCGAATGGGACCTGGCTTCCATCAGTAAAGGTCACTGCATTTATGTTTCCTAGGTGATGCACAATTTCTAAAACTTCTTTGTCAATGATATCAATGTGATGATCCTTTAATTTTTGAAGTTGAACATCGGAAAAGTATGTTTTTCCAGAGGTCAAGATTGTAATGTTATCGGTCAGATTGTTTACCAATTGGGCAATATGGAATGCCTTTTCATTGTCAATCATAATAGCAGTCTTTTTGCCCTTGAACTCATATCCGTGGCAATAGGGACAATGGATGACAGAAATTCCCCAACATGCTGTAAAGCCTTTGATTTCAGGGAGCAGATCTTTAATGCCGGTAGCAAAGATTAATTTCTTTGCGAAGATTTTATCACCTTCTTCGGTCTGGATTTCAAATTTACCCTCTAGCTTTTTACCTTTTATAGCTTTAGCATTTAGGAACTCAATGCTCTTGTATTGAGCGACCTGTTCTCTAGCTCTTTCAGCAATAACCTTTGGTTTTTCTCCATCTTGGGTAATGAAATTATGGGAATGAGGGGTTTGCCGATTGCAAGGAATGCCATTATCAATGATTAGGGTGTTTTTCAACGAACGGCCTAAAGCCATTGCAGCAGAAAGACCAGCATAGCTTCCGCCAATAATTATGACGTCATATAAAGGTTTCAATTCCATAGTATCAAGAATAAATTGTTAATGTAATATTGACTAATTCACATAACAAATATAAAGGATGAAATGGAGATGTAACTGTGTTGCATTTAATCTTAATGTAAAAAAGGCTCAAACATTGTTTGAACCTTTTTTGATCCTTATGGAAAATTACAATTCAGCAGATTGTTGCCAGATGTTGATCCCGCCATCTTTGGCATATTGATCGACCTGTTTTAATTCTGTTTCTGTAAATTCTAGATTGTCTAAGGCACCGACGCAATCAATTACCTGTTGAACTTTACTAGCACCAATCAATGCCGAAGTTACTTTGCCATTTTTTAATACCCAAGCGATAGCCATTTGGGCTAAAGTCTGATTTCTACTTGCGGCAATTTCATTTAATGCCCAAATATTTTTTAGGTTTTCCTCCGTAAGAAAGTTCTTATTCAGAGATTTATCCTGATTCGCACGACTGTCTTGAGGGACTTCGTTTAAATATTTATTGGTCAACATACCTTGAGCAAGAGGAGAGAAGACAATGGATCCCAGTCCTAAATCCTCCAGCGTGTCCAAGAGATGATCTTCTTCCACCCATCGGTTCAACATGGAATAGCTAGGTTGATGAATAATAAATGGTGTACCTAAAGATTTTAAGATATCATAAGCTTCCTTTGTCCTATGAGTGTTATAAGAAGAAATTCCCACATACAGAGCTTTTCCAGAACGAACAATCTGGTCTAAAGCCAGCATCGTTTCCTCTAATGGAGTATTTGGATCAAAACGATGCGAATAGAAAATATCGACATAATCTACACCCATACGTTTTAAGGATTGATCACAGCTTGAAATCAAATATTTACGGCTTCCCCATTCCCCGTAAGGACCTGGCCACATCAGGTAACCGGCTTTGGAGGAAATGATCAATTCATCTCTCAGGCCAGCAAACTCCTCTTTTAAAATCCTTCCGAATGCCAATTCAGCACTTCCAGCTGGCGGGCCGTAGTTATTAGCTAAATCAAAATGGTTAATTCCTAGGTCAAAGGCAGTTTTGCAGATCTCAACCTTTCTGCTGTGAGGGGTGTCATCTCCGAAATTATGCCATAGTCCTAAGGAGATTGCAGGCAAATGTAATCCGCTTTTTCCACATCGGTTATAGATCATCTTGTCATATCGATCACTTTTTGGTTTCCAGTCCATTGTTTTTGTTTGTTTATTAGTTGATTTATCGATCAGAAGGATATGTTGTTCAAGGAATATCCTGTTTTGAACATTACTAATTTACCATTTATAGCTTGTTTTTAAATCTGATAATTGTCTTATTTTATGTTAATCTTACGAATTCTCCATTTCCTAAAACCTTTGGGGGAACGATTTTTAATTTAAAGCAATTTTTCTGACTTTTAGGTATCACTAATGGTTAATAATATGAAGAAAATATGCACAAAAACCTTTGTTTTGGTCCTTATTCTAGCATTTGCGATCCAATCATGTACGCAAAACAGCAAACAAGGAACAACTCAAGAAAGTCAGTCAGATAGTACAAATGCTGTATCAACTGATACAATTGCAAGTACTGCAGATACAAATCCAGAAAATATCCAATTGACTGATAAGAAGGTTAAATTTCTATGGCGAGAGAAGAAATACAATCAGGAAGTGAAGGCAGATGTAAGCAGCCTAGTCCTCAATGAAGATTATATCAAAACCATTTCAGACCCTGAACGAGCAGTATTAGGATTGATAGCCACCTTTGTCGGCAATGAATGCGCTTGGGATGGTGAAGCAAAGGAGGATAGGAGTAACCTAAAATGTAAGATCCTTTGGGCCTTAGATCTAGGTTATCAATGCTCCTCAAAGCAAATGGATTTCTTGAGACAGTGGTTCCGTGCGGAGCCTAAGATCCTTGAAGAATTAAAGAATTGTCCAACAACTCCTGATGGTGCAACCATTCAAGATACCTTTGATGAGATCAATCTAGAAGTAAAAGGTAATCAGATCTTAGTTTCCTTCAAAGCGAATGGCATCAATCTAAGAGATGCAACCTCATGGAACTGGACCGAAGATCATACTTATGAATTGAGAGGAGATGAATTGTTCTTGATCAACAAAAAGGTTTCGGAGAAAAAGCAATCGAAGATTTCCGTCGGAGAAAACTAATTCTATAAAAAAGCGAAACTCCCCGATGCAAGGTGTACGGGGAGTTTCTATTTGAACTAACCTAATTACTCTAACTACTTAAATTTCTATTTTATAATTAATACCCTTCATTTTGAACAAGATTAGGATTCACTGAGATCTGTTGGCTTGGGATAGGATAAACCAAAGTCTTTGGATCTGGATCTGCAGCTTTCTCTTGCCAAGCATCCAAGAATTTCCCGAAACGAATCAAGTCCTGTCTTCTCCAACCTTCCCAATACAGTTCCCTTGCTCTTTCATCAAGCAGGTTCTCCAAGGTCAAGCTTGGGAAAGCTGCAATACCGCGATTTGAACGAATGGAATTGACGATAGTCAAAGCCTCCGCAGCAGTTCCAGTACCTCCTCTTAAAATAGCCTCTGCCTGCATCAATAGCACATCAGAATATCTATAAACGACCCAATCGTTGTTTCTTTGTCCATCAACTGCATAATCAAATGCATATTTCATCGGTCTTATTCCAGCTGTTTCAAGGGTTGCTCCTGAAGTCCTGATGGTTACCTCTCGCGTAAATACCAATGGAGCATTCGCAGGGTTTCTCGCCATCAAAGGCTTGTTGGTCGTCCAATTGTATTGCTGACCAGCAAAGAATCCCACATTTTGTCTACCATAGTTTTTCTTTCTGTTAGATGTGGTATCCGCAGGGTAATTATAGTAAATCCCTCTTCTTTCATCTATCGATTCAAATTTGTCGTAGTAGTCTGATAGGGTACACCATCCGTTCCATCCACCGGGATTAAGGTTGTAATGGGCGATAGTATACCAAGTACGATCAACATTCCCACCGCGGACTCCATTTTCGTTGTATAGCGTGAATATGTTCTCCGTAGATTTCACATCGTTATCAGGTGCAAAATTATCAAAGTACTTACCAGGGGCCGCTACAGTGTATTTTCCTGAACTTGTAATTTCTTTTGCCAATGCAATAACCTTGTTCATGTCTTCAGCAGCAAAGGTTGGCTGTTGGCGGTTTAAGAAAGTGCCTTTGTTCAAGTAGACTTTCATCAATAGAGTTTTGGCTGCATTCTTATTCGCGACATAGGCCAAATTAGGTCCATTATCGGGTAAGCTATTAATGATTTCTTCCATCTCCTTGATCAAAAAATCTATCGCAGCTTGAGGCTGTAGCACATTAGGAGGAATCCTGAAATCTTCAATGGATTCCCCTTCGCGGATAGGCACCACGCCATAAAGATCCAATAGATCAAATATTGCCAATGCACGGACAAACCTTGCTTCAGCACCTTGTTGAGGATTTGGATTATAGCGTAAAACCGTTCCGGCGTTGTAGATGACAGTTCCTAAGCTCACAAAGGTCCCGTTCATATAGCCATTGTCCGCATTCCAAGTATGTAAGTGAATGGCACGATGCATACCGTTATCATCCCAGTCGCCACCGCGGGTAGGAGCCATTGCTGCGTCTGTAGATATCTCCTGCATTACCCAGCGTTGTTCTTGTTGATATGGCGTGTTCAGTGAGTTGTAAGCAGTGACCAAAAGTTCCGCAGGATTAATGTTGGATGCTTCCCCTTCCTCCATTTCACTTCTAAATTCTTCGTTCAGTTTCGTGCAGGAATGGATCCCAACAAACGTAGTTCCTGCCAAAGCGATATATAATAGTGTTCTTAATTTCATTTGTCTAATGTTTTATTGTTACCAATAATATGTTGCTATCCTCCCTTATTACAGTGAAAAGTTGACACCTAATAAAATATTCCTTGCAGGCGGGTATGGCAGGTATTCAATGCCTAAGGAAGGAATACCATTGGTTGATCCGTCAGTGTTGACTTCAGGGTCAAAACCAGTGTATTTAGTGAAAATAAATAGGTTTTGTCCAGTCACGGAAACATTGAAATTCTTAAAGGTCTTGCCAATATTGCCCAATGAATAACTCAAGGAAAGGTTAGCTAACTTAAGATAATCGCCTTTTTCCAAGAAGCGTGTAGAAGGAGCAGATGAATTGGAAGTAGATTCCTTCACCGAAGTATCAAAGAATTGTTCTCCGATATTTCTGGAAGAAAGGTTACTCAATCCCAATACGGTTGCTGCAGTATTATTGAATAAATAATGACCAAAAGCTCCATTCATATTCGCCGATAAGGTCAGTTTCTTATAACTCACATTTGTTGAAATACCCAGTAGTGTAGTTGGATTCGGGCTGTTTGAATAGAACTTATTGATTGCAGGGTCATTTTGGCTGCTGATGCTACCATCTTGACCACGATACATGCTCATGCCTGTATCAGGATCGATCCCCTCATATTGTGCTAAATACCAAACATTCAAGGGTTGTCCGTTCACCATTCTTTGGCCCAATACGCCTGTAAACCCTTGTCCACGTAAGGCACCAGTTTCATAATAGCCGACCAAACCACTAACGCTGTTTTGTAGGAAAGTCGCATTTCCGGTCAAGTCCCAAGTCCAATCATTGGTATTTACGATGGTACCTGTCAAGGCAACTTCAAGACCTTTATTGACAATCTCACCATCCAGGTTTACCCAGATTAATCCGGCAGGTGATGGTTGGGCAAGCGTTTGCTCAAACAAGGCATCGGTGGTCTTTTTATTGAAGTAGTCAATCGATCCGTACAATCTGTTTTTCAAGATGGCGAAATCCAAGCCCACGTTGATGGTTGATGAAGTTTCCCAGCGCAGGTCATCATTACCGTAGTTGGCTTGGCTGATGCTTTGGTTACCAAAGATAAACCTATTCAATGAAGCGCCAGATGGGAACTCTTGGTTACCTGTTTTACCCCAACCTAATCTAAGCTTCAATTGATCAAAGATCTCATTGGATTGCATGAATTCTTCTTCATTCACATTCCAAGCAACCGCTAGGGACGGGAAGATCGCGTATTTATTGTTTGAACCAAATTTGGTGGAACCATCACGGCGAACTGTTCCTGTAAATAAGTAACGGTTTTTATAATTGAAACCTCCCCTTAAGAACATGGATTGCAGCTCGTTGGTAGGGCTTTTATAGGATGAAATATCGCGGGTAGCCACAGTGGAATATTGCAGATAGTCGAAATAATCAAGACCCATGTATTTAAATCCACCTCCGAAGGTCATGTTATTCTTGTAATTATAGTTCAAGAACTCATAACCGATCAAACCATTGATATTCCAATCTGGATTGATTTGCTTGTTATAAGAAAGGGTATGCGTCATTTGCAGGTTAGTTTCTGCATTATTGGAGATAAATGCTTGCTCGACTTCTGAAGCAGAAGGGTCAATCAGACCTGCGCGGTACATCCCTTCACGAGCACCAGTTTGGCGCATAACACTGTAAATGAAACGGTATTCCAAATCATCAGTTATTTTGTAATAAGGGGATAGATTGGCAACCATGGTATTCGTGGTCGATTGATCCTTGAATGCATCAATGCTCGTCAGCGGATTTCTTGTTGTTGTACTGACAAAAGTTAAGTTTCCATTTTCATCTCTTATCGGTAGGGTAGGATTCCATTGCATTGCTTGTGAAATCACATTTCCTTCAGCACCTACCATGGCATTGATAGGAGCATACCTATTATCCAATTGGGTAAGGAATAAAGAGACATCCAACCCTAATCTTTTATTTTCCAGGAAGTTGAAATTCCCAGTAAAGTTACCTGTGTATTTTTTAAGTTGGGAACCACGGATGATACCGTTCTGGTTTAAATATCCAGCCGATAGACGGTATTTACCATACTCAGAACCGCCAGAAACATCACCATAGTAGTTTTGTGTAATGGCTTGTCTAGTAATTGCCTTGAAGGCATCCTCATTGCCACCGAAATCAGAATTAGCTGCTTCAGATGGGGTGTAATAATTTAAGGCTTCTCTAAATCTTGCCGCATCCAAAACATCTGGATATTGACGCATGCCCGATACACCGGCAGACGCTCCAATTTGAACTACTGGTTCACCAGCTACACCTTTCTTGGTGGTAATGATAACTACACCATTCGCACCTCTAGACCCATAAATAGCCGTTGCCGAAGCATCTTTCAAGATGTCCATGCTGGCGATGTCACTAGGATTCAAGTAAGTCAAGGGATTTCCACGGTCCGAGGAAAAGCCTCCACGACCTGCAGGAAGTGGCGAGTTCCCAGACATCGGCACTCCATCTAATACAAATAAAGGATTGTTACTGGCGCGTATAGAGGAATTTCCACGAATACGAACAGTCGCAGAACCGCCTGGTTGGCCAGTATTGTTGATAACCATGACACCAGGAGTCTTACCTTGGATTAATTGGTCAGGGGCGGTCATCAAACCCTTGTTAAAGTTCTTGGCTTGAATAGTGACCAACGAACCAGTTAAATCTTTCTTCCTTGCGGTTCCATAGCCAATTACTACGACCTCATCCAATCCCTGATCAGAAGAGGATTGCAGTTGGATATCAATATGCTCGCCCGCTATAGCAACTTCTTTGCTTTGGTATCCTACAAAGGATACTTCTAATGCGGTTGCAGCATTAGGAACTGCTAAATTGAAAGCACCCAGATTATCTGTGGTTACAGCTAATGATGTTCCTTTTACTCGGATGGTAGCTCCAGCTAAAGCTTCACCAGCTTCATTTTTAACCGAGCCAGTAATGTTCTTTTCTTGTGAAAAAACAGGAATCGATAGCAGGATAACCATAATAGTAACCAGGTACTTTTTAAGTAAAGTCTTTTTCATACGGTTGTTTCTAATGTTTGTGTTTTAAGGTTTAGTAATTTGTTGAGGAGCTCCTTAACCTAAGCATGCTGCAATCTATGTCAATTAGATTGTCGACTTGGGTTTTCTCCTCGGGCTTCTTGCTGTAAGATTGGCTTTCGTAATTTGGATCGCCACGAAATAAAATTCCGGGCATAGTCCATGCGGATAGAGTGGTTCATATTTGATTAGTTCTGTTGATGTAAAAGTCAATAAAGTAGGTCTTTCTCTGACGTCAAATCGTCTCAATTTTATATCATTTCGTCTCAATGTGTTTTTTAGTTAACTTTTTGTTAATGTTTGTCATAAAAGTGGTTGCATGATAAACTTTGATTAATTGTTGTTTTTTTTTGTAAATTAGGATTAGACCTAGATTAAACTATTAAACTTATTTATAAACATTACTGATTTTATGAAGCCGATATCTGTACAGTTTAATACGCCATGCTTGATCAAAAAAAACTCTTGGAATTCCACTGCCGAGGGTTCTAATCTTGTCGATGCTGAACTACAAAAACCACAAATTCTTTTAGTGGAGAGTGATAAGGAATTATTGGCTTATCTATACAAAGAACTCAAGAGCAGTTATATCATCCTACGGGCAGAAAATATGGAGGAAGCTGAGCAGATTTTGTTAAAAAACAATATTCAGCTGGTTATTGCAGAGATTTTGTCGCCTGAAATGCAGGGGATTCAATTATGTGAGCGAATCAAATCTGATCCTATGCATTGTCATATTCCTTTGATCTTTCTTACCGAGCAACGTGGTTACGACCTGAAGATTGAAGTATTGCGACATGGAGCCGATGTCTGTATCGAGAAACCATTTTCATTGGAATATCTTTTGGTACAAATTGAAAATTTATTGTTCAATCGGCAGATGATAAGGGAATATTTCAGCAACCTTTCCATTGTTGGAAATAGAACAGATCTAGAGGCTGATACTTCTGATTATTTTTTAGAAAAATTGTATACTATCGTTGAAGAGCATATTGCCGAAGCGGATATGACCGTCGATCTCTTAGCCGAATTGATGCATATGAGTAGGCCTACCCTCTATCGAAAGGTCAGTAAGTTCTCCGACCTCAAACCCAATGAAATCATAAAGTTGGTGAAATTGGAAAAGGCAGCTGAATTAATCATGCTCCGCCAATTTACCGTTTCCCAAATTGCCAGTATGGTGGGCTATTCGGAACAGTCCAATTTTTCAAGGGACTTCCATAAACATTTTGGATTGCGACCGAGTAACTTCATCAATAGGATGGGGAATAATTTCGCTTCTTAAAAAGGAAAGATACTTTGCGTATGTTTGTTATAGCAAATTACAGCGCTATGAAAAACTTACTCCACATTGCAATGCTCCTTCTTTTTTCCTGCATTAGCAGCACTGTCTTTTCCCAGAAAATGGAAAAGAAGAATAAGAAATGGAAATTAGTCTGGCAAGATGAATTCAATTACGAAGGTTTACCAGATTCCACAAAATGGAGTTTTGATACCAAAGGGAATGCCTATAATTGGGGTAATAACGAAGCCCAACATTATACCGCTCATGATACCTCCAATGCTTATGTCAAAAAAGGTTATTTGACCATTACGGCCAAACGACAGAATGCAGGCGGCAAGAAATATACATCAGCGAGATTGAGGACCATCCATAAAGGAGATTGGAAATATGGGCGTTTTGAAATCAGGGCAAAGGTACCCACTGGACGTGGTACATGGCCTGCTATCTGGATGATGCCTTCCGCAGATACCTATGGGGGTTGGCCAAAGAGTGGTGAGATTGATATCATGGAATATATAGGTTCTCATCCTGATTCTGTCTTGGGTACGGTGCATACCGAAAGCTATAACCATGTCATCGGTACCCAAAAAGGGAAATCCACCTACCTGCCCGATGCGCACAAGAAGTTTCATACCTATGTTTTGGAATGGGATGCCAATGAGATTAAGATCTATGCGGATAAGAAACTCTATTTCACATTTAAGAATGAAGGGAAAACAGCAGCAGAATGGCCATTTGACCAAAAATTCCATTTGCTCCTTAATTTGGCAATAGGAGGAGGTCTAGGTGGACAAAAAGGAATAGATGATAGTTTATTTCCTCAAAGCTATGTTATCGACTACGTCAGGGTCTATCAACGATAGAAGCTCCCTAAAGTATACTCGCCATGATGAATATCCAACATGGCTTTTTTATATAAATAGCTCTAATTCTGCTTTATGCACACCGTCGGGAGTTGTATAGAACGGTCTTCCTTCCACCACCACATTTTTTTGCGGATCGATGCCAAGGGCATGGTAGATAGATTGATGGATCCTTTCAATCCGAATTGGTTTTTCTATTGTTTTGCAGGGCCTTTCATCAGCCGTTTTGCCATATACAAAGCCTTTTTTGACTCCGCCACCAAACATGAGGATGGAGCTTCCATCTGTAAAGTGCCTGTGCATGCCATAGTTCTTGATATCATTGATAATATCAGGTTGATCAACTTGATGCAGCACTTCTGCACCAGGCCTACCTTCCATCACCATATCGCGGCTGAACTCACTGGCTAATATTACCAAGGTGCGGTCCAAGTGGCCAGAACGCTCTAGGTCTTTCAATAATTGGGCGATGGGTGCATCGATCAATTTCTTCATGTCCTTGGCTCTGGTATGGCCGTTTTCATGGGTATCCCAACCCATGAACGGTTCATATTCACTGGTAACCGAAATAAAGCGTGCCCCTTGTTCAACCAAACGGCGCGCCATCAGGCAACCTAAGCCAAATTTTCCTGTATTATAGATGTCGTAAGTTTCCTTCGGTTCCTCAGATAAATCAAAAGTCTTCGCCTCAGGAGATTTAAGTAATCTATAGGCCTGTTCCATAGATCGCTTAAAGGATTCCTTTTGGTAATCACTGCCTAGGTCGCCAATGGCGTTTTTCCCTAAGAGTTCATTATAAAGTTGGTTTCTACGCTCGAACCTACTGAAGGACATCCCTGCAGGCGGTTTAACGGAGTCCAATCCTGAAGAGGGATCAGGAATCATAAAGGGACCAAATTCACTGCCTAATATACCGGCAGTATGGAATGCCTTGAGTTCTTCCGCTTCACCCACGGTCATGCGTTGTCCAATATTGATGAAAGCAGGGATTACCGGGTTTTTTGGACCCAATTCCTGCGCGATCCATGAACCAATATGTGGAGCAGCCACCGTTTGGGGTGGTTCATAACAGGTATGCCAATGGTATTGATGCCTAGAATGTAGAATATGGCCTAAATCCGCCGCCATATAGGAGCGAATCAATGTGCCTTTGTCCATCATGGCAGCAATCGATTCCAAGCCTTCCGAAAATTCGATTCCATCCAATGCCGTCGGGATGGATTTGAAAGTGCTCAGTACCTTATTGGAGTCCAAGCCTTTTTCATAAGGCGTATAGCGTTTGGGGTCAAAGGTTTCGGTATGTGCCATTCCACCTGCCATCCAAAGCAGGATCACAGAATCGGCAGTTGCTGTACCTTTGCCCGAACAGGAGGATAACAAGGCAGAAAGGGGAGAGCCAGCAGCTAATGCCGCCAAGGTTCCTACACCTGCGGTCCTCAAGAAATCCCTTCGGTTATAATTCAGTTTCATGATCGATTCATTTATCCCATCTGTTTTTATTCAATAAATTGAAATTCTGGGAGTAATACGATTGCCCAAAGAAGTTCCTGCACAGAACCTTCTTCCAGCTTTCCTTCAAATAATTTATTGGCAATCTTTAATTCATCCGCACTAGGCTTTCTTCCCAAAGTTTGTCCATATATAGCTTGGGTCAATTCATTAGGGTCTTTGTATTGCGCCAGCCATTTCTTGGCTCCTTGAATCAAAGTCTCGTTTAATTTAGTTCCATTTGTCAATTCCATGGCTTGCAAGAGAGTGACATGACCCTCACGCACGCTGATTACGTTTTCCCGGCTTGGTCGCCCTAAGGCCGTTAAGAATGGATCGTTTTGGACCAAGGCTGCCCTTACAAAAGAAGAGGCATCCATATAGGCTTTAGGATCTGCAAGTGGATTGTATTTCAGGGCATCTATCGTATATACCGGAGATACTACCGTACTTAAGGCATCCGAAAATTGTTCGGCAGTGAGTTTCTTTTTTAATATACCCCTGAAGACAAAGTTTGGCGCATTGATCGCACTCTGATCTTCCAATCCAATAGAAGGTTGTTGATAGGTTTTCGAAGTAGTGATCAGATACAGTAATTTTTTGATATCATAGCCCTCTTCCACAAAATTGACTGCCATCCAATCCAATAGATCAGCGCTCCATGGCTTTTTGTCCATTTCATCCGTTGGAGACACGATTCCTCTACCCATTAATTGCGCCCATATCCGGTTCACCAAAGTCCGGTAGAGTCTGCCATTTTCAGGTTGGGTCAGGAGTTGGGATAATTCTTTAGATTTTTCCTTTACAGTCCCGGTTTTGCTGATGGTTCCTAATTCTGGCCATAAAATACGGGTATCCGCCATTTTTCCAGTAGGGATATCACAGCGGTTGATTTCCAGCTGTTCTTCAGAAAATATATTGGCAAATGCATAGGCATCATCTAATTTCCAATCACTCACAAAGCTATCATGGCAAGAAGCACATTTCAGGTTGACCCCTAATAAGGCCTGGGAAACATTTTGCGCGGCCTGCATAGCGGTGGTCTGGCTGCTGTTGACTGCGCCTCTCCAGGCTATTCCCTTGATGAAGCCTTTGGACTCTTCCGTAGGATCCAGTAATTCCATAGCAAATTGTTTATAAGGCTTGTTGGTTTGCAGAGATTTAAATAACCAATCAGAAATATTGAAGCGTCCTCCGGTGATATAGCCTGTTCCAGAATAATCATTTCGTAATAGATCGTTCCAAAAGGTTGTCCAATGCGTTGCGTATTCTCGATCCTTAGCAAGGAGGCTATTGACCAGTTTCTCCCGCTTATCAGAATTACCATCAGCTACAAAACTCTTGATTTCCTGATCCGTAGGCGGTAACCCGATGAGATCGAAATACACTCGACGGATATAGGTGCGATCGTCCACAGGTTTTTGCCATTGTATTCCATTTTTCTTAAAATAAGCATTCACCAAGCGGTCTACAGGATTTTCCATTCCTGCAACAACGGCTGGTAATTCTGGTTTTCGCGGTTCCAATGGCGCATTTGGAAAAATTCCTTTAATATTATCTGGCCAAGGCGCACCTTTATCGATCCATAACTTGATTATGGCAATATCCTTTTCTCCCAGTGGTTTTCCTTTGCCTGGCATGGCTTCTTTATGTCCGGGAGGGAGAGAAACCCTACGGAGCAATTCACTGTGTTCTGAATCTCCAGGTAGTATGACTTGTCCAGACTCACCGCCCTTGAAGACCATATCCTTTTGGTCTAGGCGTAACTCTCCTTCGGTTTTATCACTGCCATGGCATTGAAAACAATGGTGGGCAAATATCGTCCGTACCGCTAGGTTCAAGTTGACCTGCTGTTCCGTGGTTAAGCTATCGGATGCAGTGGAAAAAGAGGCGAAATCAAACTCTGCAGATGATACTCCCCCTGCAATTTCAGCTAAGTTCTCATCTTGAGGCGCCCAAGGCGTAGTGCTCAATAGATAATCTTGTCCATGGGTTAAGGATCCACCAAAATGGCCTGCCATAAAAATACTTAAGACCGTCAAGAGGAGCGAAGTGCGATATATGGGGATCAATCCTTTTTTATCATGCTTCATGATCTGCAGGAGAACAAGAGCGGTAATGGCTCCAAAAACGGCGGTGCTGATACCGGACCATTGATGCCATTCAAATGTTTCCCCAGAATATGTACCTGTATTGGCCAAGAATAACCCTAATCCAGCTGCAAGGACTGCCGAAACTGCCCCAATATAAATTAACCAATTCGTTCCTGTCCTTAGATTGGATTGAAAGCTGCGGAGCTTCGCAAGCTCCATAAAGCCAGCAACCAAAATCAGGGCAACCGGAAAATGGACCAGCATCGGGTGTAGTCTCCCTAAAAATACCCAACCCCACCAAGGCTCTGCTTCAGTATTAGTTATTTCCTGGGTTTCAACCACAACTTCTTGGGCTGAAACTATGAAAAACAAAAGCAAAAAGCCCAGCAAAAGGCATGCGGGTTTATAGAAGGAAAAAATCTTTTGACTAGTTGGTTTATACATGATTGGTCCTTTATTGCTGACCGGGTTTAACTAAAGTTAATAAATAATTCCCAAGGACCATCCTGCACCATCATGTTTTGAAAAGCCTCGAAATCAGTAATTAACAGCTTTCTGCAACAGTTTGCCCGATTGTTTGTTGTATATATATTCTAATTGTTACGATGTTTCCTTCGTAACCCTAATTTTTAAATCTTAACACTATTACTATGTCAGAAAGAAAAGCAGAGAAAGACCCACAAATCATAGTTCAAATCCGTGAATTTTTAGATGGCCTCAACAATAGCGGTGGCGAGCCATTGGAGACGCTGTCTCCTGAAGATGCACGTCAAGTCTTGGTTGATGCTCAAAAATCAGTGAAGGTTGACTATTCAGGGATTTCAGAATCGGAAAGAGAAATTAGCCAAGATGGTATTAAGGTCAATATCCATATCGTTAAACCAGAGAAGTCCAAAGATAAAAAGCTGCCCGTATTTATATTTATCCACGGTGGCGGCTGGATTTTAGGAGATTACCCCACCCATAGGCGCCTGGTTCGGGATTTGGTGGTAAACTCTGGTGCAGCGGCAGTTTTTGTGGATTATACGCCTTCCCCAGAAGCAAAATACCCTGTTGCCATCAATGAAATCTATGCTGCTACAAAATGGGTTTCCGAAAATGGTGATGAAATCGGAGTCGATGGTTCAAATCTAGCCATTGCCGGAAACAGCGTTGGCGGCAATATGACCGCAGTAACCTGCCTGATGGCAAAGGATAAAGGTGGGCCGAAGATAAAGTTCCAATTGCTATTATGGCCAGTGACGGATGCAGATTTCAGCAGAGATTCCTGGAAGAAATATGCAGAAGGAAGGTTCTTGACCTCCAATATGATGAAATGGATGTGGGATAACTATTTGCCCGAGGAAAGTAAAAGAAAAGAATACTATGCTACCCCTTTCAATGCCAGTATCGAGGAATTAAAAGGATTACCTCCAGCATTGGTTCAATTAGCTGAAAATGATATTCTTTTCGATGAAGGCTTAGCCTATGCCAGAAAATTGGATGAAGCAGGAGTACCTACCACCATTCAAACCTATAATGGGTTTATCCATGATTATGGTTTGTTAAATCCTTTGGATCATATCCCTGCAGTAAAATTTTCAACAGAATTGGCAGCTCTTGGTCTGAAGAAAGCCCTTTTTGGTTTGGAATAGGTGTAGGTAAGTTTTATTGAAAGGGGATTTCATGAGGGGCAGTTTGTCGCAAATTAGGTTTCCTTTTTCAGTGTCACCATGAGAAGTAAAAATTTGGACTAATTTTATCGGAAGGTGATGGCAGCATGTTGTCAATGAAAACAAATTAGCTTTTAGTATTTTAAAGATAGAACCCCTTTTGGGGTTCCATTATTTTAGCAGGCATGGCACGTTAGCCTGGAAGTCGCGCAAAAACGATGTTCGATTAATCGAACATCGTTTTTGCATTACCCCTATATTGTTTGAACCCATTGCTAAAATAATTCTGCCCTTCCAGGGCAGTAATTCGCAAAACAGCATTCCTATTCCGGTGTCAAACTAAGGCACGAAGTTTCTCAGAACTATACAAACCATGATTGTATTGGCGTACAGGTCCTTCAAACTACGTGCACAACCATGGGGTCATCCTGACGCAGGAAGGATCTCGGAGGTATACAAACATTGATTGTTTTGGCGTACATTTCTTCAAACCTCGTTAACAACTCTGGAGTCATCCTGACGAAGGAAGGATCTCGGAGTTATACAAACAATGATTGTATTGGCGTACAGTTCTTCAAACCTCGTTAACAACTCTGGGGTCATCCTGAGAAGTAGGAAGGATCTCGGACCATACAAACCATGATTGTATTGGCGTACAGGTCCTCCATCAAAGATGGAGGATGACAAAATGTTGTGGACATTTACATACAGATTCTTCACTATTCGTTCAGAATTGGAAGTGTCCCAGAGAGGGATTCAGAGCGCAGCGAAGAATCTATTTTTTTATTTTTTTTAAGGATTGCTGTCATCCCGAAATCGTAAGATGAGGGAACTATTTTTTATTGATTTGACCCCTTTAAAGTGGATTTTCAGAAAAATATTTCACCCCCGCTAGGGGTTGTACGGATGACGAATTAGCCTTCTACAAAGATTTCACCCCTTCCAGGGGTTATCCGGTAAACGGTACATTTTTCTACAAAGATTTCACCCCCTCTGGGGGTTGCCTGCCTAAGTAAACAATGCTCCTTCGTCGGTTTGGTTACTTTTGGGCTCCAAAAGTAACAGAGAATTTTTGGCATCTCGACGGTTATCGAAGCCGAGATGCCGCTCGATGTTCATCTCGACGGGTATCCACAGATGCCGAGAAGCCGCTCGATGTTCCTTTGAGATATAGAAAAATATCCTACCTAGCCTCCTCAACTTTCGATTTTAAAACAGGTTATTATCCTGACCTGCTTCGAGACTTATTCGAGGCATGTTCGAGAATTATTTTATCCAGTTCGGCGTTTTCCGAATATGCCTCGAATAAGGTCAAGGCAATCATCGAAATTTATTAAGAAATCTTCCAATTCAGCTCAAAATGAACTTGAAGTATTTTGGGCGACATCCTAAATTATCTACAAATTCCCATAAATCTTTATTAAATTGAATGACCAAGAAACTATTAAGATTAAACATTCAACGGAAATAATTATTGTACATAAAGGCTGCGTATGGAACATTGGGAGTTGCTGTTAATTTTTCTGATAATCGCTTTTGTGTATTCATCTGTTGGATTTGGAGGCGGTTCAAGTTACTTGGCGGTATTGGCCATGTATAGCTTGCCTTATCAGGAGATTAGACTTACAGCACTGATCTGCAATGTGATCGTGGTTGTTGGAGGAGTCATCATCTATCTCAGGAATAAGCAGGTTGATTGGCGCAAAATCCTGCCACTAACCTTGATCAGTGTTCCGATGGCGTATTTAGGCGCCATCATGAAATTAAGCCAAGAAACCTTCTTCATGATCTTAGGCTTTACCTTAATCCTTGCTGCGGTATTGTTGTGGGTCCAAACAGATAAAAAAACGAATGAAGAAAGGAAAGATTATTTCAAACCAAGTTTGGTCCAAAACAGTTTATTAGGTGGAGGGATTGGTTTTTTGTCTGGATTGGTGGGGATAGGGGGCGGAATATTTTTATCACCATTGCTCAATTTAATAAAATGGGATACCGCCAAGAAGATTGCAGCAACTTCCAGCGTATTTATTCTGGTTAATTCTATATCTGGAATCGCTGGGCAGTTTTCAAAACTATCTGTCGAGATGAATTTCTCTAGGATTGGGATTTTATGTCTTTCCGTTTTTATAGGAGGGCAGATCGGATCTAGGATGTCCATTAAATGGAACCCATTAATAGTGAAAAGAATGACAGCAGCTCTTGTTTTTATAGCTGGAATAAACGTATTGATTAAATATTGGTAAAATAGAATGGCATGAAGATTACAGTGTTGGGTTTTGGAATAGCAAAAGATATATTTGGTTCATCAGAGATTCATCTGGAAGTAAATGAAGGTTTGAATGTCAGTGATTTAAGATCTGTTCTTGAGGAGGGATATCCTCAGCTAAACAAACTTAAATCCTATATGCTTGCCATTGATGAAGAGTATGCTGAAGATTCACAAATAATAAACAGTGGAAATGAAATTGCAGTGATTCCACCAGTTAGTGGAGGCTAATATGATAGAGGTAAAGATATCGGCAGATGAACTTGATATAGTAAGTTGCTTAGCTATTTCAAAGGATCTTGAAAGTGGAGGAATAGCTTCTTTTATAGGTTCAGTGCGCAACCATAGTAAAGGAAAAGCAGTGGTCCGGCTGGACTTTGAATGTTATGAAGCCATGGCGATAAAGGAAATGCGGAAAATTGCAGAGGCTGCCATTTCAAAATATGCCGTCCGCAATATTGTGATTCAGCATAGAGTAGGGACATTATATCCTGGTGAGGTCGCGGTGATCATTGTGGTCAACGATGGACATCGGGATTCTGTTTTTGATGCTTGTCGATTTATTATTGACAGCTTGAAGCAAACGGTGCCCATTTGGAAAAAGGAAATCTTTGAAAATGGGGAAGAATGGGTGTCAGCTCATCCTTAGGAAGAGGGATTAATTTCGTATATTTAATAGATTAGACTGTACGGTGATGAATGTAGAAGCCTTGAAAAACAATTCCATTGAGAAACTTGAGATCATTAAAGTAAAAGAAAAGAGCGGAAGTTCTTTTGTGGATGATGTTTCTGTGGAAGAACCTTTGGAAATCAAGGTTCGGTATGGAGAGGAGTCTGAAATGAAGACCAAGAACCTATCGGTTACCATGCGGACGCCGGGAAATGATATAGAGCTCGCTGCGGGTTTTCTGTTTACGGAAGGGATTATTTCCAATCTGGGCCAAATCAAGACCATTGAACATGCTAAATCTGAATGTTCCAGAAACAATGAGAACAGTATTGTTGTTGAACTTGTAGCTGGATATATTCCAGATTTAATGAACGTGGACCGGAATTTCTATACCACTTCAAGTTGTGGTGTCTGTGGGAAGGGTTCTATCGAGTCTATCCGGACGGTCAGCACCTTTCAGTCCATGTCGAAAAAGACGTTAAACATTGAATTGGACGTCTTGTATCAACTATCTGAAAAACTGAGGTCCTTACAGGATAATTTTAGCTCTACAGGAGGGATCCATGCTTCCGGCATATTCGATATAGAGGCGAATCTCTTTGGGCTGCGGGAGGATGTAGGTAGACATAATGCCTTGGACAAACTGATCGGATATTTTCTTTTGAAAGATCAGTTGCCCTTGAGGGAAAGGATTTTGGTCTTGAGTGGTCGGGCAAGTTTTGAATTGGTTCAAAAAGCTGCCATGGCAGGTATTCCAGTTATTGCAGCGATTGGTGCACCTTCAAGCCTTGCGATCAAGCTTGCGAA
The DNA here is from genome assembly GCF_900187125.1 of Sphingobacterium mizutaii. GTDB lineage: Bacteria > Bacteroidota > Bacteroidia > Sphingobacteriales > Sphingobacteriaceae > Sphingobacterium > Sphingobacterium mizutaii. The sequence continues at coordinate 1,643,619 of NZ_LT906468.1, forward strand.
AGAGTTTGATATTAGTTTGTTGGGTTTCCTGGGGAAAAATAGATTCAATATCTATCATCAGGGAGCAAATTTGACTATTAAAAATTTATCATGAAAATTAGAATAAAAGATAATTCTGTACGGATTCGATTGACACAATCGGAAGTAAATTCGCTATACCAAGATGGAAATATTTCGAGCAAAACCGAGTTTTTGGAAAAATCCTTTGTTTATGCTGTGGAAAAGGCGGAGGTGTCAGAATTATCAGTAGAATATGTCGATAATAAAATTACCTTGAAAATTCCTGTAAGTATGTTGGAGCAACTGTATTCAACTGATATCGTAGGTTTTGAAGGGGTTACAGGGAAAGTAAAGTTGTTGATAGAAAAGGATTTTGTGTGTTTGGACAATACTTTGGAAGACCAAAGCGACAATTATCCGAATCCGAATATGATATGTTAAGCAGCTCTAAAATCACACGGCTATGGAAGAACTAGATAAAAATTTGATCGAGCAGGAGATAAAAACGGAACCTAGTGCGGAAAATCCCTTTAGGTTGTTGGATCTAAAACTGACACCTGTTGAGAAGAAAGCGGCTGGGATCCCGGCGGTTTTGGCAGTATTCAGTGATTTATTTGAGGAGAAAGCTGTAGTACGTGCAGGTCGGGCCTTGTTTAAAATGAATCAGATGGATGGTTTTGACTGTCCGAGCTGTGCTTGGCCGGATCCTGATGATGAGCGTTCGGTTCTAGGTGAATATTGCGAGAATGGTGCAAAAGCTTTGGCAGAGGAAGCTACAAGTAAGCGTGTTACTCCCCAGTTTTTTAAGGAAAATTCTGTCGCTGATCTTGCCCAATTGGATGATTACCAAATAGGGAAGATGGGCAGATTAACCGACCCGATGTTTTTGCCAGAAGGGGCAACCCATTATCAACCCATCAGTTGGGATGATGCTTTTAAAAAGATCGCATCCCATTTAAATGCACTGGAATCACCTGATCAAGCGGCGTTTTATACCTCGGGAAGAACCAGTAACGAGGCATCTTTTGTCTACCAATTATTTGCCAAGGAATTTGGAACCAATAACATGCCTGACTGTTCTAATATGTGCCATGAAACTTCAGGTTCTGCCTTAAGGCCTACGATCGGTATTGGTAAAGGGACAGTGACCTTAGAAGATTTTTATGACACGGATGTTATTGTCATCATTGGACAAAATCCAGGGACGAATGCGCCTCGAATGATGAGTGCATTGGCAAAAGGGAAAAAGAATGGAGCAAAGATCATTGCCATCAATCCATTACCTGAAGCCGGTCTAATGGGATTTGTAGATCCTCAGAGTGTGATGGGCGTTTTGGAAGGTGGAGTTAAGCTAGCTGATCTTTATTTACCTGTTAAGATCAATGGAGATATGGCCCTTCTGAAGGCAATCGAAATGCTCTTGATTGATTTTGAAAAGAAGAATCCAGGTTCGGTATTCGATGAACAATTTATTGAAAATAAAACTGTTGGTTATGATGAGTTCTTGCAACAGTTCAAAGATTATGATCTGGATGAGTTAGCTAAAGAAGCTGCTGTTGACAAGGATCTGATCTATGAAGCTGCAGCAATGATTGCTTTCAAGAAACGAATTATTATCAGCTGGGGAATGGGGCTGACCCAACAACCTAATGGTGTAGACATGATTCGTGAAATCCTGAATATCTTGCTGTTGAAAGGAAGTATCGGTATTCCCGGAGCTGGAGTTTGTCCGGTACGCGGACATAGCAATGTACAAGGGAATAGGACGATGTTGATCGATGAAAAGCCTTCCAATGAACAATTGGATAGAATTGAGAATTTCTACGGATTTCAGGTGCCTAGAAAGCATGGTTATGATGTAGTGCGCGCCATTAAAGCGATGCATGAAGAAAAAATAAAATTTATGTTCTGTATGGGTGGGAATTTCCTTTCCGCTACACCTGATACAACTTATACTGCAAATGCCTTGCGCAAACTTAATCTTTTGGTCTGTGTGTCTACCAAACTTAATAGGGGGCATTTGGTACATGGGAAAGAGGCTTTGATCCTGCCGACTTATGGACGAAGCGATAAGGATATTGTAAATGGCGTTCTTCAGATTATTTCTACCGAAAACTCTATGGGTGTCGTTCAACAGTCCAAGGGAATGTTGGATGCGGTCTCAGATAACTTGATCAATGAGACACAGATTGTTTGCAGAATGGCTATGGAGACCTTAGGTAATCGTTCTGTGGTGAATTGGAAACGATATCATGACAGTTACGATGCAGTCAGGGATGATATAGAACAATGTATTCCGGGCTTTGATAATTACAATGTACGCGTTCGGGAAAAAGGAGGGTTTTACTTACCTAATGAGGCGCGCGATAAACAATATTTCGCTAAGAAATTAGAGGGTAGGGCACCATTTACTTTAACTGAGATTCCAGATAATACCTTGGCCGATGATGAATATATGATGGCAACCACTAGGACACATGATCAGTTCAATACGACAATTTATGGATTGGATGATCGTTATCGTGGCATTAAAAATGAGCGCCGGGTTATTTTTATGAACCAGAAGGATATTGATAAAGCAGGCCTCAAAGCCGGAGATAAAGTGGATCTTTATAATTTTGATGATGGTATTGAGCGTGTTGCCCCATTATTTATCATCGTATCTTATCAGATTCCTGAAAAGAATACGGTAACCTATTTCCCAGAGACCAATGTGCTAGTTTCCGTGAATAACGTGGTTAAAGAGAGTAATATGCCAGCATCAAAATATGTGAAAATCAAAATTAAGCCACATGATCCAGCAGTTTACAAAAAGGTAGATCAAATGTTGTATCAAGGTGCTATTCAAAGGCCATAGTTGGGGAACATAATAAAAGGAAATAAATTGGAGAGAAGCTAGGATTAAGGCTACCTTTGGGAAGAGAAATTCTTGCTAAATCCAAGTGCAGGAATGATCCTTAGAATTTCGAAACGCTGATTTAATTCTGCTAAGATTTAAAATAATATGATTATTAGAAAGAAAGAGCATTGGTTCAAGATGCTTTTTGTTTGGCATGGTTCGGTATTACCTGCATTGGTACCCAGACTATTGTTACTTTTGGTCTTTTCTGTTTTGGTTGCCTATTTCCATGGAACCGTATTGGATTTCAAAGTTCCCTTAAATCCAGCTCCATTGACTTTATTTGGTTTTGTTTTGGCCCTTTTCCTGGGATTCCGAAACAATGCAAGCTATGACCGTTTTTGGGAAGGTAGAAAATTGTGGGGGTCTTTGTTGAATACCTCCAGGGCTTTGGCTAGGCAGGTCATGACCTTAAATAATGGCGAGAAAAACCAGGAATTCGTTGTTGGATTTATCCGTTTGATCAGTGCCTTTGTTTTTGCATTAAAGCATCAGCTTCGAGGAACCGATTCCAAGGAGGATATGGAGAAAAGGTTGGATCCAGAAAGTTATGAGCTCGTTATGGCTTCCAAGTATAAGCCTGTAACCATTATGCGGATGATGGCTGAGCAGCTGCAAGGAGCAAAAATGGAGGGGAGAATGGATTCCATTCAACAAGCTAGAATGGATGAAAACCTCGATAAGCTTTCTGATATCCTAGGAGGCTGTGAACGAATTATCTCTACACCTTTGCCCTATAGTTACAGCGTCTTATTACATCGGACGGTTTATATATATTGTGCCATGCTGCCTTTTGGCTTAGTGGACTCCTTGGGTTGGTTTATGCCTTTAATCGTGGTATTTATCGCTTATACTTTTGTGGCATTTGAGGCCATAGCGGATGAAATCGAAGAACCTTTTGGCGCAGAAGCGAATGATTTGGCACTCAATAGCATGAGTGAAATGATTGAAGAAACCATTGAGGAGCTAGTAGGCATACCCAATACAAGGAAGCCAAAGCCGTATCAAGAAATTATTGACTAATTACAGGCCTAGTAGACCGTTTTTTAGGGAGTAGACTTTTAAATCTGGATAAGCTTTCTTGATAACACGTGCAGCTATTTTACTTCTTTTTCCCGACATACAATAGAGAATAACTTTAGCATTGATAGTTGCAAATTCCTCTAGATGTTGATGCAAGTCGTTCAATGGAAGGTTTTTTCCGCCAATATTAAATTCTTCGTGCTCATCTGGTTCTCTTACATCGTACAGGACAAATTTTTCGGGATGGAGCTCATATTCTTCTAAAGCAATGGTTGGATTGCTTTCCTGTAGAGCCTTGATCTGAATATTTGATTTTTTTAGTTTAATGATCCTTGATATGCCTGTTGATGTATCCATGATCCATAATTTTCCAGCTAGGATATCCTGCATGCCAGTGAGGTACTTTATGGCTTCATTGGCTTGCATACAACCCACAATTCCAGCTAAGCTGGGTATGACACCGCCTTCTTTACAATTTGGAACTGCTGTGTTTTCAATATCATGGAAAACATCCCTATAATTGCTGGAATAGGTTCCATCCGGAAGTTTAGCATTCCAAATACTTACCTGTCCTTCATATTGGTAAATTGCGCCATAAACCAAAGGCTTTCCAGCTAGTACAGAGGCGTCATTGATTAGGCATTTGCTTTCTAGGTTATCGGTTCCTTCCAAGATCAAGTCGTATTCATTGATTAGGTCCATGATATTATTGGAGGTCAAGCGGATTGGGTAGGAGATAATATTGATCTCAGGGTTCTGCATTTTAAGTTGCTCTGCTGCAACTTCTACTTTCCAATTACCGATATCTTGTGGTCCATATAGGACCTGCCGGTGTAAATTGGATAGAGAAATGAGGTCATCATCAACCAATCCTAAGGTTCCAATACCGGAGGCAGCGAGATATTGGGCTGCAGGGCAACCCAAACCGCCCATTCCGACAATTAGGACTTTGGCATTTTGGAGCAATTGCTGCCCTTTGTTACCAAATCCGGGTAAAGCAATTTGACATTGATATCTTTCGAAATTAGGATCCATCTATAGTTTTTTTTTGTTCTTGAAGTGTTTTATCTGCTATTTCTGCATCCTCAGGACTGTTCACATTCATTAAAGCATCAGGATTATTAGGGTCTAAAATCAGGCAATCCGAATGGATCAGGACTTTCCTGGGGCAGGTAATCCCATTTGCTAGGAAACTCAGCAATAAAGGATAGCTTTTTGGCTCCCAAATCGTTATTAAAGGTTCTGGATGGCCATCAAATGGACTTTTATAGGTTGTCGCTATTTGATCAGGATCTCGGTTTTGCAGGAGTTTAGCCAAAGAATCTTTATCCAATAGAGGGAGGTCACAGGCAACAACCAACCAGGCTTTGTCGCGATGGGCATGGAAAGCAGAGAGGATCCCTCCGAAAGGACCCATATTCAGAAAGGTATCTGTCAAAGCCTGATAATTTGGATCAAAATCTTGCGTTTGATCTTCACGGCATGAGATAAAGACTTTTTCACAGTATTCTGCAAGCAAATCAGCTGCAAAATATCTTTGTTCCTTTCCGTGCCAATGGATTTGATCTTTTGGTTTACCCATTCTACGGCTTTTACCACCTGCGAGTACCAGTCCATAGATTTCAGCAACGCTATTCTGATCTTTTGAAGTCATTTTTTCCTCCTGTTTTTTCCATCAGTTTAATTTCCTTGATGATGATATCATGGCTCAATGCCTTGCACATATCATAAATGGTCAATGCAGCAATGGAAACTGCTGTCATGGCCTCCATCTCCACCCCAGTTTTTGCTTCTACCTCGGCAGTGGCATAGATATCAAGGGAATTTGAATTGAATTTTATTTCAACCTCACAATTTTCCAAACCAATAGGATGGCATAAAGGAATGAGTTCGCCTGTTTTTTTTGCCCCCATAATCCCCGCAATAATCGCGGTATGGATAATGGAACCTTTAGCAGTATTGAAGTTCTCAGCAGTCAGTTTTTGCATCATCATTTCAGGTAGTTCAATACTTGCTTTGGCTACAGCGTGTCGTTGGGATACCTTTTTGTCCATGATATTGACGATACTGGGTTGCTGGTTTTTATTGATATGTGAAAATTCTGTCATCCTTTACGATTTATTTATAGGTCCATACTTGGTAAACTTCACCCTTATTAAAACTGTTTTTTTCTAAGGGAAGTTCAATAAAAGCATCTGTTTCGGCGAGATGGGAAAAGTCTCCAGATCCATTGCTATCCACAGATGCAGCCGTTAATTGTCCTTGTTGATTGACCCTCAGTTTAACTTGGGCAAAATACTGTAAGGGTGCCTGGAATTGAATGTCATTCTGTAAAATGGCAAATAGGGGAGCTTTCTTTATTCTCAATGAGGATTCCAACCAAGGAATGAGGTAGCGATGTAAGCACATAAAAACGGAAACTGGATTGCCCGGAAAGGCAAAGAGCAATTTGTTCTCTACGGACTTTCCAAACCATAATGGTTTTCCGGGTCTTTGCTTGATTTTATGGAAAAGCTGTTTTATACCCAAATTATTACACACCTGCGGTAAATAATCAAATTTCCCCATCGATACGCCGCCAGTTATGACCAGCACATCGTATTGAATTAAGAGCTCAGAAAGTTTTGCCTTGATTTCATCGAAATGATCGTTGAGATGGAATGTGTCTGCTGAAATTTGATATTTGCTCAATGCAGTTTGTATGCTGATGCCATTGGAGCGTCTTAATTGATAAGGATTGGGAACGGATTCAGCACTGACCATTTCATCGCCCGTGGAAATGATAGCTACTTTGGGTAATTTCTTGACCTGGATCTTGATTTTTCCAATTGAAGCAGCAATTCCAATAATTGCCGGACTGACGATTTGGTTGGCCGGAACCAAAATATCACCCTGTCTTTTATCCTTAGCTTTGAGGTGGATATTTTGACTTTTGCTAACCTCAGTTTGTAGGCTTGCATATCCATCCTTCATAATGACATCTTCATATCGAATCAAGGTATCCAAGGAAGGATCTAGGGCAGCTCCAGTCATGATTTCAACACAGCTATCGATGGAATCGATCGGAATAGGTTGTTCACCGGCAGCTTGAACGCCTTGGATCTTAAACCTATTATTTCCATTCTCCAGTCCCTTGTAATTGATAGCAATCCCATCAACGGTCGATCGATCAAAGGGCGGTAAATCGCGGTCTGCCAGCAGATCCTCAGCAAGCACTCTGCCTAAGGCATGCTGTATGGAAATGGTTTCCAGCCCAAACTCTCTTATTTCTGAGAGGATAATTTTTTCAGCCTGTTCTACGGTAATCATTTCCATTTTTACCCTCCAATAGTTGCCATAGATTGATGAATTGCATTCGGATCAGAACTGATTTTTTCAGCTTCCCAACCATCTTTAGGTTTATGATGAATGGATTGAATGATTATCTGCTTGAGTTCCTCATCAGATTTGCCCGATCGGAGTACGTCTTTTAAATTTATGCCTCCACCTTCATATAGACAGGTTTTTAGTATACCTAATGGGCTGACGCGAGCGCGATTGCAATTGCCGCAAAAGCTCCGTGAATAGGCTGCGATGATGCCAAATTCACCCTTAAATCCTGGGATTTTATAATTATAGGAGGTCGAACTTTTAGGGTCGTCCAGTTTTTGGATGTCTCCAAAATGTTCTTGGATATGCTCGTATATTTTGTGATAGTTCCATTTTAGAGAAATCTCTTTATTATCACCATTGAAAGGCATTTCTTCAATGAATCTGACCGCAATAGGCAAGTTCTTGCCTAAGTTGACCAATGGAATAATGTCCTCAATATTTTGACCGTCCATCACTACGCAATTGATTTTTACTTGAATATTGTGAGATAGGAGGCTCTCCATGGTTTTCATGACCTGCTGAAATTCCTTCCTACGGGTAATTTTGAAGAATCTATCCTCGTCCAAGGTATCCAAACTAAGGTTGACCGATTTGATTCCAAGAGCTTTTAATTCAGGGATAAAGGGTTCGGTCAGGATTCCATTGGTTGTTATGCTTACTTCTTTGAGCTTGTTTATTTGGGATATTCTTTGGATCAATTCCATGCAGTTTTTCCTTACAAAAGGTTCACCACCAGTGATTCGGATCTTATCTACGCCAAGTTGTGTAAAGATGCTGCAAAGCCGGATTATTTCATCATCCGTCATCAATTCTTTTTGCTTGATCCAATGTAGACCATTTTCGGGCATACAGTAGGTGCAACGAAGATTACATCGGTCAACAACAGCTAGTCGCAAATAATTAATAGTCCGCCCAAATTTATCCTTCAACATATCCTTCATAGATGTCCTATACCAAATATACTTAATGTTTTATTAGGAATTAAGGCAATTTGGAGACAGATTGAGGAAATAAATATCCTTTGGTTAATTTTATTTATTGTAAAGAGTGAAAAATGGAATGTCTACCAATAAAGAAACATTGAAGCGAGAGACCGAAACATTCTTTTCTGTGACGGCAGCTTCTCCATTTCCAATCTTTATGGTTCTAAGATTTGGAATATAATTATAATGAGCGCCAAGGGTAATTGGCGATTTTTTAAAGTTATAATAGAGCCCTATTCCAGGGGCTAGGAAATGTTCAAATTTTAAGTTGGAAAAGAAGGTGGTGTCATTGTTCAAGCGTACATTGACTAGGGTTCCTAGATCAATGATGCTGGCAAATACAGTGAAATTTTTATTAAAATTGATCGATACGCCAATGGGTGCCGCTAATCCGATATTGGTCTTTGCTTGGTTTTCGGAACCATAGGCTATCTCGTTTCCGGCAGTTAGACCAACATATCCATTTAAACTGACATTAAAATTGCTGTTTCTTTTGATAGAACTTCCACCAATGGGCAGGGCATAGGCTTCCAGCAATTGTTCCATGTCCTTATCATCTTTTGTTTCCGCAAGTTGGACCATAAAGATCAGGGATCTACGGTAAGTAGTTACTTGTTCCTCGGGCAGATAATTAATCATTTGTTTCAAAATGGTTATCAAGGCTTTTTGGTAATCGCGTTTGACTAAGGAAGAAGCAAAATCTTGGTAATTGGAAAATTGGATTAAATATTCGGAACTATACGGGAGGATTTCTAATTCATCACCTGTTTTTATTAGGGTAGAAATTGAGGTTTGCAACATATTCAACAGTTGAAGTCCTTGTTCAACATTTAGATTAAAGTTGTTTTTCTTCAAAAAAACTGCAGCGGAGTTGAGATCTTCAAAATAGGTTATTAATTGGTTGATTTTCTTTAAATTTTCATCTTGGTTATCAGATGGAATGAATGGTTTTAATTGTTCCATTAATAATCCAAAAAAGAATTTGCCGACTTTTTGCCCACTCGTTGGAGATTTTAATTTATGGATATCAACCCAAGTCCCTTCACTTCCATCAATGTCGCGTAGAGCTTCGGAAAATAGATGGTTTAGTGTGATTGCTTTGGTAATCGTAGCATTATAGTAGGTTTCTTTGTCCAGCCTACTAAACATTCCAGGCAGTGTTAATCCTGTTCCTAAATCGGAGTGAATATTAGCAGCGATTTTTAAAATATCAGCTCCTTCATCAGGTATTCTGGGGAAGACATTTTTAACCTCTTTAGCTATCCGGTAATGAATCTTTTCCAGATCATTGTCTACGACCTGTCTCAAAAAAACAAGGTCAGCGCTATAGTAATTATTGCTATACTGTAAGCTGCAAATCTCCTTATATGTATCAGGTAGCAAGGCATTGAAAATTTTTGCGTCCTTTTCCTTGATCTGATTAAAAAGTCGGTTCAAACCAAAGTGAATAGTTTCTTGTTTGAAACGGTTTGCCATAAAAGTTGAAAGACCGTTTATTGCCGCCGCTTCCCATCCGAACCCCAGTGCATTGGCAGGATTCACTGCTTCGGGAAGGTTTGCTTTTTTTGTTCCAGTTGAACCTCCAATATTTGAACCTTTGTTTAAGTTAAATTTATCTACAGTAGGTAAATAGCCTTTTGTATAGTCTATCAATTCAGCTAATAATTTGTTCTGAGTCGATTCTGAAGCATTTATGTCAACGTTGTATTTTATTAAGATACCTTTGATTTCGTTTGAAATCAAAGAAAAGTCAGTTGCCAATGGATCATTGAATTTCTGTTCCAATTCAGCAAGATATACGGCATCTGCATAGGTAGGTTGAATATTGGGCTGTAATTTATTTGCGGTTTTATTTTGTCCAAATGAAAGCATTGGAAGAATCAGGAAAAGAAAGAGGGGCCATTTCATATTCAGGAATAATTAGGTATTGGCAATTATAGCTTGCCATTAGTGTAAGTGATAGTAATAATTGGTTGTTGGTTTGCAATACACAAAGTGTATTTTAACCTATTCTAAAATACAGGAATAAATAGTGGATGGAAATACCTATTGGTAGGTATTTTTAGAGAAAATATTGGGATAAAAGAGGATTTAAAGAGCTATCCAATCATTAAGGTATAAAGGAATCTGCCCAATCCGCCAAAAATAAGGGCTAGACAGAATGAAACTATCCCAAGTATGTTTTTCTTTGTTTCGATAAATTTCAAATCTGCCTCTTGGTATCCATTGAAGCGTTTGGCAATTTCTACCCCTACTGTTCCATCATAAAAGCCAACCATTCCTGATAAAAAAAGAACGGTATTGGCCGTTGCGAACATCGATAAAAAAAAGCCACTCAGAAAATAAGTAGCAAATGAAAAGATGATGAAATATGCGTAATTGAATTTGAATTTGTTAGCGATTATTGGACCTAAAGTATCAATGATGGATACGGAAAGAAGAGCCAGCACAAAGATGATTACAATTTGGATACTCATATTATCAGTTTTGATAAAGTATAAAAATAAGATAATCTGAAATGTAATAAAAAGTTAATTAACAATTTATTATGTTGAGAATGAACTATTTTTTTTAAAATTGATTTGACAAAGCGACAATTTAGAACCTATTCACAAAGATAAATTATGTTGAAGGTTGAGAATTTAAAGAAAGTATTTGGAAGAAAAGTAGTCGTTCAAATTGAATCTTTGGAATTTGAAAAGGGTATTTATTGGATTCGTGGTGAAAATGGAAGTGGAAAAAGTACTTTCTTGAAATCTTTAGCGGGCTTGTTTTCGTTTCAAGGGGAAATTTCATATAAAAACTATTCTTTAAAAAAATCCCCGAAAGATTATCTTAAATATGTTAGTTTTTCAGAGACAGAACCCATATTTCCCGGCTTCCTAACAGGTACTCAGCTTCTCCAATTCTTTATGCATTGTAAAGGTGATGAATACACTAATATTGAGGAATTGCTATTGGAATTTGATATGACCAATTACATGGATCATTTGCCAATTTCAAGCTATTCTAGTGGCATGTTGAAAAAGCTCTCATTAGTTTTGGCATTTGTTGGAAAGCCTGAGGTTTTGCTTTTGGATGAACCGTACATCACACTTGATCAAAAGTCTATTGATGTATTGAATAAGCAGTTAATAATTCAAGCAGGATTGGGAAATACAATCATTTTAACTTCGCATCTTGATCACCTACCTTTTGAAGTCAGGGAAATCCTATTCAAGATAAATCCTTAAAGATGCGGCTATGGGTAATGTGCTAATACAGATTTTCGTCCGTGGGTTTTATAAGAAATATGCCAAGCTCTTTTTTATTGTTTTTTGTCTTATTGCAAGTTATTTCCTTTTTATTCAAATCGCAGGAGTTTTTTTAGAACATAATAGAGATTTTTGGACATTATTCCTTGCCTTGCAATTTGCAACAGAACCTTTGTTTATTCTAATTTTTTGGATTATTTCTTTTCTCTTCATTACTCTCGTTTTTAGATTTATTAGTTCAGAGATCCAGACCCAAAAATTAGAATTTCTTAAGTATACCTTTTTCGTGTTGGATAGGAAGGAAAGAATAAAAAGTTGGCTGAGGATATTTAGCTTAATCAATTTACCAATTTTAATTTATGGATTGTTTTCTCTTTTAGTAGGTTATGTTTTACTTGGAAAACTTACTGGTTTTTGGTCTATTCTATATATCCTGTTGCTAAATTTTATTATGATTTATTGGATTGATTTCAATAGGTTCAATATCAAGAATCATAATAGAATAGCTGCATTTTATTCATCAATTAACCCAAAGGAATATTATTGGATATTCAACTTAATAAATCAATTGAAGACTAACTTAACCCTATTCGTAGGGACGAAGGTAGTATGTATCATTTCCATTGTTGTAATTGTCAAATACTTTGGAATTGCAGTAGAGGGATTCACTTGGAATGTGTTGATATTTCTTTCCCTCATTGTAGCTTTATTGAATTCAATATTAATATATCAAAATGTGGTCTTTGAAGGAAGTAAAATGAAGTTTATCTTAACTTTCCCATTTTCTAGACCGCAAAAGTTTTTCAATTCCTTTCCTTATTATATAATATTGATTTTACCTGAGGGGATCTTAACAATTTATTTTTTTGATTTCGGTAAATTCCTGGTAGTCCTGATTTCCTTATTGATCTTTATTTTATTTATTAAATCAGCCATGATGGCAATAGGAAAGCAGCCTCTAAAGGTTATTAAAATATTGTCACTGTTTTTCTTTGTTTCGTTTATTTTGCTCCTCTATAAAGGCCAATTAATTGTGGTAATACTTTCATTTGGATTTTCTTATTTTCTTTATTTGAGGAATTACAGGTTAGAAAAATTTGATAGTATTTCATAGATTGGAAATAATAAAGCAAACAGACCAATTGGCCTGTTTGCTTCTTTGAAACTTTGTTTATTACTATGAGAAGCCTATCCTAGATAGGTTGAATCATACATTGATTTATCGCCAGATCAGATTCGCACTACAAGGTACTCCTGCATAATCTGCATCTGGTTGTTTGAGCCAAATAGCACCGCTATCCTTCTTTTCCAGATCATACATTTTTCCATCGGCAGGAATGATAACGATGTATCCATACTTGCCACCTACAGATGCCACCCATGATCCATCTGCATAGTCATGGTCGCTCCAAGGTGTACCACCTTTACTTGCACCTGTAAAAGCTATGTACTTGCCGTCAGGGGAGAAGGTAGGTCTATGTTCGCCATCATAGCTTACCACTTCTGACAATTCGCTGGTAGTGATCTGCTTCATGTCGCTGCCATCAATATTGCACATCCACAAATGCCTATCCTTACGGAATGCCAGTTTTGTGCCTTGCGGATTGACAGTAACCGAACTAATACCTTGTTGGGAAAATACATTAGGAGCGGTCTTAAAGCCATCTGCTGCTGAACTCTTAAAAACTGAGTTGCCAACCCTGAAAAAGACCGTATTATCAGCAGTCCAGACTGGGATACCATAGTTCAGAAAACTTACACCCTTCACATACCATGAATTGATAAAATTTCCATTTGTAGCGTCAATGATCGTAATTGGCATATCTGCAAAATGTTGGGCATCTAAAACCAGGTATTTTTCATTTGGGGAAATATGGGCATCAGTAATTTCAATATCATCGGCTTCATAGGTGATATCAAAAACGTTTTTTCCATCCTGTAAGGAACTATAGTCCATTTTTGCCCCTTTATCGCGAAGCACAAATCTTCTTTCCGTAAAATTAAAGGCACCTTCAACATCCATCGTCAGCAGGGTCTTTTTGTTGTCCCAACTGATATCATAACTATCATACCTAGAATTACCAGGGCCAATACCTATCCATTTGTCATTATATTTTCCTGAGCCAAAATCCATATAGCCCACTTCGCCAGCAAAATACCAATACAAACTACCAGGCAGGTATTTTATTGCTTTGCCATCAGCACCCATGATGTCATCTTTGCTGCAAGCTGAGATGGAAAGTATTATTCCAATTAATAGAGGAAAGATTGTTTTTATCGTTCTCATAAACCTGGATTTATATTTTTTCTTTGTTAGCATTTTTCTTTTTGACGATTTCTAAAGCTTAATACAAAGTTAAATCCAGCCCATTTTTATAGCAATACTATAAATTGACTAAAACCTTCTACTAGTTTTTAAGTAGTTTTAATTATTAGCGTAACATTTTTGATAAAATCCACGTATCTTAATGCATACTTATGCCTGTCGTTCGAGCCTATATTGTCGCCATATTTCTGCTGCTACTCCATATTATGGCCAGTGGACAGGAACTTCCAGCTCTAGAATCGAAACTCAACCAAGCTAAAACCAAAGAAGAGAAATTTAATGCCTTGGTCAAACTTTCGGACTATTGGTCCTATCGGGATACAGCAAAAGCCTTTGAAACCTTAAGACAAGCACAGCCTTTGATCGAAGGGAAGGACTTCTTGCAAGGAATCTATCTTTTTTATGAAGCTGGAATATACTATGGGTATGACAATCCAAGAAGTCAAAAGCTCTACCTAGAGGCGGAAGAATTCCTAAAGAAAATAGACCGGCCTACTGCCTATGGTTATCGGGCAAGATTGTGGCATAATTACGGGTCGCTGGAGCAACAGGCTGATAATGATAAGTCATTTTTGGATATCACATTGACCTATAGTATTCCATTTGCCATAAAATCAGGGGATAACGATCTGCTATTGAGTTATTTTACGGATGTAGGATTGGTATTTTATAACAATAAAGAATATCAGAAAGCTTTAGATTATTTTGAAAAGGCAGTTTCATTGGTCCGAACCCCTGAACAAGAATCAGCAAACCTATTATTTGCCTATCTCAATATGTTTGATTTGTTCTATTCGATGAAGGAAATAGAAAAAGGAGATAGGGTTTTGAGTAAGGCCGAGAGCTTGCTGAATAAGTTGGAGGATAAGAAGTTTGCCGCTGTATATTATAAGAATAAAGCGAGGTCACAGATCCATAAGAAAAATTACAAAGAGGCATTAAGGAGTATTGAGAAAGGGCTGGAATGGGCAAAGGAATATAACTCGTATTGGGATTTCTATTATTTAAAGTATGAAAAGGTTGTTGTATATAATTTGATCGAAAATTATCAGGCGGCAAAGATTGAACTTGAAGAGTTATTAAAAGATCCAAGAGGGACAGTGATGACCAAGAACCGATTAGGTTTGATGAGTGATCTTGCGGAAATGGAGGCGAAATTGGGTAATATGGGGGCTGCATACCAACTAATCCGCAAGCATAAACAGATGAGTGATAGTCTGAGTTCATTGGACTTCAAAAAGCAAATGGCTGAGCTGGAGACTCGGTATAGGACAAAGGAAAAGGAGCAAGAGATCGTACTTCTCGAAAATCGCAATTTATTGAACAGGGCTATCCTGATCGGAGGGCTGCTATTGACCAGTATTTTTGGGCTCTGGATTTGGTATGCATGGAACGTCCGGAAAAGGCGGAATATGAAGGATACCCTTCTTCTCAAACAACAACGTGAAATTGATGTGGCTAAGGCCTTGGTCGATGGGGAGGAACAGGAGCGAAAGCGTCTGGCTAGAGAACTTCATGATGGCCTATTGGGTAGAGTTACAGGGCTAAAGATGAATGTGGAACGGATTGCTAGGGATTCTGAACAAAAGGATTAGCCCATTGTAGTCAATGAACTGGAAACTGTTATCGTCGATTTACGGCATACAGCACAAAATTTGGAACCGTCAGTCCTGAAGAGGAATGGGCTGGATGAAGCAATCCGACATTTCTGTCGGTCCATGCAATCCGGCAGTACTCCAATATCCTATTATGGGCAGGGATTGGAGGAAATAAAAGATAAGAACCTTCAATTATCTATTTATAGAATTGTGCAAGAACTTATTACCAATGCCGTTCGGCATGCTGATGCAAAAAAAATATTGCTGCAATGTTCCGTAGAAAATGCTTACCTCATGATTGAAGTGGAAGATAATGGGAAGGGCTTTATGCCTGACAGTATAGAGAGAAACATGGGATTGGATAATCTAGAATCCCGAGTAAAATCTATTGGGGGGATATTGAAGATCGATTCCCAACCTGCTGAAGGAACGCATATTATTATTGAATGTCAATTGTAAATTATGATTAGAACCGTTATTTGTGATGATCATCCTTTGATTACCCAAGGATTGACTAGTTATCTTGCCACACACGATACTATTGAAATTGTTGCCTCTACTTCCAGTGCTAGTGAGTTGCGGAATTTAATCTCAAAGGTTGAAGTTGATGTGCTCTTGTTGGACATTCAATTGCCAGATGGGAATGGAGTTGACCTGTGCACGGAGTTCAAGGAAGTCCATCCTGATCTGCAAGTTTTGGCTTTAAGTAATTTGGATGATAGGAATGTTATCCTTAGGATGCTGAACGCTGGGGCTTCAGGGTATTTGCTCAAAAGTGCTGCGATGGATGAAATTGTAAAAGCCATTAACCATATCCATGAGGGTGGAGTTTATCTGGATCAGAATGCACAAAAAAGTTTGGGTAGCTCGAAGGTCAACTTAGCGGAGGAATTCCCGCCAATTACCCGACGGGAAAGGGAGGTGATAAAATATCTTTCTGAGGGCTTGAGTTCAGTTCAGATCGCTGAAATCATGTTTGTCAGTCCATTTACGGTAGATACGCATCGTAGAAATCTAATGCAAAAATTCAATGTGAATAAGACGGTCAATCTGCTGCAAAAGATTAAGGATTTGGGATTGGATGAATGAGAATAATGGTAATTAGGTTGAATGGTTGAAACCCCCTAGAAGGGGTGAAATATTTTGCTACGAATCTCCATTACGACAATAAAACAATAAAAAATAGTTCTCTCATCTTACGATTCGGGATGAACTGCAATCCTTAAAAAAATAAAAAATAGATTCTTCGCTGCACTCTGAATCCCTCTCAGGTATATCCAATTCTGAACGATTAGTGAAGAATCTGTACGTAAATGCCCACTACATTTTGTCATCCTAAATCGAAGATTTAGGACCTGTACGCTAATACAAAAATAGTTTGTATTGTTCCGAGATCCTTCCTGCGTCAGGATGACCCTATGGTTGTTAACGTGGTTTGAAGACCTGTACGCTAATACAAAAATAGTTTGTTTAATTCCGAGATCCTTCCTGCGTCAGGATGACCCCATAGTTGTTAACGTGGTTTGAAGGATTGTACGCCAGTACAAAAATGGTTTGTATTGTTCCGAGATCCTTCCTGCGTACCAATGACACGTTTGTTAAATCTGTGTTTCTAGGTATTTAGACCTATATTTCCTTTCCAGAAGAATATTTTTTATCCGCCATACATCCCCAGCGGGGGATGAATTATTTTAGCATGGATGGTAAACAATATAGGGCTAATGCTAAACCGATGTTCGATTAATCGAACATCGGTTTAGCGCGACTTCCAAGCTATCGTGCCATGTCTGCTAAAATAATGGAACCCCAAAAGGGGTTTTATATTTAAAAAACAAAAGATCTAATTGATTTTCATTGCCAACATGCTGTCATCACCTTCCGATAAATTTAGCTCAAATTTTTCCTGCGTCAGGATGACCCCATGGTTGTTAACGTGGTTGAAGAACTGTACGCCAATACAAAAATGGTTAGGATGAGTTCATGGTTATGAACTTAGTTTGAAGAACTTGCAATAATTATTTTTCTATAAAACATTTTTGAAAACCCAACGTTTTGATTATAAAATTTAATCACAAAATTATTAAAATTTCTTTTCGATTTAAGTATTATGTCAAATCCATCTGTTCAAAGAAGCCCAATCGGCAGCTACAAATCTGTAGAAATAGAATTAGTAACTTGGGATGCCTCCATGGCTGAGGTAGCTTTAAGCTGTGCCTGTTTATTTACTCATGAGATAAACCAAAAGCAACCTGTTGGCGGTCTTTTGCATCTAAATGCTGCAATGGGCGGATTGCTTTTTTCATTAAGGGATCAGAAAGCTTTTTCCGGAAATTACTTGGATACTTTATTGATTGACCAGAATCTTGGGAAGATCAAAGCTGAAAGATTGCTCATTATTGGTTTGGGGAGACCGGAGGATTGGTCTGGACAAACCAGTGCCGATGCGGTGAGTGTAGCGGCTAAGCTAGCCTATCAACTTCACCTAGATAGTGTAGCTATTGCTCCGAGTGTTTTAGATACAGGGATTGAGCCGAATGCTGATTTTTCCTTGCAGATGCTTGCCTCACTCAAGGAACGAATCGATAGACAGGAAGAGTACCATCAGCTTGGTTTGGTGAAAGCTCCATCGATCAAGAAATGGGTGTTTGATGCTGGGTATACAGGTTTTGATGCAAAGGCAGACAAATTCAGGGAAAACTTTCAAAAGTTAATGAACCACTATCAATAGATCAAATATGTCCAAGAAAATAATTAAAGCCGAAGAATTGCATATCACAGATGCAGAATGTAACTCTCGATTGATCATTTCAATTGAAAATGGCTTTCCTTCCATTAAACTTCAAAATCCGAATCCTGAATTCCCATCTGCAGTGTTGGAGCTGGACAGCAAAGGGACCCATATCAAATTCACCCATCCAAAAGGAAACAGCAGTTATTTCTTCCTTAACAATGAAGGAAGCTCTGGTTTGGTCATGATCAATGAAAAAGGGGAGAGGAGCTATGAAAAAATTGTTGATGATAAAGGTTAGGATATGAATTTAAGAGATTTTTGGTTTAGTTCCTGGAGGTCGCAAGCCGACGCATTATGTCTTTTTAACTAAAAGCAGGGGTTTTATATTACCAGTTTTCGGGTATTGGATTAGGTTTCTTTAGGGGGTAATTTTGATTTATTCAATCAAAACTTTCTTTACCAGAAGATTTAATAATTCAATATGAAAAGAGATAATAAATTAAAATCATTTTTTGCCATTTGCTTTTTGCTTGTGGGCATGAGCTTTTTGTTTGCTAGCTGTTCAAAGGATGAAAACAATCCTGAGCAAGATTCAGGAAGCATTGATGAGGTGGTAGGAACCTTCAAAGGAACCATTGATATTGTCGGTGGAGAGAAAAAATTTAATGAATTGGTAGAAATTACCAAGGTAAGCAACAATAAGGTGAAGATTACTGCAAAAAACACAGGGCTGAATCTTCCAGTGAAGGAGGTACAAGTGTACAATAATTCAGGAAGAGGGGTGCTGACTGAAGCGTCTGAACCACAAGGGGTTTTGGTGTATACCACATCCAACAAGGCACTGTCTTTTGTGACCAAGGTAACAGCTGAAGGGGAAGAGATGTACAGTTTTGAAGGAACAAAACAGTAAAAGACTTTAGCTCTTAATTTTTCCCTATTAAGACAAAAAATGCGAAGTTTTCACTTCGCATTTTTTCAAATAATAGATATGGATATATAAAAAAACTGCACTATAATTCATGGATTTTCTTCATGACTCTTTCTGTAAAAGGATTGCAATAGCAGAGATTAAATTCAAATAGTTCTTCAGGGGAATAAGTTTTTTCGATTTCAGTCCTCAACATCGCTTTTGCCCGATTTAAACGCACCTTTACGTTTGCTTCGCTGATGTCAAGCAGGGAAGAGGTTTCAGCAACATTCAAACCATTGATTTCTCGCAAGGAGAAAACCATCCTATACTCTTCAGGAATTCTCAAGAGCGAAGCTTCGATAATTTTCCCCAATTCGTGGCTGAAGATCTCTTTTTGCACATCGTTGTTTGAGTTGTTGAACATAGGCATTACATTTTCGTTGATAATCTCATTGACAGTTTCTTTTTTGAAACTGAACTTCATTTTCTTCCTATAGCAGTTGTTGAGCATGATCCTGATGATCCAGGTCTTGAAACTTGAGCCATGCTTAAATTGGGTCAAGCATTTAAACGCATCAATGTAGGTGTCCTGCATCAGGTCTTGGGTATCTTCATGGTTGTAGTTGTACGATCGTCCGATTTTATAGAGGTAGGAATTAAACCGCCTTACGATAATTTCATAAAGCGGTTTCTCACCATTCAAAATCCGATCGATGATTTCAACCTCTGTTAATTGCTCAAATTGTTCTTTTATCATTGTCCGACAATTTTTGCTAATCTAGCCATTGATAATGCAGCAATCGCCATCACCAAATCCCGCACTGCTACATCCACATAATTAAATCCGACTAATAAGGAAAGGGCGATCAGTGTTAGCCATGCTGCTACGATATAACCCCCAATTTCCGGTTTCTTAAATACGATTAAACCAGCTACAATTTCAATTATCCCTACAACCATCATAAAAACCCCTGCTGAAACGGGAAGAAGATCAGCAATCGATGGATTGACATACTGTTCCCAATTTGTAAGTAAGTTAGTGAATTTGTCAGCACCTGCCACAATTGGAACAACGACAAAGACATATTTCAATAAATTGAATGTTGAATTCAGTGACTGATTTTTGATTGTATTTTCCATGTTTTTACCTTTTTAATTCGTTTGTATTTATTTAGGGTAAATGACATCTGGAAAGGTTACAAGGAATTTGAAAAAAATTAAAAACCCCTTCAGTGGGACTTAAATCTGTCTTCTAAGCTCAGTTTAATTTTATATATCCGTAGGATTGTTTGATGATATTCAGCTTCCTGCCTGGGAAATATCGACATAATTGCTGTAAAGAATTTAATGGCTTCTTGGAGCATGGCATCAATAAATTGTTCTGCCTTCATATTGATCGATTTATTTCCAATAACCAACTGAACTCTGTCCTTAATAATTTTTATGGAAACCGGCAGGGGCTGGCTTGGAAATGAAAAACTGCTTTCATCCTGTATGGTCAATTCCTCAAAGGAATTGATAAAGTAATGCCATAGATCTTCAATATCGTCCCAAAAGGTGAAATCCATAATCGTTTCTCCGTTGAATTTCATAAGCAGTACACCATCAATATAGTGACGGTCCATTTTATCTGGATCTAATAGGGCGCTATCATCCAGCGATATAAATTGGCTGGTATCTATATGATTGATATCGCGAATCTTATATTTCTTGTCCTTTATGATGTAGGTGCTGAGTTCTAGGCTTTCCATTATTCTCCTTGGTATTCTTTTTTCAATAAAGAATATAAAGTAAGGTCCAAATATTTTTGGTTTACAAATTCTGCTTCACGCAATACTCCTTCTTTCTGAAAGTTTAGCTTTTGAGGGATGGCTTGACTTTTAAGGTTTTCGACCGCGGCTTTGATTTCAATTCTATTTAAATTTAGATCTTCAAAAGCATAGGCAATCAATCTTTTGCAGGATTTGATTACAATCCCTTTTCCATTTTGATCTTTATCGATCCAATAACCAATGGCAGCAACCTTATTCGGATGGTTGATATGATGTAAACCAATTCGACCAACCGCCGCACTTTGATAAAGAATGGTAAAACTATGTTCATAATTTTCCTCGTTTTTAATTATGGCATTGAGGATATAGGCTTTAAAATCTTGCTCCTTGACCATAACTTCCACCCATGGGAGAAACTCGGATAGAAAGGATCTATTGGATTGTATAATCTGAAACAACTCTGAAACATAAGCAGTGGAAGTTCTTTCCAGTGCAATATTTTCATCGACAATTAATTTCATTTTGGTATCTGTTTAACTGGTTCCTTTGTCCTCAAACTCGTGCTGGTTTAATCGTTATGTTTTTAATCCTTGTTTGAGAGCGGATTCAAAGTTAGATTTTATTTTATTCAATATCAACGAAATATATCGAGGGTTAATACTTGCCATAGGACAAGTGTTTCTTTTTCAAGATGGACTAACTTTGATAGACACTAATAAATTAATTATCATGGACACAGCAAAATCAGCACAATTGAATGTCATTATTCCTGCTTATAGAATGCATACGCAGACCTTTATCAATGTTCTGGACGGTATTTCAGAAAAAGACGCACTGAAGAGAATTGAAAATAGGACTAACCATTTGGTTTGGATGGCTGGAAATTATGTGAATGTTCGCTATAGTATGGGCAATATTTTAGGTATAAAAGAAGAAGATCCGTATCAAGATTTATTTTATATGGGGAAGACATTGGATGAAAAGAAGGAATATCCAACCTTAAAGCAGTTGCTTGATAATTTCCACAAGATTTCACCTCAAGTTTACCAAGCCCTGTTGAATGACGATGATGCAACCTTGGCAGAGGTATTTGAAATGGGTATGCAGGTGCCTTTTATTAAAGAGGATAAATTAAACTTTATAGGCATGTGCATAGGTCGAGAAGACTATTTGTGCGGACAGATGGCTTTGATGCGTAGAATTTTGGATTATCCCGGAATGAAATATGATGTGGATAATAGTATTGCATATTAATTAGAACTAACCTAATTCTGGTAAATCAATTGGCAATATTCTTCAATAGTTAATAAAAGGTTAATGTTTTGGAAATATGCTCTTTAGGAGTTATTTTTAGTTAACTAATTATTATACCATGAAGAATATTGCCATTTTCTTTTTTGTCCTATTTGCCCAGTTGGCTTTTGCGCAAAAATTTCCCGTCCATTATAAGATTGTACAGACGAATGTCAATGATGATAGTTCTACGCAAATGACATTGTACGTTTCTGTTCATGAATCAAGAAATGCGAATAAACAAAAACAATTGGAATTGAGTTTGGATGGAATAGAGGAAATTGATCTAAAGGATCAATCGGTAAATTTCTCCACTTTTAAAACCGACAAACTAAGTGATGAGTTGGGCATTTCATCCAATTATAGAAACTTCATAATTTCCTATATAAATTACCCATTAAATACTAAGGATAATATTCTTGTCCAAGATACTGCGGCATTCAATCAAAAGTTGAGGAAAATTATAGATGAATTTAATTTAGTCTTGACGAAAGATGAAGTTTTTTTAATCAATAATGAATATAATAACCTTTTTCACAATGTCTACTTCAATGACTTTGCTAATGTAAAACCGGAACAATTAAAGCAGTCTGAATTTCAATTGGGAAACCAAATTTATAAAATAAAGGAAAGAAATAGGAGGTCTTGGTTAGTTGAAAGAACAAATAGCAAAGACAGTCTGATTACTTCTGAAATCAGATTTGATCCTAAATCAAAATATATAATAGAAAAAACATTAAAAATTGAAGGGTCATCTACTTCTGAGGGGAAAACTTTTAACAGTAGGCAAATAACTGAAGTTACTAGAGATGAAGGGGCGAAAGTAGAAAAGCTTGATCTCCAATTTAGTAATATGCTTCTGAAAGGTAGTTATAGAAGTAGGTATTTCAAAAACAATCAGGATGTTGATAGTGTAAAATTTGCACAATACATCAGTGATTATGGAAAGGAATTTGGTTCTGATCCTAATTATTTAAAAATAATATTACCCACCTACCAGACTATGGAGGATTACGATAGTTATAATCAATTGCTCATGCAAGTTCCTTCAAAAATCCTAGCCAATACCTATCACCTCTCTAATAAGGTTGGGATTGACGAATTGAACATGGAAGATTTCCTGGAAACTACGACTTTGCTTTCAGACGATAGACTTTATGATTTTTTACAATCGGGCTTATCACAAGGAATCAAATCAAACACCCAAAATGAAATGGACCGCATGGACGCCATTTTCACGAAACTTACTGATCGTGAGAAGCGTTTTATTCGTCCTATGAAAGTCTGGGCAACTTATAAGGAATCATCAGATAATCAAGCGATCCAAAAGGGTATCGATGAATTGTTCGCAATGGATGATGCTGAATGGAAGGATGGGAATGCTGGGAGATATATTATTTTGTTGACTCAAAAACAATTTACCAATGGCAGAACTGATCTTGAGGATTACAAGAAACTCGAAAAAAGGTTGGCTTTTCTTGCTGAAGATAAAGCTAAAGATAAAGGACTTATCAATAAGGCTCATCTAGCTTTTGTTAATTTTTCGATGTTTGAAGCGTTAAAGAATAAGGATTCAGAATTGGGATGGAAGTACTTGAAAAACGCGTATGATTTATCGCCAAAAGGGAATGTTGATTATGAGTATCAAAGCTACTACGACAACTTTTTTACGGGCTCTAAGAAAGACTATTCCGAGGATTATCTTGCCGAATTAAGTAAGCGTTCTGGAAAGGATACTGTTCTAAAAGAGTATATTTCTGAATTTACCAAAGCTCCGGCAAAGAGTTTCGCCATGTTGAAGCAATTTTATCATGAGAACTATGATAAAGCTGGATTTTCAAATTTCTTGAAAGCTGATGTTTTCCCAAAACTTGAAAATGCACCGGCATTTTTGCTGAAAGATTTGGGGGGAAAGGAAGTTGCACCTTCTCATTTTGCCGGCAAATGGACCTTTATCGACTTCTGGGGAACCTGGTGTGGTCCATGTGTTGCTGAGCTTCCAGAATTTAATTCGCTCTATGAAAAGAAATATGCCTTTATGGAGGATAAATTAAAGATCTTGACGATCTCTTGTTATGATCAAGAGGCTGATCTTAAAAACTTTATCAGTAAGAATAAATACAGCTTTCCTGTATTGATATCAGATGGAAAAGTTCAGAGTGATTACAAGATTGAAGGCTATCCAACAAAGGTGCTGATTAGTCCTGAAGGAAAAATGATTCTAATTGCGTTTGATCAAGATTGGAAAAGTTTAGTGGAGGAATTTGTAAGCCTATAAAAAGGATATTGTTTTAAAAATTTAAGTGATAGTGAGATCACGGAAATTTAGAAAAAGAACAAAGTTAATCCATACGCCTACATTTTTACCCTTGTAAGTTGCAGGAATCCAGGATTCATTATCTTTAAAAAACTTAACAAGTCGTGAACCTGTTTCATAGCCGAGGTCTTGAACTAAGAAGTAGTTCAAGACCTTTCCATTTTTATCTACATAAAATCTAACTTCTACAAAGCCTTTAACTTTTTGAAATATGGCTTCCTCTGGGAAGATGTAGGTTTTACCTAATCTTTTGGTAAATTCTTCAATACCAATTGTTGGAATCGCATTCTCATCAACTGGCTGAAACCAATTGGCTAATTTTGGGTCCTCTATATATTGCCTAATCGTCAAACTTTCCTTCCCCAACCTAATTGATCTTTCAATCCAAGATTGTCCGAATAAAGGAGTGACAGTGGATAGGGACAAAAAAAGGAGAGCAATGGATTTATTTATATGGTTCATATTTGGTTAGATGTTGCAATCTTTTTGATTGGTTCAATACGTTAAGTTATCGAATTCCATTTAAAGTTTTATGGAAAATCTCTCAATAAATAATCCTAATAAAAAGGATTATCAAAAAAACGATAGTCCAAAATATTAACTCTAACAATTATGAAGCTGACTTTTTTTCTTGGGATTCTTATGTTTTTTAATATCTGCAATGCTCAGGGACAAGGATTTTCGCAAGAAGAGTTTTTAGATTCATTGGGTCTTGAATTCAAATTACCAAAATATGTGATTTTAAACGGT
This sequence comes from Sphingobacterium mizutaii, assembly GCF_900187125.1. Lineage (GTDB taxonomy): Bacteria > Bacteroidota > Bacteroidia > Sphingobacteriales > Sphingobacteriaceae > Sphingobacterium > Sphingobacterium mizutaii. The sequence continues at coordinate 1,668,847 of NZ_LT906468.1, forward strand.
TCTACCGATTGCTATAACGAAAATCCTATTCTCAAAAAAGTTCTGACTTGTCAAATCAACAGATTAGAAATCGCTCAACAGGAATGCCGTATTTATATGGAGATCGTAATTTATTTGTCCTACCATAATGAAAACAGCAGCTATTATGATCGGAGTTCCATATTAGATCCAGACCCATTAATCAATAAGGTGAAAACAGATTTAAAAATAGCTTATCCTGATTATGACTCGACTACTTACAAGAAGTCAGTTAAGATTTATGAGAAGACTGAGGCTGAAAGGCTTTTTAATACAGATTTTGCATTGGAGTATGTTATCAAACTGCCAGAACCCTCTGTTTTAGACCATAAATATTCGTATATCAGGGTTTTTATGATGCAGAAAAAAGGTTTTCCGATGCAGATAAGCACTATTCTATACAGTAGAAAGTCAAAACGATATATAGAAAAGAAGAGAAAGGAAATATATCGATCATTTAGGTATAAAAATGAAAATCTGCTATCAGATGTATCCACTTAGTTCATTCTAGGAAAGGGTTCTTTAATGATCATTCTGTTGTTACTTCGGTATATATAGTTTTAGTTTTATTAATCCCTTCCGTCAAGATACCGTTAGCATATTTTATTGTACAGCAATCATCGGTGAAGCTTAGATTAGGGATAGCAAAATCCAATTGATACAGCTTTGATTTTTTCAATATGCCGTATTTATAAGATCTATTGGCCGCTTTTTCCTTAATGCTTTTTTGTGTTGGATTTGACTCCTTCCATTTAATCATGCCGATGATGGGATAATCCACAATTACCAAGATTTTTGTGCTGTCAGGAGCCAAGAAGGTCTTTTTACCGATAAACAAATTCCTGTGGTAAACCTCAATGGAATCGAAGTTTTGTGAATACTTGGGATCTTTAATGGATTTAGAAAGGGAGGCAATATAATTTTCTACAGGACCACCTAATATTAAACGCTGCGGAACTTTATTATTAACAGGTTGTTTCTGTACTACTGCCGTATCCGAATTTTTTATTTCCTTTTCTTGTTTAACATTTCCAGTACATGAAATTGTAAGCAATAAAAATAACATCTGTAATTTTTTCATAAAGGAGTATTAGTGTCCAATTTCTAATTGATTTCAATATTATGATGCTTCTTTTTGTGTTTTTGCACAAAGGAAATATGCGACCATAATCTTTAAACTTTTCCAGATTATAAAGGTTTATTCTTATGTTTCTGGTTATTAGCGTGTTTGTTCAAAAATATTTAATAAATTTATGCTAACCATGCTATTAACCTTGGTGAAAAACAGATTGCCAATCCTTCATTAAACCGGACAAGATGAAAGTATTCCCATTCCTACATAAAATCTGCATTATCCTTGCCTCCTTAATAAGCCCTTTATTTAGCCTTGGACAAGTAAAATCTGCCGATTTAGAATTTCTGAGGATCGCTGAATTGGAGTATTCCAATGACTCACTTTTTCTATGGCAGCAGATCCGCCCTAATCTAGGTAGGATGGATAGTACAAGTGGAACCTACCATAAATTGGCTTTATCTAATAAGGAAAAAACAAAGTTTCTCAAGTTTATCGATAAGACCAAGCTCCTCAATATTCAGTCAAATAGTAAGGAGAAAACAGGCTATTTCCCTTTTGAAATCACTTATCAAACTGCTGGTCAAAAACATAAGATTTCAAGTTACGAACCTGGAATGTCTGAGGCAGAATTAGAAAGTTTCCATAAATACCTTGAAGGGATTGAAACCGTAGTAGACAAGAGGCAAGCTAAAGAGAGTTTTCTGATGACTTTATCAGACGGTGAATATCAATTGAAAACGAGCCATCGATACCAATTGAAGATTGGACCTAGCGGTTGGGATGCTTGGGAAAAAAAGCAGGACCAAATTAACAGAATAGATGTTCCCTTGTTAATCGTGAATGGAAAAGAAGAAGACTATACCCGCTTTGAAAGAAGCAATCCAAAAAAGATAAAATCATTCGAGATCCTCAATCAAAATAAGGCAGACTCTCTTTATGGCGATAGAGCGAAAAATGGAGTAGCAATCATTACTACGAAATAAGCTACTGATTGTGCTTTCAGAAGCGATTCTCTGTTATTATAGAATATATTGCTACCGAAGAGACAGTAATTGCTGATAGGCCGGCTGTTAATGCACTTGGTCGAATGATTGTGTATTCCAGATTGCTTTCCTGAATGTATTTCTCCTGGAGGTTTTGATCTGGTAATACTTTTTTGAGCAAGAAACCAAACATCACATATTTCTATAACTTTTCCCGGCACCCATGATTGATTGACAGATCAGAGTGAATTGAGTTATTTATTAATTCACCGGCTAGATTATTCTAAATTTATTTAGCAATCCAATTAAAAAAAGATCCTTTTCCTTGTGATTTTATTGCTGGCCAAGCGAATAATTCAGAAAACAAGGACAGAGATTTCAATCAGTATTAACTGCGCAAATTAAAAATGAATTCAACATATAAGTCTGATCAGTTTCTTGCTGTTGTTCAAGCCAACAAAGGGATCATCTATAAGGTCGCTAATTCCTATTGCAAGGATGCTGAGGACAGGAAGGATTTGGTACAGGAAATAATCGTTCAGCTTTGGAAGTCCTTTGATAATTATAATGAACGGTTTGCCTATTCTACATGGATCTACAAGATTGCGTTGAATGTGTCTATTTCATCCTTTCGAAGGGAATCTAGACGAAAAGAAGTTAATGGTCCTATTACTGATAGCATCCTATTTTTTGAAGATCAAAGTGAAGATGGCAGGGAAGAGGAGATCAGTTTATTGCAAAAGTTTATTCAGGAACTTAGGGAATTGGAAAGGGCGTTGATGCTGTTATATCTGGATGAAAAGAGCTATAAGGAAATTGCTGAGATCGTCGGAATTTCTGAGACCAATGTGGCAACAAAAATCAGCAGGATTAAGAAAATATTGAAGCAAAAATTTGAACAGTATAATAGAGGGTAAAAATGGAAGATATAGAACTTATCAATATGTGGAAAGTTCAAAACGAGAAGATTGAGCAATCCTTATCTATCAATAGAAAGCTTTTGGTCGAGACCATTAATCAAAAGGCGCAAAATACTTTAAAGTCACTAATCAAGCTCAAAACCGCCGGTATTGTGTCATTTGTCCTATACCTTTTGATTCTTGGATATATTTTGGTTTATGCCTTTTTGAATTATTCCAGCAGCCCCATCTATTTTTTGATATCATTATCGGCAATATTTCTAATCAATCTCCGAGGCCTCTATGACTATATTAAACATTTGGTTTGGACCAATAACATCAACTATGATGGCAGTGTTACTGAAATTCAGCAGAACCTTTCCAAATTGCAATTGTCCATTGTAAAACATACAAAAATCATGGTCTTACAGTTGCCTTTTTGGAGCACCTTAAATCTGAGCAACAGCTGGTTTCCTTCACAGGTAGGCTGGACTTATATCCTCTTTCAGCTATTCCTCACGAGCAGTTTAAGCTATTTGGCTTATTGGCTCTATAAAAACCAGAAGGTCGAAAACCTTGACAAAAAATGGTACAAAACTTTGATTGCCGGTTCAGGAGGCAAATCTGTAGGAAAGGCCTTAGAATTCTATAAAGAAATCGAAACATTTAAATCTGAAAATCAATAATATTTAATGATGAAAACTAACTCAATCCCCTTTAGAACCTTAGGGTTAATGACCCTATTTCTTTTCAGCTTATTCTTAACAACGGCTTGTAATGGACAGAATAATTCCAAATCATCAAAAAAGCCTAAGGTCGATATCCATACCGCCATCATTACCGACAATATGGATGCTTTCAAGCAATATATTCAGACTGGAAAAAGCCTGAATGAAAAGGAACCCATGAATGGATCCTGCCCTTTGATCACGGCTGCGGTATTTGGAAAAACAGAAATGGCAAAGATGCTGATCGATGCCAAAGCGGACATCAATGCCCAAAACAAGGATGGTTCTACGCCATTACTTACTGCAGCATTTTTTTGTAGACCTGAAATCGTAAAACTCTTACTAGCAAAGGGAGCAGATAAATCTATAAAGAACAATTATGATCAGACGGCTTTACAGGCTGTTTCAGGGCCTTTCAGTGAAGTGAAGGAAGTCTATAAAGGATTCGGAGCATTGTTGGAACCTGCTGGCCTTAAATTGGACATGGGCTATATAGAAAAGACGAGACCGCAGATAGCCTCATTACTCAAATAAATTCTACGATTTCAATATGTCTAACGTCAGAATCAGAAGGTATGATATTGATGCCTTGAGGGTAATTGCTATCGGTCTGTTATTGATTTATCATACCGCGATAGGCTTTCAAGGCTGGGGAACCATGATTGGTTTCATCACAAATGACACTTCATTGCCAGCATTATGGTCCGTCATGGCCATCATTAATATTTGGAGGATTCCATTGCTGTTTTTTGTGTCTGGGATGGGCGTTTATTTTGCCTTGCAGAACAGAACGTGGAAACAGCTTTTTATGGAACGAGGACGAAGGATTTTCATACCTTTTATCTTTGGGTCTGTGGTCATTGTGCCCATCCATATCTTTATTTTGCAGTCTTACTATTCTTTGAAACCTACTTATTTACCCAATCCAGGTCACCTATGGTTTCTAGGAAATATATTCCTTTATGTTATCCTGCTATTTCCGATTTTCAATTACCTGAAGAAAAATGCAGATGGGAAGATTGTCCAAACCATAAAAAGAACCTTGAGCAGCCCCTTAGGTCTATTAGCTGTAATCGGGATATTTATGATTGAAGCCTTATGCACTAAACCTGCAATTTTCGAACTCTACGCAATGACTTGGCACGGGTTCTTTATGGGCTTGATTTCTTTCTTTTTCGGCTTTTGTTTTGTGATGTCAGGATCAGTATTTTGGGATATGCTGCTGAAATGGAGGTATTGGTTATTAGCTCTCGCAGTCGTACTTTTTATGAACAGATTTTTTGCTCCCCAGATGAAAGTTCATACACTGCTATTAGTGATCGAATCCAATCTTTGGATTTTTACCGTATTCGCCTTTGGATATAAATACTTTAACCATAACAGCAAAGCATTGAAGATGTTATGTGAGGCTGTTTATCCGGTTTATATCGTACATATGATCGTATTATACTCCATTTCTTATTGGATATTCCCCTTGGAGATGAATGCTTGGATTAAATTTATAATTGTGGTTATTGGGACTGTATTGGGAAGCTTTGGCTTATTTTTAATCATCAAAAAAGTGAGGTTTATCAGGCCTTTATTTGGGTTGAATAGATAATGAGGTCCTTCAATATCTTCCTCCAAATGCTGCTTTGATAGTAATTCTATTTACCACTGCGTAAACTTTTCATTTTATTTCGCTAAATTAAGGTAATTAAGCTTTTGAAAACCACTAACTTTTTTATCTATGCGTCCTTTGTTCCTTGCATTTATTCTTTGTTTATTTTTCCTACCAACAATTCAAGCCATTGCCCAAAAAAAGGACCAAGTCGGATTCAGCAGCATTCAATTTCAATTAAAGGGGAATTATCCAAAAGATTTCGACCTACAATCCTTTGGTAAAGGAGATGCCCTCACGGGGGAGAGGCTCTTAAAGCTTGAAAAGCTCAATGATTCAACTTATTTTGCCAAATTCTTCAATCCCTACCTGACTAGTTATTACTTCATCTTAACCAATAAATATTATTCCTCCTTTATTGAACCCAATAGAAACGATACTATAGAATTTGTCTTTGATAAGGATGATAATTTTGTCATTAATTATTCAGGAGATTATACAAACATATTTCAGAATTCTGATCAGTACGCGGATTTACTCAAGAACTATTTTTTTAACCAAAGTAACATCGATACCTGGACCCGCAAATCCTTTGATGTAAAAAACGTGAATGAATTAAGGGATTATTTGAATGAAAGAACCGAAAAGAAGCAGGCCCATTTAAATTCCTCTACAGAAAACACCAATATTCGGGAAATAGGATATGGGATAATTGAAATTACCGATATTTTATTTGCATTTGGTTTAAAAAAGGAAATGCTATCAGATACTAATCCGGAGAAGAGATATGAATTTTATCAAGCTGTTCTTCAAGATAAAGCAGCCTTATTGGACATGGACCTTCCAATGTCAAATCTCGTTTACCGAGAGATACTTCGAGATTCAGCCCTTAATCTCCCTGATTTGTTGAAAATAGGTCCAACTAAATATCAGGATTACCTCAAACGTATATTTAAAAACAACTTGGGTGCAGATGAAAAGGAATTCTATCAACATCTGATTGCAATGGCCTATTTAGAAAAGATGGCTTCAGGTAATAGTTTAACAGCTACCCAGCAGTTTGATGTCCTAAATTATTTCAATAATAATATTTACAAGACCAGCCTGCTCCGCCAAAATGAACTCAATTCATCTCAAGCTGTTGCTGCGAATATCCACTACTTACCATTTCTAGCTGAAAAAGAAGATGTATTCCAGGATATCATCGCTAAATATAAGGGAAAGGTAGTTTTAGTTGATTTTTGGGCTACATGGTGTGGGCCATGCATATCAGCTTTTGAAACCTTAAAACCCCTTAAGGAAAAATATAAAAACAATAAAGATGTTGTTTTCTTGTATCTCACCGATGAAACCTCTGACCTTAATCTATGGCATAACTTTACCGAAAAATTGACTGGTGAACATTTCTATATTACAAAAGCCCAGCAAAAATTTATTAACGATAGAAATAACATCGAAGCAATTCCACATTATATGTTGATCGATAGGAACGGTGAAATAAAGCATTCTGAAACAACTCCTCAAGACCTGTACAAGACCATTGATAGTTGGATAGAATCAGCCCTATAATAGTTCTGATTCTTAGCGATCAATAAATAAGTCTTAACAGACATTGCTGATTAAGTTTCTACGAGTTAATTCTACGGAGTACCTGATCCACGCGATCCGATAAGCTGCCATGGACTTCTATGACTTCTGTTCCAAAATCATCAACCCAATTATGCAGTACCTCATCGACCTGACCCCTAAGTTTTGGAAAGGTTATTAGATGTTCTGCTATCCGATCTGGATCTTCTATTGGAACAAATACCAATAAGTCGATTTCCGACATGATCGTTTGTGCCGATTTATAATAAGATTGGATGTCACCATTGGGATCTAGCACATTGAGGTATGCCATGATATCCAACGCGCAACGGTCAAAGATCACATTGTCTGCAGGCTGCAAAATCAATTTTGATGAGAAATTAAACTGCTCTACAAAATCCTCTGCATTTGGGGTTCCTGAAAACTCAAATCCTGCTGCCTCCAATTGATAATAAGGCTCTATGTTCAAACTATAATCTGGAAGATGCTCCAAAAGCTCCTCCGCTAAGCTGGTTTTGCCAACTTGGTGACTTCCGATTATCGCTATTTTCATGGCCAGGGTAAAGGATTTTTCGAGTGTAAATAGGAATTTATCTGTAATAATATACTTTAAAGATAATCTTTATAGGTCGCTTAGCAATGCCACAAGGTTTGTAAAGAAGTGTAATCCCGCTACTCCTAAAATAGCATTTAATATCCCTTGAGGCCTTAATTTTAAATAATATAACGCGTAAATAATTCCACTGATAGTTGTAGCTATCATATAAAAAATGTGGTAATGGTGTGATAGACCAAAAAGGATTGCGGAAAAAGAGATGATTAGGCCTGGGGGGATCTTTATCTTTCTTAATATTTCAATGACAAGAAACTGATTGATCAAAGTTTCAAATATTGGAGCAAATATTAATAACAGAGATATTCTAAATAATATTCCATAATTGTCTGCTGGATTATGGAGTGATGAAGGATCGATTAGATAAGCAATTCCACTTGTTATGGCTCCAACCATGAGTTTTAAAATTAAAAACCAGAAGAAGTATTTTAAGTTTTGCTGACTTGGGATTGGTTTTAAATTGAACATTGATGACTATTGCTGTATAGGTAACAATAATAAACAAAAGTGTTTTTAAAAGAGCTATAAAGAAATAAATTTTATTCACATGGAGTAGGAGAGGTAGAGCTGAGAGTCTCGGAAAAATCTATCGCTATTTTAAATTTTTCCCACATCCGGACCGAAAGACCAAATAATTTGGTCAGCAATTTACTAGGATCAATCAGTCAGTGGTTTGTTTATTTTCCAACGACTTGTTAGAAAAAAGCCTGTAATAAATAATAAAAAAGGAATTGACATGCCAATTAAGAAATCTTGAATTAGATATCTATATCCTATCCATACAAATGATACAATGGTTAAAATCGTCAGAACTTGTAGAAAACGTTGTCTTGAAAAAAGCTCATGGTATCTGAACAAGAGATATAAAATAGAAAGTGCCATGAATATCAAGCAAATTCCAAACATAGCATGAAACCCAATCCACAGATTCCAAATCGTTCCAGTAGGATCCATTTGAATACTAGTGTTCTTCATTCCATCTATCAATGAAGGTTGGTTAGGCGATAAATCTTCGCTAAAGAAAATTCCGTATACATGCATGACACCAGAAATCAATAATATGCCCGAGCCGATTGACCAAAGGATTCTGAATAGTTTAATTTTTAAAGTAGTTGTCATAATCTATTCAATTCCTGAGCTAATAACCACTCTATTCCACAAATTTATCATCCCAATAGCCATTACAAGTTGTGCAATTTGCTTGTTGTCAAAATATTTCCTTCCTTTTTGAAAAAGTTCTTCATCAAATTCATGCTGACTGACTAGAGTAAAATGATCTGTGAATTCCAGAATGGTTTTTTCTAATTCATCAAAGATGACGCTATGTTTCCAATCTTTGAGCGTGTTTAATTTTTCAGAACTCACCCCTTTTTCCAAAGCTTCTTTGCTATGCATGTTAAGGCAATATGCACATTTATTAAGCAGAGAAGCCCTAACTTTTATTAAGTATCTGTATGGAATAAGCCATTCTATCTTATCCATGAAAGATTCTAATTTCAGCAATTCGCTGAACCCCTCAGAATCTGTGTCAGGTAAGTTATATCTCTGTTTCATTTTTTAGTCTTTTAAGTGAATTGTAATAGTGATTGTCTGTAATAATTTTTAATCACAATGCATCTGATTGAACCTTAGCTCAAACGCTCACATTTGTTTTCCAAAATTACTGATGTATTTATCTAAGAAATTGTAATTATCGGACAAACAAAAACAATGTAATTCTCTAAAGTAATTATTAATACAAATGTCCGATTTTTACAATATAGTTAAAAGTTAGTGTGCTAATTTTCAATAGTTAACACAGTCCTACGGGAACTTCTAAAATGCTATTGAGAACTCAATAATAAAATAAAATTCTCGTTAATTACTTATATGTTCAACATTGTTAAAGGACGGCTTAATAATTGAAAATTTTCTCCGATAGAGGTGTAAATTAATAATCTGGAGAACTAATATTTAAATACCTGTGAATATCGATATGCAAATAAGGGGGTTATTTAATCCTATACAACCGACTGTTAAAATATCAGCAAATCAAGTTGCCTATATGGAATATCTTCCCGATTATAGGTTGCAACCATTTATTTACTGTTATTGGCAACTTAAAACCTGCCAGCCACTTGCAGAGCCCTTTACGTATCGGGTGGTAACCGACAGTTGTATCGATGTCATTTTTGACCTAAATAATCCAAAAGAAAATTATGTCATGGGCTTTTTCAAAAAGTATTCTGAATTCCCCTTGAGTACTTCCTTTAGTTATATTGGTATTCGTTTCTTACCTACAATGTTCCCACAGTTTTTCAAAATTAATGCTCTGGAACTTAGTCATCAGATAGAACATTTGAAATCTGTTGTACCTCACTTATCAGATTTTATTTCAACCCGTTTTGATGAATCTCAATCTTCAGATGTGATCAGAGGCTTATTAGACAATTACTTGCTTTCACTTTATGCTAAAGCTCAATTTAATACTGATAATAGACTTTATGCTGGTATAGAAATGATCTTGAAAAACTGCGGTTCAGTCAATTTGCAAAAAGACTTGGATACTGGAATCAGTCCGAGACAATTGCGAAGGCTGTTTGAATTTTATATCGGTGATACCGCCAAAACTTTTAGTAAGGTAGTCCGCTTCCAAAAATTTCTAAATACAAACCCATCTAAGCAGAACTTAAGACAAAATAAATTGTTTTTTGACGCGGGTTATTATGATCAATCCCATTTCATTAAAGAATTCAAGGATTTTTATGGCATCACACCTGTAAAGGCTTTTGAAAATTATAACAATTCCCATCTTATTTAATACATATTACAAGGACAATATTTTTAGAACCCTAAAGGTTATTTTAAACATTAATCTCTTTTTAGAAGCATTAAAAACCTAAAGGATGGTATTTTAAAGCTTATCTCTTTTTCCCAGCTATTTCCAGTAGTATTTCACTGGTAGATCCCTGAGCTGTGTTTTTGTCCTTTTTTTACAATACATTTTTCTTTAAGAACTGGAATTTTACCCAATATGAAAAGCGGTAAATATGGAACTAATCAATTTATATGAATAAAGAAATTAAATATTCACAGAGCGTAAACATTTACGCATCAAAAGAAACAGTTTGGAATAAACTTTTATCAAAAGAATTCTATGAATTGTCCTGGGACGCTACTTTAACCAGCACTTGGCAGCCAGGTTCCCCTATTCAATTCAAAGGTGTTTGGGAAGGGATTGAATACACAGACAAAGGTCTGGTCCAAGAGATTGAGGAAAATAAGTTTTTGCAGTTTACCTATTGGAGTTCTTTTTGGAAAGTAGAGGATATCCCAGAGGAATATTGCAACATATCTTTCCGGATCATGGAAATAGATTTGTATAGTTGCTGTCTTACATTAACACAAGTCGGTTTTAGGGATAAAGTGCACTTCGAAGAAACCGTTGAGCTATGGAAACACAGCAATAAAATCCTTAAACACCTATCGGAAAAACAGGAATTGCTGACGTTGAACGATAAGATTTTTGAAGAAATTGAATCTGTTATTGCTAAAATCCCCAGTGTCAATTACAATATTGAATCAACTATTTCTTGGACAGCTGCTCAGATTGTTGAGCATATCTTAATGGCCAATTCTGGGTTAAAGGGATTTTTAACTGAAGCCCTTTTCTCTTCTGAAGTACCTTATGACCTAAATGTACAGCGAATTCGAGACTTAATGCTTGACATGGGCGTCAAATACCAATCGCCCGAATTCTTGATTCCAGCAGTAAATCAATACGATGCAATAGAGCACTGCGCAAAATTACTGAATTTAAAAGGAGAGATTAATGAATCTATATCGACCATGGACTTCGAGGAAAGATGTGGAAATACTGAAATGATTCCTTTCGGGTACATGAGTGTTTTTGAATGGTTGAATTTCTGTTTATTTCATATTCAAAGGCATGTGCTTCAACTTAAACAATTAAAAGGCAGCTGATAGAGCCGAAATAATTAGAACCTAGATATAGTCCGTTTTATACTATGGGAAAATTAGTAATTGAAACAACTTTATTCCAACTAAATAAATCATTTCCATGAAACATATCGCATTAATAATGTTATCATTTTGCTTTACATCAAGCCTATTTTCTCAGACATCTCACAAAAGAATGAGCGAAATTAAAATGAAATTAAACGCAGGTATTATTACAGAAAAACTAAAGGAGACTAAGGAGTTTTATATGCAGACGCTAGACTTCGGTGTAACGTTTGAAAATGAATTTTATATTTTATTGCATACTCCCAATAAAGAAGCAGAAGTCAGTTTCTTATTGCCAAATCATCCTAGTCAGAAACCCCTTTTCCACCAACCTTTTCAAGGAAAGGGTATGTACTTAACCATTGAAGTTGAAGATGTTGATAAGGTTTACCATGAATTGAAGAATAAAGGAGTCAAAATTGAAATTGAAATCAGAGATGAGCCCTGGGGTGACAGACACTTTGCCATTCAAGATCCGAATGGTATCAGCATTGATTTCGTGAAATATTCCGAACCTCAATAATGAGTTAACATGGATTCCGAACCTGAAAGAACAACAGAGATTATGCAGTTATGTAATTGGTTACTGCCTTATACCCCAAGAATTGTAACCAGTAAATATATTAATAGAACAAGGTATGAAATTTAACAATGCAATAATAAGTTTAATGTTTACTATGACTTTTCTAATAAGTTGTAGTAAAGATATTTCCGTCGACAAAGTACAGATTGATGGTTCCTTTAAAGGCTTTGAAGGTGAATTAGACGGCGATATTTTTAATCTCCCTTTTGAAGGATTTAGCATTGAGATAAAGATTAAACGTATCAATGAGGAAGATGCCATGGTGGAGCTGAACCCTTTCGGAAATGGAAAACCCATAGATTTTCCAGATCAGATCTGTTCAATTAAGACCGACTCTGATGGATTTGTTAATCTGGTTTCTTTAAAAGATGGATCTATGTATGTAATATTTTATGACAAAGAAACAATTGATTGCTATCCTGTCAATGGAACTCGGATTTCAGGATCTAGAAATGGAAAGAAACCAAGTTGGTGGGATGATTAATTTTTTCAGTATAGGTTTTGACCTCAAAATTGTACCTCGTAAAAATCCAAAATTTATTAATGGTTTTAAGAATTGAAATGAAATGGACTCAAGATTGGTAATAGCAAACATAATTGTTTTGATCGCTTTGGTTTTCCATTTTTATTGGGGAGATAAGGATATTCAATCAATTTCTCCAAAGGCCTCCGAAGCTAAAAAAGTAGAAAATTGGATAATGGCAAGAGGTGCTTTCCATGTTGTCTCTATGGACCTATTTATAATCGCCACAGTCCTTTCTTTATTGAATTTTACTAACCTGCTAACTTCATATCGTACTATGCTGCTAACAATTATGAGCATTTACTTTATGTTAAATGCTCTGGTTTTCTTTATAGTTGTCGCTATATCCGGTCCACTTAATAAAAAGTTTCTGAAGCTATTCCAATGGTCAATTTTTATAATTATAAGCGCCTTGATTTATTGGAGTATCTAAAACTACCAATTTTTACTCCTACAATCAGGCTTTTTTCCGTTATATATGTACTGATATCGAAAACTATTGTGTACATGTTTAGATAACCAAAATCTGAACATATCCTCTTGTACAAAGAAAATCTCCCCATCGTTAGCAATTGCTTTACTGACATTGCACACAAAGGGGTATTGTTCATTTTCAGAAAAATATTTCACCCACTATGTGGGTTGCCTTCTTAAACAAACATCATCCTTCCGTAGGAAGTTCTTTAGCCTCCGGCTCATTTCCAGTGGCGGAAAAATGGATAGAATGCCGTTGCCCTGTGCGTTGGGATTGGCCTTGGAATGCTTTCAGAAGATCATCCCATTAAAAGGGATGATCTTCTGAAAGATATTCCCGACAACAAGGCATTCTATCCATGTGCGGGAGCCCGTGCGAAAAGCCACCTTAAATGAGCCAAAGCGTTTACGGATTCGAGTTGTTTTTTTGGTATCCGTGAGCTCCTTCGTCGGTTTGGTACTTTTGCGCTTCAAAAGTAACGAAGAATCTAAATTTATTTTTTTCTTAACTTAATGACATTGCCTGATGGGAGTCTACCAATAAAATTTATACAGCCAATTTGTTCTTCTTAGACTATTTAACCTAAATACTGTTCTTTCAATTACACTAAAGTGCTGACAATCAAAACAACACTGATTAGCATCAACCCCCAATAAACATAATTAAAGAAAGCCCCATCCTTTAATTTATGGTTTAGGTACCTTCCTAAAAATATAGCTGGAATGGTTGTGATCAGCGAATAGAGAAAATAAATATTAACTTGTGTCGTAATCAATCCCTTGGAATAATAACCCACGACACTTAACAGACTGACCGGTAAAAAGTAAGCCTGTAAGGTAGCTCTGAAATGTTTTGCACTCCATTGTCTCAAATTTCCGTAAACAACGAGTGGCGGGCCATTTAAGCCATAGGCTCCGCCAAATACGCCCGATAAAAAACCGCAAATGAAAAGCCAAAACTTATTGTCCTCTTCCAAGGCCTTATTTTTTGTAAAATAGAGGGAATAAAGTGAATACAATATAATAAGTAAGCCAAGTCCTGTTTTTACAATGGTTTCATTTGCGTAGGTCAGTATAAGGATACCCAAAGGCAGGCCAAGAACAGCATATATAATCAACCATTTGGCACTGTGAAAATGGATCTTTTTATGGTCTTGTATCACTACCACAAGAGCAATGACAATGGACAACATAACTGCCAGCGGAACGGCAACATCTACGGGCAAGAATAAAAGGAAAAACGGAACTGCAATTAACGCCTCACCAAAACCTAAAGTTGACCGTACCAAAGAAGCGAAAAAACTAATGATAAGAATAAATATAATAGTCAAAACAGGATATTGTTAGTGCTGTTGAGAATACCCTAATTTACAAAAATTATGTCGGATTGGCTATAGAAAAGCCCCATAATTTTGGGGTAATCCTAGCAAATATTCTTAATGTTGAATAACAATTTAGGGGCTAATTTAAAGGAGAATTGATAGGTTATCCAAGCAATAAATTGTAGCCTCTTTTATTAATAAGACAGAAGCTTTCAGAAGTCAATCAAGGGGAGGAGTTATCAATTTTCCTCTTAATATTGACTATATAAATTGCTTAGATCACAGGTTATGAAACTATTCCTAGCCACATCAAAATAAAAAGGAAGTTTTTTGAAATCATCAAAAAACTTCCTTTAATACGGAGACTTAGGACTTGGTCCATGATTTATTGCTCGATTCTTAGATCAAATTTGTGCTTATTCCTTTAATTATCTGGACTGAACGTGCGTCCTGCAAGTCTAAAAACCCTATTCTTTTTACTGTCATACCAACAAAAGAATAACTTTTTCTCTTGTCCGTTGTTAGCTTTCAATGTAATTGAATAATCTGTATTCAGCGTGTATCTTCCAGATGTTTTGGATGTTTTATAGGCAGAATTTGTGCTACTTTCAGTGGAAGAGACTTTCTCGGTTGTGTACCAGCCATCTTTTGTGAAACTCATATTGGTATATTTCATAATACCTATCTCTCCTCCAACTGCTATGGTACCTCCTCCAGAGATGGTTTCATATGAACCTGAAAGTGTTTGTCCAGCATTTGGCGGATAACCTACATTATTTGACCAATCGTAGGTTTTTTTATTACCCGATTCAAAAGTAACATTCACCTTTTCTCCAGTAACCGTCCAAGTTCCAACAGCTTCACCTTGCCCAGCGATATATTTGTCTGCATTAATTTCTTTTATTGGAATGTATGGAGATCGGATAAAGCGACCATTTTTGAAAAATACAAATGGTGTATGTACTTCATAATAGTAGCCACCATAACCTTCTTCCTGCTCTGGAACTAATAAAACCTTTTCAATATTGCTGTCAATGGGGATTTCACCGTTTTCAGATTTGCTGCATGCCGAAAACAAAACGGAACTTAAGATAAAAATTAACCCAAAGGTCAATTTACCCTTTCTTGGAAGAGAAAATTTCATAAAAAATATAGTAGTGTGTTGATATTAAGGAACTAAAGTCATGCCAAATATTTAAATTTAGCTACAAGCCTTAACCATATTGAAAGATTGTACTTCTTCAAATAGATTTTTACAGTCTTGAATGGAATCTCGAAAGGAGTTTTTGTTTATGGAAGGTTGAAATCGAGTCTGTAAATAGTAGTTAAATCGGAACTTCCATCGCTGTCCTCACACAATAAGAAAGAAATCATATCGGGCTGCAATTCATAATATGTAATCCCTTCGAATTTTTGATCATTCGATATTTTTTGACAGTGATCCATTCTCATATTTATTAAATCGAATTTTCCGAATACTGTTCCTCCGATTTCTCCGTCTTCATAAGTAGATAGTCCTTCTTCTGCAGTTGCGATGAAATAAAGTGTATCATCTACCACTGAAGCACCTGAAAAACCAAATAGCAGACCGTCGATTTGTGGTAAGTTGATATCAAAGCAAGTTATCACGAAGTCATTGATTAAATCATCTCCATCGACTTTGAAAATTACATTCCGTCCAGCTGGACCATTTCCACGGTTCAGGAACAGCCAGCTGTTTCCATGCATTGCTACCCCTTCGATATTAAAATCAGAAGAGGAAATGTTAGCTGATTTTTTCATGGCGCTGTACAGGTTTCCCATGTCTAGCTCAGTGGTACTCCAGTCGTTTCTGGAAATAGAAAATCCTCTTTCCCGGACAGCAGTTGAACCAGATCCGAAAGTATATATCCTGTCATCTGTAAGTACCATTGCTTCCAGATCAAGTTTTAGAGGTTTTGCGATCCTTTCCATCTGGGGGCTTTGTAAAAGGACGTGCCTATTGAGCAGATTCTCAGTTATTCGGTAATCATAAAGATAATTGCTGTTGTCTGATACGATATAAATTTGACCCTCCAAAAATTCTATTCCAGAGGCTGAACTGATTCCAGGGATATTTAAAAAATCATTTAAATAAAACTCTTGCATAATCTTAAACGATAACATTTTCGAGAGATCGCTTGTCTAATATATCCTATTTTCATGAAGGAGCAATATATTTCATATCAATTCTTAATTGAATGTTCAATGGGAGGAGGGAGACCAGGCAAGGCAGGACTAATTTAATATTTTTGAAATAACCCGTCAGCAATTATTGAAGGGATTAAACATGTGAATATTTAAGAAATAACAAATATCTATACCGCAGGAAATTCAGAAATCTAAGTTAACCTTCTTTCTATTCTGAACGATCAGTGAAGAATCTGTACGGTTCTCCTCCAACAGGTCCTGTCATTCTCTGTGGCTTTTAAAAGCTCAAAACCTGCTTTTAAGATTTTAAGGTTTTCATAATCCAGTAAATCCAAGCAATTACCTAGATGAATAATAGCACCTATTACGCAAGGATCCTTAACAGGATGTTTTCCCAAAAATACATGCCATTTCCAACCCAGTCATATTCATTTTCACTATTTTTGAGTGTTAATTTTTGGTTTATTATCTCTTCAGCAATAGACCGGTCACATCCGTGGAAACCGTATACTATTCCTGTTCCTGCGGAATACATAGATTTTTATAATTTTCATCCAGATTTCCGCTCTTATCAATTATTCCCACTTTAGTCAAAAAAATCTTTGAAGACTCTTCGGTTTTAGAAACCTTCTTCTTGTATTTCTTAAGAATCGCAACAAAAGAATTTGTATCAATCTCCTTCCTATTCACTTTATTGTTCTTCATGACCTAAAATATTATACCATAAAAGTAAAAAAATATTGATTAATACCTAATATTTAGTGCCTTACAGAGTGATTGTGGAGGGAGAATTGAACCCAGGACTATCTTTCTTTTGTGATACTGCTAGGATTTTTTCAACCTCTCATTTCCCGAACTCAACTCTGAACGAGGTAGTTGGTTTAGGCCCACAATCCACAAACACTTACCCTGAACCTTCTCTGGATCGAACCAAAATTGCTGCCTGCGGTGCATGTTAACCTGTTTTTTAATTAATCTATTCTAGAAGGTACAAAACTCGGAACATTTTGTTATTCGTGATTACTTAAATCACTTCCCCTTTCAATCCACCTATATTTATTGCTGTATTTTTGATCGTCCCTTATGATATTATAATTAACTTTTGGTCGCTTCTGAACTAAATAATACTGCACTAACTCTGCATCTTGAGAATTTGAATAAAACACGAGTTCACTTTCCCTAGTCCATGTCCCATAAAAAACGTAATCCGATTGCGGATCTGCAATAAAGTAGTTTCCATATTTTGGGATTTCTTTCCCCGGTTGAATTACAGAAATGTGAATGAAATTTAAGTTATTTATGTCTTTCGAATAGCGGTATACGACGAGTTCATATCTTCCATTTGGAGAGACTTCTCGGTGGACAATTTGTTGCTGTGACCCTTGATCAATGTAATCCAAAGCTGAAACATGAACTTTAATTTTATTGATTTCAAGATCTTTAGGTTCGAATTTTACACCTTCTCTTAGGGATGGTAGAATGTCATACATGGCTGAAATGTTTTGATTATCAATCCATTTCACTTGAGTGTAGTTGTTTGGAATATTAAATTCTCTAAGATTTTTGGTTGTATCAGGTATTTTCAAAATTGAAGTTCCTGATTGACCAACGCCGAATGCTCCTAAGTCTATACTGTAATTTATTAATACCATAGAACTATCTGGAGATAGCTCTCGGTAGTTTTCAATAAAATCCTTATCAGTAATCAAGACCTCCTCTTTTCTAGTGTAAAGATTGCATGATGTTAAAACACCTAATACTAATATGTAAATTCCTTTTCTCAAGAAAATTGTTCTAAACGTAAGGGTAACACTTGAATATACACAATAGATGATTAGATTCATCCTAGACAGTTTTGCTGTAAAACCGGAATCAAATTTAAGTAACCACCCATAAAGTTATGGCTTCAATAGGTCTACCTTAAATTTAGTTAGAGTCTTTTCATTATTTTTTTCATGTTAATCTTTATATAGAACAAGTCTTATCTGTCGGTAGCCATTAATATTCCTTTTAAACATAAATAAATATGCATTGAGTCCATCCGCTCTTTTAAATTTTAAATCATCTCTATAAGTCTCGCCAAAGTCTGAAATGTCTTCAATATTTTCAACGATAGGATTCCCGAATTCACGGCAAAGTAAATTAGCTAAGGAATCAAATTTTAATTGAAATAACTCAAATTTTTTCTCATAATTTCCTTCTTCAGATAGCTCATCTTTCTTACTTTGTACATTGTCCCATTGATAAAGAATTACTTTTACCAAGCTGTCCTTTTCCGAATAGAAATATTGAGTTTCAAGGTTGAAAATTGGCTTTTCATAACTTTTATAAGTTTTAGGAATCCCTAAAGTATAATTATTTTTATTAGGATATAATCCTTTTCCTAATCCAATTTTATGGTTCGGAGTTATATCTTTTGATCTACTTTCAATTTGGGCAATACTATTAATATGGAGATTATCTAATTGAAAAGTGTCCTTCTTTTGAAAAACTAATTGGTTTGAAATACATGAATTCAAGACAATTAAACAGATTGCTAATAGTAAATTAGTTGTTTTCATTTTATTGACCTTTATTTCAATATTACATTTCAAATAAATATTATTAAAAATATTCATTAATGATTGATATTTTTCCTCTCCATGAATATAGGATCAAATTTAATAATAAAACGCCCTGCATTATTGTTTAATAATCAGGGCGGAAATATTGAAGATAATAATTATTAAATTTCGTATTACTTTACCCAATCTGCCTCAACATCGACTACAGCAATGGCTTCAATCTCAATCAATGCCTCCGGTGAAAACAATGAGGATACTTCAAAAATAGTATCTGCCGGATAAGGGGGAGTAAAGTATTTTCCTCTCAATTCGACAATCTTCTCAAAGTTCTCCATATCCCGGAGCATGATAGTGACCTTAACCACGTTCTTCAAACTTGAACCTCCGGCTTTCAATACCTTGTCCAGGTTTTCAAAAGCCATTTGTGCCTGGGCATCAAAGTCGCCTATACCTACCAGATTTCCATCCTTGCCAATAGCGGTCTGTCCGGAAATAAACAATAAATCACCTACACGATGTCCCTGTGCGAGACGGAATGGTTCATATGCGTCCGGCGTAATTTTAATTTGTGAAATTTTCATTTTTTATTTAATTGATTTATAGATGTGTTCCTTTGTGCGAACGTTTTTCCTGTGACGGCATATACTGAAAGATAATTGCCGGTTTTCAATAATCTGTTCATTTTCATCGTTCCTTTTCTAACTACTTTCAAGATTTAATTTGTTGATGATTTTCCGGGTATGGCTAAGGGTTGCCTCCGGCCACAGCATTTCACGGTGAAAAGGAATCAGGGGTAATCCGTTGATTGTTTTCATCACCCAATGGGGGTCTGCTAATGCTGCTTTTCCGATAGCGATTAGCGTTGCGTGGTTGTTTTTCAAGGCAACTTCCGCTTTATCAAGATTATGGAAACCTCCGTTGGCGATTACAGGAATACCCGTTGCCTGCCGGATAACTGAGGCCAATGATGATCCGTCTCCAAAAAAGCTGTCCCGTTCCCATTCGCCCGTCTGTACCGCTACGTGAACATAATCGGGCTGGCTCGCTTTTATTTCTTTTGCCAGTTCTTTTGCAGTTTCAATACCGTCAGCCCAGCGGTAGGTAAGGTCATTTACTTTCCCCTCTGAAACCCGTAGACCGACGATAAAAGCCTGCGGTACGGATGCCTTTATGCCAGCGATAATTTCAGCAATAACACGGAAACGGTTCTGCATAGTGCCGCCATAATGGTCCTTACGGAGGTTAAGTTCCGCTGTGAGGAATTGGTCTAACAGGTAGCCATTTGCCCCGTGAATTTCTACGCCGTCAAAGCCTGCCTTATAAGCGTTTACAGCTCCGTCGATAAAGCCCTGTTTCATTCTTTCAATATCAATCAAGTCCATTTCTTTAGGGATTGGAAATGCCCCCTCACCAGCAAAGGAAGCCATCTTTACACCAGCAGGTTTTAAGGCAGACGGGGCTAAGGTGTCCTCGCTATATTGCGATAAAGCACCTGTATGCATCAACTGGGCAAATATCAGAGTGGGCGATTGATGGACAGCACGGGTTACCTTTTCCCATGAAGCGCTTTGCGCATCGTTTACAAGTGCAGGCTGGTTGTTATAACTCTGGCTACCGTATACATCGGTGTAGATGCCCTCGGTAATGATTACCGCAAATCCTCCAATTGCAAATGCGGAATAATAGTCCTTCATTTCTTCCGTAGCCAAGCCGTCCGCAGTAGCGCTCACACGTGACATGGGTGCAACTACTGTCCGGTTAATCAAATCTCTATGCCATATATTGGTATTCTGAAAAATAGGATGTTGTTTCATTTGCTTCTTAATTTTTATGAAGCAAAATTCAGGGTAATTGATTTAGGAAAAATTGATGTAGGTCAAGACGGTTTATGTTTTTTCTTGATACGGCTAATAAATTCCGCTGACACACCCAAATAGGATGCAATCAGATATTGGGGTACTTTGGACGCAATTTTTGGGTAGTTTTCCAAAAAGGCAAAATATCTGCTTTCGGCATCGTACGCATTATTAGAGATAATTCTCTTTTGCAATACACCCAGATAACTCTCCAATATTAGCCGAAAGTACCGCTCCAAACAGGGAAGTTCAACCAGTAACTGCTGAAAAGAATAATGGCTAATCTGTAAAACGGTCGTTTTTTCTATGGCTTGTATGTTGTATATGGATGGCTTCTGTTTGGAAAAGCTATCTAAGTCTGAGGCCCACCAGTCGTCGATAGCGAAAAACAGGATTTCTTCATTGCCATTGTCAGCATTGATGTAAAATGCTTTCAAGGCTCCCGAAACGACATAGCTATCATAACGACAGGTATCGCCGTTACGTAGGAGATAGTCTCCCTTTTCCAATGTTTTCTCTGTCCAAAAACTTTCAAATGTTGAAATTTCATCTTGTGTAAGATTTACATATTTTGAGATGTTTTTCAATAAAGCATTTTCGGCCATATAAGCATTCCTTTTTCGATTACAATATAGTAATTATTAAGACCTGATAATTTTGTATTTCCAATCTCCATTTAAATACACCATTATCCCTTCCCGTTCATTTCTGACATCAACCTTTGTCCATCTGCTTATGTCGGTGCCAAAACCACTTAAATCGTTTTCATTGCCTTTTAAGATCTGATCATGATTTATGAGGTTTAACTTTGCTACGCAACCCTTCTGCGATATTGGAATCATGACAATTCCTTCATTTGTATAAAACGATATGTAGGTGTACTGACAGGCCGATGCACCCTTCTGAAAGTCGTGTCTTATCTCAGTTGAAAAATTTATACTGGTCAATTCAACCGGATCGAAATTTCCAACGTTGTAGAACTGGGTCAATCTTGGTGAAGTTTGCATATTGATGGAAAATGTTCCGATCTTTGATTCCTCCAAACTCATCAAACTTTCCTTCATAAAGTCGTTCGAATCCAAGTATATAGGGGTTTCTCCATTTTCAACAATACCGACCCAGCCTTTAGTGGGAATGACCAAGCGAATAGAGATTTACGATCAAAATTGATTAGTTCGGATATGGATAAATTAGATCCTAGTTCCAATATAAATGTCTTTACGGATAACCCAATAGGCTATAATATTTTGGCCGGCCTAAGAAGAGATAAGGGATAGAAGTATTGCACGTCTTCCAGAGAATAATCGGTTTGGGTAAAAGTGAAATAGACAATTTTGATTATTAATGGTATTAAGAAGATGAATTCGACCCCTAAAACCAATCTGAATATCCGTGAGAATTTAGTTTTGTAACCCCAAATTATGCTTCCTGAATATAAGACAAATGCTATAAGCCCTAATTTTACCGTGATTATTATCGTTGATATGAGATGAGCTAACCAAGTATATTTCTGCCGCTCTCCCAAAATCAAAGTGATTTGTTTATCTGAGAGTTGTCCCTGTAGATTTATCCGTACAAATCGTCCTTAATTATTGAGTTATTAATAACTGTTGAAATTAAAGCATAGATTGTGATTATTATCAGGTATCGAACAAAATTATTCACTTTCATTGGTCGATTTTCTTTTATCAATTTGACGCACTATAACCAGACCTATGACGAGAATTAACATCGCTGCATAGCCGTACTTTTTGTGCACTTCATTTTCGGAAAATAGAAAAAACATCATCGCTGTGAATGAGCTCAACATTATTATTATTAGAATTAATCGAAGTGATTTCATGTCCTATTTTGCAATTTAATTAAATCAATAAGCGTGTAATAAGAAGAGAGATCGTCAGGAAAATATTCATCATCTCACGGATATAAAAAAATGCTTCTCCTTGTAATAGGACAAATTCTCGTTGACGATCTCCAAGATAAAGTTTAAAAAAGCCAATTTACAGATTGGGATAATCTATAGATAGCCCATCCGGCACAACCAGCTACAGCTCCCCAATATACACCCTTCGCTACTGGATGAACATTTGATGCTATACGTAATGCTGATGCTAACAAACCAGCTCCACCAAGCCCCGCACATGCACCATCAATAAATTGAGTCGCACCTTTTCCATAATAACATGACATGTTGTCAAAAGTGATCTTTTTTATTTTGTTATACTTTTAAGTTAAGCAATTAATCCAATCAAACAGCCTATTGCTGGAGCTGCACCTAAAGCAGATAAAGGATCTGCTAATATAGAGAGTCCTAACGCCGCACCGCACATAAGTCCAGTAACAGAGTCTTTAGATCCCCATGATGCATAATTTTGTTCCATCTCTTCTAAATTTAATCTTTTTATTTTTCAGTTTTTTTTAATGATTAATAGTTTTTGTTATTTTGCCAATCGTTTGACAAAATAAATCAACGGCACTTTTTTCGCATATACTAAAACCTATATGTTTAAATTAAACGAAATTTGTTTAAGTCCTTTCATTTACCCATTTTTTCTCTTATTCAGCAGCCTTATCAACATAAAACAGCAGGAAATAATCACTATACCAATAGCTAAAAAATTAACATTATATTTCTCATCTGGTTCAGCCCGACAAACCCCAAACACATACCCTGAACCTTCTCCGGATCGAACCAAAATTGATCCCTGCGGTGCATGTCCGCCATACCCTGAGCCCAATCTGGAACATGCAACAATTCGAATCCCTAGCGGGCACAAAAAAAGCCTCAATCTATGATTGAAGCTTTTTTTGTGATCCCGCTGGTACTAAACTCGAACCTTTTATTGGAGGATTTGAGACGATTGAATAAGTTGAAAGTAGGTTTAATCCCAAAAGATTGACGTGAATTCCTATCGGCTTTTAAGTATAAAAGAATCTTCTTATGAATGTTTTCTTTGATGTTCCGTCACATAATATTACGGATCAGTCAGACTATCTTGAACTTCGATCTAAAATATCAATGCTTTATTTGAGTAGATACAATAGACAATTAATAAAATATACCCTCTCGCTTCATATGACAGAACTATATAGTACTAATACGCATATTAATGTACATTACGACTCTGATTGGTCTTCAGTAGCAAATCAAACAACAAAGTCCTCTGGCTTTATAGTTTTCGATAAAGATACGAAGGCGATTGTTGAGATTGCCAATACTATTGAGCACAAAGAAGCAAAGAGGGAAAGGAAAGTTTGAAGTGAGGGTAAAACATTTATACAAGAGCAGTTGTCAA
Organism: Sphingobacterium mizutaii; assembly: GCF_900187125.1. Classification (GTDB taxonomy): domain Bacteria; phylum Bacteroidota; class Bacteroidia; order Sphingobacteriales; family Sphingobacteriaceae; genus Sphingobacterium; species Sphingobacterium mizutaii. The sequence goes on from NZ_LT906468.1 coordinate 1,693,142, forward strand.
GCAAGTCAGTTGCAAGTTTTTAAAAACAATTGATGGAAAATATTCTTTACAATCATTCGATTTAGGTTCAAATATTTACGATATTAACCAGACTATTTAAAATAGAGTTTAGAAATTCATTCTATCTCCTTAAGGAATATGCTAAGAAAGGGTCGGGACGAAATAATTGGATTGACCTACCTAAACCTATTTACATAAGTACTCCGCAAAAGGATGAGGTATCATCTGGGGTTAAATCGATTTTACTATCACAAAAAGAGATTGAATTGTCAATGAATGAAACAAGTAAGTTTGACGATTACATAAACGGATTAGGTTTTCCAGAAATCTTTTTAATAACCTTTGACTGCTTTATTTTATGAGCTTTCCTATTACTCAAGAAAATTCTTTGGTAGATTTCTTCCTGCTCATTTGCAAAGCTTTTATTAGGCGTTTTAGTCATAGACAATATAGATTCAATCCTATCTTGAGGTATACCATATTTTTTCAAATAGTTGATTTTTTTCATGTTGTGTCGTTATTTGAGATTAATTATTAATGCTCAACTTTTCTATTCCTAATCGGTTCAATCACCACACATAAAGTTCATCCCCTTTTTAAATTGTTCTGTCATTCTATCAAGTTCGGGGCGGTTCTTTGTAAAACCCGAAATTTTCTCCTGATATATTTTGTCACTGCCAGCATTTTCCAGAGCTTTAATTTGTAAATCCAAATTCTGGTCCTTAATGGAATCTATTGCATAACCTATCTTCATATTTTTTACATTAAACTTAAGTATAATAAACAGATGAAACTTTGATTAATGATACGAGTTATTGAAAATCTTTGTTTTCAATTTTATGTGTCAATTTGGATCTTTTTAAGAATCTCATTATTCCACCGTTTTTTAGGATTGTTGGGAGTCAGTGATTGTTGCGTGTTGTTGTAGTTTTTTAGAAATACGATTAATGTTAACAAATTATTAAAAAAATAAATATTATTAGTTAATATATAAACTGTATATATTTTAGCGAAAAAAATTAAAATGAAAAGAACACGCTTCTTAACTTTTATGATGCTTCCCATTTTTGTAGTATCATGTCAAAAAAAGTCCATAGTGCCTGAAACAGAAAACGAAATCACAACAACGGTTTCCGGTCTGGGAGAAAAACTTGAAAACCCATATTCTCTCCCAAACATGAAAAAAGCAATTCAGTTATTAATGTCTGTTGCTCCCCAGGCGGATTATCCGGATGGGAACTCATTGGAGCCAACGCATCTGTATGTTCGCTTCTTACCTAAAGATCAAGACGATGTGTTGCTTTTGGAAAAGGACAGTACACTGATTTATGATCCTGTTCCTTTTGGCTACGAAAACTAACTCGATACAGTTAAGAAGCGGAACTAATTATCCAGGAGACCAGTCGGTTTACCAAGGAATCGATAGGGTTTCGGGCTTTACATTCGGACAGATCTATGCGCTATTGACGAATGATATTACCGAAATACCTAAACTGAAAAGCAAGATTATTGCGCAGTATCCAATAAAAATACAAATGGTGAAATTATAGAATTATTCAAGTTATATGGCTATTAATAATAAAAACAGAAGACTGGTGATATTCTTGTCGGTGGTGATTTTGTCACTCTGCACGGCTTCACAATGTAAAAAGCTTGAGTATTTTGAGTCGTTTAAAGGTATTGACAGGATTGAGGGATCTAAGGTAATGCTAACGCTTGTGCCCAGGAAGAAAGTATATGCTGTAGGTGACACGATCTCGATTGATGGAACAATTCTGGCGGAGAATTTAAAGTTGCCAGATTTTTCATGGTTAGTGAGTGATCTTTATATATCAGATTTCCAAGTCTTTTTTGTCGATAATCTTAATGTACATGCTAACGTATTTCACTCCATAAATTCTGAAAACTTACGGTTTCAACGATATTCTCAAGATAATCGAACTTATACCTTCAGGACATCATACAGACTGGAAAAAGCGGGCAAGTTCCACATCGATTACGGCATCCAAGGGAGCTTCGACAAGGATGAATACGGAAACAGGATATACAGTACATTACCTATAAGATTTTCCTCAGGAAAGAAGGATCCCCCGGGATACTGGACTGATGTTTTCATGTATTTTACGAACAACGACAAGACCTTTATAGAAATCGAAGTGGAGTAACAGGTTTTTACTTCAACATATTATCTGCAGCACCGGTAACAATATTGGTGTTGCAGATGTCGTGTAACACACTTACCCAAATTGATCATGCCCAAATTGAATGGAATATTCAGCCGACTCGCTTTACTACTAATTTTGGCCGGATGTAAGCAAGATTCGCCCAAACCTATTGATCCAGTTAAAGAGGAACCAACTATTCTTGACTCTGTGAATATGCTCTTCAAGGATGTATATCTCTGGAATAATCTGATTGATCAATCTTTGGACGCAAATGCTTTTGTTTTTTTTATACATGATAATGATCTCATGTAAACTTTCTTATCATGATGATATTGATACGACCAAACCGTTTTGTAACATTCATACAGACCATGAAACGCCTAAAACGCCTAAAACACAACGTCGAACCCCGAAGACAATAGTGTATTCAGTGTATATATGTCAGAATACCAGTGGATTATAAGGGTATAAAAAAAGAAACTAACTTGTTGAATTTAGATTTGTCCCAAGAGGTGATCCCGCTAGGGTTGGTTCAGCCCCACAAACCCCAAACACAATCCCTGAACCTTCTCCGGATCGAACCAAAATTGCTGCCTGCGGTGCATGTCCGCCATACCCACAACCCAATCCTGAACATGGGATCAAGCTGAATTCTCGGGAGGAATACTGTAAATTTCCTGATTTAGGATTTTTTAAACAGATATTCCTTGCAAGATACTGAAAGTGAAATACTCTCCTTATTGATGTCCGAAGGACTTTTTGAATACTTTCAGATTATGGAAAGTAAATCAAGTCGACAATTGACTCCATATCTATTTAGATGAACTTAATATCGCTACAGTAGGTTATGAAAAAAGTATGCTGGAGTCCAAAGGATTTACACTTTCTACCGAGATTTCAGAATTTCCCGTTAGAGATCAGAAAGTTAAGCTTCACATTTGATGTCGAGTTTGGACGGTTATAGATACCGGACTGATTATTTCAAGAAATTATCCCGTATCGTCTGTGTTCTCGAAGACGGGGAAATCACGCTGACAGATTATCTCCACAACATATTGAAACAACACTTTGAGGATTTCGGCAAGGAAATAAATACCATCCATGCCCGAAACCAAAAGCCAATATTATAGCTATGGAAACACGGTAATATGAAACCAATCCGCACAGGATTAGTTGTGTGGAAAGCACCAAGTACTTGAACTTAGACTCCGTGTTAATTTTATAACTATTGCCACTCGATTTTATAATTTCCGGTTGGTGCAGTTTCAATCCATTTACCTGTAATAATTTTATCTTCGTTTGTCCTATTATTCACTAAATGTAGTATGTAGGATACTTGTCGTTTTCGATATTCAAGCTCAACGATAAACTTGGACTGACCTTGCGGTATTGCTACTTCTGTGATTTGTCCTTTAAACTTACTGTGTTTTTGAATTAGGCTATTTGAATAAAAAGATGTTGCATCATTTGTAAACACTTTATTATCTATGATTTGAGCAGGAATTTCTATCGATATAGAGTCTGTCAATTTCCAAGGGAATGCACTTTCGGAGTTACTTTTAAATTGAGAAAGTTCAAATGAATTTATAAAAGGATCAAATGAAAAACCCTGTTGTGTAGTCGAATTAATATTAAAGGAATGAGTACTCCCTTTTTCCACAAATATCGAATCGTTGTCATTGTTCTCTATGGTGTATTTAATGTTTTTTATTGTGTACCCTTGAGATGGTTTTTGATTTATTGCTATTTCCTTCGTGTCGTTACCCGATTCTAAGAAAATGATAAAGTGAAAATTCTTATTCGTGAAATTTTCTTTTAGCTGAATGACTACAGATGTTTCAGTTTCATGTTTAATAATAAATCCTTTATCAGACCAAATTGCTTCTAAGCTTCCAAAGCTATCTAATTCCAATATTTTGTTTTCTTGAATTAAATTTCCGTCAAACGAATAAATATTACCAAAAATGGTTTGATTGTTATCTTGGTTTACCACTTTTGTGATTTTCCAATCTTTATTTGTAAAAGATATATTCTTTACGCCTCCCTCTCCTTCAAAATCGATGGATGTAGATGACGGATCAGTTGAAGTTAGGTCATCCTTTGAACAGGAAAAAAAGCTTATTAAAAGTAAAGCAAATAGTAAATGGGTGAATTGTTTCATTTTATAATGGTTTGCAAGAATTTTATAAATTCTTTAGTTTTTATCGATTAAATGACCGTTAGTGTTTTTTTTTTGCTCTAAACTTCAATCGAAGTAGAGACTTTAAATATAGTGCAAAAATTTCAATCAAGGCCTACCTACCTTGTTTTCTTACAAAACACATATAACTGTTACACAGTCCAAAACAAATAAAGCTTCGCTTTTTCTATAAAAGAAATTCTAATCTTTAAAACATCCTTTCTAAACGTTTCCTGTTTTATTTTTTTAAAGTCAATACCGCCACTTCCTGCAAACTAATTCCACGGATTTCCACTTTCCCGTACCGCTTCGATTTCCATAAGACTTTTGTTGCGAAAGCCCACACGGGGTGGGAAGGCAATAACAATATAATTCAGTTAAATCATGGAAAAATAAAGCAAAAAAATATTGATGACAGGCGTCCAGTTACTGTCGGCATTACCTCCTGTTGATTCTGAACAATCAGTGAAGAATCTGTGCGTCAATTAAAAAAACTGACTGTCATTCTCTATCGAAGATAGAGGACCTGTTCGCTAATACAATCTATGATTTTTTTGATTTTGATTTTGTGTTTCTCCGAGATGCTTCGGATGAACCTCAGCATGACAAAAAAATAATGTTAGATCATCCCGAGCGGGCACAATGACTTGGAGATTCTTTTGGTCTGATCCCGATGTAAAATCAGAAATCTACTTTTACTTACTATTGATTCTGAACAATCAGTGAAGAATCTGTACGTCAATTAAAAAAAACTGACTGTCATTCTCTATCGAAGATAGAGGACCTGTTCGCTAATGCAATCTATGATTTTTCTGATTTTGATTTTGTGTTTCTCCGAGATGCTTCGGATGAACCTCAGCATGACAAAATAATATTAGAATACCCCTAGCTGGCACAATGCCCTGTAGATTCTCTTGAACTGATCCCGCTAGGGTTGGTTCAGCCCCGCAAACCCTAAACACATTCCCTGAACCTTCTCCGGATCGAACCTTAATTTGTGCCTGCGGTGCATGTCCGCCATGCCCTCAGCCCAATCCGGAACATGCAATTATTCGAATCCCGAGCGGGCACAATGCCTTGGGGATTTTTTAGATCTGATCCCGCTGGGATTTGTTCAGCCCCGCAATCCCCAGACACTTACCCTGAACTAGGTAGTTTGTTCTGCCCCGCAAACCCCAAACACTTACCCTGAACCTTCTCCGGATCGAACCAAAATTGATGCCTGCGGTGCATGTCCGCCATGCCCTCAGCCCAATCCGGAACATGCAATTATTCGAATCCCAGGCGGGCACAAAAAAAGCCTCACATTTCTGTGAGGCTTTTTTTGTGATCCCGCTGGGATTCGAACCCAGGACCCATACATTAAAAGTGTATTGCTCTACCAGCTGAGCTACGGAATCGTTGTTCTTTTATCGAGAACCCTTCGTTGTTTGAAGTGATGCAAAGGTAGAAAAATCCTTAATATGTGCCAAATCTTTTGAACTTAAATTTGTCCATAATCAAATAAGTCGCTGTTTTTCAGTTTGAAAAAATGAATTAAAATATTGGCCTAGACATATACTGAAGTGGTTTCTGCCCAAATTTCCCCTAAAAACTTGCAGAAACAACCATTTTGTCGGTCTTCAGCAGCCAGCATTTTTCCTATAATCATTAAAAAATTGAAATAAGAGGGAGCTGGAATAATTAGGAGGTTTCATTCGGGAATCGTTTTACCCATGTTCGGGCCATATTGCGAAAATTCCGAATATGCCTCGAATAAGAATGAACCAATGTCCAAAAGAAATCAAAAGGGATGGTTTAAATTTTGAATTAAGCTAGGAGAGGAGGATTGTAGCTCACAAATATTGATGAGCTAATGTTTATGTACTAAAGATAGAATTCCTTATGGGAAATCCCTTAGCCTAAAAAGTTATATCATCTTTGAAAACAGAAGTTGCCCTAAATATACCTTGCCCTGATCATTCTAGGGACTGAGTTGATGTCATGGAGAATATCAACTTTCGCAAAACCTTTCTTGATCAGGAGCTCCTTGGTTTCTTCCGAAAGATACTGGTTGATCTCGAAATAAAGGGTCCCTTCCTTTTTGAGGTGTTTTAGCGCGAATGAAGCGATGTAATCGTAAAACAACAATGGAGCCGAGTCTTCCACAAATAAAGCGGTATGGGGCTCGAAATGCAGTACATTGCGGTGCATCTCCCTTTTCTCATCATCGGTGATGTATGGCGGGTTGCTGACAATGATGTCATATTGCTCCTGATCAAAGACCAGGTTCCATTCCAAGATGTCCAAGCAACGGAAATCGACAGGGTATCCGTTTTGTTGAGCATTCACCTTGGCAATAGCAATAGCCTCTGGAGAAATGTCCACTGCGCATACATGGGATTCGGCAAGGCCTTTTTTCAGGCTGATCGCAATACAGCCAGTCCCGGTGCCGATATCGATTATTTCAAGTTCGGATTTGCCCTTGTTTTCGGAGATAATCAGCTGTACCAGTTCTTCCGTTTCAGGTCTTGGAATTAAGGTGTCCTCCGACACGATAAACTCCATTCCATAAAATGGTGCCTTTCCAATGATCTGTTGGATGGGTCTGCCGGTCTGAAGCTGTTGCAGTAGCGAATTGAATTTGGCTTCCTGTTCCTCAGAAATCTTTTCCTGCAGTTTCATGCTCAGCTGGACCCTGGAATAACCCAGCAAATGCTCGGTAGCAATCTGAAATAGGCTCATTGCCTCATCTTGATCATAAATCGACGATAAATCCGACACAAATTTTTGCCTTAAGCTGCCTAGAGAATCCATAAGACAAAGGTAGGAAAAAAACTTCTGGCGAGCTGTCAAAAGCAGCTCGCCAGAAGTTTTTTAGACATCAGACAATAGACACAAGACAACAGACCCTGCAGCAAGAATTTCATGAATACCCCTGCATAATACAAACATGAACGTGTTTTTGAAAGAGATGATTAAAATAACTTGGAATTCCAAACTGTAATGTTGCGGGCGTATGCGATACGCCCCTACAAATCTGTGTGATATGCAAGCGAATTATTAGGTCATGCTATTGGCCCATCCGGTGGGTGAGCGGCATCTCGGCTCCGCTGATGATCGTCGATCCCCAAATCCCATCCATCCTGATTCATTCCCTGATCTTGGACTATCCGGTGGGTGAGCGGAGTCGATCCCCAAATCCCATTCATCCTGGTTCATTCCCAGATCTTGGTCCATCTGGTGGGTGAGCGGAGTCGATCCCCAAATCCCATTCATCCTGGTTCAAATGCCCCCGGGCGTATGCGATACGCCCCTACAAATCTGTGTGATATGCAAGCGAATTATTAGGTCATTGTCATGTACAGTCCGGAAGTTGTTTTCTCAATTCTCCTATCTCCATACTCAAATCTATTTCACTAACTTTGAAGCATGCATAATCAATACATGAAGCGATGTTTGGAATTGGCTGTCTTAGGGGCAGGCAAGACCAGTCCGAATCCGATGGTGGGGGCAGTGATTGTCCATAATGGAGAAATTATAGGAGAGGGTTATACATCGCCTTATGGGGGTCCACATGCAGAGGTGAATGCGGTTCGATCAGTGATCGATCAGGTTGGGGAGGCGAAGGCCAGGGAACTGTTTTCAGAGAGTACGATCTATGTGAGTTTGGAACCTTGTGCGCATTTTGGGAAGACTCCACCTTGTGCAGACATGATCGTGGACATGGGCTTCAAGGAAGCTGTGATTGCCTGTTTGGATCCTTTCGCAAAGGTCAATGGTTTGGGTTTAAAGAAGTTGCAGGATGCGGGGATTCGCACTGAAGTAGGGGTTATGGAGGATGATGCTAAGTGGGTGAACCGCAGGTTCTTTACGAAGCTGAAAGAGTTTAGGCCTTATGTGATCTTGAAGTGGGCAGAAACGGCCGATGGATATTTCGCACCGGTATTGGGGCAGCGCTGGATCAGCAATCAGGCGAGTAAGCAATTGGTGCATAAATGGCGTTCGGAGGAAGATGCAATTCTGGTTGGAAAAAGGACTGCAGAACTCGATAATCCCAGTCTCACCGTTAGGGAATGGCAAGGTCGGAATCCGAAGCGCATTTTGATTGACAAGAACCTGGAACTTCCGGAAAGCCTTTCGATTTTTGATGAAGCAGCAGAAACCATTATTTTCAATGCGAAAAAAACCGATTGGCAGGGGAACCGAAAATATATAGAACTGGAGAATTTTGATCTCTACCTTCCGCAGCAAATCCTATATCAATTGTACTTGATGGATGTGCAATCCATCATTGTTGAAGGAGGAAGGAAGACGCTTGACCTGTTTATCCAGGCAGGACTTTGGGATGAAGCCCGCGTATTTGTAGGTGCCGAATCATGGGCAGAGGGTATTCAAGCCCCTAAATTAATAGGGGACTTAAAAGAAGAGATACAAGTAGGTTCTGATCAATTGAAAATTTACCTTCCTAACTAAATCGAATCATGTTTTTTTGAGGTCGTTATAATCTCTTAGTGGATAGTGCGTGTAACTTCATTTCGCATAAACTTGTTTTTAAAATTAAAATACGTAATTGAAAGTTAAATATCTTATATTTAGCTATGCGTATATCAGAGCATATCCTACACTTTATTTGGCGATATCGACTTTTCAATCCTTTTGACCTACATGGCAGCAATGGAGAAAGGATTGAGGTTGTGCAGCCTGGAAACTACAATACCGATGCTGGACCGGATTTCCTTTTTGCACATCTTAGGATAAATAACCAGGAATGGCATGGGCATATTGAAATACACGTGGACCCCAATGATTGGAACCAGCATGGGCATCAGAAGAACAAGGCTTATAATGCGGTTGTTCTGCATGTGGTTTGGGAAGGTCGTTTGGATTGTTTTTTAGAAGATGGCACCCTGATTCCCTGTTTGGAATTGAAGCCTCTAGTGGATGATGCCTTGTTACAGAAGATAGAGCAACTATTGCAAAACAACCATTGGTTGCCTTGCAGTTATGGAATGGGGAAGGTGCCGGACTACCAAAAAATACAGGTCTTGAACCGAATGGGGATCGAACGATTGGAACATCGCTATAAGATCGTGGTCCTGATGCTCAATAGTTATAGGGGAGATTGGGAAAGAGTCTGTTTGGGTATGTTAGCCGGTGCATTCGGCATGAAGGTCAATAAACAATCCTTTCAGGACCTGAGCCAGATCCTTTCCTTGAAGTTGATCCAAAAAATGAAGAATAATCCTGAAAACATTCATGCCTTATTCTTTGGGCAGGCGGGTTTCCTGAAATGTTATAAAGGGGATGATCCCTATGTAATGAAGCTACAGGCAAATTATGATTATTTAAAGAAAAGCCAGCAGTTGATTGAGATTTCCGCTTTCCAATGGAAGTTTATGCGCATGCGACCCTATAATTTCCCTACCATAAAATTGGCGCAGCTCGCCTCTATGTACTGTCGTTTTGCTTCTTGGTTTTCACTGATCGTGGAAGCGAATAGTCTGGAAGAGTTAAAGACCTATTGCCAGCAATTGGAGATCCCAGAGTTCTGGAATACCCATTTCCATCTGGAGAAAGAGTCGGTTAAGCATAATACCCGGATTACCGAACAGTTTTTCCATCTCTTGGCGATAAACAGCTTTGTGCCCATATTATTTTCCTATGGGAAGTATATCGGGAATCAGGTCTATATGGACCGGGCATTACAATGGTTGGAGCAGTTGAATCCGGAGGTCAATTCGGTTTGCCGCCGCTATATGGGCTTTGGAATGGATCTGTTCAATGCATTGGAAACCCAGGCCGTGTTACATTTAAGGTCGGCCTATTGCAATTCCAAACGTTGTCTGGAATGTGGGATTGGGGTGTCGATTATCAGAAGGGATTAAGCCTTCAGGATTTCCGCGATCTCTGGGAACCCTTTCTCGGCAGCCATATCCGAGGCCGTCTGGCCAAAATCGTTGCGAATGGCAATGTTGGCACCATGCTCCAAAAGAACGATAATCATATCGATGTTACCTTGTTGGGCAGCTAAGTGTAAAGGGCTGATCCTTGAAGATTGCAGCACATTGACTTCAGCTCCGGCTTCGATAAGCATTTTGGCGATCGTGTTCTGTCCGTTACTCAATGCCGAGTGGATAGGGAAGACCTGATATCCATTTTGGGAAGAAGAATTAGGGTTTGCACCGTTTCTCAGCAGGATGCGGACGATATCTTCTTTTCCGAAGTGGGAGGCGATACCAAGGGGGTAAAAGCCATGTGAGGAAAGTTCGTTGATGACATCGGGTTTTTGGTCGACCATGAACTGTACCTGCTCGGTCAATCCTGCGGCACAGGCTTCGTGGATGGTGATGCTCTTGATATATTTTAAGATAACCTGAACGATTTGGCTTTTCTGGTAATAACAGGCCAACAGCAATGCTGAGATGTCATGGCTGGTATTCTCCTTGACAAGGTCAGGGTTTTGGCTCAGTAATAAATCTAAATCTTGGTAGTTTCCGGTCTCAATATATTCTTCCAGTACTGTCAAACTCATAGTCCTTATTTTGCGTTACGAAATAAACAAAAAAAAGTTAAAATAAAGTTATTGGGCCCCTAAAATTCGCTGATTCGCTATAAAATTTTTTAGGTTAATAAATGTAATCTATACAATTTTTTTTGTTTGGGTACGAACACTATTTAATTTTTGTAGCTGTTTGTCTACAAAATAGGAAATCTACCACCTTGTTTTATAACTTTTCTGTTGATTTTTTTACTTTTGTAATGCCCTCCCCAAGGGCATGTTTTTCATAGGTAGATGTAGGGTCGAATTAATCTAATTCGACCCTTTTTTTCTTTAGGGGTCAAATTTAGTTTCCAATTAGGTATTTTTTGACTTATTTGTATTTGTTGAAACAGCTAAATTTTAATTTAAAAAGGGGGGTTGCAGGTACTATGGCGGAAGTTTTTTAGATTTGTAACATGAGCAGAAGAAAAATTGTTGTAGCTATTACCGGGGCCTCCGGATCTATTTATGCGAAAGTGCTGTTAGACAAGCTGCAGCAGCTTTCCGAGCAAATTGAAGCTGTCGGAATCGTGATGTCGGACAATGCCAAGGACGTTTGGAAGTTTGAACTTGACAACGATAGTTACAAAGACTATGATTTTCCGACCTACCAAAAGGGAGATTTTATGGCGCCATTTGCATCGGGTTCTGCAAAGTACGATTGCATGTTTGTAGTACCTTGTTCGATGGGAACTATGGCTAGGATTGCACATGGGGTTTCTTCCGACCTGACCACTAGGGCAGCCGACGTGATCCTGAAGGAAAGAAGAAAGCTGATTCTCCTCACCCGTGAAACCCCTTTGAGTAGCATCCACATCCAGAATATGGCATTGATTACGCAAGCAGGTGGAATTATCTGTCCGGCTTCGCCTTCTTTTTACAGCCGTCCGCAAAGTTTTGAAGAGTTGGCAGCCACCGTTGTCGATCGAGCCTTAGATATCGCAGGTTTTGACCTAAGCGGGTTAAATACCTTTCGCTGGGGTAAATAAATTCCATTTTTCATTTTTGGATAATTGGGCTGGATTTTTTTGGGAAAAGAGGTCGACAAGGATTCCTAAAAGTTTTTGTAACAGTATTCATTGAATTTTGTACTTTTGTTTTTTGATGAAACAGCTGTTAATATCTTCGAATAAGGAGTTTTTATACTTGAAGAAGGTCTTTGAAAATGCTCATTGGAAAAGAACCTTTGGAAGGCTAGCTGGTTTTCTCAACTTAAACAACAGCATTCAGCACAATTTTTTGATTTTCAATTCAATTCATGGCTACAATATTAATTAATTCTGCGACTTTGGTTTCGGCAGGACATCCGCTGCATTTGTCTACTGTAGACGTACTTGTGAAAAACGGCAAGATCGAACAGATTGCCAAGAACATCAAGACGGAAGACAAAAAGCTTCAGGTGATCGATGGGAAGGATTCATTCCTTTCGGTTGGATTTTTTGACCTCAACGTTAATTTCGGGGAACCGGGTTACGAAACGAAAGAGGATATCCAGACGGGTACTGCGGCTTCGGCAGCAGGTGGTTTTACGGCAGTTGCCGTTCAGCCGAACACCAATCCACCCATCCATAGCCGTTCAGAAGTAGCATTGATCGTGAATTCTGCAAAAGGAAATCTAGTGGATGTTTTTCCGGTAGGGACCGTGAGCAAGAAGCGTGAAGGCAATGAGTTGGCGGAACTATATGACATGAAAGTAACCGGTGCCGTAGCTTACAGCGACGGTACACACAGTATACAACAGGCAGGATTAATGTCTCGTGCTTTACTATATGCAAAAGGCTTTGGCGGTTTGATCATGGCATTTCCGGAAGATGATTCCATCGCAGCAGACAATAAGATGAACGAAGGGGAGGTAAGTACCTACCTAGGGATGAAAGGGATCCCTAATCTTGCAGAGTCTGTCATGATCTCCCGGGATCTGTTCCTTGCCGAGTATAATGAGGCTCCAATCCATTTCAGTACCATTTCTACTGAAGAAGCAGTTGATTTGATCAAAAAGGCTAAGGCTAAGGGGATTAAGGTGACTTGTGATGTCGCTGCCCATAACTTGGTCTTTACCGATGAAGATGTAAAAGGTTTTGATAGCAATTATAAAGTCAGTCCTCCTTTACGTACCAAGAAAGATGTGAAAGCATTGATCAAGGGATTGAAGGATGGCGTGATCGATGCGGTGGTTTCTCAGCATACCCCACAGGAGATCGAGTTCAAACAAGTGGAATTCCAGATTGCGAAAAACGGTATCATTGCAGCACAGACAGTATTGCCTTTATTGGTAAAAGCTGGATTGAGTCCAGAACAGATCGTGGAGAAATTGGCCGTTAACCCTAGAAAGATCTTGGGACAGGAAGTTCCTTCGATCGAAGAAGGAGCAGAGGCAAATTTGGTCTTGTTTAGTCCATCGAAAAAATGGATATTTGATAGTAAAGCCAATAAATCTAAATCGGCAAACAGTCCTTTATTTGGGCAGGAGCTAACCGGACAAGTATTAGCGGTAATTAACAATAATAAGTTGCACATCAATTAAATAAGATATGGATACTAAAGTAAAGAATGCCCTAGAGGCAGCAGTCAATAATTACGCTAAAGTAGAACAGATTGATGGACAGGCTATCCTTCCAGGATTAGCTTCAGCATTTGAATTAGACGCAGCGTTTATGGAAAAAGTTGAAGCCATGGATGCCGTGTTTGATGATAACCAACGCTTTGAAGAATTGCGTGAATATAGCTTTGACTTATTGATGATCAACTTCTTCGCCGAGGATGTTCAGAAATTGGAAGAGGATTATCTGGATTCAGAAGAATGGGAAGCGATCGAGGAGGAAACACTTGACCGTGGCTCAGAGCTTTTGAATATTCTATTATACCTGAAAGAATGTGAAGATGACGAAGTAGAACCTTCTTTGGATGATTTCTTGAAAGAGTTCCTATTGGTGGAAGAAGATGAATTCCAGGATGAATATAGGATTTACGAAAAGGTAATTGCTAATCAGATCTTGATCGAAAGTGATTATAGCGAGATTGCGAAAGTTGCTGCTGGACTTTCAGAGGATGATGAACTGGTTGAATTATTCTATCCATTGATCTCATTCTTTAATGAACAGAAACCAAACGCAGGGCAGGTAGAAGATTATGCTCAGGCTGCACCGAACAAAGCTTTGGATCTAGCTCTATTGCAATTAATCATAAACTACAACTCATAAATTATGGATTCAATCAACGCTACAAATGATGTAAAGAAAAAAGCCATTATCAATGGCGTGATCTTAGGGGTTATTTCCCTTGTTCTTTCCATTATTTCCCTTTATTTCTCGAAAACAGCTACATCGATCGTCACTTCATCGGTGGTCAATATATTCGTTAGTTATGTCGTTTTCTTAGCCATTGCCGTATTTTTTATATTGCAATTGAGGAAAGCGAACGGCGGATATTGGGATTTCACCACTGCATTGAAGAATATCTTCATTATGTTGGCCATTACGGCTGCGATTGGCCTTATCGGCATCAATATTTTCAATTTGGTCTATCCTAACCTTCAGGTAGAAGCAATTGAGAACACCCAAAACTTGACCATTGAAATGATGGAGGCTAATAATTTGCCTGATGAGCAGATTGATGCGACCTTGGAATTGTTAGATCAGCAGAAAGAGGCCCTAGGCTCTTTGTCGATCGGACAGGTTTTGAAAGGTTTGGCTGTGTCCCTACTTTTATACTTTGTATTGGCTTTGATTTTTGCGGCAATCTTCAAAAAAGAAAAGCCAATGTTCAAGCCTGTAAGCAGTTCGGATGAAGCACATCCTTGGCAAAATACAGATAACAACGATAATAACGCTTAACAAACGCTAACGTTTATATGATAAAGGTATCATCCAAAAATGATACCTTTGTTCTTTATTCATTATGGACATTTCAGTAGTAATACCTTTATACAACGAGGAAGAATCACTTCCTGAATTGACGGCTTGGATTAAGCGGGTCATGGATGCCAATAATTTCACTTACGAAATCGTTATGGTTGACGATGGGAGTAAGGACAGTTCTTGGAAAGTGATCAAGGGCTTGAAGAAAGAGAATGAGAATGTTATAGGTATCCGTTTTAGACGGAACTATGGGAAATCTGCAGCGCTGAACGTTGGTTTTGCGGCTGCTGAAGGCGATGTCGTGATTACCATGGATGCTGACCTTCAAGATAGTCCTGATGAGATTCCTGAGCTTTATGACCGTATCAAGAACCAAGGTGCAGACCTGGTTTCGGGATGGAAGAAAAAGCGCTATGATCCATTGACCAAAACCCTTCCTACCAAATTGTTCAATTCCGCCACCCGTAGCATGTCAGGCATTGATAACCTGCATGACTTCAACTGTGGCCTGAAAGCCTACAAGAAGGATGTGGTGAAGAGTATTGAGGTCTATGGTGAGATGCACCGCTATATCCCTGTGTTGGCTAAATGGGCGGGTTTCAGCAATATCCAGGAGCAGGTCGTTCAACACTATCCACGTAAGTATGGTACCACTAAATTTGGTCCGGGACGTTTTGTGAAAGGTTTCCTGGATTTGATGTCCATATTCTTTGTGGGTAAGTTTGCCAAAAGGCCGATGCACTTTTTCGGGCCCTTAGGTGTGATCAGTTTCTTGTTAGGATTCTTTATTACCATCTGGTTGATCTGCGAAAAACTGATGAGCATCGCCAATGGTACCGTTTATAGAAATGTGACCGACCAGCCTTTGTTCTTTTTGGCATTGGTTGCCATCATCATTGGATCACAATTATTCCTGACAGGATTTGTTGCCGAGCTGGTATCGCGCAATGGTTCCGATCGGAATAAATATCATGTAGACGAAGTCATCTAATATGTTTTTTTCAATTATCGTTCCTCTCTATAACAGGCCAGTTGAGATCAAGGAAATGCTCAGTTCTTTGTTGGACCAGACCTACAAGGAATTCGAGGTCATCATAGTGGAGGATGGGTCGAAAAATAAAGCAGAACATATTGTAGATAAGTTCAAGGACAAGCTCGACATACAGTATTTCTTTAAGGAAAATGAAGGTCAAGGCTTTGCCAGGAACTATGGTTTTGAAAGAGCAAAGGGTGATTTCTTTATTGTTTTTGATTCTGATATCATTGTTCCTGAGGATTACCTACTGAAGGTAATCGAGGGGATTGAAAAAGATAAATTGGACGCCTTTGGTGGGCCAGATGCCGCACACTCTTCCTTTACCGCCATACAGAAAGCAATCAGCTATTCGATGACCAGTCCGTTTACAACGGGGGGCATCCGTGGCAATAAAAACCATGTCGGTCAATTTCATCCTCGGAGTTTTAACCTGGGGGTCAGCCGTGAAGTATGGGAGAAAACGGGCGGGTTTAAATTGTCCCGTCGTTCAGAAGATATTGAATTCAGTATCCGGATGATCAATGCTGGATTTAAGGTTGGCTTGATCCCTGATGCATTTGTATACCATAAACGAAGAACGAGCTTTGCCCAGTTCTATAAACAGACTTATAATTTTGGGAAGGGAAGGATCGATATCTACTGTCTTTACCCGAAAGAATTAAAGCCTGTGCATGCCTTGCCTGCCGTATTTGTGTTGGGTTTGGCGTTCTTGCTCATGATCGATGTCATCAATCTGTTGACCATGGACGAGATTTATTTTTTGCATATTTTGGGCCTGATCGGTAATTCATTCCTTGCAATCTATACCATTTTACTTTTTCTGCATGCCTTGGTCAGTACCAAGAGACTAAAGGTTGCCTTCTTATCGGTGATTGCAGCTTATACGCAGTTGATCGCGTATGGATCTGGCTTTTTGAGCCAATATGCCCATAAATTTATTACGAATAAAAAGGCTGCAAAGAATTGATAAATTCCTGAGGCTTTGTTAAATTGTGAGGAGGAGATAATATGATTTCATTAACTCAAGGAAGTTTAGATAAATTAGAGACACTGTTCAGTGATCTTGGCTATAAATTGCGCTATGAGAAAGGTTCATTTAGGACGGGAGCATGTGTTCTACAGAACGCTAGAGTAGTCGTAGTGAACAAATTCTCTACGGTTGATATGAAAGTGGTTTCTTTATTGCAAATCTTGGAAACCATGGAAGTGGATGAGAGTTTGATCCAAGAAAAGTTAAAGGCTTTTTACCAGCAAATAAAAAAGACAAAAATTACGGTTTGAGAGTAACATTTTTAGGTACAGGAACCTCGCAGGGAGTTCCGGTTATTGCATGTCCATGTGAAGTCTGCCATTCGGAGGATAATCGAGATAATCGCTTGCGTTCTTCGATTTTGATAGAATACAATGGCTATACCGTCATTGTAGATACAGGACCTGACTTTAGGTACCAAATGTTGCGCCAAGAGGTCAAACGCCTGGATGCGGTATTGATGACCCATTCCCATAAGGACCATATTGCTGGTCTAGATGATGTTCGTGCATTCAATTACCAACAACAGCAATCTATCCCTATCTATTCCAATAAGGCTACGCATGATGCGCTGAGGAAAGAATTTTATTATGCCTTCAGTGATTATAAATACCCTGGTGTGCCACAACTGGAGCTCGAGGAGATCTTTGCTGGACAGGCTTTTGAGCTATACGGGAAATCAATCTTGCCGATTGAGGTGATGCACTATAAAATGCCAGTTTTGGGATTCAGGATCGATAATTTTGCCTATATCACCGATGCCAAGACTATATCTGAAGAAACCTTTAAGTTATTAGAAGGTGTGGAGGTATTGGTGTTGAATGCCCTACAGCGAGAACCCCATATTTCGCATTTGACTTTGGAGGAAGCTATTGAAGTTTCCAATCGAATTAATCCCAAAAAAACCTACCTTACCCATATTTCACATCGCTTCGGCAAACATGTGGAGATCGAAGCCATGTTACCGGATGGAATTTATGTGTCTTACGATCAGTTAGTTATTGATTTGTTATAAAAAAAATTGTCTGTTTAAAACAATTTGTTTGAATGGCTTGTTTATCCTAATGAAAATTGAATCATTGAATAAACTATTTTACAAAACACAAATTTTAACTACTATGGGAAATATTTTGTATTTAATCGCAGTTATTCTTGTCATCATTTGGGCAATTAGCTTCTTTGGAGGTTATGCTACTGGTGGTATTATTCACATCCTATTGGTAATCGCCATTATTGTGATATTATTGAGAATAATCAGAGGTAACGCTTAATTTTATTAAATAATTGTTGAGCAATGGCTATGTCTTCTTCAAAGGTAATCTTCAGGTTCTGTTGGTCACCTGGGAGTAGGTATAAGTTGTTGCTCAACTTTTCTACCACAGATGCATCATCCGTAAAATAGTTTTCTTCAGGCTGCTCGTAGGCTTCAATCAATAGATTGCTCATAAAGAGCTGCGGAGTCTGCACCAACCAGACCATTTGCCTATCCACGGCATGGTTTTGATCCTGATTGCCCATCCTGACCGAATTTGTGCTCTGTACCGCAGGGATCACCGCCGGTTTATCCACATTGCAAGTCGAATAAAGCTCATCAATCAATTTACTGCTCACCATAGGCCTAGCACCATCATGTACGGCGATTTTGCTCTCTTGGCTGAGCTTAGGGCTTCCTTTAATAAATTCAATTCCATTCTTTACGCTCTGGAACCTGCTGTTTCCACCTTTTGTCACTTGGTGAGGGATATGGAAATCAAATTCTTTGCAGAGTTCATCCCAAAGGGCAAACATTTGTTCGGAAAGGACGAGGACAATTTGCGGATTGGACTGTGAAGCCGCAAATTTCTCCAGGGTATGCATCAGGATGGGTTTTTCATCCAATTGCAGAAATTGCTTAGGGAGATTTCCTCCGAGCCTAGAGCCTGTTCCGGCAGCAACGATGATGACAAAATGGGTAGACATAGCTTCAATATAGCGTTTAATAGAACAAAGTAAATAAAAAGGAATAAAAAACGCAGGTCATTGACCTGCGTTTTTCTTATTTAAGGAGTGATTTATTAAATAATCAACATAGCGTCTCCATAGCTATAGAAACGGTATTTCTCTTTAACTGCTACCTCATAAGCATTCATGACGTTTTCATACCCAGCAAATGCTGCAATCATTACCAAAAGGGTTGATTGCGGAGTATGGAAGTTGGTGATCATCGAGTTAGCAATGCTGAAATCATAAGGAGGATAGATGAACTTGGAAGTCCAGTCATTTGCTGCTTTCAAATGTTTGTCGGCAGAAACTGAGGATTCGATAGCACGCATAGAGGTGGTACCTACAGCACAGATCTTGCGCTTGTTATCGATACCTGTATTGACGATGCGAGCAGCTTCTTCAGAAATGATGAACTGTTCAGAATCCATTTTATGTTTTGTTAAATCTTCTACTTCAACCGTACGGAAAGTACCTAGACCCACGTGAAGCGTAACTTCGGCGAAATCTACACCTTTCAGTTCCAGGCGTTTCATCAATTCGCGTGAGAAGTGCAATCCTGCAGTAGGAGCAGCAACAGCACCTTCATTTTTTGCGTAAATGGTTTGGTAACGGAATTTATCTTCAGGAGTTGCTTTTCTTTTGATGTATTTAGGAAGTGGAGTTTCCCCTAAGATTTCGATGTTCTTACGGAACTCTTCATCAGTGCCATCAAATAAGAAACGGATAGTACGACCACGTGAGGTGGTATTGTCCACTACTTCAGCGACCAATAGATCATCATCACCGAAATAAAGTTTGTTACCAACACGGATTTTACGAGCAGGATCAACCAAAACATCCCAAAGGCGCAATTCTTTGTTAAGCTCTCTCAACAAGAATACTTCGATCGTCGCTCCAGTTTTCTCTTTATTGCCATACATACGAGCAGGGAAAACCTTTGTGTTGTTCAAGATCATGACATCTTTATCATCAAAATAATCCAGAACATCTTTGAAGATCTTGTGTTCGATTTTTCCACTATCGCGGTGTAAAACCATTAAACGAGATTCATCTCTTTGTTCTGAAGGTTCAGATGCTAGCAATGACTCTGGAAGATTAAAGTTGAATTGAGATAATTTCATGTTATTCTACTGATGTATTATGCCCTCTAGCCTTACTGGGGCTAGATTTTAAAAAGGCTTACAAAATTACGAAATTAAAAGCTAATTATTCCCTTTTTCTTGTATTACAACAATTTAATGATAATATCCGGTAAAATCATGTAGCTATGACTGTACATTTTAGGACATGTTCAAGCGAATTTATTTAATAACATTGATTTCTATAAAATATATTGTAATTTAAAACTGACATTTACACTGTCTATTACCTATTTAGATTAATTTTTTATGACAGATACAACAAAGAAGGGCGATTTTGCAAATGATTTAATACCTAACCCTGACACACTAGATGATGGAATCCATCACGTAAATAATCCAGTTCTCGACCTTCCTAATATTGAAAAGCTTTATCTAACAACAGTTAAAGGCTATACACAAGACCGAAATGCATTTTATTTTTCGGACGGTCGCTCGAAAGTGGAAGTGAAAGTTTTCTCCGAGGATATCATCCGCGTACGGTTGGCCCCAGAGGGTTCATTTTTGGTGGATTTTTCCTATGCCATCAGTTTCAAAGAGGATAACTATGTGAGTTATGAACTTTTGGAAGATGACGAATATTACAAAGTAAAAACTAATTCAACAATATGCTTGATCCGTAAATCGGATTTTACCATTTCCTTTGCCGATACCAATGAGAAGGTATTAAACAAAGACCATTCGCCAATGCACTGGGAAGAGAATGTGGATTTTGGTGGCTATTATGTCTATTGTTCTAAGGAAGCAGCTGCTGATGAAGCTTTTTTTGGATTGGGCGATAAAGCGACCAACCTGAACTTGAGAGGTAAAAGGGTGCGGAACTGGAATTCCGATACCTATTCCTATGCATTCAACCAAGATCCGCTCTATAAAACTATCCCATTTTATATGGGTGTGACGGAAGGTAAAGCTTATGGGATTTTCTTTGATAATACCTTCAAGACTTATTTTGATTTTGCAGCAGAACATCAGGATCAAACCAGTTTCTGGTCTGAAGGTGGTGAACTGCTATACTATTATATCCAAGGACCGAAAATGATGGATGTGGTAAAACGCTATCATAAACTGACGGGTACCCATTATATGCCGCCGATGTGGGGCTTAGGTTACCATCAATGTAGATGGAGTTACTATCCGGAGAATAAGGTTCGTGAGGTTGCCTACGAGTTCAGAAAAAGGGAGATTCCATGTGATGCGATCTATTTAGATATCGATTATATGGATGGCTACCGTTGTTTTACTTGGAACAAACGCTATTTCCCCGATCCGAAAAAGATGATTTCTGATCTAAATGCGAATGGCTTTAAAACTGTGGTGATGATTGATCCAGGGATCAAGGTGGATGATAGCTATTGGGTTTTCAAGCAAGGTCAAGAGAACAATTATTTCTGCCGTAGGGGGGATGATTACTTTATGGAAGGCTTTGTATGGCCGGGAAGATGTCAATTCCCAGATTTTACAAATCCGGAGGTAAGGTCTTGGTGGGGTACTCTGTACAAAGGTCTGGTTGAGGATGGCGTTGCAGGATTTTGGAATGACATGAATGAGCCAGCGGTATTTGGAAGAGGAACTTTCCCGAACGATGTAAGGCATCAATTTGAAGGCCATCGTGGTTCACACCGTAAAGCACATAATGTTTATGGTATGCAGATGGTGCGTGCGACCTATGATGGTTTAAAGAAGTTATATAAGAATAAACGTCCGTTTACCATTACCCGTGCGGCCTATGCCGGAACACAAAGGTATTCATCGGTATGGACGGGTGATAATATCGCAACGTGGGAACATTTGCGAATCGGGACCTTGCAGTTACAGCGTCTATCCGTATCGGGACTTTCATTCTGTGGAACTGATATTGGAGGCTTCACTGGTGAACCTGATGGTGAATTGTACACACGTTGGATGCAGTTTGGGGTATTCTCGCCCTTTATGCGTGTCCACTCAGCAGGTGATACCCGCGATCGTGAGCCTTGGAGCTTCGGTCCAGAATGGGAGGCCATCTGTAAAAAGTTTATTGAGTTGAGATACAAGTTGTTACCGTATATCTATTCAACATTTTGGTTGCAACACAAATATGGCGAACCTATCTTAAGACCTGTAGCCTTAATGGAGCAGGAAAAAGCGAAGAACATGGTTCGTGAGGAAGAATTTGGTTTTGGAAATCAATTGTTGGTTTCGCCAGTTCTTCATCCAGGTCAGCAGAACAAGATCGTTTACTTGCCTGAGGGAACTTGGTACTACTATTTTGATAACAGTTTTTATGAAGGAGGTCAGGAATACACCATAGATACACCATTGGATGAGATGCCATTCTTTGTTCGCGGTGGGTCGATTATCCCTGAATATCCAGTTATGCAGTTTACTGGAGAGCGTAGGGTTGAGTCATTACGATTGAACCTGTACTATTCAGAAGGTGAACATGCATCCTACCTATATTCCGATCATGGAGAAACCTTTGCCTATGAACAAGGTGTTTATGTGGAGAAGAATTTTATTGCAAGCTGTGATTCCAAGCAGGTCAGTTTAATACAAGGAGAGGAAGGACTGTATACTCCATATTACAGTGATTTCCACTTGTACCTGATCGGTTTACCGTTTGAGCCAAAACAAATTACAGTTGATGGAATGAAAGCTGCTTTGCAAAAAGATGAGCAGGGGAATAGTTTTATTAAATTAGAGAGAGATTTTAAAAAAGTAAACATACAATAACTAGCTAAAAACCACTATACTATGCCTCAACCAGTTGAAGTACACTCCTTATTGTCCGAATTTGATGTTTTTTTATTCAAATCTGGACGGCATTATAAGCTTTATGAGAAATTTGGTTCTCATGAGATTCTAATTAACGGGGTCAAGGGAGTATATTTTGCGGTGTGGGCACCAAACGCCCAAACAGTTTCTGTAGTCGGGAATTTTAATGGATGGAATCCACATTCGCATCAATTACATGTACGATGGGACAGTTCTGGGATTTGGGAAGGTTTTATTCCTGGATTGGAAAATGGGGAAGTTTATAAATATCATATCCATTCCAATACAGGTGAACATCTAGAGAAATCAGATCCGTTTGCCCTACATGCCGAGATTCCACCCAAGACAGCTTCTATTGTTGCGACGACTTGGTATGATTGGAGCGATTCGGAATGGATGTTCAATAGAAGGGAACATAATGCACTGGACAGACCGATGTCGGTCTATGAAATGCACCTGGGATCTTGGTTGCGCGACCCGAAGGATCCCGACCGTTTCTTGAGCTATACGGAAATTGCAGAACAACTGATCCCTTATATCCAGGAAACCGGATTTACCCATGTGGAGTTTATGCCGATCATGGAGCATCCATATTATCCTTCTTGGGGCTATCAGATTACGGGTTATTATGCGGCGAGCTCCCGATTTGGAGGACCCCAGGACTTGATGAAATTGATCGAGCTGTTGCATGAAAGCCATATTGGCGTTATTTTGGATTGGGTACCATCCCATTTTCCGGGGGATGCGCATGGACTTTATAATTTTGATGGAACCCATCTCTATGAACATGCAGATCCACGAAAGGGATTCCACCCTGATTGGCAATCCTATATTTTCAATTATGGCAGGAATGAGGTGAAATCATTTTTGATCAGTAATGCCTTTTTCTGGTTGGACCGCTATCATGTTGATGGACTTCGTGTCGATGCGGTTGCCTCCATGCTTTATTTGGACTATTCCAGGAAAGCTGGCGAATGGGAGCCGAATGAACTGGGCGGGAATGAGAACTTGGAAGCCGTTGCTTTCTTGAAGGAATTCAATGAAGCGATCTCTAAATACTATCCCAATGTGCAGACCATTGCCGAGGAGTCTACTTCTTGGACAGGGGTAAGCCGCGCTACATTTAATGGTGGATTGGGTTTTGGGATGAAATGGATGATGGGCTGGATGCACGATACTTTAGCTTATTTTAAGGAAGATCCTATCAATCGCTCATACCATCATGATAAGCTGACATTTGCTACCGTATACGGATTTACGGAGAACTTTATGCTGCCTTTATCCCATGATGAGGTGGTGTATGGCAAACAGTCCTTGGTCTATAAGATGCCGGGGGATGAATGGCAGAAGTTTGCCAACCTGAGGGCCTTATACCTATATATGTTTACATTCATCGGAACGAAATTGCTCTTTATGGGTGGTGAGTTTGGACAAACTGCAGAGTGGAATGTCAATCAATCTTTGGATTGGCACCTGATGCAATATAAGCCGCATTCCAGCTTGAAGGATTTCGTAGCGAAATTAAATGAGATCTATAAAAAGTATCCGGCACTCTATGAGAAAGCCTTCAGTCCGGAAGGTTTCTTCTGGATAGAATTAGGCGAACGGGACCAAAGTGTCTTTGCTTATTGCAGGCGCGGCCATGATATGGTAAACGACCTAGTAGTGGTCCTCAACCTAACACCGGTTGTCAGGAGGAAATTCAAGTTGGGGGTTCCACATCCGGGTAAATGGGAGTTGGTTTTGAATTCAGATGATCAGGCCTATAATGGTAGTGGGGTATCGGTTAAAAAAGAATTGATTACAGAAAATGAACCCTGGATGGGACAGGAGCAGGCCATTGTGGTGGATCTGCCACCATTGAGCGGTTTGGTATTTAAAAGAAAATTCGGCAAATGAAAGTCATACATTTAAGTGTAGAATGTTTTCCTGTAGCCAAAGTCGGAGGACTGGCTGATGTGGTTGGTGCCTTGCCTAAATACCAAAGGGAATTAGGTATAGATGCATCAGTGATCATGCCTTATTTCAACAGGAAGTTTGTTCAAGATCATGAATTTGATGTTGTCGCAAAAGGAGAGTTCCAACAAGGTTCAAGCTTATTGGCCTATGAAATATTGAAGGAGAAAACGGATGAACTGGGTTTTCCCTTGTATTTGTTGAAGATCCCTAATCTACTGGATCGGGAAGAGATCTATTGCTATCAAGATGAAGCAGATCAATGGATAGCATTCCAGCATGCTGTCCTCCATTACCTGAAATATAATGATATCCATCCAGATGTCTTGCATTGCCATGACCATCATGTTGGGTTGGTTCCATTCTTAACGAAATGGAGCAATGAATTCAATGTTTTCAAAAATGTGAAGACCGTCGTTACGGTCCATAATGGACAATATCAAGGTTGGATGTCCTGGAGCAAAGGGATTATCCTTCCATCATTCGATACTTGGAAGTGGGGGCTGTTGGATTGGGATGGCCTGATCAACCCACTGGCCACAGCCATCAAATGCTGTGATGCCTATACCACCGTTTCAGAAGGCTACCTAAAAGAGCTATTTGTTGAAGCCAATGGATTGCAGCATCTGTTTTCAGATGAACGCTCCAAGGCTGTAGGGATTGTAAATGGAATTGATACTTCCTATTGGGATCCTGAAATTGATGCATTAATCGATCATCAATATTCGATGATGACCGTGAATCAGGGAAAAGCAGAAAACAAAATGGCCTTTTGCAAGGAGTTTGGATTAGATCCAAGCAAGCCTTTGTTGAGCTATATCGGCCGATTTGCGACCGAAAAAGGAGCAGATATTTTGCCTGAATTAATTCAGAATCTTTTGAAGAAAAACTCAGGTAAATTAAGTATATTTATACTAGGCTCTGGTGATTCGGGCATTCAACAATCAATAGAGGCTATCACGCCTAACTATAAGAGTGATTTAGCAGTATTCTTTGGCTATAATGAGCAATTAGCTCACCGAGTTTATGCGGCTTCAGACCTATTGATTATGCCTTCGCGTGTAGAGCCCTGTGGATTGAACCAACTGTATGCATTGAAATATGGGACTATTCCTGTCGTACGCAAGATAGGGGGTCTAAGAGATACTGTAAAGGATGTTGAAGAGGGGGGCTATGGCTTTCTCTTCAATGATGTGGAAGCTGAAGAAGCTGCTGAGACCGTGAAAAGAGCAATCAAATATTTGAGTTATGCTGATAACTTGACCAAAACAAGGGACGCTGCGATGGTATTGGATTATTCTTGGAACAAATCGGCAAAAAAATATATAGAGTTATATAACCAATTACTTAAATGATATGTCGCATAAAGTTGTTTCTATAGTACTAGGTGGGGGTCGAGGAACCCGCTTATTTCCGTTGACAGACCAACGTTCGAAACCAGCAGTTCCTATTGCAGGAAAATACAGATTGGTTGATATCCCAATTTCAAATTGTCTTAATTCTGGCTACAATAAGATTTATGTACTGACGCAATACAACTCGGCTTCATTGAACAAGCATATCAAGAACTCCTACAACTTCAGTATTTTCAGTAAGGGTTTTGTGGATATTTTGGCTGCGGAACAGACTAATGAAGGTGATCGCTGGTTTGAAGGTACTGCGGATGCGGTAAGAAGGACCCAAAAGAATTTGGTGAATGTGGACTATGATTATGTGCTGATCCTGTCTGGGGACCAACTCTATCAAATGGACTATTCAGCGATGGTCGATTTCCATGTCAAAAATGGTGGTGAAATTACCATTGGAACCATTCCAGTGACGGCTAAGGAAGCACCTGGCTTCGGAATCCTGAAATCGGATGAGAATAATAAAGTGATTTCCTTTATTGAGAAACCTACTAAAGATTTATTGGACGATTGGACTTCTGAAGTACCGGAAGACCTGGAGAAACAAGGTAGAAACTATCTGGCTTCCATGGGGATCTATGTGTTTTCGAAAGGCGTAATGTCAAGGATGCTGGAAGAAAACAATGGGATGGACTTTGGAAAGGAGATTATTCCAGATGCTATCGAAACTTCCAATGTATTGAGCTATCCTTTTGATAGTTATTGGACTGATATCGGTACAATTCCATCTTTCTTTGAAGCCAATATCGGGCTGACCGATGATATTCCGGAATTCAACCTTTTTGGCGAAACGGTCTATACCCGTGCGCGTATGTTGCCTCCTTCTAAAGTTTCTGGAACGACGCTGAACAATGCCATTATTGCGGATGGATGTATTATCCTAGCGGAAAAGATTCAACGTTCTGTTATTGGGATCCGCTCTAGGATAGGGGAAGGCACTGTGATAAAGATGACCTATATGATGGGTTCTGATTATTATGAGGAATTAAATGAGGTCGTTCAATTGACTTCTTCCCAAGCTCCTCCTCCAATCGGGGTGGGCGAACGCTGTTATATCGAGAATGCCATCTTGGATAAAAATTGTAGGATTGGAAATGATGTGCGCATTAAAGGTGGAAAACAATTGAAAGACGGAGATTATCCAGAATATACAATCTGTGAGGGTATCATTGTGATCAAGAAAAACGCTGTGATCCAACACGGAAGGACCATAGGGTTCTAGATAAAGAGTATTAAAAAAGGGAAAGGCTATCCATTTGGATAGCCTTTCCCTTTTTAATGTTTTTATTATTGGCCTTTTAAAACCAATTCATAGATAAAGTAGATGATAGCCAAAACAATAATTGCAATAATAATTGTTCTCTTAAGGTTATTCGCCGCAGGCTGATCATCCTTCTCTTTAACGACCGTTTCAGGGACCTTGTTTGGGTCTACATCTTCGGCATTATTGATTTTGTTTCCATGCTCATCTTCTTTTTCTTCCATCTTGATTCTCTATTAGTTTACTAATCATAAACAAATAAGAGAGCAAATGGTTTGAAAAGGCTTTCTAATCAACAGATTCGCGTATTAAGCCGTAATCTAAGGCCATTTTTATTGCTGAACTCAAGTTGCTGGTCTTGAATTTTTCAATCAAGTTCTTGCGATGGCTCTCGACGGTATGCGGACTGATAAATAGCTTTTCGGCAATTTGTGATGTGGTTAAACCCTGTGCAGCCTCAGCCAATATTTCCTTCTCTCTACGGGTTAGTTTAGGCACGCTTTTCAACTCCGTGCTATTTTTCTTGTCGATGATCAGTTTAGTCTGTTTGCACAGGAATTTCTTTCCAAAAAGGATTTCTTGGATACCTAGCTTAATCTCATCTATGGAAGCATTCTTTTGGATATAGCCATGCGCCCCTTCTTGAAAAGCACTGTTGATGACCGCAAATTCATTATGGACACTGAGCATAATGATCTTCAGGTCCTTGTGTTTTTTTAACAAGGGTTTGATCAATTCCAATCCATTGGCATCAGAAAGATTGATATCCAAAAGTAGGACATCTATCGTAGTTTCTTCCAATGCTTTGATCAAGATTTGAGCATTAGGATAGCAACCAATGATGTTTAAATCTGGTTCTTGGGCTAGGATATTTTTCAAGCCTTCCGATAGTAGAGGATGGTCGTCAGTGATTGCGATATTTATCATATTTGTTTGGTTTTTGGGATATTGATTTCAAAGCTACTACCTTGTCCAATATCAGATTGTACATTTAATGTACCCTTTAGGAATTCTACTCTTGATCGTATATTCTGCAAACCTGCAGATTTGTTGCTGTGATTGCTGCTGTCAAATCCTTTTCCGTCATCTTCCACCGTGATATGGTATTCGGAGTCTTCTTCCACTAGTTGTATAATGATTTGGGAAGGTTCGGCATGTTTTATGGCGTTATTGACCAGTTCTTGGATAATCCTATAGATCACCAATTGTTGGTCGAGATTCATGCTGTTATTGAAATGCAGGAACTGCACATCGATCTCTAGATTGTCATGGCACATTCTGGAGGCATAGTCATTCAGGGCCTCCTGCAGACCGAACTTCTGTAGAAGATCGGGCGTTAGGTTGTGGGCAACGCGACGGAGCTCATCCACTGCCATATCCAATTGGGTAATCCCCTTTTGCATCTTTTCTTGGATCTCAACGGAGGTTTGATCGTTCAGATGGGATAATTGTAATTTGGTGCCGGAAAGCAACCCTCCCAAGCCATCATGCAGGTCGCGGGCAATCCTAGCACGTTCCTGTTCCTGTCCATCAAGTAGGGCTGTAAGCATGGAAATCTTGGCATTTTGCCTTTCTTGTTCGATAGCTAGGTTATGGAAGTTTTCCCTTTGTTTCATGTGCTTCAGACGCTGCGTATAGGCATAGAATAAAACAGCCAATAGGGTGAGTGCAGCTATCATCAAAGCGATATAATAGGTGTTGATCTTATCTTTTAAGCTGATTTCCTGTTGATAGTTGCTGATTTCCTGTGCTCTATTTTTGGCTTCCAACTTAGACATCTGGATTTCCTGAAATTGTTTCTCTGCAGTCAATTTAGATACTTCCAATTCTTTGGATTGGTTGTCTTGGATCAGGCGCATGTTTTCCAATTCCTGCTTCTGCTGGATTCCCAATGCGGCCATCAATTGGATCTGTTGTTCTTTCTTTTCTGCCTCAACCTGCAAAAGGGCTAGTTCTTGGTCCTGTTTTCCTTTTTCGTATTGGGCTTCAAGGCGCTTGCCTATTCCCAGCTTTTCCTGGTCATAGACATTGGTAAAGAGGGTCGTGTATTCTTTATAGTAATTAATGGCTTCTTGGTAATTTCCCTCTTGCTCACTGATATGGGAAAGGGTATTATAGATGCTCATGAGAATCTGTTGGTCCTGAACCTGGGATTTATTGATTTCAACCAAGGAGGAAAGCAAATGTTCTTTGGCTTTTTTGGTGTCTCCTTTTAGTAATTCCAATTCAGATAAAATCCCATAAGCCGAAGCGACCAAGTTATACTGCTTGGATTCTAAGCCCTTCGTTTTCGCCAGTTCAGCATATTGCGTGGCTTTATCTCGGTATTCTTCAGGATAGAACTTGAAATAAAGATGCGATAGGTTATTGGCTACAAAAGCTAAGTTTGATGGGATCGGTATCTCATTTTGCTTTTCCAAATAGGTGTTCAATGCCTTGAGGTAATATTGCTCTGCTGAATTTCTATACGCTAGGTTCGCTTGGTCTTCTAAATATTTCTGTTCATACATATAGCCCAAGGACATGTAAGAATCAAAGATGGTCAAGGGGTCTTTCTGTTTCAGTGCAATATTTAGCGCTAATTTGCTGTATTTTTCCTGCAAGTCAAATTCATTCCAGTTCGCATAGATGGATGTCAGTTCTTTATAGACATTCGCTTTTCGATTGAATAGGGTGGATGATTGCTTGGCTTGATCGTAATAACTTAGTGCAATCAAGAATTGCTTGACAGCCTCTACCTCTTGTTGCTGTCGCGCCAATATCCATCCATAGCCATAGTAGACATATCCTTTGGTTTCAATGTCCTTGCTGCGGTCTGCCAAGGACTTGGCCTTCAAGATGCTCTGTCGAGAATTGCTGGTTTCTTCAATGATCAATTGATTGATGGCGAGAATGGTATACAGATATGCAGAATATCGGCCATCACTTAATTTGCTGGCTATGGCGATGTCCTTTTTGAGTAATTTAAAGGCTTCAGCCTCTTGTTGATTGAAAAAGAGGGCTTGTGCCAATTTCCCAGTGCTGAAGAATTTATTTGGATCATCAGGTTTGAACTGATCGTATTCCTGTTGCAATTTGTTCAGGATGTCCTGAGCATTTGCCGAGTTGGGAAGGAGGGCAAGAATGCTATATAGAAAAACATAAAATATAGATAATAAGATTTTTCTGAAGTTAATGTTCATTCTCGCTTTATTGTGTGTGTTAACAAAAGTACATAAACAGAGCCTAATAATTGGGCTCTGTTTATGCTTTCATTAGATTATTCAATCGTTACTTTTTCACCTTTGCTATTGATAAAGTAAGCATCTCCATCATCGGAATCCATAACTGATGCTATTCCATCTTCGAAAGTAGTTGCGCTACTATACTTAATAGGGATGATTAATTTTCCTTGATTATTAATATATCCGAATTTACCTGCCTTTTGAACAAGATGCAATGGGTCTTTTTCAGAAAGGGAGATCAAATCATAGCCGGGAGAGATTATCTTGTTCTGTTTGATATTGTACAAGACATATTGTTCTTTTACATTAGACACAAAAACCTCTGTATTGAATTCCAAGATGAGTTGATGGGAGATAGGTACTACTACCTTACCCGATCTATCCAAGATTCCAGTATGTTCGCCGACAGTAGCCGTTAAATACCCATGGCTCATATGGCTCACCATGTCATATTGTGCTTTAATAATAGGTTCGTCATTGGCTCCTAGGATACCGAATTTATCGTTTTCTGCATAGATATATTGTTGGTATTCTGGGTCATAAGCTAGAAAATCATATTTGAAAGGGATCTTGATATTACCATCCTTGTCCATTGCACCATATTTACTATCTGCATTGATGACCGTGCTTATCCCTCCATTGAAATAGTCAAAATATGCGTAAATAGCTTCGGTGATCGGATTATCATTTTCATCCTTTAAGCCCATTAAGTTCCCGGCTTCATCATGGTACAAAAAGCGGTCTTCGTCGACTTGAGGGTCATCGGAAATTGTGCTGTCTTCCTCCAAGTATTCACCCTCGTCATTATCAACTACCAGTTCAGAATAGTAACTAGGGATTTCAAATTCACTATAACTTAGGCTTTCTTGAGTAAGCTTATATGCAATTAATCCAATTTCTCCGATTTTTAGCTCCATTACCGCTCCAGGTATTTCTTTTAGGAAGGCAAAATTATCCCAATAGAGTTTTGGAAGTTTTTCGGAATACCAGACTTCTATCTTGCTAAGCTCTTCGCCCTGAAGGTAAAATTCACCAGTCAAAATGGCTAACTTACATGGAATTCCTGCTATTGTTTTAGTTTTTCCTGGGACGAATTCAATTTTTCCCTCTGATTCCACATCTTGCTTTCCTCCTTCCTTATCATTACCCTCATTGTAAATGTAATACTGTTCAGATTCAGGAAACAACAAGAAAGAGCGATCTGTCTTTTTGTTGATAATCTGCAATCTACTAGGTTGTTCATTGACAGATACCTTAATAAAAGTGTCATTGAACCAAGCCCTAAAGTAATAGTTATCTGGATTGATATCCTGATTATTTAGCTTCCCAGCGGTAGTAGTTCGATAGTCGATTCTGTGAAGCTTTTGGTTTTGTGCTAGCAATGTTAGATGGCAAAAGCCAATAAATAAAAACGTGAATAATAGTTTTTTCATTAATGATGATGTTATTCCACAAAAATGGGGAGAATGTGGCATAAAAACCATCCCTGATAACCGCTAATTTTGTTGTTAATCGTGATGCTGTTAAATGAAAAAGCCGCATTCCATGAAATGCGGTTCTGTTTTATTTGATATCCTCTTGCGGAGGATTATTGAGTCTTGAATTTTTATATCCATAAAAGAAATAGACCACTAAACCTATGGCTAGCCAAATCAAAAAGATAACCCAATTACTTGTTCCCAATTCAGTCATTAAGTAAAGATTGATCAGTATGCCGATTACTGGAAGTAATGAAAAGTTATATTTATATGCCATGATGGCAAGGATAATCCATACTGTCCAGAAGATCAAAATCAATACTTTATGTTCGAGGATATACAGGAAATCCAGGTGCTGCCATTCTTGTATAGCTTCTTGGTTGAATCTCCAGATCAATGCCCAAGCTATGATGAATCCTAAACCGATCAGGTATTTTCCATTGATATAAGGAACCCTAAACTTGGATTGCTTGGATAGACCTGAATGATCCATATAAAGGACTCCCGCACAGACCAAGATAAAGGCAAAAAAGGTACCTACAGATGTTAGATCAACAAAGAAATCCATCTTGAAGAACATGGAAGGTAGAGCTACAACAAAGCCTGTAACGATGGTCGCAAAGGAAGGGGTCTTGTATTTGGGATGGATTGTAGCAAACTTTTTCCAGAGCAGACCATCACGGCTCATCGTCATCCAGATCCGGGGTTGAGCCAATTGATACACCAACAAAGCGCTGGTAATAGCAATAACGGAGGTAACAGAAATAATTCCGGCTAAATAATCTACGCCAATATACTTGAATACAAATGCCAATGGATCTTTGACGTTCAGTTCGGTATAATTGACCATTCCTGTCAATACCAAAGTTATCCCGACATATAATACCGTACAGATCAATAAGGTGATGATCATGGCTTTAGGAAGGTCCCGTTGCGGATTTTTACACTCTTCAGCGGTGGTGGAAATGGAATCAAATCCAATAAAGGCAAAGAAAACGGCCGCTACGGAGCCCAAGACCCCTTGGATGCCATTAGGAGCAAAGGGAACCCAGTTTTCTGGATTGACAAAGAAGGCTCCACCGACAATGATTGCCAATATCACACCTATCTTGACCATTACCATGATATTGCTGGCCCTTCTGGACTCCTTAATCCCTCTATATACCAACCAAGTGATCAAGGTGATAATAACCCCTGAAGGCAAGTCGAAAATAATAGGCAAATCGCCTATTCTAGGTGCAGATTCATAGGCTTTCAATCCAAGCTTATCCGCAACGGTCAAAGCCTCCGGACCTAATTCTACGAGTTTTTGATGGGCTTCTAAGGCGTACTGTGGCGCCATAGATAGCCATGCTGGGATATGGATGCCAAAGCCTTCCAGCATAGTCACAAAGTATTGCGACCAAGAAATGGATACCACAATATTGGAAACGGCGTATTCTAAGACCAAGGCCCAGCCGATAATCCATGCGAACAGTTCCCCAAATGCCACATAGGCATAGGTATAGGCACTTCCGGAAACAGGGATGGTACTTGCAAATTGCGCATAGGAAAGCGCAGTAAAGACGCAGGCAAAAGCAACAAAAACAAAAAGAAGAGAAATGGCAGGGCCTCCCTCGTAACTAGCCAAACCGATGGTGCTGAATATTCCGGCACCTACAATGGCAGCAATTCCCAAAGAAACTAAGTCTCGAACCCCAAGGACCTTGTTCATACTTTCGGACTGACCTTTCTCCTTGATGATCAGTTCTAGACTCTTCCTTTTGAAAAGCTTATTTCTCATTAGCGATTAATTATTTGGTGAAGTCAACAAAAGTAGATATAAAAATGAAACCCTAGAATGATATTTATAAGAAAATCATACTAGGGTTTCTGAAAATTTATTGAATAAAATATTTTATTTATGTTGTGGCCGAATAAGAATCTAGCATTTCCTGCGTAGCTACAAAGAAAAGTGTGCCGGTTTCGGCGGTGCTAAAATCCAATATCCGGTCATAGTTTCCAATGGGATCTCCTAAGAACATATTCTCTAACATCCTTTGAGTTGTAGAGAATTTATTGGCGTAGGAAATAAAGTAAGTGCCAAATTCACCTTTTGATGGATTCGAGAAGGGAAGGTTATCTCGTACTATCTTGAGGTCATTGCCATTTTCATCGGTGATACTTGTCAATGCACTATGCGCATTCTTTGGTTTTACTTCATCTGTCATTTCAACATCTGACAGTTTATAGCGACCAAATGCCTTTTCCTGTTCGGTAGTTGGTAATTCTTCCCAAGCCTTGAGGTTGTGGATGTATTTCTGAACAAACTGGTAGCTACCGCCTTCATACTTAGGATCCTCTTCTCCAACTAAAGCAAATTGAGCTCGTTCATCGCCAATCGGATTCTCTGTGCCATCCACAAAGCCAAGGATAGAACGTCCATCCCAATACCTAAAGCCATGAACTTCTACCAGATTGTCTGCAACCGGGTTGATGATATCGTAGATATCCTTCGCCATCTCATAACAGATTCCAGCATTCTCGGCACGAAGATGAAAATGCAAATCGCCTTCTGTGGAGACAGCTGTATGTTTACCTCCAACTATTTTTTCAAAAGTTTTTAATTCTTTGGGTGCTGGAGTTGGCATGCCCAACTTATTCCAAGCTTCATAGCTGATCCCCATGATGCAACTGGTTCTGCCATTTGGCGTTCGAACCACGAATGAATGGTTTAAATTGGAAACCAACGCACATAGCCTTTCAAAAACAGGTTTGTAGTCTGTACCATCCTTGAATTTCCATACTGAAAAAATGGTGTTATTATTCGGGTAGTCCGTTATGTTCTGAGATTGGGTCGCCATAGGTAATTTATTAATAGTGATATCCTAAATTAAGCATTCTTAACAATAGATTAAAGTAAGCCTCTAAATTTTAATACATTAAAAAAGTACTGTTTTTTGGGACAGTACTGATTCAGTGGCTATTAAAAAAAGCAGAGAATAAATTCCCTGCTTTCTCCATTAGTAATTTATAACCTTATCTAATTCTTTTTCATCAATGGTGACTTCGTTCAGATATCGCTCTAAGCTATCATCCAATTCTTTCATCCAAGGGGTATGGTGTGGTTCCGCACTCGTACCGTCCATTACCGATTTATATACTTGATCTCTATAGTTCAAGATATTGACTTCCTTATCGTTTAACCAGCTTTTAAACATCTCTGCCACCTGATCTAAATCGAAAGCAGGGTAATCTGTATAGCTGATCAAATTCTTGATGTAATCCGTTTGGAAATCCACATGGTCTGGACCCGTTACAGTTTTCGCTTCGTAATCCATCCATTGCCTGATATCAGCATCTCTTTCTTCTTTAGCTGGGAAATCAATTCTTCCTAACATATAATCCCTTGCGAACCATGCTTGGGTATCAAACATATTAAATGTATAGTATTGATCTTGCATTCCTAAGAATATAAGTCGCTCATTTTCATTGAATACTACACCTTTATATAAATTGTCTGGATATAGACAGTTCTTTGTCTTCAAGCGCAATTCATCTGGAAGGAATGGGAATTTGTGCTGATAACCAGTACAAAGGATTACCGCGTCAAAATCTTCTGTAGTTCCATCTTTAAAATAAGCAGTATTCCCGTCAAAGTGGGTTACCAATGGTTTTTCCTTGATCCCTTCAGGCCATTTCGTGCCAATAGGGTTTGTTCTATAGGAAATGGTAACTGAATCACTGCCATGTTTGAAACATTGAACCGCAATATCCTCCGCAGAATAACTACTACCGATCAATAATAGCTTTTGTCCGATGAATTGATCCGCTCCACGGAAATCGTGGGCATGCATTACAGCTCCAGGGAAGTTGTCAATCCCTTTGAAATAAGGCATGTTAGGAGTGGAGAAGTGACCAGTACCAACCACAAGATAATCGAAGTATTCTTCGAAGGTCTCGTTCTTTTGGAGGTCATCAAATACTACCCTAAATTGCTTTTTATCTTCCATATAGTCAACCCAACGGGCTACTGTATTGAATTTTATATAATCTCTGGCGTTACTTTTCTTGATTCGACCTTGAATGTAATCGAACAACACTTCACGAGGAGGGTAGGACGAGATTGCCTGTCCAAAATGCTCCGAAAAGGTATAATCCGCAAATTCTAAACATTCTTTAGGTCCGTTAGACCATAAGTATTTATACATGCTGCCATGCAATGGTTCGCCAAATTTCCCTACACCCGTTCTCCAGGTATAGTTCCACATGCCGCCCCAATTATCTTGTTTTTCATAACATTTAATTTCTGGGATGGGATTACCTTTTTTCTGTTCTGATTCAAATGCTCTTAACATAGCTAAACCACTAGGGCCAGCTCCAATAATTCCAACTTTAAAATCTGTCATATTTTATTCTTTTTATAAATTTTTTAAATTTTTCATAAGCCAATATCTGTAGATAGATGCAATAAGGCTGTATTGATTCCCAATAAGGGAAGTAGAGGGCGTGTTGAATGTAATAGGTAAAAATTTACCAAGTATTCGTGACGCTAAAATTAAAGGAAGTAATAATTAGGCGATGCTGAATGATCATTATACACAAATGTGTTTTTTTCCTTCACTGATGCAAAGATACGAATAATATTCATTAATTAAAAATATTAACGAAATAATATTCGGATTAACCAATGGTTTTTCTGTAAAACCAATGATTAAAATTTGGTTTTGTTAAGGAGAATTTTCCAATGATCCCAGGTCCTAAAAAGCGGAGGCAAGGGACTGCGACTCTGTAAGTTTTGGTATATGATTTGCTTTTATCGAGGTGGATTTTAATGAATAATTCGTGCATTTTTTCAATTAAATTAAGTGATTGGATGATTTTGAGCAAAATCTGTTTATTTTTAGGACTAAATTAAAAAATTCATATATGGCATCAGGAATATTCGCGGTTTTGGATGATATCGCCGCTCTAATGGACGACGTAGCAGTTGCAAGTAAAATTGCAACTCGGAAAACCGCAGGTATCCTGGGAGATGATTTGGCAGTAAATGCTGAAAAAGCAACCGGATTTTTAGCTTCCAGGGAATTACCCGTTCTATGGGCCATTACGAAAGGTTCCTTTGTCAACAAGCTAATCATCGTGCCTGTCGCGCTCTTGCTCAATGCTTTTCTTCCCGTTGTTATTAAGTATATTTTACTGATTGGAGGTGCCTATCTTGCGTATGAAGGTGCTGAAAAAGTGATACATTATCTTTTTCACCGAAAGAAAGAGGGACAGGAGGTCATCAAGGAACAAGCCTTGGAAGGTGAAGCTGCAGAATCTGCAAAAGTAAAATCAGCGGTGACCACAGATTTTATATTATCGGTAGAGATTGTAATCATAGCACTGGGAACTGTATTGGAAGAAAGCCTTGCAATCCAGATCTTGACGGTCTCTGTGGTTGCCATCCTTGCTACTGTAGGTGTTTATGGAATTGTGGCCCTGATCGTGAGAATGGATGATGCAGGACATAGCCTGATCAAAAAATCAAACGATAAAGGAATAGCCGCTAAATTAGGACACCTCCTTGTGAAGCTTTTACCTATTGTTATCAAAGCCTTAGGCGTGATCGGAACTATTGCCCTATTGTTGGTTGCAGGGGGTATTTTCGTTCATAATATCGACTTTTTCCACCATTTCCTTCCTCAGGTTCCTTCCATCGTTAAAGAATTTGGAATAGGTCTTGTAGTAGGTTTTGTCGTTTTAGGGATTGTGCTCCTGGTAAAGAAGATTTTTGGAATAGGCAAGGATAAACATTAATTTATTTGTAGGTAGGTTTATTTTTTAGCAATTTGCGCCTCCAATAGGTTCATACCTAAACCGAATAGAATTTCTAAATGAATTAGTATACATTATTTATGAAAAAAATATTAAACATTATTTGTTTTGTGGCTGTTATAGGCGCTTTTACAGCTTGTTCTAAAGATGACGAAGAAGTAAAGACTCCAAAGGATACAACAGAACTGATTGGGAAATGGGTTAAAGTTGATGGATTAGGGAATGTTGATACAGCGATAACCGAAGGCCCTCATTTGGATACGTTGAAAATGCTGGAATTCATGCCAGACAATAAATTAAAAGTTAGCCGTGGTAAATTCTGTAATTTCCAGAATCTGAAGAATGACAATCAAGAAGGGGACTTTGAATATTATTCGGTAAATAATAGTCCTTATGCAGGTATCAACGACCGAATTAAATACAGCAAAGAGTGTAGCAAAGGAATGCCTGTAACTTTACAGGGAAATACTCTGCGCATTGGTTTTGGAAATGAAGCAGGTACTTTTGAAGAATATAGAAAGGTTGTTCCTGCGGAAACACCTGAGGTTCCTGAAACCCCAGAAGTTCCAACTGAACCGACTCCTGCTGGATAAAAAATATTAGATATTAAAGTAAAGCCCGAAATTAATTTTCGGGCTTTTTGTTTACAGAGAATTACAAAAGGCTGACTCTCTGAGAATACTAAAACAAAAAACCCTGACCAAGCAGCCAGGGATTTTTTTATATGGCCATCTGCCATGTTATTGTTAAACGTTTCTTTTCTAATTAGAGATGTAATTTCATCCCTTCGTGACTAGCTTTAAAACCCAGCTTCTCATAAAACTTTAATGCCTCTGGTCTTACCTTGTCAACTGTCAGTTGCAGGACGTGTGCACTTTTACCTTTCGCTCTACGGATTGCATATCGGATCATCTTTTCACCATAACCCTTTGAGCGCTCTGCCTTATCAATCCTAACGCCTTCTATCTGGGCCCGGATGCCACCACGATAGGTAAGATATTGGATAAACGTCAATTGCAAACAACCGATTACTTTACCATCTTCCGATTCCATGACAATAAGCTCTTGGTTTTTGTCTTCATTAATTTTATTGAAGGCCGTAATGTACTCCGCAGGAAGAGGATGGCGATAAGCTTCACGCATATTCCCTAACATATCGTCCGAAAGTAATTCAATGATTCTTTCTAAGTCCATTATATGGGCTTTTCTAAACTTCATGGTAGATTTTCCTATGTTTGCATAGTAAATGTACAAAAAATCTAGAATAAAAATAAAAGGACAAAAAAGAAAGAATATTTTTTTGCAGATTTTATCCTAAGCATCACAAACGATCTGTTTTCTTTTTTCCAAGGAGCTTTCTTAAAAAAGAATTCGACCCAGCTAGGGATTATCCGATAAACAAATTAAATTCTATCCACAATTCTTCCCCGCTATGAATAGGTTTTTCAAAAACTCTTTCTCCATAAAGAAATTCCCCATCCAAACTCCAAAGAAATTTCCTGAAAATCAGTTTTTTGCACTTTATTACATTAAACTTCCATCTCATTACATTTTCTCTTGCAACTATTGCAATATTTTTTAAAATTATGTAACTTGTTGATAGATAGTTTGTTGATGGATATTTATTTATCCATTACTTCCCATTTATCAACAATTTAATTAACATTTTTCGAAAAACACTTAGTACAGGAGGTATATCATGGAAAGTCTAAAATTTGAAATTGGAAAGGTTTCGCTGCATCAACTAAACAGCGTCAGAGACGCATTAAATGAAATAACAAATATCAACGATTGGCAGATTGCCCCTTATGTGGATGGCTATTTACTCTCTGTCAAAGGGATAAATATCGTAAGTTATTCCATTCTAAAATCCATTACCGCACTTGGGATAAATGCAGAACAACTTTATGAAGAATAGATTCTTCAAATTCGACTCTAGTCAAGGTTTTTCCTTGACTTTTTTTTTATTGTATTGGTTTGGATTAAAGGTATTAGGTACTGCTCGGGGGGAGATATTAGTTCTAGCTAGTTATGGGTATAAACACTGAGCTTCTTTCTCAAAATCCTGCGGATCGTATGGATCCTGGTCTTAATGGTGCCTTCTTTAATGCCCAGGTTTTCAGCAATTTCATAGTATTTAAAGCCTTCTAGGTACATACTGATTATCTCGTAATTCTCGTCAGACAGGCTGTTCATGGATTTTTCAATATCTCCCATGACAAACCTGGATTCGGCACTGTTTCTAGAATTCCTGTTTTCTCCTGTGTAGATAAGTTCCTTTTCAGCAGTTCTATATAGGTTTAAGCGCCTGTATTTATTCAAATAAATGTTTTTCATGATCACGTATAACCACGAGACTATTTTAGGGTGGTTGATGAATTTTTCGATTGATTTCAAGCTTCGTATAAAGGTTTCTTGAACTAGTTCTTCTTTTTCGTTTTGATCCGTCGTGAAATTATTAGCCAATCTGGTCAGAATGGGGCTATTTTCAACGATCACATCATTAATTAGATTTTTCATGATGGTATGTTGTTATTGTTTAATTAACAATATAACGTATTGTTTGTGAGCATGTTTTGCTGTCTGTCCCCTGGCTTGCTAAAATGGGTATTAAACTTTTTAGCAGGTATTAATTGCTCAAGTCTAGGTAACTTAGGTAATTTGTCATCAATCCCTTTTGGTTTCAAATAACCCTACATTCTCCAAAAACTGAATTTTTTATTAATTGTTAAATTATTTGTTACACAATAAATTGTAGCGGAATTGCGACAAATACCTGAATTCACTTAAAAAGTACTGAAATCTATTTAATTCAACCATGGTCCAAGTTGATAGCAATTAATTTTAGCTAATTTTAATAGCTTATTAAAAATTTAAATAAGCAATACCGATGATATATAAAATTGATTTATTAGGAAGTATTTCTTTATAAATTAATGGGAAAAAGTAAACTAATTAAAGGAAAAAAGACAAGGTTAATTAGTCATGCTAACTTCGAAAAAAGATTCAATACATAAATCTAACAGCAATAGAAAGTACACCCTGCTCCAAGAAGAGTGTAAGAGTGATTTTTTATGCTTTGATGTCTTTTTTAAAGAAGGTCCCTTCGCCATTCTGGTATTGGATAAAAACTTCCATGTTATTCGTATTAATGGAAGATTTGATTACATATTTGGTTTAAAAGGAAAGGAGTTAATTTCTAGAGATATTTTTGAGTTTTTAAACTCAGAAGATGCATATAGATTAAAGGGAATTTTTGAAAACAGAGATGAATCCAGAAAACCTTTATTGGTTAATTTGAGATTTAAAAAGAGTAAAAGTTCTTTCCTAAATATCGAAACCTTCATAAAAAAATTTATCAATCAGTTCCAAGAGCCACAATATTGCATGCTCCTGTTTGATAAAAAGTTTTATCCACACCATCATTGGGTGGAATTAAAAAAAGAAGTGTTTCAAGCCATTGTGGATACCCAAGAACAGGAGCGATTTAGAATTGGAACCCAATTACACGATAGTGTCGCCCAAACCCTATATGCGATAAAATTAAACCTCCAACATTTAGAAAACGATAAACAAGGTAAATCCAATGAAATACAGTCCATTAAACTGATGTTGAACGATGCTATTTCGCAAATCCGAAATATCTCGATCGACTTGGTACCTGCTGTACTCAATGATTTTGGACTGAAGGCCGCCATTCAGTTTATGGTAAACCGAATTGATATGCCTGATTTCCAAATTACCACCGCGATTTCTAATAAAGTGGAAGATGTTGAACAAGAAGTCAAGTTAGTAATCTATAGAATTGTCCAAGAATTATTGAATAACTGCCTAAAACATTCCCATGCAAATAAAGTTGCTGTAAAAGTGGGAATGAATGAAGAGAAAGTTCAAATAACAGTCAAGGACAATGGAAAGGGCTTTTCCGAGGAATTAGCCGATAACATGAGGAAAGGAATTGGTTTGAGGAGTATAAAAAATAGAATTGATTTGTATCAAGGAGAAATTAAAATTTTGGAATTAAAAAAAGGAACCGCAGTGGACATTATATTAAACGTATTTTAAAAAATGGGCGAAATTAAGATACTTTTAGCTGAAGATCATTTAGTGGTGAGAAATGGTATTAAGCTTCTTTTAAATTCCCAAACAAATTTTAATGTAGTAGCTGATGTCAGCAACGGAAAAGATGCGTTGCTTTCATTAAATGCTGGAATAGAAGTCGATATTATTATCACTGACTTAAGTATGAGCAACCTAGACGGTTTACAGCTAATCCAGGAGGTAACTGCAAAATACCCTAATATTAAAGTCATTGTGCTGACCATGTTGGATTGTGAACAACATATGTTCAAAGCCTTCGAATA
Source organism: Sphingobacterium mizutaii (assembly GCF_900187125.1). Lineage (GTDB taxonomy): Bacteria > Bacteroidota > Bacteroidia > Sphingobacteriales > Sphingobacteriaceae > Sphingobacterium > Sphingobacterium mizutaii. The sequence goes on from NZ_LT906468.1 coordinate 1,735,293, forward strand.
TGGCGCAAAAGGATATTTGGTCAAAAATGTAGGATCTGATGAACTTATTTTTTGCATCAATCATGTCGCAAATGGTGGTAAATATCTATGTGAGGAATTGGCAATTTCTTTTATCAATAATGGAATTGAAAAGAATAAAAACAAGTCCATGGAATTTGACCCTGAAGCTCTTGACTTGACCTCCAGAGAACTGGAAGTCCTTGAATTGCTTGGGGAGGGCTTGACTAACCTAGAAATTTCGAAGAAGTTATTCCTTTCAAAGCGTACCGTGGAAGGCCATCGACAGAATCTGATCGATAAAACAAAGTCCAAAAACACACCTGCATTGATTAAATATGCCGTATTGAATGGACTGATTCAATAATTTGTAAACTTTATCAAGGTTCGGTTTGTTCTTCCTTTGAAGCTATGTCGAACCTTGATCAATATAACAAAAAACGAGATTTTTCCCAGACCGCGGAACCCAAAGCTGTAAAGGGAAAAATTAATGCCACGCAACATCATTTTGTTGTTCAAAGGCATCATGCCAGTCGACTTCATTATGATTTTCGATTGGAAATCGATGGTGCATTAAAGAGCTGGGCAGTTCCTAAAGGCCCATCCCTGAATCCTAAAGACAAAAGATTGGCTGTTCAAGTCGAAGACCATCCCCTCAGTTATGGATCGTTTGAAGGCAGCATTCCTGAAGGTAATTATGGCGCAGGCACCGTTAGTATATTTGATGAAGGTAAGTATATCCCTTTGGAAGTAAAATCCGACCAAGAATTCCTAAAGCAATGGAAGAACGGTAATATTAAGTTCAAGTTGGAAGGCAAGGTCCTAAAAGGTGATTTTGCTCTCGTCAGGATGCATACTGGAGTCGATAAGAATTGGCTATTGATCAAACATAAGGATGAATTCTCATGGGATAAACCTTTCGATTCTGAAAAATTGGTAAGTGAATCCATCAAAAAGGAAGGTAAGGACTTTAAGAAAAAATCAGATAAAACTGAAACCGTAAAAAAAAAGCCCCTAGGGCTGGACGATAAAAGTATAAAGCCCATGCTTGCTAAATTAAGCCAAGCTATTCCTGATGGCAATGATTGGCTTTTTGAAAAGAAATTTGATGGCTTCCGTTCACTCTATTTTTCCCAAAACGGCACGAAGAAATTGATATCCAGAAATGGCAATCTGCTGAGCAATAAATTTCCCAGTATCCTCAAAGACTTGGAAGGCTTAACGAGAGATTGTATCCTCGATGGCGAGATCGTAATTGAAGATAAAAATGCTATTGCTCAATTCCAATATCTGCAGTCTGGTGAACCCATCCCTAAAAACCTAAATATCTATTATTATGTGTTCGATATTCTTTATCTCGATAATAATGACCTGACAGCCTATTCTTTACTTGAAAGAAAGGAAATCCTGAATCTACTAATTAAAAAACATAAATTCCAACATATAAAATTGTCCGCTGAAATCAAATCTCCTCAAAAGGATTTATTGGATTATGCGAGGGAGCAAAAATGGGAAGGTATTATCGCAAAAAGAAGAGATGATCCTTACGGGATGGGGCAGAGAAACGGAAGCTGGCTAAAAATTAAGATCCGCAATACACAGGAAGCCATTATCTGTGGATTTACCAAACCAGAAGGTTCACGATCTCATTTTGGAGCCATTGTTCTAGGGATAAAAACAGCAGGACAACTTAAATATATCGGTAATTGTGGAACGGGTTTTAATGAGGAATTATTGAAATCCTTAAATAAATTGTTCAAACCCTTAGTGACTGATGTTAAACCATTTCCAAAGACTGAGAAAATTGCCAAGGAGAAAGATGTCACTTGGTTAAGACCTGAACTGGTCTGTGATATATATTATTCAGAATGGACTAGGGACGAACATCTTCGGCACCCCGTTTTTAAAGGGATTCGTGAAGATAAATCGGTTAATGAAACAACGAAGGAAGAACCAGAAAAGGAAGATAAGATTATGGATAAGGAACTGAAATTTGGAAAAAAAACACTCAAGTTAACCAACCTGGATAAGCTATATTGGCCAACAGAAAAAATTAGCAAAGGCGACCTTTTGGATTATTATGAAAAGATGGGCGATTATATCTTGCCTTACCTGAAAGATAAGCCTATTTCCATGAATAGATTTCCAAATGGAATTGAAGCGCAAAGCTTCTTTCAAAAAGATGTCGATCCAGATAAGATTCCTGCTTGGCTCAAGACTACCGAAGTATTTTCTGAAAGTACCTCCAAAACCATTGATTATCTCATATGCAATGATTTACCTAGTTTACTTTATATTGTCAACCTTGGTTCCATCGAAATAAACCCCTGGCTATCGACTTATAAAAATCCCGAAAAACCTCAATATGCCGTGCTTGACTTGGATCCTAATGGGGCAGAATGGAATGATACCATTGATGTGGCACTTACAGCAAAGGAGATCCTGGATAAAGGGGATATCCCTGCATTTATTAAAACATCCGGATCGAGTGGTCTACATATCTTTATGAATGTTGCAGCAAAATATGATTACCAAGTAGTTCGTGATTTTGTTCAATTTATTGCAGAGTTGATCCATCAGGTTCATCCAGAAACGACGAGTCTGGTCCGAGATCCAAAAAAACGAAAAGGATTGATTTATCTCGATTATCTACAGAACAAAGAAGGGCAGACCATTGTGGCGCCTTATTCGGTAAGACCAAAACCGAATGCCACGGTTAGTACACCCATCCTTTGGGAAGAGCTCAACTATGACCTTTCGATTCAAGATTTCCATATTTTCAATGTATATGGCCGAGTTACTACGATTGACGATCCATGGCAGGAACTTCAATCGAGTAAGGTCGATATCAAGAAAGCCCTGTCTAAATTTTAAGCTAAACTTGCTTTTAGTTTCTCCAAGAGATCGGTAGCTTTTGTGTTTTCCACGTTGATTTTTCGGATAGTCGCTCTCTTTCCTTTGCTTTTCTGATTGATGATTTTCATTAATTCCTTAGAATATTCATTTTTGAAAGCGGAAATATCAAACTCCTTGCTGTTCATTTTTATCAGTTGAAGTGCCATATCCATTTCCTGTTTGGAAATTTTGCTAGATGGAGTTTTTAGTTCATCCGTATCTCTGATTTCCTCCTCAAAACGAAGCTTGTTGAGCAAGAGAATGTTTTTATAGGGTTTTATGATCGCTAAGTTTTCCACACTCCGCATCACGAAAGTCCCTAATCCCGCCATTTTACTTTTTTCCAAAGCCTGTAATAATAATTGATAAGCTTTTTCCCCTGATTTTTGAGGCTCTAAATAATATGGAGTATCAAAATAGATGCTATCGATTTCTTGGAGCTTCACAAAGGTTTGTAAGTTGATCATTTTGTTTTTTTCAGGCATGGCCTCTTCAAAATCGGCATCTTCCAAGATCACATATTTATCTTTCAATAAATAGCCTTTCACAATATTGTCCCAATTAACTTCTTTCCCTGAATTTTCATTTACCCTTTTGTATTTGATATTAGCATGGTCCTTTCGGTCCAACATATCCAGGTCGAGGCTACTGCTTTGTGTTGCTGAGAAAATCTTGATCGGGATATTCACTAATCCAAAACCGATGGCTCCTGTCCAAATTGCTTTCATATCATGTTTTATTTTATTAAACAATCTTTGTGAAATATAGTTCTGTGTAGTCCAAGGACAGAGCTTTTTAAGGGGGCTTTGTAGAAAATATTGCTGTTCTAGGTGATCCCCGAGCGGTGCTAATGACATTAATTTAAGGATTTCTTGTGTCTATTGGTAGGGACGAAACATCTCGGAAAAATGCAAGCATCCAAAATTAAATATATCATTTACTAAACCCCTAGCAGGGGTGAAATCTTTGTAGATCAATGATGGATAATAACGACCAACCCACAGTGTGGGTGAAATATTTTTCAACAAATCCTTTTTAATGGCATAAAACAAAAAAATTACCGGCATTAAACAATAAAAAATAGTTTCCTCATCTTACGATAGCGGAATGACAAACTCCTCTAAATAAAATAAAAAAATAGATTCTTCGCTGCGCTCTGAATCCCTCTCTGGGACATTGTTAATTCTGAACGGTGAGTGAAGAATCTGTACGTAAATGTCCACTAGATTTTGTCATCCTCTATCGAAGATAGAGGAACTGTACGCCAATGCAATCATGGTTTGTATGGCTCCGAAATCCTTCCTCCGTAGGATGCCTCCATTGTTGTACACGTGGTTTGAAGAAATATACCCAATACCTACATCCTTTGTATGGCTCCGATATCCTTCATTCTCAGGATGACCCCAGAGTTGTTAACTTGGTTTGGAGGACCTGTACGCCAATGCAATCATGGTTTGTGTTCTTCTGAGATCCTTCCTGCGTCAGGATGAAGCCATTGTTGTACACGTGGTTTGAAGAAATATACCCCAATACCTCCATCCTTTATATGGCTCCTATATCCTTCCTGCGTAGGATGCCCCCATTGTTGTATACGTGATTTGAAGAAATATACCCAATACCTCCATCCTTTGTATGGCTCCGAGATCCTTCCTGCGTACCAATGACGCCAAAAACTTTAACTTAATGATATTGCCCGATGGGGGTTTGGCAATGCAAACATCCATTCTTCCGAAGGAAGACCTTTAGCCTCCGGCTCATTTCCAGTGGCGGAAAAATGGATAGAATGCCGATGCCTGTGCGATGGGATTGGCCTTGGAATGCTTTCAATAGATCATCCCTTTTGATGGGGTGATCTATTGAAAGATATTCCCGACAACAAGGCATTCTATCCATGTGCTGGAGCCCGTGCGAAAAGCCACCTTAAATGGGCCTAAGCCTTTTGGTTACTTTTGGGCTTCAAAAGTAACGAAGAATCTAAATTTTGTTTTTTGCCTTCCACTTTGCTGTCATCACCTTCCGATAAATTTAGCCCAAATTTTTACTTCTCAGGATGACCCCAGAGTTGTTAACTTGGTTTGGAGGAACTGTACGCCAATGCAATCTTGCTTTGTATGGCTCCTAGATCCTTCCTGCGTACCATGATGACACGTTTGTTAAATCTGTGTTTCTAGGTATTTAGCCCCCATATTTATTTTCCTGATTTATTTCTCTTTTGGCGAACCACTGCCCTGGAAGGGCAGAATTATTTTAGCAATGGTATCGAACTATAAAGGGTTAATGCAAAAACGATGTTCGATTTATCGAACATCGTTTTTGCGCGACTTCCAGGCTAACGTGCCATGTCTGCTAAAATAATGGAACCCCAATGGGGTTATATATTTAAAAAATAAAAGAGCTAATAGATTTTCATTGCCAACATGCTGTCATCACCTTCCGATAAATTTAGCCCAAATTTTTCCTTCTCAGGATGACCCCAGAGTTGTTAACTTGGTTTGGAGGAACTGTACGCCAATGCAATCATGGTTTGTTTGGCTCGAGATCTTTTATTCCACAAAGTGACACTAAAGGCAACAACCTAAATAGTCACTCTTCCTCCAGTTGCTGGTATGGTGGCCCCAGAAATATAGGACGCTGCATCCGAAGCAAGGAAAACATAGATTGGGGCAATTTCTGCCGGTTGTCCCGGCCTTCCCATTGGGGTGTTGCTTCCAAATTTTTCATGATCCGGAATGGTACTGGGAATCAAAGGGGTCCATATTGGTCCTGGTGCAACTGCATTCACGCGGATTCCTGTGTTTTCTTCCAGGAATTTTTGCGCTAAGCTGGAGGTGAAATTTTGGATTGCCGCCTTACTGGCTGCATAGGGCAATAGGGTGGGATTAGGATCATAGGCATTCACTGAAGTGGTATTGATAATACTGCCGCCAGCGGGAATATACTTTTTAGCATATTTTACCAAATAAAACATTGCACTCAAATTTACTTCGAATGTTTTGTTCCATTCTTCTGCAGTGATATCCTCTATATCCTTATAGGTCATTTGATAAGCAGCATTGTTGATGAGGACATCAATCTTTTTAAATTCAGTGACAGCTAGCTCTATGAGTTTTTTACAGTTAAGTTCTTCACTTAAATCAGCTTTAAATAGGATGGCTTTTGAACCAGCCTGTTTTACCCATTCTGCGGTATCATAGGCATCTTCATTCTCAATATCATCCTTATATGCGATCAGGATGTCTGCGCCTTCTCTAGCCATGGCTATAGCGATTGCTTTACCAATTCCAGAATCGCCACCGGTAATAATTACGGCTTTTCCCTTCATTATGCCATGTCCTACATAGCTATTTTCTCCATGGTCCGGTTGAGGGTCCATTAATTTTGTCTCTCCCGGTGGAGATTGAGGTTGCTTCTTGAATGGTGGAGCTGGGTATTTCGTCTCTGGATTCTTTGATTCTTGTCCTTCTTTTTTCATTGCTGCTTATAATTAATGATCATCTTGTTTACAGGGATAGAACAATTTGAATCCATAATCGTTCTGCTTAAAAAGAATTCGACATAATGCAAGATAGTAGCTTATATAAGATTTTATTTGATGGAGCAAGCTCCCAATTATTGATCGAAATAGTGATGCGGACATTGATCATGTTCCTGTTGATTTTGCTGATCCTGCGGATTTCGGGGAGAAGAGGTGTGCGGCAGCTAACTCTATTTGAAGTAGCTATTATTTTGGGTTTAGGCTCAGCAGCAGGTGACCCCATGTTTCAGGATGACCTCCCCATCTTACATGCCATATTGGTTTTCTTGACCGTGATCGTCCTATATAAGTTAATCACTTGGTTAGCTGCAAAATTCAGTTTTGTTAACAAAATTATGGAGGGTGATCCCTTTGTAGTGGTACGTGACGGTGTTTTTGCGGTCAATGAAGAAAATATTGGCAGTTTCTCTAAAATGGAATTCTTCACTGAATTGAGGAATCAGTCGATTGAACATTTAGGACAAGTCCGGACTGCCGTTTTGGAAACCGATGGTACCATGAGTCTTCTTCGTTTTAAAAATGAAGATGTAAAATTTGGATTACCTCTTTTCCCTGATGACTATAAAGAAATAGAACCTCTTGATGTCAGCCAAGGTCCTTATGCCTGTATGTACTGTGGCAAAATCATGGAAGTAGTGGATAAGAGCCTGAAGTGTCCAGTATGTCACAAAAATCGTTGGACAAAGGCTATAAACACAGCATTCCATTAATTAATTGTCTGGAAAATAGAGCTTTACTTCTGTTCCTTTATTGACGATGCTTTGCACCTCTATTGTGCCCTGTAAGGTTTCCATTATCCGCTTTACGATAAATAGGCCAATCCCATTACCTTGGAAGTTCCCTGAATTGGAAGCTCGCTGCATATTGGAATAGATTTCATCAATTTCCTCCCTTGGGATTCCAATTCCATTATCCTTGAAATAATAGTTTACTCCATCATTAACCTGTTCACTGTGGATTTCTAAGGTTGGGTATTCCTGTTGCGAAGAATATTTTATGGCATTTCCAATGATATTGGAAAAAACCTGGTACAGGGAGCTTGGTTCAGCCATCACGGGAAGTAAATACCCTAATTTTACTTGGAGAGAAGGAACTTGATAGATTAATTTTGCTTCCTTGACCCAAATATTGATTTTCTCCGATAATGGCACCAGTTTCTTGCCGATTTTATAGGTTCTAGCTTCACTTAATAAGGAGGTTTTGTCGATGATTTGCGTAAGGCTGCTCAGTGCCTCGTCTATGACAAACAACCAATTCTTTAAATCGGGATTCTGCTTTACATGATTATTCATGATGTTTTCAACCGCGATCCGGGCAATTGAAATTGGGTTTTTGGCGTCGTGAACTAAGGTATTGGTTATTAATTCGAGTTCATTGTTATAATTGAGGTGCTGCTCGTGCGATTGTATGGTTTTTAAGGCAACGTGTTTCTCCGTTACATCGATAGAAGTATGCAATATGGCGTAAGTATTATGGTTTTCATCCGTCAAGGCCTTATATTCAAAATCAAAAAACCTTTTGATCGGAACACCGTCCTTGAGGATATCAGCTTCTGTATCCGTAGCTCTATAGCTCTTACCTGTCTGCCATACAGTTTCTAGTAGGCCTGAAAAACCACTTTCTTTAAAGGATGGAAACACGTCACTAAATGGTTTGCCAATAATGTTCTTATCAGCACACCACATTTTCAACATAGCCTCATTGACAAAAGCAATACGCAGATCCGGACTGTCGTAAATAGCAGTCGCTAAAGGTGAATAATTGAGGATTTCGTTTAAAAATTTAAAATTTTCAGGCAGCATAAATTTATCACGTGTACAATTGTAAAACAATAAATTTATTGAATTTAAGGATATTCACAAGTCTAGCTTAAATGGGATATTTGCGGTCTAACTCTGATATGTAAAAAGGCTAATGATATAATTTAAATCTATTTTTAAAAAAAATTTCCCAAAGGAAAACCCTCAAGCGGAGAGCAGGAGGGTTTTTGGAAAATGAAGGTTTTATAAATAAACGATTACTGTATTCTTATTATTTGATGTTTGAAATATTAAAATAATTCAAAATCAATAGTTTATCAATTGTTCAAATGTCTGTTTATTCGTTTTTGTTACGTCTTTTTGCTCGGATATTATATACGGCATAGCCCAATACTAATACACAGACCAGGATTAAAAAGATTGTCAATAAACTTGAATCCATTATTTTTTCCTTTCAATTAAAATACAACTTTATATATGGATAAATGCTTAAATACCTAAAAAACCGTATTTTGCTCTTTAAAAACCGTATTTATATTCTTTTTATACTTGTAAAATCAATACAGGCAGAAGAATTGAGTTTTCTGCTGCCTGTCAAAATATGGATATGGGTGTTTGAGTCTTTGTTTAATAATCTCTTAACTCTTTGATCTTTTGGTGAGCTTCTAGTTGGGTGGCAAGCTGCTGCTGTAAAACGTCAATCAATTCCTGAAATTCATCCAAGCAATCGCTGAGTATTTCTTTATAAGTTTCTTTGAATTCATCTTCTCCCTTTTCGCAACTTTCTAGAATGGCTTGCGAAATGGAAGGGGAAATGGCTGATTTGATATCCATCCATATCCTGAATATTTTTCCTGTCAAGTTACTGTCCTCAGTGGGTTCTTGACCATACCGCTCCAGGTATGGACTTAATTCAGTGATAAATTGGCGTGACTGCTCTATGTATTGCCTGAATAGTTCTTGCAATTCGCGAAGATTTGCATCACCCGCAATTTCTATGGCTTTTTCATAGCCCTTAATCCGATCATTATTGATCTCAACGGCTCGGTTGACCAGATCTATTTTCTTTTCGTTATTGTCCATTGCTGTTCGATTTAGTAACCAATGAACCATGTAAGGAGTTGATAAGTTTTAAGTTTTTCATTTTCAAGTATTTGTACTCAGTGGAATGAGTTAATACTTGTTATTTTTGAGCCCCAATTATTTTTATTAATCTAGCTTTGATCCTCTTTTCCTTTTCGCTAGCCGAACTTTCCTTGTTATACTTGATCCAGTTTCCTAATGTTCCCATTTCATAATCACTAATCAATTTTGGGTGGATATAATGTTTCAGGGCCACTGATTTGCTATTACCTAATTTTTTGGCCACAGTTTTTATAATTTCCTGTGCATGCAATTTTCTAAGTTTGGGATCTTCAGCATATTCACTGTTTAAAAATAGTTCTAAGCATAAAAAACAGGCATTCCAAGTCCTAAAAGTTTTGCAGGTTATATGTTTTTGATAAACCTGGTACAAATATTCATTCAAATGTCCAGAATCCAATTGATGGACTTGCTGGTTTTGATCCTCAAATTGGAATAATTGCTGTCCAGGAATCGACTTTACTTTCTTTAATATCTGAGCAAGCCTCTTTGCGGTAAGGTTCTTTTCCTGAGGAACCCCTTTTTTACCTATATATTTAAACGTGATTTTATTTTTATCAATGGAAAGATGTCGGTTTTTTAAGGTTGTCAAGCCATAGGAGCCGTTCGTTTTTTCGTAAAATTGATTTCCTGCGCGCATGGAGGTTAGATCCATGATCTGCAAGGCTAAGGCTGTTACTTTTTGGAGGTCGATTTCTTTTCGTCTGAGGTCCCGTTTGATCCGTTTTTTTAAACTACTTAGCCCTTTAGCAAAGGGGAGAAGCATGGCAAATTTATCTTCCTTCCTCAAGGCATTCCATTTCGGGTGGTAAATATATTGTTTTCTTCCTTTTATATCGTACCCCGTAGCTTGAAGATGACCTGATTTATAAGGACAGATCCAGACGTTTTCCCAATTCGGAGGGATGACCAAAGAAGAAATTCTAGCTAGTGTTTTCGGGTCAGAAATAATTTTTTTCTTTTGGTCAACAAAGGAAAACCCCTTACCCTTTTTTATTCTTGAAAAGCCGGTAATATTACTGTCAACATACTTAAGGCCTTTAATCTTATCGATCGAACTATGGGTAAAGGATTTTTCCATTTTTTAATTAATGATTCCGGAGAACCTTAATCAATTCTCCCTTTTATCATTCACTTGTTTGCCAGAGTTTCCAGTCGCTTCTGCTTTTGAATTACTATCTGACTTAGTACTGTCTTTTGATGGATCTGCTTTAATGTTGGTACTTCTGGAATCCAAAGTGTTTTTATTATGGGGATGTCTTTCAATAGGTGTATTTCCTTGTTTTTTCATATTGCCTCCAACGCTGTGTTAATGGAAAAACACTTGAAAAAAGAATAAGTTTATAGTTTAAATACCTGTTTTATCGGAATAAATACTTAAATCAAGAATGGATGTAATTTGCTGTATCCAAGTAAGATAGCCAAAAAGCTAAATTACTTTCCGCTCCTTGGTTCTTGTTTACACCATATTCTTCCAAGCCATCGTAGCAAGCCATGTTTTGGAAATCAAATAAGACTTCTCCTTTTATGTTGTTCCCTAAAAACCAAGAGAAAGTTTCTAGGATTCTTTCTTTATAATTTATCCTAATTGCATGATGTTGAAGCTCTTCGTAAAGCATAATTGTACTGCTCACTTCAATGGGTTGTTGACCGAAATCACTGCAAATACCTTCCTTTTTTAACCAATTAATATTTCCAATACTTGAAAAATAACCTTTTCGAAAAATAACCTGATCTAAAAAAGCACTGCTTGCCAATCCTATTTTTTCCATTTCCTTGTTTCCAAAATAGCGCGATGCTCTTAAGATACTCATGGGGAGGATCGCATTGTCATAAGAAATGACTTCTTCAAACCAATGCCAATCTTCATTTTCTGCTGCTTTATATTCGTCCATAAGAAATTGACAGGAACCTTCAAGTTGTTTTCGGATTTTCATATCCTCTGGATATTTTTCGAGATAGTGTAGCAATCCCAAAATTTGGTAGCCTACAGCTCGTGCAGATTTGCAATCTGCCATGTGAGGATAGGATCTATCAAATAATTCCTTGGCTATAGGATGATAATTGGCAATTTCTTTTTTTGAAAGCAGAAATCCTAGGGCCCAAATTGTCCTTCCAAAGCTGTCATCCGATCCTATGTGCTCGATGAACTGTAGATCAAAGGACATGAAGTTTCTAAAGATCCCGTCTTCTTTCTGTGCATAATGGATAAATCCCAGGAAATTACTGATGTATTTATTTCTATAACTGGGTTCTAATTGATGATATGCCTTGCAGAATAATAGCAAAGCCCTGCAGTTATCATCCAAACAATAACCATGATGGTAATTCGGGATATTGAATTTGGCATGTTGAAGGATACCGGTCGGGGTCGTCAAAATTTCAATATAAGGAAACTCTAATTTTGGAACCCGATCAAAAAATGTCTTGACTATCTTTGAATAGCACTTATTATCTACCTGAATTTCCTCCATCTTGATAAGGAATTAAGAAGAAATCAATTTCTTTGATTTTCCAGGATCCAAGAACTTTAATGTCTTGTCTTGGTTTTCCATGCTTTGTACTTTAGATTTTGGAGCATTGATAGCAGAAATTAAACTTAAATGTTGTTTTCCTACATTCATCCAGGACATCGCTTTTCCAAAGTTTTCCGCCCTTTGCTGATAGCTTTCCATGAGTTTGGGATCTTCAATCAGATTGTTGATGCATGTTGCCAATCCTTCTACATCGTTAAAATCAAATAACATTCCTCGATTCTCATCCAATAGATCCTTAGCATACCAATATGGGGTGGAAATTATGGCTGCACCAGCGCCAAGGGCAAAGGATAGCGTGCCACTGCTCATTTGACTTTCATTTGGATAGGGGGTAACATAGATGTCACAAGCTTTTAAATACTGCTGTAAGGTTTCATCACTGACAAAATGGTTCACGAAGAATACCTTGCCTGAAAGCTGGAGCTTGCCAGCTTGTTGCATCAAACTATTTTTGTAAGTATCGCCTTCTTCCTTCAAAACATTCGGATGGGTTGCCCCAAGGATTATATACACGAAGTTATCTGAGCGTATTTTTGAGGTCGCTTCAATGGCAATTTCATAACCTTTATTCCTACCCAAAAGTCCAAAGGATAACATTACGATTTTGTCCTCGAGTCCTAAAATCGTTTTGGCTTCTTCTTTTGTTGATTTAAAATTAGGAACACCATGTGGAATCAGGCTAAGCCGATCAGAATTGATATGGTAAACTTTTTCCAGCATATCGATCCCTCGTTGCGTCATTACAGTGATTTTATCGCTCAGAATGCTTAATTTCTGAATGACGTTAAACTCCATTGGATTTGGATTTTGAAGGATGGTGTGCAAATTAGTTATGATGGGAACATTTATCCGTAAGATAAAATCCAAAATATATTCCCCTGCCTCCCCACCAAATATTCCATATTCATGCTGTAGGATACAGCACTGATACATTTGTTGGTTTGCCCACTCTGCCGATTCCAAATAGTCTGATTTCTCATTTCTTCTTATTGTTCTTTTCACCTCAGGAGGAAAGCTGGTCTCTGTCCCGTCCGTAATAGCAATAACCTCAACTTCATTGGAATGGTCCAAAATAGATTGGAACAAATCATGCGTAAAAGTTGCTATCCCACATTTCCTAGGCGGATAGGTGCCAATAATCAAAATTTTCATAAAAATCCTTTTGCAAATTGTTTATAACTAATTCTTTACTACTTGTTGAACATCCAGTAAGATGAAATTGTTCAGATTTAAGCCCAATAAAAATTAAATATGACAAAGATTAAACAAGACCTCTTTTTAATCGTTATAAATAAGTTGTTGGCTTATAATTAAATTGATATGGGAATTACAATAAACAGAAAGAATATATTATTCAAACCTAAGTTGGATAGGGTATTAGCTCGTCGTTTCAACCTATCTCCAGAACGTTCTAAAAGAATTATTGAAAGAGTACTGAATTTAAGCGATGTAAAAAAGAATGAGTTGATTACCCAGATTTTAAGAAATTATGCCCGAAGACATCGCAGTGTAATCAATATTTTAGAAAGAAACTACAAGCTGAAGGCTCAAGAATTAAAAGACCTAAAGATCGATACCAAGAAATTGACCGAGGTCGAAAAATTACTGATTGGCTCCTTCTTTACCATGGAATATTCCATCGAAGCTGCCGCTTATTTTAACCCTTCGATCGTATTTTCACCTGATCAATCCCAAACACATGAAGGCGAAAAAAGGGTAGTGCTAAGTTTCAGGGCAGTTGGGGAAGGGCATTTATCTTCCATAGTCTTTCGTTCAGGGATCATCGATAAGAATTTAAACATTGAACTCGATGAGGTAGGCATTTTATTGGACAAGCCTAAGCATGTTAAAAATTATCGCTATAAAAAGGACGATTTTATTGAAAAATTGATGCAGATGCATTGGGTAGACGAGGATTTAACTAAAATCATAGAAAGCAAATTGACGGATTCATTTACCTATGATGAATTGTTGCGTTTTGTTAAAGAAATCGAGGAAGAAAATGAATTGACCCATGATAACCAGATTTTGATGCACCAGATCATGTGGTTGGCTTCTTCACATTATGAGATTTCTTATTCCTTGGATACTTCTATTTCAGAACGAGTAATCTTTCCTATCAGCGATACCGAAAAGAATGGAATTGAAGATGCCCGTTTTGTAGCCTATAAAAGTGAAAAAGGCAATATAACCTATTATGCTACCTATACGGCTTATGATGGTCATTCTATTCTTCCAAAACTGCTCTCAACCAAGGATTTTATCAATTTCAAAGTGCAGCCTATCAATGGTAAGATCGCCAATAAGGGTGCTGCTCTTTTTCCAAGGAAGGTCAATGGCAAATACGTCATGCTCTGTCGGGTGGATGGTGAAAATAGCTATGTGTCTTTTTCGGATTCTATTACCAATTGGCACGATGAAATCCATCTGGTTGCCGAACCTGAAAGCCCTTGGGAATTTATACAAGTCGGCAATTGTGGATCGCCTCTTGAAACGGAAAAGGGCTGGTTGGTTATCACCCATTCTGTAGGACCCATGCGCGAATATGTGATCGGAGCAATGCTGCTCGATTTGCATGATCCTACTAAGGTCTTGGGGAAACTAAAGGAACCCCTTCTATTTGCCAATGAGGAGGAGAGAAATGGATATGTGCCAAATGTACTCTATTCCTGTGGGCAGATCATCCATAACAATCAATTGATCCTGCCGTATGCCTACTCTGATCATGAGTCGACCTATGCAACAATCTGTCTCGAGGAACTGCTCAGCACGTTATTAGAGGAGGGAAATCCTTAATTTACTTTTGTAAAATCCCTTCGATCAAGGATTTCCATTGTGGATAAGAGGCTCCTAATTTTGCACCTAAGGCAACAAAAATATTCCTTAATCGGTCCAGGATGGAATCAAGCTCCAAGTTCATGATTTCATTCCTTCCAAAATAGGAGGCCTCAACGGTCTTGCCATCTCGCTTCACCTGAAAGCTCGATGTCGCCATGTTTTTAAAGAAATGTTTGGTTTCATGATCATGATCTTGATGCGGCATAAAACTTGGCCTTAGAGTAAGCGTAATCAAGTCATGTTCAGTATCAGAAGATTCATTGATCTGTTCTATTTGAACATAATCGTAACCTGAAGTACTCCATAGTCCAGGTCCGGGAATATCTATCTTAACAAAATCGCCTTCTTGCGGCCTTTCTTCAGAATGTTTGCCAAAGGCATCTAAGTGCTCGAAGGTCGAAACGGGAACCTTTGCTACCTCATTCCAATTATTGATAGCCAATAGTCTGTTCTTTGCCTCTAAATAAAAGTTCTTAGCTAGAATTTCATTCTCGAATTCCACGGAATCGGAGATATCCATATCCTTTCCTTCATGCTGTGCTGGAATTAAATGTTTCATCTCATTGTTTTTACTTGAATAACAATTTACAAAACTAAAAGTTGATTTTTTTCAATCCGCTAGTTATTATATTAAGGTTTTTGGTGTGTATCATTTACTGAACCCCCAGAGGGGGTGGAATCTTTGTAGAGCAATTATGGATAATAAAGGATAACCCCTAGTGGGGGTGAAATATTTTTCAATAATTCCCGTTCATGTGGTCAAATTAAATAAGAAATAGTTTGCTCATCTTGCGATTCGCAATGACCCCAATCCCATAAAAAAAAAAAAATAGATTCTTCGCTGCACTCTGAATCCCTCTCTGAGAAACTCCCAATTCTGAACGGTCAGTGAAGAATCTGTACGTAAATGCCCCACACGTTCTGTCATCATCCATCGAAGATGGATGACCTGTTCGTTATTTCAATCATTGTTTGTATTGTTCCGAGAAAATCGTGCCTCAGTTTGACACTGGAAAGAAAGCTTTTTTTGCTTTAAGCTGTACACCTCAGCACCTTCCTGAAAATTTTGTAAAAACTCTAAATCTCCAAAATGGATCATGTTCTTCGGGTCTGCTTTTGCTCATGTTCGAGGCATATTCGGAAAATTCAAAATGTGTCTCGAATAAGACCCAAAGGAAAGCCATATTATCTGTTTTATCCCAAGTATGCTTTTATCAATCTTTTAACAAAGATTGTTGTTAAATATTGTTGGAAAAGCTCGGCTTGGTTCGGGTTGTTTATTAAAAAACATAGGTCTGGAGTTTTAATTCCAGACCTATGATGTTTATGTTGTTTAATTTAATGGTTTAGTGGCTATGGCCAACTGTACCTACCATTTTAGCATTGATAAAGAATGCATTCTTTACTACGATCTTGCTGTTAGCTGGTATTTCAACTACTGGGGTAATACCGGTATAACCCATACTAGAAACACCCCTTAGCACCTCTATTTTTTCAAAATTAATAGATTTCGAGTGTTCAGCATGATCATGTTCTTCACCTTCCTTATGGACATGGGGTTCTTCAGGATGATCGTGTTCGCCTGCGTGGTCATGTTCCTCGCCAGCAGCATGTTCATGATCTTCATGTTCTGCTTCGGGTTTTTTATCGGTTTCGATAAATATAAAGGTTTTACCTTCAGACTCTACAATGGCTTCATCGGGAACTGCTGCGGTTGTTACATCTTCCACGCTGATGGAACCTGAAGTATTCATGCCATCAATGAGGCCTGATTTATCTCCAACCACCATACTGTGGATAGCTATGGTCTTGCTTTCGTTTTCAAAAGAAGCACCAATTTGGG
Source organism: Sphingobacterium mizutaii (assembly GCF_900187125.1). GTDB lineage: Bacteria > Bacteroidota > Bacteroidia > Sphingobacteriales > Sphingobacteriaceae > Sphingobacterium > Sphingobacterium mizutaii. Next base: position 1,751,841 of record NZ_LT906468.1, read on the forward strand.
AAATCTTGGCGGTGTAGATTTTGCTTGGATTGTTCGTGGTCGTGAAACTGATTTCTTGGCCTACCTTTAACTTCGGCAGATCCCTTTCGAATACCTGCAGATCCAGATGGATCATGCTGTTGTCCACAACCTCAACTATAGGAGAGGAGACATCCACATAACTGCCCAGTTTCGCAAAAATATTGGATACGACTCCATTGATCGGACTGCTAATTGACAATGCCGATCGCAAATTGCTGGTTGAAATGGCATTCGGGTTAATTCCCAACAATTGGAGTTGTTTTGCAGAAGAAGCTTTTTTGGTCCTCAAGATATTCAGGTTGCTCACCGCATTCTGAAGGTTTCTTTTGACTCCAGCATTGCCCGCATTAAGCTCTTGCTGGCGCTGAAGCTCCTGTTCAGCCGCCTGAATCTCATTATTTGCATTCAGATAATCTTCTTGCAATTGGATGAATTGCGGATTGATAATGGTCGCAATGGTTTGCCCTTTTCTGACATGATCGCCTAATTGAACATTCAGTGATTGGATCACACCTCCATAAAGGGGAGTCACATTGGAACGGTTATTATTGGGTACATTCAAAACCCCATTGGCTGTGATTCGCGCAGTAAGGTTTTTCTGCTCAATTTGTCCAAATTGAATGCCCACCTCTTTGATCTGCTCATCAGTCAGTGAGGTAATCGTCGTTTTTTCGGTGGCTCCATGTTCATGTCCATGGCCTTCTTCGGTTTCAGCAGATTTTTCCGAATTGCTAGAACTGCTATTACAAGAAGACAATATGCATGCAAAGCCTAGGCAGAATAGAAGGTATTTTGTTTTATTGATGGGTTGCATAAGCTTATTGATTAATGATTGAATAAATTGAAATAACAGATTCATTGACACTCTGAATGCTCTTTAGGTAATTCAAATAGATATCTGTTGTGGTCTGTAGAGCGAAAAGATATTCTACATAGGATATATCGCCGGCAGAATATCCCAGTTTAGCAGCATTGATTATTTCCCTCGCATTGGGTAGTGCATTATCCTTGAAATAATTGTACTGAGCGAGGTTCTGCTCATACTGGTTCATCATATTCGCATATTCGTTCTGTAGCTTTTGCTTTTCCCATTCTGCAGCCATTTCAGCAGCCTGTTTTTCAAAGTCTAAGGACCTGATCTTGGCCTTTGTCGTCCCATAGGTTAATGGGATGGCTATACCAACGTCAAAAGAGCTGAACCGTTGGCCACGGCCATAATACTTTTCTACCCCATTTCTTTCATGCATTCCCATCAGGGAAGCATTGGTATAACCGATGTTGAAATCTGGCAAACCCGATGATTTCTCGACTTGCTTGCTGGATTCTGCAATGCGAGCCTGTTGATAGAGGGCTTGGATTTGCGGATGTTCAGCGATTTTTGAGGTATCGGTTATCTCTGAAAGACGGATAGGTTCAAATATTTCAGCTATCTCAACCTCAAAATCATCGGTAACCTGCATCAGGTTCTTAAGGCTGTTATACGCATTTCTCTTCAAGGTTTCATTCTGTTTATACAATAGATTGATTTCTCCTTGTTTAGCTTGAGCAGTATTGATATCCACTTTTTTCGTATCCCCTGCATTGAATCGAACTTCGGCTATGCGGATAAAATCCCGGTAGATACTGTCAAGAGATTTAAGTTCCTTTTCATTGTTATCCAGATAAGCGATTTGTAGAAAATAGGTGCGAACCTGTTGTTTTAACTGATTGATGCCTATTGATTTTTCAACTTGCTTCGCTTTCACCTGTTCATTGACCAATGCTTTTCTAGATTTGAATAGGGTAGGAAATGGGATGGATTGGGAAATGGAGATCGCATCGTTCTGCTCAAAGCCATCGTTTTGACCATATTGAAAATTCAGGTCTGTTTTAGGGAGCTCTCCACTGGTTTTGAGCAGGCTTTCCGCCGCTCGAATTTCCAGGTCATTGGCCTTTAACCCTTTATTGTTCTCAACCGCAATTTGGATAGCCTGGTCAATATTGATCTTTTGTTGAGCATTTGCAGAGGATATTCCTAAAAACCCTAAGATAAATAAGCTTATAGTCGTTTTCATAGGCGCAGGTTTTATCTTGATTTTAGAATTGAAAATGATATATAAAAGTGGGAGTACAAAAAGCGTCAGGATCGTAGCCGTGACCAGACCACCGATAACCACGGTTGCCAGTGGTTTCTGAACTTCCGCTCCGGCACTGGTGCTGATTGCCATCGGTAAAAAACCTAAAGATGCTACCGTAGCCGTCATGAGGACTGGCCTTAACCTGATCTCGGTTCCTACCTTCACCCGCTGGATAATATCCGTCATCCCTTCTTTTTCTAGCTGATTGAATTTACCGATCAATACAATACCATTCAGTACGGCGACCCCAAACAGGGCAATAAAGCCAACACCAGCACTGATACTAAATGGCATATCCCGAATCAAGAGGGCGAAGACCCCACCGATGGCACTCATTGGGATTGCCGTAAAGATCAAGGTTGCTTGCTTGAAGGAATGGAAGGTGAAATATAACAGGAAGAAAATAAGCAATAGGGAAATCGGCACAGCGATCATTAACCTAGAGCTAGCCTGTTGGAGATTCTCAAATTGTCCGCCATAAGTAAAGTAATAACCTGCTGGCAGTTTAACTTGCGAACCTAATTTTTCTTGTATTTCCTCCACTACGGATTGGACATCTCTACCTGCAACGTTGAAACCAATAACTATCCTTCTTTTACCTCCTTCACGGCTGATCTGGGCCGGTCCAACGGTGAAGTCGATCTTAGCCACCTGCGATAGAGGGATCTGTTGATGGTTTTGGGTAGGGATCAACAGTTGGCTTACATCTTCAATATTGTTTCGATGTTCATCATGAAGTCGTACTACCAGATCAAACCTTCTTTCATTCTCATATACCATACCGCTGCTTTTTCCTGCGAATGCAGTACTTACCACATCATTGACATCCTCAATGGTCAATCCGTAATTGGCCATCCTGACGCGATCGTAAATGATGTTGATTTGTGGCAGTCCTGTAACTTGCTCCACTTGAGGGGCAGTTGTTCCCGGAACCGTTTGAATTACTGCATTGACTTGATTGGCATAAGTCAATAGGGAGTCTAGGTTCTCACCGAAGATTTTTACCGCTACGTCCTGGCGGATACCGGTCATCAGTTCGTTGAAGCGCATCTGGATCGGTTGGTTTTTTTCGAAGAATACTCCCGGGATGACTTGGAGTTTTTCCATAATAGCATCGCCGAGTTCTTCATAGGATCGTCCAGATTTCCATTCATCCTGTGGGTTCAATATCACCATGATGTCGGTTGCTTCTGGTGGCATGGGGTCAGTTGGTACTTCAGCTGCTCCGGTCTTACCCACTACCATTTTTACTTCCTCAAATTCCTTGATAATCCTAGATGCCTGCATAGATGTTTCAATACTTTGGCTCAAGGAGGTTCCAGGAGGGAGGATACAGTGAAAGGCATAATCACCTTCCTGTAATTGTGGAATAAATTCGCCCCCCATTCTGTTGAAAAGAAAGATCGAAAACAAGAAAATAGCTACTGCTATGGACACTATGATGTATTTAACCCGTATTGCTTTTTCCAATAATGGTGCATACATCTGATGCAATTTTTCGATGAATTTATCGCTGAATGTTTTTTTATCATGTCCTTTTCTAGGAAGGAAAAGGGCACACATCATAGGGATATAGGTCAATGAAAGGATAAGTGCTCCAAAAATGGCAAAACCTACGGTCTTGGCCATTGGCGAGAACATTTTGCCTTCTACACCTACCAGCGTTAAGATAGGGATATAAACAATTAGGATGATGATCTCTCCGAAAGCAGCCTGTGTCCTGATCTTAGAGGCTGAATCGAAAACCTCTTGGTCCATTTCTTTTTGGCTAAGTCGATGGGTAGATTTTCTTAATCCTAAATGGTGTAAGGTGGCTTCGACCACGATAACGGCTCCATCGACGATAAGACCAAAGTCGATCGCTCCTAAGCTCATTAAGTTTGCACTGACGCCAAAGACATTCATCATGCCTAATGCAAATAATAGGGAAAGGGGAATGGCTGAGGCGACAATTAATCCTGCTCTGAGGTTTCCTAAGAATAGGACTAAAACAAAGATGACGATAAGAGCTCCTTCAATCAGGTTTTTTTCTACCGTACCAATGGCTCTGCCAATAAGGTCGGTACGATCCAGGTAGGGTTCAATGACAACGTCTTCTGGTAATGAATTCTGGATAGTCGGAAGCTTTTCCTTGATTCGGTTCACGACATCATTACTATTCTCGCCTTTCAGCATCATAACCACTCCGCCTACGGCGTCGACTTCGCCATTATAGGTCAAAGCCCCATAACGGACTGCGGAGCCTAATCTGACGTCTGCAACATCTTTGATGAAGATAGGAACGATGCCATCCGTTTTGACAGGGATATTACCTACATCTTCAAGGGAACTTACTAATCCTATTCCCCTAATGAAATAAGCATTAGGTTTTTTATCGATATAAGCACCACCTGTGTTTTGATTGTTTTTTTCTAGGGCATCGAAAATATCAGGAATGCTGACCCCCATAGCTCGTAATTGATCGGGATGGACAGCAACCTCATATTGCTTTAATTGGCCACCAAAGCTGTTTACTTCGGCTACGCCAGGAGTTCCATAGAGTTGGCGGGCAACGATCCAATCCTGCATCTCACGGAGATCCATGGAGGTATATTTGCTTTCACTACCTTTTTTAGGGTGGATGATATATTGATAGACCTCGCCTAAACCGGTACTGACTGGCGACATTTCAGGATTTCCGATGTTTTTCGGGATGTCCTCAGTCGCTTCAAGAAGTTTTTCATTGATGAGTTGCCGAGCGAAATAGATATCCACATCCTCCTTAAAGACAACGGTAATGACAGAGAGACCAAATCTAGAAATGGATCGGATTTCTTCAATATCTGGGATATTGGCAATGCTCTGCTCAATCGGGAAAGTAACGAGACGTTCCACTTCCTGACCGGCAAGGGTCGGGGTACTGGTGAATATTTGGACCTGATTGTTAGTGATGTCAGGAACGGCATCAATGGGTAGTTTGGTAGCTGACCATACCCCCCAAATGATCAAAACCAAGGTCATTATTCCGATAATGATCTTATTCTTGATACTAAACTTTATGATTTGATCTAGCACATGAATGGCTTTAAATTCAACATTTTATGGTATTTAGATAAGGCGATATTGAGCCATATCTATAAAATAAATCTTCCTGAATCTATGATTCAGGAACAATAAAAAATTGAAGATTAAACCTGTGGAGGCTGCCAAATGTTTTCCTGGTCATTGCTGACAAGGGGATACTCTTTTTCTGTTAAATCAATGTTGGCGTAAGATTCTATTGGTTTTTCAAGGTTGAACACATGGAAGTTGGCTACCGTTAAGGAAATGCCGCAGCATGAACAGGTGCAAAAAGGGGTGCAGCTGTCTTTTGAGCAGTCATGATGTTCCTGATGGCTGCTTTGTTCTGTGCCACTATGTAAATGGGTATGAGATTCGGTCATACGATCACTGCATGGAATGAAAGTTAGGACCATGACATAAACCATTAATATGATAGAGGCGAATCTCATTACCACAAATATATATAAACTAAGCAATGGGAAATTAGTGAGAATCAATAAAGAAGGTTGTTTGTAACAAGAAAGTTGCAGTAATGGAGTATCGAATCACTATCAATTTCGTTTTTAATTAATCATCCGCCTATTTGGCTAACTATTTTTAAAGACATCACTATGGGTAATAATCCCCAGAAAATTTTAATTGGAACAAATCATTTGGATCAGATTGGAGGATCCGAGGCATATACGTACGATTTAATCAAAGCGCTCAAAAATATAGAAGGAATTGAAGTGGAATATTTCACTTTCTCAAAAGGAGATGTATCTGATAAAATAGAGGAAGAATTGCAAGTTTCCTTTATGTCTGAGAAAAAATATGACTTGATCATCGCGAACCATAATACAACTGTAAAGGAACTCTATGGAAAATCAGCTATTGTGCAGGTCTGCCACGGAATAATTCCTGACCTGGAACAGCCATCTCCATTAGCTGATTATCATGTGGGTATTTCGGAGGAGGTATCAGACCATTTAATAGATTTAGGCTATCCGAATTCAGTGATCCTCAATGGAATCGATGTGGACGAGAAAAAGTCTATTGTAGCGCCAAATGAGGAATTAGAAAGTGTTCTTTCCCTCTGCCAAAGTGAAAAAGCAAATAAACTTTTGAAAAAAGTGTGTGATGTTAAAGGTTTGGAGTTCAAGGCTTTTAATAAGCACGTGAACCCAACGCTAAATATAGAAAAGCATATTAACAAAGCTGATTTGGTAGTTGGTGTGGGGAGGTCAATCTATGATGCCATGGCATGTGGAAGGCCCTGTTTAATCTATGATAATCGAGGTTATAATGGGAATAAGGCAGATGGGTACCTGAGACCTAGGAATTTTTGGAAATATGTAAAGAACAACTGTTCTGGTCGCTATTTGAACAGAAAATACACCGAAAAGGACCTGGTCCGAGAATTGGAAAAATACAACCCCCAACATGGGAAAGAATTGCGAAGCATAGCGGTTGAAAACCTGAATGCGCAGACTATGGCCAATGAATTATTGAGTATGCAGCAGTTCTTTACCTGGAAAAATAAATTCAAGAAATGGAAACGGTTTACGGAACATGCCAAATTAGTGAAGCACGTGCTGCTCTATAAGAAATTGTATAACAGTACTGGTATCGAGTATTTTAATAAGTCTATGCTATAGCGAAAAGGAAATTAATTTTTTTTTTTTTTTGTGTAAAAAATATTCCGAATTGTTCTGGATTATTGATAATTTACAGTACCCAAATTATTAATGATTATGCAGAAATTCGTCGATCGTTCAGAGCAAGCAGCAGATAAAATATTTGATAGCCGAACTGTTGAAAAGGATTATCACACAATTCTTCCAATATTACAACCGGGAATATCAGTATTGGATGTCGGTTGTGGTACCGGTGCCATCAGTAAGGGGATTGCCAATCTAATTGGTCCCAAAGGGAAGGTAGTCGGAATAGATAACACCTTAGATTTTATTGAAGCTGGCAAGCGGAATTATGCGGAAGTCAGTAACTTGGAATTATTGCATGCAGATATTTTTGAGTTCGAAAGTATTGAAAAGTTTGATTTGGTGGTTTCTGCAAGAACTCTACAATGGCTGTCTAAACCAAATGAAGCCATAGCAAAAATGATAGGGTTCTTAAAAACGAAGGGCATTCTTTCCGTTTTGGATTATATCCATGAGGATATTGAATGGGATCCAAAAATTCCTGAAAGTATGGGCAGTTTTTATGCTTCTTGGTTGCGATGGAGATCGGATAACGGCATGAACAATCGCATGGCTGAATGTTTGCCCATGATTTTCAACGAAAATGGATTGAGAAACATAGAGGTTCGGGAGTCAAACGAAACCTATTTGAGAGGTCAAGCAAACTTTGATGATAAACTTGGGATCTGGGTTAAGGTAGCAAGTTCTAAGCAACTTGTGGAGGAACAATATGTTACGGAAGAATTAAGACAGAAGGCAATACTGGATTATCAGAACTGGATAGAAAAAGATGCCAATGTGATGCAAATGGTGCTGAAGGAGGTAAGGGGGCAAAAAATATAGTTAGTTTGTACATACAGTCCAGGTCTAAAGAATCCTTTAGACTTTCTTAGTCTCAAAAATTATACATTTCCTGTATCAAATTTTTAGTAAATTTATTAGATTGAATTCTTATTCAAGGTGTTTTTAATTATAAACCTGACCATACATAGTTTGTTGTATTTCATTAATATATATAACTGAAGGGTTAAAAAAAGCTCAGTATCTATCAATCTTGAATCAGATTGTACATACATTCTGTGCTAATTTTACGTATGGATGCATATTCCTGTTATTGGACTGTGTATATAATTCTATAAACCTATAACTAAGCGTAATATAAACCTGCAATGAAAAGAAAGATATTGGTTTTTTCTGCTTTGACTGTTCTGGTGCTTGCCGTCGGTTTTTTTACTGTGCACAATAGTGAGGAAGTTGATTTCAGTAGCGATGTAAAGCCCATTCTGAATAAGCACTGCATCTCATGCCATGGTGGGGTGAAGAAAAACGGTGAGCTGAGCTTCCTTTTCGAAGAGGAGGCCTTTGCCAATGCGAAATCTGGGGAACCTGCCATCATTCGTGGGGATGCCGAACATAGCAATATGATCAAACGGCTGACCGAAGAGGACCCGGAATTGCGGATGCCCTACAATGCGCCAAAATTGGATGATAGTGAAATCGAAATCCTGCGTAAATGGGTGGACCAAGGTGCTAAATGGGGGAAACATTGGGCATATCAGCTTCCTGAAGAGGTAGAAGTCCCTAAATCTTTTTCTTTTGCTTCTCTTTTTGGATTCAAACCTAAGGGGATAACCAATAACATAGACTATTTCATCAAAGATAAATTGGACGCACAGGGGCTATCTCCTTCGGGGGAGGCTGATCGTGAAACTTTATTGAGAAGGGTATACTTGGATCTTGCCGGTGTTCCGCCGAGCCTAGCGGAGGTTGAGGCCTTCAAAAATGATAGTCGGGACAATGCCTACGAAATCAGGGTGGACAGCCTGCTCAGTTCGCAACAATATGGTGAGAAATGGGCCTCCTGGTGGTTGGACATGGCTAGGTATGCGGATACCAAGGGCTATGAAAGGGATGGTTCGAGACAGATCTGGGAATACAGGGACTGGGTGATCAGGGCTTTCAACAAGGATATGCCTTATGATCAATTCAGTATTGAACAGCTTGCTGGTGACCTGTTGCCTGAGCCCAGCAAAGATCAGCTGATCGCCACGGCTTTCCATAGGAATACAATGAATAACGATGAGGGCGGAACGGACAGCGAAGAGTTTAGGGTTGCTGCGGTTCTGGATCGTGTGAACACGACTTATCAGGTTTGGCTGAGCACTACTTTTGAATGTGTGCAATGCCATAGCCATACCTACGACCCTTTTAAGTTTGAGGAATATTATAAATCTGTTGCTTTTTTCAATAATACCCGAGACGAAGATACCGAGGGTGACCACCCTAGGCTGCGTTTTTATGGCGAACAGGAGCAACACAAAATTGATAGCATCAAGACTTGGTTAGCTCAATATGGCAATGAAAAGCTTCTGCATTCCACAGACCTTTTCTTGAAGAGCCTAGAGCCGAAGATTCATGCTCATTATACGGATCAGCTGAGCAATGCAGCCTTGTATGATACCAAATGGTTGGGAGTGAGGAATGGTGGAAATGCCAGAATGAGGGATATTCAGTTGGATGGCAAGAAATTGATCTACCTGAATTATTGGACTAGCAATACTGGTGGAAAGCTGGAAATTCGTAAAGACAGGCTGGACGGAGAGACCATAGCGAGTATAGAGCTGCCGAACACGCAGGGAAGACAGGTGATACAGGCTCCAATTGCGGAAACGCAAGGTAGGCATGATCTATTCCTTGTTTTTACCAACCCTAAATTAGGAAAGGATGAACCGGTGTGTATGGTGGAATGGATGGCATTTCGTGAGCCATTTCCTGACATGAAAGCTCCAGGTGCGGAGCATATGCAAAAAAGTATATTGCAATTGGTGAACACCAACCCTGCTAGCGTTCCGATCATGATCGAGAACCCTGAAGATATGAAAAGGACCACCAAGATATTTGAACGTGGTAACCGTTTGGCGCCGGGTGATGTAGTTGAGCCCAAAGTGCCTGAGGCATTGAACCCTTTTCCTAAAGGTGCAGCAAACAACCGTTTGGGCTTCGCGCAATGGTTGGTTGCCAAGGATAACCCTTTGACGGCAAGGACGCTGGTAAACAGGGTATGGGCACAACTGTTTGGAAGGGGCCTGGTGGAGCCATTAGGCGATATGGGTACACAGAGTAATCCGCCGATCCATCGGGAATTGTTGGATTACTTGGCCTTGGATCTGATGCATGAGAAGGCGTGGAGCATGAAGTCGCTGATTAAGGATATCGTGCTTTCATCTACTTATAGGCAATCATCGAGCTTGGATAGTAAGGACGCCAAAAAAGACCCTGAGAATTATTATTTGGCTAGAGGTCCGCGTTTTAGGCTTTCTGCGGAACAAATCCGCGATCAAGCTTTGACGGTAAGTGGCTTATTGAGCGGGAAGATGTTTGGTCCGAGTGTGATGCCATATCAGCCAGAAGGTGTTTGGATGACTGTGTACAGTGGTGAGTCCTGGAAGAAAAGTGAGGGGGAAGATCAATTTAGGCGTGGTATCTACACCTTCCTGAAAAGGACGAGTCCGTATCCATCCTTTGTCTCTTTTGATGCATCCAGTAGGGAAGTGTGTTTGGTGGACAGGATCAGGACGAATACACCGCTACAGGCATTGACAACACTTAACGATCCTGTCTATATAGAGGCGGCCAAGAATCTGGCTGCCATCATGAAAAAAGAAGCTAAAGGTGACCTGAAATCTGGAATAGCAGCAGGATACCGACATACGATGTTCAGGGACCTTTCCGCAGATAAACTGGCGGTACTGGAGAAACTTTATGCGCAGGCATATGATAATTTTGAGAAGCGTCCGGGTGAAGCGGAAAAGTTCTTGGGTAAAGATCATGTTTCTCCAGACCGGAAAGAACTGCTCAGTGATGCTGCATATACCCTGGTAGCGAATGCGCTGTTGAACTTAGATGAATTTTTGACGAAATCTTAAGGAAATGAAAGACTTTGATAAGCTAGTGAATGAGGCCTATATAAGGCAGTTGCAGGCAGAGACCAGACGACATTTCCTGAAGAAATGCGTGGCTGGGATTGGGAGCATCGCTCTTGGTGGGATGATGGCGAGTTGTATGCGTTCTGGAAATGCGGCGAACGCTGAGGGCGTTGATCTAAACGCATTGAATCCCTTGCTACCAAGGGCTCCGCACTTTGCTGGCAAGGCCAAGAATGTAATCTACTTGCACATGGCAGGAGCGCCTTCTCAATTGGAACTATTCGACTATAAGCCTGCTCTGCAGAAACTACATAATCAACCTTGCCCTGAATCGCTGTTGGCGGGTAAGACCTTTGCTTTTATCCGTGGGGTTCCGAAAATGTTGGGTCCGCAGGCTACCTTTAAGCAATATGGACAGAGTGGAGCTTGGGTTTCTGATCACCTACCGCATTTTAGCAAGGTAGTGGATGAGGTGAGCTTTCTAAAGGCTGTACATACCGACCAGTTTAATCATGGTCCGGCGCAGTTGTTCATGCATACCGGGAGTGCCCGTCTGGGGCGTCCGAGTATCGGGTCTTGGGTAACCTACGGTCTGGGGTCTGAAAACAGCAACTTGCCTGGCTTTGTGGTCTTGACTTCTGGCGGTAAAACTCCTGATGCTGGAAAGAGTGTTTGGGGTAGTGGATTTCTGCCTTCGGTATACCAGGGGGTGCAATGTAGGTCCAAGGGAGATCCTGTTCTCTATATTGCTGATCCGGAAGGGATGGACCGTGACTTGAAGCGGAACGCCATCGATGCGATCAACCAAGTGAACAAGGAGGAATTTGAAACTTTCAAGGATCCTGAGACTCTGTCTAGGATCGCGCAATATGAGATGGCCTATAAAATGCAGGTAGCCGTGCCTGAGGTTATGGACATCAATAATGAGCCTGAATATATCCATGAGCTGTACGGAACTAAACCGGGTCAAGAGTCTTTTGCAAACAACTGTCTGCTGGCACGTAAGCTGGTGGAGAAGGGAGTGCGCTTTGTGCAACTTTTCGATTGGGGCTGGGATAGTCATGGAACTAATCCTTCTGATTCCATTGACCTAGGTTTCCGGAATAAATGCCGCGAGATCGACCGCCCGATGACTGCACTCCTCATGGACCTGAAGCAACGTGGATTGTTGGAAGAAACCCTTGTTGTTTGGGGAGGGGAATTTGGAAGGACTCCGATGCAGGAAAATCGCGATAACAATGATATGCCATTCTTGGGGCGCGATCACCACACCGATGCTTATACCATTTGGATGGCTGGAGGTGGAATCCGAAACGGGGTCAGCTACGGTGAAACGGATGAAATTGGATTTGCCGGCGTCAGCGGCAGGTCTTCTGTTCACGATGTCCATGCGACCATGCTGCATTTGCTTGGCTTTGACCATGAAAAGTTTACTTATGAATTCCAAGGGCGACCTTTCAGGTTGACTGATGTTGAAGGCACCGTAATCAAAGATATTATCTAAAGAATATATGAAGCACCTTTTTAGGCTATTGATCATACTGGTCTTGCAAATGAATTTCCTGTTCGCTCAAACGGAGAAAAGCCTGACCATCAAATATTATTGTACAAACTGGGGAATGACCGATACTTGGGCGGACTTCTGTAAAAAAGTGAAGGAGGCTGGCTATGATGGGGTGGAGACCTGGCTGCCGGGAAACCAAGCTGAACGGGCAGCGATGTTGGAAGCACTCAAGGAAAATGGTCTTTCATTAGGCTTGCTTTCTGGCGGCGGTGGTGATGATTATGCTACCTATTATGCGAGTTTTGGAAATAATTTGAAAGAAGCTATTAAGCTAAAACCTGATTATATCAATTGTCACACGGGCAAGGAATACTACAGTTTTGAGGAAAACAGCAAATTGATTTTGCTTGCTTCGGGCTTGAGCAAAGAGTCAGGTATCCCAATCTACCACGAGACCCATCGTGGTAGATTCAGTTTTGCCGCTAATATTACCAAGGGTTATCTGGAGAAAGTTCCTGAATTGACCCTAGCCTTGGATATTTCGCATTGGTGCGTAGTGCATGAATCTTTGCTTTCTGATCAAAAGGAGGCCGTTGATCTTGCGCTTTCAAGGACTGGTCATATCCATACAAGGGTTGGACATCAGCAGGGTGCACAGGTAAACGATCCGGCAGCTCCTGAATGGAAAGCAGCATTGGACCAACACTTAGCCTGGTGGGATGTGGTGGTGGACAGTTATAAGAAACAAGGTAAATCCACCTTAACCATGTGCATGGAATTTGGTCCTTCGGGCTATATGCCAACCTTGCCCTATACGCAACAGCCTGTTGCCGATCAGTGGTCGGTAAATAAATACATGTTGGATCTCCTGAAGAAAAGATATAGCTCCTTATGAAGTTTTTAGAAGAATTGGCTTCCTTTTTTGGTCGTTTCCATCCAATACTGGTGCACATGCCAATCGGTATGCTAGTGCTGGCCTTTGCAATGGCGGCCTTTGCCAAATTCAAAAAAGGTCTTGATTTTGGCTCTGCTATCAGGTTTTCCCTGTTGTTGGGTGCATTGGCAGCTGTGTTAGCGGCGATTACTGGCTTTCTGCTATCACAGGATGGTGGTTATGAGGAAGACGTGTTGGATTTCCACCAATGGCTAGGGATTTCAGTGGCTGTATTGTCCTTGCTCTGTTATTGGTTGTACCGTGATGGATATGCTGTACAAGGTATTTTGGGAAGATTGAAATCCCAGCGTTTTACGATGCTGCTTGCAGTGGTAGTACTCTTGGGATTTACGGGCCACTTCGGCGGTACCCTGACCCATGGAAAAGGCTATATCAAAGATGCACTTCCTTCGGATATAAAGGGGTTCATGGGAATAAAAGATGAGGAAGAGGAAATTATGGTTCTGGAGAATGTGCAAGAAGCTGAGGTTTATGGACAGGTCATACAGCCTATCCTGAAAGCTAGGTGCCAGGGTTGCCATGGTGAAAAGAAACAGGAAGGCGAGTTTGCTCTGCATAACCAAGAGAGCTTATTGAAGGGCGGTGAGTCAGGCAGTTTGCTGGAAGCTGGTAACAAAGATAAAAGTGAACTATATAGACGTTTGATCTTGCCTGAAGGCCATGAAGATAGAATGCCTCCGAAAGGAAGAAAACCTATCACTGCCGACCAAATTAAGCTAATCGCTTGGTGGATCGATAGCGGACTAACATTTGAAAAGAAGGTAAAGCAACTGGAACAAGGGGAGGAGATTGCTACAATCCTTAAGAAATTGGAAAGCCCTGCTGAACCAGCGGAATCCCCGATGCTCTATGCGGACCTGCCAGAAGCTCCAGACCTTCCTGAAAACCGATTGGATGCTTGGCAGGCTAAAGGCATTAAAGTTTTGCCAATTGCTACAGAAAACAACTATGTAACCATCAATGCTATTAACTATCCTGAGCTTAGCGACAAGGATATTGAGGACCTAATGCATATCAAGGAGAATATCGTACAACTGAAATTAGGGCATACCAAGGTGACTGATCAAGGTATGAAACTTTTGGCCTCTCTGCCAAACTTAATTCGGCTGCATCTGGAACATACCGAAGTTTCCGACAAAGGCATGGAAGACTTAAAGTCAGCCCCACAGTTGGCCTATCTCAATATCGTAGGTACAAAGGTTACCGAAAAAGGAGTAGAGCAGCTCAATTCCATAAAATCGCTGAAGGATATATATGCCTTCCAGAGTGGTGCTAGGTTCAATCCGGATATTCCAAAAGGAAATGGGAAATCAAGAGTAGATACCGGAAACTATGAACTTCCTTTTTTGGAGTCAGATACTATAAAATATTAAACCCAAAAGAGCTAAGGAATAAGTTTCATTTGGGTTTAATAGAAACCAAGTACTGGTGTTTGTTTTTGTAAGACCTCCTTTAAGATAGAACTTTATTAGGGAAGTAATAGGTTATTAAAATGATGCATTTTTCATCATTGTCATTTTTGGCGGAATGTATCATGCTCCCGTCGAAAAACATGGAATCACCGGCCTCAAGATCAACCACCTGATTCCTTAGATGAATAGCAGCTTTGCCATTGATTACATGTTTAAAGATATAAGCATCTGTTTGGACAATGGACTCCTCAGCAAATGGATCTAGCTCTAATAGTGCAATGCTCATATTACTTTCTCCTAAATCCTGTTCGATAATCCTTCTGTAAAGCGAACCAGAACCTCGTTCCAGTTTTAAAGAGGAATAGTTTTCTTTTTTAAGGACAATCACTGGTCCGGGGTCCTTAGGACCCTTAAAATCTTCGAAAAACTTGTTTATATCAATCTCAAGGGAGCTGATGATATTGATTAAAACAGGGAGTGAAGGAATGGTTCTGTTGTTTTCAATCTGTGAAATCAGCCCTTTGCTTACTCCTGCCTTATTCGCAAGCTCTTGGATAGTGATGCTCTTGTTTTTTCTTATTTCCTTGATCTTACTACTTATTTTGAAAATAGTATTGCCTTGCATTGTTTGTTGTAATTAAAAATGATTCAAGTAAAGTTAAACTTATTAAGTAATATTGTTATTTTTTTTATTTCATTTTCGTTGCTAGAAACAAAATAATAATAAAGATTTAACAATATAAAGGTGTGGTTATTTTTTAATTGTTTCCTTTTTTTTGAATCTATTGATGCAGAAGGCCCACTGTAAAAACTTTAAAAGACAGGCATTGGCTCTCTTTCTATGATGTCGTTTTTTTTATTTGTTTTGCTCGGCCAATTCATCGAATATGGCGATAGATTTACATACTACGCTTGTAGAGCCCTTAAATGTTTGTTCATTAAATCTAAAAAGACTTATTTAACGTCTTTTTATTCCTGCGTTAAGGTTGGAGAGTCTTCGGGGTTTACACTGTCCAAAACCTGGAAAAGCGTTTGATGGGAAATGGGTTTTGTCAGGTATTCGATATATTGATGGCCATCGTTGCTTTTATATCGGTCGGATTTACAGATAGAAGAGCTGATAATATAGATGCTGACGTCCTGGTCTTCGAATAAGTTTTCTTCTTTGATGCTTGTCATCAATTCCCAGCCATTCATCAAGGGCATATTGATGTCGATGAACAATACTTGGGGATAAGTTTCCTTGTTAGCTTTGTTCTTCCTGAAAAATTCAGCAGCTGTATATCCATCAGGAAAGATGCTCAATTCGATGTTTTTATTGTGATATTTTTCAAGGAATTTCCTGAATAAAAAACAGAATATAGAATCATCGTCCACAAGGGTTATCCTTAAAGTATCCTTCATCATAATCCGTTAATTTTCAATGGGTAAATGTATGCTAACTTGATTCCCGAAATCGACATTTTTTGAGATATTTATACTTCCTCCAAAACTTTGGATCTGTTGCTTCGCTAGATGCAAATCTAATAGGGAATTTTCATCAATATCCTCTTCTGTTGATGCTAAATCCTTATCGATTCCAAAACAACGCTGTGATTCACAGTCATTCTCAATTTTTATCTCCACGAAACCTTCTCTCTTTTCGGTCCTAATTTTGATCGTGACTTTCTTCTCAGAATAGTTTAATTTCAGGCTTTCATTGATCAAGTAATTGATAATATGGTAGATGTATATTGCAGGGAAAGCTATTTCTATAACTTCAAAATGGCAGTCCAAATAAAGTTCATTACTATCGATCTTTGATTGAAATTGATTAATCAAATACTGGCATATTTCATCCATATTTGAGGTCAGGAAAAGAGTATCATTAGAATTTTGAATCTCAAGAGTTTGAATCAGTTTATCAAACAGTTTTAAGAACTTCGAATTGCTCTTTTTCAATAGATTAATCAATACTTGCCTTTCGAGTTCGTCCGTTTCAATAGCAAACTGATTGATGATCATATCAATATTGCTGATGGGTGTCCGCAGGTTATGCGTTAAGATCTGATTGTAGGCTTCTAATTGATTAACCCGAACTTTCAGTTCGTAGTTTCTTTTTGCAAGCAATTCATTCTGCTGGTTAAGCTTGATTTCATTGTTTTTAAAAAGCGATAGATCTTGGATTTGACACAGAAAATAAACCAACTTTCCGGTCATATCCAATACAGAGGAAATATTGATCAAGCAATAAAACGACTTATCTTCTTTCGCGATACAACGTGCTTCTATGATTGCTTTTTCCTTCTCACCAGACTTTACGGCTTTTGTGGCTGCGGTCACCAAATCGATGGACTCTGCATGGATAAACTCTGATATAGGTTTTTCCAGCATTTCTTCCGCAATGGAGTAGCCTAATATGCTTTGCAATTCCTGATTGTACTCCATGACCTTCAGGGAGCGGTTTAAAAGTAGCATCCCGATAGAAGAATTCTTGAAAGCACGGTTGAATTTTTCCTCCTTGATTCGCATTTCTGCTTCAAGCCTTTGTTCTCTGGTTATGTTGGTCACCACCACTGTCAAGCGGTCGGTCTTATTGCTGATGATCTTGGTCTTCAGCTTAAACCATTGATCCGGATTGGACTGGTAGGGAGATTTGTATTTCAGTACATATCCTGTCCTTTTTTTGAAGGATTTGTTTAAGATGAATAGGAGGGTTTCCGAGAACTCTTTGGGGAAAAGGTCAGCGATGGATTTATTGATGATAAAGTCCTTCTCATAAAACAATTGTTCTGGAGTCGACGTCCAGCAATTTAGGATCACGCCATCATCCCTGATTTCAAAAATGATATCATCAATAGAGGATACTAAGGAATCAAAATCTTCCAGTTTCTGTTTCAATTGTTTTAATTCATCCGACACTTTTGGAAGCTTCATATTGATAATAATGGTCAGCTTACTGTGCTGAAAATGATAAATAGATAGTGTTTTCTGTTAATACTTTCCGGCTTGCAAGAATATTGATTCTCGAAATGAAGTAAAGATAAAGAAATTTTTGTTCCTATTTTAATGAAAAATTCCTAAAATCGATACAGGATGGTTAAAATTTTATTAAATAAAATTAAAAAAAGTGCTAACTTGCTCCTGTTAACCTAAGTGCATTTTTGTACTTTAACACTTACTATTAATAAATACGAATAATAAATCTGAATCATGGGTAATTCGTTCTTAATTAGAGGTTTTGTGAGCTAATTAGCTCTGAAATCTGTAATCGAAAGACCAGGAAAGGATTGAAATTAGTGCATGGCAAAATGGATTATTGTGTAGAAAGTAGGATGCTAAAATGTTTCTTGGATATAAGATATTAAAATAGGTTTAATATAATTAACTAATCAATATTGAAATATGTCTTTTTTAAAACCAAGATGATGCTACCTTTGCGACGCAAAAATTATTAATTCAGTTTGTTTAAGCATGGAAAAACCAAACCAAATGTATCTAGGGACAATCTTTTGTTCCGGCGATATCTATAGAATTAAGGTAATTTTTCAATTAACAGTATTGGTTTAATAAAGCCAATGTTACCCATGAATTAACTATTGTGCAGGATTAGCATATAGTCAACTATAGGTAATATTAGCTTTAAAATAAATTTTATTTTATTTATTAAATATAGCCGAAAGAAAAGTGACGTTAATTTTAAAAAATGGTAGACCTGTCGTCAGGTTGAGGGCGTTTAGAGCAATAGATGACCCTGAAACATGTTTACGATTTATCAAAGGGCATGAACATGTGCTAACCTCCATAGGTGTAAAGAAAGTAACCTCATCCAAGGACGAATGGATGTTTAACCCCGCATCTTTTGTTTTGATAGTTGAATCGCTGGATGGCGAAAACGTCTATGGTGGAGCCCGTATCCATGTTGCAGGAGGTACCCAACCCCTCCCAATCGAAGAAGCAACCGGGATGATGGATCCTAAGATTTTTGACTTGGTTTGGTCTTATGCCCAAGAAGGTACAGGCGAGGGTTGTGGACTTTGGAACTCCCGCGAGATTGCTGGCTATGGTATCGGAAGCATATTCCTTACCCGTGCCGCCATTGCAATCGCTCCCCGCATTGGTTTGAAGACATTATTCGCTTTATGCGCTCCATATACGATTAATCTAACGAAAGCGGTAGGATATCGACAGGAATTTGGCGTTGGGAATAACGGTACATTTTACTACCCCAAACTGGATCTCTTGGCCACTACGATGGTTTTGGACGATGTGCTGAATGTTCCCACTGCTTCCGAAGAAGATAGAAACGCCATTCTTGCCCTGCGGGATATGGCTGTAGGCCCTCGTATTGAGGTTCTGCGATCGAAGGAGATTGAAATACATTATGACCTAAGCCTCAACGACCTTAAAGGTTGGGACCTCCAAAAAATCATCAATATGGCCAATGGACCACGATCCCAGGATAATGGAAAGAATCCCGATGATATTGTAATACTATAAAACTATGCAAGACAATCACGCTACCTTAAACAACTATTTATATAAACCCCTATTTTTTGACAAATCCAATCCAGCGGATGTAATTGCTATCCAAGAGTTGATCGATAAGCAGGAGATCATTTTTGTGTATGATCAATTCGAGAGACAGTTGAGGGATTTATTTGTCTGCCGAAATCCTACTTTTTCGACAAATGAAGAACAATTTCTTGAATTTGTTGGTTTAGTCTGTAATCAACAACCTATGGAAGAGTTGGGTGCCTGGGTCTACTATCCTTGGAGAAAAACCTTAGTGCACATTTTGGAACGTGAAGAATTTATCGAAGTTAGAACAAACCGTAATCAGCTTAAAATATCAAAATCAGAGCAAGAGCTTCTGTCAACTAAGACTATTGGTATTATCGGCCTTTCCGTTGGTCAATCTGTGGCTCTTACGATTGCCATGGAAAGAGGCTGTGGAAAGTTAAAGCTTGCGGATTTTGACGATCTCGATTTAAGCAATTTGAATAGATTGAGAGCGCCAATTTTCAGCCTAGGGTTCCCTAAGGTTGTCTTGGCAGCTAGAGAAATTGCAGAGATCGATCCTTATCTGGAAGTAGAGATCTATCCTGAAGGCATCAAAGAAGAGGACTACCAAGAATTTCTGATAGGAAGTCAAAAGCTTGACCTGCTGATTGAGGTCTGTGATAATTTTGAAGTGAAGGTAGAAAGCAGAATCCGCGCAAGGGAATTTGGTATTCCGGTCATTATGGAAACCAATGACCGCGCCATGTTAGATATCGAGAGATTCGATAAGATTCCTGACCTGAAAATATTCCATGGACTTGTTGGCGATTTAACGGTAGAAGAAATCCATGCTTTGGACAAGAGCGAGAGAATGGGGCTATTGATGAAAATCGTCAATGCCAAGGATCTTTCCGATAGGATGAAACAATCACTTCCAGAACTAGGAAAATCCCTTAAATCTTGGCCACAGCTGGCTTCAGAGGTCGTATTGGGCGGTGGGATTTCCGCTTGGGCTTCCAGAAAACTCTTGCTAGGGCAAGACCTGAAGTCTGGAAGGTATTACGTGGATTTGGAGAAAATATTAAGTGCACACCCTGTTAATTAGAGCATCAGAGATGTCAAGATATTGGTTATTTCCGATTATGGTTTTATGCTGTCTTTTCCGCTTTTCTGCAAAGGCTTCGACAGATACTGTGCTATATTTTAACGGGAGTGATGTTAAGAACATAGGAAAATATTTATCTCTATATGAGGAAAACGGGGAGTCCGTGTCGTTTAAGGATGTTTTGGAGCATCCAGAGCTATTCACCAAATGCGAAACCGATGTCCCAAACTTAGGGATTGTCAAGAAGCCCCATTGGATCAAATTTAAAATCGTCAATAATTCAGATGAGGATCGATTGATAGTGGATCTTTCCCATCCCAACATTGCTGAGGTAAAATTCTATTCTATCATAAATTCTGAAATAGATAGTGTGGGTTATAATCTTAAGCAAGGTTATAGTGATCGGAAATATTCCCATCAATTTTACTTGTTCGACCTGCAGCTCAAGAAAGGGGAGAGTGCTGTCTGTTACATGAAATTGCAGAGCGAAACCCAAGTTATCGTACCGTTATCCATCCATACCCCAGCAGGACTTTTCGATTTCTTGCAAAAGGAGGATGTTTTATCGGCCATTTATATTGGGCTGATGTTGTCCTTGGTATTGTACAATGCCTTTCTGTACGTAGCTACTGGCGAAAAGCATTATCTCACCTATGTCAACTATATCTTTTGGGTCTTTGTGGCACAAATGGCAGTTTTAGGACTGTTTGAAAGAGTTTTTCCAATCCGAAGTGAATGGCTATCTGCTCGATTGTTAACGTTTTCAGGTGCCATGTCCGGCATTGGGGCCATCCTCTTTGTCAAGTCATTCCTGCATACCTCAGTAGAAGCCAAGGGCTTCAATAAATTGCTGAACGTATTCTTGTTGGGCTACTTTTTTGCCATTGTCTTGCTGATCATAGGCTATATCATTCCAGCCTACAGGATCGTGAACCTGGTTGCTGGCGGTGGTGCGGCTATCGTCCTTATTTTTGCCTTTGAATTATCGCGTAGAAAATATAGCCAAACCAAGTTCTTCCTATTCGCATGGTGTATCTTTTTGATCAGCGTTTTGGTCTATGTGCTGAAGGATTATGGTGTATTACCAACTAACGTTTTCACGGCGCGATCCGTTCAGATCGGTTCTGTTATCGAAGCTCTCTTGCTTTCCTTCGCTTTGGCGGATAAGATCAATACCTATCGCAAAGAGATGTTGGAATTGCAAGTACGTGAATTGGCAATTTCCCAAGAAAACGAAAAACTGATCCGAGAGCAGAATGTGATTTTGGAACAGAAGGTCCGTGAAAGAACGGAGGAACTCCAAGAGTCCAATAAATCGCTTAGCCTGACGCTATCCAACCTGAAAGATGCCCAGGCGCAACTGGTGGAATCCGAAAAAATGGCTTCCCTCGGTCAGTTGACCGCCGGTGTGGCGCATGAGATCAATAACCCGATCAACTTTGTCACTTCCAATGTTTCGCCGCTCCGTAGGGACGTGAACATACTTTGGGATATCATTGACCAGGTTGAAATGATCGCTTTGAATAATGATCTGCAACCTGCGGAGAAGCAAGAGAAAATCCAGAACATCAAAAATATCAACGATGTCGATTACCTGAAATCAGAGATTAATTTCTTGTTGAAAGGTATACAAGAAGGAGCAGAGCGTACGGCAGAGATCGTTCGCAGCTTAAGGATTTTTTCCAGGATCGATGAGGACACCCTGAAGCGGGCAGACTTGAATGAATGCTTGGATTCAACCTTGGTAATCTTGAATCCAATGACCAAGGAACGGATTAAGATTCTCAAAAAATACCATAGCATCCCCATGGTGGAGTGCTATGCGGGCAAGTTGAACCAAGTCTTTATGAATATCCTTTCCAATGCCATCTATGCAGTGGAAAAGAAATTCAATGGAAAAATAGGCGGGGAAATCAAAATCGAAACAAAATTAAATGACGATTTGTCAAAAGTAATAATCAGTATTATGGACAACGGTACGGGGATCCCTCCAGAGGTCATCGGACGTATCTTTGAGCCATTTTTTACAACGAAGGATGTTGGCGAAGGGACAGGTCTAGGGATGTCAATTGCTTATAAAACAATTGAAAGACATAATGGAAAAATTGGTTTGCAATCCACAGTAGGAGAGGGAACTACTTTTGAAATCCACTTGCCAATCAAACAATAAGGTAAAGATTAGATTAAAGGTTTTTTAGGTCACACTAAAAGGTAATAGTATGGATAAGAATTTTGAGGTGTTGTACATAGATGATGAGTACAATAATTTGGTAGGATTTAAAGCAGCATTGAGGTTTCACTATGATATTCATATTGCAAGCAATACTACAGATGCAGAAAATATTTTAATGACCAATCCCAATATCAGGGTGATTTTTTGTGACCAAAAGATGCCCGGTGAAAATGGGATTGATTTCTTCAGCAGGATCAAAAAGGAGTTTCCGAAACCTATGCGGATCCTGATCACGGCTTTTGCCGATATGGATACGGTTATTGACTCCATTAACCGAGGCCATATCTTCAGGTTTATCAAAAAACCATGGGAGGAGGCTGAGATTATTTCTTGTATTGAGGAGGCCAATAAGTTCTATGTAACGAACTCTTTGTTGGATATGCGCAATATGGAGCTTCAGAAAGCTTATGAAGAGCTTGATAAGTTTGCTTACAGCGTTAGCCATGATTTGCGCGATCCATTGGCGGGAGTCTTGGGAGCTATCCGTATCGCATTGGATTTCAAGAGTGTGGAACAGGTTCATGAAATCTTGAACTTGATGAAAACTTCCATTGTGAAACTCGAAGATTATATCAATAGCCTACGTGACTATTACCTATTGAGAAGGGGTGAACTCAATCTTTCAAAAATTGATTTCAATTCTATTTTTGAAGATATCCTCGACTTTTACAAGATGTACAGCCAGAATTCAGGTGTAGAGATCAGTTTTGAAGTGGACCAAGAAAACACGTTCATCAACGATAAGTCAATCTTGGAATTGATCTTACATAACTTGGTGTCCAATGCGATAAAATACCAAAAATTAGACTCATTGGATAAATGGGTGAAGTTAAAAGCAGAGACTGAAAACGGACATGCCAAAATTACGGTTACGGATAACGGGATTGGTATTTCAGAATCTTCGATCAACGATATTTTCAGGTTGTTTTTCCGCGCAAGCGATCAGGCTGAAGGAATGGGCTTTGGATTGTACAATGTGAAGACTGCGGTCCAGAAGTTAAAAGGTGGTATTGAGGTGGATTCAGCACCTGAGAACGGATCTAAATTTGTTGTGACTATTCCTTCCAAGGAATAGTCATCGCCATTTTAGGAAAGAAGCTTTTGACGAAGTAAAAATTCCAACTGCTCGTTTGAGATTTCCAGCTTGGATTTTTGATCGATGATGTTTTTCTTGTTTTGGTAGATTTCGAAAGCTCTAGCGATTGTTTCGGTCAATTCTTCTTCGCTCCATGGTTTGTTCAGGTAATGGAAGATCTTACCCTTGTTAATAGCATCAACCACAGCACCCATATCGGTATAACCAGTCAATAGGATTCGCATCGGATCAGGTTTTATTTCAATTACCTTTTCTAAGAATTCCACTCCGGTCATTTCGGGCATTCGCTGGTCAGTAATAATGATTTGGATATCATTTTTGCTAATAATATCCAATGCTTCAGCACCCGTTAAGGCAGTAAATACATTGTATTTAAACCTAAACGTGGCTTTAAAAGAAAATAAATTGTTCTCTTCATCATCCAAATACAACACATTAATTTTATTTTCTATGTTCATTACTTTCTTACTTGAAAAACTGTTTCAAAATTAGTAATTATTTGTGGTCCATAATAATTGATTTGAATATAATGAGAAAATTGGACTTTTTTTCAGATTTAAATTAATATTTTACTTGATAATCTTTTGAGAACTTTTTCCCTGAAAAAGCCCGCTGAGAGGTCAGTTCTTCACTTGCTGCGGTCCAAAATTCATCATCTGCCGGTAAGCCTAAAGGTAAGAAAGATAATGTTGCCTCATATAATGATCCCGTATTGGTATATGTATCAGCAATATTCCCCTGTTCTTTAGAAGTAAATCCTAAAATCAACCAGCCGTATTGGTCATATAGATCATGCTTGTAAATATTTTTCAGAATGGCAGTCAGTCCATTCCTGATCTGTCCGTATGATAGATTTTCAGGAAGTTTCTTGTCCAGTGCGACTTGTGCCAAGGGTTGGAAGGCCCCATTTCTATAGGTTGAACTTCTCCCGATTATTGGAAAATATCCTTCTGGCGAAATCATCCTTTCCAAATGATGTGCATAGCGCTGAATTCTTTTGTATGCCCGATCATACTTTTCTTGATAATCTCCAGCCTTAAGGTTATGCTTCAAGGTTTCGACCAACATGCAATGTATGATATAGCCATTGTAATGATCAAAGGCGAACCTGCTGCCGTCTGAATACCAACCATCCCCAACATACCAATCTTGGTCAAATTTATTGATGGCTAGATCGATGCTTTCCCGATTCGGTTCCACACCTACTGTATACAAGAAGGTCTCGGTAATAGAAGCGAACAACAACCAGTTGTTCTGCCCTGGCTTGATCCAACGGATATATTTCATTTCCTCTATAACTTGCTGCTTTGTCTTTTCGGGTAAGGGCTCCCATAGGGCTTGCGGTGCCCTTAAAATTCCCAATGCCAAATGGGCGGCATCCACCAAGGTTTGTCCTTCTTTGCCTCGCCAATCAAAATAATCTGCAGAGTTTGGGTCAAAGCCATGTTGAATTCCTAATAAGGCCTGTTCCCTGTATTTTTTTCTGAGCTTTCCTTCCTCTGTATCATCATCTTTCAAGCCTAACCAAGGAGCCATACCAGCCAACAATCGACCAAATGCTTCCAAATAGCCAACTTTCGGGTTTCGGCTATCATAAGATTCGGATACTACCATCGGCATATTTTTCTGGAAGGTGCCCTTGCTGATGTTCTCTAAAATAGGCTGTGCCATTTTACTCAAAATGGAAACCCAATATGCTCTATCATTTTTGGTTGGATCTTGGTTTGTCTCATCGGCGGTGTCTATAACTTTATCACTGGCATAAGCCATGTTTTTTTGCATGGCGAATGCACCTAACATTAATCCTGCAGATTGTATCCAAGTTCTTCTTTTCATAGGAGGGGTTTATTGATGGTTTAGGCCGGCTATTGGACCTTTTCCCTAATTTAACATATTCTGTCTAAAAACTAGCATAAATTGAAAATCGGCATCCTCAATCAATTTTATTAAGTTTGTGATATTGAAATACAATAAGGTATGGAAAAGAATAAAATCAGTGCTGATGAGTTCGTAGAGAAGTTTATGGGGGGCAGCCTTAAACACTTGACCTATATACATACTCCGATCAAGATCTTTCCATTGCGCGATATCGCACCTTATCTA
The DNA here is from genome assembly GCF_900187125.1 of Sphingobacterium mizutaii. GTDB lineage: Bacteria > Bacteroidota > Bacteroidia > Sphingobacteriales > Sphingobacteriaceae > Sphingobacterium > Sphingobacterium mizutaii. Next base: position 1,777,516 of record NZ_LT906468.1, read on the forward strand.
AAAACGCCTATTCCGCCTATATTCTTTGGCTATAATCTTCTTATCTATATCAACAAGGGATATTTCAAACATCAGATCGAATCCACCTCATTTATGGTACAGGCACCTTCTGTGCTAATTTCTAATTATGGCAATATTTCTGCCATCGATTCCGTGGATAAATCGGCCCAGGGATATTGTGTGTTGATCAAAGAACAAGCCATGACCTCACTGTTCAGGGAGCAGGAAATCCTCAATATATTCACTATCTCGCCTTTATTGAATCTCAATAAGATAGATGATGTAGAATTAAATCAACTGCTAGACCTTTTGTACAAGGAAATCTATACGGATAAACCCTATAAAGAATACTATGAAAGTATTTTTAAAACGGTGATGTTAAAGATTATTAAGATTTCTGACTCCAATAAAACTTTAGGGAGGCGCCAGGAGATAGCCATATCCTTTAAGCAACTGGTTCATTTACATTATAATAAGGAAAAGTCGGTCAATTTTTATGCTGATATGTTGGCTGTCTCTGTAAACTATTTAAATAGATGTGTTTCCGCAGTGTTCAAGAAATCCTCCAAGCAGCTCATCCTTGAAGTTGCCATTATCCATAGTCAATTAATGCTGTTGGAAACCAATAAAAGTGTGGCCAGCATTGCCTATGAATTGGAGTTTGATGATCCTTCTTATTTTACTCGTTTATTCAAAAAGATTGTTGGTATATCACCAACTGAATACCGAAAGACAATAAATTAGCCTATTTTTATTTTCATGCACGATTTGTCCTAAATATAGACGAATTCCTCATAGTGATTTTCTCCATTTCCCTCTAATTTTACAATTGAGTTTTATGATAGCCATTTTGTTTAACTCAAAAGGGCAATCCTATAAATTGCTCAGAATTAATTGTAAATAAAAATAGTATGAACGGAGTTATAGAAAATATAGATTTTGAAAACTATATTTCATCATTCAGAAAACACTTATACCACCTTTTCAGAGAAGAATTTGATTATTCAGCAATCAGTTTGAAACGTGATTTTCCAGCTGAATTCCTTGCGGAGATCATGAAGAAAAAACCTCTGGCGGTGGCTATTCCTAAACTACATGGAGGAAGAGGAGTAGCGGTCAAAGATTGTTTAGGAGTTCTGTCTGCAGCTTCTTATGAATCTTTGGCACTTTCCTTAATGTTCGGTATCAATATCGCTCTATTCTTGGAGCCTGTTGCCAAATACGGGAATTACTCGGTGCAAGAAAGAGTGTTCAAGGAATTTATTGAAAACAATGCAATGGGTGGTCTAATGATCACCGAGAAAGCATACGGTAGCGATGCTTTGAATATGAAAACGGGTTACGAGCAAATCGGTAACTCTTATAAGATCAAAGGTGAAAAGCACTGGCAAGGATTGAGCGGCGCCGCAGATTTCTGGTTGGTTACGGCACGTAAGTTCACCCCAACAGGTGAATTGACCCGCGATATCGACTTCTTTGTGACGGATAACAGTAATCCTGAACAACATATCCCAATGGTCGAGCGCTATAACAACCTTGGATTATATGCCATTCCTTATGGTATCAATCAAATAGACGTTGTCGTTCCAGAAGATCAAAAATTGACTCCAGAAAGTACGGGGATCAAATTGATGTTGGATATGCTTCACCGAAGTAGATTGCAATTTCCAGGTATGGGCCTAGGTTTTATCAAGCGTCTACTTGATGAATCCTTGCAACATTGCCAAAACAGAATTGTTAGCGGAAGTCCATTGATCAACATTGATTCCGTTAAATATCAGATTTCAAGAATCCAAGCAGCCTTTGCTATCTGTTCAGGTATGTGTGCCTATTCAGTAGCGACCAGCGGAATCGAAAATGATCTTTCGGGATTAAGTATTGAAGCCAATACCTTGAAAGCATTGATTACCGATTTGATGCAAGAGTCTGCTCAGATCAGTCTTCAATTAGCAGGTGCAAATGGATATCGATTAGATCATATCGCTGGAAGATCAGTGGTTGATAGTCGCCCATTCCAGATTTTCGAAGGGTCCAATGAAATGTTGTATGCACAGATTGCTGAAGGTATTAGCAAGATGATGCGTAAAGCGAAGGAGGCTAATCTTTATGAATTCTTGAAAAACTATCCAACTGCTAATCTGAGTGCAGCTTATTTCAAGGAGCAATTGAACTTTAATTTAGAAGCTGGAATCAACCAACGTGATATGGTGACCATAGGTCGAATGATCGCTAGAGTAATCAGTTTCCAATTCGTCATTCAAATGGAAGGGTTCAATGCTGAACTAGTAGAAATCACCCGTCAGCATATCTTGATGGATTTGACCATGTTCCATGGCCAATATATTAGCAAAAACAGCGCTAATCCACTGGTAGAATATGGTTTGAATTCGGATTGGATGAATTTTGTCTCTTAATAACAATTTCAAATACAACAAGGAGAGCTGAGTATATTTACTCAGCTTTTTTTATGTCCAAAAATTTAGATTGGCTTTTTATATTGTTTTTCTATTTAACCTCATTCGAGACATGTTCCGAATTTTTGCATAATGTCTTAAAGGAAGCTAATATACTAACCGAAGCATTCCCGAATATGCCTCGAATGAGTCTCGAATGAGGTCTATATTATTAGCCATAATTATGTCAGGAAAATCCCTGAAAAATACCATTCTTCTAAATCTTTGATATTTTTATTCCATCAAACAAAAAAACTAGCTATAGGTTAAACAATCTATTGAATATTACTATTGTTAAGTAAGTATGGCGAATCAAAGTAAGGCTGGTACTGCGGCTACAACATCTCTTAATGGCAATGGGAAACTGGATGTTTTCTATAAGGTTGATATTGTTGTCATTGGAGCAGGGCAAGCGGGATTATCGGCGGCATATCATCTCAAAAGAGAAGGTATAGAACCGGGAAAGGGATTTGTGGTATTGGACGATGAATTTGGCTCAGGAGGAGCTTGGCAACATCGCTGGGATTCATTGACCTTGAGCAATGTCAATGGAATCAATGATTTGCCTGGAATGGGCTTTTCAGAAGCTGTCAATCGGGATGATAAGGAATTGCGTGCCAATGTGGCCTTACCACAATATTATGAGAAATATGAAAAAACTTTCGGCCTACCAGTAATCCGACCGGTGAATGTACTGGAAGTGACTGAGAGAAATGGAAGGTTTTTGATCCATACCAATGGATTGCAATTTTCGGCTCGAGGCATTATTAATGCTACTGGTACCTGGAAAACTCCACATTGTCCAAAATACCCGGGTTGGGATAAATTTGAGGGCAGGCAGTTGCACACTGGTGAATATAAAAATGCCGAAGAATTTATTGGAAAACATGTCATCATCGTGGGAGGTGGGATTTCAGCGGTCCAATTGTTAGGAGAGCTATCCAAAGTAACCAAAACCACTTGGGTAACTCGTCGACCACCGGATTTTAGGCCCTATGAATTTAATCCGGAATTAGGAAGAGAAGCTGTGGCTATGGTCGATGAAAGGGTACGGATGGGATTGCCTCCAAATTCTGTTGTTTCTGTAACTGGTTTACCGATCACGCCAGCTATTGCGGATATGTTGAAGACAGGCGTTTTGGATAGGAAGCCCATGTTCCAGGAGATTACCGCTAAAGGGGTGAAATGGGAGGATGGGACCGAAATGGAAGCTGATGTTATTTTTTGGAATACCGGGTTTCGACATTCCTTGGACCATTTAGATCCATTAGGTTTAAAAAATGAACAAGGCGGTATTACAATGGGGGGATCATTGGCCACTGAGGTTGTCCAAGATCCAAGGATCCATCTTACGGGATATGGACCTTCCTCTTCGACCATTGGTGCGAATAGGGCAGGGCGTGCAGCCGCAAAAGAATTGATTGCATATTTGAAATTAAAATAGGTGCCGAACAGATACATTTTTTGAGAACTTAACTTTTTATATGACCTTTTCCCGATACGAAGCCCTATTGGTCGCGATGTTGACCATAGTTCAGTTTACCGTTGTGCTAGATTTTGCAGTCATGGCACCATTGGGTGCTGAGTTGATCGATTCCTTGAATATCTCTACCAAACAATTTGGAATTTTAGTTTCCGCCTATGCCCTGAGTGCAGGTGCATCGGGTTTCTTATTGGCTGGTTTTATCGATCGCTTTGATCGGAAAAACATCCTTTTGATGATGTACGTGGGCTTTATTATTGGGACAGTTTTCTGTGCGATAGCACCTTCTTATTATTTTCTGCTGGTTTCCAGGATTGTGGCTGGTGTATTTGGAGGTGTTATGTCAGGTATTACCTTTGCGACGGTAACAGATTTTTTTCGATATGAAGTCCGTGGTAGGGTTATGGGCTTCATTCAAATGGCTTTTTCAGCTAGCCAGATTTTAGGGATTCCTCTAGGACTCTATTTAGCACATATCTGGTCTTGGCATGTTCCGTTTTATTTTATTGTAGGCATAGGTCTCGTCAATATCGCCATGTTATTGAAGTATATGCAACCTATTCCATCCAAAACACTTGAGGGTGAGAAAAGCAGTTATTTCCAAGTGATCAGAAGGGTTTTTACCAATAGAAAGTATTTGGTAGCCTTTTCCACGACCTTTTTCTTATCGACAGGAGGATTTATCCTACAACCATACATAACGCCGCATTTGGTATTCGACCTGAATTATGCGGAAGATCAATTGCCCTATGTTTTTTTCGCAGCGGGTATTGCAACCCTGGTTGGATCACCCTTTTTCGGGAAATTAAGTGATTCTTGGGGAAAGTATAAGTTGTTTGTAACGGGAAGTTTATTGGCGGGAATTTGTGTTATTTGGTTTGTTAACGTTCCGGCAGGCAATTTATTTATGGTTGCAGTGGCATTTAGTTGTATGATGTTGTTCGTGTCTTCTAGAATTATCAGTGCAACAGCAATGATCACCGCGATTCCAGAAGCAAGCGAACGCGGAGCCTTTATGAATATCAATTCTGCCATCCAGCAATCCAGTGGAGGGATTGCATCAATTCTTGGCGGTATAGTTTTGATCGAAAAAGAGGGGAACCAAGGATTTGAGAATTTCCAGTTATTAGGTTGGATTACCTTTGTGAGTATTTTGCTCTGTATCTTATTGATGTATAGGGTGAATAAAATTGTAGAAGGGAAGTATTTGTAGGGGATTTGAGGAAGATCGGGGTTGAACCAGGATGAATGGGATGAGAGGATAGACCAAGATCGGGGGAAGAACCAGGATTCCCCTAGGCTCCGCTCGGGGTACGGGATGAGAGGATGGACCAAGATCATTCGTTATCTCCAAACATGGCACCTTTGCAAGGAACTAATCCTAAAACCCTTTTTTTTCCCGGGGTCATCCTGACGCAGGAAGGATCTCGGAACTATTCAAACCTTCCATTTATTCTAAAACAATTATAATTCCATTTGCGAACAGGTCCTACACCGAAGGTGTAGGATGACAGGTTATGACGCTGACGACACGTACAGATTCTTCACAACCCGTTCAGAATGGGAAATGGCCCAGAGAGGGATTCAGAGCACAGCGAAGAATCTATTTTTTAAGGATGGCTGTCATCCCGAAATCGTAAGGTGAGGAAACTATTTTTTTCATTATCAACCCATTTAAAGGGTATAGAAAAATATTTCACCCCCGCTGTGGGTTATCCTTTTGACGCTTCACCTTTCTACAAAGATTCCACCACCTCTGGGGGTTTTCTATATTCCAATTCTCGATTCTATAAATTTTTTACCCCTGTTGGGGACTCCCAAATTCCCAGCAATCCTTAGCATTTTACCCTCAACCAAATCCCTCTTTTCAGATGTAATTTTTTTAATGCAGTTCTTTAGACTGAAATAAATAATTGCATATTTGTTTTTTGACTGACATTTGTTAATTTGGTAAAACGGATTAGCGAAACCTAAACACAAAAAATATTAATAAACTCAAATATGATTAAACATTGTTTATCCAAGATTTCTCTTCTGCTAATATTGGTAGCGGTCCTGAGTTCTTGTCAACAAAAACGATCTGGAAAGCCAAGGGTATTGGTTTTCAGTAAAACTGCAGGTTTTCATCACAATTCTATTGAAAAGGGCAATGCAGCCATTCAAAAATTAGGTCTAGAGAACGATTTCGTCGTGGATACCACTTCGAATGCAGATCGATTTGTTGAGGATTCTTTGAAGAATTACTCAGCAGTTGTATTCTTAAATACATCTGGAGATGTCTTAAACAATTATCAAGAAGCTGATTTCGAGCGCTATATTCAAGCTGGAGGTGGTTTTGTTGGAATCCATTCGGCGGCTGACTCTGAGACGGATTGGGGTTGGTACGGTCGTTTACTGGGTGGATATTTTGGATCAGAGCCTGAATTGAAACAGGGTAAGTTAACCCTGGTCGACAAAAGTCATCCCTCCACAAAAGGTCTTCCTGATCCTTGGGAAATTACAGATGAATGGTACACGTTCAAGAAACAACCTGAAGGGTTGAAAATCTTGATGACCGTTGATAAATCTGTTTTCCCGAATAAGGATGAAATGGAGCAAGCTCCAGTGGCTTGGTACCAGGAATATGATGGTGGACGTTCATTCTATACCGGACTGGGACATGAGGATGCTGAATATTCTGACCCGAATTTCTTGAAGCATATCCTTGGCGGTATCCAATATGCTATCGGTAAGAACTATGAACTGGATTATAAAAAAGCAAAGACTTTACAAGTTCCGGCTGCTGATCAATTCAAGAAAGTTACTTTGGCAGAAGGAGAATTCTTCGAACCTACCGAGATGGCTATCTTGCCTAATCTAGATATCTTGATTGCGCAACGTCGTGGAGAACTATTGCTATATAGCAAAGAAACGAATAAAGTGACCCAAGTTGGGCTATTGGATGTTTATCATAAAACAGAGGTTCCAAACGTCAATGCAGAAGAAGGATTTATGGGCTTGACCGCTGACCCTGATTTTGCAAAGAACAATTATATCTATGCTTATTACAGTCCTAAAGATACTTCGGTAAATAGGCTTTCAAGATTTGTCTTTAAAGACAATAAATTGGACATGGCTTCTGAGAAAGTGGTTTTAGAATTGTATTCTCAACGTGATATCTGTTGTCATACAGGTGGTTCATTGGCATTTGGTAAGGATAGAAATTTATTTATTTCTACAGGAGATAACTCCACACCATTTGATGAGCCAAACCAAAAATATGTGAGCAACGGATTTTCACCTAAGGATTCAAGGGAAGGACATGAGCAATATGATGCTCAACGTTCTTCTGGAAACACCAATGACTTACGTGGAAAGGTATTGCGTATCACAGTGAAGGAAGATGGTACTTATGATATTCCTGCAGGAAACTTATTCCCTAAAGGAACCGAAAAAACTAGGCCTGAAATCTATGTAATGGGTAACAGAAACCCATATCGAGTTTCCATTGACAAGAAAAATGGATTCTTGTATTGGGGAGAAGTTGGACCAGATGCCAATAAAGATTCTTTGAACAGAGGACCACGTGGCTATGATGAGGTTAACCAAGCCCGTAAGGCTGGTTTCTTTGGCTGGCCGTATTTCGTAGGAAACAATTATGCTTACCATGCTTATAACTATGAGACTGGAGAAATGGGTGCTGCTTATGATCCGAAGAAGCCAATCAATGATTCAAGGAACAATACAGGTTTAAGGGAGTTGCCAGAGGCTATGCCGGCATTTATTTGGTATCCATATGCTGAATCACCTGATTTCCCTCAAGTAGGTTCTGGCGGTCGTAATGCGATGGCAGGTCCTATCTATTATACCGATATGTTCCCGCAAGAAACCCGCTATCCAGATTATTACAATGGTAAATTATTTATCTATGACTGGATTCGTGGATGGTTCAAAGCAGTAACGATGTTGCCTAACGGTGATTTCGATAAGATGGAGCCATTTATGGGCGGTGTTAAGTTCAATAGTCCAATTGATATGGAAGTTGGCCCAGATGGTAAGTTCTATGTATTGGAGTACGGAAGTGGCTGGTTCAGCAAGAACCCAGATGCAGGTATTTCAAGGGTCGATTTCGTAGCAGCCTCGGCAGATCATGCTGCCAATAAAGGAGCTGATGGCGATGCGAGCGTGGCTGGACCAATGGGTCACCAACAAGGTAGCAAACCTAAAGGTGAGGCTTTGATTGAAGCATCAGATTGTAAGGCTTGTCATGCTTTGGATAAGAAGTCTGTAGGACCTTCTTATGTGGAGATCGCCAAACATTACAAAGACAATAAAGATGCCCATAGCATCCTTGTGAAGAAAATCAAGAATGGCGGAAGTGGTGTTTGGGGAGAAGTAGCGATGGCTGCACACCCTAACATGAAAGATGCTGATCTAGATGAAATCGTAACTTGGATTCTATCGCATAAATAAGAATTAGTTGAAACTACCCTGATTGATCAGGGATATAAAAAATTGGAGTAGCTGGCTGGCTGCTCCTTTTTTTATGGGGGAAAGGGTGGGGGTGTTGGAGAATTTCTAGGAAGTTGAAATGTTTGTAGAAAACCCACAGCGTGGGTGGAATCTTTGTAGAAGGATGAGGCGTTAAACGGTTAACCCCTAGAGGGGGTGAAATATTTTTCCGAAAATCCCCTTTATGGGTATAAAACAATAAAAAATAGTTCCCTCATCTTACGATTTCGGGATGACACCGATTCTTAAAAAAAAACAACAATGGATTCTTCGCTGCGCTCTGAATCCCTCACATGAATATCCAATTCTGAACGATGAGTGAAGAATCTGTACGAAAATGTCCACTACATTTTGTCATCCTACACCTTCGGTGTAGGACCTGTTCGCTAATGGAATCATCATTGTTTTTGAATAAAGGGGAGGTTTGAATAGTTCCGAGATCCTTCCTGCGTCAGGATGACACCGGAAAGGGCAAGGGAAAGGTTTTTAGGATAGTTCCGGGCTAACGTGCCATGTTTGAATATAGCGCTAATGATCTTGGTCTATTAATCCTGTGCCGGGTCTCGATGAATATCGAGCGGTTCCGAGATGCCGCTCGACCATCGGAAAAGATCTTGGTCCTTTGAATCCTGTGCCGGGTCTCGACCTTCGGAAATGATCTTGGTCCTTTAATCCTGTGCCTGGTTTCGATGGATATCGAGCGGCATCTCGGCTTCGATAACCGTCGAAGGGAATCCTGGTTCAAATCCATGTTGCGGGCGTATGCGATACGCCCCTACGAATTTTGGTGAAATTATTGTTGAATATAATGCCAACAATGATCCTGTGCCGGGTCTCGACTGCGCTCGACCATCGGAAAAGATCTTGGTCCATCCTCTTATCCTTTCCATCCTGGTTCAAATCACCAGGCCTATCCAATAATCCCTTTTCCCTTCTTAATACATTTATATACGAAAGACTCCCCAACAATCCCTTTTTTTACTTCTTAATATGAATATCGGTTTGTGGGAATGGGATTTCGATCCCTGCTTTGTCCAGGTCTTCTTTACATTGGATGATCAATTGTTCCTGCATGGCCCAGAAGTTTTCGTTGGAGGTCGTGACGCGGACAGAGAGATTAATAGCACTATCTCCTAATTCGGTGACCACCACATCTGGTGCGGGTTCTTTAAATGCAAATTCATTTTTTGAAACGGTATCCAATAATAATCTTTTTGCAGCCTTTAGGTCGGTATCATAGCCGACACCGATGTTGAACCAGGTCCTACGAGTTCCCAATTCAGAATAGTTGGTGATATTGCTATTGGAAAGCTCGCCATTGGGGATAATGACCAATTGGTTTTGCGGAGTTACTAATCTGGTATTGAAAATATCGATGACTTTAACGGTTCCATCCACACCGGAAGATGAGGAGATATAATCGCCAACCCTAAATGGTTTGAATAACAGGATCAACACTCCACCAGCGAAGTTGGATAGGGAACCTTGCAAGGACATACCGATTGCTAAACCAGCCGCACCAATCACTGCAATAAATGTCGATGTCTGAACCCCTAATTGACTGACAACAACAATAAAAAGCATGATTTTCAAGACCCAATTCAATAAGTTGCCTAAAAAAGTTCTGATACTAGGGTCAACATCACGCTTTTCGAAAATCTTTCCTAAAAGTTTTCCAAAAAGTTTGATGAGCCATAGGCCTAAGAAGAGAACAAGGGCGGCTGAAATCAAAGAGCTCAATAATACTGGCGCGTAAGCAATTGCGCTGTCAATAAATTTTTCCAATTTGTTTTCAATACCATTCAAATTTGCGTCTTGCATTTTTTTCTGTTTTTGTTGTGCGTATTACTAGTAAATATTCAGTTTGAAACATAAGATGATCCCTTACAGGGAACAATAGAAATCCCATGGTTAATCACCTCGAAGCGTTAAAGATAGTATGGGATTGGATGCAAATTAAGAATGCTAATTTGCACTTGTTTTTAATAAATGTGATACAAAGGTACTAAAAAATAAACCTATAAGCAATTTTAGCGTCGGTTTGATGAATTATTGCAGTTTTTTTGAAATTATCCTTACTTTGCCTGCACGCTGAAAATATGAAAAACGTTAAAGCATTCTATAACCCTGCGCAACTCTTTACGTTCAGTTTTATTATGATCATTTTGACTGGATGTTTATTGTTGATGGCGCCATTTTCAACACAGGTTCCTATCAATTTCATCGATGCACTCTTTACAGCGACCAGTGCGGTCTGTGTCACTGGATTGACCACCTTAGATACGGGGACTGCATTTACCCCAATAGGCCATTTTATTATAATCCTATTGATCCAGATCGGAGGACTAGGAATCCTAACCTTTACCAACTATTTCGCTTATTTTTTCAAGGGCGCAAGCACATATGAAAATCAAATCGCTACCAGTAATTTTTCTAATAACGAGAAATTAGGCGAAGTCTTTTTGATGCTGAAAAGGATTATCATAATTACTTTTTCCATAGAGCTGGTGGGAGCTATTTTTATTTTTCTTTTTACCGCAAAATTGATGGAGCAATCCTTTCTGGAGCATTTGTTCTTTTCGGTCTTTCATTCGATTTCATCCTTTTGTAATGCTGGATTCTCCGTAGTGCCGGATGGCCTGACCAATCCTTTGGTGATCCATAACTATGCATTCCAGATGGTCCTGATCATATTGATTATTTTTGGTGGATTGGGTTTTCCTATTGTTATCAATATATTGAAATACCTAAAACACGTATTCAATCGGATTTTCAAAAAAATAGCATACAGGGAATTCGATTATAAGCCTTGGGTGATCAATATCAACAGTAAGATCAATTTGATCACTACATTGAGCATTACAGTTTTTGCCACGATATTGATCTTTATATTGGAATATGATAATATCTTGGTGACACATGAGGGCATAGGGAAGTTTGTGACAGCACTGTTTACGGTGGTATCACCGCGTACGGCGGGTTATAACAGCATTGATTATGGATCATTGCATATCTATAGTATTTTGTTCATTATTCTATTGATGTGGATTGGTGCGTCTCCAAATTCAACAGGAGGTGGTATCAAGACCAGTACCTTTGCGGTTGCTGTATTGAATATCTTGAGCTTGGTAAAAGGAAAAGAAAGGGTAGAGGTATTTCAACGAGAAATTGCCGGGATTACCATTAAACGGGCATTTGCCATCATGACTTTATCACTCTTTGTGATTGGTTGCTGCATAGTTTCCATTTCCGTTTTTGATCCTGAATGTACATTGGTTGAAATCGCTTTTGAATGTTTTTCCGCCTATAGTACAGTGGGATTGACCTTAGGGATTACAGCAAAGCTATCTGCTGGGAGTAAGATTACCCTGATCATACTGATGTTCATAGGTAGGGTGACCATGCTGACCATCATGATTGCCATGTTCAAGAAAGTGAAATTCACAAATTATAGATACGCAAAAGAAGAACTTACAATAAATTAAGCAATGAAATTTATCATCATAGGATTAGGGAATTTTGGAGCCTCATTGGCCATGAAACTAACCGCCCAAGGGAATGAGGTGATTGGGGTGGATTTGAGACTGGAGCGAATTACCGCATTGAAAGAAAAAATCACACATACCATTGCACTTGATGCTGCCGAACCGAGTGCTTTCCATTCTTTGCCCTTGAAAAATACCGATGTGGTCATCGTAGCCATAGGCGAGGATGAAGGCGCGAATATCATGGTCACGGCATTGTGTAAAGAAGCACAAGTGAAGCGATTGGTGAGCCGGGCAGTAAATGCTTTGCATGAAAAAGTATTGAATGCGATCGGCGTAACGGAAATTGTACATCCCGAAGAAGAGACTGCAGAGCGCTGGTCGAAGAAGCTCTGTCTATCAGGTCTGGTGGATTCCTTTGAATTAAACGCCAATTATAGCATTGTAGAGGCTATTATTCCCCAGCAATATGTCGGAAAAACCATACAGGAAATTGGCTTCAGGGAAAAATACGAAATCTTGGTGCTAACTATCCTGAAAAGTGCTGAAAGAGATACCCTATTTGGGAAAAGCAGGATCGTCACAACGATTTTGCATGGAATTCCAAAGCCTGATACCATGTTACAGGAAGGTGAAATTATTGTGATTTATGGAAGCAATAAAAACATTAAGGAATTCTTGAAATAGGATAGTTTTTTGTTAAATACAGGATTTTATGAGGGATGTTTTGCATCCCTCTTTTTGTGGATTGAGGCTTGGCTGAAATAAGATTTTGGATTATCGGCAAAGAATATTCTAGCGTTTCAGTTCTGTTATTAAAAGCGCTAATATATTGCTATATGAAAGTTATTTATTCAGTATGATTTTAGTTTTGTTAATTTTTTTTAAAATGATAAAATAATTTTAGAACTATATGGCAATTTTATGGTTTAAATTAATAAAAAAGAAGTTATAACATAAGTAATAACTATCTTGCATTAGTTATTAATCTACCAATATTGTATGAGCATGCCTATTGTCCCGGAAAATGAATCGGAGCGTTTAAATATCCTATATTCTTTTGGACTGATTGCTATTGGGAAAATGCCGGAACTCGATGTATTTGCTGAACTGGCATGTCGAATTACGAATTGCCCATCATCTATAATTGCCATTATGGAAAAGGACCAACAGCGAATACAAAGCTGTATTGGTCTTGATTTAGATACGGTAGATCGTAAGAACACGGTTTGTCAATATACCATATTGAGTGAGGAACCTTTGATGATCGAGGATACCTTTTTGGACCCTAGGACTGCCAATAATCCACTTATCATAGCGGGACAGATCAGGTTTTATGCTGGTGTACCTCTATTGGACGAACGTGGCCATGCATTAGGGACACTTTGTGTCATCGACTACCATCCGAAAACCTTGAACCAACAACAATTAAAGGAACTTCAGGACTTAGCTAAAGCTGCCCTATCGGTGCTTTTGGCAAAGAGAAAATTAAACCAGGCTGGTTATTTCAAAGATATCCTTTCTGTGACGCAGAACATGATCTGTGTACTGAATGAAGACTTTACGATAAAGGAAGTAAATCCAGCGTTTGCAGATCTGCTGCAGATTCCAATCTTAGCTTTCAGTGACCTTCCTTTTTTAGAGGTCTTGAAAATTAGGGATAATAAGATCGCATCGAAAATAAAATCAGTTTCCAATTCAGATTTAGAAGTCATGGTGCAAACCCAAACTGCACTATCAGAGGAAGAATCGGTAACCATAGATTGGCATCTGAAGCATGGGCAGGAGAATAAAGAGATTTTTGCATTTGGCAGAAATATGACCAAGGAAAATTCAGAAAGGGTCAAGCTTGAGGTCTCCGAAAGACGCTTTAGGAATTTCTTTGAAAATGGGATTGGTTTGACCAGCATGCATGATATTCATGGGAATATCTTGGAAGTCAATGAGAAGGGTAGACAAGTCCTAGGTTATGAATTGGAGGAGATTCCTAACTTAAACCTTAGGGATTTAGTACCACAAGAAAACAAATCGCTCATACAGCCTTATTTGGACAGGATCCTAAAAAACGGAGAGGACTCCGGCATGATGGTGTTGAAGAAACGGACTGGAGAGTGGATATATTGGTTATATAACAATATGCTGGAGAAAGATCAGAATGGGAAGAAGTATATTGTCAGCTCAGCATTGAACCTAACGGATAGAATTAAGTTAGAGAAGGATCTGGAGCATACCAAACAGATTCTCGAACAAACCAATACCGTAGCACAGGTAGGTGGATGGGAAGTGGATGTGAAGAAAAATGAAATCTATTGGTCCGACTCTACCCGTTTAATCCACGGGGTATCAGAAGATTTTGAGCCCAATATGGAAAATGTGTTCTCTTTTTTCGATCCTGCTGAGCGAGAATTTATTGAGTGTAAGTTTGCTGAAGCCATGGAGACTGGGCATTCCTATGATTTCGAAATGCTGATGAGAAAAGCTAATGCTGAACAAATATGGGTCAGGATTAAAGGTATTCCGGAAATTATCGAAGGGCGCTGTGAACGCGTATTTGGGATTATACAGGATATCGATCAGAGCAAGAAACTATATTTAGATATCGAGTTAAAAGAAGCGATGCTTCAAACCTTTGTCAAGCATGTTCCGGCTGCAGTAGCCATGTTTGATACTGATCTTAATTATTTGGCTCTCAGCCAGCAATGGATTGAAGAATTCCATCAAGGTCAGAATTCGGAAGAGAAGAGGAATCTCTTTGAGCTCTTTCCGAATGTTCCAGAAAGTAGGAAGCAGATCTATAAGCGTGCATTGGAGGGAGTCCCATATAAAAATGTGGATGAAGTTGTTCAGGTCGAGGGAGCTGCAGAAAACCAACACTATAATTGGGAAGTCAGACCATGGCGAATTTCTGACCAAACCATCGGGGGCATCATCATTTTCTCACAGAATATCACCGAACAGGTTGAGAACAACGAGGAATTAAGAAAGGCGAAGCAGCTTGCCGATCTAGCCAGTAAGGCTAAATCAGAATTCTTGGCTAATATGAGCCATGAAATCAGGACCCCATTAAATGGGGTTATAGGCTTTTCCGATCTTTTATTGAAGACCCCACTAAACGATTTACAAAAGCAGTATTTAAAATATGTCAATGAATCCGGCAGTAATCTACTGGCGATCATTAATGATATCCTGGATTTTTCGAAGATCGAATCTGGCAAGCTTGAATTCTATATCGATCAATACAACCTATATGAATTAGTAAATCAGGTCATCCATGTGATCCTTTATCAAGCCCAAAATAAAGATATTGAGCTTTTGCTGAATATAGAGCAAGGTTTGCCAACCATGATCTATATTGATGAATCTAGGGTTAAGCAGGTCCTTATTAATCTTTTGGGGAATGCGGTAAAGTTCACTGAAAAAGGGGAGATCGAATTGCGGGTTGAGGAAACTTATAAAAATGAAGAAAAGGTAGGTTTGCGTTTTACAGTTCGAGATACCGGAATTGGAATCCCAGAGGAAAAACAGCAACGGATATTTGACGCATTTATCCAAGAAGACAGTTCGGTTAGCAAACGATTTGGTGGAACTGGATTGGGATTGACGATTTCCAATAATATCTTGAATTATATGGGTAGCAACCTGTCCTTAAGAAGTCAAGTTGGCGTAGGTTCAGAGTTCTTTTTTGAGATAGAAGTACCTTATGAAAATCCCATTGAGGCTGAACATAATTTAGCGGTTCAGACAGCTTTGATCGTGGATGATAATGCGAGCAATAGGTTGATATTAGAGCACATGCTGGCGTATAAAGGTGTAGAGACCGAAACGGCTGAAAATGGTTTTGAAGCCTTACAGCTGCTATCTATTGGAAAGCGATTTGATGTGATATTGATGGATTATAGAATGCCAATCTTGAATGGACTGGAAACCATTTCTAAGATCAAGGAATTGTACAAGCAAAATGTAGAGGATTTACCCATCTTGATCTTGCATACGTCATCTGATGATGAAGAACATATCGGACATTTCCGTCAAGAACCAAATTCTTTTATTCTAACTAAACCCATTATTTCTGAAGATCTATACCGGATCTTGAGAAAGGATTCAGAAAGCAATAAATCACTTAATGAAGCGCAAGTTGCAGAGGGCAATGAGGAGGATAAGGTTTTCAACAAGTCCTATCAAGTCCTGCTTGCTGATGATAATCCAGTTAACATGGCCTTGAATAATCGCTTGATCGAGAATATCCTGCCTCATTGTAAGACAGAATGTGTAGAGAATGGGAAATTGGCAGTGGAATCTTGTGAAAAGAAACATTTTGATCTGATCCTAATGGATATTCAGATGCCAGTAATGGATGGGTTGGAAGCAACCAAAAGAATTCGGGAGATTAAGAAATATAAAAATGTACCCATTATCGGGATTACTGCGGGGAATGTAGTGGGCGAAAGGGAAAGATGTTTACAGGTCGGTGTCAATGATTTTCTGACCAAACCTATCAAGGTTGAGACCTTTAAGGATGTGGTTTATGGATCCCTGCTCCAGGCAGCAAACAAAAGCCTATCTAAAATAAATGAAGTAAAACATATTGATTTCGATGTGATTGAAGAAGCCACAGATTCTGATCCTGAATTTAAGCAACAGTTTTATGGATTGATCATCCAAGAACTGCAAATGCAGGAAATGGATATCAAGCAATTGATAGCAGACCGCGATGAAAATCTATTAGGTCGAGTTTTGCATAAATTGAAAGGAACTTCGGGAAGTGCCGGATTGACAGAATTGAACCATATGTTGGTTGAATTGGACAGTCAGTTTTCTAGAGGGATTGAGGTATGGGAGCATTTGCCCAAGGTGTTATTAGAGGTAGAGATATTACAGAAATTATTAATTGATATAAAGGAGTGAAGAAATGGTTGTGTTATTAGCTGAAGACGATGAATTAATCCTCAAAACTATCGAACATAAACTAAAAAAAGAGGGTTACGAAGTTATTTTGACAAGGAACGGAATGGAAGCGATCGATCTGTTGAATAAGGAAGAGATCGACCTTATTATCAGTGATATCATGATGCCTTTTGCTTCGGGTATTGAAATCCTTTCCGAACTGAAGAATTTAGAAAAGAGGATCCCTATTATCATGCTTTCCAGTATGGGACAAGAGGAGACTGTTCTGGAAGCCTTTGATTTAGGAGCATCAGACTTTATGGTCAAACCATTCAGTCCCAATGAATTGATCATTCGAGTAAATAGACTGCTGAAATAGCCTATGGAAAAAATGTTTACCCTTCATGAGTTGACATTAGGAATTCTAACCATATTGATTTTGGTTTTCCTATTTACGCTTGGCTTACTTATCTATAGTTTCCGAGCATATAAGCTGGAAATCAATAGAAAATATTGGAAGAATATGTTGAACGAATACTTGATGCAAGTAATCGTGGAGGGGAACCATAAGGATTTATATATTGATCCTAATTTATCGGAATTGCTTAAGCATGAGAATTTCAGGCGGTTCTTCTTAGGGCAACTCATAGAAGCAGATCGTAAGTTTTCTGGAGTTTCTGCTGCTGTGCTGCAAAAAGTCTTTTATTCGTATCAGTTAGATCAAGAATCTTATAGTTTACTCAGAAGCTATAAAGGGCATTTAATTGCTCGTGGAATTCAGGCTTTGACGATTATGAACGTTCGGGAAGCCTTACCCGAAATAGAATCAAAACTACAGCATCGAAAAATGAATGTGCAGCATGAGGTGCAATATGCTATGGTTTATTTCAATGGTTTTGAAGGTTTGTCCTTCTTAGATTCAAGTGAGGGGATTCTTTCAAATTGGCAACAGTTGCGGATTTTGAACAATATTAAATCTTTACCCAAAAATGCCGTTGAAAAGATAAGCAAATGGTTGGGTTCCAATAATCCATCGGTTTTGCATTTTGCCTTGAAGCTGGTTCGTAAATTTCAAATTTTCGAGTTGCATGATCAGGTGATCAGTCTCTTGGGAGATGATAATGAGCAAATAATAAAAGATGCCATAAAAACTCTTTTCAGTTTGGATTCGCAAGATACCTCCAAGCTATTGGCGATATATTATGGCAAAATGCAAGAAGACCTACAGCTTGAAATCCTCAAGGGATTTGGGCAGACGAGGGCCTTTGATCAATTAGATTTTTTAAAATCGAACTTAATGGAAAATCCTTCCAATCGGGTTAAGGTTTCTGCAGCTGAAGCTCTAGCGAATTTGGGAGAATTTAAATATTTAATAGACTTAAGTAATCAGTTGGCTCCTGAGGATCCTACTTTGATGGTTTTAAATCACGCTCTTCAGAAAAAATCCTAATTATGGCGGAAATTATCTATGTAATCATAGTTTGGTTATTCTTACTTTATTCCATTGGAATTTTCAGTGTATACACCTGGATTGCTCTATTTTCCTACGGTGCAGTTCTGCGCTATAAGCATGGAAATATCTTTACGGATTATTCCATAATTGCTTCCAATCCGAATGCACCAAGTTTCAGTTTGATTGCTCCTGCCTATAATGAGGGGATGACCGTGGTGGAAAATGTTCGTTCATTACTATCCATTTATTACCATAAACTGGAGATCATTATTGTCAATGATGGTTCTAAGGATGATTCTATGGACAGGCTGATTGAAGCATATCAATTAGAAAAGGTTTCCTATATAATTCCTGGAAATATACCGACCAAAGAAGTACGGCAGGTTTACAAGAGTAAGAACCCGGCATTTAAGAAATTAATAGTTGTCGATAAGGTCAATGGTGGTAAGGCAGATGCCTTAAACGTAGGGATCAATATTTCGAAGGCTGAGTATATCGTCTGTATTGATGTGGATTGTATCATTGAGCAGGATGCTATTTTGAGGTTGGCTAAACCATTTATGGAGCAGACTGATAAGCGTTTGATAGCTTGTGGAGGTACAATCCGTCTAGCGAACAATTGTAAGATTGAGAAGGGGAAGGTCGTTGAGGTTAATTTGCCAAAGAGCTGGTTGGGTAGAAGTCAGGCATTGGAATATATCCGAGCATTTGTATTAGGGCGAATGGCCTGGTCCAGAGCCAGTGGCTTGATCTTGATATCAGGTGCATTTGGAGCCTTTGACAAGGAGATTGTGCTTGCAAGTGGAGGTTATGATCCGAAGACCGTAGGCGAGGACATGGAGCTTGTGGTTAGGATGCGCAGGTACATGAAAGAGCATAAATTGCCCCATCAGGTTATTACCATTCCTGATCCATTATGTTGGACTGAGGTTCCCGAGGATAAGGCTGTTTTGAAAAAACAACGGAACCGATGGATGCGTGGAACAATGGAGACGCTATGGAAACACAGGAAAATGATGTTCAACCCGCGTTATGGCAAGATGGGTATGATCAGTTTACCTTATTGGTTCTTTTTCGAGTTTCTAGGTCCATTGGTTGAATTTTCAGGTTATGTTATTTTCTGGATATTTCTTTTTATGGGTCTTTTGAATTGGACTTTTTTCTTTGCCTTATTTGCTTTAGTCTTGTTTTCAAGTATTCTCTATTCAATTTATGCCATTTCAGTGGACTTGGTTAGTTATCAAGTCTATACGAAGCGGAAGGATTTGACCAAATTAATCCTGACGGCAGTAATTGAGCCCTTTTATTTTCATCCCATAGTCACGATGGCAGGAATCAGAGGAATGGTCGATTATTTCAAGAAAGGCCATACTTGGGGCGAGATGAAGAGGCAAGGGTTCTCGGATCAAGTCCATGAAACCTTCAAGGAGAAGGCAATTCGGATAGCAAAATCCATGTTCCGTGAGTTCAGTTCCGTAGCCAGTGTTTTTATGATCCTGATTTCGGTTTTCAGTATATTGGAATACTTTATTTACAGCCATAATATCCAGCAATTCAGTGGGCTGGGTTCATTCTTTGTGCTGTTGTTGAACAATGTGCTGATTGGATTTGTGATCCTTGTCCTTTTCTTTGTGATTTATGCTATTCTAGCAATTTTTAATAGGAATCTGTCCAGGATTGCGCTTCATACATTGGCGAGTTTGATTTTAGTCTCTCAACTTGTATTGGCTTTTTATTTTGCAGAGTCCAGAAATCTATTGGGTACTGATCTATTCTTTTATTCTGCAGATGAGTTAAAGAATATCTTGTTGGCAAGTGGGGTGTTGAATTGGTTAAATGTGTTGATCTTAATTCTTGGTTTAGGCGTTCTGTTCCTTGTATTCTATAAATCGAGTAAGCGTTTCAAAGGTTCCGGTAAATTGGCAGCAGTATTTTTGGGATTAGCGATCCTTGCCTTTGGTTATCTAACGATTGGGGAAGAGGTGAAGAGCTCTGCGAAAAATGAATTTCTGGAAACTGCTGAAAGAAGTAAACTTGGGTTTTTTATGGAAAGCAATGCCAAGTTGTTACTGGAGGATATCGAGGAAGGATTAGGTATGGGTTCATCTACTGCTAGCTATGCTCAATTTTCTGGGGAATTCCCTTTTATGAGAGTAGACCAAAGCAAAGATTTGCTTGGACCTTTGTTCCATAAGAGTGATTCTGTGCCGAATCTGGTCATTATCATCGTGGAGGGACTGGGAGAAGCCTACAGTAATCCAAATGGCTATATCGGAGACTTTACACCTTTCTTAAGTTCATTAAAGGATAGTTCCTTGGTTTGGGAAAATAACCTAAGTTCTTCTGGAAGGACCTTCTCTGTACTTCCAACGCTACTTGGTTCATTACCTTTTGGGAATTCAGGATTTTTGGAATTAAAGGAATATCCGGACCATTTTAACCTGATCAATATTCTTAAGCAAAACGGTTTCTCGACGGCTTTTTTCTATGGAGGAAATGCTGAATTCGACTACATGAGCAAATATCTGAATGCCAATGGAATTGATCGATTGGTAGATGAGAAAAGCTTCCCAGAAGGTTATAAGAAACTCCCGAGCAGTAATGGTGAAAGTTGGGGCTATGAGGATCAAGCGGTGTTGGATCAATTAAGATTGGCCGATCAGGCTAAGAATAACCCACATTTCCATATTGCCCTGACTTTGTCTACCCATAATCCTTTTCTGATAAACGACGAGGCTAAGTATGCTGCCATGTTTGATCAAAGAGTGCAGAAGATTAAGTTGAACAATATCCAAAAGAACTTTGCCCTAGAAAATAGAAAGCAATTGATCTCGGTATTGAATGTGGATGATGCTTTGAAGAATTTCTTTCAGGCCTATCAACAGCGAAGTGATTTCAAGAATACGATCTTCATCATTACTGGAGACCACAGTATGCCTGAGATTCCATTGCAGAGCAAGATAGATCGCTACCATGTACCATTGATTGTTTATTCGCCTTTATTAAAGACAAAGAGAAGGTTCCAAAATGTAGTCAGCCATTTTGATCTTGCCCCATCCATTCTAGCTTATTATAAACAGAATTATCAATTGAAGGTACCGCATGAGGTAACCTGGGTAGGACAGGGTTTGGATATTGGGGCTAGCAAAAAAAGCTTGGGGATTCCAATGATGCAGAGTAAATCGCAGTTGATTGATTTTGTTTCTGCGGATCTCCATTTGAACTCTGGAGCTGTATATAAATTAAATAAGGACCTGAGCGAAGATAGGATTGATAATAAAACCAGTGCTGAAGAGCTGAGCCAAAGGTTTGAGACCTTCAAAAAAATGAATAGGCAATTTACCTCAAAAATGAAGCTATTGCCTGACAGTGTTTTTACTTCTTATTTTAAACGATAGGTTTTAGAATCTTCTTCTATATCCAACGGTGAAATCAACCTGATTGTCTCTAGTTTTTGGTTTGTATTCAACATTATAATAAGTTGATGAGATGTTGAATATATTCTTGGATTTTATACTGAAGTTGTAGTCTAGTCCAGATTTAAAAGTTTTCAATTTATAGAGGTTGTCAAAGAGCATGAAATCTCTGTTTTGATCGGGACTGATACCTGTTCCCACGATAAATCCTAGATAGCCATCCGAGCCCTTGGTGTAATATCTAACTGTAGCCGCATAAGATTGAGAGATATTATTTTCACTTGGGGTCAGGTAAGTTCTGGCATTGAACCAAAAGTTTTTATAGTATTTACCGATAGATGCGGTGTACATCCAAACATTATCAGTGAATTTTAGTTGCCTGAAACCGACCTCTGCCTCAAAGCTTGCCGGAAGGTTGGCATAAAGGGATGCTGCGGTTCTGAATTTTGGGAACAATCCTGTGCTATTTGAGTAACCTGTTCCTAGGTACATATAGAACATTTTGGAAATGCGGGGGTAGGCCTCTAGTTCAAATTGAGTTCCATTGCTTCCGAATTTGTTTGCCAGGTTTGCCCTGAAAATAAATGATCCGATTGGAGTACCTCTTTTATAGCTTAAGGCTATATTGTGCCAATTGTCTTCAAACTGCTTGTCAAAATACATCCAGTTGTAAGTGACACCGACCTCATTGATGCCTACCTGTTCTTTAATGGCCATTTGAAGGGTTCTGGCATCTGCATTTTTTGGGTCAATTTCCAAGATTTCATCTAAAGTTGCTTTAGCCGTCTTATAGTCTTTGGTACTATTCGCGATTTTGGATTTTAACAAAAGAAGATCCATTGATTTTGCATCATAGGTCATTCCCTTATTGACAATTCGAAGTGCTTCGGGATAATTGTCTTCCCAGTATTCAAGGGATCCAAAAGCAAAATAAAAATCAGGATCTTTGGTTTCTTTGACCTCAAGTTGCTTGAATACGATTCGAGCAGAGTCGATCTTGTCCATCCAAGTATATAACCTTCCCAAGAATACAGAGATATCAGTATAATCTGGGTTTTTTGCTAAGGCTGTTTTTGCTAAATTTACTGCAGCGGGGTAGTTTTTGTTGTCAAATGCTTCTTTGCGAGCGGCTTGGAACAACTCATCAGCATTCAAATTGCTTTCCTGAGCATATAGCTCCTGCATACCAAAACTCAAAAAAAAGACTAGAATAGTTAATAGTTGCGTTTTTAGATTCATAAGTAGATTGACTCGATAGAGAACAAAGGTAATCTCTTTAAATGGATTTATGTCTAAACAAATAGATTTTAGGATAAAAAAATTATCACAAATTGTGAACATAACAATAAGTTTTGGGGTTTGGTTTGTTTTATTTTTCTTTAGGGTATAAATTAACCATCAAATTAAAGATTTAAGGATGAGTCTAGAATTGATAATCAAAGGTGTGATCGTTGGCGGGATGTTTCTGCTGGCCTTTCTAAATTTTAGTAATGCCATCCGAGTAAATAGAAAAGCAAATATTTGGTTTGGCTTTTTTGTTTTATTATGGTCTACCTTCTGGTTAGATGAAATGATTTTTCCAGATAATGTATTCCCGAATATTTCAATCAATATCATTTTCCGATTTGTTCAATTCTTAGTTCCATTGAGTTTTTTAATTAGCGTTTTTTATTACACAAATCCACAATATAAATTAAAGAAGAAAGACTACTTGTTGTTTTTATTACCACTAGTCTTTCTTTGTGTTTTAATAATTGGGAAGGGGAATCCTCAAGGATATAATAAAACGATATTGATGATGTTGTTTTTTGTACAAGCCTTGTTGTGTACTGTCTTAGCCTACCTCAAAGTAAGGAAACATCAAAAGGTCATTCAATCCTTTTCTTCCAGTACTTTAAACATTGATTTGCGCTGGATAAAATACATTATTTACAGTTGCATAATTTCTTCGATTCTAATTCTGATCTATAACCTATTATTTCCTGAAAGTAACCTCAATACCATTATCAATATGTTTTTCTTGGCTGTACTCTATTTAGTGGCATTTTATTCAATGCGTCAAGGGGAAATTTATCCTAAAGGGATCGATGTAGAAGAAACCTTGGATATGGCAGATGAGGATGAAGGGGATCGAACTGAACTAAAAATTAAACTCTTGTCAGATGAAGAGTTGGCTGTTTATAAAGAAAAATTAAGTCAATTGATGATACGGGAGGAGTTGTTTTTAGATAGTGAACTTAATTCACTGAAATTAGCAAATCACTTAGGGATAACGATCCATCAATTATCCTACATTATTAATTCTGGGTTTGGGATGAATTTCTTTCAATTCATCAATAGGTATCGAGTAGATAAAGCGAAAGAGTTATTGCTAGATGAAGCAATGATGCCCTATAATATGATTTCAATTGGCTATGCTTCAGGCTTTAATTCCAAGACTGCCTTCAATACCGTTTTCAAAAATATTACTGGACAGACACCTTCTGAGTTCAGAAATTCCAGGAAATAGCAGTTTTTCAATATTTAATTGGTGCTAATTTATAAACTTGAACTTGTAAAGTGTAGAATATTAGTGTGTTATATATGGATAGGCTTTTGTTGTTCTGATCTATAACTCAAAACATAATGAGCTTGGTAAACTATTAATTTGGCCCTTGAACAGATTCATTTTAAGGGTAAATAAATTAGTTTATGAAGTATTATCAAGAAATAGCTATCAATGCAGATTTAGAATTGATTGAAGAATTATTGGTTCGATATGATCATATTAAGGTTTGGGAAAGAGGGTTTGAAATCTATAAGGAATTGATAGTGGACCACAAAGAGAAGTGTATTACGCATTGGGATATCGATAGAAATATAGATTATACTTATCGGTTGAAGGATAACATACTCGGAACAAAGTTGTGTTTAGAAGCGATATGTCTGGAGGATGGAATTGATTGGGATGTTATGGGGATTCAAGTGTATATGCAAAGAGCTTTAAAAGGGATAAAAGAAAGAGCAGAGGAAAATTAATTCTTCTGCTCTTATTGCTTAGTTCAATTAAATAGAATCTTTATTAAGGTTGGTAAACCTGTAGGCTAATAAAGGATTTCTCCGTGTTAGACCTGTAAATTCTTTGGGTATTTTTTTGGTAATCGGATTCTTTTGAATCATTGTAAAGATCCATAAACTTACCAGGGTTGATGTCCAGCATTGGGAACCATGATCCTTGAACCTGTACCATGATACGATGACCTTTTTTGAAAGTGTGGAATGCATCCGTAAGGTCAAAATTCAACTTGGTAGCTTGATTAGGAACCATTGGTTCTGGTTTCTCCAAGCTATTCCTGAATTTAGCACGGATAGGATCGCCACGTAATAACATCTGGTATCCTCCCATTTTAATGTTCTGAGGGTTTTCCTTAGGGTCTTTACTGTCGTTTGGATAAACATCGATCACCTTGACAATAAAGTCTGCGTCTGTTCCAGAGGTTGAGGCTACTAAATGAACGCCGATACTGCCGGCAATCGTTAAGTCCTCTTGTAAAGGCTCAGAAACATAAACCAGGACATCTGGTCTTCTGCTTGCGAACCTCTGGTCTTCAACCATCCAATCATTGCCGAACCTTGTGGTAATTTCTTGGGTAAAAGGAACTGGCTTCTTTGGGTCGTGGATAAATTCATCAAAGTTTTCACCGTCCGTTTTAGCATTTTCAGCTAGCTCGCCGTTAGGATTTAAATACAGATTTTTAGTTTGTAGCTCTTTTGGTGGCCATTGATCCAAATTATGCCATTTGTTTGCTCCGGTATTGAAAGCCATGACCTTTGGAAGGTCCATAGAACCCTTTCCTTTTAGGTGATAGTTGTAGAATTTCAATTCCAATTCCTGACGGTAGTACTCACCAGTATTGCTATCCCAGTAGATATTAGCAGAACGGTCACCTTTTTGGGATGACCAGCTGCCATGGTACCATGGGCCTAAGATCAGGCGGTTGGAGGTGTTTTGACTTTGACTCTTGATGCCTTGGTACACATAAAATGGTCCACGGATATCCTGTGCATCGAACCATCCACCCACAGTCATTACCGCTGGTGTGATGTTCTTTAAATGTGGACGAACATTTCTGGATTTCCAAAACTCATCGTAAGTAGGATGGTTTCGGTATTCCTCCCAGTGGATGTTTTCACCTTTGAAAAAGTTTTTGTTCAGGTTGGAAAGTGGTCCCTGGCGCAACCAGAAATCATATCCGTCTGGAGTATCGTATTGCATGTTTCCAGCTGGGTACTTTTTCAATGGAACTGGTCTCTTTACACCAAAATTGTTAATGAAATTGATGTTATGTGGCATCAGAAATGCACCATTGTGGACCATGTCGTCCCCTTGCCATAGGTCTGCCATAGGAGCAGAAGGCATTGCGGCTTTTAAAGCAGGGTGGGCATCAATCATTCCGGCAACCACATAGAAGCCAGGATATGAGCCTCCGTAAGTGCCTACTTTTCCATTGTTGTTCTTGATGTTTTTGACTAACCAGTCGATGGTGTCGTAGGTATCCATGCTCTCATCCCATTTTTTTGGATCAGCTTGATTAGGTGCCATCCAGGTAAATGTTCCTTCGGACATAAACCTGCCACGTACATCTTGGCGAACGAAGATATAGCCTTCGCGAACCAGTTCCATGGAAGGGCCAAAACGACTGCTAGGGTAATTTTCCTCACCATAAGGTGCGCAGCTATAAGGCGTACGCATCATCAAGAAAGGGTAGTTTTCTTTTTTGTCCTTTGGACTGTAAACTACGGTGAATAATTTTACACCGTCGCGCATGCCGACCATATACTCCTTTTTATCGTAATGTTCGCGGAAGTAAATGGAATCTTGATTGATTGCTTGGGCAATGGATTGCGAGCAAAAGATGCCAAGCAAAAGGAATAGACTAACCGTCCATTTCCATAATATTGATCTAGCCATTATTTTAGGTATTTGTCAAACCAAGCTAATAACTCCTTGTTGTTGTGTAGCCTATTTTTTGGCTGAGCCATTCCATGGCCTTCATTCGGATAACGAACGAATCGAGTAGGGATACCTACTTTTTTCAGGCCGATAAAGAATTCTTCAGCTTGGGTAATTGGAACATCCATATCGTTTTCACCATGGACGATAAGGGTAGGAGTCTTCACTTTGTTGATGTGAGCCATAGGAGAGAAGTGCCATAAGAGGCTATAATTATCCCAAGGCATGCCATTGAATTCAGTCTCAATCAGATCAGGGTAGATCGAGGTACCATAGAATGAAATCAGGTTGCTGACCGATGCGCTGGTTACAGCAGCTTTGAAACGATCGGTTTGGGTAACTACCCAGTTCGTCATAAATCCGCCGTAAGAACCACCGGTTACCCCCATTCTGTTCTTATCCAAGAATGGATATTTTTCAAGGGCATAATCCAATCCTTTCATCAGGTCTAGGTAATCTCCTCCGCCCCAAGCTTGATAAGTACCGTCAGAAAATTTCTGTCCGTAGCCTGTTGATCCTCTAGGGTTGATAAATACTACGGCATATCCCTTTCCGGTCAACACTTCTACGATATCGGTATAACTATAACCGAAAGCGCCGTGAGGACCACCGTGGATCCGTTGGATAACCGGGATCTTGGTACCAGCTGGAACATTGGCTGGATAAGCAATAAACCCTTGTACATCGACTCCATCATGCGATTTGAACCAGAAGCTTTCTTTTTTAGAAAGGTCCTTGTCTTTTAACCAATTGCTGGATTCGTTAGTCAATTGGGTGACTGTTTTGCCTTCATTATCAGACATGTATACTTCATTTGCTGAATTGAAGTCCGACATGGTAAAGGAGATTCTCTTGTTGGATACATTGACAGCTCCAACGCTAGCTTCCTTGTCAATTACTGGAGTAAAGGTTTTGCCATCGATACTTCCTTTGTATAAGACACGTTTGCCATGTCTTGGGAATCCGAAGTAGAAATGCTTGCTATCATCCATCCATTCGCCACCGCTTAAGCGTTCGTCCAAATCAGTCGTTAGACAAGTAACCTCGCCATTAGCAACTTGATATAGGTAAAGCTTAAGGTCTTCTGGGGAACTATCTTTGGTGTTTAGTGGACGGATAGTAGCAGGGTAAAGGATATATTTTCCATCGGGACTCCAATTCGGGTTATGTTCAGTACCAATGGTATTGGTAATCTGTTTTACGTTAGAGTTGGAGATGTCGACAATGAACAGGTCGTTGTTGTAATTGTTGTCCGGATCGGATGTGTGATTGGATACGTAAGCAATCCTTTTTGAGTCTGGTGACCAAGTCAAGGAATGGCTGTCGAATTTATCATCAGTCAATACCTTTACATTGCCGGAAGCTACGTCCACCAAATGGATTTTCGTCAATACATTATCCGAGAAGGAAGTTCTGGATTTGTAGAGGATCCTTTCGATAACCTTAGGGGCAGCAGGGTCGATTTTGACCTGTGCTTTTTCGGCATCTGCACCTACGTAAGCGATATATTTTCCATCAGGACTCCATGCATAATTCTTCCTAGCTGAGTGGCCTAGGAAATGGTTGCTTGAATATACTGGAGCAACAAATTTAGGGGTATTATCGCCAGTTGTAATGTAGAATATTCCCGATTGGCCATTGATATTGCCGCGGAATGCCAGTTTAGTTCCATCAGGAGACCATTGTGGATCGCTGACTTGGGTAGCAACGGTTTCTTTCTTGCCTGATTTGATATCGAGGATAATCAATTCAGATTGTACTTTATTGGCTTCCAAATTGGTTTTTGCTTGAACATAAGCTAACTTTTCGCCATTTGGAGATAATGCTTGCCCAGCGATGGATGGCATAGAAAAACTCGTTTCTTCTGTTATTTTTTGTTGGGCTTGAAGGGAGCTGCCCATATATACAGCTCCCATCAATAATAGATATTTTAACTTCATATTACTTTACTTTTTTGATGTTATTTATTTTTATAAAGGTCCCAGTTCACCTCAGCTTGCGGCAATGGGAATTGGGTAAATACTTTTCCTTTATCATAAGTCGCATCAATTGCTTCATTCATATTGGTATATAAAAGACCTGGTCCGGTATAGCGTCTTACGTCTACCCAGCGGTGACCAGCAGGTTCTGCCCAAAGAGAATACCTACGTTGGTAAAGGATTTCTTTCAACAGGCTGTTTTTGTCTGTAGGACCAGTGTATTTGCCAATGTTAGCTGCTTCGCGGATAATATCGATGCTAGCCACTGCATTGCTGGTTTGTCCTAATTGTGCTTGCGCTTCGGCCTTGATTAGGATCAGTTCTTCGTTTTTGATAAAAGTTACCGGCAGGGTATTGGTCGGATAGCGGTTGTCTTGGTATTCACCGGTTAATGCCACAGTAGAAGTGGTAACTACGAAAGGCGTAGTCATTTTCAAGAACTTCTTGGCAACACGGCTATCCCCAGGAGTCGCATCGGCAATCAGTCCCGGATTCACGACTCTTAAGTTTCCAGGGTTTGGAATATTTAAAGCCATAAATAAGGGGTTGTTCAGGTCCGCGCCACTGCTGAATGTATGTTTAGGACCTTCTTCTAAATTTCCGTTCTCTGCGATGAATGAACCCGATAATGCATCCAGAGCCCCTTGCCAATCTTTGCGATAGATCGCTAAGCGGGCAGAGATGGCACGGTTAACCTTGGCCAAGCCTGCAGGATTGTTGTAACCAGAAAATCCAGTGCTTAATTTAAATGGAAGGGTAGTACCTGCTTTTTTAAGGTCCTCGAAACCTGCGTCCAACTGAACTTTGATGTAATTTAGAGCTTCGTCATAAGATACAAAAGGTCCGGGGTTCAACTCATCTTTAACATCCACGCGGATACCGTTTTGGTACAGCCAGTTGGCAGGAATCATGTATTGATATCCCATGATGGTCTTTGCAAATCCTGAAACTGCAGCTTTATCAGTTTCATTCATTTTGTCGGTATTAGCCAAGGCATCCAAGATCAAGTTTCCCTGGTTGATTGCACCGTAGGGAGAGGCATAAGAACCACCACCTGTTGTTCCATAGCCGAAGACGTTGGAGTTAAGGGTATAGTCATTCAATCCTAACCATTCGGTCATGTTTCGAGTATCGGAAGAGTTCAATAACCAGATTTCACGGCCTAAGCTCGCCCAACCATTCGTTACGTTGGAGACATAATCACGGTGTCTAGATTCTAAGCCTGTCACTAAATATTGGATCTGTTGTGGAGTTGCATTGTTATTGACCGAAGCAACCGACGGGTTGTTTGGGTCTATCATAGGCTCGATGTCAAACGGATTGCAAGAAGCTAGCAAGCAAACTGACGAGAGCATGAATATGGAGTTTTTTAATGTTGTCGTTTTCATGATAATGTGGTTAAAAATCTAGGCTAAGGTTTAAGAAAAATCTGCGGGCACTTGGGTATGGACCAACGTCGATGTTGTTGGCAAGACCATTTCCAAATGTTGAAGTTTCAGGATCATAACCCGAGTATTTTGTTATCATTACTAGGTTGTTACCAGAGATACCAGCTCTAAAACGTTGAACTTTGTTTTTGAACAATCTTTGGGTAACCTCAGTTGGCATGCTGTAATATAAACCAACTTCTCTTAATTTGATGTAGGAAGCATCTTCCACAAAACGGCCAGCATTGTTGAATGGTTCCGGTTCTCTTTGTTTACCATTAGGGATACCATCACCGTTTCTATCTCCGAACCAGTCTTTTGAGTTACCACCTTCATCCAAGTTCAGGTTGGTTAGGTTGACGTTGTAGCCACCTTTTTTCCAATCAAACAAAAATGAGAAATCGAAGTTTTTGTAGATCGTGAAGTTGTTGTTGAAACTCATGTTGAACTTCGGTTGTGAGTTGCCCCAAACAGTATACTCGCCTGGATTGATCTGTGGAGTACCTACAATAGTTCCTAGCTTTTCGCCTTCTTTCATCAAGAACGTTCCGTAACTAACACCGAAACCACCCGTAGTATAAGTAGGGATACCTAGTTTGCTAATGGTGATATCGTTTTTCCAGAACATCAATCTACTGTTCCATTTAAAGTTTTCTCTTTCGAATGGAGTACCTGATAGGCTCAACTCGATACCTTTATTGCTCAACTCAGCAAGGTTGCTGGAAGTCGAAGTAAAACCGGATGAAGGTGAAAGGTTCAATGGTTGGATATTGTTTGCTGTATTTTTGATGTAATAGGTAGCTTCCAAGGAAAGTCTATTTTTCAGAATACCGACATCCACACCTAATTCCAATTCTTTTGCAGTTTCTGGAAGGATATTTACATTTCCTACCGTAGTGGAAAGGGAAGAACCTAATAGTCCGCCAATGTTGACACCAACCAATGAAGAGTAGGTTGCTCCGAAAGCTACAGGACCTGCCGTTTCACCATAGGCAATCCTAGGTTTCAATTGCGAAATGAAATGATCTTTTAAGAAGTCGAAACTTGTCAAGTTCATCGCTAAGGATGCCTTAGGGAAAGCAAATAATTTACTAGGATCTCCATTCAAAGAAGATTTATCGAAACGAACACCTAAGGTTCCAATGATCTTATCTTCAAAGTTTGCTTCCTGTTGCAAGAAAATACCGGCTTCTTGGGTTCTCATAAAGAACTGGTTGAAGATGGTCTGTACAGCAGCTTGTTTAACATTTTTTTGAAGTGGTGCCAAGCCTTGGCCTCTTACGAATAGAAGGTCATCCTTGAAGTCCAATCTCACCATACCGACTTGGGAGTTCATGTTTACACGCTTCAAGTTGAAGTTGTAAACTAAGGCAGCTTGTAAGTTCGTATTGAAACTCTCTTGCTTTCCGTTCATGATATCACCAGGATTGGCAATACTGCGTTGGTATTGTAAATCCTCTGGAAGGTGGATGTTGGTTGTATTCTGTAAATAATCTAGACCTCCATTCAATACGAATTTCATGTAGCTGCTTTCGCCTTTGAATAGGTCGATACCTAAGTTGAAAGAACTGATTGATCTATTTACCAGAGAGTTGTTGGTTGATTTATCAGTTAATGCAATTGGGTTTTCTGTAAAGTAAGGGTTGTCTGGGTAGGTTCCATCAGGGCGTTGTCTCAAATCGTAGTAATTTGGTGTTGCAGCGATGGCATAACCGATACTTGCACCAGTTCTGTTTTGGTTACCTGTAAATCCGCGGTCGGTATTCGAACGGATGTAGCTTGAGTTTACGGACAATTGGATAGCATTCGTGATCTTTTGATCGATGTTAGCACGAACGGTATAGCGTTGGAAACCTGTATTTTTGATCAATCCGTTTTCATCATTGATACCGCCGGCAACAAAGAATTTTGTTTTATCCGTACCCCCAGAAACATTTAAACGTGTGTTACTAGAAAAATGCTGGTGATTATAGAAGTAATCTTCATAGTCCACAAAATTGTTGTTTGCTTTAGTTTCACGGAATCTTTCCAGTTCAAGGTTTCTACGGTTGGTTTGACTTTGCGTTGTACCGCCATAGAAATAATTGATTTTTTCTTCTGACCAATCATCATAGCCAAGCAGTTTCAGCGGGGTAGTTAAGCCAAAGTCTTCCGAAATTGAAACTTTCGTACGGCCTTCTTTACCTTTTTTGGTAGTAATAATGATTACCCCAGCATTTGCGCGTGTTCCGTAAATCGCAGCAGCTGAAGGACCTTTTAGGATTTCGATATTTTCGATTTCGTCTGGGTTGATGTCAGCAAGTCGGTTAGAGCCATCATCTTGGCTTGAGTTTCCTGCTCCGCTGACAGTCGCTCTACCCGTTGATTGCGTAGTATTGTTCACATAGACCCCATCCAAGATGATCAAAGGTTGGGAAGCACCAACAAGGCTGGAAAGGCCACGTAGTTGGATGGACATACCACCACCTGGAGCACCCGAGTTGGAACGGATGTTTGCGCCCGTGACTTTACCATATAGGGCACCGTCAGTTGTTTGCGGTTTAGCAACGCCGGTTAATTCAGCCGCATTAACCGAACTGACTGCATTTGCTAAGTTTTTTCTTTTGATAGAAGATGCCAAACCTGTCACAACAACTTCATTCAAAGTGTTGTTCATGTTTTCCTGCATTTTGATCATGAGGTTATTGCTTGCCGCAGAAACCCGGACTTCTTGGTCTTCAAATCCGACCATCGTAAAGAGAAAGGTAGCAGGAAGTTTTGGGGCATTGATGGAAAAATTTCCATTGTTGTCAGTGACACCCCCGATTCGGGTATCTTTAATTCTTACACTGACATTTGAAAGTGCTGAACCTGAAAGTCCATCAACCACCTTTCCTGAGATGGTTGTTTGGGCATAAGTCATTTGAACAAGACTAAGCCAAAATAAAAGCACATAGAGCAGCTTATGTTTCTTCATAAGATTGATTAATTAGGGTTTGTTTTTAGGTTAAAAAAGTAAAAATTTCTAGAAAATTTTCTAGGCTTAGGCTACGGCTAAATTCGGTTTGTTAAGTTAATAGGCGGTAAAACTAATTTAATTGGAACAGCTTTACAATTCAGAATTATCGTTGTCACGACTTTGTTACCTTTACCGGATTTGTTATCAATATTTTTACAGAGAATGAAATTAATTGGTAAATAATTAAAAAAATAGCAATATTATTTAAAAGTCCATAAATATTGTAGACTTTGAAAATTAGGTCAATTACTATTCTCTACAGAGAAAATTGAACAATTCACCTAGTTTGCCTTATTAATAGTAGAGGGTAAAACCAGCAAATCTTTCTTTATTCAAAAATAAATTTTTAGGCAATCACTTTTTTATAATTTCGGTATTGATAATTGGTAGTTAATTTCTTGCTTAAGAGCTTCTTAGGTATTTTTGTGGTATCTATGAATTAAACAATATATGGTTGTAAGACCTTTTTAAGATCAAAATAAATAGGATAGGAGCGGGACATAGGGTAAAAGGATTCCTAAAAGCCTTATTTTGAACAGATTTAAATAAGTAAACCCATCAATTATTCAGAACAATGTTTCTTAAATTCGACTTAATGAAAAAACAGTTCGCCATATTGTTTCTATTTCTATACGTTTTTTCGACAACTGAATTAAGTCAATTGTTGAAATTACCTATTCTAATAGAGCATTATTTTGAACATAAAGAAAAAAACTCAGACCTCAGTTTTTCAGCTTTCTTAGAATTACATTACTCCGAAGACCATTTCAAGGGTCATCCACATGATGAAGATTATGATCAAGATAGGAGACTTCCTTTTATGATGCATAGCTCGACGCTGAATTTCGTATTTATTTCTCCGCTAAATATCAACCTTGATGTTGCAGACAAAACCTATGTCGAGAAGGCAAGTGATTTCCCTTTTGAAAATGAATTTTTAATAAACCAAATCTACCTTTCATCCATTTGGCAGCCCCCAAAATCCTGTTAATCATTTCTGCCTAATAAGAAATTGTAACCTTCATGCTTTACAATCCATTTCCGCAATTGTAGGGATTTGGACTGTATTTAAGGGTTCAGCAATTAGGCCTACTTCATTTATTTAAGATTAACAGAATCCAGATTATGCTTACAAGAATTATTGAGTATTCCGTCAGGAACAAGCTCATTATAGCACTCTTGGTATTGGGGCTTATTGCGGTGGGGTCTTATCAGTTGACGAGGCTGCCCATTGACGCTGTTCCAGATATTACCAACAATCAAGTGCAAGTCATTACGGTTGCTCCTTCCTATGGAGCAACGGACATTGAACGATTGATTACATTTCCAATCGAACAGGCCAACAACAATATTTCCGGAAGGAAGGAAATACGGAGCTTTTCAAGGTTTGGCCTCTCTTTGGTCACCATTGTTTTTGAAGACAATATTGATATCTATTGGGCTAGGCAACAAGTGGCTGAGCGTCTCCAACAGGTACAACAAGAGATTCCAGCTGAAATAGGTAAACCTGAACTTGGACCTATTTCTACAGGCCTTGGCGAGATCTATCAATATGTCATTCGCGCCAAAACCGGCTTTGAACGAAAATATAATGTCACCGAGCTGAGGACCATTCAGGATTGGGTGGTAAGGCGTCAGCTTTTAGGTGTACAGGGCGTTGCGGAGGTCAGCAGTTTCGGCGGGAAGTTGAAGCAATATGAAATTGCTGTAAATCCCGATAAGTTAAATTCCTATGGAATTACCATCCACGATGTTTTCGAAGCATTGAATGATAATAACCAGAATACCGGTGGTTCCTATATTGAAAAAGGACCTACGGTCTTGTACATCCGCAGTGAAGGGCTGGTTGATTCCATTGCAGATATTGAAAATATTGCGATCAACAAGGAGTCAGTGGTCCCGCTCTTTATTCGGGATGTTGCGGAAGTGAAGATTGGCTATGCTACTCGGTATGGCGCCATGACCTATAATGATGAAGGCGAGGTGGCAGGTGCCGTGGTTATGATGCTGAAAGGTGCCAACAGCAGCCAAGTCATCAAAGAAGTAAAGAAGAAGGTCGCGGAAATCCAAAAAACTCTACCGGAAGGGGTGGTTTTAGAACCTTTTTTGGATAGGACTAAGATGGTGAACAATGCAATCAGCACCGTGGAGACCAACCTCTTGGAAGGTTCCTTGATTGTCGTTTTTGTATTGGTCTTATTCCTTGGAAATATTCGGGCAGGCTTTTTAGTGGCTTCCGTGATACCTCTTGCCATGCTATTTGCCATCTGTATGATGAACCTGTTTTCAGTCAGTGGAAACCTCATGAGTTTGGGAGCCTTGGATTTCGGGTTGATCATTGACGGTGCGGTTATCATTGTTGAAGCGGTTATGCATCAATTGAGCAAGAATGAGAAATTCCAAGAACTGACCAATATTCCAAATAAAAAGATGGATTCCATTGTGGTTGATTCAGCAGGTAAAATGATGAACAGTGCGGTTTTCGGACAGGTCATTATCTTGATCGTTTATCTACCGATCCTGACTTTGGAGGGGATCGAAGGGAAGATGTTTAAACCCATGGCAGAGACAGTCGCTTTTGCTCTTTTGGGAGCATTCCTGCTTTCGTTGACTTATATCCCTATGATGAGTTCGGTATTATTAAAGAAAAGGAAACTAAAACCTTCTTTTTCGGATCGAATGATGAAAAAGCTGGAAACATTATATCAGAAAATCCTGATCAAGGTATTGAGGTTTCCTAAGCTTATTTTTTCCGTAGTAATAATCCTATTTGGACTGTCAATTTGGATATTGAGTAGAATGGGAGGAGAGTTTATCCCTTCGCTGGAGGAAGGGGATTTTGCTGTTGATACAAGGATTTTGCCGGGAAGCAACCTAAATACTACGATTGAAAGTGTTACGAAGGCAGCGAAAATCTTAAAAACTAATTTCCCGGAAGTCGAAAAAGTGGTAACAAAAATTGGTAGTGGAGAAGTGCCTACCGATCCGATGCCGATGGAGGCTTCGGATATGATGGTAATCCTGAAAGATAAAAAGCAATGGACCTCGGCAAAAACCTTTCCTGAAATGGCGGAGAAGATGGCGACGGCATTGGAAGATGTTCCGGGAATCACGGTAGGTTTTCAATATCCTGTTCAGATGCGTTTCAATGAGCTGATGACAGGAGCTAGGCAGGATGTGGTGCTCAAGATCTTCGGAGATGATCTCGATTCCTTGATGGAAAGTGCAAAGAAGATCGGCAAAATCATTAATGAGGTTGAAGGAACGCAGAATCTTTATATTGAGCCAATTTCGGGATTATCCCAAGTCGTTGTGAAGTTCAACCGTCCAGTCATTGCCCAATATCATCTGTCGATTGCAGAGATCAATAAAGTCATCAATGCTGCTTTTGCAGGGCAGAACTCAGGGCAGTTCTTTGAAGGGGAGAAGCGCTTCGATATTGTGGTCAGATTAAACCAAGATCTCCGTCAAAACCTTCGACAAGTTCAGAATCTGCTTATCCCTACGAAGGAGGGCATGCAGATCCCTTTGTCAAAATTAGCCTCAGTGGATATTGTACAAGGGCCCAATCAAATCCAGCGGGAGAATGCACAAAGGAGGATTGTGGTCGGCTTTAATATCAAGGACAGGGATGTACAGAGTATTGTAGAAGAACTTCAAGGGAAAGTAGAACAAAATATTAAACTGCCGGCAGGTTATTCGATCTCTTATGGCGGTTCTTTTGAAAACTTGAATAATGCAAAAGGTCGCTTGATGATAGCAGTTCCTATTGCATTGGCCTTGATTTTTATCTTGCTGTTCCTAGCATTTAAATCCATAAAAGAGAGCCTTTTGATCTATACCGCCATTCCACTTTCCATCATTGGCGGGGTATTTCTATTGGCCTTAAGAGGGATGCCGTTCAGTATCAGCGCCGGAGTTGGGTTTATAGCCTTATTTGGTGTGGCAGTACTGAATGGAATCGTACTGATTTCGGAATTCAACAGGTTGAAGAAAAAGGGAATTAAGAATATCGTGCGGATAGTAATCGATGGTGGTGAAAGCCGATTGAGACCCGTATTGATGACTGCGAGCGTTGCATCCTTAGGTTTTATACCTATGGCGATCAGTTCAGGAGCCGGAGCTGAAGTCCAAAGACCTTTGGCAACTGTAGTTATTGGAGGATTGATGATAGCAACTTTGCTGACCTTGTTCGTACTGCCTTTGCTTTTCGTAATTATTGAAAATGGCTTTAAAAGAAAGAGCATCAAGCCTAAATTGCCAGTAATTATTTTCTTTCTATTGAGTTCCTTATTTGGAAATCAATTGATAGCCCAAACTCCAATATCTTTGGAGGATGCGATTCAGATGGCAGTAAAAGAGAACCGAAATATAAAACATGAAAAACTTAAAGCAGACTATGCGAAGAGCTTGATTAAAACTGCTACCGCCGAGGTCCCTCAATTAGGAATTAACTCTGAATATGGACAGGTAAATAGTGCCTATACAGACATTAGCTTAAATGCTTCCCAAAGCATTGCTTTTCCAACGGTGTATTCAAAACAAAAAAGCTTATTTATTGAAGAATGGAAGAAAAGTGAATTGAACATAGCTTTGAAAGAGTACGAGCTTAAGAAAGCTGTGTCCTTGACCTATTATGAGATATTATTCTGGAAAGATAAGGTCAAGCTTTTGGAGGGATTTCATCAATTGTATTCAAACATGGTTGAAAAAGCGACCTTACGCAAGAAGGCTGGGGAGAGCAATATTTTAGAGCTCAGTACCGTCGAAAACCAACGTTCATCGATTGCTGTACAAATTATGCAGATCAATCAAGAGCTCGATCTGTTGCATAAGCGCTTCAACTGGCTGCTCAATGCTAGTTCAGCATTAACCGTAAAGGATGAAAGCCATGCCAAGCTTGTTTTTCAAGAATTTCAAGAGAATCCCCAAATTGGTCTATTGGAACAAGATATCGTTATTTCCGAGCGGCAAACACAATTGGAAAAATCCAAGCTATTACCTGAATTGACCTTAGGCTATAGCTTGAATAGTTTCAAAGGGATGGGGCCAAATGATATATATTATGATGCTGTGCCGAGGTTCCATTCCGTGCAATTCGGAATAGGCTTGCCTATATTTTCTGAAGGACAAAAAGCAAAGGTAAAAGCATCTAGGATCTCCGAAAGTATTGCCGAAAGCAATCTTCAAAACTTCAAATACACAATGGAAGTTCAGAAACAACAACTGTTGATGACTTACAAAAATAACTTGAAGATTGTCAACCAATTCGAAGCAAGTGATTTAAAGAATGCCCAAATAATTTTGGAGACCGCTCAGAATCAATTCAATAATGGAGAGATAAATTATTTGGATTACGTGATGTTGTTAAACCAGTCTGTAATTGTAAATAACAATTACGTAGATGCCCTATGGAAACTTAATGAAGCGGCCATACAATACAAATTTCTACTCCTAAATCAATAATCATGAAAATTAGAAAATCATTTTATTTATACATATCCTTATTCTTTATGAGCTCCCTGTTTGGCTGTTCTACTAAGGTAAGTGAAAAACAAAACGTTGAAACCGGAGTAGATGAGGATGTTGTCACCTTAACCGATGCGCAATTGAAGAATGCGGAAATCGAAGAAATGGAGATTTCCGATCAGCAGATCTCCGTTATGTTGAAAATGAACGGCAAAATTGATGTACCACCGCAAAACTTAATATCCATTAGTGCTCCACTGGGGGGATATTTAAAGAAAACTGACTTAGTTGTTGGGATGAAGGTATCGAAAGGACAGGTATTGGCTGTTTTGGAAAACCCGCAGTTTATCCAGTTGCAACAAGATTATTTGACAGCTAAGTCGAAGTACAATTTTGCTAATCTCGACTATATCCGTCAGCGAGACTTGAATCAGGCCCAAGCCAGCAGTGATAAGGTAATGCAAGCAGCTCAATCTGAGATGAACCACCAGCAAATCCTAATGAACACTATTGCAGAGCAATTGAGGATGGTGCATATCAATCCTGAACAAATCAGTTCATCGAATATTGTCAACAGTGTAGCTATCTACAGCCCGATCAGTGGATATGTTAGTAAGGTAAATGTGAATATTGGAAAGTACCTAAGTCCAACAGATGTTCTTTTCGAATTGATCAACCCTAGCAATATCCATCTGAACATCAAAGTTCTTGAAAAGGATCTAGAGAAGTTAAAGATCGGGCAGGATTTAGAAGCATATTCTAATCTAGATCCGAAAACAAAGTATCCCGCAAGGATTCAATTGATAGGATCTGTACTTGACGAAAATGGATTGGCGGACGTGCAATGCCAGTTCATTAACAGTAATATGAACTTGGTTCCAGGAACATACATGAATGTAGATATTGCCTCGCAGACTGCATTCTCTAAAGCCCTGCCTGAGGAAAGCATAGTGGACTTCAAAGGACAGAATTATGTGTTTGTCAATGAAAGCAAGAATACCTACCGAATGGTTCCAATTATTATCGGAGAGTCCGATAGAGGATTTGTCAAGGTATTGAACGATCAGGATTTCCAAAAGAAGAAAGTGGTAAGCAAGAATGCCTATACGCTATTGATGAAATTAAAGAATACCGAGGAAGAATAAGGTTTGGGTTTAGAATAAAAAAATGGGCTCCAAATTTATTGTAGCCCATTTTTTAAGATTTAATTAATTGTCTTGGTATCCACCATAATATTTGACGGGACTCCAAGCCGGAATTACCTCTAGCTTTTCTTTGCTGAATGCCTTAAATTGTTCATCAGCATATACGATTTTCCCATCAACGATGGTTAGATTAGATTTCAGTTTCTTGATGTCATCCTCTGGTATACTGAAATAATCCTGATCAAGAATGATCAAGTCGGCGAAATAGCCAGGTTTTAACAAGCCCTTTTCATTGCTTTGTCTGATCAGGTCGTATCCACCTTTTGTCATGAGTTCTAACGCCAATGTCCTGTCCAATCTGTTTTCTTTTTGTAGGATTTCGGTGTTTCCAACGGTCTTACCTGAGACTAACCAATGGATGGCTAACCAAGGGTTAAAGGATGAGACCCGTGTTGCATCCGTTCCTAATCCTACTGGAATTCCCATTTCTAGGATCTTATGGATAGGGGGCGCCTGATTTGCAGCCTTCTTGCCGTACCTTCTGATAAAGTTTTCCCCTTGGAAGGACATCCGATTTTGAATGGCAATACCGCCACCCAATGCTTTGATTCTTTTTAGGTTTGCATCACTTACGGTTTCCGCATGGTCGAAAAACCAAACCAAATCACCCAATGGAATCTCTTCATTTACAGCTTCGATCACATCCAACATCCTGCCGATCGTTTCATCATACGTAGCATGCAATCTAAACGGCCATTTATTATTCACTAATAATCGGATTACAGGCAGCAACTGCGTTTCCATGGACTCCGGTAATTCAGGCCTTGGGAAAAGGAAGTTCTCAAAATCTCCAGCATCAGAAACAATGTTCTCGCCAGCACCAGCTACATAATAATCCTTGGGAACTGCAGTAGCTTTTGGATGTATACCCACATCGACCATACCTACCCATTTGGTATAGTCATTGAGTTCTGCACCTTTTTTCTGCGCAAAAAGATAGTGAGGCAGTCGAATGCTGATCTTTCCTTCTTCATTTAACTTGTCTGTGATGCTGTAATCATCTGGATAATTTTGAAAACCACCACCGGCATCCATCACTGAAGTGATACCCAAACGATTCAATTCAGTCATGTAAAGCAAAGTAGAATTGATTTTTTCCTCGTCGCTCAATTCTGGGAGTTTAGAAAGGGTAGAGTATAGGATAAAAGCATTAGGCTCCGCGAATAGCATTCCTGTTGGATTACCATGCTTATCTTTCTCTATCAAACCACCTGGAGGGTTTTCACTCTCCGAATTCAGTTTCAAGGCAGCAACTGCCGCTTTGTTCAAGTATACTTTGCCATAAAGGTAAAGGACGAAAGTCGGGACATCGCCAGTAGCCTTATTGATTTCTTCTAAGGTTGGAAAGCGTTCTTCTTTGAATTGATAAGGAGACCAACCTCCAACTACTCGAACCCATTGACCATTCGGAGTACGTTCCGCTTGTTCTTTCAGCATTTGCAGTGCTCTTTCCAAACTATGGACACCATCCCAACGCAATTCACTGTTGTAAAATCGGCCCGCTCGGATTACATGGGCATGCGAGTCAAAAAGGCCGGGAATTACCGTTTTGCCCTTCGCATCAATACTTTTGCTTGCTTTTCCTTTCAACTTATTGATCTCGGCATTGCTACCTACTGCCATGACCTTGTTGCCTTTGATGGCGATGGCTTCAGCAGTCGGATTGCCTTTATCCATGCTATGTACTTTGGCGTTATGGATTATGATATCGGCCTTTCCTTGCGCTGATAATTGGTAGCTGCAAAAAAATAATAGAAGAATGGTTGTACTAAGTGTGATAATGTGATTTGATTTTCTCATGATAGATAAGTTTAAGGATTAACTGCTAGCGATTTCTTTTTTCGAAAAAAACAAGGAATAATATAGGAGGATCAATGTTGCTGGAATCAACAATACAACTAAGCCATATTGTGCAGAAAGTAAAGCCCCTGAAATACAGCCAATCAAGAATCCAACGATTAGTATGAGCATCCTCCAGAAACTTTTTCTAGCATCAACATCTTTTTCTTTGCCCATAAAAGCATGACAGAAATCCAATGTTGCTTTAGTCACATTTCCCGTCATCACCGTAGTAGGCCCAAAAGTGGATTTACCATAGAGCTTATTGATTGCATTTTTTATTCCTAAAGCAAAAACGACAACCAAGACTATGTAAAAATTCACTACCGATTCAATAGCATAGTTTTTACCAATAAAATGGGCAAGGAGTCCAGAAATGGCCAAGATAGTACCCATTATCAGATAAAGACTGCGTTCATTCTTAATGATGCTATTTAAGTATCCTGTAAAATAGACTGCAACTATAAATACCGGGAAAGTCAGCAGAATCCTATAGTCGGAAAGTTGCGGATTGTGAACCAATTTATTGGCAAAGACTACAAAGTTTCCTGTCACATGGGCAGAGAAGACTTCATTTCCTGAAGTGAATGTTGCGGTATCGGCATAGCCTGCAACAAATACTAAAAGAAAATTAGAGATGATTTTTGAAATGTTGTTTTCCATGTTTTTTATTGTAGAAAGTTGTTTATGATCCAGTAATCCACCGATTTGGTCCCTGCTCCCAAAAGGACAAGCAACAGTAAGGAAAGGCTGTACATATAGGGTACATCCCTTTCAACCACGCTGTCTTTCCTGTGGATCACAAAATACCCTATGGCCGTGATCATCAATGCTGGCAGCAGAACTAAGCGGGTACCAAACCCGATGACCCCTAATAATGGAAGATAAAGGGTGGCGAATAGGGAAATTAAATTATTCAGTTTTTGAGGCAAACCCAAAGGATTTGGGGTGTCGTGATGGCTGTCTGTTTTTTTTAGACCATGAACTCGCATCAGTTCAATCATCAATAACACCCTGAATCCAAGGAATACCCAATTGTTAAATTCTGATCCTAAATCAGAGTATAATATTTTGGTTATTAGCTCTTGCATGAATTTATATTAAAATGAAAAACAAGAACAGCCTAGAGTACCCCAGAAAGAGGTATAATTATTAACTGGGACATTGCTCATTCTGGCTACATTATGGTTATGGCCATGAACGTTGCAGGAACCTATACATGCATGGATATATTGAGCTTGCGCTTGTGCCATAGCCTTTGCCTTCGCTGTTTTCGCATCGCTGGCATTCTTGCTGTAGCTTGATAATTCCAGATTGTTTGATCCTGGGTAATAACCATTATAGTTTTTGGTTGGCGACCAATCTGGTAGAATTGGAAGGGCAGGAGGGGCTTCATTTCGGAAATCTCCTTTTGCATAGACAATCTTACCGCCAACTACGGTCAGATCCGCTTCAATATCTTTGATTTCTTCTTCCTGAACATTGAAAGAATCGCGATCCAAGACAACTAAATCACCTAACTGCCCCACTTTGATTTCTCCTTTCTTACCTTGTTCGTTCGAGAACCATGAGCCACCTTTGGTATATAGCTCAAGTGCCGTTTGACGGTCAAGCACGGTTTGATCGGAATAGATTTTTTGACCACCAACTGTTTTTCCTGCGGCCAGCCAATACAATCCTATCCATGGGTTATAACTCGCAACCCGGGTTGCATCTGTACCACCGGCAACAGGCACACCCATTTTCAACATCTTTTTCACTGGTGGCGTGTGTTCTGCGGACTCTTTGCCATAGCGTTCGGTGAAATATTCACCTTGATAAGCCATCCTGTGCTGGATTGCAATACCACCACCT
The DNA here is from genome assembly GCF_900187125.1 of Sphingobacterium mizutaii. Taxonomy (GTDB): domain Bacteria; phylum Bacteroidota; class Bacteroidia; order Sphingobacteriales; family Sphingobacteriaceae; genus Sphingobacterium; species Sphingobacterium mizutaii. Next base: position 1,820,945 of record NZ_LT906468.1, read on the forward strand.
AATGCCTTAACACGTTCAATGTTTTGTTCCGTAATGGTCTCTGCATGGTCAAAGATCCAATGCAAACCATCAAAAGGAACTTCTTTGTTCACTTTTTCAAAGACGTTCAAGAATCTATTGATACTTTCATTATAAGTGGCATGTAACCTAAATGGCCATCTATTGGTGACCAATAGCTTAACCACTTTTTCCAATTCTTCTTCCATGGTTTCTGGAAGGTCAGGTCTTGGTTGCAAAAAGTCCTCAAAGTCTGCAGCTGAATACACCAGCATTTCTCCGGCACCATTATGTCTGTATTTATCATCGCCTTGGAAAAGCTTAACACTGTCTATCCAACCTTGGAAATCTTGGTATTCCTCCTTCGGCTTTTGGGTAAATAGGTTGTAAGCAATCCTTACGGTCAATTCATCCTCATCCCTTAAGGTTTCGATGACTTTATAGTCATCAGGATAGTTTTGGGAACCACCACCAGCATCGATTACACTGGTAATTCCAAAACGATTCAACTCCCTCATAAAATGTCTAGTGGAATTTAAGGACTCCTCAAAGCCCAATTTTGGACCTTTACCCAAGGTTGCATACAGGATTGTTGCATTTGGGGTAGCCAGAATCAAACCCGTTGGATTGCCAGATGCATCTTTCTGGATTTCTCCTCCTGGAGGGTTAGGCGTATTTTTATCATAACCTACAGCACGTAAAGCAGCTGCATTTAGAAAAGCACGATCATATAGATGGAGGATAAAAACAGGGGTATCAGGAGCAATGGCATTGATTTCTTCCAAGGTCGGCATTCTTTTCTCAGCAAATTGTTGCTCAGTCCATCCACCGACAACCCTTACCCATTGTGGGCTAGGTGTAATATCCACTTGTTCCTTCAACATTCTCAAGGCATCAGCCAAAGAAGGAACCCCATCCCAACGCAGTTCCAAATTGTAATTCAGACCACCACGGATTAAATGGGTATGGGAATCATTGATGCCTGGTATCACGGTTCTTTGCTGCAAGTCTACCAATTTGGTCTTGTTGTCCGAAAACTCCATCACTTCCTTGTCGGTACCAACAGCAATAAATTTATCGTCTTTTATAGCCACTGCACTGGCTATCTGGTTTTCTTTATCTAAAGTATTAATCTTTCCGTTATATAATATAATGTCTGCTTTCATGATTATTTATGTTTTAAAATTTATACTTCTAAAATGAATATTGAATTCCCAATGCAGCTGAGAACAGATCTACAGCATCCGATTCCTTTAAGAACTGATCGGTTTTGAAATAGGCAAAGTCACCCATTAGGACAAGTTTTTCCTTAAGATGATACTGCGGGCTGATCTGAAATTGGCTACCAATATTATAAGATTCCTGATTCAAACTTTTTATCAGAGGATTTCCACCTACATCATAAACAGCATCTTCACGAGAGTTCCTCCAGAAATAGATGTACTCTAGCGAAACCGTGAGATCCTTGACCGGATTGATCTTGCTATATACATGAAGGTTTGTCAAGTTTTTAGGACCGATGATTGGGCTTAAACCAAAATAGGCTCCTTTAGGATAGATGGGGTCAAAAGTGTTCAATTGATTGTCCGTTGAATCCCTATCTCCACTGATGTATTGTGCTTTTAATCCTAAAATCGGTTTCCAACTTACTTCATCAAACTTGTAGGTGATATGGGCAGAAGCGGTAGAGGAGTTGATCTGTTCACCTGTGCTAGCCTTACCCCATTGCAGGAGTGCTTCTAGATCATAAGTGAAGTTTGAGGTGCCTTCCCATATTCGAAGCCCTAAAGAGTGCTTCTTGGTTTCATAGCTATGTAAGTTGATGGTTTCCTTTTTTCTATTGATCCCCAAATAGTAGAGATCAAAATTCTGGATCAATGGCACATTATGCTTAACCGCATATACGCCCCAGAGGATATTGTTTCTGTTTAGGAACTTATCGTTGAAAAAACCGGTTTTCGCTTGAACGTATGTGGATAGAAAAGCATCAATGGTCAGATCCTTTTGCTCATATTTCAGCTTTATGGCATCAAAGGATTGCCTATTGTTGGGACCTTCCCGGACTGAAATAATCCTTTGCGATCCATATTGGAGTTCCTGTCTACCTATGGTTGCAGAGATCTTACTGGAGCTACCGGTCTTATGGGAGTATCTATAAAAAGCTTGATGTAGATCTAGGACATTTTCGTCCACAGGAGATACTGGATGGGGAATTCCATTTGCCAAACCACTTTGGAACTCGACTTTAAATTGATGGGATGCTCCTACATCCAATGCAGCATTCCATAAAAATCGGGTCAATAAGTAATTGGAATCATTTTCCTTTTTCCAATTTTGATTGTCGAAATGAAAATATTGCACGCGGATATCTCCTCCCTGTTTGAAACTGATTTTGTTTGATTTGTCTATGGAATCTCTGACTTGGGAAAAACCAAAAACTGGAATTGATGATATGATTGAAATAAAAATATATCTGCTTATAGTCATTTGCCAGTTTTTGGTTTTGATCATCTTCTACCTTAAAATAATAGGGTTCGAGGATTAATTGTTTTTATTAAGCATGTGTTTAGCATAGTGCACACCTAAACCGTATGAACCTGCTCTTTGTTTGATCAAGTTGTTTACTGGTTCATAAGTTTCTTGACGTGCCCAATCTCTCTGTAGTTCCAATACATATTGAACTGCAGTAATTGGAATCACACCAGCTTGCTGCATACGGATTAATGACATGTTATGTGCTTCAGGCGTAATGTCACCACAGGCATCAGTTACAACATACACTTCATAACCTTCTTCTATTGCTGAAAGAGCTGGCATTGCAATACATACACTGGTCCACAAACCTGCCAAAACAAGTCTTTTCTTTCCTGTTGCTACGATGGCATCATGTGCATTTTGATCTTCCCAAGTGTTCATGGTCGTACGGTCGATATAAGGATGAGATGCTTGAGGGTATACATCTTCGATTTCTGGGAATACAGGTCCTGAGAAAGTTTCTTCTGCTACTGTAGTTACAATGGTAGGAACATTGAAGATTTTCGATCCTCCGGCTAGCAATGCTACGTGGGCTCTCAACTGCATCATTGGGATGGATGAAGTTGCAAAAGCCATTTGTCCTTCATGGTCGATCAAAACTAAGGCATGATTGTCCGGTGTCAAAAGTGATTTTGCTGGGGTTGGATTTTTAGATGTCATGGTCTTTGTAATTAAATAGTGAAAAAAATATTTAGTTAAGTAGTTTCGTGGATATTAAATTAATGTTTAAAATCAAAAACTTATTTCAAAGATATTTCCTGATTAATAAGTATCCATTGATTTATGTTAATAAATTTAAAAAGAACAATTAAATGTTTAACCATCTAATTTTCAATTTGTTTTCACAATTAACGTTAAATTATTAACAGGAATAGGGAATTCGGTTGATCGCATTGAGGAAGGTTTTTAAAGAAATTTCTAATGAAAACTTTAAAAAGTTGAAAATAAAATTAAAGTTATTAACCGCTTTTGATACAGTTTGGATAAAAAATTATCGAAAACTAATGCCGGCCAAACTTTAAATCAACGCTGAATCAAGGAATGAAATGGGTAATACACTAAAATTATTTCAATTATTAGTTGTTGGTTGAACTTTAGTTTAGAATTATTTGTTTGGATAAACTAATTCTAAGAGGGGATATTATTTTTGATTTTATACTCCAATGGGGAAATTTGGATGTAATTTTTAAAGTGCCTATAAAAATTTGATTGATTCTCAAACCCACTTTCTTCAGCAATCATTTTAATAGGTTTATTAGTATTCAGTAATTCTCTACAAGCATAATTTAATCTTATTTCTGTTAGAAATTCAAAATATGATTTTTTGGTAGCTGTCTTAAAAAATCGACAAAAGGACGTCACACTTAGATTACTTATTTCAGCAAGTTCTTCTATCAATATTTTTCTCTTAAAGTTATTGAAAGTATAGGTAAAGATATTATTGATTCTTTTTTCATCTAATTTTTGGAAGTTTTCATTAATGTAGCTTGAAGAAATAATTTCATATTCTTTGGATTTTGATAATAATTCAAATATCCTAAGTAGAATGACAATTTTATTAATACCTACCTCAGATTTCATCTTAAGCATTAATTTTTTCGCCTTGTCTTTTGTTTCTCCGGTAATCAATAGTCCTTGTTTTGCAATTTGAAGGAAATTGCGAACCTCTTTTGCTTCTGGGATCCCAAGAAAATCTTTTCCTAAGCTATCAGGATGAAAATGAACTACAATAGCTTCTACAAAACCATCTGAATCTAATTTGTTATTGCATTTCCACATATGCGGAATATTAGATCCCAGGAGGATTAATTCATCTTGGTTAAAGTCAGTAATATTTTCTCCAATAAATCTAAGTCCCTCTCCTTTAATCAGATAGTGTAATTCTATTTCAGGATGGTAATGCCAGATTGTTCCAAAATGAGGAAGAACATCATGTCTTATACTAAAGGTCGTATTGGTCTGTTTTGGAACTTGATGAAATTTGGCTTTCATACTTCAGTTTTATTTTTGGTTATAACTAATGTATGAATTTTCCCTATAATAGTATACTTTATGATAATATGTTAGAACCTTTTGATAATTTTTCAAAAGATTCAAGTAATTTATTATCTGAATTTTGTAAAGTAGCCAATAGGTAAACCATTACCTCTTCTGAATGAAAAGCATACGATTAACATCGGATATAATATTTACTGAAACTTAATACTATTTAAATCAATAAACATGAATAACCTACCTATTATAGACTTAGTTATTATATTTCTCTATTTACTTGGGATGGTACTCGTAGGTGTATACTTTTCTCGCAAGAATCATTCGGTTGATGAGTTTACTAAAGCATCTGGGAGAATACCTTCTTGGGCAATTGGAATCTCAATATATGCCACTTTCCTTAGTTCTAATACATTCTTAGGAGTTCCTGGAAAAGCATATGGGGGAGATTGGAATGCTTTTGTATTTAGTCTTTCGATGCCATTTGCTGCTTGGTTTGCTACTAAATATTTTGTTCCCTTTTATAGAAGTACAGGAGAAGTTTCAGCATATACTAATTTGGAGAAACGTTTTGGAACCTGGGCAAGAACCTATGCAGTTGTATGTTTTCTCCTTACACAATTAGCAAGAATTGGTTCTATTTTCTTCGGAATATCCCTTACACTACAGGCATTGACTGGTTATAATATGTTGGCAATAATGTTAGTTACAGGCATCTGTATTGTCATTTATACGGTTATGGGTGGGATAGAAGCTGTTATTTGGACCGAGGTTGTTCAAGGTATACTTAAAACATTCGGTGCACTTATTATTATTTACTTGGTTGTGATTAAGGTCCCAGGTGGCTTGAATGAAATTGTGAATGTGGGCATGCAGAATAATAAATTTAGTTTAGGATCTTTCAATTTTGATTTTTCAAGTTCAACCTTTTGGGTAGTATTATTGTATGGTTTTTTTATCAACCTGAATAATTTTGGAATGGATCAAAACTATGTTCAGAGGTATCACACTGCACAGTCCGCAAAGGAGGCCAATAAATCAGTTTGGTTATGTGTATGGATCTATGTTCCTGTCTCACTATTGTTTTTCTTTATAGGTACCTGTCTATTCACCTATTATCAGAATAATCCAAATTTACTAGCTGATATTAAATTACAAGCTGCAGCTGAACAATTAGGTTTAGCCATTCAAAATCCCCAAGTAATAGATTTAGCTGCAAAATTACAACCTCAAGATTACGGAGACAAGGTAATGCCGCACTTCATGGTGAACATGATACCTACAGGGCTATTAGGATTAATAATTTCAGCAATTTTATCAGCAGCAATGAGTACCATTAGTTCAGGTATGAACGCCTCTGCTACGGTATTTACGGAAGATATCTATAAAAGATATTTCAATCCCGCTGGAACGGAGAAAACCAATTTAAAGGTTCTCTATATTGCTACAGTAATCGTTGGCCTAATTGGTATGTCATGCGGTATTGCCATGATTGGTGTAAAAAGCCTATTAGATGTCTGGTGGACCTTATCAGGTATTTTTGCTGGTGGTATGCTCGGTTTGTTTTTGTTGGGTTTAATCAGCAAAAAAGTTCAAAATAAGGCAGCTATTATCGGAACAATTGTAGGGATCATGGTAATTCTTTGGATGACATTTTCATTTTTAATACCAGATCATCTTGCCTTTTTGAGAAATCCATTACATGCCAACATGATCATCGTGGTTGGTACATTAGCTATATTTTTAGTAGGAAACCTAAGTCAAAAGCTCGCTAAGAAATAATTATTTAAACATATAAAAACTATGATTCGGAGTAATAAAAAATTTATTCCTGTAATGCTTATGCCCTTTACGGAAGATAAAAAGATCGATTATAAAGTCCTGAAAGATTTAGTAGAATTCTATTTAAATGCAGGTGCAGAAGGACTTTTTGCCAATTGTCTTTCCAGTGAAATGTTTGAATTGGGAAAAGATGAAATGATTGATTCTATAAACTTTATTGTCAATGAAGTTCATGGTCGAGTTCCAATTGTTGCCACAGGATCTTTTGGAAATACAATCTCTGAACAAGCTGATTTTATAAAGGAAGTATATGCTACTGGTATTGAAGCGGTAATCGTAATTACAAGTCTTTTGGCTGAGGAAAACGATGAGGAGAGCTTATTTGAAGATAATGTCCGGAAGTTAATGGAACTAACTCCCAATATACCTTTGGGATTTTATGAATGTCCGATTCCTTATAAAAGAATAATGTCTCCTACATTCCTGTCAGAAATTGTTCAATCAGATAGAATTAAATATTATAAAGATACTTCTTTGGATCTGAATAGCATCAAATCTAAACTACATGCAACGCAGGGTTTTCCAGAATTTGGACTTTTTGATGCTTATATGGTACATGCAGTCGGATCCCTCCAAGCAGGATCTGCAGGTCTCTCCTGTATTCAAGGAAATTATTTTCCAGAATTAATCGTGTGGCTTTGTAAAAATTACGACGATCCAAACCTACAGGTGCAAATTGATAAGGTTCAAAATTTCCTCATAGAAAACATGGATGTCATGCATTATGCATACCCTGCATCAGCCAAGTACTTCCTACAATTAACTGGTTTTGAAATCCAAACCTCCTGCAGAAGAACAGATATTGAGCCTTTAGATGATGAAACAAAAGAAAAATTAAAACAACTAAAAATATCTTATGATCAATTGAAATTATAGTTAACCAAAAAATAAATAACCAAATAAACTAGAATGTTATGATGCAAAATTTAAAACACTTACTCGTTTTACTCTATGTGTTTGTGTCTGTCCAAGTTCAGGCCCAAGGGAGTATTTCAGGGTTAATTAAGGATCGAGAAACGGGCAACGCCATCATAGGGGCGACCATAACTTCAAGCTCAGGTATCAAAACTTCATCAGGACCAGATGGGAAATTCTCCATTAATCTTAATCCTAATGACAAATCGATTACCATCAGTTTTGTGGGGTATGAGTTAAAAACCGAATCAATTGATGGAAGGGAATTCTATGATATTACCCTTACATCTTCAGAAAATGCATTGAATGAAGTCGTAGTAATTGGCTATGGAACTGCAAAAAGAAGTGATATAACGGGTGCAGTGAGTAGCTTAAATGAAAAAGACTTTAACAAAGGAGTAAATACTTCACCTGAACAACTATTAGCTGGTAAAGTTGCAGGGGTTCAAGTTGTACAAAGTAGTGGCGAGCCTGGTGGAGGTATTTCTGTAAATATTCGTGGAATGGGATCAATCAATGCTAGTAACTCTCCGTTATATGTTGTTGATGGATTCCCTATTGATAACTCTGTAACAGTTGGAGGGACGGGAGCGAATTTTACTGGGATGAAATCTGCTAGAAATCCATTAAATGCTATCAATCCGAATGATATTGCCTCAATTGAAGTGTTAAAAGATGCTTCAGCAACCGCAATTTATGGTTCAAGAGGTGCGAATGGCGTGGTAATGATTACCACAAAACGAGGGAAAACAGGTGGATTAAAAGTAGATTATGACGGCTATTACGGCGTTCAGAATGTACAACATGATTTGGATATATTAAATGCCGAAGAATATAGGACTGTAGTTAATGCTATAATCGATGATGGTGGTGGCAATGCAAACCAAAGGATATCGGACTTGAAAAATACTACGGATTGGTTAGGAATGATGTACAATAAAAATGCGCCAATACAAAATCATAATTTGTCTTTTTCAGGAGGAAATGAACAAACTAAATACCATACTTCCCTAAATTATTACAACCAAGATGGGTTATTAATAAATTCTAATAACAATCGATATAGTGCTAGGTTGAATTTAGAGCATACAGGTTCCATTTTTAAACTTGGTGCTAATATGACAAGCTCATTTATAAAAGATAATTATGTGGCTAATGGTATGGATTTAAATGAACGTGCTGGGATTATTTATGCAGCAATAGCATATGATCCCACTTTGCCTATCTATAATGAAAATGGAGGATACATGCTTTCTCCAGATATGAACATTGATAATCCATTAGCAATTGCAAATGGAAAAACTTCCATTTCTAACTTATATAGAACTTTAGGAACTATTTATGGAGAAATAAACTTCTTAAACGACTTTACTGCAAAATTAAATTTAGGAGCAGATATATCCAATCAAAGAAGAGATACCTATGTTGATCGACAAACCATAGAGGGTAGGGCTAATGGTGGGATTGCAAGTATATTGCAAGGAAATAGCAATAGTTACCTAGCTGAATTCACATTAGGGTATAAAAAAACAATAGATATTCATGACTTTAATTTCCTTTTAGGGATAACAGGGCAACAGTTTAATGATAGGGCTGGTAATTCTCAGGGAAGTGGGTTTTCATCTGATGCTACAAAAACCGACAATATGGGACTTGGAGATCCTACAAAATTTATCGTGTCAAGTTCTAGATCAAGAAACAGTTTATTATCCTATCTAGGAAGAGCGAACTACAATCTGCTCGATAAATATTTGTTTACTGCTTCCTTAAGAATAGATGGTTCCTCTCGATTCGGCGAAAATAATCAATATGGTGTTTTCCCTTCTTTTGCCTTTGGATGGAAATTGGACCAAGAGGATTTTATTAAATCTTTGGATATTTTTAATTCCCTAAAACTAAGGGCAAGTTGGGGAAGAACAGGTAACCAAGAAATTGGTAATTACCAATCCATGTCAACTTATGCTGCTGGTCAGAAAGCAGTCATTGGCGAAGTTCAAGTGAGTACTACAACACCTAGCCGTCTGCCTAATCCGAACCTGAAATGGGAAACTTCCGAGCAACTTAATTTTGGACTGGACTTTTCCATTGTTAATAGCAGGTTATCTGGAAGTTTGGATTATTTCTTTAAGGACACCAAGGATATGCTATTAAATTTGGCTGTTCCTCGTACTACAGGTTTTTCCACAATGATGACTAACATAGGAGCGGTAAGGAATTCAGGCTTTGAATTAATGTTAAACTCTGTCAATCTTAAAGGCTCTGTAAATTGGGAAACAAACCTTAACCTAGCTTGGTTGAAAAATGAAGTACTTGATCTTGGATCAAACTCTATTATTTATTCGGGTTCATCAGGTGGTACTTCAAATATTTCCATTATTCAAGTTGGATTGCCTATGTATTCATTTTATGGTTATCAAATTGATGGCATTTGGCAAAAAGCTGATGATTTTAGTCAAACTAATGATAAAGTCGTTGCTGGGGATATTAAATACAGAGATATTAATGGTGATAAAATTGTCAATGCAGATGATAGGGTAGTCATTGGAAATTCCTTTCCAAAATATACAGCTTCATTAACCAATAATATAGATTATAAAAATTTCAACCTAAATATCTTTATTGATGGAGTATTTGATGTAGATATGCTTAATAATAATCTAGTGGATACTTATTTCCCTGCGAATTTAAAAAGAAATAGGATCGCCGAGCCTGTATTGAATAGGTGGACTGAAAATAATCCTTCTACTCAATACCCATCTTTTGTAAATCCGAATGGTCAAGGCAAAAAAGAAGTGAATACCTATACAGTTGAAGATGCAAGTTATATCAGACTGAGTACTGTAAAATTAGGGTATACATTTCCATTGCAGAGCACCAAATATGTCAAAGGACTTAATGTGTTTCTAGTAGGACAAAATTTAGCCATGATTACCAAATATTCTGGTTATGATCCTACAATTAATCCAAATGGAAGTGGAGCAAGAATTGATTGGAATGCATATCCTACTGCTAGGACTTTTATGCTAGGTGTAAATTTAAGTTTATAGAGTTATGAAAAGAATGTTTAAAACTGCGAAATATTTAGGTTTCCTAGCTTTGATGTTAAACCTTTCTTCTTGTAAAGATTTTTTGAAGGAAGAAGTATATTCTCAGCTTGCACCGGAAAATTATTTAAATACAAAGGAAGGATTGACTTCTGTATTATATGAGGCTTATGCCAAAGGAGCAAATATGAATAGTAATAATTCTATTTATGTACTTGGACCTCAAGAATTTTCAACAGATATCTTATACCAATCTGGTGATAATGTTGAAGCAACCATCAAAAACTATCGTGAGTTCAATTGGGATCCAACAATGGATTTCTTAATTCAAAATTGGGATTCACCCTATCAATGTATTCGAGATGCAAATATTATTTTAGAAAATATTGATAAATCCAATTTGACAGATGCTGAAAAAGCATTATTTGCCGCTGAAGCAAGATTTTTGAGGGCTACTTCTTATTATAAATTATCATTGTTTTTTGGCCCTGTGCCTTTAAGGACCTCTACAACTCAGGAGCTTAGCCTGAAAAGAGCTACCCAGGTAGAACTTAATAGTTTTATTGAAAATGAATTGTTAGAAACGATAAAGGTTCTTCCAAATCCTGGAAATGAACCTCAACATTATCGTGCGCATAAAGCAGCTGCTATGGGGTTTTTGATTAAATTTTATCTTAATTCTAAACAATGGCAAAAATCTGCAGATCTAGCAAAACAATTCATAAACGATTTTAACTATTCATTGCATCCGGTATATAAGGATTTATTTAAGGTAGAAAATGAAAGAAATAAGGAATATATTTGGGTTAGACCTGCAATTCCTTCTTCTGATAGGGTTACCGCAAATAGTTGGAGCAATGTTTCCTTCCCTGAAAATTTTAAATCTGCACCCGAGATAGGGCTTACATTCAAAAGTACTTGGCTAAATTGGCCTAATGAATTCCGTATATATGATGATTTTTATAATTCTTTTGAAAACAATGATAATAGGAAGGAATTAATGATCACAAAATATATCAATAATTCAGATGTTGAAATTACACTATTGGGTAATGATAATGTGCGATCTTTTAAATATTGGCCTGACCAAAACAATACAGGTGCTGCTCACGGGAATGATATTCCAGAAATTAGATTCGCGGATATCTATCTTTCTCTTGCAGAAGCTCTAAATGAAACCCAATATCCAAATCAGGAAGCCTTAAAATATATCAACATGGTAAGAAAGAGGGCTGGATTAAATGATTTAATTGCTTCAAATATTACCAGTAAAGAAATGTTAAGGAATTTGATTTTAACTGAAAGAGGGCATGAGTTTTATAATGAAGGCCATCGTAGGACGGATATGATCAGAATGGGGGTGTTTATCTCAGATGCCATAAAAAGAGGGAAAGCTGCTAAACCATATCAGGTGGTATTTCCAATCCCTCAAGTAGTGATTGATTCTGATACTGCAATTGAACAAAATGAAAACTATTAAACTGAAAAATATGAAAATCAAACAATTTTATTTACTTGTGTTAGCTATCTACACGCTACCATTCCATTCCATTAGTCAAGAAGTTCCGGGAAATATTGTTTGCCATGTTTCTGCAGAAGAAATGAAATATATTGGATCTCCTAGCTTGGTGATTCTTCCCAATGGTGATTATGTAGCATCCCATGATCTCTTTGGTCCTAAAAGTTCAGAATGGCAACAGGCTGTTACCAGAATTTTCACCTCAAAAGATAAAGGAAAAAAATGGAAAGAAATCAGCACAATCAATGGAGCTTTTTGGAGTTCCTTATTTGTACATAAAGGAGATTTATATCTATTAGGGCCTGATAGACATCATGGTACTGTTATGATCCGTAAATCTACCAATGGAGGTAAATCTTGGACCCAACCTAGCAACCAAGAAAATGGGGTTTTGTTAACTGGTCTTTTCCATGGTGCTCCGATGACTGTTGTTGAACATAACGGAAGATTGTGGCGTCCCATGGAAACTGCTCATGGACCCATTCTTCAATGGGGCAAGAGATATGGAGCCATGGTGATGAGCGCTGATGTAAATTCAGATTTGATGAAATCAAAATCTTGGCAAGTTTCGAATTCGCTCCTATATGATTCCACTTACCTAGATGGAAAATTTGGTGGCTGGCTTGAAGGTAATTTTGTAGTTGGTAAAGATAACCAACTTTGGAATATCCTTAGAGTAGATGTTAAGGGAAAAGAAAAAGAGAAAGCAGCATTTGTGTCAATCTCTCCTGATGGGAAAAAACTCAGTTTTGATCCCAATACTGGATTTGTAGATTTCCCTGGAGGTAGTAAAAAGTTCGTGATAAAATTCGATGAAAAAACAGGTAACTATTATACTTTGGCAAATGTTATAACAGAAAAATATGCTAAGGAATTTCCTGATCGAAACCCAAGTTCTATGAGAAATGTTTTAATGCTTAGAAAGTCTAAGGATCTTAAAACCTGGGAAGATGTGAAAATAATTTTGGAAGATGGAGATGTGAAAAACTCAGGTTTTCAATATGTCGATTGGCTATTTGAAGGAAATGATATCATAGTTCTTTCCCGGACTGCTTTTTTTGATGGTAAAAATAAAGCTCATAATAATCATGATGCCAATTTTTTAACCTTTCATAGAATTGAAAATTTTAGAAATCTATAAAACATATAGGTAGAGTAATTAACAATTACTCTACCTAAAAATATTGTTGTTGCAATGAATGTAATAAATTTCCATAATTTGCTCCCTATCATCTGCGGCTGTCTTTTATTAAGCTGCAAATCGAACCCGACTACCATGTACAAAATTGAAACCCTTACCCAATCAGATCGAGGACATACCCTTCACCATAATTCCGTATTCAACTTCAATAATGAATGGATCGTTTTTGATGCCCGTAACGACGATACTAAAATTGGGGAATGTACAGAAATCGGAATGGTCAATGTTAAAACCAAGGAAGAAAGAATAATATACCAAACCAAAAACCCAAGTCAATTTGGACCTGGTGTAGGTGCTGCATCCTTTCATCCGCATGAAAACCGAGTAATCTTTATACACGGGTTACCCAATGCAAATGCCGAAAAACCATACACAATGACCCGTCGATTTGGAATGTTGGTCGATATAGATCAAGGAAACCTAGCAATACCAGCTGATTCAAGGGATATCACAAAACCTTACTCAAAAGGTAGTTTGAGAGGCGGGACGCATTCCCATGCATGGAGTCCGGAGGGGAATAAGATCAGTTTCACCTATAACGATGAGTTTGTAGAACCGGATTTAAGAACCGTTGGGGTCATGGTTGAAACAAATGGGCTGGATAAAGTCGATGAAATTCCAGGAAATATCCAAGGAACCTATTATTCTGCACTTGTTGCCAATATTGTATCCAATCCTGTTCCCGGTTCGGACCAGATTGAAAAAGCATTTGATGAATGCTGGTTAGATAATAATCTATTGGCTTTCCAAGGCAATACAAGAAATAAGGAAGGCAAACTTATTACGGAGATCTATGTAGTAGAAGTAAATAAAGATATATTGTTAAAGGACTCCATTGTCCAGAATTCATCCGATTATCCGCCAGTACCCTTTGGAATCAATCCAATTCGAATTTCAAGATCGGAGCAAGGCCTATCTAATTTTAGGCATTGGTTAAGGGCGAGCCCTGACGGTAAACTAATCTACGCCTTGGCAAAAGACAAGCAGGATAGAAACCAGATCATACAATGCGATATCAGTTCTGGCAAATTGACCTATCTGAATGATTTTGATCTGTCGGTTTCTTCCCCAATTAATCTAGACCCAAAAGGAGAACGGATTACCTTTATTGCAGACAATAATGTATATCTCTTCCATTTAAAGCAATCAAAATTGGAGAAATTAACAGGATTTGCTACCGATGATTCCCGAATTCAGGGAATCCCGAATTTTTCCAGTGATGGCAAGATCATCGCTTTTAATCAATTTGTAGAAAATAATGGAAAGGAGAATCTACAGATCAAATTAATTTACTTAGAATAGAGAGTACGTTTAAACATGAATCTCCATCAATTCCCAATCCTTTTTGTAATTTAGGGATGTTCATTACAAAAGGTAAATTTATTCATGGTCGATCAAGGTAATATAGACGAAAGGGAATTGCTTTTGCAATTGCAGAAAGGAGACCGTATTGCTTTTGAGAAATTATACCATAAATATGCCGAAAAACTGACTGTAAAACTCCTGCAGTTAGTGAAATCTGAAGATCTTGCCCAAGACCTCTTGCAAGACATCTTTCTTAAAATTTGGCAGATCAGAACGGAGATAAAAGAAGAGAAATCTTTTGGGGCATTGCTGTATACCATGGCGACCAACCAGTCCCTTAATGCCTTCAGATCTGCAGTGAGAGAACAAAACCGTATTTCCCAATTGAATACCGGTGAATTCTATACGCATGTTGAAGAGAATTTACAGTTTGAAGAAACGAATAAGATTTTCGAAGAAGCGCTGTCCTCTTTGACCCCAAGACAGAGAGAAGTTTATGTGCTCCATAAACTGGAAGGCAAAAGCTATAAAGAGATAAGCGAACAACTTCAGATCAGCCATTCCGCTATCAACCAACATCTGCAGATTGCTAATAAGCAGATCCGCACATTTCTGCAAAGTAGACTCCCGCAGCTACTTTTGTTCCTGCTTCCCTTTGTATCAGGCAATTATTTCCGTTAGACTGTTAAAATTATCTTGTTGATAATCAGTTAAATACAAATTATTTTGTTTTTTTAATAAAACTATACTGTTACTTTTTTGGTATTCGGTGTATTCTAAGTATAATCCACTAACTATTAATAAAGCCAATTTTAAAATCCGATATGGAAAGAAAAGTACAATATCGTGTTTTGTTCCATAAGTATATTAACGATACTTTGGAAAAGGATGAACTAGACCTGTTGACTTCCATGATTGACTCTGAAGAATATGAAGAGGAAATGGAGGAATGTTTTCGGGAATATTTCCAGTATTCTGAGGATGAATTTGATCAGGAAGACTTGCGAGTGAAGTCCATTCCAATTGTGGAAGATACTTGGAAGCAACTGAACCTACGAATCAATGAAGAGAATCATTTAAAAGAATTTCCTAAGAATCGATTTTCAGCATACATAAAATATGCTGCCGCTGTATTATTGCTGTTGAGCATCTCAACGGTATGGTACTATATGATCAATAAGGCTAAAAAACCTGTACAAGAACAAATTGCCGCGGCAGATATTCTTCCTGGGACCAATCGTGCAACTTTGACTCTTTCCAATGGGAATGCTATTTCATTAAGTGAAGGACAAGAAGGGCTTGTAGTTTCTCCGGATCAAATGAGTTATGCAGATGGCACGCCGATTATGAAAACTCCTGAAGTCCAATTGGCGACCATAACAACGCCTCGCTCGGGTCAATATCAGGTGACCTTGCCCGATGGGTCAAAAGCTTGGTTAAATGCTGCCTCATCCATCAACTATCCGACCCAATTTATTGCTGATAAAAGACAGGTAAAAATTACTGGAGAAGTTTATTTTGAAATAGCCAAAAATCCAAAACAACCTTTTATCGTACAGTCTGACAAGCAGTTTGTCCAAGTATTGGGAACTTCATTCAATATCAATGCCTATGGTGATAAGGGGCAGGTACTGACCACCTTAGTTGAAGGGAGTTTGCAAATTAGTTCAGACCAGAATAAAGAAATAGTGAAAATTAAACCTGGACAACAGGCAATCCTTTCCAACAATGGGCAAATAGAAACCAAAGAAGTTGATACGGATGAGTATGCCTCTTGGAAAGATGGTCTCTATATGATCAATAACCTGAGCCTAGAAGATTTCGGAAAGAAAATCGAGCGCTGGTATGATGTGGAGGTCGATATGGGGAAATACAAAAATCAAAAACTCTCGGCCACCATTAGAAGGGATGTGAAGTTAAATGAAGTTTTAGAAGCAATAGAATTAAATACCAATATTAAATTTAGTGTAAAAGACAGGAAAGTGACTGCATACAAATAGACATCAATTTTTTATTTGCATTTGCAAAAAGCTGCCGAGGTGCTGAAGACACCTCAGGCAGTAATGCCTGGATAAATCAAGTATAGCTAACTATTTTTTAAACAGACAATACAAACTTAATCATTAGACTGGATTTTACAATTGAAGTCGGTCTAGATTTATGGGAATGTATTGTTCATTATGAATTTCCGATGAGCAATAAAAAACACGTTTTTTTATTAAAAATGAAACTGACCATTTTTCTATTTTTATTTTCCATGCTAGGAGTCATGGCAAAATCTAATGCACAGAAAGTCACTCTGGACCTCAAGAATGCTACTTTTAAGAAAGCATTTTTAGAGCTTACTAAGCAGACCGGCTATATCTTTGTGTTTGAGGATGGAGCTATTAATCCTGAATGGAAAGTAAATCTTAAAGTCTCCAACAAAGAGCTTTCTGATGTGATGCCTCAACTGCTAGAAGATAGGCCATTGCAATTCAAGAGAAGTGGAAAGTCAATTTCAATTTCCTCTAAGCCCATAAGGCAAGATAATCCTTCCAGCTCTCCAAATCAACCTGAAATCAGTATACAAGAAAGTATTTCTGGTCAGGTTCTAAATGAAAAAGGGGAGAAGCTGATTGGAGCCACCATCATAAACCTCCGCACGAAGAAAAACTATTCAACAGATTCGCAAGGTAGCTTTAGCATCGATGATGTCCAGCCGACGGATATTTTGGAAATTTCGTATCTAGGTTATGAAAAAAAGCAACTTCAGCTTGAGGGTAAACAGTTCTATTCTGTGCAATTGATCCCCAAGCCTGAAAGCATAGGAGAGGTTACCATTGTCAATACTGGTTTCCAGACCATTTCTAAAGAACGCTCCACAGGGTCATACGGTACAGTTTCAAAGGCTCAATTAGAAAAGCCTTCAACTAATATCTCCCAACGTTTGATAGGAACCATTCCGGGAATGCAAGCCAGATCGCTGGATGATAAAGGGAATCCTAAATTTGAAATCCGTGGACAATCTAGCTTAATGGCGAATGCTTCACCATTGGTTGTTGTGGATGGTTTTCCGATTCAAGGAGATTTCTCTTCCATAAATCCCAATGATGTAGAGTCTGTAACGGTGTTAAAGGATGCTGCTGCAGGTTCTGTCTGGGGCGCACGCTCTGCCAATGGGGTAATTGTAGTCACTACCAAAAGTGCCAATAAGAATGCTCCACTAAAAGTAGCGCTAAATGTCTTTACTAAAATTTCTCCGAAATTGGACTTGAGCTATGTTCGTCCACTAGCTTCCTCATCAGAAACCGTTGATTATGAAATGAAAGCCTATGAAAATTGGCGTGCTCTTCCGGATCCTTTTTCTTTTTATGATGTGGGTTACGATTGGGGAACAGCCGGCATCTTGATGAATGAAGCGAATTATGGCCATATCACTACGGCAGAGCGTGATGCGCAATTGGCCCATTTAAAAACTTTGGATAACAAAAAGCAGATTACTGATCATTTGCTGGCCAATCCAGCAGCAACCCAGTATAATTTCTCCATTTCTGGAGGATCTGAAAAAATGACGAATTATCTTTCCCTAATGCATGAAAGTGATCAGTCAAACTTTAAAGAAACCAAGGGTAAAAAATATTTGATCAACTTCAGGAACAATACCAGTATCACTAAATGGTTGGATCTCACATTGGGTGCTAATTACCTTTTCAATAAAGATTATACCAGTGGTGTTACCTTGGAAGATTTGAACAGCTGGTCTCCTTATGATATGCTGGTCAATCCTGATGGGTCCTATACCAATGTCCATAAATACTATACGCCTATTCTGGATCGGGATGTGCCAACTTCTTCTTTCCCTTATTCCGATTGGACCTACAATCCTATTTTAGAAATCGCAAACAGAAACCTAAGTGTTGAAAATACGCAGGCTAGATTTCAAGGAGCCATGAACTTTAAATTACTTAAAGGCTTGTCTGCGGAATTAAGGGGGCAATATGAGTATGGAACTGCGAATACCCGGGATCTGTATAATGAAAACAGTTTTGAAGTCAGGAAAGCTGTAAATGAAGCAACCACTTGGGATTCATCAGTTGAACCTAATTTATTTATCATGAACCTGCCACAGGGAGGAATATTAAAGCAAAAAAGGGTTCGTACAGATTTATATAATGTAAGGGGCCAGTTAAGATATAATCGGGAATTTGGAACCGACCATGAGTTAGATGCCCTTGCAGGGATGGAATTCCAAAGTTTAACAGCCGAAACTGTTGAAAACCCGCCTTCTTATGGTTATAATGAGGAAACCATGTCTGTCGGTATTTTCCCGAATGGACCTGGTGGGCCTACAAATCCTATCTATGATTTTATGGGTCAGGAAATTACATTTCCTTATCTCAATACTTTTGGATATACCACCCAACGTCTTTTTTCAGCATACGGAAATGCAGCCTATACCTATAAACAGAAATATGTGCTTTCTGGAAGTTATCGTTTTGATGCTTCCAATTTAATTACTGATGACCCTAAATATAGATATGCACCATTCTTTTCCATTGGTGGAATGTGGCATCTGTATAAAGAAGGCTTTATGGAAAATGTGGGTTGGGTAGACCGATTAACCGCTCGATTGACTTATGGTAAATTAGGTAACTATGATCCTTCCACTACATTCAGGCCTTTGATTACGCCAAGCCAGTCGCCAGATCTTTATATCAATGCATTGTATGCTGGATTTGCAAGTTATGGTAACCCAACCCTGAGATGGGAGCAGACTAGCAATTGGGATCTAGGTGTTGATTTTTCGTTTTTCGAACATAAGCTATTTGGTAAAATAGACCTCTATAAAAAATCAGGTAAAGACCTGTTGGCAGAATTGTCCATTCCTTCCATCCATGGAACGTTTATCCAAAAATTGAACAATGCGGCGATGGTCAATAAAGGAATTGAAATTGATCTTGGTACTTCGCAGAATTTTAGTGAACAATTGCAATGGACAGCTAATGTAAATTTTGCCTACAACAAAAATGAAATCACCGATTTGTTTGTGGTGAATTATAATGCTTTCCAAATGCCTTTAGGCGGTTCTGCTGCTTATGTCAAAGGCTATGATGCCAATACAGCATGGAGATGGCAGTATTCAGGGATCGTAGATAATCAACCTACACGGATTGGGCCTGATGGTGAACCTTTCCCTTTATCCTCATTTCCTGAAGGCAATCCATTAACCTATTTGAGAAACATGGGTACTATGGTCGCTCCATATACCTTAGGTTTTATGAACTCCTTCAAGTATAAAAACTTTGATTTCTCCTTTATTTTTACCGGTAAATTTGGCCATGTATTCCAAACCATGGGATTCAATTACCCACCAACCTGGAATTCCAGGGTACTGCCCAATTCAAAACTTGCCGAAGTGAATGCTGCTGATCCTGCTAATATGGTACCACTGCCTTTGAATAAAGATGATGCCGAATATTATATCTGGAGTTATGTGACCGGTTCCATGGATTACTTGATCCAATCGGCATCGCATGTGCGACTTCAGGAAATTTATTTGGGATATACTTTTCCGGAATCATTGACCAAAAGAATTGGGATAAATAATGTGCTTTTATATGCACAAGGGAACAATTTATTCAGCATTTATTCCAACCAAGCTGGGGAAGATCCAGAGTTTCCGATGGGAGGGATGCGATTGATGCCTAGCTATACCTTCGGATTGAAGTTTGACTTTTAAGACTTAGAAAATGAAAAAAAGAATATTCGCGATATCGTTTCTAACATCTGTTTTATTGGCTTCATGTAGTAAAATCGATGATTTTTTGAATGAACCGCCAAGCAAGACTTCAGAGTTGGAAATCAAGACTCTTGATCAATTGAACCAATTGCTGAATAACTATGACGAAGTGTTTTCGGAAGACTTAAACATGACTGCGGTCTTTAGTTCTGATGATTATTATCTGAGCAGTTCTATTTATGATGCTGATCCTTCCGTATTATCCATCACTGCTGTGAAATACGCCCTTTGGGATAGTAAATTCCTACCTAATAATACCGGTGATGATTTCTGGACCGCCGAGTATAAGAAAATCTTCTATGCAAATACCGTATTAACTTATTTGGACCAAGTTTCAGGTGGAACGGTTGAACAGAAAAATAACCTGAAAGCTGAAGCCCACTTTATTAGGGCCTATAGTCTTTGGTTGTTGGCGAATACTTATTGTCTGCCATATACAGAAGCAAATGCTAATGAACCTGGTTTGCCCATCAAATTGACCATCAGTTTTGAGGAAAATAGCGAACGCCAATCTTTGGCAAAAACTTATGCGCAGATTGAAAGCGATATTGCTGAAGCCTTAAAAATCAATACTCCCTTAGTTCAAAGTGGGAGAGCGGTGCATTGGCGAGCCAACAAGACGGCAGTTAATGCATTTGCGGCTAGGTATTGGTTGAACAGGAATGATTATGCCAAAACACTGCAATATGCCAATGAGGCTCTATCAGGCTATAGCACCTTGGTTGATTATAATTCCCAAATGCGATTTGGAATTCCTAAAACGGTTACACTTGATGCCGGTACGGCAAGTCAAAAATCATTTACAATCCAATATCCTTACACCCATAACAACCAAGAGGAATATACCGATATGATCGGATGGAAAGAGTTTATTTACTTTAGGATGCTTTCCAATCCTAGTTTCTGGTATGTGCCTAGTCCCGATTTATTGGCTTTATACGACCAAAAGAATGATCTGCGCTATAAATACAATATCGTCAAAGGATATTCTTATGATCGCGGGATGATCAAACCTTCTTATGATTATCCTGGCTATGTTTTCTTTTACAAAGATCGAATCCCTTCTGGACCGACTGTCGCCGAAGTCCTATTGACTAAAGCAGAGGCGCAAGCGCATTTAGGAAATTCAGCTGCTGCCATGGAAACCCTCAATTCATTGCGTTCAAAACGCATGCTGGCGGGGCCTTGGGTAAACCTTAATGCTTCAACCAAGGAGGATGCCATTAAAAAGGTTTCTGAAGAGCGTAGACGTGAAATGCCATTCTCCCAGCGATGGTTTGATGTGCGTAGGTATAACCATAATGAGATTTCCTCTGATGATATCGTCATGAAGCGCACTTTCTATCCTTATAATAATTCGGTTGTCAATGATGATCAAGCTATTCAGAATTATACTTTAGAAAAAGATTCAAGACGTTGGGCCGCACCAATTCCAGTTTCGGATATAGAAGCTAGTAATGGTAAAATTGAACAGAATAAATACTAGAAATCGGATTTGTTATGAAAACCAATCATATTAAAGCAAGCTGCCTATTCATATTCATATTTATGGCTATCCTGAATGTAAATGCCCAGACAGAAGAAGAGTACTTATATTCAGCAAGGGAAATGGCAGACCTTCGAGCTGCGGTAGTTGCCAACCCAGATAGTATGGAGCTCAATGAAGAGTATTTAGCTGGATTTGCTAAACCCGAGCAAGCAGAAAAAGAGTATGCAAAATTGATCACTAAGTTTCCAAATTCTGCAGTTCTCCAAATCGCGATAGCCAATAAATTAGGAGATTTTAATCCTAAAAGAAAACAATACTTATTAAGAGCGGCCGAGATCGATCCTTCTAATGTTGAAAATTGGGAAAACTTAGCCTCTGATGCTGCTTTTAAAGGAAATAAGGAAGATGAAATCAAGTATATCCAAGAAGCCATTAAAGCCAACCCTGAAAGCTTGGATCTTAAAGCAAGGTATGTGTTCCTGTTTTCGGATGATGCAGATGAATTCAAGCTAAAGGCTAATGAATTTATTGATGCATACCCTAATTCTGAACAGGCCATTACTATTTTTAATATTGCTGGAATAGTATTAAAAAATGATGCTGATAAAATCCAGTCGGGTGAACGCATGTTGAAATTGTTTCCTGACAATGAGAGTCTGGTTTTCCTGGTTGCAGTAGTTCGACTGATTGATTCTTATATTATGACCGAAGAATACGACAAGGCCATTGAACTGGCAATGGAATATAAGGATAAAGGCGAAGCTGATTTAGGCTTAGGAGAAAAACTTACATTAGCTCAAAGTCTCAAAGGTTTTGATGCTAAAATGAAAGCTGCACAATTTGCTGAAGCAAAAGACCAAATCATCAACTTACGATACAGAACATTGAATGGAAATGATTTAGGAAGCTTGCTTATGCTGAAGAAAGCAATGGCATTGGATGCAAACAAAGAGACGCAGGCAGCATTTGATAGTTTAATAATTCTTCAAGCATACAAACCTTCATTAGCCAGCCAAGAAGCCTTGTATAAATATGGCGCAAAATTGAATAAGAGTAATGAGGAAGTGGATAAAGATGTTTATCAGCTGGTCATAAAGCAATCAAAGGAAGCAAAACCTTTTTCTATTGATTCCTTTGATTCTGAAAAGAAAGTCACTCTTGAAGATCTAAAAGGAAAAATAACCTTGCTGACTTTTTGGTATCCTGCATGTGGGCCTTGCAGAGGAGAGATGCCTCACTTTGAAAATGCTATTAAAGGCGTTGATCGCGAAAAATTCCAATACCTGGGAATCAATATCTACAGAGAACAGGATAACCTGATAAAACCTTTTCTAGACAATACGGGTTTTAGTTTTACTCCATTGGGAGCAAGTAAAGAAATTAAGAAGGACTATCAAATTGTTGCTGCTCCTACCAATTTTATTATTGACCAAGAAGGAAGGATTGTTTATTCAGATTTTACTGTTGATGCTGAAAATGAACAGATGTTGACCTTAATGATTGAGTCATTAATGAAATAGTCAGGATTTTAAAAAAGGCTTTTCCATTATAGAAAAGCCTATGTCAATTTAATCAGACCCGATTGATCAGTGGGTCTGTAATACTCTCTTTTCCGGTTTCCACTCTTCCTGCAAATCTTTGGTAAAAGTCTCCTTTGCCTGCTACCGTCAGGGCAAAATCATACCAGCCTAAACTTGCAACCAAATTGATGCTTAGATTCTCCTCCGCGTTCGCTGGAATACTTTTTTCTAATAGGATACCTTTATTATAACTCAGGTCCCTAACATGGATCTTCACAGGGGAGGAAGTGGTGTTTTTTATCCTTAAACTAAGATTTCCTGTAGGTGTTTTAGTCATTCGCTTTAAATCATCCACTAGCTTGACCTGGATCCTCGGATCTTGCGTACTTCCTGCAAATTCTCTAAAGAAACCATTCGGACCGTGTAAATGCAAACAATATTTACCAGCGTCAAAAGCTTCAATATGCCACTCGTATTGGATTTCGTCCCCAGCCTTAACTGCAAATGACCAGTTCCTACAGCTTTCTTTGTTTCCTTTTTCTGTATAGTTAGCTGGTGCATAGACCGTGAATGGCGATCCAGCAGCTTGGTTGCCGAACAATTTATTGTCCGCCTTCATATTAATTCGGATCTTCTGATTGCCTACTAATTCCAAATCAGCACTTAATTGGTAAGGTAGAGCTGTAGCTATTCTTTTTCCCGGTTCTTGCTGGGACATCAGTTTTGAATAATTTCCCGTTTTCAGAGCTTCCTGGATATCCTGATCGCTGACCTCATGGAAATTCCCTGGATCTTCTTTGAATTTCGCATTGTAAATGCTTTCAATAAATGGATTCCGGTTGATGAAGCTGATGCTTTTCTCTTTTGGATTGAAAGGGGAAAACGCGGAGGTCAAATTTCCACAAATGGTTCTCCTCCAGTTGCCAATATTATCAAAGTGAATGTTCTTATTGAATTTTTTATTCACGAAATATTCCAGGAATTGTAGGGTTGAGGTATGGTCAAATACCTCGGAACATACTTTTCCACCTCGGCTCCATGGTGAAGCAATCAGCATGGGAACGCGAAATCCTAATCCGATAGCGCCCTCTCTGGCTTGCTTTTCAGGTACCCCTTGTTTTATTTCGTTGCTCAAACGAACGAATTCCTCTTCAGTCTCAATGCCATTAGACACTTTACCCGTTTCAGGTTTGTTATTGTCCGGAATGCTAAATGGTGGAATATGGTCATAGTAACCGTCGTTCTCATCATAGGTGACAATAAAGATGGTTTTCTTCCAAACTTCTGGGTTCTTGGTCAGGATGTCAAGGATTTCAGAAACATACCAAGCCCCATACCAAGGTGCACTGGGGTGATCAGAGAAATTCTGAGGTCCCGCTAACCATGATACCGTAGGTAATTTTCCTGCATTGACATCGGCTTGGAATTGGTGAAGTAAATTCCCCTTTGGAACAGCCAACTCTCTTTGGGTATCCCTGTCTTTATAGGTTAAGGTATCTAGGTTTCTATAGTCAGCATCCCCTTCATTGGTGATAAATGCGCGCTTGTATAGGCTTTTCTTCTTCGGACTAAGTTTATCAAAATTGCTTTTACTCCATTTCTCAAGTTCCGCTTTAGCATCATCCAAAGCCTTTTGCTTGTCGCGGATGCTGGCTTGTACTTTCTTAGCCCTTTCTTGGGAAGAAGGGCTCTCTTCTTGGAGTTTATTGATTTCCCCGGGAAGGGTATCTATTCGGTTTTGCAGGCTCTCGCGATATCGATCCTTGAATTTTACATTATAGACTTCAAAAAATTCTAGCAGGTTGCAGCCGAAATTACTTAACCAGGAGCGTTCTTCTCCCTTAAATCCTCCCACACTGCTTAATTCATTTTGATAAAAGCCCCATGAGATCCCATTATCCTCCAAGAGCTCAGGAAAGGTTTTCCAGGTCTCCTGACCGTATGAGTAGTCTTCATTTCGGATATTGGCCTTTGGCAATCCATCTTCGGTGCTCATAATCTTTCCAGTCCAGAAAAAGGAACGGTTGGGCGTAGTGCTGGTCATGGCCGAACAGAAATTCTGGTCACAGATGGTGAAGGCATCAGCCATCGCATAATTGAAGGAGAGGTCCTCGCGGTTATAATGCCCTAAGGTCAAAGGCATATCTGCATATTTCTTATTGCTGGAACGTTTTGAAGGCAGCCAATTATCATATTTCCCGAGATTGTAAGCATCAACCTGACTGGCCCTTGAATGCGGAAGGTCGCCGATCCAAGTACTTTTGCTCTCCTTGATATTCAATCGGAAAGGGGCATAGGTCTTGCCCGCAAGGTCGGTTTGGAACCATACCGGTTTCTTGTTTGGCAGTAATACTGCCCTCGGATCATTGAAGCCCCTAACACCTGATAAAGAACCAAAGGCATGGTCGAAGGAACGGTTTTCCTGCATCAATATGACGATATGTTCGGCATCTAGGAAGGTACTGCCAGGCTCAGGGTCGATGGCCATTGCTTTTTGAATGGCTGAGGGTATTACATTCACCATCCCTGTCGCTCCAGAAAGCATAATTACTTTCCTTAAAAATTCTCTACGGTTTTCCATGAGGTATTGGATTTGTTTAGGTATAACTAATTTACCCCATTATGGAAGAAAATCGCGAGGGAATTGGTTATGAAATTGTTAAGTGAATAGAATTGTTACGAAATTGTTTATTCCTTCATCTAGGAAATCTATACTTACAAAGTATGCTAATTTGGTCAGGATTTTCAAAAACTCGGTAATTCATTGGACAAAATATTATCATTTCATAGGAGGTTTGTTTTAGGTTTATTCGAGGCATATTTTGAATTTTCCGAATATGTCTCGAACGAGAGTAAAAGGAAAGTAAGAAGATATAGTCAATTTTGGACGATAAAAATGGTCAGAATTATTCCCACCATCTCTCCGCCAAGGAATTGAGCCGGAGGCTAAAGGGCTTCCTCCGGAAGGGTGGAGGTTTGTGTTTTTAGCGAACCCCCAGAGGGGGTGAAATCTTTGTAGAAAAATGTACCGTTTACCGGACAACCCCTGGAAGGGGTGAAATATTTTTCTGAAAATCCACGTTAAAGGGGTCAAATCAATAAAAAATAGTTCCCTCATCTTACGATTTCGATGACAACGATTCTTAAAAAAACAACAATAGATTCTTCGCTGCGCTCTGAAACCCTCTCTGGGACACTTCCAATTCTGAACGATTAGTGAAGAATCTGTACGTAAATGTCCAACAATTTCCTGTCATCGTGTAACGAAGGTACAGGAACTGTACGCTAATGCAATCGTAATTTATATACCTCCGAGATCCTTCGTTCTTACGATGACACGTTTGTTAAACCTTTGTTTCTAGGTATTTAGAGCTATATTTCCTTTCCAGAAGAATATTTTTTATCCGCCATACATCCCCAGCGGGGATGAATTATTTTAGCATGGATGGTAAACAATAAAGGGGTAATGCAAAAACGATGTTCGATTAATCGAACATCGTTTTTGCGCGACTTCCAAGCTAACGTGCCATGTCTGCTAAAATAATGGAACCCCAAAAGGGGTTGTATCTCTAAAATAAAAAAAACATTTTTTGCCTTCCACTTTCCTGTCATCACCTTCCAATAAATTTAGCCCAAATTTTTACTTCTCAGGGTGACCCCGAGAAAGGATGATTTTTGAGTTATACTGCCCTGGAAGGGCAGAAATATTTTAGCATGACATTGCCAAGCGGGAACGAAATGTTTTTCTGAAAATCCTACAAAAAAACATTTCGTTCCCACCGATCACGATGAAAAAATCCTTGAAAAAATAAAAAATAGATTCTTCGTTTTG
Organism: Sphingobacterium mizutaii; assembly: GCF_900187125.1. Classification (GTDB taxonomy): domain Bacteria; phylum Bacteroidota; class Bacteroidia; order Sphingobacteriales; family Sphingobacteriaceae; genus Sphingobacterium; species Sphingobacterium mizutaii. The sequence continues at coordinate 1,847,918 of NZ_LT906468.1, forward strand.
ATGTTAATCCTGAATAATCTTAATTGGCTTTAATTGAAGTTTTAAATTCACCCTCGGAAAGTTTAAGGGTAGATAAGGTTTGTAGACCTTGGCTACGAACTAAAACTCCCGAAAAAGAACCTTCAACTTCAGCATTATTGATCTTATCGATTTTAAGGTTAAAAGAATCCTCCGGAGCTACCGTATCATCGGTTGCGGTAGAATTAACCTGTACCCCTTCATTTGTGGTATTATGCGCCACCAAGAGATAAAATCCTGATCCGCCATCTAAATGATATTCCCCAGCAGTTACGCGAGTGGTCTCTGACATCACATTGATCATTAAAGACTCTTTTCCTTGGTCCATCGCAGTAATCATTAAATAATTGCCACCTTCTACCCAATTTGCACTCACATTTGAGAATATTTTTTCAACGCCATCAATCTTGACCTTTAAATAATTGTTGCCTAACTCCCCAGAAACAGATTCATCTTTACTGCAACTGAAATTTAACATGGTAAATAAAGCTAGTACGGCACCTAATAAGATTTTCTTTTTCATATAATATAGTGTGATTATGCTGGATATGAGCGAAAATCGTACCATTAAAAAGGGGAGGAGCACTTTAATATTTAGTAATAGTTGGTATTTACAAAATGGGATGAATACGTAAAGGATATCTTTTAACTTTCTCCCAGAATTAAGAAATAATATTTGATAATTATAATTAATTAAATTTATTTTTGACGCTGATTATTTAAAGAAATAAGAACCAAAAATCATGAAAAGACTATTAATAGCAGCTTTGTTATCCTTAAGCATCATAAGTTGTTCTGAGGAGCCTGAATTGCATATAGAGAATATTGAGGGGAAATGGGTATTAGACCATAGCAGTACTTCCTTATATATTGACTTAAAAAGCGACGCTTCCTTTGAAATGGGCGTAGAGGTGCCTAACCCTAGGGTTTTAAGAGGTATGTATAGCTATGGGGATTATCTTTTGACCCTGCGATCAACTAATATTGAAGCCATCTATGGTGTTACATTCGTTTCGGATGATGAAATCATATTAGATGAAGTTTCAAAAACTGAACTTCCGAACAAGCTTAATTTGATTCGGGAATAAGTTCCAAAGAAAGGTTGTATTGGGAATGATAATGTCCCAATAAAACCTTTTTATTCAAAATCGGTTGAACCGCTATTTTTTTAGTCTTTCCAATTCACTCATGGTAATCACTTCTTTAGAATAAAGTGCTGGTACCAGATAAACCTTATATTTTTTCTTTGAATTGAACAATTTTGCAATGGCAAAATAAGCATGGTCTACAGCACTGATCGGGTACTTATGAAGTTCTGTAACGATTAGTTTTTTCCCAATGATACTTTTGGACTTTTTAGAGACATTCAAATCATCAATGGCATCTGATGCCATTCCTGCTGATGTAATGGTGCTGGAAGCTCCCATGATCTTAATGCCCGATTGAACGGCGGAAAGATCCGTGCCACCCACTCCAATCATGGCTATACCATGACCTAATGTTCCTCCAATATCGCCGATTTGTTTGAGCCTACCCAGACCTAAGGTCTTCTTCTGTTCCTCTATGGTTGCAAATTCAAAAGAAGATGGAATATTGACAATCAAAGTATCTTGGATTTTTATCGTTGTGGAATCGTTAATGATGGCCATTTTGACTTTTTCAGAATCTTCTTGTGCAAATGCTAGGGAAGAAAAAAATAATAACAGGCTGCTGAATAATAGTTTTTTCATAATCGTATAATTTTTTAGTTTAATGAATTTAGAGAGGTAGGTTTTAGAAAATGATAAGTTTAGGTTAAGGGATTATGAAATTATTGTAATGTTGGGTTTGCAGTAGTCAAAACGTGTTTTTTATGCTCTTCTCTTTTTAGTTTTAATCTTTGGTTAAAATAATTGTAAAAATATCAGTTGTAAATTTTAATAAAATGAAAATGGCTCCCCAAACTTATTGAAGAGCCAATAACTTATCTTATTCAAGAATGGGTGGTATTTTTTTATAGAATAGCAATAATTAGATCTGTAGTTGTTAAAGAATTATTGATTGCTCTTTGTTGCCATGAACCTCGCACCGATAAGATATCATATTTGTTTCACCTTCATTTATTGTTCAATCCTTTTATTTTAATAATCCTATTTTATTAAGCCATAGCTCAATATCCTTATCAACTTGTTTTTCTTTGGTTCCTTCCATGACGAAGAGGATACCATCTCGTTCTTTAGCACCTTGAGTGGAGTATCCATCAAGGATTTTACTGTTTGGAGCTAACTTTTTGACCGTTTCAAAGCTGGTTCCAATGCCATATCCAGCATTGGTATTGAAGGGAATGATTGTTTTCCCTGTTAAATCGTAGATCGAAAGAAGGCTTTTTAGGGGAGGAGGGAGCTGCATACCCCATGTTGGAAATCCTACAAATATGATGTCGTATGATTCCATATTTTGGATCTTTGTTTTTAGTGGGGGTAAATAACCCGTTCTGTTTTCTTCTGCAACCTGATCGACCAGGCTTTGATAATGTTCTGGATAGGGTTTTTCAAGTTCAATTTCCACTAAATCACCGCCAGTTTTTCGCTGTATAATAGCAGCTAATGCTTTCGTGTTTTTTGTTCTTGACAGATAGACAATCAATATTTTTTTATCCTCTAAAGAGTCTGGATTTTCTGAGGGAGTTTCTTCCTTGATGTGGCTTGGCTCCACAGCCCTTGAACTGGAGCTTGAGAATAGGAAAATGCTCAGTATAAAACAATGTAACATGTTTGTTTTCATCTGTATTCCTTTGATTTAGACAAAGTTCTTAAAAGTTGGGTATTTTAATGGTATACAGATTACGGAGGTTACTACCAATATTACCTATTTAGCATGTCTAATCCTTGTTGCTGAATTATTGATGATAAGATCTTGTCACTTCAATCCATGAATTCAAATTATTTTCAGTTTTTTGTTTTAAGACAAGTTGTTACTGAATATTTTATTATTTTTAAATATCAATTACGAACTATTATGAATTTGCTCATGGATTTTTCTCAAGGATTAGTGCTTTGGCAAATGTTTGCCTTAATCGTGTTTTTATTAATCGTATTAGCTGTATTTAAATTTCTTTTTTCAAAGAAATAATTCAATTAGTACAGCTAATAACATTGATTTCTCAGTTAGCATTGGGGATAAAATAAACTTTTGCCTTGTATGGAATTGGCTGAGAGTGGGGTAGAAGGGAATTAAGTCCCTGTCCATAAATATATTGTCTAGGTTAAATATTATTGAAATTGATTATATTCGGATAGTGATGTTAAATTATTTCTCACTATGGAAAACAATCAAAGTAAGCTGCCGTATTTTAAAATAGCCGGACAGGCGTATTCAATTCTAGAAAAGAAAACAAAGTGGGTCGTAGGAGAATTAAGCAAGACACTATATACTGAAATCCAAATTCAGAGTCAGGATATAGCCTCAGATAAGAAGAAAGTTTTGCTTGATGATTATTCCAATGATGGGATAATATCTTTTAATTTTGAGGCCTCTGGAATCTATAAAAATGGTATTCCAACTGGTATATGTAATTATGAAGAGGATAAAAATCCTGAGGATTACACCTATTTCCGTAAGGAAGGACTTGATTATTCGCTTTATTTTTATGGAACCATCGAATATAAAGAAGGTTGGGTTCTAATTGAGGGAGATTTAAAAAACCGATATGGAGACCCTTCTCCTAGCTTTCCTCTAGAAGCGGCATTGGAGTTTGATCCAGCAAACTTAAACTGGGCTAACTATAAATTTAAGAGTTTAGAGGAGACCGAAGGTGCAGATCCTTATACCATACGGCTTTTGGAAATCACCAATCCGACTTTCAGCACATTGCCTGAAGCAATTTATACGTTCGAAAATTTGGAATACCTAATCATTCAAAGAGTTGGGAATTATTGGGATAAAGATAAATTGCCATTTGCCGATTTTGGTGATCGAATCGCCGAATTAAAAAACCTAAAGCAGATAACCGTTAATCAGGCAGTTATTAACACGCTTCCAAAATCTTTTGCAAATTTAATGCAATTGGACCGTCTGAGTATTGTTGATTGTGAGTTAAGCCATCTTCCTGATGAAATCTGGAAGATGCCCAGACTGGAATATGTCTTGTTAGGGAAGAATAAGATCGAACACATTCCTGACGACATTCAAATGCCTTGGTTAGAATATTTGGACATAGAAAATAACCTTCTCAAAACACTTCCTGAATCGCTATTACAACAGCCTAACCTGAGGACCATTAAGGCAAGTTTTAATCCTTTGGAAGAACTACCATTTGCATATAATTCTTTTAAAGGCCTGGACCTGACCATGGAGGAGAAAAAACGACTTCTTGATACGAGCTATCCCGGAGCCAATGGAGAAGGTACGGTCGAATGGGATGATGAGATGTATAAAGCGGAAAATAATAAAATATTGATTTCTGGAGTGGAGAAAATTATTAAGGACAATGATTTATCTGACTATAAGGAAGCGTTGTTATCCTTGATAAAACGAACTGTAGGCTTTAAATTGACCTCCGAAGAAGATTATGCTGAAGTGGGAAATCATAGGTTTGGTGGAAAACCAGATTTACCAGAAAGCCTTACCTATCCAACTTTCTTTTCTGATTATAGGGACCAAGAATTAAACTATGAATTTATAGCGCAAATCAATTGTGAAAAGATTGCTGCACTCCAGGATTATTTACCTCGTACCGGGACATTGTTTTTCTTTTTTAAGAGTTTTCAGTTTTTTGGTTCTGAGGACCAAGATATCGGAAAGGTAATCTATGTTGAAGATAATAAGGAGCTGGCTTCTGGAAAGAGGTTTGATTTTCAGGAGGAGGACTTCTTTGAACTGATGGATGGAGAATACCAAGCCAATAAGGCAGACGCATTCCTGACGGTTTCTGCTCCTTCTTTTTATGCGAGTTATGTCAATAACTACCTTTTTGAAGGGAAAGCAGAATCTCTAAAGGATCAATATGATTTTACCTATGACCTGTATGAGCCATTTGAAAAGCCAGTGCTAGACCTGCATGGGTTTGACCATGCCATGAATGCATATGCATTTACACAACATGAATCTCCCGAATTGCAAGCTGCATTGACTTGGAAAGGTGATCCCCAAGATTGGGTGATCTTGCTATTAGTAAGTTCCAAAGGGAATTTTCAATGGGGAGATGCGGGTGACCTGTTTTTTGTGATCCATAAAAGTGATCTGGCGAAAAGGGATTTTAGCAAGGTATTCGTGACGATGGAGAGTAGTTAGGGAAGTAGGGATGGCTTTGAGCGGAATTACCATGCATAGCCTAATCCTACACCTCCAATTAATGAGAGCCCAGAATCCTGTACATAACAAGGGTTTATTGTTGCTTGGAAAGCGAATCCTTTTTTCAATGGTCTAAATCTATACCCGATATCCAAGGAAGGAACTAAAATAACGCCCGATTTTTCGTATGCATTTTCATCGATGAGGGTCGTTGTAAGGTTTGCACCAAATAAAAAGGCTGATTTGTTTTTGCCTTTGACATAGTTTAACCCTAGTGGAATATTGAATTTAGAGTCCCAAAGTCCTAATAATGAACCGGTACCTATTCCAGCTTTAAATCCCATTCCTTCTCGTGAATCTTTCTGGAAGCGTCTATCAAAATTTATACTAGCCAGTAAGCCGGAACCAGCTGCTTCTGCATAAATAAATTTCTGTCCTTGGGAATAGGATGGTTTTGCTGAACAGGTAATCATGACCGTGATGATCAGGAGTAATAAGCTGTTAGGATTTTTCATAGTTCTGATTGATTAATTAGGTATTGTGTGCTCAAGATTTTTTAAATCATAAGTGGGAGCTTATATATCGGTAAATGTTTGAAATATAGCCTATGTTTTTGGCTATTATTATTGATTGATATTTAGTGTGTGGTCTAAAGGTAATTAATAGTTTTGAAAGATTTTGAGCTGGAATAAGCCTATCCGCTAACATATTTTCCAAAAGGTATCTTCCTGAGAACAACGGTAATGATAATCGAAACTATAATAGCACAAACGCTTGCTAATGGAATAACCCAGACTGTTCCTAATTGTTTTGAGATAAGGGGGTGGAAGTAGTTTAATGGAATGATATGGGCTAGATAAATCCCGAAACTATACTTATCAGTTATCAAAACCCAATTCGGGACCTTTAGATTTTGCATGCTTTCCTTCACCCACAGGAATAATCCGGCTGCTGCTAAAGCTGTTGTGATGAAGAGATAATTATAGAAAAAGGTATTCAGTTTGTTGGCATTTTGGTTGAGCAAATTGGTTCCAATGCCGGCGATAGCGACCATCAATAGGTAGATTAAAGCCCAAGTTACCTGCCGATTATTGAATTTGAAAGTTTTGATGCTCAGGTAATATCCTAATACCAGATAACCAATATATCCGGAAAAGAAGGTCAGGTCGAACTTAGGCATGTAGGAGTAAAGGGGTTTGCTCATGAAGCAAGAGGATAAGAGCCAGAGTAACAGAAACCATTCAATTTCACGAATGCTGCAATGTATCAGTATTTTTCTTAGAAATGGAATTGCCAAATAAGCGCCGATGATCATGTACAGGTACCATAGATGTGCATTGGCTCCGTGCAAAATCTTGTCTACGATGATAGACCATATCTTTTCATTGGACAATTGATCAAACTTGGTGTATCGATAGAAATAATAAATCAAATAGATGATCGTCCAAAACAGGAATGGATAGATGATTTTAGGAAGTCGTTTTTTGTAAAAGGTCCAGGTATCTTCATCTTTCGGGATCAATAATGTTCCAGAAATTATGACGAAGATTGGAACTGAACAACGTGTGGCCGCATTGATCCAATTGGCATAATTCCAATCGAAAGCATGGGTGTCTATGCGATAAAGGAACCCTGTTGAAGCATGTATCAAGACCACAAATACTGTCGCGATAACGCGTAAATAAATGAGGTATGGATTTTTTTCGGCCATAGGGTAAAAGTATGGATATTTGGAGAAAAATTTAGTGGAGGATACTAAATAGGGAAATATCTTTCTTTTCCAAAAGATACCATCACTCTAGTAAGTTATTTTGTAGACCAATGATAATTTGTTGACATCAGGGTATATGCTGCTGAGTCCAATAATATTTTGATTGATGGAAACAAGGGTTGGACGATCAAGTTTATCATAAGCTATTTCATAATTGCTTGCTTTTTCCCAATCAGGTTCAAACAACGTTCCTTGATACTTAAAGACATAAATGATATTCTGGATGGGTTGCTTAGAAGGTATAATATCTGAAAAATCGATGGGGTTGAATCCCAATTTATCATATAATTTTTTTAAGAAATGGGGCTTATCTCCAGGTTTGAAGAAAAAATGAGCTTCAATATTAGCGTAAGTGCCAGCAGAAGGATTGCCTGTTAAAATATCACTGCTCCCTGAATATATAGCGTGAGAGAGGTTTTCACTTTCATAAAAGTATCTCATTGTTTTTTCGGCGGATAGGGTGGTCTTAATGGAGCCCCCTGAATAGCCCATATTGATGGTTCTCCAGATTAACTTGCTAGGGTTGTGTTGGTTGTTCTGATATTCAAACTTTGCAATAATAGGCTTGTTTTCAGCAATGTTTATCCCACTGATATTTTCATCTGAATGGTAATAATTTAAACGAATTTCTGCTAACCTTCCCTCAGTATCCCATCTATATCCATATTCACTGATTAATTTATTATCGGCGTCGAACAAAGATCTCTTTTCAACCTTTCCTTGGGTGTTATAAGAGAATTTATCTAAACCAAACTCAATTAACCTGTTCTGTTCGTCATACTTCAAATCTATAGTGTTACTGAAGCCACTGGAAGCCTGAAGTTTTACTATTTCTAGCTTTGAGATCTTGTCAGATGTAGTTTCTTGATTGATGGGGTCTTTTTTGCAGGAACTTAAGATTAATAAAATAGAGGTTAAGCAAATAATAGTATGTGTGAATTTTAGCCTGTTCATAACGGTAGCAGTCTTGGATTTAAAGACAAACTAATTTATTAATAAATAAGGAATATCTTGAGAAATTATTTCATTAGCATTTACTAATTTACCTCTGAGCTTTTTTTATTAGGTTAATTTTTCATTTGGTTTTATTGCTTACTACCTGGTGCTTTCTAAAGGCCAAAACCTTTTTTAATTAAGTCTTGAAAAAATCGTATTTTAATATTGTCCTTGAGCACTTAAACTGTTGCCATTTAAATTCCATTTACTACATTTTACTAGCTGTTAAACTATGATTTATTTTTTCAATTTGCTGTTAACCATTATCTTCTTAACCATTTCGCTATTTCACCTGTATTGGGCATTTGGAGGAACGGTAGGTAAAACGGAAAGCGTACCGGTAACTGAAAAAGGCGCCTTGCTATTTCAGCCTGGTTTTATGTCCTGCATAGTCGTTGGAATTGGTTTTTTGCTGATGATTTTTCTTCTGTATTTACCAAGTTTGGATTTAGTTCCTGAAAGATTTTCGAGATGGATTCTGTGGCTAATAATGGGAGTATTCTTATTACGTGTAATAGGTGATTTTCATTACGTCGGCCTATTTAAGAAAGTGAAAAACACCACATTCTCAAGAAATGATAATAGATATTTTGTGCCATTGTGCTTCTTGATCGCGTTATTGATACTGGTGATAAATCTTGCTGCTTAAAGAAATAGGAGCTGCTCCAAGTGATAAATTTGTTTATCATTATGAATTCTATTTAGCCGTGGTATCAAATAGAATATTTAATAAATAACCTAATTATTGAAATTATTATTCCTCTCGTCGTATAATGAATAAAAAAAAACGACTATGGTTATTTCATACTACATTTATTATAAGATTAAATTCCTGGAATTTTTACCTAACATTATTCTTGACAGAATTGTAATTCCTTTGCAGGTAAGATATTATAGAAGAGAAAAATATCGACTGCTTATTTGGCTTTTTGGAAATTTCATTCAATTGGTCTATACAGTTCTTACTGAATTACTTGTTATAACCTATGGAAAGCCGAAGAGTTATTTCCCTAAAATAAAACACAATTCCATTACATCCCTTCAGGGCTTTTATAAACTGCCATTTAAAATCAAATACCGGCATTTAAAACTGGAATTGAACATTCTATTCTATGGTCTATTAATCTACTTCTGGGGAAATTAAAAGTTGATTAACATGAATAATTCAATATTTCGAATGGTCAATTACTTGATAAAAAAATCAATACAATTGATCTATGCCTTGCCTTGGTTAATATTTGTTTTGCCCCTTTGTGTAATTAATGATCTATTCACTAACAAGAAAAATACTCATGATTGATTTATTATATTTTCATGGTTTGGGATCCAATAAGGATTCTAGGAAATTTAAACTGATTAAAAATGCCTTTGATTGTACTCACAGTTGTTTTTGTGTAGAATGGGGGACTGATACTGATATTAGTGAACTATTAACTGGTTTATGGACACATTACAAGGACAAAAATGAACTTGTCCTTATAGGTGATTCCACAGGAGGAAATTATGCCTACCAATTACGAGAAAAGTTAAAAGCCTCTGGAATGAAAATTAAATTAGTCCTTCTTAATCCCTTGTTGGACTTTTCTAGCAGGATTGCCAATTTTCCTTTTCCGGAGAAACTAGAAAAAAGTTTGGAAAAAATAAAGGAAATAGATCATTGTTTTCTTCTTCAGAGTAATCGAGATGAAGTTATTGATCATTCCTGCATAAATAGAGGTTTTGAGGTGGAGCAATTAATCATTGATGATACCCATTGGCTATTGACTTTTGAGAAATGTGTTGATTCCATTAAGGAGTATATTGTAAAAAATTAAATCTTTATAAATATAGCTGAGGTTTTAGCAGGAATACAATCAATTATTTATAGGTTAACTCTTTTTGGAGGACCTGAAAATTACTATTTACAAGGTTACATGAAGAGGAAGGGCAAAAGCCTGAGTTCAAAGAAATATATAATTTGGAAGAATTAGATTCTGTATGTGGGCTTAATGCACGCGATTTAATGTTAAAAGTTCAGGCAGAACAATAATTTTGGGAAATAAAGCATCCTTCTAATCCCTGCGGTCCACAAAAAAAAGCCCATCTTTCGATGAGCTTTAATTTTTTGTGGAGAAGGAGGGATTCATTTGCTTATTGAAGTTCTAGCTCAACATATACTGGGTAATGGTCTGAAATGATATGTGTTTTTTCATTTTTAAGAACAATACTCTTCGTAAGCATTTTCTTCGCAGGTTCATTCGCCCAAAGAAAATCGATTCGCTTTCCTATTCCCGCGTTAGACTGCTTGATCTTCGCTTCACCACTTTTGTAGGTCGGAACTGAGCTTTCAAAATTCTTATTCAATACCTTGTAAGAATCATAAAATCCGGCATCTTCCAATTTTTTTAAGACGGTATAATCAATCGCTCCATTGTTCAGGTTCCGAACTTGTTCGCGCTTGATTTCCTGTTCTTTCATTGATGCTAGCACGGCTTCGTCATAGTTCTTGCTATCAGATTCAGATAAGGAGTTGAAGTCGCCCATGATCAGGATAGGTTCTTTTGGATTGAGCTCTTTGGTCTGTGCAATGATGTTCTCCACCTCTTCCTGTCGCTTTTTATAGCTAAATGGTGAGAAATGGATAACGAAGATGTGTATACCTTCTATCTTTGCATATATATAGCTGTGCCACATATTCTCGGTTACTTTTTTGAAGTTTACCATTGGCTTTTTCGAAGTTAGTGCCGTCGGAAACCCATCTTCTTTTGATTGTAGCGCATAGGGGTGGTTATAACGTTTGGCTAAGTCTTCCAATGTTTTCTGCTTCCAACCATTCATTTCTTGGGTAGCAACTATATCCGGGTCTAGCTCTTTTACGAGTTCGACGTAGCGATCAATATTGGCCGTAGAATCTTTTTGTAATCCGTATAGCACGTTATAAGATAAGATTTTAATCTTTTTTTGTGCTACTGCTTGTGTGGATACACAAGCAATAGCAATAATCGAAAAGTATTTAATAATGTTTTTCATTTTTCTGAAGTTTATGTTCCTGAAGATGCCCATCCTGGATTTTGTTTCAACTGTGGATTTAATTCAAGCTCTTGAGTCGGGATAGGGTATAGGTAATCCCTTGTTTCATTCCATTTCTTAATGATATCAGGAAGATTAACGATACGTCCACCCTTATTGCCGTTCTCAAGGACTAACTCTCCAAGTTTTTGATATTGGACACCTGGTTTTCTCGTTGGTGCAGTGCCCTCATAAATCACTAAATCGATCGTTCCATTCTTATCTAAATCATATTCCCCGGCACCAGGAAAGTATTGTCCATAAAATTTCTTGGATAAGCGAGCGCCTTCTTTCCAACGCATTAAATCATTATAACGCTGTCCCTCCTTTACAAGTTCAATTCTTCTTTCACGGCGAACCTCTAGGATTGCACCCGTGAAGCTGCTTTTCGTAACATTAGGATATTCAGATAAGAGATAAGGGTCTGGATTAGCATTGGCAGCTTGAAGGTTTAAATTCGGCATGCCAACCCGATCACGTAATAATTTTACGCTTTTATCGATATCAGCTTGGGTCAATGTTCCTAGCTCTGCTTTTGCTTCAGCAAAATTTAAAAGCACTTCTGCATAACGAAAGATTGGCATATCATTGGTTGATTGTCCGGCATCAAATGCAGGTGCCAATACATATTTACTGTACTGATATCCCGTTACTGAAGTCGCGAAGTCGGGAACAGTAGTACTATTGCTTCCGATTCTTTTGTAACCCGGCGTTCGAATGGTCTGCGCTAAACGGGGATCTCTGTTCTGCATTTCATCGTAGAACTGCATAGTTTGGTAATTTGCTTGATCGGTGAAGCGTGTGCCGTCCTTCATCAAGTAGCTGTTTACTAATGACTTTTGCATGCCTGGTCTTCCATAGGATGCAGAAAGAATATAGAAGTTGGCAGAATGTACAAATGGTACGGATGCATCATATTGCCTTGCTAAGATCATCTCACTAGGAATTGCATCTTCCGCAATAAAAAGCTCATGGTAGGCTTTATCAGTGCTACTTTTGTGGATGCTGTAAGGTCCTGTATTCATGAGTTCCTCCGCTGCTGCTGCTCCTGCTGTTAATACTGCTTCCCAGTCACCTAAGCCATGATATTTGCGGAATGTACCTTCAAAAAGGCACATCCTTGATTTAAAAGCTAGCGCCGTCCATTTAGTTATCAATGTTGTACTCTTTTCAGTTTGGCAGTTAGCGATTGCAAAGTCGATATCTTCCAACATTTTTTCGAAGATTAACTTTCTGGAATCTCTCGCTTTAAATAGTCCATCATCATCGAGTTCAAGTACACTGTCATACCAAGGCACATCGCCAAAGCGAACGACTTTTCCATAGTAAAAGTATGCACGGAAGAATCGTGCGACACCCTCATATTTCAAACGTGCAGCTTCGTCGGTACATTTATGGGAATTTTCTAAGAAAAAGTTGATCTGACGGAGCTCTGTCCAATCCCATCCTGCACCACTCGATGGAGTTTCTCGTGTCCCTTGTATCTCAGCGGCTAGCGTATTGCGTGCTTCATCATCTGCTTGCGTTGGATTATTATAGTGAATTGATAGCGCATCTGGAAGTTCCGCATAAAAAGCATTGGTATAATTTTGCAACTCCGCAGCAGTTAAGAAATAGTTCTCGGGTGCTAATTCGGAAAGTGGATAGCGTTCTAAGTAATCATCATTACATGCTGTCAGCAATCCCATTATCGTTATAAGAGGTAATATTTTTCTGGTTTTCATACTGGTCAAAATCTATTAATAGTTAAAAGGATAATTGAGCACCGAAAGACACAACTTTACCCATTGGATAGCTTCTGCCTGTATTATCGGTCATCACTTGCTCAGGATCTATATAATCAGTTTTCAATTTCGTCCATGTAACCAAGTTTTCACCACTCATGAACAGTCTGAATTTATTTATGTGAATCCTATTCGTTAAGCTCGTTGGAAATGTATAACCAACCGTTAAGTTTCTAATCTTCAAGTAGGATAGATCTTGTAGATACATATCGTTATTTACCGACAGTTCGGAATTCTGTGCCGTATATCCACGTAAGAATGGGAAGTAAGCATTTGGGTTCTCCGGCGACCAAATTTTATCTGGGAAGTCGCTAGGGATGAATGAATCATACGGTCTTGCGTATACCGACCAGAAGGCTTGTGCTTCCAAGTTTGGATACCAATGTCTTCTTCCGATTCCTTGGAAAAATACAGAAGCGTCGATCCCATTCCAGTTCGCACTAAGAGTTAATCCGTATGAATAGCGCGGTTGGCTATTACCGATTATCTCACGATCACCTGGATCTGAAAGGGTGCTTTTTCCAGCGTTGATAATTCCATCACCATTCAGATCTTTGATCTTGATGTCTCCTGCTTGTAACCTGCGCAAATCCTCTGTAGGTGCCTGTACTCTTCGTCTATTGATCTGATCTTGGTTGACAATTTGAGCGTAGGCTTGTGCCTCTTCAGTTGTTTTGAAGAATCCGTCGTAACGATAGCCCCATATCTCGCCTAATTGCTGACCTACATAATAAGTGTTCAACAAACCGGCAGGGTTACTGAATTTGGTAATTTCGGATGTGTAATCAGATAGAATTGCCCTCACAGAGTAATTGAAAGGCTTGCTGGCTAAGTTTAATTGATCTCGCCATGTAAGCGATAGGTCAAAACCTTTAGTTCTTAAATCCGCCGCATTTACCTTTGGTTCGCCGGCACCGAATACATCCGGAAGGGTTTCTCCTATACTTAACATGCCAATCGTGTTACGAACGTAATAGTCCGATTCAACATTTAAACGGTTGTTTAAGAGAGAGAAATCCAAACCTATATTGCTGGTGCTGATTTTTTCCCAAGTTAGTGATGGCGCAACTGGTGCAGGATTGTAGGTTACATTCAGTTTCTGACCATCTACTAAATAGTTGATTTGGCCAGTTCCCATGGAAGCAATATATGCGTAGGTATCTACTTCCTGATTTCCTAATGAGCCGTATGAATAGCGTACTTTTAAATTATTGATTGTATTCTTGATCGGTTGGAAGAATGCTTCTTCACTAACCCTCCATCCAGCAGAAAAAGACGGGAAGAATCCAAAGCGACTTGATTTAGGGAATCGTGACGTACCATCGTATCGACCACTTGTTTCAAATAAATATTTGCCTTTATAATCATAGTTTAATCTATAAAATCCTCCACGAACTGCCCATTCATCTGCACCACCATTAAACTGCTTTTCACCAATAACAAGATCTAAATCATTTAAAGTCTCAGATAATAAGTCTTGTCCAACTCCTCCGATGCGTTTATACTTTCGGTCTTCCTGGTTGAAACCTGCCATTGCAACGATGTTATGATCGCCGAAACTTTTTTGATAGTTCGCAAAGACGTTGATGAAATGCCATGAATATTTGCTCATCGCTTCCGTCAATCTATCTTGGTTTAAGGCTCCTAACGAGGACAATTCCATTACGCCAGGGTATTTCGAATAATACTGTTTGGTTTGACGATAACTGTTTTCCCCCCTGTATTCGCGATAGGAATAATTACCTGTCAATGTCAGGCCTTTTCCAAGATTTATGATAGCTTCGGTTTTGTTGGTAAATTCAGTGCCATTATTATAGCCTTTCATCGTGCCGCTTTCTAAAGCATTGTGAAGTCCATATCCGATCGGATAACTATTGATTCCTGAATAGCCTGTCAAAGTTCCATCAGGGTTTCTCGGGACATACATCGCGTGATAGTGATAGGTAGGACTGTTGCTTACGTTGTTAGAGACTTGATTGAAATTTGTTGAAAGTCCAGCCCAATCGTATGAGGATTTAAAGAAATGGGTACCATTGCTCACAGTTAACCAAGGTCTAATTTCTGTCGATATGTTCGCGCGTAAGTTATAGCGTTTGAATTTATCGGGTTGGATATTAAAGATACCTTGTTCATTAGATAATGCACCTGATAAGGCATAACTCGTCTTTCCAGACATACCACTTAGTGTTATGTTATGGTCAGATTTAGGACGATTGTTGTCGTAAAGGTAATTGAACCAATCAAAATTTGCGTAATAGCGATAGATGTCATTTCCACTTGCATCTTTCTTAACGACAACCCATGGTCTTGATGGATCTTCTGTTTTATCATTTACACGGGCCAACAGCTCTTCATAATCTTCGTCGGTATATCGGGTCGTACGATATCCTAAGGCGTTGTACATCGCATCGTCGTTAATCTTGGCATTCCAATATCCCGATGTGATAAAATCCGTATTGGTAGCATGTGTAGTAAATCCGAAGTTTGCGGAATAATCTATAGATGCTTGGCCGTCAACTTTCCCTTTTTTCGTAGTTACAAGGATTACACCAAACGCGCCTCTTGCACCATATACAGCCGCCGCCGATGCGTCCTTAAGAACCGTCACAGATTCTACATCATTCACATTTACACGGTCTAAGGTCCCTAGTATACCATCAATGAGGATTAATGGACCACCACCATTGATGGAAGTATTTCCTCTGACATTAACAGAGCCGCTGGTTCCGGGTTGTCCGGACCCGAAAACAATATTTAGGTTCGGAACATTTCCTTGTAGTGCTTGCGTCAGTTGGGTAACAGGACGATCTTCAAATTCCTCACCGGAAATCTGGCTTACGGCTCCCGTTAGGTTGACCTTTTTCTGTTCGCCGTAGCCTACCACGACAACCTCGTCAACTTCAGTCAATGCTGGTAGAAGAACAACTTGAACAGTACTGCGATTTGAAACATCTATTTCTTGCTTTTCGAAGCCGATATTACTGATGACAAGGACCGCATTTGCTTTCGAAACGGTAATTTCAAAGTTACCTTGTTCATCACTCATAGTACTTGCCGTACCGCCTTTCTCCGTTACGGATACATTTGAAAGAGGTTCGCCGTCCGCGCTCTTAATCGTTCCGCGTATCTGGGTTTGAAGTACCGAAGATGTTTCTTTCGGAAGTGTATTTACCGCTTGTGAAGCAGCGGGCTTCCTACGTAAAATCACATTCTTGTCAACGATGTTATAATCGATCGCATAATCCTTTAATAAACTTTCCAGCGCTTTGTCAAAGGGCTTTTTATTAAAATCTACACTGACAAATAAATTACTTGGGAAAAAAGAACTGTCGTAGAAAATGTTATAGCCACTTTGCTTTTGAATATCCTTTAGAACATTAGTCATACTAACGTTCTTCTTTTTTAATGTGACCGTTTGTCCGAAGGTGAAAGCGCTAGCTTGAAACACAGAGGCAAACATAAGGGTAATAGCTAGTTTCATCGATAGATAATTAGGTTTTCGATGTACAATGTCTCCAATGCTGGAGATAATTTTGATTTTTTTATACATTTGTAAGTCGGTTGATTAGTTAATATTTAGCGTACTATCAGTCGAACTATTTATCAATTACTCAGGAGCGGTCCTAACGCTCCTGCTTTTTCGATAAATGTGAAGAGTAAGTTTAGTTCATTACGATTATCCTCCTTTCTTCAATCTTAAATTTCACACTTCCTGTTAGCTCAATGGCTTTTAAAACTTTTTCTATATGCTCATATTTTGAGATTGTCCCCGAAAATCTAATCTTCGAAATATTACCCCGGTACTCAACTTCAACATCATACCAGCGTTCTAAATCCTTCATCACAGTACTCAACGAAGCATTTTCGAATGCGAAATTCCCATTCTTCCATGCGATCATATAAAATGGATCAACGTCCTTTATATCAAAAGATTCATCCTTGGAATGATACCTACTTTGTTGATTGGGGTTTAGCAATCTGCCTTTGCTGTTTGGATAGCTTAATTCAACCTTTCCTTCTACCAATGTCGTTTCAATTCGGTCACTATATGAGTTAATATTAAACGACGTGCCGAGTACCTTAAGCGTCTGTTCTCTGGTTTTTACAATGAAGGGAATTGTCTTATTATTTTTAACCATCTGCTTCACCTCAAAGTACGCTTCCCCATCAAGTTCAACCTCTCTTTTTTCTCTATCGAATTGGAGTGGGTATCGAATCGTTGACGAGGCGTTCACAGATATCTTACTGCCATCGGGAAGCTGAAGGTTATATTCACCACCCCTTGGGGTAACGATTGTGTTGTATAGACCCGCTGAAGCAAGTTTTGAATCCTTCAAGGTATAAGTAAGTTCACCTTTTGCGTTTTTGATGATTGTATAGCCTGCGAGTTGTAAAGTCGTATCAGCAGGTAAATTAGCAAGATCAACGATTTGCCCATCTTCCAATACCAACTTGGCTTTTGCACCACCCGGAAGGATGATATTCTTTTCTTGTTTTGCTAAGGCAATTTCTTCAGTCGAATTCGAAATGATGGATGTATTGAAATAAAAGAATAGCAGAATAGTCGCTGCTACAGAAGCAGCTGTGATATAAAACCAATTTCTTAATCTATAAGGTTGCTTTTTTTGAAGGTAAATTTTCCGAGATATGCTATTGTAAAGATTCTCGGAATCTATTTCTCTAGAAGGGTCTCTAATCTCAAGGAAAAATTCCTCGGTGGCTTGATCAAAAATAGACTCAAACTCTTCCGTATGGAATGCCTCCTTCAGACGCTGTATCTCATCTGTAGTTAATTGATTATCCTTATATTTTTGGATTAAGTGTTTTAGTTCTTCTTTTTTCAATTGGTCTTTCTTTTCCACTATAAAGGCAATGGAAAAGAAAAAGGACTAGTCTACATGAAAAAAAAGTAAAAAATAATCAGATATAGCTTTTCTAGGTTGCTTTTAATTTTTTTAGATGCCGTGATGAGCTGATTCTTCACTGTATTCCGAGAACTCCCAGTAATCGAAGAAATCTCGTCATAAGAATAGCCTTGAAGTTTACTCAATCGGTATATCTCTCCCTGCTTTTGGGGCAGTTGATCAATCAATTGATTAAGTATGCTCTTTAGATCTCTTGATTTTAACTCCTGCTCTGTTTCTTCACAAGTCACCTCCATTTGTTTGTTTTGCAACTGTTCACTAAGGTTGAGGATATGTTCCTTGAAAGCTTTTACAACCAATCTTTTTGTAATAACAAAAATGTAGGGGTAAAGGGCCTCTGGACTGCTGATCCGTGTTTTGTTCTTAAATAATTGAATAAAGGCAGTTTGGACAATGTCCTCGCTTTTATAAACGTCGTTTAATGCAGCATAGGCGTAGCGGAACAAAATCTTGTGAAATCGATCAAAAACTAACTTAAATACTTTTTCATTTCCTTCTTGAAAAAGTTGAAACTGATCATCATCAAGATCTAAATCATGTGCTTTCATCCTTGGTTAGGTTATTTTTGGTCAAAGGAACATTATAAAGATAAATGAATTGTTAATTCAAGTTTAATAAAATGTAAAGATTATTATTTATTTAATTATCGTTTTTTAAATTTTTTTATCTTATCGATTGTGCCTTCAAAATTCCCTGTTTAAACATCGATAAATTCAATGCAAATAGTATCATGAGTTTGAAAGCAAAAACAACCATTAACCAATATCAGATTGATACATCTAAATATCCTACCTGTGACTAGTTAACAGCAGGCTGTGGAAGGGGAATCTACCAAAAAGCCATCTAAGAGAAAAGAGGAATGATCTTTTGGATAATAATATGGATTCGGACAATGGATTGGAGCTGATCTTTAGGTTGTGTGGATTATTAAAGTTCATAGATAGGCTTACGCTACTTTCAAGGATATTCAACTCTGGTATCATCATCGATAATGGGTGTAAGCGATTTCTCGAAATCAATTCTATGTTTATATTAATTGTGCCTAAAATGAATGGTTTAAAATTGTTTAAAGTGATAAAATAGGTTGAAATGTCTTCAAATCCTTAGGTGGATCCTAAGGCACTTTTTATATAATTCTATTAAGGTTTCGGTCTTATGCAAGAAGTACTTTTGTGTACACAGAAAGTTTACTTGACAACATTGGTTGGAACTAATAATTCGGGACTCATAATTATATTTAAGTGATTTATTAATAAAAGAAAACAGTAGTGATTTTTCGAAGGTAATCATTCGTTTTTTTATTTTATACCTTTTAGGGTATAAATAGTTGGTGAATTAAATATTTATACCCGAAGTAGTATAGTTTACAGTATTTTAATTATATTTATATCAGAAAAGGTATAATTATGGAATCTTTAAGGATATTTGTAAAACAAAAACGTAAGGAATTAAAGCTTACCCAAGAAGATTTGGCATTAAATGCAGGTGTAGGTTTGCGATTTGTTCGAGATTTAGAACAGGGTAAGAAAACCCTTCGATTGGACAAAGTTAATGATGTTCTAGCGCTATTTGGAAAAGAAGTTGGTGTAATAGATAAATCCAGGGAATAATGGCACGTAAGGCAAAAATCTTCTACCAAAATCAATTGGCAGGATACCTTGAAGAAGGGGATGCTGGCTATACTTTTTGGTATGATCAGCAGTATTTAGATTCTTCTGATCCTAAAGCTGTTAGTTTGACCCTTCCATTGACTGAAGTAATTTATCATAGCAATGTGCTGTTTCCTTTTTTTGATGGCCTCATACCTGAAGGATGGTTATTAGAAATAGGAGAAAAGCATTGGAAACTGAATCCTAGAGATCGTTTTGAATTATTAATAAACCTATGTAGAGATACCATTGGAGCTGTCTCTGTATATCCGATGGAGGCGGAAGGAAATGGCTAATTGTTTATTCTGTTATAAACCCGTTGAAAATGGTGATTACCATCCCAGTTGCTCTAAAAAATTCTTTGGTACAGCAGATATGCCTTACTTAGAACTGGATCGAGAGAAATTGAATAGCTTGGCCCAAATTACTGTTAATGAGCGATTAGCCTTAACAGGAGTGCAACCTAAAATTTCCTTAACTCTTGAAGGACAAAGAGGAGATAAGCGTTTGACCTTGGTTGGTCTCTGGGGAGAATATATTTTGAAGCCACAATCTGATAACTTCCCATTTATGCCTGAAGTGGAAGATTTAACGATGCACCTTGCTGAATTATTTAAGATTGAAACAGCCGAGCATACCTTAATCCGTACTTCGACTGGAGAATTAGCATACCTTACGAAAAGATTTGATAGGCAGTCAGGAGAGAAAATCCATGTGGAGGATTTATGTCAGCTCTCAGAATTATTGACTGAGCAGAAATATAAAAGTTCTTACGAAAGAGCTGGAAAGATAATAAGGCAATTTGCGACCAACTCAGGTTTAGATATAATCAAATATTTTAGACTAGTATTGTTTAGTTTTCTGACGGGGAATAATGATATGCACCTAAAAAATTTCTCATTGATTCACTCAGAAGGAGATATTTTACTCTCACCAGCCTATGATTTGTTGAATGTAAACCTGATTTATCCGAAAGATTATGAAGATTTAGCTTTGACCCTTACCGGGCGCAAAAGAAAAATTAAGAAAGTTGATTTCGATCAATTCGCAAAAAGCTTGGGTATTTCTGAATTAGTTCGAGATAATGTCTATAAAGATTTTTCAAAGCAAAAAGGTAAAGTGGAAGATTGGATTAGTCGAAGTTTTTTAAATCCTGAATTTAAGGAAAGATATCAACAGATATTTGAAGTTAAATTAAATAAATTAAACTTTAGTTAAAGCTTGCCATCATTATGGTTTCCCGTATTTTTTTTTAGTTTTCATAAGTATATTTAACCCTATTATGTACGGTTTATAGCGCGCAATATTAATATTACCAATATATGTCAACAGAACAACAAGTGCAAAAGCTGTGGGAAATAAGAAGTATCCTTAAGAGGAAGAAAAAGTATTTACGAAAAACTTAACTATATTTTAGGTTTTGTTTTCTTCAAAATCCTTTCCGGGAAAAAGCATTTATTCGCTAATTACCTATTGCATGACGAATTCGAAAAAAAATGTGCGTTCGCCACTGATGAGGAGAGGATAGTTTCTATCAAAGAAGAACCATTAGGAATGTTGGGCTATTTTTAGAACCAAAATAGCTGTTTGCTACTTTAGCCTAAGTAAGGAAAATATCTTGGAAACTGGAGGCCATCCTTAATTAATTCAATCAGTCGACGGTTGACGCCGATTCAGGAGAGGACTTCAACGATTTATTTCAAGTTGATATGCTTAAGATTAATGATTAAACAACTTGGAAAGCTAGCACCAAAAACCAAAATTGATTTTCTTTCCTTACAACATGTTTGTTTTTAGCCAACTAACAAAGTGCGGTAGTTAAAATATTTCCATAATATAAGGATAAATAAAGTTGACGAACAATTAATGCAAATGCAAGCATTTAAGTAGGCAATGTTGCAGAAACCATTTGGGTAGCATTTATTATAATAACAATAATAAACTAATTTTAATGAGAGATATTTTTTTAAACAATGAATTATGGGGTTTGACAATGCTTGGTGCATTTCAAAGAGCATATTGTTATAAACCTACAACTAAAACTCTTGAGAAACGTAAATCAGAGTTTAAAAGTGCTTTGAGATTACATATCGACACAAAGATTTTACCAGAATATAAAAGTGAGGTTTTAGAATCTAAACACATTGAGAATATTGTTGAAGTATTAGAATTTTCAAAAAAATATGCTGATATTTTTTCAAGAGGGTCATTAAACTTTGGAATTAGCCAAAAGCTTCTCAATTTATATTTAAAATATCAATGGGTAGTTGGTAATATTGAACGTCCGCCACATTTTCCGGTGGATAGGATTATTCAAGAGAGATTAAATATCAAAGATATTCAACCATGGACTCAATTCGATCTTACCGATGGGAAATATTATTATGTAATTGCCTATGCTAAACAAGTATTAAAAGATAAAAAAATCCCAAAGATAGAATTACCTGAGGCAGCGTTTGAATCATTAGCGGATTTAGAATTACATCTTTTTAATAGAAGATGATGAATGTTCAACTTGACAATCATTTGAGAATAACTTTATGGACCATACGAGAGATTAGCCTTTGAACGTACTTCGTTTCTAGGAGAAAATATCATTCGAGCTAATAAAAAAATAGCAAGAGAAACACAATTAAAATCTTCCTTTAACCACTAGTCTAGATAGTTTAGTGGATGATTTTGATAATTTTATTCTTGTCTAACTTCAATCAGCTAAGTCAGAGAAAAGTTTAGAAGGACAGTTGGGCTCGTGTAAGCTAGAACTTTTTATTGGAATTTTTTTTCTAACATAAAAACGCTTTGAAATGATGTCTTCGTTACAATGTTGGTGAAACCTAAACTATCCGATCGTTCTTCCAAAATTGAAGGTGTGACTTATAAAACCAAATGATTTTGAACAGGTTTTTGACAATGGTTTAGGAGCTAGGGGATAGGGGATAAAACTCAATTTTTATACACCTATATTTTTATTATTTTTTTAACATAACCATCAAAACATATGAATAAAGTTTCAATTACTAAAGAAGAACTCTTGTTTACTTATAGAAAGGTGAAAAGAGAGTTGTTCTATGAAAAAGATTATATTAAACTGGATAAGATTCTTTTATTTGAAGAGAATATTGAAAGCAATATCAATAATCTTCTTTCTGTATTAAATGGTAATAAAAATGAAACCCAACGATTCTTTAATAATCACGAAAATATTGGTTTTTCAGAGTTTATCTTAAAGGATATTGATTTTTCTAAAAAAGCATCTGTTGATGTAAAAAAATCAATTAAAAATCTTGATCGTAATTTATTTGAGATTAAAAATATTGGGTTTAGGTTCATTGGAGATTTATCAATTTATTTTCAAATAATTGGAGGTCTCTGGTTAAATCGGATTGGATATAAATTAGATCTCGATTTTCCTGATAATGTTTACGGCTGCAGGCTTAAGAAATACGATGATAGTATTAATATTCCTTATTATAAACAAAACCATACTCTTTATAAGCCATATTTTAATGATTATAAAAAATGGCAAAATGATCTTTTTAATATAATTAAGGAAGATAAAAATGTATTGGTTATTACATCTGATTTAAAAAAATATTATCATTCAATTGAGATAAGTGAGCTAAGGTTTAAGGTAGATAAATTAATTAAAAAGCATAGTTTTAACAAAACAGATCTTTTTATTAATGAACTTTTATTTCAAATGATTGAACATTTTAATGATCTTAATAACAAAAATTATCAAGATTTTTTTGATAGCAATATTAATAATTTAGATAATAAAAACTTTGGACTTCCTTTAACTCTTAATGCATCAAGAGTTTTAGCTAATATTTATTTATTAGATTTTGATCAAGACATTATTGATAACTTGAAGCCATTATATTATGGAAGATATGTAGATGATCTAATTATTGCTGTAGAGTATTCTGGATATACGAATGACCAATTGTGTTTAAAAGATATATTAAAACCCTTAAAAAGTTTTGTAATATATGACAATAATTCAATATTTCATGAAGGATTTGATACATATTTAAAGTTTAATCCAGAAAAAGAGAATATTTTTGTTTTTAATGGAATTGAAGATAAAATAGAAGTTAACCAATTAAAAAAAGCTATAAATAAAAATTCTAGTGAATGGAAGTTACTTCCTGACAATTCAGATTATGAAGAGATTGAAAACCTTGATTTATTTCACGATTTAAATAAGTCTTGCGAAGAAGTAAATGGTCTCAGAAAATCAACCGGGCTAATATTAAAAAGGAATAAATTTATAAAGGAGATAGTTAGTTTTGAAACTTTTATTTGTTCTTACAATAGTCAAGTTTGGAGGAAGCGATTATTTAATTTTTTGAATATTATTGAAAGCTATATTTTCGATTTTAAAAATTTTGTGGACTTAAATAAATACTTGCCTAGGTTGTTTGGTATACTAATCCATTCAAATAATGAGGATTTAATAAAAAAGTACTTTGAAACCTTAGAAAGTGTTATGGGCTATATAAAGGTGTCAAAAAATATCAATTCAACGTATTT
Source organism: Sphingobacterium mizutaii (assembly GCF_900187125.1). Lineage (GTDB taxonomy): Bacteria > Bacteroidota > Bacteroidia > Sphingobacteriales > Sphingobacteriaceae > Sphingobacterium > Sphingobacterium mizutaii. Next base: position 1,871,916 of record NZ_LT906468.1, read on the forward strand.
TGAAAAATCAAAGGTCTTTTTGTATCATAAAATTGCAGAAAATATATTAACAAATAGTTCATTACATAAAATTCAAAGTAACTATGCCCAGAATTGGGTTTCAAAAGTATTAAAAGGAAATTCTTCAAAAGAAGATATGCTGAAAAATGTGATTCGATTATTTAACACGGACTTACATAAGATTGCATATAAAGATTCCTTTTATAAATTTCCTGAATTTGTTAAATACTTGAATAATAACATTAATTTATCTACTGTTTCGGATAATTTAGCCAATACTTTCTTTAATAAAAGTATAATTGAATTTATCAAGATAAATGTTAAAACAAACTATCAAGAGAATTCCAGTGGAATTACAGATTCAACGGGGTTCTACTTTTTTACTAGACGTCCTTCGTTGCTTGAATTGACAGTTACTTTTAAAAACAAAATTTTAGATAAGGATGGTTTTAAAGATCTAGCAGAAAAGTATTATCATAAATACAGTTTATCTGAAGAGAAAGAATATGATGATGTGAAAAACTTTAGCTTTGTTGATTTTTCAGATACTAAAAATAAAGCGAAAACTAGAGTTTGTAATACACACTTTTTTACAGATGATATTTCCTTTGATGCAAAAGTTAGAATATTGAATGATGAGCCAGATGTAACTAGGTTTGATAGATTGATTAAGATTGTAAATGATGTAATAAAAGAGAGCAAATCAATAGATTATTTAGTGTTTCATGAACTTTCTTTACCTAGGAATATGTATGTTCATATCGCTAAGAAACTAAGCTTTGTTGGCGTTAATTTAATTGCTGGATTAGAATATAAAATTTCTGGTTTAACGGTAGATAATCAATTGGTTTATATACTGAATTCTGATGATAATAGAAGTGGGTCGATTGCATTATACCAATCTAAGTTATTTGGAGCTATTCATGAAAGTAAAGAAATCTATAATAAAAACGGACTTAGTATTGTCCCAAAATTTGAAAAAAAGTTAGTTGTTAAGCATAATGGTTTTATTTTCAGCGGATTAATATGCAACGATTTGTTAGATATTAATAATCGTTCTGTTTTGAGAGGAAATATTGATTTATTGTTTGTTGTTGCTTGGAATCCTGATTTGGAAACTTATCAACACTTAATTAATTCCGCATGTCTTGATCTTCATTGTTTTGTTTCTATTTGCAATAATAAGCAATATGGTGACACAAGAATTAGAGCTCCATATAAAGATTCTTGGAGAAGAGATCTTCAAAAAATACATGGAGGAACTTTAGATTCGTTCATTATTTCTGAGATTAACTTTAAAGAGTTGAGAGATTATCAAACGAATCAAATATCACCAGATAGGCCTTTTAAGCCATTTCCAACTGGTTTTCAAGTTTCCAATGAGAGAAAACTCAAGTAATTAATCATAATGTAATATGAAACCTATTTTGCTTTTAAATGAGATCTAAACATGGAAAAGTTTAACAAGCAAAATGAAAAAACTTTTCAGAAAATTACTTATGTAGAAACATGAATAATTATTAGCAGTAAAAATTCAGTATAGGGGTAAATAGGAGCCTGGATCTAATTTACGGCTTTTTTATTCGTTTTAAAGAGGTTATCGGTGGGGTAAAGATCATTCAATGATTTATTTATTCATCAAGGTTACAAACTAAAAATAACGCACCACTATTTTAGTGGTGCGTTTTGTGGTGTTAAAAACATAACTGATTGATAATCAGTTGTTCCTTGTGGAGATGATGAGGATAAAAGTGAAATTATTAATTCAATATTGTTTTTTCTGGAAGGGTTCAATATTTAGTTAGGTTGGGGAATTTTATAATACATGAATAAATAATAAAGGTGGGGAATAAATAATCTGCTTAATGAAATATTATTTTTATGATGAAATATTATTTTCCAAGTGACGGTAAAGAAATTAAGATATTAGAATTTCTCGAAAGTAAATGATAAATTATCATTTTGAAGGAAGTTGGTATGTATGAAATTCTTTTTATGTAGAGTTTTTTCTTCTGTACCAAAGAAAACTGTTTTGATAAAAATTGCCACCATTTCTTTAGAATGGTGGCATTAAATTCTAACTGTTTTTTTATTTGCTTATTAATACTACAAAAATATTAATAATTTGTTTAGAAATTGTTTTATCCATTGTGCATGGGAGCCATTTGATATTTTGGAAATTCTTCTAAATAAGAACATATTTGAATCCCTAGTCTATTTAAGAAGTCACAACTTAAATTTGACCAGGGATTCGATAGCTAGTGATAGTTAAATAATATTTTAATATTAAATTTTAATTCAAGCTAGTAATCTAAATTATATATAAAGAATTGAAAATACAAATTAGAAAACGAATCATTAAAAATGAGTTCTTTTAATTCGAACTAAATCACACAAGCATTTTCTTACTTTTAGGTTAGATAAATTCGATTGTGTATCGTTATCCAGCTAGTAATCCTTTTTGAATATACCTAAGGGTAGGTATATTCTTTGTTAGATAGTTCATTTAATTTTGGCCCAATTTACGTACCTCAATAAATATTGAATATCAATTGTTAGTGGAGATAATATAAAAATAATCAATGAAATACTTTGATAGAATTGGATCAAAATTTAACTATTACCTATGCAAATTGAAAGAATATTTTTGGTCCGCAGGTTTTGAAGTGGATAGAGAAAATAGGACAGTAAGATTATTTTTCTATGCATTTATCATCTTAACATTATTTTCTATGGTCATTATGGTAATACTATTAATTTGGCAATAAAGTTTATAGCCCTCATACTTCTTAAATATTTTTATAGTAGTATTGTTCATTTATAAGGCTGATTTTAGAGTTAAAAGATCAGAATTAAAAATATAAGTAATAATTCTGAAAGTCTTTTTATAAAAAAATCGCTTTAAATGAATTTTAATCAAATAATTGATTTAAAATGTGAATTTTATTATATTATTCCTGACAGCAGGATTCCTGCGTAAGCCATCTAAAACTTAACTATATGAAAGCAATTATTATAACTTTATTCCTGATAATTAATATCTATCCAGCATTTTCACAACATGCAAATGTATTATTTGAAAATGTTAATTTATACGATTATGAGAAGGGCGCTTTATCAGGACCTTTTAACGTTTTAATTGAAGGAAATACCATAAAAAAAATTAGTCGTAGCAAGATTCCTGAAAATGGTAATAATTCTTTAATTATCCAAGGAAAGGGGAAAACATTAATTCCAGGGCTCATTGATGTTCATGTTCATTTAGTTTTTGGATCTTTAACCATGGGAGAAATGATGACAAATGACCTTTCTGAAGAGTTTGTTATTGAAAAAATTGGCTCTTCTTCGGAAAAAATGCTAATGAGAGGTTTTACAAGTGTCCGTGACGCTGGAGGGCCAATATTTCCTCTTAAGTTAGCAATAGACAATGGAAAATTGATAGGACCTAGGATATGGCCCTCCGGGGCAACAATAAGCCAAACCTCTGGACACGGAGACTTCCGTTCGGCGTCTGAACCTTCTAGACGTTTTACCGGGGTGGTTTCTCGGGCTGAAAGATTTGGAGCTACTTTTATTGCTGACGGTCGTGATGAAATACTTACAGCTGTAAGAGAGAATTTGAGATTTGGTGCAAGCCAGATAAAGCTAATGGCAGGTGGCGGCACTTCCTCGGCATATGACCCTATTGATGTAACTCAATACACCTTTGATGAAATGAAAGCGGCTGTAGAAGCTGCTGAAGATTGGGGAACTTATGTGACGGTTCATGCGTATACCCCGAAGGCTGTACAGCGAGCAATTAATGCGGGTGTGAAATGCGTTGAACATGGGCAAATGTTAGATGAAGAAACACTTAAAATTCTTGCCGATAAAAAAATTTGGTTAAGCCTTCAAAATTTGGTGGGTGATACCGATGACATGAGTGAGGAAAGAAAAGCCAAAAGGAAACCTGTGTTGGAGGGACAGGCCAAAGTTTGGCCCATGGCAAAGAAATTAGGTGTAAAATTGGCATGGGGAACTGATTTCTTGTTTGAACCGGAATTAAACGCTCAACAAAATCATTATATTTTAAAATTGCAGCAATGGTTTGAAAATTCAGAAATAATAAAAATGATCACAAAAGATAATGCCGAGTTATTGCAAATGTCTGGTTTGAGAAGTCCTTATTTAGGTAAATTAGGTGTAGTTGAGGAAAATGCTTTGGCAGATTTAATATTGGTTGACGGAGATCCTTTCAAGGACTTGTCGCTGCTGACTCAACCAAAAATGAAGTTTATTGTTATCATGAAGGATGGGAAAATATTCAAAGACTTAAGTCATAGATAAAAATGATTATTCATTAATTTAGGAACAATTAAATAATCATTTTTAAATTTAATTATTTGCTTTGGATTCGGTGACATAAAGGAAAACCCAAATGATTCAGTTATTTAATTATGGAATTAATGATCTCAAAATAATGAATAGATAAGTATATATTAAACAGCAAAAAATCCCTCGTATTAGACGAGGGATATGTGTTAACCCTAAACTACTAATTAATAAAGTAATTTTACAAATCAATATTTTGGATAGCTAAAAATAAGCAGAAAATCAATTCAATCCAAAGGATTTTTATCTTTCCTAAAAATTATCAATATATTTCTCTATAAAGTTTCTTTTAGAGATGTCAAATTTAATTCATAATAATATATGTGTGTAATTTAATTTTTAAATTACATTTACTTTTTAATATTAACCGGTCTCCGATTTAAAAAAAAGATTTAAAAATACTTTATTAATGTAGAAAAAATGGTCATTATCTTTTTCTCCTAAAATAATAGGTTGGATTCATATCATAGGTTTTTTTTATATAGTGAGCAAACTTAAAATAGCTTGAAAAACCTGCCAATTTTGCCAATGAGGTCAGATTTAATTTTGAATTTGGTTCAAATTCACCAATCATATTCTCAATAAAACTAAGTCTAAGGTCGTTTATGTAATTTGGGAAGCTTTTGTTTAAATTTTTATTGATAACATAAGAGATATATTTTCTATTAAAACCTAAGGCTTTTGCTAAATGTGCTAATTTAATATCTCTTTGTATAAATCCATTCGTTTGTTCCCAATCCTTTAGTAATTCTAAAATTCTATTCTCAATATCAGGGCTTAAATAATCATTTTGTTTATTTTGAAGGTCCAAATTATTTTCCATGTATATTATTTTTAAGGTCAAATATAAAGGTTAACAAAATATATTAAAACAATTGATTCAACATCAGTCCCTTTATTAAATATATATTGAGGTTAATGAACTTAATTATCAAATACAAAAAGATATAATTATTGGCAATTGATATAGACAATATTAAAAAATAATAATGAAACTACTAAATGCACTTTTTACTCTAAATGTTTGTTATACCTTAAAAGAAGATGAATTGAAATAATAGTATGATGTATTTTATAGTATTTTAAATATGATTTATTTTACCATATTATCCATTTTTACAATAAAAGGGTAACGAACGACGAATATGATTATGCAAATAAAATTTTAATGAGCTATGTTTTTTTGAAATTTACACCAATTTATACCATTAAAACTTGACCAACTTAGTTGAAAATTCCATGTAAAATAAGGTAAATTCATTATCATGACTATTTTATTGAGTAATATCTTTTATATTTATTAATGCATTTACATCAAACTTCGGATTGTTTTCTAAATGAAATGTTTGATTATAATCGTCATTGTAATCATGAATTGATTAAATTATTCTTGCTTTATCAAGATCAGGTTTCAGAACAATCAATAAAACTTTTAAGTCACATATTGAATGCACATCGAATCTGGAATAACAGAATAATGCAAAATAATGAACATTGGGAAATCTGGCAAATACACTCTGTACCTATGATGGGTGATTTAGATGAATCTAATCATTCGATATCAAAAGATATGCTGCTAAAGGATAATTCTTTAAAGATGATTGATTTCCAAATGAAGGACAATAATGATTATAGTTGCATGATTAAGGATATCATGTTTCACATTATTAACCATTCAAACTACCACAGGGCTCAAATTGCTACTGAACTTCGTAAACAGGAAATTGAACCAATACAGACCGATTATATAAAATATAAATTGTTGATTTGAAATTTCTTTTAATTGATTGATGGCAGTGTTCTTAATATTTAAAAATCTGGAAATAATTTATTAAACTCAGCATTGGATCTTCTTTTATGAAAATGAATTTGAATCGAAAGGTATGTAAATTATCATGAATAGTTTTTCTAAATCGATTTTACATTGTTAATCATTTTCGTTCCTACTAATACTTAATTCGGATTATGAGGATTGTTTCATTCAATGAGCTGATACATAAAAAAAACCTGACAGATCGAGGAATTGTCAGGCTAAGGCGTAATATTTAGAGTATGTCGTTCTAAAGGAGCCTAAATATAATAAATATAAAAGACCAATGAAATTAAATTATAAAAAATAACCCAATGGACTACTCCATTGGGTCCTACCAAATGTAAATTATGCAACTAGCTATTTATACAAATATAAATAAAATTACAGAGGTATTGTTAACATTTCCATTATTGAGAACAGAGGTTGTGAACAAAAAAGTATAGTTATAATTTGTGAAATAATGATTAATATTTCATTGGATCTTTTGTCCTAACTTCTCTTTAATATATGTATCGTAAGAATTCAATATATTTAAAACTTTATAAATTAGAAAAGAATGAGTTTTTGAAAAGTCATTTTTATTAAAAAATTGGTAAGACTTAATGTGTTTAATGATGGAAAAATCAGAGTTATCGGCAGAAAAGGAAAAGATTTTCGAAATTATTTTGATTGATGATGATAGTATATTTTGCTTCCTTGTTTCAAAAATGATTCAATCATTTACCAACATGAAGATTGACCTGAAAATTTTTTCAGATGGAATTATTGCTCTTAACCATCTAAATGCGCTCCATATCAAGGGAGTCGCGTTTCCAAATGTTTTATTAGTGGATATTAATATGCCACTAATGAATGGCTGGCAGTTTTTGGAAGAGCTTGAAAGCATGAAAATCTTTGCTGGAATCGATGTACCAAGGGTCCTTATCGTAAGTTCTTCTGTAAGCCAGGAAGACCTAGCTCGTGCAAATAAAATTCCTTACATAGAGAGGTACTTGACAAAACCCTTTACCGCAGAGCAACTTTTTCAAGCATTAAATGTGTCCAATTGAATGGCACAGAATAATTAAAAGTTTATAAGATTTGGTTTAAATAGTGGTTAAGATAAGAGATTCTCAACACACTTCTCTTTTGGTTTCTATAATTAATTAATTCATTTTAAAATAATGTTTGTGATTTGTTGTAATTAATCATATGATCATTTTGACTTTTCTTCAATTAGCCACTTTGTTAATTCTCTGTATAAAATTGAGATACCATCGGAACCCTGAGGTACTGCTGAATGAATTGATTATTAGATTTGATATTGAATACAATCTGAAATTTTAATCTCGTTCTGGTTAATATTCCTTAAAAGAAATACTTTCTGGAGGGATTTTGAACTAAAACTTTAACCCTTATTTATTTCTATGGAAAGGACCAAACGTTCGTTAGAATAGCCCGAATTTGGCATTAAATCTGAAAATTTATATATTTTTGCTTTTCCGTGGAAATTCCAAAAATTATGAAAGATGAAAATTATAGTCTAGAAAATTATAAATTAAGGGAGAGGATCCTTGAGCTAGAATCAATTATTTCCTGCTTTGATGATATAGTTTTTGTGGTCTCTAGTGACGGTACAATTTTGGATTCTTGGACTCTTCAACCACAGGAACTTTTTTTTGACCGTGATAGAATTTTGAACATTCCGATTGAAGACCTTTTTCCGGAAGAATTTGCCTCAACTATGGTGGATATACTTGAAAAGACCATCAGGACGAAGAAGAGTCACCAAATAATTTATCAATCGCCTGTAGAGGCTTTTAAGGGAAGTTGGTTCAGATTGAAGACTAGATTTATGGAGAACTTTCCTGGAAAAGTGATGGTTGTTATTTCTAATATTACCAAAGAGATCGAACTTCAATACGAGGTTGAAATGGAAGAAGAGAAGTTCAATCAAGCTTTTATGCATTCTTCCATTGGAATGCTCTTGTTGGACGGAAGAATGAGAATTGTCGAACAGAACCGAGCTCTTTTGGAAATGTTAGGGATGGAGGATGAAAAGACTTTCCGGCACAAGGGATTTTCTGATTACATCCATCAAGACCATATTAAGGAATTAATGGTCGCAGTTACGGATTTAAGATTGGGAATTGTTCATAAAGCTGTTGTTGAAACTAGGGTTTGTACTAAAAATGGAAAATACTTATGGTGCTTAATTTCTTTTTCTTCTGTAAAAGATCAAGACGGACAGGTAACTTATTTTATTTGTCAAATCCAGGATCTTTCTGATTTCAAGGAAATTGAGAAGAAATTAAAATTCCAGAATTCGGCCCTTGAAAAAATAAATTTTGAATTGGAAATAAAGATTAAACAGCTTGAAACGATAAACCAAGTGCTTGCACATGATTTAAGGTCGCCTCTTGCAAATATTGAAATGATTACCGAACAATTAAAAACTGGCACTAAGTCTAGGCAGGATCGGAAGTACCTAGACATGATTTTATTGAGTGGTAACAAATTCAAAAATCATTTAGGTAGGATGATTGATTTTTTGGAAAGTTTGGATTCCTTGGATCATAAGTTTAAATGGAATGAAGTTAATTCTATTTTTAAGGACTCTGTAAATGAATTGGAAAAGCAAATAAAATGTAGTGGTTTCAATATTATTAAACAATCACAACGCACAATGTTTTTTTTCCCAATGAAATATTTGAAAACTCTTTTTAAATATGTCATTTTGTGCAGCATAAAGGAAACGGGTAGTGAGAATAGGGCATCGCTATTGTTTAACGAATCTGAAAAAACACTGAAACTCCATATCAAATCCAATAACCAATCTGAAATGGATCCATATAATTATAATGTTGCGGCAGAAAAATTAAAAGAAGTAATGACCGTGGATTTTTTCATAGCTAAGCACCAAGTATTATCCGTAGGTGGGTCAATTAAATTTTTACAACCCGATTCACAGAACTATATTCTAGTCATCAAAATGCCTGATAATTACGTGGCTTAATGTTTAAAGAAGAGTTTGTTGGCTTACTATTTTGATGGATATTTTCCATAAAATAACTCTAAAAATATGAGGGTGTTACATTTTTACCAAGGGTAATTTTCAATTTTTTTGTATATCAAAGTATAAAGATACCATTTGAATTTTCTTACTAGCGAGCTAAGGTGTGTGTTGGTTAAATTTCACCATTGCCCCATATTTTTTGCTTTTTTTGCAAAAAAATTGATAATCAGTTCGCAATTATTTATTTTGCAAAGAAATCACCATTAATAAAACTATTAATTAGTTATGAAAAATTACAATAAGGGTCAAAATCTTTCTAAGGTTTACTCCCCTCCAAACCAAGATTATTTGGATATTTTACAGATTCAAGCATTGAAAATAGGGGAGTTAGCAGGATCCTTAGAAGGGGAAAAATTAATAATTGAAGGTTTAGGAAAGTGGCCAGAATTAATTAGATTTGAAGTTCATAGGTTTCAAGAGTCCATGCAGCGAAATGGAGAGAGTATTCCACTTCTGTGAAATAACTTATGTTTTATGAATTATAGTGAATATTTAACATAGTTTAAAAAAGAATATTTATCTTCGGATTTTTAAAACGTAGGTATTACATTTATTGGAATGAAAAGATTTTTATATAGGAATTGTAAAGCAACTCTTTTGTTCATAGGAACTTTTCTCATCGTATTCGGTCTTCTCATGCATTTTATTAAATAATCTGCTGACGGAATTTAAAACGATTATGGCTCCATTCATATTTTTGGACAAGATATTTTCGTAATAATAGTGGTATGGGTCATTATTCGACTCGTTATCAAATATAAACTTCAAACTTTCAAAGAATATATATTCTAAAATATATAGTGATTTTTTGAAGATCCTAAGTAGACCATCTCAATTATAAAAATTTATCTAATTACTTAGCTAATAGTTCCCAATGAAGGTGCTTCACTTCCATTAGCAAAAATATTGTCACGTGTTTATTCCATATGAAAATAACTATTGGCCCCTGAAGGTTGGTAAAAAACTAGATTTAATTACATGATTGATGTGGAGCTAAGATGGAAAAAATTCAAGAAAATAATGATCATGGATGGTAATAATAGTAATAGGAACTTTCAGTGTTTATATTGGGTATTTTTGTAATGTTTTGATTAATTCTTGATATTTCAGGTGAATCTAAAAAGGCTAACTTCTTTTGTTTTTCAATTGAAATAATTGGTTATTAATGCACATATATTTTAAGGTTAAAGAAAAACAACAATAAAGGTCCAATAACTGGATTGATATTGGACCTAAACTGAAATAATCAGAAAGCTTTGAAGATTTAAATATAGAAAAAATACAACATAATATCTTTAGTAAAAAGTCCTATCTATTTTAATTATATTCCCGTTAGTTGATAAGATTAAACAAAAACTGGACAACTTAAGTAGGTAATATATGCAAAACTTAAAATAATCTTTGATTTCAATCCTCTACTTTCATCTTGTCAAAGTTTCAGATTATTGATAAACTGAATGGAATTTGCCGCATAGTTCTTCATTTAAACCTAATGTGTATTGTTTTAATAAAATTATGCCATAAGGCTTTAGGATTAATTAGTCTTATATCTATTCATCTATTCTAACTCCCAAAATTCTATAGTTTTAACGGATTACGGCTCTCGTTAGATTTTAATAAATCGTAAAAAATATTTGAATTTTGCTGAAATAATACTTTATATTTGCAACTGTTTATAATTGGTCTAAATAAAAACAATTGTTTCATTTATTAGGTAATTTGAATGTAAAATAAGAATGATACAATTCCTATTTAAACAAAAGAGCGCCATACGTAAGACGGTAATCTTCGTATGACGCCTTCTTAAACCAGCGGTAACTAGTTTAAGAATCCATACTCATTCGTATGGGACCTTCAACATGCAATTATGGAAGGACATGCAATATAGGAAAATTCAAACAAATCTATAGCTGTTTGATAATTTGTCGTATGCTGTCCTTTCATATTCTTCAGATCGATTATTGATAATCTCAATGAAGAATAGAGAACAGATAATTAACAATTAAACGTAAAAGAATGCCAAAGCATTTTTTTTAAAAATTACAGAACGACAAATTCTTATAAAACATGAAAACCATAAAATTATTAATTATTTTTTTTGCCATTTTCGGATTTAAAATGGTTAGTGCCCACTCCCTGTGGATTGAAACAACACCTTTTGGCGAGAAGAATAAAACCCAAAATGTTAGAGTTTATTTCGGTGAATTCATTCATAATTTTATTGACCCAATCGAGAATTGGCATTCAGATGTTCACGAATTTAAATTATATCTAATTTCACCAAGCCAGCAAACAACAGCAATCCAAGCAACTGAACATCCAGATTATTTTAGTGCAACTATTTCTCCAACGGAAGAAGCTGTTTATATCCTTGAGGTTGGACATCCAGCAAAAGAAGTCTTTGGAACATCAGCTTCTGAATCTACTGTAAATTTAATAATTCAAGAAAGGAGAAAGTCAGCAACTCTTACCGAGCTATCGTCGACTTTAGATATTGAACCAAAGTATCACTATGTAAAGGATGTTTTCCAAGACATTAAACCCAAAGATGGACCATTTTTAGAGGCTAAAGTAGATGTGGTATTTCCGAGTGGATGGATTAAAAAGTTCAAAGAAAATGGCAAAGGAAAGATCTGCTTTAAATCTCTAAAAGCCGGAAAGTACGAGGTTGCCGAAACGGAGAATACAAAGAAAAACAGGTGTAGCAAATCCATCGATAAGCATTGGAGCACAAACACTTCATTAATTCTTGTTAACTAACACAAACAGCACGAATCTCTAAAAACTTAACAAATGAATTTATTTGGTTTAACGTCGCTGTTAATCACTGATATTAATCTTAATATACAAGTGCTTAATCGATTTCGCAGAGAGCTTATCTTACTCTTATTTTTGCTCTTAAGCAATATGGTCCACTCACAGAGTAACTTCAGCCTAACCGGGACCGTTAGGGATAATCATAATCGAACCATTGAAGGTGTTACTATTCGATTAGCGGGGCATACGGTCCTAACCGATAGTTACGGCAATTTTAAAATTGAAAAAATCAAAAATAGCTCTTTTGAGATTATAGCTAAGGCGATTGGGTATGATATCTTTAAGAGGAAGATTGAGATTAAAGAGGGAAATAATCATCTTGATATTTTACTTTTTGAAAAAACCCAAAAAATTGAAGAAGTACCAGTGACTGGTTTAAACAAGCCTCAGATTACCAATCGCATGGCCTTTAACGTGACATCCATTGATGCTAAAAAGTATTATAACAGTACAATAAATATTTCTGATGCTTTAGATCAAGTGCCTGGTGTACGTGTCCGAGAACAAGGAGGACTAGGGTCAAATCTGAATTTAGCAATAAATGGATTTTCAGGAAATCATATTCGCTTCTTTATTGATGGCGTGCCAATGGATAACATGGGATCCACCTTTCAAATGAACACCATTCCAATCAATTTAGCGGAGAATATTGAAGTCTTTAAAGGTGTAGTTCCAATTTGGTTAGGATCAGATGCACTTGGAGGTGCTATAAACATAGTAACTAATAAATCTAACAGGAATTATATTGATGCTTCTTATTCATATGGATCATTCAATACCCATAGGACTACAATCAATACAGCAGTAACGAATAAGAGTGGGTTAACCTTTGAATTAAATGCCTTTCAGAATTATTCTGACAACAATTACAAAGTATTCATTGAAAAGCATAATAACAGGAGAGACAACTACGCAAATGATACTGAGGTAGAGCGATTTCATGATCAATTTCATAACGAATCTATCATTGCAAATTTTGGTTTGGTTAACAAATCATTTGCAGATCGGTTGGTATTTGGGATTACCCTTGGTCATAACTATAAAGATATACAAACTGGCGCCAGGATGGAGTCGGTATTTGGAGCCTGGCATCGAAAAGGAAATATTGTAATGCCGAGTTTGAGATATAGCAAGAATAACCTTATCAAGGGATTAGATGTTATGTTGAATGCGAATATAAACCTGGGAACGGAACAAACTATAGACACAGTTGCAAAGCGATTTGATTGGTTTGGGGACACATATGCAGACCTTCCATCCACATCAGGAGAGCGTTCAAGGACACTGTATAAATACAAGAATAGGGATGGTATTATCACGGCAAACGCAAATTATAATTTAGGTGATAAGCATGTTTTTACGATCAATAATGTATTCAACACATTCAATAGAAGTGGTTCCGATGAATTAAATCCTCAAAACAATGAATATGAATATGCCAAGCTATCACAAAAGAATGTATTAGGTTTTGGCTATCAAATAAATAAAGAGGGACGTTGGAGTGCCAATATTTTTGGAAAATTTTTATCTCAAAATAATAAGAATGGTAATTCAAGTTCTGTCAATTCAAGTCGGTTCGGTTACGGAACTGCGTTATCCTATTTCTTAGATACCAACTTACAATTGAAGGCAAGTTATGAGTTGACCAACAGAATGGCGACGCCATATGAATTGTTTGGGGACGTGGAAAACCAAGACGCGAATACAAATCTAAAACCTGAGAGCAGCAATAATATCAACTTTGGTATTATGTATCAATTTGATATAGATAGGGACGATCATTTTGGGATCACTGCCGGGGTGTTATATAGAAATTCCAAGAATTTTATTTACCAGAGATTAAATCAGAATCAGAGTAAGTACATGGCTGATAACCGTGAAGGAGTACGAACATTAGGTGCAGATTTTGAGTTGCAATATTTCCATAAAAAATGGTTGTCAGCATCTACAAGCTGGACCTATCAATATTTGCAGAATATGCAGAAATATGAGAATGGGTATACTGAGGTGAGCCCAGTTTATAAAGATCAAATGCCTAATATACCTTACTTATTTGGGAACCTAGATCTAAACGTTCATTTGCCAGTTTTTTCTGGTTCTGGAGATATGCTTAAAACCGGATACAACCTACAATATATTCATGATTTTTATCTGTATTGGCCTAGTCGAGGAGAGACCAAAAATACGATTCCTCAACAGTTGAGTCATGATTTTAATATTGTTTACAGCTTTAAAAAAGGCCGATATAATATAGGGCTTGAAGCAAGAAATATTACGAACGAGCGATTATATGACAATTTTAGTATGCAAAAACCAGGACGAGCATTCTATCTGAATCTACGATACTTTATCAATAAAAAATAACAATCTAATTAAAAAATAATTCCACATGAAAATTAAAAATTTATTATTCACGGCCTTTACACTAAGTACCATTGTTGCTTGTACAAAGGATAAAACAGAACCTGCGGCGAAGGGTAATTTTATTGTTGCTGTGACACCTGTTGCAGAAACTGGTGTTGCAGATTATCTACTTACAACAAGTAGTTTAGATACCGGCAAGGTATCCACTGCAGGCAGAGGAGTTGAGCAAGACGGAACCTATAGATACTATGTTACGCATAACAACAAGTTTTTTAGTATGCTTTATGGACAAGGGAATCCTGGAGCTGTTACGGTTTACAATATCCTGGATGGTAATCTGACCAAGCTAGCAAACTCGGTCACGGAAACAGTACAAGCATTTGCTCCAATAAATGATGATATCTTGATGATGAAGATTTCAAGAAGTATTACTAATCCAGTAACGAACTGGTATCAGTTTAATACAAACACGCTCAACATTTCCAGCCAAGGGAATATCAATACAGCGGAGTTAAATAACAATGGTGAACTTGCTTTCTTCAGTTGGATTAAGCAAGTAGGTTCAAAGGTCTACGCTCCTTATTTTTCTGTAAAGGGATGTTGTTCAGCGACCTTTGGAACTGATTATCCTAATCAGGCTTGGGTAGCAGTTTATTCCTATCCAAGCATGAAGCTTGAGAAGATTATTAAAGATGATAGAACAAGCTTTATTGGAAGGTATTTTACGGATGGTTTGGAACTTGTAGAAAATGGAGATATATATGCGTTCTCTGCATCTGTAGCAACATCTATGGGAACAAATGCTACTATGAACAGTACAAAACCTTCGGCAGTAACGAGAATTAATTCAGGAAGTACAGAATTTGACAAATCATTTTATATCAATTTCGAAGAGCTATCCGGCGGATTAAATATTACTAACTGGTTATATGTTGGGAATAACAAGTTCATTACTTTTTCAAATACTAAAGAAGCTAAAGGTGCATACAATATAGGAAATATTATTGGTGTTCTTGATGTATCTGCAAAAACTTGGAAAGCAGTTACCGGATTACCAAAGACTACAGATGTTAAGGGAATTACAGATAATAATTATTCAGATAGAGCTGGCCGATTTGGCTATGTCGGTGTGAACTTAACTTCTGGAATAGGTTATGTATATAAAGTGGATGTAAATTCAGCAACAGCAACACAAGGTCTAAAAATTGAAGGTGGTACATTAACCGCAATAGAACATTTAAATTAAGCTAATTATCAACCATTTATTGCCTATCTGTAAGGACTAAAATTTATAGATGGGCAATATTATTCTCTATCAATTATGTATAGCATTATTTTAGGAATGATCTTAGTTGCCGCTTTTATTTGGTTTAATACGAGTAAAAAGGTAAAGTTTCCTAGGCGTACAGCATGGCTCGAAAAAATAGTATCCAATAGGAGGAGAGCTCAAATTATATGCACAATACTAACGATTTTTAGTCTACTATTCATTGTTTGTCTACAAGGTATTGGGGCGGGTATTTTTGCCTGGATAATTTATTGTATGGGACTACTCAGTTTAGTAGTCTTGCTTTTTCCTTATCAATACATTAAGTATAAACATGTGCTTTTTCTAATTATTTTTTGCCTTATTCTTGAACTAACCTTTACCTATATATCATCACAATAAAGCCATGCCAGCAAATAAAAAATATTTAAGTAGTCCGTTCCAACGGTTTCTAAAAATTTCCGCCGGATTTATTGGTGGATACTTAGTGATGATTAGCTTTCATTTGTTTTTGACTTATCTCTTTGAGAAGAAGAATGTCATTGTTACAGCAGGCATTACAGGTTACATATTGTGGGCCACGTTACTTTTAATTGCTTTTTTAGCTAAAAATGGTTGGAAAATATGGTTTCTATATCTTCTGCTAGCAACACTATTTTATCTTCCATTTTTAATCAAGTAAATCTCAAAATGAAAATTAGAAACTATAATATCTATTTTAATACACACACCATTTCAGGAATAATCATCTGTGCTCTCTTGTATGTTATTTTTTTTGCAGGTTCATTTTCATTTTTCAAAAAGGAAATTTCAGCCTGGCAAAACAATATCAGTTTTTATAATCAAAAAGTTGAAGCTCAGCAATACAGTGGTTTTTTAGATTCTGTTTCCAATGGTTACAATTTACAAGGTAGAGATATTATCTTTTATCTTCAACAAAATGGGGCAAAGGGATATGTTAATTTTAGTGCATCTAAGGATACAATTATTAATAAGGAAAACTTAGCTGCACAAGCGAAGAAACCGGAAGGAGCTAGTAAAGGCAAAGGAAGGCGCGGCCGTGGGGGAGATGATGATAGTAAGTATTTAAATCATGATTTTATACATAATAAAACCGGTGACTATTCGGCAAACTATGATATGGGCGAATTCCTGTATCGCCTACATTTTTTGGCTCAATTAAATGAGGTCCCTATTCGAGTGGGAATAGCTCCTTTTGGATATTTAATCGCTGGAATTACATCTTTCCTATTTCTATTTGCTCTAATCACTGGATTATTGCTCCATTGGGATAAAGTTGTCTCAAATTTTTTTGTTTTCCGTCCGTTTAATAAATGGAAAACAGTTTGGACAGATATGCATACAGCTTTGGGCGTGATTGGATTTCCTTATCAATTCATGTTTGCGGTTACTGGGGTGGTTTTGATCATAAATACAGTATTAATTACCCCTTTTGCCAACGTTTTATATGAAGAGAAAACCGATAAATTGTATGAGGATTTAGAAACCATCCATACTTATCCATTAGAATACAGCTATAAAAAATTGGAAAAAGAGTTTAGGCTGTCGGATTATTTGGAAAAAGCCAAGAAAAAATGGCCCCTGAGTGAATATAAACGTATAAGCATCAAGAATTTTGGAGATGAAAATATGTACCTAGTAATTGAGGTTGAACCGCATTATAACCGGAGTTTTGCTGGCTCAGGCATTCTGGCTATTCAGGTTCTCAATAATAAGGTTTTGGAAGAAAAATCTCCATATACAGATGTTAACTACATCAATCGAGTCCGTAGTTTGATTTATCGTTTACATTTTGGGGATTTTGGAGGATATCCTGTAAAAGCTGTCTATTTTATATTGGGTGTCTTGGGGTGCTTAGTGATAGTATCCGGGATATTGATATGGTTAGTAGCCCGGGATAAAAATAATGTGATCCCAAGGAAGAGAAAATTTAATTTTTGGGCCGCTAATGTATTTTTGTCCATTTGTTTGAGTATGCTGCCTGTCACGGCTTTTACTTTTATTGCCATAAAAATAGCCTCTCCTGTTACACAGGAATTTATATATGCATTTTATTTTCGATCGTGGCTAATAATTTCTCTATACTATATCATTCGCAGGAATTTGAACCGGACGAATAGAGAAACCTTGTTTCTAGGGGCTGTCGCAGCCATACTAGTACCCATTGTTAATGGAATAAAAACCGGATGTTGGTTTTGGGATAATTTCATAAGTGGAAAGATGGATTTGTTCATTGTAGATTTTCTATGGTTATTGTTGGGAATAGTAAGTTTATCTGTATTCATGTATTTACTGTCCTCGAAAAGGGTTGGAGATGTTTCGCATCCAGTTCAATACAATTTAAGTCGGAAGGCAAAATAAGGCAAAAAAACTATTTTTACCTTACAGATTATTAGCTAATAACTTGCGCTCGAAATTCCATTCTCCTACAATTAAAACAGCTAAAAAAGTTAATTGAGAATCCAAAATTTAATATATGCTTATTGCCAGCTTTTGCTAGAATTCTGTTATGATATTTTTTTAGGGATTTTAATGAAACTACTAAAAAAGATAATAGAATATTATCCTTACCAATTTTCGGGTTAAATTTGGATTTGAGGAATTTGACTATTTCTAGGAATAAAAAAGCAGTAAAATTGTTTTTAAACAACCTATGGCAGCCCCAGCTCTATGATCTAGCCGGGGAAATTGATTGGGCTAATATTTGATTTTGTACTGCTTATTTAAAATTAATTTAATAGATATAACAATCTGAAATCCAAATAGGTTTTAGAAAATTCGAGTTTTTATCTCTTGATGATAAAGTGTAGCTTACGTGATTTTTTTAAAGTGATTTAATTGAAAAATAATAATATTGATAATCAACAATCTAGGTTACATGTTTAAACATCAGTACATTAAGTAATTGTTAACGAAGTAAAAATCGATAATTATTTTATAAAATTGCATCAAAATATACTGAGATGTTTGTAAATGGTTCAAAGAAACAAAAAATAGATTTCCTTAATGATTTTTACAAAACAAGATACGAGGAAAGAAATTTTAAATTTAGACCGGTAGAAATTAACTCAAATGTTAACTCTATTCTTCTTGAGGAAATGATTCATGATATTTCTCGGTATACAGAATTTAGAGCGATGAAATTTTATGATAAAGAAGGAGTCTATTTTGTGATCTGTAAATTATAAGGTCCATAAATGGGATAGGATATTTCTTTTACATATTTTTCCAAGAGTAAATGGTGAGAAGGATTTCCACATATTTCTTTTTTGATTTTATATGAGTGAGATTGTTGGCGACTGTAATAAATCATCACGTTTTAATCTAGAGAAATTCTCAATATATCGCAAATAATTTGAAGAATTCGATTCCTTTACTCCCGAAGGAAAAGAGGTATTAACCTTAACGTCTCATGATATTTCTAAAATTGAGCAATCAGATGAATTTTTATTGATTTATTTGGTTTTTATAGTTTTTCCATTTTTTTTATAAACCTTAAACTTGTATAAAAAGATAATTTAAATCAACTGAATCCCCAAATTGAAGTGTATTTTAAGAAACAGTACAGAAATAGACATAACAAGGCTTGAACAATTTTAAGAATTGATCAGATCGATTAGGAATCATACTTTTTTTGTCAAAATTAATAAATTGAGTGTACATATAGGTTTTCACCAATTTCAATTTAAGTTTTAAACTATATGAGGATTTAAGAGGAATATGTGTATAATTGGGTTAATTAAATCAAACCGAAAAATCATTTAAAAATCAGGTAATCATCTTGCATCTCATAAGCTTTTGGGATATTTTTTGGATTTTTCCTGCGATAGGAGCTACCAAGCATTAACTAGCGGTCAATATAAACATTCTTAAAGAAATACTTAAATATGGTATCAATGGTAATAGTTCCTGTTTAAAAAATCTTTTTGAATGTACAAGGATCATTTAATCTGTTCAAGGGAAATTTACCTATGAAATTTTTGGCATGTGAAATAAGTTCAAATCCAATCTTTTCCATTACTCCATTAATATTAAAAAGTATTTTTATTTTCAAATTTCAATATGATAATCTGGGGTTTTTGCCACTATCTAGATGCAAAAAATATACTTTCAAAATGTCCTATTGTAGGTGAAGGGTTGTTAAGTTTCTAACTATTGAAAATGTTTCTAGTTAAATCTTATCAATTGATGGGGGATTAAATGAAAAAGATGTAGATAAATTACAAAAACCCAATAGAAATATATCTATTGGGTTAATAAAAACAATTCTGGTACTTATGAGACTATGGAATAATCTTATATGGAAGTAAGATAAGGCAAATAAATGAAATAAGAAAAGTACTATGATCATATTAAGATGAGTCCTAGCTTAATCATAAAATTAAGCCTACTAATTCCATTATGAAATAATATACGCTTTAAATTATTGGACAGTATCATGAGGCTACTTGGTGAAAACGATTGTGTTCATAAAGAGCAGAGGGTAAGGTGATTAAGAGCTCGACATTTGAGAGGTATCAACATAAAATAAAAAACCCAGTGGTTTTCCCTCTCCACTGGGAATTCAAACCGAATATCGGCATATTATCTGCCTTATCTTTTTCAAAGATAAAAAACCTTGGGGAAATGGCAAGGAGACATATAACAAATTTCAACCCAATGGATCACCCTGTTCCATTGGGCATGACTTACAATAAACTACAAATATGAATGTCATTTAAAGGTATCAGAAAAAAAATGATGGAAGGTTTTCAATGAATTAAGATAATCAGATCTATTGTAAGTTAGCATAACATTATGCTTGCATTTTAAGAATCATATATTATCAAAGAAAATATGAGATATAAATTATTATTCAAATAAAGAAACCAACAGCAGGGGACGCTATTGGTTTCCCAACAATTATAATATAATTAACGTTATTAAATATAGGAAATAAATAACAAAACCCAATGGAGTTCCTATCCATTGGGTCGAAACAGAGCTTAATCAGATAAACGATTAAGTCATTAAAGTTAATAAAAATATACAAAGAAGCCCAACACCTGGACCATTGTTGGGCTGAAGAAACCTTGAAACACACCATTTGGGATGGAGTTTCAAAGAGTTACTAAATTATGTTTATAGTGAATTCAAACTTTATTAATTTAAGAAAGATAAGAGAATACTCTATACAAGCCTAAATAGTATTTTAACCGTGTAGTCCAATGGCTACTATTTCCTTAATATTGTTAATAATTCATTGAAAAACGGGAAATACTAAATCTATTTATTTAGGGTAACGAAGTTTATAATTGGAATTCGGGAATTCCTGAACAAAAAATTGTTGATACAAGTATTTTCAATACTTGTGTAAGGTGTAATTTGATAGGGTAAGTACTCTAAAATCGGATAAAATTTTGTCCAGGGAGATTTATTTGAAGCTTAGGAAAGTGCCATGATTACTCCATTTCCTGCTTGTTTTTTGACTCTATCCTCTAGCGATCTTTTATTTACCCTGGTGGTGGAATTTGCCCACGGTCTAATTATTAAAAAAATTAAGTGGTCAATTAATAATAATCGTCTTAATTCCTAACTTCGACCAATATCAAAATCAGACTTGTTTCATACCTTTTTTTATCATTGAAGGGATAATCGTTTATCAAGTTAATAAGATTGCTCATTTTACCCTCTTTCTTCCTTGGCAATATTCTCTGTTAACAAATGATAATATGAATAATGTTATTCATATTATCAAAGCTTAAGAAGGGATTGAACTGCAGGTTTTTTCTTTTGGCACATAGATTGCAAAAGTATTTACAATACAACCTTTAAAAACTTTTTTTGACTGGAATTTGTACGTGCAGTTTAATTTTAGTGTTGAATAATCAAAACCATCCCTGTCAAGGGATGTTTTGCATCAGGTTTAAATAATCTTTTTTATCATGAACAAAAATTTTATTAAAAATGAGGTGTTGATTCATACAGACACCCTATTACAATATGCGAACAAATTTACCAAAGATCAAGAAGAAGCTGAAGATCTACTCCAGGAAACCTTGATTAAAGTTTTGAAATACCAGGATAGCTTTGAAAAGAATACTAACCTGTTAGGGTGGGTTTATACTATTATGAAGAACATTTTTATTAATGGGTGTCGAAAAAAGGTTTTAGAAAAAAATTACTTGTCAAAAGTTCAATCTATTGGAGAAACATTAAAGCAACAAAGCAATAACAAATGCTTAGATAATTTTATGAGAGAAGATTTGAATTTGGTTTTAAGATCGATTCCAGAAAAACACTACATACCATTTATGATGTTTTTTGAAGGGTATAAATACTATGAAATCGCCGACCACCTAGGATTGCCGGAAGGAACTATAAAGACTCGAATACACACTGCACGGAAACTTTTGAAGCAGAGGTTAAAAAGTTACAGGCAAACTTAATATCACTTAGTCAAGACGGAAAATAGGTCGCTGCAGGTATGTCTCTATAATTTTTGATAATTTGGTTTAACTAAATTAATAGTTTCTCATTGGATTGAAATTTAATATTTCTGCCATATCGCATAAATCAGACAAAACCTTACGATTATATATTTATCTTAATTTATGGGACTAGGAATAAAAAAAACTAACACCATGTGCAAGTTCTATAAAAAATGCCACCTATTTTTGGGGTTTTAGGTGGCATTGGAGTCAAATACATCATTATTTCTAAAGAAAACAGCATTTTTAATGAAATGGTTTTGGATTTTCTTTAAAAGAACTCTGGTAGTGTAATTAGCTATATCTAAACATAACCATAGTTTATACTTCTATAGTCAAATAGCCAAGCCTAAACATATAAATTTCTGATTTCATTTAATATGATTTCAATTTAGGTCGGATTCTTTAAATCTCAGCAAATGTTTGACGTTATTTAATTGCTCAAGTCATAGTTGATTTCCAAAACTAATAACCATTATCAATTTGGGTTTATTGATTATTTAATTTTTTGAGCCATACGTCCAGGTTCATTCTTTTAAAATATCTTAATATTGTCCTACTTAAAAAATGCTTATAATAAATCTAAATAAAATTCTAATTCCATGATAATATCCTGGTGCAATTTTTAATGTTGGATAAATTTTAAACCCCATAATCAATTAAAAATCTTAACTGCATTCTATTTTTCAACTTAGAAATCTATTCAAACTATTGGTAAGGTTATCATGTCTTGGTGATATGTTATACGGAGGATTGACTGGACTTTTATATTAAAGATCAATTTTGGTTAAATTTTTGTTAGCAATTAAGTTTAGCCTGTTTATGAGTAAAAAGAACCTATGTTTTCTGGTAAATGGAAAAGACCTGATTGAAATGGAGGACAGTAATCTAGCTACTTTCCTTACATATGATATTCTTGAGGTTTCAAAAATTTTGGAAACTGCTCCGTCCCAATATGTGCTCGACTCTAGGATCTTTTGTCCACCCATTCTTGAAAGGGAAAGTATCTGTCCTATTTCCGAGTATTTCTTTTTTGATATTGCATTATTCCAAGACAGTCATATAGAAGCGATTTTTAAAGGCAGGGAAAGTGATGTCCATTATTTCCGAATATCCAAAAAGGAGTTCCAACACTTAAGGGCTATGAATGATATGATCAAAACCTATCAGCGAAGTGATGAGGAATCCAGGTATTTGATTATATCTAACCTATTAAAAAACAACGTTCTTCATTTGAAGCATACATTTGAAAAGCAAAAAAGTTGGAGGATGGACGATACTGAAGTCAATATGGTCTCAGTGACGTACGTAAATATTGCCGATAAATTTAAAAAACTCGTTTCTCTCCACTCAACAAGGCATAAAGGAATTCATTTCTATGCAGAGTCTCTTAACATTACCGTAAGGACATTGTCATCCGTTACGAAAAAAGTCCTTAATTGTACTCCTAAAGAAATAATAGATGGATTTATCATGGATCTAGGAAAAAAAATGCTCGAAGATCCATTATTATCTATTAAGGAAATTTCGCAGAAATTGGGTTTCATCTCACCCAACGGATTCTGCATGTACTTTAAAAAAATATATGGAAATCCACCTTCTACATATAGAAAATGGATGCTAGGAGGCCAGCCCCATTTATAAAATCTAGCCTGATAGATTTATTTTACGATATCATAATTTTTATGTGAAATATGTTTATTGTTTTTCTAAATACTTATTTTAATTGGCTTTAACATCCCGTTCTGGCCAAAATTTTGTATGAAAAATGCCACCTAACTTTTCATCTTCTATTAATAGGTGAAATAATTTAGGTCTAATTGTCGACAATTCTCAAATGAAATTGCAATGTTATCTTGAAATCAATTAGGTATTTAGAGAAGTAAAGTATTTTCTAGTTAAGGTAATTAAGGGGCTTATATGATTTGATAGAGGTTAAAAGTTTATATTGCGGATCTTACAAAAAATCTCAAATTGAATTCCCGAGCTCATGAAAAGACTCTTAGGGCGTACAGATTTCGGAAAATCAATTAACTATTCTGGAAAATTGAATATAAATACATTGATAAGCAATTTAATTTTGTTTACTTGAAAAGTAATTTTTGACGCAGATTTTGATTTAAGCAATTTGTTATTATCAATAGTTATTAGGTAATGGTTAATTTGCGATTTAACTAATTTACGCGATTGATGGTTTAGAAAAGTAAAATTGATAAATACTTCAAAAACTATAATTAATTATTAGGTGCATATATGATAACAAATAATCGCCATGCGTCATTTTATTTTTTATTATTCATACGGATATGAACAAGAAAATATTTATCTGTGAGGACAATATTCATGTCCTTAATGCTATTATGGATGTTCTTTCGGTGACAGGAGCTGAGTTAATCGCTGAATTGGATAGTACAAGGGCATTGGAGAGAATGCTTACTATCCGTCCTGATGTTCTAATTTGTGACATTGAGATGCCAATTGTCTCGGGTTCTGAATTAATAAGATTAATCCGGAAATCTGAAATTTTAAACAATGTATTTGTTCTCGGTATTTCGGCATCGCACAATGGAAAAGAAGCATCCATGTTAGCGGGAGCCAATGCATTTATTGAAAAACCCTTTGATATCTGCGATTTTATGGCTGCTTTGCCTTTTTAACCACAGAGGTTTAATTTTTGTTGATTATTATTTGTAAATATTTTTTTGTCGCGTTCAAATAGCGGTTTTATCAATATTAATTTACAAATAAGGCTTGGAGGAACTTCCTTAGGAATTGTTTTCCTTAGTTTTAGAAGATATGCTTTCTAATGATTTTTTAAGATATATATCCATTAACATAACTAAGCAATATATTGAATTTTGAGTATTCGAACTTGTTCAAATGGCTGGGAGTGCCCTGCGTGATCATTCTTCCCAATGTACCTGAATTCACCATCATTGACGCCAATGAGGCGTACCTCGACTTGGTCGATCTTAATAGTGAGCATGTGATTTCAAAAGGTTTTTTTTCTGTATTCCCTATTTCAGAATTTATTGACGAATTGGAATGGGAAACACTTTTTGATGAAGTCCTCAAGGAGAAACGGTTTGTTTCCAGGGGAATTAAGACCTGGTTAGATCCCCATGAAAAGAAGACATCAATTGAAAATGTGAAATACTTCGAAATAACCCATTTCCCTGTTTTTGATCAGGATGGAGAAGTATTGGTTATTGTTCGTTCATTAATTGATGTAACTGACTATGTTATAGACAGGAGACTCCTGAGCGAGGCGCAGTTTGACGTAAGGTTTGGAAATTGGTGGATCAATATCGAGAAACGAACAATCAAATGGTCGGTTGGTATGAATGAGCTGTTTGAGACAGGAAAAGAGTTTATGCCAAATTTTGAAAACGTGAAACAATTTTATCTCCATGCTGACGATGAAGTTTTATTCATGGCACAGCTCTTTGAAGCAATTAGAAACAAGAGGATACTTAAGACTTTTGTTTCCGTAAGGACCCAGAGTGGAAAATTGAGGCGGCTTAAGGTGGTGGGAAAACCAGATCATTTGGGTGACGCGTGCATCGGTATCCATGGTACTGCAATAGATGTTACCAAGCAGCATGAGGACCAAAATATACTAAAGGAAATGTACTTTCTCCATAACCATGAACTTAGGGCTCCCCTTGCCCGCATCATCGGCCTGGCTGAACACCTCAGGAGAGAAGGTAGCCATGATCAGCGATCCGAATTTTTACTTGATGCTTTATTAGATTCAGCAAATGAACTGGATAGGATAATACGTCAGATAGTTGATCGAGAAGAGCAAAAAGGAGAGAAAGATGTTTAGGATCATTTTGGTTGATGACGACAAAATCTCATCCTTTCTCTTGGAAAAGATGTTGGAATACCTAAAGATGGGAAATGTTTTCGAAAAATTTCTCAATGGGTCAGAGTTCCTAAACTGGTTAGACCTTCAACAAGACCATGACCATAGCTACCTTGTTTTCTTGGACATCATGATGCCGATCATGGATGGATGGGAAGTGATGGAAGGGCTTAAAAGGCATAGATTATGCAAAAGGGTTTCTGTAATTATGGTCAGTTCGTCCCTAAGTCCATCGGATAGGAAAATGGCCATGGAAAATGGAATGGTCCTGGAGTATTTAACAAAACCTGTAAGGCTCAATGAATTGGAAAGATTGAGAACCTTTCTGGGTTAGGAATAGTAAATGTTGTTGATAAAATAAGTCATATGGGGGCAAATTATTTTTAATTTCAAATGGAGGTTTTATGGGGGATTTTGCCTTATTTTTGATTTCCATGAATCTTTAAGAGTCCAGTGTCGTTTGAGAAATAACATAATATTTATTGAGGGGCCTTCGGTTGACTACCTAGCTGATAGTTGATTGATATTTTACGCATTCTTATAGTTTTGTTGAAATGCTAAAAATCATCACTCCATTTTTCTGGTACTATGTAGTAACTTTAAAGTGCTTGATCTTACTCTATCTAAATTTTATAAATTACCAGAAACCATTGAAATGGGAAAAGGTCAAACTGACTTTTTTTTAAAGCGGTTCATATTTAACCTAACCCTAGAATAAGAATATTGAACGCTTATTGAAATAAAAGATAAGTCAAATTTTTATTTAGAGTTTCAATTTGGGCTACAGTTTGTTAAATCATAAATATTTATTAAAATGAAATATAGACTAATAACTTTTAATAAACGCTGATGCATGGAATTAGTAGAAATCAAAATTATTATCGATCACAGATAGCGGGAAATTAACGCTAAAAAATCATCCCCATTCTTTCGTTATATATAGTAACGTCCAATCTTCTGTAATGAAAACCAACCATTAATCAAAGCGAAATGAATGATTATATGGGTTCTTGGGATCCAATTTGAACAATTCATTAAGTTTTCTTATTCCAATCCTATAATTTTCAATAATATTGATTTAATATTATTTAATTTGCAGCAAGAAATTAATGAAAAACATATGACCTTAGATGAAAGATTGAAAATTTTTAACGAATATTTTCATTATAAAGAACGTCCTGAACTATACGAGTTTGAAATCTCACCGGAGAAAATTGCTTATAGAAATGAAGCTTTGCGAAGTGGGGATAGAAATTTGTATTTAAAATATCTAACAGAAAAATATGCTGATAAATTAGAGAAAGAAATGGAGAGGTATGATCTTGCAGCACAAAACCTTGTCAAAGTTGATAGGGATTCAGCAAATGAATTATTTAATAGTTTTCAGGTCAACATGCTCAAATCTGACATCAGTTTTCTGGACAATGATGCAATTTATACGATGTATAAGGTTAGTCCAGAAAGTATAGAATTATTATTGGAAGGTTATCGAGAGGATCTTATTGATGTTTTCGTTCCAATTAATGAGGTTTTCCAAAATGGAAGAAAAGAAATTTATCTGGACAAAACCGGAATTTACGCCAATTGATAAGTTGCTGTTTGATTTCTAGTAACAGGGAGCTTTTGCATTAGGAGAATGTTTTAATTCCTAATCCCCTTGCCTTTTTTGAAGACACTTAACATTTTATTCTATCCTTGGAAACATAATTAGTACCTCCCAGGCTCTTTAATTGAGTCTGGGTTTTTTGAATTAGGGTCGCTATCCAATAGATCCGGAATTGTTCAACCTCCGACATTTTCCGCATTTTCTAGGCGCTCCATAGTTTTACCAAGGAGGTTGCTGCTGATGAATATAACGATGAAAATTTTCAACCGTCTAATCATGGATTATTATTTTGATTGAACTGTACCAATTCTGTAAAAACAGGCACCTCTCAACTTGCAACACAAACAAAATCCTCATTTAGCTTGTTATTTATCTGATGAGGAACAAAAAAAAAGTGCAAATTTGGAAAATCAGCATCGTTATTCTATCGACTCTGGTTTTATTGTTGTTGGTCGGATCATATTTTGTTTCTCATAAGTTAAAACCTTTGCTAGGTAAAAGGTTGGAGGATACTATCGCCGAATATTCGAAAGGTCTTTACAGCATAAAATATAGCGATCTGGATCTAAACATTGCTGGTGGTAATTTGTCTTTGAAGGATGTAAGGCTTGTCCACGACAGTATTATTTACAAGAATCTGGACATCTCCAAGAAAGCTCCAAACACCAGATTTCAAGGAAGAACAAATAGTTTGAGAGTAAGCGGCTTGAATCTTTGGGATATTTTTGTAAAGAAGAGAATCCAAATAAGTTCTATTGAGCTGGATTCATTAAAGTGTAAAGCTATTTTAAGGAGTCGTTCGTACAACATGGATAAATCAGAGAAAAATCTTTATGATAGGATAAAAAATCGTTTTAAGTCCATTGCTCTAGATGAATTCCGGGTGAATTCCATTGATTTGGAGTTTGTGAATCTAAATAATGAAAAGAGCAATTCAATTACTGTCAATGGGGCAAATCTGACTGTGACGAAATTTTTGCTTGATGAACAATCTCTCAAAGACAGCATGCGTATTTTATATGCAAAGGACATTGCAATTCATATTCCAGAATTCACTACCGATTTGAAGAGAGCTCCCTATAAATTTAGAATAGAAGATTTCAGGTTTAGTTCTCAGGACGGAATGATGAATATTGGTAATTTAGCGCTTCAGCCTACTTTAAATTTGGAGAATTTTGCCAAGCAGGATAAACTCAATAAGCCAAGGATCGATATGAAAATCGATTCTATCCATATTTCTGGTGTAAATAGCCAAAAGCTTTTGTTGGGAAAGATTTTTGAGGCTGACAGTATGCATGTTAAAGGGGGCCTATTTGAACTAGCAAAAGATAAAAGATACCAAAAGGAAAATGTCTCTAAAATTGGTCAATCTCCTGCTCAGCAATTACTTGAGGTCGGTGTTCCCATTTCCATTAAGGGTGTCAAGGTTAGCCACATTGATCTGAGTTATGCGCAAATTAGTGACAAATATTTCAGAGAGGGGAAAATTGATTTCAAGAATATCAGCGGGACATTTCAGAATGTTAGTAATGTAGGATCTGTCCTACGTAAAAATAGAAATATGAATGCCGATTTGCAAGGAAGTGTTTATGGTCAAGGTCAGCTGAAAGTCCAATTTTCCTTTGACATGCTAAGCGATATCGGTAATTATTCTTATGCAGGCAAATTATCTGCCATGAAGGTTTCAGGGTATAACAGAATCTTAGAACCACTTCTCAACATTCGTTTGACGGAAGGCAATTTAAAAGCAATTACCTTTGACATGGAAGGAAATGACACCAAGAATTGGGGGGAATTCATTTTTGAATATGACCATCTGAAAGTTGAATTACTTAAGGATCCAGGTAAGGGTAGAGGTAAAAAAGGGATCTTATCATTTATTGCCAATAAATTCTTTATCAACGACAGTAACCCTGATGCAAATGGTAAACTCCATGTAGCTCAGGTGGATTATGATCGAAATCCAAATCATCCCTTTTTCAAGGTGGTTTGGAAAAGCCTATTGCAAGGGATAATTGAATGTACTGGGACAGATTCCAAATACTTTCCTGGTATTTAATATAAGTAACATATCTAAAAAAGAAGCCCCCTTGTATGGTCTTAATTCAAGCTCATTTCTTAAAATTGGTCAAATGGAGGAATTGAACCAACTACTTTTTTAGGATTTCAGCATTTAGCTTACTTATGACCCTCGTGCGAATCACAAAGGATTTTCATTAACAGTCTTCAGAAAATCTTTAGATAATAAATATTAACAACGTTGTGTTTACACGAATCTTACCGTTATTTGAATTAGAAAGTTTTTCCGCTAGAATTAAACATATATTTTGAAAACCATGAAAACCTATTTTGTCTTCATTATATCAACTTTATCGATACTACCTTCCATCTTCGCTCAAGAAATTAAATGGAATGGACCTTCCGTTGATTTCTCACATGGTAAATTAGTAGTAGATTCTAGCCGGAGATTTTTGGCCTTTGAAGATGGGGACCATTTTCCCTATTTTGGTGATACTGCATGGGAATTATTTCATCGACTTGATAAGAAAAGTACGGAAACGTATTTAGAAAATCGGCGACAGAAAGGATTTACGGTAATTCAAGCGGTAATTCTTGCGGAATTAGATGGATTGGTTGTTCCAAATAGTGAGGGGAATGTACCTCTTTTAGGAAGAGATCCTAGTCACCCCAACGAGAATTATTTTAAACATATTGATTGGGTTGTGGAACGTGCATGTGAAAAGGGGCTTTTTATTGGTCTGCTACCAACTTGGGGTGATAAGGTTGATAAAAAATGGGGGATAGGTCCAGAAATATTCACTGAAAAAAATGCCTTTGAATATGGGGAATTTTTGGGCCAGAGATACAAAAGTCACCCTAACATTATATGGATAATGGGAGGTGATAGGTCTGGAGGCGGGAAAAACTTTGATATTTGGTGCTCCATGGCGGAAGGTATTAAATCGATGGATAACGAACATTTAATGACCTATCACCCAATAGGTGAACGAAGTTCTGCTGAATGGTTTCATAATGAGGATTGGTTGGATTTTAATATGGTTCAGACTGGCCATGCCAAACGCACATCAGAAATTTATAGGCGTATCTTAGTGCCTGATTATCATCGCGTACCTGTAAAACCTATCATGGATGCAGAACCTCGGTATGAAAATCATCCTGTTAACTGGAACCCTAATGAATTAGGTTGGTTCGATGATGTGGATGTGAGGCAGTCGCTATACTGGTCAATATTTTCTGGTGGGTTTGGTTATACATACGGATGCCATTCGATCTGGCAAATGCGTGATGAGTCCAATGAACCCGTTGGTTTTGCAAGAAGTTTTTGGACTGACGATTTAGATCTAGAAGGGGCTTGGGATATCATCCATGCACGTAATCTCCTAGGTTCGAGAAAAGCTAACCAAATGAAACCGTTTCCAGAATTGATTCTGAATACTGATGGAGCAGATACTGATTGGACAGTTGCTTCAACGGGAAATGATTTCGCTATGGTTTATCTACCCAATGGTACGGATGTGATCTTGAATTTACCCGTACTTGATCGAATTGAGATTGAGACTGTCTGGTATAACCCACGCAATGGTAATTGGCTGACTAAAAAGAAGTTGAAAGGAAATGACATTGCCAAATTCTCTGCTCCTTCAAGAGGACGTGGAAATGATTGGATTCTGGTGCTCGACTTTTAACCTATAGATCGGCTTATAGTAGATTTAATCTTTAGGTCGTTCCAGAGGTTTATTTCTTAGAGGAAATAGGGATTATTAAGTATTTTGATAATCTTATATAATATCAGTCATTGATAAGCAGTTATTTTCACTTTAGTCTAACATTGGATACGTGTTGAACAATTTATTATGTTTTGCAAGCAGAAATATACCCAAACGAATTTCTTATTCAGGAGGTTATAGCAAATTGATAATTAACACATCCTATTAATTAGGGTAATTTGCGAAACTAATGTAAAATTTATCCAATAATCTATTGACATTTGATTTCTTAACCTCAAAAAAACCTGATAGGAAATATCCCATCAGGTTTCTTGATTTTCCTTTAAATGGTTGTATAGAGGATTTATCATAATTTACTAAAAAACGTTGAAAATTGCAATTAAAGATTTGATTTAGATAAAAATTATATCTTCATTGTCGCGAATTAAAATTATCATTTTAGTCAATTAAAAGGAGCGTCAATAGGTTGTGGTCTTAGTGGTTTTTAAAGATAGAATCTCAAATCATCAATTATAATATGAATGTTGGCGTCCTTCGGCCAAGCAGCCCAAGCAAAATTCTTTTTTCAGCCAAGTTCAGTATGGGGCAATTTAAGTTAGCCTTGGAGTAGAGCATTTTTGAGGAGTCCATAGCTAGGTGTGCTCGGCATGTACTATCGCATGATTCTACCTAACTAAGAATATATGTGTTTTTTCTTTGTGAATAAGCTGGACATTTGTGAAAGTGTAATGCAGGGAGAAAGATGAATTTTATTAATTTTCTTTATTAAAGGCCAATAAACACATATAGTTTGGAACTAGAAATCAAGAATTTTTTCATGACCATTTGAATATGGATAAAGTTAGGGGAGAAGAAAGCCTACATGACCTAAGTGCAATAAAAAGCTCAGCAATAAAATCACTGAGCCACCTGAGATTAAAAACCTATGAGAGGTTTGCATATTGCAAAGGTTAAGTTAAGGATAATAATTAAAAAAACCAATAACGAAAAAGTTATTGGGTAGCCTTATTTGATCAAATGTAAAAAATTGAACTTGTCAAATATAACAAAATTACCCAATGAACGTCCCTTTCCATTGGGTAAGATTGATAATAAAATGTATTTATGATTATACAATAAAGCTAGGAGAAATAATTTGAATAAAAAGCCCAAAAGCAAAAGCAGTTGGGCACAAACCGATCTATTGTAGAATTAATACTTAAAGATAACAAATAAAAATAAAATTCAATAGCGGGAAATGCTATTGGGTAAAAATCTAATTTTACTATCTGTGATATTATGAGATAATCTGTAACCTGTTTTTTTTCTTGAAAAAAATCTTGGTGAAACAAAAAACCAGCGGTGATCCCTCCACTGTGAAGATTGGGTGCTGACTTTTATGAGTTACTTAAAATTACTAATTAACTTATAAATAAAACAATGCCCAATAGCGGGGGACGCCATTGGGCACAAACCAATTATTGTAGAATTAAGGAGCTTAAAGGTACCAATTATATATATCCCATGCAATAACGTTTGTTCTAGTCAGGATTGTAAATAAACCGATATGTAATATAATAATTAGGCTTGATAAAGAGATTTTAATAATTCGGCTTTGCAGAAGTTGAATATTACGTAAGAATGGTCCGTATAGGTAATTATTCAGCTGGTTGAAATATAATAATAGACTAAAAGAAAGTAAATACCGATTGTCCAATCTGGAAAATAAAAAAGACAGTCTGTTTAAATCTAATTAACCTTTATCTAAATTAAAATGTGATGAATGGCATATAGAAATGTGAATTAATATTTGGACGAATACTTTGTTGTCATTATCGAATAGTATATAGAATACGAATTTTTCTCTTTCATTCCTTCTTGAAATTTTCGACGGAAATATTAAGAACAAAATGATAGAAGAGATTTGGAGTAAATAGAATTAAAAATAAAAAGTTACCGGAAATAATCATCCAATGAAAAAAACAACCGTATCCACGGCATTGAGCTTTTAGAATATAGTAGAGGGGTCTGTTGTAAGATTAAAAATAAAAGGATCCCTGATCAGATGTACACATAAAAATCCCAATGGATTCATCCAATTCATTGGGAATGATTATCAACAAGCTATTTTTTGGAAGACAATTTAAGAGAAGCAAAAACAATAGAGATCAAAGAGTCCAATAATATATATTGTACATTGTGGAGGCTTCTGGACAAAACCTTAATAGAGATCAAATTAGGCAATGAAACTAAAAAAGCCCATTGAAATTTTCCCAATGGGCCAAACTAAAAAACATACTACATTTTATGATACATTAAAAGTGCATAAATTATGGAATAAATTTAAAACCAGAACATTCCGGCGGAAGATCTGGACCTAATTTATTTTAATATTCGCTTTTTAAAGCATTTTTATAAATGTATCAAATAATATGGGAAATAAATCACGGTAATGTGAATGTTGCAAATAGAAAAATCTCAACAATTGAGGTCCATTGGGTGAATTATTCAGAAATTGACCTTGAAAAGAAAAAATAATAGAGATCCATGAAATTTTAGGAAAGGAATTTCGAAGGTAAAATTGAAATAAACTGATAGAATCCAAACGGAGCAGTTATTTATGGACGCTTTGGAAAGACCCGAAACTAACAGACGGTATACACACCTTCTATGCAATGTGACGAGGTTAATTTCTAAATTTTTATCAATTTTTACCGAGTTCTGTCCATTTGTCGACAGGTTTTATAAATTACAAGAAAATTGGTCACAAATTATGAGGATTAACATAGGATTTGATTTTAATGTCCATTGGGAAATTCCTTGAATGTCATTTTTTGGCTTTTAGTCGTTATGATTATTGTTAAATCCAATATTTCTTTTCTCACGTATTTCATCTTCGAGTGAAAATTTTTCTTTAAAATTTAGGGGATACTTATTATGGATTTAATCTTACAATTAAGCAAATATTAAGCGCGTAATTATCGTTTTTATTATTTAAAATTGAATTAAATTTCATCCAAATGTTTGTCAATGGAACAAAAAAAGATAAAATAGAATTCCTTACAGAATTCTACGAGAAGAGATATGCAGAAAGAAATTTCAGGTTCAGGTCAAATGAAATAAATAGCATTTTGGATCCTAATGTTCTTGAAAATATGATCATTGAAATTTCACGGCATACAGAATTCCGAGCAATGAAATTTCGTGATAAGGAAGGCGTTTATTTTGTTATCTGTAAATTATAAAGTTAGCAAATGTGGGAAAATCCTTCCTGAACAATTTTTCCAAATTACTGAATGAATTAGAATGACGTTTGTTTCCATATCCATTTAAACTTAATAAATTGTGGTAAAGTGGAGTCACCACCATTAGCCTTGAAAATAATTATTGTTTTTTCTAGCTTCTGTTGAAAAAATTTAATTCTTATGAGGACATGGAAAGGGAAGTTTTAACTTTTGTCTTTGATCAAGAGAGCCTATGTCGATAACTATTTTGGACAAGTAGTGAAAAAATATTAATTTGGTGGCATATTAGGATGAAACAAAACCTCATTTTTGCTGCCTTTGCACTATTACTCTTTCTACTGATTTCCATTGGACTAAATGTATTTTTGATAAAAAAAACAGATCAATTGAGAAAGGAAATTGATATGAGAGACTCTCTGATGGATCAAGCATTTGAAAAATCAAAAATAATATTAGAAAACCTTAATAATACCAATCCAATATATTGAACAAGCTGAATACTAGGATAAGTTGTTTTTAAAGGATAATTTCTCTCAGGTAAATATATCTCAAATACAATTCTGTGATTTTTGAAAACTAATAGGAATAATCACAGGATTCTTATTGTATATGACTTGTGTTTTGGGATATTATGGTTTATTCATAATTAATGATTGTATAAAATCCTGCAATTCAATTCAAGAAAATTACGAGCGAACATCTATTGGATAACCTATTCCCAAAAAGGTATTGGGAATATTCAAAATTTCAATTTTGAGATTAAAAAAACAGGAAAATCGGGAATATTTTATATTGGATACGAAAAAAATCATTTTCAAATTACCCTAAAAAGGAAAGAAAATTAAAACAATCTGAAGAGTAAGGAATAGAATTATTTGTGCATATCAAAAATACGCTTTCAGCAAATCAATTCAAGAGGTAAATGATGATATTTTAGGAATTTTATTAGGATTACAATTCAAAACCAATATTTAATAATACAGTGTATTGATCGCGGTCGGATAAGCAAATCCTTGAAAAATACAAAACCATTTATTCCAACATCCGTTTAATATAAGTTTTAAAATGAAACAGTGGAATCATTTTTGGTAATTTAGATCGGAAAATAAAAAAACCTAACATGAGGCTAATCCGTTAGGTTTTTTTTGATTTTCCTTTAATGGTTGTACAAAGAGAACTTAAATATAAGTAAAAACCCTGAAAATTCAAATCAGGGCTTTTAATATTTGAACAATGTTACTTTATGAACATTTAAATATAAATAAGTTTTTTCTTATTTTTTTATCAAAGTGAAACTATTATAATATGTGAATATTATTAAGTTTTTGAAATCTGGAATCATCCACGTCCATGATCCATCAATAACTTTATTCATATTCGAATGTATTAATTGTATTAAAGAAATTTAAAGACTAAAGTTTCTGTACTATGTATGAAAAAAGTTCAAATTTTATTTTGTTTGGCATACTATTTTCCTTTGATTGATCTTTCTACAATCGCTTATCATTGGTTAAGGTCTAATAGATCAATCATTTGAAGGAGATTGGAAATGAATAGGGATTAGGACCATTCTTTGCGTGTCCATCAGGTTTAAAAGAGAAAAGTATTGATTGAAGCGATTTGTAAAATTACCACTGCCACCACGGTCTAAATAGAGTTCAAAATCGAACTGAAAAGGTTTACTCATAAAATCTAAGCATATGAGCAGGAAAACAAGACCTTGGGTTGAGGAGATGTTTTATATCGTTAAATTTCACATGTTATTCCTTATGTAAGTAAGAATTCAGTTCAGTGGTAATACTGATGAATTGCGAAATAAACATTATTGAATTCTGTAGCTTGCTAGATCTTGCTAATGAGGTTATACTTTTTAGAAATTTTAATCAAATTTAATCTCAAAGATTATATAATGCTTAATACCAAATTTTGCTCCCCATGAGTTTATATCTTTTCCGTGTTTATCCACTTCACAGTACATCTTTTGGCCATTTCTTTCATAGGGTAAAATATATGCAAAAGCAGGGAATGGATCACCTACTTTTATTTTCCAATCCACGCCAATGTCACGCATAGAATAATCATCAGACTGAATAGCCTCAAAATACCTTTCATTTCCTTGGCCTTGGAATTTAAAAAATACCTTAAGCCTTCCCTCCATCTTCTTTCCGGTAACTGAAAAACTGAGACTATCAGAGGCGATCCTCGGATCTCCGGTCTGCTTAGAGTTCACGATCGTATCTATATTTGTGTTAACACCATCCAAATATGTTTTTGAAATCAAGGAAAAATTTCTTCCCTTTAGCTCCTTCCCAGAGAAAACCACATTATAATGGTCAATATTTTCAAAACGCAAGAGTTCTCTCAATTCTTTATTCTTTGAACCGTACTCCGTTTTCATAATAATGTTTGAGGTTTCGGATTGGCCCAAAACCACAAAGGGATATAGAATAAATAAATGAACTAATAGAAGTTTCATATAATGATTTAAGTATGGTTCGAAAATATATAGTAATTTGGTTAAAGGCAAATATGGCGGTATAATTCTTTGGTTATATTTTTGTTTAATTGCTACTTAAAGCAAAAAATAGCAGAATGTTTTTTGGCTGGCGAACAACATTTCTGCTGTAACATTATTCATCCCTAGGATAAATTCTTTCAATACATAAAACATTTAGGAGTTTTTTTCTTTCATGACCAGATTTCTTCAAATAAAAAAAAAACGATATGATTTTCGGACGACGATACTTGAAATAACCACCAATTAATTAACCAAGACATTTTTTGATAAGGATATTATTTTCTATAAAACTTTGCTGTGCGGATTCACATTAAATTTAATGGTGTAATTTGGTTGGTTACTGAAAAGAGTTCCCTATCAAACGTTCCACTGAAACTTTGAATAGATATTTTAATTAATGATCAAAAATCGCTAGGTTATAAATTCAATCAGTTTTTCGGATACTGATCGAGCCGCAATAACCGCCCCCTCCATATAACCAGGATATTGGGTTGCCGTTTCACTTGCTGCGAGGTACAAATTACCCTTCATATAACTGTGATGTAACAGCGGATGCCCGTTATCTTGATGCGGACGTTGGATTGTCAGATTACCAGTCAATATAAATTCATCTGACCAGACCTTATCAAAATAAGCAGTTGGGGTGAGAGCCTTTTTCCCAATCAATTCGCCTAATTGTTGTAAAACAAGCCCTTTTCTCACTTTGGGCATGTAAGCTGAAGCCCCTGTGTTTAGAAAACCCGTAAAGCCAAATCTATCCTCTTCAAAATTGGTATGGTCGTACATTTCAGTAATGATACCTGCATGGCTGTACAGCATTCCTGAATATCCCTGGTTCCGCCAAAAAGGTTGGTCATATTCCAATGTGAACTTTATTGATCCTGCCATCCAGGTTTGTAAGTTGGGAAGAAGGGCCGTGAGTTCTTCAGGTAACAATGGTGAAAACATTATATTAGATACTAACTGTGGAGGAATGCACAGGATGACTTTGTCAGCCTCTATTTCTTTGCCCATATCATTTTCAAGCATCATACCTTCTCCTGTTTGTTTTATCGATCTGATCTTACAATTCAAAAAAATACGGTCTTGGGGTAGCTTAGCTCCCAAAGTATCGATCAACATTTGCGTGCCCCCGGTTAAACGGTAAGATGGTTTTTCAGCCTCGGGGATATAGAATTTCTGTGGTTGTTCAAACGATTTGGTCTGAAACAATGTTAAACCTTTTGAGAACTGTGGGTATTTTCGGAGTCCCAATTCATTTATTAAAAACAGAAGATTCGAATGCAGGTCGGAGAACCAGGTTGCGCCCAATTCCAAAGGAGTCTGTAAGGTTCCTGTGACGGTCTGTATCCTTCCGCCAAGTCTGGAAGATGCTTCCAAAATAATGAAATCTATATTCCTTTTTGTTAGCAGGTAAGCCAAAGTTAACCCACTCAATCCACCTTCTATGATAACAATACGTTGCTTTTCATTCATCTTATGGAACCGTTTTTGATTTTAACCTTCAAATTTCCATTTTTATCCCTTTGATATCAGTGGACAAATCGGAAAAATAATGGAACATATAGGAAAAAAAAGCGAATCTATATACTGGTGGATTTGGAGTATACACCAAATTTGTAAATTAGCAAAAAGGTACAGTGTTCTCAGTTGAGTGTCTATGGCAAAAGAAAAGTCGAACATAATCAATGAATATCATCTATAGGCACAAGCCTGAATGTCCACAGTTTGCTTTATATGATCTGAAGGCACATTTAATGGAAAATCAATGCCAAGTAGTAAGACCGCACATTCACAGCTTTTATCAGGTCATATGGTTTAAAAAAGGAAAAGGGAAACATTCTGTCGATTTCAAGACCTACGATGTTTTTGATAATTCGATTTTTTTCGTTGGACCCAATCAGGTGCATCACTTTGATGAAAATTACGATTATGAAGGTGTGCTATTTCATTTTAACCGGTTATTCCTGTTACAGGAACAAAGCCCATTAGATTTTTTCCTGCATTTCAATTTATTTAATAATTCCCTCCATCAATCCTCTTTAAACGTCAGTACGGGGATCGTCGATACCTTGGATAGGTATGTTTCACAGATAAAGGATGAATTGAACAATGAAGAAACATTTGGCAAGGAATTGATTTTGGGCAGCTACCTCAAATCATTCCTTATTCAGGTACAGCGCAAGAAGAACATTTTTGAACAGGGCTCTGAGGTCTGGTCTCCAACTTTCAACGACAAAAGATTGGTGCTTATGAGGTTCATCAATCTGATAGACGAAAACTATAAAAAAGGATATACCATTGCCGAGTATGCCAGTTCATTGCATATCTCTTCGAGGAGTCTGTCCGACCTCACCCACCAACAGCTCCATAAAACTCCTTCCCAAATGGTTCAGGAGCGAATTATTTTGGAAGCTCAGCGTCTATTATTGTATTCCAACTCCAATGTCAATCAGGTGGCTTACCGTTTAGGCTTTGAAGATGCCTCTTATTTTGTAAAATATTTTAAAAAATATACAGGTGTTTCACCGAAAGATTTTAGAAAGTCCATTTCTTAAAATTACCATTTGTTTTTCTATTTGCTCATTGTTTAAAAGCTGTAAATCAAAGACTTTTGTTAACCAAAATTTTACACCTATGGCAACGGCATATTTAGTGATTACACTTACGATTGTCGGTATGGATTTAGCGGGTGCAGCGGCAGTTTATTGCCTGTATAAACATCCCTTTCTAGAGACAATAAAAGGTGCTCTGTCGAAAGAACTATTATACCATATCGACGATGTGCTGCTGTTGCACGGTTTTGAGTGTGTAGAAGACGCTCAGGAATACCTGATGAGCAACCTTTTTAAAAAAAATGTGGTTACCTCCCTGAAACCATACATAAAGGGCAAGCCGAACATTAAGATTTATAGTGTATCTTAATATTTAGTACTGGAAGGAATGGTCCTTCAGGCCCTTTCGATTGTTGATTATTCATAAAGTATATAATGATGAAGACAATTAAAATGAAATGTTGATTTTTGAGTTCGGCACACAAGGCTGAATTGCTGGGAAATTTTCCATTTCAAAAAAACTATATGTGTTATCTTCACGGAGCTAGGCATTAATCCAAGTAGGCGAGGAGAAGATAAAAATGTTTCTGGGCGGCGCATGGCCAGGGACCAACCGTTATTTTTTACTATCGGATTTTTAATCTTGAATAAAGGTTGTCACTTTTTTATGTTAACCAATTCACTTTTTCCAATAAGCCTGAAGACTTTGTGTTTTTATCTTGAAGTTAAATTTGAATATCTTCTTTAAAACGTAAAAGGAACTATCATTGTATGCAGTAAGTTTTAGAGAAAGGTACCAAGTATTTGGCGTTAACTGGTGGAATCAAACAGTGATTTTTAGCATTTCATTAATGGGGGATTTTATTTGCAATCAAATGTGCTTTAAATTGTTAGCAATTTTAGGATTTCCAATTACTCATTGATAAAATATCATATTTATGATAATCAATCATATTCAGCTCTAAATACTACATTTAAATAGAAGAAAAAAGCAAGAAAACATCGCAAAAATGGTAACTATTTCAAAAAGGTAAAATAATCTTCTAATAAACCTACTTTCTGGCTCTAAATTAGCTCCCTCTTTTAACAGTGTTTCCTTAATCTTTTTTAACATTTCCTTAACCCTGGTTAAGAAATCAATAGTTGGTTTGGTACTCATGCTTTATTCCTTCCTATGACAATAAAAATGCTAGAATCATCAACATAACCGTAAAGGATATTTTGAAAAAATCAAATATGATTGATGTGAGCGGATCTTTATAATCCTCCTCTTCAATTTCATCAATATAAACCCTTTCAAATTTCTTGTAGGAAGTTTTTAATTCCTCAATTATCTTTTTCCAGTAAGATGGTTCCACAATCTATATTTAACGCAAAATTTAATTATTTTTCAAACCAAGTTACTTTAACGTCATTAATACATCCCTTTATATAAGTATTATAGCTATTACAGTATCAATTAATCGATGTTGGTTAAATTACTGTACATCTTAAAGTTATTCGGTTTAACAAATCCTGAACAATATCGGATAAAATACTCTTTTTTTAGAATAAATTTTTAAAAATATCCCCTCGTTGTGAAATAATATTTGCTTTAGCTCAGTTAAATAATTATTTAAAGTATTTTTTAAAGCTAATAAATTTGAAAATTTGAATGTACTGCATAAATCCGTTAGGAAAATCACCACTCCAGACTATATTGAAGATACCAATGAACTCTTGAACATAACTCTCGGAAATATGTTTAGTATTTTTCTTGAATATGACACAATGGTAGTTGTGGATTCAACCTATTTTGAACTATCTCAATACTACAAAAAAAAATAGCATAATTAAATAGATATTTTCAAGGAGTTGGCTTGCATTTACCAAGCTATATTGATATAAAATATTGGAAAGAGTATCTTTCTTTTATTTGGGTTAATAAATCCCTATGGATTGGTATTTATTAAAAACCATATTTAACTCCTCCTAAAATTCTAACAGATATAATTTATCTGTACGGAAAAATGTCCTAATTCTTTTTCTTCCTTAATGCTGATTATTTCGATTTATCGGTAATAGTTAAATTCAATTTATGATTGTAAATAAAAAACAATTAAGTTTTATTTTTATTTATTGATTAAATGCTTTAAAAATTCACTTTTTTGTTTAAAAAATCTTTTTTTATTAATCAATCGTAAACATGTTCTTAATATTGTATTAATAAACCGTAATTACTTTTGCCGTTATAAATCAACCTAATAGTGTGTACTATGAAAATGAAATTATCCTTAATTGGAATCTTCTTTTTTTCGGTTAGCTTATTACAAGCACAGACTGATGATGGCATTATGCGTTTAACAGAATTCGCATATCCAGTAAAACGGGAAAATCTAATTATTCCCGATGTCAATGGCTATCAAGTATTGAAATGTGATTTTCACATGCATACGGTATTTACCGATGGTCATGTATGGCCAAATGTGAGAATTCAAGAAGCCTGGCGTGAAGGGTTGGATGCTATTTCATATACCGAGCATATGGAATATAACCCCCACAGTGCGGATGTAAAGGTAGACCACAATCGTTCGCATGACTTAGCTGTTGAACTGGCTAAGGAGAATAATATTGTTTTGGTCAAAGGAACGGAAGTGACAAGACAAACGCCTCCAGGACATTTTAACGCTTTGTTTATTCAAGATGCAAACGAATTAGTATCAGATAACAATTCCAATTTAGATCAGGAAGCAATCTACAAGGCTTACGTCCAAAAAGCATTTATTTTCTGGAATCACCCTGGATGGAAAGCTACAGCAATTCCTGGATCCTATGAATGGATTGATTTTGTAGAAAAGATGTATCAGGAGAAAAAGCTGCATGGAATTGAGGTGGTGAATGGCTTAGGTTTTCATAAGAAAGCATTGGATTGGGCTTTGGACCGTAATTTAACCATTATTGGAAATACGGATATCCATAACCTGATTGCTCATGATTATAACATCGAGAAACAGGGGGTGCATAGAACGATGACACTGGTCATGGCGAAAGATCGTACAGCTGCCGGAATCCGCGAAGCATTGGAAGCTGGTAGGACGGTAGTCTGGTCAAGTAATTACCTGTTTGGAAAGGAAGAAAATGTTAGAGATCTAGTAAAAGCATCGATTTCAGTTTCTCCAGCCTACCATGAGAAAACCAATGTAAAAACCAAGGTAAGAACCAAATATTACGAAGTTAAGAACAATAGTGATCTATATTTTGAGTTGGAATTAAAAGGAGGGACTGGCACCAAGAGATTGGTTTTATATCCAGAATCCACTCAAATCTTGACTGCCGAAGCAGGGCAATCGAATTTAACCTATGAAATAATATCAACATTTATTCGGAGCGATAAGCATTTACAATTTGACATCAATTTAAAGTAAAAAGCGAATTCTAATTTTATGAAATCTTACATACCAATATTTCTATTGGCGGGGACTGTTTTGTCCTTACCAATCCAAAGCTCGGCTTCAAAATTGAGGACTGAGTTAATGAATTCAGTTGATTTTCAGCAAACTATTTCGGGGAGGGTAGTTGATGGGAGTGGAAATCCAATTGAAAGCGCGACGGTTGCTATTCAAGGCAGCAATCGTGCTACAGCGACGGATAAGAATGGTCAATTTACCTTGGAAAGTAGTAAATCCAATGTGACTTTGGTTGTCTCATTTGTCGGGTTTACCACCAAAACCCAACAGGTTTCTGGTGATTTGAACAATGTGGTTATACAGCTGGACAACAAGAACGATCTTGAAGAGATCGTAGTTGTCGGGTACGGAACCCAAAAGAAGATCAATTTGACCGGGGCCGTTTCACAGGTAACCTCAGAGGTCCTTGAAAACCGTCCTGCGGCAAGTTTAAGTAGGATGTTGCAAGGAGCACTTCCCAACTTAAACCTAAAGATGGTGGATGGAAGTCCGACGCGCGGAGCAACTTTCAATGTGCGTGGATCAACCTCGATTGGTGCTGGGGGAAGTGCATTGGTGTTGATTGATGGAGTAGAAGGAGACCCCAATATGATCAACCCGAATGATATCGAAAGTGTAACGGTATTGAAAGATGCCTCATCGGCAGCAATTTACGGATCTAGAGCCGCATTTGGGGTGGTATTGATTACCACGAAAAACCCGAAAGCCGGAAAAGCAACCGTAACCTTAAACTCTAACTTCTCCATGAATAACCGGGTGGTAGAACCAAAATTGGTGACCAATGGTTATGAATGGGCAAAGAATTTTAATGAAGCCTTCAATGCCTGGTATGATTATAAATCAACTCCAATTTCCGTAAATAACATATATCCATTTTCATTGGAATATTTGGAAGCTTTGAAAAAGCATTCCGAGAATCCAGGAGGCGAGGAAGTTGTTTTCAATAAGGCGACCAATCGTTATGAGTATTTTGGAAATACCGATTGGTACAATATGGTGTACAGGGAAAATATGCCGAGTACCGAACAGGCGATGAGCGTATCCGGAGGGGGAGAGAAAGCTTCTTATTTTCTTTCAGGCCGATACTTTCATCAAGGAGGTTTGTTCAATTTTAATCCAGATAAGTTCAACAAGTACAATATTCGTGGAAAAGGAGATATCAAAGTTACCGATTGGTTGACTTTCCAGAACAATACAGAAATCAGCAGTTATGATTATCACTATCCTATGTTTGCTGATGGCGATGGCAATATCTGGAGGCAGTTTGAGCACCAAGGATATCCCATGGCGGTAATTTATAATCCAGATGGCACCTTTACGCATTCTGCTGCTTATACCGGA
This sequence comes from Sphingobacterium mizutaii, assembly GCF_900187125.1. Classification (GTDB taxonomy): domain Bacteria; phylum Bacteroidota; class Bacteroidia; order Sphingobacteriales; family Sphingobacteriaceae; genus Sphingobacterium; species Sphingobacterium mizutaii. Next base: position 1,916,401 of record NZ_LT906468.1, read on the forward strand.
ATAGCATCCTTTATTGAAGGGAACAATGCTTCAGACCTGAATAATACTGTATTGAGAAATACTGCAGGAGTGATAATCAAACCAGTTAACGGATTGACTCTTAAGGGCGATTTCACCTATTCCAGAACTTGGGAAGATGAGCAAAGAACCAATAATTATATCAACTATAGTAATTCACCGGGCGTAATAGATCGTTTTGGACGTAGCTTATTGAGACAATTGAGCGAGCGTAAAAAATATCTAGGTGGAAACTTAACGGCAAATTATACCAAGAAATTTGCAGATAAGCATGATATCAATGCCTTATTAGGTTACAACGTAGAAACTCAAACTTTAAAAAGCTTGAATTCACAACGTGATGGTATAATTTTATCGAACAAACCGGATTTCAATTTAATGGATGGCTTGAATTTTAATATTACAGGAGGTGGAAATGAATGGGCATATTTGGGTGTATTCTACCGTTTCAATTATGCCTACGATAGCAAATACCTGATTGAGTTGAACGGTCGTTATGATGGATCCTCGAAGTTCCCTGAAGACCAACGATTTGGTTTCTTCCCTTCGGTATCAGCGGGATGGGTTGTTTCCAATGAATCGTTTTTCCAAGATGCAAAACCATTGGTTAGTAATTTGAAGTTCAGAGCTTCCTATGGTTCATTAGGAAATGGAAACGTAGCACCATACCGTTATCTTGAACAGATGTCGGTGGCCAAAACCGGAGTAATCCTAGGGGGTGTTCAACCAAGTTATACTTCCATTCCAGGAGTTATTCCATCTGGATTAACCTGGGAGAGATCCACAACGTTTAATGTGGGTGCAGATTTAGGGTTCTTCGATAATGCCTTGAACTTTACTTTCGATTGGTATAACCGGATGACCTACGATATGTTTACCGTGGGTGAGCCATTGCCAAATGTTTTTGGTGCCGCTGTTCCTTATGGAAACTTTGCGGACTTATCGACAAAAGGATGGGAATTGACGGTGAATTACAATAATCAATTTGAATTGGCCGGAAAACCATTTAACTGGGGAATCAATGGATCTTTATGGGATAGCAGATCCCATATTACTCGCTTCAACAATCCAAAAAAATTATTGAACAACTACTATGTAGGTCAGGAGATTGGTGAGATTTGGGGTTATGAAACCTTAGGTTTCTTTACATCTGAGGAAGATGTTGCCAACCATGCGGATCAAAGTTTTATCCGTAACTCGAACAACAATGTTTGGTTACCTGGAGATTTGAAATTTGCAGATTTACCAAATCCGAACGGAGATGTGGATGGTGTCATAAACTCAGGCGATAATACAGTAGATAATCCAGGAGACCGTCGAATTATTGGTAATAATTCTCCGCGCTACCAATTTGGATTTACCTTATCAGGAAAATGGAATGGGATTGGATTATCGGCATTTTTCCAAGGGATTGCAAAGCGTGATTATTATTTCTCACCAGAAGCAGGATTGTTCTGGGGTCCTTACAATAGACCCTATGGATACCAGCCAACCAAAATGATGGAGGATATGTGGTCAGAAGAAAATCCAGATGCTTATTTCCCTAGATATAGAGGTTATACCGCTTTGGGTACTGACCGTTCATTGGGTGCACCTCAAACTCGTTATTTACAAGATGCTTCTTATTTACGATTAAAATCATTGACCATTGATTATAATGTGCCACAAAAATGGTTACAGAAAACTAAGTTAGCCAATGTACAAGTCTTTGCAAGTGCGCAAAACTTATTCACTTTCTCAGGATTGTTTAAACATACCGAGAATTTTGACCCAGAAGTTATAGAGAAGCCAATTGGTGAGTTAACCAATGGTTCAGGGGAGGGATACGCCTATCCACAATTAAAAACAACAACTTTTGGTCTTAACTTAACATTCTAATTCTACCATCATGAACTCAAAAATTAAATATAGTATATTAGGATTGGCTGCGCTGGCATTTACTTCATGTAGCAAGGATTTCTTGGACCGTGAGCCATTTGATAAATTAGTTCCAAACACTTATTTCACAACAGAGGCTGATTTACAGCTTTATGCAAATTCCTTCTATCAACAATTTATCCCATCTGGTTTATCCATTGTACAGGCGGATGAAATGGGTGAATATACCTCCAAGAATAATTCTCCGAAATTTATCTCGGGAAATTTCTCAGCTGTTGATCAAGGGGCATGGAGTTGGACGAAACTTCGGAATATCAATTATTTCTTAAGTAAATACGATAACCCATCCATTCCAGAAGAAGCAAGGAAGCATTATTCAGGGGTTGCCCGGTTGTTCAGAGCCATGTTTTATTTTGATATGGTCAAAGACTATGGGGATGTGCCTTGGTATTCAAAGCCATTGGCAACAGAAGATAAAGAGTTATTATATAAGGGTCGCGATCCCAGACATGCGGTAATGGATTCTGTTCTTGCGGATTTGAATTATGCGGTAGCCAATATTCGTGATAAGAAAGACAATACCTCTTCCATGATGACAAAATGGGTAGCCTTGGGGATGAAATCCAGAATTTGTCTATTCGAAGGGACCTATCGCAAATATCATCCAGAGATCAAGTTGACCAATACGGCAGAAAAATGGTTGACAGAGTCCTTGAATGCTTCCAAGGAGCTTGTGGATTCAAAGCAATATACCTTATACAGTACCGGCAATCCAAGCAAGGATTACCGAACCCTATTTACGAGTGAGAATCCCGTTTCAGGAGAGGTCATGTGGTCCAATGTTTATAACAATGCTTTAAAGAGATGGCATGAAATTACCTGGAAATTTAATTCAGCGACATTTGGTGCGAGATGGGGATTGAACAAACAATTTGTCAACACCTATTTGAATGTGGATGGAAGCCGTTTTACAGATCAAGTAGGATATGACGAGCTATTATTCGTAGATGAGATGAAGAATCGCGATCCACGATTATCACAGACGGTTCGCGGATTGGGTTATAAACGTTCAGATGGATCTGCAGCACCGGCGAATTTTGGGTATACCTTTACGGGTTACCATATTATGAAATTCAGTTTGGATGACAAGCGATTAGATGGTGTAACGGAGGGGTACAATTCCATTACGATGATGCGATATGCGGAGATCTTACTGAATTATGCGGAAGCATCAGCAGAATTGGGTAAATTATCGGGTGATGCTGCCCTGTGGAATGAGACCATTGGAGCGTTGCGGGTGCGTGCGGGAATCAGTTCAAAACCACCTGCTGATGTTGATCGTTATTTGCAACAGGTTTATTTTCCGGAAATTTCTGATAAATACTTGTTGGAGGTCCGTAGAGAAAGAGGGATTGAATTGGTTTATGAGGGTTTACGTTATGATGACCTGATGCGTTGGAAAAAAGGAACCTTATTAGAAATGCCATGGAAAGGTATTTATGTGCCGGGAATGGATCAAGAAATGGATCTAGATGGCAATGGAACGCCTGATGTATCCTTTGTGACCAAAACACCATCAAGTCCAAAACAAGGAGTGTCCTATTTTGTTGTTGATGGAAAAGCGGCGAAATTGACTGAAGGAACCAAAGGGCATATTATCTGGCGAGCAGACGAGAATCGGAGGTTTGATGATAAAAAATATTTGAAGCCAATATCAAATGCGGATTTAGTTGTAAATCCGGATCTTGGCCAAAATCCCGGATGGTAATCCACCTAACTGTACAATTGAAATTAAATCGTCCTTAGATTTTCTAAGGACGATTTAATTTAATAAGGCCATGGTAATCCATAGAAGTGCATTTTTGATATCGTTAATATACATTAGGATAAAGTGAGTTTTAACTTTCACGCATTACAACTTGAAATCTTTGTCAAACATAATAGCTTTTATGTGATTTAATGGTAGCATTGGTAATAATTGGGATGAAACTTGCTTTGGACAAAGCCCTAAAAAAACTATTATGAGATAAGGGAAAGGATCAGTGTTTCCCTAATTGTCCAAGTTTTGTTAAAGGATTTCAATCTACTATTTTCCTTGTAATATTTGATGAATAAATTTTATAAATTCATTCTACAGTAATTTCTCAAAAAAAAGCCTTTATGATGAGTTGTTGATGAATCTCATACAAATATGCATTAACTTTCTACTAAAGGGATTCCATGGCACTATGGGAAAGTTTCCTTAACAAAATCAAAAATTCAAGAATCATGTGGTGAAGATAAATTAATTAAGTCCTTAAACCCTTCCAATCAGGTGTTTTTTCGGAAAAAAAAGCCCCAATCGAATGCTGAAATACAATTGAGGCTCTAAACGATAATCATCATGCTAAAAGATGATGATCCAATATACAAAAAAATCCCCAAAACCTTGACGATCTGGGGAGCCTAATTAAACAAAAACATAATTTTCATATGTTTATATCTCTCTGTCAGTAACAAATGTCTTTAATAATGGTTTTAAAAAAGACCAGGAATTATAATTATATAGATTATGAATTAAAAAATCAAATATACCTTAAGACCTTTATCCGTCAATTATTTGGTTTTCCATTAATTTTAATAAAAGGGCTCCTTAGAACAGATTAAAAATTTCCTAGAATTCCAATTGGGAGGACTGCAGCTTGATAAGGTTTTTTGAAATTAGACAGAACCTATTCATCCTACCATTTGTCCAGTAAAAAAAGCAAATTTTATGGAAAAGCTCTTGAAATTGGACATTGAAAAATTCGTGCTGACACACGCTGAATGGATAAGAGATCATAAGTCATTGGAATTGGCCATTAAATATGTTGAAGAAGTCCTAAAGGATAACGATAGCCAATTAAAGAATGTAATAAAGAAACTATAGATAACTTCCGTGACGTTCAAAAATATAATCTTATAACTCAATTTTGGGTTCAGCCAAGTTTTTTTCTGTTATTTATTAATTCCTGGGGAAAATAGAAAACAGAGGTGTATCTAAATTGCCCAGTTAACAGCTAATGTTGGAGTTGGGAACAGTTGGTATCAAATGTTTATTTTTCTAAGGCTTTAAACTAATGAATGTTGCTATTGCCATTATCAAACGCGAAATTGAAAAAATGAATGAAAGGATTAAAATGGAAACAAAAATACAAGCGGGCAAAAGGCCAGAAATTGATAGTGAATAGGAGAACTTCGAAAGCGTTTCCCAAATTTAATAAACTGAACCAAGTCATAAAATATCTTAAAAATTTTAGAGTACGTGAACAACCATCACGCCAATTTCATCCTAAGATTAAGGTATTCGATTAGGGCTCGGATTTCTATTTGGAATGAAGATAAAAAAATATAGAACTATTATAAATAAGGGTTGTTCTTATTTAAAACAATCTAAAAATTTTCATTATGGCAACAACAAAATCAGCAAGTACAGAAACTAAAATTAAAGCAAAAAGTAATGCTGCTAAAGATTTAAAGGATCTATTTGAAGACGGTCTAAAAGATATTTACTGGGCCGAAAAGGAATTGGTAAAGGCGTTACCTAAAATGGAGAAAAATGCAACCTCGCAAAAACTAAAAACTGCCATTTCTTCACATTTGGAAGAAACCAAGGAACATGTTAGTAGGCTTGAAGAAGTATTTAAGTCAATCGGGGTTAAAGCTAAAGCAGAGAAATGTGATGCGATGGCAGGATTGTTAGAAGAGGGAAAAGGCATAATGGAAGAAACTGAGCCTGGTGCTGTCCGTGATGCAGGAATAATTGCCGCTTCGCAGAAGGTTGAGCATTACGAAATCGCTACTTACGGAACATTGGCAGCTTTCGCAAAGGTCCTTCAGCATAAGGATGCGTTAAAACTGCTTTTGGCAACCCTAAAGGAGGAAAAATCCTGTGATGAAAAATTAACCTCTATTGCCGATACCAACTTAAATTCCAAAGCCGAATAAAGAATATAGTATTAGAGTGCTTAACAAAATGCCAATCAAGAAAGATTGGCATTTTTTATTTATCATCCCTGCTTAAAAAATTAGATTCACTAAGAAGTGATTGCTTTTTCCTATTCTTTATATAAACTTTAGTTAATTTCAATAACTGATAAACCTTCTTTCAAATTATCTAATGGTAAAAACATCTCCAGAACCTAAAATTCTCCAAATATGAATTATCACAGGAATATTTGGCTAAAACCATCATTAACCCTACATCCTTTAAGATTCTTTAAAATTGCATTTCAAATTTTTCCATAGATATTATGGAGAATGATAAGGACAACTGTGACTAAAACAAAGACTTCTTGCTAGAAAAGCAAATTGGAGCAATTACTATAGAATTAAATCTAAGGATTTAAATAAAAACCCAATGGATTCACCCTATCCATTGGGAATTATTGAATAAACTCTCTATGATTGACTAGTAAAGTTAATGAAAAGATTCTTCACAAAAAAACCCAATAGCTACTATCCATTAGGCCCGTTAGTTAGAGTTCAAACGCTTTAGGGTCAAATATAGGAACGAGTGAGAAAAGATTGAAATTTCCCAAATGTTTTTTGCATTGATCCGGAAATTCCAGAAATAACATAACCCAATAATCTACTCTACGGGCAATGGAGTAAGTTGGCGAGAAAATGAACTATCGGATTTGTTTCTCTAACCTATGCTATATATGGTTATGATCGAAAAGATTCAAACCGTGGGCTTTTTTTGGTAATCTTTCCTTCTTACCCAGTTTCGATTTGGTTTTTAATATTCTTTCTCTGATCGAGAAATTCAACCCTAAGAATTGTGAAGATATCCGAAGGCGGTTCATTCCCTTGTTCGGGTAAAGATTAAAAGGGGAGGTCCATGCTGATGGTACCATATCAGTGAGGAGTTGGGAGTGTTGATAAAATCCCAATAAACTGATATTTATATAAATAATTTAATTCTGAGCAGAACTGGTCAATATGAACAGATATCTATATTGCAAACGGAATCTTTAGTTCCCTGAATTTTGTTCAGTGGGTTATCCTCGTGGATGGAGAAGATGAAGTCATTTGAAAACCCTGGATGTAAGAAATGTTCGATTGATTGAATTAAGACGTATCTACATTGTGAGGTCAATTGGCAAAAAAAACGCCTCGAGTGGCTGGAAGAGCTTGTTTTTTTATATATTTAGGAACTCCAAAATACTATAGTGGCAACCTCACGGCCAATAAATTTGTTAAGCGTATCCGGAGTAAGTCTACTCCGGATTTTTTTTATCATATCTATAATAGCAGCACTTGTTCTATCTTTATGGAATAATGGAAATCCAATATAAAATAATAGAATTCCTTATGCAAAGTATGAATCAGGGGGAAATCTCAACTGAACTCAAAGGTCAGGGCATCAGACCGAATAGCTTGAGTTTCATTGAAAAGTCCATCAATTCCATGAAGGCGAAGCATAATGCCAGAAGGATGTTCCAATTGGGGGTGATCTTATCCAGGTAAGAACGGTCAAGGAAAAAGCTTGTCCAAACTAGAAAGGTATCCAGCGGAAGTTATGAGGAAGTTTAAGCAATTCAGTTGGGATTGAATTTTAAACGCTTATTTTGAAGCCTCAACTAATTAGGGCAGTAAGTATCATTTTTAACTCCTCCAATTAACTTAAATTGGGTATAAATAACTATGTAATCCCAGTATTTTGCCAAAAAAATTGCTTATTAGTTTATTATTTCATACATTTGTTGCTCATTAATTATTTAACTGCAGAATTCTAAGCCAATATTCTGCAAATTAATCCCCAAAGTTTGATTGAAATAAGTGTTGTTGGTGGTGGAAGTTGGGCTACTGCTTTAGTAAAAATATTAACCGAAAACAAGATCCCAACATATTGGTACCTGCGAAGGAAAGAACAGGTAAACCATGTCAAGGAAAATGGAAACAATCCTAGTTACCTTCCGCAAGTTCAACTCAATCCTATATTTGTTTTTCCCAGTGGAAACCTGCGGCATGTGGTTGCTCAATCAAGGATTATCATTTTTGCCGTTCCAAGTGCCACCCTTAAGCAGGTCTGTTATGACCTAGATTGTTCACTTTTTGAAAACAAGATTGTACTAGCCGCAATGAAAGGTACTGTTGGAGCTAATTGTGAAGTCCCCAGCAGTTTTCTGAGCCAAACTTTGAAATTACCAGAGTCCCATATCGTGACCATTGCGGGACCTTGCCATTCAGAAGAAATTGCAGAAAACAAACAAACTTACCTGACCTTATCCTGCTCAAACCCAGATACGGCTGATAAGTTAGCTGTTTTGTTTAAAAGACCTTATGTTAAAGTGCGCAGCAACATTGATCCAATTGGAGTTGGTTATGGTTCTATCTATAAAAACGTATTAGGTATAGCTAGCGGTATGGCCAAAGGTTTAGGTTATGGCGATAATTTCCTGGCTGTTCTCGTTAGCAATGCTCTTTTCGAAATGCAATGTATCCTAGGGACTGAAAGGGATGCGCAAAGAGAGATCTTGAATTCTTCCTATGCTGGAGATTTGCTGGTGACGGCATACTCGAACAACAGCCGAAATCGTCGTTTTGGAGAATTTGTTGCCCAAGGGCATTCGGCAGAAGGAGCAATGGATAAATTAGGGATGGTAGCTGAGGGCTACTGGGCAACTAAAGGGCTTTTTTGCTATGCGAAAGAACAGGGATTGGGTTTACCCATCCTTGAATCTATTTATGAAATATTATACGGAAACCATTCCGTAAGATCAAAATTTAAGGAATTGGAAGGGAAATTAAAATGATGCTATTAGCGACTGACTTGGATGGAACATTTTTAGGGGGGTCAATGGAAGATCGCCTAAAACTCTATCAGATTATCAAGGGAAATAGGGATATTCAATTGGTCTTCGTTACGGGGCGAGGATTGGAATCTGTTATCCCTTTGTTGAACGATCCAACGATCCCAACACCACATTTTATAATTGCCGATGTGGGGGCTACTATTTGCGAGGGTGCTACACTCACTACGATAGACTCCATTCAACATGAAATCGAAAGTAATTGGCCTTCGGTATATGAACTTCAGGGGGATTTTTCAGAGATTCCCGGTTTGGTATATCAAAGAGTCCCCCAGCAGCGACGCTGCTCATATTATTACGATGCAAGTACGGATTTAGTTAAGGTTCGCGCTATTGCTGAAGGGAGAAATTGTGATGTGGTCACATCCTTGGGAAAATATTTGGATATTCTTCCTAAAGGCGTCAATAAAGGGAGTTCACTGAAAAAATTGGTGGCTCATTTGGGTGTGCCAGAAAACAAGGTTTTGGTTGCGGGTGATACATTGAACGACCTCTCCATGTTCCATACTGGATTTTTAGGTGTTGCTGTTGGGGAGTCTGAAACCGCACTTCTTGATGCTACTGAAGATCTGTTGAATGTATATCAGGCACGTCTTCCGGGAGCTGGGGGGATTCTTGAATGTATGGAAAAAATCGAATCTTTTGCCCCCTTCGTTGATAATTTCATTGAAGAACCCCTGCTTCGGCAATCTTCCAAAGATCGCCAGTTGGTGATGGTTTACCATCGACTGCCTTTCGAAAAGATCATGGTTGAAGGGAGCATGAAAAATGTTCCCCCGCAAAGCCCCAATGGAATAATCCCTTCTTTATTAGGACTCTTTGAAAAGGGGAGACCCGGCATTTGGATTGGTGAGGAAGTGGATCTTGGGGAAGGAAATCAGGATGTAAGGCAAAAGGTTGATATCGATAAATACCCTAACCTTGATGTCTCAGCTATCTCACTTTCCCAGAAAGACATTGATAAATTCTATAGGGTGTTTTCCAAGGAAGCATTTTGGCCAACAATTTTTTCTTTTGTCGATAAGGCTAAATTTAATCACCTGGACTGGGCTCATTATTTAAAAATAAATAAGCTTTTCGCCCAGCGGATAGCGAAAGAAGCCGAACCTGAAGCATTGGTATGGATTCACGAGTATAATCTTTGGATGGTCCCTTCATTCCTAAAAATGATGCGTCCAGATCTTAAAATTGGTTTTTTTCACCACACTGCTTTCCCCGCAGCAGATATTTTCAATACAATTCCATGGCGAAGGGAGATCATTGGGAGCTTGTTAATGTGTGATTTTATCAGTTTCCATATCCCCAGGTATGTGGAGAATTTTATTGATGTCCTGCGCAGTCACACTCCTTTTAAGCGGATGAGATCGGTGAATGTTTCCAAGCAGTTTCTTACCTATAGTATGGCGTTGGGTGTTGAAGAGATGACCAAAATAATCTCTGTTGATGGACGAACTATTCGATTAGGTGCACAACCGGTTGGAGTTAATTATGAGTTGATTGAGAGCTTGATAACTAAGGAAGGGATTGCGCAGCGGATCGAAAAATACAGAGCGGAGGCAGAAAATAAAGATATGAAACGAATTGTGTCAATTGAGCGGATGGATTATGTGAAGGGACCTTTGGAAAAGATATTGGCATTCGGGGAGTTTCTGAAGGAATATCCCGAATTTCGGGGAAAGGTCGAACTGATAAACGTCTGTACCCCACCATCGAAAGGCATGCGCATCTATGACAAGATCAGGGATCAGGTCAATCAGGCTGTGGGAGAAATCAATGGTAGGTACGCTACTCTGGACTGGACTCCAATTCAATATTTCTTCCAAGCGCTTCCATTCGAAGAAGTCCTTGTCCAATATGCTCTGGCAGATGTGGCTTGGATAACACCTTTGCGAGATGGTCTAAACCTTGTTTCCAAGGAATTTGTCGCAACGCAGGGGATCTTGAACCAATCGGGAGTTCTGGTACTTTCTGAATTTGCTGGTGCGTCTGTCGAACTCCCATATTGTGTCCCAACAAATCCCTATGATCGCCGAAGCATGATCGAGTCCTTACACCAAGCCCTTACCATGCCGGAAGAGGAAGCCCTTTTGCGGATCAAGAGGTCCTTACAACAAATTAAACATTATGATGTTCATTACTGGGGAGAGGATTTTGTCAGGGAACTTGAAACGAGCAATTACACTAACCAAGTAAAGGATCAAAACAAAAGAATGTAGATCAATTTGAAAATGTAATAAGGGAAATCGAGCAATTAATGATGGTACAATTGCGAATGCTCCTATTGTTAACTTTTCATTGGTGTCAGAAGAATAGGTACTGTTTTTTGAAAAATGGTTGATTTGCATGTTTCAAAACCTTGTCAAAATACCAATGGTGTGATCTAGAAAAAAAACAGATAATATTGCCTGAAAAGGCATAAATTTAATTTGATTAAAAAATAGAACCAGTCTATGTCAAAAACGAAAAATTTCAGATCATCCCTCAGCATGGGAGTCACCATTCCAAGCTTGATATTTATTGTAGGGGTATGTTTGGCATCAGCTATTTTCCCTGAGGCAGTGAACAAGATCCTAAATGATATTAAGGCCTTTATTTTTGTAAACCTGAATTGGGTATACGTCTGGTCGGTAACCATTTTTGTACTTTTCCTTTTATTTTTGATGGTCAGTAAATTTGGCGACATCAAACTGGGCAGGAACGACAGCTCTCCGGATTATTCATTTTTTTCATGGATATCTATGCTCTTTGCTGCAGGCATGGGAATAGGCTTGATGTATTTTAGTGTTTCAGAACCCATGCAACATTATACCAATGAGATTTTTGCCAAGAAGAGTTATGTCAATGCGGCTAAAAATGCCCAACTTTATACATTTTTCCATTGGGGTATCCACGCCTGGGCAATATATGGGCTTGTCGGTCTAGCACTGTCCTATTTTGCCTATAGGTATAAACTCCCCCTATCGCTAAGAAGTTGTCTGTATCCATTATTGAAGGATAGGATCCAGGGTAATTGGGGCAATGCAATCGATGTTTTTGCCCTATGCAGTACTTTCTTTGGCATAACGACAACCCTAGGCTTTGGGGTGGTCCAGGTAAATTCAGGATTGGAGATCCTTGGTATCGTTCCTAGTACCGATTTCATCAACCAGGTTTTCATTGTCGTTATCCTGGTATCGATTTCAGTTTTTTCAGCTACTACAGGAGTTGATAAAGGGGTAAGGATCTTGAGTAACATCAATATAGGGGTGGTTATTTTGCTGATGGTTTTCGTGCTCTTTCTTGGTCCGACCGTCTATCTGATAGGGAGCTTCACGGAAGGGATTGGAAATTACATCAATAATTTCTTCAGCCTAACGTTCAATACCCATGTTTATGAAGAAGAATCCTTGCCATGGTTCTACGATTGGACAATCCTGTACTGGGCTTGGTGGATCTCATGGTCCCCTTTTGTCGGCCTATTCATCGCCAAGATATCAAAAGGAAGAACCATTCGCGAATTTATCGCTGCGGTGCTTATCCTTCCTTCTATCTTCAATTTTATGTGGATGTCAGTGTTCGGCAATAGTGCCATATGGCTGGACAGCCATGTTGCGGAAGGTGCATTGAGCGCACTGGCAACTGATCCAGATTCCCTTATGTTCAGGTTTTTGGAATACCTGCCATTAACCAAATTGATCAGCTTTATGGTGATAGGGATCATCATGATTTTTTTTGTAACCTCGGCAGATTCAGGAATGTTCGTGATGAACAGCATCGCAACCAAGAATGCAAAGATTTCCCCTAAAAGGCAGATTGCAGGATGGGGCGGGCTGTTGGCCGTTTTGGCACTATTCTTATTGAATGCCGGAGGGTTGGAGGCACTGCAGAGCATGACCCTGATCACAGCACTTCCCTTTTCGTTAATCATACTGATGATGATAGTTTGCCTTGTTAAGGCCCTATCGATCGATAAGAAGTATTACGAACAAGAGTTCTCGGTATCGACTGTTCCGTGGTCGGGGAAATTCTGGAAAGAACGGCTAAAACAAATCGTAAATGCTGACGCCCGGAGCGATGTAGATGAATTTATCAACCAAATAGCTGCTGAAGCTATCCATGAGCTACAGCAAGAATTCATGAAGAATGGTGTCGAAGCTAAGGTTACCCAGGGTTCAGAACCAAAGTTCGTAGAGATCGAGATTCAGTATGACCTTGTCAACAATTTCCTCTACGGCATCAGGCGTGAATCCAGGGAAGTCCCTGAATATTTCCAGAGTGAAGAAAACCTTACGGATAGTGGGGAAGGGGAGGCCTACTTTCCTTTGGCATATTTTGGGGACGCCCGGCAGGGATATGATGTGAGATTTTTCACAAGGGAAGAACTGATCGCTGATATCCTTAAGCATTATGAAAGATTTGTGGCCATAATCTCTGAGGGAAAAAATGAAATGTTCATCAGCAGCAATGCCAATAGAAGGATCAGGTAGGAATTTCCTTTTCTTTGACCGGAAAAGGCAAACTTTTCCCAATTATCCTTGGGAGAGTTGATTATTTGACTTAGATATTTCTGTTTTCAATCGAACAGCTAGTTTTTCAATCTGCAATTTGATCATGTTTTCGGTTGCTTCTCTGACAATGTAGAGTCTTTGAACATAGATCTGCGAGGCATAAATTCCGCAAAGTACATAAACATCAGTTCCTATTGGCCAGCTCTCTTCAGCATGGAGTCTAGTATCTACTTTAGTTAGGCTGATGTCATAATAGTCAAAAATACCATCCAGCATTGACTTTAGGCAAACTAAGATAAATTGATTTCTCATCATAAACTGAATTGGTTCACTGGGCATTTTAAAAAACAAACCCAAAGCTAAAGCACTGGGACTGATTGAAAAATGATCTTGATCAGGATAATTGATGAAATTTTACATCAAATTTCTATAATTAACAAGGGTGCCAGTAATTATTCTATTAGATGTACCATTATATCCTGTCACTAATACCACAAAATATTTTAATCGAAAAAATACGTTAGGAATGCTCTCAAATAATTTTCCATGATGTAGTTACCCTTTGGGTTTGACGATAGAATCTATTTTACTCTTGAAATTTTCAAGAAATCCAATTCTATGGAAAAAATGTATCCATCGAGCATCTGTCATTAGTGGCAGGATATCGATTTAAGAAATCTAGGAATATTATTAAATCTTGAACCAAATCAAGTAGTTTTAATGAAGAGAGCCTAACTGATAAGGTTAGGCTCCCAGATTCTAAACTGTTATCTATGCTTCCTTATCCAAATCGTTTAACCATGATCTTACCTCTTCACGGGTCTTGCCCGTTTTTTCCTGCAGCCTTCCATAGAGTTCATCTTCTTTTCCTTCAACATAAAGAAGATCGTCATCCGTTAAATCTGCATACTTCTGTTTAACCTTACCTTTGAGGATGTTCCATTTTCCTTTTAAATCTAAAGAATCCATATATATTTAATTTAGTATAAACTAAATAACACATCCAATTAAATAAGGTTTTCGAAAATATTAAATTAGATAAAAAATAATGTTTATTCCACTTTGGATTACGAATAATAATAATTTTTTCAGTTTACGTTTATTCCATTTTGAAAGATGAGGGCCCTTATCATAATTTTTATAAGCACTGCAAAATCAAGAATATTATTTAAGGACAAAAAACGACGCCTGATTCGGTAACAGTGCCCAATTTTAAGGTGCAAAGCCGTATTTGGATGTGAAAGGCGAAGAGGTTTGATTGGGATGGGATTAAGTAAGTTTGGTGAACAAGGATATGCAATATTGTTATTTTCAAATTTAAAATCAAAATTTAAAAAAGTATAAAAAAATACTATTGTAAATAAAAATTAGTATAATTGTATAACAAAACAAACATGAAGTACGATATTTTAAAAAGTGTTATCGATCTAGTTGAAGAATTTGAGATAGAAAATTCGTTAGAAAACATATATCCTGATGATATCGAAGGTTTTAAAAGATGGATAAACGTCAAATATAACAGCCAGGAGATGGAGACCGAGCCTTATTGGGAAGGAAAAGAAAGTGGGCGCAGTCCAGAAAGTGTAATTAGTACCTTAATTGTCCATATGAACAGATATGCTAAAAGTTATTCCAAATCAGCCATATACGGTTCTGATTTCTCTTCGCAGGAAGACTTTATTTACCTGATTAACCTAAAGGCATTTGGTGAAATGACCAAAATGGATTTGATAAAAAAGAACGTTCACGAGAAACCTGCTGGAATGCAAATTATCAATCGTCTGATTTCTCAAGGTTGGGTCAATCAAACTGATTCTGAAATTGACAAAAGAAGTAAAGTTTTAAAAATCAGCTTCAAAGGATTGAATGTTTTAGAAAACCAAATGGACAGAATCAGGAAAGCGACCGAAATAGTTACAGGAGACTTAAACCATCCCGAAAAAATGGAGCTGATCAAATTGCTCAATAAACTCAATAAGTTCCATCAACGGATATATTACAAGAATATTGAAACAGAATATTTATTGAATGAAGCTTTAAAGGATAAAAGGCGATGAAGAAGAAAATAGCCATTATAGGGTCAGGATTCTCGGGACTATCTGCAAGTGCCTACCTGGCAAAGGCAGGTAATGATGTTCACGTGTTTGAAAAACATGATCGGCCGGGAGGTAGAGCGCGGCAGTTTTCAACCGATGATGGATATGTTTTCGATATGGGTCCCAGCTGGTACTGGATGCCGGATATTATGGATAGTTTTTTTGCTGATTTCGGTTGTCAAACTTCTGATTTCTTTGAGTTGATATCGTTAAACCCACAGTTTGAAGTGGTTTTTTCAGAAGGAAAAATTAGTATTCCCGAATGTCTGGAAGAGCTTAAAGTCCTGTTTGAAGGAATCGAAAAAGGAGCTGGAATGCAAGTGGATAAATTCATGCAAGCGGCAAAGTTTAAGTATGAAGTAGGAATGCAGGATTTTATTAATAAACCCTGTCACAATTGGAGTGAATTCTTCTCTCTCAAGATAGTCAAAAGTGCGATTAAATTGGATTTGTTGACGGGTTTCAGGCCTTACGTTGCTAAATATTTTAAAAGTGAAAAGCTAAGGACCTTGATGGAATTTCCCGTAATTTTCCTGGGTGCTTCTCCAAAGGATATCCCTGCATTGTATAGTTTGATGAATTACGGTGGTTATGCTTTGGGGACCTATTATCCGATGGGCGGGTTTTATCAATTGGTTTTGGCGATGAAAAAAGTAGCCGAAAGTCAAGGTGCTAATTTCCATTTCAACAAAACCGTTGAAAGTATAAACACATGTAGCGGAAAGGTTACCTCGTTAACCATAAATGGCAAGATCCATGAATTTGATGCTGTCATTGCTTCTTCGGATTATCATCATACAGAAACCCTATTAAGTAAAGAGAACAGAAATTATTCAGAAGAATTCTGGCAAAACAGAACCTTTGCACCCTCCAGTCTGATTTATTATTTAGGGATCGATCAAAGCATTCCCAACCTCGAACATCATACGCTTTTTTTTGAGAATGATCTTGATGAACATGTCGATTCTATATATGAAGAAAAAAAATGGCCACAGAGGCCTCTCTTTTATTCCTGTTGCCCTTCCAAAACAGACAGTACTTTAGCTCCCCCGGGCAAAGAGAACTTATTCCTTCTAATGCCGTTGGCAATCGGGATTGACGATGCAGAAACTACACGTGAACTATATTTGAACAACATGCTTTCAAGGATAGAAAGGCATACAGGGATACAAGATCTACGGTCAAAGATCGAATACAAAAGAAGCTACTGTGTCAGCGATTTTATTTCGGATTATAATGCCTATGGTGGGAATGCCTATGGATTGGCTAATACGCTAGGTCAGACTGCAGTCCTAAAGCCCAAAATAAGAAACAAAAGATTGAAAAATTTATTCTACACAGGTCAATTGACGGTTCCCGGACCTGGGATCCCTCCATCCATAATTTCAGGTAGAATTGTTGCAAACGAAATAATCAAACTAAAAAAATAAAACCATGAAACAGCTGTTTGACGAACTTTCATACTCGGTTAGCAAGATAACAACCCAGAAATATAGCACTAGTTTTTCCTTGGGAATCCTGTCGCTGAAACCCTCAATTCGATCTGCAATATATGCCATATATGGGTACGTGAGATTAGCCGATGAAATCGTGGATAGTTTTCATGGATATGATAAAGAGAAGCTCTTGAGCCGGTTAAAAACAGAAACCTATGTTGCACTTCACGAGGGGATATCCCTTAATCCAATCCTTCAATCCTTTCAAGAAACGGTAAATCTTTTTAAAATAGACATAATACTAATTGAAAAGTTTTTGCATAGTATGGAAATGGATCTGCGGAAAATAGACTACAATTCAGCGCTATATGAAGAATATATTTTTGGTTCCGCGGAAGTAGTCGGGTTGATGTGCCTGCAAGTTTTTACGGATGGCGACGCCGAAAGGTATAAAGAACTGGAACCTTATGCAATGAAATTAGGCTCCGCTTTTCAAAAAGTTAATTTTTTAAGGGATTTGAGGGATGATTATCAGGTTTTGGGAAGGACCTATTTTCCAGATATCGATATGCGCATATTTGATAATTGCGTGAAATGTCGGATTGAAAAGGAAATAGAAGAAGAGTTTAGAATTGCTTTTGTTGGAATTAAGAAACTGCCCAGCTCCGCTAGGTTCGGTGTATATTTAGCTTATAGGTACTATTTGTCATTGTTCCAAAAAATAAAAAGAAGATCCTCCAAAGAGATATTGAATAATAGGATTCGGGTTCCCAATGCCGAAAAGGCATACGTGGCGTTCAAAAGTTATGTACGATATAAAACGGCTTTTTTATGATGAATATAACTGGTTTGCTCATTAGTTCAGTATTCTTTTTAAGGATTTTTAGTCCAATTGCTGTAGAAGATGTGAGGTCTAATTACAGCAAGTTGGTATCAAACCGGGCATTGTGCGAAAGAATGATTGGAGAATTGATGGAATCTAAAAACAATTCGGCTACTCATCTGGGATATTTAGGTGGATTGCAAACTATTTGGGCCAATCATGTTTTTAGTCCGATTAGCAAACTCAAAACATTCAGAGAAGGAAAGAAAAACATCGAGAAAGCGATCAAAAAAGAACCTGAGAATGTTGAATTGAGGTTTATCAGGCTTTCTGTCCAAAAAAATGCTCCATCCTTTTTAGGGTACAAATCAAACATAAATGAGGATTCCGCTTTTATTAAGGAAAACAGTCTCCAAATTAGGTCGGAGATTCTTCTTAAGATGATAGGGACACTTTTAAAAGATTAATTTATGAGAAATCGGCTATACAGAGAGCAACAATTGAATTGTGACGTCGAAGAAGCCTGGCGTTTTTTCTCTTCTCCCAAGAACCTTTCCAAGATTACGCCTAAAGGTATTGGTTTTACAGTGCTGTCGGAATATGTCGCTGAGGAGATTGCTGAGGGTACGATCATCGATTATATCGTTTCTCCGTTACTTACAATCCCTTTGAAGTGGAGGACAAGAATCACCCATGTTGAACACAATAAATGTTTTATTGATTTACAGGAGAAAGGACCTTATAAGTACTGGAGGCATCTTCATGAATTCTTCCCCAATAAAGATGGGGTCTTGATGAAGGATACGGTAGATTACGAACTGCCTTTCGGCCTGGTAGGACAGATTGCACATTTGCTGTTAGTGAAAAGGAAATTGACGGATATTTTCGATTTCCGGCGCGACACCATAGAAAAACTCTTTAACCCAATTAACAACTGATATGGCTTTTTTAATCGTAATGATCACATTTACATTGATGGAAGGGGCAACCTGGATTATCCACAAATATGTCATGCACGGTTTCCTTTGGTTCCTGCACAGAGACCATCACGACCACAGCAGTGAGGGCGCTTTTGAAAAGAACGACTACTTTTTCGTAATATTTTCCATACCAACGATTGCTTTGATGTATTTCGGGTCGGTAGAAAATTTCAATTACCTGTTACATATCGGTTTAGGCATTTTGCTGTACGGAATGGCTTATTTTTTTGTGCACGATATTTTTATCCATCAAAGGGTAAAATTTCTGTCCCAGACCCAAAATCCCTATTTTTTGGCACTCCGCAGGGCACACAAGCAACATCACAGGCATATCGGGAAAGAAGACGGTGAATGTTTTGGATTTCTTTTCGTTCCATTCAAATATTTTAAAATGTACTTTAACTCTGGAAAAAAATGATGGCTTATACCTATTCCGCAATATTGTTCTTTACGGTCATCATATGTTTCATTGCCTCATACGATAAACGAATTTATTTTAATCGTCATTTTGGGGAGTTTTTAAAATCTGCAATTATTGTTGCCATTCCTTTCATCGCTTGGGATATATGGTTTACGGCAAAAGGTGTTTGGTGGTTCAATACCGATTATACGCTCGGAATAGTACTGGCTGGGTTACCGATCGAGGAATGGCTTTTTTTTATCTGTATTCCGTTTTCATGTATATTTACCTATTTCTGTTTCGAGAAGTTCTTTAGGTTGGGATGGCTATCTGGGTTTAATAACCTGATTGTTTTTATCAGTGTGGTAATCTGTTCGGTTATGGCATTGTTGCATTATGATAAAATATACACACTTATCACGGCAATCGCTACCCTAACAACCTTAATCTACCTGCATTTTATTGTTCGGGCAGAATGGATTGGAAAAGCATCGCTAGTATTTACGGTTTTGATGTTGGGTTTCCTTCCAGTAAACGGCGTACTGACAGGAACCGGATTGGAATCGCCCATAGTGAACTACAACCCCCGGGACTTTCTTGGGGTACGCATATTAACTATACCAATTGAGGATGCCGTCTATGGATATACGCAATTCCTTTTGGTTCTCTATTTTTTTAAATTATTTAAAAAAAGAAATGATGGTCATAAAAAATAGGATTTTGGTAATCGCATTTTCTGTGGTTCTGTTTACGTTTCTAAATTCGTGTTCATCCATTCCCAAAGGTGCTGAAGCGGTAAAAAACTTTGAAATGGGTCGATACCTGGGAACTTGGTATGAAATTGCCCGGTTTGATTTCAGTTTTGAAAAGGATCTGGACAATGTTTCCGCTCAATACAGCTTGAACGATGATGGCTCTGTTAAGGTATTGAACAGCGGTTACAACTACAAGAAGGGGAAATGGAAAAAAGCCATTGGTTTAGCAAAATTTAGCGATAATATGCATATTGCTGAATTAAAAGTAAGTTTCTTCGGCCCTTTTTATTCGGGATACAACGTCATTGCATTGGACGAAAATTATCGATATGCGCTGGTTGCTGGAAAAAGTTTGAAATATTTATGGATTTTATCAAGGACAAAAGATATACCCGATGGGATTAAAAAAAGCTTTCTAGACAGTGCGCAAAGGATTGGTTATGACACCTCTAAACTGATTTGGGTAAAGCACGATAGGACCGATAACCCATTCCTAAATGAGAAATAAATTTTATAGGGATGGCTATATTTCTGTAGGTCTAAATCTTTTGAACCTTAAGGACTTCATTTTTTAAAAAAAATGTTTCAATTGCAAAAATTATATAAAAATAATAGTTCTTGTACAAAGATCTAAAGTTTAATCATTTTCAAGTAATTAATAGTTACCATGATTTTTAGTTGTTCCTAAATAAGTCTATCAAAAATTTAAACGTCAAATTTGTCCAGTAAATAGCTTCATCGCTATTTGTTATTGGGATATTGGAATCTAATATTGATTTAAATCGGTCCCAATCCTTTGGGGCAATATCTGATTTCTCGTTAAAATAATGATCGGTTGAAACGAAATCAAGTTTGTTAAGGATTTTAGCAATATATGGTCTTCCCAATGATGATCCTTGGAGAACATAATGCCTGTTGTTCAGAATGTAGATTCGTGAGGATTTTCATTTCCTTCAACTCAGGTAAATCTAATTTTAAGGCGACAAAATCATTCTCAATTTGTTTTAAGCCTAAGAAGAAAGGATAGTGCTCCGTAAATTGTTGTACATGTGAATTCGTAAAGTGATGTATCTCTTTGTTAAACACATAGAACTTTTTTTATAGATCCGTGTAATCTTTTTCAGAATTCATATTTCGGATATAATTAATAACCAATGCTTCGGAAATTTGATGGAATTTTTTAGTTTCTTGCTTTAAATAATCGGTGATTTTCATTAAATAAATTTAATAATATATGACTTGTCTTTAATCAAAATAAGGTTGGAATTCAATAGTTATTTGGGAGGGAACATCAGTTTTACACAAGTTCCGGTTCCAATTTTACTTTTAATGGTGATATCAATTCCCAATTTATCAGCTATTCTTTTTACAATGGACATTCCAATTCCTGAGCCTTCATAGCCTGAAGAGTTAGACATGCGCTTAAACATTTCATAAATAGATGTTAGTTCTTCTTCTTCAATACCTATTCCATTGTCTGAAACAGTATAGATTATGCCATTATCGGTAGTAAAAGAATCTACAGTGACCAATGAAGAATCCACTTTCGATGAATATTTTATAGCATTGCCAATAATGTTCAAAAACAATTGATAAAGCAAAGTTTTCTCACCGAGTACAGGGTGTAAGTTATTAACGACCACATGAACATTATTGGACCCGAATCTATTTTTGCTCATATTGATAATTTCATACACAAAGTTTTCAGGTTCTACCACTTCTTTTTCAAAATTAAATGAGCTTGCTTTTGAGAATTGATGGATCTTATCAAGCATATTCATAATGATGTGTACGGAATCCAGAATATTTGAGGTCATTTTCTTTAAGAGCTGAGGATTGACATCCTGCCGATATTGAAGAAATTCAGTTGAAACTTTTATTGCAGAAAGAGGATTCTTTAAATCATGGCTAATGGTATAGGCATAGGTATCCAGTGCATTGTTCATTTCAATCAGCTGGGTATTCAGCGAATCAATTTCAGCGGCTTTATTTAACATCGAGTCTCTTAGGATTTCTCTGATACGTAAGATAAAATGAAGGTGTTTGGAACTCCATTTTCTGGAGGTTCCGTTCACTTGTTCGCGCCAAACATTGAAAGAGGAACGCGGTGAAGGTTTGAGGGTTCCCGTCAGCATATCCTCTTCATAAAATTTTTCAGGTTTTCCTGCCCATTCTCTATTTAACAGGATTTCTTTTCTAAACCAAATGATAAAGAAGTCTTTTTTATGGTCAATATTGGCAAAAGTTAGACCGGCAATTGTTTTTCCAAAGGCTTCATATATTTGATTCTGAGAATCTAGAGCGTGAGTTGTAAAGATGTGATCTTGGGCTAATTCTTTTAGTTGGGGGACTTGAGATCTCAACGTTTCCTTTTCCGGATGTAAACCTTCCAGGAAAACAGAGTCTTCAAATCCAATGGCGATTCCATCCGCTTCCAAGATATGTATAAGGGTTTTTGAGAATTCCCTTAATTCAGGGAAAATATTGGTCTTTAGTAAAACCTTTTCTTTCAGCTGAAGTTCAAGTTCCTGAACTTCTTTCAGATAAATAATTCTTTCTCTATCTTCCGACTGTTGAAATTTATTCGCTGCAAAATTAGTGGCCATTAAAGAGAAATTGCGAATACTAAGATCAATATGTTTGGGTGTTTCATGTTGGCAACATACAAGTCCCCAAAGTTCTCCCTTGATTATTATGGAAAAACTAATGCTGGATCGAAACCCCGCATTTTTTAGATATTGTAAATGCACAGGCGACAATCTCCTGATAGAAATATTTCGAAGGTCGATATCCCTATTATCAAGAGAACTGATCACTGACCCCTCTTCCTCCGTATCGACTATAAATCTGCAGTGTTTTGTTTTATAAAGTTCCCGTGCCTGTCTTGGAATATCAAATTCTGGATAATTCAACCCCAAATAAGAATGTAATTCTGGTCTATTTAAAGTTTCAGCGATGACGATTCCACTACTATCTTCATTGAATTGATAGACCATCACCCTATCTACCATTAGATTTTGTGAAAGTACTTCTGTTAAACCATCCCAGATGTCCTGCCCTTCATTTTGCAAGGCTATCAATTTATTGTTGATAATATTGCTAATGTTATTATTTTGAATGGTTGAGATCTCAAATTCCAAGTTTATAGCATCCAAGGAATTTGAGATGCTTAAATAGAATGGATTACCATCAATCGCTATTAAATTTGTGCATCTTTTGTGATCAGGGCGATTTTCAATTTCTTTAATGGTTTTGAGTATGAAATCCTTCTCTGCAATATTTAAAACAAATGCATCGGATAGGGATTTGCCTATAAGATCCTTTGAAGATATTTTTGGCAGGTACTTTTGGATATTTTCGCTAACTGCTTCAATATTTAAGGATTGATTAACAATTATTACAAATCCTAAATCTTGAATCTTACCTAGAAATTGGATCTTTTCATCCTCACAATTTATCTTTTCCATTTATGTTAATCTATTAGTTTGTAGAAATTCTTAAAAAGCAAATTAAGAAAATCAGTTCCTAACAAAGTAAGCAGAAAAATTTTAAAAATATGTTAAAACATATTGACAAATAATATAATATCAATCCCTGATCTTTCCTTTAACGTTTATGATATACGAAACGTGGTTTTATGGAGTGTGTATATTTCTCAAATTAAAAAATATTATTGGTTTTAAGACGGGCAATTAATTTAATTTTTGCCCTAATAATTCTTATTGCCTTCGTTTGTGGGATTTCAGGAAAAAATAGTTGTTTCCATATTTTGTTATCAAATCTTATGTTAGGAATGGAACTAAAATTGAAAATATCATTTTCTAGCATTAATAAAACCGGTTTAGAAACTGCATTATTTATTTAAAATGGATATGTTGTGGGTACCATTTCAAAAATTTGTTATTCTCGTTAATCGGAAGGGAGAAGATGAAGATTAGTGAAATTTACTGGATGCGGTGCTAATAGGGAATAAAAGATTAATATTGAAAGCCAGAAAAATTGTCTTTCCTGGCTTTTTGGTTATTTAGAGTTTTAATTCTCCTTCTTCACCAATACCTTCCTTACTTCCTGTAATCGCATTTTTCAACATACCAAATAAAGTTGCGATTTTATTGGAGCCAGAATCCCAATAGTGCGCTTCATCGGGTGTAACCTTAATTAATCTAATATTTGGATCTTCCTTTCCTTTTTCAAACCAGCCTTGCATCATCTTATTCCAATATCTGTCAATTCTTGCTTGATCTCTACTTAGTGTTGCAGTGCCATTAATACTTAAAAAGCTATAATTTTTAGGATCGGCATAAAACACTGAAATTTTATCATTCTTTTCTAAATTTTTATGCGTTTCACTTTCTGCAGAACAGATATACCATATATTTCCATCTTTATCCACTTCTTGTCTGCTCATAGGGACACCATGAGGATAGGGTGAATTTGGAGTAAATGTACAAATTGTACCGATGTCAATTTGATCAACAATTGATTTTAATTTTTTATGAGCTTCTTGATCTCTAATAATTTTCTCTGCCATAGTATGTTCTTTTGGGTTCAACACTTAATAGTTCACAATTGTTTAGATAAAAATTACCAGAACTTTTATTCAATTTTTTGTTAATGATTTTAAGCATTCTTCATGCTATTTAAAATAACAGGCTGCCTTTGACCTTGGAAGAGTAGTTACAGAAATTGATTTCTCTGATGATCCGCTCTTGCAAGGAAGGAATTTTTCATATATAGATCCTCAGAACTATAGACTGGGTGGTCCAAATTTCCATGAATTGCCCATCAATAGGCCGATAAATGGCACACACAACAATCAAAAGGATGTGTTTGCAAGAATGGATATCTTAAAGGGTAATACAAATTATTTTCCAAATAGCCAAGGAAATGGATGTCCATACCAAGCTATGCTTAAAGGGGAAAAAGCTTACCAAACAGGAAAACGACAGGTTGATGGTAAAGAAAGTAAGAGCAAAGTCGAGTTCATTTGCAGAACACTTTACTCAAGCTAGATTATTTTTTAATTATTTAAGTCCTGAGGAGCAAAACCATGTTATCAATGCTTTTAGTTTTGAGCTCTCGACAGTAAATAATGAAGATATCAGAAAGCGTGAATTGGCCAATTTAAATCATGTTCATCCAACATTGGCAAAAGCTATTGGGAAAAACTTAGGATTGACACCATAGAATCCCTTGATCCGCTTACTTTACAATTTGCAAGGCAAAATCACCCAAATTATCCATTAAAGCTTAATAAACCTGAGATTGAAAAGTCTGAATTCTTAAGTATGAAGGTTAAAGGTGAAGAGGGTAATATCCGTAGCCGGAAAATTGTATTTTAGTTGATGATAGTGTAAGTAAAGTATCGGTAGATTAAATGAAAAAATGACTTGAGAAAGATGGAGCTATTGCTGTGCTGATTTCTTCGCATGTTGGAAATTTGAAATATAAGGAAGGGGGGGGAAGAACCCATACAGCATAGTTATTTAACCGATGTATCAGTTTGTTTTGATGGTTTTTATACACCTAATGGCGACTCTGTATCCAAGTTCGCTCAAAATCCAGATTATCTTCAATTTATTAATAAAGGTTACCGTCACAGTAAAGTAATTGCATTTGCCAAAGGAACAGAGCAATTAGCAGCAAAATCTTTTATAGAAAAAGATCAAGGTGTAATATTTGAGTCAGATCCAAATTTGACAGATGCATTTGTTAATGCACTCAAAAAACATAGGGTATGGGAAAGAGAAAACCCTAGAAAAGTCCCTTCATAATAGATTACAATTATCTTTCCGCCATCTTAAAATCCGTTGAACTCTCAAAGCTTCTCCAGATTTGTGTCTGTTACTCAATATAATTACTTTAAAAGAAATTTCGAAAACCAATTCTGATTTTAAGGTTTGCAAAGATTCAATTTGTTTTTTTCTGGGCAATTGTTCTAACATCTCACTGATTTCCGTAATAGTAACATTACTGGTATCGGAATAAACTATTTTCAATAGTTGCCAATTCTTTATCAACTAAAACAACAAAACAATAGAAGGTAAATTGACCATTGCATCTCCCGGAACTAGATAGGTCATAAATCTAAATATGGATGATTTGTTACTTTTTTTCCACAGTTAACTAAGTTCTGATTTTAAATTATCCCTGTTGAAAGTAAAATTATTTTCTTGTAAATAATAATGTATAGTTTGTTCATTTGCTACCCAGAGAACATGAATATCTTGAAATTGAACAAAAATTTAAATTACCTTTAATTAACGCTAATAAAATTAGTAATTTTGTTTCAACTTACTAATATATATAGCGAATGTTTGGGTTTGATGATAAATTGGAAATATTAGCTGATGCGGCAAAATATGATGTTAGTTGCAGTTCCAGTGGAGGAAAGCGAAAAAATAATGGTGGGATCGGAGATGCCTCTACCAGTGGAATTTGCCATACCTATACTGAAGATGGAAGATGCGTTTCATTACTTAAGATTTTAATGACCAATTATTGTATTTATGATTGTTCATTTTGCGTTAGCCGTAGGAGCAATGATGTTCAAAGGGCAGCATTTTCGGTAAAAGAGGTTGTGGATCTTACCATGAACTTCTATAGGAGAAACTATATTGAGGGATTGTTTTTAAGTTCAGGAATTTTTAAATCTGCAGACTATACAATGGAACGAATGATGTTGGTGGTGAGGAAACTTCGAAGCGAAGAAAGGTTCAACGGCTATATCCATTTGAAAGCAATTCCCGGAGCAAGTGAGGCTCTATTAAAAGAAGCAGGGTTATATGTGGATCGTATGAGCGTAAACCTAGAGATACCCACGGAAAAAGGCCTGAAATTGGTCGCTCCTGAGAAAGACCATCAAACTGTAATCGAGCCATTATCCATCGTTCAGAATGAAATCGAAACCATTGAGCGAGATAAAAGGAAGTTCAAAAAGGTTCCTCATTTCGTTCCAGCAGGACAAAGTACACAAATGGTAATTGGCGCCACTCCAGAAAATGACCTTCAGGTCATGGAAACCGCCAGCAGGTTCTATAAAGAATTCAATCTCAAACGGGTTTATTACTCAGGATATATCCCAATAAATTCTAATGATAGCCTATTGCCTAAAATTGGCACAGCTCCGCCATTGGTGCGGGAAAATAGACTTTACCAAGCTGATTGGTTATTGAGGTTTTATGGATTTTCTCTTCATGAAATCTTAAACAATAGCCATCAACATCTGGAATTGGAAATTGACCCCAAACTTTCATGGGCATTGAGGAATCCACAATTCTTCCCAATTGATGTCAATACTGCGGAATATAAATGGATAATTAGAATTCCTGGGATTGGAAGGCAATCAGCCCATAAAATCGTTCAGGCCAGGAAATATGGAAAACTTCGGGAATATCAATTAAAGAAAATGGGAATAGCCTTTAACAGGGCCAAATATTTTATGGTTTGCCAAGATATGATTGTCAATACGGGATTTATTTATCCAGATGCTATTAAGAAGGCTTTATTGGATCACCATCCGGAGCCTAGGGTCTCGAATTCCGAATCACAGTTAAGCCTGTTCTGATGGATTACGTTTTTGATGGTAGTTTCAACGGTTACCTATGCTGTGTATTCGAGGCATTTGAGAGAAAAGAGTTTTATGTTACTCCTAAAGTGCTGGACATGATAGAACCAAATATTTTCAATCAACAGAGACAAGTTATGACCGTCCCTGAAAAATCTTCCCGTATTTTGAAAGGAATCGAAAAGATAATAGGAAAGAAGGACCTGAATATTTTCTATCATAATTTTCTTGCAGATCAAAAAGGAGCATGGGAAATAGGTTTTAGGACTATCATTCGTTTATTTAAGTATGGTAAAATTGACATTCGGGACTACGGAAACCCTGAAATTTTGCAGATACACAAAACCATTAAGCAAGTAAGTCGAGAAAGGCATAGAATGAAAGCATTTGTGAGATTCGTCAAATCTTCAGATGGTCTCTACACAGCGCTCATTGAGCCAGATTTAAATGTTTTACCTTTGATTATCCCATTTTTTAAGAATCGGTTTTCTGATCAGGATTGGTTGATTTATGATATCCGAAGAAATTACGGATATCATTATGATGGACGGGAGATTCACGAAGTCCTTACCTCTGAGAACCAGGAAATCGAAAATCCATATGCCTTAGAATTGGATCTTGACTCAAGAGAAACGGAATTTCAACATTTATGGAAAACCTACTTTAAGAGTACGAATATTGAAGAAAGGAAAAACATCAAATTACACCTGAGACATGTACCCAAAAGATATTGGAAATATTTAGTGGAAAAGCAATAATTGCGCAATTCCATGCCTAGGTATTTCAACTTCTTTTCAGGTTACTTATCGAAAATTTGCCACCAAAAGCTTGTAATGAACAAAACCTAGATTTGTGGCTTGTATTGGTTCATTTTTCAAATATGTAAAGGTTAAAACATTTTTTGAAAACAAGCCTGGGCGTATATCAAGAAGTACCGTGAATTGGAGTTTTTTATGTCGACAGCTTCCACTTGTTATAGGATTTCTTGTAGGGCAATTATGCCCTCTTCCAGCTCTTTTTCAGAAAGTGAACCATAGCCTAACCTGATACCATATATGGTCTCATTGAAGCTATAGGTATCGGGACTGATGATCTTGATTCCCTTGCTATTAAGTTTTTTGGGAATTTGGGACCAATCCATGGACTTATTGGGTACAATCCAGAAAGCCAAACCACCTTCGGGAACTGAATAAGTTGCTCTGTCCTCCATGTATTTTTTGAGCAAACCGGCCATAAAATCCCTTTTGGCTTTGTAGTGGTGAGACGCCTTTTTGATATGGCGTTTTATGGTGCCATCCTTGATAAGTTGCAGAACTGCCTGTTCCATAATACTGTCTCCTTGAACATCAATAATCTTTCGCAAACTACTTACCCTCTCCATCAGGGCTTCGTCATGGGTTACTAAATAACCTATGCGAAGGGCAGGCGCAACCACCTTGCTCATGCTGCCTATATATACATAATTTTTCAGTTCGCCGAAACTTGACAAAGGCAATACAGGGCGGTAACCAAAATGGAACTCGTTATCATAATCATCCTCGATAATCGTAAAACCGTATTCGTTGGAAAGCTGTATCAATTCCAACCTTCTCTTCAGACTCAATGTCACAGTGGTCGGATATTGATGGTGTGGGGTAACGTAAATTGCCCTTACCTTTTTACCCGATTTCAGATAGGCAATAACCTCCTCGATCAGCAAGCCGTCCTTGTCTACGCCTACCGGCAACAATGTTGCCCCAGCATTCTCAAAGGCGGACCAAGCAGGCTTATATCCTGGGTTTTCAACGATTACGTAATCATTTTCTGTAAACAAATATTGAGCTGTCAGATACATCGCCATTTGACTGCCTCGGGTGATACAGATATTATGATGATTGACCTGCATGCCTCTCTGGTGATTGAGCATTTGCACTATGGATTTTCGAAATTCCAGATCACCTAATTCGTTGCCATATCCCATCATTTGCCAACGTGCTTTTTGGTTGAAGATCTGGCGGTAAGCCCTTGCCAATTCTGTGATGGGAGCAATTTTACTGTCTGGGCTTCCATCATCAAACTGCAAATGATAATGTTTGTTTATGGCATTTTTTGCATTAAGAGTGCCACGTTTGCTTTTTTTGCCTCCCATAAAATCGGGCAAGGTATCGGACACAAAAGTACCCTGTCTCTCTTTGGGAGTTAACCAGCCTTCCATGATCAGTACGTCCAACGCTTCTACAACGGTATTCCTATTGACCTTCAAGAGCTGTGCAAGTTTTCTGCTTCCGGGCAGCGCCTCGCGTGGCATTAACCTGCCGGATTGGATATCATTTATAATGGCATCGGCAATCTGCAGATAAATGGCTTTATCTGATTTTCCATCTAATAATATTTCAAATTTCCAACCTCTCAGCATCTGGACTATCTAATTATATAAAAACTGTATCATTTTAATGGTCCAAATGTACGATACTTTTGTATAGCAATATTGCAATAACAATAAATAATTTAATTATGTCAAAATTAGAAACTGCCACAGAAGTAAAAAAATCGATCCACGCAGAACAGAAACAGTTCAGCTCAAAGGATTTCCATCAGACCTTTGCAAGACCATCCTTTGTTAGAACCTCACACGTCATCCACAAAAATGTTGAAAATGCAGGTATCCACAATCAGTTTTCGGAAGAAAGAAAGCACCCAGTTTTCTTTGTGGACCTGCCAAGCAAAAACGTAAGCATGACCATAGGTGGCCTGTTGCCAGGACAAAAAACTCACAAACACCGCCATACATACGAAACCATTTTGTATGTGCTTGAGGGAAAAGGATCTACGCTTGTAGAAGATGAAATCGTAGATTGGCAAGCAGGGGATGCAGTTTACATTCCATCTTGGGCTTGGCACCAGCACCACAACCTAAGCGAAGTCGAGGCTGCAAAATACATCGCTTGTGAGAATGCCCCGCAACTTCAAAACCTAGGTGTGGCATTACGTGAAGAAGAGGGAAGAGATTTTTAACCTTAAATCGAGAAAAGAAATGAATGAAGTGCCATTTAAAGGTGTAATTGCATATCCGGTTACACCATTCGACAACAACGAGAATATTGATATCCCACTATTCAGAAAACAAGTGGAACGCTTGATTAGGGTAGGTTCTCACGGCATTGCGCCATTGGGAAGTACGGGTGTCATGCCTTACCTCAGCGATGATGAAAAAGAGTCTTTGACCGAAACCTGCTTACGACAGGTAGCCGGCAGAGTACCAACATTGGTCGGTGTTTCAAACCTTACCACGGAGAAAACTGTTTACCATGCGCAATTTGCCGAAAAAGCCGGTGCCACGGCCGTAATGGTTATCCCTATGAGTTATTGGAAATTGAGCGATGATGAAATTGCAAAACACTATGACACTGTTGCGTCTAAGATTTCCATTCCGATTATGGCCTATAATAACCCTGCCACCAGTGGCGTGGATATGTCCCCAGCACTTTTGAAGCGTTTGTTAGAAATCCCAAATGTTACGATGATTAAGGAAAGTTCGGGTGATATTCTACGTATGCATTCTTTAAGAAAAGAATTAGACGATGGAGTGGCTTTTTTCAACGGTTCCAATCCCTTGGCATTATCCGCTTTTGCAGCAGGTGCAAGAGGATGGTGTACGGCTGCGCCGAATCTGATACCAGAACTCAATCTAGCTCTTTATGATGCTATACAGGAAAATGATCTTGAAAAAGCACAGCAGGTATTCTACAAACAGGTTGACCTGTTGAAATTCATTGTTGCCAAAGGTTTGCCCCGTTCCATCCAGGCAGGTCTAGATCTATTGGGAGTTGGCGGAGGGGGATTCAAAAGCCCATTGCAACCCCTTGATGCAGATGAAATAGCAGAACTGGATAGGATACTTTCAACAATAGACAATGAAGTCTACCAATATTAAATGTCATATAATCAAAGTAAAATGGAAAAAGCAATTTTTTATCACGCAGGTTGCCCTGTATGCATAAGTGCGGAACAGGACATTTTGACCCTCATACCCGAAGGTCAGATTATGGTAATCCATTTGGGTATGGAAAGATCTAAAGTAGACGAAGCGGCGGCATCAGGTGTAAAATCTGTTCCAGCCTTAGTTCTCCCCAATGGGAATGTATTACATATTAACTTTGGGGCTTCCATAGAAGAGCTAAGGTAATAACTATCTATAGCCCGAAGATGTGAATTTTTCGGGCCTATAGTTCATTGTCCACAGCTAAATGATATACCATATGAATCCACATTCAAAAAACAAACATCCAGATGCTAAGGCATCGGACAAGGTTAAAGTAACCGTGACCATCAATGGCACCACATACCAAATCCCATGGAATAAGCAGATGCCTTTGCTGTCTGCCATGCTAAATGCTGGGATTGACGCACCGTATTCTTGTGGCAGTGGAAGATGTGGCAGCTGTACTTGTAAATTGGAGAAAGGGGAGGTACGTTTAATGAGAAATTCTGTTCTGTCTGAAACCCACATACAGCAAGGCCTGATCTTGGCCTGTGTAGCAATGCCCATAAGTACGAGGATAAAGATAAATTATGACGAGTTCTAATCGTACTAAAACAACTGTACGGTTACCACTTTTTGGCCTGGACTACCTAATTATCCATAAACTGTACCGACATGATACACCGGAGATCGGATACTTTTGAGCAAATATTTAATCTTAACAAAATGGAGATCAACATCAGGAAAGTAGGTCTGGAAGATTTGGACGCTACAGCAGAGTTATTCAACCGCTATCGGGTCTTCTACCGACAGCAAGACGATTATGAAAAGTGCAAAAAGTTCATTCAAGACCGGATGGAAAACGATCAATCCCACATTTTTGTGGTTTATGCTGATGGCACTGCAGTTGGGTTTGTCCAGTTGTACAAACTTTACCATTACATCAAATTGGCCAAGCAATGGCTATTGAGCGATTTGTTTGTTCATCCCGACTACAGAGGCAAGGGCTTTTCGGTAGCGCTGATAGATAAAGCTAAGCAATGGTGCGATGAAACCGGTGCTTGCGGATTGATGCTTGAAACCGAAAAGACAAATGATATAGGCAACAGATTATATCCACGTTGCGGATTTGAATATGATGCCAACCACAACTATTACTATTGGTGGAAATAAGAAAAGGGGCAAACTTGAGCGGTTTGCCCTATACAAAAAATGCTATTGCGGTTCGAGCAGCAAAATTCCAAAAAATACAAAAATTGAAATGGAAACAACGGATCAACATCAGAGAACTAGAACCTCAAGCAACCAGATCTTATTTGAAATGGAAAAATACCTTTCAAATTTCGATCTGAATATAACAAACAAAGAGGTTGAAAAATTTCGTGCATCCCAAATAAATAAATGTCCCTAGTGCATTAAAGTCCATACCCAAGAGGCACGAATAACAAGGGAAACGGAACAGCCAATCTATGCACTGTCAGCATGGCAAGTGAGTTAACTTTTTACCGTAGCAGAGAAAGCCGTATGGGTGATGGTGGAAGAAGTTAACCATATCGCTGTCCATGGTTGGAGAGATGAAACCTTTCATAATTTGAATGGGTTTGATACAGAAATCAGGTAGTACAGCTCATCATCGCGATCAATCAGATCAACTTTTTAAACAGGATTGAAATACGTACCCGAAGGTTTACGTTCAACAGTATGCCCCATTCTGTAAAATGATTTAGAAGGAAAGAGAATGCTTGCCTTTTTTACATTATACCTTTTATTTATGATGATATTATCCACATTCAATGTAGTAACATAAACTTAGCAATTATTGAGTTACAAACAGAAGATTTAGTCATGATACAAGGGGGGTGATTAAAAATAGAAAAAATAAATCCGAAACCTAGGAGTTCTCGTATATAACCTAACGATACATTATAAACAAAAAACAAATAGGTTATGAAAGAAACAACCACTAAACAAGAGGGCTTTATTGAAGAGAATGATCGACAAATAAGCGAGCGATTAGGCAGAAGGAATTTTCTGAAGATTGCCGGAGCCGGTGCTGTTGGGATAGCAGCATTTGGATTGGTCGGGTGCCAGAAAGACGACCACGGACCGGATATGAGCGGTAATGGATTGTATTTCGGTAGCGGCGATATTGCTATATTGAACTATGCATATGCCCTGGAGCAATTAGAGGCAGCATTTTATATAGAGGTCATGAATAAACCCTATAGCGGAATCAGCGATTGGGAGACGATGTTATTTAGTGACATCCGTGACCATGAAATTGCCCATCGGGAGTTTTTCAAAACCGCATTAGGAAAGAGCGCTATTGCGAATTTGGAATTCAATTTTTCGGGCATCAATTTCTCCAATCGTGCAAACGTGTTGGCTACGGCCAAGGCTTTTGAAGATTTGGGCGTGTCGGCATATAACGGAGCAGGATGGTTAATCAAGAATGAAGCCTATCTGGTTTTGGCAGGCAAAATTGTCTCGGTGGAAGCAAGACATGCAGCTTTAGTTCGCGATTTAATTGACAACGGTACTTTTGCCAACAACGAGGTAATTGATAATCAGGGTTTGGACCTTGCCTATAGTCCGACGAAAGTATTGGAAATCGCAGCCCCATTTATTAAATCTAAGATAGATGTAAGAGATTTACCAACCTATTAATCCACTTTAAAATTTATTAAAATGAATTTATTTAACATCTTTGACCAGATTATGCAAGTCGATCCAGAGTTCGACGAGCGAGTGAGCCCTCGTCGCCGGGCGATCCGAAATATGATGTCCTTTGGCAAAAAGGTGAGCATTGCCGCGATGCCCTTTGTACTTAGCGATCTTTTTAAACGTGCCTATGGCCAGGCACCTACCGATGTGAACGGTGTTCTGAACTATGCGCTAACGCTTGAATACCTTGAAGCGGAGTATTATACAAAAGGTGCAGCAGCATCAAATTTAGTGCCCTCAGGCAAACCCGCGGGGGCTATTGCAACCATTCGCAACCATGAAGTTGCCCATGTGGCATTTTTAAAACAGGTACTTGGAGAGAAAGCGGTTTCCAAACCAATATTCGATTTTACAGCTGGAGGTGCTTTTCCCAATGTTTTCAGTAATTATGACACCTTTCTGGCGCTTGCCCAAGCCTTTGAGGACACCGGTGTACGTGCATACAAAGGACAGGCCGGCCTATTAAAGGGTAATCAAGTTGTGTTAACGGCAGCATTGCAGATCCATTCGGCAGAGGCTAGGCATGCCTCCCATATCCGACAGATGCGCAAAGCCAGAGGAGGAGCTGCAGCCGATCAGAAACCGTGGATAACAGGAGCAAACGATTCAGGCATAGGCGCTGCCGTAGATCCAGTTTATGCGGGGGAAGATAACAAAGTTCAGGCTGATGTGGATATAACAATGTTGCCAGGAATAGGTGGTAAAATTTCCACTGCCGCTGCGACACAATCGTTTGACGAACCGTTGTCTGCTTCAGCTGTTCTAGATATCGCGAAACTTTTCATAAAATAGTAGGGTTGATTTGATGTAACGGTAAGCCCGTATCGGAAGGTGCGGGCTTTAATTGGTAACATAATAGATTGTGTTATTCTTTGGGATTAAATACGTAATAACATGTACTAAAACATTCAATATGCTAATTTTCTATCATTTTAGCTACCATGGAAAAGTTGATGGGGATCTGCATAATATTTTTGCACTTTAATTTGTTAGTTGCAATAGCATAAAGAAAATATAACTCACCGCTTATTCCTATGATAATAAACTTTTTGGATTATCAATAGTTTGTGGTAAACTTAAACTTTATAATTTCCTCTCAAATAGAATTGGTTTTCTTTTTATCTACCATTAGTAAGTAGATGTCCTTCAGTTCTGTTGAGTTTTTCGAGAATATTCCATAAACATCAATATCTTCTAGGGCCAAATAAATCCTGATAAATTAAAAAAGCTTATGAATTTTTCTATAGACCTAAACGTTTTACAATTTTCTAAATTAACCATAATGTTTAAATTAATTTTCTCTGTGAACTGGTTATCATTTACCCGGTAATTTTTGCTGACTAAATATTTCCCATCACATACATTTCTGTAAGGGTCGGTACTAAACTGCCTCCTTCATTTTCCAATGTTATTGCAAAAGCCTCTGCCTTGTCAATATGGTGCATTTTCACCATGGAATGATCATTGGAAAGAGGGAGTAGTCCTGCATCAACTGGCTGACCATCAACAATAGCCCAAAGTTGGTACTGTTTTCCTGAAGGTACCAGGGGTAGGTTTGATACAGATAAAAAAACATCGGAAGTTTTAGTGTCCCAAAAGAGAACCGCTTTGGCCTCAGGATATTTTTCAATACCATGCAAGGTGATGGTCTCAACCGAAGGACGTTGTATTATTTGCCAACGTTCGTTTACATCTTTCAACTTGTCTAGGGATTCTTGATTTGAAGAAATTGCTTGTTGCATTTTTTCTAGATCTCTTTCCCTATAGTTCAAGAGTAGAATGTTCGAGGCTAAACTTAGGATTAATAGGACTGAAGCTGCTATGGTCAATGGCATCCATCTTTTTGTTCCCAAATTCGGAAGAGTATTTCTCTTTTCCATTTCTTTGCCTTCAATCTGAGTATTGCCGTTGACGGTAGCAGAGAGAGTGGCTTGCTCCTCCACTGTTAATGTGGACAATCGATCCCATATCGATGGTTTAATATCTTCATGGGGAGCAATGGCTTCATTGCTAGCCAGATCTTCCAGGAGTAATTGCACATCAAGAATCGCCTGTTGGACTTCTGGTGAATTTTTACGTATGCATTCCAGGATGCCCACTTCCTCCTCGGTGGCGAGCCCCAAAACGTATGATTCAATAATCCCAGACGATATGTATTCCTTAATGTTCAAATCTATTATTGTTCTTTCAAAATCTCACGTAACTGAATTAAAGCCGACCTTACCCTTGTTTTCACCGTACCTAGCGGGATATGAAGTTGGTCGGCGATTTCTTGCTGCGAATAACCGTGATAATATGCCATTTCAATGAGCTTTCTCCACTCAGGTTTTAATTTATCCAGCACGGTACCAAAACCAATATAATCAGACTTATCAGCTTGGTCAGTACTCGCAAAAATATGACTTTCTTTATTATTTACGATATCTGGAAATGATTGGTTTTTTTGTTCGTTCTGAACACCCTTTGATCTAAGGTAGTCCAGGGAAGCATTGCGTGCAATGTTTATCATCCAGGTATACAGCCTGCCTTTGTCCTGATTAAATAAGTCGACGTGCTTCCATATTTTGACAAACACATCCTGTATTACCTCCTCTGCATATTCTTTATGTATTACAATGCGGATTATGATACCGTATAATGCGCCTGCATAATTATCGTATAGATAATTAAACGCACGCCGATCTCTTTTCTTCAATAAATCGATTAGTGTATCTTCAGATAAGTGCTGTATTGGACTCAAGTGGTATATTCTATACGCGAAATCGAATATACAAAAATATAATTGAATGTGATCCTTTTTCCAATAGAGTTTAATAATGGATTGTTCAATGGGCACAGGATTTGAGCCCCGGAGAAAAAAAAACACTACCCCGGCAGCAGTGAATAGATTGTGTTTAATTTAAAATGAACCTCAATAAAATTATTGCATAAAACAAGCTTTACTTCAGGAATGTCGAATATGGTTGCTCATTATCCACCAATGAAGTGGATTTGTAACTTGAGTTAACTAATTTCTACAATATATTTTTCCATAACTAAACCTTTGAAAAATCCCATAAATCCACAGGCAGAAAAGGAAGATTAAAGAGCCTAAAAGCACAACAATTGGTTCATTTTTCACGCTATACGTAAATATCCATTCATGCGAATGGATGTTTACCTTATATTAATATTTTGATTTATTAATTTTCTAAAAACAATTCCTCAACATAGTGGGTTAGGTTTATGACATTTTTATATTAATACAGATTCTTGTTGTTTTGTCAGATTCAATAATATATGATGGAAACTCCATTGCCTATAAAGGATTTAATATTATTCAGGTTATATACTGGTAAACCAATCTTTGAATTGGAAATTTTTGAAAATTTTACAGAGGATCTAACATTTCTTCTGGAGGAGAAAATGATCGTTCCATTAAATAAATATATACAATTTGATTATCCTTATGACTTTGAGCTTACCGAAAGGGGTTTAAAGCATCTTTTTAGGTAATCTATGTTTGAAACAGCATAAAGTCTATTTTCCTGTTTTCCTATGTGGACTGTCAACTGGTTTGGATTCTGGTGAGCCTTTTTGACGAAGAAAAATTGTTAATATAACTATTGAAGCAACCGATAGAAATTCGCTTTGCCAATTCTGAAAAGTTTCGAACCAAAAAGTGGGTTCATACAAATATTCACTTATCGATATGGAAGGCTTACCTTCCAGTGCATTCTCCTCCATTTTCCCCTTATAACTGCCGAATAAATGTAATCCCCAAGATGCTATAAAAAGAATCAAAAACGCAATAGAAAGTGAGTGTTTGTATATTAAGAGTCTCCATCCGCCACTTTTCACTGGCGCTGGCGCGCCTGGTCTGTAAATGGGTTCCCGATCCACCTCTTCTTTTTTGTCTATTTCCTTTGATTCAGCTGATCCAACTTGGCGAAGGAAAATAGTAAGTATAACATAAAGCGCCATCTGAAGGAATTCGCTTTGAAAATTTTCAAATGTCGCTGATATAAAATGGCCAGAAAATAAATAATCACCAAATAAAAGTTCCTTCCCATGTTTTTGATATTCACTAACACTTTCCTTCCAACCAAAGTAAATCTGACCAATCAGGGCCAACAAGAACAAAGAAATAAAAACGATTGATAATGAATTCCTGTAAAAAAAACTTCTATTTGCTTTCATTTACATTATTAGATATATATAAGGAACATTTAGATCAATAATTGGTTTAGGCAACTTTTATTTTTTGATAAGCTGGCTGGTTAATGGTATAAAAAAATCCCCTCGGATAGGGAGGGGATTAAAACTCAACAAATATATTCAACATTAGATTTTATTAAGATAAAGCTTGAATTTCCCTTTTACTACATCAAATCCCTCGTCTTCCGCAAACGATGGAATCGTGAATTCAAAAGTGCCTTCAATATCCTCAGCTCCATTTTCTTTCTTTGTTATTTTGGTAAAATAGACCTTACCATCACCAAAAATGTATTGAGAATAATCTAAGAATGGATTATATCTAATAAATGAAAGGTTCTCCCTTTCATTAATTGATATATAATCGTCCATTTTATTAATTATCTGTTTCCCTGGGAGTGATCTGATAACATACTCATGGTTCAGAAGGATCTCCTTACCGACAGGAATCTTTACAAAGATAGTATGTATGGGAGATTCTTTTGAACCTTTCTTTTTCAAGGAAGCATGTAATGTAATATACCTAACTCCATTTGCATATTGGGGCAGGTTATGATAATTATAATCAAATTTTGGCCCACTGCGATAGTTCAAGTCAAATGCCCTTCCTTGTTGAATAAAGGTTTCTCCATTATAAGCTATTTCGACAAACCTATCATCTGGCAGGGGATTTCCTTCTTTGTCGCAGCTATTGAAAAAAATGGTTGATAGTAATAATAGAAAAAGTGTAAAGGTGGTGAATGCTTTATTTTTCATTTTAGATCTGGTTTCTAGATGAAACGAAACCTTTATCTTGAATGCTACATAGTAAAACTGTTTTTTTTTGAATTACAATAAAAAAAAATTCTATTCCCATTAAAGAAAGGTGAGAAACAAAAAAAACTCGGCGTAGAGGGTTATATTTCTGTATTTTCTTTGATTCAATGATTTTTTGTCATCCACTTTATCAACATAGACCGGAAGGCTAATTTTCTTAATTGATATTAGGAATCAATTTTATCTAAAGATTCAAACTGTAGGAAATAAAAACAGGCCCACTATGTCGAAGAAACGAAGGCTCCGGATAAAGGTGCGTTATTCGTCAACAAAATAGGTTGGCCTTTGGGATAGTCCTGATCGCTTGGTGGTCCCTCGGTATCGGAATGAAGGGGTCAAGGTCAGGGGGAAATGGTCTAAAGTGACGTTATCCACACACATGTTCATCAGAAGTCTCCAATCAGGTGGGCGCGACCGTCAAGGGAAGATTGGCAGAAAAGAGCTCTATGCGCCATGATTATGAAGATGAGATCTATACCGACCGAATATCTCACATCTTACTACATCCTGGACGGGTTGGATTAAATCTGGAAGAAATTGACCTCTCAGTGGGAATACGGATTCTTGAACAATAATATCATACTTACAACACAAGGCTGATCAAAGGCATAAACGATGCATTTGTTTCCTAGGGATGGTTCAACGATTTTGTGCATTGGCACAGGTAGCTGACAGCTACGGCAGGCATCCAGTTATTAGAGCATCTCTAGCCGCTAATTTTCGATACTGTAGGAGGCAGCAAGGCTCGGTCTGCCGGATTATGGGTAGCTCTGGAATATGATTGGATCAGGAAGATTACCAGAACGGTGAGGGAGGGTGTCATAGATGGCAAATTATATCTAATGGCTTATTATGGCGATGTTTTCATAAATATTAGATTAGCTGGTGTTGGCAAAAATTCCTTTACTGCACGATCAAGCAACCATTGCCCTTAATATTGACCTGAGAGGTATTTCAGTGTATAAATTGCTCTGAATGAGGCCGATTTGATCCATCTAAGTAACAGTCAATTTATTGTTGACATGTCTTTCTTGGTAGGGTAAAATGGCTTCAATCCCGTTGTCCTTTCTCTAGCCACATCTCCGGTTATAAAAATTTCAGCACGCCTGGCAAAGTCTCAAATGTTTCCCGGGTGGTCCCTTCAAACGTACCAACTAAAGCTTTCCTGTTCACCTGGTATTTTTCCGACAAATGACCGTGTATAAAGCGACCCATATTTTAAGGACGTCATTTGACTTCATCGGATTGATCGGGACAAGAATTGGTTTGGTCATTAAATGGGGAGCAAGTATTTTGATAAGGGTATAAAAAAGCCCCTCAACTATGAGTGGTTGAGGGGTGCACTTATTAACCGAGAAACGACATGCGTGGTGCCGTTAACGCAATAAAGATAATAAATTAAAATTACCAAGCACCTATTTTGGAAGGGGCTGATATAAAAATATGATGGTGCGGGAACATGAAACAAAAAGCCCAGCATCATAAGTCACTGGGCATATCGCTAATTGTTTGGATTCATAAAAATCCGCCCCAAAATAATAAAATATTATAAAAAGTCCAACATATAGACTGCTGGGCTCGGAATACGAAATCCTTCTAATTGGGATAGAATGGTGTAATGAAGTTACAAATTAAAAACAAAAGCCCAGTAACAGGAATTACTGGGCTACCTAAATTAAACCTTATGAAGGGTTTGCATGCCTGAAGATTAAAGATAGGGATTAAATATAAGAAACCCAACGGCATCCTGCCGCTGGGTTAAAAATCACGCCCCGGGAAGTACCCTGAATGGGCAAAAATAACAAAAATAAATATGGTTCAGAGTATAGATAAAGACAAAAAACCCAATGGATTTCCCCTATCCATTGGGCATGTCTTATCAATAAACTATCTATGATTGATTTAAAGTTAAGCAAAAGATCTTAAAAATAATAAACCCAATAACGAATTCGTCATTGGGTATACTATCTATGAAAACATCCTACTTTGGGGAAGTAGAATATAAGTTCTTAAATATAGAGAATAAAAAATAAAAAGCCCAATAGCTACTATCTATTGGGCTAAATAGTTATAATTTATAAAGCTGAGCAAATAAATATAAAATTAATTAGTGGAAAAATGAAATCAGGTGAAAAGGAAATAAAATGGAAGGAGAGAATTAATGATCTGCTACGAATAATGGGAGCCAATCCAGATCTGATAGAAACATAAGAGTTCTATTTTCCAACTGCATTGAAAGACTTCAAAGTTCGCGGTTTCTGGGGATTGGCAAAGATTATTCACTAACCTTCCTCTTAGCAGTGAGGAAGCGTGTCAAAGGCGGAACGAACGTACTACGGGACAGGGTCAATAAAACAGCTAATTACACAAGAATGGTGAATTAACGGTGAGAAATGAAAACTG
Source organism: Sphingobacterium mizutaii (assembly GCF_900187125.1). Lineage (GTDB taxonomy): Bacteria > Bacteroidota > Bacteroidia > Sphingobacteriales > Sphingobacteriaceae > Sphingobacterium > Sphingobacterium mizutaii. The sequence goes on from NZ_LT906468.1 coordinate 1,957,775, forward strand.
CCCAAATGCAGAAGGTCCGATTATGAATGACAATAATTTAGGGTAAAATGTTTTACAAGTTTAACTACTAAAAAGATATAGCAATTATAAACCATGATAGGAACAGCATGGATAAATAGAAGGGATAAAATCACTAGAAAAGTTTTTCTCACGAGGAACCAGTAAGTTTAACCAGCTTTTTTTTAAGAAAATACCAATTGTAAAATAAAGCAGCGAATGTTAGAAAACTACTGCAGCATTGAACGAGAATTACCACCCTAACCCTAATACATGAAATTCCAATACACACAAAATATCCCCGGACAAATGACCTGTCCGGGGAAAGATACTATCCCAATTAAAAACCGATTATTGGGATTATTTAGCTATTTATGCATTTTACTTAACAACCAATATAAGAAAAGGTTTTTAAATAGTTTACTTTTATGGTGGTTCTCTGGACTTAGGTGGAGGCCATGTAAATCTCAGGCATATAAAATACCTAAGATTGGGTATATCCCGATTTAGGAACTTTTTCTAAATTCGTCCCAAAACCAATTTTATGAAATTAATTAGAATCACCTGCATGGTTGTTTTTACAGTATTGATAGCCATGTTTTTCTCCTGTGAACCAGAGGACAATGAATCCGATATCGAGCCAGCTGCAAGAGCAAATGGAAGATATATCCATACCCAAACGGGACTTATTATTGATATGCATTATGATATTGGTTTAAAATGGGGCTATGTGGAAATAGACGAGGTCGGCACTGCATTTCCTCCTGGCGCAAAGGGATTTCATGTTGTTGTAGACGTCAAATATATGGGGGAGAATCTATGGCAAGGTGAAAACTTCATGTATGTTCCGGGAAGGAATCCCGAATGGAGTTCCAATGGATTTGTTAGAATTTGGAGAGAAAAAGGAAATGGTTTGAGGATCGGTACTCAATTTTATGATAAATTGGAATAAAAATTAGAAAGACGTGGTAAGCTATATCCTACAATAAAAAGTAGATTTTTTATTTTAATTAGTTGCAATAATATGAAGGATCTTGAAAAATCGTAGTTATAGCATGCTTCAAAGGGCATAGAATACTCCCAGTGGAGTGTTCTCTAATTAAGACGGCTAAGTTCAATGTGTGCGGTATATGTTAAGGGATGCGGTACGGCTCTGTGCTAAATGGTTGGATATAGGCAATAAATGAAGCCAGTAAATACTTGCTTAGCTGAAAGGATACCAAGGGAACTCAAAACAAAAACCTAATATTAGATTAGGATACAAGAAATCTTTTATTAGATGCCTTAATTGAAAAGTCAATAAGAGACCAAATATGTAATTTATCATTTTCTCTAATTCTGGGATCTCCAAATCTCTGCTGGATATTCTTTAGGGCTTAACACAAATTCCTGTTTGATTTTCTTTCGTTATTTCCTGTACGACAGGGCTTAATCTGTACATAATCCAAATTAACTTATTTTTTGCAAAAATATATTCTCCCCCACATTTAAGATCATCTAAATCAACATTGTATTTTAAATCTCCTTTATATTCCTGAATTAGTAAAGAAGGTTCATTTTCTTAACCTCCTCTACTATCATTCCCTATGAAGTATTGCATAATTGAGAAAATAAGGAAAGGGAAAAGAGAAGTAACACAATAGTGAAATCGATTTTCATTATTTCGAAAATTTGGTTTTACAAATCATTAAATAAAAAAGCCTAACGATATGATTGACTTTTTGGTAACTTAACATTCTTAATCGACTCAATAATTGGTTCGATATATATAAGATCCTGATCATTACGGGTGTCCAATTTAAATGCAACCTTCTCCGGTATATAAGTTAATCTGTTCTCATCAATATCCAAAATAACTGCAAGCCTCATTCTAGTTTCACTTACACTAAATGTTTCACCATTGATGACAAATGTTTCCATTTCGTTAAATGTTTCATCTTTCTTACATGAACTTAAACCTAGCAAAAGCAACATGAGTAAATACATGAGTTTTTTCATAAATTATGGTTTAAAACCAGTTAAGACCTTAAAATTAGAAATAAATACAACAGATTTAATTTAAACCTATTTTTTATTATCAAATGATACCAATATCGTAGGTGGTAGTCGTGTAATTTTTTAATGTAATTTTGTCCATTCACCTTGAAAGGTTTGAATATTAATCATGCAATTGCCCCAAAGCTTTCACAATTTCTTTAAATAGGCATTCTGGTGAATTGTAATATACCCAAAAGGGTTGCCAAGATCTAAACCGGAACCATGAACTAGGCATGATTTCGATATGCCATAATCCAAAACCTTCAAAAATCAGGTTTAAGTATTATGGAAGTAACAATTCTGATCAGGTTTTTCCCATCCTTTATTTTAAGTTTCTTTAAACCAAAAACATGGAAAACGTTTTCAGCGATTTTCAGCTCTTTGTCTCGCTTAATAATTATACTTCCATAAAAATATTCTATTTCTAAATAGATTCCTTAAATTTAAGTTCTCTACCTAAAGAATTGATTATGAATCCCTCAGAAATAATATCCAAATTGAAAGAACTTCAAGCAAGGGGAGAACACATGGTCTCCATATCGGAATTGTTGGACTTTATTCAGCGGCGAAATGAAGAGCTGCTGTATGGAGTAGACCTTTTTAATGAACGGTTTTCCTTAGACCCACAATTAGTAACCCTTTTAAATGACCATGGAATAAATACGGTAGGTGATTTATGCAGTAAATCCATAACCGATCTATTGAGAATAAAATCTTTTGGTAAAAGGAGGGGCTACCAAATCTATGATTTTCTGAGGCAGTTTAATCTAAAATTGGCTCCCTGAAAAAATCTTCATTATGGAAAAGAAATTAACATCATTATGTTCAAAGAAAGATCACGATTCAGGCGAGGATAAACAATTGAGAAGCTCATCTCAAATCCCGGTTTCCTATATCGCATTAAAATGGACTTTCTTCGGTCAATATTGACACATCTTTACATCCAATTATTTCTTAACCAATAAATAGGCCAGGGAAGGGCTATCGGAAATGCGCCTCATTTCATGGAATGCCAAATCTTCGATATCCTTCTTTATCTGATTGAAGTTTGTGATTACCTGCTCAGTGGTTAGCTGGCGAACGATTGGTATCTTTTTATAATCTTTAATCTCCTTTTCCAATAAATGATGATCATTGATTATGGAACAATGAAATGCTTTGAGCATTATCTTGCTTTTTGGATTGTCGGCAACCATGCCCACAAACTCACCGGAACTCAGAGAAGAGATTTTAGATGCCGGAATAGCATATTCGAGCTGCTTGGAACGACTGATCGAAGTGTCGGCACTGTTCAGCGAATAGCTTTCCCTGTCCTGCAATATCTTTCCGAAACGCTCGGAAAGCTGTTTTGCCGTATCTCCATTTACCTGCCCGGACAACACGTTTCCAGATATGTTCATGATCACGTCGGACTGCTCACGGCCATAATCCTTGCGCAGTTGACTTAGGTCCTGAATGGCGATGCTGGTGGAGACTAAATTGTCGCGGGCCGTTGCGATCAGACTATCGATATTATTGAGGTATATTGTTGGAAACTCATCAAAGATCAAGCTTGACTTGATCTTTCCTTTCTGGTTGACCAATTTGACCAATCGGTTGATGTACAGGGAAAGCACGGCTCCATAGATCTGAATTTTCTGGGGATTGTTGCCCATGGTCAATATCTTGGGCTCCTGCGGGTTATTGATGTCCAAAGTAAAGTCATTTCCCGAAAGGATGTAATATAATTGGGGGGAGGAGAGCCTTGCCAAAGCAATCTTGGCCGATGCAATCTGTCCTTCGAGTTGATCCATGGCATCATTGAGGTAAGCGTTGGTGAAGGGATTGACGAGTACCTCGATTTCTTTATCGGCGCGCAGAAGTGAAAATAAGGTGTCGTAATCCAGCTGCAGCAATTCGATAGCATGGGGAAGTGTACAAAATTCCCCTTGTCGATACCGCCGTAAATACCAAATGATGGCCGTCAAGAAGTTGATGGGCGACTCCACAAAAAAATCACCTTGGCGCTTTATCCATTCCCGGTTCAGTCCCAAAAGAATTGTCCGAGCACTTTCTGCTGCATCAGTAATGTCGATCATGGAGCTAGGATCAAGGGGATTGCAACGACTCGACCGGCTCAGGTCATCGAAATTGATGCTGTAAAATTTTAAGGGACTATCATTAGTTTTGCAATACTTCAAATAATGATTATAGGCAATGGTCGTCAAATCATCGAACTTGAAATCATAGATGAACATCGAAAATCCTTTTTGAATATGCTGGCTTATAATGTGCCGAATGATGAAATAAGATTTACCTGAACCTGGACTTCCCAGAACCAATATCCCTCGGAATGGATTAATGATGTTGACCCAACTTTTGCGCACCTTATTCTTTAGCAGGTAGGTCGCCGGCAGGTTAATGGAATATTCATTTTCCAGGAGTTCTTCATGCTGTGGAAAGGTTTCATTTTCCCTGTTAAAAATGTCGGATTGGAGTATTTTAGCAGAAATTACCCTAGTCATCCAAGTACCGCCCATTAGAAAGGTCAAAAAGCCGCAGCTTGCCAGCAACATATATCCATATAACCGAAACTCAAAAGTAAGCGGTATGTGGAAAGCTACATCGCTAAAGAAATATAATAATAACCCGATTAATATATAGGCAATGGGTTTTTGATATGTGATTTTTTCATCTTTTTTTCCTTTTGCACCCATCAAGGAGATCAATAAAAATCCCAGTGCGAGCATCTTCGAGGTCAGCATGCTGCTGAAAAGACCGGTCCTGTGCAGCATCAGCATGATGCGATCGGTGAACGCATGTTGCCAACCTAACTCCCTAAACCAATTGTATCCTTTCGCATAGAAGTGAATCAGGAGCAGTCCGATTGCTATCCAACGTGTGAGGTCGACTATCTTTCGAAGTGCCTGTTCATTTTCTCCGGTCTGTAGTGCCATGCTCGGTCATTTAATTTATCTATTGCTCATCTATTATACAACTATTAAATCATCCCTTCTCAAACCATCAATACTGGATTTTTCGCTTCTTCTTTTTCCTTCGTTTCTTAAAGGCATGGGGAATGTAATCTGCGGAATCTGGGACATTGAAAAGTGTTTCAAAAGGGTTCTTAGCTATCGAAACAACCTTCATCGTAATTCCAGACCTACCATTAACCTTATTTGGTTCGGATCTAGCTGGGGCAATATTCAACCTAACGAAAGGATGGTCCTGAAGCTTTATGGAATTCTTCTCAAGGACTGGATCAGCCAATCGTGCTAATATAGCCTTGGCACTGTATTGCTTGCCAAGCTCGCTTCCATTGAATACGCACTTGTTCTTGTGGTCTACATAGGTAATGCCATAAACAATCCCACTGGAACTTTCTCGGAGCATCACATGAATGGCCTGTCGTTTAAGCCTTTCCTTAAATTCCTCGATATCCTTAAATTGCCCCAGCATGGCCTTATCGATGGAGTATATTGTCCGTACCTTGTGCTGCTTTCGAAATGGTTGCTTTTGCTCAAAGCGACCCTGTAAATTCTTTAATGTGGGTCTGCTGAATAAATCACTAGCCTTGATTGGGACGCCAACCTTATTACCATGCTCATCCATTAGACGATACAGCAAACCCTTGTTGGTATAGATCCTAGAACGTTCGCTTCCTCGGTCTGCTAGCACATTGAACTGTCGAAGAATGGCATTCAACTGATGGAGATTACTAAAGCTGTAGGAATTCAGTACCTCCTCCAATACATGCTGAATGGCCGCTCGGGTCTCACTCCGTCCATAATGTACCTTGGTGAGATCTATACCTTTGGGAATATGCGACAACTTCAGCGTACTTTGACCTGCTTTGACCAAATCGAATTCCCGCTCAATCAAAGACCTGATCTTTTCGGATTGGTTGCGGCCCATGTTGTGCATGTCGATGCGACTTCCATCTGAGCGTACCTTGATACTTACTATATGAATATGAGGATGTGCAGCATCAAAGTGCCGGTAAATGAGAAAGGGCTGATCCGAAAAACCGATCCCTTCCATATAACGTTTAGCGATCTCGATCAACCTATCATCAGATAGATCCTTTTCGGTCGGATCAAAGTTCAAGGAAATGTGAACGCTATTGCGCATAACCTTACTGTTCAAGGCAGCTTGTTGCAAGAGCCTATTCAACCGCATGGAGGCATTCATCTGGTGCGCCTCCATCGGATAATTTATAGCGGAGAGGCACCTTGCCACTCCAAGCTCAATTTTGTTTTCATTGTACAAAAATATCCGGCGGATGGAACTTCCAGTCTTGATCACTGCAACCATGTTTCCCCCATCTTTTGAATGAGCAATTTAATCTCCGCTAGTTTATTGGAAAGTAACCTAGCCTGGAGCTGATGATTCAGGATCCAAGACTTCAGATCTGATTGAGGAGAGAAGGTATGCAGCTTCTTTACCGACTGATTGAGATTGATTCCAATGGCATTGAGTTCATTACGAAGCTGAATGAGCAGGGTCATGCTCTCGTCCAAGGACTTATTGCGATAGGACCTGATAATTGGCTTTCCTAACAAAACCGAACGAGCATATTCACTCAGCTTTCTACAGGTTGAACCTCGCCACTGCTGCTCCAATTTATGGAATTCAGAAACTGTTAACCGAACACCAACGATTCTGTTTCTATTTTGATTTTTTCTATCCATTACATTCCCTTTCTGCACAATTCCATCAAAACACCTAAATCCACAAAACCACGAGTTTCGAGTCAAGTTTATTATTGCGGTTGTTTAACAACCGGACATCTTGCCGATTGCAAAAGAATCAGCAATCCATTTCGTTAAATCTATAATAAGAATTTCTTATTTATAAAACCTAATTAATAATTGATTAGGATCGATTTGGTCAATATTAATGTTTTATGGAAAGCTTACAAAAGAGCTTTTTAGGGAGTTTGGAACTTACAATTCTTTAAGATAAATCCGTAAGTCGCATTAAACAAAATGGAAAAAAAAAGAAAAGTTCAAATCCTGCCACGTTTCACAAGTATTTGGAATTAGTATTCATAACTTTCATGAGTGTTAGAGATTTAGCTGTCATGGTTGTTTTCAAATATAGTATCGCTTCTTTTGTTTTCTGCTGTAGCCGATTCGAACATTATCTTTATACTAGGGAACATCAGGTCTAGGAAAATGAATCTTTATCCTGAAGCAATCCCTACTAATTTATAAAGATATTATACCGAAAGTTTGAATGCGAATGTTGCGGACGCTTTTCCCATTACGACCGCCTTTTTTCAATAAACAAAGCCAGTGTAAATACAGCACCTAATGCAACGATGATTCGCCAATCCAAATCTTTATCAAATGTCTTCGTATTATTGTTTTTTAACAAGGTTTTTTCCTCCATTTTAAATCCTTTGACAGTAGAGTTAGTTGTAGGTGATACATCTGGTTTTGCGGATGACTTTTGTTTTCTAGGGTTTTGGTTGCTTGGCTTTGAAATGTTCTTTTGGTTCGGGCGAGAACCAAGAGGAGCCTGCTCAGGAAACGAATAAATATTCCCCAAATGTTGATGAAGAGTCCATAAGGAGTTTTTTTCTGTAGCTCCATACGTATTGCTTTCGATGTATTTTAATAGCTTTCCATTATTACATACTTGGCCAGAACATGAAAGTCCAGTTGCTTCAACGGTTTCCAGATAGGATGAAATCAACTTCTTTTTTGTTTCTTCATCTGGTTTCCAATATTCCTTTCGCACGACTTCCAGCATTTTCGCCAGCATGTTTTGGTAGGCATAAGTGTTTTCAGCATCTGCAAAACGTTTCTTAATATCCAGATCATACTTGTCAGCCACATATACATCATGCCATTGCTGCCAGTCTTCCGCTCGTATAGCCTGGTCGGTAGTCGCCTGCCAGCCCCACATATTATCGGTCACCTGACCTATCATCCTCGCACCGGCATAGCCTTCGTCCATCATCTTTTTTATCCATTCCGGGTTGAGATAACGGGTATTCATTTCTCGACCAATAAATTTACCCAAAGATTCCTGACTTAAATTAGCAGGATCAATGAGGTTACTGATGATGACATCAGGCTCCTTGCCATCAATGGTCTTAATAGCTAAAGTCATTCCGCCCAAATACTGAAAGAAATCATCATTGTCCAAAGCCCCATATACATTGGTTGAACGGCTATGTACCACGGTATTTGTTCCGGATAGCGCCTTTTTGAATATGGAGAGCGCGAGACTCTTTAACTCTGAAATTTGATCCTCTTGAACACCCCAGAATCCCTGTCCATAAAGATGTCCCGAACGGTTAAAATAGACTTCGGCAATCTCTTTATTGTCCTCCCATTTATCGGTGGCCTGGACGGCATTATCCACACCGATACCATAGCTTCCGGTCGCTGAACCGAAAAGTCGAACCAAAGCCAGTCGTTTTCTCAGATCTGCATCCTTAACGCCTGATTTTTCCAATTGCTGTTGTGTTGCATCAACATGCGTTCTAATGATATTGTCTTTTTCATCTGCAGAATAAGCTAGGCTAACGGCATTATCCAACATGGTCATCATGTTTGGAAACATATCCCGATATAATCCTGATGGAGTAACCACAATATCCACCCGAGGTCCTTTCAAATGGCCACGAGGAATTAATTCAAGTCCACTGATCTTACCAAAGCCATCGTAGGTAGGTTTTACACCTAGCAGGCTGAGTATCTGTGATTCCATAATTCCTTCATGGCGAATGGTTTCTACAGACCATAGATTGAAAGCAACCTTTTCAGGATAGGCTCCATGATGTTTCTCCGTATATTGTTTTATTAACTGTTCCGCCATCTCTTGTCCCTTTTTAAATATTTCGGGAGAAGGCATTCTGGAAGTGTCAAAGGCATAAAAGTTCTTACCAGTAGGGAGGGCATCTGGATTGCGTATCGGGTCATTTCCTAAACCTGGCTCTACGTATTTCCCATCCAACGCATCCAGTAAAGCCTGCATCTCGGAAGGTCCACTTTTTAGTAGCTTGTCGAGATATTCCGCGATAAATTCTTCCTTTTGATTTGCGGACAATCCCGTCTGTTTGCTTGCCATGGCCTCAGCGGTCAAAAAAGCCTGTTCTTTTGTCGGAGAAATACCGAAGGTATGCATACCCATCGGGGTAATTTTCTCATTCAGTTCTTGGAGATAATGTTCCAGCTTTTGAATATCCGATTCCAATATTTCCTCACTCATGTTTAAATCCCTGGCAATATTAGCCTCCTTGGCCCAATGGTTAACCGATTTTAGGTTCGCCTGAGCCAATAGCGGGCTTTTTTCTTTAGCAATATTAAAATCATTGATGGATCCGGCCAGTTCCCGGAGTTCGGGTCGAAACCCTGCTTTTTGAAAAGGTGGTGTCAGGTGATCAATAATGACAGCCCCGCCACGACGTTTTGCTTGGGTCCCTTCACCAACATTATCCATGATGTACGGATAAATATTAATCATGGAGCCAAGTAAGGCATCCGAGGCATCCTTTCCATCCATACCGGCCTCACGCCCGGAGAGCCATTCAAGTGTACCATGTGTTCCTAAATGAATCAACGCATCCGTCTCTCCTTTTTGCTGAAGATGGAGGTAAAAAGCAATGTATTGATGGTGTGGCGGTAGCGACACATCGTGAAATAAGGCTTCCTCATTTTCCTCCCAACCTCTGGCAGGTTGTGGCATAAGGTTGATATGACCAAACCGTACTTGTGGAAGGACAAAAAACTTTTGTTGTTTCCCATTTGTCCAGGTCATTATTTGGGATGAATCCGGGATTCCCCATTTCTTGATGACCTGTTCCTGGAAATCCGGGTTTAATCGGGAAAACCATTCCTTGTACTGTTTTATCGGAATTAAAATGGGTTGGTCCTCTCGGACCATTCTTGATAATTCAGCAGGTGCCCAGGTGCCAATGTTCCTCCCACCCGACATGACTCGGTTGAACACTTCTTTTTCTGTGATCTTCTGCCTGCCTAAATCATAACCTTCATTCCCCAAAGATCCCAAAATATGAAATATACTTTTCGGTAGAACATTTAAATAACTCGCTCCAATATTGTGTTTCCCTGATTGACCGTTGTAATAAATGAGGGTCACTTTCTTATCATCGTTACTCTTTTTTCTAATTGCAGCCCAGGCTTTAATCTTTTCTACCAGATGCGGAACACGGTCTGGCAGTTCTTTTTTTTGTTTATAAGAATTACCCAAATTGTCAACCAGTATTTCCTGCGTTGCCAGAATGGTAGGCTGGATTTGCCCCATGATTTCGGGGCGTGCCAAGGTCATGCTCCTATCAGCTACACTTAAACCTATGGAAGTGTTGTCCCATTCTTTTTTATTTTGGGCATAGGTAATACCATTGATTACAGGCACGCCTAATTTGGAGAAGATTTTGGATAATTTCTCCGGAGATCCGCCAGGCAGGGAGGAGGTGTTCAACAAAACCTCAATCCCTGCTTGGCCATGACTATCGATGCAAAACTGTTGTACGGCATGGTCCAGAGGAAATCCATAGAACATCAAAACATTGAAGCCTTGCTCAGTGAGTGCTTTAGCATACGTTTTCAGGTAGTCATATTGCCCCGTGACAAACTCATAGCGAAAGCCGTAAATCCCTATCCAGGGAGCATTTGCTAGGGTTTGGAACTCCCGTTTAAAGGATACGGTATCTTGATAAATTTTATTGGTTTGCCAGTCTACAATGGCATAGTTAGGGAATTTTATTGGACCTTCAGGTTGAAAGGAACTTCCCAAATGTCTGTCGCAGAGAAGTTGTACCATGCGAACCAGGTTCTCAGAACTTGGATTCTCAAAATAACTATCCAGCTTGCTGTCAAATTGCATTCCCCAGGCTTGGTAATTGGCAGCTTCAGGAGTAATACCGACAGCATAAACTTTCCCCCCACGTTTTACAATGGCTTTCAGCTTTTCGGTATACCGTTGGATGACCTGACCTGTATGAACATAGCAGACGACTAAGTCTGCTTGTTCTATACTGGAGGGGTCCTCATTCGCCGTTAAAACTTCAAACTGACGGTCAAAGTCAGGGAATTTTTCCAATTGTATGATCGCGTCTGATAAGGGTTTACTATAATTATCGGATACCAATATGGCGATTCTGTTTTTTGATTTAAGCTGTTGGGCATGGGTTGCGAATGAAAATAAATTCCAAACCAATAATAACCCATAGATACTCTTGATCATTTTCATAATTTATTTTTCGGGAACATAAATTACCTGGCCATCCTCGAGTTGGTATGCGGTTCCCAGACGTTCTCCCTGTCCGGAGGCCTCCTCAGGATATATCTTTTGGACTCTTATCTCTTTACCTTTTTTAGTGATGATTTCCATCTGACCATCTTTATTTTTCTTGGTCAAGGTCATGTCCGCTTCGGGATTAAGGAGGTCGAGAACATTCAGTGCAGACATCAAAGCGATTATCATAGCTACAATTAATACAATGCTGATATCGAAAAGATTGGCAACTCCACTAATAGGGTCTTCCAAAGGAGTCTGGCTATATTCAGATTTATTACTCAATAATTTCCTCATGATTTTAAATATTCCTTTTTTAATAAAGATGACTGGTCTGCTTTTTGGGAAATTCGCAATCTACGTTCGAGGATCGCCTCACAGGTTAAAAAATCACGAGATAACCATTGTTCCTTTTTGAGAGAGATCAGGTAAGCGACAATCCCGCAAACCAGACCAATGATGGTCGCCGTAAAGGCTGTTACCATATGATTTGCCATCGCCGACATATCTCCTGTTGCCAAAGTGGACAAAGATTGTCCCATAGGAATCAATGTGCCGACCAACCCTAGGGATGGGGCTATTTTTACTAGAAATCTAATTTTGTCCAACTCGGCATCTTCTTTCTTCTCCCATCCTTGAACCAATTCCGTTAGATTAATCTCTGCTTCTTCCTGATGAGAAAAAATACGTTTGATTTCGGAATCGTTTTTCCTCAGGAATTCATGTACGCGTTTTTGCTTTTTGTTATTCCAGCATTCCACCACAAAGGTGCCAAGTGACCAAACCACCCAGATGACCATAAGGATAAGTCCAAGAAATACCGGGATGTGAAGGAGGTTCCCAATTTGGAACAAGAGGTTCTCAATAAATTGAATCATAGTTAAAATATCTTTTATAGTTGATAATTAATACCTAACAACAAAGTCCTTCCTGGTGTGAAATAATAGGATGTAGGGGAGGAGTAGGTCCCATAATATTGTTTGTCAAACAGGTTGTTGACGGTAAAATTTAAACCTACAGGACCTATTTGTCTAGCTAACTTTAGGTCGAAGAGACTGACAGCATCCATTCTCTTCTCTTCTGTATTTTCGAGATCCCCAAAGTAAGAGCTAGAATGTCGTGCCCAGAAACTTGCCTGCCCAATTTTTGGATTGTCATAAATGATTGCACCCGAATAAATGTTATTCGGATTGTCATTCATTTGTTTTCCTTCATATCCAGGATTAGTCTCATATCTTTTGATTTTCGATTGGTTGTGGAAATAGCTTCCCTGAACTGAAAGCGAGGGACTAACCTGGTACTTTAGGGAACTCTCCAAGCCCCAAAGGTTCACCTTCCCAATATTGATGTATTGTCTGACTGGTAAATTTCCAGGGTCGAAATAATCCGGTACCTGGGAGGCATCAATCAGGATGGCAGAAAGAAAATCACTGTATTGGGAGGTATATACCGTTCCTGATAATTCCAGGTTTTCAACAGCTTTCCAATCTGTGCCTAATTCCAAAGAGTACTTCATTCTTTCAGGTTTCAAGGCTGGATTTCCTAATCGGAAGGAACTTCCCAATGCGGTGGAATTATACATGTAATAGGCTCCAGGGGCACGGAAACCGGTCGCATAAACCGATCTTAGTCGGAAGTTCTGCCTAACATCATAGGTTAAACCAATTTTTGGGGTCCAAACCGAGGAGGTGGCGTCGTCGTATTGGATAATGATTTCTTTTCCGGAGATATCATCGGAAAAATACCCGTTTCTGTTTGCCCAATGGTCAAAACGAAGACCTAAGTTGACATGTAATTTCTGTGTGATGCTGACATCGTCATTTAAGAAAAAGGAGATGAAATCTTGCCTTCCGTTGAAGTTCTGATCGCCCTTATTAGCGTAATTTTTCTTCGAAACCACTTCTGTAAAGCGCAGATCAGCGCCGATAGTTAGGTCATTGTTCCAAAAGTTATGACTTACTTTGGCAATCACTCCATAAGTATCCAATGGGATATGGGAGTTATAATTCTCTGTGTTGTATTGATTATCCTTTATATTCCAGTTTAAAGCTTGAGAGGTTCGGTTTTGGACGTTGTAATACATCAAGACATCAGGAGCAAATTTGGCAGACATGTTTTTATAACGTACCTGATAATTGCCGGTGAAAGTATAATCGTCGTAGAGTGTGGTTGTTCCGGAAAGAGGTTCTTGGGTATTGAAATCGGCCGTGGCTAATAAAATGCCTCCGTTTTCAAAATTGTATGTCAATCGGCTATTAACATTTAATAATGCCATTTTTGGCTTCTGGTAATACTCTTTCCAGAGGTCGTCGGCCATATATTGGTAGCCATCTGTTCTTTTGTATTCGGCAAAAGCTATTGCTCCAAAACGTTTGCCGAATTTTTTTCCGGCTTTGGCACTTGCCTGGAAAGTGTTCATGGAGCCATATCGTACCTCCGCACCTAGCACTGGTCGCTCAATGGGGCTTTGGGTGATTAAATTTATCGTCCCACCCATGGAGCTAGACCCATAAATGGAAGAGCCAGGTCCACGAATTACTTCAATCCGTTCTATACTATTGGCAGCAAGGCTGTTCCATTCCGAAACTCCGCCGATATAGGCATCATTAATGGGTACGCCATCTTTCATAACCAAGGTGCGATTGGCAGCACCAGTCCCTCGAAGGACAACTCCCGTATGTGTGCCCGTTGTAGTCAAACCTCGATTTCGATCCACCATTACCCCGGGAATAAAGGCCAATGCCTCATCAATAGATTGAATCTGGCTTAACTCCGGGTCATCGTTTTGCAAAACGGAAACGCTGGAAGCAACCTGACGTAGTTCCCTGGAAACGGTAGAGGCAGTGACGGTGATTGCATCTAAGAATTGTGGTTTCTTTTTTAAAACCCAGTGGACGGTCTGGTCGGATGAAATCACATCTTTTGAGATGGATTTTGAAAGGGTTTCAAAATTAATGTGCCTAATTTCAATTTTTATAGGTTCTTTCAGGGAAAGGCTAAAATTTCCGTTTTTGTCGCTGATGGCAATGGTGCCTTTCCCAAAACGATTTATAGTGGCACCTGAAATAGGCTGTCCAATGCTGTCCAATAAGGTAACGGTTAATTGATTTGAAACCTTGCGATTCGTTTCCTGGGATGAGGCTAAAAAATTTGAAGCAAAGAGAAGGAAAACAGTAAAATAAACTTTCAAGTTTATTTTAATTTGTAATGGATAGAGTAGATGAGACATAAAATAATTGTATAATCCTATAAATGCAATAATGTTGCAAATATATATACTAGAATTTATTAATGCAACTAAGATGCAATAACTAATTTATCCACATGGCCCTCAATACACCCACATTCGGAAAATTCCAAATTATTTCACTTTAACATCCATCTCCTTTTCAGCTCTATCCATTGTTTCCAGTCATGAATGTATTTCTATCAATTCCTATTGATAAATATTCATCATTTTAAGTTTCTTAATTAGAAAACAAATTTCCAATGTTATGTTAATCCATAATAAAACACTTGTTAGTTATTTTACTTTTCCTTCCCTTGGTTGTTATGTCCCGTTAGAAGAGGAAAACTAAATTTGACACTGAATGGGTTTTAAAAGGCTGATGCGAGCTTTTTAAAACTTAGCTTCTGTTTTACGTCAAGTTTATAAGCATTGAGTTGTGCGTCTAGAATATCAATTCAATTTTCGCAGTCTGACTTTATTGAATAATTATCTTACTTTTCAATTGTACCTTTCACTAAAACCTCCCTTGCATCAGCAACTAGTTCTACCATTTAGGTAGCGATCAATTGATATTGGATTTATCTATTGATTATTGTTGGTATAATGTGTCGTAAATCTATTTAATATGAACTACCAATTTCGGAGTATATCCACCATTTGATTAACGGCATTTTGGCAAAATAATAATCTAAAACTCCTGCGGACGTCCGGTAAAATTGAATACAAAGATTAAGGAACGGTATCGTTGATGACGGATTCCGTTTTTGGCTGGGGTACCCTGGTTTCCTTTTTCGT
The DNA here is from genome assembly GCF_900187125.1 of Sphingobacterium mizutaii. Taxonomy (GTDB): domain Bacteria; phylum Bacteroidota; class Bacteroidia; order Sphingobacteriales; family Sphingobacteriaceae; genus Sphingobacterium; species Sphingobacterium mizutaii. Next base: position 1,973,085 of record NZ_LT906468.1, read on the forward strand.
GTTGTTATCACAATACACGAGGAAAATGGTGGTATCAAAAAATGTATAGTTAATCGCTTCATTTCCTCAAGCACATGCTGAATGGCTGCTCGGTTCTCACTCCATCCATGTTGCACCTTGCCAGATCTTTACCTTTGGGAATATTAGACAGCCTCAGCGTCCTTTGTCCTGTTTTGTCCCAATTGAATTCCCGTTCAATCAAACACCTCATCTTTTCTGTCGTATTACGACCCATGTTGTGCATTTCAATGTGACTTCCATCGGAGGGTACATTTATATCTACTAGATGATTATTAAGATGTGCAGCATCGAGGTGTAGGTAAATGAGAAAGGCTGATTCGAAAAGCTGATTCCTTCCATATAACTTTTGGCGATCTCGATCAACTTATCATCGGATAGATCCTTTTCGGTTGGATCAAAGTTCAAGGAAATGTGAACGATATTTCGTGTAACCTTGCTGTTCAACGCTGCTTTCTGCAACAGCCCATTCAACAGCAAAGAAGAACTCGGCTGGTGCGCTTCCTTCGGAATATTTATAGCCGAAAGGAACCTTGCTTTGTCCAAATCAATCATAATATCATTGTACAGGGATATCCAGAGGATGTAACGTCCACATATCCATTATCGTCAAATAGATAGGTAGAGTCTTATGCAGAGGGTAGTTTGAAATTCATTTTAAGCAGGAAATTGAAAGCGGGCCAAATATGTTGTAAAATTGTTATTTTTATCTAAAATCAATATAAAAGAAGAGACAAAATCCCGGAATAGCAAGAGAGGCAGGAGGTTGCCTTATTGATTATAGGAAGGAAGAGAAATTAGAATTTTACTAAAATGGAGAGAAAGAACATTGCTTTTTTTGAGCATGGTCAGTTTAGCAAAGTAAAGGAATATCGATTCGATCCAGATCGGATGCTGAAAGATTATGTCAAAGAATTCCTGATTGTGGAGGCTTCAGATTTGGTTAGCTTAGAAACCCTGCCAAGTACATCTGTATCTCTAAACTATATCATTAGTGGTTCGATAGAAATGAAACAAAAAGGTGATGCAACAATCAAATTGCCAAAGGCTTTTGCTTTTGGTGTAGCTAGAACTTCTCTACATTTTGATTTCTCTGAAGGTACGACTTTATTTGCCATTATCTTTAATCCAGGGATGGCTCCTTCCTTAATTAGATGCCCTATAAATGATTTTTTTGAGAAGTTTATTGCTTATAGTAATTTTTTAAATCCAAACCAATTGTCCCAAATTGAGCAAATATTTGCTGAACAGGGTAAATATGCTGATCTGATAAAAAGGATTGAAAAATTCCTGTTCGATGAAATCCTATTTACGCAAAAAAAAGATAACATTAAAGAAGCCGTAAATGAAATCATTCATAGTCAGGGTTCTACTTCCATTAAAAAAATAGTAGATGTATTAGCCGTGAGTCGGGATTCTTTTGAAAAAAAATTCAGGAAACAAGTAGGGACTTCTCCGAAAAAATTTTCAAACATTGTGAGGTTCAGGAACCTATTTGAAAATGGATATAAATATACCACTCTTACCGAAATGGGGCTAAATGCTGGTTACTATGATCAATCTCACTTTATTAAAGATTTTAAAGTTATTACAGGCAAAAATCCATCTAAATTCCTGTAACCTAACATATCTCTTCTTTAGGAATAAACCATTGATATTTTGGAAATGATATTCCAAAAAAACAAATTCATTTTAAGCTTATTAGCCCAAGTTAATATTTCTAGAGTACTGGTGTATTTTGTCAAGACAAAATTTAACTCTCTTGAAAAAAAATGATATTTTACAATTTCTAGTTTTTGAAATTCCATTTATTTGTTTACTTATTTCATGGTGCCATGCATCTTTAGAAGAAAACTAATTCAAATGCTCGGATAATTGCCTACTGATTTATGATTAAGCGCTAGCACCAGTAAATTAAAAAAACTATAATGTATTTTAATATGAAAAAAATAACCAAGATGTTAATCGGATTTTATGCAGGAACGGTAACAGTGGCTTTTCTTATGCTTTTATATTCTTTTAAATCATTAAATGAAAATTTTGATGAAATTACCGTAAAACGGATTAATATAGTTGATGACAATGGCATAAACAGAATGATCATTTCCAATCAAGAGCGGATGGAACCACCCATTTTGTTCGGCAAAAAATATAAGCGAGCTTTAAATCCTGCAGGGATTATATTTTATAATGAAAAAGGTGATGAATGTGGAGGGATTGCAATATCTAAAAATCCTGAAACAAATACCTACGCTTTGGCATTTGATTATGACAATGCGGATGCTATAGGTTTCTTGACCCAGCAAAATAACAAGACCAATACCTATAAATCAGGGATTGTAATTAATGATAAAGACTTGTCTGGCAAAATTGGTGGTAATACAAATCGAATCAACTTGATGACCGAAAATGGTAATTCTAGCTTGATAATTAATGGTCCAGATGAAAAACCTAGAATTATACTTTCTGTTGACACCTTGGGGAATCCCATGATAAAAATGATGAACAGTGATGGTGAAATAGTTAAGGAGATTGGTCCCTTAAGAAAATAATAAGAGTAATCAAACTATTTGAGAAATCACCAATTAGGCAAATTTTTCATTCCAGGTCATTTTGAAGGTTCAGGAAGCACGCCCTTGAGCAGACTTATTGGAACATGTAGTAAGCAATGGATAAAATTAACATCCAATTCCATACTGGCAGGCTTTGACAGATACGAAATTATCTTGGACATAGAGTTTATTTGACATAAAGCTGTTGTAAATTGGGAAAGGAGAGTAGTGAAACATTTGAAACTATAGATGTAACCCATTCCGTTGATAATTGTAGAATTGAATATTTTATCTCAAAGGTGAAAGCGTGGGGATGGCACGTTCAATTTTAAATGATAAGTATTTTATTGAATGTCACACCTAGATATTCGAAAGGGGTTTTATTAATAACGATGAAGGATTTGTTGGAAAAGGATATATGCAAATCAATTTCATTTGTTAAAATAACAAAAAACTTGTCAGTTTTTTAGCCCAATAGGCGAAATCTTCAGAATTTTTTAGCTAATGAAAATGAAGGATTTCCTTAGAATGAAAGGAAATATTAAATACTGAAATATATTAATTAACAGGCGTATGAAAACTAGATTTGAAGCGGGTATTAACATTGCCATAAAAATACCCAAAAGTAAATATGAGAGTACGATTGCTTTTTATAGAGATATTCTAAAACTAACTGTAGAAGAGAAACCGATTAGTAATCCAACAGTCTCAAGAACACATGAGGTAATATTTGGTGGAAATGTTATCTGGTTGGACTGTGTCGATAATTATACACATTCTGAAACCTGGTTACAGCTTACAGTCCCTAATATCGAGGAGGCAACAAGCTATTTAGAATCACAGGGTGTTCAAACTTGTGACGAAATTGAGGAACTTCCCAAAAATATGCATTGGATCCAAGATCCTGCAGGAACAGTATATAACTTGCAGGAAAGATGATGTTGTTTCTTCTTTTTTAAGTTGGAAAAGAATGACTTAAAATTTATTATACAGTCATATATCCAATTTAAGCCTGCCTAAGAAATAAAGTCTTTTATATTAATATAGGTAAAGAAATGAAATTTAGGATTGTTTCGAGACAATAATTCAATAGTATATATTTTCCTGATTTTAAACAAAAAGAATATCATAAAATCAATCAATCGTTGCATTAAATCATCCTATTTTGGGAATCAATGGATTGGTTTGAATCGACCCATTTGCCAACGACAAGGTCCAAATTGAAATGTAAGAAATGGACAGATATATTTATCTAATATAGAACACATTGAACTGGATATTGCAGATTGCTAAAACAATTGGTTTCTGTTAGAAATGAAAAGATTCATTGGTCAAGATCTATTAAACAAATAATTTAAAGGATGAACATTCGACAAGAAGAGAAAAAGGATTATAAGGAAGTTTTCAAGCTAATTGAAAATGCTTTCAAAGGTGAAAAATTCACTGATCACAAGGAACAATTTTTAGTTGAAAGGTTAAGAAAATCCGAATCATTCATTCCTGAGTTATCTCTGGTAGCTGAAATAGATGAACAGATCGTTGGATATATTTTACTGACTAAAATTAAGATTATTGATAATAATTCAAAGGTAACATCTTCCTTAGCTTTAGCTCCTGTGGCTGTATTGAAAAATTTTCAAGGGATGGGGATCGGTGCTGGTCTGATAAAAAAGGCCCATGAAGTAGCCAAAAAATTAAATTATGGATCTATAATATTATTAGGCCATGAGAAATACTATCCGAAGTTCGGATACAAAATGATGAAAAATTACGGGATAAAACTACCTTTTGATGTTCCTGATAAAAACTGTATGTTGATAGAATTGACAGATAATGCATTGGAAAATGTACAGGGAATGGTGGAATATCCAAATGAGTTTTACGGATGATTGTCGGGATTGATGCTCTATAGTACAGGAGAGGTGTTTTTAATGCATCCACTGTTTTAAATAAGGCTATTGCAAATTTGGCTTGTGCATTTTAATACCTTTCAATATTTTCACATTTTTTTGCATTTCTTCCTTTTTTCATGTTCTGAATGTGTGAACGGTGATGCTTGATTCGTTGGTTTTAGATAGCTTAGATTAACTTTTTATTTAATCTCCGTTTTCTATTGAATCTAAAACATATCCGGTTTCGTTTATATGTTCAAAATTTTTAAAATGAAAATGTCTGGAGGAGCTTGAAATATCTAAAAAATCAGCAATATGACGTTGGCCCTTAATTGTTATTCGCAATTCCCTGACGATTGGTGTATGCATCAAGATTGCAGGCCCCTTCATCTTCATTAAGACCATCTCACTAAGAGTTGATGAGTGGTTCCATTTCGAGGTAGAAGAAGTGGATTCAGCTGTTTTTAATATATTTTCATTACAGCCTGTATAAACTAAAGAACTTTTCCGTGCCACAGAGAATCCAATAGAAACCACTGATCTTCCTTTTTTAATGGTTTCCTTTAATTTTAAAATAGATTCTGGAATATGATCATCCTGAGTCACCTGAGCGAGTCACCTGAGCCTGAGTAAAGTGAAGTTGGGCATACCCTACTTTTAATCATTATTTTGATATCCTAGAAATCAATATTTTTGTGATTGATTTCTGCTAGAAGTCAAAAAAATAGCTAATTGGAAGGTTAAGTTTATCTGCTAAATTCTTTATTGTTAAAATTGTTGAATTGGATTCACCTCTCTCAATTCTCCCCAACTGCCTCGTATCGATATTACAAAAGGAAGCAAATTCCTCCTGAGACATTTCTTTCGATTCTCTTATGGACCTAAGATTTTGCCCAAATTGTTTTAAAAAATTTATATCTCTAATTTTTTCCGACATTGAATACTAATGTCAAAAAATAAGTTAAAAATTATTAGGACATTTATGTCCTTTTATTTATATTTGTATCATCACACCATTATTTGGTGTAAGTGCATTAGACTAAAAGAGTCTCGACAGCAAATTCCGACAAACTGCAAACAGACGAGACGGTAGTGTAATGCCCAAGAATATTTTGTGTACCTTAGGTATTCACTATAGTTCTTGGGTTACTGCTGTAATTCCGCTCTGTTTGGCTGTCGGAAGCCTGCTGTACGGTTGGCAGTAACCCACTATAGGTTCCTTTCATTAGAGACTCACTTTATAAACTAAAACAGTGAGTTATGAAAAAACAATTCTTAAAAAACCTTATCAAATCGCCAGTTTGATTTTTGATAGGATTGATGTATCTACCATTTGGTGTTGATACTAATTTCTTAATCCCCACTTATTCATAGATTTTCTAATTCCGAAACAATTAATAATCCTAAAAAATGAAGAATTTTTATTGGGGCAGGAGAGAACTGTCCAAAAAAATCTGTCTAATAGAGCATACTGCTTTAAATAATCAAACATGTACCTTGAGAATTTTCATTGCCTTGCTCTTGGCGTTCCAAATGTTGTTGTTTAGTAATCCTGTGCTGGCACAGTCTCCAATCCCGGAGGCTGCTGCTTGCCCTTGCACTCAAATCCCTGAATTAAGGGTAGGTGACAAAGTTCCTGCCGGCTTTTGGAGTCATAAACATCTTTTTGTATCGCAGGGCGATACGCTCAGAAGAGATTTTACAGAGCATAAAGGAAAAATGCTAGTTCTGGGTTTCTGGGCAACATGGTGCTCTGCATGCCTCAAAAACCAACCTGAAATAGAAAGCTATGTCCAAAGTCATACAAAAGACCTAGCGGTTATTAGAGTAAACCCGAACCGTTCTAAGGACAATCTGAAAACGATTGAAAAGGCCTTGAATGGTCAGGTTGGTAAATTTACCGGTATCGGATTTAAGGATATGGTTTCGGTCATCGAGGATGGCTATCTTCAGCAGCTGTTTCCCAATCGCGGATTTCCGTATTATGTATGGATCAACAAATATGGTGTTGTTCAGCTGATCACGTATCGAAACCTATTGGATCAGAAATTCGACAAACCTTACATCGATTGATTATGAAAACAATTGTTATTTTAAGTCTATTGTTTTTTACGTCGATAGATGTCTGGGCACAGTATAGGGTTCATGGTAAAATTATAAATGAGAAAGAGCAAACTATTACTGGAGCGACGATCGAGGTAATTGGATCGGACAAGCGAACGTTGAGCGATAGCAATGGAATGTTCTCTCTTGCTGTTTCTTCGGATAAAGGTAAAATCGCTGTCAGGCATTTCGGATATGAAAAGCAGGTACTGATATTTGATGTGGAAAGGCCTGAAATTTTGGTTACTCTTCGCCCAACCAGCGATAGCCTGGAGACGGTCAATATCGTTCATACAGGGTATCAGCAGATTTCTAAAGAGAGATCGACGGGAAGCTACATTGTTCTCGGATCCGATCAGATCGATAAGCGTGTCGGGAGCTCGCTCATTGAACGCCTTGAAGGCTCGATGCCCGGACTTCAGTTTGAGACCCGGGCAGGGAGCAAGGAGCTCATGGTACGTGGCCTGAGTACCTTTACGACGACGATGACCTCACCGCTTATCGTGGTGGATAATTTTCCATTCGACGGCGACCTGAATTCGATCAACCCGGCCGACGTGGAGTCCGTTACGCTGCTTCGGGATGCTGCTGCGACCAGTATCTGGGGATCGCGTGCCGGCAACGGCGTCCTGGTGATCACCCGAAAAAAAGCTTCCGGCCAAAACATGGCTATAGACTTTCGAAGCAATTTCAAGATCTCGGAGAAACCACGGATTTTGAAATATTCTATCATGAACAGTGCGGAATTTATTGAGGTGGAGCGCATGCTCTTCGAAAAGGGTTTTTTTAATTCCCTGCTTGATCCTGCCGTTAACCGAAGCATTATTATATCTCCGGTTGTAGATCTGTTAAAACAGCATCAGGAAGGTTTAATTACTAAGGGATACCTTGAGAAAACACTTGAAAGTTTATCGAAGAATGATTACCGGGAAACTATGCTAAAGCATTACTATCAGAATCCTTCCGTCTTCCAGCAGTATGTGTCTTTTGGAAAGCAAATGGATAAATTAGGGTTTAGGGGAAGTGTTGGCTATGACCGAAACAGTGCGAATTTACACACTTCCAATTCAGGGAGGACGACGTTTTCGCAATACATATCTTATGAACCTTTTCAGAAAGTCAAAATTGATCTAAGCCTTGATCACAGTAGCAGCAAGAGCACATTGCCACTAGGTGGAAATGATTTTCCTATTTCCATCGGCGGGGGACGGGCTAACTTATATCCCTATGCCGAACTGATCGGAAAAGATGGAAGGGCATCGAGTATCCCCCGTACATATAATTCTTATTATCTGGCTCAGCTAGATAATAAAGGCTTAATGGATTGGGAATATCGCCCGCTGGAAGAAATCGGTTTGAGCAGGTCAATAAATAGGATAAGGCTAACAAATGCGAATGTTAACGTTCAATATTCTGTTCTGAATTGGATGAATCTTAACCTGATGTATAGCCTTGGGAGACAGTCCGCTGATAAGTCCGGTATCTATGATGCAGAATCATTTTACGTTCGCGATCTGGTCAATCTGTTTACTCAGGTTGATGAGGGGAATTACAGCTATCCGATTCCTTATGGTGCCATTCATGATATGGGTTTTAATGATCTTACCGCACATCGGGGAAGAGCTATGGTCAATATTGACCAACAATTTGGAGAAGGTCACCAGCTCAACATGATCTTTGGAACGGATATAAACAGTATGGCCGTAAAAACAAATTCCTTCCGATACTACGGGTACGATGAGCGTACGCTTACCACCGTTCCTGTAGACCAACATAGTCTTTTTCCTACCTACAATGGACTAATGGGTAGCCAGCGGATTGCAACTGGTGAGAACATCACACGGAACGACAAACGCTTTGTCTCATTTTATGGAAACGCAGCCTATAGGTTCCGGGAAAAATATAGTGTCAGTGGATCCTTTAGAAAGGATGCCTCGAATATTTTTGGCGTGAACACGAATCGTCGCTGGAATCCCTTATGGTCTGTTGGAATGAGCTGGGAACTAAGCAAGGAACGCTGGATGCTGCTTAGCAGCGTAATTGATCTTTTAAAAATCAGGGGAACTTTTGGCCATAGCGGAAATGCAGGCGGGACCACCTCGACATTGCCCATTATCGCTTACCTCAATTATTCCTCGCGCTGGATGAATAACTTTCCGCAGGCCCAAGTGCGCAGTCTACCGAATGCGGACCTTCGGTGGGAGGATGTTGCGATGTATAATCTTGCAGCAGACTTTTCCCTTTTCCGGGGTATACTGTCGGGCAGCTTTGATTATTATTGGAAAAAATCGACAGATCTGCTGGCAGACGATCTTTTGGACCCTACGATGGGCTTTACAGACGTAACCAAGAACGTAGGGGTGATGAAAGGAGCGGGTTTCGATGCTACCCTTAACTTTAGAATTCCGATCGGAGCATTTTATTGGTCGTCGTCACTCAATCTTTCCAAAAACCGGAACACCATCGTTAAATATTACGGAGCATCGGTCAACGGATCTTTCTATACCCAAAACGTGGGGTCGTCGATGAGGCCTTTGGAGAATAGAAGTCCCTACCCGGTTTTTGCCTATTACTTTGCGGGACTTGATCCTGAAAACGGAGACCCTCAGGGATTGATGGATGGCTCGCTATCCAAAGATTATAGTGCTCTCATGCGGGATTCGGTAGAAAACTTAAACTATTTCGGAACCTCTATGGCGCCTTATTTTGGTAATTTTCAGACATCTCTCAGATGGAAGGATTTGGAAGTCTCCTTGCAGCTGACTTATAAGTTCGGTGCTTTTGCGCAAAAGCAAACGATCATGTACGGCGAAGTTTACAATTTATGGCGAACGCATGGCGATTATGCTAAAAGGTGGAAGGAGCCAGGAGACGAGCTGAGGACAACGGTTCCAAGCATGACCTACCCTGCCAACTCCAGCAGGGATGCCTTTTATGCTCAGTCGGAGGCCAATATCTACGCGGCAGATTATATCCGGGTAAGGGATTTAAGAGTCAGTTACGCATTTTATCTGAAATTGGCAAAACGCAGCTCCAGAATTACAGTTTTCGGAGTGGCCAATGATTTGGGATTGTTATGGACCAAAAATTCTGAGCATCTCGATCCAGAGGCTTATCCCTGGCAGCAGCCGAGAAGTTTCAGTTTTGGCATTAATTGGAGATATTAAATCAATAGCATGATGAAGAGTTTATATATACTAATGCTGGCAGCAATTGTCCTGAATACGGGATGTGAAAAATTTCTGGATCAGAAATCTGACGGTTCGCTGTCCATTCCCGAAAATGAAAAGGACATAAGGGCCCTGCTTGATAACGATGGTTTGATGAATAGCGCCTTTCCCGGGCTGAATGATCTTTTCAGTGATGAATATTTCATTGATTATACGGTATGGAAGTCCCGATCGGAGCTTGACCAAAGGTTTTACGTGTGGGACGGAGATGTCTCAACATTTCAAAATTCAAGCTGGTTTTCTTCTTATAAAGCAGTCATGATTTCCAATGTCGTGCTGGAATCAATCGAAAAGCAGATCAAGGACCATGGAACCACGTACAACCTCAACCTCATGAAAGGCGAAGCACTTTTTTCACGAGCCATGCGTCATTTTACGGTCTCTCAGCTCTATTGTGCACCATACGATCCCAATGGAGACAATCGCTCTGCGGGTATTCCGATCCGTACATCCTCAGATATCAACGAAACCTTTCAAAGAAATACCGTCGAGGACACCTATACATCTATACTGGATGATCTGAAAGCAAGTTTAGAACTTTTACCTGTTCACTCAGAAACTATAACTAGACCCAATAAGGTGGCAGCATTTGCCTTGCTTGCCAGGGTTTATTTATCTATGGAAAAATACGCGGAAGCGCTGAAATTCGCAAAAGAAGCTTATTCTTTGAATAATAAGCTTTTGAATTACAATACGATAGACCTTTCTGCAGTTAATCCTTTTGAAGTTTCCAAGAATGTGGAAATTATTTATTTTGCAAAAAATGTATCTTCGGCAACATACATTACCAAAAGCCGTTCAAATATGGACACGTTGCTTCTTAGCCAATATCAGCAAGGTGACCTGAGGAGGGAAGCTTTCTTTGAAGAGAAATCCAATGGTTATTCCGCATTTAAAGGTTTTTATAGCGGACTTGAGCCCACATTGTTCTGTGGTCTTGCTACTGATGAGCTCTACCTTATCATCGCCGAATGCGAAACCCGTAGGGGAAATGTGGCTCGAGGAATGGAGATCTTAAACTTGTTGCTTGCCCATCGATATGATCCAAACATATTTGAACCGATGGGACAACTTGATCAAGACCAGCTTCTAGACACGGTCCTTGCAGAGCGCAGAAAGGAACTGTTATTTCGGGGGGTGCGATGGAGTGACCTAAGGAGGCTGAATCGGGATCCTAGATTTCGGAAGGATCTGAAGCGCAGAGTTTTCGATGGTGCTTCGTGGGAGGAGTATGAACTTCCTGCCGGTGATTTGCGTTATGTTTCTGCTATACCGGATCAGGTTATTGAACTTTCTGGGATGCAACAAAACCCTCGTTAATCCATGGCCCAGTTTATTAATCAACAAGTTCCCATATCTAATGGAAGATATGGGAACTCTAAAAAAGGGGTGCTTCACTATTCGCTGCGGAATCCCGTTACGGTGTTGTTCGTAGAGGGAACCTCATTGTTATCCAGTGCATCGAGAACTTCTTGAATGTCGGCCTTTCTTTCAGGAGTAAGATCTGGGTAGCTGCCGCTGGCGTCAGCTTCTATACTGCAGATCTGTTCAGGAACGTCGTTACACGGCAGGGGCTGCCCTAATGTGTAGTGGCTTGAATCCAGAGGATTTGTTCCGGTGAAACTCCAAGTTGCAGGGATTCTTGTTTCATTTTCGCTGGCTTTCTCTCCTGCTTTTATGGATGTTAGCGTTATGGCGCTTAGTGCTATGAGCGACAGTACTAGTCCAAGTACTGACGTTCTATTTTTATGGATTGATTTCATTTCTATTTCTTTTATTGGTTATGTATTCGGATTACATTCGCTGGGTTTGCTGTTGAAAATATCCAGCAAACCCTTGATGGGGAACAGAGCAAATTTTCTGGTATGTTTCGGCGTGCTTAACATGGTTCGTTATTCGGTTGTCCAATCTATTTCAAAAGTAAGCAGGAAAAACATCTGAGGTTAACCAACTTTGATGCGTATTATTTTTTTACTTTTTCGAAAGTGGTTGATTTTTATAGGTACCTCGGAATTTTCTCATGGTTGTTCCGTAATGTTTTTTAAACGCTCTGTTCAAGGCGCTGACAGAGCTGAAATTGAATTTCATCGATAGCTCCAAAAGTGATATTTCTGTTTTTATTAATAGGTCAGAGATGAGTTCAAATTTCTTTTCGTTGATAAACTTTCGGACCGTTGTCCCATACTTCTCTTTAAACAGACGTTCCATTTTGGAAATGGACATTCCGTTTTTTCTGGCCAGCCTTCGAATAAACTGGTTGTCGGCCTGTAAAATATGAATCGTTAAATCGCTATGAATTTCATTGATTTTTAATGAGGTGTGCTGAACACTGTATTTCCCGTTCAGTCCTTTGTAGGCAGACAGTAATTTAGAAAAGCGATTGATGAGATAATTTTCGTAGCGTGTTTTGTTGTTTTTCGGAACCTTGAGTAATCTTTTTAAAGACATGATGAAATAGGTGTCCATTTTTTGAGGCAGGGTTCCATTTATTTTCTTATTGTTAAAATCTGCAACAAAATCAGGTAGCAGGCTGTTTCGATGAAAGAGTATCGGAGAAAATGTGTCTAATATGCTAATGGTATAGAGTTCAATCTTCTGGTCAAGAAAGGTGATATTATACATGTCCTGGCGGGCAAACAGCAGTATCGTCTCTCCAGGATGCAGGACTATGGGACTGATGCCGTTTATATTGGTATAGGCTATCGAACCTTTAAAAAGCATGAGCAAAACATAAACATTCGAGGTAGCCTGTATGGTTAGGGAATATTCTTTTTCACAGCTAATAATATAATGTTCGATCAGCAGGCATTCTCTGTCAAAACTGGCATTTTTGATCTGGCAACGACCACCTTTTAAGTACATGTAAGCCGAACAGGGTAGTGGGAGAAAGACAGTATCTACTATTCCTTTTAGCAGTAGCTCTTTGGAGGTTATTTCAGGAAGGGTAAGTATAAATTTCATGATACATTTCATTTTGAAATGCCCTTCATTAATAAAAGTGATGGGCTTCTATTCAAGGGTTATCCGATCGAATAGACGTTCTTTGAGTTTTACCGAAAGGTCGACTGCCTCTGCGAGTGGTATTTTTGATGTTATGTTTAAGTGACTTAGTATCGTTTTCAGCCTGTTTTCGAGTGTTCCGGAAACATATATCGGGGTAATTTGAAGACTTCGATACGTATTTATCAGTATCCTTTCTGATTCCTCTCGGAAACGCTCCGAGGTAGGTCGGTGGCCATCTTCAATAAAAGGAAATTCGACTGGGAGATGAAAGAAGATGTCATAACTGTTCTTTGTATAGGTCTTGGCCATCTTTTCAAAACCAGCCAGCAACAGTTCAAAATCCCGAAATTCGCGATAGTTCTTGAGTTTCTTCCACAGCATGGTCCAACTATTCTCCTCGGGATAAGCACCGGTGATCAGCCTGGTGCTGCCATAGAGCCATTCCTGAAGTGGACAGCCGTCGCTGATGAAGCCTGTGGACAATCCAGCTTCGGCATGAACGCGCCGCTCAAAGCGTTCCATCCCCAAACGAAGCAACTGTGCATAGGAACAATCCTTTAGCGAGGTGCCCGGAAATAACCAAGGAAGGATCTCACGCATGGTTGGGGCATGGGTCGTTGGAATCCCGGTAGCTAGGGAAAGGGCGATCGAGAGGCTGGTCTTTCCAGTGCAGTAGGTCCCGCTGATCACGATCCGGGGCTTATGTTCAGGGCATCTCATGGCAAATCTTAAATTTTGCATCCATGTTGCCCATCTGGCTCATGAGCGAAACGGTCTGCCAAGCTTTCCCGCGCAGCATGGTCTGCTGGCGGAGGTCGAACTGCAGATCAACTCGGTAACAATCGGATCGGTAGGGACGCTTAAAGTCGATTTCCATGCTCCTAAGCCAAATATTGGGACAATCCAACCGATCTTTGGACAGAAGGGTATACAGCAGCACCTGCATCAGCTGTCCCGATATCCGAACGCTGTCCAAAGGACTAAGGGGATTGTCATAGGCACTGAATCCCCAAACATCCGAAGGATACGGTAACGGTCTCGATAATTGGGCAGAAATGGATTCAGTCTGTAGGTCCATGTAGATTTGGTCCAATTCGAGGTTGCGCTGCCTGTATAGCTCTCGGTGGAGGGAACCTTCCCCAAAAGGCCAGAGATCAAAATCCCGAAAATCGATCTGGGTTGGGCCGGGATGGTCTATAACGATACGCACGTGGGCATTCTGTATCTTTAGTTCCATGCTTGTCAAGCCAATGTTGATCGAATTGAGATCCTGATGGGATTCAGCAATGGATATTTCAAACGGTACGGTCATTCCGCTCGTGATGTCCATTGGTTTTTTTATTTGGAGCGTAAGGTTCCGCAGGATGGAGCGGTTAATTTCATGCCTGGTCAGCCGTTTCTGCTTGATGAGTATGCCCTCTGCCAAAAATAAGCCCATGGCAACATATTCCATGCTTCCCAAGTGTAGTGCCTGTTGGTTTGGCCTTTGCGGACCATCATAATGAACGGAAAAGGATCCTCGGATCTGGTTTTGTCCACCCAGGCTGAAATTGGAAACCTGAAATTGGAACCTGCTGAATCCAAAGGAAAAATAGCGGGTCTGGGAAGGACCCAATATGCTGTCTAAGCTATCAATTGGCTGTTTCATGGTTAGCTGTATTGCTTTTAGCTAAAAGTAGGGCAGGGAACAATGATAATTTTGGCGAATGCCGTAAGAGGTCCAGTGACATTCGCCGTTTCTGCAATTATTTAACTGAATAAAATATTTGTTAACCAATGCAGCAAAAAGATTGTGATATTAATTATTAATTTATATTTTGCAAATTCGTCTAGTTTTTGAACCTAAATTTTCCAGTTATGGATATTCAAAAATTGTTATTTGAGGAAATTCGGTCAAGGATTTCCAATCCGGCCGCCTGGTCAAAGGAAATTTCCGAACTGCTGCACCTGGGCAGGGATGCGGTTTACCGCAGGGAGCGTGGTGATGTGCAGCTCACTGCCAGTGAACTAGGGAAGCTCTGCCGCCAATATGGCATTTCGCTGGACAGTTATCTGCTTAGTGACCGGCACAATGTAGTATTTAAGCACACGAGCCTCAACCATCAGGATAGCTATAACTATAGCCAATATATCCACCAGATGCTTCTCCAACTTCAGCACATGGTTTCTTGCGAGCAAAAGGAGATTATCTTCTGTGCCGACGACGTCCCAATCTTCCATTTTATGGAATTTGCCGAGCTAACCTATTTTAAGCTCTACTCCTGGAACCAAGCAGTGCTGAACCTTGGGGTCAGTTATGAGGATTTTGTTTATGAACTCAAAAAGCAGCACCTGGAACCGGTGTTTAAAAACCTACATGAAACCTACTGCAGGATCCCATCCAGGGAAATCTGGTCAAGGGGCACGATCGGGCCAATCCTGGAACTCCTGGAATACCATTATGACATCGGTAGCTTTCGAAATCAGGATAGCATTGGCCTGCTACTGGAGCAGCTCGGCCATCTCATAACGAATCTAAAAAGATGGACCAAAAGGCAGGAAAAACACGAGGGTGTGCACTTTGACCTCTACCTATCGCCCGTGAACCTGGGCATAAGCCAGATGCTGTGCCGATTTGATGGCGAGCAGTCCGTATCGGTCAAGCTCTATACCATCAATAGCATCGCTACTTTGGACATGAGGTACGTTACCGAAACCATTGATTGGATCCGTGGCGTATTGAATAAGTCCAGCTGCCTGAGCAAACTTTCGGAAAAGGAGCGGATCCATTTCTTCAACCATTTGGATGGCTGTATTGATGGCCTGGCCGGTCGATTGAACCTTCCTCAGGCCTGAGCATAGGGATGATTGTCGATTGGAAAAAAATTTTCATGCAGTTCGGTGATTATGGGAAAGGATTTAACGGAAAAATTGATGGCACTGGTTGGGTGGTACGATTCCGCTTCAATGTGTGCGAATGGTGGTTTACTTGTGGATACATCTCTATCAGAACTACTGACCCAAACCGCAATATCAATCCAACGAATGTACTTCTTACGAAAAAAGGAATACCAATTTGAAAGGGAATTCAGGAAAGTACGGAATACAATCCTTTATATGTTGAAGAACCTTTCAAAGGAAATTGAACCTGATGGTTTACAAGGCAGGCCTTTCGAATGTGTCAATCTATTAGAGACATTTTTAGGGGAAATCGATGAACGGTTTTCCCAGCATTTGAACGGAAATGATCCCTTGAGCAAACGGATGGTAAAGGCATTCCAAAGGGAGCTTGACGAGTCTTTTGACCCCGCTCAGGTGCCCCTTCCAACCAATGTAGGAGATACTATCGATTTGCTCAAAAAGGTCCTCAGTGAACGGTTGGAACAGAATCCTAGCTATGGCGTATTGAAAAAACTGAGAGTCTTTATGGATAGATTTAAGCAGCATGTCCCTCAGAGTTTCCATCACCCTCCGTTAACCTGGGTCGATGCGAACCTGATCCTGTTGGATTATCGGGATGGGCTGTACCTGAGCAGTTTACTCGAAAGGGTTAAAAGGGGAATCGAAAAATCGGATCCCAGTGAGCAGATTTCCTTTATGGAATCATTCGGTAAATACCTTCTGATACTGAAGAAAACCTCAAGGTTGAACGGTGTCAGAAAAAATCGAATGATAGGGTTGTTGGAACAGTTTATCGAAAGGTATTTGTCCTCTGAAGACAAAAAAGGTGTTCGACCTCCATTTCAGGATGGAGTCAAGGCCAAGCAAAGTGGTATGGAGAAAATTACCTGCAACCTTTCTGCTGACCAGCTTGCGCTCATCCTGCGTGCCATGGATGAAAGCCGATTGGTCGGCGCCAAATCCATGAACGCGGTCTTTCGGCAAATCATCCCATTCCTAAGTACCGACCGCAAGGTAAATCTTTCCTATGGAGCGGTCCGCAGCAAAGCGTACTCTCCAGAAGATAGGGACCGACAGGTTGCTGTTGGCCTGCTGGAGAAGATGATCGAAAAGATCCAAAGCTATTGAAATCTGCAATTATCCCTTACTTACTTATTTACTAACTTCATCTCGTTTAAGGACCGAATCAAACGATTTATCCTTTTGAATGTTCTCTGTTCTACCTAAAGATCGGTTCCTATTCCTAAACTTGCTGTAGAAGGGAAGTAATGAGCGGATCAAAGAACATAACTTTCAAACTGGTGGAATCAACATAAACCCCTCAACTGAACTATCATTAAGTTGAAAGTTAGCCTTATTTATCCATGCACAGCGGGTTTGCTTTTAAGTTGTGAATTTTCAAATTCCATAAAAAAAGGCTTATGGAACCCTATCCTATAAGCCTCAATAAGGAGGAGGAAGTCTGTAATTATAGCCTTCCGGAATCCTTGAAGGAATAATAACCATCTGGAGATATGATCAGATGGTCCAGTACGCGGATGTCCAGCAACCGTGCTGCCTGGTCGATCTTCTTTGTGAGCAGGATATCAGGGTCACTGGGAACCAGGTTTCCCGAGGGGTGGTTGTGCACCAGGATCAAAGCTGAGGCATTCGCCTTGAGGGCTGCGGTAAATATCACTTTGGCATCCACTGGAGTGGCATCAATACCACCTGCAGAAACTTGATAGATTCCTAACACCCTATTTCCTGTATTGAGCAATAGAATCTTAAATTCTTCGGCATACTCTATCCTTTCTGCATTCCAACAGGTGAGCAGTAGGGAATAAACCTCTTTGGAAGATGTGAGCTTTGGTCTTTGGGAAGGTCGAACTGGGTTTTGGTAAGATATGCGTACTTCGGCAACCTGTTGCCATTCCTGTTGATTTTGTTGAGTTTCCATAGTTTTCAGTTTTAAGTTTACGAATGGAATGAATTATGGCATCTGGTGCGGATGAAGGGAAGCAAGGGCAAAAAGCAACGGAATAAATGAAGGGAAGTTGGCTGGGACAGTGTTTATGCCGGAATTTTTTGTTCCGCCTCCGACCCGAAGTCCGGACTTCATGGCAGAATTCTTTCCAGGGAGTAAATGATAAAAATGCCGCTCTGGAATCATATGGAAAGAGAACAGGGAACAGAAAGGGAACAAAGCGATAGTTGTCCTTTTGACAAGCCGTCAGAGTCCGTTCCTTTGGATAAGCTTCTTTCTGCAAGGATTGCGGAATAGCGAAAATGTTGGATTAAATGTGTAAAAATATGCTTAAGGATATCTCATGGATGGAATACATCAAGCTTGTCTCTGCAATGACCCTCCTATATTATTTAACGGTTACGGTCATCATCTATCGAAAGAAGATCCTGTCACTTTTCAAAACACGGTTTGAATTTGAAGGGAATGACGATGCAGGCGCAGTTACGGAATCTTCCGGTACTATCCCATCGGGCCTTCCAGCGGAAAGGGAATTTGAAGATTCCATTCCCCAAGGAGAACCGATTGAGCGGTTTGTCAAAGATCTGCGCGTGCTATTGGAGTCCAAGACTTCTGGAGTGCATGGGTCAAAACAACTCGTTGAGGAAATCAGGTCGGTACTCAGTAGATTCCCATCACTTCATGATTTGGGATTAAGGGACACGTTGAACGAGTTTATCCTTTCAGAATGTGAGCGTTTTCAGGTCATTATACCCGATGGGGATGAATTGGGTGCGATATGGAAAGGTGCGGTATGATAATTTAGCGGATGTCCCCCCGTCCGACCATCAGCGTTAGGGCAATCGGGATGTAGGAGTATGGTCCGTTGACGGCTGGGACATACCGCTTAATGGCAGTGGGATTTAATAATCAGAGATTGAACGGATATGGTGAAGTTAAAGACATTTGAATGGGAGCTCGAACATAGGAAGGTATCTGTCCTTGTTCTTTGCAGCTGGTTCCTGCCGGTACTGGTCTATGGGCAGGATGGCGTTGCGGGCATCAATGAGGCGAACAATATGGTCAGGAGTTACTTTGATTCTGGAACGAAGTTGATGTACGCGGTTGGAGCCCTATTGGGCCTTATCGGCGCTGTGAAAGTCTACCAAAAATGGAATAACGGCGATCCGGATACCGGAAAGGTTGCCGCTGCATGGTTTGGGAGCTGTGTTTTCCTAGTGCTGGTGACAACGGTCATTAAAACTTTTTTCAATGTCAATTAGCAATGGCCAGCCAGGTTTTTAAAATCAATAAAGGAGTCAATCTATCCGTTGAGTTTCGTGGGTTGAAGGCGCAGTATATAGGGTACTTAGGAATTGGTGTGGTTTTATTGGTTGTCCTTTTCTCCATGCTGTATTTTTTCGGGATCCCCTCACTGATCTGTGTAGCCATCATCGGTGTATCAGGATCGCTGTTTTTCATGCAGGTATATCGGCTCAGTCAACGGTACGGGGAGTTTGGTCTGATGAAAGCGCTTGCAAATAAGCAATTGCCAAAACATGTGGTGTGCATGGAAAGGCGTCTATTTCGTTTTGAAGGACATACATTTATTAGAGATCATAAAAGCAAGAGTTATGGTGAAGAGCTTGGATAAAATTTTCCCCATTCTAGAAGTAGATCAGAACTGTATCCTCAGCAAGATGGGGGACCTGACTGTAGCCTATGAACTGAGGCTGCCGGAAATCTTCACGCTCTCAGAAATGGAGTTTGAGCTGTTCCACCAATCGTGGGTAAAGGCCATCCGTACCTTGCCAAACCACTCTATCCTGCATAAACAGGACTGGTTTATCAAGGATATGCACAGGGAGCATCCTACTGACCGAGAGCCGAGTTTCCTAGATTTGGCTTCGGGACGACATTTTCATGAGCGCCCCTTTCTAGATCACCGCTGTTACCTAATGCTGACCAAAAAACCTAAAGGTCGAAAGCTTTCCAGCTCGATTTTTTCCAATCTGATCAGGCCGAACCTGGTTCCCAGAGAATTGCTCGATGGAGGATCCTACAAGCGGTTTTTGGAATCCTGCGGTCAGTTTGTGAGCATCCTGCAAGAAAGTGGTCTTGTTCGGCTCACCCAGATTGGCAATTCCGAACTGAGCAGCCAACTTAAAAAGAAAGGCCTGATCGAACGGTACTGCTCACTTTCAGATAGAGCCGATGATCTCAGGCTAAGGGATATGGATTTTTCTCAAGGCATCCGGATCGGGCATAAACACGTTCAGCTGTACACACTTTGTGATGGGGAATCCCTGCCATCGCTCTGCGGGAGCAGACTGACCTATGAGCGGTATTCGACGGAGCTGAGTAAGTTCAGTATTGGTTTTGCCTCACCATTGGGGCAGCTACTTCCTTGCAATCATATCTATAACCAATATATTTTCATTGAAGACGCCGATAGGACGATGAAAAGACTGGAGAGCAAAAAACTGCGACTGCAGTCCCTTGCAGCCTACAGCCGGCAGAACCTTATTGCTGGGGAAGCGACGAACGATTTTCTGAACGAAGCCATCTCCCAACAGCGTCAACCTGTAAAAGCACATTTCAATGTGTTGGTCTGGACCGAGAACCCGGAACAACTACAGGAAGTGCGCAACAGGGTGTCCTCAGCGCTGTCGCAGATCGACTGTCCTTGCAAGGAGGAAACCGTAGGGGCCGCCCAGATCTTCTGGGCAGGAATCCCGGGTAACAGCGCTGATTTCCCGATGAATGACAGTTTTGATACGTTCGCTGCCCAGGCAGCCTGCTTCCTGAACCTGGAGACGGGTTACCGTAATTCGGTCAGTCCGATGGGCCTGCGTTTGGGGGACAGGCAAACTGGCCGGCCGATGCATGTGGACATCAGTGACGAACCTATGCGCAATGGCATATGTACGAACCGTAACAAGTTTATCCTGGGTCCCTCAGGAAGCGGGAAATCCTTTTTTACGAACCATATGGTGCGCTCGTACTACGAACAGGGAACCCATATTGTCCTGGTGGACGTGGGTCATTCCTACAAGGGGCTCTGTGAGATGGTCGGTGGCTATTACTTTACCTATACAGATGAGCGCCCGATCCAGTTTAATCCATTTTATATAGGAGTGGGAGATAGCCTGGATACCGAAAAAAAGGAAAGCATCAAAACCTTGCTCTTGGCATTGTGGAAAAAGGACGATGAGTCCTTCAGAAGATCCGAATATGTCGCCCTATCGAACGCCATTTCGGGTTATTATAACTTTTTGGCTGGATCTACATCGGTCATACCCTGCTTTGACTCGTTCTATGAATTCCTGAGGGACGATTATATCAAGGAACTCGAAAAGGAGCGGGTCAAGGAAAAGGATTTCGATGTACATAATTTCTTGTACGAGCTGCGCCCTTTCTACCAAGGTGGAGAATTCGATTACCTGTTGAATGCCAAGGCGGAACTGGACTTACTTAACGAGCGCTTTATCGTTTTTGAGCTGGATAACATCAAAGATCATCCGATCCTGTTTCCAGTGGTGACGATCATTATCATGGAAGTATTTATCAATAAGATGCGCAAGAAGAAAGGAGTGCGCAAGATGATCCTGATCGAAGAGGCTTGGAAGGCCCTGATGAAAGAAGGGTTTGCGTCCTATATCAAATACCTGTTCAAGACGGTCCGTAAATTCTTTGGGGAGGCCGTTGTGGTCACCCAGGACGTGGAAGATATCATTTCTTCTGCGATAGTGAAACAGGCGATCATCAATAACAGTGATTGCAAGATCCTGTTGGATCAGAGCAAATACCAGAATAGGTTTGAGGAGATCCAGCAGCTCCTTGGATTGACAGAAAAGGAGCGAGCGCTTGTCCTTTCCATGAATAAATCGAACGATCCGCTAAATAAATATAAAGAGGTATTTATCAGCTTGGGCGGCGCCTTGAGCAAAGTCTACCGTACAGAGGTCTCTGCAGAAGAGTACCTGATCTATACGACCGAAGAGAGCGAGAAGGTACAACTGAATAAATGGATCGAACATTATCGGGGAGATGTCAAGATGGCCCTGAAAGCCATGGTCGAGGGACTAAAAAAGTTCTGATAGATAGAATTTACCTGATGTTTAGCCTAATTATAAGTTATGTAAACTAATATGAATAAGGTAGTTAAAATTATATTGATCCTATTGGTCGCTCTCCTCCCTCTAGCCAATCAACCAAGCTATGGTCAGTTGGTCCTTGCGGAAGTCATCCGTAGCGCGATTAAAAAAGTAGTTAAGGCGGTGGACCTGAAAATCCAGCGCCTGCAAAATAAAACCATCTGGCTGCAGCAGGCGCAGAAAACAATGGAAAATATCCTTTCGAAAACCCGTCTGGACGAAATTGCCCTGTGGTCGCAAAAGCAAAAGGAAGCTTTTGGCAAGTACTATTCAGGCTTGATGAAGGTGAAATCCGTGATCGGTCAGTTCCATCAAGTAAAGGAACTGACCGAAAAGCAGGTGGCGATGGTCAGGGAGTACAAACGTGTCTGGGGATTGTTGCAGCGGGACGGACATTTTTCGATAGAAGAACTGGATTACATGGCCAAGGTTTACATCGGCATGTTGGAGGAGAGCCTTAAGAACATCGATGGGCTTACTATGATCATCCAGTCCTATACATTACAGATGTCCGATGGGCAACGGATGGAGATCCTTGAAAAGGCTTCGGCCAGGATCGACAAGAATTTTAATGACCTCAGACGGTTCAACAGGCAGAATATAATGCTTCGCATCCAACGCGCCCGATCTGAACAGGAAGTGTTGATTATAAAGAAACTATATGGTTTACCTTAACAAAAAGAGGATATATATGAAAACCCTAATGCTAGCTCTCGTCTTGCTTTTCTCAGTGAATTGCCAGGCGCAGACTCTCAAGGAATGGGTCCGTCAGAGGAGAACCCAAAAGGAGTACCTCCTTACCCAGGTCGCCGCGAACCAGCTCTATTTTGACCTGCTCAAAAAAGGCTACCGGATCGTGCATAGTGGAATTGGTGTCATAGGCGACCTAAAGCGCGGTGAATTTAATCTTTATGACCAATTTTTTGCTTCATTGAAGACTGTAAGTCCATCGGTTCGGCGCTATGCTCGGGTCGCGGAAACTATTGCCCTAGAGCGAGACATCCTTATTCAATGTGCGGCACTAAAACGGTTCGTGGAACAAAATGCACTGCTCAGCAAACAGGAGCTGAGCTATATCGATCGGGTGGCTAGAAGCGTGAGGAAAGCATCTGAGGGCTCCTTCCTTGGTCTGTTGGATCTGTTGGAAAAAGGTAAAATGGATCTTGGAGATCATGAGCGCATCAAGCGTTTACAGCAGGTCCATAGCGATATAAGTGCTCAGCATGGATTTTTGAAACGGTTTTCTCAGGATATCCAGCTGCTGGTCATAAACCGCTGGAGGGGAAATAACGATGTTGATGAATTATTGAAGTTGAATGACTTAATGTATTAAAACATGAAACATAAGGCAAAGTATTTCGTTCCGTTGTTCGCTTTCCTGTTTTCTGTTTGCTCGGTAATGGGGCAATCGAGTGAAGTGATCCAGTTATCGCTCAACGTGGAGAAATTAGCACAGTTCAGATCTATTTTGAAGCAGATGAAACAAGGCTATGCTGTGCTCAATAGCGGCTACCGAACAGTAAAGGATCTGTCCGAGGGCAATTTCACCTTGCACCGAACTTTCCTCGATGGACTGTTGAGGGTAAGTCCGTCGGTCCTTAGGTACCGCAAAATAGTTGAGATCATCGATATGCAGGTGCGTGTTGTTGAGCAGTGCAAACGGGGGTACAGCAGGCTGCGAGCTTCCTTGCTTTTTAACCCTCAGGAACTCCATTACATTAGCGGGATCCATGATCGGCTCCTGAGGCTATCGCTTGGCAATCTGAACGAACTGCTGTTGGTCCTGAGCGAACAGACCTTGGAGATGGGTGATGGTGAGCGTTTATCGCACATCGATGCGATCCACCGGCAGATGGAAGAAAAGCTTCATTTCCTTGATCATTTCAACACTGAGGCTTCGATTTTACATCTTCAGCGTAAAAAAGAGATGAACAGTAACCGGTCCATGGGAAAGATCCATGGCATGGAACAATAATGGAAGTAAGATGAAAAAGATGAAAATTTTGGGAGGAATCCTTTTTATAGATCTTCTTGTACCTGTTTTGTCCTACGCACAGGGAATTGCCGATGAAATGAAAAGCATGCACGAGGTACTCGAGCAGCTCTATCGGGAGATGATGCCCTTATGTGGCCAGTTGATGGGCGTTGGTCAGGGAATTGCCGGATTTGCTGCTATGTGGTATATCGGATCTCGGGTATGGCGCCAAATTGCCAATGCCGAGTCGATCGATTTTTACCCTTTATTCCGGCCTTTTGTGATCGGCTTCTGTATTATGGCCTTTCCCCTGGTGCTGGCGCTGATCAACGGCGTGATGCAGCCGGTGGTTCGAGCTACCTCGGCAATGGTAGAGCATTCTGACCGGGCGGTAGAATTGCTTTTGGAAAAACAGCAGGAAGCGATCAAGAAAACCTCTGCCTGGCAGATGTACGTCGGCGAGCTTGGTGATGGTGATCGGGCGGAATGGTATAAATATACCCATGGCGATGATGCCGGAGATGAGGGGATTCTGGATGGGATCGGAAACGACATAAAATTTGCGATGGACAAGGCATCCTATAATTTCAGGAATTCTGTCAGGGAGTGGATGAGCGAGATTTTGCAGGTCCTGTTTCAGGCTGCTGCACTCTGCATAAATACGCTGAGAACTTTTCAGCTGGTGGTCCTGTCCATTCTTGGCCCACTGATTTTTGGGATTTCCGTTTTTGATGGCTTTCAGCATACCTTGACTGTATGGCTTGCCAGATACCTCAATATATTCCTTTGGCTGCCTGTGGCCAATATTTTCGGTGGCATCATCGGTAAGATCCAGGAAAATATGCTCAAGATCGATCTTTCCCAGATCGCCGAGCAGGGAGACACTTATTTCAGTCGAACTGGTATGGCTTATCAAGTGTTCCTGATCATTGGCATTGTGGGTTACTTCTGCGTGCCTTCGGTAGCCAATTACATTGTCCATGCCTCTGGGGGAAGTGCCTTGGTGCAAAAAGTGAACAGGATGCTGTCGCAATCCTCAAGAAGTGTGGTACAGGCTGCAGGTGCCAGCATGGCAGGCGACGGATTGGGGGACAGCTACTCCCGGATCAGCCAGGGTATGTCTGAGCGTGGACAGTCCGGACCGTATTTCAAGGAGCGGGGAGCAGATGGAGAGAATTATATGAACAAGAAGTTAAAGGGCAATGAATAAGGAGGGAGTAGCATGTTCGGAAAGTTAAAGAACCTGGAGATGGCATTCCAGCACATCAAACTATTTACCTCTGCGGTAATTATAGGCTGTGCTTTGCTAAGCTGCTATGTGCTGCATAAAAGCTTTTTACTTGTTTCACGGGTTGATGACAGGATCTATGTACTGGCAGACGGAAAGGCGCTGGAAGCTTTTACGTCTCCAAGGGGTGAAAATATACCGGTAGAGGCCAGAGACCATGTTGCTCGATTTCACAGGCTCTTCTTTGGCCTCGATCCGGACGAGCGGGTAATCCGCGAAAACGTTGGAAGCGCACTGTATTTAGCAGATGAAAGCGCTAAACGGATCTATGATGATCTGCAAGAAAGTGGTTTTTACCTGAATATGGTTTCAGGGAACGTAAGCCAGAAAGTGCAGATCGACAGTATTACCATTGAAATGGAACGGCTACCTATCCGGTTTCGCTTCTTTGGCAAGCAGATTATCACCCGTTCGACGAGTACCACGGTCAGATCCCTGGTAACCGGGGGAGAGCTACGGATTGTATCCCGGAGTGAGAACAATCCTCATGGAATGCTTATCGAACGCTGGAAAACCATTGAAAACAAGGAGCTGAGCAACAAAAAGCGGCATTGATTACATCAAAATCAACCATCATGGTACAGAGAATAACTAAACATAGATTTCCATCGGTGTTCCCAGGAAATGGAATCTTGATCAGGAATTATAAACAGTTGAAACGCTATTCCATCAAGGGCATACTGGTGTGTTTCCTATTGATGATCCTTTTGTACAGTTATCTGCTAGCTCAGCTATTCTGGGGGAATACCACTCGATTGGCCTTACCGAAGTCCATTCATCACCTTGGGACCAAATCAACGATTTCGCCTGATCCACCAAGGAGATTTCTTCCGCCAGCAGCGGACAGCCTAGGAAAAAGGGAACCAAGCAAATGAACATATTTTTTTAGAAGTAACGGATCAATAATTTCAAAACAACAAGCCCGCAAAAAAACCTAAAAAATATACCCACAAATAAACAAACTTTAACATGATACATGCAAGAGAAAAATCACCAGAAGAAGTCCGTCGGCAGATGAGAATATGGATATTGCTTCCGGTTATGGTCATTCCCTTTACTACGCTTGGATTCTGGAGTTTTGAAGGAGGCTCCCTTGATAATGGGACAGTTAAAGATGCTGAAAACGGAAAACTGATCTTACAAGTCCCAGGAGCCCAGGTGAACGAAAATGATCCGATGAGTAAAATGGAACTCTATAAAAAACAGGATCAGGATATGCTAGGGAACTCCGAGGCATTTACGCCTGAAGGGGATCTATTTGCTGGATCATTTGATCCATATGGTGACCTGGCCGATCCACAGTTAGCTCCGCTTGGAATTCCATTGGATTCCTCTAAGCCAGGTGGAGGAACTAGCGGAGGATCTCATGAAAGGGAAATATATCAACGCTTAGCGCTACTCCAGGAGCAGATCCAGGAACAGGAAGCCAGACCCTATGCTTCTTTAGACCATCGGAATGGTTTTCTACAGAGCGGGCTATCGGATGATATTGACAAACTGGATGAAATGATGCAGCGCATGGTTTTTCCCTCTGGGGAGGACCAGGAATTAAAACAGGTGTCCGGCATTCTGGAAAAAATTCTGGAGATCCAAAATCCAGAGCGGCGGCAAGCGCAAATCAGCGATAGCCTTCTGATGCACCGCCACCCCGTATATTCGATAAAAGCCCTGGAAAAAGGAGCGGAACTGGGATTTTTAGGTCCTCAGGATTCACTCTCGAAAATTGGATTTTATTCCTTCTCTGATAGCAGTTCAGCTCTGGGTGAGTCCGAGCAGGGCATTCGTGCTGTCGTTCATGGTTCTCAAACTCTGGTGAACGGCTCGACCGTTAAGTTAAGGCTGACACAGAATGTTTCTATTGGAGGCCAGCCATTGGCAAAAGACCACTTTGTAAATGGGGTGGCGCGATTGCAGGGAGACCGACTGCAGGTATCCATCAAAAGCATCCTGATAGGTCAATCCGTCTTACCCGTGGATCTGGAGCTCTACGATATGGATGGTCTTGAGGGGATCTATATTCCGGGATCCATCGATCGTGATGTCGCCAAAAATGCCATGGACCGATCCATTCAGGGCCTGGACTTGCGGAGTCTCGATCTTTCCCTAGGGGCTCAGGTAGTCAGCTCGGGTGTGGACGCTGCCAAGAACCTACTCAGTCAAAAAGCCAAGCTTGTGCGTGTGACCGTCAGGGATGGCTACCAGGTGATCCTTCAGCAAAAGCAGTAGGATACTGAATTCAGATATTATTTAAAAATAAGTTCTATGAAATCAATTAATCGATTTTTACTATCAGCAGTTCTGGTGATTAGTCAAGGAATGTCCGGTTTCTCTCAAGAAATCGTTCCTCAAACCGTGGAGGTGAGCTGCAGGAAGACCTCCAACATCATCTTTCCATATTCCATAAAAAGTGTGGATCGCGGAAGCCAGGATATTTTGGTGCAAAAAGCGGTAGGGGTAGAAAATATCCTTCAACTTAAAGGTGCCAAATCCCATTTCCAGCAAACCAATCTATCGGTCGTAACCGGGGATGGTGAGTTCCATTCCTTTCTGGTCAACTATGCAGATGATCCGGTAAAGCTGAATTACTCTATACCCCGTGTATCGGAGCATGATTTCAACCGAAAACTAGTAGATGGAAAAACTTTAAATGAGAAGGACATTGAAGACAACATTCGTTTAGTCAGGCAGCTAAAACCTGATTTTGCAGGTCCAAAGCATAAAAAATATGGTGTCCAAATGACGCTCATCGGCTTTTATATTCAGGACGATTTATACTATTTGCTTCTGAGCCTTGAAAATAGATCAACAGTGAGCTATGATCTGGATGGTCTACGCTTCTTTGTGCGGGAAAAAAAACAGGCCAAGCGGACTGCTATCCAGGAGATCGAGCTATCTCCCGTTTGCCTGGTAGGAGAGAAAGAAACAGTCCAGGCGCAAGAATCCCAAAGGATCATCGCAGTTCTTCCCAAATTTACAATCCCTGAGAAAAAGGAATTCCTACTGGAGGTTCAGGAGCTAGGCGGAGGTAGGCACCTGCGGTTAAGGATGGGCAATAGACATTTAATAAAAGCAACATTAATCAACTAATTTTTAGGATATGAATACAAAGAATTTTGAATACCTGCGCGATCAGGTAAAGTACACAGGATTTGGTGAAGGCCTAGAAAACGAACTAAAGGAACAGATTTTGACGGGGAAACCCAGCTTTTCATTGAACTTTGATGCCACTTATCAGGATGATTTCGTGCAGGCCAAGCTGAACTTCGACAAGTCTAAAGAAACGGATATGTATTTTTTCAATTCCTACCAGGTTGAACTTCACAAGGAAGGTAAAGAGGAGCCCCTGAAACAACAATTTTATGTACACTTTGGAAATACTGTCACTATGAAAGAGGCCTATAACCTGATGGATGGACGATCGGTCCATAAAGAGCTGCTTAATAAAGAGGGTGAATCGTATAAAGCCTGGCTTCAAATGGACTTCAAAGAGACCGACGGACAGGGGAATTTCAAGATCAAATATTACCATGAAAATTATGGTTATGATCTGGAAAAGGAACTAGAAAAACACAAAATCAAGGAACTGCAGCACCCGGTCTATAAGGAGGAACTCATCAATTCCCTAAAAAAAGGAAATCTTCAATCGGTCAACTTAAACATTTCCGGTCAAAACAGTAAACATTTTATCGAGGCAAATCCACAATATAAAACCGTGAATATTTACGATGGGAATCTGAAGAAGATTCACCTGAAAAACCATTTCAACAAGGAAAAGGATCAGCGCCAACAAGTGCAAAAGACCAAAAAATCTGAAACAGCCACTGATGAAGAACCTGGGGAAGGCAAACCTATCATGAAAAAGAAAAGGGTAGGTCAATCTTTAAATTAAGATCAATTACATGTCAGTCTGTTTTTTACGATTTAAGGACTTTATGGAAGCAATCCAAAATGACGGAAGGATAGGAGCAACCCATATAGCTATATATGCGGCAATTTGGTTGTTCTGGCTAGAATGTGATAAACCTGAATCGATCTTAGTGTATGCAAGGCAAATTATGCCTATGGCTAAGATCCGGGCATCAAGTACCTATTACGGGTGTTTATCCGACTTGAATGATTTTGGTTACTTGCATTATGAACCCTCGTACAACCGAAATAAACCGAGTCGTATAAGCCTATATAAAATGGAGACGGGATTTTGAACTAACGGGAAATTAGAAAATGATGCTGCCTTGTCGATTATAGGAAGGCAGCATTTTTTATGAGGAGATAGTTGATGAAAGAGCCACGGAAAGGAACACCAATGAACATGGACCAGAGCGATCAGTCAAATAAGCCTTTGGAAATAGAACGCCAAAAGACCATTAGGCTGTTGGCAGATATCATCCTTCAGAACGTGCGGAGAAGGTACCTCGAAACTGATTTTGGAATATGGGGATATAAAGGACCACCGAGACGAAAATAATTGGTAAATAATTTTGGTTAAATCGGATTTATTCCGATTTTTATGCAAATATTTAACATGAAAGTCGAGGATGCCTTATTGAATTACCGCGAACAGGTACTCACGCGCCAAATTCTCCTGAGTTTGATGAATGGCTATCAACGTCCCAATGACAAGATCAGCGAAATGATGAAACAGGGGAAATTGATTCCCTTAAAGAATGGACTTTATATTCCTGGACCGGAATTGCGTATGGATCCACCTAATCAGAAATTAATTGCCAACCATCTTTGGGGTCCAAGTTATGTATCTTTGGATTCTGCACTTTCCTATTGGGGAATGATTCCAGAAAAGGTTTTTGAGGTGTTATCCTGTACCACTAAATTGGCCAAGTATTATAAAACACCTATTGGCCGTTTTCGGTATTACCATGTTGAAGAAAGCTACTACTCTTTAGGAATTAAAAGCGTGAAGGTAACGGAAAGACAGAACGTATTGATAGCCAGCCCTGAAAAAGCACTGTTTGACCGGATCATCCTCACTTCGGGTATTTTATTGAGAAGTAAATTACAAACTGAATCATTTTTATTTGAAGATCTACGAATGGATGGTGATCAACTGTCCATGTTGGATGTGCAAATGATGGAGGAATGGTTGAAGTTCTCACCTAAAAAGAAAAGCCTTGAATGGTTAATTAGGGTCATTAAAAACAATTGATTATTATGATAAAAGAATGGCTGGCATCCTATGAACCAAAGAATCAAGAACAGGCATTCTCTGCCCTTCGTGAGATTATGCAAGAAGTAGCCTTGGCTGGTCTTCAACGATCTGGATTTTTTGAGAAGGCGGCATTTTATGGAGGTACTGCCCTCCGTATATTCTACGGACTGGATCGTTTTTCAGAAGACTTGGATTTTTCATTGCTATCGAGTGATCCTGAGTTTTCGTTGGAACCTTATTTTAAAGGACTGGTGGAGGAGTTTGCTAATGTTGGGTTGCAAGTAAGTATCAAAGAAAAGAAAAAGACTAAAGGAACTTCGATCGATTCTGCCTTCTTAAAACCGGAAACAGTCTGGAGAGAACTGATCCTAGAAGGAATGGTGCTAGAAGCAGGCTTGAGTGCAATGGTTGGTCTCAAGATCAAATTGGAGGTGGATAGACAACCACCATTGCGTTTTCAAACCGAGGAGAAGCTTCTGATAAAACCTTTCTCTTTTTATGTAAAATGCTTTACCAAATCCAATCTATTTGCAGGAAAAATGCATGCCTTACTATTTCGTAAATGGAAAAATAGGGTGAAGGGTAGGGATTGGTATGACCTAGAGTGGTACATCAGAAAAGGAGTTCCATTGAATCTGGATCATTTCCTAGCCAGAGCGCAAGATACAGGAAACTGGACGAATTCAACCATCGAGAAAGAAGAATTATTGGATCTTTTAAAGAAACGTATCGACTCTGTATCCATGGAGGCAGTGAAGGAGGATATTGTCAAATTTATTCCAGATAACAAAAAACTTGATATCTGGTCAAAAAAATATTTCTTGGAACTCATCGAACAACTTAAGTTTGAATGATCTCCATCCTCGATAAAATATGTCAATAGAAGCATATAGAATCGGAATTTTTCCGATTTAATATTGTTTATTTAACAAATCCATCCTGTTAAAATTATGAAAAAAGGGATTCGATATTTAAGGTTCAGTAACTATGACCAAAGCCGTCACAGCATCGAACGACAAGATTTTATTACCTCGCAATGGACAACTAGTGCAGATGTTGAAATAATCGATACTTTCCGGGACGAAGGTTATAGTGCCAAAACATTAGATCGACCGGATGTAAAAGCACTATTTTCATTTATCAAAAAGAACCATCGGGAAATTGATTACCTCATTGTTTCTGAACTGACACGCTTCAGCCGAATTACAGGAGATGCGATCAACATGGTCATGAAAATCCAAAAGGAATACGGAATAAAAATCGTCAGTGCAGGTCGGGGAATGGTCTACGATGTTACCGATCACAGTTCTTACTTTATGATGGGACTGGAATTTCTTTTGGGTGATTCGGAAAACATCAAGCGGCAAAACGATATCAACTGGGGTATCTATTCCGCCAAGGCTATCAAAGGGAAATATATTCATGGTGGTGCAGCGCCTTACGGTTATGTAAAGGTGAGAAGCGAACGCGAAATGAAGTTGGTAATCGAGGAGGAGGAAGCGCAAATAATCCGGAACATCTATGATCTATTTTTAAAGGATGTCCCCATCTATAAGATTCAGGAAATTGCCATATCCCAAGGGTTCCCGCATACAGGAAATTCTAGCATCCATCGTATTTTAAAGAATCCGCTGTACAGTGGTTACCAAAAAGTAAAAGCATGGAAAACCAATCCTGGTGGTATGTTTCCAGTAAAAAATGCAGAACCTATTATCGATCAATATTCTTGGAGCCGAGCTCAAGAGAAGTTCCGGAAAGAAGAACGGACAGTTGTTACTTTGCATGAGGATATCCCACTTCGAGGATTGTTACAGTGTCACTGTGGACGTTATATGACTGGTGCCGCCTCCCGTGGAAAGACAGGACAATATTATTACTATTACCGCTGCAGGCTAACCTCGAAGCATAACAATATCAGTGCAATAAAGGCGCATGAAAAACTCCTCGATATCCTGAGGTTAATAAGTCTCCCTGAGGATCTCATTCAAGATGTTCGAACGCTGGCCACAGAGCTCTTGAACCATCAAGTTAAAGTAGAAAAACAGCGCAAAGAAAATAGAAACAAGGAACTTGCGGCAGCCGAAAAATCCTTGCGGTCGGTCGAGGAGAAATGGATCAACAATAGCATTAATCAGGAGACCTATTCCAGATGGCATAGCGATCTAACGCAAAAAATACAATCGCTAAAACTAAATGATTTTGATCTTGGAAAAGATAAAGAAAGGCTGAAAAAGATCCTGAATTCAGAGTTGAATAAGCTCTCGGATCTATCGAAGCTCTATGAATCATCAAATGTCATAGATAAGCGTACGCTACTTTCAAGGGTGTTCAATTTGGGGCTCATCATCGATAATGGGAGCTATCGAACTCTCGAAATCAATCCTTTGTTTAATCGTAACTTGCAGAAAATGAGTGAATTAAACTTGTTAAAAGTGACAAAAAAAGGGATTGAAATGTCTTCAATCCCCTCGGGTGGAGCCGGAGGGATTCGAATATTTGATATATCTTGATAATTAAATATTACTAAATTTCTATAAAACATTGTTTATTAGCTGTTTTTGTTATCTTTGGGTATTATTAACTATAACGAGGTATCATAACTATTGCTACCTTTTTTGCTACCCCTTGATTTATGATTGGTACGATTAGGTTTTCTTTAAGAACAGATAAGAAATTGAAAGATGGCAGATGTCCTATTCAAATGATCTATTCTATAGCAGGTATTAGGTCTGTTTATAACACTAAATTAACTTGTCTAGAGGCGTATTGGAATAAAGATGAACAAATGCTTCAAGTGGTAAATAAAACAGCTCTAAAAGGGTATTTCTCAAATACAATTTTAGATAAGGTCCAGATTGATGAATTTAATAATGATTTGAATTTGTTAAAAGGTAATGTTTTAAATATTGAACGTGCGTTTCATGGTAAGGAAATTTCTTCTAGTCTAGTAATTGAGCAATTAAAATTGCAATCAAATCCTAATATTGTTAAATCTGAACCTAGAAGCCTAGTATATGATTTTATCGATAGATATATACAAGAGAATCAAGCTACACGTGTAAAAGGTAGCTTAAAAGTATATGGAACGTTAAAAAAACATCTTCAA
Organism: Sphingobacterium mizutaii; assembly: GCF_900187125.1. Classification (GTDB taxonomy): domain Bacteria; phylum Bacteroidota; class Bacteroidia; order Sphingobacteriales; family Sphingobacteriaceae; genus Sphingobacterium; species Sphingobacterium mizutaii. Next base: position 2,006,398 of record NZ_LT906468.1, read on the forward strand.
AATTTTGAAATTTATAGAAAGAAAAAAGTGACTTTTGGAGAGATTAATTATAGCTTTTTCCAAGAGTTTCGAGCATATCTATTTCAGCTAGAAAGAAAAGTAGGGGATGAAAAAAGGCAAATGCTAAATAGTACCATTGCAAAGCAAATTAAAACGCTTAAAACATTTTTAAAATATGCTAGGTTACAAGGTATTATTGTTGATCGCTCTTATGAAGATTTTACAGTTAAAAAAGATGAAAAAGATATCATAGCTTTAACACAAGATGAATTCGATTTACTCTACAATGCGGATTTATCAGAAAATAAAAGATTGGAGCGTATACGTGATATATTTTGTTTTTCTTGTACTACAGGATTGAGGTGGTCTGATCTTCAAAACTTGGAATGGCATAATATACGTGGTAATGAAATTATAATTACTGTACATAAAACAAGAGAAAAGTTAAGTATTCCATTATCACAAATATCTGCAGCTATATTGTATAAGTATAAGCAGCTTGATCTTCCAACACCATTACCAAGGATTGCTGGACAAACATTTAATAAATACATTAAAGAGCTTTGTCAATTGTTGAGTTTTGACACATCTATAGAGATGGTGAGGAATAGAGGTGCTGAAAGAGTTGTGACAATTAAACAAAAATGGGAGCTTATATCTGCGCATACTGGAAGAAGGACTTTTGTAACTCTTTCACTAGAAAAAGGTATAGCTGCTGAATATATTATGCGTATTACAGGTCACAAAGACTATAAATCATTCAAACGTTATATTGATCTGACTGAAAAAAGTAAGGCTCAGGTTGTAGTCAATGCTTGGGGAAAACCTGAGCATAACTTTAGCTTAAAAATTGTTTAGTTTTCTTTATAAATTGTTCTAGTAAAATCTTAAAACAAGTTATTCATCTTCTCGGAAGTTTTTGTTTATCTGATTTTTTTTAAATGATGCCTACCCGGTAACTTATAAAAGTTTTTAAAATCGCAAAGGAAGGTGGGGCTTTTAAGGGGGTAGCCTGTTCGTTCTCTCGATAGTTGTATAATCTTTTTTCGGCATAAGACGTATTGTATACTGAGTTCTTTAAATATTATATTTGTATCAATAAACTCTCTTATTATGACTTATTTACGATTTGTTGAGTGTCAAAGAAAGATTATTAGGGATACTAACTTCAAAGGGATGAAAATGACTCGAAATTACCTTGATATTCTCTTTTTTATTTATGAGAAAAGATCTGTTACTATATCTCAGATTTCACGCGAGCTATTGCATACTAATTATATAAACACTTATCAGATTATATGTAGTATGAATAAGCTAGGTCTAATAAAATACTTTAGATTTAATGAGAATAGAGGTAAAGCCAATTGGATTTTGCTTTCCGATGAAGCCAAGGTTTATATAGCTCAAATAAGCTTTGATTATAGACTACATGATATTGATTAATTTTTTAATTAGAAACTGTATTTAAATAATTAAAATGAGTATTTTGCAAGTAATTCATTAACCGAATACTTGCAAGATAAAAATGTCAGAAGGTCAAAAACAACAACTGGAGCAAAAGCTTTGGGATATAGCTAATACATTAAGAGGACGTATCAATGCGGATGAATACCGTAACTACATATTAGGCTTTATATTCTTTAAATACCTGTCCGAGAAGCAACATATCTATGCAAATACGTTGTTGCAGGATGAGGTTGTGAAAGAATATACGGATGTAAAGGATAGTGAAACTTTAGAAGCGATTAGAGAAGAATCATTGGCTCAGTTGGGGTATTATCTAGCACCTGAACAACTGTTTGATGTCATAGCTAAAAAAGGTGGAAACGCTTTCATCATTGAAGAATTAGAAGCTACACTCAACTATATCGAGCAGTCTACTATGGGGACTGATTCGGAAGAAGACTTCAATGGTCTATTCCAGGATGTAGATTTGGCTTCCTCAAAATTGGGAAAAACTCCTGATAAGCGTAATGAAGTTATTGTCGAGATATTAGGGAAGCTGAATGAAATAGATTTCAAACTTCAAGATATCGAATCGGATGTATTGGGAGATGCGTATGAATATTTGATATCAAACTTTGCTGCAGGCGCAGGGAAATCTGCAGGCGAATTCTATACACCACAACAAGTATCTACCATATTGGCTAAGTTGGTATCACTTGGCAAGGATAAATTGCGCTCTGTGTATGATCCAACATGTGGCTCTGGTTCTTTATTACTACGTGTAGCAAGAGAATGTAAGGTTGCGGACTTCTATGGTCAGGAATTAAATCCAACGACCTATAATCTCGCGCGAATGAATATGATATTGCATGACTTGCATTTCTCACGCTTTAATATTGAACAAGATGATACTTTAGAAAGTCCTCATCATCTCGAAAATCGTTTTGAGGCTATAGTTGCCAATCCGCCGTTTTCAGCACACTGGAAAGGTGATGCTAATCCATTGAATAATCAGGATGTACGCTTTGCGCAATATGGAAAGTTAGCGCCTAAGACTAAGGCGGATTTTGCTTTCTTGCAACATATGTACTATCAGTTAGCTGATAATGGTACAGTAGCTTCGGTATTTCCTCATGGTGTATTATTCCGTGGTGCAGCTGAGGGAGTTATCCGTGAGTATTTCATCAAAGAGCTAAATGCGATAGATGCAATTATAGGTCTACCGGCTAATATTTTCTATGGCACATCGATTCCTACATGTATCGTGGTATTGAAGAAATGTCGTAAAGCAGATGATAATATCGTATTTATTGATGCGAGTGGAGAAGGGAATTATATTAAAGATGGCACGCAAAACAAACTTTGTACGGAAGATGTAGAACGAATTGTGTCGGCTTATGCAAACAGAGAGGAAATAGATAAATATTGTAATATCGCTACACTAGCCGAAATAGCTGAAAACGACTACAACCTAAATATACCTCGCTATGTAGATACATTCGAAGAGGAGGAAGCTATAGATGTAGAGGCTGTATCAGTACGTCTGCAAGCGATTAATTCAGAACTAGTAGATGTAGACGAGAAGCTAGCTAAATTTTGTAATGAGTTGAATATCCCTACACCTTTTTAAGCATGGAAAAAGTGTTACAACCCAAATTAAGGTTTCCTGGCTATGAAGAAGAGTGGGAAGTAGTTAAGTTTAATGATTTGTATGATTTTAAATCAACGAATTCATTGTCACGAGATAAATTGAATTATGAAGTTTTCAATGTTAAAAATATTCATTACGGAGATATTCATGTTAAATTCAAAACAATTTTTGATGTAAATAAAGAACATGTTCCTTTTATTAATTCTGATGTTGATTTATCAAGAATAAAGGATGATTCGTATGTTAGGGAAGGTGATGTTATTATAGCGGATGCATCTGAAAATTATGAAGATATTGGCAAATCTATCGAAGTTATAAATATTAATAATGAACGTATTATATCAGGTTTGCATACTTTTCTAGCTAGAAGAATTTCAAATAAGAATTATTTAGGTTACAATAGTTATTACTTTCAAACAAATAATTATAGACACCAAGTTTATAAAATCGCTCAAGGAACTAAGGTTTTAAGTTTATCATCAAATCGTGTTGCTCAACTTAATATACAACTTCCTTCACTACCCGAACAACAAAATATAGCGGATTATCTAACAACTATAGATCGTAAAATCGAATTGTTGGAGGAGAAGAAAACTGAACTTACTCGCTACAAAAAAGCGATGATGCAAAAACTCTTTTCGCAAGAAATACGTTTTAAAGATGAAAATGGAAATGATTTTGCAGATTGGGAAGAGAAACGTTTGGGGGAAGTTTTGTTTCATGTTTCAAAACGAAACAAAAATAATAGTATTCAAAATGTTTTGTCTGTAAGCAATACAAAGGGGTTTATTTCTCAAGGAGAACAATTTGAAAATCACAGAGTTGCTAGTAAAGACGTGACAAATTATAAAGTTGTTTCATTAGGTGAATTTGCTTACAACCCAAGTAGAATTAATATTGGTTCAATAGCTTTACTTAAAAATTTTAAAGAAGGTATTGTTAGTCCAATGTATGTTGTTTTTAAAGTTAAAGAAGAGTTAAATAGGGAGTTTTTCAACTATCTAACTAAATTAAAATCATTTAATGATAATATAAAAAAATGGTCATCGGGTAGTGTTCGCGAAACACTTAATTATGAAGATCTGGTTTTATTTAAGTATTCAATACCTTCTCTCACCGAACAACAAAAAATAGCCAAATTTTTATCTGCCATAGATGAAAGTATAGATAAAGTATCGGATCAGTTGGCAGAAACGCAACGCTTTAAGAAGGCGATGTTGCAGCAGATGTTTGTGTAGGTGTAGTTTCAAATAAACCAATTATAAACTTAGATTAGTGAGAGATATATTTTTAAAGAATGAATTATGGATTTTATCCATCCAAAGAGCTTTTCAACGAGCAGGGATATATCTTAAAAATGAGAAAAGTAGTTTGCAAGATGAATATTTACGTGATGCGTTTCGTCAGGGGTTACGTGAGTATATAGATCTACAGTTATTAAATGATTATGAAGTAGGTGTCACAGAAGAAAATCATCTTGCTAATATTCTTGCTTTTAAACAACATGCTGAAAGTATTGGCTATGGTTTTCTCTATGATAATACTTTTAAATATGGAATAGCTCAAAAACTATTGAATTTGTATTTGAAATACCTTTGGGTTGGAGGGTATATCAAAGAGCCTGTTCATTTTCCTGTTGACGCACGAATACAAGAGTATCTAAAGATGGGCAAAGATTCATTTCCGTGGACAAAAATGACACGGCAGAATCAATACATGACGGTTATCAATAAAGCTAAAGCTATCCTAGCAAAAGAAGATCTGAAATGGAAAGGTGTTTTGCCAGGTGAGATTATATCTATTGCTGAATTGGAGTTATACTTATTTAGTAAGGATATTACCTATTAAAGTAATTATGAAAGAAGAAACAAATAAACTTAAAGAATATAAAAATAAGTCTGTTGAACCTTATTATTTTACTATATCCTCAAATAAGCATTATATATATAGGTATTTTAAATCATGTGATCGACTGCAACAATTTTTAGAGAATGGAATTTTTATGTCTTCAGCCTGTAGTTTTTCAGATGGTTTAGAATGTATTGATAAGGAAACTATTAAAAAAGTTAAGCATTTACATAATTATCAAGAGTTATGGCCAGAAAATAACCCTGACTATACTTCTGATGAATTAGCAAAAATTAAAGACAACTCTTATAAAAAACTAAAAGATCTTTCTTTAAATATAGGGGAAGAACAAAAAAAATATTTTATTTCCTGTTGGTATTTACCTGATAGTGAGCATGAAAATGAATTGATGTGGAAGTCCTACGGTACTTCTGAAGAATTTGGTTATTTGGTGAAAATAAAATTAGAATATTTTCTTGATCATTTAATTAGTTCCTCATATTTAAATGAAAAACTTGGGACAATTATATATGGAATCGTTAGATACTATGATTTTAATAAATCAGAAAAAATTCAACCTTTGAAGTATAAAGCTTTTAGAAAGCATAATTCTTATAGTGATGAAAGAGAACTTAGATTAGTGATAAAAAATGAAAGTTCTTTTGAAAGAGAAGCTTTTTATATTAGAATGAATAGGGACTTTTATAATGATATAATAATTTATTTAGATCCCAAGGCATCCTACGAAAAATATGTTGAAATCCGCCAACAAATTCTTTTAAAATATAAAAAAGATTTATATCAATCTGAGTTAAGCGTTGCATATAATTTGAGAAATTATAGTAAATCCTAAGATTATGAATGCCCAACCAGAACAATTATTAGAGCAAGAACTAATCAATCAATTACACGCTTTAGGTCATGAACGAATTACTTTAAAGGATGAAGCCGATTTATTAGCGAATCTAAAGAAGCAGTTAGAAAAGCACAATAAAGTATTTCTGAGTTCTTCGGAATTCAATCAGATACTGTTGTATATCAATAAGGGTAATAATTTCGAGCGTTCTAAGTTATTACGTTCTCGTATTCCTTATGTCAACGATAAAGGGGAGAATAAAACAATCCAGTTGATTGATCAAAAGAGTTGGTGCAAAAATGAATTTCAAGTAGCCAATCAAATTTCCTTAGCTGGTAGCTATAAAAATAGATATGATGTAACGATTTTGATTAATGGTTTGCCATTGGTACAGATTGAGTTAAAGCGAAGAGGATTAGAGCTTAAAGAAGCATTCAACCAAATAAATCGTTATCAACGTCATTCTTATGGTGCTGGAATGGGTTTATTCCAATTCATCCAACTGTTTGTTATCAGTAATGGTGTCAATACTAAGTATTATGTCAATGGTCGTATAAAGGATCGGGTATTCAAGCAGACGTTTTATTGGGCAGATAAGAGTAATGAATTAATAACGAATCTTCCAGAATTTACTGATAATTTTCTAAATCCATGTCATATAGCCAAAATGATCACACAATATATTGTATTGAACGAATCACAGAAGGCTTTGATGGTGCTAAGACCCTATCAATATTATGCTGTAGAAGTTATCATCAACCAAGTAAAGACATCTAAAGACTATGGGTATATCTGGCATACTACAGGCTCAGGTAAAACGTTGACATCTTTTAAAACTGCACAGATACTATCTGCTATGCCAGAAGTATATAAAGTGGTGTTTGTTGTAGATCGTAAGGATTTGGATTATCAAACAGCTAAAGAATTTAATTCGTTTGCCAAAGGTTCTATCGATTCTACCAATGATACCGCAACCCTGGTAAAGCAATTCAATGGTAAAAATAAATTGATTGTTACTACTATTCAAAAGCTAAACAATGCTATTACTAAGAAAGGATACTTACGTGGTATGGATGCACATAGAGAGGAACGAATTGTTTTCATCTTTGATGAATGCCATCGTTCCCAGTTTGGTCTTACACACGAGAATATAAAAAACTTCTTTATAGGTTGTCAAATGTTTGGATTTACAGGTACTCCAATTTTTGAAGCTAACGCAGGAAATAATGAATGGGGGAAACGTACAACCAAAATGTTATTTGGTGAATGCTTGCACAAGTATGTGATTACCGATGCTATTCGAGATGGTAATGTATTACGTTTTGCGATTGAATACATACGCACATTCAAACAGCGTGATGAGATACTGGATATAGATATCGAAGCTATAGATGAAGCGGAAGTGATGAACTTTCCAATTCGTAGACGTTTAATCGCTCAACATATTTTGGCGAATCATTCGTTGAAAACACATAATAAGGATTTTACAGCAATGTTTTGTGTGTCTGATGTGAATGCTGCTATTGAATATTATAGTCTATTTAAAGAGCTTTTGGCAGAACGTGAATTTTCGGTAAATATTGCTACAATATTTACTTATACTGCAAATGAAGAAGACAAGGAAGCGGAGGCAGTTCGGAAATTTGGACTTGATGAAGATGAGTTTGGTGTAGCTGCAGAAGGAGAGGAGAAATACGTTACTAAACATAGCAGAGAGTATTTGGATGATATAATAGCTGATTATAACCGTACATTCCAGACAAATTATTCTACACAGGATTCAGCTTCATTCTATGGGTATTATAATGATATTGCTACTCGTGTGAAGACGAAGCAAATTGATATTCTTATTGTGGTCAATATGTTTTTGACTGGATTTGATAGTAAAGAACTTAATACATTATATGTAGATAAAAACTTGAAGTATCATGGCTTGATACAGGCTTATTCCAGAACCAACAGGATACTAAATGAAGTAAAGTCGCATGGTAATATTGTATGTTATCGAAACTTGAAAGAAGCAACGGATAAGGCTATTGAGTTATTTGCGAACAAAGATGCTATCGAAGATATTATCGAACCACCATTTGAAGATCTTGCTGTGAAGCTTGCTGAAAGATACGATGAGCTAATTGGTATTTCGCCTACAGTAGATGCGGTTAATAAGTTGTCAAATGAAGAGGAGCAGGCTGAATTTATAAAGACTTTTCGTGATATCATGCGCTTGGTCAATAAGATGAAGCAGTACGCTGATTTTTCTTTCGATAACCTTCCTTTTTCTGAGTTTGAGTTTGATGGGTATAAAAGCAAGTACCTAGATTTATATGAAGAAGTCAAAGGTCATTCGGGTGATGGTGCTTCTGGCAAAGCTTCTATTTTGGATGATTTGGATTTTGAGCTTGAATTGATTCATCGTGATGAGATCAATGTAACTTATATTATGAACTTATTGATTCGTTTGCAAGCTGCTCCAATAGATGAAAAAGCTAAACAAGAAAAGGTTATCCAGGATTTGTTGAATTCGGATATTGAGCTAAGAAGTAAGAAAGAATTAATAGAGAAGTTTATTCAAAAGCATTTGCCAATGATTAAAGATAATGATCAGGTTATGGATGAATTTGATAATTTCTTGGAACAAGAACGTAAAGGGGCAATTCGTACATTGACGAATGATGAACAGTTGAATCAGCAACTTTTGGAGCAAGTGATAGGTGAATACCTATTTACAAATAAACAGCCTCTACGAGAAGATATAGTAGGTATAATGGAACATAAACCTGCATTGAGGGAGCGCTCCTCAAAAATAGAACGTGTCACTCATAAGATCTATGATTTTGTGAGTACTTATATAAGTGGCTTTGTGAGTTAAGGAGGAGATTGTTGCCATGATTTATAATAAATTTGATTTAGAAAATAAAAATATTCAATTTTTACATTCTGCAGTACAAAGGTATTTACATGTGTTTCATACTGATAAAAAGAAGTTTAAAAAATTGAAAACTCATGAGAAAGACTTCTTTTTTAGTAATTTAATAATTTTTGAAGAAAAAAAAGATTGTGTTCCTTTGGAGCTGGAAATCAAATTTTCTAAAAGTTCGGATTTATATTATTTCCTTCAGCGAAAAAAATTATTAAAATTTAAGTATGATTTATATGATATTCAAGAAGCTGATGAATATTTATTTTATAGATTGATTTTAACATATTTCAAAAATTTATATTTCCAATCTCCTGTCAAGGGACCATACGGCAATTTAACCACTTCAGAAATACAAAGAGATAGAAAATATATAGAAAGGAACTTAAAATCTTGGTTAAAAATTTTAAAATCAAATTCAGGACGTTACATACCTTTCATACTAAATGAATACAATAGAAAGGTAAAAATATTAGATAAATTGAGATTCGAAGAGAAAATCAGTTCAGTCGATTATTTATACAAAGAAAAACAATTACAGTTAGTTTCATTTCATATTTATTATTTAGTGAAATTCTGGTTTGATAATATAAATACTTCTTATTATAAATTTATAATTTGTGGAATTGAGTTTGTTTTTGATGTATTTTCATATGTTCATATTCTATCTAGGCATTATATGCCATCTGTAAATAATTTTTTAGTAGATGTAACTTTTAATACCGAGTTAGACTTAATAGATATAAGAAATATTCCATATTCAATTGAGGAAATTTTAAGGCACTATTCTTTTATATTTCCAATAAACATTGATGATCAGTATATACTGCTTGAATTTAGGAAAGATATATATATATTATGGATAGACTATAGGACCTTAGATCACTTAGGGATAAAATCTAAAGTTATGCAAATAAGGACTTTTTACAAATGTGGTGAAAGAGATAAAGAAAAGTTAAAAGGGAAGAAAAAAGAAATGAGTTACTTAAAGTTTATTTATTTTTTTGGATAAGGAAGGTCATAATTTCCTCTTATTTTACTAGTGGAAATTATGACCTATTAACATTGTATTGTATTCAGTATTTATGTTATTAATTAAGGAATTTTTAATTTGGAGAAGGCCCCTTTCTCTTATGAATTTATCGAATTTAGTTTTTGCTTTATATCTGATATGAGCTTTGGATAATTCCCAAAATTTAGGATTTTCCCAATTAAATAAATCATGTTTTGTTTTGCATTTGAATCTGTCTGATATTATGCAGGCTTGAATTTGTTGCAGTATATAGTCTTTGCATCTTTTCCAGGTATCTATTTCTAACAACTTGCAAAGCATATTATCACCGTTAAATATTTTGAATTCGATAGATTTTAATCTTAAAGCCTTGTATTCTATTCTAAGAATTTGCTGTGGTAATCTATATTGTAAAGCTTTATCATAGATTTTTATCTTATAATATTTTGGAAATAATACTTCAATACCATATCCTAAGCCAATAACATCCAAACTATTAAATCTTCTGTCTTTGTAAGCTATGAATTGATCTATTATAGTTTTTGAATCTATAGTGAGATTGCTGAGATTAAAACCAAATTCTAATTGATGGATTAAAGTATGCATTGGATCTATTTGAAAATTTAGTTCTAGCCAAGTTATAATGTATTTAACCTTACTAAAATCAAATGTATCATGATTCATAGCTTGATTTTTGAAATCATATATTCCATGTAATTCATTATAAAGCTTATGCAGACTAAACATAAGCTTTACACAACCATTGGAAAGTAATATTATTTTTATTCCTCTATACTCAATAAATCTTTTTCCAGAGTTAAGGATTTCACCATGATCAGAAACTGTAGATTCAATATTGATATAATTCTTATTACAGAAATCTTCTATCTTACTTCTGGTTTCTGACTTTTTTGTAGACATGCTAATCCAGTCAAACATATCAATCAAAACTAAATAATCTAATTAACAGGATACTTGTAGCTAACTTTACAGATTTTTTGCTTAATCCTTTAGTCAATTGAGATAATGCTAAAAGTATGCAGATAGGACTATAGCCTTCGAATTGAAATATGAAGTCATTAATATCAATCTGCTTGTTGTGAGAAATGTAAAGACAGATTTTAGCTTTTAGATATCTTATTGAATTATTATTGTTAGGAGAAGTAATCATTTCTTTCCTCCTTTCTTGTTTTTTAATTCATGAATGACAATAGCATAATCATATCGATATGATTTTCCGATTTTTATATAGGATATTCGGTTTTTCTTTCTCCATCGATGAACTGTCTGTATTGTTACTTTTAAACGATCAGCTAATTGTTCTGTTGTAAGAAGTTCAATATGTTTCTTATCTGATGTCTCAGGGTTAAGAGTATTTGTATTTAAGTATTCTGAAAATACTTGTTTAATTGTGCTGTATAGTTCCTCACCTTGGAGGATAAATACAGAGGTGTTTTTATTTAACATGCTGCAAGAAACAGCATATATTTTCGGAAACTTTCCGCGCGGAAAAATGAGGAAAATTTATTTTTTGATTTCGTTAATCAACATTTCTAAATCTTTTTGGAAATGTTTATCCAATATTTTATAAAACTGTTCTGGTTTTAGTTCCCCATTAAAACTGTATTCTACATTAAATATATTTTTAAATGTAGCTTGAGTGCAACTAATTAAGTTATTATGAGTAAGTTCTTTGTAGAGCATTGAAGCAACACCTTTATTTTTTGTTCCCCATTTTTTACTCTTACTACATATAATATTGTGATTTATGAGAAAATCAGTCACTAAAAATGACTTTGATTTATATGTGTGTATGAATATACTTTCTAATTTTAGTTGTTCATGAGGGGGGCTGGCTTTCAAAATGCATTTGTTTGCTTTAACATTTCCTATTTGTTTTTTTGTTTTGAAGTAATCAATTAATGATGAGTATAAATTGATTATATCTTTATTAGCATTAAAATTTAATTTTAATTCGAGTAGATCACTATTTATTATATCTAACTTTTGATCTAATGTTACATTGTCAATATCACTTATTATCCAGTTTTTTAATTCAATTATAATTTTTTGATTGCCTAATATGATTAATGACTGGTACAATTCTAATAAATGTCTTGTAAAGATCGAGTTATTGAGAATAAGTGCATCTACTACTTGAATAAAGGTTTCATAATTTTGATTATTTAATAATGGATGTTCTTCAAAAAAAGTTTCAAAAATTATTTTACGATAGTCAAAATTGAAACTCTTATCTATTAGATTCTCACTATTGCTACTAGAATAGAATGTAACTATGGAAAAATGTTGATTTATATAAAATTCAAGTTTGTCTAAGAGAGAATCGGTTTTATCGATTTCATTTGTAAGTGCGTATTTTTTTAATATTATATTTTGCACCTCTTGACGAGTCAGTTTATCAAATAAAAAATTAAATGGTAAATTGGGTTTATCGGAAATCATAAAAATCTAGTTTATAATTGCTACCTTTTTTGCTACCTGTACTAAATAAAAACGGCTAACTATCTGATTTTCAAATATTAGCCGTTTTAAACTGTGGAGCCGGAGGGATTCGAACCCTCGTCCAAACATAGTATGATTTACGCTTTCTACATGCTTAGCTTCTCTTTGATTGTCGGGAGAGGGAAGGTGAGTCGCTTACCTATACCGTACTCCGTAGTTGCTGTTTCTCGTCCTTACTTAGCAACGTCGCAAGGACCAGTTCTACGATTCGGTGCCTCGGATGTCAAGCGGTAGAACAATGCTTGACGAGACAAAAGCTAAATCTTAATTCTAAATTAAGCAGCTAAGGCGTAGTTTTCTTCGCCATTTGAAAAGTTGAAAGTTCAGATTAAAGTGCTAGACTAACAATGCACTGCATGCTTACATAACCATCGCTATCCTGTCAATTCCGGTCGACCCCATTATGTATGGGCAACAAATGTAATCATTTTATATGACTTCAAAAACCCAATTAAGTTTAATTGGATAGGATTTTATAAACATATTTGCTATATTACTGTTTTAAAAGATGATAAGTTAAAATATTGTCCTGATTGAATTAATATGCTCTGACTTTATGATTTTTGTTTTTAACAACAGTACATATTATACAACAATACCGAAACTTATTTCCTGTAAAATTGAACAATACTGAAGGCAAAATAAGCCTCTATGAATAAAATAATGAGGTTTTGATCATCAAAACCTCAAAGGAACAGATTACTGAACTATACAAAAACTATAAACAATGGCTGAGGAAAACAACGCGAAAACAACAGCTACGGAAACTGCCGATAACAGCAGCCCCGTTAAACCTGTAAGAGCCACTACTAGAAGAGCTCCTGCAAAGACAACTCCAGCAAATAAACCAGCTGCGAAAACTCCAACCCCGAAACCTAACCCGACTTCTGGGAATTCTGGTGGCGAAGGTGCAGGAACTCGCGCTCGTAAGACGTCAATCCCAAATGTTAAAGTTAGTCCTGTGATTGCTGATACTTCTGCAAAAACTGCCAGCAAGAAAACAGCAACAGCTAAAACTACTACTGCAAAATCTGCTGCAGCAAAACCTGCAGCCAAATCATCAACTCCAGCTGCTAAGCCTGCGAGCTCTGCTAAACCAGCAGCAGCAAGTACGTCAAAAGCTCCGGTAGCGAAATCTACAGCAACTAAGCCAGAGGCTAAACCTGCTGCAAAGGCAGATGCTAAAGCTACAGTTCCGACAAAAGCTGAAGAGGTGAAAATTGAAAAAGAAGCATCTTACAAAGAAGAAGTTCCAAACAATAAAACCGTTAAGGAAAACCCTGAGAAAAAAGCTAAGGCTAAAAAAGAGGACAAGAAAGCGGTGAAAGCTGTGAAAGCAAAAGATGATAAGAAATCTAAAGACAGCAAGAAGAAGAAAGAGGAAACTAAAGTAAAAGAGGAAAAGCCAAAAGCTAAAAAAGCCCCTAAGAAAAAAGCTAAAAAGGATTCCGCTAAAGCAAAAGATGAAAAATCTTCTAAAAAAGCTAAAAAGAACGAGGGTAAGACCTTAAAGAAACTAAAAACCGCTTTCGCTGAAATCTACCATAAGATCGTAGGTGAAGATAAAGGCAAAAAGAAGAAGAAAAAGAAATAATTGAGGAATCAATCGAAATTGAAAAGGGATCTCCGCTCGGAAATCCCTTTTTCTGTTTCTTTATTTTTTTCGGATGCTCACAGCATTCTTATGGGCATGTAAGCCTTCCAGTTCCGCCAATATCTCGACGGTTGAACCGATCTGTTGCAAGCCTTCTTCTGAAATATGTTGAAAGGTAATTTTCTTGACAAAGGAATCCACCGATACACCTGAGTATGATCTAGCGAAACCAGATGTAGGCAAGGTGTGGTTTGTTCCTGAAGCATAATCGCCAGCACTCTCTGGCGTTAGGTGGCCCAAGAATACAGAGCCTGCATTCAATACCCTATTGATTAGGGTTTTCCATTCATTGGTCTCCAGGATCAAATGCTCTGGCGCATATTGATTCGAGAAATCCATCGCTTCTTGAAGGGTATCCGCAACAAGCATATATGAATTTTGCATCGCTTTCTCAGCCAATTCTTTTCTTGGCAAAACCTCCAATTGTTTCTTCAGCTCTGCCTGCACCGCTTCGGTTATGGTGGTAGATGTTGCCACCAAAATCGCTTGGCTATCGATCCCATGTTCTGCCTGCGCCAATAAATCAGCTGCTACATAGGCAGGATTGCAGCTTTCGTCTGCAATCACCAGTACTTCCGAAGGTCCAGCCGGCATATCAATACTGACGTCGGTTAATCCTTGGATCAAACTTTTTGCCTTGGTGACAAATTGGTTTCCAGGACCAAAGATCTTGTTGACCTTAGGAATGGTTTCCGTACCATAAGCCATTGCGGCAATCGCTTGGGCTCCGCCAACCAGATAAATCTTATTGATCTGCAATAATTTTAAGCAGTAGGCCACAAATCCATTGATCTTGTCATTGTTTTGCGGAGGTGAACAGACTACGATCTCCTTGCAGCCCGCAATTCTCGCGGGTACACCTAGCATCAACAAGGTGCTAGGCAGTACCGCTGATCCGCCGGGAATATATAGACCTACTTTTTCGATCGGTCTTACCTCGCGCCAGCATTTTACACCGGGCATGGTTTCCACCGTACGTTCGCGTTTCAGCTGGGTCTGGTGAAATTTATGGATATTCTGGAAGGCAATTTCCAAAGCTCGCATCTGGTCTCTAGAGATGGTCGATGCCAATGCATCGATATCATCCTGACCCAAATAAAGCTGCTCCAGATCTACCTTGTCAAATTGCTTCGCATAAGATTTTAGAGCTTTGTCGCCATGCGCCTTCACTTCCTCCATGATATTGAGGACCGTATCTTGGATCGCATGGTTCGGATCGGTGTTTCTATTCACCAATTCCTGGATCTGCTCCTTACTTAAGTCTTTATATAAATAGGTTTTTAGCATCTTACATAATGATTTTTTCGATCGGCATCACCACGATTCCCTGTGCACCTGCCGCTTTTAGTTTGTTGATCTTTTCCCAAAAATCATCCTCAGAAATTACCGTATGTACCGCTACCCATCCTTCTTCAGCTAATGGAACCACCGTTGGACTCTTTACACCATGCAAGAGCTCGGTAATTTGGGATAAGTTCTTTTTCTCCACGTTCAATACCACATATTTCGTTTCTTTTGCACGCAGAACCGATTGGATTCTTTGCAAGAGCTCACAGATGATAGGGTTCTCTTCAAGACCATCTCTACCGATCAATATCGCTTCTGAATTTCTTACATCCACAAAAGGTTTCAAACCATTGCTTTTTAGGGTTCCTCCGGTCGATACAATATCACAGATGGCATCACTCAGGCCCAAACCCGGAGCAATCTCCACAGATCCAGAAATCATCTGGATATCAGCGTTGATCTTATATTCATCTAAAAACTGTTGTAGGATATTAGGGTAGGAGGTTGCGATGGATTTGCCGTTCAGGTCTTCAAGGCGGTCGATGCTGGAGTCTTTCGGTATGGCCAGTTTCAAGGTACATTTGCCAAAACCCAAACGCTGCAGATATTGAACATTCGATAAGGTTTCTTCTATCACGTTCTCTCCAACGATGCCGAGGTCAGCAATTCCCTGTTCTACATAGCCTGGGATATCATCGTCTCTTAAGAATAATATTTCAAGTGGAAAGTTGGATACGGTTGTAATTAATGAGCTTTTATAGTTTTCGAAGTCCAATCCGCAATTTTTAAGTAATTGAACTGATTTTTCGTTTAATCTACCTGATTTTTGGATAGCAATTTTGAGATTTTTCAAAATGTAGAGTTTATGTTGAGTGAAAAAATTATTAACAATAAAGAATCTGGGGGTTACTTGCGCTCCACGTAGAAGCCAATACTAATATCTATCGCCACAATGGCGATGATGCATTACGTATTGATGTGTACAAGCGTTCTTCATTTTAATAACGCAACAAAAGTAATGGATATCAACTTTCTATGCAAGGAAATTATCAAAAAAGAATAGACTGGGTATTTTGTGCCTCAAACGAGCTGGGGGTGGCTATTATTTTACAACATCGACCAAATAAACCAACCAGCGAAAATAATCTGGACGAATAAAAATAACTTCGACAAGAAACCAGGGGTCCGGGCAAAATAGATGATGGAGAAAATGCTGAGGATGATTGCTGAGGCGATTAGTAGGGTATGGTCGATTTTCCAGAGGTTGCCAAATCGCTGTTGTGCATCTTCAAAACCATTGGAGTTTTCAGTAAAATAAATCCAAGTGGAAATATAGAACACATTCAGCAACAAGGAGAAATATGCTGCTACCGTTTTGATGATATTCCAAGTTTTTGGATCCATGATCAAATTTTAGATTCTTAAATTTAATCATTCATTCGCATATTTCCTATTAACTACCTATTACAAGTGTTTCATTGATAGGTGCCTAATACAAAAAAAAAAGCGGACACTAGGCCCGCTTTTCTTAGTCAGCTGATAAAACTTCTACACATTCCAACCACACATTTTCTATCACTGACCCTCTTCACATTATTTAAACTATTTCCACATTTACTAACCCTCTAAAATCTCCTTCGCTCCTTAAAAATCAAACTTCACTCGTGCACGGATTCCCCATTCTGGAGCATCTGGATGATCTAAATAGTTTAATCTCTTTACCACATCAACTCGTAATACTTTAAATATATTGGCTACACCGGCACTTGCCTCCATGTAGGGTTTATTTCCAAAGGTAAAGGACATCTGTTCACCCGATCCATTGGTCTGCCAATCATAAACTTGATTGTTCAAGCTCGGGTTGTTACTGTCACGCAATCCACCATAGACGCCTTTGAAACTAAAGACCTCTCTCAACTTCAGTTTTTTCAATAATGGAGCTTTATTGAAAATAAAACCATTCATATAATACTGCACATTCCATGAAGCATGATGATCGGAAATGAATTCCATAAAGTTCATCAAGTTATACGACTGCAATTGATAAGCGTACGTCTGGTTTGCACGATGGATGTTCAATACTGGGAAAGGCAAGTTATTACCAGCAATGTAAGTTCCATCTACGTTAATGTCAGCATAACCCAATTGCGATAGGTAGAATCTTTTGAAAATACCCGCAGAGAAGTTATGGTAATTGTATTCACCACCAAATACTCCTTTCACGCCCGCTGTATAGTTGAAGGTCATGATCGGGTATTTATTGAAAATTGGAGTCCTGTATAATTTTCCCTGATAGAATTCTTCTTTTGGAGCATATCGGAATCCAACGTTGAATTCAGTGCTCTGCAAGTTGTTCACGATCTTATGTGAACCATCCGCCATTGGTAGGGTATAGGAAAGGACACCGGCTGGCGTTTGTTTCCAAGTTCCCAAACCTGCATTCATCGAGAAGTTATTGCTGAACTCTACCTTATAATCTAATCGGTAAACCTCATTGTACAGATAACTCTTGTTCTCACCACGTTTAAACGATAACAATACGTTATCCTCTTGTACGAACTCTAAGTTCTGTCCAGGGATTTTAGTGTCGTATGAAGCAGATACCCGCAAATAATGCTGTGGAAATTTATAGATCGACTTATTGTTCAAGGAATAAGTTCCTGCTAAGAAATATTTCCATTTTTGGTCCTCAAATCCGTAAGCACCATATCCTTCCGCATAGAAACGCTTGCTCAATTGCTCCGTGGTACGACCACCAACACGTAAACGGAACCCTTCTACAGGATTATAGGAATAAAATGTGTTCACAGGACCGATTTCAACTGGACCTGCTTGTTTATATCCTGACAATACCAAAGCAGAGATATCCATGAAGGTTCGGAAAGATGGCATGCTCTGTAAAGAGTCAATATTCGTGTAGATAGAGCGTTCCGATTTGGAAAGCGGCTCAGGCCGTAAGGTAGCCCAATAGCTTTCGGATTTTGTTTCTGCTACTTCTTGCTTCTCCTCCGGAATTACCACATATTTATCTGGTACCGCATAGATGCTATCAGGACGGACATTTCCATTGACGTAATCATTGATCAAGACAACGCGTTTGCCTTTGATCCCCTTACCTTTATTGGTAATGGAGAAATCGATCCCTAAACTTGATTTTGTCAAGTAATACTTATTGTCATTGGTTTTATTGAAACCAAGTTCAATGTTCAAATCCCGAACAAAGTTCAAGTTGATCTCATCACTGACGGTCATTTCAGCGCCTTTTACGGCGTAATTTCCATCAAGTGTTACATAAAGCTTTCCTTTAAACAAAAGATCGTTTTTATTTCTAGGGAAGAAGCTTAACTCTACCAAAGATTCATTTTCATTCTTTATCGTGTCTGTAATGTAGAAACGATAGAAGGTAGGTGCCGAATTGGCGATTGGACTCAAAAATTGATTCGTCAAGATGGTGATATTGTTGTCATAGATCTCCACCTCATCATAAAGTCGGTTGAAGTATTTACTTAGACCATCATTATCAATAAATTTTGGGTCAAACTCAGCCTTACGGTCTGCTATGATATATTGCTTTTTGGCATTAGGGTCTTTTCTAAAGTAAACCTTTGAAAATTTCTCTTCCATATAAGCCGGCAATACATAGTTGGATGCTGTCTGTGCAGTATCGTCCTTTTCAAATAGGAACTGATATTTCTTGAATACCTTTTTGTTCTTGAACTTTTCATCCAAATTGCTCAATCCCAAACTGATCTTTTCGTATTGATCGTATTCAGCATAAGCCTGGCCTGTCAAGCGGTTTTGATCACGATGTTGGACCACCTTTCTGATCAATTCTACTGCAGGATTGTTTTTGTTGGAATATTTGCCTCTTTTAGGAGCTCTGACTACAATTTCCTCAATCGAGTTGGCAGGGAACAACATCACGCGGATAGTTTGTTCTCTTTCAGCACTTACAGGGTACTCTTCAGGGTCAAATCCTACCGAACTGATTTTGATTTTCTTATACTCTGCTGGAATGGTCAGGGTATACTCTCCATTTTCATTGGAACTTGTCCCAATATCCTTATTGGCGCCCATTACTTTAATGGATGCATAAGGGATAGCCTCATAGTTATCAGCGTTCATTACCTTCCCCTTGATGGTGATGAAACTCTGGGCAGATAGGCCTTGGAACGAAAAAATCATTCCGATTAGTATGGCAAAGTAAAATAATCTCGTTTTCATGCTATGACTTTTTGACTTTTTATGCTTTGTGTTCAAAAAGTATTGCAAATAAAGATAATATTGATGATTTATTAAATAGTCCTATTGACGATTTGACTTTTTTATGATAATTAGTCAATAATTATTTGTTGTTATGACAATTTGTTTACAGGAGGATTCTGCTGCAAATAAAATCGGTGTAATAGTCTTCTTGATTTGTAACATTGGGGTGTTTTTTTCGGACCTTGCTTTGACCTCATTCGAGACACATTCGGTAAATTCCGAATGTGTCTCGAATAAAACCCAAGTTGACAACGTAAATTTTGAATCTATTTTACTGTTAAAATTTGAATAGCTGGGAAGGAGAGTTTGGCAGAAGACTCAGATGGCTCATCAGTCATTGAAGAATAATCGAATCTAATAAAAAAAGCGGCTGTATATGCAGCCGCTTTTAAAATAATATGGTTCTATTTTTCTAATCGTAGAATTCCTGATCAAAGTTTTTTCCTTTGCTTTTGTCAGTAGCATCATTCTGCGGATTAGAATTCCCTTTTTCTGGGTTATCCTTCGGTTTTTTAGTTTTCTTCTGTCCAAATTCGGCCACCTCCACGATCCTTGGGATACTACTTTTAGGTGCCATATGGCGCAGTTTGCGGATTTTACGCCTGCGTTTATAGTTTTTGATAATGGAGCTATCTCGATATAGGTTCCAATTCATCAGCAATACACTGAACAGCACGACAGCAAGTCCGATGATCTGCATGCGGCTGACCAAATGATCAGTAAAGAAGTGCACCAGGATTAGGGCAACAATTGGGTTGACATAAGCATAGGTACTGACCTCTGTGGCTGGACGATACTGCAATAAGAAAATATAACAGCTGAAGGCCAAGATGGATCCCATTAAAGCTAGATAAACCATGGCTCCCCAATATTCTAATGGAACTGATCCGAATTCGAAACTTTTATATTCTCCATTCAACAAAGCAACCGTGGTAAAGGCCACGCCTGCCACGACCATTTGCCAAGCAGTCTTGACCATTACATTTAGGTCTTCTTCTGGCTCTTTAGCAGTGTTTGGATCAGCAGACTTCTTGTTGTCCGATTTCTTATTGTACTTTGAAATAAGTGAACCTACGGTCCAACCTATGGTTCCTACAGTCATGACGATCATGGCGGTAAGTTTTTTGTCATTGTCACCTTCATTTGCTGAAGCTCCAAAAATCTGCTCTGCAAATAACATGACAACACCGAGGAAACCAAGGATAAGGCCTAATAAGGTCGGTATGCTGGAGAAGTTTTCTTTCCATTTTGGTTTATCCAGGATAATGAACCAAATAGCGGTAGCGGCAGAAAGAATAGATACGATGGCGCTAGAGATATACTGCTCTGACCAGATAATGGCCGCCATATCAATAAAAAGTAAAAGGAAACCGACCAATGCGGCGTCTTTTACAGCACTCTTAATATAAATTTTATATCCTTTTACCCAACAGTAAAACATCAGCAGTGATCCTGCAATGATGAATCTGATAGACCCCAATACAAAAGGAGGGAAAGCGTGCAAGGCTTTCTCAATAAAGAAAAAGGTAGATCCCCAAACGATGTACACCACCAAGTAGGCAAAGATGATGATGCTGCCTGATGGATTTGATGATTTTACCATGTTTTATGTTAATCCTTTGAAGGAATTACTAATTTATTATCTTCTTTTACTGTCTCTAGAACGATAGTAGTTCTTGTTGATATGATACCTTCTATCTTGCTCAGGGTGTTGCGCATAAGGTCAACAAGTCCTGCAGAGTCATTGGTTCTCACTTTGATCAGGTAACCATCTTCTCCAGCAATATCATGGACTTCCAATACTTCAGGGATTTCGGCCAAAAGTAAACCTACTTTCTGGACACCGATGATATCCTGGGTTTTGATAAAGATGAAAGAAAGCATTTTTTGATCTAAGGCAGCAGGGTTGATCCGAGCATTATATTGTAGGATTACTTCCTTCTGTTCCAGTTTTTTGACCCTTTCCAAAATTGCTGAAGGGGCCATGCCTAGTTCGCGAGCAATATCAGCATTATTCGTGCGGGCATTGTCCTGCATAATTCTGATAATCTGAAGATCAATTTGATCCAATGAAATTTCTAGTTTCGCCATAATGGCGCAAATATCGGTAAAGCCGAATTAAATTCAAAGAAAATAGGTAAAAAAAGAATTTTATTCAGTGAATTATGACTTTATTAGGATAGGAAAGATTTTTTTGAGCAAGCAATTGTAATTTTTTCTCAAATTATTGTTGCTGAGGTTTATACGAATATAGTCAATTCGAGCTAGATATGGAAATATATGTTTATCACTTATAATTAGTGAAACAATGTGTAGTTTTGTTATTCAATCTATCTTATCGTGTCAGTACAGTTAAAATTAGCTGCCTTAGCAGAATCCCTACAGGGAGATTTCTTTTATGATGAAAGTATAGCATCTCATCAGACGATGCGTTTAGCCTATTCTACTGATGCTTCGGTGTATCAGGAGTTACCATTGGCAGTCTGTATTCCCCAACAAATACAAGATCTGAAAACCCTAATTCGGTTTGCAAATGAAAACCAGGTTACCTTGATTCCTAGGACTGCTGGTACTTCTTTGGCTGGTCAAGTTGTGGGGGCTGGGATTGTGATCGATATCTCTAGGTTCTTCAATCAGATATTGGAAGTCAATCAAGAAGAGCAATGGGCGAGGGTTCAACCGGGAGTGATCCGGGATGACCTGAATGCCTATTTGAAACCTTATGGGTTGATGTTTGGGCCGGAAACTTCTACAGCTAGTAGGGCCATGATCGGCGGGATGATTGGAAACAACTCATCCGGTTTGCATTCAATCGTTTGGGGAGATACGCGTCATAATCTATTGGAAGCTAATGTGATATTGGATGATGAGTCTGAAGTGCAGTTTAAAGAACTGAATGAAGCTGCCTACTTTGAAAAGCTGTCCTTAAAATCTCGTGAAGGTGATATTTATAGAAACCTGAACGCTCTATTGACCAATAAAGAAAACCAAGATGCCATCCATGCGGGCTATCCTAAGTCTGAAATTACCCGTCGGAATACGGGCTATGCTTTGGATATGTTGTCAGATACCAGTCAACCATTCAACCTGTGTCGACTATTGGCAGGATCGGAAGGGACAATTGGTATCATTACGGAAGCAAAAATAAAGTTGATGCCCCTTCCTGCAAAGGAAATTGGCCTTCTTTGTGTTCACTTCAACGATATGGTAGAATGTATGCGCGGGAATGTCATCGCTTTGAACAATAAACCTGAAGCTTCCGAATTGGTCGATAAGTATATTCTGGACTTTACAGTTGGGCATCCAACCTATCAATACAACCGCTTTTTTATCGAGGGTGATCCTGAAGCCTTATTGATCGTTGAATTTAGGGGCAATAGCCAAGAAGAGATTGCGCATAAAGCCGAGCGTTTGGTCCATGAACTAAAAGCTGCCGGATTGGGTTATGCCTATCCTTGGATTACCGGTGTTGAAAAAACCAACCTGGTTTGGGATGTGAGAAAGGCCGGATTAGGATTGATCCGGAACCTGCCTGGCGATTCCCAACCGGTCAACCTTATTGAGGATTGTGCCGTTTCTCCTGAGGATCTGCCGGCTTATGTTTCCGATATACAAGAGCTGTTGAAGGAAGAGCAGGTACATGCTTCGTATTATGCCCATGCTGGGGCAGGTGAGCTGCATATCGAACCCTTTATAAACCTCAAGACAGCTGATGGAAAAAAGCAGTTCCGCCGGATTTTAGAGAAAACCACGGATTTGGTCTTGAAGTATAATGGTTCATTAAGTGGTGAGCATGGTGATGGTCGATTGCGAGGAGAGTTTATTGGTAAAGTCTTAGGTGATCAAGTATATCAACTTCTGTTACAGGTAAAAAACATATTTGACCCAAACAATATATTTAATGCAAAAAAGATAGTCGATACACCTCCAATGGATACCCATTTGCGTTATGACCATGTTACGGATGCGAAGCAAATCAAGACCTATTTTGATTTTACGAAGAATGAAAGCATCCTTCGTTTGGCGGAGAAATGCTCGGGTTCTGGGGACTGTAGGAAAACAGAAATAACAGGGGGCACGATGTGTCCATCTTTTATGGCAACTCGGGACGAGAAAGATACAACCCGGGCAAGGGCGAATATGTTGCGTCAATTTCTGACCAACTCGACCCAGAGTAATCGATTCAATCATGAGGAGATCAAGGAGGTAATGGATCTTTGCTTGAGTTGTAAGGGCTGTAAAACGGAATGTCCGTCTAGCGTCGATATCGCGAAGATGAAGGCCGAATTCCTGCAGCATTATTATGATGCCAATGGTAGTCCGTTTAGAGCGAAGTTGATTGCCAATTTTACGGAATCTCAAAAATTGGGTTCTTTAGTTGCTCCAATCTATAATTTCTTTGCAACAAATGGTTTTACCTCTAGCATCATCAAATCAGTGGTGGGTTTTGCTCCTGGGAGGTCATTGCCAAAAGTGCATGGAACGACATTTAGTAAATGGGCTTCCAAACAACCTCTTAGTAATAATAAACGTAAGGTTTTTCTATTTAGTGATGAGTTTACAAATTACAATGACACGGAAGTAGGGATCACTGCCCATAAATTATTAACTGCTCTGGGATATGAAGTTATCGTTCCTAAGCTAAAGGAAAGCGGTAGGACTTATTTGTCGAAAGGTTTTGTTAAGAAGGCAAAAGAATTGGCAAATCAGAACGTGGATTTAGCCTCTCAGGAAGTCACTTCGGAGAGTCCATTATTGGGTATTGAGCCTTCAGCAATTATCACATTTCGCGATGAATATCCAGATTTAGTGGATGAGTCAAAACGTGAGCAAGCTAATATATTGGCGAAGAATGCCTTGATGATCGATGAGTTTTTGGTCCGTGAAATGAAAGCGGGTAGGATACATCCTGAACAATTCACGGCAGAACCTCAAAAGATCAAGCTACATGGTCACTGTTATCAGAAAGCTTTTAAATTGGTGGATGCTACCAAGGAGTTTTTATCCTTCCCTTCGAATTATGAAGTAGAAGTTATACCTTCAGGTTGCTGTGGTATGGCTGGATCATTTGGCTACGAGAAGGAGCATTTTGAGGTTTCCCAAAAAGTAGCTGAACTGGTTTTATATCCTACATTGCGCAAAACTGGCCAAGAATACCTTATTGCAGCAGCAGGAACTAGTTGTAGGCATCAGATCAAGGATGGGCTTCAGCGGAAATCATTCCATCCTGTGGAGATTATATATGACGCTTTGATCAAGAAATAATAAACAAATTTTGTAATTTATTGTATTAAAAATAAACGAAAGAGATTATGAAAAAGATAACAACTTTAGCTTTGCTAGTTTCTACAGCGGTTTGGATGGGTTCATGTGGTAATTCAAACAAAACCGAGGGTGGTTCAGGTGATTCCACGGCGACAACGGCTTCTACTGCTTTGAAACCGATGACCAACACAGCAGATGGGAGTTTGCTGCACCTGTACTTTGATTTAACAAATCCTAGCCCGACTGATTCTTCTATCGTTTATGATGCAAAAGCAGAATACAATAATGAGCCTGTGGGCTTTAAAGTGGAGGTGCTGAAGACCATTGATGCAGGTATTAATGCGCAAGGGCAACCGGATGAGGAATTAGGATTTAGGAAAGGATCAGTGCGGATTACCTCCAATGGAGCTCCTTCTGATAATTTCGTGAAATCATTGGGTAATTTGTTCAATTTGCCTACAGATGGTAAGATGACTACCAACACTTTGGTTCCTTTGGTATTTTCATCGAACAAAGAAAAAGTTGATCTTTCAAAGCCTGGAACCTATAGTTTTAAGTATTTCTTTGATAACAGTTCTGGCAAGGAAGCTGAGATTTTTGGTTATGTTGATACCTACAAACAATCCTTCGAACTTGGTGAAAAAGATTCAACCAATCGAGCAGCATTAATTTCTGCATTTGAAGGTAAATAAAATTTATTTAGTGTATTTTAGAGGACCAGTTAAAAGCTGGTCCTTTTTTATGCAATTACACTACATCAGGTTAATATTTTGTCTATTTTTTCTAGTCCTGGGCTACAATGAATTGCTTGCTCAAGAGGTTCTTCATTCTGAACGTGTATCCAAGGGAAAGGTTAGCGATCCTGCACTGGATGAGATATCCGGCATAATTGCTTCTATTAATAATCCGGGAATGTTTTGGGTACATAATGATAGTGGGGATGAGGCCAAAGTTTATTTGATTGATTCGGCTGCTAGGCTTATGTGCAGCTTTCAATTGGAGGGCGTAGAAGCTAAAGATATCGAAGATATTGCCTGGGTAGAACTAGAGGGGCAATCTTATGTAGTTTTAGCGGATATTGGTGATAATTTGGCGGAACGGTCCAATCTGTCCCTTTATGTCTTTCCTGAACCGGTTTTGAAAAAGGGAGTGAAGCAGGATTCGATTGCAAAGGCTAGCATTTCCATCAAGCAATTGAAATATCCAGGAAAAGCAAGAGATGCTGAGGCCGTTTTTATTGACCCTTTGGATAAGCAATTCTATTTGATATCGAAAAGAGAATTTAGGTCTTCATTGTATTCTGCGGATATCTTCAAGGAAAAGAAGCAGATTTATCTGCTCAATCCCAGATTTAGTTTTCCTTTTACTTTTATTACAGCGGCAGATATTTCCCCTAAAAGGGATGCTGTCATCATGAAAAACTTAACTAGCATATTTTATTGGCCTATAGGTAGAAATGATTCTTTGCTTGAAGCATTGAAGAAGCAACCTTTGCCAATTCCCTATGAACCGGAGCCACAAGGTGAGGCCATCACTTTTGATCGAAAATCTGATGGTTTTTTTACAATAAGTGAGCGTCCTTTTGGCCTTGACTCGTATCTTTATTATTATCATATATCAAAACACTAAATCCTATGAGAATTATTTTATCCTTACTGCTCTTGCTCCTAAGTTCGGGATTTGTCCGAGCGGCCAAGGTGGATACCATTGCCGTGCATAGTGCGGCCATGAATAAATCGATCAAGACGGTTGTTATCCAACCGGAAGGGTCAAAAAAGAAAGATCTGCCCACCTTATATCTTTTACATGGCTACTCTGGAAATTATGCTGATTGGGTAAACAAGGCACCTGTAATCAAGGATTTGGCAGACCAATATGGAATATTGATTGTTTGTCCGGATGGAGGTTTTGGTAGTTGGTATTGGGATTCAGAAATTGATCAAAATTTTAAATACGAGACTTTTGTTGCCAAAGAATTGGTGGATTATATCGATGGGAAATATCCGGTCATCAAAGACCGCAAGAAGCGTGGCATCACTGGGTTGAGCATGGGCGGGCATGGAGCGCTTTATTTAGCAATCCGCCATCAAGATGTTTTTGCAGCTGTAGGTAGTACCGCTGGTGGTTTGGACATCCGTCCGTTTCCTAATAATTGGGATATGGCGAAAAGGATAGGAGCGTACGACCAACATCCGCAAGTTTGGGATAGCCATACAGTGATGGAACTAACACACTTGATTAAACCAAAATCATTAGAAATATTTATCGATTGTGGCACAGATGATTTTTTTTATGCGGTAAATCATAAATTTCATGAAAAATTAGCCTACTTAAATATCCCACATCGATATTTAAGCATGCCAGGGGCGCACAATTGGGATTATTGGGGTAAATCAATTCAATATCAACTAATATTCTTTCAAGAGTTCTTTTCTAGAGCATAGGATTATGACTATATTGGATAAATTATTTGCTACATTGAATAACATTAATAAATTTGGACTTTATACTTGATTATAAACCTGTAAAAGCCATTTTGTTGTTCAGAAGGGCTTTTTTACTTTTGACCATGATTTTTAACCTAAAGCGAATGAAATCGCTATCTCAATGCATGAGCATCAGTCTCATAATGCTGTTAGTTTTTGTATGTGATTTTGCATCTGCCCAAGAAAAATTAACCTTAAGTGGTTATGTTCGCGATGCCAATTCTGGTGAAAATTTAATTGCGGCTGTAATTCGAGTAAGAGCGCTTAATTTAAGCACTTACTCCAATAACTATGGGTTTTATTCTATCTCGTTGCCGGAAGGTAAGCATGAGATCGAAATCTCCTATGTAGGTTATGCCACTAAAGAAGAGCAAATTGAAGTCAATGCCTCTAAGCGTCATAATTTTGAATTGGTTTCCAATTCGAGTGTGATCGAGGAAATCGTTGTTACCGGCAAAAAGGAGGACGACCATGTCACTTCTGCGCAAATGGGTAACTTGAAGTTCAGCATGGAGGAATTGAAGAATATACCGGTCCTTTTTGGTGAAAAGGATGTGTTGAAAAGCATTCAATTACTTCCTGGTGTTTCTTCTGGGGGTGAAGGTAGTGCAAATTTCTATGTGCGTGGGGGTGGCGGAGACCAAAATTTAATCTTATTGGATGAGGCTACCGTTTATAATGCATCCCATTTAATGGGCTTTTTCTCTACTTTCAACTCTGATGCCATCAAGGATGCCAATCTGTACAAAGGTGGTATTCCGGCGCAATATGGTGGCCGTATATCTTCGGTAATGGATATCAGCATGCTGGATGGTAATAATAAAAAGTTCAGTGCCGAAGGTGGGATCGGTTTGATTGCTTCTAGATTGAAGCTTGAAGGACCAATTGTAAAGGATAAAAGTTCCTTTATGATCAGTGGTCGCCGTACCTATGCGGATCTGTTCTTGAAGTTTTCTTCGGATGATAGGGCTAAGCGAAGTAAACTGTATTTCTATGACTTGAACGCCAAATTCAACTATAAACTGAATGATCGGAATACCATTTACTTATCGGGTTACTTTGGAAAGGACGATTTAGGTTATTCAGATCTATTTGCATTTGATTGGGGCAATTCAACGGCGACAGTACGTTGGAATTCCATCATCAATTCGCAATTGTTTAGCAATACTTCCCTTATCTATAGTGATTTTGCCTATCACGTTAATGTAAACAGTGATGATTCAAAGTTTAGGATTGCCTCGAAGATCAGGAACTTAAACCTGAAACAAGACTTCTCTTATTATTCCAACGATAATAGCACCATCCGATTTGGTGTCAATCTATTGCGTCAAGAAATCCGTCCTGCCAGCATCAGTGCAGTCGACGAATCGGATATCAATAGCATCACGATCGAAAGTAGACAAGGTGTGGAGGCATCGGCCTATATATCCCATGATTGGAAGCCTTTTGAGAAGCTTTCCTTGATCTATGGACTTAGATTAAGTGATTTCATGGTGATGGGACCTGGCACTTTCTACGAATTTAATGAAGAGGGAGATGCGACTTCTGAATCTTATTATGAATCAGGGATCGCGAAACATTATTTCAATATTGAACCAAGGCTTTCTCTTTCTTACGCCTTCAATTCAAGCAACAGTATCAAAGCGAGCTTCAATAGGATGACCCAAAACCTGCACCAGTTGACCAATACCACGGCGAGTTTGCCAACTGATCAATATATGGTGAGTAGCATGAACGTCAAACCGCAAATTTCGGATCAAGCTGCATTGGGTTACTTCCGTAATTTTAGGGATAATACCTATGAGTTTTCCGTCGAAACCTATTACAAGTTTATGGACAACCAAATTGACTTCCGGAACGGTGCGGACCTGCAGGCCAATAAACAATTGGAAGGTGAGCTATTGTATGGTATAGGTCGTTCTTACGGGGCAGAATTCCTGATGAGAAAGAAAAAAGGAAAATTGAACGGGTGGATAAGCTACACGCTTTCGAAGAGTGAAAGGCAGTTTGACCAGATCAATGATGGTACTTGGTTTAATGCAAGGCAAGACCGTACGCATGATGTTTCTTTGGTGGGAATCTACCAGATGTCCAAGAAATGGACCTTGGGAGCTACCTTTGTATATTATACAGGGAATGCCATTACCTTCCCAAGTGGTAAATACCTAATCGATGGAAGGACCATGTTCTACTATGAGGAGCGTAATGGTTATAGAATGCCTGATTATCATCGTTTGGATCTGTCGTTAACCTATGAGCCTAAGAATGAACGTAAGAAATTCCATTCTAGCTGGGTATTTGGCGTCTACAATGCCTATAACCGTAAAAATGCTTATGTAATTGATTTTAGAGAGAATAAAGAGAATGCTAATATCACTGAAGCTTATAAAATAGCCTTGTTTGGAGCTATTCCTTCAGTAACCTGGAACTTTAAATTTTAAAATGATGCAAAAGAGATCGATATATAGTTTGTTCATTTTTTCCTGTATACTCTTATTTAGTAGTTGTGAAGAGTTGATTGATGTAGACCTTAACAAGGTCAATCCACAGGTCGTGATTGTTGGGGATATGAACAATGAGGAGAGTAGCCATGAAGTTCTTGTGACGAGGACGGTTGATTTTGATGAGCCGAGACCTTATGAGCCTATTTTGGATGCATCTGTGTTCATTCAATTGGGCAATGGAAGGATCTTTAGGTTTAATTCCATCGGCGAGGGCAGGTACGCAAATTCCAATATGCCTATTTCAGTAGGAGAAACCTATACCTTAACCGTCACGGTTGATGGCAAGGAATATAAATCTATCACCAGGATGCTGCCTTATATCGAGGTGGAATCCATTGGTGTCAATCAGGAGACGATATTTAATAATACCTATTACTTCCTGAACTTTAAGTTCTATGACCCGGAAGGCGAGGATAACTATTATAGGTACAGCATCAAGATCAATGATGGACCTTTTAAATCAAATGCTGTTTTCTCTGATAAATACAATAATGGCAATGAGGTAACTCACCAATTGGGTAGGGAATATGGCAATGAGATCAAGCCAGGTGACCAATTGTTAGTGAGAAGGTATGTGATCAGTAAAGAATCGTATAATTATTGGTCTGAATATATGTCAACTAATCCAGGAAGTGCTTCTCCAGGTAACCCAACATCCAACATCAGTAATGGTGCATTGGGTTATTTCAGCGTAAGCAGTGCAAGGGATTATACCGTTGATATTGCTAAACCCTCAGACGAATAAGGTTTTAAATTGATACCCTCTTTCCAACAGGGTATCAATGCTTTTCGGTAAAGCATATTTCACATTATCAATAGCCTTGATATTGTCGTGAAAGACAATGATACTGCCGTTTCGAGTGTAGTCAACACAGTTTCTATAACATTTTTCTGGGCCGATCTTATGATCGTAATCGCCCGTTAATACATCCCACATGATGATTTTATAGTCTTTGGACAAGATCTTCATCTGGGATTTTTTGGCCCTGCCATAAGGTGGGCGAAATAAAGATGTTTTAGTTAATGCATTGCATTTGGCAATATTATCCAGATACTTTTCGTCTTCGGTGGCCCAGCCTTTCAGATGATTGAAGGTGTGGTTTCCGACCACATGTCCTTCATCAAGGATCCTTTGGAAAATAGCAGGATGTTTCTGGACATTTTCTCCGACACAGAAAAAGGTAGCCTTGATGTTTTTATCCTTTAAACAATCCAAGATCCAGGGTGTGATTTCTGGAATAGGACCGTCATCAAATGTTAAGTATATATTATTTCTATCTTTTTCTTTTCTCCAAATCGCCTGTGGATACACATAATTGAGGATAAAAAAAGGGCGGACAAAATGCATATTGTATCAATCAGATATTTTTACAAATTTAATCAAAGTTTTAACAATGGATTAGCATAAGTTTTTTGATGATGCGGAAGCTTGCCGAGTACTTTCAACTGACCCAAAAGGAGCAAAGGGGTATGTTGTTTTTGATCTGTATCTTATTCCTGCTCTTTTTAGCCCATGTATTCCTCCCGCTATTTTTCCCAAAAAAAGAAATCCCAATCAGAATAGAACATTTTCCGGTAACTGAAACTGCTGACCCTGATTCAAAGGTGAAGGCATATTCAGCTAATAAACCTATTTATAGAGGAAAGCCTAAGGTTGAACTCTTCAGGTTTGATCCGAATACCTTGGACAAAGAAGGTTGGCAAAGACTGGGATTAAGTAGCAAACAGGCACAGGTAATCATCAATTATAGAAATAAGGGAGGAAGGTTTTACAAGAATGAGGACCTAAAGAAAATATATTCGCTACATGAGGAGAAACTGCAAGAAATCCTTCCGTATGCGGAAATAGCCGAGCTGGAGAAAAGCGATTTCGTTGCAGCAAAACCTAACTTTGAAAGAAAGGAATTTGCTAAAAAGAGGAATCGGGTTGTAGAAATCAACAGTTCAGATAGCTTAGCATTCATGGAATTGCATGGAATTGGTCCAGCCTTTTCAAGACGTATAGTTCGTTTTCGAGAAGCTTTAGGAGGTTTTGTAAAAGTTGAGCAGATTGCAGAGGTATATGGCTTACCCGAGGAAACATTTCAGAACATTTTACCGTATCTAAGCATCGATACAAGCTTGGTCAAGCGACTTGAAATCAATCATGTCAATCAGAGTGATTTAGGTAAACACCCTTATGTAAAGTACAAAAGAGCACAAACCATCATCAATTATAGGAAACAGCACGGTGCATTTAAATCCATGGCCGATTTAAGGAAAGTTCTTTCGTTGGATGAAGATTTTTTCCGTAAAATTGAACTTTATTTGGATTTTAGATAACATCGATGATTGAAGAACAACTGAAGGCCTATATTCGTGATATTCCTGATTTTCCGCAACCAGGGATAGTATTCAAAGACATTACCCCTTTATTGCAACAACCTGAATTGGTGAAATTGGCAGTGAAGGAGTTTGTTAGAAAACTTGAGGGAATAGAGATTGATGTCATTGCCGGAATTGAGAGCAGAGGTTTCTTATTCGGATTCCTACTGGCTCAGGAACTCAATAAGCCGTTTGTGCCGATTCGTAAGCAAGGTAAATTACCTTTCCATACTATTTCTGAATCCTATAAGCTTGAGTATGGTCAAGCGACTATAGAAATGCATGAGGATGCCATACAGGAAGGTACGAAGGTATTGATGCATGATGATCTATTGGCGACAGGAGGAACGGTTGTGGCTGCGAGTAAATTGGTAGAAAAGCTTGGCGGTATCATTACAGGTTACTCCTTTGTGATAAGCTTAGATTTCCTGCAAAGCGCTGGAAGGTTGACACGATTCAGTGAAAATATTATTTCATTAGTCCACTATGAAGATTAATTAAAACAATCTTATTAAAAGCTGGTTTATTGAGTTAGACGACGCTTATTAATAAAAAAGGCTCGAAACAGTATTGTTTCGAGCCTTTATTTTTTTGGACGGTTTTAAAACTCGCCTTGGACTTTGTAATAATTTGCACCCATTACTTTTACCTGCTGGTTCTTTTCTACCAAATAAAAATTGTTCTTCTCATAAACCAGAAATTCAGAGGTTTTGTAAAGTGTGTTCCGAACTTCCTTCTCAATGGAAATCATTTCAAGCTGTCCAGCTTTGTCCATTTTAATCCGTACGCAGGACAAATCTAATTCCGGATTAGTAAAACTATATTGAATCAATGAATCTGTCGCATCAACTTTGACAAAACCGGCATAGGCTGGTTTATTCAAGTCAATAGCCTGAAAGCTGGATAGCTCTACCTGCCAATCTTTGATCTTTAGTTTCTTGGTTTCTTCTTGCTCGTCCTTTTTTACCGTTTTATTGATTTCAGGATTTAACGCTGCTAAGGAGTCTATTTCCTTTTGGAAAAAAGCAGGGATGTCAAAATATTTCTCTTGACCCGCCTGTTGCTTTTTCTCTTGGCTGCTGTTACCGCAACTATAAAAAGCAGCAGTAAGGATCACTGCTGCCACGATTTGAATGTTTTTTATATTAATATACAAGGACATCTCCTGTCATTTCGGTAGGGATAGGTAAATTCAACAGCGCCAATACTGTAGGAGCAACATCACCCAATTTACCGTCTTTAATGTTTTTATATTGACTATCGATCAAGATACAAGGAACCAAGTTGGTCGTATGGGCAGTATTCACTGAACCATCCTCGTTGATCATGAACTCGGAGTTACCATGGTCAGCCAAAATTATAAAGGAATAGCCATTATTAATACCTGTTTCAACCACACGCTTGGTGCAAGCATCCACTGTTTCCACAGCTCTAACAACTGCTTCAAATACTCCAGTATGACCAACCATATCAGGGTTTGCAAAGTTTAAACAGATGAAATCTGGACCATTCTCCTCCATATCCTTACAGATAGAGTCGGCAATTATATTTGCGCTCATCTCTGGTTGTAAATCATAGGTAGCAACTTTCGGCGAAGGAATCAATAATCTTCTTTCACCTTCGAATTCGTTTTCACGACCACCAGAAAAGAAGAAAGTAACGTGAGGATATTTCTCAGTTTCAGCAATCCTAACCTGTGATTTATGTTGAAGGGATAAGGTTTCACCCAAAGTCTGAGTAAGGTTATCTTTTTGGAAGATTACTTTCACATCTTTAAACGTATCATCATACGAAGTCATTGTCACATAGTACAACTTCAATGGATGCATATCATATTCCGGAAATGCTTGTTGTGTAAGGGCAACAGTGATCTCACGACCGCGGTCTGTACGGAAATTATAACAGATAACCACATCACCTTCTTGAATGGTAGCTTTAGGAAGGCCATTGGCATCAACCATTACGATTGGTTTTAGGAATTCATCCGTTACACCTTCGCCATAGGATTGTTCGACTGAAGCGACAAGGTTATTGGAAGGGATACCCATACCCTTAGTTAATAGGTCATAAGCTTGTTTTACCCTTTCCCAACGGTTGTCACGGTCCATGGCATAGTATCTACCAATTGCCGAAGCAATTGTGCCTAC
Source organism: Sphingobacterium mizutaii (assembly GCF_900187125.1). Taxonomy (GTDB): domain Bacteria; phylum Bacteroidota; class Bacteroidia; order Sphingobacteriales; family Sphingobacteriaceae; genus Sphingobacterium; species Sphingobacterium mizutaii. Next base: position 2,040,624 of record NZ_LT906468.1, read on the forward strand.
AGAATGCTTTAAGTGGTTTTCTAAATCAGTAATATAACCAGCACCCCCATTAGGGTCAGTATCACGACCATCCAAGAAGGCATGGATAAACACTTGATCATTTGTAAGGTTAGCAACCTGCGCTGCATCCGTCAAGGCTTTAAGATGTTCAATATGTGCGTGTACACCTCCATCAGAAAGCAAACCAATGAAATGTACCTTTTTGTTATTTGTTTTAGCGTATTCAAAAGCACCTTGTATAGTCGGGTCTACTTTGAAGATACCTTCTTGGGCAGCTTTATTAATACGACCTAATTCTTGGTAAACAATTCTACCAGCACCTAGGTTCATATGGCCAACCTCAGAGTTGCCCATTTGACCAGCAGGTAATCCTACGGCTTCGCCAGATGCTTCAAGTTTGGAGTTAGGATAGGTTGAAAGCAAATAGTCTAAAAAAGGAGTGTTAGCGGCTATTACAGCGTTTGAATTATCATTTTTTCCGTAGCCTAATCCATCCAGGATCAATAGTGCTACTTTTTTATTTTCAGAACTCATTACACAAATATACTCATAATTCATAAAAATGTTAAGGAATGGCAGGGTATAGTTTGTATTGCAACAAATTAGTGAATATGTGTTTTTAACAAGGATTGGCATAATTTTCGCTTATTGTTCCTCGGAAAATGAATTTAATGTTTAGTGGCTGTTATGAAATATAATGAGCTGCTTTTGACACCAAGTCAATTATGTTAGGAATGTGGAATGGTTATTGGAAAAAAATAAGGCAGATTGCTCTTGCAATGCTGCTTTTGCCGTTTCTATTGCTCACTAGTTTTCAATCTGACGTAGCTTTAGAGCTTTTAGGTGCTCTAAAGGCGAACAACGCCAAGAACGTGGCAAACTTTTTTGGGCAAAATGTTTCTCTTTCCATCAAGAATGATTCGGGTTATTATTCAAAGTTCCAAGCTGAAGTGATATTGAGCGACTTTTTCCGGTTGACCAAAACCTCCGAAGTAAAACAGGTTCAACGAACTAACAGCAGTAACAACAGTTTTTATATAGTCTATCAGATCAAGACAAATCAAGGTTCTTACCGTGTTTTTGTCAAGTTAGTTCAGTCGGGGGGAGATGCCCAAATCAATGAACTTCGGATAGAATAATGTTTAGTTTTTCGTATTTAAGTTTCCATATAAATATATTTTTATTCATCTTCGCTTAATTTTAAATTGTAAATGGAGAGAGAATTCAAAGATAAACTAGTACATTTTGTTCAAGAAGCCCTTGTTGAAGATGTAGGAGCAGGGGATTATACCTCATTATCTACGATAAAAGAAGAACAATTAGGAGAGGCTCAATTATTAGTCAAAGAAGAGGGTGTCCTTGCAGGGGTGGAAGTGGCTAAAGAAATATTTTCTCAAATTGACCCATCCATAGAATTTACACAGCTTATCGCTGATGGCAGCTCTGTAAAATACGGAGACATCGCCTTCAAAATAAAAGGTAAAATCCATACTATTCTTAAAGGTGAACGTTTGGTGCTCAATATTATGCAGCGCATGTCTGGTATTGCTACCCAAACTGCCCAATATGTGCAGGCCATAGCTGGAACTGCTGCAAAGGTATTGGATACCCGGAAGACAACGCCTTTATTAAGGTTTTTGGAGAAGAAAGCTGTTGAAATTGGAGGAGGTTCCAACCATCGTTTTGGTCTATATGATATGATCTTGATCAAAGATAATCATGTGGATTATGCCGGGGGTATCTCAGCTGCGGTAAATGCAGCCTTTGATTACAAAAAACAAAACCAATTAGATATTGCGATCGAAGTAGAAGTCCGGAATTTTGAAGAATTAACCGAAGTCCTAAAACTACAGGCTGTGGATCGTGTTATGTTAGATAACTTCAGTCCTGCTCAAGTGAAGGAGGCCGTTGATTTAGTTGCGGATAGATTGGTGACGGAGGCTTCTGGCGGGATCACTTTGGATACGATTGCTGAATATGCAAAAACGGGGGTAGATTTTATCTCTGTAGGGGCATTGACGCATTCCGTCAAAAGTCTGGATTTAAGCTTAAAAGCAAAACTTATTTAGTAAATTGCTGTAAATGATATCAATATACCTTGTTGGAATTGTCATATTAGCATATCTTTTCGGTTCGATCCCTACTGCGGTATGGTTTGGGCAGGCATTTTATGGAGTTGATGTACGTGAATATGGAAGTGGAAATGCTGGTGCCACCAATACCTTCCGGGTATTAGGCAAAAAGGCTGGTTCCATTGTGATGTTCGTCGATATCTTGAAAGGATGGACTGCAACCAATTTACCTTATTTATTAGATGCCACGATTGTAGGAAACCATGATGCCCCTCAATTTGTCAATGTTCAATTGGCATTGGGTGTAATCGCTGTTTTAGGACACTTATTTCCCATTTTTGCTGGCTTTAGAGGCGGTAAAGGTGTGGCGACATTATTCGGGATGGTCCTTGCGATCCATTGGCCTGCAGCCTTGGTTTGCGTATCGGTTTTCCTAGTCGTACTCCTTGTCACGCATTATGTATCCCTCAGCTCCATTATGGCTGGCTTCGCCTTCCCATTTAGTGTAGCATTTATTTTTAAGACCACCGTACCTTCCATTCTCTTATATGGAATCGCAATTTGTGCCCTAATTTTAGTCACTCACCAGAAAAACATAGAGAGACTGCTCAAAGGCAAAGAATCCAAAATATATTTATTCAAGAAAAAAACACAGGATTAAACTTTTGGGTACAAGTTTTGTTTAATACTTCAAGATAATTTAAATGTATTAGATAAACTAAATCAAGAACACTTATGAAACGAATAACAAAATACGCCTCCATGCTGCTCTTAGGAGCTACATTGGTAGGTTGTGCCACTTCCGCCATAACCGGGCGAAAGTATCTAAAACTGGTAGACTCTCAGACTATCAATAACCAAGCTGCATTGGCTTATAAAGATTTTTTAAGTAAAAATAGCTCTAAAGTTGAAACAGGTTCTGCTGCTGCTACGCAAGTAAAACGAGTGGGTAACAGAATTGCTGCGGCAACAAATGAATATTTGAGGCAGATTGGGGCTGCTGATAAATTTAACTTCAACTGGGAATTCAACCTAATTGAAAGTGACCAAGTGAATGCTTGGTGTATGCCAGGAGGTAAAGTGGCAGTTTATACAGGTATTTTACCAATTGCTAAGAATGATGCTGGTTTGGCTACTGTAATGGGCCATGAGATTGCACACGCCATCGAAGAGCATTCGGTATCTCAAGTTTCAAATGCAATGGCGGCACAGTTCGGTGCACAATTATTAAATGCTGCTGGAACAATCAGTAATAGCAGATATACAGGTCTATTCAACCAGATCTACGGTATTGGATACCAAGTAGGATCATTGAAGTTCTCAAGAAATGATGAATTAGCAGCTGATAAAGCTGGTCTTATCTTGATGGCAATGGCAGGTTACAATCCGGAAGAAGCTGTAGCATTCTGGGAAAGAATGTCCCAAGGCAAAAAAGGAGGGAACCCTGAATGGTTAAGTACTCACCCTAGTGATGCTAGACGTATTAGCCAATTGCAAGCAATGGTTCCTGAAGCCATGAAGTATTACAAAAAATAAAAATTAATATAAAACCAAGAAAGCCGACAAGAAATTGTCGGCTTTCTTGGTTTTAGACTAAGAGACAACAGACATCAGGCAATAGACTTTTGCAAATTGTTCCTAGGCATTAATATTCATCTCCAGACATTGTTTTTTGTTCCATTTCCATAGGTCTTAGGTCTAATGCCTAACAGTTTTAAGTCTTAAAAAAAGTAACAGAAAAAAATATTTTAATTTTTCTGTTACTTTTTTTAACAAAAACGTACTAATTTATGAAAACAACAATCAATTATAAATGGAACTTAAGATCAGTAATTTAACGAAGACATATAACAACGGTGTAAAAGCACTTGATGATGTTAATTTAGAAATCGGAGCAGGGATGTTTGGTTTATTGGGGCCTAATGGTGCCGGTAAATCTTCTCTAATGCGGACTATCGCTACGCTACAAAGCCCTGATAGTGGAAGTATACAGTTCGGAGATATTGACGTCCTGAAGGACAACAATGCCTTGAGGCGTATTCTCGGTTACCTACCGCAAGAGTTTGGTGTATATCCCAACCTTTCCGCTGAGGACCTGCTGAACTATTTCGCGGAATTAAAAGGCATCAGTAATAAACAGGACCGCAAGAAGATTGTATCCAATGCCTTAGAAATCACTAACCTATACGATTTTAGAAGCAAGAGTGTCAGTGGCTATTCAGGTGGTATGAAGCAACGTTTCGGTATTGCTCAAATGCTGCTAAACGACCCCAAACTGATCATTGTTGATGAGCCCACTGCCGGTTTAGACCCTGCCGAAAGACATCGTTTCTTAAATGTCTTAAGAGAAATCGGCGCACAACATACGGTAATCTTTTCCACGCATATCGTCGATGATGTACGTGAGCTTTGCCATGAACTCGCTATTATGAATGGTGGGAAGGTCCTATTCCGTGGAAGTACGCAGGAAGGTACTGATCGCCTAGTAGGAAAGATCTGGAAGAAGAAAATTGATCGCGCTGATTTTGAGAAAGAAAATACCATCTATAATGTGATCTCCTCCAATTACAACCAGGATAATAGCTTAAATATCCGTGTGCATGCCGATCAGCAGCCACACGAATCCTTTAGTCCGGCGACTCCGATCCTTGAAGATGTTTATTTCGTAACCCTTAAGAGCGATAAGGTAAATGTTTAAGACCATCTTTCTCTTTGAGATCAAGCGTTGGTTGAAGCAACCAGTGTTCTATGTGTACTGTGCTATTTATTTTGGTCTAGCTTTCTTAACAACTATATCCAATTTGGGAGCATTTGATGCTGTGACGAGTACCACCTCGACACCTGTATACCTAAATTCCCCAATCAGGATCGCTAGCTTCTTCAATAGTTTTGCCACCCTCATTTATTTCCTGCTACCGACTATCATCGGCGCATCGGTCTATCGGGATTATCTGTATAACGTACATACCTTACTGTTTTCCTATCCACTGGATAAGCTGAATTACCTTTCAGCAAAATTTCTGAGTTCTTTTGTCGTAGTTACGCTGATAGCTATTATTTGTGGTATAGGCTATTACGCAGGGCAGTTCTATCCAGGGATTAATCCAGAGTTATTGGGCCCTAATAACCCAATGGCCTATATCGTAGGCTTCCTGATAACCGTTCTACCTAATTTTATACTCTTTGGAAGCGTTATTTTTGCCCTAGTTACCTTCAGCAGAAACATATATGTAGGTTTTGTTTTCGTCCTTATTTTGTTCCTATTGCAATCCCTGTTTGATACAGCAGTTAGAAATGTAGACAATCGCTATTTAGTAGCATTGTTAGATCCATTCGGATTTGAGCCTATTCAATACTATAGCCGCTATTGGAGTGTAGATGAGCAGAATACCAATCTATTACCGATCAAAGGTGTTTTGATCTACAATAGGTTAATCTGGTTAGCCGTTTCACTCTTGTTTTTTGGCTTGGTTTACTTTAAATTCAGCTTTTCTCAGCTTGGTATTTCCTTTAAGAAGCCAAAAGAATCCGAAAGGATGACGAAGGATAACTTTGGAAGCATCCTAAAAATCGCACTTCCAAAAGTTAAAAAGGACTATAGCTTCTTTGCTAACCTTAAGCTCAGTTGGAGCCTTTCCAATAAGGACTTTAAGTTCTTGATCAAGAACTGGACTTTTATCATTCTGCTCTGCATTGCCTTTTTGTTTGTCTTGATCGTGATTTCAGTTTCCGGCGAATTGTTTGGAACCTATACCTATCCCGTAACCTGGCAAGTGCTGGTAGCCATGGGAAGTATCTATACTTTCTTCCTGAACATCATGATCTTCCTATTTGCGGGGATGCTAATCCAAAGGTCCAGACAGAGCAATATGTTCCTCTTGATTGAGGCTACAGCAGTTCCTAACTGGGTATTACTGCTTTCAAAGGTATTGGCCATGATAAAATTAGTGTACTTGGTTATGCTCGTTTGTTTGATCAATGGTATTGTATATCAAACCTATAAAGGTTTCTATAACTTCGAGCTTGGGCACTATGCCTTTGAACTCTTCGTCTTATATCCTTTACAGTTCCTTTTCCTGATCCTATTCTCCTTATTCATCCATAATTTCTTCAAGAATTATTTTATAGGATTTATTATTTGCTTGATTTTGTTCTTCACCATTCCTTATTTATCCAAGATTGGAATCGAACAAGCAATCTTCAAACCAGGAGAGGGGGCATCGTTCCAATATTCAGATATGAATGGCTATGCCGATATCCGCCATTTTATCTATTATCGAATCTATTGGATCCTTTTTGGACTGGGACTTTTCGGCATAACGCTGTTGTTCTGGAGACGAGGAATCGTTTCCAATATTAAAGAGAAAATCAACCTTCTTGTCAAACGATCTAAACCAGCATTGCTTATACCTATGCTACTAGCTTTTGTTGGCTTTATCGGGTTAGGCTATGCGATCTATGTAGAAAATAATATTAAACAGCCTCGTTATAGCGCGCTTGAAAGTGAGATGCAGTTGGTTGACTATGAAAAGAAATACAAAAAGTATGCGGATAGGGCCATACCTCGATTGATTGATGTATCTGTTCAATTGGACATAGATCCAAAAAATAGAAATTTCGAGGCAGGGGCTTCTTTCACTTATTTGAATAAAACGAAGGAACCCATCGATACCATCTTTATGAATAAAAGCGATAATAACCTCATCGATATCGAATTTGAAGAGGAATCCAAGTTGTTCTTAAGAGATACGGTTTTGGCGGTTGATATCTATACCCTGGCTAGACCTTTAAATCCTGGAGATACCTTGCGGATTGATTATACCATCAAAAATAAAGAGAATGGTTTCTTGTTCGATCGTTCCCCGGTATTGGAGAATGGCACATTCCTGAACAATATGATGTTTCCAACCCTAACCTATTCTGAAGCTGCAGAGCTTTCCGATAATAGGGTTCGTAAGAAATATGGTTTACCTGATAAAAACAGGATGGCAGATCCTCGAGACTCAAGCAAACTAGGGAATACGTACATTTCCAACGACGCCGATTGGATCAATTATGAATCCATTGTGAGCACGAACCTAGATCAGATTGCCATTGCTCCAGGCTATTTGCAAAAAGAAAGGACCAGCGGAGAAAAACGTTACTTCCATTATAAGATGGATACGCCAATCTTGAATTTCTATTCTTTTATGTCTGCTAAATATGAGACCAAAAAAGAAAAGCATAATGGGGTGGATTTGGAGATATATTACCATAAAGGACATGAGTATAACCTCGATAGGATGATGGCATCCATGAAGAAGTCCTTAGACTATTATGGGTCCAATTATGAGCCTTATCAGTTCAAGCAAATGCGGGTTATTGAGTTTCCAATTTCGATGGGGACATTTGCGCAGGCATTTGCCAATACCGTGCCTTTTTCAGAAGGTATTGGATTCATTGCCAAGGTGGATGAGGATGACCCAGATGCAGTAGATTACCCATATTCCGTGGTTGCCCATGAGTTTGCCCATCAATGGTGGGCCCATCAGGTGATCGGTGCCAATACCCAGGGTACAACCATGATGTCTGAATCATTGGCAGAATACAGTTCCTTAAAGGTCTTGGAACATACCTATGGCAAAGAACAGATGTTTAGGTTCCTGAAGGATGCCTTAGATAAGTATCTCTTGGGAAGAGCTCAAGAAAAGATCCGTGAAAATCCATTGATGTTCAATGAAAACCAAGGCTACATCCATTATAACAAAGGTTCTTTGGTGATGTATGCCATGAGCGAATATTTAGGGGAGAAGAAATTCAACGAATTCCTAAAAAGCTATAATAAGAAAGTGAAGTTCCAGAATCCACCATATACCACCTCCATTGAATTTGTCGATATGCTGAGACCCGTAGTTCCAGATTCTTTGCAATATTTGATTAAAGACTTGTTTGAAACCGTTACGATTTACGACAATGAGGTCAAGGATGCCAAGGTTAAGAAGCTGGCAAACGGTAAATACGAAGTGGATATTGATTTCCAAGTATCAAAATATAGGACTGACCCTTTGGGCAAAAAGAGCTATGAAGATACCAAAGGAACAGCCTTAACCATTAAAAACGGTAAAAACACTGTCCAATCCTTACCATTACAGGATTATGTAGAGGTTGCAGTCCTTGGCGATCCTATCGAAAAGAATGGCTTTAAGGTAGATAATATCCTTTACCTAAAAAAGGTAAAGATCGATAAGATCAACAATAAGCTGAAGATAACGGTCGATAAAAAACCAGTAGAGGTAGGGGTCGATCCGAATAATAAGTTATTGGATACCGATTCGGGGAATAACCGAAAAAAGGTTTAATAGATCAGCCGCTCAAAATGAATTGAGCGGCTTTTTATTGTCGCATATATCTATTTAAGCCTTATCTTTACGGCTTTAACAGTAACAGGAAATTATGAATATCCAGGACCTTATTATTAAGGATAAAGACCTTGTATTACTTGATGATGTGTTCTTGAGTGAAGAAAATCGCTCAAAGATCGATCAGCTTATTAAAGAGCATCGGTATTTTGAGGAGCTCCATGAGTATGGTCTGCCCGTAAGCAATAAAGTTCTCCTGTTCGGACATTCAGGCTGTGGGAAAACGACCACCGCCAAAGCCATAGCAAACAGCTTAGGCAAGCCATTGATCATCCTGAATCTGAGTAATGTCATCAATTCAAGGATCGGTGAGACCTCCCAAAATGTGAAGCAGGTTTTCGATCGTGCAGCTCGCGATAAGGCGGTTCTGTTTCTGGATGAGTTTGATCAATTGGGAAAGGCGAGGGGAGACGATGACAATGATGTAGGTGAGATGCGCCGATTGGTCAATTCCATAATCCAACAGATCGATTATTTACCCGCTGATGTCCTGTTGATCTGTGCGACCAACCATGTAAACATCATTGATAGTGCTCTGATCAGAAGGTTCCAGATCAGGATCCAGTATGAAATGCCCGACCAAGCTGGATTAGATGCATATTATGATGCTCTATTGGCAAGATTCCCTGATGAATTACATCCAAGAACAAGGCGTTATGGAATATCTTTCGCTGAAGCCAAGGATAGCCTGTATGCCATCGTAAAATCCAATCTGATCAAGAAGTTGGACATGAAAGGCAGGATGCTATAAAAATATCTATAGAAAGTCTATGCAGCCTGTAACTGTGGTTTGTCCTTTCTGAAGACAATAAACAAGAAAGCAACTATACCCATCAAAACAGGATAATAAAGATATTGCATCACATCTATTGGAGAGAGCAATGTCTTTCCTTCTTCCGAAAGTACCACATTTGCTGCCGCCATAGCTGCTAATATCTGCGCGCCATAAGGAACCAATCCTTGGATAAAACAGGAAATCGTATCCAGTATACTGGCTACCCGGCTTCCTTCCAATCCGTTTTCATCTGAAATATCCTTTGCTATTGGACCAACAATGACAATGGTAATCGTGTTGTTTGCAATAGCCAAATTGACCAAACTAACCAAAAAAGCAATACTCAGTTCAGCTCTTTTCTTCGAATTGATGCGCTTGGTCACCGTATTCAACAAATAGTCAATACCTCCATTGTATCGTATTATACCCACAACACCACCGATGATCAAACATAGGATACTCAATTCGAACATGCCTGCAAATCCATCATTAATGGATTTTAAGACTTTTAGGAAGTCGATGGAACCTGTGCTCAATCCGATGACTGCTGCACTTAAGATACCGATTCCCAAAGTCCAGATCACATTTAGGCCAGACAAGGCCAAAATAAACACCAATACATAAGGTAGGATCTTGACCAATTCAAAATCCCCCACATTCATATTGGTGGTATTATGCAGCATCTGGTTACCCTGGAACGCATAGATGATCATCACGATAATGGCTACAGGCAGTACCATCTTAAAGTTCACTTTAAATTTTTCTTTCATACCAACGCCTTGCGTTCTGGTCGCTGCGATGGTGGTATCCGAAATAAAAGATAGGTTATCTCCGAACATGGATCCGCCTATGACAGCCGCCAAGGCAATAGGCATGATACCGCTGATATTCTCTTCCAAACCAACAGCAATGGGTGCAAGGGCGACAATCGTCCCTACAGATGTCCCTAAAGAGGTGGATATAAAACAGGAAACCAAAAACAGTCCTGCTATCACATACTGAGCCGGAATATAGGTTAAGGCAAAATTGATGGTGGAGGAGATGGCCCCAATGTTTTTGGATAATTCGCCAAAGGCGCCTGCCAAAAGGAAAATTAAGATCATGATCAAGATGTTCTCGTTTCCCGCTCCTTGAGCAAAATGGACTAATTTTTCATTGAATGCTTTCTTAGGAAATTGAAAAAATGCAACAAAAAGACAAAGCACAAATACAACAAGGACAGGTAAGGCATAAAAATCCCCTAGTATAAATGATCCTGCAAAGTATATCACGACAAACAGGATTAGCGGTAATAAGGCCCAGAAATTGCCTTTATTCATAAGCTTAGATTAAATGAAAAAAATTTCCCAAAATTAGCATATTATTCAGACAATCAAATCTTTCGTGGATAGAGAATCTATACTTTGGCATTATTAGGCCATATTTTTAACCATTAAAAACTGATTTCCAAAGCCTTGATGCTTTGCTAATAGGAAATATTGTGTAACTTTAGTTACAATCACCAGAATAAACATAAAGCAAAGGAAATGAAAAGGACCCCATTGACAACTTTAATTCTGTTGTTATTAGTGGCATTCGTTTTAGTGTTTGCTACTACCTGCTTCGGGATTCATTAACTAAAAAAGCGAGACTTGATAACGCACTCAAATCTCGCTTTTTTTTATTCAGAAGCTTGGTTTTAATCCTGATTGTTTTCCCAATACTCGGCATTTTTAATTCCAATAGCCTTAGGGTCAAACGAAGGGTCTTCAATTCCTTGTTTTCTTTTACTTTTATAATCTTTCCAAACCTTCATAGCTGGTTTGCTCAATAGCAAGATGGCGATAATATTGGTCCATGCCATTAAACCTACACCGATATCACCGATCGCCCATGCAGTGTCTGCTGTCCTTACCGTTCCAAAATAAACCGTGCTCAAAAAGACGATCTTAAAGATCCAGCCAATGATTTTTCTGGCTTTTTCACTTTTTACCAAATAGGCAACGTTGGTGTCTGCGTAATAAAAATAAGCCATAATGGTAGTAAACGCAAAGAAGAATAGGGCAATAGCAACGAAGCCATTTCCAAATCCAGGGAAGTGATGTGATACTGCTGCTTGTGTAAAGCCATTATAATCTACATTTGGCAGGTTTTCTACCAACAATGTCGTAGGTTGTCCTGCAGCATCCACATTTGTTACATTGTACATGCCAGTAAATAAAATCATCAGGGCTGTTGCGGTACAAACAAATAAGGTATCTACATAAACTGAGAATGCCTGAACCAATCCTTGTTGAGCGGGGTGGGATACATCTGCCGCTGCAGCTGCGTGAGGTGCAGTACCTTGTCCAGCTTCGTTGGAGTAGATTCCGCGTTTTACACCCCATGCTATCGCCATACCGATAATACCACCAAAAGTAGCATCTAAGCTAAAAGCACTTTTAAAGATAAGTGCAAATACCTCAGGAATTTGTTGGAAGTTAATTCCAATGATGATCAAGGTCATCAAGATATAACCACCAGCCATAAATGGCACCACAAACTCGGCTACAGTTCCTAGTCTTTTTACACCGCCGAAAATAATAAGGACCAATAATCCTACAATGGCAATTCCTGTATAGGATGGGTCGATTTGATAGGCATTGAATGCCGAGGATGCAATCGCATTACTTTGCACACCCGGAAGCAATAAACCAGCACTTACAATGGTAAGAATAGCAAATATCGCGGCATACCATTTTACGCCAAGACCTTTTTCGATATAGAAGGCTGGACCACCTCTAAATTCATTGCCTTCCTTTTGTTTGTACAATTGACCTAAAGTTGCTTCCACAAAAGCTGATGCAGAACCTAAAAAGGCAATTGCCCACATCCAGAATACGGCGCCTGGCCCACCATAGAATATGGCGGTAGCCACACCTATAATGTTCCCTGTACCGACACGGCCTGAAATTGCCAAAGCAAAGGCTTGAAAAGATGAGATACCTTCGTCAGATTTCTTCTTGGCGAAGAGCAACCTGATCATGTCTTTTAGGTATGTAACTTGAAGGAATCCTGTTCGAATGGAGAAGTAAAGCCCTGTGCATAAGCACAAATAAATTAAAACTTCACTCCATACTAGATTGGAGATCGAGGAGATAATATTATCCATTAATTTGGTTTAAATAGTTATTAGCCATTAATTATTGTGTAAAGTAAAGGTTTTTTTTAGAAAATATCACAAATAAATTCTGTGAAGATTATCCTTGAAATCCTCCCTCCACCCTCGGGTTAATTGATTTTCAGTTCGCGAAAATTTTCGAATTTACTTGGAATTATCGATTTCAAGCTAGAATATTGTCTAATTATTACACGACTATTATTTGCTCCAACAAAATTATGGAAAGGTTAAATTTCTCATTCCTCCTGCTTATAGGAACTATCTTGCTGAATTCCTGCGCTTCTGTCAAAAACCTTGAGATTAGGGACCTGTTGCACCATAGCAACTGTAATCAGCAAAATGTGTATGAATATGATGTGGATAGTCTACCAATTCCCCTGCACGAACAATCGGTATCCCCTTTATTGCAAAGTAAATTGACCTTCAATAGCCTTAATATGGCCAATGCGATTGGCATTCTGACGACCGTCTCAAAATATGCGGAATTAAAGCAAAACCCAGCTCCCGATGATCTGAAATATAGATTGGACTTGTTGGAGTTAAAGCAGGCGATCGATCAGAAGATCAATAGTTCTTCTCTAGAAATTTCAGCCATTTCTTCAGAAATGGACTGTGAAGAGGAGCGGACCAGCCAAGTCGCCAACTACCTTGAAGGAAAAATTCAAGATAAAGAATCTAAACTCACTGTGGCAGCTATCGTGGTTGGTGCCTTGGGTGCTATCTTAACGGAAGGTGTTGTCAAGGACGAAGGGGCTAGCCATGTGGTGGGTATCTCCACGGGTGTTGCTGAGGCTTCATTCGGTGTGATGATGTTGCTGAATGATGAAAAGACCGATTTCTTCCATAAGAGAAATGCCCTGCGCGATGTTTGGTTTGGTGCAGCAACTTCGAAGAACTTCCCAGCAGCGGTTTGGTATTATTTAAACTATTCCAGTCCTGAAAATGGAATCAAGTCTTCTTTAAGGGAACAAATCGTTCAGAAATGGAGCAGCTTCGGACAGATTACCAAATCATCAGAAGAAGAGATGTTGGATCTCTATTTTGGCGAAGGGGGCGAGTATACTAGCGAGCAGTTGGAAAATAGGGCAGATATGTATGATCAATTGGAATCAAATATCAATTTGATGAAGCAGGATTTAAAAGCGCTCTCTGCCGAATTGGAAAGATTATAAAAAAAGCCATGGCAATGAAGCATGGCTTTTTCTCAAAATTCTAAAAATTATGGATTTGCTGGTTTCAGTTCCAATTCATAGAATTTAGGGTCATATTTCATCATGGCCCCAGTGGCAGCATCCACGGCCCAACCTACCATACCTAGTAAGTTTAAAATAGAAACCGTGTTGAAGGTAGTTTCAGGATTGAATTGGTATTTTTCATAACCATCTTTGGTCAAGGTAATGACCGGACCGTTAAAACCTTTCTTCAGGGATACCGTAGCAGGAGTGACTCCTCGGTCGACGCCATCCACTTGGATTTTAGCTCCACTTGGAAACGATTTGATCATCACATTTTGCTTGGTTCCGGTAAAAATAGTTCCGCATGAGCTTGTAAACAAAACAACAAAGGACAAGGCAATTAAAAATACTGCTTTCATGTTAATTTAATTAATAATTGTTAAAGTATATCGTATTGACTTCGCAATTTATGAAAGGTTTAAGAGTATTTTTTAAAAAATTTCAATAAAATTAACCTGCTATTTCAGAATGTTCTCGAAACAAAATGAAACTGAGTTAGTTGCATAAAAATTAGTCAAGAACAAGCGATAAAAAGGGCTGCTTACAACCTTCCCAAACTCAATAAATAACTGTATCTTTGCGACATGATTAACGTTTCGAATTTATCTCTTCGTTATGGCAAACGTGTCCTATTCGAAGATGTCAACTTAAAGTTCACTCCTGGAAACTGTTACGGTATTATCGGAGCGAATGGTGCCGGAAAATCGACTTTTTTAAAAATTATCTCTGGAGAAGTAGATCCTACTTCTGGATCCGTTGCTTTTACTCCAGGGGAGAGAATGTCTGTATTAAATCAGAACCACTACGCATTTGATGAGTTCTCAGTTATCGAAACGGTCATGATGGGTAATCAAGAGCTGTATAAGGTGATGAAGGAAAAGGATGAAATCTACATGAAAGAAGATTTCTCTGATGCAGATGGTGAAAGAGCTGGTGAACTGGAAAGCCTATTTGCAGAGATGGATGGCTGGAATGCGGAAAGCAATGCAGCTACCCTATTGAGCAACCTTGGGATTAAAGAAGAACTTCACTATAAATTAGTTAAGGAGTTGGATGGTAATGAAAAAGTTCGTGTCCTATTGGCGCAAGCTTTGTTTGGTAATCCGGATATCTTGATCCTGGATGAGCCTACCAACGACTTGGACATCAATACCATTGCTTGGTTAGAAGATTTCCTTGCTAGCTATGAAGCGATTGTATTGGTCGTGTCCCACGACCGTCACTTCCTTGATGCGGTATGTACACATATCGTCGATATTGACTTTGGTAAAATGACTATCTATTCCGGTAACTATACGTTCTGGTACGAGTCTTCACAATTGGCATTGAAACAGCGTGCTGACCAAAACAAGAAAATGGAAGATAAGGTGAAAGAATTACAGGAATTTATCCGTCGATTCTCTGCCAATGCTTCTAAATCAAAACAAGCGACTTCCCGTAAGAAAGCTTTGGATAAGATCAACATTGAAGACATCAAACCTTCAAACAGAAAATATCCTGCTATTATGTTCAATATGATGGACAGAGATCCGGGAGATCAAATCTTGACCGTAGAGAATTTAGGCAAGACCGTGAATGGCGAAGTATACTTCAAGCATATCAGCTTTATGGTCAATAAAGGGGACAAGATCGCTGTATTGGCAGAAAATAATTTGATTACTTCTGCTTTTTATGATGTTCTTGCTGGACGCGATCAAGATTATGTTGGTGAATTTAAATGGGGAGTAACCATTACACCTGCCGACATGCCTATTGATAATGCTGAATTCTTTGAAGGAAAAACAGATAACTTGGTAGACTGGTTAAGAGATTATACCACTAAACCAGATGCTGATGAGCAATTTATCCGTGGTTTCTTGGGCAAGATGCTATTCTCTGGCGAAGAAGTGCTTAAGAAATGTTCGGTGCTTTCAGGGGGTGAGAAAATGCGTTGTATGTTCTCAAGGATGATGCTGCAAGGTGCTAACTTCTTGATTTTCGATGAACCTACCAACCACTTGGATCTAGAGTCCATTACGGCATTGAACAACGGTATCAATGACTTTAAGGGATCGGTGTTATTTACCTCACGAGATCATGAGTTAACTCAGACCGTAGCTAATCGTATCATCGAGCTTACGCCAAATGGTATTATCGATAAGTTGATGACTTATGATGAGTACATTAATTCTGAAGCTGTAAAAGCTCAACGTGAAGAAATGTACAGATAGATATTTTTTTTATTTTTTTTAGGGACTGAAGAAATTCAGTCCCTTTTTTTTTATTTAAAAATTTTCTATAAAATCAGTTTGTAACTTAGTAGAAGCAAGGGTTAGAATGAATAACCTGTATGATTGTCTGTAATTTTATTTTCAACTAATTTCTTGTTTGGAAATGGATGCCGATCCAGACAGCTAAAATTCTTTCCTTTTTTCTTATTAAAAGTTTAGGTTGTGCTTATTCGAGACATATTCGGAAATTTCGCAAAATGTCCAAAATAATACAGCCTTCCTTGTCAAAGCATTTCGGATGATTTCCCGAATATGTCTCGAATGAGTCTCGAACATGCTAGGAAGAAATTGCTCGCTTATTTCATGGATTGAGTTTGGGATTCTACTTCACTTTGCCTGAGTTTTTGCTAGAGAAAAATTTACCTTTATGAAGAAATATTGATCATTGCGTATCAAAAATTTTATCTAATGATACTTGGATTGGGCGATAGAATTGCTATATTTAGTGTTGCTAAATAGTATAAGCAAGAATATGCTTTCATTTAAACCGAATTTAAATCAAGATCACAAAAGTTTATGAGTGTTTTTCAAATTAAAGAAAACCCTGAGGTTTTTGATGCCATAGTTGTGGGGTCAGGAGCTGGAGGCGGTATGGCAGGATATATTTTGGCAAATGCAGGGCTAAAGGTCCTCATGCTGGAAGCGGGTCCGTTTTTTGATCCTGCGAAGGATGCATTGCAAATGCGCTGGCCATGGGAGTCTCCACGACGAGGGGCAGGTGTCACAAGACCTTTTGGTGATTTTGATGCGGCTTATGGCGGTTGGCAATTAGATGGTGAACCTTATAGCAAAGTTGCCGGTACTGAATTTGAATGGTTCCGAGCAAGGATGCTTGGCGGTAGGACAAATCACTGGGGCCGTATTTCCCTCAGGATGGGACCGGATGATTTCCAGCCTACAGATGGACTTACCGATGCTTGGCCGATTACTTATGATGAGGTGAAACCTTATTACGACCGTGTAGACCGTATGATCGGTATCTATGGTACGGTTGAGGGCATCCATAATGAACCTGATGGGATCTTTATGAAACCACCAAAACCTAGATTAAATGAACTGTTTATCCATAAAGGCGCTAAAAAGGCAGGCGTACCTGTAATTCCGGGACGTGGTGCTGTTTTGACGGAAGCTTCTCCTGAGATCAAGGGTAGGGGAACTTGTTTCTACTGTGGACAATGTGGCCGTTCATGTAAGGTATACGGAGATTTTTCCTCATCTTCTTGTTTGGTTATCCCTGCGATGAAAACCGGTAATTTGAAAGTGATCGATAATGCCATGGTCCGTGAGGTTCTGACCAATGACGAGGGATTGGCTATTGGGGTTTCTTATGTGAATACCACGGACATGCAGGAATATGCTGTAAAAGGTAAGAAGGTGATTTTAGGGGCGAGTGCCTGCGAAAGTGCCAGGTTGCTATTAAATTCAAAATCCAAAGCACATCCAGGTGGAATCGGAAACAGCAGTGGTCTAGTTGGAAAATATTTACATGATTCTACAGGAGCTAGTTTAGGAGGCTTTATTCCTGAACTGTTGGATAGAAAACGATATAATGAAGATGGTACCGGAAGCGTACATATCTATTCGCCTTGGTGGGAGGACAACAAGAAATTGAATTTCCCGAGAGGTTACCATATTGAGTATGGTGGTGGATTGCACATGCCATCTTATGGCTTTATGAACTGGGTTCCTAACGTAAACGGGATGGTTCCCGGAGCAGATGGGGCTAAAAAGGATATGGGTGGCTATGGAGCTGGACTGAAAAATGATTACCGTCGTTTCTATGGTGCAAACGTAGGGATGGCAGGTCGTGGTACCGCTTTGGCCAGGAAAGACAATTATTGTGAGATCGATCCTACGAAGGTGGATAAGTTTGGTATCCCGGTATTGCGCTTCCACTATAAATGGGCCAACGAGGAAATTGCACAAGCTAAGCACATGCAAGATACCTTCCAATCTATTATGCATGAGATGGGGGCAATTATTACCTCCAATATCCCAGGTGCGGATACCCTTTATGGCTTAGAGGCTCCAGGAAAGATTATCCATGAAGGTGGTACCACCAGAATGGGGAATGATCCGAAGTCTTCGGTATTGAATAAATGGGGGCAAGCGCATGACTGCAAGAATGTGTATGTAGTGGATGCAGGTCCGTTCGTGCAACAGGGCGATAAAAACTTGACGTGGACCATCTTGGCTTTGTCCATGCGTACAGCAGAATATATATTAGAAGAAAACAAAAAATTAGCATAACCCAAAAGCGATGAACAGAAGAGATTCACTTAAAGCCTTAGGGCTACTTGCAGCAGGATCTGGCGTATTGGCAGCATCCTGTAAAGATGAAAAAAGCTCAGGGCAAGCCGGGAAAGCTGCCGCAGGCAGTTCTGAAAAATTACCCGGGGTACAGGAATTTGAATATAAACGGACTGAAGCCTTAATGGCCGAGAAGTTCTTTACAGATCATGAATTAGCGACCATTACGGTGTTGGCAGATATCATTATCCCAAAAGACGATGTCTCTGGCAGTGCTTCAGAAGCTGGAGTACCGGCCTTTATCGAATTCATGTCCAAAGATATCCCAAGCTATCAGACACCTTTACGTGGAGGCTTGAAATGGCTTGACGTTCAATGTCAAAAGACCTATGGAAATGCCTTTGTGAAATGTAAAAAAGATGAACAGATTGCCATGGTCGATGAGATTGCCTATCCGCAAAAAGCTAAGCCAGAGATGGCTCAGGGGGTAGCCTTCTTTTCCTTGATGCGGGACTTGACCTCAACTGGATTTTTTACCAGTGAAATGGGGGTAAAGGATATCGGATACGTTGGTAACAAGCCAGGTGTTTGGAATGGTGTGCCAGCTGATGTCTTGAAGCAATATGGTTTCGACCCAGAAAAGTTCTTTGGATAGAATCAAAAAACAGAAAATATAAGGGGAGCTGATTTTCAGCTCCCCTTTTTATTTATTTTTTGATGGTCTCAACGATTTCCATGATCAAAGGATAGGTGTTTTCCTTAACTTTTTTCAATTCAGAAGCCTTCAGCCATTCAGCCTGATCAATGTCTTCTTCCAGTTGTGGTGTCAGCTTAGGGATTTTGTTAACTCCCATTTGGTACCATTTGGTTTGCTTCAATACGAATTTGTTTCGCATATAATAAGTATGGTAAGTTGTTGCCAGCTTTTTACCTATGTAATCGACCTCGATTCCGCATTCTTCTTCAACTTCCCTGAGGGCGGCATCTTTCATTTTTTCACCTTCTTCCACTTTCCCTTTAGGCAGGTCCCATTTTCCAAGGCGATGGATAAATAGGTATTCGCCATTTCCATTTGTAACTAATCCACCGGCTGCTTTAACGATACGGGTTGTAGATAATATCTTTTTAAAAACTTTTCTGATATTAGGGTGTATGTATAGGTACACAGTTTTATCTGTGCTGTGGGCGGACTCGTTGAAAAGTTTTTCCAGATCAATGTCTTGTAAACCAATTGTTTGAACGTTTTCTTTAATATGAGGGGTAAAATCTGCCAAAATTAACAGAGATTGGTTCATATAAATTTTATAAATTTGTGCCATGAATTATTTAAATGAGGTTGAACAAAAAGTTGCTGAATCCTTATTGCAAATTAAAGCAATAAAATTACAACCTAAAAACCCTTTTACTTGGGCGTCTGGATGGAAGTCACCAATTTATTGTGATAATCGTGTTGCGTTATCGCATCCAGCTATCCGTACTTACATTCGTCAAAAGTTGTCACA
Source organism: Sphingobacterium mizutaii (assembly GCF_900187125.1). GTDB lineage: Bacteria > Bacteroidota > Bacteroidia > Sphingobacteriales > Sphingobacteriaceae > Sphingobacterium > Sphingobacterium mizutaii. The sequence continues at coordinate 2,060,265 of NZ_LT906468.1, forward strand.
ATTGATCCAAGAGGAGTTTGGTTCGGTTGATATGATATCGGGAGTAGCGACAGCAGGGATCCCTCAGGGCGTATTGGTAGCACAAGATTTAGGTTTGCCTTTTTCTTATGTTCGCAGCAGTGCTAAGGATCATGGTCGTCAGAACCTGATTGAGGGTGAAGTAATCTCAGGTCAGCGTGTTGTTGTCATTGAGGATTTGGTATCTACCGGAAAAAGCAGTTTACAGGCCGTGAAAGCATTGCGCGAGGCAGGTTGTAATGTTGTGGGATTAGTATCGATCTTTACCTACGGTTTAGAAGTTGCACGCAAGAACTTTGAAGAAGCAAAATGTACTTTCCACAGTTTGTGTAACTACGATGCCCTAATTCATGTTGCCGCTTCTAATAGCTATATCTTAGAATCGGATATCGAACTTTTGGAGAAATGGAAAATTGATCCAGCAAACTGGAACCCAGAATCATAAACTATGACTATTATTCAAAACACTGTAGAAATCAATAAACCCGTTGCAGAGGTTTATAATTTTCTTTCGGATATGAACAATCACGAGCAGTTGATGCCAGAAAACATTGTTAACTGGAGCTCAACAGCCGATGAGGCAAGATTTACCATCAAGAATATGGCTAAATTGTCCCTTCGTATCAGTGAAAGATTAGAAAACAAAGAGTTGGTAAGTGTACCTATCGAGGAAGCACCTTTTCCATTGACTTTACGTTGGAAGTTGGAACCTTCATCTGATAATAGCACCAGTGCTACCTTTGTTATAGAAGCAGGTTTGAATATGATGATGAAAATGATGGCTTCTGGTCCTTTACAGAAGTTGGTGGATTTTCAGGTTGATAAATTGAAATCAGTATTGGGATAGAAATGTCCTGAAGATATGGAATAGGGAAGAGCAATGAGAATTGCTCTTTTTTTGTGGATGTTTTTGAACCAGGATGGAAGGGATTCGGAGTTCGACTCCGCTCACCCACCGGATGGACCAAGATTTTGGCATAAACGTGGCTTCATGGACTATATTTGACTATATTACGGTAGGGGCGTATCGAATACGCCCGCTGAAATTTGAACCAGGATTGATGGGATGAGAGGATGGGCCAAGATCAATAAATAGTTTATCGACAGGTTGGAAGGTCTAATTGTATAAGCCCGCTTTATGATTTTGTTTGTATTGGCGTACAGGTCCTCCATCTTCGATGGGGATGACAGCAGGTATTTGGACATTTGCGTACAGATTCTTCACTTTTCGTTCAGAATTGGAAATGCGCTAAAGAGCGATTCTGAACAATTCGTGAAGAATCTGTACGGTTTCTACTATCACATGTGCTGTCATTCTTTACCGAAGGTAAAGGACCTGTACGCCAATACTGTTCTTAATAAATCTAGTTGAACCTTTGCATGGTTCCAAGATTCTTCCTTCGTCAGAATGACGCGCTGCAAGAGAAAGCGAAGGTAAAGGACCTGTACGCCAATACTGTTCTTAATAAATCTAGTTGAACCTTTGCATGGTTCCAAGATTCTTCCTTCGTCAGAATGACGCGCTGCAAGAGAAAGCGAAGGTAAAGGACCTGTACGCCAATGCTGTTCTTAATAAATCCAGTTGAATGTTTGTAAAGTTCCGAGATCCTTCCTGCGTCAGGATGACACGTTTGTTAAATCTGTGTTTCTAGGTATTCGACCTATATTTCCTCTTCAGAAGAATATTTTTTATCCGCCATACATCCCCAGCGGGGATGAATTATTTTAGCATGGATGGTAAACAATATAGGGTTAATGCAAAAACGATGTTCGATTAATCGAACATCGTTTTTGCGCTACCTCCAGGCTAACGTGCCATGCCAGCTAAAATAATGGAACCCCAAATGGGGTTCTATATTTAAAAAAAACAAAAGATTTGATAGATTTTCATTGCCAACATCCTGTCATCACCTTCCAATAAATTTAGCTCAAATTTTTACTTCTCAGGGTGACAGTGTGGGATTAACTGCAGGTACAGAGACTGTACGCCAATGCAATACAACTATTTATTCAAAATATGAAGCGGGCGAATGCGATTCGCCCCTACGGGATTGTGGACAAATATAGTCTAGGAAGCCATATTCATACCATGATCTTGGTCCATCCTCCCATCCCTTCCATCCTGGTTCAAATTCTCCAAAATAATACCTCAATTTTATTATTATGATAGAATCTTTCCTTATCTTTGTGGCATATTTGCTAAAGACAATAACCCAGATTTGAAACTCTTCTTTACATATATCCTTTTAGTGAGCTTGACACTGCAATCTTTTTATCGCAGTATCTTGACTATGGAGTATGAGATTCATCTTCCGGATTACATTGCCAACTGTATCAACAAGAGCCGCCCGGACTTACACTGTAATGGTCAGTGTGTATTGATGCAGAAGATCAGAGACAAAGAGAAAAAAGAGTCCAAAAAGAATTTCGTGGTTTATGAATATAGTTCTCACTATGTCCATAAAGAATTCAGTACATTGATCAAACCTATTACTGTAGAGGAGCCTGTTGAAAAACCGCTTCCGATCTATATTTCTGAATATAGATTCGAATTCAGTAATCCACTATTCCGTCCTCCGATTGCTTAATCCCTTGCAGTAGGATACCCCTTATTTGAGTTTTATGGATTAATTGACGTCCAAGCGATTTTTTCGTTTGTTGGTCTATATGCGATAGCTTAACTCCATCCTCCTTACTGCCCTTCATTACATTTTAAACAGCAATACCTTTTTACATAATGCAGAAAATAATATTAATTATTTCGCTGTGCCTATTATTCATATCCTGTACAAAAGAAAAAACAGATTATGAAGCCGAAATCGGTACAGAACAACCTGGACAATTAGAGTTTAAGGAAGCCTATTCATTTGAAAAAAATGGCTTGAAAGTAAGTGTACAAGCTTTGAATGGGACTTTGACCAAAGGCTACAATGAGCTGAGGTTAAAAGTTTACAATAAAGAGAACAATGCAGAGATTAATTCTGCAGCCTTAGGTTTCTTGCCCATTTTAAATGATGCTCAAGGCAATCAAGTTTCCTGTCCTCATCGCTATCAATTGGTTTATAATTCCGCAGAGAAGTTTTATGCTGCCTATGCCGTATTTACGGAGCTGAGCAGCAGTGAAAACAAATGGGATCTGTATTTAAGGTTAAAGGTTGGAAACCAGGAGGTACTGATCAAGGAGCCTATTATGGTAAAGGAGCAGACGAATAAAAACCTGAATATGGTTTCCTTTTTTGGGAATGATGATGAACAATACTTTATAGCCTTATTAGGTCCTAGAGCACCAAAAGTGGCTGAAAACAATTTGCAAGCGGGGATTTACAAGTATAATAAGCCTTCGACTCCTGCAAATGGAACGTTTCCGGATCCAAGCCAGTTCAATTATTCTGAGGTCAAAGGCTTTACGCTAAAATTAGATCCAAGGATGCCCGAACCTTCTATGGGTAACCATTCTTCGCCAAACAATAAGGATCTAGTTCAAGGAGATGATGGATTCTATCATGGGGTAGTGAACTATACCATGACAGGAAACTGGACCTTGAATTTCATTTTCATGAACCAAAATGGAAAGATCCTTAAAGGAACCGAAGTGCCTAAAGATTTTACACCTGGGGTAGAGGGTAAAAAAAGTGAACTGTTCATTGATATTTTATTCTAGAGTCTATGCGTAAAATCATATCCATATTCGTGCTTATCCTTATTTCCCTACAATCACAAGCACAGGATACCTTAAAGAATAAAAAAGATACGGTTCAAAAGATCGAGGAGGTGAAAGTTACTGGCCTGAGGAAACGTAAGATTGAGACTGAGATGAAAATGGCTGTTTCGGTAGATGAGTTCCTAGCTTCCTCAGATAAGATCAGCTTTATCAAAAGAGGGGCTTATGCCTGGGAGCCTATGTTGAACAACATGAGTTCGGAGCGATCGACCATTACTATCGATGGGATGCATATTTTTGGTGCCTGTACCGATAAAATGGATCCTATTACTTCCTACGTGGAGAGTAATAACCTGTCTACCATCGATATCAAGTCTGGTCAGGAAGGCAGTATGCATGGAGCAACAGTCTCTGGAAGCATTGATCTGAAGCGCAAAAGCAGTGCTTTTGATAGTATAGCCCAATATAAAGGGTCTTACCAAAGTGGTTTTGAATTCAATAACAACCAGTTTTTCAACTTAGGTAACCTTTCCTACAGTAGCAATAAATTTGTTGCTGATGCCAGTGTGGCATATCGTAAAGCTGGGAATTACCAGGACGGGAATAATGACGTGGTCAAGCATTCGCAGTACCGGAAGTTCAACAGTTCTTTGGGATTAGCCTATAAGACCAGCGAACTGTCCTCTATCCGTGTAGATGCCATCTTTGACCAAGCTAACGATGTTGGTTTCCCGGCATTACCTATGGATCTATGGCTTTCTAGGGCGATTATTACTTCAGCTGCCTATAAACAATTGTTTGAGGAGGGCATATTTAAGGTCTGGGACACTAAAGTCTATTTCAATGCCATCGAACATTATATGGACGATACCAAAAGACCAGAAAATCTTGTGCATATGGATATGCCGGGTTGGAGCAATACATTTGGTCTGGTCTCTAGCGTGAACATGAAAGAAGGCCGTTACAGTTCGGATATCCAATTGAACGCCTATCAGAACCTTTCAATTGCAGAAATGACCATGTACCCTCAAGACCGTAGCAAGAAAACCATGTTTGCCTACAGTTGGCCTTGGGTAACCAGTCGATTTGCAAGTGTTTCGATGAACAATTCCTATGACTTTACGGAAAATAGTAGGGTAAATTTTGGGGGTTCATTAGGCTATAACTATAACCACTCCAAGTATGTAGAATTTAACTGGATCTTTCATCCGGGTACTCCTCAGGAAAAAAGCAGGGTTCTTCCCGGATTGCATGCCAGTTATGACCTAAGCGTAGATAGGTTTAATTTTTCTGTAGGTACAGGTTATGGACAACGCGCACCATCAGTGTCAGAAGGTTATGGTTATTATATCTACAATAGTTTTGACCGCTACGATTATATCGGTAATCCGGACCTGAAAAATGAAATTTCTTATGAAGGAAATGCGAGTGCCGGTTTCAAGACAGAAAGAATGGGGATCGATGCAAAGGTTAACTATTTCTACATTCAAAACTATATCGTAGGAAGGATCTTAAGCTTAGGGAGCCCGATGAACTACCAATCGGTAGGCGTAAAAGGCTATACCTCCTTAGATCATGCTAGGATCTTCAATTTCAGTTTGAATGCAAATTATGATATCCTACCGCATTTGCATTGGAAAGGAAATGTGACTTATGCCCGTGCAACGGATGAAAGAGGGGGAAACCTACCTTTCATCAGACCATTGAGTTATCAGACCTCATTGCATTACATGTACAAGAAGTTTGGCATTCAGACTTCCTTGAACGGTGATATGGAACAGCGCAATTATAGCCCTGAATATGGTGAAGACCTAACAGCTGCTTATCAGGTATGGAATGTCTCAGCTGATTATAGCTTGGCATTTAGCAAATATAAAGCTATGCTGCAGGTGGGCGCTGAAAACCTTTTCAATGAATATTACAGTACCTATGCAGACTGGGGGAATATCCCAAGGATGGGTAGGAATATTTTTACATCCATAAAATTGAGCTTCTAGCATGTTGGTTCGAGTTATAAGTGGTTTGTTAATGCTATTGTCCGTGCTGATTGGTTTTCAGCAGGCCATTATCGTTATGCACTTTAAGCTCAACCAAGAAAGAATTGAGAAGGAATTCTGTGAGAATAAGAATAAACCGGAGTTGCAATGCCACGGCTTGTGTCATTTGAAAAAGCAGTTGGAAGACCAGGAAAGTTCGGAGACCGCAAATGTCAAGAACTACCCGAGGGTTGATATGCTCGTTGTTGCAGATTTTGAATTCATAGTCAATGATTCCGATACGGAGTTGTGTGATGTAATCACAGGCTATCAGGAGGTCTATTATAAGGAACCCTTAAGGGAGATTTTTATTCCACCACCCATATATAGCATAGTTTAAGTTTATATAAGATAAGTTAATGTTATAAAAATCAAATAATTAAAAATAAATAAGAAATTATTCTAATGAAAAATTCAATTAAATATATTGCTGCTTTACTTGCTGTTTCTTTGTTCGTATCCTGTTCTAAGGATAATGTAGATCCTGTTGCTAATAATATTACTTTACACTTTGACAATACCTTTAAAGGTAAAACCATTGTACTGGGAGATGCCAATAGCAGTACTGCTAGTAAAAACACTTCAGCTGCTGGGCAGGAGCATCAATTCTCAGAAATCAAGTATGTTATCAGTAATATTCGTTTGATCAAAGCAGAAGGTACGGAAATCCCATATAACATTAATGATTTGGATAAAGGGGCAGCTGTTGTCAATCAAGCTAAAGCACAAACCTTGGATTTTGTATTGAGCAATATTCCATCAGGTGAGTATAAACAGATCAAATTTGGTTTAGGCGTAAAACAGGAGTTGAATACCTTGGATGAGACCAAGTTTCCTAACTTTTATAAATCGGCAGGAGCAAATGATACGGAAATGATGTGGGAATGGGGTTCAGGCTACCGTTTCACGAAGCTAGAGGGATTTTATGGTGCAGACCATAAAAAGATGTCTATCCATACTGGAAGTACCGTTGAAGGTAAAGAAGGTGCTTATACCCAAGGAGTAGATGCCTATAGAGAAATCTCTTTGAATCTGACTTCAGTAGCTACTGTAGGTCGTACATCTCCAAAAATCACCATCAATGCTGATTTTGATAAATTATTAAGTGGAAAAACCAATACCATTACTTTGTCTACAGGTACTGGAATGGGTGACAATGCCACTCCGAACATCCATACTGCTGTGCAGATGGTGAAATTCGTAGATAATTTAGGTGGAAATGGAAGCAGCGACCTTTCAGGTATGTTCTCCATTAGCAAGGTAGAAAATTAATACAGTAGAGCCTTTCTTATTCTAGAGTAAGGAAGGCTCTTTCTTTTATTTTTTCAATATGAGAAAGATAAAGTGGTTAGTCGTTCTATTCTTTGTGCTTGGATTTTTGAGTTCCTGTCAAGACAGGGAAGAAATTGAAGAAATTCCATTTGACAATCCTGAATTACCCTTGGAAATTCCTATGGATTTTCCTGCGATGAATTCCTCAGTTCAGGGGAATAAGCCCACCAAGTATGGTGTAGAACTTGGGAAGATGCTTTTTAATGAAAAAAGGTTCAGCGGAAACAACACCATTTCCTGCGCTTCTTGCCACCGGCCTGAAAAGGCATTTGCGGATGAGAATCCAAAATCCATTGGGGTATACAATCGAGTTGGGCTTAGAAATACACCTCCTGTCCAAAACATGGCCTTTATGAGGCATTATAACTGGGATGGTAATATCCTGCAACTGGAGAAACAACCCTTGGTACCAATCATTACGCATGAGGAGATGAATTCATCGATCATGGAGGTCATTGGCAAACTACGGGATGATCCAACCTATAAAGAAATGTTCAGGAAGGCTTTTGGAGATGAGCAAATCACGGCTGACCGAATCTATAAAAGCATCGTTCAATTTGAATATACATTGATCAGTGCAAATAGCAAATACGATAGGGTAATGCACGCTGCCAAGGAGCGTTTTACAGATTCAGAGGAAAGAGGTTTCCGATTGTTTGAAGCGAAATGTAAAAGTTGCCATAGCACAGGGCTGTTTACCGACCAGACCTTTCGCAATATTGGGTTTCCGGTAAACCCTGATACCGAAGAGGCGGGAAGAGCAAGGGTGACTGGTGATCAAAAAGATTGGATGAGCTACCGGGTTCCTTCGTTAAGAAATATTGAATTTACTGCGCCTTATGGAAGCTTTGGGCAATTTAAGACTTTAAAAGACGTATTAGATTATATGGACCAAGGAGTTTTGTACGCAGAGAATTTAGATCCTATTTTTAAAGCGAATGGAAATAGGTTACCTATGAATGAAGAAGAGAAAGCAGACATCATCGCTTTCCTGAAAACATTGAGCGATCATTCCTTTGTTGCTCAAAAATAATTGATTTTACATTCAAAACACTTATTGTTGGTTTAATTGGTCTATTGTGAACAATAGATTTTGTATTTTTGTCATATTTGCAAGAGCATAATATTAAATAGATAATGGAGTTAAACTTAAAGCGCCCGTTGGCCTTTTTTGATTTGGAAACTACGGGTGTCCAAGTATCAACAGATAGAATTGTAGAGCTTTCTATATTGAAGGTAAGTCCAGGAGGAAAAGAAGAGACATTGACGATGAAAGTGAATCCTGGGATTCCTATTCCAGCGGAGTCTTCTATGTTTCATGGGATTTATGATGAAGATGTGAAGGACCTGCCGAATTTCCAAGCGAGAGCGAAAGAAGTTGCTGATTTTATTGCTGATGCAGATTTAGCAGGATATAATTCAAATAAGTTTGATGTTCCGATGTTGATGGAAGAGTTTTTACGTGCTGGCGTTGATTTCTCCTTGGACGGAAGATCTTTTGTGGATGTACAGAACATTTTTCACCAGATGGAACAAAGGACGTTAAAGGCAGCCTATAAGTTTTATTGCAATGAGAGTCTTGACAATGCCCATACTGCTGAAGCCGATGTGCGAGCAACCTATGAAGTCTTGAAAGCGCAGTTATCTAAATATGAAAATGCAGAATATGAAGATAAGCATGGCGTAGTTTCTACTCCTGTAGTAAATGACGTTGAAGCCTTGCATTCTTTTACCAACTTGAGTAAACCGGTTGATTTTGCAGGACGTTTGGTCTATGATGAAGATGGTGATGCAACGATTAACTTTGGGAAACACAAAGGGAAAAAAGTTGTTGATGTCTTTGATGTAGAGCCGAGCTATTATGCTTGGATGCAAAACGGCGATTTTCCATTGTATACCAAGAAGGTATTGGAAGGGATTTGGAACGAGCATAAAAACAAGAAAAAAGAGGCGAGGGTAAACAATCCTGTTCAGGCAACTCAGCCTAACAAGGAATACAAGAAGCCGGAAAGGAAACCTGAGCCCGGTAAACCCATTACCAATGATATGTTAAAGGGTTTGCAAGATAAATTTAAAAAATAAAGAACCATTCAATATTATGATGAATAAAGAACAAGAGATTGAACGTATTTCCTGTTTAATTATAGGATCAGGACCTGCTGGATACACTGCTGCCATTTACGCTGCACGTGCTGATTTAAAACCTGTTGTTTATACGGGTATGGTTCCGGGAGGACAATTGACCCAAACTACAGAAGTTGATAATTTCCCTGGTTATCCAAAAGGAATCACTGGTCCGGTAATGATGGAAGATTTGCGTGCTCAGGCGGAGCGTTTTGGTACAGATGTACGTTTTGGATATGCGACCAAAGTTGATTTTTCAACTGATGGTGGAATCCATAAGGTAGAGATTGATGGGGTGAAGACCGTTGAGGCTGAAACCGTTATTATCGCTACGGGTGCAACAGCAAAATGGTTAGGATTGGATTCTGAAGAAAAATATAATGGATTTGGTGTATCTGCTTGTGCAGTATGTGATGGATTTTTCTACAAAGGTCAAGATGTTGCCATTGTAGGAGCAGGGGATACAGCTGCAGAAGAAGCGACCTACTTAGCTAAATTATGTAGAAAGGTTTATATGTTGGTTCGCCGTGATGAATTCCGTGCTTCTAAGGCAATGGTTCACCGCGTGAACAATACCGCGAACATTGAAGTTCTGTATAATACCGAAGCAGTAGAGATCTTAGGAGATGGCCAAGTGGTGACCGGAGTACGCGTGATCAATAATCAGACTAAAAACCTTCAAGACCTAGATGTTACAGGGTTCTTTGTGGCGATTGGCCATAAACCGAATACCGAATTGTTCCAAGGTATCTTGGATATGGATGAAACTGGCTATTTGATAACCAAAGCCGATAGTACAGCAACTAATATCCCTGGTGTTTTTGCTTGTGGAGATGTTCAAGACCATGTTTTCCGCCAAGCTATTACAGCTGCAGGAACAGGTTGTATGTCTGCATTAGAAGCGGAACGCTATCTAATGGCGAAGGAAGACGTGGTTCTTTCTTAAGGTAGACAATAGACATAAGATCATTTGTTTCGCCGATTGAAAAGGAAATCTATTAGATTTTATGAATTGGTGTTTTGAAATATTTTATAATGAAGAGCCTTTCTAATTTTTTAGATAGGCTCTTTTTGATATTTGAACCAGGATTAATGGGATAGGAGGATAGACCAAGATCAAACCGATGGTGAGCGGCATCTCGGCTTTGCTCGATATCCGTCGAGATCCGGCACAGGATCATCATCCACGGTAGGCGTATTACATAAGCCCGCTTCTTATTTTGAACATATAATAGGTTAGCACTGGCGTGCAGTTCCTGCACCTTCGGTTAATCCCAAACTGTCACCCTGAGAAGGAAAAATTTGAGCTAAATTTATTGGAAAGTGATGACAGCATGTTGGCAATGAAAATAAATTAGCTCTTTTATTTTTTAAATATAGAACCCCTTTTGGGGTTCCATTATTTTAGCTGGCATGGTACGTTAGCCTGGAAGTCGCGCAAAAACGATGTTCGATTAATCGAACATCGTTTTTGCATTACCCCTATATTGTTTACCATCCATGCTAAAATAATTTATCCCCGCTGGGGATGTATGCCGGAAAAAAATATTCTTCTGGAGAGGAAATATAGGTCTAAATATCTAGAAACACAGATTTAACAAACGTGTCATTGGTACGCAGGAAGGTTCTGGGAACTTTACAAATAAGATTGCACTGGCGTACAGTTCCTGTACCTTCGGTACACGATGACAAGATCTGTTGGAGGGTAAGCGTACAGATTCTTCACTACCCGTTCAGAATTGGAAAAAAACAAAAGCGGAATTCTTGATATTTGCAAGAATTCCGCTTTTGTTATATTATAATCTTAATTACTCAGCGCCTTGTTTTCTATAAATATTTCAATCTATATAGGGAGGTGCAAAGTTCTTATGTCTATTGTCTACCCTTAAAACCTATATCCGATAGAAAGTCCAGCGCGGATACCTCCCCATGGGCTTTTTGCTTTTAGGGATGCTCCTTGGGCGTCTACTGTTGTTTCAATATCTACAATATCATTCTGTAAATTTTCAAGCTCTTCTCTTAGGTATTGCTGCTCTTGAGGGGAAAGGTCCATTTTACCTGAAATAGTACCACTTGCACCTCCGTAATGCGGTCCAAGGATACGAAAATCCATAAACACGGATTTGGCGAGTTTAAATTGAGATCCAATCACAAAACCAAAACCCCAAGTGCCAATACCACCTTTAAGAGGCACAGTTTCTGTATTACCTTCATCTGTCTCATAAGGATAGTTTGTGGCTATGTTGTACTTGCCATATTTGAAAAAGGGACCCACATAAAAACCTCTGCCACCTGTTCCATTTTTACTGGTGTAGAATCTGAACTCAGGAGAAAAAGTAAAGTGATCTAATGTAGCGTCGGAAGTGAAATTCTCATCTTCAATTAAATCATCAAAATACTTTTTGAAGGGCAGGGAAGATTTAGCTCTAAAACCTACACTAGCATTGACACTCATTTTTGGAGCAACCATACGTTCATACTCGAAAGAAAAGGTTTTGCCAATTAAAGGTAATAGGTTGAATTTCACTGTGTTTTGTTGTGCTGAAGAGAGCTTTGGCATCAGGCACAGGATGATCGTTAAGGACAGGAAAGTAAGTCCTAGAAAATTTTTTGTTTTCATTTTGAGTTAACTTTTGGTTTTGATTGTCCAAATATATTTAACTGATATGAAACCAACAATACCTAGAATATGGTATTTTATAAAACCGAAAAATATTTTAGCGCATTCCAGATTCCATCATTATCAACATCATCCGTGACATAATTGGCAATTTCTTTAACCTCTGGATTAGCATTGCCCATTGCAACTCCTAACTGTACATGTTTAAGCATGCTGATATCGTTTCCGCCATCACCAAAAGCCATGGTATTTTCCAAAGGGATTCCAAAATGTTTGCAAAATATATCAATCCCTACCTTTTTGCTTAAGCCTTTTGGGTTCACATCGGCAAATAATGGTGTCCATCGGGAGGCCAGGGAGTTTGGCATGACCGTGTTCATGAAATGCTCTTCCTCTTCTGGTCCAAGAAATATATTGGTTTGCAAAATGCTATTGACGTCTACCTTATCCATATCTACCAATTTAGGTACCGGTAAATTCAGGTGGGCATACATACCTGCAATTTCTGGGGTCACATCGTGGATGGTGATTTCTTGTTCGGACATAAAGGAGAAACTCAGGGGCTGCTCTTTTGCGTAATCGATCACCGATTGAATATCTTGACTGGCTATGGCTTGCTTGAAAAGTACTTCAAAATCATGCGTTAGGCAATATCCGCCGTTGAAGGTAATATAGCCATCAAAATCCAGAAATTTGATATGATCAATACTGTTGATGGACCTGCCTGTAGAAAGGATGGTCTTTATGCCATGGGTCTGTAGGAGGCGAATAGCTTCCACTGTTGACTCAGGAACTTTATGGGTTTTGAAACTTAATAATGTTCCATCAATATCGAAGAATACGGCTTTAATTTTAGGATTTAGCATGCACAAAGGTACGTTAATTGGGGCAATTAGCCTAAACATCAGCTTTGATTTAGACGCTTAAATGACCTATAATATTTGTTTTTGCATATTCTAAAAGGGGTTAGTTTCTAAGCAATGAGTATCTTTGCCTTGGAAAAATTATTAATATGTCAATACTCAAGGATTTTTTAGGGGAGATGGAAGGGATGGTCCTAAAGAAAGAGATTCAGAAAATTTCTTTAGGTAATTACCGTGGCGAAGACGTTAATTTAAAGAATATCTATATAAAGCCGGTGTTAATCAAGCAGGATCTAATGCTTTCATTCGTATATCGTTATCAAACGAAAGATATCACCAAAAATTATTCGATTCATGATGCCATCTTGGAACTGGAAAAGCTAGTTGATTTTAGAGGTTTCAGGTTGCTGAATGTTCAGAAATTAAATGAGAATCTAGTTTTCCAGATGAACAAGAAAGGTGAATGGCGCCTGCAAAAAGAAGTTGTCGCGAATAGAAAGGAGCAATCACTATCTCACGATAAGTTGAAAGAACGAAAAATAGGCGATTCCAGTAAGGCCTATTTGCATAAGTTGAACCTAACGGATGCTGAGGGCAAAGTGTTCAAGAATGCTCAGGATAAATGGAAGCAAATCAATCATTATATAGAATTGATGAGTACTTCATTAAAAGAACTCCCTGCTAAGGAGAAGATCAAAGTGGTTGATATGGGGGCAGGGAAGGGATATCTAACCTTTGCGCTCTATGATTATATAAAAAACAGCCTGGAAAAAGATGTTGACGTGGTTGGTATAGAATACAGGCAGGATTTGGTTGATTTTTGTAATCAGGTGGCCAAGGAGTCGGGTTTTGATTCCTTAAGCTTTGAGGAAGGCAGTATTGAGGACTATCATCCTTCGGAGGCTATTGATGTGTTGATCGCCTTGCATGCCTGTGATACGGCTACGGATGATGCCATCTACAAAGGGATCCAAAACGATGCTGAGCTGATCGTGGTGGCTCCATGTTGCCATAAGCAGGTCCGAAGGGAACTGGAAGCGGTGAAAGCAAAAAACGATTTGGATTTTATGACCCAATATGGAATATTTTTGGAACGTCATGCTGAGATGTTGACCGATAGTATCCGTGCTTTGGTCATGGAATATTATGGTTATGAAATGCGGGTCATGCAATTTATTTCGGATCAGCACACACCTAAAAATGTGATGTTGGTCGGTTCTAAGAGGAAAACTGATCCTAAGAAGCAAGTGGAAATCTTAGAAAAGATTAAAAGTTTGAAAGCTTATTTTGGTATCAATTACCAGCACTTAGAGCGATTGTGTGGTCTTGATAAATAAGGCTTTACCTAGTTTTAATTAATATATTTATTTAGATAATAAACAGGCTTTTTGTTTATCGGGAATGGAGCAGCGGAGACGCTGTTCTTTTGGAATTAGGTAAATCCTGATAATAGTCCAAAAAACCTGTGCATTTAGGTCACAAAGTCCTATCTTTGTGTCTTGAAAAATTGTAGCGATGAGAATTTCTTATAATTGGTTAAAGAATTTTATTGATATAAATAAAACCCCAGAGGAGCTTTCCTTAATCTTGACAGATATTGGTTTAGAAGTAGAATCCTTGGAGGTTGAGCAGAGTATTCCGGGAGGTTTGGAAGGATTGGTTGTTGGGGAAGTGATTACTTGTGAGCAACATCCAAACGCTGATAAACTAAAGGTAACTACTGTAAATGTAGGTAAGCCTGAATTATTGAACATAGTATGTGGTGCACCCAATGTGCGCACAGGTTTAAAAGTGATCGTTGCACAGGTTGGTACAACCTGTCACCCTACAGCAGGGGATCCATTTAAAATCACCAAATCTAAAATTCGTGGGGAAGCATCTGAAGGGATGCTATGTGGAGAAGATGAGATTGGCTTAGGGACTTCCCATGCTGGTATCGTTGAGCTATCTGCAGATGCGGAGATTGGCAGTCTAGTGAAATCATACTTCAAGATGGAGGATGATTATTGCTATGAAATTGGTTTGACACCAAACCGTGCCGATGCGGCTTCGCATTTAGGTGTGGCTAGGGATTTAGCAGCCTATTTTAGATCTACCGTAAAAGCCTTGGATTTAGGTTCTTTTCAATCGGTATCCACTAATGGAACCGCAGTGAAAGTAGAATCTGAAGCAGATGCGCCAAGATATTCAGGTATCAATATCAAGAATATCAAAGTTGGTGAGTCACCAGAATGGCTAAGAAATAAATTGAGTGCAATTGGTGTTCGTTCGATCAACAATATCGTCGATGTTACCAATTATATCCTTCATGATTTAGGTCAGCCTTTGCATGCATTTGACCAGGATAAGATTTCCGGAAATCAAGTGATTGTTAGGAAGGCTAAAGAGGGTGAATTGTTCAAGACATTGGATGGTGTTGAGCGTAAGCTATCTTCTGAGGATCTAGTGATTGCTGATGCCGAGAAACCGATGTGTATCGCGGGGGTTTTCGGTGGTGAGTACTCAGGAGTAACTGAAGGAACAACTTCGATTTTCTTGGAATCGGCATACTTTAACCCAGTTACTGTAAGGAAAACTTCGAAAAGACATGCTTTAAAAACGGATTCATCTTTCCGTTTCGAGCGTGGTACCAATCCAGATATTACCGTAGATGCTCTGAAAAAAGCAGCCATCCTGATTGCTGAGGTAGCAGGTGGAGAAGTGGCTTCAAGTGTTGTGGATCTATATCCAAACCCGATTAAGCCTTTCGAGTTTCCTGTAAGCTATCAGAATATCCAACGTGTCATCGGTAAAGATATTCCAGCGGAAACCATTAGAGAGATCATTTTAAGCTTAGGCATTGAGATCGAAAATGAGACCGAAGAAGGATTTGATGTTAAGGTTCCGGCCTACAAGGTTGATGTTATCCGTGAGATTGATGTGGTAGAAGAGGTATTGCGTATTTACGGATACAACAATATTGAGTTGAAGACACAGATAAAAGCTTCTTTAAATACTTCGGAGAAACCAGATAAAGAAGTTGTGCTGAATCAGATTGCAGATCTATTGATTGCCAATGGCTATAGGGAGATCTTGGCGAATTCATTGACCAAGGATGATTACTTGGAAAATGCTGAGACCGCAGTGAAGTTATTGAATCCATTGAGCAGTGATTTGGATGTGATGCGTCAGAACTTGTTGTTCTCTGCTTTGATTGCCATCGGATATAATCAAAAACGTAAGAATGCAGACCTTAAGATTTTCGAATACGGAAGGTCGTATAACATCGTTGATGACAATTATGTAGAAAAACAATTGTTCTCCATTGCACTTTCAGGCAAGAAAGAAGCAGAGCAATGGAACAATAATTCGAAAGGCGTGAGTTTCTATGATATCAAAGCGGTAGTGGACGATATCATCAAGAGGTTGAAAGTAGAAGGTATCCGTATTGAGGATTATGCAGGTACTTACTTTGATTACGGCTTGAGTTATAAAAAAGGAGAGAAGGTCTTGGTATCTTTTGGGGCGGTTTCAAAAGCCAACCTGAAGAAAACAGATGTTGATGGACCGGTATTCTTTGCGCAGTTTGACTGGGATCTGATGATTAAAGTGATTAAGAAAAATAAAATCACCTACAAGGAAGTTTCTAAATTCCCATCCGTAAGACGTGATTTAGCCTTGTTATTGGATGATCAGGTTTCCTTTGAACAATTGCGTTTAATTGCCACAAAGACAGAGAGAAAGTTGTTGAAGGATGTACAGATTTTTGATGTCTATAAGGGGGATAAATTGCCAGCGGGCAAGAAGTCTTATGCTTTGAGTTTTACGCTTCAGGACGAAGAAAAAACACTTACAGACAAACAAATTGATGCAATTATTCAAAAATTAATTATTAACTTTGAGAAAGAAGTAGGCGCATCAGTGCGCTAAAAATTTATACATTAATTGCGAAATACTATGGCGTCATTATCTTCCCAAATGAATATTATCGTTGAGAAAACGAAAAATCTTATTCAATTGTGTGAAGCCTTGCAAGAGGAGAATGACTTGTTAAAGCTAGAAGTTCAATCATTGCAAGTTGCATTTGATACGAGTTCAGATAAGGTTAAGCAGCTGGAAGACAAGGTGAAAGCCTTGGCAGTTGCCAAAACTTTAGACAATTCGGAGATCGATAAAGACGCTATAAATGAAAAAGTACTTGACACAAAACGAAAAATTAACGATTTTGTGCGAGAAATAGACAAATGTATAAGTCTATTGAAGTAGGCAAAGGGAGTAGGAGAATAGACTTATTACGTTATTAAGCTCAAAGAAAATGGGAGAGATTTCCATAAAAATAAATATAGCAGATCGAGTATATCCTTTACGTGTAGAGACGGCGGAGGAAGAGGTGATTAGGTATGCCGCGAAGCTAATAAACGAGAAAATTAAGGAACTGCAGGATAACTATGCGGTTCGTGATAAGCAAGACTTGTTGTCGATGTGTGTATTGCAATATGCCACGGGTATGATCAAGGCCGAGCGGAACAGTCAAAACCAGGATTCTGGTTTAGAAAATTCCATTCATGAACTGGACAATATTCTGACAGATTTCTTCAAAAAATAATACGTTTACGTTCTTAGAATTTAGAGCTTGTAACGACGAATTTGCCGCAATTAAATTCGGGTTGTCACTATTTTAAACTTAACGCTTCAATATCACGAGCAAATTAAAGATATAGGCCATTTTGCGAAAGCCATCTAGGTCATAATCATACGCTCAAATCATGTGTAATCGAAGTTTAATAATACATGGTACCTGATTTATTTAATTGCGGTTTTTTTTTGGAAAATAAATGCTATTACATTAACATATTAAATTATAAATAATAACAAATGGAGTTTTTCACTACTATATCAATAATAATTTCACTGGTTGTCGGTGTTTTTATTGGACGATATCTATTACAGATGTTGTTCAAGAAACAGGAGCAATCGGCGAATGAAAAGGCTGCCCAAATCGTAAAGGATGCAGAGCAGCAAGCAGACCATATAAAAAAGCAGCGTCAGTTAGAAGCAAAAGAGAAGTTTTTGCAATTGAAGGCTGAACATGAAAAAGAAGTAAATCAAAAAAATAATACCATCTCCCAAAAAGAGAATACCATTCGTCAAAAAGAACAATCATTGAACCAGAAATTGGAGAATCTAAATCGTGAAAAACAGGATTTGGATAACAAGACCAAGAAACTGGATCAGATGATTGAGTTCAATGACAAGAAGAAGGAAGAGGTAGAACAGTTAAAAGGCCAACATATCAAGCAATTGGAGAGCATGGCCGGTCTTTCAGCAGAGGAAGCTAAGGAACAATTAGTGAATTCATTGCGTGAAGAGGCTCGTTCTCAAGCGATCATGCAGATCAAGGATATTGTTGATGAGGCTAAATTGACAGCATCGAAAGAGGCTAAAAAGGTAGTTATCCAAACTATCCAACGTACTGCAACAGAATCGGCAATTGAAAACACGGTATCTATCTTTAACATTGAAAATGATGAGATCAAGGGTCGTATTATTGGACGTGAAGGTCGTAACATTAGAGCTTTAGAGGCAGCTACAGGGGTTGAGATTATCGTTGATGATACGCCTGAAGCGATTATCCTTTCTGGCTTTGATCCAGTTCGCCGTGAGATTGCGCGTTTATCTTTACATAGATTGGTTACGGATGGTCGTATCCACCCGGCTCGTATCGAAGAGGTCGTGGCTAAAACACGTACGCAGATCGAGGATGAAATCGTTGAAATCGGTGAACGTACGGTTATCGATTTAGGGATTCATGGTCTACACCCAGAATTGATCAGGATGGTGGGTAGAATGAGATATCGTTCTTCTTATGGGCAGAACCTATTACAGCACTCTCGTGAGGTAGCTAATTTTGCGGCGACTATGGCTGCGGAATTGGGGCTTAATGTGAAACATGCGAAGCGAGCAGGATTGCTGCACGATATTGGGAAGGTGCCCGATGATAATCCGGAATTGCCTCACGCGATCTTGGGAATGCAATTGGCAGAGAAATATAAGGAACATCCTGATGTTTGCAATGCCATCGGTGCGCACCACGATGAGATCGAGATGACCTCTATGATTTCTCCTATCGTCCAAGCCTGTGATGCTATTTCAGGTGCTCGTCCAGGAGCTAGACGTGAGGTTGTGGAAAGTTACATCAAACGTTTGAAAGAATTGGAAGATTTAGCATTGTCTTATCCAGGTGTGGAGAAAACATTCGCTATCCAAGCAGGACGTGAATTACGTGTTGTGGTAGAGAGTGAAAAAGTATCTGATGCACAAGCTGAAATCTTGGCGGCAGATATTTCAAACCGTATACAGACAGAAATGACTTATCCAGGTCAGATTAAAGTGACAGTTATTAGAGAGACCCGATCGGTTTCTTATGCGAAATAATATTCAAATAGAATTTATTGGAAAGCCCATCAATTGATGGGCTTTTTCTTTTTTATGATATTAGAATTTGATTAGAATTCAATAAAATAGCATTAAGGTATAGGCTAAATGGCTAAATTTGAAATAATTAAAAGAAATGCAAGTATTAGTTGTTGAAGATGATCATCGGATAAGCTCCTTTTTGATTAAAGGATTAGAGGAAAATGGCTTTTTGGTTACCCTCTGCAGGAATGCGGAAGATGCCTTGTTGGAGGAGAACCTGAAGGTGGATTGGGATGTGATCGTTTTGGATATCATGTTGCCGGGTATAGATGGGGTGCAGCTACTGCAGACCTTACGCTATAAACAGGTGTATGCGCCTGTACTGATGCTGAGTGCCCTAAATAGCATTCAGGACAAGGTTACCTCCTTGGACTATGGTGCTGATGATTATTTGACCAAACCTTTCCATTTTGAGGAACTGCTTTCCCGTATCAATGCATTGAGCAGAAGGAAGCAATACCAGATGCAGGATAAGCCAAAGAACCCGATATTGGAATTTGATGAGTTGCAAATTGATACAGATCAGTATAAAGTATATTTAAAGGGCGAATTGGTCGATCTCTCACCGCGGGAATTTAAATTGCTCATGTACCTGATTGAAAACCGAAATAAGACGGTTAGCCGCATGCAAATTTTAAATGCTGTTTGGGGTATCACTTTTAACAATCATAGCAATGTAGTGGATGTTTATATATCCTATCTGCGGAATAAAGTCGAAAGTCAAGATCAGAAGTTTATCCAGACCGTTAAAGGGATTGGATATATGTTTAAGTACGATTCATGAAGTTAAAGCATAGGTTAGCCTTATATTCTATCTGTATTTTTAGTGTGGTCACACTGCTGATTTCAGTTACCATCTATTTTGCCTATTACGTGCAGATGGAAAAGTCTGAACAGCATGCGCTAGAAAGTAAATCCCTTTTGGCAGCGATCTATTATCTGGAGCGAGATGAATTGAGCAGCTTGGACCACGAGAATATCCAAAAGCAGCTGCAGAAGACGATTTCAAGAAGGGATATCGTCGTATTTGACAGCCTAGATAAGAGGAAGGCTGGCGATATGTCTGTTATTTCTGATATCTCGAAAGACTTTTTACAACAAGCAAGAACAGAAAAGAACGCCTTCTTCAATACAGAACATTTCTTTTATAATGGAATCTTCTATAATGACAATGAAGGTGATTTCGTGATTGTCACCAGGGAATCCAAGGACGGTTTTAACAAGCAGATGCAATCCTTGTTGCATATATTGATCATTGCATTTTTTGTTGGCTTAAGCATCATTTACTTCTTCTCCAGATTCTTGGGCTATATCGCGTACCAACCGATCGTGAATGTGATCAAACAGATCAAAGACCGAGATAGCCAGAATTTTGAAAAACCCATCCATTTAGATCGCTCTTATTCCGAGATCCAGGATTTGGTGAATACCTATAATTTATTTGTTGATCGTATTTCACAGACCTTTAACGTGCAGAAGAATTTCATTGATTATGTTTCGCATGAGCTCAGGACTCCTATCACGGCATTGCTGGGTACTTTGGAAGTGACAAATCAACGAGAGCGGAGTAAGGAAGAATACGAGGATGTCATTCAACAGCTCAAGCAATATACCAATGACCTAGAAGAGACTTTGGAAAACATGATGTTGCTTTCTGGTGCTAAAACAAATTTTGAGTTTTCTAGATTAAGGGTCGATGAGATCATTTGGCAGGTCATTGAAAATGCGGTGCTTTATTACCAAGCTGATATTGAAGTGAAGATCGAGGTTGAGAAAGCCAATCTATTGGAATGGGATGGAAATGAGAAATTATTAGCTTTAGCTTTCAATAATATCATTGAGAACGCAATAAAGTATTCGGATAATAAAAAAATAACTGTTGTAATCCATGAAGAACTTGGAAGGTTGGAGGTGTTGGTAGTTGACCAAGGAATCGGGATTTCGCAAGAGGATCTAAATATGGTCAAGGAGAATTTCTACCGTGGTGAGAATACCGGAAAATATGCAGGAAAAGGAATTGGACTCTCTATGGCCAATATTATTTTTGTGCTGCACAAAATTGACATGCAATTATATAGTGAAGGGGTCGGCACACAGGTCTCTTTAAAATTCTAATCAAATTCTAATCTAATTTAAAACTCACCTTAATCTGCAAATTATAGGTTTGCAGAAAAGATTAATGGTGAAGAAATTCTATCTAGTTTTCATATTAAGCAGCCTTGCTGTTATTCTGCAAGCTCAGACTTATTCCCTTAAGGATTTAGAAGCCCAGTTTCTGAAGAACAATTTGCAGTTAATCGCGAACAAGTTTCATATTGATAAAGCGGAAGCCTTGATCGTGCAGGAAAAGTTGTGGGCCAATCCTAACCTTACTGTGGATAATCTAAACCTTTGGGCAAATAGTTCCTTTGAAACCATGCCCAATATGATTGGCAATTTTGGCAGCAAGCAACAGATCAATATGGGTTTGGAACAATTGATCGAGACTGCCGGAAAACGAAAGAAGCGAGTTGCCATAAAAACTTTGGAAAAGACTTCGGCCCAATTGGAGTTTGAAGAAATCCTGAGGCAACTAAAACTAGATCTAAGAACCAATTTTTATAGTCTGCAAAGAATTCAGTTAGAAGAACAACAATTGCATTCCATTTTGGAATTGTTTTCTAAGTTGAATGAACAATATAAAGTCCAAGCTGAAAAGCAGCATGTTTCCCAAGTAAGCTATTTGAGGGTGCATACCGAGTTGGTTGGTATACAGAAGGAGCTCTTGGATTTGAAGAGCCAGAAAAATGAGATCCTCCAACAGTTAAAAACCCTTACACAATTGCCGGATTTGAATGCGGGACAATTATCCTTTGATCAGTTTCAGGTCGAAGAGAAGCCCCTGTTATCTTCTGACCTCAAGGAACAAGCTAAATCCCAAAATATCTATCTGCGCTCGATGGCTAATGAAATTCATCTATCTGAAGGACAATTGAGCTTAGAGAAAGCACAAAGGACTCCAAACTTGAACCTATTGATGAATTATGAGCGTGGGGGAAATGTGATGAGTAATTTCATCGGTATTGGGGTCAATATTGATCTGCCCATTTTCAATAGAAATAAGGGAAATATACAAGCTGCAAAAATACAAGTAGAACAAGGACAGGCTCAGTTAAATGCTGGACAATTGGAGATTGGGAATGAAATCGACAAGTTATTGAATAAACTGGCTTTATATCGGGAGAACTTGACGAATTGGAAAGACAATAATACGGAAGCTCAGCAAAAGGTTCTGGAGAATTATATCAAATATCTAAAGGACCAACAGGTTACTTTAATTGAATTCATTGATTTCTCACAAGCCTTTCGTGAGGCACAGCAAGCCTATCTGGAATTACAGGAAAGTTATTTAATCACATTTGAGCAACTACAGTATGTTGTTGGCCAAGAACTATAATAATGAAAAATATTAAAAGTTTACCCTTAGGTTTAATTACCCTGATTGCATGTTGCACTGGCTGTGGAAGCAGCCAGCAGCAACAAATCGATGTACAGGACAGCACAAAAGCTTTCTGTATCAGTGATCAATTAAAAAAGAGTACAGAGATTATTACGGTCAAGGAAAGCCCCATTGTAGAGCAATTAACCTTGTCTGGGAAGATTGAATATAATGAGAATGACCTGGTGACCTTTAGAAGTTTGTTATTGGGGGTAGTTGATAGGGTCGATTTTGAGCTTGGTGATCAGGTCAAAAAAGGGCAGGTCCTTGCGACGATCAAATCAACGGAAATCCAGAGCTTGTTTCAACAGAAAAATGCACAGCAAAACCAGATCAATCTCTTGGCAAAGCTTTTGGTTACCAAGAAAGATCTCTTGAAAGATGGGATGATCTCGGAACCTGAAATGTTGCAGGTGGAGCATGAGTTGGAAAGTGCCAAGATTGAATTGAAACGCATTAATCAATCCTTGCAGCTCTATCATGCTGTAGGTGAGGGTACATTTCAAATCCTAGCGCCTAAAAATGGATATATCATTCAGAAAGATATCAGTCAAGGACAGATTATCACCCAAGAAAGCGATCCATTGTTTTCTATTTCGAATCTGAAGGAAGTATGGGTGATGTTGAATGTCTATGCGAGTAATCTGAGATTTATCAAAACTGGGGATCAGGTAAAGGTCAGGACCATTGCTTATCCAGACCAGGTTTATACAGGAAAGATTGATAAAATATACAATGTTTTTGATGCCAACGAGCATGTCATGAAGGCTAGGGTGGTTTTGGAAAACCAAAACCTAAACTTGATGCCAGGCTTAAGTGCCGATATCATCATCGACAAGGTCAAATCAGAAGAAACTGCATTAGCTATTCCGAATAAGTCACTTGTATTCAGCAATAATGAGAATTTCATGGTGGTTTACAAAGGAGATTGCCAATTAGAAGCGAAGAAGCTTGATGTCATTTCAAGTAATGAAGAGGTTACTTATGTAAGCAATAAATTAGCCGAGAATGAGAAGGTTATAGGTAGTAATGCTTTGTTGATTTTTGAACAGATTAAGGGATTGTAAGAATGAAGAAGTTTGTTCAGAATATAGTCACCTTTTCATTAAGGAACACCACTTTTATTTTAATTGCAACCTTTGCGCTCCTGTTTGCTGGGATATATGCGTTGAAGCATACCGCGATTGAGGCCTTTCCTGATGTTACCAATACTAGGGCAAGGATTATCATCCAATGGCCAGGTCGAAGTGCAGAGGAGGTCGAGAAGTTGGTGACTTTGCCAATCTCCAAGGAGATGAACAGCATTCCGAGGAAGTCTAATATCCGTTCGATTTCCTTGTTTGGTCTCTCCGTTGTCACTGTTCAGTTTGATGATGGGGTTGATGACTTTTATGCACAACAATATGTTTCGAATAAATTGGCAGGCATCGATCTTCCTGAAGGTACTGAAATTGAGGTCGAACCTCCTTCCGGTGCTACCGGGGAGATCTTCAGGTACATTATTAAAAGTGATCTGCCCATTAAAGAAATCTCTGCTATCCAAGATTGGGTGATTGAGAGGGAGCTTCTATCTGTACCGGGTGTTGCCAACGTGATCAGTTTTGGAGGAGAGGAGAAAATTTATGAAATCAAGATCAATCCAACGGAATTAAAGAATTTCAGTTTGACTCCGCTTGATGTGTATGAGGCGGTGTCAAAATCCAATATCAATGTGGGTGGAGATGTTATCCAACAAGGCGATCAGGCTTATGTGGTTCGGGGTGTTGGATTATTGGACAAGATCGAAGATATAGGAAATATTACAGTCAAATTAAATGGCTCTACACCTGTTTTGATAAAAAACGTTGCAGAAGTTGTAGTTTCCAATAAACCAAGGTTGGGTCGCGTAGGATACAATGATCAAGAAGATGTTGTAGAAGGGATCGTTGTAATGTTGAGAGGGGAGAACCCTTCCGAGGTTATTGGATTGCTAAAGGAGAAGATTGAAGAGTTAAATTCCAGGACATTACCTGATAATGTAAAGATCGAAACAGCCGTTGACCGAACTAAATTAGTCGACAGTACCGTGAAGACAGTGTCTAAAAACATTGTAGAAGGTGTTTTATTGGTGTCGCTGATCGTATTTATTTTCCTTTACAATTGGAAATCCACCTTTATTGTGGCTTCCGTTATTCCACTTTCATTTTTATTTGCCATAATAATGCTGAAGATCCAGGGGCTGCCAGCGAATTTGATTTCAATGGGCTCTTTGGATTTCGGTTTATTATTGGAGGGAACCTTGGTGATCGTGGAAACGGTATTTGTCGCTTTAGCGACCCTGTCGCATAAGGTAGGTCCAGAGCGGTTCGCTAAGATGTCCAAGATGGGGGTCATCAAGAAAAGTGCAGGAAGCGTTGCATCCTATATTTTCTTTGCATTAATGATTCTGATTGTTGCCTTATTGCCCATTTTCTCTTTCCAAAAGGTAGAAGGCAAAATGTTTACCCCATTAGCCTTTACCTTAGGCTATGCATTGTTAGGTTCTTTGATATTGAGTTTGACCTATGTTCCAGCGATGTGTAAATTGCTTTTTACAAAGGGTATGGAAGAGAAGGAAAACATAGTGACAAGATTCTTCCACAGATCCATTTATGGCCTTTATAGCTATGCTTTAAAATTCAAGAAATTAACTCTAATCCTATTTGTTGGTATCCTAGCGCTATGTTCTATAAAATTCATGAATTACGGTTCTGAATTTCTACCGCAATTAAATGAGGGTGCAATCTATATTAGAGCTACTTTACCCAACAGCATTAATCTGGACGAATCTAGCAGATTGACCAAAGAGATGAAGAAATTGATGGTTGAAACCAGTCTTGAAATTGATTTTATCTTAACCCAGACGGGGAGGCCTAATGATGGAACAGACCCTACAGGATTTTTTAATATTGAGTTCAATGTGCAATTGACCGAACAGAATACTTGGAAACGAGGATTGAATAAGGAGGAGATCATTGAAGAGCTAAGAGAGAAATTGAATCAGTATCCAGGGATTAACTTCGGATTTAGTCAACCAATCCAAGATAACGTAGAGGAATATGTAGCAGGGGTTAAGAGTTCTTTGGTAATCAAGATTTTTGGTGATGATCTATATCAATTGGAAGACTATGCGAACCAAGTTTCAGATGCGATAGGAAAGGTCCGGGGGATAACTGATATCAATGTTTACAAGAACATCGGATTGCCTGAATTGCGGATCCAACTCCATGATTCTAAAATGGCAAAGTACGGCATTTTTACCAAAGATGTTCAGGCAGTAATTGCGATGACCATCGGTGGGCAGGCTGCAACCAAGTTTTATGAAAAAGACAGGCAGTTTGATGTGGTGCTGCGTTTCAATAAAGAATATCGAGATACACCAGAGAAAATAGGGAATATCTTGATTCCGACCAGCACAGGGGAAAACATCCCATTGCAGGAAATTGCCAGTATCGGTTATGTGACTGGACCAGCATTTATCTATCGCGAGGGAAATAGCCGCTATATCGGTATTGGTTTTAGCATTTCAGGAAGGGATTTGGGAAGTACGATTGAAGAGGCCAAAGAAGTGGTAGCTAGTTCCATAAAACTCCCAAAAGAGAACTATATGGAATGGGCAGGTGAATTTGAGAGTAAGGAACGTGCAACCAAGCAATTGATGACGGTTATTCCTATCTCCTTGGTTTTGATTCTCATATTGCTTTATAGCAATTTTGGAAACATGAAAGATACAGCCATTGCTGCCATAACCATTCCATTTGCATTTATCGGAGGATTCCTTTCCTTATGGATCACAGGCACCATCTTTGGGATTTCTGCCGGTATAGGATTGATTATCCTGTTCGGTGTAAATACGATCAATGGTATCATCTTGATTGCCGTAATGAAAGAGTACCTGAAGAAGAAGCCTCTCAAAGAAGCTATTGACCAAGGAGTGAAAAGTAGGATCAGATCCATTGTGATGATTGCCTTAATGGGTTCCATGGGATTATTGCCAGCAGCCCTTTCGAGTGGAATGGGATCGGAGATACAGAAACCATTAGCGATTATGATCGTTGGAGGGTTGTTGATCTGTTTGATTCTATCCTTTGCAGTATTGCCAGTGGTGTTTTATTATGCGTATAGAAAGGATAAAATTTTAGCGAAGAATAGTTAACTTTGCAGGCATGAAGAAAAAGGCTAATGAAACCAATAAAAAGGTAGAGTTTTCCAGACCTGTAGAGAAACATTTTTACGAATTGGATCAAACTTATGGAACAGGAAACTATGCAATATATGCCATATCTTTGTTTTTGGCCTTCTTCGGGATCATGGGCTTAATCTGGATGATTCCTTTTCCGCAGTTAGACTTTCTGGTGAAGATGAATGCCCATACCTTTTTGAACTGGGGATCATTTTTTATTGCTATCGTAATCTATTGCTATTTGAAACTAGCTCCTACATTGTCTTATGCGGTATTATTCACGATTGGGATCATGAGTTATTTCATAGTTCAATTGGAATATGTAGAACGTGACGGTGGACCAACAGTGATCTTGGTATGTAGTATCATTGCCATCATCGGATTGCTAGGGCTTTTCGTGAGCAGCAATAAAGTGAAAAAAGGAAATGCTTCATTCTTGAAGCTATTGACGATTGGGCCGATTTGGATGTGGTCTAAAGTATTTGACAGATTGAAATGGAAATATTAATCCGAATTCTTTGAAGAGATAAGAGAAATATAAATAATAAAAGGCTAGTCTGCATTGGTTGAGTTTCCAATTAAGACTAGCCTTTTTTAATGCTTGAAAGACCGACTAGTTTAGCCCTTTTAATTCATAAATAATTTTTGCGATATCCGTGTTATCCAAAAACCCTTGAAAGCGTTCAGCAGCAGGTCCAAAAGCCATCAAAGGAACTGGTATTCCAGTATGGTCATTAGTAGCAAAATTCGCCAATACTCTTCCAGTTTTAGGATCAGCATCTAGGATAATCATTCCTCCAGTTTCATGTTCCGAAGTGACGATGACTAAAGTTTCCTGGTCTTTCTCTGCAAACTCCA
Organism: Sphingobacterium mizutaii; assembly: GCF_900187125.1. GTDB lineage: Bacteria > Bacteroidota > Bacteroidia > Sphingobacteriales > Sphingobacteriaceae > Sphingobacterium > Sphingobacterium mizutaii. The sequence continues at coordinate 2,087,912 of NZ_LT906468.1, forward strand.
GCGCTTGACCAACTAATCTATCGAAACTCAAGTATTCGGTAATGGAGAATCCAGTGGAATTGCTATGTCCGCCACCATCAATCTTAGCTCCCTCAATCATTAAAAAGAAACCTTTGTTGTTTCCTTTTTTCAGGAAATCAATCGAAGGTTCTAAGGCATGTTCGATAAAGCGATATGAAGTTTTGATTTCCGATTGCTCCTTGTCCAATTTATTCCATTTATGGTCAACTTGATCTTCTTGGAATACCAATAGTTGCTTAGCTGAACTTCTTTTAACGGTTTCCAAAGAAGTTCCTATTTCAAAACCTTTAGATCTTAACTTTTTAATCAATGAACTGTCTTGTTTTGTAAAAGATTGGTTAGAGCCACCGATAAATAAGTTCAACGTACTGGTTTGGATATCGTTTGCAATACTATCCGAAAGGTCCCTTTCGTTGACATGAGTGAAAAAAGCAGAAGGAGTGGCACCTGTGATATCATCATTGGAAACAATACCAGTACGCATTCCAATGCTGTTTAAGCGATCAGGTAGATTCGCCACTTTATTGCCAAGGCTATCCACGCCGATGTATCTGTTTTTTGTTTTGTGTCCAGTGGCAATGGCACTACCTCCAGCCGCTGAATCCGTATGGTAATTGTCAGTAGGCTGTGTTTTAAGATAACCTGTATAAGGCATGTTGAGGACATTCAAATTACCTCTGTTTGCCATGGCAGCCGCCCAGAGTTGGGATAGTCCAGCACCATCACTGATCAAAAGTATAATGTTTTTTGGCTTTAAGCCAGTTTTGAAGTCCCCTTTAATCTGATAGGGCGAATAAGGAGAGTTTTCTTGATAAGCTGTTTTCGGTTCATTGACCAGGAACTCACTTAACTCGAATGGTTTGTCTGTATTGATAAAATCTATCCCTATTTTTTGCCATTCATACCAAGTAGTTTTGGTATCTGGTGCCGCCCAAAATCTGATTTTCTTTCCCAAGTTGTGTACTGAATCAACTTTAGATTTAACCTTTTGCAAATCCTTGTCAGTTAATCGACCAAGGCCATTCCATTTTGATAAAGAGCCAAAACTAGCGCTCACCAATCCTATTCTTGCAAGTTCTTTTTGATTGTATTTTTCATTCAAAGTTCCATCGAAAAAGAAGATTTCATCGTATTTATGGAAATCTGCAGGCTTAGGACGGTTCCCACTTATCACAAGCTTGACCGCCTTAGGATTATTTTTGCTGTCAAAAAGTTCACGATGCGGTTTTAACAACTTTGTAAGGTGTTCCAATATGGGGGCACCCTCAGTTTTAGGGTCAATCAATAATTGCAATTGACCTTTGTTAGGGAACAGGTATCCATCAGTACTATGTTTATAAGCATCAAGGATGGGTTCTAAGTATAGTTTGGTAAAGGTCCTATCCTTTGTAATATCTTCAGGGTCATGGGCAACAAAAAGCTCTCCATCTTTTAAGAATAAATCTGCCTCAATTGATCCAAAACCTAAGCCATAAGCTTGGTTAAAAGGATTGTTTCGAGTATAGTCGTTATGGGAATGGGCATTTGGAAGAAATGCGATTGGTTTAACTTGGGCGAAGGAATTGAAGTTTGAAAACAAACAGATTCCAATACTAAGGGTAATTATTAATTTCTTCATAAGGTTGATTACAGTAATTCTTCCTATCTAATAATTATTAGATAGGAAGAGTAATTATTAAAAATAAGCATTATGGTTGAAACCAAACTTTCACATTTTGATTAGGCATTTTTCCACCCATATTTGCATTGACCCAATCCAATAGGCTTGGATTATTTTGTTCATTGTCTGAATAAACATAACGAACGGGAATATTTGCAAGTATAGATGGTCCCGGTTTTATCGTTGGAATCCCAGTACGACGCCAAGAAGCCCAGCCTTCAAAACCGTTCAAAAAGCTAATTTATTGTTTGTTGAACCCCAATTTTAAATCTGGAATCCAAAAACCTTTTCAAAAATATACAGGTGATGTTATCGGATTATTACTTATTAATTAGGTTTAGGTGAAGTAAACATTTAGTCTATTAAGAAAATGTGAAATATGGTCATATTCAAATATCAATTCTATTCCATATTTTTATTTTATGAAAGACTTACAATATCCTTTACATTTCCAATTTCGTGTTACGAGTCTCGCGAATGATTTCTCGGCGAAGGATGCCAATGGCAACAGCATTTACTATGTCCGAGAGAAAATTTTCTCTTGGCGCGATCATATCATGGTTTATAGGGATGAAAGCAAGGCTGAGTTGCTGTATGAGCTCCGTTCGAACAAGCTCATCGATTTTCAGCAAACCTTCACGATCTCTGACCGTACCGGAAAGGTAATTGGAAAGGTGAGGAGGAAGTCAATCAAATCCCTTTGGCGCTCTACATTTAATCTGATGGATTCAAATGATGTACAAGACCATACCATCAAGGAAAAGAACCCTTGGGTAAAGTTTTGGGATGGCCTTTTCGGAGAGCTTCCATTGATCGGGATACTTTCTGGCTATGTTTTCAATCCAGCTTATATCCTGCGAAATGACCGGGATGAACCGGTCTTTGAAATTGTAAAGGAACCTTCCTTCTTTGGACGTAAATTCACCGTAAATAAACTTACCCAGCAGGAGGTCGATGATGAACGATTTGTCCTCAGTTTGATGCTGATGGTCCTAATAGAAAGAAGGAATGGTTAATCGCCATTCCTTCCTTTTTTTTGTTCCTTAAAAATATTGGTCTTAGCAGCAACCCGAACCAGGAACGCAGCAAGAACCCTCAATTACAGTCAGGTCAGCCAAGTTTACCTTTTGTTTTGTTGGAGGAATACCGCATGCATCCTCAGCTAAGCAAGCAGTTTGCTTATTCTTCAGGATAAATTGCTTTCCGTTGAAATCCAAATCATACTTTCCGATGGTTTCTGCCTGATATTCTACTTCAATTTCCCCATCTTCGATCAGAAGCTTTTCTTCCGATAATTTGATGATGTCCAATAATTTGGCTGGTTTTAGACGATGGTCGAAATCGTCGGCACTCCACAACTGAAAATTGACCACTTTCTCATTACGGATAGTTCCACCACAGTCAATGAAATTCTTATGGATGCTTCCGACTTCAGTGACATGGAAATGTTCAGGAACTTGGACTCCATTTTCTAATTGAAACTCCACATTGTCCAGTGTGGGAAGGATTTCTTTTATTTCTGATAGTTTCATAATATTTGTTTTTACTTATATATCGTAATATTGCGATGCTTAAGGGTAAAAAAAATGCTAACAGCATTTTTCATTTTTAAAAGGTTTTTCAAAGAAATGATGGATTACATTTTGAAGCTCGTTCCATACCGTTTCATTGATACAATAGCATACACTCTTTCCTTCTATGCTACCCTGAATGATATCTACGCTTTTGAGCTCTTTCAGATGCTGCGATATGGTGGCTTGTGCCAATCCCAGCTCATCCACTAAATCATTGCAGATACAGCCCCTTTGCTTCACGATATGCTGAAGTATAGCAATCCTTGCTGGATGCCCCAAAACCTTAAAGTAATTGGCCAGCTTGTTTTGTTCCTCTGTAAAGATCTCACTCTTAGTAATTCCCATATCAAACCTCTGTATCGCAATATTACGATATTATATTTTTGAAATGAAATAAACATAAAAAAAATCCCCTACTTTTTACTGTAAGGGATTCAAATTCAGTTTGATAATTTGATTATCTCTTGTCTTTATAAATGGCGTAAGTAAATTTCATACTGCCATTTTCCTCAAATTCATTCTCTTTTACTGCATTGATTTTTTCCAAAGCTCTTTGAGAACGCGTATTTTCAGATGCGACATGGAAAATTACTTTGTCCATTTTTTCAAAGGCGAAATCCATCATCAGGTTTTTAACAGACTGGTTGTATTCTCCACCCCAATATTCCTTGGCCAGAAAGGTATAGCCAATCGCAATTGATTTTTCATTTCTATCATAATGATAGAATGAAGTGGCACCAATAACTTGTTCAGTTTTGTTGTCAATGATCAAATAGGGGATATCAGTATCAATCAGTTTTTGAAAATATCTGGTAAAACCCACCGGGGTGTACCGATTGCTGTCTGGATGTTGCGCCCAGATTTCTGGATCAGATGCAGCAGCAAATACCCATTCAAAATCATTCTTGATCATGGGGATTAATTTTACCAAATCGTTGCTTAAGGTTTTTCTTTCCAACATAAGCTCTTATTTAATGATACGTTTAATTTTATTGGATTTCTTGATCCATTTATGGACTGCATCATAATCTTCGTTCTCAATCTTTTCGTAGATATGCTGCAGTTGTTTGATATGTTCCTCCAAAACTTCCAGCACATTGGTCCTGTTTTGCTTGAAGATTGGGGTCCACATATCAGGAGATGATTTCGCTAGACGTACGGTCGATTGGAAACCTGATCCAGCGAGTTCAAAGATTCTACCTTGTGATTTTTCCTTTTCAAGGACGGTCAGCGCCAAGGCAAAGGAAGTCAAGTGGGAGATATGCGACACATAAGCTGTATGCATATCATGCTCTTCAGCAGTCATGAAAGAAGTTTTCATTTCCAACTGTTCCGTTACGCTGTCTGCCAATTCAAATGCATCTTCATCCGAGCGGAAGGCTTCTACATAAACCATCATCTTATCCTTGAATAAATTCGGGATAGCTGCTTCAGGACCAGAATATTCAGTACCAGCCATAGGGTGGGCAGCAACGTATCTGCCTCGGTTAGGATGGTCTTTGATCAGATTCAGGATATTCGATTTGGTCGAACCCATATCAATGATTACCTGGTCTGTGGCTATATCCAATAACTTTGGCAGCAAGACCATGATGGCGTCAACAGGAACAGTCAATACAATTACTTTACAGGATTTTAAAGCCTGATCTAAAGTTTGGATTTCATCCACCAAGCCCAATTGAAGGGCTTTTTTCTGATTTGCCTCGCTTTTTTCTACTCCGATGATCTTATCGAAGAGTGTGGTTTCTTTAAGTCGGATACCGATGGAACCACCGATCAAACCTATTCCGACGATTGCTATATTCATTTCAAATTCTTCAAAAATTAATAAAAAGGGTCTAAGATCTAGACTAATGCTTTTTTGATTCGCTCAATAGCACTTTCATAAACCTCGATTTTTGCACATAGGCTGATGCGGATAAATTGCTCACCTTCAGAACCGAATATCCCTCCAGGAGTGATAAAGACATGTGCTTTATACAGAATATCATCACAAAGCTGATAGGAGTTCTCAAACCCTTCCGGAATCCGTGCCCAAACAAATAGGCCAACTTGGTTTCTGTCGTATGTACAGCCCAAAAGATCCATGATTTCAAAAACTTTCTCACGTCTCAGCTTATATTCTTGGTTCAGTTGCGTGTACCATTCTTTATCTAAACTCAGCGCTTTTGCAGCAGCCAATTGAAGCGGCAGGAACATCCCAGAGTCCATATTGCTCTTGAACCTCATGATCTGTCCGATCCTGTTTTCATTCGCGATCAGCATGCCGATACGCCAACCTGCCATATTAGAGGACTTACTAAGCGAGTTAAGCTCAATTGCCACATCCAATGCACCTGGCACCTCCATGATACTTTGCGGATGCTCATTCAGGATAAAACTGTATGGGTTGTCATGACAAATCAGGATTTGGTGTTTCTTTCCAAATTCAATGATTCTTTCAAAGAAAGCACGGTCTGCTAATGAACCAGTAGGCATATGCGGGTAATTGATCCACATCAGTTTAACCCGACTTAGATCTCTTGATTCAAGTTCTTCGAAATCAGGTAACCAATTATTCTCAGCCTTTAAGTTATAGGTTACCGGAGTCGCTCCAGTGATGGTTACCGCACTTGAATAGGCAGGATAGCCTGGATTAGGGATCAAAGCCTCATCAGCTTCTTGCAGGTAAGTCATGCAAATATGGACGATCCCTTCCTTAGAACCAATTAATGGAAGGATTTCTGTATTAGGATTTAGTGAAACGCGATAATATCGAGCATACCAATCCGCCATGGCAGTTCTAAGGGCAGGAGCGCCTTTATAACTTTGATAGCCATGAGTGGTTGATAATGCGGCCTGCTCCTGAAGTGTCTTTATCACTTCGGGATGAGGAGGCAAGTCAGGACTGCCGATGCCAAGGTTGATTACCTGCGCACCGTTCCTGTTCATCTCATCGATCTCTCTCAACTTCTTCGAAAAGTAGTATTCTTCAGTTCGTTGAAGTCGTTTCGCTACTTCTATTTCCATTATTTAATTTAATTTGGCGATAAAATTATAAAATCTTAATGGTTTTATTTCAATTATGATAAATAATAAAGCTACTTTATGAATAATTAATGACTGTTTTTCATTAAAAGCAAAAGTATTTTAAACATCCACTTTTTTTAAATCTTTTTTAATTTTATTCAATGCTCCAAAAGCATAAACTTAAAGCCGAATAAACCTCTGGATCTCAATTGAAAAATAATTATTAGGAAAATGCGAACTTACTTAATTTTTTTAACCCAAAGAAAGTCAGCTTGTTTGCTGTATTCCTAATCAATATACATTTAATTACTTTAAGTAAGTTTCCTTCATTTTTCTTCTTCAGATTTCAGCATTTTCTATCATCTGATGCTTTCATCCCATTATTTAATGTTTACTTAACCTAGTCAAGTTAGACCAAAATTTTTGTTAAGTATCGGTTTACCCTTGATTTTAATATGTAAAAACCTGTTCATTGAAAATTAATTTAAAAGAAAATAATAATTAAAGATATAAAAGTGTATTTTCGTTTAAATGATAGTGTAATACAACAAAGAGTAAAAAATTTTCTTTAATTATCTAGACGCATGAAAGTATCTGAATTATCTGGTGTAAAAGAGATTGCTCGCAGAGCAAATGTTTCCATAGCCACAGTCGATAGAGTCCTTCACAATCGAACCGGCGTAGCGCAAAAAACTAAGGAAAAGATATTGTCCATAATCAAAGAAATGGATTATAAGCCAAACATTTTAGCTAAGAGATTAGCATCAAAAAGAGTGTACAAGTTTGGTATCCTGATTCCCAAAGAATGTTCGGAAGCAGATCAATGGAATGCTCCAGTGTCAGGTATAAAGGAGGCACTTTCTGAATTCGGGGATTTTGGTGTGGATTTACGCTACTATTTCTTTGATATGGAAGACCGCTTGAGTTTTATAGAACAGAGTGAAGAGCTTTTGAACAAACATATTGACGGGGTAATTGTAGCTCCCATCTTTATCAATGAAACCAGGGAATTTGCCGCCAAATGTGTTGAGCGTCGAATTCAGTTTGTCTTTATTGAATCCCAAATTCCCAAAGTACACCCATTAAGTTATATTGGCCAAGATCTGATCCAGTCCGGAAGGGTAGTGGGGCACCTCTGTCAATATCTCATTAAGCCCAAGGACGAAATCTTAGTGGTTAATGTGGTGCGTGAGAAAGATTCCATCCAGCATTTGGAGGAAAAGATCCGTGGTTTTGAGCAATACTTTTTGGACAGCCAATACAATTGCTCTATTGATAGCTTCAATATTGAAATCAATGAAAATGACGAGTTTTCGGTATTCATGGACGATTACCTACTGAATAAGGACCCTAAACTTATTTATGTAACCAATTCAAGGGCATATATCGTTGCAAATTATCTCAAAAGCAGAGGCCTAGACCATATCAAATTGGTTGGTAATGGTTATCATACCAAGAACATTGAATTCCTGAAAGATGGCATCATAGATTTCTTGATCTGCCAGAAACCTTTGGAACAAGGTTATAAAGCCTTTTTAGCCTTGTACGAGTTCTTTATTGCAAAAAGAAAGGTCGTGAAGTTACAATATATGCCAATAGACATTGTCACCCGCGAGAACTTTCAATATTATGAAAACTAAATCTTATTGATTCAAGGAGAATTATTCGCTGTAATATTGTGAGCTTAATGGTTAGAAAGAATGTTTTTGTCATCTCTATTTTTGACATTTGTTTGCAACAATTCATTCCCATTAGGATAGGAAAACCGCTTAGATTACAATTTTTATTACATTTGTAATCTTAGTAATCTGCATGAAGACATACTTTAGACTGCTCTCGTTCGCGAAACCCATAGAAAAATATGCTATTCCTTATATCATATGTACATTGATAATGGTGGTGTTCAGCACCTTGAATTTAGCATTATTAGCACCGCTATTACATACCCTATTTAATTCCCAAGATGCCGTAATAGAACCTGTTGCAAAGCCTGAAGGCTTCGACGTAATGGGTTATTTCAATTACTATGCTTATGATCTGAACGATCGTTTAGGTGCATACGATGCCTTGAAATATGTCTGTATTGTCATTGTGGCTTCTGTTTTTATCAGTAACCTTTTCAGGTACCTTTCCCAAAGGATTATGGAAAACCTAAGGATACATACCTTGTTAAACCTGAGGAAATCGGTATTTGACAATGTGATGAACCTGCACCTTGGTTATTTTTCGAACCAAAGAAAAGGGGATATTATTTCCAAAATCGCTTCAGATGTTCAGGTAGTTCAATTTTCGGTTACCGGAACCTTGCAGGTCGCTTTCAAGGAGCCTTTGCAACTGATTGCTTATTTGGTGATGTTGTTCTTGATTTCGGCTAAACTGACTGTGTTTTCCTTGTTGGTCATTCCCGTTTCGGCATTTTTTATCTCCAAGATCGTAAAGACTTTAAAGCATCAAGCCCAACAGGGGCAAAAGATTTATGCCAATATGATTACTTTATTGGAAGAAGCTTTATCTGGTATAAAAATCATCAAATCATTTAATGCTGTTGATTTCATCAAAGGGAGGTTCAATGCAGAGAATGATGAATATGCCAAGATCAATCGTAGGATGGTACGTCGTCAACAAATGGGATCTCCAGTTTCTGAATTGTTGGGAGTAGGCATGGTTGCAGTCATATTGCTATATGGTGGTCATCTTGTCCTAAGTGGTCAAGGTGATTTGGAAGCTTCTGAATTCATCGCTTATATCGCTATCTTTTCGCAGGTTATGCGCCCGGCAAAAGCATTGACCGATGCCTTTAGTAATATCCATAATGGTATTGCTGCCGGTGAGCGTGTATTGCAATTGATCGATGAGAAAAACCAAGTAGCTGATAAACCAATTGCTTTAGATATTGATAGGTTTGATAGCAAAATTGAATTCAATAATGTTTATTTCGCTTATGAAGAGACACAAGTCTTACGAAATATTAACCTTACGATCAATAAGGGCGAAACTGTAGCACTTGTGGGGCCATCGGGAGGTGGAAAATCTACCTTAGTAGATTTGATCCCTCGATTTATGGATGCTACGCAGGGTGCAATCAGTATTGACGGAGTTGATGTCAAGGATTTGAAGCAAGATTCGCTCAGAAGGATCATTGGCGTTGTAAATCAAGAGTCTATCTTGTTCAATGATACCATTTTCAATAACATTGCCTTTGCCAATGCCGAAGCTACGGAAGAACAGGTAATTCAAGCAGCAAAGATTGCCAATGCGCATGAATTCATTATGGGTACGGAAGCTGGCTATCAAACGAATATTGGTGACCGTGGGTCTAAATTATCTGGTGGGCAACGTCAGCGTATCTGTATTGCGCGGGCGGTATTGAAAAACCCGCCTATCATGTTATTAGATGAAGCTACCTCAGCTTTGGATACCGAGTCTGAACGTTTGGTTCAAGATTCTTTGTACAAGCTGATGGAGAACAGGACAACGGTTGTTATTGCACACCGATTGAGTACGATCCAAAATGCAGATAAGATTATCGTATTGGAAGCTGGGCAAATCGTTGAAGTTGGTTCACATTTGAATTTGATCGCACAAAATGGTCTTTACAAACGCCTGATTGATATGCAACAATTTGTAGAAGCTTAGGCCTCCAAAATTTAGCTTTTTCGGGTATGTTTTCCTACATTTGTATAGTAAGGACCGCGAAATGGAAGCAACAGAAAAATTATCGTTTTTATTGAACGACAAAAATTTATCGAATGAATTAAAGCTAATTGCAGAGAAGGTACTTAATAGCGAGCGTATTACATTTGAAGAGGGGGTATACCTTTATGAAAACGCAGAATTAGGCTATTTAGGCGTATTAGCAAATTATATCAGAGAGAAAAAACACGGAGATTACACCTACTTCAATCGTAATTTCCATATAGAACCCACCAACGTCTGTGTTTATGACTGTAAATTTTGTTCTTATTCGAGATTAGTCAAGAATAGGACTGAAGGTTGGGAAATGGATGTAGATGCTATGTTGGACATCGTAAAGAAATACGATGATGAGCCAGTTACCGAAGTCCATATCACAGGGGGAGTTGTCCCTAAGCAAAATCTTGATTTTTATGCCGAGTTTTTTAGACGTTGCAAAGAGCATCGTCCTGAACTGCATATCAAGGGTCTGACCCCAGTAGAATACTATTACATTTTCAAGAAAGCAAAATTAAGCCATTACGATGGCATGAAATTCTTGCAATCCTGTGGCTTGGATTCCATGCCCGGGGGCGGAGCCGAGATCTTTCATCCTGAAGTTCGCGAGAAAATTGCCAATGATAAATGTAATGCCGAACAATGGTTGGATATTCATGAACAGGCGCATAAATTAGGGATGCATACCAATGCTACCATGTTATATGGCCATATTGAAGAATATTGGCACCGCGTGGACCATATGGAACGCTTAAGGGAATTACAGGACAAAACCGGTGGATTCCAAACTTTTATTCCTTTGAAATTTAGGAATAAGGATAACCAAATGGATCATGTCCCTGAAGTATCGGTGATTGAAGACTTGAGGAATTACGCCATTGCCCGGATTTATTTGGATAATTTCGCCCACATCAAAGCATATTGGGCGATGATCTCCAGGAATACGGCTCAGATGTCCTTAAGTTTTGGGGTAGATGATATCGATGGCACATTGGATGATACCACCAAGATCTATAGTATGGCTGGCGCAGAGGAGCAGACTCCTGCCATGAGTACGAAAGAACTGGTTGAATTGATCAAGAATGTTGGTCGTCATCCGATCGAACGTGATACCCTTTATAATGTGGTGACAGATTATAAAGATTTTGTATTTGAAGAAACCAATCCAAAGAAACAATATTATTCTTTGCCTGTCGTAAATTCATAAGTTGGAGTTAAATTGAAGAAAACATTTTATTTTATACGTCACGGTCAAACCGATTTAAATCTAAAAGGTATTGTGCAGGGCAGAGGTGTGGACAGCCCATTAAATGATAATGGATTTAAGCAAGCCCAAGCCTTCTATGATGCTTATAAAGACATCCCTTTTGACAAGATTTATACCTCAACTTTACTGAGGACCCACCAGACGGTTTCCCCATTCCTAAAAGATGGAGTTCCAATGGAACAATTGATGGGCTTGGATGAGATCAGTTGGGGGATCTATGAAGGTCAGGAGCAAACGGAAGATATCCTTTCGGGATTTGATAAAGTGGTTACTTCTTGGAGAAACAATGATCTGGATCTAGCTATTGAAAACGGGGAATCTCCAAATGCCCTCGTCTTCAGACAGAAAGAAGCCGTTGATTATATGCTCGAACAACAAGAGGAAGAAACTATCCTAGTCTGCATGCATGGTCGTGCGATGCGGATTATGCTCTGCCATCTGACTGATGTTCCCGTATGTAAAATGGATGACTTCCCACACACTAATACTGCTCTATATAAATTAGAGTATGAAAACAACAGTTTTTCTATTGTTGATTATTTCAACACCAAACATTTAGAAGGTTTGTTAAATGAATAAGATTAGAATATCTGCAGTTTCTTATACCAATACATTGCCCTTTTTGCAAGGAATAAGAAACTCAGATGTAATGAACGATATTGAGCTTTCTGTAGATTATCCATCAGAATGTGCTCGTAAGGTTATTGCAGACGAATCTGATATGGGAATTATTCCCACCGCCGCTTTAACCGATCTACAGGAATACCATTATATCGGTGATTATTGTATTGGTTCAACCGATTATGTAGATTCTGTTTTTATCTTCTCCACAAAACCCATTGAGGAAATCAATACTTTGCTGTTAGATAAGCAATCTAGGACTTCAAATGGTCTAGCTAGAATACTATTAAAGCATTACTGGAAGAGAGATGTAGAAATTGTCACGGAAGGAGAGGCTGATGCCTTTGTATTGATCGGTGACAGAACCTTTGGTAAGAAAGAACAAGTTCCTTATGCTTATGATTTGGGGCATTATTGGAAAGAATTGACAGTCTTACCATTTGCCTATGCAGTCTGGGTTTCCAATAAAAAATTACCAGATAGTTTTGAGGAGAAATTCAATGCTGCCTTAGCGGATGGCGTTTCTAGACCTGATGATGTTATTCCGGGTCTCCCGGTATTTCCCAATTTTGATTACCACAAATATTTAAATGAGAGTTTGAATTACCATTTGGACGATGACAAGAAAAAAGCCATTGTACAGTATTTAAAATGGTATAAAGAGTTATAAAAAGAATACCCTCGAATTATTCGAAGGCATTCTTTTATACTTTATCTTCTTAATTTATAAAAGAAATCAAGAGCATTAGCCAACCAACAATCATCAATAGACCGCCCAAAGGGGTGATTGGTCCGATAAATTTCATTTTGAATTTCAAAAGATCTTTGAAGCTCAAGATATAGATACTTCCTGAAAAAAGGATACAGCCCCAAAATAGACCATAATAAGCCCAGTTTTCAATAGAACTATTGAAATCAAGGTGAAAACCGATGATAAGCAAGGTAATGGCAGCATACATTTGGTAGCGGACTCCAACTTCAAAAGAACTTAATCTTTCCTCAGTTAGAACCTTTTTTAGGGCATGTGCCCCAAATGCTCCAAAGACGATGGATAGAATTCCTAGGACAGCTCCGGATATTAATGCAGTTTGATTCACCTTTTTCTAATTATTTGATTTTTTATTTCGCTTTTTTGATCTGTGCTAGAATTTCCGCCTCGGTTGCAATGCCTGATTTATTCCATGCTTCTTCACCTTTTTTGAAAAGCAATAGTTGGGGGATGCCACGGACATTTAAAACTTTCATCAGCTCTTTATTCTGGTCCGCGTCAATTCTTACCACCTTAACTTTACCTGCTTGTTCTTTTTCAATCTTCTCAATTGTTGGTTTCAATTCTTGGCAAGGAGCACACCATACAGCAGAAAAGTTTACTAAGACTAGCTCAGAAGAATTGATGATCTTATCAAAATCTTCGGTGCTTAATCCTTTGCTTTCTTTCGCGTTATCCGGTTTTATTTCTGGTTTCTCTCCACTTCTCCAATCCATCATTCCTCCTGAATAGTCATATACTTTAAAACCATTTTCTGTCAAGAATGCAGCAGCTTGTTTGCTTCTTCCTCCACCTAGGCAATACACATAAACAGGCTCATTTTTATCCAATGTTTTGATGGACTCCTGGAAGTTTTCTTTTTCGTTCCAATCCACATTTACTGAATTTGGAATATGGCCGCCAGCATATTCAGCAGCAGTGCGCACATCCAATAATTGGGTTTGAGGTTTTGCTATGACCTCTTCCATTTTTTTTGCATCAATTTTTTCTTGTGCATTTACTTGTAAGCAAACAAAGCCAATTAATGCGGTGAATAATAATTTTCTCATGATTTACGTTTTTCTAGCTGCCTAAAAGCTTAGCCTTTACGCAGGTACTTTGTTAATATAACGATTGTTTGCCCTTCAATCTTACCTTCAATCTGTTCGGTATTGTCAGGAACAAGTCTAATATTCTTAACGACGGTGCCCAATTTTGCTGAAATACTGGAGCCTTTTACGTCTAGGGTCTTGATTAAGACCACGGTATCACCTTCAAACAAGCGTGTACCATTTGAATCCTGATGGAACTCTACGGTTGCCTCAGCTTCATGATCACCTGTTTTCTTTGCCCATTCGAGGGTCTCATCATCTAAATATAAAATATCTAAATTATTGGCTGCCCAAGCTTCATTTCTCAATCTGCTTAACATTCTCCAAGCAACCACTTGAACAGGCAAGTGCTCAGACCACATGGTTTCAGCAAGTACTTTCCAGTGTTCCGGATCAATCTGTTCGGTTTTTTCTATTTGTGCTTTGCAAACAGAACATATCAAAATGCTGTTATCTAAAGAAGGGTTGGAAGTAGGAGGAACTTCATAAATGTCCAGGTTTTCTGATGAGCGACATAATTCGCATTGACTCTCACTTCTATTTTTCAGATCGTCTAATAACATATGTTTGGTAATATATAATGATTTCAAAGATAAGCATTTTAAATGAGGGGAATGAATTGTACCTTTAACCAATATTATCACCTGATAATAGCTATGGCAAAGAATTTGTAGTGTAACCAAAACAAACTAAAATTAAATAAAGAAATATTTATGAAATGGCAAGGCGGCCGCCGCGGCGGAAATATTGAAGATCGTAGAGGGATGTCTGGTGGGCAGAAAATGACTCTTGGGGGAATTGGAGGTGTTATCGTTTTGATTATCGGCTTCTTAATGGGTGGTGATCCAAATGATTTGTTGAACCAAATGCAAGGTTCAGGGCAACAAGGCACGGTCAATGAACAAGGGGAGTATCAATCTACTCCTGAAGAAGATAAATTGATGGATTTTGCGGATGTGGTTTTGGCAAGTACCGATGATGTATGGGGCAAGATTTTTCAGGAAAATGGAAAATCATATCCAAAACCAACTATGGTAGTTTATACCGAAGGTACTGAAACAGGTGGTTGTGGTGTCGGTAGATCAGCTTATGGACCTTTTTATTGTCCAGGGGACCAGAAAGTCTATCTTGACCTAAGCTTTAACCGTGAACTTTCTCAAAAATATGGTGCTAAAGGTGAATTCGCTTTAGCTTATGTTATTGCACATGAGGTAGGTCACCATATCCAAAATATATTTGGTGTTCTATCGCAAACCAATGCCATGCGAGGAAAATTGAGTGAACGTGAGAACAATAAAATCTCAGTGATGACTGAACTGCAAGCAGATTTTTATGCTGGCGTCTGGGCACATCACTTAAATAAATCTACGGATGTAGAGATTACCTATGATGATATTGTCGAAGGAATGCGTGCAGCAGCAGCAGTAGGCGATGACCATATCCAAGAACAAGCGTATGGACAGTCTAATCCAGAATCATTTACCCACGGTTCTTCAGAACAACGTATGTATTGGTTCAAAAAAGGTTATGATACTGGTGATATCAATGCTGGTAACACCTTTGAAGATCCAAGCTTGCAATAAGCTATTGAACTAAAAGATTGCAACCTCGGATATCCGAGTTGTCAAACCTACCCAAGATTTCAAAGGATCCATCTGTATGGAACTTTCCAAGGTCTTGCGTAGCAATAAAGGAACAGGAATAATAATTGGCTAAATCAATGACATTTATTGCTCCTGTTTTTTTATTGTCCAATAGGGACAATGGGTCATTGGTGTCACGGATCAAGATCTTCATCCAATTTGGGGTATGGAATAAACCTTCTCCATAAGAATAGCCTTGGGAAAGCAATTCAGTCATGCCGTATTCAGAATGAATGCTCTTCACATTAAACCCTTCACATAAGATCTGATGCAATTCCTCACGGATCATTTCCTTTCTCTTGCCCTTCATGCCACCAGTTTCCATCACGATCAACTCAGGAAAATCAATCTGGTATTGCTCAATGAAATCCAATAGGGCATAAGTCACGCCAAATAGGACGGTCTTGGTTCCCGATTCCTTAAGTTTTGTCAGTGTATGGAACAGGTCATCATGGTTGTATAAGAAATAACCACTTTCAGCCTGATTAGAACGCTTGATAAGGTCATCCACCATATAGATCAGCGAAGATCCTGAACGCTCCAAATAGGATGGCAATAAGGCTACTATGGCCATATTTTCAACTTTTCCGTAGAACTGTTCGAAAGCTCTTCTGAAACTCTCCACATACAAATCACTCTTGGCTACCAGATGTTTGCTAGTGATCATGCCCGTTGTTCCCGATGAAGAGAAGGTCACTTCTGGTTCTAATCCTTCGATTATTACTTCCTGTGATTTAAAGAATTGGATAGGGAGGAAAGGGATTTCTCGGTAATGCTGGATTGCTTCCGGATTCACTTTTAAGATATCCAGAAATTGCTGATAGACTAAATTGTTCTTGGCTTGGAATCTAAAGATTTCAACTGCACAATTGTTAAAGTCTATTTCATTTTGAATAGCGAATATTTTGTCCGAAATTTCCATTGCTGCAAATATACAACATCAAATATTAAATGTTTTTTTAATACCATCGAATTTAAAAAATCCAAAAATTGGACAAAAAAAATTCGGGCCAAGCTTTGACCTTATTCGAGACACATTCGGAATTTTCCGAATGTGTCTCGAATGAGACCCGAACTTGACCCGAAGAAATATATAAAAATTCGTTCGATCTTATAACATACCACCACAAACAGGGATCACCTGTCCAGTGATATAAGAAGAAAGGTCTGAAGCCAAGAACAAACAAGCGTTTGCAACATCTTCAGGCTCACCAGCACGTTTCAATGGAATGTTAGCTTCCCATCCTTCAACAACTTTAGGATCCAATACATCGGTCATCTCGGTACGGATAAATCCAGGAGCAACCACATTGGTACGGATGTTTCTAGAACCCAGCTCTTTTGCAAGAGATTTAGAGAAGCCAATGATGCCTGCTTTAGAAGCTGCATAGTTAGCTTGTCCAGCGTTACCTTGTACACCTACTACAGAACTCATGTTGATGATGCTACCTTTGCGGTTTTTCATCATCACTTTAGAAGCTGCTTTAGAAATGTTGAAGATTGATTTCAAGTTGATATTGATCACATCGTCCCAATTTTCTTCCGTCATACGCATCAATAAACCATCTTTAGTGATCCCGGCATTGTTCACAACAATATCAAGGGTCCCAAAATCAGCAACGATATCATTGATTAATTTATCAGCTTCATCAAATTTAGAAGCGTCAGAACGGTATCCTTTTACTTTTGTTCCGAATTGTTCAAGTTCTTTTTCTAGGGCTTGACCTTTTTCTACAGAAGATAGGTAGGTGAATGCAACGTTTGCACCATTCTGTGCAAATACTTCAGCAATTTTTCTACCAATCCCTTTGGATGCCCCAGTGATCAAGGCTGTTTTTCCGGCTAACAATTTCATATAAATAAATATTTATGTTCAATAATATAAAGTCCACAAAAGTGGAAAATAAACTGCATAATACAAAAAATGAATAGTAATAGGAAGTTTTTAAATGACATATTTATGGAAAGAGGGATCGATAAAGGGGGAAGGGAAGTGGGGGCGAAATGTTTTTAGCAAATTCTCTTTATTACTTTTGGAGCCCAAAAGTAACCAAACCGACGAAGGAGCTCACGGATACCAAAAACAACTCGAATCCGTAACGATTTCGGCCCATTTAAGGATTACAAATCTCATTGTTACTTTTGAAGCGCAAAAGTAACCAAAACGCTTCGGCCCAT
Source organism: Sphingobacterium mizutaii (assembly GCF_900187125.1). GTDB lineage: Bacteria > Bacteroidota > Bacteroidia > Sphingobacteriales > Sphingobacteriaceae > Sphingobacterium > Sphingobacterium mizutaii. The sequence continues at coordinate 2,105,435 of NZ_LT906468.1, forward strand.
TTAAGGTGGCTTTTCGCACAATCCAGCGCACATGGATAGAATGCCTTGTTGTCGGGAATATCTTTCAATAGATCATCCCTTTTAATGGGATGAGCTATTGAAAGCATTCCAAGGACAATCCCAACGCACAGGCATCGGCATTCTACCCATTTTTCCGCCACTGGAAATGAGCCGCGGGCTAAAGGACTTCCTTCGGAAGGATTGATGTTTGTGGAAAACCCCTGGAAGGGGTGGCATCTTTGTAGAAGGATGAATTGATAAAGGTAAAACCCCTAGCGGGGGTGAAATATTTTTCAATAATTCTTTCTAAATAAAGAAAATAGTTTCCTCATCTTACGATTACGATGACAAATTCCACAAAAAAAACAACAATAGATTCTTCGCTGCGCTCTGAATCCCTCTCAGGAGGCTTCCAATTCTGAACGATGAGTGAAGAATCTGTACGTAAATGCCCCACAACGTTCTTGTCATTATCCATCGAAGATGGATGACCTGTTCGCCAATAAATTTATTGAATAAATAGTTCCTAGATCCTTCCTGCGTCAGGAAGACAAGGGAAATGGAAAAATGAAGAATAAATATATAGGCGATTGGCATCCGCCAATAATCTTAGTCCATCCTCCCATCCCGTACCCTGAGCGGCGCCGGAGGGAATCCTGGTTCCTCCCCAGATCTTGGTTTATCCTCTCATCCTTTCCATCCTGGTTCAAATATCCGTACCCTGGCCGGCATCTCGGCTCCGATGATGATTCCCGAAGGGAATCCTGGTTCAAAAATTACCCCCAACAGCGCATTTCACCTCTCAAAAATTCAAAAAAATGGGATTATGGTAGATTTGAATAAGGAAATAGGTGTTTATTGATAAAATCACAAATATTTGAAATGTTTCTGACAAATTTATTCGCTATAATATAAAGCGAATATTAATTTTGTATTTCATTTAAAAACCATGGGTAAGAAAACAAAAAAAACGGAAGTTGACGTCGTTCTGATTGGTGGAGGTATCATGAGCGCGACGTTAGGTACGTTAATTAATGAGCTAAGTCCAGATATTAATATAGAGATAATCGAGCGTTTGGATGTTGTTGCTGCAGAGAGTTCAGATGCGTGGAATAATGCCGGTACAGGTCACTCAGCACTTTGTGAACTAAACTATACACCAGAGCAGCCTGATGGAAGTGTGAAAATTGATAAGGCAATCAGTATTGCCGAACAATATGAGATTTCCAAGCAGTTTTGGTCTTACCTAGTAGAAAAGAATATTATCAAGAATCCTAATCACTTTATCCGTCGTGTTTCGCATATGTCGGCAGTATTCGGCGATAAAGATGTGCAATTCTTGAAAACCAGATTTGAGACCATGACCAAACAAAATTTATTCAAAGGTATGGAGTATACCGAGGATAAAGCATTGTTGAAGGAATGGGTTCCCTTGATGATGGAAGGCAGATCAGCTGATGAGGCTATTGCTGCTACAAAGATGGATATCGGTACTGATGTGAACTTCGGTGCTCTTACCAGAGATTTGATTACCTACTTGGACGGGAAAGATAACATCAAGTTGTCCTTGAACCAAGAAGTTAAAGATATTGACCGTGAAGATGATGGCAGATGGGAAGTAGAAGTTAAAGATTTGAAAACAGGCAAGAAAAGAGAAATCTTGGCGAAGTTTGTTTTCATCGGTGCAGGTGGCCACTCTTTATTATTGTTAGAGAAATCGGGAATCCCTGAAGCGAAAGGCTATGGTGGTTTCCCAGTGGGTGGACAATGGTTGAGATGTAATAATGAAGAGATCATTAAACAACACCATGCTAAGGTTTATGGTAAAGCGTCAGTAGGAGCGCCTCCGATGTCGGTACCGCATTTGGATACCCGTTATATCGATGGAAAACAAGCTTTGTTGTTTGGTCCATATGCAGGTTTTTCAACTAAATTCTTGAAAAAAGGATCTTATTTCGACCTACCAGCCTCGATTAAACTTTCGAATATCGGTCCGATGCTGTCAGCAGGTTTGGATAACTTACCATTGACTAAATATTTGATCACCGAGGTAATGAAGAAACCTCAGGACAAATTAGATTCCTTGAAACAATTTATGCCTACCGCTAAATTGGAAGATTGGGAAATCGAAAAAGCAGGGCAACGTGTTCAGGTTATCAAGAAAGATCCGAAACATGGGGGGATCTTGGAATTCGGAACTGAGGTAGTTTCAAGTGCAGATGGTTCTATAGCTGCCTTGTTGGGGGCATCACCAGGTGCATCGACTTCAGTAGCGATCATGATCAATCTGTTGAAGAGATGTTTCCCAGATCGTGCAAAATCTGACTCTTACCGTAAAAAATTGCGTGAGATGATCCCATCTTGGGGCAAGAAATTAAATGATGACGCCGAGCTGTGTCAATCAACTAGAAATCGTACTTCTGCTATTTTGCAGATCGATAAATAATATTTACAATACTTATGGGGTGCTAATATGTCCCGTTGCAAACGGGACATATTTTAGGCTGAGATGATACCCAATTCTGATTTTATTCAGAATGAACCTGATCCAGGTAATGCTGGCGTAGGAATAATAAAAATCCTTTCCCTTATCTCCATAAGTGCTTTTACCATTCAGCGAAATTGGAGGAAATCTTTAATAACATTATTCAAACATTGCAGCAGGCTTCCTGGTTGGAAAGGTTTTCTGTAATCTGTGGAATCATTCAAGTCTTATTGTCCAAGAACAATAAAGTATCCAACTATCTATTTGGGATTTTAGGGATTACTACCGGTATGTTGGTACTGTACAATGCTGGACTTTATGCTGAAATCGCCTTGCAAATCTATTACTTGGTCATGAGTATTTATGGTTGGTGGTTTTGGGTTAGTAATAAGACTGCGAAAGAACAGCCTATTACCCATGCGACTAAGCAAGAATGGATCACCGTCCTCAGCATCGTATTTGGAGGTTTCTTGATCTTTTATTTTTTGCTTCGCAGCATTACCAATTCCGATGTACCCATCTGGGATGCGTGGGTGACTTCCACTGCCTGGGCAGGAATGTGGCTATTGGCAAAAAGAAAAATAGAGAATTGGATATTGCTCAATATCAGTAACTTTTTTGCCATCCCACTTTTGATCCATAAGGACCTCTACCTTTTCGCTGCATTGACTACCTTTTTATTTGTGGTTGCTATTTTTGGCTTTCTGAATTGGCAGCGTATTATGAAATCCCAAAATTTAGAATTAAAAACAAACCCTTAAATGTTGACATCAGAACAAATCCAAATCATAAAAGAATTACAGGCTGTAGGTATCAAGAATAAAACCCTTAGCGGGGAACAGCTAGCGCTTGCATATCAAAACAATTGGTTTAACCTCTGGGTTCCAAAATCATTAAATGGCTTGGAGATGTCATTCCCGGAAGGCTTGGACTTATTGGAAGAGATTGCCTATTGGGATGGGGGATTGGCCTGGACATTGACTTTATGTGCTGGAGCGAATATGTTTGCTGGATTTATCCAGCCAGAATTTGCGCAGAAACTATGGTCTGATCCCAAGATCTGTTTGGGCGGAAGTGGAAGAGTCGGAGGGAAGGCCATTGATGCTGGGGACCATTATGTGGTTTCTGGTTTTTGGAGCTATGCAACTGGGGCTCCGCATTTAACGCATTTCACCTTTAATGCTGAAATCATTGAAAATGGAGAACTGGTTAAGGATGAATCTGGACAGGCTAAATATTATTCATTTCTGGTGCCAAAAGATGATGTCCTGATCCATTATGATTGGGATACCATTGGCTTGGAATGTACCGCTAGCCATTCGTTTTCCTTTCAGGACCTCAAAGTACCAAAGGAAAATGCTTTTGTACTGGATCCGAAATATAAGCAATCTGATTCGGCACTATTCAATATTCCTTTTATGCCATTTGCAGAATTGACCCTATTGGTGAATTATGTTGGGATGTTTAAACGGTTTTTAGACCTGTGCGAAAAGTATTACTTCGAGAAGTCAAAGGATGTGAATTGGGCAGAAAAGCATAGCAAGGTGAGGTTTAAACAGCTTGATCAAATGCGGTCCAAATTTGAGGAAAAGCTGAGTAGGGTGAAGGCTTATGGAGTTGAGTTGTGGGATAATGCTGTAGCAGGAGAAGAGGTAGAGGAAGGCTTATACAAGCAGATTGACGATTTATCAAGAGAAATTGCTAAAGATGTGCGGATGGATTGTGCGGAAATATTGCCCTTGTTAGGGATTCGGGCAGCACAAAGGGAAAATGAATTAAATATTGTGTTTAGGAATATTTTTACGGCAAGTCAGCATAGTTTGTTGAATGTGTGGTAATATAAAAAACAACTCCCCAGTTTAATATTTACTTTGGGGAGTTGTTTGAATAAATTTAAGATAAATCAGGTGGAGCTTGGAAATATGCCCACGTTAAACCATCGGTTGCATCGACTAAAGTGTAGCCAATACCGGTTTTAATCACATAAAACCCATTTCGGTTATAGATATATCTCGCAGTGATATTCATTGCTTGAATAACAGATGGAATAGTTGCAGGAGCACCTTCCAAAAAAGGTATGAATCTGAGAATGCCATTGTCAGCAAACCTTGAAACAGGACCATGAAAGCTGCCGGGATTTTCACCTCTTAGATTGAATCCCATAAACCAGAAATAGGTTTTGTATTCTTCATAATAATCATAATTAGGGGCTAAATTAAAATCCGTAAAATTTGGGATCTTTTGAAAACCTGCAATATCGGGTTGATTTCGTTTTCCAAAGCCATCTGTCGATAACCACCATAACCTTTTTCCTTTCACTTCCGTAAATTCCTTTGCTGTTTTTATATCGTAAATCTGTGGTTTACTTTCATTGGAAATTTCAACACCATTCCTAGAGCTCATTGATGTCGCTTTGACTTCTAAACCTTCAATCAATTTTATTTTAACACCTTCAATATCAACTTGTTTGACCAGTGATATTCCACTTCCATTAAAGAAATAATTGGATTTTGTAACCACTGGGTTTTGATTGGTCCCTGAAATAAATGATAAAAGACGGTTAGCCGTGTCAATTTCTAAACCAAAGGTTTTTCCGTTTTGCTTATATGAAAAGAAATATCTAGGCATTTCTGCCAATTTCTTTAATTTTTCATAATCTGCACTAATTGAATTTGCTTTTAATTGTGTTAATTTTTCAGGAGAGCATTTAGTCAATTTCATAATGGATTTACTCATTTCTCCTTCCAAAGTAATGGTATCCGACTTGATGCTCTTAAAAGTAAATAATGTATCGATTAATCGGGCATCAGACGCTAGATTTGCAAATTTACTACCTTTAGGAAACCGTATTGATGGATTGGTTTTGATGATTCCGAATTGATAATTAGTTTTATCGAATGTTGAAAAATTCTTTGAGAAATCACTGATAAAATCCGACGAATTCTCAGAATTAAATCCTAGGTAACCGTAAGTGACTACTTGATTCGGGCCATACTCAATTACAAACTCCCAACCTGTTTTATGCGAAGCAATTGCGTCAGTAAGTTGCTTTAACTTAACTTCAGGTTTTTCCCAGACTTCTACTACTTCAAATGTATTCAGATCTCCTTTCTTACAAGAGAAAATGAAGCAAAGGGACAACATAAATAATATATATTTTTTCATGATTTTATTAATTAAATCTTATCCATACCTTGCTATCTTTCACGCTCACAAAATCAAATTGCTCATCCCCAGTTTCAAATACGTAAAAACCCTGAGGATCAAACCAGATCTGATTTTGTTTTCTAGCTATTTCTTCAAATTCGGTACCTGGAGTTAGGCCGGTGAGGGCGCTAAATACCTTGAAGGATAAAATGCCTTGATCATTATATAGGGTATTGAATAAAGGTCCAAGGTTAAACTGTCCCAAGAAAATGATGTACAAGGCATCAAGGGGATCAATGTATCTTCTAGGAATATAAAGCAGGAAATTGAAGCCAGGGAAAGTTCTAATGCCTAAGGCGTCTTTTTTTCCGGCGATCGTAAACCCAAAAGAGGAAGCATATCTTTTATTGATCAGGTACATCCTTCTTGGTGCATCTTTATCGATAGAGACTGGTTTGTTTTGATCAAGGATATCAACATCTACAGTTCCATTCAATTTTGCTGTTGTTTTATTGTTGGTCTTGTCAATGATGAAGTTATCAAAACCTTTCACTGCCAAGCCTCCTGCATTTAAGGGGTCCTTTAGAAAAATACCTTTATCGGTAAGGGCATACTCTGTAATAAAGCTTTTGAAAGTGGCGTTCTCTTCATAATAAAAAGCGATATTGTTGGTTTCCGTATTGAAAATCACACCATAATCCTTGTTGTTGATTTTTACAGTTTTATAGTAGTTTGCCAACTGGTTGATTTCTTCAACCTTTGTATTCAAGAGAAAAGCTTTTCTAATATAGTCATCACCTTCATTTTCCTTAGCCCTGATTAAAGTTAATGTGCTTTCATTATGATTTCCAACTAGTTTTATGGTATCATTAGAGGTTTCAATGATGGAAAATTCAAAATCAGAAATCAAACCGCCACCTCTTAAACCACCACTTTTTTGTTCGTCTGGGTCGGACAACTGATGGATGTAGGAATAGGTGTCGAAATAAAGACTGACTACCTGATCAGCTGCTAAGCGGTAAGAACTTTCGTCGGAGGTGCCAGCTTTGATATTATCAATAGTGGCAAAGCTTTTAACCCTGTTTTTATCGTCAAAATTGAACTTAAAAGTATAACTTCCGCCACCCTTTGGGTATAAATATCCGATCCAGCCATTTTTCGAGCCTGTTAATTGCTTAGCATATTCATCTTTTAATTTATTCAATTTGGCATCCGGTCGAACTCCATCAAATTCCTTTTTACAAGAAATTAGGAGCAAGCACATAATCAATGAGAAAATTATTGGTTTCATTTTGTAGTTGGTTTAGTTAATGATAGGAATGCGGCTCGAACTTCTCTCTGAAGAGCCCTGAAATCAATGTTGAAGACTTCCTTGTAGTATTGGACCACGATGCTCTCCTTGAGACGGAAAGTAGCTTCCACAGGAGCATTGGCTTTTACTAAAGCATCGAATTTTTCCTGCCCTTCCACCAACAAGTAGGCGATCGTTTCAACGAAATCTTCTTGTTCAGCAGATTTAGCATAACTTGACACAAACCCCTGAGTATTTGCTGTTTCTTCTGGCGTATTAAACCAAGTTTGGGTATACCAAGCTGTACTTATACCTCTCCATGCTTGAGGATAATGGATGTTTTGATGCAGGATATGTGCAAATTCATGATGAATGGTATGTAGCATCTGACTAACGGCATCAGGATTTGATAATTCAAAGTCATTTACTACATATAGAACAACCTTAGTTCCACCTTCTGCAGTACCTAAAATAATGGTACCATTGTTTTGGTACTCCGCACTACCCACCAAGATAAACTTGGAAAGCGAATACCTTTTCAAGAATTCTTTGCCCGCAACTTTTTCATAAGGTTTCATCCAGATATCTCTTACCGCGGTTAAAACTGGAATGACCCTTTTTTCTTGGGGTGGTACCAAAGTCCTATTAAAATTGATTTCAAAAGGTGTCCATTTGTACTTGATCTCAATATTGTAGGATTTAATAAATTCTTGATAGATGAATTTGTCTAAAGGACCATTTACCCATCTTTCACCACCTAAATCGACAATGGGTTCATCTGGCAAGGTTTCTTCTTTTGAACATGCAGTACAGAAGAGAAATATGATAAAGGCAATCGAGTATTTTAAATATTTCATAACAGTTTGATTTTATCTTGGATTGGGTTGAACACCTGATAATACCACCTCAGCAGGCAGTTGAAAGAGACGCATAGGGCTGTTAGCGCCTAAAACATAAGTTTCTTTCTCATCATGTGTTCGATGGGTTACTACGATTTTATGTCGAACAATATCAAACCAGCGAAGCCCTTCAAAAAGGAATTCCCTTCTTTTAAAGTCTAGGGCAGTTTTAATAATGTTTTCTTCTAGATTAAAACTCCATAAAAACCATTTATTCTAGTGGGATTGACATTATGTCCATTTGGTTCATAAACGGGTAGATCAGCACTGTGATACACTTTTCGACTGATGAATGTATTTAAGTCTGCGATGGCCTTGTCGTAGTTTTTTACACGGGCATAGGCTTCGGCACGGTTTAAAAGCAGCTCATCAGCCGTCAATAATGGGATCATATTATAGGGAATACCATAGGCCGCGTTTAAACTTCCTTTCACAAAATGTTCGCGGAATTTTGGGATGTTCAACGAGTAGTCCGTTCCGCCATATATTGGGTAGGCAAAACGTCCAGTAGTAATATTATCTCCAAATATTAATTCACCTAGAATTGGAGCGGTAAATCCGAACCTATTGAATGGTAAATCTCGACCCCAAGAAGACACGGCTTCCACTATCAAAAGATTGGTGGGGTTATCTGTACTTGAATACCATTGTTGCAAGGTCAAGTATTCCATTGCTGCAAAAGCTCTATTGTTTACGGGTCTGATATAATTGTAGAGGTTTTCTCCAAGAGCTAGATTTGCATGTTCAACGGCCTTGGTATAATTATGTTTAAATAAATAAAAGCGAGTTGCAAAGGCATGGGCAGCAGTTTTGGTAAAGTGGTATTTTTTGACCTTGTATCTGTTGTCATCAAGTAAGGGAAGACCTTCCACGATATCTTTTTCAATGAGGTCATATAGACCTTTTACTGTACCTCTTTCATATTTATTGAGCACGAATTTTTCGGGTTTATCAATAAATGGAATCCCTGGATCAGAAGCTGAAGTTTCAGGTTCATAATCTTTACAGTACAAGATGGCCAGCATGTGGTGTGCATAAGCCCTAGTTAACAATGCTTCACCTTTTAAAGAGGCAGTTTGCTTATTTAACCCGAGTTTTTCAATGGCTTCAAGGGCATGGTTTGATGCACTAATTGCTTTATAGGCGGTGTACCAATAATAAGTCGGAGAATCGGAATCGTTGGTTTCCACATCTAGGAACATCCAAGGATTCATATTCGTTTGAACGTTTGAACTGCTGGTCATGCCTTTGTCCCCAGCATTGTCTGATGCAGATTCCGTAAAGGGAATATAATTTCCCCTAGGATATGCAGAAGTTAGAAGTTCTGCAATCTTGCTAGGAGAATCTAATTCTGTCCTTAAATCTGGGGGAGTTTCTAAAAATTTAGAACATCCCAACAAAAGGAAGGCAGAAAGGAGAGTTAAAATTACAGTTGTTTTCATAATGGTTTTCGTTTATAATCCTGCTTTAATGGAAAGTGTAAATTGACGAGGAATTGGCAATGCCACCCCTCCGGATCCATAGAATTCAGGGTCTTGTCCATTCAATTTTGGATCAGAGTAAATCAAGAACAGATTGTTGGCAACCAGATTTAAAGAGAGGTTGTTGAAAATTGATTTCCCAAAGAATTTTTTTGGAAATTGATACCCTAAGGTTACTTGTTTCATCCGGATGAATCCACCATCTGCCACCCTTTGATCCGTATAATTGTATGCGTTATAGACTTGGTCTCCAGGTAATCTGGATGAGGTCCTAGAGGTCGCAATAGATGGGGAAAGGTTTTCGTAAGGTGCAAGAAATCTATCCAAGAAATCATAGGACATCGCATCCAATTCAGAATATTGATTCTTATAGATAGGATTTAATCTGACCTTGTTTCCAGCACTATAAGTGACTAGGAAGGAAAGGTTAAGGTTTTTATAGTTGAAATTATTATAAAAACCACCGTTGAAAGTTGGGTCAACAGGACCTTCATATTTTAGGTAATTTGTCTGTATACTTTGAAGGAAAACATTGTTAGAGATTTCATTGTTTTCATTGACAAATATTGGGGTACCATTGAACTCATTCAATTTTTCAAAGTCAATAGAAAATAGACCGCGATGTGGATAACCTTCTTTTGCTGCACCAACAGAATTGACCAAGTTCCAGATATTGGGTTCGTTTCTTATCGAAGTGATTTCATTGTCATAAAAAGCATTGGTCAATTGGGTTTTCCAGCCCCAATTCTTTCTGTCAAATACAGTTGCCTTGAACAATAATTCAATCCCTCGGGATTTCATATCGGCATAATTGGCAAATTTTATGGCTTCACCACCTATCCCTGATATCCGCATAGGACCGATTAGATCAAATGCATCCCTTTTATATAAATCCAAGACGATCTGATACCTTCTGTTGGCGAAAGTTGCATCAAGGCCAATATTGGTTTCATATTGCTTTTCCCAGGTCAAGTCTTGGTTTTCTAGGAAATCAATGTTGATTACAGGTTCTTGTTCATGGATGAAAGGTCGATTGACGGATCCGGAGCGCAACACCAAACTCGCATTGGTAGCTGGGCCCATACTGGCGGTCAAACCATAAGTTCCTCTCAAGGTTAAAGTGTTAAAGAAAGTCTGGTTTTTGAAGAAGTTTTCCTGGTCTATATTCCAAGATCCTGAAAGGTTCCAGGTAGGCAGCCATCTTGCTACTCGGCTTCGACCTAATTGGTTAGAACCATCATATCGAGCTGTTCCGGTGAATTGATAGCGACTGTCGAATGAGTAAGTTCCATTGGCAGCAAAGGCTACAAAGCGGTCAGAAAATACCTGCATTTTATAATAAGGTAGATTTCCTTCGACAGTCATTTTGATGATATTTGGGTCAATAAATGGAACCCCACCTTTATCAAACTGGTATCCATAGCCTGTCATATCTTTCGTCATTCTGTCCAAGAATCTTATCTCTTGGGTAGCAAATGCAGTGAAATAGTGTTTTTGGGATGTTAGGTTCCAATTGAAACTATTTCTTAAATAAAAGCTCTTTAGGATGTTTTCATTGGTAATATAAATACCTCCATAAGGCAAAACAGACATGGGTCTAGCATCTGGATTCGCAGGGTCTCTATATAGGAACCTGTTTTGGTTTGCAATGATGCTATTTTCAATACCTTCTACTCCGTAAATCGTTCCTGCGCGATAAGCATTGGACAGGTTTGAGGTTTCATTAATTTTGTGTTCATTTCCTGTGCTAGCATAGCGGTAGGCACCAATGAAGTTGTAATTAACGTTCTTTGGAAGTTTATAGTTTAATTCTCCTTGAACCTTCAGATCGATCATTTTTAATTCCATAATATTTTTGTCCAATTCATTTAGGATGTTGAACGGAGCATAATTCATGGTTACATTTTCTCTATTTCCATTCTCATCGAATGGTGCGATGACTCTGGAAGTATTCATGGCATAGGAGAAAGGGTTGATATCGAAATTTCTTGACACCACACCAGTAACTGGGTTACTATCTTGGCCTAATGTGCCGGGAGCTTTTTGGTCACGGATAGATCCTGTTGTCAATAAGCCTATCGATAATTTATCAGTGATATTGTAATTTCCTCGAATGTTTGCCGTATATCTTCTTACTCCATTTGCTTTTGCCCAGCCATTATCCTGTAAAAATGAAGTTGAATAATAGGTTTGGACCTTATTGCTGCCATTTGAGAAACTCACAGAATGTTCCTGCAATAATGAATTGTTGAAAAGAGTTTTGAACCAATCGGTATTTTGATAAATGTATCTTTTCAGGAAGGCTTCACGACCTTCAGGTGTGTTTTCAATTAAAGGCGTTCCATCTTCTTTCCATGTCGATAAGCCTCTGGATAAGTTTCCGAAAATGCCTGAATTCATGTTGTTCCGGATCAGCGCATAATCTATGGCTCCCTTTCTGGCGATTTCTGAATAGATTGACATTTGATCATAGGAATTGACTATGTCAAATTGAGAATAGGAGGGACGAAGGTAGGTCGTATAATTTCCTAGGTAAGAAACCGCTTGTGTACCGGCCCTACCTTTTTTGGTTGTAATAATAATTACCCCATTCATTGCCCTTGCTCCATAAAGTGAAGTAGCAGCCGCATCTTTTAGGATTTCAAAACTTTCGATGTCATCAGGGTTTATCCCTGCAACAGAAGAGCCTAATAATGTATTTGCATCTCCTGTAGATAACTGGTCATTTGAGATGTTGACTACATCCTCCAAGATAATACCATCGATTACCCAAAGTGGTTTATTATCACCAGTGATAGAAGTCGCACCCCGTACACGAATTTTTGGAGCCGCTCCAAATGTTCCCGAGACATTCTGTACACTGACACCGGAAACTTGACCTTCCAACATTCTGGAAACGTCGGGTACACCAAAGCGTTGTGCATCTTCAGCTTTTACCTTAGTGGCTGCTCCGGTAAACTTGCGCCTATCGATGGTTTGGTAGCCAGTTGCGGCGACATCAACAACTTCTAAGGTTTGTTGATCCCTTTGCATACTGATGTTTATGGTTTTTCTCCCGGCAATGGAAACTTCCTGTCTTTTATAGCCTAAAAAACTGACAATGATAATGTCGGTTGGTAAGGCACTGATCTCAAATTTTCCGTTTTGATCTGTCGAGGTGCTTTTGTTGGTTCCTTTAATACTGACTGACGCAGCTGGAAGAGGCTTGCCTTCAGTATCTCTGACCGTACCTTGGATATTTTCTTGTCTAGGTTCAATGGATGTCAGGGTATTTTGCCTTCGGATACTGATCGTGATCTGGTTTTCAGAAATTTCATAGGCCAGTTTTTCCTTTGGAAGGATTAATTCCAAGATTTGGACAACAGTACCCTTTTCAATATCAATGGTGACGGGACCTGTAATTAGATTTACACGGTCGTTATAGAAGAATTGGTAATCGGTTTGATTAGCAATTGCTTTTAGGACAGTGTTTAATTTTGCCTTTTGAAACTTTACGGAAATTAATTGTTCATTAGCCTTTACGATGATGCTATATAGCATTAATAGGATCAATAGGATTATGAACTTTAGGATTTTAACTAGGAATTTAAGGTCAATACCTTTCCCTCTTCCTAGTTTTTTATGAACTAAAAAGTACAGCATTTTAAGAATTTGTTAGATGTTTAAAATTGGTTCTTGTTTGTAATGGGACTACAAAAGGTTTCGTTTTGTCCCTAAAATAGATGTTATGTGCTCATGGTATCAATGTTTAAGTGTTGAAATTAATTGGTTATCTATAATCCGAAAATTGTATCTGGTAGTACTATTTAAGATGTCCAGTATCTTGGAAAGATTTACATCTCGATTAATAGTTCCTGTAAAAGTTTCATCATTGTTCTGGATGGAATGGTAGTTGGTCTTTATCCCATACCAATTCTCAATTTGGAATAGGATATCCATGAGTTTGTCATTGTTGAAAATGAATTTATTGTTTTTCCAGGCCAATTCTTTTTGTAAATCGGAGTCCGATACGATAAGTTTATCGGCAATAAGCTCCACTTTTTGATTAGGTTTTAATTCCTTTAGGTCTAATTTTGACTTAATTTCAATTTTACCTTCCTCAAGAGATGCGATTAAATTGTTGTTATAATTATTGACATTAAAGGAGGTCCCTAAAACCTTAATTTCTGCATCGGTTGTTTTGACAATAAAAGGCTGTTTTGGGTTGTGTTTGATCTGAAAATAGGCTTCCCCAGTTAAGTTGATCAATCTCACTTGCGCATTGAATTGAGAAGGGAATTTTATTCTAGAATTAGAATTTAACCAGACTTTGCTGCTATCAGGTAATACAATAGAATAATATTGAGCAGCTGGTACCTGGACCTCAAGCCATTTTATGTCCTCATTTTTTGCTTCTTGATCGATTTTAGCAATGACAATTTGTTCGGAATTGACTATTTCACCTGAAAGCTTTACCTGCAAAGGTTCTTTCAATTGTATCCTTTCTCCGTTTGATAAGATAAGCTGAGCTCCGACCTTTGCTGGTAATTTATCTTCTGAATGTGGTTTATCTATGAATTCATATTTATCTCGATGAACAGTTTTATTATTGGTCATCCAGCTTTCAAAATCCAAGAACAAAATGGAAATAGCAACAAGGAAAACGGATGCTGCAATAGACCATTTGAACATTTGCTTTTGCTTTTTCCTTTGCCTCTTCCTCCATGATTTTTCAGCGTCGAAAGAATTCAATAAGTCAAGGTCTTTTTTCAGTTGGGAAGTATTGACAGCATCACGAAAAAAGTCTTTGTTATCCATGTTTTCTTCCAACCAACTATTGAGTTTCCTGATATCACGGAATGTGCAGATACCTTGGATGTATTTGAAAATCAGAATGGCTATTAGTTTCTCCTTTTGGTTCATAATTATAATTAAGAAAACTTAATTAGTGAAAAGGATGAACGATTATTAAAATAAATTTAATTGGAGGTTAAGAAATTGAGAAAGAGTAAGAAGTATTCAGGATTCAAATGCTTTTGAAGATAGGCTAGCCCTCTTTTTTTGTGTGTCTTAACCGTATTGATACTGATATTTAATTGATCCTTGATTTCATTATTGGTCAATCCATCAAAAAAACTAAGTTTGATCACTTTCTGGCACATATTAGGAAGGGAATTGACGAGTCTATCAATTTCCTGCAACAGCTCGGTATAGATCACTAAACGATCAATTTCCTGAGGATCTTTTTCATTAAAGCCTGTAATCCTCCAATATCTTTGGGAAATTTCGATTCTCTTATGCTCATTGATCAATTTATTCCTGACGGTCGTATAAAGAAAGGATTTGATGGCGGAAGGATTGCTGGAAATCTTGGATTTGTTTACTAGGTATGACGTGAAAGCATCTTGAGTTAAGTCCTCTGCACGCTCATAATCCCCTGTTAATTTGTAGGCATAAAAGTTTATGAATTTGTAATACTGTAGGTACAAATTTTTGTCAGACATATTGACTGGAGTATTCATCTTAAAATAATAAAGGTGCCGCTATAATGGTTTAATATGAATAAATATATATAATTAAAAATTAAATATATTGCATATTGTAGAAAAATGACAGTGTGAATCGCGTTTTTGAGTTTATAGGATAAAAACAAAAGGATTATTCGATTCTTCTAAAATCGAATTGTAATAATTAAGAAGGGTGAAATGGAGTTGGTTTTGTTGGGGGAGGGGTAAAAAAAATGATGGTGGATTTTAATCCTCTTCTGAATTAAAATCATCACCATCATACAGGAATTCTATCAGTATAGAATTCGATTCTTGTGTTAATACTTCGTCTTTTATCATCTTTAATAAATTTTATTATCAAAAATATAAATAGACTTTAATCTGTGTATTAATTCGGTGTTAAGTTTGTGTAATTAACATTGGAAAAACTTAAACTATAATGCGGTCGGCTATCTTGCTTAAGATTGCTGTTGATCCTTTCTAAAGTAGCCTGACACCAAGGAATGCTAAAATTGTTTAATTCTCTTGATAAGCTGTCATTCTGCAAAAAGGTGCCATCAGTTGGGATACCATACAGATAAACTAGGCTATTTTGGATATTCCCAATTAGTTTTCCATCTTTATCTACGGCTATTTTTCCATTACTATAATTCCCATTGACGATTTCTTGGACGAATCCTTTCTTGCGCATCCGTTCGTATAATTTGTTATTGCGAAGTTTGAGATCCCCTTTTGGGATCCTAGCATCGATCAAGAAATTAAACTCTTTTGATACGTAAGAATTCTTCAGCAATAAGGCCTCCTGTTGGACTTCAATAACCGGTTCTTCGGAAAAGATAAATTTCACATAGCCATCCCGCGCTAAGCAGAATAATTTATCAATATTGTCTCTTGGTGGGCCAAAGGCGGTATGATTGATGAATCCTTGCCAATATTTTTCAAAAGATTCTTGTGATTCTTCATCAAAACCATTGTGCGCAAAAAGTTCTGCAATCAGGTAAAATCCTTCCCTTAATGCTGCTAGCGCTGCAGCCATTGGGCTCTTTAATTCGCCTTGATCTGATAACTTCATGCTGTAAATACTCAGATCTACGATGAACTCATGATAATTTGTTTCCATCTGCACTTTAGAATAAGTCATCGGGTCGATGAGCGCTGAAATAGAGAACAGTTTAGTGGAGTCAAAAGTATCAATGAAATCTAGGATTTCGGAAACTGTCAATTCTTGTGTCGCGTGTACATAAGAGTAGAATGCCAATTGCGCTTCTAAATTATAGGTTGGGAGAATGTCTCTTTCGAAGTTTAAGGGCTCATTTCTGCTTTTCAATAAATTGAGCCAATCCTCATTCATGAGTTTTAATTCATATTTATTCCCTTTCCAGAATGCATTACGAGGTAACATCGGGAGGTTCCTTCTAGAGAAAGGATAGATGGTAGGTTCGTATCCAGAAGGGAGATAGCGATACTCTTGGTCCTGCTTGTAAAATATTCCTCCACGACCTTCCGTAAGATGCAGGACTGCATCCATAAAGGTCAAACCAATCCCTTTAATTGCCACATCAACCTGAGCTGGGATTTCATCCAAGAGCTCAACAGGATAGGTTTGCGGAAGGTAAAGGATATTTTCATTGTAGTCAGACGCGAGCAAATCCTCCTCTTCCATATTGGAATAACTGTGGCCAGTACAAAAAATGGCGGATTCGTACAGGAAAGGCAACGTCTTTTTAGAGCTTGTTAATTTAACCTTATCTTCCTCTATATCCATATCCCAAATATTGCTGTTGACTAAGCTGATCTCGATATGATTTGGCTTATTGCTGATGGTCTTTTGCAATGCATCCATCAGATATAATCCCATCAATTCCCTAGAGCAAAAATCAGAAGGATTCGGATTGCTTTCTGCGGACTTATTATGATGGATCCAATCAATGAGTTTTAATCTATTGGGGATATAATGTGGCGAATCGGATTCTTCCCAACAACTGATTTCCGCGATACAATCATTCATGATGAGGTATGATGGAAGGTTTGGTTGGAAATTTGGCCCAGAAGCAAAATCTCGGTTATGATTAAACCAATGGATATTGATAGATCTATTGATGTTTTGATTTATAGCTTTAGAAATAAATCGGTCTAGAGCATAAAATCCTTTTGGGCCACCTCCAATAATAGCGATATAAATCGCTTCGGATTGTTTGGCAAGCAACTCCTCTTCATTCACAACTTGACTGTAAATGTTTTTCGTCACCTTACAAAGGTGTGGGTCTAGATATGCAGAATTCCAAATCATAATCTATTTTTTTTATTAATCATTGGAGCTCAATTAAATTTACTAATAGATTTAAGCGTTTTAGTGCATTGTAAATCTGGCTATGATTGATCAACCATGGCCTAACAGTTTAGATTCACTTGTTTAGAAATTCACTTTTTTTGCTTCAATCAATGTTTTAACCCTTGGGATAAATTCATAACCCTCCAAGGACATCTAACTGATATCTCCAAAATTGTTAATTACTAAATCACATTAATGTTATTTGTACCTTATTAAGCTAGGCAAGCGTTAATGTGCCACTTGCTTCGCAATCTTTTCAACAAAGATTTAGTTATGTGTGATGTAGTAAATATAACAGTAAATAACCATAAACGTTTTAGAGAAATGTGTTTTTTGAGTTTATTTTATTAATTTTTTTTATGAATACCCTACAATTAGGGTATAAAAATGGGGATTTGTGTGAAATCCCCATTTTTGTTGCTTTACGATAATAAAGAAGTTCTTTATTGTTGGTTTATTAAGTCGAACGTTTCTTTAATTAATTCAAAAGATTTCAATCTCTTTTCGTCATCGTATATATAATTTGTGGTCATGATCTCTTGAGCATGCACTTCATCGATTAATTCTTTTAGACTTTTTGCCAATTGTTCTGGGCTGCCAGTATAGGTACTAGAGGTCATGGATTGGACTGCCTGTTCAATTTCTGGGATACCATGGAAAATTGTTTTTTCGGTAGGAGGGAATAGTGGCATCCTTCGACTGGTCACTATTCCTGCAAATAAGTTCTGTAGACTGCTGGATAGAAATAAGGCTTCCTCATTCGAGTCTGCGGCGATAATATTTACACAGACCATAAAATAGGGCTCTTGCAATTGCTCGGATGGTTTGAAATTCATTCTATAGATTTCTGAAGCTGCTTTCAACATATTAGGTGCAAAATGTGCCGCAAATGCATAAGGTAAGCCTAATTCGGCAGCAAGGAAGGCGCTGTCAGTGCTTGATCCTAGGATCCAAATTGGAATATCCAATCCTTCTCCTGGGAAAGCGCGGACTTTCGAGCTATGGTTTTCCTGGCTGAAATATCGTTGTAAGGATTGCACATCATCTTTAAAATAGAATGCTGTATTTAAATTATTCCTTCTTAAGGCCATGGCGGTTACCTGATCAGTACCTGGAGCTCGTCCTAGCCCTAGATCAATCCTGTTTGGATAGATTGATTCTAAGGTTCCAAATTGTTCAGCGATGACCAAGGGAGAGTGGTTTGGAAGCATAATACCTCCGGAACCCACACGAATGTTTTTTGTTTGGCTAGCAATATGACCAATTAAAACGGAAGTCGCGGAACTGGCAATGAATTCCATATTGTGGTGCTCTGCAAGCCAAATTCTTGTATAACCTAGTTTATCTATATGTCTGGCACCTTGTGATGCTCTCTCAATAGCATCAGCAGCGGTATTGTTCTTCTTTAGAGTAGCTAATTCCAGTAGGGAATATTGGATGTTCTTCATAAGGTAAATATACATTTCAAAATACATTGAAATGGTAATCTTAATGTATGGAATTATTTGAGCTTTGTCATGATTGTCAAAATTTGCGGCTGGCCAGATTTAAGGAGTTGGCATTAGTCTAGTATCAACATAGGAATTGGAGTTTTTTTTCTTTGAGTAAGTTCAAAATTTACCTTTGATTTTTAATCAAAATGGGAATAATTTTTAACATATATTGTCAATTTATTAAAGGATATTGTCATTTCATTTTAGCAAGGTAGAATTATGACTACATTTTCATTTCAATTAAAATAATAAATGCCTTAAAATCCTTTAAAAATCGCCAAAAACATTGAAAATTGCGTTTAAACTGTTTAAAGGCACATTATGAAAAACCCTGTTTTTTGCTATAAAAAATTGCTAAATTAATTATATCAATATTTTTGATTTTATTGAATTGAAAATAAGGCAGTTACAATTGTGTAAATTTTACAATATGCTAAATTTACTTTTTTTATTGCTAAAAATATATATAGCTTTGTTCGCAAAATAAATCCTATATATGACAAATTTAATCAGTAGTCAATTGGAGTCACTTGGGATCCGTCCATCAAGTCCAATTTATTTTCAACTTCCAGTACCAGAGCTGGTAGAAAGAGCGATTAAAAACAATGAAGCTTCTTTAACAGAAACAGGAGCATTAAGTTTCAAGACTGGCATCTTTACAGGGCGCTCGCCAGAGTCTAGATTTATCGTGAAAGACTCCGAGACAGCTGAACATGTAAATTGGGGAAAAGTAAACAAGCCCATGAGCATCGAGCTGTTTGACCTGTTGCTTGCAAGGGTAACTGAATACCTTTCATTAAATCCCATTTATGTAAGATCAGTACAGGCATGTAATCATAAAGATTACGCGCAAAATGTACTTACAGTTACGCAAAGCCCATGTCAGGATATTTTTGTAAACAATATGTTTATCAATGTTGATGTAGAATCCCAACAACAAATTGATTGGACTGTCTTAGCTGCTTCAAATTTAAAAGTAGATGATTATGCAGCACTTGGTTTACCCACTTCTCATTGTGTGGTTTTGGATCTAAGCCGTAAAGTGGTAATCATCATCGGAACGGCATATACAGGAGAGATTAAGAAGGGGATATTCTCTGCTCTTAATTATTATTTGCCATTAAAGCATAACGTGTTAACCATGCACTGTTCTGCTAATGTTGGCAAGAAGAATGACACCGCTTTATTCTTTGGCCTATCTGGGACGGGTAAAACAACCTTATCATCTGATCATGGACGCTTATTGATCGGAGATGATGAACATGGTTGGACAGAAAAAGAGGTCTTTAACTTTGAAGGTGGTTGTTATGCGAAAGCAATTGGCTTGACTCAACAACACGAACCACAGATTTTTAATGCCATCAGGTTTGGTGCATTATTAGAAAATGTGAATTTCAAACCGGGAACTCGTGAAGCAGATTACGATGATAGCAGCATCACTGAAAACATGCGCGCATCTTATCCAATCGAGTTTTTGGAAAATGTGAATCCTAGAGGATATGGTGCTTCACCAAAACATATCTTTTTCTTAAGCGCTGATGCATTTGGCGTTCTTCCTCCAATTTCAAAACTTACTGCTGAACAAGCGATGTATTACTTTATTAATGGATATACCGCGAAGGTAGCAGGAACTGAAATGGGCGTAAAGACTCCAACAGCAACTTTCTCAGATTGTTTTGGCGCTGCATTTATGCCATTGCACCCAATGCACTATGCTGAAATGTTAAGGAAAAAACTTGAGGAAAACCCTGAGATCCAAGTTTGGTTAGTCAATACTGGTTGGGTTGCTGGTCCTTATGGAGTAGGTAGAAGAATTCAATTAAAATATACACGTCAATTAATCCGCACGGCAATGGAAGGCCATATTGGCGAAGCAGGATATGAGAAACATCCGATCTTTAACCTGCAGATGCCAAGGGAATGTCCTGAAATCCCGACTAATCTATTAAATCCAAAACGTGTTTGGGATAACCCAGAGGCTTATGAGGAGTTAGCGGAGAAATTAAAGGGAATGTTTGATGAAAACTATGCTCAATTTATCCCGAAACCAGTTGAAAAGGTATTGAGTTAATAAAAACAAAAATGGGAATTCAAACATTAGAGCAATTTATTTCTGAGCAACAAACTCAATTTCCTCAAGCTAAAGGAGAGTTGACGCGGTTGCTACAAGGGATTTCGTTAGCAGCTAAAATTGTTCATAGAGAAGTAAATAAAGCCGGCCTTGCTGATATCTTAGGTAAACAAGGAAATACAAACGCACAAGGTGAAGAGCAACAAAAGCTAGATGTTTTTGCAGATCATTATTTTATGGATGCATTGGAAAGATTCGGTGAATGTTGTTATCTAGCTTCAGAGGAACATGAAGATGGGATAGATCTTACGAAACGGAATAGATTTTCTGTAGGAAAGTATATGGTTTATTTTGACCCATTGGATGGTTCTTCTAATATTGATGCAAATGTATCAGTTGGTACCATCTTCTCTATCTATAAAAGAGTAAGTACAGGAGAGGACCTAGAAAGCATAGATTTTGCACAGATCGGCAGAAAGCAAGTTGCCGCTGGTTATGTTATTTATGGTTCTTCAACGATGCTTGTTTATAGTACGGGAAAAGGGGTGAATGGATTTACCTTAGATCCTTCTATTGGAGAATTCTGTCTTTCTCATCCAGGTTTAAGGATTCCTGAAAATGGAAAGACATATTCGGTCAATGAGAGTAATTACAATCAATTTTCACTTGCAATAAAACAATACCTTCAATTCTGTAAGGAAATCGATAAAGAGACCAATCGTCCCTATTCTTCACGATATATAGGTTCATTGGTCGCTGATTTCCATAGAAATATGATTCAAGGTGGTTTGTTCTTGTATCCTGATACTTATCAGTATCCAAATGGGAAATTACGTTTGATGTATGAATGTAATCCATTGGCATTTATTGCTGAACAAGCAGGAGGGAAAGCAACTACGGGTGAAATGGCAATATTGGATATAGAGCCAGTAGAACTGCATCAAAGAACTCCTTTGATCATTGGAAGTAAAAATATGGTTGAAAAAGTGGAGCAATTCATTGCTGAATATTCGAGTGTAGAACCATCTTTTGTATAGGGCATTACTTAAGAAGTTTGAAAATAATTATGTTTGCAAAAACATCTAATTATGAGATTACTTTTTAGCCTACTGTGTTTGTTCTTTTTTCAACTTTCTTTTGCCCAAAATAAACTACCTCTGTTCTTAAAAGGGCATTGGGGGATACAAGGAAGTAATAACGAAGAGCATTGGGATGTTCTTTCTGCTGAGAGCATGAAAGGCTTCGGATATAAAATTGACCATGCTATTCCCCAGGTTACTGAATATCTGGATATTCAGCTAAAAAAAGGGAAACTGGTTTTGATAGCAACAGTGATAGGTCAGAATAACGGAAAACCTATTGAATTCATTGCTGAAGGGAAAAGTTTTGATAAGCAGATCAAGTTTGTAAATCATAAGCATGATTTTCCTCAAGAAATCACCTATAGCAAGTCTTCTGATTCCACTGGGAATTTGATTGTCAAGATTGCAGGTCAAGGAAAGGAGCATACCCAAATCATGAAGCCGATCCAGGGTTCAGATGAGGCGCAGGAAATTGCTTATGATGAGAAGCTAGCTGAAAAGTTAGGTTCAGATGAATATGGGATGAAGTCCTACTTTTATGTGGTATTGAAATCTGGGGAGAATAAGAATCAAGATAAAGATTCGATCAATACAGCTTTCAAGGGTCACATGGACAACATCAATAGATTGGTTAAAGAGGAGAAGTTAATTGTTGCAGGTCCATTTGGGAAGAACGCGGATCAATATAGAGGTCTGTTTATTCTGAACAATGTGAAATCTGAGGACGAAGCGAAAGCGATTCTGGAAACTGATCCAGCAATAAAAGCGGGGTATTTGACTTATTCCCTTTATACATGGTATGGTTCGGCTGCTCTTCCAATGTATCTGCCATATTCAGAAAAAATTACCAAATCCAAATTCTAATATAGTAAAAAAAGATTCGGTCAGTCTGCATAGCAAGACTGACCGATTTCTTTTTTATTAGGGGTTACTTATTTGACACCCATTTCTTGGATAATGAATTGGGCATTATCAATCTTGTCAGCAATCCATAATACATAACGGATATCAACTCCAATGGAACGACTATAGCTTTCATTCCAAGCGAAATCATTGATGGTCGCATCATAAGCCCTGTCGAAATTTACTCCGATCAATTCGCCATAAGCATTCATAATAGGAGATCCGGAGTTTCCGCCTGTAGTATCCATATTATATAGCATATTGACAGGAACATCATTCAGGTCCTTTTTGAAATAGTTTCCGAAGTTTTTGTCCAACCAATTTGTTTTGATTGCTTCAGGGTAATGGAATTCGTTTAATCCAGAATTACCTTTTTCAATAATACCTTTAACGGTCGTGAATGGCTCCATATAGGTCGCATCAGCTGGACTATAGCCTTTGATGTTTCCGAAAGTTAATCTTAAAGTTGAATTCGCATCAGGAATAAAGCTTTTAGATTGGAATTTTTCTTTCACGGCAATATAGTCCGCCATTAATTTGTTCAAATTACCTTCTCTTCTTTTTTGCTCAGCATAAAAAGGCTGCATTTCTTGGTCCAGTTCTTTTTGGAACTTCATTAAATCATCCGAATATTTCAAGAATGAATTCAAATCCTTTAATACGGTGTTCTCAAAATACTCTTGATTAGAAAGCTTTGAGTCCTCTATGGTTTTCGAGATAAAGTCAGAAGCTGCCTGTTCATTGCTGAATTTATGAGTTGCAACAAATGGTAGAGCATTACCATCCTTTAATTGATAGGCTTGGGCAAACATTGTGCTCGCAATGCTTTTATCAACATTTAAGTTGAAGCTTTCGTAAAGACCAGCCAATTGCTTTTTAAAGTTTTCAATGTTAGCATTGTACAATTCTTCCTTACGTTTACTAGATAATTCCTTGTTAATTGCATCTTGGAAGCTGTTTGTCAAAGAAGCAAGCTGTAAACCACGAATTCCGGAGTATACATTGTTGTACCATAATTCTTTTTCAGCATTTTGAAAAACCAATTGATAGTGCTGATCAATATCCTTCATCAAAGAGCCATATTGAGCTTTTAGTTCAGCATCATTTTCAATGAACTTGGCTAGTTCCTCGTCCTCCTTGATTTTTGTGTTGACAAGGTCGATATTTCTTAGGCCTTTTAATTTACCTCTGTAATTCTTCATTACATTGGCATTCCTCTTGATTCTTGTTGCAAGTGCCAATTCAGTGGCTTTATCATCCTTCCCAGCCAGTAACATCTGTTGATTTTGGAAATCATAAAGTTCAGAAGTATATGGCAATAGGTATTGCTGTTGGTATTCGATATACTGAGCAGGTCTATGACGGAAAGTACGACCTGGATAGCCTAGGATAAACACGAAATCATTCTCATTGACCCCTTTAGGGTTCACCTTTAAATGTTTCTTTGGTTTATAAGGGACATTATCTTTAGAATATTTTGCAGAGGAACCGTCCTTAGCAACATAGGCTCTCAAGAAAGAGAAGTCGCCGGTATGTCTTGGCCATACCCAGTTATCAGTTTCGCCACCAAACTCTCCAATGTTCTGTCTAGGAATATAAACCAAGCGAACATCTTCTATCGTTTTATATTTAAACAACACATAGCTCTTGCCGATGAACATCTCAGATACCTCAGCTTTTATGGTTGGATCTTGAGCTTCAGCCTCTTTGGCAATTTCTTTTCTTTTATTGGTAATGATGTCAATTCTTTGGCTAGGATCTGTGACATTAGCCACAGCATCTAAGATTCTTTGCGACACATCCTCGTAAGAGTCCGTAATCCTAATGTTGAGTCCCTTTGCTTCGATCTCTTGCTCATGGGAATTAGCAACGAATCCATTTTCTAGGTAATTGTGTTCTGGAGTAGAGGCTAATTGAACTGCACTGAAAGCACAGTGATGGTTGGTGATAATCAATCCATTTGGAGAAACGAACGAACCTGAACATCCACTTACCTGAACTAAGGCATCGACTAGCCCAATCTGTCCTGGATTATAGATTTCTTTTTCGCTAATTTTTAATCCTGCTTTTTTCAAACCTGCTTTGCCCAATTCACTTAAAGGGAACATCCCTTCATCAGGAATGGCATTTGGAATGATGACCGTTCCGGTTGTTAAGAAAGCAGCAATTATCCCTGCTTTGATAAAGTTTAACATAACTATAGATTTTGTTTCATCCCAAAAATACTAAATGTTAATCGCCAAATCAGATTTATTACTGCAATAGCTAGGGTATTATTTAACTATTCGATAAATGGTTCCTATATTTGCAGAAATTAAGGAAATATATTCACGCTAATTAAATAATAGGAACCTTAACCTTTATTAATAGCGAACGTTTAGTTTTAGCTGTTTTAAAGGGGAAATGACCAAGGAATGAGACAAAAATTTCTAAAGAAACTAGAGGCTTTAAATAGGTGGAGAATGCAGAAGATTTCGAACAGGAATTTTCTAATCGTTCTAGCCTTTGTGGTGGGTATCGTAGGAGGTTTAGCGGCTGCTCTTTTAAAAGGAATGACTCATTTTATCGCGGCCAAATTGCAGGATGACCTAGAATGGCATTTCAAATATTCCCTTTATTTAATATTTCCGCTGATAGGTATTTTTCTCAGTGTGCTCTACGTCCGGAAATTTATCAAAGGCAAAAAGCTTGAGCACGGAATCACACCCATTATATACGCCATTTCACGACGTTCCAGTCGAATCGATCTACATAATATTTATTCCCAAATTGTTACCAGTGCCATTACGGTAGGTTTTGGTGGATCCTCTGGGTTAGAGGCACCGATTGCCTATTCAGGTTCTGCGATTGGGTCCAATATTGGACGATTTTTCGGATTGAGCTACAAGGAGGTCACCATGCTATTGGCTTGTGGAGCTGCGGCAGGTATCTCTGGGGCTTTCAATAGCCCTGTTGCTGGGATGGTCTTTGCCATTGAGATCTTGTTGCCTGAGTTTTCAATTCCGGTATTTATCCCTTTATTGATCTCTTCAGCACTTGCAGCTGTTATCTCTAGGATCTTGTACAGTGAACCCCTTTTTCATACTGCAGCTACAGACTGGGAAGTAAGTTCTATTTTCTTTTATATCCTCTTGGCGGTGTTGGTAGGGCTTTATACCATCTATTTCTCAAAGATCAGTCAGGTCGTCAAGACTTGGTTTTCAAAGATCAAGAATCCATACAATAAGGTTTGGGTCAGTGGGATTTCCTTAGGAGTCATGATCTTTGTGTTTCCGGCCTTATATGGTGAGGGATATCTGACCATTCAGCAAATTCTTGACGGTCATTTCAATTCCATTGTCAAGAATTCCCTTTTTTCAGACTATAGAGATATGGCCTGGGTAGTGGTCTGTTATACGATTTTGGTATTATTTGGAAAGTCATTCGCTTCGCTGTTCACGATTAATGGAGGGGGGAATGGAGGTATTTTTGGGCCAAGTTTGGTAATGGGTGGATTGATCGGCTTTGCCTTTGCCTATGGTATGAACCAAACAGGCTTTGTACAACTGAATGTTCCCAATTTTGTTATGGCGGGGATGGCGGCTGCTTTGGCCGGTATTATGCATGCCCCTTTAACAGGGATTTTCCTGATTGCAGAAATCACTGGAGGATACACCTTGATGGTCCCATTGATGTTGGTAGCTTCAATTTCATATCTAATCAATAGAGGAGTAATGAAACACTCGGTGTATACCAAAGTATTGGCGGAATCCGGGGATTTACTTTCTTATGAAGATAAGGACCGAACGGTTCTCAGTATGATGAAGCTGAGGTATGTGCTTGAAACCAATTTTGTGGTCCTTAGACCAGATCAAACACCATTAGACCGTCAATCTGATATTATTCATTCTAAACGAAATATATTTCCAATTGTCGATGAAAAAGGTAAGCTTCTTGGAATACTCTATAGTGAGCGACTGTTCTCCATTTTATTAGGGGAAGAGGAGGGAAGAGAAAAGACATTTGCTGCCTTGGCCCAAAAACCAAATGATATCATCATTGAAACGGAAAACATGGAGCATGTAATGACCAAGATGAATAAAGAAGATGTTTGGATCCTTCCTGTAGTCAATAAGGATGAACAATACTTAGGCTTTATTTCTAAGTCTTCTGTTTTCAATAAATATCGT
Organism: Sphingobacterium mizutaii; assembly: GCF_900187125.1. GTDB lineage: Bacteria > Bacteroidota > Bacteroidia > Sphingobacteriales > Sphingobacteriaceae > Sphingobacterium > Sphingobacterium mizutaii. The sequence continues at coordinate 2,132,274 of NZ_LT906468.1, forward strand.
TGGCTATTGATCAGACAAGGTCAATATTTGGAGTAATATAAGTTAGAATTACTCCTTTTTTACCTTAATATTCCCTAAAATCATACAAAAGATTGTCTTTGACTAATAAACCCGCCATAGGTTTAATCAAAAAAATCAGATAAATCAGTCTTTTTTTATTTTCCGAATGATTGGTTTTATTCTTTGAAAACCAACGTCTTATAGCTTAAATATCTCATAATTAACAAAATGTTAACTAAAGTATAATATGTTAACAAATGTTAAACGGTACAATAATTGTTAAATGATACGTTAATAAGATGGAAGTGTAATAAAAATATTACGAAGACAAAGTACAAAATCGGAAAATTACTGTGAAGAAAACAAAGTTATCAATTTTAAAAGCAACATTATTATTAATAGGAACAGTCGGCATCATGGCCAGTTGTTCTGAGAGTAAATCCAAAGAAAAAGAAGACACCGCAAAACCCATGGCATTACCAGTTTACACCGTCGAGAAATCAGATGCTGTAACGGTAAAAGATTACCTAGGTACCATTGAAGGTAAGGTAAATGTCGAAGTACGTCCTCAGGTTGAGGGCCTTCTGCAGGAAATCTATGTCGATGAAGGTGCTTATGTCCAAAAAGGACAGAAGCTTTTCAAAATAGATCCATCTTTTTATCAAGAGGATTTAAATAATATGTATGCTGCAGAGAAAGTGGCGCAAGCCAAGTTGAAAAATGCGAAGTTAGAAGTTGACCGTTTGAAACCATTGGTTGAGAACGAGGTCATTGCAGATGTTAGATTAGCTTCGGCTGAATCTGATTATCAAGTCGCAAAAGCAGGGCTTGACCAAGCTGCTGCAGAAGTGCGTTCCGCACAATTAAGTAGAAATTTTACAACGATCACCGCGCCAGTGAGTGGTTATATTGGACGTATTCCGAAACGTATCGGTAACTTAATTACCAAGGGTGACAAAGAGCCTTTAACTAATTTATCGGATATTCAGGAGGTTTATATCTATTTCGCTATGAACGAATCAGATTTCTTGTACTTCTCCAAAGCACAAGCTAAAGCTGATAGTGTGGAAGGGCGTAAATACGATAAGTTGAAACGCCTGACTTTCCCTGAAGTTACGTTAATGATGGCCGATGGTGAAGAATATTCGTCTAAAGGTGTTGTGGATGCGGTTAATGGACAGGTAGATAGAACTACAGGTTCCATCTCTTTGAGAGCTACTTTCCCTAACCCTAACAATATCTTGCGTTCTGGTAGTACCGGTACCTTAAAAATTGCTGAAGTCAAGAAAGATGTTTTGCAGATCCCGCAAGTTGCAACTAATGAATTGCAGGATAAAACCTTTGTGTTTGTTGTAGACAAAAACAATCAGGCACAACGCAGAAACATCAAATTGAACGGTTCTACAAAAGATAAGTACATCGTATCTGAAGGATTGCAAGAAGGTGACCGCGTTATTCTAAGTGGATTCGAAGAGCTAACTGATGGCTCAGCGATCATGCCTATACCTCAACAAAAATAATTGTCAAATTAATTATGCGTATTCTAACCTTTCCTCTGCATTTGCAGGAAGGGCTTAGGATAGCTAAACCCCATAATATTGCTATATGCTTAAAACATTCGTAAGTCGTCCCGTTTTAGCTACCGTTGTATCTATTATCTTGGTTATTTTGGGCTTGGTTGGAATGAAGTTGCTTCCGGTAACACGTTTCCCAGAAATTGCTCCGCCAAGTGTGGTTGTGTCCTTGAGTTACCCAGGTGCAACAGCAGAAACTGTAGCCAGCTCCGTATTATTGCCCATTGAAGAAGCAATCAACGGTGTAGAGAACATGACTTATATCAGGTCGACTGCATCCAACTCAGGATCTGGTTCGGTTACCGTATATTTCAAGACAGGAACCAACCCTGATGTGGCTTCAGTAAACGTTCAAACGAGGATCTCAAAAGCTATATCTTCCATTCCAGCGGAAGTAAATGAGGCTGGTATTACCACGATGCCTCGGCAGAGTGGTGTCATCATGACCATCAATATCTTTTCCAATCAAAAAGATTCAGTCTACGATGAAACATTCTTACAAGCCTTCGCCCAAATTAACTTAATGCGCCCATTGCTCCGTGTGGATGGGGTAGCACAGGTTTCCAGACTTGGGGCTAGGGATTATGCCATGCGTGTTTGGTTGAATCCAGAGAAATTGGCATTGTATAATCTAGTTCCTAAAGATATATCAGATGCTATCAAGGATCAAAACTTTGAGATTGCACCGGGTAAGTTTGGTGAAACATCCGATGAAGCTTTTGAGACCGTTATTAAACACAAAGGTCGATTTAGCCAACCTGAAGAGTTTCAGAATATAGTCATTAAAACAAATAATGATGGTTCTGTTCTTTACCTGAAAGATGTTGCTCGGGTTGAATTTGGTGCTACCAACTTAAACTCGGATAACAAGGTTGATGGAAAACCAGGATTGACCCTGAACTTAACACAGACTAGTGGTTCCAATGCCCATGATATTGATGTTGAAGTCCGTAAAGTACTAGAAGAACAAAGAAAATACTTTCCTAAAGGAATTGATTATGATATTACCTATTCAGTGCGTGATCAGATTGATCAATCCATTGATCAGGTAAAACATACCCTTTTCGAGGCCTTTATCTTGGTATTTATCATTGTATTTATCTTCTTACAAGATTTCAGGTCTACTTTGATCCCTGCCATCGCGATCCCGGTGTCCTTGATCGGTACATTCTTTTTCTTGCAGCTCTTTGGCTTCTCGCTGAATGTACTGACCATGTTTGCCCTCGTGCTCGCCATTGGTATTGTGGTCGATGACGCCATTGTCGTCGTCGAGGCCATACACCATAAAATGCATGCTACGGGTCAAAAACCTAGACAGGCTACTTTATCGACCATGTCAGAGATTACAGGAGCTATCCTATCCATTACGATGGTTATGGCAGCAGTATTCTTACCAGTAGGGTTTATGGAGGGACCTGCCGGTATATTCTATCGACAGTTTGCCTATACCTTGGCGACAGCCATTTTGATTTCCGCCTTGAACGCTTTGACCTTAAGTCCGGCATTATGTGCATTACTTCTTAAGGCCCCTCAAGATGAAAAGGAAATCGGTAAGAAGAAAAATAAATTCAATACCTATAAAGACAAGTTCTTTACAGCCTTCAATACTTCATTCGATAGGTTTACCGATAAATATATTATCGGCGTTAAGAAGTTGATCAAAAACAAAAAGGTAGCCTGGGCTGGCTTAGCAGTAATCACTGCCATAGGAGCCTTCCTAATGATGAAATCGCCTAAGTCATTTATTCCGACCGAGGATGATGGATTCGTGACCTTTAATATTGCCATGCCTGCAGGTGCTTCCCTTTCAAGAACAACAGAAGTCCTAAAGAAAGCAGATTCTATCTTGAGAAGACATAAGGATATTGAAGGCATGACATCGGTTTCAGGTTATAATGCGCTGGATGCTAGTTCTAGTCCTGCATTTGCTGCTGGCTATATCACTTTGGTTCCGCATGCTGAACGTAAGCATATCAAGAATATCCAAGACTTTATGGATACTGTCAGAAATGACCTTTCTCAACTTCATGAAGCTAAATTCACGGTATTCCCAAGACCAACCGTTCAAGGTTTTGGTGATTTTGCCGGTATCGAATTGGTACTACAAGATAGGTTAGGAGGTGATATCCGTGACTTTAACGTCTTGGCAGATACCTTTATCAACCAGCTGAACGAATTACCAGAGATCGGTAATGCATATACCAGTTTTAAATCTACATTCCCACAATATGAAGTGAATATTGATGTAGTAAAAGCTAAATCATTAGGAGTTAGTATCAACAGCTTGATGTCAACCATCCGTTTATATTTTGCTAGGGTACAGGCTTCCGACTTTAGCCGATTTGGTAGACAGTATCGTGTTTATGTACAATCAGACTTTGATTTCCGTACCGATCCTGAATCCTTTAGTTCTATTTTCGTAAGGAATACAGAAGGTAAAATGGTTCCTATCAATACCATCGTCACCTTGAAAAAGATCGTTGGACCAGAAACCATAACCCGTTATAATTTATACAACGCCATTGTTGTCAATGCTGAACCCGCTAAAGGCTACAGTACTGGTGATGCCATGGCAGCCATTGAAAATTTCTCCAAAGATAAATTACCAGGAAATATTGGCTATGAATGGACTGGTATGAGTTTGGAAGAAAGCCAATCTGGTTCTCAGACCATCCTCATCTTTGCATTGAGTATCCTGTTTGTATATTTCTTATTAGCAGCACAGTATGAAAGTTATATCCTCCCTTGGGCGGTATTACTATCCATTCCAGTTGGGTTGATAGGAGTATATGCAACGATTGGATTAGCAGGCCTTCAGAACAATATCTATGTACAGGTCGGATTGATCATGTTGATCGGACTGTTGGCGAAAAATGCCATCCTTATCGTGGAGTTTGCCGTTCAGGAAAGAGAGAAGGGAATGAGTATTGTAGATGCCGCTATAAATGGTGCTAGATTGAGGTTAAGGCCTATTCTAATGACCAGTTTGGCATTCGTAGCAGGTTTGATCCCGTTGATGTGGACTGTTGGACCATCAGCTATCGGTAACCATTCTATCAGTTTCAGTGCTGCGGGCGGTATGTTGTTCGGAGTGACCTTTGGTATTTTCATTATCCCAATGCTATTTGTGGTTTTCAAATCGCTGGACGAGAAGGTTCGTAATAAAATTAAAACGGAAGAAGAAGAATAGATCATCAATGAATAAGAAAATAATATTTAGAGTTTTAATCGGTTGTCTTTGTGCTGCATTCTTTATGGTGCAGGGCTGTAAGGTAGGGCAGAAATACCAACAACCAGACTTAAACTTGCCTGAAAAATTCAGGGGCGATACCCTGGCATATTTCGGGGATACGTCAAGTATCAGCCAGATCTCATGGAAAGAGTTTTTCCATGACCCTACCTTAAAGGATCTGATTGACTCTGCATTGAGCAATAACTATGATATGCAAACGGCATTGAAAAACATAGAAATAGCAAACAAGTGGATGCGTCAGAACAGATTTAACTATCTACCTGAAGTGGATGCAACCATTGCCGGCGTCAATAAACAATACCGATCCAAGCATTTTGGTTCTGGACCTTCCACTAGATGGTATGAGTTCAATGACAAAAAGGCCCCTGAGAACATGTTTACTTATACCTCTCAATTCGGTACAGAAATAGGCTTTAGTTGGGAAATTGACATTTGGGGAAAGATTAGCAATGCAAAAGATCAATTGGTGGCAGAATACCTCAATACCCAAGAGGCAAAGAATGCTATCCAGACTAATTTGATTGCCAGTGTGGCAAAAGGCTATTTTAACTTATTGATGTTGGATGCTAAAATCGAAGTTGCCAAACGGAACGTATTATTGAATGATAGCACGCTACAGATGATCAAACTGCAATATGATGCAGGTGAAAATACTGCCTTAGCGATTCAACAGACCGAGTCCCAGCGTTTGATCGCTGCTTCCTTGGTGCCTGAATTGGAAAAAGAGATCGTCCTACAAGAAAATGCCCTTCGGATTCTTGTTGGTGAGATGCCAGATTCAGTTTCAAGAGGAACCAGTTTTGAACACCTTTTTGCTGAAAATAAAGATATTTCCCTTGGTTCACCTGTTGATATCATCAGGAATAGACCTGATGTCAGAGGAGCAGAGTTAGGCTTAATTGCAGCAAATGCCAATGCCAATATCCAACAAGCTATGCGTTATCCAACCTTATCCCTTGAAGGAGTGTTTGGTGTTAACTCTAGTTTGCCTAAGAACTGGTTTTCTATCCCTGGATCATTATTAGGGGGTATTGGGGGAAGTTTAACTGCTCCAATCTTCAAGAACAGAAAATTAAAAACCGAATGGGAGGTTGCTAAGATTGAGCGTGATAAGGCTGAAATTGAATTCCAGAAGACCGTATTAGAAGCAGTTTCGGAAGTTTCAGATGTAGTCGTAACGGTAGAAAAATTAAGAGAACAATTAGAATTTGCAAGACTAAGGGTGGAAAACTCTGAAAAGGCAGTAAAAAATGCAGGATTATTATTCAAGAGTGGTTATGCTACTTATTTGGAGGTTATCACTGCACAAGGCAATGCACTTGATTCAGATTTGGCATTGGTCGAATTACGTCAAGAACACCTAGAGTCCTATGTTGATCTATACAGGTCATTAGGCGGTGGTTGGAGATAAAACCACATATTAAACAAGCTTCACAGTATCATTATGATACATTTCCATCGTTCTTAGCTTTCCGATTAAAAGCCAAGAACACCAAAAGAATGGGTTGGGTTTCTCTGAAATTCCGACCCATTTGCTTTTTAAAGGAATAATTAAATTCATTACCGATTTTCAATACCCCAATTTGATTGAATAACCTTGATTCTACCACCTAAATAGTATATTTGAATACCGACCGGCAATTTTTTCGCATGAAAAACATTATTAATTATTAACCGGATATTCTTCAAATGGAGAAGTATTTTGTTTTCTTGGTTTTAGCGCTGATTACAGAGATTATAGGAACTGTATCTGGCTTTGGCTCATCTATTCTTTTCGTCCCGACTGCCTCCTTGTTTTTTGATTTTAAGGCTGTATTGGGGATTACTGCAGTGTTCCATGTCTTTAGCAACCTCTCCAAGATCACTTTGTTCCGCAAAGGGATCAATAAGGATATCGCTATAAAACTTGGCATTCCCGCCGTGTTGTTTGTGATCCTTGGAGCTATGTTAACTAATTACGTTCCTGTTAAGGAAATGGAATTAGGAATGAACCTCCTCATTGCCAGTCTTGCCGTATTCCTGCTTTTCCGATTCGATAAGCCATTGAAACAAACCAATCAGAACCTATACTTAGGCGGGGTTATTTCTGGCTTTTTTGCAGGTCTTGTAGGCACTGGTGGAGCTATCAGGGGAATTACACTTGCTGCCTTCAATCTGCCAAAGGATATCTTTATTGCTACTTCAGCCTTGATTGATCTAGGCGTTGATTTCAGTAGAGCAATCATATACGTATCCCAAGGTTATTTTCCATCAGAATATATCAAGCTCATTCCTTTCCTGATCCTTGTAAGTGTTTTGGGAAGTTATTTGGGTAAAGTAATCCTGAAATATACCTCAGAAAGGGTCTTCAAATACATTGTTTTAGCTGTAGTCATTTTAACCTCTGTCTTCCAGTTTATCAACTATTTCACCACCGCTGCTTCTTCTTAAAACCTAAAGTTTGGGCGATTGGTGAAGGGAGAGAAGGACCAAGGAATGGAGCTTAAAATGATTAGACTGATCCAAATATATCTTTTCCATAAATAAGTAAAACCATTGCTTCCAATCTTTTTCTTTACAAGGTTGTTCACGATATTGATCATGAATACAGCCAAAGTCATCATGGTCATATGCTCCAATCCGAAGAATCTGAGTTGCCTGGTTTTGACCCCAATTGAAATATCATTCCAAAAGGCAGTAACGATGGGGCTGTTCAGGTATAAAATCCAACCAATTAGGAATTGTATATTATAAATCGAGGTCAATCTAAGTAAGATCTGATAATCTTTCAAACTAAAAGTCTTGTTATTTCTATGGTTGATAAAAATCCAGGCGATTTGAAATAGAAGCGCAAATAAAACAAGCCAACGGAAATAGGAGTGAAGGATTAGAAGATAATGGTACACAGATAATGAATATGTAAAATGATGCTAAAATTACATACGATTAATTAAATTCGTGTCGTTTTTACATTGGAAAAATCTATTTAAATGAAGAAATTGACTTTAATATTAGGATTCAGCCTAGTGATGCTGCTTTCAGCATTCCAAACACAGAGTTTTGCCCAAACAAAAAAAGCCAATCCAGAATTGGATTCCTTAGCAAAACCTTATCATCCTGAGGCGGATGCTCAAAAAGATATAGATAGTTTAGTCGTATTGGCTAAAAAGGAAAACAAGAATATTATCATTCAAGCTGGTGGTAACTGGTGTATTTGGTGTCTACGGTTCAACAATTTTATCCATCAAAACAGCAAAATAGCCAATTTGCTAAAAGATAACTTCGTGTATTACCACCTGAATTTTTCTCCTGAAAATAAAAATGAGGTAGTATTCAATAAATACGCAGCTGGTAAAGGAGAGGAATATGGCTTTCCATTTTTTATTGTCATGGATAGTAATGGTCAAGTATTGTTCACACGAGAAAGCGGTAGCCTGGAATCCGGAAAAGGCTATGATGAAACCAAAGTCATGACATTCTTTAATGAATGGCTTCCAAAGAAATAAGAATTTTAAACAATAGAAAAAGAGCTATAATTTTGGAATTATAGCTCTTTTTTTTACCCAAACCTGGGCGTAACAACTTCTAATCTTGCTGAATACAAGAAATAAAAGTCCTATCTAAATAGTTGTTATATGGTTTTGATTTACATTAGTGGCTTTAAATTATTTTGCTGATAGTATTCAATTTTATATTGAAACATTTCAGCCATCCTTGCGCCTTGCCATTTTGCTCTTTCCGCTTTTTCTCCTTCGTAAAGGCTGTCAACGGTCCGTGAGAACATACCGACCCATTGGTCGAAATGTCTCTTTTCTACTGGCATCTTTGCATGGGGTGGGAATGGACTTCCATAATAGGTATGTTCTTCCAAAAGAACAGTTTGCCAGAATCTGTACATTTTTTCCAGATGCTCCGGCCAACGATCTTGAATGATCCCGTTAAAAATAGGTCCCAACAATTCATTCTCTCTTATTTGGTCATAAAATTTATTGACCAAGACTTTGATATCCTCAATATTCTGAATATCATGTTTTGTACTTTCCATGCTTAAATTCCTTTTAATCATTGGCCATCTGGCCCATGTTTCCTGAGTTACCTCATTAAGATACTTTCGCCAGAAATAATGCCTACTGCCAATTCATATACAGTAGTTTTTTCCAGCATGTTCTTTAGATCGGTCCTGATCTTCACGAAACTATTGTGCATCGGACAAGGTTTCAAAGCATTGCATTCTTTTAATCCTAATCCACAGCCCATGAAGATTTGATCCCCGTCCACCGCCTTCACAATTTGTGATAGACTGGTATTATGGATTTGATTTTGGTCCATTTCAAAACCTCCAAATGGTCCCTTAATCGAATGTAGGATCTGATGCTTCGTCAATAACCCTAAAACCTTAGCAGTGAAGGCTTCTGGGGTACCCGTATGTTCAGCTACCGCCGTAATCTTTACGCGGTTTCCATCTAATGATTGCGTGGCAATATAAATGATCGCCTTTATTCCGTGTTCACAAGCTTTTGAAAACATAATCAATACCTAAAGTTCAAAGATAAGCAGTATTTTTAATTAAAGAGTATTTTGTCTTAAATAAGGACTGATATTACAATAGTTTGATATTGTAACTATCCATAAATTCTTCCTAATCTCTTGAATAATAATTGAAATAGGGCATGTTTTGCTCTTTTTATATTATTTGTATATACCGCAATTATTTATTTAATTAGTTTCACTTATTGTATTAGGACGCTAAAAAATGGGTCCAAATTATAAATCGAACTACTTTATGGAAGCAAATTACGGACCATCTAAAAATCCCTTTTCTTCCAATTCCAGAATCACTGGGTGAAGACCAGCTCGCTACTTTTGGTGCTTATAGAGAATATGAAAAATGAACGCAATGAAAAAAAATATCCCTGCTGAGCATAACTTCGATGCGATTGTCATCGGTTCAGGCATTTCTGGGGGCTGGGCGGCAAAGGAACTCTGTGAGGGAAATTTGAAGACCTTGCTTCTAGAAAGAGGTAGAGATGTAAAGCATATTGTGGATTATCCAACTGCAAATAAAGACCCTTGGGAATTTCCCCATGCCGGCGAACTCAGTCATGCTTTTCGAAAAGAGAACCCAATTGCGAGTAGGGCAGCAGGAATTGGAGAAAGCAATCAGCATTTCTTTACCAAGGATGCCGAACAAGTTTATATTCAAGAGAAACCATTTGATTGGATCCGAGGTTATCAAGTCGGGGGTAAATCTTTGATATGGGGTCGGGCTTGCCAGCGGTGGAGTCACTATGAATTTACTGGACCTGAAAGGATGAAGTATGGGATGAATTGGCCGATTGGTTATGATGATGTAGCCGATTGGTACAGTTATGTAGAACGATATATTGGGGTATGTGGCTCAAATGATCATTTAGCCGCTATGCCTGATGGAGAATTCCTGCCGCCATTTGAATTTAATAAGGTGGAAAGTCATGTCCGTGAAGCCATCCTCAAACATTATAAAAATCGATACATGGTCCATGCCCGTTGGGCCCATTTGACAGAAGCAAAGGAAATCCACAAACAACAGGGCAGGGTCAGTTGTAAAGCTCGGAATGCCTGTATGAGTGGTTGTCCATTTGGAGGCTATTTTAGTTCAGTTTCCTCCACGATTCCATGGGCACAAAGAACAGGAAATCTGACCCTTAAACCGAATAGCTTGGTGAAGGAAATTATATATGATGAACAAACGAAAAAAGCTGCTGGCGTCCGCGTCCTGGATACCCAATCGAATGAGGAAACCATATATTACGCAAGGATCATATTCTTGAATGCTTCAACCTTAAATTCCAACCTGATCCTTTTGAATTCCAAATCAGAACGATTTCCTAATGGTTTAGGGAATGATCATGAGCTTTTGGGTAAGTACATAGGTTTCCATAATTATAGGGGTTCTGTTTCCGGTGATATGCCGGGATTTACGGAAGATTATTATTTCGGTAGAAATCCATCAGAGAATATCTTGGCAAACTATGTGAATCTAGATAAGCAAGATCGACCTTTTGTTGGCGGATATACCACCTTTATAGCTGCTAGAAGGCATAGGGGCATAGTGGACAAGAATATTCCGGAAATTGGTGCTGCATTTAAAGATAATTTGAGTTTGGCAGGTCCCTGGTTCGTCTATATGTATATGCAGGGAGAGACTATTATGAAAGAATCAAACCAAGTGAGTTTATCCCCAACTGCAAAGGACAAATATGGGATGCCGCAACTGATTACTTCAGTGGATTACGATGAAAATGATGAGAAGATGCTCGAAGACTTTTTGACCCAGAGTTCTGAAATGCTAAAAATAGCCGGTTGTGAAAATATCAAAGCTGTGGATAATAAGATTGCACCTGGATTGGATATCCACGAAATGGGAGGGGTTAGAATGGGAACAGATCCCCAGAATTCCATGTTAAATAAATGGAATCAAATCCATTCATGTCCAAATGTATTTGTTACGGATGGAGCCTGTATGACCAGTACAGGAAATCAAAGTCCATCTATCCTGTATATGGCATTGACGGCACGTGCATGTAAATATGCTATTGAAGAAATGAAAAAAGGAAACCTTTAAAGAGTAGACTAATGCGAAAGTGATTTTTGAAACTGATTGATAAAAAGCAGGAAGAGCAGCAATTAAGCTGCTCTATTTGTATTGATTATTTATATCATTAATCCATTGCAGGAAAAGGAGTATAATCTTCCTCGTAATGGTTCCAGATGATATTGGCTATCTTTCTAGTTAGGACCTCCGCCTCATTGCTCTTGGTCCAGCTTCTATCTTTGTTATTATTGCTGAAGAAGGAGAATACAAAATCTCCATGTGGGGCATTCACTAAGACCACCTCTGAACGCACTTCATCCAAAGAGCCTGTCTTGCCAATCCAACTGACTTGAGCAGGAAATTGGGATAATGCTCGCTCATTGTAGAATTGGTTTTTCAGGAATCTGTACATCTTATCCGAATGTGCAGGAGAAACTACTTTACCATTTCGGATCATTTCATATAAGGTTGCCATTTCCCGGGGCGTAGTCTGTCCCCAGCCATATTTCTTCCAGATTTCTTCACGTCCCGGCGTCCTAGAGTTTACCTTTGTATTTGGAAGGCCCAACTGATCTAATATGGGATTTATGCTTTGACCACCGCCAGCGAGTTCTTGACACCAGATAGAGGTCACATTATCACTATAGCTGAGCATTAATCCGATCAAGGTCGCTAAATCCGTTTCGGTACTGTCCTTGAAAAATTGCATGAGTCCAGAACCTCCATAAGCCCGAGAATCACGGTATAAAAATTCCTGGTCCAATCTTAATTCCCCATCATTAATTTTTTGGAAAACCCCAACCAGTATCGGAACCTTTACTACACTTGCGGTAGGGAAGGTGCTGTCTGCATTGATGTTAACAATTTTATTGTGCTTTAGGTGCTTGACATAGATTCCAATATCACCTTGAAAACCTGCTATGGCTTGGTTTATTTTTTCAGTAAGTTTTTTGTCTATTTTCTGGGCTTGAGCTTGGCAAATAATGGTTAAAAAAATAATGCAAAGACTGAATAGTTTTTTCATGGATTAGAATTAAATTAGTTGAGCTTCGAATTTAAGGATTAATAAAATACTATGGAATTATTTATGGTTGTTGTCGGTGGAAAACCCGAAGGAAGATTTACAGAACAGCACGATGTATTCTTTGGCATTGCTGATGAATTGAAAGAATTAGTGCCCAGTATGTATGAGTTTTGGCCGGCACTAGAGGGAAGGATGCATATTGACTCTTGGCGCAAGGTTGGAAAGGTTGATGGATACAAGATTCAAATCATTGAGAAAACTGAACTGAACCCTATTAATTCCAAAAAATTATATTTTGTCAATCTAGGTGGCTATAAGCCCAATGACATGGAAGAATACCATTACAAGCAGTTGGTCGTGGCTGCTAATCTAGCTGAAGCGACAAAGATTGCAAAGGACACTGTTTTTTGGAAACATCATGAATCCTCACATATTGATGATAAATATGGAATTGATGTGGATGATATTTATGAAGTGGTGGATTTACTCAACCCTACATTCAAAGAAAAATACCATATCCTAATCCAAGAAGCATTCAATATGCCTGAAGATACACTTGAAGTAGGATATTTAAAGATCAGTAAATTAGTAGGGTAGAAGATTAATAATTAATAGCCAACGGTAAATCTTTTTTGGATAAAATTATTGTTCTCCACTTCATCAGCAACAGCTACTGCCAAGTCCTCCACTGATATATTGGAATGCCCATCATGATCAAAAACAGGGTGGTCTGTTCCAGTTCTATACTTTCCTGTTCTTTTTCCAGATTTACTCTGATTCATTTCAATCGCAGGACTGATAAATGTCCAATCCAATTCATCTTCCCTTTGAATGACCTCATAAAAATCTGCGGCAGCTAATGCTCCCGGTTTTATCTCCTTTGGGAAATTGGGGTCATCTACGAGCCTTTCCTCTTTTTCATTCAGTAGGCTTCCTGCGCCTCCTATGACAATGACACGTTTTATGCCCGCTTCTTTTATCTCATCCAGAATGTGCCTATATCCAGCTAGGTAATCATCATAGATCTCGGGATTTGACCAGCCCGCATTGAAGGCTGAAATAACTACATCATTGCCTTTCAAGGCACTTCCAAGGCTTGTGTCCTTTATCACGTCCATTTGAACCGCTAAGACATTGGGTTTATCCTTGATTTGGTTAACCTCACGTGCAATCGCAGTCACTTTAATGTTTCTGTTTACCAATTCTTCCAATATATGAGAGCCAACATAGCCTGTTGCTCCAATTAAAGCTACTTTCATGAATATTCAATTTTAATCAATAAAAAACAGGTTAGCATACTTCTTTCAAAGTCTGACTAACCTGCTATTAATACAATTTATTGTATAAAATGTTTATTCCAATCAATTATTGCTTGATAGGCTCCACCTTATTTTTCTTGAATTTCGCATAGGAATCCAAGATATAAGCTTTAAGGTCCTCAGGAGAGGCTTGCTTAATAAACTCATAAGAAGGCCTATATCCATCTTTGAACAAGAGTAGATCTTGTCGCTCCATAGGAATCAGGGAAAGAATGGCATCGTTTGTAAAAACACGGTCCACATTTCGCTGTTCTCGTTCAATTTCCAAGATTTCAATCGATGCCCGTGCCTGTTTCGCTTCCTTACCAAATAATCTGGAAGGAGATATCCTCAAACCTCCACGGGTTGTGCTTGTTTCAACGGCTTTACTGTTGTTCTTCGCCCTTTCGATTTCCCTGGTCAATCGGCTATCGGTAATCTTCGATACCACAACTTCATCAATCGTAATGGTGCTTTTGTCGTTTACAAGATAGATGCGAGTGATCCCTTCCTGATAGATAAATGCGGTGTCTCGGTCATATCCTTGGACCATCAGGCTTAAATAGTCATTCATTTTCCCGGGGATCGTGAAGTTTCCCTGCAGGTCGGATTTAACCATGTCGTTTGTGCGCAAGTTTTTGATTTGTACATCCGGTAATTTCCGGCTGGTTTCCAAATCATAAACTATCCCTTTGATTTCTTGAGCAAATGAAAAGGTTATGCTGCCTAGAAGCAACATAACCATTAGCAATAAATTTTTGTGAATCTTCATATATTATTTTGATGACCAGGTATTGTTTTCAGGATTGATGTCCGGATAAACATTGTCTGGGTCTATTTTAACGCTAGTAAGCTTCTCTGTAGTATCTAATTGGAATTTCCATGAAGTATTTCTTTCCCAAACCTCCACAGGTAATTTCTTTCTTACTTTCTTGCCGCTTGCAGTCGTTGCTTCAACGACCACTGGCATAGCCATTTTTTGAAGGTTTTCAATGGTGATCACCGAACCTTTTGTTGGATCTAAGTCCACGTAACTAACATCAGAAATCGCTTGATCTAAAGACCAATTGTTCAAGAACCAACCTCTCCAGAACCAATTTAAGTTCTCTCCGGTCTCATTTTCAATCGTACGGAAGAAATCATTCGGAGTAGGGTGCTTGTACGCCCAATAATCAATGTATTTCCTGAATGCGGCGTCAAATCTTTCTGGACCTAAAACCTCATCCCTAAGGATTCTAAGGGCAAAGCCCGGTTTGTAATAAGCCAAAAGACCGATATTTCTTTCTTTCATGCCTTGAGGACTAGTGAAAATCGGCTCAAGGTTCGGATGCATCAAGGCTTTAGCCATAGCATTTTTATCTCCCATTCTGCGGTAATATTCACCATTGTTGAATGCTTCTGTAGAAAGGTCATTGATAAAGGTGTTGAATCCTTCATCCATCCATGCATAAAGACGCTCATTGGAACCCACGATCATTGGGAACCAAATATGGCCAAATTCATGGTCCGTTACACCCCAAAGGCTTCCGGCTTTTGCTTTGCTACCACAGAATACAATAGCAGGGTATTCCATACCACCCACATTGGATGCTACGTTTACAGCTACCGGATACGGGTAATTATGCCATTTTTTTGAGTAATATTCTATAGAGGCTTTGGTATATTCCGTTGAACGCTCCCAAGCATTTCCACCATTGCTTTCTTTTGGATATGCAGATAGTGCCAAGGCTTTTTTGCCATCCTGTAGGTTGATCTGTGCTCCATCGATGATAAATGCCTTAGAAGAAGCCCAAGCCACGTCTCTCGCGTTTTCCAGTCTATATTTCCAAGTCAAGGTACTTTTGCTCGGTCTAGAGTTTTTATTCGTTACCTCATCCTGAGAACGTATGATCACTGTTTTATCGCTTGATTTAGCCTTGTTGTATCTTTCTAGTTGCTCTTTGGTCCATACCTCTTGTGGGTTCAATAATTCACCACCTAGAACGACGATATGGTTTGCAGGAGCAGTAACTTCTACATTGAAATCACCATACTCTAGGTAAAATTCACCTGGTCCAGAATATGGTAATGTGTTCCAGCCTGTTACGTCATCATAAACCGATACCTTAGGGTACCATTGTGCAATGGCATAAATATCTCCGTTTTCAGTAGGAAGGATACCGGTACGGTCTGCTCCATATTGAGGGACGATATAGGAGAAGTCCATGCTGATTTCTGTCTTACCACCGTTTGCAGCCAATGGAGTAGGAAGGTCGATTCGCATACGCGTATCATTGATGCTGTATTTCACGTCAGATTTACCTCCACCTGAAACGTTCGAAATGGTATAACCCCCATTGAAATCGGATCCTGCATCTCCATAACGACTATTGGTCAAAGGAACAACAGCTTGTCCTATAGATTTTTGATTGAACATGTTTTGCTCCAATTGCAACCAGATGAAATCCAATTGATCCGGACTGTTATTGGTATAATGGATTTTTACCGTTCCTTTTACCTCATGGGTCTTGTCGTCCAAGCTAACCTTGATATCATAACTTGCAGCGTTTTGCCAATACAATTGTCCAGGTTTTCCAGAGGCAGAACGGTAAACATTGCCGTTTTGGGTATAGAAACCTGGTTTGAAAGCCTCTTTGTAATCATATTTACTTTCGACTTTCTGCGCAAAACTGCTTTGTAAAATACCAGCTTGGGCCAATAAGAGCCCCAGGGATATTTTAATAATAGATTTATTCATGCGTGTTTATAATTTAGATTTGTATTCGTCTTCATCAAAACCCAATAAAATGCCCTTCGGACTTTCAATCAAAGGTCTTTTTATCATACTATTGTTACCAAGAAGGACTTGATTTGCACTCTTTGCATCCTTTACGGCAGCTTGTTCTTCAGGGCTAAGCTTTCTCCAGGTTGTCCCTTTTTTGTTCAGTAGTTGTTCCCAAGAAACTTCTTTTTCCCAATCTTCAAGTTTTTCTAGGGTAGCCGGTTCTTTCTTATAATCGTGAAAAACATACTCTTTATGGTTGTCATTTAACCAATCAATTGCCTTTTTTACTGTATTACAATTCTTAATTCCGTAGACCTGAAGCATAGTTATATTGTTAATAGATTTTTTTGTTCTGCTAAAGATATTAATAAAATCTTTAATAGCTAAGGAAGGGGGGATTGACTAGAATAACTAAAAGTTCTTAGTGTAATTTTTACACTATATTCTTTGAACTCACAAAAAAACTTTATCTTTATTGGTATTAATAAAATTTAGAAAATATACTATGAGCCTAAAAGATTTCAAAGGAGTTTTAACTGGAGATCAAGTTCAAGAGCTTTTTGAGAAAGCAAAAGAGCATAAATTTGCATTACCTGCAGTAAACATTATCGGTACAGATTCTATCAACGCTGTTATGGAGACGGCTAAGAAAGTTAACTCACCTGTGATCATTCAATTGTCAAACGGTGGAGCACAATTTTACGCTGGTAAATCACTGAACAATGATAATTTACAAGCATGTATTCTAGGGGCTGTTTCAGCTGCTCAACACGTACATTTATTAGCAGAGCACTATGGTGTTGCAGTTATCTTGCACACTGACCATGCTGCGAAAAAATTATTGCCTTGGATTGATGGATTGTTGGACGCTGGCGAGAAATTCTTTGCTCAACATGGTAAGCCATTGTTTTCATCTCACATGTTGGATCTTTCAGAAGAACCGTTGGAAGAGAACATCGAGATTTCTAAAAAATATTTAGAGCGCATGAAACCACTTGGTATGACCATCGAAATTGAATTGGGTGTTACTGGTGGTGAAGAAGATGGAGTAGATAACTCTGACGTAGATAGCTCAAAATTATATACTCAACCTGAAGAGGTTGCTTATGCTTTTGAAGAGCTTTCTAAAGTTTCTGATAAATTCACTGTTGCTGCTGCTTTTGGTAATGTACATGGTGTGTACAAACCAGGAAACGTGAAATTGCAACCAGTTATCTTGCATAACTCTCAAGAGTACATCCGCGAGAAATTCAACTTAACTGCTGAAAAACCAGTTAACTTTGTTTTCCACGGTGGTTCGGGTTCTTCTCCTGAGGAAATCGAAGAAGCAATTTCTTACGGTGCTATCAAAATGAACATCGATACAGATATGCAATGGGCATTCTGGGACGGTGTAAGAAAATACGAAGCTAAAAACCGTGAATACTTACAAGCGCAGATCGGTAATCCAGAAGGTGCTGATTCACCTAACAAAAAATATTACGATCCACGTGTATGGTTGCGTAAAGGTGAAGAAGCTTTCGTTGAGCGTTTAGAGCAAGCTTTTGCTGAATTGAACGCGGTGAATGCAACTGATAAAATATAATTCTCAAACAGAATTTAACATACTAAAATAGCTATCCATTTCGGATAGCTATTTTTTTTGTTCCTTTTAAGGGATTTAATTCTGACCTCATTCGAGGCATATTCGAGAACGCTCGGACTGGTCAAGTGATTCCTCGAATATGCCTCGAATAAATCCCGAAGCAAAGCAAGGTGAATTATCCTAGATTTTAGAGAAGCTTATGCTTGATTTGGCTATTATCTTCTCTTAAATAAAGTAAATCTGCTACTGTTGAAAACAATTCAAACTTTTGGATAATAAGCAAAGCTTAAGCACGTATATAATTATAAGGGTGTCTATTGAAAATTAAGGCTCCGGGAAATGCTGAAGTAAATCAAATGTAAAATTGTCCGTTATCACATTTTTTACGGTATATTATCCTTAATATTACAATAAGAAGCAAATGAGAATGTATAAGGATCGATTTATTAATTACTTAAAATTTGAAAAGCGGTATTCTGAACATACGATCGTTGCTTATGAAAGGGAAATAGATGCTTTGTTCCAATTCTTGGAAGTGGAGAGCATGCCTTTTGAAGAAATCGATTACCGTTTTTTAAGGTATTACTTTTCCAATCTAAAGGAGCAAGGTAAGGAAGCTACCTCGGTGAATCGGGCGATATCCTCATTGAAATCATTCTATAAGTTTTTAATGCGCGAGGGTCTGGTCAAACAGAATCCGAGTGCCTTGATCAAGTCCCTGAAAACTGCCAAGAGGTTGCCAATAATTGTTGAGAAAGACAAGATGGTCAAGCTACTGGACAACATGAGTTTGGAGTCCGAAGATTTCGAGCAGACTCGGGATTTCATAGTTTTGGAACTCTTGTTTGGAACTGGTATTCGTTTGGCGGAATTGTTAAAAATAAAGGAGCAGGATATTGATTTTAATAATAAAAAAATACTTATATTCGGAAAAAGGAGCAAGGAGCGTTTTGTTCCCATACACCAAACATTGGCCAACGAATTAAAGAAGTATTTGGATTTGAAAAAAGCAAAGGATTTTCAAAACAAATCACCGGAATTAATCGTTAGCAAAGAAGGGAAGGAAGCTTATCCTAAACTGATATATCGCATTGTCAAGAAATACTTAAGTACAATCACTTCCCAGAAGAAAAGGAGTCCGCATGTTTTGCGGCACAGCTTTGCAACCGCCCTGTTGGACAACGGCGCAGATTTAAATGCAATCAAGGAATTATTAGGTCATGCTGGGTTATCGGCAACACAAGTGTATACCCATAATTCGGCAGAACGTTTAAAATCAATTTATAAACAAGCTCATCCAAAAGCTTAAAAAAGGAGGAAAAATGAACATTACAGTGCAATCTATTAAATTTAATGCTGACAGTAAGCTAATCGAGTTCATTAAGAAGAAAGCGGAAAAACTAAATCAGTTCTTGGATAACATCATCGAAGGTGTGTGTTATTTACGACTGGAAAACGTAGAAGATGAAGCCAACAAGATAGTGGAACTTAAATTTAATATTCCCGGCAATCAACTGTTTGCCAAAGCACAAGCTAAGAGTTTCGAGGAAGCAACGGATATTGCAATTGAATCTATTAGACGACAGATTAACAAACACAAGACCAAAACAAGAACTAATCTAAGTAATCACAAAGAAGTATTAAATCAAGAAGAAGAATTTTAACGAAAATATTTAAAAAACATGAAAAGGCTCCCGAAGAGGGAGCCTTTCGTGTTTTTTAGACATTAGATAATAGACATCAGACAAAAGACCGGATTGGTAGGGGCTAGGATTGAACCCTTCTGAAACAAGAAAATAGTTTGTTCATCTTGCGATTCACAATGACCGCCATCCACTAAAAGTTAAAAAATAGATTCTTCGCTTCACTCTGAATCCCTCTTAAGCGCATTTCCAATTCTGAACGATTAGTGAAGAATCTGTACGTAAATGCCCACTACTTTTTGTCATCCTCTATCGAAGATAGAGGACCTGTACGTTGTGTTGGACCAGGGTTGGGGTTCGATTCCCCCTCGACTCCGCTCGGGGCTCGCATGCAGCGAGAATTAGAGGATGGACCAAGATCTATTCCGATGGTCAAGCGGCATCTCGGCTTCTCTCGATAACCGTCGAGACCCGGCACAGGATTATTGTTGGCTATTCATTTAACAATAAATTCTCCAATTTTCGTAGGGGCATATCGCATACGCCCGCCACATGCATTTGAACCAGGATGCCCTTCGGTTTCGCTCAGGGTACGGGATAAGAGGATGGACCAAGATCTGGACATGTACCAAGGTTGGAGTTCGATTCCCCCTCGACTCCGCTCGGGGCTCGCATCCAGCGAGAATTAGAGTATGGATCAAGATCGATCTATTCCGAATGGAGCGGCATCTCTGCTTCGCTCGGGGCTCGCATCCAGCGAGAATTAGAGGATGGACCAAGATCGATCTATTCCGATGGAGCGGCATCTCGGCTTCGCTCAATATCCGTCGAGACCCGGCACAGGATTATTGGATAGGGATTTGGTTGCTGAAGTTTGGTAGGGAATATTCACATACAAATCGACAAAAAACAATTAAACCTCAGTTGCCGGATTTAAGAAAATGATTGTTTATTAAACAATAAAATTCTGTTGTATAATGTCTGTTGCCTGTTGTCTAAACAATATGTCTCTTTTTATTTGGAATAATTCTTAACAATATTTAGATTTGTTCCAAATTAAAAAAGAGCACATGATTTGTCCATTAGCAAATTTTGAAGAGATTTTCCAAACTGAGGATGGGGCTGTATACCAATGTAGCCGTAAAAACTGTTATTGGTTAGATTTTCAAGGGTCCACAACTGCTTTTAAGGTTAGGGATTTTTTTGCTTTTAAAAAGAGGGTAGATGCAGTTGATCTAGAAATGATGCTGAGCAATTCAGCTAGATCCTTTGATTTTGAGATTATTATGCCTTTCAGGACAGATAGCATCTTTATCTTGTCTGCTCAAGATATCCTTAAGTTGAAGGAAGTTCTTTCGGGGGCGAAGTTCATGATCGAGCTGAACAGCGAAATCAAAGCCTGCCTTCAATCCAAGGCTTTGCTTGCAATTTAATATTCTTTATAATTATACTGATTCTAAATAGCTTAGCTAATATTATAGCTAATTTAGACTGAATTTGTATTACATATTTTTCCTACAATTTCTTTCGTTTAGCTTTATCTTTGTGTTAAGGAAATCGACATAAGGTTTCTTGTTATTACATAAAAAGGAAAATATATTATGAAAGATTTATTGAAATTAAAAACATCTATCTCTGAAGAGATTGAAAACATATTGAATGCCCAAGTAAAAGTTGAAGCACACTCATCAGCATTGTATCTAGCAATGTCGGCTTGGTGTGATGATCAAGGCTTGGACAATGCAGCAGATTTCTTTGCTAAACAATCAGATGAAGAGCGTACTCACATGTTGAAGATCTTCAAATATATCAGCGACCGTGGTGGCCGTTCTATTTCGCCAGAAATCACAAATGTACCAGTTGATTTTGAATCTTTCAGAGGCGTATTCGAACAAACATTGGAGCAAGAAATGTTCGTAACTGAGCAATTCAACAAAATCGCTGACAAATGTTTCAAAGCAAAAGATTTCGTAACATTCAACTTTATTCAGTGGTTCCTAGAAGAGCAAGTAGAAGAAGAATATATTGCTAGACGTATCCTTGAACTATTCGATGTAATCGGTGAAGAAGGAACTGGACGTTGGGAAATTGACCGTCATTTGGTGAAAGTGACCTTCGATGGAGAATAAAATTCTTTAAAAAAATAAAAAAAGGGGTTAAAATCACATTTTAGCCCCTTTTTTTTATACAATTATTTTAAGTTTATACGTTTTATAAGTAAATTTCAGTTTATAGTTATTTAGTGAATTTTTAGATTGCCAATTTAGTCTATTGCTCTGTGAGAAATTACTGTTCAGGTATACTTATTTTGCTTCTTACTTTTTTAGGATTTCATGAGTTACATGCTCAAGAAGGCTTGAAAAGTGTAGAGGGTGTGGTAGTTGACAGTACAGGTCTAGGCATGAAAGACGCATCGGTAAGGTTGGTAAGTAATGCCGACACCATGAGCACCACCACCGATGAGAATGGTTTCTACCGATTCAGAAATATCAAGGGGAAAAATCTCAATATTTCCTATAGCATGTTGGGGTTTCAGATCGTCAACAAAAGTATTCCAACAACCGTTTTTATCAATAAGATCTTTGTTCCTCGCGTGGTGCTGTATCCGCAGTCCACATTAATTCCAGAGGTTAGGATTGTGAAGGTCATTCCTGTGGTGGACCGTGGGGATACCATTCAGTTTAATATGTCTGCATTCTCCTTTCCAGAACATTCCCTCCTTGAAGAGGCAATTAAGCAATTGCCGGGTTTTCAGGTCCTGAGAGACGGAACCACCTATTATAATGGGCAACTGATTAGAGGGGTCCGTGTAGATGGTAAAAAGTTCTTTAGTGGGGATCTATTGACCGCGACCCGTAATCTTCCTTCAGGCTTTGTGAAACAGGTGGAAGTGATCAATGATTATGGAGACCTTTCTACGGCGAAGGGTATCAAAACTTCAGATCCGGAAAAGATCATTAACATTATCCTAGAGGAAGACAAGAAAAGGATCACTTTTGGTCAGGGGACCATAGGGGCCGGAACGAGAGATCGATTTATTGGAAGTATAGGGATCAATAAATTCAATGATGGCCAGGAGATGTCCATCATCGGTTCCCTGAATAATACCAATACCAGTCTGTTTCTTTTTGGGTCACCAGACGGAGCAGGAGGTAGAAATACGGATCTTTCCGAAGTAGGGGATTTCTCTGACCCTAATGATGGGTTAAATAAATTGGGGTCCCTAGGGATTTCATTTACTGATAATCTAGGAGATAATATCACCTTGAATGGTGGCTATTCCTATCAAAGTAAATTTAATTTGACAGAGGGTAATTCTTTATTGACATCTTCTTATGCCGGCTATAAGATCCATCGCTATGAGAAATACCGAAATCGCACCTACGATAACTTGCATACCCTAAATTTAGAAATGAATGCCAAGTTCAAAAATAATGATGTATTAAAGATCAATCCTAAAGTTGCATATAATCGGGAATATTTCTATAACCAAAGAAGTACGGATTTGACCAACCGGAGATTGCATGAATTGGGTGAAAGACAAGATACAACCGTTAACAGTAAACCTTCGGCCGATATATCGGTCCTCTATTCCAAATACTTCCATAAGCCTGGAAGAAAGCTAGTAGGAGATCTGAAACTAAACTATCAATCCTTGACGAAAGATGATGTGGTTTCGGAATACTATGAAAGTTTCGACTCTACTGGTACCATCCCAACGATGACGAGTTATAGGCAACGACAATTAGTGGATGCAAGAAATGATGTTGCAGGGGTGAAGAGTTCTTTATCTTATGTGGAGCCATTCTATGAACATAGTTTGTTGGAGATCTTCCATGAGATGGATATCAACAATATTGAAGCAGTCCGTACGGTAAGGGATCCTTATTATCTGGGTGGAGAATTTGTGGATTCATTGGCCATGGACTATGCCTATCAATTTAGAAGTTTTAAGACAGGATTAAACTACCAATATGAGCCGAACAAGAAATTTAGGGTGAATATGGGTTTTTCAGTGCAGCCAGTCAATCTTTCAGGTAGAGTGCGAGGGGATACCATGATCTATAAATATAATAATGTAAATCTGGTTCCTTCGACGACCATCCGTTATAAATTCAGCAATGATCTGGAGATCAAATTGGCCTATTTAGGCAGAAATATCCAACCAACCTTTTTACATATCTCACCAGTCAGAGATAACTCCAATTCAAGGAACATTATTATTGGTAATCCCTCTCTAAAGGCTGAATTTTCCAATCAGTTTTCTACGACTTTAAGGAAGTTTGTGCCTACTCGAGGGCAATATTTCCAGACCGATTTTGCCTATACTTTTATTGCGAATAAAATCGTGACTTCTAAGAAATCATTGTCGAATGAAACAATTCAGGAAACCACCTTTGAAAATACCGATGGTTATTACGATATAAAATGGTACTACGAGTTTAATTCTCCGATTTTTTCAGATGAGCTGAATCTTGGGCTTTCTGGCAATGTGGATTATTACAATAACCTGTCATATATCAACAGCATGAAAAGTACCACACAACAGGTTCTCTTTAACCAGAATATCCAGTTTAGGTACTTGCCGAATGAGTACTTTGAATCGGTATTCAATACGAACTATTTCTTAAACCGGGCTGTTTATGAATTGCCGTACAAGAATAAGATAGCCGCTCATTCCTTTTTGTTGAGTTTGGCGGGTCGAGGTTACTTATCAGAGAATTTTGTGTTAGGAGCGGAAATGTCCCAGAAGTTTTATAATGGTTATGTGAGCGAATTAAGTGATGTAAATCCGACAATCATCAATACTTATCTAGAATATAGTTTTTTAAAAAACAAAGCAGCGTTAATTAGGTTACAATGTAATGATATCATGGACCAGAACAAGAATGTGGGTGTCATGACTTCATATGTTGGTAACGATGTCTTTGAATCTAGAAACAATAGGTTGGGAAGATATCTTATGTTGACCTTTAACCTGCGTTTGCAAACTTATCCGAATAAATAAATGAAAGTAGCGGTAATGACGACTTTTGGAGGGCCAGAAGTGTTTAGAATTGAGGAAAGAGCGGATTTGTCGCCAGAAGGGGATGAACTTGTCATTGAAGTGAGGGCAGCGGGAATAAACCGTCCTGATGTCTTTCAACGAAAGGGTCATTATCCAGCTCCTCCCAATGTGATCCAGGAGATCCCGGGATTGGAGGTTTCTGGGGTAGTGCGTGCTGTTGGGCCAGATGCCAAGAAATTTAATGTTGGGGACGAAGTGATGGCCTTATTGCCCGGTGTAGGCTATGCGACCCAAGCCTGTGTTTCGGAAAGAGCTTGCCTCCCTAAGCCTAAAAACTTAAGCTTTGAGGAAGCGGCATGTCTACCCGAAACTGTTTACACCGTATGGCACAATGTATTTCAGAGAGGTCGCTTGAAAAAAGGCGAGAAAGTCTTGATCCATGGTGGAACAGGTGGTATTGGGACCACTGCTATTCAAATCTGTAAGATTTTTGGTGCTATCGTCTATTGTACCGTTGGTTCTGAAGAAAAGCGGAAAATAGCCTTGGACCTTGGTGCTGATAAAGTTATAAATTATAAAACCGAAGATTTTGTTGATATACTGAAGCCAGTAGGAGTGGATGTGGTTTTGGATAGCATAGGCGGGGTGTATTTTAACAAACATATTGCTTTACTTCATGAAGATGGTCGATTGGTACAGATTAATGCGATGGAAGGTGCTAAAGTAGAATTGAACCTTTTGAAGTTGATGCAAAAGCGGATCACAGTAACAGGTTCGACTTTGAGAGGAAGGGACCTTTCTTTCAAAGCTGAGCTCACTCATGAAATTGAAACAAATATTTTACCTCTTTTGGAAAAAGGGGAGCTGAGACCATTATTGACTAAAATCTTTCCCTTTGAGGAGGTCATTGAGGCACATCGCTATTTTGAGAGCCCTGAACAATACGGGAAAATAGTGCTTAGAATGAATGGCTAAATACTTTTAGCGGTTTGTTTTATCAATTATTTTCCTATATTTAAAAAATTGATAAAACCTATTTTTCACAACATGAACTTAAAATTTCTTACTACAGCTTTATTGATAGGTACGACTGTCTTATCAGGATTTGCTCAGAAAGTTGGGAAGGTTGAGAAACCGATCGATCTAGTGAGCACCTTGGTGGGTACACAATCTACTTATTTTTTATCCAGCGGTAATACGTATCCAGCAATAGCCCTTCCATGGGGGATGAACTTTTGGAGTCCTCAAACCGGGAAGATGGGCGATGGATGGATGTATACCTATACCGCGGAAAAACTGCGTGGAATAAAACAGACGCATCAGCCATCTCCATGGATGAATGATTATGGACAGTTTTCCATTATGGCGATGGTCAATAATAAGACCTTTGATCAGGACAAACGTGCGAGTTATTTTTCGCATAAAGCCGAAGTCGCTAAACCACATTATTATTCAGTATATCTTGCTGATTATGATACTAAAGTTGAGCTTACTCCAACCGAGCGTGCGTCTTACTTTAGATTTACTTTTCCAAAGACCGATTCAGCCTTTGTGTTGATCGATGCATTTGATAAAGGTTCTTATGTGGAAGTAATCCCTAAGGAAAACAAAATCATAGGTTATAGTACCAAAAACAGTGGTGGTGTTCCAGAGAACTTCAAGAATTATTTCGTGATGACTTTTGATAAGCCATTTGCGAATGTTTCAACCTTTGCTGATTCCGTTTTGACGGATGGCAGGTATATGGTGAAGGCAAACCATGTTGGTGCTATTGTAGGCTTCCAAAATGCGAATGCTGGCGAGCAAGTCTTAATGAAAGCAGCTTCTTCCTTTATCAGTCCAGAACAGGCCGTTCAGAACTTGAAGGAATTGGATGGCGTGACATTTGACGAGCAGGTGAAAAAAGGTGAGGACATTTGGAATAAGGAATTGGGTAAGATTGAAATAGAAGGTGGAAATATCGATCAGATGAGGACTTTCTATTCTTCCTTGTACCGTTCTTTATTGTTCCCAAGGATGTTCTATGAGATCAATGCGCAAGGAGAGGTTGTGCACTATTCTCCATATAATGGAAAGGTATTACCGGGATATATGTTTACTGACACCGGATTTTGGGATACCTTTAGAGCCTTGTTTCCTTTCTTGAACCTGATGTACCCAGAGATCAACGAGAAGATGCAGGAAGGCTTGGCAAACGCTTATCGTGAAGGTGGCTGGTTGCCAGAATGGGCGAGTCCTGGTTACAGAAATATCATGGTTGGTAACAACTCTGCTTCTGTAGTAGCTGATGCCTATATCAAAGGGGTGAGATCAAAAGATATTGAGACTTTGTACGAGGCTGTAATAAAAGGAGCCAACAATGCTGGTCCGATTACAGCTGTAGGAAGAGCCGGTGCTGAATATTATAATGAATTGGGTTATGTGCCTTATGATGTAAAGATCAATGAAAATGCAGCCCGTTCTCTGGAATACTCTTATGATGACTTTGCCATCTATCAGTTGGCTAAATCATTGAATAAAGATTCTGATAAAGATTTCTATAAAAAGAGAGCCTATAACTATCAGAAGTTATTTGACCCATCTACCGGATTGATGCGCGGAAAGAATAAAGATGGATCTTGGTCTACACCATTCAATCCATTCAAGTGGGGAGATGCTTTTACAGAAGGTAACAGCTGGCACTATAGCTGGTCGGTATTCCAGGATGTGGAAGGATTTGCAAAACTGTTAGGCGGTCACAAAGCAATGGAAATCAAATTGGACTCTGTATTTACCTTGCCTCCAATTTTTGATGATAGCTATTATGGTTTCCCAATCCATGAGATCCGCGAAATGCAGATCGCTAATATGGGGCAATATGCACATGGAAATCAGCCGATCCAACATATGATCTATTTGTATAACCATGTTGGAGCCCCTTGGAAAGCGCAATATTGGATCAGGGAGACGATGAATAGAATGTATTCGCCAAATCCTGATGGCTACTGTGGTGACGAGGACAACGGTCAGACTTCTGCTTGGTATGTATTCTCAGCAATCGGATTCTATCCAGTGACTCCGGCAACCGACGAATATGTTCTTGGTTCACCGGTATTTGATAAGGTAACCTTGCATTTAAGCAATGGTAAGACCGTAAATATTGAATCGAAAAACAATTCAGATCAAAACCGTTATATCCACAACATGAAATGGAATGGTAAGAACTACACAAAGAACTATATCAATCATAGTGAATTGTTGAAAGGTGCCAATCTACAGTTTGATATGGGTGCAGAGCCCAATAAGAAAAGAGGAATCAATAAAGCTGATCTTCCATACTCCATCAGTAAGGACGATCAATAGATTGATCAATACCTAGTGAAAAAAAAAGCTCCAAGAATATCTTTCTTGGAGCTTTTTTAGGTTAATAGGTTGGAGAGAAAAAAAGGCTTGAAATAAATTCAAGCCCGTAAAAATTCGTTTTATCTTACCCCATACCTTAGGGCGCGCACATGTTCCTTTACTAGATGCGTTCTGGTAAATTAATTGTTTTGGCTAGTGAAGATTAAAAATCTTCATCTTCGTCATCAAAATCATCGTAGCCGCCGATCGAATCGATATCATCTAATCCGAATTCATCATCGTCATCAAAGTCATCATCATCGTCATCAGGACCGTTGAAGTTGAGCACTCTTTCATCAACCTTTACATCTGTTTCAATTGCTTGCATTGTAGCCATGTTGTTTATTATGATATTATTCTTTTGTTATGTAAAATTATATAAGATAATTCAATTGATAAATTTTTTTTAAAAATAATTAAAACGAATTTAATCTTGCTCTATCATGATCTAATCAACGATTTCACCGATACTGTTTTCTTCAGCCACAATATCTTTAAGCTGAGGGAGATCCTTGGTGCTGGATAGACCAAAGTGGTTCATGAACTCTCCGCTGGTCGAATAGAGCAGGGGCTTACCAATGCTGTTAGCCTTGCCTGCAATCTGTATCAAGCCTTTATCCAACAAGCGTTGAATGGAATAATCACAGTTGACTCCACGGATCTGTTCTACCTCCAATTTGGTAATCGGTTGCCTATATGCGATGATTGCTAAGGTTTCCAATGCTGATTGGCTCAGTTTTTTCCGCTCTTTATGGACCTGAAGTTGGTTGATGGCATCGTGATAGGCTGGTTTTGTCAAGAACTGTAATTGATCATTGATCGAAACCAAGGCCAAAGGATAATCCTCAGATTCGTATTTAGCCTTTAATTTCCCAATGAATTCTGCCAACTCTACCTTGCTGATCTCGATAGCTAATGCATCTTGTAAAACCTCCCGTAGGTCCTTCTGGCTGATTCCTTCGGAAGAGGCAAAGATGATAGCTTCTATATTTAATATAATATCTTTCAAAACGATGCTTAATAATTAATAACCTGTTCTTCCATCTGTTCAGGCAATTCCCTGAACTTGTAAGTCTGTGTCCTTAATTGTGGTTCAAAACCTGCTTCTGTGATGGCATCTTGAATGGATTTGGAAGTGAACCTGTGCGGTGCACCTGCTGCAGAAACCACATTCTCTTCGATCATAATGGAACCAAAGTCGTTCGCACCAGAATGAAGACATATCTGTGCGGTCTGTTTACCGACAGTTAGCCACGAAGCTTGTATATTTTTGATGTTCGGAAGCATGATTCTACTTAAAGCAATCATTCGGATATATTCATCGGCTGTAACATCATTGGTAATGCCGCGTAGGCGTTTCAACAAAGTACCATCATCTTGGAAAGGCCAAGGGATAAAGGCGATGAATCCATAAGCATCGGCTGGTTTTTCGCTTTGTACTTCGCGAAGCCATACCAAGTGCTCGAAACGTTCTTCGATTGTTTCAATATGTCCAAACATCATGGTTGCCGAAGTTGGAAGATTGATTTTGTGGGCTGCACGCATTACATCCAACCATTCTTGACCACCACATTTACCCTTAGAGATCAATCTACGGACACGGTCGTTCAATATTTCTGCACCAGCCCCCGGCAGGGAGTCTAATCCAGCTTCTTTCATGGCCGTCAAGACTTCAAGGTGGCTCATGCCTTCCAGTTTTGCTACGTGCGCAATTTCTGGCGGCCCTAAGGAGTGAAGCTTAAGGGTTGGATAAAGTTCCTTTAGTTGTTTGAAAAGGTTGGTGTAGAAACTCAATCCAAGGTCAGGGTGATGTCCACCTTGTAGAAGTAATTGATCACCACCATAGCGGAAGGTTTCTTCGATTTTCTGCTTATAGGTTTCAATGTCCGTGATGTAACTTTCTTCATGGCCTGGGCGTCTGAAGAAATTACAGAATTTACAGTTTGCGATACATACGTTGGTAGTATTCACATTCCTGTCAATCTGCCAAGTTACCTTTCCGTGTGGGACCTGAATCTTACGCAGTTCGTTGGCTACAAAAGCAAGGTCTGCAGTAGCCGCTTCTTTATATAAGAAAATGCCTTCTTCTTTTGTCAAGAAGTCAAAGTTCAAGGCACGCTCTAACAGTTTGTTTACATTCATGTAATAACAAAGATACGGAGCTTTTTATGAAATCGGAAGATGTAAAATAGAAATGAAACGGATTAAAATTAACCTAAATATCACCTAATCAAATTGTTGCTAGGAAAGATATAGTTGATGAAGCAATCAAATTAATTTTTAGAATAAATTCTGGAATACAAAAACTTATAAATCAGTTAGTTGTTTTAATAATAAGCTTACATTTATTTTACTTTCAGTTTACTGTTTTATAATAAAGTAGCGTTGAAAATTCATATATTTAAGTACACTACAAAGGAGGTCATTGATGAGCCACGACATTATCCATATTGAACGTACATACCCAATTTCTACAGCTGCATTATGGCAAGCTATGACCGATAAGCAAAAGTTAAAGGACTGGTTCTTTGATATCCCTAATTTTAGTACAGAGGTGGGGGCGCAATTTGAATTTTCAAAGGTTGAAAAGCGTAAGAATGATTATCACCAATGTCAAGTTTTGGAGGTAAAGCCGGAGGAGCTTTTCAAGTTTACTTGGCGCCATCCAAAGCAAACAAAAGGGAATTCGATCATTACTTGGAGGTTTATTC
The DNA here is from genome assembly GCF_900187125.1 of Sphingobacterium mizutaii. GTDB lineage: Bacteria > Bacteroidota > Bacteroidia > Sphingobacteriales > Sphingobacteriaceae > Sphingobacterium > Sphingobacterium mizutaii. Next base: position 2,163,068 of record NZ_LT906468.1, read on the forward strand.
CGAGGAGAGGAGCGACCACTTTGCATTTGACCCATGAAAGTCTGGAACATTTCAGAGATGCCGGAGAGCAATTTTCCCAAGAACGTTTTGAATCGGGCTGGGAAAGGATTTTGGGTGATTCACTAACAAAATTTATTGAAAAATTGTGACATAGGGTTTTGTCATAACCCTTTGAATATCATTTTTCTACTTGTTAATTAATGAATTCTTGCTGCTAAGAGTAGCAATAGGAATTCATTTTTTTTACATTTAATTTTGAAACCTATTTTCTAATCATTCACGGATCTACAGAGTTATATGAAGAAATTTTTCTCCAGTTTATATGTTCAGGTCATTTTAGGAATCCTAATCGGGATTTTATGCGGTGTATTCTATCCTGATTTTGCAGTTAAGTTGAAACCCTTAGGGGATGGATTTATCAAGCTGATCAAGATGATCATCGCTCCATTGATATTTAGCTCCATTGTAATTGGTATTGCTGGGATGCAGGATATCAAGAAAGTTGGTAAGATTGGCTTGAGTTCCTTGGTCTATTTTGAGATCATGACAACGATAGCCCTGGTCATCGGATTGGTATTTGTGAACTTAATACAGCCAGGCACGGGGATGAACGTGGATCCAAATACCTTGGACCCCACAGCTGTTTCGCATTATATCCAAGAATCCAAGGAGCATAATAGTGTGATGGATTTTATTCTGAGCATTATCCCCAATAATGTGATCGCTGCAGTGGCTTCCGATAACCTCTTACAGGTTTTATTGTTTGCCGTGCTGTTTGGAATTGGACTTACGAAAATTGGAGAAAAGGCTTCTGCTCCAGTGATTGATGTCTTGCAATCCTTTCTAAAAGGTCTGTTTGCTGTCATCAAAATGATCATGTACCTAGCGCCAATCGGGGCTATGGGCGCCATGGGCTTTACCATTGGTAAATATGGAATTGAGGCTTTATCGTCTTTGGGGCTTTTGATGCTCAGCTTCTATGGAACCTGTATCGTATTTATTGTCGGCGTGATCGGATCAGTCCTGTATTTCTATGTGAATGTCAATATTTTCAAATTACTTAAATACATCAAAGAAGAGCTATTGATTGTGTTGGGTACCTCTTCTTCAGAATCGGCATTACCGGGTTTAATGCAAAAATTGGAAGATGCAGGATGTTCTAAGCCGATCGTTGGCTTAGTAATTCCAACAGGTTACTCCTTCAATCTTGATGGGACCTGTATTTATCTAACCATGGCGGCCGTGTTTATTTCGCAAGCCCTGAATATGCACCTCAACTTGGAACAGGAGATTACGTTGCTCTTAGTGCTCCTCTTAACATCAAAGGGTGCTGCTGGGGTAACAGGCAGTGGTTTTGTGACGCTTGCCGCCACTCTGCCCGTTGTGGGACATATCCCTGTCGAAGCAGTCGGCCTGATTTTAGGGATTGATCGGTTTATGAGTGAGGCTAGGGCATTGACCAATATCATTGGTAATGCTACTGCAACCATAGTCGTCGCCAAATATGAAAAAGGCTTGGATGAGGATCTCCTCCATGAAAAACTTGGCTCTGCCCATGCAGAGATTAAATAAAGAATAGAAATCGCCTCAAATGGGCGATTTTTTTATTTAAAGAATTTCATGAATCAACATAGGAATATTAAAAAAGTAAAACATTAAGCTAGCTTAGTTGGTTAGACATACTGTCCGAGTTGTTCTTGTGATACATTAATTGAAATTTTATATGGATTTAAAGTCTAATGAACCTTTTTGGCTGGTCAAGAATGGAATAATTTCGTCTTATCCTTCCTTGAGAAATGATTTAGCATGTGATGTTTTGGTTGTTGGAGCTGGAATTACAGGGAGTTTGATAGCTCATCAGTGTGTTGAAGATGGTTACCAAACAGTCGTGATCGATAAGAGAGAGGTCGTGAATGGAAGTTCTTCAGCAACCACTTCTATGTTGCAGTATGAAATTGACACTCCTCTATATCAATTGATCGATATGGTAGGTAAGGAGGGGGCTGTTGAGAGTTATAAGGCATGTTGTGAATCCATTGATAAGTTAGGCAAGTTGGCTTCAAAGATTAAATCTGAATCAGGTTTTAAGAAGAAATTGTCCCTCTATTATGCTTGTAGAAAGAAGGATGTTCCCTGGTTGAAGAAAGAGTTTGAAGCTAGGAAGGAAGCAGGCTTTGATGTAAGCTGGTTGGAAAGGGAAGAAATTGAGAAAAAGCTTGAGATCAAAGATTCACATGGAGGAATTCTTTCTAAGCATGGTGGCAGTGTTGATGCCTTTCGATTGGCTCACGATCTACTGAACTATAATCAGAAAAGAGGTTTACAGGTTTTTGATAAGACCGAACTGCTGAAAGTTGAAGAAAAGAAAGGCTTTAATTTGGTTCATCTAGATACGAAAGCTACGATAAAAGCCAAGCATATCATTTATTGTATCGGCTACGAAAGTGCTAATTTGATCAAAGAAAAATTTGTAGACCTTCTGAGTACCTATGCCATTGTTTCAGAGGTAAATCAAAAACTATATGAAAAATATAACGATTACCTGATTTGGAATACTTCTGATCCATACCTCTATATGCGCACCACTGATGATGGTCGGTTTTTAATAGGAGGTGAGGATGAAGAGTTTCGGAATCCAGAGAAAAGGGATCAGCTATTGGGTGAAAAATCAGTGAAATTGGAAAAAGACTTCAAAAAGGTTTTTGAGGATAAGTCATTTATCACCGATTTCACCTGGGCAGGGACTTTCGGCGAGACCAAAGATGGCCTGCCCTATATTGGGACACATCCGGATTTTAAACGTTCCTATTTTGTTCTTGGCTTTGGCGGGAACGGCATTACCTTCTCGGTAACAGGAATGGACATGGTCTCGGATTGGTTAAAAGGAAAAAAACATAAACTGTCATCATACTTCGCTTTTGGAAGATAACAAATGTCTAATTAAAATAATAACACCATGAAAAAAAGAAAGAATTCTGATGCACCGCATATTGATCGCCATGTGGTTGACAATATGAACAAGGTAATGACGACCAATGATGGAGTTCCTGTTTATGACAATAACAATACGCTAAAAGTAGGAGATCGAGGTCCATCTTTACAGCAAGATCATATCTTTTTTGATAAGCTCATGCATTTTGATCGAGAGCGTATTCCTGAAAGGGTGGTACATGCTCGCGGTTCGGGTGCTCATGGATATTTTGAAGCTACAGCAGATATGAGCGAGTATACCTCGGCCGACTTCCTTAAAAAAGGAACCGTCACGCCTTTGTTTGTGCGGTTTTCTACTGTTGCAGGCTTTAAGGGCTCAACAGATTTGGCGAGAGATGTAAGGGGTTTTTCCGTAAAATTCTATACGCAAGAAGGAAATTATGATTTAGTAGGAAATAGCATTCCTGTTTTCTTTATACAGGATGCGATGAATTTCCCTGATGTCATCCATGCTGTCAAACCTGAACCTAATAATGAGATTCCGCAGGCTGCCTCTGCACATGATACCTTTTGGGATTTTATTTCTTTAATGCCCGAATCAGCCCATATGTCCTTATGGGTCATGTCTGATCGTGCAATACCGAGGAGTCTTCGGATGATCGAAGGTTTTGGAGTGCATACTTTTAAATTTATCAATTCTGCTGGAAAAGCAACCTTTGTTAAATTTCATTGGAAACCTAAATTGGGAGTACATTCAGTCGCTTGGAATGAGGCGCAGAAGATTTCGGGTTTTGATTCAGACTTTCATAGAAGAGACCTATGGGAAGCCATTGAGAACGGGCAATTTCCGCAATGGGATCTAGGCGTTCAATTAATTGCTGAAGAAGATGAAATGAAGTTTTCTTTTGATATCCTGGATCCAACCAAGATAATTCCTGAGGAATTGGTGCCTATCAAGATAATTGGAACCATGACCTTGAACCGAAATCCTGAAAACTTTTTTGCTGAAACGGAACAGGCTGCCTTTGACCCTGGAAGAGTAGTTCCGGGAATAGATTTCTCTGATGATCCGCTCTTGCAAGGAAGGATTTTTTCTTACATGGATACGCAGAACTATAGACTGGGTGGTCCAAATTTCCATGAATTGCCCATCAATAGGCCGATAAATGGAAAATATAACAACCAAAAGGATGGGTTTGCTAGGATGGACATCCTAAAAGGGAATTCGAGTTATTTCCCAAATAGTCAAGGAAATGGCTGTCCATTTCAGGCCATGATGAAGGGAGAGGTAGGCTATCAAACCGGGAAACAACAGGTCGATGGACAAAAGGTGAGAGCTAGATCGAATTCTTTTGCCGATCATTTTACCCAAGCAAGGTTATTTTTCCATTCCTTGAGTGCAGAAGAACAGAATCACATGATTAATGCCTTCAGTTTTGAATTGTCAAAGGTCAATAAAGAAGAAATCCGTAAAAGAGAATTGGCTATTCTTTATCAAGTAGAGCCAGCGCTTGCGAATGCTATCGGCAAGAACCTTGGTTTAAAACCTTCGAAATCCTTGGATCCGTTGACCGTTAAGTTTGCTAAGCAAAATCATCCTAATTATCCAATTCAACCTAATAAACCAGAAGTCGAAAAATCTGCCTTTCTTAGCATGAAAGTAAAAGATGATGAAGGCACGATTGCAAGCAGAAAAATTGCCTTTTTAGTTGATGACGGGGTAAGTAAGAAGTCGGTAGATATAATGCGGAAAGCATTAACGAAAGAAGGGGCGATGGTGGTCTTGGTATCTTCACATGTCGGAAGCCTGAAGTATAAGGAAGGCGACATGGAGGAAGTTCAACATTCGTATCTAACAGATGGTTCAGTTTGTTTTGATGGTTTTTACACTCCAGACGGGGATATGGTCGACAAATTAGCTCAGAATCCGGATTACTTACAGTTTATTAACGAAGGTTATAGACATTGCAAAGCTTTGGCTTTTGCCAAATCAGCCGAAAAACTGATGGATAAATCCTTTATTGAAAAGGATTCAGCGGTAAACTGTGAATCCTCTGGATCCAATTGGATAAACGATTTCATCCAAGCATTGAAGAAGCATAGGATCTGGGAACGAGAAAATTCAAGGAAGGTTCCTTCCTAAACAAATTAAAAGAGGCCAACTTTTTACAGTCGGCCTCTTTCTTTTAAAAAGTTATCTTCTTTTTTTCTTTTTATAACTCACGTCATAATTGAAAATAAAATAACCTTTTTTGTATAATTATAAACGCCCTAGTATTTGGAATATTGTGCGTTCATTAACTTTTTTTTAATATAATTTTAATAAACCCCTCTATGATGTCTTAAACAGGCTTTTTATTTAAAAAAAATTTTTTTAAAAACTTGTAATAAACTAGAAAAGGTTGACATTTTTCGATTGTCAACCTTTTCACTTAAAAAGTTATCTTAACTTTTTCTTCTTGAAACTAATGTCTCAAGGTTTTTAAAATAACCTCTTTTGTATAATTATAACGCCATTGTTATCAGATTATTGTGTAAATGTTATCTAATTCCTTTAAAATGTTTTTAAAGGCTAATCTACCTGTAAAAATATTGGATACAATAATGATTTGCTCATTAAACCGTTTTACATTTGTGAGGTCATATTAAAAACTGATGAAAAACAGAATGAAAAAAAACTATTTCAACAGGGCATTGCTACTGTTTAATACTTTTAAAAATAGAAAATTAACAAACGAAGATATAGAGATCGCTGAAGGTAAAGCACAGCATTTAGAAGGGAAAACCAATGAATTCAAACTATTGATTTCGATGATAAAGGATACTTTCTCGGGTCGATATAAAATGAACAAATGGAATATGTCAATTATCGTGGGAACGATTGTATATGTGATTTCTCCCATAGATGCTATTCCAGATATTATCCCGGTGTTGGGATGGTTGGATGATGCTTCTATCGTAGGCTTTGCAATTTCAAAGCTTGCCGATGAGGTGGATCGCTATAGAAAGTTTCAGAAAACTGAGTTAACTACATTGAATTAAGTCAGCTAAAGTATAAGTCAGGGATAGGTGTTAATGAAAATTAACGCCTATTTTATTTATATAGTTAATTAATTTTTGTTTCAAGTCTTTGCAATTAATAATAATTATATTGGCTGAAATTAAAACCTAAATTATGAAGCATATCATCATTGCAACCATTTTAATATTCAGTATGCAGCTTGCTTTTTCACAAGGGGATGTGAAATCAAAGTTGGATGACCTTTTAAAGGAGTATTATCCCAAGGATAATGATCCCGGAATCGTACTACAAGTTTATGACAACAACAATAATACTATTTTCGCAAAAGGGCAGGGCATTGCTGATCTAAAAACAGGAAGGAAGATTGATCTCCATACAAACTTTAGAATGGCATCAGTCAGCAAACAAGTTACTGCCGCTGCCATTTATCAACTGATTCAAGAAAACAAAATAGATGTTAACACTGCGATGTTGAGTGATTTCTTCCCAAGCTTAAAAGGAGAAATCAGGAATGCAACCATTCCTCAGCTTCTGAACCATAGTTCTGGAATTGTGGACTATGAAGAGATCATTCCCAAAGGTCTGAAGAAACAATTACGTGATTCGGATGTGCTGAAATTAATTGAACCCTTAGATCGTGTATATTTCAGTCCTGGGACTAAGTTCCGTTATAGCAATACCGCTTATTGCCTTTTGGCATTGATCGTGGAGGAAGTATCGGGACAAGGCTTCAGCGAATATGTGTGGGAGCATTTCTTTAAGCCTTTGAATATGCAGAAATCCTTGGTATATAACCCTGAAGACGAAATCAAGGATAGAGCTTTTGGGTATCATTTAAAGGGAGATGAATTTGTTTTTGCGGATCAAAGTATCACGAGTGCAACTAAAGGTGATGGTGGGGTTTATACTTCAGCGAATGAATACAAATTGTGGAACCAAGCCTTTATTCAATTATTGGAAAAAGATCCTGCTTATAGTGACTTCTTGACCGGCAATTTAATTCCAATGAATAAGGATTGCTCTTATAGTATCGGTAAGTTTATTGCTAAAGATCAATTTGGTAATTTGGTATATTTCCATACAGGAGAAAGTACCGGCTTCAATAACCTTGTGATGAGCATCCCTAAGAAGAACATCAATCTCAGTATTTTTACGAATAGAGATGACAAGAAAATCAACCCGTTTATAGAAGAACTATTAAATATTATGGATATTCAATTGATGCAACAGGAGAAAAAACCAGTCTTCAAATGGCTGAGTGACACCTATGCGAATGAGCACTAATCATACTCCTTGACATTCGCAATCTTAATCTGTTCATTGTCTAGGATGAGTTTAATGTCACGGTGATAGTCAGTTTGCAACTTGCAATCCGAAATGATCAACTTTAAGTTTAGTTCTGCTGCGTTCTCATCCAAAAGATCGCAGCTAGAGACCTTTATTTCACCCCAATCTTGGCCAGAAATCAAAAATCCAGTGCCTAGACTCGCCGTATCAATTTCAAATTTAGATCCCCATTTTTGATTGAGTTCAAATTTGGTGATGCTGCTATCGATATCCAATCCAGTGTTCATGGCATCAAGCTTAAAGTTGTAATATTCATCGGTGGTAAGCAATTTCATCCTATCGAGGCCGCTATCTTTTGCAAAATAGCTTTCGATACTATCTTTTAGCCATTTACAGCCAGCCTCCGTACCGATGGGGTTCTTATCGAATTCAGGATTGGCAAGGGTATCTAAAGGGTCTTGTTTTGATTGTTGGGCATTATTGCTGCAAGCGATTGATCCAAACAATAGGGCAAAGAATAAATATCTTTTCATTCCGTCAATAATTAGTATTATAAAAATAGATAATATTCTTGAATAAAAACTGCAATCCAATTAAATGGAAATTGCCATACTGCTGATTTTCTTGATCTTACTGGAACCTGCTGATGAGAACTCATAGAAGTCATGAAAGGCTATTTTCTCAGTTTTAAAGCTAAGAATGCCACTTGCTGCCGCATATTTTCCATGGCTCAGGATCTGTTTAAGCTCCAAAGCATCGGCCTTGGAACTTTTTATTTTTTCTAGATAATCAACTACAGCCTCAAAACCTGATATCGTTTTATCTCCTACCATTTCCCATTCGATGTCCTGGTGGAACTGATCCGCGAGCGCCTTTACATCACCTTTGGCAAACGCAATATTGAGGTCTCTGATAATCCTTCGCTTTGGAGCGTTATCACAGTCTTGAGGTGCAATGATTTTCAAATCTATTGTTTTTCTAAAATTTCCTTTAAATTGCTCAATCCAGCTTTAAAGTCCTTGTTCATATCAAAGAACAATCCCATGATATTAAAAGGATAGGGCATCTTTCCATCAATTTCCCAAACGACTTTGGAGCTCTCTGGACTGATCGCATCGACTTGCATGAATGATTTGTTGGCATCTCCCGTTCCGTTAAAGAATAAGTCCATTTCAACCCGTCCAGCAGTAGAATCCACCTTGGTCAATACTTGCTTGCCATCTCCAACCTTCTTGCTTTTCCAAGTGTAAACAAAGCCTGGATTACCATCAGTACCTTCATAATTACGCTCAATATTCGGGTCCTGTCTAGACCAATTGTCGTAATTTCCTTGGTTTCTGATCAGTTTCACATAGTCAAAAACCTCTGATTTTGGTTTATTGATGCTAATCTCGCTACCAGCATGGAAATCCTTAGGGACAAAGGCAGCAATAATTAGGATTAATGCAACTATACCTAGTACAGTCAATAAAAAATACTTTAAAAATTTCATGTTGTAGTTAAATAAATAGTTTTGATTTTATTTTGTTATTAGGGTTAGCATTTTGTTAATGGTATTCAAGTTTCTGCCTGTTGCTATTACTTTCAGCTTTTTCTCGATAAAGTTATTGTTCAGCTTACTTTTTGCCATCCCCGAGGGCAAATAGAAATAGAATAATTTCCCTTTGTGCAAATATTCTTCTGGACCCAAATCAATGTTTTTAAAAAGCTCTAAAACAGTGTTTTCTGGTTCTTTGTTTAAATAAGTAATAAACACATGATTAGGAGCTAATTCGGCAGAGAACGGACAATCATCAAGCGATTTACGCAGTTCTTTTTCAGCTAATGCAAAAACGGAGATGTCCAAACCAAATTCATTCTTGATCAAGCTATTGATAGCTGTAGCAAGCTTTTCCGAACTTTCATCAGATTTAAGCAAAATATTACCACTTTGAATATAGGTCTGCACATCCTGATAACCAGCTTTAGAAAGCTTCTCCTTCAATTCGGCCATCTTAATCAGGTTCTTACCTGATACATTGACCGCCCTAAGGAAGATGATATATTGCATAATTAGTGATCTTGTTAAGCATTTACTAACGAAGATATCTCAATTTTTTTCATTTTCATTAATGCAGGACCTGCATTCTGATTTTGAAGCAATTTATTGATGTCCTTTGGAATCACTTGCCAACTCACCCCAAACTGATCCTTACACCAGCCACACATGCTTTCTTCACCAACTTCAGTGATTTTATTCCAGTAATAGTCAATTTCTTCCTGGTCTTTGCAAAGAATGGTCATCGAGGTGGCTTCATTAAAAGTAAATGGCTGAGGTACACCTGAGTCCATTGCTGCTAAGGTCACTCCATTGGCTTTGAATTGGGTGTGCTGAACCTGACCTTTTATGGGGCCTTCAGGATATTCCATGACACCTTGTAATTCAAAGTCAGGGAATAGATCCTCGTAGAATTTCAATGCCTCCTTACATTTTCCCTGTTGCTCCCCACAATACATCAAGGTCGGTACTATGGCTTGCTGATTTACATTTTCCAGTTTCCCATAGTATAGCTGCCAGTTGTATCCATATTTATCCGCAATCCAACCATAATGTTCAGAGAACGGATATTGCTGCAAAGGCATTAAAATTTGGCCACCATCTAATAATTTGTTCCATACTTGGTCAATTTCCTCTTTACTTTCAAAAACCGGCATAAAGGAAATGGCAGGAGTAGGTTTGAAAATTGGACCGCCATTGATCCCTATAAAGTTTAAGCCCATGATATTGACCTCAACCACCACGCCATTGTCCTTTATGATTGAACTATTTGGAAATACATCGGTATAAAAATCAAATGCTTCTTTGGCTTGACTATCAAACCAAAGTGAAGGTATTATCTTGTTTGCCATTATTTTATAGTTTATAATATCGTTTAATTGAGTTAGGAGTATGATTTCTTCGATAAAGGACATGATTTCGCTATTTTAATGGATTCCGTAACTAATGCAAAACTTGATATATTGAGTTTACAACAGAGGATGGAAAGGTATTGTTCGATATTAATTTTAACTTTAAAAGCTCTTCCTGCTCGGATAAAAAATGGTAGCCTTTGCCGATAGCAACTGGACAAACCATCAGATGCAATTCATCTACTAGCTTAGCTTCAAATAAGGATTTCGTTAAACTTAGGCTTCCCCAGACAACAATGTTCTTCCCTGGTTTTGCTTTCAGGCCATTGATAAAATCAACATAGTTTTCATTCACCAATGTTGCAGAATCCCAATCACCCCAAGAAACAGTTTCCAATGTGTTAGAGAAGATAAATTTATCCGTGCTGTTCAATCCTGGCGCGACAGGTTCTTGTATTGGGTCCACATTAGGCCAAAAATCCAGGAACATTTCATAGGTTTTCCTGCCTAACAGGATGCTGTCAATCGTTTTGATGAAATCTACCATATACTCATCCACTTCTTTCCCGATATGCATGCGCGTACCATCAAAGAAACTGGTTGTCTTTTCCCGGTCGGCAGCAAATCCGTCCACAGAAATATATTCTTGTACGATTAATTTTCTCATAGTGCGTGATTTTTATTAGAAATATCTCTTCTAATCTTCATTATCAGCAGATAGATGAAGGATATTTCCAGCAGGATCCTTAATCCAATCTACATTTTCAAGGCCTTCTTCTTCAGGATTGACAAAAGCAATATCATTGGCCTTAAAGTATGCTCTAGCTTTCTGGAGTTGGTCCGTACTCAGTTCTAATAGTATTCTCGGTTCTTTTCTAGCCGGTACAGCATCTAGCCAAAGGCAGATGGAACCAAATGAAATCTTAGCTGATCGGATAACCTGAGGACCATTTACTTGGATTTCTTCCATATCCATCAAGAGAATGTCCCGATAGAAATGTAAGGTCTCTTCAAATAATTCTTGTGGAATCTTTAATGCAATATTGTTGCTAGCTTTTAGGGTAATTTTTCCCATACGATCCAATGCAATAAAATGAATTCCTTAAAATCAGTAACACATTTTTTGAATGTGTTACTGATTGGTTAATTGTTAGTGATCAAATCTCTTAACCCATTTTCTTGTTTCCTTCAAAATGGATCATCCAATTGATACCAAATTGATCTTGGAAAGAAGAATACAGTTCAGCAAAAAAAGTTTCTTCCAAAGGCATTTCGATTAGTTTTGCCCCTGCAGAAAGCGAATCGAAAAGATCTTTGGCTTCATCGGCAGAAGCTACATCCAACATGATATAAATAGAGTTCCCATTGGTCAGTTTATGTCCAAAACCTTCTACTACATCCGAACCCATCAGCATGGTGTCAGGATTAATGCGTAGCGAAGTATGCATAACCTTTCCTTTGGCATCCTCCGGTAATGGTGGGAAGTTTGGATCTGCAGGCATATCACCAAATAAATATGTCCCTTGAGCCTCTGTTTTAAACACCTTTTGATAAAAATCAAAAGCTTGTTTACAATCACCGTTAAAGTTTAGATAAGCATGAACCTTTGCCATAATGTTTTAATTTTTCTGGTTTATATTTAATTAATGTGTCTTATTCTTAATAAGATTATTGCTTTTTCAGCAATGCTTCCAAATTGTTCAGGCCCATTTCATAGCCTTCTAAAAAGCCCATGTCCAGGTAAGATTTTAAAGTCTCTGCCGAATCGTACGTACAAGAAGAAGTAACTGTACATTCGCCATCTTTAAATGAAAAGTCATTCCTCCAAGTTGAACTTGGAATATCCTTACTGGGGTTTCCACTTTCATCACAGAAACCGTCTACACCTAAATAATAATTTTGTGGGTCTATTTCTTTGTAATCCATGAATGACCAGTGGATTTCTCCATTTGGGCCAGTCATATTATATAGCCATCTTCCACCAACTGAAAAATCCTGTGACTTTGTATTGCATTTCCAAGGTTTTGGAGCCCACCATTCATCTAGGATGTTAGAGTCGGTAAATGCGTTCCATACTTGTTCTTTATTAGCCTCAAATGTCCGTGTGATGATTACTTCGTTCTCCTTGATCTGATGTTGAAATTTCTTTTCCATAGCATATATGTTTTGTTTTTCTTCAAATAGTAAATCTAAGTTACAGCGCTATCCATGGAATCCACTTGCCATAAGACAAGTAATGAATATTTCAGTTATTTTTTAGAAGAACGCATAGCTGGAAGCTTCTTAATGGAATCATCCTTCAACATCTTTTGGTATTCCTCAGTTGCACTGTCGATCAAACGTATCTTTCCCTCGGCATCATAATAAATACCCCAACCATAAGTTTTTGCTAGGGGAGAAGTCCTTAAACAAGCTTGTCCTTTCGAATAGAATTTTTCCCGCTCTTCCGCTAACTCTCCTTCCAATAATTCTTTCCTTTGGGCATGGATGTCAAAGATCAAATCATCCGAGTTAACTTGAGCCGGTTCCTTCATCAACCTATCAAATTGCAGATTTGCCACAGTTAATTTGTCGATCTTTACAGGAGGCATTTCTCCTTTTAAAGATTTACAATCCTCAGCTACTGTGATCAAGGTATTGTAATAATTCGTACTATGTGTTTTCATGAAGCTTTCTTTGGATTACAGCATAAAGTTAGAGTCCAATAGTGACAACAGTTTGTCAACTGATTTCATCAAATTTATTTTTCGGGAATGATTCTTTCGTATTTATCTGAAATAAAAGCAATAGACTCTTGCATGATGTTTTTTAAAACATCCAAGTTTATATCATCCAGCTTTTTGATGTAGATACAGGCTTTTCCCATTTTGAATTTACCGAAACCTTCCAAGAGATGTTTATGCTCCTCGCAGCCAGTAAATACATAGAGGGAGATGGCAGCTTTCCTAGGTGAAAAACCCAACAACGGGGCATCACCTTGATGCCCCGTTGCGTATTTATAATGGTATTGACCAAAACCAATGATACTTGGGCCAAACATTTTTGCTGGTTCTCCAGTAGCTTCTTCCATCAGCTCAATAAGCGCTAAAGAGTCTTTTTTCTTTTGATCATTGTCTAAATCATCGATGTATGCATAGACATCATCTGCCGTAAATTGCGTTTTGACTTTAGCCATAATTATCGCTCACAGATTTCTTTTAATTTTTTTAAGGCTTCGGGCCAGGTTTCATCAAACATGTGTAGATCATCCTCATCGGAAATTTCCAAAGAGCAAAGTACATTTGTCTTTCCATTTTCTTCTTTGAACCTATAGATCTCCAAAGCGTTTTTCCAATTGTCGATTCCTGGACCCTCATATTTTTCGCCACTTTGGTCAAACATCCCTAGATGTCTAATGATCACGATTTCTCCCGGGATATTCTTGTCGATCACTGAAACCATTCCAGCTTCATTTCCGTTCTGATCCAAAGATAGAAACCTTATTTTCGAATTTTCTTCCCAATTCCCTTTTACATCCGAGGTAGGGCTGAAGGGTTTGGTCCATTCCCTATAGCTATCTCTTTCTAGCATTTTGGAATGCACAGTTTTTGCGTCTGCATTAATCTGCTCGCTAAAATATATCGTATTCATTTTATTGGAATTTACCGAATCCAAAAACTGCACCAGCTGGATCCTGAATGATTACATAATTATAAGTGCCATCAGCTTTCTTGTTTTCATGGACTAGCTTCCCACCCCGAGCAATGGCCTTTTCCAAGGTAGCAGCTACATCATCCACACAAACGTACATGATCCATTGCGGCGGTATGCTCGCATTGATACCGCGTTGGTTGCAGATGCCACCGGCCGGGTTCTTTTCATCATAGAGCATCGCATAATCGTTATAGGATTCCTCGCCATCTTTCATGGCTACAGGGTATTCCTGCCAACCTATGACATCTTTATAGAATTCCTTCAAGGAATCCGCTTGGTTGGTTGTCAAATCTGCCCAAACAATCTGGCCTGCTTTATATTTCTGTTCTGACATCTTGTTCTATATTGTTAATTTTTAGTTTTCTACGTGTTTTTTAAAATTATCCAAGATTGCCTGCCAACCATCTCTTTGCATATCCTCAGGGTTGGAATCCTCCATGTCAAAATCAATGCTGACTGCGGTCTTTCCATTTTCATCCTTAAATTTGATGTCCGTCTCACGATTATCGCCCAATACATAAGATATGCTGTTCATCGGGGTAACCTCCGTATAGGTGCCTTCAAAGTCAAATTCAAAACTGCCATCCTTGGCCGCCATTTTATTCTTGAACTTTCCACCAACCCGTAAGTCATTCTCTGAGGAAGGGCAATGCCAATCCTCCGATGCATGGTTCCATTGTTTAATATCTTCGGGATTATTGTAGGCATCCCAAACAGTCTTGATCGGTGCGTCAATTAAGGTGTCGATATGAATTCTTTTCTTTTCCATAATAGTATATTCTTGTGATAGTCGAATTTAAGGGTAAATAATTTATAGCAACTTGCCCTATGGCAAGAAATATTTTATTGGGATGCAGTCTTCACTAAATTTGAGATCGAGCTGATGATCAAAGGCCAATCATCCTCATGCAATTCATGGCCCGTACCTTCGAGTACAACCAGATTTTGAGCCCTTATTTTTTGCATGAGCGAAATGGCATTCTGAAAATGGCAAATCTTATCCTCTGTGCCGTGGATCACCAGTACTGGCCCCTTTATCTTATCCAATTGATTGTAATAATCCATACCTCCGGCAATGCTGGCATGATTGAATTGGCTCCTGAAATTATTTGCCCTGCGATAGGACTCACGCAGGTAATTTTCAGCTCGCAATACATTCAATGATTTTAAACCACTCATCAGATGGGAACCTTCAAGGAGATAATGGATGACTTTGTCTTCATTCTCCCAATCAATATCCGCAGCTTTAGCATGGAAATCCAATATCTGAGGATCCATTTCAGGTACTGGAATATCAGAATCTCCCCATGGCATGGTACTGAATAAGCACAATGATTTTACCCGCTCAGGGTATTTGATCGCTGCAATCTGAGCTATCATACCACCCAAGGATATACCGACCAAATGCGCAGCCGGAATTTTATAAGCATCAATAATAGCCAGCAAATCTTCGGTAAAATCAACTATATCATAGTTTGCTTCACCTTCAGGAACTGAAGTGGACTGACCGGTATCCCTAAAATCATATCGAATTACAAACAAACCCTTATCAGCCAACTTTTGGCAAAATTCGCTATCCCAAAACAACATAGAAACTGTTGCTCCCGCAATCAGTACTACGGCTGGATGACTTCTGTTTCCAAATGATTGGGTAAATAAACTGATGTCTTGATGCTGAATGATCTTATCCGTCATACTAAATTAATACTGCTTTAATGGTTGAAATAGTAATTGCTAATGGTAAAACAATGTAATCATCTTTTCTGTTTTATTCTCTTCTTATAGATGGAATTATAAATAATATCTTTTCTGAGATAAATTAAATATTAAATTAGATTATTAATTGAGGACGTCAACACGTCTAGGTTCATTGGTTTTTTAGCTGATGTACCTAAATGGATCTAAAATGTCCGAATGAGTTTTACACGAACAAACAAAAGCTATGAATGAAAACCTAAGTGCGAGGGCATCGATACAAATTTTAAAGCCGATAGAAGAAGTTTTTGAAGCTATCGTCGATCCTGAAAAAATGAGCAATTATTTTATTGAACGATCCAGTGGAAGGTTAGAGGATGGGGTAACAGTAGAATGGAAATTCCCAGAATTTGAAGATATCTTTCCTGTTACCGGTAAATTTATCCGTCCATACGATTATATCTCCTTTGATTGGAGTGGGGGTGAAGAAGGAATGGTCGTCGAGATCTTTTTAGAGCCATACCATGATAATTTTACGGTGGTCAGGATCAAGGAAAGCTATATGCCGCCATCCGAGGAAGGTATCAAGCAAGCGATTGGGCAAACGGAAGGCTGGGCTAATTTCCTAGCTTGCATGAAAGCCTATCTTGAATACGGAATCAACCTGAGAAAAGGTGCTTTTGATTTTATGAAACCTTAAGCGAACGTACCTATGTCAACTTTTACCAATATCGATGAGTATATTGCCGGCTTTGATGGGGAAGCCCAAAAGACATTGAAAGATGTTCGGACAATCATCAAAAAGGCAGCTCCAAAAGAATCTAAGGAAACTATTAATTACAAGATGCCGACTTACCGCTATAATGGTAATTTGATTCATTTTGCCATGTTCAAAAATCACCTTGGCCTATATCCTGGTCCCGAGGCCATTGAGCACTTTGCGGAAGCCCTTAAACCTTATAAAACTTCAAAGGGTGCCATTCAAATTCCTTTGAATCAATCCCTACCCGAGAAACTGATCTCGGATATCGTCCAATTCAACGCCGAGAAATTAAAGGAAAGAACCTATCCCAGTTGGGAAACCAAAAATGAAAAGTGGAATGATTGTCAGGAACTCATGAACCAAATAGTTTTAAAAAATAAAACAGCACTCAAGCGAGAAATCAAATGGGGTTCTGATGTCTATACTTACCAAGGAAAGAATGTTATTGGATGGGGTGGATTCAAGGATTTCTTTTCCTTATGGTTCTACAATGGAGTCTTCCTTGAAGATAAAGAACAGGTTTTAGTGACTGCATCTGAAGGAAAGACAAAATCATTAAGGCAATGGCGTTTTACGGATATCAAAGATATGGATGAAAAGAAAATCCTAGCCTATATCGAAGAGTCCGTGCAGACCATCAAGGATGGAAAGGAAATCAAACCTGAGCGTTCCGCTCCTAAACAGGTGGAAGGTTTTTTAAAGGAAGAACTCGCAAAGGATAAAGTATTCCAGGAAGCATTTGAAAAACTGACGCCAGGAAAGAAGAAAGAATATATCGAATACATTGACGAGGCCAAACAAGAGAAAACCAAGCTCAGTCGGGTTGAAAAAATAAAACCGATGATCCTTGAAGGAAAAGGGTTGCACGATAAATACAAGAAATAAGTCTATCTTAATGATAGGCTTTTTTTGTTTTGATACAACAAATACAAATTTTATCTGTTCAGATAATAGAGGGTTTCAATAAATCTTTAAATAATCAATGAATGAATAGAAGAGATTTTATCAACCAAGGTTTAGTATTAGGAGGCAGTCTTTCCCTAGGCTGGAAATCCTATGCAGGAAATAGACCAACAAGCAAAGTAAATTTAATGGAAAATAACAATCAATCAGGAAGATTTCGTCCAAAGACCCTTAGTGGTTTTGGCGGTGTAGCATTAGGAAATGGCTTTAACCATAATACAGATTTAGCATGCCACGAGGCAATGGATGCAGCATGGAATGCTGGGGTCAGGTATTTCGATACTTCCCCATGGTACGGTTTGGGGATCAGTGAACGGAGAATGGGTCTGTACCTGAAGGAGAAAAATAAAGAGGAATACAGCATATCCAGCAAGATAGGAAGGATTTTGGTGCCGCACGATAATTACAAGCAGGAAGGCTTAATGTGGAAGGGGCAGATGAATGCCTCTTATAAATACGATTATTCGGCTGATGGAGCTAGGCGCTCGGTTGAAGATAGTTTACAAAGACTCGGTATTGGATCAATGGATATTGTGTTTGTGCATGATCTATCACCCGATAATGGCGATATGGGCAAGGATTGGATCTCTTATTTTGAAACGGCAAAGAATGGGGCCTTTAAGGAATTGACCAAGATGCGTGAGGAAGGAATTATCAAGGCTTGGGGCTTGGGTGTCAATACCATTGAACCTATCTTAAAAACAATGGAAGTTGCAGATCCCGATATTTTCCTGTCGGCTTGTCAATACTCGCTGATCCATTATGAAGACGACTTGAATCAGGTTTTTCCAAAAATTGCAGAAAAGGGATTGTCCATCGTGGTGGGTGCCCCCCTTTGTGCTGGTTTCTTAGCAGGGAAGCCTCGATACCTATATGGTTCCAAGATCCCGGAATTTGCGGCTGAAAAATTGAAGCAGCTCCAACAGGTTGCCGATAACCATCAAGTTGATCTAAGGACTGCTGCCTTACAGTTTTCAGCAGCACCAGAGGTAGTTTCTTCCGTAATTCCAGGGGCTAGTTCCGCCGAACAAGCCAAGCAAAACGCTGCTTCCTTCGAGGTGAAAATACCAAGTGCGTTCTGGGAAGAGCTAAAACATGAAAAGATTATTTCTGAACACGCTCCAGTACCAAATGCTTAAATTGCAGCATGGATAAAAAAGATAAAATCGGCTTCATCGGTTTGGGAAATATGGGGAAGCCAATGGCAAAGAATTTAGAAAAAGCTGGATTAGACCTCTATGTATACAACAGGACTCCAGAGAAAATGCAAGATTTTGCTGAAAAAAGCAGCCCTTGCAATGATATCGGAACCCTCGTAAAAAACTGCGATATCATATTCACTATGCTGACCAATGATGATGCCGTGCATGCCGTCTACGAGACGATATTGAGCATGGATATAAAAGGGAAGTTGTTTGTGGATATGAGTACCATTTCCCAAGATGCTTCCAAGACCATCTCGGAAATTACGAAAGCTAAAGGTGCCAGGTTTATCGATGCGCCGGTAGCAGGTAGTACCCAACCCGCCAAAGAAGGTACCTTGATTTTTATGGTCGGTGCTGAGGAAGAGGACAAACAGCGCGTTATGCCTTATCTGGAATTGATGGGTAAGGAAGTAAAATATATGGGTAAAAATGGAAAGGGAGTATCTGCCAAGCTCTGTATCAATTATTACCTATCCATTTTATATCAAGGTATGGCAGAGACTGTCCTGTTTGCAGAAAAACTTGGGATCACCCGGGAAGATATGATGAGCATTATCAATGAAAGCGCAAGTGGTAGTGGTGCATCTAAAGTGAAAACCGCTTCTATCATCAAGAATGAATTCCCGGCTGCCTTTTCGGTAGACCTTATGCTGAAAGATGTAAAATTGGCGGTAGATGCTGGTGCGGATTACCCATTGACCCAAGACGTCCTTAAAACCTATCAAGGAGCCAAGGATGCTGGCTTTGCTACAATGGATGTCATGAGTATTATCCCGTTCATCAAAGAGCATGGAAATTTAGAATCATAAATTAAATCTATAAATTATGAAAAACCAATCTTTTATAATTTTATTAAGTCTGCTGTTGAGCAACGCTGCATTTGGCCAAGAGCTCAAAGAAGTGGACTATAAAGAAGGTAACCAAGCCTTAAAAGGTATGGTCAGCAGTAATGCAGGTAAAAATCTACCAGGAGTTCTCATTCTTCCAGCATGGAAGGGCATTGATCAGGAAGCAAAAGATGCCGCTATAGCCCTTGAAAAAGAAGGTTATATAGCCTTTATTGCTGATATCTATGGAGTCGGCAATACACCAAAGGATAATGCTGCATCTTCAAAATTGTCCTCCCAGTATAAAAATGATTACCAAGCCTATCAAAAAAGAATACAAGCTGGCATAGACGAACTAAAGAAAGCTGGAGCAACCAAAGTCGCTGTCATAGGTTATTGTTTTGGTGGTACCGGAGCCTTAGAAACTGCTAGGGGAGGTTTGCCAGTAGAAGCCGTGGTCTGTATTCATGGTGGACTGGCAAAAGCGGCCGACCGTCCCAATGGCGAAATCAAAGCCAAGGTATTGGTCGAACACCCTGCGGATGATGCTGGTGTCAAGCCTGAGCATTATGAAAGCTTGGTCAAGGAATTGAATGAAGGGAAAGCTGATTGGCAGATCATCACCTACGCTAATTCTAAACATACCTTTACGAATCCTGAATCACCGGACTATAATCCAACGATGGCAAAACGCGCCTGGAACCATACGCTGATGTTTTTAAATGAAGTGTTGAAATAAGGGATATAGAACCCCATTGGGGGGTCCATTATTTTAGCAGATATGGCACGTTGGCCTAGATGTCGCGCAAAAACGCTGTTCGATTAATCGAACAGCGTTTTTGCATTAGCCCTATATCGTTCGATAACATTTCTAAAATAATTCATCCCCGATGGGGATGTATAGCGTAAATACCCATCCTTTCTTAGTGTCAAACTGAGGCACGAAGTTTCTCGGAACTATACAAACAATAATTGTATTGGCGTGCAGGTCCTCCATCTTCGATGGAGAATGACACGATCAAGGGGGGAGGACCATACAGATTCTTCACTATCCGTTCAGAATTAGAAAGTTGCTTGGGAGGGATTCAGAGCGCAGCGAAGAATCTATCTTTGTTTTTATACTTAGAGCGATTGTTATTGCGAACCGTAAGATGAGCAAATTATTTTTGTCGATTTAAAGGTGTGGAGAAAGTTTTTATTCACCCAAATGGGTGAAATTATTTCAGGTTTGTAAGAGGCGGGCGAATGCGATTCGCCCCTACCAAAATCGTCCCATTTCCTCGTCATCGCAAGATGAGCAAACCATTTTAAATGATTGTGATTAGTGCCTAATTCCTTGAGGGTTCCCTCGGGTTGACACAAAAAGGTTTTTATTTAAATACAGACTTTAACATTGACCTTATTTTGATCTTGTTTTCAAAATTCCCAATATGCCTCAAGCTATATCCCAATTGAACTTGGGGCATTCTGCATTTGCAGAAAAATAAAGGCCAAGAAAACACAAAAGAAACACAGAAAAATCCCAGCATAATTTCAGAGAAAATTTAAGCGATTTCCCGAACATGTCTCGAATGAGTCTCGAATCAGACCCGAATAAATTCCAACATTTTTATAGACAAAAAAAAGGAAATTTTGCCTTCGGAAATAATGGATTTTGTTTCTTGGGTCAGACTAATATCGAGCTGCTCTTTTAAACCTTTCCTTATAGAGATAGAGGTGGAATAGCGAGGTGATGAGCAAGGCTAATAGTAAGGCCCATTCACTGCTCATGATTTGCGTTTTAATGGAATACATAGCTGTCCATAGAAAGCTATTGAAAAAGATTAATAATGTGAGGATGGTTTTCATGTTAATAATTAATTATTTAAATTATTGCTTTCAAGATAATATTAAAAGCGTTCAAAATCAATGATTTACCTATAATTTTATATTAACTTTTTGTTTATTTCTTATTATTTCGTTTAGGAACAAATTAACTGCAATTCAGGGTTTGGTTTGTAATTAACAGGACGATTCGTTGGTTGTTATCCATTGTTACAAAATATTGTCAAATTTTTATTGAGGGTTTAATAATTTTTAATTTATTGAAAAGCAACTATTTGTTAAATGTTTGTTAAACAGTTAATTCTTAACAAACGAAAAATTCCCTGAAATTCTTAGTGGTTTATTGGTTAAAAGGTTTGTAGCTATTTTCCTTTTGACTATCTTAGGATTACTAAACATAAATCTATAATAACTTAAACGCCTTAATTCTATGGTTAAACGCCGCCATCTTTTCAATGGAAAGGGTGGGTTAAAAATGCTTCGGGTTGGAGGAATCACAATGCTTTGCAGTATTGCCTCCGTGTCCGCATTTTCCCATTCTGCAGTGCATGCAACTCATTTTGCAGAGCATTGGCAAAATCAAGTAACTGTAAGAGGAACAGTGAAAGATATCTCGACAGGCCAACCCTTGGCCGGAGTAACTGTAAGTATTAAAGGAACTAACCAAGCCACAACAACCGATGAAAATGGAAATTATTCTTTGGAAGGTGTGCCTGGGTCAGCAACCTTGGTATTTACTTCAGTGGGATTAGAGAAAAAAGAAGTCTCGGTCTCCAATCAATCCACCATCAACGTAGATCTTTCGCCTACATCCGATAATATCGATGAGGTCGTAGTCGTAGGTTATGGTACACAAAAGAAAGAAACCGTTACAGGAGCGGTGTCCGCTGTAAAAGGGGATGAGCTGAAAAAATCTCCTGCAATCAACCTATCCAATGCGATGGCAGGTCGTGTTCCCGGTGTGGTAGCGACGAACGGAAGTGGTGAACCTGGTTATGATGGTTCCAACATCCGTATTCGTGGTACAAACACCTTGGGAGATTCAGGACCATTGATCGTAATCGATGGTATCCCTGCACGTGCTGGTGGTATTGATCGATTGAACCCTGCAGATATCGAGAATATCTCGGTGCTGAAGGATGCGTCGGCAGCTATCTATGGTGCTCGTGCGGCAAACGGTGTAATCTTGGTAACGACAAAACGTGGTAAGACCGGCAAGCCATTGCTTTCTTATACCTTTAACCAAGGTTTTTCCCAACCTACAGTCGTTCCAAAATTGGCTGATGCTAGCCAATATGCGGAAATGAGAAATGAACTGGAGATCTATAAACTCCCAGTGGCAGAGTGGGGGGCAGCATTGGATGCCTTTAATTCAGCAGGATCCTATAAGCGACCGAATGGTAATTCGATAACGGCGCCGTTTGATCCAGAGGATAAGAAACTATTTGCTGATGGATCTGATCCTTGGGGGCACCCTAATACCGATTGGTACGGGGAAGCATTAAAGAACTGGTCTCCACAAGCCAAGCACAATGTGCAATTGGAAGGTGGTACTGAAGACCTTCGTTATTTAATGTCATTGGGATATCTAAACCAAGATGGATATTACAAGAATTCAGCAACCGGATATAAACAATATGATATCCGTGTGAACTTGGATGCGAATATCAACAAATACATCAAAACACAATTTGGAGTATTGGGTAGACAGGAAAATAGGAACTTCCCAACCAAGGGTGCAGGAACCATTTTCCGTATGCTGATGCGTGGTAACCCGACCATGCCAGCTTACTGGCCAAATGGAATGCCGGGGCCTGATATTGAATACGGGGAAAACCCAGTGGTTATTTCTACGGATGCAACAGGTTACGACCGCGATAAGCGCTATTATTTCCAAACCAATGGACAGATCGAGATCAAGATCCCTGGTGTGGAAGGTCTGAAAGTGACCGGTACTGCTGCCGTGGATAAATATGTAAGAGGAACCAAAAGATGGGAGATTCCATGGTTCTTATATACCTGGCAAGGTGACTACGAAGCCGATGGAACAACACCAAAATTGGTAGCTGGAAAAAGAGGTCCTGCAGAGCCTAGATTAAACCAAAGTAATGAAGATCAAATGAACGTTTTATTAGGTGCTGTGGCATCCTATGATAAAACCATTGGTGACCATATCTTTAATATCTTGGCTGGGGTAAACCGCGAAACCATCCGTAACGACAATTTCTCGGCGTTTAGAAGATACTTTATCTCTAATAATATCGACTATCTATTCGCTGGTGGTGATGCTGAAAAGGATAACAATGGTAGTGCTTGGGAAAGAGCTCGTTTGAACTATTTCGGTAGGTTAAACTACAACTATAAGAACAAATACATCGCTGAATTATTGTGGCGTGTGGACGGTTCTTACATGTTCCCTACAGATACCCGTTATGGTTTCTTCCCAGGAGCGATGTTAGGCTGGATGGTTTCCGAAGAGAATTTCTGGAAAGAGAATGTGCCTTTTGTAAATTATTTTAAAATCCGTGCATCCTATGGACAGATGGGTAACGATAATATCTATTTTGAAGGTGCATTACAAGAATATCAATACTTCAATACCTATGGTTTCAACTCTTACATTATCAATAATGAGATCGTAAAATCCCTAAGAGAAAGTCGCGTTCCGAATATGTTCATCACATGGGAGGTAGCCAACAACTACAACTTAGGTTTTGACCTCCAATTCTTGGGTGGAAAATTCAATGCTGAATTTGACTTATTCAAAAACAGCCGTGAAAGTATCCTTTGGAGAAGAAACGCATCTATTCCACAAAGTACAGGGATGACATTACCGGTAGAGAACATTGGTAAGGTAGATAACTCAGGTTTTGACTTGAATATCGGATACCGTGAGACTTTCGGTGAATTAGGATTCAGTGCTTCAGTAAACGGAGGATATGCGAAGAACAAGATCATTTTCTGGGATGAAGCACCAGGCGCACCAGAATGGCAAAAAAGTACAGGAAGAGCGATCAACGCAGGTATGTACTATATCTATGACGGCGTATTCAAAGATCAGGCAGAGATTGATGCGAACAAAATCGATTATAGCGATATCACAGGAAATCTACGTCCAGGAGATATGAAATACCAGGATTATGATGGAGATGGCAAAATTACTCCGGATGACCGTGTACGTCGTGATAAGAACAATGTTCCAACATTCCAAGGTGGTTTGAACCTAGGATTTACCTATAAGAACTTTGATCTATCTGTTTTATTACAAGGAGCCATGGGAGCAGAGACCCGTATCGGTACGGATGAGTCAGGAGCTATCGGTAACTACCTGATCGATTTCTATGAAAACCGTTGGTCTATTGATAACCCAAGCAGTGAACATCCACGTATTACAGACCGTAGCGATCAATACTTCTCCTACAACAATACCTATTGGATGCGAAACACCGATTACCTTCGTTTGAAAAACGTGGAATTAGGTTATAACGCACCAACAGACTGGACGAAGAAATTCGGCGTGAGCAGCCTAAGGGTATTTGTAAGTGGACAGAACTTGTTGACTTGGAGTGGAATGAAAGTTTATGATCCGGAATCGACCAATGCTATTGGGCATTATTACCCACAAGCAAGATTGATCAATTCAGGCGTAATGGTTTCTTTTTAAAAATAGATAGACATGAAATTTAAATTCAAATTACAATATATATCCTTGGCCTTTGTGGGGTTAATGGCTTCCTGTAATGATGATTTCGTCAGCACACGGCCATTAAACGAAGCGCCTGAGGAACTAGTGTGGACGGATGCCGCATTAGCACAAGCCTTTATCTATGAGATCTACAATGGATTTGGGGTTGGAGGATTCGAAGAGCAGCAGATGGCTTCGATGACGGATGAAGCATTATTTACCCACCCAGGCCGTGGTATCAATACGGTAACCGAAAGTCGCTCAAATGCTGCCGATCAAGGTTATATCATGGGCACCTATAGCTATGCCAATATGTATAGCCGCATTCGTGCAACCAATGTTGCCATCCAAAAATTAAGAGCTCCGGAAATTGAAAAAGCAAAAGCAGATCAATTATTGGGTGAAGCTTATTTCCTAAGGGCTTATTTTTATCAGCAATTGCTACGCTTTTATGGTGCAGTTCCTTTGGTAACCAAGGTTTACCAATTGGGTGAAGCCGATTATATGAAGGAAAGAAGTACCTATGATGAATGCGTTAACTTAATCGTGAGCGATTGTGATTCAGCGACAACCTTATTGACAGGCGTAGCGAAAGTAAACGGTCGTGCCAACGATGTTGCAGCACTTGCATTAAAAGCGAGGGTATTGACATATGCAGCCTCAGATCTGCATGATATCCCAACTGCCAAAGGTAAATCTGCTGTGATCAGCGGTTATTCAAAACCTGAATTCTTGGGTTATGTTTCTGGTGATAGGAGAGCAAGATGGCAAAAAGCAAAAGATGCAGCTAAGAAAGTTGTAGATCATGCTGAATATGCTTATCAAATGAACTTGACTGCACCAGCGACAGCTGAAGAAGGAAAGGCTAATTACTTAGATATCGCTATGGGCGGTGGAAGTAAAGTGGCCAATGCAGATGGTAAGAAAGATTTGATCTTAGGACGTTTCTTTGTGGATCTGAAGGATGAGCGTGGAGGCTGGGTAGGCCGTGATAACGGTCCTAACGGTTACCATAACTGGTCAGGAAACTCCCCAATCCAATTATTGGTTGATGACTATGAGTTTAGGTCAGGTGTGAAGTTTGATTGGAATAATCCTGCGCACAAAGCAGCTCCTTATACCGATCGTGACCCTAGGTTCTATATTACGATCAGTGCTGATGGTGCGGGTTGGAAACCAAGAACAGAAGATGTTCGTAATAGAGATCCATTCAATCAGATCCAAACAGGTCGTTATGAAATCGGTAACGGTTCAGGAACGAAAACGGTAGTGTTCGGATTGGATACCAGAAACAGTCCGATTGAGGATTGGAACGGTTCTTATACAGGATACTATTATAGAAAATTCGTGGATCCTAATCCAGGTATTGTTGACCAAAATACACGTCAGCAAATTCCTTGGCCTTTATTGCGCTACACAGAAGCCGTATTGAACTATGTGGAGGCTTGTATTGAATTAGGTGAGGATGCTGAAGCGAAAACTTGGTTGAACAAGATCCGCTTCCGTGCGGGTATGCCAGCAATTACCGAAACAGGAGCCGCATTGAAAGATCGCTACCGCAATGAGAGACGTATTGAACTTGCTTACGAAGAGCACCGTTTCTTTGATGCTCGCCGCTGGATGATTGCGCCAACTACCCTAGGTCGTAAAGTAACGATCATGGATGTTTTCGGACAATTGAAACCGGGTAAGACAGTTAGTCTTTATAAACATGATCCAGCAAATTATACGTATATCTATACGGTAAACACGCTGAACCCAGGTATTGAAAACAGAAGTTGGAATGACAAGATGTATTTCAGTTCATTCCATCGTGATGAAATCAATAGGAATACTAAATTATTGCAGAATCCTGGATACGAATAGGATTAGGTAAGTTTATAGATTGGCCCAACCGAAAGGTTGGGCTTTTTTATGTAATAATATTAAGTGAATAATAAGTTTAGGTTAATTCTTATGAATGTATTCGCTATCTTAAAGTTTAAACTGATTAAAATGATAGCTTTGTCGTCTAAACTGATTTTTAATGGATAATAGAAGAGAATTTCTAAAGAAAGCTTCAATGCTTGCAGGTTCCACTGCTGCCATAAACCTAATACCTGAATCAATACAAAAAGCTTTAGCCATTGATGCCAAGCCAGGAAGTAGTTACTTGGATGCGGAACACATTGTTTTCTTAATGCAAGAGAACAGATCATTTGATCATTGCTACGGCACCTTGAAAGGGGTCCGTGGATTTAATGACCCTCGGGCAATGAGGCAACCCAATGGTTTGCCAGTCTGGTACCAACAAAACAAAAACGCAGAGATCTATGCGCCCTTTCATTTGGATATAGAGAACACCAAAATTACCTGGATGGGAAGCCTTCCCCATGGTTGGCGAGACATGGTTGCGGCCCGAAATGAAGGAAAGATGGACACTTGGTTGGAAGCCAAACAAGCCGGCGATCCTGAATATAAGCATATCCCATTGACCATGGGTTATTTTGAAAGAAAGGATATCCCTTTTTATTATGCTTTTGCTGACGCCTTCACGGTATGTGACCAGCATTTCTGTTCGTCCCTGACCGGTACGAGTGCCAACCGTTCTTATTTTTGGTCCGGTACCGTTCGTGAAGAACCTCATAATCCGGAATCTACAGCACATGTCGACAATTCCCAGATCAATTATAAAGATGTAAGTTGGAAAACCTATCCAGAGCGATTACAGGAAGCTGGAATTCCTTGGAAGGTATACCAAAATGAGTTAAGTCTGCCCGTAGGTTTCGAAGGTGAAGAAGAAGATTGGTTGGCAAACTTTACAGACAATAACTTGGAATTCCATAAACAATACCATGTGAAATTCCATCCTGCCTATTATAGCTTTGCCCAGAAGAGAGTCAAAGAAATTGAACATTTATTGACGGTAGCAAAATTTGCTAATCAAGAAGCCTATCAAAAGGTGGTCAATGAATTGGAAGGGTATAAGAAGGATGTAGAGCAATATTCTCCTGAGAATTTTAAAAAACAAAGTAAGCAAGAGCAAGAAATCCATCTTCGTGCTTTTGCAACCAATACAAAGGATCCTAATTATCATCAGCTTTCGAAGATCAACGGCCAAGATGGAGTAGAGATTGAAGTGCCTAAAGGTGATGTATTCCATCAATTCCGTGAGGATGTGAAATCAGGAAATCTACCGGCTGTTTCATGGTTAGTGGCACCATGTCGTTTTTCGGATCATCCAGGTTCGCCATGGTATGGTGCTTGGTATGTTTCGGAGACCTTGGATATCTTGACTGCCAATCCGGAAGTATGGAAGAAGACCATCTTTATCCTGACCTATGATGAGAATGATGGCTATTTCGATCATATAGCACCTTTTATTTCCCCATTGAGCAGCAAAAAAGAAACTGGAGCTGTTCCTACAGGAATGAATACAGCAGATGAATATGTAACGGTGGAGCAAGAGACTAAAAGAACGGGTAAAAATACTGGGGTTCATGATAGTCCGATAGGATTGGGTTACCGTGTTCCCTTGGTGATTGCCTCGCCTTGGTCAAAAGGCGGTTGGGTAAATTCAGAAGTTTGTGACCATACCTCGACTTTACAGTTTTTAGAACATTTTATACAGAAAAAATACAAGAAGGAAGTCAAAGAAACCAACCTAACCGATTGGAGAAGGTTGATTTGTGGAAACTTGACCTCGGCTTTTAGACCTATTCCTGAAAATCAGAGACCAGCAATTGATTTTGTCAATAGAGATCAATATGTGGAAAGGATCTTCTCCGCGAAGGATAAATCCATTCCTGGAAACTTCCAAGCGATCAGTGCGGATAGTCTATCCAATATAAAGAACAACCTTTCCATGAATGCCGGTTTAGGATTGCAAGAAAAGGGGACCAAACCTGCTTGTGCTATCCCTTATGATATGGATGTGAACCTATCGGTAGAAGATGGAAAACTTTATTTCCATTTTGGTTTATATGGAAACCTAGCTCATAGCAAAACGGTGGGTGTACCATTCCAATTGATTTCGCATACTGCCTATGGGCCGAAGAATGAGGTGGGAAGAACTTGGAATTTTGCAGTTAAATCCAAGGAAGAATTGGTCTATAGTATAGATCTGGCGGATATAAAGAATGAAACGTTCTGTTTTTCAGTCCATGGACCGAATGGGTTCTATCGAGCATTTAAGGGTAAAGTGAAATCAGCATTTCCAAATTTGAAGGCTAATAGCAGCCACGCAAATATTGGTTTTCAATTGGAGCTTAAGAATTCGCCAGTAAATCTAAAAGTTCAGGATCCTTCCTATGGACATACAGCAAAAACCCTAGCTGCCAATAAGAGCAAAAAAGAGAGCTGGAAATTGGATAAATCCAATGGCTGGTATGATTTTGAAATTACTTCAGACCAAGATCCAGATCTTTTCATCAAATATGCAGGCCACATTGAGAATGGTAAACCAAGTATTACTGATCCCTTAATGGGTGGAGAAAATATTCTCGCATAAAGAAGCTTGGTACGGTCAATTCATTGGCGATCGATTTGGTTAAACTTTTCGAAAACAAGCTAGCAAAAAAACTTTTCCTGGTATACGTAAGAAGGAGTAAATCTACTCCTTCTTCCAGGATCATTTGCTCAATGCAATAGGGAATTGGCTGTTTGACATCAATTCTATTGATCATCTGTTTGCTCCTAAAAGTTATCGAGTTTACACCGGTATGTTTAAGCATCTTTTCTTCCCAATATAGAATAGTGTTCTGATCATTGCTTTTATTAGATTCAAGCACATGCATAAGAGTTAAATCAATGGCTGGGCTTGTTCTATGGATAAAACTATCGATCAGGTCAAATTCAGTTGCTTGGAAATTGGTCAGCATTCCGATCTTTTCCAATTTGAAATCCTGGTAGGATTCAGGGACCGCAATAACTCCGATTGGGGATTCCTGGATAATTTCGAATGTATTGCTACCAAACACCAATCCTTTTAATCCACTTGCCCCTTTGGTACCCATAATGATGAATGGGGCATTGTTTTCAGTGGCTACCTTTAAAATCGTTTCTGTTAAATTACCGTCGATACATGCCGTTGTTAATCCTAGTTTTGGAAATTCAGCTTTTATCCTGTTCTCCAATATCTGCATTTCATCGATGGAGGCAGCTTCATTGTGCTTCGCTACAGCTTCATTGAATTCTGTCGTGGCAAGTAGTCGGTCAAATTTCTGGTAAACATGGAGTACATGGATGTCCCAATTAAATTTGATCGCCAGATTTGCCGCATATTTTGTAGCTACCCATGCGTTTTCAGAAAAGTCAGTTGGAATTAAAAGTGCATTTTTCATAATACTAACGGTAGGATGTGTGTATTCCAAATATAGCCAAAAGAAAGGCCTTAATCAAGTTTTGCCTAGGCAAGCTGTGTACAAGGTCTTTTCTTAACTAAAATGGAGAGTGAAAGTGATTGAAATCATCGGAGGGAAGATGATTTAGAACTATTTTTGGGTTTCGAGTATTTAGACAATATGGCAGAAGAACAAAAATCAATTAGCAACAGCATTTATTCATCCAGCATAGATGAAGCGCTCAATACTATGGAAGTTAACCCTTCGGAGGGTTTATCGAATTCAGAAGTTGAAAAGCGCTTACAAGAATATGGAAAGAACAAACTTCAAGAACAGAAACGGAAATCTATATGGCGGATATTTTTTGAACAGCTGAATGATGCCTTGATCTATGTTTTGTTTGCAGCCGTTGGTATCACCTTTTTCATGGGGGAATATACCGATGGGATCATCATTCTGATTGTCATTTTGATCAATGCCTTTCTAGGACTTTTTCAGGAAGTGCGTGCGAATAATGCTATTGAGGCTTTGAGAAATCTGTCGCATCCAAAAGCCGTTGTGAAAAGAGATGGAAAGGTAGTGGAGATTGATTCCGAACTTCTGGTGCCTGGAGATATCGTGCTATTGGAAGCTGGAAGGTATATACCAGCAGATTTGCGATTGATTGAAACGGCCAATTTGCAGATCGATGAGTCTGCCTTGACGGGTGAGTCTGTGGCTGCAGAAAAAGATGCAGAGGCGAAATTTGATGAGGAATACATTCCATTGGGGGATCGGATCAACTTGGCCTATATGTCGACTTTAGTGACCTATGGTCGTGGAGTGGGTTTGGTGATTGGAACCTCCAATCAGACCGAGGTTGGTAAAATAGCTGGCTTCCTTGAAAGCGATGAGTCTGAAGAGACTCCGCTTGAGATTCGATTAGATCATTTGGGCAAGACCTTAGGAAAAGTGGCGATTGGTATCTGTGTGGTCATTTTTATTATATCCTATTTTCAGGGAAGAGATTTGACGGAAATGTTCTTGACCTCGGTATCCTTGGCTGTTGCCTCCATTCCTGAAGGTCTAGCGGCCATTGTTGCAATAGTTTTATCCATCGGGGTTACAAAAATGGCTAAGCAAAATGCCATTATCAAAAAGCTTCCGGCAGTGGAGACCTTAGGTTCGGTAAACATCGTCTGTTCTGACAAGACCGGTACTTTGACCCAAAATAAGATGACCGTCCAAGAAGCTTTTACCTTTAGTGATGACTTGATTTCGGTGGATGATGAAGGAGAGAATACATTTGAAGAAAATCTATTGGCAGAAGCGATGGTCCTGGCTTCTGATGCGACATTAGAAGAAGACAAACAAACAGGAGATCCAACCGAGGTGGCCTTATTGGCTCTTGCGGATCAATGGGAGATGGATAGGAAGGAGCTTCAAGATAAACAGCCGAGGGTAGATGAGTTGGCTTTTGATTCAGACCGGAAAATGATGTCGACCCTGCATAATCATGATTCCAAATATATCCTATATA
This sequence comes from Sphingobacterium mizutaii, assembly GCF_900187125.1. GTDB lineage: Bacteria > Bacteroidota > Bacteroidia > Sphingobacteriales > Sphingobacteriaceae > Sphingobacterium > Sphingobacterium mizutaii. Next base: position 2,194,692 of record NZ_LT906468.1, read on the forward strand.
CAAAAGGCGCAGTAGATAGTCTCTTGCCGAACTGTAAGTACATTATTCAGAATGAGGAGTTGCACCCCATTACCGAGGAACATAAAAAGCAGATCGCTGATGCTGTAGAGACGATGTCCTCAAAAGCATTGCGGACTTTGGCCGTGGCCTTTAAAAAGAGCGATTCTAAAATAGATAAGGAAGAGTTTGAAAAGGATCTGGTTTTTATAGGGGTCGTAGGCATGATTGATCCACCGAGGGAAGAGGTTAAGGATTCTATTGAGAAGGCAAAAGAAGCTGGAGTAACGACTATCATGATTACCGGTGATCATGGCAATACGGCATTTGCGATCGCGAAAGAATTAGGTATTGCCGAAAATTTTGATCAAGTAACAACAGGGAAAGAAATCAATGCTATTTCTTATGAGGAGTTGGAATCGCATATTGGCGATTATCGGGTCTTTGCTCGGGTTTCACCAGAGCATAAGGTCAATATCGTTAAAGCTTTTAAATCGAAAGGGAATATTGTTTCCATGACCGGAGATGGGGTAAATGATGCACCATCCTTGAATGCTGCTGATATTGGAGTGGCTATGGGTATCACAGGGACGGATGTGGCTAAGAATGCTTCGGATATGATCCTTGCTGATGATAACTTTTCGACGATCATTGGTGCGATTGAACAAGGCCGAAATATCTATAATAATATCAAGAAGTCGGTCGTGTTTCTATTGGCTAGTAATTTGGGTGAGGTCATTACCATGTTGGTGACCATCGTGGCTGGATTGCCTGTTCCTCTATTGGCGACTCAACTGTTATGGATCAATTTAATTACAGATACCTTGCCGGCGGTGGCCTTAGGAATGGATCCTGGGGATCCGAACGTCATGAAGGAAAAACCACGGGAATTGAATGAAAACTTCTTTTCACATGGCGGTACGCAACGGGTTGTTGTAGCTGGAATATTGATTGGTTTGTTGACAGCCGCAGCGTTTTTGATCGGCTATTTTGAACATGGCTACAATCCATTCAATGATCAAATACCTGAGGAGATACATTCCTATGCGCGCACTATGGCATTCTTGACCATAATCGCCTGTCAATTGTTTTATTCCCTGTCCTTCAGGAGTGAGCATAAATCCATCTTTAAGGTTGGAATATTCTCGAATAAATATTTAGTTTTTGCGATTATTCTGGGATTTGCCCTGCAATTATTGGTGTTGTTTGTGCCTGTTTTAAGGGAATCGTTTAAACTTCAGATCATTGGTATCAATGATTGGTTGAAGGTGCTTGGTTTTGGTTTAGTGCCGCTATTTGTCAACGAATTGTTTAAGCTGATAAAGAATAAAGCCAATTAGTTTTAACTATTTGGCTTTCAATTTTTGCTGTTGGCGTTTTATTTTTCGGAATTCCCAAGGTGCTGTAGCCGTCTTGAGGGACCAGATATTCATTTTATTGAGCTTAGCCTCAGATTCCGCTAGTGCATATTCTTCTGATTGATCGAATTGGGTGAAGTGCCATGCCAGTCCAACTTTTAATAAACTTAAGTTTACTTCCAAGCCATCCACATAAACCTTGCCGATGGCACGTTTATAATGGTCATAGTCGAGAATGGCTACTTCCACTTGTTTCTGGAAGCAGAGTTTACCCACATAATCTTTTGCTACTTGATAATAATCTTGGCCTTTCTCGGGGCTGTCAATTCCATGGAGCCTGATCCTATGCTGTTGGTTTAAGCTATCCAGAACCGTCATGGTATCACCATCCGAGATCCTGACCACTTTGCCTTTCAGTAATTCTTGGGCTAGGGCAGTTTGGGAAATAAACAAAAGGATGAAGGTAAACTTCAGTAGATGCTTCATGCTGCAAAAATAGCAATACATCCCACGAGACAAATAGGATAGCAGGAATATTACGGAGCGATTCCCATAATCCATTAGTTGTAAGTTGGAAAGGTTTTTTAAGGATGGTTTTGATTTGTTAAAATATGTTAATATTAGCGTTGCTTGACGCGATTTGGATTTGACTTGCGTTATATCATCAACAAAGAAAAAATTAATTTCATAATTTAGGTTAATAATTGGTTTGATAAAATCCTGAGGCTCCCCGCCTTGGGATTTTTCATTTATACTGGGATTTTAGTTTGGTTTTTTTAATTCTAATCAGGAAACACTAATTTAGGCCATGCTTAAGAAGATTTTGCTTATTGATGATGAGGATAAACTCCGCCAATTGCTGGCTAGGATAATCCAGTTGGAATGGGATGATCTGGAAGTTTTTCAGGCTGCTAACCTCAAGGCTGGCTATCAGATCCTAAAGACCAAAGATATCGATGTGGTTTTATGTGATGTGAAACTTCCTGATGGAAATGGGGTAGAAGCGGTATTGGAGATCAAAAAGCTACAACCTTTAGCTGAAGTCTTGTTGATGACGGCTTTCGGTCAGATTCCTGATGGGGTGCAGGCCATTAAAAATGGAGCCTTCGATTATATGACCAAAGGGGATGACAACAATAAGGTTATCCCATTGATCAATAAAGCCTTTCAGAAAGTGGAAATGGCAAAACGCTTGGTGCAGCTTCAAGAAAAGGTGGGTAAGAAATATTCTTTTGATCAGGTGGTAGGTAAATCTAAGGAATTGCAAAATGCCATCTCCTTAGGCAAGAAGGTCGCGCAGACTGATGCCACGGTTTTATTATTGGGGGAAACAGGTACCGGTAAGGAAGTATTTGCGCAAGCAATCCATTATGATAGCAAGCGAAACGCCAAATCATTCGTTGCCCTAAATTGTTCTGCCGTTAGTAAGGACCTTTTAGAGTCTGAATTATTTGGTCATGTTGCCGGTGCATTTACCGGTGCATTGAAAGATAAAAAAGGCTTGTTTGAAGAAGCCAACCAAGGAACCTTATTCCTCGATGAAATAGGAGAAATGCCCATCGAACTTCAAGCTAAATTATTACGTGTATTAGAAACCGGAGAATTCCTTAAAGTTGGCGAAAGCAGACCGACCAAAGTCGATGTCCGTGTAATCGCTGCTACCAACAGAAACTTAGAACAGGAATCCGAAGACGGGCAGTTTAGATCTGACCTTTATTATCGTCTTTCTGTATTTACCATCACTTTACCATCCCTAAAGGAACGAACCTCTGATATTCCCTTATTAGTTAAACATTTTGTTGCACTCCAAGCAGCAAAGTTGAATATGTCGGTTCCGAAAATCGATGATTCCTATATAGATCTATTGCAAAAACATTCCTGGAAAGGAAATGTCAGGGAACTGAAAAATAGTATCGAAAGGAGTTTAATCCTTATTGAAGGTGATACCTTGGATGCTAATGCCCTGCCTTATGAATTCTGTATGCAGGAAGGCACCTCAAATAGCCTTTCCGCAATGGCACTCGCTGAAATCGAACGTAAGCATATCCAAAAAGTCCTGGCCTTTACCAAAGGCAATAAAGCCGAAGCCGCACGATTACTCGAAATTGGAGTCGCAACCTTGTATAGGAAAATTGAGGAGTACAAGATATAGATGTGAGATATGAGATGTGAGATATGAGATGTGAGATATGAGATATGAGATATGAGATATTAACCTCCCTAAATAGGATTGACCAGAAATCCTGATTTATCCTCCAGTCCTTTACCCTGAGCGGCGTCGAAGGGCATCCTGGTTCTCAAAATGATAATGACCCTATCAAAATGATAGGGTTTTTTATTTGCTATTTCTTCCAACATATTTTTATAACACTGATAAGTAGTTAGTTAGCCTTTTGTTTCATTCGCTGGAATGGAGATTGGCATCTGGGGGTAAATATGATTTTTTTTATTATGGAAAAGATTACATCCCAAGAGATGGCAAATTATGTAGGAAGGCATATCCGGAAATTATCTCCACAACTGAAGAGGTTTAAATCTGAGGAGAATGTGGCTGCGGTTATGCAGGTGATCGTGAGTTATATGCGCGAACTGTGTCAAAAGAAAAACTTTAGATATGTACAGAGGATACTATCCTGTGTGGGGATTCTTTATCAGAAAGGGGATCAGCATATCAGGCAGCATGTAGAATATCTCTTTATGCACTGTTTGACGAGGATGGACCATTTATGCAGTAGCAAGCAATGGAGCAGGATCATCTCGCAGCTCCCGCAAGGTCTAAAGGAAGTTTACATCATTCAACATATCAAATAACATGATTTTAACCCTAGCATTATTGATTTTGGGCATTGTTTGCTTTGCTCTATTCTTCAAGTCCGTTGATTTTTTCGACAAAATCTAAAGAAATGGAAAGTAAAATTATTTCAACCGTTAAAGCTTGGCTTCCGCACTGTGTGCAGGGGGGAGCGCTGGAATCTGAATATGAGGTTCTTCAACATGTAGCCGAATATTGTATGGCAAATTTTGAGGGTTCTACTGATGAACAGCAGATGACCCGTGAAGCAATCCATGTGATCGGGATATTGTATGGCGGTGGATCCTTGCACGTGAAGAATGCCATAGAGAATGAGTTTCTGGAGCGCATGGCTTCGACCGAATCTCCGGCAAGCTTAAGAAAACACCTGACCTTTTTTCCGAAGGATCTGAGGTCAGTTTATGTAAAAACTATAATAGAAAATTAAGGATATGATCGCATTATTAATCGTCGCAGTCATGGTCTTTTTATACACCATGTACGTATTGTTGAATCCTGAGAAATTTTAAGGAACAGAAAAAATGAATTTAATGAACACAGAAATATGGGGCGTTATCGCAATGTTTTTAGCAACCATTATTCTTGCTATCCCCCTAGGTAAATATATCGCTAATGTCTTTTCCGATAAACCGAGTTTTTTGGATAAGATCTTCGGTCCAATCGAAAGAGGTATTATGCGTCTCTCAGGTGTGGACTTTAAGAAGGAAATGACTTGGAAGGAACATTTGGTTGCACTCTTGACCATTAATTTGGTATGGTTTGTAGTAGGGATGTTAATCTTGATGTTTCAGGCTTATCTGCCATTAAACCCTGATGGTAATCCGAATATGTCGCCTGATTTGGCATTTAATACAGCAATTTCCTTTTTGGTAAACTGTAATCTTCAGCATTATTCTGGAGAATCAGGAGTCAGCTACTTATCCCAAACAGGATTGATGTTCCTTCAGTTTGTAAGTGCTGGTATTGGTATCTCAGCAGCAATTGTATTGTTCAAAGCTTTTAAGGATAAAGGCAGCAAGCTATTGGGGAACTTTTATGATATTTTCTTAAAATCATGTACACGTATATTATTGCCGATATCCTTTATTGTGGCCTTGATCTTAGTTTTTCAAGGTACTCCGATGACTTATGAAGGTAAAGATACGATGATCAACCTTCAAGGAGATTCTGTTGAGGTATCAAGAGGTCCGGTTGCGGCCTTTGTTGCCATAAAACATGTGGGTACGAATGGGGGAGGTTTTTTCGGTGCGAATTCAAACCATCCCCTTGAAAACCCCAGCTATATATCAAACATAGCTGAAATGATAGGACAGTTTGTGATCCCTGTGGCCATGGTTTTTGCCCTTGGGTTTTTCATAAACCGTAGAAAACTCTCCTTAATGATCTTTGGAGTGATGACCATCGGCTTTTTATGCCTGGCCATTCCAAATGTATTGATGGAAGCACAGGGTAGCCCAGCTATTGAGCGATTGGGAGTAACGCAGGATCTAGGAGCAATGGAAGGTAAGGAAATCAGGTTTGGTGCGGCGGCTTCGGGTTTCTGGTCGATCGTGACAACGGTGATTTCCACTGGTTCGATAAACTCAATGCATGATAGTAGTATGCCGCTTTCGGGAATGAATGAAATGCTCGCCATGATGATCAATGCATTCTATGGAGGTAATGGTGTAGGGATTTTGAACTTCTTTGTCTTCATTATTCTGGGTGTATTTATTTCTGGTCTTATGGTTGGCCGTACGCCTGAGTTCCTAGGTAAAAAGGTAGAGGCGAGGGAGATGAAGATCGCCATGATCGTTGCCCTAATACATCCCTTCTTGATTTTAGCAGGAACCGCTATTGCAGCTGCTTATCCAGCTATTGGAGCAAGTACCACCAATGACCCTGGATTCCATGGCTTCTCTGAGATGCTTTATGAATTTACTTCGGCATCAGCGAATAACGGTAGTGGTTTTGAAGGCTTGGGAGATAATACCTTATGGTGGAATATCAGTACAGGTATTGTCTTGTTGTTCGGAAGGTTTATCCCAATCGTTGGGCCAATTGCAATTGCAGGTATTTTATCGGAGAAGAGATATATCCCTGAAGGTGCAGGAACGCTGAAAACAGATACAGCAAGCTTTGGATTTATGGTGTTTGCCGTGATCGTGATCGTTGCTGCATTAGCATTCTTCCCTGCATTGACCTTAGGTCCAATTGCAGAGTATTTTTCTATCAAATAATTAATGAGAATCAAAATGAAATCAAATAATCCATTCTTTGATACTGAGTTGTTGAAAGTTGCTTTTAAACAGGCTTTTATTAAGCTCAATCCTAAAGAAATGCTTCGTAACCCAGTCATGTTTACCGTAGAGGTCTGCACTGTGGTGATGTTAGTAGTGTGTATTGCCATATTATTAGGAGATCAATCACAAGGCTCCTTTGGATATAACTTTATCGTCTTCCTTATTTTATTGCTTACACTATTGTTCGCAAATTTCGCTGAATCCTTAGCTGAGGCTAGAGGAAAGGCTCAAGCAGATAGTCTGCGTAAAACTAGAGAAGAGACTCCAGCGAAATTGAAAGATGGTAGAACAATTCCATCTTCGCAATTGCAAAAAGGAGATGTCTTCGTTTGTGCTGCCGGAGATATTATCGCAAGTGATGGAGAAATCATCGAAGGGCTTGCTACCATTGATGAGAGTGCCATTACGGGTGAATCTGCACCAGTAATTAGAGAGGCAGGTGGTGACCGCAGTTCAGTGACTGGTGGTACCAAAGTTTTGTCGGATGAGATCGTTGTTTTGGTGACTGCTACCGCTGGGGAATCTTTCTTGGATAAGATGATCGCCTTAGTTGAAGGAGCCAAAAGACAGAAGACTCCTAATGAGATCGCCTTAACCATTTTACTGGCAGGATTTACATTGGTCTTTATCTTGGTCTGTGTGACCTTGAAACCATTTGCTGATTATTCAAATGTGCCGATCAGTATAGCGGCTTTTATAGCACTTTTTGTATGTCTTATTCCGACTACCATTGGTGGATTGCTATCTGCCATAGGTATTGCGGGGATGGACCGTGCATTGCGAGCAAATGTGTTGACGAAGTCTGGCAGAGCTGTTGAAACGGCGGGAGATGTGGATGTGCTATTATTGGATAAGACCGGTACGATTACCATTGGTAATAGAAAGGCAACCAAGTTTTACCCTGCTGCAGGTGTTGATTCTACGGAATTGATTCGAGCAGCTAGCTTGAGCTCCATGAGTGATGAAACTCCTGAGGGTAAATCCATTGTGGAGTTGGCTGGTCTTGACCTTGCACCTTATCGATTACAAGAATCCAAATTTATCAAGTTCACTGCAGAGACTAGATGCTCAGGCTTGGATATCGCCAATCAGCGAATCCGTAAAGGTGCTACTGACGCTATCAAAAGATTAGTAGAAACTGCAGGCAATCAATTTCCAGATGATGTTGTGAAAGTTGTGGAAAGCATTTCTGGTAATGGTGGTACTCCGCTGGTGGTTTCAGAAAATGAAAAAGCATTGGGGGTTGTTGAATTGCAGGATATCATAAAGCCCGGTATTTCAGAACGTTTTGAACGATTGAGAAAGATGGGTATCAAAACGGTGATGGTAACTGGTGATAACCCTTTGACTGCTGAATATATCGCTAAAAAGGCTGGTGTGGATGATTTTATTGCTGAAGCGAAGCCTGAGGACAAAATGAACTACATCCGTAGAGAACAAGGCGAAGGTAAACTGGTAGCCATGATGGGCGACGGAACCAATGATGCTCCGGCATTGGCACAAGCTGACGTGGGTGTTGCGATGAACAGTGGTACCCAAGCGGCTAAGGAAGCAGGTAATATGGTAGACCTTGATAATGACCCTACAAAACTGATTGAGGTCGTAGAGATCGGGAAACAACTTTTGATGACCAGGGGAACACTGACCACTTTCAGTATTGCCAATGACGTTGCCAAGTATTTTGCGATTATTCCTGCATTATTTGTCGCTATGATCCCAGCATTGGCTCCATTAAATATCATGAAGTTGAGCAGCCCTGAATCGGCAATTCTTTCGGCTATTATCTTCAATGCGATCCTGATACCAATGTTGATTCCTTTGGCGCTTAAAGGTGTTGCATATAAGCCAATTGGTGCATCTGCCTTGTTGCGTAGGAACATTTTTATCTATGGTTTTGGAGGATTGATCGTGCCGTTCATCGGTATCAAATTGATTGATTTATTGTTGTCAGTATTTATTTAAACAGAAATGAAAGCACAAATTTTACCAGCAATTAAGATGAGTATTTTAACCTTTATTTTACTTGCTATACTATATCCATTCGTCGTGTGGGCTATTGCTCAATTAAGTCCTAACCAAGGAAAAGGGTTCCTAGTTGAAGGAAATGGAAAGACATATTATAAAAATATCGGACAGAAGTTTACTGAAGACCAATACTTCTGGTCAAGGCCATCGGCAGTAGAATATAATGCTGCAGGCTCAGGTGGTAGCAACTTGGCGGGTTCTAACCCCGAATATATACAGGAGGTGGAGGGTAGGATCGCTCATTTCTTGTCGCATAACCCGAATGTGACCAAAGAACAGATTCCGACCGAAATCGTTACAGCAAGCGGAAGCGGTCTTGACCCCCATCTTTCTGTTCATGCCTTGGAAATACAGGTTTCCCGTATTGCAAAATTGAGAGGCCTAGGAGAAACGGAATTAATGAGCTTGATTAAAGAACATACCGAAAATCCTCTGTTGGGCATGTTCGGTCCTGCGAAAGTCAATGTGTTGGAATTAAACCTAGCATTAGATGCTTTAGCCAACAAGAAAGGAGTAGAACATGCTCAATAAGTTTCTTTGCACAGCTTCTATCTTTTTAGGTATGGGTTCGGTTGATGCTCAGAAAATAAGCGATACTTTACAATCGAACTTGACTTTCTCCGGATATATTGAATCGTATTATACCTATGATTTCAATAAAACTGAGGACCATAAAAGGCCAGCATTTATCTATAGCCATAATAGGAGCAATGAGTTCTCGGTTAACTTAGCGATGATCAAAGCTGCTTATGAAGGGAATCGAGTTAGAAGCAATTTGGCGATTGCTGTTGGTAGCTATATGAATGCCAATTACGCTGGGGAAGAAGGTGTTTGGAAGAATGTGTATGAGGCTAACGTAGGTTATAAGCTATTGGAGAATCATGATCTTTGGATAGATGCTGGAGTATTGCCATCACATATTGGAGGAGAGAGTGCTATAGGCCTGGATAATATCAGCTTGAGCCGAAGCTTAGCCGCTGAGAATTCGCCCTATTTTGAAACAGGGGCAAGATTATCCTATACTACAAAGGATTCCAAATTATACCTTGCAGCTGTTGCACTGAATGGCTGGCAGAGGATACAATTGCCGAACACGAGTAAAAACATCTCGTTTGGCCATCAGATCCAATATAAACCGCTTGAGTCGGTTGTATTGAACAGTAGCTCTTATGTAGGCGATGAAGGTTCGGATAGTTTAAGGTTTTTCCATGATTTATATGTGCAGGTTGCTGTAAGTGAAAAGATGAATGTCTTGGCAAACTGGGACTATGGAATGCAAAAGCAACCATTAATTGCGAAAACTTACCATTGGTGGAATACTGGGGTCCAAGCAAATTATGCGCTGAGTCAAAAGGTTAAGCTGAATGCTAGACTGGAATATTTCAATGATGAAGACGGAGTGGTATTTGGTATGTTTGGAGAGCTAGGGACAAACATTCTTGGCTATTCTGCGGGATTTGATGTAGACTTGTATAAAGGATTGATTTGGAGGGCTGAGGTAAGGAATTTGAATTCTTCGGAAAAGGTATTTGTAAACGATCAGGTTGCTTCAACAAGCAACAGCACAACAATCAGTACCGCCTTGGGTTGGCGATTCTAAATAGTTATTAAAATGGAAGAACAACGTAAATCGGCTGAACACTTTTTGGAACTGATCAAACAGTCCAGGAGGGGCAAGTTTAAGATCTATTTAGGGATGTGTGCTGGGGTAGGAAAGACCTATAGGATGCTGCAGGAGTCTCATAACCTTTTGCGAAATGGTATCGATGTACAGATAGCATATATTGAAACCCACAATAGAGAAGAGACTGTTGCGCAAGTGACCGGTTTACCGTTGCTTCCAAGAAAGAAAATCTATTATAAAGGCAATGAATTAGAAGACCTTGACGTAGACTTGGTCTTGCAGAAGCATCCTGAAGTTGTAGTTGTGGATGAATTGGCGCATACCAACGTGCCAGGCAGTAAAAATGAAAAGCGTTGGCAGGACGTAATGGAGCTCTTGGATGCAGGCATAAATGTGATTTCTGCTGTCAATATCCAACATCTCGAAGGCTTACAGGCAGAGGTCGGCGACCTATTGTCTGTTCCGGTCTATGAACGTATCCCTGATCGGGTGATTCAGTCAGCCGATGAGATTGTTTTTGTTGATATTTCTGTAGAAGACCTGATTGGCCGATTAAAGGAAGGCAAGATCTACAAAAAAGAGAAGATTGAAACAGCATTGAACAATTTCTTTCAATCTGAACAGTTACTCTTGTTAAGGGAGCTTGCCCTAAAGGAAGTAGCTGCCCATGCCATCAAAAAACACGAACGCGAGAAAAAACCTGATTCAAAACGTAAAGCAGAACGGTTTATGGTTTGTATAGGAACCGATGAAAAGAAAGCCAAGAACCTGATTCGAAGGACTGCAAGGCTTGCCAGCTATTACCAAGCCGATTGGTTTGTCTTGTATATACAGACTCCAAAAGAAAGTACCGATAAAATTGCGCTGGATAAGCAGCGTTATCTCATTAATAATTTTAAATTGGCGACCGAATTAGGTGGACAGGTAATCCAAGTCCAAGGAAAGGACGTCCCTGAAAGCATCGTCGATCAAGTCCTGCGTATGGATATCACGACCTTGTGCGTTGGATGGCCATATTGGCCTTTCCTAAGGATCCTTTGGTCCATGGGCATCTTTAGAAGACTATTAAAGAAATTAGAAAAGATTCAAGTTGACATCATTATTCTATCATGAAAATTAAAGCTAAACTCTATTTAGGTATCGGATTATTGTTTTTAATGATCCTGATCCTTGCTGCGGTGAGCACTATATTTGTCAGCTCTTTGAAGAAAGACACTGAAAACGTTCTATCTGCAAACTATAATTCTGTGGAATATGCACGGAATATGCTCAAGGCATCCGATGAGATCCATTTGAATAAGGAAGCCATTGCTCAATTGGAAAGCAATTTTGCTAGGCAACGCCAGAATGTAACTGAACAGGGAGAAAAAAATATCACCGATCGTCTTTCTGAGCAACTGATCCGATTAAAGGAAAATCCTGAAGACCCTCAGGTAGGGAAGGAGTTCCGGGCAGATCTGGTAAAACTAATGACCGTTAATATGGATGCCATCGTTATGAAAAGCGATCATGCCAAAGAAATGGCCAGCAATGCATTCGTGTTTATCTCTGTTGTTGGGGCACTCTGCTTCTTGATCGGGTTTGTATTATTTATCAACCTCCCGAGCAATATCGCCAATCCTATTAAAAAACTTACCGAAAGCATCAGTGAAATTGCCCGTCAAAACTATAACCAACGTGTCTACTTCGAAGGGGATAGCGAATTTGTCGAATTGGCGAGTTCTTTCAACAGTATGGCAGAAAGACTGCAGGAATATTCCAATAGCAAACTGGACCAGATCCTTGAAGAGAAGAAGCGGGTTGAGACCTTGGTCAATAGCATGCATGATCCAGTTATTGGATTGGATGAAAATAGAAAGATCATCTTGATCAATGATGAATGCCTTCAGGTCTCCGGGTTAAAACGCACAGATTTAATAAACAGTAATATCGATGATCTGGTGCATCATAATGATCTGGTCCGCAATCTGATCGATGTAAACAATAGAGAGTCGACACTCAAGATCTTTACCGATAATAAGGAGAGCTATTTTGAAAAGGAAGTCATTCCTATGGAAATAACCCCTACAGGAGAACTAAAGAGCCAAAAGATAGGGGAGTTGATCGTTTTGAAGAATATCACTGCCTTCAAGGAAATGGATGTGGCAAAGACCAATTTCATTGCTACGGTTTCCCATGAGTTGAGAACGCCAATTGCATCCATCCAATTAAGTTCAGAGTTGCTGAAACATCCTCGTACAGGTTCATTGACGGATGAGCAGAAGAAGCTATTGGAAGGTATAGAGGAAGATAGCTTAAGGTTATTACGCATTACCAGCGAGTTATTGAATGTTTCTCAGGTAGAGACTGGGAATATCAAGCTGTATTCGCAGATCTCCGATCCTTTGCCAATTATTCAATATGCGTTAAATGCTACTAGGATGCAAGCAGAACAAAAACATATTGAGATTACTACGGAAATCGAAGATAATATCTCCAAAATATATGTCGATGAAGAAAAGACGGCTTGGGTATTGACCAACTTTATTACCAATGCCATCAGATATTCACCGGTAAACAGCAAGATTGTTGTTTCGCTGAAAAAGGACCACAAGCATCTGTTATTTGCTGTCAAAGACCATGGAAAAGGTATCGATTCAGCTTATCGGTCGAAGGTATTCGACCGATATTTCCAAATTCCAGGCAGCGTAAGGACGGGGACAGGACTTGGGTTATCCATCTCCAAAGACTTCATTGAAAATCAGGGCGGTAAAATTGGTGTCGAAAGCGAACTGGGTGTAGGAAGTACCTTCTATTTCAGGCTTCCTATGATCAATGCTTAATCAATCACGTATGTTTCAAAATGCGTAACATATTCTTCGAATTCTAGCAGGTATTTCTTGTCTTCCTTGTAATACCTTGCTTTTTCGAAGGTCTCACCGGCAAATTCCTGTATGCTATTCACCGAATCCCACTCGGTAATGGCCATAAAGTGGCATATATCATGATCAATCCTCCGCAACACCTTGGTGGAGAGATTTCCCTTTATACTTCGGTAATCTTTTATTCCAGTGTCAAATAGGTAATTTAGGTATGCATCGGCATCCTCTTTTTTGGTTATCCCATGCCAAATCCTAGTGATGATCTTCATGTTTGCCTCCTTTCCTTAGTTTGATACTCCTAATTTAATTAATTCCTCCTTCATAAATCATAGCGCCACTGTAATAACATACCTCTAACAGCACAGAAATGTTTTTTAAACTGAGATAAACACGTTTTAGTCTTCTTCATAATAAGTTATTATCGTTTAAGCAAATGTAATTCTTGTCGTGAGATTATAAATTAGCATTGCAACTATTTTACCTTAATCAATTTAATCCATAATTATGAGGCAGGATTAATATTATTTATTTGTTGTTAATGCAAAACTTACTAAGCACTTAATTTTATAGTTAAAATCATTATTAACCTATCTTTCTGCGCTAATATTATTAAATATAAACCTATTATTTATTTACAGTTTAATGTAACAATCTAGATGTAAGGTAATTACTACATAACCGAATTAATTGCATCCAATGCATGAATACCCTAAATTGTTGGCATATTTTTGTATCAATAAATAATAAAAATTTATTACTTATTAAAGTTTGAATCAATAATTAATTAACAAGGGCTTGGGAAAAGTCAAATGATGACTGAAGTGTTTGAGTGGGTATTGTTGGGCAAATTGGGGAATACAACATCAACATTATCGAATTGTCAAGGACTCTTCAAATCTAACCATGAAAGTGGTTGGAAACAAAAAAAACAACTATGAAAAAGAAAGTATTGGGTGCCTATGTGTCACCAAAAATTGTGCTTTTAAAAATTGAACTCGAGCAAGGGATCCTTGCGTCCTCCGCGACATTTACACCGGGCAATGGAACCAATGGGAACTACACTCCGGAAATAGACAATTGGATGGATTCCAAGGAAACTCATGAAATTGATTTATAGAATTAAGGGCAAATAAGAAAATGAAATCATATCTAAAAATATCAAATACAAGTCTTGTTAGATTTTGTGTTTTAGGGGTTGTCACCTTGGGATTAATGACAAGTTGTGATAAGAACGCAGACTCCGGCGATGCTGGTTCTGGCGCTTCTGCTTCACTTAGTATTAAAGTTGAAGGAATTGAAAACGAAGTCGATATCGCTCCTAAGGCAATGAAAGCGTCTAATTCAAAAACTTCTACACAATTGGCTTCAGGTGTGTTAGAAGAAAAGGATGTTTCTTACAAAGAATTTGATGCTGTTGTAAGGCTTCAGCAAGATCAAGTTGAAGGCGACAGAACTGTTTCGAACAGTCAAGTTGCAAAAAGTAACGGAAAGTCTGCTACGAAAGCTATTGCTATGGATAGAGGGGTAAAATACAGATTGCTGCTTTATAAAGATGGAAAGTTTGTGACCTCTTTACATGCAGAATCAGGTGTAGCATCTCACGTTGAAGTAGTGAAAAATGAAGAATACCAATGGTATGCTTATTCCTACAATTCGACAGATAATATTCCAGATGTTGCCAATCCAGCAGCACCGGTTATTGAGTCAGTGGTAGATAAGCCTTTATTGTACGCTAGCGGAACGGTAACTGTTACTGGTGCGGGAACTGTTGATAAACCTTTGCTTGTTAGGTTTGCACACCGTACAGCTAGGATCGGGGCAGAACTGAGTGCTAGAGGAATGTTCGCAGGTCTTCAGACCATTACAGCAAAGTTTGCTAATACTGACTATATTAAAAAAGGAACATTAAATGTATTTACTGGACAGTATGAAAATACTTCAACTGTAGACGTAGGTAATCTTACTTTTACAAATTATAGTGTTGCTACCAAGGATACAATCAAGGTTGCATATTACTATACTGCAGCTCAAACGCCAATAGTTCCGATGACTGTAAATGTTTCAACATTTACCGTTAAACTTGATAATAACAGTACCAGGACATTTTCAACCCCATTCCAATATGCTATGGATATGACGGCTGTTAACTGGGGGAATAGATTGACTAATTCAATGGATTTAATTGAGTCAGCCTTGTCGCTAGTTGGCTTGCAATGGTCGAGAGCAAATCTATATTTCAGTACTGCAGATAAGGCATATCGTTTTAGACATATGATTGAAATTGATTCTTACCCAAGAGATGGAGAAGAGTTTTGGGAGTATAGATCTTCTTTCCCGACATCGGCAGCAAATCAACAAGACCCTTGTACCCGAGTTTATCCTTTGAACAAGTGGAGAATGCCGACAAAGTCTGAAACAAAGATATTAACTGAACGAACAGCAGGTCGTAATTTGCAGCCTGACTATGTTGAATATGATGCCGTTGGGGTAGCTGCTCCTTACCAAGGTAATAAAGTTAGGATTCTAAAATTAGGTTATTTCATGACCTTGTTGGGTCCAATGGATTATAGAAATGACGGTTATTTTTGGACGCATGATCCAGCCGTTTTGGGAGGTATCTTAGGAGGTGTTCAAAGTTATAGAGTAAGTGATAATAGATCTGTTCCTATTATCGGTGATTACGTTTGGATGCACGGATTTCAATCAACGATGGGTGGTCGCGAGAACATCCGCTGTGTAAGAAAATAATAAAGTTGATAATAAGTTTGCTTAGGGCTGTCGGCATGGACAGCCCTTTGCTGTAGGCAAATATACATTCCGTTTCTCCCCATTTTCCAAGTTAAATTTGCCTGTAGATAAACATTTACAAATTCATTTAAAGTCAATCTCAATTTATTGTTAAATAAAAATGTTATGAGTAAATTCATGTCATAAAACAACAAAAATGTTTCTTCTCAAACATCGTATTTGAAGATATTTTAAATATTCAATGAAAATATATAAAATCTAGGGGTTTTAAAATTAATTATTAGTGGAATTTAGCGATTCTATGAAATTTGCACCTGTTAAAATAGCACGTATATTCGTACTGTTGTTCAGAGAAAAATTGAAAAAAATAGAATCACACTAACTATTAATTTTTCAACTATATAGATTAAGTGTTTAAACTTATTAGGTAGTTTAAACAAATTACATTCAGAAGCGATAGAAAAAAGAAGAGGCAGATTTTGTTAACTAATTGATAAGCTAATAGTAATAAAAATCTTCTTTTAATCATAAAACAACATTAATGAAAAAGTTAAGTAGTTTAGTTTTTGCAACATTGTTTGCAGTTACAGGTTTCGCGAAGGAACCAGTTAATAACAACCCTTGGAAGACGCAATTCATGGCGAAGAAAGCTTTCCAAGAAAATTCGGAATTGAATCATTGGTTTGTCGGAGCTAGTGTGGGTGGTCAAATATATTTTGGTGACCATGACAAACAATTAGATTTCGGAAAAAGAATCTCTCCTCAGTTTGAGGTATATGGAGGTAAATGGATTAACGAAAAATTTGCAGTTAGACTTGGCGTGAACGGATTGAATTACAAAGGTATCACCCAAACTAAAATGTACTCGACTGGTGAAGTTTTTAATGTTGCACAATCATTAGAGCATCAAAAATTCAACTTCATTAATGTACACGCAGATTTTATGTTCAACTGGACCAATGATGCATTGGGTTATGACCCAGGACGTTTGTACAATTTAATTCCTTATGTGGGAATCGGTTTCGGAGCCGTATTGTCAGATCCAGGATCATTGAAATTCAGTCCTAACTTAGGTGTCCTACAAACATTCCGTTTAACGGATAAGTTAGACTTCACTTTGGATGTTAGAGGTAACCTTTACGGTGATGAATTCGATGGTGAAGTGGGAGGAAGGAATTTTGAAGGGGCCGTATCTACTTCGGTAGGTGTGAAGTATACCCTTAATAGATAAGCTTAGATTCACTAACTATTAATAATTAGCCTTGATCTCGCCCGATTTCAAGGCTTCTCTTTTTTTAAACCCTCAAATTACCCTTATCTTTCTTATTTTATTTCTAAAAACTTACCTTGGCACAGTATTTCTTGCTATTGGTTTATAATAAATTGAATATGAAAATAAATAATATATTGACCTTAGGATTTCTTGCAGGTCTTCTCCTGGTCACTGCCTGTAATCAAAAATCAAACTCCAACAATAACGATGCTGAAATCATAAACGATCTTCCTGCAAATGCAGCTTATGCTCCACCTAAAGCTCCTGATAACATCCAAGGAGAGGAAGCAAAAATCACCTATGTTTTCAATCACTTCTGGGATAATTTCAATTTTAGGGACACCAGCAAAGTCTTTGACCCCAATTATGGTGAGCAAGCTGTCGCTGATTATATTGGACATTTCCCCTTAGTGCAGCCAGATACCTTGAAGGAAGGAATTGAAGCCTTGTTCAACGAAGCCAAGATTGAAAATTCTGTATTTGAATTCTTTAAGTTCCAATTCGACAACTATCTAGCTAATCCAAATTCGCCAATGCGCAATGATCTGTACTATGAAACCTTTTTGGATTATTTGATTGGTTCCGGTAAGCTTTCTCCAGAAGAGAAAATTAAATATGAAACCTTATTACCATTG
Source organism: Sphingobacterium mizutaii (assembly GCF_900187125.1). Classification (GTDB taxonomy): domain Bacteria; phylum Bacteroidota; class Bacteroidia; order Sphingobacteriales; family Sphingobacteriaceae; genus Sphingobacterium; species Sphingobacterium mizutaii. The sequence goes on from NZ_LT906468.1 coordinate 2,212,307, forward strand.
TTAAGGAAAAACAAACCAGGAACACTGGCAGCTGATTTCAATTTCTTAACACCTGATGGTACCACATCTTCACTAAATGCAATCAAGGCGCCATTTACTATGCTGATCTTTTACGAACCGGGATGCAGTAATTGTGAGGAAACAATTGGCCAGATTAAATCGAACCCAGGTTTCAATGCCGTATTGGAAAAAGGGGCCCTAAAGATCTTAGCTCTATATCCTGACGGAAACAAAGAGATTTGGGAAAGCTACCAAAAAAACATTCCAAGTAATTGGATCAATGGATTGGATGAAGATCAAACCGTTGTAACCAAAGGTTTGTATATGATCAAGGCAACTCCGACTATTTATTTAATGGATGAAAATAAAAAAGTGATCTTAAAAGATTCCAACTTGAACCAAGTTGTTCAATTCTTCCAAAATATATAAAACTGAAAAAATAAGTGTATTTAAAAAGTGGAAACAATTTGAATTGTTTCCACTTTTTTATTTATGGAAATGGATGTAGGGAACACCTGGAAGGGGGAAATATTTTTCAGAAGGATTCTCTTCGTTACTTTTGGAGCCCAAAAGTAACCAAACCGACGAAGGAGCTCACGGATACCAAAGACAACTCGAATCCGTAAAACCTTCGGCCCATTTAAGGTGGCTTTTCGCACTGCCCATCACACATGAAAAGAATGCCTTGTTGTCGGGAATATCTTTCAGAAGGTCATCCCTTTTGATGGGAAGACCTTCTGAAAGCATTCCAAGGCCAATCCCAACGCACAGGGCATCGGCATTCTTTCCATTTTTCCGCCACTGGAAATGAGCCGGAGGCTAAAGGACTTTCTCCGGAAGGCTGGTGTTTGCAGAAAACCCCCAGCGGGGGTGACATCTTTGTAGAAAAATGTACCGTTTAACGGATAACCCCTGGAAGGGGTGAAATATTTTTCAATAAATCTACCCTAGGAAAGGAAATAGTTCGTTCACTGTGCTCTGAATCCCTCCCAAGCACCTTTCTAATTCTGAACGATCAGTGAAGAATCTGTACGGCTCTCTCACCTTGATCATGTCATTCTCCATCGAAGATGGAGGACCTGTACGCCAATACAATCATTGTTTGTATAGTTCCGAGAAACTTCGTGCCTACCAATGACACGTTTGTTAAATCTGTGTTTCTAGGTATTTAGACCTATATTTCCTCTCCAGAATAATATTTTTTATCGGCCATACACCCCCAGCGGGGATGAATTATTTTAGCATGGATGGTAAACAATAAAGGGCTAATGCAAAAACGATGTTCGATTAATCGAACATCGTTTTTGCGCGACTTCCAGGCTAAAGTGCCATGTCTGCTAAAATAATGGAACCCATAATGGGATTCTATATTTAAAAAACAAAAGAGCTAATAGATTTTCATTGCCAACATGCTGTCATCACCTTCCGATAAATTAAGCTCAAATTTTCCTTCTCATGATGACAAATGCCGCAAAAATAACTTAATACTTCCCCAACAATACCTCAACTATTTCCTACCATCCATCCCTAATCCCCTTACTTTTAGGGCAATTCTGTACACTTATTTTTCTTGTATATATATTGTATATAAGGCAAAATACGCCTGTATACGCTTTGTCATTCAATTTTTTCTTGCTTTAAACCCTATATCCTGACCTTTATGCCATCAATAGGAGAATAGAAAAAATAATTTTAAAACTTATAGAATTAGCAAATGATGAAGAAACATTTAAGTTGGCTGGCGATTGTTTTATCGGTCTTGATCTTTTCAGCTTGTACAGGCCAAAAGGGAGATGTAACGAAGGATCCTAAATACGCGGATATTGCAAACAATATTTTCATTACCAAAGAACCCCTTTATTATTATCATTACACGCATTCCGATGGCGGAAAATCCGGATATTTCCTTTCTGCAGAAAGCAGCATGCCTAATGCTGAACTGAAGTCCGAAATCCCTGTTGGGGGGCATGTCAAGATTTCAAAGGTCCTAGAGGTTCCGCAACAAGATGGGAATATACAGGTGATGATCCAAGGTGAGGTAATCAATGCCGGACAAGCAGGCTTAGAATATATGGCAATTTACGAGGATATCAAGCCTACGCTGAAAATGGATTAATTCAATAGCAGATTTTTTATTGTCAATAATTCACATTCTATTGGCTCTTATGAACTAATAATGAGAGAAGAAGCGCGGTTCCCGCGCTTTTTTATTGAATTAAAGTAAAATGTTATAACAGGCCATTTATTTATTCAGATTTCTCCCATAATCTTTGGTATTCCGCTATATATTGCCTTACATTTGTGCAGCTTACCCTCCCAATAAGATATTATTGTCTGGATATATGCTTTGATTTTTAATGATTTGCCTAACAGCAATTTAATTTATTTGTCAGTTTATGCCAAAACAATCTTTCTCCTACGATCAGTCGAAAACCTCTTACCCAATCCTACTTGCTATAGCACTTGCCCATCTTTCCAATGATATGATCCAAGCGATTATCCCCGCTTCATATCCACTGTTGAAAGAAAACTTTCATTTGAGCTTTGCACAGATTGGCGTGATTACTTTCTGTTTCCAGTTGTCATCTTCTCTATTGCAGCCTATTGTTGGCGCATATACCGATAAGCACCCCAAACCTTATTCCCAGTTAATTGGCATGATGTTCAGTATAATTGGAGTTATTGCATTGGCATATTCCAATAATTATTATTCCGTTCTATTCTCGGTTACCATGGTGGGGATTGGTTCCTCGATATTCCATCCAGAATCTTCTCGGGTGGCTTTTCTTTCCTCCGGTGGAAAAAGGAGCCTTGCCCAATCTATATTTCAGATTGGTGGGAATACTGGTTCGGCCTTAGCGCCATTACTACTGGCACTCTTTGTTGTACCGCATGGTCAACGGTATATCTTATGGTTTTTACTGGCAGGTGTATTTGCACAGATCGTACTTTCATATATCGCCGTGTGGTATAAGCAAGTACTGACTGCCGTGAAAGGACAAGCTAAAAAACTGGTCAAATTGCCAGATCTTTCGGATGCAACGATCAATTTCGCCATCTTTATCTTATTGCTATTGATCTTCTCTAAATATGTATACATTGCCAGTATTACCAGCTACCTGCAATTTTATCTGATGGAGAAATTTGCCATTACCGAAGTTCAAGCCCAAGTCTATTTATTTTATTTCTTGATTGCCATTGCTTTAGGAACCCTATTTGGTGGCTTTTTAGGCGATTATTTGGGAAGGAAATATATAATTTGGTTCTCGGTCTTAGGTTGTGCTCCATTTAGTCTGTTACTGCCCTTTGCCAGTCTCTTTTGGTCTGGAGTATTGGTTTTTATCATCGGCTTGATCATGGCATCTGCATTCCCATCCATTTTGGTCTATGCTCAAGAGCTCTTACCAAGAAAATTAGGGATGGTCTCAGGTCTGTTCTATGGATTTGCATTTGGAATGGGAGGGATAGGTGCTGCTATCTTAGGTTATTGGGCCGATCATACCTCGCTGGAAAATATCTATTTGGTATGTTCCTATCTGCCACTGATTGGCATTGCGGCTTATTTCCTTCCGAATATGAAGAAAGTGAAGTTCAAGGAGTCATTGAATTAATTGAGCAATCCAAACTGTAGCACCGCCACATTCGGGATCCTCAATACTATGTTGGATAAGTTTAAAATGATGTGCTGCCAATAGCTCTTGATACTGTTCGGGAGATAAGGAAGCATGATATAAATCCTGTCCATAATTTTCACTCCAAGCTTCTGCAAGCTCGTTTCCAGAGGTAAACATCAAGGCCCCATTGGGTTCAAGCTGTTCTTGGAATATTTTGAACATCTTTTCTTGGTCCTTGCCTTCCAGATGGAAGAAACTATGCCAAGCAATAATAGCATTAAACTTTTGTTCCAGCTTTAATTGTCGCATATCCATCAGAAAAAACTCATCTTCAGGAAAATTTTCTCTCGCTATCGACAGGATTTTCTCACTGGCATCCACGCCAACTACTTGATAACCTCTATTTTTGAAGTATTCAAAGATGGGTTTGCCTGATCCACAGCCCAGATCAAGGATATTACCTTGCTTCGGAATCAAGGAGCAGATCAACTCCAGGTACTTTTCCTCCATGAGGTTTTGGCTTCTGTTTTCAAAGAAGCGTTCCCCAATGATATCATATACCTTAAAAACGTCTTTCCGCTCTCTTTCCGACATGCGATTCTAGTAAAAAGTCAAATTGATTTTCGTATAGCCTAATCCTTCCAATAATGGTCGCAATACATGTGTGGCATTGTTTTTTGTCTGCTCCAGAATATCAGATTTCTTAACCTGATTGGTTATTTCTTCCTCTGCGGCCTTAAAGGCTTCATCCACTAAAGTTGCTTCTCTAAAAAATGCCATTTTGGTATCATATACCTTAGAGGCTTTGTGGTCAATTTTTACATAACAGATCTCAGGCTTCGGTAAGCTAATGGTGACCGAGTCATCCATTACTTTTACATCCTCCGCTTTTAGTTTACCCAAATCAATACAACCCACTGCATCGGCTTTAATAATCAACAGCACACTTGCGTCGGGAAGGTAAGCAGTCATATTCTTATGTTCCACCACATCGCTTAGGCGATATTTTACAAGTTCCAATTTACCCATTGACTCGATTTTCTCAACCAATATCTGATGGTTGGTCTCTTTAGTTGGGGCGGGTTTTATCCTTTCCCAAACAAACCAAGTGATTCCAATGATCAAACCTAGAACGATTAATACTTTCAATATCTTTGTCATAACCTGCTGTTCTCAAAATATAGACCATTCTACAAAATAAATGTCAAGAAACTGTAATGCTAACATTATGGCTTGATTAGTAACCATTTAATTACAATTCCCTAATCTAATTACCTAAAAACATGACAGAATGTTTGTCGATATTATATATTTCTATTAAACCGCTTTAGCATGGCTTCTTAGATTTTATTATTTTTATGTAACCCAATTTTTTTTCGATGAAAAGCAATTACCCCTATTTTTTAGGATCAACAATCAAGACCTTGCTATGGATTGGTTTTATCCTACAAGGATTGCTATTTACCCAGAGCCTTTCGGCGCAAACCATCTATAATATTGACGAAGTCCCAAGTCCGAAAGCCAAAGGACAGGATTACTTTGTGAGCGATCCTGATGGAATCTTGGAGAGCCATACAGTCAATCTCTTGGATAGCATCTCGGTAGACATCGAAAAACAGACCGGTGCTGAGTATGCCATCGTCCTTGTAAATGATTATGATTCGGATGACGACTTCCAGTTTGCTCTGGATTTGTTCAATAAATGGGGAATAGGCAAGAAGGAAGCCAATAATGGACTATTACTATTTATTGCTAAGGAAAAGCGACAATACCGTTTTATTTCAGGTTATGGTATGGAAAGGATCTTTCCTGACGTATATCTAAAACGGGTAGGTGAAAAATACCTGGTCCCTAATTTTAAAGAAGGCAATTATGATCAAGGAGTATATCAAGCCAGTGAGTTTATTGCCCATATCTTGAAATCACCGAACTCATTAGAGGAATTAAAATCCATGATGCCCGAGGCTATTCCTTTCTTTAACCTACAGAATCCTTATTTCAAGAATAGCCTATTGGTAATAGGATTATTTTTGATCCTTTACATCTATATACATATAATAGGTAAGCGATTAAAAACTGAAAAACAAAAGTTAAAACCCATTGCTCCATTTTTTTATGGTTTGGGTTGCATGGCTTTCTTAATGTTTTTATCAATTTTCATATTTGCCTTTATTTTCAAAAACTTTGAACAAGTCTATCAGGTTAAAAATACCCCTTACTTCTTGTTTGTTTTTGGAGGCTTGGTGCTCTGGATGAAGATTCACGATACCCAAGAAGCTATTAAAAAGAGCTATGTCGATGAAAAGGAAAAGGGAATCGCGCTAAAGAAATTTGCAGGATTGACTTTTATTCCTTCCATTCTTGCTCCATTGGCATTGTTCAATATGGGGGGAATCCTGTTTCGATTAAATAAATACAAACATCGTTATGATCCACCGGACAATTCAGGGGATTGGGAAAGGATCATTAGGACATCCAAGAAATCGGAAAACAGCCAATACTTGAATAAAGGTCAACTTAAAGAAGAGAAAATTGGTTCAAGGAGATATGAAATCTGGAAAAATAAGAAAACCCAAGAGCTGAAGCTCATTCCTTGGGACATTAATAAGTCATTATTCGAATGTCCTGAATGCCATTTTTACACCTTGGAAAAAAATAAAGAAAAAGTACTAAAAAAGGCAACATATACCACAAGAGGAGAAGGTGAGAAAATGGATAAATGCGAAAACTGTGATTATATCCTAAAATTGGGCACTTTTTTTATTCCAATATTAGAGCGAAGTTCTGATGGAAGTAGTTCCTCAGGTGGAGGCGGAGGGAGTTCATCAGGTGGTGGTTCCTTTGGCGGTGGCTCATCTGGAGGTGGTGGTGCTGGCGGTCGCTGGTAGGCTAATTCCTTCCTTGACGAATTTGCTGTTGTTATAGGGCTGATGGATAAAATAATAAAATAGAGCGCCTAGAAAGTAGCAAACTACATCAAAGATATCGGCCGTATTGTAATCGGTAAACTTGAGACTCAGGACCTCGAAGAATATGGAGCACATGAAAGCCAAGGCAAACAGCTGAGCCAATGGAAAGGAAAATCCTCTTTTCAAATCCAAAAGCAAGAAACCAATACAAAAGGCAAAATGAGCAATTAAAGGAACAAATACCAAATCGGTAAGCCAATTATTGACATAAGGAATGGGGTTTCCTGTTACCCTGCAATAACGTACAATAACCCATACAATACCATAAATAAGGAAATAAGGGTCTAGAAAAAAGAGCCTTAATGTGCGAAAGATACGGCTACTAACATGGCTAAAAGTCCACATGACATCAAAATTAAAAACATCACCCAACCTAATTTTTTAACCCTTCTTTGTCCAGGGCTATCGTTTTCATCGAAAGGAAATATGGTATCCTTGATCTCGTCCAAATGCCTTGAAAAGAAATTTTTCTGCTTGTTCTTCATAAATCGTTTCTCAGGGGCAAATTTAGCTATCCAAATCCATCTTTTGTAATATTCGCCCTTTTATCCTCGAAATCGCTCGATCTTATCCAGATTATCTAAAACCATTAGTCGCTATACCTGTTTTATACCTATATGATAAAGTATAATTCACATTTTTAATTAATAAAACCTATGGCATTAAAAGATATTATTCAGTCATTGACAGAAAAAAATGAATCTCCTAGCATCACTCTTTCCTTTAATACATATAGAACTTTTCCAGATAGCGAAAAGAATCCAATTATCCTCAAAAATCTGATTAAGGAAGCTGAAAATAGATTGCTTGAAGAATATGGAAAAAGAGATATTCCAGAGATCTTGGAAAAATTGGAGGAATTGCCTGATAAGTTGGCTACCACCAAGTTAATGGATAGCTTACATGTATTTATTTCCAAAGATGTTGATGAATTAGTCGTATCTCCTTGGCCGGTAGATAATGAGGCAGTTTTTATTGATGATACCTTTGCTGTAAAACCATTGATCAAGGCATTGAATAGAACCAAAGAATATATGATCTTGTCGATTGCCCAAGGTGGTGCTCATTTGTTTGAAGCCTTAAACGATGGTATTGAAAAGGAAATCGTCAATGATGACTTTCCATTTGATGCTAATCCTTTGGAAGTAACGGGTTCCGATAACAACAAAGTGGAAAATCGATTAAAGGAGTATTTCAATCAAATTGATAAGGCGGTGGTTGAGGTCCATAATGGCAACGATTTGGATGTTGTCGTTATTTCAACTGAGCCAAACTACGCAATGCTTATGGAGGTTGCCGATATCCCTAAAATGTATATCGCTCATGATAATAAGAACTATGATGTTTCAGAACCTGATAAAATGGCAAAACAGGCTTTTGAAAGTATTAAAGACCTTCAAAAAGAAGAACGTGGCCTTGCAATTGGAGAATTGAAACAAGCGGTTTCTTCCGGTCAGGTACTCACTGATCTTCAAGATATCTATCAAGCTGCAATAGATGGTCGAGGAGACCTGTTGATGGTACAACAAGACTATGAACAGCCTGTAAAGATGACATCAGACCGCAGCTTCGATTTAGTGGACGATGCAAAAGAAACTGGTGTAGTGGATGATATTGTATCCAGTATTGCTTGGAATGTACTCTCAAAAGGAGGAAAGGCTTATTTTACAGGACAAGAAGAGCTCAGTGATTTAGGACAGATCGTATTGAAAGTACGATACTAGTGTTCTTAAATAATAATTATCTGAAGGCTGCCTATTTGTTTAGGCAGCCTTATCTTTTTATAGGGTTTTTCTGTTGATATCGAATTTATGGCATTTGAAAATCAACAAAAATTTGGAATGTTGATTCGAGAATTGTTCGAGGCATGTTCGAGCCATATTGCGAAATTTCCGAATATCTCTGGAATGAGGTCCATTTTTGGTCCCAATATATTTTAGTTTAAGCTGAATAAACATAAAAAAACTGGTCGAAATTGCTTTCGACCAGTTCTATGAAATTCTATTTATGGGTATAATCGTTATTATTTAACGAGATCACTTTGATAAAGCTTGCTATGGATTTCTTTCAACTCATTAGCAGGGATCTTCATGACCTTTCTGTCATAAGTCATCAAGCCATTGGTTTCTACCTCCACATCGGTTGTTTGTGTATAAACTCCTGCTGATAAACCTTTAGGGATCAGTTTGCTCAAGTCAGAAACGACTTCTTGGTATCTTTTCTTTAGTTCATCAGCATTTTTGAATGACTGATAGCCCCAATTGTCTTTCTGTTGCCAAGTATGGCCTTCAACTGGTAAGCCTAATCCGCCATATTCGCCTAATACCAATACATATTTATCACCAAACAGCTCGGCTCTCGGCATGGCTGCATCTGGATAGTTATGGATATCAAAGATATGACCAGGGGCATCAAAATTACCTCCTGAAGCGCCATTCACTAATCGGGATGGGTCATTTTGGATGGTCCAGTCCACAATCTCTTTTGATTTAAATTGACCCCAAGCCTCATTGAAAGGAACCCAAACTACGATGGATGGGAAGTTGTGCAAATGGGACATGATGGCTTTCCATTCTTTTTTATAGATGGCTTCAGATTCAGGTGTACGATCTTTATCGTGTTTGCCAATTCTGATCTTTCCAGGGTTCATATCCCAGATATTGCCTCCTAGGTCTCCACTTGGCATATCTTGCCATACCAATACCCCAATGCTATCACAGTGCCTGTACCATCTCGCTGGTTCTACCTTGATATGTTTTCTGATCATGTTGAATCCCATTTCCTTGGTTTTCTCCACATCAAAACGCAATGCTTCATCCGACGGGGCAGTATGCAAGCCATCTGGCCACCAACCTTGGTCTAATGGACCGTAATGGAAGACAAACTTATCATTCAGGTACATTCTTTGGATTCCATTAGCATCCTTCTTCACACTGATCTTGCGCATGGCGAAGTATGAACTAGCTTCGTCAATCACCTTTCCATTTCTCAATACCTTCACCTTAAGGTCATAGAGTTTTGGAGAATCTGGAGACCATAATTGTGGGTTATTGATTTTTAATTGCGTTTCTTCACCAGCATTAGCTTTTGCTTCAGCAATTTTATTGCTGTTGTCATAAGCTTCAACTAGGATTTGGTCTCCAGCTTTTGCTGAAGACAGTTCAGCAGAGAATTTTAAGGCTGAATTGTCTACATCGGGTGTTTGTTTGGTGCTGACGATATGGGTTTCAGGAACGGATTCCAACCATACTGTTTGCCAAATTCCGGAAACAGGCGTGTACCAAATTCCATGTGGGTTATTGATCTGTTTTCCTCTAGGTTGAGGACCATCTGATGTTGGATCCCAAACGCGGATAGCGATATCTTGGGTCTTTCCTTTTTTGATAGCCTTGCTGATGTCAATGCTGAACGGGTCAAAACCACCTTGATGGTTTCCAACATGCTGCCCATTTACATAGATGTCACATTCCCAATCCACAGCACCAAAGTGTAGAAGGACCTGACCTTTGTTCAGTTTTTTATCGATAGTTATTTTATTGTTGTACCATAGGGCATCATCTTTAGTTACTGGTTTGGCAACACCCGAAAGAGCTGATTCTACAGCGAAAGGGACTAAGATATCACCATCCCAAGCGTTTGGGATATCCTTTTGGTCTTTATTGGTAATTTTATATTTCCATAAACCATTTAGGTTCTGCCAATTGTTCTTTCTTTCGAGTTGAGGCCTTGGATACTCTCGGTGTGCGTTTTGAGGAGTTACCTGTTCCGCCCATGGAGTAAGGATTTTATCGCGGACTGGTGCCCATTCTTGAGCATTTCCCTCCGAGAAAGAAGCGGCAATTAAGCATGCAATTGCAATTGTTTTCTTCATCATATTCTTGTTTGTTAATGTTTACGTGGTTTAGATGCAGGTCTCATAGGCAAAGGTTTAGGTTGTGCCTCCAAGACTTTCTTTAGTTTTATAAATGCTGGATGGTCTTCCCTCCAAATATTTTCAGTTTCTATAAGTCCATCTTTGTATTGATAGAGTTCAAATTGTGGTTCTTCATTACCCTGGATTGTTTGCCATGCTATCAATCGATAATCTTTGTCCCGAATGGCACGCCCAAGTTTTCCATCTCTTGGAAAGCAATGGTAAATGGTCTCATTTAAGCTTCCTTTTCCTGAACGGATAAAATTAGCATAGCTTGTGCCATCAATGGGCTGTTGTATCTTGGTTAATTCCAGACCGCTAAGTGCTACCAATGTAGGGTAGATATCTACAGTTTCAATCAATTCCTTGCTGTGTACAGCCTTTTTCATATCAGGATGTTTGATCAGTAGAGGAATCCGATTGGCCAATTCATAGTTAACATGTTTCGTCCACATACCCATTTCACCCAATAGGTAGCCATGGTCTCCCCAAATTACAACAATTGTGTTCTTGTCCAAGCCTGTACTTTGTAAATGTTTTAATACCTTGCCGATTTGTACATCAACATAGCTGACTCCGGCATAGTAACCATGGATAAGGTCCTTGGTTAAGGAAGCTGGAAAGGGGTCACTATCCTTTGCAGCTGGGATCTGTGCATATTGTGAAATTTCACCATCCCTTTTTACAGCCCAAGAAGGGGCATGCTTAGGATTGCTTTGAATGGTCGGAAATGGCAACTTGTCCTTATCATATAGATCCCAATATTTTTTAGGGACCGTAAAGGGTAGGTGAGGCCTGGCAAATCCTACAGCCAAAAAGAATGGTTTTTGATTTCCTTTTAATTCATCCATCCGCGAAATCGCTTCCTGAGCAACCCTACCGTCGGCATAGGTTTCATCCGATACATCCAGTTTTTCCCAAGCAGAGCCTTTTTCCAATTGGTTGGCATATTCCCAAGTTTTATTGGCAAACAAAGCTTCCTCTCTGGTTTCCTTGTCATGTCCTTTTTCAGCATATTCTATGACCTTGTCATGCCAATGGGGAACCGACCAAGATTGTTCATCGTTATAGGTATTATGGCCGACATGGAAAACCTTTCCAATTGCAGCGGTATAATAGCCGTTGTTTTTATACAACTCTGGGAGGGTCGTTGCTTCAGGATAAAAATCCCTAAATGCCCTCCCAAAATCATATAACCCGGTAGATGTAGATCTTGATCCTAGCAGCAGGTTGTACCTAGAGGCAACACAAACTGCTTGATTGCTATAGGCTCTCTCGAAGACCATTGCATTTTTGGACCATTTATCAAGGTTTGGACTGATTGCAGCTTTATCGCCGTATACTCCCAGTGTAGGACGTAAATCATCCACTAGGATCATCAATACGTTATACTGCTTTTCCTGCGCTTGGCAGAAACTAAATAAAGTAATGATGATGAGGGTTATACGGCTTAAAATCTGCATTTCCAATTATTTAACTTGGTGTATGTTAGCGTCGTAAATAGCTTCAGTAATACCATTGATTTTAGCGGCAACTCGAGCAAACAGGATTGGATTAGCCTGCAATTCTGGACCGATATCCAGCGTCAGAGTCACATTGCCATTTGAATCTCCCGATTTATTCGCTCTTTTCAGGAAATGGCCCAAATCCACAAATTTGGTCTTGCCTACCAATAGGTTGACATCATCCAAGGTTTTGCTTGGGTCGAGTTTCTCCACATTGAAAGTTGCTGTTAAGTTATTTCCATTCAATTGGTATTTGATATCCTTGAGATCATAGTATAGATCTACTGGAAAATCAATATTGGTATTGCCATTGAGCTGGACGGTCATGGTATCGGATTTAGATTTCCAAGGACCATTTCCAGGAACTGTGACCAGTTTATAGGTACCGTTAAATAGGGCTGCCGAGAAAGAACCATCTTGAGTGACAAATACATCAATAGGATTTTTTAAAGCATATCCATCTTGCCATAATTGCAGGCGAACGGAATTATTAGACCCTCTAACTCCAACAGCTGCACCTTTATAGGTTACTTTGCCAGTCAGGTTAGCATTGGGAGCATCGTAATTGTCCTTCCCGCAGGAAAAGAGTAGGGCATGGCTTAGGAATAATCCGATGGCTAGTATGTTTAATCTTTTCATTGTCTTATTGATAAGGGTTACGAACTAATTTTGGATTTCTATCGATCCAACCTTGGTCGATAAAGTTGTAATAATTTTGGAACCTGAAATACCTAGGATACATGACGTGACTAGATTTGCGTTTCTCAAAGACCCATTTACCATGGTTTGGAGTTCCAGGCGCATAGACCTTGTAAGGAAATAATACATACATGGTCGCTTTTGGATTATCCTGTTGGCCATTCCAAACGGTATGTGCCATTCTCCATCTTTTCAAATCCCAATAGCGGTGATCCTCAAATGCCAATTCAACTCTTCGTTCTTGAACGATATCATTGAAGGTTACTGTAGTTAATTTTTGGATGCCAGCACGATCTCTTATTTGATTGATGAATCCAGCCACTTCGGTTTGAGGTTTGTTCAGTTCCAAAGCTGACTCTGCTGCGATCAAAATAATTTCCCCCAATCTAAAACGGACAAACCACATATCGCTACCACGTCCACGTGTTGAAGCATCACGATTTTCTTCCAAAAACTTACGGATATTAAATCCAGATTTGTTTACAAATTGATCATTGGAAGTTGTAGGTCCATCCATACTGGTAATCAACCCGTATGGAGCTTCAGACTTTCCAGGTTCAGCTGTCTTAACCTTCCAAGTACCGCCTTCCAAATATCGCACTCCGGCTTGGTAGGTGATGGTTGAGCCTAAGAAGTCTGCACCCGAATAGATGATGGTTCCATATAACCTCGGATCTTTTTTGGCAAAGACATCAGATGGATTATTATAATAGATAAAATCTCCGGCATCATTGGTCAGTTTTAATGCGCCATTGCGATCATCGGTGTATTCGAAATCCTCCACAAGATTTAACACAGGAGTAATGATATTGGCATCAATATCTCCACGAACAGAAGAAGCGATGATATTATTGGTGTATTGATGGGTTTGTCCAGGATATTTATAATCCCTTGCCCAGATAACCTCCGTGCTTCCTTTGCTGCTTACGGCCTCATAGAAGTTTCTTCCCTTATCAGCATTCTTATTGTATAATTCATAAGGGCTGTTTTGTAAGATATCTTTAGCGGTTTCATAAGCTACAGTATAGTATTTTGGAGCCTCAGCAACTGGTATTCCTACTTCACCACCACTGGTCTTAACTTCTGGTGTTTTATAATTGTACTTAGCGATAGACCCAGCATATAATGCTGCCCTGGCTTTCAATGATAATGCCGCCCATTTATTGGCTCTAGCCGAGTTTGGATTCTTGGCAGTAGACAATAAGCTGCTGATTTCAGTACACTCTTTTATGATATAATCATAGATCTCTTGTTCGGTAGAACGCGGATATTGGAGCGTGGTGATATCGATACCAGCTTGGTAATCAAAAACCTCATCATTGATGATGGGAACCCCACCTAAGCCTCTAGCCATATTGAAATAAGTCCATGCCCTAAGGAAGCGTGCTTCACCTTCAAAGTTGTCCTGCGTAGTTTCACTGAAAGAAGAGTTTCTAACCCCATTGATAAATAAGTTGAGGTCTCTAAGCAGCGTATAATCATATACACGCCAAAGCGCATCGCCATAATCTTGCATATTGTTGGGGCCTCCGGAAGAAAAAGCAGCTTCATCCAGCATCGCCATACTTCCAGTATTCGCGATATGTTGTCCCCAACTTACTCTTCCATAATAATTGGCCAATACGGAAGCAACCATTTTTTCGTCTGTATAGACCTGTTGATCTGAAAGGATAGATTCAGATTCCCTGTCCAAAAACTTGGAACAGGATGCAGTACCTGCCAATAATGCTGCTGATAGAATATATATTTTAAATTTCTTCATGACTAAAAGGTTAGGTTTAATCCCACATTGATTACTCGGTTCGTAGGGTATTGGATTCCAGATTCTGAAGTGATCTCTGGGTCAATTTTCATTTCGCCCAGATTATCAATACTGAATACATTCTGCATCATGGAATAGATGCGAATATTCCTGAATCCCCATCGTTCTGTCATTTTGCTTGGTAGGGTATAACCTACCTGAAGGTTTCTTAATTTCAGATAAGTAACGTTCATGACCCAGAAATCGCTGTGCCAATAGTTACTGTGGTTTTGGTTTCCGCGGATCAGAGTTGGGAATTTTCCAGGTATCAATTCGCTATTTGGATCGGTGATGTCACTCAAGGTCCATTGGTTTTCCATGTAGTAGGCAGCATTGTTTCCTCCATCATGGAATGGTAACATACCTTCCCAGTTTGCGCGGTAGGATGCAAAGGAAGCTCCGGTGAAATCAGCAGCCAAATCGAATCCTTTGTAACCTAAACCAAGGTTAACGGCAAAGTTCAGATAAGGTAATCCACCTTGCCTGTAACCGATTGGTCTTTGATCCAGTCCATTGATGACTTTATCGCCATTGACATCATTGTATTTGATATCTCCAGGTCTTAGGCTGGTATTACCTTGGCCATCATTGTCTACATCATAATTACGGATCTCATCCCAGCTTTGGAATTGACCCAAGGATTCATAGCCCCAGTTTAGGAAGGCGTATCGGTTTAGGATAGAACCTCTATATTGATCCCAAGCATTACCAAATCTTGGTTTATATTGTTCGCCATCAATCTGTCTAGCAAAAGTGAAGTTACCACCTATGTTATACCTGAAATCTTGAAGGGTGCTGCTCCACATAATGCTACCATCCATACCCCGATGGATATCGGAATTTAGGTTTTCGTAAGGTAATCCAAATCCAACCTCAGTAGGTAATAGTACATCATAGCGCGATGCAGGTAATCCAGTTCTTTTTCTGTTGAAATAATCAATGGAACCGGTCAGTTTGCCACCTAATAGCGCAAAGTCAATACCTACATCGAAGGTATTTGCTCTGATCCAAGATAGGGTAGTCACTGGTAATCCGCGAGGCTGTGCACCTACAACATAGTTTCCATTGATAACCGAGCCACCTTGTTTGTAGGTGTAGCCTGGCATAAAGCCAAATGCAAAGTAGTTCCAAGGATCCAAGTTATCATCACCCAATACACCATAAGAGGCACGGACCTTTAAATCGGTGAATTTGGAGCCAAAGTTTGAATCTTTCCAAAAGTTCTCTTTTGAAATCCTCCATCCTGCCGAAACAGAAGGGAATAATCCCCAACGGTTGTTTTCTGGGAATTTCCAAGAACCGTCATAACGAGCAGATAGTTCCAAGAGGTATTTTTGGGCAAAGTCATAATTGATACGACCTGCGAAACCAGCACGTGCTTGGGTGTCATTACCGAAATCATCAAATTGGTCCATAGTCTGGAAATACATCAATGATAAGGCATTTGATGCGGGCCTATCATGTGCCCAGAACCTTGGGGTATCCCTTTGGATTGCTTCAGCTGCAAATACCCCAGCAATGGTATGCTCTCCAAATGTGCGGTTATAGTTCAAGGTTCCCTGATAACTTAATTCCTCAATCATTCGGATATCACGCTCCCGCCATGGGTTGTCCATGCTGAAGACCACTGGATAGGTATCCGTTGCTTCATCATAACCGTAAAGCTTATAGGTGTATTCTTGGTTATCCATCCAACGGTTTGCTAGATAGTAGCCCATTAAGCCAGTCAGTTTTAAGTGGTCATTGATCTTATATTCGGCATTGAAGTTTAATTGCATCACGCGCCAGGTGTCCCTGAACTCTCCAGAAAGATCATAGTTCAACATCGCAAAGTTCGTTTCGGTGTTAGCGGCAGTTCTAGCTGGATATAGGGGATTATCGTTGGCATAAGGCCTTGCAGTAGGTAAGTTTCTATAGATTGCAAACAAAGCCTGCCAGGTATCATCGCCACCTGGAACACCGGGTTGTCTACGTTTTTCTATACGACCATTTAAGTTACCACCGATCTTCAATTTCTCGGAAACATTGGCCTCAAGGTTCAACTGAACATTGGTCCTTTTGAAACCACCATAATTTCTAATGATGGATTGTTGGTCTAAATGGCCTGCACTCAAGTAGTAATTGATTTTTTCTGAACCACCTGAAACACTACCAGAAATATATTTCTGTGGACTGGTCTCTAAGATATAATCATACCAATCCCAAGGTCTGTAACCTTTTTCAGTTCCTTGTTCCCATTTGGCAAGATCATCTGGCGTATACTGTGGGTTGGGGATGCCCAAGATAGCGTCAGATTGGATATAACTTTTTACATAGGTTGAGGCACTAGCTGGTCTAGGGAATCTAAACATGCTCTGCCAACCATAGTAAGAATTGATATTGAATTCGTTTTTATCACCACGCGAACCTTTTTTTGTGGTTACCACAACCACTCCGTTTGCTGCTCTAACCCCATAAATGGCGGCTGATGCATCTTTAAGAACGGAAATGCTCTCGATATCATTGAAGTCAAGGTTGTTGAATTGGCCTTCATCTTTCTGTACTCCATCAATAACATAAAGTGGAGTACCCATGTTACGGATATTGATACTGGTGGAAGCACCTGGGCGCCCATCAGGCATACGGCTGTTTACCCCGGCGATCTTACCGACCATGGCACCCGAGGTCGTTGCTGCAACAGATCTGGCAATGTCTTTGGAGGTCACCGTCGAGATAGCGCCCGTTAAGGATTCTTTCTTTTGAGTACCATAACCAACTACAACGACTTCCTCTAGATTGTCATCTGACGCCTCTAGGGTAATCGTCATATTGTTGCTCGTTTGGAGTTCTTGAGTGACATAACCGATGTTTCTAAAAACAATAGTTTCGTTGGTAGAAGAAACAGTAACCGTGAAATTACCTTGTTCATCTGTTACCGTACCTGCATTTGGTTTTGACTTAGGGAACACGGTTACCCCCTGTAATGGTTCGCCTTGTTGATTACGTACAGTACCTTTTATTTCCTGTTGTTGGAATAGTGGGGCACGGAAGCTAACGGGGTGAGCATGAACAAACAGAGGAACCAATGGCATCGATAAGCCCAAAAGCAATAAATACCGAATGTGCAAAGAGTGTAGATTTCTTTTTTTCATTGGAAGATTGGTTAGTTTATAATTGATAATCAAATTTAAAGAGGGGGCATTTCATTAAATTGACTATTTATCTCAATTTATAGCCAATTTGTATCAAAGCTTGTTACAAGTGCCATAATAGAGAAGGGAGATATTTCTTTTTCAGGAAAATTCTTATTTTGCTAATGGTAAACCTATTTGATGAAAAACCTGCTGCTATTTACGGTCCTTATTATTTCTTTCCTTGGCAAAGCTTGGGGGCAGGTATTCAATTTTGACCATTTAAATATTACCGAAGGCCTATCTAATAATGCAGTGCTCTGCAGTACCCAAGATAAGAATGGTTTCCTCTGGTTTGGTACCAAGGATGGGCTGAATAGGTTCGATGGTTATACCTTCAAAAAATATTTCAGTGATATTGAGGCTAGGAATGGGCTAACCAGCAATTATATTACTTGTCTATTGGTAGACCAATACAACGTGCTGTGGGTTGGGACCGATAATGGCCTGTATAAATTTCATGCTAATTCGGAAACCTTCAAGATAGTCCCCGGGACTGAAATGAAGGAAATCATTGAGATGCAGCATGATGGAAAGGATAATTTATGGTTTCTCTCCAGTTACAAACTATTTAAACTGAATTCCAAAGCCTTGGAGCTTAAAGCTGAACCACTATTCCCTGATACTTATGTGACTGCCTTGACTAAGAATTCCAAAAATGAGGTATGGGCTGCGAGTCATCAAGGTTTGTTGTCGGTTGATGGTAAAAACAGGATTGAATTCAAGGTCAATCAGGAGAAATCACTCAATGTTGAATCCATTGCCTTCGAAAATGACAATAAAATCTGGATCGGCACCCAACATAATGGTTTGATATCGCTCGATATGAAATCAAAGAGATTTGATCTGGTCATTCCTTTTGTAAAGAATGGAACCCGGTTGTTTGTTCGCGATATCAAGAAAATCAATGAGAACGAATTGTGGATTGCCTCGGAGTCCGGATTGGTCGTAATAGATACCAGGAATAATGCTTGGCGGGTCTTTTGCCATGAGCGGGACAATCCTTGGTCTTTATCAGATAATGCGGCATATAGCATTTTAAAAGACCATCAAGGTGGAATATGGATAGGAACCTATTTTGGGGGACTCAATTACTTTCATCATAAGCATAATTTATTTGAAAGGACATTTCCAATGGAGAATCCGAATTCAATCTCTGGAAATGCAGTCCGTGAAATAAGACAGGATAAAAATGGGAACCTGTGGATTGGAACGGAAGATAATGGATTGAACTTCTGGGATAAGCGGAATGATACCTTCCTACATTTTTCTACCAAGAATGGTCTATCCCATAATAATATTCATGGACTGGAAATCGTTGGTGACAGTCTTTTGGTTGGCACTTTCAATAATGGTCTGGACATTATCAATATAAACAGCAAAAAGATCATCGCCCATTATACCCAAGAAAATACCCATTCCGAACTAGGTTCAAATTTCGTTATGAGTACTTATAAGACCAAAGATGGACGGGTTTTCTTTACGACTCCAAATGGCTTGTATCAGTTTTTTCCGGGGAAGGATAGGTTTAAAGTGGTAGAAGCTGTTCCTGATTCTATTTTCTTTACCTCCATGTTGGAAGATAGGATGGGCCGGATTTGGCTCACTACTTGGCGTGATGGTGTTTATCTAATCGATCCTGATTTGAAAAACAGCCAAGTCTTTAAGCATGATTGGGATAACCAATCTAGCATCAATAGCAACCGGACCAATAGGATACAACAGGATTCGGAAGGGAAAATATGGATAGCAACTGAGAACGGCTTAACGATATGTTCGGAAGACAATAAAATCGTCAAACGATTTACCAAATCGGATGGTCTACCGAGTAATTTGATCCTGTCGATGCAAGAGGATTCAAATAATAACATGTGGTTATCCAGTACCAATGGTTTGATCAGTATTGATATCAATACTTATGTGTTAAGTGTTTATAATAAAGAGTTTGGCTTGTCAAACCTACAGTTTAACTATAATTCCATGTTCAAGGATCAAGAAGGAAATATGTACTTTGGATCCACCAACGGCTTGATTAAATTTCACCCAGACTCCTTGTTGAGAGAAAGGAATAGCGAAACCAAGGTTCCTATCTATTTCACCTTTGCTAGGTCATCCAAAAGAAATTTGGAAGTCAATTATGAATATGCTGAGAAATTTACCAAGCTGAGTTATGATAAGGTCATGCTTGATTATGATGAATCTACTATTCAAGTAGATTTTGCGGCCCTTAATTATGTAGATGCAGCTTCTACCTCTTATTTATATAAGCTGAAAGGATTTGACAATGATTGGGTAGTATCTAAGGAAAACAGAGCTTATTATACGAAATTGCCTTCAGGGGAGTATACCTTATTGGTGAAGGCACTCGATAGCCAAGGAAGGATTATTTCGGATGAGATATCCATTCCAATCGAAGTGAACAAGCCTTTTTGGGCAAGTGGCTTAGCTTTTGCCGTTTATGCTATTATCCTGATCCTCATTGTATTTTTTGTTTACCAATATTTTGATAACCAAATCAAGGAACGAAATCGTAGGCAATTGATGGAGATCAATGCAAACCGGGAAAGGAGATTGTATCAAGCTAAACTGGATTTCTTTACGCAGGTGGCCCATGATATCAAGACACCATTGACCTTAATTAAGGGACCATTGGAAAAGTTGGTTGATAATAAAAACCTTGCTGAAGATAGAACGGATAGGCTATTGACGACCATGCAGAAGAATACCGAAAAGCTGGTGCGTTTGACAAACAGCATTTTGGATTTCCGAAAGATTGAAACTGATGAAAAGCAGCTTAACCTGACAGTATGCAATATATCTGAGTTTATTGCCGAGTTTATTAATGATTATCAAGCCTCTTTTCAATTGGAGGGAATCGTATTGACCCAGCATATACAACAAGGTGTTAAAGGTAAAATAGATGAGGATATGATCAGTAAAATTGTCGAGAATCTTTTTTCCAATGCGCTTAAATATGCTGATAAAATGGTTGATGTTCAGTTGATCGATGATGATAAGTTGAACTATTGGATATTGGAACTTAAAAATGATGGGCATGTCTTGAATAGAAGGGAGGTGGACTTATTGTTTAAGCCTTTCCATCGTTCCAACAAACATAGTCAAATTGAAGGTTCGGGCTTAGGACTGGCTTTGGCACATTCATTTGCCTTGCTACATTCGGGTGACTTAAGGTATGTAGAGAATTCCGAAAATTTAAATATATTCGTTCTCGCTATTCCCAAAAACCTATAAGAAAATGTCACACGAAATAGAGGTCCGTAAAATAATTCTATTGGTAGATGATCATCAAGAGATTTTAGATTTCTTGACAGATGATCTATGTGATGACTATGATATCGTGCAGGCGCATGATGGCTATCTGGCGTTGGAGGTATTGCAGAAACAACATATCGACCTAATCGTTTCTGATGTGATGATGCCTAAGATGGACGGTTTCGAGCTCTGCTCGCAGGTGAAGAAAAACCAGAACTATAAGCATATCCCTTTTATTCTTCTTACGGCTAAAAATAGCCTTCAAGCAAAGATTGAAGGTTTGGAACATGGGGCAGATGCTTATATTGAAAAACCTTTTTCACCTTCCTTCTTGCAGGCGCAGATTAGGAGTTTGTTAAAAAACAGGATGTTTGTGAAGGAACATTATGCGCAGCATCCTGAACCTGAGGATCTGTTGCTAGGGAATTCCATTGAAGAGGATTTCATGGATAAATTACAGCAGCTCATCGTAGACCATATTGATGATACCTCCTTATGTGTGGAGTTTTTGGCGGATAAATTAAATATCAGTCGGCCAACTTTGTATAGAAAGATCAAGCAAACTTCCAATTTATCTCCGAATGAATTGATCAACAACCTGAGGCTCAAGAAAGCATCCCAATTACTGAACAGTGGTTCTTATAAGGTTTATGAGATATCCAATATGGTAGGATTCAGTTCGAGCTCTCACTTTATCAGGAATTTCCAGAAACATTTTGGCTATAGTCCAAAAGAGTGGGAGGCCAGATTCCAGCAGGAGAAGTTGGTGAAGTTTAGGTTTAATTAATCCCTTCAAAAAAGAAACTGGCCGACAGATCTGCCAACCAGTTTACATCGCTAATTTTAAAAAAAATTATAGGTAGAGTGTTAGTTTATTACACCTCTTCGCCCTTGAGCATTTTGTTCCAATAGAGGTGGGGTAAAATATATTTTTTCAATAGCCATAAGCGCCAATGCTCTTTGCTGCTATCCTTGATCAGCATTTGTTTCAATTTTGGATCTGGAGTGAATTCATTTTTATAATTAAATTCTGCCAATACCATTTTTCCATAACCCGTTACCAAAGGACAGGAAGAGTAGCCTTCATAGGTTTTGTTGTCAGCAGCTTGTTGTTGCATTAATTTTAACAGGTTGTCAACCACCACAGGAACTTGTTTCCGGATAGCGGCACCAGTCTTAGCCGTTGGTAATGCAGCTACATCGCCGAGTCCAAAGATATTGGCGAATCTTTTATGTTGCATACTGTTGATATCTACATCGAGCCAGCCAGCATCATTGACCAATTCTGAATCCTTTACAAATTTAGGTGCCGTTTGAGGTGGTGCTAAATGTAAAAGGTCAAAAGGCATTTCAATAAATTGCTCCATAGCTTGAGGAACTTCATCTGAATCGCCCTTATTGATCACACATTCGTTATCCTTTGGGTCAGAACTCTTAAAGGTGATGGTTTTCTTGTCAGAATCGATTTTGATAGGGGCATAGAAAGGTTTGAAATTGATGTTATAGCGTTTGATGACCTGCATCAAGGTATCGGCTATAACTTTTACACCGAAAATCACAGAACCTGGAGTTGCAAATGTTACATTCACTTGGTCAGATAGATTATTTCTCTTAAAATAATCACATGCCAAGTACATTATTTTCTGTGGAGCTCCACCACATTTAATCGGTGTCGTTGGTTGGGTGAATACCGCATTTCCACCTTTAAAGTTTTGAATGCACTCCCAAGTATATTTTGGGTCGATATAGTTAGAGCATACCACACCCCGGTCTACTGCCTCTTGCAATCCCTCGATTAGGCTGAGATCGTTGACCAAACCACAGGCAACAATCAAGAAATCATATTCTAAAACCTCTCCATTGTCCAATTGGATGCTGTTTTTCTGAGGAGAGAAAGAGATTACAGCTTGTTTGATCCAGGTACAACCTTCGGGGATCAAGTCTTTCATTGGTCTAACAGTTTTATCAAAATCATAGGCACCAGCTCCAACCAATGTCCATGCCGGTTGATAATAATGTTTCTTGGCGGGGTCAATAATGGCAATTTCTAAGTTTTTATCCTTTTTGAGCAGCTGGGCAGCGGTCATAATACCTGCCGTACCAGCACCGATGATGATGATTTTATAATGTGTATCCATAAGTCTAAATAATGGTTAGTATAAAGTTAACATTCTGAAAACCTAGGCTTTGTAACTTTAGTTACCAAAGAGGGATACTTCTTACCATACATCAATGCACAGCTATACAGATTTAGTCACCTTTGTATAGCAAATAAACAAAAACAAATAATTAAGGTATAAATAGAAAGGAATATTAAGATGAACAATAAAGTATTAGGGTTACACCACATAACAGCCATAGCTAATTTGGCGCAAAGAAACTACGATTTCTATACCAATACCCTTGGGTTAAGAATGGTTAAGAAAACCGTGAATTTTGATGATCCAGGAACTTACCACTTCTATTATGGAGATGAAAAAGGTAATGCTGGAACCATCCTAACCTTTTTCCCTTGGGAAGGAATTGGCAAAGGTAGAACTGGCGGCGGAATGGCAACAGAAATTGCGTATTCTGTTCCAGAAGGAAGTTTAGAGTTCTGGACCGAACGTTTTGGTAAAAACAATGTTTTGACCGGTGAGGTGGTAGAACGATTTGGAGAATTGTATTTCCCTTTCCTTGATCCTGATGGATTGAATCTATCCTTGGTTGTTCCAAAAGATGCTGATAACCGAACAGGATGGTCAACTGAAGAGGTAAGTAAAGAAGTGGCAACTAAAGGTTTTCATAACAGCACGTTAACTTTAAGGGAATTAGAGCCTACTGCGAAAGTTTTGACTGATTTGTTGGATTACGAACAAATCGCTCAAGAAGGAAATCGTTTCAGGTTTAAAAGCAAAAATATTGATACAGCGAATATCATTGACATTTTAGTGGATGAGAATGCAGCTAGAGGTATCAATACGGCAGGAACCAATCACCACATTGCTTTCCGAGTTAAGGATGATGCGGATCAAATGGAATTGCGTGAAAAAATCATGACAGCTGGTTTACAGATCACACCACAAATTGATAGGGATTATTTCCACTCCTTATACTTCCGTGAACCAGGAGGTGTATTGTTTGAAATCGCTACTGAAAATCCTGGATTTGATGTGGATGAACCATTGGCAGAATTAGGTAATTCATTGAAATTGCCTAAACAATATGAGCCTCAGAGGTCTGCAATCGAGAAAGTATTACCTGTATTGAAATAAGTTTATTTTATGAGGCGGATGTTGTGCATCTGCCTCATCATTAAATTGTTGATTGATTAAATTTAAATAAAAAGATTATGTCAAAAGTATATCAAAGTGGAAACATCAATGACCCGAAGAAAGCCTTAATCATGATTCATGGTAGAGGAGGGTCTGCTCAGGATATCATGGGGCTTGCTGAATATTTAAAAGTTAATGATTATTTATTGCTAGGTCCTGAAGCTGAGCAGAATACTTGGTATCCGCATTCCTTTATTGCGCCAATTATCTCTAATCAACCAAATTTAGATATTGCCCTAGAATTAATTGGAGAAGCAGTTCAAATCGCTAATGAAAAGGGAATTGAGAATGAGAACATTTATTTCCTGGGATTCTCCCAAGGATCTTGTTTGACCCTAGAATATACCAGTAGAAATGCAAAGAAATACGGTGGTATTGTTGCTTTCACCGGAGGATTGATCGGTGAGAAACTGCATCCTGACCACTATACTGGTAATTTTGATGGTACTAAAGTATTTATCGGTACCTCAGATCCTGATTTCCATGTTCCTGTTGAGCGTGTTCAGGAAAGCAGCAAATTGATGCGCGGATTAGGTGCCCAAGTAGAGGAGAAAATATATCCGAATATGGGTCACACCATCTCTCAAGATGAAATCAAGATAGTTAATGATACAATTTTTAATTAAGTCTATTCTCTATTTTTAATAATAAAACCCCTGAGGTCTATGGCCAAAGGGGTTTTTCACTTAATAAACTATACTATACAATTATCTTTTAATAGGGATTCGTGATCTTGACATACTTCAAGATGGAATGCATCTGTTTTTTCAGTTCTGGGTTGTTTTTAGGATAGCTGAATTCAAATTCCAATACTTTATCCTTGGAATAGAAAGCGTAAGCTTTACCTTGGACTTCATTTCCACTTTCTTTTTCTTCGTAATAGACTTTCTTATGGAAGTATTCATAATGAGCTAAATCCTTGTATTTCTTTTCAAAATCTTCAAAATTCAAGGTGCTAGTTGCAGTTTTGACACTGAATTTCGCAGTACCACCGTTGTGGTTTGCAGAAAATTGATGAATGTCTTCATCTGATGAGGATTGTTCTTCTTTAAAATCGGTATCTAAGATTTTAAGAAAAACTGTCTGTATAAAGTAGTCTACAGCAAAAAATCCCTGAAAAGGATCTTTCCAAAAAGTGCCATTGTTATCAAGCGGATTGAGATCCTTTAATTGGGCATTAGCCCATTCCGGAACATTTAATCCAAGGGCTGTGTTGACTTCTTTCAGTTTGTTCAATGTGGCCAGAGTGTCTTGTCCGATCAAAGGTACAGCGACTTCAAAAGCAAGGTTGTTTTTTTGGTAAAAGGCTAATAAGTATACTTTCGTGCTATTGGAGCCCCAATATAAGCCATTTTTGGTGTCCTGAGCCTTGCTATGTACAGCTGTTTCCATTAAGCCGCCGTGATAGGTATTAAAAACTGCATCTTTTCCTTCAAACATCGGGTCTCCGGTTTCAATATTGCTATCACTCAGGTAAAGTTCATCATTGTTGTACATCAATGCCGCATTGACGAATAGATCACCCCAATGTGGGTCTTGGAACAATATTGTTTCTGTCTGATAGATATGTCCGGCTTCTGAATCGGAATAGTTCTTTTTTTGTTGCTCAACACTGTTGTAATATTTTCCTAAGAAAGGGAATACCTGCTCAGCATTGCTAAACATAACTTCATTATCATTACCCTTAAGTTCATTGGAAAAAGGTGCTTTTCTTAACCAAGACTTTAAGTCCTTTCCTGTCAATGTTGCAACTTCATCA
The DNA here is from genome assembly GCF_900187125.1 of Sphingobacterium mizutaii. Classification (GTDB taxonomy): domain Bacteria; phylum Bacteroidota; class Bacteroidia; order Sphingobacteriales; family Sphingobacteriaceae; genus Sphingobacterium; species Sphingobacterium mizutaii. Next base: position 2,238,324 of record NZ_LT906468.1, read on the forward strand.
TTCCATTGGAAATCCTTTTTGGAGCTGGAAAAAAAGTCGCAACTGGTCAAAAAGGAAAAGCCAAAGACTAGGGTAAGTATTTTTAAGGTTGGCAGCAATAATCTTTTGTTTTTCATCAATGATCGTGATTTTGTGGAAGCTGAAGAAATAAAAGCATCCAATTGAAGGTTATTGTTTTTTTTAAATAATTACTATTGCCTTGATCGAATCCAAGGCAATAGCGTGTTTGTGGACTATTAATCTACAAATGCGTTATAGGATCTTAAAACGTTTTCAGAAGCGTTTTCCAGTCCCGTCAATGCATTTTCGCTTAAAGGAGTATTTGCATCCAATTCACGTTGTGCTATCCTCATTTTGCCTAAGAATTCATTCACATCATCATTGAAAATTCCGTACGACCTAACCTTACTTTGATAGTCTTTGGAGATTTCATTGTCCTTGTTTTCCTTGTAAAGCTTTTCAATTTCCTGATATTGTTTTTTGAAATCTGTGTTCAATTTGGCTTGATCTTCAGTTTCAAAAGCGATATCAGTCGTATTCTGCACTAATTCCAAGATTTTTTTGGATCCTAGATATTGATCTTTTAAAGGATTGTCAGCTAAAGTAGTTTCTTCTGCTTTTTCAGCTAGTGGTTTTAATTTAGCAAAGACAGCAGCTGATGCCTCGCGATACTTCTTGATTTCATTGGTAGCTTTCTCTCTTAATTCCACCAATTTCTGTCCTTTATCTTCTTTCCAATCTTCAGCAGATTTATAAGCATCTACCTCCTTATTAATTTCCTTGATGGCATCAAAACTTTCATTCATCTGATCGATAAGCGGTTTGAATTCTTTGCTCTGTCCATCAGGATAAACCAGGGATTTCAGGTTATGGATAGTAGGAGGGAATATCATCATCGGTGGGATGGTCATAAAACCATCTGGATTTTGCACCTTGTCATGAACAAATTTTTCGAAGCTATCGAAGTTATTGGCGAAGGTTTGGATAGCAGAGCTTTGGGAATTATCCACTTTAACAATGGAATTGTTGAAAGTAATGATTTCATTAGCTTCTTTTTTGTCATCCTTTCCGCTGAATAGTCCGCCAATAGTGCTTTCGGATTCACCTGATTTTGCTTTGTCCGTATTGTTGCAACTTGCCATCAAGGCCATTGCCAACAGGCTCCCTATATATATGGTCTTGTAATTCATATTGATCTGTTTATTAAGTGAATTAATGATTTATGTATAGTTTTTGTGAGTATTCAATTAGCCTAGCTAATGAATTTGAATTTGTTTTCGAAGAATGAACCGATAATTGGAAGCGGTTTCATAACTCCATTCGAAGCATTGATTGCTCCAATAATCATCAATACGATATTGATCAATCCAATGTAACCAAGGCTATAAATTCCAGTTACCATCATCAGGATATTCAAGATAATGGAAAGGAAAATACCGAAAACGAAGATGCCAAGACCTTGTCTCAAATGGTATCTTAAGAAATCATCTGCATTGTCTTTTCCCGAAAAATAAGAGATTAACCAACCAATAAGTGTGATGTAAGCGACTACGGCTAATGTTTTGTTGTTCATAATGTTATTGTTTAATATTTTATTTAATTGAATGTACTATAGCACTGATAATAAAAAATAGGAGGAAGCATGCCGGCAAGGCGTAGGTGAAAAACGGTGTTTTTGACTGTTTTTTTAACTCGATAGCTTCCTGTTTCACCTCAGGACTGAATTCACTCATTCTACGTTGTTGCTTGCAATGAACACAAACAGAATGCACTTCCTTCCAAAGGGGGAATAAGGGAATCCAAAACACATGAAAGTAATTTTGATAAGCAATCAGGGCGAGCGTATCCTTTTGCTGGCAGTAACTGCAGACTGAGGAACAAACCTGAGTTCCAATGCGACTTTTTCTGACACCGAATATGAAAAACATAGTTTCTATTTTTGTTATCCAAAGTTTTTCAATTCTAGGGACAGATACAATTAATTAGAATCTACAATGTTTATACGTCCCTTGAAAAAGCATCTACAATATCTCTACATAAATTTATAAGCTGTTGGTTTTCAACACTTAATTTGCTTGTTTTCATTTCTGCTGAGTGTATTCTAGGAGAATTCTTGGGTAAGTATGCGTTTTCAAAATGTTGGGAAGGAGAGAAAATTGGATATGTGGACATGTAATCCAGCTATTGGCTGTTTTTAGGGGCAGGAAAGAGGTTTAGGAAAAATAATTGTTTTATAATCAGGCTGTTTAATGGGATAATGAAAAAAAAGTATTTTTAGATTGTGAATTGTCCTGAAAAAACCTACCTTTGCATCACTTCAAACAACGAAGGGTTCTCGATAAAAGAACAACGATTCCGTAGCTCAGCTGGTAGAGCAATACACTTTTAATGTATGGGTCCTGGGTTCGAATCCCAGCGGGATCACAAAAAAAGCTTCAATCATAGATTGAGGCTTTTTTTGTGCCCGCTTGGGATTCGAATAATTGCATGTTCCGGGTAGGGCTGAGGGCTTGGCGGACATGCACCGCAGGCATTCATTATGGTTCGATCCGGAGAAGGTTCAGGGTACGTGTTTGGGGTTAGCGGGGCTGAACCACTCCCAGCGGGATCAGATCAAGAGAATACCCAAGGCATTGTGCCCGCTCGGGATTCGAATAATTACATGTTCCGGATTGGGCTCAGGGCCTGACGGACATGCACCGCAGGAATCAATTTTGGCTCGATCCAGAGAAGGTTCAGGGTATGTGTACGTGTTTGGAGTTTGCGGGGCTGAACCACTCCCAGCGGGATCAGATCAAGGGAATACCCAAGGCATTGTGCCCGCTCGGGATTCGAATAATTGTATGTTCTAGCGGTCAATAAGCCAGTCAGGAAATAAAACTATTCGAACTATTAAATGCATTTGAAACAGCAAAACTGTCCTCTAATAATGTATATTCCACTATTTTCATATTTTGAAGCTTAAAATGGATAAAGAAGATGGAGGTTACATTTTCATTAGTCTTCAACATTTTAGTTGTAAATGCCCCCTTTATCATAACATCATTTTGATCGCAAATTATCTTATGTATTTCAGCAGATATGGGTTGAGTTTCTGTCCAAAGGAGCTTGAAAAAATGTTGAACCTCTGCTTTACAGGTTCTAACTCCTAACCATTTTATTCTTTTTGTATCTCCGGGGATTTCCCAAGCTACTTCTTCTGCAAAAAGATTTACCATGTTTTTCAAATCTCTTGCCTGCATATACTTGAGGAAATCCTTAATAAATTCTCTTGTTTTATCCATCGTTACACTTTGTTTAAGGTCTTAGTTTGTAAATAGGCCATTAATCCCACCCAAGCAGCAACTGCTAGAATTATTGTAGATCCAACCATACTTATGGAAGAATACAACAGGGCTGTCGCAATTACGCTTAACAGAACCCAAGTGATGTCGATTCCTATAATAAATTTAGTCCATGCCTTGTCTTGGAGGTGCATAAAGACTGTAAAAAGGACGAAGAGGGAAAAGATAACTAAGAAAATTCCAACTCCAATAATTGGACCTGTATTGCTTACTTTAAATATGCTTGCTACCAATTTTGAATTGAGAGCAATCAATAAACCTGTCATTCCTGAACTGATAGCGTTTATCAGTAAAACATTTTTTAGTACCATAGTCTTTGAATTTGTTTCTACAAAGTTATCCTCTTAAACTGTGCTGCTAATTATCATTAGGCGACAATAGATTGACATCTCATGCCAATATTTGGACTTTTGATTGGTATCTTTATACTTTTAGACTATGGATTACAGGAAAATATTTTTGCAAGCATTGTTCGTATTTTGTAAAGAGAGAGGATTAAATATTGATAAACTGGCTTCGTTTGCTGGGTTTAAAATTCAAGACCTTCAGGCAAAATCAACGTTTAATGTTTCAAATCTTCAAATGGAAATCATTTGGAAGAACATCATCCATCTCTCAAAAAATGAATTGGCAGGTTTCCATTTTGGGACCTCCATGCAATTGGCAGCACTTGGCATAGTTGGTCAGGTCATCCAGATGAGCAGCACTGTAAAGGACGCATTAAAGCAGGCTTGTGCTATGGTTCATTTATTGACTGATTTCTATAGTCTCAAATTAGAGGAAAAGGATAAAACCTTTACTATCACTTTTGAAAAATTAGATGGACATTCCGATAAAGCAACTGCACAGGATCAGATGGGGGACTTTTTGTTGTCATTTATCCTTTATGAGGTAAAAGGATTGGTTCTCGAAAATCCTTTGCCAATCCAAGCGAGCTTCCCAACGTATAAAAAACAGTATCAGAAAGAGTATGAAGCTATTTTAGGTTGTCATGCCAAAAAGAGTGAAAACTACATCTTGGAATTCAAGAAGAAATACCTAAATACTAAAATCATCACGGCTAATTATGAAATTCAAAGTTTATTAATTGATAAAATTGGCTTATTACAGAATCCATCTTCTTTAAACGGCGACCTTTCAAAGAGAATCTTTAATTTTTTAATTGCTAATTCCTTTCTATTCTCCTTATCAATTGAATCTGTTTCTGGCAACTTCAATATTAGTGTAAGGACACTTCAAAGGCAGCTCAAACAAGAAGGTGTTTCTTATCTCCAAATTGTAGAGGAAGTAAGGAAATCTTTGGCAATAAATTACATCACCAACAGCGCCTCTTCGGTTAAGGAAATTTCCAGTATTCTAGGCTATGCAGAGTCTAGTGCATTTGTTAGAGCCTTTAAAAAATGGACCGGAAAAACAGCAACCGAATATAGGAAAAGTCAAATAATCCAATAGGAGTAGTGCAAAATACTAAACCAATAAATTGGTCCTATTTCTCTCTCCATAATACTTTCCTTAAAATCAATAGCTTTTTATGTATTTATCTGTTAAACAATACTTAACTTTGTTAGTGAATACTAACTAACATAATGTTGTTGATATGAAAATAGAAGGATATACAGATAGGCAAGTTGAGATCATAGAAGCTGCTACTCGACGAATAGACCAATATGGCATACAGAATTTGACCATCAAGAACCTAGCTTCAGATATCAATGTGACAGAACCCGCACTGTATAGACATTTTAAGAGCAAGAATGATATTCTTATGAGCTTGCTCAATTATTTTATCACAAGGATGGAAAATAGGATCTCAAGTATATCTCTTAATAAGGAGAAAAGTCCTTCTGAAAATCTTATTGATCTTTTCAATTTTCAATTTAAGACATTTACCGAGCGTCCGGCAGTGGTGAGTGTGATATTTGCTGAGAATATCTTCCATTTTGATGAAGGCCTGAGTCTTAAGGTTTCCCAGATCTTGGAATTGATGCAAGGTTATGTTGAAAAAAACATAGTAAAGGGGCAATTGAATGGTGATTTTAGTAAGCAGATCCATCCTTCTACTTTATCAACCATTTTATTGGGGGGTATTCGTCTTACGGTCCTCAAATGGAAATTGTCCGGAAATAAAACGGATCTGATCAAGGATGGTAAGGACGTGGTCAATGGAGTATTAAAAATGATTAAAACAAAATAAACAGAATATGAAAAAATTAATGCTATTGGGGATTAGCAGCATCTTATTTTGGAGCTGCCATCAAAATTCGGAACATGCACACAATCATGATGCAGAAAGCCATGCGGAGCATCAGCATAACCATGCTGAAGGACAACTGGAATTGAACAATGGGAAGAAATGGACAATGAATGAGGAGATGAAGCCATTCGTTTTGAAAGGGGTAGACCTTCTTCAAGTTTATTCTCAAGAGAAACAAACCGATAATGTGCGACTTGCCAAAGAATTAAAGGAACAGAATGATCAGCTCATTAAAAGCTGTACCATGGATGGAAAAGGGCACGATGAATTGCATAAATGGCTACACCCACACATGGAGTTGGTTAATGAATTAGAGGCTGAGAAGAATCCTGAAAAGGCCATTGCAATTGTTGCCAAGCTTCATGATTCCTATATGGAGTTCAGTAAATATTTTAATTAGGCTAAATATTCTATTATGAGCGCTCAACGAAAATTTTCAATTTTCCATCGCTTATTGCACTGGATTATGGCATTTGCTATGCCGGTTCTGTTCATTACAGGCTTTCTAAGGATGTATTGGATGGGCAAGAACAACATTATTCCTGTTTTGGAAAAGAATGTACCAGGAATTACAAAGGAGCAAGTTTCAGAGATTATCAAGGCTATCCGAGAACCGATGTGGGAATGGCATGAACTGTTTGCCCATATAATGATCTTTTCTTTTTTGGCAAGGATTATCTATATGTTGGTTAAAGGTATTAGGTTTCCAAACCCTTTTTTGAAAGCCCAACCATTAAAGGAACGCCTGCAAGGCTTGACCTATGTATATTTCTATCTCTTCGTACTGATTTCTGCAGTGACTGGTATCTGTATTGAAAAGGGCTTTTTTAGTCAATGGAAAGAAAGTATTGAATCGATCCATAAATGGGGAATTTATTGGTTTCCTATTTTTGTGGTCCTTCACCTAGTAGGGATTTTTATTGCTGAAAATTCAAATAAAAAAGGAATCACTTCTAAAATGATAGGAGGGGATAAGGAACCTAAACCTTAAGAAAATGTATGGTTTCAAAACAAAGAGCTTCTTTAGGATCTTCCTATAGAAGCTCTTTGTTTTTTTGAAATTTGCTGTGAATTATGGTTAGTGTTTGTGATTCAATACAAACAAATTCCTGTTTCATTTCTTTATTTTATATAAAATATTGATTGTACGATGAGAAAACTATTTATCCCCTTAATCTTGATTGGCTTATTATTGACAGCATGTAATAATAATACTTCTTCCAACCATGATGGAAATACAACAAATGACAGCATTGGAATCCCTGAAGAATCCCATATGGAACCTGTACCATTTGCCCTTGGACAGAATTACTTTGTGAAAAATAAAGTACCTGAAGATAAGAATGGCGCCTTTAAGCTGGAATCTCAAGAGGCATTTGACGAATTCTTTTCTCCTGCAGCTAGCATGGGAGACTCTGGAATACCCAGTAAGATTGATTTTGAAAAGGAGTTTGTTATAGCTATCATTTCAGCGAGTTCAGATCTAAAACCAAGCATTGATTCCATTTCATTGAACAAAGAAGGAGCGGAGCTATTATTGAAATATAAAGAGTCCTTCGGTGAAAAACAAAGTTTTACGATGAGACCTCAGGCGATTTTGATTGTAGAGAAAAAGTTTGATGGTACGTTGAAGCCTGAAGTAAGGAGTTCGTTGTAGGAACTTAACATATTAATGTACTGCTAAATAAGGATTTTATAGCTTTCTGTAAGGTAGAAGGAAGTTGTAGCCTTTATTATATCAGCCCCCATTGAATATTCCCCAATAGGGGCTTTTTTTATGATTTTTTCTTGGAAAAATAAACCAAAAAATCTATATATTTATGATATCAAAATAATATCATAATAAATCTAAAATTATGGAAAAGATCATTAAACCAACTTCAGGCTATTTAGCATTAGGGATTTTGTTTTTAAGCCTTTTAGGAATTATTTTTTCATTTATACAGATCGGTTCAAATGGGCAAATAGGATATGTGCCGGTATTGATCATTCTGTTTATTGTATTTGTCGTTATTATCAAAGGGTTGATTATCGTCAATCCAAACCATTCTCGGGTATTGAATCTATTTGGTCGATATGTAGGGACCATTAAGGCAAATGGATTATTCTTTATCAATCCCTTTTTTACAGCACAGAAAATCAGCCTTCGGTCAGAGAACCTACAAGGACAAACCTTGAAGGTAAACGATAAACTGGGAAACCCGATCGAGATTGCAGCGGTGATTGTATGGAAAATTGGCGATACCTACAAAGCAGCTTATGAGGTTCAGAGCTATATGGATTATGTACGGGTGCAGAGCGAGGCAGCAGTGAGGCATCTTGCTGTTAGTTTTGCTTATGATAGTTTTGAGGATGAAAATGCCGATTTGACCTTACGTGATGGGGGTGAGGATGTAAATAAAATCCTAGAATCTGAACTTTCCGCGCGTCTTTCCAAAGCAGGTGTAGTCGTTGAAGAAGCAAGGATTACCCATCTTGCTTATGCACCAGAAATTGCAGGTGCTATGTTGCAACGTCAGCAGGCATCAGCTATTGTTGCTGCACGGGCCAAGATCGTAGAAGGTGCTGTAGGGATGGTTGAGATGGCATTGCAAAAGCTATCAGACAAGAATATTGTCGAACTGGACGATGAACGTAAAGCGGCCATGGTCAGTAATTTGATGGTTGTTCTATGTGGTGAAAAGGCAGCTCAACCTATTGTAAATACAGGAACTCTTTATAATTAAGACAGAGTTGTTCCAAATAGTAAAGAAAGATTTATGAAAAAGAGTTTTGTGATCAGGATAGATGAAGAAACCTTTAAGCTATTGGAAGCATGGGCTCAAGATGAATTTAGGAGTGTCAATGGACAGATTGAGTTTCTGATACATCAAGGTTTACAGAAGTCTGGCCGTATGAAAAAATCAAAAGCAAAAAACACAAATGGATCAGTCAAAGATGATGACTGATCCATTCCATATCTTTTAATCCCTTCTGATATATTCCCTGTCATCATCCGTCATTTCATCGTCGTTGCTCAGGTACATTTGATCCTCAGTCGGATTGACGCTGTTTGTAATGCCATATTCTTTAGGATGCTTATTTTTTCTTCTAAATAAAATAGCACCGACAACTACTCCTAACAGAAAGAATATCCCTAGGATAATCAATTTGGAAGTTCGGATGTCTCCAAATAGCCAAAAAGATGCTTCCTCTTTGTTATTGAAAAGGACAATGGCTAATAAGGCCAATAATACAGCGATTACTATGGTCTTTGGTTTCATATCGATAAACTTTAACAACAAAACTATAAAAATAAGCTAGGATTTCAATTTTTAGTATGAATATGCTAATGCAGGACAGCGCATTATAGACTTTATTAAAAATTTATTGTAATTTTATTAAGTTTCCTAATATTAAAAGTTTTGAATAGTATTTCCTGGCAGTTAGGTTATTAACCTCGATTTTTTATCCAATTGGGATTGTATCAATACTGTTAATAAACTTTTTGGCACGTTTTAGGTTATTATAGTAGAATAATCTTAAGTATATTGACGTTAAATTATAAAAACTAAACAAAGGGAATATTGATAAAGGATTTTATTGGGAATACACCGTTACGAAGGGATGAATATTTATCCAAGCGTTATAGAACAAATATATTAATCAAAGAAGAGTTTTATAATCCTGGAAAATCATCCAAAGATAGGGCTGCATGGTTTATGGTCGAAGATGCCATTAAACGCAATAAAATAGTAGAAGGAGGAACCATTGTTGAAGCCAGTAGTGGTAATACAGGTATCAGCATAGCGCTTATTGCAAAGGAGCTAGGCTATAAATCAAAGATATTTGTTTCCGCTAGCTGTTCTGATGAAAAGATTAAATTATTAGAGAGTTATGGGGCGGAAATAGAACGCTGCGATAATTCAAATGGTTTACATGTTTTCAATTCTACTCAATATCTTGCGCAGGCGTTCTGCTCCAATAACCCAAATACCTATTTTACGAACCAATATTATAACTCGAACAATATCAAGGCACATTATAAGACAACGGGACCAGAAATTTGGCAACAGACTAATGCTGCTGTCACCCATGTTTTAGTAGGTGTCGGAACAGGTGGTTCTATTTCGGGTATCGGGCGGTTTTTAAAGGAGCATAATCCTCAAGTTAAGATTTGGGGAGTAGAACCTAAAAACTCTGTCTACCATTTGTTTATGGAAAACAAACCGATTCCTGAAGAAGAAGTTCGTTTTGATGCCATTGAGGGTATTGGCCGGACTTTTATCCCAGGAGCATTTGACAAACAGGTTGTGGACCATATTTTTCAAATCGGAAAGGATAAATCGGTCTCCATGGCCCATCAGTATTTGGAAGAACAGGGTGAATTGCTTGGTTTTTCTAGTGCCGCCGTGCTGGCTGCCTTGGACGAGAATGTTGATAAAATGGATTTAAAAGAAGATGATCAATTGGTGTTGTTCTTTCCAGACCATGGTAGTCGATATATTAATAAATTGTATCAGGATCATCATCCTCATAAAAAAATAAAAGAGAACTTTAATGCATCAATATAACGATATCGCAATTCCAATCGCTTGGCCAGACCAAACGGCTAGGGGTGATGAGTTATGGATGGCAGCATTAAAGAAATTAGGGGTTGTTAAGAACCTCAATTTCAAAGTTGGTCATGCAGCTATAGTTCTTATTGAAAGAAAAACAGGAGACCTCAGATATTTTGATTTTGGACGTTATATAGTCCCAAGAGGATTTGGTCGAGCGAGGTCCAGCGAATTTGATCCTAGGTTGGAGCTGTTCAGCAAAGCGAGGTTTTCCGCAGATGATCAACTGTTGAATTTCGAAGAGATTTTGATTGAACTTTCCCAGAAAGAGTCTGCCACACATGGAGCCGGGAGATTATTATGTTCAATAGCAGATAATATTTCCTTTCAAAAAGGGGTAGAATTTGCAGAATCCCTGGTGGATAAAGGACCGATTTTATACGGAGCTATTGCACCAAATAACAACAGTTGCTCTAGGTACGTTGCACAGATCTTGGTCAATGCCATGGAAAAGAACGATCCGCGGTGCAATAAGATTTTTTTTCCAGAATGTTTGAAAGCCAGTCCGACCAGCAACGTGGTCAATGCTGTACTGGATAACGAGATCTATTGTTATCATAAAGCTGTTTTGGAAAAGAAAAAAATGGGACGTTGGGAATCTTTAAGGTTCCAGATCGACCTCTTGAAACCAAATTTCCTGAGTTCAAGATCGCATGAAGTTCCAAACGATCTTTTGTTAGGATTCATAGAGGAACCTAAGCGCCCAAAGGATCTTCCTGCTTCTGCTGAATGGTTAGGAGGCTTGGGAGAAGGAGGTTGGTTTTCTATTTCAGTAAATAATGATGATGCTGAAATCTGTAAGTTTAACCATAAGGGCGAAGTTGAATATTCCGTGATTGGTAGTTCGGACATTGCCTATACTGATTTACATGATTTCAAGTTTAGTTATCATATACACCATAAAAAACATATAGTTAAACATAAGGATAAAGAAATAGTGTTTAAAACATTAGATATTAATAATTTAAATTTAAAACAGTCTATCTAAAAAGTACAATAAAAAATGGAATTAAAAATCTTAAAAGCAAAAATTCATACGGTAAAAGTAACAGAAGCAAATGTGAGTTATAATGGCTCGATCACCATCGATGCGGATTTATTAGATGCAGCTGGTATTGTAAAATATGAGCAAGTCTATATCAATAATGCGGTGAATGGCAGTCGTATCATGACTTATGTACTTCCTGGAAAGAGAGGAAGTGGTGAAGTCTGTATGAATGGTGGTGCAGCATTGCATGCCAAAGTAGGCGATACAGTGCACATTCTTTCCTTCGTGAACCTAAGTCCAGAAGAGGCGGAGACCTATCAACCGACTTTGGTCTTTACTGAAGGTAACAATGAAATTAAATCAGTAGAAAAATACAACTACTAAGGTATTGTTAATAAGGAGTTATAAGGCTGTCTACAATTTGTAGATGGCCTTTTTTGTTTGTTATGGCTGATAATACTGATATTTGTTAGGCTATCATACTATTAAACTTCCTCAGATCTGAGGGGCATGCTATGATTTAGCTAATAAAATGGAAGCTGAAAATATTGTTTATTTATATAATTATCGCATTCTGTTTCTTGTAGAATGGTTCATTAAGCATTAAGTTTAAAAATCACTGAAATCAGTGAATGATTATTGTGTTTAAGTTGATAATTTCGAAGATTGAAAATTTGGATTGCTAATACTATTAATATGTTGAATAAAATCAGGAAAATCGGGTTACTTGCTATCAGTTCTATTGTTTGTTTATTTCTTAGTTCCTGTTTTGATGTGGTCGAAGAGATCGATATGAAGAGTAATGGCAGCGGATCCATAGTAGGGACGTTGAACATGAGCAAAAGCCGTACAAAGGTTTCCTCCCTTATGAAATTAGATAAGATTGATGGATTTAAGATTCCTAATCAAGCAGAGATCAGGAAGGAAGTGGCAACGATCGTTCAGTTGTTAAAGAATACCAAAGGAATCAGCAATGTAGATTACAGGCTTGATTTTAATAATTATATTGCAAGTATTTCTTGCGATTTCCAAAACGTACAAGCTTTAAATTCCTATACGGAAACGCTATCTAAGCATTTCAAAACCAAGCTTAACAGTTACTCTAGCTATAGTTTTAATCCAAGTAATAAAACTTTCGTTCGAAACTATAAATATAGTACGGAAGCCAAAAAGGAATTTGACAAATTAAAGCCTGAGAATCAAAAATCATTTGATCAGGCATTTTATACCAGTATTTACCGTTTTCAAACCCCGGTCATTAAGCAGGACAATACGAGCGGTAAAGTTTCTGGAAACAAGCAAGCCGTGATGGTGAAGGTTTCAGTGCCTAGCTTGATCAATGGTAAGGCTAATCTATCTAACAATATCGTCCTTAAATAATTTAAGAATATCTAATAAAACATATATGAATAACTTGAAACTTGCCATCGCCTTATTGGCAGTAAGTCTGGGAGGGAATGTATATTCGCAAGATCTTTTGTCTAAGGTTCCTGCTGAATCTAAAGTGGTGGTCGCATTAAATGGGAAAGGATTTTTCAAACATGCGAGTGCCCAACAACTGAATGGTATCTTGAAAAGAGCTGGTCTATTTGAAAAAATTGCGGAAGACAACAGCAATTTTCAATCTGAGAATATTGAAGAATTAGGTATTGATATCCATGCCAAATCATATCTGTATTCCAATGTCAATGATAGCTTGCAGTTCCTCGGAGCAATGTTGCCATTAAAAGATAAAACGCAATTTGAATCGATCTTTCCTGAAGAATATACAATCGATGTGCAAGGTGACCTAAGTACCGTTTATAATGAAGATAGGACGCTCCGTATCAGTTGGAATCAAAATACTATTTTCCTGTTAACTGCTGTGCCAATGGACAACTATTTTAGTCGTGAGGACATCAAGCAGAAATTTGGACTTTTGGAAATGCCTGAGTACGATTATGCAGCAGATGACTATGACTATGATTACGACTATGATGCAGCGGATTCAATAGCAGTGGCAGCAGATAGTACCTTGGATTGGAACGCTTGGGAAGAAGCTGCGGACACTGTATATCAAATTGAGGAAGAAGCTCCAGTGGAAAGAGATACCTCAGATTTGTATAGTTTACCATTACCTCCCGAAAAAGTGGCTCAACCTGGGGAAGAAGGTTATATCGCACCACCGATGGTCCCGGATGAGTTTAAATACGTGGATTCTGTTTTGGAAAAAGATGAATACCAAGACGATTATTATTTGAAATACAGTCAGGCTTCTAATCACAATGACTCCATAAAGAACGTTTTTGTAAACCAAGAGGTCAATAACCTCATGGATCGAATTATAGCCGGAAACATCAAGAGTTATAAATCGAAAAAAATGTCATCTATGAAGGATAATGAACTGCTTAGAATAGAAATAGGTTCGTTTGATAGCTTGATGCACTTTTATTACCCAAGGAACCTGCTGTATGGATATATGAGTGGACAACCAAGTTTTGAATATGGCTACGAAAATATCAACAGTACTGTTGTGGTTGACGGCAATAGGATGAAGATCCTCGGCGATCTTAGCTTCGATAAGGAGATGACCAGGTTCTATAAGGAGATTTACAATAAGAAAATCAATCCTAAATTTTTGACCTACTTAAATGACGATGCATTAGGGTTCCTTTCTTTCAATGTCAATACAGAAGCTTACTTAACCCATATGCCTAGGATCGTACAACGAATTTATGGTGGAATGGATGGTAAAGTAGAGAAGATCATCGACCTATTCACTACCAGTATGGGAATTATCGTTGATGAAAAGGCTGTAGCAAAAGTTTTCAAGGGCGATAACCTATTTATCTTGAATGGAATTACCCAAAAAGAAGTGAAATATATTGACTATGAATATGATGATGATTACAACTATCAAGAGGTAGAAAAAACCAAAATGGAGAAAATCCCCAACTATTTGTGGATGTTCTCTTCCGATGATACCCGCATATTTGAAAAAATCTTTGCTATTTTAGAGATTGAGAACAATATGGTAAACCATGATGGAATCTATGAGATTGTTGGCGGAAAGGTTGATGAATTTGCTCCATACATCTTGATCCAGCAAGGGATAGTTTTCTTGGGCAATGATTTAGAGCAAATGCAACAGATCAAGGATAAAACCTTTAAAGGAAAACCAGGAAGATTTGCTGCTATCGCCAAGAAAAATAAATTCTCCATGTTGTTCAACACTAAAAAAGTTCCAAGTATGGTTGATGATCTGGATCTTCCGGTCCACCGTTCTATGGAAAGTGAACTGAAAGGCTTGTCTGAATATGGTGATATCTATATGATCAGCAATGGTATGAAAGGCAAAAATTTTACTTGGGAAGCGGGAGTGGATTTTCCTAATACCGGTAAAAATGCTTTAGATTATTTGCTCAATTCTATAGACCGTATCAGTAAGTCATTAAATGATTAACCGATGGGTTGGATAAAAAAAATAACAGTATTTATAATAGGACTTATAGCCATTTTGGCTATAAGTTTTTTTGTTTTTAAATATTATAGAACTTCGAAAGCAGAAAACTTTAAGATCCCTGAAAATACGGCTTCTGTAATTCGGTTGAATGTGGATGACCTTCTTGTGAAGATGTTCAAGAATTCGCTTTCCAATTATTCAGAATATTACGGCAGCAAGAAGGATAGCAGTTCAGTACAGGATAAACCAAAACTTTGGAATATAGGTGTTCACATTCCTGCTAAATTATATATGTTTAGCTTAAGTGATACTTCATGTCAATATTATTCGGTATTGGAAGTGTCCGATAAAGCTAAACTACAAGCATTCTTAGAGAGAGAGTTGGGGCTTAGTCAAGATTCAGTGGTCCAAAGTTTGGAAAAAGGGCAGGACTTGTATGCCAAAAAACATGTGCAAGTATTATTGGATGATCATAAATTGGTCTTTTCGCTGGGTAAGGATTATCAACCTGAAACCATGCTTTCCTTACTGAAAGCTGATCAAGGAGATTGGGTTTATGCTAATGGTCTGGGCAAAAATGTAAGCGAGATCCAAGAGGCTGATATGAGCTTTGTGGATAAGAAAGACAATTGGATTATAGTTAATTTTCAAAATGGAAGATTTGATATAGATGCATTTGTAAAATCCTCTTTATTGGGCTTCCCCTCAAAGCCGGTCCAAGCTGCAATCCCTGAAGACAATGTGTTTTATATGGCCTTAAATTCTGATCTTTCCCTTATTTTGAAGGATAAGGAGGCTGAACTTGAAAAACTAAAGCTACCAGTCGATAGTATCTATAAATATGTAGGTAATTTTGCAGCCATTGAATTGAAAGATAAAGAAGTTCTGGAATCTGATACCATCATTACTTATGATTATGATGATAATTTTGAGATGACCGAGAAAAAGGAAATCAATCAAGTTGAGGTTCCTTCATTAACATTCCAAGTTATGGCCTCCCCACATTTATTAGGATATCTGCCAGAAAAGATGTTCTATAAGTTTGGAAAGGATTTTCATAATGGATTGATTAGATTGAGTACTGATCCAGCGGCACTTGGGCAAAATATGGAGCTTCAACCATCCTCTAATGTATTTGTAATGAGCTACCAGAAAAAACCAGTAGCGGCGAAGTACTTAGGCTGGTTTCCGAATTATGATAAAATCCTAAAAGGAGAAGTAAATGGTATAGCGGAGGGAACAAACGGCTTGCGTTTGAAAGGTGGATTTGACCTTGAAAACCCAGCAATTAATTCCTTTTATCAAATTATCGGCTCTAGGTAAAATGTTGATAATCAGTGTTCAAACATTTAATTATTAATACTTTATTAAAATTTTAAACTTTTGGCTTAGATTTTGGTCATATATAGCGAACAACATGAATATCGTATGAAAAGATTTTTGGGATTATTATTGGTAGCCTTTATGGCATTTAGTGTATCAGCATGTTATACACATCGTCACCATCCGCATGGAATGCCTCCAGGTCAGGCTAAGAAGAAATACGGTGGTAAATCCGCAAAACGTTATGCACCTGGTCAACAAAAGAAAAAATACAAAGGAAATAAAGGCAGACATAACCATCCTGGACATAGGGTAGATGTTATGTGGCATTATTAATCATCAGGATTTAGAATCGGATATTTAGTATTTCCTTTAAAAATAGCATTCTACAAGCCCT
The DNA here is from genome assembly GCF_900187125.1 of Sphingobacterium mizutaii. Taxonomy (GTDB): domain Bacteria; phylum Bacteroidota; class Bacteroidia; order Sphingobacteriales; family Sphingobacteriaceae; genus Sphingobacterium; species Sphingobacterium mizutaii. The sequence goes on from NZ_LT906468.1 coordinate 2,254,670, forward strand.
TCTTTAATATATGAGGGGCTTTTTCTTTGCCATTTAATTAACAGACCTGGAGAATATTCTATCCGAACCTTGGAAATTCAAACAGTGCATTCATCCAAATCCAAAGATATAATCCCCTAAAAAGCTATTTTTTAAGAGGAATTTAATAGACTGAAATGTGGGTTTCATTCGAGACTTATTCGAGGCATATTCGAGAAACGTTCGAGAATAGATGTGCTCATGTTGCGAAAATTCCGAATGTGTCCCGAATGAGGTCAATATTTAATCCATCAACACCGTTCATTCAAAAATTTAATACAATGAATGATCCTCGATTTAAAACTATCCCTTACCTAGGATGGCTCCGATAATTGATAGCCATGCAGTCTAAATACTAAATACTTAATACTAAATACTAAGCAATAAAAAAATCCCCGTTATCTTTTGATAACGGGGATTTTTTTATTGTCAAATGCTTACTCAGCGATAACTTCGAAAGGGATTTGTACTTTTACTTCCTTGTGTAAGTTCAAGTTAGCGATGTACTCACCTAATTGCTTAGGTTCAGTTTCGAAAGTGATACGACGGCGGTCAACTTCAAAACCTTGAGCTTTAAGAGCGTCAGCGATTTGAATGCTGTTAACTTTTCCGAAGATCTTGCCAGACTCACCAGCTTTAGCACCAATAGTTAATTTTACTGATTCTAATTTAGCTGCTAATTCAGTAGCATCTTTTTTAATTTTGTCTTGTTTAAACTGAGCTTGTTTGATATTCTCAGCTAATACTTTCTTTGCAGAAGGCGTTGCCATTGCTGCAAATCCTTGAGGAATTAAGTAGTTACGGCCATAACCTGGTTTTACTACTACGATATCGTCTTTCTCTCCAAGGTGTTTAACATCTTGTTTTAATATAACTTCCATTATCGTATCCTCCTTATTTTAATGAATCAGTTACGTAAGGCATAAGTCCGATAATACGCGCACGTTTAACGGCTTGAGCAACTTTACGTTGAAATTTCAATGATGTTCCTGTTAATCGACGAGGTAAGATTTTACCTTGATCATTTACGAACTTCAAAAGGAAGTTAGCGTCTTTGTAGTCGATGTACTTAATACCGTTCTTTTTGAAACGACAGTATTTTTTACGGTTGTCCTCTACTTTAGGAGCAGTCACGTATTGGATGTTTTCGTTTGCCATTAGTTTGCTACCTCCTCAGTTTTAGTTTCTGCCTTCTTGTTGAATGCACCGCTACGTTTTTTCTCGTTGTAAGCCAAAGCATGCTTATCTAGAGAGATTGTTAAGAAACGCATCACGCGCTCATCACGTTTGTATTCAACCTCTAATTTTTTGATTAATTCACCTGGAGCCTTGAATTCAGTTAAGTGATAAAATCCAGTTGTTTTTTTCTGGATCGGATACGCTAATTTTCTCAAACCCCAATTATCTTCAGCGATAATTTCGGCTCCGCCTTCTGTCAAGATGTCTTTGAATTTTGCGATTGCTTCTTTCGCAGCATCTTCTGAAAGCAACGGGGTAAGAATGATTACAGATTCGTACTGTTGCATTTTGTAAATAATTATGTTTATTAATTTCTATCCGTAGTTATATTAACGGAAGTGCAAAGATAGAAAAATCCATTGATTATTAAAAAAATGCTGAATTATTTTTTGTGTGAAGATTTGGTAATCAATCCCTTTCAAATCATTGTAGTCAGATGCTTACAGATAACTCTAAATTCTTGCCTAATCCTAAATCATCTTAATAGAATATTTTCATCTTTGCGCCTGCAAAAACTATTGAAGATTTAAGTTGAATTATATTATTAAGATGCCCTTCTGGGCTAGGTTAGCAGTCGCCGTGACTCTGGGATTGATATTGGGGTTTGTAATGTTTGAGCTAATCTATCTAGCGTTAATGGGGGGAGTATAAATATGAATATTGAGATATCAAGTGTGATATAAAGTTTTGAGATTTGAGATATATTGCGGAGTTAGTTTTCCGGTTAATATCTCAAATCTCAAATCTCATATCTCAATACTATTTCAAATTCCCCAATGCTTCTTTGATTCTGCGAAGGGCTTCTTTTAAGTTTTCGTCAGAAGCGGCATAAGAAAGGCGGATATAGTTGTTGTTACCAAATGAATCTCCACCCACTGTAGCAACATGACCATAGTTTAATAGGTATAAAGCAAGGTCAGCTGAATTATTGATCACATTTCCTTCTGGATCTTTTTTACCGAAGAAAGAACTGATTTCTGGGAAGAAATAGAAAGCTCCGTCAGGCAAGTTTGTTTTTACTCCAGGGATATCGTTCAATAAATCGTAAACCAATTGACGACGGCGAGCAAACGCTTCTTTCATTTCCAATACACTTTCCAATCCTTGCTCATAAGCTGCAATACCAGCGCGTTGAGAGATCGAACAGGTACCAGAAGTGGTTTGTCCTTGCATTTTTTCATTCGCTGCAGCGATTTCTTTGTTAGCAGCAATGTATCCAAGGCGCCATCCGGTCATGGCAAATGCTTTTGAAAAACCGTTGATAATGATTACGCGGTCCTTAATAGAAGGGAATTGTGCGATAGACTCATGTTTATCTACGAAATTGATATGCTCATAGATCTCATCGGAAATGATAAAGATTTGTGGATGTTTTTCAAAAACCTTAACCAATGCTTCCAATTCAGCCTTAGAATATACGGAACCTGTAGGATTACAAGGCGAAGAGAACATGAAGACTTTAGATTTTGGCGTGATCGCAGCTTCCAGTTGTTCTGGAGTGATCTTGAAATCTGATTCAATCGTCGTGTCGATGTAAACTGATTTTCCTTCTGCCAATACGACCATTTCAGAATATGAAACCCAGTATGGCGTAGGGATGATCACTTCTTCACCCGGGTTCACTAAGGTTAGCAATACATTGGAAAGGGATTGCTTAGCACCTGTAGAAACCACGATGTTAGAGATGTCATAATCTAAACCGTTTTCATTTTTTAATTTATTTACGATCGCTTGGCGAAGTTCAGGATAACCAGAAACAGGAGAGTAACGGGTCCAGTTTTCATCCAAGGCCTTCTTAGCTGCATCTTTTACATGCTCAGGCGTATTGAAATCAGGTTCACCTACACTCAAACTAATTACATTAATGCCCTTAGCCGCCAGTTCACGGCCCAATTTGGTCATCTTTAATGTTGCTGACTCGGATAGATTGTTTATTCTATCGGATAATATGGATGTTGTACTCATGATATTGCAAATATATTATATACAATTTATTATCGATGAGAAAAGTGTAACAAAATCTCTATAAAAATGATACTTTGTAAATGAACCGATTGGAATAGGTGTTTATGAAATAAATTATAGCTTTGTAGGCAAAATTTAGGTTTTAGATGAAGTTAAAATTTGATGGGTTTATAATAGCCTTAATTTTCATGATAATCCTTGCCTATGTCTTTCCGGATGTTGCGGGTTATTTAGATGGCAAGTTTTTGGATGCCTTGATCAGTGTAGGAGTGGCATTAGTGTTCTTCTTTTACGGCTTGAAACTTAGTTTCAACGAAATCAAGGACGGAATGAAAAACTGGAAACTACATTTATCCGTGCAGCTTTTCACCTTTGGTTTATTTCCTTTACTTGTCCTGCTGTTCCGTCCATTGGTACATACCGAGACACAGGAGCAATTTTGGCTTTCCTTCTATTTCTTGGCCGCACTACCTTCAACCGTAACTTCATCTGTTGTTATGGTATCCATCGCTCGGGGAAACGTTCCTGCCGCCATCTTTAATGCTTCTATTTCTGGATTAATCGGTGTAGCGATCACCCCGTTGTTGATGCACTTCTTTTTAGAAGTGGGAGAGGTCAATGTGTTTGGGGAGTTGTATATAGGACTTTTATTTGAAGTATTACTTCCGGTAATTTTAGGATTGTTGATCCAGCCATATTGGGGTAAATGGGCCCATAAATATGGCAAAGCCTTATCCAATTTTGATAAAGGGGTAGTTCTGCTGATTGTGTATAGCAGTTTCTCGGAATCCTTTATGAATGATATCTTCAGTACCATTGGAACGACTTACTTAGCTAGCTTATTTATCGCTGTAATTGCGCTGTTCTTTACGGTTTATCTGATTATTCTGCTGTTGGTTCGCTATGTGTTGAAGTTCAATCGTGAAGATAGAATTTCTGGATTATTCTGTGGGTCAAAGAAGTCGCTTACACATGGCAGTGTTTTCTCTAAATTTTTGTTCGCTAATAACCCTAAATTAGGGCTATATATATTGCCATTGATGATCTATCATGCCTTTCAGATTTTTGTAGTTACTATTATAGCACAACGCTTAGGAAATCAGAAAGATGAGGGTATGTTAACAAAAAAGTAATAAATACTATTTCTTAATTAATTATTTTTGCGATTCAAATTTAGCGTTATGAATAGGCAAATGAGGTTGGTTTTGTTATCCTTGATTACAGGTATCGTATTGATGCTGATCAAGTTTGTTGCCTATTTTATTACGGAATCCAATGCAATCTTCTCCGATGCCGCCGAAAGTATAGTCAATATTGTCGCTTCTGGTTTCGCATATTACAGTATTTACCTAGCTGCTCAGCCCAAAGACGAAAACCATCCCTATGGACATGGAAAGGTAGAATTCTTCTCCGTTTTTGTCGAAGGTGGGATGATCTTTATCGCTGGTAGCATTATCCTGATCAAATCCATTTATGCTATTTTCTCACCTCAACCCTTAAATAACGTAGAGGAGGGTATGTACTTGATCTTAGCAACATCCTTGATAAACTTTGGAGTTGGATTTTACCTGATGAAAAGGGGTAAAGCCTTACGCTCATTGACTATTGAAGCTGATGGTAAGCATTTGCAGGTAGACGCCTACAGTTCCATCGGTTTGATTGCGGGATTACTTTTGATGAAGCTGACTGGCTTGGCATGGATCGATTTGGCTCTATCCTTTGTTCTAGGTGCTTTTATCTTGTACAATGGCTATAAGTTGTTGAGGAAATCGATTTCAGGACTGATGGATGAATCTGATGCGGAGGTAATCGAAGAGGTGGTCGCTATTCTGAACCAGAACCGTAAAGCAGAATGGATCGACGTGCATAACTTGCGTGTACAACGTTATGGACAAGAACTTCATATCGACTGCCATTTAACCTTGCCCAATTACTATGATCTTAATCAAGTACATGACAGTATCTCTGATTTTGACTCTCTATTAAACGATAATCTAGAATCCAAAACGGAATTCTTTATCCATGCAGACCCTTGCATGCCTGAATGTTGCCATTATTGCAACGTAGAAAACTGCCCCATCCGTTCCGAACCCTTCTCTAAACATATAGATTGGAACATCGTCAATGTCACCAAGAATATGAAACACTTTAGGAAAGCCTAAGGAATACCATATATTTTTAGGGAGAAAACCGCAGATCTTGCTATTATTTCCTCTGTTTTGTCAGGATATTATGGTCTTTTTCGCTAGCCTTGTGTCTTAATTCTCAAAAAGGTATCTTTATTAAAAACCAATTTATATGAAAATCTACAGCTTATTCGCAGCCTTATTGATGTTTATTCAGGTTTCTTTTGCACAGTCTGGACAGACTGAGGTTGCAAAAGTCTTAGATCAGTGGCATGCTGCCGCTGGAAAGGCAAATTTTAAGGAATATTTTGACCTGATGGATGCCAATTCGGTATTCATTGGTACAGATGCCACCGAGCGTTGGGACAAACAGGAATTTATGGATTATGCAAGGCCACATTTTGATAAAGGCAAAGCTTGGAACTTCAGTAGTTTGGAGAGAAACATAGAAATTTCTGAAGATGGTAAAACCGCATGGATAGATGAATTGTTAAATACACAAATGAAGATCTGTAGAGGTTCGGGCGTTTTAGTCCTTAAAGATGGAAGATGGCTGATCAAGCAATATGTACTTTCCATGACTGTACCTAATGAATTGGCTGATGAAGTGGTGAAAATGAAAACCGATCTAGAAGATCAAATAATTGAAGAATTAAAACTTAAATAAAGATTAATATGTTAGTGAAACACGAAGAAAATGGAAATAAGGGATCATTTGTAGCAGTGGAAGACGGCAAAACAATAGGCGAAATGACCTATTCCAAAGCTGGACCTGGTAAAATCATTATCGACCATACCGAGGTAGATCCAGAAGAAAAAGGAAAAGGAATTGGTTCTGTTTTATTGAACAAAGCAGTTGAGCACGCTAGGGATAACAAAATGAAAATAATGCCTTTATGTCCATTTGCTAAGGCACAGTTTGATCGTGATGTCAATATTCGCGATGTTCTGTTTTAATTGATAAACATTCAAAATCAACAATTATGAAAGCAGTTGTCATAGGTGCTACGGGCGCAACAGGTAGGGAATTGGTCCTTCAATTGTTGTCCAATCCAAAAGTGGATTCGGTCAATGTATTGGTTAGGAGACCGTTTTTTACGCCTGACCCCAAATTACATGAGGTAATTGTTGATTTTGATCGTTTAGAAGATTTCAGCCATTTTATCATCGGTGATGTTGCTTTCTCAACGATGGGCACCACCTTGAAAGATGCGGGCGGCAAAGAACAGCAATGGGTGGTGGATTATGATTATCAATTGAAGTTTGCTGCTTTATGCAAACTCAATAGGTTCCATACCTTTGTGCTGCTTTCGTCTGCCCAAGCGAATAAGAACTCCCGATTCTTTTATACCAAAATGAAAGGATTGTTGGAAGAGGGGATCAAAGCACTGAATTTCCCGAAATTAATAATAGTTAGGCCAGGTCCTATAGATCGCCCCAATACCAAAAGGAAGGGCGAACAGTATGCAGTCAGCACCCTTAAGTTTTTGAATAAGTTGGGTTTATTTAAATTATATAAACCAATCAGTACGATGTTTCTGGCGAGGGCGATCATGGATGCTGCATTTGAGGACAAGGATGGTTTGATCGACATCTATAATCCCAAAGAGATCTGGGGCGAATTAGGAGAAAAAGCTTAGATCATCTCTGTAATTCCTGTTATTCTATTGAATTAAGACAAAGATTTTTGATAAACCATCATTATTTCGGCTTTTATGGCTATTTAAAATTCATTTTATTATCTTTAGGCGAATTTTAAAAAAGAGGCTTATCAACTCTTTGAATTTCACTATTAATTGCAAAATAATATCATTTCAATAGAAAATTATGTCATCTAAGATCATTTACACAAAAACAGATGAAGCGCCTTTATTGGCAACGTATTCATTTCTACCTATCGTTCAAGCATTCGCAAAAACTGCTGATATTGAAGTCGAATTAAGAGATATTTCATTGGCAGGACGTATCCTAGCTAATTTAAACGAATATTTATCAGAGGACCAAAAAACTACTGATGCGTTGGCAGAATTAGGACAATTGGCAACTACTCCTGATGCAAACATCATTAAACTTCCTAATATTTCAGCTTCTATCCCTCAATTAAAAGGAGCAATCGCTGAATTGCAAAAAGCTGGATATAACATTCCTAATTACCCAGATGCACCTGCAAACGAGGAAGAAGAGAAAATCAGAGCTGCTTATGCTAAAGTTTTAGGATCTGCAGTAAACCCTGTTTTACGTGAAGGAAACTCTGACCGTCGTGCGCCTAAAGCTGTTAAGAATTATGCGAAAGCTAATCCACACAGAATGGGAGCTTGGGCTTCGGATAGCAAAACGAGCGTAACTTCTATGCAAGATGGCGATTTCTACAGCTCAGAGCAATCGTTGACCTTAGATGCAGACAGCCAGTTTAAAATTGAATTTGTTGCTGCAAATGGTGAAACGAAAGAATTAAAAGGTCTTGCGAAGTTGAAAGCTGGCGAAGTAATCGATTCTTCTGTTATGCATGTTGCTAAATTGAAAGAATTTGTTGCGCAAGCTATTCAGGAAGCTAAAGAAGCTGTGGTTTTATTGTCAGCTCACTTAAAAGCGACCATGATGAAGGTTTCTGACCCGATCATCTTTGGTGCTATCGTTGAAGTTTATTTCAAAGAGGTATTTGAAAAATATGATGCTCTTTTCAAAGAATTAGGTATCAACAAAAATAATGGCTTAGGTGAAGTATATGCAAAAATCGCAGGTACTCCGCAAGAAGCTGAAGTAAAAGCGGCTATCGATGCTGCAATTGCAAACGGACCTGATTTAGCAATGGTGAATTCGGATAAAGGAATTACCAACCTACATGTTCCTTCTGATGTTATCGTAGATGCTTCTATGCCAGCAATGATCCGTATCGGTGGAAAAATGTGGGATAAAAACGGTGCTGAACGCGATACATTGGCTATCATTCCGGATAGATCTTATGCAGGAATCTATGAAGCAGTTATTGAAGACTGTAAAGTAAATGGTGCTTACGATCCTAAAACGATGGGTTCTGTTCCTAACGTTGGATTAATGGCTCAAAAAGCTGAAGAATATGGTTCACACGATAAAACTTTCCAAGCTCCTTCAAATGGGGTAATCAAAGTTTTAGACAACAATGGTAAAACCTTGATGGAACAACAAGTTGAAGAGGGTGATATCTTCCGTATGTGCCAAACTAAGGATGCTTCAATCCAAGACTGGGTTAAATTAGCTGTAAATCGCGCTCGCTTGTCAGCTACTCCAGCTGTATTCTGGTTAGATGAAAACCGTGCTCACGATAGAGAAATCATCAAAAAAGTAAACACTTACTTGGCTGATCACGATACTAATGGATTAGACATCCGTATTTTGTCGCCAATTGAGGCTACAAAATTCTCTATTGATAGAATCCGCAAAGGTGAGGATACTATTTCAGTTACTGGAAACGTATTACGTGACTACCTAACTGACTTATTCCCAATCCTAGAATTAGGTACTTCAGCTAAAATGTTATCTATCGTTCCATTGATGAATGGCGGTGGTTTATTTGAAACCGGTGCTGGTGGTTCTGCTCCTAAGCACGTTGAGCAATTCTTGGAAGAAGGGTACTTACGTTGGGATTCATTAGGTGAATTCTTGGCATTACAAGCTTCATTAGAACATTTAGCTCAAACACAAAATAATGAGAAATCTCAAGTATTAGCGGATGCCCTTGATGAAGCAAATGCTAAGTTCTTGGCTAATGATAAATCCCCAGCTCGTAAAGTTGGTCAAATCGATAACCGCGGTTCTCACTTCTATTTGGCTACTTATTGGGCAGAGGCTTTGGCTAACCAAACAAAAGATGCTGAATTGGCTTCTAAATTTGCTGGTTTAGCAAAAGCTTTAACTGAACAAGAAGCTAAGATCAATGAAGAATTGATCGCAGCGCAAGGAAAAGCTCAAGAAATCGGTGGATATTACTATCCAAACGATGAATTAGCTGCTAAAGCAATGCGTCCATCTGAAACTTTGAATGCTGCAATCGCTTCATTGTAGAATTTCGGAATAATATCAAAAGCCCTTGCTAATTATTAGCAAGGGCTTTTTTTGTTGTTTTAGAAAATGATTCCACGGTATATTATTGCCATTTTGCGTATTATTCGTTATTTTTAGTTAGTAAAACAACATAAACCTATATCAATGAGCAATAACAGTAGAAGAAATTTTTTGCAGCGCAGTGCTTTGGGAGCTGCAGCAGTATTGACAAGCCCGAGTTGGTTAACAGCGAGTGCTGATTCTAAAGATCTGGATTTAGCAGATCAAAACAGTTTGAAATTAGGAATTGCCGGCTATAGTTTTGTTAACTTCAATTTGGATCAGTCCCTTGCCATGATGAAAAGAATGGATGTAAAGTATCTTTGCATCAAAGATTTTCACCTGCCTTTGAATAGTACTGCCGAACAGATCGCAGCTTTCCATAAAAAACTGGCTGAGGCAAATGTTACTGGTTATGCCGTTGGACCAATCTATATGAAGACAGAAGCTGAAATTGATAAAGCTTTTGATTATTGTAAGCGCGTTGGTGTGAATCTTATGATAGGTATTCCTGAAATCAAAGATCTTCCTTATGTGGCCAAAAAAGCTAAAGAGAACAATATCAAGTTTGGTATCCATAACCATGGACCTGAGGATAAGATTTATCCGAATGCTACCGTTATTTGGAACCACATCAAAGATTTAGATAAAAACCTAGGGATGTGTTTTGATATGGGGCATGATACTAGGGATGGGCAAGATGCCATTAAAGATTATGTGAAATACAAGGATCGCATATTCGATATTCACTTGAAAAATGTGACGGCTGCTGATGCTAAAGGTACAACCTGTGAATTGGGTAGAGGGGTGATCGATATTCCTGCTTTTGTAAGGGCATTATTGAAGAATAAATATCCAGGTTGCTGCAGTATAGAATTTGAAAAAGACATGAAGGATCCTTTGGCTGGAATTGCTGAGTCAGTAGGGTATTTTAGAGGAGTGCTTAGCGCTGTCTAAGGATAAATTCCAAGATCATTTACAAAGGAATAATCAAATTGATTATTCCTTTTTGTTTTTATAATATTTTATGGGCATTTCATTTACATTTTTAATTGCGCTTATTGAAACTTAATAATTTATCAAATGTTTAATATTAAGCGTATGTTAAGTTATTTGAATCTAAAAATTAGGTAAATTAGCATATATAAACCTTTGTGTATGAAAATCATAATTCTATTATTGCTGAACATCATGTTCTTGCATAGTTATGCGCAAAGAAGTTTTTCATTGATTAATCCCAAAAAGAATTCCTTCAAATTTGATCTAAGTGGTAATCTGGTGATTATCCCAGTCAAAGTAAATGGGGTTGAACTTTCCTTTTTATTGGATACCGGTGTCAAAGAAACTATTCTCTTTGCCACTCCTCAGGATTCTGTCCCATTGGAAAATGTTTCCAAGGTTAAGTTTTCGGGCATTGGTATCGAAGATGGCGTTGAAGGGATTATGGCAGTCGGTAATGAGCTATTGGTCGGAAATACCTTGATCGATAGCTTGCATAATATTTACGTTGTGAATGGAGATGACCTTGACCTATCAAGTCATATCGGTGTGCCTATTAATGGAATTTTAGGAAGCCACTTTTTTGAAGATTACATGATTAAGGTCGATTACCTAAAGAAAAGAATAAGTATTTATGACGCTTATGAATATCCAGAAAAGCTGACGAATAAATTTACTAGACTTCCTGTCCTACTTGAAAGGAGCAGACCTTATGTTCATATTGACGTTGATTTAGGAACCCGAAAAGTAGAAGATGCCAAGATGCTGGTGGACATGGGAAATTCAGATGGCATGTTGGTTTTTCCTTTTTTGCTTGATTCTTTCGAAGTCCATGAACCAAGTATATATGATTTTATCGGAAGGGGGTTCAACGGACTGATCTTTGGAAAGAGGAATAGGATAGAGGGTTTTGATTGGTCAGGTTTTTATATCAAGGAACCCATTGTTTCCTATCCAGACTCCAATGCTGTCCATGCAGCAAAGCTTGCTGTCAATCGTGTCGGTTCCATCGGTAACCAGGTCTTACAGCACTTCCATGTTCTGATCAATTACCCAAAGAATGAAATATATCTTAAGAAGAATAGAAATTTTGGAAAGAAATTCGAAATTAACATGTCTGGAATGGAGATCAAACATGATGGACTGGAATGGACCAAGAGAAGGATTACGACAAACATCGGTAAGAGAGACTCAGAAAACCCCAATTCTGGAATCAATGTTTACAATTATGAAGAATTCAAATATGAATTCACGCTGAGGCCTATCTATAAAATAGCAAGTGTAAGAGAAGGTTCACCAGCGGATTTAGCGGGAATAAAAGTGGATGATGAATTGCTTAAAATAAATGGTAGTAATGCCCAAAGTATGAAATTGAAGCAAATAATAGGAAAATTAATGCATAAAGATGGAGAAGAAATTCGATTGGTGCTTTTGCGGGGAACCGAGGAAGTCAAAGCTCAGTTTATTCTGAAGGATCCCATTCCTTTTAAGAAATATCAATAAAAAAGCCTTGAGATTCTCAAGGCTTTTTCTTTATTCGTTTACAACTCCCATTTTGCTGAATTTGTCGATTCGTTCAGTAACTAGTGTATCTTTATCCTTAGCACCTAGAATAGTTAGGTCTGAAAGGATTTTGTTTTTTACGTTTAGTGCAGTAGCCTCAGGATCTTGATGTGCACCGCCGATAGGTTCTTCGATAATACCATTAATCAGTCCATTACCAAGCATGTCCTCTGCAGTTAATTTTAAGGCCTCTGCGGCTCTTTCTTTCTGATCCCAGCTTCTCCATAAGATAGAAGAACAAGACTCCGGAGAGATCACAGAATACCATGTATTTTGCAACATATAAACTTTATCTCCGATTCCGATACCTAAAGCACCACCGGAAGCACCTTCACCAATAACGATACAGATGATCGGCACCTTCAGAACAGACATCTCAAGTAAGTTTCTTGCGATAGCCTCGCCTTGTCCACGCTCTTCAGCTTCTAATCCAGGATAAGCTCCCATGGTATCGATTAAAGTTACAACTGGTTTGTTGAACTTCTCAGCCATCTTCATCAGGCGAAGCGCTTTTCTATATCCCTCTGGGTTCGCCATACCGAAATTACGGAATTGACGCTCCTTAGTGTTCTTTCCTTTTTGGTGACCAATAACCATTACAGATTGACCGCCAATGGTAGCAAAACCACCTACAATAGCTTTATCATCACGTACGTTTCTATCTCCATGCAACTCTATAAAGTCATCACAGATCAAGTCAATATAATCGAATGTTTGTGGTCTATCAGGATGTCTGGACATCTGAACTTTTTGCCAGCCAGTCATATTGCTATACACCTCAACTTTTGTTTGCTCTAGTTTTTCTTCCAATTCACGAACTGTTGCGCCCATATCTACTTTGGTTTTTTCTTCTACTTGTTTCACCTTTTCGATTTGCGTTTGTAGATCAGCAATCGGCTTTTCAAAATCAAATGTTGTTTCCATAATTACCTGTTTGGTGTCATTAAAGCGGTAGCTAAGTTACTTGTTTTTTAAGAATTATAAAATGTTATTTAATCATTAAGGAAAGATAAACACTGCCTAAAACTATTTAGTGGTTGATAATTAGCGATATAACAAAATCTAGTTCATTCTTGTTTTGTGTTGTATATAAAAAAATAATATATTCAAGACCATGAATGCAGCTGCCGCAGAAAATAAACCAAAAATTCCTTGGGTATTTATTGGAAAAGTCCTTCTTGTGATCATCATAATTGCTCTACACATCAATTTTGAATATGATATCGAGAAAAGGAAAATATTAGCCCAATTCCTAAAAGGGCTGTATTCCTTCTTGATCCCTAGTATCGTGCTTTCCATGTTCCGCTTTATTGTGATCATGCTTTATAATGCACGTGATTCTCAAAAAAGGGAGCGAGGAAACTTTGTTCTAGGCATCAATAGGCTTACTGCTGTATTGAATACCGTATTTTTTGTAATAGCCATCATGACAGCCTTTGGAATCAATCCCAAAGACTTTATCACCAGCATAACCATTGTGGCGATGGCCATTGCCGTGATCTTTAAAGATTACATCACCAATATGATCTCTGGATTAATTGTGATGTTCTCTGAGCAATTGTCCGTAGGGGATAGGATTAAGGTGGGGGAGCACAAGGGTAGGATTATTGACATTACCTTTGCCAATCTTGTTTTACAAGATGAAGAAGACGATATCGTCATGGTTCCAAACAACTTGGTATTTACGGCTACTTTCATGAACCTATCTGCTCATCAATCCAGTCTTTTTACCGTTAAATTCGAACTTCCATTAGAAGTTTCCCTTCATATTGAAGAATTAGAAGAACATTTAAGACTGAGTTTGACAACACATCCGAACTTGGAAATCAAAGAAGATGAATTTCAGGTGAAGGTCTTGGAAATAGGAAAGGATTATGTCCGCTATAAATTGGATCTTTATGCTGTCACCAACAGCAATAGAATGCACAGGAACATTGAGAATGAGATTTTGAAAGAGATTATCAAATTCGAAAGGAATATCCTTAAATCTTCCTAACCTTTACACGCTTAATAAAGTGCTCTGAACCTTTCTTCAAGATCAGGTCAGCTCTATATCGGGTGGGAAGGATGTTTTCATGTAGGTTAGGCTTATTGATCTCATTCCAGATATGCTTTGCCATTTCAAAACTTTCCTCTTCCGATAAATTAGCATACTTATGAAAATAAGAAGCAGAGTTTTGGAAAGCTGTGGCTCTCAGGGATTCAAAACGGTCGATATACCATTTCACGATATTTTTCTCATCAGCATCCACGTAGATGGAGTAATCAAAAAAATCAGAAACGAAGACCCCATTCTTTCTTGAATTAACCTGCAAAACATTGATACCTTCCACGATGAGGACATCCGGCTGAGAAATCACTAATTTTTCATTGCTCAATACATCATATTCCAAGTGGGAATATAAAGGTACAGTTACCTGAGATTTGCCTGATTTGATGTCCGCAAGAAACTGCATTAGTTTCTTGGTGTCATAGCTTTCAGGGAATCCCTTTCTGTTCAGGATATTGCGCTTAATTAACTCCTTGTTTGGATATAGAAACCCATCTGTTGTTACCAGTTCTACCTTTGGTTTATTTGGTAATAGCGAAAGGACTTTGGTCAAAACCCTAGCCGTAGTACTTTTACCCACTGCTACCGAACCGGCAATACCAATGATAAAGGGAAGTTTTTGATGGTTTCTCTTGAAAAAAACATTGCTCTTAGAGTGAAGCTCCTGAAAGTTATGGATATGAACCTCCAGTAAATGAGCCAATGGGATATAGATATCCTCAATTTCATCCATTGTCAATGGCTCATTTAGGGCATGCAATTGATCTAAATCTTTCTCTTGAATGGAATGGCTCAACTGGCCATTCAACCTTTTCCATTGTTCTCGAGTAAAGTTTTGGAACGGACTTGTAAAAGTATGTTCGCTGATTAAGGGCATAGCAATTTATTTTTTCAAGTCGCAAATATACAATCAAGAAATGTCTTTTTCTCGCATTGTATCAATTAGATTACTTTCTATCACGATAGGGTTCATTAACATCTTATGCACCGGACATTTCTCACCTATGGCATATAATCTTCTTTTTTGTTCTTCATCCAAGTCGCCTTCGATAAAGATATTGCATTTGATATAAGTAGTTTGTTGCTGTTCACTCCTTTGGACCTCGCTTGATACCTTAATATCAATCTTGTCTACTTTCCATTCCTTACGGTTTGCATACATCCGCATGGTAATTGCCTTGCAGGCGCCTACCGAGGAAAGCAATAATTGAGTCGGAGCCAAACCTTTGTTTTGACCACCAACTTCAATGGGTTCATCTGCTAAAATATTTAAATCTTCATAGGAAATAGTTGTTGTATAACTAGTTTCTCCAATACTCACTAATACTTCATTTGCCATATATCTCTGTATCTTCTTCTAATAATCCTTTAATAATCAATGACCCAGTTGCTGGGTTGGTTGCCAATGGAACATTCCATAGATCACAAATGCGCATCAGCATCTGTATATCCGGCTCATGTGGATGCTTTCCAAGTGGGTCCCTAAAAAATATAATGCCTTGAATCTTCCCTTCGGCGGCCATAGCAGCTATTTGCGCATCACCCCCTTTGGGACCAGACAATTTTAATTCTACTTCTAAACCAGTTTGTTGGATGTAGGAACCTGTTGTTCCTGTTGCCACGAGGTGGGCTTTGGATAGTCCTTGTTGATGATCTTTTACAAAAGCCACCATTTCGGCTTTTTTACCATCATGTGCAATTAAAGCTATTGTTTTTGCCATTTGAATTTTTTGTTTGCGTTCTGTTTTTAATCGCTTTGATAATATAACAAAAATATTTCTACAAGATTATTTTAAGGCTATTAAAATATCAAGTTTATAAGTATTAGTCGGAATTATGACTTTATTTTAAGGAAATCATAATTTTTCTCGTAGAAATTTCCAAACAGAGTTATGTTTTTTCTCTCCATTTTTCTCTTTCTCTGCAATGAGGTCCAAAACATAGGCGTCAAGCATATTTTCATTGTCACTGATCAATTTGTCAGCCAAGGAAACTATCTTCTGGATATTTCCTGGAGAGGCTGCATCTAATGCAGGTTCTATAGAAGAAAGGTTTGATGGTTCGATTCTTATATAATTGGAGGAATGTTGGACCGATCGAAACAATTGATGGAGGAAATAATCATTGCTTTCCGAGGAGCTACTAGTCATAATATCGACTAGGGCAGGTCCGATGGAAATTGCTTTCTGTTTTTTGAAATCCTCATATTTATAAGCGTTTTTAGCAATCCCAGTTCCTAAGGAAAGGATGTGGACATCATCGATTTTAAAGGTTTTGTAAGTCTTCAACACCTCCAACAAAGCCGATATCGCAGGGTTATGGGCAAATACACCCCCATCAACCAATGGATACCGAGTTCCAGCCAAAGAATATATCTCGGCAACAGAAAAATAAGTAGGCGCCGCTGAGGTTGCTCTACAAACATCCCTTAAAAAGAAATCCCGAGATTCTCCGTGTGATATGGCTTTCTGCTGTCGGAAAAGATGGTTTTTACGGAGTTCAATATTATAGGCCGTAATTATACAAGGCTTGATCAGTTCACATAGTTTTTGATCCCCGAAATAGCTTTCCAGCACCCGTTCTAGAACCTTTTCATCATAGAGTTCCGTCAATAAACCGAATTGGTTCAGGAATCGTCTCCAGCTGCTTGTTGTAAATATTTCAGTTCCATGTTTCAGGTAAATATCTAGGGCATCTTTGGCAGAGAACCTTGGTTTTGCTGGGTCCTTAGGGTCGGGGCAAAGTAAGATACTTATCAGAATTCCTCCTGTACTTGTTCCGGCGAAGAAATCAAAGTATTCCGAGAGATGGGCATTTGGGTTGCCTGAAGCTTTCTTTATTTTTTGTTCGAGGGATACCAGCATCATTCCGGGAATAATTCCTCGGATTCCACCGCCATCGATAGATAAAATCCTTTTCATTTTCGAGTTTGACCTAAGTTAGGGAAAGGAAATCAGAAAGGATAAATATTTTTCAATAAAAATGCCTTAAAGCTCATTAAAAGTAATATATTTGCAGCCACAAACAGGAGAGGTGTCAGAGTGGTCGAATGAGCAGACCTGGAAAGTCTGTATACGGGATGACTGTATCGAGGGTTCGAATCCCTCTCTCTCCGCCAAAGAAACAAAGCCCAACGATAGTTGGGTTTTGTTGTTTCAGGACCACTTTGCCAAACTTGTTTGAGCAAAAGTGTCCTGAAACAACAAAATGCCTGCGAAGCAAGGCAATTGTTTCTTTGAAGCCTCCCACCCAAAGGGAAGGTTCAGGGTTCGCGTGCGGGCTTTGTGGGGCTGAACCAATCCCTTTGATCTAAAGAATCCTGTTGGTGTTCCTTTGAGGTTTGCCAAACTTGTTTGAGCAAAAGAATATTTAATAAGTTCTTCTAAATTTACCTCGAATAACTGGGGTTGTTAATTCCATTTTTCCCTATATTCGTAAAACAATTCACACCCCAAATCCATGAACCCAAATAAATATTCCCAATTCACAGACGAACAACTCCTTATTGAGCAAAAGAAATTAAAATCCACCAATCTGATCAATGCAATCTTAATTGGTGCAGCGATTGGCGTGGCAGCCTATAGCTTCTATAACAAGGGATTCAGTTTTTTCACACTCTTCCCTTTATTATTTGTGTATTGGTTTGTCAAATCAAAAAATAGCACAAAGGAATTAGAAGACGAGATCAAATCAAGAAATCTATAATGCTTATAAATCCTAAACCTTTTCTATTCACTTTCATCCTCCTGATCGGTTTGTTTAGTCATCCCAAATTCACGATTGCTCAATCAACGGATACCCCCATAATTCCAATCAATAAAGGACTTTCCATCACTATAGACGGCAACTTATCCGATTGGAACAATCAAAACAATCTATTTTCCGTAAATCAATTTATTTCCCCTTGGGGAAATCAAAACTTTGGGAAGACCATCTTCAAAGCTTTTCATGATGGATCCTATTTCTATTTCTACTTTGATATTATGGATAAAAATATCATAGAAAAGAAATTCGAGAAAGAAGCAGATGTGGGCGGGGGCGATAGAGGAGAGATATTTCTATCGGCAGATACAGGTTTAAGCGAATACTACTGTTTTGAAATATCAGCAAGTGCAAAGGTTTTGGATTATAGGGCAAGTCATTATAGAAAGTTTGATTATGGATGGGATTTAGAAAGTTTAGAAGTAAAGTCAAAAATCAAAACTGATGGCTATATTCTAGAAGGAAGGATTCCTATGGCTTTCATTAAAGGATTAATGGCTTCAAATTCCGAGCAAAGTCTTTATCTAGGCTTATTCAGAGGCGAATTTGATAGTATGGAATGGGATGAGAAAACAATCAATTGGATATCTTGGATCAGACCCACAAGTGAAAAACCAGATTTCCATATCACATCTGCATTCAAAAAAGTACAATTTGGACAGTAAAGCAGATTGTAAACTACTAATAAAATATTGGCAAAATAGACTTTAGAATTTCCGATGAAAATACCAAAGATCCATGGGGTTATAGAAAGAAGGATTTTAGCCAATTATACCGCCGATCCTGAAGTCTTGAGCAAACTCTTGCCAGCTCCATTTAGGCCAAAACTATATAAAGGAAAAGCAATTGTGGGCATCTGTTTGATCCGGCTCAAATCTATCAAGCCGAAGGATTTTCCTAATTTTATTGGAGTTAGTTCTGAAAATGCCGCCCATCGTTTTGCAGTGGAATGGACAGATGAATCCGGACAAATTTGTGAAGGAGTCTATATTCCCAGAAGGGATACCAATCTTTACCTCAACACTTTAGTAGGAGGTAGGGCTTTTCCAGGAAAACATCACTTTGCAAAATTCAATATCCATGAGTCGAATGGAAATTACCATTTAGATGCCCGCAGTTCAGATCAAAATCATATTCAAATCGATGCCAGAAGTACTTCCACATTAACCTCAGCATCTATTTTTGACAACCTTCAAGAAGTTTCCCAGTTCTTTGAAAAAGGATCCATAGGCTATTCGCCAAATGGTAAATCATTCGATGGACTCAAATTAAATACCTACAATTGGGAGGTAAGTCCTTTAGAGGTACTAAACATAAAATCGACTTATTTTGATGATAAAAACCGCTTTCCTGAAGGCTCTATCCAATTTGATCATGCCGTATTAATGTTAAATATTGAACATGAATGGCAATCTCTGAAATCAATTTCCTGTCTTTAATTGTTCTAGCCCTATAGAATGAGGTAAATAGAATAAACATGAAACTAGATCCTATTATCGCCGTGCAAGATGTTCAAAAGAGTGCTGCTTGGTATAAAGACCTTTTTAATCTGCACAATAACCATGGAGGCGAACATTTCGCCGTATTACAGAACTCAACTGGTGAAACTATTCTATGTCTGCACCAATGGGGCGAACATCATCATCCCTCTATGGTGAACCCGAATCTCGCCCACGGCAATGGCTTAATCTTATATTTCAAGACCAACGATTACCAAGCTATCTATGAAAGAGCTATTGAATTAGATATACCAATGGTTGAGGAATTACATAAGAATCTCAACTCCCAAAAAATGGAATTTTCATTTTATGACCACGATGGTTATTACATCAGCATCACTGAAGACCATAATTATGAAGGTTAATTGACCCTTATCTTAAATATCAAAGGCCAGTTTTTGCCTGTAACAAACATAAATTTATTCTCAGGGTCCCAGGCAATCCCATTAAGCACCTTTTCATGGTCAGGTTGAAAACTCTTATCATAAAGTTCTATGATTCCCTCAAAACTCAATTTCCCGACGACATAACCAGTTTCAGGGTCTATTTTATAGATGAAATCAGAACCCCATTGATTAGCATAGATGAAACCGTCTACATATTCCAATTCATTCAGGCTGTCCACAAATCCTAAGTTATCCTGCACTTTTAGTTCCTTTACGATAGCCATGTTTTCAGGATTGAGGTATTACAACGTGGAGGAGCCATCACTTAAGATCAATGAGGTTGAATCATGGGTCAAGCCCCAACCTTCATTCTGCCAAGTATGGGTAGCAATAGGTTGCTTCAAGTTGTCCAGATCAAAGGTAAAGATCTTATTGTTCAGGTAAGTCAGCTGGTATAATTTATTGTTTAAGATGGTGATTCCTTCACCAAAGATATCATTATCATAATTAGACTTCAGCACTTCAACCTTTGCCGATGAAGTATCAATCTTATTGATTCGGGTATGCTTCTCCAGCCCAGTTCCTTCGATCAGCTGTCCCTTATCAAAGATAAAACCTTGGGTAAAGGCTGATGTGTCATGAGCTAGGGTTTTAATTATTTGAAAGGTAAGGGGAGTAGGTTCTGGTATCGGGTTTTCTGAATTGCTTTGATTAGTTGTCGATTTTGATTCCTGCTGACAAGAAAAGATAAGGATCAGAGAGAAAAGAGATAGAGAAATAATGTATGTTTTCATTCCCAATATTCATGTATAGAGCCAAATATAAAGAAAATGCTCCTTATTATTCGTGTTCAAACACGTAGTTTACTTGTTTTTAATAAAATGAAACCAATTGTTAAAATTAGTATCCAATTAATATATAAGTGCTCATTTTAATGATTCAGCACAAACTGACTTTTTATGCTAATTACCTGCTAAAAATTCAAGGTTTTTTCAAAATTATCTTTTTCCTTTTAAAGCCGATAAACAAAGGTTTTATCTTAAATTTTATTGAAAAACAATAGATGAAAAAGTCAATTAATTCTATAAAAAAAACCAATAAATAAGGGACTAAAACATATTAGCAATGTTTTTCAATTTACTCGATATTGTAGACCTAGGGCTACAAATTTTAATTAACAGCTCTAAAAAGATACTATTGATTTCAGGTAATCGAATTCCTGTGTATTTTTGTAGACCATAATTATATGGCACACAACTATTAAAAAAAATAATATAAAGGCATACAAAATTGCGGCTTTTTCTTAACTGATAGGAAAATTAGTTTTTTCTTTCTGGTTTTGAATGAAATCCGTGATGGAGGATAAAAAAGATGAAAAAGCAATACAAAACTCCCCGTGTTCATTTAGTTAAAGTACAAATGGAAGTCGACATCGCACTGGGGTCTGCAAAAGTATACCCTCAAAATGGAAACAATGTGGTTGAAGACCAATGGACCCAAGAGGAAGACGATAACAGAAATATCGATTGGTAATTACAATAATTGGATAGTAAAGAGAATATGAATAACATCAAAAAAAATATCAGTATGAAATTTAGTATTGGATTCTTGGCAGTCCTGATGCTTAGTTTTGGGTCTTGTAAAAGATCTGATGATCCAGTTGGGGGCAATGGAGAAGCTAAACTTAATGTTCAGATTGATGGGGTTTCCTTTGAGGAAGACAATATAGACTTCGACAAGAAAAGTAGTACAAACGGTTCAGTTGCGTCTGGTATAGTAAAAGATACTTCTTTGGTTTATGATGATTTTGTTGTGGATGTCAAAATGACCCAAGACAACGATAGATCAAATAGAACAGTAAGTAACCATACTGTTTACCGCGGTTCTGATGCTAATATGGCGGCTGCAGTAACAAAAACAACCGAACTGACAAAGGGTACTAAATATAGATTAGTGGCCTTCAACGCAGATGGTTCTTTTAATCAAGCTAAGGATTATACCTATGGCAACGAAGGGGCAACAAGTGGTATGAGCTTAGATGCCGGAAAAAAATATACTTTTGTCGCTTACTCAATCAATAGCGCAAATGATCCCTTACCGGATCTAGTTTATACCAATAGCGTAACAACTTTCGCCAACGCAAAATTGGTCGACGTATCCAAAGATTTAATGGTGTTTGTCCTGAAGGATAAACAGTTGACTTATGGAGACAATAAGTTGGGCGTAATCTTGAAACATAGGTTTAGCATGATTACCACTCGCTTGACAATGGATTCGAAAATGACAGGTTCTATCAAGACCTTGGCAAATACAACTATTGGAAAAGTGGATGCCAGTGCTACCTTTAATTTCAATGGTGAAACCATTACTTACAAGAATAATCAGAGCACATTTGCTGCTATCAATTTCCCAACTTTAGGAACCGGATTAAGGGATGTTACCAGTTACCCTACATTGCTGATCAATCCAGCTGCAACCAACAAAACTTTGAATTTTGGAACCATTACCATCGATGATGAAACCAAAACAAACTTTTCAATTGCTAATATCCGAGTGAATCCAGGTTGTAAATATAATTTGAACTTGAATTTCAGGACATGTACCCAAGAAGTTAAATTGGCTGATGATGCACTGAATTGGAGATATCCTGAAACAGGTGATCGCAAAGGTTGTTATGATCCTAAGACTGGTGAAATTTGGAAAAACGGTACTCTATTGACTAAAACTCTTAGTGCTCCTGCTTCAAACTATGGCTTTACCTTTGATATCACAGAATTGGACAATGCAGTGAATATGGAAGTGAATGGTGTTAAGATATTAACCGATCCTAAAGAAGGGCAGATTCAATTCCAGACTTATGATAACACGGCAAATGGGGAAGGAATCATTACCCGTAATATCAAGTTTGCTGATGGAACCGAATATGGAACTGGTAATATTGGCAATATCTGGACTTTGAAGGGAAGCGCAGCTACTCCACTTATTAGAATCATTATCAGTAAAACTGGTGAAGTAACCATGTTAGGTAGTAAAACCAGCAATGGCCCATTAGTTCAATTGGTCAAAAAAGGTTCTTTGAAATTCAATAACGTGCCTTGGAAAACATCTGGTGTAAATACCATTAAAGTTACTCAAAAAGTATCCAATACGACATTCGTAGTAGGTAGAGGATATGGACAAGCTAAAATCGCTTGTAAATAAAAGCAAAAGATTAATTTTTTTATAAACATAATTTGTAGTAGAAAGCCTGAGAAATCAGGCTTTTTTTATGGACCAACATTGTAGCATATAATAGAATTTAACCGTTTAGTTAAAATCCATTATAACTATTAAGCTTAAATAATATCAATTATGAAGAGAATTATGTTTTTAGCCCTAGCCATAATATTGTTTACGGCTTGCGAAAAAGACGATGTAGATGTTTCTACCTGCGCAAAAAAATTAAAAAGCCACTTCAATAAAGAATTACGCTGTAGCGAGAAGGGTGCCAATGAGACCAACCTCTTTAAGGGTACTTATAAAGGGGAGACAGTATATTTTGCGAATACTATTTGTATCTATTGTCTTACCGCTCCACCGGAATATGGCTATACCTGTGACCTAAAAAAGATAGATTTTGAAAATTTCAATGATGTCAAAGATATTTCTGAAGTCTATAACAGCTGCAGCAAGAAATACACTGAATAAAACACCCCAATGTCTAAATACTAAATACTCACTACTAACTACTAATAATAAAACCTCATGAAAAACGTGATTATCCTTTTAATCCTTTTTGTAGGAATGAGTTCTTGCGGGAAAGATGAAATTGTAGAAGACCGTACAAAAGCTTCTGCCTGCTTATTAAAAATGAGAGACTATTTAGCCAAAGAACTTTATTGTAAGGAAGATGCCAAAACCCCTTATTCTTCCAATTTAGTCAGGGCAAGTTATGAAGGGAAAATTGTTTATTATAGCCAAATTTCATGTGCAGAATGTCTGGTTGTAGCAGCGGAAACTGGATATACCTGTGACCTCGAAAAAATCAATTTTGAAGATCCAAGGAAAATATTGGACAGAAAATTTGTCTTTGATAGCTGTTCCAAACAATATTCTGAATAAAACTTTGGTTAATGCATCAGATTTAGCCAGATTCCCTAAAATTTCTATTTTTGTGTATACATGAAAAAAGAAATCATTATTGACGGCAGCCGAATCCACGATAAAACCAGCTTTTACGAAGAAATAAACAGGAAGTTTATGCAAAATGAAAGCTGGCAATTAGCAGAAAGTCTAGATGCATTTGATGACCTCTTGTATGGAGGTTTTGGCGCAATTCGTGAAAAGGAGGAAATCCGCCTGATTTGGGAATGTTTTGAAGCTAACCGACTGTCATTAGGAACTGAGTTTACCATAAATTATTATCAAGAAAAATTAGCGCATCCCGAAGATTTCGATTCTTCCGTTATTCATAAACGTTTAAATGAATTAAAAGCAGGGAAGGGGCAAACCTATTTCGAAATCCTCGAAGAAATTATTTCAGAACATTCCAATATTGAATTGATCAAAAAATAAAGGGCATTGGTGAAGAATATAGAACCCCTTTTGGGGTTCCATTATTTTAGCAGGCATGGCACGTTAGCCTGCAAGTCGCGCAAAAACGATGTTCGATTAATCGAACATCGTTTTTGCATTAGCCCTATATTGTTTACCATCCACGCTAAAATAATTCATCCCCGCTGGGGATGTATGGCGGATAAAAAATATTCTTCTGGGGAGGAAATATAGCTCTAAATACCTAGAAACTCAGATTTAACAAACGTGTCATCGTAGGCAAGAAACATCTCAGAACCATGCAAACCATTATTGTATTAGCGAACAGGTCCTTGATCTTCTATCAAGGATGACAGGAAATTGTAGGACATTACCGTACAGATTCTTCACTGTTCGTTCAGAATTAGCATTTCTCCTGAGAGGGATTCAGAGCACAGCGAAGAATCTATTTTCTATTTTTTTTAAGGATGGTTGTCATTCCGCTATCGTAAGATGAGGAAACCATTTCAAATGATTGAGGATAGTTCCGAGCCCTTCGGCGGAGCCTTAAGGGTGACACATAAGGGGGAAAGAAAAATATTTCACCCACGCTGTGGGTTATCCGTTTTACTTTTCACATTTCTACAAATATTTCACCCCTTCCAGGGGTTCTATACAAACACCAACCTTCCGCAGGAAGTCCTTTAGCCCGCGGCTCATTTCCTTGGCGGAAAAATGGAAAGAATGCCGAAGACTTGTGCGATGGGATTGCTAAAATAATTGAACCCCTCTAGGGTTCTTTTTTTGTAAGAATTCAGAATTGTTAGTGTGTTAAGGAACACTCTTCCTTCCGCAGGAAGTCCTTTAGCCCCCGGCTCATTTCCTTGGCGGAAAAATGGAAAGAATGCCGATGACTTGTGCGATGGGATTGGCCTTGGAATGCTTTCAAAAAATTCTCCATCAAAAAGGAGAATTTTGAAGGAAGATATTCCCGACAACAAGGCATTCTTTTCATGTGCGAGGGGTTGTGCGAAAAGCCACCTTAAATGGGCCGAAGGTTTTTGGTTACTTTTGGGCTCCAAAAGTAACATTAGGATTGGTATCCCTGAGCTCCTTCGTCGGTTTGGTTACTTTTGCGCTCCAAAAGTAACATAGAGAATGCTCAAGCCTTGGAAATCATTACAAGAAACCATTTCAAATGATTGTGAATACTTCCGAGACCATTCGGCGAAGCCTTCAGCGTGACACAAAAAGAATATAGTAAAACACTTCACCCCCGATAGGGTTTATCCTACTGCCCTCCGCATCAAAATATCCGTCTGTTCATCACTACCCAACTGAAAAATATGCTTATCAAATTCCTCAAATCCATTTTTCTTATAGAAGCTGATCGCACGAGCATTTTCTTCCCATACCCCTAACCAAATGGTGGGGACCCTTAAGCTTTTAGCGGTTTCAAGTGCTTTAAAGAATAGTAATTGGCCCACTTGCTTGCCATGATGGCTGGCATATACATAGATCCGTTCAATTTCAATATGGTCCTCTAACTTAAATTCAGTTTGTGCTTGTCCAATATTTAGTTTCAGGTATCCAACGGGGTGTCCTTGATCCCAAGCAATGTAAAAGATGGATTCTAGGTTTTTCAATTCATGATGGACCTGGTTCTCAGAAAAACGATCATTAATATAGGTAGACATATCCGATTCGGAATTTCTGGATTCAAATGTTTCAAGGAATGTTTCTCGACCAATTTTTTGAATAATGAGCAAGTCATCAATAGATGCTACTTTGATTTCAATCATAATATTAAGTCCTGGGAGCCTAAATGTATCGAATTATATGCAATTTGGATAGTTGAAATCCAAGTTATGACGCTAATATTATAGTTTAATCCAACAATTTCTTGTAAATATTATAGTTCTCTTCATCAAAACAGATAAATTTCACTTCTGCAATTGATTCATCTTCAGATAAATAATCTTTTACAGCCTGAATAGCGTTTTTTGCAGCTCTTTCTTTAGGAAAACCATAAATACCGGTACTGATATTAGGGAATGCTATACTTTTTAGATTGTTTGCACTCGCCAAAACTAAACTATTGTGGTAAGCATTATACAATAGTTCATCCTCTTTATGATTACCATCCTTCCAAACAGGTCCCACGGCATGGATCACAAATTTACAAGGTAAATTTCCCGCATGGGTAATGACTGCCTCTCCGGTCTTACAACCGCCTTGTCGGTTTCGGATCTTTTGGCATTCTTCCACTAAAGTAGGTCCAGCTGCACGATGAATCGCACCGTCCACACCTCCGCCACCCAATAAGGAAGTGTTCGCAGCATTGACAATGGCATCCTCTTGGCATTTGGTAATATCCCCCAATTCCAAATTTATTTTATCCCTCATATTTTCAATATACCTTTATAGATGAATCAATTAGGAAAAGAATTGTTTTGTTTATTTTATACTTCAAAAAAATTCTAAGCTTCCAAAAACCAATTTACATTTAATTTGTTTCAAAAATATCTGAAACATTAAAACTGTTATAACGCACATCGCAATACAACCATAAAATTGCAGATTGACTCTTTTCAGAAATTAGTTTACAATGTATTGTCAATTTGCATAAGATTATACCCCAAGCTATTGGGGTATAATTGTTTATTAGCCACCGTCACACACAATTCTATTTCTAGGTTAGGCTATGATCAAAAAATGTGTTTTATTGTAAATAATTATTATTTTCAACTGAAATCTACCTTAGAAATATGTGTTATCATGTTGGTTCTCCAAGCAAATCAGAATTAAAAAACAAACTTCCAAAAAAGAAGATCTATTACCCGAATGAAAATGAAATTTTCCATATATCGGGATTTACTAGACCATACCTTCCTGTTACCTTAAATAAAGATTCAGACTCAGTGATTGAAGCGAGGTGGAAGCTGATTCCAGGTTGGGTAAAAAACGAAACCGAGGCCGGTAAATATGCAAACACCCTCAATGCGGAGGCTGAAAGTATTTTTGAAAAAGCTAGCTATAAGAATTACATCCTTAATAATCGCGGTTTATTGTATGTTACTGGTTTTTATGAACCGCATAAAGTCGTCGGTAAAAAAGAATCTGAGAATTACTTTATTTATGCTCCAAAGCGTGAAATCATCAGTCTAGGTATCCTATATTCCTACTTTACAGATCAGGAAACCGGAGAAACTTATCCAACTTTTTCCGTAATCACCACGGCTGCAAATGAACTACTTGAAGAGGTACATAATGAAAAGAAACGGATGCCCCTAGTTATTCCTGAAGATTCCCGGGATGCTTGGTTATTCGCCCAGGGCAAAGATGAAATCAAGCAATTGATGATCCCTTATCCAATGGAACTAAATGCACATCAGGTATATCGGGTTACTGGCGATCGGACTGGAAATACCAATCGTCCCGATATCCAAAAACCTTGGTCAGGACAGACTTCTTTATTTTAAGCCATCTTATGAAAACAAAAAATCTATATCTCCTTGGATTAACCTCTATAGCTTTTTTAGGGGGCTGTACAGTAACCCAAAAGATGAAGGACAAACCTTATGTACATATCCAAAAAGAAGATAGAGCACAGAAAAAATGGAAGTTAGTGTGGGAGGATAATTTCGAAGGAACAGCGATTGATTCTACAAAGTGGTCCAGGATTCCCAAAGGTGAATCCGATTGGAATCGGCATATGAGTACATCAGATGCTGTATTTCGGATGGAAGACGGAAAATTGGTATTACTGGGAATCAATAATCCAGACCAATCTTCTGATCCAAGGCCATTTATTACAGGCGGAATCTGGAGCAAGAATAAATTTGCCTTTCAATATGGTCGCATAGAGATTAGAGCCAAATTGGGCAGTGCGCAAGGTGCATGGCCAGCCATGTGGATGTTAGCCGAATTGGATAAATATGGCAAATATCCCATGAACGGGGAAATCGATATCATGGAACATCTAAACTATGATAAAATTATCTATCAGACCACCCATTCTCATTATACCCTAAATCTTGGGCAGCAAGACAATCCGCCTCATTCAGGAACAACTGCCATCGAACCATCTGAATTCAATGTTTTTGGAATTTCTTGGTATCCTGACAAAATAGTCTTCCAGCTCAATGGAAAAGATACATTTACATATCCAAGAATAGAAGGAGTGGATCCAACGCAATGGCCTTATGATCAACCATTTTTTATCCTGATCGACCAGCAGTTGGGCGGTAATTGGGTAGGGAAGGTGGACCAAAGTCAGTTACCAGTTGCTATGGAGATTGATTGGGTTCGAGTATACCAATAGAAAAATTTCAACATAAAAAAGCGGCCAAATATTATATTTGGCCGCTATCTTAAAATTATATCTTGTTATTTAATGGGGCTATTCTTAATTAGGACAGTTTATCCTTTTTCTACCATAACCTTTACCAATCACAATCGTTCTACCGTCAACTTTTTGACTTACCACAACGGTGTTTGGACCTGTAGCGCTCCAGTTAACTTTGTTGAATTGTTTGCCACCTTTCAAACGCAATGGAACTAATGGTCCTTCGTTAGTCTTACTTCCTAGCATGGTTACCTCACCAGTTCTACTGATCATGATACGGATCAATGGTTTTTCCAAAGTACCTTTTAGGTGGAAAACCTCATTAATACCATTTGTTGCATATTCAGTTCCATCTTCAAATACTATATTTCTTTGCGTTCCTAATTTTGTATTCGTCTGGAATTGAATTTGGTCTGAGAAGCTTGTTCCAAAAATATACTGATTATTTACGCGCATATTCAAAGCATTATCTAATTCGGTAATATCAAATTGGAAACCATAGTTTGCCTGTGGTGCGCTGAATGAGTTGGTAATAATCTCATTATTTTTAATTCTTTCGTTGTCTTTAATGATACCAATATGAGTTGTCCAGCCATTCCAGAAGTCCCAAGTTTTCCACGTTGCCTCTGCATATCTCCAGTTCAGTGCATCCGAAGTTACATTTTGTGTACATGCTCTGAATCTTAATACTAAACTGTATTTATGTCCAGGGGTAATCTTTACATTCTTAACTTCAATTCCGGTTTTCGTTTCTGAATCTAGAGTAATGGATCCAAAAGTAAAGATGGCATCCGTAACACTTTTGCTGATCAAGAAGGTAGGATTACTGGTAATGGTTCTTAATCCCGGAGTAATAGCTGGGAAAGTCACATTAGTTTGACCATTCGCATTTGGGAAACTCAAGCTTTCATCACTGAATTTTAATGATCCACTAGCCTTAGTCGGAGAGAAACGGGTATTTGAAATCGCTTCAATTGATCCAGTCATACTATCATCCATTTCGATGGTGGTAGTAATCTGGCTGAATTTATGTACTAATATAGCATTCAAATTATTGTCTCCATGGTTCAACGTTAAGGTCTTTTTAAAGAACATTAAATCACTGGAAATATTACTCAAACTTGCTGTACTTAAACTTCCTTGGTTGCTGGCATCCGGTAAGTCTGAAGTACTGTTTACTGAATAAACAACAAATGTATAAGTCTCTCCAGCGTTCAATTGGATTCCACCTGTGGTAGGTTCGCTACCATAGATATAATCGTAATTACCTTTATGCGCGCCGCCATTATCGTAAACCATAATACGGTACTTAACCCCAGGGGTCAAAGTATTCGTTACAGTTTGGGTAGCAGCTTTAGCAGCATTGTTTGATCCTGATGTACCTCTTATTGCTGAAGGTTCAACATCACGGATCACCATAACTTCCATGCTCATGTTGTCGCTGATCTGTACATTCGACAATTGAACATTAGATTCTTTTACTTTAGTAGTTGATTTATTGCTTCCGTATGCTATTCTTTCCTCTTCAGGTGAGCCAACTGAAAGTTTTACCTTCACGGTCGTCAGTTCTCCAGAAACAGAGTCAGAATCTGATTTTTTACAAGATTGAAAGCTAAGTAGCAGAATTGCTATAAAGAACATACTTTTTAATCTAGCCATCTTGTTCAGTAGTGTAAATTCCATTTTGTAGGTTTTTATTAATCTTTGTGTGTTTGATTTACCAATCGATATTTCTTGTTTCCTGATCGTCTTGGTACCATTGGTCCATCATCTCATTTTCATTGTTATGAGGGCGAACAAATGCTGATCCTGAAGCTATACCTTCTTCAAGATGGATATCGAGAATCTCGATTTTTGGACTCATGTAAGTTTTATCCATAATGCTTTGCACCTAGTTAGTGATACTTTAATAAATTTTAGAATTACGCGTTAATAGTTAGTGATTTTCGGTATATTCTAATGTCTCCTATTTGAAAACATTGTAAAAATACGCAGTAAATTCATTTTCTCTATTGAAGTAGATATGCGGATTGGCAGTTAATTTTAAATTGTCGTTTCATTACTACACAATACTATTGATATGTGGTAATCTTTCCCGAAGTGTAGAAATGATATTTTAAATAACTATAAATAATTGACTGAAATGGATAAGGTTACGAATCGCAATGATGTGAATTAAGTGCTGAAATCAGGATGATTTTTATATGAAAATATCGGCATTAAGCGAGATATATATTGTAGTCTGCTTCGAGATTCATTCGAGGCATATTCGGGGAATAAGTTAAACAGTTTTGGAGATTTCGGAATATGTCCCGAATAAGGTCGAAGGGAAATTTGAATTTTTGGAAAGATTGAAAATTTTCTTAATGTGAAATTTTAGGGAAGTGGGGGGGTGGTATTATAAAATATTTTTTTAAGCGTACAATGATAAGGATTCAAGTTATTTATTTATCGTTCCTTGCGTTTAAAATTTGATCTAAATTTAATGGAAAAAGATGAAAGATTAGGGCCAATTTCATTTGTTTTTTTTTGTTCATGTTGAGGCACGAAACATCTCGGAACGATCCACAATCATTTGAAATAGTTTCCTCATCTTACGATAGCGGAATGACACCGATCCTAAAAAATATAAAAAAATAGATTCTTCACTGTGCTCTGAACCCCTCTCAGGAAACGTCCAATTCTGAACGAATAGTGAAGAATCTGTACGGATCCCCTTCCACAGACTCTGTCATGCTGCACCGAAGGTGCAGGAACTGTACGCCAATACAATTGCTAGCTTGCCTTTCTTGTCTAAATTCTGAAATGTTCCGAGTCACTTCCTTCGTACCAATGACAAGTTTGTTAAATCTGTGTTTCTAGGTATTTAGACCTATATTTCCTCTCCAGAAGAATATTTTTTATCCGCCATATATCCCCAGCGGGGATGAATTATTTTAGCATGGATGGTAAACAATATAGGGCTAATGCAAAAACGAAGTTCGATTAATCGAACATCGTTTTTGCGCGACTTCCAGGCTAACGTACCATATCTGCTAAAATAATGGAACCCCGATGGGGTTGTATCTCTAAAATTTTTAAAAAAAACTTGCCTTCCACTTTCCTGTCATCACCTTCCGATAAATTTAGCCCAAGTTTTTACTTTTCAGGGTGACAAAAGAAAGGGGTTTTTAGCTTAACTTAATGACCCAGCCCGCCGGGGTTTTTCAATCTAAACAAATATTTTCACCCTCCAAAAGGCCACTTTTGGCAATAGGTTTAATTCCCTTGAGAATAACTGCTTGATAAGTTAATGAGAAAATAATTCAATAAGCTTTTTCCTTGCCTAATCTATTATTAATAGGAATAAGTAAATCTTGGGAAGTATAGGTCTAAATACTAAATACTAAATACTAACTACTGTTATACTAAAAAAGCCGCTATAAGCGGCTTTTTTCTATCTGTACCTAGGGCGGGAATCGAACCCGCACTCCCTTAACGGGAACAGGATTTTAAGTCCTGCGTGTCTACCAGTTCCACCACCTAGGCAACTGAGCGAAAGACGAGATTCGAACTCGCGACCCCAACCTTGGCAAGGTTGTGCTCTACCAACTGAGCTACTTTCGCTTGACGTGCTGCAAATATAGACAGATTTAACAAAGTTGAAAAATTATATCCTGATAAAAAATGCAATGTGCTTGTAATGTGCGTAATAATTTTATCACGAAGCCAGAAAAAGGGCATATTAATAGCTTTTGGCGCGATTTTTATCTATTTTCGTAGATTAATTCTTGTTTATGCAACTTCGACTCTTTACTATACTCTTTTTTTGCTTTCTAGCCTTCAATGGTAAAGCTGAATCCTATCCGGAGGTGGTATTTGATAATAGTTTGGTGAAAGGAACTTATGCCCGAAGTATCGTTAATTATTCGGGCGATAGTTGGGTGGAGAATATACAGAAAAACCTCTTGGTTTCGGATACCTTGTTCTTTACTCCTGGGAATGCACTTTCTCTGAAATATATCTCCGCCGAAATGGGCGATTGGGATGTTTTGATCAAGTATAGTAGGCAGAAGTTTCACTATAGGGTATCATTTGATGATATCTTGAGTCTGAAGATCTTTGTCGGTTCTGCGGGGACCAAACCTGAAAACTTACCCTCTATTTCCATACAGCAGGGTATGAATCAATCCGTATCGATACCATTAGGTGATTATATCGAGGATTATAACAATAGTAGCTGGATGAGTGTGAAGATTCCTTTGAAGGAATTTGCAGGCTTGAATATTGACCACAATATTTCAGGGATTATTTTGAGGCAGCACCATGCCAGTGAGGTGACCAACCAATTATTTCTTGACCAAATAGAATTCCTTCCCACAAAATATTCTGAGGCTCCATTGACTTCCAATGCGGTATTGTCGAAGGTTACTGCTTACGGAAAACATGTGGACCTGCAATGGCAAGTGCCTCTAACTCCAAGTATCCGATACGTGAAAATCTACCGTTCATTGGACAATAAGGAGTTTAAGGCAGTGGCTATTCGGCCGACCTATATGTTGAGAAGCTTGGATTATATTCCTGTTCTGGATAAGAAATACTATTATAAGATAGCCTGGGTAGATTATAACTATAGAGAGTCCCCCTTTTCAGAAGTTCTTGAGGTTGAGCCAAAACAACTTAACGAAGATCAATTATTGGATCTGATCCAACTTGCCAACGTGAATTATTTCGTCGAGAATTACGATATCAATTCCGGGATGTACATGCCATATCGCATGAAAGATAAGGCGGTGGTCTCGGTCCGTGAAACTGGCGGTGCCATGTTGAGTATGTTGGTTGGTGTTGAGAAAGGATTTGTAAGCAAGGCTTTGTTCTTAAGCCGTGTAAAAAGAATTGTTGGGTTTTTGGGTAAAGCTCAAAATAACAAAGGATTTTTCCCTGCTTATTTCGATGGTAGGAAAGGTCTTCCTTTATATCTGGATGATATTCCGCGCTATGATGTGCAAGCTACCAGTTCTTTGATAGAAGCTTTATTGGTTATCCGTCAATACTTAAATACGGATGCTGCTGAGGAAAATAAACTCCGTGCAGATATTACTCAACTATGGGAAAGGTTGGACTGGCGAGGAGTAACCTTGCCAAACGATCCATTGGTCTTACGTTCGGCAATTGATATGCTTGATGAGTATTTCACTTTTGACCCCTTGGTTGGTATCAATGGCGGTCTTAATGCCTATATGTTGGCCATTGCTTCGACAAAATCAAGTCTAGCACCTGAGGCTTTCACAAATGCACTAAAATACAAATTTGAAAGACCTCGTGGAAGAAACTCTATCCGAAGGATGAATACAGAGCAGGAGTCAAATGTTGCAGATTCGGTGAATCTGATGATGCATGATGAAAAAGTTTTGGTATCTGTTCCTGGACAAGATTCTATCTATAAAGTAGCTTCAACACACGATACATTGATGTACGGTATCAAACTCCCTTTTGGAAATTATACTACAAGTCTACTGGATATGTACAGGCCTTTCAACACAATCAATCCTAACCTGAGTAAGGTTGGAGACTATGATTTGAAGTCTGTTCTACAGAAATATACACAAGTGGCAAAACGTCGGGATAATGAGATAGGAGTAGGAACCTCTAATTCAGATATTTGGGGCTTTTACCAATACCGGGACAGTATTGGGACCTTCCGGATCAATCCTGCAATTGCCATATCATCGATGTTCTTGGATGAAAGCAGGTCCAAACGTTCTTTATATGCCATGTATAATCAATTTGGGGAGTATCTCTTTACCGAATATGGCTTTAGGGCATGGATGGATTTGAGGACCGATGATGTTTCGGATGAGTATATTGCCAACAATCAATCTAACCTAGCCATCTTGTTGGAGAATGCGAGAACGGGTTTAATTTGGAACTTATATCAGGCAATTCCGGAAATCAGGTCTGCGGAACAAAGAATCTTCAAGAAGTGACATTTTTAATAGTAATATCACTATATTTACGCAATAATAACTTTATACAAACTCATGAAGCGAATCAACTATTTAACTTTAATTTTTTTAGCGGGTCTTACTTTATTTTCTTGTAAACAACAAGCTTTGGTTGTGAACCCAGGGGCCGTAGTAAGCCAAGACGGAACCAACGATGGACTGAAAAATGTGAAGCGAGAATTTGAGGATGCAAAGCAGACGAATGAAGGTATTTTAGTTTCCATATCATCAGATTTATTGTTCCCTACGAATTCTTCTTACTTAACGGATGGAGCAAAAACTGAATTGAGCAAATTGGTAAAAGTATTGAAGACTTCCAATGCTAATTCAAAGATCAGAGTGGATGGACATACAGATGCAACCGGTACTGCAGAGTACAATGTTTGGTTGTCAGATAAGCGTGCCGCTTCAGTGGAGAAGTTCTTGGTGGACGCAGGTATTTCTGATGCTAGGATCTCAACAAAAGGTTTAGGTCAGACCAAACCAATTGCTGATAACAAAACTCCAGAAGGAAGACAAAAGAACAGAAGAGTAGAAGTCGTGATCTTGAAATAAGATCCTATAAAAATATTATAAAACGCAGTCCGTAGTCTATGGGCTGCGTTTTTTGTTTGGCTCAAAACAAAATATCCCCAAGCTATTTTACTGTCTACATTTTCCCCTTATATTGCAAAATGACTTTTTAGAAACAGAGCTTTGTCTTTAAAATCCTAGTTTAGATTTACTTAAAGATGTGGATATTTTAGTTGCCGGAATTTGGGGGTTTATTAGGATAATATTAAGTATTTTTGTTAGTTCATAGTTTTAGGGAGAAGAGAAAAAGATGTATATAATTTTTGATACGGAGACTACGGGTTTGCCAAAGCGTTGGGATGCACCAATTACGGATACAGATAACTGGCCGAGGTGTATTCAGATAGCATGGCAATTGCATGA
Source organism: Sphingobacterium mizutaii (assembly GCF_900187125.1). GTDB lineage: Bacteria > Bacteroidota > Bacteroidia > Sphingobacteriales > Sphingobacteriaceae > Sphingobacterium > Sphingobacterium mizutaii. Next base: position 2,290,137 of record NZ_LT906468.1, read on the forward strand.
TGAAATGGGAAGGTTGGTTGAGCATCAGGATTATTTGATCAAGCCAGATGGATTCAATATTCCCTATGATTCTGAAAAAATCCATGGTATTTCTACTGAATTGGCAGAATCTGAGGGAATTCCTTTAACTGATGTTTTAGTTAAATTCAACGAAGCACTGGGCAAGGCAAAATTTGTAGTTGGCCAGAATATTGGTTTTGATATCAATATCATGGGCTGTGAATTTTACCGTTATCAGGTGGACAGCCCAATGGCATCTATGCCTATTCTTGATACCTGTACGGAAGTTACTGCAGATCTATTGAAACTTCCTGGAGGTCGTGGTGGTCGGTATAAGTTACCTAATCTTACGGAATTACATAGTTACCTTTTTGGAGTACCATTTGCTGAGGCGCACAATGCTACAGCCGACGTTGAAGCAACTACGCGATGCTTTTTTGAGCTGATCAGAAAAGAGGTATTTACGCCGAATGAGCTTCAAGTCGATACCGGATATTTTGTAGAGTTTAAAAAAGAAAATCCTACTGTAGTAGAATCAGTCGGGTTAAAACATGTCAACCTTAAGGCCGCCTCTGATGCAATCCGTCAAGAGGAAAGCATGGGGGTTAAAAAGGTTGTCATTGATCCTGAAACCTTAGCCAAGTTTGAGGCAGCTGAGTTTGCCCACTTACATAACCATACACAATTTTCAGTTTTACAGTCCACTATTTCCATTGATAACCTGATCCAAGCAGCAGCCAAGCATAAAATGTCGGCAGTTGCCATGACAGACCATGGTAATATGATGGGGGCATTCCACTTTGTCAGCAAAACCTTAGGACATAACAAGGATGTTGAAGCAAAGATAAAGGAAGCTGAAGAAAATGGAGAGACCTATGATGGTCGAATCATTAAGCCTATCGTGGGTTGTGAATTTTATGTTTGTGAGAACCGGAAAGATAAAAGCCGTAAAGACAACGGTTATCAAGTAGTTTTCTTGGCGAAAAACAAACAGGGCTATCACAATATGGCAAAAATGGCTTCGGTGGCTTATACTGAAGGATTCTATTATGTGCCAAGAATCGACAAAGAAACTGTCGAACGCTATAAAGAAGATCTGATCGTTCTGTCTGGTAACTTGAATGGTGAGGTACCTAGTAAGGTCTTGAACATTGGTGAAGCCCAAGCTGAGGAAGCATTGATTTGGTGGAAAGAACAGTTTGGCGAAGATTTCTATATAGAGCTGATGCGACATGGTCAGGAAGACGAAAACAGGGTGAATGATACCTTGGTCCAATTGGCTGAAAAACATCAGGTCAAGGTAATCGGAACGAACAATACCTATTACGTCAATAAAGCCGATGCGCATGCGCATGATATCCTACTTTGTGTAAAGGATGGCGAAAAGCTATCGACACCTAAGGGTAGAGGACGTGGCTTCCGTTTCGGTTTACCAAACCAAGAATATTATTTCAAATCTGCTGATGAAATGAAGCAGGTTTTTAAAGATACACCGCAGGCCATCATCAATATTCAGGAGGTTTTGGATAAGATTGAGATTTATTCCCTAAACAGGGATGTCTTGCTTCCAAAATTTGAAATCCCTGAACAGTTTCAATCCGAGGAGGATTTGGTGGATGGCGGAAAACGTGGTGAAAATGCCTTCTTAAAGCATCTTACTTATATTGGTGCTGAGAAACGGTATCCAGAGATTACCGATTCCATACGGGAGCGTTTGGATTTCGAATTGGCAACCATTGAGAAAACAGGTTATCCCGGTTATTTCTTGATTGTACAGGACTTTATTGCTGCAGCCCGTGAAATGGGCGTATCAGTAGGTCCAGGTCGTGGTTCAGCAGCAGGATCTGCCGTTGCCTATTGTTTGGGGATTACTAATATTGACCCCATCCTTTACGATTTGCTATTTGAGCGTTTCTTGAATCCTGACCGTGTTTCCATGCCCGATATTGATATCGACTTCGATGATGAGGGGCGTGGTAGGGTAATGCAATATGTAATCGACAAATATGGAGCATCACAAGTAGCACAGATCATTACTTATGGAACCATGGCTGCTAAATCCTCTATCAAGGATACAGCTAGGGTTTTAGATCTACCTCTTTCTGATGCGAATGAAATTGCTAAGTTGATTCCTAACTTAAAACTAAGTAAGATCTTCAATCTGGAGGACAAAGCGCTGAAGGAAGTTTTGCGAAGTGAAGAGTTGGAAGCTGTCAATAAACTGAAATCTTTGGCTGATGGTGCCGGTATTGAAGCGGAAACCATCAAACAAGCTAGGGTTTTGGAGGGGTCGATGCGTAATACGGGTATACATGCCTGTGGGGTTATTATCACACCGGATGATATTACGAATTTCGTACCGGTATCCTTAGCGAAGGATTCTGATCTATATGTTACCCAGTTCGATAACTCGGTCGTAGAAAGTGCGGGTTTATTGAAAATGGACTTTCTAGGCTTAAAAACGTTAACCTTAATCAAGGATACTGTAATCAACGTTAAATTGAGCCATGACATCGATTTGGATCCCGATAATTTTCCAATTGATGATGTAAAGACTTACGAGCTGTTCCAAAGGGGTGAGACCATCGGTATCTTCCAATATGAGTCTCCCGGGATGCAGAAATACATGAAGGAATTAAAACCGACAGTCTTTGCGGATTTAATTGCCATGAACGCATTATATCGTCCAGGTCCGATGGAATATATTCCTAGTTTCGTAAAACGTAAGCATGGAATTGAACCAATCACCTATGACTTGGATGCCTGTGAGGAATACCTGAGTGAAACATACGGTATTACAGTTTACCAAGAGCAGGTAATGCTTCTGTCGCAAAAACTTGCTGGATTCTCTAAGGGTGATGCCGACGTTCTTCGTAAGGCGATGGGTAAGAAACAAAAGGCAGTCTTGGATAAGATGAAGCCTAAATTTGTTTCCCAAGCAGAAGCGAATGGACATAGTGCAAAAGTATTAGAGAAGATTTGGACCGACTGGGAAGCATTTGCATCCTATGCCTTCAATAAATCCCACTCGACCTGTTATGCTTGGGTTGCTTATCAGACTGCATATCTAAAAGCACATTATCCTGCGGAATATATGGCTGCTGTTCTTTCTAATAACATGAACGATATCAAACAAGTAACGTTCTTTATGGAAGAGTGTAGGAGAATGGGTTTAACAGTCTTAGGTCCAGATGTTAATGAATCGCACTATAAGTTTACAGTAAATGATGAAGGCGCAATCCGTTTTGGTATTGGAGCAGTGAAAGGTGTAGGAGCAGGAGCTGTAGAAACTATTGTAAATAGTAGGGCAGATGGACCATACAAATCCATATTCGACTTAGCAAAACGTGTAGATCTACGTATGATCAATAAAAAGGCATTCGAAAGCTTGGCTTATGCTGGCGGATTTGATTCCTTTTCGGATACCCACCGTGCACAATACTTCTTCTCCGATACGGACAGTAGTTCGGGAATTGAGAAGGCGATTAAATTTGCCCATAAGTTTAAAGAGAATGAGAACTCTGCGCAGGTAAGTTTATTTGGAGCGGGTGGTGCTGTTGAATTACCAGAACCTACCTTGAATCCATGTCCAGCATGGGGTTTGATTGAAAAGTTGAAATATGAAAAGGATGTGATCGGTATTTATTTGACGAGTCACCCTTTGGATAACTATAAGTTTGAAATGCGCCATTTCTGTCCAAATAATGTGACAGACTTGCAAATGATCAATAAGGTAAAGGCTGCGGAAGTAGAGCAGGAGCTATTACTAGAATTTAATCGGATCAAGAATAAGGAAGTTGTTTTGGGAGGTATCGTGGCCATGGCTAACCATCGGGTTGCTAAGTCAGGTAAACCTTTTGGCTCCTTTATTATTGAAGATTATTCGGACTCTTTTGAGATCATGGTTTTCGGAGAAGACTATGTGAAGTTTAAAGGTTATTTACAGGAAGGCTATTTTGTACAGATCAGAGGATTGGTGCAAGAGCGTTTCAAGCAAGTTGGTAACTGGGGTTTTGAATTGAAAGGGATTCAATTGCTATCAGATTTACGCGAAAAGATGGCAAAATCCTTCACAATTCAATTTCCATTGCATATCTTAAATCAGGAATTTGTCAAAACTTTGGAGGAATTAGTGAGTTATACCCAATTAGAAGGACAAGAAGCAAACTGTCAATTAAAGTTTATGATCATGGATCTTCAGGATGAATTATCCATTGAGATGCCTGTAAAGCGGAAGAAGATCTTTATCACCAATGAGTTTTTGGATGGATTGGAAGCTTTAGAGAGCGTGCGATATAAATTAAATTGATAGCATATAAAAAAAATAATAGTTGTAAGTAAATAGCATGTATAAGCGATTGCTTATATTTGTGTTCATTTAAATTGTAAAATCATAAAAACATAATCAAAATGGCATTAGAAATTACAGATGGCAACTTTGATGAAGTTGTATTAAAATCAGATAAACCAGTTCTAATTGACTTTTGGGCAGAATGGTGTGGCCCATGTCGTATGGTTGGTCCATTGGTAGATGAGATTGCAACTGAGTACGAAGGTAAAGCAGTGGTAGGTAAAGTTAATGTTGATAACAACCCAGATATTTCTGTTCGTTATGGAATCCGTAATATCCCGGCTTTGTTGTTCTTTAAAAACGGTGAGATTGTTGACAAACAAATCGGAGCTGTTCCAAAATCAGTATTGACTGATAAATTAGAAAAACAACTTTAAGACTAGAAAACAAAATAAGGCAGGGCGATTAGTATTAATCGCCCTGTTTTTTTTTGAATTAGGGTGGGGGATTTTGAACCAGGATGGAAGGGCCAAGATCTGGGTTTGAACCAGGATGCCCTTCGACTCCGCTCAGGGAACAGCTCAGGGTATAGGATGAGAGGATGGGCCAAGATTATTCGATGGCTGGCGGAGTCGAAGCCGAGTATATCAACCAACAACAATCCAAAACTTAACATTAAAGAAACCTCCCCATTTTCTTTGAATTGTATTTTTATTTCCATGACAGGATATATGTACATATTACTTTGTTCGGATAACAGCTACTATGCTGGATCTACAAAAAATTTAGGCTTCAGATTAGAGCAACATCAATCTGGTAATGGTGCCAATTATACAAAGAAGAGACTGCCTGTAGAATTGGTTTATTTTGAGATATTCCCAAGAATTGGGGATGCATACAGACGTGAAAAACAAGTTCAAGGCTGGAGTAATAAAAAGAAAATGTTGTTAATTTACGGGTGTTTGGATGAATTAAAGGAAGCTGCAAAATGTATTAATTCAACTAGTTGTGAAAATATGAAAAGAGATAATCCCCCTCGATGATCGTCTCTCACTTTGGTGGGTGATCCCCCAGCGGAGTCTAGGGGGAGTCGAACCCCAGTTCTTGGTCCTCCATCCTCCCATCCTCGGTGGGTTAGCCTGTCTAACCCCATCCTGGTTCCTTCCCAGTTCTTGGCCCAACCTCCCATCCCATCCATCCTGGTTCAAATATCCAGTGGGTGATCGTCATCTCGGCTCCGCTCGATGAGCACTCACCCAACGCAATCCCGCCTTCATTCAAAATTTTCTATCTCACATCTCACATCTCACATCTCATATCTATAATTTAATGTTATACTTAAACCCTAATGTAGCCCAGCGGCTTGGCATTGGGACTGCTCCGACTTCGATGTACTGTGCATCAAATATATTCTGGACATCGGCGTAGATGGTGTATTTTGATTTTTGGAAGGCGATTCGGGCATCCGATACAAAGTAAGAGTTATTTGTAGTCCTTTGTAGCCATCGATTAGCGGTAATAAAATTCCAATTTCCAGTATGGAAGCTAATGGTTCCGATAGCCTGATGCTTTAAGCTTTCGATTCCGTATTTGATTATGCTGTTTTTGTAATTATTTACGATAGAGGGTTTTAAATAGCTGTACGAAAAGTTGAAGTTCAAGCTTTTACTTTCGGCTATTTGGTAATTGTATAATAAATTGGAAAAAATTCCATGCGTTTTGTTGTTACCTAGATTATTAGCCTGATAAGGCACATCCGTACTTTCACGCATCCAGTCTATGAAATTATCGATATCGCGATAGAAGTAACCTGCCCTTATGCTTAGGTTGCCTTTCGTGTAAGAAGTACCGATTTCGTTTTGCCAAGCATTTTCACTCTTAAGATCCGGGTTTCCAATATTTCCAGGTCTTTGGTTTAGGTAAAGATCGGTGAAAGTTGGGATCCGCTGACTGGTTCCGCTGCTTGCCGAAATCTTCCAATTATCATTGATTAAGTAACTAATATCCAAACCTGGGAAGACCTGCCAATCGTAATCTGAATTGTAATTGATATAAGCACCCAAATTGAAAATAAACTTCCTGAAATAGGTAGAACGGAACTCCGTGAAGAAACCAAGGTTATTACGGCTGTGGTCCCCAATATTGGAGCTATTGATCTTTTCATGTCTGGATTCGACCCCTAATCCTAAATCACCGTATTTAAACTGCCTGTAAGCATTTAATTCACCGGAAAGGCTATGTGTGTAGTGATGGCTTCTACCTTTGCTTAAATCATCTTTAAAGTATCTATAATCGTCGTCGTTATAACGGTAATTGATCCTAGGGTTCAAATACCAGTGATCGTTCAACTGATGTTGGGAAGATATGCTTGATAAGAAGGTTTCAACCAACTCCTCAGAATTTATATCACCAGGGGCGGCATAATAACCATTAGCACCAAATTTGTTGTTCATGTAGCCAGCCATCATTTGGATCCTGTTGTCCGAATTAATTACAAGGTTATTTTGATAATAGATTCTTTCATTATCTGAGCCTGTATTATAGCGCTGACCATTGCTATGCTCTTTGCTGGCATATAATTGATGCTGATTGCTTTTATTATAAAATGTTCCACCAACTTGAATACCGGTTCCATAATAGATACCATCTTTGTCAGTTTCTTCAACTTTGTCAAAGGAAGATCCTGCATAGAGGTGGGTAAATACCGAATTATGTTCAACTTGTTTGGTAACAATATTGACTGCACCAGTCAAGGCATTGATTCCGTACATCCTAGAAGCAGGTCCACGAAGGATTTCAATTCTTTCGATTGCTTCTAATGGAATAGGGATATTGAGCATGTGGTGACCTGTCTGCGGATCAGATAATTTGACACCATTGATCAGAACCAGGGTTTGGTCGAAACTACCACCATCGATACCGATATCAGCTTGAGTTCCGAAAGGACCACGCTGACGGATATCCACACCAGAGACATATCTTAACACTTCATTGATACTGCTGCTCGGTAATTTCTTTAAATCCTTTTGGGTTAAGACCTGGATATTGCGGCTATGTTGGTTGAAAGGTATCTGAAATCTGTTTTCTTGAATGATGACCTCTGAGATTTTGGTAGTATCATTCAAACTTTGAGTAAAGGCGAAAGTTGGTATAGAACAAAAAAGGAATAATAACTTTTTGGTTGACATTTTAATTAAATTTTTGCCAAAATTAGTTAAAATGTTTAGTTGAACGAATATTCTAATGCCATTCTTCTCGACCTTTTGGGATATGGTTGATATTAAGGTCTATAGTATCTACATTGTTTTCCAGCTTTTCGGAATTAGATAGGTCTGGTTGACCAGCATCAATCCATGCTGTATACCATAAAGAGCCGATGGCATGGATGGATTTTTTCATTCTGCGCATAACCATCCCATTTAACTGGTTATGGTAATTTGTAGCATAAAAGTCCGAATAATTAGTTTGAATTTGTTGGCCACGTTTGATATAGGCTCTATGTAGTACTTTTGGAAGGCGCTTTGACAATTCCTTTTCTACTTTTAATACAGAGTCGAGGAGGGAATGGCTTTCAAGGACTGCTTTCCAAGCATATTCCAAAACATTGTCTACATAGTCCGCTGGCCCTACATATAAGGGATAATCCTTACTGAACTTTTCCGGTAGTCGGGTTTCCCATAAGGAATGGATCCCAACCTGGTCGGTCAATTGACCATTATAATTGCTGCTGGTATGTAGAGGGACATGGGCATCAGCAGTATAGTGACCCAAATCAGCAGAGATCTTAATGATCCGCTTGATATCCTTATCGTAGAAGGCATTTTTTAATTGTCGATAGGATTTCTCTATTTGCCAAGGAACAATGCCACGACTAATCAGGTATTTTTCATTGTACTTTTCTTTGGCCTGCTTCCAAGGTATCTGAACGGAATCGTGGTCTGCAATTTGATCAAGATCTATAAAATGGCGTGGTGACTCGGCTGGATCTATATATACTCTTTTATCGGCATTGATGGCAAACTCTCGGATTTGGTATCGATGTTTCTTATAAAATAGGCTGAGCTCTGCTGGTAGGGTAAAGATGGCATGTTGGTTCATCAATTTATGCGGTTGGAAGCCCCATGAAGATAGGAAGAGCATAAAGAATGCAGCGATAAACAGAATACAACATTGTTTCATGTTGGTTAGTAGAGCTTTATCGAAATATAATAATTTTTAGTTAAGATATCTAGGATTTTGTCGAAACATATTAACTGAAATTTGTTACTTTGTTGAAGTCAAATACTGATTCGATGAAAATATTATATGCTGTTCAAGGGACTGGAAATGGGCATTTGTGTCGAGCGATCGATATTATTCCATGTCTTCGGGAATATGGTCAGGTCGATGTTTTAATCAGTGGCATTCAAGCCGACATCGATTTACCATTTGAAGTGAAGTATCGATACCATGGGTTGAGTTTTATTTTTGGCAAATCTGGAGGGGTAGACCTTTGGAAGACTTTTATGAGTTCGACGGTACGGAAATTTGTAAAGGAAGTGAACTCGGTGCCTGTTGAAGACTATGATTTGGTAATCAATGATTTTGAACCGATATCTGCTTGGGGATGTTATTTTAAGGAAAAGAATTGTATTGGTCTAAGCCATCAGATAGGCGCCTTTGATCCCTCAAGTCCTAAACCTGAAGAATCGGATATGTTAGGGAAATTCATCATGAAAAATTATGCGCCTTCCAATATATCCTATGGTTTTCATTTTAAATCGTATGCCTCCCATATCTTTACTCCAGTAATCAGACAATCAGTTAGAGAGCTGGATCCTAAAGATTTAGGCCATTATACCGTATATTTGCCTTCCTATGATGATTCCCATCTATTAAAACATCTATCAAGATTTACAGATGTGAAATGGGAGGTGTTTTCTAAACATAATAAGAAGCCTTTTAGGTTGAAGAATGTGTCAATCAATCCGATCAATTCCGATGCCTTTGTTCAGAGCATGGCAGAATCTTCAGGTGTATTATGTGGTGCAGGCTTTGAAACTCCCGCAGAAGCTCTATATTTAGGGAAGAAATTATTGGTCATTCCGATGAAGAACCAATATGAGCAACATTTAAATGCGGCATCTCTTGAAGAAATCGGGGTACCTGTGATCAAAAGTTTAAAGAAGAAATCGGAGCTGGACATAGAATCTTGGTTGAATGCAAAGTCAAACGTCAATGTGGACTATCAAGATTGTACAGCAGAGATTATCGATAAAATAATAAAAAACCATAAACCATAATGAAGTACATTTTAGGAATCTTTTTTTGTTTAGCAATAAGTTCGCAAAGTCAGGCACAAGCCTTTTCCAATGCTAATGATTCGCTGTCCTATGCTTTAGGACAAGATCTAGGGTCATACATCAAGAAAATGGATTTGCCGATCAACAAGGCGAAATTATTACAAGCAATAGGAGATGTGCTTGAAGGTAAAGAGCCCTTATTTAAGGATGAAGACCGAGAGCAAATAATCCGTGATGGATTGCAGAAAATCCAGGATGAAAAGAGTGCTGGATTGAAGAAATCTGCTGAAGATTTCTTGACGAAAAACAAAAGCAGGGCCGGCGTCAAGGTGACAGCAGAAGGGGTTCAATATGAGGTATTGAAAGAAGGAACAGGATTAAATCCTTCAATAACTGATACTGTTAAGGTTCATTATATTGGAAAGGTCCACACAGGTGAGACTTTTGATAATTCCTACGAACGTGGTGAACCCTTAGATCTTGAACTGGATAATGTGATTGAAGGCTGGAAAATTGGTATTCCTTTGATGAAAAAAGGTGCTAAATATAGATTCTTCATTCCTTATAACTTAGGATATGGAGAACGTGGAAGTGGTCCGATTCCTCCTTATAGTACCTTGATCTTTGATGTGGAACTGCTGGATATAAAATCGCCAAATGAGAATGCAATATAATAAATTAGGTAAATCGGAATTAGAGATATCTGAAATTGGACTTGGCGCGATGTCATTGGTGCAAGGTCATGATGAAACGAATTCCTATATTATCAAACATGCACAAGAACTTGGAATCAATTACCTGGACACTTCAGATCTTTATGATAAAGGAAAGAATGAAGAATTAATCGGTAGGTTGATTGAAGGTAATCGTGATAAATGGATATTAGCTTCCAAAGTTGGAAATAAGTGGAAAGAAGATGGAAGTGGTTGGGATTGGGCACCAAGTAAGGCATATATCCTAAAATCGATTGACGAATCTTTGAGTCGCTTGAAAACTGATTACCTCGATCTTTACCAGCTTCATGGCGGAACGATTGAGGATCCCTTTGATGAAATCGTTGAAGCCTTTGAGTTATTGGTCCAACAGGGAAAGATTCGTTATTATGGAATATCATCCATTCGACCAAAGGTGTTCTTGAATTATGCCAAGAATAGCGATATCATTTCAGATATGATGCAATACAGTATATTTGACCGGAGGCCAGAGAAGTATTTTCCTGAACTTGCTGAAAGCGGTATTTCTGTGTTGGCAAGAGGAACTGTAGCCCAAGGTCTGTTATTGAAAAAGGCTGCCCAGAAATATTTGAGTTATTCAGTCCATGAGGTCTTGGAAATACAACGTAAGGTTACAGAAATATCTAACCAGTTAGGTGTTGCTAATCTAGCGCTTGCTTTGAAATATCCCTTATTGCATCAGCCGGTTGCTTGTAGCGTTATAGGCATAAGGACAAGAGAGCAAATCAATTCGCTGGACATGGTTTTTGACGATATGAAAAGAATTAAGCTGGAAGATTATCAGGAATTACTGTCAGGGATGTCTGAAGTAAGTTATTAAAAGAGATTTGTTCTTCAGAGCTTGAAAATAGGGAAGAAGGAATTGAAAAATAAACAAAGAGGTCAAGATTTATTCTTGACCTCTTTGTTTTAGCTATTTGCTGAAATATTTTTTGAGGATATCCTGTAGATCTTCAGGGCTGTCGATTGCATCGTTGATATGATTAGATATAGCAGTTTGGATTCTGTACCCATTATCCAGCCAACGGAGTTGTTCTAAGGATTCAGTTTTTTCTAGTTTTGAAATCGGTAGTTTGGCTAAATCTTTTAAAGTTTCCACTTTAAAACCATAGATACCGATATGATTGTAATAGGTTTCTTTTGAGAGCCATTCCTTGATATCTGTTCCTCTCATATAGGGAATGGGTTGCCGAGAAAAATATAGTGCCTCGTTTTTTTGGTTTAAAACCACCTTTGGCTTATTTACATTTTCAAGATCGGCAAGTTCGTTGATTGGACGTACAAGAGTCGCTATTTCCACTTCAGGTCTTTGGAAACAAGATACGAGTAAATCAATTTGCTGGGGATCAATAAAAGGTTCATCGCCTTGGATATTGATAGCGATATCGAAACCAGAAATATTATTGATGACTTCTGCGCAACGATCTGTACCAGATTGATGGTCCTTACTAGTCATGACAACATTGCCAGCAAAACTTTTTACATGGTCAAAAATGCGTTGGTCATCCGTGGCTACCACAACTTCGTTTAGGGAAGCGGCGTGTTTTACTTGGTTGTATACACGTTGGATCATGGTCATCCCGGCAATATCCACCAAGGGTTTTCCTGGAAATCTGGTTGAGTCGTACCTAGCAGGTATTATTCCAATTACTTTCATAGATTAAAAATAAGAAAAGCCGAAGAATATCGGCTTTTAAGTTCTTAAAATAAACCGAAGAGTTCGGCTTCTATTTTTTGGATGATTTTTCCGAGATCTTCCTGATTATTGGCGAAATCAAGGTTATCCTTGTCAAGGACCAATAATTTACCTTCAGAATAGTTATTTATCCATTTTTCGTATTTCTCGTTCAATTTAGATAGATAATCTAAACGGATACCAGATTCGTAGTCGCGACCTCGCTTTTGGATGTTATTCACTAAAGTAGGTACTGAAGCACGAAGGTAGATCAAAAGATCTGGTGGTTTGATATAGTTTACAATGCTTTGAAAAATATCGGAATAGTTTTCAAAATCACGGGCACTCATCAAGCCCATATCATATAAGTTTTCTGCAAATATGTAAGCATCCTCATAGATGGTTCTATCTTGGATCATATTGATTTCTCTATTCTGTAGGTCCACAATATGGCGGAATCTAGAATTTAGGAAGAAAATCTGCAGGTTAAAGGCCCAACGTTTCATGTCGCTATAGAAATCCTCTAGGTAAGGGTTGTTTTCTACAGCTTCAAATTGAGGCTCAAAATTAAGGTGTTTAGCAAGTAACTCAGTTAAGGTTGTTTTACCAGCTCCAATATTTCCAACAATTGCTATATGCATCTTTTAATACAATTTTTTTAAACCGATAATTTCACGAACTTCTTTCATAGTCTTCTGCGCACTTGCCTGGGCTTTTTCTGCCCCCATTTTAAGGACTTTGGCAATGTATGCATCATCTTGACTGATTTCTTGGATACGCGCTCTCACTTCACTGGTTGCTGTTACCATATCTTCAGCAAGTTGTTTTTTGAAATCACCGTAGCGGATTTCGGCTTTATTATATAATCCATCAAAGTGCTGAAGGGTATCTGCAGAAGATACCACGTTCATCAAATCGAAAAGGTTTTGTACTGCTTCAGGTTTCACTTGGTTTTGCTCAGTCGGTCCAGCATCCGTAACTGCACGCATAATCTTTTTACGGATTACCTCTTCAGCATCGGAAAGATAGATACAATCCGCTTCACCGTTTGATTTCCCCATTTTACCTTGACCAGATAGTCCAGGGATCTTAATCAGCTTATCCGCATAAGTGAATGCGAATGCTTCTTTGAAATAATCTACCTCATAAAGACGGTTGAACCTGTTCGAGAAGGTTCTGGTCATTTCCAGGTGTTGTTCTTGATCTTTACCTACGGGTACTTTTGTTCCATGATGGATCAAGATATCACAGGCCATAAGAACCGGATAGGTCAATAAACCTGCATTGACATTATTAGGGTTTGCTCTGACCTTATCTTTAAAAGCTGTCGATCTTTCCAATTCACCCATGTAGGCGTTCATATTCATGTATAGATAGAGTTCAGCTACTTCAGGTACATCAGATTGAACGTATATAGTTGATTTTTCAGGATCTAATCCAGCGGCAAGGTATTCCACCACCACATTGCGAACCGTTTCTTTGAGGCCATGTGGAGTAGGGTGGGTCGTTAAAGAGTGTAAATCTGCGATAAAAAAGAAGCAATTGTATTCGTCCTGCATTTTGACGAAATTTTTCAATGCCCCATAGTAATTTCCAAGGTGTAATTTTCCGGTACTTCTAATACCACTAACAACGGTTTCCATATAACTGCGAAGTTACATAAAAAACAGGAAAATTGATACAGCTTGCGATGATGATAAGCGGGTTTATCCGATTTCAGCTACCTGAAATGAAAATTGCTATTCTAATAAATATGAGGGTTTTCCAGTAGGTCGGTAACATAACCCAGTACTTCAACCTCTAAGGCCCCGTCTTCGAGCATGGAAAAGGTCAGGTAGGCGGCATAGATTTCACATGAGAATGTGACATGTTTATCCGATACTATGGTGTCGATGACACCCTCACGAACATCAATCCCTAAATGTTCCAATTCGTTGTGTAGGTTGGTTGAAATACTATCATGATCTTCTCCAGAAGCAAATCCAACAATGATATGTAGGATCAATTTGTCAAACAATTCTGGATTCATATTTCTGAATTTATTGGCATATAATTCAGCATCAAAACGACTTTTCGCACTTGAGACGATTTTGTCCCAAATAAGGTACTCAGTTTTAGTTTGCATAATAGAGTTTATAAATTGTTAAAAGTAAATATAGCTAATTATCTTTTTTTATACAACGCTGCAAACAAGTTAATCTTATGATGTTTATGCAAACAATTGGGTTATTTGGATGGTTTTAAGAATAGGTTTTAAATATTTAATTATTATGAATTCAGAAGAGAACAAAAAGCAAAATAAAGCTAATGATGATGACCAAGGGCCTAAGGATCCAAATGACTTGGCCTATAATAAGGAAGATGCTTCATACGAATTAGATGTCAATGATAAAGATCCAGATTGGGAGCATCCCTCTGACTATGATACTATCAGCGAAGGAGCGGCAGATGATGACTCCACCTACGATTCTTCAAATCCTTATGTGGGCGATGAATATGCACCATTGGAAGAGTTGGAAGAGGAAGATTTAGAAGATAACAATATGCACATAGAAGGAGAGAGCATCGTCCGGGTTTCCAAAGAAGATGAAGAGCTCTCTAAAGATGCTGAGGATGATCGTGTTGATCTTGATGAAGAGGGCTATCCAAAATATGAGGGTGATTAAAACCTATTGGAATAGTCGGTTTTTCTTATTGAATGGCTATATTTAGGCTTTCAAAATTTTGATATGCATATTGATTTAACAGGTAAAAAGGCCTTGGTTGGAGGCGCCACTTCAGGGATCGGGAAAGCAATTGCTAAGGAATTGGCAGCTTGTGGAGCCGAAGTCACTTTGATGGCCAGAAATGAAGATAAATTAAAAGATGTGTTGAAAGATCTGTCTGTCGGAAATGGGCAGCAACATGGCTTTCTGAAAACAGATTTTATGGATTTTGAGCAACATCAAGCTAATTTAACGGCCTATTTTGATGCGAATCAGGTCGATGTCTTGGTGAATAATACCAATGGACCTGCAGCTGGAGATGTATCCCATAAAAATATCGCTGATTATCAGCAGGCCTTCGACCTATTGTTCAAAAATGCAGTGTACACTTCAGAATTAGCTTTGAAGGGTATGCGTGGCTCAGGTTTTGGACGCATTATCAATGTTTCTTCCTTAACGGTTAAAGAGCCCCAAGATAGTTTAGTGCTTTCAAACACCATGCGCGTTGCCTTAGTAAGCTGGAGTAAATCGCTTTCAAAAGCTGTTGCTGCCGATGGCATTACGGTCAATTCGATATTGACAGGCTACTTTGCTACGGATAGGCTCTATGATCTGATGAACAATCAGGCAAAAAATGAAGGCGTTTCTTTAGAGACGATTGAAAAGCGACGGATTGAAAGCATGCCCATCAAGCGATTGGGTAAACCAGAGGAATATGGGTATTTGGCGGCATTCTTAGCTTCTCCTTATGCCAGTTTCTTGACGGGAGCCTCTATACCATTGGATGGTGGCCTTTCGAATGTCGTATTTTAAGATAATCAGTTGGAAGCTATTCCGCTTCCAACTGTTCTTTATATTTCTTCTTGTGTTCTTCGATCTCTTCTGACATTTCAGGGTACTTGATATCCTTGTATTCCGATAATACCTCGTAAATAATCTTGGCGACCAAGAATCTACTGATTGGCTTGGAATCTGAAGGGATCACATACCAGGGTGCATGTTTTTTGCTGGTGTTCTTGATGGCATCTTCATAGCATTCCATGTATTTGCTCCATAGTGCTCTTTCTTTCAGGTCCCCGGGAGAGAACTTCCAATTCTTTTCTTCCTCTTCTAATCGGCTCAAGAGCCTGTCACGTTGTTCCTCCTTGCTGACATTCAAAAAGAATTTGAAGACAATCATTCCATTTTGTGTCAATCGTTCTTCAAAGTTATTGATCTGTTTGAAGCGCATTTCCCAAAAATCATTGGGTAAGTTGTTTGGGTCAGTAATATGGGGAATCCTTTCGTTCATTAGATATTCAGGATGTACCCTGGTCACCAATACATTTTCATAATGGGTTCGATTGAAGACTGTGAATTTTCCTTTTTCTGGCAACCTTATTTCATGTCTCCATAAATAATCATGTTGTAGCTCGATCTCTGTTGGAGTCTTGAAACTTTCAACGACCACTCCGCGTACATTCATCTCTTTGAAGACTTCCCTAATCAGTGAGTCCTTTCCTGAAGTGTCCATCCCTTGTAAACAGATCAATACGGAATATCTATCATCTGCATACATTTTGTCCTGTATTGCAGCAATTTTCTTTCTTAATTCCTTTAATTCAAGTTTTGCTTCATCCTTGCTTATCTCATCTTTTATATCGGTAGGATGTTCATTTAGTTTGAAATTGCTTTTTGCTGTTAGCCTTTTTGCATAGTTTCCCATAAGCTTTATTTTGTAGAACACAATTTAATAAATAATTGTTTATTCTAGGTTTTGTGTAGTACTCATTTAGTTATTATCAAGATTGCTGATAATCAAAAATATCACTTATTTTAATGATAAATTTAATTATCATCGTTTTTAGTGATAAATTTGTTTATCATTTATTTTGATGATAATAAGAAATATCATTATATTGGATGATTAATAAAAAGAAAAGGATGAGTTACCATGTCATATTAACAGGAGATGTTGTACATTCTAGGTCGCATGATGCGAAAGAATGGTTGCCAAGGTTAGAGCGAGGCATCAAGAAGCATGCACTGACCTATGATATTTTCCGTGGGGACAGTTTTCAGGCGGAAGTCCCAATTGAGGCCTGTTTTCAGGCTATCTTTTACCTGAAGTCAGAAATGAGGCAATTGGAAGGAATGGATATCCGAATAGGCATAGGAGTGGGGCAGGTAGATTTCATTGATAAGGACATTAAGAAATCTAGTGGTGAAGCATTTGTCCTTTCTGGTCAATCATTGGATGGCTTGAGTAAGGAGAGTTTGGAATTCAAGTCCAAATGGAAGGATTTGGATGAACGCATGAATTTAATTTTGACCTTGTGCACTCGCTTAACTGATCAATGGACTCCGAACATGGCGGAAACCGTGCAGGCAGCAATGGATTATCCAAATGCCAACCAGACGGAGCTGACGAAGATCATAGGAAGAAAACATCAGAGTCAGGTAAGCACAGAGCTTAGTAAGGCGAACTATTCAAAGATCAACCAAGTTATAGAATATTGCACAAAAGAGTTGAAGGCCTATGTTAATTGATTTGCTTAAAATGTTGATATCCCACATTTTAGGGGATTTTGTTTTTCAGCCTAAATCATGGGTTGAAAAACGTAAGACACATATACAATATTTGTTTTATCATGTTGCGGTGCATGCGGGGCTATTGATCTTGTTTTTTATAAATGATCTGGGCAACAAGTGGCAAAGCATCCTTTTTCTGGTTGCAGCGCATTTAGCAATCGACAGCCTCAAAATAGGTTGGGAACAAAAATGGCCATCTAATCCTGTCCGGATATTCTTAGTGGATCAAGCTCTGCATATAATGAGCATATTTGCTGTATATTATTTCAATAATAGGACAGGTTTCCATGATATATTAGCGAACATAGACTGGAATCATGTATTGCTATTTACGATTGCCATTTTGCTGATCGTATTTGTCATACCCATCATTATCCGTGTATTTTTTAGCAAATGGAACAAGGAAGTTGAATTCAATAGCAAGCGAAAAGAGACCTTATTTGATGCTGGGACCATCATCGGGATTCTAGAGCGCGCGATGATATTGGGTTTTGTGATACTCGGTTTGAATGAAGGTATAGGCTTCCTTTTAGCTGCAAAATCAATATTCAGGTTTGGGGACCTGACGAATGCCAAAGACACAAAGTTTACGGAGTATGTACTGATCGGTACCTTATTGAGTTTTGGTCTTGGAATGTTGGTCGCATTCGGCTTAAAATATCTACTAACAATAATATAATCTACTATGAAAATAAATCTAAAAAGATTTAAGAGTTTGTTTTGTCTGTTTACAGCAGTCTCATTGAGTACGGGGGCAATGGCACAAAGTGCTTCATTTGAATCGGACCTGAAGAAAATAACCGATAAATATGAGGCAGTTGGTTTGGCTATTGTGGTTGTAAAAAACGGAAAGCCAGTTTATGAAAAGGCATTTGGATATAAAGACCTTGAAACTAAAGCCCCTCTAACTACAAATGATCTTTTCAGGATTGCATCCATTTCCAAATCATTCAGTTCTACAGCCATCATGCAATTGGTAGAAAAGGGCAAGGTTTCGTTGGATGATGATATTAGCGATTTAGTAGGGTTTAAAGTTAGAAACCCTAAATTTCCAGATACCAAGATAACCTTAGAAATGATGCTATCTCATCGTTCAAGTTTGAATGATAGCAATGGTTATTTTACATTCGATGTGCTGGATACCACTAAAAACAAGGATTGGGCAAAATCTTACAACAACTATGAACCAGGAACTGATTATGAATACTGTAATTTAAATTTCAATATGATCGGAGCTGTTTTAGAAAGACTGACAAATGTTCGGTTTGACAATTATATAAAACAACAGATCTTAAACCCATTAAAATTGGAGGCCGGCTTTTGTGTGGATTCATTGGACCACAAAAGATTTGCAAAACTATATGACAAGGAAAATGGAGTATATGTTGAGCAAAAAGCAGCATATAATCCAAGGTCCGAGGAAATCAAGAATTATACGATGGGTGTGAGTACGCCTGTATTTTCGCCAACCGGCGGGATGAAAATTTCGGCCAAGGACCTAGCAAAGTATATGCAGATGCACATGAATCATGGAAAACTCGGAAAAGTTAAGTTAATTTCAAAAGCTAGTTCAAAAAAGATGCAGACTGGATTATCAGCTAAAGAAAATTATGGATTAGCTTTGCTGGAATCAGACCGATTAATTCCTGGGGAACATATGATCGGACATACAGGTTCGGCTTATGGCTTATATAGCAATATGTTTTTTGAGCCTAAGAAAAAGTTTGGCTTTGTGGTGATTACAAATGGCTGCATTCCGACGATAGACCGAAATGAAGATATTGTAATGTCGAAAGAAGTTATTAACTTACTCTATCAAGACTTCATAAAAAAATAGTAGCAAGCGCCATTAACCTTCTGAGCATTAGGTTGCAAGGATTTGAAAAGGATTAAAGGGGGATATTTAGGGGCGGTTTACTTGAAAAATTAACTACTTTTGTAAAAATTATTCAAATTGAGAATTTAGCAATATGATTATTCAACCAAGAACTAGAGGTTTTATCTGCTTGACAGCGCATCCAGAAGGAGCGGCAGAGAATATCAAAAACCAAATCGATTACGTAAAATCTAAAGGCGAGATTAAAAACGGGCCTAAGAAGGTATTGGTAATCGGTGCATCTACTGGATTTGGGATTGCTTCACGCATTAGTGCTGCATTCGGTTCAGGAGCAGCAACTATCGGGGTGTTTTTTGAAAAACCAGCATCTGAAGGAAAATTAGGTACTGCAGGTTGGTACAACAGTGCTGCTTTTGAAAAAGAAGCGCACGCTGCCGGTTTATATGCAAAAAGTATCAATGGTGATGCTTTCTCAGATGAGATCAAGGCTCAAACCATTGACTTAATCAAAAAAGATCTAGGTCAAGTTGACTTGGTTGTATATTCTTTAGCATCTCCGCGTCGTACGCATCCAAAAACAGGTGTTCAACATGCTTCAGTATTAAAGCCAATTGAACAACCTTTCACTAATAAAACTGTAGATTTCCACTCTGGTGTAGTTTCAGATATCAGCATACAACCAGTAGATTCAGAGGATGACATCAACAATACCGTAGCTGTAATGGGCGGTGAAGATTGGAAATTCTGGATTGAAGACCTTAAGGCTGCAGGTGTTCTGGCAGAAGGCGTAAAAACTGTTGCTTATTCATATATCGGCCCTGAATTGACTTACCCTATCTATAGAAATGGTACAATCGGCCGTGCGAAAGATGATTTGGAAGGAACTGTTCCAACCATCAACGAGATTTTAAAAGATTTGCATGGTATTTCATACGTTTCTGTAAACAAGGCTTTGGTTACTCAATCAAGCTCTGCAATTCCTGTGGTTCCATTGTATATTTCATTGTTATATAAAGTGATGAAAGAAAAAGGAATCCATGAAGGAACCATCGAGCAGATGCAAAGATTGTTTGCCGAAAGATTATACAACAATGTAGAGACTCCTTTGGATGAAAAAGGAAGAATCCGCGTGGATGATCTTGAAATGAGAGCTGATGTTCAAGAGGAAGTTGCAAAACTTTGGGAACAAGCAAATACTGAAAATTTAGAAGAGATTTCGGATATCAAAGGTTACCGTGATGATTTCTTCCAATTGTTTGGTTTTAATTTCGATAATATCGATTACGATAAAGATACAAGTGAATTGGTACAAGTGCCAAGTTTGGCAGAATAAGTCCAAGCTTTAAAAGCATAAAAAGGAGTTGTCATCTGGCAGCTCCTTTTTTATTGCTCAAAAGGGAATGTCCAGAGATTTACATGTTGTAAATTCATCTATATAGAATTTAATAATTCATTATTCAAATCGATTTTTCAGAATGGTTTAAGGGATATGGCTTCCAGAGTTTCTGTTGTTTTTATTAAATTCTTATTCAATATTTTTAACAGGTAACTTATTGAAAATAAGATAATAGTATGATTCTTTGAAATTTTAGTGATTTATTGATACTCAATATTGATAAAAATATAGTTTGGATATATTTAAACTTGATTTCTTTTTTCTAATTTTAACTGCTGTTTGAAAAACATCTGGCCAAACCAGGATAGTAAGAAGTTTCTAACTATGAATTAACGTAAATGGATAATCGGGTTATTCTTGAGGAAGAACATTTGAATCTCAGTGAAGGGATTCAAGAGTTCGGTTATTTATTGATAGTCGATTTAGATTATAACCTCATAGCAGGTAGTGAAAACTGTGAGCATTGGCTAAACAATGATGTAATCAATGTTTTAGGGCTTAATTTATGGGAAATTTTAACTGAATATTTCTCCAAATATGTTGTCAGTATAAAGATTGCCATCGATCAAGTAATCAATGAAACAAATGAACGTGTTTTATTGGAATTGACGATTCTTGATGAACCATATTACCTGAATATCTATCTATTCAATGACAAGTTCTATTTAGAGTTTGAGAAGAAATTTGAAGACTCCAATGTTTTCTTTCCGAAATTTGAAATCGTAGACAAGCTATTAAGTGATAGCAAAGGAAAGATATGGAAAGTGGTCAGTTCCTATATCTCCAAAATATCAGGTTTTGATCGTGTTAGAGTTTTTCAATATGTAGGGAATGGGGATGGATATGTTGTTGCTGAAAGTATTGAGAATTCAGACCTGGAAAAATTATTGGGGAGCTATTATCCCGATATGGATATTTTTAAGCATGCCAAAAACATTCATACGGTTAATTTTCATCGCTATACTGCCCAAGTGAATGGCAAGACCATAAAAATAATTAGCAAAGACCATTTCAAGCCCAATTTATCGCAGACTAATATTAGGATGATTTCTCCTCTTCATGCGAAATACCTCATTAAGGATGGAGTCAATTCAAATCTAAGTGTATCTCTTCAAATTGATGGAAAGATATGGGGCTATGTATTCTGTCAAAGTAAAAAAGGTAAGAAAATAAACCTACTCAAACGTGAGGCCATGGTCTATTTTATCCAAATGGCTATTTACCGATACGAAGAGGAGCAAAAGAACAAAATTAAGGACTTTCAAGATGATATCCGGAATTTTGAGTTGCAGCTGAAGGAAAAGTTAATCCTGAAAAATAATCTTGCGGAGGCTTTTATGGAGCTCGATAAGGAGCTTTGCTATTATGCCAAAGCAGATGCTATGCTTATTTTGATAAATGGCAGACTCTATACCTATAATATCTCCATTGGATTTGACAAAGTCTTGGACATTAAAGGGCTTCTTTCCAGAATCACTGCTGACCCCATATTCTTTGATTCTGAATTTATATTAAAATATGGTGAAGAGTTAGGTTTGGATGCCGAACGCTTTGTAGGTCTGGCTGCATTGAAAGTGGAGTTGGAAGAGAATTGCACCGTATTTTGGTTTAGGAAGGAAAAAGAATTAAGAAGGAAATGGGTGGCTAAACCTGAATCGAGAATAAACCTGAATCTTCCAAATGATTCATTTGAAAAGGAAGAACATCCTGTGCTTGATATTTGGCATCAGAAAACCGTAGGGACCTGCGAGCCTTGGCAAGATAATGAAGTCTACTTTATTAAACGGCTTAGAAATCTGATCATTCAGAGCAGTAAGAATTTTTCTCAAGAAATCGATAAATTGAACAAAGAGGTTGTAGACTTAAATAGGGCATTGGATAATTATGCTCATACCGTTAGTCATGACCTTAAAAATCCATTATCGGCAATCAATCTATCTACGCAGATGCTACTTCAGCGTCCGGAAATGAAGAATGACCTGAAATTGAAAATGCTCAAGAATACTACGGAGGCTGTAGAGGTAATTTCTGAACTCTTGAAAAGTATTCATGATTTCTCCAAAGTGAAAGATTACCAGTACAGAATGGAACCCGTTTATGTGGATGAGTTCTTGAAGCAAATAGTCAATTTCAGTCAGTTGAGGTATAATGCCATGAAGACTGAGGTGCAGTATGGGAATATCCTGCCTGTCTATGGTGAAAGAAGTATCGTGTATCAATTGTTCCAAAACCTAATTGGCAATGCCATTAAATACAGTGCTAAGGTAGAAAACCCAGTAGTTTCCATTTCTTCAAGTTTCAAACATGAGTTTGTCCGCTATACCATCCAAGATAATGGAATTGGAATCGCTAAAGAGGAGCTAAGTACCATTTATGATTCCTTCAAACGGATGTCCAATGCCAATAATTATGAGGGGACAGGCTTGGGTTTGACCATTGTAAAAAGGATTGCCGATCGTCTGCATATTACAATCGAAGTGGAAAGTGAAATTGGGAAAGGCACCTGTTTCCATTTATTGTTTCCAAAGGAGGTTTTCCTACTTCCTGCCAAATCATAGCCTAAAGCAAATTCTTTAATCCGAGGAAAATCCAGTATTCATGAAAATAGGGCGTAAATGTTTCTATTATTCGGAAATAGATGATTATAATAGCTAAAAAGCTCACTTAAAAAAATTATATTTGCGAATTAAATTGAAGGCATAATAACCTATATGAAGCATATACGCAATTTTTGTATCATCGCACATATCGACCACGGGAAAAGTACTTTGGCCGATAGATTATTAGAGTATACCAATACCATTACCCAACGTGAAGCACAAGCTCAATTGTTGGATAATATGGACTTGGAACGTGAAAGAGGGATTACGATTAAGAGCCATGCAATCCAAATGGAGTATACCAAAGATGGACAGACGTATGTGTTGAATCTGATTGACACTCCGGGTCACGTGGATTTCTCTTATGAAGTTTCTAGATCGATTGCTGCTTGTGAAGGCGCATTGCTGATCGTTGATGCTTCCCAAGGTATTCAGGCGCAAACTATTTCCAACCTATATCTAGCACTTGAGCATGATCTTGAAATTATCCCAATTTTGAATAAGATGGATTTACCAGGAGCTATGCCAGAGGAAGTGAAGGATCAAATCGTTGAATTGATCGGAGGAAAACGAGAAGAAATTATTCCTGCATCCGGAAAAACCGGAATGGGAATTCCTGATATCCTAGCCGCTATTATTGAGCGTATTCCTGCACCTGTAGGTGATCCTGAAGCTCCTTTGCAAGCTTTGATCTTTGACTCTGTATTCAACTCTTTTAGAGGGATTATGGCTTATTTCAAAGTTGAAAACGGAGAAATTAGAAAAGGAGACCGCGTTAAGTTTGTCGCTACTGGAAAAGAATATATAGCTGATGAGGTTGGGACTTTGAAGTTAAACCAGGTTCCAAAAGAAGTGATCAAGACTGGTGATGTAGGTTATATTATTTCGGGGATTAAGGAAGCTAGAGAGGTAAAAGTAGGGGATACCATCACCAAGAAAGATCGCCCTTGTGCTCAAGCTATCCAAGGTTTTGAGGAAGTTAAGCCGATGGTATTTGCGGGTATATATCCGGTAGATACCGAAGATTATGAAGAGCTAAGGGAGTCGATGCACCGTTTGCAATTAAATGATGCTTCGTTAGTATTTGAACCTGAATCTTCAGCTGCATTGGGCTTTGGTTTCCGTTGTGGTTTCTTAGGAATGCTACACATGGAAATTATTCAAGAACGTTTAGAGCGTGAGTTCGATATGACAGTTATTACGACTGTTCCTAACGTTTCATACTTAGCGTACTTGTCCAAAAACCATGAAGAGATTGTCGTTCATAACCCTTCTGACCTTCCTGATCCAAGTAAATTGGACAGTATCGAAGAACCTTATATCAAAGCCAATATCATTACTAAGGCGGAATTCGTTGGTCCTGTAATGTCACTTTGTATTCAGAAACGCGGAACTATCGTTAACCAATCATATTTAACTTCTGATCGCGTAGAATTGGTGTTTGAAATGCCAATGGGAGAAATTGTATTTGACTTCTACGATAAGTTAAAGACAATTTCTAAAGGATATGCATCATTTGATTACCATCAAATTGGCTATAGACAATCTGATTTGGTGAAATTGGATATTCGTCTGAACGATGAGCCAGTGGATGCCTTATCATCTTTGATCCACAGAAGTAATGCTTATGATTTTGGAAAGAAAATCTGTGAGAAATTAAAAGAACTATTACCAAGACAGCAGTTTGAAATCCGTATCCAAGCATCTATTGGTGCAAAGATTATTGCTAGGGAAACAATTTCTGCTTTGCGTAAGGATGTAACCGCTAAATGTTATGGTGGTGATATTTCGCGTAAGCGTAAGTTGTTGGAAAAGCAGAAGAAAGGTAAAAAACGTATGCGTCAGGTTGGAAACGTAGAGATTCCTCAATCAGCATTTATGGCGGTTCTGAAATTAGATTAAGATAATCAACCTATAAAATATATCATGAATTTACTGGACGGTAAAGAAGTATCAACCAAAGTTAAAGAAGACATCAAGAGAGAGGCTGCAGAACTGACCGCTAAGTTAGGTCGCAAACCTCATTTGGTAGCTATTTTAGTCGGAAACGACGGTGGCAGTGAAACTTATGTTGCGAGCAAAATGAGAAATTGTGAGCAAGTGGGATTCGATTCTACCAACCTTCGTTATGATACGGACATCACTGAAAAAGAATTACTGGAAAAGATCAATGAGATCAATGCTGATGATAGCATCGATGGATTGATCGTTCAATTGCCTTTGCCTAAACATATTGATCCTGAAAAAGTAACCGAAGCCATTGATTACCGAAAAGATGTTGATGGATTCCATCCAATCAATTTAGGTAGAATGCAACGTAACTTGCCTTGCTTTATTCCTGCTACCCCTTATGGCATCATGTTGATGTTAGAGCACTATGGGATTGATACTGCAGGTAAAAAGGCCGTCATTGTCGGAAGAAGCAATATCGTGGGTTCTCCGATGAGTATCTTGTTGGCAAGAAATTCTAATCCAGGAAACTGTACAGTTACCTTGACACATAGTAGGACAAAAGATCTAAAAGCTGAGGTTTTGCAAGGGGACATTGTTGTTGCAGCGATTGGTAAAAAGAATTTTGTTACTGCTGACATGGTCAAAGATGGCGCAATTGTTATTGATGTGGGAATCAATAGGGAAAACTCGACTGAAACAAAATCAGGATTTAAACTTTATGGAGATGTGGATTTTGAACACGTAGCTCCAAAATCATCATGGATTACTCCAGTTCCAGGAGGTGTTGGTCTAATGACTATTATAGGTCTGTTAAAAAATACCCTTGAAGCAGCAAAAGGTACAGTTTATCCTAAAGCTTAAAAAATATTGAATTGAAATATGTTTATTTGTAGCCTCCAGTATTGGGGGCTTTTTTTTGATTATTTTACAACTATTTGGATTCTCCGCGGTTTTAGTCCATATATTAATTTCTTATTTCATAAACCATGGCTGAACTAGATCAAGTAAAGAATAAGGATATATTGGAAATGATCAACCAGAATGATGAAAACCTAAAAAAACTTCATGATATCGTTCGCAAATCATTTGAAGAGGAAAAATTAATTGTCGATAACCTCATCAATCCTACAGATGATTACCTCAATCGAGGGCAGCTTATTTCAGATAAGGTCGCCAGATTTGGTGGGAGCTGGTCATTTATTTTGATTTTCACAGGTATATTGATTGTTTGGATCTTGTATAATACATTGATGTTAAAGCAAGACCGCTTTGATCCATATCCCTTTATTTTAATGAATTTAGTTTTGTCCTGTTTGGCTGCTCTACAAGCACCCATTATTATGATGAGCCAAAACCGACAAGAGGAAAAGGACAGAAAACGTGCTGAGAATGATTACTTGGTCAATTTGAAGGCTGAACTGGAAATCAGGAGCTTGCATAAAAAAATAGATGTACTTCTGGAGGAAGAAGTAAAGCAACTCTTTGATTCCCAAGTGAACCATTTGAAGTTATTGAAGCAGCTTTCAGAACATGTGGATCGATTGGAAAAAGAATTGAAAACTAGAAATAACCAGCAATAGTATGAATAGGAGCACTATTCAATAAAATAATTGGTATAAATATTGCGTGCTGCATTCAGTATATTGATATTACAAAAAACTATTATTACACAAACAAATAAGAAACATGAAAAAAATCGCAGTTTTAGCAGCAGTTGCATGTGCACTTTCATTATCGGCATGTAACAATAACTCATCAATGGACAAAAACAATGATGGAGATACTTCAATCGGAGAGAAATTAGATCACTCTATTGAAACAACAGGAGAATCAATTGATGAAATGAAAGCGAATGCAGATGCTGAGCTAGCAAAAGCAGAAGAAAATGTAAAGAAAGCACAAGCTGATTTAGATGCTGCAGTAAAAAGTGGTGATAAAAAAGCAGAAGAAGCTGCTCAAAAAGCTTTAGATGATGCGAAATCTGCATGGGAAAAAACAAAAGATGCAGCTAAAAAAGCTGGAGAAAAAATTGAAGAAGGTGTAAACAACGCAGTTGATGCTACGAAAGAAGCTGGTCAAAAAACTGGTGAGGCGATCGACAAAACCGCTGAAAAAGTAGGTGATAAAACGAAAGAATTATCAGACGACGCTAAAAGAAAAGCAGAAAACGTTAAAAAAGCTTTAGAAAACTAATAAAATCCATTTATAGAAATGGTTATTAAGTTTTTAATTGAAAGCGCCAATAATATTGGCGCTTTTTTTATTTTTTCCGAATCTTGCAAAAAAGCCGATTAAATAGAGTTTCCTTTCCCATTCCTTTAAGAAATCCTTATTGAATTCCTATTTATTGCTGTATATTGGTGGTTTAACATTTAATAATGGATTGGAATAAAGAAGAAGTTGTAGGATATTGTTTAAAGAAATGCAGAAATAGGGTACAAGAGATTCAATCTGCCATGGATTCCGCTCAAGATGCCATCCTTAATGATACTAAAAGTAGTATGGGCGATAAGTATGAGACTTCAAGGGAAATGGCCCAACAGGAGATTAGCCGCTTACAAAATCAATTGAAACAGGCTGAAATAGATTTAGATAAAATAAATAACCTTGATCTGAATTCTTCTGAATTAGTTAGGATGGGTAGTATAGTTCAAACTGATCAATTCGATTATTTTATTGCTATTTCAATTGGAGCTGTAAAAATTAAGGAGAAGACCATCATGATTATTTCTAAAGAATCCCCGATTGGAAATTTATTGTTTGGCAAAAAAGAAAAGGAGACGGTTCAATTCAATAATAAAACAATAACCATACAAAAGATCTATTAAAATATCTTTGCAATTAAGATTTAACGAGCTTCAAGCTCGTTTTTTTATGTTTTAATATTTAAATCTTTGTTACAAAACATATTTAAGAAGGTGAGACCTTCTTTCTATTTGTTATTCTAAGAGTCATTTGATTGACGAATTTGTATAGATTGATTTACAATAAATGAAAAAAATATTTGTCAAAACTTTTTGGGATTAATTTTTGTTTAGCTTTAAGTATTATTTACCAATAAAAACAAGGTGATTTATGAATTTAAAAAAAATCTTAACTATTGCATTGGTGTCCGGAACCCTGATGACCGGAACAATTGCTTGTAAGTCCAAAATATCGGACGCCGACTTGAAAGCAAAGGTAGAAACTGCTGTTCAAGCTAATCCTGGAATAACCGTTGATGTTAAAGATGGAGTTGTAACTCTAAATGGAACGGCAAATTCAGAAGATGAGAAAGTTCAGATTGAAAATGCCGCTAAAGCTGCAGACAGCAAAGCTGTAAAATCTGTTCAAAACAATATCGTAGTGAATACGATGCCTCCTGTTGAAATCAATACCAATGATGCAGACTTAACCTCTAAAGTGGCCGAATTTACCAAAGACTTCCCTTCCGTAAAAACCGCAGTAGCTGATGGTGTGATTACTGTAACTGGTGAATTGGAACAAGCTCGTGTTCAAGCCTTGAAAATGGGATTGGATGCTTTGAATCCAAAGAAAGTAGACATGAGTGGTTTAACTGTTAAATAGAAAAAAATATGAGTTTACAATCGAAATATCAAGTATTAATTGATACTGCAAAGGCTTCAGGAATGACTGATTTAGCAATTGCAGAACAAGACGGTGTTTTACATATCCAAGGTACAGCGCCTAGCGCAGATGTGAAAAATAAACTGTGGGATATTTACAACCAGATTGATCCTAACTTTTTAACTGGCGATGTTGTTATGAATGTTGATGTTTCAACTGCCGTTGCAGGATCACAAGTTCGTGTTATTACCGAAAGCAGTAATTTAAATATCCGTAAAGGCCCAGGAACAGATCAACCAATTGTAGGTAAAGCGGCTAAAGATGAAATCATTAATTTGATCAGTCGCGCTAATGATCAGTGGTGGTTAGTGAGAACTAAAGATGGTGAAGAAGGATATTGCTATGCGCAATATTTAGAGCCTGTGAGCTAAGATTATTCTTTGCATATATAAAAAGCCCGTTATTTTCGTAACGGGCTTTTTTCTTCTGAAAAAATATCTTTTATAAACTCAATTGGACTACATTGCCATTGCTTCCAGCCAAATAAATTATTTTTTTATTGGATGAAACAGCAATTACATTGAAACTTTCAGTTGAGATGTTCTTCCAAGTTTTACCTGAATCATAGGAAATGTCAGTGCCGGAAGTTCCAGTAGCGATGAGGGTTTCAGGAGAGATATACTTAACTGATGATCGATATCCATGAACTGGTATTTCTGGCTTATCCCAAGATAAACCCCCATTATGAGTTAAGAGAATGTTGTTGCT
Source organism: Sphingobacterium mizutaii (assembly GCF_900187125.1). GTDB lineage: Bacteria > Bacteroidota > Bacteroidia > Sphingobacteriales > Sphingobacteriaceae > Sphingobacterium > Sphingobacterium mizutaii. The sequence goes on from NZ_LT906468.1 coordinate 2,319,516, forward strand.
ATTGTCTTTGTCTGATGTGTAATTGCCACCAACGACAACACCTACTCGTTCATTGAGGAAGTCAATGGAAAAGATTCCTGTACTAGCTGCACCAGACCAAATCGGAACATCTTGCACATCAAGCTTCCGCTCTTTCTCGCTTCTTTTCATTAAACTCGAGTATGTACCGCCTGTACCGATATATAACCAATCATTGATAACCTGTAGGGAAGACCCACTTGCCGCAAATGCAGCTTCCCCAGGTTCAGCAAACAGATGGATTTCTTCGGTTACATCGGTCCAGTTTTTTCCTTTATTGTTGCTCTTTAATAACTGAAATTGTCCTTCTATAGGATCTCCTATAACATAGCCAGTTTTGCCACTGAAATCCATTCCATCTAAAAATATAGCTGGATCTTCATTTTTATAGGTCTCTATCCATGTTTTTCCACCATCTTTGGTATATAATATAACTGCAGGAGCCCCAGCGCTTACTATAACTGCTTCCTTTGCGCTGAATACTTCAATGTCCCTGAAGTCAAATTTTTCATATCCCTTCGGCGAAACCCATTCCCAAGTTTTCCCCGAATCCATGGATTTTCCTACAGTCCCATTGCTTCCGCTCACCCATACTACCTTATTTTTATACGTCTCCAAGCCCCTAAAACTCGCTTTATTGCCAGAAGTAAGGGTTTGAAAGGATTGAGAATATGACTGAAGTGCAAATAAACAAGCAACGGATAACAGAAAATATCTTTTCATTTTATGATAGTTGTTTCATTAATTCATCAAATTCAGCTCGAAGGGTGTTTAACTGTTCTTCAAGTTGTGAGACCTTTTCCTCCAATTGCGTTATTGCAGCATTACTGGAATTGCTTGAGCTTGATGGTGCCTCATCCTCATAAGATTCCTCATCGAATTCCGCAAATAGATGGATATATCGTACTTCCTTTTGGCCAGCACGTTTTGATAATTGTTTAATATATAAAGGTTCTGAAGCACTCAATTTCTGAAGAAGCTCTTGTACTTCATCTAGATTATCAAATTCATATAAACGACCGGAATTGCTGTTAATTTCACCAGCGGTTAAAGGGCCACGCAAGAAAAGGAGACAAATTATGGCCAGTTCTTGAGGCAACAGCGGAAATTGTATGGCCAGGTTATGTTTATATTTGGTTACTCGGCTTCCACCGCCCACAACAGTAGAAATTAATCCTTTTTTCTTTAACCCATCCAAAACTTGGATAACTTGGTTTTCATCATATTGTACGACAGGTTTCCTCGAGCTTTTCTGATTACAAGCGGTTAAAAGCCCATTCAACGTCATGGGATAATATTCTGGAGTCGTCTTTGATTTTTCTAACAAAGATCCTAGTACTCTAATCTCTTCTGGGCTTAAAACTGGTAATGATTTATTTTCTTCCATACTATTTTCATGATGTGCAACTAAATATACAGATTAATACAGGAAAGGGAAGAGGTTTAGGACAATTCTTGAGCTATCCAAAGGATATTAAATGAAAAAGGAAGAACAAACTATTGATTTCAATAGCCTGTTCTTCCTCTTAATTACTGATGTTATTTTGTAGAAAGGTTTATTGCCTTATTCTACGTCCATAAACTGAGCGATTTCTTCTCTGATTTCAGACGGTAACATCATATAAATTTCTTTTTTCAAAGTGACTTGTTCTCCCTGAATGGTTGAGATTTTGCCGTCATAGCTAATAATTGACTCAAAACCACCTATTAACCATTTCCCATCTTTCTCTAGATAGTCCCGATGTTTTTCATCTAATTTCTTAAGTTCCTTAATAATTTCTTCGCTATTAAAGTTTTGGTTCTTTACCATATTGAAAAATCCTTTTTAAGTTGATTATTATTGGAAAAGGGAAAATATCAGCAAAACACTATTCTCCATTATTCAAAAAATTATCAAAAGTTAAATAACTACGGATACGCTTATGAAAATATTGTGCCAATTATGTAGAATGTTTATTAAAAAATTTACAAATAATCAGTGGTTAACATTGAGCTAACAAGATGATCTAAAAATTAACTTTAATGAATTCACTTTTGAATGTTGTTTAATTTTTTAATAGTGCGAAATCCAATAAAATGTACAGTCTTAATAATTGACGATAAATTGTATCTTATTAATAACAGATTTTCAAAGAAATTATTGCATGAAAATGAGTCAATTAGAATTTTTTCTTTTCCTCATATACTGCATATCTTCCATTCAATTGATTCTTTGTTGAAACAGCTATTATAATTTTACGTTTTTGATCCGTAAAATAATAGTCATCCTTTTCTGTCCCTATGGCTTCATATCGTTCATGAAAAAAGGAAAGGATATAATCCATATCTGTGGTAGGATTATTCTTAAATCTCACAATGGCATAGGAACATTTTCCATTCTGAAACACATAATACAAGGATTCCACATAAGGGGAATCGGGTTCAAATGCCATAGCAGGGCCTGAATCATTCAATAATTCTCTTTTTTCTAAATCCTTTATCTCTTCCTTTGAGGAACCAAAGCTTAAGACAGGTTCTGGGATATCAGTGACTTTTGGAACAACGGTGATCTCTACCGTGGACTTTTTTCCGTCCTTCGTCGCATTAATTTTTACTTTTCCTATATGATGGGCCGTGAGGAGCCCATCTTCATCGATGGTCCCAATAAATTTGTTCGAACTTTTCCATTTGGTGTTTTTATCAGCGGATTTTAACTGAATGGTTTCACCAACATATAATTTTGAAGATTGGTTTTCCTTTTCTATATCATCAATTAACAAGTCCTTTTTAACACATGAACTCAGGAAAATAGGGAAGAGGATGATGAAAATTACTCTAAAATACTGTTGTCTAGCCATAGCCTTATGTTTTTGTTTGCTAATAAGGTACTGGCTTAAAATTAACCAATAGTTAAAATAATAATAATTAATGCTTTCTCTGATGGATTCCTTATTTTAGAATTATTCACGAAAATGGAAAACATAATATTTTGATAATATGATGAAAGAAAATGAAAAGATACTCAATCTTATTCAGGTGCTGATGAACAACAAAATGTTGTCTGATTTCTTAAAAGAATACGATTATTCTGTTAATTTATTTGGTTTAAAAATATCAGATTCAAGACATTATTTTTTGAGATTATCCCAACCCAAAGATGAAATAATATTATGGTTGCAGGAAGAGTATATTCCTAAATTGGACCATACCGGCAACTGGATCCAATATCCCCCAATCGAAAATGCGCGAGTTGAACGAATTGAACCTTCAACCAAATACATTCCCACTGATCTTGCCTATGATGAATTCAAAAATAACCTACTGCAATTTTTTGAACAACTGAAAGGATACCAAGCTAATCACCTGAAGAATGTTGATCTTGATAAATTAAACCAGAGCATTGATGATCTGATTGCAGAAATAAAATCATTAGGAAACTAAAAATGGATTTACAGCATAAAAAATGGGCTATCTTAAATAGCCCATTTTTATTTGATAGCAACTATAGCGCTGGATTCTTTGCATATTCATTCCAGACATCTTGTATGTTTTTTCCAAGAGACTGTATAAAGAAATCATTGTAATTTGTGCCCTTAATCAAAGCATTATTCAATTCCTTAACAAAATTCTTGTTCTTATGGGTTTCAATCCACAATAAAAATCTACCGGTAATACCATAACTTCCGTCGTAATTGTGTTCAGGTTTATATTCTTGAAGGGTCCAAGGATCAGGATTATCAATACCATAATGATACCTTACATTGTCCGCAATACCCTCTACTAGCCAACTTGGAACAGATCCCTTATAATCCTGTTGGATATGGTGCATCGTCTCATGCACGACTACATCCCCATCTTTCGGATTTCCTTCCATATAGTTAAACCCAAAGACAACCACTTCTCCCCATGCATAAGCCGCACCTTCATAGGTTGGATCAATGATAAAGTATATTTTTTTCTTGGCGTTCGGATTGAAATCGGCAATAAGCTTTGGATAAACAGTAAAATACGTATTCATCAATCGTTCCTGATACTCTAATTGGGCTTTGCTTGAATGATTAATAAAAACCAATGAAACCCCATTTTTGGTCAAGCTATCGATTTTTTGCAAAGGCTCTTGCTTTTGGCTGGATGGAGGCATCTGAATCAACCTAAATTCCGAAGCCTGGAACATGTTATCATTATAAAGTTTTGAAATTGACCATTTGTAATGCGTGAATTTTTCCTCATTCTTAAAAAAGAAGCTGTAGGTATTTCTTCTCTTTCTAAATTGCATTCCCATTTGGCTGTCAAGCTCTTTCCAAGTTTGACCATCATTGGAACCATAAAACTTCCAATCCCTTGGATCACGACCATCAAAGTCATTACCAGTCGTAAAATCATACCCAGCGATTAGCTTCGCGGTATCAAACTGGAAAGTAATGTCTAACGTTTTGAAGTTTTTTGCAAGGTATTTTGTTGTGGTATCCCCATCGGTTAATTTGACAGAGCCTTCGGGGCCATTGGCTCCATCCTGATTTTCAATACTTACGCTTACTCGGGCTTCCTGCGTAACGTCTTTAATTTCAATTTTTTCTAATTCAGGATCCGGTTGATCAAGGAAACTGTCTTTGCTACAGCTGCTATAGATTATTGCACAAAAAAGGGCCAAAATCAAGCTTTGTAGTCTGGTTTTCATATTCAGCATATAATTTTAAGTTTAGTTTATATTTAAGTTAGTAATTACTGCTATGTTAAATTAACGCTAAATCAAGTAAATTCTTATGCCTGTCTTAAGCTAAATCGCGTTAGCTGTAAATATATTTTCTTAAATATGCTGCTAATATTAATTAAGGGGCTTTTTTAGTATAAAACAATGTTTCTTCAGATTACTTGATAGCAAAAATGCTAAAGCTAGTTTAGCGAATGTTATTTAGATTAAATGTCCGTTTTTGAGCCAAATTCCTTGATATCGTGCATTTGCAAGCAAATAGCTACAAATAATTTTTATGTAGGTTAGAGGGCCTCCAAATATTAAATTGTTATTAATTTTTGTTCTACTTTTGAGCATTATGATATTAAAAGGTATGAAAAAGTTAAGTATATTATTGTTTTTTGCTGTATTATTTATCTCTTGTGAAAAGGACAACGGGGTTGTTCCTGAGAAATTAAAAGAAGAGGTATTGACCGATCTAAAAGGTAAGGTGTTTACAGCCTATGAAGCGCAGGTGTATTCTGAAAGCACTGGTACAATAGCAGTGGAACCTGATCAAGGTTTCTTTACTAAAATGGAATTCGTTGGAAGTGTGATCGAAATGACAAGTGCTAATGGATCAAAATCTAGATATGGTTTTGAAATCAACAATGCAAACAGAGGTAGCACTGAATTGCCTGATATCTTTACTTTGGCAATGAAATCCAACTACAAAAACTTTTACATCTATTTAAGTAGAGATTATTCAAATGCTACAGTTACTGTAACTGATGGCAATAAAAGCTATGGTGTAAGCTTAATGAAATAAATATAAAATACTTACTGAACAACATAAAGATGCCCGATTCTCAATTGATCGGGCATTTTGTTTTTCTTAAAATTCCCAACCTACGAATCGCTGGCTGAGCTTATCCTTCTCGAAGACCCATACTACATGGTTTGCACATGCACCATCACCAATCTCTTGCACGGCTAAATAAACTTTTCCAACCTTATAATATTCAAAGTTATTTGTAGCCGAAATAATTCCTAAATATAGTTTTGAAGGTATAACTTGCTTTTTGCCATTAATCTTTGCTTCGGCCTTATAAATCTCTTCTTTCGGTATGCCACAATCCCCTAAATAATAAAAGATGCCGTTGATGGATTTGATGGAAGTAGCACTTTCATCCTGATAAACTATCTTTTTATCATTAAGGCTAAAATCCCTCGATACATATTGCATCGAAAATTCATCCTTACTTGGTTTTTCAAGTTTATTTACCGCTTTTAACTGCGATTTATGAATAAATCCCGTCTTTAGCGACTTCTCATCACTAATCTCCACAATCGAAAAAGGTAAATTTTCATAATATAGAATCTTGATCCATTGCTCTTTTTCCAAATCTTGTTCCTCAACTTGATCAATTAAAACAATCGTATTATTTTTCAATTGATCCAGGACCTTACTCTTGGCATTGGCATCCTCCCTTACATTAGAATATCCCTCCTTACTCTGTATGAGATAGGGTTGTGCCAATGATATCAATGGATTCAAGAATAAAAGCAACAAAAGCAAAAGCCCATTATATAATTGATAGTATTTCATAAATTTTCATCCATATTTTTTTGATGATGCAATTTATTATTAATGGAATTAGGTAAGGAATAAATCATATATACATTTTGTTTACATCATTAATAAAAGACTGTTAAAACAAATTATTAGTTAATATCGTTGATAAACTAAGCTTTTAGATTTAAATAGGTTAAATTTAGAAGAGGATAAATATTTATGGATCACAAACATATTTTCGATAAAGACGGGATTTGCGAAATCTGCAGCCAAACTATGAAAGTTTATAAGAAGGCCAATGCTGATGACTTATTGAAACAAACCAAAAATCATCGAAGTCATCAAGGTACTCTTAATGAAAAGTTAGATCAGGAACATATAGAGGACGAAGATCATAATCACGACCTTGATCATGGTCATGATCATTCTCATGCCAGCGATGCTAGTGTTTTTGAACTCTTTAAACCTGCTATCATCAGTTTTGCCTTTTTGATCTCTGGTATTTTGTTCGATTATGTGTTTCATTTCCCTTGGTTTCAAGGTTGGCTAAGACTGGTTTGGTATCTGGCGGCTTATTTGCCAGTAGGTTACCCTGTTTTGAAAGATGCCCTAAAAAGTATTTCAAGAGGCAACTTTTTCTCCGAATTCTTTCTTATGGGAATTGCAACCATTGGTGCCTTCGCTATTGGTGAATATCCGGAGGGGGTTGCTGTCATGCTATTCTATTCGGTTGGTGAAGCTTTTCAAACCATGGCTGTTTCCAGAGCCAAAGCCAATATCAAATCCTTATTAGATCAAAGACCTGATGAGGCCACTGTACTTAGAAATGGAAAGCCTGAATTGATCAAAGCTGAATTAGTGCAAGTAGGGGATATTGTCCAATTAAAACCAGGTGAAAAACTAGCCCTAGATGGGAAGTTGTTGACCGAATCAGGCTCCTTCAATACCGCAGCCCTGACTGGAGAAAGTAAACCTGATTCTAAAATCAAAGGTGATCCTGTGCTCGCTGGAATGATCAATCTTCAAACGCTGTCTGAAGTTGAAATCACCTCGGTATATGAAGACAGTAAACTGAGTAAAATCCTTGAAATGGTGCAACACGCTAGTACACAAAAAGCACCTACAGAATTGTTCATTTCAAAATTTGCCAAGATTTATACCCCGATTGTCGTATTTCTTGCGATAGGCATCGTATTAATTCCCTATTTCTTTGTCGCTGATTATGTCTTCCAAGATTGGCTTTATAGAGCTTTGATCTTTTTGGTGGTATCTTGTCCCTGTGCCCTCGTTATCTCGATCCCCCTTGGTTATTTTGGTGGGATTGGAGCCGCCAGCAGGCATGGAATCTTGGTCAAAGGAGGGAATTTCCTAGATACTTTAGCCGCTGTTAAGCATGTGGTCATGGATAAAACCGGCACTATGACTGAAGGCGTTTTTAAAGTCAATGAGGTCAAATTTGATCCTTCAGCGGACCAAGCGCAGATTTTAGATTACGTGAATGAAATTGAAAGCAAAAGTACCCACCCCGTAGCCACAGCCATACATGAATACGTGGGCGACGTGAAAGGCCATCTTAACTTAAACCAGGTTGAAGAAATCGCTGGACATGGATTGAAAGCCAATATCGAGGGGAAAGAGGTTTTGGTTGGGAATTTCAAATTACTTGACCAACATCAAGTCGCTTATCCCCATGCCGATAAGGAAATCGTTTATACAACCATCGCGGTTGCAGTTGACCGTAAATATATAGGCTATATCACGATTGCCGATAAAATTAAGGAAGGTGCCGACGAAACCATTCGGGCACTGCACGCTGAAGGTATTAAAGTAACCATGTTAAGTGGTGATAAAACAACAGTCGTAAATGAGGTTGCAAAACTCCTAAAGATTGACTCAGCTTATGGGGATCTTTTGCCTGAAGGTAAGGTAGAGAAGTTAAAAGAAGTCAAAGCGATAGATAAGATCGTAGCATTTGTCGGTGATGGGGTAAATGATGCACCTGTTGTGGCATTAAGCGATGTTGGGATAGCTATGGGAGGCTTAGGGTCCGATGCGACCATCGAAACCGCGGATGTGGTAATTCAAGATGACCGGCCTATCAAGATTCCTATGTCCATAAAGATTGGAAGAAAAACCAAGAAAATTGTGTGGCAGAATATAGGTTTGGCCTTTGCAGTAAAAGCCATCGTCCTGATTTTAGGGGCTGGAGGGATAGCGACGATGTGGGAGGCCGTTTTTGCCGATGTCGGCGTGGCATTACTAGCTATCCTAAATGCTGTACGGATCCAACGAACAGATTTTAACGAAGATTTTAATAAAAAATAATGAAAAAGGGAACAAGCATCTGCAAATGTTCCCTTTTCTATTTTAGTTATTAATATCCTTATTTATCTTTTGCATGATCGTGATGGTGAAGGTCCTTTCCAAAGTTTGGATCAAATTGGTTACTAATTACCAAGTTCAGACCCTGATTGTTTTTTATTTTATAGTTATTGGTATATATATCATAATCAATATTGAATGTAGAATTACCATCTTCTATGATTGAAGAGTTAGAATTCCAGATTCCTCGCTTGGTTGATATAACCTTTCCATTTGAATAAGTAGCCACCCATACGTAATTTTTTTGCTTCTTTATCTCGGCCACATTATTTTGGTTATCCTTGATTTCGAAACCAGATTTTATTTTCCCAATGGTTAATTGATAACCTGATTTTGTATGTAACTCGGTTAAATTAGACAACCAATCAAAGGTTAGATAATACACTTCACCAGCTTCATCCCGGATGACCATTTGGTTTAATGACTCTTTGAAACTTGACATTGTATTTCCATCAGAATCACGGAAATAAGATGTGCCATCACTCTCAATTTCAATTTCTGCCTCATTACCTTCAAGATCTCTCAAGCCCATGACATTATAATAGCGATTAGTTATTTTCAGGAAATTACTGTGTGAAAATCCAAAATATCCATCTTCTGATAAAAGCATCATCATACCTATGATCCCATTATTGGTATTGGAATAAATCCGCTTGAACGGAAATTCCATTAATTTATGTTGTACAACACGATCAAAGATGACGTTGTTCCTATAATAAACAGAAGAATCGAGCTGTTGATCGTCTTCAACCTCTTGACCTTTAGAAATTAAAGAGAACATAACAAATAGCATAGTGATGAGAATGGAGTTTTTCATAATACAGAAGGATTGATTTGGTATACGTCTTACATTTTAATTCAATAAATAAACTTGTTTTAGTATGGACTGGGACCGAGACCTAAAGTTTAACTGAAAATAAAATTAAGACATGGGGGTCGCTTGGATTAATTCCTTAACGTTTTTCTTTGTTCCCCAGTTAAAAATATGTCTAACTGTTGAAGAATGGTAGGGGATTATGGCTATCATGATTATTACCAATATGTTAATAAGGCATAGGTAAAGATATAGATCATGTAAGCCCAAAAGATTGGCCTGTTTCTGGAAGTTTAACAAAACTGTTCGATCTACTTTTTCTCCAGTCTCCATGATCTCGGCCAATCGAGTTTGATGGGTAAATTGCAACTTATTGAACCAATTACTGATTACGCTTGACCAAAAGACAGTGACAAAAAATGTCCTGACTAAGAGGAACATGACAATGCTCTGTAAAAAATCCTTTCCATTCACATTCCCAGCCAAGTAAACCGCCGTGGAAATAAAAGAAATAATAACCGCCATTCCCCTTAATATAATTGGCAGAATTAAGTAGGATAAGGGTGTATTGATATTAATTAAATTATATAATAAAAAATTGGATGTTAGATAGAAAGAAGCAGAAATTAAAAAGATGGCTTTGCATTTTTTGGTTTGCTTGAAATATAGGTATACCAAAATACTTCCCAAGAAATATCCAATTATGACATAAGCGTTAATTTCAGCTTGCTTGGTCGGATTGGATGGCAATAAAACATTCATCAAATTACTCAGCAAACTGGTATTGGAATAAAAAATCCCCAAGATAAAGACGGTAAATAGGGTCAAAAATGTGGCTTTATTGCTGATTACGGAAAAACTGATGATTTTTCTCTTCTTTTTGTAATTCCGATTAAAGAATAAAATAAAAAGAACGATACTCAATACTATTCCCATGATTATGCTCTTGCTCATCAACCAATTGTTTTGTAAGCCATAGCTTGCAACAAAGGAAAAACAGAGTAAACTGGAGGCCAATAAGATAGTTCCTAACCAGTCGTATTGAAATAAGGGGACCTTTTTAATATGCTGTGTTTTGAAACAGATAATGACAACCAGAAGCGAAATGAAAAGCATCATGGTCTGGAAATAATAGCCTAATTCCCAATGTTGCCTAGCTAGGTATGCAGCAATCAATCCCCCTATAATAGGGAAGATCAAGTTCATCGGATAGTAAATGGCATACATCTGGTATCTTTCTCCAGTAGGCATCAAAAAGGGCATAAGCTCTGATATTAATGCCATGGTCAAGATGATTTTCACACAACCAAATAAAAACATCAACATCACATTAATTAAAGGGGCATGGTTTAGGGCCAAACCTAGGTTGATGAACATTAAAATGATCAAACAGAATATGATCAATCTTTTCTTGGGCATAAAAATGGTCAACCTAAAGATCAAAGAGATCGAACAGACCATTCCTGCACAATAGGCATACATAGCCATGGAAAGATCCGCGGAATTTGCCGCTTGATCAGAAATGATATATGTATAAATGCTACTGGGTATTCCGCTACAAAAGGATAAAGAAACTGCAATTAACAGTAGGATGCTCAATTTAAACTTTTGGGGAATCCAATCCCTAAATAAACTATTGCTCATCTATATCGAATTTACCACCACATTTAGCCCCACCATCAATTTCTTTAAATCCTCCACCTTATTGTCCTTTGAAAATTCTATCCTTACCGGTATCCGCTGTTGTACCTTTACAAAATTACCCGTGCTATTATCAACTGGAATGCTGGAATACTTAGAGCCCGTAGCTTCAGAAATGGCCTTAATTTCACCCGTGAATACCACATTCGGAATGGCATCTACTGAAAGCTTTACCTTTTTCCCTAAGGCTATCTGCTTCATCTGATTTTCTGTATAATTGGCTGTAACCCACTTTTGTTGGTCTCTTACGATATTGAACAGTTGCTGACCAGCTTGTACCAATTGTCCTTCTTCTAAAGTGACCCTGCCTAATATTCCATCATAGGGAGCAACAACCACCGTATAAGATAAATTGAGCTTAGCCAGATCAAGTGCAGCTCTTGCCCTTAAAATTGCAGCTTCATTGATCCCTGTTTTCCTGCTGGTTTCTTGTGTTGTCAGATGAGAGCTTACCCTCTGCGCAGATAATGCCTTATATTTTGCTTTTAGGGATTCATAGTCCGTTTTTACCTGTTCAAATTGATAAACTGCAATAGCATCCTTGTCCATGAGATCCTTGAAGCGTTTATAATTGACTTCGGCATTTTCCAATCGGGTCTTCAATTCCTCGATATTGGCTTCTGCTATATTTTGACTGTTCCGGGCAATTTCAACCTCTGTCTGCACTACTGAATTTCCTGCCTTAGCGTCGGCTAAAGCCGCCAAGGCATTTTCCACCTGAATCTTATACTCGTCATTTTCAAGGATCACCAAAGTATCTCCCTTATGAACAGTTTGATGTTCCTGAAATCGGATATCCTTTATATATCCAGTTACTTTAGTGCTAACTGGATTGATATGTCCATCAATCTGTGCATCCTCAGTGAACACACTGTTGTTTAATTGTAGGTAGCTGAGTAATCCCCAACCTATAGCAGCCAAAATAATCAGTACAGAAAGGATATTGACACTGTAAATTTTAATCCTTCTGTTTCTTTCCTTTTGACTGATTACTTTATTTGATTCTGTGCTCATTTATTGTTTCCTATATTTTATTATTGTTAAATTAGTTTGATATTGAACTATTATTTCAAAAAAACACTATTCAATAGCGCTTTTTATCAATCTCAATTGATTGCTGATCTCCGAAATATCCTTGATTTGAGAATTCTTGATGATTTTTTCATACAACTCTTTTTGAACCGGTTCTAAATGCGATTGGTATTCCCAACCTTTCTCAGTCAACACAATTTTATTGTTTCTCCTATCGGTAGGGTCGGGGATCCTTTGGACCAAATCCCTTTTGCAAAGATTATCAATCAATGGGGTCACACTTGCTTTACTTTTTTGGACTTCATCCGCAATATCTTGCTGGTTTAACTCTTTCTCTCGCCAAAGGACAGCCAATACCTGGACCATTTCGTAAGTGACATCCAATTCTAATTCCTTAACTTTCTGAAAGTAAAACTGTTTAATCACGACCCTTAAGGAAATGATATCTCTGATTAATTGCTGGACTACTTTATGTTCCTTTGCCATTTTCTAATAATTTGTACAAAGTTAAACATAAGATAGTTAAACATCAAACTAATTATTGTAAGGATTATGCAATTTATTGCTTTAATGGAGTAAAAAATATGGGCTATTCCTACCTTTGGGCCATGAAAAATAATGTTCAAGCAATCAACGAGTATATCCAAGCCGAAAGAAATCATCTCCTAAACCATGAATTATACCATAAAATTCAAAAGGTTAAAGACTTACAGAAATTTACAGAGGGTCATGTCTATGCAGTTTGGGATTTTATGTCCCTATTGAAAGCATTGCAGATTAAATTAACCTGTACCACGATTCCATGGTTCGCCAGCCCGTCACCCGTAACCCGGTATTTGATCAATGAAATTGTTCTTGCTGAAGAATCCGATGAATATATTGATGGCCAAAGATTGAGCCATTTCGAGATGTATATTGACGCCATGAAAGGGATAGGGGCGGATGTTAATCCTATATTAGAGCTGATCCAAAACCTGCAAGCTGGAATTAAGATTAAAGATGCTTTAGATAATAGTCAATTGGACTCGAGGATTCAAGATTTTTTAAAATTCACTTTTGATACCATTGAAGCTGGAGAAACCCACAAAATTGCTTCAGCATTTACTTTCGGTAGAGAAGATCTGATTCCAGATATGTTTACCTCTATATTAACCTCTTTAAAGGAGCAATTTCCAGAATCAGATTTGAAAAAGATTGAATATTATTTTCAGCGACATATAGAATTGGATGGCGATGAACATGGACCATTAGCCATGAAAATGATCTATGAATTAGCCGATAATGATGAAGCGAAATGGAAAGAGATGGCTGAGGTTGCTAAATTAGCTTTGAAATTTAGAATTGGTTTATGGGATGCTATTGCTGATTCCATATAGCATAAAAAAAGGGATAACGTTTGAGTTATCCCTTTTTTTTAGTTTTTCCTTACTTTTCTTCTAATTGAATGACCCCCAAATTTTTTGTTTCTCCGGTAGTTACCACAACATCATTGATGGTAGCTGGTTTGAAATTCTCATTTGTTGGTTCAATTACAAGCTTATAAGTTCCTTGCATAACCCCTGGGAAATAGAATTTACCTGTTGGTCCGGCCAATGTACCTAAGGTATCAGTGCCTTGAATAGCAAAGACATGTGGCATAGCAGAAATAGGAGAAATTTCCCCAGTTAATGCTCCGGATACGGCAACCGGAATTGCACGGATCACTGGTTTCAACATATATTTACCATTTCCAGTTTGATGGATAGATTTTGAAGCATCAAAATCCAAGGCTAGAGTATAGGCTACATGAGGAATCAAATCATCTTGAACTTTGATTTTTACGCCTGAGGTTTGACCACTTGGCGTCGTCAATTTCTCCCTTACACCATCAACAACAATATAATTATCATCGTCTAAAACCAATCTTACTTCCTGAAGACGCCCTGAAGGAACATCATGCTCAGCAAGCAACATATAATCACCTTCGCGATAGTGTAAGATATCAAAAGGTTCGATGTCAACATCTATAACCTCACGACCACCTTCGGTAATAACTTCAATATGATCGATATCTAAGATAATCTGATCATAATACGCTGGTGCATCTGTAATTTTAATCGTTACTGGTGTTGTACCATCTGTAGTTTTCGAGTCGTCAGTACTGCAACTCGATAAGCTTAAGGCAACCATAGCTACCGATAATCCAAGTAATGCTTTCATAGTAATTTTCGTTATTTCATTATTTTTAGCAAAACCTGTACCATTTTAACTATAGATGAATTTATTGTTAAATAATTATACTAGAAATATGGGCTTATCCAGTTTTACCGCAATTCGATAAGCTGCATTCATCAATCCCACATGACTATAAGCCTGAGGAAAATTACCCCATTGACTACCATCATCTTCATTTACATCCTCCGAGAATAGCTTTAAGGCATTCCCATAAGAGAGTAGCTCTTCAAAGGTTTGTTGGGCTTCCTCTAGTCGACCCACGCAAGCCAAAGCCTCCACATACCAGAATGCACAAACCAAAAAGGTTGTTTTTGGTTTACCAAAATCATCTTGGTGTAGATACCTGTAAAACAAGCCGTTCTTTCCTTTTAATTCGGCCTCTACAGCCTCTAGATGCTTTTTAGCGCGTTCTGAAGTCGGGTCGAGGTAGTTCATTAAGATCAATTGTAAAGTGCTTGCATCCAAATTAGATCCTTCATCAGAGTTTCGATAGACCTGTTTTACTGGATCATAACATTTCTCAATATATTCTGCAGCTTTATCCATTAAGGTCTTAGCTTGTTCCTCAATATCTTTATAATTGTTCTGCTGCGCAATTTTTAAAGCTGCCGAAGCACCAGCCCATTGAAAAAGATTAGAATATGCATGGTGGTTAGCTATATTCCTGAATTCCCAAATGCCGGCATCTTTTTCATCAATGGTCATCTGGATCTTCTCCAGTATATATTTCAACCAACTCTTAGCATCTTTTCTTTCATCCTGTGGGAATCGATAATCGGTATAGAGCGGTAACATGGCGATCATGGCTTGACCATAAACATCATTTTGAATATGCTCATAGGCTTGGTTTCCAATCCTAACCGGTTTATTTCCTCGGTATCCATCTAAGTAATCTAGCGTTGTTTCAGTTAATACCTTACGACCTAATATACCATACAATGGTTGTAACCTCCCGGAATCCGATTGAGTAATATTGGTAATGTAATTTGCAAATTCTTCCAGCTCATCAAATTTACCGATGTGGCTCAATGCGGTCAGCACATAGTAACTATCCCGGACCCAACAATAGCGATAATCCCAATTCCTTCCCGAACCTGGCGACTCCGGTAAACTCGTGGTACTGGAAGCAATGATGGCACCGGTGTCTTCGTACTGGTGCAACTTTAATACTAAAGCTGAACGAATGATATGATCTTGATAGAAATTCGGGATATTGGCTTTTTTTGTCCAACGTCGCCAATATATCTTCGTTTTGATCAAGAATTCCTCTGCTGTTTGTTGCAAGGGAGCCTCAAATGTATTTCCATAAGACAGGATCATATATTTCTTGTCAGAAAGTATAAAATTGCTTTTCTCCTGATCAAAGAAATGACTGATCGGAATATTGGTGGTCAATCTCATGTGCTCTTCCGCATGCTGAAAATGAATGTGATTGCTACCCCTGGATCTTTGGTAATCATCTTTGCCGTAATTGGCTTTCGGATTACAATTGACCCTTACAGATGGATTTCCATAGAGTGGTTCAACGATACGTATCAACATGAGTGGCTTATAGTATCGATCATACTGTACAAACCTTGGTGCAAAGTCTATAACACGGAACCCTGAGTGTTCTCCGCTGACTTCGGTAACCAATATATTGGTATTCTCTAAATAATATTGATTGGAGGTAATATGACTGTCGTCTAGTTTAATATTAAATTCTCCACCTTTTTCGGTATCTAATAAACATCCAAAAACAAAACTATCCTCAAATGTTGGCCAACAAAGCCAATTGATGTTTGTGCTTTTGTGCACATGCGCTATAAAGTTGCAATTCCCAATAATACCACTATTATAAAGGTGTTTTTTATTCATATATTTTAATTTTTATTTTCCTAAAGAAGCCAATAACTGCAAGACTTCTTTATTATTTTCAACGTAATACTTTGCATGAGATTGTTTATCGCCGACTTTTATTGTGATACTGCTATCAGGCAGGGCAATAAACATATCTTCATCTGTAGCATCATCACCGATACATAAAATAAAGTCAGGATCAATCTCATTTGCTAAGTTGATCGCTGCTTTTCCCTTATTTACCAGTTTGTTCTTGATTTCAATAACCCGGTCACCATTGATGATCTGCAGATCTAGAACTTGGTTGAGGTGCCTTAATTCTTGCAGCAACTCTTGTGCTTGCCGTAGACCAAATGCACGTTCTACCTTTCTATAATGCCATGCCAAGGAGTGTGACTTCTCTTCAATCGAGGATCCAGGGGTTCTGTCGGTAAACCTTTGTAAGATTTGATTCACCTCTGTTTTCCAACTATTGCTCAAGCCGGGTACTAAATGCCAATCGTGGTTCGGATAGTTACTCCAAATTCCATGTTCGGCAATTAAATAATATGGTCGGTTTCCAAACCAACTTTCTAAATTGCTATACTTCCGCCCTGAAATAATGGTGACAAGATTCCTGGGGTCCTTACTTAGATTATCCAACGCTTCATATACCTCCGTGGTAGGAACTGCCTTATCCGCATTCTTATTAAAGCCAACTAAGGTGCCGTCATAATCCAAAAGGATCAAGCGCTTATTACTGGCATTGTAGCTGGATTTAATGTCAGTTTCGACTTTTTCACGGACTTTCCTAGCCAGTTCATGTCTTTGTTCATTCTTGATCTCTTCTAACCGTTGCATAAATAGATTTACCCAATGGTGCACGGTGAATTTTGAAACGATAGCCTGGCTGGAATGCATCCTATCTTCTTTCTCTTCTTCTTCCATGCTGATGGCGTCATATAATGTCCTGCTGGTCCGATGGACTGCGTATGGATTGATCACTAAGGCATCTGACAATTCTTTAGAAGCTCCAGCAAATTCACTGATGACCAAAACACCCGAACTTTCCTGCTTACTCGCTATATATTCTTTCGCCACCAGGTTCATACCATCGTATAAGGAGGTGACCCAACATACATCTGCTGCTACATACAAAGCTGAAAGCGCATGAAATGGCAAGGAGTTGTAGAAATACGCGATCGGCTGCCATCCAGGTTTGCCATAAACGGCATTGATGTTTCCGACCTTTCTATCGATCTCGTTCCTTAACTTTTTATATTGATTAACTTGGTCCCGCGATGGAACAATGAGCATATACAATAATATCTGCCCATGAAGTTCTGGATGGTCATTTAAAAGGATTTCAAAAGCCGTCAATCTTTGTAATATTCCTTTGCTATAATCCAAACGATCTACAGAAAGTATAATTTTTTGATTGTGGTATAGCTCCTTAATATGCTTACTATAATCCTTGGTTTCGGTATCCAAAGCTTGATCCTTATACTTTTCATAATCGATCCCCATTGGAAAAACATCTACCAAGATCTTTCGTCCATTAATTTTTAAGGAATTGATATTGTTTTGTAGATTCAACACCCCTGAACAGGAGTCCAGGAAATTATCTACATTTTCATAAGTATGGAATCCGATCAGATCCGCCCCTAATAGTCCTTCTAAAAGCTCATCGCGCCAAGGCAACATCTTAAATAGTTCAATAGGAGGAAAGGGGATATGATGGAAATAACCAATACTGCAGGATTCTTTTAATTCCCTAATATTATGAGGAACCAGCATTAATTGATAATCATGGACCCAAACTCGCGTATGCTCTTGGATAAAAGGTAAGGCGGCAGCTGCAAATTTCTTGTTGACTTCCACATAGCTCGTCCAAAATTCAGGTTTCAATTCTACATAACTGGGGCGATAATGGCATAGTGGCCATAGAATGGCGTTAGAAAAACCTTCATAATAACCCTTGATTTCTTTTTCCGTTAGAAAAACCGGAATGAGGTTTAGCTTTTTAAGTTCTTGCCTAATTAGTTCTTCTTCTTGTTCATTTTTAGGAATAATGCCTGGCCAACCAATCCACCAAGATCCATTTTCTTTATAAAAGGATCCTAATCCAGTAGCTAAGCCTCCTTCGCTTGGTGTGAACTTGAGTTTTGATTTTTTTCGTTCAATTTTTACTGGCAGGCGATTCGATATAATGAGAGTGCCCGAATCGGGTATATCTAGATTTTGTAACATATGTATAGGGTATACAATCTAGTTCCCAAATTGTTTGAATAAATGTTTAAACATTGATAATCAATCTTATGAGCGTTATACTGAGAATTAATCAGGTTTTAAAATTTAGTAATAATTATTTCATAAATCTAAAATAATTAATATATATTGTATTGAATATCTTTGATATAGATAAAAAAATTAAGTAATTAAGCTTGTGATTAATTAGTTTGTCATATACTGCTAATATTAAGCTCAAAATGGATAATTGATGTTAATTAATTTCAAACTGTTTGAGTTCTGAGAATTATTTTATTTTTCTTTAATATAAATAATCGGCGATATGAACCAATATTATTATTTATATTTTAACTATTTCTAATAAATCAAATCACTCTAAAACATTAACTAAAATCAAAGTACATAATATAGCATAATTCTTAATAAAATACCCTTCTGGGTTCATTTTAGGGATGTATTATTATTTAGATATATTTGCTGAAATAGAGCAACCGTACCTAAAAAATGAATCTGTTGCTATGTGAATTGTTCAATTATTAACAGTGTTATCTAAGGGTAGAGACTTTGTCTATCATTTAAAATTCCTTACAGCTGAATAATCAAGTATTATTTAGTAAAGAGTATATGAAGAAGAACCTATTTGAGATTTTATTAACCATATTCTGTATCGGTTTAATAGTCCAAATGCTAATGATGTTGGGACGTGTTCAATATCCAATATCCTTAATATTTGGCCCTCTTCTTTATTTAGCCTATCTAGATCAACTGGGCAACAAAATCAGCATAGTCCAAGCTCTTCTCCATTTTATCCCGTTAGCCATTGTTTCGATTCTGTTTTTTACTTTAAAACCCGCTACAGCGGCTGTTTATCAGCATGTTTACTTCATATCGACTTTGATTTCGATGTTTACCTATCCCTCCATCGTTATCTTTTCTAAGAAAAAAGAAAGCCTTTTTGTAAATGAGAGAAGTCTGATCTTACTGGAAATATTGGCATTATTAGGATTTGCCTTATTTTTCTTCATCAATATAATCTACATCAACCATCTTTCAAACAACTTCTCCAATAGACATGCGCAATTAGTAATCATTGCCATTATTTTGGTAAATGTTGCTGTGTTGACCTGGTTTTTGATCAGTAGCAGGTTCTTGGCCAGCAGTCAGGATGATGAACATGCTTTTTCCTTTATGCCGGCAATAGATTTAAATATCAAAGATCAAGAGTTGCACCAGATCAAAAACAAGATAAATCAAATCATGGAGATGGAACATCTTTTCCTGGATGCCCATTTATCATTGGACCGATTAAGTAAACAGACCTCCATTGATAAGGAGAAACTAGAATATTATGTATTACAGGTCATGAATTCCAGTTTTGAGGATTGGCTGGCTTCTTACCGTATCAAACATGCCGTGGAATTAATCCATGCAGATTCTGGTAGTTTAAAGTTAGAATATCTTGCCAATCTTAGTGGTTTTGATTCCAGGACTACATTTAATAAATATTTCAAATTGTATGTAGGGGAGTCCCCTTCGAATTATAGGAATAAATTAATTAAATAGCCTATGTTGATCTATTTCATCTACTCTGCAATAATCGTCATAAGCATCCTCAGTTATCAGGTATATAGCAATCTTCCACAAAAAGGCCTGTTTGAGAAAATCCTGTCCTTGTTGATCATCACCCTGTTATGCCATACCATTTTTGCCGCCTTATTCCGAGATATTATTCCCGGTTATAAGTATGTTGATATAGGTGCGCCCTTCGGCTTGTTATATGGCCCGTTTCTATATTTCGGATATTTGGCATTTAAATATAAAAGAGTACCAAGCAGGACCATACTGGTCCACGGTATCCCTTTTTTAGTAATGACGGTTATATATATCGTTTTTTTATCCAGTGAATTTATCCGGTTCCAATACGGCAAATTATATTATATAGTCCTTTACAGTATGTTTGGCTTATCTTGGATCCTGTATCCGATAACCGTCTTATTAAAAGGTAATATCTCTGATTTTCTACAACTTGACACCAAAAGGCTATACTATTACTTTATCATCCTTTTATTGGTTTTAGCGGCATTTATTATCCCCACTATAATGTCTACATTCATCGATAAATATGATGTAGGCAAGCCAGTTTCGGGAGTTACGGTCTACCTGATCATGATGATAGGGATCAGTATGATCTACAACTACTTGTTTCGAACATTGGTTTCTCAGGTCAGGCCGCAAGGATTTCCAATACCCAATCCCAGCATCAAGAGGGGCGAGGCAAAGACTTATGCGCTCAAAGTCAACCAAAATGAAAAAGAATCTCCCTATAAAGACAGGATTTTACAGTATTTAGAAGAAAAGAAATACTTAAATCCTGAATTCAATATAGATGTCATGGTCAGGGATTTAAAGCTCTCAAGACCATTGATTTCCCAATTTTTCAAGGATTATTTTAATCAAAACGCTTTGAAAACCATAAATGCTCTTCGAATCGAAGAGGTGTGCAGGGAATTGACCAAAGAAGATTTTGATATGAATATCGATGAGCTGGCCCTTCGTTGCGGATTCAGTTCAAGAGCATCATTTTACAGGAATTTTAATTTAGAAAAGAAATGTACCCCTATTGAATATAGGGAAATGATTCTTCCAAACTTGCACTAATATGGGCTACTTTAGGTTTTTGAGCTGTTTTATTCTCATGATACTTCCTTTTCAAGGCTTTTCCCAAAGAACTGCCTTTGAGAAAAAGTATGCTGCCGTACGTTCAGAACTTCTAGCCACTAATTATGAAGAAGCACTTCGTATAGCGGATTCATTAGAACAAATTTCAACTACAGAAACGACTAAAATTAGATCTAAGTCACTTTTAGCTTTAGTTCATCAAAGTGTAGGAACTTACTCCATTGCAATTAATTATGCAAAACAAGCAGATCAACTCTCAGACTTAGTGGGCTTATCTGATTTTGAAGCCAGCAGCGCATTGGTCCTTGCCTCAATTTATAGAGACATTGGCATTCAAGAGGAGGTAAGCCGGTATATCCAAAGGGCAAAGGACAATATTAATTCCGTGAAAGATAGCCTGGTTAGAAACCAATTGGACATTTGGGTTCTTCAGGAAGAAGCTTACCAATATATTCATAATAAAAGATATGCAGATGCGCTAGATTGTATGAATCAAGCCATCAATAAAAAAGGTTATATAGATTTTAAAAATCCTAGATCCTTATTGATCCGGTCCAAAAACTACTTAATAATAGCCCAATGCCATAAAGAAATGGGTAATTATGAAGAAAGCCTCACTTATTTGAAAATGGTAATGGATGAAGTTTATGGATTTGAGCATATCATTAAGCCATTTACATTTCAATTCTTGGCTGATGTGTATTTCAATTTAGGGCAATTGGAAAACGCAAGGAAGTATCTGGACCTCGTAATTCCCTATATCACTGGGTCCAATAATCTGCACTTGAAAAAAGAATACTTCTTTTTGGAAGCAAAATACCAAAGAAAGATAGCTAGGGATGATCTCGCAATTCATTTCGTAGATAAGTACAATCAAATTGAAGAGCAAAAAAGAAACAGTGCACAGATAATCGGAAATAATATCCTCAGGGAGCAACAACAGGAAATAAAATCGCTGAAAAGGAACAATGTTATCCTGATTTGGACTATCGTGATCAGTATCAGTGTTTTTGTCCTCTTCTACATGATTAAGGTCAGGCCTAAATCCAATAAAAATGAAGCGATCAGTACTGATCTATTTCCTTCCATGGAAATTAGCAACAACGCGAAGACCACAAGCAAGGAATTGGTCAACAATTTAGATGTACAAATTTCCTTAGAGACAGAGACCAGGTTAGTCAAAAAGCTGAATGATTTAGAGGATGATCATTTTTTCTTGAACAAGAATGTCACCTTAGGCTGGTTGAGCAATAAATTGAATAGCAATCAAAAGTATATATCCTATGTGATTCGGAAATATAAGAACCAACATTTTAACGATTATATCTTGAACTTACGGATTCAATATATTGTCCAGCAATTGGAGTCCAATAAGACCTTACTGGACTATAAATTATCTTATCTTGCGGATATGGCAGGATTTACTTCCCACAGTAAGTTTACCCTGGCATTTAAATCCGTCATGGATACCACGCCTTCATTATTTATCGAGAACTTAAAGCAAAAGTCCTTTGATTAATTCGGCTTAATTGTTTCTTATTTTTGGACCTACTTCTAAATACCAGAAACCTTTCGATTTAATTTATAGGTTAATTTTATCAAATAATATCGGTTAATGGGGTGGACATTACTTGTTATTAATATAAAGTCATCTACCAATCTGACCTAATTTCTTCTACAGATTTCCAAAACAGGCTAAAATAACTGCATAAATTGGTTCCTTTATACTAATTTTTTGCTAAAATCAATTAATTATAGCTGTTCATAACAGATATATGTATCCATATTAGGTAATTATTCCTTGAAAAGGATCCTAAATTGTCTGAATTATGACATGTCCACCTCTAATAAAGTCTAATAAATTACTGGAAATATTGTGCAGATTTTCAATTTTCAGAAAATCAATAATTAATATTATCAAATTATATAGCGGTTTGTAACTTACTGATAATTATGTATTTATATATTTTTAAGACATGTCTTATTCTTGTAATTATACAATTAAAATTATTTTTGAGACATACTTTTTTAGAGACTAGATGTAATTTTGATTAATCACAAACGAGGAATTAACTCATGTTTAAATAACAGGCTGATTCCGCTACTAATACGCCAACTAACTATTAATAACAAATATTAAAGAATATGTATCTAGGTTATTACCTTCAATTTTATCTGTTATATGTACAGGCAAAATTATGGAGTTATCCTTCCTTGACAAGGCTAACAATTGTAATCTTCGTATCCTTAATCCTTGTTCTGATTATTAATCAATTGCGAAACCTGTTTTACGAAGCAAAATATAGTCAGGATGATCAGTCATTTAGGTCCTTTAAAGAGAGGCTGGAGAGCGCTATTAATGATATCCTCATGAATAGGAATAATCTCTCGGAACAAAATGTCTTGAATGATTTTGAATCAATTTATAATATCAAAGGATCCCGAAGAGGTTTAAAGTTCCTGTCTAAATTATTGATCCAGGCGAATCTTAATTCCAAGATCGGCAAAGTTGCCCTTAATGATAACAATTATAATATCATTATGAACACCTATGGGTTGGTTAATTTCTGGGAATTAGAGCTGGTCTCAAATAATTTGAATAGGATCTTTAAAGCTAAGAAGAACCTTGATAATCTAAAGAATGATTATCAGCAACAAATACTCCATATCTCCGCGCACAACCTTCCTAAAAAATTGAACAATAAAGGCCCTCAAAAGCTAATGAAAACAGAAAATAACGAACCTTATAAGTTTTTAGACGAAAGCTTTGTTATTGAATTCAATCCCTTGGATGAGATTTTGGTCCATCAATTTTTAATGGTCAAGGCTGAGGCAGGTCGATTGCCACTACTTAGCAGATGGGTCAGAAATTCAACCAATACGGCATTTAGGATATTTATGATCAGGGAAATCGCCTTCTTTAATCAGAGTGGCTGTGGAGCTATTTTGGCTAGCTTACTTTGTAAGGAATCTTGCAATGAAATTCGACTTGCAATTATTGAAACATTAATAAGCCTAAACCACAAACAAAGCGAATCACATATTATCGCTTGTTACCCATCCAGTAACAAAAAGGTTAAAAGAGCAATTATCAGAGCTGTCACAACATTTAAAACAAAATTCGGACTGGAATTCCTTAACGAGGTTTTCTTTGATTCAACAGATAACATCTTAAAGGAAGAATTAATACAAGCAATGAAAACGATTAGAAACCAATGTGATATGGAAAATGAAGGGAAAGAGGATACAGAACCGTTTTATGAAAAGACAAATAATAAACAAATAAATTACCAAATAGGGTAAGTCACCATATTAATAACAAACCGAAATTCTATCAAATTAATTAACACTATCTATTCTATTATGATTGACAACGTTTCAACTATCAAAAAGGAGTATATGAACCCAGATACGGAGAATAAGATTCTGGCGGCACTTACTCAATGGGAAGCACAGGAATCATATTTAAATCCTTCTTGTTCTATTACCACGGCGTCCAAAGAGATAGGATGTAATTCTAAATATCTTTCCTTCGTAGTAAATAAAAACAAGAAAATTGATTTCCCTAATTATGTAAATAATTTAAGATTGGATTTCTTGAATAATTATTTAAGAACAGTGGAAGAAGCTAGAAACTTTAAACTAACGTATTTAGCTGCTCTATCAGGCTTCTCATCCTATGGAAAATTTGCTAAAAGCATTAAAGATCGAACTGGTTTTAACCCAACCCAGTTTATCGTTTTCTTTGACGAAAAGATTGCTTAATTAGCAAAAGCTAATCCTAAAGCCAAACAATTTGGCTTTAGGATTTCCTTAATGGACCTGGCAAATGACTATGCTGTTTGGTCTAAATGCTGTAATAAATTTAAGGTCACCAATAGCTGCCCATAATGCCTTTGTGCATGCTCTGCCGCATGGAATAAAAGCCCTATTTGCGTGGTGGGTATTCTTTTTCTGCCCAAGAACCTTTCTTCCCCTAGGCTGTCGGGATTGACATTCTTTAAAGATTCTATAAAATCCTCAACAGTCCTTTCTACATTAGCTTTCAAATCTTCAAGACAGAGGTCATCATTGCGTTGACCTTCCTGGCTGAGGGCATCAAATTGATTTTCATTCAAGGTTTCTCCTCGGGAATAGGTCATCAATCGATCAATGACCCCAGCAATATGTTGCAAATGGAATCCAATCGAGGCCATACCATAAGGCTTGATCCATAATTGTTTATCATACTTATCTGAATCAATTTTTTGGATATCTTCATTGACCTGCAATATAGCATGAGCTACAGGTTGAAGTAGGGTCGGAACTTGAGGTATCGGTCCTCGCATCCATACTTCGGGTTGTTTTTCTTCTGCGTCCATCATAATTAAATTAGTTTTGACTGATTGATTTATCTCCAAATGTTACCATGACCATTCCTACAATAATGATCAAGGATCCCAATATCTGCATCCAGCTTAATGGTTGCTTAAACCATAATGCCATTGCCAATTGTACGGTAAGAAATGTACCCCCTGAACAAAGTGCTATGACTATAGGTTGGGGAACGGTTTTGAATAATTGGACCAAAAACCAAGATGCAGAAAGTAAAATGATATTCCCACCGATCAATGCCATCCACTGATATTTTGGTTGTATTCCGCCATATTTAAAAATAATACTAGAACTGATCTGACATAGCCAGAATCCAATAAAAAACAGAGCTTTCATAAGGGTAATTTTACAGCCTGAATTTAGAACATATTTTATGAAATATAAAGTGTAGCGAAGAATTGAAACTTAATTTTTTGAATTAGAATGAAAGGAATTAGCTAGCTGAAAATTATTTCTATGGCTCCCGTATCGGTGGAAAGGATACAGGAGCTCAATAGAAATAGTAGTAAAGAGATTATGGAGATTCTTTATAGACTTTTGTAAGCCTTTTATTTTTTTAAATCAATATTATTTAGAATGATTTTAAATAACACTACAAACTTAACCCTTCCAAAGTAGAGTTCAAAATAATTTTATAACGTAAAAGGAAATAATATTGACGAAATCCGAAATAAAAACAATCGGTAAATAGTTCACTTTCAATTCTGAACGATGTGTGAAGAATCTGTACGCCAATTTCCTACAATTTCCTGTCATTCTAAATCGAAGATTTAGAACCTGTACGCCAATACTATCATAGTTTGTATAATTCCGAGACCTTTCGTGCCTCAAGGTGACACCGGAATAGGAAACTCTTTTTTGGGATATACTGCCTATGCTGGATAGAATAAATGCATAGGTATGCAACCCCCAGCCGGGGTTGAATCTTTGGAGAGCGTGGAATCGCTTGCCGGAGAACCCCTGGAAGGGGTGGAATCTTTGTAGGAAAATTGGAATGTAAAACGGCTAACCCCTAGCGGGGGAGAAATATTTTTCTGAAATTTCTATTTTAGAAAAAACAGTTCGTTCGCTGTGCTTACGATGACAGATTCCGCAAAAAAAAAACAAAAATAGATTCTTCGCTTTGCTCTGAATCCCTCTCAGGAATATCCAATTCTGAACGATGAGTGAAGAATCTGTACGGCAATGTCCTACAATTTCCTGTCATTCTAAATCGAAGATTTAGGACCTGTTCGCCAATACTATCATAGTTTGTATAATTCCGAGACCTTTCGTGCCTCTCGAGATGACCCGCGGAGTAGAGATGCCAATATTTTTCTCTGTTACTTTTGAAGCCCAAAAGTAACCAAACCGACGAAGGAGCACACGGATACCAAAAACAACTCGAATCCGTAACGGCCTTGGCTCATTTAAGGTGGCTTTTCGCACAATCACCCACACATGGATAGAATGCCTTGTTGTCGGGAATATCTTTCAATAGATCATCCCTTTTGCTGGGATGGTCTATTGAAAGCATTCCAAGGCCAATCCCATCGCACAAGACATCGGCATTCTTTCCATTTTTCTGCCACTGGAAATGAGCCAGGGGCTAAAGGGCTTCCTTCGGAAGAATGATGTTTGTATTTTTAGGGAACCCCTAGCGGAGTGAAATATTTTTCTGAAAATCCATTTTAAAGGGGTCAAATCAATAAAAAATTGCTTCCTCATCTTACGATTTCGGAATGAACGATTCTTAAAAAAAATAAAAAAATAGATTCTTCGTTTCTCTCTGAATCCCTCTCTGGGACAGTTCCAATTCTGAACGATGAGTGAAGAATCTGTACGGAATTGTCCTACAATTTCCTGTCATTCTAAATCGAAGATTTAGGACCTGTACGCCAATACATTTATGGTTTGTATGGTTCCGAGACCTTTCGTGCCTACGATGACACGTTTGTTAAATCTATGTTTCTAGGTATTTAGACCTATATCTCCTCTCCAGAAGGATATTTTTTATCCGCCATACATCCCCAGAGGGGATGAATTATTTTAGCATGGATGGTAAACAATAAAGGGGTAATGCAAAAACGAAGTTCGATTAATCGAACTTCGTTTTTGCGCGACTTTCAGGCTAACGTGCCATGTCTGCTAAAATAATGGAACCCCAAATGGGGTTCTATATTTAAAAAACAAAAGAGCTAATAGATTTTCATTGCCAACATGCTGTCATCACCTTCCGATAAATTTAGTCCAAATTTTTACCTCTCAAGGTGACATCGGAATAGGAAACCCTTTTTGGTGTCCTACTGCCCTGGAAGGGCAGAAATATTTTAGCAATGTTATTAAACAACATAGGAGCTAAATTAAAACTTAGCTCCTTTGTTTCGTCCTTAAAATATTTCTAGAGTTGGCTGACAGAACCACCTGATGAATGATTGACAGATTTTGATTTAGGGTTTCCGGAATATTCCACTTTGGCTCCTGAAGATACATTTGCAGTCAGTTCATTGGATACATTAATTTTTAATCCGGCACCTGAGCTACCATTAACCGTCAAATTAGAGGTTTTGAAGCTTTGTAAGAAAGCCTTGCCATTAGAAGACATATTCACTGTAGTTTGTTTTGCCATACCAGATAGTGTTAATTCACCTGAGCTGGAAGCATTGATCGCCAATTTTTCAGTTTTTAATTCTCCAGACATTTTACCTGCAGAGCTGAGATTTATTTCAGAAGATGTGGCTTCCACTTTTCCAGTCTTCAGCTTTCCAGCAGAGGACATGTCTGCACTGAAATTGTTGACACTTATTGGGTCCAATATTTCTAATGTTCCTGCGGAGCTAACAGCGATCGATTCAATGGAAGAATTGCTGTAAACTGTTACCTTCAATGAATTGTTACCTCTGATATTGCTTCCTCTTTTTACCCGGATTTGCAAATTTCCAGCTTTTACTACTGTTTCAATCTTATTCAGCAGATCTTGTCTGGAAACATCCACTACGACCTCATTTTTTGAAGATTTAATGAATTTAGTTTGAATTCCGGAAGCAACTGAAATACCTGAAATATTCCCGATCTTTCTGGTCTCATGGTGTTGAGCATGCGCCAATGAAATAAAGGCTAACATAATAACGGTTAATGTAATTTTCATCTTTTAAAATTGATTAGTTTGAAGCTATTTTTACCTTTTAACTTTCTAACATAAATGTACTTATTTTTTTTAAAAGTATCCTTTCCCTTATAGTGCCGAAATTCCTGTGATTTATTGCAAAATTCATTTGTTTAGGTTAATTAAAAACAATATTTTCAATGTTTATCAGCACAAATTCGGATGACCATATTAAAATATTTTAAGGAACTATACCATATCAATGATGAGCTTGAACAATTCTTTGATTCTATTATTGAAGTTAAAGAATATGCAAAAGGCGAAGTAATCTTTGAACCAGATACTTACTTAAAATATATCTACTTTATTGAATCTGGATTCACTCGGATTTACTACTATAAAAACAAAAGGGAAATAACCCATTATTTCTTTGGACCTAATAGCTTCGGTACCGGTATTGAAAGTGTCTTTTATAAAAAACCATCATTATTTGGCTTCCAAGCATTGGCTCCATCTAAGGTTTGCCTTATTCCATTTGCCCCAATTGAAGAACTATCAAATACTGATATTACCGTCAATAAGATTATTCAAAAGGTGCTATTAGACTCTCTAATAAACTTTTCCAATAGGTTTTATAAGACCCAGTTTGAAACTGCTCATGAACGCTATAATGCTTTGATTGAAGAAAACCCCGAGCTGTTCCAAAACGCATCCTTGGGACATATCGCTTCCTATCTAGGTATTTCCCAACAGACCCTCTCAGTCATCCGAGGGATTAAATAGTATTTTTTCTAGGTCATGTTGGCGATATTTTGATATCGCTCCTCCATATTAACTTATGGATGGTAATTTTTATGGGTAGAAATTCATTTCCATCGCCTTTTTTAAGATATCTGAAATTTATTCATCTAAAACACTTGCATCTTTGTCTTGTTAAAAGATTAAGTCAAACTGATTCAACATGGATTTTAAAATTAATAAAACCTTATCAAGCTTAGCTTTTGTGTGGATTACAACGATGACTGCTTTTGGTCAAGAGGGGCTGGAGACTTTCAAAGCACCAGTTGAAAAGGCAGTTAATTATAATAAATCACTGATCAATGCTAACCTTGAAAATCAAAAAGTAGCATTGGACCGGGAAAATGTTAAAGGAAAATTGTTGCCTACAGTTTCTGCAAACGCAATGTATGGATATCTTAACAGCAATATCGATGTGGATATTCCAGCGAAGACCTTGCCATTGCTAGGAACGACCATTTTTGATGGTTCGCAAAGGATGAACCTTTCGACCCAAATTGGAATGGCCGGTGTAACTGCAACCCAAGTAATTTTTAGTGGCCTTCAAATCACAAATGGTCAAAAAGCTTTGGAGCAAAAGTTTAAGGCTCAACAATTGATGACAGAAGCTGGCTATGATGAATTGGCCCAAGAGGTCATGCATAGTTTTGACCAATTGATGCTTTTGAAAGAAGTGGACCTATTGATTGTTGATTCTGAAAAAAGGTTGAACAAAGAACATGTCAAAGTGGTCAAAGGAATTGAAAATGGTTTTGCGATCCCTTATGATCGGGACAAGATCAAATTGGCGATGTTGGAATTGGAAAGTAAAAAGGCAGAAGTTCAAAGCAATAGGGAACTATTGTACTTTAAACTGCAGGAGCTGACCGGGATGAATATTGAAGAATTGGAAACCATCAGCTACCAACTTCAAGAGATCAATTTGGAAATGGATTCCGCTAAACAGATGAACCGAAAGGAGTTGCAAGCTTTGGAAGCTTCGCAAAAAGCCTATGAATACGTTTTGAAAAAAGAAAAAGGCGCCAAGCTACCGCAGGTATTTGCCTTTGGTAATGTCTCGTATTTCAACGCTTTTAGCACCAATATGACGCTCAAGGATTTACCTCATCTAGGGGATTTAAAATTAGAGTCCAATCATTTGAGAATGGCGCCCAACTTTGCTTTAGGTGTAGGGGTTAAATGGACCATTTTTGAAGGAAAGGCCCATAAAACTGCCATCGATAAGGCTAAATTGGATATTCAGATTAATGAGAACAAACTTGCTGACACCAAGGATAAACTTTCACTATTACAGCGTAAAACTGAGGTGGATTATAATCTGGCAATGAAAAAAATAAGTGTGAGCAACCAACAAGTTGAAATTGCCAAGAACAATCTTCATTTAGCTTCTAGACAATTTGAAGAAGGTTTGGCGGATGTTACGGAAAGATTGGAAGCAGAAAATGAATTTTATAAACAGTCATTGGGATTTTACAATCAGGTCCTAAATCAACGCCTAGCAGCATCGGAGTTATTAAAAGCAAACGGAAACTTATACCAAACCATCACTAGATAAACATGAAAAATATTATATACAGCATAGCAGGAATTATTCTTTTACAAAGTTGTTCAGGGGACAATGCTAAAAAAGAAACAAAATTAGAAGGCAAAATCGAACGTGACCAAATTGCCGTGACCACGAAGATACCTGGAAAGATCCAGAAGATTTTGGTAGAAGTAGGAGAGAACGTCCATAAAGGGGATACCTTGATCGTTTTGGAGTTGCCTGAAGTCGATGCCAAATCCATTCAAGCTGAAGGCGCATTAGCTGCCGCACAAGCGCAATATGAGATGGCAGTCAAGGGTGCAACTGATGGACAGATGAAACAGCTCCATGCGAAGGTAGATGGCTTAAAAGAACAATTTGATTTTGCCCAAAAATCTTTGGATAGGATGAACAACCTTTTAAAAGATTCCTTAATAGCCCAACAGAAATATGATGAGGTCTATGCCAAATATCAAGGTGCCAAGAATCAATATCTAGCCGCTCAAGCTGAATTGGCAGATGTGCAGCATGGAGCACGTATAGAACAGCAAAGAATGGCTTTGGGGCAGAAAGAACGTGCATTAGGCGCCGTCGATGAAGTAAAAGTAGCTGGAAAAGAAAGGTATATCTTAGCTCCACAAGATATGACTGTAGAGAATATTAACCTACAGATGGGGGAACTTGCCTTAGCTGGATACAGCTTGGTTTCAGGATATATCAATGATGGTACTTTTTTTAGGGTCACCATTCCCGAAAGCAAGGTAAAGGAATTTGCGAAAGGGCAAGAGAAAACCTTGACCTTACCTTATTTAGATAATAAGGAAATAAAGGCCACTGTAGAGACCATTAAGCCATTGAGTTCTTATGCAAATATCTCAACAGCATACCCTGATTTTGAAGAACAGGAGACCTTGTTTGAGGTTCATCTAAAGCCAGTAAATAAACAGGAGTCTAAAGATCTATTAACGAAAGCGACTTTCATAGTCAAACAAAACTAATGAGCATGAAGAATTTTTGGAGTTTAATAATAAGAGAATTCAAGCTATTCTTTCAAAACAAAGTATTGCTTGTCCTTTTCCTTGGTGCTCCTGTGCTTTATGGCGTTTTGGTTGGTGGAGTATATAAAAAAGGGAAAGTCACTAATCTACCCATTATTGTAGTGGACGAGGATAGAAGCCCATTGAGTAGGCAGTTGATTGATATGTTTGAAGAAAATGAGGTCATTTATGTAGCCAAGGTTCTCAATGATCCTTTTTCGGCAAAAGATGAAGCCATGAAAACGGAATCAACCGTAGTGGTGCAGATTCCTAGAAACTTTTCTTCTGATATCAACTATAATCGGAGCACAGAACTGACCTTGTTTGTCAATGCCTCCAATACCTTGACTTCCAACTATGCGATGATGGCGGTCAATGTTGCAGCATCTACTTTAAAGGCAGGTGTTCAGATTAAAGCTCAACAGAAAAAAGGTGTTCCTGAATTTGTCGCAAGCAAGCAGTTTGAGCCCTTTAAGATCACTATGATCAAGCAAAATATCCGTAGTGGCAACTACCTTTACTTTATGTTACCGGGAGTTTTATTGACTGTTTTGCAACAAGTTATGATGTTAGGATTGGCATTGAGTTTTGCATCGGAGTTTGAAAAAGGAACCTTTAACGAATTGGTCAGCAGATCTAAAAACGTTTTTGTTCTGATCTTGGTGAAAATCTTGCCATATATCTTGATGTCCTTCTTAATCTTTGGTCTTTACTATGCATATTCAATTTGGTACAGAATGCCTTTGGAGCTGGAAGGCTGGACTTTCTTTGGATCTACCATGTTATTCCTGTTGGCAGTAAGCTTCATTGGGGTGCTGGTCAGTATCGCGATCCCAAGTCAATTGAAGGCAACAGAAATCTTGATGGTGATCGCTACGCCAAGTTTTATCTTAAGTGGTTTTACCTGGCCTTTAAGCCAAATGCCTGATTGGGTAGTTGGTATTGCGAAAATGATTCCGCTTACCCATTATCTTCAGATTTTCCGTACCTTAATGATTGAAAAAGGTACATCAGCTTATTTGCAAGGCCCAATTTGGGGTTTAGCTATCATTGCCATCGTTACCTTGATTGCTTCCATCATTCTCTTGCAGTTGAAGATCAATAAGGCCAAGAAAGAAAATAAAACAAAAGAAAATACGCAACAAGCAATAGGGTAGAGCTCCAACTAATTTCATAATTGATGAAAAATCATGAATAATATTGGCTAGCTCTTTTGGATCTTATTCGAGACACATTCCGAAATTTCCGAATATGTCTCGAATGAGGTCAAAGCTTGGTCCGAATAATACGGATCATTTATTAAGAATAAAGGGTAATAAAAAAACGATCAACTGTATGCAGCTGATCGTTTTTTTTATATTCCGAAAATTATTGGACAAATATTTTATTCTATTATTATTCCTTTGCTTTTATTTCAACTGATCCTTCTCTACCCGGAGAACCAGAATAGATCTGGCCTTGTGGCATTCCTCTCAATCCAGGATAGGACATAGAGATACGGCTGTAAATCTGTCCAATCTCGCTGGTTGGATTAACTCTTTGGCCGCCTTCATTCACATCTACAAATAAGTAGTTGGTTCCTTTTTTATCCTTTGTTTGGGGGGTGATACCATTTGGATCATAGGTAATGCTGACTTTCCCACCATTCCCATTCGGAAATGTTTTGGTACCATTGAAGGCATCAAGACCTCTTGCAATTACAAATAGGGATCCCAATTTTCTGAAATTGACATCCATGTCGATGTTCGTTGCATTGTTCTTGCTGTCTTGTCCGGTGATCACTACATTTTTACCAATTTCAGCATATCCAATATCGAGCTTGACATCCTTCTTGGCGTAGAACTCCAATTTGGATTTATCCTTCATGATCAAGGTATCAATCTTTAGGACCATAGAAGAGTCACCTCTGCTGAAAACCTTTTTGTCTTTTTTTCCAAGCTCTAGGCGTGGAATATGTTGAACTTCTTGGGCATAAGTAAAGAAGCTACCTAAAATTAACGCTAAACTTAATATATATTTCATTTCATTATCCTCCTGTTTATTAGGACAATATTATTGGGAAAAAGTTTAATTTTCTGCCTTCATATATTCCACGATCAATTTAGCTGTTTTTTCGGATGCACCAGGGGTTCCCATCTTCTCCATAAGCACATCATAATTTTCTAAAACGCTAGCCCGATGCTCTGGATTGGAAATCAATAAACCGAGTTCATCAGCGATATTAGAGGTGGTACAATCCTTTTGGATCAATTCAATAACGGATAAATAGTTGTTGATCAGATTTACCAAGGAAATAAACTGCACTTTGATGACCTGTCTCGCTATCATGACCGAAATAGGATTGGCTTTGTAAACCACCACTTGAGGAACTCTTAACAAAGCCGTTTCTAAAGTTGCTGTACCACTGGTAACTACTGCAGCCTCTGCATTGTTTAGGAGATCGTAGGTTTGATCAAATATAATAGGTATAGGGTAATCGCCAATATACCTTTGGTAAAGACTGAGGTCAATATTCGGGGCTCCAGCGATGACCAATTGATGTGCAGGGAATCGGTTATAGAGATCGACCATTTCTGGAAGGAGATGTTCGATTTCCATTTTACGGCTTCCCGGTAATAGGGCGATGATCGGACTTTTGTCCAAACCATTTTTTTCTCGGAAATCTGGCTGGAATTTATACGCTGAAATGGCATCCAATAGAGGATTGCCGACATAATCTACATCGTACCTGAATTCCTTGTAAAACTTAACCTCAAATGGAAGGATACAGAACATGTGGTCCACCACTTTTTTGATCTTGTAGACGCGTTTTTGGTTCCAAGCCCAAATTTTGGGTGAAATATAATAGTTGACCGGGATCCCGATTTTCTTTGCAAATTCCGCTATTTTCATGTTGAAACCTGGGAAATCTATCAGGATTAGACAATCGGGTTGGACTTTTTGGATATCTTCTTTGACCTTTTTTAGGTTTTTAGAAATACTCCTCAGGTTCATCAACACTTCGATGAACCCCATGAAAGCCATTTCAGAGGTATGGATCAAGACAGGGACTCCAGCAGCCTCTTTCATCTGATCGCCACCAACAATATGGAATTCAGCTTCAGGATCTTCTTTTTTTAATGCTTTGATCAGGTTTGCACCATGCAGATCGCCTGATGTTTCACCGGCTATTAAGTAATACTTCATTGCAACAATTAATCTTTAAAGATAAGGATTCTTATTACCATGATGCAATAAATGGGTAAAATCCATAGGATTAAATGACAAAGGCTGCAAAATTACTTGCAGCCTTTGGATAATATGTGTTGGGAAAGTTTAGATTCCCAATTCAACTTGGAACATCGCGCCCCAAGAGCTTTTATCATTACTGTTGTTGAAATGGCCATCCTTGAAGGTATAGTTGCCATTCAATTGGAATTTCAAACGGTGGGATTTTACATATTTGGTTAAACCTAGCTCCATTACTTCCGTTTGTCTTTCAAATGCCTTGATTTCACTGTCCGGTTGAACCATGGTATATCGACCAGCTATTTCATAGCCGTGGTTCATCAGGTAGGATACCTGCTGGTTAACTCCCCATCCTTTATAAGCAACGGTTTCTTGAGGTGTTTCCTCATCTGTCACGTTAAATGGATTGTCTACATCGCGACGCATGTATTCAGCCTGATAAGCAAAGCCACTATATTTAAATATAGCATCGGCAAAGGTCGTTTTAAATGTGAAAGGATTTTTTACAAATCTTCCCAATTGTCCACCTTCTCTTTTGGTTCTATCATTATAACTATAGCCTCCACCAATGGATAGTTTTGGGGTTTCCTCACGCTCTAAATCACCCTCTTGGTAGTCATTTCCATCAGAAAACTTACCCAATGGTAGGAATTCCACACGGCCTGTATAGGCTAAACCTGGGTCAGTTGAAGATGCTGCACGGCCTTCACCTGTTGAAATTGCCGCTTTTGCATTGAAAGGCATGTTACCAATCTTCTTACTCAAGTTTAAGGAAATACCAAAGTCACGGTCTAGAGTAAAGTTGTCATTCACTAAGGAACGATCAGCAAATTGCAATTGTCCTGATGAATTCACACGTTGACGGTTACCCGGTAATTTGTTCTGTCCAAAGGATAAATAAAAATCGTCAGAGAAGTTATAAAACATAACAGCGTCCCTTACGATATTTGCCACCTTGGTATCATCGTAGTCCTGATCACTGCGCGTAAAGGCCAATTGAACGGAATAAGAAATCTTAGGGGTATAGATGTAACCATCCATACGCATCCGTAGCCTTCTGATCCTTGCATCAAATTTACCATCGTCAATATCATTCAGTTCTTGTTTGAAACCTAAACGGTTTTGCATCCTGAAACGAAAGTTGATATAGAACAAAGAGTCATTCGATTTATATTGAATCCCTTTGAAGTTTAAGATAGTTGCACGGTCATCTCTTTCCTGAGCTTGAGCCAAGCAAAGACCTAAAAAAATGAATGCGCTGGTTAATAATAGCTGTTTTAGGTTTTTCATATTATATTGATGGTTCTTGTTGGCTTAAACAATGAAAACTCCCCAATCCCCAAATAATATCAACCGAGTCGATACCGATTACTTTTCTATCTGGGAAGACACTTTGGATAATCTCCAAAGCTTTACTGTCGTTTTTATCATTAAAAACAGGAACAATAACTACTTTGTTTGCAATATAGAAATTCGCGTAAGATGCTGGTAGTCTTTGATCATCATATTCTACCGGCCTTGGCATTGGTAATTCAATAACATTTAAGGAGCGACCATCCAAAAGCTTCATTGCTTTTAAGTTTTCTAGGTTCTCCTGTAATAGTTCGTAATTATCATCAGCTTTATCTTCTTCTACAACGGTAAGTACGGTGTCTTCGGAAACAAATCTGGTAATATCATCAATATGCCCATCGGTATCATCGCCAACAATTCCATCACCTAACCAAAGGACTTGGTCTTGACCATAATAATCCTTTAAGTAAGTTTCGATCTGTTCCTTGTTTAGATGCGGGTTTCTGTTTTCATTCAATAAACAAGCAGAAGTAGTTAGGATAGTCCCTTTACCATTAAATTCTACAGATCCACCTTCCATGACGATTGGAGGTGTAAAAAGTTTCAGGTTAAATTCCTTTGCGATTCTCGTTGGAACTACATCATCAAGGTCAAAGGGAGGGTATTTACCACCCCAAGCATTGTATCCCCAGTCTACAACTGCTTTCTCGCCAGTTGCACGATTGATTACAAAAGCAGGACCGTGATCACGGCACCAAGCATCGTTAGTAGGGTTCAAATAGAAACTAATGTTTTCCATTTTAGCTCCTGATTTTTCAATATGCGAAAGAGCAAAAGCTTTCATTTCCTCATCAGCAACATTGATACGAACCAGTTGATCTTCAGCAACCAGTTTAATGAATTGGGAGTAAGGTTCGTAAATAGTTTCGATTTTTCCTGGCCAAGATTCTTCTTTGTGGGGCCAGCTTAACCAAAGTGCGTCTTGCTTTTCCCATTCAGCTGGAAAAACAAAACCTTGTGCTTTGGGGGTATCTTGATATTGGTATAAATCTGAATTGATATGCGCTGTCATATTAAATTAGCGTAAAAAAACTATGTTCTGCAGGACAAAACATAGTTTTTAATATATTTTAAATTAAAGGTTATTAATCTTCGTCAATGAACCTTTTTGTAATCGGGCTATAGGTCTCAATACGTCTATCACGTAAGAAAGGCCAGTGTTTACGGAAGTAGTCGGATTGATTTAGATCGATTTCCACGACTTCAACTTCTTCTTTATCATGGGAGGCCAGGTACAATAATTTACCTTGTGCATTGGTAGCAAAACTACCGCCCCAGAATTTCATGGCTCCATCTTGTTCAAATCCAACACGGTTTACAGATACCACCGGAACTCCGTTCGCAACGGCGTGAGAACGTTGGATAGTCTGCCAAGCGTTATATTGGTCTTGGTTGGTTTCTTCATCTTGGTCAGTCGCCCAGCCAATAGCAGTAGGGTAGAACATGATTTCAGCTCCCATAAGCGCAGTAATCCTGGAAGCTTCTGGGTACCATTGATCCCAACAGATCAATACGCCAATTTTACCAAATTTTGTGCTGAATACTTTGTAACCTAAGTCACCTGGAGTGAAATAGAATTTTTCGTAGAATGCTGGATCATCAGGGATATGCATCTTACGGTATTTACCAAGGTAAGAACCGTCTGCATCTAGGATAGCGGTGGTATTGTGATATAATCCTTGTGCTCTTTTTTCGAAAAGCGAAGCAATGATCACTACGCCTAACTCTTTAGCCACAGCAGAAAGGGCATCTGTAGAAGGTCCAGGGATTGCTTCTGCTAAATCAAAATTATCGTAGTCTTCTACATCGCAGAAATACAAAGAGGTAAATAACTCTTGCAAACATACAATTTGTGCACCTTTAGCAGCAGCTTCACGAACTTTCTCAATAGCTTTGTTTAGGTTCGTTTGTTTGTCTTTTACACAAGACATTTGAACCAAACCAACTTTTACTTTACTCATTTTTTAATAATATATTGGACTTAGCGCAAAGATACTATAATTTCATGGCTTAAAGTCAAATTTGGGCAATGGATATGTAGTATTAATACCATTTTTTTACTTTTGGATAATGCGAAAGATCATTCATATCGACATGGATGCATTCTATGCTTCTGTAGAACAGCGAGATTTTCCTGAATTCAGGGGGAAGGCCTTGGCCGTGGGTGGTTCACCTGATGGCAGGGGCGTTGTGGCTACGGCAAGCTATGAAGCCAGGAAATTTGGTGTTAAATCGGCTATGTCATCGCGGATGGCCTTGAAATTATGCCCGCATTTACTGTTTACTTACCCAAGATTTGATGTATACAAGGAAGTATCCAATCATATTCGTTCTATTTTCAGTCGCTACACGGATTTGATCGAGCCCTTGTCTTTGGATGAAGCCTATTTAGATGTAACGGAAGATAAGCTTGGGATCGGGTCGGCCATTGAGATTGCCAAACAGATCAAAGAGGCAATTTCCGAAGAACTGAATTTGACAGCCTCTGCCGGAGTTTCAGTCAATAAGTTTGTCGCTAAAATTGCTTCAGACTTTCAAAAACCTGATGGATTGACTTTTATTGGTCCATCCAAGATTGTCTCCTTCTTGGAAAAGCTGCCTATTGAAAAGTTCTTTGGAGTCGGTAAAGTCACGGCAAAAAAGATGAACCAAATGGGGATTTTCAATGGTCAGGACTTAAAAAGGTTTTCGGAAATCGAAATGATCCAGCATTTTGGGAAGTCGGGGAAATTCTTTTATCAAATTGTTCGTGGCGAGGATAATCGACCTGTGAAACCCAATAGGATCAGTAAGTCGATTGGTGTGGAGGATACTTTTGAAACGGATCTAAGGGAAAGGGAGGATATGGTGGAAGAAATAAAAAGGATATCTAGCAAGCTATATAAACGTCTCAAGAAAGCGGAAAAGTTTGGAAAGACCATTACCTTAAAGGTTAAGTTCGGAGACTTTACGCAAATCACCAGAAGCCGTACTTTCTTTACAGCGATGGAGGAATTGGAGGAAATTGAAAATCAAGCTTTGGATCTACTGGACAAGCTGGACCTGCAAGAAAGTAGGGTCAGGTTATTGGGCGTTACGATTTCTAATTTCCATGATCAGGATGCTGTGGAAGAGGGATACCAATTGACGCTATTCTAAAGGAACGCCTTTTAATTGCAAGACTTTATTGGGGTATAAGGCCGCATAGCTTTCCGCCAGGTGGTTCATGTAAAAATTGTTGATCACCAAATCATCTTGGCTGACAATGTTCTCAATATCCAAGTTTTCGTCTTCATTTTCTACAAATCCAATGGCATGGACCTTATTGTCCTTATAATAGATGTAGCTCTTCTCATTCAGATTCCTGCCTTTATCCAAAATCACAAAACTACGCTTCTGATCGGTTAAGGATTCGATGGCTTGGGTGACCTTGAGATTGTAATCCTCTATCTCCGGGAAGTTTTTTTGAGCTACTATTTCCTTGATTTCTTTGGGGGCGTTAGGATTTGAAAAAAATGAACATAAACGCAAGTCTAATTCAAATTCCTGAACCAAGCGGAGCAGTAGCTGTGTGGATTCATGGACGCTATTGAAATAGTAAATGGGTTTTACGTTTTTACGGACTTGGCAAATGGAAAGCCGGATATAGCCATTTTGATCTTCGTAATCTAAAAGACCATACTTGGGTTCAAATTTCTTTAAAGCCCGATTGTAGATGGGCCAGTTCTTCTTGATCAAGTGGCATTCCAATAGGAAAGCCATCAATTCGGTACCGGTTTCTTGGAATTCGATGTGGCAGATTTCATTGATAAAGCTTTGTCTTCTTTGACCTGTATTATTGCCTGTAAAGTGGGAAATCACCCTTTTCTTAATATTGTTTGCTTTACCGACATAGATGATCTTGGAACTGGAATTCTTGAAAATATATACTCCAGTACTCATGGGTAGGTTATTGACCAAGTCGGAGGAAATATGGGTAGGGATGCGTTGTTCCTTTGCCTTATGCTTGATGGAATTTTCAATTATTTGATTTGCATCGGCTACTTTCAATTTCTGAAATAAGGTCACCGTAGCTTCTGCATCGCCTTTGGCGCGGTGTCTATCCTGAATATCAATACCCAAAGATTGACATAAACGCCCTAGGCTATAAGAATTGAGATTTGGGAATATTTTCTTGGAAAGTCGAACTGTACATAACCTTGAAGCTTTCCAATCGTAGCCTGAACTTTTTAATGATGATTGGATGAAGGAATAATCAAAATGTACGTTATGGGCAACAAATATCTTATTGTCCAATAGATTATAGATCTTCTCGGCTACATCAGCGAAAACAGGGGAGTCCTTGACCATTTCATCCGTGATTCCTGTCAGGGCTTGGATATGGAAAGGAATGGGCTGTTCCGGATTGATTAAGGTGCTATACTCGTTAATAACTCGATCACCATCGAAAATAAAAATAGCAATCTCCGTAATTTGGCTGGCAGAGGCATAGCCACCAGTGGTCTCGATATCGACTATAGCAAAGTGTGAGGACTCCATTAAACAAAAATAATACTAATAATTTTAATTACTAAAATTATTAGTATTATTTTGGAAGTTATTTATGGATTATAGTAATTCGACTCCTTGATCTAGGAGCTCTTCTTTTTTCTTAGGATCCCAAATACTTACTTGAACCTCGCCAATATGTTTTAATTTCAACATAAACATGCAGATTCTGGATTGACCGATACCACCACCAATTGATTCTGGCAATAGATCATTCAATAACATTTGGTGGAAAGTAAGTTTTTGACGGTCTAGGCTATTTCTGATTTCCAATTGGGTCATCAATGCTTTTTTATCAACACGGATTCCCATGGATGATAGTTCAAAGGCAGAGCCAAGAATTGGGTTCCAGACCAAAATATCACCGTTTAACCCTCTAAATCCAAGGCTATTGTCGGTACTCCAATCATCGTAATCAGCTGCACGGCCATCATGTGCAAGGCCGTTGGACAATTCGCCACCGATACCATAAAGGAATACAGCTCCGAACTCTTTAGAGATTGCGTTTTCACGCTCTTTAGGAGATAGGTGAGGATAAGCCAACAGTAATTCTTCAGATGAAATGAACTTGATTTCTTTTGGAAGGATAGTCTCTACATGTGGGTATTTTTCGGCAACTGCTTGTTCGGTGGAATAGATAACGTCATAGATCTTTTCTACAGTATCTTTTAAGAAATCTAGATTACGGTCATCATAGCGGATGCATTTTTCCCAGTCCCACTGATCCACATATATAGAGTGAATTGGAGAATAATCTTCATCAGGGCGCAAAGCTCTCATGTCGGTCAGGATACCTTCTCCAGGTTCCATTTCCAATTCTTTTAATCTGATTCTTTTCCATTTTGCCAAAGAATG
Organism: Sphingobacterium mizutaii; assembly: GCF_900187125.1. Classification (GTDB taxonomy): domain Bacteria; phylum Bacteroidota; class Bacteroidia; order Sphingobacteriales; family Sphingobacteriaceae; genus Sphingobacterium; species Sphingobacterium mizutaii. Next base: position 2,361,433 of record NZ_LT906468.1, read on the forward strand.
CACCACTACGGCTCTTTGGTCTGATAATGACTTGATTGGGAAAGAAACCGGTCTTTCGATACCATTTAAATCATCATTAATTCCTGTTCCATCCAAAACCACTATTGGTGAAGAAACTGGTGTAAGGTTTAAAATTTCCTTCAATCGAGATGCAAATGTTTCTTTAACAAACGTGATCGCTTGCTCTCTTTTTAAAATATGACGTCCCATTAAAATTTTTACAATATAAACATAGCTTAGTATGACATTTGTCTACTAATTTTCATAATCGAAACAAAAATAGCAAAATGTTAATGATTTGCAGATTTTATTGAAAAAATAACTACAATATATTGGGTATCTGATGAATTTATTTAAAGCTTTTGTTCTAAAGCTTTCAAAATCGCACTTGCTTTGGTATAACATTCGGCGAATTCATAGGCTGCATTGGCATCTACCGTGATGGCACTGCCCGTATGAAATGATAGGTATTTTTGGGTTTTATTGAAGAGAATGGTGCGGATGACCACATTAAAATCAAAATCACCATCTGCTGAAAAATAACCAATGGCTCCGGAATAGACAGCACGACGCGAAGTTTCATATCTGTCGCATAATTTCATGGCTGAAATCTTGGGTGCACCGGTCATTGATCCAGCCGGGAAAGTATTGCGGATTACTTGGGTGTCACTGAGTTTTTCATCCATTTGACAAGAGACCGTGGAAATCATCTGGTGGACATGTTCGAAAGTATAGATTCCGAGTTTTTCCGTCACTTCAACGGTTCCAGGAATGGCACTTCGGGTCAGATCATTGCGGACTAAATCCACAATCATTACATTCTCTGCAATTTCTTTGGGGTTGTTTGCTAAGTTGTTCCTTAGTTCTTCATCTTCTTGGGGATCCTTTCCTCTTGCTGCTGTACCTTTTATTGGTTGAGAAACCAAAGTTTTACCTCTTTTGGCAAGAAAACGCTCGGGAGATGCACTGATAACAAACTTATCCCTGATTTTCAAAAAGGATGAAAATGGAGTAGGAGAAAGGCTATTCAGTCGGAGGTACAACGCTTCCGGATTATCGATCTCTGTTCCTTCTGCATAGAATTCTTGGCAAAGATTGGCTTCATAGATATCCCCCTGATAAATATGCTTTTGGATATTATTGAATGCATCAAAGTAAGTCTCTTGATTCATTCTAGCCTGTATCTTTCCTTTAAATTGGTAGTCTAGATCCAAATTCTGGGAACTGCTGATTTCTTCAAATATCCTTTGAGGATTTTCGGATGTAATGGTAATAGAACCTGACTGGAATTCGATCAGGACTTGTGGGATGAAGAAATAAGCATCGGGAAACCCTAATGGATTAGGATGGTTTGTTTGAAGGTCTTCGATCTCATTCTTGAGATCATAACTAAGAAATCCCGGTATCAAAGTGTTTGGATACCGGGATTTAAATTTTTCTAGATCGGTAAAAACTGATCCAACATTGGCTGAGAATGTATCTTTAGCACCGATGGCCAATAGATTCCCAATTTTAGAATATTGATTTTGAAAGCCATTCGATTGAAAAAGACATACCGTATCAAATCCTTTAGACCATTGAAGTGCCTGAAGTAAAAATGCAGAAGAGTCCGTTTCAAAAATGGCTTTTGCCATGTTTCTTATAAAACAATAGTTTGAGTACGATCTGGACCTACTGACAAATACTTAATTGGCACATTCAATTCTTTTTCTAAGAATGCAATGTAATTGTTCAATGCCGCTGGGATTTCGTCCTTACTACGGATACCAGTTAAATCTGTATTCCATCCTTCAATTTCTTTCAGGATTGGCTCAGGTTGGTGCGTAATGATTTCATACGGCATGTAATCGATCGTTTCGCCTTGGTATTTATAGTGTGTACACACGTAGATCTTATCAAAGGTATCCAATACGTCTGCTTTCATCATGATCAATTCAGTAACCCCGTTGATCATAATTGCGTATTTCAATGCAGGAAGGTCAATCCATCCAGTACGGCGAGCTCTACCAGTAGTAGCGCCAAACTCATGACCTAATTGACGTAATTGCTCACCAGTTTCATTATCAAGTTCTGTAGGGAAAGGTCCGCCACCCACGCGAGTTGCATAAGCTTTGAAAATTCCGTAAACCTGACCAATTCTATTAGGCGCAATACCTAAACCGGTACAAGCACCAGCAGTAGTAGTATTTGAAGAAGTCACGAAAGGATAAGACCCGAAGTCAACATCCAATAGCGTTCCTTGTGCACCTTCAGCTAAAACACGTTTACCGTCCTTTAAATATTGGTTTACAAGGTGTTCAGAATCTACATGAGGAATTGATTTCAAGAATTCAATAGCATCCATGAACGCTTTTTCTTTTTCAGAAAAATCAGGGATCTCACCATAGTGAGCCAACATGGAAAGGTGCTTTTGTTTAAGTTTTTCGTAACGTGCCATAAAGTCTGGAAGGGTTGTATCCCCAACTCTCAATCCGTTACGGCCAGTTTTGTCCATGTAAGTTGGACCGATACCTTTAAGCGTAGAACCAATTTTACCGGCTCCCATATTTGATTCAGATGCAGCATCCAATAGTTGATGGGTAGGTAATATTAAGTGAGCTTTACGCGCAATTACCAAGTTTCCTTTACCTACTGGATCAAATCCAGCAGCTTTAAGGTTGTCCAATTCTCTTTTTAGGATGATAGGGTCGATTACAACTCCGTTACCGATTAGGTTTAGGGTTCCTTCATTGAAGATTCCAGAAGGAATAGTGTTCAATACAAATTTCTTGTTGTCAAACTCTAAAGTGTGTCCCGCGTTTGGTCCGCCTTGGAAGCGAGCGATCAAATCATATTTTGGACAAAAAACATCAACGATTTTTCCTTTTCCCTCGTCTCCCCACTGCAATCCCAATAGCACATCAACTTGCATAGTATTACTTGAAATTTATTAGTTAAAATTTATTTTGTTTGTTCACGAATCAAAAAAAATTCGGAAAAAGGTTGTAAGGTGCCTTTTTCCGAACAAAGGTATATATTAATTCCTCGAATGTTAAATTAATTTGAAATTACTGCTTCTTTTACTGGAGCTTCTTGGTTAAGCTTACTTTTTCTGCAGTCTGCACAGATTCCATACAGGTTTAGGGAATGGTGCTTGATATCAAAATTCAATAAATCACCAATCATCGATTGGATCTGGTAGACCCTTGGGTCACAAAATTCCACTACTTTATTGCACTCAATGCAGATTACGTGGTCATGTTGTTTGTAACCATAGGATTTTTCGAATTGAGCCATGTTGCGGCCAAACTGATGTTTGGTCACCAAATCACATGATACCAATAATTCTAAGGTATTATATACCGTCGCTCTACTTACACGGTATTTTTTGTTTTTCATGTGGATATAAAGAGACTCTACATCGAAATGGTCTGATCTCGAGTAGATTTCTTCTAAGATTGCATAACGCTCAGGTGTTTTTCTGAGATTTTTGTTTTCTAAATAGGCTTCAAAAATCTTCTTTACGGTTTCGTAATTTTCCCCTTGTTTCATAAGGTATTTCCTTTATAAGTTCCAAATTTACCAAAATAGGATGGTAATGTCCATGTGAAAATGTCAAGACGTTGTAAGTCTTTAGTTTTCCGACTCATATCGTGTTACTCCAGTAATGCCTGGGATCTGTTTCAAATGCTTGATTAAACTATCTAATTGATGGGTGTCATTGACAAAGACCATAATATCTCCCTCGAAAATCCCTTCATTACTAGAAATGGACAATGAGCGGATATTTACCTTGAAGTCCTGCGAAATAACAGTTGTGATCTTATTCACTAAGCCCACATCATCAATGCCGACAATCTTCAAACCAGTTAAGAAAGCCACATTATTGTGCAATGAAGCCCATTTAGCTTTTAAGATCCTATAGCCATAGTTTGCCATTAGTTTTGAAGCGTTAGGACAGCTAGTGCGGTGGATCTTGATGCCATCATTTACAGTCAAGAAACCAAAGATATCATCGCCAGGGATAGGGTTACAACAAGGAGCCAAGGTATAATCTACCTTCTGATAATCATCTCCGATAAGGATGGTATCATCTTTTTTGTTGATCTTCTCAACCAACCCATTGATATGAGATTGGAACTGATTCTGATTAGCATCTTCAGAACGTTCATTAGCTACAAAATTCCTAAGGTTCTTAATATCGATAGCCCCTTTAGCTACATTGTAGAATAGCTCTTGAGAACTTGGAAATTTAAAGAAATTAGCAATCTTATTGATGTTTTCAGTGTTATAGGTAATCTTTAACGATTTCAGCTTTCTCTCTAAGATCTCCTTTCCATCCTCAGCAACCCGACGTTTTTCCTCCTTCAATGAGGATTTGATCTTTGATTTAGCTTTTGCGGTTACCACAAAGTTTAGCCAATCCTCCTTAGGAGTCTGTTTGCTGGAGGTGATAATCTCTACCTGGTCACCATTTTGAAGCTCATGGCTCAATGGGACAAGCTTATGGTTAACCTTGGCACCGATACAGGTAGCTCCAATATCGGTATGGATTTCAAAGGCAAAATCTAGAGCAGTTGCACCGTTAGGGAGCTGAACTAAGGTACCTTTGGGGGTGAAAATGAATATCTCATCCGAGAACAAATTCATCTTAAAATCATCCACAAAATCCAGTGCATTTGGTTCAGGGTTGCTCAAGATATCACGTACTTTCTGTATCCATTGGTCTAAACCGTTGTCAGAATTTGACTCTTTATATTTCCAGTGAGCTGCAAAACCTTTTTCTGCAATCTCATTCATCCTTCTTGTGCGGATCTGTACTTCCACCCATTGTCCTCTCGGACCCATTACGGTGGTGTGCAAGGATTCATATCCGTTTGCTTTTGGAGAAGAAACCCAATCCCTTAAGCGGTCTGGATTCGGGCGATAAAGGTCGGTTACGATCGAATACACCTTCCAACATTCCGTCTTTTCCTTTTCGTCATCGGTATCAATAATGATCCTAATGGCAAAAAGGTCATAGACCTCTTCAAAAGGAATGGACTTCTTGCGCATCTTGTTCCAGATGGAGTGGATAGATTTAGGTCTTCCAAAAACGGAAGCATTAATTCCCTCTTCAGCTAGTATCTCTTGGATTGGAGAAATGAAATCGGCAATGAATTTTTCACGTTCAGCCTTCTTCTCGTTCAATTTCTTTGCGATAAACTTATACGTATCAGGATCCGTATATTTCATCGAAAGGTCTTCCAATTCCGATTTAATGGCATATAGACCCAGTCGATGGGCTAGGGGAGCATACAGGTAGCTGGTTTCTGAGGCGATCTTCAATTGCTTATGACGGGCCATAAATTCCATGGTCCGCATATTATGAAGTCGGTCAGCAAGTTTGATTAAGATAACCCTGACATCATCCGCTAGGGTCAATAGCATTTTTCTAAAGTTCTCGGCTTGCATGGAACTGTTCGGGTCGAAGATCCCAGAGATCTTGGTTAAGCCGTCGATAATACGGACAACTTTTTTGCCGAACTGTTCTTCGATGTCTTGCAGGGTAACACTTGTATCCTCAACAACATCATGTAGCAATGCACAAACAATAGAAGTGGTTCCAAGTCCAATTTCTTCTGCAGCGATCTGTGCTACAGCGATTGGATGGTAAATATAAGGTTCGCCAGATTTCCGGCGCATATCTTTATGGCTTTCCAGTGCTAAATCGAAGGCCTTTCTGATCTGTTGCTTATCTCCTTTTTGAAGAGTGGGCTTACAAGCCCTTAAAAGTGCGCGGTATCTTTTACGGATTTCCTTATTTTCAGCCTCAATATCAATCACATATTCTTCCATAAAATTGCATTGCTATCAAAAAAAATAAAATAATTTGCTATATTTATTGAACAAATAATTAAAGATTTTATACTAAATTGTAAAGTATAAATATACAGAAAAAAAATGAATTTTATCGCATAGGGCTTATTATATTGATGATGTGTGGAAGTAACATAAAGTGGGTTTTTATCGTAGCGATCTTGTTTGCTTGGCCAGCATTTGGCTTTGCTCAAACATTGATAAAACCTCAGTATGGACCGGGAAAACCTGAGGTGGTAGAACATTATGCAACCACAACGCTGGATAATGGCGAAGTTGTGCCTTGGTTCCCCATTGAGGAAGTAGTCATTTACGCTAAACGAACATTTAAAACAGAAGAAGACAGGCAGAAATATTTGAGGTTAAGAAGGAATGTCATTCGCGTCCTTCCTTATGCTATCTATGCCCAAAAAAGGTATGAGCAGTTAGACCGTGACTTAGCCTTGGCCAATTCAAGACGAGAAGAAAAAAGACTGATCAAAGAATGTGAACGGGAAATAAAGGATAAGATCACTTCTGAGGTAAAGAACCTCAGTGTTTCTCAAGGAAAGATCTTGATCAAGCTGATAGAAAGACAAACGGGTAACACCAGTTATGACCTTGTTAAAGATATGAAAGGCGGTATCTCTGCATTTGTTTATCAAGGTGTGGCCAAGATATTTGGCCATAATTTAAAGAGTACATATGATCCTCAGGAAGATTATGAGATAGAGAATATTATTCGCGAATATGAACGTTCGCGGCCAATGGTAAAACGTTAAAAACCTATTATTATGAGTAAGACCGTATATGATTATGATGCATTAGAGTTTAGTGGACAGAAAAGATCACTTCGTGATTTTGAAGGCAAAGTTTTACTCATTGTCAATACTGCAAGCAATTGTCTCTTTAGCGGGCAGTTCAAGACCCTTGAAAATTTATATAAAAAGTATAAAGAGCTGGGTTTTGAGGTATTGGCTTTCCCATCCAACGATTTCCGAAACCAAGAACCTTTAACTGGAAGAACCTTGGAAACTTACTGCCGGATTAACCGCCAAGTAACTTTTCCTGTTTTCAAGAGAATCCATGTGAAAGGGGAATTTACCGATCCACTTTACCGATATCTTACTAATATTGAAGAAAATGGTAAGATTGGAACCATCCCTATGTGGAATTTCCATAAATATTTAATTAATAAAAAAGGGGAAGTTGTCGACCATTTCTATTCTTTGACTAGCCCAATGTCAAAAAAAGTCCACAATCGTATTGAAGAGCTTCTAGGAGACAAGTAATCGCTTTAAATTTTATTAGTTTTGTGTACTGTACTTAATACACAATTTGATGAAATTAGATTTACTTGTCATGACCGTTCATCCTGATGATGCAGAATTAGGAGCCGGTGGTGTTATTGCCAAATATGTAGCCGAAGGGAAAATAGTAGGGATCGTTGATCTTACATTAGGAGAACTGGGGACGCGTGGTACTCCTGAAATCCGTGCTCAAGAGGCGCAGAATGCTGCAAAAATACTAGGTGTAGCGGTTCGTGAGAACCTTAAGTTACGTGATGGATTCTTCCAGAACAATGAAGAAGGTCAAAAGGAAGTCATCAAAGCAATCCGTAAGTTCCAACCGGAAATCGTAATCACCAATGCTTGGGAAGATCGCCACCCAGACCATGGACGTGCCAGCAAGCTGGTCAATGATGCTTTGTTCCTAGCCGGATTAAGAAGGATAGAAACCGAATTAGATGGTATAGCACAAGAGCCTTATCGTCCGAGATTACAGCTTCAATTAATCCAAGACAAATACATCCAGCCTGACATCTTAATTGACATTACTGAGTATTGGGACATCAAAGAACGTTCAATCCTTGCTTACACCTCCCAATTCAATGTCGAAAATCAAGATGATGAGCCGCAGACCTACATCTCTAATCCTGATTTCATGGATTCCACCAAAGCGAGAGGACATGAATTCGGAAGGTCCATCCAAGTGAAATATGCCGAAGGCTTCACATGCAGAAAGATCTTAGGAGTTACGGATCTGTTTGAGCTTTTATAGCTTTAATAGATATGAGATGTGAGATATGAGATATGAGAAAATAAAAAAGGACCAAAATGGTCCTTTTCTTATTAATATTTTATTATTTCACTCTTAATATCTCAAATCTCAATACTCAAATCTCATATCTCCTAAACTACTTCCCTTCGAAATAATTTCTGATATCAGCTTCGTCTTTTTTGATCTGTTCTTGCATCAGTTCAAGGCTTTCAAACCATTGGTCATGACGGATAAATTCAAGGAATTTTACGCGAATGGTCTTGGTATAAAGGTCATCGTTGAAGTCCAAAAGGTTCACTTCAATCTTTCTGTTCATACCATCTACGGTAGGTCGGGTTCCGATATAGCACATTCCTTTCGCAACACGTTCCGGAACTGGTTCAAAATAATCGCCAGTCACGACTTCGGTTGTCTTAGGGAAGATTTCCACCTCAACGGCATAGATACCGTATGCAGGAATCAGTTTATGGGATTCGTGTACATGGAGGTTCGCAGTAGGGAAACCGATCTCACGACCTATTTGATCACCTTTAATCACCGTTCCGGTCAATTCAAAGGGATAGCCTAGGTATTTATTGGCGGTAATGATATCGCCTTTGATCAAGGATTCACGCACTCGGGTTGAAGAAACCGCTACATCTTCGATGTCTTGTTCAGCGATTTGGTCCACTGTATAGTCAAAGATCTCCGAAAAATGGATCAGATCCTTGATCGTTCCTTTGCGGTCCTTGCCAAAATGGTGGTCATAACCGATTACGATTTTTTTACATCCGATCTTATTCACCAAAACATCAGAAATATATTCTTCAGGATTTTGATTAGAGAAATCTCTGGTAAAAGGAGTGATGATCAAGTGGTCGATTCCAGCCAAAGCCAATCGCTCTACTTTCTCTTCAATGTCGTTGATTAACCTGAGGCTATCATCATCCGGATTGATGATCAATCTGGGATGCGGAAAAAAGGTCAGCAATACCGTTTCACCTGTATTATCCTTTGCCAATTCGGTCAATTTATTTAGAATCTTCTGGTGGCCAACATGCACGCCGTCAAATGTCCCTATCGTTACGATAGCATAATCCAACGCTTTGAATTCATCCAGATTTCTGTATATTTTCATTATATCTTTTTCTAAGCTTAGAAGAATTAAACCGTTTGGTTCTTTAACTCTTTTACTTGATTAATTAATTCAGTTAATTCCCAGGCATTTTTCACATCAAAGTCGCCCGATTTTGTTCTTCTCAATGAAGATAGATGTCCACCGCAGTTCAGCTTTTTACCAAAGTCATGGGCTATAGATCGGATATAAGTCCCTTTACTGCATTTGATCCTGAAATAGACCTTTGGCAATTCGATCTTTTCTACATCAAACTCCATGATTTCTACACGTCTAGCCTTCAATTCGACTTCCTCGCCACGTCTTGCTTTCTCATAGACTCGCTCTCCACCAATTTTAATAGCAGAATGGGCAGGAGGGAACTGATCTTGAACGCCCACAAAAGATGCTGCAGTATTCAAGATATCTTCATCTGTCAAAAAAGAATAGTCAAAAGTTTGGTCAATTTCAGTTTCTAGGTCATAAGAAGGAGTGGTAGCTCCTAAGGTTATGGTTCCAGTATATTCTTTGTCCTCCGCTTGGAAGCCATCGATTTGTTTGGTCATTTTACCCGTACATACGATCAGCAATCCTGTTGCCAAGGGGTCTAAGGTACCTGCGTGGCCCACTTTAACCTTCAAGGGCTTAATGCTATTGCGCAATTTACCAACGACATCAAAACTAGTCCAGGTTAATGGCTTATCGATTAATAATACTTCACCCTCCGCAAAAGCAAATTTTGGCTTAGCTTGTCCTTCTATATTTTCGCTCATTTAATCTTAAAGTTTCGTGGAAATCATTCCAATCTGTTAATCAGTTCAGAATATATCCTCTGGCTAATTTTCTGCAAAAATAGGAATTTTATTTAGATGTGAGATATTAGACTTGAGATTTGAGCTATTATTGGTACTAAAAAAGGACCTAATAGGTCCTTCTATATTTTAAATTTTCTATCTCAAATCACACTTCTATCCTTGCGTATAAAAAAACACCAACAATGCTATCCCGATAACAATTCGGTACCAGCCCCAGAATTTGAAGCCGTATTTTGTTAGAACGCTGATAAAGGTTTTCACGGCGATCATTGCTACGATAAAGGCAACGACATTACCAATGATAAAGATCATAATGTTTTCATTGCTGGCCATGATCATCTCATATCCTTTTTGCGCATGTTCTGTTCCTTCTGCCCAGGTCTTTACAAAGATAGAGTAGACCGTTACGGCAAGCATGGTTGGAACTGCCAAGAAAAACGAGAATTCCGCTGCTGCTTTACGATCTAGACCTTGGGTCAAACCACCGATAATCGATGCTGCCGAACGGGAAGTCCCTGGCATCATCGCCAAACATTGCCAAAAACCAATGATAAATGCCTTCTTCACAGGGATCTCTTTCTCATCTGTGATCTTCGGATTCTTGAACCATTTATCGACAAACAAAAGGACCACACCACCCAATACCAATACGGTAGAGATCGCAATCTGGTTCCCTAATACAGCCTCGATCTTATCATCCAATAATTTACCCAAAACTAGGGCAGGGATGACAGCAATGGCTAATTTGTAGTAAAATTTAAGGTTCTTGAAATCAAAGAATCTTCTCCAATAAAGGACAACAATGGAAAGGATAGCTCCAAATTGAATGGAAACCTGGAACATTTTTAGATATTCGCTTTCTTCCATTCCCATCAATGCGGCCGTAAAGCCCATGTGCGCAGTAGAAGAAATAGGAAGGTACTCTGTTAAACCCTCAACGATCGCGAGGATAATTGCTTCTAAATAACTCATTATTCCTGGGTTGTTTTGGTCTTAGGTTTATACAATATTGCTACAAATCCTAATGCAAAACCAGCAACCACAACAATGGGTGCCAAAGTAATTTTGGTAAAGCTGTAAATGTCTTCGGTACCCATCATCAAGATGAAACCTATGGCAACTACAACGATACTCAAAATGAATAATTGATAATTTATTTTCTTAAATACGAACCCTGCATTTGAAGCATTTGCTGGGGTTCCTTTTACATTCTTAGTTTGACTCATTTTCTGAACGGATTAATAATTGATCGATTTTATCTATATAAACTCGCTGATTTAGCACGTAAATATTTGGTAACAGCAAAATATGTACTTGCTCCAGAAATCAAGATACCTAATCCTAAGACAATGGCAAAAATCATTGCAAATTCGAACCAGTCACGTAAGAAAACCAGTTCAGGTACTTGTTTTTGTGCAAATTGTAAGGTCAGAATCAATAGTAAGATAGCAATCAAGGCACCGATCAATCCATGGGCAATACCATACAATATATATGGCTTGCGGATAAAACCTTTGGTCGCACCAATTAACTGCATACTCTTAATCAAGAAACGTTGAGAGTAGATTGCTAAACGAATGGTATTGTTGATCAAAGCCACGGCTATGATCAATAGAATCACGGTAAAGGCAAGAATCACGATACTGATCACGCGGATATTCTTGTTGACCATATCAATCAATGACTCTTGGTAAACCACCTCTTTAATGCGGCTGTTTTTACCAATCTTATTGATGAAGGTCTGGATAGAATCGCTGTTCGCGTATTGTTCCTTCATGTACACATCAATAGAAGGCAACAAAGGGTTTCTACCTAGGTACTCGACAAAATCTTCACCCAAATCCTCTCTCAAGTTCTTTGCTGCAAGTTCCTTGCTCACATATTCCGAACGTAAGACATAAGGATCCTTTTCCAAATCCTTCTGTAGCGAAAGCACATCACCTTCATTGACATTATCATTAACGATAACGTTCAAGACGATGTTTTCTTTAACATAACGGGATAAGTTTTTAGCGTGGACTAGAATTAGTCCCAAAAGACCTGTCATCAATAGAACCAGTGCAATACTGATTACTGTAGATACGTATACTGATTTAGTTTTTTTCCTTGGTGAACCCTGTTCGATCACTGACATATATTTGATTCTGCGTTTATCCTTGCGAAAGTAAGGATTTATTTTTTCCCAATACTAATTTTCTAACAGCGAATATCAGAATTTATTGTATAGAATAAAAAACTTTTATACCGAATTTACCCTAAATTCGCTAATTTCGCAATTCTTTGTACCATACTTTTATAATTAATAATGGAGTATAACCATCAATCTATCGAGCAAAAATGGCAAAAGTTTTGGGCTGATAACCAGACCTTCAAAACTTCTGAATCTACTGAAAAACCAAAATACTATGTTTTGGACATGTTTCCTTATCCTTCTGGTGCTGGGCTGCATGTTGGTCATCCGCTCGGCTATATTGCTTCCGACATCTTTTCACGTTATAAACGCTTAAAAGGCTTCAATGTGTTGCACCCTATGGGTTATGACTCTTTTGGACTTCCTGCTGAACAATATGCAATCCAAACTGGTCAGCATCCTGCAATTACAACTGAAGCGAATATCAACCGTTATAGAGAGCAATTGGATAACATCGGTTTCTCTTATGATTGGTCTCGTGAGGTTCGTACTTCTGAACCTGATTATTACCGCTGGACCCAATGGATCTTTATGCAGCTTTTTGATGCATGGTATAATAAGGAATCCGATAAAGCGGAATCAATCGCTGCTTTAATCCAAAATTTCGAAACCTCAGGTTCTGAAGGTATTAAAGCAGAATCTGATGAAGATGTATTGACCTTTACAGCGGATGAATGGAAAGCATTCTCTGAAACAGAAAAACAAACAGAACTTTTAAAATATAGACTGGCTTTCTTAAGGGAAAGTACGGTGAACTGGTGTCCTGCCTTAGGTACGGTATTGGCAAATGACGAAGTAATCAACGGCTTGTCAGAACGTGGTGGATTCCCAGTGGAGCAAAAGAAAATGATGCAATGGTCAATGCGTATCACCGCTTATGCGGACCGCCTATTGAGAGGTCTGGATACCATCGATTGGCCAGAGCCTTTGGTAGAGATGCAGCGCAACTGGATCGGTAAATCTGTAGGAGCAAGTGTAAAATTCCCTGTTCCCCAATTGAACGATAACATCGAAGTATTTACCACCCGTGTGGATACGATCTTCGGAGTTAGTTTTGTTGTTTTGGCACCAGAACATGAGTTGGTTTCTGCTTTAACCACAGACGCTCAAAAAGCTGAAATTGAATCTTATATCGATAAGACCTCAAAGAAATCAGAATTGGACCGTCTTGCGGATACCAAAACTGTTTCAGGAGCATTTACAGGCTCTTATGCGAAACATCCTTTAACTGGGGAAGATGTACAGATCTGGATTGCTGATTATGTATTGGCAGGATATGGTACCGGAGCCGTTATGGCAGTTCCTTCAGGGGATCAACGCGATTATTTATTCGCTAAACACTTTAACCTTCCTATTATTCCGATCTCAGATTCACAGGACATATCTGAAGCTGCGGATCCGAATAAGGACGGAAAATATATCAATTCAGATTTCATCAATGGAATGAGCTATCAAGAGGCTGTTCCAGCATTGATCGAAAAACTGGAAGCTATTAAATTAGGTAAAGCCAAGATCAACTTCCGTATGCGCGATGCCATCTTCGGCAGACAAAGATATTGGGGCGAGCCTGTTCCTGTTTATTTCAAGGATGGTTTACCATATTTGATCAAGGAAGAGGAGTTACCATTACTGCTTCCTGAGGTTGATAAATATCTTCCAACCGAAACCGGAGAGCCACCTTTAGGCCGTGCCGAAGGATGGAAATACCAAGACCAATACGAATATGAATTGAGTACCATGCCAGGATGGGCAGGTTCTTCATGGTATTGGTTCCGCTATATGGATCCTAAAAATGAAAAGGACTTTGCTTCTAAAGAAGCAGTAGATTATTGGAAAGCAGTGGATCTTTATATTGGTGGTTCTGAGCATGCTACAGGTCACTTGCTATACTCGCGCTTCTGGAACAAGTTCTTAAAGGATATCGGTTATCACAATGAGGAAGAACCTTTCAAGAAACTGATCAATCAAGGAATGATCCAAGGAAGATCGAATTTCGTATACCGTGTTTTAGATGCTGAAGGCAAAGGTACCAATCAATTTGTTTCCTTAGGGCTGAAAGATCAGTATACGGTCAATCCATTGCACGTAGATGTGAATATCGTTCATAATGATGTTTTAGATCTAGAGAAATTCAAGCAGTCAAGACCTGATTATAATGATGCGGAATTCATATTGGAAAACGGTAAATATATCTGCGGAACCGAAGTTGAGAAGATGTCAAAGTCTAAATTCAACGTGGTCAACCCAGATGATATCATCGAACAATATGGAGCTGATACACTTCGTTTGTACGAAATGTTCTTAGGACCTTTGGAACAGGCAAAACCTTGGAATACAAATGGTATCGAAGGTGTATATAAATTCTTACGTAAGGTATGGCGCTTATTCCATGATGCTGAAGGAAACTTCCAGGTGTCAGATGAAGAACCAAGCAAAGCAGAGTACAAAGCCTTGCATAAGATCATCAAAAAAGTGGAGGAAGATATTGAGCGTTTCTCATTCAATACTTCTGTATCGGCCTTTATGATCTGTGTCAATGAATTGACAGACCTGAAGACCAACAAACGTAAGATCCTTCAAGATCTATTGATCGTCCTTGAACCATATGCACCGCATATCACGGAAGAACTGTGGTCCAAATTAGGAAATGAAGCTGGAACGATTTCTTATGCAGATTACCCGGTCTTCAAACCAGAATATTTAGTGGAGAGCGAATTTGCATACCCTGTTTCCATTAACGGAAAAATGAAAATGAACCTTCCACTTGCCTTAGACCTAGATCAGCAAGCTGTTGAAGGAATATTAAAAGAAAATGCAGATGTCCAAAAATTATTGGATGGCAAAGCAGTCAAGAAGGTCATTTTTGTAAAAGGAAAGATCATCAATATTGTAGTGTAAGGAATTGCATTGCGAATAGAATTATATTAAGGGGATGGTGAAAACTATCCCCTTTTTTATGGTGAATCGAACCAGGATTGCCCTCGACTCCCCTTCGACTCCGCTCACCCACCGGATGGACCAAGATCTGGATTTGAATCAGGGTTTAACGTCAATCAAACAATTAATTGGCAGATGTTTCTTTAGCGCATTTCCAATTCTGAACGAACAGTGAAGAATCTGTCCGATCTTATAAAAAATGGACTGTCATCCTTTACCGAAGGTAAAAGACCTGTACGCCAATGCAGCAATAGATGTTTTCTTTTTAAAATTTCGCATTTCTCCGAGATGTTTCGTGCCTCAACATGACAGGTAGGAAGCAGATTGAAGAGCTGTACGCCATTGCAATGCTAAAAAAGCGCATTTCTCCGAGATGTTTCGTTCCTCAACATGACAGGAAGGGAGTGCAATGAGGAACTGTGCAACATTGCAATACTAAAAAGCACTCCTTTCCGGTGTCAAACTGAGGCACGAAGTTTCATACCTCAACATCTCCAGTAATGGAGCAGATTGAGGAACTTCCCAAATTACCCCAGCAAAATTTCATTGCTATGCTTTTTGATATTCGCAGCAATTTTATCGATCGGTAAATCATCCGAATCTGAACCAAATGGATCTTCTATGGATTCTCCAATCATTTCTAGGGTAGCTAATACATAAAATATAAATGGCACTGCCGCGACTACGAAATAACCCATGGAAAATACCAGACCAATTGGTAGGGTAGCTGTATACAGCACAATAAATGTTTTAATAAATGCGCTATAGCCCAATGGGATCGGCGTATTCTTAATTCGCTCACAGGCACCCGTTATTTCCGTTAATGATGTCAATTCCTTATTCAGCACGATGAGCTGGTCTCCGGTAATGATCCCTTCCTTATAGATGATATTTGTCTTCTTGTAAATCAATGCCGCAACCTGATTAGGTCCATGCTTTTTATCATCCAAATCCTGCAATTCAGGATGCTCGTTCTCATCCAACATAAATTTGGTATAGTCTGATCTCAAGTAACTAAATAAAGTCTCCGCAAACAGCGCTATTGACTTTTTATAGAAACTTCGATTGACCTTATCATCAGGCGCGAGGAATGCATTCAGCTTAATGGATAGGGTCCTGCTGGTATTTGTTAATGCACCCCATTGCTTTCTGGCTTCCCACCATCGGTCGTAAGCGGTATTGGTTCGAAATACCAATAATAAGGATAGTACAAATCCCAATAGATTATGTACTGTGGTGATGTTTTTCATCCAAGTCCTGTCTGACAACTTCAGGTATTCTAATTCCCAATAAGCTAAAGCCCAGGACACTAAAACCGAAATAATAAGGTAGGGAAGAAGTCGCTTAAAAATTTTACTGTTGTGGAGGTAGGCTATGGTTTTAAACCAGTCTTTGGGGTTGTAAACAATCATTGAATAAATTTTTTGGCTATCATCTATAAATAGCCTAATTTCACGCAATATGACAAAAAAGCGCAAAACGGTCAAGAAAAAAGTTGTCTCTGAAAGAGAAATTAACCGAAACTTACTGTTTTGGAGTATTGCCATTCCCTGCTTGATTGTCATTGGCATCTTTGCTTGGCAACATCGCGCCGGTCTATCTTACCTGATGGTTAAATGGTTTGAAAAGGATAAGATGATCGCCGAGGATAACAGCAAATACGACATCCGGAACGTTGAGCTGATGCGCAGGCATGATGATAAAATTTTCGGAATCGATATCTCCCAATATCAAGGTGAGATATCCTGGGATGAGGTCTTGACCATCAATGATGAATTTCCCATTGATTTCATCTACATCCGAGCTACCATGGGCGAAAAGGCTAAGGATAGCAAATTCAAATCCAATTGGAAGGCTGTCAAGAATAGGAATAAACTGCGGGGAGCCTACCATTATTTCCGCCCGAATGAAAATTCTATTAAACAAGCCAATAACTTTATTAAAACAGTTGACCTTGAACCTGGAGACCTTCCTCCTGTATTGGATATTGAAGAAATGCCGAGGAACCAATCCATGGACAGTTTAAAAACCGGTTTAAAAAGATGGTTGGTCCAAGTCGAAAAACATTTTAAAATTAAGCCTGTTCTATATTCGGGAGATAAATATTTTGCCGATTTCCTCGAAAAGGAATTTGCTGATTATACCCTTTGGATCGCGAACTATAATTTTTGGGTGGAGAAACCCAAGAAACATTGGAATTTCTGGCAATTTTCGGAGAAAGGAACCGTAAAGGGCATCAAAGGTCCAGTTGACCTCAATCTTTTCAGTGGCGATATTGAAGAGTTAGAAAAATTGAGCTTAGAATAAACGAATAAGCCTTAAATTTGTCTTACATAAGGAAACAATTAAATTAACAGAGCAGTTTAAGCTTGTCCTAAATGCTCAATTTTAATAATTATAAAACAATGGCATCATTTAACGATATACTTCAAAAGAATTCTTTGGTTTTGATCGACTTTTCAGCAGCCTGGTGCGGACCATGCCAAATGTTGGCACCAATCCTCAAAGAGGTTAAAGATGAAATGGGAGAGAAGCTTTCGATCATAAAAATCGATATAGACAAGAACCAAGCGGTAGCAAGCAAATTTCATGTTCAAGGTGTTCCTACCTTGATCCTCTATAAGGATGGAAACCAGGTTTGGCGCCAAAGTGGATTGCAACCGAAACATGAACTTTTGAAAATCATTAATTCCTTTTCATAAGGATAAGATAAGAGGGTGTCAAGCTTGAACATCCTCTTATTTTTTATGATTATTTCCATTACCGTTCCTTCCAATTTTCACCCTTATCTATCAAGGTTTTTCAGGTCTTAATTTTCCTTATAAACTTGCCTTTTTTAAATAGAAAAATTCAAAGCTTAAATCGAGGAAAAACCCTTGATTTAATATGGACCTCATTCGAGACACATTCCGAATTTTCCGAATATGCCTCGAATAAGGGTAAACTGAGAGCAATAGCATACCCTTAAAATAATTCCGATTAAAATTCACTCCAATTCACTTAATAATTATCATAAGATTAGCCATGAAACATGACCATTATTTAACAAAAAAAGCTACCCTTTTTGGGTAGCTTTTCTCTATATTTTTATGGGTGATTATCAATCGATATTTGCGGTTTCATCGGAAGCCGGATCTTTGACGATCAAGCTCAGTTTATCGATCCGGTGTCCATCCATATCCAAGACCTCAAACTCTAGATTCTTGTACATTACTTTTTCACCTTCCTCAGGGATATGATCCAGTAATAAGAACACCAATCCAGCAACTGTCGTCAGATTACCGATTTCATCTTCATCTTCTTCTGTAAGGTCCAAATTGAACATTTCAATAAAATCATCCAATTGGAAACTTCCATCAATGACAAAAGAACCATCCTCACGTTGTCGGATAGTTTTCTTCTCTTCTGTTTCCGGCGAGTCGAATCCACCCACCAATGATGCCACAATATCTGTCATGGTGATGATCCCTTGCGGACTACCGTACTCATCAACTACCACTGCTTGCAAAACCTTAGCTATTTTCAGTGTTTTAAGGACATTATAGGCGTAAGTATTCTCATTGACAAAGGGGATAGGAGTAACCAGCTTGGAAAGGTCCATTTCCTTTGAGGTCAAGTATTCCTTCAATAAGGTTTTGACGTGTACCAATCCAACAACATGGTCAAAATTACCATCGCAGACTGGGTATTCCGTATGTTCATCAGCAATAATGCAGGCTTTGTTTTCTTCAAAAGAATCTTGGATATCCAGATAAGTAATCTTGCTTCGGTGAACCATCAGATTAATTGCCTTCTTATCACCTAAGCTTAATACCCTGTCTACCATATCATGTTCAATTCCTTCAATGGCTCCACTATCTACACCTTCATCCACCAACGCCTTGATCTCTTCTTCAGTCACCGCATTTTGGTTGATTTTGATGTTGAATAATTTCACGATAAACTCCGTTGAAATACTCAATAACCAAACAAAGGGCTTGACGATCTTGCTCAGAACATTCATTGGTACTGAAATAAAAGAAGCATATTTTTCTGGGATTGCCATACCGATACGCTTCGGAACCAATTCTCCGATGATCAGAGAGAGGTAAGTAATGATCAATACCACCAGTAAAACAGATACCTGATTGCTGTATGGAGCTAATGCTTCTATTTTATTAAGTTGTTCTGCTATATAAACTGATATTGTTCCTCCGGAGAAAAAACCCGTCAAAATACCAATCAGGGTAATACCGATCTGTACTGTAGATAAGAAGTTGTTAGGGTTTTCTTTTAGTTCCAGTGCGGTCCTTGCACCTTTATTTTTCGAACTTGCAGCTTGCAATCGTGCTTTTCTGCTGGATACAATCGCTATCTCAGAGGCAGATAGGATTCCATTTAAAACTATTAATATGAGAATAATTACTATTTCCGTGACCATATGGGATATAAATCGCTAATCATGTAGCAAATTACGAAATATTCTTTTCAATACTTGATTAAAATTGATTTTAAAGCAAGGAAACAACCTATAATTAAAGCATAATTTTAATTGCATCCAATTTTATTATGCAACCGTTTGATTATAAAAAATATTTTATTTATTGATTCTGTTTATAGATATTGCATTCATTACATAGCATGTTGAATGAATTTAGAGTAATGTCAACCAAGAAAACTGAAAATAGCATTAGATCGGCAAAGAATTTTAAATTAGAGGGGGAAATCATTGATTCTGTACCTTTTGGGTCTGGTCATATCAATGATACCTTTAAGATAACAACCAATAGCCTACAGAATAACCTTTACTTATTGCAGCGCATAAACCACCACATCTTCCAAGATGTGGAAGGCTTAATGAATAACATTGAAAGTGTCTGCAAGCACCTCAAGGAAAAATTAGCACATCTGGGGGAAAAAGAGGTGTTGAAGAGAACAATGACCATTGTTCCTACCTATGACAATAAGAACTATTATCAAGATGAAAATGGTGATTATTGGCGAGTATTCCATTTGATACCAGAAACCAGGAGTTATGATATCTTGGAAACCCAAGAACAGGCTTATTCTGGTGGGATGGCTTTTGGACAGTTTCAAAAACAATTGAGCGATCTAGATCCGAAAACCATCGTTGAGATTCTACCTAATTTTCACAACATCGAATTTAGGTTGAGCAACCTTCGTGATGCAATCGAGAAGAATCCTGCCAAACGGGTGGAGAAAATTCAAGATCTTTTAGACTACATCTTTGAGCGTGAGGAAAAGATGAGAACGGTTTTGGAATTAGGACGTTCCAACAAATTGCCATTAAGGATTACCCATAATGACACAAAATTCAACAATGTATTGTTAGATAAAGACGATAACGTGCAATGTGTCATTGATTTAGACACTGTAATGCCGGGCTATGTAGCCTATGATTTTGGAGATGCTATCCGTACCATCATAAACTCGGCTGCTGAGGATGAAGCAGATGTTTCAAAAATCGTTTTGAACATCCCGTTGTTTCAGTCTTTCACAGCAGGTTATCTATCAGAGGCTAAAGAGTTTTTGACCGATGCAGAGGTAGATTCTTTAATTCCTGCAGTACACCTATTACCTTATATGCAGGCAGTTCGGTTTTTGACCGATTACATCAATGGCGATACCTATTATAAAATCGCATACCCTGAACATAATTTAGTTAGGACAAAGGCACAGTTGAAGCTCGTACATGAGCTTGAAGTGAATAATGATAAATTAACAGGTATATTAGCTGAGAATCTTATGTCGAACTAATATGAAGGAGCTTGAAGTTAAAAAAATCGATCTGACAGGCGTTGAATTGACATACGCTAACTTAGCAAACAGTCTATTTGGGTTAGAATGGAATCAGATTGACCAAGCGCCTTGGCAAACGCAATTCCCGATTAACCCGGAAGTAAAATTCCAGGTGGCTTATGATCAAGAGTCGATTTATGTTCATTATGATGTGCAAGAGGAATTTGTAAAGGCACAATATATCCGTCCTAACGAAAATATCTGGGAGGATAGCTGTGTGGAGTTCTTTATTTCTTTTGATGATCGCAAGACCTATTATAATTTAGAATTTAATGTGCTAGGAGCAGGTTTGATCGGATATGGAACTTCGGATAAAGCGAGCAGAAACAGATTGACTTCTGAAGAAATATTAAGTGTGAGCAGCTTTACACAGGTAAAGAACTTACAAGGTAAAAAGTCCTGGAACATTATCTTGGCGATTCCGATTTCCTTATTTGGGAAAACTGTAGATGATCTCCGTGGAAAAACCGTTCAGGCAAACTTTTACAAATGTGGTGACAGTTTACCAAATCCTCATTTTGTGGCTTGGAACCCTATAGACGTTCCAAATCCTAATTTTCACTTACCTGAATTTTTCGGAGAAATTAAATTCCAATAAGAAATAAAAACATCGGCAAGTTGATTGAGCTCCAACTTGCCGATTTTGCATTCATTTAGCCAATACTACTTGGCTATTTCAAGAATTTTTCTATCCATTCTTTATAGGCTGCCATAAAGGAGGATAAGAATTTCTGACAATCTTTATTGACCAGTTTACCTTGTTCATCAAAATTTGCCGCAACATTTCCAATATAGGCTTCAGGTTGCGCCATCGCCGGAACATTGATAAAGACCAAAGATTGCCTTAAATGATGATTGGCACCAAATCCTCCAATTGCACCAATCGAAGAACTGATTACACCGCCTGGTTTTCCGTCCCAAACGTTCTTACCATAAGGTCTAGATGCTACGTCAATAGCATTCTTAAGCACTGCCGTAACACCACGATTATATTCGGGAGTGATAAAAAGTACAGCATCTAGTTCAGATACTGCTTTTCTAAAATCAACATACTCTTTTGGTGGATTTCCTTGATCTAAATCCTCATTATAAAATGGAAGTTGGCCAATCTCTAAAATCTCTAAGCTTAATCCTGCAGGAGGATTAGAAACTAGATAGTTAGCGATTTTCTTATTGAAAGATCCCTTTCTCAAACTTCCTACAAATACACCTATTTTTTTATTTGCCATAATATTTACTTTGTTATAAGTTATAACAAAATACTTCGCAAAAAGTTATTAAGATATTATTAATTCTTATTTTCAATCTTTGGATGTCTACAGTGAAAAATGAATTTGCGGAAGTTTGGTTCTTTAACCAAGGATGGAAAGCACATGAGTTCCAGGAAAACTGTTGGGAAGCTATTTCCAATGGTGAATCAGGAATCTTAAACGCACCTACCGGCTATGGAAAAACCTTTGCCATCTGGTTTGGGATCATTGCCCAGTATTATGCTAAAATGGCTGATCCGAAGGCAAGCAAGAAAAAACATCTGCATGCACTGTGGATTACGCCATTGCGTGCGCTATCCAAGGAAATACATAAAGCCACTAATCAGGTCTCTGTCGATTTGGACCTAGATTATCAGATAGAATTGAGAACAGGCGATACTTCAACCAGTATCCGCCAGAAACAACGCAAAAATCCGCCGCAAGCCTTAATTACTACCCCTGAAAGTGTGCATCTAATCCTTGCGACGAAATCTGGCCAGGATTACTTTAAGAATCTTGAGTTTATTGTGGTTGATGAATGGCATGAGCTTTTGGGGTCCAAGCGTGGAGTATTAATTGAGCTCGCATTAAGTCGGTTAAAGGCCATCAATCCAAATCTGAAGATCTGGGGGATTTCCGCGACAATAGGCAATC
Organism: Sphingobacterium mizutaii; assembly: GCF_900187125.1. Taxonomy (GTDB): domain Bacteria; phylum Bacteroidota; class Bacteroidia; order Sphingobacteriales; family Sphingobacteriaceae; genus Sphingobacterium; species Sphingobacterium mizutaii. The sequence goes on from NZ_LT906468.1 coordinate 2,384,050, forward strand.
TGGAGGAAGCTAAAGATATATTATTAGGTCCTGGAACATCAGGAACCCTTATCAGAGCGGATATCCATAAGAAAATGGATATTCAAACGGTGTTTCCAGATAATTTAGAGAAATTCCCTTGGGCAGGTCATTTAGGTATCAAACTGTTGGATAAGGTCGTCGATATCATCAATAAATACCAAACGACCTTAATCTTCACTAATACTAGGTCCCAGGCTGAAATTTGGTATCAGCAAATCATTACCCATTATCCTGAGTTTGCGGGATTATTAGCTATCCATCATGGATCATTGAGTGATGAAGTCAGAAACTGGGTAGAAGAGGCGCTACATGAAGGTAAATTAAAAGCTGTGGTATGTACCAGTAGTTTGGATTTAGGAGTTGATTTTAGGCCAGTAGACTGCGTCATCCAAGTGGGTTCGCCTAAAGGTATTGCCCGGTTCCTGCAAAGGGCAGGACGCTCTGGGCATCGTCCTGATGCGACCTCCATCATATATTATGTTCCCACCAATTCATTAGAGATCATCGAAGGCGATTCCTTAAAGTTCGCTGTCAAGGAAAAGATCGTGGAAAGTCGAATTCCCTATCTGCGTTCCTTTGATGTGTTGATCCAATATTTAATGACTCTAGCGGTAGGTGATGGCTTTTATGCCGATGAAATATTGCAGGAAGTGGCACAAACGCATTGCTTTGAATCGATCACCCAAGAGGAATTTGACCAATGTATGTCGCTATTAATCCATGGCGGATCCACCCTTCAAGCTTATGATGATTTCCATCGATTGGTTTTGGAAGATGGTTTATACAAGGTGACTTCTAGGAAATTGGCAATGCGGCATCGTTTATCCATTGGAGCCATCGTATCCGACCTGATGATGCGGGTTAAGTTTCTTTCCGGAAAGTACTTAGGCTCAATAGAGGAATCCTTTATCTCCAAATTGAACATTGGCGATGTATTTTGGTTTTCAGGGCGGCAATTGGAATTGGTTCAGATCATAGCTAATGATGCAATTGTTAAGGCTTCAGAAAAGAAAAAAGGCGTAGTTCCATCTTGGATGGGTGGTCGATTTGCCATTTCTCCAGACCTCGGAATCGCTATTCGCCATAGTTTTAAGAGTATCCATAAAACGGTGGGCATCAGTCCAGAAATCAAGTTCCTAAAACCGCTCTTTAAGGAGCAGGAACAACTTTCTGCCCTTCCGAAAGAAGATGAACTGTTGGTTGAATATATACAGAGCAAGTATGGCTATCACCTTTTTTTCTACCCATTTGAAGGCAAGCTGGTTCATGAAGGAATGGCTCAGGTTGTGGCTTATAGGCTGAGCCTGTTAAAACCGGCAACTTTTTCCATTGCAACCAATGAATATGGCATTGAACTCCTTTCTGAAACGGATTACGAAATTGATACTGCTCTCTTGAAGCAGATTTTCAGTCCGCAGAATCTGCACAAGGATATCAACTCGGGAATCAATGTTCAAGAAATGGCGAGAAGAAGGTTTCGGGATATTGCCGGAATTGCTGGGCTGATCTTTCAGGGGTTTCCCGGAAAGCAGATGAAAAGCAAACACTTACAGGCTAATGCAGGACTGTTTTTCTCTGTATTTTCTGAATATGAACCCTCCAATCTCTTGTTGCGGGAGGCTTATGATGAGGTTTTTGATTTCCAATTGGAGGAAGGCCGCATGCAACTCGCTTTTGAACGCATCTCGAAACATAAGATTATTTTTAGCAGGCCTATTAAATTAACTCCCTTTGCGTTCCCTATATTTGCAGAATCTTTCCGAGAGCGCTATTCCAATGAAGATTGGCAAAGTCGACTGGAAAAGCTCAAAAATCAACTATTAGATGGCTAAACGCTTAGAGTTAAATGGATTGGAAATGTACTTATTGCCCCAAAGGGTCATGTATATTCCCAAGTATTTTATGCTGATTATTTCGGATTGGCACCTAGGTAAGTTGACCCATTTCCGCAAAGAAGGCCTTTTTGTGCCAGCACCTAACATTGATGAAGAACTGGAAAGAATGAACCTGCTGATCGAGGACCTGGATATCAAGGAAATCGTGTTCTTAGGAGATCTTTTCCATTCCGAATGGAATTCAGATTGGGAAAAATTAAAATCCCATATTAACAGTATCAGTAAACAATCCATCCAATTTACCCTAACCAAAGGGAATCATGATATCTTGAAAGAAACCCATTTTCGGGATATGAACATGAAGATCAAGGATGAAGTTTTACTTGCCGAAGGCATTATCCTTTCCCATGAGCCGCTCATAGGCTTACCAACCTATATGTACAATATTGTTGGGCATATCCACCCTGGATGCCTAATTGAGGCAGGAGGTAGGCAGTCCTTCCGTCTACCTTGCTTTTTTATCCAAGATAAAGTCTTGACCATGCCGGCGTTTGGTAAGTATACCGGCTTGCATTTGATCAAAAAAGATAGAAGCAACAAGATTTTCGTCATTGTAAACGATTCTGTACTTGAGCTTTAATAAGCAATTGCTATTGTAGAAATAATTTTTAGTCTTATATTAGATATATCAAATTGCTAAAGCGGTTTATCCATTTGATATATTAACCAAATTAATCTGAAAAACATGTCCAATAGATTGTTTTCAATTGCCTTATTGTTTCTTTTTGTCAGCTGTGTTTCCACCAAACCAGATGTAGCTACTACAAAGGATATAGTTTGGACCTTGGGAGGATTTGAAAGGCCAAATGCGGTCAATCCCATTATCCTTCCTGATTCAAATTCTACTTTTATGGATCCAATGAGTGATTCTTTGCTGCGATGGGAAGAGAATGACACCTTTAATCCCGGAGCTGTGGTGAAAGATGGGAAAGTGTATGTGCTGTACCGTGCGGAGGATAAATTTGGAATAGGCATTGGTTTTAGGACCTCTAGATTGGGGCTTGCAGAGAGTAGTGATGGCATTCATTTTAAGAGAAGGAAGGAACCGGTTTTATTCCCAGACAAAGACAGCCAGCGCGAATATGAATGGCCGGGAGGTCTTGAGGATCCGCGATTGGCCGTTACAGAAGATGGAACTTATGTCGTATTCTATACCCAATGGAATAGGAAAATGCCGCGTTTAGGTGTTGCTACTTCCAAAGATTTGATCAATTGGCAAAAACATGGCCCTATCTTCAAAAATGCCAAATATCAAAAGGTCTATAATGAACCCCACAAATCGGCTTCCATTGTGACCAGCCTAAAAAATGATAAATTAGTAATTACTAAGGTGAATGGCAAATACTTGATGTATTGGGGCGAGCATGGTGTATCTGGAGCAACTTCCACGGACCTGATCAATTGGGAACCAATATTAGATGAAGAGGGAAAACTAGCTAAATTCATCACCCCGCGAGAAGGTTATTTTGATTCGGCATTGACCGAGTGTGGTCCTCCTGCAATCCTTACTGATAAGGGAATCTTGTTATTATATAATGGTAAAAATCATGATAAAAAAGAATTGGCGGATCCAAGATTTAATATTGGAACCTATAGCGCTGGTCAGGTCTTGTTTTCAAGTACAGACCCCAGCAATGTAATCCAGCGTATGGATGTTCCTTTTTTGAGACCCATGGAAGATTTTGAAAAATCAGGCCAATATAAAGATGGGACTGTATTTATCCAAGGATTGACGTACTTTAAAAACAAATGGTTCCTATATTATGGTTGTGCAGATTCAAGAGTGGCGGTTGCCGTTTATGATCCAACCAAATTAACGGACTTTGATCCAGTACCTGAAAGCAAATAATCAACGCTATAAAACCCTAAACCTATGAGTAAAATTTGGAAATATGTCTTTATCGCCTCTTTGGGAGGTTTCCTTTTCGGTTTTGAAACCGCTGTCATATCTGGTGCAGAAAAGATTATCCAGGAGCTATGGCACTTGAATTCTTTCTGGCATGGATTTACTGTTTCCATATCCCTGATCGGGACCATTTTTGGTGCCATCGCTGCTGCCAAACCAGCCCAGAAATATGGTAGAAAGAGGGTATTACAGGTTGTAGCTGTGATGTACCTTTTATCAGCAATAGGCTGTGGCTTGTCCTATAATTGGTATATGTTTTTGTTCTTTAGGTTCTTGGGGGGACTTTCTGTTGGAGTAAGTTCTGTGGTTGGTCCGCTTTATATTTCGGAAATTGCACCTGCAAATCTCCGGGGAAGGATGACAGGAATGTTCCAGATTATGATCGTGAGTGGGATTTTTATTGCATTCTTGACCAATTACCTTTTTGCCAATTTTGGAGATGATGCCTGGCGCTATATGCTTGGAATCATGGCGATTCCATCATTAGCTTTTCTACTATTGCTCAATACCATTCCTTTTTCTCCACGGTGGTTGGCATTGAATAACCGAAAGGAGGAAGCTAAGAAAGTATTCGATGATTTAGGGCAGACCTATGAGGAAACACTGCAGGCTGAAATTGGAACGTCTGAAAAAGTTCCACTGTTCCAAGCGAAATATAGAAAACCAATCATATATGCTGTTTTATTAGCAGTATTCAATCAATTCACGGGCATCAATGCTATTCTTTATTATGCTCCAAGGATCTTTGAGATGGCTGGTTTTAGTAGGGATCTAGCCTTTCTACAACCGATCTTCATCGGTGGTACCAACTTGTTGTTTACCCTGATCGGTATGAGTATTATCGATAAATACGGTAGAAAGAAACTGCTGTTGAGTGGGGCAGTGGGGATGTTTATCTTTTTGGTATTGACTGCATTTGGATTGAAAGGCGGGGCGTCCGAGTTTCTGTTGTTCTATATCATAGGCTTTATAGCTTCATTCGCGCTATCGCAGGGTGCCGTAATCTGGGTATTTATTTCTGAGATATTCCCTAATGCCGTACGTGCTCAAGGGACCTCTTTGGGAAGTACGACACACTGGGTAATGGCAGCTTTAATATCCTGGGTGTTCCCAATCGTGGTTGAGAATTTTGCCTCAGGTGGTTTTTATATCTTCTTGTTCTATGCCATTATGGTCGTCGTGTCCTTCTTCTTTGTGATGCGCATGCCAGAGACAAAAGGCAAGTCCCTAGAGCAGATTCAGGAAGAATTAAATTAAACAAAATAGGCTACATGAAAATGTAGCCTATTTTGTTTGGGATATATTTTATCAATAATCTCCTGTTTGCATATATTTTTTGCTGGCCTCGATATCATTCCGAATATGCTTGATTTTTCGATTTTCATAATAGGCGATATATTCCTCCCTAGTCTTGAATTTTGCATCTGGGTTTTGCTCATAAGAAGCAATCGTAGCTAAAATAGCTTTACTCATTGGATTGGATTCCAGATCATCTTTCAAAAAAGCCTTCATTTGATCTCTATCATGGCCAAAGATCAATTCGACGTCTAAATGGAAGACATTGCCATAGGCAAATTTGGCTAGGAAAAGCTGGTAGACATCCTCATTGTCCATGTACTTGTACAATAAGTAGGCGATGACATCTAAGGCATAATATGGAATTTCGAGTTCTTGGCCTTTGATCTCTTCATCCAAAATCCATTTGATAAGTGGTTTATCAGCAGCGGTATTGTCATTAAACAGTTCTAAGATCAACATAGCTCTATCCCAAGCATGAGGATCATAGGTCCATTTTTTGTCTGGGGTAGGCTGTGCATCCAACTTAAATCGATCCAGTTTGGATATATCTTGATCAACCCTAAATTCTTTTATTGTTGCCCTTAATTCTTGATTTTGTTCTTCAATTTGGAGATAGCATGATTTCTTTCAAATTATAAAAAATTGATTAAAGAATAAAATATCATGATTACATTCCTTAGGAAGAGTTGTTAATGGATGATTTACTACTTCTTTATTACCAATACGGAAGTCATTTCAGATTGCCAAATCTTATTGCTTTCGATCAATTCGCGCCAGCTTTCGGCACTGATCAATAATAGATCATGATCCTTGAATAATTGCGCATCTATATCCATTGCCTCGAATTTGCTAATATGGTTAGGTGCCTTTAAAGCAATGGCGCGAACCATTTCTGATGCCTTTTTATCCTCTTGAAGGATATGATGCATATCGATCAAAGTTACCTGTGATTGGGAATTATGGATGAATTTTTGGATATAGGGCAATAGCTCCAAATCCTCCTTTGTATAGATAGGAAGCAATATCTTGTCCAGTTTCTTCAAACCCTTATCCATAAAAATCCCAACAGGTACCTTCGTTTTGTGCATGATCTGAATGGTACTATCAGAAAATGAGGAGGTATTAAACGGACTTTCCTTCTCCTTAGCCCTATAGATCAAGGTTTCAGGATTAATGATCCGTGTCGTTACCCCCAAGATTTTGCCTAGGAAAGTACCATCGTATATGGACTGTCCAATACCAATCAAAAGAAGGTCATAATCGCCATCATTGGCAATTTCTGCGACGTCAGCTTCTAGGTTACTGGAAGCCTTGAATAAGGTGCTGATTTTTTGCTCCAAGAACTTGGACTCCTTGACGATAGGTTCAAAGGTTTCGAACTCATATAAATCTGAGTTTAAATAAGTGAGGTCACTCGTTGGGGTCAGGTGCATTGCGGTAATGGATGAACTTTGGTTCAATTGCTTGACCATTCCATTTGCCAATCTTAAAAGGGATGGACTGGTTTCGGGATTGCCGAAAGAAATCAAGATATTATACTTGCCTTGTCGGCTGATTTCTTCTGGAACGACATCCTCCGTAGATTTAAAAATCTTATTGAATAGATCGATTGCTGGACCGGTCATAAAGGTGGTGACCAGAGCCATAATAACCATCATCGCGAATATTTCAGCATTCAATACCCCTAGATCAAATCCAATATTCAGTACGATCAATTCCATCAAGCCACGGGTGTTCATCAATGCGCCTATGGTCAGACTATCTTTCCAATTTTGCCCCATAAACTTGGCAGCTAGGGAACTCCCTACAAATTTACCGACAACAGCGACCAGAATAATCCAACCGGTTACTTTCCATAAATATGGTTCGTTTAGCAAGCCGATTTCTGTCCTTAATCCCGTAAAAACAAAGAATAAGGGCAATAGCAGGACCAAAGCTACATCTTCCACCTTTTCAATGAAGATATTCCTGAACCTAGAGTTTTCGGGCATGATGGCACCTGCCATAAATGCGCCGAACAAAGCATGGATCCCAATAGCCTCAGTAAGGTAAGAGGAGACCAAAAGGGTCAAGAAAAAAATGGCAACAATGGATTTATTAAGGTTTTCTCGTGTAGAGTGAAGCTCGCCAATGCGTTTAAGGAATGGACGCACCACTTTGATCATCAATAAAACGTAAGCAACCGCCAAAGCGATAACATATAGGGAGCTGACAAATGAACCTGCCTTGACGATAGCAATTACAGCCGCTAAAAGACACCATGCAGTGATATCATCGGCAGCAGCACAGGTGATGGCAATGGTGCCGACCCTGGTTTTCTGCATGTGGCGTTCCTGAACAATCCTAGCTAGGACTGGGAATGCAGTAATACTCATGGAGATCCCGATAAATAAAGCGAAAGATGAGAATGCGATTCCCTCTGGAGCAAAACTTTGGTAGATGAAATAAGCCAAGCCGACACCCAATGCAAAGGGTAAAATAATACTAGCATGACTGATAACAATGGCATCATGAGCTTTCTTCTGCAAGACTTTTAGATCCAGTTCCATTCCTATGACAAACATAAACAGGATCAATCCGATCTGGCTCAAGAACTGCAAGTTGCCAAAAGAGGCTTCTGGAAATAGGGCAGCAGAGAAATCGGGGAAGTACATGCCCAAAAAGGATGGCCCCAAGACTATACCGGCAATGATTTCTCCGATTACAGAAGGCTGACCTATTTTTTTAAAGAGCCAACCAAATAATCTAGCAACCAATATGATGACGATGATCTGTACCAATAAAATTGCCAATGGATGCTGTAAATTATGCAACATGGAACTTAGGAATTCTTCCCAATTGGAAAGGTTGGATCCCATGTTTTCAACATGACGACCTTCTTCCATAAAAGCGCCATGGTTGATGATCCAATAAATCAATAAGGAAAATCCACCAATGATAACAATATAAAAGAAGCTGCTTTTTAAGTTCTTCATACAATAATTCCTTCTTCAATTTTTGTTTTGGCGTCAGTTTCTGCGCAGTCTGACGGTATGAAAATAGAAATTAATAAACTTAAAAACCTTGCTTATTGGGCCATCAAGCCGAAATATGTAATGAAAGGGGGCTTTTATGTAGCGAAACTATAAACTGACCTTTTGGATGAAAGCGGTTTTATAGATTTCACTCAGATTAAAGGTTAGGGGAGCATCGCTTCCAATACTAAAATTGGTCTTGATTTCATCATGCGAGAAGGAACTGATGATATTCATGGATATGATTTCCTTTTTATTGATCCTACAAAACTGCATTTCAGGGAGAATCTCCAATAATTTATCGAAGGAGATGTTTTTCAGGGTTACCTCTTTCTGATCCACAAGCCGAACGATTTTATCGCGGCTATCAAGGGATGAAGTTTGGATATAGGCAATCTGGTCAAAATAGAGCAGGTATTTGCCTTGATCAGTATTTAATTGGACGAAGTTTTTTTCTTCAATCAGTTTTCTACCACGAATGCTCAATAGTTTTTGGATAGCTTGCTTTAATCGCTCAATTTTGAGCGGCTTTCGGATATAATCGACGGCTTGGAGGTCAAATGCATCAGCGGCATATTCAGCATAGGCTGTAATAAAGATTATAGGCTTGCCTCGTAATTGTTCAGCTAGCTCGAGACCGTTTAAGCCAGGCATATTAATATCTGAAATCAATAGGTCAAAATCCAATGTAGGAAGATCTGCCAATAAATCTTGAGGGGAATTAAAGGATTTGATGACTTCCAGATCAGGAATCTGCTGGCACAGTAATTTCAAATATTGTAGGCTTGGCAGCTCATCATCGAGCAGCAAGCACCTTAGCTTTGTAATCAAGTAGATTTATTTTTAAATGGGCAATGTAGACATCGCCCTCAATGAACTTATCGAGTTTGTAATTGTCCTTGTAGACGATATTCAAGCGTTGTTCCAGCATTTTGGAACCATAACCATCCTTGTCCTTCTGAATAGGCTCTTTCTTGGATATTTTATTGGCAACGGTCAAGGAGAATACATTATCCTTAAATTCAAAAGTAACCGAGATAAAGGCATTTGGGCTTTGGATATCGGCATGCTTGAAGGCATTCTCAATCAAATCTGTGCTCAACATAGGAACCATCAGTTTTTGGTTCAATAGAGGTTCATTCTCTCGTACCTTTTGTTTCACCTTTAAATCGAATAAGGGACTCAATTTTATCTTATTGATTTCAATCAAGCTCATTGCAAAGGATATCTCCTGCTGAGGTCTGACAAACTTCTTGCTGCTTTCATATAAGATATAATCCAGCACATTGGAAAGCGAATCTAAGGAGTGGAAAGTCTGATAGGCATGGGACTGGATGGAGTTCAATACATTCTTAAACAGGTGCGGATTAAGCTTGTAATCGATATCTTTCAATTGGTGGCTATGTAATTCTCCTTCGATCTTATTAAGCTTATTTGCAAGAGAATTGACCTGTTTTTGGCTCCTGTACAAATAGATCAATAGAAGGATAATGACGAGCAAGAGCGCCGCCAACAAGATGGTTGTAAAGGTATTGAATTGTATTTGTACCAGTAACATATTGGTTTAAATATACTGGATTTAGAATGGTATCCAAAAAATTCAATAGAATGCGCAGGAATGATTTAAGCTTTCAGTTCCAATTATACCTCTTCAACGATAGATTTTCCTTTTGATAGATCTCCGGAAGTCCATTCCCAGTTTTCATGAAGCCTGACTTTGCCATTGCTTAAGATTTCGGGGATTGATTCGCATTTTCCAGTCATCAATTCGCCAGCAACATTTACCTGATGGTAGGTCATTTCTATGGTTCCGTATTCGCTCACAAGACCCAATAGATGGCCATATTTAATATTGCCACCTTGGTATTCAGCGAAAACAACATTGCCGATTTGTTTGTAATGAAATATTGTTTCAGAAGAAGTTTCGCCGTTTTGAGAATTGCTGACGGTGTGGAATGTTCTGTTATGATAGTTTACCATTAACATAGTAGGAGTTATTTTTTAATAAATTTATTTCATTCAGCTTTAAAATCATAGAGCTTTTAAAGAAAATTTATCAGGAGCATCCTTAAAACGTATTAAGCATGGATTGATATGTGCTCTTTTCAAAGAACTTTACATTGGCATTAATATTGATAATTGCAGGTCTAATCAGGAAAAATTTTAGGATAAGATGAGAAAGCTACTTTTTGGTTTGATAATGGTTTCCATTGGAATTACTTCATGTGTGAAAGATGAGTTTAATGTAGATGAGGAAATCGCAATAATTGGTACAGAATGGAAGGGGAAAGGAAAATTGAATGTTGATTCAGATTCTGTTGAACTTTCATTAAACTTTTTAAAGGACGGGATCCTACATGCTGCTTATGACACTACAAAATGGGAGGGAACTTATAATTTCAATTTAGAAGCCAATGAAGGTATCATCATTGATACTGCTGACAGAGAAGTTCCATTTAGCATCAAAGTTGATACCCTGAAGTTCTTCAGTTTGGAGGGTGACACCATCCGTTTACAAAAGATTAAATAATATCTACCTATAAAGTAAAAGCTGGTTTATTTTTAGATTGGCTTTTTTCATTATTGGAGGAACTTTTCTATCAAAGGGACTTGTAAATTTTCTACTTTGAAGTCTGGACCTATGGTTGTGATTTCTCCAAAATACTCACCATGAACACCTGGAACAATGGCTAACTCGCTGTTCGGAATCAATTTATTGAGTTCCATTCCATGCGCTTGAAGGATCACGTCCTGCTCCGCTAGGATAATTAAGCTTGGTGCAAGGATGCTGGAAAGTTCTTGATCAGATATATCTTTGAATGCCAGCATTCTCGCCGCATCCTTATCATGCATTTTTAATAAGCCTTCTTCTGATGGATTTACTTTCAGGAATGCTTCCTTTAATTGCGGCGGCATATTCTTTAAGCTGGCATTTTTCATAAATTCCCAAAAGCCGTCTGCAACGCCACTTCGCTTCGCTAAAGGTGATCCTAAGATGAGTTTGTTTACTATTTCTGGGTGGTTGATGGCCAATTGTAGAGCCGTCGTGGCTCCATTGCTGAATCCGAGAATATCTGCTTTGTTGATTTTAAGGTGTTCCATTAGTTGGGCGACATCCTCAGCGTCTTGGCTAAAGGATGAAGGTGAGTTTCTGTCGGTGGTTCTGCCGTGGGCTTGGGATTCTATGGCGATGATTTGATGGTTATTGGCTAGTATGGGAATGATGCGTTCAAAACTGCTTTGGATGGTGGATCCGCCACCATGTAGCATGATTAATGGAAAGCCTGAGCCGTATATTTCGTAGTAGATATGGATGCCGTTGATAAGAGTGCTATTAGAAATTGATGGTTGCATGGGGATGAGGATTTTGTGTAGGATAAATTTAAGGAATGGGAGGGATAGTTGGGAGGGGGGATCCAAACTAATTAAAAGTCATGAATTACGGTTAACCGTAAATAAGCTTCAACTTTTGCCATTAACTTCAATTAAATATTAGCAATCTTAAAAAATACCAATTGCATCATGGAACAAGATTTAAAATTGAAATTAGAGCAACTTCATCAAAGAGTCGATGCTTTAAAGGAACAAATAGGAACTGAAGAAGCAACAAAAAATGCTTTTGTAATGCCATTTATTCAAATTTTAGGCTATGATATCTTTAATCCTACGGAAGTAATCCCTGAATTTATATGTGATATTGGAACTAAAAAAGGCGAAAAGGTAGATTATGTAATTAAAAAGGATGATGAACCTATTCTAATAATAGAATGTAAGCATTGGCGAGAAAATGCAAATGCACACAATTCTCAATTGCATAGGTATTATCATGTTTCAAAGGCTAGGTTTGGAGTTTTGACCAATGGGCATATCTATAATTTTTATGCTGATTTAGAAAAGCCAAATATTATGGATGAGAAACCTTTTTTCACTTTAGATCTGAATAACCTTAAAGACTCCAATATTAAAATATTAGAAAAATTCACAAAAAACGGCTACAATCTAGAAGGCATCTTAGATTCTGCAGAGGGATTAAAATATATTAAGGCAATAAGATATGAATTGGAAAAAGAATTGAGTGATCCATCAGATGAGTTTGTAAAAATGTTGGTTTCTAAATTTTTTGACAAACCTCTTATAGCTTCGAGGTTGGCTGTTTTTAATGATTATTCAAAAAGAGCCATTTCAAACTTTATTAATGAAAGTATAAATTCAAGGTTGAAGAATGCATTAAATATTAATGAATCCATCCCTTCAAAAGACTCTGAAAATACTACTCCAATAGATGAAAATTCAGCAACTGGAGAAAAACAAGAAAAAATAATAACTACTGATGAAGAGAAGGAAGGATTTCAGATTGTAAAGGCAATTTTAAGAGAAATATTACCTGCTTCTAGGATAGCATTTAGAGATACACAATCTTACTTTGGAATTTTATTGGATGATAACAATAGGAAACCAATTTGTAGACTTCATTTTAATTCTAATAATGTGAAATATTTAGAATTATTCAATATGGGAAAGGATAATGGTGAAAGGAAACTAATAGAATCAGTAGATGATATTTATTCTTATAAATCGGAACTATTGGCTACAATTAATAATTATACGAAATAAATTGAGATTGAGGGTCCTAAGGTAAGGATCGAAAGTTTTCGGGTGGATTCCTGTTTGGTACAAAAGACGATCACTATACTACATAAAAGAGTCTTCATCTTGCGATGGAGGCTTTTTGTATTTCGTTTTCCAGGAACATTTATGATCAGCAACCGTGAGGGATTGGTTCAGCCTCCAACGCAAACCCTGAATCCCTTTTGGGGGATTCCTGTCGAGTAGAAGGGATGATCACTACTTCATCTTGCGATGAAGGCTTTTTGTATTTCGTTTTCCAGGAACATTTATGACCAGCACACGTGAGGGATTGGTTCAGCCCCACAAGCCCCCAACGCAAACCCTGAACCCCCTTCGGGTCGAACCCCGCCCGGCACAAGGTTCGATCCCTCACCTACGCAAAAAAGCCTTCATCTTGCGATGAAGGCTTTTTGTGCGGAGAGTGAGGGATTCGAACCCCCGAACCTGTGACAGTTAACGGTTTTCAAGACCGCCGCATTCGACCACTCTGCCAACTCTCCGCGACAAAAGTAGAAATTTTTGTACGCTCTCCAAAACTTAATTATTATTAGCCTGAAAATGAGCCTGATTATTTTTTATTGGGTAGAAAAAACCACTATTTAGGACTTATTCTTGGTTAAAAACCCTTAAAATCCTTCGCATCTTTTAGTTTTTAACATTTAATTCCCGACTTTAGCGTAAAGTCATTTAGCATGAAAAAAATACTTTTCTTTTTTATTTCTATAATCCAAATCGCTTACGCACAAAAGTCAGGTCTGACCTTTGAAACCAAGTTTTATGATGCTGAAGATAAATGGGTGATCTTTGATAAAAAGGAAAAACAGAATACGTATGCATTAGGTTTTATCTATCTGGATCCACAAGCTGGATATACTTTTAATTATGAGTGTGAATTGGAATATAAAAACAATAAATTCCAAAAAGTACCTAGATTGGATACTACATCTAATATCAAGGTAAGATTGGATCTCAATACTTTTGATGTTATGATCCTGAATGATGAGCAGATAAAAAGCTTAAATTTATCAAATCCACCTAGTTGGCTTGAAGGGTATAAAGTAAATGCAGACTTCATTGATGTAAGAGTTCATAAAGCATCTATGATGAATGGGGCCGGGGCTAGTTTGAAAGCTTTGCCAATCCTTCAAAAAGCCTATCAGGAAGAACCTCATTATCCGGGATTGGAATTTGAACTGGGTTATGCCTATAATGCTACTGGAAGCTTTTATAAGGCGGTAATCGTCCTGAATAAGGCGATTGAAAACGATCCTAGTAATTTTTGGTATTATAGGGAACTTGGTTTTTCTTTAAAACACCTCAATAACTTACCTGAGGCCGAAAAGGTTTATAAAAAGGGCATTGAACTCGCTTCTGATAAAAGTCAAATCGCTGAAATGGCCATCAATATGGCTCAGAGTTATTTTCATGCGAAGGATAAGGCAAAATTTGATGAATGGAAAAGCATAGTTGTTCAAAATGCTGAACCCGAATCGCAATACCGACAATACATCAATTACTATGAAGAGAATTGGCATAAACCCAATTAATTTGAAGATTTAAAACCTACGAAAATGTTAAAAGATCAATTGGAGAAACTGAGATACCCCATCGGTAAGTTCAGTCAGCCTGAAAATATTACCCAAGAAACCATTGATTCTTGGATCAATACCATTGCCAAGTTTCCCGAATACTTGAAAAATGAAGTGCAGAAGCTTCAGGAAAAGGATCTGGAACTGACGTATAGGGAAGGCGGATGGACCATCAGGCAATTGGTTCACCATTGTGCAGATAGCCATATGAATAGTTTCATTCGTTTTAAATTGGCGCTCACTGAAGACACTCCCACGATCAAACCTTATAAAGAGGATAAATGGGCCTGTTTGGCGGATAGTTTGCAGCCTATTGAGAGTTCGATAAAGATCTTGGAAGGATTGCACCAACGCTGGGCAACGCTATTGGAAAGTCTTTCCGAAGAGGATTTTAAAAAGCAATTTATCAATCCTGAAAGTAAAAAGGTAATCAGTATTGAAACAGCCATCGGGATTTATGCTTGGCATTGTAACCATCATCTGACCCATGTCATAAATGCCAAAAAGCTCTAGATAAACGGTAAATTGCTATTATAAAAACAATAAAATCCTTAGATTTAAGTAAATCAATAATAAATTCTCCCATGGAACAAATAACACCTTTTAATAGTGCTAGTCAAGCCATCGATGCCTTGGACAATGGTGGTCAGTTTTATAATATTTTCACAAAAGCCGATGATGACCTTATTTCACAGTCAGAGGTTTCTAAGGTCGCAGGTGCAGGTCTCCAAAAACAAAAGGCCGTATTGTTCTTGAATTTAGCGATGACGAATTTGACAGCAAGGGAACAACAAGAAATTGAAGGTAGATTTGATGATAATCTTTCGGATAGCTTTCAAAAGTATGCTCCACAGAAAATAGACTCACATGCTGAGTTGGAATCCTTAAAAGCTGGAACTGGAGTGATCATCTCTGGGGTACCTAGGAAAATTGAGGGCGAAGGAGTTATTTCTGGCTATATATCGATTCCTGTAATTGATGTTTTTACCTTAATTCCAATAAGTGAAACTTATATCGTCTATGAAATCAAGGACGATGTCTCTGGCCAATCGGTTTTAGTTGCCCATGATAAGGATGCTGGCCTATTGCCTGAAACAAAATTGAATATTGCTGGAGTCATCAAGCAATTTCAATTAGCACAGGATGATGAAAGTGATTTTCAGAAGTTTATCGAAGTAGATTTCTACAACGAAGCTAAATAAAATAAAGAAGAGCGACCAATTAGGGTCGCTCTTACTCATTGTTCTAACTATTATTATGCAAGTTCTTCTAGTCCATCAATTCAAATTCAGCCTCCTGAACATCTCTTGAATTCGTTCCTACATAAACCTTGAATTTCCCAGGTTCTGATACAAATTCTAACTTTTGATTATAGAATCGAAGGTCTTCGTCTTTCAGAATGAACTCAACTTCTTTTGATTTTCCTTTTTCTAAAAAGATCTTTTGGAATCCTTTTAATTCTTTTACGGGCCTTGTTTGTGAACCAACTAGATCTTGAAGATATAATTGAACCACTTCCTCACCGTCAAAGTTTCCGTTGTTCTTTACACTTACAGTAACCTTAATTTGATCCGTTTTACTGATACTTGATTTATCCAATTTTATGGCTCCATATTCAAAATTCGTATAGCTTAATCCATATCCAAATGGATATAAAGGTTCATTGTTTACATCTAGATAATTTGATCTGAACTTTTGGAACCAAGCATCTTTTGCCAAAGGTCTGCCTGTGTTTTTTTGGCTGTAGTACATTGGTAATTGTCCAACGTTCTGAGGAAAGGTTGCAGGGAGTTTTCCCGAAGGATTCACATCACCAAATAAGACATCAGCCACCGCTTTGCCAGTTTCAGTTCCCCCAAACCAAACATTCAGAATGGCTGGAACATGTTCATTCTCCCAAGTTAGGGTCATTGGTCTTCCGGCAAATAATACTAATACAACTGGCTTTCCAGTTTTCACCAATGCTTCTAACAAGCGTTTTTGGCTTTCAGGAATATTGAGATCAGTACGGCTTGAACTCTCTCCGCTCATTTCAGAACTCTCACCTAAAGCCGCAATAATAACATCAGCTTCTTGAGATACTTTGACAGCATCTGCAATTATTTCTTCTGGCGCACGATCATCCCTAGGGATAGTACGGCCGAACATCGTAGAACGTTCTTGTAATGCAGGATCATCGGTTAAATTCGCGCCTAAATGGGTCACAATATTAACTTTATTGCCCAGAACAGAACGCATGGCTTCTACTAGAGATTGTGTATTGTTCAGATCTGCACTAACGCTCCAGGTACCCGGCATATTCGCACCAGTATTGGCTAATGGACCAATCACAGCAACTGTTCCTTGTTTCTTTAATGGCAAGCTATTGTTTTCATTCTTCAGTAACACAAAAGATTTGCCTGCTGCTTCTCTAGCAAGTTTTAAATGCTCAACTGTTAAGATTTCCTTTTTAGCGCGGTCTTCATTGCAATATTTAAATGGATCTTCAAATAAGCCTAATCTATATTTTGCCTCCAAGACAAACCGACATGCTCTATTGATGTCATCCTCTGAAACCTTTCCTTCATCCAAGGATTTCTTTAAGGTTGTCAAGAATCCTTCACCAACCATATCCATGTCAACTCCTGCTTTCAAGGATAATTCGGAAACTTTTTGCAGGTCACCCAATCCATGGTCGATTAACTCATTCACTGCCGTGTAATCAGTCACAACCAAACCATTGAACTTCCAGTCTTTACGCAATAGATCGGTCAATAACCAATGGTTTGCACTTGCAGGAACGCCATTGATATCATTAAAAGAAGTCATCACGGACATAGCACCTGCATCCAAGGCAGCTTTATAGGGGGGTAAATACTCGTTGTACATTCTATGCAGACTCATATCTGTAGTATTGTAATCCCTACCAGACTCAGCTGCACCATATAGTGCAAAATGCTTTACGCAAGCCATCAAGGTATTGTTCTTGCTCAGGTCGTCACCTTGATACCCAATTACCATTTCACGCGCAATGCGAGAGCTTAGGTAGGTATCTTCGCCACTGCCTTCAGAAATCCTTCCCCAGCGGGCATCTCTTGAGATATCGACCATAGGAGAGAAGGTCCAGTTCAAACCGTCAGCGGAGGCCTCTACAGCAGCTACACGGGCTGTCTTTTGGATCAATGGCATGTCCCAAGTCGCTGCCAATCCCAATGGAATAGGGAAAATGGTTTTATAACCGTGGATTACATCCATTCCAAATATGATAGGGATCTTCAAACGGGATTCTTTAACAGCCAATTCTTGCGCCTTACGGATTCTAGCAGGAGAGGTCATACTGAAGATTCCCCCGATATTTCCGGCTTTGATCTTGGATTCCACATCCGTAGAAACCACAGAACCTGTTGTTGCTTCACCGGCAGTCACCAGGTTTAATTGGCCGATTTTCTCCTCTATAGTCATTTTACTCATCAGTCCATCGATGAAAGCATCCATCTTCTGGTCCTGCTGTGCAAACAACAGATTGGAACTTAAGATAAGTCCGCAACAGAGTATATTCTTAATTAAATTCATTGCAAATTGATTCATAGAAACTCAGCCCAAAGCTGGGCTGAGCATTCATAACTAACCACTAATTATTTCAAATTTGGACTTTGAAACCCTAATTTTTTCAATCCGGATTGAATTTCTGGAGCTTGCATAAACAAATTCCAGATCAAACCAGAACGGTAATTTTCCATCATGACCACGATAGGACCTTGGTCGATGGCTAAGTATCGCTGCGGAAACCAATTCTCAGTTTCACTATACGCATCATAAAAACCATATTTCCCCCAAACCTTCTCACCTAGATTATTGAAAAGGTACCTCGCAAAGGCTAAGCTTTCCTTCGGAGTATAAGGGGTAGAAGACAATGCAGCCGTCGGACTGATGACTGATTTGTCATTGTCTGGATGATGGGCATCATAACCCTTGATTGAATAGGAAGCTGTCCATCCCCAGCCTTTATCTGCTCCATATCCTTTAAACTGTTGTGGGTTCTCTTCAGCATAGGCTATGTTGATCTTCGCATGGTTCACCACCACTTGACCATAATCAACATATTGATCCTTTAATCCATTCGGATTTAAGCCTAAGAAGGAATAATGTGCCCAGAACAATGGTCCAACTTGACCTTCTTTTGCATTATGTTTGATCCCAATTGGGATATCAAATTTTTTAAGATCTGACTTAATTTTGCCATCTCTTGCCCAACCTTGGTTGTAAACAGCAGTATCGATAGCATGTGTAGGAGAGGAGGCCGCCAAAACATAGGTTACCAGACATTCATCATAACCTTGGATCGGGTGATTCATTCCGAAATCATGAGTTGGACTCCAATGCCATAACAATACATTTTTGCCATTGGTATAATGGTTCCAATCAATTTCTTTCCATAGTTCATCTGCTTTATTGGCAATGGATTTCTGGGTATCAGAACCATTCTTTAAATATTCTCTCACGACGATCAGTGATTGTGCTAAAAACGCAGTTTCAACCAAATCACCGCCATTATCTTTTTCACTGAATGCTTTAACCTTGCCCGTATCACCATGGTACCAATGCGACCATGCACCTTTGAATCTTGGGATTTTTGCCAAGTAATCCATGATATGGTTTAAGCGATCTTCTCCTTCTTTCTTGGAAATATAGCCGCGCTCCATTCCAACGATCAAACCCATGATCCCAAATCCACTACCGCCGATGGTAACAACATTTTCATCATTCTCTGGATAAACCCCATCGATATGGATTCTCTCTCTTGCCATCCCCGAATTGGGTTCAGCCCCTTCCCAGAAGTATTGGAAGGTCTGTTGCTGAATCTTGTTCATCAAGGAATCATTCGAATGGGCTAGGCTATCAACAGACTGGCTAGTTTCCTTTTTGCCATCTGTTTTTTGAACGTTCTGACAAGATTGGATCCCTGCAGCTGCTAATAATAGCCCGATTGTAATTGCTCGTATCTTCATATTATCTTAAATGTTAGGAGAATTAAACCCTAATTTCTTTAATCCATTTTTTACTTCTGGACTTTTCATCAATAAGTTCCAGATTAATTTACTGCGATGGTTTTCTATACCTATGATGATAGGTCCTTGGTTGATGGCGATGTAACTTTCCGCAAACCAAGGTTCATCTAAGGAGAAACCATCCTTAAAGCCATACTGACCCCATAATTTATCACCAAGCTTGTAATAAAAGAACTCCATGGCTTCCATAGATTCCTTTGGCGTAAATGCCATTGAAGTCAATGCAGCTGTCGGACTGATGATACCTAGATCATTGCTTGGCGACATCGCCGAATAACCATTTGGAATATCCCCGGCCGTAAGACCCCAACTGCTTGAAGAGTATCCATAATTTCCCTTTGGATTTGAGATACAATAAGCTCGGTTGATTAAGGTCTGATTTTTCACTTGTACCTCATAATCCGCATAAGCATCTTTTAAACCCATAGGATTGATCCCAAGAAAGCTATATTGAGCAGTGAAAAGAGGTCCACCTTGATCTGGACCTAGTGGCAATTCCATCTCAAAGAAACGCTTTCCGTTTTTCATTTGGCCATTCCTTGCCCAACCTTCGTCGTAAACCTTTTTGTCAATGCTGAACTTACTGCTGCCAGCCGCCAATACATAGGTGATCAAAGATTCATTCCAGCCCTGAACTTTCAGGTTCATGTCCCAATTATGATTAGGACTCCAATGCCAGAATAGCACATTCTGTCCATTTTGGAAGAAATTCCATTCCACCTCTTGGTATAGGGCATTGATATCAGCGGTTAAGGTTGCGTCTTGAAAATATTCTCTAGCGACCAAAAGCCCTTGAAAGAGTAGGGAGGTCTCAACGATATCTGCACCATTATCTTTCTCACTGAAAGGTTGGGTTTTTCCGGTTGCACCTTGGTACCAATGCGAAAAAGCGCCATGATATCTATCCGCTCTTTTGAGAAAAGACACTATTTTCTTGGTCCTTTCCAATCCTTCAGATTTGCTGATAAAGTTCCTGTGAACTCCAGTTACAATTGCCATTAAACCAAATCCAGTTCCTCCAGTAGTAACGGTTTCAGTAGAACTATTTCGTTCCCTGATCATACCAGAACTGGGATGCGCAAAGGTCCAGAAATAGTTAAAGGTCTGCTTTTGGACCAAGGTCAGCAACTCATCTTGAGAAATCCTCTTGAGCTTATCAGAAGGGTCAATCGCTGTGTTGAATGAATAATTGTATTGTTGCTTTAATGAACTATTGGAATTGCTTTTCAATGAATTTTTAACCAATACCTCAAATTTAGAAAGTGGATTTAAGGCTTTTGTCGGACTGATGGAAACCTTTTTGCCTGCTTCAAGTAGTTTAACTGTGCTTGAAATAGTGGATTTATTGGCATCCAGAATCTGAATAGCACTATTTAAATCTTGATTGGAAAGATTCTCATCAAATTCAATAATGAATTCAGGTTGAAGCTCAATTCCTTTGGAAGTGGCTCCCAAAACCTTATTGCCATTGCTTATAGAAGTCAGTGCAAAACCGGTATTAGAAGGTTTATCAGGGGCTTCGTTTTTAGAACAAGCCATGAAAATTGAACTGAACAATAATATAGTGGAGTATAGATTTCTCATGCTTGATTGTGGTAATAGAAGGGAAGACCCGAAGACCTTCCCTCTAATTGTATGAAAATTTACCAGCCAGTATTCTGAACCATATCTGGTGTTTGAATCAATTGATTATCTGGAATAGGGAACAGATAATGTTTAGCAAGGAATGGCTTTCCAGCAGCTTTCATCGCAGCCTCAGCTTGTTTGGTCCTAACCAGATCAAACCAACGATCATGCTCCATTGCCAACTCTAAACGGCGTTCCTTCCAGATCGCTTGACGAATGGCCACTTGACCTGAAGCTGTGGAATTAGCCAGTTTAACACGAGAACGGACCGCATTCAAGGCTGTCAATGCTTCTGATGTATTGCCCAATTCATTTGCAGCTTCTGCTTTGATTAAGTAGATTTCACCTAAACGTAAGTACCTAAGGTTTTTATCTGTATCGGAAGCTCCACCATTTGCAGATGAATATGCCTTCTCGTTGTACATTTCATTCTCGGTATTACCGATTTCTAAACCATCATACATGGTCTCATTTCGGAAAATAATGGTAGCATCACGGCGGATATCATCATTCTCCGCATTGAAAGCATCCAATAAGTTTTGAGAAGGCGTATTGAATCCCCAACCAATTGCAGCAGATCCACCACGTGGACCTTGAGTTTGCGAGTATTGTTGGATACCATGTGCAATCGAAGAACCTCTTGCTTGAACTTCAAACAAAGATTCAGATCCGTTTTCACCAGCCAATCTCCAGATCTTAGCGAAATCTGGCTCTAATGAATATTCCCCAGAACCAATTACAGCTTGTGCCATATCAAAGGCTTGTTGCCATTTCCCTTGGTATAGATACACTTTGGCCAATAATCCTTGAGCAGCACCTTTTGTAGCTCTACCCAAATCCTTAGCGGCATATTTAGACTTATCAGGAAGGTTGTTGATCGCAAATTGAAGATCTTCCTCAATGTAGGCATATACCTCAGCCTGAGGTGCCCTTACAATCAGGTCTTTTTCCTGGATAGGGACATCACCCCAGCCACGAACCAACCAGAAGTAATTCAATGCTCTCAAGAATCTCGCTTCACCGATATACCTGTTTTTCAAGGTTTCATCAGTCAGGCCATATTCTTCAGTATATTGAATAGAATTGGTCGCTCTACCGATAGACTTGTACCATTGTTCCCATAAAGCTGAAAATGAACCAGCTGTAGCAGTATAAGTTAGATTGTCTAAAATATCTTTGTCACTACCTGTATCGGTAGGAGAAGAACCTTTATCCGAATTATCCGAAATGATCTCTGTGATCCCCATAAAGGAGAACCCATAATTCCAGTCCGTAAACATTCCATAGATACCATTCACTAGTACTTCGGGCGAGTAATTTTCGTTACTATCTTCAGCTTCAATTACTTCCTTGGATGGCACGTCTAAAAAATCCTTGGAACAGCCAGTCATCAAAAGACCTGCAGCTGCCAATAATGCTATATTTAAATTTCTAAATTTCATGTTGTCGTCATTAATTAATTAGAACTGAACATTGATACCAAACAAGAAGTTTCTTGTAGTAGGGTATGCCGATAACTCAATACCTGAAGTCAACGCAGGGTTACCATCACTAGCGATCTCCGGTGAGAAACCTGTGTATTTGGTAAACATAAATGGATTCTGCGCTGTGAAATATAATCTCATGTTTGATGTAGAGTTATATAACTTCTTAAAGGTATATCCCAATGTAATGTTGTTGATCCTGAAATAATTACCTGATTCTAAGTAATAGTTGGATGCATAAGAATCTCTATCAGCACCTGGGTTGGTGTTTGATTTGTTGTCTGCAGTCCAACGGTTGTTGAAAGTATCTTCCGTGATATTTTCACCACCATTGATCCTAGTTCCTTTCAAAGCATTGTAGATTTTATTACCTGCAACACCATATCCAGAAAGAGAGAAATCAATCGCTTTGTAGTTAATACCTAGGTTCACTCCATAAGTAGAAGTTGGCATATACGAGCCAAAGAATACTTTATCTCTGTTGTCAATTACGCCATCATCATTTTGATCTTTGTAACGTAGGTGTCCAGGACGAGGAGTACCATATTTTGGATTATTAGCAATTTCATCAGCATTTTGCCAAACACCTTCGGTCTCCCACATCCACCAGCCGTACAGTGGCTGACCAGATTTGATCTGTTTAGTGATCTGACCATTCGCCAAACTACCACCGATAGCACCATCATAAGCTGCCTTTACATCGGTCAACTCATTATGGTTGTATGAATAGTTCACGCCGATGTTGTAATTAAAGTCTTCCGAAACTGAATTTGCCCAGTTCAAGATCACCTCAATACCTTTGTTTCTAACCTTACCACCATGATCGTAGAAGTTATTAGCAAAAGGGGAGTTCAAGATTGGCTGAACGTTCATCAATACGTTTGTGTTCAATTTATTATAGAAATCTACCGATCCTGATAGTTTTCTGTTGAACATTTCAAAATCTAAACCAATACCAGTTTCTTGAGTTTTTTCCCAAGTCAATGGCAATGCAGGGCTACCAAATGCTGCTCCTAAAACTAAGTCTTGACCAGGTCCGAATACATAGTTATAGTTTGAACTACCTTCAGCAGTCAATAATTGAGAAACGTTCAATGGAATATCTTGGTTTCCTAATACACCCCAGTTAGCTCTCAATTTCAAGAAGTTCAATACGGTATTGTCTTTCATGAAATCTTCATTGGAGATGGTCCAACCTAAACCAAATGAAGGGAATGTAGCATAATAGTCACCTGTATTTCTAAATACACTAGATCCATCACGTCTGATCGTCGCTGTAGCGTAGTATTTGCTGTTATAATTGTATTGAACACGTCCGAAATAAGAAGCTAAGGCTCTTGGCGTATAATAAGTTTGGTTCAATACTTTGGTATAATCTGCTGAAGCCATGTCAATGTTCCAATATTGCTCCAATACAGGTAGGTCGTACCCGGTTCCCGAAAGCATGTTTGAAATATTTGATTTCTCTCTTGAGAAACCAGCAACCGCATTAATTTGATGTCCATTGAAGTTTTTGTCAAATGTCAAGAAGGTTTCCCATTGCCATCTGAAGTCTTCATTCTTTTTATACATCAAGCTGTTGTTTGCATATTGGGTCACATTTGGATTGTCATTCTTCAATTTATTGAAATCAGCTTCTGTACGAAGTGGACTACCATTTAACCATGCATCTTTGATGTCAGTAAAGGATCTTTCATTGCTGAAGATCTTAGTTCCACCAATACGTGAATTGATTTTCAAGAAATCAAATATTTGATATTCTGCTTCGATACCACCTTGAAGGCGGGTATTGTTCAACAATTGATTCGCTCTTTGGATCGCATAAACTGGGTTACCGATCGAGTTCAAGTTACCAGTAGCTTCACCAGGTTGAGTTTGGTATCCAGCGACACCTGTAGTAGTATTGTAAATCGAAGTACCGTAACGACCATTGTCAAACATAACTGGAGCCAATGGAGTCTGACGGTAGGCATCATTAAATGCTCCGAAAGGTTTTGGCGTAGATTTATTGAATGAAAGGTTTAATGTCTGGATAAACTTAAGTTTGTTGTCCAAGAACTTATAAGTATTGTTATTTCTAATGGTATTTCTAGTGAATTTAGAACCATCGATGATACCTTGCTCCGTAAAATTATTCGCACTGAAGAAATAGTCAACAATCTCAGAACCTCCAGAAATATTAATGGAATTATTGAATACAGTACCATTTTGAAGGATTTCATCAAACCAGTCCGTATTATTGGCTTGACTGGATGCTAATAGAGTCCCTCTTCCGATTCCTTGGATATTTTCATTGTAGTATTGAATATATTGGGAAGCATCGGCCATTTTAACACGGTTCAACATGTTTTTCATGCCTGCATAACCCTCATACCCAATCTTCACTGAACCAACTCTACCTTTTTTGGTAGTCACCATGATTACCCCATTGGCAGCACGAACACCGTAAATAGAAGCTGATGACGCATCCTTCAATACGTTAATAGACTCAATATCTGCTGGGTTAATGGAGTTTAGGTTATCCGTTGGGAAACCATCCACAATATATAATGGATTTCTTCCTCCTAATGCAGTTCCTAGACCGCGGATAGTAACCTGTGGGGTAGAACCCGGAGCTTCAGAAGCTGTTACGTTCAATCCGGCTACTTTACCTTGGATAGATTGCATAGCTGACATAGCAGGTTGTTTCACAATTTCTTCAGCTTTAACAGATCCAATGGAACCTGTTAAGTCTACTTTCTTCTGTGTACCATAACCGACAACTACGACTTCTTCTAAAGCCATGTTCTCATCATCTAAGAAAACATTGATTTGATCTTTGTCGCCAACAGCGATGGTTTGCGACAGGTACCCTATAAAGGAGAATACCAATGAATCAGTAGAGCTTGCCTCTAAGCTAAAACGGCCTGCCTCATCCGTCTGAGCTCCTCCTGATTTGCCACTAATAGAAACGGAAACTCCAGGCAAAGCCATCATGCTCTGACTGTCCTTTACCGTACCTGTTACGGTTTTGTTTTGACCATATAGCCATGTAAAGCTAATTAGGAAAACAAAGGTCAGTGTAAATAACTTCCTCATATAACAAATGGTTTAATTGAGTGAATAATGTTTAGTAAGTAAAAAAGTGTTTGTTCACTTAACAAATATGTGATGTATTAGTTTGTAATTAAAATAATCCATATATACATTACTACTACATGCATTTATTACTTGCTCATTCAAATGTTAAATAAATGTTATATGTTTGATAACTAAACGTTTAAAATAATCATATTCATCACAACTTTATTAAGTTAGTGTAATATTAACACATAATTGAAATTAGTGTAATGATGTAGTGATGTAGTAGTGTAAAGTAAATATTTACCAATTTTTAGAGACATTTTTAGCAAGGCATATGCTAAAAAACCGGTAAATTTTAGCAAATGAGTGATTACTCATAAAGAAATTTAGCTAATGAAAATGAAATAAAAGGAGGGAGACCTTAGAGCTCCAAAAGGAACTCCGTAAGGTTCTTGTTGGTCGGCAAATTCAACTTCTTTCGAAGTCTGTACCTGCGGATTTCAACCCCGCGGGTACTGATGTTCAGAAGGGAAGCTATTTCCTTACTGGACATATTTAATCTCAGATACGCACAAAGTTTCAGGTCATTGGGTACCAAACCCGGATAATCAGATTTCAGCTTCTTGAAGAAGTTCTCATGGGCCTCATTAAAGCTTTTCTCAAACAGATCCCAATCGCGGTCATCACTATGTGCCTCATCGATCAGTTTATTGACCTTGCGCAATTGATCATGGCTCAATTTATTCCCGCTGGAATCATTCAGGTTGGTCAATTCATGATGGAGGTTGTTGAGCATCTCATTTTTATAGACAATGTTCATCGCTGCATTGGCTAATTCTCTATTCTTGCTTTCCAATTCTTGCTCCAACTGCAGATTCTTTAGGGAGATCAATTTTTTCTCATTGGCAGCTGCCTCACGCGCCATACGTTCTTCTTGCTCCTCCAACAATTTCTTCTTCAGCTTACGTTGATGCTCTAACAGTCGGTTTTCATACCATTTCTTCCCGAAGTATATCAATACGGCTAATGCGATGAAATAAGCCAGAATAGCTGGCCAACTCCAGTACCAGGGTGGCAATACCTTAAAAGAGACAGATGTAATCTCAGATTTTACGCCATTCGGAGTAATCGCCCTGACCTGGAAGATATAACTACCAAAGGGTAGATTCGTGAAATCTTTAAATGCAATCTCTTCCCATGATGACCAAGATTCGGTATAACCTTCCAGATAATATTGGTATTTCAATGGAGAGGAGGAATACCATGCTGATGCAAATGAGAACCTGATGTTATTTTCCTTATTAGGAATCTCAAGTTCATCATAAATTGAATATGGCTCAGATGTTGTATTCCAAATACTTGTAATCATCGGTTTTGGAATACTTTGCTGCAAAGGATACTGATTGAAATAAAGCGCAAACCCATTATCTAAACCAATAAGGGAGAGGTTCTCATTCACGTTTAATACCTGCTCATAATCGTTCATCATTCGCCCTTTCAGGGAATTCCATGAATTGGAATCAATCTTTAGCTTTCCATCACTTAAGAACTGGATCTTCGCTAGATGCGATTT
Source organism: Sphingobacterium mizutaii (assembly GCF_900187125.1). Classification (GTDB taxonomy): domain Bacteria; phylum Bacteroidota; class Bacteroidia; order Sphingobacteriales; family Sphingobacteriaceae; genus Sphingobacterium; species Sphingobacterium mizutaii. The sequence goes on from NZ_LT906468.1 coordinate 2,411,197, forward strand.
CTTGATAAACCAATATTCATTATTATTGATAGGAATGATTTTATTGGATGAAGCAAAGCTTGCCAATTGGGTATTTAATTCCTCATAAGGTTTAAATGCCCTCAGGATATTATCATACAAGTAGAACCCCGAATCACTGGCAAAAACTATGTTATTGGCCAAATTAAAGATCCCATGTAGTTTGCTGTCCTTTGGCAATCCATTATTCTCCAGTTTGAATTCCAAGGCATCTTGGTAGTTGGGACTGAGCTTAAAACTGAATACATTCTGCGAATTGCTCAACCAAAAGCTTTCCGGACCAATCTGCATAATATTCCGGATTGGGTCCTTTTTATAGGAAAACTGCTTCACAAAGCTGGCTGAAGGATCACTCTCCATCAAACCTACGCCTGTATAATTTGCCTGCAACCAATATTTTGAATCTCGGATCGCTAAGAAATCCCATGCACCGGTTACGGTAGATACCTTGCGTAAGGTATTCCCCTCAACAACAAAAGTTCCATTATTATGGCCACAGATCAATTGTCCTTTAATGTTTGCCAACTTCCATACTTGCCCTTGCGAATTGGGCACAATCCTAAAATTTAAGGATTTATAATCATTGACACCTTGCCAATCGCTGACAAATAGGCCTTGGTTGGTCCCCAAGTAAATCTTATTGTCAAATATTATAGAACTGTAAACCGTCCCAATATTACCCGTCAAATCCGAATAATAATACAAAGGGCTATTGATATCGATCCGGTCAATACCATTATCCAATCCAACCCACAGGTTCGATTGCTTATCTACAGCAAGGCTTAGAACTGTGTTATTCTGCAGTCCATTGTTTTTATTGATGTGCTGAACGATTTCCCCAGACTGGTTGACTATGATTACGCCATTCTGGATTGTTCCAAAAGCATATTGGTTTCCAAAAAGCTTGACCGCATTATTGATCTGATATTTCTTTAAGAGATCCTGTGCTTCGGTTCCCCAAGGTTCCATGCTACCATCAGCATTCATCTTGAAAACCCCATTGCGATCTGTCCCAATCAATACTTCATTGGAACTATAGGGCAACATAGCTAAAATATTATACCCTAACAACTTATGTTTATCCTTTACAGCGATTAATTTACTCTCATTCCATTCATGCAGGCCGGAAGGGAGTTGCTCAAAATACATTTTCCCATTCACTTGGAAGCCAAATAAAAAAGGTTCTCCATTAGCTGTGATGGTTTTGATTTGATTGTTTTGATAAAGATAACTTTTGGAAAAAGTATGGAAGTAAATCTTTTCGCCATCAATAATGATTCGCCAGATTTCATCATTTTTTAGAGACTGCTGATCTTTGACAAGGCCAGAAAGGCTGCTGTATTCCATTTTGCCATATTGGGAGCGAGTCCAATAGCCAAATTCTCCTGCACCACCCACAAATATCCTTCCCGTAGGATCGATATTAACGCTTCTTAAGCCAGCATGGTTCTTCATCCGATACAATTCCCATTCCTGACCATCAAATTGCAGCAGACCCTCTGTATTTGCAGAATAGATCATTCCTTCTGGACTAACAGCAATACCCCAGTTTTGATTGCCCGCATGATATACTGTCTTGCTGTATTGCTTCACGAATGGCGATCCAACACGAGGGATATCCTGACCAATTGACTCGACAAAATGACCAGCAATAAATAAGAAAACAAGGAAATACTTAATCAGCTTCATATTCTTAAGACTCCAAATATAACAAAAGCTACTTATGAACATTGAAATTCTCATTGGCTACTTAAGGGAAATTCATTTAATTTGTATATGTTGAAGTTCGCAAACGCTAAAATTAACCTCGGTTTACACATTCGTAGTAAAAGGCAAGATGGATACCATGAACTGGAAACGATATTCTATCCAGTCAAGATCTATGATGTCTTGGAAATCCTCCCAGCAGAAAAGCCAGAGCTCCAAATCTGGAATTCAGAACTGCTTGCAGATGAGCAAAACCTTTGTCTACAAGCGTTCCGCTTACTGCAACAGGACCATCAAATTTCTCCCGTTAAAATCCATCTCTTAAAGAACATTCCAATAGGCGCAGGTCTTGGAGGCGGATCTTCTGACGCTAGCTCAACCTTAGAACTTTTAAACGATTACTTCAAGTTAAACTTAAGCAGAGCAACCCTTAAAGACTATGCAGCAAAACTAGGAGCAGACTGTCCGTTCTTCATTGACAATAAAGCCATGTATGCCGAAGGGATAGGAACTGACCTCAGCGAAATTCAACTTGACCTGAGTCCATATAAAATTGTGGTAGTTAAACCAGACATCCATATCTCGACAGCCGAAGCATATAGTCGAGTAAGCCCAATGATCCCAAGTGTAGACCTAAGGGAAGCGATCAAACTTCCTATCCAAGATTGGAAATATCATATTATCAATGATTTTGAAATCTCGCTTTTTGACCGGTATCCACTGATCGGAGATATTAAAGCAAAGCTTTATGAAAAAGGAGCTATCTACGCTTCAATGAGCGGTTCAGGCTCCTCAGTGTTCGGGATATTTGAAGACACAAAAAACTTAAATGAATTAAACAAATACGGTAAAGTATTTATGCCAGTTGAATTATAAAAAAACATAATCCACTGGCATAAACATATTTTTTTTCAGCATCGATAGGCAATCAAATATTGACTATTGCCCCAAGTCTAAATACTAAATACTAGATACTAAATACTACTTATTAAATTGCCTTTTTCTCACCCAAGATCCAGTTCGGTTTAGGCTCCTTAAGTTTAATGATCTTATTGCTATCAGCGTATTTTAGGATATGCATTGCGGCTTCCGTAATATCATCGGTAAAAAGCAGCAAATCTTGATCCTCAGGGCTGATAGTCTTTGCTTCAATCATCATGTCAACATGTTCTTTGATGTTTTTATGATAATCCATACCCATAATAACGATCGGAAATTGAGAAATCTTTTTCGTTTGGATAAGGGTTAGAGTTTCAAAGAATTCATCAAGGGTTCCAAAACCACCGGGCATAATGACAAAAGCAAAAGAATATTTGCGGAGCAATTCTTTTCTAACGAAGAAATAATCAATATTAACGAACTTATCCATATATGGATTATGTTTTTGCTCATGGGGCAGGACGATATTGCAACCTACCGAATTACCATCTACATCCTTAGCACCACGATTTGCAGCCTCCATAATACCTGGTCCGCCGCCGGTCATAATGGTAAAACCCTGGTCAGCTAGTTTCGCTGAAAGCTCACGTGCTTGAACATAATAGGGATGATCCTCCCCAAAACGTGCTGAACCGAAAACAGTAACACATGGCCCTACGAAATGTAAGGTCCGGAAACCTTTCATAAATTGAAATACCACTCCGATGGCATATTTCAATTCATTCCATCTTCCTCGAGCTCCTTTCAGGAAGCTAATTTCCTCACGGACAAACTTATTACTCATGTTCTAAAGGGCTATTAATTAATTCGTTTGCCTCCATCAATATAAGCTTTTGTTTATCTTTTGCTACTTGGATCTTATCTAGGATCTGTGGAGACTTAACCAGGTCCTTGACCAAAATACATTGAAATTTCAGCAACATCGCTTTATCTTGCTCTGAGATGTTGGTCAAACAGGTCACTGGATATTCTGCATTGCTATCTACTCTTTTTTTCAGACTACTGCCTCTAGGGTAATCCCAAGACAGTAAATTAACTTTATAATAATTTCCAAAAGCAATAGAATCTGAGGTAAGATAGGCGTTGGTCACCAACCATCCATCTGTAAATTCATGGTTTTGATTAAAAAAATGATAGGAAATTCCTGTGATATCCTCTTTTCTTGATTTGAAGTACATCGGAGTAGTTACCGATATTTTTGCATCTGCATCATTTCTGAACTTACACTCAATCGCCAACATTTCATTCCCTTTTAATGCCACCACATCGATCTCATGGCTTACCGCATGACCTTGTACGGTCTGTCCGGTCACGGCCTCATAGCCATCCTCCTGAAATAATCGCGCAATCCACTTCTCAAAATAAAACCCTTCAGGGCCTAATTCGCGGATAGCACGCTTCAGGCTATAGCGGGCAGCGTAGGAGTTTTTCTTGCCTCGCAGCGCATTAAAAGCCATTTCATATAATTCTTTGGTCGGGATTCCATCGTATACTGAACCTTTAATAGATTCATAGACCATATTGACTTCTTGATCATTAGCTCCAGATCGGGATAAGGAGCGACGTAATGCTGTTTCATCAAAAGGCACCAGCTCACCTGAATATTTTTTTACGCGCATGTTTTTCTTTTCTGCTTGAATTTACAAATATTAATGGCTGAAACACAAAATTTATACCTAACTGGAAACATTTTAATTTTTCAATCGTTATATTGTAAAGGAATAAATTTCGAAAATTATGAGCGGTATTTTAAATTTTGCAATAGACAAAGTAAAAACTAGACTAGAAGAATCCTGCGAATATGGCAATGTAGGAACATCAGAACGTATATTATCAGTAATTGCTGGTGGTTTTATTATCGGCATGGGTGCAAGGAAACTTTTCAAGAACCCTATAACGGCGTTTTCTGGAATTACCCTAGGCGGTGCTTTGGTCCTGAGAGGTGTCACCGGAAGTTGCCCTATTAAAGAAGCTATCGAAGAAAAGAAACCCGAAGCAACAGTTATTGAACATAGATATTTTGTGAAATAAATTTCACAATTATTTTTACGATCGGTTTCATTTAATAATGAAACCGATTTTTTTTAATCCATTTTTATGAAAAAAATAGTCGTATTTACAGGTGCTGGAATATCAGTAGAGAGTGGTTTACCTACATTTAGAGGGTCAGATGGACTTTGGGAAGGACATCGCGTCGAAGATGTAGCAACACCGGAGGCTTGGGAAAAAGACCCTGAATTGGTTCAAAACTTCTATAATAAAAGGAGAGCAGATTGTATAGCTGCTGAACCAAACCACGCCCATAAAAAACTCGCTGAATTGGAGAAAGATTATGATATCACTATTATCACCCAAAATATCGATGATTTACATGAACGTGCTGGTAGTAGCAAAATACTGCATCTACATGGACAAATCAGAAAAGCCCAATCTTCCTTAAACCCGAATTTAATCTATGATATTGATGGAGCTGACATCAAAGATGGGGATCTGTGCGAACTAGGTTCTCAGCTTCGGCCACATGTGGTATGGTTTGGAGAGGCTGTCCCAAATATGGTTGAAGCTTATAAAGTCGCTAGGCAAGCAGATGTCTTCGTGACCATAGGAACTTCCTTACAAGTATACCCGGCAGCAAACCTCTTATATGAAACCAAACCTGACTGTAAGCTCATCCTGATCGATCCAAATGCTGAACAATATCGCGTACCACCAGTCGTAATTAAAATTGCAGAAAAAGCCAGCGTAGGAGTGGAATATTTGGCAAAATATCTCACAAAATAAAATTTTGTACACATATATAACTACACTATATATCAATACATTATATAATTTTATTTCAATAATTAGTTATTATTAAACTAAAAGTTCATCACAAAAAAAACCTGTAAAGCCAAATATTATTTGGATTACAGGTTTTTCATTTTTTAAATAGTAAATAATCAGATATTTACAGTATTTATGTAAACTCTTTATTGATATTTGTTGTAAGTTTCAATGATAGCTGATCTCATTTGTACAAATAGGTCTAAAACCTTCTTCATAAACTCTTCATCGAGCATTTCAAAAACTCCATTAACTCCACCTACAACATCAACCTCAGCTATTTTATAAGACTGCTCCAATGTCCCTTGTTCAAACTTGATGATAAACTTTTGGTTCATCCCGAAGATGCTGATCTTACAATCAGGATGTGGCAACTCAGCTAGTACTCGCATATCTATTCTAGTATATTATGAAATAAAAAAAGTTCTGGCCTATATAAGCCAGAACTTCAAAAATATAAATTATTACTATTCTAAACGACTCCTTGGGCTTTCATTGCTTCTGCAACTTTAATAAAGCCTCCAATATTGGCACCTCTTAAGTAATTGACATAACCAGTCTGTTCCTTTCCGAAACGAACACAGGTCTTATGGATATTCTCCATGATCAATTTCAAACGATGGTCTACTTTCTCGGGTGACCATTGTTGGCCAATTGCATTTTGTGACATTTCCAATCCTGAAACCGCAACACCACCAGCATTCGCTGCTTTACCAGGTCCAAAGTGGATCTTAGCTTGATGGTATACCCGGATGGCCTCAGCTGTTGAAGGCATATTGGCACCCTCAGCAACGATCGTACAGCCATTTTTAACTAATTTCTTGGCATCAGCCTCATTTATTTCATTCTGTGTCGCGCATGGTAATGCTATATCACATTTAAATTGCCAAGGATTTTCCTTTGCATGGTATGTTGCTGATGGATATTTTTTGCTAAACTTAGCCAACTCACGGCCTAGGGTAGCTACATAAGTCAATTTCTCTAATGTAAATCCTTCTTTATCATAGATTGTCCCCTGGCTATTTGATAAAGTGATCACTTTGGCGCCTAGTTGGATTGCTTTTTCTGCAGCATAATAAGCTACATTACCAGCTCCGGAAATACTGATCGTTTTTCCTTCAATGCTTTCGTTGTTGTAATCCAATACGCATTGCACAAAGTAGAGTAGTCCATAACCCGTAGCTTCTGGACGTATATAAGAACCTCCCCATTGTGTACCTTTTCCAGTTAATACTCCAGAGAAGTTGTTCTGTAATCTTTTGTATTGTCCAAATAAATAACCGATTTCTCTCGTTCCTACACCGATATCTCCAGCTGGAACATCTGTTTCTGAACCGATATGTCTTTGCAATTCCGTCATGAAACTTTGGCAAAATCGCATGATCTCATTGTCCGACTTACCTTTAGGATCAAAATCTGAACCTCCTTTACCACCACCAATAGGCAGGCCTGTCAAGCTGTTTTTGAAAACCTGCTCGAAAGCCAAGAACTTCAAGATGCTCAAATTTACATCTGGAGCAAATCTCAATCCGCCCTTGTATGGACCGATGGCAGAATTCATCTGAACACGATAACCGCGATTTACTTGAATCTGATTCTTATCGTCCAGCCAAGCAACTCGAAAGGAAACAACACGTTCCGGCTCGACCATACGCTCCAGGATCTTGAGATCAACAAAATCTTGTCTGTTTTCACTGATATATGGAATTAAATCTTCCACTACTTCGGTAACGGCTTGTAGAAATTCAGGTTCATTCGGATTGCGCTGATCTACTTGTTTAATGAAATTCTTAAAATTAAGGGACATTTATTATAAAATAATTATTTGATTCATCGCAATATTACCAAAAATTCTAGAAAAATGCCAATATTTTATGTTTTTAATCAACGCATTTAATTCCTTAATTTTATTTCATGAAAGAATTAAACGGATTTGACCATCACTTGGTTTCAAACGGATACCACCGAATTAACCTATTAAACCAAGCCAGTCCATTACTACAATTAAAATCTTTGAGCAAGGAACTTGATACCCCAATTTTCATTAAAAGGGACGATCTAACCGAGCTCGGAACCGGTGGAAATAAACTTAGGAAGTTAGAATATCTCTTGGCTGAAGCAAAGAACCAGCAAGCAAATCGGGTAATCACGATTGGCGCTAGACAATCCAACCATGCCAGATTAACAGCTATTGCTGGAAAAACGCAGGGCTTTGAAGTTGATTTAGTACTGAAAAACTCGGTACCCTTGGATACTGAGAGCTACCAACTGAATGGGAACTTGGTTTTAGACAATATTGTTGACGCAAACATCCATGAAATCCCCAATGATGGAACTGCCAATGCCTTTATCAGCAATCTGACCAAACACTATGAAACCGAAGGGGAGAAGGTCTACTTCATTCCTGTAGGCGGGTCTAATATTGTGGGGGGATTAGGTTATGCTAGAGCTACCTTTGAGATCGAAGCCCAAGCAGCAGCATTAGGGGTAAATTTTCAGCACATTGCCTTGGCTAGTGGTTCTGGCGGTACGCATGGCGGAGTTATCGCAGGCTATGAAATCCAAAACAAGAAAGTATTTATCCAAGCCTATAATGTACAACCAGACCGAGAACCAATCTTGACAGAAACCAAACTGATTACGGAAGGGATTCTTGATATTTTCAATTTAGAAGAAGAAAAATCAAAAATCGAATACCGTTTGTGCAATGATTATGTGGGGGAAGCCTATGGGATACCTAACGAACAAACGCTTGCTACCATTAAGCATCTCGCTAAAACAGAAGGAGTTTTCTTAGATCCAGTTTATACAGGCAAGGCCTTTACAGGATTGGTCAATGATATTAAACTTGGAAAATACCCTAAAGGAGAACCCATATTATTTATCCATACTGGCGGTACAGCAGGCTTATTCGCCTATAGCAATTGGTTTTAAATTTCTATCTTTAGGCAATCAACCACAATAACTTTAATAAAATCCTATGCAAAGAAAAGACTTCATTAAATCTCTGGGAATCTTAGCGGCCACAAGTTTATCATCGAATGTAATTGGCAATACCTTCAAGGTCAATAGCAATTCACTCAAAATAAAAAAAGGACTAGGTTTTTGGATGATCAAAGAAGAACTCTCTTTACTCGATAAATTTAAACTGGTCAAAGACCTTGGCTTTGATGGTATTGAATTCAACAGCCCATTGGATTTACCTCTGAAAGACCTATTAGAAGCTCGAGATAAAACAGGGGTAGAAATCCCAAGCACGGTCAATAAAGACCATTGGGGCAAACCTATTTCCGATCCTGATCCTGCCATCAGACAGTTTACCATCGATTCCATGTCAAGATCATTGGAACAGACCAAAGAATTAGGCGGAGATACGGTTTTGCTAGTACCAGGAGTAGTTAGCGATACGGTATCTTATAAAACTGCTTATGATAACGCTTTGGATTCGATCCGTAAAATGATTCCCCATGCCGAAAAAACGGGGGTAAAAATTGCCTTGGAAAATGTTTGGAACAATTTTATCCTTAGCCCAATTGAAGCAAAAGACTTTTTAGATAAAATAGATCACCCCTTAGTTGGCTGGTACTTTGACTTGGGGAATATACTACGTTATGGCTGGCCTGACCATTGGCTTGAAGTTTTAGGCGATAAAGTATTCAAGCTCCACGTTAAAGAATACAGTAAGAAGATCATGAATGAACAAGGGCTAGGGAAGGGCTTCAATGTGGAACTCACCCAGGGAGACGTTAATTGGTCACAAGTCATGAAAACCATTAAAAACATCAACTATAAAGGTCAATACATGACCTTGGAAGTGAATGGAGGTGATAGAACTGTTTTGAAAAAGTTATCAGAACAGTTAGATACCATCATTAAATCCTAAATGGGATTTAAAATCCGGAATGGGAATAATTAGTTAATAATGATTACTATGGCTTCATTTGCCCAGCTCGCATGTTGGAAAAAGCTTTGGAGTTTCACAAAGTACTCTTCCAAATAATCAAAGCTGTTCTGTTCATCCCAAATATCTGGATAGACCGATTGGTCTTTCATCTCTTGGGGATTAAATCTTAATTTCAGGTCTTCAATTCCGATGGCTTTGATCTTTTCGTTCAAGCTCTTTACTTCTTCAGGGAGTAAGTATCGAGCAGGACCATAGCCTAAATCTTGATTTTCATCTATAGATGCCGATCCTAAGATGACTTGGCTCATTTTATTCTCGACCGCATCCTCAAAGGAAGATCCTGTCAATAAAAATATTATTCCATCCCAAGCTTTATCAATATCCAAGGATGGAGCTTGTGTAACTTCATTGGAAAAGAAATCTTGCTCCAACTTATGACTATCTTCGAGATAAGACTCCAATTTTTCCATAGTTACCCGTCTGAGGGTGCAATACATTCCCATAATTAAAATTTATAATTAAATATAAGGAAATTTAAAGAATCTTGAGCAAACAACTCTTTTCTTCAAATTCAAAAATTAGCCAATTTTGATAGTTTCATTTGAGACATATTCGAGACACATTCGAGAATCATTCGGAAATGATTTCAAGCCGTTCGAATTCGCCCGAACATGCCTCGAATAAGGTCAAAAGGAATCCCGAATATATTCTAGTGTTAAAAATAAAAAACCTAGCAGAATTTTCATCGACTAGGTTTTGTTTTCCTCTGGAAAGGAAAATTGATATTTTTAAGAAAGTGAAATCAAACCACGAAAACCACGAGCGGCATAATAGGATTCTGCGCCGTTATGATAAGTGAACACACGACCAAATCGATAGTCACCAAAAATTGCACCTCCTTTTTCCCTAATTTCAGATGGGGTCTCCAACCAACTGGAAGTTTTAGCATCAAAATGCCCCAAGGATTGCAAAGCAGCGTATTCCTCTTCATTCAACATCTTAACCCCCATAAATTTGGCCAAATTGACGGCAGAATCTTTGGGCTTATGTTCCTTCCTCGACTCTAATGCCTCTTCATCATAACATAAGCTTCGCCTGCCTTTCGGACTCTCGGCAGCACAATCGATAAAGATAATTTCTTCATTGTCGTAAATAGATACTACATCAGGTTCGCCATCTGATTCTTCCATTTCATTGATGCTCCATAATTTTTCAGCTGAAGCCTCTAATTTTGGCTTTACATCTTCCCAGTCAATATTGGGATGCCTATGCATATTCTTGTCAAATCGCTTTTTAAGGATCTCGAGAAGTTCTTCGGCACGCTTGGGTTCTAAGTTTTTTGGTTTCATTTTTTTAGTCGTATAAACAAATCTAATGCTTAAAACAGAAAGTTGGAGATGAATGTTTTATTATTTTGAACCAGGATGGGGTTCGGGAGCATTTGAACCAGGATGGGATGGGAGGATGAACCAAGATCAATTTACCAACAGAAAGGTATCCAATTTTCGTAGGGGCGAATTGAATTCGCCCGCAACATGTATTTGAACCAGGATGTTCGGGATGGGAGGATGGACCAAGATCGCACCGACGGTCGAGCGGAGTCGAGACCCGGCACAGGATTATTGAACGAGGTTTGTTTTTATCAATTCCGAGGGCGTATTGCATATATCCGTTGTATATATTAAAAAAGAATGTCAGCCTTCTGGCTGAATTAATCCCATTAATTCCTGCAAAATTTATTAGAAATAGTTTCCTTATCTTACGATTGCGGAATGACAAATTCCATCAAAAAAATACAACAATAGATTCTTCGCTGTGCTCTGAATCCCTCTTTGAGAAACTTCCAATTCTGAACGATCAGTGAAGAATCTGTACGAAAATGGCTTCCAACGTTCTGTCATCATCCATCGAAGATGGATGACCTGTACGTCAATGCAATCATTGTTTGTATACTTCCGAAAAAATCGTGCCTCAGTTTGACACCGGAAAGAAAGATATTTTTACGTTAAGTTGCCCTATAAGAGCTGTATCATTATATTAAAGTATTTGGTGTCATCCTGAGAAGTAAAAATTTGAGTTAAATTTATCGGAAGCTGATGACAGCAAAGTGGAAAGTAAAAAATGTTCTTTTAATTTTAGAGATATAACCCCTTTTGGGGTTCCATTATTTTAGCAGACATGGCACGTTAGCCTGGAAGTCGCGCAAAAACGATGTTCAATTAATCGAACATCGTTTTTGCATTACACCTTTATAGTTTACCATCCACGCTAAAATAATTCATCCCCGCTGGGGATTTATGGCGGATAAAAAATATTCTTCGGGGGAGGAAATATAGCTCTAAATACCTAGAAACACAGATTTAATAAACGTGTCATCGTAGGAACGAAACATCCCGGAGAAATGCAAACCTCCAAAATTAAATGTATCACTTACTGAACCCCCAGAGGGGGTGGAATCTTTGTAGAGCAATAATGGATAATAAAGGATAACCCCTAGCGGGGGTGAAATATTTTTCAATAATTCCCGTTCATGTGGTCAAATAAAATAAAAAATAGTTTGCTCATCTTACGATTCGCAATGACCCCATTCCCTTAAAAAAATAAAAAATAGATTCTTCGCTGCTCTCTGAGAAACTTCCAATTCTGAACGATCAGTGAAGAATCTGTACGTAAATGGCTCCCAACGTTCTGTCATCATCCATCTTCGATGGATGACCTGTACGCTAGGAAGGACCATGATCATTCCTCTACTTCCTCAAATAATCATATGCGGCTTTTGAAACTTCTGCAATGATCTTAGCACTATTAGGTTCTGTTTCTTTAGAATCGGTAACATAGACTGAAATATAAAACACCTTGCCATTTGGCAATTCTATCACACCTATATCATTTACAGCAGCAATGATACCAGTTGTTTTGTTGATTCCGGAATAGCCGGTTTTGTGGGCTACCACTGTGCCTTGAGTTAATAAGCCTTTTAATCTATCCTTACCGGTGCTGGTGGAGCGCATGGTATCCCATAGAAATTTATGGGAACTGTCTGATAACAGTTTCTTCGTGTTGGAATAATAATCAAATAAGATTCTATTGGCTTGAGATACCTTCGTCCAATTCTGGAATTGTATATCCCAATTAGCTTGTTGTTCTTCCTCCGTGGTTTTGATCGATTGCTCTGAATATCCCTTTTCTTCAAAATATTTTTGTACCTGCTCAGTACCACCAAGCAATCCAAACATAATATCACAACCTACATTATCACTTTCCGCTACGGTATACCTTATAATTTCACTTAATGGTAGGGTAGTGCCATTAGGATATTTATCCTTGATGGGACTGTATAAATCAGTGCTTACCGTCTCTTTACTGATTTCAACTGGCTGGCCTAAGGTTAACTTCCCTTTATCAACCTGATCCAGGACGGCAATGGCTAGGTGAAATTTATAAGTACTCTGCATAGGATAGGGATAGTCCCCATTTATGATCAGGCTATCGGTAAAAGTATCGTTGTGAATAGCAATCCCAACTTTAGCTTTATTATTAGCCAATACTTGATCTATCTGGGGCTTTAAACCTTGCAAATTTTGGGAGAAAACAGAAAAGGAAATAAGACTGGAAACAAGGGTTAAAGAGTACGTTTTGAAGTTCATGGAATATGATTTTTAGGGTATAAATTTTAAACGGAACTGGATATTATTTATTGTTTATCAAAAGACTGGAAATAAATAAAATTTTAGTCAAACGATTGAAACCTTATTTAAAGCAGAATTAGCGCAATTATACAAAATCTCACAGCAATGAGATTAAAAAATAAATGTATTTTAGTCAGTACTGAATCAATCCTTTATTATGAAAAAAACACTAATTACACTTTCAGCAGCATTATTAATCAATGCGGTCAGTTGTGCCCAGAGCGCCCACGATCTGCATCAGGTCTATTCGGATTTAGCGGTATTCGAAGATGGCCTGGCTACCCAACTCAAAAAGGGAGTAAACAAGAAACAAATCGCAGCAATTGAAAACGAAGACATCCGTGATTTAGCACAGGAATTACTAGCTGGCAAAAAGGTGGATCCTTATAAATATGCCAGCTATTCTGCTCTATTGTCTCCTAAAACATTGGGACAGGAATTGAGTATTGGCGATGGATATAGTAAATATGAAAATATAACAGGGGTCTATCTACCAGTTGGCAAGCATGTTATTATTGCTGACGGAATTGATGAAGGCAAGGAAATCAAATTACTGGTTCCCAATTGGATGCGTAAAGCCCCTAACCCTGAAGAACCTACCAAAGACCCTAAAGGATGGGGAATCGAGAAAAAGGAATTTAAATTGAGAAATGGGGTCAATATTATTGAGTTAAAGGATTTTGGCAGCTTGGCATACGTCAGCTACTTCTCTGATAAACCAAAGGAAGAAAAGCCAATAAACATACATTTTCTTTCAGGCCAGGTAAATGGGTACTTTGATATACAAAAGCATTCAGATCAAGATTGGAACGCGTTCCTTGACCAAGCAGTCTTTCCTATTATGGATGCCAAAGGCAAGCATATTCAAACAGCATATCCAGTAGAGGATTTAAAGAAATATGCTTATGGAAAAGGGAAGGAGTTGATCAGCAATTACGATTCCTTAGTCTATAGACAGCATCGCCTAATGGGCTTGATCAAGTACAACAAAGTTCCTGACAATAAGATATTGGCGCGGGTAAACTATAATTACTATATGTTCCGCGATGGTGATGGTGTTGCCTATATGGGCGACAAACAGGGTTATGCCATGAAAATGGTATTAGATCCTAGTTCAGTGATCAACGGGGATCCTTGTTGGGGATTCAGCCATGAAGTTGGTCATGTGCATCAGACTTCGCCGATGTTGAGCTGGGGCGGATTAGGAGAGGTCAGCAATAACATCTATTCGCTATATGTGATGAGATCCTTTGGAAATAAGTCTAGAATCTTGGCACAGAATAATTTCAATTTGGCCAAAGAATCGATTATTGACAAGAAAATTTCCTATTTACAAGATCCCGATGTTTTCAATAGGTTGGTTCCTTTTTGGCAGTTGCAATTATATTTTGAAGGGGAAGGGATGAATCCAGATTTCTATCCTGATCTATTTGAGACGTTGAGAAAACAGAATGTGAACAATAGCCCATCTAGACAAAAGATCCGTGAAAAATGGGGAAGAGAAGCTACTGTTGTAGAACGTAATCCAGCTGTTCATCAATTAAATTTTGTAAAAACAGCCTGTGAGGTATCCAAAACAGATCTAACAGATTTCTTTGACCAATATGGATTCTTCTATGTAGGAGACATGAAGTATGATGATTACGGGAATTATGAGTACAAAATGACCCAACAAATGGTGGATGAATGTAAAAACGCCATAAAGGCCATGAATTTGGCAAAACCAAAGCTTGATATTACCACATTGGCGGATAAGATTTAATCACTGACTATAAATAGATAAAGTGGGTTTATTAGCATAAACCTGCTTTGTTTTTTTATAGCACTTATCTATCCTTTTGGCATGACCTTGTAGGTAGGATCTTCTTCGATATCGACTTCGATAAATCCTTTAGCATTATCCAGTAAGCGAACACAATCTGGACTTAAAAGTCGGAGTGTTACCCTCTTATTTAAATCCTGGTACTTTTGGATCAGTTTCTTTAAGGTCTCAATGGCCGACATATCCACAACCCTTGACTCCTGGAAGTCAATAATGATATGGTTTGGATCATCAGACAGGTCAAATTTATCCATAAAATTACTGGTAGATCCAAAGAAAAGAGGACCATATATTTCATAGATCTTAGCCCCATTCTCTGCAATAGATTTCCTGGCCCTGATTCTCTTCGCATTGTCCCACGAAAACACCAATGCCGATATGATTACACCTACAAAAACTGCCAAAGCTAGGTTATGGAGGATTACGGTGATTGCAGCTACTAAGATACCGACCAAGACATCTGATTTTGGCATTTTAGTCAAAAGCCTTAAAAATCCCCATTGGAAGGTAGAAATGGCAACCATCATCATCACACCAACCAAAGCCGCCATGGGAATCTGTTCGATTACTTTTCCACCAACAAGGATGACAAACAAAATTCCTAATGCACCCACTATGGCAGAGATCCTTGTTCTAGCACCTGCATTGATGTTTACTAAGGTTTGAGCCACCATGGCACATCCACCCATTCCGGCGAAAAATCCATTGACCAAGTTTGCCGTTCCTTGAGCTACAGCTTCCTGGTTTGAACTTCCCTTGCTGTTGGTGATTTCATCCACCATGTTTAGGGTCAGCAAGGACTCAATCAAACCCACTGCTGCCATCACAGAAGCATAGGGAAATATGATTTTCAATGTTTCTAAGGAAAAAGGCACATTGGGAATATGAAAGGAAGGGAAGGAGCCACTGACGGATGCGATATCAATCACTTTTTTGGTATGGATATCAAAAAAATACACCAAAGCAAAGGTTACGATAATGGCAACCAATGATGCCGGAACAGCTTTGCTAAGTTTAGGAAAGCCCAAAACAATCAGGATGGTCAACAAGGTCAATCCAGCCATAATGAAAAGGGGAGAACCTGTCATCCAAGTTTCTATACCATTGCTGACAGTTTTAAACTGTTTTAATTGAGCCATAAAGATAATGATGGCCAGCCCATTTAGGAATCCATACATGACCGGCTGCGGGATTAATCGGACAAATTTCCCTAATTTAAATGCGCCCACCAGAATTTGGATCAGTCCTGCAAGAGCTACAGCAGCAAACAAATATTCAACTCCATGGGATGAAGCTAGAGCGATCAGAACGACAATCGTTGCTCCGGCACCTCCAGAGACCATTCCCGGTCTTCCACCTAAGAAGGCTGTCACTATCCCCATTAGAAAGGCCGCATAGAGCCCCGTGAGCGGGCTAAGTCCTGCCAAGATGGCAAAAGATAGCGATTCGGGAATCATGGTCATAGAAACCGTTAATCCTGCGAGAATTTCATTTTTAAGATTGATTTTTTCCTTGGAAATAAGATTGATGGCTTGAAGCTTCATGTATCATTCAATAGAATGGCAAATTTGAGGAATATTGTTGAAAAAGTTCTGCCAATAATAATATTTTGAGCGAGGTAAGATCATTCTTCTTTTACACTCCAATAAACCTCCGTTTTCCCATTGGCGTAAAAACCTTCCAAAAAAGCCTCCTTAACGATCTTTTTTACGCTTTCTGGATTTGAACAGATATAGATTTGGAAGCTATCCCAATGGCAGCTGATCAATATCTTGCGGTCATAAGTATATAGATTTTGATGAGTAGCATATTCTATATTGTCTTGGATCAGGTCATCAATCCAGACCAATTCCATGGCATCACCAAATTCAGCACCTAAACATATCCATTCATATCCCTGTTTTTTAATCGCTTTTAGAATAGAGTTGATTTGGTTTTCAGGAATGCGGCCTTCAGTTGGTGCTAGGATTTGGTTATTCTCCATTGCATTATCTAATATTTCCTCAAGGACCCAATCTTGTTTCAGCTTGACCAATCCACCGATAGAAGTCCTCAATGCAATATCTATTTGTTTAATACCTTGAAAACCTGATATCATCAATATCTCTTCCCACTTGATGGGCTTAGTATGGAGAAGTATCCTTTGTTTAATATCAATAGAAGTTCTATCATCTATTTCCCAGAAATTAGAAAGTTTCAAGGTGGAAGAGTCCAGAAGTTGTAGGAAAGGATTTAAGGAAACAAATACACAGTTGAAGACACCGCTATAGAAATCTAACAGTGGGACATCGGCAAATGGGCCAATGGTATTCCTATCCATTTTGGGTAACTTTCTCAATGATCTTTATTTAAAAAGATATTTTCAGGTATTCTTCCTTTCTAAATTATCAAAAACATTTTGAAATACTTGGTTAATTTTTCAATTGCATTCAGCCCATAAATTTTTAGATTTGGGAAAAGAAATACCTAGACATGTTTGGCATACTTAATTTTGAGCTTTTCCTTATCGCAACCCTAGTGTTTATAATTACACCTGGGATGGACACTATTTTTGTATTGAATAAATCAATAAGTCAAGGCAAGTCTGCCGGTATTTATTCTGCTATCGGCGTCAATGCAGGCATCTTGGTGCATACCATGTTTGCAGCATTGGGCTTATCCGTTCTGATTGCCCAATCTGCCTTAGCATTTTCAATCGTCAAGTATCTAGGAGCGGCCTATTTAATCTATTTAGGGATAAAATCCATCTTATCTAAAGAGAAGAACTTCAATCTAGCGCAAATTTCATCGGAGACAGAAAGTGGTTGGAAAAACTTTAAATCAGGATTGATCACCAATGTATTGAATCCTAAAGTGGCTCTATTTTTTCTTTCTTTTTTCCCTCAGTTTGTCCAAAAAGAAGCTGTAGGTTCTTCTATTCCTTTTATTGTCCTAGGATTTACTTATGCCATATTAGGACTGATTTATTATTGCATATTGGCACTTTCCATGAACCTGTTCTCCGCTAAGATCAAGGAAAACAATAAGATCAAGGGATTTATGGATAAATTTTCAGGAATGGTATTTATTTTGATGGGAATTAAAGTAGCATTTTCAAAACTTAAATAATTCAGCATTATGCCTTGGGATCCGGAAGTATACAATCGCTATAAAGACATTCGATATAAACCATTCTATGATTTGCTAAATTTAGTAGAAGATCTTGGTGCTATGGAATGTATTGATTTAGGCTGTGGAACTGGTGAACAGACTGCAACTCTTGCTCATCGATTTAAGGAAGCCAAAATCTTGGGTATAGATAGTTCAGCAGAAATGCTCGAAAAGTCAAAGGCTTTTGAAAATAGCCGACTTTCCTTTCGGATGGAGTCCATTGAGGACAACCTGGAGGACCAAACAAGTTGGGACTTGATTTTCAGCAATGCCGCATTGCAGTGGTTGGATAAGCATGAGGTTCTATTCCCTAAAATCATTGCTAAGTTAAAAACTGGGGGCCAGTTGGCCATCCAAATGCCTGTTCAGAATGAAAACGCATTAAACCAGATCCTAATCAAACTGGTACAGGAAGAGCCTTTTGCTAGCCATCTGAACCATTTTATCCGAAAATCACCCGTACTTTCCATGGATCAATATGCCAAGATCCTGTTTGAAAATCAGATAAAGGATATTGAAATCTATCAAAAGGTATACCCACAGATTGCTGAAAATGTAGATGAATTATATGATTTTATTTCAGGTTCGGCAATGATTCCCTATTTAGAAATTTTGAAGGGAGAAGTCAAGGATGATTTTATTCAAGAATTCAAGAAAAGAATAGGGGAAGAGTACAGTAGGTTTCCTGCAATTTACGCCTTTAAGCGTTTATTGATTTATGGAAGAAGAGGTTAGGATTGTAGGTTTCTTTTTTCGAAATCTTGCAACCATTGTATCCGCCAAATCCCTCCTTCTAAAGCCGTATTGTGGTTGCCCATGCGGTTTATTCTATACCTTGGAATAAGGATTTTCAGTCTGTTCTTGTTATAGGCATATGATATCGAATTCATCACATTCGGTTTATCCAGCTTGTAAGCAATTTGTCTAAGCTTGAGGCTGTGGCCATATTTTATCCTTCGAATTTCTCTCCAAACTTTCATTAGAAAATCTGTTCCTGAAATTACCATTGGGATTAAAAAATCCAAGTGTTGGCCAAGGAAGTATTCTTCAAGTTGGATTTGGAGCATATCAAAATAAGGATTTCGTATTGGATCTTGCTGAAGAGTAGGATTAGTTTTTTAATATTCTAATAATTTTACCGACATCATTAATAAAAAAACATTACAAATTAGTTTGGTTTGCTTTTCTAACAATGGTAAGAGTACTTTACCTAAAGAATAAGAAAATTAAATTCAAGAACAATTTAAATGAAAGAATAGTTAATATAGATTTAACAATAATGATAATTTATTTATCATTAATATAATTACATTTGTGTACTACAATCTTCAAATCCTTTCCCTTGCTCGTGATGAGAGTCACTGAAAACATTTAATGTTATTAATAATAAGCTAATAAAGCTTTGTTTTTAATATAAACCAACCAAAATATTAACTAAATAAAAAATGATGAAAAAAATCAGTTATAAATTCATGTGTGTGCATTAAGGGGCATACTGATCATCTATTGCTATCTAGACATTTGCAAGATCAATATTTTATTGGGCGGTAATTATCGTTTAAAAAAATATGGTTGCTTAACATCTTTCCGATAGCCTGAATAGATTAAATATTTCACATAAGGTATTTTATTGTATTGAATTTATTTTGATAACGATATGCACAAGTATGTCCAAAATCCAGTATTGATATTAATAAAAATGCTATTAGGTCTAACCGATGCACTTTGTATTAACCTGTTATTCTTAATCGTGTCTGTTGCAGGTATTAACTTGGGATTAGTCATAGAAAAGGAGATAATCTCAAGTAATTTTTATTCACTCTGGCTGACCTTCAATCTGGTTGCTATTATTTCTTCCCTTTATTTCAGGTTATATGAGAGTCAGGTTATCGAAAAGCTCGAATTGGTATTTCGGCAGACCAACCTTTCCTTATTAACCATGTTTTGCGTATTTGCGACCTGTGTTTTGATTGGCTATCATTTTAAGGGGGTACTTTATTTTCTAGGGGGAATTTTCATATCCCTTATATTTTATGCCATCTTTTCTAGGTTCTTGTTGACTTATGTATATACGGTCTTTCCGAGAAGGTTTGGCTGGAGCAAAAACGTAACGATCATAGGTCATAACGACTATATAGGTGCAATTGAAGGTAGTTTAGGGCATTACCATGCTTTTTATAAGATCAACACCATCAAATACAAAAGGGAAGATGAACTAAAAAGTAAAGAAGAAAAGTTAGCGCAATTTCGCGAATATTTTGAGGAGGTTTCCAATTTGGGAATCCATGATGTCTTTATCATAAGTTCCCCTGATATAAACAGTTATTCCAAGGATCTCATCGCTGAAGCAAATAACCATTGTGTACAGATCAATTTTGTTTCACCTGCCATTACGGATCAATATCATAGGAAAACTAAGGGAAATATCTTGGGTGCAAGTCTCCCCATCATTCGATCACATGAGGATTCACTCTCTAACATTGAGAATCGGTTAAAAAAACGGATTGTTGATATTATTATTTCAGGATTGGTCATTGTTTTTATCCTGAGTTGGATGGTACCATTGATTGGATTATTGATCAAGATCCAAAGTCCTGGACCAATCTTTTTTAAGCAACCTCGCTCTGGCCGGAACAATGAAACGTTCAACTGCCTAAAATTCAGGAGCATGGTCGTCAATTCAGAATCGAATAAAGCACAAGCTAGCAAGGACGATAAGCGGATCACACCTATTGGTAGGTTTTTGAGGAAGACCAATTTAGATGAGTTTCCTCAATTTATCAATGTATTTAAAGGACAAATGACCATTGTGGGCCCTCGACCACATATGTTATCCCATACTGAGCATTACAGCAAATTAATCCAACATTATATGCTGAGGCATTTTGTCAAGCCGGGTATTACCGGATGGGCGCAGGTCAATGGCTACCGAGGAGAAACCAGGGAGTCTGACCTGATGGCAAAAAGGGTAGAATATGACTTGGAATATATCAGTAATTGGACTGTCATGCTGGATTTTAAAATAATTTTTATGACCGCATGGAACATGCTTCGAGGCGAGAAGAATGCTTATTAATCATCAATTAACCCATATAAAAATAAGAAAACAATACGAATTATGAAGATCAGATTTTATACCATTTTTTACTTGCTATTGAGTTCTCTTGCATTTATGCCTTTGGAACTCTATGGTAATGGGCAACGCGATAGTATCCCCCAATCAGCCTACCTGAATGGTTTCCCATATCCGAACGCGTTAGGGGTTCATATGGGTTCCACAGGCGTTGGTTTACATTTTTACCAACCCATTGGGCCACAATTCGGATTTCGGTTTGGAGCGAGTTATATGCCCTTCAACAGCAATATCACTGGTACCTATAACAATTTATTAACGAGAAGTGATGCCCAAGCAAAATCAGGCAATGTATCAGTGGCTTTTGGCTGGAATCCCTTTTACCTAAAATCTGGTTTTTTTAGAAGTTTCAATATACAGGCGGGTGCTGCCTATTTCTATAAACTGGATGGCCAATTGACCACCCGGTTAAAAGATCCCTATAGATTTGGGGACATCCAGGTGAATCCGATCCACACGGGCACTATAAGTACCCAGGTTGATTGGAAAAAATCTTTGAGTCCTTACGCTGGGATTGGCTGGAGCAATATCATTATTGACAGTCGATTTTCAATGAACCTGGACCTGGGATGCTATTTCCTCTCAAGGCCAACTGTCAGGATGGAAGCGACAGGACTATTAGAGAGAAATGTAAATAACACTTCCAATATCGAAAATAACATAAGGAACTATCGCTATTTGCCGCGTGTGGAATTTGGCTTTAGCTATAGATTCTGGTAAGTAATTATTGAAAACAAAATGATGAAAAAGATAAACAAACTAGTGATTTACGGCTTAGCGATTTCACTATTTAGCACCTTAAATTCCTGTGAAAGTCCGCTGAAAGACTTCAATTTACAAGTCAGTACAGAGGTAATCAAGCATAATATCACTTTAAAAGTAGCAGATCCAGAAGGTCAAAACATACCTGGCGTTTCCATTTCCCTGGCTTCTGGTGATATCCAGGACATATATAACCTGAAAGGGAAAAAGGAATTTAAATTTATAGACAATCTCATCACGTTGGGATTAACCCCGAACCGTATCCCCAATTCAGAAAGACCAATCCGGTTTCGGGTCAAGTTAACTGCCAATGGTTATACCAGTCAAACTGTTCCAGTAGCCATTACGGATGCTTCTTCAGGCATACAAACCATAATACTTAGCAAACCATTGGTGATTCCAGTCGGGGTAAAAGAGCTAATCGATAATTTGGAACTTGATAAAAAAGGATCCATATCCAAACTAACAACCATTAATATTCCTTCAGCTCAAGGGATTGGAAACATGACAATGACGATTCCGAGTGGCACGCAATTTTTGGACGATGCGGGCAATATCATTACGGGGAATTCATTACAGGTGACTGTAACCAATATCGATGGCAATATCAATGAAGCGACCAGGCTTTTGCCAGGCGGAACCCTTCGAGCAGACCAAGTCATACTTAAGGATGGCAGAACAGCTTCAGGTACCTTTAGCCCAATCGCTGTGGCCAAGGTCAAGATGTTGGTGAATGCTACAGAGGTGAAGAAATTCAGTAAAGCTATCATGGTTCAGATGCCAGTTTCTGCTAAGCATATTAGTCCAATTTCTGGAGAAACACTAACAGCTGGAAAGTCATTCCAAATCTTCAGCTATAGTGCGGACGAAACTTGGCGGTATGAACAGAACAGTTCCGTGAGTGGGTCGGCTGCGAAAGGCTATTCCATTAATTTTCCAATTAGCCATTTATCCTACTTCTTAGCAGGAGAATTTGGGGAAGCTTGTACATCAGCGAGAGTAATTAAATTTTTCGGTGATTGGATGGCAAATGGATCTACCTATCCAATCCAGGTGGATGCCATTTGGGGCGGAAAAGTGATCTTTTCAAACCAGTATTCCATTAATCAAAGCAATAATAGCATCAGCTTAATGGATGTTCCAACCAACGATGTCACTTTTGTGGTAAAGAATAGTTCAGGTAGATTTTTGGCAGAAGGTGCACTCGGACCCTGTGGTCATAGCACCAACATGATATTACCAAATCCAGGTGAAGTAACGGAGGCGATTTCGACTTTGCAGTTATATGTAAGGTGCCCTAATAAAACCTCAGTAATTACCTTATTACCAACCTTTCAGATGTTTTATCGTATCAGTGGAACCACTAACTACAAGTTTTTGGGAACAGTTGGCAATGGATTTTTGAGGACGACATTATTGAAAACTGATGGTACAAAGTATGATTTCAAAGCGATCTGGAATGATCGGATCAAGATTGTCAATGGGAAAACAGTGAAAAAAGACAATTCCGCCACTGTTGGCACTCTTCCAGGAAATCTGATTGGAACGATGGATGGGGCAACAAATTTGGCCATTCTAAAAGAAGAGTGCAATAAATTATAAACAATTAGGATTACCAAAAAAACCAAGTGAAAGCTTGTGATTGTAGGGAAATATACCGGCCGGGCGAGCTGGCCGGATATTTCTATTTGTTCCAAAGTACATAAAAAAGTCATGTTAAACATTTTTAATTGGAAGCCAAAATATCCAGATCTCGGATGGATGTCAGTCGATATCCACTCACATATATTACCGGGCATTGATGATGGCTGTGAAAATCTCAAAGAAAGTGTTGAACTGTTAAAAAGGTTAGAAAATCTGGGTTTAAAGAAATTCTTTTTTACCCCCCATATCATGAGTGAAATATATCCTAATACAATGGAAACCATTTCCAATAAATACGAACAATTAAAAACAGTAAAAGAAGCGGCTCATCTCATGAGCGGTTTTGCAGCAGAGTATATGGTTGATACTTCTTTCGATAAAATGCTCAATAATGAGCCTGAAAAAATCCTGGCTCTGCCCGGTAATTATGTCTTACTGGAGCTTTCCTATCTAGAGGAAAGCAAATTGATTGAAAAAGCGGTATTTGATTTAAAGATAAAAGGCTTTTTTCCAATTCTAGCTCATCCAGAAAGGTACTTATACTACCATAAAAGTCCACAAAAAATACAACGACTCAAAGAGATAGGCTGCCTGCTACAACTTAATCTGCTCTCCATCTTTAGTTATTATGGAAAAAACGAAAGTCGCATGGCCAATTTCTTAATAGAGAAAGGATGGATTAACCTTCTAGGGACAGATTCACATCATACCAGGCATGTCAAAGCCCTAGAATTAGGATTGCAAAGGAGGGATATCTTAAATCAGTTTAAAAAGTGCACAATACTCAACGAGGAATTATTTGCCAAAATACCTACTTAAATAGAATAAAGAACAAGAACAGAATTTAATTAATGAATTTCCCAATGAAACATGAAACCAAAAAACAATCTCATCTCCGATGGGGATTATTTTTCCTTTTGCAAATCTTATTAATAACCAGTTGTTCCGTCAAAAAGATTGTTTATTTCAATGATCTACCCAATGATGATCTAAATATTTCTAAAGAAGGATCCGTTTATTCAGAGCCAAAAATTCAGACTGATGATATCCTCAGTATAGTAATACAGACGCTTGATCCAAGCTCAAGCTCAGTTGCCAATCAATCAGAGGTTATACAGGCAGTTGGGGCCAGTTCTGCCACCAATGTTGGAAACCAGGTAATTTCAGGATTCTTGGTTGATAAAAACGGAAATGTAAATATGACCTTGATCGGGAAAGTTTATGTTGCTGGGCTCACTACTTTCCAGGCCAGGGAAAAAATCACTGAACTTGCTGCACAGTATTATAAAAACCCTACGGTCCAGGTTCGTTTTGCCAATTTCAAGATCACGGTTTTAGGAGAGGTGACAAGGCCTGCTACCTATACGGTTCCTAATGAAAAAGTAACGGTTTTTGATGCCCTTGGTCTTGCTGGGGATATGACAATTTATGGAAAGCGGGAGAATGTTTTATTGGTTAGAGATTACGGCAGCAAAAAAGAACTCGTCCGATTGAATCTGAACAACAGTGAATTGCTGAAATCTCCGTATTTCTATTTAAAGCAAAATGATGTGATTTACGTCGAGCCAGGCAAGAGCAAAGCCGCAGCTAACAATGCTGCAAGAACCCAAACTTTTGCCATAATCGGTTCTGTTTTGTCGGTACTGATAGTCGCCTTAACACGACTTTAATATTCAATCAATTATAAAAAAACACAAAAATGGCTAATAACAAATTAGATTGGGACGATGAAGTTTTCTTTGATAACAGGAAAAGTGACAACAAGGTTTTCCTTCGCTTTTTAGGAAGGATCATTTCCAACTGGTATTGGTTTTTAATATGTGGATTAGTGGGTGCAAGCTTTGGATATCTATTTTTGAAGCACTCCATTCCAAAATATAAAATCCATGCTAAACTATTGGTATCTGACGAGAACAAAGGAGGTGGATTATTTGCATCATCGACCTTGGGTGAATTAACTGACTTTGCCGGCATAAAAAATTCCGTGGACAATGAGGTAGAGGTTTTAAAAACAGACGATCTTTTAAGGGAAATGATCCTGACGGAGAAATCTTATATATCTTATCAAAAAATTGGAAGGCTTCAGGATGTGCCGGTCTATAGTGCTCCATTTGATGTCCAACTATTGAGCAATCCAGATTCGATCCTGTTTAGCAGGGAATATTTGGTTAAATCCATGAAAGAAGGTCAATTGGTTCTTTCTTCCTTAGATACAGCTTTTAAGGTAAAAATAGGACATGAATTTTTCCTTCCGCATGTAGGTCGGATCGTGATCAATGATGTCAAAAGGGAGATCAATGCGGGGAATTATGGTTTCAAAATTTCTCCAGTTCGCTCGGTGGTGGAAGCTTTTCGAGCCTCGCTAAGCGTTTATGTCACGAACAAGAATGTATCCACCATAAATTTAACCTTAGAGAACCAACTGCCTAAAAAAGGGGAGGAGCAGTTAAAGACCCTGATCGAGAAATATGTGGAATTGAATCTGCATGATAAAAATGTAATTGCTGATTCTACTTTGGCATTTATCAATGCCCGATTATACAAGATTACCGAGGAGCTCGCAGGGGTAGAGGATCGGATTTCGGGATACAAAAAGCAAAACCAATTGGCGGACATATCTGAGCAAGGGAAATTATTGCTTGCGAGTTCCGTCAGTTATTCCAAGGAATTGGCTGAGGTGGAAACCCAACTTTCATCCATAGATGCCGTAGCTGGATACTTGAAGAACAGCCAAAACCCGAGGGTGGTACCATCATCAGTGATTCCGCAGGATGTTGGATTCAATGAGCTGATTCAGCGATATAATGAATTGGTCTTGCAACGCGAACGGCTTTTACTGGCAAATACCGAAGATAATCCATTGGTAGTGAATATCACAAATCAGATTGCTGGCGTTCGCCAGGACATGATTTCAAATGTGGCTTCGACACGAAGACAGCTGGAATTGGTAAAAGACAGCCATGAGAGTTCAGCCCAAAACGTGACTTCACAGATCAAACAGGTACCAACCTTGGAACGTGGATTTATCGACCTGGCTCGTCTTCAACAAATTAAACAGGCACAATATGTTTTTCTACAGGAAAAATGGGAAGAGACTGCCATTAGACGAACTGCAAACGTTTCCAACTCCAAGGTCATTGATTCTCCAAAAGCCGATAAACATCCTTTTTCTCCGCATAGAAACCTTGTTTATGGTTTTTCACTATTGGCTGGTTTACTGTTACCGTTTATCACCTTTAACTTAAAGGATCTATTGAATTTAAAAATTAGGGGGCCACAAGATTTGGAAGACTATCCACATCTACCGGTTTTGGGTATGGTCTCTCATTCCGATGAAAATAATCAGGTTGTCGTATCGAAAACATCAAGGTCAGCGATAGCAGAACAGTTTCGATCCATGCGGACGAACCTGGAGTTTATTTTGAAAGGAGGGAAGTGCATATTATTCACTTCTTCGATGTCTGGTGAAGGGAAATCATATGTTGCTTTAAATCTAGCAGTTTCTCTAGCGCTATTGAATAAAAAAGTACTCCTAATGGAACTCGATTTACGAAAACCTTCCTTAAGCAACAAATTAGGTTTACCAACGGGAAATGGATTTTCTCATTTCATTGTACGTTCTGAGATGCGTTCTGAAGAAATCATCATGAAATCAGGAGTACATGAGCTAGTCGATCTCATTCAGGCAGGTGCGATCCCACCGAATCCGGCAGAGTTACTGGTCCATCCTAGGTCTACCGAATTGATGAAAGACCTGTCCAAAAAATATGATTATATATTAATGGACGCTCCTCCAATAGGTATGGTTACGGATGCCCAGTTATTAGCAAGGTTTTCAGACTGTTGCTTGTATCTGATTAGGCAGGAGATGACCCATAAAGAGCAATTGCGTATACCGGAGGATTTGATTAAAAAATGGAAGATAAGCAATATCCAACTTGTTTTGAATGATATCAAAACACATGGCAATTATTATTCAAATTATGGCTACGGCTATGGTTATGGATATGGCTATGGCTATTCAAATGGCTTGGGAACCTATGGGAATTTTGAAAGGAAAAAATATTGGTGGTCATTAAGAAAACGAAAAAGAAGCATTAAGACAACATGATCATCATAATTAAAGGAGCTGACCTTAAATCACAGAAAAAGCATGCTTAATATACTTAATGGAAGATTTAACAAATTGATCTTTGTATTCTTCTTAACAGGAATAGGTCAGCTTTCAATTTTCATGTTTTCAGTGGTGAGTGTAAATAACTTGGATTCGGCGTTGCTAAAAGATATTGGTCTAGTTGACAACGCTTACCTGATCATTTCTAGTGTTATCTCCATTGGGATTACCCAATATTATGCGAAGGATATTGCAAATGAAAGCACTTGGTTAGAAAGTTATAATAAATCCTTGTCCTTTCGATTGGTCCTATCCTGTATCGTTTTTATGGTTGGACTTGTTCATTTATTGATTACTGGAAATACGGTACAGCTGATCTTATTGTTTGCACCCATCATTGCGATAAATGGTGATTATGCCTTATATATGCGAGGGAAAACAATTCAAGCTGCTTTTTCGAGTTTTATCAGGAACACCTTCCCGTACATTATCTTAAGTATCCTGATTGCTTTGGGATTAGCAGTGGATGTTATTGTATATGTATTGATTCTAGGCTTATTCTTAATCGTTGCAAGCCTGTTGGTCAATAGATATCTAATCTTTAGTTTTTATAAGAATTTCAACTTTAAGATTGAATGGAACCGCTTGGGCAAGATTATCCAAGTTGGCATAGGGACCAGTGTTTTTAATGTCATTAAAAACTTCATATTCATTATATGTGCGGCCTATTGGACAGGTATAGGTTTAGCGACAATCTATGCTTTCCTAAAGTTGTACCTCATGTTTTTTGGGGTCAAAAGGATGGTCATCCAAACCTATATCAAGGAAATAATTTCTGATAAAATCATGTCTGTCAAGATCAACTATATGATTGGAATAGGGGGCTTGTCGCTGGTGCTCTTATTATTGATTGGAGGGCCATTTTATTTAAAATGGTTTTTTGATGAATCTAAATTAGATATCCAAGTATTACATTTCTCTTTGTTGTTTATTATAGTCTGCAACAGTTTTTATTCGGTTGAATTGACGAGGTTATTGGCATTAGGTTATTTTAATCTATATAGTGCCATTACCATAATTGCCTCCAGCATCTGTTTAATGTTGGTGTGGCTGTTCAACAAATTCCATTTCCCCATTTATTCCATTTTTATCCTAATCGGATTATATGACTTAATTATCAGTTTGAGCTGTAAGTTTTTGCCTATTTATAGACTCAGGCTGATTCCAAAACGGATTAATTAACAAAGAGCATGAATAAATATTGATAAAAGTAAAATGAAAAATTTGGTAGTAATATTTGGAAGGTTTCCGATATATTTTTGGTTTCTAATACTTTATATGATTTCCTATATAGGGTCAAGTTTGGTATTACATGAGTTTAGGTATTTTAAATACGTAATTACATTTTTGTTCTTTTTTGTTTTTGTACTTCCTACTTTTCAAAGTATAAAGTTTTCCAATACCTACTATAAGCGATTAGAGTTCTTTTGGGTTTTCATCGTTCTCATCCTGTTGACGGGGATATCCTATTTCCTGGTAGACTCCTTTGACCCGGTACAGTTTGTCAAAGACTTTAGTTTTATAGCCATTTCCATCATGTTTTATTTCTTGTTGCCCATCATGTATAAACAGGGGCAGGATAGGAAGATAAACTACTCTTATATGTTTATTCGGTTTGGTTTTATTACGATTTCCATTATTTTCCTTTTTATTTCTGCCAAGAACATTTTGATGAGTCCGTTTCAATTCAACCTGTTCAGGTTCTTAATAGACTCCCAATCACCATTTGAAACTACCATGGCATTTCCTATGGGGATGTTCGTGATATTTTTCAGCTATTATAATAAGAAAGCGCTGTTTTGGACTTCATTAATCTTTACCCTTTTATCATCCAAACGAATTGTTATCCTCGCTTTGATATTGATCTATATCATTAATAGATTAACGCCGAGCATACGGTCTCTGAATAAGCAAGCCGTTATTTTAATTGCTGTCATTATCAATCTAATCTTTGTCTACATCATCATCCAATTCTCTTTATCGAAATATGACCCATTCATCGAACAGTATCTAGGCCTATCTGCGGATTATATATCGATGGGCAGGAAGTCTATCTATGAAAACCTATTTTCCAGGGATGAAGGCAATTGGGTTAAATTCTTTTTTGGAAACGGCTTGGGTACTTCGTATGTGGAAACGACCAATTTTCTGGAGAAAGAGGAGAACCTGCATTCGGATGTATTGAAATTATTTTTTGACACAGGATTATTGGGCTTAGTCATTTGGATAGTATTTATTTACAAGCTGGGCTTCATCAATAAAATTGCTTTTTTACTGACCATCTATTTAAACATTCTCTACATAACAGATAATGTGCTGATCTATTACGACACCATGATCGTGTATTATTTAATGATATTCTTTTTCCATATCCGAAGAACAGAAATTATTCAGGGATCCAAACAATTGCTCACCACAAACTGATATAATCATGGATAATAACAATAAGGTAAAAGTCCTGTTTCTGGTTCAACTACCACCACCCGTACATGGGGCTTCATTGATGAATACCTTTATTAAAACATCAGCACTCATTAATAACCATTTTAGCACGAAACATATTAATATTTCTGCAGCAAATGAGTTAGCCGATATAGGGAAATTACGGAAAAGGAAAATTTTTAATTTTCTAGGGATGTATTTCAAGGTGTTGAAGGAGCTCATGGTCAATCGACCAAATCTGGTTTATCTCACCATCAGTCCAACGGGTGCTGCTTTTTATAAAGATGCGATTTTCGCACAGATGGTAAAGTTATTCAAAGTTAAAATAGTTTATCATTTACATGGTCAAGGGATATACAAGGTGATCAATAGCAGCAAAAACAAATATCGCATCTATAAATATGTTTTTAAATCAGCTGATATTATCATTTTATCCAAGATGTTACTTTTTGATATCATAAAAGTACGTGATGTCAGTAAGAATGTTTTCATATTACCAAATGGCATCCCAAAAAGTGTAATTACCTTCCCTGAAAGAAACCATAATGGTTCCCCGAAGGAGATTAGGATATTATACCTTTCCAATTATATACCAGCTAAAGGAGCTCTTTTAGCCTTAAAAGCCTTTCACAGCATATTAATGCAAAGCAATAAACCTGTAAGCTTTGAACTATTTGGCGGTATTTCCAACCAGGCCTATTTCGATTCCATAAAGGATTATGTAAGGGAAAATAAACTTGAGGCGCATGTATCTATTAATAGTGGAATTTACGGGGAGGAAAAAATAAGGAAAATGGAAACCTGTGATATTTTTCTGTTCCCGTCCCGATTTGAATGTTTTCCACTGTCCATCATCGAGGCCATGATGTGTGGTTTATGTATTGTCTCAACAGCTGTTGGAGCCATCCCAGAACTCGTGTTAGAAAATAATTGTGGGCTATTGTCCAAACCTGAGGATTTAGAGGAATTAACCTCAATCCTTTCCATGATTGTTGAAAATGACGATCTGCGAGAAAAGTATTCCAAGAATTCCTTGAAATCTTTTGAGGATAAATATCAGATGGAGGCTTTCGAAAATTCTCTAATAAACATCATTAATAAAACCCAAAATGCGACCAATTAAAAAACTTGTAGAAAACATCCCTCCCGCGGTAGGTGTTCCACTGAACCGGATACCATTCTCGCTGCGATTAGGAAGAAATTATTGTCAAAAGAAGTCCAAAATCCAATATTTCTTGGACCTGAACGATCGACAGAAAGAGATCTATGTAGAAAAGTCTTTTGGGGAACTGGTCAAGTACTTTTCCGAAAATTCGGACTTTTTCAGATCCCTTTTACCTAATAATCTCAACCAATCCTACCTTGAATTTCCAATAATTTCCAAAACAATATTAAAGTCGGTAGGCATTGATGAAAGGACTGTACGGGAGTTTGCCTTTGCAAAATTCAATACAGGCGGTACATCCGGAAGACCCATGGATTTTTTCTTGGAAAAAGGATATTATGCTCGAGAATGGTCCCACATGCATTTCTTATGGGAAAGGATTGGCTATAAGTACATCAATACTAAAATTACCATTCGGGGGAAAAAGCTCCATAGTCTGATTCAATACAATTATAACCAGAATGAATTTTTACTGGATGCTTATGCAGAATTAAAGACCGCTGATTTTGAAATATTGCTAAAAGTCTTTAAAAAATATAAACCAACTTTCATCCATGGCTATCCTAGCTCGATCTTTTATTTCATCAAAACCGTTGAATTAAAATTTCCGGCGCTTTTCGAATATCTTCAAAAAAACATAAAGGGGATTATGTTCAGTTCCGAATATCCTTCTCCACAGTATAGGAACTATATTGAAAATACAATTACGGAGAATACCGTTTCTTGGTACGGCCATACAGAGGCAGTAGTTCTGGCAGGAGAACTGTACAAAAAATACGAGTATGTCCCTTTTCTTTCCTATGGATTTGCAGAAGCCGTAAAAATCAATGGCAGCTATCATTTGATCGGCACCTGTTTTTCCAATAAAGCCACTCCATTTATTCGATATGATACGGAAGATTTGATAGAACCGAATTTTTCCAATAATGGCTATTTGAACAGCTTTAAAATTAAGGAGGGAAGGATAGGGGAGTTTGTGATTGATAAAAACGGGAATTTGATTTCATTGACGGGTCTGATCTTCGGCCAGCATCATAAGCTATTTGATTACATTGATTTTCTTCAAGTGAAACAACCTACACCTGGAAAGTTGATCGTGTATTACTCTTCCAAATTGGAAATCCAATATCCGGATGTCCTATTCGACACTAGAAACATCCAAATCGACTTTAGTTTCGAACAATATAAACAACCTATAAAAACGTCCTTGGGGAAGGTTCCATTACTTATTAAATAATTATGAAACAACTCATTCAAAATTTCAAGACAGGAGCCTTATATGTTGATGAAGTGCCACAACCAAGCCTTTCACAAGGACAGGTATTAATTGAAAATGCATTTTCTTTAATAAGTGCTGGAACGGAAAGGAGTACGGTAAAGGTTGCCAAGGCGAGCTTAATTGGGAAAGCAAAACATCGTCCGGATTTAGTGGCTCAAGTGCTTCAAAACATCAAAAAAGAAGGCTTAATGGCGACCTTGGATAAGGTTAGGACCAAACTGGATTCATTAAAGGCTTTAGGCTATAGCACTGCAGGAACGGTAATAGCTTCTATGGATAGCATGGGAAAGTTTTTACCCGGAGATCGGGTTGCCTGTGCAGGACAGGATTATGCCTCACATGCTGATATTGTTTCTGTACCCCAAAATCTGGTCGCAAAAATCCCAGATGGTGTCAACATGGAAGAAGCTTCTTTTACCACCTTGGGAGCCATTGCGCTGCAAGGTGTCCGACAAGCAAATCCAACACTTGGGGAAAGGGTATGTGTCATTGGGCTAGGACTTTTGGGGCAGATTACCTGTCAATTAGTAAAAGCTAATGGATGCCAGGTGTTTGGAATAGACCTTTCAGATCGATTGATCACTCTAGCAAAGGAACTCGGCATTGAAAAGGCGCTGAACAGGAATGATCCAAATTTAAGGGTTGCTTGCGAAGAATTTACCAAGGGAATAGGTTTTGATTCTGTGATCATCACTGCTGCGGCTCCTTCCAATGATCCAATCGAGCTTTCTTCTGAAATATTAAAAAAGAAGGGTTCTGTAGTGATAGTCGGGGCAGTAAAAATGGATATTCCAAGAGATCCTCATTTTTATAGAAAGGAATTGGATTTGAAGATGTCATGTTCTTATGGCCCTGGG
The DNA here is from genome assembly GCF_900187125.1 of Sphingobacterium mizutaii. GTDB lineage: Bacteria > Bacteroidota > Bacteroidia > Sphingobacteriales > Sphingobacteriaceae > Sphingobacterium > Sphingobacterium mizutaii. The sequence goes on from NZ_LT906468.1 coordinate 2,444,705, forward strand.
AGATATGATGAAAAATATGAAGAACTTGGCATGGACTATCCTATAGCCTATGTGCGTTGGACGGAACAAAGAAACATGGAGACGTTTTTGGAGCTATTAAGGAGCAAAAAAATCGACATTAAACCGTTGATTTCCCATGTTTTTAATATAGTTGATGCTGGAAAAGCCTATGATATCGTTTTAGGGAAAAATCCGGAACCACATATTGGGATCTTATTGCAATATAACCCTAATTCAAAAGCATCAAATTCCTTAGTTAGCTTAAAATCGGATCCTATACAGGATATTAACATTGGTTTCATTGGAGCAGGAAGCTTTGCGCAAAGTTATTTAATCCCAAATGTAAAACGGTTACAGGTTTCATTAGACGTAGTGGTCACTTCTAAGGGAATAACTGCAAAAAATGTAGCTCATAAATTTGGTTTCAACAGTTGTTCTACGGATATAAAAGATGTGATGGAGAATGAGAAAATCAATAGCATTTTTATTGCCACTCCACACTCATCGCATACCAAACTTGCCATTGCAGCTTTAAAAGCCAGAAAATCAGTATTTGTCGAAAAACCATTAGCAACCAGCTATAAGCAATTGATGGAAATTACTGAGGTAAAGAAGGAGAACAATTATCCATTAATGGTTGGTTTCAACAGACGTTTTGCACCAATATCAGTGCAAATAAAAAAATCATTTGAAAATGTTGAAGAGCCTATTGTCGTGAATGTTCGGGTCAATGCAGGTTTTATTCCTAAGGATCATTGGACACAGATAAAAGAAATAGGAGGTGGAAGGATTATTGGCGAAATGTGCCATTTCATTGATCTAATGCAATATTTTACAGATTCAGAGCCTATTCGGGTGTTTTCAGAATGTATCAATTCTTCCAATGGTAAAATCACGAATGAGGATAATATTGCTGTAGTGGTAAAATTTAAGAATGGTTCGGTTGGAAACTTAACCTATTTAGCAAACGGGGATAAATCATTAGCAAAGGAAAACATCGAAATATTTGGAGCTGGAAAGGTTGGTGTCATCAAAGATTTTAGAGAAGGTTATCTATATGAAAATAATAAGATGAAAAAGCTCAGTTCGGTTGGAAAAGGGCATAAAGAGGAATTGGAAGCCTTTCTGTCGGCCATAAGGGCTGGAAATGATGCACCTATTCCCTTTCAATCCATCTATCTAACGACTCTCACTACGCTTAAGATAGTCGACAGTTTGAATACAGGCTTACCTCAAATGATTGAAATGTAAGGATCGTATGATGAATTATTATTATTCCTTTCAAAAATTAAAAACATACTGCGAAAGCCAAGAATTTAAAGGTTGGGACCCTTATGATGGGTTAAACAGTAGGTTTTTCAGAAATATGCCCTTTTCAAAATTGGAGTTGCCGAGACTGGCTTGGATCCAATTTTTTAAAAGGAGCCACATCAATTTTAGGCCACTATTTGGCGTAGATAAAGATTATAACCCTAAGGGAATTGGGCTATTCTTAAACGGATATTGTAATCTATATAAATTGGCACCAAACGAAAATTATCTACAAAAAATAATAGAGTTAGCAGATCTATTAATAAAAATAAAAAACGAAGGATACTCTGGGGCATGTTGGGGTTATAATTTTGACTGGCAAGCTCGTGCTTTTTTCCAACCAAAAGGAACACCAACGGTTGTAGCAACCACATTTATAGCATCAGCTTTGCTTGAAGCATATCGGATTACCAAGCGCTTGGAATACTTAAATACGGCAATAGATACCCAGTATTTTATATTAAAAGATTTAAATAGGACTTATGATAAGGATGGAGATTTCTCATTTTCTTATTCTCCTCTGGATAAAACCCAGGTCTTTAATGCCTCCTTGTTAGGGAGTCGATTATTAAGTCAGATATATGGGCACACGAAAGATGAAAACTTATTGACTGAAGCAAGAAAATCGGTTTCATTTGCTGCCAAGCATCAACAAAAAAATGGAGAATGGGCTTATGGAACTTTACCTTTCCATCAATGGATCGATAGTTTCCATACTGGCTATAACCTAGAATGCATACATGCCTATCAACAATATTCTGGAGATAAGAGCTTTAATCAGGTCATAGAAAGTGGGACAAACTATTACCTAAAGAACTTTTTTACAAGCAAGGGAATTCCAAAGTATTATAATAACCGAATCTATCCAATTGATGTACATGCCACTTCGCAATTGATTATAACACTTTCCAGACTAAAGATCTGGGATGAAAATATAGACTTGACCAAGAGTGTTTTGATGTGGACCATAATCAATATGCAAGATCCAAAAGGATATTTCTATTATCAGTTAAAAAAGAATTTCAATTCTAAGATTCCGTATATGAGATGGGCACAGGCTTGGATGTTTTATGCTTTCACAGAATTTTTATTCAATGAGAATACTTCTGAATTAGCAACAAACAGCAAAGTTACATTTCAAGTTAAACGAAATTAATCCGAAGGTCTTTGGGGCTCCATTTTTATAATAAAAAGCCTAAAAACAGCAATTAATCAATAAATCAAAAGCGAATCTATTATGGAATCTAAAAAGATACCTACTGTAAATATCATGAATTGCCCTATCCATTCATTAACTATGGGTCAAACAATAAAAGAAATAGAAAACAATATTAAGCTAAACAAACAGACACACCATGTTGTAGTTAATGCGGCAAAATTGGTGAACATGCAGACAGATAAAACGCTATATGACGCGGTGGTAAACTGTGATATCATCAATGCGGATGGGCAGAGTATTGTCTGGGCGAGCCGGATATTAAAGCAGCCTTTGCCTGAGCGCGTAGCAGGTGCAGATTTAATGATCAATTTAATGGATTTGGCAGGAGAAAAGGGTTATAAGGTCTTTTTGTTTGGTGCGAAGGAAGAGATTGTTTCGAAGGTAGCCAAGATGTATCGGGATAAGTTTGGAAATCAGGTAATTGCAGGGTATAGAAACGGATATTATGCTGAAGGAGAGGAGGAGGCCATCGCGAAAACGATAGCCGAAAGTGCTGCACAAATGCTATTTGTTGCCATTAGTTCCCCTAAGAAAGAGATCTTTCTAAATAAGTATAAAGACATCATCAAGACTCCATTTATAATGGGAGTGGGAGGGACATTTGATGTGATTTCTGGACATATCAAAAGGGCTCCGATTTGGATGCAAAAGGCAGGTTTAGAATGGCTTTATCGAACTTATCAAGAACCCAAAAGGATGTGGAAACGGTATTTAATAACAAATACCAAGTTTATTGAGCTATTATTTCGAGAAAAGTTCATCAATAAAACCAGATGAATATGAATAAATCCATAATATTATTCCTGTTGTATATTTTCCCGACAATATCATTAGCACAGCTATTCGAAGCATCAAAATATAAGGGTTTTATAGAATCTCAGGTTGGTATGACTAACAAGGATGTCGTTCCTTTTTGGATGCGATCAAACCAATTTGGGTCCATTCCGGCAACTGGTTTATCAAACAGTTGGTTAATTGGATTTCAGAAAAACTTAAAGCAGATAGAACCCACTGATTTTTCATCCTTTGATTGGGGATTGAATTTTGAAAGCAGGGTCAATTTGGCTGGGAAATCAACTGTAGACCTCATTGAAGGTAACCTTAATGCGAAATGGTGGATATTTGAGGGGAAAATTGGTCGTAGCAAAGATCTTATGGGATTGAATGGGGACAGTACCTTGAGTTCCGGCAACTTTTCTATTTCAGGGAATTCATTAGGCATTCCTAAAATGGAAGTAATAATTCCGAATTTCTATAGAATACCCGTATTGGATGGCCTTATTTCAATTAAAGGAAATTTTGCTTTGGGTTATATTGGTAAAACAAGGATGAATCCAGGTGTATTTTTAGTGAAAACCGAAAATCATAAAATGGAAACTTTTTACCATCAAAAGTCATTATACGGAAGGATTGGGAGAGAAAATTGGAAGATCAAACTATATGGCGGCATCAATCACCAAGCATTTTGGGGAAGTGAAAAACAGATATATGGGGATGAGTTTTCGCTGTCTAATTTTGGAGCTTTTTATTATGTCTTTTTTGGAAAAGCCTATTCCAGTGAATTTATTGGGAGTTCTAAAATTGGAAATCATCTTGGTTCAATAGATTTAGGTGCATCCATTAACCTTAAAAACGTCAAAATAATAGGGTATAGGCAGAATTTTTATGATGTAGGAGCTATTTCAAAACTGGCCAATATTCGAGATGGATTGAATGGAATTTCAATTGAAAATTTGAAATTTAACACCGACAATAGTAAGCCTTTTCGCTGGAAGAAGGTTTTAGTGGAATATTTTTACAGCAAAGATCAAGCAGGCTATCCATGGTCGATTACAACGGCATCTGGAGATGAAGATTACTATAACAATTCATATTATTTAGATGGATGGACCTATAAAGGTTTGGGACTAGGAAGCCCACTAATCATACCCAGCAAAGACGCCAAAGAAGGACAAGTATACAATCCCATAAAGTATTACATTAGCAATCGGGTATCTGCAATTCATGTTGGCTTTGATATTAATTTATTCCAAACGAATTTGTTATTGAAAGGAACTTATTCAAAGCATTTTGGGACATTCAGTACAAGTCCATGGGGCGGTTCTTCAGGGAAACTATTTGAAAAACCTTATGGATTATTTAAGCATGTGGATCAATTTTCTTTTTATCTAAACGCCAGCAGATCATTTAGAAACAATTATACAATTGGTTTAATCGGATCCGCTGATTATGGGCAAATGTTTAGGAATAGCTTTGGGACAATTATTTCGGTTAGAAAGGAATTCTAAAGTTTTTGATTTTTTGTTATAGGGTTTATTAAATAAGGAACACTTTATAAGATTTAGTGAATTCTTAAAGATTTGGTTTATTTAACTTAATAGGATTTTGATAATTTCAATATATCAGGAAAATAGCTAGGTACATTGAGTTTGTTAGGTTATATAGATTTTGGGGTAATATTCTAGATTGGTAATATGTCAAATAATTTATATTATGTTAAATAAGTATTAAGTAATATACCCTTCTATTGAAAGAATCTCTAATAATATTAATCCTACAGATTCTATAACTATTAGATATCTGTAGGATTATGAATAATATTTATTGGATTATAGCAGCGGCTACTGTAATATTAGTTCTGGGATCAATTATTATTGCTCTGGAATTTTCTGGGAAATCCTTTTGTTGGTCAAATACAATTTCGTCCGCAGACTTAATTAATACACGACCAATATCATTTAGACCAATGGCTTGATCATATTGTGGTTCTTGCGTATGAACATCATATTTAAAAAGAATTTCAGGAATTTTTATTTTACTTACTTTAGAATGTGTCTGTAATAAATAGATCTGCCCTAAGTCAAGTTCCTTATTCTCAAACCAAGAGATATTTGCTTCAAATGATTTATCTGTTTTTGCTGGATGGTTTGCACTGACAATAAAATCTCCTCTGGAAATATCAATATCATCTTCTAAATGAATAATTACAGAAGATCCATTGTGTGCTTCGGGCAATTCTTCGTTGTTAAATTCAATTGTTTTTACCTTAGATTTAGAGCCATTCGGTAAAACTAATACCTCTTCCCCTACTTTCAGCCCCTCTCCTAACACTCGTCCTGCATATCCCCTATAATCATGTAAATCAGCACTTTGTGGACGAACAACGCACTGTACTGGAAAGCGCCAGCCTTGATTTGCAAGTTCTTCAAATTCAACTTCTTCTAGATAGGTTAGCAATGGTGCAGCATGGTACCAAGGCATTCTTTGGGACTTTTGGACGATATTATCACCTTTTAAGGCTGAAACAGGGATGAAATCAACGTCTTCTAAGCCTAATTTATTGGCAAGAGTTAGATATTCTGTCTTGATGTTTTCAAAAACTGCCAATTCATAGTCTACCATGTCCATTTTATTGACACAGACCAGCACCTTTTTGATTCCTAATATTTTTGCAATAAAGGAATGCCTTTTGGTTTGTTCAATGACACCTTTTCTAGCATCAATTAGGATAATGATCAGATCCGAATTAGAAGCTCCGGTAACCATATTCCTAGTGTATTGGATGTGGCCTGGTGCATCAGCAATGATAAATTTCCTTTTTTCAGTTTGGAAGTATTTATAGGCGACATCGATTGTGATACCTTGCTCACGTTCTGCTTTTAGTCCATCAGTAAGGATCGCTAAATCAATTGTTCCATCATCGTTCTTTCGGTTGGCTTTTTGGATAGCTTCCAGTTGATCATCAAGAATGGAATTGGTATCATATAATAATCGGCCAATCAATGTGCTCTTTCCGTCGTCTACAGAACCGGCCGTTAAAAATTTCAAAATGTTCATGTTCTTTTCCTCCCTTTAATTAAAAATAGCCTTGTTTTTTACGGTCTTCCATTGCAGCTTCAGAAACCTTATCGTCCAATCTAGCACCGCGTTCGCTAACCGTTGAAGCTTTGATTTCGTCGATGATATCATCCAATTCAGTTGCAATAGAGTCTACAGCAGCTGTACAGGTCATATCACCTACAGTTCTGAAACGCACTGATTTATGTTCAACAACATCAGCGTCGTCTATCTGAAGGACAGGATCTGCCGCCATCCATTGGCCATTTCTAAAAACCACGTCCCTTTTGTGGGAGAAATAAATGGATGGCAAAGCGATCTTTTCTCTTTTTATATAGTTCCAAACATCGAGTTCAGTCCAATTGGAGATTGGGAAAACACGTACATTTTCTCCTTTTTGGATCTTTCCATTAAAGATATTCCAGAGTTCTGGTCTTTGTCTTTTTGGATCCCATTGCCCAAAATCGTCTCTTACGGAAAAAATCCTTTCTTTGGCTCTGGCCTTTTCCTCATCGCGACGAGCTCCGCCAATACAAGCATCAAAGCCGTTCTTTTCGATAGTGTCGAGTAAAGTCACGGTCTGCAACGCATTTCTACTGGCATTTTTACCTTTTTGCTCAACCACCTTCCCAGCGTCTATGCTTTCTTGTACATAGCCCACAATCAGTTTTTCGCCAATTTGATCCACTAGCCAATCACGAAACTCTATAGTTTCAGGAAAATTATGGCCGGTATCAATATGTACTAAAGGGAATGGAAATTTACCTGGTCTAAATGCCTTCTTTGCTAAGTGGACTAATGTAATTGAATCTTTTCCTCCAGAGAATAAAAGTGCGGGATTTTCGAATTGTCCAGCTACTTCTCTCAATATGTAAATGGCTTCTGCCTCTAAATGATCTAAGTAATCCATTTTGTAAACTAATTATTTATGTGTTACATGTAATCCACACTCCTTCTTTGATTTATCTTCCCACCACCATCTGCCGGCACGGAAGTCTTCTCCTTCTTGTACTGCCCTGGTACAAGGTTGACAACCAATACTGATAAAGCCTTTATCATGTAATGGATTATATGGAACGAAATTGTCTTTTAAGTAATTTTCTACCTCAGATAATGTCCAATTGTACAAGGGATGTATCTTGACGATTTGGTTTACTTCATCCCATTCTACAAAGTCCATTTGATCTCTGTTTTGAGATTGTTCAGCACGAATACCCGTAATCCAAACCTGGTAGCCTGCGATAGCTCTTTTTAAAGGTTCAATCTTCCTGATATAGCAGCATTCTTTTCTATCTTCAACTGAATTGTAAAAACTAGACGGTCCTTTCTGTTCCAAAAGACCTTCTACTGCCTTAGTTTCGGGATAATAAGCTTTGATTTTAAGCTTGTAAAGGTCTAAAGTCCGATTCCAAACGTAATAGGTTTCGGGAAAAAGTCTACCTGTATCCAAAGTGAAGATTGAAGTCTTTGCATTTTCTTGAGCCAATAAATGGGTCAACACTTGGTCTTCAATGCCAAATGAAGTTGAAAAAACCGCTTTATCAGCAAATTTCTCATCTATATATAGAATTATAGACCGAGCATCTGCTCCGATTAAGTCTGCTTTAATTTGCTCGATCATATTCATTTTGTTTGATTAATTGTTCTGTATGTGCATTGAGCACTGTTATTTTTTCCTTTAGGTCTCCAGAAAGTTGATTTCTGAGATCAGCCATGAGATGAAGCGTTTCATCAATCTCCTCGGGCAATAATTCATTCAAGAATTCTTTCAGCCTTTTGGCAATCGTTGGAGACTTGCCGTTTGTAGAAATTCCGATTTTCAGGTTTCCTTTTTGGACTACAGATCCCAAATAGAAATCACATAAGGACGGTTTGTCGGCCACATTTAAAAGGATGTGGTGATTTGAGCAAAGTTCCCTGACATAATTATTCAATTTGGGATTGTTGGTTGCCAGCACGACTATTTGTTTAGCAAATAGGTCTACAGCTGTAAAAGGACGTTTATGGACCTTTATGTTTTCCTTGTTCTTTACAAACTCATAGAATTCAACACAAACATCTTCTGCAACCACCATGACATTAGCATGTGGTGAATTGGAAATAATAGCCTGTATTTTTTCCAATCCAACAGGACCAGCACCAACCAATAAGGTTTCTATCTGATCTAATTTGATATATATTGGAAAAAGTTGGTTCATTAAGCTTCAATGTATTGTAATTGTTCTTTCACCTTTTCAAACTCCAAGTGTTTTGCCACCACTTCGCCCAGAACGATTATAGCAGGCACTCCAATAGCTGAAGCTTCCGCCTGTTCAAGGATATTCTCTACTCGACCAAGTACAATCTTCTCATTTGGAAGCGAACCATTTTGAATCAATGCAATTGGAAGATCAGCTTTACCATTCTCTTTATATAAATCAATGATTTGTTGAAGCTTAGCAAATCCCATCAAAACTACCACTGTAGCATTTGTATTGACTGCAGTATATAAATCTTCAGATAGAAAACCTGCTTTTGTCGCTCCGGTAATTACCCAGAAAGATTCAGAAATACCTCTATAGGTCAAGGGTATTTGTTGCAAGCCGGTAAGACTGATCGAAGAGGATAAACCTGGAACAACTGCTGTTGGAATATTGAATTTTCTTACAAAATCAATTTCTTCTCCTCCACGGCCGAAAACAAATGGATCTCCACCTTTCAGCCTAACGACATGGCCATGGGTCAAGGCATAATCAACGAGAAGTTGATTGATCTGATCTTGTGAAGTAGAAAGTTGTTCAGCACGCTTGCCGACATATATTTTAGTACAATCTTTTGATGCTAGTTCGAGCAATTCCTCATTGACCAAAGCATCATATAGAATGACATCTGCTTGCTGAATTGCCTTTATTCCTTTTAAAGTGATTAGGTCTGGATCACCTGGACCAGCGCCTACCAATGTTACAAATGGTTTTATTTCCTTCATGTTCTCTCCTCTCTTATTGGTTTACTACACGCCATTCTTCCCTACGTAATTTTGCCTCAATGCAAAATGCCTTGGCTTGTAGCAAATAGGTTCTTGCGAATTCTTCGGAAGGCTCGTATTTATTAATCTGTAATACTCTATCTGAAAATGTAGATGGAAACTGGAAGTAGTCATCATTTACATAGTTATCATCAAACTCTTGAATTACTGCAGTTTGTGTGGAAGCATTTATCCCTTTATCTAACAATAATGCTTTTGCGGTCCATACAAACGAACTGTAAGAATGATAGATGGCATCAGCGAATTGCTTTTGCTCTAAAGCCAGTTCTGCTAATTCTAATTTTTCTTCAGCCTCTAATAACAGGGTTGCTACAAGGTCTATTACAACACCCGCACATTCACCAACACCAATAGCAGTCTCAAAACTTTCCTCATGACCCCAATCGATATGCTCGTCTGCACTTAGATTTCCCAGTTCAGCCAATGGCTTCAATAACCTATAAAAATGATCTTTTCCTTGTTGCTCATAGTATGCGATGAAGTTTTGTTCTTTATTCTTATTGGACTTAAAATCAGCCAATATTACATCGACTACTTGAAGCACCCTTTTAGTAGGAACTTTGATCACGCGGTCAGCAACTCTTCCTTTACCATCGCCAAGGGTTCCTCCTCCAAGCATAACCTGTGCCGCGGGAACTACATTACCATTCACTTTTACAGAGCTACCATGGAATCCGATATGGGCAAGCCCATGTTGGCCACAAGAGTTCATACAGCCAGAGATCTTAATCTTCAGCTCTTTTTCTTGGATAAAATCCTGATGGAATTCATGGATATAGTTTTCTAACACTCTTGCCATTTCAGTGGAATTAGAAATTCCTAGATTACAGGTGTCTGTTCCTGGGCAAGTAGTAATATCCGCAGTGCTATTGTATCCTGGTTTTGCAAAGCCTAATTTCAAAAGCACATTGTAGATGCTTGCCAAGGATTCAAGACGGACATATTTGAACAAAAGATTTTGATCTTGGGTAATTCGTATATCGTCAGCTACATGATCTCTGATACCATCAACTAGTACACGTGCTTTTTCAGTAGAAATATCTCCGGTTTGGATATTCGCATAAACGCCATAGTATCCTTTTTGCTTCTGTTCGAACGTATTTGTCGCTTTCCATAACTCAAAACCGAGTAGATCATGAGCGGTTTCTTCTTCGACCTCTTTTGTTGGAGGTTCTGGTTGAGAAACAGCATCAATATCGAAAGAAACCAATTTATGTTTTACAGCTATTTTCTCTTCTTCAATCAGGTTCAAAACAGTTTCTAGGCCTAATTTCTGAACCAAGAACTTAAATCTTGCTTTATTACGGTTATTTCGCTCTCCATAGCGATCGAAAACGCGAATGGTAGCCTCTGCATATGGAAGGATTTCATCCTCCGGGAGGAAATCATAAACTTCATGTGCTAAGATGGGTTGAGCACCCAAGCCACCGCCTAACATAACCTTAAATCCTCGCTGCTCTTTACCATCTACGATTCTAACCTTAGGAATAAAGCCAAAATCATGGATATATGAGAATGCAGTATCCTTATCAGACGATGAAAAGGAAATCTTAAACTTCCTGCCCATTTCTGCGCAGATTGGATTACGAACGAAATATTTAAAAGTTTGATGAGCATAAGGAGAAACATCAAATGGTTCCTCAGGATCAATCCCTGCGGTTGGAGACGCTGTAACATTCCTGACCGTATTTCCACAGGCTTCTCTTAAGGTCATATCATCCTCAGCAAGCTTAGCCCACAGTTCTGGGGTTTTATCTAAGCTTACGAAATGGATTTGGATGTCTTGTCTGGTTGTTAGGTGAAGGTTTTTGCTTGCGTACTCATCCGAGATATCTGCGATTTTTAATATCTGCTGAAAAGTAACTTTTCCAAACGGGAGTTTGATCCTCACCATTTGAACACCCGGTTGCCTCTGCCCATATACTCCCCTAGCTAAACGCAAGGATCTGAATTTTTCCTCAGGCAGCTCACCTTTCCGATATGCCCTGATCTTCTTTTCTAATTCTATGATTTCCTGTGCTACTACAGGATTCTCTAATTCTGTCCTAAAGCTCTGCATACTATCTTCAATTATTAAAAAGGCAATTATTCACCTCTTTAGTTAGGTTATTGTTAATGTTTATTCGACAAATGTATAAAATAATTATAAAAGAACTATACAAAGTCTACCAAATTACTATATATTTGTGTAATTAATTTCAAAGGATGCATAAAAAACAGCGACTTAGAGTATATAAAACACTTATATTTAGTTCCTTAATCCAAATTGTAACATTTTCTTGCGCACCGAAGGTCGATCAAGGTTATGATAAAGAGAGAGGATTTGTCGGTACAATTTCCATTTCTGGAGCATTTGCACTCTACCCAATTGCTGTTTTATGGAGTGAGGATTTCAAGAAATTACATCCGAATGTGAGGTTTAATATTTCTGCTGGAGGTGCTGGGAAAGGCATTTCAGATGTACTGTCAAATATGGTAGACATTGGCTTGGTATCTCGCGACCTTCATCCTATTGAGATAGAAAAAGGCGCATTGCCCATCATCGTGGCAAACGATGCCGTCATTGGGACGCTGAACAGCAATCACCCCAATATATCATCCCTTTTAAAACGAGGTTTGAGTCAAGATGAGTTGAAAGACATCTTTGTAACAGGCAAGATTAAGAAATGGAATGATTTGGATCCTAGTTTTATTAACAAAAACATTGAGGTATACATACGCTCGGATGCTGCTGGCGCGGCTGAGACCTGGGCTAAATATTTAGGTGCTACCCAAGAAGAATTGAAAGGTATCGGGATTTTTGGTGATCCGGGCTTAGCTCAGGCTATTAAAGACAATCCCCTAGCAATTGGTTTCAATAATATAAACTATGTCTTTGATTTAAACAGCAAAAGAACGACTGCTAATATTGTAGCCCTTCCTTTGGATATTAATGCTGATCATAAGATTGACGCCCAGGAAAACTTCTATAGCGAATTGGACAGTCTTACCAATGCGGTTGCAACTGGGAAATATCCTTCTCCTCCTTCAAGAGAGCTCATGTTTGTTTTAAACAAGGGACATCAATCTAAATTGCTTGAAGAATTTGTCCGCTTTGTCATGACAGACAAACAGCAGGCTTATTTGCTGGACAATGGATTTGTGCCAATTAACAAGGAATTAAACAAGAAAGAAAACGAAAAACTGCTCGCGAGTGAATTACAGACTGATAAAAGATAAGTTAATCAAAAACCTCTCAGGGATTTTATTGGGAATATGCCTTTTGGTGATATTGGCAATTCTCGTTGGTTTAAGTATTAAAGCAGAGCCCCTGATAGCCACTGAATCTCTTTGGACGATCTTGAGCAGTAGCGTTTGGTCGCCAATGAAGGGAAACTTCGGTTTTCTACCCTTCATCATGGGCACAGTCTGGGTGACATTAATTGCTTTGATCATTGCAGTGCCTTTATGTCTTTCTGCCTCAGTATACTTGGTGGAATATGCGGGCAGTAGATTGCGAAATTTCGTTTTGCCTTTGGTGAATGTCCTGGCGGCAATCCCGCCCGTGCTTTACGGAGTGTGGGGGGTATTGTTCGTAGTACCCTTAATTGGAAAATATATTGCGCCGTTATTTGGAATCAGCAGCACTGGTTATTCTGTTTTTTCTGGAGGTATCGTATTGGCTGTCATGATTTTCCCTATCATGGTCAGCATCATGGTTGAGGTATTACAGACTATTCCCAAGGAATTGAGGTCAGTTTCACTTTCTTTGGGAGCAACAAAGCTGGAAACTATCCAACAAGTCATCTTAAAGAAAGCCCGACCTGGAATAATGGCCGCAATAGTTCTGGCAGTATCCAGAGCATTTGGAGAAACCATTGCTGTTCTAATGGTATGTGGCAATATCCCAAAGATTCCTCAATCTATATTTGATGCAGGATATCCTTTGCCAGCACTAATTGCCAATAACTTTGGGGAAATGATGTCAATTCCTCTGTACGATTCAGCATTGATGTTTGCAGCCTTGCTGTTGTTTCTGATCATATTGGGTTTTAACCTGATTTCAAGGGGGATTTTAAAGAAAATGGAGGCAAAGAATATATGAGCAACATCAATAGAAGGCTGAGAAAAGAAAAATTTGCCAAACACATTATGCAAGGTTCTGGAATAATCATTACGGGTTCCTTGTTCTTTATCATTGGGACTATCCTCTATAAAGGGCTACCATATTTGAGCTTGGACATGATCACGAAGACGCCCGAAGGAGGTTTCTATGTAGGTAAAGGCGGTGGAATCCTAAATGCTATCCTTGGGTCGCTTTACCTCGCTGGTTTATCAACATTTTTGGCTACCATTATAGGGATTCCGATCTGTATTTATTTGAATATATATTCCAAGAAAGGATCAAGGATCAGCAGATTTTCCAAATTGATATTTGACGTTCTATTCGGAATCCCATCTATTGTATATGGGGCTATAGCTTTCAGTATTATGGTTTGGTTAGGTGTCAGAGCATCTTTGATAGGTGGTGTTATAACCATAACCCTGCTCACCATCCCGATAGTTGTGAGGACCTTGGATGAATTAATCCAAACGATTCCAACTGATTTAGGGCATATCACCACTTCTTTAGGAGCAACGCGTTGGGAATCAGCAAAAGTTATGATAACCTATATAAAACCAGGATTATTCACAGCTATTTTACTGGCATTTGGACGAGCGATTGGCGATGTGGCGGGTGTGCTTTTGACGACTGGCTTCAGTGACAATATCCCGATCTATCTGGATGAACCTACAGCAACTCTCCCATTAGCCATTTTCTTTCAATTGAGCAGTCCTATCCCTGAGGTACAAGGAAGAGCCTATGCTTCAGCATTAATTTTAACTATCATTATCTTACTTATCGTTATATGTACGCAATACCTAGCATCGAGACAGAAAAAACACAGGGCATAATCCATCAGGTAAATCCACATATTGAGATCAAAGGGTTGAATGTCTATGTTGAGGATCAACATATATTAAAGAACATCAACCTAGAGATCCCAAACAACTGTATAACCTCCATAATTGGGCCTTCAGGATGTGGTAAAACTACCTTACTAAAGACGCTCAATAGGCTGTTGGATGATTCCACAGAGGTCAGGGTTACTGGTTCAGTACTTGTCAATGGAGAGGATATTTATGGACCTGATGCGGAAGTAACACATATTCGAAAAAAGATGGGCTTATTGTCTCAAAAGCCTTTTCCATTGCCCATGTCGATTTTTGACAATATTGCTTATGGTCCGAAAATACATGGTAATAAAGATAAAAAGTCTTTAAAAGCTATTGTTGAAAGACAGCTGCGGAATGTAGGCTTATGGGAAGAGGTAAAAGACCGTTTAGATGGGTCAGCAAGTAAATTATCGATAGGTCAGCAACAAAGGTTATGTCTTGCAAGAGGATTAGCGGTGGAACCAGAAATCATATTAGGTGATGAATCCACCTCGGCATTGGATCCTATTTCGACTCAGGTAATTGAAAACCTATTGATTCAATTAAAACAAGATTATACCATTGTTCTGGTTACCCATATACTCCGCCAAGCTAGAAGGGTATCTGATTACATCTTATTCCTATACAATGGTGAAGTAGTTGAATTTGGACCTTCAGAACAGATCCTTTTAGAACCACAACATGAAATCACAAAACAGTATGTCAAAGGATTTATTTCATAATCATAATTAATAGATAGAAAAAGGGAGCAATTCGAATGAAAAGCTCCCTTATTTATTTAAATATTCTTATGGTTTAGGCCCTAGTCTCACCCTCAGGCCCTTCTTCAATTACTTCGGCAATTTCTTCTATTCCATCTTCATCAGAATCCTGCCTAAATGGGGCGGTTTCATCAAATTCACCCTCCCACTTGGCGACTACCACAGTAGCTAAACAGTTTCCGATTACATTCACAGAAGTTCTAGCCATATCCATTAATTCATCGATACCCAAGATTGCAGCAATAACAAATACTGGCAAACCAAATTGATCAGCTGTTGCAATTAGGATAATCAATGAAGCTCTTGGAACGGCAGCAACTCCTTTAGACGTGATCATCAAAGTGAAGGCGATCATCAATTGTTGACCGAATGACAAATGAATACCTGCAGCTTGAGCAACAAAGATTGAGGCTAAAGAAAGATAAAGCGACGTACCATCCAAGTTAAAGCTGTATCCAGTAGGAATTACAAACGAAACTATTTTCCTTGGCACACCAAACTTCTCCATGGCGCTCATGGCTTTTGGAAGAGCAGCATCTGAACTTGTTGTTGCAAATGCAATAGAAACAGGTTCTTTGATGGCATTGATGAATTGCTTAACAGGAATTTTTAGGTAAAGCGCTACAGGCAGTAATACCCCAGCGAGGAAGAAAATCAACGCTAAGTACAAGGTTGCCAATAGCATAAACAGGTTCTTGAGGATATCAATCCCAAGATGTCCGACTGTATAGGCCATAGCAGCACCAACACCAATCGGCGCAAAGAGCATGACCAGGTTGGTAAACTTGAACATGGCTTCGGAGAGCGATTCTGCGAAGTCCACAAAGGGCTTTCGCTTCTTTTCATCCACCATGGCAAGTCCAATACCAAAGATTACAGCGAAAACAACGATCTGTAATACCTTATTTTCGTATACTGATTTTACAATATTTTCAGGGAAAGTATCTCTAAAGAAAGACGTGAATTTGTAGATCCAATGAGCACTTTCATCAATATGCTCAAGTGCAACCTTGTCTCCATCAGAAATTGCAGAAGTCTGCGGTAATTCCTCATGAGGCATGTGCTCAATATCGATACCTACACCAGCACGAGTCAAGTTAATAGCACCTAGACCAATGAAAATGGCACAGGTAGTAGCACAGAAGAAATACAACATGGATTTCCAAGCCATACGACCTACTTGCTTCAGATCCGAGTGACCAGCAATACCAAACACCAAGGTGGAGAATAAGATTGGTCCAACAATGGTTTTCACTAACTTGATAAATCCTTGGCTCAAAGGCTGCAATGCCTTCGCCACATCTGGAAAATCAAGCCCAACAAAAATACCCAATACCATACAGGTCAGGATCCATGTTGTCAATCCTTTTCGAACGATGGCGTTCCATACCAAAACAATGGCAGTAACCCAACGAACAACCATCATCAATGATGCAGGGATTGGAGCAAGATTAAATTCATAGAGGAGGGTCAGGACAGAAGCTATCGCAATGGTCGCAAGTAGAACATATCCTGTAGTTTTTTTTGACATGTAGATTTAATAAGGTTATTTATTTCTTTTTTTTACTTTTTAGACGAACAAAAATAAAAAAATAGCGCTGCAAACCAAATCTTTTGCGTTATTGTATTTCATGAAACGGGAGGATTTTTTGCTTTTTAAAGCGTAATATCTTGAATCAGAGAGATAGGTTAAGGATAAAAATATTCGGGAGGATTGTAAAATAAGAGCTACATACGCTTATCGATAGTCTGAAATCAGCTCAATTATTCTTTCGGAAATTTTAGGAAACAAAAAAACCACCTCGAAAAAGGTGGTTTATAAAATAAAATATCATTAGGATTATTCAGCGTGAAGCCAAGCTTTCTTCGCTAATAATTCTTCTTCTGTTTCACGAACGTCTTCATCCTCAACACAACAATCAACTGGACATACAGCAGCACATTGAGGTTCATCATGGAATCCAACACACTCCGTACATTTATCTGAAACGATATAATAAACTTCATTGGAAATAGCATCCTGTGATTCATTCGCGTCAAGAGTTACTCCATCACCAAAATCAATCACACCATCCAATGCTGTACCATCTGAAAACTTCCAACTTACACCAGCATCATAGATTGCATTATTTGGGCATTCTGGTTCACATGCCCCACAATTTATACATTCGTCAGTAATTTTAATTGCCATTTATGTCCTTACAATAAAATAATAAACTAATTTTGCACTTTCAAAGTTAATACTAATGCCATACACTCAAAAATAAAAGTATACAAAATTAGTAGTTATTTACTTTGATATGGCAAATATACGGCAAAAAAAATACAGATTTATTATAAATAGTAAGATTTTGACAAGAGAACAGAGAATAAACGCCTTCGTAAAACTAGGACAATTCCTTCAAGCTGATGAGCTGAAGAACTCCCCCATCTTGGATTCAGCAGTTCATAAAAATGTTTGGTATACCAAACCAAATGTGTTACAACAGATCTATGCTATTGCGCATAACCTAACCCATGAAAAATTGGAAAAATGGTTAAAGGATATTCCTAATCACAATATTGATAAATCTGTCGGTTTAGTATTAGCGGGAAACCTTCCATTAGTGGGATTCCACGATATTATGTGTGTACTTCTGGCGGGATTCACTGCCAAAATCAAAGTGTCTTCGGACGATGCCGGATTAACTAAATTTATTTTGGATCAGTTAATTGAAATCGAGCCTCAATTCGCAGAAAAGATTCAATTAGTAGAAAAACTAGAGAATTTTGACCTGGTCATTGCAACAGGTAGCAATAATTCAGCGCGTTATTTCGAATATTATTTCGGCAAAAAACCAAATATCATTCGTAAAAACAGAAACTCACTTTCGGTCCTTTCTGGTGATGAAACTAAAGAAGAATTAGTGGCTCTTGGACATGATATCTTTGATTATTTTGGATTAGGTTGCCGTTCTGTTTCCAAAATCTTTATTCCAGAAGGTTACGATATTGCAAAACTCTTGGACAACCTAGAATCATTTCATCTGATTAAGGATCACTCAAAATACAACAACAATTACGATTTCAATAAATCAATCTATTTGATCAACAAGAACAAACATTTTGACAATGGATTTCTATTGTTGAAAGAAGATGAAAGCCTAGCTTCTCCCCTTGCCGTTGTTCATTTCGAATATTACAAATCAATGGAGGAAGTTGAAAAGTACATTATCGCTCATAAAGATGAGATCCAATGTATTACCAGCGACATGGGTTTGAAGGTTGGAGATGTCCCTGTATTTCCATTTGGCGCGAGCCAATATCCTGCATTGGATGATTATGCCGACAATGTAAATACATTAGACTTTTTATTGGCGAACCAATAATTAGCTTTTATTGTCGTTATATGAGTGTGAATTCGTAAAAAATTATAATTTTGTTTGACTATGTATGTTATTAAGGTTAAAGGTGTAGCAAAAATTCCAGATTATGTTCAATTAAGGGACGATGCATTTACGCTTTTGGCTTATTTCCGCGTGGATAGACCCGACAAATCATTGGAAAAAATCGGTCTTGGCGACAAATCTGAATACATTATGGATGTTGTTCGTGAGTTGCCATTTGGCCAAATAAAGAAAATCGACTTATAAATTACTATGAGAGAGACAAATACGGTTATCAAGCTTAAACATGTAGATATCTATCAACAAAAACACCTTGTACTTTCAGATGTTAACTTAGACATTGCCCAAGGAGAATTTTTATACCTTATTGGACAATCTGGTTCAGGTAAAAGTAGTTTATTGAAAATAATCTACGGTGACCTATATATCGCGAATGGCGAGGGAATGATTGCTGGATTTGACCTGAAAAAACTTCATGAAAATGATGTTCCTTATTTACGCCGTAAATTGGGGATCGTTTTTCAGGACTTCCATTTATTGAACGACCGTACCGTTGAGAAAAACCTTGAATTTGCCCTTAAGGCAACGGGCTGGAAAGAAAAAGCTCAAATCGAGAATAGAATCGTTGATGTATTGGAAAAAGTAGGACTTCGATCTAAACTTAAAAAAATGCCTCATGAACTTTCCGGTGGTGAGCAACAACGTGTCGTTATTGCTAGAGCACTATTGAACAACCCTGAAATCATCCTTGCCGATGAGCCTACAGGAAACTTAGACCCTGCTACATCCGAAGAAATCGTCTTGTTATTAAGAGACATCGCTTCCTCAGGAACAGCTGTCTTAATGGCTACACACGATTACCAAATTATTAGAAATATGCCTGCACGTATCCTGAAAACAGCAGATGGTGCGTTGCATGACAATGTCAGCATCTAATAGCTGACAATACCATTTTAATCCGACATTATTGCTAGTGGATCCAGTAAACACTGACAGCATGTCGGATTTTTTTTGTTGGCAAAAAAATTGATGGATGCCATGTTAAGGTTACTTAAACTAGATATTAGGAGATGATAAACGAGAACGAGAATATTCAAGACCCAGAAATGAACAATTCGGAGGAGAATGTAGAGCAAGGTTCTGCAGCAACCGAAGAACTTACCAATAAGTTAAACGAATCCAACGATAAATATGCCCGCTTGGTTGCAGAGTTTGACAATTACAAAAAGAGAACTGCAAAAGAAAAGATCGATTTAATGCAATCTGCTGGTAAAGATGTAATCTTAAAATTATTACCCGTAGTTGATGATTTCGACAGATCCTTAAGCTTTATGAAAGATGTTCCTGCTGATGACCCCATGAAACAAGGCATCGATTTGGTTTACCATAAATTGAAGAAAACCATGGAACAACTTGGCGTAAAGGAAATCGAAGTTATTGGTCAACCTTTTGACCCTGAATTCCAAGAAGCCATTACCCTCATTCCTGCTCCTACCCCAGATTTAAAAGATAAGGTTATCGATGTTATTGAAAAAGGTTATACTTTGAATGACAACGTAATCAGATTTGCGAAAGTAGTAGTAGGCCAATAAATATAAAAGATGTCAAAAAGAGATTATTACGATGTCCTTGGTGTAACCAGAACGGCAGAAGTAACAGAAATAAAAACATCATATCGTAAGCTAGCCATCAAATACCATCCAGACAAAAACCCTGGAGACAAAGAGGCTGAAGACAAGTTTAAAGAGGCTGCTGAGGCTTATGAAGTCCTGAGCAACCCTGAAAAAAGAAGACGCTATGACCAATTCGGACATGCAGGCAATTCTGCGTCTGGATATGGAGGTGGCGGCATGAATATGGACGACATCTTCAGTCAATTTGGAGATATCTTTGGCGGCGGCAACCCGTTTGAAAGCTTCTTCGGAGGTGGCGGCGGTGGTACTCGAGGCGGACGTCGTGTCCAACGCGGAACCAACCTGAGAATCAAAGTAAAACTTACCCTAGAAGAAATTGCTAAAGGAGTTGAGAAAAAGGTAAAAGTCAACAAACAGGTAAAATGTAATACCTGTGATGGTACTGGTGCCAAAGACAAAAACTCATACCATACCTGTAATACCTGTGGTGGTTCGGGTTCTGTAAGACGTGTGACCAACACTATCCTTGGTCAGATGCAAACCACTAGCACCTGCCCTACCTGTAATGGTGAAGGCGTTGAAATCACTGCAAAATGTACTTCATGTAAAGGTGAAGGCCTAGTTCGTGGCGAAGAAACCATTTCAATCAATATTCCAGCAGGTGTGAGCGAAGGAATGCAATTGTCTATGAGTGGAAAAGGTAATGCTGCCCCTCGAGGAGGAATCCCTGGAGATTTGATCATCTTGGTTGAAGAAGTTCCTCACGAAACACTGAAACGTGATGGCATCAATGTGATCTATGATCTATATATTAATTTTGCGGATGCTGCACTAGGTACTAGCGTAGAAATACCAACCATAGATGGCAAAGCAAAGATCAAGATCGAACCTGGAACCCAAGGCGGCAAGATACTTCGTTTAAAAGGAAAAGGCCTTCCAGAAGTAAATTCATACCACAAAGGTGATCAGTTGGTTTATGTGAATGTATGGACTCCAAAAACAGTTTCCAAAGAAGAAAAAGAACTTTTAGAGAAACTTAAGAACTCCGCTAACTTCAAACCACAACCTGGTAAAAGCGAAAAATCATTCTTTGAGAGAATTAAAGAGTATTTTGAATAATGGATGTGAGATGTGAGATGTTAGACATGAGATATTAAGTCGAATAGACTTTCTTTCTACTATCTCAATACTCAAATCTAAAATCTCATATCTAAAATCTAAGACATAAAAAAAGCTGGTTTGAATAAACCAGCTTTTTTTATGTCTTAAAGAATCGCTTCCCTAATTCTTTGCAATTTCACCAACAGATCTTCTAACAGATCTAGGTGGAGCATATTTGCGCCATCAGATTTGGCATTTGCAGGGTCAGGATGGGTTTCAATAAACAGACCATCAGCACCAACAGCTATGGCAGCCTTGGCGATGGTCTCAATTAACTCCGGTTTACCGCCAGTCACTCCTGAACTCTGGTTTGGCTGTTGCAAGGAATGTGTACAGTCCATTACCGTAGGAACATTAAAGGATTTCATGACTGGCAATCCCCTATAATCTACGATCAAGTCCTGATATCCGAAAGTATTACCACGATCAGTTAGAATGACCTTCGGGTTTCCAGCATCTTGGACCTTCTCAACAGCAAATTTCATCGACTCCGCAGAAAGGAACTGTCCTTTCTTGATGTTTACCACTTTTCCAGTCTCGGCAGCTGCGATCAAAAGATCCGTCTGTCTACATAGGAATGCTGGAATCTGCAGCACATCCACATAAGCAGCAGCCATTGCAGCTTCATGGCTTTCGTGGATATCAGTCACTGTAGGTATACCAAAAGTCTTCCCTACTTTTTCCAACACTTTCAATGCTTTTTCATCCCCAATCCCAGTAAAAGAATTTCCTTTAGAACGATTTGCTTTACGGTAAGATCCCTTGAAAATATATGGGATGTTTAGTTTATCAGTGATATTAACGATTTTATCCGCAATACGTAAAGCGATTTCTTCACCTTCGATGGCACATGGTCCTGCCATCAAGAAGAAAGAAGAAGAGTTGCCATTTTTGATTTCTGGCAAATATGTATTAATCATATAATTTTTAATTACCTAGTTCCGACATAAATTTGATGCGCATCAACTGGATGTCCTCAAAGGAATAATCCTCCTCGCCCAATTCATCCAATGCAGTTTCAATGGCATCATTTTCAGCTGTTTTAAAATAATCGTAGACCTCATCTTGTCGATCCTGATCAATCATTTCATCCACAAAATAACCAATATTTAATTTGGTGCCTGAATTTACGATAGACTCCACCTCACGCAAAAGATCCTCATAACTGATACCTTTTGATGATGCTATATCCTCCAAGGAAATCTTTCTATCGATATTCTGGATAATGGAAACCTTCAAAGCTGATTTATTGGCCGTGCTCTTGATCACCAGATCCTGAGGCCTATCAATATCGTTATCTTCCACATACTTCTTGATCAGTTCTACGAATGGAGCGCCAA
This sequence comes from Sphingobacterium mizutaii, assembly GCF_900187125.1. Lineage (GTDB taxonomy): Bacteria > Bacteroidota > Bacteroidia > Sphingobacteriales > Sphingobacteriaceae > Sphingobacterium > Sphingobacterium mizutaii. The sequence goes on from NZ_LT906468.1 coordinate 2,467,356, forward strand.
ACTTGATGGCTTTCCCTGAACCGACCCCTTGGATTTGCTTTAATTCATCAATGCTAACCGGATAATGGGTGCACATTTCATCCAACGAAGGATCCTGGAAAATAACAAATGGAGGCAGTGATTTCTGTTTAGCGATCTTCTTCCTAAGATCTTTTAACATTTTAAGAAGCTCTGCATCCAATGCCCCAGTCTGTCCAGAACCTTCCTCAGAAGAATCTGATTTAGACATTTCCATCGGTTTATTTAAGATAAACTTCAATGGATACGGATTATTGATGTATTTGTTTCCTGCTGGAGTCAACTGCAGCAGACCATAATGGTCGATATCCTTCTTGATAAAATCTGCCAATTCAGCCTGACGGATCAATGAGTTCCAGAAATTAACCCCTTGCTCCTTCCCTGAACCAAACAAGGCATGGGTATCATGTTTATATTTTGAGATAGGCTGATTGTTTTGACCAATCAAGACATTGATAATATGCTGATCATCAAACTTATCCCCCTCCTCTTTGATAAAATTCAACACGGTCAATAAAGGTTCCTCCGCATCAAAATAAGTCTTTGCTGAGCGACAATTATCACACATGGAATTACATCCAGTATCATCAAACTTCTCACCGAAATAATGAAGGATCTGTTTTCTGCGACAAACTGCCGATTCAGAATAATCAATCACTTCCTTCAATATTTGGGTACCAATTTCCTTTTCAGAAACCGGCTTATCTTTCATAAACTTAGTCAGCTTTTCAACATCTTTCTCTGAGTAAAAAGCCAAACAATAGCCTTCCCCGCCATCACGTCCAGCGCGACCAGTTTCCTGGTAATAACCTTCCATCGATTTAGGGATATCATGGTGGATGACATAACGGACATCAGGTTTATCGATGCCCATTCCAAAAGCAATCGTTGCAACGATTACTTCGATATCTTCCATCAAAAACTTATCCTGAGTATCAGCACGGGTCTTGGCATCCAATCCAGCATGATAAGGAAGCGCTTTAATGCCGTTGATATTTAATACCTCAGCAATCTCTTCTACCTTCTTGCGGCTCAGACAGTACACAATACCGGCTTTTCCGGCATTACTTTTAATAAAACGGACAATCTGCTTGATTACATCTTCCTTAGGCCTCACCTCATAGTACAGGTTTGTACGGTTGAACGAAGACTTAAATAAAGTCGCATCATTCATTTGAAGGTTCTTCCGGATATCAGACTGTACCTTTGGGGTAGCGGTGGCAGTCAATGCAATAATTGGGATATCCTCCCCAATTTCATTGATTACCTGACGGATCTTGCGATATTCCGGCCTAAAATCGTGCCCCCATTCTGAAATACAGTGTGCCTCATCAACAGCTACAAATGAAACTGTTATACTTCTTAAAAAGTTAACATTTTCCTCTTTGGCTAAAGATTCAGGAGCGACATACAAAAGCTTGGTTTTACCATCTTGTACATCCTGCTTGACACGTTGAATTTCGTTCTTGGTAAGGGAGGAGTTCAAAAAGTGAGCAATGCTGTCTCTGCCTCCAAAAGCGCGAACTTGGTCGACCTGATTCTTCATCAAAGCAATAAGCGGAGAAATAACAATTGCTGTCCCCTCGCTCATCAAAGCAGGCAACTGATAACAGATTGATTTTCCGCCACCTGTAGGCATTATCACAAATGTATCCTTCCTATTCAGAACATTGGTAATAATTGCTTCTTGATCGCCTTTAAAAGTGTCGAACCCAAAAAAATCTTGAAGATTGTCGAAAAGTGATTTTTCTATTTCCATTGACTATGCAAAATAAATAGATGTAATAACGGTATGAATAATACGTGCTAAATAATGTATTTTTGTAGCGAACACATCATATTTATATATAAAATTAAGGAAATATTACGTGAAAAACAATATAGATATCAAATCGTTGGCACAGAGCACATTTGAACTTGAAGCCGCTAACGTATTGGCTCTATCCGAAAAAATCGACAACGATTTTGTAGAGGTTATTGAGAAGATTTTGACACTTAAAGGAAGGGTAATATTGACCGGAATCGGAAAAAGTGCAATCATCGCTCAAAAAATTGTCGCTACCCTAAATTCCACCGGAACGCCTGCAATATTTATGCATGCCGCAGACGCCATCCATGGTGACCTCGGAATTATTCAGAAGGATGACCTGATCATCGCGATTTCCAAAAGTGGGAATACACCAGAAATCAAAGTTTTAGTTCCATACTTAAAGCAAACTGGGAATATTCTGGTAGCCATGGTTGGAAATCATGAATCTTTCTTAGCTGAGCAAGCGGATTATATTCTTGATACCAGTATTACTCGAGAGGCTTGTCCGAATAATCTTGCTCCGACAACTAGTACCACGGTACAGCTAGCGATGGGCGATGCCATTGCTGTCTGCCTTCAAACGAAAAGACAATTCACCGATCAGGACTTTGCTAAATATCATCCAGGAGGAGCTTTAGGAAAACAGCTTTATTTAAAAGTAAGCGATCTTTCCGATCATAACGGCATCCCAATGGTTACCGCAGATGCGAGCATCCGCTCCGTATTGATCAGTATTACTGAATATAGACTTGGCGCTACGGTAGTCATCGAAGATGAAAAGATTTTGGGAATCATAACCGATGGTGATATCCGCAGGATGCTGGGCATATACGAGGATGTATCCGGTTTGCAGGCGAAAGATATCATGTCTTTAAACCCGAAGACAATCGACAAAACAGAATTGGCTGCAAATGCACTCCACCTCATGCGACAGAACAGTATCTCACAATTAGTAGTTACAGCTGAAGGAAAATATGCGGGCATTATCCATCTGCAAGACATTTTAAAAGAAGGCATTATCTAATATCAAGATTGTAATATTCTTGTGGAATTATTTCAAATTTTCATTAAAGAATCGTATTCTTATAAAAATGGTCTTAGATTTGATTGATTAAAGCAACGAAAAAATTGAAACAATGAAAAAGATTACAAGTATATGTGCAGTATTGATTGCATTTATTAGTTTGACTGCGATGGGAATGTTTGCTGCAGAATTTAAATTTGACAAAGAAACCCATGACTTCGGAAAGATTCCTTTGAATAAACCGGTTTCCCATGAATATAAATTCAGCAATTCGGGAGATGAACCAATCATTATTTCAGATGTACAACCCACTTGCGGATGTTCAGTAGCGGAATTTACCAAAACTCCTGTTAAACCAGGTGAAGCAGGTACTATTAAAGTTACCTTCAATGCAGCTGCAAAAGGTCCTTTTACAAAGTCATTTATTGTAAAATCAAATACAAAAACCCCTGTTAAAACACTAACCATCAAAGGTATCGTGGAGTAAGGGAAATATAATTTCAAAACGAAACATTTTTGGAATAGTATAGAGAATTTTTAAAAGCCGTCCTAAACAGGGCGGCTTTCTTTTTTTAAGGACAAGCTAAGTTTTATTTGTATTTTTGTAAAGATTAAAAACATAATAGAATTATAATGCCAACTATTTCTCAAAAGGGCACCAACATGCCTGCATCGCCTATTAGAAAACTAACTCCATTTGCCGATCAGGCCAAAAAAGATGGAAAGAAAATTTACCATTTGAATATAGGTCAGCCTGATATTGAAACGCCTGAAATCATGTTGAATGCTTTAAAAAACATTGATTTTAAAGTTTGGGCTTATACCCCTTCTGAAGGAACTTTATCTTACAGAACAAAATTGGCTGAGTATTATAATAAAATCCATTATAACATCACTCCCAACGATATATTAGTGACCAATGGTGGCTCTGAAGCTATTACCATTGCCATGCAAGCCTGCCTTAACCCGGGTGAAGAAGTTATCATTCCTGAACCTTTCTATGCAAACTATAATGGTTTCGCTTGTTCGGCTGATATCGTCGTTAAACCCATCATGTCCGTTATTGACAATGGCTTCGCTTTACCGTCTATTGCTGATTTCGAAAAAGTAATCACCGAAAAAACGAAAGCTATCGCCATCTGTAATCCGAACAACCCAACAGGTTACCTCTATTCTAGGGAAGAATTAGAAGCTCTGAAAGAACTTTGTTTGAAACATGACCTTTATCTGTTCTCAGACGAAGCTTATAGAGAGTTTTGTTATGATGGTCGCGAATTCATCTCCCCAATGCAATTAGAAGGTCTAGAGCAAAACGTGGTGGTATTTGATACCGTTTCTAAACGTTATTCAGCTTGTGGAGCAAGAATTGGATGTATCATTACCAAAAACAGAGAATTATACCTGACAGCATTAAAATTTGCTCAAGCAAGACTGAGCCCTTCTTTAGAAGGCCAGATCGCTGGAGAAGCTGCAGTAGATACTCCTGACAGTTATTTTGAAGCAGTTTCTAAAGAGTATACCGCGAGAAGGGATACATTGGTAGAAGGACTTAATAAAATTGATGGGGTCTTCTGCCCTAACCCAGGTGGTGCATTCTACGTAATTGCAAAATTGCCAATTGATAATGCAGACAATTTCTGCCAATGGATGTTGGAGAAATTCTCTTACAACAATGAAACGGTGATGATGGCCCCAGCAACCGGATTCTACTCTACTCCAGGTGCCGGTTCAAACGAAGTGCGTTTGGCTTATGTATTAAACCAAGACGACCTTAAAAAAGCACTAACTTGCTTAGAAAAAGGTCTAGAAGAATATCCGGGAAGAACAAACTAAGTTTAATCCCATAACATTTTCAAAGGTCGCTATTTTATCTAGCGACCTTTTTATTTTCTCCAACATCTTATCTTAATAATCGCATAAATAACACTTATTAATCATCAGCAAACCAGTCACTTATAAAAAATATACAACAATTTACAATCTTTGGCGTTTATAATAGTAGAAACTAATGAATAATATATATGGATAAATTAAAGAAATTCGAATTAATGGAGAAAATATCCAGAGAATTAGAGGACATTAGAAATAGCCAACAGGCTGTTTTAGAAAAAATCGCAAAAGTTGAAATTGACAATATAGAGTTAGGTGATAAAACTATCGAAAGCAAAATTCCTGATATCTATCAACGAACTGCTGATAACTCTGAAGCTATTCTGGAGATCCTCAATTCCTTCCAAGAGAAAACAGATGATTTTGGAAGTAAAAACAATATCGATCAGTTGAAACAACAACAAGAAATCGATAATATGAAATAATAGAAAAGGCCTCAAATTGAGGCCTTTTTCTTTTAATATCTTTCCCTTAGGATTGCGGCAATGCGATTCTATCTTTTACCAATTGAATCACGAAATTCAATTGCTCAATTTGGTTCAATTCTGAATTATCCAACACCACTGCATCTTCTGCCTGTCTCAACGGGCTCTCCTCCCTTGTGCTATCAATATGATCGCGATGCGATAGGTTTTCTTTCACTTCTTCCATCGTCAAAACCTCACCTTTTGCAGACAATTCTGCAAATCTACGCTCGGCTCTCACTTGTGGGCTTGCCGTCATAAAGATCTTAAGATCTGCATTCGGGAAAACGGTGGTGCCTATATCTCGACCATCCATCACAATATTCCTCTTCATGCCCAAATCCTGCTGCTGCTTCACCATAGCCTTACGGACAGCCTTCAATGCACTTACCTCAGAGACATATTCCGATACTTCCATCGTTCTGATCGCATCTGATACGTCTGTGCCATTCAATAAGATCTGTGTTTTTTCAGGATTAGGTATAAAATCAATATGGATATTCTCTAAAGCAGTGGAAACGGCTTGTTCATTGTTGATATCGATTTGGTTCTGTTGAATATACAAGGTTACTGCCCTGTACATTGCTCCACTGTCAATAAAAACAAAATTCAATTCTTTCGCCAATGCCTTTGCCACTGTACTCTTTCCGCATGATGAAAAACCATCAATAGCAATTACAAAATTCTTCATAACCATTAGTTGGTTCCTCCAATCATTACACCGGGTTTATTTACCAATGGAATCTTAATCAGATTCTCATCAACAATACTCTCTGGTAAGAAAACGTATTTCTTATCATAAATAGTACCGTCCATATAATAACTCAACCAATATTCATTGGTCAGTCCGAAAACCTGCGGATCGATCGCTTCGATCTTTTGAGAAGTCTTGGCATCCATGTCACCGATGAAATGCCTCAGAATGGTCGTTTTCACATCCTTGCCATCTTTTATGCCATACCCTTTAGAGGATACCAGCACATTTTGAATGGCAGTATTTTTTTCATTGATCAAATAAACATTCCAAACCTTTGTAGTCGGAGATTCAGCTTCCAGAACAACGGCTACTGAGATATCTTCAACTATATTTAAAGGTAGATCTTTCTTCATTTTATCCTATTTCTTTTTAGCCGTAGCTTTTTTAGTAGTCGTCTTTTTAGTAGTCGTTTTAGTCGCTTTCGTTGCTCGTGCGGCTTTTTTTGCCGAAGGCGATTTGCTATCTTCCTCAGCCCATTTCAGTACGTCCGCATAAGTGATCTTCTCAACTTCAACACCTTTTGGGATTTTGAGGTTTTGCTTTCCAAAACGAACAAAAGGTCCCCAACGGCCATTTTCAATCTTCGCTTCCGGATTTTCATCAAAAATCTTGATGATCTTATCTTTATCTTTCTGACGTTTCTCCTCAATGATCTGAATAGCTTGATCTTGCTCTACATCCAAAGGATCCAAACCTTTAGGTAATGAATAGAAGCTGCTGTTATGGCGAATATATGGTCCAAAACGACCGATAGCTACCGTCATCTCTTTCCCTTCAAATTCTCCAACTTTTTTAGGCAGCTTGAACAATTCCAATGCTTCTTCCAAAGTAATGGTCTCAATCATCTGTCCTTTACGTAGGGAAGCAAATACTGGTTTTTCTTCATCATCTGCCGTTCCAATCTGAACCAATGGCCCAAAACGACCTACACGAACCGAAATCGGCTTTCCTGTTACAGGATCTACACCTAATTCACGTTCATGCGTAGCACGATCAGCATTATCTAATGTATTTTGTACTTCCGAATGGAATGGCCCATAGAAATTGGAAAGCATATCAGTCCATTCTTTGAAGCCCTGAGCAATCTCGTCAAATTCCTTTTCTACCTTAGCAGTAAAATGATAATCCACGATTCCTTTGAAATGTTGTACCAAGAAATCATTCACCAAAACACCGATATCTGTAGGGAACATCTTATTGCGCTCCGCCCCGGTTATTTCAGTTTTAGTCTGTGAAGTCACCTGTCCGCCATTTAAGGTAAGTACTTTATAAGCTCTTTCCTTTCCATCACGGTCTTCTTTGACAACATATCCACGGTTTTGAATGGTCGAAATAGTAGGTGCATACGTTGAAGGACGACCGATACCCAATTCTTCCAATTTCTTAACCAATGAAGCTTCTGTAAACCTTGCCGGTGGTCTCGAAAACCTTTCCGTCGCATGCATGATCTCTAGATTCAGCTCTTGCCCTTTACTTAGTGGTGGAAGGATGGCATTGTCTGAATTATCCAGATCGATTTCATCATTGTCATCATCTGAAGATTCAAAATATACTTTCAAGAAACCATCAAATTTCATGATCTCTCCTGTTGCCACTAAATCTTCTGACCTAGTAGAAATCGAGATCTTAGCGGTGGTTTTTTCAAATTCAGCCTCACTCATCTGTGATGCGATTGAACGCTTCCAGATCAGCTCATATAATCTTTTTTCCGAATTATCGCCATCAATCGTATGATCATTGAAGTACGTAGGACGAATAGCTTCGTGAGCCTCTTGTGCCCCGGCACTCTTTGTACGGTATTGGCGTAATTTATGGTATTTCTCTCCATAGGCATTGATAATCTCTGCCTGTGCGCCTTGTAATGCCGTGTCAGATAAGTTTACCGAGTCGGTACGCATATAGGTAATTCGTCCAGCCTCATATAGACGTTGAGCAACCTGCATGGTCCGGGCAACTGAAAAACCTAACTTTCTACTTGCCTCTTGTTGCAAGGTCGAAGTCGTAAAAGGTGCTGATGGAGTACGTTTAGATGGTTTGGTTTCTAAACTCTTGATTTGGAATGCAGCCTTTGCACAATCGTTCAGGAACTGATTCGCTTCCTCAACGGTTGAAAACCTTTGCGGCAATTCCGCTTTGAAACGGTCTTTAGCATTGCCGGTATTAAAAATGGCAACTACCTTAAATGCCGCTTCTGCATTAAATTTATTGATATCTCTTTCGCGCTCAACAATTAATCGAACCGCTACAGATTGAACCCTACCCGCTGAAAGTGATGGCTTTACCTTTCTCCATAAAACTGGAGACAATTCAAAACCTACTAACCTATCCAATACGCGGCGTGCTTGCTGTGCATTAACCAGGTTAAAATCTATCTTTCTTGGTGATTCTATCGCTTTTAAAATGGCCGGCTTGGTAATCTCATGGAAAACGATACGCTTAGTTTTATCGTCCTTCAGACCCAAGGTCTCGAATAAGTGCCAGGAAATGGCTTCCCCCTCACGGTCCTCATCGGACGCTAACCATACTGTCTCTGCAGATTTCGCCAACTTCTTTAACTCACTGACCAAAGCTTTTTTATCCGAAGGAACTTCATACTTCTGTTTGAAATTGTCTTCCGTGTCAATCGCATCATCGGTTTTCACCAAATCACGGATGTGACCATAACTGGATTTTACTAAAAAATCTTTGCCTAAATATCCTTCTATTGTTTTAGCCTTTGCGGGTGACTCGACTATCAATAAATTTTTTGCCATTTAAATTCTTTGATTTGATGCAAAGAAAACGATTTCAAAATGGAATGCAAATTCTTTTTTATCCCCAATGGCAAAAAAGTGAGTACAATCATTTATCAATTAACCCAAATATCAAGTAAATAAAACACGGCAAAAACTACCGAGGCAACCCCGTTGGTGGTCATAAATGCACGGTCTACTCTACTTAAATCTGTTGGACTCACGATTCGATGCTGATAAATTAATAATGCCGCATAAAATGCAACACCTATATAATATAAGATACCGACTGGCATGAATAAGACCGGAAGAAGCACAAATATAAAGGACAGAACATGAAGCACTTCAGAAATCCTCAATGCTGTCTTTCCTCCAAAATTCGCTGGAATTGAATTCAAGCCATTTGCTTTGTCAAATTCCTCATCCTGCAAGGCATAAATAATGTCAAAGCCACTGACCCATGTCAATACTGCCAAGCCATAAAAAATCGGTACGATATTGAATTCACCTGTAACGGCTAAATAAGCCCCAACTGGAGCCAAGCCCAATCCTATCCCCAAGACAATATGACATAAAGGAGATATTCTTTTCATATAGGAATAGAACAAAATCACGAATAAGGCCACAGGTGATAGCACAAAACACATGAAGTTGATAAAATAACAGGCTACCATAAAAACGATACAGTTGATAATCGTAAATAATAAAGCCTGCTTCGGACTGATCCGACCTGCCGGAATATCACGAACTGCAGTCCGCGGATTCAATGCATCGATATCTCGATCCAAATACCTGTTAAATGCCATCGCAGCATTCCTTGCCGTAACCATACAGACCAACATCAATAAAAACAACTTCCATTCAAATTGATAATCTGTAGTATGTATAGCCAAGAAAAAACCGATGATAGCAAAAGGAAGAGCAAATATACTGTGTGCAAAAAGCACCAAGGACATATATTTTTTCATAAACTAGCTAAGTGGAGAAACAAAGTTATTATTGATTTCACCTATGGTCTGCAATACTGCTTCACAACCTAATTTTGTTTCTGAAGAAGTCAAGATATGTGGAGGCACTTCCTCAAACCAAACTTTCAATGCCTTTCTGAACTTGGCAATATTCTGGTCCGCCTTCACTCCGGAATGCTTATCCGCTTTCGTGAATAACAAAAAGAATGGAATACCCTGCTCCCCTAACCAATAACAAAAATCTAGATCTATTTTCTGGGGTTCATGTCTACTGTCGATCAGGACAAATACACATTGCAAATTTTCACGTTTAGTCAAATATTCACGGATGAATTTCTCCCAAGTTGCACGGTTCTTCTTCGAAGTCTGCGCAAATCCATAGCCTGGTAAATCGACCAGATACCACTCATCATTAATGATAAAATGGTTGATCAACTGGGTCTTACCCGGTTTTTGTGAAGTTTTAGCCAAGCCCTTCCTACGGGTGATTGCATTGATCAAGGAAGACTTCCCTACATTCGAACGGCCAATAAAGGCGTACTCCGCTTTATTTGCCTCAGGAAGCTTATTGACATCTGTATTACTGGTTAAGAATTCTGCTCGATTGATATTCATAAGGCAAAGGTACGATTAAAAACGCTTTTATTTCTTATCAGAATAATACCTAGACCGCATTCAATTCAAGAAAAATTCATAATTTCATCAACAAATCCATATATATGCTCGAAATTAAGAATATTGTTAAGCAATATGCCAATCATAAAGCATTAGACGATGTCTCTATCCATGTACCTAGCGGAAAAATCTTTGGCCTTTTAGGACCCAATGGTGCCGGAAAAACATCGCTTATCCGTATCATAAATCAGATTACAGCACCTGATGCCGGACAGATCCTGTTCGACGGACAACCGTTGAACTCTTCCCACATCGGCAGAATTGGCTACCTCCCTGAAGAACGCGGACTTTATAAGAAAATGCTGATCGGTGATCAGATGATCTACCTCGCCCAATTGAAAGGCCTTAGCAAAAACGACGCAAAGGAAAAGATCAAATATTGGTTTGAAAAACTGAAAATCGAAAGCTGGTGGGACAAAAAAGTTGAAGATTTGAGCAAAGGTATGCAACAGAAAGTACAATTTGTGGCAACCGTCCTACATGAACCCGACCTGATTATCCTCGATGAACCTTTCTCCGGATTTGACCCTGTCAATGCACAGGTTATCCAAGATGAAATCCTTGAACTCAACAAAAAGGGAGCTACCATTATTTATTCTACACACCGCATGGAGTCTGTAGAGGCCTTATGTGATAATATTGCCCTACTGAACAAATCCAAGGTTATCCTGGAAGGTTCTGTAAAGGAAATCAAAAATAATTATAGAAATCAAACCTATAAGATCGAATATAGCTTGAAACCTGAAACATCGGCGATCCAACTCGATCACAATTTATGGCAAATCATGGAAAATGAGTCGAATGGCAATAATGCCCTAACGATCCAAATTCCTCAAGACAAATCTTTAAACGATGTTTTGACCCATTTGATTCCGCAAATTGAAATCCAACAGATCTTTGAGATCATCCCGTCCATGAATGATATCTTTATTGATAAAGTAACCAACTAACTGCCGAAAAGTATATGAACAAGATATTATTAATCATACAAAGAGAATATTTAAGCAGGGTCAAGAAAAAATCCTTCCTGCTCACTACTTTTCTGGTGCCCCTGTTTTTTATTGGCATGTACGTTGGAGTATTCTTTTTGACAAAAAAGAGCTTTGAAGATTCCAAAGCTTTGATCTATGTGGTCGATAACAGCAAAGAAGTAGGTGTCCTGCTAAAGAATACCGAACAGATTACTTTTACCCAATCTACCCAAGAGCTGAACCAACAGATCCAAGAAATCAAGGACCTCGATGGAAACACCAATATCCTCATGATCCCAGAGGACTTCTACCAATCACACCATATTGAATTCCTTTCTTCTGGCAAGCCGAATATTGGCACTAAAGCCGCTGTGGAATCCCAATTGGAAGACATATTGCTGGAATATCAATACAAGGAACTGAATATAGACGCCTCCAAGATCAAAAGCATCGATACCAAGATCAATACTGCTGCCAAGGAAATAACATCCTCAGGCGAAGCGAAAGACAGCGATACGCGAATCGCTATGGGAATTGCCATGGCCTTATCGGTACTGATCTACCTATCCTTATTTTTATATGGCGCCCAAGTCATGCGCGGTATTATTGAGGAGAAATCAAACCGGATCATTGAAGTCATCATCTCATCCGTTAAACCCTTCCAATTGATGATGGGAAAGATTATCGGCATTGGTTTGGTCGGCATCACTCAATTTGTACTTTGGATCATTTTAAGCTTTGGTCTGATCAGCATAGCTTCCAATACCTTGATCGATAAATCTGATTTTCAAAAGGAAATGATGCAGAACGCTCCGCAAGGGGCAGAAATGCAAATGGACAATAACTCCATTATCACTGAAATCAGCACGGCAATGGATGCTGTCAATATCCCTGAATTATTGATTACGTTCTTCCTGTTCTTTATTGGAGGATACATGCTTTATAGTGCGCTGTTTGCTGCCGTTGGTTCAGCTGTCGATAATGAAACCGAGGCCAACCAGTTTACCATGCCTATTACCACGCCATTGTTATTGGCTTATATCCTTTCTTTTGGAGTCTTGGTCAACAATCCCCATGGCCCAATTGCCACTTGGTTAAGCTTTATTCCATTAACCTCGCCGATTGCCATGCTCGTTAGGATTCCATTCGGGGTCCCTACTTGGCAAATCATCGTATCCTTTATCCTGCTCGTTGCTGGATTTATATTTACGACCTGGGTTGCCGCAAGAATATATCGGATCGGTATTTTGATGTACGGTAAGAAAGCCAGCTTTAAAGAACTTATTAAATGGTTCCGATACAAAAGTTAGCAACCAAAAAGATACATTTTAAAAGCCCTTCTGAAAGTTAATTTTAAGAAGGGCTTTTAAATTTTTTATACCTTTACCATCGCTGTAATAAAATTCAAACAGAATTCAAATGACTGACAAAATTAATCTGTCGGTATTCAAGAAGTTTTTCTCCTCGAATACATCCGGCGGTATTCTACTCTTTTTATGCGTCGTGATCTCCTTGATCATTGCAAACACCTCCGCTTCTAACGCTTTCAATGAACTTTTACAAGTTAAATTAGGTTTCGAAAATGAAACCATCCAGTTACGGTATAGCATCAAGCAATGGATTGACGATGGCTTAATGGCCATTTTCTTCTTATTGGTAGGTCTTGAAATCAAAAGGGAATTGGTGGAAGGCGAGCTGTCCTCTCCAAAAAATGCAATCCTGCCTATTTTGGCAGCTGTAGGTGGAGCTATTGTCCCTGCCTTAATCTATACCATTTTCAATCATGATCAAGCTTCACACCACGGCTGGGGAATACCCATGGCAACGGATATCGCCTTTGCATTGGCAATAATCTCCCTTTTGGATAAAAGAGTCCCACCCAGTCTAAAAATATTCTTAGCCGCATTGGCCATTGTGGATGATCTCTTGGCTATTTTGGTAATCGCCATCTTCTATTCTACGGAATTACATTATACCTATCTGTTGTATGCAGCAGGCATCACCGGCTTATTGGTTGTTTTCAATCGAACTGGTGTAAAAAACATCTGGGCTTATATTATCCCCGGTCTATTTATTTGGTACTTTATCCATCACTCGGGCATCCATGCTACCATTGCTGGGGTATTGGTTGCCATGACCCTGCCCACAACCCCAGATGCAACAGAATCCCCCTTGGAAAAATTGGAACATGCGTTGGCAAACCCAGTAAATTTTATCATTATTCCTCTTTTTGCCTTGGTCAACACCAACATTAGCATACATAGTGAAATGGTACACGGACTACAGACTCCGCTTGGATTAGGGATTATCCTAGGTCTATTCTTCGGAAAAACCATCGGAATCTACCTAACCACTTGGATCTGCGTAAAAACCAAATTGGCCAATCTTCCCGATATGGCCGGCTGGAAACACATGATCGGAGTCGGTATGTTAGGCGGTATCGGTTTTACTATGTCTATTTTCATCTCTATGCTTTCCTTCAAGGATCCCCTATTTATTGAAGAAGCTAAATTCGCAGTCCTCATAGGTTCATTAATATCAGGTACTTGCGGGTATTTATACCTGTCTTTTGTAGCAAAAAAAGATAAATTTAAAGTTGATTAAGAAATAGACGTTATAACGACTTTTTTGCATAAATATTAAAAGAATGCGCGCTTATATAAAATAATATGCGCGCATTCTACTTTAAATAAATAATGTAATCATTTAAATTATTGTCGTGAGAAAAATCAAGCTACAGATATGAGGAAATTTTCGGTTCGAAAAGGCCTAAAAAAAAATAAAGCTTGAGTCAATCGGGCGACTGCTCAAGCTTTAAAAAATAACCTCTTTTATGAGGTAATCAACCTAAACCTAAGACAAAGATAGAGATTTACTTATATAAATTCCAAATTTATTAATGGATTTAAGTCCTATTCTTGTGTATAAAATATTTAACTTGTTGGAAATCAGGAGAATAAAATTAAAAAAATAAAGGTTTTCAAACGGGGAGAATGAAAACCTTTAATAACCAATTATAAACCTAAATTATGATACCACAAAGATAGTGTACATTTTACACATTTGCAAATCTTTTTTAAAATAATTTTTATACCCTGCCCGTTTAGGAAGAAAATTGTTTATATTATATTTGAAAAAAACATTCAAAAATATGTTTACAGGCATTATAGAAACTTTAGGAACGGTTAAGAAAATTGAGTTGGAACAAAGCAATATCCATTATTTCATCGAATCACCTATCTCCCCTGACCTTAAAATTGACCAAAGTGTTTCTCACAATGGTGTATGTTTAACTGTAGTGGGTATCGAAGAAAATACCCATCAAGTTACAGCCATCAATGAAACGCTTGAAAAAAGCAATCTTGGAAAACTCAAAGTTGGCGATATCGTGAATCTGGAAAGATGTGTCAAAGTGGATGGACGCTTAGATGGACATATTGTTCAAGGCCATGTGGATCAAATCGCCGTCTGTACTGCAGTGGATCCCCAGGAAGGAAGTGTCGTGTATACTTTTGAATATGATGCTGCTTTGAACAACATCACGGTAGAAAAGGGATCAATTACCGTTAATGGTATCAGCCTAACTGTCGTGAACTCTGGAAAGAACAGCTTTTCTGTAGCCATCATCCCTTATACACTGGACCATACAAATCTCAAAACAATAGAGCTTGGTTCTACCGTAAATCTAGAATTTGATATTCTTGGTAAATATGTGAGCAAACTGCTCGCCATGAGACAATAAAAAAAATTGGGCTTTTATAGTGAAAAGCCCATTACTTCTTTTTTACGTTTTGTCTTGAATTTTTCCGGTACAATATTCAGGATCTCATTCTTCAACATATTGATTGCATGTTTCTTGACATAGTTCTGTGGAGTCACCAAACTGATCTCCCTGACCGGTTCAGGATTACGGAAATAACGCACATGCGCCAATTGATCTTCGTCATAATTGGAAATGCTCATCTCCGGCAGGATCGTCAATCCTCCATTGAGGTCAACCATCCGTTTCAAGGTTTCCACACTTCCCGTATTATAATCAAATGTGCCCTCTTTGGACTGATTATGTTTGTAATTACAAATATTCAATACCTGCCCACGCATACAATGGCCTTCATTCAATAACCAAAGCTTTTCACTCGATATATCCTCGATATTGATCATCTTCTTCTCATAAACGGAACTCTTATCCGATACATAAGCCACAAAGGTTTCGTAAAATAAGGGAATTTCCTGAATGCTCGGATCATGCAATGGGGTGGAAAGGATTCCACAATCTAATGTGCCGATCTTTAATTCCTGGATGATTTGCTCAGTAGTATACTCCCAGATCTGCAACTTCAATTTGTTGTACTTCTTCATAAAGTTCGAAATCACATTGGGCAATAAATAAGGAGCTACTGTAGGAATGACCCCTATTTTCAAATCCCCCGCCAATTCTCCTCTTTCTGCTTGTAGGATCTCGGAGATCTTCTTGCTCTCGGTCAATACGGTGCGAGCCTGCTCAATGATCTTTTCCCCAATCTCAGTGGGTACAACAGGCTGCCTACTCCTATCAAAAATCTTGACACCTAATGATTCTTCTAATTTTTGGATCTGCATGCTCAAGGTCGGTTGGGTGACAAAACATTTTTCAGCAGCAGCTACAAAGCTTCTATAGGTATCAACGGCAATTATGTATTCTAATTGGACTAGGGTCATGTTATAAATTTTAACTATACAAATGTAAGGAAGTTATTATGTCATTTAGAATCCGAATTTAAAAAGGACATAAAACAAACAAAGCCCGGGAAATCCCAGGCTTTGTGTTAATCAACAGATCATTTTAATGATGATGCTGCTTGTATTTCATTTCCAAATCTAAAATTATATCTCTCTTCTTACCTTCGATCAACGAAAGATTGCCCGCAACAAACACGCCCTTCTCCCCTGTCTTAGTATTCCGAATTCCATAGACCGATGATTCATCTGCCGGATCTGACTCGCCTTCATACCGATAAAGCACATCAATTTCATAAACTGCAGCCTCATCGGATAGTTTATCAAATTCAACATTATAATCAATTGAATACCCATTCTTCGACAGATTATCTAAGGCCTCCGTCATTGTTGCATATTTAAATGTTTTATCCATGTTATTTTATTAATGTACGTTTCTATAAAAACACATAACTTTGGCTATTGTTTCAAAATGATCATATAAATTCTCATTCCACTATGGCTCATATTCCACCTCCTGCAAAAAACAACCCCGCTGAAGCTTTTGAAAGATTATTGGAAGTCCTTAACACTTTAAGGGTTGAATGCCCATGGGACCGAAAACAAACCATGGAATCTTTAAGGCATCTGACCATAGAAGAACTGTATGAACTTACCGATGCAATCCTTGAAAAGGATTACCCTGAAATCAAAAAAGAACTAGGTGATATTATGATGCACCTGGTATTCTATGCTCGAATTGCATCGGAAGAAAACCGATTTGATATTGTAGATGTCCTGAATGCAGTCTGTGATAAATTGATCAGTAGACATCCCCATATCTATTCCGACACAGAAGTAAAGGATGATGAAGAAGTAAAACAAAACTGGGAAGCCCTCAAACTGAAAGAAGGCAATAAATCGGTGCTCCAAGGTGTACCTCAAAGCCTTCCGGCTCTCGTGAAAGCCTATCGAATCCAAGATAAAGTCCGTGGTGTTGGCTTTGATTGGGAAGACAAAACCGAAGTATGGAACAAAGTCGAAGAAGAACTTGCCGAATTTAAAGCCGAATTCGACCTTAAAAATGGCAGCATCAATGCAGAAAAAGCAGAAGAAGAGTTTGGCGACCTCCTTTTCTCCCTGATCAATTACGCCCGTCATATTGGTATCAATCCTGAAAATGCACTGGAGAAAACCAATAAGAAATTTATCCATCGATTCACTTACCTCGAAACCAAGGCTGCAGAAAACGGACAGGTCTTAAAAGAGATGACCCTGGAAGAAATGGACGTCTATTGGAACGAAGCTAAAAAGCTGAAATAATTGTACTTGTGTTTTTTTCTTGATAACTTTAATACGGTACAAAACCTGTCGTATGCAAATTATTGTGAAGCTCCTTAAATGGTTAGGAATCGCCCTAGTGTCGGTTCTCCTAATCGCTGTTGTGTATTTATATGCCACTGGAAAAGACTTCCTGCTCAAAGGGGTCTACGTCACTTACCTACATGGCCATAAAACAGCCTATCTCGATGATTATCGTTTTTTTGACAACCATGAAATTGAAACTGGAACCCCTCAGCCCTGGAATATCTCCAAGGAATATAATAGCGTAAAAATAACCGATAGCCTCAAGAACATACATGACCGGTGGAAATCTGTAGCCTACATGATCATCCATCAAGACAGCATCTGGTTTGAAGAGTACTATGGCGGTTATTCCGATTCCTCCCATTCCAACTCTTTCTCCATGGCCAAAAGCATGGTCGCTGCACTCTTGGGAAAAACTATTGAAAGCGGTCAGGTAAAGAGCTTGCAACAGAAAGTGAAAGATTTTGTCCCAGAACTGATCGGACCCTATGCAGACTCCCTTAAAATGGTAGACCTAGTTTCCATGAGCTCTGGAATGAAGTGGGACGAAAGCTATTATGATCCCTTCTCTATCACTACTAGGTTATATTTTGATAAAGATATTGTTGGAACATTAGACCAGCTCCCTATCAACAACCAACCAGGACAAAAGTTTATCTATAAAAGCGGTGATACCCAATTACTTGGAATAGCGTTACAGCGAGCTACAAAAAAGAGTTTATCGGAATTGCTTTCCCAATATTTCTGGAAGCCAATGGGTGCAGAACACACTGCTCTTTGGCAGGTAGACAGCAAAAAATACGGAATTGAAAAGGCTTATTGCTGCGTCGCATCCAACGCCCGTGATTTTGCCAGATTCGGTAAATTGTACATGAACCACGGAAATTGGAATGGTAACCAACTCTTAGATTCGGCATACATCAAACAATCTGTAACTAATACTTTTTCGGCTTCGCCTGAATATGGTTACGGTTGGTGGATCGGCAAATACAAGGACAAAGATTATTTCTATATGGATGGCCACCTTGGCCAATATGTAATTTCTATTCCGCAAGATGACTTGATCATTGTGCGTTTAGGACATGGAATCGGCGGCAAGCCAAGGTCTAACCCTGGCTCTGCATTCTATAATTTCATAGACCAAGCTTATATCATGCTTGGCGACAGAATCAAAGAAAATTAGGCAAACAACTGAATTAAAGCTGTTTTAAAGATTATATTTGTATTTTTGCCCCAATGAAAGAATTAGCCGTCATCTTTGATATGGATGGTGTAATTGCCCACACTAATCCATACCACGCCAAAGCCTTTGAAGCATTTTTTGACAAATACCAAATCCCTTATTCTGATGAGGAATTTGAAAAACATATGTATGGCAAACATAACAGTTATATATTTACCCATTTCTTCAAAAGACCGATTGCAGGACAGGAATTGCTGAGCCTAGAAAAGGAAAAAGAAGGTTTGTTCAGGGAAATATATAAATTGGAAGCCAAACCAATCCCTTATCTTCCAGATTTCTTAAGCAACTTGAAAGACAACGAAATCAAGCTCGGAGTAGCTACTTCAGCCCCTCGTGCCAATATGGACCTGATCCTGGACACATTGGATATCCGCAATTTCTTCCAGTCTACTTTAGGTTCTGAAAATGTGGAATTGCACAAACCTCATCCTGAAGTATACCTTAAATCGGCAAATAACTTAAACATGGATCCGCAAAACTGCTTTGTCTTCGAAGACTCTTTTTCAGGCGTAACAGCGGGTTTGAATGCTAATATGAACGTGATTGGGGTACTTAGCTCCCATAAGAAAGAAGATCTTCCGGTCTGCCTGGATTATATCGATAACTATAAAAACATGAATGTCGATAAGCTAAAGTCACTTTACAAACAACATGTGGGATAATGCCTTAGAACTGATTCCTTCACCAGGCGCATGGATACTTTATTTTTTCTGCGCCATGCTGATTGGTGTCTCCAAGACAGGAATCCAGAACGTAGGAACCTTTACCATCCCTATGTTTGCCCTTCTTTTCGGAGCAAAGTTCTCTACAGGAATCGTTCTAATCCTCCTTTGCATGGCCGATCTGCTCGCGGTGATCTATTATCGGAAACAATTTATTTGGTCCGAGATCAAGTCCATGCTCCCCTTTTCCATGTTAGGCCTATTTATCGGACTCTTTGTAGGTGAATATATCGACGATGGTACCTTTAAGTTTATAATGGGTGCCTGTATCTTTATCTCGGTTTTACTGATGATCTGGGGCACGAACAAAGCCAAGAAAAGTCAAGATGCAAAGGATTTCACCGACAATTGGTGGTATTCCCCCTCCTTTGGCCTCTTGGTCGGCTTCTCCACCATGATTGGCAATGCTGCAGGTCCAGCCCTCACCATCTACCTTCTGACCCGAAAGCTCAACAAAGTAACCTTAGTGGCCACTGGAGCTTGGTTTATTATGATCCTGAATTTTTCCAAAATACCCCTACAGCTTTTTGTCTGGAAAAACCTGACCTGGGAAGGAATCATCCTAAATTGCCTTGCCATCCCTTTTATCCTTCTAGGTGGCTATATCGGCATCAAACTGGTCAAAATCATTCCCGAAAAGGAATTTAAGATCGTTATCCTGGCCTTGGTGATTATATCCTCGCTGATGTTGATGTTTGGGTAGAGGGAGATGTGAGATAAGAGATATGAGATGTGAGATGTGAGACCTGTTCAAAGCGTAAAAACAAGTAAAGGGACTATATTAATGCGCCCATGCCTGACATATTGAGGTACGAAAAATCTCGGAACCATGCCTTTTATTGTCCCCAAGACTGTCATGTTGAGGTACGAAACATCTCGGAACCAGGCCTTTTATTGTCCCCATGCCTGACATATTGAGGTACGAAACATCTCGGAACTATGCCTTTTTATTGTCCCCAAGACTGTCATGTTGAGGTACGAAACATCTAGGAACCATGCCTTTTATTGTCCCCAAGACTGTCATGTTGAGGTACGAAACATCTCGGAACCAGGCCTTTTATTGTCCCCATGCCTGACATATTGAGGTACGAAACATCTCGGAACTATTGATAATTAGAATATAAAAAAAATTGTATTGGCGTACAGGTCCTGCACCTTCGGTGCAGAATGACAAAATGTAGTGGACATTGCCGTACAGATTCTTCACTAATCGTTCAGAATCAAAATAAAAAAAATTCCCTTAATCCCTTTATTCCTGGTTCAATCCCAGATCTTGGTCCATCCTCTCATCCCTTTAATCCTGGTTCAATCCCAGATCTTGGTCTTTCCTCTTATCCCATTAATCCTGGTTCAAAAAAAAGACACTAGAACGGTCTAATGTCTTATGTCTTATGTCTAAAAACCAAAAGGGAGTCTTAAATGACTCCCTTTTAGTTTTTATTAGAACGATGTTGTATCCACCGGAACTTCTGAATTTTCGGTTTCAGGAGCCTTATCGATCAACTCCATAAACTGATCCAGTTTAGGGGTAATGATAATTTGTGTCCTACGGTTTTTAGATTTACCGTCTGCACTGGCATTGCTGGCAACAGGGTTATATTCACCTCGTCCACCTGCAGTCAAGCGCTTAGGATCAACTCCATAGGTATTCTGTAAAGCTTGAACGACGGATGATGCTCTCAATGTACTTAAATCCCAGTTATTACGGATATTAGGTTTTGAGATTGGGTCTGTATCGGTATTACCTTCGATCAGCACGTCATAATCTTTGTAATCTTGGATGATCTTGGCGATTTTCGACAAGGTTTCACCAGCACGATCTGAGATTTCATAGCTTCCTGATTTATATAGCATATTATCAGACAATGAAATATAAACCACACCCTTTAATACTTGAACATCCACGTCGTTCATTTCTTCACGACTCAAAGAACGTGTCAAGTTGTTTGTCAACACCATATTAAGTGAATCACTTTTTTGCTTGGTGTTTACTAAATGTTGAATGTATTTGTTGGAAGCATTGATTTCATCCACCAATTTGGAAATATTGACATTCCCCTGGGTATTTTGGTTAATACTATTGTCCAATGTTCCTTGTAATTTAGCTAAGGCCTCTCTTAAGCCCGCATTGTTCTTGCGTTCTTGCTCAAGTTGCTCCTCTAAGCTCTTCACTCTGGTTTTACTTTCTGCAAGGTCTAACTGACTCTGATTATATTTATCACCCAGTTCCTTATATTGAGCTTCTAAAGCTCGGTGGGTCTTCTTGCTTACGCCACATGAAGTGATAAACAAGGCTGACACCAACAGTAATGGTACGCTAATTCTTTTAATCATAACGCTTGATTTTATTTGTATTCTTATAATGTTACGCTACTGTTAAGCAAAAGGAATGCCTTTTATGCACAATTAGCGCAATGCCAAAACATATTTTCTAAATAATCCCCTATTTTAGCTATCTAAGCAGCGATTATTTAAAAATATTTTATTTTAAATTTAAGCTCTTTCCTTTAAATAAACCAAGAACAATTCTCATTATTTTATCATAATTCAATAAAATCTATATCCTTTTTAATATTAATACCTAGGAAAGGAAAAAATCAATCCATAATATAGAATCTGAACATTGAGGGGCATCTCGGCTTCGATCGTTAACCGTCGAGATGGCAAACATTTTCTTTGTTTCTTTTTAGTGTCAACCTGACGCAGGAAGGTTCTCGGACCATACAAACAAAGATTGCATTGGCGTACAGTTCCTGTACCTCCGGTACAGAATGACAAAATGTAGTGGACATTGTAGTACAGATTCTTCACTCATCGTTCAGAATTGGATATTCCAGAGAGGGATTTTTAGAAAAATATTTCACCCACGCTGTGGGTTATCCGTCAAGCGGTTTGATTCTCTACAAAGATTCCACCCCCACTGGGGGTTGCCTATCCATGCAATCAGCATCCTTCCGAAGGAAGTCCTTTAGCCCCCGGCTCATTTCCTTGGCGGAAAAATGGATAGAATGCCGATGCCCTGCGCGATAGGATTGGCCTTGGAATGCTTTCATAAGATCATCCCATCAAAAGGGATGATCTATTGAAAGATATTCCCGACAACAAGGCATTCCATCCATGTGCGGGAGCCAGTGCGAAAAGCCACCTTAAATGAGCCGAAGCGTTTACGGATTCGAGTTGTTTTTTTGGTATCCGTGAGCTCCTTCGTCGGTTTGGTTAATTTGCGCTTCAAAAGTAACGAAGAATTGTTGGCATCTGGACTCCGCTCGAGGTTCACACCTATAAATGATTGCATGTTGGCCAAGATATTGTCTAGCATGCACCTATACTGTAGGGCGAATTGAATTCGGCCGCCAGCTCCATGAATTATTTTTGAATTCGTTATTTTTTCCGCCAACCTACAGGTCCGCAATTTTTAAAGATCACGGGCTTATGCAATAAGCCCCTACAAAACCGGCCGATATTCAATTAAACAATAATACCTGATTTGTCCCCCAGAACGTAGATCTGGGATGGAGTGACTCCCCCCTCGACTCCGCTGTACATTTAGGGTACCATAGATGGTCATCTCGGCTGTTATCGAAGCCGAGATGACGCTCGATGAGCTTACTGCCCTAGATAGGCAGAATTATTTTAGCTTAATTAGCCTATATCCTAACCTTATTCGAGGCTTATTCGAGGCATGTTCGGGAAGGGGTTTGCTAGAATTCTATCCATTTTGCGAGATTTCGGAATATGTCTCGAATAAAGTCAAATTAGCCTAAAAGAAAAAAGGATTGAAATCGGGGAGATTTCAATCCTTAACTAACCAATTATTAACCTAAATTATGAATACTATCTTATACTCAAAACCTGTGCCAAAAATCAAAGGCAATTATTTTTTTGTTCAATTTGCCTTGGAAAGCCTAAATACCGATCATTAATGATAATTTTGTCCATGCAACATTTGAACACCTATCTGAAAAATCTGAACATTGAAGCACTAAATCCTATGCAGGAAGAGGTACTGAAAGAGTTCAGCAATACCCGCGACCTTGTCTTGTTATCACCTACCGGATCCGGTAAAACACTAGCATTTAGCTTGTTATTGTTCAAATTATTGGGCGACAACATCAGCAAGGGTACCAAAGCCATGATCGTGGTCCCTACTCGCGAACTGGCCTTACAGATCGAATCGGTCATTAAGCAAATGAACAGTGCTATCAATGTTGCTTTATTATACGGCGGAAATAACAGCCAGCTGGAAAAAGATAAATTAAAACAAGAACCTGCCCTGATCATTGGTACTCCTGGAAGGATCATCTACCATATCGATCGGGTTCCAACATTATTGGAAGGTTGCCATACGCTGGTATTGGATGAATTTGATAAATCATTGGAATTAGGTTTCCAAGACCAATTAAGTTATATCGTCAGGGCTTGTAGAGATGTGAAGCATAAGATCTTGACTTCAGCCACCGATATGGCCGAGATCCCGGCTTTTTTGGAACTGAATGATCCTATCAAATTAGATTATGTTGACAACCATGGTCTAAGACCTGACCTGACCTATTACAAGGTCCTGAGCAGTTCTAAATTAAAACTAGAGTCTTTGTTCAAATTACTATGTAAGATCGGTGATGAAAGGGTTTTGGTTTTCTGTAACCATAGGGAGGCCGTAGACAATATATCCGAGATTTTAGAAGGAAAAGGAATCGAGAGCATTCCTTATCATGGTGGCCTGGAACAATTTATCCGTGAATTGACCATCATCAAAATCAAGAACGGTAGCCAGAATATTTTGGTAACCACGGATTTGGCAGCTAGAGGTTTGGATATCCCTGAAATGAACCATGTGGTCCATTATCAATTCCCTTATAAGGAGGATGAATTTATCCATAGAAATGGACGTGCCGGAAGGAATGGACAAAAAGGCTATGTATATGGTATCTTGACCGATGAGGATCGCGCTGCCCATTATTTAGAGGGTGCAGAGACCCTAGAACTGGATGGCTTCTATCCTATTCCTGAAGAACCCGAATTTAAGACTTTAAGGATCAATGCCGGAAAGAAACAGAAGGTCAACAAGATTGATATCGTGGGTTATATCCTGAACTTACCCGAGATCTCTAAGGATGATCTAGGCTTGATCGTGGTGAAACCACATGATTCTTATGTCGCTATTCGTTCGGACGTTGCCAATAAGGTTGTCAAAAACGGAACAAACGGTAAGATCAAGGGTCAAAAAGTTAGGATCAACCTAATTTAATCGCTTGATATACTGTAGGATTACAGCAGGGACAAGATGACTGATGTCGCCATTGTTTTTCCAGATATCACGAACGATAGTAGAAGAAATATGAGCCTCTCCGCTCCTGCTTACCAAGAAGTAAGTTTCGATCTGAGGGGCTAATAAAAGATTGTTCTGTGCAATGATATTTTCATAATCTAGGTCGGTTCCATTGCGCAGTCCCCTTAAAATAAAATCAGCTCCGATAGACTCACAATAATCGACAGTCAATCCATTATAGAATCCCACTTCCACTTGCTCATTATCCTTGTAAAGCTCAGAAATGGAAGATTTTCGGCTTTCCACATCCATCATCCCTACTTTTGAGCTATTAACGCCAATAGCAATGTATATTTTATCAAAAAGAGGTAAAGCCCTTTTAATCAAATCTTGATGAGCAATGGTGAAAGGATCAAAAGATCCTGGAAAGACAGCTATTTTCATAATTATTTAGAATAAAAGCTAAATGAGGAATTCCCATATTGTCGGGTTTCGACAAAATTGGGGTGATCGATCATTTTGCGGTTACTAGGATGTTCGACTATTAGAAGCCCACCCTCATTTAACAGGTTATTTTCAAGAACCATGGAAGCCAACATTGGCAATTGCCCTAAATCATAAGGAGGATCGGCAAAAATCAAGTCGTAGCTTTCCTTATCCGATTTGATAAACTTAAAAACATCGGCCTTTCTCGCTTTAATTTGGGAAAGATCTAATTTTTTTGCAGTCTCCGTAATATATAGAACACATTTTCCATGCAAGTCTACAGCATTTACTTTATTGACCCCACGCGATGCCAACTCAAAAGATATATTTCCTGTTCCAGCAAATAAATCTAAGCACTCCAGTCCATCAAAATCGATGCGATTGTTCAAGATATTGAACAGGGCTTCTTTAGCAATATCTGTGGTCGGTCTTACAGGCAGGTTCTGGGGAGGGTTAAGCCTCAATCCAGCAGCCTTTCCTCCAATTATTCGCATGTAGGTAAATCTATTAAGTAACTTCTGTTATAATCTTCCGATTCGTCATCTAAGGAAACTGCCGGTTTACTTGCCGAAATTTCAATCAGCTCGTCGGAGTAGGTTCTCAGTTTCTGGATAAAAGATTGATCTGCATTGATTGCCGAGTACAAGACTTTATTCACCTTTCCATCAATAGCAAAGTTTTCGAAGATGTTTAAGATAAAATAACTTAGGTCATCATCGCTAACAATTTCAAAAGTATTGTAGAACTTAAACTGACCATTGATAAACAGGTAAATATCAGTGGAGTTATCATCAAAAACTACACCTAATACATGTCCTTTTAAAGGAATGAATGGTCTAGCTTGAATCAGGTTGAGCTTAAACTCAGGAACAAATTTAGCCTCTGGAAAAAGAGTTTTCCAACGGTGTTGCAATAGCACATCTGATTGGTAAAAAGCCTTGATTTGTAAGAAATCGATGGAAGTGCTGTTCATTTCCTGAGCAGGATTCTCCATAAATTCCTGATATTTCTCTAGATCGACCTCCTGATAAAGATCATCAGGGACAAAAGTCAGATTATGGCTTGGGATACTGACATAAACATGCTGAAAAGGTAAGCTCAATAATTTGAGGGCCTCCTCAGAAGGATTATGGCTTTCAAAGTTCATGTACACTAAAAGTTGATTGTCTTGATCTAAAACATAGAGTTTATCATATTGATAATTTGCTTTAACGATCAGGGTGTATTGCGTTATATAATGAATATGAAATTGTTTTGAAGTATAATTCATTCTTTGCAGATGGTATAAACACAAAATTAGTTTTTAAAATTGGATTGACCAACCTTTTGGATAACTTTGGGTTGTGCAGATAAAAAACAGCCTTTTACAACAGTTTTCACACCAAGCTACCCCGCAACAGGAACAGGTATTTTCCATTTTAGGGGAATTCTTGCATACATTTTCCCAGGAATCATGCTTTATCCTAAAAGGTTATGCAGGTACAGGTAAGACCAGCATCATCAGTGCCTTGGTAAAAACCCTAGGAAAATTCCAGAAGAGATCGGTATTATTGGCACCAACCGGTCGAGCTGCCAAGGTGATGTCCTCCTACTCGGGCAGGAATGCACTGACCATTCATAAGAAAATCTACAGAAAGAAAAATGCCGTTTCCTTGGATATGCAATTTAGTTTAGCGGACAATATCCATGAAAACACCCTTTTTATTGTGGACGAAGCATCCATGATCAGTAACGAGGGCCATAGTATGTTTTCCAATGGCTTATTACATGATCTGATCGAATTTGTACAATCGGGTGAGAATTGCTGCTTGATGCTTGTTGGCGATACAGCACAGTTGCCGCCCGTGGGTTTGGAACAAAGCCCTGCATTGGATCCTGAATATATGAATGCAGAGTTTGGTCTTCAGATATTCAGTTATGAAATGACCGATGTGGTCCGTCAGGACAAAAACTCTGGAATTCTGTACAATGCTACCAAAATCAGGAATGAAATCCGCTTGGATGAAGAATTTGTAGAATACAGCTATCCGCAATTTGTCACCAAAGCCTTCAAAGATATCTTTCGGATGAATGGAGAACGGCTGATAGAAGGTTTGCATTATGCTTATGACAAATTTGGTATCGAAAACGCGATGGTTATTTGTCGATCTAATAAATCAGCCAACCTTTACAATCAGCATATTCGAAATCAGATCTTGTTTAGGGATGAGGAAATTACAGGTGGTGATATCGTGATGGTGGTTAAGAACAATTATTATTGGTTGCAGGACAACGATGAGAAAAACACTGGTTTCATTGCCAATGGTGACATGGCAGTCATCAAGAAAGTAAGTAATGTACATGAAATGCATGGTTTTAGGTTTGCTGACCTATACCTTGAGTTTATGGACAATAACGAGGGAGATGCCATCCGATGTCGGGTCTTATTGGACAGCCTCTATGTTGACTCACCCAGCTTGCCCTACGAGCAACAACAAAAACTATATAACAGTATCGCGGAGGATTACCAGGATATTCCAGCAAAAAAAGACAGAATGGATTCCATCAAAAAGGATCCTTATTACAATGCACTACAGATCAAATTTGCCTATGCCATAACTTGCCATAAAGCACAAGGTGGGCAATGGCCATTGGTCTTTGTTGACCAAGGGTACATGAACGATGAAATGCTGAACACTGAATTTATGCGCTGGTTATACACAGCCATCACCCGTGCCACCCAAGAGCTTTTTCTGGTTAATTTCAACGAAAAGTTTTACGAAGCCTAATCCTATCAAAAATAATACATGAAAGCTTCTTTTTTGGGGCAGTAAATGGATATTTTCGCTGAATCTAATATTGACTAAATTACTAAAATGAAGCATTTTTTAACCTTTGTCCTATTGCTAAGTTTTGCAATATCACAAGGACAGGAAAAATCTACCTTAACCAAGCCAAACTACCAATTAGCCTCTAAGTTTTCTCCAAGCAAACTGAGCAAATTGATCTTCTCGACTGAGGTCAATCCCAATTGGATAAATTTTGGTGATAAATTCTGGTACGAATACAACAGTCCATCAGGCAAGAAATGGTATTTGGTAGATCCAAAGACCAAAAAGAAATCCGAATTGTTTGACCATGCCGATATGGCTTCCAGGATCACTTCCATTGTCAAGAACCCTTTCGATGCCCAGCACCTTGAAATCAGGAACCTTCGTTTCATGGATAATGAAAACTTGATCCGTTTTGAGGTCCAAAGCAGTAAAGACACCGTTAAGACAAAAGAAGAAATCCAAAAGCTGACCAACAAGAAAGATACAATCAAGAAGAAGCTGTATTATTTCGAATATAATATCAGCAACAACAACTTGAGGGAATTAGGCGAAGACAGTAAGGAAAAGACCAAATTGTTCTGGGCAAACTTTAATCCCGATACCAGTAGGGTTTACTATGCTAAAAACTACAACCTGTATTGGATGGATTATAGCAATTACTTGAAAGCGCAGAAGGATGAGAAGGATTCTACGATCGTTGAGCACCAGATTACCTCAGACGGGGTACAATATTATGCTTGGGGTGGAGACGAGTACAGCGTAACGACCGGTGATAAAAAATCGGAGGATGAAGAAAAGAAAAAGAGGAAACCGGTTTGGATCAATTGGTCCCCGAATGGTCAGTACTTTACGTTGACCAAAAAGGACAATCGAGAGTACAGTGCTTTATGGGTGATAAACAATGTCGCAGCAAAGCGACCTACCCTGGAAACCTATAAATATTTGATGCCGGGCGAAACAGATTCTACTGAAGTAGAACTCTATATATTCGACGCAAATACCTTAAAGCCTAAACAAATAAATGTTTCTGCATTCAAGAATCAAACGATTAGCAACTGGAGTCAGGACAGAACTAAAGAAAGTTATAAAGGCAAACATTATATCAATTATTGGTTAGGCAATAATGAGGAGTTCTATATCGCTAGGTCAAGTCGTGACTTAAAGCGGATTGATATTGTAGCGGTAAATGTGAACGGTAACAGCAGAACAGTTCTGGAAGAGCGCTCGAATGTATATCAAGATATCAAAAAGCCTTACTTCGTCAATAATGGCAGTCAATTTATCCATTGGTCCCAACGAGATGGTTGGGGACATTTCTACTTATATGATAAAAATGGAAGAATGATCAACCAGATCACCAAAGGTGAGTTCCATTGTGATGATTTGACCCGATACAATGAAGCTACAGGTACCTTGTACTTTAAAGCCAATGGCAAGGAAAAAAATATCGATCCATATTATACCTACTATTACTCTGTGAATAAGAGTGGTGGCGCCATTAAATTATTGACGCCGGGGGATTTCGACCATCAGGTTGTTAGCAGTGAAAGCAGCAATTACTTCATCGATAATTATTCCAGGGTAAACACTGCTCCAATTAGCAACCTTTATAATGCTAATGGGCAACTGGTTATGAAATTGGAAGAAACCGATTTGTCAAACCTATTCGCTGCAGGATATAAGTTCCCAGAACCATTTAAGGTTAAAGCTGGTGATGGAATTACGGATTTGTATGGCGTCATGTACAAACCATTTGACTTTGATTCAACCAAGACCTACCCCATTATTGAGTACGTGTATCCAGGACCACAAACGGAAGCGGTAAACAAGAGCTTTGGCAGATCGATGGACAGGATCGACAGATTGGCACAGATGGGCTTTATCGTAATCTCAGTGGGTAACCGTGGTGGACACCCTTCCCGTTCAAAATGGTACCATACCTATGGTTATGGCAACCTAAGGGATTATGGATTAGAAGATAAAAAGGTAGCAGCTGAACAATTAGCTGATAAATATCCATTCATAGACATTAGTAAAGTGGGAATTACGGGCCATTCAGGTGGTGGTTTTATGTCCACTGCTGCTATGTTGGTATATCCAGATTTCTTCAAGGTAGCAGTATCGGGAGCAGGTAACCACGAGAATAACATCTATAATCGTTGGTGGAGCGAAAGACATCATGGCGTTAAGGAAGAAATCAGTGCGAAAGGTGACACCACCTTCAGCTATACTATAAGCAGAAATACAGAATTGGCTAAAAACTTAAAAGGGAAATTATTGATTGCAACTGGAGACATTGACAATAATGTGCATCCGGCGAATTCAATCCGTATGGTAGATGCCTTAATCAGGGCCAATAAAAGGTTTGATTTTCTATTATTACCAGGCCAAAGGCATGGATTTGGCGATATGACTGAATATTTCTTCTGGAGAATGGCCGATTATTTCAGTCAGCACCTATTAGGAGCTTCTGAGATGAATGAGGTTGATATGATGGAAATGAATCGGGAAAAACCGCTTAAATAAAAATTCCATTTTAATATAAACAGTTTTTCTCCTTATTTTATGATCCATTTTAGCGGGTAAAATATGAGCGAAAAAACTGAAGATAAATTTAAAGAAGCCCTAATGCATTTTGGGGCTTCTGATTTAAATGAGGAAATCTTAAAGGTAGTCAGCCTAGATCAACTACTTCAATGGAGTATTGAAGAGAAAAATCCCCGCTTATGTTTTCGTAGTGCATGGGCAATGGAACATATCTTATTACAGAACCCTTCCCTATTTAAATGCATATATGAAAGATTGATCATAAACTATAAGGACTTATTTAATTGGAGTAGTTTAAGAAGCTATACTAAGCTATTAATGTGGATGCTATCCAACTCCAACACAAGTATTACCTTATCCGAAAAGGAAAAAGAAATGATCATGGAAAAGAGCTTTGCGATCATTGATCAGAGCGATTGTCCAGTAGCGGTAAAGGTCAACGCCTTCGATATCCTGTTCAGGTTAATTCCTACTTATGATTGGATTGGGAAAGAATTAAAGCTTATCATTGAACTGAGCCTAGAAAAAGAAAATACCCCTGCTTTAAGGAGCAGAGGTACTTATATTTTAAAGAGATTGAGCAAATTGGAATTAAAATAAGGTATTTCCTTTATTAAAATGATTTTTTCCTAAATGCTTGAATGCTAATTCCGTACACTCCCTACCTCTAGAAGTCCGCATAATGTAGCCTTCTTGGATCAAGAATGGTTCATACACTTCTTCAATGGTCCCTTCATCTTCACCCACGGCCGTAGCAATGGTTTTTAAGCCTACAGGGCCACCTTTGAATTTTTCGATGATCGTGCTTAAGATGCGGTTATCCATTTCGTCCAATCCATGTTCATCGACATTTAAGGCATTTAGTGCAAATTGGGCGATGGCTTTGTCAATGGATCCATTTCCTTTGATCTGGGCGAAATCTCGCGTCCTTCTCAAAAGGGCATTGGCAATCCTAGGGGTTCCTCGGCTTCTTCTGGCAATTTCAAAGGCACCTTCTTCAGAGATTGGAACCTTTAATATCTGGGCAGAACGCATAACGATATCTGTCAATAGCTTGGAATCGTAATATTGTAACCTGGAATTGATTCCAAAGCGAGCGCGCAGCGGTGCGGTCAATAAGCCAGAACGCGTCGTTGCTCCCACTAAGGTGAAAGGATTTAGAGAAATCTGAACAGAACGGGCATTTGGGCCCGTTTCAAGCATGATGTCGATTTTGAAGTCTTCCATTGCTGAATACAGATACTCTTCAACCAAGGGGCTTAAACGGTGTATCTCATCAATAAAAAGGATATCACCTTCTTCAAGGTTGGTCAATAGACCAGCCAAGTCGCCCGGTTTATCCAATACAGGTCCTGATGTTATTTTGATCCCTACTCCCATCTCATTGGCAATGATGTGGGATAAGGTGGTTTTACCCAATCCGGGAGGACCATGTAAAAGTACATGGTCAAGCGCTTCTGCACGTAGCTTAGCTGCTTTTACAAAGATGGAAAGGTTCTCCAATATCTTAGCCTGACCGGTAAAATCTTCGAAAGTCTGCGGACGAAGCACCCTCTCCAAGTCTTTATCAGTCGACGTTAATCTTTCAGGATTGGGGTCAAGGTTTTCATTCATATCTTGGAACACAAATCTTTAGTAAACAATTATCTCTCGTATTTTTTAAACAAGCTATTGAATTTCATTTGAATAACTCCAAAGAAAGCTTCTTTAAATATCTTGGTGCTCATTTTTGAAGTACCTAAGGTTCTATCTGTAAAAATAATAGGAATTTCCACAACATTGAAACCATATTGAATGGCAGTGAACTTCATTTCAATTTGAAAGGCATAGCCCACAAATTTGATCTTATCCAAAGGTATGGTTTCTAAAACTTCTCTCCTAAAGCATACAAAACCTGCTGTAGCGTCCTGGATCTTGATTCGCGTAATCAACCTGACATAAGCCGATGCAAAATAAGACATCAATACACGGTTCATCGGCCAGTTTACCACATTCACCCCTTTGATATATCGGGATCCAATTGCCATATCAGCTGATCCTATTTTACAGGTTTCACGAAGGCGGATCAAATCATCGGGATTATGGCTAAAATCAGCATCCATTTCGAAAATGAATTCATAAGAGCGGCTCAGCGCCCATTTGAATCCATGGATATAGGCCGTACCTAAACCCAACTTCCCTTTTCGTTCTTCGATAAAGAGTCGATCAGCGAATTCTGTAGCCTGAAGTTCTTTAACAATATTTGCTGTTCCATCCGGAGATCCATCATCAACGATAAGGATATGGAAATCTACTTCTAATGAAAAGACCTTTCGAATGATTCGTTCTATGTTTTCCTTCTCGTTGTAGGTAGGAATGATTACAATGCTATCTGACACGCCTTAAATTTTGATGGCGTAAAGTTAAGCAATTAGTCCCAAACAATTAGGTTCGGTAACAGAAGATGTTTGGGGGTTGAACGAGGATGCAAGGGATTAGAGGATGGACCAAGATTTGGGTAAGAACCAGGATGCAAGGGATGAGAGGATGGGCCAAGATTTAATCCGATGATTGATCGGCATCTCAGCGGTTATCGAGCGAAGCCGAGATGCCACTCGATGTGCGTCTAGACCCAGCACTGGATTAACTATCACAAACACAAAAGCCGGATGTTTACACCTCCGGCCTTTGAATAATTGTTGAATTAAATATTAATTTACCCCATGCATTAATTTCTTAATATATGGCGATAGAATAATCAAAATTGCACCTGCAATCAAGGAATATAATCCTAATTGCTTATAGCCTTCGGTATAGGTCAAGAGTTTATCCATCAATGATGCGCCTTCTCTAGCTTCAGCCATATTGGCACCGATCAGGCCAGCCACATATTGACCATAGGCACTGGCTAAAAACCACATTCCCATCATGATCCCTTGCAATTTAGCTGGAGATAATTTGGTCATAATGGATAGACCGATTGGAGAAAGACAAAGCTCCCCTATCGTAATCACCAATAACGCCGCAGTAAAGATGTCCAGGGAAGTCATTCCATCTACTGCAAAGAAACGGGTAGCAAAAAGCACATAATAACCCAAGCCCAGGAAGATAAATCCTAATCCAAATTTGATAATGGTATTGGGTTCGATTTTTCGTTGCGCCAACCATAACCATAACAGTCCAAATAGAGGTGCTAAAATAATAATGAAGAATGCTCCACCGGAGTTATTCACTCCATTAGGGTCCAAACGGAATGCTCCGCCTGCCACGGTATCATTTAGGTTGTTGGCTGCAAATATGCTCAATGAGCCCCCACTCTGTTCGTAAATCCCCCAGAATACGATGGAAAACAGAATAAATATCAATGCAGCGATCAATTTATGGCGTTCCTTTTTCTCGACTTTGGACATCTCATAAAAAAGATAGATCAGGGTCAAAGGACCAATGGTATACATAAAATAATCGGTGTACTCCGTTTTAGAAACCATAACCTGGATCAAAGGGACGAAAATCAAGGTACTCGCATACACTGCATATTCAACCCATTTAGGAAGGGGTTTTGTTTTGACAATAGCGTCTGGATGCCCAGGTTGCAATCCAATTGGTCCCAACTCATGCTTGGTAAATTGGAAATTGATCAAACTGATCAACATCCCTAATGCCGCAAGACCAAAAGCTACATTCCAACGGTGAGCCTCATCGATGACAGAACTCAACATATAGCCTTTTCCAATCGCCACACAGATGTATCCACCTAAAAATGCACCCAGGTTAATTCCTGCATAGAACAATGAAAATCCGGCATCACGACGGTTGTCATTGCTTTTATAGAGCTCTCCTACCATGGTCGAAATATTAGGTTTGAAGAAACCTGTTCCGATAATTATGAAGGCCAAGCCAAAGAAAAAGAACTGATGGGTATCAATGGCCAGTAATACCGAGCCTACGATCATCAATAATCCTCCGAAAAAGAGGGATTTTCTAAAGCCTAGAATTTTATCTGCGAAGAGTCCTCCGATGAAGGTAAAGGCATAAACAAATGCCTGGGTTGCTCCATATTGAAGATTGGCCTCTTTTTCTCCAAAATTCAGTTGTGTAATCATAAAGAAGACCAACATCCCGCGCATCCCATAGAAACAGAATCGCTCCCACATCTCTGAAAAGAAGAGTCTCCAGATCTGCTTTGGATATTTGCCTTTAAAATCTTGAATCTCCTCAAGAGTTTTTTGTGCCTCAGTAGCCATTATATTTAATTGTATTTATTATTCTATTTTACGCCGTGCATCAGCTTCTTCACGATTGGGTGAAGTAACATCACGATAATTCCAGCTGCAATTGGCACAATAGTGAAGATCAAGAAAAACGTACTCAAGGAATACTGATTGGTGATAATTTCAATCTGACCACCAATAATGGCTGCTAATTTATTTCCGATTGCCAATGCCAAATACCACATCCCAAACATAAAACCGATCATCCTTGCCGGGGCAAGTTTGGAAACATAGGAAAGACCTACCGGTGAAAGACAGAGTTCGCCAAGGGTATGGAACATATAGGCCAAGATCAACCAGACCATCGATACTTTTACGCCTTCTTGGAGTCCATTTGCACCAAAAGCTAATAATCCAAAACCGATTGCCATTACAATCAAGCCCATTCCGTATTTCACGGTTGCGGGTGGGTTATATTTAGAGTCCCATATTTTAGAAACGAAATTAGCAAAGGTGATGATAAAGAAAGAGTTCATGATCGAGAACCATGAAACAGCGATTTCCGAAGATTCGGCAGTGAATTCACGGTACAGCATCCATAATGCTAAACCCCAAACAGCTGCAAAGCAAATAACCTGTACAATATTGGAGAGTGGTGCCTTGCCAAAAGTCTTTTTGGTCAGCATGGTCACTGCATAGGTTACAAAGATTAATGGGACGATGGTCAGTAAGGTATTGACCACATTGAAAATAGTCAGGGAATTACCCGATAAACTTCTGTCTACACTATCTCGTGCAAAAATCACCAAGGAAGAGGCTCCTTGCTCAAAAGACATCCAGAAGAAGATAACGAAGAACGCAAAGATGATAACTGCGATCAAACGATCTCGGACAACTTTGGTATATCTAGCCAATCTTGAAATAACAACAAACAGGAAGATGATCAATGCTGCAAAAATGGCAACATTTTGGCCTGCAGTAGTTCCTACCTGAAGACTAGAGAAGATATCTAAGCCTGAAATCTTAGAAAGTGGGTCATTGAATGCATAGCCCAATCCTAGGATGGTCATGATAACAATCAAGAAGATATCTAATTTTGTAAATGGATTCGGTTTATCATCTGGGTTTGCCAATGCTGCAGCTTCAGCTTTTTCAGCTTTAACCTCTGCTGTAGGCTTATCTCCAACCTTTCCGAAGATGGGTTTGGCATACCAGAACTGTAAAGTCCCTAAAAACATAAAGATACCAGCTAATCCGAATCCCCAGTGCCAACCGACCTTTTCGCCTAAATAACCACAAAGCATCATTCCAAAGAAAGCCCCTGAATTGACCCCCATATA
Organism: Sphingobacterium mizutaii; assembly: GCF_900187125.1. GTDB lineage: Bacteria > Bacteroidota > Bacteroidia > Sphingobacteriales > Sphingobacteriaceae > Sphingobacterium > Sphingobacterium mizutaii. The sequence goes on from NZ_LT906468.1 coordinate 2,503,338, forward strand.
GAAAATGGTATAGGCAGCATCTTTCTTTTGCGGGAACTTCTTGTACATCTCAGATAAAATGGAGGTCATATTCGGCTTAAAGAATCCCGTACCTACCACCAAGGCACCAAGCCCTAGATAGAGGAATAAAGGTGTGTCAAAAGCCATAAACAAGTGGCCTAAGGTCATGATGGCAGCACCAATGACAATGGCATATCGATAGCCTAAATACTTATCGGCTAAAATACCACCAAATATGGGTGAAATGTAGAGCAACATCGCATAGGTACCATATAAAGCGCCGGCTTGGACTGGATCCCAACCCCAACCTGAAAATGGACTGCCTGAAATAATCGCACTGGTTAAGAAATTGATAAGTAACACGCGCATTCCGTAGAAGGAAAAACGCTCCCACATTTCTGTGAAAAACAAAACAAATAAACCGGAGGGATGACCTAACACAAGGCTTCCGTCGATTCCCTGTTTCTCTAATTCTTCTGAAAAAGAAGCATCTGAAGCTTGACTCATAAACTGTAATTTCAATCAAACGCGAAGTTTGAATTTGTAAAAATAAAAAAACTTTCAGGATTCCTTAGAATCCATTGATGGGGTAATTTTTTTAAGCGCCATTAAAGGCCTATATCTTGGAATGAAAAAAGCCGAATGTTATTAAGATTCGGCTTTTATATTTGTTTCAATTTAAATCAGTTTTGTATTAACTATCTACTAGTGGATGCCATGCATCATTTTCTTCAATTTACCGTTGAAGATCAATAATAAGATAGCTACCAAAATAGGAAGTGCTGCAATGATCAAAAAGAAAATGGTCATGGAATAAGTTTCAGTGATTTTATCAATGAATGAACCCGTCATACCTGCTATAAAGTTTGCAATCGCTGAGGCAGTAAACCATAATCCAAATAATAGACCAGCAAATTTCTTAGGAGAAAGCTTACTTACATAAGAAAGACCTACGGGAGATACACATAACTCACCTGTAGTATGGAAGAAATAGGCTAAGATCAACCAGATCATGCTCACTGATGCAGTCTGCGCCCCTGAAGGGATCGACATCGATCCATAAGCTAATGCAAGGAAACCTACGGCTACCAAGATCAACCCGAAAGCAAACTTCACTGGACCCGAAGGGTTCCATACCTTTTCCCATAATTTAGAAAAGGAAGAAGCTAGGGTGATAATAAAGAAGGAGTTCAAGATCTGGAACCAAGAAACCGTAACTTCTGTCGTTTCAATAGAGAATTCTTTATTTACCTTCCAAATACCCAATGCCCAGATAATTGCGAAAGAAATGGCCGTAAAAATCACAGTCAATGGATACTTGCTGAAAATCTGTTGGGATAATTTGAAAAGGACAAAGGTTACGATCAAGATCGGGAATATGGTCAAGGCTGCATCGACCCATTTAAAGATCTCACCCGTATCGCCATCAAGAACACGTTGGGTATAGTTCTTTGCAAAAATGGTCATCGATCCTCCGGCTTGCTCAAATGCAAAAAAGAAAAAGATACTGGCAATCATTAATACTGCTACCACAACCAAACGATCTCTTACTACGTTTTTAGGCGTATGATCTTCTTCTTGAATGTTGTGGACATGTTCCTCAGGTGAGTGAACCGTTCCTGGCTTTTCACCAATGACGCCGAAGATCTTTTGTGCGAAATAGAATTGAATCATACCGAAGAACATAAATACTCCTGCTAATCCAAATCCGTAATGCCAACCCTCTTTTTCACCGATATAACCACACAATAGCATTCCTAAGAATGCACCTGAGTTAATCCCCATGTAGAAAATCGTATAACCAGCATCTTTTTTCGCAGATGTATCTGGATATAACTGACCCACCATAGATGAAATATTTGGTTTAAAAAGACCATTACCTAAGATCATCAAGACAAGACCGACATAGAAAAAGGATTGCGAAGTACCTTCGAGGGCCATGGACGCATGACCGAGCGTCATGATCAAAGCTCCTAAGAGGATAGCTTTGCGATATCCAGTCAACTTATCGGCTATCATACCCCCTATTAAAGGAGTCAAATAAACCAAGCCGGTATACCAAGCGTATAACTCCATGGCATCTTGATTGCTCCATCCCCAGCCTTGCTTAGAAATTTCAGTGATTAGGAATACGGTCAGAAGGGCTCTCATTCCGTAATAACTGAAACGCTCCCACATCTCAGTAAAGAATAGGACAAATAGACTTGCAGGATGTCCCATTACCATTTTGTCGTCCACTCCTTGTTTGGCAAGGTGCTGGACCAACTCTTGGTCTTTTTCTTGATTCATCGGTTATTGATATTTACGTTAATTAAGATTTTTTTAGAACAATATTTTTTCCGGATAGCAAATTAACAAATTTTTATTTACAATTAATACTAAGTTAACAGCCCCTAGCGGATTTAACATTCAATTGTTAAGATATCAATTTCAGCCAAAAGTTTAATCAATCCATCAAAGTCCTATTAATTTTTTTAATGAAAGATTTAAATGAAAACAGGATTTAAGTTGATATATTTAAAACATTAACCTATATAAGACATAAAAAAGATAAAGAATCCACACTTTTATCGAAATAAATTTATTTTTCTTGTTTTTTGAATTTCAATTAAAAACAAAAGGCAGTAACAGGAAATCATTGGAAAATAAAAAACAAAATAGTTGTGTAAACAATTTATTACGTAGAGCTTGAATAATACGCAGATGGTTAAATTAAATAAAAAAGAGGCAAGAATCTACATTCTTGCCTCTTTCTCTATATGATGGGCTCTTATTTAAATTTCTCCAATAAAGCCTTAGTCAATTTGATTCCTTCATCTTCAGAAATCTTATCTCCTTCGAATTCAATTCCTACATAGCCATTGTAGCCAGCGGATTTAACGATCTGCATCATCTTCGCATAGTCGATACCTGTATCATTGCCGTTCGCATCGAAAGCATGAGATTTAGCACTTACGCCTTTAGCATACGGCATAAGATCTTTTACTCCTTGATAGCGATCGTACTCATAGAAGTTACCGAAATCTGGCAAACTACCACAGTTTTTCTTACCTACTGTTTTCAAAACATCTGCCAACCAATCGCCATGTGAAGAAATTCCACCATGGTTTTCAACCACTACAGAAATCTTACCTTTTTTGCCATAATCAGCTAAAGTAGACAAGCTTTTAACCACTTGGTCCTTAACTTCTTCTTTAGTTCCCTCGCCAGCAGCATTTACGCGGATAGCATGACATCCAAGGAAATTAGCAGCGTCGATCCATTTGTAATGGTTTTCTACAGCTTGCTTACGTTTAGTTTCATCGCGATCCCCTAGACTTCCTTCACCGTCGATCATGATCAATACGTTTTTCACGCCATTGTCCTTAGCACGGTTATTCAAATCTTTTAAGTAAGTCATATCCTTAGCTTTATCCTTGAAGAATTGATTTACATATTCAACTCCATGGATACCAAAGTTTTTTGCAGTATACTCAGGAAAATCAATATTTTTCAAATCTCCTTTGAATAGTTTTTTATGTAAAGACCATTCTGCTAATGAAATTTGAAACCAGTCTTTCTTAGCAGCGAATACATCTAGCGAAGGTGCTAAAGTTACTCCAGCTGTTACTAGACCTAAGTTTCTTAAAAACTCTCTTCTTGAACTCATGATTGTGTTATATAAATGTTATTAGATATTAGCCCATCCAGAGGTCAAAACATCGACAAGATGCATGGTCTTTATGGGAAGTTGATTTTTTTCAATATAAGCCTGTAATTGCAATAAACAGGACGAATCAGTAGATATAATATAATCTGCCTTGACGTTCAGCGCATTTTGCACTTTCTGTTCTGCCATGGCTGCAGAGATACCTTCAAACTTAACGGCAAAAGTACCACCAAAACCGCAGCAGGTCTCTTGATCGCGCATTTCAACAATGTCTAATCCCCCCACATGGCTCAAAAGGCGCCTCGGCTCCTCCTTGATCTTGCATTCCCGAAGTGCTGAACAGGAATCATGGTAAACTGCCGTTCCCACTAATTCTGCCCCAAAGTATTCCTTTTGCAAAACATTGACCAAGAAATCACTGATTTCAAAAATATTACGCTGTATGGCCCTGCATTTATTGTGTTCAATGGAATTGGTGAAAAGATCATCATAACCTCCCCTAACCATTCCAACGCAGGAAGCAGATGGACTGACAATGGGATGTTCTTCATTAAAGTCATTCAAGAACTTTTGTCCAATTTTCTTGGCATCGTCCCAAAAACCGGCATTATATGCGGGTTGTCCACAACAGGTCTGATCGGTATTGTATATGACCTTGCAACCTGCCTTTTCCAATAGTTTAACGGTATTAAAGGCTGTTTCAGGATATAATTGATCAATAAAACAAGGAATAAATAACTCTACTTTATGCATTAATCGCTTTCAATAATCTGTAATTTATTAAATTTTAAAACACGAAACAACAACAAAAACCCTATGATAAAATATACAGATAGGAACAATGCCGAATATCGAATGTTTTGTGTGATCTGTTCAATGATACCAAAACTGAACAAGCCAATCACAATGGCTACCTTTTCAGAGACATCATAGAAACTAAAGAATGATGTGGTATCTTCAATATGTTCAGGAATAAGTTTTGAATAGGTCGATCTAGACAAGGACTGTATCCCTCCCATCAATAATCCTACTGTAAAGGCCATTCCGTAAAACTGGTATTCGGTAGTCATGTAGAAAGATGCACAGCAAATCAGGATCCAAAAGAACACGACAACCAATAGGACTTTAATATTCCCGAACCTTTTGGCTGCAACGGACATGATATATGCTCCACCGATAGCTACAATCTGGATCAATAAGATGGAGGCTATCAGCTTACTTGCCCCTAAATTCAACACCTTTTCACCGAATGCCGCAGCAACGATCAATAGGGTTTGAATACCCATTGAATAAAAGAAATAGGCAGGTAAAAAGGTTTTTATAGCTTCAATCTGCTTAATTTGACCTAGAACACTCGTGAACTCCTTCTTCACTTTTGTAAAGAAAGGCAGGCGCTCAGATCCTACGGTCGGTCTGTTTCTAGGTAAGAATCGGAATGGTATCTGGGCAAATAGCAACCACCACAAGCCTACTAATAGAAAGGAAAAACGTGCTGGAAAAGATGCATCAGTGATTCCAAACCATTCTGGCTTGAAAATAAACACGAAACAAATGATCTGAAGGGTAACACAGCCTACATATCCATAAGCAAATCCCTGCGCACTGACCCTATCCTGTTGATCTGGGCTAGCAATAATGGGCAAGTAGGAATTATTGAAGGCTACTCCGCCAATATAACCCATTGCTGCTATGGCATAGCAGAAAATCCCCCATTCTAAGGTGTTGATCTTAAAGAAAAACAGTCCCATACATGCAATTGCACCGATATAGGTGAAGAGCTTCATGAAAAACTTCCGTTTTCCGGCAGCGTCAGAATAAGCCGAAATAAAAGGTAAACCCAAAGCCATCAATAAATAAGCAATGGAGAGGGCAAAATTGGAAAGTGCAGTATTGATGATCTCAAAACCAAAAAAGGAAACCGTGTCATTGGTTTCCGGATTTTTTGTAATGGTTGTATAATATACTGGAAAAATGGTGGAGTTGATGACCAGATTATAAGCAGAATTGGCCCAATCGTACATGGACCATGATCTGATTAATCTTTTATCATTCTTCTTGAATATTTTCATAAGATTTGCTTATGCGAATATACCATTTGATTTTAGAACTGGTTTAAAAATTTTCGTAGATATGGGTAACTATACGAACCATCTCCTTGCGGACTGGACTAGAGCTTCCCATGAAATTATTGTTTAAGAAAGAAAATACATAACGCTTTCCTTTCTTGGTTATGATATAACCACTCTGACAGTGAACACTATTGATCGTACCAGTCTTGGCCCATACGAATGCCTTTCCTCCCGGTGTTGGATATACATTCTTCAGTGTTCCTTCTAAGCCTCCTGCTGGAAATAAAAAGTGTTTGGCATTCTCGTCACGCACCTCATTGCTGATCTGTAGCAATACCTCCACCATACTTCTTGGGGTGATCTTATTGTAACTTGACAATCCACTTCCATCTCTCAATTCAATGGTATCACTTAATTTGCTGTAATAGGTGTCCATCATATATTGACGCAAATCTTCAGTCTTAAAGCTGTTGTACTTCAAAAAGGATGCGACCATATTGAACTGCTCTGCCAAGAAGTTATCACTTGGTAGCATCATTTCACGTTCTACAACTCTTTTTTCTACAGAATTGTAGATCTTGAAATCTTGAGGGAGCTGCTGATGAACCAATCCGACATCCTTTTTCAAGGTATCTTGGAGCAATAGAACCAAAAGACTATCGCTAGGACGGAATGGCTTTTCATTGACATAATTCTTTGGCAATGGAAGCTCATTGATTTCATATCTATTGTTCTCCAATGCTCTATGGATCCTATAACGTGTGGTGGTATCGGCAAGTTGCTTTACATCACGTTCGAAATAAGAAGGGAATAATTTCAGTTTGCCATCAACCTCCCTAAACTGCACGACATTACCATAAATGGGAAATGGGAACAATTCTGGTTGATAATAGAATTCATAATCTTCGATGGACCAGCCGTTTCTATAGGTAGGTTCTTGGGTAGGAGAACTTGAATAGAATAGTTTTTTATTGCTGTTTTTTAAGAAGTTATATACTCTTCCGTTATCCAATCTTGGATGCAAGAAACTAGGATCACCTGTTCCCCAAAATATCAAGGAATCTCCTCGTTCTACGTATGCAATTCCTGGGATAGAATCCCCGATCAGCTTCAGGGAAGCAAATAAGGTGAATACCTTTGTGTTTGATGCTGGAGTGAAATGCTTGTCTTGGTTATGGTTGTACACAAAGCGTTGTTCATCGACATCATATAGACTGAAACCGTAATAATGCTTGGGTAAAACTGTAGATTTTTGAAATTCATCATTTAGGTTGAGGGTAGATTGCGCTTTGGTAGTCAAGCAGGCCAATAAACCCATTAGGATTAGTATGCTTCTCATGCTGTAAACATAATAATTGTTTCGAATTTTAGGAAGAATGAAACAAAGATTTTATAGTAAAAGAGAAGGGCTGATCAACTGACCAGCCCATTCTTCTTTTATTGAATTAACCTAATAGTTCTATTTTAATGCACCATTGCTACGGTCAATTTCCACCTGAGGCACTGGCCAGTATTCGCTGTTTGCAGAGAATGTTAAGCCTTTGTATGCAGGTAGATAAGTGCCTTCAAATGAAGAATAGCTTTCCAGTACAGATTTAGCTACTCCCCAACGTACAAGGTCAAAGAAACGGTGTCCTTCCATGGCCAATTCAATACGACGTTCTGTTCTTACAGCAGTACGTGCATCAGCTTGATTAGCGAATGATGGATATGGCTTCACGTTATACGCTGCAGCATTGGCTCCAGTTCCTGTTTTCTTTGCAGGAAGAGTAGCAGCACGCTTACGGATATCATTGACCAATTTCAATGCTCCTGGAAGGTTATTTGCTTCAACCTCACATTCTGCAGCCATCAACCACACATCTGCTAGACGAATGATATTTACGTCTAAGCCTGTTAGGTAATTTGCTCCAGGTGCAGCATTGGTAGCAAATTGAGCAACGGGAATCATGGTTTTGATTGTTACGAATGGTCCAGCGTATTTAGCATCACGGATCCAAGCATTACCTGGCATAATTCCATAATCCAAATAAGAAACCCCTCTACGACCAACGGTATAATCCAAACGTGGATCGAACTTCAAGGTCACATCTAAAGCGTATGAATCTGTTGGGTTTTTCAAATCTGAAAGATATGGAGTCGCACGGTAAGCTGTGGTAGATAATGGAAGACCATTAGCATCAACTTGGAATGAATTCACTAAATCAATGGTTGGTTGATAGAAACCACAACATCCTACTGGTGAACTACCATATAGACCAGATAGCATATCCCCTACGTTGGAGTTATCGGCAGCGCCATTGGAATTGATGGCATGTTTAGCTACCATCACTACCTCAGGTCCATTTTCCTTGGTTACATCAAAGTTGTTCCAGTATGGCATGGTTGTGATATCCTTACCAGCCATAACCTCTTTGAATAGAGTCAAAGCCTGTGCATATTTCTTTTGATACAGATAAAGCTTACCTAAATATGCTTTTGCAGCATTTTTGTCCATACGACCAAACTCATCTTTGATTTTAGTAGCTGGTAAATTAGCAACTGCAAATTTGAAGTCCTCTTCAATGGTAGGCGTAATATCCTTGTCATTTGGAATGGTCTGTGCTTCAGCTGTAGTTATCGCTTCGGTAATGATTGGGACATTTTTAAAGATCCTCCATAAGAAGAAATTGTAATGACCTCTCAACATCTTTGCCTCAGCTTCGATTTCCTTAGCTCGCTCTGCAGAGATTTCTTTTGGTCCAGCTTGGTCTGCAGCTAGTAACTTCAAGGTATTGTTACAACGTAAAATACCTTCAAAGTATACTTGCCACATTTGGGACAAGTTGTCATTGGTACTGATCGCATTATAGGTTTCGATCATATTCATTGGTGTCTGGTCAGTAAGCTCTGAACCTTTGTGGGCATTGTCGGATGCAACCTCACCAAATAGCCACTGGCTAGGTGCCGAAGCATAATTACCCCATGTACCGCTTACATTACCATTTAAGATACTATATGCACCTATTAGTGCACCTTCCACACCATCTTTATTCCCTACCTGAGGCTCAGACAACTGGCCTTGAGGTAATTTCTGTAAAAATTCTTTTCCACAGGAAGTGACAAGTAGCATTCCCGCGCCTAAAAGAATCATTAATTTATTTCGTTTCATGATTGTTCTATTTAATATTCTCTACCTACTAAAATCCTAAATTAAGTCCAAATGTATACTGACGAGCTTGTGGATACACCCCAAAGTCAACACCCAATGCTGGATAAGCAGATGGAGTCGCTGAAACCTCAGGATCTAAGCCTTCGTATTTGGTAATTGTGAATAAGTTGGTAACACCTAAATATAATCTTAACCTATTGAATGTAGTGTTCTCACCAAATAGCTTTTTAGTTGGCAAGTTATATCCAATTTGGAAATTCTTAAGTTTCAAGAAACTTCCATCCTGCACATAATAAGAGGATGTTGCATATTCCATCGCACTTGTTTTGTCAGCTGGATTAGGTAGAGATGGGATATTGCTACCTGTGTTTGATTCACTCCATGCATCCAATACCCTTACGCTCTTCTGTCCGCGGAATACCCCGAAGTCTGTAAAGTAACGAGTAGCTTCATAAAGGTCATTCCCTTGTGAACCATAGAAGTATAGTAACACATCAAAGTTCTTATAAGCTGCGTTAATTTTTAAAGAGTATGTGAAGTCTGGGTGCGGATTACCAATGATCGTTCTGTCTCCTGGATCAATTTCACCGTTACCGTTCAAGTCTGCATATTTCAAACCTCCTGGTCTAGCGTCATCGTATGAAGGTGAATTATTCACATCATCAACACTTTGGTAGATACCGGTCACTTGGTAACCATAGAATGATCCAAATGGTTGTCCCTTTTGAAGGATAGAAGTTTCCATAGAACGGAAAGCACCATAGTTCACTTGAGATACGGTTGGAGCTAAAGCTACGACCTCATTCTTGTAGTTAGAGAAATTAGCTGATAAGTCTAAGGTAAATGGTTTCTCTTGTCTGTGACCATAGTGGTAACCCAAAGAGAACTCAAAACCTTTATTGCTCATATCACCGATATTTTGGTATGGAGAAGCAGCTCTACCTGCAGCAGCAGCTGGAAGTGGAACTAAGAACAACATGTCAGTCGTTTTCTTGTTAAACCAATCGATCGATCCGTCTAAATCACCGTTCAATACAGTGAAGTCTAAACCTACGTTCAATGATTTAACCTGCTCCCATTTAATATCTGGGTTAGAGTAAGAGTTTTGCCAGATACCATTCACCACGCCATTGTTGATTGGGTATGATGATTCAGTCAAGGAAGCCAAATACCTGTTCAAGTACTGGAATCCCGGGATACGTTGGTTACCTGTCACCCCGTAACCTGCACGAAGTTTTAAGTCAGTTAACCATTCCGCACTTTTTGCAAACTCCTCTTGAGAAATACGCCATGCAGCACTAACACCTGGGAAAACCCCGTATAAGTGGTTCTCACCAAAGTTAGATGAACCATCACGACGAGCGATCAAGCTCAATAGATAACGGTCTTTGTATGCATAGTCAGCTTTTCCCATTAAAGAGAACATACTTCCTATAGAACCAGAACCATTATTGTTGAAGTTCGAACTACCTGCGTTTAGATACAGATAATCCAAGCTGTTCATGATGAAGTAACCATTTCTACTGCCATCAATACCACGGTTTCTGTTTTTGATAGCCTCGGTACCAACCATTACGTTTAAGCTATGGTCTTCACCAAGATTAGGTTTATAGTTTACTGTATTGGTCCAAGTCCATTCTGTAGTATATCCCTGGTATTCACTCATTCCATTATTGAAACTACCTTCAGAGAATTCTGGGTTTGGATAAGTATAGCTTACTCCATTGTAGTTTTCATATCTCAAACCGAAGTTAGAGCGTAATGTCAAACCATCAATGATGTCATACTCTGCAAATGCGTTACCGAAGAAGAAATTAGAACGGTTCATATTGTCTTTAGCACGGTAAGCCAAAGCCACTGGGTTTTCACCGTTTCCTAAGTCCTTACCAAATGAACCTGCAAAGTTTCCACCTTCATCATAAACTGGGATAATGTTTTGGATACGGTAAGCGAATCCTAATACAGATCCTTCACCTTGGTAACCACCCGCAGTATTTGGATTAACTCCCATACCATGACCTTCTGTATAAGCATAAGAAAGGTTTTCACCGAATCTTAATTTCTTATTGAAAGCATTGAATTGGGTATTGGTCCTCACGTTATAACGACGGAAACCGGTATGGATAATACTACCTCTTTGATCTAGGTAACCCCCAGAGAATGCATATTGAGAAGTTTCATTACCTCCCGTTGCAGCTAATTGATAGGATTGAATTGGAGCAGTTTGTGATAATTCATCAAACCATTTGGTTCCTGATTTATTCGCTTTGGTGATCTGATAGAATGATGCACGATCTTTAGCGAAGTAGTTGTACTTGCTCATATCAGCATCTGCGGCAGTTACATCCCAGTTTGTTTTTGAACCTGCCAATAAATAATCTGGTAACTGTAGGTTAGTTCCATTGAATTTATTGTCGATATCCAAAATCTGCTGAGGAGTCAGCATTTTTGGGAATGAACCTTTGTTTGGAACTCCCGCACCTGCGTAAGCATCCAAAGTGATTTTGGTACTTCCTTCTTTTCCGGACTTGGTCGTTACGATCACAACCCCGTTATTCGCACGAGCACCATAGATTGAAGCAGCTGACGCATCTTTCAACACCTGCATACTTTCAATATCATTTTGGTTCAACCAACTCAACTTGCCTTCATATGGTACACCATCAATAATGTACAAAGGTTCGTTGTTGTTAATGGTCGAATAACCACGGATACGAATTTGAGGCGTAGAACCTGGCGCACCGTCGTTGACAATCTGCACCCCTGTAGCACGACCTTGCAAGGCTTCAACTGCACTACCAGCTGGCTGGGACTTCAACTCCGATACATTTACTACGGCTACAGAACCCGTTAAGTCTTTCTTCCTTTGCGTTCCATAACCGGTTACAACCACTTCTTCCAAATTACTGCTATCCTCCGTTAAAGAGATGGTAATCGGTTGAGTTGTGGAGGTCACTGTGTGACGAGTAGAAGAATAGCCTACATAAGAAATAATAAGGACATCGTTTGCTTGCGCATCGATTTCGAAATTTCCTGAAGCATCTGATGAGGTACTCGACGTCTTTCCGACGATTTTAATGGTGGCACCAGCAATTGGCTCTTGAGTAGCCTGGTTAATAATCTTACCTTTTACTGGACTTTGCATCGCATATAGCGGATGCATAGCGATTTTATTCCAAATTGAAACTTCTGATGCAGAGACACTGCTCATGGCGAGCACGCCCATTGAAATCAGAAGTCCATTTTTTAGCAATTTTTTGGGAATAAAAGAATTGCTATGGAACTTCATTGATCTTCCCATAATAGAATTTGTTAGTTAGTTTGTTAAATTATTAGTTCATTGTTTCAATAAATCTTAACCTCATGGCATAGCAATGCCATGAATTAAATATTTATTATTTAATAACCGTAGAAATCCCAAGTATGGGAGATCTATCTTCCTAAAAAGAAATGTATTTCTTTAAGTTATTTTGGTTTACTAATTGGAATTAAGTACTTGTTGATCATAAGCTGTTAGTTAAAGTTATATAGTTTATTAGTTATCGGTATTTATGGTACTTTCCCTCACTCTATGTCCCTCTGCTTAATATTAACAAAGTGTACATCAAACACTTTCAAAATTTCTGTTGTACTTTTCCTTCACATCAAAAAGGAATAATACAATAATAACAGGAATTGATTTTGTTTAGAATTAAGTTTACAATTAGAACTAATTTATGAATTATTTTTAAAAAACAAGAGTTTTATGAAACAATTTATTTACAATGAAAAAAGGAGGTAAAATACCTCCTTTTTTAAATCCTTTATTGAGAATCGATTAATAGCCCAAAACATATTTTAAGCCACCTATAATCTGTTTTTGAAAGTTAGGTTCGTAAAAAGATTCCTTGGTATGTCCTAAGCCAGTATAAAAAACTTTAATACCATCGTACTTCTGATACCAAGCAATAGGATGGAAATCACCCATCTTACCATTTTTGTATGACTTCTCATCCAGGGTCATCAATATTTTCAGGTCCGGTTTAACATTGGAGAAATCATACCATTCATCCTTATGCATCCATACCTTTGGAAGATGCTTTGTAGCTAAATGTTTTCTATTCTTTACATCGATCTTCGCTTCTTGTACGGCCGGATGGCTAGCAAAATAAGCCCCTACTAAATTATTGTACCATGGCCAGTCATGCTCAGTATCAGTAGCAGCATGAATACCCATAAATCCTTTTCCTGATTTCAAGAAATTCTGAAAAGCTACCTTTTGCTCCTCATCAAGTATGGTACCTGTAGTACTGAAAAACAAAACGGCATCAAAATTCTTTAGTGAATCCGCTAAAAATACATTTGCATCTTCGGTATGAAACATCCCAATATTTTCATCCTTCAACAATTTGGTCAGGACCTTCACTCCTTCTTCAATATTGTCATGCCTAAAGCCTGCTGTCTTGGTGAAAACTAAAACTTTTTTGGGTTTTTCAATGCCTGTTGCAAAAGCAAAACAGATACTTAAACAACAGATTAGGGTCAGTATGCAAATTCTTTTCATTTGTTTATTTGGTTTTTGATTGATAGTAATCTAGACTTTCGATGATGGCATCTTCTTCCACGTATTTATTAAAGTCACAATCCCCAATTTTCCTTAACAGCGCAAACCCAAGTTTATTGCCTTCATTCTTCTTATCGTTCTTCATCAATGCCAGCAACTCTGGGTAAACCGCCGAATTCAAATTGTATTTAGGATAGATTGATAATAGATAATCAACGAGCTCATCCAATTCAGCTATGTCTAAATTGTTAATTTTATGGGAAAGATACGCTTCACATATCATTCCAATAGCAATTGCTTCTCCATGTAATAAAGGATTTACATCGGTCACCAAAGAATAACCCTCAATGGCATGGCCAATAGTATGTCCAAAATTCAAGATCTTTCTCAAGCCTTTTTCTGTAGGATCCTCGAGGACAACTTTGTTTTTGATCAGCACAGAATCATACACCATACCTTCAGGTATAACAGGCAGATTCACTGTTTTACAACGGTTAAACAAATCCTTATCTTGAATCAAACCATGTTTTATGACCTCAGCAAATCCTGATAGGACCTGACGATCATCTAATGTTTCAAGAAATTTATTGGAAATAAAAACAGCCTTTGGTTGGCTGAATGTACCTATGATATTTTTCACATTATCAAGATCGATCCCAGTTTTGCCTCCAACAGAAGCATCAACTTGAGAAAGTAAAGTAGTGGGTACATTTAAAAAATCAATCCCTCTTTTATAGGTAGAGGCAGCAAAACCGCCCATGTCAGTCACTACTCCGCCACCTAGATTAAGCATCAAAGCTTTGCGGTCGGCTCCAAAGTCCAACATGGTTTTCCAAACACCTATACAGAAGTCTATGTTCTTGTTCTCCTCACCTGGATCTACCTCAATGATATCATAATCAACAATATCAGGTATGGCAGCCTGAATTACAGGTAGACAATGATCATTTGTGTTTCTATCCACAAGAATCAAGAGTTGCGAATAATCATGATCGATGAGAAAGGACTGCAGTTCATCTAACTCATCATCGAATACGACTTCGTATCCCAAACTATTAATCTTCTTCATATATATTTTCTACCTAAAGATAGATTTTTTTATTGAATGTAATTGGATTTTTAAAACTGTAAACAGATATTTTACAGAGCCTAAGAATTATTGAACCTTCACTTTATTGCCGTCGAATTCTACGATATCGCCGACCTTAACTTTCAATCTTTTCCTGTAATCTACTTGGCCATTGTACTTTACAAGGCCTTCTTCGACCACCCATTGGGCCATGGCACCATGCTCAACCCAGTTCATAACTTTCAATAATTGGATCAATTGGATGTAATCCCCTTCTAGTGTAAACGTTTGCATGAACAAAAGTAATTCTTATTGATAGTATTTACATTATTACAATGTTTTTAATTCATAAAAAAAGCCTAATTTTACCAACATCAAATTAAAGTAATATGGACATAGCTTCACCCTTAAAGCTTGACTTTAACAACACCGAAATTGCCTTTCAAGGCAAAAGCGACAAAGACCTTAACAAAGCGTATTGGTTATTTAAAATGGTCGCGAGCAATACCCTAATTAAGATAGGGACACCAATTACAAACTTTTCGTTGAATATCGGATTACCGATTCAAGGCATTATCAAAAACACCATCTACAAACAGTTCTGTGGAGGAGAAAGTATCCAAGATTGCCAAACTGCAATCCAAGACCTAGGTAAAGGTCATGTGACTACCATCCTTGACTACTCTGTGGAAGGCGAAGATTCGGAAGAAAGCTTCGATGCTTGCTGCGCTGAAATCCTTAGGACCGTAGAAGCTGCAAAAGCAAACCCGTTGATCTCCTTCTGTGTTTTCAAACCTACCGGTTTGGGAAGATTTGACCTTTTGGCCAAAATCGATGCTAAAGAATCTCTTTCCCCTGAAGAACAAGCGGAATACAACCGCATGTTGGAGAGATGTGACCGGATCTGCAAAGCTTGTTATGATAATAACATCCGTGTGCTTATCGATGCTGAACACTCCTGGATCCAGGACACTATCGATGATATTGCTAGAGAAATGATGGAAAAATACAATTCGGAAAGCCCAATTGTATATAACACCTATCAAATGTACCGTCATGACAAATTAGCTTCCATCAAAGCTGATTTTGCCTATGCTAAAACTCAAGGTTTCCACCTTGGTGCAAAACTCGTACGTGGTGCATACATGGAAATTGAAAGAGAAAGGGCCAAAGAAAACAATTACCCTTCTCCTATTCAGCCAAACAAAAAAGCATCTGATACAGATTACAATGCCGCTGTAGATTTTTGTCTTGACAACATTGATACCGTTGGATTGATGGCTGGTACCCACAATGAGGAAAGCTGCAGATTGTTGACCAATGAATTGGAAAAAAGAAATATCCCACACAATCTTCCTAATGTGTTCTTTGCACAGCTTCTAGGGATGTCGGACAACCTTTCTTTCAACTTGGCAGCTGCAGGTTATAATGTGGCTAAGTACATGCCTTACGGACCAGTAAAATCAGTAATGCCTTACTTGTTCCGCCGTGCTCAAGAAAACACCTCTGTAGGTGGACAGACTGGACGCGAGCTGAGCTTAATCATGAAAGAGCTGAAACGCCGTAAATCTGAAAAATAAGATTAACAACATACCTAACACTACAGGTATGACCAGAAAATGATCTTGAAAGTCTCCAAATCTTGGAGACTTTCTTATTTTTGCGAGATGACGGAAGAAAATTATCAGAAATACCTTAAACTAAAAGAAATTGCCGCCCCTTTCAAAGCTTTACTTTTTGATGTTGATGGAACTTTAGCAGATAATATGCAAGCCCATAAAGCAGCGTATGTGGAAACTGCCAAGGAACATGGCATTGTTTTAAATCCAGATTTGATCGATGAAACTGCTGGATGGCCAACAGTGGCTGTGGCAGACGAGATTTCTTCCCGTTATCAAGTACCTTTGGACCGATTTGAATTTGCAAAGAGAAAATCCGCAATCTTTATAGAACAGTTCATCCAAAAAACCCAACCCGTAGATTTTGTAAGACAGATTTTATATGATTTCGCAGAATCAAGAAAAATTGGGATTGTATCAGGTGGGAGCCGCTCTACCTTAAATATTACACTTGATGTCATTAAGGTCGTGGGCAAATATGAAACATTGGTCTGTGCAGGTGATACACCTGAAGGAAAACCCTCTCCTCAACCATTTTTATTGGCTGCAGAACACTTAAATGTCGATCCAATCGACTGCTTGGTATTCGAAGATGGCGACCCTGGAGTTCAAGGAGCAATTTCTGCCGGCATGGCTTGGGTCCGAATAGACCAGATGTAAATTAAAAGTTCGTGATGATCCTGATACCACCATTGGTATAGTTCATATCTGCTCTTTTAAAGCTACCAACTGGCATTTTGAAATAAGGCTCAACCGATAGATTGATGTTTTTGTTCATCTTCATTTCTTTTCCAATGGAGAAGTTCACAAAACCGCCAAAACCATTGCTACTCACGTTTTCATCCTCAGTCTTGATGGCTCTGGAAACCTGCTTCACGGCAGTCTTCACTTCCGCCTCACTTTCTGGGAGTCCATTACCAAACAATTCAGTATTGGCATTCTCCACATAATGCGCATACCTATTTTGGTTGAATACAGCAGCATAGGTTATACCTGTGGAGGCGTAATAACCTGATTTAGACTTCACACGTACATCCAATGGAACTTCCAAGGCCTGCACATTTCCAGAAATCGCATTTACGTTCGGCAGAATAATCGCATTGCTGCTCGCAAAATTCTGGGTAAGTCCATTTGCTGTAATTTTCTGCAAGGCTTCTTTACTCGCTACAACAGGAGTCTCTGAATTCGCTACAGGGTCTTTCATTTGGGATGCATCGTACCGGTTGTAAGCCAATCCAGTCCTTACGCTCACATTCTTATTGATGTTATAAGCTAATAAGACTCCACCTCCAAAGTTGAACCGCTCATTGGTTGAATTTGGAGAAACGAAAAGCCCTAGATCAAATCGCTCCCTAAAATTAAAATTCCTGTTTTTTATGGTTGGCTCAGCACCTTTCTTCGCTTCTTGAGCCTGGTATGCCAATTCGGTATTGATGTTATTTTCCCTAAAACCTAGTTTATCGTCCTCAAGATCAATCTTTGCTCTCTTATCTGATAAGTTATAGGCATGCAATGAATTAGGAATCTGTACGGTCGATGGGTAAACTCCTTGATTAGCATAATTAGAAACCAACCCCAAATCTTGATAGCCCCTCACTTCATCATGGGCATCCTGAACTTGCGCCTGGGCGATAAGATTAGTTCCATTTGCAGAGGCATTCCATCCATCAGTACCAGCAATTTCACTGCCTTGCAATGGATTCACTCCAACATCTTGACTGCTCAAACCTTCTTGTAGCCCATTATTATCCTGCGGGGTCGATCTATTATCCATAGTTGCTTCTTGACTTGAAGCCATTTGGTTATTGAGATCAGCAGGATTATTATCCGGCCAGTACTTAACCGTTGCAACTCCTAACAATAAAATTGCCGCAGCGCTAGCAGCCCAATAATAAGGTTTGTTCCTTTTTATCGGGGCCCCGCCGTATCGACTCTGAAAATTCTCCCATGCGCCTTCCTTATACGGAAGTTCCTCCATGGATTTCATCTTTTCGACGATCTGTTCGACAATATCTTTTTTATTCTTCTCTTCCATTATCTAAACGAATCAGGATTTAATATTTTCTAAATCAATTTGACTCAAATACAATTTGCGCAACTTCTGTTTCGCTCTTGTCAAATAAGTCCTGGACGTACTTTCTGGAATGCCCAGTTCCTTCCCTATCTCCTCGTGCGAATAACCCTCAATCTCATACAAGTTGAAGATCGATCGCTGGATATCTGGCAATTGCTGGATTAAGGAAAGCATATCCTCATATTCCAACTTGCTGCCATTATCTACCGAATAATGAATGGTATCACTACTGCTCAGGTCATCTAGCATATACATTTGCTTTCTCACCCTGAGTGCATCGATCGAAGTATTCACGGCAATCCTTGCAATCCAAGACTTAAATGTCTTTTCCAGAACATTAGGATCCTCATGCAGTGAAAATGTCCCGATCTTATTGAAAGCTTTAACAAAACACTCATTGACCAACTCCTCAGCCTCCATTTCATGCTTCATATATCGGATCACGACCGCCATCACGTACCCATAGAATTTCTTGTACAGAAAGGATTTACTCTTCTCAGAATTAGACATAGCACATTGCTCCAAAGCTGTCCTTAGATTCAATGCTGTACTGTTACTGAGATATTTCCTTAAAATTCCCACCTATGTCTTCTCTAATCTTCTGTAATTAAAAAAACTATAGATGAAGCTAAGCTTTATTCATACAAATCCTGCTATAAATATTCTATATTAGGATAACGATATAAAACAAATTCATGCTACAGTTGGTATAAAATAATGATAAAGGTCATTAATTCCTTGCCCATTATTTGGTAAATTTAACAAACACAAAATTAACGACTATGAGAGCCATATTATTTCCTACAGATTTTTCAGAAATTGCTAATAATGCGTTCCTCTATGCATTGCATATAGCCAAATCGATTGATGCCAAGATTTATGTGCTTTACTCCTATTTAGAGCCAGTCCTTTCTGCAACACATGGCGGCCAACCGGAACTATTAGGTGAAGTCTATCAAACCATTGAGCTCAACCAATTCGAAGTCTATAAAAAGAAAACCCAAAAGCTTCGTGATATAGCTGCCGAGATAGGTATGCAAGAAGTGGAATTGGTATTTCTCTTTGAAGAAGGCCCCGTCGCTTCCGTGGTAAAAAACATTGTAACTCGCGAAAAGATCCATTTAGTGGTAATGGGAACCCATGGCGAATCAGGTTTCCTATCCAAATTGATCGGAACCAATACCGTGAGTGTCATCAAGTCCATCCAAAACCCAGTGCTTGCGGTTCCACCGCATGCTAAATACCAAGGCATCAAACGAACTGTCTTCACTACCCTTTTCCGTGAAAAGGACAAATCTGCACTGAAAGAGATGTTGATCATGGCAAAAGCGGTAGATGCTAAGATCGAATGCTTGCATGTGTTGCATAACGATAAAGTAGCGGATGTCTTATTGCATAGCGAAGCATGGCAAAAGGAATTCCCGAATGAAAACATCAACTATGTCCTGCTCGATGAGGTTGAAAGTATAGAAAATACCATTGCAAATTACATCCTTGAAAACAATATTGATATATTAGGCGTCGTTAAAAGAAATCGAAGCTTCTTTGATCGGCTATTCAATAGCAGCATTAGCAACAACCTTGCTCTGCATTCAAAGGTGCCGATTTTGGTTTTCCATGAAGAAAAATAATTATGCAGCAGGTAATCAAAAAACTAGAATCTTTAAATCGTATCAACGATAAAGCAGAGAAATACACGGAAATAACAGATGAAAACTTTGTTGAACATGGCATTCTTTTCTTTATTCCATTAGAAAAATATGAAGTAAAGGTCTTAATTCCTGCTCCGCACCATAAAGCACTATTTCAAAATGGTACACCAACCTTCAAACAGGTTCTGAACCATAAAGAGGCGATGATGCTCAAATAAAAAGATTAAAACAAAAAAGAGGATATCAAATGATATCCTCTTTTTGAGCCTCCTATCGGAATCGAACCAATGACCTACTGATTACAAGTCAGTTGCTCTACCAGCTGAGCTAAGGAGGCATTTTCCTTGAAAGCGATGCAAAGATGTAAACTTCAGACCACTTTTACAAGCGTTTTGATTTCATCCATCTAAACAAAAACACTAACTAAATGATCTACAAGGCATTATTTTTCTTAATTTCAATTACATCATGTCTTTTTGACATGTATTATTATTTATAACTGTCAAAATTACAGCAAAATAACTAAAAACACTGTAGGCATTCCTTTTGTTAATCTCATAATACAAATAGCTAAACTATCATATGAACTTTAACAACTTTACTATTAAAGCCCAAGAGGCAATACAAAAAGCTTCCGAAATTGCATCTGGCCATCAGCAACAAGCGATTGAGCCAGCGCATATCATGAAAGCTTTGTTATCGGTAGATGAGAATGTCATTTCTCATTTACTCAAGAAATTAAACGTCAATATCAGCTACTTAAGCCAGGAAGTCGATAAACTAATCGAATCCTACCCTAAGGTAAGCGGAAGTAATGTATACCTGAGCAACAGTGCCACTGCTGTTTTACAGAAAGCACAAAGCTTCTTGAAAGAATTCAATGATGAATTCGTATCCATCGAGCATATCTTATTGGGATTATTGCTATCTGGCGATAAAGTATCCAGCCTATTGAAGGATCAAGGTGTAACTGAAAAAGACCTGAAAACTGCGATCAAAGAATTGAGAGGAAATTCAAGGGTAACGGATCAGAACGCCGAAGCAACCTATAATGCCTTGAACAAATACGCTAGGAACTTAAATGAATACGCTGAATCCGGTAAACTCGACCCTGTCATTGGTCGAGATGAGGAAATCAGACGGGTGATGCAGATCCTATCGCGTAGAACAAAGAATAACCCTATCCTAGTAGGTGAACCAGGGGTTGGTAAAACAGCCATTGCAGAAGGTATTGCATATCGAATCATTAAAGGTGATGCCCCTGAGAATCTGAAGACAAAGACCGTGTTCTCCTTGGATATGGGCGCTTTGGTTGCCGGAGCAAAATATAAAGGTGAATTCGAAGAACGCTTAAAAGCTGTGGTTAAGGAAGTATCAGACAGCGATGGTGAAATCATCCTATTCATTGATGAAATCCATACCCTAGTTGGTGCTGGTGGTGGTGAAGGCGCAATGGACGCTGCCAATATCCTAAAACCTGCCCTAGCTCGTGGTGAACTGAGAACAATCGGTGCTACTACCTTGAACGAATACCAAAAGTATTTCGAAAAGGACAAGGCATTGGAGCGTAGGTTCCAAAAAGTAATGGTAGAAGAACCAGATACCCAAGATGCGATTTCAATCCTTCGCGGTATCAAGGAACGCTACGAGACCCACCATAAAGTAAGGATCCTGGATGAGGCCATCATTTCGGCTGTAGAACTTTCACAAAGGTACATTACAGACCGTTTCTTACCAGACAAGGCCATTGACCTAGTCGACGAGGCTGCGTCGAAACTAAGGCTTGAAATGGACTCTGTTCCAGTAGTAGTCGATGAACTTGAACGTCGCATCATGCAATTGGAAATCGAAAGAGAAGCGATCAAACGGGAGAAAGACGAGAAGAAAATCTCCGAACTCTCTGAAACCATCGCAAACCTTTCCAATGAAAGGGACTCCCTAAGAGCAAAATGGCAATCTGAAAAGACTTTGGTAGACCAAGTCAATGCCGAAGCCCAAAACATAGAAAACTACAAACTGGAAGCTGAACAAGCTGAACGTGCTGGTGATTATGGCAAGGTTGCTGAATTAAGATACGGAAAAATCAAGGAAGCACAAGACAAGGTGGATGCTTTGAAAAAAGAGCTTTCTGAAAAACAAGATAGCAGCCGGATGCTGAAAGAAGAAGTTACGTCTGAAGATATTGCTGATGTCGTTTCTAAATGGACCGGTATCCCAGTTAGCAAAATGATCCAATCCGAAAGGGAAAAATTATTGAACCTTGAGGAAGAATTACATAAGCGCGTTGCAGGACAAGATGAGGCCATTGAAGCTATTGCTGATGCCATCCGTAGGTCTAGAGCTGGCTTAAGTGACGCTAAGCGCCCAATCGGTTCCTTTATTTTCTTAGGTACTACTGGGGTCGGTAAAACCGAACTGGCAAAAGCCTTGGCTGAATATCTATTTGATGACGAGCAGGCGATGATCCGAATCGATATGTCGGAATACCAAGAAAGACATGCCGTATCTCGTTTGATCGGTGCGCCTCCGGGATACGTAGGTTATGATGAAGGTGGACAATTAACAGAAGCTGTCCGTCGTAGACCTTATTCAGTGGTACTCTTAGACGAAATCGAAAAGGCCCATCCTGATGTATTCAATATCCTGTTACAGGTATTGGATGATGGTCACTTGACTGATAATAAGGGTCGTGTGGTAAACTTTAAGAACACCATCATTATCATGACTTCCAACACTGGATCTCATATCATCCAAGAAAATTTCTCTAAATTGAATGATGAGAACAGAGAAGAAGTGGTTGCAAAAACCAAGGATGAAGTCTTGGATCTATTACAAAAATCCATCCGTCCGGAGTTCTTGAACCGTATTGATGAGGTGATCATGTTTACTCCGCTTTCCAGAACTGAAATTGGAGATATCGTTAGGATGCAATTTAACAGAGTTGAAAAACAACTTGCTGAACAAAACATCTTCCTAACAGCCTCCGACGAAGCT
Organism: Sphingobacterium mizutaii; assembly: GCF_900187125.1. Taxonomy (GTDB): domain Bacteria; phylum Bacteroidota; class Bacteroidia; order Sphingobacteriales; family Sphingobacteriaceae; genus Sphingobacterium; species Sphingobacterium mizutaii. The sequence goes on from NZ_LT906468.1 coordinate 2,526,158, forward strand.
TTAGATTGGTTAGCCCAGTTAGGATACGATCCTGTTTATGGTGCAAGACCATTAAAACGTGTCATCCAAAAAAGAATCCTGAACGAACTCTCCAAAGAGATCCTTTCCGGAAAAATATCCAGAGATTCCGTAATCGAACTCGACGCCTTTGATGGAAAATTCGTCTTCCTCAATAAGGACCAGGAATAAATAAAAAAGAACTCCTGAGCTTATTTAGCTCAGGATTTCTTTTTTTTATTTAGATGTGAGATGTGAGATATGAGTATTGAGATATTAAACGTACTACAAATTAGATGTGAGATATGAGATATGAGTATTGAGATATCAAATTTACCACCACTTCTACATCTCTTGTTTAATGACTAAAAACATTCAACCATCAAATGTCTTATATCTATTGTCTGATGTCTGATGTCTGATGTCTAAATATATAAAACCCTTTCTATCTCAAATCTCAAATCTCACATCTCATATCTCTCCCGAAAACACAAACCTAATTTCATCTCTAAGGTTATATTTCGAAGCCATAACTTCTCCATAGGCACCTGCGGTACGGATTGCGATTAGATCGCCGCGTTCGGATACAGGAAGGGTCACTTCTTTTCCGAAACAATCCGAGCTCTCACAGATTGGTCCAACCACATCATAGTTCAATTTTTCAGTACTGTTATTGTTGCTGCCTAATTTTTCAATTTTATGGAAGGCTTGGTATAATGCTGGACGCATTAATTCAGTCATACCGGCATCTAGGATCAGGAAGTTTTTCTTTACGCCACTTTTGGTATAAAGTACCCTACTCACCAATGTTCCGGATTGAGCCACTAGGGCACGCCCTAACTCAAAATGCACTTCCTGCTGCGGAGTTCTTTCCAAGAACTTGTCGAAAACATCAAAATAAGCCTCAAAGTCTGCAAAAGGATGTGCATCGGGTTCATGGTAATCAACACCTAAGCCACCACCAACGTTCAATACCTTGATCATGGTTCCGCGTTCCTCAAACCAATTCTTCCACTCATTGACCTTCACACAAAGGCTTTTGAAAACATTGATATCCGTGATTTGCGAGCCAACATGGAAATGCAAGCCCAATAAATCCAGGTGGTCACATTCCCTAAGGACTGAAGCAGCTTTCTCCAACTCCGAATTGGGCACTCCAAATTTATTTTCATCTAAACCAGTCGTAATGTAATGGTGCGTATGTGCATCTACATTCGGATTGATGCGCAATGAAACTTGAGCTTTCACGTTCTGTTTAGCCGCCAATTCATTGATCACCAATAACTCCTGGATAGATTCTACATTAAAAGCGAAAATATTATGGCTTAAGGCCAGATTGATCTCCTTATCAGATTTTCCAACACCCGCAAAGGTGATCTGATTTGCTGGAAAACCAGAATCAATTGATTTTTGAACCTCATTTCCACTTACACAATCAGCACCAAAGCCTTTCGATTGGATCAAACCCAAAATCCTATCATTAAAATTTGCTTTTAGCGCATAATGAACATGGAATCCTCTTTTATCAGCTGCAGCCTTAGCCTTGTCCAATGTCTCATTCAACAAGTCCAGGTCATAGTAATAAAACGGAGTTTCATATTCTTTTAAACGTCCTAAATCAATTTGATTAATGTTCATTCTCTTTAAAAAATTCTATTATGTAACGACCTCAATGCTTCTACTTTGTGCTCAGAATCCAATAAGATGGAGACATTATAGTCTGAACCACCATAGGAAACCATACGCAATGGCAAATGCTTCACTGCATCCAATACACGAGCAGCATAGCCATGGGTATTTGCGCCAAAATCTCCAACCACACAAATGATCGTTTGGTTTCTATCTACACTAACTTTTCCGAAATCTTCAACCTCGCGGATGATATCCTCCAAATTTTTGGTCTCATCAATGGTCAAAGATACCGCCACTTCCGAAGTAGTAATCATATCGATCGGCGTTTTATAGCGCTCAAAAATTTCAAAGATTTTCCTTAGGAAACCATAAGCCAACAACATTCTGGAAGAATGAATATGGATTGCGGTAATATCATCTTTTGCTGCAACAGCACGGATCGATCCCTTTTGTCCACCATTTTTAGAAATTAAGGTTCCAAAAGCTTTCGGATCCAAGGTATTCAACAAACGAACCGGTACATTGTATCGCTGTGCTGGGAATACACTCTGTGGGTGCAAGATCTTAGCACCAAAATAAGCTAACTCTGCAGCCTCATCAAAGCTCAACTCGGCAATCGGCGTTGTGCCTTTTACAATCCTTGGATCATTGTTATGCATACCATCAATATCAGTCCAGATCTGGATTTCATCCGCTTGGATAGCGGCACCGATCAAGGATGCCGTATAATCCGAACCACCACGACGTAAATTGTCTATTTCGCCAAATGAATTTCTACAGATATATCCTTGTGTGATAAACAAACTATTATCTGGATAATCAGCCAAGATCGCTTCCAATTTTTCCTTAATAAAAGGAACCATAGGCTCATTGTCCTCATCGATTTTCATAAAATCAAGAGCCGGAAGCAATACCGATTTAATACCTTTTTCACTCAGGTACAGATGCCATAAAGTAGTGGACATCAATTCTCCTTGCGCTAAGATGATCTTTTCTTCCGTTGGAGTGAATAAATCGTTCGACAAAGACGCAATTAAGTTAAAATGATAATCTATCAATTCCTTACCCTGCTTATATCCGTTCTCAGTGCTGAAGAGTTCCTTGATTAAAGCTTCGTACTTGTTCTTGTGTTCCTTGATCAATTCCTTGGCCTCGTCCTTCTTACCATTCAAGTAAGCTTTAGAGATTTCTACCAATGCATTTGTCGTTCCAGCCACTGCTGAAAGCACCACAATCTGACGCTCTGCGGGATTAACGATATCCAATAAACTCTGGATACGTTCAGCACTCCCTACGGATGTTCCACCGAATTTTAGAATTTTCATATCTATTTTTAAACTATTTATTTTACGAGGGTGTGAATATAAGTCTTTTAACAAAAAAAAGCGGCACAAATGCAAATAAAAGCTTTTGTGCCGCATATAATTTTATGCGGAAGAACTACTTCTTCAAGTTATCGATCAATAACTGGGCAAGCTCTTCTCCGATTCGTTCTTGCGCCTCATTGGTAGCAGCACCAATATGAGGAGTCAATGAAATCCTTGGATGATTCAAAATCTCTGCTCTTGGAGTTGGCTCATTATCAAACACGTCCAAAGCAGCAAAACCTACTTTTCCAGAATTCAATGCTTCTACCAAAGCTAGCTCTTCAATAACACCTCCTCTGGAAGCATTTACCAAACCTACACCATCTTTCAATAATGCAAATTCTTCTTTACCGATTACAGGCTTATCTGTAAAAGGAACGTGAAGAGAAATAAAGTCTGATTTTTGGAAGATAGTATCAATGTTCACTTGCTCTACAGGAACATTCACACTAACATCTCCAGCGAAGTCTAAAGTCAAAGAATTTGGTCCTTCAAATAGATCTGAATAGATAACTGTCATTCCCAAACCTAATCCGATCTTAGCTGTCTCGCGACCGATACGACCAAATCCAACTACGCCTAATACTTTTCCTTTCAATTCAGAACCTGCAGCATAGGCTTTTTTCAATCCAGCAAAATTACTGTTTCCTTCTACAGGCATCTTACGGTTAGAATCATACAAGAATCTAACCCCATTCAATAGATGCGCGAAAACCAATTCAGCAACTGAATGTGAAGAAGCCGCAGGCGTATTGACTACAGCGATACCTTTTGAGCGTGCATAGTCCACATCAATATTATCCATGCCGACTCCACCCCTACCAATAACCTTGATATTTGGGCAAGCATCGATCAAGGGTTGACGTAATTTCGTTGCACTACGTACCGTAACTGCATCGTATTCGTTCAATCTATTTATCAATTCATCTTGAGGAATATGGTTTGTATCCACTACAAAGCCCGCATCCTCTAATATTTTTTTACCGATAGGATCAATCCCATCGTTAGCTAAAATTTTCATAGTAATTATTTCTTCTTTTCTTCAAACTCTCTCATCGTATCCACTAATGCATTGATAGAGCTAATGCTCAATGCATTATAGATTGATGCTCTAAATCCACCTACTGAACGGTGACCTTTGATACCGATCAAGTTGCGCTCTTTAGCTAATGCCAAGAATTCAGCTTCTAATTCAGGGGTATCCATCACGAAAGTAACGTTCATTCTAGAGCGATCTTCCACGGCTGCGGTTCCTTTGAAGAATGGGTTGCGGTCAATCTCATCGTATAAAGTACGTGCCTTGATGATATTCTCTTGTTCAATAACCGAAATTCCACCTTTAGCTTTCAACCAACGAAGGTTCAACATCGATACATAGATGGAGAATACTGGCGGTGTATTGTACATAGAACCAGCTTTTGCATGCGCTTCATAATCAAAGATCGTAGGAATGGTACGTCCAGACTTAGCAAACAGATCATCTTTGATGATCACTAGGGTAACCCCTGCAGGACCCATATTTTTCTGGGCACCAGCATAGATCAAACCAAATTCAGACACATTGATCGTTCTACTCAAAATATCTGATGACATATCCACTACGGTCGTAACGGAAGTGTTAGGTTTTTCAAATACTTCAGTTCCGTAGATGGTATTATTTGAAGTGTAATGGAAATATGCAGCATCCGATGGAACCACAAAATCCTTTGGAATATATGTGTAATTTTTGTCACTCGATGAAGCAACAATCTCAACTTGTCCTACCTTTTTAGCTTCTTTGGCAGCTTTCGTTGCCCAAACACCGGTATCCAAGTAAGAAGCCTTCCCATTTTCAGGCAATAGGTTCATCGGAACCATGGCAAATTGCTGGCTAGCACCACCTTGAAGGAATAAAATGGAGTATCCAGCTGGTACTTCTAATAGTTCACGGACCAATTTCTCAGTCTCAATTACTACTTCCTCAAACTCTTTGGAACGGTGCGAAATTTCCAAGATTGATAAACCTGTACCATTAAAATCTATTACCGCTCTTGAAGCTTCTTCAAAAACCTCTTTTGGTAAAATACATGGGCCTGCACCGAAATTATGTTTCATTAGACTTGTATAATTTGTTAAAAATTAGGAGGTTAACGATTAAACAATCGTTTGACCTTAATTTGAATGCCCAAAGGTAAAATATTTTTAAAAATTTTTAAAACAAAATCCACATTTGTTTAAAATATCTTAAATTAAAAAGACATTTGCTATCATTCTCTTATTGAAGGAAAGTGCGTGTTTAAACATATTACTTCATAAAAAATATTAACAAACACCCTTGATTGTGGATATCTTTAATGATGAAATCCGTACCAAAAACCTAAAAATTTGTGTATCTTCGCCTGTTACGTGTCTTTTATAGATATAACACTTATTATATTGATTGAAACCAAAATATAATGGCTGAAGAAACAGAAAACGAAAACAATTTAGTTCCTGCCGAAAACAGGATCATCCCCATCAATATCGAAGACCAAATGAAATCTGCCTACATCGACTATTCGATGTCGGTAATCGTTTCGCGTGCATTGCCTGATGCTCGTGATGGTCTGAAACCAGTACACCGCCGTGTATTGTATGGTATGCTAGACCTTGGGGTAACGAGTGGTAAACCTTATAAAAAATCTGCTCGTATTGTTGGAGATGTACTCGGTAAGTACCACCCACACGGTGACTCATCCGTTTATGATACCATGGTGCGTATGGCCCAAAACTGGTCCATGCGGTATCCCCTAGTCGATGGACAGGGTAACTACGGTTCGATTGACGGTGACCCACCAGCAGCGATGCGTTATACAGAGGCTCGCTTAAGGAAGATTACCGAAGAAATGTTGGCGGACATTAACAAAGACACCGTTGATTTTCAATTAAACTTTGACGACTCCCTTGAAGAACCTACCGTTCTTCCTACCCGAATCCCAAACCTTCTTGTCAATGGCGCATCTGGTATCGCCGTAGGTATGGCAACCAACATGGCTCCGCACAACTTAAGCGAAGTTATCGATGGTACCATTGCCTATATCGACAATAGAGATATCGAAATCTCGGAATTGATGACCCATGTCAAAGGTCCTGACTTCCCTACCGGAGGTTTGATCTATGGATACAATGGGGTTAAAGAAGCTTTCGAAACTGGCCGTGGCCGTATCGTTATGCGTGCTAAAGCAGAGATCGAAACCACCAAGACTGGTAAAGAGATCATTATAGTAACTGAAATCCCTTACCAAGTCAACAAATCGGACATGATCAAAAGAACAGCCGATTTGGTTCAAGAAAAGAAAATCGAAGGTATCTCGGAAATCAGGGATGAATCCTCTAAGGATATCCGCGTTATCTATGAAATAAAACGTGATGCGAATGCCAATGTGGTTTTGAACAACCTATATAAGCATACCGCTTTGCAAACCTCTTTTTCGGTAAACAACATTGCCTTAGTTAAAGGTAGACCACAAATGTTGAACTTGAAGGATATGATCCACGAGTTCGTAGAACATAGACATGATGTGGTAATCCGTAGAACTAAGTTTGAATTAGCTGAAGCTGAAAAAAGAGCCCATATCTTAGAAGGTTACCTGATCGCCCTAGATCACCTAGATGAGGTAATCAAATTGATCCGTAATTCAGATACCCCAGAAGATGCCCGTGTTGGTTTGATGGAGCGTTTTGCGCTTTCTGATATCCAAGCAAGAGCTATTTTGGACATGACCCTAAGAAGGTTGACAGGACTGGAACGCGACAAGATCAAAGAAGAATATGCTGAGTTGATGAAAACCATCGAATACTTGAAAGAAGTACTTGCCGATGAAACCCTTCGTTTCAAGATCATCAAAGATGAATTAATGGAAGTGAAAGAGAAATATGGCGATGAAAGACGTTCTCATATCGTCCACTCTGCAGAAGATCTCCGTATGGAAGATTTCATCGATGATGAAGAGGTGGTAATCACGATTTCTCATAACAGTTATGTAAAACGTACTCCACTTACTGAGTACCGTGTTCAAGGTCGTGGTGGTAAAGGAGCTATTGGCTCGACTACCCGCGATGAAGACTTTACCGAACATATCATCACTGCTTCTGCACATAACTATCTATTGTTATTTACTGAAGCTGGAAGATGTTTCTGGCTAAGAGCATTTGAGATTCCTGAAGGTAGCCGTACTTCGAAAGGCCGTGCACTTCAGAATATCATCAACATACCAAAAGATGAAAAGATCAAGGCTTATATTAAGGTAACTAACCTTAAAGATCAAGAATACCTTGAGAACAACTTTATCATCATGTGTACTAAGAAAGGTACCATCAAGAAAACTTCGCTGGAAGCGTATTCAAGACCGAGAGCAAATGGTATCAATGCGATCAACATCAATGATGGCGATCAATTATTGGAAGCAACATTGACCAATGGTACCAGCGAAATCGTAATGGCACTTCGCTCAGGTCGTGCAATCCGATTCAACGAATCAACTGTAAGACCAATGGGTAGAACTGCTACCGGTGTTCGTGGTATTACCTTAGCGCACGAAAATGATGAGGTAGTTGGCATGATTAGTGTTAATAATCAGGAAACAACCGTATTGGTAGTTTCTGAAAAAGGATACGGTAAACGTACCGATATCGACGATTATAGAATTACCAATCGTGGTGGTAAAGGTGTAAAAACCATTAATGTCACGGACAAAACTGGTGAATTGGTGGCTATTAAAGGCGTTACGGATGAGAACGACTTAATGATCATCAATAAATCTGGAATTGTAATCCGTATCGGAGTTGAAAGCTTACGTGTAATGGGTCGTGCTACCCAAGGTGTGAAATTGATCACTTTGAAAGACAACGACGAAATTGCATCAGTTACCAAAGTTGAAAGACAAGAGGAAGAAGAGGAATTAGACGTTGAAGGTGCTGAAGGAGCAGAAAACCCAACAGACAATGATTCAGCTAACACGGAGAATGAAGAACAAGAATAGATATATTTCAAGTGCTTTAGGAGCAATATTACTATTGGGTGCCAATAGTGCTTTTGGACAGTCTGCTTATAAAGAAGCCAGCAATGCCTTTGCATTATACACCCAAACTGGTAACATCGCAAACCTTGATAATGCCAGGAAACAAATCGACAATATCTACAAGACCAGACGCGACTCTTCCAAAACCCGCGTAAATGTCTTAAGAGCTATGGTATTGAGTTCAATTGCTTATGCAGATTCTACAAGGACCATCAAGTTGAATGCCGACCCTATCGATCTGACCTATCAAACGATGGATAGGATCGATAAGAAAGATAGGTCTGGCTATTCAGGTGAAATCAGCTATGTCAACCAAAACTTGGCTGCTGCATTGATCTACCGCGCTAATAAATCTCTAGAGAACAAAAAGTTTGATGAAGCCTTTGCCGATTTCAGCAAAGTGGATGCTTTGGATGCTAAAAGTGGCGATGTAACCTACAATCTAGCTTTATTGGCGAGCAAGGCCGGTAAACCGGAAGAAGCGATCAAATATTATGGCAAGATCCATGAATCTGGCAATATGACGCCTAACCAGTATATCGAATTGGCAAATCTTTACGACCAATTGGACGAAAAGCAAAAAGCGCTTTCAACCTTGGAAGAAGGAAGGACCAAATATGCTGAAGACAAAGCTATATTGTTCTTGTTGATCGATAAATATGCGAAAAGCAAGGCCTATGACGCTATCGTTCCGATAATCGAACAGGCAATCAAGCTAGAGCCAGAAAACATAGAGTTAAATTACCTGGCAGGTTATGCAAATGAAAATGCCAATAATTTAGAGATAGCAAAGACTTACTATGAAAAGGTCCTTGAACTGGATCCAAATAATTATGAGTCTAATCTTGCATTGGGCCTGATCAATTTGAATGCATTCTTAAAGGATGCCGAGAATCAAGAAGCACAGTATAATGCCCAAAATTATTTGTTAAAAGCAAATGAGATTAAGCCTTATGAAATAAATGCTTTGAAATCCTTAGCTTTATTCTATCAAAAGACCGAAGATGAAACTCAATTAGATCGAGTGAATCTATTGTTAAACCAACTTACGAATTAAACAAACAATAAATAGATATGAATTTAAGAAAATCGATATTATTTGTAGGATTGCTTTTTGCAACCAGTTCCACTGCCCTTTTTGCACAGTCGGGCAATGTGAAAAAAGCAAAAGCTGCAATTGTAAAGTTTGAAGAACTTAAAGGAGCAGGTTCTGCTGAATTAGGTAAATCAAACCTTACTGCTGCGAAAGAAGCAATCGATGCTGCAGTTGTACACGACAAAACGAAAGATGATCCAGAAGCATGGACATATTATGCCTTAGTTTACTCAAACTTAGCTAGCTTGGACAAGAGTGCTGAAGACGCTACTAAAGCGCAAGATGCCATCAAAAAGGCTACTGAACTTGATAAAGACAAAAAACACGCTGAAAACATCGCTGTTGCTGGTCAAACTTTAGGTCAGTACAAATTCAACCAAGGTGTTGCAGCTTGGGACAAACAAGATTTTAAAACAGCTTATTCAGACTTTAGCGATGCTTTAGTTTATCTTCCTGGTGATACTACCCTTACCTTCTACTCTGGTTTAGCGGCGGTACAAAACAAGGAATACGACAAAGCAATCGAAAAATACAAAGAGCTAGTTCCAGTTAAGGAATATTCAAGCCATAAAACAATCATGGTTGACCTTCCTAAACTTTACCTTCAAAAAGGTGATACTACATCAGCGATCGCTGCTGCTGCTGAAGCTGTAGCTGCTTATCCTAATGATAATGATGCCGTTGTTCAAAACATCGAATTGAACCTAATCACTGGAAATGAAGCTAAGATTGTATCTGATATCGAGTCTCAAGTAGCTAAAGACCCACAAAACAAAAGCCTTCACTACTACCTAGGTCTTGCTTATGGTGCTTCTGGCGATGCTGAAAAAGCATTGGCTTCTTACCAAAAAGCAATCGAGATCGATCCTAACTACCTTGAAGCGAACACAAACGCTGCAGTAGTTATTATGAACGGTGGCCGTGATGAATTGATGAAGTTGAACGAAGACAAATCAGTTCCAGCTGCTGAATACAACAAAAAAGTAGAAGCTATCAAAGGTAAAATCGCTAGAGCGGTTCCTTACTTGGAAAAAGCTGTTGAGCTAGACGCTAAAAACGTAGACGCTTTAAGAAACCTTAAAAACTACTACGATTTTATGAACGACGAAGCAAAATCTGCTGAATTACAAGCTAAAATCGAAGCCCTAAACTAAGCTTAGGAAAAAATAAAGAAAAAGGGATGACCAGTGGTCATCCCTTTTTTTGTGGATGAAAGGATGGGTTGAGATGCTGGTATTTAAGAGTTGAACCAGGATTGATGGGATGCGAGGATGGACCAAGATCAGGATATGAACCAGGATTAATGGGATGAGAGGATGGACCAAGATTTTGGCATAAACGTGGCTTCTTGGACTATATTTGACTATATTACGGTAGGGGCGTATCGCATACGCCCGCTGACATTTGAACCAGGATGAATGGGATGAGAGGATGGACCAAGATTTTGGCAAAAACGTGGCTTCATGGACTATATTTGACTATATTACGGTATGGGCGTATCGCATACGCCCGCTTTATGATTTTGTTTGTATTGGCGTACAGGTCCTCCATCTTCGATGGGGATGACAGCAGGTATTTGGACATTTGCGTACAGATTCTTCACTTTTCGTTCAGAATTGGAAATGCGCTAAAGAGCGATTCTGAACAATTCGTGAAGAATCTGTACGGTTCTACTACCACATGTGCTGTCATTCTTTACCGAAGGTAAAGGACCTGTACGCCAATGCATCTATTTAAAATTTTGTACGGTTCCGAGATTCTTCCTTCGTACGATGACAAGTTTGTTAAATCTGTGTTTCTAGGCATTTAGACTCATAGTTATTTACCAGAAGATATTTCTAGCCGCCAAACATCCCCAGCGGGGATGAATTATTTTAGCATGAATGGTGTTGAACAATATAGGGGTAATGCAAAAACGATGTTCGATTAATCGAACATCGTTTTTGCGCGACTTCTAGGCTAACGTGCCATGCCTGCTAAAATAATGGAACCCCAAAAGGGGTTCTATATTTAAAAAATAAAAGAGTTAATAGATTTTCATTGCCAACATGCTGTCATCACCTTCCGATAAATTTAGCTCAAATTTTTCCTTCTCAGAAAGACGCAGGGGTGAAAAGCGAAGGTCATGTAAAGTACGCCAATACAAACAAAATAATGTAACGGGCTTATGCAATAAGCCCTACAAAGCGTAACACAGTCTTATGTCTTCCCTACCCCAAAGCCACATCCAATACCATCATCACCACAAATCCCAACACAAATCCTAGGATTGGGATATCGGAGTGTTCTTCTTGTTGGGTTTCAGGGATGACTTCTTCGATAACCACGAATATCATGGCTCCTGCTGCGAAAGAAAGTGCATAAGGAAGGATGGGCATAAAGAATCCTACAGCAAATGCGCCAAGAACGGCGAATACGGGCTCTACTACAGCAGAAAGCTGTCCGTATTGAAAGCTCTTCCATCTTGATAGTCCCATTCTACGTAGGGGCATGGAAACGGCAATACCTTCAGGAAAGTTCTGCAAACCGATACCCATGGCCAATAATACAGCGCCGGTGATACTAGCTTCAGGGATCCCTGAGGCAGCACCTCCAAATAATACCCCTACGGCCAATCCCTCGGGAATATTATGCAGGGCAATCGCTATGGTCAATAAGGTAGTTCGATGCAAAGAAGATTTCGGACCTTCTGTTTTTAAGAAATTAAGGTGTAAGTGGGGCATTAATTTATCCAAGCCAAAGATAAAAAGCGCACCAAGGATAAAGCCAATTGCCGATGGCATGACCTTGCTAAACCCTTCTCCGGAACTCATTTCAATGGCTGGTGCCAATAATGACCAAAAACTAGCTGCAATCATGACTCCACCCGTAAAACCGAGCATGCCATTCAGCAACTTTTTATTGACCCCCTTAAAAAGAAATACGCCGGCGGCTCCTACGGCAGTTACACCCCAAGTGAACAATCCAGCAAATAATGCAGCAACAACAGCATCCTGTTTTCCAAGAAATTCTACTAATTCGTCTATCATTTGATCCAGCGGAAAATAATTTTTTGAAATTAACTATTCTAAACAAGAAATCTAAAAAATAACGATAATAAAACAAGAAGCACCAAATTTGGTGCTTCCTGAAAATTTCTAATCCGGATCTCCTTGATCCAGCGATATTTTAATCTGCTTATCTTAAATGCGATCTCAACATCCAAGCATTTTTCTCATGTTTCTCCAAAAGACCAACCAGAAAATCTTCTGTACCAGCATCATTATGCTCCTCTGCTAATTTAATATCTTCTCTTAAGGAGATAATCAAGCTCTCGTAATCATTCAACAATTCAGATATAAGCCCTTGACTATCATTCTTTTTATACTTCATTTCCGTCAGTTGGGTAAGTTCCAAGAATTCCTTCATGGTCCCTACGGCATAATGTCCGATAGCTCGAACACGTTCTGCAACCTCGTCGATTATTTCTGCCAATTCCGTGTACAGCTCTTCAAAGAAAACATGTTGCGCATGGAAATCTGGACCTTCGACATTCCAATGTGCATTCCTTACTTTGGTATACAGCACGTTTTCATCTGACAAGAGTTTGTTTAATAATCCTGCAACTACTTTTGTGTCATTTTCTTTTATTCCGATATCAGTTTTCATAGCTTTAAATTTTATGTTTAATTTTTATTATTAATAGCGACTTGCGTCATTTAGTTTTTCTATCGCTTCTTCTCCTAGCCTCAATTGCAATGCAGCAACAAAACTCTGTAGATGTGCATCTTTTGTAGCACTTGCTATCGGTGCAGTAATGCTAGGCTGCGCCAATAACCAAGCTAAAGCCACGGAAGAAGCTGATGTTCTGTAAGCAGAGGCTACCTCATTCAGTGCCGCGACAATTCTTTTACCACGTTCATTCCAATAGCGTTTTTCAATACCCTCTCCCCTTGCTGACTTAGAAAAATCATCGTCGGTCAAGTACTTGCCGGACAAAAAGCCACTGGCTAAGGAATAATAAGGAATCACAGCTAACCCATACTCCTTCACGGTTGCTTCATATTCATGTTCATATTTTTCCCGATCATATAGATTATACTCTGGTTGTAGGGAAATATATTGGGGTAAAGAAAGCTTAGAAGAAGTGTCCAAACTCTCTACCAAGCGGTCCGTTGAAATATTGGAAGCGCCGATGTACCTTACCTTTCCTTCTTTTACCAAATCATCGTAAGCCCTTAATGTTTCCTCCACAGGCGTTGTGGTATCATCATAATGCGTCTGATATAAATCAATATAATCCGTCTGAAGCCTTTTTAAGGACAGCTCTACTTGTTCTTTGATATAAGAAGCTGAGGTGTTTTTCTTACTGTCGTAACTAAAGCGTCCACCCACTTTAGTCATCAAAACGATTTTATCTCTATTTTTTCTTTCTTTTGACCAATTTCCGATGATGGTTTCCGACTCGCCTCCGACATTTCCCGGTACCCAATGCGAGTAGTTGTTTGCCGTATCGATGGCATCAAATCCCAGGTCCAGAAAACCGTCCAGGATTTCAAAGGATTGCTTCTCATCCAAAGTCCATCCAAAGACATTACCACCGAAAATAATCGGTACGATATTCAGATCTGAATGGGCCAATTGTACTGATTTCTCCATTTTTCCGTTTTATTTTAACATTAACAATATAGCCATTTTTCAGGTGATTAAGGCCGATTTCAGGGAGTTTATTGTCATAAAAAAGTCGATAAATCCTCGCCTTATCCGAACTATTATTATTTTTGTCCTTTGCAAAATTTAAGAATGTCTACTTCAGCCCCTTACTTCCATCATTTCCAAAAAGATACCTCAGGAATTGAACTTCCTTTGCGCTTTACCTTTCCTTTTTGCTATGACCCGCATGAGTTGAGCATCTTGGCCGCTGAGCACGTGCAAGCATATTTGGAAAGCCAAAAGGATTTCAACCATAACTTTGGCTTGATCGATGGACAAGATGGCCTAGTTATCGGGAAAATGTTTGGTGTACTGGTTGTCCAAGATGAAATTGGTAACCTCGGGTACTTAGCTGCCGTTTCCGGAAAAATGGCCGGCACCAATAGGCATAAATTCTTTGTGCCTCCTATTTTTGACATGTTAGATCCCGATGGCTTCTTTTTAAAGGAAGAAGAACATATCAACCAGATCAACCGAAATATTGAGCAGCTTCAAAAATCGGATGAATTGAAGGAACTGAAAGAAAACCTGATCATTTGCAAAAAACGTGAGGATCAAATACTATCAGATCTGAGAAAACTGCACAAGAAAAACAAAGCTGAACGAAAAGAAAGCAGGAATTCGCAAAAAACTACGCTGTCAGAAACCGAATACCAAGACCTTCTGGAAGACCTGATCAAGCAAAGCTATAGAGATCAACATGATTACGATGTGCAAAAGGAAAGCTCTGCCCAGCACATCCAATTGGCTGAGGAGGCTTTGAACCATATCGTGGAGCAAATTGAAGAGCTGAAGTTAGAACGTAAAATCAGGTCTTCGAATCTCCAAAATCAACTATTTGACCAATACCATTTCTTAAATGCCAAGCATGAATCCAAATCGGTGCTTGACATATTTAAGGAAAGCAAAAATATACAACCACCAGCAGGTGCAGGTGAATGTGCCGCTCCTAAATTGCTGCAATATGCATTTCAGCATAATCTGAAACCAATTTGCATGGCTGAATTTTGGTGGGGCTCCTCTCCTAACCAAGAAGTAAGAAAGCATCAAAATTATTACCCAGCCTGTCGAGGAAAATGTGAGCCAATCCTGGCACATATGCTCATTGGATTGGAGCTGGATGCAAATCCTATGCTCGAAAACCCTGCAGCTGACAAGGAATTGGAAATCCTATTTGAAGATGAAGCGATCATTGTGGTCAATAAACCTGCTGAGTTCCTTTCCGTACCTGGAATCAATGTACAAGACAGCGTTCAGACCAGGATCCAGAACCAGTTTCCCGAAATAGATAATCCATGGATCATCCATCGATTGGACATGTCGACCTCAGGGATACTTGTCTTGGCAAAAACTAAGGAAGCCCATCAATTTATTCAGGATCAATTCATCAAGCATACCGTAAAAAAGAGATACACTGCACTTTTGGACGGAATCATTACGGAAATGGAAGGTCTGATCGATCTCCCTTTGCGAGTCGACTTAGATGACCGACCTAGGCAGGTGGTTTGTTACGAATATGGAAAACCTGCACAAACTCAATATAAAGTCGTAGCGATTGAAGGGAATAAAACGAGGATCCATTATTTTCCGCTAACGGGAAGAACCCATCAATTGAGAGTGCATTCTGCGCATGTAAAGGGACTTAATTGCCCAATAACCGGCGATGACCTGTATGGCAAGCGAGCAAATCGCTTACACTTACATGCAGGTTTTATTCAATTTGTCCATCCCCTGACCAAGACTTTGGTTAAATTTGAGTTGAGCGACCCATTTTAATTCCAAGGCTTTTTCTTTATATTGTAGAAATAAATTTCCACCCATGGAAGTATTAAAATACGCCTATCAGCATCCACTACTAGAAGCAGCAGATTTAGAACAGATTTATCATGCTCATGAAAAAGTAAATTTGACCAAAGGAGATTATATCTTGGAAAAGGGTCAGATAGCCAATGAATATTATATTCTGGAGGACGGTTTAGTTCGTACCTATTTATACGATTATGAAGGTAATGAAATAACCACAGGCTTTACTGGAAAGAACGAAGTGGTCATCGAAGTGGCCTCTATTTTCCAAAGAATTCCTACCCAAGAATATATACAATGCCTTACCGATTGCTGTTTATGGAAAATCGATTATGAAAGCTTCCAGGATCTTTTCCATAAGATCCCCGCTCTTCGAGAATGGGGTCGCGCATGGATGGCATTTGAACTTTACCTCAGCAAGAAAAGGGCAACGGAGATGATCACCGAGCCTGCAAAAATGCGATACCTCCATCTGATGGAAGAAAAACCGCAGATCATACAGCAGGCACCGCTCAAGTTTATAGCCTCTTATTTAGGGGTTACCGACAGTTCCCTGAGTCGAATCAGAAAAGAGATCCTTAACGATTAATTTTATACATTTTATATTAACATGGAGTACTTTGAAGACCAAACCTTCAAGAACATTAATTTTCAAGAGCAGCCTTTTGCCAAGGCGGAATATGAATATTGCCGATTTGAACAGTGCAATTTTGAGGGGCTGAACTTAAACGAGGTTAAGTTTATAGATTGTATATTTACTGAATGCAATCTGTCCTTATCCAAGATCGAGCAGACCAGTTTCCAGGATGCCAAGTTCAAGAATTGTAAACTCTTGGGCATGCGGTTTGACAGTGCAAACCCTTTTAACCTGCAGTTGGAATTTGAAGGATGCAGTCTAGACCATAGCTCTTTCTTCAATTGCAACATTAAAGGAACGAAATTCATCAACTGCAGGTTGTTCCAGGTGGATTTTGAAAATGCGCAGCTAAGCAATGGCAGTTTTGATGGGTCGGACCTCAATGGAAGCCAATTTTTCAATAGCCAACTGGAAAAAGTAGATTTCCGTGGCGCGCAGAACCTACTTCTTGATCCAGACCAGAACAAAATTAAGGCAGCTAAATTTAGCTTGATCAGTTTGCCTGGCCTTTTGCAAAAACATAAAATTTCAGTTAGTCATTAAACTAACCAAAATATAAGAATAGTCCGCAAAGAAACCTTTCCGCATAAACCAAAAAAGAAATGGATTTTTCAGCTTGATTTTAGGGTTCTATGTTCAGCCTTATTCGAGACATGTTTTCAAATTTCCGAACATGTCTCGAATAAGGGTAAAGCTTGACTCGAAGACCGTGCCACTACAAATTTCCAAAATATAATTTTTTGGAATTGAAAAAAAATGCGGAAATCAGGCTCTTTTCGCGACTGTTCCAATGTCATATTTGGCTAATATCTCAACCAGACATTCTAAATCTCAGACATAATCCTTAAATTTAGGGATATGAAAATATTGGCATTTGGAGCGAGCAATAGCTCAGATTCAATCAATAA
This sequence comes from Sphingobacterium mizutaii, assembly GCF_900187125.1. Lineage (GTDB taxonomy): Bacteria > Bacteroidota > Bacteroidia > Sphingobacteriales > Sphingobacteriaceae > Sphingobacterium > Sphingobacterium mizutaii. The sequence goes on from NZ_LT906468.1 coordinate 2,543,329, forward strand.
AAAATTAGTAAACAGTGTAAGTAAGTATTACAAGGAAATAGAAGACGAAATCCTCGTTTTAGATATCAACGATTTTGAACTTCCCCTATTTTCAAAGGACTTAGAAAAAGCGATTGGCATTCCGGAAGCTGCCCAAAAGTTTGCCGACCATATCGACTGGGCAGATTTCATCATCATCTCCTTTGCGGAGAACAATGGCAATTACAATGTTGGATACAAGAACTTGATTGACTGGATTTCCAGGATCAAAGGCAGGAAGGTTTTCCCCGAAAAACCGGTTTTTCTATTGGCAACCAGTGAGGGCGGCCGTGGAGGACAGTCCGTATTAGAAATTGCGACTGCCAGAATGCCTAGGGATGCTGCCCAGGTGTTGGAGACTTTCTCCCTGCCAGAATTCAGCAAAAACTTTGAAGAAGGGAAAGGTGTTATAAGCAATGTATTCAGAAGCCAATTGGAAGCAAAAGTCAGGAAGACAAAACGTCTGATGGCAGAGATATTAAATAAAGGACAACAGTAAAATTAAATTTTCAATATTATGGCAAAGAAAGTATTATTATTAGTTGGTGATTACGTAGAGGACTATGAAGCAATGGTTCCTTTTCAAGCAATGGAGTCTGTTGGGATTGAAGTAGACACCGCGGCTCCTGACCGCAAAAAAGGCGATGTTGTTCCTACGGCAGTCCATGATTTCACCGGAGATCAAACTTACAAGGAATTAAGAGGACACAACTTTGCGATCAACAAAGACTTTGACTCGATCAATACCGAGGATTACGATGGCTTGTACATTGCAGGTGGCCGTTCGGCTGAATATATCCGTTTAAATAAACGCGTATTGGAGATCACCAAGGACTTTTTTGACAAGGATAAACCTGTTGCGGCAATCTGTCACGGCATCCAAGTCTTGACTGCTGCCAAGGTATTACAAGGAAGGACATTGACAGCTTATGTGGCAGTGGGTCCAGACATCGAATTAGCAGGTGGTACTTGGAAAAACATCCCTGCCGACCAAGCAGTGGTTGATGGCAACTTGGTAACTTCTCCAGCTTGGCCTGGTCATCAGAACATCCTTAAGGAATTCTATAAGCTATTAGGCGTTAAGATTACTCTATAATGGAGAAAAAGAAGAAGAAAATATGGTTTATTGCCATACCATTGATTTTGATCTTGGGTTATTTCATTTACGATGCTTATTCCCAACCTTCCATTGAGGATCTGCCCGGTGGATTTGAAGAGGTGGCATTTGTACGCAATGAAAACAACAAAGGTGGAATCATCAGGATATACGCTGTGACTGTGAAGGATCCATTAAACGCACAGTATGATCAATGTGCCGATTTGTTCCCTGTAAATGACTATGGTAGTGTTACTAAGATCTATTTCTTTGACAAGGACAAACCATATCCTAGCAGTCTTCAACTAGAAGATCCCCATTACGACAATAGCAAGTATGAAGCTATCAATATATTAAGTCGTCGAGGTGTGAGTAAATAAATCATCAAAATATTAAATAAAGAAAGCTGCAATATTAAATTATTGCAGCTTTTATTGTTTAACGCAATATTATTTTCTTTTATAAATATTTATTTATAATTTTATAAAAATAAAACATTTAACAAACATTAATTTAACCTAAAGGTTGTTTTCGAATGATTATGAGCCAATCTGTCATTTGATGATACAGGAAAAAAGCTGTTGTTAAATTGCATTTTATTTATTGCGATTATAGTAGTAATGACAGCATCCAAGTTTTCTTGGATGCTCTTTTATTTAACAGCTACATCCTGCCCTCGCTATTTTCTTACGATATGGTCATATGAGACAATGTGTTATCAAATAGTTTATTTATTAATTATTATTTACAGTTATTTTAACTAATTTTAACCTTGAATTAATTGAAGATAATTATTAATCTGTAAACACATAAAAAGTTCGAGGGGAAAACTAACAAATTAGTATAAAAACCAAGTCTAATCGGGAAATTAAAGGGAAAATTTGAAGATTAAAATTTTGTTCCCTAAGCTCTCTGATTATTTAATAATTTGATATTAATTTATTAACTTTTACCAAATAAAGCTCGAACATCTTTGAGCTATGATGATAGATAGAGAAATGGCAAGCAAGTTTATCCCGAGAGATATCAGTTGGTTAAGTTTTAATGGTCGAGTTTTGCAAGAAGCTGCGGACCCAACAGTTCCCTTACATTTAAGAATTAAGTTCTTGGGTATCTTTTCCAATAACCTGGATGAGTTTTTCAGGGTTCGGGTTGCTGCGCTTAAACGGGCAGCTGAAATAAACACGAAAGAGTCCAATGGCTATTTCTACAAAGCTCCGGCAATAATTTTGGAGAAGATTACAGAAATCGTAATCAAACAACAACGCAAATTTGATAAGATCTGGAACCAGGTACAGCGTGAAATGGCCAAACAAAAGGTGTATATTAAGTCTGCGGAGGACTTAACTCCTACCCAACTTGAGTTTGTAAAGAATTATTTCGATGAAGAAGTAGAGACCAATATCATCCCCTTAATATTGGACGAAAGCAAACCTATGCCATACTTAAGGGACAAAAGTCTTTATCTTGGAATTGCCATGTACAAAGAGGAATGGCAATATGACACCAAATTTGCTATCATCGAGTTACCCTCAAGTCAATTGGGCCGCTTTGTAATCTTACCTTCTTCAAAAAATCAAAAAGATATTATCCTGATTGAGGATATTGTAAAAGTAAACTTACCCTACATTTTCTCTTATTTCGGCTTCGATGACTTTGTAGCAAACACCTTTAAGGTCACAAAAGATGCGGAGTTTGACTTGGACAATGATGTCAACACTTCCTTTGCCGATAAGATCAGTAAAGGGATCAAGACCAGAAGGAAAGGTAAGCCGACCCGTTTTGTTTTCGATCAGGAAATGGATCCTAAATTATTGGAATTATTGATCAAGAAATTGAATTTCAGCAAAAAAGACTCCATAATCCCTGGCCAGAAGATCCATAACTTTAAGCACTTCATGGATTTTCCAGATGTATTCAAGTCATATCAGAAACCTGAAGAACGTAGATCATTCGAACATCCTGATTTCACGGGTTATGATCGAGTGACCGACATCATCCAGAAGAAAGATGTGCTTCTCTCCTTCCCTTACCATGAGTTCCGTCCAATGATCGACCTTTTGCGTGAAGCCGCAATGGACCCTGATGTTAAATCTATCAAAACGACGATCTATAGAATGGCCAGCAATTCCAAGATTGCGAATGCCTTGGTAAATGCAGCTAGAAATGGAAAGGAAGTAACGGTGATGTTGGAACTCCGTGCAAGATTTGATGAAGAACATAATCTGGAGTGGAAAGAGCGCTTTGAGATGGAAGGTGTGAAAGTTTTGGTGGGGGTGCCGAATAAAAAGGTGCACGCAAAATTATGTATCATCAAGAAAAGAGTACAAAACAAGACCATACAATATGGATTTGTGAGCACCGGAAATATCAATGAAAAGACCGCAAAACTTTATGGAGATTATTGCCTGATGACCAGCAATAAGGGTGTAATGGCCGATATCAACAAGATATTCAATGCATTGCAAAAGCCTAAAATCCCAATCGAACAACAGATCCATCATAACAAGCACTTGATGATCTGTCCATACGATATGCGACAACAGTTATCGGCCCTAATCGATAAGGAGATCGCTGAAGCTAAGGCCGGAAGACCTGCGAGGATTATTATCAAGATCAATTCCCTGAGTGATAAGGAATCTATCAAAAAAATCTACGAGGCTTCCTCAGCTGGTGTTCAGGTCGATCTGATCGTAAGAGGAATATTCTGTGCTGTTAATCAGCGGAAATTTTCAGTACCCTATAATGCCATTAGCATTGTAGATGAATTCTTGGAACATGCCCGCGTATTTTACTTTTATGCCGCTGGAAAAGAACTGACCTATATTTCATCCGCCGATTTGATGACCAGAAATTTGGACCATCGGATCGAAGCAGCTGTGAAGATCAACAGCAAAAAGCTTAAACATGAGCTCCTGGATATGTTGGAAATTCAATTGCGGGATAATGTCAAGGCTAGGATCCTGAACAATAAACAGAATAATGAGTATGTCCACAACGATGAGCCGATCTGCAGATCCCAGATCGAGATCCATAATTATTTAATGGCAAAAGCTGTGGAACATGAGGTCAAAGAATTGGAAGCCCCTGTATTAGAACCGATAGAACAATAAACAAGATTTTTTATTTTGCTAATATTTTTAGTATTTTAGTAAAAATATTGGTGAGATGGAACATGGATTTATTTCAGGAAGAGGGGCACAAAAGAATATACACAATGTATTTTCTAGGCTGAGTTATACACAAGATCATATAGAAGGGATTGATGATTGGGAACAGGACATTCCAAATACCCAGTTTACCATTATCCATCCAAAAAGCATAGTCAACAAGGTTAGCAGTCCTGATGTGGGTATGGAATATTCCGCCAATCCATATCAGGGTTGCGAACATGGTTGCATCTATTGCTATGCACGGAATTCGCATCAATACTGGGGATACAGTGCCGGACTTGATTTCGAGAGCAAGATTTTAGTGAAGTCTAACAGTCCTAAATTGTTCCGGGATTTCATTACCCGAAAAAACTGGGACGGAACCCCTATCTCCCTTTCGGGCAACACGGATTGTTTCCAGCCATTAGAAAGGAAATTTAAGCTCACTAGAGCCATTTTAAAAATTGCTCTTGAACATGGTCAACCTATTGGATTAATTACAAAGAACAGCTTAATACTGCGTGATCTGGACATACTGAAGGAAATGGCCATGAAAAATCTATGTATGGTCTTTATTTCCATTAATTCCCTGACGAAAGAAACGCGATCCAAGATGGAACCTAGGACAGCTACTGCCCAACAAAGGCTCAAGGTGATTGAAACGCTTTCGAATAATGGCATCCCTGTAGGAATCATGTGCGCTCCAGTGATCCCTGGGCTAACTGACCATGAAATACCTAAGGTATTGAAGGCCGCGGCATCAGCTGGCGCAAAATGGGCAGGCTATACCGTTGTACGCTTAAATGGTGAAATTTCCAAGATTTTTGAAGAATGGCTGCATAAGGCCTACCCCGATCGTGCAAACAAGATTTGGCATAGCATACAAGCTTGCCATAACGGTAAAGTAAATGACAGTGAATTTGGCAACAGAATGAGAGGAACAGGTCAGCTTGCTGAAATAATCCGCAATAATTTCAGGCTGCATTGCCGAAAGTATAATTTGAACCAGAGCATGTTCGAATATGACCTCTCACACTTCAAAAAGCAACAAAATCCCCAATTAGACCTATTTGAAACCTTAGGTTAAGGAACGTTAAAGTTTTGTTAAAATAATGTTGTAACAGCTATGTTGCAGCCTGAATGGCATATCGTTTGGTCATAGTACAGTGATAAACTATAGAAAAACGATAAAATAATTTGCACTATGAAAAAATCAATGAAATTACTAAGTCTATTGTTTGTAGTATTGTTCGCAGTTTCTGCATGTTCAAAAGACGATGATCCAGCAGATAACGACATATTTGTGGATGAATACAGAGGAACCATCAGTTATGTTAACAAAAATGATAGTGAGAAAAACGTAGCGCCTACACAGGGTAAAGTAACAGTGACCAAAGTGGGTGGCTCAAATTACTCCTTTATCTTTGATAGTGACATTCCAGATATCTTGAATGTTAAAATGCAAAAGGGAGATAACAATAAATTGTTCTTAGAGGACGGGAAACTTGGACTTATCTCCATTGATGCAGATCAGTTGACAATTGGATACTCTTCTACTGATGAAGGAGAAACTTGGACAGCCAATTGTAAAAGAGACTAAAACTTCGATATATACAGATTAATTTAACTTGAAAAGAGCGATCAATATGATTGCTCTTTTTTTGTATAAGTAAGTATGATCAGTCTCTCTTAAGCTTTATAAGAAGAGTAATTTTAAAGAGATTGGAATTACTATTGATAAAGAGATTGTAATCCTCAGCATATTCCAAGAACAACCTACTTTCCAGTTGTTTGATCCGAGGATCATCTGCCTGATTGCTCAGGTAATGATTTACACGATTGCTGACCTCCAGACTTAGCTGCTGGCCCTTTACCTTTAACTTTATTTTCAGAGGGAAGCTAGACATGCTATTATACCCATTGACCATTGCATTCTGCACAATCGGAAAAAGCAACAAAGCCGGTATTTTCCCATCAGCATCTTCAATAGCTAGATCTACCATATGGTAATGTTCAGAACCAGAAAGTCCAGCATATAGGTCAATAAATTTTGAGAGCAGTTTACATTCTTCGTCAACCGAGTGAACGCTGCTTTTTGAAATGGCCAATACCTCCTGTTGATATTCTTGATATTTGCTTTTCAGGATCCCATCATCCGACGATTGGTTATAATAAAGTTTCGAAAGTTCTCTTTCTGTCTGTGCATTCAAAAAACTTAGCTCAGCATCTGAATTCAAGAGTTTGTATTCCAGCTCCTTGATGTTTTTCGAATTATTTTTCCAAAACATGGTTTTAGGTTAATGTATTTCTTTTTTGGTTTCCTTCTTGCCCTCTAAGCCACTCACACCACCTGAAACTACCAACTTCATGGCATCCGTAGCGGAAATATTCAATTTGGTCACTTTTTCTGAAGCAACCACAACAACCTGACCGGCAACGGAATAGGAATAAGGAAAATAAACAATCACTTCACCCGGAAGGTCAATGATATGTAAGTCTTTTTGGGTCAAGAAACCGATTTTCTTAAGCCCAAATTCATTGACTTCCACTAATACTGGTTCATTGAACTTTTTGGCATCCCCCACAAAGGCTTCCGTAAAATCCTTGATGGATGAATAAAGCGTATTGAACAATGGAATCTTACTGATGGTCCTGCTCAACCAATTCCGGATGGGTGCAGTAACCAAGGTGGTAAAAATAAAACCAATCAATGTTAATAAAAGAATGACAGACACAATGCCTAATCCTGGAATATAAAGCGGTTTACCAGTTTCATCGACCAAGAAGTGCTCTGTAATGTTCAATGCGCCATCTAAGGTGGCAACCAACCAGACAATGACGAAAATCGCCCCGGCAACAGGTGCTACAACCAATGTTCCTTTGATGAGGTAATAGAAGAATTGTTGAAAAAATTTTGTTATCATTTTTACTCGTAATAATAGACTCTTTTTACTCGACTTGAAATATTGACCAACAGTTCATACGGTATGGTACCGATATCGGAAGCTGCTTGCATTAGGTCTGGAAATACCAAGACCTCATCGCCCACCTGGACATCCTGTCCAGTAACATCCAACATACACATATCCATGCAGATATTTCCAACGGTTGGCGCTAGGAAACCATTAATTTGCATTTTTCCGACTGAATTACCAAATCTGCGGGCATAACCATCTGCATAGCCGATTTTTACCGTAGCAATCTTGCTGTCCCTGTTCAAGACTCCCTTCCTATCATATCCAACGGTCTCTCCTGCTGGCAATTCTTTGATCTGGGTTACGGTGGTTTTTAGGCAGCTGACCTGTTCCAGGTTCATAAGGTTTTTATCCATATCTACTCCATATAGCCCTATCCCCAATCGAACCATATCCAGATGCGCCTGCGGCCAACGGACAATCGCTGAGGTATTGGCCACATGCTTAATAAACTTATAGCCCAAACCATGTTCTAATTTCTGTGCAGCAGTAAGATAGCTTGAAATCTGCGATGTTGTGAATTCATCTTGATTCGGATCACCAGAAGCTACTAAATGGGTAAAGAAAGATTGCACCCGTACCTGTTTCTGTGATTTTAGTTTTTCTACCACGGCATCGATTTCTGATGGAAAGAAACCTAACCTATGCATGCCCGTATCCAATTTCAGATGGATCTTAAAATCATTGATCTTCTGTTCTTCTAAGAATTCAATAAATTCATGTAGAAAGTCCATACTATAGACTTCAGGTTCCAGATTATGTTGGATCAACGATTGAAAGGTATCTCGATCGGGGCTCAATACCATAATCGGCAAAGCAATTCCTGCTGTCCTTAATTCCACTCCTTCATCTGCAAAGGCAACAGTCAGGTAATCGACCTTACTGAATTGAAGCAGATTCGCCACTTCAAAACTACCACTGCCATAGGAGAATGCCTTGACCATCGCCATCAACTTGACATTCTTGGGGATCAATGAACGATATAACATCAAGTTATTGGAAATGGCATTCAGATTGATTTCCAATACCGTTCCATGCGACCTTAATGCCAATCGTTGGACAATGCGTTCAAATTGAAATTTACGTGCTCCTTTGATCAGAATGCTTTCATTACTTAGGTTTAATTCCGTCAGATGCTCGAGGAATTCTTCCGTCGTTGCATATTCTTTCATCAGATCTATTTCAATATCCTTTAACCAAGGATATTTGTTGCCAACCCAAATGAACTTTTGAAGTTCAGATGAGTTCAGCAATCCGATCAATTTCTGTTGCAGTTTTTCACTTTCAGCCAATCCTTCCATTTCAGAAAGAATGAGCGTTTTGCTGTTATGTTGGTTCTGTTGATTTAAAAATTCTAAGGAAATCTTAAGGGACGCCAGATCATTTGAATAAGAGTCATCGATAATCGAACTATTATTGATTCCTTTTTTCAATTGCAAGCGCATTTCCAGAGGCTTCAGGTTTTGTATCCTTTCCACGATGGTTTCTGCATCATACCCCATAAAATACATACATGCGATACAGCTCATGATATTTTCTATGGATGCACGGTCAGTGAAAGGGACCTGACAGATGCAGATCACCTCACCTATCCTGATTTTTAATTTACTGAGCTGATTATGGGTTTCCTCTTGGATCAATTGGATTTGGTCCCTATCTGTCCTTCCCCATGTAACCAAACGAATATTGGCATCGATCTGTTCGGTATCGATATAATCGGATCCCGCGATCAGGGTATCCACCTGGGAGAAGAGTTTCATTTTTTCCTTTAACTTCTCTTGTTTACTCGAGAAGTTCTGGGAATGTGCTACACCAATATTGGTGAAAATGCCAATATTGGGTTGGATCATCTTTTGCAGGCTAGACATTTCGCCAGGCTCACTGATACCGGCTTCGATTATGGCAAGATCATACTGTGGACCTAAATTCCAAAGTGATAGCGCAACCCCAAGTTGGGAGTTATAACTTTTAGGACTTTGATAAACTTTCTTTTCTGGAATCAACAGCTGGAACAACCATGCCTTGACAATAGACTTCCCATTACTGCCCGTTATCCCGATGATCGGGTACTGGAACTGATTTCTATGGTAGGCAACCAGTTCTTGCATAAATTGCAAGACGTTGTCGACCTGGATGACATTGACATCATTTTTACCCTCAAAAAAGGTGACAGGATTGGAGATTACGAAATTACGAATCCCCTTCTTGTAGGCATCAGGAATAAAATCATGACCATCACGAGTGGCTTTAAGGGCAAAGAATAGAGATTCATCAGGATTGTTTACCTTACGGCTATCGTATACTAGTTCGCTGATTTTAGACGATAAATCATTTGATATCAAAGGTCTTATATTTAATTCCTCGCAAATAAATTTAATAGTATACATGATTCTGCAAATAAAGAACGAAGTTCATCATTTTTTTTAAAAGTTCATCATTTTTTGAAGATTTGCATTATGGATGACCCTATAAGAAAACAAAAGACCTATACTCCCTTGGAAGCCAAGCGGAAAGCTGAATCCTATTGTGCCTATCAGGAGCGTTCACAGCAGGAAGTTCGTGACAAATTATATCAATGGGGCTTACATAGTAAGGATGTTGAAAATATTATCAGTTACCTGATCGAGAACAATTTCTTAAATGAGGAGCGTTTTGCGAAAGCCTATGTACTGGGCAAATTTAGGATTAAAGGTTGGGGCCGGATCAAGATCATGCAAGGATTGAAATTAAAACAGGTTTCAGCTCCATTGATTAAGAACGCGATGAAGGAGATCGACCCGAACGATTACTTTGAGAAATTGAGGACAATCATAGAGAAGAAATCGGCCTTAATTAAAGAATCAGACCCTTATAAACATAGAAACAAGCTGTATCAATATGCCTTGGGTCGAGGGTATGAAAATAATTTGATTTTAGAGATACTGAAAGACAATGGGTTGGAGGGATAATGAAATATTTTTGAAAAAATAATTTTAGGATTTCAATTTTCTCTCTATATTTGCACCACGTCAAGCGAAAGTAGCTCAGTTGGTAGAGCACAACCTTGCCAAGGTTGGGGTCGCGAGTTCGAATCTCGTCTTTCGCTCAGTTGCCTAGGTGGTGGAACTGGTAGACACGCAGGACTTAAAATCCTGTTCCCGTTAAGGGAGTGCGGGTTCGATTCCCGCCCTAGGTACAGATAGAAAAAAGCCGCTTATAGCGGCTTTTTTAGTATAACAGTAGTTAGTATTTAGTATTTAGACCTTAGATCCCCTATTCTTTCCATTAGAATTTTGCCTATCCTTAGTTTGATTTATTAAGTTTAGTCATATTAAAACTCCCTTCATTTTCCTAATTTTTTCCTTGATACTACATAGATAAAATCTATCGACACACATAGGAATCTTAAGTTTTATTTATCTATCTTTAGTTAAATTTAAAGGAGAGAGCAGGAATCTTTCTGCCAATTCTTATTGAGATTCAATTAAATACAATTAACCTTAAATAGTAAAATAGAAAATAAATACAGAGATATGGAAAATGGAAACGACATCAGCAAATGCCCTTTTCACAATGGATCGGCAAAACAGAATCTGACGGTTGCGGGCGGAGGTACCACGATTTCAGATTGGTGGCCGAAGAAATTAAAAGTTAGTTTATTGCGTCAGCATTCAAATCTATCTGATCCGATGGATCCGGATTTTGACTATGCAGAGGAATTCAAGAAATTGGATCTAGAAGCTGTCAAACAAGATCTACATGCCTTGATGACTGATTCTCAGGATTGGTGGCCTGCGGATTTTGGTCATTACGGCGGTTTATTTATCCGTATGGCTTGGCACTCAGCCGGAACCTACAGAGTGGGTGATGGTCGCGGTGGCGCTGGAACAGGTCAACAACGCTTTGCACCATTGAATAGCTGGCCGGACAACGTGAGCTTGGATAAGGCAAGAAGGTTATTATGGCCTATCAAACAGAAATATGGCAAGAAATTATCTTGGGCTGACTTATTAGTACTGACCGGAAATATTGCCTTGGAATCTATGGGGTTCAAAACCATTGGTTTCGCAGGTGGTCGTGTGGATGCATTTGAGCCTGATGAGGATGTATATTGGGGATCTGAAGATACCTGGTTAGGCGGTGATGTAAGGTATTCGCATGGTTCTGAGGGAATCGTGGACAAAGATCATGGTGTGCTATCTGGTGAAGAAAAGGCAGATGGCGAAGTGCATTCGAGAGATCTGGAGAATCCTTTGGCAGCTGTTCAAATGGGTTTAATTTATGTAAACCCCGAAGGTCCTGATGGAAATCCTGATCCTCTATTAGCGGCGAAAGATATACGTGATACCTTTGGCCGTATGGCGATGAACGATGAAGAAACCATTGCACTGATCGCTGGTGGTCACTCTTTCGGAAAAACCCATGGTGCTGGTCCAGCGGACAATGTTGGTAAAGAACCGGAAGCTGCAGGTCTAGAAGACCAAGGTCTAGGTTGGAAAAGTTCCTTTAATTCAGGAGTTGGTGCCGATGCGATCACTTCTGGACTGGAAGTAATCTGGACAGAAACACCTACACAATGGAGTAATAATTTTTTTGAGAACCTATTTAAATACGAGTGGGAATTGACCAAAAGTCCTGCAGGTGCATTCCAATGGGTGGCAAAAGATGCTGATGATGTTATTCCTGACCCATTTGACCCTAATAAAAAACGTAAGCCAACGATGTTGACTACGGATCTTTCCTTGAGATTTGATCCTATTTACGAAAAAATATCGCGTAGATTTTTAGAGAACCCTGATGAGTTCGCTGATGCATTTGCAAAAGCTTGGTTTAAATTGACCCATAGGGATATGGGACCTCGCTCCCGTTATCTTGGTCCGGATGTTCCAGCAGAGGAATTCCTATGGCAAGATCCGATTCCTGAGCTTAACCATGAAGTAGTTAATGAAGCGGACGTGGAAGACCTTAAAAACAAGGTATTATCTTCTGGTCTGAGTGTTTCTGAATTAGTTTCTACAGCATGGGCTTCGGCTTCTACTTTCCGTGGTTCTGACAAACGTGGTGGTGCCAATGGTGCACGTGTTCGCCTAGCTCCTCAAAAAGACTGGGCAGTGAACAATCCAGCACAATTGAGTAAGGTATTATGTGTACTGGAAAACATCAAAGACCAATTCAACCAAGCTCAAACTTCAGGCAAGCAGGTTTCTATTGCTGATTTGATTGTTATTGCAGGTAATGCAGGCGTTGAAAAAGCGGCAAGAGATGCTGGAAATGAAATCAAAGTTCCATTTACTCCAGGTCGTATGGATGCTTCACAGGAGGAGACCGATGTGGAATCTGTAGGCTACTTAGAGCCTATCGCTGATGGCTTCAGAAACTACAAGAAAAGGAAATATACATCTAGCACTGAAGAATTATTGATCGACAAAGCGCAATTATTGAACCTTACAGCTCCTGAACTAACCGTTCTATTGGCAGGTATGCGTGTATTGGATACTAATTTCGACGGTTCTAAGGATGGGGTGTTCACTAATCGTCCTGGTCAATTGACAAACGATTTCTTAGTGAACTTGCTAGACATGAATACCGCTTGGAAAGCAGCTTCTGAGGACAAAGAACTATACATTGGTTCTGACCGTAAAACCGGCCAACCGAAATGGACCGGAACTAGAGCCGACCTAGTCTTTGGATCAAACTCTGAATTGCGCGTGGTAGCTGAAGTTTATGCAAGTGCTGATGCACAAGAGAAATTCGTTAGGGATTTCGTGAAAGCATGGACCAAAGTGATGGATGCTGATAGGTTTGAGGTTTAGTATTGAGATTTGAGATGTGAGATATGAGATAGAAACCGGCAATTTAAGACGACACAGGGTTGGACAAATATCTAGTGTCTAGTGTCTTTTGTCTATTTAATAGATATAATATAGTTGACACGGTTAATATCTCAATACTCAAATCTCATATCTCAATGCTGTTGCTATAAAATAGAAAAGAGTGGAATTCTTCCACTCTTTTCTATTTTATAGCAACATAAGTTTCCAGGCCTCTTCTATCCTACCTTGATTGAGGAATTCTTTGGCTTTAAGGAGTTGATGGGTAATGCGGGTATTTTCATCGCCGATAAAGGCATTTAATAGCTCTTGGATTTCGGGTTCGTATTTGAAGCTGTCGATTTCCTGGTCTGATGGGATCTGATCAATGCTGGCTAATTGCTCTAAATCTTGGGCATTGAATACCCCTGATGAGCTGATAAAGTTTGGAATATCTGATTTTTGCATAAATAATGGTTCAAAAAAAAGCTGAACCTTGTAAAGTTCAGCTTTTATGCATGAAATGCAAAGTATTAAATCTTTTCGATAATCTTATCTGCGAATTCGGAGGTTTTAAGAAGGGTTGCTCCTTCCATCAAATTATAGAAATCTACGGTAACCGTTTTGTCTTTGATGGTTTTTGCCAATGCACCCACAATAGCATCAGCCGCTTCTATCCAGCCCATATATTCCAGCATCATCACCCCACTAAGGATAACCGATGAAGGGTTCATGGTATTGGTATTTGCAAACCTTGGTGCCGTACCATGGGTTGCTTCAAAGATGGCGTGGCCAGTTTTGAAGTTAATATTGGCTCCAGGAGCAATACCAATTCCACCTACCATGGCCGCTAATGCATCGGAAATATAATCTCCATTTAGATTCAGAGTGGCAATCACGTCATAATCCTGTGGTGCCAATAGGATCTGCTGCAGGAAGTTGTCTGCAATGATATCTTTAATAATCAGTTTGCCGGCTTGTTCTGCTGCTTTTTGTTCAGCATTTGCAGCATCCTGTCCATCTTTAGCTTTGGTTTGTTCCCATTGGTTCCAAGTATAAACCTGTTCAGAGAATTCCTTCTCCGCCAATTCATAACCCCAGTTTTTAAAGGCACCTTCCGTATATTTCATGATGTTACCTTTATGGACCAGTGTTACGGATTTACGACCTTCTGCTAAAGCAAACTCAATTGCAGCGCGGATAAGTCGTTTTGAGCCTTCCTCAGAGACAAACTTCAAACCTACTCCTGTACTGTTGCTGAAATTGTAATCGACGTTTAGATCATTCTTAAGAAAATCTTGGATCCTTTTGGATTCAGCGGTTCCTGCTGCAAATTCAATCCCTGCATAGATATCTTCTGTATTCTCCCTGAACACAACCATATCAACTTTCTCAGGATGTTTTACTGGTGAAGGGACGCCCTCATACCACTTGGTCGGACGCTGACAGACATATAGGTCTAGTTCTTTTCTCAAAGCCACATTTAAGGAGCGAATCCCGCCTCCAATAGGCGTAGTTAATGGACCTTTGATACCAACTAAATATTCCTTGAAAACCTCTAAGGTCTCTTCTGGCAACCAGCTTCCGGTTTCATTAAAAGCCTTTTCACCGGCTAGGACTTCTTTCCAATTGATCTTGCGCTTTCCAGCATAGAGCTTTTGAACTGCTGCATCAAAAACCCTGACTGAAGCTTTCCAAATATCAGGTCCTATACCATCTCCAATAATAAAGGGAATGGTAACCTGATCAGGAACTAATAATTTACCTGTTGAATCTATACTGATCTTATCTGACATAATAATCTGATTATTTGTTATTTTTCTTTACTAAACATATTTCCAATTTCACGACTGATCCTTCTAAAGATCGGCGCAGTTTGGATATCCTCGTATTCGTCAATATGTTGGTCCTCAAGTCGAGAAGGAAAGATTAATAGTAAGTTTTGGTTTTTATAGTACTTCCCTACTCTTTTTGCAAGACCATCGAGAGAATCTCGATATGAAACATCGCCATACCTAGCAGACACAAAGACTAACATGGAATCTGCATTGCTGAATGTCGCCAATCCATAGATATTGTCCCAATCTTCATAATGTTCAAAGGTAGATGGAACACTTGATTTCAAGGATTCCAACATTTGAATAATGGCCTGATGACTTCTATGATTACATACGAAGGTAATAGGCAGAGACAATTCGGATGCCAGCTTGGTCATTTTCTCCATCCAATAAGCAAATCCCACTTCGGACTCTGCCAATGGCGGCACAAAAACGGTAATGGACTTATTGGTTATGAATGGTTTCTCTATCCTGCACATCATTAAAGTTGAGTCTGTTCGGTTCAGGATACTTTCGGTTTTTTCACCGACAATCTTCTCAACAAAACTCGTTGCGCTTGGCCATCCCAAGATCAAACAGTCTGCAAAAGCTTCTTTTGATGCCCTGCTGATTCCGTTTGCAATATTGAAATCGACCTTGGTCTGCAGTTCAACCTCAGTCTCAGACCCTGAAGCATATCTGGCCATTTTGTCCAGGTTCTGTCTGGCTTGGTTCAAGTTTCTTTCTGCCAATTCATCGTTCGGAACAACGCTCAGAATATTCAATGGATGTGGGGACTTCTTCGATTTGACTAGTGTCGCAAAATCCAAGATAGCCTCCATATTATTCAAGTTTGCAATAGGGATGACAATCTGTTCATCATGTTCCTCCACATGCTCGATATGCTCCTCATGCTGCCTACCTTCCAATACAATTTTCTTGGAGGCATTTTCAGTAACTATGGAAGCAATGATACAGCTGACAAGGATCAGGATAATGGTTCCATTCAATACATTCTCGTCAATGATTTGGTTGTTGTATCCGACCATGATAATCGCCAAGGTAGCTGCCGCATGGGCATTGCTTAGGCCGAAGATCAGGTTTCTTTCGTTTGTGGAATATTTAAACGCCCATTGGGTTGCTGTTGCCGCTAGGAACTTTCCTACTATACCCACAAGGGTCAGGGCTCCGGCAACATAAAACACCGTCAATCCGGTGCTATTGGTGATTACCCCAATATCAACGATCATCCCTACGGAAATCAAGAAAAATGGGATAAATATTGCGTTTCCAATAAACTCGATTCGGTTCATTAATGCTGATGAGTGCGGGATAAGTTTATTTAATGCCAACCCGGCAACGAAGGCCCCAATGATGGGTTCAAGGTTTGCCATTTCTGCTAGGAAAGCCGCGAAGAAAACCACGGTAAGGACAAAGATATAGTGACCTGTTTTTTCACTTTCCACCTTTTCGAAAAACCATTTCGCGATTTTCGGAATGACGCCAAACATGATAAATAGGAAGATCGCAAAGGAAATCCCTAAAGTAACCCAGAATTCATTGTTGATCTCGCCTTGTGAGGCTCCTTTGATAACTGCTAAAATAATCAACACCGCAGTATCCGTCAGGATGGTACCGCCAATGGTGATCGCAACAGCCTCATTCTTTGAAATACCATAACGGTTTACAATGGGATAGGAAACCAGGGTATGTGTCGCAAACATGCTGGCAATTAGGATACTGGTAAGCAAGCTATAGTCCAATACATAATAACAGACTGGAAACCCTATGGAAATCGGAATTATGAAGGTAAATAGACCGAACATGGCAGATTTGTGCTTGGTCTTTTTGAATTCGTTCATATCCAGCTCTAGACCTGCGATAAACATGATATAAAGCAAGCCTATGGTAGAAAAAAGGTCTACAGCGGAGTTCTTTTCTAACCAATTCAGTCCATGCGGGCCAATGATCATCCCCGAGATAATCAGTCCAATGATGCCTGGGACCTTGATAGGTCTCAACAAAATGGGTGACAATAAAATAATGAAGAGTACTAGAGAAAATATAAGCACCGGATTAGTTAGTGGTGCTTCGAACGCGTGGATTAAGTGGTCAAAAATTTTATCGCTCATATAATTATTTCTGTAAGTCAATACAATTGAAAACTGAGATTGTTTTCATCGGAAAGATAATGAAAATTAAGGTAAATAATGATTAGGACCAGTAATTCGGTAAGAATGTTACTTGAA
This sequence comes from Sphingobacterium mizutaii, assembly GCF_900187125.1. Classification (GTDB taxonomy): domain Bacteria; phylum Bacteroidota; class Bacteroidia; order Sphingobacteriales; family Sphingobacteriaceae; genus Sphingobacterium; species Sphingobacterium mizutaii. Next base: position 2,560,425 of record NZ_LT906468.1, read on the forward strand.
CTGTATGGTCTTGATCGGCGATATTCGCGAGATCAACATGGATGGAATAAACAATGTCACCAATGCAATGGCAATGAGCGAAACATTTAACCATAACACCGCCATCCATGATATTTCCATCGGCACAAAGGATACATAATAGATGCTTGGATCAAGCTTAAAGAAATGCGTACTGGTCTGAAAAGCGTATAAACCTAAAGCAATAAGGTTTCCGAGTACCAGCCCATAACCAATGAGGTACAGGGAATTGTAAAGAAAAACTGTTCTGATCTTCGTATTTCTCATACCCAAGGCCTTAAGCATACCGATCATCGGAGATCTTTCCAAAATAGAGATCAATAATGCTGATATCATATTGATGACTGCCACAACCACCATTAAAACGAAAATAATATTATCGTTCATATCGAGCATATTCAGCCAATTGAAGATATCTTGCATTTGCATCACCACATTGGTCGCAAAAAGGCTGACACCTAAATTATTGTTTAGGTCATCTGTCGTATTAAAGAGTTGATTGAAGTCCTTAACCCGGACTTCGTATCCCCCAGCTTGATCTTCTTCAAGATTATTCAGCCTTCTGATCAATGGAAGAGAACCGATCACGTAAATTTTATCCAGTTCTTCGGAATTGGTAGAAAAAATACCTTTGACAACAAATTTTCGTTTCCTTACTGGCTCTTGGATAAAGTACATGATAAAGGATTCACCAACTTTTAGATGAAGCCTATTGGCCATCAAAGAGGAAATCAATAATTGATTATCGGCATCCTCAGCAGAAAAGTTAATGGTATCCCCTTCCAGGATGGTTTTGGATAGAAAATCTTGGTCATAATCTTTATCAATCCCTTTCATCAGCACCCCTTCTACTTCACCTTTAACATTCATGATACCAGCTTTGGTAGCAAATGGATAAACGTCTAAAACATTGGGATTTTGCTTGATTCTTGCAATTTGTTTTTCGTCTAAGGAGATTGGAGAATTGACATAAGAGTCGTTCTGTTCATTCTTGAGGATGATTATATCCCCAAAGAACCCCCTTTGCTTTTCCGTTATTTCGCTTTTAAACCCATTGAGGATTGCCACGGCAAGAATAATAGCCATGATAGCCAAGGCCAAGGCACCTATAGTGACGCGCACAATTAGTTTGGAAAACGTACGGTTTCCTTCAAGTGTGATCCTCTTGGCTAAGAAATATGGAAAATTCAAGCTTAAATTAAATTTGTAACTTCGCAAAGTTAATAAAATTTGTCGTCCAACAATAAGGATGTCCACGCATCCTTAAGGTAATTTATTCATATATGCGTATTATATTTATGGGCACCCCGGACTTTGCAGTTGCTTCATTGAAAGCATTGATCGATGCGGGTGAAGATGTTGTTGCAGTAGTTACTGGTCCAGATAAGCCAGCAGGAAGAGGTCAGAAAATCCACGAATCAGCTGTAAAGCAATTTGCAGTATCTCAAAACATCCCTGTTTTACAACCTTTGAAATTAAGGGATCCATCATTCTTGGAAAAATTGAAATCCTTTCAAGCAGACTTGCAGGTGGTCGTAGCATTCAGGATGTTGCCAGAAATGGTTTGGAATATGCCAGCAAATGGAACGATCAATGTCCATGCCTCTTTATTGCCAAATTACCGCGGTGCAGCTCCGATCAATCACGCCATCATCAATGGTGAAAAGAAATCTGGAGTGACGACATTCCTATTGCAACATGAAATCGACACTGGAAATATTTTGTTTTCTACCGAAGTTGCCATTGCTGATACGGACAATGCGGGAGACCTGCATGACAAATTGATGGTTGCTGGAGCTGAACTGCTGATCAAAACAGTGAATGCGATAAAAGAAGGCAATGTCAATCCAATCCCTCAGGATGATTTAGGAGAAAACGCAGAATTGAAACATGCTCCAAAAATCTTTAAAGAAGACTGCCTGATCGACTGGAATAAAAGCACAGCAGAGGTTTACAACTTAATTAGGGGCCTAAGTCCCTATCCAGCTGCATTTACCCATTTAGATGGCAAGGTTTTGAAGATCTTTGCTGCAGAGAAAGAAATTACAGCACACAATGATTTGGCAGGTTCCTACCATTCGGATGGAAAGACTATGATGAAATTTGCAACTCGAGATGGTTACCTAAAACTTTCTGAAGTACAAATAGAAGGAAAAAAGAGAATGTTAGTTAGTGATTTTCTTAGGGGCTTTCGTCTGGACAAATTGTCGGATTAATCTTCTACATATTTAAATATATCACCAGGCTGACAGTCTAAGGCTTTGCAAATCGCATCCAAGGTACTGATTCGGATGGCTTTAGCCTTTTGGTTTTTGATAATGGAAAGGTTGGAAAGTGTGATACCAACTTTTGCACTCAATTCATTCAGAGACATTTTTCTCTGAGACATGATTTCGTCTAAATGAACAATTATAGGCATAACAGATCTATTTTTGCTTTTGAATAATATTATTGAAGAAAACAAATCATGTTTGGATTTGTTTTATATCGAGAAAAAGGAAAATGAAATAAGCAAGCAAAATTAGTTAAATGTGTGTTAAAAACTTGAAAATCGACGAGATTGACAGCTTTTTGGAATGATTTTTGATGTTAGTATAACATCAACTCACCACAGATAACTAACTCATAATGAGTTAATAAATTACAATAATATTAGAAATAATTGGGATAAATTCGTTATGTTTGCAAACATTTCAGAAAAGAAAGGTTTATATATTTAGATGAGACAGCTCAAAATTACACAATCCATCACCAACCGTGAATCGCAATCACTTGATAAGTATTTGCATGAAATCGGCAAGGTAGATTTAATTTCGGCAGAAGAAGAGGTTATTCTAGCTCAAAGAATTCGTGAAGGTGATCAGGTTGCTTTGGAGAAATTAACAAAAACCAACTTACGTTTCGTTGTATCCGTTGCAAAACAATACCAGAATCAAGGATTAACCTTAGGGGACTTGATCAACGAAGGAAACTTAGGCTTAATAAAAGCAGCAAAGAGATTCGATGAGACAAAAGGGTTTAAGTTTATTTCTTACGCAGTTTGGTGGATTCGTCAATCAATTTTACAGGCAATTGCTGAGCAATCTCGTATCGTTCGTTTACCATTGAACCAAGTAGGGTCCTTAAGCAAAATCAGCAAGGCCTTCTCAAAATTGGAGCAAGAATATGAGCGTGAACCATCTCCAGAGGAATTAGCGGACATTTTGGAAACGACCGTTGACAAAGTGTCGGATACATTAAGCAACTCTGGACGTCACGTATCTATGGATGCGCCATTTGTGCAAGGTGAAGAAAACACCCTATTGGACGTATTGGAAAACAGCGACCCTGACACAGACAGTTCATTAATCGATGAGTCCTTATCGGAAGAAATCAAAAGATCGTTAGCTACTTTGACAGAGCGCGAAAGAGAAATCATTGTATTGTTCTTCGGATTAGGTTCAAACCATCAATTGTCTTTGGAAGAGATTGGAGAGAAATTCAGCTTGACTAGAGAGCGTGTGCGTCAAATTAAAGACAAGGCGTTACAGCGTCTAAGACACACCTCTAGAAGCAAGATCCTAAAATCATACTTAGGATAATAAAAGACTTTATGATTTAACAATAGGGATGCGCAAGTAAAATTGCGCATTTTTTGTTTAATATATTATCATTGAAAACAAAAAAAGCCTAGTACGTTATGTACAAGGCTTTTTCCTTTCGAAATAATTTTGTTATTTCTTATGTAATTGTTCGTATAAGTCAATTACCTTTTTTTGCAAATCGATTACTTCAACTTCGCGTGCTTGAAGACGCTTTTGAAGCTCGTTTACTTCATTCTGAATTTGTTTATCTTCTTCAGGGTCTGAAGTAGACAACAATTGTACAAGAGATAGTCCAAACAATTTAGAAATTTGGTTTAATCTCGATAAATTGACATCAGTAATTCCTGTTTCAATCTTAGAAAAAGCGGGAATCGAAATATCTAGCCTTTTAGCTACATCCTCCTGACTCCATCCTTTTTGATGTCTAAGTAATCTAATTTTTTTTCCTAATGCATTCATGGGTAAAATGTAAAATATTTATTTATTAAGTAATTATCAAATTTAAACAAATAAAGTAAAATTCAAAATCCCATTATTAAAATTTTAAAAAAATTCAGAAAGAATGTTAAAAATTTCTCAAAAATTTATCTGCAAAACTACTCATATTTACCCCATTGTAGTTGTTTGAACTCATAAACAGCAAATTATAACCATTTGACTTAAATGTCTCCAAAAACTCTTCTAAATCAGGCATTTGCGTGATTACTTGGAAGGAAGGATGATTAAAAGCTTCAGTTAGACGCCAAATTAAGTTATCTAAAGCAATATTTTTTTCCTTTATAAGCGAAGTATTAACGAATACGACAGCGAAATCTGATTCATTCATTGAATTTGCGTATTCCGTAATAAACTCAGAGTCAAGACTGTCATAGGCATTTAATTCGATGACGGTCACCAATGCCTGATTGGGGAATTGTTCCTTTACAGCATGTATGCTGGAGCGCAATTTACTTGGGGTGTGCGCGAAATCTTGGTAAACCACACTACCATTCTGACTAGCAACGAATTCCAGATACCGAATGGAGCTCTTAAAATCTTGAATTGCCTCATAAAACTCATCCCGCTTCACTCCTAGCCATTCACAAACCGTAAATGCACCGGCTATATTGGATAGATTATGCTTTCCGAAAACCTTTAATGGGATGTTTTCGTCAGCGACATGAATGTAAGTTACCCCCTTATTGATTGTATATTCCGGCAGCTTATAACCATGGCGATTTATTTTGATGTCCATGGTCCTTTCAACCACTTCTCGGGTGTTTTTATCGTCCTTGTTATATATTAGTGTGCCTTTTGGTACAATCGTACGGATAAAGTCCTCAAACTGCTTAAAATATTCTTCTTCTGTGATAACAGTTTTAAAGTGATCCCAATCAATACCACTAATCAAGGCGATATTGGGTTTATATTTTAAGAATTTTGATTGTTTATTAACTGCAGAGGCATAATACTCATCTCCTTCAATAATCATTAAATTATTTTCAGGATTCAATTGCAGAAGGTCATCAAAACCTTCCAATTGGGCTCCGACTAAATAGTCGAAATTACGTCCTAACTTTTTCAGGACATGCATGATCATACTGGTGATCGTTGTTTTTCCATAAGTACCGGCGATGACAACACGTGTTTTCTCGGCACTTTGCTCATAAACAAATTCGGGGAAGGAATAGATCTTGATCCCTAGTTCCTTGGCTTTTTGAAGTTCAGGATTATTTTCATCGGCATGCATCCCCAAGATTACAGCATCGATATCCTCTGTGATCTTCTCAGGGAACCAACCAAGCTCTTTCGGCAACAAACCAGCTTCACGAAGCTGTGATTTGGAAGGCTCTACGATTTGATCATCAGAACCAGTGACTTGATGGCCTTGTTCAGCTAAATTAATAGCTAAATTATGCATGATACTTCCGCCTATGGCAATAAAATGAATGCGCATTTAATTTGCTTTAATGAATTTGGCTGCACACCAGGTATCCAGCACTTTTTTATCTACAAATTGAAAGCCTAAGCCTTCGGCTTTGTTTTTTAAGATATCTAAATCCTCGCCGTCATAAAATCCAGAGATATATAACTCACCTGAATTTTCAAGATCGGCATAATAAACATCAAATTGATCCATTAAGATGTTCCTATTGATGTTTGCCAAAATTGAATTGAATTTTTTACCTTCAATCGCTTCTTTAGACCCTAATTTAGCTTCAATATTATCAACTTGGTTCAGAACCTTATTTTCCAATACACTTTCTACACAAATAGGATCAAAATCCACTGCAAGGATATTCGACGCCCCTCTTTTGGAGGCTAATATCGCCAAGATGCCGGTTCCACAGCCCATATCTAAAACAGACTTCCCTTCAAAATCGTTTTCCAGGATAAAAGAAAGCATCATGGACGTCGTTTGGTGGTGACCGGTTCCGAAGGACATCTTCGGATCAATAATGATCTGATAAGGGTATTCGGGTTTATCTTCATGGAAGGTCGCCCGAACATAACATTGATCATCAACTACAATTGGACTAAAATTACTTTCCCAAACTTGGTTCCAATTCTTGTTTTCCAATTCATTGACATCATAGGAAATGTCATAACCTACTGCTTCGACAAGCAAAGCCGTCTCAAGAGCCTGGATATCCAGGTTGGCAGCTGGAATATAGGCAACAAAACCTTGGTCTTGATCCTCAAAGGTATCAAAACCAAGATTTGCCAATTCAGCTATTAGCAAATCCTTTTGCCATTCCTCCATATTAGAGGATGTAAAAGTAACTGCTGTATACTTCATATTTTAAGCGTTAAAAACGTTAATAATTTGCAAGAAATCACGTGATTTCAAGGATGCACCGCCGATCAATCCACCATCGATGTCAGGTTGAGAGAATAGGCTCTGTGCGTTAGATGGGTTTGCACTACCACCGTAAAGAATGCTAGTATTATCAGCAACCTCTTGACCAAACTGATCAGCCAAAGTCTGACGGATATATGCATGCACCTCTTGAGCTTGCTCAGGGCTAGCAGTCAATCCAGTTCCGATTGCCCAAACCGGTTCATAGGCCAATACGATATTTTTAAAAGCTTCAGCGTCCAAATGGAACAAGGCTTTGCTCAATTGTGTTTTGATCACCTCAAAATAAGAACCGGATTCGCGCTCATCTTTCGTTTCACCGATACAGAAAATAGGCTTTAAATTATGCTTAAGTGCAGCATCAACCTTTTCAGCCAAAAGTTCATCCGTTTCACCGAAATAAGCACGGCGTTCCGAGTGACCTAAAATCACATATTCAGCACCTGTAGATTTTACTTGAGACGCAGAAATCTCACCAGTATAAGCACCAGATTCATGCTGATTGATATCTTGAGCACCAACTGATACATTCTTGGTAGAAGCACTTAATTTAGAAATTGCTGCCAAATGGATAAATGGGCTACATACAACGACTTCTTGGTTACCAATGACCTCGTCTTTCACCATATTTACGATCTCTGAGAACAAGCTAATACCTTGCTCATAGTCCATATTCATTTTCCAGTTTCCAGCTACAATATTTTTACGCATAGTGTTTTGTATTTATTATATGTTTAAGATTGATTTTCCTCATGTAGGTATTTGACATCATCAAATATGTATTTGAAAATGGAGAGATTGCCTTTCAGACCTTCTGAACCTGTTATTTGTTCTTTTCGCTCCATCATATTTATAAATTTCTCAAAAGTATATCGAGTCGATTCTTTATCCGTTAACCAACTGAAATCAGGCACAAATTTGGGAATAAATTTTGACATTGCAATCTGGGAGCCAACTCCAATTACCGAGCCGGTTGTAAATGAAGAATTTATGGCGCACATAGCATGGTCACCCATAAATAATCCGCACTTATATTCACTGGTTTCACGGTAGCTAAGATCCTCATAATCAAACAACCGAACAACCTGCCAATTGTTTTTCAAATTAGAATTTGAAGTCCCTGCCCCGATGTTGCAGCCCTCTCCGATCACCGAGCAACCCAAATAACCTTCATGCCCTTTGGCACTATTTCCCCAAATCACCGTATTATTAATCTCGCCACAAACCGTGCTCCCCGGACCGATACTGGTATTCGGATATATCCTTGCTCCCGACTTCACCCTTGCCCCCTTTCCAACAGCAACATAGCCCTTCAAAAACGCCCCTTCTTCAATCTTAGCATCTTTAGCAATGTAAATAGGGCCTTCCAAGCTATTTAAACTCACCCCTTCAACCTGAGCTCCTTCTTCAATAAAGATCCAGGAACCAAAAACCATATTCGAATCGCTAATGGCAGCAGATTGGCGGCCAGCAGTCAATAAGTTATAGTCGAAAAGTAATTGGGATTTGTTTTGAAGGAATATATCTTCCAGAAAGTTTAAACTTGAGATTTCAGAAGATGACTTGATGGGATTGTAAGTTTCAAAGATGTTTTCCAGGTCCAGCCCTGGTTCACTGGTCTTGATCGCTATCCAGGAAGTTTCATCCATCAGCACATCTCCCTTTTTCATTGCTTTCAATTCTTTCACCAAATCATCAGAAGGAAGAACATTGGCTCTGATAAAAAGAAACTCTGTGGAATCTTGATGTTCAAATGGGTATTTTTCCGCTAGATGATTCGCGGTACTATAGGTGACAGGAGCTTGGAAAATATGTCCCCATTTTTCATTCAATGTACAAATACCTGTTCTGATATTGCCAACCGGACGGGTTGAAGCAAAAGGAAAGAGACGCTTACGCCAGTGCGCGTTATCAAATAAAACTATGGTTAGCGACATGAAATAAATGTACATAAAAAATCCCGACAAATAAATTTTATCGGGATAATATCAGTTTCTTTATAGTAAAGAATATTACTTTTTGTTGTAACGGCTACGGAATTTATCAATACGTCCAGCTGTATCAACCAATTTCATCTTACCAGTGTAGAATGGGTGTGATGTGTGAGAAATCTCTAACTTTACCAATGGGTACTCGTTACCATCTTCCCAAGTAATAGTTTCTTTTGTATCAACACAAGATTTAGTAACGAAAGCGTAGTCATTAGACATGTCTTTAAATACAACTAATCTGTAGTTTGATGGATGCAAATCTTTTTTCATTTTATCTTATGATTACTATATAATTCAACAATTGAGGTGCAAAGATAATTTATTTTTCATTCAAATACAAAAAACATAAACAAATTCATTTCCACACCTGTGAATAAGTTCTACTTGCCTTTGAATCAGCAAATACATTTCCGAGGATTTTCATCAGCAGAATTACAAAAGTAAACAAATCCCGTCAAAAACAAGCCTTTTTTCTCCATAAGCATCATTAAATAGTTCTAATTTCATACTTTTGCACAACATTATAAGTTGTACGTAAAATGAGCATCGGATTATCTGAACAAGAACAACAAAGAAGGCTAAACCTAAAAGCCTTGATCGACCTAGGCATTGACCCCTTCCCCGCTGAAGAGTTCAAAGTAAATGCTACGGCTGAAGACATTTTAGAAAACTACGAAAGAGATAAGATCAACTATAAGAGCATCAGTTTTGCGGGCCGTATCATGAGCCGCCGAGTGATGGGGAGTGCCTCATTCTTGGAACTTCAAGATTCAACCGGACGTATCCAGGCATACGTAAAACGTGATGACATCTGCCCTGACGAAGACAAGACCTTATATAATACCGTTTTCAAAAAGTTATTGGACATCGGTGATATCATCGGTATCACGGGTTTTGTGTTCACCACCCAAACAGGAGAAATCAGTATCCACGTTCAAACCTTAAAGGTTCTTACCAAAGCTTTGAGACCTCTTCCTATTGTTAAGGAAGCAGATGGAAAGACTTTTGATGCCTTTACCGATCCAGAACAACGCTATAGAATGCGTTATGTGGACCTGATCGTAAACTCCCACAATAAAGAGATTTTTGTTAAGCGTACGAAGCTGTTCAACGCCATGCGTGAATACTTCAACAACGCTGGATATATGGAAGTAGAAACTCCAATCCTACAGGCAATTCCTGGTGGAGCGGCTGCACGTCCGTTTATTACCCATCACAATGCATTGGATATCCCATTGTATTTGCGTATCGCCAATGAGCTTTATCTGAAAAGATTGATCGTCGGTGGATTTGATGGCGTCTATGAGTTCTCCAAAAACTTCAGAAATGAAGGTATGGACAGAACGCATAACCCTGAGTTTACCGCAATGGAAATCTATGTAGCCTATAAAGACTACAACTGGATGATGGATTTCACAGAGAATCTTTTAGAGCACTGTGCAATTGCAGTAAACGGAACAACAGAAGCTACTTTTGGAGAGCATCAGGTTGATTTCAAAGCGCCTTACCCTAGGGTGAGCATGACTGATGCCATCAAACAATTCACTGGTTTTGATATCACAGGAAAATCAGAGGATGAAATTCGTCAGGCTGCAAAAGGTATGGGAATCGACGTGAATGAAACTATGGGTAAAGGAAAATTGATCGATGAAATCTTCGGCGAGAAATGTGAAGGAAACTTTATCCAACCTACCTTTATCACGGACTACCCTATCGAAATGTCTCCATTGACCAAAAAACATAGAGACAATCCAGAATTGACAGAACGTTTTGAACTGATGGTCTGCGGTAAGGAAATTGCAAACGCATATTCTGAGCTTAACGATCCTATCGATCAAAGAGAGCGTTTCGAGCATCAATTAAAACTTTCTGAGAAAGGTGATGACGAAGCAATGTTCATTGACCAAGATTTCTTGCGTTCATTGGAATACGGTATGCCTCCTACCTCAGGACTAGGAATCGGTATGGACAGATTAATCATGTTCCTGACCAACAACCCTTCGATCCAGGAAGTATTGTTCTTCCCTCAGATGCGTCCAGAAAAAGTTGCAAAAGTTGCTTCAACAGCTGATTATGTAGAACAAGGAATTCCTGAAGCATGGGTACCTGTTCTTCAAAAAATGGGATTCACGACCATAGAGCTTCTAAAAGAAGCTAACCCAAACAAAGTTTTCAATGACTTAGGCGGAATGCGCAAGAAAATGAAACTAGATGTTGCCATGCCTACTAAAGACGAAGTCTTGGCCTGGTTCGAATAAGCAAATCGAAATAAAAAAGGAAAGCTCCAATGAATATCATTGGAGCTTTCCTTTTTTATGCGAAGGCCCATATAAAGAGACAACACCCTTTCCTTAGCCAATAACCCTAGCAACTATTCAAAACAATTGAATAATTTTATCGTTTAGATAGTTTAGACAGTTTGGCTAAAAAAGAAAACCTATGAAAAAACTCAATCTCATATACTTAATCCCACTTTTGGCAGCCTGCGCAAGCAACCAAGGCAGCAGCACAAAACCACCCAAAATCATTGGGAACTGGCAATGGATAGAAACCTCTGGTGGATTCGCCGGAATCACCAAAACACCCGAATCTACCCGCGAGATCAAACACCTGCAAATAACAAAAGACAGCGTATTCTATTATGAAAACGGTGAACTGACCTCCACCCTGCCCTATAAACTGACTTTGACCAAGTCCATGCTCAATAACAAGGACAGCTGGTTGCTCAATGAAGCACCACATAAGGTATTTGTTTATAGACAAGATAGCACCCTGGTCCTCCAAGAAGATTGCTTTGATTGCTTTTCACATAAATATGTGAAGATGAAGGAAAGATAACATAGTTAGATATAAGACATTAGACAAGAGACCCTTTAGCGCGCCAGCAATTCTGAACGAACAGTGAAGAATCTGTACGGCTATTTAAAAAATAGCTTGTCATCCTCAATCTTCGATTGAGGAACTGTACGCCAATGCCTAACATTAAATTTCATCTAGAGGTTTGGTATATATATTCTGAGAATTTTCGTACCTACTAATGACAAGTTGGTTAGAACTATGTTTCTAACTAAGCAATCCCTTGTTTAATTTCCAGAAAAATATCTTTTTTGCGACCTACTGCCCTGAAAGGGCAGAATTATTTTAGCAATGGTTTCAAAAAATATAGGACTAATGCAAAAACGCTGTTCGATTAATCGAACAGCAATTTTGCGCGACTTTCAGGCTAGCGCGCCATGTTAGCTAAAATAATAGAACCCCAAAAGGGGTTCTTTACGTATCAAACTTGACACCTTTCTAGCCCCATATTGCTGCAATCTTGGTCTATCCTCTAATCCTGTACCCTGAGCGGCGTCGAAGGGCATCCTGGTTCAAATGCATGCGGCGGGTGTATGCGATAAACCCCTACCAAATTTGACTCCTTTCTAGCCCCTATCTTGCTGCAATCTTTGTCTATCCTCCAATCCTGTACCCTGAGCGGCGTCGAAGGGCATCCTGGTTCAAATGCATGCGGCGGGCGTATGCGATACGCCCCTACCAAATTTGACACCTTTCTAGCCCCATATTGCTGCAATCTTGGTCTATCCTCTAATCCTGTACCCTGAACGGCGTCGAAGGGCATCCTGGTTCAAATCCATGCGGCGGGCGTATGCGATACGCCCCTACCAAATTTGACACCTTTCTAAACCCTATCTTGCTGCAATCTTGGTCCATCCTCGAATCCTCGTTGGCTGAGCGGAGTCCGAAGGGCATCCTGGTTCAAATGCATGCGGCGGGTGTATGCGATACACCCCTACCAAATTTGGCACCTTTCCAGCCTTCCCCTTTCCAACCATCCCAAACACGTAAAAACCCTTTTGTAACCGCTGAAAGGTCTTATGTCTATTGTCTGTTGTCTTATGTCTAAAAAACCAAAAGCCCCCGTTATTAGCGGGGGCTTTCGATTTTTATTTTGTTGCATCCGGAAGGAGGATAAACTTATAGAAGTTTTCTTCTTTCAGGTATTTGTTTGCAGCGGCTTTGACAGACTCAACCGTTACTTTATCTAGTTCTTCTAAATAGCGGGTAACTTTGGTTGGATCGGTTTCATTTTGAACGGAACCTAGTATTTCACTTGCCCAGAATCCATTTTCTTTAAGATCCAATTCCAATTGACGCTTTTCTTCGATCTTGAACTTATCCAAATCAACTTGTGATGGACCATTCGCTTTTAGCTTTTTGATCTCATCCATAGAAGAATTGATCAAGGATTGGTATTTGTCTACACTTGTACCAAAGGCAATCAAGAAGGAATACCTAGGTTTAGGGAATTTGCTGTAAGAGAATCTTGCTCCTGTTCCATAAACACCACTTTCTTCCTCGCGAAGACGTTCGATCAATTTATTGGTAAGAATAGTTTCCAAAGCGCTTGCATTGATGTTCTCTTGCTCATTATAGGTATAATCTCCATATAAGGTTAAACGAACCATTGCTTTCGCCTCTTTACCTTTGTTCACGACTTTCTCAACCCCTTTATTTTTTTCATAAAGGTTCAGGTCCTTAGGCTTTTCAGCACGGTTGGTTGTTGGCAATGAAGCAACATATTCTTCAAGATATGGCTTGATTTCATCCTCAGTAAAGGATCCAACAATCACAAAGGTAAAATCAGAAGCATCAGCAAACCTATCTTTATAGATCTCTAAAGCTTTAGCTTGGTTTACCTTATCAAGGTCATTAACAGTATAAGGGACGCGACGGATGCTATTTCCATAAAGCGTACGCTGTATTGCATCGCCGTAAACAAAGTTAGGATCGTTGTCACGGTTTGCCATCATGTCCTTTTGCTTGCTAATGGTACTTTGGAATACGTCATCCTCGATTCTAGGTTCTGTAAAATAGCCATAGACCATTTCAAAAGCAGTTTTCAAACTTTCCTTATCCGTTGCACCTCTTAAACCTTCAGAACGTTCCGAAATATAAGGGCTGATGTTCACATCCTTACCGGTCAAGCTTTTCTGCAATTCCACGGTATTCAATTGTCCGATACCTGAGCTGTTCACTAAATTTCCAGCGAATGAAGCAGACATATAATCAGCATCAGAATACAATGAAGTACCACCTGGGCTATATGCAGAGATCATGATCTGATCATTCTTGAACTTGGTCGGTTTCAATAGAACCTTTACCCCATTGCTCAAGGTCAATTCCTTGGTCTCAATGCCGTCGATTGATTTTTCAGATTTTATCGAACCCTTAACTGGGGTTTTAGACAACATTGGCAGATCAGAAACCTTATCATCATATGGTTTTATATCTTCCTTTTCGATAGCTGCAAACCATGAATTTACGGCTGCTTCTTCCGGTAATTTATCTTTCTCAGCGTCTGGTGCCAAGATCAATACATCACGGTTTATATCTTTATAGAATTCCTTACCTATAGATTCTACCTCTTTCAAGGTCAATGTAGGCAATAATTGTTTCGTGATTTCATATCTATCCTCATTGCTCAATGCAGGACCATCCTTCAAGAAATGGTTCAGATAGGAATTTACATAGCTATCAGACTTTCTTTTATCGCGCTCCACATAAGAAGTCTCATTGTTTTTCGCAATCGAGCTGATAGCACGTTTAAATTCAGTATCGGTAAATCCAAACCTTTGGAAACGGTCCAATTCTCTGACAATGGCTTTAAAGCCTTCCTCAAATTGTCCTGGTTTTGAAACAAAGAATGCACCTAAATTATCCAATCCACCCATGAATCCCGAGATATCTACCCCACCTTGAATAAATGGAGGGTTGGCAGATTGGCTCAATTCACTATAACGGGCATTGATCATTTGGTTGAAAACATCTTTCAACAATTCTCTCCTATAGTCTTTGACCGTACTTACTTTTTCCTCTGGGTGCTTGATCATGATCTGACCAACGGTATAGGTCATTTCTGGATCCGTCACCTTAATGAATTGGTTTTTATTCAACAGGTCCACCTTGTATTCTGTACGCGGTTTGATGGTTTTGGGAACCTTCATGTCCGAGAACAATCTTTTCACTTCAGCCTCCATCTGCTGAGGATCTACATCACCGACAATAATCAAGGATTGCAGATCAGGACGGTACCATTCAGCATGAAAATTACGGATTACTTCAGGATCAAAGTTCATGATCACTTGTTCCGTTCCAATGGGAAGACGATCGGCATAGCGCGAACCATTCAACATTACTTTGATGTACTGATCACGCATACGTTGCATAGCACCGCGTCCACCACGCATCTCTTCCATGATTACGCCACGTTCCTTATTGATCTCATCGGTCTCCAATAATGCGTCTTGCGCCCAATCACGCATTACCTGCAAGCCATTTTTCAATAATTCAGGATCATCCGAGGGAATAGGCAATTGATAAACAGTTTCATCAAAACTGGTATAAGCATTCAAGTCAGAACCAAAACGCACACCTGCTTTTTGCAAATAGTCGATCAAATCATTCTTTGGAAAATGTTTAAGACCATTAAAGTTCATGTGCTCCATAAAGTGCGCCAAGCCCAGTTCTTTCTCATTTTCAAGGATTGAACCGACCTTCATGGCCAAGTACATGGTCACACGTTTTTCCGGTTCAGTATTTTTGCGTATATAGTATTGGAATCCATTTGCTAACTTGCCTTTAATAACATCTTTATCAAAGGGCAATTTTGCATCCCATTTCAACGAGTCATTCATCAAGATGACTTTCGCCTCTGGGTTAAAGTTTGTTGGCACATACGCAGTAGCCATTTCTGTTGCAAAAGGCAATAAAAATGCTAATGCCAAGGGTTTTAGAAGTTTCATAATTTCAAAAAAAATTTACTAGAATGGTTACTAAATTATATTTGGAAAGCAATCTACAATAAATTTATTTAGCTTTAAAACAAATCTTATATTCAAACTATAGAATTATATTTTTTTAACAAATGGACTGGGAACTGACTAAAAGGGATTTTAAGCGATATTTATTATTGGAAAGAGGATTGAGCGATAATAGTATTGCTGCCTATTTAAATGATGTCCAAAAACTCCAGAGTTTTGCCGAGTTACAACAAATTGAACTGAGGCAATTCCAAACCCAGCACATCCAGCAATTTCTGCAATGGATCAATGAATTCGCCGTATCCGAATTTACCCAAGCCAGGCTTCTATCTGGGATCAAGACCTTTTTTGGCTTTCTTCAGATTGAACATGGCTTCTCAAACAATCCCGCAGAATTGATCGAGTCCCCTCGCCTTTCCAGAAAGATCCCTGCTGTTCTCAGTATCCAAGAAATCGATCAACTCATTGCCGCTATCGATCTGTCATCTCCTGAAGGTATGCGAAACAAAACCATCCTCGAAATCTTGTACGGTTGTGGCTTGCGGGTCTCTGAACTTTGTAATCTCAAAATATCCAATCTTTTCCTGGACGTTGAATTCATCAAAGTGGAGGGAAAAGGGAATAAAGAAAGGCTGATCCCCATTGGGCAGCAAGCTATAAAGTTTCTTAAGATATATTTAGAAGAAATCCGTGTCCATCAAGCCATCAAACCTGGAAAAGAAGATTATGTGTTCCTAAATCGCCGAGGCGCACCATTATCCCGTGTCATGATTTACTTGATCATTAAAGACCTGGCCAATAAGATTGGATTGAGCAAGGAAATCAGTCCGCATACCTTTCGCCACAGTTTTGCCTCCCACCTTGTGGAAGGAGGTGCCGATTTAAGGGCCGTACAGGATATGCTTGGCCATGAGAGCATTACAACTACCGAAATCTATACACACATCGATAAAGAATACCTGCAAAGTGTAATTACCCAGTTCCACCCCCGATCATAATGCAACAAAGTTTAATTTAATTTGCAACAGCATTGCATTTACATTATCTTTGCACTGTGATTAGATTATTGAGGTCGTATAAACAGGTAATATCATCCTTATGGATTGGCATCATGTTCCTTTCCATTAGCCTGATTGTTTTGCACCGCCATGATCACAGCCATGAAAACCAAGATTCCTGCGAACTAAACCATAAACATCAGCACGATCACTCGCATGCAGAGGACTGTCATTATTGTTTTCTTTTCTTTCAGCAAGGTATACAGGTTGAAACCCCATTCCATTGGGAATCAAATCCGAAAGGTTTTCTATTAAACACGATTCAAAGCATCCAGGTCTTTGAAGCTCCGATTTTGGAACCCAAATCCAGCAAAAGCCTTCGGGCTCCCCCTTATGCATATTTTACCCCAAACGTGTAATATATAGCATTTAATACCATTTTTTTACCACAACATACATGTTGAAATATGCATGGACCGTGCTCATCCTATTTTTATTGAATAGCGCTGTGGCACAGGCCCAATCCAATCAATACATAAAAGGTATGGTCATGGATGAGAACGATCAACCGATATTTGCAGCAAATATCAGTATCGAAAACTCAGACATCAGTACCTCATCCGATATCCATGGCAACTTTAAGCTTAAAGTGGGCCAAGGACATCAACACCTTACGCTAAAAGTTACGGCACTAGGCTACGAAACCTTTGAACAACCGGTTCATGTAGATTCTGATATTGTTCTGAAAATCAAATTAAAAAGCTTCACTGAGAAAATCGATGCTGTACATGTTTCTGCACAAGTTGAAGAACAGCGAGCAGCTGTGAGAGCGAAGCTTGATAAAGAACAGATCGAAGAAAGCAAGGGTAAGTTGGCCGCTGAAGTCTTTTCTCAGCTGTCGGGTGTTTCCATTCTAAATTCGGGTCATTCCGTGGCAAAACCGGTCATTCATGGTTTGCATTCCAACCGGATCATTCTCTTGAACAACGGAGTGAAACAGGAAGGTCAACAATGGGGAATGGAACATGCTCCAGAAATGGATCCCTTTACGGCAGATGAATTTGAAGTCATCAAAGGTGCACAGGCAGTTCGCTATGGCGCTGATGCCTTGGCTGGCGTATTGATCGCAAAATCACAAAACATCGACCCTTCCAAATTCCAAGGAAGAGCAGACCTAATTGCCCAATCAAATGGCCGTGGTGGATCTGCAAACCTTCAATTGCAAGGTGGCATCAAATCCATCGAAGGTTTAGCTTGGAAAATTCAAGGTTCAGGTAAAAAACTTGGTGATAGCAGGACGCCGGATTATGTATTGGGAAATACAGGTGTTGAAGAGATCAACTTCTCTGGAACAGTACAATACCGCAAGGACAACAATTTCTTGGAAGCCTATTACAGTAGATTTTCAACCGAACTAGGGGTATTTTATGGTGCCCATATAGGAAGTATCGAAGATATCTATGCACGGATAGAAAATGGAGAACCATTTGAAAAATACGATTTCAGCTATAAGATCAATGCACCTAAGCAAGATGTAACCCATCAATTAGGGAAGTTAAAATATCAATATAAACTGAATAACGGACTTCAACTGGAGGCTCAATATGCATTTCAGCAGAACCATCGCAAGGAATTTGATATGCGTAGAGCGGTTGCAGACAATATTCCCATGTCAGATATGGTATTGACCACACAACAACTCGAAGTGATGCTGAAGGCAAAATCGCATAGTTTTGGGATCGATCTAGGTAATCAGGTAAACAATAATACCGCCGGAACGGGCACCACTCCTATTATTCCTAACTTCGATAATTATTCCCTGGGCATTTTCGGGATCCATCAAATCCAATTCGACCAATGGCTCTTGGAAGCAGGCTGGCGATACGACTATCGGTATTTCGACGCAGCAGGATATCGTTATAAATATACCGATAAAGAACAGTCAGTCCCTCAGCAATATTTGTTGGAGGATACGCGAAGCTTCCATAACTTCTCTGGATCCCTTGCCGCAGCGTACAACATCAATCCTACTTGGCAATACAAAAGCAGCATTGGTCTTGCTTGGCGTGCTCCTACGGCAAACGAACTGTACAGCGATGGTGTCCACCATGGTGCCGGCATCTATGAAATCGGAAACTTGGACCTTAAAGCAGAACAAGGTCTAAAATGGGTGCATTCCATATCCCATAAATCTGAAACCTTGGCTTTGACCGCAGATATCTTTGGACAATACATCCATAACTATATCTACGCTGCTCCAAATCCAGACTCGGTTCGCCAGACCATCCGCGGGACCTTTCCTGTATTTAGCTACGGACAGGACAAAGCATTATTCTATGGTGCAGACCTGCAATTGCATTGGAAGTTTATGCCTAACCTACAATACACGCTGCAGGCTAGCCTAGTGAGGGCCAAAAACATCAGTACAGACACTTACTTGCCCTATATCCCTTCGGACAGGATGCAGAATGCCATACAATGGTACTATGCTGGTTCAGAAAAAGGATATATCAAGCTGAGCCATGAGTTTGTAGCCAAACAGAATAGGTACACAGCAGGCACGGATTACGTTGCTCCACCGGCTGCATACCATTTGTTTCATGCATATATTACACATCCACTAACTATTAATAAGCAACAGCTCCAACTTTCCTTGGCGGTTGAAAATATTTTCAACACAAGCTACAAAGACTATATGGACCGATTTAGGTACTATGCTCACCGCCCAGGAAGGAATTTTATTCTATCACTTAACTATAAATTCTAAAAAATCACATCATGAAATCAAACATCTTTATTTTATTCATATTAGCTTCTTTCTTCACTTTCCAATCTTGTTCTAAAGATGATCCTACTCCTGAAGTAGACCAAGAAGAAGTAAGTGCAGCAACTTTGACCTTTACCGAAGTGGAAGCTGAAAAACACGATGACCATTACCACTACCATGAAATCGCTAATCCTGAAATCGAAAAAGTGGAGTTTACAGGCGAGAAATTCCTTCCACCAGTAGGTGCTCATGTTCATTTGGAAGTAGGAAAATCCTACAAGTTCGAACTAATGGTCAAAGATTTCGCAGGTCGCGAAAGTCAGCAGACCTTTATCGACCGTGCTGACCAGCATTTTGCATTCCTTTTAGGTGCTCCTGCAGGTACACTTGCAGCAGAATACAGCGATAAAACAGCCGATGGTAAAGCCGCTAACGTCGGTATTACAGGATATATCACAGTTTTGAAAGCTTCAGACAGCTTTACGTTCCGTTATTTGATGCGTCACTTAAACCCTGGCGTTAAGAATACAATCAATCCTAAAACTGATATCTTCAACCCAGATTTCAACAAATTCGGTGGTGCAAACGACCTAGATCTTAAAGTGGAATTCCACCTTGTAGCAGAAGGCCACGAAGGTCATTAATACATTGAGACGCTCAAAATCAATAGCTTGCTAAAATCAGCAGGCTATTGTTGTATAAAACCCATAAAAAGTATTATTTTTGGCGAGCCGCCTCCGTAGTTCAATGGATAGAATGTTAGATTCCGGTTCTGATGATGTAGGTTCGATTCCTACCGGAGGTACTGAAAAAAGCCGCTTAAAGCGGCTTTTTTAGTATTTAGTAGAAAGTATTTAGTATTTAGACCTAGAGTGGAAACTCCAAATGACTCAATAAAGTTATACTAACCTAAATTGAGTTTAATAAAAATAGATTTTTATCCAAGCTATGTTAAATAGATAAATTATTTATTGTTTCCCTATCCTTTTACCTCTCAGTAATACCAATGGTTTAGATGGTCGAAATTAAGATGATCATCAAATTCTATGAATTTGATTTATTGCTGCGTTGTATTTCAACATTCTTTCATTGATGTACATATCAAAAAATTCGCCCTGGCTTTCTTTGATCAAGTTCTTAATAAGAAACGGATCTACCTTATCAAAAGGTTCAAAAGGTTGATCCAAATAGTTGAAATGATATTTTCTTCAGATAAACTCATGCGAAAACCGAAATGGAGCCTTAAATACGTTGCTACATGAGGCTCAACAGTACTTCGTATAAGGTTCTGTATAAGTCAATTTCATCATTGGATTAACTTACTCAAAGATAATCAACTAAACAGCTATTAATAACTAAAAATATTCTTAAAGAAAATCAATTTTAACCAGAATTCCTTGGACATGCTTGGACAAACTTGGACACGGATTAAAAGCAATTAGGATAGATTTTACTTTAATATAAATAAGATAAATAATTAATAATCAATAAATAATATAATACTTTGTTACTGCTATGTCCAAGTGTCCAATGTGTCCAACTATTTTATCACTTTTTCGAGTTTATTACAATTACATATAGTAACAATTCCACCTCAGCTTTTTTCTAAGAATATTCATAAATCCAAATAAACAAAATACAATTAACTGTGCTTTATATTAATTATAGGTTACAATACATTTACCATGGAAGTATTTTTTTATTTATTTTTTATTTAAATTGCGTTATTGACGACTGGAAATCTAAAACAGTTGTTGGATCATCATTCACAAACACAACAGTAGAGGTAATTATCGATGCTACAAATAATAATGTTGAAATAACTTTTCGAACTACTGACACTAATGGAGGAACCGCAATTTGGACAAGCTATTAAAATTTAAAAAATATATTTCGGTTGTTTGTTGTTCTTTAATAATTATTGCATGCAATAATCATAATAGGAATTTTAGATATGTACAAACAATTCCAGATTCCCTAAGAACTGAGGAAGAAAAGATTATTGCACACAAATTAATTGAAGTTTTAGTGCAAGACATATATGTTCAAGATAATAAAGTTGCTTTAAAATCTTCAAAATCAGATTTCAAATCCAAAGGGATTCCATTGGAGTATTTTAATAAATTAAAAGACGATATTAAAATTACCAACAAATATCTGAATTCAAACAAGGTAAATAATATGCAAGAATTAGTAGATTCTTTAAAATCCAATTTAAAGAGTGAATTAGAAAAGTAGTTGCAAAAAACTCATGAAAAAATAGGGATCATTAAAAAATGATCTCTGTTTTGTTTAATAACAAATTCTGAGTTAAAAAAAATTCCCGATGGCTAAATTCCCAGTTAACTATTTCCAGTATATAGCCGTTTTAGTCTGTTCGGATAATGAACACCGATCATACCTCATTAAATATTTTTGTGAAATGAATGCCAATGGCATTCGAGACATAATTCATTACATAGGCCCTGAAAGCGGCCTCCTTGCTTGTCCAGATATTCTTGATTTCATCGAAGTACATGGTATAGGTATAATATCTCGTTTTTTGCTACCATGGTTTAGACCTTGAGTGGCTACTAAAATATTGTAAACAATTTTGTAAGATCAAGAAATATCAATTCCCTTCATTTGAGCTTCCTCTAAGACCGAATTGTCTATTCTATAATTTTCAGGATCCACTTCATTCTCTAAAAGACTAAAAAACAAATGGTCGGTATCCTCCAATTTTGAGAAATATTCTTGTTTAATAAAGGAATTGTTTTCAATTTCATGTTTTGTAAGTGCTTCATTTAATGGAGCTTAATCATATTTCTTATCGTCATTCGTTATGTGAAAAATGGACATAGACTGAAAATCCAAGACTGGCTTTTTCTCATTGTTTAAATGAAAGTTTTTAATCCAATAGAAAATAAGAACCCAATCAATATCATTCAATTTCTTAATGTCAAATTGAAAACAGTTAGCGACCAAGATTATATCCTCTCCTTCTACATTTAAATAATGATCCTTTTTACAGACCAGATTTTCTATTATATTTATTTTCATAGTGAATTAAGGCTATATATTCCCCACTTTTGGGATTTTGGTTATTGTTCATATAAATATAAAGAAAAACAATCTTGAAATTAATTTAGTAGTAATTAGTAGATAGTATTTAGTATTTAGACTCCTGTCCAAACAAAACCTTTTTAATAAACTATAAAGAGACGGTAAATAAAACCTTATGATTTACCTAGTAGCCTTAATTCTGACCTTATTCGAGACATATTTTGAAATTTCGCAACACAAGCAATGGTATCCCATTACTATCCCCGAATCATTCTCGAACATGCCTCGAATAAAACCCCTATTATAATTCCAAAATTTGGGTCAAAAAAACAGGCATATTTAATCATTATAAAGGCAGATTCAGCTTATTTTTTAAAAATAAAATGAATCTATGGCGAGAATATTCTCCAAAAGCATGAGGTATAAAAATAGGACCTATTTGGTCCTACAGGTCTAAAAACAAAATGCTCTAATCCAAAACCCCTAGCAGGGGTGACATCTTTGTAGAATGTTGTAGCGTCCAAGGGATAACCCACAGCGTGGGTGAAATATTTTTCTGCAAATCTTTCAAAAGAAAATAGTTTCCTCATCTTACGATTACGGAATGACACCGACCCTTAAAAATATAAAAAAATAGATTCTTCGCTGCGCTCTGAATCCCTCTCAGGAATATCCATTTCTGAACGGAAAGTGAAGAATCTGTACGAGAATGCCTCTACCTGCTGTCATTATCCATCGAAGATGGATGACCTGTTCGCCAGTTCAATCATTGTTTGAATGGTTCCGAGAACCTTCGTTTCTCAGGTTGACATCGGAAAAGTAAAGCATTTATGCGATAAACTGCCCTAGAAGGGCAGAATTATTTTAGAAATGGTTTCGAACAAAAAAAGGCTAATGCAAAAAGATGTTCAATTAATCGAACATCTTTTTGCGCTATCTCTAGGCGAACCTGCTATGTTAGCTTAAATAATGGAACCCCAATGAGGTCCTACATCAATAATTTTAAAAGCTAATTTATGCGTTCGTTAATTTACAATTGCTTGGTAGCAACAAAAAACCCTCAACCATTTAATGGTGAGGGATTTAGTTCTGTGCGCCCACCTGGGCTCGAACCAGGGACCAAAAGATTATGAGTCTTCTACTCTAACCGACTGAGCTATAGGCGCAGTTTTTGTGCTGTTAAAATGGGTATAGGATACCCGTTTTGACGATGCAATTATCGATATTTGAGACGAGAAAACAAAATTTTTATATGCAAAAAGTTAAAAATGTTATTCTGGATTATGGAAATGTAATCTTTATGATTGACTTTCCTAAAGTGCGTCAAGCCTTTATGGATTTAGGGATTAAAAACGTGGATGATTTTTTTGGACATCATGGTCAGGACTCTTTGTTTGATGCTTTTGACAAAGGAGAGATTTCTGTTCCGGAGTTTCGGGATGGCGTCCGTAAAAAGGCCGATCGATACGATCTAAGCGATGAACAGATAGATACTGCATGGAATTCCTTGTTGCTTGGTGTGCCAGAAGGAAAGCATGAAATCTTGGAGAATCTAAGGGAAAATTACCGTACTTTCCTTTGTAGCAATAATAATGAACTGCACTATGCATATTGCATGAACCATATCCAGGAGAAATATGGCGTCCCTAGCAATGATGTGTTTTTTGAACGCACATATTATTCCCATTTAGAGGGATTACGCAAGCCCGATGCCGCGATTTTTGAACGCGTATTGGAGCAGAACAATCTAATTCCTGAAGAGTCCCTGTTTATCGATGATAGTCCGCAACATTTGGAAGGCGCAAAAAAGCTTGGTATCCAGACAGTTCTTTGTAGCAAAGAGAGACCATTGGAACAGATCGTTGCTGACTTGAAATTATATTAGAATTACCTTGCGTAATGTCATTGCTTTACTTATCTTTGCAGACCAAGAATTTTCACGACGGAAGGAGGTATACAAAAAAGCTATGATTATTGTAAATGTAAAAGAAGGAGAATCTCTAGATAGAGCATTAAAACGTTTCAAGAAGAAATTCGAGAAGACTGGTGTTTTAAGAGAATTACGTTCGCGTCAAGCTTATGAGAAAAAATCTGTTGCTCGTCGTATCCAAGTTAAGAAGGCTATTTATAAGCAATCTTTAAATCAAGATAATGCGTAATGATATAAAAAAGCTGCTCAAGGGCAGCTTTTTTTATGGTATATAGTTTTGGGGGTTCCAGCAAACATCCCCTTTGCATTAGCCTAAAATAATGCTGCCCTAAAATAATTCTGTTCTAAAATAATTCTGCGCTGAAATAATTCTGCCCCTCTCGGGCAGTAAATCGCAAAAATTGCTTTCTTTTTCCGGTGTCAACCTGAGGCACGAAGGTTCTCGGAACTATACAAAAAATGATTGAATTGGCGTACAGGTTCTTCATCTTCGATGAAGAATGACAAGATCAGAGTAGAGACATACGTACAGATTCTTCAAATTCGTTCAGAATTGGATATTCCTGAGAGGGATTCAGAGCACAGCGAAGAATCTATTTTTTGTTTTTTTAAGGATCGTTGTCATTGTGGATCGTAAGATGAACAATCTATTTCTAATGATTGTGGATTTTCCAAGACCCTTCGGGGAACCCTACCAATGAAGTTAGGTAGAACTGTATTTCTAGGTATTTAGACCCAAATTTATTTTCTTGATGAATATCTCTTTAGGAAACCTACTGCCCTAGAAGGGCAGTATTATTTTAGCAATGGTATCGAACAATATAGGGTTAATGCAAAAACGATGTTCGATTAATCGAACATCGTTTTTGCGCGACTTCCAGGCTAACGTGCCATGCCAGCTAAAATAATGGAACCCCAAAAGGGGTTGTATCTCTAAAATTAAAAAAATTTTCCCTTCCACTTTCCTGTCATCACCTTCCAATAAATTTAGTCCAAATTTTTACTTCTCAGTGTGACACAAAAAAGGTTATAGAAAAATATTTCACCCCCGCTAGGGGTTATCCCTTGAATGCTTCACCTTTCTATAAAGATTTCACCCCCTTCCAGGGGTTTCATGCAAACACCATTCTTCCTAAGGAAGTCCTTTAGCCCCCGGCTCATTTCCAGTGGCGGAAAAATGGATAGAATGCCGTCGACCTGTGCGATGGGATTGGCCTTGGAATGCTTTCAATAGATCATCCCATTAAAAGGGATGATCTATTGAAAGATATTCCCGACAACAAGGCATTCTATCCATGTGCGGATGATCGTGCGAAAAGCCACCTTAAATGGGCCGAAGCGTTACGGATTCGAGTTGTTTTGGTATCCGTGAGCTCCTTCGTCGGTTTTGGTTACTTTTGGGCTCCAAAAGTAACAATGAGAATTTGTTGATGTTCAAACATTGGTAATCATTAAAGAAAACCATTTCAAATAAAGAAAGGATTTTCCGAGAGCCTTCGGAGCTGCCCTCTGTGTGACCCAAAAAGGGTATAGAAAAATATTTCACCTCCGCTAGGGGTTATTCCTTGAATAATTCACCTTTCTATAAAGATTTCACCCCCTTCCAGGGGTTTCATGCAAACACCATTCTTCCGAAGGAAGTTCTTTAGCAACCGGCTCATTTCCAGTGGCGGAAAAATGGATAGAATGCCGTCGACCTGTGCGATGGGATTGGCCTTGGAATGCTTTCAATAGATCATCCCTTTTAATGGGATGATCTATTGAAAGATATTCCCGACAACAAGGCATTCTATCCATGTGCGGATGATCGTGCGAAAAGCCACCTTAAATGGGCCGAAGCCTTTTGGTTACTTTTGGGCTCCAAAAGTAACAATGAGAATTTGTTGATGTTCAAGCATTGGTAATCATTAAAGAAAACCATTTCAAATAAAGAAAGGATTTTCCGAGAGCCTTCGGAGCTGCCCTCTGTGTGACCCAAAAAGGGTATAGAAAAATATTTCACCTCCGCTAGGGGTTATTCCTTGAATAATTCACCTTTCTATAAAGATTTCACCCCCTTCCAGGGGTTTCATGCAAACACCATTCTTCCTAAGGAAGTCCTTTAGCATCCGGCTCATTTCCAGTGGCGGAAAAATGGATAGAATGCCGTTGACTTGTGCGATGGGATTGGCCTTGGAATGCTTTTAATAGATCATCCCATCAAAAGGGATAATCTATTGAAAGATATTCCCGACAACAAGGCATTCTATCCATGTGCGGATGATTGTGCGAAAAGCCACCTTAAATGGGCCGAAGCCTTTTGGTTACTTTTGGGCTCCAAAAGTAACGAAGAGAATAGTAAAAAAATTTTCACCCCCTTTAGGGGTTTTCTATACAAGCTTCTATCTCCTCATTCATTTCATAAATAATTGGGATCTTGCCATCAGGCAAATATCCAATCCTTAAAATTTTCAGTAGCTTTGATTTTATCCTATAAAAAATATGTTAATTATCGATTCCACTTCTAATGACGCTTATTTCAATATAGCACTAGAAGAATATTTACTTTACAAATACCCCACTGAGCCTATTTTCCTTTTATACATCAATGCTCCTGCAATTATTGTAGGAAAGTTCCAGAACACTTTAGCAGAGATCAATCTAGAATATGTTCAGGAGAATGGTATTAAAGTGGTTCGGAGGATGTCTGGTGGTGGTGCGGTATACCATGATTTGGGCAACCTGAATTTTTCATTCCATACGAAGTTAATTGAGGAAGAGTTTATGGACTTTGCTAAGTTCACTCAGCCAGTGCTCAACGTATTACATCAGTTTGGGATACCTGGTCGTCTGGAGGGTCGTAATGACCTATTAGTGGATGGCAAGAAGTTCAGTGGTAATGCGAAACTTGCCAAAGCTGGGAAGATGATCCAACATGGAACCATATTGTTCAATTCGGAGATGAGTATTTTGGCCGATGCTTTGAAGATAAATCCATTAAAGTTTCAGGATAAGGCTGTAAAATCCAATCGCTCAAGGGTGATAAACCTGAAAGAATATTTGCCCGATCATGTGAGCATAGACCATATTAAGCAAGCCTTAATCGATCAGATGATGATGGACGATCCGCAGGCGAGGGTTTATGAGTTGACGGATGAAGACGTGAAAGCTGTAGAAAAATTAATTGCTGAAAAGTATGGTACTTGGGATTGGAACTTTGGTTTTTCACCCATGTATAATTTCAAGAATGCGATCAAAGTCCCTTCTGGTTTTATAGAGCTACACATGGATGTATTACAGGGTGGAGTGATCAATGCAGTAAAGATCTTTGGAGATTTCTTTGCGTCTAAGCCTATTGAAGAGCTTGAGGCGAAGTTGGTCGGCATCAATCACAATGAAGAAGATATCCGAACTTTGCTAAATTCTGTTGATCTTACGGCGTATTTTGGCAAGGTGACGGTGGATGAATTAATTGGTTTATTTCGTTAGACAAAAATCTTGAAAACCTTTTTCCGAAAATATCATTCTAGATTCATTTAAAAAAAATATAGATAAATGCCTTTTCTAAA
Source organism: Sphingobacterium mizutaii (assembly GCF_900187125.1). GTDB lineage: Bacteria > Bacteroidota > Bacteroidia > Sphingobacteriales > Sphingobacteriaceae > Sphingobacterium > Sphingobacterium mizutaii. Next base: position 2,587,966 of record NZ_LT906468.1, read on the forward strand.
ACATGTGAGTTAAAGTTAATCCTTATTCAAGCAAACTAATTACTATACCATATTTTTTACCCTAAATAATTTACTTATTATATATTATCGATTGCTTTTCCCCCAGCGATTAAAAATATACAAAATTATTTCTTCAATTTCTTCTATCTTTCTAGAGGACGCAATTGCTCTAACATAAAACTCCTTAATTATCTTCAAAGAATTATCATTCGATTTAGTTTTGTTTAATAAAAAAACAGGATAACCACTTGGTTTAACTTCAACAATAAAAATTGTTTTCCCATCAATTATTTCAAATTCACCATTAATATATGGCCAAACTGTTTTCGAAAAATAATATGAAATTGCCTTGTCAAAGTTTTTTCGAAAAAAATCTTTTTTATCCATTCCTTCAGGTACTACTGCAAAATCAAAATCTTCCAATCCTTGAATTTCTTTATCATCTCTAACTCCAACAAATAATTTACCACCGTCTGAGTTCAAAAACGAACAGATAGATTTGGCAACAAAATAAGTTGTTCCTAATGTTAACTTCCCTAAGTTGAAATTATAATACAAACTAGGTTTAAATTCAATATTTCTATTTTCCCCTATACTTATATCAAATTCTAAATTATTTTTTTTGTATATATTGATATTAGCCAAACAATAGGCTTCTAATTCTTCATTTGACATCCACCAAAATTTATTTTTTGTAATGCTTATATCAAATGTAGTTTGCATAAACCAAAATGTATTCGGATCGATTATATTTTCGTGTTCATATAAATCATAAGAATATGAGGTTATTCTTTCCAAACTTGAGGTTTCTAAATTATTTTCTATATAATATTCATATTCATTCTTCAAATTTAAAGTAACATCATCCACTATTTCGCTATCAATCAACCCAAGAAAGTCAATCGTATATCCATAATCTTCATCATCATCTAAATAATAGCACAATTGAATTTCAGTATATTGAGGTTTTGAAGGCAATCTACCATGGATAATTTTACCTTTTCTACTTTTTAATCTATAAGTGCTTGAAGGAATTATTATTTTAAAATTACTTTCAAAATCAATAACATTATTAGATAGAATCACCTCCTTCAAACATAAAAAACTATTAACAGCATTTTGTCTTGCAAAAATTGGACATTTATCTTCAAATACTTGGGTATTAACAATTACTTCTTGACCATCAATTGTATAATATGATCCTTCAATTTTGTATTTTATCATAAAAAAATAAACTGTAACGTTTTAATTGATTTAAATTCAAAATATAAAAAGGTTAGCCCCAAAAGCTAGGACTATTTGTCTCTTTGAATCTATCTAAATTTTTTTTTGTAACATAATGAAAATTATTGAATTACACTAGTATCTTTATTAAAAAAATAATTTAATATATCTAATTAATAAGATGCAATATTTTTAGAATATTTATATTTAGAGGAGAAACCATTGATGAAAACTTTCATAATACTATTCTGATGATTTTGAAAATTAGGAATATTTGAACAATATTATCATCTCCCTAAATTATTAATAACAGCAATAATATTTATATGGAAATAAAGGTAATAACAGGCAGCGTTGATGTCCATAGCAATGAAAAATATACTGGAGGAATAAAAATAGAGGCAAAGATAAAAGCCTACATTGCGGAAAATAATATCAAGGACATAAAAAATGTGCTTCCTGTTCAGGTTCAATGGGTAAAAGACAGCAATGCATATTATACTCTTTTTTATTCAGTTACATTAATCCTTTAATAAAAATTTGAGGACAATGTATTGAAATAACTTCATGTATTGAAGCCTTAAAATAGAGAAAGCCGTTCATTATCCTGAACGGCTTTCTCTATTATTGACCATTAGCTAGGAACACCAAAGGTCCTTAACTAAGTCTCTAACTGTTATTTCTTTTTCAATTTCTGCAAACGATCTTTTGCTTCAGGGATGATATCATCATCACCTTCATAATTTTCGATTACACTCTCCAAAGTACTTCTTGCCTGAACCGCATCACCTTTGCGGGCGTAGGTATCGGCAAGCAGAATAAAGCTTTTTGCTACCCAATAATCGTTGTTATCCATGTTATTGATTACATCAAAGGCTGACTCCTGCGCTTTGGTATATTGTTTTTTAGCATATTGCAATTCGGCTACGCGGTACCTAGCTTCTGCACTGGCGGTCGCTTTACTTTTCAGCGCTGCCAGATTTAGCTCTTTCAATGCTGATTCAGCATTTCCTTCCTTTTCATAGGCTTTGGCGCTGTAAAGATGGGCGGTAGCAATTTCTGCTTCGGTTGCTTTATTGTAATTCTTGATCAATTCAACATATTTCTGCATCTGCTCATAGTCACCGATTTCGTAATAACAGATCATCAGGTTCGTAATGGCATAGCCATAGTTATCCTTGTAATCTGAATTAAGCTCTAACTTTTTGAGGTGCACAATAGCTTCGTTGTATTCCTTCAATTTCAGGTACAGCGCAGCCACTGTCATCAAGGTTTTCTCGGTATACTGACTGGTCCAATCGTTCAAGATAATGTTCAAATCGTGCAAAGCTTCCTCTGGACGATTAGTATGGTATAAACTCACCCCTCTGATAAATCGGGCATGTTTCTCATGCCTTGGTTTTGGGAATTTATCAAAATAGGCATTGATGGCCTCTACTGCTGGCCCATACTGCCCTCTTGAAAACAAGGTATTACCAGCTTGAAAAGCTAGGTTATCCTGTTCTGCTGGACTTAGGTCAGTGATATTGGTGCTGGTAGCATATTGAATATAGCTGGTTGCATCACCTTGATCCAAATAGATATTCTCGATAGAGAGCAATGCCTGCGAAGCTTCACTGGTTTTGGAGTAATCCTTTACAATCTTTTGGAAAGTGGCCATTGCAGCTTCAGAATCATCTTTGTTGTATTGTACAAGTCCAATGGTCATCAACGCTCTCGGCACGTAGCTACTACGAGGATATTGTTCGATCATCTTTTGCAGACCTTCGATGGCAACATCATAATCGCCTTTCACAAAATAGATATATGGGATCTCAAAGGCTACATCATCTGCATAGTTTGATTTTGGGAATTTTTCAACGACAGACTGAAGGGTCTTTAGTTTGGATTCATTATCTCCCTGCAATCCTTGGATAATACCATGCTGGAATAAGGCATAATCCTGATTTGGTGCCTTTTCCGCAATCAATTGGTCATAGTATTCATTGGCCTTTCCATAGTTACGCATGGACAGGTAGGAATCTCCTAAACGAGCCATCACATCATACCTGGTATCTTTGTCCAATGAACTTCCTTCATACGCCAGAAAGCGTTCAAAGTATTGGGCTGCTACACTATACCTGTTGATCCTGAATGCAGCGTATGCCAAGGCATAGTTCGCATAATTGTATACAGTAGTTTGTTTGGCAACGGGTAGTTGTAGGAACTTGGAGAAGTTATCAACGGCCTCACCATATTTACGTACTTCATACATAGCCTCTGCCTTCCAATAAGTTGCCAAAGCTGCCATTTCGGGATCAAAGGGAAATTTCTCGGAACGCATGAACATGGAAATACTGTTTTCAAAAGCTCTCTCATTATAGAATTCCAATCCGCGGTAGTAAGTTATCTTTTGATAGACCCTATCGGCAACCTCTTCCCTATTGTTGAAGGATTCCAACAAGTATACAGCAACCTGAAAGTTACTGGATCCAGATAAGACCTTCGCCATACGCATTTCAGTGGTTTCTGAGCCTTTATCTTCTTTGTCAAGGTTGTTGTAAACCATGCCAATATATTGCTGCAAGGGCACTAAAGATGCTTGTACAGAGTCTAAATCATAGAGGATCTTCGCGTAGTTGTACATGGCGTCCGCTTTCAGGTCTGGATCATAATTAAGCCTGGATGCTTTATAGAAGGCATCGCGAGCGGCCTGTTTATTTCCGGTATCTTGGGCCATATAGCCTAAAGCGATAACGGAACTTTGATAAAAGGCATCACCTGGTTCTACTTTCTGCAGAATGGAAGTTGCTCTTTCGTATTCCTTGCCCCTATAGGCAATGATACCGATCCTGTTATTATCAATATTGCTACCTTTTGAGTTAGGATACTTTTGAGGAAGAGGAAAGTGATAAGGTTCTTTGAAGCCATTCTTGCCAAAATACATACCTGCGGCAATCTGGCGCAGCTCCACCTCTAGAGCTTTCCGGTCGATATTCATCTCCGGACTCCGACGGATCTTTACAGCATCGGCCAACATAGGACGGTAATCCCTAACCACCTCAATGGAATCCATGTCTTGAGGTTTGGTTCTCTCTAATGGTTTAGTAGGTACCTGTTCTTTTTTCTCTTCTTGCGCATACCCAGCGACCAGCATAACGGAAAAGGTTCCGGTAAGTATATATTTTAAGTAATTATTGCGAATCTTCTGTTTAAGTATCATTGTTCGTCCGTATTTCATAGCATTCTCAAACATTCTTTCCTAATGGAAATAATAATGATTTATCTTCTCCCCTTCAAGTGTGATACCCAAAACTAAAAAATTCAATTCACATTCAGGGGGATTGTCAGGAAATAGGCAAACTCAATGCCAATATATTTAGAACGATTAATTATTAATAGAGTATTATTTTGATATCCTTTCAAGAGTAGCTTTCATGTTTAACCTTGCTGAACCTTACTCATAACCAAGCCTTTATTTCTAAACCATTATCATCATCCCCATTTCTCCAACAACACTTTATTCAATCAATTTATATTTCCTGAGTACCCTTTCTATGTTATTAAATTCTATTTGCTGCTCCACTATTTTTAAATCCCTTGTTCTTAACAAGACATATCTCGGAATTTCCATAATATTTAAAGCTTTTTTGAAGATTTCCGAATTGTCCGAATCCAAATAGTAGTTCGGATATTTTACAACTCCTTTTTTCAAATAATTAAGCCAATGGTCTTTACTGGATGAAATGGCAAGCCCCACAATGGTAAAATCTTTAGTGTCTTTGTTTGCAGAATAGAGTGAATCAATTGTAGGATGCTGAGCCAAACAAGGTCCACACCAAGTCGCCCATACATCAATTAACAGATAATCATGTTTTGATTTCAATGATTCAAAGGAAATAGTTTCTTGAAAAGGCAAAGTGGAGAATACCGGAAAGTTACTTGGGTCATTTTGGAATTCTACTCTTTGGACATATTCTTCATATCTGTTTTTTAGCAATCTTAATTCTTCATCGCTAAAGGAACTTTTACTAAAGGAAGAAACAGTTTTTTCAATCTCTGCTCTCAGATCAAAAGAGGATGGCCTCAAAAGAGTAAGCAGTTTTGTATAGGCGGAATGGGAATCAACACTCTCTTCAATAAGCGTCAAAAATTTTATGTTCTTCACTTGATTGATGGAGTCAATAATATCCCTGTCTAGTCCAATAGAATAGTTTTTTATTTCACTAGCAGCTTCCTGCTCCACTTTATGGAACAATTGGAGCAGCTGATTTTCAGGACCTCCTTCGACTGAAATAACTTGGCCTAAATCCCAATTCACTACAATATTACTGCTGTCAATAAGGAAGTATGGCGATTGAATAATTTTATCGTCCTGCCCTACTCCATTGACATTAACCATTAACCTTGCGGATTGAGGTCGTTCAAAATCAAACCTTCCTTTCAACTCTCCTTCGAAGCTCGTTTTTGATTTATTTATTAAAACTATGGTATCGGTTCTATTAAAGATCAACTTTACATTTTCTTTGAAATCATTTAATTCTTGGATATTCACCTTAAGTTGAACGGTTTTCTCTTTTATTTCTTGAGAATAGCAGTGATTAATAAAAATCAAAAAGCAAATGCTGCTAAGAACTAATTTTTGAAACTTCATTTAATTTGGTTTAGTCAAGAGCAATCTTTTATAGAGATTTACGCCATAAAAACTATTTTTAATATCAGCAGATAACTTATTATAATAATCAATGTACCTGGAATAGGATAAATCTGGAGCCCCCGGCAGCAAATAAGTCATTTCATAAGTATCTGGATGTTCCTTTGACGCATCGTAATACAATGCAGCCAAATTATCCTCAATTTGTTGCAGTTCATCTTCATAAGAATTCCGCTCAGCGTCTGTAATTTCCCCCTTTAGCAAATCTTGGACCTCTAGCCTTTGAGCATTTAAATTGCCTTTTCTCATACCTATATTTTTCCAAAGATTAAAGAATGGAGACTGTGTTTCAATCCTGATATCATCATATGCGTATCTCCCATTTCCTTGTTCACTAACAGCTACAACGACTTGATATTCGCTTTCATCAATTAAGAGAAGAAAACCACCGCCTTTAAAATTCACCATGGCGACAGAGGGAATATCTACCTGTCCGGTAAATTGAAACTGTTCATTGGAGACAATCGCAGAATCAATCCTTTCTAGATTAATAAAATCTAAGGTAATTAAATCCCCATTTTCAATAGTATATCCTGCCTGACGAAAAACTGAATTATCAATTTTTCCGTTTATCTGAAATTTCATCTGCGAAAAACTAGGCTTAATGGAAAAAAGAACAAAAAGTAAAGTGAAATAATAGAAACGTGATTTAAAAAGTTGATTCATATATTAGATATAAAAGGAATAGATGCATTTTGGATTATTGTATTCAAGATAAGAAATAAAATTTATTCCATATATAATTGGGGATTTGATTTTGGAACAAGCGGAATATTAATGCTTTTAGGTATTAAATTAACATCATTAAGCCTATAAAAAAATAGCCCCAACCTTCAGGTCGGGGCTATTTTATAAAATTGAATAATAACCTACTTATTGTATTTTGCTTCGAAGGCATCTGAAGCCTTGTTCACATTGTTCGCAGCATCCTCAAAAGCTTTATTGATATCATCTAACAATTTGGTTTCCGTAGCTGGATCTTCAACATTGTTCTTACGGATTTCGATCAATTTAGGATAAGCATCAGTTACGATTTTCTGGTAACCTTTTAAGCCATCCACAACAGCTGTTTGGAATTCAGCATCTCCGTTGAAATCACCAAGGTCTTCTACTTTCTTGATATCAGCATTTAAAGCTTTTTCCCATTCTGCACGTACGGTTTCTGCTTTGGCATAATCCGCAGAGGTCATTGCTGAGTTCATATTGGCAATATGTGACTCATTCTCATTGATCACTGTAATGATTGAATTGTTGTACTCCGCTGCATTCTTGGAGCTAGATCCACAACTTCCTAGGGTCAATGCGCCTAATACGGCTAGGCATGCAAAAGATTTTCTTATCATAATATGCTTTTTTATTTTTTACTTGTTTTCAATTCCAATATTGAAACTTAGCTTCAAATTGTTATTACAAATTTATTCCGAAATCAAGTGCAGACCTATAGCTGAAATCAGGGATTTTTTAATACAACTATAATTATTCAACTCATAAATCAGCATATATCAAATATTCTTAATTCCATAGCTCCATAAGCAATCTTATTAAAGTTCAGCTTATGCTAATAAGCTATCGAATCCAATTGAAAATTCATATCCTTCCAATTGCTCATGGCAAATACCAAGTCTGCATTAGCTTGGACCTGTATGCTCTTCATTAGTTTTGATTTTATGGCTTTTGTTGCATCCATAACAGTGGCTTCTAATGATACCTCGGACATAATCTTTGGATTAGCAAACCGACAGAAACTTAAATCAGGTGCTAATGTCATATCCACATCCTCGGTTTCATGCAATTGCAGACCTTTTATGCTAATACTTCGGATTTCATTTTCAATGACCCTAGAAAATGTCAGGCCTAATGGTTTATTCCTTTGGCTCTTTAATCTGATCTGGGTAGCATCAGCATTAACCATCAAGATATCCCGTTCATCCTTCTTGGTTTCTATGTTTTCTAGTTTTATCATCGCCCCATCCGGCATAATGCTGTTGTAAGTATAGATGCCATTTGCAGTGCCTTTGATATTGCGGGTCAAACTTTGTCCAAACGGCAATAGATAAGCTCCAGGGATCAGGTAACAAGGATGACTGTTTGGAATATCACTATACAGCTTTCCGTCAAAATTACCGGTCTTTCTACCTTCAGCATCTGTAATTTCTATATCAGCAGGGCTCAACAAAAAGTCCAAAACAAATGTACTTAAGCCTAAAGGACCAGAAAACGGCATATCATGATCCGCTAGGTTATAGGCACCATTGCTCATCATAGCTATGGTAATACCGTTACTTAGCGTAAAACCTGGTTTCTTGTCATATTTATAACGTAATTCTCCGTTTTCAAGATAAAAACTCAAGAAACAATCATCTTCATCATGGTGGTTACAATCCCATACTTTGAGTTGCACCCCATCCAAACTATTTACCGTTGTCTTCCCATCTGCGGAAAGCTGGGCACCTGGATGGTTGTCAGGATAAATAAATTTATAAGGAAAAATACAATGCGAATCACTCAGCTTGTCATAATAGCCACTATCCCAAACCTCACCCGAAGGAATAAAAAACAGCAATGGCGAATTGTTCCGGTCGCATCCTTTCAAGAAAGTGGTCTCAATCTGCCTTATGGTTGTTTCAATATTCTTGCCAGCCTTTTTTCCACAATCATGAAAATAGAGCAGGGATTCTTTGCTCAATAGTTTCCCATGGATACCCGTAAGTTCGGTGATGATGTCTGCTTCCTGGATGGTCGAGATATTCTTGTTCTCATTAAACATGTTATCAGCCACCTTTGCGGACATTGATGTGCAAAAACCGGTCGCTAATCCACCATCTCCCTTTCCTTTCAAGAAGTAATGATAAAAGGCATAAAATGCAGCTGTCAGGATGGGATGTCCAAAAATTGGATCTATCGTCTCATGCCAGACCTCTGAACTGCCAAAGGTAGCCTTAAAGGTATCCCAACTTGGCTTACCGATGTCAGGATTATGAAAACCTAAATTGTTGTGACCATATTTAAAGCGGATTTCCAATACACCTTTCACCTTTGCCACACGGGAATTACTGAGCATTCCATCCGGGTTCTGCACCTGCAGGGATTTTTCTACTCCCACTTGCATCCCCGCATCTACGCCAACCATGGTAAAACTCAGCTTTGTTCCGCCGTTCGAAACCGTCGTTGGTAGACTCTGACCATTGATCAATATCGCTGCTCCATCCAAAAATGCCTTTCCAGTTACCTCCACCACAGAACCTGGGATCAATCCATTAGCAAACTCATCCAATTGGGGTTTAATCCGAATAATAATGCGATTACTCTCCACATTATCCGATGCCCGCTTAAAATATATCAGCTTGGATCCACCTTTCGCATCAGCAGGCATGGTGACCTCCATTGTGCCATCAGGCAACAGTTTCTTCTCCAAGCTTACATTGCCATCATAAATAAAGGTATCAGCGTTAGTAAAGATATTTCCTTTGAGGATGATCTTATCCCCCGGAAACACCTCATAAGTACTTGCTGAGGTAATAAAGGGCAATGTCATCTGTTCATCCCAATCGGCCTGCGTAAATTGGAAAAACTCATTTTCCCCATCTTGGCCATTATATTGCCCCAATGGACCATCATAACCACGCTGCCCTTTCGCTCCTGTATCTCCATTTCTGGCTCCTTGGCAATCCTCTCCGTTTCCCGCAATACCACCTATGCCACCATCACCGCCATCGGCTCCGGGGCCGCCAAAACCAGCCTGTCCACCTTGATTTTTCCATTTGAATCGTTGGTTGGTAACCGATTGTTCCAAAGTTCCAGTAAGTACGCCGATCGAAATATTTCCAGCATTGCCTCCTACTCCACCCATTCCACCATTTCCACCGTTGCCGCCATCTCCGCCACGACCTCCATTGCCACCTTCAATATGACAAGAACCCCAAAACCAGACTAATCCATATCGTCCACCCTCTCCATTGCCACCATTGCCACCTCGTTGTCCTTGGCCACCCTGAATTCCGTTTTCTCCATTTAAATCAATATTGGGAAGATTCTTCAAATCCTTTACCCATAATTTTAAATTGGGTGCATTTCTGCCTGCGGCTCCATTTTGGCCAGCTATGCCATCATTTCCTCGACCGCCTTGTCGACCTGTATGGTTATTATGGTCCCGACTCCGTTTCGAACGGTCATAATTAGGCAAACCATTCAAATAAGGATCATCCGTGCGAGCTGGCGTAAATCCACCTGGTCTTTTCCAAATAATCCATGCATCAGGACCACAAATCAACTCTTCCGCATATATCGTTAAAGTCTCTACGTCAGCAGATACCTCCAAATGCACATTCGTTAAATCAATCTTTTTGGCAATGATGACAGTCTCCCTTTGTCCAATTACCGCAGGTCCTCCCATGACATGAAATCCTTCAGTTAAGGTCGGCCAAAGTGCTGGGTTTATCGCTTCAAATGATTTCTTGAAATCGGTCTTGTTGGCTAATTCCACTTTCCCATCGGTTTCCTTGAATAGATCCTTCAAATTTATCCCAGTTGATCTTGGGTTAGTACTACCTAGATTCAAACCTCGCCTTCTGGTCCCACCTCGATTCAATATATCAGGGATAGAGGGTACTCGAGTTTTCTTGATTTCAAAATGGTTGAAACTCTTCGCATTCCCCAGGTTATTATTCAGAATATCCACTTTAGAGGTAATGGATGCCGAATTAAATGTAACTGCCCAATTATGCCATACATCTTCCATATTATACTTCTTCTTGCCAATCAAAACATCACCAGGTTTAATGCTTTTATTCCCTTCCAGCTTCAAGGTGCCCAAATCATCGATTGATTTGATTCCCAAGGACTGCATCACCTGTTTGATCCTTTTTAAATGACTTCTTCCTTCATTAAAATCTATATAGATCCGAGCATTTTGAATATCTAATACTGATTTTATCTTTTCGGAAAGGATTTTGACCTCTTTTGCCTTCTCCTGCATCAAGCTCGAGCTAATCGCTTCATTCTCCATTTCTACTTTAGCGATACTTCCTTGGAAAGAACTAGCAGAACCATTAAATGATCCACCTAATCGGAATTGCTGTTTTCCCCAATTATTGATTTTTCCCATATTCGCATCAGAGGCCATAACTTTTCCGTTAACTTCCAACTCTGCCAATCCATTTGCATATTTTAATATTCGTATGGTGCTAGGTCTACCTTCAGGCATTGGTTCGGAACTCATCAAGGTTTTCATACCTTGATCACTCTCGATCTCTGAGACCAAATTTCCGTTAGGATCCAAATAAAGAGAGATCGGTTTGCCCTCACTCTCAAAAATCATCTGTTTATTTCCATTAACCTGGTCTGGAGTTAACTCCAAAGTAAGGGTAAATTCAGATAGTTGATCATCGGGGATGTCTAGTTCAATGTCAACATGCGAATCAGATAGCTTCATCGCTGTCTCTTCCAAGCCTACATTTCCCACCGTCTTCCAATTCAAATTCTTGAGCGTGCCGGTATCAGGAAGTATCTGACCTTCCTTAACCTTAAATGAAAACAAGTTTTCCATGATATTTTTGTTTAAATAGTAATTCGAACCTAATTATCTGTTGATAAAAATGGAACCTTAAAACTACTAGTTAAACAAAAGCAAAAACCCAATTATGAGTGAATAAGCACCTTTAATGAGTGAAGTAGGAAATATACTTAGCGAACCTTACAATTATCTGAAAAACAACAGTTTACCTCAAATAAGTTATTCATAATCAAGAAGAAAAACCTAGAAATACTCAAGAAAAGAAACATGATTTTACTCCAATAAAACAACATCCTTTCTTGGATTCAGCAATAAGATACTTTCCTCATTCAAATGAGACTTCAATTCCTCATTTTCATCCTTATCCAAATGCTTGTATTGCAGTTTATACTGTTTAGTGCTATTTCCATGTCGCCATTCGATTATCTTACAATTACAGGCAGCATTTTCTTGGGTATTTATGATTTGGTTCAAACTACCAGCATCTGCTACTTTATGGTATAAATTGCGGATAGCGATGATCTCATCCCGATTATCTGATTCGAAGCTCCATGTTGTAGACAAAGCGACCATCCTCTTTTTCAAAGTATCCAACCTTCCTAGGGAGTGGCTTGGCGAAAGGACCTCCCCATTCTTCTTCCGACTCACATAACTATGGATGGATACAATAGCAGGGGAATTATAGACCATATAACCATAATGATTGATATTGGCGCCATGACGAATGAATTCAAACTTCCCTTTATGGTATTTTATTTCAACGATGTTGTTGACGAATTGACGAAAACGGTTTGGTTCATTGGACCTTGCCTGAGGAGCACCTGTATAATATAACCAGATCCCCGATAAAGCTTTAATTTCCGATGCCGAGGGGCTGTAAGCGACTTCAATACCCTTTTCTTTACGATTCAACCGGAGTATTATTAAACCTAACAAAAGAATAACAGTTAGACTGGTTAGCAGAAGCAATAACAATACTTTAGGTTTCAGAACCAAATTCCCATACAACAAGGATTTCCTCCTAAGTGGCTTGGCAAACTCTTTATCATGATTTGCCTTGGAGCCTTTGCCAGTCAAATAAATTAAGCAGGCATCGATGAGATAGGGACGCGGATTGCTGACAATTCCAAAATAAGCATCCTTTAATTGCCCACCTGTGATATCGTATTTCCGATTGGGGTAGTCCAGATTAGGTTGTGCATCCTCTTCATAAGGATCATGAGCTAGGTCTGCAGAAGTATAAGGCAATTGCCTACTGATTTCACTCAATACCCTAGCCAATTTGCCGTAATTCTCTCGATTGGTATTTCTGATTAATATATCGCCGGACTCTTTTTCGTACTTTTCAAATACCCGTTCCATTAATTCAATCAAATCTTCCTTATTTGAAATAATAACCATATAATATTAAATATTAAGCACTTACCCACTTTCGGAAACCTTTCGGAAACCAAAATGGAACTTTAGAATCATTTCCGAATGCATAATCAAGACCTATTTCTTTCACATATTACTAATTTGCGAAATAATTGTAAAGATAAATATTTTATCAACGATTAAGTTTTTGTTGCTTAAAATATATCTCCCTAGATAATCAATTAAAATAAATCTTATATGCTAAGTATTATTGGCTTGATAACAATCTTGATCATTGTTATCCTCTTGATGGGCAAGCGTTTTTCACCCATTGTGGTTCTAAGTATAGTACCTTTGATAGCTGCATTGATTGCAGGTTTTTCACAAAGTGAAATAGCAACATTCTACACCGAAGGGATCAATAAAGTAACGGGGATTGCCGTTATGTTTATTTTTGCGATCCTATTTTTCGGCATCTTGCAGGATATCGGTTTTTTCGATCCACTAATAAATTTTGTCCTGAAGAAAACGGGATCAAACCAAATCGCTATAACCTGTGGCACCGTTATTATAGCTGCCATTGCCCATATTGACGGTTCGGGTGCATCCACTTTTCTATTAACGATTCCACCCTTGCTTCCCATATACCAAAGGCTGAAAATGAGTCCGCATCTGCTGCTATTGTTGGTTGGACTGAGTGCTGGAGTCATGAACCTGATTCCATGGGCTGGTCCAATGGGCAGGGCCGGTATTATATTGGAAATGGATCCCTTTGAATTATGGAAACCTTTGATTCCTATCCAGATCATGGGTTTTCTGCTTGTCTTGATAATGGCCTTTTATTTTGGATGGCGAGAGAAAATGAAAACCAATGGCAAATCAGTTGAACTAGAAAATCAAGAACTGACACCTGAAATCCAGAGCCAAACTGAAACCATTGACAAAGAGCACATTAAACCACTTTGGTTAAACAGCTTGATTGCCCTTTTTATTTTTGTTTTGCTGTTCTCAGGGATTCTTCCGCCAGGGCTGATTTTCATGTTGGGATGCAGTATCATTCTCTTTATTAATTTTCCCAAAAAGGAGCAACAGATGCGACGCATAAAAGTCCATGCGCCAAATGCACTGCTTATGGCATCCATCATTATTGTTGCAGGGTCCTTTATGGGTATTCTGAGTGAAAGTGGCATGCTGGAATCTATTGCCAACGATCTTGTCAAGGTATTGCCTAAGCAGGCAGTCCCCAATCTTCATTATATTATCGCCTTCCTAGGTGTCCCGATAGAGCTCTTGCTCAGTACAGACGCCACCTATTTTGCACTGTTTCCCGTTATCGAACAGATTGTTTCCGAATATGGTGTTGACAGCAACCGGGCCATCCAGTTTATGATGGTAGGAAATATAGTAGGCACATTTATCTGTCCATTTGCTCCGGCAGTATGGTTAGCTGTGGGATTAGCCAATGTAGAATTAGGAAAATATATCAAATATGCCTTCCTATGGGTCTGGGCTTTTGGAATCGTCTTATTGCTGATTATGTACCTATGGATGTAATTCCCAAAACCCAAATCACATGAAGATATTTAATCGAATACAAAAAATGGATCTCGATATACTTTAAAGTCTATTGAGATCCATCCTTTTAGTTTTCCAATAAAACCTTTACCGCACCCTCATTTCATATTTATTAATCATTTTGTTCAACCAAGCGTCTTTTTCCTCAAAAGTTGAAAGCGTTCCTTCCTCATCATTTTCCTCCAAACTTTTAATTATTTCATCAACGTGTTTCAAGTTTAATGCCTTTGCCACTTTCCGAATTTCATCATCAGACCATTCGTTTTCCCACCAAAAAGAAACCTCATCCAACCAAACACCATCCCAGGTGAACAGTTTTGGTTCATCTATGTCTTGTTCCAAATCGTATAGGAAAAATCCTTTATTTATAACATCATAAGCCAAAATTTGATAACTATTAAAATTTAATATCGGCTTATATTGATCCACTTGATAAGTTTTGCGTTCTTCATCAGTTAATTCCAAAATCGACTCAGGCTTGGAATAATTATATTTCATCAACTCATCTATTTCAGGGTCTGAGATATTCCCATTGAAGATCTCCAACACCAATTCAGGTAATTGAAGTGTTTTAATTAATTCAAAGACTTCTTTTTCCAATCTGTTTTCCATGGTGGATTAGCTAGTGTGTAAATAAAAAATGTTTTCAAGCATAAAATAACTATTTCTATTCAATTTTTTGGATTTTAAGTAAATATTAACGGAGGATCAGGATTGAGTTCCATTCCCCCTCAACTCCCCCTCGACTTCCCCTCGACTCTGCTCGGGGATCAGCCCCAAAGGTTGAGACGATCATCAGCGGAGCCGAGATGACGATCACCTAATGGATATTTGAACCAGGATGGATGGGATGGGAGGATAAACCAAGAACTGGGAAGGAACCAGGATGGGTTAGACAGGCTAACCCACAAAGGATGGGAGGATGGACCAAGAACTGGGGTACTACCCTCCTTTCACTAACCAACACAACAACAAAACAACTTTATTAAATATTTTTATAACTATTAGGAAATAATTGCGTTATTTTGCATCAAATTTAAATAATGAAAATTCTTCTCACCATTACTTTAATTTTAATTCCTTTTTTATCCTTCGCTCAGAATCTAACGTTAGAACAGTTTCTTATGCTCCATAGCATGGATTCAAATAAAACCATCAATTATCTTAAGAAAAAGGCCTGGAAAATATCAAGTCTGACAAATGAAAAAGGAAATATTTTTATTGTATTGAATCATAAGCCTGAAACGAATTATGAATATTTGGCAAATAAAACAGTTAGTGTTTCCAAAAATCAATATATAAGAAGAAATGAAGAGTCAAGGATACAGCTATTTTCCTCATCTCAAAATGTTGTCAAGAGTATTTCCTTAGAAATCTTTAATCCACAAATCTTCAAGAAATTCAAATCAGGATTAAAAAACAACAAATATTCTATTTTTGACCACTTCTTCTTAGGCGACAAAATGGTACAGCTATATAAACGAAATTCAACCATTATCCGAGTATTGACAACAAAATCGAAAAATTCAAGCTTCCAGAAAATCAACTTATGGAAGGTAACGGTTATGTCCGAAGATTACTATTCCAATTATTTTATTGAATAAAAAATGGCCGCTTATTTCTAAACGGCCATAACCTAATTAATCTAATAATTATCCAAACTTAACTAACGCTTTCCCTTAATACCCCAATACATCAATTTCAGCTAGGTGGGTAGATGCCTGTCCATTGAAATTGTCTTTAATATTGATCTTGATCTTTTTCAGGAACTGTGCTGGAACTTCAAATTTCTGCATCTCAATCTCTGTCCTGTCCATCACCTGATCAACCGCTAAGGTTTTCCAAGTGGTACCATCGGTACTTCCTAAAATATCAAAGGTTTTAAAGCCATTGGTATTATTCTGTCTTCTGGTCAATCCAATCTTCGTCACATATACATCAGCTTTGAAATCCACCTCAACCCAATGTGGGAAGTTTGGCTGGTTCCCTTGCCACTGCGTATGCCAGAAGGTATTGATGCTATTATCGATCACAAATTTCACTTTTCCGTTAGACTCGCCCTCTCCTGTCAACTCTTCTGAGTCTGCCTTAGCTTCCCAGTTTGTTTTTGGTTGAACCTTCTCCACGACCGCTGCATAATAAAGGATAGTTTTTCCAGTTGGGAAAAAGGAGTATCCTTGATCATTGGTAGCGGTTAGTGCTAACATATATTCCTTGCTCAGATCAAATTTCTTAGGATTGTAAGTCAGTGTCAAATATTCAGAACTAGTCTTTCCCTTAGGGATCACGACTGACTCCTTATCGATATTGAAACTTCCAGCAGGAAATGGCAATAGCAATTCTTGTCCATTGATCTCACGGATCTTATTGACGCTGTCCAATGCTTTTTGGTCTTGCGCAAAGCTTATCCGCAGATCTTCTGCTGGATAACCAACACCACCATAATTAACTCTAAACTGGTCTTTTCTTTCATCGATCTGAGGAAAAATCACAAGGTCTTGCCTGCCATCAGTTGCCTTCTGTACATTTAACTTTGCTTCTTCTCGGGTATCGTTCAATTCTTCATAGGTTGGCACATCTTCCTTACAGGAAACCATGGCCAATAATCCTAAGCAGATTGCAATAAATGATTTATTATTCTTTTTCATAAAATTCATGATTAATAGCCTGGAATCTGTACCAATTGTTTATTACGGTCAATTTCCATTTGATGCCAAGGCATAAAGTAATTTTTGTCCTCCCATGGTGCTCTCAATACAGCAGGCACACGTTTATAGAAATCAGGACTATTGATAGCCGTACCTTTTGTCATATCCATACCTTCATAATTTCCACCTTGTCTATAACCTTCTTGGTCGGCAACTTTCCATCTTCTTACATCAAAAAAGCGCTTTCCTTCAAAACATAACTCTACTCGACGCTCTGTACGGATCTCTTGTCTTACACGTGCTTGTGATAGACCTGATGCCAATGCCGGAAGCCCTGCTCTGGTTCTTACCTTATTCAAGTAAACCAATACATCTGGGTGGTTTGGTTGAGCTTCATTCAATGCCTCTGCATAGTTTAGATAAAGCTCTGATAACCTGATCAACATGGCTGCACGGTTAGTTGCATTCGATGGGTTCACAGAAAATGAAGGATGAATATTTTTTCTAGCGGTATAACCTGTTTTAGGCCAATCCCTAGGAGCACCATTTTTACCTGAGTTACCTGTTGCGAAAAATTCAACCCATTTCATCCCTGTTTTTGGAGCACCCGGAATCAATGATCCGTTGAAAGTGATATAAGAATAGAACCTTGGTTCGCGGTCCATATACATTTTATTGGTTCCTTCTGCATAGTACCTAGTTTCAACACTTGAATAGGTGTTTTCATTATAAGTACTGCTTTGTTGGATGGTTTGTCCATTTTGCATTCTGAAATCATCCACTAACTCTTGAACAACTGCCAATCCATTGTAAGCTGTACCCGAGATCGCTCTTGGCGAAGCATGGATTTCCCATTGGTAGCGGTTGGTAGCTGGCCTTAACCAGATACCTTCTTTTTGGTATCCATCCCAGAATACATCTCTTGTTGAAAGGTATGCCGTTTCAAAATCATTGGCACCCGTTTTTACAAATAATGCTTTTCCATTTCTTTCTGCTAGGTCAATGGCTGCTTTAGCTTGGGTAGCAGCTTTTTGCCAACGTGAGGCATCATAAGTTGGATTGATCAATTGCTTGCCATCCAAATTTCTCCAGTTGGACATAGCCGTATTACCATTGTATAATGGACTAGCATGGAACAATAGGATTTCAGATTTTACTGCTTCCGCAACCATGCGGTTGATACGACCTAATTGCGTTCCATCAACTGTCGTGGTTCCCATTTGGAAATGCTCTACCGGAAGGTCTTTGATCGCCTCGTCTATCTGTGCAATGACAAAAGCCACTGACTCATCCCAAGAACTTCTAGGAATCTGGTAATTCTCACCCGCTGCATCATCACTTACTAAAGGAAGGATAACCGCTGGACCGTGCATTTTCATTACTGACCAGTAATAGAAGGCCCTTAAGAATTTTGCTTCAGCTTTGTATTCTTTGACCAAAGTAGCACCATTCTCCGCAGTCAATAACTCCGTACAACGGTCTACATTATCAATGAAAATCTGAGCTTGTCTGATTTTATTGTAATAATTGACATACATGGTATTCACATTATCCGCTGACAATGCGCCTGAATTCGCTGGGAATTCCTGCCAATTGGATACATCCATTTCATCAGTAATGGCTGACCAGAAGTAATTGTATGGCTGATCCCAAACATCCTGGATCGGAGAATACAAACCTCCCCAATAGTTTTCCGTTTGTGCACGGTTGGAAAATATGGTTTCAATATTCAATAAGTTGTCCGGTTGTGCATCGAAGAACTTATCGTTGCAACTGTTCATGGACATCGTCGTTGCTGCAAGCAACAACATGATCGTTATTTTTTTATAATTGATTTTCATTGCTGTTCTTATTTAAAATTTAGTCTTATCCCCATATTGTAAACTCGTGTTATAGGGTAAGCCGTTCCTCTACCATCACCCATTTCTGGATCCCAGAAATCCCATTTTGAAACCGTGAACAAGTTGGTTCCATTCACATAGATCCTGAACTTAGAAACTCCAATTCTATCCAACCATGATCTTTCTGTAAAGTTGTAACCAAATTCTGCTTGCTTCAAGCGAAGGAAATCCGAGCGATGCAACCAATATGTACTGCCATAGTAGTTGGTCGTAACGGTTTCATTCGTCGATAATCTTGGGTACAAAGTTTCTTTATCAGGGTTATTTGGATCCCAACGGTCTAATAGGTTGGTATACATGTTTCCATAAGTAGCACCTTGTGAGAACGGTGTTACAGCAAATCCACTTGCATAGTTTAGATCGACCATACCAGCACCTTGGAAGAATAAGCTCATATCAAAGCCCTTAAATCCTCCACCTAGGGTAATACCGTAAGTCAATAATGGAGTCGAACCATAACCAATAGCCGTTTGGTCATTGGAGTTAATGATACCATCACCATTCAAATCCTTGTACCTGATATCACCAACACGTACATCACCAGCTTGAGATGCAGAGTTTGCTATCTCCTCGTCTGTCTTGAACAAGCCTTGGTCAATGTATCCGAAACGTTGTGAAATGCGGTGCCCTTCTCTGTTCAGGTATGGGAAAGCCCATGGCGGTAAGTTATCTTTTACAGCACGATTAGAGTTGTAGTTCATCGTACCTCTAGCCATAAAGAAACCATTGGTCATTTGCTTGTTGTACTCCAAGGTTAAGTCAATACCCTTGTTGGCAGTCTCGCCAATATTTTTGTAAGGAACGTTTCCTGAGTTATATCCCGATACATAAGGAATATCCAAACCTTGCATCAAGATGCCCTCTCTATCTTCCTTGAATAATTCAGCTATAAATTGCAATTCGCTATTGAATAGGTTGATCTCGAAACCGATATTATGTCTGTAGGAAGTTTCCCAAGTTACATCACCACGCATCAAGGATTCTACATAACCTGTAAAGCCTCTTTGCGATCCTGGAATACCGAAATTATAAGAACCTCCACTTTGTCCAAATCTGGTTAGGTACAAGAATCGGTTTCCAGTATTCGAGTTTCCTGATGAACCATATGAATAACGTAATTTCAAGTGATCGATATGATCTTTCAATGGCTCGAAGAAGGCCTCATTTGAGATCACCCAACCTAAACCTACAGATGAGAACAATCCAAATCGGTTATTTGGCGTAAAGTTGTCCGATCCTGAATAGGAGAAGTTGGATTCAAAAAGGTATTTTCTATTGTACGCATATGTTGCTCTTCCCACTAAATTTCTATTTCTGTAAGGAATAGCTGCTTGGTACGAACCAACATTGGATGCTGCATCTGAGAAATCCGTTTGGTTAAACAATAATAAACCGCCAACCTCATGGTCTCCAAATGCACGGTTATAGTTCAATGATGCTTCTGCATATAGACGACGGGAAGACGATCTTCCCAATCCAAAGTTTAAGTCTGGAGATCCAGCATCTGTCAAGTTCAAAATCAAGTTGCCTTCATCATCTCTGCCTTCTGCAAAATAAGAAGGTAGATTTCTAACCCTGGAAAGTACGGATTGAACCGTAGCATCAAATGCAAATAATCCATTCGCACTCAAACCTTCGGTCAAGAAGCCTAATTGTTGGGTCAATCTCAGGTTGGAACGAACTACGTTATCATATCTGTTATTGATACCTGATTGCGTCAAAGCCTTGTAAGGGTTTTCTGTAGCTCCCTTCACAAATGGCCATGAACCATCCGAGTATTGAACTGGAATAACATGTGGAGAGGTCTGTGTCGCCAAAGCGAAAATATAGTCCCTACCCCTTGCCGGTTCATTATAGTTTTTCAAGAAACCATTGATACCAAAGTCAATCTTGGTATTTGGGGTTACATTGACGGTCAAATTACTGGTGAAATTAAATCGATCTTCTTTCAATGCTGAATTATAGGTATCGATATCTTCAGTTTTAAACTGACCAGTTTCATTGTAATAGCCTAGCGACAAATAATACTGGGCAATATCTGCACCACCGGTAATATTTACGTTGGCTCTGTTATTGGTAGCATTGTTCTTGAAAAGCACATCATACCAATTCACATTAGGATATAGATCCGGATCGGCACCAGTTCTGTGCAATTCTATTCTTTCAGGTGTGTAGAATGGCTGCTTGCCACGCATGGTCAAACCTTCGTTGAACAATTCCATAAAGGTTGGTCCATCCACAAATTCAGGTAGATAGGTAAAGCCTGTGATACCCTGTTGAAGTTCGGCTGAAATGGTTGGTTTACCAGCCTTACCTTTACGGGTATTGATGATAATTACCCCATTCGCACCTCTCGTACCGTAAACGGCAGTCGCGGTTGCATCCTTCAGGATCGTGAAGCTTTCGATGTCCTCTGGATCGATATTGTTGATATCACGATCTGGAACTCCATCCACGATCAATAATGGCGATTGCGGAGAACTCGCAAAGGTCGATACCCCACGAACAAAAAGGTTTGCTCCACCAGAACCTGGACCTCCACTACGTTGCGTGGCTACTACCCCAGCCAAACGACCGGCGATTGCAGTAGTCAAGTTAGCAACTGGAACCTTAAGCTCTTCTCTCTTGATGGTCGCTTGCGAACCCACATTACTTTCTTTCTTCTGCGTACCGAATCCGACAACCACAACTTCGTCGATTCCTGCCAGATCCTCATTTAAAGTTACGGTGATGTCCTTTTCATTCTCTGAAAGTGGCACTTCCAGAAATTCAAATCCTACCAACTTGAAAACAAGTGTAGCATTTGATGGTACTTCGGCGACGAATCTACCATTTGCATCGGTAGAAGTCAGCGCTTTGGTTTGTCCCTTTACGGAGATGGTTACCCCTTGCAACAGATTGCCATTGGCATCCTTAACCGTTCCTGTGAAAACGGTCTGCTGCTGAGCAATCATGGATACGTTTGGAAATAATTCCGAAATGTTTGTGGCACCTAAAACATCAATTGGACACATTGATGAAATCAATAAGGTTGCTACTGAAACCTGACCCCATTTTGGGACAAGCTTGAAAACATTGGACATAGGTTTTTTAATAGGTTTCCCCTTTTTCATGTTCATAGTTAGCGGTTAGTAAAATTGATTATTGAGGTAATGATAAGAGATAATTAAAAGAAAAAAAACAGCAATCGTTTGCGTAAATTTTCATTGATTTCGTGGTTTTTTGTTAAAAATTTAAATTAATAATAATACAAAATGCCATTTAATCGGTGCTAAAACCATTAAATAGCACATAAACTAATATTACCCCTGTGTTAATAACATTTTTGTTACAAAACTTTATTATGTCTAACAAGAGCATGAGCATGAAAAAATTTTCGGTCGTCCATTCGGACCATGTTCGAGAATCATTCGAGGCATATTCGGAAAATTCCGAACGTGGTACGAATAAGGTCAAAGCGCAGTCAATTAATAATCGATAAATTGTAGGGATTGGGAATTTATTGAGAAAGGATAAAGAATTTAATTGAAAAAATTAAAAATAGAAGAGGAAGTGAATTATTTTAATAAAGTTTAGAGTAGAATTCGGTTGAAAATCATAAGAATTTATATCAGCGAGAGTACGAGATATGCCCGTGCAAACCTGGATAAATTTTGTTGAAGGTAATACCGCCAATAATCTTGGTCCATCCGGTGGGTGAGCGGAGTCGAACCCCACATCCCTTTCATCATGGTTCAAATGTATGCGGCGGGCGTATGCAATACGCCGCTACCATCCTGGATAAATCTAGCTGAAGAAAATACCGCCAATAATCTTGGTCCATCCTCTAATCCATTCCATCCTGGTTCAAACCAACGCGCGTATACAATACGCCGCTACCAAGATAAATTCAAACTCCCCCTCATAAACCTCAGCCAATTGCCATTTGCAATCTTCTGAATATCTTCCTCTGCATAGCCTCTATTTCTTAAGATCGGGAAGACCTTTTGAATATCGGCAATAGTTTCTAGATCATAGGGACATTGTTCCTTTCCAAAGGCGCCATCCAAATCACTGCCTACTGCTACATGGTTAGTGTTTCCGGCAAGCTGGCAAATATGATCGATATTGTTTGCCATGATTTCCATATTGCAGCCTGTTCCTTTTGGTGTAGATGTTCCTCGAATCCAATTCGGGACCATCATCCAGGCATCCAATGCTACTCCAATAACGGCATCCCGATCAATCAAAGCCTTTATCATGTCATCCGAGAATTGCCGGTTATGGTCCACGAAGGTCCGGCAATTGTTATGGCTAGCCCAAACTGGGCCTTTATAGCGGTCCAAAGCATCCCAAAATGCATCGTCATTGAGATGGGTCGCATCCAGGATCATATGCAGACTGTCCATTTCCTTGAGTAAGGAAATCCCGTCCTGATTTAACTTACCACTGGAATCGGTGCCATTGGCATATCGACCTGGACCATAATGGGCTGGCCCTAGGACACGAAGACCATATTCATAAGCACGCTCCAGATAAGAAAGGTTGACTATACTATCGGCTCCTTCAAGGCTCAGGATGTAACCGATAGGCTTTTTTTCATCTTCTTTAGTATTATTCCAAGACGCAACATGTGTATCCAGTTCTGATTTTGTCCGGATCATTTTCAGCTGCCCATCCGCCTCCATCGCTTTATACCAAGCCAATTGCCCTTGGGTTTGTGCCCATGCCTGTTCAGGAGATAACCAACCTGGCAGGAAACTTCCATGTTCCACATATCGAGCAATCTGGGTAGCGACGACAAGACCAATATTACCTTTCCGGAGTTCGTCGAAGGTTACAGTCGCTTTAGCCCTGTCGGGTTTATCATGCATACCTTCTTCCCTCCTGTTCAGTTCGGAAATGGGGATCCGTAAATCCCTGTTCCATTCCATGGCATTCATACTCAGATCGAGGTGTCCATCAATCAAAAAAGGCTGTTCTTGCATAATAAGCTTAAATATTCAACATTCTGTTTCTGGCTATGACTTGCCAATTCTTTACTTTTCGATGGTCTTCAATGACTGATACCTTATCATATAAGGCAACGGTTGGACAGATATGCAGCGGAATGGCATACAGCTCAGTCCCTATAGGATACTCCTGGCTATCATTGACATTCAGTACCATGTGCTCTTCGCTTTGTAAGACTGGTACAGCATCGTCTGCATTCAAAAATTTGACCCTCGGCAAAGGCGATTCGGAAGCAACGGCTTTATAGCCCAAGTCTATGCATACCCGATGCTCATTGATCACAGATATGACCCGGGTCAATAATACGGCAGCTACGTCAAACGCTTGTTCCGGAATCTTTTGGGAATAGCCCCAATCCCAGAACACAAAGGTTCCAGGGCTACAGGCCACATTCGGGCGTTCTGCATGCCGAGTAAATGAAGGCGATCCACCCACGACAATTTTAAGCGGATATGCGCATTTCTCCTGTAAATAATCGAATGCCTCTTTGAGTATATCATATCCAGAATCTGCTTCTTTCTCACGAATGGCAGAATCAACATTATTAATCTGTCCATCATATCCATGTATGCCCTCAAGAACCAAATGATCTTGCGCAGCAATGCATTCCCAAAGGTTTTCTATATTCTTAATGGATGCTCCAGTCCTGCCCATGCCTACATCTAAATCTAGGTAAAAACTGACTTTTAAACCAAGCTCCTTAGCCAGTTCATTGAGGTTTTGGATGGAATCGATATTATCCAACAAGCAGGAAAAATGGGTGTTCGGATATTCTTGGACTAGTTTAAGGAATCGCTTCATATTAGGGCCTACAGGTTGGTAAGCCAAGAGCACATCCTTTGCATTGCTCAGTGCCAGCATTTCTGCTTCAGCAATGGTAGAGCATTTGAATTGCTCGATACCCTCATCAATCATCATTTTACTTACCTCAAGCATTTTATGGGTCTTGGCATGGGGGCGCAATCTCGAGGTATCATTTGCCACCATCTTTTTGAGCAAACGGATATTTCGGGTAATCCGATCAGGATAGAGCAAGAGAGCCGGCGAAGCGATACAATCTGAATTTTTTACTTCGAACCAATTTTCCATTTCTTAATCTTGATGTAATTCAAACATGGCTTCAATCTCCACGGGGATATTGTCCGGAAGGGAACCAAAACCTACAGCAGATCTAACTCCTACTCCATTTTCTTCGCCCCAAACAGATGCAAACAACTCGCTGCAGCCATTGATGACATAGGGATGTCTTTCAAAATCAGGCGTGGCATTGACCATCCCCAAAACTTTGATGACACGTTTTACTTTATTCAGCGAACCTAAATTGGCTTTTATTGTAGCCAACATAGCCAGTCCGACCTGTCTAGCGGCTAATTTACCAGCTTCCGTATCCATATCCTCCCCAACACGGCCAATGATCAAGGTTCCATCATTTTGAACCGTTCCATGGCCAGATAGGTAAAGATATTTTCCATCGACCAAACATGGCTTGTACACGCCAAGAGGTTTTGGAGCTGGAGGTAATGTTAAACCTAATTTTTCAAATTGTTCATCTGCATTCCACATGATTTATTATTTTTTTGATTAGTAATTTTTATATAAATAGAGATAAGATCATGACCCCGATCAAACCAACGGTGGAGACAATGGCCTCCATCATCGACCAAGACCGGAACGTATCTTTTACCGATATTCCTAAATATTCTTTAAACATCCAAAAACCTGAGTCATTTACATGTGAAAACATGAGACTGCCTGCTCCAATGGAAAGGACCATAAGGTTAGGGTTAATATTAGTTGCCTGCAATAGTGGCAACAGTACACTTGCAGCAGTAAGGGCGGCGACGGTTGCGGATCCAATACAGCCGCGGATAATGGCGGTGATCATCCAGGCCAAGATCAAAGGATGAATGGGTAAGCCTTGTAAAGCCTCAGCCAATTTCAAGCTGACCCCGCTAGCCTCCATAACCTCCTTGAATACCCCAGAGCCGGCAATAATCAATAAGATCATGGCAATATCCTTGACCGCATCTGCATACACCGACATCACCTCTTTGATGGGTCTACCTTGGAAAATACCCAGTGAAAACATGGCGTAGAACACGGCAATGAGCATCACGATGTTCGCCGAACCTAAAAATGCAATGATTTCGTGCATAAAGGTTGCTTCTTTCGGCACCACATAGGGCAAGACGGTAAACAGAACGATCATGACAACCGGTAATAGGGCTGTAAAAAAACTATTGAAAGCACCTGGTTTTGGGTAATTCTCGTCTTCAGGTTTTGGTTCTGCCGGTTGAAAGATTTCAGATTTTCCTGCTTTGATATTCTTGAGAGTCTTACTGAATAAGGGACCACCAATGATAATGGCTGGGATAGCAATGAGCAATCCATAGATCAAGGTCAAGCCCATATTGGCATTGAACAAGACCACCAAAGCTACCGGAGAAGGGTGTGGTGGAATAAAGCCATGGGTAACCGACAGGGCAGCCAGCATAGGCAAACCGATATAGACCAAGGGTAATTTGTACTTATAGACGATGGAAAAAATAAGGGGTACCAACAATACAAAGCCTACGCCATAGAACAAGGGAATACCGACGATAAAACCGGTAAATGCCATTCCCCATTGCAGATGCTTGACACCGAATAGGCGAACCATAACGGTGGCAATATTTTCAGCAGCCCCACTATGGGCGATTAATTTTCCGAGCATGGCTCCCAATACAATGATCAAGGTGAGCCCGCCCATGATAGAACCTATCCCCTTTTCAACCGTCCCTGGAATCTTTGCCAAAGGAATGCCAAGAACAATGGCAGCTAAGATCGAAACGATCAAGAAAGCCAAAAATGTATTGATTTTAAAGTAGGTAATGAAAATGATTAGCAACAATAGGCTAAGAAGTACGATTGTAAATACCATTTAGTTTATATTGAAGGTTAGGAAGCTTTCACAGAGAAAGCTTTAGGCAATTGTTATCCCTAAAATAGTAATACCTAGGCGAATAAGAGAGGGATTTGAAAAATAAATATTTAATAGTTCTCGGATCTAGAGTGGCCCCTGTCCACAAAAGAATTATTATTCTGTTAATGGAAAGGTTTGCCTTCCTTCAATAACTCTTTACGAATGCCATCCAATACATCGGAGAGATATATGGATTTTTTATTTTTTGAGGTGGAATCTCTTTCCAAGGCTTTTATACAGGAATAATGGACGGCATTTACAATGGATCCACCGGAGATCACATAATTTTTCACCAGATCTGGAATAACTACGGTTTCATGCTTTTCATTGAGGAATAAAGCTTCCTCAGGAAAACTGAGTTTCCATATTTTTGCTCGGTCTGCGGCTTCTGGAACAGTAAATTTCAATATCGCATTGAACCTGCGCATAAAGGCATCATCGATATTGTTTTTCATATTGGTGGCCAGGATGACCATGCCATTGTATTCTTCAATACGTTGCAACAGATAGGAAACCTCCTGATTGGCATATTTATCATGGGCATCGCGTACATTGGTCCTTTTTCCAAATAATGAATCGGCCTCGTCAAAAAACAGGATCCAGCCTTTATCTTCCGCCTTTGCAAAGATCTGTTCCAGATTTTTCTCGGTTTCACCGATGTATTTCGACATGACCATCGATAGATCGATCTTGTAGACATCTTTGCCTACCTCTTTTCCCAACAAACCTACGGTCAGGGTTTTACCTGTTCCTGAGGGACCATAGAGTAAGGCTTTATAGCCATTGTTGATCCTTCCTGCCATCCCCCATTCATTGATCAAGATGCTGTTGTATTTTAACCAGCTCTTTAATTCATGGATTTGTTCTTTCAGTTCATCATTGATCACCAAGTCTTTCCATTCCAATTTGGTGCGGATTATTTTTGCCGGAAAATTGACACTGAACTTGGGTTGGGTAGCCTCGCCAAAGATAAAGCTGTCTAGGTATTCCTTTGAGATCAGGATCTTTCCGCTCATTTCTGGTTCTCCGGCGGGTACTTCATCTAGCCAAAGGATTTTCTTGCTATCGAATAAATGATCGGCCCAGAATAATTTTTGGATCTCCATCTTCTTCACAAAATCATCATCCCCTAAAAGAAAAACAGCGGTTTCCCCAGTTGGGATAAAACCTCTGAAATCCTTTCCACGTACGCCTCCAATTTTTTGGAAATCACCAGTTCGCTGTAGTTTATAATTAATGGCATTATCAAAAAGATCAGGTTGGATATGCGGCGCCATAGCAATCAGCAATAGGCAAGCTTCTTCTTCATTAAGTTTATGTAGTTTGATAAATTCCTGTAGTTTTTTGGACCAAGTCCGATAAATAGGTTTCGGTTTTACCATTTCATTTTCAGCGGGGAACCAAATACTCAATCGAAATAGGATCAGCTGCTCCAGGTATTTTAATTCTTCTGGTGCATTGATATCAAGAAAGCTGATGCTCGATTCCTTATGTTCCTTTTTACTTTTCATTGAAATAGACTTTTGCTTTTTCCCAAATGCACATTGCTACTTTTAAACCTAATTTATGGCCTTCTGCAGTGGCTTTAGGAAAATGTGTTCCTGCATATATGCAAGATTGTCCGGCTTGTTCTGCAGCGAAGGAATAGGTTGGCCATTCCAAGACCATATCCATACAAGGCGTTACGGAAGGTTCTATTTTGGAAGCCCCCATTTTGATGGTCGTTCTACCACCGAAGGCATCATTTCCAGTAAAGTTCTTGAGGATCACCGCAGCAGCCCTACTCAAACAGCTATGGGAAGAAATGTATTCGGGGGTCGAGGGAGTCTTTAGGTAAGGGTTCCATTGGTCCCCTTTAATGGTTGCAGTTCCTTTACAGGCGCCTCCCCAGGCATGTACATGCAAGCCATTGAATACATTTCGGATAGCGGTGATCGGTCTGACAGAATTATAATGATGTTTGCATTCCCAAGTAGCAATAGAAGCATCTAATAAGGCATTGCTGAGCACGAAGAATAGTTTGATGCATTGCGAATTTCTGTAGAATTCCTTTTGGGCAACGAACTGTGCGATTTCACACCAATGTCCTGCTGTGGTATAGGTTCCGCGGGCATCCTCCCAATAGCTAGCAATCACCTTCTGTTCATCTGTCAGGGCTGCATTGATATCCAATATTTCCCTGGCCTGTTGCTTAAATTCTGGTTGTTCTTTTGTAAATGGCTCATCGGGCCTGAATTGCCAATTGAACGGAAGTGCGAAGGCTCTCACCAAGCCCCAATGAGGTACATGGAATCGTTGAAACCTGGTTTTAGATCCCTCTTTGATTTTCTGTAAGGGTTGCCAATAACTCAGATTGATCAATTGTCCAGGCGGATTGATGGGTTTAAAACCAGTATAGTCCGAAAATCTAGGCATGTGCAAAGTTCCATACGGATTACTTCCATCGCCATATCGCTGTTCGATGGTCAATTTTGCCATGAGGTTGCCAATTCCTTCTGGCTTCGTGATATCTAAACTTTTATTATCAGGGTCATAATCTAATTGGCACATAAAATCACGGAAAATATTCTTTTCATCTGCTGGCAATCTTAACCAAAAAAGTTCCATCAGCACCCTATAAGCGGCATAACTGAAGGACTTTCGGATATTGTCTTTAGCGCATTGCGATTTTGATATTTTGATATATTTTGCAGTGCTGCTGCTGAAGGCACAGGTATCATAAACAGACCATGCATCGTACATTGCAGTATGCATCATTGCCAAGGCTCTAGCGGCCAAGGGAGCCGAAGTTTTGGTCAACTTGATGGCTTCAAGAATAAGTTGATTCCATTTTAACACTAACGGTTTTTCTGACATGATATTTTACAATAAATTCATCAAACAATCTGTAATCCAGCTTCAACAATTTACCTCCATTCTACATGGATAAGCTGTTTTAGCCACGGAAACTTAATCATATTCAAACTCCAGGGTAGGTAGTCCAGGAGCATATCGACAGATCCTTTTTCAACCTGTACAATAATTTTTTCCAAACCGAGCTCTACTTTCCCCTTTCGTTGTAAAAAGCTTTCCCGTAGCCCATCAATGGAGGTCTTCTTTAATATTTCCCAATTGGCAATACAGGCTTCCAACATAGCATTGACTTCTTCCTTTTCAGCATTGCTCAATTCCATAGTTATAGGTATCGCGGCTTTAATGGGATAGGCACAAAATATTTTAGGAATGACTAATTCATATTCTTTAGGTTGATCAGTTCCAGTTGCTGCAAAATGCAATAGATGGATGGCTTTTTCTTTAGCTTCTACGTTTTTGAAGTCTTTATCCTGTAACAAATCTAAGCGTTTGAATAATGAGCTTAAGAAGGGATGCAGTAATACTAAACCGACATAATCAAGAAAAATAGCTTCTTTAATATCGCTTGAATCCTTAAACTCATCAAAACTTCTGACCGGATTGTCAACAGTACTGGAATTGGAATAGTTTTCTGGCTTAATAAGTTCAATATGGCTTTTCGAATCAGATTGATTGGGATTGAAGAAATCAGTTGAAACAGCTAGAAGCAATTCTAGCCAAAACTGCTCTCTCCTCTCCTTCAATCTATCTGATGCGAGGTCCTTATTCAAGGACTCAAATGTGTAGAGTTCAGTCGCTTTTTTTTCTATTAAATTCTCGTATTTAGGAGCAATTACCTTAATCAATCTGTTCAAAAAACTATCAGGATGCTGTCTAACCAATCGGATCCGGAAATTCGGACTGCGATCTACTTCCAGAATAAAATGATTTAGAGTTTCCAAATTACTAGAAAGGGCTTCTAATACATGTTCATACCAATCATCAATTGGAAATTCCACATTCCAATCTAAATATCCATCGCGTAAATAAGAGAACCATTTATTAAAGTTAGCGTGAGTTTTATCCTGAAAATTCAACACATTCTTTGTTGATTTTTCTTTCCAGATCTGTTCTTCAAATTGTTGTCTAATATTTTCTATTAATTGGCTATTGGATTTCATTCCATCCAGATCGCTGAGCTTCAATTTTCCTAGATCAATGGTCAATGATTCCAGGCTTAAGACATTATTCTCTTCAGATAATCCATTCAGGATTTCATCCATTAAGGGCACAAAAAACTCCCAATATTGATCACTCAGTTTTTGCTGAATGCTAAAACTGTCTTCTCCTTGTGGTAATTGGAGCTCAATACGCTGTCTTTTGATAATATGCAGCATGGTCTCACTTTTTAGTTCCCAAAATCAGGTTCTTGATCTCGACTACATTAATGACGGGTTGATGCTTCTTTAGTTCGGTACCATCCCAATGATTGTATATGGAGGCTACATCAATTTTGGCCTTCCGCATTTTTTCGAAGGCAGGATTGATGAGGGTCAAGTCAGTTTTGTTTTTTTTCTTGTGGTTAACCTGATCCAATGCATAGCATGCCACGGATTCAAGCACACGTTGCATTTGAGGTTTATTCAGGACCACATAGTTTTTTGCGGTAGT
This sequence comes from Sphingobacterium mizutaii, assembly GCF_900187125.1. Lineage (GTDB taxonomy): Bacteria > Bacteroidota > Bacteroidia > Sphingobacteriales > Sphingobacteriaceae > Sphingobacterium > Sphingobacterium mizutaii. The sequence continues at coordinate 2,619,332 of NZ_LT906468.1, forward strand.
TTTTTTGTTTTCAATTATTTGGGTTACGATAGCTTCCAATTGGTTTATTGCCAAATTAGGTTCGCTCATGTAATTCTGGACACTTTGAATGACAAGATTTTTCTTTAGCTTTTCGGCTATTTGTTCGATTGTTGAACGATAATGCATCATGCGTCTTTCTTTCAACAACTTCAATTCTTTACTATTTCCCCTCTTTACAGCACTGGCAACAGGAGCAATTGGCTTTAACTCTTCTTCTTTTTCCTCCTTTTGGATCTTACGTACATAATCATAGTTTGGTAGATTATCTCGATCGCAACTGATAAATTGATATTCGCCTGGATAAGATACTCGCCAACAAAATGAGGCATTTACTTGGTCCAGGAAGCTTTGTTTCATCATATAATTGCCATCTTGATTAAGATCACGATATGTACAAGGATTATTGATTACTACTTGATCAGCACAAGGCTGGCAGGTCTCGCAATCAACCAGTTCCTCATAATTCCGATGGAATAGGAAATTCAAGAAATCATCAACGGTGAAATCGGTATTACAAGTTTTTCTCTTTTCTAGCCATTGTCTCCAGTTTTTGTATTTCGATTCGAAACAGCAGTAATCGTGTGGAGCTAACCAAAGAATCCTCAACATGACATGCGCTGGTGCCAGTCGATATAAAATATCCTCCATTAACATTCGGCCTGTTTCAGACCGGAATCTTTTTGGCCAAGCCGGTAGGGCTACGGTTGCAATAAAGGAATAAGGATCAATGGCAGGCACAAAGCAGATTTCAGATTGATTTGAACAAGGATCTTCTTGATCGGCTTTCCAAGTGTATCCACAATATTGGTAAGTTTCATTGCAATATAATCCTTGCCTAACTTCACAGTCTTCTTCACATCGAGGTCTGAGCAGGATATGCTCTACCACCTGCAAGCCTTCGGCGTTAATGAGTTCATTTGCCCGATCAACGGCTTTGCACATTTCTTGGGAAGTCTCATAGCACTGTGGATTAAATGCAATCTGTTTGCCATTGATAAAAAATTGCTCCCTATATTCTGGAAGATTGAAGTCCATGGCAATACCAAATGAATTGCAACTACAATCCAAAATGGATTGATAGTTTTCAAAATTGCTCAGCAAATAAGTGGTCAAGCCATACAATCGCATAGCCGTATAGCAGTTTTGAATTGGGCAGGAAGTTTTCCAAGCCACAAAACAGGTTGGCTCCTCTTCTATTGGGTCAGAACAACCGCAACCCGCGGTATTTTCCTCATTACAGGTATTGAAGCCTGGAAGCTTTATTTCTATATGATATTGATAGCCTTCGGATTTTTCATTTTTACTTCGGATAATTGGGAAAAAGCATAAAAAAAGGTCTAACTGCTCTTTAAACGATTCCTCGGTCCAACCTTGGCTATAAGATTCGAGAATAACCTGACCGCTTTTATTTTTAACAAAGACAAATTCCTTTTCTATAACATAACTATTTCCTTCCCCTTGAAGGTCGTCCAAATAATCAAAAAGCAGGTCACAAAATTCTTGGTTCTCATTTTCGTTAAATCTTCTTATTGCAAAAGGCTTTCCTCCCTCATCATGAAAAATCAAAGAATTATTCTCAGTGGATATAGTATATGCTTTCCTATCTTCATAGCGTTTGAATTGATCATAGAGCTCTAGTACTACCTGATTTCTCTTTTTGGCTGTATCGTAAATACATGGATGAATTAGGAAGTCTGCTCCACAATTGATATAGAATGAATAACAGCAATCTTCTTTCCGCTGATATTTTTGGAAACCTAAGTCAGATTGAATGGCACAGATCAGCTTTTCTACACCCTCCAATCCCCATGCTTCTTCTTCCGTGTAAAAGCGTTGGTTACTTTCTGCCAACACCTCACGGATATAGATCCTATAGTTACCTTTACCGTCATCATTAAAATCACAATCGACATATAGATTGCCAGCATACTTTAAGAGCATCAAGAAAAATAAGAAATCCTGCATGGCAGCATCCGCCGTAGGATATTCTTTGACGCTGTGCCAGCCTCGGGTATCTTTAGATGAATGGAAGGTCTCGAAATAATACAAATCATTATTTCTTTTAATTGGGTAGGTCCTTAGCAATTGCATCAGCATTTGCGGAATGCTGCCTTCATCAAAAGCTTTTATCTCCTCCTGGGTAGCCAAGGGAACAAATACAACAGCAGCAGAATTTTCGCTCTTTGTTTCTTCAAAACTGATCAAACTGCCATAGTTCTGTTCAATAGCCGCTAATTCCAGAATATTGAATAGGTTATTTTCAAAGGCTTCAAGTGCCTGTTCTTTAGTCGGAAATGATTCAAAGCTTTCGAAAATAACCAGTTCCTCATTAATCGGTCCGGCATGTTTGTATTGAATATTATGTGCCCTAATCTGATAGGAATAGGATTTTGCTTTTTTGTTTTTATTTCCAGAAACTTCCTTGATGACAGCAGTTCCTAAACACAACTGCAGATAATTTAGGTTTCTTTTCAACAACCTAGAAATTTTCATTTTGGCTAATACCGCTTCTTCTTTGGATAAGAATTGGTCCTGATAATAGGCTAGAACACGGTCTTTATCGACCAAGCGGTAAATATATCGGGCTGAATCTTCTGTAGACTCCTTGCGAATGGAAGTCCTAAAATTCTGTGTTTTATTGCTGCTGGCAAACTGGGCTATGCTTTTTTGCGAATCCAGTGCCTTATTGATGCTTTCTTCATTAAAATCTACAGCATCCAAATTAACAGTGGGAAGTTTACTTCCTCTATTTTGCTGGGTTAAGATAATTCCGTTCTTACCCTTCCCTAACCTTAAAGATGGAATAGCCTGTTGGAATGCATGGGAAGCTTTAATTGCTTCTTCTTTATATCGATATTCCTTGCTGCTGCTGAACTTAAAATTAGAGTCTTGATCATATCCTAATTCATAATTAAACTTCCATCCTTTTGGAAATGAATTGCTGGTCAACCTGTATGATGCATGTTGAAAGGAAGTGATGATTTGATCCCTTAGTTTTATAGCTTCCTCTTCAGTATCAAATTCTGTATAACAGATGGCTTCAACCTGTTTTTGGTAAACAATTTGAAGTTGCCATTTGGAATCGATGGATGTTCTTACAATAGAATAGTTTTTAGAATTTCCTGCTAATTTCAACAGCAAATAAGCATTTGCCTTTGCTTCTTTATTACTTGAAAATTCTTTGGCTGCATAAAATTTAAAGGAATTCGCATGATCTAAAAGATCGTATGTAAACTTATCGGGTTTTCCTACAATGGAATTGTTGATTGTGATCTTGAAAGCTTTAATATCTATATAATTAGGATCATCTGCCTCCAGATCATTGAAGGTAAGCAGGTTGATTTTATTATCCTTTGAATCCTCTTCTTGCCATAGGGTACTGTCGTTTAACTTACTCATGTTTTTCCGACCAGCCTCTAAAGCACTCAAATCAGAATCATAAGCTTCTACGGAGTTCCGAAGGATATTTCCTTTATGGTCTACCAATTGGACCTTATGCGCATAACTGCTGATATAGACATCTTCAACAGGTTGTTTAGAAAACATGCGGTTCAATTTTGTCCGAACTTCATCTGCCTCTTGAGAAGTCGCATATTGCTTATAGAATGGAACCGAAGATCGGTCATCATATTGCAGCACGATGCTGTACATCTTTTCATGAGGGACATACCGAGTTTTTAACCTTTCGGGTTGGGCAAGTGAATCAAATGCCATTTGCGCCGCTTCTTCGGCTTCTTTTGGAGAATCAAACTTTTCAGTCAACTTGAAATAGGACTCTTCGGCTATGCTCAATTCGACTAGGTAGTATTCATCCAACTGTTCAACGACAAAGTTGCACAGGCTGTGCAAGGTCTTATTGGAGATTCCTGCTAAATATTTGGCTTCTATTTCAAAACCTGAAATATTAGCATTGTTCCAATCATTCTTTAGGTAATCATAGGCTCTACCGCGATTGGCACTGATTTCATCATAATGGCTAAGTAAATCTTCCTTTGCATGGATCAGTAAATTAGATTGCTGATTGAACTGCATTAGGACATCATCGGTAAACCTTTCTGCAAATCGAGATAAGAGATGATTCAAGAAGGAATTCCTTCGTTCAGCATACAGATCTTCATCTTCCAATATCAAGGCCAGATAAGACTTAAACGATGCTATATTTAATTCAATATCGAAGGATACGTGATTTTCATCAATAATATAGCTCCGATAGTTTTCCTCAAAAGAGCCCACATAGGCTACTGAACTCAAATGCAGATTAGCAGCAGATAGAGAAGGAAAACTGATTTTACTGATAAGGGCAAATTCAGCTGATGTGCCAATCAGGTAGTAGAAGATCTTTCCTTCATGATCATAGATAAAGCCATATTCGAAGTTATTGTTACTGAAATCCTCGATTAATTGATTGATAGCAATCTGCTGTTTGATCAATGAACTAAATTGATACTGTTCTAATCCAGATATATCTTGGCTATTATTACTTATCAATTGATCCAATTGACTTTTCTTAATCACTCGAATTAAGCTATCACCTTCAGCTCCTAAGATTTCATTCTGATCAGTACCGACTGCAAACCGTAATAATTTGCTTAACTCGGGTTTCTCAGTCAATTGATTGAGGAAATAGGTTCTTCTTTGTTGGCTACCCTCAGGTGAGTTCATTGAAAATAATGAACGAATGTTCTTCAGTTGTGCTAAATAGCCAGATAGCAGTTGGTCAAAAAACAACAGATAACCCTTTAGCTGTAAAGCCTGGGCTTTTCTTTGGTTGGAAACATCATCCGGCAATCCGCCTTCTGCAATACCATATACCCGAGGAAAATCATCCTGTAATAGGAAATATTCATCTAAATTCTCATGGTATGTTCCAGAAGGGATAGCATTATCTAAATAAGGCGAAGGCAATTGATATAGTACCTTTCCAGAATTTGAAAAGTTAAGATTAAATAGCCCCTGAAATTTTTGGCTATCAAATTCAATCGGGATTCCGTTTTTAGTAAATTGAATACCAGAACAGGCTACCGAAAAATTAGTAATATGATTTTCGGGAATTTTATATTTCCATGCGTTAATGTCAGTAAAGCGACCAGATTCGCAGTTCCTTATGGCCAGCTTATTGACTGATTTCACTCCTTCCGATTCCAAAATCACCTGATACAAATCTGAAATATGGATTTCCTTTTTCAGTTTCAAGGCATATAGTTCATCGGTATCTATGAAACCATGGCTTTCGGCAGGATTATAGGGTCTGCCTGCAAAAATGTCTTCTATTGGCTTTTGACGGTCCAAGAGCTCTTGCAAGGTATAAAATTTGGGAACTGGTGAAATAAAATCCCTTAGCCTTTGGACAATTTCTTGATAAGATTTTTCTAAATCGGCATCATTTTGTAATTCTATTACGGCGCAGACTCCAAGATCTATCTTACAGAGCATGGAAATATCCACAAAGTCTTCACAGAAGTTTCGGTGTGCCATCAATCTGCTTTTGATGGTTTTGTTCAAATCTTCTAAATAGGTATTCGCAGCTGATTCATCTGGAAAATCCTTGTTGACATCCTTTTCAGGCTCTATAAAAATATGATATAGGCCATTGAGGTACTCAACACAGCCGCTGTTTTGATTATTAGTAGATTGCTGATCATACCTAGGCCTACAAAAGTCGGTTTGATCGGTTGCTACTTCTAACCAGGCATTCTTCACCCCTTCAATATCGATCAAGAACTTTCTATAATCCATAATAGTCAATGGATTACAGCTCAGGATTTGTGCCGCTGTAAAGAAGTTATTATCTGCTCCGGATTCTTTAGGATCCCTGCTGAACAGATCAATGGCTGGTAAATTCGTTCTATAGCCCAGATCAAGCAAAGAATAACAAAGGACTTCCAATATGGTAATCCCAGGATCATGGACATTATGGTCTGTCCAGATTTTTCCAGAGAGCTTACCGAGGTATGCGATTCCTTCTGCCCTTAATTTTTCAAAATCTAAGTAGGCAGGGAAACCAGCATTGTCCTTGTTTATCGATTTTATATTTTCTCCTTGGCTTGCCATGATCTTGCATTTTACCTATGCATAATAGTTATTACAATAATTTTCAATAGGAACCGCTGGATTGCGACAAGGCTCTGCCAATTTTCGTGACTCCCAGCTTTCACAATCTGCCTGTTCAATCTTTACATCGATATTTCCAGCAATCAGGATAGATCTAGGGCTGATCGGACAGACCACCTTGGTCATTGAACCCATTACGCCGCCTTGCTCATCAGCATGTTTCATCCATAATTCCACGATATAATCGAGGTAATCCCTGGACTCCAAAAAGCCGACGATATCCGATTCGTAAATACACTGTCCAAAGGTCAGTTTATCGAATTCACCAATTGCCCATGGAGCCAGGAACTCACGCAGATCTTGTTTCAATTTCTCTCTATAAAACACCTCATCCATTCCTTTCAACAGTTTAACCTTGATACAGAAGTTGACTCCCTCATATCGTGGGTTCATAATCCGGATCTTGACAAATGGCGAACTCCTTTCCTGCAAATACTCTTGGATGCTTTCCAATAGACTGACAGGAACGCGTGGTTCAAATAACTGAGAAGCCTTTAATTTATTCATATCTGGAATGACAGCCATGATGATGTATCCAGGTGCCATTGGGATATCGTTGACATATCGATGTGCGTCCAAAGCAAAGCTATGGTTCACACATTTCACTTTAAATAACTGCGGAAAGGCTTCTAACACCAATCGTTCATAATCAAATTTTTGGATCGCCCTATTCTTATGCTTTAAGAGCTCCGAAACTCGGATATAGAAATGACCTTCCGCCTCAGGCACCCTACCTGCAAATGAATCATAAGGTTGTGAAACAGATTTGATGGCGACATCGGCATCTTTCATCTTGGAGATAGAGCCTGCCGGCAAGCCTTTATCTAGCCTTAATTTATCATTCAATGGTTCATTACTGAAAGTGGCCTTGATAGCTTGGGTATAAAGACCGATCGTTTCACTGACTGACTTGCTATTTTTTGCTATCCCAGCTTTTATCCAGTGCAATCCTTTGGGAAGTACAGTATTTTCATTGCTGATATTGGCAGGAATTGAAAATTTAATGATACCCGAGGTGGTCAGACCATCAGTATCATCTTGCAATACTTCAAAACCATTCCGCAACGGTTTCCATTCATTATTATCCAAATAAGCCCAAGTAACAGGCTCCCTTTCTGATTCTGAATCGGCTGTAGCTTCAGCCATTTGGAAAAGAATATTCACGGTGCTTCCCGGCTCTAGATCTTTCAATGCGAGAAATAAATTTCCTTCATCGCAATAGGTTGGCAATAAAGTAGGTTGTTGTTCAATTTGTTCCAGCTTATAGGTACCTGGGAAAGGATAAAGATGGATAAGCTCGATATCTTCCATACCAGCGGTAGCAGAATAATCAATTTCTATCTTTTTAATGATGGGAGTCCAAGGTTCATTTGGGATGACCGCTTGAAAGCTATCATTATTGCTGATAATGTTCTTAATCTGTTGGATTTGGTTCCTCAGTAGAGTTACATCACCAGTTAAGTTCTTATTATAAAATTCTCCTGGATAAGGTGTTAGAACCGTTCTTCGTATTGAATCAGCTTCGGCTTCATTGATCTTACCTGCTCCAATCCCTCCCATTTTAGCTTTTATACCTTCTGAAGGATTATTGACATCGTCCTCCACGCGAGTGGAGACTGTTTTGGCATCTTCAATGCTCTGTGCAATGGCATTGGTACTGAATACAATAAGGTTTCCACTTTCATCATAGTAGATGGCATCTTCTAGCTTGCTATCGGGCAATTTTCCTAGGGCCATCATCTGCCTTGCAAGTACGTATGAATAGTTCTTATGGCAAAAATCTTGACCTTGCAGGTTGATTTTTAGGAACCCATCGGATGCCCCTACTTCATATTGCTCTATGGTAGATGTGTTTTTTGAAAACTTTTGGTTGAGTTCAAAAAAGGTATTCCTCAAAAATATAGTCTGATCAAATTCATTGCTGCCAGGACAGGTAGAGCTATTATTATTTTCAAATAACTTCCTATCATTATAGGTTTCCCCTTGAATGGTGACAGTCTTTGTTGATGGTGAGCTATGCGATTTTTCCTTAACCCATTTACCGTTTTCCAAAACAGCTAAATTGATCATGAACTTATTTTCATCAAGCCCAAAGAGGCCTCCATCTTTCAAATAGCCTTTATAGTAATCCCTGAAGCTGGTTGGTTTATCTTTCCAATCAAACTTAATATGGATTTCGTTCCATTTCTTGGTAAACACTTCTTGACTTCCAATATAGAAGTCAGGTCCCAACAAGTTTAAGCTTGTTGGATTGTTGAGGTTTGGTGGATTCTTTATATCATAATCTATGATCTCAGGGCGAGTCCCAAATGGATAGATTGGACTATTGACATTCTGTAGACTTTCGCTGTTCTGTACCACGAAGTTTTTCAATCCACAGACATTCACTTTGATCTTGGTGCCCTTGGTATGAGATATCTTGACACTCCTGAAGAATTGATACAGAGAAACTAATTGGATCTCATCTTCTGATTTCTTTTCACAGCATGATTCTCTGCTGGTCCATTTTACATCTTGTTCTATTTTTACACGATCATCAAGGTTGATTTTTATCAATGGTAAAGCAGTATCAAATCCTTCTTTAAATAATTCTTCATCATAGTTTACTATTCCTTCTTGGTCTGCAGAAAGCGTCAAAGCAAGGGTAATTTCAAAAGTACCAGAAGAATTGAGGTTCGACATTACGATTTCAACAGATTGGTCTGGAATTAGCCAGCCTTTCTTACCTGTCAAAGAAATATTTAATGCTTTTATAGGCTTAAAAATATCCTTAAGAGCCGCTATTTCTTCAAGAGAAGATATCAGCTCTCGGTATTCAACATCAGATATGGTTTTCTCGTAAAGAGCTTCTTCCAAAGGATAATAACAGGAAATCTGTTTTCCAATAGGGCTGTCTTTCCACAGTACCGCCTCCAGCTTTTCCTTTAGCGATTTACTGATGCCTTTTTTGACTGCCTGCGCAATAAGGTCACGGTTTATCGGATAGAATTTATCATTGATTACGGTCCTCACCCTTTCATAGAATGCAAAGGCATCATTGCCATCTTCACAAATGTTAGCATGCAGTTTGCAGGCTAAGGTAATTTCTATTTTCCGAGTCCCTTCACTCAAAAAGAGAACGGGAGAAGCAAGGACAAATCCCAACCGCGCATTAGGATAGGGTTTTAAAAATTTGCTCTCAGGATCAACATACTTGCTCAATGCTGCTCCTAATGTAGGCCAGCTAGAGTTTTGCATATCTTCAAATGGTTTTTCAACAGCATCTGCCATCTTAGCATTGCTAGCCATATAAACGCCTTCTAAATAGCTATTGCTAGCATGTACTTTATTGTTTAGGAAAAGCGTGCGTTGTTCAACGATCTTGGTTTTATTGACTACGATTTGATCATCCAGAGCAAATTGAATTTCTACTTTATTTGCATCCTTGCTGTCCTTCACTATGATTCCTTCTTTCAACAGGTACTTTTGTATATGTTTTTGGATTTCAAAAACCAGATGGACTTGATCAGGAATAGCTGGCTTGGCCCTCAATAACAAGACCTCCTTATAGAAGAAATCAAGGTGCTTCTTGGTAAAGGAATTTAAATCCTGTTGAAGATAATTGAATAGTTTCAAAAAGGAGAACAACAAGGCAATATGCGGACTCAGTTTCTCCTTAAATTCATCATTTAATGAAAGGAAACTGGGCTCTAAGCTAGATTCAGCAGATGCCTGCAGGGAATCTATGACCGTTAAGAAGGATTCGCCTATAGCAAGGATCTCATCTTTCATAGCAATCATCCTTTGTCTTTTATTTTTTCCCGAATCTTGAATAGCTTGATTGCTTTTTACGGCATATAAGTCGGTCAATTCCAAAATCCAATCATCATTTCCCAAAAAACACATCAGGTTAATAGGCTTGATCCTAAAATACCTGACGGCAGAATTCACCTGAACAATAAAAACCTTTAAACTATCTGATAATTTATCTTTAATGATTTTATTCAATGCCAACATGACTGGCAGTCCTGAAGCTTCAAGCTTAGAATTCCAATCATATATTTTATAGATAATGGATCGATAAACATAGTTGACGATCAATTGAAGGCTGGCTTTGGAAGGTGATTTTTCAAAAAGCAAGTTATAGAAAGTAAGCTTTTCCCTTATTTTATCGGCATCATATTTTAAAATGGATGTTATAGTAAAAGGCAGATTATTTTGGAAGAAGGACTGCCAATCAGAAACATTCAAGTCGGCATCATAATAGTTGATATGCCTAGAGAGTTTTTCAAAGTAATCTAAAAGATCTGCGAGGTTCCTTGCATCGATTTGGGCAGTTCCAGCCAACAGATCATCCATGACCCGCTGTCTTTGGCTGACACCGGGATCATTTTGGAATGGATGTATAAGCTCTTTACATTGCATGGCTTCAGACTTTTAGTATTATCCAACTTAAATTGACTTTAATGCTTCATTCAAATAATAGTCATAGACATAGTTAAACCTGGAGTTAGTCCCAGGAACAAAATATTGTATACTGATCGTAAAGCGACCCTCAATAAGTTCCATGGAATCACTACTGGTAATTTCTATCTGTTCTACCCGAATCCTGGGTTCATAAAATAATATGGCATTGGTCACCCGATCCTTCAGATAACCAATCACCGAACTGTTCAGCGATTCAAAGACATAATCCGTCAGGTCACAGCCGTACTTCGGTTGCATAACCCGTTCTCCCAAAGCTGTTGACAATAGAATATTCAAGCTTTGATCGATATCTTCAATTCCGGAAACCAATTCCACAGAATTGCTAACCTTGTTGAATTCAGGCGGAAATGACCAGCCTGTTCCTAAAAATGAATTGAAAGAATTTTCCATGTCTTTTGATATTTATCCTCCTATTTGTACTGTTGCTAATCCCATAACAATGGTGCCACCATGGGCAGTCATGTCACCTTGTCTTGCAGCAGGTTTTCCTCCGATCAAGACGGTCATCGAACCTTGAACAATGCTATCTGGAGGACCTGTACAGAGCAATAAATCACCAACAACAGCAGCAGGCAAACCACCGATAAGGACCGTTGGGGCTCCTGGACCTAAAATAGGACCACCCACGTGCGGCACTGGCCCAGGATTCACCATCGGACAGATGTGCATATCGTTTATTCTTGCTGCTGAAGGCATAACGTGTTCTATTTTTCTAATTTATTTTTACCAAAGACCCTTTAATTTCAGTTACTCCGTCCGAATTTATTTTCGTCAAAGCTGCATTAATATTCACGTTTGTATCTGACTTTAGGGTCATTGTTTTTCCTATGATTTCCAATTTGGTTCCGGCGCTGATCTTAAGTTCTGCACCAGCCTTTATTTCGATGTTTTTTGGGCTTTCCATTATTATCCCATTGCTATCCATCGTAATCTTGTTACTGTTTTGATCTTTGATCTCTATTTTTTTCCCGTCTTCATCTAGAGTTACACTATTGCCGGCGGGCGTGTCGATGATGATGGTTTTTGTTGCATCATTGAAATGCACACGCATTTTACTCCGGGTAAAAACCCCTTTTTCATCATTGGCATCAGCTCCTTTAAGCGGAGCAGGTTTTGCACTACTGTTCAACATCCCCAACATGATAGCATGTCTTGGATCGTTATTGATGAAGCCCACGATAATCTCATCATCAATCTCCGGCCTAAAAAAAGTACCCCGATCACTTCCGGCATCCAGGCAGGCAACCCGAACCCAAGTACCGTTAGATGCATTCTCAATAATTGGAATCTTGACCAAAATCCGGTCTTCACCATCAGGGTCATTTTCCAATTGTAGGACCTTCCCTATCTGCAAGCCTTGTATTGAACCTAAAAGCCCTGCAGCTGGAAAATCATCAATATCATTATACAAAGAAGAATACTTCGCTGGATCAAGCCCAAACTGTATATTGGTATACCAAGTGCCATCCCCTACCTCCTGCCTTACAGCAGTCACAAAAGCATTCCCATTAAATCGATCCCCAACTCCAGCAACCTTGACCATATCCCCAGGCTTTATATCAGCAAACCCTGTAAAACGTGCCCTTCCTCTTACCTTCGCCAATCTACTCCGCAACATTGCCCCATCTGCCCAAGCTTTAAGCTCTTGTTCCAATAAGTGACCACTATGATGCAATACATACTTTTCCAGTTTATTAGCTGCAGCCAAATCGGAACTGCTCACATTTCCTAATTGCGTAAATCCTGAAGCTTCATCGACCTCAGCAGTAAACAAGCCTTGGTTCTTATAATCCCAAGAATTAGCCTCTACTTTGGTCAATTGGCTACGGAGGTCCAGCTCTGCCTCGAACTCCATTACCGATGACCCATAGGTAACTTGTAAAACAGGATCAGTTCCTGTTTTTGGTGATTCAATTTTCAACTTACCATCATTTGCAAAAAGCAATTGGCCATTAGCTTCTGCCCTCAGGGCAATAAAATCCCAATCACTTAGATGATGTTGAATCAATTCTTTATGTTTCAAGCTAGTTGCTTCCACATCTCCTGTTAAACCAGCATAACTGCTGATAATGCTGTCCATCACTTCACTATCTTTTTGGTCAAGAAAATATTTGCTTTTCCTGCCCAGCGTCATTCGTACAGCTGCATCCTTGCACTCTATCAGTAATTGTGTATTCCCATTTTCTTTCACCTTTACCTGATGCTTGGTAATGATGCCATTAAATGCTTGTTTATTGTCGCTATCAAAACCCAATTTGATGACAATTTCTTTTCCAGGAACAAAATCCTGCTTATTACTGATTTCAAATTTTCCCAATGAAGCATCCCCATCTTTTAGCAAAATCTTTGCAGTAGGGATCCGGTTGACCTCTTTGTCAATGGATATACTGAGTATTTCGTAAGAAGAATCCATTTTAGACCCACCCAATGATATTTCATAAGAAATGGTATCATGCTGGGACGGATTCGGTATGATGAGCTCTTCCATTAGTTTTCATTTTTATTAAAAGGTGGAAAATAGATATCATTTCCAGGCTGCAATCTTCTTATGGAAGTCAGCCCATTAGCTTTCGCAACCTGTAGAAAGTATTTCGGATCATTATAGATACCGTAAGTCATCAGATCCAATCGATCTCCTTGTTTGATGACCCGATGGTGGGTCAGATCTGGTGAAGATGGATTGTCTTCGGCCATCCGCTGTTCACGAGATTGATAGTCTAGAAAGGTTGCAGAAAGCCGTGCTCGCAATGGAGTACCATCAGGCTTAAATAAGGTGAAATTCACATCCAGATTAGCTAACACGCAACGGAATCGAATTTCCGACCCCCAGATAATCAGCAAGAAATTTGGCCTATGGATGTCCCCTTGATAATTATAAGCACAGTCCATAAAGATCTTCAATTGCTCATTAACGGGCTTGGTTTTATATTCCTCCCAATAGCCTTCCATGGTTCCAGTTCCATCCAGAATAAAATCAAGTTTTAATTCCTCTGGCGCAGTAGATTTAAATTTAACCTCTGCTGAACCTGTTCCATGAGGCCTTTGCACATCATGTTCAATTTTATAGTTCTTAGAAAAAGACTCAGGATTAATTGGGGCAACGAATGCTGGCTTATTGGTCTGCTCAACACCCTTAACCTGAAACTGCCTATCTGTAAAAGAATAGATCAACAGTTTCTCCAATTTCCCCGAACTATAATTAGCGCTCATTTTTATCCTTTATAATCTCCAAAACATTATCGACACAAACCTTAACCAGCTCCTCTGAGGGAGATACTCCATTATCTTGGCCGCCCCCATTTCCTTCCGAGGAAGCAAGGTCCTGAACAATAGTCGCTTTAATTACCAACTCTCTAACTTCAACTGGCATAGCTATGATTTTTGAAAAATTAACCGATTATAATTCAGTTCCAGTGTTTCAATCAGGATCTCTGCCCGACCAGCATTCAGCTCCGTAAGCTTCCAGCTTCTGGGCCATACATTGTTTATTTTCCAATGCATGATGGATTGATGCTCCTCATCCAATAAATTGATGACCACAGTCTCCAAGGTTTCATAAACCTGATCGTCGAAAGCCTTCTTCAGCCAATCCGTTATGGCCGATGAACCCGGTGATATCAAACCTCTTTTTAATACCAATGGACCATATTTATGGCGACTTGGAACAACATGTTCAAACCTGTTTTCACCACCTTCCTTGATGGTTTCAATATCAATCGAAGAATCCAAACCCGAAACAGACTGGAATTTAATATCCACAGCTTTATTCCCTTTCAGCGTAAAATTCACTGAAAAATGAAAATTGACCGTTTGATATAAACTGTCAGCCATGACTAATCAATTATTTTTTAGCTTCTACAATAGATAAACCCTCATGCACCAATTCCATTGTTTCGATCGCCACCTCATTGGCATCTGCTTTCAAATTGGTCGATTGCACCTTTGAAGGCCATGCTCTAGAAAGAGTCCATGAGATGATGGGTTGATGTTCTTCATCCAATAAGCGAATGGTAACATCCCGTCTGAATTTCTCCTTACCTTCTTGAAACATCATAGTTTTCTTCCACTGTTCAAAGTATTCGAAATCACCAAAGAAAGTTCCCCGTTTTAGGGTCACATTTGGGTATTTGGTCAATCCAGGTTGCTTAGTCTTGTTATAGGTGGGGCTACTGCCTTCACGGTATTCAATAACCTCAGTTTCAAAGTCAAGTCCACTAACTTCTGTAAAACCAATTCTAGTACCACCCCAATCCAATTGAAAATGGAACTTCGGTAGTGGATAGTTTTTTTTAGGATCGTTTGACATAACAAATGATTTAATGGTATTGATTATTTACACTTATTTGCAGGGTTCACTTCATTGATTGCATTCTCAAGGCTCTGCTTGCATGCAAAAAGTGCATCCCTCTTCTCTTTTGCGGAATCCAGTTCCTTTTTCAGCACGTCAACCCGCTGCTTGGTCTGATTATAATCTGATTCCAACTGATGATAATATTCATCAGAATCGATCGGAAGATGGATATGCGGTTCAATACAGCAGCATTCATGAGAATCCGAACTGCTTTCAATTTTAGCTGGTTCTGCATACGCTGCACCTTCTGAACCCGCATGGTTACAATGGAATTTATCCTTCCAATATTGGATCGTTCTTTTCAATCCGTATTCTTCGCAGATATTGATATGTAAACCATAGGCTAGTTCCACCACGGCAACAACTTGCGGAATCATGATATCCCGAGTTAAGATCACAGCATCCAATTTTTGTCCATAATCCTCCAAAACCTTCATGATACCAATTCCCGGAGCCAGCTCAGGCCGCTTCAAACAATTGATGCAAAGGATTAACTTGTCGTAATTGTTTTTCAACCTGTCTACTCGGATATAGAGGTCTTCAACCATACAGAATAAAATCTCTATGGCTTTGTTGGTCTTATCAGTGACGATACAAACCTTTTGCAACAGCAGGATAAAAAGTTCCAGTTGCCGGCATAGTGCATCTGCATTTTCATCTGTCGCTTCCCAGTCGGCAAACCAAGCCTTAAGGCGATCTCTTTCCTCGATACTTAGGTTATATTCCAGTTCCTTATTGCTGGCATAGGCATTTGCCGCTTTCCAGTCCGAGGTTACCTGTACCAGATCCCCCATCCATGCATCATAGCAGCAATCTCCGCCTGGCTCATTACTGTTAGGTTTTTGATCACAACAATCAAAAATGTCCCTATCAGAATTGCTTATTTCATTATAGCTTAACATAATTGTCTATTTTAAAATTTACCATATTGAAAATGGAACCTCAATCAGTCACAGCTTGAGCCACCTTCATTATCACGGATGCAATAGATTTCAGTGACTTCCTTACAGATATCACAGATATCACATTTACACTTCTTGAACCTGTTGTTATCCTCATTACCACCCTCATTACAACCACAGTCTCCTATGCAGCTACATTTATGGCAGCATAGGTAATCCTTCACCTCAACCAAGGTTTCCAATTCATTGCGTTTGCCATAAAGTGCATAACTCGATTGGGTATGGGATTTAATGGCTAACGTCAAATCATCTTGTGATTTCTTTAAACCCGCAGTAGCCGTATTGATCTGAGTTTGGATCAGGTCATCAAAGGTTTTTGCATTGCTAGCAAAATCCTGTTGGAATTTCTCTAATGATTTAACATTTGAAAAAGACTGGATCCCAATGATATCTGCAACTGAATTACAGATAATATCAATTTCCTGGCTTAGGTCAATTGGCCTTTCCACCAATTTGTTCAATATCCTACAGGCATCTTGGCACTCATTCGGCGCGTTGCTAGCTTCATGTTGTTTTTCCCCCTCATTACAATTATCGTTCGAACAACCCAATATTTTTAATTGGCCCGAATTACAACTATCATTCATGGCGGCATCCAATTTGGCTGCCGATTCCCGAAGGTTAGCAAAAGCAACTTTAGCATTCTTGGCGGTCATCAAAACAGCTTTCAAACCTGCCACTAACGCATCATTCTGGCTTATGCTAGCTGCAACATTCTTTTTTATTTCTTCTGAAGCTTGTATCAATTCCACTCCGACCTTCAATTCAAGGTTCCGGAGCATTTGGAAATTCTTTTCAGTTTTGACAAAAACACATTTCTTCTTTTCATACATCATCAAGGTCCCATCACTGGTCACCTCGCTTTCACTCAACTCACCTAACTTTCCTTTCAGCCTATTGCAGTAATCCTCTTTGATCTGATGGAGATTCTTCTGAGTTATTGTCTTTGCCTCATTACCATTACAATTCCCGTTTTTCGGGTTTCGCATATTTGAGCTTTCAATGGTCATAACAATGGTTTTTTAAGATTTACAATAAACATGATTTAGGACTCAGCAAGCATTTTATGCATGAAACGAAGAATTATGAACTCAGCCGGACGAACCACTGCCATTCCTATTTCTACGATCATCCTTCCTTCCCAAATATCCAGCTCCGTCATGGTCTCCCCCAGTCCGATATGAACAAAGAAGGCTTCCTTAGTCGAAGCACCCATTAATGCGCCTGCTTTCCATTGTTGGGTCAGGTAGTTCTCGATCATTGATTTCACACGAACCCATGTATTTCTATCATTTGGCTCAAATACAAATTGTTCAGTCGCATTTTTAACAGACTCTTCCACCATCGAGAAAAATCGCCTTACCGGAACATAACGCCACTCATTATCATTTCCCGCCAAGGTTCTAGCCCCCCAAACTATTGCGGGTCCTCTTCCAGGAAATGATCGGATAACATTAATGGATTTACCCGCTGTGGTATCCACATTCAGGTTCATCTGTTCCTTTTGATTGATCAGGAATTCTGGACGGATGGCATTGGCGACATTTACATTGGCAGGAGCTTTCCATACTCCCCTTGCATTATCGACTTGGGCATATACCCCAACCATGGCCGCTGAAACCGGCATGAGCATCTGAATATTGGAAATGGCACTCTTCGCCTGGAAATACTTTTCATTATTGATCGCCAATAATTCCTTCAGGTTCGCAGCACCGGGAGCACCGCTAATGGCAACCAACTCATCATTATCCTTGCTTGGATCTCCAGCAACCTTATAATTATAATCCACGCCGGTATATAATTTTGGAAAATATACAGCCGCATATTTATAAAAATCAGTAGTTCCTGAGAGCGTACTTCTCAATAATTCAACATCCAAACTCCATTGCGTCAGATTTGCAGGGTCATGGTAGACGTCCAAAACGGTAAACCGGTCTTGTAGCTCCACACATTGGTTAATGGCCTCTGTATGCACATTGTAATAATCAGAAGCTGTGCTCAAATTAGTAGAGTCAGGGAACACCAATAAGGTCACCTCATTGATCTTTCCAATCTCTTTCAAGCCATCAATCAAATTACTGGCAACAATAGAACCTCCACTGTCTACATAGTTCCCGACCGAACAAATCCAACATGGTCCACCACCATTCGCAAAAAACAGCTGCATACTGTAATGCATCAGGAATTTAGACCTTTTGGTATCATCTATCTTCCCATTGACATCTGCATTTGGACCAAAGACAACCGATAAACTTTCCTTCTCCGGATCGGGATATCCAAAATATTGCTCATACTGAAGCATGGATTCAATCCGCCAAGGTTTATTTCTAAGGTCATCTGTTTCTTTCCATTTTGCTATTTCAGTATATCCAATAAAAGCTGGAATAGCGGTTTCTACCGAAGCAATCGAAGGTGGAAGATGTGGTATCTCCTCTATATACACTCCGGGGGTTTTATATTCTTGCATAACAATAGATTTTGATTTATTATTCTTTTAATTATGGTCAAGGTGCCAGTGGAAACAAATCTGATTCTGGAACCATTATATCACTGTATAACTTCTTGTTTTCTATATGGATTTCATCCACCCCAACGGGATTAGGAAGATAAAATAAACTACTATCCGGTAACTTAAATAAGGTGCTGTTAGCCGTCAATGACTTAGGTTCTTTGGAGATTAACAGTCCATCGATGCTATGCATAAGGTCAGAATAAAGACCACTTTGTAAAGCATGGTTCCTGTTATTCATATATCGCCAGAAGGAAGGTCTGCTGAGGAAATGGATTTCAAAAATCGGTGCAGCCGGATCAATGATATTAAATTGATTTTTACGTGTGATCAATTTACCCGAAGCATCAAATAACTTATAACCACTTATGTTACCTTTTACTTTAATTAAGATCAAACCTATACAATTGCTTAACTCTTGATTATCGGAGTAAAAAACGAGCTTATGAACCTTATTAAATGACCCTGTTCCACTGACCTCCAATTGATAGACCAAATCTTCTTTGATCTTTTCTCCTGGAAGCATCTTCAATAGTTTTGGATCAAAAGCCAAATGCACCTTTGGAAATGGAGTAGAAGCTTTAAAATGGAGTTCCTGCACGATATTCCCCAAATGGTCCTTGAGGGTAAAATCTGCCTTGGTGATATTATTCGCATTTAGGAAGGAATAACTAAAACTGCTGCCACATAAAACCCTATCATTTTCATTGGTAAATGACTTCCCTGCTTTACTTAGCCATTGTTTGGTATTTGCTTGATCAAAATAAAACGCTTTAATATCATTTGCAGCAAACTTTGCCAATTCCCCCTGCTCATAGTCGTTCGCAGCATCATGATTTGATACTTCAGAATTTAAATAAGGAAAACCGCGAGTACCTGTTAAGGTAGAATCATTGCTGAAAAGATAATAGGAATTGATATTTCTTTCCAATTTTTGGTTAGTAATGGAATCAATTCTCGAAGTCCTTCTTTTGATCAAGATTGGAATATGCAGATCATCTTCTAACTTATGGATAGGTTCATAAGTACTCACTCCACTCGCTAATTTCTTGAGTTTGGCCTCTATCAATAATTTTAAACCCGAATAACTAGGTAATAGCTTTAGTCCATAGTTCTTCAACAAATCCTTACAGGTTTCAGGGATTTCATAAGACAAGTCCGAATTGATCTCATCTGCAAAAGATTCAAATTTATGGAACAGAAAATCCAGACGATCAGCTTGAGCGCTTAATTCAAACACGTTATTTCCGGACCTATCGGTGAGATAGAATTCGTGGAGGAGTTTGACCTCAAATAACGGTTTGTACAGCGTTCTCATGGCGTCAATTTATTTTACTGAGCTTAGTTTCAATTTCTTCAATCAACGGAGCATTCCTTACTTTTACATGTTCCGATAGGCTGATCAGACGGAGCTTGTACATCGCGAATGGCACTTGCCTGCCACCCAAGGACCCCCATAGGTAATTGATCTGTTCAAAGGATAAGGTGAAGAGTTCCATATTAAATTGGAACGGTTCGGTATGATCTGGATCTATAGGATTAATATTCACAGGATTGGAGGATGAAAAGCTGCTTTTGCTTTGCAAAAAACGAATCACCATGGACAACCTCTTTAAGGCCAATAAATAACCCTCCCCAGCATAGTTGCATGTAATCAATACGTAGAGGTTAATATAGATAGCAGGGTTTTCATAGAAGGCAGAACCATCAGGCATCCGCCGTAAGGGAGACTGGTTCTTCAATGTACTTTCTTCCTCAATATTCACCAGACTAATTACTATATTATCCGGCAAACCATTTCCCCCAGAAGTTTCCCCCAGACCAATATTGTCAATAATAACGCTTGCAGCGTTATCGCCTTTAGAACTCAGATAAGCCAGCAGTTCAGTCTTAAACAATATAAGGGCTTGATCTATCATGCTGATTGGTTATTAATGGAAGCTAGAGTGCTTTTTCTTAGAAATAATTCTCGAATAAATTTCTGCATAAAACCCTTTTACAACAATAGCTAGCAATAGTCATTTCATTGTAGGGAGGTGTCTATCGATTATTCGGTCCGTGTTAATATGAGCGTGCTCCGAAGGGTCTCGGAACTATCCATAACTCATTTTTTGAAAAACCCACTACGGGCAATGAAATTAAGTTAAGGGTGTTTGTGTCATTCTGACGAAGGAAGAATCTCGGGAAAACGCAAACATCCAAATTAAAAAAAATCATTTTTTGCACTGCCGTACAGTTCCTTAACCTTCGGTTAAGGATGACATTATCTACAGGATAAGAACCGCACAGATTCTTCATTACAATTTCATGTCATCTTCATTCTTCGGTTGAAGACCTGTTCGCCAATGCTATTCATGTTGTTTTTAATTTTGAATGTCTGCATTGTTCCGAGATGCTTCGTCCCTCAGCATGACAAACAAAAAACAACACTTAAGGGCATTGCCCAGCGTGGGTGAAATATTTTTCTGAAAATCCCTTCTTAATTCATTTCCAATTCTGAACGAACAGTGAAGAATCTGTACGTAAATGTCCAATACATTTTGTCATCGTCCATCGAAGATGGATGACCTGTTCGCCAATACCATTATGGTTGTTTTGTTCCGTGAATCTTCGGTCCTACCATGACAAGTTTGGTAGAAGTGTGTTTCGAGCCATTCAGGCCCATATTTATTTATCTGAAGAATATTTTTATCCGCCATACATCCCCAGCGGGGATAAATTATTTTAGCATGGATGGTAAACAATATAGGGGTAATGCAAAAACGATGTTCGATTAATCGAACATCGTTTTTGCGCTACTTCCAGGCTAACGAGCCATGCCAGCTAAAATAATGGAACCCCAAAAGGGGTTCATCTGAAAAGTTGAAAAACATCTTTTTAAATGGGCCTTTCCAATTCTGAACCATTAGTGAAGAATCTGTACGTATGTCTCCACTCTGATCTTGTCATTCTTCATCAAAGATGAAGAACCAGTACGCCAATTCAATCATTTTTTGTTTAGTTCCGAGATGCTTCGTCCCTCAGCATGACAAACAAAAAACTAAACTTGAGGACATTGCCTTGCAAGCTTTCCTTTTTAAACCATATTGAACAAAATCGCAAACTTGGTCAAATGACATAGGTTATTAATCTCCAACTTGTTGGTGATATTCTTTCGGTGATTATTCACGGTATGGATGGAGATAAACAATAACTCCGAAATATCATGACTGCTCTTTCCTTCCACAATTAATTTTATGACCTCCTTCTCCCGCTTACTCAACAACATGACCCGATTACAATACTTTTGGAAATAACTTTCATCATTTAGTGATAATGGTTTGTTTTCAGCCTTATTCAACTCAAAAGCATAGCGAAATAATATCCCAGGCTGGCTTTCATCACCAAGGGCAAACAACTTACTGGTTGCGAAATACCATTTATAATCCCCGGTATGCTGAGGTCTCGCTCGCTGAAAAAAGAAATATACCTTATTCAATTCCTTCTGTCGAATAGCATGGAAAAGCTCCGGCATTAATGGGACAAGATCTTCAGGAGGAAAGAAGAAATCAAAATAAGCTAACCAGATCTGTTCAGTTTCTGGGTTAGCATGATTCATCCCATCGGTTCTACATTTATAAAAGAAGGAATTCGTTGGCTCATTATGATTCTCAACAACTAAGTTTCCTACATCAAAATCACCTATTTCCACCTTTAGGAATTTCTGCTGCAGAATCTGGCCAACCATATCAATAATATGACTGTTGAAGTCATAATATTGGCTTGATTGTGTATCCTGTGTTAGATTCATCGGATGCGTATTAAAAGTTAGCGAAACGTGTAAAATCAAAACCGGCAATTAACCAATATTGATGCAATTTGAATTAAATCTAATGCTTAATGGCAATAAATTAAATAGTAATGAGTAGGATATAACTATGAATGAGTAAGGCCTAGTAAATAATTAGTGAACGGCTTTTTCGATTTTTCAAACTGCTTATAAAATATCTTATAACTAAAGACTTATAAATTCAGAAAGCAAAAATATATAAAAATGAAATAGAATATATATTGCTTACCTAAAAAAAACAATAAATTATCATTATAAATAAAAATAAGCGTAGAACAAACCCAAGATTGAGCTAAAAACATTTGAATAATTTCATACAAATCATCTGTTAAAAAATGCTAACTTTTTAATACATAATTGGTTAAAAGGTTAAAAACGTTAAAGAAATTTCTTTTTTAAATACTTTGTAATAGTTTTACTGTATAGAAAAATTTATCGTCTAACTGTAAATTATTTTCACATGAATTATCCGTTATTTTCAACACTGCTTATCTTCTGCTCAACGCTGAATTTCAGTTATGCCCAAGACTCTTCATCAGCAAAAACCCATTCAATAGGAATAGGTCCAATTTTAGGTTATGATTTTTCCATACAAGGCACATCGTATGGAATTGGATTGCTATATGAATACAGACCTTTAAATAAACTTAGTTTCTTTTCAACCTTAAATTATGAAGTAACTGTTCGGGATATATCCAAGAATGTTCTTTTAACCATGCCTGAAATCTGGAAACACGAAGTCTTTTCCCTAAATGGAGGTATTCGATATTATTTATTGAGGAACCTATATCTTTCCGGATCATTAGGTTTAGCCTTTGAAGCCAGCACCCTTCAAAAAGCAAATGGACAAAAGCAAGGCGGAGAATTCAAACCTGCTTTATACCGTTCTTTGTTTGCAGGCTACCAAATCCCATTGATCAATAAGGATATCATAGAGATTGAAACTGGTTTTTCTGGTACAAAAACCTCTAATCGAGGTGGTATGGTCGCTCGATATAAGTTTTAAAAATAAAGAAAGCCGTCAATCGACGGCTTTCTAAATAAAACATCTATAACACTTAATAGCCCTTATTTTGCACAAGTTTATTATTGTTCCTGATTTCTGATGTAGGTTTAGGGAACAACAATTCCCGCTCGGTCAAAACTGGACCATAAGAGAATTTATGCCCTACATAATTATCAAATTTCTTAGTTCCTGCATTATAAGCTTTCCTTAAGCGTACCATATCAAACCAAGTGATATTTTCATAACACAGCTCATACCAACGCTCTTTCCAAATCGCTTCCCGAAGCTGATCCTTGGACAATCCGCTCAAGTTTGGTAGTTCAGCCCTTTTTCTGATTGCGTTTACCGCATCATAAACCTTTTGGTTAGGGCCTGAAACTTCATTGGCAGCCTCAGCATACATCAACAGCACATCAGCATAACGAAGGATTGACCAATTTAAATCACTATTTGTGGTACTAGTCTGTGCCGCCTCATCAAAATGCTTATAGAGGAAATATCCGCCTAGATTAACTTCCTTTGTCCGATCCGACTCATGGGTATACTTGGTAAAGAAAAACTGTTTCTCTGCACGGCGAAGGTCGTTCGATTCATAAGATTCCACAAAATCCTTCGTCGCATAAATACCTCCGGTTTCATCGGAATAAGCGGAGATGTTCTTATTGTATGGAATGATAGCAACTTGCCAATTCGATGCGATTACTTGGGTTTTATATTGAATGCTAAAGATATTCTCAACTCCATTTTTCTTCTTGGGATCATGCAGATCGGCATAGGTAGGAAACAATTGGTATTGCTTGGAATTGATTACTTCTTCTGAAGCCTTTGCAGACAGATCAAAATAAGCTGCCCCTTTATTCAATGGGTACCCAGCCATGGTCAAATAAACTTTCGCCATCAGCGATTTGATGATTCCCATATTTACTTTCCCACTTTGATCATTCCATGGCAAACCTGAATTCTCAGCAACTTTCAAATCACTGACGATTAATTCATAGACCTTGTCTACCGTAGACTGCTCTGGATAAAGTTGCTCAGAAGTCAAACTTACCGCTTCCGTCACCAATGGAATTTCCCCGAACATCTGAACCAGATTAAAGTAGAAAAATGCCCTTAGGAAATGTGCCTCACCCAATATTTTTTTCTTTTCAGTTTCGTCCATCGTAATCTGCGGAATATAAGTTATGGAAAGATTTGCATTCCCAATACCCTTATAATAGGTTGTCCAATAATCTAATCCATAGCCATTATCTGAAGTATTTCTTAAATCCTTTACATAGTAACTATTCACCGCCTGACCTAGATCTGTTCCTGCCAATCCCGTTGCAAACTCAAGCATCATCCAGGTTCCTCCACCAAATCCGCTGACCATTGGATTCCTTAAATTGGCATAGATTGCACTCACGGAACTTCGGGCATGCTCTGGCTTGGTGAAATAATTCTCCACCGTAAAGTTACTAGGGTCCGATTCATCCAAAAAGCCAGTACAGCCAACCAAGCCTACGAATGAAGCCACCGCTGTAGTTAATTGAATCGTTCTCTTGATATATTTTATGTATTTCATGATTTTCCTATTTTATTATAATCCAATGTTCAATCCTAACGTAAATACTCTTGGTCTTGGATAGTCATATAATCCAAAACCTTGATCAAATGCAGACCCCGAATTGGAAACCTCTGGATCATATCCTGCATATTTAGTGATCACAAAGAAGTTCTGAACAGAAGCAAAAAAGCGCAATCGATCCAATTTCATTCTGGAAACAACATCAGGATTCAAAGTATATGAAAGCATTAAGTTCCTTCCCCTGATAAATGATGCATCAGATACTTTATGGCTATCGTTATTTGTGGTGTAATAAGCATTGATTGGTCGCACCTGTGCGATCGGAGTATTCTGGTTACTTTCTGTCCAAGCATTTAAAACAGTTTTGTAACTATTTGCAATCCCTTGTCTGTCTTCCGCAGAGTGAATACTACGATCGATCACATCATTGCCAAACATATATTGAAGATCGATCAATAGGGAAAGATTCTTATACTTGAATGTATTGGAGAATGTACCGTAACCATCAGGAATACCACGACCAATAATGGTTTTATCATTATCATTGATCACACCGTCTCCATTGATATCTTGGTACTTAACATCACCTGGAAGTCTATTGAATTTAATAGCTTCTGCCTCTTCAGCGGTTGACCAAGTGCCTAAATGTTGGAAACCCCAGAATGATCCCACCGGCTCACCTTCTCGGATAATGGTGGCTCCACTATAGATATCAGCACCACCAATCAATTTCAAGACTTGGTTTCTGTTGTATGAAAAATTGAAGAGACCAGACCAACTGAATACATCATTTCCAATATTGGCCACATTGACACCAAATTCAATCCCATCATTTTTCATACTTCCGACATTTCTGAAAATGGTACTATATCCACTGGACAATGGAACTGGCGCATCTAATAGCATATCTTTTACCTGACGGTGATACACATCCAATTCAAAGTTTAACTTGTTTTGGAACAAACCCAGTTCAAGACCCAAATCCACTTGTTCCGTACGTTCCCATTTCAGGGTTGGATTGGCAATCCTTCCAGTTCCTACACCTACCAGACGATCGCCGCCTTGAATGATTTCATAGTTCCCCATTCCAGCCAATGCTCGGTATGCAGGAATCTCTGAATTACCCGTAGCACCATAGCTCATCCTCAACTTCAGGTTGGAAATGCTTTCTGATTCTTTCAGGAAATTCTCCTCATTGATTTTCCATGCCACCGCTGCAGAAGGGAAAAATGCATACTGATTATCCTGTCCAAATTTGGAGGATCCATCCACACGACCTGTAAAAGTAAATAGGTACTTGTTCAACAAGGTATAGTTGATCCTCGTAAAATAAGAGTTCAAGCCATTGGCATTCGCTCCTGAAGATGGCGCATTCATGGTTGCTCCTGCTCCTAGATTATTGAATTGATAATAGAAATCGGTGTACTTGCTTGAACTAGCATAGGATCCAAAATAATCCGTATGCTGCCAAGAAAAACCTAACATGGCATTAATGGAATGGATATTTCCGAAATCTTTCAAATAGGTAAAATAGTTCTCGAATTGCCAAGAATTAAATCGCTTATTGTCCACATTCGCCGAACCGTCACTAGAAATATATTGTAAACCAGCAGCTGCTGCATAATCCTTCCTTTGATTGATAATATTGGTACCGATAGAAGTCCGGAACTCTAAGCCATCCAATATCTTGATATTGGCATACATATTTCCAATAAAAGGCTGGGTAGAAAGAAAATAAAGTCTTTCATCCGCAACACGGATGGGGTTATCGCCACCTTCCATGCCTGGATAATCGCGGTTACTGGCCCACCTACCATCTGCATAACGCACCGGAATCAAAGGCAATGCTTCCAATACCTGACGCATCATGGTAATTCCGCCGCCTCCAAGTTCATCAACTTGCTTGTCCTTTTGGTCCGTATAGCTCAATACCCCACCTACTTTCAACCAATCTTTGATCTCGGTATCAAATACAAATCTTGCCGAATACCTCTTCTGCCAAGAACCATAAGCTACACCTTGTTCATTTCTGTAGTTGACAAAACCACCATAGGAACCTTTTTCATTTCCATTGGTAAAAGATAACTGATGATTTTGGGTGATAGCATTCCGGAAAGCTTCCTTCTGCCAATCCGTATTATAGAGCGGATTACCATTGGAATCAAAAAGCAAAGGATTGGTCCGTTTTGTTTTAGGATCGGTGTATTTTGTGCCAGTTGCCCAGCCTACTGGATCAAATTTCTTGGCATTCTGATAGGCTAGCTCTTCCACTGCCAAGAATTCCTCTGAACTCAATACTGGCAATAATTTTGGAGCATAACCAACTCCAACCTCCGCATCATAAGTCGCCCTTCCTCCGCCAGAAGTACCGCGTTTGGTCGTAACAATAACAACCCCATTGGCACCACGCGCACCGTAGATGGCTGTTGAAGAAGCGTCCTTCAATACCTCAACGGAAGCAATGTCATTTGGATTGATATAATCAATTGGGGAACTACCATTCTGCAATCCATCCCTGCTCATGATCACTCCATCAATAACATACAGGGGATTATTCGTGGTTGAAATGGAACTCGACCCACGGATTCTGATATTGGCACGACCACCCGGTCGGCCAGAACTGGTGGAAACATTCACACCGGTAATTTTGCCACCTAAAGCTTGGTTTAAATTTGAAGCAGGTCGTTCTTGTAAAGCCTCTCCTTGAACGGTACCAACAGCACCGGTCAAATCACTTTTCTTCACCACACCATAACCTACAGCTACAACTACTTCTTCAATGGATTCTGAGGAAGTGCTCATCTGTACATTGATGACGGCCCGATTGTTGACCGCTTCGCTATGGGTATTGTAACCGATATAGGTAAAGGTCAGGTTGGCATTTGGATTGGTTTTGATTTCATAAGCACCATTGGTATCGGTGCTTGTACTGGCATTTCCAGAGCTACTCTTGATCGAAACACCTGCCAGGGGTTCGTTGTTTGTCGAGGTCACTCGCCCAGTAATCGTGAGTTCCTGCGCATATGTCATTTTTACCAATAAGAAAAATAACAATAAAGGAACACATCGGATGTAAGTTCTCATCATGGTTTTAAGTTTAAAAGGGTTATATATTGTGTTATTTGTTTTCTTGTAAAAAGGAAAACCAACATGCTAAAACTCTTAACCTTAAACCAATACACTCCACCCTCGCCTTTTTTTAAAGGCAATTAAATCCCATCGAGAAGAAATCAACTCAACTCCCAGAATTGCTCGGGAAATTACATGATATGTGCTTGTTTATTTTTTGAGTGCGTTCTTAATTAGTGTTTACAGGTTATATGGTTAATTATCTGAGCAATATATAGTTGTCTCAGTTCAAGTTAAAACTAAGATAAACCTCTCATTCCGATAAAGTATCCTGTACTATCCTGACTTTTACCAAATTGTCGCATCCTTTCCTAACAATTCCTTAATTTCGTCATCATAAAATTTGATTAAACAATGAAAAAGCTACTGGTATTACTCTTATTAAGCTCTTCAGTCGCTTACGGTCAACGAGGTTTCACTATCGATGAGACAGTTTATGGACCCAGCAAGTTTGCTCCTAAAACACTGACCGCAGCAAAATGGATCAAAGATGCTGATGCATTCTCCAATCTGGACAGTACCTCCCAAAACCTTTTGGCTCGTGAGGCAAAAAATAATTGGACTCCTGTTCAATTAGCTAGCACCAACGATATACTCAATGCCCTTAAAGAAATAGCGGCAAATGATAAATTCTCTCTCCGCTCCTTTCCTAGCAATTACAGTTGGATAGATAAAGAAAACATCAAACTGAATATTAGGGCTGAGAAAAACAGCTATAACATCTCTTACAATGTGTATAGCAAAAAAGCGAAACTCAATGCTACGCTGCCCAACAATAGAGATGCTGAAGAATTCAGTCATTCTAATAAGCATACAGCTTATCTGAACGGCAACAATATCGAAATCATTAAATCGGATGGCAGTAAGATTACGGTCACTAAAGATACCGTGGATGGTATCGTCAATGGTAGCTCAGTGGTTCACAGAAATGAATTTGGCATTTCCAAAGGAATGTGGTGGTCCCCAGACGATAAAAAACTTCTTTATTATCGTAAGGATGAAAGCATGGTTAGCAATTACCCCTTACCGCAGTGGGATACTCGTGTAGCGACCATTAAAGATATTCGCTATCCGATGGCTGGAATGAAAAGTGAAGAAGTCACTTTGAATATCTTCAATACCGAAACAGGCGAGTATGTTCAACTGCAAACAGGTGAACCAAAAGAACAATACTTAACGATTGTAACTTGGGACCCATCGAGCGATTTTGTATTTGTAGGGGTTTTAAACCGAGGTCAGGACCATTTAAAACTGAATAAATATAATGCTAAGAACGGCGAATTGGTACAGACCTTATTTGAAGAATCTTCCTCTACTTGGGTAGAACCACAGGTAGCCTTGGAATTCATACCAAATAAGCCAGATCAATTTTTGTATCAAACCGATAAGGATGGATTCAATCAACTTTATCTTTATAATACCCAAGGGAAATTGGTCAAAAATCTAGGTTATAAAGATGTGATTGTAACAGATTTCCAAGGTTTCGATGCTAAAGGAAACAAAGGATATTATATTGGTGCAAGTAATCAGGGAATGGAACGCCACTTATTTGAAGTAGACCTGAAATCTGGAAAAACTAGCCAATTGACTTCCAATAAAGGAACCCATAATGCTTCTGTGAGTAGCTCAGGAAAATATATCCTGGATCAATACAGTAATTTGGACCAACCCAATATCGTTCAGGTTATTGACATAAAATCCAACAAGGCTCAGAATTTAGTTACAGCTGCTAACCCGTTCAATGGAAAAGTAGACTTACCTAAAATTGAATTCAAGACCCTGACTTCCGCAGATGGTAAGACTCCGCTAAATGCTAGGATCACCTACCCTGCCAATTTTGACCCTAACAAGAAATATCCAGTTATGGTTTACCTATATGGTGGGTCCCATGCACAATTGGTAACCGATAAATGGCTAGGAGCTGTTGGTTATTTCGATATGTACATGGCGCAAAATGGATATCTTGTGTTTACCATGGACAATAGAGGTTCCGATGCCCGCGGTCGTGACTTTACCCGAGTTACCCATCGCAATCTTGGTGAAGCAGAAATGGCTGATCAACTGGTAGGTATTAAATACTTAAAATCCAAACCTTACGTAGATGCTGAGAACATGGGCATATTTGGCTGGAGCTTTGGTGGCTTTATGACAAGTTCCTTGATGACCAAACACAATGATATCTTTAAGGCTGCGGTTGCTGGAGGACCAGTAATCGACTGGAAATATTATGAAGTGATGTATGGCGAACGTTATATGGATACCCCTCAAGAAAATCCTGAAGGCTATGAAAAGACCTCCATGCTCAATAAAGCAGATCGATTGAACGGTCACTTATTAATTATCCATGGAGCCCAAGATCCTGTTGTGGTTCAACAACATAGTATGGAATTTATCCAAAAATGCATTGAAGCCGGTAAACAAGTCGATTACTTCCTTTACCCAACGCATGAACATAATGTACTTGGCAAAGACAGGATCCATATGTACGATAAAATTGCTAAATACTTCGATTTATACTTGAAGAAATAGCCAGAATAAATCATCAAAAAAATCCCTAATATCGAAAGGTATTAGGGATTTTTATTTAAATAATGGTCGATTTGAAAAAACAATGGTAAAAATATCAATCCCCCCTTTTTCCTGATTTTACTTTTATATTTTTGAAAAAAACTTAAACCATTGAAAAGGATTATTACCATACTTTGCTTCATTTTCGCTGTTCAATTAAGCATCGCTCAAACATCAAAAATCTCAGGAACAGTAAAAGATTCACTATCATCAAGCCCTATAGCATACGCTAGTGTCGGTCTTTTGGATGCCAATAAAAATGTAATCGATGGAATGATTACCGACACAACCGGAGCATTTCAGTTCTCTAACCTTAAAAACGGCCAGTATATATTACAGGTTAAGTTTATTGGCTATAATCAAAAGAACAGCGCGATTGAGATTAAAGGGCAAAAGTTAATTGATGTGGGAAATATCCTGATTTCAGGAGCCAACCATAGTTTAGAACAAGTAACAGTCACGGCCAATATTGCTGGCCAGAGGCATAGCAGCGATAGACAGACCTACCAAGCGAGCCAATATAAAAATGCCGTTGGTGGAACGGCCTTAGATATCGTAAAAAACCTTCCCTCTGCAGCGATAGATGCCAATGGAAATATCAGCATGCGTGGAAATACAGGTGTCATTGTACTGATCAATGGGAAACCTTCATTCCTTGATCCCGCAACGATCTTAGGGCAAATCGCTGCCAATGATGTTTCAGAGGTAGAATATATCACTAGCCCTACGGCACAATATGATCCCGATGGCAAAGGCGGAATAATTAACCTAAAAACGAAGAAATCGGCTGCAAACGGATTTGCTTGGATCTTAAACTTACAAGGTGGTCTACCCAGTATTGATGATTACGATAATATCGAAAGTCAAAAACGCTTTGGCGGAGATATTTCTTTCCAATTGAAAAAGGATAAGCTGGAACTTAATGGTTCTGCAAACTACCTTCGTAATGATAATGCTGGCTTCAGGGACGGAGATGTCAATACCATTATCGGAGATCGTCAAACCTTCTTCCCTTCCAAGGGGGAACGCAGTTTTGATAAATACAATTACGGTTTAAGATTGAATGCCACTTATGAAGTATCAGAAAAACACAACCTAAACTTAGGAGTTTTGGCTTCCAGAAGATTCCAAGACAGGTTAGCTGATATTCACTATAACAATAGAACGATTCAGCCTTCAACAGGGGACCAGATCTCAAGCTTAGATTATTTCAATAGCAATCTTCAGAACAAACAAGGTGAGTTTTATCTGTTGGATTTTTCTTATCAATATAAAATTAATCCAACGCACTCCCTTCAATTGGGTGCCATCTATGAATTTGCCAATATTTATGGTTCCACTAAAAATGGTAATATTGAAAATAACATCGATACAGTACAGTGGACCCATAATACCTATACCAATCCCCTGCATGGTTTAAGACTATCCTTACAACATAGCTGGAAACTAAACAATGCAGAATTGACCTCAGGTTATCAATTAAGGAATGATCGCCAAAAGGGAAATTTTGAATACTATGCCTCAGAAAAAGGAACCCAAGACCTTCAATTAATCCCAGAATTTACTGGTCGATTGAATGCAACGAATAGAGTACATGCACTATTTAGCCAATACGACAGAAAATTCAACAGTACCCAACTTTCCTTGGGTCTACGTTACGAATATTATCAAAGGGACCTCCTGTTATTGCACAATAATCAGGAATACCCTTATTCCATCCATCAACTCTACCCAAGCTTTAATCTCATGCAAGATTTAGGTGCAGGCTGGTCTTGGAAATTAGCAGCGGCAAGAAGGGTCCAAAGAAACAATAACTTTGAGCTGAATCCAATCCCAGAGCGTGAACACTCCGAAACCTTAGAACAAGGTGATCCAGAATTATTACCGGAGTTTACAAGCAATGCGGAAACTGGACTCGTAAAAAAATTAAATGCAGGAAGTCTTTTCCTCAATGCCTACTACCAACATACCAAGAATCCTATACAACGGGTAAACTCGGTCTATGCTGATACCATCTTGCACCGTGTATTTACCAATGCTGATTATGCTTCACGCTATGGAATGGAAATCGGTGGAGAAGGCAAACCATTAAACTGGTTAAAAGTTAATGCTGGTGCAAACATCTATAACTACAAGATTTCTGGCCAAGTACTAGACTATCAAGAAACGAGGTCAAACCAAGATTGGGTATATTCCATCAATGCTGGGGTACAAGCAGATTTTGCCCCTACTTGGAGCACTGGTCTTCAGGTCAATTACCTTTCGGAAAGACCAACAGTTCAAGGTAAGGATTCGAGGTTCCTGACGCCACATTTCAACCTGAGCAAGGGATTCTTAAAAGGAGCCATTACCGCTCAATTGCTTTGGCAATTCATAGAATTAAACAAGAAATGGGGCGTTAATGAACAAAGGATTACGACCTATTCCAACGATTTCTACACCACTACGAATTACATTTATGAGAAAAATGTCTTTTTGATCAATCTGAATTTCAACCTGCATAAATTAAATCAGATCATTAAGCTACCGAAAAGTGAATTCGGGGAAAAAGAGTTTTAAGACACTTGTTTCTTGAAATCCTTAGGCGTAATTCCAGTATAGCGCTTAAAATACTTGGAAAAATTAGATTTATCAGAGAAGCCAAGAATGAAGGCAACTTCCGAAATGCTGTTTGTTGTGTAATACAATAGTCTTTTGGCTTCTTTGATAATATATCCAGCCAATACTTCCGATGCTGTAAGGTTGACATGCTTTTTACAGGCAGCACTTAAATTCTGGGGACTTGTATTGAGTTGGGCAGCATAATGTGCAACATGGTTGACTACTTTTACTTCTTTATTCAGTAATTCGCAGAAATTCACATACAGGTTATTCTGTATAAGTTTCGAGGATCTGGTTTGTTCAGTATTTTCCAACACCTTAGACAACATTGCTTTAAATAATCCTTCTTGAGCAATTTTATTATTTTCCTTTTCCAATAATCTAAAGATCTGCTCTATACTTTGGCTCTCTTTTAGGAAAATCTGATCATATTGAATGATGCTTTCGACAAGCCTATTGATTTCAAAATCTAAGCTTTGCTCCACAAATAATTTCTTTACCAAAAGGACAAAGCCTTCCACAGGATTTTCCAATTCCCAATGGTGAACATTATCCTTTCGGATGATTAATATGCAAGGGACCTTAACTGCCGCCTCTCTCCCATCAATATAGTGCCTGCCCCTAGTTTCCGATAAGAAAACCAATTCCAAGTAGCCATTATGCTTATGCGGCTTCGTCTGATTTTTTGCGCGATCAAAGACAGCAACCTTGATCAGTTTCTGAGGTTCAAGCTTATCCTTAATGGCTATTTTCTTTACTTGCATGCTATGGGAATAATATTTTATCGCTATTCTTTCAAATATATTGGAATTCCTTAATTTTTTTAGAAATCCATAAACCATAATCCGGGAAAAATTTTTAATTAAAAAAAATGGAAAATCATTTGGACTGTTCTCTTAACTTCGCTTTACCCATATTCGAGGCATATTCGGAAAATTCCGAATATGCCTCGAATAAGATCAATTGGAAATCTAAAAATCATTGGATTTTTCAGCTTTATTTAAGCTATTAAAAAATTTATTTGTATCATTATTAGTTAAGCAGAAACTTAAACAATTTAATAAACTTTATGCGCCGTACTCTAATCACATTAGCATTGGGACTATTGCTTACTCATTCAAATGGGCAGGAAATCAGAAAAGAGGTTGAAAGCCCAAAAATGGAATGGTTCGATGATGCTAAATTGGGAATATTTATTCATTGGGGGATCTATTCCGTAAATGGAATATCAGAATCTTGGGCTTTTTTCAATAATTATCTAAGCCATGAAAACTATATGAAACAGCTCCAAGGATTTACTGCCGATAAGTACGATCCAAAGGAGTGGGTTCAATTGATCAAAGATTCTGGCGCGAAGTATTCTGTAATTACCACTAAACACCATGATGGGGTTTCCTTATTGGATAGTAAGATGGATCAACCAACAACTATTGCTAAGGATGCGGCTGCGAAAAAAGATGTTTTGACTCCTTTTGTGCAGGAACTTAAAGCCTCTGGCTTAAAGACTGGTCTTTACTTCTCTTTGCCCGATTGGAGCCATCCGAATTACGATATCATCACGAGGACCCAAAAAAGGTATGATATCAAGGAAGACCCCAACCGTTGGACTCAATTCCAAGATTATTATCAAGGACAATTAAAAGAATTATCAGTTGCCTATAAGCCCGACCTGATTTGGTTTGATGGTGATTGGGAGCATTCTTCTGAAGAATGGAAAGCCAAGGAAACTTTAGATTTACTTCGTAAGTATAACAAGAATATCATTATAAATTCTCGATTGAACAATCATGGCGATTATGCTACACCGGAACAGGGTATCCCAGTTCGGCGTCCTGACCATAGGTATTGGGAGTTATGCTATACCATGAATGATTCTTGGGGATACCAGCATTTTGACAAACATTACAAGAGTCCAAATATGATTGTGAGGACCTTGATTGAATGTTTGGCAATGGGTGGTAACTTATTGTTGGACATTGGCCCAAAGGCTGATGGAACAATTCCTGAAGAACAGGTTGCGATCCTCAAGGAGTTAGCCCGATGGACCAAGAAATATTCGGAAGCCATTTATGGCACTAGAGCTGGTTTATCGCAAGATTTAGTAAATGAAAAGAACAGTTTTTCTAAAGATGGTAAAACCTTATTTATTTACCTAGATCAGGTTAAGGATTATGTAGAGATGCAAGGTTTTGATGATCAGCCCTTGGAAATAAAGATGCTAGGAACAAACGAAAACGTTCCTTTTGAATATCAATTTGGTAAATTAAAGTTGCAGATTCCGACTGCTAATTTTGACCCCGTTGCCTCAGTTGTTGCAGTAAAATTCAATAAAAAGCCATCTATTAATCCTCATATCCTACCAGAACCAGTTGGAATTACTGACTTTCTATATGCAAAAACCCCACAAGAATCCATCCGTAAAATTGTGGATATGACCTCAATTGGTGCAAATCTATTTAAAGGTTATATCAATGAAGATGGCAGCAAATTGGATAAATCCTTTAACTTCCATAGCGAGGAAACTAAAAATTGGGTTAAAAAACATGCTGAAGTTCTCCAAGATGCTGCTAAAGGAATTCCAGCAAATCACTTTAACGGAAAAACAGCCTTATCCCCTGACAAACAAACATTATATCTATTTGTAGAGGGTCAACCAACAGGTCCAATTGCCATCAAGGGATTAAAGAACAATATCGCAAGGATCCGAATTGTAGGTGAAGGTTCTATGATTGGCCATGAGATTTATAACAAGCTTTACTGGAGTGCTACGCCAGGAATTGTATATATTGATATTCCTAAGGATAGATTGGATAAAAATACAACGGTGATTGCAGTCTTATTGGATAAACCAATTGAATTGTTCTCTGAAGAAGTAGGTGCTATTGAAAGCAATCTTTAGGTCAAGTGATACCAAAATAATAGAGGGATAAATCTTTTGATTTATCCCTCTATTATTTTGACGATTTCTTTGAATCCTCGGTTTTTTGCATGTTGGAGTGGACTTATTCCATCCTTATCAGGAATATCCATTTTAGAACCTGCATCTTTTAATATTTGTACGATTTCTTGGTATTTCTTGCTCCCATCACCTAATACGATAGCTTCCATTAAAGCAGTCCAACCTAACCTATTGACATGATCGATAGGATACCCTTTTGTATTGGCCAATAATCTAACGGTCTCTACATGTCCGCGCTCACAGGCTGGAATCAAAGCCGACCCATGATAACGATTAAAGACATCAAACCTCGCCCCATTTTCTAAAAATAGCTTCAGCATTTCAATTTGGCCTGTTGCTCCCGCATATAGAAACGGGCTATCTAAATTATCAGCTTGTTGGTTAACGTCTGCTTTAAATGAAACCAACAACTTTACCATGGGTAAATCTTGGTTTATCGTAGCGATCAATAGCAAGTTCCTTTTATTAGCATCAACCGTATTGACATCTTGTCCAGCTTTGAGAGCCGATTCCACTGCTTTAATATTTTTGCTCTCTACCAATTTAACCAGTCCTTGTTGGTCCACGATTTCAATCTCCTGTTCTTTTTTAGTTGAAGCCTGGCAAGATGAAAATCCCAATACCAGACATAGACAAATTGTTACTATCTTCATAATCAATACACTACCTTTCCGTTATAAATTAAAGATTTAACTTCAGAAACCCTTGATACCGCTTCAGCTGAACAACTTGCATCTACCAAAACCAGGTCTGCCGTATCACCAACCTTTGGCCAAAGCTGAGTACCTTTTTCGTCCAAAGGTGTAGGACCTGCAGTTGCTAATTTCAACATCCTAGACAATCCCAATTCCGTTGAATAGCCATATAATTGCGCTGCCAAATTTGCCTTTTGCAAAACACTTCCAGAACCAAAGGTATTCCAATGATCTACAATACTATCATTACCTACCATTACCTCTACCCCTTTGTTCATTAAGGTAGGAATTGGCATGATCAATCCTCCAAATGGAACCGTGGATATAATACCTATTCTAGCATCCGCTAATTTCTCAGCCAGCTCTTCTTGTTTAGCTTGGTCAATTTTGCCTAAAGCAAAACAATGGCTCAAATAAGTTTTGCCTTTGAGGCTTGGATTCTCATTAACTTTAGCAATCAGATATTCTATGGTTTTTACCCCTGAATCTCCAGTTTCATGGAGATGTATATCAATTCCTTTTTGATTATCCAAAGCCAGCTGGACGGTAAAGTCCATGGTCTTTTCAATAGCTCCATCAATACTGAATGGATCCAGACCACCAATAAAATCAATATCCATTTTTGCAGCTTCCTTTAGATAAGGAACAGTGTCTGTATAGAATACACCGTGTTGAGGGAATGCTACCAATTCAGCTCCAAATCCGTCCTTTTTATGGTCTAATGCTTTTTGGAGGTTTTTTAGGGATTCTAATTTCGACGTGGGTTCAATATTGACATGGCTCCTTGCAAAGCCTGATCCATGGGATTGCAATAATTCGATCAATTTCTCTGCCTTGAAGGTTGATGTCTTCAACAAATCCGGCATGATTTCCTGTTCAAGAGCGATCATTCCCTTCACGCCTCCTTTTCTCCTCTTGACAGCTTGCCATTTATCAGCATAAAATGTTTTATCCAGGTGGATATGCATATCCTTGAAGGAAGGCAACATCAATAATCCCTTGGCGTCAATGGCATCAGGATCATTGGAATTGGCACTGATATTTTTGATTTTACCATTCTCGATTTCAATCAAAAACAGTTCAGTTTTGGTTGAAGCCACTTCACCTTCCATAAATTCAAAGCCAGTCTCTAGTCTTACATTTTTAAGTTTTAGATTTTTCATGTCTTTATTGTAATTGATGGAGTCCATTGCTCTAGATTTAATATCTTCATTTGCAGCTAGGACATTTGAACCCAATGCTAAGCCTGCAACACTCATGGCGGAATTCCTTAAGAAGTCTTTTCTTGAAAGTTTCATTTCCAATAATTTTGAATGTGTGATTTACAATACAAAGGTAAGATGCTCTCCATCTAAATTCTTGGAAATAATATCCAAATCCTTGTAAATTTTATAACTGCGAGCGGAATTGACTAGGACTTAGACCTGTTTGATTCTTGAAAAAGTTAGAAAAATAGGCATGATCCGAGAATCCCAGATCGAACGCTATTTCCTTAACGCTACGATCAGAGGTCTGTAAAAGCCTTTTGGATTCAAGAGTAATCCGCTGATGGATAAGCTTATTTGCAGAAACTTTGAGATTCTTTTTGCAAAGGATATTCAGATAATTAGAACTGATGTTTAATTGTTCAGCATAAAAAGAAATCGATTTCTGGCTCTTGTAAAATTTATCAATAAGCCAATTGAACTTGGCTAGACGTGGCTGGGTTTGATAAACCTTAAATTCCTCAATATCAAATTCAGCTTCTTTACTGACCAATGCTGCAATAACAGCTGCACGTGCAGAAATCAGCTGATTTACAGGTTGGGGATCAAGTAATTCATCGCGGATAGCATTGAACTCATATAGCAACTTTTCAAATGCCTCCTTGCTAAGTTTAATAACGGGATGGTTCTGGTAATTGGTAAAAGAATATCGAAAAGCTGGAGCAAATTGCTCTAGGAAGGATTTTTCAATCATAAGCTGATATCCTTTTGATCCGGCAGCGATATGCCACTTATGGATCTGTTCTGGAAAAAGAACATGCACTTCCTGATCAGCAATGGAATAATCGACAGAGTCTATACTATGGACACCAGAGGCATGATCAAAAAGGATAATAATAAAGAAGTCATGCTTGTGGGGTTTCTCAATAATCTTTTCACCCAGGATCTCATTGAAGAGCAATTCTTTTTTTCCAGCGAATTGCTCCTCACGGAATCCATGCATATCAAGTGTAGGAATTACATTTTTGTCTTCCATTTGATTTCCTTTGAAAAGATTATTTCCTTCTAAAATTAAGGAATAACAAACGGAATAAGCTGACTAAGTCTAGATTTTGACAAAAATCCCTCTTTTATATAAGAAGATAAGTATTAGAAGAACAATAGAGTAATTTCCGATAGTCAGTATCAAATGAGAATACTCTTCAAAATGTTTTTCTAAACCAAAAG
Source organism: Sphingobacterium mizutaii (assembly GCF_900187125.1). Classification (GTDB taxonomy): domain Bacteria; phylum Bacteroidota; class Bacteroidia; order Sphingobacteriales; family Sphingobacteriaceae; genus Sphingobacterium; species Sphingobacterium mizutaii. Next base: position 2,658,539 of record NZ_LT906468.1, read on the forward strand.
TCAAGGAATGGACCAAACTTCTGAAATCAATAACTTCAGCCAGTCCGTAGGCTACAATGGAATTCATACCATAAACTTTTAGCCAGCGGAAAGGCATTTTTATTTGTTTGACATCGATTACATAGTAAAAAACAGCCATCAATAAGATGCATATACCACCAGAGAACAAGGTCATGCTACCTGTCCATATTTTCTTAATGATCGGTTGTTGAAATTGCCAGATCAAACTTACAACGATACAGATTGCAGCGGCGATGATCAATTTTATAGTTGTTCCATTGGGATCTTTATCCTTCCCATCCTTGATCACTTTACCGGTAAGACAGCCCATTAATACCGTAACAACAAAAGTCAAGCTGCTCCAAATCCAGGTATATTGATAATGTTCGGAAAATATCCATTCATCGCCTTGCCATTTCACTCCATCCATAAAATTTTGAAGAAACATTTTGTCTAGATAGATGGCAAAATTATAATTAGGTTCGTATCCACCCCATGTGGACATTGGGATAGAATAAATGATCAATAAGGACAAGCCTAATCCGATGAGTTTTTTAAAGCTAAAATGAAGATACGCCAAGGAGGTAATGAGGTATCCTGTAGCGATTGCTTGTAATGTATTGGAATATAATCGTAATACGTGCCAATCAAATGCTAAAAGATTACCTTGCACAATCATCCCAATAATCCATAAAATCAGAAATCGCCTTATGATGTGCCTATATACTTCAGGGCTATCATTTCCAATTTTCCGATCTAAGGAAAAAGGAATGGTAATACCTGTCATAAATAGGAATAAAGGCATGATCAAGTCCCAAAGCCTAAAGCCTTCCCATGCTTCATGTTCAAATTGGGTCAACATGCTGTGATAAGCAGGGTTATCCCAGATCTGTCCAATAGACATCAAGACCGGTTGTAAAAAAACCAACAGAAACAGGTCAAGGCCCCTAAGGATATCGAGAGACTCTAATCGTTGTGAAGGAATAACTTTCATAATATATGGTTAATAGGGTTTATTTTCTAAGCATTGGAAATTGAGATATCCTTAAGGTAGTACAACCATAGGGTATCAATCGGATTTCAACTTCTTTTAATTCATTAATATTCAAACCATACATATCTGCGGTCGGCATGGGTCCTGCCATGCCATTATAAAGTTTCCAGAAAGGCAATTGCCTTGCTTTTACTTTCAATTCAATAGGGGCATTTTCACGGTTCCAAGGATATTCCTTATTGGTATTTGGATTTTCAGAGACTTGGAATAGCGTGGCCATTTCCTTTTTGTTGAACAATGGTAAGCCATAATTCCAATCTGCAGTAGGCCTGACTTCAATAAAGGAATTTCCATAGGCTACTTTTTCTTTGTCATCCAAGAACACTTCTTTTTCTTCACCAGGAATATCCAAAGCATAAACCAAAGGTCCTCTTTCTATGGCACGTGAACCTTCATGGTAAGTCTCAAAGTTAAATTCCATTGGAAAATCCAAAGTCATGACATCATTATTTTTCCAGGCTCTTTTGATTTCAATGACTGAACCTGGTTTCGCATCGGCATTAAACTCCTCCCCATTGATAAGGATTTTGGCATCTTTTGTCCATGAAGGAATTCGGATCTGATATGGAAATTCAACTGCATTTTCTCGATGATTGAATTTGAGGTTGATTTTACTTTCAAATGGATAGAAGGTTTCTTGGGAGACTTGTACCATTTTACCTGCTTCTCCAACTTTTACCACAGCGGATGACGGAGCATAGATCATGGAAGCAATTCCTTTATTTGCGGTTGCATAATACAGGTTTTGCGTGAATTTCGGCCAGCCTTGATGCATATTGGAAGTACAACACGGATAACCTGTCAAAAGCCCAAAAACAACATCTGTTCCTTGATGGTTGACATCGAAATTGTACATCTGCCTAGTGATCTGAACCTGATTGGCCTGCTGGAAATACTGCCGACGCATAAAATCATCGGAAATCTGTGTTGGCAATGCATTAAACGCCACTTTTTCTAAATGCTCTGCGAATCCTACATCGCCGGTAATTTCTAGCATCTTTTCTAAGGAAAACATCAACTCCACTGCAGAACAGAGTTCGGAACCCTGGGTAGGATTGCTCCCATGCAAGGCTTCATCGCCTCCATACATGCCTTGAGCCTGACCATTAAATAATTTAATATCAGACAGTCCTTGTTTCACTGCGGCCAGATGTTTAGGATCTTTACTTTGTTGATAAAAAATAACCGGCTCCTTGAGTCCTTGAGCAAGGTTGACACAATGTATGCTCCTAAATGTAGCAAGCATGTTGCGTTGGATAAATTTTTGGGTAAAGTCAAAACCCTGCGCATGCAGGATATCGGCTAGTTCCAGCAATTTTGGGTCTTCGGTAATATTGTATAGCCAATAAACTGCCTGTAAATTATCCGCTGATCGATATTCAGCCCAAAAGGTCCAATGTCCAAGGGGCTTCTCTTCTAATGTTTTTAGTTGATAATGGAAATATTTTGTAAAAAGGTTGACTACCCTTTGATCTTCAGTTGCCGAATAATATTGCTGCAATATTTTGAGCATGACCATCTTGGGCCACCAATCATGGGAATTATTCCTTTGGATACCTGGTTCATAATCATAATCTTTTGCTGGACCAAAATAACCATCTTCCGATTGGCTTTGCAGGGCCCACTCCACCCAACGCTGTGCTTTGGCTTTTAAACCTTTATCATTTAACTGATAGGCCAAAGGTAAGAGGCCATCAACCCAATAAGGTCCACGCTCCCATTGATCGCCATCACCACCTAACCAGCCATTTCGATCTCCCATAACCAGTGGATAAAGTTGATCTAATTGACCTGTAGCTCCATTTTTCTGGGTAATTAGCATTTCTTCCAACCAGCCTTGAGGTTTAATCGCTCCTAAAGGCAATTCCATATAAGGCTTTTGGATCAAAGGAGCCTTATTTTGAATATAGGGTTGGGCTTGAACTTGGGCGCTGGCAAAAGTCAATAGAAATGCAGCAAAGGACAATTTGATTTGTTTATTCATGGCATTAGGTTTATTCGAAATGAATCGATCGAAGCGATTACTCACTATGAAGTTAAAGTTTTTTTAACAATCATTTCCCATTTATATAAAGAAATTAGCTTTTGTTTTTGGCTTTAGATGAATTCTTGGTTATTTTTAAAATCAAAGCTAGAAAAGCATGCCCGAAGAAATTGTTCGCCTGGAAAACGTAGATAAAGTATATCAAACTGGAGACATTAGCATTACTGCATTGGCTAAAAGTAGCCTAAGTTTTGATTCAAATAAATTAACGTTGATCATGGGGCCATCCGGTTCTGGAAAAACTACTTTATTATCCATCATAGGATGTATTATCTATCCAAGTTCAGGAAAAGTTTATTATAAAGATAAAGAGGTAACGAGTTTATCGGAGAACAAACTTGCGGATTTACGTTTGCATGATATTGGCTTTGTTTTCCAGCAATTCAATTTATTGGAGCCTCTAACCGCATTGGAGAATGTGATGCAGCCATTATTATTGCAATCCGTTGAAAAAAAGGAAGCCAAAGAAAAGGCAATTTCAGCTTTGGAAGCGGTGGGATTATCCGACAGATTGCACAATTTGCCAAAGAAATTAAGTGGAGGGCAAAAACAACGTGTAGCCATCGCAAGAGCTTTAGTTACCAACCCCAGCATGATTTTATGCGATGAGCCTACTGCTTCCTTGGATGCAAAAAGTGCGTCCATCATTATGGAAGAACTCAAAGAACTAGCTCAAGAGGGAAAAGCAGTGATTATTGTCACACATGATTTAAGGTTAAAAAAATTCGCAGACGAAGTTATATATGTTGAAGAAGGAAATGTTTCAAATAGTATTCGAAATGAGGAAGATTACAAATAGCCTAAGCATTTTGAGTTTCTTGGTCTTATTGCTAGCTGTAGTCAGCTGCAAGAATGAAAAGAAACAAAAGGAAGAAGAGAAAGCGAAAGTCTCAGCCATTTATGGTTCTGTGATAGCAATTGGCAAAGTAATACCAGAGGACGGTTGGGTTCAGATCAGTTCGCCAGTCAGTGCAGAAATCAAAGAAATAAGGGTTAAGGAAGGCGATGAAGTTGAACAGGGACAAGTCTTAATGATCTTAAAAGAGAATAGCGAAGAATTAGATGTTGCTCAGTCCCAAGCGCAATTAGAGAGTTTGAAAGCAGCGCATCAAACTAATCTCAGCGATCTGGCGAAGCAGGATATCATATTACAAGAATTAAAATCTAAATATGAGACTTCTAAGGCTCTTTTTGCCAAAAATGCGGAAACTAAAGAAAAAGTTGAAAATGATCTTTCCAACCTAAAACAACAGGAGGAACTTATTTCAGGTTTGAGGAGCCAGATAAAAGCCAATAAAGCTTCAGAAAAGGAGCAATCTATTTTAATTTCCAAGAACAAGCAAAGCTTACAGGATTATCAGATTACAGCCATCAAGAAAGGCGTCATCGCTGAATTAAATGTTCAATTGGGCCAAACTATTAATGGTACTGAAGAATTGGGTAAAATTGTGGACAAGGATAATATCATTATTGAAGCAGAGGTTGATGAGTTATTCGCTGACAGTGTGAAAATAGGCCAAACCGTCGATATCAATTTTGTGGGTAAACCAACTGTCATTGGTAAAGGAAAGATTGTTTATGTCAGTCCTACCTTGATGAATAAATCTATTTTATTTGAAACAGCAAATGAAGCTGAAGATCGAAGAGTACGCAGGATACGGATTGAACCAAAGAAAAATCCTTCTTTATTGATCAATTCGAAAGTAGAATGTAAGGTAAAATTATAAGGTATGTTGGGATTAGCTTGGAAATTCATTCGCTTTGATCGAGCAAAGAGCTTTGGAATAATTACTGCCATCGTAATCAGTGTATTTCTAATTGGCCAACAATTAAGCCTCTTATTCTTTTTAATGGGATTAATGGGGAATTTGGTAAACAATGCGCCGGTAGAAAAGAATGATTTATGGATCATAGAATCCCAAAGCAGGAATGTGAATTCCATCAATAGCATAGACCAACGAGCTGTCCAGGAAATAGGCAGTTTGGAAGGCATTGAAAAAACGACGCCAATTATCCTTGCCAATGCCCAAGCTACCTTTTTGGATGGCAAGACTGCTGCCGTAACCTTAGTTGGGGCCCCTGCCCCTGCATTTATAATGGGTCCAGAATTTAATAAAATTGATAGCGGGTCTGTTCAGGATCTTTTACAGCCTTATGCTGTCAGTGCTGAATATTTCAATGCAAGAAGTTGGGAAACTTCTCTTTATTTAAATAAACCAATAGAGATCAATGGTAAGAGTGCCAAATTAGCGGTCATCACAAAAAACGCGCAAGCATTTGGGGCCAGTTTTATGTATACCACGCTGGAAAATGCGACTTATTTCGGAAACTTCCCCAAAGATAAGGTCAGTTTAATCATTGCCAAGCTTACTGATGGACAGGACAAAAAAGAGATGATTGAAGTAATCAATCAGAATTTTCCTCATTTAAGGGCATGGGATGCTGAAAAGCTAAGATCATCAACGGTTAAGGAAATCTTGATTTCATCAAATATGGGGATGAGCTTTGGAACTCTCGTAGTATTCGCCATGATTTCTGGTTTTTTTATAATTGGCTTAACTCTATATTCATCTGCTTTAGACAGGATCAAGGATTACGGTACATTAAAGGCAATTGGAGCCAAAAACAAATTTGTCAATCGGTTGATCATTGCGCAAGCCTTTCTATATGCATCAATTGGTTATGGGATAGCCATGATGCTGATCTATGGTTTTAAGTTTGGGGTCGAAAAAAGTGGTTTAAATATAAATGTGAGTATACCTTTTGCCTTGTTCTTATTATTGGTTACCATGATTATTTCCATTGGGGGCTCTTTATTTGCCGTTAGAAAAATATCTAAATTAGAACCAGCCTCAGTTTTTTAATATGAAGAAATCCATCTTTACCATATTACTCATAATAGGATATTCCATATCCGGAAATGCCCAGAGCCTTAGCCTAATGGACCTCTGGAATTATGCTGGTCAAGGAAGGAGTTTAAAGGAAAAGAAACTGAATAAAGAAGTTCAGGAAGAGCAATTGAATGTTAGAAGATCAGAGCGATTTCCTGTGATTTATGGCGATGCCAACTTGCAAAGGAATTTAATAATTCCAACTACTCCAGTACCCGCAATAGCATTTGATCCCAATGCTGAAGAAGGAGCAATATTACCATTAAAGTTTTCTACCAAATGGAATTCTAAGGCTGGTCTACAATTGGAATGGGACTTATTTAATCCCAACAGGAAAACGCAACAACAGGAGGACCAAATCGCTTTAGAAAAAGCCAAGGTTGAGGAATCTTTAGCTGAACAAGATTGGAGGACCAATGCTACGCTTGCCTATGCTTCCATTGTATTGGCGACAGCGCAATACCAATTTGCCTTAAAAGATTCAGCCTTATTTGAAGAAATTAATGCCATCAATAAAGAAAGGTTTTTGGCTGGAAGAGGGAGTTCAGAAGAATATAGCTTTTCCCAACAGGAAGTACAACGAAAAAGAATCCTGATGCATGAATCATGGTCCATTTTGCAGGAAGCGAATTTAGAGCTAGGTAGATATTATCCATTAGATTCCATAACCGTTTTGAGCAATAATATGGAAGAAATAATAATGGAATTAGAAGGATATGAAAAAAAGGGTTATGATCAGAAGTTAATAGAATTAGACCAGCAATTATCTATCATTCAATTGAATGGGATAAAGCGTCAGGCCTTACCGAGCCTTAGCTTTAATGCCTATTACGGTGCTCAATACTTCAGTAATTCCTTAAACCTGGTCGATAAAAGCAATTGGTATGGCTATAGCTATGCAAACCTGGGCCTTCGAATACCTATTTCAGCCTATTTTAGCAATAGCAGTGCAATCAGGAAAGCTCAACTCAGTGAAAAAGTCTTTTTGCAGCAACTGGAAGACCTTCAACTGAATGATGGAATCGACCAAAAACAAAAGCAGGGAAAAATAATATTTTCAAAACAAAAGATTGAAGCTTTGGAGAAAATAAAAAATCTAGCGCTCCAAAACAAGGAGGAGAAATTGGCGGCCTATCAGAGTGGCAGAATATTATTGATAGACTTTAATAAAGCCAGCAGTGATTACCTGAAATCATGTCAGGATATTTGGCAAGCAAAATACGACCTATTGAAAATCATTTTGGAACAATAACCATTTTTCGTCTTCTTTAACAAAAAGCAGTAATTATTTTATAATCAACATTTTATTTCTATTTTTAGACGAGGCCTAATTATTTTAGGTCTCTCAAACCAATATTAATTTAAAATGCCATGAGTACAATTATCAGTATAGTCATTATTGCTATAGTCATTATTGTTCTTATAGTGAGTTGGATGACGGGTAAATCCACTGCAAGCCGGCCCGAATTTTCTGAAAACGATTATCCTGAAATAAATAATGATAAAGGCATTTTAATTGAAGGCCCTATTTACAGTGAAGTTAAGGAAGCATGTATGGATTTCTGCGAAATGATCAATGAAATGGAATATCATGTCATTATCAAGCTCGTCCGAATCGACCCCAATACTTGTTTACTTCTATTTCCTTATGAAATTGACTTCAAATATTATTGTTATCTCTTGAATTATCTAGAGTTCCCTTTGTATTTGAAATTCAACGCAAAGGTAACTGGCTGGTTAACTTCAAAAAAAATAGACCAATGGATTGATAATCGTTCGGTCAATAAGAGAATCATGGTTTACAATGCAGCAGATAAAAACAATGCCGACCTCGTTTACTTCACGACCATGGATCAGATTGGTTATATCGTAGAGTTTAGTTCAAATGAAAAAGCAAAGGAATTACCAAGTCCTGTAAGACGTTTTGAATCGTGTAAAAGATGTGTTGATGATTTAAATATACTTAAAGGGGAATTGATCGTTTCAAAAAGTTAATTTACTGGGTGACAAAATGTACAGGCTTATAGAATGTCAGACTGACAGTCTTGTTAGCCATAAGAAATCAAGCCCGATAATCAATGCATTTTATCGCTATTCAACAACAAAAATGTTAAAAATAGTTAAACGAAATGTTAATTTCCATTTCGGCACAGACATTGAATATATCTAATCAAATTTCATAATTTAGGTTAATAATTGGTTAGTTAAAACTCCTTAGGTTCCCCGCCTAAGGAGTTTTTTTATGCAATGAAATTAATCTTAGGCAATAATTCTTATTTTTACAGGAGTAAAATATTAGGTCCTATCCTTTATTACTAAATACACTAAGTAAACCACTTTAAACTTCCTATAAAGACATGGCTAAAATAACCACACAAGAGGTTTTAGATGAATTAAAATCATTAGGTTCAGAAAAACTAGTTGCACAAAATAAAAAAAGAGGCGCCGGCGATAATCAATTTGGAGTTAAGATGGGCGATGTCCGTAAGATAGCTGCCAAAATAAAAAAAGATCAGGAACTGGGACTTGAACTATGGGAGACCAACAATATGGAAGCTAGATGTGTTGCCATCTTAATTCTGGACCCTAAAAAATTAAGTAATGAGCAATTGACGTCGATGGTATCATCAGAGAACTTTGCGAATGTAATTGATTGGCTATATAGTTATTTAATCAAAGATAGTTTAGACAAGCAGACCTTGAGATTACAATGGGAAAAAGCTGAGAATGTGATGTTGCAGCGGTTAGCTTGGAGTTTGATTTCCGGAAATATTGCCAGAAATCCTGAATTGGAAGATACCCCAAAATTATTGGATTATATCGAAAAACACATGCTGGAAGCAAAGCCTGAGGTTCAATGGACCATGAACAGCACATTAGCTCAGATAGGTATAAAACAACCTCATTATAGAGATCGCGCTATAGCAATTGGACATAAGTTAGGTGTCTATAAGGATTATCCCGTTTCAAAAGGTTGTACCTCTCCTTTTGCCCCAATTTGGATTGATTACTTTGTGAGCAGAGAACAGTAAGGGCCAAGGATATTAATATATTTTTAACAATAAGTTTATAAAGCCGATATAAAGCAGTTGAAATCCACATTTTTCAACTGCTTTATTTATTTTATTAAATATTTAGAAATAATTTTTATATTTACTATAGTTTACGGACTCACTAGCTGCTACCATTTTATTAAAAACTAATATATGATACTATTAACCAAGCGATTACCTATTTATTTTTTAATAATACCGTTCTCTTTTCTATTTTGTATTCTCCATTCCTGCGGACCTAAGGAAATCGAACCGGAACCGGAACCGAAGCCAGCCCCAAAACCGGAACCAGAACCCGAGCCCGAACCTGTAGAGAAGCCCAGAATCATATTATATAAATATACTTCTGAAAAGAATGAGGATTTTATTGAGTACCTAAAAGGCTTTGTTGTAAAAAATCTTACTGAACCAGATATCAAACTGCATTTCGGAAATCGAGTTACTTATTTCAGGCCTGATTCCATCTTGATAAAAGAGGATTCCATGTTTGTTTATAAATCAAAAATGCCCATGGGGTCCTATCAAATAAAATGGTCGGAGCAAATCCTTCAGATCCATGAGGCCAAAAACAATACCTGGAAGAATTGGGCGAGCATTAACGCCGATTCTATCCTAACCCTAAAAGTGAGCTACTACAAGAAAAACGCAAATAATAGCAAAAGCAGCCACCTGAGTTTCGGGCAACAATATGAAATGCCAGACAATAGGCATTTGCTTGATGCAGACCCCTTAAATAATTCCAGATTGATCTGGTTGATAAAGAATTATGTTTTTACCCCTGAAAAGAAATAAATATGAGAACTGGACTATTAACAACTTTGCTATTTATTTTGACATTTGGAATCATTTCAGCACAAGAAACAAAATCTTCCGCGACTTTATTCAGCAAAAACCCTGAACAGCTTTATTTAGGAGCCGTCCTAAGTAAAAAATCTATCAATACGGAGAAACATGAATTCAAGGATATCAAGACCAAGGAGAAGATTTTTCTCCTATCCACGACCTTTAAATACGAATTTCCCGAAATTGTGCCGACAAAGGAAAATATGTATCAGGTAATAGCTGATGAATTGAAGTCAAAAGGAGCTCCAACTAGTTCAGGAATTGCTAGCTATTCCTTTTATCCGATTCGAAATCTAGAGGATCTCTATGCTAATTTTGGACAAAAAATGGATTTGGGAAAATGGTTTGGATTGGACATAAATAATAAAATGCCAGTATCCAATATTTTGATTGCTTATGAGATCCCTCTATTTGATCTCTATTTAGATATTGCAGAAACAGGAATGATGAATTATAGGGAAGAATTAGCAAAATTAAAGGATGATGACCTGATCTATGTTATGAGTATCACCTGGGGAAGGAAGGCATTAATATTTGTTCAATCTGATTTTGATGAAAATAGTTTGAAAGTTGCGTTGAATAGATACCTCAACGACGAGGAATTGACGGATGAACAAAAGGTAATCTTGGAAACCGCGACCTTCTCTTACAATATTTTTGAGGACGTTCCTTTGGAATTAGAAAACACCAACCCTATTAAAACAGTATTGAACTATCTTTCAGCGCCCATTACTGCGGATAATTACGGTGCTATTATCCATTTTATGGCTGATGAAATCGATGGCTCAACCTATAATAACAACTTTTAGGTATGAGTTTTATCAAACTCGACTTTTTTAATAACCGGGACTCCAAATAAGCCAAAAGAAAGATGAACGCTTAGGGAATCTGGATGAATATTTTGTTGCCTTATTTCTTTAGAAAGTCCTATTCTTTTATGGTATCCGCCATCAAACTCAGCTTTGACCACTTTTGGGGCAATCTCTTCTCCGGGAATCCATATTTTATTGATCTTACATCTAACCTTATAGCTAGAAACTTGGGTTGTAGAAGAACAGAAAAAGAAGTTTAGGCTTAGAAAAATAAAGGTCAGGTAAGATCCTGAAAGGATAATGCTATAAAAAACACTTTCCAATTTTCCCACAGCATTAAATAAGCTATGTTTTCTGATTAGGAAATAGATAACTATCCCAAATAGAAAGAAGGAAAAGATCACTTTTAGCGACAACAAGGTTTTTTCGTAAAGAAAATAATTTAAAATATTTAAAACAAATACCGAGAGAAATAATCTATCTAGCAAAGTGAGCTTTTTTTGTTTTAACCCCATAACTCGTCAAAAGCCTTAATTTTTTAATGAACAAATATATAAAATTCAAATAAAAACACTTTATTTACAAATACGAAAAGTGAGACTAAATAAAATATGTTTTTTAACACAAGTGTCATTATTGCTAAAATTAAGAAATGTATTTTCCTATTACGAATATTTTAAATATATTTGAACACAATCGACAAAAAAAGTGAAACCAATATTTGACCTAATTTATTGAATGAAAAAATATATTTAATGGAAAAAGGCACAATATGGTCATAGTTTTATTTTTCAGTTTTGTTATTTTATCCTCAAGTGTTGTGATCTATGCAAACTGGTTTATCACTGGAGATTACAGAATGAAGCAATATTTATATAGAATATGGATATCTGCATTTTTCTTGATTTCTTTATATGTTATATTCTATTCTCCTTTCCACAGATTTTTCATGTAATCTTTTCAAAGAAATTATTTACGAGCTTGTAAGGATTGAAAGTCAGTCAATTCAATTCCAAGTTCCTTAATCTTTGCTTTTATTCTAGGATCGATTAGAATTTTGGTTACATCGCTCCTATCTTCACGAACATTTCTATAACCTTCATGGCCCACATTTTCCATTTCACTCACATCAAGGCCAGGATGCTCCACAAAGAGATAAACTTCATTTTCCTTTAATTCCTCTAGCGCCTTTAAAAACGCTTGGATTTTGTCTTCCACGTTTGCTTTACTTTTCAGATCTAGGTTTGGGAACATCTTGAATTCATAATCCATATCTTGAAGGAGGTTATACTCTTTAGACAGTCTAACCAACATAGCTTTTACTTCATCATTCCAATTTCCACAGCCCATATGGGTGGAAATATGGGAAATGCGTGGAAGCATCTTTTTCGCCAATTCAATCTGCGCACGAAACTCTGCCTCAATTTCAGCTAATTTCCATTGATGCTCCTGAATGGATGCATTTGGAACTTTTGGATTCGGATAAATGAAAGAGAAAAAATTTCCATACTCATCAACCAAACTTTTTGCTGCAGTTAAGGGTCGCCACTTGCAATTTTCCCATTCACTGGTAATCATCAGGTGTACTCCGACATCCAGTTTTGGATTTTCATTTAGCATTTTAACAGCTTCAGGAGCCCAAGGGCAATTTACCATCAATTCTACAGAGGTTGTTATCCCATTTTTGTAGGTTTCAATAATGGCAAGGTTAGCCGCATTAAAAGATCCGATATCATCCGATCTCACAATTAATTGAGGTGGCTCTTGAGCAAACAATGGAATGGATAGGATGCTGAACAATAATAAAAGGCTTAATTTTCGAAAATTTGGATTTACGGACATAATCAGTGTTAGTTTTGAATTTGGTTGCCGAATACAGGTCCAAGCTTTTGGCCCACATTCATAATAAATTTAAAAAATTAAGCTAAGATGTTCAAAGTAATTTGGAACCAAAAAACGAATAATATTTGATCAAATAAACTTCAGAACAGAAAAAAAATGGCTTAAAAAAATATTTTAGCTTACTGTATTTCAATTCCTTACAGAAATATATTTCGGAAGTAATCATTATTTTCAGAAATAAGTGTAACATTCTTTTTGAAATCATATCTAAAGGAAAACAAGAAGAATTACTTATGAACTTGAAAAACATTTTAATAGCCGTTATCGCCTTTGTAGCATTGGTTTCAACAGCAGATGGACAAACAAAAGAAAATAGTTTCAGAGTAGAAAAAATAGGGAATGGAAAGCAAAATATCTTATTCATACCTGGTTTTGCATCTTCAGGAGATGTCTGGAAAGAAACTATTGAAGGCTTAGGTGATGATTACACCTATTATGTACTGACTATGCCTGGCTTCGCCTCAGTTCCTGCTCAAACTGACCCTACATTTAAAGGATGGAGGGATGAAATCATCAATTTTATTAAAACAGATAATATAAATAACCCAATAATCATTGGACACAGTATGGGTGGCGGATTGGCCATGTCTATTGCTGCTGCGGAACCTAAATTAATAAGTAAAATAGTGGTTGTAGATGCAGTTCCATGTCTAGCAGCGTTAAGTGATCCAAATTTTAAATCAAATCCTAACTATGATTGTTCTCCAATGGTCAACCAAATTAAATCATTAAGTGACGAGCAGTTTAGAGCTATGCAGAAACAAGGAATGGCAGGTATGGTACAGGATACAAGTAAACAGAATTTAATTGTAGATTGGTCTATGAAATCAGATAGGGCAACTTTTGGGAAGATGTTTTGTGATTTCAGTAATACTGACTTAAGAGATGAGATAAAAACCATAGAATGTCCTGCATTAATTTTACTTGAAAGTTCCTTTATCCGTATTAAGCCTGCCATAGAGCAACAATATTCAAATTTGAAAACTGCTGATCTAAGCTATGCTGATCATAGTTTGCACTTTATTATGTATGATGCAAAGGATTGGTATATGCAACAAGTCCAAAACTTTCTTAAATAATGGATTTCAACAAATTATATGAAGAATATTGGAACAAGATCTATCGCTTGTGCATGGGTTATATAAATGACCATGATCAAGCCAAGGATTTGGCTCAAGAAACTTTCATAACAGTTTGGGAGAAGCTCTCTACATTTAGGAATGAGGCCAGCATAGGGACTTGGATATTTAGGATAGCCACGAATACTTGCTTAAGTCAAATCAAAAAAAATGAAAAACTTTCCAAAGCCGAGATACTGGTAGCTGATGAAGACAATGACAATCCTGAATTAGACCAGGAAATAAAACTATTATATCAATTTATTTCAGAACTCGCAGAATTAGATCGGATCATTATTTCATTAGAACTGGAAGGAATCAAACAACAGGAAATTTCTAAGATCGTTGGTTTATCAGATGCCAATATCAGGGTAAAAATCCATAGAATTAAAGAAAAGTTAAATACAAAATTTAAAAATCATGGCAAATAAAGAGTTTGATCTATCACAGATATGGCAGAAACAGCCTATTATTTCTCCAGATTTGACTGATTTAACAAACCGGATTTCTGGATATAAAAGAGAATCGATGAAGAAGAAATGGGTATCTAATATCACCCTAGGATTAACTGCAGTTTTTATACTGTCGATTTGGTTTCTCTATGAGGCAAAAACCATATATCCGAAAGTTGGGATGTCGTTTATTATACTTGCGATTTCACTGTCATTAATTAAGTTTAATCTATTTTATAGCACTTTTAAGCACCTGAATAAGGGTCAGGATAACCGAGCCTATTTAAACTCTTTGCTCAGTATCCAAGAGAAACAAAAGAGTATCCAAACGGGTTTTATGAATCTTTATTTTGTGTTGCTAACGATCGGTATGATATTTTACCTCTATGAATTCAGTTTGAGAATGAGCAATACAATGGCGATTATAAGCTATGCTTTGACTTTAGGTTGGATTGCTTTTGTTTGGGTGTTTTTAAAACCTAGGATCGTAAAAAAGCAAAACAAGGAATTGGAAGGGTTTATTAACTCGATTCATAAAATCATTGAGTCAGAAAAGGTATAGCAAAACAAAAAGCCCTGCAGAAATTCTCTGCAGGGCTTTTTTATTATGGTCTATTTTATTTCTTTCCGAAAAGTCTTGAAAAGAATCCTCTTTTTTGTTGTGCAGAATAGCCATAGCCATAGCCGTAGCCATAACCACCGTATCCATATCCGCCATAACCATAAGGGTTATTCCCGAATTTCACACCATTTAATAGGATTGCCATATTTGTCAATGCTGAAGAATCATAGATCTTCTGAACATCTGGCAATTGCCTTCTATCCATTTTGCCCGCACGCACCACAAATATAGTAACGTCGGTAATTCTATTAACGATATCAGCATCAGCAACGATTCCTAGAGGAACATTATCTACAATAATATAGTCATAACGTTCTTTAAGTTCAGCGATTAATTGATCAAGGCGTTCGCTCAATAAAAGCTCTACCGGGTTCGGTGCAATCACACCAATTGGAACGATATCTATTTCAGAATCCGTTCTATCTTTATAAATGATCTCATCGACCGTAACAGAGCTATCTGATAAGTAATGAGTCACACCAATTGGCATTGGGAATTTGGTGATATTACTTAAAGTACCCTTTCTAAGGTCTAAATCCACCAATACCACTTTCTTTTTCAAGAAGGTCATACTAACCCCTAAATTGATTACAGAGAAGGTCTTACCAGCACCAACATTGAATGAGGTAAAGGTCACGACCTTTTGCTTTTTATCACCAGAGGACATAAAGCTCAAGTTGGTTCTGAAAATCCTAAATGCTTCAGTAACCTCATCCACGCCTTGTTCTTTAATAACGATATCACTCTTAGCGGTTTTCATTTCTGTGGAGAAAGGAATTTCAGCCAAGAAAGGAACACTTACAGCATCTTCAATATCCTTACGGTTTCTAACCTTGGTGTTCAACAATAACATCAACAACAATATTGCTGCTGGAACTGCGATACCAATTGCAACACCGATAGCTACTTTTTTCAATTTGCTAGGATAAAAAGGAAGATTTGAACCCGATGCAGAGTCAATTACGCGGATATTATCATCAGTCATTGCTCTATTGATAGCATTTTCTTCACGTTTGTTCAACAAGAAAATATAAAGCTCTTCAATAACCTTTTGTTGACGTTCAGCAGATAACATAATCCTTTGTTTTGAAGGAAGGCTTTTTGCTTTACCAATAGCGGCATTCTCTTCATCCTTCATGTTGCTCATCCTGATCCTAAAACCGGAAATTACATTATCTATCGCTCTTGCAATATTCTGCCTAACTTGGCTTAAGGCGTTGTTTAAGTCTTGGACAATTGGGTTTTCTGAGCTGTTTCCGCTCATTAAGCGGTTTCTTCTCAACAATAATGTGTTGTATTCAGAAATAATTCCTTCAATATTATTATCAACCAAGCCAGTATTACTTGGAATTAGATCATCAACCCGGCTAGGATCACTCAATCTTTGGCGCATAATTTCCACTAACTTCATTTGAGTTTCCAATTCCTTGCTGGAGCTTTGGTAGGTCCTTGATTCGGTCCAATATTGTTCCCCAGCGGATTTCACATCTAAACCTTGGTTCTGGGTTTTCATTCCTTCAAGACTGGATTCAACTGAACTAAGTTCCTTTTCAATAATCACGATCCTATCGTTGATAAAATCTGCAGTATTATTTGCTACAGTCTTTTTATCCTCAATAGTCATTTGATTATATACCTCAATCAATTTTGTGATCATATCTTCCGCTCTCAACGGGGATGCATCTTCCAAAGTCATCTGAAGAATTTCTACATCTTCCATTTGAAGGATCTTTAAATTACCCAAGAAATAACTAACCATAGACTCAATAGGGTTTTTGGTTATCGTAATTTGTTCAGATAAGTTAACGCGATATGATTTGTCGGAATTGGCTGAAATAATCAAATTTCCGACAGGGGTTTTGACTTCCGAGTTAAGTTTAACCGTAATTGTTTTATCTGGGTCTGAATTTGAAAATGAAGATAATTCAACCTGATTATTGCCTTTATATTTCAAGTTAAATGAAAATCCTGATTGCGGAGCTGCATTCCTAAAACGAACAATAAACGGTGATGTTTTATAAAGCTCTACTGACCTTAACCCTTCCTTTCTAGAATAACTGATATCAGCGTTCAAAAGACTAATGGTATTTCGCATTAATTCTTGAGATCTAAGCTGAAGGATTTCAGAATTAACATTTACCATGTTGTAAAAGTTATTTGGTCTGGTTATCCTAGAGGCACTCATGGAATTGGTGGCTGTTTTAATCATTACAGTTTGGTCCTTTTTATATAAAAATGGAGTTTTACTGTATTGGTAATAAAAATATCCACCAAAGATCAAGATCGATAATAAGAACCATTTCCAGTTCCCTAAAAGATATCGCAAGATATCTAATACATAAAGAGATTGATCTTGTTTACCTTTTCCTTGAAAAGATTTATTCATTGAATGATTAACCATTAATTTCTTAGTTTCTATTAAATAATGCTAAAAGGCTTACTCCTAATGTTAACAAACCGGTTGCAAAACCTACATATCTCCAAGTAAGGTCTTCTCGAGGAGAAGGAACAGCAGATTTAGGTTTGACATAAACGATATCATTCTGTTTCAAGTAAAAGGTTGGAGAATCAAATAGATTAACATCTTCAATATTACTTGTATACATTTTTCTATAACCGTTTTCTTCTCGGATTACAGTAATGGCATCAGTCAACGCATTTGTTGTTAGACCTCCACTACGGGTAATTGCTTCTAGAATAGAAATCTGACCATCTGGAACATTTAAAATACCAACCGAAGCAACTTCACCCATCATCATTACTTTGATGTTTAGAAGCTCAATTCTTACTAGAGGGGAATTGATCAAATTTTCATTGACTAATCTATCTAAAATGAATTTCTTTAGTTCTTCAACAGTTTTGCCTTCGGCTTGAATGATACCTAAGACAGGGAAGTCGATATTACCATTTTTATCCACTAAATATCCTTTTTCAGTTGGAGCTCCAGTTCCGGAAGTTGAAATTTCACCTTTATCACCTACATTATAAATGCCACCATCAGGGTTGAAAGGTGCTGCCAATTCAGGAGTCTTTGAACTGATAATAATGCTCAATCTATCATACTTCTGAATCTTTAAGGTTGGAATTTCCTGCATAGGATATTCAGAACCTGGAACCATATTTTCAAGGTAAGTTACCTTTTTAGAAACAACGCATGAGCTAAGTACAAACAAAGTCAATGCAAACAGGCTGATAATTAATCTATTCATTTTCAAGTTTATTTACTTTTTTAATTTCATTTAAGCATAGTTTGGCTGCATCCGGATTTGGGAGGCAATTTAATTGTCCAACATTAGTTCGCTGGATAATGTTTTCCAGTATGTTAACCATGGCAGAAAAAATATTGGAATTCCATCTGATTGCAGTAAAACTTGGCAATAGAGCCAACAAGGATTCTACACCTTTGCTTTTCCATACCATTTGGTTTTCTTTCGCTTGTGTTAATCTTACGATTGACATTAATTTCCGCTTTTTATTAATATAGCAAGCTGTTTTCCCACTCCATGGCGTTCCATAAATATAGACTTCGTCGCCCTCGATTCTAACAGCTGGGTTATCATCATTTAACAGTTGAAAACCTTCATTGGTGCTTATCCACAATCTACTATGGGTACTTTTCCCAGTTCCGCTTTTCCCTAAAAAGGATACAGCATACTCTCCATTTTCCACTACGGATGAATGGATCAAAGCTGTATTATTTGAAAGAACTCTCTGGCCAAATGCAACCATTATCAGCCAGCTTAAAATATTGGAGTCATACAACTCCTGTTTTTTTATATGAATTTTGGAGAATCTAAATTCTTTATCGCTTACCATTCTCCAAATCTCAGTGTCTTTAGCATTCGCATTTTCCACAGAGGTGATATACTTTTGTTCTGTTTCTTCAAATTTGAATCTATCACCCCAAATGATTGAAACATCACTCAAAAGCTTGGCATTTGTCAGATCAATATCAGTCGGTTCCAAAACGATTTCAATATTCACTATGGCTTCTGCACCTTGTTCAACAGGAACCTCAAAATCAATAAATGAAGATAAACTACTTTGAATATCAATAGAATCATCATAAACGACCCTAATTAAATTCTCAGCAACTAAATAGTCCACTGTTTTCATTATTTCCTTCAAAAAAATATAATTACTGCATATAAACTGATTGACTACACTTTTCAGCCAATTTTAAGTCGTGTGTTACAAAAATGACAATTTTGTTTTTCGCTGCACTCATCAACCTCTCTATTAATAGTTCTGCTGTTTTATGATCTAAAGCCGACGTTACTTCATCAAATAACCAAATACTGTTTTCTTTCATTAATGCTCTTGCCAATGCAATGCGCTGTGCTTGTCCTTCAGAGAGACCATATCCTGACTCTCCTATTATTGTATCTAAACCGTCGGGTAGTTCATAGACAAATTCAGAACAACTGAGGTACAAGACTTCATATAGCTTTTCAGGGTTGACATTTTCAGTATCCGTCAGGATATTTTCCTTGATGGTACCAGAAAACAATTTATCTCCTTGAGGAACATAAGCTATATTCACTCGGTGATTATGGTTTATGGAGTAGGTTTTTAAACCAGTTTCCACATAGATTTCACCTTTATTGGGCTGGATAACAGCCAACAATAACCTGATTAATGTGGTTTTCCCTTTACCGCTGGATCCAATGATTGCAGTTGGTTCTCCTTTTTTCACCTTCAAGTTAAAATCATCAATCACTAAATTGTCTTCATATTTAAAGCTTAAGTTTTTGATGATCAATTCATAAGGATCTTTAATAAATTCAGGAGAATATTCTTCTTCCACTTCCGTTTTATAAACCTCCTCAACCCTTTCTGCTGCTGTTCTAAATTTGATAAAAACAGGTATGAAACTCATAAGGAGTAATAATGGACCTTGAATCCTTCCGACTAATTGAAGAAATGCGGTCATCATCCCAAATGTGATTTCATCGGTTCTCAATTTATATACACCCCAAACAAAAGTTAAAAGGAATCCGATATTGATAAGTAACTTCAAAGAACTCTGTGAAATCGTTGAAAAATTCAACATTTTCAATTTTAAATCATATATGTTCGCTTGGCTCTCCTCGACTTTTTGCCATCTAAAATTTTGGAGTCCCAAGGCTCTTAAAACCATTCTAAATCTCAAGTTTTCTTGCACTACCTTACCCAAATTTGATTCTGCTTTTTTCAAGGACCTATTGATAAACCTCAGCTTCTTGAAATAAATTTTGGTAAAAATGAACAATGGTGAAATTGCCAGTATCAATAAAGCGAGCATAGGGTCCATAGACCATAACAGCGCAAAAGAGGCCAGTAATTTGATAACGGTGATCAGAAAAGAGATAAATGAGAACCCAATCATCTGAACGATTTCATTGGCATCATTATTTATCCTAATCTGCATATCCCCCGTATGCCAATTTTTAATTACTTTCCATTTTGACAACATCTGGATCTTGATCAATCTATTTTGAACTTCAATGAGCATTTTTGCTCTTGTTTTTTCATTGACCCAAGATCCCCAAGCTTTAACAATAAGTCCAAGAACGATAAAAAATACGGTTAAAATAAGCGCTTTATCTACAGAGGCTTTATCCCCGCTGATTGCAAAATCAATCGCATGTTTCGACCAGATAACAAAGTATAAAGAACAAGCGATCCCGATTAACTCTAGGATGAAAAAAACTATCAGTTCATTTTTATGTCCCTTTGCTTGTTCCCAAGCCCACTTTAGCTGATATGTAATTCCTGCAAGCAATACTTTATATTTTGAACCTTGAGTAATATTGCATTATTGGAAACCAAATCGCTTCTGAAGGCGTTACCTTAACATACTTCAAAAAGCTTTTCCATATTCTTCTCTTTTTATTCGCACGACCGCCATTCAAATTGACTTCTTTATCAGCGAAATTTGCATTATGAAAACCAAAATTTCCGGACACTAAAATATCCTCCATCATCCAATCTGCATTCAGATTTGTTGTCAGATTATAGGGAAGGTTAGATTCTTCTAATCCCAAATATTTCACCAACAAATGGTGTAACATATCTATCCAATTCTTTATCCCCAGTTTGGAATAAATCTCTTTTAGATTTTTACTCCTTAACTCCTCTTTATAATGAGCATAAATTCTAGCAGAATCACATAATTGTCGAATTCCTATACCGTAGGAAAGCAGGTGTTTCAGAATATGAGAATTTGCTTGAATAATAGTTTCTAATGCTGACGGTAATTTAATTTTAGTGTTTTCAATATTTAATGTCGTAAAGTTATTGACCTCATCCAATCTGATTTTTTCCAATGTTTTTTGAACGAAGGGATTATGTATATCAAACATGTTTTGATGATGTTCGACTTCAAATCCTTCGAAATTATACTCGGAACTAAATCCAGGCATAGAATTGATCTCTAATCCTTTTTCGTTAATAATATTAAATGCTTTGGTATAAGATGTTTTGTCTTCAAAAAATAGATCAATATCACCGCATACCCTTCTAGAAGGATTGTCATAGCACATAGCGAGACCTTGGCCTTTTAGCAATATGCTGTTGACATGATGACCTAGGAAAACTGAATGTAACTTAATGATGATCTCATTCATTCTTTCATTCCTTTGCGCATGCTTTTCAACACGGACCGCCCAATTCAACAATAAGCTTTTACTTGGTTGATATTTAGGCTCTAATTTTTGAATCCCGTCAAATACGATACATTCTACGGTTTGATTTATACTAATTTTATAAATTTCTTCCCATTCCCGGTTAGTTAAAGGAAATAACTCAGTATCTAAATTAGCATTTTTCCACAATCCAGATTTAAGTAATAAAAAAAATATATTAATAATCCTGTTTTTTAGCATTACTTTAATCTCTGATTAAACCTCCTTTTACAAAGGTTTGGATTAGCTTTTTAGCATCATTTAAAGCAATCTCCTCTTGAACATCATAATTTTCCAACAAAATCTGGGAAACGGTTTCTTCAGTAAATTCTTTACCTTGTAACTCTTCCCATAAAAATGCAGCAGTTTCATTAAGCGTAAAAACTTTAGACATATCAATCATATCCTGTCCTGGATCGATGATGATAAAGTCATTACCTAATTTCCGTAACTGCAAATCATTTCTCAATTTCATTTTTCAACTATTAAATTTACTTAAGAGGTATCTCAATGGCCTTAAATAGTACCATAATATCCCTAACTTCTTATTATACCAAGAATTAACATGAAGTTCTTTTCGATCCCTATATCCGTTCATCACGATTGCTAAAACATCATTTTTTAGGATAATTTCCTTTTGATAGAGATTTCCATCGCCGGCTAAGATTAATGTATCATCTTTCATTCCAACGAGTCGATGTAAAACAATTTTACCTTCATGTTTGGCTAAAAGAATATCACCTATATTAACATTATTATCAATGGGTTGTTTGATTGCAACTTGATCTGCATGCCTCAAAAAAGGCAACATACTGTTTCCAGAAACATTAAATTTCACTGTTTTTCCAAGGTTTAGATCTTCTTGGATTAAATTGAAAAATAATTGATTTGGAACCTTATGGCTCTTTGCATTCATGTTTTCGTCCATTAATCAATATTTTTTTAGGTTAAATAATGATAATTTAGCAAGAAAGAATAAGAACAACGAAAGAATCGTAAGAAAATTTGTTGAACGTCAATAAAAAGCATCTTCTACGATTTTGCGCTAAATTAGGTATTGGCAATATTAGGCTAAAATCTTATTATATATTTGTAAACATTTATCTACCATTTTTTGTCGCGTAAAATGCTCAAAATAGCGTTTTTTCGCTCCTTCCGATAAATTTTTGTAGACATCTTCATTGGTCAAGATTGTGAGGAATGAATCGGCCAAAGAGCGCTCATCCTCAATTTCTACCGTCAATCCCGAAACCCCATTTTGGTTTACCCAACTAACTCCAGATTCGGGAATTCTCGTTGAAACAATTGGTTTTCCATAGCCCATTGCTTCGATTTGAACAATTGCAAAAGCTTCCGTTTTCAAGATTGAACTTAAACAGAACAGATCACAGGCCTGGTAATATCCCACTACCTCTTCATCAGTCATGAACCCTAATAATTTCACTTTTGATTCCAATCCATTTTCGACAATCAGGGCTTCCAAATCTTCTTTTAATGGCCCCTTTCCACCGATGACAATTTGGTAACTGTCATCCAAGTATTTAGCGGATTTAATTAGATATTCGTATCCTTTATACTCAACTAATCGACCTAATGAAAAAATTATCTTCTTATTTGGATATTCCCCTTTAATCTTTTCAACCAAAGGAGATAACTCAGGATCTACATCGACACCGATGGGAATAAAATCCACCTTTGATTGAACCACTTTAAGAAATTTAGATTGCTCTACATAAATCGGGGTTGTTCCGACAACAACATCTGCCCTTTTAATTAACCAATCTTGAAGAGGTTTATATAAACGCAATAAGGTTTTCTGCTTTAATATATCACTATGCCAATGAAGTACTACTTTCCCTTTATAATTTGACAGGTACAGAGCCAGAGCAGCCATTGGGTCGGGATGATGTACATGAATGACATCATAATTCCTGCCAATCTTCCGCAGTTTAGTGATCATCTTAGGGGCTAATTTGGTCGCTGCAGCATTGATTTGAGTGGCAACAACAAAAAGGGTAGCGAACTTATTTAAATGGATTGTGGCTTCTGGATGGTCTTCTGTAGAAGCACATAGCATATCGCAATGAACCCCTTGATTTGATAAACCAAGCATCAAATCGTATTCAACCTTTTCAACTCCTCCTCTGATTGGATAAAACTTCCCTAATTGTAGAACTTTCATATTGGTAAACTGTATGGCGTTTATTTTAGTAAAACATTAAATAATTCTTCCCAATTGTCTGCTTTCGGTTCATCAAGCGGAATAACAGGTTGTTGTTTTAGGGATGAATAGTTTCCTTTGATCAATTTGGCCATCAAATCGGCTAATTCTCTTGGATTATCTGGATTGAAAAATGCGGTCAACTTACTACCTTCTGCCGTTTCATGGGCATAAGGTAAATCAGCTAAAAGCATGGGCTTATCATATTTCTTAAATTCGGAAATCGGTAGACCCCAAGACTCAACTTTGGAAGAGTATATGAGGCAATTTGTCTTTCCATAAAGCTCTAACAATTGTGTCCTTGGGATAAAGCCCATGAATTCAATATTCTTAACACTCCCCCATTTTTTAAACAACCAATCAGCATATTTATTTTCATTACCTTTTACTGTAATAATAGCCTTGAAGTTTTTTATTCCATGATCCTCCGTCAGTATCCTTGAGGCTTCACAGATGACTTCAAAGTTCTTATGGCTATTTGGCGATCCTGCGAATAAAAAAGAATAATCAGCATCCGAACTTTGATCAGAGATTTCTATAGGAGTATCAGCAATTTTAGGCCTGGTAACTATAATTTTCTTAGGATCGATATTGAACATTTTGCTTAATCCCCTTCTGAACCAATCCTGTTGAACAACCAAATAATCATTTTTATGGATATTGGTCCTATAAATCAGTTTGGTAAAGATCGCGAACATTGCAATTTTTGGTGCAAAAACCAAATCGTGCATTTTCCATTTATAAAAGGAAAATGAGTTGTGACAATAGACCGCTCTTTTTTCCGCAATGACCGAGGGACTGGTATCATGTAAACCAAACCAAAGCTCGACTGGTCCTATTTCTTTAGAAATCTTATTTAAAGAGACGTATTCATACCAAAGCCTATTTACCCATCTTTTCTTGGGCCATTGGGTCTCGATGTATTCAATGTTTGGGAAATCCGTTAATTCTCGCTTATACACAATAGCTACAACTCGGTATCCATGCTTTTCAGCATAGCCAGACAAGAATTTTAAGCAATCTTGGAGAATAGCCAAGGTGCCAGCTTCCACTAAATTTACGGCAGATATAACAATAGTTTTCATTAGCGATTATTCAAAGAATCGTTAAACAATTGAATCCATTTTTCCATCACCATAGCTTCAGAAAAATTGTTTGACATTTCAAAGGCTTGCTGCCCCATTGAATCTCTTAATTCAGGATCTCTGATAAGGGTCAAAATTTTATTTGCCATACCTACTTTATCTCCTTCCTCTAACAAATAACCGTTTTTACCTTCCTGAATAATATCCTTAGGTCCACATTTGCAGGTATAGGAAATCAGGGGTAATCCAGAAGCTTGACCTTCTAATAAGGCCATTGGCAATCCTTCATATCTGGAGGTCATAGCAATCATGGAACTGGACAAATATTGCTTGTCAATATCTCGAACTGGTTCTTTAAGGATTAATGTATCCTCTAGTCCTAGTTTATTAATTTGATTCTGTAAATTTTCTCGTTCAGGTCCTTTACCAAAAATATTTAGTTTCCAATCCGGTTCTTCTTGATGGACTAACTTCCAAACATCAACCAGATCTTCAAATCTTTTTTGATAATCATAACGGCCAACAGCAATGACATTTTTGGAATCTAATTGACTTCTTTGCGCTACTGGAAAGCTATTCGCATTTGGAATCACGACAATATTGGGAAGATCTCCCCAATATGATTTATCTTCTTGAGTTAAAACTACGAACTTATCAAACTTTTGAACTGTCCTAAGATCTTTATTGCTTCTATATTTATCAATAAGTTTCCAAAGCCCTTTCCGTCCATATTGCAACCTTTTAAATCTTGAAAAATGTATTTCCACAATTTTCTTACTGCCATCATTTATATCCGGCAAGAGGCCAACTTCATGGTCAAAAAGAGAAACACAGATATCAGGTTGGATTTCCGATAATTTTTCAGCTAGTAATTTTTTATGTAAAGCTTGTTTTCGGGGGTAGTCAAAAATCTTTTTTAAAAGACCGGAACTATTATTTTCAGTATAATTTATTCCTAAATCAATTTGTTTTATAGAAGCATTTAAATCAAAATATGGTTTTCGATTTTTCTGATCAGTGGTAATAATGCTGATATCATGGCCGAGTTTTGCAAGATAATTGGTTTTATTAGCCAATACTCGCTCCATACCTCCAGAGTTAAATGTACCTAGGATGCAATACGCTATCTTCATAAACTTCTTCTTTTTCAGCTATATCTTCTGTGACCTTTAATGAATCGATGCAATAAAAAACCGCGTATATAAAAAAGATGTCCGTGGCAACTTTAAACCAAATAATAAAGGTTAAGACCAACAAAATCAAAAAGAACATCCAATATTCAGGGTGTCTTTTCATAAACACCAATGCATTAACCACAAATAAGAGTGCAAAAACAGAAAAGCCAATTAACCCACTATAAAGGATAAAGCGGCAATAACCTATATCAGTACCATAAACAAAGTTGTCAAAAAGACCAGAACCTATTAACCAAGTCTTCTGATCCTCAGGCCATACCCACATTTCTCTATTTAATTTATCTGTAGAATCGGTTCTCCATTCCCCTTTTTCAACGTAATTAAAGAATCCTTCAAAGGCAAATCGCATTTGATCGTAGAACTCAATGTTGGTATTATAAAGATAAATTGATATTCCAATTGCTACGGCCAGGAATAACCCAAACAATAGGCTTAATTTTCCTGAATACTGTTTGATTGCTTTTCTGAAAACAGATGAACCAAATAATAAATAACCTAAAGAAGCTCCTAAACCCAAAATAGTAGTTCTAGAGATGGCATTTCCAATAATTGCGATAAAGAAAAAGGAGATTAATAACAAACTAATAGACCATGCATTATTCCTAACTTTTTCATCATTATTTAGGACAGCAGTAATCATCAGTAAAACTATTGTAAACCTTACTCCCGCTGGGTCTAAAGCAGCACCAATACCATAAAGCCTTTCTACTTCATCGAAGAATTCTTGACCTTGAGATACATAGCTGTCAACAAATTGCTTAAAACTAGGAATATTATCAATCATTAATGCAGCAGCACATTGAAAAACACAAACCGCCGTTACATAATATGTAACTAACTTAAAGTCAACTTTTCCATGAACAATTTTGATCATTGAACAAATTGCATAGGCTCCAAAATACCAGACGGCAAAACTCAGAATGTAAGAAGCGTAAGCATAATCGGTCGTTTTATTAATGTCGGTAGAATAATAGCAGATAAATGAAAACAACAATGCTAAAATAACGGATAATAAAAATCCCTTTGAGATTTTTATTTCCCTTACAGTCAACCAATTCATACCAGCGAACATTACCCCAAGGACAGCAAGGACCATTTTGGTATTTAGACTTGGAAGGAAAGTAAAAGCTATCGGGAAGAGGAAAAAACTCACCGATACACCTAGAATTATATAAAGCAAAAATCGAATCATAAAGTACAATGATTATTTATACAATATCCCGTAAACAATTTTTAAAACTACTTTATTATAGATTTTAACAAGCCAAAATTGCTTTTTGACTGCCGCTAATTGCAAAAGTCTAGTACGCAAAGGAAGAGCTGTGTTTTCCATTACATATGGATTGGCCTCTGGAAACCAGTTTAACCACTTTTCATATTGAGAGACTTTTTCAGAAATTAATAATGGTAGTTTTATATTTAATTTTAAATAATACATTAAGTTACCTAACTTATCTGATATTACACTGCTTTTTAAATAGTTTTCAACTTCAGATACGTTTGCAGTTACTTGCTCAATATGGCTATCTGAATAGGTTTTAGTTAATGAAGCAGTGTTACTTTGACCGTAATGATAAAAATACCGATCTAAATAGGCTACTTTTTCAGCATTAGAGAACAATTTGATTGCAACCATTAAATCCTCTCCCATGTTCTTGCCTTCCATAAACCTAATATTGTTTTCAACAAATAACTTTGTTTTGAATAAAAACAACCAAAGGTTCCACCGCATGGTTCCCCTCATCATCTTTTCAATAGCATCTAGTGGGGTTTCAAAATTTGGTTGCTTCATCTTTCTTTCATTTTTCTCAAATGTCAGGTACCAACTAAAACCCAGAATATCGAGATTATTTTTCTCTGATTGGTTTATTGACAACTCCAAAGCATCGGGATCTATTTCATCATCAGCATCCACAAAATAAATGTACTCACCCCTTACAACGTCTAAACCAGAATTTCTAGCAGCTGCAACTCCCCTATTAACTTCATGATTAATAATTTCAATTTCAAACTGAGATTGTGCTTTGAACTTTTCCAAAACTTCTAAGCTTTTGTCAGTACTACAATCATTGATGAAAATTATTTGTACTTCTTTGTATGTCTGGGAGGATAAGGATTCCAAACATATATGCAAAGTTTTCTCTGCATTATATACTGGAACAATTATCGAAATTAGTGGTTTTCTTTCCATTATAAAGTTGCTACAAAACTAAGCTTTATTTGACTGAACATGTTGTAGAATTTTATCCACAACATTGATACTCTTAGCATTAAACTTTCTCGCAAACAATTTATCAGAATGCATTAAACACTCAAAATCAGCAATTTCCCAGTCTATGATCACATTATTTTCCCATCGAATCTCCCGCATACAGCCTTTTCCCTCATCCTTATAATCAAAAACTTTATTCTTGAAAACAGAATTCCAACAAATAGTTTGAACAACAATTTCATCACAACAAAAACTGTTTTTATATGTACTTAGTATTTTATTCTTCTTTGTCAAAATTAGCTTTACTAAGCCATCCGAAATACTTAGCCATTGTGTTCCTTTTTTGAAATCAACATTTTTATTCCTTTTAAAACCAGTAAGTTCTTGAATTTTAATTACACCAGCCCTAATCACTCTTTTCAATTGATTGGTAAGTCCAGCATCTGACCGAAATGAACTTGAAAACAAATGAATCCTTCTAACTTTCCGATCAATTTCTTCATTAATATCTCTAGTATAAAATCCAATAAACTCTTTACCATGGTTTGCTTGGAAAAATTCATGGATATAATCCTGCGACTTTAATGGCATATCAACCCCTGATAATAAATGGTAATATTGGTATGCTTCATTTTTTGAAGCCATCTCAAATAGATTTAATTCAGCTTCAACCACAGTCACATCTCCCCATTTAACATCTACCCGGTTTTCCAGAATAAATAATTTCGCAAATTTAACGGCTAAATTTGGCAACTCTTTGACTTTTGCATCGAAATGGATATAAATATCATTTCTAACATCATCAATAGATTCGACAAGTCTATTTAAAACATCAAACTCATTATGAGCTAATATTAGGTATGCATGTTTCATAATTAGGACTTAATTCTATCCAAAATCTTTTCAACTATTTGAATATGAGATGAGCTAAATTTCCTTGCAAATAAGCAATTAGATTGTAATACTAATTCTACATCTTCATCTGAAAAAACTCTTGCATTTGCCCCTTTAAACTCTTGAAATAATAACTTATTTGAATAAATTATCATAAAGTTCAATTCCGAATAAGATAGTTCTGTTGGGATAAACAATTCATCTCCACACATAGTAAATTTATACCTTTTTAAAATTTCTTTTTTCCTTTCTAAAATATATATAACTGCGGCTTCCGAAATGCTGACCCAATTTGAGGCCTTAGAAAATTTTCTGTCCTTATTTATCCTCAACTTGGAAATCTTTTGAAATTTTATTCCTATTCGTCTCAAGATTTGAATAAATCTATTATCATTAAATCTCTTCATAAAAGGATTTATCATATTTCCCTTTTCTTCTAATTCGCCATTATATTGTGATAACGGAGTGAAAACTTGATGGTTAGGATATGAATCGAAAAAAAAATGAAAGTCATCTTGGTTTACTAGAGTTAAGTGAACACCGGAAATCATGTGGTAAAAAGAGTAGGAACCATTATTTTTTGCAAGATCAAAAAGTGCTAGTTCAGCTTCAATTTGAGTTATGTCACCCCAACGAACATTAATGCGTTTATCATCTTGAACAAAAAACAACCTAGATTTTTGACAACTTAATTTTGGCATTATTTTTACCTTTTTATCAAGATGTATAAACAGGTCATTTCGACAATCGTCCAATTGTTTTAGGAGAATAGATAAAATTTCAAAATCTTGATGAGCAATGATTAAAAAAGCATGTTTCATTTTGCTCTCGATTTTAATTTTCTATATAGGTTTTGAGAAAAAATTATGCACTTTTTCCCAATTCCAGTCTTATAAATTTTATAAAAGAAAAATACTTTTTTATTCTTTTTCCAGATTTCCTTAATGTTTTCTGGCAACAAAAGAAACATATCCCACCATAAATCAAATTTTACAGTGAATTCATTCCAAGGTTTTCCTCCTGTATAATGAACAGTTCCATTTCTTTGAACATTATCCCAATCCGACTTTGAATACCTCCTTAAAAATTCAGGCATAAATTGTGGTAAAAAAAATGTTCTAATACTGTTATAAATAGGATTTAATCCTAACACTCTTCCTTTACAAATAACATTCAAAACATCTTGATCAGGAAACTGTAAATAAGGCACTTTCAACGCTTCAATAAATCTTTGAGACATGCTATCCTTTCGCATTAATTCCAAATTCATTATTAAAAAACCAGAATTAAAATAATAACCAGGCTCACAACCGATTTTTTTTAAATAAGAAATTTGATAATCAAGAGCGGCTTCGTATACAGCTGCAACATAATTCTGATCTAATTCAATTTCCTCATACAATTTCCCCAAATCATTTTTTACAATGACATCGCAATCTATATAAATTATTTTGTCATATTCCTTTAATATTTCTGGAAGTAATAATCTGTAAGAGGCAGCAATAGTATATCTTTCATCTACATATACTCCTTCTAATGCACCTTCTAAATTAACATAGGAAAAACTCATCCTATCAGGGTAAAAGTTAGATAATAATTCCAAGTATTTATCTGGAAGATTTTTCGTTAATAAACATTTTACTTCGAAATGATACCTTTCATCTGAACTTTTTAAAATTGACAATAGACAAGTTACTGCTGGAATAAAGTAATTCTCCGTAAATGCGACTACTATTGGAATGGAATATTTCATTTAATTACTTATTTTTTAAACAATTTATCTATAAAAAAACGAACATACATCATATTTTTATCTTTACGGTTAGCTAATTCACATTCTTCAATTTTAAATATTTGTCTAAATGGCAAAAACTTAACTGCTCCATTATAATAATCATAAATGCATTTTCTATACAAAGTATCCCAGTTTATTTGATTTAAGCAAAATTTTTCAATGTCATTGCAAGGAGGGAGATAAGAAATTGCTTTAATTTTATTAAAAAGTTTTGTAGTAGCTTCAATTTTAACAGGCATTTTAGAATTATCACTAGATAAATGAATTTGGGAGAAACGAAAACAGAATAACATTTCTTTATAATTGGCAAGTCCATTTTTTGCTAATAAGAAAACTGTTATTATATCAGTGCCAAAGGCAAATGGTTGTTGAATAAATTGAATAGATCTAATAGCCTCAGTTTTCATAATATAATTTGCCATACAAACTGTAAAACCTCCATTAAGCCAAGCATACACAAATTCAATTTGACTACAATTTTCTTCTAATATTCCATCAATCCCTATAGTCTCACCTTCTTCATTTATCAATTTTACCCTTGATCTAATAATATCAACTTTCGGATATTTTGAAATCAACTTCATACCTGTAGAAAGAAAAGTTTTATCATAAATATCATCATCAGAAGCTAGTACTAAATAATCGCCATTTGCATACTCTAAACATTTATTCCATTGTTTTACCAAATCATTTCCACCAATATTTTCCTGATTTCTATAATATTTAATTCTTTCATCTTTAAATTTCGAAACTATTTCAAAAAGATTTTCTGGAGAATTATCATCAATAATAACCAATTCAAAATCAGAATAATCCTGATTAAGTATACTTTCAATAGCAAGGTTTAAAAATTTGGATTTATATGCTGGTAATATAAATGATATTAACATTTTTTTTAATTTTTCGTTTTTAAATTGTTAAAACTACTCACACAAGTAATATTTATTTATCAACACAAACTAAACCTAAAATACTCTTTCTCCTTATTAAATTATACTTATAGAATTTTTCAATTAACAACCTATCACCTGAGGTTAACTTGACAATTGGAATATGTGGGTTTTTCATTGGTGCCCTACATAATGCATAATTTATTTCATAGTTTTTCCAACCTCGGCTTTCTTGTAATAAAAATGCACTATCTTCACTCTTTTTTAGAAATAAATTAAACAATTCATATTCTCGTAAAGCTATTTGTTGGGCTAGATAAACTAAAAGATATTCTGGCCTGTTGATATTTTGTTTTATTGCTAAATAATCGCTTCTACTTTTTAATAATTCAAAATACTTTTTAGCACCTAAAATTGCAAGAGGGGATAGAGCTTTTAACCACAATTCAATAAGTTTATTTCCTGATCTTGAAGCTAAAAACCATGACTCTATAACTGGGTATTTAAAATCGATGGTTGAAGTTTCCTTATAATATCCAATTATATCGAAGCTTTCCTTTGCATTAAGTTGAATTACCCAACTTAAATCCTCGTTAAAAATTGTTGTTGAGTCAATCCAAATTCCCCCATAATTATAAAGTAAGTTCAGTCTTATTAAATCAGTTTTATTAGCAATTGGCATTTCGCCAATAACTTTAAGATCTGGCAGATATTCTTTAACAGAATCATTATTAAGTAAATTAACTACAAAATCTGGATTTTTGCTTATTACATGCTCAATTATCTTTTTTACATAGCAAGGAAGATTATCGGTTTCCCAATACATCCAGATAATTTTAGGAAATTCCTTCTTATCATTATTTACTTTTCGATTAGATATTTTTAAAACTCTTTCTCCAACAAAATCAGGTAAGGTATTTTCAGGAAAAATGTTAACTAAAAAGCATTTAACAAGCATAAAAAATGAACGAAGTTCTTTCATGGCACTTTTATATTTATACATTAACGAAGTACTTTCAACCTAATTAACTTTTCCTTCATCACATTAAAAACAAACCATCTATCATTTTTCATAGCTTTAAATAAAAACAAGTATTTATCTAGCTTAAAATTACTTGTATTGAAAAACAACCTTAGGTAAAACCCCCGAATACTTTTATTTAAAATCTTATGGTAAGATTCATTTTCGAAAGCGGACTTAATTGACTTTAAGTAGTTTATGAATTTTAAATAAAAAACATTGTCTTGATTTTGGTTTGTTATACCGCCTTCATGTCTTCTATAGGTAGATGTGTAATCTGTTGTTCCATAACTTTTTCCGAAGGTTAATGCATATAAAAACAAAGGAGTATCGCCATACATGAAGTTATGTTTTTTAAAAAATTCCTCAAATCTTTTCATTTCTATAGAGTTTCTTATTAAAAAAGTAGAAGTATGCGCAGTCCAATTTTCTAGTATTTCAGATCCTTGATATTCTCGTTCTCTTTCTATTTTGGTCAATTCATTAGTTTGATTAAATCTACCTGACTCTATTTTAACATTCACATTAGAAAATACAATTGAATACTCAGGATTATTAGTTAAAAACGCAACCTGCTTTTCAAGTTTTTGAGGACAAATCCAAAAATCATCTCCTTCACAAACTGCTAAGAACTTTCCCTTAGCTTGATTAATTACCCACAAAAAATTCCCAATCGCTCCTAAGTTCGTCCGTTGATAATAATATTTGATAAAGATATTGTCAGGTATTTTAGTTTCAGATAAATATTCATTTATAATTTTGTCGGTATTATCTGGTGAT
This sequence comes from Sphingobacterium mizutaii, assembly GCF_900187125.1. Taxonomy (GTDB): domain Bacteria; phylum Bacteroidota; class Bacteroidia; order Sphingobacteriales; family Sphingobacteriaceae; genus Sphingobacterium; species Sphingobacterium mizutaii. The sequence continues at coordinate 2,692,089 of NZ_LT906468.1, forward strand.
TTATCATTCGAAATGATTAATTCAATAGTACCATTAAATTCCTGACTAACAACCCCATTGATTGCATTTAAAATAAAATCTTCATGTCCATATGTAGTCATTACAACTGAAACATCTACATTTTGTTTATTTTCGTCCATAAATAAAATATCAACTGGTTATTATTGAGAAATAAGGATTCCCTATGATTGAATAAATTTTTTCTAATTATGTTGGTTACTAATATTTGTTTGGTTTGTATGGCAGGGGTTTAAATCAGTTCAAATTGATCTAACATATTATGGATTTCTTCTTTGGAGTTGAACATAATTGCATCCAAGATGGATAATCCTGGCTCAAACTCTCTATACCCTTGCTTATATTCCTGAAGATTGATCTGATGAAAATACATATCAATATCAGCATCAAAATATTTATTTCGATCAAAGAAGCTCATACCACCAATTGGATTAATGTAGGTCAATTTTGCACCTAATCTTTTACAAATATTTAATGCCCATTCATCTGAATCTTCAGGGTGATCAATTTTTAACCCCATTTCTGAAAAAATTGCTATATCTCGCGGCATTTCTAGGAAATTGCATATTTCAACTAATATATGCCTGTTCAAGGTGGTGATATTATCAAAATCTTTTGAAAATGTTTTTCTCAAAAAATCCATTACTAACTCATAGTTTGGTGCAATTTTCTTATATATTTGAAATTGTGCAAGTATTTTATCTTTCCAAGGTTTAGTGTTGTCTAAAACACAATCTTTAATTAAGGTTGATCGTCCACTTTCTTTTTTTAATGGAACCTGAATATACAACCATCCTTCCTTTTGCTTTAAAATTCGATTTCTTTCTATCCAACCTCGTCTAATAAATTGGACGGTGTCCAAGAGAATAAATCTATCAGTATGTTTAATCAAACTGATATATCCTAAATATGGGAAGAAATATGGTTGCATTATACCTATTTTTTTCCTAAGCATAACGAACTTGTTCTAAGATGTTTCTATTTTAGCGTGCTTTAGTGTGTGATTTTTCAGTGTACTTTTTTCTTTTTATTTCATTTCATAAATGATTTTTTTTATCTATTCTGATTTTTAACCTTAATAATTATTGTATTTGATTATTTTTCCCGGCACTCCCACTACAGTACTGCCGTCTGGAATATCCTTATTAATTACTGAACCAGCACCGACAATTACTCTTTTTCCAATTGTTATATTTGGAAGAATTGTACAATTTGTCCCTAAAAAAGTCAATTCTCCTATTTTACAATGTCCAGAAATAGCTGTTCCTGGACATACTTCAACAAAATCATCTATAGCTACATCGTGGCCAATTGATGTCATCTGATTAATTAGGACCCCCTTTCCAATCTTAACATCATTACTAATGACTGAATTTAGCATTACATTTGCAGCTTCCCCTACCTCCACACCAAAGGAACCAATTTTACTTGTTTTAGAAAACAAAGAATATGGAGTACCCCCTGCTTCCATAAATTTACTGAATGCTAAGGCCCTTAACGATGGCCCTCCTATTCCCAAAATAAACCTATTATCAATCTTCGCAAAATATTCTCTTGCTTCACCAAGATTTCGGAGGATAAAAAATCTATCATATAATTTCATGGGTAAATCAGATGATATATCATCATAAAATACGATATCCTTTTCCTTCATTTTTTCCAAGCAAACCTCCAAAACTTCTTTAGCAAGGCCTTTGGCTCCAAAAATTAACATGAACTAATTATTTTGCGTTCTTAAAATAATTCGACAAATCCAATCCACTTCATCATTTGTCAATTCGTAATACAATGGTAAGCATAAAACTCTTTTCGCTATATCATCAGTCACCTTCATCGATACTGGATCAAGATACGGCAAACTTGAAGATAGACTCGGAAAAAAATACCTTCTAGTGAAGATTTCAAATGTATCCAAAGTGGATTTGATTTTTAGTAATAGATTTTCTGACTCTAATACATAAACCAAATATGCACCATTTTGGTTTGAATTTTCGTGCCAAACTGGAACCCTGGCTTTAAAATTCTTTAGATTTTCGGAATATCGTTGGATGATTTCTAATCGTCGAGATATTATTCTATCTAACCACTTAAAGTTTACTAAGCCCATAGCGGCATGAAATTCAGAATTTTTGCCATTTAAACCAAGTTCTGAGAAGCTACTGTAACCAGAAATACCAAAATTTCTCATGAAAGAAATTTTCTTCAACAATTCTGGATTCTTCGTCACAACCAATCCCCCTTCTACACTATGGTAAAGTTTTGTTGAATGCAAACTACATGTACTAATATCACCAAATTCAAAAATTGATCTGCCATTAACTTTTACCCCAAAAGCATGCGCACCGTCGTATATTACTTTTAAGTTATATTTTTTAGCTATTTCATCAATAGCTTCTACATCACAGGGATTTCCATAAACATGGGTTGCCAAAATTGCACTCGTTTCTGGACCAATAGCTTCTTCAATTTTTTTAGGATCTATATTCAAAGTCTTTGAATCAATGTCAACAAACTTAGGAGTGCACCCCTCCCAAACAATGGAAGAAGTGGTGGCAACAAAAGAAAAAGGTGTAGTTATTATTTCACCAGTTAGGTCTAATGCTTTGATTGCTAATTGAAGTGCTACTGTACCATTAGTTACGTACAATAAATGGTTTACATCGAAATAATCCTTTAACTCCATTTCCAATTTACTGGCAAGAGGGCCCATGTTGGTCAACCAATTCCTAGACCAAATACTGTCTAAGTATTGTTTATAATCTTCTATTGGAGGTAAAAATGGTTTTGTTACAGGTATCATGTGATTAATTTCGAGGAGGAAAATTAATTAAATGAAACCTTTTTTTATCTAAAAGACACTATTAATCTTTTGTTTGTAGGACATCCTTTACAACTTCAAGGTATTTATGACCAAATTTCAAATCTGGTTCTAAATGATTCCCTTCGGCCCATTCATTCCATGATTTAATAAAAATAATTTGATTTTCAGAATCATATTTCTTTACCATTCGAACGGCATTCACCATCGCTTTCTTAAATAACTGAGGTGTGGAATTATGAAGGATGAATCCATTTAAGCCACTTCTCGGACTGTTATCCCAATTTGGAATCACTGTTGGATAATAAATATTTCTTCCAGCATTCTCATCAAATTCTTGAATCGCATCCTTATAGTTATAAATTCTGGTCGGACGTTTAAAAATTTTCTTATAATATTTATTCAACCTACTTGATTTAGCTCTTCGATAAATATCAACAAATTTATTAGCAGACCGCAAGTAGGAGTCTTTCGTGTGGACGGCAGGCGTCAATGCATCAAACCCATGTTTTTCAGTATCCCAGTTAGGATCCACATTGGTCGCCACTAAATGAATACCTTCAAGACCGTTTTCCATTGCAAGTCTTCGGAAAGTTGAAACAAATAAAGGTAAATCAGGAATTTCCATTGGCTTATACACCATGAAAAGAGGTTTCCCATTTACTTTATAGTATCTTTCATCTTTAAATGCTTGTAAAATAGCATAAAAGTGATCAATATAATCATGCTCTCCTGGATAAACCTGTTCTACTAAAATAGTTTTTGGATTACCATGCCATATACCACTCCAAGTTTCATTAGCCCACGCGAGACAGAATGGAAAATCAGGACTACCTGTTTCTAAAACTTCTTGAAATGGACGTTCTAAAATCCTTCTCCCATTTCCAAACCAGTAATGCCAATAACAAAAAGCAGAAATTCCATATGCCTTAGCCAAATTTGCCTGGGCAATTCTCGCTTCAGAAAGACGTAAATCATAAAAACCTAAATCAGCAGGAATATGTGGTTGATAATGACCCCGAAACATTGGTTTTGCTTTTGCAACATTTGTCCACTCCGTAAAACCTTTTCCCCACCATTCATCATTTTCTTTAATTGGATGAAATTGTGGAAGATAGAATGCGATAGCTTTAACTCCCCCCATGATTTTAATTAATAAGTAAATAAAAAATAGTTTAGCTTTTGTTAATTACACCTCTCTAACACGCTGTTTTTCAATAGATTTATTATATCTGAATAAAATCCCAAGAAATTTGCGCCAAATGAATAAAGATCTACCAAAAATCGCGCCTGAAATGGTTAAATAATAGAAAAATGGTTTATAAAACCCCAAAATTTCTTTGTTTTCCAATGCATTTTTTATACACGAGTTTAAACTTGTAATAAATAATTCTTGATTTTCAGGAGAAACAGTCAATAATTTAACATGCGAATATTGCTTTATGATCCCAAAATTATCTATTTCCCTATATTTTGAATCAATATCTTGAAGGAAACTGTTTAGTATAAAAAATTGATCAACCAACCTACGTCTTTCATTCTGCACAGATATGGTTACCGAGTTTGGATTATGTCTATAGAAGTACGTCTCTTTAAAATTAAAGGCTAAACTTTTTATATACTTCCTTAAATGGTAAGACCATAAAACATCTTCATTGACAATACCTTCCTTGAAATAAATTTCATGTTTCTTAAGGATTTCCAAACGGATAAGTTTATTGCAAGGCGAAATTGGTAAGCTATTAAATATGTTTGCCCTGACCCAATGTTTATTACAAGAATAGTCAGGGTACCCTTTACCTGAAATTTTAAGGACATGATTGATATTTACCACTTCACTTAAGATTTCCCCTTGAACGATATCAACACCTGGATGTTTAAGGACATGGTATACTAGTTCGCCAATACAAGTAGGTGAGATTGCATCATCACTATCCAAAAAATAAATATAGTCAGATTGGCTTTCTATGATCCCTCTATTTCTAGTTCCAGATGCGCCAAGGTTTCCTTCATTTTTAAGCAACTTAAAGTCGATATGTCCATTATAAAAAGCAATTTTCTCTTGAAGTATTTCTAAACTAGCATCTATACTCCCATCATCGATAAACATGCAAGTCAAATAAGGATAATTTTGAAGGGCAATGGATTCAAAACACTCTTTAATGTACTTTTCAACGTTATATACCGGAACAATTATTGTCACATGAATCATGTGCGAATATAGGGATATAATAATTAATAATAAAGTATTAGGATATTATTTTAATTATCGTAAACTTCTAATACTCTGCAAAGAATGATACTTATATTTTCCCTTCTGATAACACCAATTTTCTCTTTAAATTCAATCCAATTAAATAAATTTGAAAATAAACAGTCCCTAACCATCCAAACAAAAAGTATATTTCAGAAATGTATGATAATCCGACCTCTGATTTATATTTCCTTATGGCAATTAAAAACTTTCTTTTTTCCCAAAAACTCCTTTTATTTTTGATTATAAATTGAGCAAAATCTTTCAAAAATTGTTTAGTGGCAGTTGACTTTTGATCAAAATTTTTTTCGGAACCTGACGTGCTATTCCCAAAGACCCTTACAACAACATTAGATTTACTAACGAAATAAGTCTTTCCCAATCCGGACATCCTTACAATTAAAAAATCATCTGTATGCCAAGCTAGGGGATAAATTTCAAACCCTACTTCATTAAATCTTTCAGACCTAAAAACATGTTCACTTAGACTGCTATTCAATCCTCCAGAAATCTTCCTTAAAATCAAATCATACGTGTCATAATAACCTGTCTGGTAACTTGTATAGAACCTTTCCTCTTTCTCATCAACAAAATCGAGAACACTATTAAATTTCAAGACATGACAATCAGAATTAATTGCAGGCAAATTTTTATAAAACTCTTCTACAAAATTTAATGCTATAGAATCGTCATCTCCTAGTATTTGAAACCATGGTTCTTTAATTTCTGCCAAGATTCTCAACCACTGAAAGGCTAAATTTTTCCCTCCAAGGTTCTCTTCATAATCAAAATAGAAATACTGATTCGGAGATAAATATTTTTCTATTATTGGAAATGGATCATCAGGACTTAAATCATTACCTATATAAACAGAAAATCTCTTATCACTTTGATTAGCTAATGATTTTATACATTCTTCAAAATAATCAATCTTAAAGTAAGGGACCACTATCGCTAATTTGTTCATAATAAAAGCTTAACTTTCAAAATTGTTTCCCTATATCCTAGGCGCAAAATCTGTAAATAGTTTGTTGAAAATTCCTGACAAACTAATAATGGCCACTTCCAGTTTGCATAAGCCAATTGGACTATCCCTTGGACCAAAATCAATCCTAATACTCCTATAGATAAATAGTTTAATACAAGGAAGTCTCCAAGTGCTACAAAAACACCAGCAATCAAAGAGGATTTCAAAAATGGAACTTCATTTTTTGTAACTATCAAAGTGCCAAAGTTAGAATGATTATTCTCTAAAATCACAACTAAACAATAGGCCATCATAACATAAGAATTGGGCAATACAGCATTTGAGCCAATAAACTCTAGGACAATAGGACCTAAGAAAATTAAAAAGGTCGCTCCCATAATAAATAAGGAGAGATAAACAAACAGGGCAAAGGAAAAAGTTTCCATTAATTCCTTTGTTTTTCCAGAAATTCTTAATGATGCAAATGTGGGATTGTAACTATTGATCAATGTTCCTGCAACAACACCTATGATACTGACCAATTGAATTAAAAGACCATATGATGCCACCTCTTCACTACTTAAATACAACCCCGCTAAGAACATACTTAGGTTATTAATAGCATATGCTGAAATAAATACCAAACCCAACCTGCTCGAATTATGCCAAATCTTTTTGAACAACTCCTTCCTTTCATAAGTATTAGGTTTTATCCCTCTTAACTTTTCCCTGAAATCTCGGTCATAAAAAAAACGGTAAGAAACAAGCCTGTAAATGAAAGTGGAACAAAGACTGGAGATCACAACCCCAAATAAACCATAACCCATAAATAATAGGGAAATAGCTAATAAAATATAAACTATTTTGGAGATAATCCCTGCAATCTTAGCTTTGCGAATTAAACCCCTACCGATCAACAGAGAGTCGAAATAGGAAAAATAAAAACTGAGAAAAATGGAAATAATTGTAAATACCCAGATCCATATTACATTGTCCACACTTGTGAATCTATTAGTAACGCTATAAATATACCAAGTACCAAGGGTACAAAGTACTATACCAGAAAAAATAGCAATTCGGAGATAGACGAATTTGGCTGTATGGATCATATTCGCAAGAAGATGATAATTAATCTCACCTAATCCAGTTGCATCCTGAATTCCTTTTTTTTGAATTTCTTGTGCACCACTAAAAACGTAGGTAATATTCCTTCCGAATTGAGGTGCAAAACCAAAATCAAACAAAGCAACCATTGCCCCTAAGGATCCAATCAGATAATTTAAAGCAATTTCCTCAGTGGAAAGCAATCGTAATATAATAGGAAGGATGAAAATACCGGAAGCTATTCCAAAAAATTGTGCTAAATAACTCCAAATAACATCCTTCTTGGTCAATTTAATGCCCATAAAGTTGTTTAAGTTTCCTTATTATTGCGGCTCCCTTTAATCAGGTCGATCAATATAGCCATTTCCTTAGTTTTTAATAGATACGCAATACCAAAATAAGTACCCAAATATATGACCACAGAAATAATCAAGCGTATTAAATCATGGTAATTTATAAGTAAATATTTATCAATAAAATAAACTAAGGCTCCTACAATTAATGCTCTAATAATACTCGGTAACAAATCAGCAAATTGATTCCAAATTGGATAATCAATAAACTTCGAGGTATAGTGGGTATTAATGAACACAGTAATGACGGAGATTATCACGCTACCCCACACCAATCCTATCATTCCTAAAGGTAAGGTGCATAATATTACTGCTACAATAATAATTTTTTTAATCAGTTCAATTCTCAAATACAAATCTGATCTGCCCTTAGCTTGTAATATATTTAGATTATATGCATGTATAGGATATAAAATTCCTCCAATCGATAAAATTTGAAAATAAGGGATGGCGGGCATCCATTTTTCAGTTAATAAAAATCTAATTATTGGTTCTGCAAGAACAACCATTAATACAGATAATGGAGCTATTAGGAAAATTACTACTAATATGATATTTTGATAGTATTTTTTTAAAGCGGCATCATCATGGGCCAATTTGGCAAATAAAGGGAATGTAACTCGATTCAATGCCCCTGCAATATTCGTAATTGGTAATTGCTTTAAAGCATCTGCCCGATTATAATATCCTAACTGAGTTGAGGAAAATTTTTTGCCAATAATAATATTATATAAATTATTAAAAATTGTATCTAATAATGATGATGCTGTCAACCGAATACCGAAAGAAAAATGATATTTGAACTTTTCTACATCAAATAAAAATTTGGGTCGCCAATCACTGTACAACCAATACTGCAAAGTATATACGAAGTTTTGAATTAATGATGAATAGACTAATGACCATGGACCATAACCATGAGTTGCAAAATAAATACCTGACCCACCTCCTGCTATCATTGATGGCAATTGGATCTTAAATGCAGTTTTAAAATTCATCGCCTTTAATACTTTTGACACTTGTACTGCTGCAAAGGAATCTATTACTAAAATTATTGCATAAGTTCGTATCAATCCGATTAATACTGGAACATTATAAAAGTTTGCGACTATGGGAGCTATTAAATAAATCAGAAGATACATAATTAGACTAACTCCAAAATTAAACCAGAAGACTGTAGACAGATCCCTTTCGTCAATTTCCTGAGTTCTAATTAAACTATTTGTCAATCCTCCATTGATTAAAACAGTGCCAATACTCATAATTACTCCATATAAGGCAATTGTACCAAAATCCGATGGTAATAAAACCCTAGCTAATACAAGGTTTATGACAAAACCTATCAATTGTGAACCAAACTGTTCAGCAAATACCCAAAACACCCCTTTAGCAGCTTGCTCTTTAAGCCCCATGCTTTATAGTTTCAAAATGTTTAATATAAAATTATTATTTTATATTACTTCCCAAATTCTGCATTCAACATCCTCCTTAAGCCTTCTTCCATCGAATAAGGTGGAACAAAACCCGAAGACATCGCCTTTGTAGAATCATATTTAGTAACTGCACAGAATTTCTTGACACGAACAGAACTGATCGTCAGTTTTTTTCGGCTTATAAAGGCCAACACATCAAACCCATAGCCCCCTAACATCCCAATCCAATATGGAATATGGGTTGTAGGTATTTTCTTCCCTAAAATCTCACCGGTATGATAAACCAAATCATTTGTGGTAAAATCAGGTTTGTCTACATAATTATAAACATTATATCCTTCGCGTTTGTGCTGAATCAAAAACTCAAGGAATGCTACAACATTCCCAACATAGGACATAGATTTTTGGTTCTTTCCATCGCCTATCATCATGAATTTCCCTGAAGCGATTTGATTCAAAAGGTTAAATACATTTCCTCTATTTCCCTCTCCAAAAATCACGGTAGGACGAACGATATTCACATTCCAATCCGAATGGGTCTTATACCATTCCTGTAGCACTTGTTCAGCCTCCCACTTACTCTTTCCATAATGGTTAAAGGCATCCGCAGGAAAAGATTCATCCGGATTATCCTTATCTAAACCATAAACCGCAACAGAGCTCGTAAAGATTAACCTTTTGACACCATTTGCCTCCATCGCTTCTAGGGTATGTCTCATCCCCTCTACATTCACATCATAATAAAGTGAAGTTGGAGAAACATCATCCCTATGCTCAGCAGCTAACAAAATAACAACATCCTGCCCCTTCAAAAGCTCTTTTAATCGAACTTTGTCGAGCACATTTGCAATCTTTGTTATTTGCGGATAACTAGAACTTTGTTGTTTATCAATATTGATAAGGTTTAGTGTGGGAGTATCAATGAGGTTTCCAATTAGCTTTGTGCCAACAAAACCTGAACCACCGATAATAGCTATATTCATCTATGATCTAAATGTTATATTTTTTTTGTTAATGTGACGGAAACTGCATTTGAAGCTACACCAGTTTTCACTTCTTTTATTGGATCCTCAGCAAATTGAACCGTTTCTACTTTAATAATTTCTTGCTCCATTTCTTGATTAACAAGTTTTGCGTTTCTTTTGTTCACAAAATAATTGAAAGTCAATGTAAATAAAAACCATAAAACTAAATCCAATAGAACAACAATATTATTGCTAATAAATTGGACCGTGATAATATTAAAAGCACAGAAAAACAAAGAGAGACCGATGATGCTCATCATTGCACTTTTGTGTGAAAGTCCCGAACGAAGTAATTTATGATGCAAGTGACTACGATCAGCTTTAAATAAGGGCAATCCTTTAAACCATCTAATAAATATAACTCTTGCTACATCAAATACAGGCACAATTAAGGTTGAGAAAGCAACAACAATTGCACCTTCTGAAAAAGGCTTGATGCTTTTATTGTTCATTGCAAAACTTATTGCTAAGAAGGCCATTGTATAACCCAAAGTCATACTTCCCGTATCCCCCATGAATATCCTTCTTCTCCTTTTGGATGCCCCAAAAACATTATAATAGAAAAATGATATTAATATACCGGTTGTAATAAATGCCAATAAAGCATGGATCCAGGCATGGTAAAATGCAAATAACGTACCTAATACCAGGCACCCTACTCCAACCAACCCTGAACACAAACCATCTAGACCATCAATTAGATTGATGGCATTGATAATTAGAACGACGGCAAAAATCGTGAGGGGAATACCTGCCCATGCAGGAAGGTAAGTTAGGAACATTAAACCATATAGGTCATTGATCCATAAACCGGCTAAAGGAAAAAATGTAGCCACTAATATCTGAGCTACAAACTTCCATTTATAGCTTACTCCAATTAAATCATCCGCAATACCAATGATATAAAGAATAACCAACCCACAAATCAGCATGATAAACATGGGAAACACTTCCCAGGTCACAATCCCCAAATTGACAAAATTGGTTTTATAAACTAATACAACGGTAATGGCTAATAAACAACATTGGATGGGAACAAATGCAACTCCACCTAACCTAGGAACTATACTTTGATGGACTTTTCTAGCATCGATGGGGTCAAATAGCCTCTTCCTATATGTAATAAGCATAATGTATGGGATGATAATCTTCCCAAGAAATATGGCTAGTAAAAAAGGAACAAGTAGAATGACAAACTCCATCGACTTAATTATTTAGACTTTTTTTGTCAGTAGATTCAGTTACACTATATCTAACCAACAATTTAATTTTGCTATAACAATTAGCATTTGTTTGGAACAAATTTATAACATATTTACAGGGCAAACGAGTGTTTAACCCCTTCTATATCTTCTTTTTCTCTATTTGTAGCCCAAACCTTACACCCCTATTTACGTGCTTAAACATTTAATTTTAAAGTTTTATCTTTTGAGGATAGCCTTTATTAATACCATTCAGAAAGATTTAAAACCCATATTTTTTGGGCGTTAGAATAACATTTAGGATATTGTTGAAGAATTATTACCATACCCCTCAACGTTAAGGATTGAAATCGTTAATAATATTATAAAAATAGAAATTTTAAAGTAATAAATAAATTATTTGAAGAACTTTTTCCAAGCTGAACCTTTAGAAGGTCGGTGCCCTTCTTGGTATAATTCATCTGTATTGAACTGCAGCTCATGGGCCATTTTCCGATTAATTGCTCGGTAAATTATCCCCCAATCGGGCAACCCACCGAAGTTCCGGTCATCGATAAATAGATCTGCACTTAGCTTTCTGGAGCCTTGGCTCCGATCTTCTTCAGGAAAATTGGAATTGTGAGTATAGAAAACCAGCCCCTGATCTTTACAATAATCAATTGCCTCTTGTAACAATTCGCCCTCCCTTACGGTCCACAAAATCAAAATATGAGAATCATTCTGTAACTGCTTCAAAGTATCAATTGCAAAAGGAATCTGTTTTCCGATCTTAGGATATCTATGTTCAACTATGGTTCCATCGAAATCTACCGCAATTACCATCTTTCATTATTTTTTATCTACTACAACAAATTCTAGTCCAAATATCAAATAAAATTTCAGCTCTTTGCGATCATATCGTAAAGAATATTTTATATTTTTTCATAATGAAAAATCCTTTTATTCAAAATATAATTTTGTAAAAGTTACAATCATTTATTTTTTTCAAAATATAATTAGGCAAGAATCTAAAATCATATAAACTGCTCCTAAATGATTTAAATCAAGATTAGTTTCCCAATTCCTATTACTGAAAAACATAGACTTCAGTCCTCTTCAATTCCATCGGCTTGCATAGATATTAAGATTTAATAATTTAGCGCCGCAAATTTCACAACTATTCACAAAATAATTATCAATCATGAAAGTATTAAAAGTTGCTTTTTTATCTGCTGTTACCTTTTTCTCTTTTCAAGTTTCAGCCCAAGAATCCGAACAACAAGACGCCGCACAGGCAGACACGACCAAAACTTGGACGATCAAAGGGGAAAATACATTCTTGTTAAACCAAAGCTCCTTTTCTAACTGGGCGGCAGGTGGAGTTAATTCCTTAGCGGGGAACCTAATTTTCAATTATGACTTCAATTACAAAAAAGACAAATGGAATTGGGATAATAAATTAATCGCAGCCTACGGACAGACCTACCAAAAAGAAACGGATTGGAGAAAAAACGACGATCGCTTCGCTTTAAATAGTTTACTTGGTTACCAAGCTGCTGAAAAATGGTATTACACTTTTTTCATGAACTTCAATACTCAATTTGCAAACGGTTATGAGTATGATGGCGCAACTAGAGGTAGAAAAATTTCTGCTCCTTTTGCTCCAGCATATTTAAGCTTTGGTCCAGGTATTGCCTATAAACAGTCTGACAACTTTAAAATTAACATCTCTCCTGCATCAGCAAGATTCGTTATGGTAGGTGCAGAAAGCTTAAGACCTGATTTCGGAGTTGATCCGGATAAATTCTCAAGAAATGAATTCGGTGCCGCTTTAGATGCATATTACAAAGTCGGATTAATGGAAAACATAACTTTTGAAAATATCCTGAAATTATATTCCAATTATCTAGAAGATCCACAAAATGTCGATGTGGATTATTTAGCAAACCTTAATCTTCAAGTAAACAAATTTATCACGGTCAATGCAGCTGTGCAATTAGTATATGATGACAACGTGAATGTTCCTAAAAGTGATGGCACTAAGGGACCTGGACTTCAGGTAAGACAGATTCTAGGTGCAGGGGTTACCTATAAGTTTTAATATCCTTCTATAATAAAATATGATTACTAAAAGCGGCCTTTTGGCCGCTTTTTTTTATACCTCTATAACCTATGTCATTAAGTTAAGGTTTTTTTGTGCTGAGATTCATTTGAAGCATCTCGTAGAGATGCGAACCTTCTAACTCAACGATGGACTAAGTTCTATTCCGTATTATTTGAGTTTTACGAAACCAAAAGATTGAATCCCTGTTATTTAAATAAGGAAATAAAACATAAAATCTTATTCAAAATGGCTAAAATAGTTGCAGAACAATTGGTAGAAATGCTCGTAGAAGCAGGAGTTAAACGGGTATATGCAGTAACAGGTGATAGTTTGAATTTTTTCAATGAAGCAATTAGAAAAGATGGAAGGATACAATGGGTCCATGTCAGACACGAAGAAGTAGGTGCTTATTCCGCAGCTGCCGAGGCAGAGCTTGATGGCTTAGCTTGTTGTGCCGGAAGCTGTGGCCCTGGGCATATACATTTAATAAATGGAGTATATGAAGCACATCGAGCACATGTACCCATGCTCGTCATTGCATCGACCATTCCAACTAATCAGATGGGAACCGGCTACTTCCAAGAAACCAATACTTACAAGCTTTTCGATGACTGTAGCGGATATAACCAACTGATCACGACTGCTGAACAAGCACCACGAATTATCCAATCTGCAATTCAACATGCCATTTCTCAAAAAGGAGTAAGTGTAATCGGCTTGCCAGGAGATGTTTCTGAATTGAAAGCCAAAGAATCAGTCACTTCAACCCAAATTTTCCGTTGCAATCCATTAATCAGGCCTTCTGATAGAGAACTTCAAAACATAGCGGATCTCATTAATAAAGGCTCAAAGATTACTTTATACGCAGGAATTGGAGCAATAGGCGCTAGATCAGAATTACAGCTATTGGCAGAAAAACTAAAATCTCCAGTAGGTTATAGCTTTAGGGGGAAAATGAATGCCCAACTTCCTCCTCCATATGATGTAGGAATGACTGGCCTATTAGGCATCCCATCTTGTTACCAAGCTATGAAAGAAGCTGATGTTTTGGTTTTACTCGGTACGGACATGCCTTATGATGATTTTATGCCGACGAACAATAAGATCATCCAGATTGATACCGCAGAAGAAAGACTTGGCAGAAGATGCAAACTTGATATTGGAGCTGTAGGTGATATCAAAGAAACGATTCTTGCCTTATTGCCACTCCTTGACCAAAAAGTTGACAATGCTTTTTTGGATTCCTTTGGAAAATTCTCGAAAAAGGTCCAGGAGAACCTTCATGAATATGTTGATGATATCGGTACTCAAGATGCCATCCAGCCTGAATTTGTTGCTGATGTCATAAACAAACATGCGAGCCCAAACGCCATTTTCACCCTTGATACTGGAATGACCTGTGTTTGGGGCGCAAGGTATATTCAACAGACTGGGGATCGCAAGATGTTAGGTTCTTTTAACCATGGTAGTATGGCAAACGCCATGCCTATGGCAATTGGAGCAGCTTTTGCTCACCCAGAAAGGCAGATCATAGCAATGTGTGGAGATGGTGGCCTTTCCATGTTATTAGGTGATTTGGCTACTATCAAACAATACAATCTGCCCATTAAAATTATCGTATTCAACAACAGAGCCTTAGGTATGGTAAAACTTGAAATGCAGGTAGCTGGTTTGGTTGATAATCAAACCGATATGCTCAACCCTGACTTTGCAAAAGTGGCTGAAGCATTCGGTATTCCAGCAATGAATATCCATAAACCTGAGGAGATAGATGCAGTCATTGCAGAAACCTTACGAGTTGAAGGTCCATTCCTGTTGAACATCTTCACTAACCCAAGTGCCTTGGCAATGCCTTCCCACATCAGCGCAAACCAAGTCGTAGGTATGACAGAAAGTATGGGCAAGTTAATCCTTGGTGGCCGAATGGACGAAGTTTTCGAAACCATTAAATCAAACTACAAACATTTAAAAAGTATATTCTAACAAAAAACAGGGCAAACCCACCGTTTGCCCTGTTTTTCTATTTTTAATAGACACATATTCTCATATCTCACACCTCAAATCTATTGTCTCATTTACTCTTATACAAATGGCTCAATAAGGCGAAACATAAGATAAAACTCATTATAAACCCAAACCAAGAAAGCACAGGGATTCCCCAAATCAAATAACCAACGCGACCATGAGCAAGAATACTTGCTCCAACACCAAAGGTCATTGCCAAAATAGACAACAAGAACTTATTCCCCATTCTATGTAAGATCAATTGAAGGTTATCAAAATCTTGCATCTTATGGTTCACAGTAATCTTATCATCCTTTACCTTTTCTAAAATAGTCAATAGATCCAAAGGAACTTCTGTTAAGACATCCTTCGCAAATTTTGCTTTCTCTTTCAGTTGACCTAGAATATATTCCGAAGAAAATTTCTCTGCCGCTATCTTTTTCGCAAATGGTTCAATACTTTCGGGCACATTGAGGTCGGCATCCAATTGTCTGCCGGTACCTTCCAAAATGGAAACTCCACGAAGTAATAAATAGACAAAATCAGGCAATAAGATATGGTTACTCTGTAATACGATATTTAGCTTTTGGAGCATCACGGAGATATCGATATCATCCAATGCATTTTGCTTGATCATTTCAAATATTTCATAAGCATCTCGCTCCAATCGCCTTTCATCTTCAATATGATGAGCTACCGAAAGCCTTTTTATGTTTTTGATCAGGCTTTTAGCATCATTCGCTAAAAAATCCAACACCATTGCTTCAATGATTTTCCTGTCTTCTGGAATCATAAACCCCATGGCACCAAAGTCAATAAAGACAATTTGGCCACGCTGATTTACAAATACATTTCCAGGATGAGGATCGGCATGGAAGAAACCATGCATCAATACCTGTTCCAGATAAAGATCCAACACGTTCTGCAAAACAGATTTTGGATAAAGCCCATATCGCTCAAAACCTTCTAGATCATTCACCTTTACGCCATCGATGTATTCCATGCAGATCAAGGTATCCGTACTATACTTCCTATATACTTTAGGAACATATACATCTTTGTTCTCCTTAAAATTCCGCCTAAATCGCTCAATGTTATTAATTTCATTGGTAAATGAAAGCTCATTCAACAATGAACTCTCAAAAGAAAGAACAATCTGATAGAGGTTCATTTTATAAACCACTTCATATTTCCGCTGCAGTAACTTGACTAAATCCTTGATAAAATCAAGGTCAGCTTGGATTACCTCATCAATTTCTTCCCGTTTTACTTTTAATACGACTTCCTTACCATTGCTTAGTGTTGCACGGTAAACTTGGGCAATTGAGGCAGATGCAATAGGTTTTTCATCGATGGAAATAAAATGCGCATCTAGGTCAATCTCCAATTCATTGGATAGCCTTTTTCGGATATCAATTCCTTCATCAGCCACCTCATCTTGCAATTTTACCAGCTCTTCTTGTAAATCTTTTGGAATAATATCAGGACGATTACTAAGTAATTGACCCAACTTAATAAAAGTTGGCCCCAGCTCTTCAATCGCCAACCTAACCCTTATATTAAAATCTTCTTCAAAAACTTTCCGAGCATGATTATTCCAGAACAAAAAACTATCTGGCAAAATCCTGTCCAGGTTGGATCTTGAAACAACCTCATCAAACCCATGTTTTGATAGGATTTTCAGAATCTGTCCAACTCGCTTTATTTTTTGAAAACCATTGATATGCTTCATGCTAAACTTTATATCCTAAAAGAGACAGACCTTTCCAACTACAGCCTAATTATTTTCTATTTAAATCTGTAACCAACAAAGGGTTACCCTTCTTCATTTCATCTAAAAAATCAGCAACTTTTTGAGTGGATGGCGACTCCATTAGATAGTCTAGTTCTTTTTGTGTGATTCCAACTAATTGAATAAAAGATACTTCACCATGAGCTGTTTTTATCCTCCCTAATTGAGGATCCAAGCAAGTAGCAAACCCTACTATATCAGTTTCCGTATTTAACCTTATTGGCCCCCTAGCTGGAATAAACTGATTCTCTTCAAACCATCTTCCACTTTGGTATACATATCGAGCTAAATTATTGAAAACTTGCATTGCCCAGCCTGGATCGCCCTCATCTTCTGAAAAAGGCACCAACCTAAAGGTAAACTCAAAACCCCATTTACTGAATTCACTTTCCGCCATTTCTGGGTTATAGTAAAGCTCGCTCATTCCATAGCTAACCAAATGTAAGTGTGAAGGCTCATGATTATTTTCATAAACGCTTATTCCATCAATAGGGTCAGTTCCGCCAGCTGCAAAATGCAAACCACATAAAGGACCATAATGCCTTGGCTCAATACCCTCATAAATAGTAGCTAGTTGCCCATCTATTGCAGTCCAACCAACCGTATCATCTTCATTATACTTCGATAAATATTCTTCTTTTTCATTCTCTTTATTTAATAATGCATTACAAACCTAATTGTTTGTGCTCTTTAACAAATAGGACTATCATTCCCTTTTTTTATTGAATTACATCTAAAATCAAGCCATTCATCCTAATCCACAGATCAGCAATAGATTTAATTTCAGTCGGATATAAGTTAATCATCAAAAATCATAGATTAATGGTTTATTTTAAATTATTCCCTCAAAATCAGCATATAAATTCTGACATTCAATAAGAAAACAATCCATTTTTCTCTTAACTTACAACATCAAACCTTGAAAAAATGGTAAAAGAAAGATTAGCATCGACCTTAGGTAGACGTGATGAGGAACCAAATATCCAATTAGCGCAAGAAATCGCGAAAACCAAGGATAGCAAGTCTGTCGAGGAACTGATACAATTGATCAAAGGCAATCAAAAAGATTTGCAGAATGACAGCATTAAAGTACTTTATGAGATTGGGGAAATCACTCCTGAACTGATTTCCTCCTATTGGAAAGATTTTATCGAAGCCTTAACAATTAAAAACAACAGACTTCAGTGGGGTGCTATGTCCGCATTAAAAACAATATCCTTGATAGTGCCTGATCAGATTTTCAACAATATCATCAGCCTTGAAAACGCTGTTGAACAAGGTTCAGTTATAACTAGAGATAATTTTGTGGCTATTTTAACGAATCTCCTAGATCATCAAAACTATGCTGAGGAGGCATTTAATGCCTTAATCAAACAACTTTCTTCTTGTCCAACAAACCAATTACCGATGTATGCTGAAATGCTAAGCACAAAAATAAAAGCACAGTCGTCCAAAAAAGTTATTGAAACTTTATCACTTCGATTAGATGAAATCGAAAAAGATAGTAAAAGAAAAAGAGTGGAGAAAGTTATCAAGAAAATAACCTAATCCACCCTCTCAAATATCTAATTAATACATCTGCAGTAATTCCGCTATTTCTGAAAAACCCTTCTCTTCGGCATGATCCAATGCAGATACGCCATCCTTATCGGCGATACTTTTGTCTGCCCCTCCTTTCAGTAGGATACTTACGATATCTACATAATCTTTACTTCCATCCCCTAAGACCACAGCTTCCAGTAATGCAGTCCAGCCTAACTTATTGATATGGTTTATAGGGAAATTCTTGGTATGGCACAATAAACGGACAACCTCAACATGCCCTTTCTCTGCAGCTGGAATCAACGCAGTCCCATTAAAGCGGTTAAAAACATCAAAGCGAGCTCCATAAGCCAGGTACAATTTCACTAGATCTAAATAACCTGAGGCCGCAGCATACAGAAAAGGACTGTTCAACAATTCATCTTGTTGATTGGGATCAGCCCCCCTCTTTACCAAAAAAGCAGCCATTGGATAATCATTTTGATAGGTCGCAATCATCAATAGGTTTTGCGACTGTTCATTAACTTCATTGATGTTGCTATCATTGAGGTTCTTTTCAAGGTAAACAGTATCTCCTCTCTTTACTGCACTTTCAATCTCTGGTCCTAATTTCATGTTTGCTTTTCATTGTATTTTTTTCAGATTTTGAATAATCAACTATATTGTCAATTATATTAATTTCAAAATCTTCTATTAAACAGCTCTTTTTAATCCAATCTTCATTGAATTTATTAACTTCAATAATAAGCCCTCTACTACCTAAAATCACAATAAATATATTTAATTTTTACATCACATCACAGCATTCGTCAATCTATATTTTATTGTAGCTAATCAGCTTCAAGACCTCTCATTTTAAAACATTTTCTATCTATTTTCATTTATTATCATAGATCAATGTGCATGTTTAATTTTATCCCAAAATTTGCAGTATTAAACAAAAACGAAATTAAAATATATTGAATATGAAAACTCTATTAAGCTTTTTTACAGCCCTGATTTTAGTTAGCAACGTTGCATTCGCGCAAACGAAATGGTCAGTCGATCCAGCACACACGAACGCTCGTTTTGAAATCAAACACCTAGGAATCTCTTTCGTTGATGGAGATTTTACCAAACTAGAAGGTCAAGTAGAATCTAAAGATTCAGTGAACTTTGACAATGCTACAGTTTCATTTGATATTGATGTAAACAGTATAGATACCAGAATTGAAGCAAGAGACAATCACTTAAAAAGTGATGATTTCTTCAGTGCAGAGAAATTCCCTAAAATGACCCTTAAAAATGCTACGCTTAAGAAAGCCGGCAAAGGTAAATTCAAATTAACTGGAGACCTTACTATTAAAGACGTGACAAAAAATGTAACCTTTGATGTAATCCAAAACAACGGAACAATCCTAGATCCTTGGGGAAAAACTAGAGCTGGATTTACAGCAACAACTTCGATCAACCGTTTTGATTACAATATCAAATATGCCGATAAAACCGCTGCCGGAATCGATGCAGTAGCTCCTGAAGTAGCCATCACTGTAAATGTGGAATTGGTTAAAAACTAATTCTAAAGAGGGGAAATTAATCTACATTGATTTAAGCCTTGAATCACAAATAACTATATATTAATGTAAAAGGGATAGTGTAATGCTATCCCTTTTGTTTTTATATTTGGTTTATCAACTGGATTACAGCTATTTAATAAACCGATATATGAGCAAATATCTTGCAAATAGATTTAGGGAGGTCATGCTTTCCGGAACCTGGATCGCAAACACGAACTGGCAAAAAGAATTGAAAGATGTCAATCTCGACTTGGCTATGAAAAAGATCCCCAATATCAATCGCATATACGATCTTACTTTCCACGTCCTATATTACATAAAGGGCATAAACCACTTTTTCAAATCAGGACAATTGGACATAAAAGACTCCCTGAGTTTCCCTTCTAGCGAATTACTAAACGATGAAGAATGGCAACAGCTAAAAGATGAATTAATGGATCAATCTGAACTCTTCGCCAAATCCATTGAAGATTTACATGAATCTAAACTTCAAGAAAAATTCTTCGATGAAAAATATGGATCATATATCCGAAATATCGATGGGCAGATAGAACACGCCTATTATCACCTTGGACAGGTGATCCTGCTTAAAAAGATGTTAATGTGATAAATTATTCCTCAGTTTCATAAGACCAAGACAAAAGTCGATCTTGGAATATCCTTGATACCTTATTGAAATAGCGTTTGTGCTTATAGCCCATCACCCATTGTATACCTTCAACGGCGTTGGTACAGAATATCTCATCAGCGACCTTTACGATATCTGGTTTTATTTCTGCCTCAACGACCTCAATCCCTTGCTCCTGCGCCATATCCATTACCACTCGACGCATCACACCGGCAATACATCCTTCAGATAATGCAGGCGTGTACAAAACCTTGTCATAATAGATAAAAATATTCGATGCCAAAGCCTCACATAAATTACCCGACTGATTCAGGATCAAGACTTCGTCGAATGCATTCTTTTTCTTAAACAAGCCTGCCATAACATAGATCAGGGCATTATTGGATTTTATCTTAGAAAGCTCTGAATAAGCCTTTTTATACTCAGTATATATATCAATGATTAACCCAGTTTTTTTATCCCTTAGAGTCTCCGGTTTTCGATCCACCTGCAAAATGTAAGCAGCCTTATTGGATTCTGGACTGTAAAGGCCTCCTCCTTGCCTGAATACAATTAGTCTTACGCGAGCTTGCTGACCAACCATACTGTTTTTACGAAGCAATTCCTCCACTTTACTGCGAATAAAGAATGCATTGAATTGATCTGCATCATCAAAATGCAACATGCTTAGGCTCTCCTGCAATCGCTCCAAATGAAGATCTAAAAATCGGATATCTCCATCCTTCCATAGCATGGTTTCAAAAATTCCATCACCATATCTGAATGCGCGGCTATCGACGTCTAGAATAGCCATATCTTGAGGTACCACAGTACCGTTGTAGTTAATAAAATGTGTGGGCATAAATATTTTTAGAATCTAACTTTGATTAATTGAGCTGTAACTTCTCCATTTCTCTAATGCTAAACGGAAATCTTCCGGCATTGGTACCTCAAAATGCAAAAATTCTTTAGATTTTGGATGAATAAATCCTAAACTCTTGGCATGCAGGGCTTGACGTGGAAGCAAGGCAAATGTATTCTCAACAAACTGCTTGTACTTAGAAAATGAAGTCCCTTTTAAAATCTTGTCACCACCATAGGACTCATCATTGAACAAGGGATGTCCAATGGATTTCATATGGGCACGGATCTGATGCGTCCTACCTGTTTCAAGTTGACATTCGATCAAGGTCACATAGCCTAAACGCTCCAGGACCCGATAATGAGTAACTGACCATTTGCCCTTTTCTTCATCATCATACATATCCATGATCCTCCTATCCTTCAGGTTGCGACCTATATAACCTGAAACAGTGCCGTCTTCTGCAATGTCACCCCATACCAAGGCTACATATTTCCTGGCTATGCTATGTTCAAAAAACTGTTTTGCTAAAAAGGTCATCGCCCATTCATTCTTGGCTATGACGAGAAGGCCAGATGTATCCTTATCAATACGGTGAACCAAACCCGGCCGACCTGTATTGCCCGGTAAAGTTGGCAATTGATTTAAATGAAAAGTCAAGGCATTGACCAAGGTTCCAGTGTAATTGTTAAAGCCTGGATGTACCACCATACCTGCCTCTTTATTAACCAATAACACATCATCATCTTCATAAATGATATCCAATGGAATATCTTCTGGATAGACCTCAGTATCTCTTGGAGGATCTGGCAATACCACCGTAATAACATCAAATGGCTTTACCTTATAGCTCGCTTTGATCACTTTGTCATTCACCTTCACCGTTCCGGCATCAATGGCATTTTGAATTCGGTTTCGCGAAGTATTTTCCACCCTATTCATCAAGAATTTATCGATGCGCAATAGAGCTTGCCCCTTATCCGCAACAATCCTTAAATGTTCATAGAGCTCCTGCTCCTCTTGTTCGTTATCCAAATGATCTACCATGCTGCAAAAATAGCATTTTTATAATCATTCTATTTCCTGCAAGAAAAAAGCATAATTTTAACCCATGCATTTGCCATTTCAAATTTT
Source organism: Sphingobacterium mizutaii (assembly GCF_900187125.1). Classification (GTDB taxonomy): domain Bacteria; phylum Bacteroidota; class Bacteroidia; order Sphingobacteriales; family Sphingobacteriaceae; genus Sphingobacterium; species Sphingobacterium mizutaii. Next base: position 2,714,843 of record NZ_LT906468.1, read on the forward strand.
CAGTCCCGAAGAAGAAATAATCGACCCTATTTTCGAAGAAAAGGAAATCAGGCTTTTCATCAAACGTGATGATAAAATACATCCCTTTATTTCTGGGAATAAATGGCGTAAATTAAAATATCAACTGGAGTACGCAAAGTCTAAAGATATCAGCCATTTGGTAACCTTTGGAGGAGCCTGGTCCAACCATCTCCTCGCCTGCGCAGCAGCTTCGGCAACTTTTGGGTTTAAAGCTATCGCTTATGTCCGTGGAGAAGAAGTCAGGAACCCCGTTCTGGATATGTGTAGGATCTTTGGTCTCCAACTTATCTTTGTTGACCGTGAATCTTACAGAAATAAAGAAAAGATATTTTCCGAAAATCATGACTCCAAAACCAGTTTATTTATTGATGAAGGCGGTAAATCTGAACTCGGATTATTAGGCTGCGCTGATATAATCAAGGAACTCAATCAACATTACGATCATATCTTTGTAGCCTCAGGAACAGGAACTACTGTTGCTGGACTTCAACTGGGAATTGAACAAAATAACTTTCATAGTCAAGTGCATAGCATTCCTGTCTTAAAGGGTGCCGATTCCCTTCTGCAGGATTTTTCCCAATGGAATATAGATCCCCAAAAGATCTACATGCATCTTGATTACCATTTTTCTGGCTATGCCAAAACAAAACCAGAATTGATAGAATTTATCAAAAATTTTGTCAGCTCTACAGGAATCATGATCGAACCAACGTATACAGGCAAGCTCATGTATGGCGTATATGACCTAATTCAGAAAGGTTATTTCAAATCGAAAAGCAAAATATTGGTTATTCATACAGGTGGGATCACTGGCCTATTGGGCCATCTCGATCTTTTCAGCAAGTAAAATGACATTAATCTTAAAGTGGATTCACTAATTAATAATATTTTTACGGCTAATGGATCAGCATTTACCACTAAATCAACCAATAATAAAAAAATAAAATGCGCATAAAGCTGTCGTTACTTCTATTATTTGTCTTAGCTCAATTACCTTCCTTCGCGCTGCAAATACAAATCCATGATACGGTAAGTACGAAAGAACAAAGGGATAGTGTCCTACCAACTGCCCATCTTTACGACATCGTAGATGCATTTAGGGATATCAATCCATTTAAAAAAGACAACAAAAAGCCCTCTGGCAAAAGATCTGCAATTTCCTATTTACCTAATATCAACTATAACCCCTCCATCGGTGCACAGATTGGAATAAAAGCGGTGGGCGGTAAAGTACTTGGCAATGAGCCAAACACCACCATGTCCATTGCTGCTACTGCTTTAAGTGCCACTACCCGAGGGATTATCGTAGGCTACCTCTTGCACGATATCTATACTCCCGGCAATAAATGGAATATTAAGGGTGGTGCCATGGTAGCAAAAGCCGTAGGCCTTGATTATGGTTTAGGAATAGGCGGAACCTTGGAGAACCCAACTGAGGAAGAACTCATCATGAATAACCCCGAAAGACAGCGATTTGTCAATCGGTATATGGCATATACCATCAATGAGAGGGTATATAAACAGCTATTCCCCGGAGCGTTTGTAGGTGTCGGTGTATTTTTCGAACTAAAAAGACAATTAAGCACAGTTGGAAGTGCAGAAAATATGGCACCCGTCGAAATTTACAGCAGATGGAATAATTTCGATCCCACACGAGTAAACAACAATGGCTTTATGCTGAACATGCAATACATGACAAGGGACAATCCTAACTCAGCATATAAAGGCTATTATGTCGATATGGTCCTCAGAATGAACCAAACTTGGCTTGGAAGCACCCATAATGCCTATCAATTGCAAACTGATTTCCGAAAATATTGGCAATTATCAACAGATAGACCTAACCATGTTATTGCCTTTTGGAACTTTGGCTCATACAATCTCGGCGGAAAGCTTCCCTATATAGATTTACCGGGTACGGCAAAAGACACCTATGCCCGCAGTGGCCGTGGATATACTATGGGATATTTTAAAGGAAGCTCTTTCTTTTATTCTGAAGTAGAATATAGGTACCCGATATTGAGAAATCAATTCTTGAGCGGAGTGGTCTTTGCGAATATCCAAACCGCCAATGACCAAATGGGAACTAAGTTATTCCAAACTTGGCAGCCCGCAGCCGGCGCAGGCCTGAGATTATTATTTAACAAAGCTACCCGAACTAATCTTTGTATTGACTACGCTTTTGGTAAATTTGGGCAGCACGGTTTATTCTTAGGTCTAAACGAAGCATTCTAATTATTTATATATTAATATTTTAAACAATATTAACCTACATGTATTTAAAACAACTTGGCTTAATCAGCTTTACGACGTCAATTTCCCTCCTTTCGGCAAATGCACAAACTATCACAAAGGATACCAGTATAAATGAAATAGCTCCAATCGAAATAAAAGCTCATTTCAATTCTCAAGCCATGCTTGACCTGACAACCTCAGCAAAAGTAGTGACCAAAAAATTAATAGAATCTCAGGCTCCAAGCAGCTTCCTGAGCGCCATCAATACAACCAGCGGTTTAAGGATGGAAGAAAGATCTCCCGGCAGCTATAGACTTGCCCTTCGTGGAAGTATGCTCCGCTCCCCTTTTGGAGTCCGCAACACCAAGATATATTTGGATGAAATCCCTTTTACCGATGCCAGCGGGAATACCTATTTAAACATCTTGGACCCTGTAGGGATCAACAGCATTCAAATCATCAAAGGTCCAGATGGTTCTTTATATGGACCAAATTCAGGTGGTGTTATCCGATTTATCCCTGAAGGTTTTGGCCAAATAAATAATGAAAAGTCCTTAATGATTTCTGGAGGTTCATTTGGCTTATTCCATGAGCAGCTGCAAATTAACCATCAAGTCAATGAAAACTATAACTTTTCATTTGATCAAGCTTACTTGAGGTCCGACGGCTACCGACAACATACTGCAATGGACAAATTGTTTTTCCAAACCGCACATCAATGGAAATATAATGCCTATGGCAAATTAAAAGGATTCGCCCTCTATTCAGATATGGGCTATCAAACTCCTGGAGGATTGACCCAACAGCAGTACGATGAGGACCCAACACAGTTTAGACCAGCAGGTGGACCTTTCCCAAGCGCTAAGGACCAAAAGGCTGCCATTTATAACAAAACCTTTATTGGAGGCCTTAGCAATGAATACCAAATCAGCAATAGATTGAAAAACGTGGTTTCCGTCTTCGGAAGTTATACTGACCTTGAAAACCCATTTATCACAAATTACGAAACAAGAACAGAGAAAAACCTAGGATTTAGAACATACTTCTCTTATGAAAACAGAGATAAAGAAGATTTCTTATGGGAGATGCAACTAGGCGGAGAAGGCCAGAAAGGTTGGTACAATGTCAACAATTACAAGAACAATTTGGGGGTTAGAGGATCTCAAACAGATGATGATTACTTAGAAAATCTACAACATTTTTATTTCTATAGGTTCAAAACCAAACTTTACCAAAAACTTACAGCAGAAGCCTCTATTGGACTTAATTTCAACAACATAAACTTTAAAAAATCAGCTGAAGGGGAAGATAATGTAAATGGAGAAATCAATTTTGACAAAAGCTGGATGCCAAGGCTAGGTCTATCCTATGCAGCGACCGAGAACTTTGCTTTGAGAGCTTCCATATCCAAAGGCTACTCAACTCCTACCATTGCCGAAGTTAGATCTTCCGATAATAAGATCAACCAAAACCTAAATGCTGAAACAGGAATCAATTACGAAGCTGGAATCCGTTTTGAAACCCATGATCGCAGATTTATTGCCGATCTTGCCGCATATAACTATCAAATGGATAATGCTATCATCAGACAGTTGAATGAAGCCGGAAATGAATTCTTCCAAAATGCTGGAAAAATTGATCAAAAAGGAATAGAAGCTCAGATATTGACCCAATTGATTGCCAACGAAAATGCTCAATTCCTAAACGGTCTGATTCTCTCCAGCAACCTTACTTATCAAGATTATAAATTCAAAGATTATGTAATTGGAGAAAACAACTTCAATGGAAACAAAGTAACCTCCGTTCCAAACTGGATTTGGGCAAATACTTTATCTTTCAAGTTCATTAAAGATATAGATTTAAACCTATTACATAATTTTACTTCAAGCATCCCATTAAACGATGCGAACACCGTTTCTGCCTCCAAATACCATGTGTTACAGGCTAAAATTTCTTGGCTTACCCCAATCTCAAGCAAATATAAATTACAGGTATTTACAGGAGCAGATAATATACTGGACGAAAAATACAGCCTTGGAAATGACATAAATGCAATGGGAAACCGTTATTTTAATGCAGCGCCTACTCGGAATTTTTATGCCGGTGTCAAAGTGATTATGTAAGGATCCTACTTATTCCAGAATCTTTCCAGAATCTATTGGCTTTATTGTAAACTGAATTAAGATGAAGATACTAATTATTGAAGACGAGAAAGAGCTATTGCTGACCATTGAAGAATTCCTTAAATCTGAAAACTTCCTGATTGAATCAGCTATGGATTACAATACAGCCTTAGAAAAAGCCATGAATTATCAATATGACTGCATATTGCTTGATATTATGCTACCGGATGGAAGTGGCTTGGACATTCTCCGAGCACTAAAGGATGAACATAAGAAACAACCTGTATTGATTCTATCTGCAAAGGATTCCGTTGAAGATAAGGTATTGGGTCTGGAAATAGGTGCGGATGACTACCTTTCCAAACCTTTCCATCTTGCTGAATTACTAGCCAGGGTCAAATCGATCATCAGAAGGAATTCCAATGATGGCGAACAATGGGTTAAATATAAAAATGTCAGTTTAAATCCAGAAAGCAGGATTATTCTCATCAATGATACCGATATCGCCTTTAATCGCAAGGAATTTGATTTATTCCATTATTTCCTCCTGAGACCAAATAGGCTATTGGAGAAAACAAGTTTGGTAGAGTCCGTTTGGGGCGACCATACCGACCAAGCCGATAATTTGGACTTTATCTATTCACAAATAAAAAACATCCGTAAGAAATTGAAAGACTCTGCAGCTGACATGGATATTCAAGCGGTGTATGGAGTCGGATATAAACTAGTATAATGTCGGTTTCGATTAAATATTACACCAATAAGTTTCTAGCGATTGCCATCCTGATCATTATGGCAGTTTGGGCCTTGCTGTTCTATGCCTTCCTCATGGACGAAGTTTATGACAACATCGACGATGGGTTAAAGAACCAAAAGCTAGAAATCATTCGTGAAGCCTACAACAACCCCGATATTATCAACAATAACCAAGAATATGGTATAAACCAATTCAAGATATACCCCATTCAACCCAAGGAAGATATTGATAAAAACCATTTTTCTAGGGAATTGATGTATATGCCCTATGATGATGAAGATGAACCCTATAGGATCTTAAAGACTGGTTTCTATTCCAAGGATAGAAAAGCCTACGGTTTAGATATCAGGACTTCCACTGTCGAAGAAGATGATTATCTGATCAATCTCGCCATCGCTCTTGCTGTTTTATACCTAGTCATTGTATTGAGCATCTTGGTCATCAACTACTTCGTTATGAGCAAGGGTTGGCAACCTTTCCAGAAAATTTTAAGAAACCTGAGCAATTACCGGTTTGGTCATAGCAAAACCTTCGAACCAACCATCACCAAGGTAAAGGAGTTTGAAGAGTTAAATTCCCAAATCAAACAAATGATAGATCGTAATGAAGGTCTTTTTGAAGAGCAAAAGCTATTCCTGGAGAATGCATCACACGAATTGCAGACTCCCCTAGCGATAACCATTGGAAAATTAGACCTACTATTGCAAGAAGGAGATCTGCCAGAGGAAAAAACCATTAAAATAGCAGAAGCAAAGCAAGCTTTGCATAGAATGGTGGCATTAAATAAATCCTTATTAATGCTATCAAGAATTGAAAACAACCAGTACAGTAGCAGCACGGAAGTCAATTTCAATGACCTTATCATCAAAAAGCTAGAGGAATTGGAAGATTTCATCCAGTTTAAGGAAATTAAGGTCGATCTTGTACAAAATGAACAATTTATTGCAAACCTGAATTTGGATCTTGCCCATATCTTAATATCCAACCTCCTCAGGAACGCCATTAAATACAATTTCCAAGAAGGTCATATTAGAATCACCATCAGTAATAATGTAATTGATTTTGCTAATAGCAGCGATTCGGGAGCTTTAAATCCGCAATATATTTTCAAACGTTTCCATAAAGGCAACCAAGATAGCCAATCTAATGGCTTAGGGCTTTCCATTGTCCAAACGATCCTAGACAAATACCCCCATATCCATATAGAATATGAATATGCCCAGGCGGAACAGCATTTTAAATTAAAAAAGTTTAAATAATTCTTAAAAAAACTTCTTTTTCCTAATTCTTTCCAGATTTGACATAGAAATTTGATTAAACAAAAAATTAAACGACATGAAAAATCTAATAAAAACACTTATGGTATTGTTTATTGCTGGATTTTCTTTCCAAGCAATCGCACAAGAAAAGGTTATAGAAGTTGCAAACTTGCCAAAAACAGCACAAAGCTTTCTACAAAATCATTATAACAATGACAAGGTTGCATTGACTAAATCTGAAAAGGAAACTCTATCTCCAATCGAATATAAAGTTGTCTTAGCAAGTGGAACTGAAGTAGAATTCGATTCTAAAGGAGATTGGACTGAAGTAGATGCCAATACCGCGGCTGTACCTCAGGATATTGTACCTGCAAAAATCAAATCATACGTTCAAAAGAGCTTCCCTGACAATAAAATCGTTCAGATTAAAAAAGATAAAAAGGGATATGAAATTGAATTAACAAACGGAATCGAAGTTAAATTCAACAAAAATGCAGACTTCATCAAAATTGATGACTAATTGAATTACACACAATAATCTTAATAAAACTTTATAATGAAAAAATTACTTCTAGCACTAACTGTCCTGTTTTCAATCGCAACATTAACGATGTCTTGTGATAAAGAATCAGTAATCACTGAAGATCAACTTCCTCAAAGCGCAAATCAATTCCTAAAGGATAACTTCAGCGGCGTGAAAATCCTTTCTGTAGTTGAAGAAAAAGAAGGCCTTTCTGGAAAAGAATTCGATGTACTTCTTGATAATGGGATCGAGATCAAATTCGACAAAAACGGTCAATGGTTAGATATCGACGCTAAAGCCGATACCGCCAGACTACCAGAAAATTTGATCCCTACAGCTATCAACGACTATGTAAAACAAAACTATGCTAATGCTGGCATCAATAGCATCGAAAGAGAAAACCACGGCTACGATGTCGAACTTACAAACGGTCTAGACCTCGTATTCGACAAAGACGGTAAATTCGTTAGGATAGATCCGTAGTGGGAGTATTTAGTAGAAAGTATTTAGTATTTAGACAAAAGGTCCTGTGAAACATCATAGGACCTTTTTTTATATCCGTAATAGTATTTAGTAGAAAGTATTTAGTATTTAGACAGTTTGTTACTGTAGAGAAAACTCCCGGCGGGGGTGACATATTTTTAGAAATTGTATGTTTGAAATGGTCAACCCACAGCGTGGGTGAAATATTTATAGAAAGGTGAATCGTCAAAAGGACAACCCACAGCGTGGGTGAAATATTTTTCTATAACCCTTTTGTGTCACCCTGAAGGCTCGGCCGAATGGTCTCGGAACTAAGCAGGCTTCACAAAAAACAGTTTTCTCATCTTGCGATTCGAAATGACCCGCATCCTTAAAAAATAAGAAATAGATTCTTCGTTTTACTCTGAATCCCTCTCAGGAGGCTTCCAATTCTGAACGATCAGTGAAGAATCTGTACGTGAATGCCTCAACATTTTCTTGTCATTCTTGATCGAAGATCAAGGACCTGTTCGCCAATGAAATTAGGTTTGCATGGTTCCGAGATTCTTCCTGCGTCAGAATGACACCGTGGCGGAAACCGAAAATGTAGGAAATTACGTCTTACAAACCTATTATTTATTCAGAATATGAAGCGGGCGAATGCGATTCGCCCCTACGGAAATATGATTAAATATAGTCTTAGAAACTACGTTCAAACCATGATCTTGGTCCATCCTCGGATCCTCGGTGGGTGAGCGGAGTCGAACCCAATCCTGGTTCAAATACCAAGTCCACCAAAAGTCTAAATACTAAATACTTTAAACTAAATACTACTCCGATAAATAACTCGTCTTCACCGTAATATTCGCGGTTTTCTTTCTTGAGGTCACATTAAAGGCACCACCATAGGAATACTCTTCGTTTTCGTTCTGGCCGGTGATCTGGAAGATACCTAAATCTGCTTTCACAAGGGATCCCAATGAGGATCCAGCTTCTTTGGCGATATTTTCAGCTCTAACTTTTGCGTTTTGGGACGCTTCGGAGATTAATTTTAATTTCAGGTCTTCAAGGCCAGAGAAATAATAATTCGGCGCATTGGAAGCCAACTCCACTCCTTGCGAAATCAAAGTGGAGATTTCACGGGATGCATTAGCCACTTTATCTAAATCTTTCGACTCAATGGAAACATTTTGGGAAAGGCTATATCCTGTAAAAGTATTGAAACTATTACCGTTTTGGTCGGTATGGTAGTTAAAATCACGGGCAATATTAACGGCATTGAACAAAATTTCCTTCTCATTTATTCCTTGGCGAACCAAAAAGTCTTTCACCAACTCACGGTCCCGCTTCAATTGTTCAGAGGCCTCGCTCAAATCCATGGACTTACGGCTGAATACCGCTGACCATTTCACTATATCAGATTCAAAATTGGTCATCGCATTACCGGTCACATTAATCGTATTGGAATTTTTGTACTTATACTTATAGGCATTACCAAAGATCATAGCAAAAACAATGATGGAAAGGCCGGCGATAATACTGATAATAATCCCTGTGTTTTTCATATAAAGCGTGTTAATGTGATTATACTAAAATTGTTATCCTTTAACCTAACCTAAGTTAACAAATTTTGGGTATTATTGGAATTCCAAACATCAAATTATATGAAACGTAAATTTGGCTTAATACTTCTTGGTTTAAGTGCAATTTCCCTAACGTATGCACAGAAAAAACCAATCGATCACACTGTTTATGATTCCTGGAATGTTATCAGTAAACCCGAGATCAGCAAATCTGGAAATCTTATTCTTTATAGCATTACTCCACAAGAGGGCGATGCCACTGCCATCTTAAAAAATGCCAACAACCAAAATCTGATTCAAATCCCTCGAGGAGCAGATTTAAAGTTGACTAAAGATGAAAAACATTTGGTCAGCTTAATCAAAGCTTCTTTCCAAGAGGTTAGACAGGCAAAGATCAAGAAAAAGAAGCCTGATGAAATGCCAAAGGACTCTCTTTTGGTCTTCAATATCGCAAAGAACCAGACCAATAAATTTGGACAGGTCAAATCATATAAAATCGCCCGAAATGGAAATGATTTTGTTGCCTTCCTGCATGAAACTAAACTTCCAAGTACTTCGGATAGCAGCAAAACAAAGTCGGGATCGAAAAAAGACAAACCCACATCTACTTTAACCGTCCTAAATTTAAATACGGCCGACACAAGCAATATTCTAAAAGCGGATAGTTACGAATGGAGTGATGATGGAAAGTTCCTAGTTTACTCCATTAAAGGCCCAGAAAAGGACTCTTTGAACGAATCAGGCCTATTTATTATGGACTTGGCAAACAAATCCAAAAAGAAAATCAGCTCTGGAAAAGGAAACTATAAAAACATACAGTTTGACGACGCTACAAAGCAATTGAGTTTCTTGGCGGACAAAACAGCAGAAAAATCACTATTAAAAGAATTTAAGCTCTACTATTATACTGCATCCCAAGATTCAGCAGTGATATTGGCCGATAGAAATTCAAATGGGATTCCTCAAAACTGGTTTGTTTCTGGCGATGGCGCCTTAACCTTTAGCAAATCGGGCAAAAGACTGTTTTTCGGTCTGGCTCCAATCCCAAGAGTAAAGGATACCACATTGGTAGAATTCGAACATGCAAAAGTGGATATTTGGCATTGGCAAGATGACTATCTGCAACCTATGCAATTGGTGAACTTAAAAAGAGATCTTTCTAGGAACTATACGGCTATGATTAATTTAGCCTCCAATAGAAATGTTATCCCTCTATCGGATGAAACCTTCAATAGAATCTCCTTAACAGGCGATGCCGACAATGAATGGGCTATGGCGACTTCTGACAAGGAATACAGGATAGAGACCCAATGGGAAGGTGGTATGCGTTCCGATATTTATGCAATCTCTACCTTAACCGGCAAAAATAAATTGGTTACTAAATCAAATTCCGGATATGCCTCCTTATCTCCAAATGGAGATTACATTGTCTACTTCAATCGTAGCAATGGAAATTGGTACAGCTTCAATATTGCTTCAGAAACCAGCAAACAATTAAATGAAGGATTGCCAGTTAGCTTCGTGGATGAAGAAAATGACGTTCCTGCAGCTCCTGGACCCTACGGAATCGCGGGTTGGTCCAAAGATGGCAAAAACATCTATATCAATGATCGATATGATATCTGGAAGCTGAGCCTGGATGGTAAAACCAAAACTAATCTAACTAATGGTCAAGGACGACAAAACCAGATGGTTTATCGTATTGAAGAACTGTTCAAAAATGATGATCCTAGAATCAATCATAACCAGATCGATGAATCAAAGACCGTTTTCTTAAATGGTTTCAATAAAATAGATAAAATCCAAGGTCTATATAAATTAGGTAAGAAAGACATCAGCAAGTTGTGGTCAGGTCCTCATACCTATAGAATGCTTAGTGCGGATGAAAAATTAAACAAGATCATTTATACCAAGGAAGATTACCAGCATTCTCCTGACCTATATCTATTGGCCAACTTTAAAAACGAAACTAGGCTATCTGATATTAATCCTCAACAGGCAAATTATAACTGGGGAACAGCAGAATTGGTTCATTGGACAACCCCTAAAGGTTATAAATCCGAAGGTATCCTATATAAACCAGAAGATTTCGACCCTAACAAGAAATATCCTATTATCGCTTATTTCTATGAAACCTTATCTGATGGGCTATATACTTACCAAGCTCCAGCTCCAACCCCATCGCGTTTGAACATCCCTTATTTTGTAAGTAATGGCTATTTGGTCTTTGCTCCAGATATACGTTATGAAACTGGTTACCCAGGTAGATCCGCTGAAGAATTTATTAATTCAGGAATGCATTTCCTAGCTAGGAACAATAATTGGGTTGATTCAACCAAAATGGGAATCCAAGGACAAAGTTGGGGTGGTTACCAAGTTGCCCACCTGATCACTCGCACCAATATGTATGCTGCAGCCTGGGCTGGTGCTCCGGTTGTCAATATGACTTCTGCTTATGGTGGAATCCGTTGGGGAACAGGTATGTCAAGACAGTTCCAGTATGAAAATACCCAAAGCCGCATCGGAAAACCATTATGGGAAGCTAGGGACTTATATATCGAGAACTCACCCCTATTCTTTATGGATAAGGTGAACACTCCGGTTGCTATTATGCACAATGACAATGATGGAGCAGTGCCTTGGTACCAAGGTATTGAATTCTTCACAGCTTTGAGAAGGTTGAATAAACCGGTTTGGTTATTGAATTATAACGGTGATGACCATAACTTAATCCAAAGACAGAACCGAAAAGACATACAAATCCGCGAAGCTCAATTCTTTGATCACTTCCTAAAAGGAAAAGCAGCTGCTAATTGGATTAAGAAAGGTGTCAAAGCAACTGAAAAAGGTATAGATTGGGGACTTGAAGTCGACTAATTTTACAAAACTCCATTAAAACAGGTGGTAATTTCTAGAAATTACCACCTGTTTTTGTTAAAAAACACTAAATATCTTCAGTTTTTTCATTTTTTTTCAAAAATTTTATCCAAGTAAATTGTTTTTACTATACTTTTGATAAAAATTTAGAAGAAATAATTCAGTAATCAACAAAAACTTAAGTATATTTAATATTAACAGCATGTTAAACTCCAGACTATCCGCAGTTGAAACTGCCTCAAAGCACATGTTCAATGAAACTACTGAGGTAAATTCAGAACGCGCCATTCACATTTTCAACAAAAATGTGTTCAGCATCTCAAAAATGAGAGATTACCTTCCAAAGTCTACTTTTAGCGAATTAAAATCATCTATCGACGAAGGGAAACAAATCAGCAGAGAATTAGCGGATTTCATTGCGCAAGCTATGAAAACTTGGGCCCTAGAAAATGGTGCTTCGCATTATACCCACTGGTTCCAACCTTTGACTGGATCAACAGCTGAAAAACACGATGCTTTTTTTGAACCAGATTCTGATGGAAGCGCAATCGAGAAATTTAATGCAGATGCATTGGTACAACAAGAACCAGATGCTTCTTCTTTCCCGAATGGCGGTATCCGTAATACCTTCGAAGCTAGAGGATATACTGCTTGGGACCCTTCATCCCCTGCCTTTATCTTTGAAACTGGTGCTGGCAAGACCTTATGTATCCCTACTGTATTCGTCTCATACACTGGCGAATCCCTTGATTACAAAGCGCCTTTACTAAAAGCTATCGCTTCTATTGACAAAGCTGCAACTGATGTTGCGCAGTATTTTGATAAAGCCGTTACCAAAGTAAATGCTTCTTTAGGTATCGAACAAGAATATTTCTTGGTTGACCTTGCCTTATATAATGCTCGTCCTGATCTACAATTGACTGGAAGAACCTTATTCGGACACATGTCAGCTAAAGGACAACAATTAGAAGATCATTACTTCGGAGCAATTCCGGAACGTGTATTAGCTTACATGGTTGACCTTGAAAACGAAGCCTTGAAATTAGGTATCCCTTTGAAAACTCGTCACAACGAGGTGGCTCCTTCTCAATTTGAATGTGCCCCTATGTTTGAAGAGATCAACTTGGCTATCGACCATAACCAATTGTTGATGAACGTAATGGAACAAGTTGCCATTCGTCACAACTTCAAAGTTTTATTGCACGAAAAACCATATAGCGGAGTTAACGGATCTGGAAAACACAACAACTGGTCCCTGATCACCAATACTGGTGTGAACCTGCTATCTCCTGGCAAAACTCCTAAAAACAACTTGATGTTCTTGACTTTCTTCGTGAACACCATCAAAGCTGTTTATGAGCATGCTGATTTATTGAGAGCATCTATTGCAAGTCATTCCAATGACCACCGTCTTGGTGCCAATGAAGCTCCCCCAGCAATTATCTCTATCTTCTTAGGTTCTCAATTAGATGAAATCCTTGAAGAGGTAGAATCTGCTCGCGTTGCCAAAAAAGTTAAGGCTGATGCTAACTTATGGCACGGTATCCCAAAAATCCCTGATTTGAAATTGGACAACACCGACCGTAACCGTACTTCTCCTTTTGCTTTCACCGGCAATAAATTTGAGTTCCGCGCAGTTGGTTCTTCTGCAAACTCGGCATTGCCAATGACCATCTTGAATGCAATCGTTGCTACACAATTGATTGAATTCAAAACAGAGGTTGATAAACAAATCAAAAAAGGAATTAAAAAAGACCTTGCGATCTTAAACGTAGTCCGTAAATATATCAAAGATTCAAAAGCGATTCGTTTCGAAGGAAATGGCTATAGCGAAGAATGGGAAATCGAAGCAGCAGGTAGAGGTCTTTCTAACATCAAATCAACGCCAAAAGCACTTGATGTCTATGTAAAACCAGAATCTCTTGAGCTTTTCGAAACCCTAGGAATCTTCTCAAGACGTGAATCGGAAGCAAGACATGAGATCTTATTGGAGAACTTCTTCAAGAAACTTCAGATTGAAGCTCGTGTGATTGGCGATGTGGTAACTAGCCAAATTGCTCCTGCATGTCTGATCTATCAAAACCAATTGATTGAAAACGTAAAGGGCCTTAAAGATTTAGGTCTAAGCAAAGAAGCTTATAGTTCACAACTGAACTATGTTGAACGTATCTCCAAGCATGTGAACATTATCCTTGAACAAGCCGAGGAAATGCGTCAAGCCCGTAAAAAAGCAAACACCATCGAAGACATGCGCGAAAAAGCAATCGCTTACGACGAAGTCGTAAAACCATTCTTCGACGAAATCCGCTACCACGTCAACAAACTTGAAAAAATCGTTGATGATGCAAAATGGCCTTTGCCAAAATTACGCGAATTGCTTTTTATCCACTAAGCATTAACTAAACAAGAAACAATAACCATTAAGGGGCTTCTGCAAAGATTGCCCCTTTTTTTGTGGTGGGGAGTGGGAACAAAACGCAGTTTTGCACCACTTTCGTAGGGGTTTATTGAATAAACCCGCTTTTGAACCAGGATGAAAGGGATCCGAGGATGGACCAAGATCGAAAGCCAGTATTACCGAAATGTAGGTAGGGGTTTATTGCATAAACCCGCTGACATTTGAACCAGGATGAAAGGGATCCGAGGATGGACCAAGATCGAAAGCCAGTATTACCGAAATGTAGGTAGGGGTTTATTGCATAAACCCGCTGACATTTGAACCAGGATGAAAGGGATCCGAGGATGGACCAAGAACTATTTCCTTTCCTGTGTCATAATTGCATTGGCGTACAGGTCCTTTACCTTCGGTAAAGAATGACAAGCATTAATAATAGAGAACCGTACAGATTCTTCACTACTCGTTCAGAATTGGATATTCCAGAGAGGGATTCAGAGTGAAACGAAGAATCTATTTTTTGTTTTTTTATGGTTCGTTGTCTCATTGCGAAATCGTAAGATGAGCAAACTATTTTCACTCTGCTGAAAGTCTTATTGAAAAATATTTCACCCACGCTGTGGGTTGGCCTTTTCGTACATCTATTTTCTATAAAGATTCCACCCACGCTGTGGGTTTCTACAAACGTCCCTACTTCCGAAGGAAGTCCTTTAGCCCCCGGCTCATTTCCAATGAAGAAAACCATTTCAAATAAAGAGTGGATAGTTCCAAGACTGACACATTATGCATAATGATCTTGGTCCATCCTCCAATCCATTCCATCCTGGTTCAAAACCAGTTCTTGGCTCATCCTCTCATCCCTTTCATCCTGGTTCAAAACCAGTTCTTGGTCCATCCTCTTATCCATTTCATCCTGGTTCAATACCAGTTCTTGGTCCATCCTCTTATCCATTTCATCCTGACTCAATACCAGCTCTTGGCCCATCCGATGGGTGAGCGGCATCCTAATTCAAAAAAAAAAGAGGGGATTTCCCTTTCCCCTCAATTGATGCTATTCTTTAATAAAATAACAAACTAACTCCTCAAATATCCCACTTCTAGCCTTGTTATTTTTATATCTATTACGGTTTCAGATACCACAATTACGGTAATTACCTTTTCTCTTCTGCAATACCCTCTTTAATAAAGATCTTCTTGATCAGTCCCACATCTAAGGCATTCATATCTACCAATTTCAAATCCTTGATCATTTTCAAGGTGGTGGTTTTATAATGCTGGAAATGTTTGGACTTGATATGGTCCTCATAGGCTTTTTGATCTCTGTGGATTTCGAGAATCCTGATCTTATATTTTTCAGCCTGGATCTCCATCGGGAAAATGGAAATCACTCCTTCCTCCTTCTCCACGGACTCTCGAGCTCCATAGAGCAAGATTTCCTTATATTCTTCCCAATATTCTGGAATTACCTCAATTTCTGCCATCCTAACCAAGTGAATTTGTTTATTTCCACCCAAATCCACAGCTTTTTCCTGCGAAAAGAGATTTCCAAAAGAAAAAACCAGAATAAAACCCAATAAATACCTCAAATTCAACTTAATTTCCATAGCGTGATTTATTTTCTTCAATTACAACCCAAATAATATCAGAATTGTTGGGTTTACAAACCTTAATTATTGATCTGGCTTGCCTGTTGGCCCACTGCTCGCTCACCTACAATCTTGATTTTGTCCAATGCAGCAGTCAACTCCTTCAATTCTTCAGGTTTAAATTGAAATTCTCTCGAATCAAAATTTTCCTTCAAATGAGCCAGTTTGGTGGTCCCTGGAATAGGAACAATAAATGGTTTCTGTGCCAATAACCAAGCTAGAGCTACCTGAGCGACGGTCAAACCACGCAAGTCTCCAAAATCCTTCAGCGCATCAATCAGAGTCCAATTGGCGATAATGGCATCCTTTTGATAGCGCGGCAATGCTGGTCTATTATCATTGTTCGCATTGTACTTGGTTCGTTCATTGATATAACCTGTAATCAAACCCCTGCTCAATGGACTATAAGGAACAAAACCTATCCCTAACTCCTCACAGACAGGTATCACTGTGGTTTCAGGTTGGCGGGTAACCAAGGAATATTCACTTTGCAAAGCCGTCACTTGTTGTACAGCATGGGCTTTCCTAATATTTTCTGCACTGGCTTCACTCAATCCAAAGTTCCTGACTTTCCCGGACTGGATTAATTCTTTTACCGTTCCAGCAACATCCTCCATCGGCACATTCGGGTCAACCCGATGTTGGTACAATAGATCTATATAATCAGTCTTTAAACGCTTCAACGATTGGTCAACAACCTTTCTGATCGTTTCTGGTCTGCTATCCAATCCTTTCGCCGGTGTGCCGTCCACAAAACCAAACTTGGTAGCAATCAATATTTCCTTCCGAATAGGCTGTAAGGCCTCTCCTACTAATTCTTCATTAATCCATGGACCATAAGCCTCGGCAGTATCAAAGAAATTAATACCCAATTCAGCTGCCTTTCTTATTAGATTTATGCTTACCTGACGATCAGGAACGAAACTACGGTGATAACTCATACCCATACAGCCTAAACCAAATGCGGATACTTCCAATTGATGTTTTCCAGATCCTAACAGCCTCTTTCCTGTTTCCTGAAAATTGAGGCTACTGTCTTTATTTATTTCCATGGTTGAACTAGCAAATAAAACATTGGAGCTGATCAGTCCCAATCCTGCTAATGCTCCATTCTTTAAAAATTCTCTACGATTGTTTGTTCTCATATTCTCTGATGGTTTAATGTATTCCAAAGGTCTGTAGAATAGACAATTAAATGCTTATATGGATTACAGGATTAACTACCAATTTTACTTTTGACTTTCATTATACCGAAAATCTCAAATTATACTTGGTTTAGCCGACATAAAACATCAATTTTATAATACTTGGCTTACCTGCCAAATGAGAACATTAAATGTAATCACAAATGAAACTACATAGCATAGATACTGGATTTTTCAAATTAGATGGTGGTGCCATGTTTGGCGTTGTACCAAAAAGCCTCTGGCAGAGAACGAATCCAGCTGACGAAAACAACTTATGTACCTGGGCAAACCGTTTGATGCTAATTGAGGATGGCAAGCGATTGACACTGGTCGATACTGGGATCGGCGACAAGCAGGATGAAAAATTCTTTAGCCACCTCCATATGCATGGCGACGATACGTTGGATAAGTCTTTAGCTAAACTTGGTTTCCATCGTGATGACATTACGGATGTGGTCTTGACTCATTTGCATTTTGACCATTGTGGTGATGCCATTAAAAAAGAGGGTGATAAGCTGCTGCCGGCATTTAAGAATGCAAGGTATTGGTCGAATAAAGAGCATTGGGAGTGGGCCGTAAATCCGAATCCTAGGGAAAAAGCGTCCTTTTTAAAGGAGAATATCATGCCTATCCAAGAAAGTGGTCAGCTCAATTTCATCGATATTGAAAGCCCACAATACGATACAGAGATCCAAATGCGCTTTGCTTATGGCCATACCGAAGCTATGATGCTTCCGCAGATCCAATATAAAGGCAAAACCATTCTCTACATGGCAGACTTGCTTCCTTCTGTAGGCCATATTCCAATTGCTTATGTCATGGGTTATGATGTCAGACCATTGGTTACCATGCAGGAAAGACAAGATTATTGGAAAGAGATCGTTGATAATGAATATATCATGTTCTTCGAGCATGATTCCGTAAATGAATGCGCAACATTGCAGTACACTGAAAAAGGAATTAGACTGAAAGACACTTTTAAATTAAGCGAAATCTAAGCTATTCATGTCCGTAGATATCAAGAAAAGATTCGACCGTATTGTTGAGATATTGATTCAATTACAATCCAAAAGGGTTGTAAAGGCGCAGGAATTGGCCGATCGATTTGATGTCAGCCTACGAACCATATATAGGGATATCAAAAGCTTGGAACAAGCTGGAGTCCCCCTCATCGGCGAAGCTGGAATGGGTTATAGCATCATGGATGGCTATCGGCTCCCGCCGGTCTCCTTCAGTAAGGAAGAAGCCCTTTGCTTTGTCGCCACGGAGAAACTAGCCGAGAAATACCTGGATCAAGCTGGTTTCTCGCTTTACTCTTCCGCATTGATGAAGATCAAGGCGATATTAAAGAGCAATGACCAAGACATGGTGACCAATATGCAGGAACAGATCATCATGCGGAAACAGCATGTACCGATCTTCCCTGAAAAGGTACCCCATGTATTGAGCAGCACCATTGAAGCCATTGCCAATAAAACCCAGATCCAAATTGAATACCAAGGTATCAAGGATGATGAAGCCATCCTCAGGATAATCGAACCTATCGGCATTGTCCACGAGATAGGCTTTTGGTATATCGTTGCTTATTGCCTTCAACGGATGGACTTCAGGCAGTTCAGGAGTGATCGAATAGCCCAGGTAACAGCACTGGAAAATAAATTCAGCAAAAGACATATCAGCATTGAGGAATATATGTCCAACCAGAAATCTCCAGAGCTACCCAAGATTAAATCCAAGATTCTGGTTAGCCGTGATTTCGCTCCCTTTATACGCTGGCAAAGAAATACTTATGGATATGTATCTGAAGCTAAGGTTGGGGATAAAATAGAGATGGTTTTTGAAAGCCGCGACATAGAACATGAATTCCCGAGATGGCTGATGATGTTTGGGGACCATATAGAAATAAAAGAGCCTGAAGAGCTTAAGCACAGCTTTAATAAACTCTTTCAGGCTATACAAAACAACATAAAATAGTATTTCTTTTTAAGCGCCTTGGTATGGATGTTTCCAAGGTGCCCTATATTCTCTTTTTAATCTTTTTGTAGCTTCTTCATCGCCCACACAGACCTTCTTCTCCGGATCATATACCAATGGACGATTTAATTCCATGGACAGATTGGCCAAGATACAGGAAGCTGTAGAGATATGCCCTTGAAGGACATCTGCTACGGGTAATGTATTGGTATCGATTGCCGACAGAAGATTCCTCATCTGCCCTCTGGTTGCTGGCGCTGCATTGAGCTCAATTCGAGGTTCTTTCAGATCTTCAGGATACTTTTCCCTTTCATAGACCACATCTCGAACGATCTTCTCCCCTTTTGTTGGAATAAATTCCCATTTCATGGTACTTCCTTTCAGTGTTCCCTTATCGCCATAGATCACAAAAGCCCAAGGGAATTCAGGATCTGCCGGCGTGCCCCAAGTGCGGTGGGTCCACACACAGTTTAGATCATCGTATTCAAAAATAGCCGTTTGGGTATCTGCAATATTGGATTTAGCTTCTTTCTGCACATAGATCCCTCCTGTTGCCGATATCTTTTTGGGCCAACCCAAACCTAAGATCCAACGTACCGTATCGAACATATGCACACACATATCGCCCGTGATCCCATTTCCGTACTCCATAAATGCGCGCCACCAGCCACCATGCGGAAGCCCATCATAAGGCCTCAATGGCGCAGGTCCTGTCCACATTTCATAATCCAAGAAGTCCGGAACCGGTTCTTCAGGTGGATTGGCATTGCTTTTCATATGGTAATAACAGCACATTTCAACATGTGAAATCTTTCCCAACAAACCTTTCTCTACTATATTTTCCTTGGCATCGATCATGTGCGGCGTACTTCTACGCTGCGTACCAATCTGAACCTTTCTATTATGCTTTCTAGCCGCAGCAACTACCGCCTCTCCCTCCAGCACATCCACACTGATGGGCTTTTGCAGATAAACATGTGCACCCGATTCAATGGCTGCAATACCGATCAAGGCATGCCAATGATCTGGAGTGCCCACCAACACCAAGTCTAGCTTATTCTCGGCCAATAGCTTCCTATAATCGGAATATTTCTTAGGCACCTTTTTCGATTTCTGTTTTTGGGAAATCAGCTCAGCAGCCTCTTCCAAATGCTTTTTGTCCACATCACAAACCGCAACCACCTCTACATCGCTTACCTGTAGCAACCTAAACAAGTCGCTTTTCCCATACCAACCGGCACCAATCAAGGCTACAGTTCTTGCTTTCAAGATTTCTGCAGCAAAGCCCGCCTGTTGCAAGGCTGCAATGGACAATAAGGCACCAGTCCCAAAAATAAATTGCCTGCGATTGAGGTTTATATTTCCCATAAGGATAGAGGTTTTAAGGTTTATAGCTTTTAAGATAGGCAAAAATTAAATAATAGACAATAGATATGAGATATGAGATATGAGATATGGGACATTTTCTGGCGTAATATGTATTCCGTTTCGGGAGGGGTGAACCAGGATGTTCGGGATGGGAGGATAGACCAAGAACGGGGAATGAACCAGGATTCTATGGATGGGAGGATAGACCAGGATCAATTCCAAAGTTCGAGCGGTAACTCGGATTCGATTGGGGAGCTCACTCAACAAGAATTGACTTTGATTAGGGAGCATATTACTTAATGGGGAATCACCCTCATAATCCCCCACAAGTAACATTTTAATTCAATTTACTAAACGAGAATCTTAGGTTTCAGCAATAAATTACTGGTTGATTATTCGTTCATGTCCTGACGCGCTAACTCATCATTGTATAAACATACTGGACAAACATTAATAACAAAATCTTATTAATGTTGTAATATATTGATTTACATAGATGTAAATCAATAATAGAAATAATATTCTACTGTCTGTATCACAAAAATAGCATAGAAAACAATACAAATAAAATTAATAAGTATATACATATAAAACAAAAGCATATTCACCTGATTATCAATGATTAAAAAATTAATAAATCATGTCACATGAGGTTGGGTGGGGTTGATCCAAGATGCCCTTCGACTCCCCTTCGACTCCGCTAGGGAACAGCTCAGGGGACAGGATATGGGGATGGACCAAGATCAATTTGTCACTGGAAAGTCCCCAATACTGTAGGGGCGAATTGCATTCGCCCGCCATATACAGACATGAAATAATTTCACCCATTAGGGTGAATAAAACCTTTATCCAACCCATAAAATCGACCAAAAATGGTTTTCTCATCTTACGATTACGAAATGACAACCACCTCAAAAAAATAATAAATAGATTCTTCGCTCTGATCTGAATCCCTCCCTGAGACATTTCCAATTCTGAACGATTATTGAAGAATCTGTACGGATCTCCATAATATATGCCTGTCATTCTTTACCGAAGGTAAAGAACCTGTACGCCAATGCAATCCGAAATATTTATTCAAAATTTGCAGCGGGTTTATGCAATAAACCCCTACCAACATGGCGGTAATTCTGACTTTTGATCTTGGCCAATCCTCCCACCCATTGAATCCTGGTTCTCTCCCCAAATCTTGGTCTATCCTCCTATCCCGAACATCCTGGTTCAAATATGCAGCGGGTTTATGCAATAAACCCCTACCAACATGGCGGTAATTCTGACTTTTGATCTTGGCCAATCCTCCCATCCATTGAATCCTGGTTCTCTCCCCAAATCTTGGTCTATCCTCCCATCCCGAACATCCTGGTTCAAATGTCAGCGGGTTTATGCAATAAACCCCTACCAACATGGCGGTTATACTGACTTTTGATCTTGGCCAATCCTCCCATCCATTGAATCCTGGCTCTCTCCCCAAATCTTGGTCTATCCTCCCATCCCGTACCCCTGAGCGGCGTCGAAGGGCATCCTAGTTCAATACCAAGCATCCCCCTCCTTTTTTCCTATCAGGTAACAGAAATTAAACATCCCCACCCCTATTATTAATCAATAATTTAATACATTTGGCACGATCGATTTAAAACCTCGTGTTTTCCTAAACTCAACCGATGAAATACGTACTGTCATTACTTTTAATCATTAATATAAGCTTTGCCTACTGCCAGGATGAACGTAAACCTGTTGTATCTTTTGAAGATGCATACAAACGGGATTACCAAGCCACCAAAATCTCGGACCATCAGCCTAAAATCGACGGAAAACTGGATGAAGACCTATGGCAGAACAAAGGAGTTTGGTCAGAAAAATTCTCGCAGGTTATCCCCTTTGAGAGGGCTTATACCGGTTCTTGGACCAAGATGAAGATCTTCTACGATGACAAGAACATCTATGTAGGGGTTTATTGCAAGGATATACATCCTGAAACCATGAACGCCTTTATCGGGAACCGGGATGACAATAGCAATGGTGACCTGATCAGTATCGCTTTCGACCCTTACCACGATTACCGCGCGGCAGTGGAATTCAATATCAACCTTGGCGGAAATAAAACGGACCTTACGGTTACGGACAAGCTATCGGTTAACCTTTCCTGGAATGCCGTTTGGGAAGGTCGCACCCATCAAGATCTCGCGGATTCCAGCTGGACGGCGGAACTTAGGATCCCCTTCAACCAAATCCGCTATAATCAAAAGAATGACGATGGAATCTGGGGACTGCATGTCCGCCGGATTATCCGCAGAAATAATGAGGTACAGAACTGGTCCATGATCCCGATCAAGAACAATGGACACGTGTTCTCTTTCGGAACCATGCATGGCATGCAAGACCTGCCAAAACCAAAAGGAATTGAGTTCCTGCCTTATGTGATGAACAAACTGATCCGCGAACCTAAGATCGCTAATAGCCCTTACCAAGATGGTAACCGCTGGAAACCTAATGCAGGTCTTGATGCTAAATTCGCGATCTCCGATTATACCATGGATCTTTCCATCAATCCTGATTATGGTCAGGTCGAACTGGATCCATCGGTCATGAACCTGACTGCCTACGAGGTTTTCTATGAGGAAAAAAGACCCTTCTTTTTGGAGGGAAAGCATATTTTGGAGTTTGACAATAATGAAGGCGGCATGATGTTCTATTCCCGCCGGATTGGTTCCAGATCTCGATACCAATACCCATTAGTAGACAATCAACAGATCTTTGCCAGCAGCACCGATTTCGTACCCATCCTGGGTGCAATGAAGCTAACGGGAACGAACCGCAAAGGCCTTACCATTGGGATCTTGGAAAGTATAACTGCTAAAACTTCCCAAAAGGTTACCCAACTCGGTTCTGCTGAAGAAAAAATCCAAACCGAACCTCTGACCAACTATACCGTAGCGAGGGTACAGAAGAACTGGGACGGCAACACCTTATTGGGCGGTATGATCACCTCGGTCAACCGTAAAATGGATGCTCCACATCTAGAGGAGTTCCTGGTTAAAGATGCCTTTACCGCAGGTGTAGATTTCACCAAGTATTTCTCCAATCGCCTATATTATGTAGAAACCAAAGCTATGTACAGTACGCTTTCGGGAACAAAAGACGCCCTAATGGCTACCAAGACCAATGCCACGCACTTCTTCCAACGCAAATCAGGAGCCGAATACCTCAACATGAATCCGGATGCCACCTCACTGAGCGGAACAGGCGGATATATCAAGGCCGGTAAGAAAGGTAATGCGCAATGGAACTATGCCGAAACTTTCAGCTGGTCCTCCCCTGGCTTTGACCTGAACGAGGTCGGTTACCTGAAGCAGACCGACTATAAATTGAACGAATCGGAACTTGCCTTCCGCAAGACCGATCCTTGGGGACCATTCCGCGCTGCCGGTATCACCTTGACCCAAAGGAACGTTTGGAACTACGGTGGCAAGGCCATGGACAACAACCTTGCAGTTCGCTTTAGGAGCTTGACCATCAAGCGTAGAATAGAAATGGATCTCAAGGAAGCCTTTAGCTGGAATTCAGTCGACAGCCGTATGCTCCGTGGTGGCTACGACCTACGCTATAACCCCAACTTTACAAGTACTTTCTCCATGAACTCCGACCGTGCAAAACGTATTTTCCTTAAGGTAGACTACGATGGCAAGCATTTCTTGGACGGAGAAACTAGGTATAATGAAATCAGGCCTTCCCTGACTTTCCGTTTAGGCAATCATATACATTTGGTAACCCAGTTCAATTATGCTTGGAACAAGGATAACCTGCAATATGTCAGCACGAGCGACCTCCCTAGCATTAATACAGATGAAGCAACTTATGTGATGGGAAGGATGCGTCAGGAGACTTATGGATTTACCTTTAGGCTGCAGGGCAATATTACCCCAGACCTTTCCATTCAATATTATGGCTCACCATTTACTTCGACTGCGCAGTACGATCGATTTAAATACGCCACAAATACCCTTTCAAGAACCTATTCAGAGCGTTTCCAGGAATTCAGTCCGGAGCAGCTCAGCTATGCAGATGGCATGTATAGCGTAGGCAGGGGTGCACAAGCCGGAAGCTTCAAGGATCCGAATTTCAGTTTCAATGAATTCCGTTCCAATTTGGTAGCACGCTGGGAATACCTGCCCGGCTCAACCCTTTACCTCGTTTGGGAACACAACCGATCCGGCAGGATGCCCGTTTATCAACCCGGCTGGGGCAGCAACCTCGATAATATCTGGAGAATTGCTCCGACAAATACCTTTATGCTGAAGGTGAATTATTGGATCGGCTGGTAGGAAGAGCTGTATGATCATCGAGCGGCGTCGAAATGAGATGACCATCGAGCGGCGTCGAGATGACCTCTATCGTATCCCAAAGGACCATATAGTGGCATCACAGCTTCGATAACCGTCAAGACCAGGAAACAGGATCATTTCCAGAATTTCATTCAGCTATAAATTATCACGTTTTGTAGGGGCGAATTGCATTCGCCCGCACATGCATTTGAACCAGGATTAATGGGATGAGAGGATGGACCAAGATCTGGTAAGGAACCAGGATTAATGGGATGAGAGGATGCACCAAGACCAATGGTCGAGCGGCGTCTCGGCTTTGCTCGATAACCGTTGAGATGGCAACCATTATTCGTTACTTTTGGAGCCCAAATTAACCAAACCGCTTCCTTCGGAAGGATGATGTTTGTAGAAAACCCCTGGAAGGGGTGAAATCTTTGTAGACATCAGAAATCTTCAAGGGAAAAACCCACAGCGTGGGTGAAATATTTTTCTACAAATTTAAGCCCTTTTCGGGGTCATTCTGAGAAGTAAAAATTTGGGCTAAATTTATTGGAAGGTGATGACATCATGTTGGCAATGAAAATCTATTAGCTCTTTTGTTTTTTAAATATAGAACCCCATTTGGGGTTCCATTATTTTAGCAGACATGGCACGTTAGCCTGGAAGTCGCGCAAAAACGATGTTCGATTAATCGAACATCGTTTTTGCATTACCCCTTTATTGTTTACCATTCATGCTAAAATAATTCATCCCCTCTGGGGATGTATGGCGGCTAGAAATATCATCTGGTAAATAAATATGGGTCCGAATGGCTAAAAACACAGTTCTAACAAACTTGTCATCGGTAGGAACGAAGAATCTCGGAACCATGCAAAATCCAATTGAAAACATAATGCATTGCATTGGCGCACGGTTCTTCTATCTACAATTAATTTATATTGGTGTACAGTTCCTGTACCTTCGGTACAGCATGACAGGACCTCTTGGGAGGGGAACCGTACAGATTCTTCACTGTTCGTTCAGAATCAAAATGCGCTAAAGAGGGATTCAGAGTAAAACGAAGAATCTATTGTTTTTCATTTATTGGAGTTTCTCATTCCGCTATCGTAAGATGAGGAAACCATATTTTTGTCGATTTAAAGAGATGGTTGAAGGTTTTATTCACCTTAAAGGGTGAAATTATTTCAAGTTTGTATATGGCGGGCGAATGCAATTCGCCCCTACAGTATCGGGGACTTTCAAGCGAAAAATTGATCTTGGCCCATCCGGTGGGTGAGCGGAGCCGATCCCCCCATCCCATTAATCCTGGTTCAACCGTCTAAATACTAAATACTAAATACTAAATACTCTTCCCCTTGACATACCTACTCACACCATACATCATCAGCAGCGTAATAATACTGATCACGACGACGATATAACCCAACGTGGTATAGTGTTCGATTGGACTTTCGTTGGTTTGTTGTACGATGATCAAGCCGGCGATAATGGCTCCTATCCCACCCGACATCTGTTGCAGGGATGCGCTGACGCTCATAAAGGCGCCACGGTCTTCTTTCTCAGGGACAGCGGACACCAATGCCGATGATGGTGTAACACGGCTTAGGATTCCCATCATCATCAAGATGTTCAATACGACTACGACCGGGAACGCTGTTGGACCTAGAGAGGTGTAGATCAAGACCATGATCATCATCCAGGTGGTCGCGATGGCGAAGATCTTGTACTTATCGAAACGGTCGCTGAGCATACCGACCATTGGCATAATCAAAAGAGAAGCAATTCCTGAGATCATAAAGAGCTGTGGCAGCTGTTCGTGGGTAACGTGTAGGTTGTTCACGGCGAAAACACTGCTGAATGGCATCATCATAAAACCTCCAACGGAAAGTAATGCGGTCGCCATAAAGCCGATTCTATACTCCTTGCGGGTAAAGGTTCCCCAAAGGTGCTGCAGGGCGGATTGTTTTTTCTGTAAGCCTATATGATCGGTAATAGGTTTTAATTTCAGGAAGATCAGTACGGCAATTAGGACCGCTACAATGGCAATCATCAGAAAAGCACTTTGCCAACCCCAGGCATTGCCGATATAGAGTCCGATTGGAATCCCCAAAACTTGGCTGGCGCCGAAACCCATCTGCACAAAACCCATCACCCTACCACGTTGGTCCAAGGTGAAAACATCGGTGATAATTGCCATGGAAATGGAACCGATCACTCCACCGAACAGGCCGGTCACTATTCGAGCAGCCACCAACATGGGATAACTGGTCGAAAAACCGCAAAGGAAAGTTCCAATAATAAATCCGGAATAGAAGAACAGCAGGAGTTTTTTTCGATCGAAACGATCGGCAAATCCTGCGGTCAGGAGTCCTGAAATCCCAGCACTGAAGGCGTAGGCAGAAACGGCCACACCAAATTCAGAAGGTTTTAAGTCGATTGCTTTCATCAGCATATCCCCCATTGGAGACATGATCATAAAATCCAGGACAACGGTAAATTGGGTAAAAGCTAGTATGAAAATCACCAATTTCTGGTATGCAGAAAGCGGTGCTTTAGTGGATTCTTCCATATAAAAGTTGCTCGGCTAAATATGTGTAATAATTTTCTAAGCCGAGCAAAGGTAGGGATTGCATCGAGCACTTGCATTTGCGTATTGAAATTTTGACAATCTATTTTGCAGGCAAGTAGTTTACTCAATTATTGAACAAATGGAAAAGGCCAAAAAATCTGGATTTTTGTTGGGAAGCTGTTCCTGACTCCTGTTCGGGACTAGCTTTACCCTTATTCGAGACATATTCGGAAAATTCAAAATATGTCTCGAATAAGATCAATCTAAGCTCAGAAAGGAATGGCAATACTTTTTCTGATTTCAGGACGGTTCAAAAACAGGCTAGCCTAGCGATAAACCTAAAGATTTTAATGAAGTATAGCATAAGCTTAGCTATCCTCCATTCCAAATACTCCCGACTATTCTTATCTTTGCGATATGTCTACAGGGTTAATTTCACAAGATACTATTATCGCTTTGGCGACCTCTCCAGGGGCCAATGGCGCAATTGCCGTGATCCGTCTATCGGGCTCCAAGGCCATCAGCTTGGTCAATGAGGTTTTCAAAGGTAAGGATTTGACGAAGCAAGCTTCGCATACCGTGCATTTTGGAACCATCCGCGATGGCGAACATATTATCGATGAGGTATTGGTGACCCTCTTTGTAGGGCCTAACTCCTATACCAAGGAGGATACCATTGAAATATCGACCCATAATTCGGCCTATATCATTGAACGCATTATCACCCTTCTGATCAAGAAAGGTGCTAGAGCGGCCCGTGCTGGTGAATTTACCTTAAGGGCTTTCCTAAATGGTGGAATGGACCTATCCCAAGCGGAAGCAGTGGCAGACCTGATCGCCTCCAATTCGGCGGCGTCCCATCAGATCGCCATGCAGCAGATGCGTGGTGGATTCTCCAATCAGCTTAAGCAATTACGTGAAGACCTAGTCCATTTCGCATCACTGATCGAATTGGAACTTGATTTCGCGGAGGAAGATGTGGAATTTGCCAATCGTGACCAGCTGAAAGCCCTGATCCAACAAATCCACTCGGTCATTGCAAAACTGATCCGTTCCTTCGAACAAGGCAATGTGCTGAAGAATGGTGTTCCAGTGGTAATTGCCGGGAAACCAAATGTGGGAAAGTCTACCCTATTGAATGCCTTGTTGAACGAGGAAAGAGCCATTGTTTCTGATATTGCCGGTACGACTCGCGATACCATCGAAGATGAGATCAATATACATGGCGTAACTTTCCGCTTTATCGATACCGCCGGAATCCGTCATACGGAAGATGTGGTTGAAGCCATCGGCGTGGAACGGACCCGCGAAAAAATGAAGCAGGCCCGATTGATCATCTACCTCTTCGACCCTACCCAAGACCAGATCTCTGCCGTACAGGAGCAGATCGATGAGGTCAAAGGTTTGAATATTCCCTTTGTGACCATTATCAATAAGTCTGATCTTCTCTCGGAAGAACAGAAAAAGGATTATGCGATATTGAATCCGCTATATATTTCGGCCAAGCATCAAATCGGTATCGATGAATTGAAGGATGAGCTGCTGAACCAGGTTAATCTTTCTAATATTAACACCGATGATGTCATGGTGACGAATATCAGGCATGTGGAAGCTTTGCAGCATACGCAGGAAGCGCTGGAGAAGGTGTTGTATGGGATCGATAACCCGATTACTTCGGATTTTTTAGCGATGGATATCAGGCAAGCGCTGCACCATCTTGGGGAGATTACCGGGACGGTGACTACGGATGATTTGCTGGAGAATATTTTTAGTAAGTTTTGTATCGGGAAGTAGTAGTTTATTATAGGATAATGCTAGTTACTATTAAGATGAAATCTTTAAAATTTGGCTTATGTTCGATTTTTATTGGTGTTTTATTTGAAATTTTAATGTAATTTATGAAAATTCAGGTAATCAGTGATTTACATCAAGAATTTGGAATATCAGAATTAACTTTTGAAAAGGCCGATGTAGTAGTGCTTGCTGGTGATAAATCTTGGCACAAAGGGTATTGAGTGGATTCAAAAGAAAATTAAAGATAAGCCTGTTCTTTATGTGCTTGGCAATCATGAGTATTACAAAGGTTCTTATCCGAAAACGCTAAATAAAGTTAAAGCAATAGCCGAAAACTCCAATGTTCATTTGCTGGAAGATTCATTTATTGATATTGATGGGATTCGATTTCATGGTTGCACTTTATGGACAGATTTTTCAATTTTTGGTGATCCAATAGAGTTCGGAATCATTTGCCAATCTGCAATGAATGATTATAAAATGATTAGACGTGATCCTTCTTATTCTAAAATGCGCTAAATAGATACTTATAAAATTCATCAGGTATCTAGGAAGTGGCTTGAGCAAAGTTTAGAAAATTCGGATCTGTCTAAAAATATTGTAGTGACTCACCATGCGCCAAGTTTACAGTCAGTTCCTGAACAGTATAAAAAAGATCCAATAACTGCGGCTTATGCTTCTAATAATGGAAGAATTTATTTTAAAACATCAACCTGAATTTTGGATTCATGGTCATATCCATACTCCAACACGTTATCATATAGGTAAGACCGAAATTATTTGTGACCCTCATGGATATATCGATGAACCTTACAATGGGTATGATAAGGAATTGATTGTTGAGGTGTAGACTGAAGTAACCCCTAATCAATTAAGTAGAAAAATTAATTTTTCATATCTTTTTTGTGGCATTATGATAATATCTCCTTCCATCTTTTGCATCATCCCACACACTAGTTACACCTTGGATTTTAGTTGGGTCTTCTATTTGAAATAGGATTATTTTTTTACAAACTTTCCTGAACGTTCTATTCCATCGTCGCTTGTCTTGTTTTTCTTGTTCAGCTGCAGTGATTCCGAATAGTTTAGTTTTTCGTACTGATCGAGACATGGTGATACTGTTTAAATATTGTGCTAAATCAATTTTATCAACTTCCTAGAAGTAGAGTTTTTTCTTGTTATCAGCTATATGTTTTTATTGCATTCTCTTTCTTATGGTTTCCCGTATTTAGAATAGCTATTATTGAGTATATTGCCAGTGAATATTAACCTCATGCCAATCATAAAAACACCAAAGTGAAACGTTGGAATGAGTCATCGAATTATTCCATAATGTTGACTTTAAAATAGATTTGTAAACATTTACTAATGGCTAATAATGAGATGTTCTTTGGTTAATTGAAGTAACAGTAATATTGTATACCAAGTCTTAGAAGGTAGTAGCAAAAAGAATACACATAAAACGCCTTTAAGAGGAATAGAATATTTTAATCATGTGAAAGGAAAATTGAGTATCATATCACATGATTCAATAATGGACAAGTGGGAAGCTTTTTACAGGACGATGCAGGAAAATATAATTATAGGTGAAGGTCTGAAATTGGAAGAACTATAGCTATTAAAAATCATAAAAGAATTATATTTAGGTATATGCAAGATAATGAAGAAATAGAACAAGGAGCTGATGGCAATGAGATTGTTAATGAATCTGTTAAGGATGGTACTCATTTGGAAGTCCAATCAGAAGATATCAAGGAAGCATCTGCGGTAATTGCAGCGGATAGAAAAGGAAATAGAGAGAGTAATGAAGAATCGATTTCTGAAAGAAAAGATGTAATACAGAGTGAAAGTTTAGCTTTTAATGATAAAAGGAAATCCACTGAAGAATCTGAAGAGAAAGAAAATATTTCAATAAGTGATTCAAGTAAGGATGTGAAAGGTGTAAGACAGCAGGCACAAGAGTCACGGCCAGATTTGTCCTATTTATTTGTAAACGGACCAGACAAATTTTTAACGGCAACTAATGTTAAAATGCAAGAAGGCAACCTTGTAGGATTTGACAACTTAGCTCCATTCTCAAAAAAAGACGAAAATGGGACTGAATTAAAACCAACAATCGAGGATGCTCAAAAAGCAAAGCAAAGATTATATAAAGAATTTTTTCAAAAGTCGTTTAAGAATTTATTGATTCTTTCAGGCGCTGGATCATCAATAGATGTTGGACTTCCATTGATGAAGGATTTATGGAAAAAGGTTAAGGAAAAAATTACTGAACCGATATTTATTGAACTATGTAAGAAAATAAATCATAATACAGTTAATGATTTTGAAGCTTTAATTTCCAGACTGGAGGGAGTTATTCAGTATGGAGGTGATGCTGAAATTAATAATCGCAAATTAAGTGATTATAGAGAAGATATTCTTAAAGTCATCCGAGAAGAAACTGCAGTTGAAGAACCTAAAGGGGATTTTCCCCATGTCAAAATACTTGAAAAATTGCTTCAGAGAAAACAAACAAGTTCTCGAGTGAAGGTTTTCACTTTAAACTATGATTTATTGTTTGAAAAAGCAGCAAACAAAATGAATGCTGTAATTATTGACGGTTTTTCATTCACTTCTCCTAGAACATTTAGTGGTCGTTTCTTTGATTATGATATTGTTCTTCGAGAAGGTAGTAAGGTAAATGAAGAAGATAATTTTATTACTAGAGTTTTTCATTTATATAAATTGCATGGTTCATTAAACTGGCATAGGGAAAAAGAATCAGGAAATATTATCATTGATGATTGTACGAAGACTCCTTTAATGGTATATCCAAGAGAAGGAAAATATAAAGATTCGTATGGTCAACCATTTTTTGAGATGATAGCACGATTTCAGCGTAATTTGAGAGAACGTAATGATACACTTTTGATTTGTATAGGATATAGCTTTAATGATAATCATATAAATGCAGCAATAGAAGAAGCAATTAATCAAAATCCTGGATTTAGAATGGCTGTTATAGATCCATATTTAGTCTACGCACATAATAGTGGTTCTGAGGCTTATAAAAGTGTAATTAGAAGTGCAATTAAATCAGACCGAATTATGGTTGTTTCAGAAAGATTTAAAGATTTTGCAAATTATTATCCTGAAATTCAGACTTATGATAACGAATTGAGGTTACAACCAATAAACTTACGAAATGAAGGGCAATAAAATTAATCCATTTTCGCATGAATACTTTATTGGGTACATTAATCAAGTATTACCGCAGTATGTTAAAGTTCATTTCCCCTCCTCTGTACTTCTTAGTGGCTTTATACACCAAGGAGAAGAATTCAATGGAGGCTTGGTTGGTAATTTCGTTGTGATTGAAGGCGATAATTACGGATATTTAGGACGTTTAGTTGAGTTGGTTCTTCCTGAGAAAGAGAGGTTGTCTTTAAGTGAAAAGTCATTCCAGACAAAAGACTTTCATCCAGAAGGCAAAATTGAAATACTATTATCTTTCGATCTTTACAATCCCTTTGTAGTGAAGAAGGGGCTATCCAGTTACCCTAATATAGGAGGTAAAGTTTATGTTTGCTCCTCCGGACTAGTTAAACAATTTATGTCTAGGTTTGGTGCAAAAGAGGATGAGGATGTGAGTCCTGTAGTATTAGGACGATTGGTCGCCAATCGAGATACTGAAGTGCATATAAATCTACAGTCTCTGTTTGGCAGGCATTGTGCAGTCGTGGGAACCACTGGTGGAGGAAAGAGTTTTACCGTAAGCAAGCTATTAGAGGTATTGTCACAAAAAAAAGCAAAAGCGATAATTATTGATGCAACTGGAGAGTATTCAGGTAAATATGAAGGTTTAGTGAATATCGATATTGGCGATGGAAAGCATGTTTTTCATTACACCCAATTGAGGATTGATGACCTTTTTAATTTATTCAAACCATCTACAAAAACTCAAGCACCTAAGTTAATGGAAGCTATTCGATCCTTGAAAATTGTAAAATTGAATAATGGTGCAACTATCAAAAGAGTTATTGAAGGAGTAGAATTGGAGACTTTAATTCAAAATGGGCTTTTGAAAAAGGCAGGTACAGATAAACGTCCATATGAAAAGTTCTATTATGAACATATCGAAAAGGTAGAGAACGGAATGGCCGAATTTGATATTGAAAGGCTTCCATTCCAGTTGACACACGAATGTATTTGGGATTCAGCTTCCAGATGGGAGGGAAATCCAAGGGTTAAGGTAGATGTACCTGAAAAATGGGGAGACAGAAATGAGTCAGATGTATCTTATAATGTAAGCCTAATATCCAGAATTAATAATATTATTACGTCGCCCGTATTTCAAAAAATTTTTGGTTTCAAAAAGCCTAAAGATAAATCTGATATATCACATATAATTGATGAATTCATAAAAAGTGATGACTTAATATTACGACTGAATTTCCTTAATGTCCCTTTCGACTTTCAGGTACGAGAAATCCTTGCAAACTCAATTGGATCTTTTCTTCTTAACAAAGCTCGGCAGGGATCTTTTAAAAACACTCCATTAACTTTGTTTATGGACGAAGCTCATCAATTTTTAAATAAAACTATTGGAGGAGAGTTTTTCGAAGGAACAAAACTTGACTCTTTTGACTCAATAGCAAAAGAGTGCCGTAAACATGGATTATTTCTTTGTATTGCTACACAAATGCCAAGAGATATTCCTCCAGGCACGTTGAGTCAGATGGGAACCTTTATTGTACATCGTTTAATCAATCATTTTGATAAAGAGGCTATAGCAAACGCGTGTAGTTCAGCAAATAGGAATACCTTAGATTTTCTACCAATATTGGGAGAGGGAGAAGCTATCCTTACTGGGGTCGATTTCCCCATGCCTATTTTGTTAAAAATAGACGAGCCAGGTATTAAGCCAGACTCTGGAACACCTAGGTTTAATTAAAGTTGTTTTGTTTTATATGGATTATTGTTTGTATAAAAGTCGTCATCCAGACCACATCTTACTTTATATAGAAGAATATAATAAGTATGATAACACAATAGTAGTTGACTTTTTTGATTCTAATGAGTATGAAACCTTCTTTAGAACTATAGAACTCCCTATGCCTATTGACGAAAAGTCTTCAACTATGTTTTGTCTTGTTAATTATAAAAAGCGCAAAGTTCAAGAGAACACAATATATTCCGTGAAACCTAGTGTCATTAAGAAATGGAAAGAGAGTTTTTCTTCTGAAAGAAGGAATGATAAATCTTTTTTATTCACTTATAATATAAATTCGGAGGATATAGAAGAGGAAATATTTAGTTTACCTATTTCTCTCGGAGATTTTTCTAGAAATTATTACACAAATGATAATAAGTTCTTAGATAGTTTTTTTCAACTTAAAGGAGATATAAGTGTAACTGTACGGAATGTAGGTCAAGGAAATTGGAATGAGATTAAATCAGATTTTAACGTGGTAATAGTGTATGATTGTGGAGCATCAATGCATTTTTTGAAAGAAGATGTAATTAAATTATTAGAAAATAGATTATTAGTTTATCAAGAATCAAAACCTGTCTTATTTCTATCACATTGGGATAAGGACCATTATCATTGCTTGATAGGGATGAGTGAGTCAGAAATTAAAAAATCATTTTCTCATTTTGTATGTCGCGATTTTCTTCCAAACAATACTTGTATAAATCTTTTTAATAAAATAAACTCTGCAATTGGATCTACTAATGTAATTGCAATAGCCGCAGAAGATCGGTCTGCAAGGCGTGGATTGGTTCGTCTGACGAATATGAATAAACTTACAGATTCCGTCGTTTTGTTTAATGCCCAGAAACATAAAAATAGAAATATGTCAGGATTATTAATGCTGGTACAATCTAAAAATAAAAGTGTAATTCTTTCTGGAGATGCACACTATTATCAATTATCTTCCGATATTTTGGTCAATCTAAAGACTTCAAATTCACATATTTTAGTTGTTCCACATCATGGGGGGAAGGCAGGAAAATTTATTTATAATAAACTTGTTGCAGCTAGATTAGATGTTGCTGTTATCTCTGTAGGAAGAAATTCATATGGACATCCTATAAATAAATATATAGAAGAGCTGAAAAAGGTTGGTTTTAATGTTCAACAAACAAATATAAAGAACAAAGATATTACTATAAATTTATGATAATGTCGTTAAAAAAATAAAGATATCTAGCTACTTAATTGCAATGTAATTAAGAAATATTATTTTTTCATAAATATTGAGAATTGTAATATTAAGTAGTCGATGTGAAGTATGTTTCTCCGTTCTATGCTAAAATTATTGTTCAATAATTGCTTGATCACGTAAAGTACATAGAAGCCGTAAGATTTGGTTTGAAAAGTTTAACTTATAAGACGATTAAATTAAAATATCTAAGAAGACATCTCAGATAATAAAATATCACAAATTTGAATTTTATTTGTATTTACTTTAAAATAAAACATTGATAATCAAAGTAAAGTACTTTTTGTATCGAAATTTTATTAGAGGAAAATAAAACCACATACCTCCTATTCCCTCCTAAATAACCCCATCAATTTAGTCACAATTTATTGCCTCTTAAATATTCTAAAAAATTATGATATTACTTTTGTTAGCAATTTTTTCGATTATGAAATATCCATGTCAGCATTAAAAATTTATCTTAATAACCATCTGATATTAGTAAGATATACCAATCCAAAAAAAACACAGCTTTAAATAAAGCGCAAAAACACATTCAAATATTCAATATTTCTTAATAACTTAAGGCTATGAATAGAACAATTGAAATATTAATTGAGAACAGAAACTTAGTTCTAGCAATTTTGGTGATATTATCAGCTTTTGCTATTTATAGATTCGGTTTTATCGTAGGTGAGTTTATTTCGCTTATCACAAAATAAACCTAATCATTTTGAGAGGCTTTGTATAAAAGATTCATTGATCGATAGCTTGTAATTATTATTGATGAACAAACCAATCCGATACTCAAAATGCGATCATGAAGACTCTAGCTGTAATTTTTCTTTTTTTACTCTGTTCAAAATCTTATGGTCAGATAGATACAAGCTCAATCTACAAGAAAGCAGATTACATAATTAAGTTGATTGAAAGCAAGAATATTGACTCCTTAATCATTAATAGTACCGATTCAATTAGATGCATTCTATGTAATGAAACTGGAATAGAAAAATACATAGATTCTAAAACCTTCTTTACGGATAGGATTCAGGAAATAATTACTCCAGCATTAATTTCTAAATTAAAGACAGCTCCTAAGTCTATAGTCAGGCAAAGTGAACCTTATCTTTCTTATATAGTATACTACAGGATAATTGCTAAAGATGAAATTGCTCCTGGTCATGAAGGTGTTGATTTTGGTATTTGGCTTAGGTCTGATGATCATTTAAAATTTACTGCCCTTGATACTGTACCTTAAATCCATATTTAATGCAAAGCATTCTTGAATTTGGGTTCAGGGTAATGACAATTATTAGGAATAATATACTAACAAATTCAGTTCCCTAAATCAAACAAAATAAAAAGGTCGTATCAATTCATATTTTGATACGGCCTCATTTATTTATATTAATCCTGTACTCCTTCTTATTTCATTTTAATGAAATACAATCTATTCCTATCCACGCTTTTGGTACTTGGAAGGACTTTCTGGGCAAAGCCACTATTTCCATTATCGACTACTCCAAAATCATCATCATTAGAAACCACCAGAATATTTCCTTTTAACATGGTAAGACCTTCCGCCTTATCGTGTGGATAGACCTCAGGTAGATCCTTTAATAAATCAATGGCTAGCGTTTTTGTTACTGGCGTAATACCAGCAGAAGCTAGTCCAGCTTGGTCCTTTAATTCTTCAACAGTTTTTCCTTTATACAATTTTCCAGAAGCAGCATTTGAAGCATCCGAGATATCAGTCGCTTTGCTTATATCGATTTTGAATATCTTTTTGAATTGCGCAGGTTTTGCAGGATCAGCACCATAGAGACCATCTCTTTCCAAGGTTAGAAAGGTCGTATTACTCAAGGCCAATATTTCGCTTACACCGGTAAGTGAGGGATTGTCCATTAGGTAAGCGTATTGTTTCGTAGCTCCGGTTGCGATGTTAAAGGTCAGGATACGAATGATTACAGAACCAGATACGGCAGCCGAACTGGGATTGTACATCGGGGATTGCATAATACCGACCAAGGTCTTGCCATCAGGGGTAATCGTCAAGCCTTCCATCCCTCTATTAGCTCTGCGATTCGCAAAGACAGCAGGAATTTTACGTCCGCCGAAGCCAGTACCAAAAGGGTTGATACGTTCAATGGTTTTTCCGTTCATATCAGTATGCACGATATGTGGACCATATTCATCCGAGATCCAGAAGGTCCCATCAGCCGCGATTACCAATCCTTCAGAGTCGATACCATCTGCAGATGCAGCCAATTGCTGTCCATTCAGATCATAAGGGATTTCGCCAGTTGAGCCCATTCCCTTAGGATTCGGTAAACCATTTAACTTGGCACCTTTTTCATTCTTCAATTCGATTACTTGCTCCAGGACTAATTTTCCTTCCTTCAATCTGAATTTTCCAATCTGTGGAGCGAAGTCTGCTTTTCCAATGATGATAGCGTTCTTAGCCTGTCCAGCTACATTGGCTCCTCGGTCTGTCATCATATAGAATACTTCAGGATCATTTGGGTCTGCGACTACGGCTGAACCAAAACCCCCATTGTAGACTTTTACACTCTCTTTGGTCGTCATTAATACATTGGGAGTCTCAACCTCCGCCATAGCAGGATAGTTTACAACTTTGGACTTGTTGTGATCTTGATCTTTTTCGCAAGAAGTTAGTGCTGCAATTATGGTTAAAGCAGTCGCTAGTGTGTGGATTTGTTTTTTCATTAATATAGCTTAATAAATTGGCACAAATAAAGATGTTGAATATGAAACAAATGTTACGCAATGGTGAAATTATTATCATTGTTGGAAACATTCACTCCAATAAATAACCCTTAATGGTTCCCTTCCCTATTTTGATTCCCCGACTATTCTTCCTAAATTCATGATAACAACATCAATCACCATAATTATCAATCATTATGAACTTACTTTTCTTAGGCAGTTTATTAGCTAGTGCGATTTGGATATTAATGTTATTTATTACAGTCTTTTCCATCTACCATATCGTCACGAACCGAGACCTATCCAGTGGCCAAAGAGTGATCTGGATATTGGTTGTATTGGTTTTTAATGTGATTGGTTCAATTATCTACTTAGCCTTGAATAACTCCAAAAAAGCAGCTTAGCCTGCATTAGAATTAAACTTTTTGATTTTCTTTATTTTTTATAATACATCCCTATTTAACCGCTTACCGATTACCTAGCTTTTTTATCTTTGGCAAGGAAATTGTTTCTCGTCAAGAAATCACACAATCTACTTAATATGAAAAAGCAATTACACTTTATGCTATTTATTGCATTGGGTCTTATTGGAACTACGTCTTGTAGCAAAGACAGTAATTTGAAGCCGATTGATGCCGTGGGTAGTTATCAGGGGGATTTGAGCATTCATCTCTCTACCGGCAAGTTCACAAGTTATGACAATAGCATCGTAACGGTTACCCAAGTGGGTGAAGGCCAGTTAAAATTCACAACAAATCCAGCTTCGGGAAGTGTTTCGGAAACTTTTGATGTCTATGAGCAGAACGGCACTATGAGCAATGATGACGATGATCCAAAGGGAGTGTTCGTTTATATCAAAGACGAAAACTCATTATCGGTATCTACCTTGGGTAGTAAGGCTACTAAGCAGATCCTATTTACCGGTAAAAAAATCAACTAATATCAATAAAGCCTATTTTTTGGATTAGGCTTTATTCAAAATTCAAAATATTAGGATGATCTTTCTTGCCCTCGCCTATCATTCATATACAAACAGTACATATTCCAGGTAGGCGAATAATTATCTTCGAGATACCATTCCAAACGGGACTTTGTAATGGTTTGGTTATTGAAGTGACTTCCATATAGTGACATGGTTTGATCAGATTCTTGACTCAGCCAATCTACAAAATCAGTTTCAGAATCACAGCTTGCAAGCAAGGGGGCTGGTCCATACCCATCATTGACCACGCCTAGGATAAATTGTAGGTTGATATAATACAATCCCAATCCGCAATAATCGCGATGGGAAAAATAAAGTCCATTATCCTCGCCAGGATTTTGCATTAGCTTTTTACAGACTTTTGTGGCTATGTCAATGCCATAAGGTTCCATATCTAAATCTTGATATATCTGTAATTCAGATGGTTCTAAGCTGTCCAACTCTATTTTGGAATTGTATAATTGCATGGAATCAGAAATAAATTAATGCTTGAAAAAAGAATTTTACTTAAATTAAGTAAATTTTGTAACGAATACCGAATTAAGATAACCAATTATAAAAACGGATTATGATAAATAAAAAAATCATACTTGGATTTGCAGCATTGATTGCTGTTTTGATGATCTATAAGTTAGGAGAAGCTGTAGGTGAGTTTTTCTATTATATTACACACTGATAAAAGATATCCGCTTTTCAAATAACCCCCTATTCAATTCACATCCCATTTAGGGAAACCTAGGCTCCTATGCAAACATATGGAGCTATCAATTGTTAGAAATTAGGGTAATTAAACCCTACAGACTGAGCTAATTGGGATTAATTTGGATTAATAACCTTTAATTAATCAAAAAAAATCACTAGCTTATTTTTATATACTAATAATACCTATGGTAATCATCAATAATTACGAAGAGTACAAAACTTATGAAGGGAAAGAATTAGGTCTTTCTGAATGGCATTTAATCGACCAGAAACAGATCAATCTATTCGCGGATGCTACATTGGACCATCAATGGATCCATGTGGATGAGGAAAAATCGAAGAATGAAGGCCCATTTGGAACCACTATTGCCCATGGCTACTTGACCCTATCCCTTATCCCCCATTTATGGAAGCAGATCGCCGATGTTAGGAATGTGAAGATGGAAATCAACTACGGTATTGAGAACCTTAAATTCGGACAGGCAGTAAAGGTCAATACCCGGGTTCAATTGCATGCTTTGGTAAAATCTATCAATAACCTACGTGGTACGGTCAAGGCGACCATTCAAGCTAAACTTATTAGTGAGGAATCTGATAAGCCTGTTTATGTAGGTGATGTAATCTTCCTTTATAGTTTTAAAGATTAGGAACAAAAGCCTAACGCCTATGCTGGAATTTAGGAGAGAAGGGATATACTGTCCTCAGGGAAACTTTTATATTGATCCTTGGTTGCCAGTGGATTATGCCATCATTACGCATGCCCATGCCGACCATGCAAGGGTAGGCATGAAGCAGTATCTCTGCCATGAACTGACAGCACCGATCCTGAAACTGCGTCTAGGTCAAGATATTAAAGTTGAAACTTTAGCTTATAACCAAGCTCTCCATATCAATTCTGTAAAGGTATCCCTGCACCCTGCAGGGCATTTAATTGGTTCTGCACAGGTCCGATTGGAATTTCAAGGGAAAGTAACGGTTGTTTCTGGTGACTACAAAATCCAGGATGATGGGCTCTCCACTCCTTTTGAACCGGTTCGCTGCCATGAATTCATTTCTGAAAGCACCTTTGGCTTACCCATTTACAATTGGCTCCCTGTTGAGCAGATCAACCAAAACCTAGTGGATTGGGTGGTAAACAATAAAAAGAACGGTAATAATTCAATACTCATAGGCTATGCCTTAGGAAAGGCACAGCGCATCATGAAGGCTTTGGAAGTCTATGAAGACCTTTATGTGCATTATGCTATTTCCAGGATCAATGAAGCATTTACGGAAAGTGGTATTTCCCTACCCTCTTATAAAACCATTGATTTCAATGATCGCCCCAAGGATATGAAAGGGGAAATCATTATCGTCCCGCCTTCCCTATTTGGTTCCAATTTATTGAAGAATATACCCAATGCACAGACAGCGATCTGCTCCGGTTGGATGCAGGTGCGCGGTGCCCGACGATGGCGCAGTGCAGATGCAGGTTTTGCCATTAGCGACCATGCTGATTGGCCAGGATTATTGACCGCAGTGAAGGAAACAGGAGCCGAAAAGGTATATGTGACGCATGGCTTTAAAGCTGAATTTACAAGGTATTTAAATGAAATAGGCATAGAAGCTGAGGAAATAACTACCGCCTTCGGAGCTGAAGATGAAACTGATGAACCGCTAATCAAGGAATAAGGATGAAGGTACTGGCAAGATTGATAAATGCGCTGGACAGCAGCAATAAGACCAATAGCAAGATCCTTGCAATTGAACAGTTCCTCGCGGATTCTACAGAGTTGGACAAGTATTGGTTTATCCGTCTATTTACCGGTAAAAGACCTCGCCGTTCAGTGAAGACCACTACCATGCGCCAATTGGCCATTGAATACAGTGGGATTCCAGAATGGTTATTTCAAGAGTCCTATTCCGCAGTTGGTGACCTTGCGGAAACCATCGCCTTGATCATCACACCTGCAAAACATACCATCGACAAAAGCTTGGACCAATGGATGCAGGAAATCATGTCCCTGCAAGGAATGCCTGAGGATGAAATCAAGGGGTATATCCTGACGTCATGGGAAAGCTTAGGACAGACCGAACGCTTTGTCTTCAACAAACTCATGGGCAGTAGTTTTAGGATCGGTGTATCTTCTAAAACCTTGATCAATGCCTTTGCTAAGTTCTATGAACTCGACGCGAATTTGGTAGCCCATAGCCTTATGTCGGATTGGGACCCTGAATTGCTCTCTTTTGAAAAATTTATCAAGGGTGAACATATCAACATCAACCTTTCTGTTCCCTATCCCTTTAGCCTTGCAAATCCTTTAGTTCAAGATCTAGAAAGTCTTGGTAAGGAGCAGGATTGGCAAGTGGAATTTAAATGGGATGGAATCCGCGGACAGGTTATCCGAAGGGATGGGGAAATCTTTATTTGGTCGCGTGGAGAAGAGCTTGTCAATGAGCAATTCCCAGAATTATTGGAAGAACTGAAGGATCAGGATATTGATTTTGTGATCGATGGAGAGATTGTGCCTTACAATGAAAATGGGGTAATGAGTTTCAACCAACTGCAGAGGCGTTTGAATCGGAAGAATATCTCCAAGAAAATGATGCAGGAGGTTCCAATAAAATTTATTGCTTTTGACATCTTGGAACTGAACCGGCAAGATCTTCGAAACATACCCTTGGAGGAAAGAAGGAAAATCTTAGAAGACCTGCTGGATAAATTGAATTCAGAAAATTACTTATTATCGGAGCTATTGGATTTCAGCGATTGGAATTCGCTTAATAGGATTCGGGAAGCCTCAGGGGATAAAAACGCAGAAGGTCTGATGTTGAAAGCTAAAGATTCCGCCTATCAAGTCGGCAGAAAGAAAGGTTTTTGGTGGAAATGGAAAGTGGATCCGATGAGCATAGACGCTGTACTGATTTATGCGCAACGTGGTAGTGGTCGCCGAAGCGGGCACTATACAGACTATACCTTTGCAGTAAAAGATGGCGATAAACTGGTAACCATTGCCAAGGCCTATTCAGGTCTCAGTAATACAGAAATTGCTGAGGTCAGCAAATTCGTCCGTGAAAACTCTTTAGAGAAGTTTGGCCCTGTCCGTACCGTAAAACCTGAATTGGTATTCGAAATCGCTTTCGAAGGGATTGCAGCAAGCAACAGGCACAAATC
This sequence comes from Sphingobacterium mizutaii, assembly GCF_900187125.1. GTDB lineage: Bacteria > Bacteroidota > Bacteroidia > Sphingobacteriales > Sphingobacteriaceae > Sphingobacterium > Sphingobacterium mizutaii. The sequence continues at coordinate 2,757,691 of NZ_LT906468.1, forward strand.
GGGAGTCGCACTCAGATTCCCCAGAATAGTTCGTTGGCGAAAAGACAAACTAGCATCAGAAATAGATGATATCGAAGAAATCAAAAAGCTGATCTAAGCAACTACCTTTTTTTATTCTTTCTGGTCATCCGCGCCTTCTCACCACTTCCATAGTTATAGGTCTTGCTATTGCTTTCCTTTTTCTTATGGAAGGCCCCACCTCTACTCTCATCTTCAACAGCTTTTTCTTTGGCAGTCTCCGAAGGTTTATAAATCGCTAGGTCCTCTGGAAGCGGCATAACAGGTATCTTTTTACCAAGGCTCTGTTCGATCTTTTTAACATCAGGAAGTTCAATATCAGTTGCAAAGCTTATGGCAATACTTTCATCATCTCCCGTTTTCAGGACATGCTTGATAAATTCCTCTCTGTTCTCTGGGATTTCAAAATGGAAGATAAAAGGCACCAAGGATAAGTCTATATCCTCCAGACCTTCATTGGCAACAATCAAGATTCGGCATTCCGGCTTTTGCTTAAAGATATTGATATCATCAAATCCATAATCATCATGGAACATAGGCTTATAGATAGCAGCCACGCCTTTTTTGGCATGAAGCCTATCCAACAGATTATGTGCCGTATGTTTAGTATTGACAAAGACAACGACCTTATCGAAGACTTCATCGTCAGACATAAGATCATTCAGCAGGTTGATCTTGGTACTGAAGTTAGGAACCTGATAGAGCATCAAATCATGGGTCTCATGACTGTTTTCTCCCAGTTCATCCACTTCAACCAAGGTAGCAAAAGGCATAAAGTCATCGATCATCAGGTGCAGCTTATCATGTTCTACAGTACTGAAACATAAGTATTGCACCTTTCCACAACTTTGCGCCAATTCCCGAACATTGGTTTGAAAACCTTGTTTTACAATTTCTTCAGCATCATCGATAACAAAGGTTTCAATTCTGTTCAGGTTCAGACCCAATTTCAGATAGACAGCACGTGCACGAGCTGGTGTCGCCACCACGATATCTACCCCGCGTACCAGGTCCTCAATCTCCTCTTCCATCCCACCGCTGGTCTTCAGTCCCATGATATGCAGGTTCTTATTGCGGCTTACGGTGTAAAAGCGCTCTACGATTTCATTGATTCTTTCTTCATTAGGTGCTAAGACTAAAACTTTGGGAGCTTCATCATCCGTATATTTCAAGCGCATCAATACCCCCAAGACGTAAGTCGTGGTTTTTCCGGCACCTTCAGGAGCAATCCCAAGGATACTATGGCCACCAACTATACGAGAAAGAGCATTTAACTGGAATTCCTTGGCTGTAAAATAACCCAATTCGGTCATCGATGCATGGAGACGCTTGCTAAGTTTTAATTTATCTAAAGACACTGCTGAATATTTAAAATGAATGTAAAGCTACAAAGTTAGTTAAATTAATACAGTCTATGCGTATTAGCGCATCTTTTACAGCCAAGAATGTATATCTATGGTTCTTTTTGATCTAGAGTGACTAAGAAAGATCCTTTTCTGAAACAACAATTCCATCTTCATCAGCATAGATAAAATGCCCAGGGATAAAGTCTGTATCGGCAAAATGAAGGGTAAGATCTCTTTCGCCTTGCACCTCTTTGGCGCTACGGTGTGGATTGCTGTACAGTGCCAGAACAGCCATATCTACTTCAGCAATTTCCAATACATCACGGATAGCTCCATTGATGATCACTCCAGACCAGCCGTTCGCTTGAGCCAAAGCAGCGATATTACCACCTACCAACGCTCTGCGATCAGAGCCAGCACCATCAACAACCAAAACCTTTCCTGTTCCATCTTCCTCCAGTATCGCACGGATCAATTCATTGGCTTCATAGACCTTTACAGTTGCAATCTGCCCATAAAAGCTCTTCTTCTTCCCATAATTCTTGAACCCTATCGGCTTTACAACCTGTAGGTTTGGCATATACGCATCACATAAATCGGCAGTTAAAATGATCTTCATGTTTTCTATTATTTAATACAGCTATTTTTATAAATCTGCCGCAAATATAGCTTTCCGAAAAGCAAATGTGTACCTGTACTCAAAACAATATTCATAGGTTTCATTATTTTTACTTTCAGTTAATAATCGATTAAAACGCTAAATTTCTAAAGCTTTATTCGTAAATTCTGAATGCTTTAAAATTCATCCCTTCAATTCCAAATTGATAAATCATGATAGTTAGACATTTACTATTCTTCTGCGCACTAATATTTATCCAAATAAATGCTATTTATGCACAGGTTAAGGATACACTGATCTTTAAAGAATATAATGATGACGGCGACATAGTTCTATTCTATGTGCAAGAAGGGAATAAATCTTGGCCAATGGTATTCAAAGCCAAAAATGAGCCTAGCAAAGATTTACTTCGCGGAGATATCGTTGAAGTGGTATGGAAAAAGGAGAAATTAAGAAATATAGATAATGATTTAATGGATATCAATCAAGTCCTTTTGGACTATTCAAAATTAAAGGATGGAAAGGTACATACTCTCCGAAAGAATCATCCGAACCTATTACAATATGACAAGTCTTCTGAACTCAAATTAACGGATTCCTATCTAGCCTATTTAACTGCTTACTTAGAATACTATATCGCTTACAGCACCCAACCCCTTATCAAGGAAATCCTAAAGGAAAAGGGTCAAGCCAAGATGATTTATCAAGTCGATGAAATAACCTTTAAAAACAGACCCTATATGGTCATTAGCCTAGAAACTAACCATGAAAATAAGCAAAGCGTTATTCAATGGCTGTATATAGATAATGAAAACAGGAAACTTTATGAGTATGACATATTCAATGAAAAACTGATAGAATTCTATTGATTTCCCGATGCTATTTTGGACTTTGCTTTCGTCGATAATATAGCTGTACCAATCCAGTTTCGAATGATTTTGCAGATTGCAATTCCAAGATTTGCTCCGTCTGATGCTCTTTAAATAGCCTGATACCCTCGCCCAATAAAATTGGAATTACTGAAATGATCAGTTCATCAATCAGTTCATTTTTTAGAAGTTCATTGATCAGCTCTGCACCTCCATCACAATAAATACCTTTCCCTTCCTCTACTTTCAAATCCTTTACTAATGCTACTACATTTCCATTGTAAAAAATGATATTCCCCTTTGCAGGTCTTTCAGAACTTGTAACCACATAAACTTGACGACCTGCTTGATCATAATGTTCAGCACCTAAGGTCCTTTCCACAAAATCAAAGGTCTTTCTGCCAATAATAATAGTATCGATATCTGCGGTAAAATCAGCATATCCATAATCTTCGCCTTGTTTTTCAACTATTTCCAAAAAGCTGAGATCATCATTATGTTTAGCAATAAAGCCGTCTAAACTGCATGCTATAAAAAGGGATAATTTTCTCATGTCATCAAGGGTTATGATTTAAAAATACAAGGATATTTCAAGAATCGTTTGCTAAAACTTTCCTTTTTTTTCTTTATTAATCTTAAAATATCTTTTAACATAACTCCTATCTATCCAGTATTTTTCAAACTTATTTAAGATTTTTAAGTTAATATAATATTAGCTTAACATTGAATCAATCTTAAAACTACAATTTTGACCAAATAACTAAACCGTTTTAATACACTATGAGAAAAACATTAATTGTTAGTCTCGCCCTATGCCTATCCTACCCTAGTTGGGCAAATGTGGACTTGAGACTTGCTGAGCCTTTCAAAGCTATTGGTTCAGAACTGCGACAATCGACTATCCGAGGTGTCGTAAAAGATAAGGATGGAAATCCTTTATCCTCCGTCACGATTACTAACCTGACCACCCAAAAGTCCACTAGTACAAATGACAATGGTGAGTTCGAAATTGAAGCCAATCAAGGGCAACAATTGCGGATCAGCTACCTAGGTTTTGAAGCCCAAAACGTAACGGTTACTTCCAGTAATGTGCAGATTACCTTGAGCCCTGATGACACCAATTTGGAAGAAGTGATTGTGGTTGGTTATGGAACGCAAAAGAAAGCCAACCTAACCGGAGCCGTAGACCAAGTAGGTCCTGAGGTTTTCGAAGGAAGGGTATTGGCAAATGCGAGCCAAATGCTGCAAGGTGCGGTACCTAACTTAAACATCGTCCCTGCCGATGGTAAGCCGACCCGTAACCCCAGCTTTAACATTCGTGGTACCACTTCTATCGGACAAGGTGGAAGTGCCCTAATCCTGATCGATGGAGTTGAAGGCGACCCATCCTCTCTTAACCCGAATGATATCGAATCGGTTTCCGTTTTAAAGGATGCCTCATCATCGGCAATCTACGGTTCACGAGGTACTTTTGGAGTGGTTCTCATTACCACAAAAAGGGCTAAAGTTGATCGCACTAGCATTACTTATTCGGGAAATGCCTCCTTCCAGAAACCGATCGCAAGACCCGATTTTATAACGGACGGTTATACCTATGCTTCCCACTTCTTCACGGCTTACAATGCCTGGAACAACTATTCATCCATCCCTAGTAAACTGAACAAAACACAGATCTTCACAATGGAATGGCTTGAGGAGTTCAAACGCCGCAAGGAACAGGGAATCACCGAAGAGGTAACAGTTGATGAGAAAGGAAACTATGTTTATTATGGCAATGAGGACTATTATGGCACCCTGATCAAAGACAACACCTTTGTGCAGGACCATAACCTTTCCATTTCTGGAAACTCTGGAAGATTCGATTATTACCTATCCGGAAGAACTTATGACTACAACGGTATGTACAATTACAATACCGACAATTACAATACTTATAACACCAGAGCAAAGGCAGGAATGCAAGTCAACGATTGGTTAAGGATTACCAATAACATCGACTATTCCTTTGCTAAATATTGGGATCCTTCCACAGCGGGTGAAGGTGGAAATATCTGGAGAAATATTGCCGATGAAGGCCACCCTTCCTCGCCTATCTTCAATCCAGATGGCTCCTTCAGTTTCTCGGCAGCATATACAGTCGGTGATTTCATTTATGGTAAAAACGGTACTGGAACAAAAAATGCTGACCTCCGCAATACCACCGCATTCGAGACCAAATTCTTGGACAATTCTCTAAGGATTAAGGGTGATTTCACATTCAGAAACCGGGACTTTAATTCTACCCGGGTACGAGTACCGGTTCCCTATAGTGTTGCTGAAGGTAAGATGCTGAAACTGGAAACTTCCATGAACAACAACATCTACCTCGTGGACCAACAATGGAGATACCTTTTCGGAAACTTATACGGAGAGTATGAAAAAACCATTGGAGATCATTATTTCAAAGGCTTGTTAGGATATAATTATGAGCAACGCGTTTATGAATCCGATTACATCACAAAGACTGGTCTACTGACCGAAGATGTTGACAATATCAACCTGGCTTTAGGTCAAAACACCACCGCAACAGCTGGTTACAACAAATACAGGAATATCGGGGTCTTTATGCGTGCGAATTACATCTATAAAGATCGATACCTATTTGAATTTAATGGCCGTTATGATGGATCGTCTAAATTCCCGATCAATGAACAATGGGCATTTTTTCCTTCCGCATCCGTTGGATGGAGGATCTCCGAAGAACCTTTCTTCGAAGTGGACAAAAGCGCGATCTCTGATTTAAAACTAAGAGCTTCTTATGGTTCTTTGGGTAATGGTAATATAGACCCTTATGCCTTTATGGACCAATATTCCATCAGCATTTCCAATAGAGTGATTGGCGGTGTAAAAAACCCATATACCGGGGTTCCTGTGGTTATCCCAAATAACCTAACCTGGGAAACAGCAAGAACAGCCAACATTGGTTTGGATCTATCTGCTATCAACAATAAACTGACCTTTACAGCCGATTTCTACCAACGTAAAACCTTGAACATGTATACCGTTGGCATGACCTTACCAGATGTATTTGGAGCAGCATCCCCTAAAGGAAACTATGCCGACATGACCACGCAGGGTTTTGAACTTTCCCTTGGCTATAGAGATAGCTTTGAAGCTTCAGGAAGTCCATTTAACTGGTCCGTGAAAGGAACTTTGGCTGATTATGTGTCAACCATTGATCGCTACAACAATGAAACCGGAAACTTATCCGATTATTATATCGGCCAGACCCTAGGAGAAATATGGGGATATGAAACCCAAGGTCTTTTCCAGAACCAAGCCGAAATTGATGCAGCAGCGACCCAATCTTTAATTAAATCTTCCAATTCTGGTAAGATCTATCCAGGTGATGTCAGGTTTGCAGATTTAGATGGCAGCGGTGTCATTGACTATGGAACCAATACCTTGAATGACCATGGTGATAAAAGAATCATTGGCAACAAAGAACCTCGCTATATCTATAGCTTCAACCTGAACTTGGATTGGAAGAACGTTTATATCTCCTCCTTTTTCCAAGGTGTAGGCAAGCAGCAATGGTATCCTGGAAATGAATCTATCTTCTGGGGACAATACAACAGACCTTACAACAACCTACCTTCTTGGCATGTGGACAATTACTGGACTGAAGATAATCCAAATGGGTATTTCCCACGTTATGCAGGATATAATGAATCCATCAAGGTCAATCCACAAACAAGGTTCTTACAGAACATCTCTTACCTGCGAATGAAAAACCTGCAGATAGGTTATAACTTCCCAAGTTCTATCACCTCAAAACTTAAGGTTCAAAGCTTAAGGATTGGATTGTCTGGCGAAAACCTATTTACCTGGTCTCCATTCTACAAGAGAACAAAAGATTTAGATGTGGGCAACTTAAGACCTTCGGATCCTGATATCTCAACAGGACATGGCGATGGTTTCAATTACCCGGTTATGAAAAGCTATAGTTTTAACCTATCTATTGGATTATAATCATGAAAACATTAAGAAATTTATTATATCTACCTGCTATCGCATTACTGTTTAGTTCTTGTGAACTATCTGAAACGCCACAAGCAACCGCAACCGAAGATGATATCTTTGGAACCGAAAACGGATTGAAAACCTACAGTATTTCATTCTATAACAACATTACCTCTGGCTCAGATGCCTTCAAAGGCGATGCCATGACCGATTACTCCGTTGTCAATAGCCTCAATGACTTTATGGTCAAGGGCGCTTATTCTCCTGAAGTAAGCACGGGCTGGTCTTGGTCAACCCTGAGAAACATCAACCAAATGATAGTCAAGAACAACCGCGAGGAAGTCAACGAAACTATCCGTAATAATTATAACGGTCTAGCTCGTTTCTTCAGGGCTTGGTTCTATTACAATATGGTGGTCCGTTTTGGCGATGTGCCTTGGATAGACCATCCCATTTCACAAGATGAAAGAGAAGTCCTATTCGCAAAGCAAGATTCCCGTGAAGTGGTCGTAAAGCACATCATGGAGGACTTGGATTATGCTTATCAAAATATCACGGAGAGCGCAGGCGATGGAACAGTAATCAACAAATGGACGGCATTAGGTCTAAAAACCCGAGTAGCACTTTTCGAAGGGACCTTTCGTAAATACCATGCTCTAGATTTACCAACTAAACCAGATGATTTCTTCAAAATGGTGGTTGATGCCGGCGATATCCTGATGACCCAAGGTCCATACTCCCTAAATACAGCTCAAGGGGTTAAATTATCTCAAAGACAGCTCTTTATCAGTAATACCCCAGTGACCTCTGAGGTCATGTTGGCAGTAGCATTCAGCAAGGAATTGGCAATCTTAAATGATGCCAACTGGTGGTGGACTTCTGCCACCTATGGACCAAGATTGAGCTTATCTAGAGAATTCGTGAATAGCATCTTGAACATCGACGGAACACCGTACACCGACCGTGCAAATTATAAAACAGAAGAGTTCTTTGAAGAGACCCAAAACAGGGACAATCGTCTTTCGCAGTTGATCCGTACACCGGGATACAAACGCAATGATGCTCCGGCTCCGCCGAACTTCAGCAGCTTTACTTATACCGGGTATCAGCCTATCAAATATACCTTGGACGACAGTTTCTATGATAATGGCGGATACAACACCAATGCAGTTCCATTAATGCGTTTTGCTGAGGTCTTATTAAATTATGCCGAAGCAAAAGCTGAATTGAAACAATTATCAGTTACAGATTGGCAGAAAACAATTGGTGCACTTCGTGCTCGTTCGGGCGTGACTGGAGGAATCAATGCATTACCTACAAAGGTTGACCCTTTCCTTCAAAAGACTTTCTTCTCTAATATTTCCGATCCTATCTTGCTAGAAGTTCGTCGCGAAAGACAGGTTGAACTCGCTCTAGAAGGATTTAGGTTCAATGACCTGAAGCGTTGGAAATTAGGAGAATTAATGGCAAACCTTCCTTGGACTGGTATTTATGTACCAACCTTGAATACTTTAATGGATTTAGACCATGATGGTAAGATGGATGTCGTATTCTATGATGGAAGTCAATCTGGACCATCCATTACGGTACCTTCAGGTGTTGCAAAAGTCGCTATCGGTGGAAAGGCGACCAACTTCCAAACCCTTACTGCGGATAAACACTTGGAATGGTTCAAAGCCCAACCTCGTACTTGGGATCCTAACAACAAACAATACCTGTATCCTATCCCGGCTACGGCGATTGTAAAAAATGAAAACCTGGTACAAAACCCAGGTTGGTAAGAAAAACGGTTAATTATTATATTCTAGTGGCTGCTCCATTTGGCAGCCACTTTTTTTTATAAATCTCCAATTTCATTGACCACAAACCATTTATTCCTTAGATCCATTGGGGTACTTACCTGTGGTCTTCCATCAGCATCCCGATAGGCAACCGTCTGTCTATAGACAAAATTACCCCAGTTCCGATTCAGGTCATTCTGCAATGGCCACAGGTTCGATACCTGATCCCTGCCTCCAAACCCTAGGTCTTTGACATGGTCAAAATCATAACCCGATAAGGTCAGATGATAATTCTCTGTCATCAATCTTCTGAACCTATCCTTTTCAGCGCCGCTGCCAGAGCTCGAACTCCTTTGCAATTTATCCCCTATCCTTACAAAATTATCGCTATCAACCCCAATCATAATAAACTCAGTACCCTCACCAGGCATTTCATTCCTACCACCATAACCCCTTCGGGTTGTTGGCGGAAGCTCCAGTCGGGTCCTTCGGTCGGCTGGTGCATATTCAATCGGATCTGGTGGATTCATGCCCCTGCTTCTCCATAAAGAATCTTTTGGAATCAGGTCAGTCATAGCAAGCAGATGTCCGCGTTTGGTCCAACGAATGGTAATTGGATTTTCATAACTTCCATCTGGCAAATCCCCTTCAGAGATCAATATGGCTACATGTTCAGAAAGATTATTCAACATCAGATCCAATCTGGCTTTCTTAGCCAAAAATGCCACACGCCTCTCTTCCGGAGTCAATGTCCTAGGAATAAAATTCATCTTTTCACGGTCTATTTCTTGCGCTATAGGTATAGCTGCCTGCTGTGCCCTTTGTTTATCGGCATCATTGGCAACAGGAACATTTCGAATAAAACTCTCAAATGTTGTACCCCTTCTACTGGCCACCATCAAAGTGGCATTTTCCTCTTCTCCGTTAAAATATAACTCATGGTCCCTGCCATCCCTTGCCCTAAACGATTTCATCGCTGTCCACCAACCCACAATGGCTGCTACAGCTTCACGACCACGATCAACCAACCAATCTCCCGCTGCCAGCAATCGATCCACTAACCAATCTATCTTCTCATCTATCCATTCCTCAGCCCGAGTGGCCATTTCCCTAATCCTTCTACCTACCCGGCTCATGCTTACCTGATTGGACAAGAACTCTAAAAACAATGGTATTGCTCGCTGCAAATTATTCTCAAAACGCCGAGCCGCATTCATAAAGGTACCTGCCATCACTTCCCCTACATTATCCAACACCCCTTCGACCAGTTCCAAGATTTCCCTGGCCCTATCGATAGCAGTTTCGACAGCTCTATATAAGGTCACGATGGAATTGACAACTGCCATGATCCCTGTCGGGTCCAACATGCTGACCAGCCTTGCACTCACCCGCGTGATAATATTGCTCACGATCCAATCAATGACCGAATCAACCAAGGTTTGCAACAGTTCAGCACCACGATCCCTGATCATGCTAATGATTTCATCCAAACTATGTTCATGGAGGGCAACGACCCAACTCCATGCTTGGGCGGCTGCTCGACCGATCCTTCCGATCCATAACCGGACCCTAGCGGCCAGCTCTGCCCCTCTTTTCCGCTCAATGCTCCGATACACCTTTTCCATTCCCACACTGAACAGGCTACCTAACATTTTGAATATCTCCGAAAAGTTAAATGCCCTAGGAATATAGATCGGACTACCTTGGACAGCATCAAACAGCCAAGTCGTAAATCCTTCTCTCAAATGGGTCCATTTACGTTCAAAGAAACCTATAAAGCCCAACTTCGCCGTCTGCAGCATATTCACAAAGAATACCCTAGGCCTTTCAATGATACTATCAAAAACTTCAAAGGCCTTATTGAATACTTTTACTGCCAGCTCTGCTGGAAACCTCAATACCTCGAGCAATAGGTTAAACACTTCCCATAGTGCACCTTTTACATCACCATGCACAAACATCATGTTCAATATCAGCATGCATCTGGTCCGCATGGCCGTCCAAGCGCCTTCAACATCCTGAACCTCCCGAAGCAATGGGATATGCTTGAATATATATTTTACAAAAAAGGCAATTATTTTATCTCTGATACATTTCGGAATCCTATGGAATAGATCATCCAAAATCAAGAATCCTAATTGAATATAATTGGTCATCGCTCGACCTATCTTCGCCAAGATCCTAGTTATCGGTTGCAAGAATGTTCTGATTCTGGCAAATGCAAGCTGCAGATTGACAATCAACTGGGTTGCCTGTACATTTGCCCAAGCTTCCAACTCCACAAACTTTTCCGTCAACCAATTCACGGCCGAATTGATAGCCGTCAGCATCAAGACAGAAACATCCTGAGGGATACTTTGCAAGGAAACCACCGCTGTACGCAAGGTACCACTGATCATTGCGATCTTAGCACGCAAGAAATTACTCAAGCTTTGGATCGATTGAAACAAGCCCGGTATCAAGACCCCATTGATAAAGCCTCTTTCCCGAATGATGGCATCCCGATGCATGATATAATGCCTAATCCTGGAGGCAGCATACATGATTCCGGTTATCATCGCACCGGCAACAATAAATGGCCCCGCAGGTGACAACAGCAAAATAATGCCGCCTAATATCATCAACTGGGTTTTATAAGGTTCAAGAGTTTGTTTTACCTCTTCCCAGAGGCTCAATACTTTCCGTTTGATCTGTTCCCATAGACTATCCTGATCATCCCCTTCAAAGCCTATCGCCCTAGCAAACCAATGCCAGATATCCGCATAAACCGAAATGACGGTCTGTATATGGTTCCATATCCTTTCCGCAACCCATTTGATGCCGTCCCAGATCCTACCGAATATCCTCGAGACAAAATCCCAGATCGGCTTGCCGATATCATTCCAAACATGGTCAATAAAGCGTTTGATTGGAGCCAAAAAGGTCTTGATCCTATCCAAGACAGGATCGGCAATCCCTTCTAATATATTATTAATGAAATCTGTGGCTTCCACAAAAGGCGAACAATCCCCCTGTTTCAAGCGCTCAATGGCAGTAACCATCCAAGCCTTGAAAAGATGGAAATTGGTCTTGATCATACTGATAATGGAAGCCCCTAATCGAATAGGTTCACTAAAGGTATTCACCGTGCTGTTCACAAAGTTGGCCAGCTTCTCCTTAGCCCAATTCGTGAAACCTTTGACCCTAAATATCTCATAGACCTCAGGCGATGCCTCCCTCAGCAAGGACCACAATGCCTCTTTGGCCTGTTCCAATAAAAAGCCATCCTCCTCATCCTGCTTGGCAACCCTCTTTTCGGTTTGGCTCAAACTCGGATTGACTGCGGTATGCGATGGATTGGTACCAGCAGCATGGGCCGACTTCTGCTGCACCTGCTTCGGTCTAGCCCCAGCTTGCTGTATGGTATGGGTCAGCTCATGGGCCAATAGATGCTTTCCAGCTGGACTATTGACATCAAACTTGCCCGTATTAAAATAAATATCATTTCCATGGGTAAATGCCTGCGCATGCAGGTCCTTACTCATTTGAACCGCCATGCTATTATCATGCACCCGGACCTGCGAGAAATCAACGCCAAAGGAATTTTCCATCTGCCTTAGGATAATCTCTGGCAAGGGTCTACCTGCCCCCTTCGAAGCCGATAAATTATTCTCAACAGCATTAGTTTGCTGATTCGTAAATTGATTCTGGTTACTTACCTTCCGCTGTACCGCATCATCCCGCTCCTTTTGATTCGCATTACGCTCAGGGCTCACATTCCGCATCAGCTCAGGCTCATTCTGCAGCCTACGCCTAGTCTGGTTCCTTAAGGTTCGCCGGTTCTGTAAGCGCAGATTCATTCGCTGCCTCTTGCCATCTTCCAGTACCACGCTCATCTGGCTTTCATTGGCAAGCGCCTGCTTTTGCAAAACCTCCTCCTCCTGAGCCTTTTCCTTCCGTTGGACTTTTTGCTTTTCCTCCTCCTTCAATTGTAGCTCTTCATTTCCCGCCTCTTTGCGTTGCAGCTTGTCCTCATGTTCACATTTTTCACATTTCTTCTGAACCAATGGCGTAATCGAATGCCTACTTTCATCCCTTTCCTTCCCTCCGGCTTCCTTCTCCTCCATCCTTTGTACCACCCGATCGGCAGTAGCATCAGCCTCCTTCTCATAGCGATCATTCGGCTCCGAAACATTCAACTTCGTCTGGACAAAAAAAGCATGGCTCTCCGACTTCCGCTGAAAGAAATCAGCATGCGAAGCACTATCACAAAAAAATGATGAATCAGCCCCTTTAGAGAAAAAAGAGCTGCTCGATTTGGCAGGACTTGCCACTGACTTTGCTTCAGCAGCTTTCATATCGGAATCGTTAGGACATATCCCTTAAATTTCCGCAGGAAATGCAGAAATAGCAATAGCTAGCAGTAGTCAATTTATTGCTAAAAACCAATTACCCAAACTACGCATTAACCAAACAACCAGCCGAAGATTTTATCTTTTTAGGTCGGTATAGATCTCAATTAGGTTGCTTTCAGGATCGCGGAAATGGGCAACCCGAATCCCCCAATCATCCATATCCATAGGAACGGTAATAAAATCGATCCCCTTTTTCTTTAGCCCAGCATAGGACTCATCCACATTCTCGACCTCCAAAATCAAGGCAAATTGATCATTCGAACCACGCCTGTTTTCCATGGCCGAAATACCCAAGGCCATATTCATCAACTCCGATTTAAAGAGCGCCAAGCCCCCAGGTATGCCAATATTAAAACTGGCATAAACCTCTCCCAAATCCCCATGCACACATTCCAGTCCTAAAGTTTCCTTGTAAAAGTTAAAGCAGGTATCAAAATCCCTTACCAATAACCTGATATTGTTGAGTTTCATAGCGATGATTTTTAGGTTAGCTTAAACTAATATACTGATAACTATGAAGCTAACAGCATAAATATTTGTTTTGTTTTTCGCAAGTAAATAATTGACTCCAGCCTTTCCTGGTTAAATACGAGAATAGTTAATTTTTTGATCACAATTAACTATTTAAAACATAGATTTTTCAAACTCCTAACCAAATAAAAATGGCAATTATCCTATTGCCATTTTTATTTCACCTATGGTTAACTCACTACCTCTTCCTTCCCAGCAATCTATTGATTTCTTCTAGTGTAAAATAATCACGTCCACCTATTTTAATGGGTTTAATAATATGGTCATTTTTCATCCTGTAATAGGTTGATTTACTTATTTTAAGCAGTTTAATTAGATCATCAGCATCAATAAGAGTATTATCAGGAATTGGTTTAGTGTGTTTAGTCTGTTCGTTAAAAAGTTGGGCACTTTTAAAGAATTCACTGTTTGTTCGGGAAATCTCGGTATGATCGACTAACGTTTCATACATTTTTTCCAACAACCTTCTCACCCTCAGCAATTCATTGAATCTTGGTCTGGATGGATTTTCGTTCATATATTATGATTTGATTACTATCATGTACTTATCCAATTGCAACTCTACCCTAATGATCAAATTTAATTTTTAATTAAACACTATGAGTAGCTTTAACGTTAAGAAATTGACATAAAAGTATTAAGCACATCCCCTTTCCAGCTACCTTTCGACCAATTCTTTGACTTCTTCAGCATTCAGGTCCTTTTCTAAACTTTTTATTTTTATCAGTTTAGCCTAGCGTAAAAAGGTTCCTACAAATACAATAGTAATCAGGAACATAGCGATAGCGGCAAGGCCAGCTAATGGAAACTGTCCATTAGGGATATAGATCTCTTGGATCTGTATATAGCCAGCCCAGAGGGTAATAACCAGCATAAATATCCTTTCCCCTTTCTAAATAATTGTACATCTACCGGCAAAATACTTGTGAAATTCTGTCTATATCGCCAAAATTTTATAAAAGTCTGTTGGCTTAGATCTTGTGCATTTTCATGGGAATTTGTTTTCTTATAGAAACCAGAATATATTCGGTCATAGTACTTATTAAATATGTCCCGAAAACTATCTTCATCAATTTTTAAATTCATTTTGACAGGCTCTTTTCACTTATTTCCTCTGAAGCCAAATTGGTCAATTACTTTTATTGTCTAGTTTACATAATTCTTTAATTATCATTTATATATTTTCTAATTTTTTAAAGTAAACATCAAGGAATTAAGCTGCTATAATATTAGAGTCTCCTAAAAACATGTTTTAATCGATTATTTTTTCCAAAAATTATTCTCGATGGATTTATGAGCAATTCAAAGCGGGAATCTAGCTATGAGCAAGAAAATTTTACACTCGTAGAAATTGATTTTTCGGAAAAAATTGGTTTTTGATGAGCCATTTTATATTGACCTTGTTTTACTCTCATTCGAGACATATTCGGAAAATTCCGAATATGTCTCGAATGAGAGCAGGAAGAGATCAGGAAATTCTGATAGAAATTTATTTTTTGTTTCGAAGGATTATTCTGCTGTGTTTTTCAGTTTTTCTAGGATTAATTCGGCGCTATTTTCCTTTTCCGCTCCAGAGTTTTCGCCTAAATTTTCATTTAGGTATTGTCGGTACTGATAATTAAAATCTTTAAGGAATTGAATTTGTTCAATCCGAACTATTCTTTTAGGAGTAAGGGCTCCGAACCATTCCTTGTCATTTTCTACCGTCCAAGTTACTTGATATAGGCTAGCCTTTTCAGGAAAACCATGCCGATTGGAACTTTTTATTTCTTGCCATGCTAAGTCATTCGCATAAATTACCGACATATTGCCATCCTTTGGTTTATTCCACAGCGTTACGGGATGCAATAGCAATGGGTTTTCAGGTAAATCTTTGAAACTTAATCTTGAGGCTTCAACATTAAGCAATGTCCCTGTATGGTCTTTACAACTTATATTTAGTGCAAACATACAGGCAATAAAAATATATAGGATATTTTTCATGTTAATTCTTATTTAAGGTTCGTTAGCAAGAATGGCCTAGTAAATACATAATCACTTTCTTTTAGTGGCTTATGGCAGTTTGTACATTCCGTCGTTAAAATTGCTTCTCCACCATAAGGTTTCAAGTCTTTTCCTCGCCATCTTGCCCAGCCCCATCCCAAGCTGTTCTTAAATTTTTGCGCATCCTTGATCATAAATTCCACCTGAAAGAATTCTCCGCTAGAAAGACTTCCGTCTGAATTGGTCTTAGATTTCCATGCTGCCTTCGCAAATATGGCCCCATCTGGCCAAGGTTTAACTTTATTGTCCTGGATTGCTTTTACGGCGATATCATTTGCATAGATAAGCCGCATGGTACCATTATCAAAGCGATCTGAAAAACTGATCAGTTTCCAATCTTTATAATCGGGGATATACTCGATGCCATTGGCATTCGGAGCAACCACAATCTTTTCTTCCTTTTTAAGTGAAATCAGGGTTTTATTGCTATCTACCCCTTGGCTTGGATCAAATGCCTTCCTTGGAGTCCGCTCTTTCAAATAACTTTTTAGGAGAGCGATATCATTTTCGGAAGGCTTGTTATCTCCATGTATATAGCTATATGATTTCAATGGCATTTCCCCTTCCAATATTTTATTCAAACTGTAATATAGCAGATTGTTTCTGGCGGGATTTCCTAAGGAATCCCATTTTGAGAAATCCAAAGCTTCCCTACCCTTCTCAATATGGCCATTGACAAAATAATCTAGCGGTACTATTTTATCATACCAACTGAGATTGCTTTGGGAGGAATGGCAATCGAAACATGATTTTTCTATAATGGCATTGATCTCCTCGGGAACTCCTGCCAATGGCTTTGCCGGGACCGACTCAATGGGATCGGCTTTTACAAAGGGTAAAAATTGCAAAATAACGATGCCGACAAATAGAATTAAGGGCACAAAAAATGATTTATTCATCTTAACTGATTTTTGGTTCATTAATCCAAAGTTACCTTGTAACCTTACGGAAAGCAGCTTCAATGACCTCGAAAGGGAGAAATTGAAACCTAAAAGTGAATATTTGCCCCTGAAGGGGGGCATGGATCTGTTAAAAAGGGAATTAAAATCAAGTACAGCTGCAAGAATTTTTGATTCCCTAACAAAAGCTATACATTTGGATGTCTCAACACTTAAAATGAAAAGCTCCAAACATTATTTATGGACATTTATAGGCCTTACTTTTCTGGCACTCCTAGCTACTACTGCCTCCTTGACTTATTATTACCAAGAAGCCAAGACTTCCCTGCTCCAACAGAAGGAAAGTGCAGGTAAAAGGGAAATCAGGGAATTGGGTATTTTGTTGGAACAGCAAATCCTTGCAGGGATTGCAGAAGAAACAGTGATTGAGAACCTGCAGAAAAGCATCTTGAACACCGATGTCCATAGTGAATTTGTGTGCATGTATAATACCCAAGGAATTGAGCTTTGCCATCCCGATCCAGCATTGATCGGACAAAAGATCGATGCATCAAATTCTTCCATCAAAATTGCCGGTCATCAGAATTCCTTTCGCCAGATTTTGCAGGAAGGAAAGGAACAGTCCGGAACCCGAGAATTCCCCCTTAATAGCCAAAGAAGTTCAGAAATTGTCAGCGTTTACCCTGTTAAGGGAACAGATTGGATGCTGGCCAGCCATGCCAATATTGCTGCAATTCAAAGTCAATTAGAGGATCTATTCCTAAAATTTATCGTTGGCGGAATCATATTTACTTTATTCATTAGCTTCTCTTCTTTCCTATTGATCCGATTGATCTACCGATCCTATGAAAAGCAAAAAGATGCTGAAATTGCTGACCTCAATATTCAAGTGAATACCCTACAGGCCATGAACCAGCAACTCGAGACGGTAAAGAACAATATCGCACATGAATCTCCAGAAAAGAAACCGAATCGAAAACGTATTATCTCATATATCAGGGATGAGGTTATTGCCTTGGACACGGAAGACATCGCCTATTTTGAGCTGAACAACAATGCTATTGTCGCCCGGACTTTTGATGAAAACAGTTATACGGTCAATGGTAGCCTGGATGAGCTGGTCAATGAGTTGGACCAAGAAGTCTTCTATCGAGCAAACCGACAGTTTATCATTAATATTAGAGCCATTTCCAATATTTGGGTCTATGGAAGAAATCAACTTCGTATAGAAACTACTGCCAAAAGTGAAACTCCTATCCTGATTAGCAAAAACAAGGTTGCTGAATTTAAAAGGTGGTTGGATCGCTAAGGGGGTTATGGTTAACTGCCATTATCTTTGATGAATTGGGAGGGTGATAGTTTATACATTTTCAGAAAACTTCTATGGAAATGATTGGGAGAACTAAAACCTGTTATATCTGAAACTTCATAAACTTTATAATTACCTGTGGCAAGTAATTCTGCAGCTTTTTTCAGCCTACTATTTATGATAAGTTCATGAACTTTTAATACACTCAGCTCACTAAGTCTTCGATACAACGTAGTTCGGCTCATATTCATCGCTCTAGACAAAAATTCACCATCCATCAATACATTGTCCAAATTCTCCATAATAATCTGGTTCAATCGTTCTAAAAACAACCTATTTTCAGCGCCATGCTCTTCTGCACTTAACATAACAACAGGCGAATGCGCAAAATAGGATTTGATAATTTTTCTGTTTTTCAAAAGATTGGAAATCTGTAATAAAAGATGTTTAGGAGAAAAAGGTTTGCCTAAATAAGCGTCAGCGCCAAATTCTAAACCTCTATATTTATAGGAAAGCTCTTTGCGAGCTGTCAACATGATAACAGGTATATGACAAAATTCCTCAGAAGATTTTACTATATCACAAAACGTAAAACCATCTACGCTAGGCATCATAATATCTGTTACAATTAAGTGAACAGTCTGTTCTTTTAAAATTTCCAAGGCACCCGCAACATTTTCCGCCAAATAAACCTCATAATGCTCGGAGAGAAATACCGAAATAAACTCCAAGATATCCTGATTATCATCCACAATTAAGACCGTTTGTTTCATATACTAAGTTTTATCCAATAATTGGGAGCTTCAAAATAAATCGATTCATAGTATTATTTAGATATTCATAGGTCAGTGTTCCAGCATTTCTTTCAGTTAATATCCTCGCCAAGGTCAATCCTATGCCAGTTCCTAATCCTTTTTTATTTTGAACCCGATGAAAAGCTTCAAATATTTTTTCTTTTTGATCCGCTGGAACTAAAGAGCCATCATTCGCAATTGAAAAGATAAGAGTTTGAGACTGACTATTTTCAACCTCACATTCAATAATGATTTCACTATCTGCATATTTTATTGCATTTGATAATAGATTGCTGATAATTCTATGAAAAATTTCCTCATCAATGTAGATACTAACATTTCCTGTATTGCAATAACTTTGAATTTTTAAATTTTTAGACTCTGCAAGGATTTCAAATTCCGAAATCAATTCTTCTAATACTGAAGCGATGTGTATCTTTTGAGGATTATTTCCTTCAAGATTACTTTCCAAAGCTTGAAAATCTAATAATTGGTCGGTTAAGGAAGATAATCTTTCTGTATTTCTATTAATAAGGCTGAGAAATTGCTGCTGTTTTGGATTATTATTCATCTTCTCTGAAATTAATTCCAAAGGGCCTTTGATCAAGGTTAGTGGAGTTCTGATTTCATGTACTATATTCGTAACAAAATTCATTTTAGCAGAATAATATTCCGATTGTTTTTTTAAATCAAGTTCTTTAACGGCATTTTCACGAATCTGTCTTTGCCTTTTATGGTACAATAAAAAGGAAACTAGCAAGATCATAATCAACAGAATGCTATAAATGATATAAGCTATAGTAGATGCCCACCATGCAGGAGCAATAAAAATATGGAGTATTTTTTCATTTTCATTTCCATTTTGTCTGTTTAAGACCCTTACATGAAATCTATATTCTCCGGCAGGCAATTTGGTAAAGTTGACGTTTCGGTTTCTGGAAATATCTGTTCTCTTATCTTCAGCCCCTTCAAGCCAATATTGATAATTCAATGTGGAAGAAGCTGCAAAGTCTAACGAAGAAAAACCTATTGAAAAAGAGGATTCGTCATGCCTTAAATAGATTGAATCCCGAAAGAGAATTGAACGCCAATTCTGTTGATTTGCTGGGCTCAGCTCACTTCCATTGACCTGAAAACTGGTTATGAAGATCGGTGCTTTGCTGTTTACCTTGAATAGATCGTCAGGAAAGAAACTTACCAAACCTTTTACACTGCCAAAAAACAGTTCCCCCTCTTTGCTAATATATCCCGAAGAATAGTTAAACTGGTCAGTTAATAAACCATCATCTTTTGTAAAACTGACCCATTTGCTTTCTCCAGGGAGCAAACAGGCAAGACCTTTGGAAGTACTCGCCCAAAATCTCCCTTTTTGATCCTCAAGGACCACATATACCATATTGCTAGGCAGACCATTTCGTTCGGTAAAATAGCTGAAGCTTTTACTTCTCACATGGTACTTACTGATACCTCCGCCTTCCGTAGAAAACCAAATATTACCTGCCCTATCCTCAAATATTCCACAGACTGAATTATGGCTCAAATTATTTTGTCTTCGGGATTGATGCGAAAAATTTTCGGTTGTACCTGTTCTAGGATTATAGCAAAAGGCTCCCTCTCCAATTGTTCCTGCCCAAATCCTGCCAGCTTTATCTTCCAACATGGTAAAAACATAAAGGTTCCTAGGGAAATTTGACGATAATAGAAATTGATCTTTAGCCGGAAAATATTCATAAACTCCATTGCTACTTCCCAATAATAAAATACTAGTTGAAGTCCTAAGGGCGGAGATAATAAAATTTGATTTCAGTCCATCAAGATTACTATTTTTCTCATAGTGCTTTACGATTTTACCTGACTGAGTATTTAGGAGAAATAGTCCATCCTGAAAAGTACCGACCCATAAACCTTTATCGGTTTCAGCGATAGCATGAACATTGAAAGGTTTAATGGCATTAAATTTTTCTATCGGATGAATTTTACCGGTTTTTAAATCCATTCGATTAAGTCCAGCGTCTTCTGTGCCAATCCATAGCTGCTTTCCTGATCGATCTGGATACATCTCTCTAACTGCCCAACCACTAATACTTGGAATACCTTTTTGCCGGAAATATTTTCTGAAATTATTAAATCGTGGATGATGATAATTTATCCCGCCAAAATATGTTCCACACCAAATACCTGAATCCTTATCCATGAACAAACTATAAACGGCATTATCTGAAATTGAATAGGGATCTGTATCATCTTTTTTCAAACTTTTGAATGAAGCAGTTTTTCCATCAACAATAAACAAACCTTGTTCAGATGCTACCCAATATTCCTTGCTATTATTGGAGATAATATCTCGCACGAAAATTTCCTTTCCTAATTTAGATCCCAAAATCCATTTTACGTTTTTAGTCTGCCGATTATACCTGAGAAGTCCCATAGTTGTCCCGACCAATATTTCATTTGGGTTAGGAACATGCAGTACAGAGATAATGGTGCTTTTAAGCTCAGAAAGTTTATCCTGTAAATGAAACCTTTCTAAATCTACATCATATTTGAATAGCTCTCCATTCTGAGAAATCAACCATAGATTGTTTTCAAAGTCCAAAGTCATCCCTAAGAGTCTTTGATCTTTGAAAATATCCATTTCATTGATATTCCTTATTTTTTTGCCATGGGCTTGATATTCATATAGCTTGCCCGAAACCAAAAAAAATATTTTACCATTTTTTGCTTTGCAAACCTTTAAAATTTCATCTGCATTAGTTTTGTAAAGGCTACTGGATTTTTCAGTGATGGGATTAAATTCATATAGGCCACTACGGGTTCCAAGTATCAGCATATTATCGTCTGTTTGTGCAATGGAATAGACAAATTCATTCCCCTCATTTTCGGCATTTGGGATTATCTTAAAGGACCGAAAATTCGTCCCATCATATCTTGATAGTCCTTCTTTGGTTCCAAACCACATAAATCCCCAAGAATCTTGAAAGCTTACAAACACGGTATTATTGGCCAGCCCATCTTCTACTTGCAAATGGCGGAAATAAACCGGATCAGAAATTCCTTTTAACTGTTGTGAGAACAGCAACAACAGTATTAGCACAAGCCTCATAACGATAGATTAATTAATCAAATATAAGGAGATCAGACTTGAATTCCTGCGCACATAGGTCAATGGAACAAATTGCTAGATTATTGAAACAGATTGCTAATCTTCCCATTTTTTTTCGCTTTTACTTTGTTGAAGGGAAAAATCAAAATACAATTCGATGAACCATTTATGATTACTAACCCATCGAATAACCTATTCAACAATAAATGTTATGAAAAAAACAAATTCGAAAATTTACGGAGTTTCCTTAAAATGCCTCTGTTTGATTTTCTTGACCTTACCTAACTCCAGTTCTGGAGTATTTGCAGGGAACAAGTCGCATCTAATTTCCATGCCAGCCAGTTTCCAGCAGCAAAAAAGAATTCAAGGAACCGTAAGGGATGAAATGGGGAAACCATTGAGCGGGGCTACCATTAGAACTAAATTGACCAAGAATGCAGTCTCTTCCACAGCAGATGGAAGCTTTGAAATTGAAGTAGCCAAAAATGGAGATTGGATCAGTGTCCACATGTTGGGCTACCAGACTGCTGAAATTCAAGTTTCTGATCGAACCGAAATAAATATTACTTTAAAAACGACTTCCACCTCGTTAGATGCTGTAGTTGTTGTCGGTTATGGAACTCAAAAAAGAGATCAAATCACTACGTCAGTCGCTTCAGTTAAAGCAGAAGATTTTATTAAAGGAGCTGTCCAAGATCCAGCTCAATTAATCCGAGGAAAAGTAGCTGGATTAAATATTGTCACCCCCGACGCAAACCCGGTCGGAAATTCCCAAATCAACTTAAGAGGAATTACGACCCTAACTGCAGGGACCTCGCCCCTGGTTATTATAGATGGGGTTCCTGGCAGTTTACAGTCAGTTGCTCCACAGGATATTGAGTCCATTGACGTTCTTAAGGACGGTGGAGCAGCTGCTATTTATGGAACCAGAGGTACAAATGGGGTAATTTTGATCACTACGCGAAAACCAGATGGTAATCTGGAACCCTCCATTATGATCAATAGTTATATTTCTTCTCAACAAATTAATCGAAGATTGGATTTCATGAGTCCGGAAGGTTATAGAGAGCTGGTGGCTCAGAAAAAAGCTGGGGCTTATGATTATGGACATTCCACCAATTGGTTAGATGAAATCAGTCGTAACGCTATATCCCAAGTCCATAACCTTAGTATCAGTGGCGGAAGTAAAAACACTAGCTATCTGGCTAACCTGAACCTAAGAGATGATCAGGGTATCATCCTAAAATCAGATAACCAAAGGATAATACCTCGAGTTGAAGTCAGTCATCAAATGTTTGATGGAAAGTTGAAATTAACTGCCAACCTAACTGGGTCACAACAAAAATATTTTGCTGGTGCAGACGGAAGTAGCTATCGGGGTGATGTTTACCGAAATGCTATCACCTACAATCCAACCGACCCATTAAAGGACGAAGATGGCAATTGGACTGAACATACAGATAAAACAAACTATGCAAACCCACTTGCATTATTAATGGAGACCAAAGGGAAAAACCAAAATACGACACTCAGATCACTAGGTTCTATAAATTATAGACCTATTCAAGGATTAGATATCATGGCCATGGGATCTAGGGAAATCTTTAATAGTGTAAGAGGGTATTATGAGACAAAAAATCATTATTCGACGAGAAGGGACAGTAAAAATGGTTTTGCATCAAGAGGGACAAC
Organism: Sphingobacterium mizutaii; assembly: GCF_900187125.1. Lineage (GTDB taxonomy): Bacteria > Bacteroidota > Bacteroidia > Sphingobacteriales > Sphingobacteriaceae > Sphingobacterium > Sphingobacterium mizutaii. Next base: position 2,781,091 of record NZ_LT906468.1, read on the forward strand.
TAGACGGGAAGAATCATTGATGGAATTGACGGCAAATTATCAAAGGAATTTTGGCAATCACGACTTGAAAGGTTTACTGGGATACAGTTGGAGAGAAACAAATCATGAAGACTATTGGATGCAAAACTGGGATTTTCCATCTGATGATTTTTCATACAACAATATTGGGGCTGGTCTTGCTTTATCTCGGGGTGAAGCACCACAGAATTCCTACCAAAGTAGCAATAGGTTAATTGGATATTTTTTTAGACTTAATTATGCCTACAAAAACCGATACCTATTAATGGCCAGTATCAGGAGAGAAGGATCTTCAAAATTTGGAAGAAACAATAAATATGGAAATTTTCCGGCCATTTCTGCAGGTTGGAATATCAAGAATGAAGGATTTTTAATGGACAACCAAGTCCTGAGTACCCTTAAATTAAGAGCTAGTTTTGGAATAACAGGTACTGAACCTGAAACCCCATATCTCTCTCTCAATCGTTTGAATTTTGACAGCAACGCTCTTTTAAATGGGGTTTGGTCACAGGTGGTGAATGTGTCATCTAATGCCAATCCTAATTTGAGATGGGAAAGGAAACAAGAAACCAACCTAGGCTTGGATTTTGGTTTCTGGAACAATAGATTAACAGGAAGCATTGACTTGTACCAAAGAAAGACCAACGATTTATTATTTGATTATTCTGTTCCTACTCCACCATACTTGTATAATAGAATCAGGGCGAATGCAGCTTCGATGGAAAATAAGGGAGTAGAAGTCCAATTGAACTATTCGCCCATTATGCATGAAAAATTCCAATGGAATAGTTCGATCAATTATTCTACAAACCGAAACAAGCTCTTGTCTTTGTCAGATAAAAGTTTCCAATTGGCTGCAGGATATTTTGATGCAGGAACAACTGAAGAACCAATACAACAATCATTGACCAGGATCCAGATCGGTCAACCGATAGGAAATTTCTATGGATACAAATCAGTGGACATTGATGAGAACGGATATTGGATTATTGAAGGTAAAGATGGCAAACCAAAACCAATTGCCGATCAAAAAGCTGAAGACAAACAAATTATCGGAAATGGTCTTCCAAAGCATTATTTAAATTTCAACAACAATTTCAAATATGGAAATTTTGACCTAGGAATCAGCATGCGTGGTGCTTTTGGATTTGATATTTTAAACTTACCACAAATGTTTTACTCAGCACCAGTTATGTTGACAAGAGGAAATATTCTAGCCAATTCGTATGATAAAATATATGGCAAAAGACCTTTAGCTGACGATCAATCCCTGAACTATCTAAGCTATTATATTGAAAAGGGTGATTATTGGAAAATAGACAATGTGACCTTAGGTTATCGCCTAAACTTTAACCAAAGTAAAATTAAGTCAATGCGTTTATATCTTTCAGGATCAAACTTGGTGACCATCACAAACTATAGTGGTATTGACCCAGAAACACCCATTGTTGGCCTGACACCTGGGGTGGATGAAAGGGATCGTTATCCGTCAAGTCGCACTTTCACCCTTGGAGCATCTTTAACCTTTTAAGCATTAAAAAAATGAAAATCTTAAAATATATATTAATGAGTTCGCTGTTCCTTAGTCTTGGATCTTGCGACACTGACCTGAATGAGGTGGTCTATTCAGATATTACTGAAGACTCCTATTCCTATACTGATGCGAATGCAGCCATAGGAATTGTATATGCTAATATGCGAAGTCTGTTTGGCCACACCAACTTTTATATGGTTCAGGAAACTACCTCCGATGAAATAGTTATGCCTGCTAATCCTTCTGGATGGGATGATGGTGGAATTTTCAAAACCCTACATTTACATACTTGGAATTCAGAAAATCCTCAATTAATAAACATGTGGAATGTTTTTTACAGAGGGGTAATCAATTCAAACCGATTAATTTCTCAACTTGAAAATGACCAGATACAATTAAAAAGTGATCAAAATAAATCACAATATATTTCAGAGATGAGAGCTGCTCGTGCGTTTTTCTATTGGTTAATTTGCGACAATTTTGGAGACGCACCCTTGGTGACAAACCCTTCTACTGATTTGCCCCAAAAGACCGCTAGAAAGGATATTTTTAAATTTATAGAAAAGGAACTCAAGGAATCCATCCCCCAGTTATCGGAAGAAAAAAGCAGCAAAACTTATGGTCGTTTTAACAAATGGGCTGCAAAAACTTTACTTGCTAACCTGTATTTAAACGCCGAGGTCTATTCCGGCGAAAACAGATGGAGTGATTGCTTAAAGGAGGTGAATGAAATTATTGCCTCCAATAAATTCAGTTTGGAAAGCAGCTATAAGAATAATTTCATTACGAATAATGAAAATTCCAAAGAAATAGTTTTTGCCATTCCGTTTGATGAAAATAAAGCCGGGGGCTTCTTTGTTCAACAATTTTCATGGCATGCAGCATTAAGGGATAAAAGGGCTACCCAAAGTACCCCTTGGGGAAGTGGATCCGCAATGGGAGTTTCACAATTTATTGACACTTATGACCCTTCTGATAAAAGATTAGAAGATTCCTGGCTGATGGGACAGCAGTATGCTCTAAACGGAACCACAGTTTTAAAAGGGTCATATGATAAAGCAGGCCAACCCTTAATTTTTACTAAAGACTTGCCTGACGGTCTATTTACAGGAGAATCAGAAGGCTATAGACAAAATAAATTCGAAGTAAAGGTAGGTGCTCGCTTTGATTTAAGCAATGATTTTCCATTTTTCAGATATGCACAGGTCTTGCTAATAAAAGCCGAGTGCCTACTAAGGTTAGGACAATCCGCCGAAGCAGTCAAATTAGTTAATCAAGTTCGGGCTAGGAATTTCAGTGATGAAGCTAAAGCAAAGGTAACTGAAGAAAATCTTCTTGGAAATTCAAAATACCAATATGGGCTTATCAAAGACTATAAATTAGTTGACAAAGGTAATACAGAAGTTATTAAATACGGTGGTCTACTTGATGAACTAGGTTGGGAGTTTGCTTGGGAAGCTCAAAGGAGAAGAGATATCATTAGATATGGTGTGTTTACAAAGAAAAGTTGGTTATCACATAAACCCCAAGGTAATGATCGGATAACATTTATGATTCCACAAGCAGCTGTAGACGCAAATCCAAATCTTAAATAATAATTAGAAATAAAAACAGACCATGAAATCTATTTTCAAAATTATGATCCTAATAACTCTAGGATTGGTACAAACCACAGCAATTGCAAGAGATAGACCAGGTAATAGGCTAATCAGTGATACAACGAAAGGTTTAAGACAAAATCCTTATATAGAACTTTCATTAGGTGAAATAAAACCGAAGGGATGGTTATTGGAAATGTTAAAGCGCCAAAAGTCTGGATTAACTGGTCAATTGGATGTACTCTATCCTGAAGTGATGGGCGAAAGAAATGGCTGGTTAGGTGGTGATGGTGATCAATGGGAAAGAGGACCATACTGGATAGATGGCCTATTACCTTTAGCCTATATTTTGGAAGATAAAGAGTTGATCGAAAAAACAAAACCCTGGGTGGAATGGGCAATCAAAAGCCAAAAAGCAGATGGCTATTTTGGGCCATCACAGGATTATGATGAAGAGACTGGCCTGCAAAGAAACAATAGCCGGGACTGGTGGCCGAAAATGGTCATGTTGAAGGTTTTAAAACAATATTATTCAGCAACTAAAGACAAAAGGGTAATCAAATTATTGACCAATTACTTTAAATATCAATTGGAACATTTACCGAGCACACGATTGGATAATTGGACCTTTTGGGCTAGATACCGTGGAGCGGAAAACCTAATGGTGGTTTATTGGCTCTATAATATCACAAAAGACGAATTTTTATTGGACTTAGGGGAAATCATCCATAAACAAACCTTTGATTATACCACAGCTTTTAACGAAAGGGAAATGCTGACAACAGAAGGAAGTATACATTGTGTCAATCTCGCTCAAGGTATTAAAGCCCCACTGGTTTATTATCAAAGACATCCTGAAGAAAAGTACAGAAAATCTGTTGAAACTGCCCTAGCTGATATTCGCAAATTCCATGGGATGGCACATGGCATGTTTGGAGGTGATGAAGCACTACATGGAAACAATCCAACGCAAGGTTCAGAATTCTGTTCAGCAGTTGAAATGATGTTTTCTATGGAAACTGTCCTACAGATTACAGGAGAAAACAAATATGCCGACCAAATCGAAAAAATAGCATTCAATGCTCTACCGGCGCAAGCGACGGATGATTTCATGAATAGACAATATTTCCAACAGGCAAACCAAGTAATGGTGAGTAACCAGATCAGGAATTTCCAAACCAACCATGATGGAACAGATAATTGTTATGGCTTATTGACCGGATTCCCATGTTGCACGGCCAATATGCATCAAGGCTGGCCCAAATTTGCCCAAAATCTATGGTATTCAACCGCTGATCATGGTATTGCAGCCCTCCTCTATTCGCCGAATGAGGTGAACACGACAGTTGCCGGCAACATTGCGGTTAAAATAGTGGAAGAAACTAACTATCCTTTCCAAGAGGACATCAATTTTACCTTCCATTTTGAAAAAGGTGTAAAAAATAGTGAATTCCCATTCCATTTAAGGATTCCTTCATGGTGCCAATCTGCTGAAATTAGGATAAATGGTTTACCCGTAAGTTTTAGTCAAAAAGATGGTATTGCTATTTTAAAAAGGAAATGGAATAGTAATGATGTTGTGCAATTACACTTGCCCATGAACCTTTATCAAGAAAAATGGGATGAAAACTCAATTAGTATCCAAAGAGGCCCACTTACCTTTGCTCTAAAAATGGGAGAAAAAATGGAATTAGTCCAAAATGATAATCCCCCAGGATCGTATGGTGGCAAAGAATTTTATGAAATCCACCCTACCACTCCTTGGAACTATGGGTTAGTCCAAGAACATCGAAAATTTGAAGATAATTTTATTGTTGAATTCAATGACCCTGGAGTGAATTACCCTTGGAATTTAGAAAATGCTCCAATCCGAATCAAAACAAAGGCAAAACGTATTCCTTCTTGGCAACTCTATAATGGGATGGCTGGTCCACTCCCCTATAGTGGAACTTATAGAATGCAAGCCGCAAAAAACACCGAAGAAATCACCTTAGTCCCCTATGGTTGTACACAATTAAGGATTTCACAATTTCCAAGGCTTGATTAATGAATTCCCAATAATAAATAGTAAATAATGTTGCTCCTAGTCTATTAGTAGACTAGGAGTTTTTTGCTTTCACAATAAATATTACACACATGAAAAAAATATTATTCCTAATTCTATTTAATTTATTTCAACATGCAAATGCTCAAAACCATCCTGAAAACCATGAAAAGCTTATGGATAATTTAGCCAGTCAAATTAAGCATGATACCATCAATATAGGTTTCCTTTTATTTGATGGTGCTGTTTTACAAGATTTTGCCGGACCTATGGAAGTTTTTTCAAAAGCAAAATCCTTAAGTCATGGCAAATACAAAACTTTTAGTATTGGTTTAGAAAATAAGATCATAAAACTTGACAATGAAATGTTAGTGGTGGAAACAGAATACATCCTTGCGAACGCCCCTAAGATTGATTATTTAATAATTCCTGGAGCCAATATGAAAAAAATAGAAGAAATCTTGGCTAACTCAAGTTTAATGGAGAAATTTAAAAAAGCGATGTCGGGAAAAAATCAAAATATCATTTCCGTATGTACAGCTGCTTATTTATTGGCAAAATCAGATATGCTGAACAATAAAAAAACAACCACTCACTTTTTTGTTGCACAAGACTTTAAGGAACGATTTCCAAAGGTAAATTTAATTACAGATGTTCGTTTTGTAGAAGATGGTAATATTATCAGTTCTTCTGGAGTAACATCAGGCATTGATGCAGCACTATATTTAGTGGAGAAACTCAGCGGACAAAAAATGCGTGCAATGATCAATAGAGCTTTACAACATGATTTTAAAATTGAAGATAAATGGCCAGTCCCTCCTAATGGCATGAGATATAAGATGAACAATCATGAATAATTTCATTGAATACATAAACCAATTTGAAGAGTTCTCCACAGAACAAATTGATTTTGTACAGCAAAAGGCCTCTTATTTAGATCTGAAAAAAGACGAATATTTTATTGAGGCTGGGCGGGTTTTTAAATCTGTCGGAATTATCCTCGAAGGGATAATGAGGATTTGTTATTTCGATAACAAAGGAAATGAAATCACAAAGATATTCTTAGAGCCGGTCCATCTCTTGTTGGGAATGGAAAATGTTCCATCTTCTGAATATATTCAGGCAATAACAGATTGCAAGATGCTGGTTTTTAAACTGGAAGATTGGAAAGAAATAAATCAAGTTATTCCAAATTGGGAAGGAATGGTCCAGAAATCATGGGTAAGTTTATTGATGAAGGAAAAATCATGGGTTGGGGACAATCACAGCCCCAAGCTCATGAAATTATCAATGCCCACAAGATTACTCCATTAACCTGTATCCAAAGCGAATATTCGATGATGGCAAGGCAGTTTGAAAAAGAAATCATCCCGCTTTGCAATGAATTAAAAATTGGATTTGTTGCTTTTTCACCACTCGCAGGAGGTTTTTTATCTGGAAAAATCACTTCCAAAAGTACTTTTGAAGGTTTTGATGCCAGAAGGGTAATCAATCGATATGAAGAGAAAAACATGCTTGCAAATGAACCACTTCTAGATTTATTAAACAGCTTTGCCAGAAAAAAGGCAGCGACCCCTGCACAGATTTCTCTAGCTTCGATGTTGCAAAAAAACCAGAATATGGTAGCCATTCCTGGTGCTAAGAAATTGAACATGATCAAAGAAAATTTTGATGGATCTGAAATATCCTTCACTGATGAAGAATTTAAATTATTGGATGATGAAATCTCAAAGATTCCAATTTTTGGAAATCGAAGGGATGAAGATATTGCTAAACTTAGGGATTTGATTTCAATGGATTCCCGATCTTAATTCTGTTAATAAGTCAGCAATTTGTGGTTCTTTTCCTGGTTAAATTTATGAGTTTAAACAACAAATTGATTAGCTCAACTCATCTATCTTTCTTAAAACATTTAATAAAGCAGCCTGTTTTTTAAGAGTATAAGAAACAGAGTTTTAAAATTTAAATGATTAAACGATGAGTATGTTAGAAGATTTGAAACTAAAGAAAGACCTGATTATTGCCAATTTCAAGGAAGCAGCTAACGATGGTTATGACCATTCGATTGAGTCAGCGGGAAAAAAAGGTCTTCGTTCTGGCCGTGTGTCTGAACTGACAGCTATTGCAGATTTAAAACCTGGAGGTGGAGAGCGATTAAAGAAAATCATGGAGATTGCCGATGGTAATCTTGGAGGAGCAACACGCGTAGGTACCTTACATGACCTACGGATCGTCCTATTGGATAATGACAGTAAAATACTGTTCTGCACAGCCTATGATGGCGATTGGGATGCATATATCGATGATTTTGCGACCAAAATCCCTGAATTGATGGATATCATCTTTGGCAATGTAGAAGGCTGGCCAGGCATCAAGGATCCAAGTGTTAAACAATTTATCATTGACCATCAGATAACGGCAACCGGCTGGTATGTTGGTGTCCCACATTTAACGGTCAATGACATTCGTAGACAAGATAAGATCGTATCTGGATTGAATAAGGTGATTGATGAGGCAAATAAGAGTTAAGATATGGCATTTGAGATATTAAAAAGGATTTTCAACCCGAATAAGGTTGAAATAGAATTGGACGATATCCAATCCATGATTCTGAGGAGTCGTCCTATCCCCTACTATGGCACCATGGCGGCCATCCGAATCAAGTCTGCAGAGGCTGGTAAAGAATTGGTCAAAGCCGTTTTACCTTTGGTCCATTCTGCCCAAGATTGGGATAAAAACGAAGGTGCGACTGTATTTTTAACCTTTACCTACAAAGGGTTGGAAGCTTTGGGTTTGCCTAAGGAATCTTTGGACTCTTTCCCTGAATCCTTTAAGGAAGGTATGGCTGCTCGAGCCAAGTTTTTAAAGGACATTGATGTCAATGATCCCAAGCATTGGGAAAAGGCGTTTAAGCAGGAGATCCATGTCGCGGCAGCTGTAATCGCAGATTCGAAGGAGGCTTGGCAAGCATTATTGCAAGAGTTTAGAAAGGAGCTGGAGGGCAAATCTGGTATTGAGATCTTGTTTCAACATGATTTTGGAGCGACAGAAGAAGTCAAAAATGTTTTCGGGTTTAGAGATGGCATCAGCAATCCTGAGATTGAAGGCAGCGGGATTGAGTTACCTGCAAGCTATGATCGACCAATCAAAGCAGGTGAATTTATTTTAGGATACCCTGGCGAAGCCGGTGTAGTAGCCCCTTTCCCTCAACCCGAAGTTTTGGGAAAGAACGGTTCTTTCTTGGCTGTACGAAAATACCAAAGCCAAGTTGCAGAGTTCAATAAGTTTATCAAAGAAAACAGCAATAGTCCTGAGGAAGGCGAATTATTGGCAGCAAAAACGGTTGGCCGTTGGCGCAGTGGTGCTCCTTTGGTATTGAGTCCTGATGAGGATGATAAAGAATTGGGTGCGAACATGCACAAGAACAATGACTTTTCATTCAAACATGATGAATATGGAAAGAAATGTCCTTTCTCCTCCCATATCCGCAGGATGAATCCAAGGGATTCTAAAAACTTCGTTATGGAAGATGTTCGCTTGCACCGTATCATCCGTAAGAGTGTCACTTTTGGGGATATAGTTCCACCGGAAGTCACCAAGAATGATGGCAAGGAACGTGGCCAATATTTTCTTGCCATCAGTGCCGATGCAATGGGGACCATGGAATTCTTACAAGGCCAATGGGTCAATGACGGGAATTCCCAAAACTTGGGAACCGAAACGGATCCTCTGATCTCTGTTCAAAAAGATGGCTTATTTACCGTTCCTGCTGACCCCATGGTCAAACGATACCATAATCTCCAAACTTACAATATTGTAAAAGGCGGCGAGTATTGTTTTATCCCAAGTCTTTCTGCTTTGAAATGGATCAGCGAATTGGCATAAAACATCACACAAAATTTAATAAACGCTAAACTATAGAACATGAACAAGGAGTATATAAAATATAACCCTGATCTGGAGGAGATCCCCGAGAATTTCGAAGAATATATGTCAACGATCAACAAGGATATCCAAAACTACATCCAGGAAACCAAGAAACTGAGTAATATCAACCATTATACCCGTGATGCACATGCCAATGGTTATGCTGCCTTGCGGGCCGAATTTGAGATCTTGGGAAATTTAGCTCCCGAATTGGCCCAAGGAGTCTATGCGCAAGCCGGAAAACATGAAGCGGTTATCCGTTTTTCCAATGGATCTTCCCGAGTATTGCCGGATAAATTAAGCGGAAATGCCCAAGGAATGGCCATCAAGGTATTTGATATCCCTGGGACAAAGATGGCACCCAATGAAGCGGACTCCCCCAATATGGATTTTAACCTGATTAATAATCCGGTATTCTTTTGCAATACGGCAGAACATTATGTCTTTATTTCCAAGCTCTTTTTAAAGCTTACGGATTTCTTTGAAAAAGGTGCATTAGGGAAACTGGAATTTGCAGCTTTATGGGCAACAGAAAACAAAAAAGCATTTCCTAATTGGGAAGCACTCAAGGAATTGAATGCCCTAAAAACCTTTGAAAAGATTCCTGCCATCAATAGTTTTCTCTATGAATTCTATAGCATGGGTGCAGTCAGGCATGGCGATTATATGGCGAAGATTCGGGTGATACCTACATCGGAAACCAAACAAAAGATCCAAGAGAAAGAAGTCAATATTGAATTAGAAGATTGGCCATATCGCGCTTCCATTATTAAGGAGATTGCTAAAAACGACCTGACATTTGAACTGCAGGTACAACTGTGCAATGATCTAGACAAACTGCCAATCAATGATTTAACGGTGGAATGGGACCAGGAGCTTTCTCCATTTCAAACAGTAGCCAAAATTACGATATTTCAACAGGAAGTCCCTAAAGATGGAAACTTTGAGATCATGGAAAACTTATCCTTCACCCCTTTCAGAACGATTGAGGCAAATAGTCCAATCGGAAATTTGCAAAGGACCAGACAACAGGCTTATGTCACTTCATCGACGAGTCGACATGCTCTCAATCATAAGAAAAAAATAGAACCCAAAAATTTAAAAGAAGCATTTGACCCAAGCTTTTATAATTTGTAAATTTTAAGATCGCGATAAATTGGTTTATCGCGATTTTTTTTGATTTGTTTGGAAATGAATTGTTCTCCTATAAAAGGAATGATCTCGGGATTTCACATACCTAATCAATTAAAATATTAAAGATTGCATTGGCGAACTTTCCTTAATCTTCTTTCCCCCTTGCTGTCATCCTGACATCGGAAGGATCTCGGAACTATACAAGACAAATATTTGAATATTAAAAATTTAAATAAGCGAACAGGTCATCCATCTTCGATGGACGATGGCAAGAACGTGTGGGACATTTACGTACAGATTCTTCACTAATCGTTCAGAATTAGAAGTGTCTCAGAGAGGGATTCAGAGCGAAGCGAAGAATCTATTTTTTTATTTTTTTAGGAATTGTTGTCATCTCGAATCGTAAGATGAGAGAACCATTTCAAATGAAGAATGGATCGTTCCGAGACTCTTCGGGCAAGCTTTCAGTGTGACACGATAAGGGTATAGAAAAATATTTCACCCACGCTGTGGGTTCTTCATACAATTACCCTTATTTTCTATAAATATTTCACCCCTTCCAGGGGTTTCCCAATTTAAACAAACACCATCCTTCCGAAGGAAGCCCTTTAGCACCCGGCTCATTTCCTTGGCGGAAAAATGGATAGAATGCCGTCGACCTGTGCGATGGGATTGGCCTTGGAATGCTTTCAGAGGATCATCCCATCAAAAGGGATGATCTTCTGAAAGATATTCCCGACAACAAGGCATTCTATCCATGTGCGGATGATCGTGTGAAAAGCCACCTTAAATGGGCCGAAGCGTTACGGATTCGAGTTGTTTTTTGGGTATCCGTGAGCTCCTTCGTCGGTTTGGTACTTTTGGGCTCCAAAAGTAACAAAGAGATCGGTAATCCTTAAATGGGCCGAAGCGTTATGGATTCGAGTTGTTTTTGGTATCCGTGAGCTCCTTCGTCGGTTTTGGTTGCTTTTGGGCTCCAAAAGTAACGAAGAATCTATTCTATTTATGGTTTACCAACCTTATGAATTAACTTTGTTTCTGATAAATACATCAAAGAATTATTAAAAAACGATGATCAAGATATACCACAATAATATGTGCAGCAAAAGTAGAGCTGCCTTAAACCTCTTGAAGGATAATAATGAAGAAATTGAAATCCAGGAATACCTGAAAGAAGCACCCACTAAGAGTGAATTAAAAGAAATCCTAAAAATGCTTCAGATGAAACCTTTGGAACTGATCCGTAAGAATGAAACTTTATTCAAGGAAAACTATAAAGATAAAAACCTAACGGATGAAGAATGGATTGAAATTATGCTTGAAAATCCTGTCCTAATCGAGAGACCCATTGTGGTAAAGGATGGTAAGGCCGCAATTGGTAGACCTATTGAAAAGATTATTGAGCTCTTGAACAATTAAGAACCTATAGCTTAGTTTTGTATTTCTCTTTGACAGTCTATTATACAGCTATGATAATTACCTAAAAACTGGTATTTCAAGGAATTTATTATTCCTTTAATTTTGTTAATAACAACATCACATTAACTCCTTTGCATAAATACATACAATTAGGATAGAATGAAAAATGCCCAACCGTACGGCTGGGCATTTTATTTTATAGGAGTTTTGGATTTTATTTATCCAAATCTCTTAACCAGGTTTGAACTTCTTCACGAGTTTTTCCCGTTTTCTTCTGAAGTTTACCATATAATTCGTCTTCTTTTCCTTCAACATACAATAAATCGTCATCCGTTAGATCTGCATATTGTTGCTTTACTTTTCCTTTTAAAATATTCCATCTTCCTTTTAAATCTAATGAATCCATTTGCTTTTAATTTTAAGTGAATTAATAAATATGTGTGTATTAAAGGAACAATGCTAAACGTAAATGGTTTGATTTTTTATCAAATCAGTATTAAAATTGCAAAAACCAAATGTTGAATTGATTGTTTTTATTACATGGATTTAAACAGAACATTTGAATATCATCATCAAGGCCACGAGATTCAGTTCAGCGTGACTTATGATCCTAAAACCCACTCATTCAATGTGGTGGAGGACGATAATATCAATTATATCCTGTCCTATAACCCCGCCACACGTGAATGGACAAGTACCGAAGACCCAGGACCTAGTATTTCAGTGGATAAATTGGCACAATTGGTCCAAAAAAGTTTTGGGGTATTTGTTTAACAAAAAGAAATTTTAATTAGTTTTTCTTAGAAATGCAGGTTTAACGTCTGCATTTTTTTATTGAAAAAACAGCTCCAAAAAAATTTCGGAGCTGTCTATTATTTAGACATTTTACCTATTTCTGCCTTAAGGTAAGCTGTCCATACTATTTCTTCAAAATGCCTTTGCGAGCTTATTTATCGGTAGTATTCATAGGGTGAACAGGCGAGAAAGGAAATAGTTCATTCTTCTTTAAATAGATTTGGGTTCGACGGTTATCGAGCCAGGCCGAGATTCCGCTCAGGGTACGGGATTGCCCAACGGCATTTGAACCAGGATGGAAAGGATTGGAGGACTGACCAAGATTTGGATTAGAACCAGGATGGAAAGGATCAGAGGATTGACCAAGATTTGGGAATGAACTATAATTGATAATATCTGATTTCCAACATTAAAACTTATAGTGCACATATCACCCTGTAAGGGTGAAATTATTTTAGCAAAGATTTTTCAGCTGTATTACCCCTTTAGGGGTTGAATTGGTATTAGGTCAATAAACTATCGGAATCCAGATTGAACCCCTAAAGGGGTAATCCTTCAATTCTATCATTTTCTAAAATAATTAAACCCTTAATGGGGTTTTCCAAGGTGTTAAAAAAATATTACCCTTATCACCCTGAAGGGGTGAAATTATTTTAGCAAAGATTTAGTAAGCTGTATTACCCCTTTAGGGGTTGGATTGGCAATAGACCGATAAACAATCAATACCCCCCTCTCCCTTACTCAAAAATCCCCCTTTTATTCCACCTAATACCCCCCCCCGACAGGTAAAATTCAAATAGCTACCTAAACTTTAAATTAGACTTAAAAATAAATCTATCAACTATTGTTTACGGTTAACAAATAAGTTATTCAATTTAATTACTTTTGTTGGAGTTAACCGAAATATGAAAAAAATCTTTTATCTAGCTATTTTGCTGGGCTTACTGATGGCGTGCAAAAAGGACTCAGATCCTACGTCTCAAAATTCGATAAGCCAGCAAGTAAAACCAATTAAACTAGAAGCCATAGTCCCTGAAAGCCAAGGTGTTTCCGGGATGAAGTTCATGGGTAGGGTTTTGCACCTCAATGAGGAAAAAATCATTGAACATGGTTTTTTATTACAAGAGCAAGATCCCTTTAATCCGGGCCTTCCCATTCGCTTAAAAATTGATAAAAAGATCCAAATTGGCACCAATGAGCTTTTGTATGCCAATATCCCTAAGACAGGTGTTAACTACACGGTCAAATACTATATCAAAACGGATAAACAGGAATATCTATCTGGGGGGGTAACTTTCCGTTATGTCCCTGTAAAACTAGAACCTTTTGCTGAACGAAGTGTCCATCAAGGTGATGTTATCAGTATCAATGGTGATTTTTCTAAGATTGATGATTCTTATTATATATTAGGTTTGACCCTTGACCCTATAGCATATGAGATAAGTACAGATAAGAAAACCCTGAGATTTACCATTGACGGACGCTTCAACCACGGTGATGAACCAATTTTCACTTTAGTAAAAAACAACACGATGCCTATTTATCTAGGGCGTGTCAATGTCTTAGCTAAATTATTGCCACTGGATAACTTTATGGTAAATTATAGGGAAATGATAACCTTTGGTGCTTTAGGTTTCAAATATGATAGTAAAAAACCATTCGAGATTATAGTAGGCTCTAATTCCTTTAGTTTAAAAACAGGTACACAGTCGTATGTCTCAGACCTAGTCAAGAACCTAAAGGGCAACAGTTTCAAATTTGGTTATTATGACGGAATCGATACGGTCTATTTTCCAACCCCATTAAAGTTAGATCCCCCAAATGTTAATGATGTATTCTTTAGAGAAAAAGTGACCCATCCAAATTCCTCGCTACGTCTTAGTGTATATGGTCTGAACCAGAAAATGCCATTAGAAAAGTCCAAAATAACCCTTGGCAACTATCCCGCAATTGCAACAGCAAATTGGAATGGAGAGGATTGGTTGACGGTCAGCGACATCCCGGAAGGCAATTATGGATTAAAATTCGTCAGTGACTATTTTACCTATGCTCCTACCGACAAAATCACGATCAGAAAACTAAACGTGGTATCATTTACTCCTAAAGAATTAGTATCGACAAACTATGTCACCATTACCGGAAACTTTATAGATGGCAAGACCTATCGGATTTACAGCAATATAGGTATGTCTCCGAGTTCTCCTGCTGCCAATGGAAGTATCGATGTTTACTTGGACGAGAGTTTAGCGGACAAATTTGAGATCAAAAAGGTGGGCTATTATGACGATATCCTTAAAAAGGAAACGCTGGTAGATGTTTCATTTTCAGTGCAATATGGTCCCATTACCTATTCCCATTTTAGTCCCTCAACGGGAAATTATAATACCAAGATCACCTTATATGGTGAAGGGATAAGCCGAGGGATGATATTCTTTGATGGTAAATGGATGCCTGCTGATGAAGTTGGTTTAAACAAGGTCAGTTTCTATCCTTACATGGTTACCCTTCCCGGAAAGTACAAAATTGCGGTTTTCCATAAAAACAAATGGTTGACCGTGGACCAAACATTTGAGTATAAATAAGCCATGGCAATGAATATGACACAAAAGGATTTAAGGACATTTCTTTACTTAAGCTTGATTTCTATGGGTCTGTCCTTCTGCGCGGGCTGCTCGAAATCTTCTGGTAACCCAGAGGTAGAAAAGGGAAATAAAGAATATATCATTTATACTACTGGATTTTCAAACCTCAGCTTAAATGAGGTTAAACTTACAGGAAAGATCGAAACTCCTAGTGATGAACCCATATTGGATCATGGCTTCATCGTACAATTCAGTAATCAGGATGGGGAAAAAATGCCGGAGGAGACCATTAGTCTTGGAAAGACCACAAAAACTGGAGAAATTACCGCGCTTTTCAAACCAAAAAAGATCTTTGAGCAAGGGGTTTCTTACTCTTACCTCTTTTTTGTGCGAACAGAGAAGAATTTTTATAAAAGCGACGCCTATGAGTTCATGTTAGGGAATCTAAATGCCGTTGCAGAAGAGAAATACTCTTATGGATCTGATACTATAAAAATAAATGGAAATTTTGAAGGACTCGCGGACCATTATAGGTTGGCTGTCCGTGGAGCTATGGAGATCTTCAGTCTTCCCTTTACGGTGAGTCCTGATAAAAAATCTATCAGTTTTATCCTTAGGGCTAGCAGTGATGTTTATAATTCGGACCAGGTTCAAGTGAGTTTAGTTAGAAAGAATGAGAATCCCAGAAGATTTGAGCTTAACCTAGCAAAGATCAGTTATTTATCACGGCTAAAATTCACCAAAAAGGATTATGACTATTCCGACTTCCTGGACTTTTCGGTTGCCAACCTTGCAGATAGTTACTATACCATACCGAATTTGTACATTTTGATCAATGGAAAAAAATTCCCTTATCAGAAAGGATTAAGGTTCCATGATTTGCCAGATTTTCCCGAAGGAACTTTCAAAATAGGCTATATGAACGGAAAAGATTCTGTTTATTTTCCAGAGCCTTTTTCCTTAGTCCAACCGGCAAAAGATCTAGTTCTGAAATCGAATTTCCCTAGGGTCCATCCTTTTTCCTACATCCAGTATGATGCAATTGAACTATCACGATTCTTTTGGTCTGAAGTGAGTGGCACAGTGGGGGGCCAAGAAGCAAATGTGGGCTATGATTATCGCACGGGATTGCTGACCGTTTCCCCAGGCGATTTAGCCGATGGCGATTATGAGCTGAAGGTCTTTAATCGATTCCATAGTTATCTATCACCAAAGAAAGTTAAGGTAGAAAAGTTAAAGATTAGCTCCCGAACCTCAGTGACTGGTTATGCAGGTGATACATTGACGCTGAAAGGCAATTTTATTGATGGTATGCAGTACTTCATGGTTGATAAGAACGATTTTCAAGTAGGGATGGCCAATGCCCAAGAAGGGGTTTTAAACTTTGTGCTAAACTTATATTTTAAGCCTGAAGATACTTTTCAAATTGGTTATTACACACCTACCGCTGTGTTTTATAAAACCGAACAGGTTATTAACTATAAATCCCTTGGATATACATTTGACAGATTTTATCCTAGCAAAGGCACTACGGGCGATATTTTAACGGTAGAAGGTAAAGGCATAGGCTTAGTAGGCACCGTATTTCTAGGAGATCAAATGATCAATGCCATAAAAATCAACAACAATAAGGTTAGCTTTTCAATTCCTAGACTTCCGGGAAAAGGAAAAATGAAAGTTGGCTTTTCTATAGGAACCGATCTCTATCAAAGCACAGATTATTTTGAATATTATTAGGTTATACTCCAAAAAGCCTGTCATTATCTTGGGATTATTCTTGAGTCTAATGACAGCATGTTCCAAAACTTCTGTAATAGATCCAAATACAGAATCGGCAATTAGTTTGAGTACGGATGTGGTCACTATCCTGGCTAGCAATCAGATCAAAATGGTTGGTGAAATCAAAAAGCTCAATTCGGAGCCTATCCAAGAAATAGGTTTTGTGCTCTATGATCTGGACCTCGATCCTACGAACCCGAAAGAAATCAAAATGGATAAGCCTTCTACTAAAGAAGGTAAAAAAGAATATACTTACACCGCCAGCAATCCATTTGTAATCGGCAAAAAATATGCGTATTGCTTTTATGTGCGAACCAACAAAGCATTTTATAAAGGAAATCAAGTTGAGTTTATGGTGGATCAGATCAAAACAGATCCCGGAAAAGAGACCAAGGCTGTCGCAGGAACCTATATGAGTTTGGAAGGAGATTTTAGCCAAATGGATAAAGACAGCTATATTACCTTAGCTGGCAAGGAATTGGGAAAATTGCCCTTTGAAGTCGCAAAAGATAAAAAATCCATTAAGATATTGGCGCCAACCCAAATGGTTAATCATGATGATGCTATAGACATTATTTTAAATAGAAAAGATCCAAATGGGAACAACTATTTTTCAAGGACAATAGGAAAAATGAAGATCATAGCTCGTATCCATCCACCGAAAAGTTATGAGATTTTCTATAACCAAGCCCTTCCCATTACTGGAGATGCGCTTCCATATCAGAAAAGTAGTTTAAATATCATCATCAATGGCAAAAAATTGCCCTATTACTATGGAATAACCATAGGAGAATTTGGTCCAATTAATCAATCTAGTCTAAAATGGTCCATAGATGATGGTGTTAAAGTAACTGATTTTCCAGAACCTCTTCACATCATAGCTCCAAAACCTGAAGATTTATCTATGGGTCCAGTTCAAATTCATCCTGACCAAATGGTAGATATTTTTGGAATAGACTTTAATCAATATTTCGGAAATACCCTCCAAAAAGTTAAGATAGGATCTAAGGAATTTGGATACTATATGAGTTATCCATCCTATCTTAGCATCGCCATCCATGACCTTCCTTATGGAAAACATACTGTAAGTTTACAATCATCATTATTTAATGTGACTTTAAATCAGCAATTAGAGCTACTTCCTTTTAATATTTCCTCTATTTCACCAAGTGAAATCTATCCAAATGAAGAGCTGCAGATTAAAGGAAATTTCATAAAGGGAATGGAATATTCAGTAACCTTTAATGACTTCTTCCAAACTTCAGCCATTGCGGAGTCCAATTCAGAAATCATTTATAAGGTTCCCTTCCTGAGTGGGAATAACTATGAGGTAAAATTAATGTATAATGGCAAAGCAATTAATGATCAGACCCAGAAATCATTTCGATTAAAGTTGCTCAACCCCATCATTACGAGCTTAAGTGCAAAGCAGGTCAATCCTGGAGATGTTTTGATCCTTAAAGGCAGAGGTTTAGAAAAAGTCGATTATATATTCTTTGAAAACTACGCTGTAGTTACTGAAAGGACCTCTAATGAGGAATTAAAAGTGAAAATGCCTTTAATGCTTTTGCCAGGGAAATATAAGATTTATCTCAATGGTAATAACTCCTCAGAAAGTATTCTAAGTAACCAAGTAATAGAAATATTGTAAAATGAAAAAATCATATTTCAGCAGCCTATTTGCTCCGATTTTTGGATTGATTTTATTGAATCTATTGCTTTCTTGCAGTAAAAATGAAGGGGTTATACCTGATAATAAACCGATAAAAATAGATATTTTTCAAGCTGGTAATGTGTCAGCTACTAAGGTGACCTTAAATGCCGAGCTTTTATATCTGAACGATGAGAAAGTATTGGACCATGGTTTTATCATTTTGGATAAAAACTCCAGCAACCCGATCAAAATATCCTTGGGTGCAAAAGTTAAAACGGGATTGATAAAACATGATTATCAACCAACAAAAGCTTTCCCATTAAATGAGCCCTTATATTTTAAATTTTATCTCATCACGGAGAAGCAAGAATATTTGACCAAACCATCGCTAATTAGAGTAAGGGATTTTTGGATAGATCAAGAAGACGGGATTAGGGTGACCTTAGGTGATACTCTAGTATTGACTGGAAATTTCAAACAAATCACGGATAAGAACAAGGTATATGCGCACTTAAACCAACCCAATCTGGGATTGATCAATGTCCCTATCCTCAAGATTGAAGAAAAAAAACTGAGCCTAAAAATCCCTGATAATTTAGGACTGAATGGCTATCCCGTTCAGCTTTACATCAGCAACGACCAAACAAGCCAAGCCTATGGCGATGAACTACGTCTCATCATTGTTAATATCTTAGGAAGGATAGATTTTTTGGCGGATAAACCCATTTATTTTGGAGATGGATTAAAATTGAAAACATTTGGTTTAACCTCTTATTATGGAGATTTCCCAATAATTATTGGAAATACCAGCACCTCATATTTTAATGAAACAGCTAACCTGGAGGACATTCAATATACAGGTGAAAAACTGAGACTTGGTTATTTCAATGGTTATGACACTATTTTTTCAAGCCAAAAACTCGAATTGATCAAACCAACTCCATCAGCTCTATACTTGGAACAAGAGCATTTCCACCCAGGCAATAATTTTTCTATTACCTCCAGCTTGCTAAATAGGTTATATGGCAATAAAGAATTAAAGATCAAGCTTGCTGGTCAAATATATCAAAGCTATTTATATCAAAACTCAATCAGTACTTCCTTTACCATTCCCAATCTCAAAGCAGGAACTTATGATGTAGAAATAGTATCAAGTATGTTCCCGACAGTCAAATTAAACAATAAGCTGACCGTAAAGCCAATTTCAGCCAAAATCAGCAGCATGGCTCCTTATTACTTTGACGAAAATGTAGAACTCACAGGGAATTTTGTTGACGGTATCAGGTACTTTGCAAAAATGGATCAATATGAGATGGAAATCGAGTCCGTAAAAAACGGAAAAGGATATCTGAAATTACCCTCTGGGTTGTTTGGCAATCAAAAAATCCATATTGGTTTAGATGTTCCAAACTCAGGCCTCAGCTTCCAAGAAGAGCCAATAAACATTAATATATTAGGTGCAGTAATTGAAAGTGTATCTCCACTTTCTGCCTACGCTGGAGATATCATTACGATTAAAGGTAGGGGCTTAACCTCGATGGGTTTTGAAGTTTTCATCGCTGAAAACCAATGTAAAGTAGTATCCTACAATGCAAATGAAATAAAATTCATGGCTCCAGCGTTACAGCGAAAAGGCAAATATCCTGTTGAATTAATTTTCTTTTACAACTTTTCAAGAATTAAATCAACGGAATTGCTAGAATTGAAATAAGGTTTTATTAAAAAAGATAAAATTTTTTAAAGTAAAAACTCTTTTGATTCGTCTTTGTCTGTATGGACGAGGCACAGCTAGAACGTATGTCGGAAAAAAACGCCAAATCTTTCTCGGAGGTCGTCAAGGAATATGGCGGACAGTTGCTGCGCTTTGTTAAGGCGCGGGTGAAAAAGACTGCCGATGCCGAGGACATCTTGCAGGAGGTTTGGTATCAATTTTCTAGGGTTACAAATATTGAAGACTTGGGTAATGCTGGGGCTTGGCTATATTCTGTTACCCGCAATAAAATCACAGATAGTTATCGAAAAAAGAAAGATGAGTCGCTCGACGAGCTTACTGAAGCTGCCGATGAGGACTCCTTCCCTATTGCCCATCTCTTAGTGGCAGATGAAACGGACAATCCAGAACTCAAGATGTTCAAGGATATCTTTTGGGACGAATTGATGAAGGCATTGGAGGAATTGCCAGAAAAACAAAGAAAAGTCTATATCCTGAACGAAATCGAAGAAATGACCCTACAGGAAATAGCAAACCTTGAGAATGAAAACCTAAAGACCATTATCAGCCGCAAAAGCTATGCAGTCAAGCACCTTAGATTAAGGTTGCGAGGTTTATACAATGAATTAAAATCTTAAAAAATATTAGCGATGAATAGCTCATTCAATACAAATAGAAAAGGGAAAAAGATCTTTATTGGGATAGCAATGCTGATCTTATTCTTCTTGGTCATTGGATTACTCCAATTTTTATGGAACAAGCTTATGCCAGAAATATTCGGTCTGAAAACCATCGATTATTGGCAGGCACTCGGACTGTTCGTTCTTTCTAAACTCCTATTTGGCCGAGGTTTTGGAAGACCGGGCGGTGGTTTCGGGCGCAAAATGAGGCAAAGAGAATTGGATCGATCGGACCTTAGTGAGGAGGAAAAGGAAAGGTTGCGTGAGGAATGGAAGCGCCGATTTGATTCAAAATGTGGATTTTAAGGTAGTCTACATGGAAATTGAATATTTTTCAAAATAATTTAAGGTAAAAGGATGGGTTCCTGCGTCTACTACATCAAAGGCCTTTAAATAGAACAAAATAAAAAAAACATGAAAAATAAATTTCAATCCATAATCCCAAGATTACTAGTAGCAACTGTGCTAGTTGGCATTGCGACCCTGTTGATCGGAACAATCTTTAAAGTACTGTTGGTAACTACCATCTTGTTTTCCATCGGAACTCTAATATATTCCAAAATCAGCAGACGTCGACATCATTCCGAATACAACGATTATATGCCAGCTTTTGAGAGGGTTCCAGAACGTAAATATATTATGGCAAACCCACAGGCTATCGTTCCTATTCAATATGCGAACAAAGCAAATAAACCCACTATTGTCCCTATTTACTAATTCATAAAAAAAGATAAAAAAATGTTCAGAAGAGAAACATATAACCAAGACGCAGAAGCACAACGAAATTTTTGCAGAAGCAATTTTAAGAGAAAATTTGACCGGTTCCAAAGTCAGTTTTTCAATGATGGCAATCCTTTTAACAGAGGCCAGAAATCAAATATTCCAGTCAATATTGCAGAGAATGATGAACTATACCAAGTTCAAGTATTTGCGGCAGGGAGAAAGAAAGAACAATTCCAGGTGAATATTACCGATCAGGTCCTGACCATCTCTTGTAAAGCAGCAGAATTGGAATCTGGTTTGAAATATATTTACCAAGAACAGCACTTGGGCGAATTTGAACGGGCTTTTCAATTGCAGGATGAGATATTGCTTGATAATGTACATGCAAGTTTTGAGGATGGCATCCTTACGGTGATCCTTCAGAAGGATCCTTCAAAAATAAAAGCTGCGCAAGAGGTCCAGGTCTCTTAAGATCTGATTAAGAAAATAATCACAGAAGAGCAACCTTAAAGGTTGCTCTTCTGAATTTTATGTCTATTTGGAAGTATGCACATTTTGACCTTTTGCTTATTATCCAAAGAAGTATCGCTCCACATCTTTCCATCCATTCAATCTTTCAAAACCAGTTTCATGGATATTGTGATAGCAATTAAATATCAGGCCAGTACCCGAGAAAGAACGTAGATTATAGATATGGTCATCGATCATATAGTCTGCTTTGATGATGCCCTTATTGCCACAAAATACCACTTGATGCCAAGTAATAAATGGGAAATGCTCTTGTAACCAATCAAATTTTTCGACCAAGCTCCAAGGGAATTCCATTGCTGCCGAAACGATATACACATCAAAATTATCGTTCAGACGCTTGACCACTTCTTGGGCATCAGGATTCAGGGGAAGGGTCCTAAAGAAATCAGGTTTCTCCAAATATCGGTAGACTGCAGCAGGGTCCTCAAAGCATTCGGCTTCTGGTTTTCCTTGGATCTCGGCTTCAGTGATCCGGATTCCTGTTTCCTGGAAATGATAAGCTAAATAATGCGCCATGTTATTGGCCAAGACACCATCCATATCGATGGCAATAGTTTTACGTGTCGACATATTGGAAGATATGAAATTATTTGATACCGAAAAATCATCTAATTGATATTTTCGATCAATCTTTCTTTATCAGGAGGTTCGAGAATTACCTTATTATTACAAAAGAACCTTAAATAATTACGGACTTTGAAATTGGAAGTGGTTCCCCATTCATTAAAAATTTTACAGGCATCCTCCTTCCTATTTAACATGAGATAACAAATCCCTAAGGTTCGTAGGCAATCATCAAAATAAAAATATTGTCTTCGATTAACGGGAAGCTGGATCGCTTTTTCCAAATAGGGTAATGCCTCCTCATATTTACCATTATGGTAAAGTTCATCACCTTTTTGAAACGATGACATTGCATCTTTGACCTCTTGACTTACATCCTTTTTACCGAATGTTGAATATTGAATTCTTTGAACGACCAAAACATTCTCCTTGAGATCGTTAAAGTAAAATTCTTTAATCTTATTCAAAGCTTTCCTTAACTCAGTTTCCAGTTTTAGATCAATTGGGTTTAGAAAAACGACATCCCTGATTACATTATTCGTATCCAGTACAAATTCAATCTCACAAAAGAATTCTGATTTAGATCTCTTTTTTAGTTCATTGGAATAAAATTCCATACTGCTTGCGAAATCCATATTGCTGGTAAACCTCACCTTGTTAAAGGTATCTTCAATCAATAATTTCTCACCGTTTCTTTGTGCATATTTTGCCTGAAATTCAGGATATGTTTTTATGAATATGGAGTCTTTCAAAAAATAAAAGATATGATCAGGGTCGCCACGCTCTTGTATCACAAGGTAATCTGAGTCAAAAGAATAAAAAAGGGATCGGTGGACCATATCAATATTTTTGAGATCATCATATCTGGCCTTAAATGGTTGATCGTTGATTTTTAATTCATCTTTTGATATTTCATAAATGGTTTCATTGGAAAACAAGGGCGAATGTATATCGGAAATCATCTTATTGGCATCGGTGACAAAGTCAAGGACCCAACGCCCGATCAGTCGATTCTCTTGGGCATTGATCGGTTGGAAAAACAAGCAAAACAGAAAGAAAAGCAGAAAGGACTTGCTAGGGAACATGTTTGGAATGCCTCCAAAATATTTGCAGTTCATAATAATTGATTAAGAGTAGTTGAAAGTAAAGATATTTCCCAAGAATTCGAAATGGTTCAGCACCTAAACTGAACTGTCATTAAACAGCGGTTATTTATTAATAGAAACTTAATGAAGTTAAGTATTTGTGATAACATTTTCTTAATATTTCAACCATAATTTTATGTTTTAAAGATCAAAGCAAATTAACCTCATGAAACGTATCCTAAAACTCTACCATCAAAACAGGTATTTTTATAATTGTTTTTTAACCTGGTACTTTTTTTTGAGTTGCATTGTATTTTCAATTCCGAAACAAGAGTCTTTCTTATTTATCAATTCCAAACATTCTTTATTTTTCGATTATTTTTTCACGGTCATCACACAGTTTGGCGATGGCATATTTGTGATCGCTTTAGCATTGTTCTGTTTCTTTTTATGGTCCCGAAGGTTAGCTGTTGCAATCGCGGCTACTTATATAGGATCTGGATTGATCTGTTCACTATTGAAAAGAACCTTTCATACACATAGACCAGGTTTCAGTTTACATGATGACCCAAACTTTCACTCTTTGTCCTGGATGCCTATGTCTTATCATAATGCTTTTCCTTCGGGTCATACCACTTCTGCCTTTGCCTTAGCAACCTGCATTGCCCTTTATTCAAGGAATAGGAGTCTATCTATCCTAGCATTCCTTTTAGCCTGCCTGACAGGTTATTCAAGGGTATACTTAGGACAGCATTATCTTGATGATGTTTGGTTTGGTTCCATGCTTGGTATCGGTTTCTCCTGTCTTTACGCTTTACTGGTTTCCTATTATTCTGAAAACCGTTTTACCTTATCAAACCTGCCCAGCAATTTTAAAATATAATCTATGCTAAAGCTTCTTTTGAGCGCTGTTAAATTCGGAGCGGTAGGCCTTTTGGGTATGGCCATTGATTTCTTTTTTACTTGGCTCTGCAAAGAAAAACTTAAGATCAACAAATTTATAGCTAATGCGATTGGTTTTTCCATGGCGGTCATCAATAATTACATCTTGAATCGTATCTGGACCTTTTCGAGCAAAAACCCACAGATATTTGAACAATTCCTTTATTTTCTAGGTATCAGTAGCATAGGACTAGCCCTCAATAGTAGTTTCCTGTATCTTTTCCATAACAAATTCAAATTGAATTTCTATTTCAGCAAGCTCCTAGCCATAGTTATCGTTTTTTTATGGAATTTCTCCGCTAACCTCCTCTTTACTTTCAACAATGGAAAATGATTACAGGATCAAACTGAGGTGGTTAATCGTTGTTAGCACCTTAATGCGTTGCTTATTTGCGATCTTCATTGAATTAGGAAATGATGAAGTCTATTACTTCAGCTATGCGCAACATCTAGATTGGAACCATTTTGACCATCCTCCAATGGTTGGCTTATTGATTCGATTCTTTACGCTTAACCTGCATTGGGTCAATGATTTCTCCATGCGATTTGGAGCAATAATGATGGCTGGCTTCAATACTTGGTTAATTGCCGGAATTGCAAGACAATTAATGAGTGAAAGAGCGGGATTGATTGCCGCCGTGCTGTATACAGCCTCGATTTATGCCAGTATTATTTCTGGATTATTTATTCTGCCAGACTCCATAGCCAATACATTTTGGATAGCCGCCCTGTATAGTATGACCGCGATTGTAAGCAGTACAGATGTCCATAGACAAAGCAATCAGCTCCTGTTATTAGGATTATGGATAGGTCTGGCCTGTTTGAGTAAGGTACATTCCATATTTTTAGGCTTTGGGTTTATCTCCTATATCCTCCTTTTTCAAAGACAATTACTTAAAAATAGAGCACTTTATCTTAGCATACTGATCTTTATGGTCTGTGTGCTTCCTATCTGGCTCTGGAATGAAGAGAATGATTTTATCACTTGGAAGTTCCATAGTCAACGGGTTAGCATATTGGAATCTGGAATTCGTTGGGATTATTTTGCACAGGCTTTTTTCGGTCAAATATTTTATAACAATCCGCTTTTAGTTTATATGTATGTTTTTGTTCTTTTCTCACTGATCAAGCAAAAGTTTAAGATAAAAGGCGTATCCAAAAACATCGTATATCTCTTATTATTCACTTCTATCCCTATTATTCTTGCTACTACAGGAATTTCTTTTTTCAGACCGACTTTGCCACATTGGAGCGGGCCGGGGTTCTTTGGAATCATGATCATAAGCAGCTTGTGGATTGATCAACAGTTGAAACTCGACAAGATACCGAGGATAAGGAAATTACTGAATTTCCAACTTAGTTTTACCTTGATTATTATAATCCTAGTCGTCCTTCTCATAAGATATTATCCTGGAAATCTATTTTCTGTTTCCATTAAGGAGCAATTGGGAAAAGGTGATGTCACTTTGGATATGATTGGCTGGAAAGATTTAAAGAACCAATTTGAAGCATTGAGGGCAGAAGATATTGGCAAGGGTGAAATGTCCATGGAGGATGCTTTACTTGTTGATAAATGGTATCCAGCAGGACACCTCTATTTTTACTTGGCAAGACCAATGGAAATGAGAATGATAGCTGAAGGTAAACTTACAGACATCCATAAATATGCTTGGATTAACCTTACTGTAAACCCGATTAAAAAGGGTGAAAATGCTTATTTCATTGTACCATCAAATAATTTCATTTCTGTAGAGAATTTATATTCCAATCTCTTTACGGAAATAAAATTAAGGAAGGTCTTAAATCAGGAACGGAGCCATACCGTGATCAGACAATGGTATATTTACCAATTGAAATCTGCAAAAGAAATAATTGGCAATCAACATCCACTATCTTATCTGGAATAAAAAAGGTTGCCATAAATGACAACCTTTGGTTTAAAATATAAAGATATAATTGTTTAAAAGATATACCTCCAAGAGTTGATAATAGTCATAGGGACATATAGCAAAGTCAATAACAACGCTGTTACGAGATCAGGTTGCTCTAGTTTCTTGTACCTTGCATAGGAGAACAAAACTAAACAGATCAATAGAAAACCTATTCCAATAAAAAAAGACCAGGTATTTCCAGCAAGGTTATTCAGGAGTATCCCTAATTTCAGAAGAACTAAGACCAGAATTTCCCCCACTAATATTTTCTTCCAATTCATGAATTAAATAAAACTAGTTGAACAATGTTTATAAATTAAGTTGAGTAAAATGGTTTTTTCGGAAATTCACACATTTTTATATGTGCATCTTTAAAAGAGCAATACCACAAGGGACGCAAAAACATTTCATAATAATCAATACTTAATTAATGATATCCGGTAATTGTGGGTTTATGAATTTATTGTTTTAATCAAAATATATTTTACGGTTTACCGTAAAAAGCAAAAATATTATTGATTTTCAAAACTCCAGTATTCTCCACAAAATGCCGAGCCATTTGCATTAAATGGCGATTAAAACAATCCTGTGGTACAATGTTTAAAAAATAAGGCTAAGAAAAAAGGTTTTTTGGGACATGTGCGATCTTTAAGGTGCTTTTTACTTAAAGCCCTAAATCCACAATAGAAGCATTTGTTAAGCATACTACTAATTAACTGTTAATAATTTGACGATTTGGTTAAGACAAAGATATCTTTAAAAAGTGGTTAAATATTACGGTATACCGTAATATTTTTATTATTATCCTCTATTAATTAAAAAGATTTCAACAAGTTAAATATAACCTCTTATTTATTAAGTGTTTAAACAAAGAAAAAAAGATAGGTATATATTAAAAAAAATAGGAAAAGGACCTCATTCTGTCCTTTTCCTATTTAATTGAATATTTTTTATCTATTTATAGGGCTTGACTTGGGGAATAATCAACCTCAGTATGCATTGAACATTTCCATTTACCATTTTCTTGGATCCAAGTGGAACTACAAGCGCATTTGGACTTACGAACCTGCCCTTGATTTTCGACTTCAATTTCGACCAAATAACCAATGGTTGCAAAACTCTTACTAAACATCTGTACTACTGCTTCAGTAATGCCTAGGATTTCCATTTTCATGCCTTCACCCATGTCAAAGTATTTTTTGTAAGTGGGTTCATCAATGTATTTGACACCATCTTTACTCACTACGGTACAAGGGAAATAAGTAAGGTCCCGGACGGTGCCATAATCTAGACTGGCCATTCCTTGCCAGTATTCCCTTTCTAAATCCAGAATTTGATCTTCCATAGTGTTAAAATGTTGATTATCTAAAAAACAGTTTCAAACTAAGAATAGTTTTAGATTTTAAGTTTTATTCTCAATAATTGATCTGTTGATGTCAGATAAAGATAGCCATCGGCAGCAAATGCACAATTTGCCGTATGTACCGTTGAACGGATTCTACCAATAGGTTTTCCTGTGGAATTGATGACCACTACCCCATCACCGGCAGCTGCATACATATTTCCATTAGCATCTACTTTGATACCGTCTGCTGCAAGGGATTCTTCAGGAAAATTCTTTTTGAAATCAAAGAATATACGGCCTTCCGATAAAAGTCCATCAGGTTTAATATCATAAGCCATGATATAGGGGTTATTACCATCACTTAAGGCTACAAACACTTGTTTTGCATCTGCGGATAGGGTTATTCCGTTGGGTCTTGCCAAATTGGAAACAACTTGTACAGCCTCTCCTTTTTGGTTGACTTTATAAACGCCATTTTCTTTGATCTCCTTGGTTTCGGTATCACTTTCACGGCCAGGCAATCCATAAGGAGGATCAGTAAAATAATAATCGCCATTTGGATGCTGACAGATATCGTTTGGAGAGTTGAACTTCTTGCCTTCCCAATTCCCAACCAACGTTTCTTTTTTCTTGGTTTTCAAGTCAATTTGAGCAATTCGGCGATTTCCATGGTCGCATGCCACTAATTGACCCTGTTGGTTTATCAATAAACCATTGGTTCCCTCTTCTTCAGAATAGGTCCCTGGTCCTTCAAAACCGGCAGGTTTAATAAATTCCTGAAGCCCAGCAGCCTCCGACCATTGATAGATAATATTTTGTCTAGTGTCGGAATACAAGAGGTAATTGCCCTCTTTCACCCAGACCGGACCTTCAGCCCAAGTCATTCCATCAGCTAATTTTTCTACTTGCGTAGTACTGTCAACAATATTAAGCATCGCTGGATCCAGAACTTCGACCCTTCCTAATCTAGGATAATCTTTTGAAGTACTGCTAGAATCAGCTTGGACCTCCTTATTAGATTGGTCTTTAGCGGTATTTGTACAAGAGCCTAAGATTAGGGATAGCAAAATTGTTGTTAAGAAGATTTTATGCATAGCAATAGGTTTAAAGTTTTCTTAAAAATATGATTTTTTATCGGAATACTTTAACCTTAAGATAAGTAAGATCCTAAATTCAATTTTCTATAAATAAAATCGCACCCATTCTTATTCCACAGGATTGATAGGCTGTTCAGTCAAGGTACTGTCTATTCTTACACTATCTAAACTATCAAGCCTTTCTGCGGTATCGATGGGTTGATCCATCTGATTATTATTGTCAGTATTATTTGGGTTTGTACATGAAATAACCATTAATGTTAATATCAATGGAAACAAAGGAATCAGCTTTTTCATCATATTGTTATTTAGTTTTCTTTTTTGTTGGCTCTTTCGGAAACTCATTCGGATTGGGCATGATATTAAGCTGCTCCATTTGAGGATCAACTCCTGCTTCTCCAGCATCGTCTTGCTTCTTTTCTTTACGTTTCATAAAGGCCGTCAGATCCTTTTTTTTATCAGGTCTGCCTTTGTTATTTAAACCTTCAGTTGCACTTTCATTTTTCGTAGCCATAACTATTTTTTATAAAGAACATATTGCAGATGAATTAGTTGGCATAAGAATAAAGACTGACCATTTTAAAGAATAAAAAAATAAACCAAGTTACCTTTCAAATTTTCGAGATAACTTGGTTCTTTGCAAAATGGATAATTAAACAATTCTATGATCAAAAGATTTTAATCATTTCCATGGATCTTTACTAATTTATTGTAAAGTCCCATTATTAAAATGGGTGATACCCATTGTCCCAAAAATAAAGCGATATGTTTATGGCCTTTGCATTTGAAAAAAATGGATAGCCCCATGACGGTAAGAGCAGCACATATAAAATGTTTTGAAGATAATCGAGTCTTACACTCTTCAAATCTATTGGTCATTTCCTTTTCTCTTAAATCTGGGTTTTTCATTTGATCTTCCATGATTTGTTATGTTGATATTCTTAATTAATTCCTTGCTATTATATATTGAAAACATCAGCTTCTTAATTGTTGAACAAAAATTGACAAAGGGTATTTATACTTGACATCAAGTATATTTTTTTTCAACTAAATCATTATCAACCTGTTCACTTAATAAAAAAACATAATGAACTCAACAAACAACCAAGCAATAAATAAGCAAGGACTTATTATTGCGATTAGTATAATGCAGGATCCTGAAGAAAACAAAAACAATAAAAATAATGAGCCGGATTATCAAAATCCTTTTTATGATCCAGATTCAGATCAGGGCTCACAGGAATATGACCCGAAAGAGGATCCATTGAAAGATGATAATGAACCCATTGGAGAAGATTACCCTTTAAAAGAGAACATCGAGCCAGAGGAAGAAGAGGAAGAGGAAGAGGAAGAAGAGGATGCTGATGATCTATTCAACGATGATGAAGGTGATGATGAGGACGATAATCCAGGTGATTTTTCAACTCGGTTATTCTAAATCAATAAATCAGGAACAATTGGGAACCTCAGGAAGATTCACCTGAGGTTTTTATTTTGTTCAAAATCTGTCATCTAAGCGTTTAAAAGCAGATTGGATAGCCTTTTGGCAAACTATTTGTTATAACAGCGGAAACTATCATATCGAAAGTTTGAAATTTGAAACAATTATTTATTATCATGAAGAAAGTATTTTTACCTATTCTAACCCTTTTTATTTTAATGTTTGCCGCGAATGAGCAGGCAAATGCGCAAACCCCTTACCGTACTGCAATCGGTTTAGGCGTAGATGTGGGTGATGGAGAATCATTATTTGGACCACAAATTAAACACAGTTTCAGTGGCCGTGATGCAGGAAATGCACAGGTTTTATTTGGAGACCACATTACAGTAATTGGTGTTGATTACTCTTACAACCAACGTATCTCTGGAACTAGAGGTTTAACTTGGTATGTAGGTGTAGGTCCTCAATTATCATTTATCGACCATGGAAAATGGGATGATGATTGGTATGATGATGACAAACACTGGGATGGTGACACCCATACAGACTTTGCAATCCGTCCAGCTTTAGGTATGGAGTTTAGAATTCCTTCAACTCCTTTAGCGATGCACGTAGACTGGAAACCTTGGTGGAATCTATCTCATGGCTCCCATTTTGAAGCCTCTAGATTCTCTTTAGGATTTAAGTTCGTATTGAAATAATTTTAACATTTAGAAGCAAAAAGGGTCTGCATAAAATTATGCAGACCCTTTTTGTTTTAGAATTGTTCTTTTAATATGAAACGTCCAAAAATGTTCAATAAAATGTCCAAATATCAATATTGGGCTTTCAAATGGTTCTTCGTGGTTCCAATGTGCATTTATCTCGTTGGAGGATTGATTATGTTGATCGTTTCAGTATTCGATAAAATGAGTAAATAAGATTTACTTTTTCACGAGCTCTACCCTTCTATTTTGCTCCTTACCCGCATCGGTATTATTATCAGCAATAAAATCATTGGCACCAAATCCATTTGCGCTTAACCTAGATTTATCGATTCCAGCTTGTACTAGGGTAGTTAAAACGGTATTAGCACGATCTTTAGATAATTTCAGGTTATGGTCAGCATTGCCAACATTGTCTGTATATCCATTGATATCCAATTTCAAGCTTTCATTTGACTTTAACACCTTGCTTATTTCCGCCACTACTTCTTTACCATCTGTTTTTAATGTGGCTTTATCGGTATCAAAATTAATGTGCAAAACAGATTTTCCTTTTTCATTCAAGTCCTTTTCTATTTTCTCTGCCTTGATAATCCCAATAGTCTGTTTGAAGGCTTCACTCTCACCGGTATAAATGGCACCGTAAGCAGAATTGCTTGCAATAGCAAACAGGACTAATTTTCCTTCCTTTTTAAGACCATAGGTCACTATATTTTCCATATTTGAGGTTGCAAAATCGAAAAAATAGCTGTCCTTATTTTTTGATTTATTTAAGGCATCAATTTGGTCTTGAGGAATCTGTCCCTCAAACAATTTCTTGGCACCAAAACTTTCAAAATGTTTTGCAAAAGATTGAACAAACTTGAATTCGTCCCAACTTCCATTCATGCCATAGCCTTTGACTTTGACCCTACCCTCTAAAGGATAAAATGAATTGCCTGTATAAAACTCAATCTTTCCAAAATCGGATTCCCGATCATATCCATAGCTGCTCTTTGCATCCACCCATTCTGGAATAGAATAATATGGGAACTGGCCCATATCTGCAGTTGCTTCTGGTAAAGTTTCGGGATTGAAATTAGTTGAGGCTGGAACTGCCGAAGTACTAACCGTTGTGTCAGCACTTGTAGCAGAAATACTATCTTGATCGGTTTCAGCATCTTTATTTGCCGAATTATTACAGGACATCACGGTCAGGAATGCCGGCAGTATACCTAATAAAATGGTTTTTTTGTTCATTTTTCATTAATTAGTGTATTTAAATATAGGAATATTAGGTGTTAATTGTCACGAAAATATTGAGTTTTTGAAGGAGAAAAGAATGAGGTAGTCACCCCCCAGCGGAGGTGGAATATTTTTCAACAAAATCTTCATGAACAAAGAAAATAGTTTCCTCATCTTACGATTACGGAATGACCCCATTTTCCTAAAAAACAAAAATAGATTCTTCACTGTGTTCTGAATCCCTCTCTGGGGCATTTCCAATTCTGAACAATTAGTGAAGAATCTGTACGTAAATGTCCTAAAATTTCCTGTCATCATCCATCTTCGATGGATGACCTGTTCGCCAATACCCCACTTTGTAAGGTTCTGAAATCCTTCCTGCGTACCAATGACACGTTTGTTAAATCTGTGTTTCTAGGTATTTAGACCAATATTTCCTCTCCAGAAGAATATTTTTTATCTGCCATACATCCCCAGCGGGGATGAATTATTTTAGCATGGATGGTAAACAATATAGGGCTAATGCAAAAACGATGTTCGATAAATCGAACATCGTTTTTGCGCGACTTCCAGGCTAACGTGCCATGTCTGCTAAAATAATGGAACCCCAAATGGGGTTCTATATTAAAAAAACAAAAGAGCTAATAGATTTTCATTGCCAACATGCTGTCATCACCTTCCGATAAATTTAGTCCAAATTTTTACTTCTCAGGTTGACCCCAGGGAAGGATATTTTTTTTGAGCTATACTGACCTGGAAGGGCATTATTATTTTAGCAATCTTATCGCACAAGTCATCGGCATTCTATCCATCTCTCCGCCATTAGAAATGATATCGCTTTGGCTTATTCCTCTAAACGAATATTTTGGATTGGCATTGGTCAAGATCATAAAATTGTTCGTTATAGAACTTTTCAATTGGTGAAGAGGAGATCCAAATAAGGATGATTTTTTCAGATAAATTTAGCTTGACAATTGATAAAAATTCGAGAAAAAAAGGAGGGTTTTATTCGAGACTTATTCGAGGCATGTTCGGGACATGTTGCGAAAATTCGGAATGTGTCTCGAATAAGGACAACCTGAAAATGTAGGTTAAATCTCTAGGATTTTCTTATCTAGGCAACGAGTAAAAAAGGAGGTCGAAATTCTTCCAAAATCCTTTATGCTGACTCTTGCTTTTTTACTTCCTTAGGGCTGGGAAGTTTGATCCGCGGGAGTCTCATCTTTGACTTCATTTTTTTCTGCAAACCACCATAGTGCAGGGCCTACTACTCCCCAATTATAGATCCAAAGCAAGATACGGGGAATAAGAATCCTCTTAGGGTTGTTAATCCGTGTGAATAATTATTAATCAAATTTAGAGATGTATCGTTTTTCTGAACATCCCTGTAATTAAGTATTTATCTAATGGAGTTGGAATCTTTGCGTTGCTAAACCCCTAACGGGCAATGTCATTAAGTTAAGCTTTTTTGTGTAGTACTGAACTTCATCCGATTATCTCATCATGCGAAACTTCAAAATAAAAAACATCATGGTTTACTCTGGCTTACAGCTCCTTAACCTTCGGTTAAGGATGACAAGATCTTAGGGAGAAGAACCGTACAGATTCTTCACTATGCTCTGAATCCCTCTCTGGGGCATTTCCAATTCTGAACGATTAGTGAAGAATCTGTACGTAAATGTCCCGAACGTTCTTGTCATCATCCATCTTCGATGGATAACCTGTACCACAATACCCCACTTTGTAAGGTTCCGAGATCCTTCCTGCGTCAGGATGACACTGGAAAAGGATATTTTTTTGCGACATACTGCCCTGGAAGGGCAGAATTATTTTAGCAATGGTATCTAACAATATAGGGCTAATGCAAAAACGATGTTCGATTAATCGAACATCGTTTTTGCGCGACTTCCAGGCTAACATGCCATGTCTGCTAAAATAATGGAACCCAAAAAGGGGTTATATCTCTAAAATTAAAAAAACTTTTTTTTGCCTTGCACATTTCTGTCATCACCTTCCAATAAATATTATTCAAATTTTTCCTTCTCAGCATGACACAAAAAAATTCCTTAACTTATTGACATTGCCGAGGGTTCTATATTTGAAAATTCAAGAGCCAGTTTTTATCCTTTACCAAATCCCTTTTACAACATAGACTTCAAGTTCTAATACCTCGATATTATTTCCCCAGAAATGATAACCTTCTGTATTGTTTTTGTCCGGTTTTCGATCTAGGTAACTGGTATAGATTCCATTATCAAAGAACACTTCGATGGAGGTTCTGTCGATAAAGATGTCGGCAGACAGTTCCATGCTCGTAGGGTCTTCTGGGGAATAGAACATGCCATTCAACATATTTGAATTCATATCGTAACTGATCATTCTTTGCGCATAAAGATTGAATCCTGCTTCTGTAGCATGGGAAAGTTTGATTTTTGTTTTTATGCGTAATTTGTCTTTATCACTGTACTGATGCAATAACTCATTCGCTTTCGCTGCAGTTAAGTTCTTCCATGAATCTACTTTTGTAAATAATTTCTCTGTTTCTTTAATCGGAACACTAAATAACCTTGGTCCGTCTTTGGTTGCTCGTAAAGTCAACTCCGTTGGAAGCATCATCATGCCATTGAAAGGCATATCCCCCTGCGGGATTCTCCCCCAGCCGATCTGGATCCTTCTTCCGTCAGCTTCAGGAATATTGCTGTAGGTTTGTGCAGCATAGAGGTGCCCTGCACTATAAAAGTATTTTCCAGCCTCGGGAGTAAATTTCTTGCCATCAAATGAGCCGATCATATAGGTTCCTGTAGCACCGTACATAACCCATTTTTTATTGTTGGCATCGCCATCAATAGGAAGTTCAAATAATTCGGGACATTCCCAGAAGCCTGAGACATGACTTTTGTAGGTCCAATCTTTTAAGTTATTTGAATTATAGATGGAATGGCCATCTCTTTCGTTCAGCACCATTACCCAATGTTTTGCTGGCTCAAACCAAAAAACCTTGGGGTCACGGGTGTCCTGACTATTCCACTTTTCCTTGGAGTCAATTAAGGGATTCTTGTCGTATTTTGTCCAGGTCCTACCTTTGTCCAGACTAT
Source organism: Sphingobacterium mizutaii (assembly GCF_900187125.1). Lineage (GTDB taxonomy): Bacteria > Bacteroidota > Bacteroidia > Sphingobacteriales > Sphingobacteriaceae > Sphingobacterium > Sphingobacterium mizutaii. The sequence goes on from NZ_LT906468.1 coordinate 2,816,648, forward strand.
AGGCCATGCACTGTACCTGCCTGTCGGCACTAGCAGCCGTATAAAATGCAATCATTGCAGGTTCATTCCCTTTATTGTAGCCAGCTGTATTCTGATAATCAATGATCGCGGAGCCGGAAAACATGGTCCCTAATTTATCAGGATACAATGCCGTTGGCAATTCCTTCCAATGAATCAGGTCCTGGCTCACAGCATGTCCCCAATGCATATTTTCCCATTCTCTCTCCATAGGATTATGTTGGTAGAACAAATGATATTCACCATCATAATAGACTAAACCATTAGGGTCATTGATCCATCCCCTTTTCGTAGAAAAATGAAATTGGGGGCGATTTTGTTCTTGGTACAAACTTTCCTGCCCTTTTATCTCATCAGCCTGATAAATTTGCTTCAGTGCTTTCTCATCTCCTTCATAGGTAATCTTTAGGTTTTTTCCCTTTAGATGTGAAACATCATAAAACACCCAATAATCTGCATTATCTGGGGCTAACCTAACGACAACAGACCAAGCCTCTTGACCATTGGGCATAAATTCCATCTTCTTCCGATCTTGCTTGTTGGAAATTGGAAAATTGAGGTATTTCTTATTGATTTTTAAAGTGATTTCAGAGGCAAATAGCCCAAAGCTCAGCAAGGTCGAAAAGATCAGTAAAGTTAGTTTTTTCATGGTGAATGGATTAGGTTAGAGTAAGATAAGCATTTTAAACAAAACCCTTACCAATTAGAAATCCTAAAATTAACAAGTCAGTCGAAAGAACAAATTTTTCCTCTATCTTTGCAGCTCAAAATAAAATCGAGCGAATCGTGATCAATGTAAATAACATCTCTGTTTCCTTTGGAGGAACAACTCTTTTTTCCGATGTGACTTTCTCTATCAACGAGAATGACAAAATCGCCTTAATGGGTAAGAATGGTGCAGGTAAATCCACTTTATTAAAGATTATTGCTGGGGTTGGAAAACCTACAACTGGCAATGTATCTGGACCTAAGGATGCAGTAATTGCCTATTTACCGCAGCATTTGTTGACAAAGGATAATATGACCGTGTTTGAAGAAACTTCAAAAGCATTTGAAGAAGTCTATCAGATGCGCGATGAACTTGAGGAACTGAATGAACAATTGAACATTCGCACCGATTATGAAACGGATGATTACATGAAGTTAATCGAACGTGTTTCAGAGCTGAGTGAAAAATTCTATTCCATCGAAGAGACTAATTACGATGCTGAAGTGGAGAAGGTATTGAAAGGATTGGGATTCGAGCGTTCAGATTTTAACCGTCAAACCTCTGAATTTTCTGGAGGATGGCGTATGCGAATCGAATTAGCAAAAATCCTTTTAAAGAAACCTGACTTGATTTTATTGGATGAGCCTACCAACCATATGGATATCGAAAGTATCGAATGGTTAGAGGACTTCTTGATCAATCAAGCCAAGGCCGTAATCGTGATCTCCCATGACCGTGCTTTCGTAGATAATATTACCAACAGGACTATTGAGGTGACCATGGGTAAGATCTATGATTACAAAGCTAAATACAGCCATTACTTGGAACTTCGTAAGGAACGCAGATTGCACCAATTAAAGGCTTATGAAGAACAACAGCGTTTTATTGCAGATAACCAAGAATTCATCGACCGTTTCAAAGGCACCTATTCAAAAACTTTGCAAGTTCAGTCAAGGGTTAAGATGCTTGAGAAATTGGAGATCATTGAAATCGATGAAGTCGACAATTCAGCATTGCGTCTGAAATTCCCACCTTCACCAAGATCCGGAACTTATCCTGTCATTGTAGAAGATTTAACCAAGTCTTATGGTGACCATTTGGTATTCCAAAATGCGAATATGGTCATTGAACGTGGACAGAAAGTAGCCTTTGTAGGTAAAAACGGTGAGGGCAAATCGACCATGATCAAAGCTATCATGGGGGAAATTGATATTGAAGGAACGCTAAAAGTTGGGCACAATGCGAAAATCGGATATTTTGCGCAAAACCAAGCTGCTTTATTAGATGAAGAACTTACGGTTTTTGAAACAATAGACCAGATTGCTGTTGGGGATGTCCGTGTAAAGATCAAAGATCTTTTGGGAGCATTTATGTTCAGTGGTGATGATACAACCAAAAAGGTAAAGGTTCTTTCAGGTGGTGAAAAAACAAGGCTAGCCATGATTAAGTTACTGCTGGAACCAGTGAATGTATTGATCCTGGATGAGCCTACCAACCACTTGGACATGAAAACCAAGGATATTATCAAAGATGCCCTTCAAGATTTTGATGGCACACTGATTTTGGTATCCCACGATCGTGATTTCCTTGATGGATTGGCTACTAAGGTTTTCGAATTCGGAAATAAACGCGTTCGTGAGCATTTTGAAGACATTAAAGGATTCTTGGAATACAAGAAAATGAATAGTTTGAAAGAAATAGAGAAATAGAACTAATCGACATAAAAACAAAGGGTTAACATACAATATGCTAACCCTTTGTTTTTTAATAGATTCCTCATATTAAACCACTACTGGAGTTTCTTCGGAATGTAATTTCTGTTGTGAGATCAAATGATGTAATACTTCCGTGGATAAACCATGAAGTGTCAACCTAAATCCAGCTCCATAGGTTGGCAAAGGAATCATAGGGTGTTTGTTATTTAATGCGATCAATTTTTCCGGACAACTCATTATTGTCGCTGCATATACGCCAATTACCTCATCCAGCTGTAACGAGTTTGATGCCCTCCAAAAGTCATTATCCGTTAAAAAGAATTGATAAACTGGAGTAAATACTTCAATCGCAGAAGATAGATCCATCATATTGGTCCAACGATTTGGAAATTCCTCAAAGGGGATTGGACCTGCAGAAACAGCAGTGAAATCTGGATTGGAAACAGGTTCAATTTTCAGTCCCTTCTCCTGGATCGCCGTATTTAAGTTGATAATGAAATTGTAGAGGTTAAGATCATGCTCCAAGAACAGGTTATCCTTGACCACCTCCAAAGACAAGGGCTTTAATGGATTCATCGGAATATCCTCTGCTCCTTTTACATTATCCTTGATAAATCTTAAGACCTCAGATCCTAGGTAAAAATGCCTTAAAATCAAAAAGTTGGCTTCCGGAGAAACCCAATATTTCATTCCCCAATAAAGAAAACGGTGTAAGGTCTTTGGTGCATTGATGAGATTTGGAGCAATTGCCTTAAAAATCTGCAAGATGATAATGGTCAATCTTCCAAATACCCTCAAAAAAGGCAGCATAAACTGTTTGCTCTTTCTATTGGAATCAAATAAAAAAGCGGCCTTTGCATCCTTATTAAAAGGAACACTATTGTCTAAGAACAAGGCATGCCAATGACTTGGGTCTCTTGGGTTGTTCTTTTTATGTTCGAAATATTCGCTGGTATGTAACATAGGAGCTGATTAATAATTTCCGATTTCTGCCAATTGCATTTGATATAATTTAGCCACCACCTTTGCGGTCTTGGCTACTCTTTTTGCCATTTCTTCAGTTAACAATTCTGAATTTAGAGCCTTTTCGAAGCGTTCAAAATGGTTATCGTTGGAGTCAGAAGTTTCATGATAGATAAAAAATGAAACCTGATCATCCTTGAGATCCAATTGATGCTGGATAGCACGACCCCATTTGCCCGCCAATCGATTACCTAAGCCTTCAATAATAAACATTCCACCTAATAAATCGAATGGATTCGGTTGGCTTGCTTTATGGAACATGTAGGCACTTAAAGCCTCCGAACCAATATTTTTTTCACCTTGGTAAAGTGCCTCTTTACTTCCGCTACAATTAATAAAGTTTTTCTCCAGGATCTGGTAATCCTTATGTTCATCGCGAGAATGGGAAATAAAGGATGATCGGATATCAAAATAATCCATGCTTACGTTGGATGCTGCTCGAGCAATCCATTGTGAACCATCAATGACCTGTTGCCTTAAGTTCAACAAAAGGAGTTTATAATCCTCTAAACTGATCGTCCCATTGTAAATACGCTCAATAATTGCTGTATTCCGCAAGGATAATTCAAAATCCACCCAAATCTGCGTCAGATCACGAACTAGCTTTTCTTGGATAGGCTTATTATCTATGTGTATCTCTGGAGCTAAGATTTCATCTTCTTTAGAAATCAATGGTTTCTTTTCAGTCTGCACATTACCTACTACTTTAAGTTTCATAAAAGTAGTGATGAAACGTCCGCTCTCCGGAACCATGCAAAGGATTTCCTGATTGGGTTTTAATTTCCCGCTATAAAGCAACTCCTCCAACATTATGTAAATTGAAGCTGCTCCAGTATTTCCCTTATCGTGTAAATTGGTGAACCATTTGTCTTCCTCAATGGTCAATCCTCCTTTTTTCAAAAGGTCTACAATGGGTTGTTTGAAATATTCTGAGGAGTAATGGCAGACCAACCAATCTATTCTTTTTGGATCTACCTTGCCTTCTTCAATCAATTGAAAAAGATGTTGGACCCCTAAGCTTACTGTATTGTTTACCAGTTTGATATCTTGCTTCAGATTAATAGCTGCATCAGCATCGGCATCAGAAAAACTTGGATAATCTAACCAATATTGATCAATAGTTCCATCTTTCTTTTTATTTGCACCAGTATACATGCAGACTTCAAAACTATTGGCATAGGATTTTACATCTATCCATTCAATTTCAAGGCTCAATCCTTTAGGATTAGGTTTATCGGAAAGAAACATGGCTCCTGCTCCATCAGACAACATCCATCTTAAAAAATCGGTATCCAATGGCAAGCCTTTCTCTTGGATTTCAGGCTGTTTTTCAAATCGTGAAGCCTTAAACATGCGGCTAGGCATATCCGCAGCACAAGATATAGCATTATCATTTTCACCAGTCAATATATGCAGGTAAGCGCTTTTTAAGGCCATAATTCCTGATGAGCAAACACTCTGATGCGAAACAATATTACATACAGGTAGCTTTGCTTCTGCGTGGACCATACTAGCAAAGCCAGGAATAGGCACATCACCTTGTGTAGTACCAGCAGTCAGCAACTCAATTTCATCTTTATTGACATTTGCCTTATCTAAACAACTTTTAATGGCCTTGTTCGCCATGCCCGCCACTGAATCGGTGGATTGCTGGCTTTTATCAAGTGCATAAAATCTTGTTTTAATGCCATTTTGCTTCAGCATCCTTTCCTTAGCTCTTGAAGGTTTACCTCCTATCAATCCTAAATATTCTTCCATTTCCTCATTAGAAACTGGAGAATTGGGAAGATGCATCCCAATGGCATTTATATAAACTGGTCTATTTTCTTTTTTCATTAGTGTTTATTATCTGAAACTTGGGTATTAAATATCTTATCAAAAATGCCGAGCATAAAGCCAAAATTGCCTCTGCCCCACTTATGATGCATGCTATGTCTAAACGTATATTTTGAAAAGGATGTACTTGGCTTATCACTTGGGATCTCATGGTTACAATGTCCAAGCAAATTGATTACCAAACTCATCACTGGTAAACTCAAAATGGAATAGACCTGAAAATCATGGAAGAATAATGGAAAGAAAATCACGGTGCCTAGCAGAAATGATTCGATCCAATGAAAACTAAATATGGAGTATGCCGTTGGTTCCTTCGACCAATGATGGACTTTGTGGACATTTCTAAAGAACCAAGGTCTATGCAAAAGCCAATGTACTGCATAAAAATGTATCTCATTCCAAAGGAACAACAGCGGGATTTCCCATAGGCAGTTCCAGTTATTGTCAAAACGGACCTTAAAGACGCCAATGGAAAACAGGTATTGAAAAAAGATAGCTTGAAGGGAAAAAACAAAAATGGATACTAATGAATTTTTAATTTCCTTTGCTCGCTGTCCAGGTTTTTGAGCAAATACAATCTGCCTTAAACTTGCGTTTTTGGTCTTGTACTGTACTATAGTTTCTGTAATAAAGGTCCCAAGAAAGTAGAGGATACTAAAAAACACAAAGAAAAAAGCACTTGTGTAGTACCATTTCGAGAGCACGAAATTAAATGTGTTTTCCAGCAGTTCGTTCATTAATAATCAGGCTTCAGCTATTGAAATTCAATTAATTTATTAACTCTTATTAACGATGTTTTATTATTCAAAAAGTAATGGAAAGGAAAAATAAATACTTGGAAAGTTCCTTAATAAATATGTTAACCCTCATTACAATTCTAAAACTTCAAATTAGCGAAAAATATTGATGAAATAACCACTGAAAACAGCTATATTTTGGTTTAATCAATTAAAAAGGGAAGTAAAAAATAAATCTTACTTCCCTTTATTCTAATGTGTTACCTATTACTTTTTAGGATTTGCTTTTTTAGCGATTTCAAAAAGTTCAGGACCGATATGGCAATATCCTCCTGGATTCTTATCTAAATAATCTTGGTGATAGGTTTCAGCATCATAGAAATTTCTCAATGGTTCGTTTTCTACCACAACTGGGCTTTGAATGGATAAAGATAAAGCATGCAATTTATCTTTGATCAAAGGCTCATCGTTCTTATCGGTATAATAGATCCCGGTACGATACTGGGTCCCTCTGTCGTTTCCTTGTCTGTTTAAAGTGGTCGGGTCGACACTTTCTAGATAAAGGTCTATCAATAGTCCAAGATCGATAACTTCAGGATCGTATATGACTTTTACAGTTTCCGTTGCTCCTGTACTGCCTGTGCAAACTTCCTCATAAGTAGGATTTGTTTTATTTCCATTGGCATAACCAACTTCAGTTCCTACCACACCTCTCACCAACTTGAAAAAATGTTCGGTTCCCCAAAAACATCCACCGGCAAAATATATCTCTTTTTCTTTTCCTGTTAAACTCATTGTGCTATTTGTTTCTGATTTTTCTTCTTTTTGATTTCCCTCCGAAAAGCCCATGGTCATGATGATTACAGTGACTAGGACTGTGGAAGCAATAACTGCTAATTTTTTCATGGCTTTAAGATTTGTATATAAAGTTAAGGATTTTGAAGAAATAATGTGTTTGAGGGATTAAATGTGAGATTTAGTTGATAAATAAATAGAATGTAAAACTCTTATAATCCATAATAATATTCAGCCAATAAAGCATATTCTGCCGCATAAGTAAACATGAACATTCCTTCTAAACCTTTAGGCTCCTTACTTCCCTCCCAACCTTTTAGAAGATTGGTTGCCAAGAATCCATCTTTGTTGGCGTGCTTATATCCATAATCAAGGTTCTTTTGAAACGGATGAATATATTGTCCATAATTGCTATTAATCATAGCCAAATCCTTAAATCCCCTAAGCAATATTCCATTGAACCAATTCTTGAAACCTTCTGTGCCAAAGGAATAATATTCGGGAATCTCCTTTCCTTTTACAGCAAAGTGAGAAAAACTATTCTTTGCCAATTCCTTGGCATCATTATCAAACTGGAGATCCTCCGTAGCAAGGTATAAATCAACCGCAGCAGACAGCATCGTACCTGAATTATAGGAGTAAGCCTCTCCGACTGCCTTAGTCAATTTGGTATTTGCGCGATAGTTTTTCCCATCAATTTCTTCGTATCTAATCCTACAATCAGGATCGCATCCCCCCATCATATCAGCATAAACTCCATTATGGGTTAATAACTTATCCTTTTGCCATTTGTAAATAGCTTTTGCAAAACTTAAATAATATTCCTGCTTAGGTTCCATTTTTGACATCCTGGTTTTCCCGTCTTTTGGATCTATATAGCGATGTTCAATCTGCTCATTGTTGTTTTTATAAATATCATGGAGCCAAACCAATGAACTAATCAATGGAGAATTACTACAGGCATGCTTGGTTGTATAACCAGGTCCCCAAGGAATTCCGCCAATTTCTTTTCCATTTTCATCTATACTTGGATCCCATCCATCCAAAACATAAGCTGTAAGATATTCTGCCTTTTTCAGATATTCCTTGTTCCCTGTAAGTTTATAAGAGTGTATAAGCTCCCTCAACAACCACATTTGGTCATCATAAACATTCAAAACCCCAGTTACATTGGCTTTTCCTTTTTCTTTTACCCGGTCAACCGCATATACTGACCAAGTTTTCGTTTGAGTAAATGAAACCAATTCAAAAGTTCCTAAATAATAATCAAGGTTTTCATATAATTTAGCCAATAGCTTTTCATATTTAGGATAATTCAATTTATAAAGGTTCTGGTCAGCATTTTCTTTATTTGACTTTAATGCAGAAAGTATAGCATTTACTGCTTCTATTCCCGCTGTATACATCCATACACTAGCTGTTTCTTCAGACTTCACTTGAGTAAAAGGATTGTAATATCGGCTCATTTCAAAAGTATTTGGGTTGAAATAAGCTAAAATGGTTTTATCAACTAAGGCCATTGACCTTTTTAGGTTTTCATTAGGCAAGTCCAAAAAAGGATTTTGGGTCTCGTGCTTTTTTAAGGAACTTTGAGCTAAAGAGTGGAAAAAAGGGTTAGAAATTAATAATAAAACGATTAAAATCGAAGTGGTGGTAAGGTGATTTCTTTTTGACATTTTGGAAAAGGAAAATTTAGGTTTATTCATAGTAGCTCTACAATCTGAACATTCAGAATATTAAGATTCAAGATACATAAAAATTAACCAAATCTAATTACCTTATCCCATATCTCACTCCTACCTTAACCGCAAACTGGCTAATACGATCAACATGGTTATCTGATTCGAAAGGTATTAAATTATAAGATTTGAAAGCAGGTTCTAAATAAAGAGTCCAGACTCTTGAAAAATTATATTTAGCACCAATTCCTAATTGTGCTCCAACCCCATTCTGCCTATCTAAATTTTGGTACTGTCCAGATACATCAAAATGCAATATAGGTCCCAAATTTGCATAAAAATACTTCCCCATGTTCATGTTGGCAAGAATAGGGATTTCAAAGATTTTTAGGCTTAAAGTATCTTTAAAACGTTCTATCATGGGATCAACTATTGCGCCTTGATAAGCAACCTCCTGTTTTGAAAAACCTAATCCTGTTTCAAATGAAAAACGATTGTTAATAGGATATAGGAAAGAAACATCCATTCCAAAATACTTTTTACTCGAAAAACTCCCTGCTCCTTGTAGATTTTCAAATGGACCAATATTGCGGGTTGAAATTGCTGCCCAAGACAGACCTATTTCCGGAGAAGGCTTTTCAACTTGACTAAAGCCTAAATGGAAACTTAGAAATACTTGGATAAATAGCGACGCTATAAATAGGAAATAAGAGGTTTTCATATAATTAGTTAATTCTTTCTGATAAGACGTTGCATTATAAAAAATGGCTACATAAATCTCTAAATTAAAATTTGGTTGCCCATGGGGGCAACCAAATCTACTAATTTATTTCTTAGGGCGCGGAGGTCGCACCTGTCCCAAATCACCATAAGCTGGATCATCATCGCCAGAATTTGTATTGGACTGCATGATTACTGGATCATTGTTGATCGGTTCAATTGGCATAGTTGGATTGCCAGTGTTCATTAAATGGTATAAGATTAAGTACCACATTTCTCAAAAAATTAGAATGTAAAAGCCTGCTAGGTCCGCACACACCTTGTGTGGGATTGCTAGAAAATTTTCCAGAAGGCCTTCTGAATTTTTTGGAATTGAGGTTCATGAATTCCCCAATATTGAAATCTCTTTTGTATCTTTCCTTGAAAGCACAAACACACTATTAACCGCTGATTTCAAAAGCAAAACTAACGCACTAAAAACCGTTCATAATCAACCATTTCCGATATTTCCGGTATTTCCATGTGAATTCCGGTATTTCCAGTGAAATCAGCTGTGAAACAGTTTTTATGTTTGAAATGTATTATTAATTAGAATTACGAATTCGTAAATCTTGGGGAGAGAAAAACATTAAATTCAAGGAATGTCAGCATTCAATAAATTTAAAGAACGTGTTCTTGCCAGCTATTGGGAAAAACACAAAAACAATGAACTACATGCTCGATTAGCAAATCCAACCTCTGCTAATCTAAGAGACTATGCCTTATTTTTAGTGAATACAGGAATGAATCCTGATGACAAGAAAACATTTAGAGATTTTTTTATTTTGAATGATGATCTTGGAGATTTAGAAAGGGCAATTGCTGGCATAGACATCGACAAATTAAAACCAATTCGATACTTTATTGACAGAAAAACCAGTAAGCCTGATGAAACCATAGTCAAACTTTTAGCGGTTTTGATTGATTTTCAACCTAGACCCTTTAAAATTGATGATTGGATGGAGCAGGATAAAAATCTACAATCAGAAGTGACTAAAATACCATTAAATCGTCCTTCGCAAATTGATGGACAGAAGGTTCCAGTTCCTATTAAGAAAACGCCGGAGGATGAAGCCTCAACTTCAAATGTTAAATCTATTCCTTCAAAATTCAGCAAAAAGGCATTGTTGTGGGTCAGCTCAGGTGGATTAATTGCAGCAAGCTTAGGCTATATTACTTTGAAGGATAGAAAGGAATGCATGTGCTGGTTCAAGGACAGGTATATTGTTGTAGACTGTCAGGACAATAATATGTGGAAACAACAAGTTATTGCATTGGATGAAGATAAGTTAAAAAACTTCAGGAAAATCACTAGATATGATACCTTAGGCCTTAAGGACGTCAATAGAATTTGGTATTCAAAAGTCAATAATGAAGTCGAGTTTTTCACAGACGCCGGTTTACATCCCGAACATAGCGAAAGAGGACTTAAACTTGCTAGTGAGCATATCATCCGAAAATATGCTATGGGTGAAGATCCTGAAGGCAATAAAAATGAAGAATAAAGGGGCAAATAATATTTTGCCCCTTTATTCATCTGTAATCTATGCTATAGTCACTTCTTTCATTAGATAGACATCTTGAATTCCATGAAGCAACTCCACTCCTTCTTTCATTGGTTTTTGAAAAGCTTTTCTACCACTAATTAAGCCCGTCCCGCCTGCTCTTTTATTGATTACTGCAGTTTGCAAGGCATCCCTAAGGTCATTCTTACCAGACGCTCCTCCAGAATTAATCAATCCCGACCTACCTGCAAAACAATTTAACACTTGATAACGGCAGAGATCAATAGGATGATTAGAGCTCAACTCACTATACATTCTTTCATCAAGCTTTCCATAGCTGCTATTCCCTAAATTCAAGGCTTTATAACCTCCATTTACTTCAGGAAGCTTCTGCTTAATAATATCAGCTTCTATAGTCACTCCTAAATGATTGGCTTGACCCGTCAAATCAGCAGCTAGGTGATAATCTACACCATCTTTTTTAAATGCATCATTACGCAGATAGCACCAAAGTATGGTTGCCATCCCAAGACTATGGGCTTCTTGAAAGGCTTTGCTGACTTCAACAATCTGTCTTCCCGACTCTTCAGATCCAAAGTAAATCGTTGCACCTACCGCAGCTGCACCCATATTCCAAGCCTCTCGCACTGTCCCATATAGGATCTGATCACTTTTATTAGGATAGCTCAATAACTCATTGTGATTTATTTTTACAACAAAAGGAATTTTATGGGCATATTTCCTTGACACAGCCCCTAAAACACCAAAGGTAGAAGCGACAGCATTACACCCACCTTCGATAGCCAACTTCACAATATTCTCAGGATCAAAATAAATAGGATTTGCAGCAAATGAAGCTCCGGCACTATGCTCTATTCCTTGGTCAACTGGAAGAATGGAAAGATATCCCGTTCCAGCCAACCTTCCATGCCCAAATAAATTACCCAAACTTCGTAAAACCTGAGGACTTCTGTCAGTCGGTCCATATACATCATCAATAAAGGTTGGAGAAGGCAAATGAAGCAGATCTTTCTGTACTGCCTTACTCTCATAATTTAACAAATCTTCACCGCCGAGCTGTTCGATCAAATTACTGATATTCATATTATTACGTTTTAATATTTTATTTAAGCTATTATAATAAATGAACATGTTATGAATGGAATTGTTTCTCGTAATAATGAAAAAATTATCAACAATCGGTAAAAATATTTATTTAAATTTGGAGGTAACTTTTTCCAATTTATCTGAAAACCTGAAGTGATGAACCTACTAATAATTATTATTAGCATCTTGGCGCTTTTGACAATCCTTTATTTCATTTATGAGGAGCATAATTTGCACTCTGAAGAAAGAGAGCGCCTAAAAATTTCTGAATATGGATTCGAAGAAAAACAGGTTTCATTGGAAAATGGAATAGTTTTAAATTATGGTGAAGGTCCGGATAATGGACCTGCTTTGCTGTTGATCCATGGCCAAGGGGTAGATTGGAAAAATTATGCAAAAGTACTTCCAGAATTATCTCAAGATTTCCATGTATTCGCAGTGGATTGCCATGGTCACGGCAAATCTTCGCACGCAGCAAAAAGCTATAGCGCCGAAAAAATGGGTACAGATTTTATATGGTTCATAGATCATGTAATTAAAGAACCAGTTTATTTATCCGGCCATTCTTCTGGAGGATTATTATCAGCATGGATCTCGGCAAATCATATCCGGGTACAAAGCACTGTTCTCGAAGACCCCCCATTATTTTCAACAGAGAAAGACCGTTGCCAGAAAACCATCGCTTGGCAAGATAACTTTCGTGTTGCTCATGAATTTCTTCAGCAGTCCGAAGTGAAAGATTTCTTAATCTTTTATCTCCCAAGAAGCTACTGGAAAAATAAATTCAAGGGCATTTGGAAAATCATTATTGCTAAAGCAAACAGGTTTCGAAAAAAGCATCCAAATAGAATTTTCAGGATTGGATATCTTCCTTTGGCAATAAATAAAATTTGGGAGTCAGCATCCGATAATAGATACGATAAAAGATTTGCTGACACTTTTTACGACTGTTCTTGGTTTGAAAATTTTGATCAAGCTGAAATTATAAAAAAGATTTACTGTCCTACAACATTGATTTTCGCAAAAAACTCCAAATGGCCACAGTACGATGAAAATAGTATTCTCATGGCTGCTATGTCTGATGAAGACGCAAATAAAGCTGAAAACTTAATTCCCGATTGCAAGTTGATCACCGTCAATTCAGGGCATGGTTTCCATGATGAACATCCAGCAGAGTTCATAAAAATAATCAGATCCATGCAAGGGATTTAACAATCATAAATTGACCTGAATTGATTTTCTTTCTTGGTTCCTAAAAATCTCAACATTCAATTTATTCATATACTGGTCCCTTTTTAAAACAAGTTGAAGGCCATTCACATCCTTAATCTCTACTCCTTGACAACCTACAATGACATCTGACTTTTGAACTCCTGCTTTCGCAAGTGGAGAGGAAGGATCTAGCTCTAAAACCAAAACACCTGCCATGCTTGGCAAACCGGCAGCTGATTGTTCTCCTAAAGATTCAATGGACTTTAGTTTTGCTCCTTTCCAATTGAAAATAACACCCTTTGAAATATTACCTTCTTTGTGGATTTCTGGAATATGTGGTAAATCGATCAGCCTTTTTAGCCTTGGATCTCTAACTCCAACTTCTTCCAAATTCAATGGCTGGAAGTTTTTCAGGCTTCCGGAAACAACCTCAAATTTACCTGTTGCAACATCTGTAAAATTTAACTCTAGAACTGTGGAATTCTTGTCCACTCCTTTGGCCTGGTCAATTTCCAGATCCATAGCATTGGTATAATTGTTTTCATCCACTTGATCTCCCCAAAAGTTAACCTGTATATCCTGATGCGCATGCATCACAATATTATTTCTAAATACATCATGGCTGTTTTTGAACCATACATGGGGATGAAAGCCATTATTGATCATAATATTATTGTAGACAGTTCTATAGAAACCTTCTCGCAGTTTCAACCCTCCACTCAGACATAGATTATTAAATATTTCATAATTGGAGGAACCATCATCTAAGTCTATATCCCAGCCATGATCGCAACTAAACCTATTGTTACTGATGACGGTCGTTTCGATAGCATCCAATTTTATCCAATCTGGATGGGCTTCTACAATTCGATCCATCTCTTTTCTGTCTGGATGCCAGAAACGGTCTCTTCCCCATGAGTTGAACGCGCCATGATCACTCGTTTCCAAAACGGTGTTAAATACATCATTAAATGAAATCTGATGTCCACCCCAAGTTCCATCTCCTACATTTATTCCCGCCCTTGGAACATCATAAATACTATTATGAAGCACCGAAATCCTTGCTGACATCGAAATTTGTACCCCTGCAACCTGTTTTTCAATCAAACCGATGTTTCTGATGACATTATCGCTGGCCTCACAATCTGCAGGATAGTTCTCTGTTGTTGGCCCAGGAATAATGTCCATTTCATTTTCGGGAACAAATTTCTCATATCGGAAGGAAGGACTACGAACTGCATTAGGATCACCAACGAAATTAATTGCTCCTCCACCAATCTGCTCTATTAAATTCCCACGAACCTTTACCCCTCGGTTATAATTACTCAAGAAAACAGCATTTCCACCCAGATCGATAAAGTCCGAATTAGAAACACTGCAATTTTCAGCTCCTTCAAAACGAACTGCAGCTTGCCTATAAATCGTCCAATCACTTCGCAACAATGGTTCTTCAGTCTTCATAAAAGTTGGATCGGTATGTACAAAGCGGATACCACTGACATGAACATTTCGAACAGGTCGTTCCATCGATCCTTTTATCGAAATCAAAGACTCCAATTGAGGCGCTTCAAATTCAATTTTATTAGGATCCTGATCTCCGAAATTCAGAGATAAAGTTGAAGATGATTTATCAAGGTACCATTCATTCACTGCATCCAGTTCCTCAAAAACATTTTCTACAAATCGGTATCTTTCATGCATTTTACTCGGACGGTTATTCTGAAGGCCGCCCTCTAATCTCAATTCTCCATTTGCATCCTTGCCAGTTACCAAATAATGAAACCCACCCCATCTACCAATATGCAAAGCATGGACAATTGCCCCATTGGGGTTCTTCCAGCCTTTTACTCGCTCTGGGCTAATGGCATCTTCAGCATATCCATTAAATGGAAGGATATTAGGGTCATAATTGGGATATCTTGCCCGGATTAAAAGTTCACCATTGGCATAAAGTCGCTGAAATTGCAAACCTGCTGGCACTTTTGCAGTCCACATATTGTTCTTGGATTTTGTCCATTTCAGGTTCAGTTTTTGGGCAGCAGAAAAAATCACCTTCCTTTCATTTATCGCTTTTATGGTCAAGCCATCAACATTTATTTCAAGGGGTTTTGACAAATAATACTTCCCATCTTCGATTAGCATTTCAACAGCTTGATCTGGATGTGCTTTTTTATATTTTTGGATTTGTGCTAATGCATATTCTGCAGAAGCAAAAGGTTTAGCTTTGGTCCCCTCATGCTGATCAGATCCCTTTGGAGAAACATAGAATGAAATGGCCTTTTGTTGGGCACTTGCGAAAGGAATGATCAAGGCCATGATCATGGATAGACATAGCACATTAGCAAAAAATAGTTTAGGAAGAAGATGCATCTTAGTTTTTTGGGTTAGTATTGATTAATGCTCTCCATAAGATAAGAAAAAATCATCGAAAAATGGAAAGAAGTAAACCATCTTCAAAATTTCTTCAAAATTGTACCTTTAATTACATGAAATTATTTCGATGAAATGAAAATCCTGATTATTGAAGACGAAATCGAATTGGCAAAAAGCATGGTTCAATATCTATCTGAAGAAAAATACCGCTGTGAAGTAGCGAATACCTTCGCGGAGGCTACAGATAAAATTGAACAGTTTAGCTATGATTGTATCTTATTGGACATAAGCCTACCTGACAGAAATGGACTGAGGCTATTGGAAGAATTGAAATCTCAAGGCAAGCAAGATGGAGCAATCATTATTTCAGCAAAAAACTCGCTAGATGATAAAATCACAGGGATCCAAATTGCGAATTCAATTGCTATAAAGATAATCGGCTGTACAAGTTTAAAGTCTAGAAATTCAAAATTTCTTCTAAATCACCTATGATATTGTCAACAATTAAAGAAAGATCATTAGAATGCTTATAAAATTTAGAGTCACACTAATTACTTTGGTCTACGTGCTATCCAGTATGGTTAGAGTTTCTGCTCAAATCCAAGATAGCACTAGCAAAAATAATCCAGTCAAAATTGACCTTCAAGCCCAGCACCTTACAAATAACTATAAATTAGATTACAGGCAGCTCATTGCTCCGGCAGTGTTCATAGGGTTTGGAGTTGCAAGCTTGACCAATGAATCCCTGAAAGAACTCAATAGCTCCACTCGATATGAAATATATGAACATCAACCGGATCACATACAGCTAGATAATTACACCCAATATGCCCCTGCCTTGTTAGTATACGGTCTGAATGCGACCGGAATAAAAGGAAAACACAATTTGCGCGATAGAACAATAATCTACCTCACTTCCCAAATGTTCAATGCGGCAATGGTATTGCCTTTAAAACACATAATCCATGAGGAAAGACCTGATGGCTCGAATAACCTTTCATTTCCTTCCGGACATACCTCTACAGCATTTTCTTCAGCACAATTTATGTTCAGGGAATACAAGGACAGTAATATTTGGCTTGGAATCTCAGGCTATTCCTTCGCGCTGTTCACTGGCGTTTACCGAACTATCAATAATAGGCATTGGGTCGGTGATGTAGTTGCTGGAGCAGGATTTGGAATTCTATCCACAGAATTGGCATATTGGTCTTATCCTGTAATAAACAGGCTATTAACTAAAAAGGACACACAAATTGCCTCCATGATAATGCCTTATTACCAAAACAAAACTATTGGCTTGAGTTTTTGTAGAGTATTCTAAATTCCTAATTATTATGTGGATCTTTTATGCATTACTATCGGCCCTATTTGCAGCACTGACTGCTATATTCGCAAAAATCGGAGTCTCTCAGATCAACTCCAACTGAACCACAGCTATTCGTACAGTCATTGTATTATTTATGATTTGGAGCATCGTTTTAGTCAAAGTCGAACTGAAAGATATGGGAAGCATCTCAAAACAGAATATCTTATTGTTGATCCTATCAGGTATTGGGACCGGACTATCTTGGATATTCTATTTCAAAGCCTTACAACTCGGCAATGTCCCTCAAGTCGCTGCAATTGATAAATTAAGCGTCGCCATTACCATCATCCTATCCATAATCTTCCTAAAAGAAGCCCTCACGGTAAAAACTGCAATTGGAGCAGGACTAATTATTTTAGGCACTTTAGTTCTTTCCATAAAATAGCCTTGGTAATTAAGTCATTATCTAACCCCTAAATTGAAAAATCAATCAAACTTGTTACAAAAAACTGTTCAATTAATTAACTTATTGATTTTTAATTAATTAATATTTTTACAGACCAAATTAGATATTTTATCAAAACTTTAATAAACTCTCCAAAATTGATCTATTCAACGCTTACTAATCAATAAAAATCTTGATTTAACTAAAATAAACCCACTATTTTCAAACTTATACCGCAAACATGGTATATTCTTTTATTTATTAATCGAATTATCATTAGAGTATTATATTTTCTTAGTAATATTTAAGTTTGTTTATAAATGTTAAAGTTTTTCTATATTTGACACAATCAATAATTATGAAATCAATAAGCCTTCACTTATTGAAAATGTTTAACAAATAGTATTACTAACAAAATTTATTTACGAACAACGAAGTATTATGAAACAAAGATTACTCAGCGTTATTCTGCTGTGCTTGCTATTCGTAGGAGTAGCAAATGCACAACTAAGGCAGGTAAGCGGTAAAGTGACTTCGGCCTCGGATGGCAACTCCTTAAGTGGGGTTTCAATCCGTGTTGATGGAACTAATACTGCAACCCAGTCTGATGGTGATGGTAACTACACCATCGATGTATCTAGAGAAAATGCAACCCTTGTATTTTCTTACATTGGATATGCAACACAAAGAGTAGCAGTAGGAAACCAATCTACTGTAAATGTGCAATTAACCTCCTCTGACAACGAACTTGAAGAAGTGATCGTAACGGCTTTAGGGGTTAAAAGAGAAAAAAGAGAATTAGGTTATTCTGCTGAACAGGTAGATAGCAAAACCGTAAACAAAGCCAGCGCAGTAAACATCGCAAATGGATTACAAGGTAAAGTTTCAGGTTTGAATGTCACCACTTCCAATTCTGGAGTTTTTGAAGATGTCCGTATCAATTTACGTGGTATCAGATCATTAACTGGTAACAACAACCCTTTACTAGTATTGAATGGGGTACAGATGGACATTAAATATCTATCTTCCCTAAATCCAAATGACGTAGAAAATGTATCCGTTTTAAAAGGTGCTGCAGCGGCTGCAATCTATGGTCCTGATGCTCGTAATGGGGTAATTTTGGTTAATACCAAAAGTGGGTCTGAAAGAACTGACATTAATGTCAGCCATTCTACCCAATGGCAAAACATCTCCTTCTTTCCAAAATTGCAAAAACAATTTGGACAAGGTTACGATGGAATTATTGACCCAGTAGAAAACTGGTCTTGGGGACCAGCTTACGACGGACAAATTGCAGATATTGGCCCTCAATTACCTGATGGTAGCCAACAGACTACTCCTTACGTAGGTACAGATGAACGCGAAAAATTCTACGACACTGGTGTTACTAACCAAACCAACGTATCTATTAACGCGAAAGATTTCTTCTTAAGTTTAGAAAACTCAGATATCAAAGGTATAGTACCGGGTGATAAAAACAGAAGAAACGGTATTCGCTTAAATGCAAAACGTGAATTTGGTATGTTCAGAGCAGGGGCAAACTTCAACTACTCCCAACAGAACTACAATACCTTTAACCAATCGGGTCCAGAGGATTACTTCACTGCCCAAGGTACTGGCGGTAATGACGGTCTTTTCAGCCAGTTGATCAATACACCTGCACATATTCCGCTTACCAAATACAAAGATTACAAAAACGATAAATTCGCGACTTACGAAAATTGGTTTACCAACTATGGCTTAAACCCATATTTCACTCTTGATAACTGGCGTACAACAGGTAAAAAGCAAGATTTAATTACTAATATCGACCTTGGCCTAAAACCGTTCGACTGGTTAGACTTCACTTACCGTGCAAGTTTAACTTCTAGAGGAATTGCAGAGCGAGACCTTACTGTAGGTACTAAATCAACCCCATTCGGACAGTCTCGCGGTAAAACCCCAATCCCATCTTCATTAGAGGAATATAGCTATAACCAAACTATCTTGACTTCTGAACTCTTTGCGAATGTTACTAAACAAATCAATGACGATTTCAAATTCAACGGTATCTTAGGAACCTTTGTAAGACAGAACGAATACAGAGCAACAACAGTTGGTGCAGGCAACCTAGTAATCCCAGAACTATATAACATCAGCATCAGAACAGGAAACTTAACTGGAAACTCTGACGGTTATAAAACGAGATTGTTCTCTACCTACGGAAGTGCCGGTTTCAATTACAAAAATTGGGCTAATTTAGAATTCACTGGCCGTTGGGACAAAACTTCAACTTTGGCTCCAGGAAACAATTCATACTTCTACCCTGGAGTGAATGCTGCAGTAGTGGTTTCAGATGCTCTTGACATCACTTCTGATTTCTTTAATTATTTGAAAATAAGAGGTGCTTGGACCAAAACTGCCAATTCAGACATTAGCCCTTACTTCCTTGAGGCAACTTTCTCTCAAGCCAACGGATTCCCTTTCGGTGTAGTTTCTGGCTTGACTGCTAACAATGAATCCTATAACTACAACCTGAAACCAGAACGTATCAACACAACTGAAGCAGGTTTTGAAGCAGGATTCTGGAACAATAGATTAACATTAGAAGCAACTTACTTCTTCTCGAAGAATACTGATCAAATTATCAGGGTAAGTACTTCAGAAGCTTCAGGTTACTCAAGAACGAACACCAATGCTGCATCTTTCAACAGTAAAGGTGTTGATTTTGACTTCAACCTATCTCCATTAATTAAATTTAATGATGGCGGTATCAACTTCAGAGGAAATTTCCTTTGGAATGATTCAGAAGTAACGAGCATCTACGAAGCTCAGGGATTGAACCAAAAAGAACTTGCTATCGGTGGTTATATTGCAGCAGGAAACTATGCTATCGTGGGTGAACCAGCATTTGTTATGCGTGGTACTGACTACGAGAGAGACGACCAAGGCCATATCATTGTAAGTGAAGCAGATGGTCGCCCTTTCACATCATCAACCAATGTAAACTTTGGAAGAACACTTCCAAAATGGATCATCGGATTGAACCCATCTGTAAACTACAAAAACTTCAACCTTTCAGCGTTATTTGAATATAAAGGTGGCCACGTAACTTCATTCTTTGGATTAGGTTCTGCAATGGCTTGGACCGGTGTATCTGAAGCGACAGCTTACAACAACCGCGAACCTTTTATCCTGCCTAACTCTGTGATTGAAGATCCCAACAACCCAGGTTCATACATCCCTAACACCACTGCTAAAATTGGTGAAAACGAACCTATTTACAACTACTATACAGGAGAATTCGGAAATACCGCATCTAATTTTATTGTAAGTGCAAACCATTGGAGATTTAGGGAATTGGCATTATCGTATGATATTCCTGAAGCATGGCTTTCAGCAAGACAGAAAACCTTGAAAGGTCTTTCTATCGCGTTTGTTGGAAGAAATTTAGCTTTATGGCTTCCTAAAGAAAACAAATTCATGGACCCTGATTTTGACAGCATGGCTTCTGATTACCCGAATGCTTATGGCAATGTCAATGACACTTCAAACCCACCTGTTAGAAATTTTGGGTTTACAATAAATGCTAGGTTCTAATTTAATCGAGAAGAAAATGAAACAAAAAATATTATTGGCAATACTAGCAACTTCATTAGTATTGTCGGGTTGTAAAGATAGTTTCTTTGACATCAACACCAACCCAAATAGACCTACGATTGCTTCTGTCACTCCGCAGTACATTTTACCAATGGTACTGAAGCAGACAGCAACAAGAATGGGAACTCAATACTCCTTTGCAGCTTCTTGGACCGGATATTATGGTCGTGGCGCTAGTTATGGCCCAAGCTTACCTTTGGAAAATTACAGCATCACGCCTGCTTTCCAACAAGGTCAATGGGCAAACAGCACAACCACTTGGTTTGACGTCCTAAACGACGCTGAATTAATGGCTCAAAAAGCGGAAGCAACTAATGAAACTTTTTTCTTAGGTGTATCCAAGGTAATCAAGGCTATTGGCTTTATGTACCTGGTTGACATGTACAATAATGTGCCATATAAAGACGCATTAAAAGGTGATGCAAATATTGCTCCCGCATACGAAAAGGGACAAGACATCTATGCGGATTTACTTGTACAACTTGAGGAAGCTCGCCAAATTTTCAAGGCTAATCCTGAAATTTCAGATGCAACGGCGACAGCAGATGTCCTTTTTGGAGGCGATCTAACCATGTGGAGAAAGCTGGCTAATACCCAATCCCTTAAATTATTGATTCACCAATCAGAATTTGCAAAAAACCCTACTGCTGAGATTGCAAAAATTACGGCCGATGGTAGCGGATTTATTGAAGCCGGTAATTCAGCTAATTTAACCTTAAGCTTTGCCAATAACGAAGGCCAAGTAAACCCTGTCTATATGTCATATGTAGCAGACCAGAGTGGAATTGAAACCGATGCTTTCAATAGGGTAAGCGCATATTTATTAGACAGATATGTTTCCAACAACGACATCCGGTATCAATATCTTTTCGATAAGGCTGATTCACCGGTAGACCCTAACATTGAATATGTAGGCGCTATTTTCGGAGGCCCTACTGTTCAAGGATTGTATTCTGCGAACCAATCTAGGGTAGTTGGCCCAGGCATCGTTTCTTCTGGCTCTGCCCCGATGTGGTTCTTTACCTCTGTGGAGAGCTTATTCCTTCAAGCTGAAGCAACTCAACGCGGTTGGCTAGCTGGAAATGCTAAGACAACTTATGAAAATGCAGTATCGGAATCCTTCAAATGGCTAAATGTAACCAATGCACAAGCTGAAGCAACGGATTTACTTGCCAATTCTGCAAATTGGGACAACGCAGCAAACAAACTGGAGTTGATCATCAATCAAAAATATCTATCCCTTCCAAGTATCAACAACTTCGAAGCATGGGTAGATTATAGAAGGTTGGGATTTCCTACCGACGTTCCTTTGTCTGCAAACCCTAATATTCAAGGACGTAAAATACCTCTTCGTTTGATGTACCCTCAAAGCGAATACAGTTACAACAATGCAAATGTAACAGCACAAGGAGACATCGATCCACAGACCAGTAAAATTTTCTGGGACGTGAATTAATTTGCACAACCAATCTGAGACATTCAGATTAAGAGAATAAAAGAAGGTCAGCAGTAATCAATTGGTTACTGCTGATTTTTTTACAAACACTCCAGCATATCCTTTATTCTAGCTCCAATACCCTTAGATTTTCCCTCCAAAAAGTCTGTTTTATCCTTGAATTACCTTACCTTTGGCAGATAATAAAAATTTAAGAATGAGCGACAACAAGATTATTCTTCCCGATCAGGCATCTCAAGAGCAAAAACATGTGCAGGTGAGAAAAATGTTCAATTCCATTTCAGGGAATTACGACAAACTCAACAAGGTCATTACTTTTGGAATGGAAAAAGGTTGGAAGAAAAATGTCTACAACCTTGTCGCAGCAAAAAGCCCCAATAAAATCTTGGACATTGCAACCGGAACCGGAGATATGCTCCTGCTTTTTGCTAATAGCAAAGCCTCGGAAATTATCGGAACAGACATTTCAGAAGGAATGCTCGCCGTAGCTGAAGAGAAAGTAAAACAGTTGGGCTTGGAAAACAGAATTAAACTTGATCAACAAGACGCTGAAAACCTAGAATTCCCAAACAATACTTTTGACGCAATCAGCATTACTTATGGCATTCGAAATTTCGAAAACCTGGACAAATGTTTACAAGAGATCTATCGCGTTACTGCTCCAGGAGGTCAGCTAATCGTCCTTGAAACATCCGTGCCTCAAAATTTTATCCTCAAGTCTGGTCATTTAATCTACACCAAATGGATCATGCCTTTATTGAGCCGCATGTTTAGCAAAGATAAAACTGCCTATAAGTACCTTTCAAAATCCGCTTTAAACTTCCCATACGGCGAAGCATTAAAAAAACGATTCGAACAAGCCGGATATACAGACGTAAAGATTATGCCTCAATTTTTCGGAGCCTCCAGCATTTATCAAGGCATCAAGAAATAATAGATAAATTAACATATCCAAAACATCCAAAAAAAAGGATAGTGTCACAAAACACTATCCTTTTTTTGTTGTTTAAAATATCAAATTTCATCAACAACAACCCCAAAGTCTAAATACTAAATACTAACTACTAACTACTAACTACTAACTACTACACCCCATGCACAGCCTATTACCATTTATCTTGGTTTTAATACTGTTGATCGTATTTCTAACCATCTTTGCCAACCAGCTCAAAATAGCCTACCCTATCCTATTGGTATTGGCTGGTTTAGCGATCAGTTTTGTTCCAGGGCTACCTATCCTTAAGATCGACCCAGATCTCATTTTCTTTGTATTCCTTCCGCCATTACTCTACGAGGCGGCTTGGGGCGTCTCTTTCAAGGAAATGAAAAAATGGTGGCGCATCATCGGTAGTTTTGCCTTCCTAGTGGTATTCTTCACAGCCTTTTTAGTCGCTATTATTTCCAATCAGATCATTCCAGGTTTCAGCTTAGCATTAGGATTTGTTCTTGGTGGAATTGTTTCACCTCCCGACGCAGTCAGCACAGGAGCTATAACTAAATTCGTCAAGATCCCCAAGTCGACAACAGCCATTCTAGAAGGCGAAAGTCTGTTGAACGATGCATCATCACTGATTATTTTTCGCTTTGCTTTGGTCGCGGTGGGTACTGGTCAATTTATTTGGCAAGATGCAGGCACCCAATTTCTATGGATGTTATTTGGAGGCGTTGGCATCGGTCTCTTGGTGGCTCAAGTATTTATTTGGATTCACAAACATTTGCGGACTGAAGCCGCTTCAGACATCGCATTAAGCCTTATCAGCCCCTATTTCATGTACTGGCTGGCAGAACAGGCACATTGTTCTGGCGTACTGGCCGTCGTTGCTGGAGGTCTATATATGTCATCACAAAGACTCAAGTATTTAGCGGCAAGCAGTAGGATCAAAGGCGCATCTGTATGGGAAAGCTTTGTATTCCTATTGAATGGCATGGTCTTTTTATTAATCGGACTAGACCTTCCCGAAATCGTTGCTGGAATCCGATCCCATGGTACTCCATTAGGTACAGCGATTGGTTATGCCGTAATCATTACCTTGGTCTTGATTGCTGCAAGGATGATTTCCGCTTTTGCAGCCATGTTGGCAACAATCGTGTTCAGGCCACAGATTGCGCATCAACAACAATTTAGTACACGTAGGTGGTATACCCCACTCCTCATGGGTTGGACAGGAATGCGAGGGGTGGTTTCGCTTGCCGCGGCTTTGGCTATCCCATTAACCCTCCCAAACGGCGAAGCTTTTCCCCATCGAAATCTTATTTTATTTATCACTTTTATCGCTATTCTCTTAACCTTAGTTATCCAAGGGCTCACTCTACCCTATTTAATCGCTAAAACACAACCTTTCAAAGGTTACAAAAATGAAGAGGAAAAAGAAGCTGAAAATAGACTAAAAATGAAACTTGGTCTAAAGTCCCATGTTTACAATTTTGTCAAAGATAAATATGAAAACCATCATCAAGCTGATGCAGCTATGGAAAGAATCCTAAAATACTGGGAAGACCAATCAAAAGTCCAAGACAACAGCTGGATGAATGGTGTCAGCAAACAGACCTTATTGGAAATTTTTGCAGAACAAAGAATATATTTGACAAACCTCAACAAAGAGGAAGAATATGATGAAGAATTAATCCGTCAACAGATCTATCAAATCGATTTGGAAGAAGAAAGGATTATTTTAGTTTTCAAAAGCCATTAGCAACAAAAATAACAACAACAAAACAGCTTGTAAAACGTTTATTAGGAAACAATAAATCAGAATTATGCCAACATTGGAACAAAGGATTGAGGAATTGAACAGACATTTTGGATTCAGGGAACATCCCGAAGACTTTAACTTTGAACTGAATCCGGAACGCATCGCTTATAAAAACGAAGCATTAAGAACAAAAAACAGAGACCTTTATGCATCTTACCTAGCCGATAATTATCCGCGAGAAATGGACCGTGAACTAGCCGATTTCGACAGTAAAGCAAATAGCCTAATCCAAGTCAGCAAAGACGAGGCTGAACAGCTTTTTGCAGATAACAAAATCAATATGCTAAAAAGTGATATCAGCTACAAAGACCCTGATGCCATCTTCCAAATGAAAAAAGTAAATGAAGAAGATTTAAACTGGCATTTAGAAGGCCATGAAACAGATTTACTGAATGGGAACTCCAGACCATTCGAAGCCTTGGAAGGCAAAAGCAATATCTGGCTGTTAAAATAAAACTCTCCCAATAATTCTTTAATAAAAATCATTTTTAATAAAATCTGCAACTATTCATTAGTTGCAGAACATACCTTTTGTTACAAAAAAAACAGTTCCCTCCCATTTATTTTACTAACTCTAATTCCCTAAAAACCACTATAATATCTTAATAAATCAATTAATGTTTATTATTACTAAGTTAATTTTATTAATAATAATATGCGTACGAAATACATTTTCTTATTTATTTGAATAATACAATCTATTTTTGCTCACATTTTTATTTAATCAGTTAATATAAACACATTAAATTTTTCTTTGCAATAAACAACATGAACTACAACACTAACGAAAAAAAAGTTTATGTCAATCCTATTATCCTCATTGAAGAAATTGAACTGGAGGTCGGGATTGCAGTCGGATCTTATAATATTAAGACAGGGGGAACTTCAAACGAACCAAGAATGGAAGATTGGGACACGAATACGGATGGTAAATTCAAAAACTTTGATCTATAAGTAAGAACCTAGAACATCCAAAAACCAATTTCTAATTTAAACCAATACTTAATTTAACATGACAACAGTTAAAAAGACCTATCTATTCTATCCAATTTTCCTATTCTGGATGTTGACCAATATAGCTTGCCATAAGCCTACTGGAGAAACTGAGAAACCTAATCCAGCAAAGGAAAATTCACTACATTTTAGAATTCAGGGAATCCAAGATATCAGTGAGGCTGAAAATAACAATGAACAGCATAAAGCCTCTACAAATTCAGCGTCCACAAGACGTAAAGTTGCTGCTGAAAGTGACATCGTGAATCTGGATGGAATCGATGCTATCATGACGATATCTGAAAATATTCCAAACGAATACCCAGATAAACTCGAAAAAAAATCAAGGACTGTAAAAAACGCAAGGCTTAATGCCGGAAGCAATGGAAATATTGCAAGAGCAATCTCACAGTTAAAAAATGGTGTTCAATATAAAATAGTGCTATATAAAGCGGATCAAAACGGCAAACCTATCGAATTTGTTGATCAAGCAGATGGTCAAGTTGGTGGAAAGGATATTTCCATTGAAGCTTACAGAAACACGAAATACCGTTGGTATGCATATACCTATAACAATAGTAGTCCACTAGAAGTATTTACTTCAAACCAGAACAGCCTGCCAGTAAAACCCTCTGGAAACAATAATTTATTGAGACAGGACTTTGCTTATGCAACGGGGCTAATTACAACTGGCAATGTCATTGATGGTAGTAGCAGTATCAACAATATTGTTTTGACTAGGAAAACCGCGCAGATCATTGTTGAAATTAATTCTAGAGGTATGTTTGGCGCAATTGCTTATGCGAGCCCTCGATTTAAGGACAACTCTGGCCTTAGCAAAGCTGATTTCAGATTAGTGGATAGCAGCTTTCAAAATCCAACAAAAACCATTAATTCATTCAATGTATATAATCATCATGGATCCGGTTATTCTGTACCAGTAGGGACTGATTCAGTCACTGTTGCCGATTGGAAAAGGAGATATACTTTTTATACCGTCGCTAATGGATCTACTCCTGTCAACCTAGTCGTTTCTCTGGATACGTTAAGAATATCAAGTGAACGGATTTCTGAATTCGATGGAAGGTCATACTTTGTTGAAAGAAATTTCTTTAGCAGGGACTTTAGTTTCCCCAATTTCATCCCTCAAGCTGGAAAAAGCTATTTTATTTCAATAAAACTGGTTGAATCTGCCATCCCAATCGGCTCAACACAATGGGCAAGAGCAAATGTATATCGGAATGCAAAAGGTCCTTTACTTCCAGGGAATTTTTGGGAATACAGGTTCCGATATGATAACCCTTTGTACATCTCGACCAGCGTTGTTCCACCTATGACCGATATGTTCACCAATGACATTTATAATATTGGTGGAAAAAATATCTGTGAAAGAATTTATCCTGAAGGTGTATGGGATCTTCCAACTAGAGAGGATTTCAATGAATTAGATAGGTACTCAAATAAAGAAATCATACGAGAACCAGGGAATTGGTATTTAAGGTTTATCCCACAAAACTCAGTTCCATTGTCTATTGGATATGTAGATGGATATTTAAATTTAGTACCAATTGGTTACAAAAGAATCAGCACTGAAGGTTTTAGCCAATATTTCCCAACTAGTATGCGATTCAGGGAAACCAAAGGATATTGGCGAACAACGGACCCTGCTGTATTTGCTCGCGTCAACTTCAGTACAAATCCAAACGACTATATCAATACAGGCACATACACCGCTTCTTGGAATGCTTGTATCCGATGTATAAGGAAAAAAGACTAATCTGCGATTTTCTCCAAGAATATCCGATCCAACTCAAATTCATTACCTTTCTCTCCTTGTTTCCGGACGTGGAAGGTAATGGAATTGGTTTGTTTCGTGATCTTAATACTTCCCATTTCTACTTTCTCATTTAATTTCTCTTGGGTAGTCTGGCTTGACTTCCAATCTGCAATTAACTTTTGTCTTTGCCAAATTGCGAACTCAGCCCCGTTTTCTTTCTCAAAATAGGAAATCGATAATTTATACTCGCCTTCTGGAACATCAGTCAGCATAACTCGAACGGTATGATGCCCATCAGAACGCATCCGTAATCCACGGTCTTGCTTGACTTCTGCTCCACCACCGAGTGTCACTTCCATCAACTGCGGGAAATACTCATGAACCGTTGGCAAATAAACCTGACGAAGTTCATCTGTAGGCTCTATTTTAGAACGCAAGGGTTGGGCTCCATAATACATGGCTATCGATGTGTAATCCACTGGAAACTCATTCCCTTCTGGTCCATGTTCGATTACATGGTTGATCTCCTTTTCAAAAGGCATTTTATCAGTCATAAAAAAGCGATATGCCCCTGTCCTACCCATTGGCAGACTATAATCTAATGATCCGTGTATAGGCAAGCTTATTCCGCGGTCCCAGCGATCCAATAATGCATACCAGCCACCATTGTAATAATCTTCCGATCCTGTTCCATGCAACCTTTGTTTACCATCAATTTGGGTTACATCATCACCTTCAAAAAACAAGGTCATTCCTGGCCTCAACCCTTGCGCTAAATGAATAGTCCCCACATAATGACCTTTGCCCTCAGTTTTTAAGAATTCATAATATTTCCCCTGTTCAGGTTTTTCCCTTCGCCAAACCGCATAAAACTTCCCTTCATTTTGTTTATCCCTTGCTTGGGCTGAATAATAAACCCTCGTTTTTATAGAAATAGGCGCTTGCTCCCCATTCGCTCTTTTTTTATACACTATTTTCAGGACAGCCGATTGATCATAAGGCATTGGAATATAGCTATAATTTAAATTCCCCTTGCTCCCCATCAATAGGCCTCGCATTGCTTTTTTACCATAGGCATAGCCAAAGAAATCTGCTATTGGAGCATAGATCCCTTCAACATTTTCCCCATCCCATTTAGCAGACAAGACAATATCTTTTTGCATTCCCTCAAATGAAGTCCCTCCATCAATTTCCATCCCAACGATCCGTCCCCCTTGGGAAGCATTAAAAAAGTCAACTTCTTCCCCTGGATTGATCACAAATGTTTTCTCCTCTGACTGTATTCCCGCAGACCTACCTTTAGCAAAAAGATTAGCTTGGGGCTTCATTTCAGTAAATAGTTTACTCACTTCATCAATTTTGGCCTTCTCCAAAGCTGAAAAATCCCCAGTATAGGACTCAACCTTTTTACCATGAATTTGTCTGTTTTGAATCTGTAAGAACAAGATTTTTTCTCCTTCAAATACTATCTTCAATGATTTCTTATATGGAATTGGTAGATAAGTGAAATAGCCTCCAACCTCATTCCCAGAAATACCCTTTACAAATGGAAATACATTTCCTGAAAAAAGATCTGAGAACCGAATCCTCAACCTCGCTTTTTTCTCTCCATCAAAATAAAAGGCAAGTGTATCATCGGTCGGGGTTGGTGTCCAAATTCTGTTAACCACTCCAGCTCCTTTAAAATCGGCAATGACCAAATTATTTCCTTCTTTTCTAATAAATGAATAAGCTCCCCCAAATCCATCATCATTCTTGCCGGTCCGATCATAACTTGATATCTGCTCCACATATTCTCCAGTCCGGTAGGCCGGGAGTAAATCAGGTCGAACTAAATTATCGAGCTCCTCCACAAAACTGTATTCGGATTTTTGCGAAAATGAAGGATTGCTATTCAAGAAAATAAAGAAAATAGCCAAGATGGACAGGTAAAAAACTCTTTTCATTGCGATAGAATTAGAATTAAAAACTTGGGTTTATTATGGTATTAAACGTTTAAGCTACTCTAATATAATGAAAATATGGATAATCAATATCTCATTTTGTGAAAATGTTTTCAATACAGAATATGCTAGGGATTGAAAATAAGAAAGGCTATTGAACCCTGAGCGTTGAATAGCCTTTCTTATTTTTTAATAGTCTAGTGAAAGCTCTGTAAATACAGCCTTTTCATTTGGTCCGCCTTTCACTTGTAAGCCCGGTCTTGGACTGCGGTCCCATGGAGCAAGTTCTTTTAGATTAAATGAACTTGAGTCTTTTATTTCAATATTGGTCCAAGTTCCATTTTGGACTTTGAATAATGCTTTGCAGCTTAGATCCGCCTCTGTTTGAAGCCTAAGCTCAATCGCTTTGGTATCTCCTTGAATTTCTTGGCTAGAGAGGACTTTCCATTCCTCCCCATTGACCTGCCAAACAATTAACTGATTTCCTTGCGCAGCTAAACCTATCGCACGATCTTTATCACCATATATCACAATGCCTTTCATTAAGTCTTTATCCGAATGGATTAAATCCAATTTTGCGGAAATAGCGTATTTCTTATTAGCGGGTCTCCAAGTTAGCACTGATCCTACTTCATTTCCTTTGATCTGAGCAGGTGAAAGAAGTAATCCAGTTGTATTCACCTGGAAATTAGGAATGGAATTTCTAAAATCCCATTGCCCAAATACCTCATTCCTTTTTATTTTTCTGAAATCTAATCTAAAACTTGATTCCGAATCCTTATCATCATTTTTTATGAAATCAAAAACTGGCTTGTCTTGATCTGACCATTCCAATTTCGCCAATAAACCTTGCCTACCAGTAAAGACCGTCCCATTTTGGCTATATCCATGAAAAAGGTAATAATAATCTCCCTTTTTATCGGTCACAAAAGTTCCATGCCCCATACATTTCCATCTTTCATTGCTGCCTAAGAGTACGGACTCGCCTACATCTTCATAAGGACCTCTTATGGTTTTTGAGCGAACTGCCTGTACATGGTAATCACATCCTGGACCACAACATGCACCCGCAGAATAAAACATATAGTAATATCCATCTTTCTTGATAAAACTCTGCCCTTCAATACCAATTTTTGCAGTATCTTGTAATATGGAAAAGGGTTCTCCTTCAAGCTTCAACCCGTCTGCTGAGAGTTTACTCCCCAATAACTCTATGGGGCGCTTATCAAGACCATAAGCCTTCCAAGTCATGTAAAGATCCTTGCCATCTCTTACAACAAATGCATCAATAGATTCGGTTCCATAATCCACAACAATTCCTTGATCTACAAACCCCCGATCTGGAAATTTCGAAGTTGCCACCCCAATACAGGAAACTCCATCCGACTTCCTTTTCGCTGAATAATACACATAATAAGTTCCATCCTGATAAAAATATTCCGGAGCCCAGAACGATGATGCAATCCAATCCGGAGTTTTTTCAAAAACAAAACCTACCTGTTTCCACTCCAATAAATTCGTCGAAGTATAAATGGGTAAATGGGGAGCCCATTCACTGGAGGTACCTACAGCATAATATTTTCCATTGGCAGATATGACGCTAGGATCTGCAAAATCTCCAACTATCCTTGCCTGGTTCTGCGCCAGTAAAGACGTAGAATTAAAAACAGCCACAATCAGGAAAAGAGCTACTAATATTCTTTGAAAAGTTAGTCCGTAATTCATAAGGTTTGTATTGATTAACTGCAAAATAGCAAATAAATCGAAGCCAATCAAGGATTAGCTAAATTGATTAAGCTATTTGGATATGAATACTATAAAAGAATTTTATAAGCCTCAATCTCCTCGTCTGAATTGCAGCTTGCAGAACCTCCGTAATCCTTTTTTTACATCCTAAATACAATTATTACCCTAAAAAATGGTTTATTTATTAAACACTTAAAATCATGCTAAGCAAAATCATCAAGGAAGAAACTAAAGCATCTCACCAAAGGCTGGAAGGCAATATGGTTAGAATAATCAAAAAAATTAAAACTGAAGCTGAATATGCGACCTTTTTAAAAAGTTTCTACGCCTACTTTAATGCTGTCGAACAAGAAACCGGAAAATTCATTAATGCCGAAATATTACCTGACAAAGCTTTACGCCGTGACTCTACCTACCTCTTAAGAGACATCCAAACCCTTGGATTCGATTTAAACGACCTACCTCCTGCAGAAGCGCCAAAAGTTGAAAATACCCTACAGGCCTTAAGTTCATTCTATGTATTAGAAGGATCCATCATGGGAGGTCCATATATCGTCCAAATGTTAAAGAAAAATGGTATATCTAAAGGCTTTTCGTTTTTTGAAGGCTATGGAGATCAAAGTGAAGAGATGTGGAAAAAATATACGGATGTATTAAACAAATTTGCTTCAGATCCTTCTCAGGAAAAATCAGCAATTGATATAGCAAACCAAACCTTTGATAATTTTGAAGAAGTTTTTATGGCTGAAAAACTAAAATAACGAAAAAAATAGAACAGCCCTTGAACAGGTATTTTTGGTATATTTATTCTTACATGTTTAACTTCTAACAATGTAAACAATTTACCCATGGAACTCTTCACAAATTTGAAAAGAGAAGATCTCAATAGACTTTTTGACAATTTTTATCAATACAAGGATAAAGTCTTACAATTTAGAGACTATACAAAGCAAATCATTGAGGTACCTGAAGCTGACCCTGAAACTTTCAGAAAAGTTTCAGGCTTTTATGCTGACAAAAACCATGTGTTCTATCAATGTCTCCAAGATAATTCTCCTGAAGAAACCATTACAAACGCTTATGGGCATAATATGAATAATCCTGAGGCAAAATGGCAGATCTCAATTGTTCAAGGCCTCGACGGAAAATCATTCAATTATATACAGGATAAATATGACACCGTTTATTGGAAAGATAAAAATGGAATCTACATCAAAAGAAATGGCTCTTTAAAAGCCTTAGAAAATGTCGATAGGCAATCCTTTACATATCTAAATTTCCTGTATGGAAAGGATAATAAGCATATCTATTATGAAGACCAGATTCTTCCAATCGATGTCAATGAATATTCCCTGGATCAATGGGGTTTTATTAAAGATCAATTCCGAATATTCCATTACGATTTCGAAATAGGCTTAGACCCAAAATCATTTGAAGTTGTATATTACAACCTCATCAAACAACCAATAATATTGCAAGATAAAAATGGAAAATATGAGTACACCCGCTCCATTCGTGAAGATTCAAAAATAATAAAGCAAGAAGGTTAATCGACAAAATCCATTTGAATGGCTTAAATTTGCATTTCAATAAACATTTCATAAAATGAGCGATCCCAATTCTAGAAGCAACATCAAACCAGGAATCCTGGTCAATATTATCCTAAAAAAAGACCAAAGATCCGGAAATCTCACCGAAGGAATTGTTAAAGACATCCTTACTTCTGCTCCTTACCATAGCCGTGGAATCAAGGTCAGACTGACTGATGGTCAAATAGGTAGAGTCGCAGAAATCATCGACGAAGACTAATCTCCGCTTTCTAACATCCACATGACAATTAAATTCGTTTAGCCAACATTTATTGGCTATGTTTGCCTCTTTTTGGCGCGAAGACCGGTGATTTATTTATTTTCGCCAGCCTTTTCAATCGAATTAAGAGCATCATGATCGCAGATTTAGAAGATAAACAGATTAAAGAAATCTACAGAACCTCCATCATCCAACAGACGGCCTATTGGTCTGAAGTTAAAAAGATGCAAGGGGTTCAGAGCGTTGCCTATAATTTTAGGGTAAAATCAGCTGACTTGTTCAATCATCCTTCAGATGACACCTATATTGTTGGCGACTTATTGATTATCATCCAACACCTCGATGCCGAACATTGTATTGCTTATGTTCCTTATGGTCCAGAAATTGAACCAGAAGCTGAAAACCAAGGTTATTTCCTAGAACAACTTTCTGAAAGCCTTCGAAGTTACCTCCCTCCTTCTTGCATAATGATTCGCTATGACCTATCATGGGAGTCCTTATGGGCAAAAGAAGAGGATTGCTATGACATCCATGGTAACTGGATTGGCGTACCTGAAAAAAGAATCCAAGAATTAAGATTCAACTTCAATACTGAAAATTGGAATTTACGTAAGGCCAATACGGATATCCTGCCTTCCAACACCATCTTCATGGACCTCAAAAAAGATGAGGAAGATATTTTGGCTAACATGAAATCCAAAACCCGTTACAATATCAATCTGTCAAAAAGAAAAGGAGTGCAAATCCGTTCCCTAGGCATAGAAAATCTGGATGTTTGGTATGAGCTTTACCGACAAACCGCGCAAAGGAACAATTTCTTCCTGCATGATATCAATTACTTCAAGGTGGTACTGAGCGCTAGGGCAAATGACACCCAATCGCCTGCTCAAGTTTTCTTATTGGTTGCGGAAGTTGATGATCAACCTTTGGCTGCTATGTTTTTAGTTCTTGCCGGAAATAGAGGAACTTATCTTTACGGCGCTTCTGCAACAGAGAACAGGAATTATATGGCGACCTATGCCTTGCAATGGAAAGCTATGCAAATAGCCAAAGAAAAAGGATGTACTGAATATGACTTTTTTGGTATTTCCCCACAGGCCGATGAATCGCATCCAATGTATGGTCTATACCGTTTCAAATCAGGTTTCGGAGGTCAGGTTTACCACAGGATGGGTTGTTGGGATTATCCTTTGAATAAAGAAAAATACAACTATTACGCATCCATGGAATTCCAAAACCAAAGTTACCATCTGAATTAAAAAAACAAAAAAATGGCAGTCCAACCCAGGACTGCCACTTTTTTTTATCCAACCAATTATCTAAATACGAACCTTTTCACTTTTGGACTTATTGTAGTAGTTTGATTGGCATAAAACCATTGTTTCAAAATATCAAGCAACAAACCCAAGTACTTGATCAGTATCAAGACCTTTCCTGGAAACTTAATGGATGATGACCTCAGCATCAAAAAAACCTGAGATAAAGCTTCTAATAATAATTTCATTCATTTTCATTTTTGCTTTTAGGATTAATCATAATTAAATTCCTGCAAGCGGTTAACAACTTTGATTCTTCCGGTTCCCATCTTTATTTTCTCGACTAAAACTGGATACCAGGTTTTATAAGCCAGAGCAGATTGCAAGACCATAAAATCATCGCCTTCTTTCCGAAAATAACTTCCCATCAAAGGACAGCCCTTGGTATCCGTGTGATAATTGCCAATATGGAAAAACACTAATGAAAATTCTGGAATTTTCTGGATTTCCAACATGCCCTTGTGCCTCCGACCAAACTTGGGCGCATATTGACTGTTCATTCCTGCCGTTGTGTTCAAAGACAAGGGATAGATCCCTTCGGGAATACAGGTCTTTGCAAAGACCTTCTTGGACCTAATCTTATCCTCCAATAGATAGCATGCAAATAAACCGTCGATATAAAGATGAGACACAGTGCTGTTCTCAGCACTGTGAACTCTTACCAATTCAATCATTAAACAGTAAATTCATTAATGAATTGGCTCTCAGAAATCCTATTGGTTTTCTTATCCATAGTATACAGCCAAATTGCCAATTTTTCGCCCTTATCAAATAAACTCAAGGAGATTTCACCCTGCGCAGTTTTTCGAGATCCCAATTTAAAGTGATGGAAATGATTCTTATTTTCATTATAAATTACGCCCCGAACCTCAACCTCAGCTAAAGGGACTAAGTACTTCTCCTCAGCGCCCCATTTAACCGATATTACTCGATCTAACTTTTCTGAACTTATATCCAGCAACTGTTCCACTGTCCCTTTGCTGATGATAATTTTAGAATAATTCAATTTGATTTCAGGTAAGTTGCCTTGAACCGCATGCCTTAAAATATGACTGGACAAAAGGTTGGCTGAAGTCATGTACCTGATCTTCTCATCTTCGTAATTTTCCTTTAAGAAACTTCTCAATGGATTCACAAAACTCATGGCCAAAGCAAATTTTGCCTGTTGATTTAACATCTTTTCTGTCGGTACGCGTTTAACCTTTTTGGGTAGTGAACGAATGTATTGGATGCCCCTCCAACTTCCACCTACAACTGATCCTACTTTTCCTGAAAAACTCCCTAAAATTCCGTTTGAAATAATTGCCATTTTTTTTAATTTTTAAAATTTAACCATTCGATTGCATGCAATGCTGTTTTGATATCGACAGCTAAACTCTAGTTTTACCAGCTCTTATTTTCATCTTGACAGCAAATGACTCAAATTGAAACGTCTTGAACCATTTTGGAATTATACCGATTCATCCTCCTCCATATCCCCTAATTCAAAATCAAACTAGGTATTGAATTTTGTTTCCAATAAATTTCTATATTAGACCTAACTAATCAACTAATATGAACGTTCAAGTTTCCCCAGCTTTTCAATCTCGAGTTAAAAAAACATTGTTTTCTATCCTAATTTTTATCCTTGTTTACAGCATCCTGCTATTAATCAGTATTGGGATCACGGCTTTCTTTACTTATATAGGAATCTGGGCGATTATCAATTATCCAAACTTCTTGACCATTACGTTAGGTTTAGGATTGATTGCAGCCGGTTTTATGATTCTTTATTTCTTGATCAAATTCATTTTCGCCACTAATAAAACCGACACCAGCGATTTCATAGAAATCACCCAGGATGAACAACCCGAATTATTTGCAATGATTCATGATTTAGTGAAAGAAATAGAAACAGACTTCCCGCAAAAGGTCTTTTTATCTCATAACGTTAATGCTTCCGTATTTTATAATTCGAGCTTTTGGAGTATGTTTTTCCCCGTCCGAAAAAACCTCCAAATTGGCGTAGGATTAATTAATTCGTTAACCAATCAAGAATTAAGGGCGATACTAGCACATGAATTTGGACACTTCTCACAAAGAAGCATGAAGGTCGGTAGTTATGTCTACAACGTCAACAATGTTATTTTCAATATGTTATACAACAATGACACTTTAAAGAAAATGCATGAAAATCTTGCCAATTTAAGTTCTTATATCGCTTTGCCATTAAACATTTCAATACTCTCCATAAACGGCATCCAAAAGATCCTCCAAAAACTCTATGATTATGTTAACATCAATTACTTAGCATTATCTAGAGAAATGGAATTCCATGCAGATGAAATCGCCGCAAATGTGGCTGGATCTAATGCCATGACCGATGGCTTAAAAAGACTAAGCTTTGCAAACCATTCTATGGAAAGTGTCATATCCTTTTACGAGAAAAACCAAAAATTAAATTGGATGCCACAGGATTTTTATGAAAACCATCATGCCGTCAACTTATTTCTCGCAAAAAAGAACAAATATGAAATCAAAAATGGTTTTCCTAACGTTCCATTAGATGCAGAATCCAAATTCAATAAATCAAAATTAAATATCGACAACCAATGGCAATCTCATCCTTCTACCCAAGATCGCATCAACGCCATCTCCAAATTAAATATCCAGGTCGCATACAATAATCAAGCTCCTGCGATCAACATCCTCAGAAACAAGGAAATCCTATTTCAAAAAATAAAAGACTATTTGTTTGCAAACATCAATCATCAAGGTCAGATACAACTCCTCGACCCAATAGAGTTTCAACATAACTTTGCGAAGGATTTTGAAAAAAATGATTTTGATGAAATTTACAATGATTTTTACTTCTTTCTGAATCCGATCATCGACGATTTTTCAAATGTTGACTACCATGCTGCCCCTATCCCAATTTCCGAGCTCTTTTCAGATCAAAATCGAGATCTTTCCTTTGAACTTAATTCCTTATCGAATGATAAACAAACCTTAATCGATATCAACAAGAAAGCCTACAATATTAAATCTTTTGATTATGATGGGGTCAAATACAAAAGCTCAGAAGCTAATCGAATTTTAGAGGCTGTGGAAGTTGAAATAAAAACCAAACAGGCTCAGATAAATGAAATAAACAAAAAAGCATTTGAGACGTTTTATAGCCTCGCAGCAAATGATCTGTCTAAAAACCAGTTAATGAAATACTATGAAGATTTGAAAGAAATGGATACCATCTTCAATGAAAAGATCGAATTCTATTTTGAGCTGAACCAAAAGTATTATTTCATTTATGAACAGGTCGAATATTCTGATATCATCAACAACTTGATGAAAAACAAGCCCTTGGAAAAGAGATTAAAAACAGAAATTGCAGCACTTCTGACAAATTCGGAACTAGTCGAAGAATTGCCAGAAGATTTATTGAATTCCTTAAATGAATTCCAAAACAACGAGCTGGAATATTTTAAAGCAAATCAATACGATGACAACAATTTAACCTTGCTTTTCACGGCTATACATAATTATTACAACCTGATATTTAGGTCCTATTTTCTTCATAAATACAAATTATTGAAGTTCCAAAAAGAAATCTATGATTCGCAATAAAAAATACTATCCTGAAGAAAACCTTTTCAGAGGTTAGGTATTGATATCCTAATACATGACTAATAAATTCTATAATCCTACTCCGATCCAGGTTCCTCGTTTTGAAGAGGCGAAGGGTTTTTACACCAGTAAAAAGCGGAGTAAGATTATGTCTAAAATCAAAGGCAAGAATTCGAAACCGGAAATTATCTTACGAAAAGCACTTTGGAACAAAAACATTCGCTACCGCATTCACCAAAAGAAATTACCGGGGACTCCAGATATAGTCATCCAGAAATATAAACTTGCCATTTTTGTCGATGGTGAGTTTTGGCATGGCTATGATTGGGAGAATGTGAAAACAAGAATAAAAAGTAACCAAGCCTTTTGGATTCCAAAAATCGAAAGGAACATGCAAAAGGATTACTTCAATAATAAAGCCTTGCGCGACCTCGGCTATACGGTATTTAGATTTTGGTCCCATGAAGTTTTAAAGGACCTGAAAAAAGTATTGAACCAAATCGACCTGTATATTGAAACCAGAAGCCTATACCCCTAATCCAAACACTTTCAAACTCAGCTTATTCCTATCCTTATAAGCCATATTCTTATTCATCTTTTCCAGTTTAAAAATTCCTATAACCCATAAATTTTCCTACCTTTAAGAGAGAGGCAAATTGACGTTACCTTAGTTAATTTTCCCCTCCAATTATCATTTTATAAACTATTTATCCCATCACGTATATGAAGGATTCTGCAGGTCGTAAATTTAAAGAAGCTATTCAATCTGAAACCCCATTACAGGTCGTAGGCGCCATCAATGCCAATCATGCATTATTGGCTGAACAATCTGGATTTAAAGCTATATACCTATCTGGTGGCGGCGTAGCAGCTGGTTCATTAGGAATTCCAGACTTGGGAATTACCACACTGGAGGATGTCCTGATCGATGTTCAACGGATCACCAATGTTTGCTCCCTCCCCTTATTAGTCGATATCGACACCGGCTTTGGACCATCGGCATTTAATATTGCTCGGACAATCAAATCCTTAGAAAAGGCAGGTGCTGCGGGAATCCACATGGAAGACCAAGTCGGTGCCAAACGCTGTGGCCATAGACCCGGCAAAGAACTGGTCTCTACAGAAGAAATGGTCGACAGAATCAAAGCCGCAGTCAATGCACGCACAGACCCTGATTTCCAGATTGGTGCCAGGACAGATGCCCTAGCCTCCGAAGGATTGGATAAAGCCTTGGAACGTGCTGTTGCCTATCAAATTGCAGGGGCAGATTTCATTTTTGCGGAAGCAGTAACCAAGTTAGAAGATTATCTGCGATTCGCTGAAGCAACCGGTCTCCCGATCCTTGCCAATATTACGGAATTTGGAAAAACAGACCTTTATACCGTACAGCAATTAAAAGATGTGCGGGTCTCTATCGTCCTCTATCCGCTTTCTGCATTTCGTGCCGCCAATAAAGCAGCCCTTAATGTCTATCAACATATCAGGAATGACGGTTCGCAAGCTCAGGTAATCGACAGTATGCAAACCAGAGAAGAACTTTATAAAAGTATAGACTATTACCGTTATGAAAACGAACTAGACCAATTATTTAAAAACAAATAATATGAAGGAAGCAAATGAATCAGGTTTCAAACCTAAAAAAAGCGTTGCCCTTTCGGGTGTTCCCGCTGGAAATACAAGTCTTTGTACCGTAGGTAAAAGTGGAAATGACCTGCACTATCGAGGTTATGATATTCTAGATCTTGCAGAACAAGCAACTTTCGAAGAAGTAGCTTATTTATTGATCCATGAACATCTTCCAACTTCAAAAGAATTGGAAACTTACCAGCAAAAACTCATAAAAGACCGTGGACTTCCTGACCCTTTGAAAGAGGTCTTGAAACTGATCCCAGAATTTGCCCATCCCATGGACTTACTTCGCACTTCTGTTTCGGTTTTTGGAAATCTAGAACCTGAACCGCTACAACACGAGGTAGAAACCACCAGGAATATTATCGATCGATTAATGGCAAGCATGGGTTCCGCCCTGTTATACTGGTACCACTATAGCCATAATCAAAAAGAAATCGATGTAAAAACGGATGACGCTACAATCGGAGGACATTTCCTGCACCTATTACACGGAAAAAAACCTAGTGACTCCTGGGTACATGCCATGCAGGTTTCGCTAAACCTATATGCTGAGCATGAATTCAATGCCTCGACCTTTACCGCAAGAGTCATCGCGGGTACAGGCTCTGATATCTATTCCTGTATTGCAGGTGCCATTGGTGCCCTCCGAGGACCCAAGCACGGTGGGGCAAATGAGGTTGCTTATGAAATTCAGGAACGCTATGCCAATGCCGATGAAGCCGAAGCTGACATCAAAAAAAGGTTAGCGAATAAAGAGGTTATCATTGGGTTTGGGCATCCCGTATATACCATAGCCGACCCTAGAAACCAAGTCATCAAGAAAATTGCCAAAAAACTATCTGAAGAAAGTGGCGATATGCGCTTATTTGATATTGCAGAACGGATAGAAACCGTAATGTGGGATGAAAAACGCATGTTCCCGAATCTGGATTGGTTCTCTGCAGTGGCTTACCATTTAATGGGAATCCCTACGGACATGTTTACACCATTGTTTGTGATGTCCAGGATTTCAGGATGGGGAGCCCATGTGATCGAACAGAGACAAGATGGTAAAATTATCAGACCGAGTGCCAATTACACCGGTCCTGAAAACAGGGAATTCATACCTTTAGCCGACAGAAAAAATTAACATAAAAACACTTATATATTAGAATGTCATCACATATTTCAAACAACAGACCAAATCCTGACCAGGTTTTGGTTGATATTGCAGATTATATCCTTGATTTTAAAATCAATAGTGACCTTGCCTTAAAAACAGCACACTATTGCTTCCTCGATACCATCGGTTGTGGTTTCGAAGCTTTAACCTATCCTGCTTGCACAAAACTTATGGGGCCCATTGTTCCCGGAACAGTAGTTCCAAATGGCGCCAAGGTTCCAGGAACTCCATTTCAATTAGACCCGATCCAAGCAGCCTTCAATATTGGCGCAATGGTGCGTTGGCTAGATTTCAACGACACTTGGTTGGCCGCAGAATGGGGACACCCTTCAGACAATTTAGGCGGGATCCTGGCAGTAGCCGATTGGATCTCTAGAAATAGAATTGCTGCCGGTAAAAAACCATTGGTCATGCTAGACGTATTGGAATCAATGATCATGGCGCATGAAGTTCAAGGTGTGTTGGCATTGGAAAACTCATTCAATAAGGTTGGACTTGACCATGTTATTTTAGTGAAAGTGGCCTCAACCGCTGTCGTGAGTAAACTATTGGGCTTGAACAGAGAAGAATTGATCAATGCCCTTTCTTTAGCCTTTGTGGATGGACAGTCACTGAGAACCTATAGACATGCTCCAAATACTGGAAGCCGCAAATCTTGGGCTGCCGGTGATGCAACATCGAGAGCCGTTCGTTTGGCTCTCATTGCCCAAAAAGGTGAAATGGGATACCCATCTGTCTTAACAGCTCCAGTATGGGGTTTTTATGACGTTTCGTTTAAAGGTAATCCATTTAAATTCCAACGTCCTTACGGCACTTATGTCATGGAGAATGTATTGTTCAAGATTTCATTCCCAGCAGAATTCCACTCTCAAACGGCTGTAGAAGCTGCAATGACCTTACATCAGCAATTAAAAGATGCAGGTAAGACTTCTGATGATATCAAAAGCATCAAAATTAGAACCCATGAAGCAGCCATTCGAATCATAGATAAGAAAGGTCCTCTTCACAACCCAGCGGACCGTGACCATGCCATCCAATATATGGTGGCTGTGCCTTTGATCTTTGGCCGTCTTACAGCCGCTGATTATGAAGACAATATTGCTTCTGATCCGAGGATTGATGCCTTGAGAGAGAAAATTACCTGTTTCGAAGACCCGCAATTTACCAAGGATTATCACGATCCTGAAAAGAGATCCATTGCCAACGCATTAACCCTCGAACTGAATGATGGTAGCATCTTCGAAGAGGTGGTTGTTGAATATCCAATTGGGCACCGTAGACGCCGCGATGAAGGAATCCCTAAATTGATAGAAAAATATAAAATCAACCTTGCACGTGTTTTCGCAGAAAAACAACAAAAAACAATTCTCGAAAACACCTTGGATTATGATAAAATCAAAGATATCCCAGTCCATGAATTAGTGGATTTAATGGTATAAATAAAATGCGGCTGTAATGGCCGCTTTTTTTTGAACCAGGATGCCCTTCGACGATCATCGAGCGGCATCTCGACTTCGATAACTGCCGAGATGACGTTTACCCACTGGATAAACCAAGATCGTGCGAATGAACATTGCTTTCTGGGGCGGATTTAACCCCATTTTCGTAGGGGCTTATTGCATAAGCCCGCCCCTTACATACTTGAAATAATTCTGCCCTTCTAGGGCTGTTTATTGCAAAAAAAACATCCTTTCCGCTGTCTTTCTGACGAAGGAAGAATCTCGGAACCATGCAAACCATAATTCCATTGACGAACAGGTCCTTAATCTTCGAGCGGCATCTCGACTTCGATAACCGCCGAGATGACGTTTACCCACTGGATAAACCAAGATCGTGGGAATGAACATTGCTTTCTGGGGCAGATTTAACCCCGTTTTCGTAGGGGCTTATTGCATAAGCCCGCTCCTTACATACTTGAAATAATTCTGCCCTTCTAGGGCTGTTTATCGCAAAAAATCGTTCCTTTCCGGCGTCATTCTGACGAAGTAAAAATTTGGACTAAATTTATTGGAAGGTGATGACAGCAAAGTGGAAGGCAAAAAATGTTTTTTTAATTTTAAAGATATAACCCCTTTTGGGGTTCCATTATTTTAGCTGGCATGGCACGTTAGCCTGGAAGTCGCGCAAAAACGATGTTCGATTAATCGAACATCGTTTTTGCATTAGCCCTATATTGTTTACCATTGATGCTAAAATAATTCATCCCCTCTGGGGATGTATGGCGGAAAAAATATATTCTCCAGATAAATAAATATAGCTCTAAATACCAAGAAACACAGATTTAACAAACTTGTCATTGGTACGAAGGAAGAATCTCGGATCTTTGCAAACCATAATTCCATTGGCGAACAGGTCCTTAATCTTCGATCAAGGATGACAAGCACATGTTGGGACATTTACGTACAGATTCTTCACTAATCGTTCAGAATTGGAAGCCTCCTGAGAGGGATTCAGAGCACAGCGAAGAATCTATTGTTTTTATTTTTTTAGGAAGATTTTGTCATTTCGAAATCGTAAGATGAGAAAACCATTTCTATTGAAGAATGTAACGTTCCGAGACCCTTCGGCAGAGCCTTCAGGGTGACACTAAAAGGGTATAGAAAAATGTTACATCCTTCTACAAATATTTCACCCCTTCTAGGGCAGTTTATCGCAAAAAATCGTTCCTTTCCGGTGTCATTCTGACGAAGGAAGAATCTCGGATCTTTGCAAACCATAATTCCATTGGCGAACAGGTCCTTGATCATCGATCAAGGATTACAATGT
Organism: Sphingobacterium mizutaii; assembly: GCF_900187125.1. GTDB lineage: Bacteria > Bacteroidota > Bacteroidia > Sphingobacteriales > Sphingobacteriaceae > Sphingobacterium > Sphingobacterium mizutaii. The sequence goes on from NZ_LT906468.1 coordinate 2,860,462, forward strand.
AACGTTCCGAGACCCTTCGGCAGAGCCTTCAGGGTGACACTAAAAGGGTATAGAAAAATGTTAACCCCTTCTAGGGGTGATCCCTTGTGCGACAATCACTCAGCATAAATAAAAATTGGGCTTATGTACCATAAGCCCAATTTCACTGTCTTTTTCTGAAGGTTTTCAGATCTCCCTACTCATCAACCCAGTTAGATTCAAATCCATCATAAAACTGGAAACCTTCATCTCTCAATTTGACCAATGAATCTGGGATCTCCCATTCATCGCCATATTGACTGAAATTTTCACAGATCTTGACGAATTCATCCAAACCGATCATATCGATATAACCAAATACCCCACCGGTCTGAACTGGATAGCCTAATCCCATTACGGAACCTAGATCCCCATCAATTGGACTAAATAAAATCCCTTCTTCCAGACAACGATAACTATCCAAAGCCAAAACCGCCAATAATCGATCTTGGATATCTTTTGCAGAAATTTGGCTATCAAGATCCTTTAATTCAGGATCGGAATAGTATTTTTTAGGCTTATTATCTGGATAATCATAAAACCCACGACTGGATTTTCTTCCGGTCCTTCCTTTTTTGATCATCCGCTGTAGGTAGTTGTATACTCTCTTCTGACTGAAGCTCATATCAGGCAACTGTTCATATACATGGACCATCAATGGCAATGAGATCTCATCCAAAACCGCTAATGGACCTACGGCAAAACCTGCAAGCTTAGCGCCTTCCTCAATTCTTTCCATAGGAACACCCTCTAACAACATGGTAATTCCTTCCAATAGGTAATAGAAAAATATTCGGGAGGTAAAAAATGCCGGTCCATCATTCACCACGATCGGGATCTTTTTGAGTTTACCGACAAAACTCAATGCTTTATCCAGTGTTTCCTCCGAGGTTTCCTTACCGCGGATGACTTCCACCAATGCCATACGATCTACCGGCGAGAAAAAATGCAAACCAATAAAACGACTAGGATCATCAAATGATTTCGATAATTTACTGATCGGCAAAGAAGTAGTATTGGATGCGAATAGACCACTTTGTGCTAAATATCGCTTGCTATCATTGATGACTTCCGCTTTCAATCGCTTATCTTCAAAGACTGCTTCAACAATAATTTCCGCACCATCTAAATCCTCTAATTGATCCGTAGGAAGAATGCGCTCTAATATCTTAGGCTTATCATCCTCCTTCATCTTATTCAATTCAATCAGTTTATTGCACAGCTTCTCAGAATAAGCTCTGCCCTTTTCGGCATTTTGCAGATCCACATCCTTTAAGATCACATCAATTCCTGCTTTCGCCACTTCATAGGCTATACCAGAACCCATCATCCCAGCTCCGATAACTGCGACCTTGCTGATTTCCGCATCTTCAACTTCTTTACACATGGAAATCGCATCCTCAACTGCATAATGGAATGTTCTCACCCTTGTTAGGGTTTCCTTCGCGGTCAACAAACCTACATAGGCAAGGTGTTCCTTTGTCAGCAACTCTTTATAGCTCTGCCCTTCAGAACCTTGTATCAAACTCAATATTACCTCAGTCAGCAACAAAGGCTTTATAGCCTTGGCATTTAATTTTTGTATGGCTTCTGATAATTTACCCTGATCAACCTTCCATTTGAACTTATGGGACTTATTGAGGGCTGAATTTTCCTGGAGCCAAGCTTGAACCTGTTCCCAAGAACTGATTCTATCTTGGATAAGACCTGTTTTTTCAGCTTCCTCAGGTTTGATCAACCTACCTGAATTTAATAGATCGAAAACAAATTCTGCATCCACAAGCCCTAATAATTTACTGAAGCTTCCGTTACCGGTCAACATGCCAAAGGCACCTTCTGGGAAACCCATCTTGGCTTTAGGACCGATCCCAATACGTCGATCAAATAGCAACAGAAAAGCAGCTGCCAAACCTGTACAAGCTTTATCAAATAAAACAACCGTCGGTTTCTCGATTTCAGAAAGCTCAATGATCATTTCATCGATATGCTCTAATTTAGTAAGGAAACCTTCTTTTCCGGCCATATAGATCAATTCCTCATAATCTGCATCCCTAAACTTTCCTTCCAAGATCAATTGCAAACTAGTACAATCACTTTTCTTAAGGACAGAAAGAAGTAGTTCGATACAGAACTTGAATTCATCTAATGAAAGATCATGTGGGCGCGATCTTACGTTGATCCATCTCAATTGATAGACCCCATCAGCATTTTTACTGACACTGATTTGCTCTTTAATTCTCTCCTTAATTTTACTCATTATCCTCTTATTTACATCGGTTAATTATCGTTTTTCATAATCCACTTCATCAATGAATATCTTCGACAGAATTTCAAGCATAATTTCCGATGTTCCCCCAATGATGGTACCAACACGTACATCTCGGTATAATCTGGAAATCTTATAATCTTCTGTAAAGCCATAGCCACCAAACAACTGCAGGCATTCCCCAACAATTTTGATGGCCAGCTCACTACATTGCAGTTTAGCAATGGAACATTCCTTAACTGCATATTTTTTCTGATTCTCAAGGTCACAACAGTGATAGACGAAACTTTTTAAAACCTCAATATCGGCCATCATCTGCGACACTCTATGACGAATAACTTGAAAATCCTTCAATTGTTTGTTAAATGCCGACCTTTCTTTCAGATAATTGAGTGTGTATTCTACTGCTGATTCCGCGGTAGCGAGGCTATGTATGGCAGCTGTCAAACGCTCGAGCTGCAATCCGCCCATCAAATATTTAAATCCTTTTCCCAATTCACCAATTAAGTGGTCTTTTGGAACCTTTACATTATCAAAGCCCAGTTCGGCAGTATCGGAAGCATGCCAACCTAATTTCTGGATCTTATTGGTTGTCAAGCCTTCTGACCCTTTATCGATCAACAATAAGCTAATCCCTGAGGATCCTGCTTTTGGATCTGTTTTTACCACGGTAATATAGAAATCACCGTAATAGCCATTGGTGATAAAAGTCTTGGAGCCATTGACCAAGAAATAATCACCCTGATCAATCGCTGTGGTCTTGATGTTCTGAACATCCGAACCAGCTCCAGGTTCAGTAATTGCAATTGCACTAACCAGTTCCCCAGAAATGACCCTACTCAAGTACTTTTCTTTGAGAAATGTCGAACCATATTTCAATAAATAAGGCGCAGACATATATTCTATTACAAGCGCAGAAATGGTAAACCCTCCAGAAAAGCAATATGATAGTTCTTCGCAAAATATTAGGGAATAATAGAAATCTAGGTCTAATCCGCCATATTCTTCGGGATAAATTAGGCCTAAGTAACCCATCTCTCCCATTTTCCGCCAGATGGCTTTATCAATTTTACAGGTACTCTCCCATTCATCGATATGTGGAAGGATTTCTTTTTTGATAAATGAACGTAAACTCTCCCTGAAAAATTGGTGTTCAGGGCTAATTGGTGTCGAAAGCATATAAGTTTATTTGGTTTCAAAGAGCATAGATTAAACAGAAATAAATTAATGCTCTTATTGGGATAAATTTAGGAAATAATGGTCAAATTTCCATAAATTATCCGTTAAAACAAAAGGCATCAGACAGATTGCAAATTCCTTCTATAAATAAGAGGTTTTATATTTGTCCTGGCCAAAAAACTAGAAGAAAACCAGGGCAAATGGAAGGTCTTGCTTATCCGCCGATGCCTAAAATTGTTGAATGATTATTCAAAGTAATTTCCAGAAATCTCTTTTATCTTTTCGTCAAAGATTTCTTCTGGACAGTGTATCAATTGTCTCAATGCAAATAATTGATAGAAACTGGGTTCATCAAGGATGTTCAAGAACAGAAACATCTCTTTAAGGATCAATCTTTCTTTATCATCCGAACGTGAAGACAAAACTTCCAATAAGGTCAGTTTTATCTCGTTTAAGCTAAGTTTATAATGGGTCAACCCACCGCCTAAGCTCCAAAATCCTTGATCAATTATGTCCTTATATTTGATGCGTTCAAATAGGTTGATTATCTGCGATCGTTGCTCAACACTCAAGTTTTCTAAGTTTTTTGAAGTGGTAAAACAATTCGCAGCGACATCCTGTAGTTTCCTTTCAAGATCCTGCCCTTCCAAAGTGTTGTTTGGTATTTCCATATTAAAATAATTAAGATATTTCAAAAGCTTATTGCTCCTCCCCAATCATGTCCGCAATCGCTTTTAGTCAATAAACCACTGTACCGAAACGTATATATAGCATATATACAACTCAGCCCATTGCGATTAGCGTTATTAATCTGCAATAAATTTTAATTACTACCCAAAGGAATTACCTGTACAAAAGTAACTATATTTAAATTAATTTAATATTAAAACATATTTTTTATTATATTTTTAATAAAGAGAAAACAACAGAATTATTGAATCGCAATAAATAACCAAGCCTGAATTTTTTTTCAGCAAACTATAAATCAATCCATTAAGCATTGCATACTTTGCTAAAAATCAATTTTTTCATTATTTTATAAATTAAAATTTTCATAAAACTAGATGAAGTTGGTTTAAAATTTAACATATAAACATTAAGTAATTGTTAATTATACCAGATGGAAATCTTAGCGCTTTGCAATTATCCTATATGGAACCAAGAATTTTTGATGAGGCTGTTTATTTCACAAAAAAAAGTCATCAAGGCTGATGACTTTTTGACTATGATTTTCTTAGGTAGTTAAAATACGATTTATTAAACTAATTTTAGAATTATTAAACGACTAAATTAGATAAATAAGGACTTAATAGCCAAATATTATTTGCAAAATTTCCGTTATTTTGTCAGATTATTTCGACAAAAAAATAAAATATTGCTTCAACAACTATATTTCTGTAATTTTATTAAACCAATTAATAAACTTTAACCAAAAATGTCCACAGTTTCTGAAACCAAAAGGCTGATTCTCCGTGAAATTTCCACAGCCGACCGTAATGACATGTTCGAAATGGATGCTGACCCCGAGGTACATCAGTATATCTTCAACCAACCTGTAAAATCCATCCAAGAAATTGATGAAGCAATACAATTTATTAAAACCCAATACCTAGAAAATGGCGTTGCTCGCTGGGCCATTATCAAAAAAGACGGTATGGAAATGATTGGCTGGTGTGGATTAAAGTACATCAAGGAGCCCTTGAATGGGATCAGTAATTTTTATGACCTAGGTTATAGACTCAAAAGAAAGCTTGGGGAAATGGATTTGCCTCAGAGGCATGTATTGCCAGCTTGAAATATGCCAAGGAGGTCCTGAACCTTAAGAAAGTCTACGCTACGGTACATCCTGAAAACGTAGGCTCACTAAATGTGCTCAAGAAAATGGGTTTTGAAATCGGTGAAATTTTTGATTACGAAGGATCTCCTTCTTTTTTCTGTGAATTAGACCTCGATAAGTTCAATTTTTAAAGAAGGTCCACATTAAAAAAAACCTGTCATTAAAAATCTACTAAATTCATATCCTCTTAATAATCAATAAAAATTATCTTAAACAATAGCTTTTTTGCTCATCAATTATTCGTAAATTTAAGAGACAAATAGATGTAAAAAAAAGGTACTATGGCAACTTTTAGCGACAACTTCTCTAAACAAGCATCTATTTATGCTCAGTTTAGACCATCATACCCTCACGAGCTGTATGATTATCTCAGCAACTTAACTCCAGCGCATGATTTGGCATGGGACTGTGGAACGGGAAACGGCCAATCTGCCATACATTTAGCCGACTTTTATAATCAAGTCTATGCCTCAGACCCTAGCGAAGCCCAAATAAAAAATGCTTTCGAGCATGAAAAGGTGACTTACCATGTGGAAAAGGCAGAAGAACCCAGCCTTCCTGAGCATGCTGTTGATATAATCACTGTGGCACAAGCCATACACTGGTTCGATATCGACAAGTTCTACGAAGCTGCAAAAAAAGTCCTTAAAAAAGATGGAATTATTGCTGTCTGGGCCTATGCTGTCCCACAAGTAGACAAAAACATCGATCCCATCACCCAAAATTTCCATGATAAGACCGTAGGTCCATATTGGCCTTCTGAGATCAAATTACTGCAACAGGGTTACACCACCATACCTTTTCCTTTCCGGGAAATTGAACCTCCTGAATTCTATATCCACAAAAAATATAAACTCCAGGATTTCCTTGGCCATCTGTTGAGCTGGTCTGCTACACAACGCTATATCCAACAGGAAGAAAGAAATCCTCTCTTTAAATTAAAGGAGGAATTAGTCCCCTTTTGGAAGGATGAGGAAGAAGCTAAACAGGTAACCTGGAAGATCATTATGCGCGTTGGAAAATTACCGAGTTAATTTTTTAATATTCCAAACAAACTTTATTAAACAAATCCTGTTTAATTCTTGGGTTTGGTGACAGAAAAAAAAAGTATTTCATCAAAAAAAGAGGTTCTTTCGAACCTCTTTCTATTTATTTCTCAATTATTATTTAAGCTTTTTTAATCATCTAATTTCTTTTCGAAAGCTTTCCTAGCGCTACCCCGGAAGTATACCTCCCCACAATACACATAGCCTAACTTTTCCAATACCCTTAACATCCCCGTATTATCAAAGTTGGTATCCACTTTCAGGCTCAAATAACCATTGTCAAAACTCAGCTTCTGAGCTTCCTCCAGCATCCAGGTCGCCTGCCCTTTCACATAATTCGCTTGGGAAACAGCAATCCTATGCACTACAGAAAAAGGCCTATTGGTCAACCATTGATCGGCGATCGCCTCATAGGCTGGCTCTCCATCAAAAATCAGCGCCAAATAGCCCGTCAATTTTCCCCTGGGATCAATACTCACATAACCATACCCCTTTTCAATATCTGTTTTCACCACATCAAGGTTAGGATAACCATCTTGCCATTGGTTACTTCCCTCCTCGCGCCTTTTATCGATCGCCTCTTGCATAATGGACCAAATCAACTCTGCTTCCTCTGGCAAAGCTTTTCTAAAAGTAAATCCTGAAAATTGTTCTTTTGACATAACCAAAAATACTGTTTTTATTCAGATTCCATTTTAATCAAGCAGGAAGTTTTTAAGCTATAATATTGTCCTTATTTTTTTCTTCTAGATAAGGTTTGGATGGAGAAGATCAATCGAACCTGGTTTTACTCTTATTCGAGGCATATTCGGAAAATTCAAAATATGCCTCGAATAAGGTTAAGAAAAAAGCAAGACCTATTCTGATTGCTCCGGAATAAATTGAGCTACAATAATGACCAAGGGAAACCCAGGTTCTTTGAAAACCAACAGGGGATTAGAAAGATAAAAAAAATTCCCCAAAGGGCTTTGGGGAATTTACAGAAACGGGTTTTGATAACCCTTATGAACCAATTTAATTAATGATGATCTTGTATGTCGTTTTGTTATTTATCAATGAAACTTTATAAAGTAAGGGGTTATAACTATGCAAGGCCCATCCTATTGTAATTATAACCCTTCACCAAGGTTGAGTTTAGGTTTTATTTTTAAAGCAGTACCAATGCCCTTTGTCCAAATCTAAAAAGATTCCATTTCCCATCCATCCTGTACCATCCTGCAAAAATTCTTGTTTCGAAAGCATTTTCTTGCTTAAATCGAAATCTAGGCGCATTATTCCTTAAATAAAACAAGTATTAATTATTAAAAATTTTCATTAAGTAAGGCCGTAACTTTTATTTTTCTTCAGAAAATGCTGGTTTTTAGCGAAACAAAAAAGCGGATCCTTCAACAGAAAGACCCGCCAGACAAATAGAAATGAAAAAATATTAAGCAATCTTGACCTTAGGATCAAGTACTTTGATCAAATCAGCTTTTAGGAAAGCGACGCGGAATCCGTAGCTCAACAAGGTGTTTTGAATGTCGTTCTCCAGCCGACCTGGAGCATGGACATTCATGACATATTGTTTATCATCCATATCAATCGATATCGGACCCAATTGAGGATATTCGCGAGCTAACTTTTCAAAGATTTGTTGCCTTTGCAAAAGCGCATTTAATGGTGCTCGAAAGGATAATATGTAGTTCTCCATGATAAGGTTGTGTTAATTGAAGTAATAGCTAACAATCTATTCCAGATTGTGTATATCAAAGTTAAAAAATAGCTTTAATAAAACAAGTATACACTTGTTTTATTAAAGCAAAATTAATGCTGGATTAATGATAAAATAACCTTTAAAAGAACAAATAACACTGTATTAGGGGGAAATATAGATTTTTCCTATTCTCCTTAGAAAAAATCTATTGAAATTATTTATTTATATTTGCTAGAATAAAGCAAGAAATAACTTGGCTAATGAAGAAGAGCAATTCGGACAAAATTATTATGTTGATGAAGATGCGTGGTGAAATTGATGCCGCTTGCATCGCTGAGGAATTAGGCATCAGCAAGGAAGGTGCGAGGCAACAATTATTAAAGCTTTCTGAAGAAGGTTTGGTCCATGGCGTATGCAAAAAATCAGGGGTTGGTAGACCTTTTACCTTTTATTCCTTAAGCCAGACCGGACTTGCCAAGTTTCCCGACAACCATGCCGATATTACGGTACAACTTCTACAGTCCATCAAGTCGCTCTTGGGCGATAATGCCTTAGACTTGCTGATCACAGATCGTGAAAAAAGCTCCTATTTGAGGTATGAAGAAAAACTAAAGGGTTCCAAAAGCATCAGTGACAAATTAAAGAAATTGGCTCAAATCAGGTCTGAAGAAGGCTATATGGCGGAATGGAAGAAAGAGGGACAGACCTATTACTTAATTGAAAATCATTGTCCAATTTGTGCTGCCGCAACGGAATGTCAGCAATTCTGCCGGGCAGAACTCAAGAACTTCAGGGCATTATTAGGTGAGGACCTGGAGGTAAATCGGGTCAAACATATTTTAGCAGATGATAACCGCTGTGTGTACAAGATTGAGAAGAAACAATAAACCAAACAGTTTAATCATTTCTTGATCTTCGATTTAATTCTTCAACCAATCGCGAAGCCGTAAAACTAAAATCAGCACCAAAGCTATTGATCACTAATCCTTTGATGAGGTTATCGGTCGAGGAAATAGCAAACAAAATGCTTTCATCCCCCGGATCCGTCATCCCTTCAAAACGGTAAATCTCATCGATCACAAATTGCTCTGGAGAAAGCTCCATCGAACGACCTACACAAAACAAACACTCCCCCTCCTCCTGAATCACAAAATCTTCTACATAACCCATGCTTTGCAAGTCATTGACAGCCTCACTTAACGTATCGTAACTCTTCCTATTTCTTGGTTCCATAGTATTTTGATTTATTGGAATAACCCTGATTATCAGATTATTGTAATTTAATAAATTATCCGAAAACAATGGACATCTTAAAGTAAATAAATAAAAAGAGGATGTTTGGAGTGGATATTTTGGTATTTGAACCAGGATATGGCTCGACTCCGCTCGCCAACCGAGGATAAGAGGATGGGCCAAGATCGGGGTGGAACCAGGATGTGGGTCGACTCCGCTCGCCAACCAAGGATAAGAGGATGGGCCAAGATTATTTGGGGGATAATACGTTTTTGCGCGACCTCCAGGATGAACATTTTGTTAAAACTGTGTTTCTAGCCATTTTGTCCCATATTTATTTATCTGAAGAATTTTTATTATCCGCCATACATCCCCAGCGGGGATAAATTATTTTAGCACGAATGGTATTGAACAATATAGGGTTAATGCAAAAACGATGTTCGATTAATCGAACATCGTTTTTGCGCGACTTCCAGCCTAATGTGCCATGTCTGCTAAAATAATGGAATCCCGATAGGGTTATATCTCAAAAATATAAAAAACGATTTTTTTGCCTTGCACTTTGCAGCCTTCACCTTCTAATAAATTTAGGTCAAATTTTTTATCTCAGGTTGATGGAATGATTGTGAACCTGGCTTGCGTAACTGTTTGCCAATGCAAACCTATCATATGTTCAAAATTGGATGCGGGCTTATGCAATAAGCCCCTACGGAATTGGGGTCATATATAGTCAAAGATGCAACTCCCAGATCTTGGTCCATCCTCCCATCCCGTACCCTGAGCCGCACCCTTAGCGGAACCGAAGGGGAGCCGAAGGGGCGTCGAAGGGCATCCTGGTTCATTTCCTGATCTTGGTCTATCCTCCCATCCCAACCATCCTGGTTCAAATCCCAGATGGTCGTAGAACCCCAAATATCCTGACGCCAACCCTACTCCAAAACCTCTCTCAAAACCTTATATTTGTCCAAAGAAATCCACATGACTAATATAAAATTCAGGGAGGCTAATTATGCAGATCTTAACCAGATTGTAGAAATATACAATACCACCATTGCTTCTAGAATGGTTACTGCTGATCTAGAACCTGTATCTGTTGAAAGCAGGAACAATTGGTTTTATGAACACAATGCTAAGCATAGGCCTTTATGGATTTTGGAGATGGAGAATAACACCGTTGGTTGGCTTAGTTTTCAATCTTTTTATGGCAGACCCGCCTACAATGCGACTGCTGAGATCAGCATTTATTTGGATCCAACTGTAAGGGGAATGGGATTGGGCAAAACCGCCTTAGAATATGCCATCAGCCAGGCACCTGGATTGGGCATTAAAACCTTATTAGGTTTTATCTTTTCTCATAACCAGCCGAGTCTGAAACTTTTCCAACATTTTGGCTTTGAGGAATGGGCAAACCTGCCCAATATCGCCCAATTGGATGACACCGAAAGGGGACTGATAATTATGGGCAAGAGGATCATTCCATAGTACCATTTTTAGCCTTTTCCAAACAAAAACAATTTTCTCTTATTTTAGTAATAATGGAAATCGCACTAATTGTTTTTGGGAGTTTGCTAATAATATTTACAATTCTTCCTCTAATTCGGCTGGATTATTGGACCTTTCGAGTATTCGAATATCCTAGAATCCAGAAACTTGCCCTATCTGTTCTTTGGATAATCCTATATTTGATCCACGCAGATTTTCACAACTCCCTATTGCTGGTTTTTGGGATATTAATCCTTATCAATATCATTTATCTTCTCAAACAAATCCTTCCCTTTACCCCATTGGGTAAAAAACAGGTTTACAAAGCAGATATGATTGATGACAAGAACAGTCTGAAGGTCATGATTTCCAATGTGTATGAGGACAACGATGATTATAAAGGTTGTTTGAGTGTGGTCCATAGCAATAAGCCTGATCTTTTGCTGCTATTAGAAACTAGTCATGAATGGGATCGACAGACTCAATCTCTGGAAACAGATTACAAATACCAGGTAAAGATTCCAATTGACAATACCTATGGGATGTTATTTTACTCCAAATTTCCAATCCATAATGCGGAAGTGAAATACCTTGTAGAAGATGAAATTCCCAGTATCGATTGCCAGATTGAGCTTCCTTCGGGGCAACTCGTTCAGGTTTTTGCGGTCCATCCTACTCCACCTGTTCCCAATGAGAATCCGAGATCGACAGAAAGGGACAAAGAGCTGTTGATCGTGGCTGAGAAAGCTAAAAAATGTGATCTGCCGGTCATTGTTATTGGCGATTTAAATGATGTCGCATGGAGCTATACCACTGAATTATTCCTGAAAATGAGCGAATTGCTCGACCCGCGGAGAGGAAGAGGTTTTTACAATACCTTCCACGCCAAACAGCCTCTGATGCAATTTCCCTTGGACCATGCTTTTATCTCTGCCGATTTTAAATTGAGGGAATTAAAGAAATTGGACAATTATAATTCTGATCACTTTCCTATATTCGTACATATACAATTTGAGAAAAGCGCAGAGGAAGAGCAGGAAGACAATCAATTGGAGGCCAACCAAGAGGATAAAGAAATGGCTGCTGAGAAACGGAATGCAGACACTTAGAAGACCAATAGACCATGAACGAGCAACATAATTACAAGGAGATCAACAAAAATCTGTGGAATCAAAAAACCGCAGCACATGTGGATAGTGACTTTTATGATAACGATGGATTTCTGAAGGGAAAAAGCTCTTTAAATCCTATTGAAATAGAATTATTGGGAGATGTAAATGGTAAGAAAATCCTTCATCTGCAATGTCATTTTGGCCAAGATAGCCTTTCCCTTGCTCGCTTAGGTGCGAAAGTAACGGGATTGGACTTATCAGACCGAGCCATCGAACAAGCCCAAAAAATAAATGATCAACTTGGTTTAGACGCCCAATTCATCTGTTCGGATGTATACGATGCTCCAGCTTCTTTAAATGGTCTATTTGACATCGTCTACACGAGTTATGGAACTATTGGTTGGTTACCTGATTTGAACCGTTGGGCGGAGGTAATTTCAAGATGCTTAAAACCCGACGGAGAACTAGTATTTGTCGAGTTCCATCCAGTGGTCTGGATGTTTGACTATGATTTCAGCAAGTTCCAATATTCTTATTTTAATGATGGTGCAATCATTGAAGTCCAAGAAGGAACTTATGCCGATCGGAATGCAGACATTGTTGCCGAGGAAGTTTCTTGGAACCACTCCTTATCTGAAGTTTTCCAAGGTTTATTGAACAATGGACTGCAAATAGAATCCTTCGCAGAATATGATTATTCGCCTTACAATTGTTTTAAAAATACAGTAGAAATTGAAGCCGGCAAATATCAAATCAAAGGATTGGAGAAGACCATTCCGATGCTGTACTCCATTACAGCTAGGAAAAAAAGCTAAGTGAAGAAATTAAAGCATCCAGTTGAATTATCTTGAACTGGATGCTTTTTAATTACACTGGTTTCACCATAAAATATTTTTTTCGAAACCAAAAGGCCAGGTTTACCAATGCTATCAATGCCGGCACTTCCACCAAGGGCCCAATCACCCCGACAAATGCTTGACCACTATTAATTCCGAAGACCGCAATGGCAACCGCAATTGCCAATTCAAAATTATTCCCGGCGGCCGTAAAAGCGATAGCCGTGCTTTGCGAATAATCTGCCCCCACCCTTTTCCCCGCCAGAAAGCTAACAACGAACATAATGGCAAAGTAAATGACTAAAGGTATGGCTACCCTAAGCACATCAAGAGGTAATTGCACGATCATTTCACCTTTAAGGCTAAACATAACAATGATGGTGAAGAGTAGCGAAATAAGAGTGATTGGAGAGATGAATGGAATAAATTTATTTTGGAACCAATCTTCTCCTTTTATGGCAATCAATGTATAACGACTGATAATTCCCATCAGAAATGGAATACCCAGATAGATTCCAACGCTCTTCGCAATCTCTAGGATTGAAATATCCACTGAAATACCTGCTACACCAAAATATGGAGGCAAGACGGTAATAAAAAAATAAGCAAAAAGGCTATATAAAATCACTTGGAAGATACTATTCAATGCAATCAATCCGGCAGCATATTCCCGATTTCCTTCCGCGAGCTCATTCCAAACGACCACCATGGCGATACAGCGAGCCAAACCGATCAAAATCAATCCTGTCATGTATTCGGGATAACCGTTGAGGAACAATATTGCCAAGACAAACATAAGAACAGGTCCGATAACCCAATTTAAGATTAAGGATGTCGTCAATACTTTAATATTCCGAAAAACTTTTCCAATATGCTCATACTTCACCTTGGCTAATGGTGGGTACATCATGAGAATAAGTCCAATGGCTAAAGGAATGTTCGTCGATCCGGTTTGAAAATGGTTAATCCATTGCGAAGAGGAAGGAAACATTTTACCAATAGTAACTCCAATTGCCATGGCTAAAAATATCCAGAGGGTTAGATAGCGGTCAAGAAATTTTAGTTTTGAATTCATCTATTCGGCTTTGATTTGTGAAAAAACATAGAACATTTCCTCAGCAATCTGGAGACTACGTGATGCATAGACTGCTGCTTGCTCCGGGGAGCCATCTGAAATCTTAGGGTCTTCGTAAGTTATGGGGATCCTTTTCTCGGCACCCGCGATAAAAGGACAACCTGCATCGGCTTGAGAACAGGTCATGATGGCAGCAAATCCAGATGCAGGATTAAAGGGATGGTCATGTTTTTTAGAAAAACCTATAATCGGTGGATCTGTTCTTGCATATTTTATTGCGTAAATAGGATTCTCTGATTCTGATAATTTAAAAATCTCAAAACCTTGCGGCTTCAATGTATCAATCACGGCAGGGAATAAGCTCGTTTCTTCGGTTCCTCCAGAATAACAATTCACATGGGGAATATTAAAATAGGCAGCTGCAGTCTGCGACCAAATCTGAGATAAATGACTCCGACGTGAATTGTGGGTACAGATGAAGTTGATATTGATTTTCTCTTTAGCATCTGTTTTATGCTGGATGAAATCGATAAGTGGTTTTAGGGTCTCCTTTCGTGAACTGTTGTCAAAACCTTTCCAGTTTAATTGGTTTATGCTATTTGTTAAATTGGCATTCATAAATAATAATGAATAAATAAAACGTTAAAAAAAGCTGTTTATCTCGCTTCCGAGAGAGAAGAATGAAAACAACATCGCAATATTACGATATTAGAATTTTAATTTCAAATAGTTTATATTAATTTTTCAATAAGTTATTTAACTAACAACTTTCAATTCTGGGCATAAAAAAACGGAGACCCAAAAAAGATCTCCGTTTACATAACTGATTACATTTTACTTATTCCACCAGATTTTTGTGAACTGCACATCATCGCCTTGATTGCTCAATGCAGATTGATAGTTTGTCTTATTAGTACTTTGCTCCTTCAAAGGATACACCAATCTACTTGGAATGGCATCTCCTATCTCAGGCACAAAAGAATAGGAAACTGGTTTTCCTTCTACCGTTCCAGACCAGACCACATCTCCCTTTTTCACTAAGAACAGAGGATAACCCGTTCTACGGATCTCTGTCCAAGACTCTATTCCCTGGCCATATAAGGCGAGGTATTTTTGGGAAAGGACATTTTCCTTATTTGCTTTAGGTACTTTAGCTAAATAGGCCGTTACTTCCGCAGGACTAGCACCCCAGCGTTCTAAAGAGGCTTTGACTCCATTTTCATAGCTGGCCTGCTCCCAACCTTTATATTCGGAGATCAAGAACTCCACTTCGGAATATTCCTGCAATACCTCAACGGCATTCGCCTTATTGACCAAGTCTCCTGGTAATGAAATACTATCCAATGGGAATAGATTTCCTGCTGCCAATGGTAAACCATAAGGCTGGCCCTTGTAAATATTTTTGCTGTTTGGTTTCGCATACTTGTTCAACCTTGGGTCTTCAATCTTAAATGGACCTCGGTTTCCTTTTAAAACATCAATAAGCACATGGGATACTGCAAAATCCTTTCTGTTGGCCGTTACGGTCGCTCTAAATAATGGAGCTTCATAGGGCGAAGCACTGGAATAGGTAAAGCCGGCATTATCCGCATTCGACGTGAACACTCCTTTTTTCAAGGCATCTTCAATATGTTGGGTTGCCAAAGCCCTATCTTTTGTGAGGATGCGATTTGCTAACCTTAGTCTTAATGAATTGGCAAACTTGAACCATTTCTCGTTCTTTCCTTGGTACACAATATCCGAGGTTCCAAAGGTCACTCCTGACTTATATTTAGCCAATGTATCAGCCGCAATCTTAAGTTCATTGAGGATATCCTTGTAAATCTTCTCTTGGGAAGCATATTTAGGTGTCAGAATATCTGGATTTCTCTTCAAGGCCTCAAAATCGGCATCTTTATTCCCATAGGATTCATAAGGGATATCTCCAAAAACATCTGTTAGGGAATGGAATGCAAAGGATTTCAGGATCCTAGCAATTGCAATCTGGGTAGAATTTGCTCCCGCTCCATTTGCTTGTGCTTGGACTTTCGTCGCTTCATCTTCGTTCAGTACGATGATTTCATTCAGGTTGCTGAGGGCTTTGTAGGTATTGGTCCAATATTCATCGGAATAACTTGCCGAAATCAAATACCTAGATTGATCGGTATAGATATTCTGGCTAAAATATTGGGCAAAGAGTTGCGCACCTCGGAAATGGATGCTTTCGCTTCTTAATGCATTGACCACCTGCCTTTCTGCAGAAAGAAAAAGACTGGGCGTAGGCACATTGGATGGCCTATTGGGATCGACATTAATCTCTTGGAGGGTATCTTTGGAGCAGGAGATAAAACTCAAGGACAGCAAAGATGTATATAGGATATGTTTAATTTTCATGGTTTCTCGCTTTAAAATTTAAGGTTAACATTAAATCCATAGGTTAGTGGCGTTGGGATATTCCCACCTTCTATACCCTGAACATTGCCACTGCTGTTGGTAAATTCTGGATCGATGTATTTACTCTTGGTATAGATATTCCATACGTTTCGCGCATATGCTGATAAACGAACTCCTTTTACCACTTTAGGATTATTCAAAGGAATGGTATAGCCTAAAGTTACTTCTCTTAGTTTTACGAAAGTGCCATCAAAAATGGAGAAGGTAGTCGGACCACTGGATTCATTTCTTCCCCATTGCTGAGCGGTGATTCGTGTATCATTAGGCCTGATATTGCTTGTGGAATAGGTTCCATCTGCATTAAATACCACATCGGCTTTAACACCTTCTAAGATGATTCCATCTTCACGTACATTATTTTCAGCGGTACGCTCTAGGATACCTGAATACATCCCGACATTATAGGTCTGTGAATAGAAGCTTCCACCTACTCGACCATCGATTAGAAATCCGAAATTGAAGTTTTTATAACGGAAACTGTTTTGGAAGCCAAATAGATAATCCGGTAAAACAGATCCTAGTGGAACCAATTGGGAAGTCCTTTGATAAGTTCCATCTTCTTTTATGACGCGTTGTCCATCAGCATAAACGAAATCATAACCTAAAAGCTGTCCGTAAGGCTGACCTTCTCTAGCCACTAAATTGATCAAGGTGGAGCTTAAGGTTAAAGTATTTACAAGTTCATCCAGTTTAAGGACTTTATTCCTATTTCTTGCCCAGTTGATACTAGAGTTCCATTCGAAATCTTCAGTGCGGACTGGCGTTGCATTCAAGATCACTTCAATACCCTTATTCTCTACCTTTCCGGCATTCAAGACTTTTGCTTCATAGCCAAATGCTGATGAAACAGGAATAGGAAGGATCTGGTTTCTGGAGGTATTGTGGTAATATGTCACATCAAAACCTAATCTATTTTTGAAGAACTGCAAGTTCAGACCGGTCTCCCAAGAACTGGTGATCTCTGGTTTAAGGTCTGCATTATTCAAAGTTGAAGGTAGTTTGTTGGATGGTTTGCCATCAAAAGATTGCTCTACATCATAAACCTTGTTCAACTGGTAAGGATCGGTGTCATTACCGACTTGCGCCCAACCTAACCTAACTTTACCGAAGGACAACCAATCTAGATTTTGGATAACTGGCAACTGTGAAAACACAAAACTTCCAGTAAACGATGGATAGATAAAAGAGTTGGCATGGCTTGGTAAGGTCGAAGACCAGTCATTACGTACTGTTGCATCTAAGAACAATAAATCATTGTATCCAAAGGAAGCACTACCATACAAAGAGGCAATACGACGGTTGTAAGTGAAGTTTTCGATCTTCACGCTAGATGCGTTTTTCAGGTTGTAATAGTTTGGAACAATCAGACCACCTTGGGTAATGGCATAATCAACTTTTCTATTTTGATCTCTTAAGTTAGCTCCTACATTGGCTACCAAGGAAATCTTATCCCAGTTCTTTTTGGCGGTAGCCAAGAACTCATAGTTGTATTCGTTTAATTTATTGCTGGTTTCTTCATATTGAGAAGCACTACGGGAGTATACCGCAATACGATCTTGGGTTCCGAACTGATAGATATCGCCATGGACTTTAGCGCCAATCTGCAACCAATCGGTCACTTCATATTGTGCGCCAATATTACCATAGAAACGGTCTCTCTTTTCTTCTAAATAGCTTTCATAGGCCGACCAATAAGGGTTGTCGATAAAACGGGTCGCTTCTGCAGCTGGCGTATTTTGCCAACCTGTTCTATTCCATGCTAAAGGTGTTCCATCTGGACGCTTGTAGTTTTCTAAACGTTTGTAATCCACTTGAACTGCTCCCCACTGGAAAGCTTCCAAGATGATATTTCTATTGGATGCTCCGGTCCATGGTTTTCCTAAGGACGTATTGTGGATGTAGTTGATGCTGGAATTGATGCTCAACTTCCCTAATTTTGTTCCCCCTGAAAAGTTTAAGGTATTACGACCTAAAGTAGAATTAGGCACCGTACCTTTTACGTTTTTATTCGTGTATGAGAACCTATAATTTGTATTTCCTGAGTTTCCTGCAATGGCTAGATTGTTGGTATTTGCCAAACCAGTATTGAAGAAATAGCTGACATCATGCTCTGGATATATCCAAGGCGATGGATTTAAATAATCAGCGGCATCTTCTGGATTTAAATTGTACCATTGAAGAACTGGAGTTCCATCTAATTTAGGCCCCCAACTCTCATCCGCTGCATAATCCACTATTTTATAGTCTTGGCCTTCAATATTGACGGTTTGAAAGTTTTGGCTATAACCTTGGCCATAAAGATGCTGGCGTTTTGGGAGTCTGACAATGTTTTCAAATTCCAGACCTGTATTTAAATCAATGCTAACTTGCTCGCCCTTTCCGGCACGTTTAGTGGTAATCAAGATTACCCCATTGGATGCCCTGGAACCATATAAAGCTGCAGCTGAAGGTCCCTTTAGGACAGAGATATTCTCGATATCATCTGGGTTTAAATCTTGGATCATGTTCCCCACATCTTTACCGGCTGATCCGTTGATGGTTGAGGAAGAGTTTAGATCGGAGTTATCAATCGGAGTTCCGTCTACTACATAAAGCGGTTGATTGCTTCCTGCGATAGAATTGATCCCTCTTAATAAGGTACGTGTAGATCCACCCATATTTCCACCGGATGACACGATCTGAAGACCTGCAACCTTTCCAGACAAAGCCGCCATGGCATTGGTAGGTCTTGTTTGCAGTTCAGTGGATTTTACTTCTTGCACAGCATATCCCAATGCTTTCTTTTCTCTTGAAATACCTAATGCAGTAACTACAACTTCTTCCAATACATCATTGCTAGGGACTAACTTAATCGTATTGGACTCGGATGCACCTACTTCTAGGTCCTGATCTTGATAGCCCAAGAACCTGACCTTGATCTGAGTCTTTGGATTCGAAGAGTCAATACTGAATTCCCCTGCTGCATTGGTTTGGGTTTGCTTTTGTGTTGTTTTATCAATGACGGTAGCTCCTGAGATGGCTTGATTCAGCTCATTCAGCACCTTACCTTTAATGATATTTTGGGCTTGTGTTTGACCAATTCCTATGGCAAAGAATAGCCCTACGAGATAAAAATATATCGTTCTGTTCATGTAAATAATTTGAAATGGATTAATAAAATGGAATAGAATTACTGGAGATAGTTTTCCTTCGCTTACCTACCTCCTACGCACATTCGGAAACTAATATGGGTTGATTTGATATACATATTTTATAAATTCTGTTGCAAATATATAAAATCTACCTAATTAGTAGATTACATTATTGGAAAAATCTATAGTTTTTTAATAGACATTATTTGAATTTATAATTCTTAGGTTTTCATAGTACTGATAACCAAATGTATACACATTAAATTGTATTCTCAAATAATTTTGACCTTATTCCCTAAAATCGATAATAATAGCTGAAATCAGCTATATTTGATCGGCAGATTGTTATTATTTTTGTATAGTCTTAAAATCACACAATGAAATATTTCAGCACGCTTCTTATCCTTTTCACTTTACTCAGCCTCCACCCGCAGCAGCTAAAAGCGCAAGAAGCGGCTGCTTACCTGGTTTATGATGATTTCAATCTTTATCATACCAGCAAGGATAGTTCTGCCTTGGTTTTTGTCAATATGGCTTATGTAAGAAGTGAACCAAGCTCAAAGAGTGAATTGCTGGACTCTATCCCCTTGGGTACCGAGGTGAAATTTATGGAGGAATCTTCTTTGAATCCCATCTCTTTACGTGGTATGTACCTGCCTTGGCATAAAATTGAATACCATAAGGATAATCAGAAAAAATCGGGTTTTATTTGGCTAGGTTTATTGAGCCTGGATTATGAACTGAATAAAAAGTCTGGTGAAACCTTCCTGTATGGTTTTGCGTGGAAGTCTAATGAGGAATTGGAAAATTACTATTGGGTGGAAGCCAAAATATTAAACAAAAACAAGGAAATGATTGCATCGAAGAGCTTTCCATATTATCCGGGTGAACAATCTTATACCTTAGGTGAATTAAATACAAAACCTGGATTGAATTATGCCAAATCCATCTATGCCATTAAATTCTTAGGAGAAGCCTGTGGAATAGCGTCGGAAGAAAATTACTTTGCATGGGACGGTGAACAACTCACTACCCTACCGAAAACCACTTCGGTTTCAGACGCAGGTGTTTTTTACTATGCAGAGGAATTGGTCTATCCAAACGCTCATAAACTGGGTAAGGATATAATCCTAAAACGATCAGAGGAAGGTGAAGCTGAATATGAGGAAGATGCAAACCCTGAGGCTGAGATCAAGTTTAAAGTCTCGAAAAAGGAAGAAACTTACCAACGAAATGGAAATGCTTATCTCAAAGTCTCCGAAAAGACCATACAATAATAAAAACGGCTTGCTTGAGTAAACTCAGCAAGCCTTTTTAGTCACACTACTATTATCAAATAGTTCCTTAAATATCATTGTTATTCAACAGCTCCAATATCTGTTGATAGGTATATTCTAAATCTTCTTTCTCCGTACAATATGGCGGTAAGATATACAGCACATTGCCCATTGGTCTTAACAAGACCCCTCTCTTCATAAATTCATTGAACAACTTTTCCTGTACCCTATTAAAATAAGAGGTCTCGGATTTTGTTTCCCAATCAAAAGCAAGAATGGTTCCTGTTTGGCGGACATTCTTGGCGTTTTCATATCCTTTTAACTCCTCTGCAAATTGATAATGCGATTCTACGATCGCTTTTATTTTCGCCTGGGTAGCATCGAGAAGCAATAAATCCATGCTTGCCAAGGATGCCGCACATGCTATCGGACTTGCAGTAAAGGAATGGCCATGGAATAAGGCCTTCTTTTTATCATCCGAATAGAATGCTTGGTAAAGCTCCTCCGTGCAGGTTGTGATCCCCATGGGCATAGTACCGCCGGTCAGTCCTTTGGAAAAGCACATTACATCGGGCTTTTCAGTCAATTGATCCGCAGCAAATAAGGTCCCAGTTCTACCGAAGCCAACGAAGACTTCATCTTGAATCAATAAAACTCCTTGCGACTTACAATAAACCATTAAGTCCGATAAATGTTCGGCTTGATGCATCAACATCCCTCCTGCCCCTTGAACCAATGGTTCGTAAATGAAACAAGCAATCTGATCTGCATGCTCAGCAATGATCTTTTTATTCGCTTCCAGGTTTTCAGCCGTAGGCGCATCAATAAATAGGACATCAAATAACAAATCTGCAAATGGCGCAGTCCACTGTCCACGAGCGCTTACCGACATGGCACCAAAGGTATCCCCATGGTATCCATCCTTAAAAGCAACAATCTTATTCTTCTGCTTACCCTGATTATAGGCATACTGTATACACATTTTCAGGGCCACTTCCACTGCTGTTGAACCATTATCCGAATAAAATACCTTCTCCTGATTAGAAGGAAGCAATTCTAATAACCTTTCTGAAAGAGTGATTGCTGGTAGATGCGTGAAGCCAGCAAAGATGACCTGCTCTAAAGTATTAAGCTGCTCATAAACTTTATCGGCAATATACGAATTTGAATGGCCATGGAGGTTAACCCACCACGAACTTACCATATCTAGATAGCGATTTCCTTCCATATCGAAAAGATAGGCATCCTTGCCACGTACAATGGGAAGATGTGTACTGGTTTTCATTTGCGAATAGGGATGCCAATTCACCGCAACATCACGGTCTATCCATTGCTGTTGCAAACCGCCTCCTTTTTCACTTCCATTGGTCGCAACCCCAAGTTTTTCAACATCTGCATATCTTCATCAACCCCTGGATTTGGGGTAACCAACAAGGTCTGCCTTTCTCCTGTGAATATAGAATTGGCTCCCGCCATAAAACACCATGCCTGTTCCTCCTCATTCATTTCTATCCTACCGGCACTCAATCTGACCATCGAGGAAGGCAATACAATCCTGGCAGTCGCAATCATCCTGACCATTTCCCAGGTATCAATCTTAGGGAGATTTTCTAATGGAGTACCAGCGACCCTAGCCAAGGCATTGATCGGCACAGACTCAGGATGTTTTTCCATATTCGCCAAGGTGCGAAGCATCGAAATCCTATCTTCAGCCTTCTCACCTAATCCAATAATACCGCCTGAGCAAACGGTAATACCAGCTTTCCTGACATTTTTGATGGTTTCGATCCTGTTGTCGAATTTCCTTGTTGAGATAATCTCATCATAAAACTCTTCGGAAGTATCCAAGTTATGGTTATAGGCATATAGACCTGCTTCTTGAAGCCTGTTAGCCTGATCTTCGGTCAACATCCCTAAAGTGCAGCACACCTCCAAGCCCATTTCATTTACACCTTGGACCATTTCGATAATCCTATCAAAGTCTCTGTTGTCCCTAACTTCGCGCCATGCTGCTGCCATACAGAAGCGAGAGGAACCGCTGTCCTTTGCTTTCTTTGCATGTGCCAATACGGTCTCGGTTGGCAATAAGGCCTGGACCTTGATATCGGTATGGTAGCGAGCCGCCTGACCACAGTAAGAACAGTCTTCGGGACATCCACCAGTCTTGACAGACAATAAAGTGGAAATCTGTACTTCTTGGGGATTATGCCATTGCCTATGTACCGTTGCAGCCTCATAAACCAGTTCCAATAAGGGTTTATTGTAGATTTCCAACAACTCCTCTTTTGTCCAATCGTGTTTTAATGTTTTACTAGCACTCATTTTTTTATTTTTCTATTCTAATTTTTTTAATTGCTTTTTCTAAACCTGCAGCATCTATTGTTTCGAATTGTGGAATCTCCATTATCTTACTTCCAGCTGGTTTGTTCTTGATCAATATCCTTCTACTGGATTCCTTGAACTCTCCATTCAAGACGATATATTCGACGGCTATCCCGCGTTCATTCAAGCTGTGAAAGGAGAGCAAACTATGGTTGATGCTTCCCAAATAATCTGAACATACCAGTATTACCGGAAGGTCTAAATGCTCTGCCAGGTCTATGATAAATTCCTGATCGTTTATGGGAACAAACATGCCTCCTGCACCTTCTACAATCAGGTTACCGCTTGTTTCAGGGAGTTGAAAGTCTTGGATCGATATCTCGACTCCATCGACTTCCGCAGAATAATGCGGGGAAGCGGGAGTATTTAATTTGAATCGTTCAGGATGAACGATGAGCTCATTGCCTACTAATGCTCGAAGCATCAGGCTATCGCTGCTTTCTAGATCTCCTGATTGTATAGGTTTCCAGTATTTGGCGTTCCAAAGCTTTACCAGGACTGCCGAAACAATGGTTTTCCCTACAGATGTGCCGATTCCAGTAACAAAATATTTCTTACTCATTTTTTATTTCTTTTAGGCTGTTCTTTAATAACCCAATTTCTTCTTTTGTGTTGAAGGAATGAATGGAAATACGCAACATTTCTTCTTCTTTAGCCACGGTGGGATGCTTGATGGCATAGCTTAAAATCCTTTGTTTTTCCAATAATTCAACTGCCTTCTCCAAATCCCTTGAATCTGGAAACCTGATCGGTATTATGGGACTTCTAAAAGGACTGGCATCAACTTCTTCGATAGGAAGAAATTGTTTAACATTAGCTTGTAGACCATAAATTAGCAATTCATTATCCTTTAAAAAATCATAGGATGCTTTAATTGCTAAAGCATGAAAATCAGGCATTCCCGTAGTATAGATAAAGGTTGAAGAATAGTTGATCAGATACGCAATAAGGCTTGAAGAACCTAAGATTGATGCCCCAGATAAACCCATTGACTTACCATAAGTGATCACTGTTGCGAAAACCTGGTTCTGTAATCCAAAATGATCCACCAAGCCCAAACCACAAGTCCCGATAGCATGGGCTTCATCAACAATCAAGGCTGCTGAATACTGTTGGCATAGAGCTGCAATATCTTGGATCGGAGCAAAATCCCCATCCATGGAATAAAGACTTTCTATCCCTACCCAGATATGACCTGTAGCTTTCTTTAGTAATTCTTCGAGATGGTCCAGGTTATTATGTCGAAATTTCCAACGATTCGCCGGTGATAGTCTACAGCCATCATAAACAGATCGATGAACCTTCTCATCTAATAGGATCGTATCGGATTTCTTCGGCAATGTTGAGAATAAGGCAAGGTTCGCGTTGTATCCAGATGGAAATAATAAAGCTGATTCAAAACCATGTTGATTCGCGATAAACTGCTCTATCTCCATCTGTAAGTCTGAATTTCCTGAGATTAGCCTAGAACCAGTAGCCCCCAATATAGATTCCGGGTATTGAAGCACCAAAGCATGCAACCTGTCCTTAAATTCTTCATTTTGCGCAAAACCTAGGTAATCATTTGAAAAGAAATCAATTCCTTGTCTTTCCTTCTTTAACTGCCTATATCGTCCTGAGTGCTTTCTATTCTGCAGCTCTACCCTAAATTCATCAATTATTGACATCACAAAGCGCAACTTCCTTTGAAACCTCAGCTATCCAATGATGAAATAATGCTGCTTCAATCTGCAAAACATGCTCAGCATGTGCCTCCCATTTAGGATCAAATCCCTTCAATTGGCTGATCATTTCCTCAAGATGGCCTTCCTCTTCTAGAATAATGGATTTTACCATCACTTTTGATCCGACCGAAGTCAGTACTTCTTGGTAGATTGGGTACAATTCATCTGCCCTTACCTCGATAGCATAGGTCACAAATAAGTATGCAGCATAACGTAATTCTTGACCAGTAAGATTAAACTGTTCTTTTAGATATCGACTGGTTTTTACATCCAGACGATGTAAATATTGGACGGAGGCCTTTCCTCCTATCAATGAACTTTCATTATAAAATTCAAAGCCTTCTATTCCTAATTTTCCTATTTGCTTCTTAAGGTAATAGGCGTGTCTATGCTCCTCAGCAGCATGCTTCAGTTGAATCAGATCTGTATTCAATGGATCTTCGCATGCTGAAATCTTTCTCGCTCCGGCATTTTCCATAAAAGAAAGGGTATTGAGCCATTTAGCATGAAGTATGGCATCTGCCACTATTTGTTCCAGGATTGCTTTCATATTTTTCTAATTGGACCAAAAGTACTACCTTGCCGGATGGTTCAAAGGTGCCAGTTTCAAGAATATGATTAGTCCGGTTAGCATTCCCTTTAAAAGTTTTATCCAAATACAAAGAAATTCTGCGACACCCATTTACTTACAGGTGGCAAATCAATTTATCCAAGCTATCGCACAAGGGAAGCTTAAACCAGGAACTAAATTATTAGGGACAAGAGCATTAGGAGACCTCTTAGAAGTCCACAGAAACACGATTACTGCAGTCTATGAAGAACTCTTTGGACAAGGTTGGGTTGAAATCCATCCGAATAAAGGAACCTATGTAGCCTCCCAACTCCCGCTTCAAGATCTTCAAACTTCCAGCAGCTTTCAGTATCCAAAAGAAACCGGTTATACTTTCAAAAAATCAATATTACTGGACAGTCCTTTTGAACACACCAACTGCGACTATATATTAAATGATGGCAGTCCTGACATCCGATTGACCCAATTCGACGATTTATCAAGATTTTATAGCTCCAACATGAAGCGCAAAAGCAATCGTTCTAAAATGGGCTATTACAATCAAGAAGGCAGTGAGTATTTCAAGGAACAGATGCTTGATTACCTGCAGAGCAGTCGAGCCTTGAAGATCAATAAAAACAATCTTCTCATCAGTAGAAGTATAGAAATGAGTCTTTTTATTATTTCTGAGATCTTGCTTTCAGCAGATGACACTGTTGTTGTAGCTGAACTGAGTTATTTTGCGGCAAACATGATTTTTCAGAAATCAGGCAGCAAAATCAAATCCATTCCTTTAGAAGATGACGGCATAGATGTGGAAGCCCTGGAAAGACTTTGCAAAAAGCAAACTGTCCGTATGCTATACCTCACGGCACAACAGCATTACCCTACTACAGTTAGCCTGAGCGCGCATAAAAGAATGAAAATCCTTCAACTTGCCAATCAATACGGCTTCATTATCGTAGAGGATGACCATGATTACGATTTCCAGTTCGACAAGCAGCCTCTATTGCCCCTTGCCACTTCAGATCAGAATGGAATGTTGATTTATGTAGGTTCCTTTGGGAAATCACTTGCGCCGGGATTCCGAACAAGTTTTATCATTGCCCCTGAAAACCTAATGGTAGAAATGCGAAAGCATTTAGGGATCATTGACAGGCAAGGCGACATCCTTATGGAGCAAGCTTTAGGCGAAATGATTGAAGAAGGTGCGATCCATAGGCACCTCAAAAAATCGTTGAAAGTATATAAAGAAAGAAGAGATTACATGGCCCATTTACTGGAAAAAGAATTAGGTGATATGTTGGAATTTCAAATTCCAAATGGTGGCTTGGCATTTTGGTTAAAATGGAAAAAACCAATCAATCTACTCAAGCTAAGCCTGCAAGCTGCCAAAAACAATCTCTTCATCCCAAAAACATTACTGTACCAGCAAAAGAACCTGCAGGCAATGCGCATTGGGTTTGGAAACCTGAACTTAGAAGAAATGGAAAGATCTATCCAGATCCTAAAAAAGAGCCTCTTGGAAATTTAATGCTTAGTTAGCCAAAATCGGTCTGCTTTCTCTTGGTTGCGAATCTTTATAATGCACATACATGCGCTTATATTTCACCATCTCCCGAGAATCCGCAAGATAATTCATCTTGGTATCCCTGAAGACTAATTGAGCAGCCTTTTTCTCCATTTTAGTTGCAAAATCAAGAAACTCGCGAAAAAGCAGCCGGCGTTCATGGGTAGAGAAACTACTCTGTTGACAAACATTTAAGATTAGCTCTTCATCAAAATGCAAGGTAATTTTAGTGCCATGTGAATTCAAGAGGTAAAAAATCGGTCTAGCAGAATTATTTGGGAATAAGCCAAACCCTATAACACCATTATCAGTGTTGAATACGTAAGCATAAAAGTGCATAGTGCCAATCAATGCAGAATCTACTAGTATGTTTTTGGTAACCATAGCTTCATAATTAATGATGTTAATAAATAAAAGATTATTAGAGATTCAACAGAAAAATCTATAATGACCTTTAATTGGTTTAATTTACTCTTTTGGTTAGTAACGGCTGTAAAGATTTAGATTATCTTATTATTAATTAATTGAAATATAAACCTTTAAGCCACTTATCAATACTTGGAGCTTACAAATCAAGCTACCAATTTTCTACAAGCCTCTGCACAAGATCTACATGCGTCCGCACATTCACGACAGTGTTCCATTCCATGGGCTGCATGTTTCTCACATTCTTCAGCACAGGATTCGCAGATGTCCAAACAAATTCTAACTAACTCTAACTTAGACCCACTGTCCATAATCAACAGTTTATAGGTAGACTCACAAATCTCTGCACATTCCAAATCTGTTTGAATGCACTTGCGCATCATCTCCAATTTCTCTTCTTGCAAACATGCTTGCGCACATTTAAGACAAGCTACCACACATTGCTGACACGCCTCTATACAATTCTTTATCAATTGATCTTGTTCCATTTGTTCTCCTTTTTATTTACAACAATAAGACCGAGTCCAATAGCTTTAGCATTGATACCCATCAAGTTAACACTTTAGAACTACATTCGTTCAAATTAAATTCATTTTTATAAGTTAATTTTTGATTTGTATTAAATTAATTACAGTCACAGACAATATTTTTCCTTGGAGACCTAGTGCCTTGAAAATTCTCATAACACTTTGAATATGATTTATATTTCCGATTAATTTTAACCATAATCGCGAAATCAATAATTTTTATTTTTGTAGAAAATCCTCTACTTCAATGTTTTAAAATAAACTGAACTGAATTTTCTAATCCTAAAAATACAAGCTACATTTATCTTGAAATTGCAATTCAACTCCATGTTTTGGGCTGAAAGCAATAGAAACCTTAATTAAAAATTATGAACATTTACAAATCTTACTTTAATCTTTTATTGACCATACTTTTCCTATTGTCTCTTTCTGCGATGGCCCATTCGCAGGGACTTCCAGAGAAAGATTTAGATAATCTGGTGGAAAAAACCATGAAAAGCTTCAATGTTCCGGGCATTGCACTTGGAATTATAAAAGACGGCAAAACGATACATCTAAAAGGATACGGTGAAAGATCCATCAATAGCAAAAAGCCAGTTGATAATCAAACTGCCTTTGCCATTGCATCAAATAGCAAAGCCTTTACCGCATTTGCCCTAGGAATGCTGATGGATGAAGGTAAATTAACTTGGGACAGCAAGGTCACTGAGTTTATCCCAGAATTCAAGATGCACGACCCCTTTGTCACCTCTGAATTTACTGTAAGGGACTTATTAACTCATCGTTCCGGATTAGGCTTAGGAGCTGGCGATTTAATGTTTTGGCCAGACTCTGCAAATTTCAATACTGAGGAGGTTATCCATAACCTGAGGTACCTAAAGCCTGTCTCCAGTCTCAGGACAAAATTTGACTACGACAACCTATTGTACATCGTGGCTGGCGAAGTATTAAAAAGAGCTTCAGGAATGAGCTGGGAGGATTTTATCGAAAAAAGGATCATGGCTCCTCTGGGCATGAACAACAGTGCAGCCTCCCTTAGCCGCATGAAATCGAAAAACAATGTCATCGATGCGCATGTGCCCATAGATGGTAAATTAATTACGATAGCAAGATACTTAAGTGAAACTACAAACGCTGCCGGCGGAATCAACAGTAGTATTGAGGACATGAGCAAGTGGGTCACTATGTTGTTGAACAAAGGAAAGTATGGAAATAACCTAGAAAAGCAACTCATCAGCGAGCGACGCCTAGCGCAAATTATGACCTTGCAAACGGTCATCGGAGGATCAGGACCTTATAATGCTCATTTTACAGGTTACGGATTAGGGTTTTTCCTTAGCGACCAAAATGGCTACTTTGTTGCAGAGCACACTGGCGGATTAGGTGGCATGGTCACTCAAGTAACTTTGATTCCTGAACTTAAACTAGGAATCATCGTGCTGACCAACCAACAATCTGGCTATGCCTTCACCACGATAACAAATCAAATCAAAGACTCCTATTTTGGGATCAAGGGAACCGATAGACTGACCGAACTAAAAGCGAGAGAAGCCAAAAACGAAAGCGAAGGCGATAAAGTGACCAATGAAGTTTGGGCAAAGATCAAATCCCAAGACCAAAAAATAGACTTCTCTCCATACCTTGGAAAATATAAGGATGCTTGGTTCGGGGAAATTGAAATCAGCAACCGAAATGGGCAGCTTTATTTCACTTCTTCTAGATCACCGCAATTACAAGGAAAAATGCACTATTACCAAGGCAATACTTTCGTTGCTGCATGGAATGACCGCAGCATGAATGCCGACTCTTATGTCATGTTCAATCTGGATGAAAATGCCAAAGCAGAAAGCATCAAAATGAAAGCCGTTTCACCATTAACTGACTTCTCTTTTGACTTCCATGACTTAGATTTAAAAAGAATAAATTGATTTTTTGCAGCATTATGAATGCTGTAAAAGAGGTTTTTTAGCCAACAAATAAAAATATCTCATTAGAAATGAGCTTTTTCGCTGTTTAAAGCATTGAATAGCGTAAAAACATTTGGAGTATATAGAGATTAATGATACTTTTGTATCACAAAATCACGGTAGGTATAGCTCAGTTGGTTAGAGCACTAGATTGTGGTTCTAGGGGTCGTGGGTTCGAGCCCCATTACTTACCCGGTTAAAGGAGGTCCAAAAGACCTCCTTTTTTTATGGAGCAAAACACAAGTTTCCAGCTTGTTACCGCGGCTTTCTGCACTGACACTTCAACTCGCATCTTCCAGACTTTTCCTCGAAACCCCAGTTTTTAGTGACTCCATTTGAAATACGATTCCAGCTCATACGGCCTAATTCGTCTTTAAACGCAATCGTAGTGACGCAATCGTAGTGACTCAATTTTAGTGACACAAAATTTCTAAATCATCTTAACCGGTGAATTGAAAAGTTACAAAACTGCCCCACAAATGCCATAAAAAGAAGAGCTCATAAATATTAAAAAATCTCAACAACTTGCGAACCTGCATACAAAATAAAAACGGATTGACTTTCATCAACCCGCTTTTTTTCACCAATTCTAATTCAATTTATAATTATCTAGCATTTCATGCACTTCTTCTCTGCTATTGAACATCAAAGTATCCAGGATGGATAGACCAGGCTCAAAAGCCCTGCCCCCTTGATGGTAATTCCGAAGGTTAATCTCATGGAAGTAAATCTCAATATCCGATTGCAAATATTTCTCTCGATTATAAAAACTCATCCCCCCAATCGGATTGATATAAGAAATATTAGGGCCCATCGTCTTACAGATATTCAAAGCCCATTCATCCGAATCCATTGGTTGCTCAATCACCAGTTCCATCTCCGAAAGAGACTCTATTACTCTTGGCATATCCAAGTAATTACAGATCTCGGTCAGTACATGCCGGTTCAAGGAAGTAATATCATCAAAATCCTTTGATAGGGTCTCTTTCAAAAATTCCACAGTAGGCTTATAATAAGGAGCAATCTTCTTATAGATGGCCACTTGTGCCATTATTTTCTCCTTCCATGGCTGTCCATTGTCCAAAACACAATCCTTGATCAACGAAGCTCTGCCATTTGGTTTTTTCACTGGGACTTGGATATATAACCAACCATCATCCTGTTTCAAAATCCGGTTCCGCTCTATCCAACCTCGTTGAATAAATTGCACGGTATCCAATAAAATAAATCGATCCGTATGTTTCAATAAACTGATATAACCTAAATACGGAAAGAAATAAGGCTGAATAATTCCAATTTTTTTTCTAAGCATTTTATTTAATAATAGTTTGGTGTGTGTGCATACCTCTACCCGCAAGAAGCCCACAGGATGTGGTGTTTTCTTTTAGATATAGAATTTTATTCCATTCGGAATTTTATCTAGATAGATTTAATTAATAGTTCTACAATTTACAGGCTAAAATCAGTGTGATTTACTTGCGATAGAACCGTAAAATCTATCAATTTTTGATCAATAATGCCCTAAATCGGATTGATTGGGACACCTTAACCACTAACTAAACCAAAGGTAAAACGAACATTTCGACTATTATTACGGATTACCATAATTCGATACCAATAAATATTAAAAAGTGCCTTAATCGCATGCTATTTAACTTCCAAGATTTTTGTAAATTGTATCATCGCTCGACCTAACATGAAAAAACTACTCGCTATAATCGCCCTTTTCCTTATTATCATCAGTCCTACCCAATCTCAGACTGCAGCTACCGACATACAATTTGTCCGTCAGGCAGTCAAGAGGATTATCTTTGATCAGGATCAATCTATTTCCCTGGCCAGCCTGAAGCCTGAAAAGATTATTGGATTAGATGTGATGCACCCGGTCCATCATTTAGGCAAGGACAGCGCAAGGATTAGCATTGAAAATGGAATTCTTCAATTTTCCACCCCTTCTGAGTCCGAAACGACTATGTGGTTAGCTGGGTTTAATCCTTTTGCCACATACATCATGGAAGTTGGCGAAATAACCGGCGCAGGGAAACTGGGATTTCAATTTGCGGACCCCAAAAACAAAGAAAAGGTTATGGTCTCAATAGCATACAGGACAGGACTTATAGCTGACATTGAATTTAACCGTCAAAAACCAACAGAGCATATTGATTTCAATCAATCGATTTATATCCCCGATCATAAAGACATTCCATTAAAAGGCAAGTTGATCTTACAAATGCTGGGCAGTGGATTGACGTTATACCTTCAAAACGAAGAATTACCCATCGTCTTAGCCCAAATGGATTTTGCAGAACATATAGACCTTCGTGAAATTGAAAAGATCCACAAATTCCAAACTTCATTATATGTACAGCAGCAAAAAGGAACCATAGCAATCCAATCGATAGACATCCAATTGAACGCAGGGATGGGACTAGCAGATATTCGAGCACTGACTTATGAAACCGGTGAACCCATTATGGATCAAGGTCGTTTATGGTTCAGCATGAGCGTTCGAGGACGGGCCTTGCCCCATCACCTACAAGGCATCTTCAGCATGAATCCTTCAGTATTTGACATCAAATTCGAGGGCATTGTGGTCTTTGACCGTGGAGATGGATTATGGCGAAACGAGGTGGCCTCCCATATCTTCTTTGATCGTCGGGATTCCATTTGGAGAGGTATCACGACTGGATTTAGCGCTTATGCCAATAAAACCGAGAAAAAACAATTACTAGCGATTGAGTCGAAACGGGATCCTCGATTTGGTTTCTCCGTGATGAAAGCCAAACCAATGGGTCAAGTTGGCGACATTGAAGACCCGCATATTATATTTGACAAGAACGCAAATAAATGGCGCATATTGACCTGTGAAAATAGCGATGGTTACAAAGCGATTATATTGGAATCTGATCATTGGGATAAAGATTACAAGAAGATAGCTGGACCAGTAAAACATAACTCAACCGGAACTTCTATTCAAAGAATCAACGGAAAACTCTATTGTTTTTCAGGCAGCTCCGAAAAAGAAGTCTTCATCTATTCCTATCCTGACCTTAAAGAATTGGGTCAATTAAAAATGGATCTTCCTCCATGGGACGAAAATAGCAACAGTAGGGTTTGGCCGAATGTCATACAGCTTCCTGACGGATACCCCTCAAAATATATCGCCCTGATGATGGATCGCTTCAATTACCCTGGTTTAAAAGGACCAAATTGGACTTATGGAGCCTTATACCTCTATCATGGCTATGAAGAGGAAAGCAAAAAACATTAGTGCTGTACCTTCGGCATTGCCCCCATCTCAAGCCTAAGCGTACCGCCTTTCAAAATATCTGCATGGGAAAGCTGCATCTTCTCCAATGGCTTCCCATTCAAACTTGCCGCTTGTATATAGATGTTTTCTTTAGCATTATTGGCAGCAATAATATTGAACTGCTTGCCATTATCTAACTTGAATGTTATTTCCTCAAATACCGGACTCGTGATTTCATAAACCGGATCTCCAGGTGCAATTGGGTGTATTCCCGATGCTGCAAGGACATACCAAGCCGACATTTGCCCCACATCTTCATTACCAGTCAAACCCTCCACCTCATTTTTATAGGCATGCTCACAGATGTACCGAGTCCATTTCTGTGTCAATTCGGGCGCGCCCAATCTATTGAACAAGAAGGGAACATGGTGTACAGGCTCATTAGCATGGTTATAATACTTATTCCATAGGAAGTCCTTCGGTGTATTTTCAAAGAATGCCGTCAGGTCCGCCAATACCTTTTCTCGACCACCCATCAGTTCAACCATTCCCTCTACATCATGCGGCACAAACCATCCTTGCTGGTACGAATTGGCTTCGATACTCCCGTACCATTCCTTTAAGCGTCCTTCTTCAGGCCATTTCTCCCAAGATCCATCTTTATGTTTCGGACGAAACCAATCCTTCCTGGAATCAAAAATATTCTTGTAGAACTGACCTCTCTCCATATATTTCTCATAAATATCCTTCTTACCCATATTTTTGGCCATCTGAGCAATGCACCAATCTGTATAGGCATATTCCAAGGTTTCAGAAATACTAAACCCTGCTTCCACCGGCACATAGCCTAGATCAGAGTTCCCGAACTTTTCCGAAGTTTTGATCATCAGGTCTAAGGCCTGTTCCTGGTCAAAGCCACGGATCCCTTTGGCATAAGCATCTGCAATCACAGACAGAGCCGGGTTCCCGATCATACAACCGCTATAAGCATTGAAAAACTCCCAACGCTCTAAATAATTCTTATTGCTTTGTTGGGCCAAGCTGATCAATGAATTGATTTCTTCATTGACTAGCTTTGGGTTGATAATCGTCTGCAACGGAAACTGACTTCTAAAAACATCCCAACCGCTAAAGATCGTCCTTTTGGTAAACCCCTCCGATTCATGGACTTTCCCGTTAGGTCTTGGATAGCGCCCATCGACATCCGTGATGTTCCGAGGGTCTATCATCGTATGGTATAGGGCCGTATAGAATATCGATTTTTCGTCTTCCGTACCACCTTTTACATCAATTTTCCCCAGCGCATCATCCCAAGCTTTTTGGGCCAATTCCTGCATGGTCCTAAAATTCTTGCCTTTCACATCCGCAAAGAAATTATTTTCCGCACCCTGCATATCAGTAAAGGAAATCCCCACTTTTAGCAGTACCTGTTCTTGGTCCCGCGTTGGAAATTCAAGGTAAAACCCAACATGATCAGCTTCAACGGCAGAAGCTCCAGGAATAATCTTTGCCTTTTCCAGCATTCGCTGATATTCCAAACTCGCTACATCCTTATTTTTCCTATCCTGCCCATCAGGCACATCCTGAGCCCAAAATCCATAGTTCAATAGAGGTTTACTAAATTCCGCATAAAAATAGACAGTATAGTCTGGATGTCCATCTCCATCTCCCCAGCCTCCGCCCGTTGAATCACACTTTATCCATCCTTTGATCGTATTTCCATCTACAACCTCGACCGACTGACGAGTCGATGTACCTCCAACCCTCCTTGCTAAATCTATTTGAATCCTTGAGGTATCATTTTCCGGAAATGTAAAGCGGAGCATGCCTCCATAGGGAGAAGCTGTAGCTTCAGCCTGGATCTGATAGCGATCCAAGAAAACCGAATAATAACCTGCTTCAGCTTTCTCAGAAGCCTTATCATAAGTAGATCGATAGCCTTTGATCTCATCCGAATCTTCTTTCCCAGCCACTACATGCAATGGTCCGGTACTGGGCATTACTAAAAAATTCCCCAAATCACCATACCATCCCACCCCACTCATCTGCGTAAAGGCAAATCCTTCTATCGTTTTATGTTCATAGCTATAGCCAGACCCATTATCACCACCTGTGATGGTATTGGGGCTCACCTGTGTCATACCGAATGGAGTGGCTGCCCCTGGGAAGGTTTTCCCAAGGCCATGATAGGAACTTGCCGTATTGGTACTCGCACCTATAAAAGGATTCACATATCTTGAAACGCCAACCGTAGTTTGCGCTTGGACAGTAATGGCCAAGCTTACAAAACACAGGGCAGCAAAGGATTTAAATGACATGGATTGTTGTTAAGGATTTAACTAAAATATTAATTTGTGTTTACTTAAACTGAGCGAGCATCCTTCCTAATTGCAGAGCAGTTCGAACAAGGTTCTTTTCGGTATGTTCCAAAGACTCCTCCAATTCCTCCGGTTGATTTCCAATTGGCAACAACATCAGAAAATACTCTTGTAGCTCTTTCGAAATCTTCAAAGGAACTTTACCCGCCAATGCGATACAAGGAATCTGCTTAGCTTTTGCTTTGGCTGCTACCACAATTGGCGCTTTTCCTTCCAGCGATTGACTGTCAATGCTCCCTTCTCCCGTCATCAGGAGTTGAGCTTGATCTAAAGCAGCGTCAAAACCAGTGAGCTCACAGAAATAAGAAGCTCCTTCTTTCAGCTCGGCATCAAAAAACACCGAAAATGCAGCCCCTAATCCTCCAGCAGCCCCTCCAGCTTTCATACTGTTCAATGATTTTTGAACTGTCTTTCTCGTCAACCTGTCAAAGCTTTTCAAAAACTCTTCCAATTTTTCGATATCTTCTTCACTGGCTCCTTTTTGAGGCCCAAATACCCTTGCGGCACCCTTTGCACCCAGCAATTTATTCTCCACATCACAAAGGACCGTAAAGCGACAACCTGCAATACGCTCCTTGAATTCCGAAGTATCTATGCTTTCCACTTTGTCGAAATTATGGGGCAATGGCTGAATCTCATTGCCTTTTTTATCCCGAAAGACCAAGCCCAATGCTTGCAGCATTCCAATTCCGCAGTCCACAGTCACTGATCCACCTAAACAAATAATAAAATCTTCGACTCCTGATTCAATCTGTGCTGAAATTAATTGACCTAAGCCCTTGCTGCTTGATTGCAATGGACTCTTCAGTTTGCCCTTGATAGATTTAAACCCAGAGGTCTCAGCTACTTCTATGACCGCACATTTCCCAGAATCAATCAAACCAAAACTTGCTTTCGTTTTCCTTAGATAGGCGCCAGCTACTTCCATGCTCTTCATTTCTCCATTCAATTGTTTGCATATGAGAAAAGAACTATAGTCACCGCCATCGGCAATTGGAAATTTAGAAATTTGGGCTTGGATCCCACTTCCCTTCAGTCCTTTCTCGATCGCATTGGCAACTTTATCTGCCTTTAGGCTATTTTTAAAACTATTAGGTGCTATTAAGATGTGGAACATTAAGAATAGACTTCAGGATTCAAACAGGTTTTCAATTTCTCTCCTTCCACAAAGGCAACAATATTTTCTGCTGCAATCCTTGCCATTCCGCCTCTTGCCTCCATAGTCGCTGAACCTATATGGGGCAATACACAGACACGCTCTTGTTTCAACAATGGATTATCTGGCAACATCGGCTCAGGATCTGTCACGTCCAATCCTGCTCCCCAAACTTTCCCCGAACTCAGCGCTTCATCCAAATCCTGTTCATTGATAAATCCTCCCCTCGCCGTATTTACAATTATTGCATTGCTCTTCATCTGTTCAAAAACCTCCTTATTGAACAACCCCCTATACTCAGGAGCATAATTGGCATGAATCGACAAAACATCGGATTGGGCCAGTAACTCTTCAAAACTGACATACTTCGCCCCCAACTTTTCTTCTAATTCTTCATTTCTATTCCTATTATGGTAAATGACCGGCATTTGATAGGCCGCTTGACATTTTATCGCCATCTCATAGCCAATCCTGCCCAATCCAAATACGCCCAAGGTTTTTCCATAAAGTTCCTGACCAAGGTTTGCTATCGGATTAAAATATTTGAATCGAACCCCAACACGTACTTGGTTGGTATGGAATGATGCCATCCGCGATACCATCAACATCAACATAAAGGAAATATCCGAAGTAGCCTTGCTCAAAACATCAGGCGTATTGGAAACTGGGATGCCACGTCGGGTAGCTTCCTCCAAATCGACCTGATCATAACCCACAGAAAACAAGGAAACTGCTTTCACCGATGGGCAGAGATCAAAGAACTTGGCATCGATCTTATAAGCGCCAATATTCAGGATAGCATCACATTGCTGGCAATAGGATATCCATTCCTCATAGGATATTTCCGGATTCTCAGGCATCAATAAATCTATATCGGGTCTAGCCAGCATTTCCATGCCCACTTCAGGTATTAGTTTGTTTATGAAGATCTTCATGTTGAATAGGTTTTTTAAGCAATAAGTTTAATATACTAAAAATGTACGGTTTTTAGGGAATAGGTCTGAAATCCTAGAGGATTTCTAAACATCCCATACCTTTGATCTTGATTGAATACCGTTACAAATCAAAAGCTTATTTCTCTTCATATTAATTTAAAAAAAATGTTTGAACAACTGATCAAAATTGAAAACCGCTTATTCGACAAACAATAATCTTTTGAAAGACATAAAGCCAGCGATTTTCCAGCTTTTTTGATTATCGTACCTAATATCATTCGGTGAGGCATATTAACTGACCACAACCTTCATATTGCCCAATTATTAAGTTTACATTAACTTTCTGAACCTTAGTAAATTGAATCAGATCAATTGGTAAATTTATACTAGTAATCAGATAGATAGATTAATATCATGACACATAAGATTCAAGAATTAAGCGAAGCCGAATTGCTGAGACGGCTGAGCAGATTGAAGACCTTAACCTCAATTCATGTTATTGCACTAGGTCTTTATTGGGTTTCCTCACTAGCATTAGGTATAGTCGTCGAACATATGTATGTCTGGCTCTTCAGCATCATATCCTTTCCCATCCTGATTTTGAATGTGAAAGCCATCAACGAAATAAAAGAAGAATTTGAAATTAGAAAAACTATGGTATAAATGTGATATGCCGAAGCAATAAACTTTTGATTTCGAGCCGATACGTTTTAATAATTTAGTATTGTTTTTTAATTGAAAGAAGGTCAAGTTCCTATTGACCTTCTTTTTTTTACTCTCGACATATTGTCCCTAGGCTTCCCAGACCATGATTAACCTTCTATTGTAACGAAAAACCTAAAGATTGTTACAATCAAAAATTAAAAATCGCCCTTTATCGAATCTCAATACAGATTTACTTGTTAAGAAAAGTTAAGACTTTAAAAATAGCTTGCAATTCTTATAGATTTGCTTCCATGATTAAACATATGTATTTAAAATTATCAGCTGTTATATTAGGATTAAGCATTTCAGGAAATGCATTAGCTCAAGAATCAGATTCAGTAGTATATAAAGAAAACAAAGAAAAGGCAATTAAATTTGCTGTTAATAAAAACATCAATGCAGCATTGCCCCTTTTAACTTCATGTTACCAAAAGAACATGGAAGACAAAGAGGTTCAAACCATGATCTCTGCTTCATTGATCAGCATCGCATCAGACAAGAATAACTTACAAGGTTCATTGGACAGTATTGATTCATGGACTGCCAAGTTCCCTTTCTTGCAAGAAGACAAACAAGTACGCAAGATATACACCATAAATGCTAACCAACTAGCATTCCTTAGCTTCCAAGAAAAGAACATTGAAAAATCCCTAGCTTACCATGATTTAGTAATCGAAGAACTTTCAAAAAATCAGGACCTAGGATTAAAAGACAATAAAGATCTTATTTCATTAGCGGTTAGCTTAGCAGCAGACCAGCTTGAAAAGAAAGAATTCAGGATCGCCAGAAAGATCGCCAGCGAAAGCTTAGCCTATTTCAACGATCCAGAACTCAAAAAGATGTTAAAATACATGGATGATAAAAACTTGGGACTTAATTAAGTCCCATTTTTTTTGTTCTTGTTTTTCTAAACCACAACCAAATCCTAAATTCTTTTCCAGGGATACCATATTTAAAATAATTCTGCACTTTTAAGGCAATGTCATTGGATTAATGAAAAAAAGATTCATTGTTACTTTTGGAGCCCAAAAGTAACCAAAACCGACGAAGGAGCTCACGGATACTAAAAACAACTCGAATCCGTAACGCTTCGGCCCATTTAAGGTGGCTTTTCGCACCATCATCCGCACATGGATAGAATGCCTTGTTGTCGGGAATATCTTTCCATAGATCATCTCCTTTAATAGGATAATCTATTGAAAGCATTCCAAGGCCAATCCCATCGCACAGGGCATCGGCATTCTATCCATTTTTCCGCCAAGGAAATGGGCCGGGTGCTAAAGGACTTCCTCTGGAAGGATGATGTTTGTAAACTCACTGGGAATACAGAATTCTTGCAAAAAAGAACCCTGGAAGGGTTCAATTATTTTAGCTAACATGGCACGTTAGCCTCGAAGTCGCGCAAAAACGATGTTCGATTAATCGAACATCGTTTTTGCATTAGCCCTTTATTATTCGATACCATTGCTAAAATAATTCATCCCCGCTGGGGATGTATGGCTAAAAACACAGTTCTACCAAGCTTGTCATTGGTACGTAGGAAGGATCTCGTAACTATGCAAACCCCTGTTTTGTTTAAAACCTTATCTAAAATAATTCTACATGATAGGACGGCTTGTCGCAAAAAAGATTTCCTATTCCAGTGTCACCTTGAGGAACGAAAGGTCTCGGAACCACACAAAAACATAATTCCATTGGCGAACAGGTCCTTGATCTTCGATGAAGAATGACAAAAACATGTTGAGGCATTTACGTACAGATTCTTCACTGATCGTTCAGAATCAAAATGCGCTAGAGAGGGATTCTTCGCTGCGCTCTGAATCTATTTTTTTTGAGGTTTTTCAGGAAAATATTTCACCCACTTTGTGGGTTATCCGTTTGAAGATTCGATTTTCTACAAAGATTCCACCCCCTCCTGGGGGTTCATTAAATCATGTAAAAAAATAATGAGATAATCAACCTAAAAGGTGAAATGAAGATAGAATATTATGCAGCGGGCGTATTCAAAACGCCCCTACCGTGGATGATGATCTTGGCCCATCCTCTCATCCCATCCATCCTGGTTCAAAAAAAACAACCCCTTTTGGGGGTTGCTTTATTATCTATTGAATAGAAATATCTCCTGAAACATGAAACCTTCCTCTTAAAACATCAGCAAAGTCTCAAATCTCATATCTCAAATCTCATATC
The DNA here is from genome assembly GCF_900187125.1 of Sphingobacterium mizutaii. Lineage (GTDB taxonomy): Bacteria > Bacteroidota > Bacteroidia > Sphingobacteriales > Sphingobacteriaceae > Sphingobacterium > Sphingobacterium mizutaii. The sequence continues at coordinate 2,900,840 of NZ_LT906468.1, forward strand.
TATCCTAAATCAAATCCACGCTTCTCTTCACAAAGGCTGTCAATTCGGCGCCTGTCAATAGACCTCTTGACAATAGAGCAAGGTCAAAAGCTTGTTTTGCTAGCTTTTCGCCTTCTTCTTCGGAAGATTCGACAATGCGTTTCACTAATGGGTGGTTTCCATTAACCGTCACCTTATAATTATCAGGCAAGGTTCCATAGAATCCCATACCTCCACCAGTTTTAGCCATATCTTTCATACGACGCATAAACTCGTCGATGGTTACTGCAACAGGCAGGTCATTGGCATTCAAGGCATCCACTTCTACTTTCATATCTGGACGGGAAATCGCTTTCTCAAAAATTCCAGTTGCCTTCTTGCTCTCATCTTCGCTCAAGGTTTGTTCGATTTTCTCGTCTTTAGCAATCAATTTATCGATTACGTCCGAGTCAACTCGTTTCAACTGAACTTTCTCACCGCCATGTTGCTCAACATAGCCTGCAAAATGCGTATCCAAAGGACCATTGAAATTCAATACATCATAACCTTTAGCCAAAGCTGCTGAAATATATCCATCCTGTTGTGCTTTATCTTGGGTGTACAGGTAGATAATGTTGCCATCTTTGTCGACCTGGATATCCTTAACCTTTTCGTAGTACTCCTTGAAGGTGTAGTATTCATTGTTCACATTCTGAAGCAAGCAGAAATCATTGGCTTTTTCAGCAAATTTCTCATCGCTTAGCATACCGTACTTAATGAACAAACTGATATCTGACCATTTTTCTTCAAAGCCTTTACGGTCTGATTTAAAGATCTCGTTCAATTTATCAGCCACCTTCTTAGTGATATAGTTATTGATTTTCTTGACATTGCTGTCTGCTTGCAAGAAAGATCTTGAAACGTTCAATGGAATATCTGGAGAATCAATCACCCCTTGCAATAACATCAAGAATTCAGGAACGATGTCTTTTACCTCATCGGTAATGAACACCTGTCTTGAATACAATTGGATCTTATTGCGTTGGATTTCCAATTCGTTCTTGATTTTTGGGAAGTACAAAATACCAGTCAAATTGAATGGATAATCTACATTCAGGTGGATCCAGAACAAAGGTTCGTCCATGGAATGTGGATACAGTTCATGGTAGAACTTCAAATAATCTTCATCAGTCAATTCTGATGGCGATTTTGTCCATGCAGGATGCGTATTGTTGATAATATTGGGAACCTCTACGGTCTTGTATTTTGGCTTACCTTCTTCATCTTCACCATCAGGTTCAGACTCTGATTTCATTCCAAACTGGATTGGAACTGGTAAGAACTTACAGTATTTATTTAATATCTGTTGGATTCTTTGTTTTTGAAGGAATTCCAAAGACTCATCATTGATATGTAAGATTACATCGGTTCCTCGTGTGGTTCTACTACCTGCAGAAATCTCATAGGAAGTCGATCCATCACAAACCCAATGTGCTGCCTCTGCTCCTTCTTGATAAGAAAGGGAATCAATCTCAACCTGATCAGCCACCATAAATGCAGAATAAAAACCAAGACCAAATCGACCAATGATCTCATTGGCGTCGTTGGCTTCTTTAAATTTCTCCATGAATTCAGTTGCTCCAGAAAAGGCAATCTGATTGATGTATTTTTTGATTTCTTCAGCTGTCATACCAATACCGCTATCCGAGATGGTAATGGTTTTTGCTTCTTCATCAACTTTTACTTGTACCGTTAGGTCACCTACTTCGCCATTATATTGACCTAAAGAAGCTAATCTTTTGATTTTTTGGGAAGCATCCACGGCGTTGGAAACAAGCTCGCGTAAAAAAATTTCGTTATCTGAGTATAAGAACTTCTTAATCACCGGGAAGATATTCTCGGTATGAATTGAAATAGTGCCTTTCTCTTCTTGCATATGATTGTTATTTTATTTTTTAAGATTTATACATTTCCGTAATCAACTTATATTCCAATGTTATTTTTAAGTCAAATTGACAGCTTATTCTGAAATTTTTACACAATTGGCTATTTTTGACTTAAAAAACAGGTTAAATCTTCAGATGATATTTAAAAAACCCGATTTCCTTAAGTCTCCATTGGAACATTATCGCAGCCAATTGGAAGAAATGTTTCAGGCTCAGGCATCCGTTTTCCGCGAGAAGAGTGTCAAGAAAAAACTGCCATTCGTCTATACTTTGGTTTTTCAAAAAAATGAGGATAGACCCTTGACCAGCTTTTCCTACGGCTTATCCTTTGCCAACCATCCCGACCAACACAATAAGGTTGAATTATGTTTACAGATGGATGCTGAAGATATGGCCTGGGCGCATGTAGTTGGCTATTTGACCAACCAGCTCCGAGGCGACTGTCCCTTCAATAGTGGTGAAATCATCCGACTTGGACAAAAGATTAGTCAAGAATCCGATCTAAATGCCTTTGTTGTCATTCCAGTTGATCAAAATATTCCCAAAAAAGTTCAGGATGGCCGCAAATCATCCGTGCAATTGCTGGAATTACTTCCGATTTATGAACAGGAAGTTTATAATATCCAAAAACTTGGCTTGGATGAATTTATTAAACAACTTGGAAAATCCAAAACAGACCCCAAACGAAAGCCCCTGTAGAAAAATCCAATGACAATCCCAATTTTTAGCCTGGAAAAGGGCTAAAAAAAAGATTTTTTCAAAGGGGTGTAGCATATCTGTAAACATTACCGTTTTTTTATTGAACGTTCAAAAATTGAAATCCATTAAGAATTTACTGAACAAATGAAAAAACATATTCTACTATTAGTCATTGCACTAAGCATATTAACATTAAGTAGTTGTCTAAAGGATAATGATGATTATCCAGATTTACACTACCCCGCTGTTTCCCTATTTAACTTCTACCCTAAAGAATCAGGAATCTTATACGCAGTCAATGGTAATTTATTGAATCAGATAGATCCAAGATACAAAGGTATCTCTATGTTCTTCGCCATACCTGGAAACAAGAAACTTCAAGTAGTTGATCGTTCCAATAATCAACCGATCATTGATACGACACTAACCTTTACAGATTCAGTAGTATACAGCTGTATGGTTTATGGAACAGAACAAAATCCAGAATTTATCAGGGTTCCAGATGTGGAATTGAAAAATGCAGGTACCAAGACAGGCGTAAGATTTTTCCATTTGGCCAATCAAGTTGGAAAAGTAAATTTCAAAGTAGGAAGCCAGGAAATCCCAGGATCGACCAATCGTGTTAAAGAAAACCCTAGCACAGTGGCACAGACACAGATTTTCAGGGAATCTACTACGGGAAAAACAGCAGTTACCGTGACAGATGAACAAGGAAAAGTAATTGCCAAAATTGATGAAATCAATTTGGAGAACAATAAGCATTATAACTTTATGTTGATCGGAACTAAAGACAATAGCCAATATCCTTTAGAACTTGTTTATAGCTTCTATAACATTACAGATTAACCACTTACAATTTGGCAGCTTTATAATACATCCATAAAAACGGAAAGGCCCAATTATTTGGGCTTTTCTTATTTTTAAGGTTTTGCTATATTTATGGCCTATGAGCCTTGAGAAACCCAAAATAGACGATTCATTCCGTGTCCTGCACGCCAAAGCACATGAATACATTACTGATCAACAAGAAATTCTGGAGGAAGAACATGCTTTTGGCCAATATTCCAGTTATACCGTGGATTGGGAAAATAATATCATCAGCTTTTCAAATGAGGACAATTCAAACTTAAATCTAGCGTTTCAGATTGTGGGTAGTCTTGATCCTGAAAAATCTATTTGGACCTGGAGATGGGATAATCCACAAATCAGTGATTCTGAGAGAGAGGAATTGGATATCATAAAAAATTATGGTGATTTCTACGATTTTGGATACCTTACTACTGCAAAACTGGAAATCGACAACCCTATTGCTTGGGCATTGACCGCTGTTTCCGGCTACCTCCGCATTTCTAAAGGAATCTTCAGGATTCAAAAAGAGAACGAAGCCCAATTTGTATACTTTAAGGAAGTACTGGCTTAATATCCTAAAATACAATCGAGCACTTACTCCATAATTAGGGTATTTCATTCATTGCTGAAATTCCTTAATTTCGCACACATTTTTTACTTATAAGAGCTAATGCAATTAACAAAATTAGAGATTAGAGGGTTTAAAAGTTTTGGTGACAAAGTAACCATCAACTTCAACGAAGGGGTAACCGCCATTGTTGGACCGAATGGTTGTGGCAAGTCTAACGTTGTTGATGCAATGCGCTGGGTACTAGGTGAACAAAGCACCAAGAACCTGCGTTCGGACAAAATGGAGAATATCATCTTTAACGGCACAAAAAACCGTAAAGCTGCTAATCTGGCCGAAGTTTCATTGACCTTTGATAATACTAAAAACATATTACCAACCGAGTTTGCTACTGTTACAATCACCAGAAAATTATTCAGGACCGGTGAAAGTGAATATAGACTAAACGATGTGAAATGTAGGTTGAAAGATATCACTGACCTATTCCTCGATACTGGGATTGGTTCAGACACTTACTCCATCATTGAATTAAAGATGATCGATGAGATCATCGCCAATAAGGATAATTCCAGGAGAAACCTCTTTGAGGAAGCTTCAGGAATCTCTAAATATAAAGTCCGTAAAAAACAGACCCTATCGAAACTAAAAGATACTGAATCTGATCTTTCTAGAGTGGATGATCTTTTGTTTGAAATCAACAAGAACCTAAAATCTCTTGAAAATCAAGCGAAGAAAGCTGAGAAATACTTCAAGCTTAAGGAAGAATATAAGGATGCCAGCATAGGCTTAGCCTATTACAAACTTGAGGGCTTCCAAGGAGATTTAGAAAGAATTACCGATCAGGAAGCAGAACAACAAGACAGGCTGAAAAACGTACTTTCCAACATGGAGAGTAAGGAAAAAACCTTGCAAGAATCTAAAACGGATATTCTTGCCAAAGAACAGAACTTGTCTGCCCAACAGAAAGCTACCCAGGAGTACATCAATAAGATCCGCTCGTATGAATCGGAAAAGAAGATCAAGAATGCGCAGTTGCAACACCTTCAAGAGAAGGAAACGCGCCTTAACAATGACCTTCAGAACGATAAGCAGCAATTGAACCATGTCCAATATCAAATAAAGAGATTGAACGAAGAGCTTTATGAAGAGCAGAACACCTTAGACGCTGTAAAACAAGACCTTGAGAGCAATAAAACAGAAGTTGAAGAACTGAGAGCACAGCAATCTTCGGCAAAGTCAAAATTGGATGAATTTTCCAAGAATAGCCAAGCTTTACAGAGTCAGATCTATGCTTTGGAAAAAGAATTGGCGGTTTTGGCAATTCAGAAGGAAGCGTTGGAACAAGAATCTTTGAGAACCAGCAATGATGCTGAATCGAAAGAATTGGAACTTCAACAGTTTAACCATGCGGTTGCTGAATTAGAAGAGCGTGTAGCGATTCAACAAGATCAATTTGATGAGGCAATGCGTACCGAAGAGGAAATCCAAAGACAGATTGCCCAATGCGAAACTAAACTCAAAGAATCTGCAGATGACCTAAGCAGAAAAGCGCGCTCCGTAGATTCCAAACAGAACGAATATAATTTGACCAAATCCTTGGTGGATAACTTAGAAGGTTTTCCGGAGTCCATCAAATTCCTGAGAAAACATGCGGGCTGGAAGAAAAATCCGCCATTGTTTTCCGACATCCTTTTCTGTGAAGAAGACTATCGCGTGGCGGTGGAGAACTTCCTGGAACCCATCATGAACCATTATGTGGTGGAGACCAAAGAAGATGCTGTACAGGCAATCAAGTTGTTAAGTGATTCTTCAAGAGGTAGAGCCAATTTCTTTGTTTTAGAAGCAATTAACGAATTAAAAACCAATCCATCTTCGAAGGAAAGCAATAAGTCCCTCATACCAGCAATGGAGATCATTAAGGTGGATGAAAAGTACCGCAACCTTTGTCAAATCCTATTAAAAGATGTGTACTTGATCGATGCCGAGTCTGAGATTGACATCGATGCCAATCTACCAGATGACAATATGGTCCTACTTCAAAAAGAAGGAAAATATTCTAAAAATAAACTGGGAATCTCCGGTGGTTCCGTAGGCTTATTTGAAGGTAAACGTATCGGTAGAGCAAAGAACTTGGAAATCCTGGAAAAGGAAATCAAGGATTTGAATGAACAGATTGATATCATCCAAGAGACCCAGGAAGAATTAAATGGTCGATTGATTGGGTTAAAGGGTAGTTCTCAAAAAGATTTCATCGATGAACAAAGACTGCAATTGAACCGTCTGAACAATGAACTGACTACGGTAAAGACCAAGCAAGAGCAATATCAAACTTTCATCAACAGCAGCCAGAATAGAAAACAGGATATAGAGACCAAAGTTGCCAATATTATTGCTCAGTTAGAGAAATCTGAGCCTGAATTGCACTCTTTCAAAGAAACTGCGCTAGAAAACCAAACGGTATTAAGCAGACTTGAAGACTCCTATCATGAATTGACAGAGATCCTGAACGAGAAATCATCCGTTTACAACCAGGAGAACATCAAGTTCCACCAACAACAGAACAAGGTAAATACCCTGCAAAGGGATGTAGAATACAGGGAAACACAACGTGAGAATCTGGAAGAAAGAATTGAAAAGTTCACGATAGAGTTCGATACGGTCAAAAACGACCTAAAAGATGCCTTGAGTTTTGTAGACAATAACGATACAGACCTAGGTTCCATGTACGAACAGAAGGAATTGCTTGAGAAAGGATTGCAAGAAGTTGAAGAAGACTTCTTTAAATCGAGAAAAGTAATCAATGACCTGGAAGATGAAATCAATCAGCTCCGTAAATCCAAAGATATCTCAGACTCCTTGATTTCTGAGTTAAAGGACAAGAAAACAGCTTTACAGATCGATTTAAATGCCTTAAAGGAAAGGTTATCCGTGGAATTCAATATTGAACTTCAAGATTTGTTGGAAGCAGAAATCCCGGAGGAAAGATTGGCAATGGCTGATCTAGAAACTTCTTGCAGAAAGCTTAAGAAACAATTGGATGATTATGGCAGCATCAATCCCATGGCAAAAGAGGCTTACGATGAAATGGATGAACGCCATGGCTTTATCCAAAAGGAAAAAACAGACCTTATGGAAGCCAAAGCTTCTTTGTTGAGCACAATTCAAGAGATTGACCAGTCTGCAAATGACAAATTCATGTACGCCTTTACCACTGTTCGTGAAAACTTCATCAAAGTATTCCGTTCTCTGTTCAATGAGGAAGACTCTTGTGATATCGTATTAAGTGATCCAAACAATCCTTTGGAATCCGATATAGATATTGTCGCTCGTCCGAAAGGAAAACGTCCTTTATCGATCAACCAGCTTTCCGGTGGTGAAAAAACATTGACGTCCACTGCCCTATTGTTCTCTTTATACTTATTGAAACCAGCCCCGTTCTGTATTTTCGATGAGGTGGATGCTCCTTTGGATGACACCAATATTGATAAGTTCAATAACATCATCCGCGAATTCTCCAACCAATCTCAATTTATTGTGGTATCCCATAATAAACGTACGATTGCCAGCACCGATATTATCTACGGTGTAACCATGGTAGAACAAGGAGTATCAAGAGTTGTAGCGGTAGATTTAAGGGACGTCGCTTAAATAATTGACAGCAAAATTAATATGGAATCCCCCTAAGAACAGAAACTTAGGGGGATTTTTATATCCTTAATTTTTTCTATAAAGTTATAGCAAGGCAACAGGCTTCTTCGACTTTCCTTTTACCCATATTCGAGGCATATTCGGGAATACTTCGGGCATAGCTTTCTTAAGATTTTGAACATTTGGCCAAAATTCCGAATATGTCTCGAATAAGATAGGAATTACCTGGGTTTCCGATTGATCCAATCCTTGGAAAACAAGAAGTAGATGGTATTAGTTCCGATCAGGATTAAAAGAGCGAAGTAACCCAGTGATTTATTGTCCTTGTTCGGTCCAAATAAGAAGAAGAACATGGTCGCCGCTGCCGTTAATGATATAATCAGCAACAGAAGTCGATTATAATTCATAACAAATTGGTTAATTGGTTAGTAAACCTTGAAGATAAGAAGAAAAACTGAAAAAATGGTAAACAGATGAATAAACCTAAGCGGGTTTTGAATCTTTGTAGAAATTAGATATATGCAATGCCCGACCCCAGTGGATGTGGAATATTTTTCTGCAAATCCTTTCCTATGGGCAAATAGCAATAAAAAAAATAGTTTTCTCATCTTACGATTTCGAAAGGACAAACACCTCAAAAAAAACAATAGATTCTTCGCTACGCTCTGAATCTCTCTCGAAGATCAGCGGAGCCGAGATGCCGCTCACCTACTGGATATTTGAACCAGGATGTGGCTCGACTCCGCTCGCCAACCGAGGATGGGAGGATAGACCAAGAACTGGGAATGAACCAGGATAGGGTTAGACAGGCTAACCCACAGAGGATGGGAGGATGGACCAAGAACTGGGGTTGCATTCTAGACTATATTTGACCCCCAATTCCGTAGGGGCTTATTGCATAAGCCCGCATCATTTTTTGAACATATAATAGGTTTGTTTTGCGGTCTGTTCCTCAAACTACGTTCCCAATTATGCTGTCCATCCTGACCTAGGAAGGGTCTCGGAACTTTACACTCTTCATTTGTAATAGTTTTCTCATCTTGCGATTTCGTCTGAACGATTAGTGAAGAATCTGTACAGTCCTTCTCCCATAGGATCATTCATTCTGCATCTTCGATGCAGAAACCGAACGCCAATGCAAACAAAATATTGAGGCGGGCGTATTCAATACGCCCCTACAATAATGGGGGTAAATATCGTTGAATAATGCACGATTATACCATGATCTTGGCCCATCCGATGGGTGAGCCTGTCGAACCCCAAATCCCCTACCCTGAGCTGCATCTCGACTTCGCTCGATGAACTGTCGAAGCCCATCCTAGTTCAAACTACAATAATCTGGCAAAATATTCTGGAAGAAGACTCTGCTTTTTATTTCTTCAAGGTATTTTCAAACAACTTAAATATCCTTTTGTACTCATCAGTCCAACTGCTTGGTTGTACAAATCCATGGTCTTCGACTGGATAAACGGCTAAATCCCAATTTTCTTTACCTAACTCAATCAATCGCTGGTTTAAACGCACTATATCCTGGAACTGCACATTCACATCCACCATACCATGCAACATCAAAAGGTTACCCTTCAATTTATCGGCAAAATAGATTGGCGAACTTCTTTTGAATGCGATCGGATCTTCAACCGGGGTATTCAAGATATTGGCGGTATAACCATGGTTATAATGCGCCCAATCGGTAACTGACCTTAGCGCCGCTCCAGACTTAAACACATCGGGTTCGGTAAATAACCCCATCAAGGTAATGAAACCCCCGTAGGAGCCTCCATATAGGCCTACATTGGCAGGATTAACTCCATAATGGTCTACCAAATACTTAACCCCATCCACTTGGTCGGTAAGGTCTTTCCCGCCCATATGTCTGTAAATGCCTGTACGGTGATTACGTCCATAACCGGAGCTGGCTGTATAATCGATGTCAATTACGGTATAGCCATTGTCGGCTAACATATTATTGAACATATATTCCCTGAAATACTGGCTCCACCAATAGTGCACATTTTGCAAATACCCTGCTCCATGTACAAAAACCACCGCCGGTTTATTTGGATGAGGATTCTTGGCTGGATAAACGCGAGCATAGACATCATCCCCATAACGGTTTTGGAATTTAACCATATCCGGTTCACGCCAAGCATAGCTATCAAATTCTGCTGTGGTCGACTTGGTAATCTTACTGGCATCAGCTTGAGGCTTGTTATTCTGCAAATACAGTTCCCAAGGTTTGTTCATGGTCGAATGGCTGATCGCCAAATATTTTTCATCCGGTGAAAGCGTGACTTCATTACCACCCTTCATTGAAGTGATCTGGACTAAATTCCCGCCTTGAACAGGTAAACTATAAAAATGCGTAATGCCGGGATGTTCTTTGTTGGCAGATATATAGAAATTCTTTCCATCCTTTGACAACTGTACTGATTGTACCTCCCAATTTCCTTCGGTCAATTGCTTTTTATTATTGCTGTTAAGGTCATAGCTATACAAATGCGAATAACCGGAGGCTTCACTATTGAAATAAAAAGTATGCTCATTCAACCATTTTACATCCCTCCCAATTCCAGGACCAGATATCCAAGCATCATCATGCTGCCTATCCAACTGGACCAAACTTGCATCTTCTGGATTAACTTTCAGGATCCAAAAATCCTTATTGTCCTGTGCCTTAGCCGTGATTACAGCATATTTTGCATTTGGAGACCAAGAACTTACTCCCCAACTTACCTGACGGTCTTTATTTGCCTTTTGAAGTTCGGCTAAGCGTTCTGGATAGTCACTTAAATAAGCAGGTAAATCTTTGATCCCCGGGATATTGGATGCTTTAACCTCTAGAGCAGTATCTTGTTTCACTTTATAGACAAAGCTCTTAAACTGTGTAAGTTCATTACCCACCTTTGTACGCATATTGAGGTCCTCTACATATCCTGAACGGGTGATGAAATCGGGAACAATGGTATTTCTATTTCCTTTGGCAGGATAGATCAATCGGTAGGTGATAAATTGGCCGTCAGGACTCACGGACAATCCGCCTAAATAAGCGTCGCCTAGATATAAGGTCTTCTTATTCTCTTTCTTTTTGGTCTTATCCTTCAAGCGATCTTCTTCCTTAAATACTTCAAACAGCTGTTCTTGGTCCTTTTTCAACCATTCATCCTGATCGGAAAGCTTTTGTCCAGCTTTTGGAGCAACACCTCTTTGAAAGTTGGTTAATTGACGAACCGTGTTATTGTTCAGGTCTAGGGTATATACATTTTCATTCCTTTGGAAAACGAGTTCATCGTTCAACAAAAAGGATAATGGGTTTTCCCTTTCGATAGTTTCGGTAAGGCGTTTGACCTTCTCCTTGTTCTTGACATAGATGTCTCCTTCCCTTTCGAAAACAGCCAAAGTTTTGTCCTGATTGAAAATATATTGTGGAGCTTCATCCAGCTTAGCTAGGCTATCGGAGCTCAGTTCATATTTCTTGGAGGCAACATCTAAGCGATAGACTTGGGATTTATCCTTTCCTTCTGGGTTCCAATTGAAATACAGATATCTACTGTTGTCAGACCATCGATAATTGGAGGGTGAAGTGCCCATCCATTTCGGATCTCGCATGATCTTTTCTACGGTTAAGGGTGATAGTTGGGCAAAACTGCTACCAACAGAACCAAGGACCAAACAAGAAATGATTAGGTTAATCTTATGCATGAATAATTGATTGTTGTTATTACTAAAGCAAGTATACGAGATTAGTCAGGAATATGGGAAACTGTCAGCTTTATTTTACGATAAAAAGCTCCTATTAAAGCATTATTGGGAACAAAACAGGAAAATCTAAAAATCCAGCGGAAAAAACAGGGGCTGTCCAAAATATTTGGACAGCCCCTGTTTGGTAATATTTAAAAAATCTATTTACATTTTTTTCACTCGGATGTTACGAAGGAAAACCTCTGTACCATGGCCAAGGAAACCGATATGGCCTGAGCTATTGCTTAATCCAGGGTGACTTTTCCCATCAGCAGGACCATTCTTGGTTGCTTGTTTCAAGTCGCCATCAACAATAACTTTTCCATTGACAGTGATTTTGATCTTATCCCCTTGGATACGGATTTCTTCAGTATTCCATTCTCCAACTGGATTTAAGGCACCACGTTTCGCAGCGATGATTCCGTAAACAGAACCGTGATATTGATAAGGTTTAAGATCTTTGTAAACATCTGCCCCATCATCCAAGATCTGGATTTCCATTCCTTGGTATGCTGCATCACCTTCTAATGGGGTACGGATTCCCACACCATTGTTCGCTCCTGGAGTTAATTTGAACTCAAATCTATAAACGAAATCGCCATATTGATCTTTCGTATATAAGTTCTTTCCAAATTTAGCATCAGGATTCGAACGGATATAACCTTCCGGAGTGACCTCATAAGCTGGAGTACTGGTCCATTTATCTAAGTTCGTACCGTCAAAAAGCATTTCAAAACCTTCTTGTTTCTCTTGATTGCTCAAGGAGTAAACTTCTTTACGTGGAATTTCCTTGATAAAGATATCACGGTACCATACTCTTGAACCATGGGCTTGTAGCTCGATCTGTTCTGTTGGGAAGATAGATTGATTGCGGTCCCAATAGTTTTCCAATGGAACATTATCAACGACCAATTCACCATTTAACCAAACGGAAACATCTTCACCTACCATTTTGATCTTAAAGGTATTCCACTCTCCTAAAGCATTATCTGCAACCTTAATAGGGTCTTTGGCATTTTTAGCATTGTTGTATAGACCACCAGAACCTACTTGGGCACCTACCTCGGTACGGGAGATATCCCAGATCTGAACTTGTGGAGTTCCTCTTAGGTAAATACCAGCATCTGGTTCTTTACCATTAGGATCTAATTTCCAATCCACCAACATTTCAAAATCGCCGTATTTCTTAATGGTTGCGATATTGTCGCCATGACCGCTGAAAACTAAGTCTCCATTTTCTGCAGTCCAGCTTTCGCGCATCTTTTTGTCAGCTTCAACTTGTTTCTTTGCCAATTCAGCTTTTGACATATTAGCACGTTTGATCGGATTTTCAACCAAGCCTTGCCATCCTGTCAAATCTTTACCATTGAACATGGAAATGTAGCCTTCACCACTTGGCATTTCAGCTAAATGACGTACAATAGCTTCTTTCAGGTAAGAGCTTTCGCTTCCTGATAGTCTAGTTGCAGCATCATTTAAGATCTTGCGAACATCAGCTCCAATATAGTCCTTGTGGTCCATAGCAATATTCATGGCTACGTTTGTTGCTGACCCACCTAAATCTTTGTCATTCATGTACTGCGCAGCAAACATCAATGCTTGGTAAGTACCAGTAGATTGAAGATTGGATAAAGCCGCTCTCTTTTGTTTGACATCTTGAGCAAGCTCAAAAGCATCTTTTAACAATAAGGTTTTCTGATCAGGATTTACTTTGCTCGCATTCAATTGTTTGATCAGGCCATTGAAAATGGTATTGAAAAGTGCTGGATCTTTTTCTGTTTTGGAGAGACGGATCAAGACTGGAAGAGATTCCGAATTTGACCAGTTCGCCAAAGCTTGGATAGATTCAGCTTTCAATGGACCATTACTACCTACATAGTTTTCAACTGCTTTTAGTGCCTCTGTACCCCCCACTCCTGCGAAGATTGGGAAATATTTAGCAGCTGAAGGAGCAGCAGAACGTGAAATATTTGCAGCTAAACGTTGGATTTTTGCATCCTTATCTGGGCTGGCATTAATAGCATCAATTGCTGCTTGTTGTGCGTATTTTAATTCTTCACCTGAAGCATTATCCATTAATTGGATGACAGCCTCTAGGTTATCTGGGTTTACGGTATTGGATAAGGCTTTGAAAGCCGCCAATTTCACTGCAGCATCCGATGAAGCCGTTAAGGGCAATACCGCAGCTGAAGAGGATGGATTTGTTCTGTGGGAAAGGACATCCAATAAAGCAACTTGTGTTTTAGCATCCGCGTTGGCTAAAGCTCCGTTTACCACATCCATTGTTCCTTTATCCTTTGAAGATAAAAGCAAGGTTTTGATCACAGCCAATTCCTTTTCAGAAGCATTTGGAATCTGCTTGATCAAGAAGTCTGAATTTGCACCTTTGGTCAAAACAGAAAGCGCATTTAAAGCAGCGATTTTAGCTTCCTCATCTTTCAATGCAGGAAAGCTCTTCTCAATAGCCTTTACTGAGCCCGTTGCGTCTTCAGTTGCCAAGAAGTTCAGTAAGCTTTCTTGCGCATCTCCATCGAATTTTCTCAAGGAGCCCGCTAATTTCACTAGGTCACTAGCCTTTGCCTCATCAGCCAATAAGCCTAGGGCTACATTGCGAAGAAGCTTGTCTTCATTCGAAGCCAATTTGATCAATTGTTTCTTCTGCTTTGCAGGGTTGATGGCCGTCAATACAGAAATAGCTCCGGCTTGGATTGTTGGAGCTTTGAATGCTGTAGCATTTTTGTATAAGGTGGTAGCAAATCTGGTTGCTTCCGCATCTTTATCTTTCTTAGCTAATCCTTCTGCATAGTCAACTGCTAAACTTGCAGCATTGGTTCTATCGTATTGGTAGCTCTTCTCTTCTGCTTTCGTTAAGAAAAGTTCGGCTGAATTAGGGCCTGCAATTTTACTCAATGCAGTAAGACCCGCCAATTGGAAATTATCTGATGTATACTTCGCAATCAGCTCAATGATTTTCGCCTCTGCTTCTGTAGATTCCAACTCACCAAGTGCCGTAACGATCGCGCTAGCTGTTTTTTCAGTCGCTGAGCTATTTAAAGCAGCATTCAAAGCACTTGCAGCTTCTGGAGTATGGATTGCATTCAGAACGCGGGCAGCCTTTTCAGCTAGGTCCTCGTCTGCCAAATAGGGTGCTACCTTATCAATAGCATCGTTTTTAGCACAGAACTTAAGCAATTCAAAGACGTATCCTTTGTTGTTTTTGTCGGTCAATTTATCCAATGCCTCCAATAAGCCTTTCACATAGGTTGCACGCTGGCTTTCCATGTTCGGCTGCATCACAAAAAAGGCATACGAATTCGTTGCATATTCGATTGGCGCATTATTTCCTCCTTGAGGTTTCAATCCTAGCAACAGCGCTGAAACATCCTCGGAAGTAAAACCTTCCAATTCCTTCATCGCCGATAAGAACTTTGCTTGTTCTTCAGCAGGCTGTTGGGCTAATACATCGGCAATCTTGGTCGCGGTGGTGCGTCCTGAAGGTTGCTGTGCATAAGCGGCAACTTGTAAAAATAATAATGCGGCTATGGTGTTAAATACTTTTTTCATGTTTCGTAGGTTTAGAAAGACCAAGGTCCTCTCATCGGCTGGTGAATTAATCTGTTAGCTGCTTCATCATTGACAAACTCCTGTTTAGCGGAATCATAATGCAAAGTTCTGTTCAACCTAAGTGCTGCAAGCCCTAAGTTGATCAAGGTACAGGAGTAATAACCATTTTCTTCGTTCAGTGCGAATTTCTGGCGCGTACGAACTGCCTCTACGAAGTCGGTAACCTGAGGAGCTGGATCTGGATATTGGGCCAACTTGCGTTCCAAGTCTGGAATATCCGATACGAATCCTCTATATAGTTTTCCGTTAGGACCTTCAATGTATGCTTTTCCTTCTTCCGTTCCTTCACCGTCCAGGATAATCTGGCATCCATCTGCATAGGTATAGGTGATCTTTCTCCAAGTACCTACAGCATCGGAATGCTGTTGTGGAGCATCCACCTCAATCTTAACAGGTGATTCATTGTCTTTTCCTAAGAAATATTGAACAGGGTCCATATAGTGCTGACCCATATCGCCCAAACCACCGCCATCGTAATCCCAATAACCACGGAAGGTCAAGTGCGTACGGTGTGCATTGTATGGTTTGTAAGGAGCTGGACCTAACCACATATCATAATCCAATTCTTTTGGAACCTGTTCCACCGGCAGGTTTGTTTTTCCTACCCAGTAGAATTTCCAGTCGAATCCTGTATGCTTGCTGATGGTCACTTTCAATGGCCAACCCAGCATACCTGTATCCACTAATTTCTTGATTTTCTTAACAGGTACATTCATGCCATAGAAATTGGCATCAAAACGGAACCATGTATTCAAACGGAAAATATTACCATGCTGTTTTACAGCCTCTTTCACTCTTTTGCCTTCTCCGATAGTTCTGGTCATTGGTTTCTCACACCAGATATCTTTTCCGGAGCGAGCAGCCTCGACAGCCATCAATCCGTGCCAGTGAGGTGGCGTAGCGATGTGAACAATATCCACTTCAGGATTAGAGATCAAATCACGGAAGTCATGGTGTTCTTTAACCCCTCCACCCAATGCTTTTTGTGCTATTGCTAAGTGGCGGGTATCCACGTCACAGATAGCTACTGTCTTGGTACCGGCGTACTCAAAGTGTCCACGTCCCATAGAGCCGACACCGATTACCCCTTTTGTCAAGTGATCGCTGGGAGCTAGATAGCCTTTTCCAAGTACAAAACGAGGCACAATAGTAAATGCTGCTGCCCCAATCAACGATTTCTTGATAAAATCGCGCCTAGAAGTATTATTGTTTTCTTTCATAAAATTTATGATTCAACTGGATATAACAAACTCTTTCCTTGCCACGAACAGCTTCCTCTCTGGGAAATTGATTCAGCAAAAAATTAGATTATTGTATCATAAAAATTGTATAAATAGATTTAGTTTCACAAGTGTAGGAAAACTTTTCAGTTTTCGTTTATCACATTCGGTCATTACTTTATTAATTTAAGTCATATATCTTAATTTCTGTACAATGGGATTTAGTCAAACGTTTGCGTAAATGAATTATTACTTAGTGTCATAATGGTAGATATTGCCTTTACTTCAAAACAATATTAAAGATAATTAAATATAAATAAAGCTGGGTTTTTACATAATTCAAGTTTTATTTATATTGGCTTAACATCAAAAATAAGAATAAAATTCCTTTAAAAAAGAACGGTTTACGCCTTTTTTCGCACAATATACAAGACGTTAATTTTTTGTAAACTCCTCTGGATGGATTTAATTTCTTCTTAAAAATTCTTACATTTAGCATAAAACACATTTACATGCTCGCTGGAATCAACAGATCAGATCAACTCAATAAATTAAAGGAATCAACAATTTGGGATATGGTAGTCATCGGAGGTGGTGCTACCGGCTTAGGAACGGCAGTGGATGCCGCCAGTAGAGGTTTCAAGGTCCTATTAATAGAAAAATATGACTTTGCCAAAGGAACCTCTAGCAAAAGCACCAAATTGGTCCATGGTGGAGTCCGCTACTTAGCCAATGGTGATATCAAATTAGTTATGGGTGCCTTGAGAGAACGAGGCCTGATCTTTAAAAATGCCCCACACGTTTCTTCCGTACAATCCTTTGTTATCCCTGTCTACTCGACATTTAGCAAACTGAAATATTTAATTGGCCTGAAGCTCTATGATTGGCTTGCAGGCAGTCTCCGAATCGGGAATTCGGAAGGCCTCTCTAAAGAGGAAGTCATCCAAAAATTGCCGCACATCAAGACCAAAAACCTTAAAGGTGGCATCTTGTATTATGATGGCCAATTCGACGATGCTAGGTTGGCCGTAAACTTGGGCCAGACCGCTTTTGAACATGGTGCAACCATATTGAACTATATGGAAGCCATTGAAATCCATAAGAATGAGCAAGGAAAAGTCAATGGTATTATCATAAGGGATACTGAAACTAGCGAAACCTATCACATTAAAGCTAAGACGGTTATCAATGCAACCGGTGTGTTCGTGGATGATATTTTGAAGATGGACTCTCCTACGCATAAAAACTTGGTTCGACCTAGTCAAGGTTCACATATTGTCATTGACCAGAAGTTTTTGGATGGTATCGACGCCTTGATGATTCCAGAGACCAGTGATGGTCGGGTTCTCTTTGGGGTGCCATGGCATGGAAAAGTGCTGTTGGGAACCACAGATATCCCCATCAAGGAGCACATGATCGAGCCCCGCCCGATGGAAGATGAAATCAACTTTATCTTGGAGACCGCAGACAGCTATTTAAACCCTGCACCAAAGCGGGAGGATATATTGGCTATTTATGCTGGGTTAAGGCCTTTGGCAGCTCCGAAAGACGATGATGAAAGCACAAAGGAGATATCCAGGGACCATAAGCTTATCCACTCTGAATCGGATTTGATCACAATCACGGGGGGTAAATGGACAACTTACCGTAAAATGGCTGAAGACACCGTCAATATGGCCATTCAGATCGGAAAACTGAAGGAAGTACCCTGCAGGACGAAAAGCTTGCCGATCCATGGTTCTACACCCGATGTATACCATGCACATTGGAATCTTTATGGTAAGGACTATCAAGCTATACAGCAACTGATCCAAGAGGATGAGTCATTGCGCGAATTGCTCGTGGATGGCTATGAGTACAACGCTGCTGAAGTCGTTTGGGCCTGCCGCTATGAAATGGTCAGGAAGGTTGAAGATTTCCTTGGCAGACGATGTCGTCTATTGCTTCTAGACGCTGAAGCATCAATGAAAGCCGCTCCTAAAGTGGCTGAAATAATGGCCAAAGAATTAGGGAAACCTGAAGGATGGGCACAAGAAGAAGTTAACCAATACATTGAACTAGCTAAACGCTACACACTATAATTCAAGACTATATAAACCTTAGAGAATGAAAGAATATATTGTTGCATTAGATCAAGGAACGACAAGCTCAAGGGCAATTTTATTTAACAAGAAGGGTGATATCGTGAATATTGCCCAAAAGGAATTTCAACAGATCTACCCTAAATCTGGATGGGTAGAACATGATCCGCAAGAGATTTGGTCTAGCCAGATGGCGGTTTTCACTGAAGCTTTGGCGAAATCCAAGACCAAGTTGGAATCCATCAAAGGAATCGGGATCACCAACCAACGGGAAACCACCGTGGTTTGGAACCGTAGGACTGGAGAACCGATCTATAATGCAATCGTATGGCAAGATCGACGGACTGCTGACTATTGTGCAAAGCTGATCCAGGATGGACACTTGGACATGGTTCAGGAGAAAACTGGTTTGCTGATCGATTCTTACTTCTCTGCTACCAAGATTAAATGGATCCTGGACAATGTGAAAGGGGCAAGAAAGCTTGCAGAACGCAAGGAGCTTGCTTTTGGAACCATTGATTCCTGGTTGATCTGGAACTTGACCAATGGCGAAAAGCATGTTACAGATGTGACAAACGCATCGAGGACCATGCTATACAATATCAATGAGTTAAAGTGGGACAAGGAATTATTGGAATTATTTGATATTCCTGAGTCCTTATTGCCAGAGGTTAAGAGTTCATCAGAGGTTTATGGTGAAACTTCTACGGAATTGGGCAGCCGTCCTATTCCGATTGCCGGTATCGCAGGGGATCAACAGGCAGCTTTATTTGGCCAGATGTGTATCAAAAAGGGAATGGCAAAAAACACCTATGGAACCGGCTGTTTCTTGTTAATGAACATCGGTAACAAGCCTGTGAAGTCTGAAAACAAACTGGTAACGACCATTGGTTGGAAAATCGGGAAAGAAGTGGTCTATGCGCTTGAAGGCAGTATTTTTATCGGAGGAGCGGTTGTTCAATGGCTGAGAGATGAATTAAAGATTATCAAAAAATCAAGTGATGTGGAAGCTTTGGCCAGCAGTGTTGACACCACGGATGGCGTCTATCTCGTTCCAGCCTTTGCTGGATTGGGCGCTCCACATTGGAACCCGAATGCGAGAGGCACCATCTTTGGGATCTCAAGAGGAACTACTGATGCCCATATCGCTAGAGCGGCGATTGAAAGTATTGCCTACCAGACCCATGATATCCTGAAAGCCATGGAAGCTGATTCGAAAACCAAGATCAAGGAATTGCGCGTGGATGGTGGAGCGACACAAAATCAATTTCTGTTGCAATTCCAGGCGGATATATTAAAATCTACGGTGGTAAGACCTAAAATAACGGAAACAACCGCAATGGGGGCAGCATTTCTAGCAGGTCTTGCCGTTGGGTTCTGGAAAGATTTAGCTGAACTGCAAGAATTGTGGCAAGAAGACAAACGCATTGAAAACAATAAGTCTGCAAAGCTTGACAAGAACCTTGAAGAATGGAATCGCGCGGTAAATGCAGTCATTTACTGGTCGAATAACGCTTAATACCTATTTGATAACAAATTACTATAACTAAACCTAGAAATGACACCATTTATAGCTGAACTTGTTGGCACCGCCGTAATGATACTCTTGGGGGGCGGAGTTGTTGCCAATGTTGTATTGAACAAAACGAAAGGAAATGATTCAGGATGGATCGTAATCACTACTGCATGGGCTTTGGCCGTATTTGTAGGAGTAAACATAGCTGCTCCTTATTCAGGTGCCCACTTAAACTGTGCAGTGACCATTGCGAATTTAGCATTGGGTAAAATGGACCTCGCTACTTCCCTATCCTATATTGGCGCTCAATTCTTGGGAGCAATGATTGGAGCAACGGTGGTATGGTTGGTCTACAAAAGTCATTTTGATGCCACAGAAGACCCTGGAGCAAAACAAGCGGTATTCTGTACAGAACCCGCTATCCGAAACCTGCCTATCAATTTGATTTCAGAGGTGGTTGGAACTTTTGTTCTGATCTTCACTATCCTTCATTTTACAGATGCCAAGCTATCTGATGATACGGTTGTAGGCTTAGGTTCCATTGGAGCCATCCCTGTTGCCTTCTTAGTTTGGGTTATTGGGCTTTCCTTAGGGGGAACTACTGGTTATGCCATCAATCCGGCAAGGGACTTAGGTCCAAGGATCATCCATGCGATACTCCCGATAAGGAACAAAGCTGGATTTGATGCAGGTTATGCTTGGGTACCGGTTCTTGGTCCAATTATTGGGGCATTATTAGCTGTAGGTCTGAATTTATTGATTCACTAAAAAGATATGAAAAAAGGATTCTTTAGGATTTTGAACAAAATCAACCAGAAAGCACTTCCAAAGTATAGCAAGGAGGATCCTTCTAAACTAAGTAAGCTACAACAGGCTGTTGTAGCTTACCGATATTATGTATTGATAAACTCGATGGATTAGGAAACGGCTTTGTCCTTTTCGTCATGCCCAGGAGTTTCATCAATGATCTTAACCACATTTGAAGGGAATACCATATTCTTTCCATCCAGCACATTTTTGATATCCTCGCCTATCTGATTCTTGGTTGCCCAGAATACTTCACGATTAGCCCATGCCCTCACCACTAAACTGATACCGGTCTCTTTCAGGTCCCCTACGATTACCTCTTTCTTAGGCGCATCTAGAATTCTTTCATCTGAATTCAATACCGAAAGGATAGCCTCGCGAGCTACTTTGATGTTGGTATCATAGGAAAGAACAAAAGTGAACTGCATCCTACGGGCTGTGATTTTTGTATAGTTCTTGATAACCGAATTGGCCAAGGTGCCATTCGGGCTAAATACACGGATTCCATCATCATCGATAATGGTGGTATACAGGAGGTCGATCCTTTCGACGGATCCCGAAGAACCATTGGCACTCGAAATATAATCGCCGACATCAAATGGTCTGAAAACAAGAATCAACACCCCTCCAGCAAAGTTGGACAGACTACCTTGCAAGGCCATACCTACTGCCAATCCGAAAGCAGACAAGGCCGCAATAAACGATGTGGTTTCAATACCCATGGTATTTGCTACCGTGAGGATCAAAAGCGCATACATTGCAAACTTCATCAAGCTCTTGATAAAGGATCGGATCGAAATGTCAACATCCTTTTTCACAAATCGCTTGTCGATAAATCTCAGAACGAATTTAATGACGTAACGGCCAATAAATAGGATAAAAAAACCAACGGCTATACTCGGGATTTTAAGAAGGATTACGTCGAACAACTTCTCTAGGCTGGATTCTAAGTTTGCAAAGTTCATTTTCTTGCTGTGATAATTTAGCCCAAAAATAAAAAAATAGTCTTTTATTCAGTAGATGGCTTAATATTTTAAATAACTTTAACATATGGACTACTGCTATTTTGACAATAACGCCACCAGTAAGATAGATGATCAGGTCTTTAAAGCCATGCTACCCTATTTAAAGGATTCTTATGGAAATGCTTCCAGTATACAACATAAATTAGGACGACAGGCTAACCACGCTATCGAGAAGGCTCGCATACAGGTTGCTGACTTACTGAACGTAAACCCTAAAGAAATTTATTTCAGTTCGGGAGCAACAGAATCCATAAACACCGTAATCAAGGGAATCAGCAAGGCATACCAATCTAAAGGCAACCATATCATCACTTCCAGCGCGGAGCATAAAGCTGTATTAAGCAGCTGCCAAGCGGTTGAAAAAGAAGGCATGAAGGTTAGCTATCTTTCAGTTAACAAGTTTGGGGTAATCGACCTGGAAGAACTAAAAAACACGATTACGGATCAAACAGTCTTGGTTTGTATAATGGCTGCCAATAATGAAACAGGTGTACTGCAACCTATCGAGGAAATTGCAGAGATCTGTTCCAATAAGGACGTTCTTTTTTTCTGCGATGCCACCCAATGGATAGGAAAGCTTCCTTTGGATCTCTCAAATATCCCTATTGATATACTTTGTATGAGTGCCCATAAAATTCATGGTCCCAAGGGAATTGGCGCTCTGTACATCCGCAGAAAGTCTAAACCCATACAGATTCCCGCATTGATCGTTGGAGGCAAGCAGGAATCAGGATTTCGAGGCGGAACTTATCCAGTCCATCAAATTGTAGGCTTAGGTGAGGCAGCTAACCAAATCAATTTTGAACATAAAGACGTTGGAGAAATAAGAGATTATTTTGAAAAGAGACTTTTAGAAGAGATTGAGGAAAGTGAAATCAAAACACTAGGCAGCAATCGATTACCTAACACTAGCAATGTGCATATCAAACATGTAAAAGCAACTGAATTAATGACCAAACTCCCAACACTAGCTCTTTCCTCAGGTTCTGCCTGTGTCTCTGGAGATCGCGATCCATCCCATGTGTTAAAGGCTATGGGCTATACCGACGATGAGGCTTATTGCAGCCTTCGGTTCAGCTTTAGTAAATACAATAGCATGGAAGAAATTGACTATGCGATTCCACTCATAAAAGCAGCCTGTGAAAGCATTAGAAAGGATTCACCTATATGGGAGATGTACAAGGAGGGATTAATTTGACAGAAGAAAGATGATTGAAATCATATTTCATATTTGTTTTATGTATTTTTGTAGAATTATTCAAAGGAGAAAAAACATGGTTACCGTAACTGATAAAGCAAAAGAACGTATAAGCGCAATTATTAAGGAGGAGAACTACGATAACACTTATTTCGTACGTGTTGCTGTTGAAAGCGGTGGTTGCTCTGGCCTGTCTTACAAACTGAACTTCGATAATGAAGAGAAAAAAGGAGATCAGTTTTTCGAGGACAACGGAGTAAAGATCTGTTTGGACATCAAATCATACCTTTATTTAGCAGGAACAGAATTGGATTACACCGATGGATTAACTGGAAAAGGTTTTGAATTCCATAATCCTAATGCCTCAAGAACTTGTGCTTGCGGAGAGAGTTTCTCTGTATAAGAAAAAATAAAATCGATAAAAAGGCTAGCTGGATCAGTTAGCCTTTTTTATTTCCCATGCAATGATCAATCTGCTGACCATGCCGTACCTTGCCATTCCCTCAATCTGATTATTATGCTTCAGGTATTGGTTGTAAAACAAACCTGAAACATCAGAAATCCAACCTGTATAGCGCATCCAGTAATCTTGGTCTTGCTTAATATCAGCCTTCAACTTAGGAGAAAGCATCTCTTTAAAGACCTCAAACTTCGATCGATCCACCAAATACAAGGTCCTTAGCAGGTAGGTCACACTTTCATAATAGGCAGCATATTGATACCAAGGATCAGAATGGTCCTTCAATTTAACAAAGGCTATAAAATTACATTCGTCCTCAAATCCTATACCCATCTGATGGGAAAGCTCATGTGCCACAGTAAAAGGATAACTGGTCTTCGGCATTTCAGCATTAACATGAGCTTCATTGCTGAATGGATTGAAATACCCTGACACTCCAAAATATGAAGCCATAGGTCCAATCAATGGTGTTTTTATTTTAACCTGTGATTTTGTAAGAATAGGAAAAGTATGGTCCTGCTTCATCAATTCCTGAATCTGTTGGTCCGCTTTCTCCCTATCCTGATCAGTGATATTAATTTGCTCGCGAAGTGCATTAGCTTTGCTAATATGAGTCTCCAATACTGAAAGATGGTCTTCCAGTTTGATCGTATCCACATTGATATCGAGCTGTTTACTGATTGGAATTCGATAATAATTCAATGCCCAGGCAGCATAAAAGAAGATATAGAAACTGAGCAACAGGCCTATAAACCTGAGGAACTGCCGACCAGATTGAGAAAACTGCTTCTTGAAGAGTAAAATAATAGCCTTCAATAGATTCCATCCAAGAAGGATAAAAATCAAGGCATAGATCAAGTCGCCAATACTTAATGGCAGCCAACCAAAGAGAAACCTTGGGAAATAAACATAAATTGGGTAGAAACCGCGGCTATAAGCGATTTCTACCCAATTAGAATTAGATTGCAAGATCTGTAAGCCCAATATCAGCAAAATACAGATGCCAATCCATTTGTAATACTGCTTATTTGACTGAGGTCTTGCCATGACTAATCTTCGTTTTCGAAATATAGTTTATAATAATTCATTCCCTTATCCTCATCATAGCCCTTTTCTAGGAGCTCCCGCTTACCATGCACATAAATATGGAAGTTTTTATCCAGTTTAAGCACAGATTTATAGCTACTTGCCATTTTCTTCACAGCAGGAGCAGCAATATCAAAGTTTGATTGGAAAGGCGTTTCAAATTCATCCTCAAAATTGCTCTTATAATCCTTGAACAAAGAAATAGCATCTGGATTACCAATTACCTCTTCGTTGAATTCATCCTCCACAAAGGTCTCCTTGGTTTTGAAATAATTCATCGAACGATTCATCAGATCAATTTTATCAGCTTTGTCCATATCAAATACCTCGTCAATCTTGTCATTGACAAAGTTTTTATAGACTTTCATCAGATTCCCGGTCTGTTGGTAATTATCATTTCTGGTCTTCAGCTTCAAGAAATCGTCCTTCCAATAAACTGCCTCCGAACCATTGGTTTGATCTACGCAGAGCACTTTATAGCCCTCCTCCTCTTCAACATTTACAATGACAACCCCTTTATCCAGTTTATTGATATTGATCGCCTTCTCCTCATAATTCACACCTAGGCCTGATGCCTCGGTATAAACTTTTAAATAGGCCTCCTTGTTTTCAGACTTAAAGATCCCGATAGCCTTATGCTCCTCTCCTTCCAATTGCACATTATCTAGAGCAACGACATACAATTCCCCAGATTTGATCTTAGGATGCTCCGTCACCTCATAAAGAAACTTAGCAATGGATTTCGAGAACTCCACAAATCCTAGATCTCCCGAAAAATACTGTCTAGAGAAGTAAAAAACCTCATTCAAGTCTAAGGTATCATTAGGATGGTAAAATCGGTACACTTCATTGGCCTTTGCAAAAGGCTTCATAAAATATTGCATCAACAGGTCTGCTAATATCTCATCAGATTTAACATCTACTTCTTCCTCAGATAGGGTAAAATACTCGTCTTGGCTCTTGTTTCCTACATGATGGATAATCAGGTTCAGGAAACTAGCATCTTGGTGAAAAAACATAATTCTTTATAAATCGTAAATATCTATGGCGGTCCTGTAGGTGTTAACATGCGCATTGACGATATCCTTGATATGGACAGAATATCCTCCACCCATACTCACCTCGACAGGGACCTTAAATTTCTTGCAATATTGAAACACAACGGCATCTCTCTTTCGGCAGCCCTCCATACTCAGCTGAAACTTCCCAAGCTTATCGGTCGCTAAAACATCAACCCCAGATTGAAAATAAACAAAATCAGGTTCAACTTCATCAAATAATTTGGGGAGCCTATCTTCTAAAATGGAAAGATACTCTTCATCTTCGATACCATCATGCAAAGGGATATCATAATGAGATTTCTCCTTCTTGAATGGAAAGTTTTTCTCTCCATGAATAGAGAAAGTTATGATATCAGGGTGGTCCTCAAAGATATGGGCAGTCCCATTTCCTTGATGCACATCCAAGTCTATGATCAAGATCTTCTTTGCTAGACCTTCATGGTACAGATAAGCTGCTGCAACAGCTTGATCATTCAGAAGGCAGAAGCCTTCGCCGAAATCTCTACCGGCATGATGGGTTCCACCAGCGGTATTGAAGGAAACCCCAGATTTCATGGCTTCTAGCGAAGCCTTAATGGTTCCATCAATCAAGTACCTTTCTCGAGCAACCAGCGATTCAGGCATCGGAAAACCAATCCTACGGACCATCTTGGGGTCCAAGGTCAGGTTCAATAGATCGTCGGTGTATTTCTTGTCATGTGCTAGGTAAATCACTTCTTTATCAACCAATTCGGGCTCAAAGAAAGACTCTTTCCCCACCAAACCTTCATAAATTAATTGTTCAGGAATGAGCTCATATTTCAACATAGGGAAGCGATGTCCTTCCGGCAAAGGTTGTATATAAGCAGTATGATGGGCGATTTTTAGCAATTCCAAGATTTTGAAACGAAGATATGCAATCCTTGAGCAAAATTAAATCCCTCCTTAAAAATCTTCTCAGCTATTGCTATTTTCAACTCATTAACTTAACTTTAATACAACACTAGCTAGCTGAATCTCATTTAGTTACTAGAAAGTTTGACCATTATAAACAATTTATCATCAGGAGGTAATATGTTCAACAAGAAAAACAACTCCTCAAAAAATGAGTCCCAGCCATCTGGGAAGCATCCATTTATCAAAAGTCTGAAAGCTAAACTGATAGCAGAAAGGAAAAAGGATATCATGAAATTGATTATGGAGGACCTTAGGCACAATAACTTTGTTTTTAGTAATAATTAACCCATTATTAAAACGAAATAACGCGATTTCTGTTATACAGTTAGATACCTAGACATGTAGCATTATGGTAATAGATATTAATTCGCTATTAGGAGCAGAAATCGTAAAAACTGAGGAAGACTCCAAGTCGCAGACACTTTTTGTAACCCTACTTCTGGATGACGATGCCGGCCATCAAGGTCATGAGCGCAAAATGAAATTTGACCAAGTCACCCATTACTCCCGGTCTGAAATTGCACATGAAGGCTATCCCGTGATCTTGGAGATATCCGAAACTGTCCCTGAAATCGAAAAGACCTTCGATAATGACCACAACCGCAAACGTTTTAAAATAGATACCACCTCGGGAATCATCATCCTAGAATTTGAACGCGTAGAAATAATGGAGTAGTTTTTGCAAAAAATATCATTAGTTTAGAATCAAAATCTATATGTTGCTGATCGATATTCATACCCACAAACATTCAGAACCTGATCCTGGTGTACTGACCTTACCCAATGTCATTGTATCCAAGGAGTCTATCTACAGAAAGCCTTGCAGTGCAGGTATCCACCCATGGTATATTGATGAGAATTTTGACCTGCAATTTGAAACCTTAAAACGATACCAAGCGCAGGAAGGTGTGATAGCCGTCGGGGAATGTGGTTTAGACAAAATGACCTCTACCCCTTGGGAAAAGCAGACCATGGCTTTTGAAAAGCAGATCGAATTAGCCAACGAAATCAACAAACCCATAATAATACATTGTGTTAGAGCCTATTCAGAGGTCTTCAGCTCACTGACTGCTAAACATAACAAAGTTCCCGTTATGATGCATGGCTATGCAAAAAACTGGGCATTAGCAGAAACCCTTCTTAAAAATGGCTATTATCTATCCTTAGGCCCACATATCCTACAGGGCGGAATGTTGGAGGTCATCCGCAATATCCCTCTCGATCGTGTTTTCTTAGAATGTGACGATAAGAATGCGAAAATCTCTGAAATTTATGCTTATTTTTGCCGCGCCAGAAAACTGTCTATGCAGGAACTGGAGCAGCAGATCTTGCTGAATTTCAAGAAGGTTTTTAATTATAGTATAAAAGAATGATGGATATATCATGGCTTTCTCGCACCGAAGCACTTGTCGGTAGAGAGGCTCTGGAGAAATTGGCAAACTCACATGTCATGGTACTTGGTCTAGGCGGTGTAGGTTCCTTTGCCGCTGAATTTATTGCAAGGTCTGGTGTAGGGAAAATGACCATTATCGATGGTGATACGGTTGATCCGAGCAATAGGAATAGGCAATTACCTGCTTTGGCAACTAATCATGGCGAAGCAAAGGCCCAAATCATGAAAGAGAGGCTTTTAGCAATCAATCCTGAACTGGAATTGAATGTCGTGCAAGAATTTATCTTGCCGCAGAGCATCCCCGGTCTATTGGAACTAAAACCTGATTACTGCGTAGAAGCTATTGATAGCATCACCCCAAAATTATTCTTCATCCGTTTAGCATTGGACTCACAGATTCCATTTGTCAGTTCCATGGGTGCAGGTGGTAAAGTCGATCCTACTAAAATACGCGTAGCTGATATCGGCAGCACCTTCAACTGCAAGCTTGCACAGCATATCCGCAAAAAACTTAAAAAACACGGCATAAAAAAAGGAGTCAAAGTTGTTTTCTCAACTGAACTCCCTGATAAAGACTCTCTATTGTACACCGATGGCAGCAATTTCAAAAAGTCTGCCTACGGAACCATGTCCTACCTCCCAGCAGCATTCGGCGGCACCTTAGCCTCCGTTGCTATCAGGGATTTAATGGCATAGCATAGTAGTATTTAGTATCAAGTATTTAATACTACCCAACAACCACCTTCACCATATCATCTACTCCCAAATACTTCTGGGCAATATCCTGAACTTGGTCGGCGTTGATATTACGGACGATATTGCTGTAATAGGTATAGTAATCCAGGTCTAGGCCTGAAAAATAGACGGACTTGAATTTATCGACATGCGAAAATATAGATTCCAGACTGCCTAGCATGGCTCCTAGCAAATAGTTCCGCACCAATTCCAATTCTTCTTCGCTTACCTTTTCATCCTGTAATCTTCTTGACTCCAATTCGATCTGTTTCAAGGTATCTTCTGTATAAGCCGAGCCTACATCGGTTACAATCGAAATAAAGCCAGCATGGTTTAAGTTGGCGACAAGCGAGCCAATGCTATAAGTATAGCCTTTGTCTTCACGGATATTGCTCATCAATCTCGAACCAAAGAACCCACCAAATAAGGTGTTCACAAATTGCAATGCCGGATAATCCGCATGCGAACGCTTGATACCGATCTTTCCTAGACGGATTGAGGATTGCAAAGCTCCAGGCTTATCCACCTTAAGCAGCTCTAGATTATGCCCTGCCTTTTGGATGAATGGAGTATGCTTAATCTGAACCTCCCCTTGCCATTGATCTTCAAAATAATTCCTGAAACTGAACAAGACCTCAGGGGTAATATTTCCAGAAAGAAATAAAGTAGCGTTTTTAGGCTGGATCTGCTGCCTGTACAATCTGGCAATATCTTCCCTATCCAAGCTCTTTAATAATTCATCAGTAACTGACTGTCCATAACGAGTCGACCCGAACAAGCTATCGTAAAAACGACGGCGAGCGATAAAATCTGTTTTTTCCAATGAAATCTGCAGACTTTGGCTGTTGTTCCTCACATAGGTTTCCAATTCCTGCTCAGGAATGATGGAATTATTCAAGATATCATTGACGATCGGCAAAACCGCATCGATATGCTTACCCAATGAATAAAGCGTCAAGGCATTATAATCAAAACTGAATTCCGGAACCAAATAGGCACCATAAAAATCAATCTTCTCCGCAATTTGGGCACTATTCAAGGTACTTGTACCTTCCTTCAACATAGAACTCAATGCAGTATTCCTTACCGGATTTTCAAAACCTTCAAAGAGGTTATTGAAAACAAACTCAGCCTTCACCAGCTCCTGATCTGGAGCATGGAACACAAAAACCTTCAGGCCATTGGAAAAATTGATCTCCTCAGGGCGCTCCAGGTTGATATCGCCAATTCCATTAATCGATGGTGCATGTATTCTATTCAGCATGTTCAGCCTCCTTACTTCTTGCATTGTACATTAATGTGGATGAGTTATCTCGCTGAAAGGTCTCCTGAGATACTCGCATGATATCTTCGGCAGTTATGTTCAAATATTTTTCTACTTCTTGATTATATAGTTCGGCATCCCCTAGCAATTCATAATAGGCTAGGTTCATCGCCTTATCTAAGATCGAAAGTTCAGCAAAGACCATGGTAGATTCTATCTTGTTCTTTACTTTAGTCAGTTCCTCTATGGAAACCAATTCCGTTTTCAGTTTATCCAACTCTTCCCAGATTGCTTTTTCAGCATCCTCCAGAGTTACCGTTTCAACCGGTTTACCTTCTACGACGATCAGGTTGTTATCCAAGCTTCCAAGCACATAGGCATTGATCTCGCTGAATAATTTCCGTTCTTTTACCAATCTCCTGTATAATCTGGATGAACTTCCTCTAGCTAGCACATCCGTGATCAGATCGACAACTTGATAGTTAGGATCTAATCGATCCACAGAATGGAAGGCAATATAAATGCTGCTCACCGGCACATCCGCAGTCACTTCTTCTACCCTAGCAGCAGTTTGCTTAGGCTCTTGAGGAAGGTTTCTATCATTGGCTTCACCAACTGGAATATCAGCAAACCACTTCTCAGCTAAAGCTTTGATATCATTTAACTTTACGTTACCGGTAATAGCTACGATCGCATTATTAGGCGTATAGAATTTCTTAAAGAAAGCCTTTACATCCTCCATTTTGGCATCCTCGATATGCTTGACCTCCTTGCCTATCGTCGCCCATTTATAAGGGTGCACCTTATAGGCCAGGTCCCTCAGTTTCAGCCAAACATCACCGTACGGTTGGTTTAGATAGCGCTGCTTGAATTCCTCGATTACCACATTGCGCTGAACCTCCAAGCCTTGCTCGTTAAAAGCTAAGCCCATCATACGGTCTGATTCTAACCAAAATGCAGTTTCAATATTGTTTGCGGGTAAGGTGATGTAGTAGTTGGTGATATCGTTGGAAGTAAACGCATTATTCTCACCGCCAACTCTCTGTAAAGGTTGATCGTAGTTCGGGATATTAACCGAACCACTGAACATAAGGTGCTCGAATAGATGGGCGAAGCCTGTTTTGTCTTCTTTCTCATCCCGCGCCCCTACATTATACAAAATGTTCATGCATGCCATCGGACTATGAGGGTCCTCATGGACAAGCACTTTCAACCCATTCTCAAGAATGAATCTTTCAAATTTTATCATTGAATCTGAATTTCAATAAATACTAAACCCAGTTAATCCCCTTTTTCAATAGGGACAAAGTTTTTTCTTCTTTAGAATCTTGTTCGGTTTGGAAATTATAGAACCAATTCGCTTGTTCTGGCAAGCTCATCAAAATGGATTCAATCCTTCCATTGGTCTCTAAGCCAAATTTAGTACCAGCATCATATACCAAGTTAAACTCCACATAGCGGCCTCTTCTCAGCAATTGCCAGTTCTTTTCAGCTTCAGTAAATTGTTTATTTCGGCTTCTATTTACTAATTCACTATATACTTTCGGGAATAAGTGGCCAAGATCACATGAAAAGTCAAAGATCTCTTGGTCAGAGATACCAGCCTTTTCAGGCGTCAATTTATCGTAGAATATACCACCAATACCCCTAGTTTCTTCTCTATGTTTAATAAAGAAGTACTGATCTGCCCAATCCTTGAATTTCGGGTAGAATTCCGAAGAATACTGATCACATACCTTCTTCAGCTCCTGATGGAAATAGGTAGCATCCGTTTCATCCACATAATGCGGAGTCAGATCAATACCACCACCAAACCAACGTATATTTTCATTCAATTCAAAGTACCGGATATTCATATGGATAATCGGCACCCAAGGGTTGTTAGGGTGAATCACAATGGATACACCAGTTGCAAAGAATTCCTCCTCGTCTACGCCAAATGCTTTCTTGATCTGCTCAGGAAGCTTCCCATGCACGGCAGAGAAGTTTACTCCACCTTTTTCCAATATATTCCCATGTTGGATGACACGGGTCCTTCCGCCTCCTCCTCCTTCACGTTCCCACAGTTCTTCCTCAAAACGAGCCTTACCATCCAATGCCTCTAGTGCTTGGGTGATCTCGTCTTGGATCTCTTTATATTTTTCAGCGATTTGATCTTTATTAATCATTACGTCAGTTTATCCGATAAAGCTTTCACAGCTAATGTAGCTGATTGATTTTTATATAAAATATTATAAACGGTATTGCAGATTGGCATATCCAGCTGATGATCCAGGATAATATCTTGGATGCAATCAGAAGCAAAATAACCCTCTGCTACCATATTCATTTCCATCTGTGCAGATTTCACACTATAGCCTTTGCCGATCATTGTTCCAAAGGTCCTGTTTCGGCTGAATTGCGAATAGGCAGTCACCAAAAGATCCCCTAAATAGGCAGATTGGTTGATCTCCCTTTTCTGCGGATCGATGGCATTGACAAAGTATTCCATTTCGCGGATTGCATTGGATATCAATACCGCCTGAAAGTTATCTCCATAACCCAGACCATGGCAGATACCGCAGGCTAGAGCATATATATTTTTAAGGACTGCGCCGTACTCTACGCCCAACATATCATTGGACACGACGGTTTTTATATAATGGTTTTGGAAAAATTGAGCAACAACTGCAGCATTAGCAGTGTTCTTAGAAGCAAAGGTCAGATACGAAAGCTTTTCAAGCGAAACCTCCTCTGCGTGGCAAGGGCCTCCAACCACAACTGTATCCTCCAATGGCACCTCGAATTTCTTATTCAAGAACTCTCCTACAATCATTTTGATCGACGGCACTATGCCTTTAATAGCAGATACCAGAAGTTTATCCTTGAAATCTTCAGGTTGAAGATCCTTTAATGCTTCCTCAAGATAAGCAGCCGGAGTATTCAAAATGATGATATCAGAATTTTGGAAAACATCCTTAGGTTCTGAATACAAACTGATATGATCCAATTTAACCTCAACCGCACTAAGATAAGATGGATTATGATGGTATTGCTCTATATAATCAATATCTTCCTGCTTGCGAACCCACCAATTGATATGTTTAGTCTGCTGGTTATCTGTCAACATTTTGATCATTGCAGTAGCCCAACTTCCACTACCTATAACTCCAATTTTAGCCAAAAGTTCCCTCCTTTATTTGTATGAAAAACAAAGATACCAATAAAAGCCCGTTGCTAATGTAAAATAAAGCTTGATTTTACCGCTTTTGGCCAAAGTGCAGGAACCTCAAGCCTCAAATAAAACAGCCCAGAAATCAAAAAAAGCCACCCAAGGCGGCTTTCTTATTAAGAATTTCTTTAATTAATCTACAATTATCGCAAGGAAACAAAGATTTCAACGGATGGTACCTCCGCTTGGCAACTTTCAGCTGAGTAAACCTCAAAATCCGCTTTATAGGCCCGATCTAAATCAGATGCCCAAATTTTTTCCCAAGCCGCATAAATGGTTGGACCCGAAATATCTCCTTCTACAATGGTCTTTTCATAGTCCGAAGCTGGAATCTCCCTTCCAACCATTCCCTCAGGAATTTCATCCAAAGAACTTACCTTGCAACCTATCAAGGCTAAATAAGGATGTTGAAAATCGCTTTCATAATCGGTATAAATGCCATAAACTGCATCATCGATACGATTCGGAATGGTTGAATCCAACCGTTCACCCGCAAACTTAGCCCATAATGCAGGGATATCCTTTGCCGCCGAACCATCGGTATTGCAGGTCTTGACAGCAATACCAATCACGTAAAATCTTTCAATATGTTCTCTACTCATCTTTTTTATTATTTGTTAGTGCAAAGGAAACCATTGTATTGACAACAGCCTGTCAACATCAAATCTTGATTAACAACCAATCCAATATCTTCTGATAAACTTGCTTCTTAATATCCTCATTCAACAACTCATGCCTCAATTTTGGATAAAGGTAATACTTCACATCCTTGCTCCCATGTTCGATCAACTCCTCCGCAGATTTTTTAACCCCATTCCCAAAATCACCAATTGGATCATCCTCTCCACTTAAAAATAGAACAGATAATTCCTTTGGAATCCTTTTCACCCATCCATTGCCACTGCCCCACAAAGTCACCTGCGCTGCACCATAGAAAGCATTATCCGTAAAATCTATTCCACAGTATTCATCCGATAGGTAATTGTCCCTGTTTTCCAGGTTTAAGCTCAGCCAATTTAGATCCTCATGGTTGGGTTCATCCTTAAACTTCCTATTATTGATCTGGGCAAACTTATCGTTCATAAAACTGGACCTAGAATTTGGAGCAACTTTATTTAGAACACCCAAAAATTTCGTTCCCAGTGAACTTCCTTTCATCGCATGTCCTGTACCGATCAAAACCGCTCCCCTAAATTCATCCCCAATCTCTTGAATGACATTCCTGGAGATAAAGGACCCTAAGGAATGCCCAATGATGAAATGAGGCTGATCTTTGTACTGCGAATCCAAGAACTGCGACATGCCAATAGCTACTTGGATCAGAAACTCTCCAGGTTTACTTTCGTGGAAGAATCCTAAGTCCTCTTTATCCTTGGCAGTTTGTCCATGACCAGGATGGTCATAGCTCAGTACCGCAAATCCATTTTTCGAAAGAAAAGTAGCAAAATCATCGTAACGACCGCTGTGTTCCTGCATACCGTGAAGGACAATGATACTGCCGTATACTTGGTCAGAGCTTGGAAGATATAAGTTGTAGAAGACGTCGAGGTTTGTGCCTTCAAAGGAAATGGAATGAGTTCCGGATTTTTTAATAGCCATGTATAAAGTTAAAGATTTGGAGAGAGGAAAGGAAATGAAGGGGATGTGTAGTTTGTTGTGAGACTTCTATTGAAAATACTAAGTAGAATATGGTTATATTTAGTGGTAACTCCTGTTTATTTATTAATACACTTTAGATATTAGTTATTATTCATGATTTAATTGGAGAAAAAAGAGAAGATGAATTATACTATTAACGATAGCAAAGGGAATATTTTAAAGGTTAAAGCGTTTCACCCAGGGATTTTTCTTCAAGAAGAAATCGAGGAAAGAGAATTGCTTAAGAAAACAATTGCCCAACAACTTGAAATCTTACCAACAAACTTAAGTGAGATTTTAAAAGGAAAAAGGAATATATCTCCTAGACTGGCCGTAAGGCTAGAAATGGTGCTTAATATCAGTGCCGAATATTGGTTAAACTTACAAATGGCATGGGATTTACAGAAAGCAAGGAAAGAGGAATAGAGGTTAAAGATGTAGACTGATTAATTTTAGGATATTATTTTCGGTAAACTCTATATGATTCTCTGATTTTGGATCCTTCCAGGGCTTTTTCTATCTTTTCAACACCATAAAAATGTATTATTTCGGCCTTTTCTTCTTCAGTGCCCCTTTCAAAAACCCTTTGAATAATGGCCATATACTGCTTTTCCCAATTAATTTTTTGAATATCCGTATCCCAAAACAAGGCTTTACTCAGAATGTCCAGATCTGGGGTATTTTGAATTTCTTTTTCTTTAATTCTTTGGATATCGTAATAGGCCTGCAATAAAACTAGGGTACCTTCTTCCAATCCAAGCTTTTTCTCAATCTTCAGCGCCAATGCCGTACTAATACCTCTTTTTCCTTTGGTAATCGCATTAAATGTTTGGGGATGTTCTTCTAATGATAAAGCAAAGGGACGTTGTTTGATGGAACGCTTCTTTAATTCCCTATCAAGTACAATCCCCGGATGGATACCCTTATATTTTTCATATTCTTTATCCATAAATTAAATATAAACATATTTGTTTATAGAATAAATACAGCGCATGGTTCGATCCCTCACCTACGCAAAAAAGCCTTCATCTTTTCGATGAAGGCTTTTTGTGCGGGCTGACAGGGACTACAGTCGAACACTTAATACCCATATTAACATTTCTTGATACTCTAAAATGTAAACCCTAAGTACATTTACGACATTCACTACGTTTCAGACCGTAAAAGAGCTTATGGCTACGATTGGGAACGGGAAATTGAATATCTCGTTTCTCTTCAATCTTCAATCACCCATTTCCTTATGGATCAGTAGTATATTTCTGAACCATCCCCAATGCAATCCTCATTATTTCCACTTTGTTTTATGCCTTAAAAAACGAATATACCTGTTGTTCACAATTCATGGAGTTAAGGTATTTCAGTGTTCTTATCGCAAGCAAAAGGTCAAGGCAATTTTGTCAAAAAATCTCCAGCCCGTTGGGTAGTATTTTTCTCAAAACCTTGTGCCTGCTGAACACCAACCTTTTTGCTCCTGAAACGAAACACAGCATACTCCGACTCTTTATACGAATAAAAAAAATGTCAGGCATGAGGATTAAAAACATTGGAAATAGTATTGAAACAAAACAACAACACCTCCTCGCATTGCCGAATAAATCAAAAACATTAAAACTGTAAAGAAATGACACATCAAATAAATACATCAGAAGCAAGCGTATACGTCGGCACATACGCAAAATATAATTATGGTCCTATCTATGGGGAATGGCTAAAACTTGCTAACTATAACAGCACATCGGAATTTTATGATGCCTGCAAGGTATTGCACCATGATGAGGAAGATCCCGAATTTATGTTTCAGGATTACGAAAATATTCCAAAGGGATTAATCGCAGAATGTTGGATGAGCGATAAGATATTTGTGGTTTTGAAGGCGTTGGAAGAGCTGGATGAAAGCCGACAAGAAGCATTTCTAATATGGTGTGACAATGGACACCGTAAACTATCCGAGGAGGATGTAAAAGACCTATTAAGCGATTTTGATAATGACTATATAGGCGAATATGAAAGTGAAGAAGATTTTGCCTATGAACAGGTAGAGCAAATGGATATTCCGAATTTGCAAAAATGTACTTCGATTATAAGGCTTATGCTCACGACCTGTTTTGTGGTGATTTTAGGCGCGATGGCGGTCATGTAGTCTACAATTCGTAGATAAAATTTTTGGGAACAGTGCGCCGTTTCCATTTTTATTAATAACTGTGAATTAGAATTATTTTTAACTGTTATTTCTTTGTTCAAAGGGCCTATTCAAGAGTGCAAACAGTTGCTTGATAATTACCTCGAATAGGTAAAAACGAAATTAAAGCAGATAACAGAGTTGAAAAGCAAGAAAGGAATCGAGTCAATATAAACAGATAAAAGCCCGACGAGAAGTTACAGAAGGTGATTAAATAAGAGGTTGCTGCCGAAGGCTAATATTATCCATATTATCTAATACAATAAATTGAATACTAATTTCAAGATACTACAAAACTAACGGACACAAAAAAATTATAACACCTTACCCTTTACATTTAATACAATAGGTTTCTTTTGATCTGATACAAAAACCATAACGGTCTTATTAAACGACACCCTCTCCACAGCATGGAAGGTAATATTAATCTCATTCTTTCCGCCCGGTTTAATAGGTTTTTTGTCAAAATTTGAGGACACACAACCACAAGAAGTCAACACTTTATGTATGATAACAGGTTTTCCTCCGACATTTTCAAAAGGAAAACTTCCTTCTGCTTTTTTACCAAATTTTATGGTTCCATAATCGTAGGTTTTGCTGTTGAACTGAATTGACGATTCCTGGCCCAGTACATCAGTAGACATAAATAGAAAAAAGATACCCAATGCCAGAGACAATGATTTTATAATTTTCTTCTCCATAATAAAATAATTTGTGTTTTACTTTTTAACCATTTCAAACGAGACAATTTTGCCCGCTTTGTTTTTAATGATAACTACGGCCCGCTTACCGTTCCTTAACAATGTATCCCTTCTTGTTATTATGCTACATATATCAATACCGTCTTCATAGTCTTTATCATTTATTTTCATGATCTGATCTCCAATTTCAAAGTCTCCTAAATTAGTGTCCCAGATAGAACCGACCACCAGCTTACCATCCGAAACTGATGGCGATATCGGCCAAGATTTTGAATCTAAGAAGTCTTTACCACCGTTATCTATTAAATAAAATTTCTTCTGTTTCAGGTCTATAATAACTTTACGCAGAGTAAGAAGTTCAGAACCTATCATCGTAAAATCATTGGACGTCGTTACAGCCACAAAACCATTCGTTTTTTGTTCGCCAAGCTTTAGACCATCTGACACAAAACGGTATTGCCGTTGAGCCTCAGCTTTTCCATTAAACCCTACCGAACTTGATGATAGACTTGCCTGTACGCTCATTTTCCGGCTCTTCTTTTTGATCATTTCGAAATCACGTTGAGAGAATTCGACCATTCCGTCAAACCCTAGGTCAAATAACGCTTCGACAGGAAAAGCCTTAGCTCCAATCATAACCTCTATTTTTATATAGGGCAAGTATTCCCCTGTACTCATAAAAGAAATAGGGAACACTTGGGCATTTTTTGTATTGAATTCTTTGATTTCAGGAGCAATAGAAAGCGAATTGGACGATCCGTCTAATTGGATGGCCATATCTCTAAACATGTCTATTCCGAGAATTCCGTCTACTTCAAAACAATCGAAGATCAAATTATCCGCAATTATTGTCTTGCTATTAAAAAATTTTTGATCCGAGAGAACTATTGAGTCAACGACCATATGATCAATTGAAGCAGATTTTTTATTGGAATCCATTACTTGTGACTTGCCGATAGGTTGTCCGCCGATCTTTTTCGCAAATAGTTGCGAAAGAACATTTGGCCCTGCGCCTGTGTCAAAAATAAAACGGCCACTCTCACCGTTCACCACGGCAGAGATGATTATTTTTCCTCCAACATTGTCATAAGGAATTATCGAAGCTGGGGGTATCGATGCCGCAAAAAGTGTTTGTCCGGCAAATAACAGAATGAGAGATAAAATATAAGTTTTCATGGCATAAATATTAGTTTTCCTTTATAAAAACTCCCTTATTATAAAGAGCCTCAAGAAATGATCTTTCAAATTTTTTTCCGCTGAATGGCTGACGAGTCACCGACCGAAGCAACATATAAGAACTTTCTGGCAATTTGTATGCTTGATACGTGTCCTTACTCAATAAAAAATAGTCTGTGTCAATGCTGAAAAGTCCATAGTCACGATGGTTAAATCTATAATTTAAATCCTGCTTCGTTTCCGGTTCCAGCTTTCTATGTTCCACATTAGAAAAAGAAGATAAATCAATGGAGTTATGAAGGTAGATCCAACATTCCCATTGATCATAGTACTTCCGTACAAAAAATTCCAAATGACTAAAAAGTTTCTGCATGACAATACGGGGAGCAGCCATATCACTTCCTAAATTAGGAAAAATAGCATTGCTGAAATTCATATGGATATTTTGTAGGTCGTCTCTATACGTGACAATTCCAAGTATAGGAACATTCACTTTATTCGCTATCCAAGCAGCTCCTTGACGAACTAGAAGTCTCCCGTTCAAAAAACTAATATTGCAAAAATGATCATTTGATTTATTGTTACGGCCAACCCCGATATTTCCATCAATATAAATTATAATAGAACGTCCCTTTCGTAGACTTCTCAATATCTTATATGCAGATGTAGAAGCATCTGCTTCAATATAGGATAGATTTATACCTCCATACCTGTCATTATGTACTTCCTGCATACGGGTAAAAATATCCTTCATTTCTATTAAAGTGCTTTTTGAAAGAATAATATCTGCTTCTATCCGATTATAAGATAAAGGTCTGAGCGAAAGTTTGATTAATAATAATGATCATTATAACGGTTAATTGCAGTGATTTTAAAATATGGTCAACGTACATAATAGCAGCACGATTTTTTGTATTTAAAGGAAATATGAGCAATCATTTTAGTTTTTTTTATTATTTAAGTTAATTTAACAGATGTATAAGTGTATATATTATCATAAAGATATAATAATTTATTTTTATTGTAAATTTTTTTTTAAATAATTTATGGTTATCCGCTTACGAACCTGTTATATTGGCAGGAATCAGTCTATGGAATATCCGTTCGCCAAAGTATTTACTTCCATTCTGAGAAAAAACACCATTGTAATTTTTTAACCTCTATGTTTTTCAAAATTCTTTTTGAAGGTTCATTTAAAAGCGCTTCCGCAAGTTATAGCTCAATGAAAGAACGTAATGAAGTAGGAATGTCTAATTTTTTGAACTTTCGAACACTCTCATGGATAAAAAGTTGCTTGCAATCAATTTAGTTCAGAATCATTTTGCAATGCTAGCCTAATCTTGGTTAGTAAATTTTCCTTAATAAAATTTTTTGCCAATTTCTATAAACTTTAAAGCATTCCGCTTTTTCAAATAATAGTTACAGGGAATGGAGGTCATTCCGAAATGGCCTATAGGGTTAATTTCCAAAAAAAATATATTTAAAATAAAGCTGTCAAAGGTTATTAAAAAGATTTCTGGAAAACCTAATCCGTCTATGTAATCGTCAAACTAAATTGTTTCAATCATTGACAAATTCAATCTCTTTTTGTGATAGTAAAATCGATTTAACTCCAGATGATTCCTCATCCTTTTGCGGAGTACTTAAGTAGATAGGTTTAGATAGGTCAATCCAATTATTTCGTCCAGACCTTTTCTTCGCATATTCCTTAAGGAGAAAGAGTAGCAAATCAAACAACAAAGTCCTCTGGCTTTATAGTCCTCGATAAAGATACGAAGGCGATTGTTGAGATTGCCAAAACTATTGAGCACAAAGAAGCAAAGAGGGAAAGGAAAGTTGGAAATGAGGGTAAAACATTTATACAAGAGCAGTTGTCAAGCAAGTCTGTTGATCGTTCGTTTCATTTATGATGCCTATTTAAGAGATACACCACTCTATCTGATAAAGGAACAAGCAGGACAATTGGGTTTTGCGACCAAAGGCAATATGGCTATCGAACGTGTGCTGAAAAATCCTACCTATGCAGGACTATTGAAAGTAGATGCCTATAAAGAGTATGAAGGCGGGCTATTCGAGGCTATCCATGAGCCTATCATTGACAAGACCACTTGGATGATGGTACAGGAAAAAATGAAACGCCCCGAAAAAACAATGACGGTATTAGACCATGAAATCCCGTTACGCGGAGTATTGAAGTGTCATTGTGGAAATCCATTGTCCGGCGCACCGTCAAGAGGCAAATCGGGCAAATATTTCTATTATTACAAATGCAAATATTCTAAGCACAACAACATCAGCGCGATAAAAGCCCATGACCAATTTTTGGAAGCCTGTGAACTCATGAGCCTGCCAACAGCGAAGGTAAAAAAGATCAGTACAGAAACCAAAAATTCGCTTGAAGTAGAATTGGAAAGCAATCGTAAAAAGGTTATCGAAAAGAAAAGCCAACTGCATAAGGTGGAAGAAAAACTGCTTGTTGTAGAAGAAAAGTGGATAAAGAATGAAATCAACAAAGATACCTATGACCGTTGGTATTCGATATACAGTAAT
Source organism: Sphingobacterium mizutaii (assembly GCF_900187125.1). Taxonomy (GTDB): domain Bacteria; phylum Bacteroidota; class Bacteroidia; order Sphingobacteriales; family Sphingobacteriaceae; genus Sphingobacterium; species Sphingobacterium mizutaii. Next base: position 2,942,110 of record NZ_LT906468.1, read on the forward strand.
GAGATCCTGACGCTTAAAGGAGCGATCGAACGGTTGAGCAACGATAAAAGTGAGGCATTTTGCATATTGGAAGATAACCTTAATCTGTTAACGGATATGCGCCATGTATATGATGTATCCGATACACTTCAAAAAAGGGAATTTGTAAATATGGTGCTCGACAGCAACCTGTACTATGAAAATGGGATTTATCGAACACCTACGATGCTCGGTTTGCTATCCCATAACTATCTGAAAATGAAAGAAAAAAGTTTGCTGATATACGAAAAAAAAGAGGATCTTTTTAATAAAGACCCTCTCAGCGGAGAGTGAGGGATTGGTTCAGCCCCTTAAGCCCCCAGCGCAAACCCTGAACCCCCTGCGGGTCGAACCCCGCCCGGCACAAGGTTCGATCCCTCACCTACGCAAAAAAGCCTTCATCTTGCGATGAAGGCTTTTTGAATTCATTTTTCAGGAACATTTATGACCAGCACCCGTGAGGGATTGGTTCAGCCCCACAAGCCCCCAACGCAAACCCTGAACCCCCTTCGGGTCGAACCCCGCCCGGCACAAGGTTCGATCCCTCACCTACGCAAAAAAGCCTTCATCTTTTCGATGAAGGCTTTTTGTGCGGAGAGTGAGGGATTCGAACCCCCGAACCTGTGACAGTTAACGGTTTTCAAGACCGCCGCATTCGACCACTCTGCCAACTCTCCGCGACAAAAGTACAAATTCTGACTTGATCTCCAAATAAAAAATGAAAATAATATGGTTTAAAATCCCCTTTATAGCCTAATTAAGCTGATTTTTAACCCATTAGAGCAGGAAATTATTTTATCCAATGCCGGAATTTATTAACAACTTTAATAGTATCGAGGAAAGACCAGCAAAATATTAAAAATATGTACTTGGAAGGCAATTAGTTAATGATTATTCCAGTAAAAAAAGAGATTTTATTTTGCTTTTATCAAGCAAATACCTACTTTTGCTTCACAAAATCAGGCGCCAATAGCTCAGCTGGATAGAGCAACGGTTTTCTAAACCGTAGGTCTTAGGTTCGAACCCTAATTGGCGTACTTAAAAGCTCTCTTCTTAGAGAGCTTTTCTGTTTTCTAACAGTCTGGTATTTACTTACCTAAAATTAAAACCGCGAGATTCTATCAGTTTCTCGCGGTTTTTATTAGGTGTATTAGCTCATCACATTCACACTTTAAAACGTACAGCAAGCAGGATTGAAATTGTTCACCGCAGCTTATTCCTCCCCTATGGAGCTATTCTGTATTCTAATAATCCGGAATATTTTCACCCAACAATAAATCTCTTTTTATTACCAGCATCCCTCCTTCCATCACCGGTGTAACAATCCCTGAACCACCGCGCTTAGGCAATTTTTCTATAAACGATTGCTTCAACAGTGGATCATCTGCAAAGAAGTACTCATCGAGATAATATTCATTAGTAGTCGGCTCCTTGATGGTAATATGGATATGCTCAGGTTCGCTTCGGTCGGGATAGGAACCAGGTCGGAAAGAATAGAAGGTATATTTTCCATCTTTCCCAGTCTTGACCCAGCCACGGATATAACCATGCCGTTTCGCCCAGCCCTTTTCATCGCCTTTGGTCTGATAGACCCCTTGTCGATTGGTATGGTAGATATAGACAATGACATTCTCCGCTGGGATCCTTGTTCCTTTCTTGTAAACAATGCCGGTTACCTTCATCATAGGCTCATTGTTCTCAAATTCTGGAAGGGTATCCACGGAAGCCAACCGCTTGTCCCCATACTCATAGATCGCCTCACAGCCTTCGCAAGGACCTCCCACTATACGTAAATTTTGGCCTTTGCATGATGCCATAACAGTACACATCAGCGACATCAATAAAATTGAAAGATTGTTCTTTAAGTTCATAACAGCGTATTTTTTGTGATTATTACGCCAAGTTAGAACCTAATGGAAAGGTATAAAAATGGAATAGGCTAAGCCGTGGACTTTATTGCACAACCTGATTAAGATATTGCAAGCGGAACTTAAAATTTGCTGCATAAGTCCTGCTCAAACGAAGGCATTTTCCATTGGACATAAATAGATCATAATCGCCATTCAGCCTAGACTTAAAAGAATTCAGTTTCGAAATGTTGACCAGCGTACTTTTATGGATCCGCACAAATTGATTTTCATCCAAGGTTTCGCTCATGCTTTTTAAGGTAGCATTATGGAGATAATCTTTGTGTTCCACCTGAAGGCATACATAAGGACTGGCAGAACTAATCGCATAAATATCCTCGGTCTTTACCAAGATTTTCTCTTTCCCATTTTGGACAAGAATGGAAGCCACAGTCTTTTTATCAATCGGAATCTCTTCAATCAACTTTTCAGAGGATTTAGCAACAAATCTATGTCCAAGCACAAAACCTGTGTAGATAATAAATAATTTATAGAGATCATGGCTAATGGAATAAGTCAGAAACTTATAAAAGCTATACTGACCATGGTAAAATAAGATTGAAATAATGGAAGCAATTAGGGGCAACAAGGTCAAATGTACCGCCATAGCTGCCGCAATAAACAATGCTGACAGCTTTAAATCCTGAACTGGATATTTTCTCAGCTTTCTTTGAAGGACGAACAGGACTGGAATGCACAGAACCCAAAAAACATTGAACAATAGGGATTCAGAAAATATGAACACATACCCACTCCTCCTGGATTCCAAAAAATCCTGGAACACCGTCAAAAATAGGATAAAGATAATGCCAATGGATAGATATACTAACCACTTGCTAGGCCCTTGGAATCTAGTAAACAAGCTCCTGTCTTTAGAAATTGGATACAACATAACCTATCAATTTAATCGTATTGGAATCTAGACAACAATCTTTGGAACCGATTGTAAAACACAGAGCTAATGTAAATAAATCTTATTGATTATTAATCACTTATAAGTGAAATTCATTAAGAAACAAATAAGGAAATTATGATATTTCTTTTTGAGCAGGAACATTATCCATTTCCAATTCTGAACGATCAGTGAAGAATCTGTACGGTTCTTCCCCCACGGGTTCTGTCATCCTTTACCGAAGGTAAAGGACCTGTACGCTAATGCAAAATGGTTTGTATGGTTTAGAGAACCTTCGTGCCTACAAATGACACGTTTGTTAAATCTGTTCTTTTAGGTATTTAGACCTATATTTCCTCACTAGAAGAATATTTTTTATCCACCATACATCCCCAGCGGGGATGAATTATTTTAGCATGGATGGTAAACAATAAAGGGCTAATGCAAAAACGCTGTTCGATTAATCGAACAGCGTTTTTGCGCGACTTCCAGGCTAACGTGCCATGTCTGCTAAAATAATGGAACCCCAAATGGGGTTCTATATTAAAAAAACAAAAGAGCTAATAGATTTTCATTGCCAACATGCTGTCATCAACTTCCGATAAATTTTTTCCAAATTTTTCATTCTCAGGTTGACAGTAAAAAAGAACATTGCCCATTTTCAATTCTGAACGATCAGTGAAGAATCTGTACGGTTCTCTCCTTGTATATCTTGTCATTCTTAACCGAAGGTTAAGAACCTGTACGCCAATGCAAAATGGTTTGTATGGTTTAGAGATCCTTCCTGCGTCAGGATAACCCCATAGTTGTTAACTTGGTTTGAAGGATTGTTCGCCAATGCAAAATGGTTTGCATGGTTTAGAGATCCTTCCTGCGTCAGGATGACCCCATAGTTGTTAACTTGGTTTGAAGGATTGTTCGCCAATGCAAAATGGTTTGTATGGTTTTGAGATCCTTCCTGCGTCAGGATGACCCCATAGTTGTTAACTTGGTTTAAAGGATTGTACGCCAATGCAAAATGGTTTGTATGGTTTTGAGATCCTTCCTGCGTCAGGATGACCCCATAGTTGTTAACTTGGTTTAAAGGACCTGTACGTCAATGCAAAATGGTTTGTATGGTTTAGAGATCCTTCCTGCGTCAGGATGACCCCATAGTTGTTAACTTGGTTTGAAGGACTGTACGCCAATGCAAAATGGTTTGTATGGTTTTGAGATCCTTCCTGAGTCAGGATGACCCCATAGTTGTTAACTTGGTTTGAAGGATTGTACGCCAATACAATATTGGTTTGTATGGTTCCGAGAACCTTCGTAACAACCCCTGGAACCTTCTTACCTCAAATTGCCCCCCCTCTCCGTTAAAAAATGTTAATCCATACTACCAAATATAAGATAGGCACAGGCTTTGCGTTTTTATAGTACAAACAGAGTAAAAGAGTAATGAGTAAATAATTTCATAATTTAGGTTAATAATTGGTTAGTAATAAAAACCTAAGCTTCCCCGGCTTAGGTTTTTTATTTTACAGATGTTCTGAACCTCATTCGAGGCATATTCGGAATTTTTGCAAAATGGCTAAAATAATATTCAAAGTATCCTCGGGAAATCCACAACGAATTTAAAAGGAATTCTCGAATATGGCTCGAATAAGACTCGAATTAAAGTAAGCTATGTTCAACAATTCACTGAATAGTTTTTGGGGAAATATTGGCAGGAAAACTGACCAGATCAAATACAGCAGTCCCGCTTATTTATTGAAGACTAGATTTGCACATTAACCCACTTGAATAGCTTTAAGACTAAATATTCGTTAAAATTTGTTAATCCTTACTGCCGTATATAAGATAGGCATAGGCTTTGCGTTTTAATAGTACAAACAGAGTAAAAGAGTAATGAGTAAATAATTTCATAATTTAGGTTAATAATTGGTTAGTAATAAAAATCCTAAGCTTCCCCGGCTTAGGATTTTTTATGCTCGGTAATTTCTTTCAACCAAAACACTGTATTAACTGTTTAATTAGCATGTTAGAAGATAAGAACTTTAGAAATACATGGATTTGGATCATTGTCTTGATTATTTCATTGATCATTATCTATTTCATTTGGCAATTCCTATTCTCCTCTGTGGCAGAGGTTTCAGAAGAATTCCCCAAATAATAAGTAGAGAATTTGTAGAAAGCCTGTATTTCTTTAAACCATTCCCAATAAGGAATCGAAAACTGTAGGTTAACAGTAAACAAATTCATGGTACATTTATTTGCTTGGTCAAATTATCTTATTTACCTTGAATATAAAATTTGAACCTATGCAGATTCCAATAAAAAATCCTTCCCAATATCTTGGAATACTAATAGCTGCGCTGTATGGCTTAATCATTAGATTTTTTGTTGAGCAGGATTCTATTATTTTTTCGAATAATGTCTATAATATTTCCTTCATTTTCATTACACCAGTTATTATAGGTGTTATCCCAATTTTATTCCTCAAGAACCAAGTCTATGAAAATGGTTTAAAGTCCTTTTTTTATCCGATTATTTCAGTATTCCTATTTATCGTAATAGCAGTCGTTACTAAACTGGAGGACCTATTTTGCATTCTCATTATCGGCCTACCCTTTTTTTTGATCGCTGGTACGGTTGGATTTATTGCGGGGAGCTTGTTGAAAAAAAGGGAGCAAAAGAAGAAGCTACTCTCTTTAGTGTTTCTTCCTCTGATCTTTCTCCCAATCGAAAAGTCATTTCCTGACAGAACTCAAGATTACAAAGTTTCCTATAGTCTCATTATCAATAAGAGTCCTGAATATATTTTCCCCAATTTAGTAGAGGTTCCCCATTTGACGGACAAAGAGTATAAGGAAGGTTTTTTTCAATTTATCGGAATCCCTCGACCTATAGAATCTAAATTATTTCAGAAAAACGGAACCCAATATAGAATAGGGCAGTTTACGGATGGCTTGGCACTCTATGAAACCATAGAAAAACAGGTTGAAAATCAGTATGTCAATTATAAAATAAACCTTAATAAATCTCAATTGCGCGATAGACCAACCGATAATCATGTACTAAAAGGGAATAATTTTGAGTTTGAAAATATTTATTACAGCCTATCGCCTATTTCATCAAATCAAACCAAGGTTACCCTATCCTGTGATTATAGGATTACCTCAAAAATGAATTTCTATGCTAATTTTTGGGCCAAAATGGTAATCAAAGATTTTGAAACAAGATTGCTTGATGCCATTAAGGTCAAATTGGAAATGCAATAAAATGATTAAATTAAGGGTATGAATCTACCTCCTGAAAAACAGAAAATATTTGATGCGATTTGCAGTGATCTGGAAAAAGTAGAACATGTATCAGCTGTAGTCTTGGGTGGTTCCTATGCTTCAGGAAGGGCAAATGCAGATTCTGATATAGATATTGGGATCTATTACCATGAAAACAACCCCTTTGATATCCAAGAAATACAGAAAATTGCGAAGAAATATGCCCTGGACAATGCTCCGACCGTAACCCAATTTTATCAATGGGGACCTTGGGTCAATGGTGGCGCTTGGATCCAGACGGAAGCTGGAAAGATTGATTTCCTTTACCGCAATATCAACCAGGTAAGGAGAACGATTCAGGACGCTATGGAGGGCATTTGGGAAAATCATTTTGATCAACAGCCTCCATACGGATTTTCGTCGATGTTTTACCTGGCCGAGGTGGAAGTCTGCAAACCTATATTCGACCCCCAAAATGTTCTTCAGTACTTAAAATCATTGGTCAAGATCTATCCGGAAAATCTAAAGAATAAAATTGTACAAGACTCTCTGTGGGCAGCTGAATTCACCATCATTAATGCCGAAGGATTTGCCAAGAACAATGACTACTATAATACTTTTGGCTGTTTGACCCGAGGATTGAAGTCCATAGTTCAAGCACTTTTTGCTATCAATGAAATTTATCCCATATCGGATAAAAAAGCCATTGAAATTTTGGAAAAAGCGGATCATAAACCCAAGGATTTAGCAAAGAAGGTCAAATCCATTCTAAGTGCTAAACCTTCATTAACCAACAATTTGGTACAACTGAACGATTTGTTTAACGAAGTGGTTCAATTATCAGATAAACTGTATACTCCTTTATTTAATTTCAAGCATTGATCAGCATGCTTATTGGAGCATAATTATTAAGGATTATTTAATATAAATTAAAGTACTAATAACCTTATCTCATGACAACAATCGACAAATACCTAGAGACCCATTATATACACCGGAGCAATTGGTTAAGGGCTGCTGTTTTGGGTGCCAATGATGGAATAATTTCTGTTGCCAGTTTAGCGATAGGGGTTGCAACTGCAAGCAGCAGTAGAGATCCAATTTTGCTTGCCACCGTTGCCAGCATGGTAGCTGGAGCATTGTCCATGGCAGCAGGTGAATATGTATCGGTCAGTTCGCAGACCGATATTGAGAAGGCGGATATAAAAAGGGAGGCAAAAGAATTGGAAGAAATGCCTGAGCTGGAACTGCAAATGTTGGCCAAGATCTATGAAGAGCGTGGCTTGAAAAAGGAAACTGCCTTGCTAGTGGCCAAAGAAATGACCGAACATGATGCTCTTTCTGCACATATCAGGGATGAACTGGGAATAACCGATATAAACCAAGCTAATCCGATCCAAGCAGCATTGGCTTCTGGCGCTGCCTTTACCGCAGGCGGTCTACTACCCCTATTGGTGGTCTTGTTTGCCCCAATGGAGTATTTGGAGTATTCCCTGTATGGGTTCACCATTATTTCATTAATTATCCTTGGGGCAGTATCTGCCAAAACAGGTGGAGCTAAACTGCTGAAACCAATCATTAGGATTGTTATTTGGGGAACGATTGCGATGCTGCTATCGGCATTGGTCGGATATATTTTTGGTGTGAATGTATAAAATAAAGAAAATAACTACCATACTCTACTTTAACCAGCATAGTTAATACTTAATTGAAAATCGGCTATGTTGATTAAACATTACCAAGGACCCAAAAGTTATTTTATTATCAGGATAAAGAAATGACCTACTTGAATATAAAAATTATTATTCCCTAATATTCCGCCAAATCTTGTAGTCGAAATACTAATAATTTTTATTTTTTGGAAAAATTAGCCTTTTATGATTTCCCCATTATCTATATTTATTGTTTAAACATTAATATTGTTTAAATAATTGTATCACACAACTAAAGTTCAGATGAGTAATAAAAAGTTTGATTTTCTCTTGGAGCAGGGTTTAAGGGCAGAGTTTGACCAAGTAGGTATCAAGCTTGATTTTAATACCGGGGATATTATTATAGAACCGAACAAATACATAAAAGTCATCCCCATCCTACTGAAAGGTACCATTAAGGTAATTCGAGAAACTAATGAGGGCAATGAATTGATTCTGTACTATATAAAAGCTGGTCAGAGTTGTGCAGTCTCCTTATCCACATCATTAATGAACAAGCTGAGCAATATCAAAGCCATTGCAGAGGAAAAGGTGGAACTCATTGCAATCCCATCCTCCACTTCCGTAAAATGGTATGATAGCTATGCGAGCTGGAGAATGTTTGTATTGAGGACAATGGACAATCGATATGATGAAATCATCAATACTTTAGACAGTGTTGCCTTCAAAAAAATTGATGAGCGCCTAATGGATTATTTAAAGGCCAAGACCGAAGCTGTACAAAGCAACATCCTCAACATCACGCATCAAGAGATTGCCAATGAACTTTCTACATCGAGAGAAGTAATCTCCCGATCATTAAAACAATTGGAGCAAAAAGGGATTTTGAAACTTTTTAGAAATAAAGTAGAAATTTTCTCTCCAATGTGATAAAAGTCACTGACAAGTGATAAGATAAAGTGCATTTTTGTTTTAGTGTTCACCCTAAATCATTTACTTATGAAAACTAACATGGGCCCACAAGACAAAACGATCAGAATTATCATTGCAGTGATTATTGCAGTTTTGTTTTTCACAAAAGTTATTTCCGGAACATTAGCGATTGTTCTATTGGTTGTTGCAGGAGTATTTGTCCTGACCAGTTTAATTGGATTCTGTCCATTATATAGCATCTTGGGAATCTCTACCTGCAAAAGGAAAGCAACAAACCACTAAAAAAGAAAATCACAATAACTATTATCTTTATACCTTAACCCCACTTAAATCCCTTAAGTGGGGTTGCTTTTTCCCTATTACCCTTAAAAGTATTTCATTAAGAAAAGGTTAAGTTTTATCTAAGAAATTTATTATTTTTATAAATTATTCCTCGAAATCCAATGATATTAACAAATCACACCCTCAACAATCATCAAATTGCAGAAATTCAAGCCGACGATTATATCTGGAAAACCGTAGAAGACGGAACGGATGTGATGGGAGATGTTTATTACCAAGGATTTGACAGGCTGATCATCCATGAAAAGAATATACATCCAGATTTCTTTGACTTAAAGACGAAAATGGCCGGCGAGATCCTACAGAAATTCTCTACCTATCGGGTAAGATTGATGATCGTGGGTGACTTTTCGAAATACAATAGCCAGAGTTTACGCGATTTTATTTCCGAGAGCAACAAAGGCAGGCTTGTTAACTTTGTGGAATCCGTTGAACTAGCTAAAACTAAACTTTCGGAATAATTTAGCCGTCATTTTATTTTTCAATTTTCTCCTTTCTATTGCTTTTTGAATTACATTTGTTCAAATTATTAATCCAAATGAATCCGATACTTCGTAAGATCCTTGCTGTCGTTTTAGGCATTGTAGTTGGCTCCGTGGTCAACATGGCCTTAGTTTCTATTAGTGGCACAGTAATACCTCCGCCAGATGGAGTGGATGTTACGACTGCTGAAGGCCTGAAGGCTGGAATGCATCTATTTGAGCCAAAACATTTCATTTTTCCATTTCTAGCCCATGCATTAGGGACATTTGTTGGCGCTCTGGTAGCTGCATGGATTGCACCGAGCAGCAAATTGACATTTGCGATGGTTATTGCGGTATTCTTCTTCTTGGGGGGCTTGGCATCAATTTTCATGTTGCCCTCTCCATTATGGTATACCTTTGTGGATTTGGTGTTCGCCTATTTCCCAATGGCTTATTTTGCAAAGAACATTATCTCAAAAGATTAAAATATAAACAAACTGACCGAAAATTATTGAATTACGCTAATTCTTTGTTAAAAGATGTTAATCTAAAACTAAAAAGACACGAAAGTTTAAATCATCTCGTTATAATATCAAAGAAAAGCAAAAGAGTAATAAAGAGTAATTTCATAATTTAGGTTAATAATTGGTTTGGTAAAATCCTGAGCTTCCCCAGCTCAGGATTTTTTCTTTTATCTCCATTCTTGACCTGTTAAAAAACCTTAAATCCCCTCCTTTGGCATGGTAAATGCAATAATCCTATTTGTAACATCGTTATTACAATAGATTAATTAAACATATAACAAAAGATCAATCATATGAATGAACTATTTTTTTCAGCATTGTTTATAGGAAGTTTACTTTTCGGAAACCCTGAAACCAAAGAAATTCCCTCAGAATTAAATATGAATCAAACGGAATTTGTAGAGCCAGCAGCAAAAGGCAAAATCGAACTTATCGCAGATGATAAGGATAAATTTGAATACAAGGTGATCGGTGACCAAGTAAATGAACCCCTAACTATATATGTAAATGAAAAAACGCAAGGAGAAGTGAAAGTGGGTGAAATATTTGAAATCAAAAAACCTGAAAACACAAAAGCTGGTGAAAATCTAGAGGTTTCCTTAATGAACAAGGATGCTGAGTATGCCAGCCATGTAATAAGCTTCTAATCTCAATTAAATTATAACACTAACAACCTAAGGGATCCTTAGGTTGTTTTTTTTATGGATTCTCCATAATCAATTCATTTTATAAGGAGGTCACAATCTTGAAGGGGTTGGCTCAACAAACATCAATCCTTCCGAAGGAAGCACTTTAGCCCCCGGCTCATTTCCTTGGCGGAGAGATGGATAGAATGCCGTCGACTTGTGCGATGGGATTGCTAAAATAATTGAACCCCTCTGGGGCAGTACATCGATAAAAATGCCTTTCTTTTCCGGTTCACACTGAGGAACGAAGTGTCTCGGAAAGATGCGAACCTTCAAAAAGAAAAACATCCAATGCTGCATTGGCGTACAGGTCCTCAATCTCCGATTGAGAATGACAGGAAATTGTGCGGCATTATCGTACAGATTCTTCACTAATCGTTTAGAATTGGAAATGTCCCAGAGAGGGATTCAGAGCGCAGCGAAGAATCTATTTTTTTATTTTAATAGAATTGTTGTCATCGAGAGCACAGCGAACGAACTATTTCCTTTCCTAGGGTAGATTTATAGAAAAATATTTCACCCCTTCCAGGGGTTATCCGGTAAACGGTACATTTTTCTACAAAGATTTCACCCCCGCTGGGGGTTTTCTGCAAACATTTATCCTTCAGAAGGAAGCACTTTAGCCACCGGCTCATTTCCAGTGGCGGAGAGATGGATAGAATGCCGTCGACTTGTGCGATGGGATTGGCCTTGGAATGCTTTCAGAAGATCATCCCTTCAAAAGGGATGATCTTCTGAAAGATATTCCCGACAACAAGGCATTCTATCCATGTGTATGAGGATGTGCGAAAAGCCACCTTAAATGGGCCGAAGCGTTTACGGATTCGAGTTGTTTTTGGTATCCGTGAGCTCCTTCGTCGGTTTGGTTACTTTTGCGCTCCAAAAGTAACGAGACATCTTTATGTTTATGAGTGGTAGAACGATTCGAATAGCTGCTGAGGAGATTTTCGTCGAAGAGATGGGACCAAACCTTCAATAAACAGGGTAAATCCTTCGGTGAATCCTCCATCAAAATCCTCAGGAACATTCACCGAAATATCAGCAACATTCACCGAGAAAGCTTCAGAATTGACCTATTTTGCCTGTTATGGCCTGTATTTCTGCTATACCTTTGAAGTATCAAATAAGAAATAACAAGAAAAAATAAAACAGGTATTAATCATTAAAAAAATAAGTCATGAAAAATTTAGTAAAAACATTCGCAATCGCAGGTCTATTATTCGCTTCATCATTCACAGCATTTGCAATCGATAAAGACAAAGACAAATTAAACAGTGCCGTAGTAGAGAACGTAATTGATGCATACATCAATACTTCAGTAAAAGGTGATGTTGAACATTTGGACAACCTATTAGGCAAAGATTTCACCTTGAAATACAATACTGAATACAATCAAGCACCGCTTTCAAGGACCAACTATATCAAACAGATCAAAAGCCAGAAAGGATTTACTTTCAACTGTGATAGCGACTATCAAATCGTTGAGAAAGCTGGAAAATACAGCCTTGCTAAAGTAACCCTTAATTTCTCCAACTTCAAACGTGTTGACTACCTTACCATGGTACAAGACAGTGAAGGCTGGAAAATCACTGAAGTAAATTCAGTTTTTGAAGAAAAATAATTGGATGCGACATATATAAAAAAGGCTGCTCTGTAAAAAGAGCAGCCTTTCCTATTTCTATCTGTCATAGAACATTGGAGGTTCGATTCCTAAACTCCTGAGGTAAACATAGCCTTGGGCACGGTGATGGACCTCATTATCCACAAAATATAACAGGTTATCATAGATCGGCGCATTAAATTGTCCAAATAGGTTGTAATCTTCTGCAAACCTTTCCACTGGAATTTTATTGTAATATTCAGTAATCAATGGCGTCTGTCTGTCCCACTCCGCCAATAAGGCTTCTTTGGTATTAAATGGAACATCATGGTTAAAGCCCTCAGTGGTATTATTGTTAATCCCCTCTAGACCTGGTAATCCAATAGTCAATATTTCCTTTACCAAATCACTGAAAGGACGCATCCCTCCTATGCTATATTCAAATAATTCCTTTTCTGGAAACTTCTCAATTGTTTTTCTCGTTAAGCCTCTATGTCCTTGCCAATGGTCCAAAAAGTTTTCTTTCGTAATAATTCCTGTAGTGCTCATAATATTTTCTTTTTAAATGATTGAATAATCAAATTTAAGACCGATGGATGACAACCTTTTGTCAACAGAAATCAAATCGCCATAAATAAAAAAGCTTCCAAAAATTAATCTTGGAAGCTCTTTATTTATCATATTCATCAAAGTATCCGACCTACCGGATACAGCATGTAATCATGCTCAAAATGATGCGTACGTTTATAGATCCATTCCAATTGCGCCCTTCCACTTTCTGCTAATTTTGGATCTTGCTTTTTAGCTTCCTCAAAACTCTTTTTTAATTCGGCATCATTCTTCAACAGTTCGGCTGCTGTATCTTCAAAAATATAGGCCGAAAAATATTCTTTCTGCGAAAGAATCGCGTCAAAGAAATTCCAGTTAAAAAAGGAGTCCATCGCCTGTGGTTCCAGAGTTTCTACGATATAACGATTAATATCCTGATTGGTTTCAATGATCCAATCGCCTTTATAAAATGGCACTTGCATCATTTTTGAACTGACCTCTACAGAATGATGCGGATAATGTCCTTCATAAACAGAACCTTGGGTCTTATAAGATGTGATATAGTACATTTCCACTTCCTTGATTTCATCCTGTGCCAACTGCTTCATCTTTACACCGTTCGTTTGCATCAGTTCTATCAACCTATCATAAGCCTGAGGTACGATATAAGCCTTTGGCTTCTTGATGATGATGGATGGCTTATAATTAGCGAAATAAGGAACTTGCTTGCTGAATGGTTTATCCCTATCATAATACAATCTTTCCTGTCCGGATACCTCACTAGCTTTTTTTCCTGATTCAAATCCCCTGAATTCAATTTTTCCTACATTCTCCGTGTCCAAGGTCCAACTAACAGGGAAATCTGTTTGTGAAGCAACTTTTTCTTTTATCTTCTTTCGTAAAGCAACCAGGTCTTTGGACTCTTTGACGGAAACCTCAAATAAATTCTTCATCAAGGCATAGGTAGACTCGACTCTTTGCTGATAAGGTTTCCACATGTGGGTTTCAGGCATATAGCCAATGGTATTATGCAGCGCAGCATATCCTGTAGAATATCGCGGACTTTCTAGAAATGATACCAACCCAGACTCAGGGGTCTCCCCTTTTGAGTTCACATAAGGAACCATCGGAAAGCCCTCTTTATCCATTCTCCTATAAAGTTCATCCGTGAATTTAGATTTCATATAAGGAGCGAGATCCTGATGCAATTTATCCTTATGTGTTTCAATCAGGGTCATCACATATTGGTAATCCGCTCCGTTACTGGTATGGGTATCGAAAAATACATCGGGATCCCAAGTACTGAAAATCTTTTGGAATAATCTGGAATTTCGTGTATCCCCTTTAATAAAATCTCGATTCAGATCATAATGCTGTCTCGTCCCTCTAAAACCATATTCATTGGGACCATTTTGATTTACCCTTGACTCACCTCGGTTAAGCATCCCGGCAATATTATAGACCGGAATTACGCAAAGCACCAAATTGTCAGGTAATTTATTTCCCTGAAGGAGATTCCTGATAAACATCATGGAAGCATCTATTCCTTCTGGCTCCCCTGGATGGATCCCATTGTTGATCAACATAACGGCCTTTCCCTTTGCTTTTATACTCTTAGGATCAAAATCACCATCATTGGAGAGAACAATCAGTTGCAAAGGCTTACCCACATCCGTCAATCCATAATCAATCATTTTCACATCCTTTCTTCCCTTCAAAAGGGAAGAATAGTATTGTTGCAATTCTTGATAAGTTACAGTAGTATTCTTTTTGGCATCCAGTTCATAGGGTATTTTCTGCGCTTTTATTTCCATCATTCCAGTAGATAACAACATTGCACCTAATGCAATGCTTTTAAATAAACTTGTATTCATGTTTAGTTTGGCTTATTAGGTGAATAAAGATAGAGATAATTTTTGTTTGAACGATTGAGGAAAGGGTCCCCTACATAAAAAAGGTGCTGTCCCAATGGAACAGCACCTTCCGAGTTAGCAGCACTAGTCTAAATACTAAATACTAAGTACTAACTACTAAATACTATTTCTGATTTGCACGGATGATATTCAATGCACCACCAGCTTTGAACCAACCGATTTGTTGTTCGTTGTAAGTGTGGTTTGCAAGAATCTCTTCAGATGTACCGTCAGCATGGTGTAATACCAATGTAAGCGGTTTGTTTGGAGCAAATTCAGTTAATCCAATGATATCGATAGTATCGTCTTCGTTGATTTTATCGTAATCATCTTTATTCGCGAAGGTAAGACCAAGCATACCTTGTTTTTTCAAGTTAGTTTCGTGGATACGAGCAAATGATTTTACCAATACCGCACGAACACCTAAGTGACGAGGTTCCATAGCAGCGTGCTCACGAGATGAACCTTCACCATAGTTTTCATCACCAACAACGATTGAACCAATACCTTGAGCTTTGTAAGCACGTTGGGTTGCAGGAACAGGACCGTATTCACCAGTCAATTGGTTCTTCACATTATCGGTCTTGTCGTTGAAGTAGTTAACTGCACCGATCAACATATTGTTAGAAATGTTGTCTAAGTGACCACGGTATTTCAACCAAGGACCAGCCATAGAGATATGGTCAGTAGTACATTTACCTTTAGCTTTGATCAGTAACTTCAAACCTTTAAGGTCAGTACCTTCCCACGCTGCAAACGGCTCTAACAACTGTAGACGGTCTGAATCAGGACTTACATCAACAGTTACGCTAGATCCATCAGCTGCAGGAGCTTGGTATCCAGGATCATCCACTGCGAATCCTTTTTCTGGTAATTCATCCCCAGTAGGAGGATCAAGTTTTACTTGTTCGCCGTTTTTGTTGGTCAACGTATCTGTAAGAGGGTTGAATCCTAAATCACCTGAGATAGCGATCGCAGCAACCATTTCTGGAGAAGTTACGAAAGCAAAGGTATTCGGGTTACCATCAGCACGTTTTGCAAAGTTACGGTTGAAGGAGTGAACGATAGTGTTTTTCTCTTGTTTCTCTGATCCAGCGCGATCCCACATACCGATACATGGTCCACATGCATTGGTAAAGATAGTAGCGTTAAGATCTTCGAAAGTTTTCAATAATCCATCACGGTCAGCAGTGAAACGAACTTGCTCTGAACCTGGGTTGATACCGAATTCAGCTTTAGTTACAAGTCCTTTTTCAACAGCTTGGCGAGCGATAGATGCAGCACGCGATAAATCTTCGTATGAAGAGTTCGTACATGAACCAATCAATCCCCACTCTACTTTTGTAGGCCAGCCGTTTTTACCAGCTTCCTCACGCATACGTGAAATTGGAGTATATAAATCTGGAGTAAATGGACCATTCAATGATGGTTCTAACTCAGATAAGTTGATTTCGATCAATTGATCGAAGTATTGCTCAGGGTTTGCATAAACCTCAGGGTCAGCTGTCAAGTGTTCCTTGATTGCATTTGCAGCATCAGCAACTTCTGCACGGTCTGTAGCACGCAAGTAACGCTCCATAGAAGCATCATATCCGAACGTTGATGTTGTAGCACCAATTTCAGCACCCATGTTACAGATTGTTCCTTTACCAGTACATGATAAAGATTCAGCACCTTCACCGAAGTATTCTACGATAGCACCAGTACCACCTTTTACAGTTAAGATACCAGCAACTTTCAAGATCACATCTTTTGGAGCTGCCCAACCAGAAAGTTTACCTGTTAATTTTACACCGATCAATTTAGGGAATTTTAGCTCCCAAGGTAATCCTGCCATCACGTCACAAGCATCTGCACCACCAACACCGATAGCTACCATACCTAAACCACCTGCATTTACAGTGTGGGAGTCAGTACCGATCATCATACCACCTGGGAAAGCATAGTTTTCCAATACTACTTGGTGGATAATACCAGCACCTGGTTTCCAGAAACCAATACCGTATTTATTCGATACAGAACTCAAGAAGTTGAACACTTCTGAGCTTTCATTTTTAGCACGATTTAAATCCTCTGCTGCTCCATCACGCGCTTGAATCAAGTGGTCACAGTGAACAGTTGAAGGAACTGCTGCTTTCGGACGACCCGCTTGCATGAATTGCAATAAAGCCATCTGTGCAGTTGCGTCCTGCATAGCTACACGGTCCGGTGCAAAATCAACGTAGGATTTGCCACGCTCGTATGCTTCTGAGGCATTACCATCCCAAAGATGCGTATATAAAATTTTCTCAGCTAGAGTCAATGGTTTATTTACAACTTGACGGGCCGCTTTTACACGCTCATCATATTGAGAATAAACCTTTTTGATCATGTCTATATCAAAAGCCATTATTTGTAGTTTAATATGATTTATTAAATTTTAACTGTTAAGCCCATACTAAGAGCTGTTTACGCAAAAATACAAAAAAAACTGCGTTTTATTCGCATTTCTGCCACTTCAAGCTAATTTGGAAGTATTCTAAACAATGCTGTTAAACCAATTGAACTGAAGGGTCTACAGCCTTCAATTCCTGTATCGTTTGAACTGGATTTTCAGAACTAAACACAAAGCTTCCAGCTACTAAAACGTCTGCTCCAGCGGCCAATAATTTGCCTGCATTTGAAGTCCCTACTCCCCCATCAATTTCGATCAACACATCCGTATTTTGCTCTGCTGCCAAAGCGCGTAATTCTTTAATTTTACTATACGTTCGTTCAATGAATTTCTGTCCACCGAAACCTGGGTTTACAGACATTAAACAAACTAGATCGATATCCTGAATTACGTCCTTCAACAATGAAACTGGAGTGTGCGGATTTAACGCAACGCCTGCTTTACATCCCAATTCCTTAATCGCTGCTAATGTGCGATGTAAATGGGTACAAGCTTCATAATGAACCGTGATAACCTCTGCCCCATTGTCCTTGCAAACTTTCAAGTAACGATCTGGATCTACAATCATCAAATGCACATCCAAAGGCTTCTTAGCATGCTTTGCAATGGCACTCATAACCGGAAATCCAAAGGAGATGTTGGGAACAAATACCCCATCCATTATGTCAATATGAAACCAATCAGCTTCGCTCGCATTGATCATCTCTACATCACGCTGTAGGTTTGCAAAATCTGCTGCCAATACTGATGGTGCTATTAAGTGTTGTTGTGTGGACATGTCTTAAATTTTCTGCAAAGATAACAAGTATTATCCTCTAATTGAAAAATAGACAGGTTTTCCAGTGAAATGCTACATTCAACTTACAATCTCTTTCCAATTCCTGTTCCATCCTACTGCTGATTGCTAATGTTTTCAGATTGTCTTGGCCTAAAAACAAACTGTTTGCCGTAAAATAATTACATTTGTTAGTTAGGATTACTAAAATTAGATTGTGGCGAAATTAAAGATAAATTACCCTAAGGATAAATTACAGCAAAACTCCAGTTTGTGGAAATATGGGATGGTCGTTTTGACCATTGTCCTGATCTGTATATTCCTACCCAAACAACCCAGGTTTAGGTACGAATACCAAAAAGGAAAACCATGGAACCATGAGAACCTGACTTCCCCTTACAACTTCGCAGTCCTCAAAACTGCCGAAGAAATGGAGCGCGACAAGCAATATATCCTAAATACCGTCCAACCGATCTATAACCTTAACGATGTTGCCAGTAAGGAACAGATCGATCAGTTCAACACGGATCTTAACGAAAAGTGGCAATCCAGCCAGCTTGACTCCACAGAGACCGGTAATCTCAATGACTATAGAGAAGTAGGTACTGCCCTCCTGAATTACATCTATGAGCGAGGAGTACTATCCCTAAATAATCGATACCAAAACAAGGGCAATGACTCTTCCAGAAATGATCCAACCTCACTGGAATACAATTTTGTCCTTATCCACGATAATATCGCCCAGCAGAAGAACACTGTTGATTGCTATACCATAGAATCTGCAAACCAGTATATCGTTGGTGCCCTAGAGAAGAATAAACTGATTGAACATAAGAAATGGTTGTCTGAAGTCCTGAAAAACTACATTACCATCAACTATGTCTTCAATGAATCCCAGACCAACAAAGTTGAACAAACGGCCTTGGCAAACATCTCTACTACCCGAGGGATGGTCCAAAAGGACGAACTGATTGCGGAACAAGGGAAGATCATCAACAACGATACTTACCAAAAATTAGAATCCCTGCGA
The DNA here is from genome assembly GCF_900187125.1 of Sphingobacterium mizutaii. Lineage (GTDB taxonomy): Bacteria > Bacteroidota > Bacteroidia > Sphingobacteriales > Sphingobacteriaceae > Sphingobacterium > Sphingobacterium mizutaii. Next base: position 2,961,089 of record NZ_LT906468.1, read on the forward strand.
AAGGTATTCGAGGACGAATCCAGGATCAGCGGCGAGCAGAATTTAGTCACATTTGGGCACTTTATCCTGATTTCGCTAGCTATGGCGCTTTTGATGGTATTCCTATATTTCTTCAGGAGGGATATCTTCAACAACAACCGCTTATTGTTCATTATCTTCGTCGTCATCTTGGTGATGTTAGGGGTATTGAGTTGGGCCATCAAGATCAAGATCCCAAGCCTTTATTATATCCCATACTGTAGTGTGCCGATTATCTTCAGGTTATTATTCGATACGCGGATAGCATTGAACATCCATATCCTGATGGTACTGATAGCTGGACTTTTCGTCCCTAACAGCTTTGATTTTGTGTTCTTGCAATTCACTGCCGGAATGGTAGCTATCTACAGCATCCGTACCCTCGTAAAAAGAGAGCAATTTTTAGTATCCAGCGTCCTGATCCTTGGAACATACATCTTGGCGTATATGGGATTGGTATTGACCCGTAACGGATCTTTTTCTTCCATTTATTGGCAAGACATCCTTCCATTTACAGTGAGTGTGGGATTGACCCTCCTCGCCTATCCATTGATCTATGCCTTCGAGAAATTATTCGGAATCGTTTCTGACTTGACCTTAATGGAGCTAACCAATAGTAACTCCAGGCTATTGCGAGAGCTTTCCTTAAAAGCTCCAGGTACATTCCAGCACTCCCTACAGGTTGCCAACCTAGCAGAAGCAGCCATCTATAAGATTGGTGGCAATCCACTATTGGTTCGTGCAGGTGCCTTGTACCACGATATTGGTAAAATGATCAATCCGCTGTACTTTATCGAGAACCAGAAAACCAATGACAATCCACATGAGGAACTGACACCAGAACAAAGTGCACAGATCATCATTTCGCACGTTCTGAAAGGAATTGAAATGGCCAGGAAAAACCAGATGCCGGAAGTCGTAATTGACTTTATCCGTACGCATCACGGTACTACCAAGGTTGACTATTTTTACAATATGGCAGTAAAAGCCAATCCAGATAAAGTAATTGATGAGTCCATCTTCAAATACCCTGGTCCAGTACCATTCTCAAAAGAAACTGCAGTCTTGATGATGGCAGACTCCGTTGAAGCCGCTTCCAGAGCTTTAAAGGAACCTACCGAAGAATCTATCAATAATTTAGTGGATAAGATCATTGACCATAAACTATTGCAGAGACAATTCCAGAACGCGGATATTACGATGCGTGAGATCACAGAATCAGCGAAGATTTTCAAGGCTATGCTGAAGAGCATTTACCATGTACGCATTGATTACGATCTAAGTAAGAAGAAAGATAATTAAAAAAACAAATTGATATTCAAAAGGTTGCTGTAGGCGCTTCATAAAATGCGTATTTTTCACTAAATCGACTTTGAAGAGTGAAAATTTTGCGTTATGTTTGCACTGTCGAAACCCGGAGAGGTGCCTGAGTGGCCGAAAGGAACAGTTTGCTAAACTGTCGTACTGGAAACGGTACCGCGGGTTCGAATCCCGCCCTCTCCGCAAGACAAAAGCCGCTTTCAAGCAATTGAGAGCGGTTTTTCTGTTTTAAGTGCAAAACCAGCACCAAAAACAGCACCAAGTCATAATTCTAAGAGGAAAAGGTTTATGAATGCTAAAAAATATAAGAATGCAAGAATTATAAGAGCATCTAGTGGAGATTGGAGGGTTGTGTATGAATTTGAATATCCAGAATATCCAGGTAAGTTTAAAAAGTTCTATGTAAGGGATGGTGTAAATTATATTCATGATGTTCATGAAAAGGAAATTGCCGTCAACCAATTGAAAGAAGATATCGATTATGCATTAGCTAATGGATTTAATCCTTTTATGCCAAAGATTTATATTGAAGATCAATTAAATACTGCAGAAAAAGAAATTGATGTTGAGACCAAACTAAAATCCAAAAAACCTTGGTCTACAGAAATAGCAATGAACAAATTCTTGGATTATTGTACCAAATCCGGACTTGAACCAAATACAATTAGGACCTATGTTTCTTTTATTAATAATTTGAGGAAATGGGTCCAAAATTTACCTGATCCTTTAATACCGTTCAGTGAATTAACAGACGTTGATATTCAATCATTTTTAGATTACAACTTTTTTGAAGAAGAATGGACTCCAAGGACATATAACAACCATTCAAAATTCATGAGTCAACTATTCTCGAGAGTTGCAAAACTTGAGAAGAAATACAATCCAAATATTAAATATACCATCGACCTGTCTGATTTAATTCTTAAAAAAGATAAAGCCGAAAAAAATAAATACTATACACCACAAGTTGCTGCAAAAGTAAAAAAGGAAATTTCAAAAAATCCTGAGATGTATAGGTATTCTAAATGGATATTTTACAGTTGCATGAGGCCTAAAGAAATTCGATTGTTAAAAATCCAGGATATAGACATGGTTTCAAGACAAATTAAAGTTAACGGAAAGACCGGCTATAGGTTTGTTCCAATATGTGATGAATTAATGAATCTAATTTCTGAAATGAACCTCATAGCTCAGCCATTAGATTATTACGTTTTTGGGAAAGGTAAAAAACCAAATAATGATCCAGTTTATCACGATTATTTTGCTAGAAGATATCAAACAATTAAAGATAATCTTAAATTAGACTATAATTATACGCTTTATTCCTGGAAGCATACAAGAGTTGTATCGTTAATTACTGCAGGATTTGATGATAATCAAGTTATGACTTTAACTGGCCATAGGGACAGATCGGGATTTGAAGCTTACAAAAGAGATCTGATCATTGATAATACAGTAATGAAAGGAAAGACTATAGATTTTTAATTTAAAATTATGTTTTACAAGAATAATACTGACCTATTCCAATATTTAGATACAGGAATTTTAAAACCCTTACAAAACTCTGATGAAATTTTTCCTGCAGTATTTCTAAGAGGAGTAAATAATCGACAAATTTTAGTAATTCATTCAGAAGAATTAAGAAAAAACTACAAACAAATTCATCCAATGGAGTATCTAGTTGGAATTTTCAAATCAAATTGGTTTTTATGGCATATTAATGGATACAATAACATTCCAAAAATAAAGATCGACGAAGTAATAATTGATAAATTAGATAATGAAGATGGAAATTTTGCTTATACAGTTAAATTTCATCTAAATAAAGATGAATTGATGCTTAATAGGTTGAATGAAATTGGAATTATTTCCATTCCGATAATAAAAAGCTTTGATTCTGGGCTAAATTTCTTAACCTGTGTTTTTTTTCAGAATGGATTACGCTTAAATTCTTTTTATTTCAATGACATTCCCAATTTAAAAATTCACAGAGATCAATTTTTGAACTACTATTTATATAACGAATATATTCATAAATCGATATATGGAGATTCAGATGATTAAGTTTGTTTCACATAAGATAAATTTATGTGATTCTTTAAAAAGAAATAACAATTCAATTTTTATTATTAGGGTAAATTCCGAAATATATCATAAAGAATAATATTATTCCAAGAAACGCAATCATTCCAGAAAACACCCCTTTTCCACTTGGTTCTGAAATTTTGGCAAGATCTTTTTTATAATCTGTCTTTTCTGTTTTTAACTCTTCAGATGAGGTTAAATAATAGGATATGTCAGATTGAAGTTTTTTAAATGCACTATCCAATTGTCGTAGTTTTTCACTTTCTTCTATATCCAATTGTACATCACCTTCCGCATTAAAGGATCCATCAGAATTGAAATTCACTTTATCAGCTTTGATATTAGTACGCTTCAACTTGTCAATTGATTTTACACTTGTATTGATATCTAAGACATTGCTTTTGCCACGAAAATCTAATTCAGTACTCTTTCTTTGTTCGAGTTCAACAGCTGACTTGGCTATTAATAGATTTTTACTGTTATTTTTAAACAGTCCGCACCCACTAATTAAGGTGCAGACTATCACTAATATTATCAGTCTTTTCATTTGCTTCAATTGTTAATCTCAATAGGCGACACTCTTCTCGTAACGCTTCAAGTTCCAGCTTTTGACTTTCGCACAAGGCTCTGAATTCGTCAAGTTCAGCCTTAATTTTATTCAAACTTTTCTTGCATTCATTTCCCTCATCGATTGCAATCCTTAATTTCTCCTTTAAAGATTCGATAATACCGTCTGATGCTGCAAGTTGCTTTTCTAAGCGCTCGGCAATATCCTCTGACATTTCGAGGACTTTCTTGGCATTCTCAACAATACCCCCATCGTTCTCGATCTTTTCCTTTGGTCTTGATCTAATCCACATCCATAGCGCGGTAATTGCTCCGATGCCTGCTCCCCACAGATTCGGCAATACGTGTTCTCTTAAAAATTCTTCCATTTATATATTAATTCAAATCGTATTTTGAAATAATTTGAGCGGTAAAACAAGCTAAGTTTACTTTGTTTCTATCATAAGCAGCCATATCATTAGAATTATCAATAAAACAGATCTCAATCAATGCAACGGCACCTTTTTTCCTCATAAGGCCTAATCTGCCTCTGGCTGATTGGCTCTCTCTTTTCACTCCTCGATTTGCAATTCCCATAATCTTAGAATAACCATCGACTAATTCCTTAGCCATCGCTTTAGATCGATCATTCGCATCATCTGCTATAAGAACTTCGACTCCGGTAGCTTTTCCGTTGAAAGCATTAAAATGAGGTTCAACAACAACGTCTTTATCTGTAGGATTTATCCGACCTAAGTATTGACTAAGCGTTTCATTGTCATTATCCTGAACTACAGTTTTCCCTTGATTTTTTAGGCCCTGGTTGACCATTTCCCGGAAACTGATTGTTTCCAGATTTTCTTTACGTCCATTTACTCCAATTGCCCCACTATCTTTTAAATGATGTCCAGCGCTTGAATATGATATGTATTTCATTGTTAATTAGTTGGTGAAAATTTAAAAACCCCTACAGAAGCTATTCTGAAGGGGTAAATAAACAGTAAAAAATGAGTACGAAATGATTTTATAAAGGTGAAATAACACGCTCAGGAGAATGAAGATTACTCCATTCAATTAAATACTCATGAATGATGATTGCCTCATCCCCTTCATCCATTACATCTCCTACATCAATGGATGCTTTTTTAATACCTTCGTTTCCACCAAACAAAAGACCACCAAATGTTTCAAACCAAATGGTATAAGTTCCACCACATTGAATGGTTCTCATAGCATCATGGTTAGCTTGATTAGTTTCGTCAACCTTAAAGGTTAATGCATGAGCACGATTAGTAGTTTTTTTACGACGGCCAGAAATATTAACTACCGAAGGTGTAGGCTTTGGTTTAGAGCCTATGCCTGTAAGGGTACGAATATCTTTTCCAGCTGCTACAGTATTTCCCAAACGAGTTGCCCATTCTGTTGGACTTGATACATCCGTAAATGGAGCTGCATTACCTGGTGCAAAATGGACCTTGGCGATTTGACTAGGATTGACTTCAGGGGCACAGTCATCAAAAACGAATGCTGGAAGAGCTGCTTCCTCACATCCAGAAGGACAATTAATGTTTGCCATGTTTTAAAATATTTTGTTATACAAATATATTGTTATTTTTTATTGTTTTAATTATATAATTCATGTTTTTATTAACTTTACAATACCGTAACTACTTCCCGATGATTTGCTCGTTAGAGCACTTCCCTGAATATTCCTTATGTCTGCCGAAGGATCTGCTTTCATATACTTATTAACTTCATCCCAAACAATCTTCTTATTGATATCTCCAGCTCCAATGGCACCGTTAACCAATGTCTCTGCATATTTCCCAACTGGTACATATTTAACCTGTCCATTTGAGGCATTCTCAAGAGCTGTTCCTAAAATTTGTCCTTCATTGAAATTCTGAAATTTATTTGCATAAGGAATTGCGATACTATTATTTTCCACACTTGCGAAAGAAAGGACTTCACCTTTTAGTATAGTTTCAGTTGTATTTACCACAGCAACACCAAAGTAGTCTGAAATCAAAACATCCTTCCATCCTGGCCTCTGACCTCCAGTATTATATGGAGCATTAAAATTTGCTGCGGATCTATCTACAACGTGATCAACTCTAGTCCCCGTGGCATTTACCAGTATATTGTAAGGTACCTTTTTTGGATCTGGCTCATTAAGTCCAGTATCAGGATTTACCCAAAGAGTATCTTTATTGCCGTTAATATCAACCATAAACGCAATTTGACCAATATCATTAGTGTGGCAATCAATAAGATCAACAGTATCATTTTGATTGCTACCACATTCATCCACGTTAATATAGCCACAGTTGATCATCTTCATTCTCCTAACAATCAAGTGACATGGCTCTGATTGATTAGTAGTATTATGAAAAAATATTGCATGCCTTCCATTTATGTTATCATTATAATTTGCTGGTTGTCCATTATTGTCATATGGTCCATAATAAGGAAATCTTTCAGAGACACAATCATCAAACTCCAATGTTTGGCCACCATGCAGTCCAATCCCTATTGGATATGAAGAATTACCATCCTCTTTGAACCATACATTTTTGAACAATAGATTTTTCCATGTAGGATTGTCGATATGTGCTGCATATTTACCTCTAGTAACCTCAAGTGTCAAGTTTGAATAGTTGGTTTCCTCTTTAGCGAATACAACATGGATTTGGCTGATATTAACAGCAGAAAGAGCCTTACCTCGGGCATCGGCATAATATGAGTCAGAAGGGGCAATCTTACTTGAATCATTACCATTACAGAACAACGTGGTGCCATATTTACCCATACCAAACCCCGCAACATCGACAAACTTTTTACCCTGAAGATCATATTCAAACCACCTACCAGCAGGTACAATAATCAAGTATCTATTCCTCTCTGAAGCGTCAGATATTCCTTTGATAATATTCCGAATACTGTTGTAGTTTTCCGAATTTCTTGTTGCAATTATATAATTATATTTTATCGCAGTTTTAGCTTCTTCAAAATAACCCTTTGGTATTTTTGCAGGGTCAACAACAGAACCATATTGCTCATAGGGCAATGCAGATGGACCGTAATTGATCATAAGAGTATTTTTATAAACACTATTTGTTGGATTTACCCCGATGCCTGATGTGTTTGCAATTGTGGGAGCAAATTTCACCGCCCCTTCAGGAATCGGAATATTTAAACGATCTTTCGTCCTAACAAATGGTTCTCCAACTGAATTAAAAAAAACACCACTAGCAAAAGAAGATGGTAGGCTTCCAGCTCCACTAATACTAATATGCGTTTTTGATGTATCAATATTAAAAGCAGGCAAACATATACTATTATCAGATCCAACCAATCTTCCATCATCGAATATATAAGCTCCCCTTATCATTTTTGAATTATCAGCTAGGTTGTTTGAGTTCTTTAAAATAGATAAGGCTGGTTGAACATATCCAGCGGTTGCTCTTTCATTAGCAAGCTCGGTTCCTAAGGGGTTAAAAGTGTCTTTACCAGATGGTGGAGGAATAAACGTTTCAACCTTTTTTAATTCTGATACACCGTCCCAAATCAAAACAACCACCCTATTAGTAGTATCTACCTGTATATTTCCATTATAGACACCCGATCCATTTGCTAAATAAATTCCCTCAGGGGCAGGACCTTCTCCTGAAATAAAAGGAAAAGAAGGTGTTGCCTCTGAAATTTTTAGATCATTGTCTTGGTACCCCAACCCTGAGAAATTTAGAGTACCATTTCCTACTTTAATTCTTACACGCCCTCCAAAACGTACCAAAGCAATTTCACCATCACCTAAAATTTGATTTTTTTGCAACCATTGTGCCTCGGTCCCAATATTCCGAATAACACGAGCTTTAATTCTTCTCATATTTTCTTACGATAAATCTTCTTGTTCAATGAAAGAATCATATGAATCTTGAGTTGCTCCTTGATCTATTAGATACTCTTCCGTTTTAGGAGGTTGTATATCATGGCCACAAGCAGTATTATAGTAATATCTTCCTTGTTGAAAATTCATTACTAAATGCCAGTAAGATAGATCATCAATCTGAGTTTCCTCTAGTGAAACATTGATTATACTTCCTTCTCGTAAGTTCTTGGGGGTAGTAACTATAATATCTCTATGAATCGCCATAAAGGCTATGGCTTCATAAATGAAATTTGGTATGATTCCAAAATCAATATCATAAGTTATGCTGACCTTTCTGGAAATATCAATTATTTCTCCATGGCCATCTTCGTCTGACTCAACAATTATTGATGGAATACCTTTTGTTATAAAGGTATCAACAAAAAATCTAAATCTGAAGCCTAATTCCCCTAAATAATATGCGGGATCAACGTTATGTTCTTCAGACCATTCAATCATTAAATATTTTTCAATACTATCTATTGGTACAAATAGTTCAGAATAATATTCTGAATAATTAGTATTCAACTTTAAATAATATGATTTTCCGCAAGGCAAATTTAAATCTTGTCCAGAAATCGTTTTAATAGCATAGTCAGAAGGCCATAAATAATAATTGAATTCCTGTTCTACAAGGTTTACATACTTGAGCTGTGTAATGTCTAACCTTGAAATTAAGGCATCAGAATTATCATAAATTTCAAATAAAGTCACAAACTCGTCCAATGGAAATCTTACCTGAAACGGTAATAATCTATCTTTTTGCACCAATAATTCAAACATGTGTTTTTCATATCCATTCAAGAACCTAGATTGATTCTCAAATTCATCGTACCAAGTGATTGGCTGTGGTATTTCATCAAATAGCAGCATAATTAAATAATTGTATATTTTGAATCAGGTTCAATATTGAATTGATATTCATAATTTTCTTGAATACCATTAAAATCACAGCCATAATATTCCCTTTGTGTTGTAAATTCTTGGGCATATTTATAGGATACTCCACTAGCGATTGATACAGACATCACATATTCATTACTTGTGTTATACTTGTAATCAATGAATTTCTGTTTAAGTTTTACGACCAAATTATATCCAGTTGCATCTAAAGGAATAGTTCCAAGATTATCGGACCAAAGTAAAATTGTTATCTCCGAAACAGTTTCATCACCAACATTTGAAGAACCTCCGGATCCGCAGTGTTCTGAAATCATCCTTCGATCATCATCAATAATTAGAGAAACATATATTGGGGAAGGTTCAAAAACTTCAATTGTTATGGTACCAGTTGCTTCGTTATTAAATGTATCGCGTATTTTATATGAGAAAGTATCAATACCAACAAAATCATGTGCAGGAACAAAAGAGAACGATCCATTACTATTTAATACAACCGTTCCTCCCTGATCGGTTGCTTTATTTTCGGCTACAACAATTATTTGAGTTGCTGCAGTATCATTTTTTTGGGCAGATCCGGCAGGAGCCTTCAATTCAAGATTTTTTGCAATCTTAAAACTATTGCCGTTTGCAACAGGAACAGAAGTTCCATCCTTTACTAATATGGTAACTATGGCCTGGTTTGAAGTTTCCCCAAAGTTATCTTTTACTGTATACCAAATTCTTGCTTCACCCAAATATTCATTTTCAGGTTTATATCGAATTCTGAAATCATCTGTAATAGTCGCAGTGCCTGGATAAACAGAATTGATATTTAATGTTGATGGAATAATAACCCCATCATGATCAATATCATTAGCCAGCACGTCTATAATCACAGGTTGATTTTTATAGGTTTCTGCATTATCATTTACAGCTTCCGGAGGTAAGTTATCTTCGAGTTTTCCTTCAGCCGGAAAAGAGATTTTCATTTCGATTATTTCTTTGAATAAATTGAATGAAGCTGATTCAAGAATACCATTATTGCCTAATTGCGTTTTAATTAATCCTTCTGTGTCGAAATCTGAACCACAACACATCCGATATTTTACATTTTCTTGAACTTTTGTTGGTTTTACAGAAAGAGCCAATGTGTTTGCCTCATTCATTTTGAAATTGAGCATGAACCTATTATGGCGCCAAAAATCCCGATGCAATTGAGCCCACGCTAAGGGATTATTGATATTATTTCCCCCTTTTATAGATTGTTCTCTATAGATTCCGAATAAAGGAGTACATGAAATAAGCACAAATCCATCATCAGAAACAATTTTGCTGTCCCATGATGAATTTGTAAGGCAGAGCATTACATCAGTAGTAATATTTTTGATATCATAGGTTTCTTCTTCCTTATCCTTTCCTGCAATTGGATTATTATATAAAATTGGACTTCCTTCAAAATCTCCACCGAAAGAAGAATCTTTAAACCTAAAAATCTCTCTTTTCGGTATTCCTTCATTATCATAGTTGTATTTCCGATTAGCTTTATTTATAATGGAATTTTCACTTATCGTAGTATCTAAACCTTGGTCTCTACTTCTAAACGACACATGTTCAATCTTGAATTTTTTGTCATCTGTTATCTCCCATTCAAGCTGAAAAATATTGCATATATCTTGAAGTAAATCAGAAAACTTAATAAGACTGGATGTTCCAGTAGGTGATCCAGCATTTCCTGTGTTGAAAGGTCTTTTAATATCAGACTTTTGGAATAAAACCAGGTTTGTAAGTTTATTTAATTTACCAGTTACATAATTAATAGTAGAAATTGTCTGAGGATTCCATTGAAAGAAATCGGACTTTAATTGCAGATCTGGGCAAATTATTTGAAGGAACTGTTCAAATATCTGTTTTAGAGCCATACCATTATCTATAACCGACGTCAAGATTTTATTACTTTCACCCCATGAATTAGGGTCATACCTATCATATGGGTCACGCTGGTAGTCGTATAAAATAGGTGAGCGAGCGTACCTTCCAGACCCAATGCTAATCCATCCTAAATCAAGTAATGAGTCATCACCTGAAATAACTTCTCTTGACCATTTGATTGAAAAATCTCCCGAATAACCATGTCCTTCATTAAAACTATAGGATTTATAACTTCGTTCAACAATTGTCCAACCTTTCAGTCCCGGATTTACCTCTCCAGGAAAATAATAAAAATCTTGGTCATCATTTGGTCCTATGAATTTCTGAAAATATTCACTTTCAATATTTCCGTCTACTGGTTTTATGTTGACCTTAGGGTAAATACTATTTAGCAAAATCAACTCCGTTTGTCCACCTAGATCAAAGCATTCATATTTATCATAATTATCAATTGACAACTCAACCCTACAATGGTCAATATCCCATTCTCCAGAATTTAATGAGATTATTCCTTCAAACCAGTTTTCATTCCAACCACCATCACAATATTTATGAATTTTTATAACCAATGGATCAAATCTATAAATCAATAATTCTTGATTATAAATCCATTTAAAATCTTCACCAAGGAGAACAATCGTTCCCTTTAATTTTTGTGAAAAATCAGATCGATTTGATTTCTTTTCATATGTCTTTTCCAAAGTACCATCATTACTTGGAAAAACCTGTCTAGTGCCAGATCTGCCTGTGATAAAATATTTATACTGCATTTTTATTTTTCCTTATTTTATGAGTAGTATTTCCTTGTTGGATTATTATGAAATCATTTGTTTCGGTTATTATTTTTCGTTTCCGTTCAATTTCAAATAAACTCCGATTTGTTCTAGCGATATCTTTTAAGTCTTCAGACTCTAAGAAAGTTAATAATGCGTCTTTATACGTTTCCTCACGATCTTTATTTATCTTAGATAATACTATCACTTTCGCGGTTTTATCGTGATCAGGAAGCACCACACCAGTATCTTGGATTAAATCATCCATTAAGTTTCCTACTTTACTTAAATCGTCATTATTTATAGCTTCAAGAAAGGGCATATATTTTTTTGTAGATTCTCTATTTATTGCGAAAAATCCCTCATTACCCTCAACTTCAGCAACTCTTTTTCCAGTTTTTTCATTATATACACCCAAACCACCCTGCTCATGACTTGGACCATCAAGCACAAATTTTCCACCATGTCTAAATTTTGGAGCGTCCGAAATTGATTTCATTGCCATTGCTTTAGAAGCAATAAAACCACCCCACATTGCACCAATTGCTGCAATTGCGAGTGGTACACCCACAAAAGGTATGCTTGAAAATGCTTTGAAAATATTTGCTGAAGCGGTAATCATTGAAGATGTCTGAGCAACAGAATCCGCAATGAGTTGAACTTTTTGTATTTCAGCCTGCCTTTTTAGAAGAGCTTCTTTTTCAAGGATTTCATTTTCACGTTGAATTTTCAATTGTTCAAGTTCTTGTCTTTTTGCTTCCACATTGTTCGCATACCCGTTTTCTTGAAGCTCTAATTCTTTATTAAGAGCAGACTCAACATCTGATATTTGATTGTTTAAAGAATCAATTTCCTTTTGTTTTGCGTCGATGCGTTGATTAATTGAATCTATCCAAGCTTCTGTTATCTGATCAAATACATTTTTAAATGTTTCAACGATTTGTCTAGCTTCAACATCTTCTATATCCAAACCCAAGAGTTGAAATACATTTGTTTTTTTCTTGGTGGTTGATTTGCCAATTTTAAGATTTAATTCTGCAATTAGAGCCTCTGTTTGAGCAATCGCTACTTTATTTTCCTTTCCACCTACACTTTTTAATAGATCCAACCTTTCCTCAGCAGCATCAAGCATAACTTGATATTTCATTGCCTCACGTATTTTCTCTTCCTCCTCCTCAGTTTTCCCATTTATCTTTACAAGTGAAATTCTCGCAGTTTCAATATCTTCTCGGTCTTTTAATTCCTGGAGACCATACTTTAACTTAATCTCGGCAATTTCCTTCATTTTCTCTTCTGTAAAATCTCTTTCAGAACCGTATGCCTCCTTATATTTTTTAGATAAATTAGAGTACTTCTCATCAAGCTCTTCAAGCTCTAACTTCTGATTTTCACCATTTAATTTTAAAATCGTCTTATCAGCCTCTTTTTGGGCTTCGACCATCTTGTCAAAATATTCAACATCAATTGCCCATAACTTTGAAATATGCTCTTCTTTCAGCTCTTCTTTTAAAGCATTTTGTGATAAAATTAATTTTGCCTTTTCCTCCTCAGAGCCTTTAAATCCCTCAAGGTCACGCTTTAAATTTTCTAATTCTTTTTTATATCTTAATTCCTCTTGCTCTGCTTCTTTTTCTGCTCCATCTTTCATCTGACGTATGGAAGATTCACTTCTTTCAAATTCTAGATCTTTCAATTTATTGTTGAAATCACGGATCCGATTGTATTCCTCTTCTTTTTTTCTTGCAGCTTCTTCTGAATCCTTTGCAGTTTTTTCCGCAGCTTTTTTCCTTTCATCGGCAGCATCTTTATTTGCCTTAGCTTGCCAAACCTGAAATTCATGCATTACTTCCTTCTGCTCGTCACTTCCAGCCTTTGTAAGAGCTAAATTGGTTGAATGTAATGCCCTTTCCAGCTCTACAGTTTTTTTACCTGCAGCTTTCTTTAATTCAATTTCTTGTTCTAAAGATATTTTTTGAGCCTCTAATTTCTTTTTATGGGCAGCATCATTTTGATTTTGTATTTCAGAAATAAATCCTGCATTGTAATTTTTGATAACGTTCATCGAATCGATGTAACTATTTACAGCTGCTTCAGCTCCATCAGTAAATAATGTGTAAAGCATTTTGATTGGACCAATTAAATACTGCAATACAGCATTTCCAACTCCAAATAGAATAGCTTTAAGTTTATCAATTTTTTGACCCCATTTCTCAGCTTCAGGACCAGACATTTTTACGGATTCCGTTAATTTGTCCCAATTGGCTATCAATGCCCCAATGGCCAAAATGATTAATCCAACTCCAGTAGATGCCAGTGCAATTCTAAACACTTTTAATGCCCCTGTTGAAGTTCCAACAACTGTAGTGTATAATGCCTGGCTAGCTGTCAAAACTTTATTTGCAACAGATTCTTTGTTCTTAAGTTCGATTTGAATTTGTTGTAACCCCTGCAGGATGGAAATGCCGGCAGTAAGTCTAGCAATCGTTTTTTCTAGATTTTCATTTTCACTACCAAACAAAGCTGCTGCACCTTGAGCAATATTAAAGGCAGAAGCGATCAAAGTTCCGGATTCAATCAAGCTATCCAGTGTCGGAGTTTCACTTGCTGTTCGTTTTAGTTCATCGTTTACCCCTTTGATAGATTGTTTTAACTGAGTTGCTTTATTCATCAAATCATCATAATCTTGGGTATCGCCAAGCCCTTCAGATTTCATTCTTGCCAACTGTTGTATTACTCCTTCCAACTCAGAACCTAAAGTCTTCACTTTTTCTTCTGCTGCTGGGATCAATTTATTTCCAAGTTCGTCAAAACCGTCTTTTCCGGCATTTTTTATTCTCTTTAATTGACCCTCTGTATTTTCAATTTCCTTATTTAGAGAAACTATTTCTTGGGGGTTCGTTTCTACCTGAAGGGCATCTTTTAAGTACTTCAATCTGTCGATAAGTTGGTCCGAAGATAAACTAGCGATATCAAACTCCTCAGATGTTCTTCCTAACATTTTATTTGCTTCTTCAATATCGGTGGTCAGAGATTTGAATAGATCAGAATCTTTATCCATAGTTTCCATTTTTGAAGCAATAAAATCAATCAGTGCACCTAACTGCTCCATCTCTCCAGAGGCGTTATTCAAGTCATTGGATAGTTTATCAAGTTCTTCTGTGGAAAATGAACCCATAATTGAATCGGACAACTTATCTGTTAAGTTTCCGGCCTCTTCAAGTTTTTTATTCATAGGGGTAATTGCCTTAGCCGAACGATCATAGGCAGAAATGATATTATCTCTAAGTCTTTCCATACTTTTGGAAAGAATTTGAATTTGTGTTGGATCTGTGGCTGTTTTTAGAGCATCCTTAAAATAGGATAAGTTTTCGCTATAGGCTTTTACTGCCTTTGCGGCTTGATCATTCAGTTTAATTCCTTCACTCTGCTTTTTGGAAACTTCATCAAAAACCTGAACCATAACACGTTCCGCTTTAGCACGCTCCTCCGCCACTTTCTTTAAGGCAACTGTATTTTGAGCCTGTTCTGATAAAGCTTTGTTCGTTTTTTCTGCTCCGGAAACAATTTCCTTATTCATTTCCGAAATTGCATCTTTTGTCTTAGCAGACTCCTTTTGAACTTCCTTAGCAGAATCTGTTATTCTGTTAAATTCAGATACAACTGGCGTTACATCAACTGAAAACGGTACCTTATATTCTTCTCCTGATGCCATTTCTATTTTGCTTTATTTGTTTTATTATTTTTATTTTCCAACTTTTTTTGAAGTATTTCGTACAAACGCCAAAATTCCATTCCTGGGGTAGCCTTTAGAGAATCAAAGTCCTTGACACCGTTATCTGCCATCATTGACCATAGGTCAATCCATTTCTTTTTGCCCTCGATTATTGAGCCTTTTAGATATCGGATTTCGTTATTCCCGTTTGATTTAGCTTTTCTATCACTGCTAAAGATTCTGGGGTAAGCGTGCTTGAGATCTGATTGATAAGCCTTGAAAAACCGAGAGCTAATTGAAAAAAAGGACCTATTGAAAATCCCTCCTCTGACCAATCATTAATTTTATTATTGATTATATCATCAGAAATAATACCTCTATTCTCTTTTTCTTCATTTATAAAGAGAGCACAAATTTTCAATGCTACGATTTGCCTATCAAAAACGTTCATTAATCCATTTTGCATGTTATTAGCCAAAACTGCAATGTCAGTGAATTTTAATTCATTGGCCAACTGCGTTACTTTCATCCAATTCTGGAACATTTCAGTCTGAGATACCCCATATTGAAGTTCCAAAGTAAACTCCTCATACTTGGACCATCTTTCAATAGATATATCACCAGTTTCAATTTGGTAATTCTTTCCATTTGCTTTGAAGGTTTTGTCCTGGATATTTAGGTGTTTTAATTTCATAGATTAAAATTAGTATAATATTATTATATATTGATTTATTTATATTTATAAGCCAAGAAAATAGCTAAACAAATCGTGTAAGGAAAAAATATAAGATTGGCAAAATCTTCCATTTTATGACAATAATATATTTGAACCCACAATGTTAATTGCCCTGTAAAACAAATAGAACAAAGCCCTAATGGCTTGCCTAACCATTCTGGAAGCTTTCCAATTAAACGGCCATACCAATTCAACACATCTTCATACATTAGAATTGAAGTGAACACATAGCCAACGATTGAGCAACAAAAAGCCACCATCGACCAAAAAACAAGGGATAACAATAATTCTAACATGGGTCAGCTGGTATTAAAGGTGAAAGACAGCTACTACTTAATCGAAATGATGCTTTTATTTTCAACGAAAAGAAATCGAAAGGAGGCATTAAATATTGAGAATAAGTTTCTTGATAGCTGTATGATGAAAATATTGAAGCGCTACGAATTGAACTTGAGACTACGTTAAATTTCAACTTGGTAACAGGAGCTACATTCTGGAATGATTTAAAAATATTCATAATGTCAGCCATTGCATTAGCGGATACAGCTTCAACATTTCCAGCAATTTTTTTAGGACATAGCCAACAAACTAAAGTTATGTCAGATGTCCAATCGTTATTTCCTTCGTGTTTTGAGCCGCCATCTTCGACATAAAACATGCCTTTTATAGAATCATCAGGCACAAAGGCAATTGCGTTTTTCTCTTCAGCAACATCGACCTCTATAGGAAATCTAACCTGCTTTACCTTTCCTGATCCGCTATTATCTTCCTTAGTAATAGTTTGAACTAACCCAGCACCCTTATCAAAATAAGGAAGTGGAGTAAGAAGATCCTTTATTATTTTGCCAATTAGAACATTCATAATTTTATTTTTTCAAAAACTTTGTCTAACATTTTATTTGCTATTCCATTAAGAAACCTCTTTTCATCCTCATTCGGATAAAGGAAATCACCGTATAGTTTAAAACCGTAAAATAATCTTTGTGAAACTTCAGGATTATCTGATCCCAAATAAGCTTTTGCTACAAATCCACTTCTTTCAATTGAAACTACTTTTAGATTTTGAAAGGTCCTACCTGTAAATGTAAAATCAACAAAATTAGTTTGATGACCATTTGCTTCACGAACATCCTTCCAAGAAACCAATTCACCTGACTTTTTCTTATTCTTAATCATTCTATCAAAACCACTATTTTTTCGAGCGTAAGAATTTGACCATTTATCATTTGAGTATAAATAAGCCGGCACTCCTTTTTCAGAATAGCTTTCTCCCGGTATACCTTCTGACTGGATTCTACGAACCACATAACCTTTTTGATTCAATGCCATTTCAACTGCAATATTTTCTGCTTCAATTGGAAGTTCTTTTATTACACTTTCAAGCTTTGCAATGAATTCACCTAATTCTTTCATCTAATTAGACCTTTATACATTATGTTAGAATCATCGCATCCAACACAATCATTAATTTTTTCAAATGGGTACGTTTGAGCTAACCACAAAATTCGATTATCAAATTCTTTCCTAAAATGATTTCGTTTTCCCCACATATGCTCATTTGTAAGCATAGTGAACCTGTTAACCTTTCCAGAAGACATAACTTCCTCAATAAGAAATTCTTGAGCTTTATAGGCAATAGCATGAGCAATAGTATTGCTTTCATCTAATTCCAAAAGGTTACAAATAGATTCCTTTGAGGTGCAATCAATCTTAGCATCCACATATATACCATAAGAATATATTTGATCGGAACTGCTTCTCAAATTATCTAAAGAAGACCCTTGAACACCTCCAATAGATAAATAAGATTTTAAAATTCTCTCCATACCTCCGCAAGAACATGTTGCTTGGTTGTCTCTCGGAAATCCTGATAAGGAAGTATCAATAACAAAGTAGTAATCTATTGATATGTTTTTTTCATCGTAAAGAGGAAGTTCCAATATTTCATCCAATTTATGTGTTGATTGAATATTAGTAATAGTTTGAATTTCAAACGTTTTTACAATGGATAGTTCCTCATTTTGGGAATACCCTTTATACACATTTATGCTGACATTAACTTCACTTCCCCAAATCAATCCAATTGAGGAAATTTTAATAGAGGAACTCCTTAATAACCTAGTTCTAAGTCTTAATCCAACAAATCTTGAAAGGCCATTTAAAGTTCTTAAATGATTAGTTTTTCCGATACGGCCATCAAATTTTTGGAATTTATTAGCATACCCTCCATTGGTTGCGTATTGAGCTAAAATAGATTCTATAAACTGATCGGTTGCACGCTTACGTGCTGACCTAGATTTTGTTAGGAAATCCTGGCAATCAATTTTTCCAATAGCAGATAGTTTCAGACCACCTTCGACTTCATCGAGATAAATTCCTGATTTGCTTATTTTATCATCTGGTGTTACATCTTGAGAAGCACATTCACATTCAGTATTTGATATTCCTATAATTTTATCTAAACATTCCATTTTTTAAGTATTAAAAAAGGGAAGGGCTCTGCCCTCCCCCAATCAACCATAGTACTACCCCTAATACTAACGATATTCTTTATACTGCTGCTTTCTTCTTGAAAAGTAAAACACCAGTGATGTTTTCATTACATCTGATAGGATTTAACCACAATCCTGTGCGGATTTTATAATTCCAAGAATGCCAGATCTTACCATTAATACACTCCATTTTGTAGGTTACATCGTACCTCAAACCAGGGATGTAGTTTGAAGGGACAGAATAGCGAGTAACAGATGGATTCTTAATTTCTCTTGGTGTTTCTGGGAAACGAGACTTTGAGCCGAATGCAATTGATCCAGGATCAAGAACGATGGTTACATCTTGCATTGCATTAGCATTGAAACCAAACAAATCATTGCGATATGTCAAATCTCCATACATGGAAGCAGCAGCTTTACCATCATCGTTACCCAAGAACTTCTTAGAACGATAGTTATCTTGAAAAAGATTGCCTCCATCTAGGACCAATAATGAACTAAACTTGTTCATTACACCAGCTTGTTGTAGGTAAGGGAAAAAACCTTCTGCTGTGAAATTTGCAGCAGGAATTTCAGTGTAGCCTCCAACATTTGTACCTATCGTACCGGCTCCAGCATATTGATTAACTCCTCCGAACGTCAACAGCTTAGCTGCAAGTTTTTTGTTTAGCTTATTGATCAGGTTCCTTTCAACACCCATCAATGATACAGCGATAGCTTCCTCCATTTTAATAAAGTTACCACGGAACTTTTCTTCGTTAACCTTGAAAGAATCTTCAACAAAAGTGTCAATTGCTTCAAGTTTCGATTTGCTTTCAGGTTCAGTAGCAACGATATCACAAGAATCATCATCGGTAACGGTATCATCCGAATTGTCTTGACAGAAATCAACCCAGTTGACAGAAACCTGACGATCCAAAGATTCATCTTCAATTTCTTTCACTGTAGCTGTTTGTTGCTCCTTTATAACCTTGGCCGTTGCCAAATCAGGGTTATAATCACGATTTTTAACTTTATCGTACCATTTTTCCTCCATTCGGAGTTGTAATTCTGTTAGCGCGGTTTTATTGAATTCTCCTGCTGCCATTTTAATCTATTTTTTTAAGTGAACAGTTACGCCTGCTGCTTTTGCCAAGCATCTCTAACTGCGCCCCTATCTTCAACTGAATTATTGGTATCTGAAATGTATTTCAAGTATTCAGCTTCATTCTTAGGGACGAAAGCAGTTCCATTTGAAGAACCTCCGGATTTATTACCCTCACTACCACGAGCAGAAGATTGTTTAAAGTCAAAATAGGTTGAAGCAGTATTTTTCACCAATTGATTGAAATCAATCAGATTTCCATGATCATCACCTAATGCTTTGCCATCTTTTTTAACAATAAATGAACCGTCCTCAGTAGTGTCATAGTCGTATCCTTCCAATTCACGAAGCAATACCTCACGTTGTTTAGCTGCTTTCGCTTTATCTTCAGATAAAACTGGATTTAATCCTTCAAATACTTCAAGGGCTTTGGATTTGACAGAAGAAAGTGTTCTTTCACGATTGAATTTAGTTTCCGCTTCTTTAACAGCTTCGGAAACTTTAGTTTCTGTTTCTTTAGATGTATCATCAAGCTTCTTTTGTAACTGGATATATAGCGACGACTTTTTAATATCATCATCGGTAAGTCCATTTTTACCAGCTTGTCGATCTAAAGCGTGAACAGCTTTAATCAAATCAATTCCTTTAAGGTTTTCATCATTCAAATTGAAATCCGCTCTAATCTGTTTTTCCAAATCCTTAAGACTTTCAGACTTCCCTTTCTTGTGGCCATCATTAAAAGCATCAGTCTTTAAAGTGGAAATTCGTCCTTTATCTGATTCTAAAATCGTGGACAATTCAGCTTGAGCATCGAAATCCTCTCCATCTGCCTTTGCAACAAGAGCAGCAACTTGTTCATCTGACATCTTATAAACGGTCGTCAGCAATCCCGCCAGTAATATTTGTAATCCTTTCATAGGAATGAATTATTTTGTTTCTTCGGTTGTTGGTTTATTTACTTTGATTGTTGGAGCAGATACCACAACATAGTTTTTTGCGATTTGATCATTCGCTTGAATGGTTTCCCATTCTTTAGGAGTAACATCCAACTCAACCTTGGAGCGGACATTTTTAATTCTAAATTTTTCACCAGCCATTACTTCGCTTCTTCTGGAGTTTCAACTTTAATCTGCCATCCGTTTTTATCTGCTGGCAATGAATCCCAGGCAGGTTTCGGAAATGTTCGTTCCTGATCTCCTTTTACAGCAATTATATCGGTACTTTCGATTGGCTTAGAAGAATTTAAACCTGATTTATTGAGAAAAGCATTTTCAAATTCTTCGATAATTACTTTTGAATTCTCGATAGCCTCATTTGCAACCTTAAGAGCTTCTTCTAAATCCTTAACTAATAATTCTTTGCTATCTAACGAATCCCTTAAATCCTCAACCTCTACTTCCTTCCCTTCCAACATCCTGTGCAAATCAGCATTTTCTTTTTTGTAAGAGTCCAATTCTTTTTTCAGTTCCTTTTCTAGGTCGGTCTCTTGATTTAAGTTTGTAGATGGTTGCTTTTCAATATCCAATTGTTTAGCTGTATCAGCATTCTTGGAATCCTTCTTGTTTTTTGTTAAATCTTCCATATGGATAATATTAGATTATAAATATTTAATACAAATATATTAATATTTTTTATTTACAAATTATTATAGTTAAAATGATTGCTATTATTAATGGAAAACAATATTTGATTTCAATTTTTAATAATTTATATTAGTATTTGCTAACTATAAAAACCAAATATGATTAATATATTTTATGTCCAAAATCCCCAAATTTTAAAGCCTGCAACTTGGAAAGCTTTAGTTGAAATTTTAAATATTAATACTGTAATTGATTTTCTCATTTACAATGATCCAAATTATGATTATTCGAGTGCATTAACCGCTCATAATGAAGTTTTCAATAAAGTGCCTAGAAAGTACAGCGCTCATAAATATATTCCAAATGACTTTCATGCTTTAGAAACAACTGAAAAAGCAAAAATCATAACTCAAAAAAAGAATTATTTTCTTTCTAAAATCTTCGATAATGCCAAAGAATATAAAGGTCCAATGTCCCCAGATCGGAAAAAAGTTAATATTCAAAACAGCAATAATTATTTGATAATTTATCATTGGAATAAAAACTTAGATCAAATGATGAGATATATTCATTTTGGGATAAAAAATCAAAGTATCTGTAACCCCAGATTCATTGCTCAATCGGATTTAAGATTAGATTTAAAATCTATAGATCAATATCAAGGAAATTGGACGCCTGTATCAATAAAAAACGTATTAAATGAATTAGAAGAAAAGTACAACCTCAGCTATAATCAAATTTTCAAGGAAGAATATTTAGAAGCAGTTCAAAATAAGTATCAAGAACATTTAGATAGGTTAAAATATGAAATGGATGAATATAATATTCAAGCTAGAATTAACCAATCTAATCAAGATATAGAAGATAATTTAAATGAAGGAAGAAATGAAGTCCAAAGTTGGAGAGAAGATTTTGGATCTATGGATTTCGATGATTAAAAACTAAAATTTAACGATATTTTTTTTGCATTATTAAATTTAAGGTTTATATAACAAGGTCCGGCCGTAAGGCAAATGCCATTTCTTCTGAAATATAATCAATCGAGTGCCGACAACCATAACCGCCCCTATGAATCAAAGGATCGTAGTTAGGTGGCTTTGCGTTATTGTCTTCTTCGCTCTCCCATTTTTTCGCTTCATCTGTCGAAAAAACCTGGCCATTTTTTCTAATACAAAACGATCTTGAAGTTTTAATAATACCTCCATTGTAAATAAAATATTTTAATTCAAGTTCTTCAGATAATAATTTGCTTTGTAATGCATCGACTTGAGAATAGGTATCATACGCATAATTCCTGTAAAATCTTTCAAAAATGCCCATCCTGTCCGGTTCACCTTCAATAAGAGTTCTCAATCCTTTGCGGAATGATTCAAATTCAGATTTTGAAGCCATTCCCTGACGCACAAAATCTTTTAGCTTTTCACCCACTTCCGGAGAATCAAACAGACCCTGCATATATCCTTCACGAACAATTTTTCCATTTTTATCAAAGCCAAGCCTATTAAAAACAATTTCATTTATCTGGTCAGCTGTCGCTTTAAAAAATTTCTTGTCTGCAGTTATGGATCCATAATAAACTATGTTTTCATTTAGGATATGTTTCACATTTGAAATCATCTTAATCAAAACCTTTTTGAAAGTTTTTGATTTAATATCCTCCATCATTTTATCCAACTTTAGCAATAGCTTTTTATTTTTTGAAGAATACATGATTTTATGCTCTTCCAGCTCAATCTTTTCAACAAGAGCAATGAGAAAATCATAAGCAAATTTATTTTGATTATTGACAACCAAACTATTCAACTCTTTTACAGATTGCTCGATCCAATCAGGTTTTTCGGAAATCCTTTCCAATTTAGCCTTAGCTTCAAATACCGTCATCGCTCAAAGTATTAAGGCTTATCAATTCTGGTTTTGGCTTTAATTCAATTTCCAATTCATCAATAAACTTCTCAATGATTGCTTCTTGCTTTTCAAATTTCAATTGCCAAAAACCCATATTCTCTTTTTCTGCTCTTCTAAATAAACGTTCAAAATTTGCGAACAATAATTTATCCCTAAAAGGAACTAAGTTCAATGATAATAATGAATCGACCTCGCCCTCAGTTTTTCCAGGAAAAGGATAAAACAATTGTTTAACTTGATATTTTGCAAATTCTTCAGGCTGGTCCACAAATGTCTGTTCAGCGATATCATCATTTATTTTAGCACGGACGAATGAAGGCGCTCCGGAATCATTGGCCTCTTTAAGATTAGCAATCAATTGGCTAGTAGTTTTAAGCTTAAAATCATTAGGATACCTCATATCGATTACCAAATCATCCGTGTAAGTTTCGGTGATTTTGGCTATCATTTGAACAATAGAGGACCAAATTGCCGTAATCTTTTCAGAAAAAGGATGCAAAGTATCATAGACATTATCCATATCCTGATCTCTTTCAGTAGCTGTGGCAACTGTCGTTTTCTTAATCAATGAAAGAGTATTAAATACGGTGGCATGAATTTTTTGTTCGTATTTATCTAGAATCTCCTCCTGGAATTTTAATAAATCTATTGGAGGAGCTTTGTATACCATTAATTTATCTAAATCTACCATATCATCTGATCTCTTTGGAATAGGCATATACACAGCGTCCTGAGCACTCGTATGAACAGCGATCCCAGAGCCTTTACAAGAAGGACAAGCCTGTCCATCTGTATCCATGCCATCACGACAAGGAGATGCAGCAGTTCCAGGGCACGCCTGAACATACTGAAATTTTTGAGGAAAAGCATGAAGTGTTTTTGAAAGATCTGCCTCTGAATCTAAATTGATTGATTTTTTGAAATATGGCACGGCAGAATGAAAAGGATTAACATATGTTACTTCTTTAGTTCGCTCATCACCTAAATAACCAATGCTAAAAACAGGGACTACATCTAATAAAGTATTATGCTCTCTTACCGCATATTTATCTCCACTTTGAGATTCCCAAATAACCTCATTGGATTGGGGTGTATATTTATTATTTACACGCTCGTAAGCGATAACAAAACCAATTCCGTAAAATGTGAATTTGAAGCCATCCTTTTTTTTCTTTTCTTCATCAATATATTTAATAGGCTTTTTATCAAGGATCCATTGAAGGCTATTATTTTTATATTCAAAATTGATTGCCTGACTTGCTGGAATTTCATAAGGATAAGGAGAAGCTCTTTCATAGTTATTATCAAATGAGTCCCATTCAAGTACAACAAAAGCATTGGGATCTAGAAACGAAAGAGATTTGAAGCGAGTTTGCAACCAATAGTCTAAACCGCTGTTTTGATTCTCGGAACTATAGAAGATCATGAGCTTGTCTGAAAGTATATCGATGTTTCTCTCATCTTTTGACTCAATGCGTTTTACTAATGGATCAGTACGCAGCACCTTTTCAAAAGGATTAATCACTGATTTTGATAGAGCTTCGACTGTTGTAATTGTTAACTCAACCCTTTGTTTAAAAGCCTCCTTATCTTCACGACGCTCATACCGGTTAAGTAAATCAGTAATCGATTCCCCAGTAATTAATTGTGCATAAAGTTTCGCTAAATTGCATACACGTAGGTAATTAGTATGGGTAGTTTTCTTTTCAATTGCGTCGATTATAATTTCCTTGGCCTGATCTATTGAAAGCATAATGTTTTTATTTACACAAATATATTAATATAAAATACAATTATTTTTATATTTTAAGCGTCAAAAAGTTTATCACAAAGCTCGCATATAAGATATTCCATTGCATCAGTTGTATGTCCATATTTTTGATATGTTTGCTTAGTAACCGGATCCTTTACGACCTCCTTTAATTTACCATCCGATCCTAATTTTAAGTATTGAAAATCTTTTATTAACTCAGGGCAACCAACTGAATCCACACGAATAATTACATGATGAATTCCACCTTTTAGAATCTCCTGAATAAATTTTCTTCTCTTCAGGACCGAAGGGTTACGTCTCATAGTCCTGTCTGAGGCGTTAAATATCAAACCATGCAATTCAAATTCAACGTCATCATAAATACGATATTCCCCTTTTCCAGGCACTCGATTATGTCCTGATCCATCACCATAGTAAAAAACGGTATTCACTTTGCCGGAATAGTCTGCTTTAAACTGGGTCACAACTCCCTTTACATCATTTTGCGGAGATTTAAGACAATATTCTTTAAAGAACCTAATCTCCATAACCTGAACAAGTCTATGGCCTTCAGAAAAATTATCAAAGTATCTATGTTCGCTATCCACCCATTTAGTTAAAGTTTCAACCTGAGCACATAGCATGGTCATATATGGAAGAACATTAAAGTCAAATGACAAATGAACTGGTTTATTTTCAACGAAAGGAACCGATAGAACATGTCGCAAGCGATCAAACTCGTCGTAAAACTCCCCTCCAGTTTGACTGAATGGATAACCATATACAAATTTTAATGCATCACCTTTTGTTAATGTTTTTAACCGATTTTGTATATAGTTTCTTGGTAAATTATGAGCATTGTGATGTGTAGAATAAATAACAATGGCTTTGCCGTCAATCTCTTTGTAGAAGAAATCCGGAAAGGCAGTTATCTTCTCTAGAATTTCTGCATCATATTTATGGAGATTGAACATATCAATCAGCCATTCAGGGGTAGCAACCGCTGGTGATGTGTTGATACAAACCGGATTGAAAGGTTCAAATTCATCAGTCCCTTCTTCGAGGTAGACCAGTTCACCTAATTCATTTACAAATAATCCAGGCTGTGACATCCGACCAAGGATAACTGAAGTTAACGCTTCTTCTTTAGTATCCTTAGTTTCGTCTAATTCTGCCCATCCTAATTCCTTTCCATCATGCGCTTCATAATTATCTAAAGATGCTATATAGATAATTGCTCCATTACGAAATGAAACAATACCATCATACCTATCATAAGCTTCGTTAATAGTAAAATGAGCAGGTGGTTTTTTATTAACCACATAAACACCAGAAGGATTTCTAGTGCGATCGTACTCTGTTATTCCAAATTCTTGCTTCCAAACTTTCCGTACAGCTACTAAGGTTGATTGAGAAAGCTGCTTATAAGTATTTGCAGCAATCATTCCCCTCATTTTTGGGAAGTTCTTTACATAATACCCGGACTTGAAACCGATCATGTGGGATTTGCCAACACGCTGGCCTGCCATATTAAGGGTTACCGGCTGTCGGCTAAACAGGACTTTCTTCTGAGGCTCGCTGAATGTCGGCATTTTCTAAGCTACTCCTTTCAATTACATTGACAGTCAAATTAACTGGAGCTAATGGATCTATTTCATCGTCTGGTTTTTCGACTTTGACTCTTTCGACATATTGACCTTTTAGCCTTGAAATATCCTGTAAAATTTTCAAGGCAACATCCGCACATTTAGGATTATCGCCTTGTTTTTCCATTTTTCTAAAAAGGGAAAGTCGTTGCTCAATACCAGTAAACAGATCTAGCTCACTATCCTCACTCAAAGTATCGACAAAAGC
This sequence comes from Sphingobacterium mizutaii, assembly GCF_900187125.1. Lineage (GTDB taxonomy): Bacteria > Bacteroidota > Bacteroidia > Sphingobacteriales > Sphingobacteriaceae > Sphingobacterium > Sphingobacterium mizutaii. The sequence continues at coordinate 2,987,689 of NZ_LT906468.1, forward strand.
AGTCCTGGCTCTTTTAACATAGTTAAGAGTCATTGTCCTATTTATATTCCAATTCTCCTTAGCATAAAATTCGATCTCCCTGTTTGAGAAACCTTTTATGATCATCTGTTGAACTATGGATATTCTTCTAAGAACCTCGTTTTTATCTGCTTTTGTCTCCTTTGGCATTATAGAAGCTTAATAATTGCAATATGTCGCCTTAACTCGGTTATTTCATTTTCTAATTGTAGTCTAGTAAATTGCCTAACTGAAACAGAACCTTGGGATGAATCTTCCGGAGACATCAGATCGGCACTTTCATGGTATTTAATAGCCTCAAGTTTAATATCTAATTGTCCATTTAGATAATCAAGTACTTTTTCTTTCATGGTCAAATCTGCTAGACTTAAATGTTCATTCATTGTATTTGGGGTTGTTTTTCCCGAAAATACTAATATTTTTAGTTTCTATATCTCAATTGCTTTCAAACTATCTTCAACATTTGTAAGTACACCTATTTCTTCCGGAATTGATTTAATATTCCCTTTGTAGAAAACAAGTACATTTTGATGCATTTTCCCAACCTTACGATATTTTGGGAATTGCTTCCCCATTCGCATAGGTAAAGAACCGGCAACATTCACCAATATTATTTCATTATATAGTTTCATTCCAGCATCTTGGAATGCCGATATGGTATCAGATACAAAGTTCCTATAATTCCCATCCTTATCTCGAATATCACCAACAACAAAAGATGCGAAACGATTATCTTTCAAGTGAGAAACCGCTTTTGAAATAATACTGCGATAAATATCAATAAATTGGTCATATTCCATATTACTGAGGTCCGCAGGATCTTCACTATATTTTTCAAGGTCATGATAAGGTGGGCATGAGAAAATGAAGTCCCTTCTTTCTAATTTTTGATTAAGTATTTCATTACTATCACCAACAATCCAATTTGCATTCTTATTCAAATTTAAACTTAATGCCTGTTTCTCGTTTGCAACTACTTGATCACTTCTTAAATCAATTCCATCATAGAAATAACCAAGATATGCTGCCACAAGACCTCTGACACTTCCTCCTGCAAATGGATCTAAAATAGAACCTCCATCTGGGCAGAACCATCTATAACAAACCTCTGCAAGAACTGGGTCAAAAATACTTGCACCCTCGTAAATATGCATTTTCCTCTTTTTGGCTTCTGCAATAATTTCCGACCATTCAGGATCACGGCCTAATGCTTCACGCATTTTATTTCTTAAATCGTATATCGCAGTGGATTGGCCACTTTCAGCAATCAATTCAATGTCCTCCCTGGTCTCTTGTGAATTAAAACCTAATGAGTTCCACGATCGCTTACGATCTTGCCAATATCCTTGCCTAGAATCTAAAATAGAAAATGGAGGAATTAAGAATTTATCCTGAAGGGATTGAGATTCAATTCCGGTAGCTTCTCCAATTTCTTTATTTAGAGCTGATAAGAAATCAATATCATCAAATTCCGGCAAGTCAATTTTTTGTAGCATTTCTTTTGCGTCCAATTCATACTGATTGAGAAATTCTTCAAATCCTGATTGAGAAACTTTCGCATACACCGATGAATATTGCAACACCAACTTGGCAGCTTCTTGTTTATTTTCACAATGGACAAAAGTTGCTGGGAGCAATTCCGGAATTGAATGGCCTTCACTTAGTAATAAATCATTGGCAATAGTTCGATGGAAACCATCCAAACAAAACAATGTTCCCTCAAATTCCCAAACATAAAAGGGCTGGGTAATACTATTGCTTAGAATGGAATTCTTAAGCTTTTGCATCTCCTCTTTTGTGAATTCCTTGAAGGATTCAGACTGAAGGAATTTAAGCTCACGCCAATTGATTTCTTCTGTTTTTATTACTCTGTTGGTTACGGATTTGCTCATAAAAGTGTCTAACATATTTCAATAAATACAAATATAATAGTAATATTTATTGAAGTATTAATAATTAGATTTTATATGTTTTTTAATTTTTTAATAATAATGATTGAATATGTCATTCAAAAAATTAAATTGAAGAATAGGAGGTTTAAAATTTGTAAAAAACCAATATTTTTACATTCAATTTCATATTATTTATTAATAACCAAATTATGCAAGCGTTCATCACAGAAATAAACATCAAAGAATCTATTAATGTTAAAAACTTATTAATATCATTATCAAGAAACAAAAGACAGCACCTAATTCTTACAGGTAAAAATGGTAGTGGAAAAACTAATCTTTTGAAAAAATTATATGAATATTTGAAATACTACTGTGGTGGAGGGAATATAGAGTTTTTAAAACTATTGACTTATAAAGAGAATTTGGAAGAATCGTTGAAAAAATATAATAATGATTTTAATACTAATCACACTTTACAAGAAGTAAAGGAGTCACTTAAAAATCATAATGATGATATTTCCTTTAAATTTTCTCAAGATGATTATACCACAAATAATCCTTTTTTAATATTTTTTGATGCTAGAAGAAATATTGAGTTCACTCAAGTTACATCAATTATTAAACCAAGCAATTTTGAATTCGACAACCAGGTAAATAAAAAATTTCTACAACATTTGGTTAATTTAAAAGTCCAAAGATCATTTGCGAGAGATGATGGAGATTTAGAAGCAGTTGAAAAAATTGATAATTGGTTTAATACATTTGAAAATAGATTAAAAATTATTTTTGAATCTGATAGTTTAAGTCTAAACTTTAACAGATCTAATTTCAGTTTTAATTTAATAATCGATGGTAATCCTATTGAATTTAGTTCTTTATCAGATGGGTATGCAAGTATAATAAGTATTGTATCGGATTTGTTAATGAAAATGAGTAACAATGAAAATCTACTTTTTGAAGTCCATGGAATTGTACTAATAGATGAAATTGAAACACATTTACATGTAGATCTTCAGAAAAATATTTTACCTTTTTTAATTGATTTTTTTCCAAACATCCAATTTATAGTATCTACTCATTCTCCATTTGTTCTTACTTCTATTGAAAATGCTACTATCTGTGATTTAGAGAAAAAAATTGTCACCTCTGATTTATCCGCATATTCATATGATACAATAATTGAAAGCTATTTTGGAAGTGATAAATATTCAAAATTAATTAAAGAGAAAGTAAATAGGTATGAAGATTTATTAAAACGTGACAATCTTACTAATGATGAGCATTACGAACTTATTAATTTAAAAAAATATTTTGAAAATGTTCCAACTTATTTTGCGCTAGAATTACGATCAAAACTATTAGAATTAGGAATTTATCAAAATACTAAACCTGAAAATTTGAATTAATGCTTTTTTTTAAAAAATCTACTCCCGATCCCGAATGCCTTAACTATGAAAAAACAAAAGCATCGGGCGATTATAAATGTGGTGATGTCCTAGAAAGACTTAGGAATGATTTTGCAAATAAATGTTATTTATGCGGTACAAAAAATCCAATTTCTTTAAATGTAGAACATTTCCGACCTCATAAATCGAATATAGATTTAAAATTTGGATGGAAAAATCTATTTTGGGCGTGCGTTCATTGTAATTCTACTAAAGGAGATGGTTTCGTTGACATAATTGATTGTACTGATATTAACCAGAATATAGAAAATAGATTAAAATTGATTATAAAACCTTTTCCTAAAGAAATACCAATAATCGAAGCTCTTGACAGTGAATCAACAACGATTTCAACAAAGAAGCTTTTAGATTTAATTTATAATGGATCAACTCCATTAAAAGAAATTGAATCTGCTAATCTACGAGATGAGATACTTAAAGATATTGTAGAGTTTCAACAATATCTTTTTGAGTACACAAAAGATTCAAATACTAAAGAATTGAAATTAATTATGCTCGAAAAAATTAAATCGCATTTAAGCAAGAAATCGTCATTTACTTCTTTCAAAAGGTGGATTATTAGAGATAATGCAGGTTTAAAATTTCTTGAAGAATATTTTGACTAAGAACTATTATTAAAAGTGGTCGAATTTGACCACTTTTAATATCTTTATCATTTACACCTATAACATTCTGATAGTAGGTGGATCGTTGGCCGATGGTGTGATATCGGAAGTATATCCGGTAATCAAATCATCTTCTGTCAGTAAAGTAACCGTTTTGCTAAACTTTGGAGAAACATCTGGACTTACTCCGTTACAGATAAGGTCAAAATGCGGAACCTTCTCCAAGTCTTTTTTGAGCTCAATAGATACCTTTTCATCAAAAGATGCGTACGCTGTGCCAACCATCATAAATGAAAAATTCCGATCAATGCAATTGCAACAAATCTTTTCATTAGTAAATGGTAATTAATAAATAAATGAACTATTTGCTGTCTATCCAGCTGTCTTAATATTTTTAAGTTTTTTTGATTAAAAAATTGCCGGCTATCTCACGACCACCGGCACACTAACCAATTATAAACCTAAATTATGAACGATTTAAAAAGACCTCCTTTTGACCTTAATAACCCCAAACCAAAAGACCTGCATCACGTTTTTCTTGATTGGTTGAGAAACTATATCCGGTCAATTTAAAGAACTCTTCATGAGTAATTTTGCCTTCTCGGCCTTTCCATCTTTTCTTTAATGGTCTTATACCCTGACAAGGAATTTTGAGATACTCACACATCTCAATTATTTTTCTTCCAACTTCATGATTTGCACCTGTCCTAGAACCAATATTTGATGAAACTCTAACACCTTTCGATTCGTTATGAAAATTAGCTTTCTTAATCAACCAGGATGCTTCAACAATTACTTCTTTGATGAGTTCTTTCTTTGAGACCAATAAGTCAAATAACTGGAAGAAAGAAAGGGCATAAAGTTCCAACGTTTTGCTTTCTCTTTGATAAATAGCTATTCCATTCTTATCAACATCTGGATCTATGCCAATTACCACCCCCTTTTTCATACTCAAATATAATATTATTTTAATATAAATTACAATTATATTAATATTTTAAAATAATAAAATCTGCCCCTTTTTATTAACAAGTAGTTCTTCAACCGGATCAGAACTAAGTTCTTCAGAGCCCTCAACACTTGATTCCTTAATTTTTTGAATTATAAAGGGATTTGCATTTGATTCATAATAATAAGGTAGGTAATGATTAGTTCCTGGATCATATACCTTGCGGACATTATATGTTTTAAAATGTTGTAGAGTTAATGTATCCATGTGCGCTACTTCTCCTACCATGGTATTCAAAACCATATTAATTAAAGTCATCTTTACACAGGTCAGATCGAGATCACTTCCATAAAATTTTAGATTTCGATTTCTTTTCGCAGCTGCTAATAACATTCGGCCAGAACCACATGCGCAATCCAATACTGATTTACCATCCTCCAATTGGTCCGGAGCAATAGTCATAATTGACATCATATCACAAATTGGTTGAGGAGTGAAAAATTGTCCATTATGACCGTGGCTTACTAGATCCATAAATAGATCACCCAACGCATCGGTAAAATCAAAACTTGCTGTAGCCATCAATTCAAACATTTGAAAAAACATAATATGTTCTTCCTTAGTTGTGTATCGCTTCTCCAGTTCTTTAAAATCCTCAGCCTTTTTATTGATATTGAGCATTAAAACCGCATAATCTATAAAATCTGTAAATACTTCTGAAACAGTCCTGCGATATGCTATTTTTTCAAAATATGAAGCAAATTGCTTCTGAGCTTCCTCAGGTCGAAGCTGCTCGATTGGTTTATGTTTTTTCATTTTTTGCGTGAATGAAGTTGTGTTACTATTGCAATAATATAAGTTAATAATTACATCAGAAAGTTTATTCGTATATTTAAATCACCAATTATTATTAAATGAAAAGTTTTGATTTTTATAAAAGCTTATATGAACGAGAGCTAAAAAGGAGACATGATTTAGATTCACTAATTAATTTACCTCTTACTTTAATAACCGCTCTAGTTACTGTTATAGGTTTTATAACAAAAAACCATGAATTACATTTTTGTAAATTGGATTTTTTCACGTTTATGCTCACCCTCACAAGTATTTCTATTATAATTAGTATATATTTTTTGACAGCATCATTCAATAATTTATTTGTTGGTTATGGGTACAGAAACTTTGCATACACTGAAAAACTTAGGCAATATGAAAAAGAAATTGATAAATTCAATAATGCTGTTACTGATGATAAAAAGATTGATTATGAGAATAAATTAATAGAAAGGATGAATAAAATTACTGATTACAATATCATCCTAAATGATAAGAGAAGCAGGTTTTTATACTATGCGAAAACAACAATCATTATATCATTATTTTTAACAGGAATCTTATTTTTTATTAAATCAATATATTATTAATTATGAGTGATCCAAATCAAGAACAAAATGACCCGGTTTATATTCCGGCGGAGCCGATTGAGCCAGTATTTCCTGCAGACAGGATTGAAAAAGGTGAACAACCAATCGGTCCAGATTCAAAACCTTACCCATTAGAAAACGGAGATTAATCTCCGTTTTCTATATGGGAATCCCTTTAACGTTCATTGTATCTAAATTCAAAAACAAACCCTGATGATCAATTTGGCCTTTAGATATTAGTTTCCAGAGTAAATTACAACCTAATTGAGCAAGTGTAGAATTGATAAACATATCCTGCTTAGTCAGGGCTTCAGCTAAAGAGCAGCTTGGTCCTTGATCTTCTTCTTTATTAGATTTCAAATCGAATAATTGGTCGACATTTTTTAATGCTAGCTTTCCAATATGAAAAGCAGACCCTAATATTACCTGTCCAATATTTCTGCTATTTCCAAAGTCTAACCAATACAATAAACTATTATTATCAAATGATTTGTTTAGGAATGAAGTGTCTTTTTTGAAAAGATTGGATACTTGAATTCTGGAACTGATATTATCAGTACAAGTAATTACAAAGTTTGATGTCTTTTCATTATAGTTTTCCGGAACTGCCTCCCAATCAAAGCCGAAGAAACGGTTGATACGTGTGATTGAAGAAATTGCTTTGTTAACTCCTAAATCAGTTGGTGAAAACATTTGTCTTCCAATATTTGCTTCAGAAACGATATCTGAATCATATGCAATAACATGAATTCCTGGATGACCTAATGCAATCAAACCTGTATTTATTCGAGCCAAACAAGATAATACTTGTGTGCCGGTACCTCCTATCCCAATAACTGAAATTGTTAACAAATGGGTTGGGTTAATTATATATGGATGTGTTATATGTTTTTTCATTATCTTTAAATGCTAACTTTTAATATTTATGAATGATAATTCTCCTATCTACATTGAAATTCAGATCTATACGGAGATTGAGACTGAGGATTTAAATGAAGATGTTTTATTTGAACTTTTTAAAGATGAACTTTTATCCTCCTCAATGGAGTTCGATGGTCCTTTAGATAGAATTTGTGGTGAAATTGCTTTAACACTGTCTTCTGAAGGTGGAAGCCCAGATGTTGATGACCTAGAAATCGAAGGTTTTTCATTTGATGAAGAAAGTTTAACTGGTGAATTCATATTAAATTATACTGTAAATCGAATTTTTACCTGTTCAGATTTAAATTCCCATGATAGAAGCTATTTAGAATTTGAATTTGTTTTCGATTTACCTAATCAAACATTCAAATGCAGTTCAATTAATAACTTTTCCCAATTTAGTCCTGAATAACTATTTCCATAAATCATTCAATTTTTTCTTTTTTTCGATTAACTGATCGATTGGGAATTTCCCTCCAGTCTTAATTAAATCTTTCCAAGTAAGGGTAACATTATCCTTCGTTACTGTATTGGCATTTAGATGAGTGAATTCTGATGCCCAAAAGATAGTTTCCCAATAATTGATGATATCCTGGAAGGTATTTCCTTTCATTTTAGTTTTTGCTGATCCTTGGCATACTCCACCTTCGTTAGAACAATTTGGAAATGGTGGAACACATAAAATAGGATTTTCACTTTTTAAATCTTTAACAGCAAAAACCGATAAAGCTTTCCCTTTTACTTTGAAAATCATATCCGGAACAAAGGCTTCTCCATTTCCAACGAATTCATCTCTGAAGTAAAGCATACGCTTTTTACCAGGGCATTTCCAGATGAAAATTTCATTATCTAAATCCATATAAACCATATTACTCGGAACCAATCCTTTAGGTTGAGCACTTATTTTTTGAGACTTAAAAGAATTAAGAATATTTTCAATTGTTTCTGCAGCTAATGGTTTTCCAGACAGTACCTGCCCGTTATCATTAATATCATGAGATTCAAAATAATATTCATAGTTAGATCTATATCCAGCTAGAATAATAAATGGACTCATTTCCTCAACTAGCTTTTCTGTTATTTTGTCCATAATCTTGAATTTGTTTTGAAAAGTTTGAATATTTATTGAATAACTGGTTCATTAGTATAGGGAATTTTGAATTGTGGACAGGAATGCTATCCATTTCAATAGTAATACGAGTTGAAGAAGTAGGACAACCAACCCCTTCATTAGCTACATTATTAATATAGTCCTCCCAATAATCAAACAAATCATCTAAGTCATAAACTATGCAGAACTGCTCGGCAAATGAAAATATTGGGTTAAAATCATCTTCAAATTGATCAACAAAATCATATAATGATTCTTTAAGATTATATATCTCAAGCACATCCAAATAAAATTTAGAAACCGGGTGTTTAGGATCTAGGGACTCCTTTAATGTTCTAAGATCAGAATGGCTATCAGGCACTTCATCTTTAATAGCTAATAAAGCTGATTGAGCCTCACCATTTTCATAAAACGACCTCAATACATCTAAATCTTGAACACGTTCATTATATTCCTCCTGAACTCCTTCAGCATCACCATGGTATTCCATAAGTTGTTCAGCCTCATCTTCCATCCACTCTATGCAGTATTCATAATAATTTTGCCAAATACCACATCCTTTACTTAAAAGCATTTTGATTGCACAATTAAGAAATTGAATATATCTTTCATCATGGCCATCTAATGAATCTATGATTTCTTTATAAAGAAGGATATTGTACTGTTCAGATTCGTAATAAACAGTTCGATATAAGAAGAAATATTCCATTTTATTCAATACTGAATCCTCAATTACATCTACCATTTTTGTTCCGGCATATATTGAATTAATGTGCTCTAGCATTACTTTTATTGGGTTCAATACATTCAAATCCTTTGGTTTAATTAAAAACAATTCAACAAATCGAATATATGCTGGAACTAATTGTTCCAGCTCTTTATTTTGATTACAAACTAATTTTGGAGATAACCTTAAGGAATAAAGTCCATTTGCAACGATGGGAGAAAAACCTTGACTTTTCTTTCCCTGTTTGCGTAAAGGTTTGGATCCTTTACCTCGAGTGACAATGCTCGACCCAATTTGGAGTGTATTTCTTTTTGACTCAGTTTTTTGCATGAGATTATGTTTTTGCGTGATTTACTCATTGTGTTATTTGTTGATAAAATAATTCCTCAATATTTTCCAGGTTTCTCTAACAGATATATTTGCACTTTTATGTGCAAATAAATCTTGTCTCTTTACTGTTAGATAAGCCTTAAGGGTTAATTTCCTCTTTGGCATGGATTACTTTTTTAGTTAGAATAATATCATCCCTTTCAATTGCTTTTTGGAGAGGATAAGCTCCATTATGATCATCATAAATAGATATTTCTCCTTGGTAATTGATAACTTCAACCTCTCCTTTTCCCAATCCTTTGATTTCTATAATCAATGTATCTCCGATATTAATCACTTGTCCTGATTTATCTTTATAATTCGCCATAGATAATTTTAATTACTGTTTTAACATTGCTGGCATAATTAACACCATATAATTATCCACTCCTTCAGGCCTAATTAAAGCTGCACGATTTGGAGAGGTAAATTCAAGATTTATTTCTTCCGTACTTATGCCTGATAGGATTTCTAAAAGATATTTCCCATTAAATCCAATTTTCATTTCATAACCTGAATACATACCAACAACAACTTCATTGGCGTGTTTCCCATTTTCGTGATCTTCAGATTTAATCTCAATTGAATTAGTTTTCAAGTCAAATTGTAATATTGACGTATGTTTATCAGAAAATAGATTGAGCCTTTTCACTACACTTGAAAGTTGTCCCCTGTTGATGATCAACTTGTTGTCAGAAGGTACCGGAATAACCATTTTATATTCAGGGTATCTTTCGTCAATTCGTCTAGAATACAGTTTAACATTATCAATTTCAAAAAGGATATGTGTTTTATCCACAAACATTTTTACTTCCCCTTTCTTTAAAATTGATTTCAGGACAACGAAAGACTTTTTATCTAGTAGATATGAATCATTACTAGAAGTAGGACAATCGAATTTAAATTGCGATAATCTGTGAGCATCCGTTGAAACAAATGTTATATGAGACCTATCGAATTCCATTAATATACCATTCATGGCTGGTCTCAATTCATCTGTGCTTACAGTACCCATAGTTTTCAAAATAGCCTCCCTTATCAAGTCTGCTTGAATATTGAACGAATCATGATTTTTTACTTCTGGAATTTTTACAAAATCTGAGGGATCCATAACGGCCATATTATATTCACCGACTTCCGATTTTATTAGAAAATTAGAAGCTGATGCAATAATCTCAATTGGTCCATCTGGTAGACTTTTGAGAATATTATTGAATAAAGATGCGTCAACTACCGTTTTTCCAGATTCATGGTTTGAAACTTGAATTTTTATCTGAATTGTATTTCTTAAATCACTCGAAGTAATACAAAGATTTTCACTATTTAGTTCAAGGAGAACTCCAGTCAAAATTGGAATTGATGCATTTGTAGAAGTAACATTGGTTACTAAGCTTATTGCCTGCAAGAGACTCAACTTGTCAGATTTTAATTTCATTTTGCGTGTTTATTTGTGTTACTAATTATTTCTATCCCTTCGTCCCTATAGTGGTTTTGAATTCATATACAGCAGTACCATCATCTTTAAGATTAGGTCCAATCATAGTAGATGTTGTGAGTTCCGGGTATTGGTTGCTAAGGAAGCTCATTACTTCCTCGAGAGAAAAGTTTTGGTTTGGATCCACGATAGTTATATCCTTACCATTTCTTTTTAATTTGAATTCGCGTTTTACGCCTGTAATTTGTAATGCCATTTTTAATAAATTTTAGAATAAACTAATTTGTCTCGGAGGTGAAATCATTTTAGGATAATTCCTTTTTTGGAAAGTTGTTCCAAAATATTCGAGACTAGCTATTGCTCCCCATTTCATTCGATTTTCATTATCTGTCGCTTTTTCCCAGTTATATCTAGCTTTAAGATATTTTACATCTTGTTCAGAATAGTTGACAGGAAGAAACTTCTTTAAAAATGGATCTACATCCATTTTATAGATTGGAATGAATTCACTACTCTTCTTCTCCATGATCCGAACTCTCCTCCTGATATTGGGACCTTTCTCCCTCAGAAATTGGTTCCATAAAAAGAAGTGATCCTTGACTCAATTTAGCTTCTAAATCTGCGATTCGCTTTTTGAGCTTTTCATCATTTTTAATAGCTAAAGCTTGACGGAAAATATCAAGTGCTTGAGATTCCTTTTTACCAGAAATTAGATCTTCAGCCTTTTTGATTAAGTCATTGATTTTTTTGGATTCTGCTTCTTGCTGTTTTTTCAACTTTTCCTCAGCAGCCTTTTTAACTTTACTTTCTTCATCAGCTTTGGAAGCTGATTTTTCAAATTCCTCAATGTTGGTCATTAGGCCAGTGACTCTTCCTAATGGTTCAGATACACCTTTAATGAATCCTTCGTCTAACTCTTCCGGAGTTCCTGATAGAATCAATGGTTGTATGTTTTGAAGAGCGGGATCAGAGGCTGTTGATTTTGGGTTAATCATAACAGTTAACTCTTCTCCTTTTGATTTGATGTTTATCTGCAGCTCGGCCTGGCCAATCACAGATTTTAATTGCGTGAAAAAATTACTCATTTTGCGTTTTGTGTTACTAATTATTATTGATTTTGATGATAAATTCAATTATCAACGATTTTAGTGATAAAATTTTAGAGTAGGGTTTTGATATCAATTTCCATTTCCTCTAAACTTTTGAACCAATCTGTTAATGCCATCTGAAGGGATTCTTTATATACCCTTCTGATTCCATCTGTATAAGGAACAAGGTCTTGAGCCTCTTTTATTTCCAGAAGTAGTTTATTTCTGCTATTCGGATGTTGAAAAATTTCAGATTGAATTTTTTCTATAGCTCTGTTTTTACCCAATTCCAAATACTGCTTTTTCCTTTCCTCAGATAGATCAAATAGGTTAAGTTTCTTAACAGCAATTTTGTAAATGTAATTTCCATGATCTTCATAAAAACCTGTTGATTTAAATCTTTCAAAGGAAGTAATCAACAATTCTTTGTCCTTTTGGATGATTTCCTCCTCACTAGGGGTTTTCTTTTCTATAGATGGGCTCTGAATACCTTTTACGATATTTAATCGCTCTGAGCTTGCATAATGCGCTTTTACAAAATTGACTAAGGAAACTACATTTATCCCCATATAATCCCCATATTCCCCTAAAACACCTTTTTTAATTGCGATAGGAATTTCATTTAATCGAATATTTGGACAGCTTTGCTTTATTGAATCTGATAAAGAACTTACCAAATGATCAATCTTTTCTTGTTCAATTTCAAATTGTCCCCGGTCCATGAATGCTTTATAGACGGCTGGTTGAATTACAGCATCAATAGCTAATTTCGTTGTGGACCTTACTTGTGGAGAAGCTAATGCAATCTCAATCTCCGAATTTGCATTTGCTTGAATCAATCCTATCTTATTTTCCATGTTCATTTACAATTGATTGCTGAAAAGCTTGCCTTAAATCCACTTTTTTAGATTTGGAATCTTTGAAAGTTTCAACTAATGGAATACCCATGGCTCTTTGTTTTGTTACCCAATTAGCAAAATAAGATTTGAAGTCCTTTTCGTTCATCTCCTCCTTACCTTGAGCTAAACAGTGGGTACAAAATTTTTCAAACCATAAAATCACTTCCTCTGGATGAATCTGATTTTTCATTCCAACCTGATCAAACCACACCCTAGACTTAGAAAGATTTTCCTTTAAATTTTCAATAGGCTGTTTACCTAGCTTTGCAAGATCAATAGAAACAACTTTTTTTATTTCGTTGTCGTTTTCGATATACGACGTAGGAGTATTATATTCTATTTTACTTTCTATTTCTCTTTCTATTTCTAAAGGCGGGTTATTTTTTCGCTTTTTTGGGTTATTTATACCATTATTAATTAGGCTCAATACTTCACTCAAATCATCATTATTAAGATATAGCCAATCTCCACTGATAACTTTATTGCTGAAAATAGATAGCACTTCCCTTTCGATTTCCTGGCATATATTGGCTTCATAAATTGCAAAATCTACTATAGATAAATTCTTTGTTGGGCGCTTTATGGTTTGCCTTCTTTTTTTGAGATTTTGAGTCTCACCTATCTTATATTGATCTGTTGAATTATCCTTTATTAGATAGATGAAATGTCCCGAATTAATTGCTGATGGAACGATCTTTCCTGTCATGGTTAACAATTTTGTTTCCCCTGCAGGTCTTCCACCTAACAACCCATTGTTTTGATTAGCAATTGTTTTCCTTAATCTGGCATTAACACTTTTGTGCGTAAGCATGTCACCATCTTTGACAAATAAATCGGTAATCTTACACCATACTTCATCCTTGATTGTGGTCCCTAATCGACGCTCGACATTCAGTTTATTGTCGGATAACCACCCATCATTGACATACATCATAAATATGCATTCAAGATAGACGTATCTTTCAAATGGCTGCAATGCATAGAACGTATCGCTCGTCCACCAATCCTTTGGATAAAAAGTAAATCCTAAGCTCGCCATATTATCAGTTTAATAGATTCTTCCTTACTTCTAATTGATATTCAAATGTTCCGTTTGAAACTTTTCCTCTTCTCCTTTTATTGATGGTGTGAAAACCACCATACTCTTTTCTTAGGTTCCTTAATTGAGCTGAAATAGATGATTCCGGAAAATGTTTATTTGGATATCTATCACCTAATTCTCTCTGGATCTCCTGGAGCGTTCTCCATTTAGTATCTTTCATTAAGGCAAAAACCCTATCGATTTGAGTCTTTAATCTGCGATAATCGACGAATTTGTCGAAGTCGCTACCAGCGAATAACCTTCTTAGCATTTGTTCCTCCTTTTGCGTGATTAATTTGTGTTACCATATTTATGTCGTTTGATACTTTGATTGCTCAAGTTCTGTTTTCTTCCAGGATAGAGCAGATCTAATTGCCTCAATTGAATGTGAAAGATTTCTGATATACCTCTCGTTTAATGTCATGTAATAGATTTCTTCCCTAGCTAAACCTGCAAAAAGCATCTTTTTATCAGTAGCACTTAACTTTGAATGTTCGGGCTTTTGCACCAACTCAGCTAATTTTACATTATAAAGCTGTTCGGCTAATGCGTAAGCATGAGAAGCGTTTGATTGAAGAGAACATAATTCCATAAGTTTCCCAGTAAGTTCATCTGGATTATCACGATCTATTTCCTGTTCAATTGATTTCCCTATAAATTCACTCATCTCAATGAGACTTGTCATCGTTGCTACCGTATTCATATTAAAAAGGTGTTTTTCCGAACGGTATTTCCATGCCATTATCAGCTATATGAACATTGCATCCGGTTTGTTTAGAAATTTTATTTTTGAAATCTAGCGCATGAGAATTTCTGTCAGAAAGATGGATCAATACAATATTATTTACCTCTGACAAATCATTCGCTTGAAGAAATTCCTCACAGGTTTCTATTGACATATGGGATTGAAGGATCCTGTCTCTTAAAAAGGCCGGATCATTTTTACTATCGATTATTCCCTCTCCATAGTTTGCTTCTACTATTACATTGTTCATTCCAGGAAAAACATATTCACAGAAGAAAGTATCAGTAACAAAACAAAATCTTCCAGTTTCAGGATGTTCAATTAAGAAACAAACACAAGGGACATCGTGTCTTACAGGCATTGCAATTACCTTAAAGTTTCCAATATGGTAGGTTATACCATTCAATAAATATTCAACCCGATGCCCTTTAAGATTTTTGATTTCGGCTGTTTCTTTTAGGCAATAAACATTGATTCCTGATTTCAAAATGTCCCAAGCATATTGAGCATGATCGTTATGACAATGAGTAATCAAACAACCTGAAACCTTTGAGATATCGAAATCCAAGGCTGTTTTTACAGCCTTGAAATTTACCCCAGCCTCAATCAATAATGCCTCCTTGTCATTATAAACGATATAGGCATTTCCTTTTGAACCACTTCCAACAATCTTGAGTTTCATACTAAATAGGGCATTCTTCAGTTTGACCATTTTGCTCATTTACAGAAGCTGATTCTTCCACAACCTCAGCATCTTCAAATTGGATAACTTTGGTATTAGCTTTTTCTTTGATCTCTTGTTTTACGTCAGCAGATACTTTATCAGTATGCTTTGCTCCAACAATCGAACTATCATCAGAAGATCCTGTTTCTATTTTTAATGCCCTAGCAATTACAGTTTTCTCGGCCATTTGATCAGGGAAATTTTTATGTGCCGGTGATGACCCCTTTGAACCTCCCATTGACCAGGAAGTCTGAATTTGCCCTAACGTCATGATTTCAGTATCGTTACTTCCATCATTGAAAGTAACGATCGCATAAGCTCCAACAATCTTAGCTGGATCGATATTCACTAGTTTTTGCTTGTGAGAAATAACTTTCTTACGGCCTGTTTCTGCATCAACAGCATATTCAAATTCATCATCCTTATAAACAGTTACAGCATTTACCTCTTTGACATTTGCGACACGTTTTGCAACTGCGATATCTCCAATGTAAGATTGATCAAATTGTAGTTTATTCCCATATACCACGAAATAACCCTGTTTCTTGGCTACAGATAAACCAGATGTTACCATGTCTAAAAATGCATTAGCAATACTTTCTTTTGTACATACATCTAAAGCTGGTCTTCCATTTTTGTCTGAGACCTCCTGAAGAACCAACCAAGCAGCCCTTACAGCATTTTCAGGGATATAATTTTCAGGCAGAACCAATTCGCCTGTAGCTTGTATTGCAGCTATTCTTGTTAACACCCCTTCCACAGTTTGTTCCGTGAATTTCTTTACAGCATTGTTTTGCGTTTGTGGCTGCAGCTGCTGTTGCTGCTCATTTGCCAATTGATTGTTTCCCATTTATGTTACTATTTATTTGATTAGGCTACTTTTAGTTTTTTGTCTGCTTCAGAAACAACGAGTCTCACTATTTGGGACTCTACATCTATCAATTTTGTAACTGATTCTGCGTTGTCAATAAAAATCGGAGCATTTACAGAATAGTATCTACATAGAGCATTAATGATATCCAATCCAGCATTTATTCTAGCTGCATTATTCAAATCCGAATATGGAACCCCGAGTAACATTGTTTCACATGTTTCCACCTCACCCCCATTAATCTGGACATCAAACATTTTGAATTTAACATGCTCAAAAAGTCCATTGATCCGATTTTCAACCTCTTCAACTTTCTTCCGAGTAAATGCTTCAATAGTGAACTCCATACCCTCAAGTTGAGCAACTTCACTTGCTAATCTCTTCTCGTCATCTTCTAGAGATTTTATCCTTTCTTTTGATTGATTAATGATAGCCTCTTTTGCAAGCTCACGTTCCAATTGTCTTATTTCTTGTTCAAGAATTAACTTTTCATTCTGAAGGTCCGAAAGATCGACTGATGGTTCCGCTGGAGTCTCTTTGTTTAATTGTTCGAGCTCTTGCTTTAATCCTTGATAAGTTTGATTCGATTCCAATAATTCTTCCAGAGACATAACAGGACTATTGACTTGAGAATCAAATTCCTTTAATTGATCTTCTAATAAATTGATATCAAAGGTCAATTGATCTATTTCTTTTGAATTATCTAGAGATTCCAGTCTCTCCAATTCCACTTTCAACGAATTAGATTGAGAAACAAGCGTTTCCATCTGTCTAGCTAAATCGGCAATTTTTGATGACTTTGTTTGTTCAAATTTCATAGTCATCTCCTGCTTCTTAGTTTCTATATCATCAGCGTCAAATAAGCGAGAGCAAGTAGGACACGTAAAAACGTGATCATCAAAAACCAGTTGCTCAGCAGATAATTTTCCTTTTTCCCCATTGATTGATTTCCAATGATTGCGTTTTGATTCCAACTGATTTTGAATTGCATTGATTTCTTCATTTCGGCGACTGCTTTGGTTTGAAATCTGCAGTTTCTCTTGCTGCTTTGCGGAGATTTCACGAGTAATTTTAATACGTGCTGAACTTTGTTCTTGATTTTTTGAGTTGATGGTAGTTTTTGTCTCATTGATTAGATTATCTATTTCTGATCGTTTATTGAAGATTAAAGATTTATGATCACGGACCACTTGATAAGCTTTGTCCATAGCTTTAGCTCTATCGTTAATCTGATCGTCAATAAGTGACACTTTAGATTTTCTAGTGTCAATTTGAGACCTTATCAATGAAACATCTTCCATAACAGGTATATTTTTGTTTACCTCATCAATACGAGTTGGAATTTGTTCAAGTTCATCCTTTATTTTCTTCCGTTGTGAAGCAACTTGCTTTTTATATTCTTCAAGGCTTTTACCATTGGTAAGATTTGAAAGTATTTCCATGAACTTTTTATTGGTTCCGGCGATTTCTTCGTTAGTAACCTCGCCAGCAATATCAAACAAAATTTGACGTCGGTCTTGCCATTTTAATTCATTGAAATATGATGGATTGGAAATTAATTTGAAGATTTTTTCATCAATGAGGTCTGAGACCTTTTTGTTAAATTCATTTTGGTTCACCGGAACTTCGTCCCAATAATACACAGTTTCATTTCCAGAGAATTCTGAAACTTCGGACCCACGCTTTTTAACCCATTTTTCTCTAAAGATTCTTTTTATAGATACTTTAGAGCCATTTGCAATTATTATTGCAGAAACCTCATGCTCCTGGCGGTTTAATGTTTTATCTACGGTATTCTTGATATTAAAATCTTTACGATCAGTTGAATCCTTTCCAAAAAACAACCACGTAAAAGCATCGAAAACTGAGGTCTTACCTGTTGCATTATCACCAAAAATATTGGTCATAATCTGATCAAAATTGATGGTCAAATTCCTAATTCCTTTGAAATTGACAATTGTTAGTGTTTCTATAAAAATTTTCATTGTTTTACTATTTATTTGTTTATTAATTGATTAGCCTGAATAATTAGATTATCCATCTGTTTAACTTCCAACACTCTAGCTAACTGTTCTGTATCTATAGTTATTAAAAAGCATCTAGGAGAATTAATACTGTTTTGAAGATTTTGAATCCGGATATATTCAGACCACTCATTAAAACCTTCCATTGGATTGTTTTTATTATAGTCAAAAGGATAAACTGACCTAATGACTCCTGGAGCTACTTTACGCATTTGAAACTCCTTTCTTGGAAAGATTTTCATAGAATAAAAATGCTGCATTTAACTCCTCGAGGGAATTGCCCAAGTTACTTCCATAAAGAAAATGCACAGCCTTAAATTCAACCCCTTGGTAGAAATACACAGATAGTTCTTTGCGGTTATTTAGTGAAAAGTTAGCTTTTGCAATGCCGTCACCATTAATATTAAAAATCCTATGGAGTGCTAAATGAGCAATTTCTTCAAATGATCCACATTTGTCAAATCCGTAATTTGTGTTTACATTTGAAACAACTTGTGAGCGTTTATTTGCGTGAACCTCATTTTTGTTACTATGGGGAGCTATTATTTGCGTGATGGCTCCCCTCTTTTTTGCGCTAATTTCCTGTGTTACTAAAGGGTAATTTTGATTTGCGTGTGTCATGATGTTTATAATTTGCATGGTTACTCATTTGTGTTACTATCTGGCCTGAAGTCTCTGCAGTTATTTATCGGAATAAATGTTGGCTTAAACTTCTTTATTTGCGTTAGCCTTTCCTGTATATCTTTGTCTTTTAAAACTTCATCAAAACCTTTCTGATATTGGACTTCCATCCAGCGGTTAACCCTTTCAATTCTTTCATATTCAGGATCAACTTTTTCTATCTTTTTTTTGCGTTTTGGTTTTGACACCAGTTTTTTTAGCTTATCATTCTCTTCCTGAAGCTTAGCAATTTGTTTGGCCATTTCTATTAAGGCCTGTTCCATACTATGCTTTTCTGAAAACTTCGATTACAGGAGTTTCTTTACCATCAACCTTCACCTTAATTTTTTTGGTTTCAAAAATCATTTCGGGAAAGTAAATTGGCATTCTAGCACTGATAATACCTCGAACAGTGGAAGCACTTCTCATATCGACGAGCATGGTCGATTCAACTTCCATTTCAGCCAACTTTTGGCTCCACGGCTTATATTCTGCCGTCTTAATTACATTAACTTCTTGCGTTGCATTCATTTGTGTTACTTTTTAAATTATACCTTTCTTAGTGGCAAAAACAGCTAATTGAGCTTTGTTTTCCAATTCCGTTTTTGTTCTTATATTTATTAAATGTGATACTACAGTATCGATTGAAACATTTAGGATATCAGCTATTACTTTATCAGATTTTTGAACTAGTCTCAAAACTTCAATTTCTCTTTTAGTCAAATAGCCGTTTTTCACCTGAAGTGCTAAACAAAGCTTTCCTTCTGCTTTGCACTCCCCTCTTAATGGACAAGGAACATACTCGGATTGATGAACATTTCCCTCAGGATCAACATCTGCTACATCATCCAAACCTCCGAATCGACAGCAGGCAAATTTGAACTCATACATTTCCGGTGTCAAACCATCCATCGCAGCGAGTTCTTTAAGTGCTAAAGGATCTGCCAACATCTCTTCTTGGATAATATCAATAACATACTTTGGAAAATCCGGCCATTGATATTGCTTCCAATTATGGGAGCAAAACAATCTCCCCCTATCATCTTTAAAAAACTCGACTCCATTGTCGACCATGCCTGCGTATATTCTCTTTTTCATTAGGTTATTATTTCCAAGTATTTAGGGATTTTTCCATCTCAACAGTATTAATATGTTTGTATTTGATATCGATATATTCCATATTTTAAGTACATTCGTTTAGCACTGTTGTACAAATATACTAACGTTTTTTGTAAGTAAAAACAATTTACTTACATATTTTGTAAGTATTTGATTTTCAAACAGAAATTTTTAATTGAATGGATAAACGAGATGAGTTATTGAAATTTTTATTGGAGAAAAGGGATAATAAATTTATCACAACCAAAATTCATGCTTGTAAAGAATTGTTTAAAGAGAATAATTCACATTGCTATGAAACGGTCCAATTCCTAATAAAGAATGGTTATATAACGAATCCAGGAAAAGGGACTTCAATAAAACTTACAATGACGGGAAAGGCATTTATTGAAAGTGGTGGATATGAAGGAGAAATTCAAAGAAAAATACAGGATGAAATAAATAAAAAAGAAAGTATTAAATCAAAAGAGGAATACGAAAAGACCGAGAAAGAGATAGACCGGCAAATTACTATATTAGAAGGTAAAAAAAATAGAAGAGCACAGTACAAAATAGCTATTTTAACATTCCTTTTAGGACTCTTTTCGGGGTTAATTCTTGGAAATTTTGATCGAATTTGGAATTGGATAAAGAATCTATTTTAGATTCAACGTTTTCAATTCTTTCTAGTTTTTTATTAATTATTGAGATGTGAATTAGAATCCAAATTGTAAATGAAAAAAGACAACAACATATAAGCACAAAAACAAGATGTACACGTGTGAGATCTTTTTGCAAGACAATAAACAATGAGTCTTCACTATTACTTTTCATCCGTAAAAAAATAGACATAAAATAAAATTTGAATCATAAAAATACTAACATTTTTTGAAAGTAAACAATGGTTATTGGAAAATTAAATAGAAAAATTGATGCTTTTTTCACTGAACATGGCATTAGCTCATATAAAGTATCAAAAGAATCGGGACTTTCTGAACCAACAATAAATAGGTATAGAAAAGGAGAATCTAATCCAACAGACAAAAATTTATCTAAATTACTTAAAGCTTTTCCAGATTTGGAAAATTATATATTAAATGATTATGAAAGAGAATTAAAAATTACAAACCAAACTAACCAAATACCAATGTATAATTTACCAGCAGCTGCTGGAGAAGTTGAAGTATATAGTAATCCAGAGGATGTAAAGATTATTGGTTACCTAAACATTCCAGGAGCTCACAAAGAATCAATTGCAATACCTGCTTATGGCCATAGTATGTATCCAACTATTGCCAACGGAGATTGGGCGGTTAGCAGGCCAATTTCTGATCCAACTGAAATAGTTTGGGGAGAAGTATATTATATTGAATGGTCTGACTATAAAATGTATAAAAGACTATTAGCGTCAGATAATTTAGATGAAGTTATTTTATGGTCCGATAATCAGTTGGACAAAATCGGAGATCGTCCAAAATATGCTGCATTATCAATAAAAAAAGAAAAGATCCGTAAACTAAGATTAGTAACTGAAATACTTAAAAAACCAAACTATTAATATAATGAATACTTTATCTTATTTATTTTTAGCATTAAATATTTATGGTTTTGGATTTTCAGAAATTCAAAATTCAGGTCCAAACATTGTTAATATTGAGTTAATAAATACGGACACACTTTCATATGATAATGGGGAATTTTATTCTGTTATAGAGATTCCAAATAAATCTAAGGATGAGCTTTTTAAAAAAAGTAAAGAATGGATTTACAGAACTTATAAAAGTGGTGATGCCGTAATAGATATTGCAGATGCAGAAACAAGCAAAATTAACGCACAAGGAATTACTCAAAGTGTAATTTATAAAAACACATTAGCGAAAGTAGATGGGGGAAAATTCAAATACTACCTAACAATATTTGCTAAAGATGGAAAAGTTAAAATATTGTTTGATAATATAACCCATTTAAAAGGTGGAATGGTGCAAATGTCAGACGGCTCAAGATTTACAGATGATTTTCCTTCTACCTGGGGAAAAATGGGCAAATCTCAATCTGCAAAGCAATGGCCATTAATGAAAAAACAAGCTGCTGTAGAATTCAATTTAATTTTAAAGTCTTTTGAAGACTTTCTAACAAAAGAAGATAAACATTCAGATTTCTAATTATCAATGGAAAATAACGAATTTGAATTTACTCCTTGGCAAGAAATTGCAGAAAGATTAATCGACAATTATCTAACGCTAATTGATCTGAACATTCGTTATTTCAAAGATTTTGAATACAGTTTTATAGGGTATACAAATGAAAAGCTTGCTGCAATGTTGGAGCATCGCGCAAAATTTGATTTTAATATCGATGAAACTATTGATGAAATAAAAAGGTTAGCTAGAACGCATCGGTCAAGTATTATATATGATCACATTAGCCTTTATATATATTTTGCAAAAACAACAGCTGAAACTACTGGAGGACTTTACCTGATTGAGCCCTACATGGGAGAAAAGGAGATCGGGGATTTATTTGAGACTAGAAAAGAGAAAGAAGAAGAACTTCTGGACCATATAAATGATTTTAAAGAATTTGTTTGGACTCATTGGGATCCAAACAACGGAATTAGATACAGAATGAGAACAAACGAAATTTTTAAAAAAGTAAGAGAAGAATCTGGCTTATCTCAGGTTCAAATTGCTGAATTAGTAGAAGCTACTCAAGGAACGATTTCTAATATTGAAAAATCGTTTATGGCCAACCCTACTTATGATATTTTAAAAGGATATATAACTAAAGTGGGTGCCAATCCTATTTTCTTATTCGGCATAGATACCTCTGCCCCTCCTATTATTCATCCATCCATTCAAAAGGAACGTTTAGCGGGTAAAAAAGAGGACAAAGTAAAAAATGAGTTGATTAAAGAACTGGAAGGAACTATAAAGAAACTTAAAAGTTTGTAATATGGCTGAGAAAATTAGACTTAAAACAATCAATAATAAACAATACTACTACACTTTAGTTGCGTTAAATCCCGGAGAAATGGAGATTGGAGAATGTAATATGGAATACTTTGATAAAAATCAAATTCATTTAGAGGATGGGGACTACCCCGAAGAGTGGTTTGAACAAGTAATTCTCGCTGCACATATTGTACCTCCAGGTGAGCCCATTCCTATTACACATTATAGAGGAATGCAGTTAAAAAAAGAATATAGGAAATATAAAAAATAGTTAAATTATAATCGAATTTTAAACCAATTACCTAAATTTATGTTAAATATTA
Source organism: Sphingobacterium mizutaii (assembly GCF_900187125.1). Classification (GTDB taxonomy): domain Bacteria; phylum Bacteroidota; class Bacteroidia; order Sphingobacteriales; family Sphingobacteriaceae; genus Sphingobacterium; species Sphingobacterium mizutaii. The sequence goes on from NZ_LT906468.1 coordinate 3,011,073, forward strand.
AGAATCAATCACCACCAAACGATATGGGAAAAAGTTTTTACATAACAATTTATAATCTTTTAAAGGAGATTAAGGATTCTTATGCGAATACTTTCTATAGAATAATGAATCCTGGGGAAGAACCTCTTAATGAAGACGAAAGACTATTACTCACTAACCCTGAGGATAGAGAAAAATATATTAAGGCATTAGAAAACTTGAAGAAGGCTAGAGAGGATGGAAAAATTCAGCCTAAAGAAACAATTATCCTTTCTAATGGTGAAAGCGTAACAATAACGACAGCTTCCTAATTTAATTTTTCGATGGATTTTGGACTTACTCTATTTGGGGTTATGTGTGTCATTACACTGATCCTTCCAGGATTATTGTTTAAAAGATTTTATTATCAAGGCAAATTTTCAAAGCAATTTTACGAAGGTTTATTCACCGATAGATTGTTAACATATATTCTATGGGGATTAACAATACAATTAATAACAATTGTAAGTTATTGTTGGTTTTTCGAGATAAAAGCTAAGGATATTTATGAAGAAATAAACACCTTTTATAATAATTTTTCAAATGAAAAAATTCCTGAATTCAAGTTTAGCTATATCCGACACATGTTACTCTATTTGTTTGCTACCACTTTGACAGCATTAGCTTTGGGGTTGGGATTACATTTATTAGTAAGATTTTTGAAAATTGACATAAAAACTTCAGTTTTCAGATTTTCTAACAATTGGCATTATTATTTCAGTGGCGAGTCTTTAGATTTTAGAGAATTTAAAAATGCCCTACAATTTCAAAATATTAAAGTAATTTCCACAGAAGTTGATATTGTCGTTAAAAATGATGATGGTCGATCAAACATGTTTAGTGGAACTTTAACTCAATATTCATTAGCAAGGAATGGAGATCTACAAACAATTTATATAACTCAAGCAAAGCGATTTTCAAAAAGCACTCCTAGCGGTTACTTAAAACCAATTCCAGGGGATTGTTTTATAATTCCATACAATAATATATTAAATATTAATGTACGATATAACATTGCAATAAACCCAAACAAAAGAATTATTAAAATAATTCTTTTGGGCACATTTACCGCTTTAACCATTCTTTCTGTATTTTTTGCAATTATATATCCTTGGTTTGTTGCACCAACTTTTTGGAAAAAGTTAATCTCATGCGTAGTATTTTTAATTTCTTGGTTTAATGCTATGGGTATTATGCTTTCGATAACTGCTAATGATAGAAAAGATGCACCAATAAAAAATTGGATAGGAATTACAGCTGCATTAATTTTTGTAATATTTTTAGTTTTGTTGGGACTAGTAATTATAGGAAAAACAAATTGGACAGATATATTTGAAACCATGAAATTATGGAATCATTTTAGCAATTAGCACAAAAAACAGCACCAAAAACACTAATTAAAACCCGCTGTTTTCTACTACTAACCTACGTTTAAACGATATAAACCGACAATGGCAAAGAAACGTCAAATTCGAATCCCGCCCTCTCCGCAAAGATATCTCAAAACCCTTCAATGTAAATTGAAGGGTTTTATTTTTTACATCAAATTGCCAAACTTGTTTGAAGCAATTTGATGTAAAAAATAAAACCAGCGAGTGAAACGAGCGAAGGTTTTGATACTATCTTTTAGCCTCCCCCTAAGGGATCGCCGAAGGCAATCCCGCACTCTCTCGAATAAATTGATGTAAACAGATGGAAATCCCTTGAATGCTAAAATAAAGCTCGATGTTCGCTGCAAGAATTGCTGTGTTTGCTAAAGAAAACCTTAATTTCCACTGAAAGAATGTCAACCTACTCTTCCCCCCCATTTCTTGCCCTATGACAAGCCAATTCCCTCCTCCCTTACTTATCTTTGATTTATCATATCCCCCACAACCATGAGAAAAATAATCGCCGCCTTCAACATGACCATCGATGGTAATTGCGACCATACCATCCCTAATCCCGATGCAGATATCCACGATCATTATAGCCATCTCATTGAAAATGCAGAAGCCCTTCTCTATGGAAGGATTACCTTCGAACTGATGAAGTATTGGCAAACCTTACTGACCCATCCTTCTGATAATAAATCCCACAATGATTTTGCTATCGCAATCGACAAAACTCCTAAAATAGTTTTCTCAAGAACAATGAAATCAACTGGCTGGGATTCCGCACAATTGTCCGATAAATCATTACCCGAAATGATCAAAGAATTAAAAAACGGAGAAGGGAAAGATATCTTAATCTGCAGCAGGAGCTTAATTATCCAATTACTGAATGAAAACCTTATCGACGAGTTTCAGCTATGCATTCACCCCATTATCGCGGGCCCAGGACTAATGTTATTTGATAAAATAGAGAAAAGAATCGATTTAACCCTCAGTCACACAAAAACCTTCAAGTCCGGTGCTGTAATCCATTATTACATCCCAATCCGGAACTAAGATTACCCACAGAAGCTATTTAGGTTCATGTTGATAACAATATCCATTGACATTTCTTGTCATATGCTTACAACGTGTACCTTTTTTAGTGGTCCCACTGCATTGGACAGACCTAGGAACTGCTCCTTGTGCTTCTCCTGGTTTTATTCCCAAACCACTTTGGGCCGACCCTACAAAACCTCTTGCCTTCGTTTGCCCAGGATTACATTGAGAACAGGCGCTAAGGCCCATTTTCCTCGCTTCAGAAATAGACAATCCTTTGGAAACATTTTTGACATGATGACAGGTTGCAGTATGATATCTTGTACCAGACGGAGTCTTGTAAACGGTCTGCGCAGACAGACAGTAAGTAGACAGCAGAAAAAATATACTGATTAGATATCTCAAGGTTACAATTAGTTTATACAAAGGTAATATTTGCTTTCAATAAAACCCTATTAATGAGATATACCATTGAATGAATCCAAAAGTTACAAGCAGTTTTCCTTCTTTTCCCATGAAGTTAACAAGAGGAGAAAAAATTTGGTAAAATTCACTGGAAGCTGATGACAGTATGTAATGTCGCTAATGAAATATAATTGGCTTTAGAAATTATAGATATATTACCTTTTCGGGGTTATATTTTTCTTGCTAAAATGGCATGTTAGCAAGAAATTAATGCAAAAAATACATGACTGTTTTAAGAATGACACAAAAAGGTTTAGGAAAACATTTCACCCCTACTATGGGTTATCCTTTCAACGGTTGATATTCCAGTATAGATCACAACAATTGTTACCCCCACCCTTTAACTATGGCGCCTCCTCAACAATGATCTTTTCAACGCTAATTTCATTATTCCAACCAGCATCAATTGGTAGCTCTTTTCCATCCATCCAATACGTATCATAATGATTGCCAGATTCTGGAGAATAGGCTCCTAAAAACACATGGCCATTCTTCACAAATAAATCATCGAGAATTTTATTCTTTTTGATTTCTTGATGGACCTTCCCATTTTTCCAAACAGTGATCTCTCCTTGATCATCCAAACTGAAACTTGCAGCAATATAGGTATTGTCTCCTTCGACAAAGAACTTGACACCGCTGATGGTTCCTATCTCTCTATCTGATTTTAACTTGATGGACTGGAAGAGTTTATTGTTTTTATAAATTAAAAAGGCTGGTAAATCTGTCCCTTTGTTAGAGTTTATGGTGGTAAACAAATAGATATCCTGCTGATTAAAAGCTATATCTGATATGAGTTCAGGAGATTTTCGTTCTGTAAATATTTTACCGTTTTTCCAAACAATGGAATTGCTGCTCCTTTGAATGACATAAACATCATCATTTATTCCAGTTAGCTTATCGATTATTGGTTTTTTCCCATCTTTCTTTTCCAGATCAAATAGTTTCCCATTTTTCAGGATATCGATAGAAGTTACCATTCCGTTGCTATAATCAGTACGTTTTACATATATATCCTTGCTATTCGTAACATAAATCAGGTTACCGGTCGCAAAAAGATTTTCTATGACATGCTTTTTCCCGTTTAACCAATAAACAGGGGTACGTGAGGTTACGTTTTCTCCAACTTTACCCTCAAATCCAACAGCATAATAATCTTTTCCTTTTAAAAAGGCATTCAACACTTTCCCACCATTCTCAGCACCTTCTAAATTGTTTACTTTTCCGTTATACCAATACACCGGCCTTGAACCCAATGCATCCCCTTCTTTATTGGTACTGCCAAACATATAAATCTTTAAGCCGTCGTATGCAGGATCATAAGTTTCCGGAGATTCACTTCCGTCATCCTTTTTGTCCTTTTTGCAAGAACTAAAAGTTAACAGAAAGGTACTGAACAAGATTAATAGGGAATAAAATGTGAAACTTTGTCTTTTCATAGTGTGAGCATCAATTATCGGAAAGAATTAACCTGAATTAAAAATCCCTCCATTAATTATTCTAATGAACACAAATATGCTGAGTATTAATTAAAATTAGCAAAACCTGTTTTGCGTAATTATATAAATTAACAAGTTAAGTGAACCTAAATCGAAATTTTACCTTCGGTTTAGGATCACTTAACTCTGAAAAAGCAGCTTGGGATGCGCTTATTTATCCATTCAATCTTTCCAGCATCTTCAACCTTACCTCGGTCTGATGGTGGATCAATTTATCATAATCTGATGCCTTATCAAACAATTTAATGGTAACCACAAAAAGCTCGATCGAAAGGAAAAACAAAAAGAATAATAGATATACTGTAAAACCAATCTTGGAGCTTGTGATCACATCATGCAGGATATTCAGTTCATCAATAAACCCTGAAGACTTCCGCAGATCCTCCTCTTTTTTAGCTTTGATAGAGGCCAAAGAACCAAGGGTCTTGAATTTCTGGCCGTTCAAGATATTGATCTGTTCGTTGATCTGTTCCAACTCTCTCTTTTTAGGGTTTTCATTCACCATTTTATTGGTCGAATTTGTACTGTTTATCCGGTTTCCTTGGTTGTCCCTGGTCACTGAAGTGTTGGTATAGGAGGTCACGATCACAGGATTTTTCTGCAAATCTTCTGAAACGACTTTTTGCCTTGCCTCCAACTGCTGTATACTGGCATCTATACTCTTCACCTGCTCATCGATTTCATTTTCAGAGTTTTTCACCGCAATTTTCACCCTATCTTCCATGATTTGGGTTTTCTTCAGTTCGATATCATCTTTAAAGATGATTTGATCCAAGATAAACGAACCTAGAATAGCCATGACAATGGCGAGAGCGATCCTAAAACTGACAGACCATTTATTGACCTTAGTCGAAAGGATAATGATGCGTTCTATCTGGATAACCACAAATGCAGCGATTAAAGAAGCCATTACTGCCCCAAAAACGCCAACATGCAGATAACGAACCGCAAAGGAATAGGCAATGAACATCCACACCAGCACAATCAATAATACCGCAGAGGTAAACTTCTTGACGGCTTTTGAGCTCTGTTCACTGGAATGTTGGACCAGGTAATAGTTATAACCAGTTAGGAAACATCCAAACTTTAGCCAGGGATTCTTTTTCATATTAAAACTCTTTAGCTAATAGTGTCCTTTGGGTAATGGAAGCCAATCCTTTGGTAAAACCTCTTTTATAGGCCAATATGGCTCTTTCAAAAAGTCCAGAATCTGTTTTCAATGACTCTTCAATATCGCTCACCTTTCTCATGTGATTTTCTAAGTCTTCCTTTTTGGAAAGAAGTTCCTCCACTAGGTCAACCAATCCTGATCGCTTACGGGAATTGATATGGAATTCCAATTCTTTCAGAAACGAATCATGGTAAGTCTTAACCTTGGAAATTATGATCTCAAGATCAAACTTTATTAGCCTTAAATTATCCTCCTTATACTTTTCGTCGGGACTGGTCAAGGCATCATTGAAACCTTTGGATTCAAAGTCTGACTGGAGATAAGCATAGATAGTATTGATTCCTGTGAATGAACTTACAGGCGATGTCCAATCCTGATTGATGTCTTTTTCTACGAAAATATCTTCCGGTATAGGCGGCAGATGTCCGTTTAACAAAGCATCCTCAGGAGAAGTTTCGGATTGTTTTTTCTTAAAAAAATTAAATAGACCCATTAGATTAAATGTATTTGGTTGGTATTTTATACTTGCGATGCCCACGTTTATGGCAGAGCGCACAGAGCGTGATCAACAAATTGCTGGGATAGTCCCAAGGTTCCTTGAACTGGTTGAGCCGATTGATAAAATGGTATTGCCGATGATGTACTTGCAATTGATGAACATCCTGACAGATGACACACTTATTATTGTCCCTGGCCAGAATAGCTTTCCGCTTCTGTTTCCACCTGATATCAAACAAAGAGGCGCCGTAAGTACCGTGCGTATCTGGAGTATTCATCGAGAAAAAATTAATAATTGACAGTTTTACGTGTTAGTTTGAACTAAAGTAAGAAGACTTATCTGATATTCTTTCTCCATGGATTAAAAATCAAGGTTTTAGAAAGAATAAATTAATATTTGTAGACAATCCATTATTTTTTCATAAAAACTGAATTCCAATAACATTTCTTTGTAACTTAATCTATTCTTTATAGGTATTACTTAAAATTGATAAGAAATATTGTCAATCTTTACTTGCATTTCAACACTAACTTTGCGTTTCACCCCTTTTTAACGAAACCTCCCGCAGATTTTCAAGATCAGACAGGAACCGTAAATGCCAATTCAACTATTTCCTCGTGTTACAATTTGAATCTTTAGAGAAGAAAAATCACTTAATCTAATTACCTAAATTATATAGTCATGGAATTATTAGAAAAAATTCTAAGTCTTGATCCGAATTATTTGATCATCGGATTACTCGTCCTATTTTTTACCTTGGAACAGATCAGCTCTAATCCATTTGCTTTCAAAAAAAGAGGCGAACATCTCATCCAGAACATCCTATTCCAGATCTTATTGACCCTGATGAACATCTTTTTCGTGGTCATCCAGGTCTACTGTATAGAATGGCTGAATAACCATAAAGTAGGTCTCCTATATCTTGTAGAGCTACCTTTCTGGACAAAACTGATTATCTCTGTCATGCTTTATGATTTCTCTACTTACTGGATTCATCGAGCGGCACACAAAGTACCCTTACTCTGGCGACTTCATCGGGTTCATCATAGCGATACCAGTATGGACTCCTCCAGTAGCTTCCGCTTTCATCCACTCGAAATGATCCTGGTTTACGAAACAGGAAACATCTTATCGGCGGCTGTTTTCGGCACTGACGTTCTTTCCCTAGGTCTTTATTATTTTATCCTTTACATCTTCCTGTTCCTGGAACATTCCAATCTTCACTTCCCGAACTGGCTCAATAGATCATTCGGATTAGTCTTTGTGATGCCTGACCATCATCGCGTACACCATGACCAAAACCAATTCTGTACCGACAGCAATTTTGCTGATATATTTATTCTCTGGGACCGCATATTCGGCACTTTCAAAACCCTTCCGGTCCATAAAATGAAATATGGGCTTATTGAATTTGATAGCGAAGAGAAACAAAGTTTCCTATATCTGATGAAGAGTCCTTTTATCAATATTAAGAGAATCAAGGGCGAGCGGGATGGTTGAAGCCCAAGGTTAAACATCCAGAAAAAAATTAGCTAATGAAAACCCTCTTTTTTACATCCCAAAAAAGGGGGTTTTATTCGAGGCATATTCGAGAATCATTCGAGCCATATTCGGAAAACCTACGAGCTCTTTTCGAACATGCTTTCCTATAAATTTTACTTGCTTATGGATGGTTCCGAATGTGACCAAATTAAGACCAGCATTAACTTAAAATAATTGAGCATTTTAAATAAGTCTTTTACAAAACCTAATAATCGACCAAGTGCAGTCAAATTGGCTTCTTTTATTATCTGTAACTAGAGTAACTAACTTTTACTTTTTTTTTCAGCATTTTTGATTGTACAACAATTAAGGTAAATGGGAAATATTAAGTTAGGCTTAAAGGAAAATTGGCAACAATTCAGCTTATTGATCCTGGTGAACATGATGGTTGGAGGAATGGTTGGTTTAGAACGAACTGTTGTTCCATTGGTTGGTACGGAGGTTTTTAAGATTCAATCAGATGTTGTTGTATTTTCTTTTATCATAGCTTTTGGAGTTGTCAAAGCATTTACCAATTTAATTTCTGGAGTATTAGCAGATAAATACACGCGTAAGAAGGTCCTGATCATGGGTTGGTTGATCGGCTTACCAGTTCCATTCTTGCTCGCCTTTGGACCATCTTGGAACTGGATCTTGTTTGCCAATATTTTACTGGGGATGAGCCAGGGATTAGCATGGTCTATGACCGTCAATATGAAAATCGACCTTGTGGGCAAGAAAAGTCGGGGATTGGCAATGGGCTTAAATGAAGCAGCGGGATATGGAGCTGTGGGATTGACAGCCCTGTTGACTGGATATCTGGCTTCAGAATATGGCCTTAGGCCCCAGCCTTTCTATATCGGAATTGCTTATACCGTTATCGGACTATTGCTTTCCCTATTCGTTATTCGCGACACAAGGAAGTTTGCCCAATTGGAAGCCCAAGCTATACCCCTTCGTTTCTCCAGCGAAAAGGCTCCCAAACCAACACTTGCATGGGTATTCAAGGAAACATCTTTTCGGAACAAAAATCTGTTTTCAGTTTCACAAGCGGGTTTGATCAATAATCTGAATGATGGGATGTCCTGGGGAGTGTTCCCTTTACTTTTCATATCCATGGGGGTTGGATTGGATGGTGTAGGTTGGATCAAAGCTATTTACCCCGTGGTATGGGGGCTTGGGCAGGTCATCACCGGTCCCTTAGCCGATAAATGGGGTCGCAAACCATTAATTGTTTGGGGAATGTTTGTCCAAGTGCTTGGCCATGTCGTCATCGGTATGGAAGCCTTTGAACCCTTGACTTCAGGAATCATAGGATCTATATTTTTAGGACTCGGTACCGCCATGGTCTACCCTGCACTCCTTGCCGCTGTCAGTGATGCTGCCCATCCTACTTGGCGAGCCTCTTCGCTAGGCGTGTACCGCTTTTGGCGAGATATGGGCTATGCCATAGGGGCTCTGATGGCCGGTATAGTAGGTAATTTTTTTGGTTTGATGTGGGCAGTCCATATCGCAGGATTCGTCACCCTGCTTTCTGGAATTTGGGTTTGGCTAAAAATGAAAGAAACAAAATAAATACAATTAAAAATGCCATTTTTATACTTTAAATTGATTCAAGCAATAAAGCAAACAGCAAAAATGAGTAAGACAAGTTCGTATTCCTTTAAAGCTCCTCTTGATATCATCGGTATCAACCCATTTGTATTTGTCCCAGAAACAATCCTTCATGACCTTTTCAGAATCCTCAATAGAGAAAAAGGAAATATTGCCTTAAAGGTCTCTGTCAACCGATCAAAATATCATCCACAAACTTTATTGCGCTATAAGGGAGATTGGAGACTATACATCAATACCAGTATGCTGAAAGACTCGCCCAAAAGATTAGGAGAAGAATTGATGATCAAGATAAAGCTAGATTTTTCAGAACGCAAGGTCAATATGCACCCTAAGCTTCAATCGGCGTTAGATGAAAATAGAGAAGCTAAGGCAGTCTTTGATTCCATAAGCCCTACCTTAAGGAAAGAAATAGTACGCTATATTGCTAACCTAAAAACTGAAAACAGCATTGTCCGGAATACGGACAGAGCTATCGCCTTCTTGTTAGGACAAGGAAGTTTTATCGGAAGAAATAAGATATAATCCTATTCAAGGAAGACTTATCTATTAGAAACTTTCTCCTTGAACTTCCTCAACTCCTCATCGATTAACTCTGGCCAAGTTTGTAGCCCCTCTCTGATCAGCTGTTCGCCAAATGTAGCATCCTCCTCTTTTGTTGCTGCTATGGCTTGCTCTTGCAATTGCTGCAGATTTTCCTTTGTAGGTGGTTCCACATTGGTATGAACGTCAGCCTTGATCTTTTTATCTTGATTTTCCATAGGCAATTGGCTTCAAGAATTAAGCCATAAAGGAATTAACTAATATATATACTAAAATATCTGAATTGTAGAATTTCAATTACAGGGAGTTAATCACCAAATTTCTACCTTCATAAAATTTTATTTTATGGACTACAGGAAAGATATTCAAGGGTTGAGGGCGATTGCTTTTCTATTGGTATTTATATTTCATTTAAACTCAAGTTGGCTTCCAGCGGGATTCCTCGGGGTTGATATATTCTTTGTAATTAGTGGTTATTTGATCACTTCCATTATCCTTCATAAGAAAGGGAATAACAAATTCAACATCCTGGAATTTTATGAAGGTCGATTAAAGAGGATCGCCCCAGCTTATTATTTCCTCCTCATGATCATCTCCATTGTCGGGTTCTTTATTTATCTACCCATGGACCTTGGACTTTTAAGGCGTTCTTTGATCACTGCAGGTCTATTTGTTTCCAATTTCTTTTTTGCTACTGGGGACTCCTATTTTGGAGCAAAACAGGCAGAGAATCCACTGTTGCATACTTGGTCCCTTGGAATAGAAATGCAATTTTATTTTCTTCTTCCTTTTATTCTAATTTTATTTAAGAAGAAATATCTGCCTTACATCCTTGCCGGAATCATTAGCATCATTTTAGGATACTACCAATATCGATTTATGGTCTTCGGTCAAGAAAGCGGCACTTATTATAGCCTTTTGGCTAGGATTCCAGAATTTTTGATTGGTGCTTTCATGAGTGTTACCTTAACAAATGGTCAAATTAAGAACAAAAAATACAGCCTTCCTTTTGCCCTATCTGGTGTTTTATTATTGATCTATGGCTTAATGAGTTTAGATGCAAATTCTGCATTTCCAGGAATCAATTCATTCCTCCCATGCTTAGGAATTGGCTTGATCCTAATTTCAAATGACAATTTTATCACCCGACTTTTAGCATCAAAACCCCTTGTCTACATCGGTACTCTATCTTACTCACTATATCTTTGGCATTGGCCTTTGATGGCATTCCAACGTTATAGAGAAGGGGTTTTTGAAGGACATCAATTTGATTGGAAAGAGATTTTTATCATCAGCATTTTAACCTTTGCATTGAGCTGGCTTTCCTATACCTTTATTGAAAATTCAATCCGAAAAGGAAGCACCAAAAAATTCCTGATTAAAATTGCCTGTATTGTGGTTCCTTTTGGAATTGCCACCTATAGTTTGCATTGGCTTTCCAAAAAATTCGAAATACCTTATGAATTTACACAGCCTTCCTTCGCAACTGGATCTCATAATGTGAGCCATGTAGATACTCTAGGTGATCGAAAAGACAAGAATCCAAATGTGTTTTTATTAGGCAACAGCCATGCTAATTCTATCAAACCTTTATTCAATGTCCTTGGCGAAAAGTTTCAATTTTCTATTAAGACCTTAACCTCCGATAGCTTCCCGGCATTGGAAGGGATCGAAAAAAGGGAAATTCCAGAACGAGAAATGTTGTTTTATAATATTTCTAGGGACCTTGTTCCACAAACAAAGCAACACATTGAATCCAGCGAGGTCATCATTATTTCTGCAGATTCATTTAATGAATATCCTAGTGTTACTAAAGCTGTGGATTCCCTTGCTAAGACCTTGAAACCTAACCAAAAGTTAGTTTTAATCAACTCCTATCCTATTCTAGATCGAAATCCAGTAAGGATCAACCATGGCTTCGTGAAAAATAGCGACTATAAATTTAAAGTTACTCCGAATAACCATAGCTTACATACCATAGATTCAATCGCACTTGTAAACAAAAACGTACTAATTTGGGATATTTCAAAAGCATCCATTTATAAAGATGCTCCTTATTATAAAGACACCTTAATCTATTATGATGATAGGCATATCAACCGCCGTGGTGCAATATTATTAGGAAAAGAAATCGAAGAAAATTTCAAAAAGAAAATTTTACCGGCCATCCAAAACTAGTTGACTGATATTTCATTAATTTAGGAGTATAACCTGAAAATTTATGAAGATCATCGATAAGCTTGCTTGGATTGAAATTAAGGACGGAAAAATTCTGTCTACCAAATCATTCGGAAAGGAAAAGTATTACATTCCTGGAGGCAAAAGGGAGGCTGGTGAATCGGATATTGAAGCTCTGACACGTGAAATTTCGGAAGAATTACAAGTCCAATTAATTCCAAGCAGCATCTATTATATGGGAACCTTCGAGGCACAGGCCGATAGCCATCCTGAAGGAACCCTTGTCAAGATGACCTGCTATACAGCTGAATATACTGGAGAGCTGAAAGCGAGTTCTGAAATAGAATGGGTTGAATGGCTAAACTATGCTGATCTGGAGCGTGTTTCTGCCGTCGACAAAATCATCTTTAAACAACTAAAAGAGCAAGGAGATTTGCACTAAATTATTTCCAAAAAAAATAAATCCAGTTTTTTGTAACCTTTTCTGCTTTGCCTTCCACTAATGTATAAAATCAAATAATATGGAAGCATTAGAAGTATTAATTCCAATTTCATTTTTTGCTTGTATTGTACTCTGTACATATTTTATCAGCAAATATAGATCTGAAACGATTACCAAATTAGGCGGACCGATTCCGAGAACACCGGGCAAACCAAATTCTTGGAAGAAAATTGGGATTGTGGTGATCGGCTTTGCCACCGGCGCACTATTATCAGGTATATTGTTTGCCACGGGCATATTGAAAGATTCAGATTGGGATGGTTTTATCATTATTGGGCTTATTTCCTTAACGGTAGGGATTTCATTAATTATTGCAGATAAACAAGACAAAAAAGAAGAGAACAGCATTGATGGATAGTCTTTACATAGACAAAATTCTTTCTGGAGATCGCCATGCCTTTAGCTACTTTATCAGTACCTATAAAGACATGGCCTTTTCCATTGCTATCTCTATTGTAAAAAACGAACTTCTTGCCGAGGAAGTCGCCCAAGAGTCCTTCGTCCAGACCTATCTTTCATTGAGGAACTTTAAGGGCAATTCAAAATTCAGCACTTGGTTTTATAAGATCGTGGTGCATTGCTCTTACAAGATGATCCAGAAGAAATCCATTCAATTTGTGGAATTAGACCTCGGTCAGCACGATCTTCAGTTTGATGATCATGCCTTGAAAAACTTGATGATCGAGGAACAAAAACAAATGATAAACGAAGTTTTGAGAAGGTTACCCAGCAATGAAGCTCTCGCCTTGAGGTTGTTTTATCTCGAGGAATTATCAGCCGTGGAACTATGTGAAATTACGGGTTGGACCATGGCAAACTGTAAAGTCATCCTACACCGAGCTCGGAAAAGAATGGCAATAGAACTAAACAAAGATTTAAGTACAATGCAATATGGAGGAGAATAAGGACAATTTCAAGGATTTCATGAAAATGGCAAAATTGGAGATGCCTTTTGATGATTTTGACGACAAGGTAATGGCGAAAATTGAGAAGATTGAAGCAGAGCAAGAATCTATCAGCAAGTCTAGGAAATATGCATTGATATTTTTTGCTGCTGGTACGCTTTTTGGAATCTGCTTAAATTATCTAGTAACAGAATTGATTTTTCCCAAAATAGCAGATCATCAGCTCAGGAATTATTTGGGACTATTTTCCCAAATGGCCTATGTGGTCTTGATTGTATTGTTCAGTGATAAGATCCTGAAGCTAAAAAGACTCCTAAAAAACCCTGAACTATAAATTTGCGGTTACTATTGTCTTAAGTTTTTATAAATCCGTCAAAAGTAAAAGTGTTTTACATTAATAATTTTTACTTTTATTAAAATTTATTGTTTTATGATGGATTTAGATCATTATAAACTATTAAAGTTTGTAAACACCTCCATGGACTTCGACAACTATTTCAGGTTGGTAAACGACAGCAAGGTGATGGAAATGATAACGGAAAGACCTATTGAATATGCTGAGGCACGAGATGATTTCAAGAAACTATTGAAATTAAACTCCATCTCCCCAAACTTTGGCACCTTTAAAATCATTGAAAAGAAAAAAGGTTCTTTTATTGGTTTAGCAAAACTTGAAATCACCGAATCCAATGCAGACATTGCAGAGTTAGGCTACATCATCATTCCGGAATTCTGGGGAAAGGGAATCGCAGGCCAGGTGGCAGAATATTTAATCCAATACGCTAAATCCATAAAAAACCTGAAGGGCCTATTTGCCATAATTGATCCAAAAAATTATGCCTCGCGAAAGATCTTAACCAAAAATGGATTTCAATCTAGAGAATTCCGAGATTTTGATGGGCTCCCAGGAGAAATATTAGAATTGACATTTTAAAATTATTAATGAAGAATAGTACGAGGAACTTCTATGTGCTGACTGGTGGACCTGGAACCGGCAAGACAAGTTTGTTAAAACTTCTTGAAGAAAAAGGAATCCCCTGTATTCCAGAAGTGGCACGGGAAATCATAAAAGATCAAATTATTAAACGAGGGTCTGCCCTCCCTTGGGCCGATAAGGATGCGTATGCCCAGTTGATGTGGACTGAATCCCTTCGCTCCTATGAATTGACCAAACAGAGTTATGAATCCGAAATGGTCTTCTTTGACCGAGGCCTGCTTGATAGCATTGGTTATATGGAAATGGAGAATATTAAGATCAGTCAAGAAATACAGGATTTCCTAAGTACGGCCCTGTATAAAAAAATATTTATCCTTCCGCCTTGGGAAGAAATTTATGTAACTGATGCTGAACGGAAACAAACTTGGCAGGAAGCCTTGGAAACCTTTGAATCCATGAAAAATGTTTACGAAAAATATGGATATGAGGTCATTGAAGTTCCTAGATTAACCTTAGCGGAACGGGTGCAATTCATCGAAAAAAACATATAAAAAAGGCTACCTAAAATTTTAGGTAGCCTCTCCATTTTAAATTATTGCCTTAATTTTTAGATTGGTAATCTTTATTTTGGGTCAATTTAGGGTTACGCTGAAGTTCATCCAAGGAGATTGGCCATAAAAGGTCAGAATCTTTGAATGTAGCTCCAGAGGCATTTTTACCGCCTACTAAGTTTATGTAGGTAACTCTTCCTTTTTCAGTCTCTGAAATAACTGGGAATTTACCGGTACGCAAACAGTCGTCCCACATCTTGAACTCAAGTGGCAATTCACGAAGGCGTTCAGTCCATACCTCTTCCACAAAAGCTGTTGGAGAAAGCGCCTGAAGTTCTGTTGTGAACTGTGCAACAGTTTTATTGGTCGTACTTGCACGAGCCTTGATCCTTGCTAGGTAGCCTGCAGCTTCTGCTGTTACGGCATTGGCAGCCTTAGCTGTACTTTCTGCAGCGATCAATAATGCCTCCGCATAACGGTAGATATTGAAATCTTTGGTACCACGACCAGAAGTCAATACCGCAGCTTCATCTACATAATACCAAACACCAGCGTCTTCCGATTTCCATATCTTTCCTGTATTCGGGTTTTTATATTCCCAGTGGAAAAATTGGTTAGGCTGGATCCTTAGGTCATCAGCTTTGTAAACGTTCAAGAACCTTTTTGTCGGTCCATAAACGCGTTCGAAGATGGCATATTTATCAAATACCGCTGTTGCTGAAGAGTTGAAGCCATAAGTTGGCCACCAACCGCTTGAAGAAATCGTTCCATCAAACTCATAGGCATAGATTGACTCCGCTAGGTTATCAGTCGAACGTAACTTGTTGTAAGCACTCTTCATTTTCAAATCCTCATTTGCAGTCAGGTTATGCGGAGAGTTGACCACCATTTTGGAATAGGTAGCAGCTTCTGCGAATTTGCCCTGTTGCAAGTATACATTGGCAAGAGTCATTGCAGCAACGTATTTAGTGATACGGTTCTTGTTCTCTGTAAATGTTACAGCTGGCAATCCATCGACAGCATCTTTTAAGTCTTGCTCAATAGCTTGGTAAACCGTAGCTACTGGAGAACGCTCTAGGTAAAGATTGTCAAGGTTTTCAGTAGGTTCCAAATGCAAAGGCACATCTCCGAATGTTTTCACCAAATAGAAGTAGTTAAAAGCTCTGAAGAACTTCGCCGTAGCGATCAAGGTCTTCTGTTGGTTGGCATCCGTAAACGGAATCTCCGGGATGTGTTTCACAGCACCATTGGCGATATTGATGGAATTATAACTGTCATTCCAGATCGTGTTCATGGTGTTCGATACGATACGGGTGTTTTCCTGCCTGTTCAATAATCTTGAATACTGACAGATTAACTCTTGGTTTTCATAAGAGTTTGTAAAGTATCCCGTTAAAAATGTAGGTATAGAAGCTGTTGGGCCTAGGTATGCACTTCCGGCATTTCCGTATCTTACGGTTGCTCCCCTACGATATAATGCATTGACATTACCTATGGCTTGGGCCTCGGTCTTATAGAAGAAATTCAAGGTCTCATTGGACTTCGGCTGTTCTTCTAAAAACTTCTCGCAGGAACTCAAACCTAGCACACCTGTCAATAGTATAGCGATTGCAAAATTTCTAGTTTTCATAATAATAATTCTAAAGATTATAAGGTCAGGTTAACTCCGAAAGTGAAAGTCTTCGCTCTTGGGTAGGAGAAGAAAGTCATGTTCTGACCGAACTTGTTCCCTTCACCCAATGAGGTACTTTCAGGATCGTATCCTTGGAAATCCTTGTTGGTAAACAACCATGGGTTGTTCGCACTTGCATAGATGCGCAATGCCGAGAATCCCATTCTGCTAGCAAGGTCAGACTTGAAGGTATAACCCAATTGCAGCACGTTAACACGTAGGTATGAACCATCAACCACCCATTGTGAATCCACATTGGTATCCTGTCCTGCGTGACCATTGTTTGTCAAATAAATGGCCTGTTGCATCGTACCTGGATTGGTTCCATTGTATGCATCGGTCAAGATAGTTTTCAGACCATTGGTGATACCGAAACGGTCATAGGTCGAGTGGAAGAACTGTTGCATGGTTTCTACGCCGTAAACGAACTGAAGGTCAACCGTAAGGTCGAAGTTCTTGTAGTTCACGGTGTTGATAAAACTTCCCATCCAATCAGGCACACCCTGTCCCAAAATCCTTTGGGTAGTGGAACGTTTTGGCCTACCGATCTTGTTCTCATCGATCTCTCCGTTTTCGAAATCCTGTACGGTATAGATCTTTTCACGTTCGTACCCGTAGAAACTGTTCAGGTTCTCGCCTACGCGGATGATACTGTTAGGTCCACCAACCCATCCGTTCAATAGGATGTCTTCGTTGTTTTCACCTAGTTTCAATACCTTGTTCTTGTTGTAGCTACCGTTCAGGCTGATGTTCCAGGATAGGTCATCCCTGCGGATCGGATTGGCAGTAACCAATACCTCTACCCCGCTGTTCCTTACTGAACCGATGTTTTTCCAGACATCATTGAATCCTGTAGAATATGGAACCGGTGCTCTCAATAACAGGTCGGTTGTAGTCCTGTTGTAATAGGAGATATCAAAGTTCAATTTGTTCTCGAACAATCCTAATTCAAAACCAGCATCGTATGTCTTTGTCTTTTCCCATTGCAATCCTGGGTTACCTAGGTTTCCTACAACATAAGATGGTTCACGGTTTCCGTTGATCAAGGTCGTTCCGGCACCGATCATGAACAATGATGAGTAAGGGTCGATTTCTGAGTTACCGGTAATACCATAAGAAGTGTGGAGTTTCAGGTTGCTTACTGTAGTTTGGTCTTTCATGAACTGTTCGTTTGATACATTCCATGCTAAACCTGCAGACGGGAAGAAACCATATTTCTTATCCTGTCCAAATTTGGAAGAACCATCGGCACGGGCCGTCAATGTTACCGAGTAACGGTCATCGTAGCTATAGTTACCACGGACGAAATACGAGTTCATCGCCCATTTGTTCGTTCCTGATCCTGGAGAACCTGGGATAGAACCTACGCCTAGGTTATTGTATTCATAGGCATCGGTAGTGAATCCTTCGGTACGGGTATTGAACCCAAAGTAAGCACGTTCCTGCCAAGAAAGACCCGCCATAGCATTGACCCTATGTTTATCGAAGGTCTTGTTATAGGTCAGGTACGTTTCTTCTTGCCAGTATAGGTCATTCCAGCTGCTTACTTCCGCCCAACCGTTAGGTCTTGAGATGTTATTCAATAAAATAGAAGAGTAACCTCTGTATTCTTTTCTGTGGTTGTCAATACCAAATTGGGTCTTAAGGTCTAGACCATCAGCTAAATGGAAGGTCAATGCCGCATTACCGAAGATCTGGGTATTGTAACGCATTCTCTTCTGCAAGTCCAAGATAGAGACAGGGTTTGCCATACCTTCAAACGCTAACACGTTAGAGACCGTTGAAGAAGAAGAGTTTGTGTATTTACCATCTGGTTGGTAGATAGGTAACCAAGGAAGCATTTCGATCATGGTACGACGTGCGTCCTGGCCTCCACCATCTTCCGGTGTATGGCGACCCCAAGTATGGTTTGCCAAAAGGTTGACACTGGTCGATAACCATTCCTTTACCTTGGAATCATAGGCCAATTTACCGTTGATACGTTTGCTGTAGGTATTGTTCACCACACCTTGGTTTTCGGAGTAGTTCAGGAATGCACCTACCGATGAATTCTCGTCACCTTGTTGGATATCGATCTGGTGGTTGTGGGACAGGGAATTCCTGGTCGCCTCTTTCTGCCAGTCCGTATTGTACAATGGGTTTCCGCTTGCATCGAAATAGTTCGGGTCATTGAACCAGGAAGTCTTGCTCAGGTTCCAGTTCTTACCCTGCCATTTGTTCTCGTTCTCTAGACCGATCATGAAGGCATCCACCCATTCCTGTCCGCTCAGCACGTCCATATAGCGCTGTACGGAGTTGCTGCTCACCGAACCTTGGTAACTGATCGTCCTTCTGCCATCCTTGTTACCCCTTTTGGTGGTAACCAAGATTACACCATTGGCACCACGGGCACCATAGATCGCTGCTGAAGATGCGTCCTTCAATACCTCGATGCTCTGGATGTCGTTCGGGTTCAATAGATGGAAATCCTGCATCACCACTCCGTCCACAACGTAAAGTGGGTTGGAGGAGGAATTGATGGTGTTCGTACCGCGGATGATCACCCTATTGGCATAGGCACCCGGCTGGCTCGAGTTGGAATAGATGTTGACACCTGGAGCCTTACCCCTTAAGTTTTCCAGGGGACTGAAGCTCTGCGCCTTGATCATGTCCTCTCCTTTTACGTTGGAGATGGATCCCGTCACGTCGGACTTTCTCATGGTACCATAACCTACGACCACCAATTCTTCGATCTGTTGATCCGAACTCTCCAGAGAGAAGTTCATGGTCGTAGAACTTACCGTTTTCTCTTGGGACTTGAACCCTAAGAAATTGGCAACGATGACCTGACCGGTATTCGCTGCAATCGAGAAATTACCGTTGTCGTCGGTCTGAGTAGCGGTACTGGTACCTTTGACCGAAATGGTCACCCCGCCCATAGGCTGGTTGGTACCTGCATCACGGACAACACCTGAAACGGTCTGTTGCTGCAAATTAGTGGTTAGGACTACGTTCGGTCCGAAGCCAACATTGGCATTGGCCGGACTGTAACTTGTTGCGAGGAGCACTAAGGGAATAATCCATAGCCTCTTTCCTCTACGAGTAAAATTGTCAGAATTCCACATAAAAATATAGTTAGTAATAAATAATGCTAAAACGATTTATAATTTTGGCTCTAAAAATCTCTAATACAGGTTTCCTAATAAATAATTGCTTTAGGCTTTCTTTTCAATAGTTAAAGTTCATCACGAATTAACGCAATAAATTTGATTTCAGCTATACTTTTTAAAAAATTTATAAACGGCTTTGTGTTTTGCAGTATTGATTAATGGATACAAAAAATTATAGTTAATTATTAAAATACATTCCTTAAAAGGAACTGTTTAATCACGAAGGTTAATTTATTATAATAAATTTACTGGAAAATAATGGAAAACTTAAAATAAACTGTAGATAAATATCTATATTTTAGGAAATCTTTGGGAGAATTGCCCAAAAATAAACGTGCAACTATTTATCTATTGTCAATAAATATAATGATAATAGCAGCCTGTAGATTTTCTCTATGCTTAAGATTTGGAACCTAAAAAGGAAATATCTTGTACCTCCAGAATATGTTTATTGTAACCATGGATGGATACAACGATCATGGCTTTAGCAACCTCTTCTAGGGTGAGGAAATAGGTTTTACTAAAAGGTCTCAAGATTGGATAAAGAGAGGTTATCAGTTTGAAGATACCTTTTACATTTTTTGCGCCAGGTGTAGGTCGCATAAAGGCAGGTCGAAAATTATATACCGCTTTAAAAGGCAGTTTCATTAAGTCATTTTCTGTTTTTCCTTTGACCCGAGCCCACATGGTTTTACCTTTTTCAGAACTATCGGTTCCTGAACCCGAAACATAACAAAAAGTCATGTCTGGATTAATGGAAACTAACTTTTTCGCAAAGTTTAAGGTGAGGTCATAAGTTAACTTGCTGTATTGTTGTTCATCCATTCCAATGGATGAAACACCAGCGCAGAAATAACAAGCATTGTATGCAGAAAGATCTTGGCCAAGGCTATCGATATCAAGGATATCAGGTAGAACTACTTGCGACAATTTAGGATGCTGGAGGGGGTATTCCTTTCTATTGATAATCAAAACCTGTTCCACCTCAGGATTGACCAAACATTCCTGAAGTACGCCTTCCCCAACCATACCAGTAGCTCCCGTAATAATCACTTTGAGTTTTTGCATACGTAATCTCAATAATCCAAAATCCTAATAAACAAATCGGTACACAAACTATTCCAAAATTTGGAAATAAACAGACCCTGCACATTAAATGATCGATTGATAATAATAACTTTCTCGCTATTTTTTCAAAATAGTAATCATGATTTTATATTTTAGAAATATTTTTTACTTTCGCGTTTGTTTGAGAAATATTTTCATAAACAAAACCCAATCCATTAATATTAAATTAAAATTCTCTATATGCTACAAATTTACCTTCGCTCTCTATTTATCTTCGTTTTCTGTTTTTTATTAATGTCCAAATCCCATGCACAAGGTCAAAAGTTTGCTTTCTTGGAAGGAATGGGTTCAGGTGCTTTGGTCAATGCCAATTTTGACATGAGATTTAAATCCGAATCAAGAGAAGGATTGGGTTTCAAGGCCGGAATTGGATATTCGGGCTTGTATATGGATGAACAATTATTGACCATTCCAATTGGTGTCAATTATTTGCTGGGAAAGAATAGAAGCGGATTGTTATTAGGCGTCAATGCATTGATTTCAGCCACCTCGGACCATTACAATGGAGAACTGAAGTCTTTTGTTCCCTCATTGGAATTAGGCTATCGATTTCGCCCAATTGAAAAAGGCTTCGCATTCCAAGTGACTTATAATCCTCTTTTTAATACAGTTGATGGCTTTAAACCTTTGTGGTTTGGCGTGGGATTGGGCTTCGCTTGGTAGTGAAGGAAAAAACAAGTTTTTTATTAACCTAGAATAAACTTTTAGTCATTTCCATTGTCTACCTTTTAACTATTAGCGCCTGAAGAAATTAAAATAAAGCGTATTTAATGCTAATTCACTAACTGATTATAGATTATGAAAAACTTTACTTGCTTATTCTTATTCCTGACTCTGTTTATTAGCAGTTGTGAAAAGACTGAAGACATCAATGATTCCAACGTACAATCCTTTCAGCTGATTGAAAACCACAAGGAGATTAAAGGAAAAGTTGTTTCAGTTACCGCGAATGAAAATTGCGGGAAAATCTATGTTTCAGCCAGAATTGACGGAGTAGATGGACAGTATGCTAACGTTTTCTTTACCTTATTGTCCAATGGAGAACTGGAATCCGTAAAATATAATGCTGACCTCCCAGCAGAACAAAACCTATTCTACACCCAGGCAATAGAGCCAAAAAAATCCTTTTCCATTGAAGACTTTAAATATGACCGCCAGAGTCAAACAGCCTCTTTTAAATTTAAGGGAAAGGTTTTTGGACATACTAATGCAAAAGCGGAAATGCAAATTGAGGGATCAGTCCATGCAAAGGATATTGAAAGTTTGAAGTGTGATGCAATCATTTTTGAAATTAGAACCACCGATCCAAAATTTAATTTCTTTTCAATAACAAGTTCCACCTCCAAAACCCACTTTGTTGATAAGGATGGATTCTATGATTATTATTATAAAAGTCTGTCCAATTCAGGGCAACATTTAAGACTAAGGTTAGAAAAAGGTATAGCTAACTATTTGGATCAAGAAATCGAGCTGGATGAGGAAAATCAGAAAAACTGGGTAGAATACATGGAATATACTGGTCCTTTCGTTGTAGGTTTAAACGTCAATATCATTCCATCAGAATGGAAGAAATTTAAGGTCAAGGGCAAAATCCAATCCTTAAAAAAGCATTCAAATCCTCCAGATATTTTTGGTAAATATTTCGAGGGATACATGGTCTTGGATATCTATGATAAGGAAAAAATAATAGTAGAAAATGCTGTTTTACCTTTTGAGGTAAAAGATATATAAGGTTCATCAAATGAATGATGAAAGACATCCAATTAAACATAAATTGGATGTCTTTTTATTAAAAGGGCAGAATAAATTGCCAAAATCATTAAAAATGTGTTTATTTAAAACTTAAGATATCTTCCTATCGGAACCATTTTCAGGATGAACTAATTATGACAGAACGTAAGACTTTAAAGGACATTGCCAGAGACTTAAAACTATCTATTTCCACCGTTTCCAAGTCCCTATCAGATAGTTATGAAATCAGTGAATCCACTAAGAAAATGGTTAAGGACTATGCTGAAAAACATAACTATGTTCCGAATAAGGTTGCAAGGACATTGAAGACCGGCAAGACCAACACCATTGGCGTCATTGTTTTTAATATCAGCAATACATTCATCTCCCAAGTTCTTGATGGGATCCATAAGGGCTCCCAAATTGAAAAATATGATATCATCATCATGCAGAGCCGGGATGATGTCAACCTGGAAAGACATGCCATAGAGGTGTTGAGAATGCGTGGGATAGATGGATTGCTCATCTCTCCTGTTACCTATAATTCCAATTACGAACAGCTCAAAAGCTTACAAGATTCAGGAATCCCGGTGGTCTTGTTTGACCGAGTTGACCATGACTTGCAGACCCATAAGGTTGGAATCGACAACCAGATCAGTGCTTATGATGCAACCGAACATCTTATCAATTCAGGAAGAAAAAAGATATTACATATTACCGGTAAGAACATTGGGGTTTCAGAAGCTAGGTTGGAAGGATTCAAGAAATGCCTGAAGGACCATAAAATAGAATTCGACAATAATTTCTACCTGGAATGTGATTATAGCAAACATGATGAAATCGAAGATTCCATCATCAAAAAGCTGAATTATCTGAAAGCTACAGGTAATATGGTCAATGCAATCTTTGGTGCTACCGACGATATCACCACCCTGACCCTGGGTATCTTAGCTGAAATGGACATCAAGGTTCCCGAAGAAGTTTCAGTAATTGGATTCTCCAATATTAGGATTCCAAAATCATTGAACCCTTCCCTATCCACTGTTGTACAACCTACAGAAGAAATCGGATTGGTCGCTTTTCATAAATTGGTGGAACTCATCAATGCCAAGTATCCTATCGAGGATTATGAAACCATTGAATTAAAGACGAAATTGATTCCTAGGAGATCGTCTGTCCTATAAAAACAAAAACACCTGCAATCGTTTACAGGTGTTCAAAATTTCAAGTTATAATCTATAGCGTAAGCCTATAAAAATTGTGGATGGATCGATTCCTTCTGCTTCAAAATAAAACTTGGGTTTGTATCCAACGAAAGGAGAAAACTTCTTGATATCGAACTGAAATCCAGCCTGGGCATTCAAGATTATATCATTTGCATCAGTACCTCGAATACCTTCAAAACCTAATCCTGCTCCTACAAAAACACTTGGCATCTTTTTCAAGAGCAACACGGAATATAAATAATCAGCTCCAAAATAATAAACCTTATAGTCTCCTAATCCCACCTGTGCTTGAATAGCCTGCCTTTCTGAGAAATCATATTTTCCATTTATTGAATAGAGCTTGGCATAAGATGGCGACTCCATATTCCATTCTAAATGAGCTCCGATAGAGAATTGATTAGCCTGGGCATTTAAATTGAAATGGATTACTTGAAGTAAAAAGATTAAAAAAAGAAGTTTTGTAATTTTAAGCATAATGATTTGTTAGTGGATTAATAAATAATCGCCAAATATATAAAAACATCCCATGGATAAAATCTAATTTATTAGCTTAAAAATAAAAAGGGAGCAGTACAACCGCTCCCTTGAAAACTAACCCTAATAAAATTAGAAAGAAGTTTATTTCCAACCCCCTCCTAATGCTTTATATACATTAACAACTGCATTGAGTTGTTGTTTTTTTGTTTCGATTAATTCGAGTTTGGCATCCAAGACATCCCTTTGGGTCATCAACACCTCCAAATAATCTGCCCTTGCGGATTTAAAGAGTTCATTGGACACATCAATCGATTTATTCAATGCATCCACTTCTTGATTCTTATAAACATATCCTTTTTCCAAATTGTCAATATTGGACAGCTGCGTCGAAACTTCGGTGAAAGCATTCAGCAGCGTACGTTCATAATTGTAGATTGCTTGGATCTGCCTAGCATTTGCCGAATTGAATTCTGCCTTGATGGCATTTTTATTCAATAGCGGTGCAGTAAGGTCACCAGCTAAGTTATACAACAATGATTCCGGCAACCTGAAAAGATAAGAAGGTTTGAATGCTTGGAGTCCGAAAGCTGCAGAGATATCTAGGGAAGGATAAAATTCTTTCCTAGCCACCTGCACATCTAGTTTGGCTGCAGCCAACTCATGTTCAGCTTGGAGAATATCAGGACGGTTGTTCAACAATTGACTAGGAATCCCAGTTCTCACTGATGCAGGGACTAGATCAATAAAATTAGATTGGTTCCTTGCAATTTCCTGCGGATACCTACCTAAGAGAAAATTGATTCTATTTTCAGTTTCCTTGATCTGTTGCAAGGTTGAAAATTCCATTCCCTTAGTTTTAGCAACCTCTGCTTCAAACTTCTTAACTGCCAATTCTGTTACCCGAGTTGCTTCCTTCTGGATCTTCACGACCTCTAAAGCTTTCTCCTGCAATTGGATATTCTGACGAATGATTGCCAATTGATTATCCAAAGCCAATAGCTCGTAATACGAATTCGCAACCTCCGCAATCAAACTGCTCAACACAAAATTCTTGCCTTCTACGGTCGCCAAATATCGGTTAACCGCTGCCTGTTCAGAATCCTTTAATTTCTTCCAGATATCTACTTCCCAATGCGCAAATACAGAAACATTAATATCGCCTAGGGGATCTGGCATTTCATGACCGGGAGTAATTTCAGTGGAAGCATCACCGGCACCTTGCGAAGTATAACGGCCAACTTTCTCCACGCCACCGCCAGCTCCAATGCCCACGATGGGTTTCAATGCTCCTTTTCGGAGCATGATATCGTTCTTGGCAATCTCCAGTTCTTGAAGGGTGATATTCAGTTCCTGATTATTCTTGAGAGCGGTATCGATCAATGATATCAGATTCGAATCTGTAAAGAATTCCCTCCATTTCACGTTTCCAGAGTTTGTGGTATCCTGACTGGCCAATGAATCCACAAAGGCAGTCGGCATCACCTTATTTTCTTTCTTCTGCGTTGCCTGTGGCACTTTACAGCTTGATACTGAAAGGGCCAAGATTCCGACGGCAACCCAATTGAAGTAGTTATATTTTTTATTTTCCATCGATTTCTTCAGATAAAGGGTTTTCGTCTTCTTGTTTTATCAACTTCCGTTTGGAAGCGATCGTACCGAATATAAAGTACAAGCCTGGGATCACGAGGACCCCGAAGATGGTACCGAACAGCATCCCTCCTGCCGCCGCGGTACCAATCGTTCGGTTCCCGATAGCACCTGGACCCGTAGCCAGGACTAAAGGAATTAATCCTGCAATAAATGCAAATGAGGTCATCAAGATCGGCCTGAAACGCACTTTGGCACCTTCCATCGCGGCTTCAAAAATGGTCAACCCATCCTGGTGTTTCTGGACGGCAAATTCGACGATCAACACCGCATTTTTACCCAGCAAACCAATCAGCATGACCAATGCAACCTGTGCATAAATGTTATTTTCAAGCTGCAGCAACTTCAATAGGAAAAAGGCTCCAAAGATTCCGACTGGAAGGGAAAGAATAACTGCAAATGGAAGGATAAAACTCTCATATTGCGCAGCCAAAATCAAATAGACAAAGCCTAAGCAGATCATAAAAATATAAATGGCTTGGTTACCGCGGGCAACCTCGTCCTTAGAGATACCCGCCCAGTCAATCGCATAGCCTCTTGGCAAGGTTTTCAATGCCACTTCATTGACAACATTGATCGCTTCACCTGAACTATAGCCTTGTTTGGCTGAGCCTGAAATCTCTGATGCCAAATACATATTGTGACGAGTTATCTCTGATAGACCATACACCTTTTCCATATGCATAAACTCTGAAAAAGGAACCATTTCACCTTTATCATTTTTAGCATATAGCTTCAAGATATCCTCAGGCAAGGCTCTATATTGTGGCAAGGCCTGAACCATCACCTTATATTGTCGATCAAATTTGATGAAGTTGGTTTCATAGTTTGAACCTACCAAGGTTGACAAGGTCGTCATGGCATTATCTATGGAAATCCCCTTTTGTTGAGCTACCTCATTGTCGATTTTCAACAAATATTGCGGAAAACTCGCACTAAAGAATGTAAATACAGAAGCCAATTCAGGTCTATTGTTCAATTCTTTTACAAAGTCCTTGCTCACCTGTTCCATCTTTTGGAAGTCGTTGTTTCCGGTTTTATCCAATAGCCTCAATTCAAAACCTCCGGCAGCTCCATAACCCGGTACTGCTGGCGGTTGGAAGAATTCAATGGAGGCTCCAGGGATGTTTTCGGCACTTTTCTCCAATTGCTCGATGATCTCTAAAGCAGATTCTTTCCTTTCTTCCCAACCTTTCAAATTGATCAAAAGGGTACCAGTATTCGCTGCTGTACCCTCATTCAGGATTTCATAACCAGCAAGCGAAGAAACTGAGGCCACTCCATCGATATCCTCTGCTTCTTTCTGTAGGTCCAAAGCGGCCTTATTGGTCCTTTCCAAGGTAGAACCCGGAGGGGTCTGGATAATGGCATAAATCATCCCTTGATCCTCATTTGGGATAAATCCAGAAGGCACGCTATTGTTTAGGAAATAAGCCCCAATACAGAAAGCGATCAGGACCAAGAAGGTCAATGCACGCTTATTGACTATCTTGCTCAAGACCTTAACATAGCGATTTTGCATCTTGTCGAACCCCCTGTTAAAGGAATCCAAGAACTTATCTACGATGGATTTCTTACGTGGTTTTCCATGGCTGTTCTTTAAGAGAATGGCACATAAAGCCGGAGTCAAGGTCAGCGCCACGATACCCGAAAGGATAATGGAAGTCGCCATGGTAATGGAAAATTGTCTATAGAAGATCCCCACTGGACCCGACATAAATGCTACTGGGATAAATACCGCAGCCATCAAAAAGGTAATCGCGATAATTGCGCCTGCAATCTCATGCATGGCCTTTTTGGTCGCTTTATAAGCGGAAACATGATGTTCCTCCATCTTCTTATGGACGGCCTCGATGACGACGATCGCATCATCAACGACCACCCCAATAGCCAGCACCAAGGCAAAAAGGGTGATCAAGTTGATGCTGATCCCGAAAAATTGCATAAACAAGAATGCTCCGATCAATGACACAGGAACGGCAATCGTCGGGATCAAGGTCGACCGTAAATCCCCTAAAAAGAGGAATACGACCAAAGCCACCAAAATAAAGGCTTCAACCAAAGTATGTACTACCTTCTCCATCGAAGCATCCAAGAACTTGGATACGTCGTAACTTATCTCATAGTGCAGCCCCTTAGGGAAAGATTGCTGCAGCTCTTCCATTTTCGCTTTTACATCCGTGATAACTTGCGAAGCATTACTACCATAGGACTGTTTCAGCACTATCGCCGCCGACGGTCTTCCGTTCAAGGTTGAATAGATATCGTACATAGCTGATCCAAAATGGATATCAGCCACATCTTTCAATCTCAAGATCTCCCCATTCGGATTTACCTTCAGGATGATATTGCCATACTCTTCCTCCGTTGTAAAACGACCGGAATATTTTAAGATATACTCAAATGATTGGGATTTAATACCCGATGATTCACCGGCACGACCTGGTGAGGCTTCCAAGCTCTGTTCTTCCAGTGCCTTCATCACTTCTTCCGAAGAAACCTTATAGGCGGTCATACGATCTGGTTTCAACCAAATACGCATAGCGTATTCCCTGTTACCTAAGATATCTGCAACACCCACTCCTGGCACACGCCTCAATTCTGACACCACATTGATATCCGCAAAGTTGAACATAAAGTTGCCGTCCAAATCCTTTTCGTCGCTGTACATATTGATGTACATCAGCATATTGGACTCTTCACGGGTTATTTTCACCCCTTCACGAACCACAATCGGCGGAAGCTTATTGACTACCGAAGCCACACGGTTCTGCACATTCACCGAAGCTTGGTTAGGATCGGTTCCCAAATCGAATACAATCTGGATACTGGCTTCCCCATCATTTCCGGCATCAGAAGCCATGTATTTCATGCCGGGCACCCCATTGATTGCCCTTTCTAATGGGATGATTACGGCCTTGATCATCAATTCTCCATTGGCACCGGGGTACTCTGCTTTCACATTCACCTTCGGCGGAGATATTGACGGAAATTGTGTTACTGGCAATTGTGTCATGGCCAATACCCCTAAGAATACGATAATAAGGGATATTACAATAGAAAGTACTGGCCTATTTATAAATCTGTTAAACATGTTATTCTATTTTTTCCTTACAACTTATTCTGTTCTGATCTTCAAATTCGAGATGGCATCCTTAGGCTCCACATACTCATACTTGATCTTCTCGCCATCCTTTACCTTTTGCAATCCTTCCAAAAGGATCTTATCGTTTGGAGCAATACCTCCTGCTACGACATATAGATCTGGAAGCGAAGCACTGATCTTGATCGGCTGTGATACCACTTTACCATCCTTACCGATCATAAATACATACTTCTTGTCTTGAACTTCATAAGTTGCCTTTTGCGGAATCAATAAGGCACGTTTCATCGGAACTTTCATTAAAACCTTGCCAGTTTCACCATTCCTAAGTAACTTATTAGGATTAGGGAATCTAGCCCGGAAAGCGATATTACCAGTCTCCATATCAAACTCCCCTTCAATGGTTTCAACCATTCCTTTATGTTCTAATTCTTCATTATTTGCCAATAATAGGGACACGTGATTATCAGCACGGTTGGCTACGTTACGTTGATAATCTAAATATTCGGGTTCAGATACATTGAAATAAGCAAACATCTGGGAGTTATCCGATAAGCTGGTCAAAAGCTCCCCTTCATCTACCAAACTTCCCAGTTTCAATGGTATCCTATCAATAGTACCATCAAATGGAGCTCTAACTTCTGTAAAGTTTAGATGTATTTTTGCGATTGCCGCTTCAGCCTTTGCTCGCTCCAGCTTCGCTTTAGCCATCGCCAATTCATTAGGCGACACGATGTTCTTGTCAGAAAGGTTTTGGGTATTTTGGACTTCAATCTGGGCGACCTCTACTTCTGCCATCTGCTTGTTCAGTTCAGCTTGGTACATCGTAGGCTTGATACGGAACAACAATTGCCCTTTCCTGACCGTTTGGCCTTCATCGACATAAATTTGCTCTAGATAGCCTTTCTCTAAGGCTCGCAATTCAATATTTCTTACGGATTTAATCTGTGACACATATTCTTTGTTAAAGCTGGTGTCAATTTCAGCTGGAGAGGTTGCAGTGTATTTGAAAGCCTCTTCCTTTTCTTCTTTTTTTGCATTGCAGGACACTAGGCATAATGCAGCCAGTGAACTCATGAGCATGACAACTCTCTTCATTTCGTTTTAAAGATTTTTTTAAAGTTTTTGAATGTAAAATGGGCTTGAACCCAAATGAGGGATAAGGACATTCAATAGTCAAAGAAGATTGTTAGTGCTTAAGAAAATAATAATTAAGATACCATCAAATCAACAGCATAAAATGCCAATGACCATTGAAGTATCAAGGGTATTAAATTCTCAATGAGCGTAGAGAAATGAAAATAGGATTGGGATTATTATCGAGGATAAGATCCCTAGTATTCTGATGTGTGTTTTTAGGAAAAAACACAAAGAAGCAAAATGCAATCAAACAAGAATAGAAAGCCATCTGAAGATGATAATCTTTCCATAGCTGGAAGTCTTCAGACTCTTGCTCTAAAAGGATATGCTCGGCATGTCCCCCTAATCCATTTGAATTTGTTTGGGTGTATTTTAATTTTTGAAACTCATGTTGCTGTGCTTGGTCAGCACTGCCCGTAAAGTGCTCCATGAAACTGATAGATGGCCTATCAGAATAATTGATTACCTCATGACTATTTCCACTCCTTATTAACAGGAAGAAGAAAAAAAGTACAAATGTGACAATCGTTTTCATTTGAAGGCAAATATACTATGTGGAATAATAATTCAAATAGCTTTAACAGATTTTAACCGTCATAATTCCGTCAGTAATTCATTATCAATTATTTAATTTTTATTATTAATATTTCCATATATAATAATTATGCCTTTTGTCGTAAATTTAACCTAGAGTAAAGACCTTGTTCAAAACCCATGGAAAGAGGAAATTTGAATAGCAGAGGAAATAGCGAATAAATTCTTGCCCACTATTCTAAATATTTTAATTAACATTCCATTTCTTAACATACATCAATGTGCAAGAATAAATTTCCCCTCATCTTTGTTGAACAAAAACAAATAGAGAATAATAAAGAGAATAATATTATGGCAAATTGGAACTTAGATACCGCACACAGCGAAATCGAATTTAAAGTAAAACACATGATGATCTCCACAGTAAAAGGTCATTTTGAAAACTTCAATGTAAATGTTGAAAACAGCGAAGATGTACTAGATGCTGCAAAACATGTATCGGTAGAAATCAAAGCTGATTCCATCAACACTAAAAACAGCCAACGTGATCAACACTTAAAAAGTGAAGATTTCTTCGCTGTATCTCAATTCCCTGATATCAAATTCGTATCAACTGGAATCGAAAAAGTAGATGACGATGAATTCAAATTAACTGGTGACTTAACAATTAAAGATGTTACCAAACCTGTAACATTCGAAGTGGAATTCGGTGGTATTGGTAAAGACCCTTGGGGTAACCAAAAAGCTGGTTATACCGTAACTGGAAAAATCAACCGTAATGACTTCGGATTAACTTGGAATGCTGCCCTTGAAACTGGTGGTGTAATGGTAAGTGAAGACGTTAAATTCCAAGCTGATTTACAATTCGTATTAGCATAAGGGAATAATAAAAAAACAAGGAAGGCCAGAGTGATCTGGCCTTCCTTGTTTTTAGACATAAGACATTAGAGCCTTTCTAGGTGCTTGTAATGATTGTTAACATTGTTTGTTCTAGCACGGCTGAAAAATCTAATGTCTGTTGTCTTACGTCTCTATTTAATTTGAAGGCTTTTCATTCCCTTGCTCACCAACATCATATCCTTAGCAGTCAAATTAAACTTACCTGCACGTTTTGCCTTAAATTTTATGGTTATGACCAGCCCATCTTTCGAGTTGATGACATCCTTATCACCTAAGTTCACAAATGTAGGATATAAGGCTTTCTGACCATTGCTATGCAATCTATCATTGGTCATATTGTACATTTGTTTAGCTAAATGATTATCAATTCCCACAAATTCAAAATCTTGAGGGCTATATGGTAAAGCAAAAGAGAACGCATTGACATCCTTCAGGTTGTCGGCTTTCACATAAACCTCCACGATATCATCCTTGCTATAATTAGCTTTAGAAGCTGAAATCTTCAATGATCCTGAAAGGTCTTCCTTCGGATCCACTTCTACTCCACCTTCTAACTTGGTAGCAACCGCTGAAATATCATACGCGTCAATCAAGCCATTTTTATTGATGTCCCCATTGCTCACATAACCTTCAAAGTCAGCGTCTCCCATTCTCAAGCCTGTATAGTTTGTATAAGAAGTCAAATCATTGATGTCGATCAAACGGTCATTATTGATATCTCCAGGTCGATAACTATCCGTTCCAGGAACCTTGAACACATACAATTCCCTTCCTGAACCAAAATCACCTACCGCTTTTGAAACCTTCAACTTCACAAACCTCGCTTTAGGTTGCTCTTTGAAGCTGAATTCCTTCATACTATCATTGTTTTCCCATTTGAAGTCACCGGCTTCTGTCCACTGCTCTTTATCGTTGCTGAACTCCACTTTACCTTCCAACAAAATACCATTTCCTCTACCCGATCTTGGTAAATATTGGAACTTATCCAATTGGTTAAAGCTGTTCAAGTCCACGATCAACTCAAATGGAACAGCCTTTTGCCCCCATTTGGTATGCCACATATTGCCCTCATCAAAGTCAACTAAATTGTCAACTCCCTCTGATCCTTGATTAGGCACCGAAGTCTCGGCAGTCAAACCAGTAATTGCAAATTGCAGTGGATTAGACTTGGTGGTTTGCGAAAAGTCCTTCCAATCCGAAGCACCATCCTTATTTACCGAACGGATCTTGAAAGTATATTGGGTCTCCGGTTTCAAGCCTTCAAACAACAAATGGTTGTCTTGTATATAACTATATTTTTGACCATCAAATTCGATCTCATAATAATCAGCATGGTCTACCTCATCCCAAGTTGGCTCCAAAGTATAGGCCTTAGTTTTTTCTTCAGGAATACTAACAGAACTTGGCGCATTCAGCGCTCCTGAAGATTTCTTGAAACGATCCGCTGGAGTATATTCAAAGCCTTTGATAGTTAAACTGATTGGATTTAGGCTCACATCAGTTTCTTCTACTTTAACCAATAACTGCGGATTTTTAATGATCTGGGTCTGCTCAAATGCTGAACCTTTCGTAGAAAAAGCATTTAAGTTAGGCTTCTCCTCATAATAATATACATTGTTAGAACTCTCAAATTCAGCCTTGCTCTGTACCTCTCGAAGTTTTATATTTTTCTTGCCTACTTTTACTGAAATCTTCTTAGGTCTTTTGGTCATATTGACCCAAAACTCTGTACTTTTCTGCTTCTCGAACCCTGGAAAATCACCTTCTGCATTATGAACCACGATATTCACCTCACCCTTCTTTTCCGCATCTGATTCAATGCAGGTATATACACCCTCTTTATTTAAATAAGCTTGTGTTTTGCCATCATCATCATACTCATAGAAATGCGTTTTCCCTTCCGGATAGATTTCATAGATCCTATGTTTTTTATTGATTTCCTGCACATTGTTATTCGGATTTACCCTCGGGATAATCGCTCCTGCCTTAATAAAGACCGGTGTTTTCCAGATTGGAGCATCAAAATTATTGACGATGGTATTTCCAGCATAAAGATCCCCCGAGAAATAATCGATCCAATTCCCCTCCGGAAGATAAATGCCATTACGGATATCATTACCAACCGTATCCACTTTAGTCTCTTGATAGATTGGAGCGACCAATACAAAAGGACCATATAAGAACTGATATTGCGTAGCAGAACCCAAGGTATAAGGATTAGGATAATCCAACATCATGGCGCGGATCATTGGTTTTCCATCAACCGCCTCCTTTGCTATACTGTATGCATAAGGCAAGAGCTCAGATTTCAACTTCAGATAATTTCTATTGATCGAGGTAAATGGTTCGCCAAGCGCCTGCGGATACTTCTCATTCGAACCCCATCCATCCATATTCAATTCCATCGGTGTAAAGGTCTTCCATTGGAAATCCCGAGTATTGACCTTCGTATTCTTTCCTCCGAAAATACCATCCATATCCGAAGTGATATTAGGCTGTCCAGACAGACCCGAACCAATATAGGTCGGAATATGGAATCGTATATATTCCCATTGTCCACCGGTCTGATCTCCCGACCAGATACCAGCATAGCGTTGTGTGCCAGCCCAGCCATCCAAAGAAATAATAAATGGTCTGGCATTATTGCCGTAATAAGGCATGATATGACCTACATCGGCTACCCCATTCAACCCGAAGGAATAACCCGCTCCGACCCAAGCAACATCTGTTTTCAAGACCCGAACACCAGCATCCCGAACCTCCTTCACGATATCTCTTTGCAACAAGGCATCGATACTATCCTTAGGATGAAGGTCTGATTGCGTCCAAAGACCGATCTCCACCCCTTTCGAACGAGCATAATCACCTAATGACTTTAGGTTCTGAATATTCCCATCCAAAGTTTTTTCCTGTCCATATCCAGCGCCATAGCCATCATTGGGCAATATCCAACCCAATGGCATATCGTGTTGCTGATAGCGGTCGATTACTGCACGAGCTGAAAATTGATAATTGTTCTTTTCTCCGTTTAGAGACTCTTTAGTTCCACCCTCATTTTTCTGGCTTTCCTTGTATCGCTTTCCGTCCTCAAACAAGATTCCTTTCTCATCTTCCTTCCAAAAGTCACGGTTGTAAGCATTCAGATGGCCCTCATAAAAACCAAACTTCGGCATCAACACCGGATTTCCAGTCAATTGATAGAAATCATTCAATACACCAACTG
The DNA here is from genome assembly GCF_900187125.1 of Sphingobacterium mizutaii. Classification (GTDB taxonomy): domain Bacteria; phylum Bacteroidota; class Bacteroidia; order Sphingobacteriales; family Sphingobacteriaceae; genus Sphingobacterium; species Sphingobacterium mizutaii. The sequence goes on from NZ_LT906468.1 coordinate 3,045,817, forward strand.
GATTATCACTGACCATAAAAAACAGATCCAGATAATCCGAATCATGGCTCAGCTTTACCTTACCCTTTTCGGTATTCCCAAAATCATACTTCCCTTTCTTAAAGGTGTACCACATCATCCCATAACCTTTGGTGGACCAATAAAAAGGAGTTGGTGAAGCTACACCGCCATCCGTCCAATTATTGGTGTTCTCAATGGCGATGGACTTCCCTTTATGCGAAAAACGACCATTTTGAACGCCTCCTCCATAAAAATATTCCGTTGGATCTTCCGTTAACTGAAGGCTTACTTTTTTCTTGTTGAATGATATTGGGGCAATCGATTGGGTAACCAATTGCTTATTCTTGATGTTGTATATTTTGAAAAGGCCATTTTCTTTGTTGATTTCCATTGCAGCATCCTTGGTTGAAATAAACCAAGAGCCATCTTTTTCTGAAACCTCAAAATTATGCAACTTTTTACGAGGATTATTGACCAAGATCTGTGCAGCAGGTTCTGCCTGCGGATCTCTAACAACCGCTGATTTATTGTCTTGGAATAACCTAAAGATATTGTCAGCATAAAAGTCAACCAATAACAATTGATTATTGCTGAATTTGACTTGAACAGTCGTAGGGTTAATCTTCTGTACCGATTCTACCCGAACAGAATCTTCTTGAGTTTGTTGTTTTAAAGTTTCTGCGGCAACAAAAGTGCTCGCAGGAGAGGCTGTGCTAAATAATAGCGATAATCCCAAAGCCCAAAAGAGCTTTTGTTTGTTTCTATACATGCTATACGATCAAATAAAAATACTGCTATCTGTTTATAATCGTATGTTTTAAAAAAGGTTTTTAAAGGTATAAAAGTTTAACAGTACTCGATGATTATTCCACAAATATTTTACAGAAATCATCAACCTTTCCGCTGTTCATTAAAATCTACAACTAAGGCTTAATAATTAGCAAAAGGGTAAAAAATTTAGATAGTTCAATAATTAAATTAAGTCCTTAGGCAGTTTTTATTCAAAATTTTTAAAAACTCTTGAAAAGGGATTGGTTTTTGTCATCTGAAAATCAAGATACTACCAAATAGCTATTAAATGGAAAATCAAGAGAAGGACCTAAGCAAGAAATATAAAGCTTTTATAAGTTATAGTCATAGTGATAATCAAGGTGAAGGTAGGAAATGGGCAGATTGGCTACACCATGCTTTAGAAACCTATGAAATCCCTGAAGACCTGATTGGCAAAAAGAATGCTGCAGGTCAGGAAATACCCAGACAGATTTACCCCGTCTTTCAAGATGAAAAGGAACTTTCAGCCAGTTCTAGCTTAAGCAGTTCGCTTACATCAGCGCTCGACCGTTCTGAATTCCTGATCTATTTAAGTTCCCCTAGGTCCGCTAGATCAACCTATGTGCGCGATGAAATCAAATATTTCAAACAGACAGGCAAATCCAAGCAGATCATGGCATTGATTCTTAAGGGAGAACCAGAATACGGCGATACCCATACCGATGCCCAATGTTTCCCAGATGAACTACGCTATAATATCGATCAAAACGGACAGGTAATCAAAGATCAACCAGAGGAAGTGCTGGCTGCTGATGTCCGTATCCCACATACACAAGATGAAGGCTTCACTACAGCAGAAGGCTATCGTCGGTATTTGCATGAACAGGGAGTCGCGAACCATCTTATCAAAAATCAAGTCGAGGAATACAAGAAAAGGTTGGACCTCGCATTACTGAAAATAATATCAGGAATCTTAGGTGTTCCGCTGGGCGAATTGACCAAAAGGGATCAAGCCTATCAATTGGAAAAAATCAAACAGAAGAACAAAAACATCAAGCGCATTGCTACAGCGATTGGGGCATTAGGCGTCATAGCTATCATTGCCGGTATTTTTGCTTGGAACCAAAGAAACTCTGCCCTACGCAATCTTGCAAAATCCCTATATGCTTCTGGAATCAATAAATTGACAGAAAGCGAATATGGTGATGGTGCCGCTTATATTGCCGAAGCAACCCGCAGAGGTGATGAGAGCGCGGAACTATTTGCCCATTCCATGTTGTCGGTCCAGGATGATCTTACCAGGATGCCCAATGTCAATTATGGCGTAACGCGCTTCTCCCCCGATGGTAAATGGTTGGTCGGATTCGCCAGTGCCGGAAACAACATGAATGTGCTTCAAGTTTGGGATGCAGTGGATAGAAAACTCATTAAACAAAGGGATGATATCACCGCAATACAGACCCGATACCCTTTGTTCGATGGAAAGAACAGGGCTTATGTCACCACGACGAACAGCAATATCGTCAGGTATGATATTGAAAATGACCAAAAAGAGGACCTTCGTTTAAACCCGGATAGCTCCTTTATTGCCATCATTGCAGTTTCTCCAGACGCTAGATATATCGTATTCAATAAAAGATCAAGAGAGGTCGTTCTCTTCAATACTGAAACAAAACAAGAACAGGTCATCTCCGCAACCGAGCAAATTGCACCCTCTTCGGCCTATATTGACCCTAGCTCCAAAACTTTGTTCGTAGAGCGTCTTTTCCCTGAGGATTCAGAGGTAAGCATCTATGATCTAGCAGCTATTGATCCGAAACCCGTCTTTAAAAAACATTTCAAATCTGGAATTAAAACCCCAACCTTCAGTAAAGATGGTAACCAAATCGCCTTTCATAATGCTGATGGAACGAATTACTTCAACAAATCCAATGGCGTCCAATGGTCCGCCCCTTCAGCCATGTTAGTGAGGTTTACAGGCTTTACAGATAATGGCAATCTATACCAAGGAAATGATTCGCAGATCAATCAGATCAATACGTCGAACGGATCCATTGTCAATAGCAGCAAATTACCAGAAAACATCTTCTTTTTCAGCAATATGATGAAGATCATGGAACAAGATGCTTCAAACGCTGAAACTAACTCTCCAGATTGGACCCAGTCTTTGGTAAGCGGTAATTCCCAAACTTTCATCGAAAACAAAAAAGGAGATCCTCTAAGGGTAGCTCAGTTCTACGAAACCAAGGACCTTGCCCATATAGAGCCAGGTATTACCGATGATTCTGCCTTTTTAAGGTATAGAGCAGGAAAGACAGTCGAAAGAATGGATCTTAAAACTGGCGAGAAAACTAAGAACTTTATCCAGATTCCGGAGGAAGTTACGGTCCATCTAGTTCTCCATAAAACCAAGAGGATCCTTGTTAAAGGCAAAAGTGGTAAAACCTACTTCTTTGATGCAACAACTGGAAAATCAGTTGGTCAGCCTTTTGATTCCCAAGCAAAACTGTATATTTTCAACAAAGATGAAACCCAAGTCCTTGCAAGGACAGGCAAGAACAGCTTTGCCTCATGGGATATTGAAACCGGAAAACAAAACATCAATTATACCCAAGACCAGGATATCGCTGGATTTACAGTTAGTCCAGACTACAAATCCGTGATCCTTGTAAATCCTGATGGCTGGAAGCTGGTAGATATTGCTTCCAAAAAAGTCCATATAGAAGGCAAGGAATCTTTAAGCAGTGGTGCATTCAGTCCCAATTCAGCTTACTTTATCAAGGTTAGCTCTACGGGAGATGCCCAGGTTTTGGAAACCAAAACCTATAAACCCATATTGGAAATGAAAACCATTGCAACTCCGTTTATGGTCTTCAACAACCAAGGAAACACATTGGCACTTTCTGAAGATGCTACCCACATGCGTTTATGGGATTTGGAAGACAAAAAATCATTTGGTCAAACCATCCGCATCAGCAAAAACACCCAATATTTCCATTTCTCCGATGATGACAAACAGATCTTTGTACAGGACGATGGTGAAGGCATGCGCTATGCTGCTAAGGTGGTTGATGCAAAAACCGGCAATATCCTGACCATGCCATTTATCAATGAGCGATTTGATCAGATCAATGTGATCCCCGGTGATAAAAGATTGATGACCATTGAATCCCTTATGAATGGGGTAGCGATCAATATCTGGGAAGTACCAGGTCAGGTCAGCATGTCAAAAGACCAATTAGCTAGAGATTTGGAGAAATTTTACGGCAAAAAATATGATAATGAAACTGGAGCGATCATGAGCTATGTAGACACGACTGGCACCTATGACACCTGGTATTTCGAAGATCCCTTTGTCAGGACCGTCTCCCCTAGCTCCAACGTCAAGATTACCGATATTTTGAAGAAAAACTATCCCATCAAGAATGAAGCAAACCTTCAACTTTTGGCGGTCACCTATGATTACCATCCATTGGCGAGGGCTATGGTCGCCAATTATTTCAGCAGCAAGCCTGAAACCCGATTGATCGGTCAGCGCATGGTTGATATCACTGAAAAACAATTGATCAAAATCAAAAACAAAGAACTGAAATCAGAAGTTGAAACGCTCCTAAAAGAAGCAAAACAAAACTTAAGCAAATAAAGAATGAATTTAACAAGAAGACAAAAGGGTCTATTGGGAATAGCATTTGTATGCTTTTTAATTATCTTATCATGGATAGGCTTATCCAAGTTCTTTCCGGAAAGCAACTCCTTACGGTACCTTCCAGATCGCATTTACCGCATCATCAAAATCGTCTTTGGCGGCGATCCTTCTGGCTCTGGCTTGGAAGCAGAAAATGTGCCATGGGAACTCATTCTAGCAAAGATATGCGCCATAGGAATCCTACTTTTCGGAGCTTATAAAATCATTCAAAAGGTGTTTTCCGAACAGTTCAATCTTTTGAAAGCATCCTTCAAACAGAACCATGTTATATCTGTCGGCATCTCTAAGAAGGGCAGACAGCTCTTTAAGAGCTTAAAGGAAGATTATCAGCAAAAAGGAATTGCCATAGAAAAGGAGACGGAACATGCCGATATCAATTCTGTAAAAAAACAAGGCCACTTGGTCATTATCGGGAATGCTGAAGAAGAAAGCACCTTATTGGAAGCAGGTATCAAACGCGCCTCTAGCTTGATCGTATTCTTGGAAAACGAACAGACCGTTATTGAAATCATTGAGTCCGTCCAAGATATCTACGACAAATCCAAATGTCAGAACAATCTACTCTGTTTTCTGCATATCAGTAGCCCCCGTTTAATTGATCTAGTCAAAAACACAGGGATCCACTTGGATAACAATCAAATCCAACTCCGATTCTTCAATATCCACAAGATGTTGGCGAGACAGTTTTTTTCGCAATTTCCAATAGATCTGCAGCGAAGCGGAAAGAAACTTTCCGACATCAATAAAATAGTCTTTTTAGGCTATGGAGATTTCGCCAAAGCAATGTTGGTCCAAGCCATGCGGATTTTCCATATTTCTGTTGAAAATGACCTTAAAATAGCCGTTTACTCCGAGCAGGCTGATAAAGACCGTAATTATTTCAAGGAGCAATATCCAAAAGCCGATAAGATTTTTCCAATTGAATTCCATAATTTCCAAGGCACCTACAATGAATTGGTAGCAAGGGAAGAACTCTTGGAAAAAGGCGATGAAACCTTGTTCATCATCGCTTTTGATCAAGACCAGACCAACCTCAATACGGCGCTTGAGCTATTGGACAAAACCCAGAACAGCAAATTCCCAATCTACGTGCTCAATGCCGAAGGTAAAGGACTGCGGAAATTAATCCGCTATTCGGAAGAAAGCGATAGGATTAAATTCTTTGGACAGATGGAAGACATCTGTAACCTAGAATTCATCACCGGAAATAAACAGGATAAACTGGCACAAGCCATCCATGATGATTACCGAAAACTGCTTTCAGGGGCTAGTTCCGAAAGTGCTAAATATACCTCTGATTGGCTTACTTTGAGTGAAGATGCAAAAGATGCCAGTCGCGCACAAGCTGACCATATCCCCTATAAGTTTTTATTGACCCATAAGGATTGGCCAGCAAGCAATCCAGATCAACTAAATTTTAGTGATGATGAAGTGGAAACCTTGGCCATTATCGAGCATAACCGCTGGATGGCACACCGCTATATCAATGGTTGGGATTATGGGGAAGTCCGAAATGATGCGCAGAAACTCCATCCTTCTCTTATCCCTTGGGAAGTACTCAGTGAGAGTGAAAAACAGAAAGATCGCGATACCATCTTAAGAATAAAGATTCTTTTGAACGAATAAAAAAGCTATAGCCCAAGAATTTGTCTTTGCAGATTGTTTGGGCTATATTTGATTGGCTTTAGGGGTATTCTGATAAGAATTGAGATAGACCCTTTGAACCTGATACGGTTAAAACCGTCGTAGGGAAAAGCATAATTGCTTGGCAAACCTAATTGCCTCTTCCCTTCCCTTTAGCCGTTATTGTTTTTAATTTTTCAAATAATGGAAAACGACATTTATCATTTATTGACTCAAGTCCGAGAAAAATCTCCACTAGTTCAAAACATTACAAATTTTGTGGTCATGAACAATACCGCAAACGCCCTCTTGGCACTTGGTGCATCCCCTATCATGGTCCATGCTGAAGAAGAACTGGAGGAAGTCCTCAGTTTCTGCAATTCCGTGGTCATCAACATCGGTACGCTCAGCAAGCCTTGGGCAGACAACATGATCCTGGCAGCACAAATCGCCAATAAGCTAGGCAAACCTTGGGTACTGGATCCAGTAGGTGCAGGTATCTCTTCACTACGAAATGAAACCTTACAGGCCTTAATGTTATTAAAGCCAACCGTCATTCGCGGCAATGCCTCTGAAATCATCGCACTCCAAAACTTCAACCGCAAAAGTGTAAAAGGTGTGGACAGCACCCATTCAAGCAGCTATGCCCTAGAAGCAGGGAAATTACTGCAAAAGGAAACTGGCTCCATCATTTGCATCTCTGGTGCTACAGATTATGTCATTTCTGATAATGAAATTACCGAGATCAAAAACGGGACTTCCGTAATGACCAAAGTGACTGGAATGGGCTGTACAGCTACGGCCATCACTGGGGCATTTATTGGCTTAGCGAAGCACCCCTACCAAGAAGCTGTAGCCGGGGTGGCTATCACAAGTCTTGCCGGCGAATTGGCCGCCAAAATCTCGAAAGGGCCAGGAAGTCTACAACTTAATTTTTATGATATCCTATTCAATCTCGCTAAAGAACAGATCTTGGGTAATCTAAAAATAAAAAGATATGCCAATCCATCCTGATTTCCCCTACCCCCTCTATTTGGTGATTTCAGAAAAAGATTGTGTTAACATGGATTGGCTACAAGTAGCTGAAGAAGCCATTATAGGCGGAGTGGATATCATTCAATTACGTGAAAAGGACATCAGCCATTCAGAATATCTGGATAAGGCCAAGGCATTGAAAAGGATTACAGATCACTATCAAGTTCCATTGATCATCAATGATGCACCAGACATTGCAGTTGAAATCCAAGCTTGGGGAGTCCATGTCGGGCTCTCTGACACACAACCTTTAGCCATTGTCGAAAAATATGGGAATCAACTGAAAATCGGTTGGTCATTGGAATACAAGAACCAACTGGAAAGACTCCAAATGAATGTAACCCATCATTTAGGCCTGAGCCCTATTTTCAAAACAGCTACGAAGACCAATACGGTGACTACTTGGGGTTTTGAAGGAATCAAGGAAATAAAAGGCTTGACCGACAAACCACTGATCGCCATTGGTGGAATGAACCCAAGCAATGCCCGACAGGCATTTGAAGCCGGTGCAGATTCTGTTGCCGTCGTATCTGCCATTTGTAGCAGTACAGACCCTAGAAAAGCAGCAGAAGATTTGAAAGGATTATTAAAATGAAAGAAAACAAGAAATATAAAGTACCCACCGTTCTCAGTATTGCTGGGTTTGATGGAAGTGGCGGAGCAGGCATCCAAGCCGACACCAAAACCATATCATCCCTAGGTTGCTATGCCATGAATGTCTTGACGGCTTTGCCGGTGCAAAACACCCAAGGCGTCAAAAATATCTTCGACATCCCTGTGGAGGCTGTAAAAGAGCAATTGGATTGCCTCTTTGAAGATATCTATCCGGATAGCATCAAAATTGGAATGGTACATAACAGCAAATTAGTTCAAACGATTGCCGATTTCCTGAAGGATTACAAAGGCAGCATCGTCTTTGATCCTGTCATGGTTTCCACCAGCGGGCATCGCCTGATCCAAGAAGAAACCATAGCGGCCATTAAGGAACTTTTGTTTCCCATAGCCCAAATTATCACCCCCAATTTAGATGAAGTATCCGTATTGGTCGGTCGAGAAATCAGCACTGTTCATGCTATGGAGGAAGTCGCCGATGAGATCCAAAGTCTTGGCTGTAATGCGGCCTTATTAAAAGGTGGCCATCTTCAAAGCGATATCCTCACCAGTATATTGATCCAAAAAAATCAGGCAGTGCAATACTTCGAATCAAAACGCGTCCAAACCAAAAACACACATGGTTCTGGTTGCTCCCTTTCTTCTGCAATCGCCTCTTTCCTCGCCCGTGGCTATCATTTGGAACAATCCACGGAAAATGCACTGATGTACATCAACAGTGCCATTAAAGGCAGCAAAGACTTAGTGATTGGAAAAGGGAATGGACCATTGAATCACTTTTTTAACCCGCAAAGACTTATTAAATATGAACTGGACTGATCAAGCTTGGGAAGCTATCCTACCCATCTATCAAGAAATATTGAAAATGCCTTTTATTGAAGAATTGAAAAACGGAACCCTTCCTTTAGAAAAGTTCCAATTCTACATGCTTCAAGATGCCAAATACCTCGAGCATTATGGTCGGGCCTTAGCCGCACTCGGCTCCAAAGCTGCAGATAATGAAATGGCATTGGACTTCTTTGAATTTGGCAAGAATGCCTTAATTGTGGAAAGAGCTTTACATGAAGCCTATTTCAAGCAATTCAACCTTGAACCTAATCAAGAAATCACGATTGAACCGGTATGCCACCATTATATACATTTCTTAAAGAGCACCGTGGCCTATGATCCGATTGAAGTAGCCACAGCCGCAATCCTGCCTTGTTTTTGGATTTACAAAGAAGTCGGTGACCATATCTATCAAAATCAAAACACGGAAAATAATCCATATAAGAATTGGATAGAAACCTATAGTGGCGAAGAGTTTGCCGAAGGAGTAAAAAAAGCCCTTCAATATAGTAATGATATGGCTGAGAACAGCACCGAAAAGGGTCGGAAAGCGATGTTGGAGGCATTTATTGCGGCCAGTAGATTGGAATTTAAATTCTGGGATGCTGCCTACCGAAACATTACATGGTAGTCATTTCCCTGAAAAAAGAGCCAACTATTAAGATACGAAAAAAAGCACAGAATTAGCGCGCTCAGGATCATTTATTAAGGTAATTAATCTCCTGCTTTTATTGCGATATGAAGCTGATATTTGGGTATAACATTAAGGAAAACCATTAAAATCAAATATCATGAAACAAAGAGTTCCAGTATCGCAGATTATGACAACCGAGTTGATTACCTTAACTCCAAAGGATAGCTTATATGAGGCTGAGAAATTATTCAAGAAACATAATATCCGACACTTACCTATTGTGGAAGGCAAGAAATTAGTAGGTGTAGTCAGTTATTCTGATTTATTGAAAATAAGCTATGCCGATGTAAACGAGGAAGACGATATCGAAACCATCGTGTATGATATGTACAGCATTCCTCAGTTAATGGCTAAATCACCTTTGACGGTAGATCCAGAAGCCACCATAAAGGAAGTGACTGAAACCCTTTCTCAAGTATCTTTCCACTCTATTCCGGTTGTGGACGGTGAAGATCTAGTTGGGATAGTAACTACCACTGATTTATTAAAATATTTTATCGATCAATATTAGTATTTTGTTAATAATTAATTTTCAGCTATAGACTCTAAGAGTTTATAGCTGAAGTTTTTTATAAAGAAATTTTTTATTACAAAAATCCGCAAAAGGATAGCTTTTGGCGCAGTTTTTGGGTATTTTTGAATATAAAATTTATACTATATGAAACAACTATGCATACTTGCTGGAACCGCAGCAATATTGACCTTCGGTGCTTGTACCTCCAATGCAAACAAACAATTGGAATCTAAAGATTCAAGTGAAACGGTTATCGCAGACACCAACCCTGTTGACACCACCCATACCTCCCAAAATTCACTTGACTGGGCAGGAACCTATTCCGGTGTATTCCCATGTGCTGATTGTCCTGGAATCAAAACAACAGTTACCTTAAATTCGGATGAAACCTTTACTTACGAAGGTGAATACCAAGAAAGGGACACTAAAATCGAAGATACCGGTAAATTTATGTGGCATGATAACGGCAGTTCCGTTCATTTGGTAGGTAAAGAAGTGAACATGAAACTAAAAGTTGGCGAAAACCAATTGTTCTCCCTAGATCAAGATGGTAAACCTATCGATGGACCATTGAAAGACCATTATATCTTGAAAAAAGTAACTCAATAATATTGAGGTTGTAAATATTGTATAGAGCCGGTTTGAAAAAACCGGCTTTCTTTATTTCTGCCCTTCTAGGCAATGTGTCGCAAAAAAAATCCTTTTCCAGTGTCAACCTGAGGGTTTCCCGAAGGTTCTCGGAGCCTTAAAAACCATAATTGAATTGGCGTACAGTTCCTAAATCTTCGATTTAGGATGACAGGGTATTTTAAAAGTGACCCGTACAGATTCTTCACTTTTCGTTCAGAATTTAATTGGGATAACGAGGATTTCTTCGTTGTACTCAGAGCCCCCTATAGCAAGTTTTGAATTCTGAATGAAATGAAGAATCTGTACAGTTTATTATTTTGAGCATTGTCATCCACAATCTTCGATTGTAGAACTTTTAGTAATTTGAAATTTTAGGAATATAAAAAAAATGAATCCTGCATAAAGCGGGCGAATGCGATTCGCCCCTACAGTATTGGGGCCTTTCCAGCGACAAACTGATTATAATCTTGGCTCATCCTCCCATCCTTGGTGGGTGAGCCGTACCCTGAGCGGCGTCGAAGGGGAGCCGAACCCAATCCTGGTTAATTCCCCGATCTTGGTCCATCCTCCCATCCCGAACATCCTGGTTCAAAATCATCCTATAGAAAGCGGGCGAATGCGATTCGCCCCTACAGTATTGGGCCCTTTCCAGCGACAAATTGACTATAATCTTGGTCCATCCTCCCATCCTCGCTGGGTGAGCCGTACCCTGAGCGGCGTCGAAGGGGAGCCGAACCCAATCCTGGTTCATTCCCCGATCTTGGTCCATCCTCCCATCCCGAACATCCTGGTTAAGCCCACAAAGCATAATCTCAGAATCCCTTCGGCTTGAACCCCGAGCGGAGTCGAGGGGAGCCGAAGGGGAGTCGAGGGGAAGCCTATCTCCATTAAGAATTCTTACTTCTCTCTTTCAAGATCCCTTTACAGATATCCGCCACCAAGGAAGGTCCTTCATAGATAAAACCGGTATATACCTGAACCAAACTCGCTCCGGCATTCAATTTCTCAATAGCATCCTCTGCAGAATGGATTCCTCCTACCCCAATAATCGGGAAGGCTTTATTGGATTTATCAGCTAGATATTTGATCACCTCGGTCGAACGACGGGTCAATGGTTTTCCACTGACGCCACCTGGTTCTTGAACCAACATACGGTGACTCTGTAACCCTTCTCTCGCGATGGTAGTATTGGTTGCAATCACTCCAGCGATCTTGGTTTCCATTACGATCTCTACGATATCATCCAATTGGGTGAAGGTCAAATCTGGTGCAATCTTTAAAAGGATAGGCTTTGGGTTGGCCTTTTCCAAGTTCAATTGCTGCAATGTATTCAGGATATGCATAAGCGGCCCTTTTTCCTGAAGATCACGTAAGCCCGGTGTGTTCGGTGAACTTACGTTCACTACAAAATAATCAACATAGTCAAACAAAGATTTGAAACAATAGATATAATCGTTTACAGCTTCTTCGTTTGGTGTAACCTTATTTTTACCAATATTTCCGCCGATCAAAACACCATTTCTTTCCTTTAGGAATTTCAATTTTCCAGCAGCTACATCAGCGCCTTTATTATTGAATCCCATCCGGTTGATCAAGGCATGATCATCCACTAACCTGAACATCCTAGGTTTATCATTTCCAGGTTGCGGCTTAGGTGTAACGGTACCGATTTCAATAAAGCCAAATCCTAGCCTAGCCATATCCTCGATGTATTCTGCATTCTTGTCGAAACCTGCAGCCAATCCAACAGGGTTCTTAAAAGTTAAGCCAAAGACCTTGGTTTCTAACCTCGGATCTTCTACACAATACAAGGATTTCAACAATGCTTTTGAACCCCATACTTTATTAAAAAATTTCAAGCCTGAAGTCACATTATGATGCGCTTGTTCAGGGTTCATCGAGAAGAAAAATGGTTTAACTAGCTTATACATGAGTGCAAAGGTAGCCAAAGATGCAGAAATATTCATTACTTTTGCACCCGAAATGATATCTATAAATAACTTAACATTTGAAATTGGCTCTAGGGCATTGTACGATGAGGCAAACTGGCATATTAAACCAGGGGATAAAGCTGGTCTAATCGGTGCTAACGGTACCGGAAAGTCCACTTTATTGAAACTTATCGTAGGGGAATACGCACCTACCAGCGGGACCATATCCATGGCCAAAGACCTAAAATTAGGTTATTTAAACCAGGACCTCCTGTCCTATCACTCGGAAAAAAGCATCCTCCATGTTGCCATGGAAGCTTTTGAGAGACAAAATCAGCTGCATACCGAAATTGAAAATCTACTCAAGAAGTTAGAAACAGACTATTCGGATGAAATCCTGAATAAACTGAGCGATAAACAAACTGAATTTGAAGCATTGGATGGTTACAGTATCGAATTTCGTGCTCATGAAATCCTAGCAGGTTTAGGTTTCTCGGAAGAGGAACAAAAAAGACCTTTGGCGACCTTCTCTGGAGGTTGGCGGATGCGTGTGATGCTGGCAAGGATCCTCCTGCAAGCTCCTGACATCTTATTGCTGGATGAGCCTACCAACCACTTGGACTTACCCTCCATCAAATGGTTGGAAACCTACCTGCAAAGTTTTGAAGGCGCTATCGTGATTGTTTCCCATGACCGCTATTTCTTGGATAGGATCATCAATAAAACGGTTGAATCCAGAAAGGGAAAATTGACCCTTTATGCTGGAAACTACAGCTTCTATCTGGAAGAAAAATCATTGCGTGAAGAAATCCAAGGCAATCAATATAAAAACCAACAGGCCAAGATCAAACAAGAGGAAAGGTTGATCGAGAGGTTCCGTTCGAAAGCAAGTAAGGCTAAAATGGTACAATCTCGTATCAAAGCCCTTGACCGAATGGAAAAGGTGGATGAGGTGGATGATGACAACCCTGAGGTGAACTTCAGCTTTAAATTCTCCAAACCATCAGGTCGACATGTGGTAACGATGGAAAACATTTCCAAATCTTACCCCAACGTCGAAATCTTGGAAAATACGAATGGCCTGATTGAAAAAGGTGATAAAATTGCGTTGATCGGTGCCAATGGTAAGGGTAAATCTACCCTATTGCGGATCGTCGCAGATGCTGATTCTGAATTTGAGGGCAAGAGCACTAAGGGACATAATGTTTCCCAGACCTTCTTTGCCCAGCATCAATTAGAGGCCTTGCACTTAGAAAACTCCATTTTACAGGAATTGGTAGCCTTTGCGCCTAAACATACGGAAACGGAATTGCGTTCCATTTTGGGAAGTTTCCTTTTTACTGGGGATGATGTGTTCAAAAAAATCAAAGTCCTTTCAGGAGGTGAAAAATCAAGGGTGGCTTTAGCTAAGGCATTGACTGCAGACGCGAACTTCCTAGTACTCGATGAGCCAACCAACCACTTGGATATGGCTTCAGTGAACATCTTGATCCAAGCTATGCAACAATATGAGGGTACATTGATCGTGGTTTCCCACGACCGTTACTTCCTAGAGCATGTGGCCAACAAGATTTGGTTTATCGAAGACAAAGAAATCAAGGAATATCCGGGTACCTATCAGGAATATGAAGAGTGGAACTCCAAACGCGTGATCAAGCCTGAAGCAAAACAGGAAAAGAAACCAAAGGAAGAACCGAAAAAGGAAAAAGCTGCTCCTTCTGAGGATACCAAGAGGATCATCCAGAAGAAAAATAAGGAATTATCAACTTTAGAGGAAAAAATTGAAAGCCAAGAATCTTTGGTGAAGCAATTGGAAACCGAACTCGCTAAAGAGGAAATCTATTCCGATGCTGTAAAATTGCAGGAACATACCCGCAATTACAACTCTGAAAAAGCCAAATTAGAAGGCCTACAACAAGATTGGGAAGCCTTGGCTGAAGAGATCATGAACCTAGAAGATTAAGGTCATTATCTTATCCTAATTCGAGTCTAATTCGAGACTCATTCGAGACATGTTCGAGAAATATTCTATCCAGTTTGGGAATTTTCGGAATGTGTCTCGAATGAGGTTATAGGCAGACCCATGAAATCGCCTAGATCCCCATCCGAACCTTCATCCGTAATAACAAAGTCAGTAAGTTTAGTTTTTTGTGTCTATGGGGCAATATCTCAATAAGAGGTTTCGTTTTTCAGTGTCACCATGAGGAACGAATGGTCTCGGAAGTATTCAAACAATAATTGAATTGGCGAACAGGTCATCCATCTTCGATGGACGATGACAGCAAGTTGTGGGACATTTACGTACAGATTCTTCACTATTCGTTCAGAATTGGAAGTGTCTCAGAGAGGGATTCAGAGCACAGCGAAGAATCTATTTTTTATATTTTTTTAAGAAATCGTTATCATTGCGAAATCGTAAGATGAGCAAACTATTTTTTATTGGTTTATGCAACTTAAAGGAAATTTGCAGAAAAATATTTCACCCCTTCTGGGGGTTATACGTTGGGCGATTCGGTTTTCTACAAAGATTTCACCCACGCTGTGGGTTTTCTACAAACATCAACCCTTCCGAAGGAAGCCCTTTAGCCTCTGGCTCATTTCCTTGGCGGAAATTGGAAAGAATGCCGTTGCCCCGTGCGATGGGATTGGTTTGTATAAATTGTTAGACCAAGAATTTGAAAATCTATGAATTTCTTTAATCAGAAGATGATAATAATTTAGGTTTGTATGCTGCGGGCGTATGCGATACGCCCCTACAGTATTGGGGTCTTTCCAGCGACAAATTGACCCAGATCTTGGTCCATCCTCCCATCCCGAACATCCTGGTTCAAACCAACTCCTAATCAACGAAGAGCATTGGTCCCACTTGAATTTCACAATTGGCTGGAAATTTGTGCAGGATTTATTAAAACCAGATCATGACCGACATTCTACCTTTTATCATTTCGTTATTTGTGGGAATTGGACTTGCTGCTGCCACAGGATTTAGGGTGTTCCTGCCTATCTTCTTTTTGAGTTTGGGTTCTTATTTGGGATGGATTCCATTGGACGAGAGTTATGCTTGGGTGGGTGGTTTACCGGCTGTCATTGCAACGGGTTTGGCTACTTTATTTGAGATATTGGCCTATTACATCCCTTTTGTCGATAATATCTTGGATAGCATTACCGTGCCATTAGCTACCGTTGCCGGATCCTTGCTGTTTGCAACACAATTTACCGAAGTGAGCAGTTGGATTCAATGGTCCTTGGCATTGATTGCCGGTGGAGGTACTGCAGCGACCATCAGTTCGGTATTTGCAGGCACTCGAGCAGCATCCTCTGGAACGACTGCTGGCCTCGCCAATCCCGTCATCTCTACGGTAGAAACCATTGGCTCAACCATTATGAGCATACTGGCAATCTTTTTACCTATCCTAGCCGGAATATTGGTAATAGTAATCCTTTATCTTGCCATAAAATATGGCAAAAAACTATTGGACAAAATCAGAAGGAAACCTAAGGTGAATAAATTTAAGGATTCAACCTATTAACCCTTCCCTCCAAGTTTTCCTCCGCAACCTTGATAGGTTGATACTGGACCCAACAATAAGAGAGGAATGGAAGGAGAACAAATACGAGAAAGCCCCACCAAAAACTGAATATATTCCCAATTATTATACTTAGCAATAGAACGATAACAGGATAAGAAAACAACAACACGCCAAACAATAGGGAGTCATAGAATATACTGTTCTCCGTTTTCTGCTTTATCTTCTTTTTGACCAATTGATAAAACCAATAATGGGAATAATGGCCCAATAATGCTGGGTACTTCATCCATACACGTTCCTGTTGAATGCCATCCCTTGCCCCTACATAACGATTTAACATTTTGGCATCCATTTCCTCCCTGAGGTTCTTGATCAATTCACTGGTCATCACTTCAGAATTGTTCAGGTAATCTGTGGAGTCGATGGAATTCAAGGCTTCCAAATAAACTGCTTTAGGAACATCATCGAAGGAATTATAGCTGAGGATATAAGGTTGTACTTGGATGGGCACATCCATTTGCACCGCACGCTTGATAATTGACGTCAAGCCGGTAGTCATAAAGGGTTTCATATCGATTTGGTTCCTTGATACTCCTTCTGGAAAGATCAGGAGCTTGCGGCCCATTTTCAATTGGCGCACGCATTCATCATAGGTAAACCCATTGCTAATATCGGCATCCTGATCATCATGTTTCTTATAGATCGGCAACATAAAAAGACTACGCAAAGCCCAATTCGCCAAAGGTTTGGCAAATATATCTCCCCTAGCCAGAAAGCATATTTCCGTAGGTTGATGCACTGATAGAACCAAAGCATCGAAAAATGAATTGGGATGGTTTGAAACAATAACAGCTGGTTCATTCTTAGCTGCAAGTTCCAAGTTTTTTAATTGCCAATCTGCCACATACCAGTTCATGCCCAGTTTGACAAATGATCTTAGGATTGGATAAAGCATAGATTAATATTCTCAATAATTAGAATCCAAATTTTCCTATAACAAAAAACACGCCTAATTTTAACAAATACTAATCTTCTTTCATGGATTCGGTAATCTTATGGATATTGAGGCTATTCGCCATTGCGCTAAAAATCTTATAATAAGCGCCATGCAGGTCAAATAGCTCTTCATGGCTACCATCCTCGACCACCCTACCTTTTTCCATTACAATGATATGTTCGGCATCAATTATCTGGGAAATACTGTGCGAAACGATAATCACTGTCCTACCCACTTTGATGGCATCTAAACTGTTTTTGATCTGTTCTGTTGCGATGGCGTCTAAATTGGCCGTCGGTTCATCCAAGAAGATAATTGGCGGGTTCTTCAGGAACATCCTGGCTATGGCGATACGCTGCTGCTGTCCGCCTGAAAGAAGATGGGCTTCGGCTTCATATCCATTCGGCAAGTCAAGTACCTGCTCATGTATTGAGGCTTTTTTAGCAGCCTCAATGACCTCCTCCATACTGGCTTCTGTCTTGCCATAACGGATATTATCGGCAATACTTCCTTTGAAGATATGGTTCCTTTGTAAAACCAATCCTATATTCTCCCTTAAAAACTCGGTATCATATTCCCTGAGGTCTACCCCATCTAAATAAATAGCACCCGAGCTAGGTTCATAGAATTTATCCAACAGGTTAATGATGGTACTCTTTCCAGCACCTGATAAGCCGACCAATGCCGTGTTTACATTGGGACAGATCTGCATGCTGACATTGTGCAAGGCCTGATGGCCATTTGGATAGCTGAAATCCACATTCCTGATTTCGATCAATCCCTGAATGCTATCAGGTCTATAGGTTCCAGAAGGTTCTTTTTGCCCTTCATCTTCGAGGATCCCAAAGAAGCTCTCTGAATAGATCAAGGCATCATTGACCTCATCATAGATCCGGTGCAATTGCCTGATCGGTGCAGATACGTTATTGAATAACATAATATGGAACATAATGGCACCGATGGACATCTGTTCGTTCAATACGAAATAAGCGGTTAGAATAATGACGATCACGACGCCGATCTGCTCGATAAAACCCTTGATGCTTTCAAAGATAAAAGAGGTCTTTCGAGTAGCCATCTGGTTTTCGGTCATCTCATATTGGATCATCTTATGCTTTTCGGCTTCGGTTTCTTCCCGAACGAAGGATTTGATCACCGTGATGGAATCAATTAGATTGATCAATTGGTTACTTTTATTTTCCCGATACTGGCGCATATTCCTACGGAAACCCGAAAGTTTCTTGGCCTGCAATTGGGATACATAAAAATAGATCGGAATGATAAACAGCCCTACCAAGCCTACATAGAAATTCGCGAGGAACATACAGACCAAGGCGACGATGGCGTTTGCAAAGAGCGGCAGGATATCGATAAAGAAGTTTTGGACTAATCTGGTCAGGGAGCTGATTCCGGCGTCGATACGGGTTTGGAGTTTTCCAGACTCATTGACGCTGGACGTATAGAAAGCCATCTTATAGGTCAGGATCCGGTCGACAATAGCTTGAGAAAAGTCCCGAGCGATCATGATCCTCAGTTTCTCGCCGTAGTACTTTTGTCCGAATTGGACAATGGAATAGATTATTTCCTTGCCCAGCAATATAGCTGAAATAACGCCCAAAAGATAGAGACCGGTTCGAAGAGGTGTCTTGTTGACTAACAGATCGCTGATGGTATCAACGGTGTACTTTAGGATAAAAGCATTGACCTGTGCAGCGAATGACCCTACAACCGTCAGGATAAGGGTATAAAAAATGAGATTCTTATACGGCTTGGTAAAGGGTAATACTTTTTTAAAGAGTTGGGTTATGGTCATAAAATTTAAACTTTAAAGTACTCAAAAAGTTTAAGCCCAAGCTCTCTGTAACTAATATTTTATAGGATAATTTTCGATGAAATCAAACTTATAATCTTTGTGTTGCTTCAGGCTATCAATTAAATTACTCAATAATTGTTGTCCTTTTTTATTTTGGAACATATCGTCATGCATCAACAAAACGATATTATTAGGTTTCAAGGTGGACTTATTCCCTAACATGTTACGGATACGGCCATAGATCTCTTCTACAGACTGAACAGGCTTACCGCTCAAACCATTGATCTTCCATTCTACGTCCCATCCATAGATCTTATAGCCATTGACACCCAGTAAATCAGCCGTTTGGCTACCAGAAGTTAAATCTACACGGCGAACATCATCGAATAACCAGATGTTTCTACCTGGCATTCTGACGATCTTATGTTTCAAGCCCAGATCTGTTTCACATTTTTCGAAATCTGCTACGGCAAGGTCGGGGTTGCTATAAAATACATGGAATTTATTGGCAGCATGAGAATAGCTATGATTGTAACATTCCACCAAAGGATTGTTCATGTAACGGTCGAAATCACGTTTCAATCTTTTGCTCATGCCAGCATGTTTACCAACTAAGAAGGCGGAAATTTTGGTGTTTTTTGCGGTGATAATCGAGTCGATTGCCGAACTACCGATCAATGGACCATCATCGAAGGTAAGATAGATATGCTTATCCTTTTTATTCAGTTCACGGTAAATAGAATCCCTAAGCATTTTTTTAGCTTGCTTAGGTTCGATTTTATTTAAGGAATCAACGGCTGGAAAATGAATCTTGCCCTTATTCAAGGAATCAAGTAGGTCCATCAATTTTACGGTATCCTGCTTTAAAGGGCTTTGGCCATCAACCAAGGAATTTTCGGTCGAATCCAAAGGATTAGAGCTGGAAGGTGAACCTACAATAGAATTACAGGAGTAAACGGATATTAGTGTGGAAATAGCGGCAATAGCAGCGACAATAGTCTTCTTCAACATAGCCTTTGAGGGTCTCTTAAAATTTGTACAAAGCTAAAAATATTTGTCGATATAAGAAAGGGACTTCAAGCTGAAGTCCCATCCCATTTATCCCTATATTAATTGCTAATCATCGTAATGTCTACCTTTTTTCCAACGCTTATCCATTTTTTTATGGTACTTGTAATGTTCCTTTTCCATTTTGCGATAGCGTTTATCGGCACGGTGATGGTGTCTTCCGCCATCACGGATAGTAACTTGCGAATAGTTCCTGGAGTAACCATGATAGCGATCATGATAATGTCTGTGGTTTCTCCAAGGTCTAGATTCATTGATCACTACCTTATAGGTTCTATGAAAGTCGCGACCTCTATATCTTCTAGGTATTGTCCTGTGTGACACCCATGTACGGCCATCGTAGTAAGTATAGTAACGATTAGAAACATCGTAGTACATATCAAACTCGGGCATGTAATAGTACCTGGCGTAGTCATAGCCAACGGGGCCCCAGGAAGGTTGTACACCAATATTTAAGCTTACGTTTACTTGGCCTTCTGCGGGCTTGACGAAGAACAAACCTCCAAAAAATAATGCTGCGTAGAATAACTTTTTCATAAAAACCTCCTTATATCTTTAGGACCAAACGTCCGGTTATTTTTAATGTTCTGACAGGCATTTTGAAGGGAAGGATTAATCTGGAAATGTTAAAAAATGTAAATTCGCAGCTACAACATTCAGAATCAAGCTTTTAAAATTCATCTTTTTGTCATATTTTAAAATTTAACATGGCCTTAACCGCTCAAAAAATACTCGGATTGCCCTACCCGATTCTATCAGCATTTTTGTTATCTTTGTCGCAATTTTAACAAAATAGCAATATGGCATTACAATGTGGGATCGTAGGCCTACCAAACGTAGGTAAATCAACCTTATTTAACTGTTTATCAAACGCTAAAGCGCAAGCTGCAAACTTCCCGTTCTGTACCATTGAACCCAATGTTGGGGTCATTACAGTTCCGGACGCTCGCTTGAACAAATTAGCTGAACTCGTAAATCCGCAACGTATCGTTCCTAATACCATCGAAATCGTCGATATCGCCGGTTTGGTAAAAGGGGCTTCCAAAGGTGAAGGTTTAGGTAATCAGTTTTTGGGTAATATCCGTACCACAAATGCTATTATCCATGTGTTGAGATGTTTTGATGATGGGAATGTCATCCACGTGGATGGTTCAGTAGACCCAATCCGTGACAAGGAAATCATCGATACCGAATTGCAACTTAAGGATTTGGATACGGTAGTAAAGCGCATCCAGAAAGTTGAAAAAATGGCTAAGACGGGTGGCGACAAGGATGCTAAGAAAACTTTTGACGTCCTTTCCGTAGTAAAGACTCATTTGGAATCCGGTAAATCTGCTCGTACTGCTCCTATTTCAGAAGAGGATTTCGAATTTATCGATGATTTGACCCTTTTGACGGTTAAACCTGTTCTATATGTATGTAACGTTGATGAGGCTTCTGTCAATACAGGAAATGCCTATGTTGATAAAGTAAAAGAAGCTGTAAAGGATGAAAATGCGGAAGTATTGATTATCTCGGCACAGATCGAATCTGAAATCGCTCAATTGGAAGATTATGAAGAACGCAAAATGTTCTTGGAAGATCTAGGATTGGATGAATCAGGGGTTCACAAATTAATCCGTGCGGCTTACTCCCTATTAGACTTAGCAACTTACTTTACGGCAGGGGTTCAAGAAGTACGTGCTTGGACGATCGAAAAAGGATTTACAGCACCACAGGCTGCCGGCGTAATCCACACCGATTTTGAAAAAGGATTTATACGTGCCGAAGTTATTAAATACAATGACTTTGTACAATTCGGGTCAGAAGCAGCAGTTAAAGAAGCTGGGAAGTTATCCGTAGAAGGAAAAACATATATCGTTGAAGACGGGGACATTATGCACTTCCGATTCAATGTTTAGGTAAATAAAAAAAAGCGGCTTTAGGGTAGTCATGGTCGGAAGAAATTCCGACCATTTTTTATGTTTTAAAAACTTTACCTGGGTCGCCTCCTGCAAATATGATTAGAATAGCAGTTATCATATCCCGGAGCTCCATGGCTATTCGTCTTTTAGCGGTTTTGTAGCCCACATTATTGGCTTTTTTGTAGATCAACAAAAGCATCGCTGCAATCATTGTCATATAGACCATCACTTCAATCCCGTTCTTGTTCATTGAAACCAGGTGACTTAGGTTGAGTTCCTGTTTCAGGAACCTGAAAAACACTTCAATGTCCCACCGCTTTCTGTAATAATCAGAAATTTCCTTGGCAGAGAGTTTAAATTCGTTGGTCAGAAACCAGAATTCTTTGTTCGTTTTTTGGTTCCTGATGACCACCAAACGGAATAAGGTTTCTACTTTCTCTTGCCGGTAATGCAGTTTGCCCCGTTTGTTCTGGACGGGGCTTCCAGTGTAAAGCTTTACCTTGCTGTCTTTCAGCACTTCCCAATCATCCCATTTGGGAGATTCTTTCTCGTCAAGAAATGATTCAATCTCTTCAAATTTTCTGTTATCTTTCGAACGAATGATGAATTTCACAGACCCTTCCTCAAATTCTTTCATTGACCGTGTTGATTGCAGGCCCCTGTCCATGACATAAACATTGCCGTGATGCTCTTCTTTTCTTACTTGTTTTAAAACAGCTTCCGGGAGTGCGGACTCTTCGGAAGAGTATTTCTGGCCTGTAAATACCTCTACTCCCGAAGGTAAGATGCCATCAAATGAAAAACTGAATTTCACTAATTTCTTGCCGCTTTTCTGGTCAATCCCCTCTTTTAACTTAGAGCAGGCATCGGCAACAATAGTGCTGTCAACTCGTATCAGGTTGTACTTGGCTATCTCCGTTTTATTATAAGATTTCGCAAGCCGCAAATACATCTGCTCATAGATTTCTTTGAAATAACTGGGGTCGATCTTGGAAAGTCTCTCGGAGATAGAACTCCTGCGAACTTTTTCTTCTTCCCCCAATCCAAACAGGGCCTTAAAGCCGCTGCTGTTAAAAGTGTCCTCAAGTGTCCTCTGGCTCAATCTATCGTTGTCAAAGACGCAGAATAAAAGCAGATAGAACATTTTCCTCCCATGGAGCACTTTACTATAGTGGTCAACATTGGTGGTCGCTGAAAGATGGCTTAAAAGCGCCTCGGGAATGAAATCCAGAACCTGACTAAGGGAAACTTTGTGGTCATTGAATACTGACATAAATGTTTGATTATCAGTATAAACATACAAAATTTAAACGACAAAAACAAGTTAATTATTTGATTATCAGGTAATTGTAAAATTATTTTTTGCACATATAAAAAACAAAAAAGTCGGAAGAAAATCTTCCGACCATGACTAGCTTTAGGGTCGCTTTTTTTTAGATATGAGATATGAGATCTGGGATGGGGTTCAACTCCCCCTCGACTCCGCTCGGGGTTCATGCCTAAAAAGGATAGCATGTTAGCCAAGATATTGTCTAGCATGCACCTATACTGTAGGGCGAATTGAATTCGCCCGCCAGCTCCATGAATTATTTTTGAATTCGTTATTATTTCCGCCAACCTACAGGTCCGCAATTTTTAAAGATCACGGGCTTATGCAATAAGCCCCTACAAAACCGGCCGATATTCAATTAAACAATAATACCTGATTTGTCCCCCAGAACGTAGATCTGGGATGGGATTCAACTCCCCCTCGACTCCGCTCGGGGTTCATGCTCAATTGGGATTGCAAGTTGGCCAAGATCTTGTCTAGCATGCACCTATACTGTAGGGGCGAATTGAATTCGCCCGCCAGCTCCATGAATTATTTTTGATTTCGTTATTATTTCCAACAACCTACAGGTCCGCAATTTTTAAAGATAACGGGCTTATGCAATAAGCCCCTACAAAACCGGCCGATATTCAATAGAACAATAACACCTGATTTGCCCCCCAGAAAGGTCTATTGTCTTATGTTTATTGTCTTTTGTCTACAAAACCCTCTTAACTATCCTCAACTTATGGGTTGTTTGTTGGAGGTCGTGGTTATAGATCCCTTCGTTGTCGATGGAATCGATACGTACTTTTTCTACGACGTGTAGGATCTCTTCATCGGAAATTATGATTCCAAGATGGTCTACTTCGCCTTGTTCGTTGATGAAAAAAGCTAGATCGCCACCTCTTATTTCTGAGATAAAATCGATGGATGTGCCTAATTGGAGGATGCCTGGGATGTCTTTCGGGATCTCAAGGCCGAAATGACGATAAAATAAGCCGCATAGGCCAATATTGTCGATGCCATGTACTGTTCTTCCCTTATAGGAAAATGGGGTGTTCAGGTAGCTTGCTACGAAGTTTTCCAATTGTTCGCGATCTCTTTCTTCTTCATAACCTTCTTCGGTATCACGGAGATCGGAAAGGATCTTGTAATTGTCTACAGCCGTTATGATGCTTTTATTCTCAGGAATGGGGCTTCCATGATGGATCTGCATGGTTTTGTTCTCGCCGGCAACGGCATAGCCTCCCACCTCATCAATGATATAATCTGCTGGGATAATCTCTTCAACCAATTCGAATTGGCCTTCCATAATCCAACCTTGGATCTCTGAATCTGGAAGCTGGATCAATGCCCAAGACTTTTGTCGCTCTATGATGCTGAAAGCTTCAGCAAATAAAAGTTCATAAACACGATTGGATGAAAACTTTGGAGACTCGAGTACCGAGATCGAACTTAAAACACAAATTCCTAATGCCATAAAATATGCTGTTTTATAAAACAATTAAGCTAATTTAATCGTTTTTTATATATTAGATATACATTATAATCTAAATATCATGACTACAAAAAAGTTCAATCGAATATTATTAGCTATCGATGAAACCCCTTGTTCCCGTCGTGCCATCGACTATGCAAGAGAGATTGTTGAAGAAATACATCCTGCCCTTGCTTTAGTAACTGTCGTACCTCCCACTTCGCCAACATCTTATGGTGTGGACCCGCTATTAGGTCAGCAACCGATTATTGTTCCTGAAGTATCCGAAATACAGCAACAAGCATCTCAGGAATTCCTAAATAGGTTAGCTACGGAATTTCAGGGCGCCTCTGAAACATTTACCTTTAATCGTGTGGGTGATGTTCGCGACGAAATCTTGCAGGTTGCAAAAGAATGGACAGCGGATTTAATAATCATGGGCAATAATGGCCGGACAGGCTTTGACCATTTCCTTTCAGGATCCGTTTCGGAAGCCTTGATCAGAAAAGCAAGTTGCCCTGTACTGGTAATCCCGTTAAACTGCGATTAAGCTTTTACAAATTTCGCTACAAACATAGAGTCTGCTTTTTTATCATAGCCGATAAGGGGATGCTGTACCACTAACTGCAATCCTAAGGTATCGGAGATGTATTTGCTGACTTCTTCGTTCTCGGCTTCAAAAACAGAACAAGTGATGTATAACAATGTTTTTCCAGGCTTAAGGAATGGAACGACATGCTTCACGATCTGTTTTTGCAAGTCTGAGTACCTTTGTAATTCATAGCTCGTAAACTTCTGAAGCATTTCAGGGGTCCTTCCCCATGTTCCTGATCCGGAACAAGGTGCATCCAATATTATTCCATCAAATGACTCCTCCCCCATGATATGGTCAACGGGTTTGCTCAGGTCTAATATTTTCTTGCGAAAATAGGTTCTGATATTGGCTTTCTCAAAGCGCTCATCCAGATTCCTAAGAATGCTCAACCGGATATCAGAAACCAATAATTTAACATTTGGTTCCTTATCCAGCAATAAAAGTGACTTACCTCCAGAAGCTGCACAGCAGTCCCACCAAGAGCTCCAAGGAACTACCTCTAGCTCATTGAGACTATGTTGCGAAGATAGATCCTGCACCTCATAATCACCATCTATGGATTTGATCTGTTGAAGATTGGTTCCATTAGGTAAAGAAAGTGTTTGTGCGGCAAGCTCTTCAAAAGGGACTTCATTCTTTTCCAAGGTCTTTTTCACCTTGCTTTCCATACCCTTTTGGATACGGATATACAGATTGGGCTGAATAAAGTGGGAAAGGATAAACTCTTTTTTAGCAATGCTGGGAGATAGATAAGCTGTAAATGGGAACACCTCTTCTAGAAAGTCACCATACTTGGATTGTATAAAGTTCACTTTCTCTTCAATATCCAAATTGATCTTTTCGGACCATTCGGGTTGGAAAACCTGCACTACGGCAGAGTTTTCTTCACAAAGAAATTCAGCGATGCTAAGTTTCTCGGAAAGATCCAGATCGGAAAAGGCTTTCCCTAGACGGAAGAAGTTATAGCAGAACCGTGAGTTCATCCTTCTATCGGATGAACCCATTTGTCTGTTATTCTTATAAAATTGAGATAAGAACCTAGAGAAAGGTTCCTTAAATTGATATTCGTTGATAGTACGTTCGAAGTTGCGAACTTGCTGCTGTACTCTTTTGCTATTGATTTCCAATGCTTCTTATTGAAAAGAACCGTTTCGGTAGGTCCTTATTTTTACTGCTTGGTTTACATATCCCCAAGTTGGATTGTAATTGAACTGGTAATCACTGAAGATTCCGGAGTATTTCTCATCAACTACCTTCTCAGCATATCCAGTTCCGTATTTGCTCAACAAGGTCGCAAAATATTTACCTGCATCATAACCTTTATAGGCAAAGTCAGATGGGTCAACTTTAAAGGAGTTTTTATAGTTTTTCTTGAAATTCTGAACGTCAGAACTCCACACTTTTAAGTGGCTTTCAGAGCTGATGGTAGGATCCATACGGTAGAAGTTATCGTATGGTCTAAAATCAACACGTGACCAAAGTGGGTGCCCGAATAAACGAATGGCATAACCTTCGCCAACCTTATCATCCAATGCAGTCACAAGGGAACGCAATTGGGTTTTCTCAGTTGTTCCGCTGATCACAAATGCTGTCCCTAGGTCAGGAATGGTCTGTTTCAATTGGGCGACTGAAGTAACATGGACGATTTTCGCCATAGGCTTCAATTTCTTGATTTCCTCATCAAATCCGGCAATGAAGTTACGGTGATCGGTATCTCTTGCATCAAACACGATGATTACATCATTGTCCATATATTTTTTCGTCATCTCTTCGGCAATTGCACGCATATGGATGCGGATTGGAGGAGTTAATGAAACCAGATTGGAGATATTGAATTCGGTAGGCATGGTAGCTGCCAAAGGATTGACCTGAAGGACTTTATTGTTCTTATTGCCTTTGGCAAAAGAACGGATTTCCTTAGGGTAAACTGGGCCTACAATTAAGCTTGCGTTTTCCACCTCTTTAGAAGCAGCGATACTGATGTTTTTCATCTCATTATCCTGCGTGTCCATCACCTTGATGTTGAAATCACCAGGTTTTTTGGCAACCTCATTTACCCCCAACTGGAAACCTTGGTAAAAATCCAATGCTAATGCAGAACGCTTCACATCGGCTTCCACCACGTTTTCGTTGGCAATCATATTCAGTTGAAAAGGTAAAAGCAGAGCAATGCTATTGGCTTGCTCGGATGCTTTTACATTATCATCTTTTTTGGAATCCTCTTTCTTATCGTTTTCAGATGTGTTCTTTCCTGCATCCCTGTCTTTATTGCCATATACATTTGGGTTTTTCAAGACTCCGCCTGTAGTTTTCGGCGAACAAGAACTGACTGCAAGGACAGCACCTAAGCACAACGCGGCAAGGGTACCTCTATAAAAGTTTTTCAAATTATTATTCCCACTCAATTGTTGCTGGTGGTTTTGAGCTGATATCATATACGACTCTGTTGATTCCTTTGACATGATTAATAATCTCGTTTGAAATTTTAGCTAATAAATCATAAGGCAAATGAATCCAATCAGCTGTCATTCCATCAAGGGAACCAACAGCTCTAAGCGCTACTACGTGTTCATAGGTACGTTCATCCCCCATCACTCCAACTGACTGAACCGGCAAGAAGATAGTTCCCGCTTGCCAAACCTTATCATACCAACCTGATTCTTTCAGGTTACGAATGTAAATGTCATCAGCTTCTTGCAAAATCCGTACCTTTTCTTCCGTAATATCACCTAAAATTCGAATTGCTAATCCTGGACCTGGGAAAGGATGTCTTCCAAGGATCGCTGGATCAACTTCTAATGACTTTCCAACACGACGGACCTCATCTTTAAATAAAGTCTTCAAAGGCTCGATCACCTTCAATTTCATGTAGTCTGGCAAGCCACCTACGTTATGGTGTGATTTAATGGTTGCTGAAGGGCCTTTCACTGAAATGGACTCAATAATATCTGGGTAGATAGTTCCTTGACCCAACCATTTTGCTTCAGTGCCATCCGGCAATTCTTTTTGTATTTCTTTCGCAGCCTCATCAAAAACATCGATAAAAGATGCGCCGATGATCTTACGTTTTTGTTCTGGTTCTGATACACCCGCCAATCTAGAATAGAATAGGTCTTTGGCATTAACACCCTTGATGTTCAAGCCCATGTTTTTGTAAGAAGCCAATACTTGATCGTACTCATCCTTACGTAATAATCCATGGTCTACAAAGAAACAGTGCAATTTATCGCCAATAGCATGGTGCAATAATACCGCAGCAACGGTAGAGTCAACACCACCCGATAAAGCCATAATAACATGGTCATTACCTAGTTGCTGTTTAAGTTCTGATACTGTAGTTTCAACAAATGCGTCAGCAGTCCAGTCTTGGGTACATCCACATATATCGATAACAAAGTTTTTCAATAACACTTGGCCATCTGTACTGTGCGTTACTTCGGGGTGGAATTGGATACCGTAGGTTTTGCTTCCTTCGATTTGATAAGCCGCCACGCGTACTTTATCGGTACTTGCGACAATCTTGAAGTTTGCTGGAACCTCTTTAATGGTATCACCATGTGACATCCATACTTGAGATTGGGTTGGTATGCCTTTCAATAAATCATTCTCTTGATCAACAAACTGCAAATTAGCACGACCATACTCACGGATTTCAGAAGGAAGAACCTCACCATTGGAATGCTGAGCGATGTATTGCGCACCATAACAAACTCCTAATAATGGGAATTTTTCCTGAATGGCCTTGAAGTCTATCTGAGGGGCGTCTTCTTGACGCACTGAATAAGGGCTACCTGAAAAGATCACGCCTTTTACAGATCCATCAAATTCTGGAAGGTTGTTGAATGGGTGAATTTCACAGTATACATTTAGTTCCCTAACGCGACGCGCAATTAACTGGGTATATTGCGATCCAAAATCGAGAATGATAATTTTTTCTGACATGGCGCAAAGTTACAAATCAATACACAATTTATCAGAGGAAATGTTAACTTATTGACGTAAAAAAGAAAGCAAGCATTGAATCAATGCTTGCTTTCATAAAAATTCTTAATTTTTACTGATGGAAAACGATCTTTCCACCGGCGATTTTCTTGTCTCTTTTGTTCTTAGGATTGCCATAGACATCAATCGTACCACCCATTCTAGTCTCAACATCAGCGGATTCTGAAGCATTGACCTCGGTTTTTCCACCGGCATTGACCCGAACATGTACTATCTCTGTTTTCAGGTCCTTCCCATAGAAGTTACCGCCTGCAGTGGTCGTGACATTCAACTTGGTTGCTGAGCCCAATAGGTCAATGGACGAACCTGTATTGGAAGAAACATCAACCCCTACTGACTTAATGTATGCTCTGATTTTAGAGCCCTCTGTAGCTGTGAAGATCATCGCCTCTTCTTCAATCGCGCTCTCCTCAATATTGACTTCGGAACCTTTTTTGGCAATGATACTAGAAACGGAAGGGGTATACACCACCACATTGGCTTGATTTCCCTGCATGATATGACTGCCTTTCATCTTTAAGCGAAGCTCTCCTTTTGAATATACGGCTTCCACCTTGTCTGCCAACTCGCCATTGATCACGATTTCATGCTTATCACTTGGAACTACGCTCACCCATAACCTATCGGTCACTTCTAGAACAGAAAATTCATTGATGCTCTGCTTGATTTGAGCCTGCACCGAATGAATTAACATGGATACTGCAAATAATAAAATGTATTTCATCTTCATAACGCTAATATAGATATTTACCTACCTAATAACGCTAATTCGTCCTGAGTATACATATTTGCACCCTTTAAATATTTGTAAATTTTTTCTTTAGTGAATTTGTCCGACATCTTATAAAGATTGTTCATCACAAAATCCTTGTCAGATTCTATTTCATTATGGTAGCCTAAGTATTTGGGAATATGGTATTGGATACTAAGACGGATAAACCGAAGCTCGACATTATTGGGATTGGTCTTGAGTTCTTTTTCCAACTTGTTTTTCCCATCCTTGAAATAACTCATCTTTTTGAATGGATTAGAAGTATGTTTGGCCATGAACATATGAAACGCAGCGGCATATCCGCGTTCAACCGGTGAGTCCGCATTTTCTTCCAAGGCCTCTAAGTGCCTTTTACACAAATCCTCATCCTTGACCCCTTTGTTAAAATCATTTCGAACGCTGTTCAAATCCAAGTCTTGAGAACGTATCTCATTGGAAATCAACAGAACAATGGCTAAAATCATTATTCTCATCATAATTAAAAATGGTTTATCTTCCATTAATTTACAAAAAACAGGCCAAGTAGAATAAATTTTAACACTTTCAGCTAAATTTTAATGAACGGAAAACTGATTTTTTCCCTACTGAGAATAAAAATTTAACCCTGCGCCAAAAATTATTAGTAAATTGTAGTGTAAAAATTAATAACCTTAAAACTAACTTATGGAAAACAACGAAAACAGCTTTGAGCAAGCAGACAATATCAATCCGCAGAACAATCCCTATTCCAACTATGATTTGAAAATTGGACCTGTCGCCATTGAGTATCTGCGAGAAACTTCAAAATGGGCAAAATTCCTGTCAATACTCGGCATGATTGGAATGGCCTTTTATTTAGTGGTGGCCTTTTTCATGATGTTGTATTTTATCGGAAATAGTTCTACAAGTCGTGAACAAGTTAATGCCTTCGCCATGATCCCTTTCCTTCTCATGATGATCATTATGATTGGTTTATACTTCGCTCCGATTTTATGGTTATATAAGTTTGCGAAGAACCTCCAAGATGCGATCAATATGCGCAATTCAGATCAACTGACGACAGCATTTAATTTTCTCAAAAAGCACTATAAATTCATAGGTATCTTGGCCATTATTATGCTAGGACTCTATTTATTGAGCTTCTTTGGCCTACTGGCCACAGGCGTTCTATCGGAAATGTCTGGAGGCGGGGGATTGTAATTTTTAATAAACTATACTTAGAAATATGAAGAAGGAGGTTTAGCAATTGCTGAACCTCTTTTTTTGTGTCTCATACTTGGCTATTGAGCACAACAACCTATTGACCAGAATAGCTAAAATATAACTCGTATTATCAAAAGAATCTTCTCAAGAACATCTTTAAAAACATTGATTAAAATTCTATGTTTTATATACATAGACTTATGATAAACAATAGATTATGAAGACATACATTTCAATTATCACGAAAGCAATGTTCCTATTCGGTCTCATTGCAGCTAGTTCTTGTCAAAAAGAACAAATCCCCACCCCTGAAGGCGACCAGGCCAAAGAAAACGCTAAGAACACCAAGGCTAAACTGCCGGGTGATGTATCAGGTACTCTAAAATCGGCTAAAATTTATTTCAACAGCACAACGAAAACTTACACCACAGGTTATGCAGGTGGCCTAGATTATAGCACCATGTTCACTCACCCTACAAACAAGTTTGATTATCCGGATTACTCTCCTTGGAGCCCTGTAACCGGTCCAGTTACCGGTCGATCTAGCTTTATGGATTATCATGCGGATGGGAATAAATTCGTTGTGGTTTTAGGGACTGTCCCTGGGGGTTTGATTTACAAGTATGATGCAAAAAAATACATAGACAGTCTTTCCAAAGGATATATGCCTAGTGTAAATGGGTTTATTACAAGGTCTGGTGGTGGCGCCGGTGGATCAGGCGGCAGTGAGGATTTCTATATCGTCCTTTCGGGTCAATATGTAATCGACCATTCCTCGCCAACCGGGGTAGCCATTGTGGATATCAATACGAAATTACCAGATTCGAAACCGAAACCGCCACCATTTGAATCGGTTCAATAAAAAGGTCTTAAAAAAACAAAAAGCTCATCGAATGATGAGCTTTTCTTTGGTACCCAGGGCCGGGATCGAACCGGCACGAATTGCTTCATTGGTGTTTGAGACCAACGCGTCTACCAATTCCGCCACCTGGGCTTATTCCCTTTGGAACGATGCAAATATAGGTACTCTCCTTTATTTTCCAAAAATAAAATTACTCCCATCGCTAAACTAACTGATTTTTAGCCAATTTATTTTTCAAAAGCCCTCCAAAAACCATCAATTGGTTGCATTAACAATATTTAACATCGTGCAAAATAAACCATCCCCCCTCTTTTTCATCTTACTAATAAGCAAAACGAAAAAGGAAACTGACAAAATCTTGAATCCGTTAACATACTTTAACTAAACTCGATTTAAACGTTTTCACTCAGAATTGCTCAAAGAATAAAAGGACAATAAAAATAGATAGACTATGAAAAAGATATTAACATTTGCTGCTTTATTTGCTGGTTTAAGCTTTGCAGCTTCTGCACAGACACAAGATAGCGTAAAGAAAGAAAGATCAGAGGTTCGCCAAGAGATGAAACATAGAAAACATGTCCGTGGCGGAGACAGAATGGGTAAGATGATGAACAAAACCCCAGAGGAAATCGCAAAGATGAAAACTGATCGCTTGGACAAAGAATTGAAGTTTACGGATAAACAAAAACAAGATGTTTATACCTACAACTTAGATCAAGCTAAGAAATGGAAGGAAAAACAAGAAACTAGAAAAGCTGATCGTGAGGCTCGCAAAAATGAAATGAAGGCTGAACGTGATGAATTCATGAAACTGTTGACTCCTGAGCAGCAAGAAATATTAAAGAATAAAATGGCTGAAAACCGCAAGGGCAGAATGGACCGTGGCGACAGACCACAGCATCGTCAGATGAAACGTAGGGACATGGACCGTAAGCCAGTGGAAAAACCAGCGCAAGAAACTACAAGTGTAGAAAGTTCAAATGGCTAAATAGAGATTAAGGTTTTTTATTAGTTAGTGGTTATATGTTTAATTGATGAAGGTCCCGTGCTTATTACGGGGCCTTCATATTTTTATGGCTTTTCAATGGAATTGGCTAATTCCACGAAGCTTTTAGTTTAGAACCCATTTCCTGGTCCTTCTCCACAGAGACAGACCTTGGAATCCTTTCCTTCAGCTCATCAACATGCGAAATAATACCCACCACCCTATTTTCATGATGTAAATATTGTAGGGTATCAAACACCGTATTGATACTTTCTGAATCTTGGGTACCGAAGCCTTCATCAATAAAGAAGAAGTTTCTATCAGACTTATTCAGTGATTGAATGTTTTCAGCTAAGGCTAATGCCAAGCATAGCGATGCTTGGAAGCTTTGACCACCTGACAAGGTCTTCACCGAACGCCTATAACCATTATTGAGATAATCAATTACCTCAAATTCATTATTTTCATTGATAGTAAGGCTCAGCTGGTTTCTGGTCAATCGGTGGAAGCGATCGTTCGCCATTTCACACATCTGCCTTAAATGGATGCTCGATACATAATTCACAAAACCATTTCCTTTAAATAGGTTTTCTAGCACCTTTAAATTAGCACCTCGAGCATTCAGTTGATCAAACTCCTCCATCAGCTTCTCTTTCTTACCAATTTCTAAAGTCAGATGCGCCAATTCTTTCTCCAATCCACCTGTTAATGACAATTGCAATTCGAGCTCTTCTTTCTTAAATTCAAACAACTTACTGCTGGTCTCTAACTCCTCTTCTGAAAAGTCCTTATCCTTCAAAAAGTCTTTTAAGGAATTGATCTGCGTCTCTAAGACCTCTAATCTCACATAGAATTGCTGAAATTCCTTACGCAATTGATCAACTGGCATTGGTCTTTGGATAATATGCTGCACTTGCGTAATATCTGCAAACTTATACTCACGCAATAATTTGGCAAGTTGTTCTTGCCTCACCTTGATCTGCTGATTGAAATTGCTCAATTGTTCTTTCGCAGCACTATATTGACCAGCAATCTCCGCCAATTTAGTTTTATAGGTATTCAATTTCTGGTTCAAAGTCAGGTAATCACTCTCAATCTGCACAACGCGTTGATCAAGGTGCAACTTCAATCTTTTCACCTCATCAAGATCGATTTCTGAGAATTCCTCAAAGTTCACTTGCTGCAGGGAATTCTTGCTATGCAGGCTTACGCCTTTCACAACAGCTATTTCAGCCTTGATGGCATCAAGTTCTTTTTCAAATTTTTGGATGTTCTCCCTACTCTTCTGCAGATCCTGACGCATCTGTTTGATCTCAGCCTCTAATCCAGAGGTGATTTGTTCGCTTTGCTTCACACGCTCTTTCTGCGCCTCAAATGCATCCGTATCCTCTGATGAATAACCAGACCATGAAAATGCCGACAGATGCTCATTCAGATTACTAGAATGGCCATCATTATCTTTCTGCAATTGGTCTAGACTGGTCCTTTTGGTATGCAAGGAAATACTGGTCCTCGTAAGCTGTTCTTTCAGCTTTTGGAATTCGGTCCGCTTTCCATCCAAATTATATTTCTCTTGGGTAATCTTATTCAACTCTTCCTGCACATGCGTTGCAACCATGGGTTCAGGATGATCCAATGCTCCACAAAGCGGACAAGGCATTCCAGATTGTAGTTCGGTAGCAAATCGACTCAACTTCGCTTGAACCTGCAGATGGGTTTCTTGCTCCCGCAGCTTATTCAAATCGTTTTCAATCAATTTCAGCTCATTCCCGATCATCTGCTCCCAGTTATCCTCGGTATAACCTAACTTATTGAAAAGAGCCTGCTCCACATCAACCTCTTGCGCCAATTGCTCCAAGAGTTTGTTGGAGTTCTTTTGTTGTTGCTCGATGGTATCCTTCTTATGATACCATTTCTCCATTTCAATCAGCTGGGAAGTATCAATTTTCTCTGACTTCAATGCTTCCAGCCTGTTCTCAGTCTCCTCCAACTTCTTAGAAAGATTGACCTCAGCCTCTTTGGTCCTCTCCACAAAGGGAGTACCTTTGGTCAATCGAGTCTCCAGTTCCTTTTCCTTCTTATCGTTCTCTTTGATCTGGATAAGCCTTTTATAATCTTCTGTTTTAGCCCTGAACACATTTAGGTTCAGATAATCATGTTGAACAGAAGCAATCTCCTTTTCAATCACATCAATTTCCTGCAATTGACGCTCTTTCACCACCTGAAAATTCTCAATCTTATGGATCAAGGATTCACGTTCTATATTTAGCGATTGCAGGTAATTCAATGGCTCTTTAAAAGCCTGAGAAGTCCTTTCATAGCGGTTGACTTCAGCTTCTTGCTGTTGAACTCGCTCCTTTTTGCTATTCAGGTCATTGAACTGAGCTTCCTTTTGCTGCAGCTCGATCCCTTTGTCCTTGTATTCTTGAAGAGACTGGACTTTTTGCTGCAACTCTTGAAAATCGGCTCGAGTAACCTCCAAGGTCTTTTTAGCCTCTTCCACCTCAATTTTCTTTTGATTGAGGACTTCTGTCGAAATGCTTTCAAAACCAGACAGGGCACCTTTTAGGTTTTCAAGCTTACGGTTGTTACCTGCTTGAAGAAAGCCCACTTTAGGACCCAAATCAAATTTATTCAGGTAAAAGATCTCCTTCATCATTTCGGAACGATCCTTACCCTTCAATTCTAAAAACTCCTTAAACTGACCTTGCGGAATGATAATGGTCCTTCTGAAGTTAGGATAGGATAAATTCGTTACTAATGCCCCATCAGCAGACTCCATCGGCACCCATTGTCCATCAATCCATTCATAGGCCGTACGCTCGATCGGAGTAGTATCATCAAAATTCTTCCTTCGCCTCCATTGGGCCACAAAGCGGAATTTTCGTTTTTCAAAGTTCAGGAACTCAAAGACTATCATCGCTTGATTAGACTTTAAGTTCATCATATTATAGGCTCGTTTATCAGTCTTGTTCAAGCGCTCGGTATCACCGTACAGCGCAAAACTGATAGCCTCTAATATGGATGATTTCCCAGACCCCACCTTACCGAAGATTCCAAATAATCCCGCTTCCGTAAGTTCTGAAAAATCTATAGATTGTTTTTCTTGATAGGAATATAACCCCTCAATACTTAAAAATAATGGCAACATACTTAATCTTCTTTTTCTAAGGTATTTGCTGCGACCTCGTTAAATAGGGTCATTAATTCTTCATTAGGTTCCTGTCCGTATTTCGATTTGAAATAATCCTTGAACAGGTCTTTCATGTCTTGATCTAGGTTTACACTCGATCGCCCACTTTGCAGTTCCTGCTTCTTACTTACCACTGGAATAACATGGATAATCCCATTATGTGCTTCATGAACGCGTTTTAAATCGCTGGAACTTAAAAAATTATCAGACTCCAAAGTAAGCTCGACCAAAGCATTGGGATTATCATGCAACCATTTCACCGCTTCGTCGATATCATTGAAACGCATCCGAACCAATGGCCTCCCTTTTTCCAGATGCACAGTCCTATATTGAGCAATCTTATTAGGCTCTAAATCCACAATGATCACCTGTTTCTTTTGCCCGCTTTCCGAAAAGGAATAAGCCAATGGACTTCCAGGATAGATCACAGGAGCTGTTCCCTGACCGATTTCATGGAACTTATGTAAATGCCCTAAGGCTGTATATTGTACTTGCGCGGGAATACTATCAGAATACACGAGATCCGCGAAACCTAATCGGAGCGGCTTTTCCCCTTCAGGTTCTTCCAGCATTTCAGCCCCTCTCTTCAGCATATAAAGATGAGTGGTCAATAGGTTCACCCCGTAATTATCACAATATTGATTAGCCGTTTCCTGCCAATTCTTTTTCAAAAGCTCCTGCAGTTGGGTAGCCTTATCCGTATCGCCAAGGTATTGTTTCAGGCGGATTTCATTCGCAAAGGCGGTGCTCAATATCCGGATGGGATAATAATACTTAGGAAGTTTGATCTCCAAGAAGCCCTCATCCACCCTTATTACATCAAAACTGTCTTCTACGGTAATGGGATTTATCTTCAGGTTCGGTTGTCCAAAAAAGAATATCCCCAATTCCCTGGCCAATGAATCGGGCGAATCAATACGATCCGGCGAATCATGGTTGCCTGCAATGGCGATAACCGGTCTTTTCCCATTCTTGGAAAGTCGCTTTAAGGTACGGTAAAGTAATTCGGTTGCTTCTACTGGGGGATTAAAAGTATCATAAAGATCTCCAGAAACGACAACGAGGTCAACTTCTTCGCGATCGGCAATCTGACATATTTCGTCCAAAACTTCCTTTTGCTCCTCAATCCGAGAAAAGAAATCAAGCTTTTTACCCAGATGCCAATCTGCTGTATGTAATATGCGCATTTACGATAAATCTGTGATGGTGAAAGTTAAAAATACAGATTTTTCTTTTTGTAAAGGGTTAAGAAATGTGAAAGATTTTGGGGTCTTATCCCCTCTTGAATACCTTAACGGTCGGAGTGACCGAGGTCTTTTTCGGGATTAACCCTATTGCGAACCAATTGCTTAAGTTCTTTGATTTCCGGGAAACGACCTTCCTTTTTCCTATCAAAAATTATTTCATCATTCACGAAAACCGTGTAACGACCATTGATCTCACTAGGTTCCAGATTCACCGAGTGCAGGTCCTCAACAAAAGTGGTCAGAAGCTCTTGAGCCATGTAAGCAGCTCGTAGCATCCAAC
Organism: Sphingobacterium mizutaii; assembly: GCF_900187125.1. Taxonomy (GTDB): domain Bacteria; phylum Bacteroidota; class Bacteroidia; order Sphingobacteriales; family Sphingobacteriaceae; genus Sphingobacterium; species Sphingobacterium mizutaii. The sequence continues at coordinate 3,083,380 of NZ_LT906468.1, forward strand.
CACATTTGGGACAATAAGTTATGCGAACTATTGCTTTCAATAAATTAACCTAAATTATTGTTTAACAACAGTAAATGCTTCCGTTTTTCCATTATGACAGGTATTACAGGATATATTGTAAACCACTCCATCATAAGCACGGTTGAAATGCTTTTTATTGATCTGTTTCGTCATTTTGATCATATGTCTTGCAATATTTTTCTTCGGATTAGCATCAGAAGCAAAGTCTAAACCCTTCTCTCCATTCGGTTTAGGAGCATGACAATGATTACATTTCACGCCTAAGGCCATATTGAAGGATTTCATGGTGCTATCCAACTCTTCAAGGCTGATGTTCTTTGGAAGAACCTTTAAATTCTGAGGTCTTTCCTCTTGTCCCCCTATATGAAATGCACTCAGGCCAATGACCAGGGCAAATAAACTTAACAGTGTGATAGCTTTTCTCTTCATATCTCTTTGATTTTTAATGGTTCAGCAATTTAATAAAAAATACATAGAATTGTAATATAAATGTCATGAAAAAATATACAATATTACTACACAAATACTTACGCCACAGCATTTGGTTTAAAACTTCTTTGTTTCTATCTTGCGAGCCTTGATTTTTAACTGATTCAAGCCGGCTCGAAGCCTCTCTTCTTGCCAAAAACATGAAACGATAGCTATGTACAAACATTTTTTGCTCTTAACCTGCTTAATTCTAGGGATGACTTTTTCGTCTTCCGCTCAACTAAAAGCGATTAAATCCAAAACTGGTTATTCATACTGGGTTAGAACACCTGATAACATAGATAAGAACGAAAAACTTCCAGTCATTGTCTTTCTCCATGGCCGCAGTCTTTCTGGCCACGATCTGAACCGTGTCAAACGATATGGCGTACTTAGGGCAATTGAAAGAGGAAAAGACTTAGAAGCCATTATTGTGGCACCACAGACCTCCAATGGATGGGATCCAGACAAAGTTATCGATGTATTGGATGCTGTACTGAAGGATTACCCTGCCGATGAACATCGAGTTTATGTTTGTGGCATGAGCATGGGCGGTTATGGAACCATGGATGTCGCAGGAAAATACCCAGATCGCTTTGCTGCAGCAGTTGCTATCTGTGGTGGTGGAACCGTGAGTTATGCTTGCAACCTGACCCAAGTGCCTTTATGGATCCAACATGGAAGCGCAGACCGGGCTGTACCGGCTTCTGAATCCAAGAAGATCTACAACGCCATCAAAAAATGCAATAAAAACGCCGATGCCACCCTCACTATCATTCCGGGAGGAACACATGGTAGTGTAGAACGTTTATTTCATGGTGAAAAGATTTACGACTTCATGTTCAAACATAGCAAAGGCTCATAATCAGATATTTGAATAACTTCTATTAAACATCTACTTCAAAATAACATTATGCTAATCCAGGTCCATGACAGTATGCAAAAAGACTATTCTTATGAGCTTACAGAACCTATGGGCAAAAACTTCCACCCTGAATTCCAACCTCAACTAAGTCCACAGGAAATGCTTGAACTTGGCGTATTCAACGGAAAGTACCTGAATGATTGCCAATCTGAATTCCCAAAGGAATGGTTTGAAAAAGCAAAGCTATATCATGGAGATAGCAAAGCCGGCGACCCGAATCTAAACTTCTTTAAAATAAAGGCTTCCCAACCCCTAGCTGAATGGAAAAGAAAAGGCTGGATAAACCCTCAGGACCCCCGCGGATGGTTCCAATGGTATTGCCGATACTTTATGGGTAGAAGATCTGAAGATGATGAAAGACAGATCAAACGTTGGAAAGCATTTAAAAGACATATTGCCCAAGTCAAGGGAAATTGTACCTTCGGAGATTTCCAATGCCGCCCCAAACAAAGACAGGCACTCTTGCATTGGGCTTACGACAGCATCAATCTTTAGACCTACAGATTAGCAGCAAAGGACAGCATAAACTGTTTTCCATTATAGGAAGGCATCAATAGAAATGGATTTTTACGTTTTTGGAGCCGATCTTCCAGTCGCGGCAGCATCCAATAAGCCATCTTGGTACTTAACACCCCTATCCCTGCCCCCATGACCACATCAGATAACCAATGGCGATTATTGTACATCCTAAAAAAGCCAGTACCCACAGCGACGGTATAGGCCCCAACCCCATACCAAATAGACTGATGCCTATATTCCTGCCAGATCAATTCAGCACCAACAAATGCCGTAGCGGTATGGCCAGAAGGAAATGAATTGGATGCAGAAAAATCAGGTCTTAGGATAGGCACACTCTTTTTCATCAGGTTCACCGTACTTCCCATGATGATATGGGCAACTGAGGCAACAAACAACCTGGACTTTAAGTTATGCTTTGCCTTGACTCCCATGAGATCAAATGCAAAATAAGATCCCGTAGCAGCATATTGGGTAAAATCATCAATTCTTATCCTAATTGGATTATCGGCTTGTAGATTATCTCGGATTAAGTGATTCTGCTTCTGCAAATAAGGACTCTTAACTGAAGCAATACCGTAGCTAATAAAACCAATCGGAGCCAACAATTCCTCATTAAATATTACATCTGGCAAACCTCTTTTTTTTACCGGCATGTTTTGGACAAAGGCACTGTCTTGTTGACAGAAACAGCATTGCCCATTGAAATGCAAAACAAACAGTAGCATTAAGCGTAATAAGATTGCTCCGTACTTCAGAAGTAGCTCCATCCATGAAATAAATTAGGTCATGAAATAATAATTGATTATTTTAATAATACTTTTTCCTATTACTAAACATAGTATTATTAGAGCTAATTTATTATTAAACCACAACAATAGAAATACCTATAACAAGGTATTTTTTCTTAAGTCACTTATTATCTACACGTCAAAAGCAAAAAACAAATCACTGTTAGTTAAGCAAAACAATCCCCAATCTTTTAAAAACTGGTGCAATTATATAAATCAACCATACATTGGCACATTTTTTCTACCATTTAAGCCGTTCTTCATTTAGCTTTAAGATAATTCAGCTAAACAGAAATGATTCTAATTGATTTTACATGAGCGATATCCAAAAATCAGAAAATGGCGATGCAACAAAGTTTTTAGAGACTATGGGCGTTTCAGAGCAATTCTTTGAGGCAATTGATGCCTATAGACTGGAAAACTTACCTGAATACACAAGAAATACAGAAACCTTCGCAGGCTATCAATTGAAATATGCAGATACAGCTATTGAAGAGCGACTAATAGAACTGCTAAAGAAAATCTATCAGGAAGCAGAACTCCAGAAATTCAAGGACATGGATGCCGATTCTATCTATGAATACGATAAGTTAAAATTTAAATCATTTGAGAAATTAATCGAAGACTTTTATGATGAAATCTACCTAGAAGCCAATAGATTACTTTCCGGGGTCCAAATTAACGGTACACCTAATCAGACCCGACCTTTTGAATTCTTCACAGTAAATCGTCCAAATGGCCTCTACATCGTCAAAGCATTTGATAGTTTCATGCCGCAGAACATACAAATCAAGCAGGAGGCATTGATCAAACCCGCTCAATTCCTCTCTATCGAGGCCATTGACCAAGAAATCAGGATCACACTTTCTGCGCCGGATCAGGAACTTATTTCCAGGCATTTCCTAACAAATCCAGATGAACCCCTTGCCCTCCTGTTAAAACAGAGAATAATTAATATCGTCAGAGATACAGCAAATCTCCAAAACAACGTTTTAATAATTTGGAGTCCTTGGCCGGCTTCAGAGCTATATGACATGACTAAATCAGTTAAAAACGAAATACATTAACATATAAAACTACACTCTATGTTTGAAAAGACACCCCTCATTCAAGCCATCGACAGCGGAGATATCAGCAAAGCTGTTGAATTGTACAATCAAGGCGAAAGAATCCCTCATAGCCAGCATGCTTACGATTATTCCCAACTATACGATACCCTTATCCGAAAAAAAGGCTATGAACTTATTAGCTTAATGCTACAGAACAATGAAATCGAGAAAGACATCTATATGCTCGACAAAATTGACGACAGCATCTTTTCAAAACTGGTCAAGGTGAAAAACCCTGATGAAGGATTTATTTCATTTTTCACCGACCTAATGGGACAAGCGGAAAATATCAATGATGAGGTTTCCGGCCAAACGCTGATCAGTTTCGCAGTAGAAAGCGCAGCGGACCCAGCAATTATCCAAGCCTTGATCGATGCCGGATGTAGGGTGGATTTCAAGAACCAAGCAGAGGACAATCTATTAAATATTAGCATCAGGAAACATGGCATAACTCCTGAACATATAAACCGTTATATCGAAATATTCTTAAGCGAAGGCTTAGATATTAACGAAACAAATAAGGTGGGCAAAACCCCCTTACATATTGCCATGGAAAACAATAAATACCATGTCCTTGAAAACCTATTGCAGAATGGAGCCAGCCCTAATCAGCAGGACAATGAAGGCAATTCGGCTTTCTTTATTGCGGTTGCCCATAAACATGATGCGGAGCAGTACAAGAAACTTTCAGAATATGAAAGCATGGATTTTGAGCAAACTAACAAAAATGGAGAAAAAGCTCTGCACAACCATCTCAGGATGATTGACGGCGCTGAAAACACCGAATTGATCTTGCAGATGATTGAAGATGGAGCAGATCTAAATAACACAGCCCCACACTATGGAAAACCAGTTTCTGCTTGGGACTGGATTGCACAGAAAAAATCTCCTTTCTTCGAACAAGTATTCAAACAGGCCCAGCCGGAGATCAACGAACAGGATGACTTAGGTAACACCCTATTACACAAGGTTGTCATGAAAGACAGCAATTATGACCAGAATGACGCTAAAGAAACTTACAAAAAAGTAAAATTCTTACTGGATAATGGTGCTACTGCCAGCATCTTGAACAACAAGGAACAATCTGCCATGGCGATTGCCTCTGAAGACAATTTAAAAGGAAAAACAGTCGAATTGCTATTAATCGCTCAACAAAAAGAAAACTAAGAAATTATGTCCATGTCATTTATCATCGCCTGCGAAGGCGGAAAAAGAAAAATAGCCGAATTACTATTGGAAAACAATGAAGTAGATGTCAAATATACCGATGAAAAAGGCCGTACTGCAATGCATTACGCCGCACATCGAGGCTACCTTGACTTGGTAAAGCTTTTGACAGAAAAGGGTGCCGAGCTTGATTATGAAGATCAACAAGGCGAAACACCCCTGTTTTTTTCATGCCTACAGAAACAGAAACAAACGGCTCTTTATCTCATTGATGAAGGTGCAAGAGTGGACATTAATGACCTGAAAGGAAATAGTTTAGTCCATTTAACCTCATCTACCGGTCAAGCAGACGTTCTAAAAACACTGATCGAAAAAGGTCTTGATGTCAATACCCTGAACAACAATACCGAAAGCCCATTAATGTTAGCGGTATTAAACAGAAGCCTGGAAGCTGCAAAAATTCTACTTGAAAATGGAGCAAACCCTGACATCAGCAACAAATCTGGGAACACCCCGCTATTGATGGCGGTAAAAAACAGACACCTACCAATGGTTGATTTACTATTGGAAAATGGTGCTGATGTCAACCAGATCAATCAATTTGGTGAATCAGCAATCTTGGTCGCTTGTTATGAAGGCAACAAAGCCATGGTAAAAAACCTTTTGGACAATGGCGCAGACGTCTCAATCAGCAGTGCTGAAGGCGTTTCCCCTATTTGGTATGCATGTTCCCACAACCAAAAAGAAATCGTATCCCTGCTTCTTGATAATGGCCTAGATGTAAACCACAGCAGACCTGTATCTGGAAACAGCCAGGCAATGTATGGTTATCTGGATTATGTAGAGACCAACAATAATCTTTCCATTGATGCCCAGTTCAATTTTCATGTGAATGAATCCCAAGGCGGCGAGAGCTTACTTCAACATGCCGTTAAAAATGGACACCTGAGCATGGTCAAATTATTGATTGAACGCGGCGCAAACATTGACATGCAAGATGAATCAGGGAATACAGCACTTCATTACGCAGCAGCAAATGGCAAAAAAGATGTGCTAAAATATCTTTTAGAAAACCATGCAGATCCACAATTGGTCAATGTAAAGGAACAAAAAGCTATAGATTACTCGAACATCAAGGGATTCAATGAAATTACTGCCCTGCTCATCCAATTTGGATCTACCCAAGGAAAAGAAGCTCCAAATACCGCAGCTCCAAGCCTAGCTGCTGGAAACAGCAGCGCCCCTGTCGATAAGAAAAAGGCGTTGATGGACCTAAAGGACCTGTTGGATGCAGGAATCTTAACTCAGGAAGAATTTGATGTAGAAAAGAAAAAAATATTGGCTGGTTAACATTAGGCAAAACATTTTGTCAGAATTAATGTTGCTTAGGGAAATTGAACAATATGACCAACATATCAATTGGACTACTCTTAATCCGGATCTTTATTGGCTTAAGGCTTATGTACGGGGTATTTGACAACCTCATCAGTTGGGACCATATGCAGGAATTTGCTGGCTTTTTGGGAAAAAATAAATTCCCTTTCCCAACAGTTTCTGCAATAGTATCGGTTGGTATTCAGATGATCGCCGGTTTCTTGTTATTGATCGGTTGGCAAACCAAACTCTCTGCTGTGTTAATCTTCATCAATTTCTTGATCGCCATTTTCATGGTTCATCTACCTAATGGGGATTCTATAGAATTGATGACAGCAGCCCTAGCCATGCTTTTCATTTCAGCTTGCCTATTCTTTACGGGTGCTGGAAAATATTCAGTGGACAAAGTTTAACATAAAAAATACAGAACAATGGAATTGACAAATTTTAAATACAGTCAGAAAAAATTAAACAATATGGCCATGATTTTCCTCCTTTTAGGAATCGCTGGCTTAGGCTTTGCCTATTACAAATGGTTCGTAGATACCAATAGTTATGCGGTTTCCATGGGGAAATACGGCAGCATCTTTATCGCTCTGTTGGGCTTTGGAGCATTCACCTACATGAAACTGTTTGGAAAAAAGTCCGATGAAATCGCACTCAGCATTGGTACCAATGGAATTACCTCCAACACCACCCCTGTTGCCAAGGCAGCAGAGTTGATTGAATGGGACGATTTAGTGGACATCAATTTCAACGGAAACTTTTTGGACATCTATGTCAAAGATCCTCAGAAATATGCTGACAGGATGAAGAGCTTCTTTGTCCGAGATACCTATCTAAAAGCGATGAAAGGGGTCATCCGAATTTCCATAGCTGAGGTCGATGGTTCACCGGAAGAAATGTCCAAGGCAATTAGCAAATATTTAAATCTATAAGGTAATTACTCTTTATCGATACCTGAATTCAGGTAATTTCCATTAATTACTAGCCCTAACTACCTAATTGTTTTAGATTTGCAGGACACAAAAACTATCCTAATATGAAAAAACAGTTTTTATTTGCATCACTTGTTCTGGGATGCAGTCTATTTGTCGCTTGCGGCGGATCTAGCAAATCAGAGGAAGAAGGGGATTCGGAAGATACAGGAATCATCGAAAACATAAGCAATGCCGGAGAAGCTATCAAAGGTCTTAATGGCCTGGAGAAAGCAATGAAGGACATTGAAGCGCAGATGAACGCCTTAAAAGAAAAGACTCCTGTAAGTAATGATGAATTAAAAAAGGTGCTACCTGAAACCTTGGAAGGTCTGAAAAGAACCTCCATCAATCTTGGTGAATCTGCTTCCATTGGTGTTTCCAGTGCAAATGCGACCTACCAAAACGAAGATGCTTCAAAAACGATTGAAATCTCCATCTTAGATGGGGCGGGTGAAGCAGCAAGCTCCATTACTGGCCTTGCATTCTATGGATTCAACCAGGATTCGGAAAGAATCACTGATGATATGACCGAAAAAACAATGGAATACAAAGGTCAAAGAGCAAAACTGACAGAATCTAAATTCAATGATAGGCAAACCTCAACCATTGAATGGCTGCATAAAAAAAGGTACCTAATGAAAGTCGAAGGAGAAGGATACAGCATCGACGAGGTAGGTAAGATCATGGATAACTTAGCATTAGGGAATTTACCTGAATAAACATTACACTACATAACTAAACAAGGGGCAATGAAATTCATTGCCCCTTGTTATTTTTATAAGTGCTTAATTATTTCCTAGGTTTTGAAGCCATCACAAATTGCAGCTCTCCCCCATTTGAAATATCAGTATGTGAAATCTTAAAGTCTTTCACTTCTAGCCCATTCCACAACACCTTGCTCACATATACATTCTTCTCCGATTGGTTTTTAGCCAATACCTTCAAGGTTTTGCCATTTTCCAATTGTACCTCAGCCGACTTTACTAAAGGGCTTCCTAACCAATAATGGGTGTCTCCAGGTGCAACCGGATAAAAACCCAATGAACTGAACAGGTACCAAGCCGACATTTGTCCACAATCATCATTCCCACCTAAACCTGCAGGTCCATTGTGGTATTGGTTACGGATAATCTGCCTGATTCTTTCTTGGGCCTTCCAAGGGCTTTTTGTGATGTTGTATAGATAGGCAACATAGTGTGAAGGTTCATTTCCATGAACATAATTCCCTATGATACCCTCACGCGTGATATCTTCAGTATTCTCAAAATACTTATCAGGAAGGTGCATGGTAAACAAGGAATCTAAATAAGTTTCAAATCGCTTCTGTCCACCCATAGTTTCCATCAATTGAACCGGTTGATGTGGAACATACAAGGAATAATTCCAAGTATTCCCCTCAATAAATCCCTGTCCATGCGTATCTAATACATCAAATTTTTCTCTAAATACACCTTTGCTATCTTTTGGGCGCATAAAACCAATGCGTTCATCATATAGGTTCTTCCAATTCTCAGCGCGCTTATTGAATTCTGCTGCGATCTCCTTCTTACCCAATTTATTGGCTAATTGTGCGATACACCAATCATCATAAGCATATTCCAAGGTATTCGAGACCGAAGTGCCATTTTTATCATCCGGAACATAGCCCAAATCGATATAATCGCCTATGCCCTCATATCTTCTTGCATTGGCAGTCTGCACACAGGCATTCAAGGCCGCCTCCGCATCTCCCTTGTACACGCCTTTCATGATCGCATCCACAACCACCGATACGGAATGATAGCCACTCATACACCAATTTTCATTGGCATAATGCGACCAGATCGGCAACATATTCAATACCGATTGCTCATGATGGGCCATCATGGATGAAACCATATCAGCATTTCTCTTCGGATCGACCAAATTCAACCAAGGATGAAAAGCCCTAAAGGTATCCCATAGAGAAAAAGAGGTGTAATTTGTAAAACCATCTGCCTTATGTACCTCTTGGTCCAAGCCTTTGTACTCACCATTAAGGTCCATATATACAGTTGGCATTAGGTTAGCATGATAAACAGAGGTATAGAAGTTCACTAGATCCTCTTTGTTCAGCATATCAACCTTAAATTTCTCCAACTCTTTATTCCAATCTGATTTGCCTTTATTGACGATCTCCTCAAAATTCCAGTTTGGCGTTTCTGCCTGCATATTTTCCAAGGCATTCTTCATGCTTACTGGACTCAAAGCTACTTTCATCATGACCTGCTCCCCTTCTTTGGTATCAAAATCCAAATGCATTTTGATATTATGCGCCGCTAGGTCCGGGAAATTATCCTCTTGGTTGAATTTCCTCCAGAAACCCTTGTATTGCACATTCTTATCCAAATATTTGGCACCATAATTCTTAAAGGCTTTAGAAGTCTCGATAGCAAAATATACAGTTCTGGTCCTTGCCCAACCATTGGTCTGCCTATATCCAGTAATAGTGGAATCATTCAGCACACGAACGACTGTCCACACATTTTTACCATCATAATTATAAATGCCAGAAGTCAAATCCAATATCAAATGGGATTGATCAGAAGCTGGAAAAGTATAACGATGCACACCCACACGGGTGCTTGTAGTCAATTCTGCTTGGATATTATGCTTATCCAACTTCACCTTATAGTAATTGGCCTCAGCAACTTCATTATCGTGACTGTATAGTGATCTATATCCATCCTGTGGCCGATCTGAGGTCCCTGGATTCAATTGCACCTTTCCTTGGGTTGGCATAACCAAAATATCCCCAAGGTCGGAATGTCCTGTTCCAGAGAAATGCGTATGACTAAAACCAACAATGGTTGGATCATCGTATTGATAACCTGCACAGTATTTATATACATCACCCGTATATTGTCCGTTGACCGCATAAGGGATGGTATCGGTTTCGGGGCTCAACTGTACCGATCCAAAAGGAACAGTTGCCCCAGGAAAGGTATGCCCCATTTTTGCAGTTCCGATCAATGGTTTGACGTATTGGCTCAAGTTTGGCTGTTGGGCATTCGACATTAGCGGAATGACCACAAAAGCCAATACTTTGGCAAAATTCATATAGTTCTTTTTCATCATATTAAATTACAGGATTTGAGGCATATTCCGACCAAAGTTCATCAATCGTTTTTCCGGTTTCTCTTGCCCAAAACTCATCAGTATAGACTTGATCACGCATCGCCTGATCTAACTTCTTGACAAAGTTCTTTTTCTTATGTTGTTCTATCCAATGGAAGAATCGCGCAGTAATCCTATAAGAATCGGTATATTTCTGTTTTTCATTAAATTCCGGAAGTCTCCAATTACCTGCTTCATTGGCTACCCCATATTTAAAACGAATATAATCCGCAATGCCTTCAGTAATCCACCATGGCCCAGATCCGTTGGGATATGCCTGAACGATATGCATGACTTCATGCGTCACGACATCAATATCATGTGGGTTTTTCTTCAACCAATTAGGACTGTATCGAACGATCCCTCCCGCTGTTGCAGCGACACCATCATACTCCGGATCGATGACAAAGGTCACTTCCTTCCTTGTTTTCTTATTATACTTTTTGGCCAACTTAGGGTAGTTGGTGAAATAAGTGTCAATAAGTTCTTGTTTAGTGACCGCACTAAAATCTTTGTCCTTATTGATCCATATTAAGGTATACCCCTTCTTCTTCAAAGTATCCAGCTCGACGGCAACCTTTCGGTCATCCTCGGTATGTTCCCAGCTTTGCGCATGGCTTGAAGAAATAGAAATACCCAAAAATATGCTTAATGCGAATGTTAATGTGTTTTTTCTCATTGGGCTAATTGATTTATTAAATTTTTAGTGAACTCTCGCCGATAATAGCTGTTTTGAGCCAACTAAAACGATAATCTAGTACTCAAATATATTTAAAAAGATTAGTAATACTATAAAAAACTAGGATTGTTACAACAGTATTTATTAACCTAGGTTCATTTTTGGGGCCTAAAGTTCCCCTAACTTTATTAAAAAGAACAAGGCATGAGTCAACACCTGCATGTTCGCCCTTGGATTAGGTTTTCTGGAAACATGCTAATTATTCTTGTATTATTTTCTATAATATTGCTATAATCAAAAAAGGTGATCCGTCTCCGAATCACCCTTTCCCTTTTTTAATTAACGGTAAACCAGGTATAACCTTTCGCAGGAATCTTAACCGGTAAACTCAGTTTATAATCTCTTGCCAATTGATGCTTTTGGGGATTCTTACCCTCGAAGGCAATCTGCACCTCCTGATCTAATCCAGTGTAGTAAAGCGGCAGATCAACATGAATAAGCATCTCTTTATCAGTTGGATTATATAACATACCCAATCCCTTTTCTTTTCCATTTGGATCAACATGTAATATACCATCCCAATTCCTCCCGTCTGCTCGACGCAGGTGGATGATGTCTGCATTCAAGATATCTCTATATTTCTTGTACCAATCAATCACCTCAATGACGGTGGCTTTAGTCTTATCTGTATCATACAATCGAGGACCTCTATAACAAGCTTGAACGCCGGCGCCATAATATTGCATCATCAATTGTTTATAATCTTCCAAATGATCATTTAATGGTTCCAAAACTGCATCTGCACCGCCTCCATGGTAGGCTGTCAAAGGAACAAATCCCCAACCCATTGACGGCGTCTTCTCCCAGGTACCATCATAGATATTTTGGCGGTTCAATATCTTTTGCTGATCTCTCGACAAGGAGAAATTAACTTCCCGATACCCCAAGGCAATTTTATTCGTGCCATCTAGAAAATACCAATCTGGCGCATTGATATATACGCCCATCTGATTCAATTCATGGAAAATAGACTTCTGGATTTCCATCTGTGCAAATTGGGAATCTTCCACGCCATGATGCCCCGGATGGTCGTGCGACGCACAGACATCTCCCGGATATGGACCATCCATTTCCAAAATACTAAAACCGGTATTCTTGAAAAAATCCTTAATTGCTTGTGCGTAATCCAAACCCCATTGGCTACCAAAACATGGCGCATTCCCAAAAAATGCACCTCCGGGTTTTCCGGTTTTCGGATTGATGACATCAGTTTCTGGGTTAATACTTCTTGAACTAAACAAAGTATAGCCCCCTAATTTAATTCCCTTGGACTTTGCATAATCCGCCAATTCCTTCCATTCTTTATGGTTCTCGGCCGTGTTTAGCTCCATCTTCAAATGGCTACCAAAACTCAGGATTACCGCCTCATAGCCCGTTGCAGCACATTGATCAATAGCTGTAATCACTTCCTCCCTATTTTTACTTACCAAATGCATAAATATAGGATTAGCATTGGTCCATGGCGTTAAATACCGGTACATCCTCCTGATAGCTAAGCCTCTGCGTTCCTGGTCATGGCTATCATGTAGTAATTCAAAAGTTTTAACGGAAGTAAATTTCTGTTTGGGCAGCACTTCGATCTTAGATACATCTTTCGGATAGACCAAGGCCTTTGCCGGCGTAGTCAAATCATAATTGACCTGCGAAGTATAAGTTGTATCTTTTTCCCAATGCAAGGTTTGATCGGATAGACGGTATTTCATTGCGTTATTAAAAGCATAATTGGTCTCAAAATAGATTCCCGATTGCTTTTTCATATCCTCGGTACTGCCTACGACAGCTGATTCCTCTTCTACCAAGGAAAGTATCTCATTGACCAAGCGATTTACTTCAATCTTCTTTTGGCTTTCATTCCTGACTTCTACCCATTTTCGAAGGACCGGCAGTCCATCATAGATTTCATAATGTACATCGACGCTAATCCCCGGTAATTCAGGATGTTGAAATTCCAAGACTAAGCCAATGCCCATGGCTTGTTCCGAATGGGGAGACCAAAATGGACTTTTGCTATTTAAAGCTTGCTCTAATGGCACTTCCCGAGCTGTTTTAAATACAAATGCATCAGGATTAGCTTTTAACGTCGGAAACCATGATGTCAGGAAATAGGCTTTCTCCTTCTGCCCTTTTAACCCACCAATCTCATATTCTTTACCATTGATATTCACTACAGCCTCGGGCTCAATCGCTCGGATCAATTGTTGCCCATTACTGAGGTTGCTGAAATCATAACAGGCTAAGTTAGCCGCTTTCTTAAAAGCTCTTCTTAACAGTCCATTTTCAAGGATAATATCTTCTTTATTGTTAATGATTTTTGAGTTATAGCCCGTCGATTGGATCAGCCAATCTTTGTTGGCATTTTTTTGCACCTGTCCACTTGAAAACTGAACCGATGAAACCGATAGTAAGGCAATTAGGATTAGTTTAGTGCTGATTTTCATAATTGATAAAAAAGGCAGTTGATAGGAATCAAACTGCCTGCTGCAAAGTGAATATTTTTGGACTAAAGACTTCTTGACAATTCGTTCAATAGCGTCTTGGCATTGTTCAATTCCTCATTCCAACCGTCAAAACGCTGATTGGCTTCCATCTTGTTGATGGCTGTTTGAAAGCTGTCTATAGATTTTTGATCATTTTTAGCTTTCAATGCTTCCATTACAATCCTTGCTTTTTCATAATCTTGGATTCCTTCCAACATTCTTTCATATCGGATTGATGATCGACCTTTCGGATAAACAATATAAGTATCTCCTGCTGGCCAGGTCCTGAACCTAGAATCCGTCAATGGATTTTCTACCCATGAGTTATAGGCCCATCTCAGCATACCATCAAAACCGGTTGCCAAAGCATACCAACCCAAATAAGTCGACTCGGCCGGTTCGGAGAATGTAAACTGATTTGGGAAACCATCCGAGCAACAGATATAGAAGGTACTGTTCAAGCCTCTTTTATGCCGATCCATAATATCAGCCTTTGAAAAAGGATGACCTACCGAGATACTGATATCCTCTGAATTTGGAAAACGCTGATAGGTTTTTTGGTTATCGGCATAAGAAATACCAATTTCTGGTGCTACCTTTTCCAATAAGGCAAAAGCCGCGTCCATCTGTTCTCTTTCCCTTTCATCCATGGCAATATTGGTTTTCTTCAACCATCCTTTTGCATCCAGATGTTTTACGAAATCCTTCAAAAATGGAGTCCAAAGTTCTTCAAAAATAGCGGTACCTGGTTTGGTAACTACATTGACCAACTCCCCTTTTGCGGTATCTTGATAATGGATCTCATTGTTCCATGGAATGATAGAATAACAGTTTATCATGTCATCAACTCCTAGGTCCATCATAAATTGAACCCAACGGTCAAATACGGCATAATCATAGGTCCAGGTTCCATCGTTATTCTTGGTCCAGGTAATCATGTCGGCATAAGGATCATAGGTCTGAACATTCCAAGGATCTTTGTTCAAGGTGGTCGTAATTACCTTCTGTCCGGCGTCTGCAAGCATTTGCATCACAGGTTTCATGGCTTCAAAATGGGCATCACTCCACATTTCCAGGCCTTCAACTCTTGCTACTGCAGATGGGTGTTGCCATTGGTCTAGATGATAGCTCCATTCTGTTGCTTTAGGCAAGGTTTGATTGATTACATCCAGCTCTAAAGCCAATTTTTGGCTAGGTTGTCCCTTCGCAGAAATGGTTACAATCCCTTGGTAAAGACCCGCTTGGGCATTTTCCGGTATCTTTACACTGATCCACACTGGTCGAGCTGTCTTTTTTTGAATATCAAACGACTTAAGATTATCCAGCATATCGGGAGCTAGCGATGAGGCGAAATCCTCAGGTTTGCGGTATCCACATCCGCCTGCAAACTCATCGGTCATGACATAACGCACAAATCGCGCATCGGAAGCAGCCTTGGAAATCACTGCTTTATTTTTTGAAACTAGATCAGAAACATCCACATGAACATCAGCAATATCAGCATTGGTCCAAAGAAGGATCTGAGCAGATAACTTCTCCCCTTTCCAGCCCTCAATTTTCACTCTATTTTGTTTGGCTATTTCAGGCGCCAAGGACTTGGCAAATCGCTTATCGATTGTTACAAAAGAACTATGTAGGCCTGGTCCTACCTTAGACCAGTCAGCATTGACATCGGCAGTAGGATCAGCTAATTCGACAAAGGTTTCTGAAAGTGCAGCTTTACCTTGGGCACTTGCTTCTTCAACAGTCAAGAAAGTAAGGCCTAAACTCAGTAAAACCACCCATTTAGGAGTATTGATTTTCATTGATGATAGTTTAGTTGATTATGCTGCAGCAATTTTTGCCACAAGAATACAATATACAAGATACAGGAATTAATTTAAAAGCGACAGGCCAAAAGTTAATGTAAGTAAAATATTATACAAGACTGCAACCGATTAGTTATTCAAACATATAGCATCCAATTAACTGAATTTCAACTATTTTATTATTTGTATAAAATATGTTGCAATCAAATATTTTCATTCTATATTTGTACTTGTTTTTAATGAGTCTAAATAAACTAACCTCCCTTTGTTAGTTTCGTTTAATTAAACCCTATCATTCTTTTTGTTGAGGAGGAAAGTTTTTTTCAGGTTCTTGGAAACAAAATAGCGCCATGCTAAAGACGGCAATCTCTGCATGACGCCAAAAATCTAATATCAGCTGTAACTGGTATTAGTTGATCGATTCTAGGAATCAATCACCTTTTACACACTGTATGTATGAAAGGACCTGCAAGATAAACAAAATTGGGCGCTCTCCCTATTAATTTATCCCACGGTTCTTTCATAAACAGTTAATGGAATTTTTAACATTATACATTAACATTTTATGAAGTACCATCTATTATCCAATCACTCACCTACGAGTTACACACACTTAGTATCTAATCTATTCTTTTCAGGGACTTGTAATGTGCTTTTTCAGACCCTTTTATTTATTCTTTTTCCCTCTATATTAAAATCGACTCAGTCCCACTATGAAAACTAATCTCATAACAACACTGTTCTTATTATTCTTTATTACAACTTCTTACGCCCAAAACGGCACAATCAAAGGAACTATCCTGACCCAAAGAGGTAACCCTGCAAAAAATGTAGTGGTCAAATTGAACGGCAACCAAGAAATGGAAGTCGATTCCCTTGGAAAATACCAATTCAGCAATCTTACACCCAAATCTTACGAAGTCAGAGCCAAACATATAGGTTTCACCTCCCAAGTGAGCAGCATTGTGCTAAAGGAAAATGAAACGCGCATCCTAGACTTTGTCCTTGAAGAAGGAACCAATACGCTCCAAGAAGTTATCGTAAGTGCCAAGAAACCCATCGTTGAACATGAGCTATCAAGCTCTCTTCGAGTTCAAACCCCAATTTTGGAACTATCCCAAAATGTTCAGACCATAAATGCTGAAGTGCTAGCAAAACAACAAGCATTTAACTTAGCAGATGGTCCATTCAGAAATATCTCTGGTGTTAGCCGACAAACCCATTGGAATGATATGTATGTCAATATCAACATGCGCGGTTCCCAAATCCAGGCTTTCCGCAATGGGATGAATATTGTCAGTTCCTACTGGAGTCCTTTATCAGAAGACATGGCAACTGTAGAAAAAATTGAATTCGTAAAAGGACCTGCGGGATTTATGATGTCCAGTGGCGCCCCAGCAGGGATCTACAATGTGGTTACCAAAAAACCTACAGGACAGCAAAGTGCTGAAGTAACCTTTAGCTTAGGAAGTTTTGAAAACTACAGAAGCACCTTGGACTTAGACGGTAAACTTTCTAAAGACGGCAAACTACTTTATCGATTGAATATCGCTGGGTCTTCAAAAGCTTCTTTCCGTCCGAATGAAGACAATAAAAGACTTGTAATCGCTCCTGTTCTATCTTACAAAATTAATGATAAGACAACTGCCACATTGGAATACACTTATCAGAAAGCTGTCATGACTGATGTTGGATCAGGTTATTTGATGTCTCCTTTTGGTTATAAAACCCTTTCTCGTGAAACCACATTTTCTCAAAAAGGAACCGAACCTCTGGACATCGATGAACACTCTGCATTTATCAATATCGAGCATAAATTAAATGCTAATTGGAAATTAACCGCACAGGGTGCTTATTTTAATTACAATCAAATCGGCGCTAGCAGTTGGCCTAAAGATATTCTTCCTGATGGCAAAATTATCCGGAAATCGGATACCTGGGATGCCCAAAGCAAAATGCTCCTTGGCCAAGCTTTCTTAAATGGCTCATTTAATACTGGAGAAGTGAAGCACCAAATACTGGCGGGTATTGACCTAGGAAGTAAATCCTATTTAGCAGACTGGAACCAAAGCATTATTCTGGATAGTTTAAATGGAGGTGAGTTTGATCCTAAGAATCCTGTCTATGGATTTGACTTTGGGCTTCAGAGTTTTGACCGCAGCCATTCCTTGGTTCAACGCGCAGCTATAGGCGGTGGCATTATGTCCTCAGATTATAATTCAGCCTATGTGCAAGATCAAATGAGCTTTTTTGATAATGCTTTACGTTTGACTTTGGCTGCTCGCTATACCTCCATGTCTATCAGTACCTGGGGCGGTGCGCCAGTTAAAAGCGAAAAAGTCACGCCGAGAATAGGTCTATCCTACTCCATTGATAAAAATACAGCAGTCTATGCATTACTTGACCAATCTTTTCTTCCACAGCAAGGAATTTTATTTGACGGATCTAAAATAAAACCAATCACAGGTAACAATTATGAACTTGGTATCAAAAGAGATTGGTTCAAAGGAAAATGGAATAGTACAATCGCGATCTATCAAATCACCAAAAACCATGAAATAACATCCTATGGACCAAGACCTGAGATGTCAGTCGAAGTTGGGCAAAAAAGAATCCGCGGGCTTGAAGTCGATATCCGTGGTGAGATATTAAGGGGTTTGAACCTGATTGCGAACTATGCATACACCGACGGACAAGTGACCAAAACCAACGAAGGTGTTGAAGCCTTTTTTGTTGGACAAAGACTTGATGGTGCCGATGTTCATATCGCCAACCTATGGCTGGACTATGAATTGACGCGAGGAAAGGCAAAAGGTTTGGCCTTCCAATTTGGAGGGATGTCAAATATCCAACGTGGCTTGGAATTCTACTCCAAGGATGAACCCGAAAAAAATATTGAAGATTATTTCCGCTTTGATGCCGGGATGGGCTACCGCATCGACAAATTCAGTGTCAATCTAAATATACAGAACCTTTTGGATAAATACTTGATTGAGGGCGGTAGTTATTACACTACCTATTTCAGTACCCCTGTTTACTCTTGGCAAGCCGGTGCACCAAGAAACTATAGATTAACATTTGCATATAAATTCTAAAACCATGAACACAAAAACATTATTGACAATTTTAATAAGCCTTGTAAGCCTTCAATTTGCGAGTGCACATGCATTATGGATTGAAACCCAATCAAATGGAAAATTGAACCAAAAACATACGGTCAAAGTTTATTACGGCGAATATGCCGAAGGTTTGGTAGACCCAATCGATAAATGGTACTCAGATGTCAAAGATTTCGACTTGATCTTGATCGCTCCGAATGGAAGTAAAAAAGTCCTAGAAAAAACAGCGGCTACAGACCATTTCGAAGCTTCTTTTCAACCAACAGCTAACGGAAACTATATCCTTTCTGTAGTAAAGCCTGCAAAAGAAGCCTATGAAACCATGAAATTCGAATTTTCCTCCATCGCTTTCGTCCAAGTTGGAAAGTCTTCCAAAACTACGAATTCACTTCCTTTCCATCTTGAATCCACAGTCCTGAGCCCAAAACTGGGCAAATCCATAGAGATCCAGGTATTGGATAATGGGCAAGCTGAAAAAGAAAGGGAAGTAGTCATCATGGGCCCCGAGGGATGGACCAAAACCGTCCATACCGATCAAGAAGGAAAAGTTCCCTTTAAACCCTTGATCGCTGGGAAATATATTATTGAAGCCTCTCGTATAGATGAAAAATCGGAAGACTGGCATGGTCAAAAGATTGAAAAAATCTGGAAAGGCAGCACCTATTCCGTAACTGTAAACTAACCATATTAAGCTAGTAAAGTGCTTTATGCACTTTACTAGCTTAATCTTTATTCTTAATATCATGTTCAGCCTAATCATTCTATTCGTTTTCACAGGCACTTATTTCTTTTATTGCAGCAGCAAGAAAATGAAAAGTACCCATCAAATAGAATACAGCATTTTTAAATCATTTACACCCATACAATTGAAAGTATCTGGGTTCATCTTATTAGCGATTGCTGCCTGCTTAACCATTGTCAAACAAGGTCTAGAAGCCGGAAGCTTTGCTTTTATAGTCTATTTAATGACTTTTTTAAGTCTTGTGAATCTGCTGTTCCCTTATAAAACCTTGAAATGGAAACATATTCTCTTTCTTTTTTCCATCTCGCTGATCCTTGAATTAATAATAATGTTTATCTCCCATTAGCCATGCCAGCAAATAAAAAATACCTTAGTTCTCCTTTCCAAAGGTTTTTAAAAATAACCGCAGGTTTTATAGCGGGATATATGCTTATGCTCGCTTTCCATAATTTCTTGACCTTATTTTGCGATCGCAAAAACATCGTCATGTTATCTGGTTTTTCTGGGTATATCATATGGGCAATTCTGCTTCTCTTAGCCTTTTTATCAAAAAATGGATGGTATATCTGGGGCATATACCTAAGCCTCACTTTACTTTTATCCATCCCTTTTATCATTTAAATTCATAATGAATACCAGAAATTATAACATCTATTTTAATACGCATACTATCAGTGGGATTATCATCTGTGCCATTCTCTATGTCATTTTCTTTGCAGGTTCATTCTCATTTTTCAGGAATGAAATTGCCGCTTGGCAACAGGGCGATTCCTTCTCCAAAATGACAAAAGCGGATGTGGATTGTGACTATTTATTAGATTCCCTCGAACAGACTATGGAACTGAATGGAAGAGATATTACATTTTCCTTTTACCACAAGAATGCTCGATCTTATATGAGCTATACAGATTCCAAAGACAGCTTGCAACATGCGGAAAACTTAGCAAAAATCAATGAAAAGGTAGCCAACAAAGCAGACTGGACCAATACTGATTCAAAATATTTCGGCTATAATTTTATCAACAAGAAATCTGGCAGCTATACTGAAAACTATGACCTTGCAGAATTTTTATATAGGCTCCACTTCCTAGCCCAATTGAACGAAGTACCCATCAATATAGGCATTGGCCCCTTTGGTTATGTGGTTGCTGGTTTAACCTCCTTCATATTTCTATTTGCCTTGATTACCGGCATTTTGCTCCATTGGGACAAAATCGTCTCCAATTTCTTTATCTTTCGCCCCTTTTCCAAATGGAAGACCGTGTGGACGGATATGCATACCGCATTAGGAGTCGTAGGCTTTCCTTTTCAATTTATCTATGCCGTAACAGGGATATTTTTAATCTTAAATTCGGTTTTAGCCATTCCTTTTGAAAAGATAATCTACAAAGGCGATTCAGAAACCATGTACACCGACCTTGCCTTTAACCATAAAGTTAATCTGCCCTACAGTTATTCAGCATTATCCCAAACGCCATCGATCAATCCATTCTTAGATACGGTCAATAAAAAATGGCCAGATAGCCGGATCTTTCGACTCAGCATCAAAAATTACGGTGACAAAAATATGCAGATCATTGCGGAGATCAGCCCCACCTATTCGAAACACCTTGCAGGTTATGGAATCTATAACATCCGTGCAATTGATGGAAAGATATTGGAAGAAAAGACACCGATGTCTAATTCAACCTTTGTAGACCATGTAAAGAGCCTCTTGTACAGATTACATTTTGGAGATTACGCGGGATATCCGCTCAAATATTTATCCTTTATCTTGGGTATCATGGGCTGCTTGGTCATCTCCTCTGGAATCATGATCTGGTTGGTCGCTAGGGATAAGAACAATGTCCCTAAGCATAAAAGAAAGTTCAACTTCTGGTTGGCAAATGTATACCTAGCCATCTGTCTGACCATGTTCCCTACTACCGGAATAGCTTTTATTGCTGTCAAATTGAGCGCTCAAGTAAACCAGGATTTTCTATACCAAGTTTATTTTTGGACTTGGCTCCTATTTAGCACCTATTATATTATTCGCAGGAATATCAATAAGACCAATAGAGAAACCTTACTATTGGGTAGCATCATCGCATTTATCATCCCTATTGTCAATGGGGTGATCAGCAAAAAATGGATATGGAATAATTTAATGGAAGGCAATATAGATCTGTTCAGTATTGACTTTCTTTGGATCTGTATTGGAGTCGTAGGGATTAGCATCTTTAGAAAAATCAGCAAACTGAAAACAGTGGCAGTCTAAAATCAATTACCTCAATAAGGTTTCTTTAATCAGGATATATACCCCTACCAAAAGAATCATATATCCGAATCCTTTTTTGAGGTTTTTGTTACTGATTTTCTCGGAAAGATAGAATCCAATAAATATTCCGAACACAGTACCACCGGTATAGCCAAGTAGTAATTCCCAGTCAAAGAGTTCGAACTTCTCTAAATCGCCCATTACCCCAAAGAAGGAATTAATACTGATAATGATCAAGGAGGTCGCCACAGCCTTCCGCATTGGCAGATGATAAAAGTTGACCAATGCCGGAATAATCAGGAACCCACCACCAGCACCTACCAGTCCTGTTACCAAACCTACCAATGCACCTTGAAAAACAATGACCTCTATAGGCGTCTTGACGTATCCTCCAGGCACTTCCGGACCATTCTTTGCCGAACGGATCATACTTAAGGAAGAAGCTACCATTACAAAAGAGAACAAGATCATCAATAGCACGTTCTGATGAAAACTATATCCTGCGATATGGATGACTTCTGGAACTAAAGGAAGGATAAAGGACCGAGTAATAAAGACCACGATCAAAGAAGGTACACCAAAGGTTAGGACTTTCGGTAAGTCAGCTTCCTTTTTTATGATCCCCCGCACGGCACCGATCAATGAGGTGATCCCAATGGCGAAAAGCGAATAGGTCGTGGAAAGAGTTGGCTCAACAGCCATAATATAAACCAAAATTGGAACGGTCAAAATGGTCCCTCCACTGCCAATTAATCCCAAGGTTATTCCAACCAAAATTGCTAATACGCAGCCAAGGATTATCATATCATTTAATATTTGGTTTAAATGTGTTTATACTTCCCATCCATAAAAGTAAAGGAAATTAATTAAAATAATCCAATTCCAAGTCTTTTTCCCGAAAGCTGATAATTTTTATTCTTTTCCTTTAAACTGCATTTAACCTGTACTGGCCTGACCTAAATTTTCCAGTAGCATTACGACTTATCCGAGATGGACTCGATTCCAAATGGGTCTTGTTTTGGACACATTGCTAACCACAGCAATATCTCTCGAATATGCCTCGAATAAGACTAGGCTAAGTCCCGAAAAAAACATCCATAAGTATGCTGTTTAACCCGACAGTTTGGTCAGAAAAAAAGCCTGAATTGGAAAAAACAGGCTTTTGACTAACAAAAATATAAAAGAATGTGATTATTGGGCAGTATCTTGAACTGTAGTATCGACTTGGGTTGAATCCAAGTTAATCACTTCGGCATCCGGAGCGTTGATATTATAGCGTTCTGCATCTCCACCTTGTTCAGGATTTGGAAGTGCTTCAGTTTCTGTTTCTGTATTTTCGCTATTATTACAGCTGCTAATAGTAAAGAATCCCATGGCAAATATTCCAATTACTAATTTTAACTTATTCATATGCTTGTCATGTTGATTTGTTAATAAAACCATCGAAAAGAAGAAATGTTTTAATGACGATAAAAAAAACCTGACCTTCAGGTAGAAAGCCAGGTATCATTCAGGTTATTTTTAGTTAATAAGGATCAAAGTTTTTCTCCATGCTGGGAGATGTCAAGACCAACTTCCTCATCAGCATCCGAAACACGGAGTGGAGTAATCAGGTCGGTAAGTTTTAATAAGATAAAGGCCATAATGATGATAAATATCGCGGAAAGGATCAGTCCTATGATATGCGCTGAAAAAAGTTTCCATTCACCATAGAATAGTCCATTGTCAGGAATAGCTGGATTAATGGCATTAGTAGCGAATACACCGGTCAGGATCATACCCACCATACCACCTACCCCATGGCTCGGGAATACATCCAAAGTATCATCGATTCTTGATCTTGTTCTCCAAGCAATTACTACCCTACTGATCACTGCGGCTACAGCGCCGATGACCAAGGAATGCCCGAAGGTGACAAACCCTGCTGCCGGAGTAATGGCCACCAAACCAACTACTGCACCAATACAGACCCCCATGGCTGAAGGTTTGATACCTTTAGCGGCATCAAAAAATATATAGGTCAATGCTGCCGCACCGGAAGCCGTTGAAGTGGTAATCAATGCTGTCGCTGCTAATTCTGATGCTGAAAATGCCGAACCAGCATTGAAACCTATCCAACCAAACCATAGTAAACCAGTACCCAGTAGCACATAAGTAATACGTGCAGGGCTGTGACTATGCATATCTTTTCCTTTTCTCAAATATATTGCAGAAGCCAAAGCGGTTAATCCAGCCGACATGTGGACCACCGTACCCCCAGCAAAGTCCAAAACACCTAGCTTGAATAGCAAGCCCTCGGGATGCCAAGTGGCATGTGCCAATGGTGCATATATAAACACAAAGAATAAACAAATAAAGAGTACATAAGAAGTAAATCGAATTCGTTCTGCAAAAGCACCTGTAATCAATGCGGGGGTAATAATCGCAAACTTAAGCTGATAGATTGCAAAGAGTGCAAAGGGAATGGTCGGTGCTGCCTCCCAAGGTCCTCGTTCCAATACATTATTGAACATAAAAAATGTGAAAGGATTGCCAATGACCCCTCCTATGGACTCCCCGAAAACCAAACTGAATCCAAAGATTACCCAAATCACGGCAACCACCGCCATGCAAATAAAACTTTGCAACATGGTGGAAATAACGTTCTCTTTCTTGACCATCCCACCATAAAAGTAGGCCAAACCTGGTGTCATGATCAAAACCAAGGCCGTAGAAGTCAACATCCATGCGATATCGGCATAATTATACCCGGAATTGGAATGGGTTTGAGGTGATTTTGAAAAAACAAGCGAAATTAATACTAAAATCCCCATAAAAACGAGAGGTACATAAGACTTTTTACCAGATAAAACCATAATGTTTAAATTTTATTCAACAAAAATACATTTTTATTGAATTTATCAAAACATTTTTTGATTTTTTATAGAAAAAAATCAATTATTTTATTGATTTATTTAATAAAGCATAAACAAAACAAATAAAAATATACGATATTCAATAAAAAATAGATTTTTCATATCAAAAAACCATTCTTTAAGATCATTTTCATTAAACCATATATTAATTAGCAAGATTTATTGATAAAAGAGCAGTCATATCATTGGTTTATGATAAAAACCGAATACTTTTTGTTTTTATCGGGGTCAAAACTCATTATTTTGATTTTGGAACAAACAATTCAACAAAATTTGAGATATTTAATAGAAATAAATGCTGCGACATGGATGATCTGTTCAAAATATATAAAGTAGATAATAAAGAGGCACTATACATACAAGGACAGAGCAATGAGCCCCATAATCATCAATTTGAGGAACTCATCATTGGGATTCGGGGTAAAATCGAGCATTTCATTGATTTCCGAAGTGAAACCTATACCGCCCCTTTTGTTTGTTTTGTAAGTCGCGGTAAAATCCATCGGGTGGTACCTATGCTGGAGAATGGGGAATGTGAATTTTGGGTTTTGCGTTTTAAAAGTGAATTCATTCCAGAAACTACCTTTAATCTATATAGTTATTATCATGACAATGCAAACTTGGCATTTCAATCAGGACGATGCTTTGATCGCTTGGAGCAGATCTGTAAAATGATATATGATGAGATGCAACAAGAAAAACCTGAACTGGCAATAGTGAGGGAATTGCTGAACAGCCTCTTTACGATGATCGAAGCCGAAAGAAAAAAACAGCAACCCGACCACTTGAATCTCTATAAAAACCAAGATATCACCTTTAAGAATTTCTTAAATATCCTAGAGGAGAATTTTCGTAGGCCTGAAGGTGTAAATTATTATGCTGAAAAATTGTTCATGAGTCCGCGGAACTTAAATAGCATCACTCAGAATATCCTGCAGCAAAGTGTTTCTGAAATCATCGAAACCCGGAAACTGATTGAAGCCAAAAACCTATTGATCAGCAGCAATAAGACCATTTCGGAAATAGGTTTTGAATTGGGTTATTCTGACAAGGCCTATTTCACCAGCGTTTTTAAGAAGAAATCGGGTCAGACCCCTTCAGAGTTTAGGGAGGAAATGAACCGCTTGATTTCCTAATTCTTATACTTTTCTTCCAAATTCTCATACCTCTCGATACCATATCCTTGCGATATTTGTAAATACATTGGAAAGGAATTTATAATGGAAGATATGACAAGAAAACAATTTCTAGCTGCAGCTGCAACCTTGCCACTGGCTGGCGCCGCAGTCAAATTGAAAAGTCTCAATAAATTTATAGATGGGCTAAACAGCAGCAGCAATATGCCGGTGTTGTTTCTAGGCCATGGCAGTCCAATGAACGCCATTGAAGACAATGAGTTTGTTCAAGGATTCAAAAATATAGGTAAGGAAATAGAAAAACCAACCGCTATCCTAGTGATATCGGCGCATTGGGAAACACGGGGCACTTATGTAACTGCGATGGAGATGCCAAGTACCATCCATGATTTTGGTGGGTTTCCACAAGCGCTGTTCGACGTACAGTATCCAGCCCCCGGTTCGCCGGAACTGGCGGAAGCGGTAAAAGAAATCGTTGTGAGCAAGGACGTGCATTTGGATGATAAATGGGGCTTAGATCATGGATCTTGGTCGGTGGTAAAACATCTGTACCCCAATGCGGATGTTCCTATTATACAAATGAGCATTGATTACAGCATGCCTGCCTCCCATCACTATGCATTAGCTAAGGAATTGGCGGCCTTGCGCAAGAAAGGTGTACTGATCATTGGTTCAGGAAACAATGTGCATAATCTGAGGATGGTTTCTTGGAAGCACTTAAACACGGTAGGATATGCTTTTGACTGGGCACAGGAAGCCAATGAAAAGATGAAGGAGTACATATTGGACGGCAATCACCAACCGCTGATAGACTTTGACAAACAAGGTCCAGCCTTTCAGATGGCGATCCCTACGCCTGAGCATTATCTGCCGATGATTTATGCGCTGGCCTTACAGGAAAAGAATGAAGACTTACAGATATTCAATGATGCCGCAGTGGCTGGCGCATTGACCATGACATCCTTTAAAATAGGTTAACGCCTGATAATTAGAAGGTTAATTGTTAAGAAGCTATCGAAAATTCGATAGCTTCTTTTTTTATTCCCTATCCCAGCCATTCACCGAAATTGTTTTTTTATGAGTTTTTTTCACCGAATAATATTCACGTTTTACCGAGTTTTCTTAAGAGCTTGCCTATTCACCCTGTTAGTGTCTTGGTATTCCATATACCTTTGAATCAAACAATTACAAACACAAAAACTAATAAATTAAAAATTCAAAATCATGAAAACGCTAATCTCACTAATCGCAGCAACAGTATTTACACTTGTCAGTTCATTTGTATTTGCTAACAGTAAACCAGAACCCGTAAAGTTCTTAAAGGTAGAATCTATTATCGATCACTACATCGATGCAACCAATAATGGCGAAGTTGCTTTGGTAGACCATTTGTTCACTGAAAACTTCAAATATGCAACTCCAAATAACGGCAAGAGTGAACTTGTTGGAAGAAGCACTTTGGTCAATCACTTGAAAAAGCAAAAAGGAGTAAAATTGGCAGCGGAATCATCTTACACATTCGTTGAGAAAAACGATGATTGCAGCATTGTAAGAGTCGCTACAAGCTTTGAGCATTTCACAAGATATGATTATGTAACCCTATGCAACAGCAAAGACGGATGGAAAATAAGCAATGTAACCGTAACATACCCAGTAAAATAAGTCCCTCTTCGTTTATAAGTAGATTCTTTCCCAAAAGGTGTAACTGAACGTTATACCTTTTTTTTGTTTATTTTCAGGAGATTGATGGATTATGCATAGCTCTATCTATACCATAAATTTGTAATCAAACAATATTTCCGTATTTTCAGATACTTAAACCCTATTTTGAAATGAAAAACACTATACTTTCTCTGGCTGCAGTAAGCCTATTATTTTGCAGCACGAGCCAGGCACAGCAAAACCCTGTTTTCAAAGGTTGGTATGCTGACCCCGAAGGGATAATCTACAATAACGAATATTGGATATTCCCGACTTATTCTGCCCCATATGAAGAACAGATCAAGTTTGATGCCTTCTCTTCAAAAGACTTTGTGAATTGGAAAAAGCATCCTAATATATTGGATAATACCGAGGTAAAATGGGCCAATAAAGCAATGTGGGCACCTTCTGTCATTCAAAAAGATGGCAAGTACTACTTTTTCTTTGGTGCCAATGATGTACATGAAGGTGAGATCGGCGGGATCGGTGTGGCAGTAGCAGACAAGCCCGAAGGTCCATACAAGGATTTGATTGGTAAACCATTGATCAATGATATTGTCCATGGTGCACAACCCATAGATCAATTTGTATTTAGGGATAAAGATGGGCAACACTATATGTTTTATGGTGGTTGGGGACATTGTAATGTCGTGAAATTGAGCGATGATTTCAAGAGCTTAGTTCCCTTTGAGGATGGAACCATCTATAAGGAGGTGACTCCAGAAAACTACACTGAAGGTCCTTTTATGTTTATTAAGGACAACAAATATTATTTCATGTGGTCTGAAGGTGGATGGACAGGTCCTGATTATAAAGTAGCTTATGCTATATCGGATACTCCGTTTGGTCCTTTTGAAAGAATTGGAACGGTACTCCAGCCTGATCCTAAGATTGCTTACGGTGCTGGTCACCATTCGGTGATCAAAATCCCTAACGAGGACAAATATTACATGGTATACCACCGTCGTCCATTGGATAAAAAGGGCGCAAATGAGCGTGAAACCTGTATCGATGAGATGAAATTTGATAATGATGGTAAGATCCTACCTGTACAGATGACTTTTGAAGGCGTAAAACATGTCTTGAAATAAGATATTCCAGCAAAAAGAAAAGCCATTCCCACTCAAAGGAATGGCTTTTCTTTTATTAACCCTATCTTAGTAGCCTCAAAGCATTTAACATGAAATTCGGAAAAGTAGACGATCCTACTCAAATTGATTTTTCTTTCCCAGTGACTCCCATTGAGACCATCGAATTGTTGAACCGGTATCAAAATAATGATGATTTTGAAATGTATGTTGGCTACCCGAAATGGTCAAAGGCGGACCTGAAAGGTTTTTATCCGCGCGGAACGAAGGATGAATTGAAAATATATTCCCAAAATTTCAATGCCTTAGAGTTTAATGGAACATTCTATAGATCGCCAAGCAAAGAGCAGGTATTGATCTGGAAAAACAGAACTGCTGAAGATTTCAAATTCTGCCCAAAATTCACCAATAGCATCAGCCATTATTCCCGATTGAACAATACGGATGAAAAAGTTGCCGCTTTTGTAGATTCCACGGTGCTGTTTGAAGAAAAGTTGGGTACGGCATTTTTGCAAATGCCGGAGAACTTCAGGCCAAAGGCATTCGATAGATTAGAGGGTTTTCTGAAGCGATTCCCAAAAGGTTATCCCCTAGCCTTTGAAGTTCGACATGAAGAATGGTTCAATGACAAAGAGGTTTTAGAGAAATACCTGAAATTGTTGACTGAGACCAAGACCAGCAACATTATCGTGGATACACCGGGCCGAAGGGATATGCTGAACTTTAGGTTGACTACGCCAGTGGCCTTTATCCGTTTTGTTTCCTCCAATGAAATCCTAGACAAGGAAAGGCTTTCCAATTGGGTATTGAAGCTAAAGGAATGGAAAGATGCCGGTCTAAAACAGGCCTACTTCTTTATCCATCAGAAAATAGATCCGGAAACCTCTTTCCTATCGACCGACTTCGCAGAAGAACTGAACAAAAAATTAAACTGCAAGATACCAGTAGCAAAAAAGACGCTCTAAAAGCGTCTTTTTGTTTTTTCTATTGTTGATAGACTAAAGCCCCGGATACATTCCAAAAGCTAAAGCTATCACCTTCACGAGGTCCTTGTGGAATCTGAACGCGAACGGTATGTTTTCCTGCTTTCAAATCTCCTAAATCTATGAACACAGGGTTTGTAACTGTCCCGGGACACCAATTTGATCGGCTCAAGTCGGAAGAAGAAAGTCCATCTTCGAAATTCCCACTAACGGGATTGTAGAGTCGGTAGCTTCCACAATCCAACCTCCATGGCGTAAATTGCGCCTGTAAATGCCCATCCATAAAAATCTTATTCGGTTTAGGAACGAATTCATCGCCATTCCCCCAACCACCATGTCCGGTAGTAATATATCTGAGTTTGGCGTCTTTGATATCTTCTGCTAATTCAAATGTCAATTCTAATCCCTTTTCATCGGCGAACATAGTTGGATAGATCTGTCCCCCCATCTCCATGATGTTGGTCGTATTGAATAAAGGCATAATCTTCATGCCATTGGCGTAATTTGAGCCTCCCGGATGGATGGTGAGTTCTAAACTTACCTTGTGGCCGCCTTTATCATAATTTCCGATATAGGTTCCGATATATACCTCTTTGCCAGCAAGGACAGAAAGAAATTCGGATACATCTTGGCGATATATCACGCTGTCTTGCCAAGTTTTGCCTTTTAAAGTCAGACGATCATTAAAATGTGAAACTCCAAAAGGGGTAAAAAATCGCATTAGTTCAAATACTGGTGAGAACTCGGAGGTCCTGACCATTCCGGGATAACTAACTCCAGCCGAATCAATGATCTTTGGAAGGGTTTCCATTCCGTTTTTCATGCCATCCAGAAAGCTGGTTTTTTGATCCTCAGCAATCAAGAAAACAGAACCCGTTCTGTCATAAGCATCACCATTCGACTTTTCAATCAATTGGATAAAAGCTTGGCTATGCTCATCAACCTGAGGAACCCGCACTTTTTTAAGGATTACCGTTCCTTCAGCAAACCTCATAATAGAATCGGATTTGATTCCGGGTTGAAAACAAATCTGTTCATCTTGGAAGATCGGAATGTGGACAAAGCGGCTTTTCCAAAGCTCGTCCCTATAGGTCAATTCATCAAGCAAATCAGAATTTTCTATGACTGGCAGCTCTTTCGGCCATGATTTCAGCTTTTCAATAGCTGCTGCCACAAGACCTGAATTGCCATTTCTTCTGTATTCCAAGACCAATCCCATCCCTTGCCCCAAATCATTTGGAGCTGCATTGATGGAAAGATCATTGCTATATAATAGCTCAATTTTATTGGAATTGACAGAGGTGACTGCCTTTTTTGTTTTATGTTTTAAGATTTCAGTTCCTGCGCCTTGTTCTTCATAAGTATACTTGCTCAGGGTTGTGCTATCTACCGTACTGATCTTCTTTGTAGCAGATAAATAAGCGATTCGATATACCTTCTTATTGCTGTAATCAAACCTGGAAACTTCGGCAGGGTATCGGGCAGATCCCGAGACGAGACTTTCCTTTGTAACGAATGATTTGCCTTTAGTAGCAAATACCACTACGGGATCTTGCTTCATCATCGCTCCATCACGGAAATAATGGTAGGTAATTTTATAGGTTTCTTGACCAAAGACCAAATGGGCCATGATCATAAGCATAGTTAGTACGAATCCTCTTTTCATTTCTTTTATTTAAAAAACCTCAATGGTTGTTCCGTTTTCCATAGGGTGTGAGGTACAGATCAGGCATCTACCATTATCTACCTCCCTATCGGTCAAAACCTCATTGTAATCCATCCTGACTGCGCCCTTGGTTACTTGGGAAATACAGGTGCTGCACATACCCGATTTGCAGGAATATGGCAATTTGATTTTATGCTCTAATCCGATATCCAGGATCGTTTTATCGTAAGGGATGGTCATGGGATAATCTTTGCCCTGGAATTTCAGGACAATATCATAACTGGTCATATCCACCGGTTCTTCTTCCTTCTCGTCTTCGTCTTCCTCTTCTTCAGGGAAATGGAAAGTTTCTCGTTTGATGTCGGCCTCCGGGACTCCCATTCCTAAGAGGGTAAATCGAACCAAGTCCATATAGAACAAAGGACCACAGGTATAGAAAACAGCATCCTGCTCATCATTTAAATGCTCACGGACAAGATTCAAGATATAATCCCTATTCAATCTTGCGGTCAATAGGTTCTTGCTGTTGGACCAAATAAATTCTATATGCAATCTTTCTGGATAGGCTGCTTGCCATTCCAAAAGCTCATCATAAAAGATCGTTTGCTCCTTGGAGCTATTGCTATAGACCAAGACTACCTTTGTATCGGTTTCAGCAACCAATGCTGTCTTCAAAATAGAAAACAAAGGTGTAACGCCTACGCCGGCACCAAATAGAAAGATGGTATTGTTGTTAGTCTCTGAAGGGATATATGTGAATAGGCCTTGAGGGTCCATCACCTGGATTTCATCCCCTACCTGCGTCTTATGATGAAGTAATCTCGAAATCTCGCCATTATCCACGCGCTTAACGGTAATCTCATAAGGTTCATCAACCGCTGGACTGCTGGAAAAAGAATACGAGCGTCTGACTTCCCGATCGCCAAAAGCAAAAGCCAAGGTTAAAAATTGTCCCGCCTTGTATGGGGGATAATCCCCGGAAATATCTTCAAATCGTATGGATATATTGTGATTGGGTTGTTGAATGATCTCTGAAATCCTGAATGTAAACATGATGCTAAAGATAATAGCTTACATTAGAATTTTCAAATAGAAATACTCAATAGGACATCAATAAAACATAAGTAGGCAATTCTGGATAAAATTTTGAAAGGAGGAACTGTTGTTTAAGATTGCTAGGTTCATTCAGGATTTGATGGCATAAAAAAAGAGGTTTAACCAAATGGTTAAACCTCTTGAATTATTTTGGTTGAAGCTTTAGATTAAAGCTTACGTTTTACTTCTACTTGTTCGAATGCTTCTACAATATCTTTTTCTTGGATATCGTTGAATCTTTCGATGCTCAAACCACATTCATAACCTTGTGCAACTTCTTTCACGTCGTCTTTGAAACGTTTCAATGAAGCTAATTTACCAGTATGGATAACTACACCATCCCTGATTATGCGCACATCGTTATTTCTGTTGATCTTACCATCAAGAACCATACATCCTGCGATTGAACCCACTTTGGAGATTTTGAACACTTCACGGATTTCAACCTCAGCAACGATTTTCTCTTCAAGTTTCGGTGCCAACATACCTTCCATCGCTGATTTGATCTCTTCGATTGCGTCATAGATGATCGAGTAAAGGCGGATATCAATCTGTTCGTTCTCAGCAAGCTTACGCGCATTTTGAGTAGGACGAACTTGGAAACCGATGATGATCGCATCTGATGCAGAAGCTAATAATACGTCTGATTCAGAGATAGCACCAACTGATTTGTGGATGATATTAACTTGGATCTCATCCGTAGACAGTTTCAATAATGAATCGGATAATGCTTCGATTGAACCATCCACATCACCTTTAACAATGATGTTGAGTTCTTTAAAGTTACCGATTGCAAGACGTCTACCGATTTCGTCAAGGGTAATGTGCTTAGTAGCACGCATACCTTGCTCACGTTGTAATTGAAGACGTTTGTTAGCTACCTGACGAGCTTCAGATTCACTTTCCATTACGTAAAGTTTATCACCCGCTGTAGGAGCTCCCGACATACCTAGAATCTGTACTGGCATAGATGGTCCTGCTTCCTTCACGCGTTCTCCGCGCTCGTTGGTCAAGGCCTTAACTTTACCAGAATAAGATCCCGCTAAGATTGGATCACCGATTTTCAATGTTCCTCCCTGTACAAGTACAGTCGTTACAATACCTCTACCTTTATCTAAAGCAGCTTCGATAACTGAACCTACAGCACGTTTTTTAGGGTCTGCAGTCAGTTCAAGTAATTCTGCTTCTAATAATACTTTCTCTAATAACAATTCAACATTCTCACCTGTCTTAGCTGAAATCTCTTGGGCTTGGTATTTACCGCCCCAATCTTCAACTAAAATGTTCATGATCGATAATTGCTCACGGATCTTATCGGCATTTGCTCCAGGTTTATCCACCTTAGTGAAGGCGAATACGATTGGAACGTTTGCAGCCATCGCGTGGTTGATTGCTTCTTTAGTTTGAGGCATCACCGCGTCATCCGCTGCAATCACGATAATAACGATATCCGTTACTTGCGCACCACGAGCACGCATCGCCGTAAAGGCTTCGTGACCTGGTGTATCTAAGAATGTGATTTTCTTGCCACCTTCCAATTGTACAGCATAAGCACCAATGTGCTGGGTAATACCACCGGCTTCACCTTTGGTTACATTCGCTTTACGGATGTAGTCAAGTAAGGATGTCTTACCGTGGTCAACGTGTCCCATGACAGTTACAATAGGTGCTCTTGGAACCAAACGAGTTTCATCGTTTGCTTCTTCAAGTTCTGTTGTTTCTTCATCCTCAGGTTTGATAAATTCAATTTGGAATCCGAACTCATCAGCTACGATAGCCAATGTTTCAGCGTCCAACCTTTGGTTGATCGACACGAACATACCTAAGCTCATACAAGTACCAATAACTTGAGTAACTGGAACATCCATTAGGTTTGCCAACTCATTTGCTGTAACGAATTCCGTTACGCGCAATACTTTTGACATTGCTGCTTCTTCCATTGCTGCTTCTTCAGCGGAAAGAGCTATATCATCACGTTTTTGACGACGTAATTTCGCGCGTTGTGCAAATTTACCGGATTTACCAGCACCGCTCAAACGAGCCAGTGTTGCTTTGATTTGATCTTGGATTTCCTTTTCAGTAGGTTCTTCCTTCGGTGTATCAGGTTTTCTGTTTCTATCATTACGACCTCTGTTGTTACCATGACGGTCGTTGTTAGGATGATTTCCGCGGTTCGGTCTGTTACCACCTTGGAATGGAGGCCGATTTCCGCCATCTTGTCTGTTACCATGCTGTTGTCCATGTCCCTGACCCTGTCCTTGACCAGCTTGACCTTGGTTTTGTCCATGCTGACCTTGGCCTTGATGTCCTTGACCATGTCCAGGAGCACCGTGTCCAGTGTTAGGTTTGTTCGTACGCTTGCGCTTACGCTTGTTGTCATGTTGGTTTCCACCAGCATTGTTTGACGATGAAGCAACAGGTTTGTGTGGTTTAGATACAGGCAACTGGATCTTGCCAACTACTTTAGGACCGCTTAAAGTTTCTGAACGAGCGCGGATTACATCATCGGCAGGTTCAGCTTTAGCAGCAGGTTTTTCTACTTCTTTATTTTTTTTCACCTCTTCAGGTTGTTTTTCTATCTTCTCAGATTTCTGTGGCGGTGCAACCTTCTCAGGCTGTGCTGGCTTTTCTGTTTGAACTGGTACCTCTGTCTTCACAGGTTGAGCTGGTTTTACGGGTTCTTCAACCACTGGTTTCTTTTCCTCAACTTTAGCAACCTCTTCTTTCTTAGGCTCTACTTCCTGTTTCGCAACTGGAGCTTCTTCTTTCTTCACCTCTACTTTCTTCTCAGGTTCTGCAGGTTTTTCTTCTTTAGGCTCAGGTTTCGCAGCGGGCTTACCACGCTTCAAACTATCTAAGTCTATCTTACCTACAACCTTAAGAGCGGAACCTGAATCTTCTTTCTTTGGATCCTCAGCAGGCTGAGCATTCTCTGTAGAAGCATTTTTAATCAGGATTTCCTTCACATCAGCAGGGCTTTCCTTTTCTTCAGTAGATTCAGGGCTGGAGCTAGCAGTGCCTGTGGCTGGACCTTCTTCACGGCGAATCTTGCCGATAACTATTTGTTTAGCCTCGTCTTTAACAATCTTATCACCCTGAAATTCTTTCAAAAGAACCCCATACATTTCAGGGCTCAACTTCGAACTTGGTTTAGAGTCTACATCAAACCCTTTCTTAACCAAATATTCAACAGCTGTGCCTATCCCAATGTTGAGTTCTTTTGCCGCCTTAAGCAAGTTTATACTTTTACCTTCTGTCATCTACTATTTCCTAAATATAATTTCGTACTACAAAAATATGTTTTTTTACAAGGATTTAACAATTTATTATAAATTGTTAAACCCTCAGATTCGAACTTTTTATTATTCGAATTCCGCTTGTAAAATACGTACGATCTCGCGAATGGTATCTTCTTCTAAATCTGTACGTCTTACAAGTTCTTCTTCGGACAGTGCCAATACAGATCTAGCTGTATCTAAACCAACGCGTTTAAACTCGTCGATAATCCATCCGTCAATTTCATCTGCAAATTCTTCGATGTCCACATCCTCCTCTTCTTCTCCGCTCTCACGGTATACATCGATTTCATAACCAGTTAATTTACCAGCTAATTTAATATTGTGTCCTCCACGGCCAATTGCCAATGAAACCTGATCTGGTTTCAAGTAAACCGCCGCAGTTTTGTTTTCTTCATCAATCTTGATTGAAGTAATACGTGCAGGACTTAATGCACGCGTAATATACAGGGAGTGGTTGGTTGTAAAGTTGATTACGTCGATGTTCTCATTGCGCAACTCACGAACGATACCATGGATACGTGATCCTTTCATACCCACACAAGCACCAACTGGATCGATACGGTCATCATAAGACTCAACAGCTACCTTAGCACGTTCTCCTGGTTCACGAACGATCTTTTTAATTGTGATCAAACCATCAAAGATCTCAGGAACTTCAAGTTCGAATAATCTTTGCAAGAACTCTGAAGCGGTACGAGAGATAATAATCTTAGGATTATTGTTCATCATGTCCACTTTGTCAACAACCGCACGGATGCTATCACCTTTTTTGAAGTAATCCGCTGGGATTTGCTCACTTTTAGGTAGGATCAATTCATTTCCATCTTCATCTAATACCAAGATCTCTTTCTTCCAGATCTGATAAACCTCGCCAATAACCAACTCGCCTTCACGGTCTTTGTATTTCTTGAAGACTTCATCTTTCTCAAGCTCAAGGATTTTAGAAACCAATGTTTGGCGAGCCGCTAAAATTGCACGTCTACCAAAGCTTTCTAAAGTAATTTGCTCAATGTAATCATCCCCAACTTCTAAATCTGGATCATATTTGTGCGCTTCTTCCAATTCGATCTCCAAATCATCATCTTCAGAGAAACCATCTTCCATAACTACACGCGTACGCCAGATCTCCAAGTCACCGTTATCTGGGTTGACAATAACGTCTACATTCTCGTCAGTTCCAAAACGCTTACGGATCATACTGCGGAACACCTCCTCCAAAACGGTAATTACGGTTGGACGGTCGATGTTCTTAAAGTCTTTAAACTCTTGAAACGAGTCAATCAAGTTTATATTAGTACTCATTCTTATTTAAATGAAATTAACACCTTTGTTTCCTTTATTTTTTCTAAGGGAATTTCAGCTTGTTGTAACACGGCTTTCTTTCCTTTTTCTTTTACTTTCTCTTCTATGCTGATCGACCCATCGTTGATTGCCAGTAGCTGTCCTTCTCGTTTTGTTCCATCCTGCATCTTCACCTGAACATCTCTACCGATATTCTTCTCGTACTGTCTATTCAATAACAAAGGGGAATCAATACCTGGAGAGGAAACCTCCAAACGATAGGCCTTATCAATCACGTTCTCTTCTTCTAAATGGAAACCAACATGGCGACTCACTTGAACACAATCTTCAATTGCAATCCCATTATCACCATCTAAAAGAATCTCTAAAACGCCATTCTTTAAAAACCGAACACTGACAATAAATAGATCCGGTCTGTCGGCAATTTTTTCTTCTACTAACTCGATTACTCGATTTTCAACCTGCATATTTTAAAAAATGAATTAAAAAAGGGGGCATACCATGCCCCCTTCCTTTCAGATAGTACAAAGGTACAAAATGATTTTCTTATTTACAAACCATGAATTTGATGTTAATTTTTATCGACTACAGAATTGATGGTTTTCTGCATTTGCGCCATCATAGAGGACAATGCTTCCAGTGTTGGTTCTGGATTTGGTTCAGGCAGCTCCGTACTCACAAAAGCCTTTGCCTTCCAGACTTCTAAGATTTCGTTAGCTGAAACCCAATACGGTTCATAGGTTTTATTGTCTGACACCAACTTCAGCCCTTTATCTTCTTTAAATTTTTGACCGATCCTTTTATAGACAATCCCTTCATCTGAAGACACGACCACATAGGTCTGTCCAGGTTTGATATCATGCCAATTCTCTACATACTCCGCTATAATCAAAGATCCAGACGCTAAAGGCAACATCGAGTCCCCCTTGATTTCAAAGGCTCTGTAGGTCCCTTGGTTGAACATAGGTAAGGAAAATTTTGGCAACTCACTTACATATTCAGGATCCGCATAGCCATTCAAATAACCCGCACTTGCCTTTACTGGGACCAATTCGATATTCTCCCTATCATTGGAGTCAACAGTTACACTCAGTACCCTTAGATTAGAGGCATTGCTTTTTGGAGTTGGCTTCCATTTATCATCAATTACATCATTGGCCAATTCATCCATACTCAACTCATAGAACTCTGCTATCTTATTTAGCAATTCATACTTAGGCTCCGCCCTATCTTCTTCATAAGCGCCCACTGAAGCACGCTTAATTTCCATTAAATCAGCAAACTGCTGCTGTGTTAATCCTTTTTTCTTGCGAAGATATTTAAGATTTGATGAAATATTAGCCATAGATTTTTTATTTATTTTTTTTGAAATACTAAATTTATTAGTATTATTGTACCAATAAAATTAGCAAAACGATTGCAAATTACCAAATAATTTAGCTAAAGCAAGAATAAAATGAATAAATACTATACTTATATCGCTACAGATTCTAATCGCAAGTTCTTACAGGCAGGATTTTGCCAAGATTTAAATTCAGTATACCAAGATATGCAGAGCAGCCAAGAGCCTACGCTATTTTCATTTGCCATGTTAAACCGAATCGTCTTAGTTGAAACACACAATAGCTTGTATGAAGCCGACAGAAGGTTAAAGGAATTGAACGCAATGGGTAGAATCGTAAAGGAAAGATTGATCCGCAAGACCAATCCAAATTGGCTTAGCCTATGTCCTAACCTATCAAAATTCAGGACAAACAAAAAAGCCGTTGTTTATGCATAAGCTATAAACAACGGCCTTAACAACCTTTCCCTACACTAATCTCAATATCTCTCGCACTTTTCTAGATAGTTAGACTACCATCCCGGAGCAAAGTTTAATCCAAAGGTTCCAAATTTCTCCCTAGTTGGATTATTGAGTTGTATAGCATAATAAGGCTCTAATATCATCGCCCCAAACAAATTGACACGTAGCGAAACACCTGCACTGAACACAGGCATGGTCACCCTTGGATCATAACTGCTATAGTTCTGTCCATTGACCGATTCATTTACGATATCACTATCGGTTTTCTTCCACTTCACGATACTGTTGTTACTCCAAGCCAAACCTCCATCAATAAAGAAGTTCAGATCCGAAAACAATAATCCCGAAGGAATAACCGCCAGTTTCTCCGGTCCTGTAAATGGCAGCCTTACTTCAAAGTTTCCAACAACCATTTTAGATCCTGACAAATCATTGTAACCAATCATACTATTAGGACCAAATGAATTGGACTCAAATCCACGCACCATATACGGGTATCCTATATAAATATTGTAAAGCCTATCAGCATCAGTTCCCATACGCATGTATGAGTAAACCCTGGCTGCGATAGTAACTGGTTTGATTCTTTGATACTTTCTCAAATCCACGTTCAAAGCAGTGAAGCTATAGGTACCGAAATATTGCTCTGCTCCTAACCTATATCTGAAACCTTGTAGAGGAGCTGCAATACCAAAGACAGCATTATCACCTACAAAACCTGCATTCACTTGCATCAAGTTAAAAGGATCCAAATTGGACACGCCTAATGCTTTGGCGGCCTCATCGTTAGGAACCCGCTCCCGGTTTCCATAATAGTTATAATAACTTTGGGTAAAGCGGTCAACACGGTAGGAGTTATAAGAAACGGCACCACCTGTCTCAAAGCGATGGTGTCTATTGAACGGATAAGCCACAAATGCATCAGCCTGGCTTTGGAAAGACCTCACCAAATACTGGTCGATTACCGGCTCAACACCATTACCTAAATCCCTTTGATCAAAATTATAGAACCCAAAACGGTATGGAATATGCGATAATGACCCACCCCAGTTCCAACGGCTTCTTTGGTTGATATAAGCCACCTGACCACCGAAATCATAGATTTCACCATTGATATTCAAGGCAGCAAAGATTTGGTTATAACCCAGAATGTCGGAAAACATCCCTTGTATACCAGAGTTTATACCGGCTCCATACCTCGAACCCACCGACATCCCTACTCCACTGTTTGCCAAATAATCCAATTTGAATTTTGGTTTATAGGGAATATTTTGGATCTGCGAATCAGAAATCCTTCCGTAGGCATTGAAGTTATAGAGGTTGGTATTCACCACATCTACCCCACGGCTTTGAACTGGCGGCAACATAGCTGCCTCTAAGTTCACGACTCCTGGATCCACTGATTTTGTTTCAAACTCAGAACTCTTAGCCTTATAGATCGAAAAGGAATTATTCTTGAAATAAGAATAGATAATATCATCATTAGCTGAGACGCTCATCGCCGGAGAATATTCCGTAATACCACTGATCCCAGTAAAGAAATCAGTCATTCTCTCTACATGGCCACCATCGATGACTATACGGTACATATTTCTAAATCCATCACTATTGGACAGGAAATAGATTTCTTTACCTGATGAAGAGAAGTGAGGATTCAGGTTATTCGCTCCTGGGAACACAGGAATATTTTTTATTTCTTTGGTATTGACATCAACAACCGCTAATCCCATAGGGATATCAACTGATCTGCTGGCTGACTCCAAAGACATCCTATCTGTACTGAACACGATATACTTACCATCCCTTGAAAAACTTGGTTGGAAATCAGAATATTTATCATCAGTTAACTGCTGTAAGTCCTTTGACTCCAAGTCATAGGTATAAATATCACTTCTTCCGTTCTTTAGACCGGAGAATGCCACCAAGCTTCCGTTTGGCGCCCAGGTGATATTAGTAAACTCCGTGATATCACCCATTGCTTGGACCGTCAAGGTCTTACCTGTTCCGATATCTACGATCATCAGCTTATTTTTCCCTTCACTGAAAACTGAAAAAGCGAACTTCTTGCTGTCAGGAGAAAAAGTACCGGCAGACTCTATGAAACTAAATTCATCAATATCTTTATTGGTGAGTCGACTCCCGAGTTTTCTAACAATATTTCCGGTTTCGGCATCCGCCAGAAACAGGTCAATACTGAACATATCCATCTCGGACAAGAAAACCACATATTTACCATCAGGAGAAATAGCCGGCGACACATTCATCCGACCTGCATTTTTAGTAGAAAGCAATAATTTACCAATTGGATTCGAGGTCGTATCCTTACCTATATTTCTATAGGAGTTCTCCATACTGTTCTTCCACAAGGTTGACATGGTCTGTGCATCATATCCAAAGACACGTTTTATCGCATTCTCATATCCATACTTCGCGGTTTCTATAAACAAAGGCATGATTACGGTATCCCCATAAGTTGAACCTAAATACGACCAAAATGCCTGTCCATAGCGATACGGGAAATACTTGCTCGACTGCTCGGTCATCTGCCTCAAACTCGGAAGGTCATTCCTAGCATAAGAATCCCGCATCCACATGGAGGTAAAGGCATCTTTTTTTCCGATGGAAAAATATTCCGCCATACCCTCAACCATCCATAACGGAAGGTTTGCAATGTTTTCCAACCTGGTAGAATCCCCTCCTTCTATCAGCACCCTATATTGAAAGGCATGGACCAGCTCGTGACCCAAAACATGTCTAGTTTGCTGATTGATCTGCATGATCGGCATCACGACACGCTGTTTAAAAGCTTCTGTAACACCGCCTGTTCCGACACTGATCTCACCGGAAATAGCAGTGGTCTGCTGGAATTCAGGATGGTTGTTATAAAGGATAATTGGGTTTTTTCTCGAAAAGGTATCTTGGAATACCTGTTGATGCAATTCATACCACACTTCAGATTCCTTCGCAAGCCAATTCATCATGGAATCATTTTGCAAATAATAATAAATATTGAAATGTGGGGTATCATAAACCTTGAAATCAAGCTTCTTATACCTCATCTTATTCTGCCCAAAATATTGAGCATTGGCTTCCCCTGGCATCAATGCCATAAATACAGCCAAAACAAGATTAATGCATAATATTCTCGCAAATAGCATGTGGTTAATTTTCATAACTGATTATTAGTCAATAAAAATAATAAAATCAATTCACTTCAATAGATTAATTCGTCTCCTCTTGTTGCTCTTCATTATTATTTTGATTCAATAAATCAGGAAGAACAATGTTAGGAATTTCAGCATCAGGGTTCAGACCCTCTGTACTGCTACTATCTTGACGGACACGCACTCGTGGTCCCGGACAGTTATATTTCTTGGTAATTTCAACAGTTGGTTCCGGAAATTTCCCGAAGGTCACCCCCAATTCGGGATGCTTGTAAAGCTCTTCCATAAATAATGCATAGATCGGCAAAGCTGTTTTAGATCCTTCCCCAGTCGCGGAACTCTTAAAGTGGATACTTTGTTCATCACAACCTACCCAAACGCCAGCTACCAAATCTTTTGTCACTCCCATATACCAACCATCAACATAATCCGAAGAGGTTCCAGTCTTCCCACCGATTTGGTTCTCATCCTGAAAAAGATCCCATTCCCACAATGCCTGCGAAGTACCTCCCGATTCCTCGATGGTCCCTCTAAGCATATAACCCATCAACCAAGCATTTTCAGCAGTAATCGCTTCTTTAGTACTGGTTTTGAATTCAGCCAATACCTTTCCGTCTTTATCTTCAATTCTTGAAACAAGTACTGGCTCGGTGCGCTTTCCTTCATTCATGAAAGTGCTATAGCCCCTTACCATTTCAAAAACAGAAACATCATTTGAACCTAAACCAACCGATGGTACAGACTCTAATTTACTATCAATACCACATTTGTGGGCCATCTCAACGACTTTGTCCCATCCAACCTTTTCCGTAATCTGAGCCGTAACTGTATTTAAAGAACGAGCCATTGCGTGTCTTAGCGACAAGTCACTATGAGAAAATGACCAATCAGCATTTTTTGGCTCCCATATTTCATGCTCTCCCTTATTATTTATGAATTCGATTTTCACGGGCTTATCCGTGAATTTATCGCAAGGCGCTAGGCCTGATTCCAAAGCTGCTGCATAAGCAAATGGTTTGAAGGTCGAACCTGCCTGTCTTTTCGCTTGGTTTACATGGTCAAATTTGTAGTAGTTATGATTTATACCACCGACCCAGACTTTAATATTTCCGTTATAAGGATCCATGACCATCATACCGGTATTCAACATGGTCAAGTAATGCTTTAAGGAGTCCATGGTCGAATAATCCACCTTCTCCATCCCATCCCAGGTAAAGACCTCCATTGATTTTTTCTTGTTCAATTCCTCAAAGACCTTG
Organism: Sphingobacterium mizutaii; assembly: GCF_900187125.1. Classification (GTDB taxonomy): domain Bacteria; phylum Bacteroidota; class Bacteroidia; order Sphingobacteriales; family Sphingobacteriaceae; genus Sphingobacterium; species Sphingobacterium mizutaii. The sequence continues at coordinate 3,126,420 of NZ_LT906468.1, forward strand.
GCCTCATCATTGTACTTTTTCATCAATGAAGCATAGATAGGAAGCTTTTTCGCATGATCTTCCAAGAAATTAGGAATAACATTCCCTTCCTTATCTCTCCATGGCAACTCATTCCCCCACACATTATCCAAACGCTGTTGCAATTCTTTCATCTTCGTTGCCACAACTGTTTCAGCTATCTTCTGCATCCTGGAATCAATGGTGGTATAAATCTTCAGACCACTGGTATAGATATCGATCTCATTCTCTTCGCCCCAATCCTCTAACCATTTTTCAACGGCTGTTCTTAGGTATGAATCGTTTGAATTACGTACTTCTTGATTGTTCAGGTTCAAGCCTAATGAATCTTTACTTAAATTAGCCACCTCATCCTTCTTCAAATAGCCTTCTTTTTCCATTTGGTTCAGAACAACATTTCGGCGTTGCAAAGCATTTTTAGGATTTCGGATTGGATTATAATAGGTAGTCCCCTTCAACATTCCCACCAAAACGGCAGCTTCATTTACAGAGACTTCACTTGGCAGCTTATCAAAATAGCGAACCGATGCTGATTTAATTCCGTAGGCATTATTGCTAAATGAAACGGTATTCAGATACATCGTCAAGATTTCTTCCTTACTGTATTTGCTCTCCAATTTGAAGGCGGTCATCCATTCCTTGTACTTTGTTACCAACAAACCAATTCCTGGGATTTTACCAAGCAAACCTTGAGCATCTTTATAACGAGTTCTATATAAATTCTTGGCAAGCTGTTGGGTAATTGTACTTGCACCACGATCAGAACCACTTAAGGTTGAAAAAACACCTCCAAACAAACCAATAAAATCCACCCCATGATGTTTTCTAAAACGAACATCTTCAGTAGCGATTAAGGCATTAACGATATTAGGAGAAATACTATCATAAGGAACTGGATCACGGTCTTGCTTATAATAACGACCAATTAAAACAGAGTCCGCTGTAAATAACTCTGAAGAAACATTTAATTCAGGCAACAATATTTCTTTTTTGGTAGGCGATGATCCGAACAAGCCTAGGAAGTTAATTTGTACCGCGCAAGTAAATAAGATAATAAAGTAAATAACAATCAGTGCGATACGCAAAAATTTGTTCCGGACTCGTTTAAACATACGGTAAATATGAACAAAACTTTGGAAAAAATCATATCAATTTGCCCAAAAATGAAGCTTGAAATGAAAATTAACGAATTTTAACAAATGAGTTTTTTGGTTTTTAACTAGGCTGTTTTTCCGATACTTATAATAGCAAAAACTGTACCTAAACTATCTTTTGTTTACAACATCTTTACCTTATTAAATATAATTCCCTATTTTTACGTGATTTATTATTCGGGGACATGTTAAAGCAAACACTACAACAAAAATTATTACAGAAACTTTCACCGCAACAAATTCAATTCATAAAATTGCTTCAGGTACCTACTGTATCATTGGATGCCCGTATCAAAGAAGAACTTGAAGAGAATCCTGCACTGGAAGATGGTAGTTTGACCAACATGAACGACCCTGTCGAAGAATACCCAGACAAAGACCCTGATGACGACTTCAACATGGAAGACAATAGCTACGATGATGAATTCAGCGTAGACGAGTACATCCAAGAAGACGATTATAAGGATTATGGTGGTGGTTATGACCATGACGATGAAGATGGTAAAAAAGAAATCCCCATCGCTGTTCAAGACTCCTTCTTCGAAAACCTCCAAAATCAACTGGATTTATTAGCACTTTCTGACAAAGACTATGTTCTAGGCCAACAAATCATCGGCTCTTTAGATGATGATGGCTATTTAAGAAGACCTATCCTCTCCTTGATTGATGATTTAGCCTTTTCGCAAAATGTCATTGTAGAAGAAGATGAGGTTGAAGAGATGCTAAAGATTGTCCAAAGCTTTGACCCTCCGGGGATTGGCGCTAGAAATCTTCAGGAATGCTTGACCATCCAACTTCGTAAAAAAGACCAGAGCAATCCTATTATCCAACAGGCTTTGTTAGTCGTTGAAAATTATCTGGACGAGTTCACCAAGAAACATTACGATAAAATCGAAAAGCAATTAGGAGTTAATTCCGAAGAGCTTAGGGAAATTGTAAATGAAATATTAAAGCTGAATCCAAAACCAGGTGATTCAGGTGCTGTCGCAGGTAAACAACTGCAGATTATCCCAGATTTCCATATTTCAAACAACGATGGCGTGCTGCACCTGACCTTAAACGGCAGAAACGCTCCTGAGCTTCGTGTATCCCGCTCCTATCAAGAAATGTTTGAACACTATGAAAAGGCCGAAAAGAACGACAAGAAGATGCGTGAAGCGGTTCAATTTGTTAAACAGAAGCTGGATTCCGCCAAATGGTTTATCGATGCCATCAAACAAAGACAGCAAACCCTATTGAAAACCATGAATGCCATCATGGAATATCAATACGACTATTTCCTAACTGGTGATGACAGGATGTTGAAACCGATGATCTTAAAGGATATTGCCGATAAGATCGAAATGGACATTTCAACAGTCTCCCGTGTTGCCAACTCCAAATATGTTCAGACCGAATTCGGTACATTTTTACTAAAATCTTTCTTCTCTGAAGCTATCCAAACAGAATCAGGCGAAGAAGTCTCTAACAAAGAGGTCAAGAAAATTTTGGAAGAATGTATTGCTAACGAGGATAAGAGAAAACCGCTAGCCGATGAAAAACTAACCGAGATCCTCAAAGAAAAAGGTTATTCCATCGCGCGTAGAACAGTAGCTAAATATCGTGAGGCGATGAACATCCCTGTTGCTCGATTGAGAAAAGAATTATAATTTTTTTTATTAGATACTTGCATTTTAAAATATAATCTACTAAGTTTGTAGAGTATTCAGAATTGCAGATGCAATACCAACCGAGTGACAGACACCGCGGTGGTAAATCGATACGGGCGACAAGCCAAAATAAACGAAAATTGCAAGGTCTTTTAAGACTCCTCTGAATGCAATTATGGTTAAACCCTTTAAACATTAATTGTATGTCGAACACAACAAAACCCTTACATCAGCATTTAGTGGAGAAATTCCACCACTATTCCACCAACGAATTAGTCGTATTAAACAATGATTTGGTAAAATCCAATTGGGGAGCCAACAAAACTGCTTTCAGGACGGCTTTGATATCCGCATTATCCAATCGTGGTATCGACCTTTCAGCCATCATCAGTACAGAAGACGGCTTCACCCAAATCCAAAGCGTCCCAGTAAAATTATCTGAAAATAAATTAATTCCGATTTGCTGAAAATAGATTTGAGATATGAGATGTGAGATAGTAAGGTTATTAACCTAGCACTCATATCTCACATCTCAATACTAATAAATGATATAGCAAAGTTAATATCTCAATACTCATATCTCACATCTCAATACTAATTCATATCTCAAATCTCAATTCTCCCTAATACCTGCTAATTGCATATAATGCAAAGGTTCCTAGCCAATGGCTTCCCATGTAATCATCTTCAGCGCTTAGATTAGGGATAGAAAAATCGAAATGCGCTATGCTATTGCTTTTTAAGTGGCTTAGACTTGGATCTATTTTGCTGATCCCTACTAAGCATGCGGCTCGGCTATAATTGAGGCCATCCAAATGAACCAATTTGCCATCGCTCCTATCTTTTACAATAGCAGGCTTTAGTTCAAAGGATTGTTCAAACAAAGCTGGCATAAATCCTTTCAACCACGTTACATATTCATCCTTAGGCATCAATTTACTCATCAAATAGGCCTCCTCTAAGCAAGGAGAAAGAAAATCATAACCACTTGGCTCATACGCAGGATCACAGTTCTTATCATTCTTGAACAAACGCATCGCGTTTTCTTGGATTGACTTTTTAAAAGCTTCATCCCCTACTGCATTAGCGTAATCCAAAGAAAGTGATAAACTAAAAGCAGAATTATCATGTTGTCCAGCACGAATGGGATAAACCAATTTTGGAAGATATTCTATATAGCGTTGTACCAATAGATCCACCAAAGGCTGTAAAGCTACTTTCCATTTTTTGCCATCTTCATCATTCCATCCTGCCAATTCCTCCTGCAACTTAAACAGCCAAGCCCAACCGTAAGTCCTTTCGAAACTTAAATTGTTCTTATCATTGAAAAAGGCTATTTCTGATTGCACATTTTCAGGCGTGATATGGGCATTTAGGACTTGCCTCATTTTTCCATCTTTATCCAGTTCAGGAAAAGTCTTCAGCAATTTAATTACGGACCAATACCCATGTACAGAAGAATGCCAATCAAAACAGCCATAAAAAACTGGTCTAAGGGCTTTTGGCGACTTAAGATCAGAGTCAGACCCCAATACTTGCCCTAATTTATTAGGATATTCCACTTCAATACAATGGGTTGGCATAGCATAAATTTGCTGCGCTAATTCGAAAGACAATTTCACATCTTCCAATGGCACTTCATCTTGCTTTTTGGGTACATTATTACATGCTTGGAACAAAAGAACTACAAGCAAAAAGATGTTTGAACATATTATTTTCATACTAGTAAAATTGGCAATATATTTGAGTTATAAAAATAACATTTATAAACAATAACAATCTACAATATGAACATTAGTGACTTAATTTCAGGAAGCATTGGTTCACAGGCTACTGAAGGAATATCAGAAAAATTAGGACTTGATAAAAACCAAACCCAATGGGTGGTTTCAGCAGCTATCCCATTGATGATGTCTGCCTTGAATTATAATGCCCAAAAAAGCCCAGAACAGGCTCAAGGCATTCAAAATGCATTGGATAAACACTCTGGTGGAATCTTCGATAACTTAGCCGGCTTATTTAATCAAGGACCTTCAGAGGATGAAGACAAAATTGTAAACCACATCTTTGGTAGAAATACCGAAACGGTAAAACAGTCCCTTTCTGAAAAATCTGGTATTAGTATGGGTAAAATTGGGGGTATTTTAGCCCTATTGGCACCATTGGTAATGGGTTATTTAGGCAAAAAGAAACAAGCTGACGCTGGAACAGGCGGCGGAGGAATTGGCGACCTATTAGGAAGTATCTTAGGAGGAGGCTCTTCTAATGCTTCTGGAGGTGGAATCGGTGACTTGATCGGAAGCGTATTAGGTGGAGGCGGCTCAAGCCCTGCTAGCTCTTCTCAACCTAATATAGCTGGTGGATTAGGCGATTTAGTAGGACAGTTCTTTGATCAAAAGAACGACAACAATGCTAAAGGCAATATCTTAGATAGCCTTGCTGGTATGTTTGGAAAATAATCGAATAAAATACAACCATAAAGGGATTGGTCAGGTTGATCAATCCTTTTTCTATTTTATTCCTTCCGATGTTGAAAACGATTATATTTACACATGCAATCTAAAATAAGTTTCAAAAACGATTATAGTGAGGGTGCTCACCCCAATATCTTAAATCTCCTTATCCTAACCAACCTCGATCAAGAAACAGGCTATGGAGAGGATAACCTAAGCATAAAAGCAAAATCTTTCATCAAAAGAAGCATCAATAATCCCGATGCTGAAATCTATTTTGTTTCTGGAGGAACCCAGGCGAATATGCTGGTCATCAGCCATCTCCTTAAACCTTATGAATCAGTTATTGCTGCTGATACTGGACATATCGAGGTGCATGAAACTGGAGCTATTGAAAACACAGGACATAAAATCAATTGTATTCCCAATCAGGATGGTAAAATAGCTGTTAAAGGAATCCAAGCTGCGCTAGATTACCATACCGACAACCACATGGTCAAACCGGCTATGGTTTATATCTCCCAATGCACTGAAATTGGAAGTATCTATAGTAAAGCTGAATTAGAGGAAATCTCCCAATTCTGCAAATCCAATAACTTGTTATTGTTTGTAGACGGCGCTAGGCTGGCTACAGCGTTGACCTCATCCCATGCCGACCTGAACATCGAAGAATTGGCTAATCTTGCCGATGTATTCTACATCGGTGCCACAAAAAATGCCGGCTTATTAGGTGAAGCCATTGTTTTCAAAAACAAGGAACTTGCTCAGGGTTTCGACTATTATATCAAACAAAAAGGGGCATTAATGGCAAAAGGTCGAATCTTAGGGGCTCAATTCTATGCCTTGTTCGAGGACAATCTATTTTTTGACCTAGGAAAACATGCCAATCAAATGGCGGCAAAATTGGCAGATGCTTTCCAATCCAAAGGCTATGAATTCTCTAGTAACCCGGTCAGCAACCAGATCTTCCCGATTCTCCCTTACCCTATTATCAAAGAACTCCATAAAAAATATGAATTCTATGTATGGCAGAAGTTAGATCATGATAAGGCAGTGGTACGCCTTGTGACATCTTGGGCTACCCCAGAGACAACAATTGATCAGTTTATCGCAGATCTTCCGAAAGCATTTTAGGTTAAATAGACTGAATTCCTTATTTTAGGAAAACACCCCTAAATCTAGACTATGACTGTAGATGAATTTGTGATATTGGTAGATCAACAGGATAATGAAATTGGCCAGATGGAAAAACAAGAGGCTCATCTTCAAAACAAAAAACACCGTGCTTTCTCCGTATTTCTATTAGACGAACAAGGAAACCTGATTTTACAACAACGTGCCGATTCAAAATATCATAGCCCTGGTCTTTGGACCAATGCCTGCTGTGGACACCCAAGGCCCAATGAATCAACCATTGAAGCCGCCAAAAGAAGGACCTTCGAGGAATTAGGAATCCATATCGAAATCCAAGAGGTATTCCAATTGAGCTATGAAGAACATCTAGAAAATGGACTTTGGGAAAATGAATTCGACCATATTTTCATTGGAAAGTTCAGCGAAAACATCCCAGACCCAAACCCAGACGAAGTTCAAGACCTAAAATACATCAGTGTAGAAAAAGTTGAAAATGACCTTAAAGAAAACCCTCAAGATTATACCTTTTGGTTTAAATTGATATTTCCTAGGATAAAACAGATGTTAGTAAGACAGTAGACATAAGACACTGCATAACTCCTACTATGCTCAATCCAAATCAGAATGAGATATAAAAAATCTATATCCTCAATAAAAAGAACGGTTCTACAATCAGAGATTGTAGAACCGTTCTTTTTATTGTCAAACTTTAAATCTATTTCCCAAGTTTTCTCAACATATAGCCATCAGAAAGTTCTGTTGTCTATTGTCTCTTTCTACCACCATTCGGCATTAGGCAAATAATAATGCGTTGTATCCTTTACAGTTTGCCAAGGTGCCAATTCAAACAAATACCCCCTTTGACTGACTTTCCAAGGATAGTTATAATCGTATGTTCCCCATAGAAATTCAACCTTATAGGTTTTGCCATCGCCACTGGTCAAGGTCCCGAATAATCTAGGATTAGAAGATCCAGAAACCCCATTGGTGTACATGACGGCTTTATCAAAAACCACTTTCGCATTGGCTTCCACCGAATCACTCAATTTTATCACAGGTTCATCCGCCTGCAACATGGCTGTATATGATTTCCAAAAGGTCTGATTCGTATCCGACATGGCATACGGGTATTCCTTTTTCGTAGGAGTTTGTTCCATAAAAAGACGGATTGGTCTTTTGGTTACCAGCTCTTTTCCCAAAACCTCCTTATACGGCGCCTTCTTACTGATATTGGTAGACTTCGTCTTAACGGTCTGAATGATTGCAAATACAAACAGAATAAAGCCAACTATTAGGCAAATAATAAAAATCTTGATCACCTTCTTTGCTGTTATTCCCTCTTTTATTCCCATAGATTATTTTTTCTCAGTCAATGTAACTTCCAAACTGCCATCCTCTGAAACCAAATCAATTTGATAGCTCTCCTGATCTTTTATTTTCATCGGAATGGTTTCTTGTTCAAAATCTGAACTGTTCATTTCCATGGAAGTTTTGGCGGTTGTACTATGTTCTCTAGCTTTAGAAATCAATAAGCTTTCTTGACCAGCATCCATGATCTTAAACCAGCGAAATCCAGAACCTTTAGGAGTCCCTGTGCTCGGGTCTTTTTCCGTAAATCGACCAAAGTACAAATCGCCTCCATTCATGGTTTCCGAAAGTTTTGACACACGTTCTTGCTGGTATGGATTCGGTTTGACCGTATCATATACTAAATATGCAAAAAATCCAATAAATGCCAAGATGAAGATATAACCAAAAATAGTAGGTTTCAATCGAAAAGGAGCTTTAGGCACTTGGTTCTCACATTCCTGCACATAACGCTTCATTTCTTCGGACCATTTCCGCTTTGGTATAAACTTATCTGTTACACGATCATAATAACTAGGAGCAGCATTCTTAGAATATCCGGTATAGATTGCCGTAGAAAAATAAGACCTATAAAACACCAAAATCATTTGATTTCCCGGATTAACAGGGTTTTGCAAATGATCCGCAGCAAAACTTGCCTCTTCAATTTTCTTTATATAAATAAACATATATCTTGACTCAAAATTTTATCGATTCTTTGTTCTGATTACTTCTGATTCCCAACCACTATAAATCCCGTTGAAAACCTTCGCTTTTTCCCATATCGGAAGACATAAATCATCAATCTGCTCATAGTTTACATAATCCTGTCTAGATATGCCCAACTTCCATAATTCATCACGCCTTTCTTTCAAGAACAGGACAAAGCGTTCGCTTTCGGCAAATTGCAGAAACTGTTCTACATCCTTTTCTTCCTTGAAGTCAAGAAAATGATGCACATTACGGGATTCTTTCAGATCATCCCCTGCATCCGTCAATTGCCGTAGCAAAATGCGATTCTTGATCATCTCCATCTGAAAGGGCAATGGATAGGCCAGATTGAAATAATCACTCCAATTGGGGTCATGCCTATGATCGATTTGATAAGTTAATTTCTGTCCAAAAACCTTTTCAATTTGGGCAAGGAAAACTTTTGTGTTCTCTACCTTATGACAATAATACATCTGCAATCGTTCTGAATTCATGGTCAAGGTGGAGACATGCAACAGGTTCTCCCCAAATCGTACGATCAACTCCGAAATCTTATCCTCAACTTCATTGATGAGCTTATAACTTTCGATGCTTGGTAAACCTTCCTCATTGGCATAATCAAAAGGGATGATCAAATAAAAGACCTCGGACAAAGATTTTATCGGCGCAATCTCAGCAATATTGATATCAACAATAACCGAGGTAACCTGGTTATTGATCCTAGAAAAATAAACCTGCCAGTTTTCATCATGACGAGGTATTCTGATCTTTTTCTTGAATAGTGATTTGAACATGCTTTCCAATTAGATAAAACATTCTTGGTTGTATTACCCAAATGTAAGCTCCATCTTTTACTTGTCCGAACGAAGGGTTGTCGAATTTATATAAATGAAACAGATAGAAATCGCTTGAAAAGGCTATTTACTGTTTTCTTCCTTCAAATAATCCAAAAATTGAGATGGGGTAACTCCAGTACTCTTTTTGAAGGCTTTACTAAATATGCTATGCGATGAAAAGCCACTCACCTCCGCGAGATAAGATATTTTATACTGTTCAAACTTAGGCTCGTTCTTTATCCTTTCAATGATATATCGAACCCGAAGACCGTTGATATAATCATTGAAATTCATCTCCTTATAGGTATTGATGATTTTAGAAAGTGTAATGGTATTGGTTTCCAAATAACTCGCTAAAAATGCTAAGCTCATTTTACTATCAACAAACAGATCACCATCTTCAAAATCCTCTAATTTATCCAAGATTCTGCTGGCCTTCTCATCAATCTCCTTGGTTTGCGGAATGGCACTAGACTCCTCTTCTACTGCTTCCTTTTTATGGTCTGCAGCAACAACTTTACTCTTTTTATCCTTATTCAGTTGCTCCAGGTAATCGGAAATCTTTTGCTTATTCTTTTTGTTTTCCTTCATTTGATAGACCAAGACAATGGCTAACCCAGCGATTAGAATAGCAAAACCAAATAGGATATACCTCAACATGAAATTAGTGTTATCCTTTGCAGATATATCCTTCTGCAACTTACCAACCTCCAGATTATTGATAAAGGTATTGATGAAATTAGACCTTTTATTATCATTCAATGCTAGGTCCTCCTCCATGAACAGGCCTGAATACCTCATCGACTTCTCGGTATCTCCAAGTTGCTTACTTGCCAAATAGGCATACCGATAAGATTCCATTTCATACTTGATGTAGTCTGCAACCAGCATTTGGTTTTGGATGGCATCTTCTAAATAATCAAGGGATAATTGATAATCTTCCAATTGATAATAGATCATGCCTAAAAAGACCTTCGACATATAGGCATATTCCTTAAAGTCCTTTCTTGCATTGATATCAATAACCTCTTTAAAAAAAGGAATTGCCTGATCAAATTCCTTTTTAAAGAAATGGTACTTACCTTTCACCAAAATCTCATGCACAAAAGTGGTTGTGGTATCTCCCTTAAAGTTTTCGGTATAGATATCCTCTACCATCTTCAGGTTCTTTTCAGCATTGTGGAAGTCCTCTTGGAGGATATATCCACAAGCAAGATTCACGGCAAGTGTTGCGATCGCATTTAGATGAAAACTCCTTTCCTCAACTGGTAGACGATCGTTTTTTAGGCCTTGCAATTCCCCAATCAGCTTCTCCAATTCATGGTTGTAAACATCAAAGTTTCCGCTTAAGTAGTAAAAATAATTGTATTCAGCATTGGCTAGGACGCGATCGATCCCAGGAGGATAGTCCTCGATAAACTTCTGGGCCCCAAGAAAGGCCTCTTTGCTCTTGGCGTAATCAGATTTTTTATAATAAACTTCTGCAGCCCCCATTTTGGCAACAAATTGGTTGATGGGATCTTTAGTCTCAATAGAAATGGAATCAAGCTTATTCAAATATTTTAGGGTCCCATCCAAATCACCTTTTCCGGCCAATAAATAATAGAACCAAGTAAAGACCTCCTTTTGTTGTTCAGGGCTTAATTTCTTTTTCTCTAAATATTCTAGATAAACAGTCGAGCGGGTTATATAGGCCTTATCCAGTAATTCATCATGAGAAAACTTACTTAAACTATCTGTTTTGTCTTGGGCATTTGTAACAAAACCCTGAAACATTAAGTTTACCAAAACTATCCAATAAAATATTGAAAATTTCTTTCTCATGCACTGAACCTCAGTTAAATAATCATAGATATAGATGCCTTGAATTAATTTATTTACGAAGAACAATGGTAACTATTCGGGCATTTACGTAAATATAATTTTTTTTACCAATTATGCTGTGTCTTCTATACAAATAGATGGTATTTTTAAAATTTTAATTAGATGTTTGGACATTTAATTAAAATTCCATTTTCAAAAGATCAGGAACATTGTTTTATGCTCATCACCTTCTTCATCACGGCTGGCAATTGCAATAAATCAAAGTCATGATCAAAGAGCAAGTATCTTTTTTCCCATTTATTGGAATACTTGTCCTTAAAATCTTTTTGGTTCTTATACTTCTTGTACTTCGGAAAGTTATTGGAAACAAAATTCATGATTTGTTCTGCAGCATTATCAGGCTGTTCAATCCCAACCAGAGGAACCATTCCTAAATTAATGTACCGATAGTCATGCGACTTAGCATATTCGACCAGCTTGACGATTAGTCCGTCCATACAGGCACTAGGAGCCTCCATTTTTTTCCTGAAAAGATCATAAGTGCATTCGTCCATCGCATAATCAGGAACAATATTTAAAAAGGAAACCACATTTCCATCTTTATCATGGATGCAAATGATATCCAAGGCACGGAGACTTTCCGTATCAAATAACCCTTGAGAAAATATTACTTCAGACCGATTATTGCCGATTAACCATTCATCAGAAACGGCTTTTAACTCCTTTAAGAACTTCTCTCCATGTGGTGCATTGTGAATCAAGGCATGGTAGCCGTTCTTCTCCAAAAAATTCATCCCATTCCGAAGGGATTTTCTAGCCTTTCCGTTCAAGGAAAATTGAGATATCTCCATAATCCCTTCAATCCCGATTAGCAATTTCTTCTTTCGTAGATTCTGGAAATTGAATAAATTATCTTCCGAAACACGAAAGTAAATGCTCTTTAAGCCTTGCTTGTGACAAAATTGGTCAAACTCCTGGATGATATCTTCTTTATCTGTCCAATGGCAGACTGGTTCATCCAAAACCACTGCATATTTATTGGCTACCCGATAGGAAACAAATCCTAAGGCAGAATCTGAAAAATACAGTTCCTTCTCTTTGGAGATCTTAAAATAATCCAAGGATGAATTCCCAAATTTATCTAAGAGCATTTTCGCCATGGCTTGCTCATCATGCCCATGGTCTTTTGCAATATATTTCTTCGATTGAAGGATCGTATAAAAAAACAAGATCCAACAAGCAAAACCCAAGACATGGGTAATATGGAGAAACTCCCTCCCAAAATTTGTTTTAGGTTCCAATCCCGCATCCGAAAACAATAAAAATCCACGCAAAGCATATAGAAAAGATTCTTTCCAAGTGAAATCTATTCCGAAATGCCTCTTGTCAATAATGTAGAAGCTGATGGTCTCAAAAACCAAAATGGCGAAAAAAGAAACCAAAAAAGATAATATCCCTATCCGCACCCAATAGAAATTCGCCTGTATCCTGTATTCTTTCCTATTATAGATCAAAAACAGCAGAGTCATGGCAGCGACTATAGATTCCTCATAGTCTATCCCTTTCATCAAATGGCCAAAAAGCGACAAAACACAAAATATGGTAGCAAACCAATAGGCAGTCCTATAGCCTCTCAATAAATAAGTTGAACTGACCAATAAACCAATGCCAATAATCAGGACCAGGAGCTTAGAAATCGATAAGGTCTCGGCTGGGAAATAAAACTTCTCAAGATGCAGCCTATCTGCAATGGGAGGTAGAATAACCGAAATAATATTGATAATGCCTAATAGGAAAATCATCACCGAAGGTCCTATTCGAGTAATCAATTGTGCCCCTTTCATGGAAAAAGAAATAAATCCAAATACCAAAGGCAACCAAAATTCAAAAACCCTGTACAATAAGGTTATTCCAATGCCCGCCTCATGGCTATAACCAAATTTCTTGAAAATCAGAAACATGGAAAGCTCTACAGCACCCAAGCCACGCAGAAATGGAGACACGATCATCAATAAGGTAGAAATTATATAACCCAAAATCGCAGCCTCAAGCGATAGAGGCAATCCTAAGGCTTTCATGGCGATCAAAATATGGAAGATGCCACAAAACTCTACCAGTACCGAAAAAAACAAGGATAACAACAGATATCCTTTATCCACCTCACTTGTAAACAGATTTGATATTTGGATAACGGTTAAAGGGAACTTTTTTTCTAATAGTTGATAAATCTTGGTTTTATACCTGAAACAATAAACAATATAGAATGAAACCGCTAAGATCACAGCCAAGATAAGGAAGGGGATCAATAGGTTACCAACCTGCCCACTCTTCCACAAGCTGTAGAGCATAATTGGAATCGCCAGCAGAAATACTGAAAACAGCGCTAGGTAACCATAAAGAATGCTGGTTTGATGGATCTGCGTTTTATTGAGGTTCATTCGCCTCAACTGCGTCGTATTATAAGCCAAAGAAGAGATCCCTCCGGCTGGCAAAAAAACACTTAAAAAGTTCCGTTTCAGGAATAGCTCCAAGGCTACTTTTAAACTGATCCTCAGACTCATCGCTCTAAAACTGGCTACATACATATAGGCTTCCATGAGGATAAAAAACAAAGTCAAAAGTACTCCAGCAATGAGCCAATAAACATTAGCGCTTTGTAAAAGCGGCATGATCTGTTCTATTTCCTTCTTCTGATCGCGGAAGAAAACAAAAGCCAATAAAATAATTAGTATACCTAAAAGTTCCTTCCAGTAGCGCAAAGGACTTATTTTCTTAAGATGTACAGCTATTCTTTTTGGCATATTATAAAAAATAAAACAATAATTTCCATAAAGCTAATTAGCTGGTATTTACAATTAGTTAATATTTTATAATCTAATTATAAACAAATCTTTTCTTTAAAATTCCTTAATGGACTTTCCCTAAAATTTGTAACCTTTCCGTCTCAATTTAGTATATTTACTCTGATGATACATGTTGCTTGTGCCTTAATAGAAAAAGATCAACAAATATTGATCTGTCAGCGATCCGCTAAAATGAAATTGCCTTTAAAATGGGAGTTTCCAGGAGGAAAATTGGAAGACGGTGAAACCCTGGAAGAATGTTTAATGAGAGAAGTTTTGGAAGAAATTAATCTCAACATTCAAATCAATGAACCCCTCAGTAAAGTTGAATACCATTACCCTGATTTCTCATTGACCTTATATCCATTTATTTGTTCCATTAAAAGTGGCAAGTTGAAAGCCAATGAACATGAGCAAGTTATCTGGGTAGATAGAACCGAATTGTTCCGTTTTGATTGGGCAAATGCCGACCTTCCCATTATTGAAGAATATATCAGAACCCGCCGGGAAGAGGTGTAAATTCCAAAGACAAAAAATCCAACTAGTTAATACCCCATTTTGTAGGGGCGAATTGAATTCGCCCGCTATATCATTTTTGACCAGTAAGATGGTCTGCATTAGCGTACAATTCCTGCACCTTTGGTTAATCCCACAGTGTCACCCTGAGCAGGAAAAATTTGGCCTAAATTTATTGGAAGGTGATGACAGCAAAGTGGAAGGCAAAAAAAACAAAATTTAGATTCTTCGTTACTTTTGAAGCGCAAAAGTAACCAAAACGCTTCGGCCCATTTAAGGTGGCTTTTCGCACGGGCTCCCGCACATGGATAGAATGCCTTGTTGTCGGGAATATCTTTCAATAGATCATCCCATCAAAAGGGATGATCTATTGAAAGCATTCCAAGGCCAATCCCATCGCACAGGCATCGGCATTCTATCCATTTTTCCGCCACTGGAAATGAGCCGTAGGCTAAAGGACTTCCTTCGGAAGGATGAATGTTTGTTAATTATCCGAACCCCAATTGGGGGTGACATCTTTGTAGAAAATCAGATTGTAAACCGAATAACCCCTTTTGGGGTTCAATTATTTTAGCTGGCATGGCACGTTAGCCTGGAGGTAGCGCAAAAACGATGTTCGATTAATCGAACATCGTTTTTGCATTAACCCTATATAGTTCAATACCAATTCTAAAATAATTCTGCCCTTCCAGGGCAGTAGTTCGACAAAAGAGAAATTATTCAGGAAAATAAATATAGCTCTAAATGCCTAGAAACACAGTTCTAACAAACTTGTTCATCGTACGCAGGAAGGGTCTCGGATCTTTACAAATAAGACTGCACTGGCGAACAGTTCCTGTACCTTCGGTACAGGATGACAAAATGTAGTAGACATTTGCGTACAGATTCTTCACTAATCGTTCAGAATTTGAAATTCCCATAGAGGGATTCAGATCGCAGCAAAGAATCTATTTTTTGATTTTTTTAGAGGATTTTGTTCATTGCGAATCGTAAGATGAGCTAACTATTTTTTATTAATTTTTGCAAGTTTAATAGAAATAAATCTATTGAGTGCTGATATTATTTTTAGAAAATATGCGGAGGACGAATACCAATCAAAAAACAAAAAAAAGCCAGCAAAAATATTTTGCTGGCCGCAACTATTAATCATCAACTATAATAATTGTCTCAATGCTAATTCATAAGCTCTTGAAGAGATATTTGTTTTAGTTTCGGGGTTATAGCTATGGATCTGTTCCAAAGCTTTGCGGATAACATCCGATACATCCTGAAACAAAGAATCATCAGAGATTTCAATGTTAGGCTGCATCAAATAGGCAAAAACCCTCGCCATGCCACAATTGGCTACAAAATCTGGAATCACCGCAACATGCTGATCTGCATATTCCATTACAGGACCATAAAAAATCTCACGGTCTGCAAATGGAACATTTGCTCCAGAAGCAATCACTTCTAACCCATTATCGATCATCTGTTGGATCTGTTCTTTGGAAACTAACCTCGAAGCAGCTGCAGGAATAAAGATTTCTGCAGGAATACTCCAAATCTTGCTATTGATTTCCTCAAATGGAACCATATCTTTGGAATAGAGCGAATTTCCATTTCGGGTTAGCAACAAGGATTGGATTTCCTCTTCAGAAAAACCATCCTCTTTTATCAATCCTCCTACCCGATCGATGATCCCAACGACCTTCGCTCCTTTTTTGCTCAGATAAAATGCTGCCGAAGCAGCTACATTCCCCCAGCCTTGGATAATAGCTCTTTTACCGGATACTTGGCCATCAAATAGATCATAATAATGGCCAACGGATTCTGCTACTCCAAATCCGGTGATCATATCAGCAACCTTGAATTTCCTTTTCAGATCTGGACTATAATGTGAATCTTCCAAAACTTTGGAAACACCATATCTCAACTGTCCAATCTGGTGGATACGCCCATTTTCGCGGATATCAAAATGACCATTCAAAACACCCTCTTGAGGATGCCACAAGCCAAATTGCTCCGTTAATGGAATGACATCATGGATTTCATCCACGTTCAAATCACCTCCCGTTCCATAATAATTCTTTAATAAAGGAGTTACCACTTTAAACCAGCGTTCCAATACGCCGTGTTTTCTGGGGTCAGCTGGATCAAAGTTAATCCCTGATTTCGCACCTCCAATTGCAGGACCTGACACCGTAAACTTCACTTCCATGGTCTTTGCCAAGGATTCGACTTCATTCCTGTCCAATCCCGAACGCATTCTCGTGCCGCCTCCAGCAGCTCCACCACGCAAGGAATTGATCACAACCCAGCCTTCGGCCTCAGTCTCGGTATCCTTCCATTCGAAAACAATCTCCGGTTGTTTCTGCTCAAACTCCTGCAATAATTCTTTCATAATCAATAGGTTCATTTATATGATATCTTATAGGTTCCCTCTTTTCTCTTGTTCTCTTTCTATAGCTTCAAACAAGGCCTTAAAGTTTCCAGCTCCGAAGCTTTGAGCACCTTTACGCTGGATGATTTCAAAGAATAAAGTCGGACGGTCCTCAATTGGCTTGGTGAAAATCTGCAATAAATAACCCTCTTCGTCACGATCTACCAAGATTCCTAAATCTTGGATGGCCTTGATCTCTTCATCAATTTCGCCAACCCTTTCGGAAAGCATATCATAATAGGCCTCCGGAGGAGCTCCTAAAAACTCCACCCCTCTTTCTTTCAATGCCTTTACTGTCTTTAAGATATCATGGGTTGCCAAGGCAGCATGTTGAACTCCCTCACCCTCATAAAACTCTAAGTATTCTTCGATCTGCGATTTCTTTTTGCCTTCAGCAGGTTCATTGATAGGGAATTTCACGTAGCCATTCCCATTGCTCATCACCTTACTCATCAAAGCAGAATATTCTGTATTGATCTGTTTGTCATCAAAGGAAAGGATATTGACAAATCCCATAACATCTTGGTACCATTCCACCGTTTCGTTCATGCGATCCCAACCCACATTGCCAACGCAATGGTCTACATATAACAATCCGGTTTCCTCAGGATTATAGTCACTCTCCCATTTAACATAACCAGGCATAAATGGTCCGGTATAATTCTTACGTTCCACAAACATGTGCACGGTTTCCCCATAGGTATAAATTCCAGCGGTGCGTACTTCCCCGAATTCATCTTCCTTTACCTCCAATTCCTGATAAACCTTTGCCCCACGTTTTACCGTTTCTTGTAGGGATTTTTCAGCATCGTCAACCCATAATGCCAATATCTTAACACCATCTCCATGTTTCTTGACATGCTCAGAAATAGGGCTATCCGATTTCAAGGCGGTAGTCAGAATAATCCGGATTTTGTTCTGTTTAAGGACATAAGATGCTCTATCCCTGATTCCGGTTTCAGGTCCTGCATAAGCTTCCGATTGAAAACCGAAGGCTGTTTTATAGAAATGGGCGGCCTGCTTAGCATTCCCCACATAAAATTCAATATAATCCGTTCCATTGATAGGCAAAAAATCTTGAGCCTTTGCTATCTTCTCTGCGAATGTTTGTGTCATAATATTTTTATTGATAGGTTAGTTTAACCATGATTTATAATAGTCCTGATCTTCAATCTGCAATGCCTCTTCGGTAAGCATCAATGGCCTAAACGGATCGATCATGACTGCCAGTTCTTCCGTTTTGGTCTGTCCTATGCTTTTCTCCACGGTGCCTGGATGTGGTCCATGTGGAATACCGCCTGGATGTAAGGTAATCTGTCCTCTTTCCACAGACTTTCTGCTCATAAAATCCCCATCCACATAATAGAGAACCTCATCGGAGTCTACATTGCTATGGTTGTAAGGAGCAGGAATGGAATCAGGATGATAATCATACATCCTAGGACAGAAACTGCATAAAACAAAGGAGTTTGTTTCAAAGGTTTGATGTACTGGAGGTGGCTGGTGCAACTTACCGGTTATCGGCATGAAATCATGGATGGAGAATGCCCAAGGGTAATGGTATCCATCCCAACCAACAAAATCAAATGGATGGGTTCCATAGACATAAGGATAAATTAATCCCTGTTTCTTGATCTTGATTTCAAAATCTCCTTTTTCATCAAAGGTTTTCAAATTCTGAGGCCTACGGATATCTCGCTCACAAAACGGAGAATGTTCCATCAATTGCCCGAATTCATTTCTATATCTTTTAGGAGTTCGGATCGGTTCAAAGGACTCCACAATGAACAATCGGTTTTTATCCGTGTCAAAATCAATCTGATAGATAACTCCTCTAGGAATCACCAGATAATCGCCATAAGCAAATGGGAGTTCTCCATAGCCTGTCCTTAAGGTTCCGGAACCCTCATGGACAAATATCACCTCATCCGCTTGGCTATTCTTATAGAAATAGCTGTCCATGGATTTTTGTGGTGCCGCTAAGGATATATGTAGATCGGAGTTGACCAAGACTGGGGTCCTACTCTCTAAAAAATCTGCTTTAGGTTTCACCTGGAAACCTCGTAAACTGGTATGCTTCAAATGTTTTTCCCTAGCAATTTTAGGGTTCACATCATAAGGTTCTCGGATTTCCTTTACGATGGTTGGTGGATAGCAATGATACACCAAGGAATAAACACTCGAAAACCCATGGGTCGATACCAATTCCTCAGAAAACAATTCTCCATTGTCCTTTCTGAAAACTGTATGTCTTTTTGGGGGAATTTTACCCAACTGATGATAAAGTGGCATAATACTAAGTTTAAAAAATGATTATAATATGATTGAATTACATAGCCTATGGCTAGATATCACTTTGAAAAAGAATTAATTTTGGTATTAGTATTGAGCGAAAACAACATCAGCTATCAATGCCTTGATATAAGGCATTAAACCTTTTGGAAGGTTCTTTGGCTTTATGTTGGTAATGTTCATAATGGTATGTATTATTTCAAATATACCCTTTATAATTTTATATTTACATAAATATTGGGAAAATAAATATGGTATTATGAAATTTAATTTCCCGGCATAGAAAAATTATAACCTTGACAATTAAATAAGCGGAGAATTCAAAATTTCATTATGAAAATCGTAACATACTTGGAAAATGGCAACGAACAACTAGGTTTTGTCATTGATAACTTGGTCTTTCCCAGCCATATAATATCCAATCAGCTCCCCAATTCCAGCTTAGCATTACTTCAGCTTGGCCAAGAAGGACTTGATATGGCGAAAAAAGAGCTACAAGAATTTAAAAAAATCGAAGATTTTCAAAATCAAGGCAATAGCTTTTCTGAAATTACCCTGCTTGCTCCAGTACCCAATCCTACTTCATTCCGTGACGCTTACGCATTTAGACAACATGTAGAAACCTCACGCTTGAATCGCGGATTGGAAATGATTCCTGAATTTGACCAATTCCCCGTTTTCTACTTCTCCAACCATCAGGCCATACAAGGTCCCGGGCCAGTGTATTGCATGCCCAAGCACTTTGAAAAAATGGACTTCGAATTGGAAGTGGCGATCGTCATCCATAAAAAAGGAAGAAATATCAAAGCTGCTGAAGCCGATCAATATATTGCCGGCTTTATGATCCTTAATGATTTAAGTGCCAGAAATCTGCAAATGCAAGAAATGAAGCTTAATCTAGGCCCGGCCAAAGGAAAAGATTTCGCAAGCAGCTTTGGACCCTTTCTAGTCACCCTAGACGAATTGGAGAATTATAGAACAGAACCATTGCCTGGACATACCGGAAATGCTTATGACCTGAAAATGAAATGTTGGATCAATGATAATCTGGTTTCTGAAGGAAGCCTGGCCAGCATGAACTGGACCTTTGCCGAGATTATTGAAAGGGCGTCTTATGGCGTTACCCTCTACCCAGGAGATATTATCGGCTCTGGAACAGTTGGAACTGGATGTCTATTAGAAATTAATGGAACCGGAAAACGCAAGGACCCCGCTTATCAAGAAATCTGGATCCAACCCAATGATAGGATCAGCATGGAGGTAACGGCTCTTGGGAAACTTGAAAACACCATCTACCAAGAAGATCTATCTGAATAATCAATCAATAAAAAGATTTATATGCAGTTCAACGAAACAAAGACATTCAACCAAGAGACACACGGTTCAGTATTCGACACTTTAATAAAGTACGCAGTGGCTCCAAGGCCGATTTGCTTTGCCTCAACCATAGATAAAGCAGGAAATGTGAATCTTAGCCCTTTCAGCTATTTCAATTTCATGTCCCAGAACCCTCCGATCTGTGTCTTTTCACCACTTACTCGGGTTCGCGATGGAAAGGATAAACATACTTTGGATAATATCCGTGAAGTACCCGAAGTAGTCATCAATATTGTAAATTACGATATGGTACAGCAACAGTCCTTAGCCAGTACCGAATATGCGAAGGAGATTAACGAATTTGACAAATCCGGATTTACGCCTATTCCCTCGGAGCTGATCAGCCCCCCTAGGGTAGCTGAATCTCCAGTTCAGTTGGAATGTAAGGTAAGGGAAATTATCACGATCCAAGAAGGTGGAGGAACCGGAAATTTGGTCATCGCCGAAGTGGTCAACATGCATATCAAAAGTTACTTACTGGACGAAAATGATAACATGGATCAAGCAGCCCTTGATCTGGTCGCAAGATTGGGTGGCGATTGGTATTGCCGAGTTACAAAAGACAATCTTTTTGAAGTTCCAAAACCCCTTCGAAAACTGGGTATTGGAGTGGATCAATTACCTGAACATATCCGCAATTCATCCATATTGACTGGAAACCAATTAGGCCTCTTGGCAAATATTGAAGCCATCCCTACATTTGAAGAAAGCATAATGGAGGATGAACAGATCCATAACTTAAAAAGTATGTGGGAAAATGATCAAATCCAATTGAATAATGAGCTACAGCGCTATGCTGCCAAATTATTGGATGAAGAACAAATAGAAAAAGCTTGGCAAGTCTTATTGGTACATTAATTCCAAATTGATTGGTTGAGTTTGTGCAAGTCTTATTCCATCTGATATTAATTTTTCAAGGTCAGGATTTTTCTTGGCCTTTTCTTTTAATATGACTTCCAATCTTTCCTCCAATTCGTTTTCACCCTCATGGATAGCTAATTCATAAAGTTCCACAATCGCTAACCAATCATTGGGAAATTGCTCCAATAATTCATCAATGAACGTAGATAGCTTATGAATGCCTCCATTTCCTTCCCTTAAAATCCTAATTTCACCATAGATCCCATGAAGCTCTTTTTGCTCTTCAGTCCAATGCTGTTTAACCGTTTTAATTTCTGAAATATTGATCTCAGGATCAAAGGCAAATTTATCAGCAGCCCCCGCATAGACGGATTTTATTTCTGTCCCAACCGCCATATCGTAGGTACCCCATTCAGGTTGGAACAGCACTTGACCTGTTGGTTCATGCACAACAGTACAATCCTCAAAGCTGACCATCAGCAATAAACCATCCGCATTGAAAACAAAGGACTTTACCTGACCTGAAACAAGTATTCCCGATTTGAAATATAGTGAACCTGGCATCCCTACAATTAAACCCAAACCTTCCAGATCAGATTCCTTACATTCTTCCAAAGGCAATCGCTTACCCAATAGCAATCCGATTGGAGAGCTAAATCCATCCTTATGATAATGTTTATCATGCCCTTTCAATTCCTTATTCTGATAAGCCAAGGCAGTAGGACCTTTAGTTTTGATTGCAATTAAATCTTCTCCCAAAAACATAGAGGTAAATACACCGGACACCTGCAAACCAGAACTTAATTCAACGGTACAAATATTATTGCTATCAATGGCTTTCTCCATCGCTTCCTTACCCCCAACCCGAAAAGCCATCGTTTTTGAAAACTCCTCCAACACATTGTAGGCATGTTTAAAATCAGGCGTGACGAACAATTGCGGTTGCGGCTTAGTGATATCGTATGAAAACTGAAGAGTATCCATATTGTAAGGTAATTTTTTGACCTCAGGTTGCATACAAGTGGCACTTTCACCGATAGATGATAATAATCCCGCACCATAAATCTTATGGTCTTCAACGCTTCCGATCAATCCATATTCCACCGTCCACCAATGCAACCTGCTCAATAAGGCCATTTCTGATGGTTCACCCATATTACTTGATATAGCATTAAAGTGATCTGTTGCTGCTTGGATTTCTTCTACAGTGGCATCTTCCCTTTCTTTAACAATGGATAAAGCCCGAATAGCCTCATACAACTCAAAATCCTTACCTGAACTCATCGCTTTAGAACCTACTTCCCCAAAATGCTGCAAATAGGCGGCGTATTCAGGTTCCCCAATGATGGGTGCATGGCCGGAAGATTCATGGATGATATCCGGAGCCGGTGTATAGGTAATATGTTCAATCTGTCGAATATCTGCTGCAATTACCAACACACAATGTGCCTGGAATTCCATAAAGGCTGCAGGAGGAATAAAGCCATCCACTGTCACGGCACCCCAACCTATCTTTTTGAGACTATCGTTCATAGATTGTAAATTCGGGATCCGCTCAATGGTTAGTCCGGCCTTGGTCAATCCAGGAATATAGGGATAATAGGCAATGTCCTTCAGATAAGCATAATTCTGGCGCATCACATAACGCCAAATGGCCTGATCTAAGGCAGAATAACGCTCATAATTTTGCTCGACGACGTATCTTTGAAGATGTTTGGGCAATTGCTCTAAGACGGGATTATCGTAGCTATTCATCATAATTAAGTTTAAACGAAATTAAAAAATTTAACTATACAAACAAAAGACTTTAAGGTCAATTCCTTGAAAAGCCTTCAAATCTGACGTTTATTTTACTGTTTACATTGGTTCCTTTGGATAGGCAATTTACAATAATTCCTAGAAATTATTTCGCAATGCAGGGGGATAAATAAGTCATGGTCACTACCGAAAAACAAATTTATTAAGGCTAAACGCAACAATTTCATACTTTTGCAAAACTTCTTATCCCAGATTACTGTTATCTTGGTTAAGCCACCTGTCGATAAACTTGAAAGACAGGCTTTTGTATGTTATGATTGAAAATCTTAGACTTTTTGATCTTGCCTTGAGGCAAGTAAACCTGTTTCCAGACCTCAATATGTTTGCGCATAAAAAAGAAGGGGAATGGAAAACCTTGACTTCTGTAGAATTCTTGGAACAAGTAAACGCTATCTCCAAAGGATTGATTGAACTTGGTGTTAAACCAAACGACAAAGTTGGATTAATTGCAGATAGTAGCATTGAATGGCATATCGTCGATTTCGCTATACAGCAGATTGGCGCTGTAGTGGTCGCCATCTATCCTAATATCAGTGATACAGATTACCAATTTATTTTTAATGATGCCGAAATAAAGCTCTGCATCGTTAGTAACAAAAGCTTATACCATAGATTGACCCAATTAAATGATTCAATCTATACTCTGAAGTATATTTTCTGTATCGAGAAAAACGAAAATGTGCGCAACTGGGATGAATTGAGAACCGTTGGAGCCCATATTCCAGATTCAAAAATCGAAGAACTGAGAGCCAATATCCAACATACCGATTTAGCCACCCTCATCTATACTTCTGGAACGACCGGAAAACCAAAGGGTGTGATGTTGACCCATCATAATATTATTTCCAATGTGGAAGCTGCACGAGAGATCACGCCCTGTAAAGCCTACGATCGTGCATTGACATTCTTACCGCCTTGCCATGCCTACGAACGAATGGTAATCTATACCTATATGTACATTGGTATTACCATCCATATCGCAGAATCCTTGGACAAAATTGGACAGAATATCAATGAGGTAAAACCTCATATCATGACGGCCGTACCTAGGATCTTGGAGAAGGTCTACGAGAAAATCATGAAAACCGGCATGGAATTGACCGGTATGAAACGTAAGATTTTCGACTGGGCTGTTGAAGTAGCAGAACAATTCGATCCTAATCCGGAAAAAAGAAGTTTTGGCTATAACTTCAAGCTGAAATTGGCCAAGAAGCTGGTCCTAGACAAGTGGTACCAAGCTTTAGGTGGACATCTTCAAACTGTAGCCTCAGGGAGTGCCTCCTTACAGGCCAAACTTGCCCGAGTATTTCTAGCAGCAGGCATTCCTCTTTACGAAGGATATGGAATGACTGAAGCCTCACCTTTGATTTCGGTAAACCATTACCTGAAAGGGATCCGTATCGGAACTGTGGGATTAGCAGTGAAATATGTGGAGATTAAATTGGCTGATGATGGCGAGATCTTGGTCAAAGGCCCCAATGTTATGCAAGGCTATTACAAGAACAAGGAAGAGACTGACAAAACCATTATTGATGGTTGGTTACATACTGGCGATATCGGCGTTTGGGAGGATGAAGAATTCTTGAAGATCATAGACCGTAAAAAAGAAATGTTCAAGATTTCCGGCGGTAAGTATGTAGTGCCACAACCTATCGAAAAGAAATTATTGGAATCTAATTATATAGAGCAAGCCATGGTAATTGGCGATGGGCAGAAGTTTGCCTCAGCCTTTATTGTCCCGAACTATGCCCATCTACAAGATTGGTCTAAAAATGAAGCTCCAGAACTAAAAGGAATGCCAAAGGACCAGTTCCTGACCGAATCGAAAGTCTTACGCAAAATCAACAAGGAAGTTCAGTTGGCAAACCAACATTTTGGAAACTGGGAACAGATCAAAAAACCGATCATTCTTTCTGATGAGTTCACGATTGAAAACGGTGAGCTGACCCCTACCCTTAAAATGAAGCGAAAGGTAATCCTTGAGAAATACAAAAAAGAATTCGAAGAGCTGTACCACCTGGCTGATTAATGAAATGATTACTATTTCTTAACATATATCAATCAAGATTTAAATGTATAGGTTTAATTTTGCCAAAGAATAAAAACTATACATTTAAATTTTTGTTGATTCGGTATGAAAGATAAATTTATCAACCTCCCCCTAAAGAAAAACGAAGAAAAAAGCAGATTTGAATTAGATGTCGATGGCCATATAGCTTTCATTGACTACAAAGAAACAAGCAGTACTGTTGCCTTGATCCATACCGAAGCACCTTCTGAATTGGCAGGGAGCGGTGCCGCAGCTGCCATAGTAGAAAAAACATTACACTACATCAAGGAATCAGGAAAGACCGTATCTCCATATTGTCCCTATGTTTTCGCCTATATCAAGAAAAACCCAGAATGGAAGGAATTGGTTTCCCCAAGGTTCCCAAAATTCAATGAATTGTAAAATATTTTTATTTTGTAATGTTTGAACCAGGATGTTCGGGATTGGAGGATGGACCAAGATCATTGGCAGAATGCCTATCTCATATGTTTTTCCATTTTCCAGCGTCATCCTGACGCAGGAAGGATCTCGGAAAATTACAAGACAAATGACTGATTATCAGTCATGATACAACCGTTTTGAACCAGGATGTTCGGGATTGGAGGATGGACCAAGATCATTGGCGAAATGCCGATCACATATATTTATTTTTCATTTTCCAGCGTCATTCTGAGAAGTAAAAATTTGGGCTAAATTTATCGGAAGGTGATGACAGCATATTGCCAATGAAAATCTATTAGCTCTTTTGTTTTTTTTAATATAGAACCCCATTTGGGGTTCCATTATTTTAGCAGACATGGCACGTTAGCCTGGAAGTCGCGCAAAAACGATGTTCGATTAATCGAACATCGTTTTTGCATTACCCCTTTATTGTTTACCATCCATGCTAAAATAATTCATCCCCGCTGGGGATGTATGGTGGATAAAAAATATTCTTCTGAAGAGAAAATATAGGTCAAAATACCTACAAACACAGATTTAACAAACGTGTCATCCTGACGCAGAAAGGATCTCGGAACAATACAAAACAAATGACTGACTACCAATTATTTGAGTAAACGAACAGGTCATCCATCTTCGATGGATGATGACAGGAACGTCTGGGACATTTACGTACAGATTCTTCACTATTCGTTCAGAATTGGAGATTCCTGAGAGGGATTCAGAACAAAGTGAAGAATCTATTTTTGTTTTTTTAGGAAAATAGGTCATCTCGAAATCGTAAGAAGAGGGAACTATTTTAATTAAAGAGTGGATATTTCCGAGACCCTTCGGGTGCCCCTGCTGGATGACAGAAAAAGTGTATTGAAAAACATTTCACCCCCGCTGGGGTTTCACCTCCCCCTTTTCCATTTTATGCATGTTTGCGTTTTTCTAGATCCATGAGCTTTTAACAGTTTTAATGCTACCTCATTCGAGGCATATTTTGAAATCTCGCAAAGCTTCCCGAATATGTCTCGAATAAGACCAAAAGAATCCCCAATCCGGGACAAAATTTGCCAAGGCCTTTTTTTGTTCCAAATTATATATCAAAAAATAAGTAAGAGAACATTGTTTAATTAGCGTTAGACCAAAAAGAAAGGGAAGCAATCTGGCAATTGCTCCCCTAACTATTAACCAATTATAAACTTAAATTATGAGATAGCAAATATAGTTATTAAAAAGATTATTCCTAATACAATTTGCGTTTTTATGCGGTTTTATTTTAACGGTCGACTTCACCAAGCACAATATCGATTGAACCCAAAATGGCGATCAAATCGGCGATAAGGACTCCCTTTCCAAGTTCGGGCAATACCGAAAGATTATTGAAACTTGGCCCTCTCGCTTTCACTCGCTTCGGGATATCCGTTTTTTCCTGAGTGACGAAATAGAAGCCTAATTCTCCTTTTGGATTCTCAGCTCGCACATAATATTCTTGAGCTTTTAGATTGACTTTCTTTGGAACCATTCCTCGAGGGTCAAAGTCAGGTGTTCTCTTGAAATCACTCATCAATCTTGGCAAACATTGTTCAATAATCTTGACAGATTCTTTGACCTCATCTACCCTGACCTTATAACGATCCCAACAGTCTCCTACAGCGCCCATCTCACCTTTTCCTACAGGGATCTCAAAATCTAATTCAGGATAAACCGAGTAACCATCTACCCGCCTAAGGTCCCATTTGATACCCGAACCTCTTAACATAGGGCCAGAACAGCCATAATTAATAGCTACATCAGCTGGTAAAACACCGATATTGGCAGTACGCTTGATAAAAATCTGGTTATTGG
Organism: Sphingobacterium mizutaii; assembly: GCF_900187125.1. GTDB lineage: Bacteria > Bacteroidota > Bacteroidia > Sphingobacteriales > Sphingobacteriaceae > Sphingobacterium > Sphingobacterium mizutaii. The sequence goes on from NZ_LT906468.1 coordinate 3,153,999, forward strand.
ACAACAGATCATCCAATTCAACCAATTTTGGTTTAAAGTAATTGATAAACTCCAGGCAACGTTCTTCAAAGTTGACGGGAATATCATAGAACAATCCGCCTACCCAGATATAATTATAGAGCATCCTAGAACCTGAAGCCCATTCCAACATATTCATGATATGCTCCCGATCTCGGAAACACCACATAAATGGAGTAAATGCCCCAATATCGATACCATAGGTCCCTATGGCAATCAAATGGGAAGCAATACGGTTCAGTTCAGTCACTAGTACACGGATGTATTCAATCCGTTTTGGGATTTTATCTTGAATACCTAACATGCGCTCTACGCCCATTACAAAGGCATGGGCATTGTTCATTGAAGCGAGGTAATCCAAACGATCCGTAAAGGGAATGGTCTTTCCGTAATTCATGGACTCTGCATGTTTATCAAAGCAACGGTGCAGGTAGCCCATGTGAGGGATGATTTCCTTGACGATCTCGCCATCGGTGATCAGTTCCAATCTCAAAACACCATGCGTAGATGGATGCTGAGGACCGAGGTTGATAACCATTTCTTGAGAGGAAACTGTATTAATCTTATCCTGATAGTTTTTATTAGCTTGTAGGTATCTTTCGTTCATAACTATTTGATCGGGATATTATGATAAGTTTCAGGATCTTGATAATCTTTTCGAAGCGGATAACCCACCCAATCTTCAGGCATCAGGATGCGACGCAAATCGGGATGGTCCGCAAAGAAAATGCCCATCAGGTCATAAGCTTCGCGCTCATGCCAATCCGCCGTTCTCCATACCTCAGAAACAGAGGGAACTTCAGGTAATTCATTCAAATCCCGCACAGCATTAAGTTTTACCTTCAAGGTGAGCTGCTTTTGGAATGGAATGGATGTGAGATTATAGACTATCTCAAAATATTCTTGGGGGAAATAATCTACTGCTGTAATATTGGCCAGGAAGTCAAAATAATAGTTTTCATTATCACGTAGAAAAAAACAGACTGCCTTCAGATGTTCTGGAGCAATATATAGAGCGGGTTGAAGACCATGCTCTTGCAGATACTGAACCGCATCTATATGTACGTATTCTTCTAGATGTTTCTTTATTTCTTGAATCATTGTTAAGGGGCTAAACGGTTGATGGTCCAGTCAGCATGATCTTTAATATAAACAATCCGATCATGGAGCCTGCTGCCTCTACCCTGCCAAAACTCAACACGAACAGGCTTTAAAAGGAATCCGCCCCAGAATTCAGGTCTTGGGACTTCAGTAACATTTTCCATTTCCTTTTCCACTTCAGCCACCCTTTTTTCTAGGGTTTCCCGGTCAGGGATAATGGCACTTTGTGGCGAGGCAATGGCGCCGATTTGGCTGCCTCTAGGGCGAATGGAAAAATACTCGTCAGAATCTGCTTTAGGTAATTTTTCCACTTCAGCTTCAAAACGGACCTGTCTTTGCAGTTCAGGCCAGAAAAATAGCGCTGAAACACGCGGGTTCTGGATGATCTCCTGCCCTTTCCTACTGTTGTAATTGGTAAAGAAGCTGAGTCCTTCGGCTTTAATATCCTTCAAAAGGACGACCCTGGAAGAAGGGCAACCATTTTCAGCAACGGTAGAAAGGACCATGGCCGTAGGTTCAGTAACCTGCGAGGACATGGCTTCATCAAACCATTTTTGAAACTGTTCGATTGGATTTTTCTGCACGTCCGATTCGCTCAAACTGCTTTTCACATAGTCTTCCCGAATGGCGGCAATTTCTTTATGTTCAATGGACATGGCAAAGGATATTTCCTACAAACTTAACATAATATCCATTTTTTATAGAAAATGAAATGAAAAATTATTGCTATTTTACAGTGGATTAATAATGATATTCTATAAATTTGGTATAAACACATCTATTCTGTTATGTTCAACGAATATATCCCAAAACGCGGCAGTCTAATTTTATCTGAGCCCTTCATGCTGGATCAGAATTTTGAACGCTCAGTGATCTTGTTGTGCGAGCATGATGAAAACGATGGCACCGTCGGATTGATCCTTAACCATCGCTCCATGCTTATGCTATCGGATGTCCTGGAAGACGTTGATAATTCTGAAATCCCTTTATATTTTGGCGGACCAGTGGAAGGAAATGCGCTTTTCTTTGTCCACAAAGCCAATGAGAAAATCGAGGGAGGCACCCATATCGTAGATGATCTCTATTGGGGTGGGGATTTTGACCGTTTGAAATACCTGATCAACGAAAATTTGATCAGCAGTGAAGAAGTCAAGATTTTCTTAGGATACTCAGGATGGAGCCCAGGTCAACTGGATGGAGAGATCAAACAGAACTCTTGGGCTGTACACAATTCATTTAATATTGATTTAGCTTTTATTACCGACGGGGAAAACCTGTGGAAAGAAGCTTTGATCAGCATGGGTCCGAAATATGCACATGTGGCAAATTTCCCAAAAAGACCAGAATTCAATTGATAAACAACAAATAAACATAAATCAACCAACATGAAGAAACACTTCTCAAACGCATTGTTTTTGGCAGCAACTACAGCGTTCGTGGCTTGTTCGGGAGCAAATTCAAATGGTACAGAACCACAGGATTCAACCGCAGTCGTACAAGACACAACGAAATACCCACCTGTTGAAACAAAACCAGGAAATACAGATTACAAGCCGGCATTTGAGGGACAAACCCGGATCGCAGGCGTAAAAACCACTTCACCTTTTGAAGCTGCAGTGGTTGTTGAGGGATTAAAAAGTCCATGGGGAATTGCAGAACTTCCTGATGGCCGCCTTTTGATCACCGAAAAAGAAGGTACCATGCGTATCGTAGACCCAAATGCAAAAACCATTGGCGAAGCAATTTCCGGTATCCCTAAAGTGGATGCACAAGGTCAAGGTGGATTACTGGGCATCACCCTAGATCCAGACTTTGCAAACAATAGAATGGTTTATTGGACATTTGCTGAACCGGTATCTGGTGGTAACCATACAGCAGTGGCAAAAGGTAAACTATCACAGGACGAAAAAAGCATTGAAGGTGCAAAAGTAATCTACCAAGCGTTACCTACCTATAATGGTAAGCTGCACTATGGTGGCCGTATCTTATTTGATAAAGAAGGTAACTTATTTGTGTCTACTGGAGAGCGTTCAGATCTTGAAACTCGTCCGCAAGCACAGCAGTTAAATTCAGCATTAGGTAAGATCTTAAGAATCACGACCGATGGTAAACCGGCAGCAGGCAATCCATTTGCTGGTAAAGGGGATGCTAAACCAGAGATCTATAGCTACGGACATAGAAATGTTCAAGGTTTGGCTTTCAATCCTGTAACCGGAGATCTTTGGGACTCTGAATTCGGTCCTCGAGGTGGTGATGAGATCAACTTAGTCAAAGCAGGAAACAACTATGGTTGGCCTACAATTACCTATGGTATCGAATACAAGGGAGATAAAATCGGTAACCCACCTATCCAACAAAAAGATGGCCTGGAGCAACCTGTTTACTATTGGGATCCGGTATTGTCACCAAGTGGTATGACCTTCTACACAGGCACAAATGTACCAGAGTGGCAAAACAACCTATTCATAGGTGGATTGAGTAGTACGCATATCGCACGTTTGGTCATCAAAGACAACAAAGTTGTTGGCGAGGAAAGATTATTATCGGATAAAGGTGAACGCTTTAGGGATGTTATCCAAGGTAAAAATGGAGCATTGTACAGTGTTACTGATGGCGGTAAATTATATAAGGTCGACAAAAAGTAAGATAATTTGAGAATGCCTTGATAAAGGTATTTTTAAGGATAATGAAAATGGGCGCTTTAGGGCGCCCATTTTTTTGAACCAAGATTGGGTTCGACTCCCCTTCGGCTCCGCTCAGGGTACGGCTCACCCGACGAGGATGAGCGGATAGACCAAGATCTGGAGGTGAACCGAAGAATTTTTCTTGCTACGTAGGGGCGAATTGCATTCGCCCGTTGATGTCATATTCTGCTTTCTCTGGGCAATGTAATTTAGTTAATAAAAAAGCAAAATATAGATTCTTCGTTACCTTTGGAGCCCAAAAGTAACCAAACCGACGAAGGAGCTCACGGATACCAAAAACAACTCGAATCCGTAAAACCTTCCTATTTAAGGATTACCGATCTCATCGTTACTTTTGGAGCCCAAAAGTAACCAAAAGGCTTCGGCCCATTTAAGGTGACTTTTCGCACAGCCCCTCTCACATGAAAAGAATGCCTTATTGTCGGGAATATCTTTCAATGGATCATCCCTTTTGTTGGGATGATCCATTGAAAGCATTCCAAGGCCAATCCCATCGCACAAGTCATCGGCATTCTTTCCATTTTTCCGCCACTGGAAATGAGCCGGAGGCTAAAGTGCTTCCTTCGGAAGGATAAATGTATGTAGAAATTGGGAACTCCTGAAAGGGGGTGACATCTTTGTAGAAAATCGGATCGTTAATCGGATAACCCACAGTGTGGGTGAAATATTTTCTGAAAAACCCCTCCTTAGTACACTTCCAATTCTGAACGATCCGTGAAGAATCTGTACGATAATGTCCACTACATTTTGTCATCCTACACCTTCGGTGTAGGACCTGTTTGCCAATGGAATCATTAATCCTTTTAAATAAGGGGGAGGTTTGAATGGTTCCGAGACTCTTCGTTCCTACCAATGAACTTTTGTTAACTCTGTGTTTTTAGGTATTTGGACCTATATTTCCTCTCCAGAAGAATATTTTTTATCCGCCATACATCCCCAGCGGGGATGAATTATTTTAGCATGGATGGTAAACTATAAAGGGGTAATGCAAAAACGATGTTCGATTAATCGAACATCGTTTTTGCGCGACTTCCAGGCTAACGTGCCATGTCTGCTAAAATAATGGAACCCCAAAAGGGATTATATATTTAAAAAACAAAAGAGCTAATAGATTTTCATTGCCAACTGTCATCACCTTCCGATAAATTTAGCCCAAATTTTTCCTTCTCAAAGTGCCACTAAAAACCCTAACTTAATGACATTGCCCATAGTGGCAATATTATTTTAGAAATGGTTTTGAACAAAATAGGGCTAATGCAAAAACGATGTCCATGCGTTTTTTCCTCCAGCATACGCCTTCTTATCTCTTCTTCTGATTTTAGTTAAACGAATGTTAGGTTAAAATTATTAACAATTGTTTTGTAAATTTTTACATTAAAACATAAATCTTATGAATAAAATTAACATATTAGGTCTTTGGTAAGCATTTTTTAATTTGAATATTAATTTTTTTATTTATTTTAGATTAAAATTTAAATATTTATTCATTAGTTTAATTTAATTGAGTTAATTCTTTTGATTGAACTTTGATTTAAGCCTCAAAAATTAACGATGAGATTTTATTAACTCAAACAAACATGAAATTTATTGAAAAGCTATTAGTGAGTCCTTCGGGCTTATCTAAAAAAACCGCCAAATCTGCAAAGAAAAAACTTAGGTTATTGAAAGCCGTTTATGAACTTGACAATGCTTCGGTAAATGATTTGATGAAGAGTTTGACCTTAAGTTTTCCGACCTTGAACACCTTGATGGTTGAGTTAGTGGAGAAAAAATACCTGAATCAGCACGAACGTGGTGAATCCCTAGGGGGAAGAAAACCTAATTTATACCAATTAAGCGATAGCCTGTTTCGTGTATTAACCATTGAAATCAACCGTAGGTCAGTTCGTATTGCTTTAGTAGACAACAACTGCAATATCCTCAATACAGCGCAGCTATTTCAATTTGAGATCTCAACGGACCTCAGGGAACTCCCTGCCTTTTTGATCATTGTTAAAAAATATATAAAGGACCAGAAACTAGATATGGAGCAGGTATCTGGGATTTCCATCTCCATGCCCGGTTTAATTGATCGATATACTGGTGAGAACTTCACCTATTTCTATGAACCTGGTTTTAATCTTGAGAACCATTTGGAACATGAGTTCAATAAAAGGACAAAGGTCATCAATGACGCGAAAGTCGCTACGCTGGCAGAGAAGTTCTATGGCAAGCTGAAGCGAAAAAAAGACGCCTTGGTAATTCGATTGGATTGGGGAATATCATTGGGAATAGTCTCCAATGGTGAAATCTATTTAGGCAAAGATGGTTTTTCAGGCGAGATGGGCCATATCAGCTTTGCTAATGAAGGCGAGCTATGCTACTGTGGCAAACGAGGCTGTTTGGAGACATTAGTCTCTGGAACCGCCTTGGTAAATAAGGCGACTCGAGATATAGAAGAGGGCATCCCTACTCTAATCGTATCCAAATACGAGAACATGCCCTTAACTCCCGAACATATCATCCAAGCTGCAATGGATGGCGATCAATATGCCATTCAATTGATCTCGGAATTAGGCAGCAAATTAGGAAGGGCAATCTCCTTGTTCATGCAGGTATTCAACCCGGAAACCATTGTGCTTTCTGGCAGTTTTGCAAGGACCTCCATGCTGATGATCACACCCATACAACAACAGATACAAACCTATTCCATGAGCAAGATTGCAACAGGATGCAGTCTACAGGTTTCAACCCTGGGCGACAATGGCCTGTCTTATGCCTTGGCGAGACATTTTGTGAATTGCTATTTTGAGGAGCGCATTAACAAGAATTAAGGAAAAGTTAGCTGAAGATTAATCTTTAGCATCTGCCCATTCTTTTATATCCAAAACCTTTTGGATTCAGGGCAATCTTAATACCTTTGCGTATAATTTCAAAATATGAGTACACAGCTATCCAAGTACAGCATCCTATTCTGGGTTTCTGTACTTCTGGTCTTCAGCTCCTGTAAGACCACATTTTACCAAGCAGCTGTATCAAACAAACAAATGTTGGCAATCAACAATCAGATTGCAGAAGATACAGCGATTACAAATTACATTTTACCCTATAAGAGCCAACTTGAGGATAAGATGAACGAGGTATTGGGATATGCTCCTAAGGCACTGATAAAAAACCGCAACCTTCCAGAATCAGAATTGAGCAATTTCTTCTCCGATGCGCTATTGTCCATCGGCAAGAAAGTTGATCCTGAGGTGGTATTTTCGATGGCCACCAAAGATGGTATCCGTTCAGGAATCAAACAGGGCAATGTTACGGTAGGATCTATCTTTGAGGTCATGCCATTTGAAAATTACATTACCATTTTAGAGCTCAAAGGAACTGATGTGCAGGTTTTGGCAGATTTTATTGCAGAAACTAACGGACAGCCTTTAGGGAATGTGGAATTGATTATTAAAGATAAGAAAATCCAAAGTTTCAAGATCGCAGGTGATGAAATCAACCCGAATAAAACATATAAGTTGGTTACCTATGACTTTATTGCCAATGGTGGTGATCTAGTCCGAGGTCTAAGCAATCCGATCAGTAAGAATGTCACAAGCGAAAGAGTTCGTGAAGGCTTGATCAGCTTTGTGCAGGAGTTAACAAAAGAAGGTAAAAAAGTAGAAGCAAAGTTAGATGGAAGAGTTAAAATCACTGAATAGAAGGAGCTTTATTAAAAGCGTGATGGCTTTAGGAGCAACTGCATCCTTGAGTTCCATTCCATTTGCAGGATATAGCAAATCCAAAGAAGTTAAGATCACCTTTTTGCATACCAACGATGTACATAGCCGAATTGAACCCTACCCTATGGATGGTTCAAGACTGCAAGGTCTAGGTGGTGTGGCTCGTAGAAGCACCTTGATCCAAAAGATCCGTTCTGAAGAAAAGAACGTCCTTTTGTTCGATGCTGGGGATATGTTCCAAGGCACACCCTATTTCAATGTTTTTGATGGCAAGGTGGAACTTGAACTGATGTCAAAGCTCGGTTATGATGCCGGAACTTTTGGAAACCATGAGTTTGACAATGGATTACCGGGATTACTTAAGCATTTTGACAAAGCAAACTTCCCTTTCGTCACTTCCAATTATGATTTTACAGGAACCATTATGGAAGGCAAAACCAAGGATTACCTTGTTTTTGAAAGAGACTCTGTAAAAATCGGTGTTTTTGGAGTGGGTGTTGACCTGAAAGGCATGGTTGATCCACGCAGTTATGCCGGTGTAAAGATTTCTGACCCTATTGAAGTCGCTGCGAAGTATACCCATAAGTTAAAGAATGAGCTGAAATGCGATCTGATCATCTGTCTATCCCATATTGGCTACAATTATGATACGGATAAAGTTTCGGATTTATTATTGGCCAAGAATTCAAGGCATATAGACCTGATTATCGGCGGCCATACCCATACCTTCTTGGATAAACCTACGGAGGTAAAAAACTTGGACAATCAAATTACTTTGGTAAACCAAACTGGCTTTTCTGGGGTTAACCTAGGAAGGATAGATTTTATCCTGGACAAAAAGAAGGGAACTAAAAGAAGTATAGCGACCACCTATAGCATAGACAAAAGATTAGACAACCTAGCAAGCAGGATTGCTTAGAAAACATTCATATTGAGAGCATTAATTCGACTTTATATCAATTCTTATAAAGGCCTATCGCCTGCTGCATGGCTATTGGCTCTGGTTATGTTAATCAACCGTGCGGGATCCATGGTAATTCCATTCTTGGGGATCTATATGTCTTCGGAGTTGGGATTCAGCAAAACGCAGATTGGTTTGGTATTGGGTTGTTTTGGATTGGGCTCGGTCTGTGGTTCTTGGTTAGGAGGATGGCTAACTGATAAATTCGGGAACTTTAAGGTACAGACCTGGAGTTTGATCTCCGTAATACCGCTATTCCTTTTGTTACCGATGTTCAGAACCTTTGAAGGTCTGGCCATCATGATCTTTATCCTGACCTTGGTTGCTGATATTTTCCGACCTGCTAACTCGGTTTCGGTAGCTAGGTATGCTAAACCCGAAAACATTACCCGCGCCTATTCCTTAAACCGGATGGCGGTGAACCTAGGGTTTTCCATTGGCCCTGCATTGGGTGGTTTCTTAGCTAAGTTTTCTTACAACTGGATTTTTTATGGAAATGCCATTGCCGCTGCTTGTGCTGCCATCGTGTTTATATATTTCTTCAGGAACAGAAAGGCAAGGACTGAGGTTGGGCAAAGTATTGGTCAAAAAGAAACAGAGGAAGATAAACCTGTTCGGAACGCTTATAAGGACAGCTTATTTATTGTGTTCAATATCCTATGCTGTCTGTTTTCGATGGCTTTCTTCCAATTATTAAGTACCCTACCCCTTTTCTATAAAGAAGCTCATAATCTGCATTCCGATGAAATCGGATTATTATTAGGCTTTAGTGGATTTGTCATCGTGTTATTTGAGATGGTGCTGGTACATATCGTCGAACATCGTTTTTCGGTCCGGCAAATTATGCTCTGGGGAACGGCCATTTCTGGGATGTCCTATTTGATGTTGACAGCTGATTTCGGGATTTCCTGGTTATATCTGGCGATGTTTTTCTTGTCTACTGGTGAGATGTTAACATTACCATTTACGGCAACCGTAGCCATCAACAGAGCCAGTCGGAGCAATCAAGGTGCTTATATGGGATTTAACTCGCTGGCCTTTGCTGCCGCCAATATCTTCTCCCCTTTCTTGGGGACCTATACGGCAGAACATTTTGGCTATTCTACGTTGTGGACTTCGGCAGGATTGATATTGATATTCTGTGGGATTGGATTTTATTGGATCATCAGCAAGATGAAAACCGAACATTAACCAACATTCCGTTCATAAGGGACCCTGGTCGCGATGGACCTTCCTAAAGTAATTTCATCCACATATTCCAGTTCACCACCAAAGGCAATACCTCTGGCAATGGTACTGATCTGCACATTGAATTCCTTTAACTTACGGTAAAGATAGAATATGGTGGTGTCGCCTTCCATGGTTGCACTCAAAGCAAGGATAACTTCTTGGACATGACCGGAACGTACACGCTCAATTAATCCTTCAATCTTCAGGTCAGCAGGCCCTATCCCCTCCATGGGTGAGATCAAGCCGCCAAGTACATGGTAAACGCCACTGTATTGGTTGGTGTTTTCAATAGCCATCACATCCCGGGTATCTTCAACAACACAGATCAGGCCCTTATCACGTTTTAGTGAAGCACAGATCTCACATTGTTCAGAATCGGAGATGTTAAAGCAGGTACGGCAATATTTAATATCTTGTTTCAGTCGGTCCAAGGATTCGGTAAAACGGCTCACCTCGGCATCCGATTGCTTCAGGAGATGCAACACCAATCGTAAGGCTGTTTTTTTACCGACGCCAGGAAGTTTTCCAAATTCTTCCACAGCCTGCTCCAATAGTTTTGACGAAAAGTTCATTTTTCAAAATTACGAAAATAAAGAGCAAAAAAACACGCCAGAATTCTTTCGAATATCTGGCGCGTCGGTTTATGAAACAAATCTATGTGTGCTCTAATTTAAAAATCTAAATAATCCCACTTCCCTCTGTAAGCTCTACCCTTTAGATTGTTGGCAAATGGACTATCGAATACCTCTTTATTCGGATTCCATTTGATCGGTTTTTGTATTTGATAAGCAATGTTTACCGCATTACATACGGTGGCTGTTCGATGTCCAATTTCTACATCACAGATCGGTTTTGAACGCTTTTTGATCGCGTCGACGAAATCCTGATAATGATTCTCAGAATAGTAAACCTTACGATCTTTTTCAGCGATCTGTAATTTTGGGAGGTCAGCTTTATCGGACCTCAGGAATTCCCTGGAGACCTCAATCTTACCTTCGGTACCCAAAAATTGAATGGCATTGAAGCTGCCCCAAGATTTATGATGGACATTAATACCGTTTTTATAGGTGAAATAAAGTCCTTCCTTAGCCATTGGAATATCTGGAGGCGTAAAAGATACTGGGCCAGTATGGTCCATTCCTAAAGCCCACTGCACAATATCAAACATATGGGCACCCCAATCGGTCACATATCCACCACCGAATCCATGATATAAACGCCAAAGCGACCATTCAGGTGCACCTAGAGCGGGGCTTAAGATTGGATTAAATCCTCGATAAAGTGACGGTCCAATCCAAGAGTCCCAGTCAAGATGTGCTGGAGCTGGCAATGAAGGTAAATCACATTCCTTAACAGGCTCGCCTACCGATACATTGACCTCTTTGATATCTCCGATATAGCCATTGCGGATCAAATCCGCTGCTTGTCTAAAATTATATTGCGAACGCTGCATACTTCCCGTCTGCAATACTCTCTTATATTTTCTGACTGCATTCACCATTGCACGACCTTCATCGATGGTCAGTGCCAAAGGCTTTTCGCAATAGATATCTTTTCCTGCTTTAGCAGCATCTACCACATGCATGGCATGCCAATGGTCTGGAGACGCAATAATTACAGCATCTATATCTTTAATGGCCAGCAAATCTCTGTACTGTCCAAAACCTTGTACCTGATGAGCTGCCTTACTGGCATTCAACTTATTCGCTTCACCAATAAAATTATTGAGTTTACTACTGTCTACATCAGCAGCGGCGATGACCATGGTTTCCGGCAATTTCATGAACTGGTTCAAAAGACCGTACATCTGCTTGCCTACCCCGATAAATCCTAGATTGAGACGATCGCTAGGTGCCAAGAAGCCATTACCACCCAAGACATGTCTAGGTAATATGGTAAATGCAGCTGCGCCCAAAGCAGTTTTACTAATAAAGTCCCGTCTATTCATTATAGGTTTAAGATTTTTTCAGTCGTGAATAGGTTTACGTTTGATAAATGTATTAAATCAGTTTATTAATTCAAAATTTAATTGATTTTTTTGTGATTTTTTATGATAATAATAACAATTACCAAGCTTTAGAAAAATATGATATAAAATCTTATATTACATCGAAAAGGGCAAAAAAACGCCCTTCGTGCACAAAAACTAAAAGACCAAATGGTTAAAGACGACAAAATCAGGAATTCGTTTGCCAACAAAACTTGGCAAGAAATAAAAGTAAAAGACTCATGGCAAATCTTTAAGATCATGTCGGAGTTTGTGGATGGGTTTGAAAAATTAGCGAAGATTGGACCATGTGTTTCGATCTTCGGATCGGCAAGAACACCGGATGAGCATAAATACTATCAAATGACCGTAGAGATCGCGAGGCTGTTGGCTGACCGCGGGTACGGTGTTATTTCAGGTGGCGGTCCAGGTATCATGGAAGCCGCCAATAAAGGTGCCTATACGGCCGGAGGAAAGTCTGTGGGACTGAACATTGAATTACCCCATGAGCAATTCCACAATAAATATATTGACCGCGATAAATTATTGGAGTTTAATTACTTCTTCGTCCGCAAGGTCATGTTCATGAAATACTCCCAAGGTTATATTGTATTGCCTGGAGGATTTGGAACCATGGATGAATTGTTTGAAGCTGTTACATTGATTCAAACAGGTAAGATTGCAAGATTCCCAATCGTACTGGTTGGAACGGAATATTGGAATGGTTTGTTTGACTGGATCAAGAATACCATGCTAGGCAATAAATATATTAGTGAGGAGGATCTGAATCTGTATAGAATGGTGGATACTGCTGAAGAAGCTACAGAACATATCTTTAGGTTCTATGATAAGTATTTGTTGAAACCGAATTTTTAGGGGTTGAATTAGGATGTGGCTATGGATTTGGCTTCGACTCCGCTCAGCCGGCATCAAATCATGATATGTTCGACGGTAGGGGCTTATTGCATAAGCCCGCTGAATTTGAACCAGGATGAATGTGATAAGAGGATGGACCAAGATCGGGGAATGAACCAGGATGTGGCTTCGACTCCGCTAGCCGACATCTAAATCCGCTCAGCTGGCATCAAATCATGATATGTTCGACGGTAGGGGCTTATTGCATAAGCCCGCTGAATTTGAACCAGGATGAATGGGATAAGAGGATGGACCAAGATAAGGAAATGAACCAGGGTGTGGCTTCGACTCCGCTCAGCCGACATCTAAATCCGCTCAGCCGACATCTAAAAAAGATATAACAAAAAGAAAGTCCCTCGGTATAACCGAGGGACTTCTTTTATTATTGGAATTAATATTTTGTTTAGAAGTTGTAAGTCAAACCTGTGTTCCAAGTTGTACCTAAACCGTAGAAATAACCGAAAGCATCTTTTCTAGAGAAGTAGTTCTCGTTGAAAAGGTTTTTCACATTACCTCTGAATTTAACGTTCTTACCGTTTTTCAAGTTGAAAGTATAGCTTAAACCAGCATCAACTACGTTGTAAGCTTTTAATTCTTCAGGTTGGTAAACTTCGTTGTTCAATGATGATTTGATTACGTCATCTACATTCACGTTTCCATACAATCTTGCATAGTGGTTGTAATCAGCATCGATTGAGAATTGAGGAAGGATATAGTATTTCACACCTAAACCGAAAGTGGTTTGTGCAGCATTACCTACTTTAACACCTGTTAAATCCTGACCTTCTTTATCTTCGAAAACGATATCGAAAGAGTTGTTATCTCTTACACGGTAAGGAGAAGTACCATCATATTTCCAGTCACCGATTGATCCGTAACCTCTTAATTTAAGGTTAGAAAGAACGTTTACGTCAAATTCTAATTCTAAACCTTTGTGAAGCTGACCAACACCAGTGAACAAATAAGTTACATCAGGGTAAGTTGTTCCACCTACTGTATAATCTCTAGCTGTATAATCAGTGAATCTGTTATCCCATTTGGTGTAGTAAGCGTTGAAGCTAACAGCAACGATCGGGTTTGAATATTTATATCCAGCTTCAACACCGAAGATTTTTTCATTATCCACTGAAGGATCTACAAAATTTACTGTATTAGAAACAAATACGTTATCTAAGAAAGGTTGACGAGAGTATTGTCCAATATTAGCGAAGATTGTGTGTGCATCTTCGAAAGTATATGATGCACCTCCTTTAATATTGTAACCGAATTTCTTGTCGAATTTAGATTTCTTTTCGCCTTCAGCATAGTTCCAACGGTCGATTTTTTGGTAAGATTGGTTAGAAAGGGAACCCTGAACGAAAGCAGTGAATCCATCTAAACTATATTCTACTTGACCAAAAACACCTTGGTAATTGATTTTCTCCGAGTTGTCATAACCTACTCTTTGATCTACATCAGCACTATTGAATAATGAAGACCATGGGTTAGTAGAGAAAGTTTCAGAAACTACATATCCTTTTTCACGAGTTTTATTTTCTGCGATACGACCTTCAGAACCTAAAAGGTTAATCAGTTGTTGGAAGTGATCACCTTTGTAGAAACGTAAATCAGCACCTAAGTTGAAAGAGAAGTTTTCGTTAGCTTCGAAGTTATAGTTAGAAACCAAACCGTACCAGAAGTGGTTGTTTACAGAAGCTCTTAAAGCAGAACCATTGTTTCCGTTAGAGATTTTGTTAGGCTGAGCAGCATTAATAGCAGCTAAAGCATCCCAGTTTGTAGTACCATTAGAGTTAAAACCATTAACGGTATAACCTGGACCATTACCTAAGATACCAGTACCACCACCTTTACCCATTGATGCGTAAAGAACGGTAGAAAGAGATGATCTATCATCAATTTTCAAGTCCCAGTTTAAGTTGGTAACTGGTTTGTGGTAGAAGTTTGTTCTTTGAGAAAGACCTTCACCATTATACCAACCGTAGTTAGAGTTACCTCTTTCACCTGTAATATCATATCCTGGAGTTCCAATAACTTTAGTTTTGTTTCCAGTAGGACCTATTTCTCTGTAGCTAGTTTCTAAAGGTTTCGAGAAGTTTTGATCGTGCCATTGAGGAGCACCAAAGATCAAAAAGTTGAAGGTGTTGTTATCATTTGGTTTGTAACCCACAGAAACAAAATAGTTTTGTCCAGCACCTGCAGTTCCTAATGCATATTTTTTATCGGCTCTCCATCCATTCAACATAAATGACACACCCCATTTTCCTTGCATACCAGTACTGTAAGAAATCATAGCTTTAGCTAATCCATCATTACCAGTTGACATACCTACGGAACCTCTTCTCACCATGTCAGTAGCTTTGGTTACAATGTTCACTGTACCACCTACAGAAGAGATAGCCAATTTAGAAGAACCAAGACCTCTTTGAATCTGGATTAAGTTTGCAACATCAGACATTGCTGACCAGTTAGACCAGTACATGTTACCGTCTTCCATACCATTGATAGGCTGACCATTTAATAAGAATGCAGTGTTGGATTGGTCGAAACCACGAACGAACATTTTAGAATCACCGAAACCACTTGCTTGGTCAGCAACGTAGATTGAAGGTGTGTTCTTCATTAATTCAGGGAATTCAACGTTAGCACCACTTTTCTCTTGAATTTCTAAAGGTGAGATAGTTGATACAGCGATAGGAGTCTTTCTATCGGCGATATCAATAATACCTTTACCAATTACCACTACTTCACCAATTGCTTCACCATCTTCTTGAGCTTGTAAAACAATTGTTCCTAAGTCAGATTGTCCTTCTGCGAAATTGATTTCGCTTGTGTTGAATCCTAGAACGCGGAAAATTAAAACACCTGATGATTTTGGAGAGTTTAATGTAAAAGCTCCATTTGCATCAGTCGATGTACCAGCCGATGTGCCCTGTACTAATACAGATGCCCCCGCAACCGGATTGGTGCCATCAGTTACAACACCTCTCAGGACTGTCTGTGCCCAAGCGACGTTGCAAAGCAACAACATTGAAAATAATGTTACTAATTGAGTAGAGATTTTTTTCATACTTCTATTTTATTAAAATAAGTAGTGCAAAAGTATAAAGACATATTGATTTTCAGACTGGATTAACATAAACTTAATATACTCACAACCACGTTTTTGCATTTATTTGACTTATTCGAGTAAGCAAAAATTTAAAACTTAATTAGTTTTTTAAACAACTGTTCATTTTGGTTGAAATTTTGGCAATGAAACCGATTGGAATTTGATATTTTAACAAATTTTAACATTCTTGAAATTGTTGAAAAGTTTTTTCCTATTTCTAATGATTTAGCAGTTATAGCAACAACTATTTTTATAAACGGACAAAAATCAGGAGGTTAACATTGCGGATAAGAAGGAAAATAAAGGGTCTAATTTTCTGTGATTCGATATTCATATAGACCTTCAAAAGGTTTTGTTAATCTTTTGGAACAAAAAAAAGGGAACCAAAATCTTAGTTCCCTTTCAAATGCTATAATTTTCTTAGTCCAAATAGGCGTAGGTAATTCCATCTCCGCCTCGATCAGCATGTTCATCTTCAAAACGGCTGACTTGGTTGTATTTCCTTAGATAATCACGGATAAACCTGCGCAAGATACCATCTCCTTTGCCATGCACTATCTTCAAGGAAGGATAGCCGATCATGACTGCGCGGTCCAAGACCTGTTCAATCTTGCCTAAAGCATCTTCGGTTCGCATTCCACGGACATCAACCTCAGGGCTAAAGTCTGCCACGCTTTCTGAAGCAACGGATCTAAACCGCTTGGCGGCTTTAGCTTTTTCCTTGCCTCTCAGTCTCTCCACTTTATTCTTTTTTACTACCGTGCGCAAATCTCCAAGCGCCAAGATCAGGTTATTCTTCGCTATCTCAATCACTTGCGCCTCATTACCTGTATCAATGATCCTCACCCAATCCCCTACTTCAACCGCTTCCGCAGATTCATTGACAAGCTCTGGCTTTTTGCTTTCCTTGACCTGTTTTTCTTTCAGGTTATCAGAAGCATGTTGCAAGCCAGCCCTCAGCTTTTTGGTTTCTTCCTTATCAGCTTGTTTGGTTTTGATCTCTGCAATGGTATTTTCAACCAGTTTATTGGCATTCTTGATGATCTGCCTAGCTTCCTCTTTGGCATCTTTAAGCAGTTGTCGCTTGTTTTCCTCCAAATAGCTTTTTAGTTCATTCAATTCTGCTTGCTGACCAACGATTTCTTTTTCACGGAGATTGATCGCAACCTTGGTATCATAGACTTCCTTCTTCTCGCGCTCTAGGTCGACCAAGAGAGTATCAACCTTCTTTTGCTGAACACCAATTTTCTGTTTAGCTAGATGAAGGACTTCTTTAGGCAAGCCGATATTCTGTGCGATTTCAAAAGCGTAAGAACTCCCTGGCTTACCAGTTTGCAATATATATAGAGGTTTCATTGCCTCATTATCAAAAAGCATGGAAGCATTTTCTATACCTTCAGAATTGCTTGCAAAGACCTTCAGATTCGAATAGTGGGTCGTGATGACACCGCGGATCTGCTTTTTGTTCAACACTTCCAGAACGGCTTCTGCGATAGGACCTCCAAATAGAGGATCTGTACCTGTCCCAAATTCATCGATCAGGACCATTGTCCTCGCATTGGAGAATTGGGTAAAGTGCTTCATCTTTGAAAGATGTGCGGAATATGTACTTAAATCACTGTCTATGGATTGATCGTCTCCGATATCTGCGAAGAACTGCTTGAACACCCCCAGCTTGGAATTGGTGTCACAAGGAATCAGTAATCCGGATTGGAACATCAATTGCAAGAGACCAACGGTCTTCATACAGACTGATTTACCACCAGCATTAGGTCCTGAGACCAATAAAACTCGATCAGTTTCATCGATCCTAAGGTTCAAGGGCACAACAGAATGGTGACCTTCTTGCTTTGATGCCAAATAAAGGAGTGGGTGTTTGGCATTCACCAAAAACACTTCTGCCTCCTTTGATAGTTCAGGCATTTGCGCATCAATATCCAATGCAAACAGAGCTTTTGCCCTTACAAAATCCAATTTGGTCAACAAGCCATGGTAGGCGAACAACAGCGGAACATGTGGTCTCAGTTCAGTGGTTAAGCTGGTCAAGATCCTAACGATTTCCCTTCTTCTTTCAAATTCAAGATCTCTAACCTTATTATTGAGGTGGAAAACCTCTTCAGGTTCTATGTAAGCAGTTTGTCCAGTAGCTGATTCATCATGGATCAGACCTTTCAGTTTTCGTTTATTTTCTGCGAGTATAGGGATACAAAGTCTACCATCTCGAATGGTCAGATTACCATCGGCGGTCCAACCATTCTGCTGGGCCTGTTTATAGACCGTATCCAGACGCTTTCTGGCTTCCTGTTCAGCTTTGCTGATCTGGGAGGTGATTTCCAGTAATAATTTGGAGGCATTATCCTTAATTTTTCCCCTATCATCAATGATCTGTTCGATCTGACGAAGGATATTTTTTTCGATCGGGAGATGCTCGAAAAGCAATTCTAGGTTTGGGTATTGCTGAGCGCGATCATTGAAATAACGTATTACGGCATAAACCGTCCGGAGAGAAAGCAACACACGGTGGAACTCATCTTCCAATAGGAAAGAGCCTTCTACTTTTGCTTTTTCTATAATAGCTTTTATCGGGTAAAAGTGGTCTACAGGTAGGGGTGCATCATGGACAAGAAGCTCTTTGAACTCGTTTGCTTGTCGCAAGAAACGATCGATTAAATCCAGTTTCACTTGAGGTTGGATCTTATCTACCAATTCTTTCCCTGCTTCACTAAGGCATTTTGCCTTAATGAGTTCCTTTATTTCCGTAAATCCTAACTTTTCTACTGCGTTCTGTGGATATATCATTTTCTATTGTACAATAGGTCTTTCTCGCGGCCTAGTGACCGGCTTGAGTCTTTCGTTTCGAGGTCTAAAAGGAATTGTATCTACATTTTCCTGGGGCTTCAATTCCGTTGGTTTTTGCTCTTCAGGTGTAGTTTCAGGCGTTGTATTTTCCGGCACTGGCAATGTAGATATATCTGGTACTTCAGTCCCCAAAGGAGCTTTCTTTTCAAAAATGTTTCTTTCCCAAAAGCGCATCAATCCTACAGGTTCGTAAAACCTTCTGGTTCTATCGGCGATACTAAGTTCTGCAGAATCAGCTTTGGCATTGAGGATCATATTATTGAGCGTCTGTAATTTGACCTGCATGCGGGTCACTCTGCTCATGCTATCTTGCATAATAAGATTCTTCAGGGAATCTTGGCTGTAATAACTGCGTTCTCTTTTCTCCAAGGTTTTAACGACCTGATCATAGGTCTTCATGGTTAATGCCGGATTCCCGAAATAATAATTCACGTTCTTGTTGAAAGCTGTAGAATCTATTCCAAATTTGGCAAAAAGCTGCTCATAAAGTGGGTCAATGACCTTTTTGGCACTATCCACAGGGATATTTGAAATATATCCGTCCAGGATATGTACCTCGGTCATGAGCTCAACCATGTCCTCTTGAGGCAAAATACCTTCAGGAACCTGCTTTTTGCAGGCAATAACGATAAAAAACAAAGGAAGTAAACTCAGTATTAAGCGATGCATTTTGTAAATTTGTACAAAAATACGGAAAAGCTTGCAATAAGCTTTCCAAATTTCATCAATGCGAACCCTTTTTCATCATGAGTATAGCAAAGAATATTACAGAATTACAAAAAGAATTGTCCCCTATCGGTGTTACATTAGTTGCGATTTCGAAAACGAAACCTAATGAAGATATTATGGAGGCCTATGAGGCTGGTCAGCGGATTTTTGGTGAGAACCAAGTCCAAGACTTGGTTGCCAAGTATGAAAGTTTGCCTAAGGATATTGAATGGCACTTGGTTGGCCATCTACAGACCAATAAAGTAAAATACATTGCTCCTTTTGTAAGTTTGATCCATTCTGTTGATTCTTTGAAGGTTTTAGCTGAGATCAATAAACATGCTCTCAAGAATGACCGCATCATTGATTGCTTACTGCAGATCTATATTGCTGATGAGGACACCAAGTTTGGCTTGGACCATGCAGAGGCCATTGAATTATTGCGTTCTGAGGAATTTGGAGGCTTCAAAAACATCCGTATCCGTGGATTGATGGGGATCGCCAGCAACACTGAAAACGAAAAAATCGTCAAAGAAGAATTCTATGAGCTTAAAATGCTTTTTGATGGAATCAAGACCACTTATTTCCGCAAGGAAGAAAGTTTTGATATCTTGTCCATGGGTATGAGTTCTGACTATAAGGTTGCTATCGAGCAAGGTAGCAATATGGTGAGGTTAGGAAGTACCATATTTGGAAAGAGAATTATCAAACACTATAAAGCACAATAATGAGTTTAACCATTCGCAATGCGGTAAAAGCAGATTGCCCCCGATTATTGGAACTGATCAAGGAATTGGCCTTGTTTGAAAATGCACCTGATGAAGTGACTGTCAGCATGCAGGAATTTGAAGATTCAGGATTTGGCGAAAATCCGGTCTGGTGGGCATTTGTGGGTGAATATGAAGGTGAAATCATAGGCATGTCCTTATATTATATAAGATATTCGACCTGGAAAGGCAGAAGATTGTACCTGGAGGACATCATCATTACGGAAAGCATGCGTGGAAAAGGATTTGGTAAGGATCTTTTGGATCATACCATTGCATATGCCAAAGAACAGGGATATTCTGGAATGATGTGGCAGGTATTGGATTGGAATACCCCAGCAATAGATTTTTATAAAAAGTATAACACGAAATTCGATGAAGAGTGGATCAATGTTAACATCAATTTTTAAACCAAGCCTATACCCTATTCTAGCGTCTGTCATGTTATTGGCATCAGCGAGTTCTTGCCAGAGCAATAAAGCCGATGGATCAAAAGCACATAAACATGTAGTCACCGGTTCTAAAGACACTCTAGTGTACCATGATTCGACCATTAAGGAGATCAGTCCTTATTTTGCTGCCGATGGCGACAAAATAGATACGACCTATATTGGTTTGACCTATCCAATCTTTAAGGATAGCACCATGAACCGATATGTGAAGGAAAACATCCTTTTGGGCAAGGAACAAACATTGGATCAATATGTAAACAATTTCTTGGAAGGCTATGCCAATTTTGTTGAGGAGAATGAGGTAAGACATCCACTAGCATGGCAAAAGGAAACTTTTATTGGCGTGATGATGAATAACCCTTACCTGATCATGATGGACAATAATACTTATGAATTTTCAGGAGGTGCACATGGGAATAGTTATACCTTATGGAATGTTTATGATGTGCAGACGAAAGAAAAATTAAAGCTGAATACGTTTATTTCTGAGAATAAGATGAAAGAATTTACTAAAATTGCAGAAAGATTCTTTCGAAAAGAGGAAGGGCTATCGGATACCAGCAGCTATAAAGAGGATTATTTCTTCGAAAATGACACTTTTAGCTTAGCTGCAAATTATGGTGTTTCAAAAGAAGGTATAATATTTTTTTATAATTCTTACGAAATCAAGCCATATTCCGGAGGCACTACTTTTCTCACCATTCCTTATGAAGAAATTCAGGATTGTATGACCCAGACCGGAAAGAATTACATAAAAAACATCAAAGAGTATTACAATTCAATTCAGTAGCGTAAATGCAGGTATTTAAATTTGGCGGAGCCTCCGTTAAAAGTGCAGAGAATATAAAAAATGTTGTTTCCATTGTTGAACGTTATAGGGATTCTTCTCTGTTGATCGTAGTTTCGGCAATTGGTAAAACGACAGACAAATTGGTAAAAGTTACGGAGAGTTACATCAAACGTGATGGTGCTTGTTTTGAACACCTTGAAAGTTTGAAAAAAGAGCATTTTGACATCCTGCATGAATTATTTCCTGATCATAACCATCCGGTTTATGATGATATCGCTAATACATTTGTAGAAATTGAGTGGATCCTAGAGGAAGATCCGCAGGATGATTACGACTACCTTTATGACCAGATCGTTTCGGTAGGTGAATTGCTTTCTACCAAAATAGTGGCTGCTTATTCTTCTTATCAAGGTCTAGCAACACAATGGGTGGATGCAAGGGATTTTATCATGACCGATAATACTTACCGTGAAGGGAAAGTAGATTGGGAAAAGACGGAAGAAAAGATCCGCAAAGATCTTCCTAGCATATTAGATGAATATATTGTTGTTACGCAAGGTTTTATTGGATCCACTTCTGAAAACTTTACGACAACATTGGGTCGCGAGGGTTCAGATTATTCAGCAGCCATCTTTGCTGCAAGCTTAAATGCGGAAAACATAACGATATGGAAAGATGTTCCTGGAGTTTTGAATGCTGATCCGAAATGGTTCGACCAAACAGAATTGATCCCGGAACTTTCTTATACTGATGCGATTGAGTTAACTTATTATGGAGCAACGGTTATTCACCCAAAAACCATCAAACCGCTTCAAAATAAAAAGATCACCTTAAATGTACGTTCCTTTGTAAACCCAGAAGAACCTGGTACTCAGATAAAAACAACGAACCAGACCCTACCTGTCCCTTCTTTTATCTTTAAGGTCAACCAGGTCTTTATCAACATCCAACCTCGAGATTTCTCATTTATTGTAGAGGATAACTTGAGCCATATCTTTGACACCTTCCATCAGAATAGGATCAAGATCAATATGATGCATAACTCTGCAATCAGTTTCTCGGTTAGCGTGGATGATACCGGTGAGAATGTGTTGAATCTTTTGGAGCAGTTGAAAAAGAGATATAAGGTGTCGGTGGCAACTGGTTTAGAATTAATCACAATTAGATACTACAATCAACAAACAATAGATCGAGTTTTGGTAAATAAGGAAATTTTTCGCGAACTTAAGGATAGTTACACTTGCCAAATGCTTGTGAAAAACAAAGATGAATAAACACATTTTAGAGAAGGATGTACAACAATTCATTAAGGCTAACAGGGAAAAATCACCCACAGAAATAGCCTTGAAGAAAAGTCCTTTTCCTTATGTGAGCTCAGCAGAATTGGCTTCCCAAATCGATGGTTGGCAACGTAGTGTCAAGAAATTACCTACCTGGGCATTCAGCGAAGGCATTTATTATCCTGATAAGATTAACCTAGAGCAATGTTCATCCGAACACACCGCTCTGATCAAGCAAACTTTGATTGCCAAAGGAAGCCGTGTCATTGATTTGACAGGGGGATTCTCTGTGGATAGCTGTTATTTGGCCCAAGAGGCCGAGGAAGTCATTCATTGCGAGCTAAATGAGAAGCTATCTGAGATCGTTGCCTATAATGCCAAGGTTCTCCGGGTCAATAACTTGATTTGCAAGGCCACTGATGGGATCGAATTACTCAGACAGAGTGAAGACCATTCCTTTGATTATATCTATGTAGACCCTTCTAGAAGAGTAAACCAAGGAAAGGTATTCCTGTTGGAAGATTGTGAACCGAATATTGTCGCTAACCAGGATCTTTTCTTTAGCAAGGGGAAATACGTCATCAGTAAACTTTCTCCCCTGCTCGATATCAGTACAGCATTGACAAGCCTGAAGCATGTGAAATATGTATATGTCATCAGTTTGGATAATGATTGTAAGGAGTTGTTATTTATTCAAGAGCGAGGTTTTGAGGGTGAGACCAAGATTCGAGCCATCCGTTTATTTGCCGATCAGCTACAGACCTTTGAATTCACCTACGATATTGAACGGGCAACCATGAATCGCTATACAGAGCCCCAGCATTTCCTTTACGATTCCGATGTCGCTATCAGTAAAGCAGGAGCCTTCAAGAGTGTAGGGAAGTATTTTGGTCTTGGAAAACTCCATCAGCATTCCCATTTATATACTTCTGAGGTTTTTCAGCCTGAATTTCCCGGAAGAGTCTTTGAAATAAAACAGGTTCTACCCTACTCAAGCCTAAAAAAGAACAATCCTTTTCTTCAGGCTAATATTGCTACGAGAAATTTCCCAGAGAAAGTCGAGGTGATCCGCAAAAAACATAAAATCAAAGATGGTGGTAAAACCTATCTTTTCTTTACAACGGATAGTAGCAATCAATTGATTGTTATAGAATGTACCAGAATTTGCTAACTCCAGGTTTCCTATTGCAAACAATCTAACCATGTTATTGAAGGAGAAGCCTTCAAATTCTTGTCCCGCTCTTCCTGAAACTTTAAGAAAATCGGATTGGACAATAACTCCTTTTGGATCTCCTCATCCTGATATTCGGAAACATGGATAAATCTTTTGCTTTCTTGATCTTGATATACAATATATCTGAACCTAGTTTTATCTAATTCCTCAAATGCTTTCAAAAAATCCTGAATCCTGTTTTTATTTTCCCCTTCATAATCCGGGAATACTTCATATTCTACTTTTACTGCAAACATATTTTTAGATTTTATCTGTCCATTAGACCCATTCTCCGGGTTTGTTCTGATCGATCCACCAAGGAAAGCCCTTTATTCCCTTCGATTTCAACCGCTCAATCACCTGGGCAGTATGATGCTGAATATGCCTGATGGTATTTAAATGCAGTTCTAATCGGCTATAAGGATACCATTCAAAACCAGAATCAGCCTCCAATGGCAATTGCTTTAAGGAAGATTCTAAGTTCTGTTCCACTTCTTGGATAAATTCCAATAGCTCCTGCTTTGAATTCAGGCCTATTATTTCGACTTCTGCATTTTCCCAATCCTTATCACCACCTAAACTTTCAGCGCCTTCGATGGCCCCTTCAAATGGTTCAAAAGTTTCATAACTCGCAGAAAGGTACAATTTGGCACTCCATATCGTGTGATAAATCAATTGCCAATTAGGATTGTTATACTCTTTAGAATCCCATTCCGACTCTGGCACCTTTTCCGTGACATCACGTAGCATGCCTAGGGCTGCTCGGTATTGGGATAATAGAATTTTAATAATACTTGAATTTTCCATGATATAAACATTGATTTCCTCAAAAGTATAACATTCAATGACAGTGGTTTGTCAACAGAAACTTAATATTTTTTTAACTTTTGTAAAAAATAATAGGATTATTATTGTAGAGATTTGCAGATGTAAAAAAAATCAAATCTTATTGAACTAAAAAGGAGATGAAAAAATGAACAATATTTTAACAAAAAACACAATCATCAGACTGATCTTAATCTGGTTAATGGTATTCATATTTATGTTTTTTGGTAAAAGTATTGAAGGCCTATACAGCAATAACGGACTGGCAATAGGTATTTTCTTGCTGGTATTGGCTACCATTATCGGAGCCGCTTTTGGAGTGGTAAAAGAAGCTGATGAATTGGCGCATAAACTAGGTGAACCCTACGGCACCTTGATCCTTACCTTATCCATTGTATCCATAGAAGTCATTTTGATTGTAGCCATGATGTTTGGTCCTGAAGATAATCCGACCATCGGAAAGGACTCAATCTTTTCTGTAATGATGATCATCATGAACTTGGTATTAGGGCTATGTATCCTTTTGGGAGGCTTGAGACATGGAGAGCAAGAATATAATGCGCAAGGGACGATTACCTATTTATCCATGATCATTATGCTGGGAGGTATCTCTATGATGATCCCCAATTTTATTGAAGGGAAAGGGAATGGGGAATTCACAAGCATACAGGCAGCCAGTATATCTGGATTGATCATTTTATTATATGGGTTCTTTCTAGCCTATCAGATGAAAGGATATAGGCACTTATATATCCAGCCTAAGCCTGGTCAGATGGAAATCCTATTTGCACAAAGGAACGAAATCCAACAATCGGAGGAACATGGACAGGAAAAAGTGAGCAAAAAGGAAGTTCTATTACGCACAATTATATTGTTGGGAATGATCCTTCCGATTGTTCTCCTATCCCATAACCTTGCGACTTTGGTAGATTATGGCATCAAGGAAATGAACTTGCCTCCTTTGTTAGGTGGGGTCTTGATTGCAATCATAGTTTTCACTCCGGAATCCATGACGGCTGTAAAAGCAGCCATGAACAATGAATTCCAAAGGGCTATCAATCTATGTCATGGAGCATTTGTTTCCACAGTAGGCCTTACAGTACCATCGGTCTTGATTATTGGACTGATCGCAAGCAAAACAGTCTTATTTGGGATGACTACGACAGAAACGATTCTGTTTGTGATTACATTGATCCTGAGCATGCTTTCCTTTTCAGGCAGAAGGACTGCTCCCATTGTAGGAATTATGCATTTGGTCTTGTTTGCAGTCTTTGTGATCCTCATTTTCAATCCATAGCATCAAAATATTTAAAATAATTTATTAAGTAACATCAAGAGTTGAACAGAGTGCGTTGATTTTTCCTAACAACGCATCTCTTTCAATCTAAATGCAAAAAGAGCTGTCTTATCGACAGCTCTTTTTTGTTGTTTCAATTCTAAATAATTAAATAACCGAGATTCTAAATCGGGTTATTTTGCTAATATTCTATTTCTATTAATGCTTTCAATGGAATAAGAATTCCATGTTTTATCTGGATATACCTATCTGTTAAGGACCACACGGTTGTTTCGATGCGTTTCGGACCGTCTTCGGTATTGAAAACGATTGTAGTCTTGGATTTGAATTCATTACCCAAACGCACGGCACCTTGTAGTTTGTTAGAAAATTGGGTTGTTTTGTCAGTTTCGGCGGGGATAATTCTAAATTTATCTACGTCTTCTTTTTCAATTAATGTTCCAGTCATTCGTCAATCTAATTAAGAGGTTTAAAAGGTTAACGTTAATTTATAAATTAATATATATTTCAGCAAGATTTTAGGGCAGAATATTAAATTAGTTACATTTGCATTAGATTTCAGAACACATATAAATGGGCATATTTGAAAAGGAATGGACATTGAATTTCACTCAATGTTATCCTAACGGGCAGTTGAAATATAGTGAATTAAACAACATTTTACAGATTACGGCGAGTGAACATGCTGAGAACTTAGGCTTTGGGTATAAAGCGATGTTCGATGTCAGGCAGTCATGGGTCTTGAGTAGGATGCTGATCGAAATAGATAGATTACCAAAGTACACACAGACAGTCAAGATCCGGACATGGATCCAGGATTTCACCGGGAGCCGTTCTATCCGTAATTTTGAACTATGGCTTGGAGATGAGGTATTGATTAGTGCCAGTAGCTTATGGGTAGTCTTTAACATCAGAACCCGCAGAGCTGATAATTTTGCGCTCAGCACTGACCATATGGAGTTTTTCAGGGATAAAATCCCTACAAAAAATGCTGTCGAAAAAATTGATGGCAATGTGGACTTCCAACTATTGAGTGACTATAAGGTTAAATTATCGGATTTGGACATTGTTAACCACGCCAATAACGTGAAATACATGGAATGGTGCTTTGATGCCATGGATCCAAAGACCATCTTAAAAGGCTCCTTTAGCCGCTTGGAGATGAATTTCCTGAAAGAATTGAACTATGCTGATGACATTGAAATCAAGGAACATGAGGATAAGGTATTCAGTATTCAGAAGGATGGCAGGATACATTTCTTGATGCGATTGACCAAATAAATATAGAGCATAAAAAAATCCCCAGAATGTACTTCTGGGGATTTTTTTATGCTTAAGCTGAGACTATATAGCCCATGCTTTTTCTCCTTTTTTGTATGGATAATTACCATCAAATTTTCCAGGAATCTTCACATAGCGCAATGCTTGCTTCATTCCAACTTCGGAAGTAAAGAAACCAGTCAAAGTCAATTGTTTCAACATGGTGAAGAAGTGATTTGCATCGCCTTCTTTCTTATTGCTTTGATAGTCTTTTGCTTCTTTATCGTAATTATTTACAAATTGTAGTTTCTCTTCAGCTGACAGCTCTGCGAATCCTTTTTTGAATTCTTTTTGAGCACGCTCATCTACACCGTTCAAACCATCCATAAAGGCTTTTTGGTCTTTCTCTTCGTAGCAATCACGGATCATCACTGGGATAAACTGACCAACACCAGCTTCTTTAGCGCCAGGAGTTGAGGTTTTAGGAAGAATAGCTTCGGCTAATTCACCCAAAAAATCAGGTGTATCACCTTCGAATAAGGATGCAACTTCTTTCGAAGCAGGTCTAGTACAACCTTGTAAGAACAAGTTTGCACCGATTACAGAACCCCCAACGATGAATGCAACGTTTTTTAATGCCTCTCTTCTATTCATTGTTCTTTAATTAAAGTGTGTATTTAACATCCCAACCTTGGCGATAGTTACGTTTTACAAACTGGTTCACTACGTCAAAGTTAGTTACTTTCATATTTTCGTTATCCCATAATAGCTTCAAGCTACGTCCTGGATATCTGCCATCAACACGTAAATCAGCACCGCGGATAGCTAAGTTAGCCATTAGTAATGCTTCTGTCAATGGTCCTGAGATTTCGAATGGAGCACTCACTTCTTTCTTTCCATATCCTGCGATACAAGCTTCTACCCATTGTGCATAGTGACCACCAGCAGCACCCGGTACACGCTCATATTTCAATGCTACATTCTCTTTTCTTGAAGTAGGAAGTAAACGCGCGTTCTCACCATAGGTATCAGCAAGGATTTTTCCTTTGTCACCGATCAATAGGATACCATTACCGCCATCACCAAAGATTTCGTTAGGTCCTAATTCTTCCGGACGTGCAGGTTGAATACCACCATCCATCCAGTGCAAGGTAACTGGTCCAGTTGTTCTTGCTGCTTTAGGGAAAGTCATGGTCGCATGTGAAGACGGAGGACAGCTTTCTGGGAAGTATCCACGTTTGAATTCATCAACATATACTGAACCTACTGATGCTTGAACATCTTGTACATAAGTTAGTCCTAGCACGCTAAATGGAACTTCTAATAAGTGACATCCCATATCTCCTAGTGCACCAGTACCATAATCCCACCAACCTCTCCAGTTGAATGGAACCAATTTATCTACGAAATCCTTTTGAGGAGCAGTTCCTAACCAAAGATCCCAGTTCAATTCTGCAGGTACATTCGCCTTTTGCGTTGGCCATGAAATACCTTGAGGCCAAACAGGACGGTCAGTCCAACAGTAAACTGTATGAACATTTCCGATCAAACCTGCTTCATACCACTCACGGGCTTGTCTAGGACCATCATTTGATGCACCTTGGTTACCCATTTGTGTTACGACTTTATATTTTTTAGCAGCTTCAGTCAGCACCCTAGCTTCCCAAACATCGTGAGCCAAAGGTTTCTGTACATACACGTGTTTACCTAACTGCATTGCTGCCAATGCTTGGATAGCGTGGTTATGGTCAGGAGTTGAAACAGAAACAGCATCAATGTTCTTGTGCTCTTTGTCCAACATCTCACGATAATCTTTATAATATTTAGCTTTTGGAAAACGCTTTCTTGAGTTAGCAGCTCTGCGTTCATCCACATCACAAAGGAAAGCAATGTCAGCTTTTCCTGAATCATGGAATGATTTGATATCGCTCTCACCTTTACCACCAACACCGATACCCGCAACCACCAACTTATCACTTGGAGCAGTAAATCCAGTACCACCTAATACGTGTCTAGGCACGATGCTGATACCAGCTGCTGCTATCGCAGAATTCTTAATAAAATCTCTTCTTGAATTATTCTTACTCATGTTATTGGGTTTAGATTGTTATAAATTACCTTTTTTCAGCTCACTCACAGCAAAATCTACAGCTCTTGCAGTCAAGGCCATATACGTCAATGAAGGATTCACACAACCAGCAGAAGTCATTGCAGCACCGTCAGTAACGAATACGTTCAATGCATCCCAAACTTGGTTGTTTCCATTCAATACCGAAGTTTTAGGATCTCTACCCATTCTAGCTGTTCCCATTTCGTGGATACCCATACCGAAATTATAACCACCATCATAAGTGTTTACATCTTTAACTCCGATCTTCTCCAACATTTCCTTCATCTCTTCGGTCATGTCTTTACGCATTTTTTGCTCATTGTCTTTGATTTCCATGTCCATCGACAATACAGGTAAGCCCCATTTATCTTTGACACTCTTATCCAATGAGATTTTATTTTCGTGGTAAGGAAGGATCTCACCGAAGGCTGTAAAACCAACACTCCAGTTTCCTGGCTCGCATAATGCATCTTTCCATGCACCTCCTACCTGCATCTCTGCAATCTCACCAGACCAACGACCACGGCTTCCAGAACCTTGATAACCAAATCCACGCACATAATCACGTTTCTTGGTATCACTAGGAATATTTACAAATCGAGGAACATAAAGCCCGGTTGGACGTCTTCCGAAGAAGTACTTATCCTCATAACCTTCTACTCTACCACCAGCACCTAAACGGAAATGGTGATCCATAGCATTGTGACCTAATTCACCACTGCTACTTCCTAATCCACCTTCCCAAACATCAGTAGCTGAGTTCATCAAGACCCAAGTCGAGTTGAATGCAGAAGCACATACAAAGATTACTTTTGCAAAGAATTCGTACGTTTTATTTGTTTCAGCATCAACGATTTCAACACCTTTTGCTTTTTTAGTGTCTTTATCATAGATGATCTTCGTAACGATAGAGAATGGTCTCAACGTCAAATTACCCGTCTTCATTGCCGGAGGCAATGTGGAAGACTGCGTACTGAAGTAACCTCCAAAGTTACAACCCAACCAACATTGGTTTTGGTACTGACAGTTGATACGGCCAGTGTGCGGTTGAGTGATATTGGCAGTACGTCCCATAATGAAGTGACGATTTCCACCATATTCTTTTTTCAATCGCTCAGCAAGATCTTTTTCAACGATGTTAAAATCCATCGCTGGCATGAAATCACCATCAGGAAGTACATCCAGACCATCACGGTTACCGGAAATACCTGCCCATTTCTCAGCATAGCTATACCAAGGAGCGATATCTTTATAACGGATCGGCCAATCTACTCCATGGCCATCTTTCAAGTTTGCTTCAAAGTCCAAATCACCTAAACGGTAACTTTGACGGCCCCACATCAACGAACGACCTCCAACATGATATCCCCTAAACCAGTCAAAGCGTTTTACTTCCGTGTAAGGACTTTCTTTCTCATTAACCCAGAAATCCAAGTTTTTCTCGTTCAATGGGTAATCACGTTTTAAAACCGGGTAATCCTTCTCCATCTGCACTGTTCTACCACCACGGTGAGGGTATTCCCATGTGTCTTTGTTGGCATGATAATCTTTCACGTGCTCCACATTGCGGCCACGCTCTAGCATGATTGTTTTCAGGCCTTTCTCAGTAAGTTCTTTGGCTGCCCAGCCCCCACTGATTCCAGATCCGATAACAATAGCATCATATACATTATTTTCCACCATTATCTTTTAAATTTTAATTAGTTTTCTACTTGTGTTTGAATAGTTTCTTTCTTGAAGAAAAGCATGAAAATGATCATTACTACAAATGCAATTCCTGCAGGAACTATCCATAATTTATTCCAGAACAAAGCTAAATCCGAAGCTTTGATATTAACATACATGTCACTCACATATCCTGCTACCCAGAATCCGATTAATTGACCTACTCCATAGGTTGCCAATGTAATCAATCCTTGAGCGGCACTCTTATTGTCTTTACCAGCTTTTGAATCTGTATAGATCTGTCCTGAAACAAAGAAAAAGTCATAACAGATACCGTGCAATGCAATACCGATCAACAGCATAAAGGTCATCTCGCCTGCATTTCCGTAAGCAAATAATACATAACGGATCACCCATGCCAACATCCCTAATAAAATGGTGTTCTTAAAACCAAATCTTGTAAAGAATACAGGTAATAACAACAGACATAGCGCTTCCGAAATCTGTCCTATCGTCATTTTACCAGTTGCATTGGCTAATCCAATCTCTGTTAAGAAAGGATTGGCATACTGATAATAAAATGCTAATGGAATACAGATCAAGATCGAACAGATAAAGAAAACCAAGAAGTTACGGTCTTTCAATAACTTAATGGCATCCAATCCTAAGATCTTAGAAATGCTTTCTTTCTCACCTGTGTTTCCAGCCTTTACAGGAGGAGTTTTAGGTAAGGTAAAGGAAAACACACCCAATACTAAAGAAGCGATTGCTGACATCATAAAGGTGTTTTTCAACAAGCCTTCTTGCAAGCCTTCTGGGCTATCCCATTTAAACAAGTAACTGATAGACAATCCAGCGATAATCCATCCAATGGTACCCCAAATACGAATAAATGAGAATTCCTTTTCAGGATTCTTCATCTGTCTAAATGATACGGAATTCACTAATGAAAGTGTTGGCATATACAGGATCATATAGCCTAGGACATAAGGAAAGAAAGACCCAATAGAATCACTCTGGTAAAGTTGGTACATCAAGAATGCCCCAACCAAATGAAGAATACCAAGGATTCTTTCTGCATTGAAATATCGGTCTGCAATCATACCGATGATAAATGGAGCAATAATAGCTCCCCATGACTGCGTAGAGAACACATTTGCGATCTCCAAGCCTGACGCTTTTAAATTGTTTCC
The DNA here is from genome assembly GCF_900187125.1 of Sphingobacterium mizutaii. Taxonomy (GTDB): domain Bacteria; phylum Bacteroidota; class Bacteroidia; order Sphingobacteriales; family Sphingobacteriaceae; genus Sphingobacterium; species Sphingobacterium mizutaii. The sequence continues at coordinate 3,186,148 of NZ_LT906468.1, forward strand.
TAAAAATGTACCGAGCGTAACGAACCATGCTCCCCAAATAAAAAATTCGAGGAACATCATGAAAGAGAGTTTAAATTTAATTGATGAAGACATTCTAAAAGGTTTACTAAAATCTTGAATTTAAAGATAGAGATAATATGCTAATTACAAAATTTAATCACGAATTTGTTTCAATACTAAATCCCTTTAGCATTAGAAGGAATCCACCTCTCTATAGGCTTTAACCAAGGTTTCTTCACCTTCTTTACCCGACTTGGACATCCCGTGCTCCATTCCAACCACGCCTTTATACCCCTTCTCATACAACCATTTAAATAGGTTCTTATAATTGATTTCTCCAGTTGTTGGCTCCCTTCTTCCGGGGTTGTCTCCCACCTGGATATATCCGATTTCACTCCAACATAAATCCATCATTGGAATTAAGTTTCCTTCATTTTTTTGCTGGTGATATACATCATAAAGGATCTTACAAGACGGGCTATTTACAGCCTTACAGATTTCATAAGTTTGATCTGTGAATCGTAAGAATAGATCAGGTGTATCACTCAAAGGTTCCAATACCATGGTAATACCATGTGGTTCGAATATTTCCGCTCCTTTTCTTAGACCTTCAACCACATTGGCTGTTTGTACTCCAATAGGAAGATTTCTAACATAATCCCCAGGAACAACAGTCACATGCTTGGCATGACAACGTTTCGCGATTTCAACAGACTCTCTACAACCCTTTAAGAACACATCCACAAACTCCTGTTTTCCAGCAGCTAATGAATTAGCACCATTCCCACCTTTTGGAACTACAAATACTCCCATCGTCATGCCCAGTTTTGCCAGCAGATCGCCGATTTTCTTCTGTTCATCAACGGAGCGACCTGGCATGCCATTGTCTTCAATTCCTCTGAAGCCTAAGTCATACATGTACTGAATTTCATCAAGAAAGTTCTTTCCTGCTGTTGCACTGAACATCCCTTGATGTGGACCATAGTTTAATTTGAATGGTTGATTGGCTGATTTCGATTCCATAGGTTTTTGAGATTGATCATTGGCAGAAAGTCCATTAGAAAATAATGAAGCTCCAACCAAAAGGGAACTGTTTTTTAAAAAATCCGAACGTTTCATTTAGGTATAAGTTTAAATTTTAAGTATTTAATCGGTTAGCAAATACTTTTTGAATCCAGCAGATTGGGCCTCTTTCACTTTCCCTTCCTCCAAATACATTAAATAAATATCAATTATATTTTTGGAATTCGCAAATGAAATTGCGTCCTCTGGTTTCATCGCAATGAACACATTATCATAGGCATCCGCCTCCATTGCTGTATTCGCAACCACTGTTACTGATATAATTTGTGATTGAATTGGAAACCCAGTTTTTGGGTCCATATGATGTGAAAACTTGTAATCTTTTACTTTACGAAACTTCTCGTAACTTCCTGAAGTGGTGACAGCTTTGTCTTTTATTTCTAAAATATGGTCAGATCCTCCCCTTGCTTGCTCTGGCCTTTGAACCAATACCTTGAAACTGCTCTGATCTGGCTTTAAGCCATGGGCTCTGATTTCCCCACCAACTTCTACAATAAAACTTTCTATTTTCTTTTTTAACAAAAAGTCATGTAATACATCGACAGTGTAGCCTTGCGCTATACCGTTCAGATCAATCTCAACTTCAGCCACCTTCTTTTTCAATGTCTTTCCTGATAAACGGAGCTTATCCATCCCAACATGTTCCATTGTTTCCCTGATCGTTGCCGAATCTGGAATATTGACCACTTCCCGCGGTCCAAATCCCCAGAGAGAAACCAAAGGCATCACAGTGACATCAAATAAACCCTTTGAGTCTTTATATACCCTGAAAGATTCCTTCATCACTTTCAACATATGGGGATCCAATTTCATCCTGCCCGTTTTGGGCTCATTGAATCTTGAAATATGGGAATCCTTTTTATAGAGCGACATGGACTGATCGATGACCGCAAATATACTGTCGATGGAAGTCTGTGAAATTGAAGCAGTAGAAGCGTAATAGCTAATGGTATAGGTGGTGCCTTGCGCACGCCCAAAAAGTTCGTGTTTCTGTAAAGCAGAAATTGGTTGCTGTCCGTAAGCACAGCAACCAATTAATATCATAATGATAAAATTACAGAATTTTATCACTATTAAATGTATTTCTCTACATCGTGTCCTGGAACAGCAACTGGATAGAATCCATCTGCATTAGGCAATACCTTTGGTTTTGCATCCCAAGTGTATTGATCAGGCATCAAGCTGATGTTAGACTTTATTGCCTCATCCCACTTGATTACCTTTCCAGTGTAACATGCAATCCTTCCGATAATACCAGTCAATGAACTGTATGCACCATATTCTGCATCATTGAATTTGTATTCTCCTTTGGCAATCGCCTCAAACAATTCTTTGTGCTCTTGTTGGTACGGATTTGGATTACCTTTTGGATCATGACGATAGATTTCTTTACCATCAGGTCCGTATAAAACTGCTTGGTTTCCAGCAGATAAATAAACTCTACCTTTAGTAGCTTGGAAGGTTTCGTCTACCCTATTGGAGATTCCCTCAAAGTGACGGCACTGGCTATAAACCACTGATCCATCATCATAAGTCAACTCAAGGGCGAAGTTATCATAGATCTCTCCATATTCCTTTCCAGTTCTATGGGCTCTACTTCCTGTACCTTGGATAGAAACCGGATATTTTTGCTTTACCCAGTTTGCAATATCAATGTTATGCACGTGCTGCTCTACGATATGGTCACCACATAACCAGTTAAAATAGTACCAGTTACGCATTTGGTATTCCATCTCAGTTTGATTTGGTTTACGAGGTCTCACCCAAACACCACCACTGTTCCAATACACTTGACCTGAAACCACATCACCGATAGCACCATCGTGGATACGCTTGATTGCTTCTCTATAGTTAGTTTGGTAGCGTCTTTGCAAACCTACCACAACGTTTAATTTCTTTTGCTTTGCAATTTCTGCCACTTCCAAGACCTTACGCACTCCTGGAATATCAGCAGCCACTGCTTTCTCCATGAAAACGTGTTTCCCTTGCTTCACAGCTTCTTCAAAATGAATCGGTCTGAATCCCGGAGGAGTGGTCAACAAAATCACATCAGCATCTTTAATTGCAGCTTTGTAAGCATCAAAACCTACATATTTACGGCTATCTGGCACATCTATTTTATCCCCAAATTTCTCCTTAAGGGTATCATAAGTAGAATCTAGGTTATCTTTAAATGCGTCGGCCATTGCCACTAATTTGATATTTTGTCCCGAAGCAAAAGCATCAAAGGTTGCTCCAGTTCCACGACCACCACATCCAATTAATGCAATTTTTATAACGTCAGAACCTGCAGCGAATACGCTGCTTACTGAACTACCAGTTAAGGCAGCAGCACCCACTAGGGCAGAAGAAGATTTTATAAAATCCCTACGTTTTAAACTTTCCATGAAATTAGATTTAAATTGAGTATTATACGGTTTAAGTTAATTAAAAATCCTTAAGCGGCGCTTTATCATAATACGCCATAATCTCCTCATGACTAGGTTGTTTAACCGGACGTACTAAACGCATCCCTACGAAAGGAGCTTCCGGAAACCACCAGTTTGATTTTGGAATCTGTGGGTCTAATTGTTTCCAAATCGGGTCTGACGCACCCCTAGCAGCAGAACGCAAATCTGCAACTTCACTCTCAAATGAACCGCCTCGAACTACATGAGGATATAATTTGGTCGGAACATTAACTGGATTCTCTGATACCTTACCTTCCAAGGTCTTATAAAAATCAGCATCATACTGATCATAAGTCCACTCAGAAACATTCCCTAAAATATCATATAAACCCCAAGGGTTCGCTTTTTTTGTTCCAACTTTAGCAGTTTTACCGCCTGCGTTATCTTTGAAAACAGCATATTCAGCTATCTGTGCTGCATCATCAGCAAAGAAGTATTCAGTCTCAGAACCTGCTCTTGCAGCATATTCCCATTCCGCTTCTGTTGGTAATCTATAAAATACACCGGTCCTTACATACAACCATTTACAAAACTGAATAGCATTGTAATGGGTCATGGCTAAAGCAGGCTGACCATCCTTGCCAAAGCCAAAGGTCATGTCCAAGTACGGCTTCGTAGGCCTGGTCACTGCATCAACTTCAGTTGGCACTTTGCCATCTGTAGATTTGGTGATCTCGTAATCCTTATATAAAAATGGTTCGAAAATATTCCAGGTAACTTCATAAGTTCCCATCCAAAATGGATCTAATTTAACTTTATGAACTGGTTTTTCATCCGAATTGGACGATTTCGCACTTCCCATGTTAAACTCACCTCCTGGAATGGCTTCCATTGTGAATTCTAAACTTGTCCCTTGTATCTTTTGTGTATAACGCTCGTGTTTTTCCTGCGCATTAGACATTTGTATCCCTGCTAATAAAGCAAAGAATAAAACTCTCTTCATAAATAGTTACTGTATGTTAAAACCTAAAATCAATTAGAATTTTTTTGAATTTATTTCAATAAAGATAAGCAATTCTAGAAATATTTCAATAACATTTAGGTTACATTAGGAATGTAATAAGGACTTGGTACCACAAATATGTGCTCAAAAGACCTAAGGGAATACTCATCCCGATCACACTATTCCCGACCTTCGAATTCAGTTTAAATTGACTTAATATTATGCTGGTAGCCACTAAACTAGGCATTGCCATCTCAAAAATAGAAACCTGTACAATTTCCCCCTTCAAGCCCATCATCAGGGCGACAAGAACGACAATGGCAGGTGCCAAAATTAGTTTATACACTAAAGCATAAGTAATATTTGGAATTTCACTCTTCACTATCCCAAAATGCAACTGTAACCCAATAGAAAATAAAGCAATTGGTGAAACCGTTGAACCCAAGATCTTAAAGAAATCATCCAAGCCGCTTAAATCGACTAATCTCCCTACTGTCAATGCCAATAAAGCGCCAATTAGCGGTGGAAAAGTAAATACCCTCTTTAGGATAAATCTAATATCGACATTGTTTTTCTTCTTTAAACTCCCTTTCATGGCCACCACCACCCCTACCGTTGACAAGAGAAAGAAGGTCATCTGATCACTTACAATCCCAATTGGCAAGGCTTTCGTTCCGAAATATGCAGTTATCAAAGGAAATCCGACAAATGAGGTGTTACTCAATCCTGCAATTAACATCAAGGTATGGGAAGTCCGTTTGGAAATATTGGTTACTTTTTCCAAGATATAAAAGAAAATCAAGGAACCAGTTAAAACCAAGACCGGTCCTAACATCGTGAACAACAAATCATTGTCCCAGCTCAACTTTGGAAGATAATTAAACGAAATGGCAGGGAGACCAAAATACAAAACCCATGCATTCAAGGCTTTATACCCGTCTTTCGCAACCCAATTAAATCTTCTACTTATTATCCCAGCGGCTAGGCAAAAAATAATGAGGATAAAGTTTGACACGTTAGCTAATTTTTTTCAGCATATCATTTGAAACAAAAATGACACTGAACTCGTTTTAAGGCACAAAGTTATTACTATTTTTGTCGACTTATGTATAATCCATAATTATTATTCTGTGATTAGATCCGCTACCTTATTCTTACTTACGCTTTTACCCTTTTTGGCGATCAGCCAAATCTCTCAAATCAAAGAGGAAATTAAAAAGAGTCCTTTGATCCTTGAACTTGAAACCGAAAACGGTGGTATCCTAGCCCAAAAAGGCTTGAAATCATCTACCTATGAAGGCGCTTATTACAATGGATTAAACTTTAAGATCGGTTGGAAACAACGGGCAAAAAAGGATCAATATTATCAAATCTACAATTACCCTATATATGGTATCGGTCTCTATTCCAGCACCTTTAACACTGATATCTTAGGTAGCCCTTTCGCTATTTATGGATTTGTCCAAACCCCAATTGCTCCCAAGGAAGATAGCCGATGGAGCTATGATTACCGCATTGGCCTTGGTCTTTCCGGAAACTTCAAACCTTATAATGAAAATGAAAATCCATTGAATTTAGTCATTGGCTCCAAGAACAATGTCTTTATTGATTTAGGGATCAGAACCCAATATAGGATCAACCCGCATTGGAAAGCTGGAGTTGGTTTGGCATTCCATCATTTCTCCAATGGAGCGCTTCGATTACCCAACAAAGGAGTGAACCTGGTTCCTTTGACGGTCTCAGTGAACTACCAGATTAATCCCGATATCAAGATCAATAGGGATTCTGTCCTTAAACCCTTTTCCAAAAAAATCCTTTACCATATTAATTATGGCGTAGGTTTTAAACAATTAAAGGATGAATCGGATGAACGCTTCTTTAAGTCCACATTGAGTGCCTATGCCAGTAGGCATGTTTCCTATAAATGGAGATTAGGGGGAGGATTTGACCTATTCTATTCCTCATCAGGTAATGATGCTGAAATTGCAGGCGACAAATCTGGAAAGTTAAGCTCTAAATTATCCGGTGGCCCATCATTCTATATCGCGCATATCCTCAACGAGAGGTTGGTCCTCAATGGCAATGTGGGATATTATTTGCATAACCAACGCTTCAATGGAGAAATTAGGCGCGTATTCTTGAGAGCGGGAGCACGTTATTATGTGTATAAAAACATCAACGCAGGTGTTTCCATCAAAGCCCACATGGGTAAAGCCGACTTCATTGAATGGACCGTAGGCTATACCTTCAACAGAGATAAAGGAAATTAAAGCTAGCTTTTTCGTACCTTTATTGAAGCAATAGGAACCAAATCCATTTGTCAAATGAATTTTGCAGACAAAGTAATTGACTTCAACCAAAGGCTTCAATATACAGGCAAATTACCCGAAGGATTTTTTGTGATGAACCCTTTTATGGACAATCCAGAAACCCTGGCGGTCATGCGGAAATTCTACAACCAATACTACGCAGACAACAATCCTCGAAAATTCCTGATCGGAATCAATCCCAGCAGACATGGTGCTGGTGTAACCGGAGTTCCTTTTACCGACACCAAAAGGCTAGAATCTGCATGTGGGATCAAAATGACTTCTGCGCGCACTCATGAAATATCTTCGGTCTTTATGTACGATATGATTGAAGAATTTGGCGGAGCAGCCGAGTTTTACAGAGAATTCTATATCAACTCCCCTTTTCCATTGGCGATCATCAGAGAGGTCAAACCAGGTCAATTCCTGAACGCCAATTACTATGATGACCCGAAACTCTTCCTAGCGGTCAAAGATTTCATGATCGAATCCCTAAAAAACCATATCGAATTAGGCCTTGACCAAGATGAGGTCTTCATCCTAGGTAAAAAGAATGCCCAGTTCATCCAGAAACTCAATCAGGAAGCCAATCTATTCAAAAAATTGACTGTCCTCGAACACCCTCGCTTTATCCAGCAATACAAATCCAAAGAAAAACAACTCTATATAGATAAATACTTAGTTGCATTCAATCAAAATCATGGAACGTTCTAAGATTATATACAGCATCGGGCATTCGACCCATCCCATCCAAGAATTCTTGGATATGCTGAACTCCTTTGATATTGAACTCCTGGTTGACATCAGAAGACTACCAGGTTCTCGGAATTTCCCGCAATTCAACCAGGATTCTCTAAAAGAATCCCTAGAAAATAATGGAATTAAATATCTCCATCTGACCTCGTTGGCAGGTCGTAGGCCTGCTCATAAGGACAGCCATAATAATGCCTGGAGAAACCTTTCCTTTCGAGGCTATGCCGATTATATGGAAACGGAGGACTTTAAACAGGGTATCAATGAATTAGAAGCTTTGGCAACCGAACAAAAAACTGTTTTTATGTGTTCAGAGGCTGTTTGGTGGAGATGCCATCGCTCCTTAGTGTCAGATTACCTCAAGGTGCAGGGATGGCAGGTGTGGCATATTATGTCCATTGCAAAAGCCCAAGAACATCCGTATACCTCCGCTGCCCGAATCTTAGGTGGCAAATTAAATTATTCAGAATAAATAAAATCAAGTTATCATGGATACAAAGTTCAAAATTGGTGACCTCGTCAGTTGGAATTCTGAAGCAGGTCGGGTTTCTGGAACCATCATCAAAATCCACACTAGCGATTTCGACTATAAAGGCTATACCCATCGAGCAAGCCCTCAAGATCCGCAATATGAAATCAAGAGCAGTAAGACCGACCATATCGCTGCCCATAAAGGAAAAGCCTTAACACTGGAAAAATAATTTAATTACTGTAACAATACTTGTTACATAAACTCATTTTTTCTTCAAATAACTTAAATTTGTCGCTTTCCTCCACTTGCCCCCTCGATCTAGGTACTTTATAGCATATTCCCGGAGTCAAGTTTAAATTCACTATCTAAAATGAATAGAAAAAAAGTCATTCATCAAAACTATTTCAAGCTCTTTGCCATTTCTTTGATCGTTGGTTTATTGAGTTCGATACTAGCGATATCACTGCGCTTCATTACGGAAAAGACCGAGCATCATGTATTCAATTTTGTCTCTGAAACCAATCCCTACCTATTTATCATCCTTCCTTCCATTGGTATTACTATTATCTATTTTCTGAGAAAATATGTTTTCCAAGGAAGAAAGAATAAAGGAATGACTGAAATCTATAAAACTTTAGACCTTAGGAAAGATCATTTACCGCTGTTCAAAATCCCTTCCCACTTTATCAACGGATTCCTGACGGTTATTTTTGGTGGTTCTACTGGAATCGAAGTTTCAACCGTGGTATCCACAGCTACCATTGGGAATGAAGTATACAAGAAAAATTTCTCTGCAAAACTCTATAAAAGAGAACTCATCTGTGCGGCTTCTGCGGCAGGTGTGGCGATTTTGTTTTCTAGCCCCATAGCGGGTTTGCTATTTGGTATAGAAGCTATCAGCAGAAAATACAAACCAACCATTTTGATCAGCTGTCTGGCCTCAACCCTGGTTGCAGCATTATTTATCTATGGTTTAGGAAATGAAAGAATCATTCCTACACAGATCGTGGAATGGAAATGGCAGGCAACTCCATTCTTTTTACTCTTAAGCCTTCTTGGAGCCTTGATCGCCGTTGGATTCACCTTATTGATGATCAGGATCAAGACCTTCTTTGGAAATATCAATAACAACTTTATTCGGGTTAATTTAGGCGCAATTACGGTCGGACTGATAATCTTTTTCTTTCCGGTCCTATTTGGAGATAGCTACCATGGTTTAAATGAAGTCCTTCATGCTGAGACAAATTCCATGGGTTACCTGTTTCTGCTTGTATTATTGAAACCATTAGCTTCCTCCCTTACCTTAGGTGCTGGAGGAGATGGCGGTGTTTTTGCCCCAAGCATTATCATGGGAGCATTCCTAGGTCTTTTAGTGGCTATTTTTTGCCAAACCTTCCTTCACATGGAAGTTAGCCCAATCAATTTCGCATTGATTGGTGCCGGCTCAGCCCTATCGGCCGCCATTTATGCACCCTTTACATCCATTTTCCTGATTTGCAACATCGTCCCTAACGGATACAGCTTAATCATCCCATTGATCGTTTGTTGTTTGGTGTCTAAATATTTGGCTTACAAGCTCCTACCATACAATGTATACACCTACGATATGTACAAAGAGAATTTAAAGAATTCTTTGGCATAGTTAAGCTATCCATACAATTGAAAGTTAAGTTTTGCTGTCATGTTGAGAAGTAAAAATTAGAGCTAAATTTACCAGAAGGTGATGACAGCATGTTGGCAATGAAAATCTATTAGCTCTTTTATTTTTTAAATATAGAACCCCATTTGGGGTTCCATTATTTTAGCAGACATGGCACGTTATCCAGGAAGTCGCGCAAAAACGATGTTCGATTAATCGAACATCGTTTTTGCATTAGCCCTATATTGTTTACCATCCATGCTAAAATAATTCATCCCCGCTGGGGATGTATGGCGGATAAAAAATATTCTTCTAGAAAGGAAATATAGGTCTAAGTACCTAGAAACACAGATTTAACAAACTTGTCGTTGGTAGGCAAGAAACATCTCGGAACATTACACACATTATGTTTTAATAAAGTAAAAGGAATGCATTGGCGTACAGTTCCTTGACCTTCGGTCAAGGATGACAGGACATTTGGAGGAATACCGTACAGATTCTTCACTAATCGTTCAGAATTGAAAATGTCTCAGAGAGGGATTCAGAGCGAAGCGAAGAATCTATTTTTTTATTTAGAGATGGTCATTCCACTATCGTAAGATGAGGAAACTATTTTTTATTGTCTAATACCGGTAAAGAAGATTTTTTGAAAAATATTTCACCCCCGCTAGGGGTTATCCTTTAAACAATCCATTTTTCTACAAATATTTCACCCCCTCCAGGGGTTATCCCTTGGACGTTTCGACCTTTCTACAAAGATTTCCCATCCCTGCTGGCGAACTTTACATCTCAATACTCAAATCTCAAATCTCATATCCAAGTAAGCAAAGAGGGGCAAATTTCATTTGCCCCTCTTTGCTTACTTAAACAACTTAAATATCTTACTCCCAAAATTCTTATCGACAGTGATATAGGAAGGATAATAAATATTCTGTCCTGCGATTCGAATAGAAGGTTTGATTTTTAAGACCATAAAGCCTTCAGATTTCTTGTTCAAAAGTTCATCGAAGAATTTTTCAAAACCATTTTCTTTCGCTTTATTAAAGATATTGGCTTTGAAGGTCATCGGAACGATGGTGCTCTGGCCTTGGGTCAAATTCACATTCTGATCTACTGTCCCTTCAAATAGAGGCGAATTTTGAATCTCGATAACATATTTGAACGAATTAAAGGCAGCTTTCTGCGCTTCCGGATTCGTTACTTTCAAATTCACTTTTCCTTCTAGTGGAAGTTCTTTGCTGAACAATGCAACTGCAAGTCCCGCAATCGAGGACATATTGTAGTTTCCATCAGCACCCTTAAAGGATTCCAAATTTTTACCATTGAACTTCACTTGATCCACCGACTCAACATCATATTCACAGTCTGCCAAAGCCTTGATCTGTGCTTTTTTATTCACTTGACAACCCGACAACATCAAGATTGCCAAAACGGATACTATTCCAATTAATTTTCTCATATTCTTTTACTTTCTTCCAAAATTATAAATCAACCCTAAGGTGAAAACAGCATTTCCAGGTTTGAGGTACTGATTATCCATCAATCCAATATTCCAACCATTGGTATATTGGATTTGAAAACCTTTATTCAATTCCAACCTCGTGAAGAAAACAGGTTCTATATACACATTCTCTTCCAGCTGTGTATCAAGGCCATTCAATTCAAATCGATCCATCTTAATTCGGCTCAATCGAATCGCTGTTCCATAGTTTAGAGTCCTCTTCTTACCAAAAAGATTAATCTTGTTTTTTCTTGTCGATGAAAAATTCGCCTGAACAAAGATTTTATTGAAGTCCAGGTCCCGAGTTTCTACCGGATTGGTACCCGTTGTGCTGGCTCTTTTATCGATGTCGGTGGTCGCTCCGACGCCATATCCTCCATAGAACTCCAATACACTGCGCTTAGCTTTTCCAACCACGGTGTAATAGCCCAAGCCTCCTTCATACAGGTATTGCTTGAAATCGTTGTTGTCTGAATGATAATTGATATAGGAACCATTTCCAATAACGGCAAGATGATCTGTAAATGCAACACCAAGGTTCCCACTTAGGTTTCCTTTTGCATTTACATGGGCAGCAACATAGCCCTCACCTTTGTTGTTGAACATAGGTGTCGCTGGAACATTCGGCAAATAAACTGAACTACAACTGCTCAAACAGGTGACCCCTGCAAGCAAACCCAATAAAAGGGATGATTTTACTTTATTCATAAAACTCATTATCCCTGCATCTCCACAAATTATTATGCCAAAGATTCAGAATTTAAAAAAACTTTCATGTTTTCGTCGAAATAACAACGAACATGAAAGTTTTTATCGCCTTCCCAAGGAAAGCTGAAATTGTTAAATATTATTTTATTATTCAGATAAGCTTAGATAACCCCATGGATTTCAAGCTGCTCTTGCATTTCTTTTTGCAATATAATAGCTTCTTCACGTGCTTTCTCTGCAAAGTCCCTTCCCTTTGAAGCATAGATGATCCCACGGGTACTATTGACCAAAAGACCACAGTCTTTGTTCATTCCGTATTGGCATACGTCCGCCAATGAACCACCTTGGGCACCAACCCCAGGAACCAACAAGAAATGATCTGGCGCATGCTCCCTAATCTTAGTGAAAGCTTCACCTCGGGTAGCACCTACTACATACATCAAATTCTCAGAGCTCCCCCAAGTATTTACCTTATCGATTACTTCTTCAAATAATTGCTTTCCTTCCGCATTCTGGAAATTCTGAAAGTCCAAACTCCCTTGGTTGGAAGTCAAAGCCAATACAATCGCCCATTTACCCTCGAAATCAAGGAAAGGGGTTACAGAATCTTCCCCCATATATGGTGCAATTGTAATGGAATCAAAATTCAATCCGGAGGACTTCGGATTAAAAAAAGCTTGGGCATACATCTTTGAAGTATTACCAATATCGCCTCTTTTTGCATCGGCAATACTGAAGCAATCTTTTGGAAGGATTTCACAAGTCTTACGCAAAGATTCCCAACCTTTCACACCATAACTCTCATAGAAAGCAATATTCGGTTTATAGGCCACACAAAGATCTGCAGTAGCTTCAACAATCGCTTTATTGAAGGAAAAAATAGGATCTTCATCATCCAAAAGATGCTCAGGAATTTTTGTGATATCCGTATCCAATCCAACACATAGAAAGCTTTTCTTTCTTTTAATATTATCAATTAGCTCTTGCTTGGTCATTATTATTGATTTATTAATGAGACGATGAAGTCCTCAAATTCTTTTGTGGAATAGTCGGCCATACCTTTATGGTCAAAAGCAAGCGCTCCTTGCTTATTCAAAACTACTGTAGATGGAATAGAACCGCTTAACCAAGTACTTGGAATCTCACTCTCCGGATAATAAATAGGCATATTGAGCTTTTCCTTTTCCATAAAAGCCTTTGCCCCTTCCGCATTGTGCTCAATCTCTACCAACATAAATACCACCTTATCATTATCCTTATATTTATCATATAATTTTTGAATAGACGGCATTTCTGCACGACATGGACCACACCAAGTCGCCCAGAAATTGATAAATACGACTTTCCCTTGTAATTCATGGGTTTGGATCCTCTTTCCAGATTCATCGGAAAGGGTAGCTGTTTCCGTCATCACCATAGGAGTAGCAGAAGGCTCTCCAGCGGTTTGTTTTGGAACTGAAGGATTGAAGAGGCCTATTTTCATTAGCCCCCTTTGTATGGCTGTTCTGGTCGTTGGTGTCAATACCAAAATTGCCAAAACAATAATAAGAACCCAGGATAAAATATTTTTTGTGTTGTTTTTCTTTTCGGCCATGATTATGAATCAAATTTTTCAAGTTGTTTCACCAAAGTAGCGAAATCTTTCGGATATTCTGCCTCAAAAGCATACTCTTTACCATCCAATGTGAACTTTACTGCTTTAGAATGAAGAGCAAAACGCTTCATGATCGGCAATTCCTCCTGATCCTTAGAAAGTGTAAATCCTCTTTTCTTGATTTGAGAAAGAAAAACTGGTTTTCCACGGTACATCGCATCACCTACAATGGCAGCATGCTGGGTAGCTAGATGGATACGGATCTGGTGCATTCTACCGGTAATAGGTTTACATTCCACCAAGGTATAATGCTTAAAATACTTGATACTATTGAAAATAGTCTCTGCCGGTTTTCCATTATAACGATCGATGGTCACATTCTTGTTGCCTTGGTTCAAAATCGGTAAGTCTACCACCAAATTCTCGAAAACATGTGTCCCTCCAATCACGGCATGATAAGTTTTATCCACCCTACGTTTTTCGAATTCTATCGACATCAGCCTATAGGTTTCCGGATTTTTTGCGATCAAAAGAACGCCGGATGTATCTTTATCCAAACGGTGACAGACCTGTGCATCGGGAAAATAGTTTTTCGCTAAGCGAAGGATATTGACCTCGTCCCCACCACGAGCATCTAATGATGCAACAAAGGGCGGTTTATTGATAACAATAAGGTTGTCATCCTCGTGTATGATCAGTTCGTTGAATTTCGGGTATTTAAATAGATTTTTCTCTTGTTGAGCCATAACCGCAAAAATAAGAATTATTGCTAATTTTCTATAATTCAGCGTAGTTTAAGCAATAGGTTAACATTCAGGTTGATACTCCTACAAAAATGCCTACTTTTGCAATAAAAGCAATCTAACATGTCAGTAAATAAAGTTATCAAGCGAATTACAACATCTATTATTCGCGATATGAAAAACAGAGGTGAGAAAATCAGTATGCTTACTTCTTATGATTATTCAACCGCAAGAATCCTAGATGATGCCGGTGTTGATATCCTTTTGGTTGGCGATTCAGCAGCCAATGTTTTCGCGGGCTTTGAAACCACCTTGCCTATTACGCTTGACAATATGATCTACCATGCCTCCGCTGTAGCTCGAGCAGCTAAGCGTTCCATGGTCATCGCCGATCTTCCTTTTGGTGAATACCAAGGTTCTACCGAGGATGCTTATAAAGCAGCAGTGAGGATGATGAAAGAATCTGGAGTACATGCCATCAAATTGGAAGGTGGAACGGAAATCATTGACAACATCAAGAAGATTGTCCAATCTGGAATCCCAGTATGTGGACACTTAGGCCTGACCCCGCAATCCATCTATAAGTTTGGTGATTTTGGTGTCCGTGCAAAAGAAGATGCTGAAGCAGCAAAATTAAAAGAAGATGCCTTAGCACTTCAAGAAGCAGGATGTTTTGCCGTAGTTTTGGAAAAAATTCCAGCAGCATTAGCAGGTGAAGTTTCTAAGATGTTAGATATCCCGACCATTGGAATTGGAGCCGGAAACCTTTGCGACGGTCAGGTATTGGTCGTGAATGATATGTTAGGTATTACCCAGGAGTTTAAACCTAAATTCTTGAGACAATACTTGAACTTGAATGAAGAAATCAATAATGCAGTTAAGCAATATGTTGCTGACGTAAAATCCTCGGCATACCCTAACGAATCTGAACAATACTAATCATGAACAAAATCCTACTTATTGTTATCCTTGTCGGCATATTGATTTACTTCTTATCACGGAGAGTGATGATGAAGGGCAAATCTACTGCAGTTCAAAAAAGCAATAAGCAAGGTTATTTTCTAGTGGAAAGTGGAGCTCCCATTATCCAACGGACAATCAAGAATACCTTGTTCAGTGTAGGGATTGGGGTCGTATTATTCATTATTACGATCGTATTGGCCATGAAGGTGAAGATTATCCTCTTCATGCTGCCGATCAGTCTTTATCTTATGAGCCAATTATTTCTCTTGAATAACCAATTGAAATATGCCAAGGATCAGCGCATTTGGTTCAATCCAAATACCAATGATGTCTTGATCGAGTGGCTGAGTGGAAATAAGGTTTCTTTTAACTTGTTGCGAGATGTACAACAAGTGCGCGCGGTTAAATCTGTTCAAAAGAACAATCAGATATTATTTGGTTATTATGAACTCAGCGTTCATAATAACCAAGTTTTTGTACCCTTTATATTGGAAGACAATCAGATGAATACACGTTTCTTCAAAACCATGAAAGAAAATTATGCCATCAGCCCTAAATCTTCCCTTTACCCCATTATTTAAGCTTGGGGCAACTTATAGCCATTATGGTAGCCTGCTGCCAGTAATTTGTTAGCTTCTGCTTCTTTAAATCGTTGTATATCTTTTTCCCAATAGATTTTTTTACCTGTTCTATAAGCAATGTTACCCATTTGGGAGAATTTTGCGATATGGCTACCCACCTCCAATGGCGCATTTAGGATATTGCCATTTTTAGTCCGAATTGCCTCGACAAAATTCTGCATATGCAGATCCAGTCCATTATCAACTTTCTTCTGATAAGGCACAGCCTCCATCCTATCCATCTCAGGAATCACTTCCCATCCATTTCTATCCAATACCAGGGTACCATTGTTGCCGATAAAGGCAATTCCATGTTCACGGCTGTATGGCCCTCCAGAAATACTGGTTGCATGCTCCCACTGTATATTGAAACCATCAAATTCATAAACCGTAGTCAAGGTATCGGGGGTGTCTCCTGCATCATCCGGATATGCAAACTTCCCGCCGGCAGCCATTATTGAATTCGGATCTGAAACTTTCATCCCCAATAAAGCATAATCCAATAGATGCACTCCCCAGTCTGTCATCAAACCACCTGCATAATCCCAATACCATCTAAAATTATAGTGAAAACGATTGGGGTTGAAGGGTCTTGTTTTCGCTGGACCCAACCAAGCTTTATAGTCTACACCTGCTGGTACCGGTCCATCAGGCTCTACCGGAACGCGTTTTTTCCAACCCAAATAAGCCCAAGCTTTTACTAAACGCACCTTTCCTAATTTCCCTGAATGCACAAAGTCAATGGCATCTTTAAAATGCTTCTGCGATCTTTGCCATTGGCCCACTTGAACGATGCTATTATACTTATCTTTTGCTGCTAACATCGCATTACATTCCACAATGGAATTTCCAATTGGTTTTTCAACATAGACTGCCTTACCAGCTTTACAAGCATCCACTAACATCAGGCAGTGCCAATGATCTGGAGTGCCGATAATAACAGCATCCACTTCAGGATCCTTCAACAATTCCTTATAGTCTTTATAGACTTTAGGTTTTTGACCCAAGCCTTGCAGCTGTTTTTGCCTTTCTTGAATCACCGCATCATCAACATCACATATCGCAGTACAACTTACATTGGAAACTTTGAGGATGGAACTCAAATCTGACCAACCCATCCCCTTGATGCCGATAGCTCCAACGCGTAGGGTAGATTGTTTATTTGTCCTACCATACAATGATGTTAAGTGCAAGGCAGGAAATAACATAGCTGACTTATATATAAAATCTCTTCTTGAAATGCTCATTCGTTTTAGGTTTCTATTAATGTACGGATCTTATTGCAAATTGTACATAATTTTATAACTATTAATGGAAATTATGTAACAATTCTAAACCCAATTCTCCGGAAATTTGTATTAAATAATAATGGTTAATAGCACTATGAAGAATCACACCTATAAAGTAACTGGAATGACCTGCAATGGATGTAGGACAAATGTCGAGAAGAAATTAAATGAGATTCCCGGTGTCAATGCTCAGGTAAGTCTGGAAAAAGCAGAGGCTCATTTGCAAACAGATGAACCGGTCCATATTTCCAACCTTCAGGAAAAACTCAATGAATTGGGCGGTCATTACCAGATCCATAATAATGAATCTGAAAATGTAGGTCCTACTGATAAAACTTTTACCGTAACGGGGATGACCTGTAATGGTTGCAGAACGAATGTGGAAAAGAAACTGAATGAGATACCTACTGTAAAAGCTTCTGTTAATTTAGAAAAAGGCGAAGCACAGATATTATCAGACAGCCCTATTCCTACAGAAGAATTACAGAATAAATTGGATGAGTTAGGCGGACATTATCAGATCCATGAGAAGGGTGCTCATGAGCATAAACATCATCATGCACATGAACCCGAGCTATCAGAAAGCGGCCAATATATCTGTCCGATGTTCTGCGAAGGAAAGGACAAGATTTATCATGAACCAGGAAGATGTCCGGTTTGTAATATGCACCTTCGTCCAATAGAAAAAGTCGATTTCAATGCTCCTTCTCACCACCATCAGGCGCAACCCACGGTCAATGCCAGTAATGCAGGGAAATACTATTGCCCTATGATGTGCGAAGGAGACAAAGTCTATGATAAGTTTGGTTCTTGTCCAGTTTGTGGAATGAACTTGGAAAAAATTCCTGATACCACATTGAAAGTGGAATATACTTGTCCTATGCACCCTGAAATCGTCCAAGATCATCCTGGCGATTGCCCCATCTGTGGAATGGAGCTTGTCCCGAATCAGGTCACAGAAGAAGACGACCAACATTATCGTGATCTATTGAAGAAATTCTGGATTTCTGTAGCTTGTACATTGCCCGTTTTTATTCTATCTATGGGTGATATGCTACCCGGACAACCCATCAGTCAAGTTATTCCCTATAAGGTCAATGCTTGGCTGCAATTGATCTTGACATTACCTGTCGTTTTCTATACCTGTTGGATGTTCTTCCAACGTGCTTGGACCTCTTTCAAGACTTGGAACCTGAATATGTTCAGCTTGATTGGTTTAGGAGCAGCAGCGGCATTTATTTTTAGTTTATTGGCTTTCTTTTTCCCGCAAATCTTCCCAGAAGAATTAAAGGGCCACCATGGCGAGGTTCATCTTTATTTTGAATCTGTTGTGGTTATCCTCACATTGGTTCTTCTAGGACAGGTGATGGAAGCGAAAGCCCATTCTAAAACGAATACCGCTATCAAGGAACTAATCAAACTTAGTCCCGCTGAGGCCATTCTCGTTGAAAATGGCAAAGAAAGAAAAATTTCTATCCATGATGTTAAAGTTGGCAATATCCTAAGAGTAAGAGCAGGAGATAAAGTGCCGGTAGATGGTATTGTCACGGAAGGGAATACCTCCATTGATGAGGCGATGATCACTGGAGAACCAATACCTGTTGAAAAATCAAAGGATGATCAGGTTATCGGAGGAACAATAAACGGAAACCATGAAATCTTGATCAAAGCTGAGAAGGTAGGTTCAGAGACCTTGCTGGCTCAAATCATCCAATTGGTGAATAATGCCAGCCGTAGCCAACCACCTATTCAAAAACTGACCGATAAGGTTTCTAAGATATTTGTACCAGCTGTTATTGCCATCGCGATCCTGACCTTTATTCTTTGGAATGTTTCAGCAGTTCCAAACAGTACTGCCATGGCATTCTCAAACATGCTGGCAGTATTGATCGTTGCCTGTCCATGTGCGTTAGGTCTTGCAACGCCCATGTCTGTTATGGTCGGTATTGGAAAAGGAGCAAAAAATGGAATCCTAATCAAGAATTCAGAAGCACTAGAGAAGCTTGAAAAAGCAAATGTATTGGTCGTGGACAAAACCGGTACCATTACAGAAGGAAAACCTTCCGTTTCAGCGGTGACTTCTGAAAACGATAAGTTCTCAGAGAATGACATACTGCAGATTGCTGCATCGGTCAACAAAAACAGCACCCATCCTTTGGCGCAGGCGATGACAGATAAAGCCAAAGAAAATGGTTTGCAGCTTTTAGATGTTGCCCAATTTGAAAACATCTCCGGTAAAGGAGTCAAAGGACATATTTTCCACATGACTGCCCTTCTTGGCACGCCAAGATTAATGGAAGAACAGAAAATCGAAGTCAGCAAAGACCAACTCCAAAAGATTGAGGAATTACAGAAAAAAGGAAATTCTGTTTCAGTACTTGCCATTGACGGAAAAGTCGCGGGTTTGGTTGCCGCATTTGATGCCTTGAAAAAGAGCAGTATTGATGTAATCAAAAGATTCAAGGAAGAAGGTGTTGAGGTCTATATGTTCACCGGTGACAACCAGAACACAGCCGATATCGTTGCTAAGGAAGCAGGTATCGAACATGCCAAAGGTAGTTTATTACCAGAGGACAAATTAAACGGCATCAAAGAATTACAACAGGCAGGCAAAAAAGTTATTATGGTTGGCGACGGTATCAATGATGCCCCGGCATTAACACAAGCCGATGTTGGTATTGCAATGGGCACCGGAACCGATGTTGCCATCCAAAGTTCAGAGATCACCTTAATCAAAGGTGACCTTATTGGAGTGCACAAAGCCTTTAAGCTAAGTAAATCTATGCTGAGGAACATCAAGCAAAACCTATTGTTTGCCTTTTTATACAATGTCATCGGCATTCCGATAGCAGCAGGTATTTTATATCCATCTTTTGGGATTTTAATGTCCCCAATGATCGCCGCGGCAGCCATGAGTTTAAGTTCAGTATCCGTAATTGTCAATTCATTACGATTAAATGCAGTAAAATTGGATTAAGGAGATCGAGGATTTGTTTGTCAGATTGTAAACCGAATAACCCCTTTCGGGGTTCCATTATTTTAGCTGACATGGCACGTTAACCTGGAAGTCGCGCAAAAACGTTGTTCGATTAATCGAACAGCGTTTTTGCATTAGCCCTATTTTGTTCAATACCAGTGCTAAAATAATTCTGCCCTTACAGGGCAGTATGTCGTTAAAAATGACTTTCTTTTTCGGGGTCATCCTGACGCAGGAAGGATCTCGAAACTATACAAGAAAAATAATTGATTATCAGTCATGATACAACCGTTTTGAACCAGGATGTTCGGGATTGGAGGATGGACCAAGATCATTAGCGGAATGCCGATCATATATTTATTTTCCATTTTCCGCTGTTATCCTGACGCAGGAAGGATCTCGAAACTATACAAGAAAAATAATTGATTATCAGTCATGATACAACCGTTTTGAACCAGGATGTTCGGGATTGGAGGATGGACCAAGATCGTTGGCGGAATGCCGATCACATATATTTATTTTCCATTTTCCGCTGTTCATCCAGACGCAGGAAGGATCTCTGAACTATTCAATACAAATAATTGATTATCAGTCATGATACAACCGTTTTGAACCAGGATGTTCAGGATTAGAGGATGGACCAAGATCGTTGGCGGAATGCCGATCACATATATTTATTTTCCATTTTCCGCTGGCATCCAGACGTAGGAAGGATCTAGGAAACATACAAAATATAAGTGCATTGGCGAACAGGTCATCCATCTTAGATGGATAATGACAAGCATGTTTTGGGGCATTTACGTACAGATTCTTCACTATTCGTTCAGAGTTGGAAATGTCCCAGAAAGGGATTCTTCGCTGCGCTCTGAATCTATTTTTTGTTTTTTTTTAAGAATCGTTGTCATCGAAATCGTAAGATGAGAGAACCATTTTAAATGAAGGGTGTATAGTTCCGAGACCCTTCCGGAAACCGTGAGAGTGACACAAAAAGGGTGCAGAAAATATGCCACCCCCTCTGGCCAATGTCATTAAGTTAAGAGAAAAACAAAGCGTAACTTTACAAAGGAACAAGAATACCTATTTGTACACTTCTGATTCTGAACAATTCGTGAAGAATCTGTACGGATCTTCTCCCTTAGATACTGTCATCCTTAACTGAAGGTTAAGGAACTGTAAACCAATACAATGCCCGGTATTTTTGATTTTGTAGTTTTGCATTTTCCCGAGATTCTTCCTTCGTCAGAATGACACAAAAAAACTTAACTTAATGCCACCCCATCTGGCGGTTTGTAAATAGCTCAAGAAGTAAAAGATCTTGGTCCATCCTCCCATCCCATAAATCCTGGTTCAAAACCAGTTCTTGGTCCATCCTCCTATCCCATTAATCCTGGTTCAATCCCTTCCCCTCATTTCATTCACTTTCTTCGCCAGCAACAGGTGCGATCCCAATCCCATCATTGCAAAACTAACTCCAACCACACATACCCCTGTCCAGCCTGCAATTCCCCATGCCTGGGCTGCCAGCCAGGAACCAAAAGACCCTCCAATAAAATAGGTCACCATATAAACCGTATTCAATCTGCTTGTAGCAGGCGTCTTGATGGCAAAATAATCGGATTGGTTCATAATATGGGAGGATTGCAAACCCAGATCAATCAAGATAATCCCGATTACCAGTCCTAGATAGGTATTTCCCATAAAATAGATAAAGAACCAACTCAAAAAAAGAATAACCAATGAAACGGTAATTATTTTATGGCGAGACCATACTTTATTTAATTTTCCAACAAATGCGGCACCTAAAGCTCCTGCTGCACCAATCAAACCAAAGGTACCTGCAACGGATGGCCCAACCTCAAATGGGGGCTCGTTTAAATGAAAGGCTAAGGTTGTAAATACGGCACATAGAGAAGCAAAACTTACTGCACCCCTGAAGGAGGCCAGTTGCAATATGGGTTCTGATTTGGCAAGAACCCAAACGGACTTCATTAAGGAAGCGTAATTCCCTTTGAAGTTAGGTTTCATTTCCGGCAACATGCGATAGATAAATATCCAGGAAACCAACATGAGACTTGCTGCCCCAAAATAAATACTTCGCCAGCCCCAAATATCTCCGACTATCCCTCCTATAAACCGGGACAACAAGATCCCCATCAACAATCCTGACATGACCATACCGATATTCTGGGACCTATTTTCTGAATCGGATAGATCGGCAACCATGGGCACAAAGAGCTGTGGAATTACCGAGGTACATCCGATCAGGAAACTAGCCATGGAGATCATCCATAACTCTCTGGATAATGCCATCCACAGCAATGCGAGGAACACCAATATCAAATCAAACAGTATCAGCTTTTTCCTAAAAAGTTTATCACCCAATGGGATGATCATCAACAAACCAAAAGCATATCCCAACTGGGTAAGCACTGTAATCTTACTAATGGCTGATTCAGAAACTTCAAATTCCGAAGCCATCTCTGCCAATAAGGGTTGATTATAATAATTATTCGCCACCACTACCCCTGATACAACCGTCATGAGCCATAACATCGATTTTGAAAGCTTGGGATGTCCGCTTATTTCCATAGATTTTATTAATATCGTAAATCTAAAGATTCTATACTTGGTTTGGATTTAAAACTTATAATTTGTGAATCTTCTTATATTGCTGTAACGCCTCAAGCGCTCAGCAGAATCCATAAAAGGATCTTCGCTTACACCTAATCCTTCCTACCTGACAAGCAAAATGATATTTTGACAGCATGGATTTCCCGAAATCCATGACAAATTGGCTATTATTTTAACTTTTTTTCAGCTAAAGAAATAAGCTATGTTTTGATGATTGTTTGTTAATTGTCATTAAAAAAAGAGTGTAATAATTTAAACTCACTGTATTTCAATGCATTATTGGATTCTTGGAAAAAATAGTTGCTTAAACACCTATGCCATTTAACAAGTTGGTACAGAGATTGACTATTTGACCATATATGACAATAAAGTCAAACAATTAATATTGAAATCATGAAAAAATTATTACTTACATTATCTGCTGTAGCAGTATTAGGATTAGCAGCAAATGCACAAACTGAAAAAGGTAAATTTATGTTAGGTGGCCAAGTTAGCTACCAAGGTCAATCTATTAAAGATTCAGATGCAAAATCAAATGAGTTCAGCATTATCCCTAATGTGGGTTACTTTGTAGCAGATAATATTGCAGTAGGTACTGGTATTGGTTACTCTTGGGCTGAAAACAAAGATGCTGCCAATACTAAAAACACCAACTCTTCTTTTGTTCTTGCTCCTTTCGGTAGAATGTACAGTAACAATGAAGGTCCTGTTAAATTCTTCGGTCAGTTAACTGTTCCTATGGCATGGGGTACTCAAGAAGTAAATGGTGATAAAACTGCTACAACAGCAAACTACGGTGTTGAATTAGCTCCAGGTGTGGCTTACTTCCCTACTTCAAACTTAGGTATTGAGTTTAAAGTAAGAGGTTTGTTCTACAACAACGGTTCTACTACTAATGAAGCTACTGATGCAAAAACTACAGTTAATTCTTACGGATTGAACGTAAATTCATTAGCTCCAACTGTTGGTGTTACTTTTCACTTTTAATCGATAATAATTATCATAAATAAAGGGATTGCCTAAATGGGCAATCCCTTTATTTTTTACCTGCTTTTCTCCAAATGTGCTAGTTTTCCATCCAGATGGGCAAGGCAAATTGTTTCAATAGATTGGCCAATTTTACTTCTTCAATTTCGGTTTTCTTCACCCAACGGATTTCCCGCAGTTCGGCATGTGGTTCGATCTGTTCAAATTGATCCACAAATTCACATTGAAAAACATAGCCCCGGACCGTTTTTCCCGCTTCATTGACGGCTTGGGCTTCATGCACACCTAGGAGCTTACAATGCTGTTCCTTCAGGAGGATATGCAATTCTTCGTTCAGTTCTCGGATCAAACTATCCACAGGTCGCTCTTCTCCTTCAATCTTACCACCCGGAAGCTGATAATAGCTGGAGCCATTCTTTTGAACGGTCAATAACTCGTCCTGTTTATTAATGACGACTCCAACGGCGATGGTGATGTAGTTATTTGGCTTCATTTGATGAATTTGAGAATTAATTTCCAAATTTCCGAAATAATGGAATGATTTTTAGTATTCAATAGGTTGATATTGAAGTTAATTCTATTTTTGCATCAAAACTAGATTACAATCCACTAAAAAACACCAAACTAGCGAATGAAAAATTACTTTTTCTGGTCCTTACTTTTTGCTTTATTAATCGTCGCATCCTGTAAGAACTCGTCAAAAACCACTAGTGCTGCTGAGAAAAGAAAGCAAGATTCCATAGAAAGAGTTAAAAAAGCTCAAGAAGAAGCCGAAAGAGCAGAAAGGGAAAGACCTCGAACTGCAGCTGACATCAAACTGGAAAAAGATCTACAATACGACAAACACTCTTTAGAGGAAACCTATCCATACAAGGATACTACCCGCCAATTCCAGATCGAAAAGATCAAGGAGAAATTGGCCTTCATCGAAAATTTCCAAAGGGCTCCCCATCAATATGGTGTCCTTCAAAACTATAAGAACCGCAATGGCGAAGCTGCTGTGGTGGAAAACTTCGTCCGCAATGCCTATAAACGTGTATCGGATACCTTAGGTACTGAAAAATATCAATCTGCTCCGTTATACCAAGCTGAAGACAGTAAAAAGCCGTCCATTTATGGTCGCGATGGATCTTTGGTAAGCTTAGAAAGCCCAGACACCCTAAAGATGGTCAAAGTCAATGGGATCTCCTTCGAAGGAACCTGGTTTGTGCCTAAAAGATATGTTAAATCTATCGGCGATTCGTTAAAAATCACCCATGTCAACATCGTCGATGTTACAAACCAAAATATTATGACGGTGGAAAGAACGGGTGAAAATGAATGGAAAATCCGCAGTATGAACCCCGCAACATCGGGTCAGCACAATCCTCCACACCAGATGGAAACACCGGTTGGAATCTTTATGGTGCAGGAACAAAAACCAAAAATGTTCTATTATGGGGATGGAACGACGACCATTGAAGGATTTGCGCCATATGCGTCCCGATTCACCAATGGAGGCTATATTCACGGTGTTCCGGTGAATAATCCAAAAGGTAAGATCGTGGAGTATTCATGGTCATTGGGTACGACACCAAGGTCACATATGTGTGTCAGAAATGCGTCATCTCATGCTAAGTTTGTTTACGACACGTCAAAACCCTTTAAATCACTGGTGGTTGTGATTGACTAAAACCTTATTTAACACTTTGATTGTCATATTTTTCCTAGCTTTGTAAAAAGAGACTAGGAAAATGTGCTTATGAATAAACTATTGCTTATTTCATTATGGGCTATTGCGACCTCCACAATAACAGGAGACCTAAACATCACTCCGCAAGTAAATGCTCCTAAAGAAATCACACAGACAAAAGTAGAAGTAGTAAAAGATCCAGTTAAAGAATTATATGATGAAATGAAACTGCAAGGGATCATTAAATGGGACGCCTTCGAACAAGCTATGCAAGGCTACCAGCAATTGAACCCCAAGAACAGGAACATCATGACCATCATTGATTTCACCTTGCCTTCAACCGATAAAAGAATGTATGTTCTGGACATGAAAGCCAAAAAGCTTTTATACCACAATATCGTATCCCATGGCAGAAACAGCGGTGAAAAATTTGCTACATCTTTTTCTAACAAACATGGATCTTTCCAAAGTTCACTAGGGTTTTACTATGCTGAAGAAACCTATTACGGTGGAAATGGATTCTCCCTACGCTTGGACGGACTTGAAAAAGGAATCAATGATCAAGCAAGACCTAGAGCCATCGTGGTTCATGGTGCAGATTATTGCAGTACAGATATCATTAAATCAACAGGAAGATTAGGAAGAAGCTACGGCTGCCCTGCCCTACCTCGCGAATTGACCAAACCAATCATCAATACGATCAAAGGTGGAAGTCTGATGTACATATACGCTGGAAACAAAGATTATCTAGCGTCTACTAAATTTGTAAAGAAACATCCTTTGGAACCAACTTCTACATTGATTGCTACGCAACATGATGAAGAAACTGGAAAGTCTAAAACTGTTTTGAACTAAGTATTTAGTATAAAGTATTTAGTATTTAGACGGAGGTTCCGATAAAAGATAAAGATCATGGATCTGGTTATTGCAACTGGGATCCATGATCTTTTTTTGCCTAGGTATGGTGTCTTGTAGAAGTACAGCGAAAATTTCCTAGCTTCGACTTGAAACTACATCTTCTTTTTTTGCAAAGAAAAAATTCTTCCAGCAACAAGGAATTTCAATTATTATTTGAATTCAAATAAAGAAATCAGAAGGTCATTTTTTCTGGATAGAATTATAGCTAAAAAGCCTACCTTATTCGAGACATATTCGAGAATCATTCGGGAATTTACTGGATTGAATAGGGAATTGATCCCAGACACATTTTCAAATTTCCGAATGTGTCTCGAATATGGTCAAAGTGAGACCCGACTAATATCTACGAAAAAGGCCATGATAAAATCATGACCTTTAAATCTTAATTTTTCTATAATCCAGACTAGCTACTGAAGTATGCTCTAACATTCTTACCTTCCATCCAGTTCATAAAGGCACGGTTTACAACCTTGTTACCTCCAGGTGTTGGGTAGTTACCCGAGAAGTACCAGTCGCCTTTGTGGTTTGGACAAGCGATATGTAAGTTATCCAGAGTTTGGAATACAACTTCCAACTCCGCGTTCAGGTTATGAGGTTTTACGATCCTGGAAATCTCTTGGGAGATCTGTTCATCGGTAAACGGCTCATAGATTGCTTTTACGTAGTTTTCAACCTGATCCTTCGGCATCGTTGTGGAAGCCAAACATTTCTGGTAGACCTCATCGATGATGTGGGCCAATCCATTCTTGCGCAATAAAGCGATAGCGGCCTCAAATGCCACGAACTCGGACATCCTAGACATATCGATACCATAACAGTCCGGATAACGGATCTGAGGGGCTGAGGATACGATTACGATTTTCTTAGGGTGTAGACGATCGAGGATAGTCAGGATACTTTGTTTTAAAGTCGTTCCCCTCACGATGGAGTCATCGATGGCAACGATGGTATCTTCATGGTCATTTACGATACCGTAAGTTGTATCGTAGACATGTTGTACCATATCTTGGCGATCTGCATCTTGGGTGATGAAGGTACGAAGCTTAGCATCTTTCACGTTCAATTTCTCGAAACGTGGTTTCAGATCCAATACTTCATTCAACTCCTCATCAGAGATTTTATCAGTACGGTTCAAAAGCGCCTCTTTTTGGCAATTTCTCACGTGCTGGTTGATTCCTTCCATCATACCATAGTAAGATACTTCGGCAGTATTCGGGATGAAAGAGAATACGGTATTCTTGATGTCGTTGTCGATGCTCTTCAATACCTGAGGGATCAACAATTTACCTAGTGATTTACGTTCTTGGTAGATATCTGCGTCTGAACCTCTAGAGAAATAGATTCTTTCGAAAGAACAGGACATTTGTTCTACCGGCTGTCTGAACATTTCTTCGGAAACCGTACCGTCCTTCTTAGCGATCAAGGCATGGCCTGGTTTGATCTCTTTTACTGCAGTCAATGGGATATTGAAAGCCGTTTGGATTACCGGTCTTTCCGATGCTACCACCAATACTTCGTCATCTTGGTAGTAGAATGCCGGACGGATACCTGCTGGGTCACGCATTACGAATGCATCCCCATGACCAAAAATTCCGGCGATGGTATAACCACCATCCCAAGTCTTCGCGGAGCGGGTCAATATTTTGGCAACATCCAGGTTTTTCCCGATCTGCGCAGAGATCTCAATATTGGAATAACCATCCTGTTTGAATTTGTCGAAAAGTTTTTGGTTTTCTTCATCTAGGAAGTGACCGATTTTTTCCAGTACCGTAACCGTATCCGCTTGTTCCTTAGGGTGCTGTCCTAGGTCGTACAATTGTTGCAAAAGCTCATCAACATTGGTCATGTTGAAGTTCCCTGCTACTACGAGGTTTCTGGACATCCAGTTGTTCTGTCTAAGGAATGGATGACAGCTTTCAATACTGTTTTTACCATGTGTGCCGTAACGCAAATGGCCTAATAACACTTCGCCCGTGAAGCTAACATTGTCTTTCAACCATTGGGTATCCTTGGATTCCTCTGGGTAAGCCTTGTTAACCGCAGCGAACTTCTTCTGAACGTATTCGAAGATTTCGGCAACTGCCGAAGACCCCATTGCTCTGTATCGGGAGATATAACGGTTACCAGGCTTGACATCGAATTTAATCGTCGCAATCCCCGCTCCATCTTGGCCTCTATTGTGCTGCTTTTCCATAAGCAGGTACAATTTGTTGATGCCGTAATAGGGCGTACCGTATTTTTCTTGATAATAAGATAGGGGTTTTAGTAGTCGGATTAGTGCGATACCGCACTCGTGTTTTATAGCGTCACTCATATCTTGAATTGATGGCACAAAGGTACGGAATTTTGAAAAAATATCAGATACATCTTAATGTAAAAAATATTTAGCTAAAAGAAACACATTAGACAAGAGACTTAAGACAATAGACATAAGACTCAAGACCTGAACATGGGATATCAATGCCAAAATAAAGTGGAGGTACTTCTATTCAATAATCTAATGGAAAAAGAATTTTGTATGGTTGGGAGTATTAGATATGCCCAACCATACAAGATCTTCAGCACTGTGGCTCTGCCATTAAGGGTTAACGACTTTTGCTGTTGTGTATTCGATAAACTTTTCACGTCTAGAAACAAACTCTGCTTTTTCTATCCGCTGCCAAGTCATATAGCTATTGACCATGATGCCGTCCGAAAGGATCGGTTCTACGGACTTCAGGTACAAGATATCGCCTTCAAAATCAATCTTGCGCTCCTGATACTGACCTTCCCAATTCGGGAACGATGAGGTCGTAATGGAATACTGTACGATTGCATTATTATTGTCGATCTTATAGGAACCAGCAAAAGCTATAAAGCCTTTGACCTGCTCCTGGATTTCTTTTTCATTTGCCAAATAGCGATCCTCAGATGCATATTGACTGCGTTCTGAACTTGAAATCTGAACTGACATAAATCCATCAGCTCCATACATTAATAATCCCTTTGGAGATTGGCCCATCGGGAATATTGAATCTGCACCTTTAATCGGTACTTCTATATAAGATAGTAGTTGCCATGTGCCTACTAATTCATTCTTCAATGTTGTCATTTAGGGGTTATTGTTTGCCATTATAACGGCGATTCTTCATTTATAGTTTGTAACATTCTTTATATAGATATTTCCGTGACAAATGAAACATCTGTATATTCGGTAAACAAGTTTTAGACCAACATTGGCACCCAAAAAACAAGAAATGCTTAATCCCTTGACTATGAACAAGAATTGTTATTGCGATTCTGGAAAGAATTACGAAGATTGTTGCGAAAAAGTACATCATGACCTAAAATCTGCTGGATCCGCCGAGCAGCTGATGCGTGCAAGATATACGGCTTTCTGTCTATCCTTGGTTGATTTCCTTTACCAATCATTCCATCCCAACAGCAGGCGCTTCCAGAAAAAAACCGAGATCGAACAATGGAGCAAAGAGAACAAATGGGAAGGTTTGGAAATCATAAAAGCCACCGAAAACACCGTAGAATTCAAGGCATTTTTCACAGATCCATTTGCTGAAAAACAGGTCCATCATGAGAAATCCAGGTTCCAAAAACTCCAAGGAACTTGGTATTATTTAGATGGCAAGATAATTGCCTGAGCAATATTCTGAATATGGAGGGTTTGGATTTTATTGAAAATTAGTAAATTAGTAAATAACTAAATATTTAAACTATGGGAAAGTTTGTAATTTCAACTAGGAAGAATGGGGAGTTCCAGTTCAACCTAAAAGCTGCAAATGGACAGGTCATTCTGAGCAGTGAAGGTTATACCACAAAAGCAGCTTGTGAAAATGGCGTGCAGTCCGTTAAGAAAAATTCACAAGACAGTTCAAAATTTGATAAGTTAACAGCCAAGAACGGTAAGTTTTACTTCAACCTAAAAGCTGGTAATGGTCAGATCATCGGAACAAGCGAAATGTACGAAAGTGAAGCTGGCCGTAGCAATGGCATCAAATCAATTCAAGAAAACGCTCCTGACGCAAGTATTGACGATACAACAGTTTAATATTCGAAAATATTATTTTGGAGAGCCACAAAGATTGTGGCTTTTTTTTGTGCAATGCGTAGAGTTTTTTGGGTAAGCGTGGTGGTTTCCAGAAGGGTATTGGAGCTAAATAGGTAGACTCCATATTTGGAAAGCCTCCAGCGGAGTGGAATATTTCCCTATAAAACTTGTTCGTTACTTTTAGAGCCCAAAAGTAACCAAACCGACGAAGGAGCTCACGGATACCAAAAACAACTCGAATCCGTAACGCTTCGGCCCATTTAAGGTGGCTTTTCGCACAATCATCCACACATGGATAGAATGCCTTGTTGTCGGGAATATCTTTCAAAAGCTCATCCCTTTTGATGGGATGATCTATTGAAAGCATTCCAAGGCCAATCCCATCGCACAGGGCATCGGCATTCTTTCCATTTTTCCGCCAAGGAAATGAGTCGGGGGCTAAAGGACTTCCTGCGGAAGGATAGTTGTTTGTTTAGGTAGGCAACCCCCAGAGGGGGTGACATCTTTATAGAAAATTGAATCGCTTGACGGAGAACCCCTAGTAGGGGTGAAATATTTTTCCATAAATCCTCTTTACCGGGATAAAAAATAGTTCCCTCATCTTACGATTTCGGGATGACAACGATCCTTAAAAAAATAAAAAATAGATTCTTCGCTGCGCTCTGAATCCCTCTCTGGGACACTTCCAATTCTGAACGATGAGTGAAGAATCTGTACGTAAATGTCCATTCCATTTTGTCATTCTCCATCGAAGATGGAGGACCTGTTCGCCAATGCACTTATGCTTTGTACGGTTCCGAGATCCTTCCTGCGTCAGGATGACAGCGGGAAATGGAAAAAAAATATATGTGATCGGCATTCCGCCAATGATCTTGGTCCATCCTCCAATCCCGAACATCCTGGTTCAAAACGGTAGTATCATGACTGATAATCAATTATTTGTATTGAATAGTTCCGAGATGTTTCCTGCGTCACGATGACAGCGGGAAATGGAAAATAAATAAATGTGAGCGGCATTCCGCCAACGATCTTGGTCCATCCTCCGATCCCTAACATCCTGGTTCAAAACGGTTGTATCATGACTGATAATCAATTATTTGCAGTGAATAGTTCCGAGATCCTTCCTGCGTCAGGATGACACTGGAAAGGACATTTTTTTTTCGCCATACACCCCCTCACCCTAAAAAAAACAGGAGCAACCTTCCGGTTGCTCCTGTTTCTCTTGATATCAAAATCTGCTTACCAGATTACGATACGTTTATCTTTAGGGATATACAATTTATCACCTTCTTTGGTTTCGAATGCTTTGTGGAACGCATCTAAATTGATGATCGGTCCTGTAGCACGGTATTGAGCCGGTGAATGTGGGTCAGTTTTCACTTGGTTTACCACAAACTCATCGGTAGTTTTGGTACGCCAGATGGTTGCCCATGAAAGGAAGAAACGTTGGTCTTGGGTGTATCCATCGATCAAACCAGGGTTTCCTTTGTCTTTAAGGTACATCTGTAATGCATCGAATGCAACTGAAGAACCACCAAGGTCACCAATGTTTTCACCTAGGGTGAATCTACCGTTCACAAATACGCCCGGTACAGGTTCGTAAGCTTCGAATTGCGCAACTAATGCATCAGCAGCAGCTTCAAATTTAGTTCTGTCTTCGTCAGTCCACCAGTTATTCAGGTTACCATTTCCGTCGTATTGAGAACCAGAGTCATCAAATCCATGTGATAACTCATGACCGATAACCGCTCCGATACCACCAAAGTTCACTCCTGGATCAGCTTTATAATCATAGAATGGAGGTTGTAGGATAGCGGCTGGGAAAACGATCTCGTTGAACAATGGGCTGTAGTAAGCATTTACCGTCTGTGGCGTCATGCCCCATTCTGACTTGTCAACTGGTTTGCCTTGTTTAGCAAGGTTTTCTTCAAATGACCAACGACGCACGTTATTTACATTTTCGATCAAGGAAGTACCTACTTCTAAGTTAGAATAGTCTTTCCATTTGTCTGGGTATCCGATTTTCACGGTGAATTTAGAAAGTTTCTCTAAAGCTTTTTCTTTAGTGGTTGGTGACATCCAAGCTAAATCCTTGATATGCACATTGAAAGATTTGATCAAGTATTGAACCAACTCCTCACATGCAGCCTTTGCCTCAGCAGGGAAGTTTTCTTTCACATAAAGCTTTCCTAACAATTCACCAGCGTTGCCATTGACAAATTCCAAACCTCTCTTATCCAACGCACGTTGTTCTTTTTGACCTCTTAATTTCTTTCCGTAGAAATCGAAAGACAATTGATCTAGTTCTTCAGTCAAATAACCAGTAGCGTCATCCATTACATGGAATTTCAAGTATTCCTTGATAACTGGTAAATTCTCCTCATTAACGATCTTGTCTAGATTCTGGTAATATTTCAATTCACCGATGATCACGGTATCCGCTTTGAATCCCAAGGCTTGGATGTATTTAGCCACATCCATATTCTTCACCATTTTATTCAAATCCTTTACCGCAACCGGATTGTAACGTTTTTGAGCATCACGCATCTCCTCTACTGTTTTTAGGTTGGAAGCGATCAATTTCTCAAATTCAATTACTTTAGGCCCTTTTAGATCTCTGGTCTTCGGATCAACCTTTCCATATAACGCATTGATATATTGGTTATAGTTACCCAAGGTTTCAGTGTTTTTGGCATCTTCTTTTTGGTAATAAGTACGTCCAAGACCTAGACCACCACCACCTAAATAAACAGCATTCATATTACTGTTTTTCATGTGGGCATAAACATAAGCTCCGAAGAAAGGGTTGCCACCGATTGCTCCGTATTTCACGAAGTAATCGTAAAGACCTTTCAGGTTCTTCACTTGATCGATATCCTTCAATTGTTGTTGAATAGGAGCTATTCCCAACTTGTTACGGGTATCAAAATCTACATAAGATTTATAAAGATCAGCAATCTTTTGACCATCAGTTCCTTTTTCGAATTTGGTATTCAAGGATTCTTTAAGGATTTTCAAGGCTGCTTCATCTGTGTTCTCTCTTAGTTGATCAAAAGAACCCCAACGAGCCTTATCAGAAGGAATTTCTACAGTTTTCATCCAATTACCATTGACATAATTGTAGAAATCATCTTGGGGACGAACGGATTTGTCCATGTAGGAAACATTGATTGCTTGATGTTCTTGCCCAAAAACACAGGCTGAACTAGCAAATAATGCTGCCATTAATACGTATTGTTTCATAATTAACCTATTTTGTTTAAGAACTAAGAGATAGTTCCTATGCAAACATAGCGAATCTAGGAAAAAACAAAAAGTAACTATTTTTATATATTTAATTGATTTTAAATTAACACAATGGATTTGCTAAATTGGCCGAAATGATAATTCAGGTTGAAAACATCGATTATTTATTGGTCAGCAGCAATAAAAAAGGGATAAGCATTGATTTCAATGGACAGGATTTACCTGTCATATATGCTCCTGCTGATCTATCTATCCAAGAATTGACTGCATATGTCAAGCGTTTTGCCAAGAAAAATGCCAACAAGGCTATTCCAACGGAAGAATTGGAATTCTTTTCATTAAAAATTTTTTCCAAAGAATATCCTGTGCGGCCTTTGCCCACTGGACAATCTAAACCCTATTTAAAAAATAATATTATCTACTACTCCAAATCCACATTGACCACTAAAAGTCAGGAAAAGCTGGAAAAACAGTTGGGACAATATATGTTTGAACAGATTATCATGAGCTTGGTTGGCAAATGGGAAGAACTTTTGGATTACCTTTTGGAAGACATCAAATTCAAGAAAATACCAAAGAGTTATTTTGTCTTTTCAGGGAAAACATTAGTCTACAATAAATCCAATATTTATCTGGACTTGAGGTGCAATGAATATTTATTGGCAAAGGCTTTGATAGAGATAGCTGGTAAAAACAAACTACAGCCTACTATTTTGGAAAGACATTTTCCAGATGCGAGGCAAATTGAAAAAATATTATCCTATGGAAACGAAAGAATATAGATTTGAAACTGAAATCAACCAGCAACAACTGGAAAGCATATCAACCGATCCTTCTGCATTATTGGACATCATATCAAAAGAAGAACTGGATAAGTTAAGCTGGTTTATTTTTGATGTCTTAGGGGATAAGGATGGCAGCCCGGAAGTTGGGAATATCCAGGTTTCAAGTTTTAAATATGATGCCGAAAAGAACAAGGGGACTTTTCGAATGCAATTTGACATTGACCGAAAGTTTTGCTGTTCCGATATGGGTAGCTGCAGCAATGATTACCTTGATTTCAACTTCAATATTGAAAATAATTTCTTGGTAGCAAGCGGTAATTATTTCGATTGGACCTTGAACAATTAAGCGAATTTATAGACTTTGAAATAATAAATGATAATGGCGATCAGGATCAACATGATCGAAAGGATTAGCAAATTTGCTTTCAATGCAGCCCAGTCTTTCTGTACTATATTGCTACTGATTAAAATCAATTTGAATAGGACACTTATTCCAGCTATCAGATAGAAAAAGTTAAAGAAGTTAATCTCCATCATACGCTTGAAGGGTTAGATTTTGTTAATAATTGGTTTTGAATCAAATATACAAATTTCAACTTTTAATTTCCTAGTAATTAAAAGTTTATACCCCAATTAACGTAAATTGATTAAAAAAGAATAGGCATCTGAAATTAGATACCTATTCTTTTTAGTAATAATGTTCTTTTTGTTCGATTGAACAAGGGAATTCTTAGCCAAATACTTCGTTCAATT
The DNA here is from genome assembly GCF_900187125.1 of Sphingobacterium mizutaii. Taxonomy (GTDB): domain Bacteria; phylum Bacteroidota; class Bacteroidia; order Sphingobacteriales; family Sphingobacteriaceae; genus Sphingobacterium; species Sphingobacterium mizutaii. The sequence continues at coordinate 3,221,226 of NZ_LT906468.1, forward strand.
CTTTTGCAAGTCTTAACCCAGCTTTCAACAGGGCGTTTTCCATAGGATCTTTGAACCTGAAGATATAATCGTAGGATAACTTGTTGTTCTTAGCTACATCATCATAAATGATATTTGCCATTTGATGTGATTCATACAACCAGTCCTCTAGTGTTGAATTTGTGTATTGCTTATAGAAGGACTTTTCAAAATCCAGCACACGTGCGTATTCAGTATAAGACCATTTTTCGTTATCGACTAAGTCGCTATCCCAAACACGGTGGATATTAGATCCCCTTCCAAAGAAAGTAACTGCAATTTTATTTCCACCAAGGTCCTCTGCCCTACTCACATGCATGGGTTGATGGGCATCACCTAATAAATGGACCATAAAATAAAAAGCCTGTCTTCTTTGTTCGATGGTCAAGTCTTTGTTTGCCACATCTTTTTTCACTCGTTGATAAGCTTTGTATAGATTCTGTTCAGGTGAATTTTGGAGTTCCAGCAAAAACTGCTCATGTGTCAGGTTACCTGGGGTATTTAAGAAATGCCACGATCCTGTTTTCAGGAGTACCGAATCTGGTGAAGACTTGATAAAGTCTGCCCAATTGGACCAATAGGCAATTTTTTGATGGCCAATCAGTTTTTCGATGTTGCGTTTAGCTTTTCTTGTCAAATGTTGTTCTGCGATTTCAGAAATCACGCGATGTCCAGTCATCCCCCATGCCATTACATGATGAGATTGCGTTAATAGCATAAAAAATACTAGAATTCTACCTACTAGTTTCATATTCCTCATTATTTAAAAAGTTCAAATCCATATCGTGCTGTTGACCAAAAGCTATCCAGCGCGATGATGCGAGGTTTAAAGAAAGAAATGAGTTCTGGCCAATCTTCCTTTTTAAAGACACTCAATCCTCGAATTTCGGTGTATATACGAGCTGTTTGTTTGCCGTAATCATCGTAAAAGGAGTCGTCCCAGATCCATTCCTCCCCAAGTTCTGCTTCCAGTACCTTGGCATATTCCTTAAATTGTTCAAAGAGCAGGGCACGGATTCCGTCATCAGGATTGGCTATCTCGATCCCAATCTGTGCTATCTTATTGGTTGCTTCCATTCTAAAGAACAAGAAGCGAATACCGGTTTTATAATTCACCCATGTTACCTTTTCACCATCCTCGCTTGGGATTGGCGCCATGTATTGCCCAAAAGTGGTCCAAAAGGACTCCTTTATTTTCTTTGCTTCTTCTCTTGAATACAATTCTTTAATTTTATGCAAAACTAGGAATCTCTTTAAACATTTATGAGGTTTAACCTGTTTTCCTATAAAATATTTACGATGGACAAGAAGAAAACCCTAATAGCCCTTACCGCAGTAGCCCTCGGTTCTGTAGTCTACAACTATTTGAAACCCATTAAATCAAATGCAGATGCTGTTCAAGATTTTGACCTGCAAAGATATCTTGGAAAATGGTATGAGATTGCCCGATTAGACTTTTTCTGGGAAAAGGACCTGAAAAACGTGAGTGCTGAATACAGTTTGAATGATGATGGATCCGTTCGGGTGAAAAATGAAGGTGTAAGCACTGTGAATGGCAAAACTAAAACAAGTATTGGAAAGGCTAAATATGCAGGTGATGTCAATGAAGGTTCCTTAAAAGTTTCTTTTTTCGGTCCTTTCTATTCCGGTTACCATATTGTACAATTAGACGAAAACTATGAGGATGCCTTGGTCTTCGGGGATAACCTAGATTATATGTGGATCCTTTCCAGAACAAAAACCATTAGGCCAGAAAGAGAAGCAGCTTACCTGAAATATGCAGAAGCTTGTGGTTACGACACATCAAAATTAAAGTGGACCATACAGGAAGGTTAAAGATCAAATACAGGTTGGATGATGGAATAATTCAAGGTAGGATCTTGTTGAATTACCGTTGCGATTTCTTGTTGATCGGCAGCACTGATAACATTTCCTAATCCTGCATTAAAAAGACGCACCAATAAAAGGGCAGATTCTGCCTTTTCTTGGTTGGTCAGTAAAGAACTTCCAACATAGAAGTTAAGGATTGATGCGGCATAGTCTCCAAAGAGTTCGAAATCCAAGGTCTTTCCTTTGGATTTCAAATCCTTAAAGAACTTTTCAAAATCCCCATTGATCATGTCTTGTTGTGTCTCTGTAAGCATACAGCAAAAATAACAATCGGATTGACAATAAAAAAAGCAGTCCAATGTAAATTGGACTGCCTCACTTTGGTTTTCAATAGTTATTTTCTTACGCTTATCGCGACTCTTCTATCTTTCACACGATCAGATTCGGGTGCATCAGCGGGATATTTAGCGAATTGGGAACCATATCCTTCGGTTGCCATCACCCTATCTCCTACTCCTTTGGTATCAAAAGCATTCTTAACTGCAATTGCCCGATCATTAGAAAGCTTTTTATTGATGGCTTCATCACCGGTTTTATCGGTATAGCCACCAAGTTTCACTTTAGCATCTGGGTAAGCATTTAAGATAGCGACCAAATTGTCCAGCTGAACCTGACTTTCAGGAAGAATGTTAGCTGTTCCGGTTTCGAAATTTAAATTGTCGAAATCAAACCAGCGGTCTTTCAATTCTTCATCTGATAAGCTCTTGTAATCAGAATTCAGGAACTGTACCAATTGATCTTCAATACCACCTTTATAGGCGTTGAGTTCGGTATTATTTGGCAGAGTTACCATAATACTTTCCCTAACCACTTCCATTGGGCTGGTTGTAGTATCTTGGTTTACGACAGAGTCAGTGATCAAGGAGTCCACATGGGCATCTGACACAGGTGCTTCTTCTCTATTACAGCCTTTTCCGAAAAAGAACCATAAAAGAAGCAGGATAATCGGAAGCAGGATCCACCAAAGGCCTGCACCTTTCTTACGGTCTTCATCTGCAGGGGGAAGTGCCGCTGGCGGCTCTTCACGTCGAACCCTGGAGGTAGGAACTATTGGATCTTCGACAAGAACGTCTCTTGCTGGATCGACAATGGGATCAACCTCAACCACTTCTTCCTTGACAATGGTTGGTCCTTTTGGCTCTTCGCCAAGGATATTCAAGGGAAGTCCGGCAGGCAATGCCTTCAGGAAGTTAGAACGGTTGTTGTTAAGATCGGCTTCAATGGAGGTGGTGTCCCACCTTTGCCCATTGCTGGTCAATGCGCCTACCACAGCGGGAATTGCTGCAGAGAACATACGAATCAAGGAGTTCGTATTCAGGCCTAAAAAGTTTGCCGTATTGGGTATTACCTGGTCAAATGAATTCCCGAAAAGGGAGCTTAACACCGTCCTTGTGGTATCCCCATCTTGAGGTACATCCTGCACTGGAGGGCTGAACCTCAATACATCTGAAAAATTAAATCCAGAAAAATTTGATTTCAATGTTTCTAAAAGATTTCCTAGACCGTGGCCGGCTTTACGTTGGAAACCTAAGAATAAAGAAGGAATTACAGTTTCGATTCCTTTTTTTGCCTGATCTGGGGAAATGTTTTCCTCGGAGGCAAGAGTACTATAGGTGTGCTCATTGAAGTATTGATGAGCAAGCTCTAATAAATTGTTTTCCATAACTGAGTTTATAAGTACAATTACAGAAACAATCCGTGTAACATTTTGTTTGCAACAAGCTGTTTTTGCCAATTAACATTATCTTAATATGAGAACCTTAGTTTTGTATAAATTAATCCATTTGGTATGAACATTAAATTTTTCAATTTATTCCTCGCCTTATTTTTATTTATAGGCTCCAGTTTTGCACAGAAACAACCGAAATACATTTTCTTTATGATTGGAGATGGTATGGGTTTGAACCAAGTCCAGGCGGCAGAAGTATACAAAAGCTCCCTAGAAGGCAAAAATTCAGTTTACCCAACTGTTTTCAGTCAATTCCCTTATGCGACCTTTGCAACATCTCATTCTCTATCCCATGGGGTAACGGACTCTGGTGCTGGTGGTACGGCCTTGGCAGTAGGTTACAAAACTAAGAACGGTGTAATTGCCATGGACAGTGCTGGCGTGAAATCTTATAAAAGCATTGCCTATTTAGCTAAAGAAAAAGGGATGAAAGTTGGGATTACTACTTCGGTAAGTATTGACCATGCTACTCCGGCATCTTTCTTTGCAAACCAACCTGATCGCGATATGTATTATGAAATTGGTTTGGATATCATCAAATCTAAATTTGACTTCTTTGCAGGATCAGGTTTCCTAAAACCAACTACGAATGCTAAAAAGGAAGAAGTAGCATCCATTTTCCCACAATTGGAAAAAGCAGGTTATAAATTGCTTTATGGTTTGGATGATTACAAAAAAGCGAATAAAGCCGATAAATTGATCTTGATGAATAAAAAAGGTACTGACAATGTATCCTTAAAATATGCGATCGATCAAAAACCTGGAGACCTGAACCTTGCTGAAATCACTTCGGCTGCCATCGAATCCCTAAGCCAAGGCGATAAAGGTTTCTTCTTGATGGTTGAAGGCGGTAAAATCGACTGGGCATGCCATTCCAATGATGGTGCTACAGCGGTACATGAAGTTTGGGATTTCAATAATGCAGTTCAAAAAGCGTTTGAATTCTATCAAAAACATCCTGAAGAAACATTGATCATTGTTACGGCGGATCACGAAACGGGTGGTATCGGCGTTGGCAACGGTAGCTCTACTTTGCGTTTGAAAAACCTAGAAAACCAGAAGATTTCCCAAGAAGCGCTTTCAGCTGCAATCAATGAATTCAGAAGCAAGAATGAGAATGCTTCATGGGATCAATTGAAAGAGTTTTTAGGACAGCACCTTGGTTTGTGGAAAGCAATCAAAGTAAGCGAAGATGATAACGAAGACCTACATGAAGCCTATAAAAAAAGCTTTATTGAACATAAAAATGAAACTAGCAAAAGCCTATATGCTACCAACGATAAAATCGCTTCTTTAGCGATCAAAGCTTTGAACAAAGCTTCATCGATTAGCTGGGCTTCTGGAAGCCACTCGGCAGCCTATATCCCAGTTTATGCTATTGGAGTAGGTGCTGAACAATTCCATCAAAAAATGGACAATGTGGATATTCCTAGAACGGTTTCTAAAGTTGCTGGTTGGCAACATCCATAATAAGTCAAAGAACTTAATCAAGTTATTTATCGGGAGCTGATGTACATACAGCTCCCTTTTCATTGCTGTGGGGGCCTATTTCTACGCGCTGATTTCAGGTTGCATCTTCTGGTTCAGCCCCATCCCTTCCATCAGAAACATCAACTTATTTGCCCTGATTTCACAATACTGTTGTGTATTGCCGCTTTCCTTTTCGAATTGTTTGTAGAAAATAGTTCCTTGGATCAACCAAAGACTACCTTTTTTACCGCGTTTCTTCATTTGATTGCACAGCATATTGCCCCATACCGCTATCCGATGCCATTGACTTTTCTCATACTGTTCACCATTCTTCTTGACCCCGTATTCATTAGTGACCAAAGAAATAAAACAGAATGGTATACCAGTGCTGCTGATCTTGATCTCTGCTTCCTGACCTAACCTTCCCAATAGTTGTACTGAATTTTTTATCGTGCTCATGGATATTTCAATTTTTGATATTTATTTTCTTATTAATCAATTATCTTAGCTAAGTAACTGATACAAAATTGAGGAAGGGTGCCTAGTTTATTCGTATTTCAAACAGTTAAAAACGACTGTAGTCGGTTTTAAACGATTAAAATCATTTATTGCCATGGGTATTAGAACATGTAAAGAATGTGAAGAGGTATTGCGCGGAAGGACTGACAAAAGGTTTTGCAATGATGGATGCAGAAACGCTTACAATAACAGGGAAAATAGCAAGGATAGTGATATGCTCAAGAAGATCAATAATCAGCTTCGAAAAAACAGGAAGATATTGAGAACATTGCTTGCAGAAGAGAAAATGCTGAAAACGAATAAAAGTAAGCTCCTGGCAGAAGGGTTCTCCCTAAAATACCATACCCATCGGATAATCACTTTAAAGGGGCAAGAATATATCTTCTGTTATGAATATGGTTACTTAGATCTAGGGAATGATTATATCCTGATAGTCAAGAGCAAGGAAAAGAAACGCGAGATCAATGCCTTGGTTTAGTCTTGGATCCATAAAAAAGCACCTGTATTAGATACAAGTGCCTTATACTTAATAAAAATATATTTATACCGGAACTTCCATCAACAGAAATTCAGCATTGGTATCTGCTTTGATCTTAACATCATGAGCACCTGCAATTCCTAGGCCATCCCTGCTGTGCAATTTTTGACCTTCCACATCTAGCTCGCCATTCAGCACGAAAATATACAAGCCCTGATCAGGTTTTTTCATCATATATTGACGGGCATAACCCGCATCAAAATCAGCAAAATGAAACCAGGCATCTTGGTGGATCCAAACGCCTGCATCATCGGGATCAGGGGAAAGGATCTGTAAGAAATTATTCTTGGCTGCTTTGAAATCGATGCTCTGCTGATCGTAACGTGGTTCAACGTTCTGTTTATTTGGAACAATCCATATTTGGAGGAATTTGACTGGATCAGTTTTGCTGTTGTTAAATTCGCTATGTTCCATTCCTGTTCCCGCGCTCATCACTTGGATATCTCCTTTTTTAATGACCGAACCAGTCCCCATACTGTCGTTATGTGCCAACTCGCCTTCCAAAGGAATGGAGATAATCTCCATATTGCTATGTGGATGCCTTCCGAAACCCATGCCGGCCTCAACATTATCATCGTTTAAAACACGTAGTGCACCGAAGTTCATTCTTTCGGCATTCATGTAGCCTGCAAAACTGAACGTATGATTAGATTTTAACCATCCATGATCTGCATGTCCACGAGAGTCAGCTGGGTGATAAAAAAATTTTGCCATAATATTCTCCTCCTTTAATAATTAACACAAAGTTCAAGCATTAAGTTTTATTGTGCATTGACATAGGTTAAGAAATCAAGTGATCAAAATTCCTTCATCTCGGAAACTATAATAACTCTCATCTGTAATGATGAGGTGATCGTGGACATGGATATCCATCAGCTTGGCGGCCTGTGCTATTTTTTTGGTCAAGGTCCGATCGGCATCGCTAGGCCTGAGGGTTCCTGAAGGATGGTTATGGGCGAGAATAATGGAATTGGCCTTGTTCATCAGGGCAAAGCGGAGGATTATCCGCACATCAACAGGTGTAAAATCATTGCCTCCCCTTCCGATCAATTGCTTGTCCAGCACCTTACAACTGGTATTGAGGAAAATCACCCAGAACTCTTCATGGCTCAGGTCTTCTAAAAGATGTTTCAAAAATTCATAGGCTTTTTTGCTGCTATTGAGGATGGGTTTTTCCTGGATTTCTGACTCCTGCCTTCTTCGGCCGAGTTCCAGTGCGGCAATGATGCTGATGGCCTTGGCCTCTCCGATTCCCTTAAATTGACAAAGCTCCTTGACATCCATTTTGCTGAGCCGGAAAAGGTCGTTGCTAACCGAGCTGAGGAGCCTTTTGCAGAGTTCAACAGCAGTTTCATGCCTGGATCCGGATCCGATCAATATGGCCAGGAGTTCGGCATCTGTTACGGCCCTTCGGCCTTGTTCGAGGAGTTTTTCGCGCGGTCTATCCGATTCTGCCCAATCCCGAATGACTAATTTCTGCATATACTTTATTGCAATAATATTTCTTTAAAGTAAATATAGTGATTGTAAACGAGAGCTTAAAAACTGGGATTCAACATCTTATTGTACAATCTTTAGAATTTACGCAGAAACCTTATCTTTGTAGGCTATTACAACATTAAGGACAGAAATAATGAGCAAAGCGATTATCAAAACAGAAAAAGGCGACATGACTGTGCAGTTTTACACAGAAGATGCTCCAAATACAGTAGCCAACTTCATTAAGTTAGCTAAATCAGGATATTATGATGGTTTATCATTCCATAGAGTTATTCCAGATTTCGTAATTCAAGGCGGATGTCCTAATACACGCGAAGGCGCAACAGGCATGCCAGGTACTGGTGGCCCAGGATACAAGATCGATTGCGAATTGGATGGTGAAAACCAATACCATGACCGCGGTGTCCTTTCCATGGCGCACGCTGGAAGAAACACAGGTGGATCACAATTCTTCATCTGCCACAGCCGTAACAATACTGCTCACCTAGACCGCAACCACACTTGTTTCGGAAAAGTAATCGAGAACGTTGATGTTGTTGATGATATCCGTCAAGGTGATCGTATTTTAGGAGTAGAGATTATTGAAGATTAATTCTTATATAAGAAGCAAAAAAATGAATTTAAGAGGATTAGTGTCAGTTACTGGCAAACCAGGATTATTTAAATTGATCGGTCAAAACAAAGGTGGATTCGTTCTTGAATCCCTAGATGCCAGCAAAGTTAAATCGGTAGTGAACCTATCGACTACTAAAATGGCTACCCTAGAGGATATCACTATCTACGGTGAGGATGAGGAAATCCGTTTATTGGACGTGTTTGAAACCATCAAAACAAACGGGGGCAATACTCCAGATGTAAAAGCTGACGGAAATACTTTGCGTGAGTATTTCAGAGAAGTAGCTCCTAATCATGATGAAGCAAGAGTTTACTCTTCAGATATCAAAAAGATTATTACATGGTACAATATCATCAAAGAACTTCCTTTGTTTGAAGAAGAAGCTCCAGAGCCTCTAGCGTAAATTGACCAACATATAAAAAAACCTATCCTAGATATTTTTTAGGATAGGTTTTTTTATATCCTTATATTTAAGAATTGGTGATATTATCGATTACATTCAAGTTAATTCCATAAATATGAGCAGCGAAAAACCCACTTCATCTACCCATTTGATCAACAGCTATCATGAATTCTGGCATTGGTTCGAATCCCGAGCACAGGAATTCTATGATGTCATCAGATCGGGCAAGGATGTTGAAGAAAAGTTCATCAACATTTTTGCTCCAGAGTTGGACAGTGTGGAACCTAGGGTATTTTTCTTGGTCGGTATGGATAAGGATAAAAAGGCGGAACTGGTCTTTACCCCTGATGGTATCATCAAGAATGTGCTTTGGGCAGAAAAGATTGTCGCCGCTGCCCCTGCTATAGACAACTGGAAATTTAGAGCTCTCAAGCCTGAGTCCAACAATGAAGACTTTGCCATCCGTATGCACGATCTGCAATTTGACAAAGAAAACATTAAGTTCTACCCTATCCTGCACGACAATTATCCGGATAAAATAGACCTGATGTTTGTTTATGATTCCTATCATGAAGAATCCAGGGAAGAAATCCTTAATGGCATCTTTATCTTTTTGGACAATTATCTAGGTGAGGAAACCATGATCCAATGTATAGATAAGATTGATGTCCGCGGTCCGCTAAACCTACAGGAAGAATTGATCCCTTTGAACAAATTAGTGGATTACATCAAATGGAGAGAGAAGGAATTTGTGGAGAAGTACCAGGATGTCAGACATGATTCCAGCGATGACCGTTTTTCAGGCTTTGAAGGAACGGTCGAAGGTGGCAAACCCATCCTATCGACTATTAACACTTCGGTCTTGGATTGGGACTATAAGGCTTCCCATCCTTGGATCTTGGTGATCATGAATGCTTATGATGCAGAAACGGAGGCTGGTTTCCCAAATCCGGAAACTTATGAGGACATCTCTAAATTTGAGGAAGACCTAGAAGCTGAGCTGCCTAGTATAGATGGCTATATCTTCTTGGGATCTGAAACAGTGGATGGTTTGAGGGAAACGTTTATTGCCTGTAGGGAGTTCAGAAAGGCTACGGAAGTGATGGAGAGATTGCTGCAGAAATACCAGAGCCAGCTGAACCTATCCTTTGATTTCTTTAAGGACAAATACTGGCAATCCTTTGAGCGTTATAGAATGGACTTACCCTAATAGCAGAACCATGGACAAATTCTCTATCCGTCGTTATCAGCCTGTTGATTTTCAGGAGGTCATTGGAGTATTCAATACCAATGTCCCAGATTTCTTTGATCCTTCGGAGACCCAGGACCTTTTTCATTATCTGGAACAAGAGATTGAAGATTACTTCGTCATTATCAAAGATGCCCAAATTGTGGGTGCCGGTGGTATCAACTATGATGCTGATGGAATCACTGCTCGCCTTAGCTGGGATTTCTTGGACAGGAATATGCAACAAAACGGTGCCGGAACCATATTGACACAACATCGAATCTTACATGTGCAACAACTGCCCCATATCCAAAGATTGATCGTGAGGACTTCCCAAATGGCAGAAGGCTTTTACCAAAAGATGGGCTTTGAAGTCAAGGAAAGGCTTCCTGATTATTGGGCTAAGGGTTTTGACCTGGTAGTGATGGAATTCAAAGCCTAGCTAAGATCAAAACCGACATTTTTTTAGCTTCGGTATTCCTTTGAATACTTCTTGAGAAAATTTAATCCATTCTCGTCAATCCAACACGAAATAGCTATGTAACAAAAGATACAGAGCAATATAATATTAATCTACACTTTTGTGCTATTCTTTGTAAGAAATAAGGAGTAGCGTTCTTAAAAAAATCACTCAATGGAAACATCTTTAGATCAGAACTTCTGGAATGAGCGTTGGGAAAACCAACAGACTGGTTGGGATATTGGCTATGCATCTACTCCTATTGTGACCTTTATGGAAAGTTATCCAAACAAGGATGCGAGAATTTTGATTCCCGGATGTGGCAATGCCTATGAAGCGGCTTACCTCTTGGAACAAGGCTTTACAGACCTGACATTGATCGATATTGCTCCAAAGGCAATCGAGCAGGTACGGAAGCGGTTTAAGGATGAGCCCAACATCGAAATCATAGTAGGTGATTTCTTTGAACATGAAGGCAGGTATGACCTGATGCTGGAACAAACATTTTTCTGTGCGTTAGAGCCGAAACTCCGCCCTGACTATGTAAAAAAAGCTCATTCCCTATTAGGGGATAAAGGACAGATTGCAGGAGTATTGTTTGGAATCGAATTCGAAAAGCAAGGACCTCCATTTGGTGGTTCAGCTGAAGAGTATAAAGAACTATTTGAACCTTATTTCAGACTAGATAGAATGGAGCCATGCTACAATAGCATTGCACCAAGGAATGGATCGGAATTATTTATAAAATTGGAGAGAAAAAATGGATAAAGTAAAAATTTATTTGTCCCAATGGAATGTGATGCGTGTGTTGCGTTTGGTAATGGGTATCCTCATTATTATCCAAGGGGTTAAAGCAGAAATGTGGCTAATTGCCGGATTAGGAGTATTATTTACGATTTTACCTTTAATGAATATTGGAGGTTGTTCGGTAAATGGATCCTGCCAGGTGCCACCGAGAGAAAGAAGATAAAACATTCTCATATTAAAATAGCAAGGTATAATTAATAATAGTTAGTGATTATAGGCCCAGGTTCCCAACTTGGGCCTTCACTTTTATATTCTTTTGCTTTCTAAAAATTTTACATAGCTTTGTAAGTATCACATGATGACGAAGATAGTTTACATAATTTGTTTCACCCTAATTGCCCTGATGAGTCCTAAGCATACTGTTGCTTGTTCTGAACATCAGGAAAAGGCACCTATGGAAACAAGTTGCGATACTGATCAACATCATGCGACAAATGAACATGACTGCTGCGATACGGAAACTACTGATCATGCTGACAACAAAAAAGAGAACAGTACCTGTGGCGATAGCAATTGTTGCTGCCCTATGATGGCAAACCATAGCTGTTGCCTCTATTCCAATCCAGCATTCGAATTTCATTTCCATACCCCAGCCTACAAGGAGAAAATATCTACTTTATTGGTTTTCCTAGAAACCACTGGATATTCGTCAATTTTCATCCCTCCCAAAATAGCTTAATACATCAATAGAAAACCTTTTTGGTTTTAGAAAGTAATGGCAGGCCTCCGTTTGCCGGGTTATTTATATGTATTAAAATTTTTAAAGATGAAAAAGATATCCTTAATCTTAGGCCTAATCCTTGGTCTAGGTATAAATGCTAGTATAGCACAAATCAACAATGCAAAAACAGTATCGGTAGCCGTAAATGGTAACTGCGGAATGTGCAAAAAGACCATTGAGAGCAATGGATCGGAAGGCAAAATCTCGAAAGTATCATGGGATTCCAAACAGAAACAAGCTGAAATAACCTTTGACACCACCAAGACCAGCGAAGAGGCTGTTCTGAAGAAGATCGCACAGGCTGGTTATGACAATGCACAATTCAGGGCTCCAGATGATGTGTATGCAAACCTACATGAGTGTTGCAGATATGATAGAAGCCATGAAATCAAAGGTGGCCCACATGCCCAAATGAATCATAATGACATGCCAAAGGCAGCAGCCCAGCACGACGATGCAGAGCAGGCAAAAGGCTTAGCTCCTGTATTCCAGTCCTATCTTGGCTTAAAAGATGCTTTGGTAGGTAGCGACCAGAAAAAAGCAGCCCTTGCAGCCGAGAAATTAGGCCAGAGCATCCAAAAAGTGGATATGAAATCCCTTGCAGATGCTGAGCATACGCAATGGATGAAGCTAAAAGGAAGCTTGGAGAAAGCTTCTGAATCTATTGCAAAGGACAGCAAACTGGATGGCCAAAGGAATACCTTTATGGGCCTTTCCAACCATATGTACGAACTGGCAAAGACATCCAAATCTAGCCAAGGTCTTTATTGGCAATATTGCCCAATGGCAAACAACAATAAAGGCGCCCATTGGCTAAGCAAGGAAGAGGCCATCAAAAACCCTTATTACGGATCAAAAATGATGAGCTGCGGCGAGGTAAAAGAAAAAATCTAAAACCATTGCTGCAGAACTATTATTTTAAAACGTAAGAGGTAATCATGAGAGAACAAATCAAATACCTATTAATCTGTGCGTTTTTGCTATGCTCAACTGTTGGGTTTTCCCAAAAAGTTGTGCGCTACGACCTGAACGTTACAGACAGTATGGTAAACTATGCAGGTAAGAACCGGAGGGCGGTGGCAGTGAACGGTATGATCCCCATGCCTACGCTGACCTTCACCGAAGGTGATACTGCAGAAATACATGTACACAATAAGCTCAAGGAAGGGACTTCCCTCCATTGGCATGGGGTCTATCTACCGAATAAGGAAGATGGGGTTCCCTTCTTAACGCAGATGCCCATCGAGCCCAATAGCACCTTTACCTATCGCTTTCCTATCATCCAAGATGGAACCCACTGGTATCACAGCCATTCGGGGATGCAGGAGCAGATCGGTATGTACGGGGCGATGATCCTGAAGAAAAGACCTGACGACCCCAATTTCCGGAAAGGAATCGATGACCTTCCTGAGATCCCGGTAGTTTTAAGTGAATGGACCAATATGGACCCAGACAATGTTCATCGGATGCTCCACAATGCCAATGATTGGTTTGCCATCAAGAAAAATGCAACCCAGAGCTATGCAGAAGCAATCAAGGAAGGTCATTTCAAAACTAAGCTGACCAATGAATGGAAGCGTATGCTTGCCATGGATGTCAGTGATGTTTATTATGATCGATTCCTTTTGAATGGTGATTCAGAACAGACCTATTCCCAGTTCAAAGCTGGGGATAAGGTAAGGTTGAGGGTCATCAATGCTGGTGCTTCCTCCTATTTCTGGCTGACTTATGCAGGCGGAAAGATCACTGTAGTGGCCAATGACGGTAATGATGTAGAACCTGTGGAGGTGGACCGATTGATCGTCGGTGTATCAGAAACCTATGATATCGTGGTGACGATTCCCGAGGATGGATTCGCCTATGAATTCATGGCGACTCCAGAGGATAGAACCAATCATGTTTCCATGTATTTAGGTTCAGGAGTCAAGCAATTGGTCAGTCCTTTACCGAAGTTGAAATACTTCGAAGGAATGAAGATGATGAACGATATGATGAAAATGAATGGTGACCTGGATGATATGGGTATGAAGATGAGCCTCCAGAAAATGGACATGAATACCGTTATGTACCCCGAGATCCAAGATCAGAAAGGACATCAGGACCATCAAAACCATGGAGCTCATGATAGTTCAGCAATGAAGGAGGACCATTCTATGCACGATATGGAAAACAAAAATGAGCATGCTGCCGAACAGGATCATTCCGAAATGAAAGCTATGGACCATAGCCAACATGCAAGTTCCGATATCGTGACTTTAAATTATGGCATGCTGCGCTCTCCTACCAAGACCACACTCCCGAAAGACGCCAAAGTAAGGGAAATGAAGTTTGAGTTGACAGGGAACATGAACCGGTATGTTTGGAGCATGGACAATAAAGTCCTTGCTGAAAGCGACAAAATCTTGATAAAAGAGGGTGAAGTCCTGAGAATCATCTTATATAACAACTCCATGATGCGGCACCCCATGCACCTGCACGGTCATGACTTTAGGGTGATCAACGGCCAAGGAGAGTACGCTCCTTTAAAGAATGTCTTGGATATCATGCCTATGGAAACCGATACCATCGAATTCCTTTCCAATGTGGAAGGCGATTGGTTCTTCCATTGCCATATCCTTTACCATATGATGGCGGGGATGAACCGCGTGTTTAGCACCGAAGACCAACAGCCAAATCCTTATCTCCCCAATAAAGAATGGGCATATCGCGAATTGCAAAAAGAAAGCAATATGAAACATTTCATGATCCAAAATGATTTTGCGACCAATGGAAATGATGGGGAATTGATGCTACATAACACCCGGTATAGCCTGACCACAGAATGGCGACTGGGTTATTCCGACATGCATGGCTATGAAGTCGAGACCCATTTGGGCCGGTATATCGGTAAAATGCAATGGTTTATGCCGTTCATCGGTTTTGATTATCGCTATAGGCGTATGGACAAGCATGGTCCAGAAAAGAACATTTTCGGACAACGGAACAGCAAAAACGAAAGGGCATTACTATCTGCCGGTTTTACTTATATGCTTCCTATGCTGGTGCGATTCCAGGCAGAAGTGTATCATGATGGAAATGTACGATTGCAATTGATGCGTGAAGACATTCCAGTAACCAAAAGATTAAGAGCCGGAGTTATGGTCAATTCCGATCTAGAATATATGGGCGACCTGCGTTATATCCTGACCAAGAATCTCGGAATCCGAACACATTACGATTCGGATATGGGCTTCGGAGTCGGACTGTCGGTCAACTATTAAAAGCAACAAGGGTAGAACAAATGTTCTACCCTTGTTAATTTATCGAAGGAATTATTAATCTTCTAAATAACCGAATTTCCCAGTTTGGAAATCACGGAATGCTTGTTTGATTTCATCTTCGGTATTCATCACAAATGGACCATAAGCTGCAATAGGTTCATTGATGGGCAGACCGCTCAATACCAGTACCAATGCATCTTCTGTTGCTTCCACAGCTATCTTCTCACCATTGTTTTCAAACAGTACAAAATGATCCGTAGCAACATCCTGTCCATTGACTTTCACCGATCCTTCCAGAATCAACAAGCCTGTATTATAGTCAGCAGGAATGTCAAATTCCACTTTGGCAGTTGCTTTCAACTTAGCATTGAACAAATTCACAGGAGTAAATGTACTCGCAGCACCCTTCGTTCCTTTGAATTCTCCTGCTACCACTTCAACATATCCTAATCCACCGTCCACATCCACTTTTGGAATCGCATTATTTTCCAAAGCCTGATATTTGGGATCAGACATCTTGTGTTCAGCAGGCAGGTTTACCCATAACTGCACCATTTGGAATTCGCCACCATTCTTGCTCCATTCCGATTCATGGAATTCCTTGTGCAATACTCCGGAGGCTGCGGTCATCCACTGCACATCACCCTCGCCGATGATTCCACCACCGCCACTGCTGTCAGCATGCTCTACCCGGCCCTTATAGGCTAAGGTTACAGTTTCAAATCCGCGGTGTGGGTGAACTCCCACCCCTTTCGGAATCTCACTGGCTGGAAAGTTATATTTTGAGTTATAATCAAATACGATAAAGGGATCCATTCTCTGCATTGGAATCGCAGAAGGAATAAAACTATGTACTCTAAATCCGTCCCCTACAAAATGTGGCATTCCAGGTTTGATAATCCTTTCAATTTGTTTTTCTTTCATGGTATTCTCCTTTTTGGTAATACAAAGTTAACCCTTCCTTAATCTGAAAGCGTTGACCTATGGTAAGAAGTAATAGCCAAAAAATTAAGGCCTTGCGAGCAAGGCCTTTCCAATTAATACTAAGAAATCTTTATAGGTGCTTTCCACCTATTAAATTTGTCTTTTATAACCTGGCTTATCCATTGCTTTGTCCAGCGACATCGGTCCTGAACCTACGATCAAGAAATAGATAAGGAGTAAAAGTACCACTAGGGACAACCAAAATTCGGAATTCAAAAAGCTGAATCCATTCGTAATGTTCACAAAGAATACCGCCCCTATTAGGATTGGAATCTGTAAAGCTACCGCCAATCGGGTACACAATCCCAATGCGATGAATATCCCCCCAACTAGGTGGGCAAACACAACATAGTGGACAGCACTCCAAATGGACAATTGAAAATGTGTCTTCTCAATCAAAGTAGCAACTGAATCACGATCCATAATAAAGCTTATTCCTTTTGCAAAGATCAGAATTCCGAGAACAATCCTCATAAAATCGATCCATCTCGGATGATGGGCATCTCCCCAATGTTCAATGCGTTGAATTAGGTTCATAACAACCTCCTTTTTAACTGGTTATATAAATAAAACGCAGATTAAGACCCTGATATTATGTGATTTATTAATTTTTGTAAAATAAATACAATCCATCCTCTTCCTTAAAATCAATAAATCTATCCTAGTCCCACAGAAAACTAATTAATGGGTTTGTTGTTCATTAAGGTAGAAAAGATATTTATGGCAAAATTCACTAAGTATTTCATTAAAAGAATAGATAGCCCATTTTGGGCCTTTGCAATTCATGACGGACAGCAGATCGATCCTTTTATTGATCCATATATCAATCTCAAGGAGGACGAAAGACTGCGTGAGGAGGATCCATTTACTGCTGTAATGGCTGAATTACCGATGAATCAGTTTATCGTCGGCTCCTCTCGGTTCCAACTTGATCTCAACCGAAAACTTGAAGATTCGGTATACCTACGTCCTGATCAAGCTTGGGGCTTAGAGGTCTGGAAAGATAGTCTACCTGAAAATATTGTTACAGAACTCTACCTAGATCATAAAAATATCTATCAAGAAATCGAGGAACAGATCCAAGAGACCATTGACCAATATGGCTATTTTGTAGTGTATGATATCCATAGCTATAATGCCAAAAGAAACGGACCTCAGGAAGAAGTCGACTCCGAAAGCAATCCGCAAATCAACCTTGGCACAGCCTATATCGAGCCGAAATGGCGCCCTCTGATCGATCAATTGACTGCATTCATCAGCAAGGAAAACCTGTATGAGGGACCTATTGATATTCGAGAAAACATTAAATTTAAGGGAGGATACTTATCCCAACTGATCAACAAAAAGTTTGGAGAATACGGTTGTGTGGTTTCATTCGAGTTCCGAAAGGATTTCATGGATGAATGGACCGGTGCTCCAGACCTTCCTCGGGTAGTCTCCTGCAAACAGCTTCTAATGAACTCAATCCAGGTCTTAAATCAGTATTTTAAAAATGACTCCAGATAAGAACAAACCCCTATTAAGAATCTTAAACGCAATAAATAAGCGGAATGCAATCCATTACCAGATTCCAAACGTAGGCAAGTTCATCTTCAATAAAATTGTCCCTTATATCTTTATTTATAGAGTGCCCAACGCAGAAAAAAGGGATAAGATGTTGGTGGACCTAGCCAAAACTGAAAATGCCAGCATCGTATGTCGATCCAAGGAGTTTGATCTGGAGGAATGGATAAAGCCTATTTCGCATCGTCTTGCAGAAGAGTTCGGTGCCTGTCTTTTGGTCGAGGCATGGACGGCAGAACCAGGACAGAAGGAAGACATCATGGTCCACGTTGGTCAGAAGGATATGCTGCCCTTAGCGGAATATTTCCAGAAGAACATCAAAAAGGAAGCCCGCGAAATCAATATCTCCTTGGCAAAGGACCTCAATATACCGCAGCCTTTGGATGTACCTGCCCTGTTCAGCAAGAAGGAATTGCAGAACCGACAGATCCTCTACATGGGGCTTTCCATTAAGCAGAATTATATCGAGGATGAAGATCAGGTCCTACCTATCCTGATGCGCTTATATCGCGAAACCTTAGCTAAGTCCCTTTCCAGACTTTTCTTTGAGTTCCTGCGCGTCTATACCCATTTAAATGCCACCGCACAAAGGCTCAACTTCCATCAGGAACTGACTCCTTTGATGATCGATATCGATAAATCCTTGGCACAGGAAAGCACCAAATTCGATTTCCTATTGATGGTCACTCCATTGAATGCCCATGAAGCCTGGCTGCAGTTCAAAAAAGATAAGTTCTGGAAAACGCCCAAGTTCCTATACCGACCTATGCACATCGACCCTGATTTGGTCAAGCGCAGGCTGTACAATCTACGTATTGAAGATATCTACGACCCGACCATGGCCTACATCTTTAGGGATAAGCGGACAGAATTGGACTCCATGGTCAGCATGATTGCCGACCGTGGCAAAGAGGACTTCCTACATGGCAGTCTTCAGGTCTTTGGCAACGTCTCAGAGAAGCTATACAAATCAGCAATGGCCATTCTGATGGTGACCGAACCTGAGGAACCCATCAAAAAAAGTGATGATTATATCTCAGCTAATGAGTTCGCAAAACTGGCTAGGGACGAAATCAAGTTCCTTCAGAGGCAGAACGTGGAATTCAACAGTCCTGTCCGTGTTCGGGAAGATATCTCCGGAGTGATGGTCAACCGTGGCGTCCTAAACATCAGCAAGGAATACCGCTTGACCCGCAAGCGTGCCGAAGCCTTGATCCAACATGAGATTGGCACACATGTGGTCACCTATTTCAATGGTCGGCAACAACCCTTGAGCATCTTCAGCCTTGGGGTACCTGGATATGAAGAACTCCAAGAAGGACTTGCCGTACTCGCAGAATATATCGTAGGCGGATTGAACAACGACCGTCTCCGCATTATCGCCGCAAGGGTAATTGCAGTGCAGAACATGCTTTTGGGAAATTCATTTATCGATACCTTCAACATGCTGGTCGAGCAATATAGCTTCCAGCCAGAAACAGCCTTCCAGATCGTTATGCGCGTTTATCGTGGTGGCGGCCTGACCAAGGATGCACTCTACCTAAAAGGGATCATGGAACTTTTGAATTACCTAAAGGATGGGAATAATGTACATCTGCTGATGATGGGAAAAATCCGCAAGGATTACCTGCCCATTATCAAGGATCTCCTGCAAAAGGAGATCTTGATCCCTCCTGCCATCACACCGCGCTATCTTTTCCCAGAGTTCAGTCCCCAATGGAAGGACGTCAAAAGGAAAGGAAGCATCTTTAAATTAATCCAATAAGTAATTTTTTCAACAACATATATGAAAATAGCGATCTTAATCAACCAGTCTCACAAAGAAGAGGAAAAATTTACGACGACCATGCTGGCCCTCAAAGCCCTTGAAAGAGGACATTCCGTTCTTTACATTGGCTTGGCCGATTTTGTTTATGAGGACGAACAGACCGTCTTGGCGCATTGCAGGGTCATAAAGCCCGAACATGGCCTAACCAATGGAGCAGATTTTGTAAAATACCTGAAAGATGCAGAAAAGACATTGGTAGACCTTGGCGAGATTGATGTCCTTTGGTTAAGGTTCGACCCTACCTTGGATATGCTCAACAGACCTTGGGCGGCAGCTGCAGGTATACAATTCGCACAGATTGTCAAAAAGAATGGCCGTTATGTCATCAATGACCCAGATTATCTGGTCCAAGCCAACAACAAACTCTATCTCGAGAATTTCCCCAAATCGGTACGTCCGAAAACCTTGGTCACCAGAAACCATGATGATGTGCTCCGGTTCTTGGAGGAACAAAAGGATAAGATCATCCTGAAGCCATTGAAAGGTTCAGGTGGTAAGAATGTCTTTATGATCGATTACAAAGAACGGCAGAATCTCAAACAAACTGTAGAGGCCATCGCAAGGGATGGTTATGTCATCGCGCAGGAATATCTACCTGAAGCAAAAAAAGGCGATATTAGATTCTTTATGATGGATGGTGAACCTTTGATCGTCGATGGCAAATATGCCGCCGTCAGGAGGGTGCAAAAAGAAGATGAAATCCGTAGCAATATCCACCAAGGTGCAAAACCTGAGGAAGCGATCATTGATGAAAACATCTTAAACCTAGTAGGTCAGGTATCACAGCAATTAAAGGATGACAACATGTACCTGGTAGGCTTGGATATCGTAGGCGATAAGATCATGGAGGTGAATGTATTCAGTCCAGGGGCTTTATACCATGCATCGAAGATTCTGAACAAAGACTTTGCAAATGCCATTATCATGGATTTAGAGAAAAAAGTAAAGGATTTTTACAATAAATAATTAATGAGAAAGCTTGTTCCATGGAGCCTTTTCCTCCTGATTTTCGCGACCATTAACGAAGTGGAGGCTTTTCAGGTAGACGTAAAAGATACCATTGCGGTAGATTCTGCATTTACAGACCTGCTGTTGCCTGCAAACCCAATTGGGATATCAGGAGCAGATGGAAGCATTTCAATTGATCTGGGCCAAGGAAAATCGCTCTTCCTCTGGGGAGACTCCTTCCTTGGTCCCATTAAGGATAATATCCGCCAATCCCCATCTAAGTTTATCTTAGGAAATACAGCAACTTTATACAGCAAAGACTCCATTCAAAGTCTATATTCTGGAAATTTTGAGCAGCCCAGTTCTTTTATTGATGTGAAAGATGAAGAGCGAGGCAAATATTGGTATTGGCCTGGTGATGCCCTGCTTAATAAGAAGCATCTGCTCGTATTCATGGCCAAATACAGCAAAAAGGCAAATGAAAAAGGTCCTTTTGCTTTCCAATACGAAGGCTGTGACTTTCTACTCCTAGACTCCAAAAATTACCAAATTCTTCACCGTGCTCCATTTATTGATGCCAATAACCCCATACATTACGGACATGCCATAATCCGGAAAAATAACGAACTCTATATCTACGGCTCAAAAGCAGACAATAGCAAGTTCAAATCCGAACTGCATGTCATGCGTGCAAGGATCAAAGGGAATAAACTGGAAAGATTGGAATACTGGAATGGAAGCCAATGGGTAAAGGATGCTGATCAGAGCCAAGCCATCCAGGGAATAACGAGTATGGTATCCGAACAGTTCAGTGTTCGAGAGCTCAATGGGAAGATCGTCTTAGTGAACCAAGATCGGTATCAAATACCCGGAAAGATATATTCCTACACAGCTAATGATTTCCATGGACCTTTCAGCCAGGAGAAACTGCTCTATCAAATCAATGAACCCGAATTAAGAACAGATAGCCTATTTACCTACAATGCCATGTTCCATCCGCAGATCAGAAAGAATAACAAGGTTCTGATCAGCTATAATGTCAATACCTACAGTGAGCGACTTTGGTGGAAAAAAGCTTCCGTCTACCGTCCCAGGTTTATTTGGATACCTATAGACAGCATCTTAAATTGATTATTTTTCAATAACCTTTTCCTCCTCAGTTAGTGGCGCGGGGGGGATTTCACTGACATTCCTTTCTATTTCCTTCAGTTCAACATGTACAGCATACTCCGAAGGTTCTATGCTGATGCCATGGAATGTGGCAAATTCTCTTGTAAATATGGCTCCAAAATAAAGGATGGCAGCTGTATAATACACCCATAACAAGATCAGGACAATGGATGCTGCGGTGCCATAAGTGGATTCCGTATCGGAAGATTGCAAGTAAAAACCGATCCCAAACCGACCGATAGCAAAAAGGATAGCCGTAAAAAAGGCTCCAGCTTTTACAGGTCGCCAGCCAATGTTCACATCTGGCAACACCTTAAAGATCACAGCAAAGAGAATAAAGGTAATCCCGAAGGTCAGGGCAAAATTGATCGCGTCCATCACATAGACGGTCATATCGGGGAAAAACCGCAATAATCTATCCGTAAAGGCCAGGATAATACCATTGACAACCAAAGTCACGACCAATAAGAATCCTAATCCAATGATCAAGGAAGAAGACAGCAAACGGTCCATAATAAGCTTTAACCAGCCCTTTTTAGGCTTTGCCTTCACATGCCAGATCTTGTTTATCGAGTTTTGCATATCTCCAAAAACCGTCGTGGCACCGATGATCAAGGTCACAATACTGACGATCATCGCCAGATTGGATTTACCGGAAAGGCTCAGGTTCTTGATTACATCTTGGATCTGACGGGCAGCGGTCAAGCCGACCAGCTCATTCAATTCAGAAAACAACTTGCCTTTGATGGCATCCTCTCCATAGAAGATCCCTGCAAGGGAAATCATCAAAACCAATATGGGACCAAGGGAAAATATCGTATAATAAGCTAGTGATGCACTGTACTTCATACTGTCCTCATTCATAAATCCCATGACAGTATTCTTTAATATTTGAAAAGTATCCTTAAAAAAACCTTTGCTCTTTTGTTTTTCCATAAATTATAGTTGCTCTCTACCTGTTACAAACAGCCATGAAATTAAAATGTTTGCTGATGCAACCAACAATTGTAAGAACATAAACTAGCCTGCCTTGTTCTATCCATAGTAAATTTTAAAAACGATCATCATGAGTAAACAGAAAGAAACAAGACCAGAAGATTTAGAAAAAGACAAAACCGAACAACCTCGGGAGGAAAATGAAAAGGTGCAATCCGATACTGGGAAACGTCCCGAAGGTGACACCAATCCCCTACCTCCTAACCCGAATAAGGTCGATGACCACGATGGAGATTAAAAAAATGGAAAAATTAAACGGCCTAGATCCTTGCGGATTCAGGCCGTTAGCATAATAGTTAGTGTGTGTGATTTTTCAATATCTCGATCCAAAAACCGCTTTCAAATTTAATACGATTCGTTGGAGGAATTTGCTTGCTACCAAGTACGGTAAAATTCACGATAGAAGGATATAATTCTAAAAAAAGTAAATGCTTTCCATGGTCTCAAAAAAACACAAAACAGCCTTAATCATAAAATAAACATAGATTTTACAGCATTTAAATTATATGTTTAACCATTGACTTTTCCATAAATTTCCATCGTTTTCTAAGCCATTTACAGCCAAATCAGTGGCTAATTTTTCCCTATTATCCATAAAAAAGGCCTGAAACGAATTCCAGGCCTTTGGTATTTAGAAAATTAATTGTTCGAGTTTAGTTATGCTTAACTTCCATTTCATCGACATAATGTTCGTTAGGAACATAATCCGCTTCCATCATTTCTGCATAATCTGTTTTTTCCTTCTTACCCCAACGACGACCGAAACCATCGAAGATTGAGTAAACTACTGGTACTACAACCAAGGTTAATAATAGAGACGATAAAAGTCCCCCGATAATTACAATCGCTAAACCTCTGTTGGTATCTGCACCATCACCTGTCGCCAATGCAATCGGGATCATACCGAACACCATCGCAATAGTTGTCATCAAGATCGGACGTAGACGGGCATGGTTGGCAGCAACCAAGGCATCATGTGTACTGTCACCATGTTCTTTCCGGTGGTTGGCAAAGTCAACCAATAAGATCGCATTCTTCGCCACCAAACCAATCAACATGATAATACCTAAGATGGTAAAGATATTCAGAGTCTGGTTCGTTAAAGCTAGCAACAATAACGCTCCGATAAATGACAATGGAATCGAGAACAATACCACAAATGGAGTAGAGAAACTGTCATAAAGAGCAACCATTACTAAGTATACCAATAAGATAGATGCAACCAAGGCTACTCCTAAGGTACCGAAACCTTCAGTTTGGCTCTCCATGTTACCTCCCCATACATATACTACACCTGGCTTACGCTCTAATTGAGAGAATCCTGTTTCCCATTCTGCAGCCACCGTACCCATTGGGCGACCAACTACCGAACCTTGTACAGATACAGCAGGTGATTTATCGCGACGTTCCAATAAAGTTGGTCCTGAACCGTAACCTACAGTCGCAAACTGATCCAATGAAATGGTAGCTCCTTGGTTATTGATAAACTTCAAGTTTCTAACATCATTGATATTCGCTCTTCCACTTTCAGCAAAACGGATATTGATATCATATTCGTTATCACCAGCGCGGAATTTATTGTCTGTGTTACCTGAGAATGCAGTCTGCATGGTCATCCCCACAGTTGCCACATTTAATCCAAGTGAAGTCATCTTATCACGGTCCACTTGAACGCGGATCTCAGGGTTACCATCTTCCGAAGTCAATTTCACCCCTGTAGCTCCAGGAATATTACGTAAAATCTCTTCTGCTTTGATCGCAAACTCACGTGCATCTTCCAAATCTGAACCCATAACGGTCAATTTCAAAGGCGCTTGCTCCGCTCCCATCAAGCCCATATTTACGGCTGTAACTTTGGAACCGATCAATTTATTCTCCAACTCACGTTTCAATCGAGCTGAATATACCTTGGAACTTTCTGTATAGGTATCTTTTAAGATTACGTGGATCTCCGACTTATAGCGTGAACCTGCAGTTGACATCACCCCATCCGAGGATTGACCTACCGTGGTAATGATACTTTCTACTTCTGGCTTAGACTCGATGATAGACTCCGCTTTTTGTGTCAGGAAGTTGGTTTTCTCCAAAGACGCATCTTTTTCCAATTCCAACTGGATCATGAATTCGCCTTTATCTGATGCTGGGAAGAAATCGGTACCAATATATCCAAGTCCTACCAATGCGAATGAACCAAAGAATAGAACCAAGGCGATAAACAAAGTTGCCAATTTGGTCTTCCAGTTTTTCAAACACCATTCTAGGATACCTGTGATCCAATGCGTGAATGCTGTCAATCCTGCCTCAAAACCATGTACAATCTTTCCGATAAAGGAATTAGGATTGATATGCTCTAGTTTTCCGAAACGTGAATACAACCAAGGCACCACCGTAAAGGAAACCAATAGGGATAATAAAGTGGAAATAATTACCGTCACACAGAACTGTGCAAGAATGTTGGCTACCAAACCTGTTGACATCGCGATCGGTAAGAATACCACCACGATAACCAAGGTAATTGCCGATACGGTAAATCCAATCTCTTTTGCCCCATCATAAGCCGCGCGAACCTTATTCTTACCCATCTCCATATGGCGGTGGATATTCTCGATTACAACGATCGCATCATCGACCAAGATACCTACCACTAGGGATAGACCTAACAAGGACATCAAGTTCAAAGTATAGCCCATCAATAACAAACCGATAAAGGTTGCAATCAAGGACAATGGAATCGCAATCATCGTAATGGCCGCGTTTCTCAAACTGTGCAAGAAGAACAACATGATAAAACCTACCAAGGCAATCGCAATCATTAAATCGTGGATTACGTTGTCTGCTGCATTCAAGGTATAATCCGTTGAATCGTTCGCAACCCTGATCTGTATATTATCTGTTTTGTAATCAACCTGAACCGTTTCAATGGTTTCTTTCACCAATTTGGAAACCTCTACCGCATTCGCATCCGACTGTTTGAACACCTGCAATAAAATAGTGTTCTTACGATCTAAACGAGCGATTTTCTCGATTTCCTTGATCCCATCCTGAACATCGGCAACATCTTTCAAGAAAATCGTTACACCTGAAGGAGTGGTAATCGGCAAGTTTCTCAACTCTTCCACATCCACCACCTTACCTGCCAAACGGATCGTCGTTCTCGACTCACGTGTACTCACGTTACCCGTAGGGAAATCCAAGTTGGACTGAGCAATTACGTTTTGGATTTGGGAAATGGAAACACCATAACCCTCCGCTTTTTGTGGATCCACGGAAACCTGGATTTCACGTTCCTCACCACCGACCATGTCTACTTTAGCAACCCCAGAGATACGCGCAAAGATCGGCTGTATCTTGTTGTCCAACAGGTCGTACAATTCTTTCTCCGATTGGTTGGAGGTCACCGCCAAGCTCATGATGGCGATATCATCCAAGGAGAATTTATTCAAGGATGGAGCCTCAACGTCTTCCGGGAGGTCATTTAAGACCGCATTGATCTTCCGCTGGGCATCCGTGAGCAGGAAGTTGACATCCGCTCCATCATTCAGGGTGATCATAACAATCGAAACGTTCTCCAAGGAGGTTGATTCCAATTTCTTGATATTTTCCAAGGAGGATACAGCATCCTCGACTTTCTTGGTTACAGTACTCTCAACCTCGGAAGGTGAAGCACCTGGATACACCGTTTGGATGGTAATTACGTTTACCTCAAACTTGGGTATCAACTCATAACCCAATTGGGTATATGAGAATATCCCGCCTAATGTCAATAGTATGAATAATACTATGATCAGACTCGGACGTTTTATCGATATTTCAGTAATCTTCATTTTATGACTTCGTTCTTAGCACAAATTATTTAATGATTTCAACAGGTGAGTTGTTAAACAAGTTGATTTGACCTGAAACAATAACTTGGTCACCAGCTTGTAAACCGCTAAGAACCTCAATATTATCACCAAAGCTTCTTCCTGCTACAACCTCTGATTCTACTGCTTTTCCGTTTTTCAAAACGAATACTTTGTTATCCGAAATACTACCTACGAATGCTGTTCTAGGAACCACCAATACGCTTGATGTACCGCTTGCTCCGAATACGGCTGTACCGTACATACCTGCACGCAATTCATTGTTCGGATTGTTCGCTATCTCGATCTCTACAGGGAAGTTCAAGCTACCATCTGATTTAGGTGCGATAAAAGTAATCTTTCCTGTAAATTCCCTATCTGCATAAACACTCACTCTAACCTTTACAACCTGTCCAACACGAAGGGTTGCAACATTCTTTTCATCCACATTCACACGCAGTTTCAAGGTGCTCACATTGACGATATCAAATGCGGGAGTACCTGGGCTTACATAAGCTCCGGGCTCAATCTTACGTGAATTCACGATACCTGCAACTGAGGTTTTGATCGTAACATCACCAGCAGTCAATTTTGCGCTTTTCAAGTTGTTTTTTGAACTTTCAAATTGCAGGCGCATTTGATCTACCTGTTGTTGCGTTACACCACCTGTAGTAAGGGCATTTTCATAACGTTGTAAGTTAGCTAGCGCATTATCATAAGATGCCTGTGCGTTGGCCACATTTACATTCAACTTATCGCCTTCAACGATTGCCAAAGTCTGGCCTGCTGAAACTCTTGATCCTTCATCAACCATAACACGAACCACACGACCACCAGTTTCTGCTGCTACCGTTACTTCTTGTTTTGGCATAAAAGTACCATTCGCTAGGTATTCTAAGCTCATATCGCTATTCTCAGCAGTATCGATACGAACTGCCACTGCAGCGTTCTTCTCAGCTACTGCAGCTGTATCTGCATCATTTTTTGCTTTATTCTTTTGGAGGATAAAGTAAATACCTGCTCCAGCAGCAATGATAACAATTAGGGTAATTAATGTACGTTTCATTTATGTGGTTATATTATTCGTTTACTAATGATTTTAACTGTCCGTTTGCTTTGATCAATTGGACCTCGGCAATCTTATAATTCAATAAAGAGGTATTCAAGTTGTTCTCTGCCGTAGCCAATGCATTCTCAGCATCTAAAAGCTCAGTCAAGGTTGCCAAACCGTTACGGTAGTTGTTTTGGGTGTCTTCCAAAACCTCTTTCGACAACTGTACGTTTCTTCTGTTAGCATCAACGGTCAACAAACTGTTCTTGATCTGCGCTTTCGCATTTTCATTCGCCAAGTTCAGCCCTAATCGGGTGTCTTCCATATCAACCTCCAATTGCTTGATCTGTATGGTCGCTTGATTGATCTTCGCTTTGGTAGATCCACCATTGAAGATTGGAATAGAAAGGTTCAAGCCCAGTCCTGATGTTGGGAACCATTTGAAGTCATTGCTTCCCGGAATCCCTTGACCAAAACCTTGGTAACCGATATCACCACCAAATGATAGGGATGGATAATAAGCAGCTTTCATGCTCTTTCTATTCAATTCCAGTAATTCAGCTTGTTTTTCCATCAATTTGATTTCAGTTCTTCCCGCTAAATCCATGGTTGTTGTTGCCAGCTCCAGGTTCACATCAAATGTTTCCTCTGGTAATTCGATATCAGTTTCAATTGGCATACCGATCGCAAACTTCAAGGCATTCTCCTTCAGCTCCAGTGCATTGACAACAATCTGTCTCTGTGCTACCAAATTGTTGATATTTACGATGATACGATCTAAATCGATCTGTCTAGCAATACCTGCAGTTACCAAACCTTCGATAACCGTTTTGGTCTTGTTTGTATTTTCCAAGTTATTGTCGATGGTTTCCAATTGCAATTGCGTTTGGAAAACATCATAATAGGCATTGGCAACTTTCTCGATCAAAGTTTCATCGGTCAATTGTCTGTTGATCGTATAAAATTCGCGAGTAGTTCTTGCTGCTTTCAAACCAGTGAACAAGGATTGGTTGAAGATCTGTTGGTTCACCGAAAGTCCAGCAGTGGAGTTCCAGGGCTGACCCATTTTAAGGTATTGGGTCTGTCCCCCCACCTCCAATGGCATACTTGGAATGATCGCATTATATTTTACACTTGCCGAGCCGTTGATCTGTGGTAAAGCCCCTGCCCTAACCTCATCGATTTGGTACTCCGAGTTTTCTAGGTCGAGCATTGCCTTTTTGGCTTCAGCTTTATTTTCCAATGCAAATTTTACCGCTTCCTGCAAGGTCAAGGTCTCTTGTGCATGTAACAATGATCCAGATAGCATTCCAGCTACCATAAGGGCCATGAGTTTAGTTTTATTCATTCTATTTATTGCTAGCTATTCGTGCTTCGAAAATTAATTTTAGCGCTCTTTTTTGACTCTCGACGATCTTGTCTACATTCGACTCATTGGGAATACCCGTGATTACATCCGAAATGGTATGGATGATCCCAAGTCCTTTCTGTACTTCGACCAGAGTCTGTGCACATCCTTCGATATCGTCCATGATCAATTCACCCGCATCTACTGATCGCTGGAATAGCATCTTGATCAAGGCTACCTCGCGTTTGTAGAAATCCTGCATCACTTCATTTAGATCTAGACCTTTGATCCAGTCTAGGTTCTCACAGATATGCAAAACATAATATTTGCGTGTGTAGGCAGCCCTATATTCCAACACATCCATCATCGTCTTCATGATATCTCCTGAATACGATTCTACAATTTCCTTCTCTCCTGCATACACATCATTTCCAATCTTTATCAATACATCTAAAATAAGAGTTGACTTATCTGGGTAATAGTAGTAAAGATTGGCTTTTGTAATTCGCAGATCATCAGCAATTTCATTCATAGTGGTTTTATGAAAACCAAAATGAGAGAAGCGTTTTAACGCTGCATCAATGATTTGATCCTTACGGTTCTCCATTTTATACCTTTTTTATTTTTGACTTTTTCTAAAAATTGTTCAAAAGTATAAAATTGACAGCAAATAATATCATCCCTTTGTCAAAAAAGTGACGATTAACACTTTTTTAACACAAGGACTACGTTTAGACAAAAATTTAAGGAAGTTGTTTTTTAATCCTGGCTAAAGATTTTGTGGAATTTCTTTTTATCGAATGAATATAGTTTGGCAGCACGATAGGATACTCCTTTTTGGAATTCGTTCAATTCTTTGAGATAACCCAGATTATTGATTTTTTTCCTAAAGTTTCTTTTATCAAGTTGTTTATGGAGTAGTGCCTCATAGACCTGCTGTAATTGGGTCAGGGTAAATTTGGCTGGTAATAATTCATAGGGAGTAGTAGAAAAAGTAACTGTTTTCTTCAGTCGGTCCAAGCTTAGCTCAATAATATCCTTGTGGTCAAAGGCCAGGTCTGGCAATTCTGTTACAGGAAACCATTTCAACTGGCGCATATAAGTGCTTCCTGAAGAAATTTTATTCTTGACCTCTTCCATTTGGACCAAGGCCATATAAGCGACCGTCAAGATCCGACCTTCGGGATGTCGTTTGACCCCGGCGAAGGCCGCCAATTGATCCATGTAAATATCCTTTAAGCCGGTCATCTCGAATAGGATACGAGCCACCGCATCGGCCATTTCCTCGTATTTATTCACAAAATAGCCCGGTAGAGCCCACCAATCCTTATAAGGATATTCATTTCTTTCCGCTAACAATACTTTTAGTTGGCCCTCATCAAATGTCAGAATGACACAATCTATGGTAAAATGTGTTTGCAAAATCTAAATTTATTTTAATTGATCAATTGTTTCCCCTAAAACCTCAACAATAATAAGAATTACACAAACAAATTACTAAAAAAATTTAATAGTGTAAGAAATACACATTATATTCGTATTTCTAAAAAATAAGAAAGACCTAATGAACAAGATACGAAGGATTGGCGTTTATACATCAGGAGGAGACGCTCCAGGCATGAATGCAGCCATTCGCGCAGTAGTTCGAACAGCACTTTTCAACGACCTCAAAGTAACAGGTATATTTAGGGGATACGAAGGTATGATCGAGGGAGATTTCACCGAAATGGTAAGTCGCTCGGTCAGTTCTATCCTTCAAAAAGGTGGAACGGTTCTGAAATCTGCTCGCTGCCCTGAATTTAGAACTCCCGAAGGACGTAAAAAAGCTTACGAAAATATCAAACGTGTGGGCATCGATGCCTTAGTGGCAATCGGTGGAGACGGAACCTTTACGGGTGCCGAAGTGTTCTCACAAGAATATGACATCCCAGTGATGTGTATCCCCGGAACGATCGACAACGATCTGTACGGTACTGACTATACCCTGGGCTTTGACACCGCAAACAATACTGTTATTGATGCCATTGACAAAATTAAGGACACTGCCGCATCACATAACCGTCTGTTTTTCGTTGAAGTAATGGGTAGGGACTCGGGATGTATCGCTTTGAATGCCGGTGTGGCTGGTGGCGCTGAAGCCATTATGCTCCCTGAAAAAGATACCGCCATCGACGAACTGATCGAGATGCTGGAAGTAGCAAAAGATAGAAATAAAACCTCCATGATCGTTATTATCGCCGAAGGTGATAAAAATGGCGGCGCCTATAATGTCGCTAAACGCGTGGAAGAAAAATTTGATTTTTATGACACAAAAGTTAGTATATTAGGACATTTACAGCGTGGAGGATCCCCAAGTAGTTTCGACAGAGTACTTGCAACCCGAATGGGATACTTCGCCGTCAATGAACTAATAAATGGCAATAGAAGCGCTACAGTAGGAATACGCGGTAGCAAAATGGTAAGCACCACGCTAGAGGAGGCTTTGCGGGGCAAGGAATTCAAACTGGACGAAGAACTTATCACTATTGCAGAAGTAATGAACATATAAACTTATGATTGCAGTCGTTTTTAGTGGATCAAGATATGCCGATTGGCGCCTTGCCGAAAAAGGCAGAATCCTGCATGGATTCCGCACTACCGGTATCAACCCGTATATCCAAGACGAAAGATTTATCTTTCAACTGCTCAATAAAAACACCCAACTGATCAACAATGCCGAACGGATCCGCAAGATCTATTTCTTCGGCGCCGGTGCATCTTCCAAAGAAAGACAGGAAAAGATCGAAAAGGTATTTTCCAATTTCTTCAAGAATGCCAAAGTCAAAGCCAGCCACGATATGTTGGCCTCGGCGATCTCCACCTTCGGAAACGAAAAGGGAATCATCGGCATCATCGGTAGTGGATCAAATGCTGCTTATTATAACGGACGTAAAGTCGTAGAGAACAATTTTGGCCTGGGCTACATCCTAGCGGATGAAGCTTCTACAAACTGGCAGGCCCGTCAGATCCTCAAGGATTTCCTGACCGAAGCCATGCCCCAGGGATTCCGCGAAAAACTATTGAACAAACACAATATCGACCGCAAGGTAATCCTGGACAAAACGTATAACAGCCCGAACCCAAATATCTTCCTGACCTCTTTCGCCGATTTCATCCTAGAAAACAAGGATGACCCCTACATGGAAGGAATCATCAAAAAAGGTCTTGAAACCTATGTGAAGACATATTTGATCCCTCTTTCTGAGACTTACCCTGATTCAACCTTGAATTTCACAGGTTCAGTTGCTAATAATTACGCCGATTGGTTGCGCGAAATCGCCAAAGAAAACCATTTGGCCGTGGGCACCATTATTAGAGAACCTGTACAAAACCTTGTTAAATATTTTATAAATAAAAATTAGTAAAAATGAAAATTGGAATTAACGGATTTGGCCGTATTGGCCGTTTAGCATTCAGAGCTGCTGTAAAACGCAGTGATATCGAAGTAGTAGGTATTAACGACTTAGTGGAACCTGATTACTTAGCTTACATGTTGAAATACGATTCAACACACGGTCAATTTGACGGTACTGTTGAAGTAAAAGACGGAAACTTAATCGTTAACGGAAAAACTATCCGCGTTACTGCTGAGAAAGATCCTGCTAACTTGAAATGGAATGAAGTAGGTGCTGAAGTGGTAATCGAATCTACAGGTTTCTTCTTGACTCAAGAATTAGCTCAAAAACATATCGAAGCTGGTGCTAAGAAAGTAATTATGTCTGCTCCTGCAAAAGACGACACACCTACTTTCGTAATGGGTGTAAACCATAAAGATCTTAAACCAGAATACAACATCGTTTCTAACGCTTCTTGTACTACAAACTGTTTAGCACCTATCGCTAAGGTATTGAACGATAAATTCGGTATCGTAGAAGGTCTGATGACTACAGTTCACGCGGTGACTGCTACTCAAAAAACAGTTGACGGTCCTTCAGTAAAAGACTGGAGAGGTGGACGTGGTGCTTACCAAAACATCATCCCTTCTTCTACTGGTGCTGCTAAAGCAGTTGGTCTTGTATTACCTGAATTGAAAGGTAAATTGACTGGTATGTCTTTACGTGTTCCTACTGCTGACGTTTCTGTTGTTGACTTAACAGTACGCCTAGAAAAAGGTGCTTCTTACGAAGACATCAAAAAAGCAATGAAAGATGCTTCTGAAGGCGAATTGAAAGGTATCCTTGGATACACTGAAGATGATGTAGTTTCTACTGACTTCTTAGGTGATGCTCGTACTTCGATCTTCGACGCTAAAGCTGGTATCTCTTTGAACGACAACTTCGTGAAAGTGGTTTCATGGTACGATAATGAGTGGGGTTACTCAAACAAAATTATCGACCTAGCTCAAGAAGTAGGTAAATTATAAGGATAATAGGATTAGTTCCTGGAAACAGGAGTAATTTTTAAGATAGAAACAGTAGTGGCGAATAGCTGCTACTGTTTTTTTTGTGTTACTTTTCACGGAAAAGTAACCAAAACCGCCGTTGAGCATATGTTTGAACCAGGATTGGGTTCGACTCCCCTTCGACGCCGCTCAGGGTACGGCTCACCCAACGAGGATGGGAGGATGGGCCAAGATTTTAACTAATTATTCGCTGGAAAGTCCCCAATATTGTAGGGGCGTATCGCATACGCCCGCCCTATACAAACCTAAATTAACATCAATTTTGATTAAAGAAATTCCTCGATTTTCAAAATCTCGCCTGTACAAATCCACAACCCAAAACCTCATAGGTAACATCTTTTTAAAAAATGAAAATCGATCAACGGTCAACGGATACCTCACAGCGTGGGCGAAATATTTATCATCCATTTCCTCTGTTACTTTTGAAGCGCAAAAGTAACCAAAACGCTTCGGCCCATTTAAGGTGGCTTTTCGCACGATCCTCCGCACATGGATAGAATGCCTTGTTGTCGGGAATATCTTTCATAAGATCATCCCTTTTGATGGGATGATCTTATGAAAGCATTCCAAGGCCAATCCCATCGCACAAGGCATCGGCATTCTATCCATTTTTCCGCCACTGGAAATGAGCCGGGGGCTAAAGGACTTCCTTCGGAAGGATGATGTTTGTGGAAAACCCTCAGCGTGGGTGAAATATTTTTCTACACCTTTTTTGTGCCACCCTGAGGCCGCCGCCGAAGGAGATTAGGTTTGAACCAGGATGCCCTTCGACGCCGCTCAGGGTACGGGATGGGAGGATGGGCCAAGATTTTAATTAATTATTCGCTGGAAAGTCCCCAATACTGTAGGGGCGTATCGCATACGCCCGCCCTATACAAACCTAAATTAACATCAATTTTGATTAAAGAAATTCCTCGATTTTCAAAATCTCGCCTGTACAAATCCACAACCCAAAACCTCATAGGTAACATCTTTTTAAAAAATGAAAATCGATCAACGGTCAACCCACCGCGTGCTTGAAATCTTTTCTATACCCTTTCGTGTCACCCTGACGGCGCAGCCGAAGGGTCTCGGAAATATTGCCCATATTTTTTTAAAACCCCCAGAGGGGGTGAAATCTTTATAGAATAACCAGATCGACAAGCGGTCAACCCACAGCGTGGGTGAAATATTTTTCAACCGTTCTTTGTGTTGCTTTTCTCGGTACAAAAAAAAGAGCATTTATTTAAAATGCTCCTTTATCATTTTTGTCCATTGAATAATATTTCACTATTTCCCCCAAAAAGTATTTTCAGCCTCTTGATCACCTGAAAACAACCACACTTCGGTAATCTTTCCGTTTTCTACTTTGAACAAATCAATGCCATTCATATCCATTTTGCGGTCTTCTATTGTACCACTGAAACGCAAAGGCATAGCAACCAATTCGCCATTGACCATTAAATTGCCATTAGGCGTTAATGCAAAAGTTCCCTTGGAAACTTCCATCATTCCAGCAATCATTTTGCCGATTTCATTAGCACCATTTTTCAAACCCGAAAATTGATTGTCGCCTGGCTGATGCCATTTAACGTTATCTGAAAAATACGAAAATGCAGTTGGGATATCGCCTTTGCCAAGTGCTTCCCCATAAGCTATTACTACTTCTATTGCTGTCATAATAAATAATTTTATTTGTTTATTGTGCAAAATTAAGACATTACTTACCTTTGTACAAGTACTAACCTAATGGTACAGTACTTACCTATTTGTTAGAATTACTGATTATCAAATGGAAAAAACTAAAAAAATAATTAAGCAGTCAGACGAAAACTGTCCTGTACGGAAATCTTTGGGGTTATTGGGCGGTAAATGGACATTACTGATATTATTTCAGATAAACGAAAGAGTAATCCGCTATGGTGAACTCAAACGCTGCATTCCCAAAATCAGTGAAAAAATGCTGATTCAAGAACTGAACTCCTTGGTTGCAAACAAATTAGTTTCCAAAAAATCATATCCTGAAATTCCCCCGAGAGTTGAATACAGTTTAACCGAATTGGGTTTAAAAACTTTACCCATCGTAGATAAATTGGCTACTTTTGGATTGGAAAATTTGAAATAGGCAGTTCAGGTGAGAAAAAAAGACACGCAATTTCCTAAGCAATTCATAAAACAAAGATTGAAAAAGATTTCACCCACGCTGTGGGTTGTCCTTTGATCAGCAGCAGGGTGCTACAAAGATGTCAGCCCCCTAGGGGTTTTCAAAATATTTAATCAGCAAATAATCCTGTGCCGGGTCTCGACTCCGCTCGACCGTCGGAATAGTTCTTGGTCCATCCGGTGGGTGAGCGGAGCCGACCCCCCCATCCCACGAATCCTGGTTCAACTTCCCTCAAATTTTCACTAATCCCCACCCTCCTCTTCCTCCCCACATCCCAAAAACCAAAACAAAACCCTTCCACATCCCTTCCCCTCTCCTTCTCCAAAACATCCCCCAACCCATCGATCAAATTTCAACCACATCCTCCCACTTTCCTTTTACTCTCATTCGAGACATATTGCGAAAATTCCGAATATGTCTCGAATAAAACCAATCCCGTTTCCCACAAAAACCTAACAACCTCATCCACACAAAATAGTTCCTAAAACAACAAAAGGCGATGTGCTGTACACATCGCCTTTTAGCTTTTCTATTGATTCACTTTTTTACAAAAGTGCTCTTGAATTATCTTTCTTCTTTCATCAAGAAACCACCACCGATCAAATCATCGCCTTCATAGAAAACAGCCGACTGACCTGGAGCAATCCCTTTTACATTATGCACAAAATCCACCTTCATGATATCCCCTTGTTGGGTCAAGGTCGAGATAGCACCTGAATCTTTGTAACGGATCTTGGTGATCGCTTCCATCGGTTCGTCAAGGGATGCATACTTCACCAGATTGATGTTCTTGACAAATGCTTGGCTTCTTTCCAGCTCATGTTCCTCACCCAATACCACCGAATTGGATTCCGGTAAGATCTGGATTACGAACATTGGCTTACCTAGGGCAATTCCCAAGCCTCTACGCTGTCCGATCGTGAAATATGGATAACCAATATGCTGACCCACTACGGTACCGTCAGAAAGGATAAAATTACCCGGTCCGATCTCTTGGTCCAATGTAGGGCGTTTATGTCTTAGGAAGGAGCGATAATCGTTGTCAGGAACAAAACAGATCTCGTAACTCTCCGATTTATTCGCCAACTCCTTTTGGTCCATATCTAGTGCCATCTGGCGGATTTCCTTTTTGGTAAAACTTCCCAAAGGGAATTGAGTCCTTGCCAAGTTTTCCTGGGAAACGCCCCAAAGCACATAAGACTGGTCTTTGTTTTCGTCCTTACCCTTGGAGATCACATATCTTCCATTGTCATGCATGCGGATATTCGCATAATGACCGGTTGCAATAAATTCACAATCCAATTTATCGGCACGCTTCATCAAGGCCTCCCATTTGATATGGGTATTGCACAGCACACATGGATTCGGAGTTCTTCCGGCAATATATTCATCAACAAAATTGTCAATCACATAATCTCCAAATTCTGAACGAATATCAAGGATGTAATGCGGGAAGCCATAGTTTACAGCCAATGTCCTTGCGTCATTGATACTGTCCAGACTACAACATCCTGTTTCCTTTGAAGAGCCGCCGGAACTAGCATAATCCCATGTTTTCATCGTGATCCCGATGACCTCATATCCTTGTTCGTGTAGCATGACTGCAGCCACGGAGCTATCCACCCCACCGCTCATTGCCACCAAAACTCTTCCTTTTTTACTCATAATATTTTATTGAAGTGCAAAGATACCGTTATTTGCCCATTCCCAATGTTTATTTCATGTAATTTTATCTCAATCAAAATCAAGACTTTGAATATTTCAACGAAAATATTTAAGGCAAAAGTTTTAGAATTCGAAAAAGGACGGTATATTTGCATCGCAAGTTCGGTAACGGACATGTCAAAAAAAAGGTGCCATAGCTCAGTTGGTAGAGCAAAGGACTGAAAATCCTTGTGTCGCTGGTTCGAATCCAGCTGGCACCACCAAAAATCTGGCAAGTAACAGATTGTAAAAACAAAAACTTGAAGGTGCCATAGCTCAGTTGGTAGAGCAAAGGACTGAAAATCCTTGTGTCGCTGGTTCGAATCCAGCTGGCACCACAGAAAAAATCCTCAATGAAAATTGAGGATTTTTTTATTTCTAAGAGACTTGATTTGTCCCTTCCCTGACAGCGAGCGTCCATGAATTTAACTTTCTCATTTTCATGAATTTACCACAAATCAATAGATCATAAAAAGCCAAAAACTCGGAATTTTTAAACCTATCCCTACCCGTATTTCTCCTTACATCCCGTTACAAAGCACGTTTATTTCCATAATTTCAATAATCCCCAACAGCTTTTATTAATTTTATAATATTAATACTCAATAAGTTAACATTTTAAAAACGCGATTACGTAAAATACCTAGCATTAGGTATTCATTTATTGGGTTTTATACAATATATTCGGAATACAGAGAATTGGAATTCTGATAATCTGGATTTCAATATAAACCTTAAGACCGATAACTATTAATTGCAGCAGAGAAACAGAGAATTTCAAGAATTATTTTAAAAGTGGAAATCATGTGTTCCCTACACAATTTCTTATATAAGCCGTCCTGGCTATTATTGTTAAACAGAAAAATGGCTAGATATTCCGCATCTAGCCATATTTTTTTAATTGA
Organism: Sphingobacterium mizutaii; assembly: GCF_900187125.1. Taxonomy (GTDB): domain Bacteria; phylum Bacteroidota; class Bacteroidia; order Sphingobacteriales; family Sphingobacteriaceae; genus Sphingobacterium; species Sphingobacterium mizutaii. The sequence continues at coordinate 3,259,308 of NZ_LT906468.1, forward strand.
TTTTCAAGATTCTATCCCGCTCCTACAAATAACCGAGCAAGTAATAGATTATGATAAAAACCACTATGGTTCCAAAACATCCGAGGCCCATTTTCTTGGCGCCCCAGCCTGCAATTAGTGCTCTAAAGAATTTGTTCATAAGTTGATCTAAATTGTTTACCAATCCTATCAACAATAATCTGGAATAAATGTTTGGCTATGTATATCTCGAATTGCAATATCTTTGGAAAAGTGCGCATGCAGGGCTCTGCCGTCGCCGTGCAGGGTCCAGATCGCTTTTGGTTTTACCTTGCCTACAAAGTACAGGATATCATTCCAGTCTACATGGTCGGACAGGAAAAGGCTGATATCGTTCTGCGCCTGCAAGCGTTCCCATCCTGAGGCAAATGCCTTCAGTACATTCTTTGCCCTACGGTAGCTGTTGAAGGTCAATGGCGGCACCAGATAGATCTTATTGTCTCCGGCTTCCTTCATCGACTTCCTGTTGTACTGCTCGTATTTCAAGGGCACATCGATAAATTGATCGTAGATGCGATGGATGGGCATGATCTGGTAATGCAGTAGAATCTCTTTATGGGGAAGATGCTCATTGAGTATGGCGGTAATTCGCTGGGCTTTGCCTAAGGCATAGCATCCCAAGAGGATATTGCTCTTGACATCCAGTTTCATGATTTCGGAAACAGGATCTGGATGTTTGGTATCTGGATTGGCAAAAGTCGTTTCGGTAATCAAGACCTCCGCCTCTACAATCTGTATAGGCTCGCAGGTACGGTCCTCCTGTAGTTTATAGTCGCCTGTATAAAGATATCTCACCCCTTTGTAGATCATCATGATCTGTGCGCTGCCCAAGATATGGCCTGCGGGATAGAGATAGATATCGACCCCATTGATCTGGAAAAATTCAGAAAAGCCTTTGATGTGGTAAGATTCCAAGGGCTGTTTGGGATAGCGGTATTGCATAATGGCTGCTGTTCCCGAAGTACAATAGATATTTCTATGACCAGGAGAAGCATGGTCCCCATGGGCATGGGATACCACGGCATGTTTGACCGGATAGAGAGGATCTATATAGAAATCCCCATAGGAACAGTAATATCCTTTATCTCTTTTAACTAGAAAGTCTTCAATAATTTGCATTAGCTTGTTTTTCCTTGAATAAATTTCTGATGCAGTTCCATCACCTGCTCAATCAGGCTATGCTCGTCATCGTTGTAAACGATGCAATCGCTTAGCTTTTCCTTTTCCTCTTCAGGCATCTGTTTATTTATCCTTCTCAGGACCTCTTCCCTATCCACTTTATCGCGTTGCATGACCCGCTCGATCCGGAGCTCCAATGGAGAAACCACCAGGATCGTGAAATCTAATGCTTTATAGGATCCGCTTTCAAACAAGAGTGCGGCTTCTTTGACACTATATATGGAAGTTTGGGCGGCTGCCCAATCTTCGCCATCTTTGATCACTGCAGGATGAACGATGGCATTCAGTTTCTTCAGTTCTTCGGCATCGGCAAACACCCGTTTACCAAGCCATTCTCGGTTAAGGCTACCATCTTCAAAATAGACCTCCTGACCAAAGGTATCCACGAGGGATTGACGGACAGCATCGTTTTTGACCATGATATCCTTGGCTTCCTTATCGGCATCATAGGTAGGGATACCTAATACCTTGAATATTTTGGTCACCACGCTCTTGCCGACTCCTATGCCTCCTGTAATCCCGATTTTCAAACTCATACTATCTCCTTACAAAAAAATCAACATTCTGAGGTTCTATGCTCAATACCTTGACATAGTCTGGCATTTTGGTAATAATGACCGGCAGGCTGGAAACCTTATGGTCTTTCCAAGCATCCAAGTCCACCACGGCTTCAAAATCCCTAGAAGTATATTTATTATAGTCCTTTACCGCCAACAAGATGGTTGCACGAACCTTACTCGGCAATACGCGAACGGAGGTATAGCCTTTACTGTTCTCTACTTTGATCGGCAATTCGATCACCTTTTCAGTAATCTCCCCTACCGGAACGATCACTTCTGCAAAGGTTGGGTAAATGGTAATGTTTGTCCGTTGCTGTTTATTCAAATAGGCGACGGTGCGGACGTCGGTATTGACATCCTTGCCTTTGATGGTATCGGTCTCCAAGTATTCTATACTGGCCACATCTTCCAATGGGCCGGTAATGGTGACATATTCAGGGTTGGTACGGGTCTCGCCGATCACGCCATATTGCCTTTGGAAGGTCAGGCTTTCAACCGCCTTTACAGGAACCTTACGTTGGGTCTGTTTCGAGAAATCGAAGTATAGGGTGTCCGGAGAAACGGCTATAACCTGTTTGTCGGTTGGGAACTGCCTGTTGATAAAACCGATCTGGTTTCCAAATACGATAAAGTTTCGGGATTTAAGTCCGGAAAGGTCTACCTGGATCTTGGCGGTATCGGGGTGCAATCTTTCCATGAAAACCTTCCAGCCGGACATCCTGATCCTGACCGAAACGGTATCCGATTGCAGGGGGTGGAAAGCCTTGTTTTCGGGCAAATTAACATAGGACATGCTTGCCTTTTTGGTGAAGGTATAATCACTGGAAATTGCAAACAAGGTCCAAGCTAAAAAAGAAATGATGATACAACGCAGGAAAATGGATAATTTTCGACGTTGAACTTTGTTAATCCGCCTTAAAGCCATTCTACAAATGTAATATTTTGTGAGCAAAAATCACATTTTGACAGTAGCATGAGCTATCCGGCTCAAAAAGCGGAATTTTAGCAAAAAGATGCCATTTTCAGCCGATTTATTCTTAAAATAATCCGTAACTTTGCAGAATAATTGAAGGACGTTCAAATTCACTTTAATAATGATTCATTTCTTCGTGAACCCATTGAACACAGTTTATGCTGTTCAAACCCAAAATGATTTATCTACTGAAGATATTTCCAAACTAAACTGGCTTTTCGGCAACTCTAAAAAACTCGACGAACAAACGCTTAACGACTACTACGTAGGTCCACGAGCTGCCATGGTTACGCCATGGAGCACCAACGCCGTAGAGATTACCCAAAACATGGGGATCAGCGGAATTATTCGCATCGAAGAGTTTCAAAAGGTGACGGAAGATTTCAAGGATTTCGATCCGATGATCTCCCAAAAGTTCAGTGCATTGACCCAGGACATGTTTACGATCAACATCAGCCCTGAACCAATCTTGGATATCGACGATATCGAGGCCTACAACCAGTCTGAAGGATTGGCATTGAGCCCTGAGGAGGTAGAATATCTAAACAAGCTAGCTGAAAAGATTGGCCGTAAGCTGACGGACTCTGAGGTTTTTGCTTTCTCGCAAGCGAACTCTGAGCACTGCCGTCACAAGATCTTCAACGGTACTTTCGTCATCGATGGTGAGGAACAGCCTACTTCCCTATTTAAATTAATCAAGAAAACATCAGCGACCAATCCGAACGAGATTGTTTCTGCCTATAAAGATAATGTGGCCTTTATCAAAGGTCCTAAAGTAACGCAGTTTGCCCCTAAGACAGCAGACAAACCAGATTTCTATGAAGAGAAGGAATTCGATTCTGTTATTTCATTGAAAGCTGAAACCCATAACTTCCCAACCACGGTTGAGCCATTCGCTGGAGCGGCAACAGGTTCGGGAGGCGAGATCCGTGACCGTCTAGCTGGTGGTCAAGGCGCTCTTCCACTTGCTGGAACGGCAATCTATATGACTGCCTATTCACGTTTGTTGGATGACCGTCCTTGGGAAAAAGCAATGGACGAGAGACAATGGTTGTACCAAACGCCAATGGATATCTTGATCAAGGCCTCAAACGGTGCTTCTGATTTTGGAAACAAATTCGGCCAGCCATTAATCACTGGTTCTGTCCTTACCTTCGAACATGAAGAAGATGGCCGTAAATTGGGTTATGATAAAGTAATTATGCAAGCAGGTGGTATCGGTTATGGCAAGTTGAATCAGGCCAAGAAACATGAACCGCAAGCTGGAGATAAAATCGTGATCCTAGGTGGTGAGAACTACCGTATCGGTATGGGTGGTGCAGCGGTATCATCTGCAGATACAGGTGCTTTCGGTTCGGGTATCGAATTGAACGCTATACAACGTTCTAACCCTGAAATGCAAAAGCGTGCAGCCAATGCTATACGTGCCTTTGTGGAAAGTGATGTAAACCCTATCGTTTCCATCCATGACCATGGTGCTGGTGGCCACTTGAACTGTCTTTCTGAGTTGGTAGAAAATTCAGGTGGTTTGATCGACTTGGATAAACTGCCAGTTGGAGACCCTACCCTTTCTGCAAAAGAAATCATCGGTAATGAATCCCAAGAACGTATGGGCTTGGTGATTGCCGAAGAGGATATCGAGAAATTGAAAACCGTTGCTGATCGCGAGCGCTCGCCAATGTATACCGTTGGGGATGTGACTGCTGATCACCGTTTCACTTTCGAATCGAAGAAATCTGGTGAGAAGCCAATGGATTATGCCCTTGAGGATTTCTTTGGTTCTTCGCCGAAAACAATCATGAACGATAAAAAGGTTCAGCGCAACTATGCTGAGCTAGCATATAATGTACAGGAGGTTCCTAATTACCTGAACCAAGTCCTACAATTGGAAGCGGTAGCTGCCAAGGATTGGTTGACCAATAAAGTGGACCGTTGTGTGGGTGGCCGTGTTGCAAAACAGCAATGTGCTGGTCCTTTGCAATTGCCATTGAACAACGTTGGTGTGATGGCTTTGGATTATAAATCTAAAGAGGGTATCGCAACGACCGTTGGACATGCGCCTTTGGTAGCATTGGTAGATCCAGTTGCTGGATCGAGGAATGCAATTGCTGAAGCACTTTCGAACTTGGTGTTCGCGCCTATCTATAATGGTTTGAAAGGAGTTTCCCTTTCGGCAAACTGGATGTGGGCTTGTAACAACGAAGGTGAAGACGCAAGATTGTACCAAGCGGTACAAGGATGTTCTGACTTTGCAATCGAATTAGGAATCAATATCCCTACTGGAAAGGATTCACTTTCCATGAAACAGAAATACCCGAATGGCGAGAATGTAATCGCGCCAGGAACGGTAATTATTTCTGCTGGTGGTAACTGTACCGACATCAATAAAGTAGTGGAGCCGGTTTTGAAGAAAAATGCAGGTTCTATCTATTATATAAACCTTTCACAGGATAGCTTCAAACTTGGTGGTTCTACCTTCGCGCAGGTATTGAACAAAATTGGTACTGAGGTACCGACCATCCAAGATGCGCAATACTTCAAGAAAGCTTTTAATACAGTTCAGGAATTGATCAACAATGGTCAGGTTGCTGCAGGTCATGATATCGGTTCTGGAGGTTTGGTTACTACTTTATTGGAACTATGTTTTGCGGATGTTGATTTGGCTGCTGAGTACGATCTATCAAGCTTGAATGAAGCAGATAGCGTAAAAGCATTGTTCAATGAAAATATCGGATTGGTACTTCAGGCTAAAGAAGATGCTGCATTTGAAAAAGCATTAGCTGATGCCGGTGTGGAAGCTTTCAAAATCGGTAAAGCGATCAATGGTACTGCTATAAGCATCAAGAACAATGCAGATACATTCAGTTTTGATGTGGCTGAGACGAGAGATACTTGGTTCAAGACTTCGTATTTATTAGATCAAAAGCAATCGAAAAACGGAACTGCTGACGAGCGTTTCAAAAACTATAAAAATCAGCCTTTGAGATTTGATTTCCCTGCTCAATTTGATGGTAAGAAACCAGTGATTGACGGAAGCAAGGCTCGTCCTAAGGCAGCGATCATCCGGGAAAAAGGTTCGAACTCGGAAAGAGAAATGGCGAATGCCATGTACCTTGCAGGATTTGACGTGAAGGATGTGCACATGACGGACTTGATCTCTGGTCGCGAAACATTGGAAGACATCCAGTTCATCGGAGCTGTGGGTGGTTTCTCTAACTCTGACGTATTGGGTTCGGCAAAAGGTTGGGCCGGTGCTTTCCTTTATAATGAAAAGGCTAAGACAGCTCTTGAAAAGTTCTTTGCTCGTCCTGATACTCTTTCTGTAGGTATCTGTAATGGATGTCAGTTATTCATGGAGCTGGAAATGATCAACCCAGAGCATGAGGTTCATGGAAAGATGTTGCACAACACTTCCCAAAAACACGAATCAAACTTCGTATCGGTGAAGATCCAAGAAAACAATTCGGTAATGTTGTCTACCCTTGCAGGTTCTACATTAGGTGTTTGGATCTCGCATGGTGAAGGAAAATTCAATTTGCCAAACAAAGAGGATCAATATAATATCGTAGCGAAATATGCTTACGATCAATATCCGCACAATCCAAACGGATCGGATTTCAATACGGCAATGATGAGTGACAAAACTGGTCGCCACTTGGTAACTATGCCACACATCGAGCGTTCAGTTTTCCAATGGAACTGGGCAAACTATCCTGATGGACGCAAAGACGAGGTTTCTCCTTGGTTAGAGGCTTTCGTTAATGCCCGTAAGTGGATTGACAACCAAAGCAAATAAGTTGGAATAACGTAATAGTTAAGAAAAATCCCGATGCAATCAGCATTGGGATTTTTTTGTTATCTTAAAATCTGAGGAATTATCTATGAAAGCAAGAGACGAAAAATTTGCAGCCATCAAGGCATGGACCAGGAGGAATGATGACATCCGTGTAGCATTGTTGACGAGCTCTTTGGTCAACCCTTTGGCTCCTGTGGATGATTTCTCTGATTTGGATATCGAGCTTGTTTTCCTTGATCCTGCACCCTACCTGGAATCTAAGGATTGGATTAATCTTTTTGGAGACCCCCTGAATATTTACGAGGAAGGAATTGAGGCATTCGATGGGAAGCATGCCATGAAGATGGTGCAATATTGGGATGGCGTGAAAGTCGATTTCAAGATCTATAGCTTGGAGCAGTTTAAAGCTGAGGTGTTGGCGGATGATCTTCCTGAGGATTGGGATATTGGTTATGAAATCTTGATCGATAAGGAAGGGATTACCATCCATCTTTATTTAGCATCTTATGAGGCCAGTATTATTAAACAACCTGATGAAGAAGTTTTCGAAAAGATCGTTGCGGATTTCTTTTGGGATGTGACTTACCTTCCGAAGTGCTTAGTCCGTGGTGATCTGTTCTACCTCAAGTTTATGGTTGAAAAAATCATTCGGGTGGAATATTTTATCCCTATGATCGAATGGTATATCGGCAGTAGAAACCAATGGGATGTGACAACGAATAAGTACGGTCGACTGTTCAAGAAATACTTGAGTACTGCAGAATGGGAGGAATTGGAATCAACCTTTGCAGGAGCAGATATGGATGAAAACTGGGTGGCCTGTGGCAATATGATCGATATCTTTGACAGAATGGCTCAAGCTGTTTCAAAGGTCCAAGGATACTTCTATGATCAGGATAAAGCTAAGGCTACCAAGGAGTTTTTCAACATCCATAATCCAACAAAACAGTCCTAATAACTACCCTTATGTATCATAAGAGTAGTCATAGCCTATAACTTTCCATTTTCCATCCACCAATTCGAGAAAGTAAACAACACCCTGCCCACACATTACTCCACAATAGTAATAGCTGTTGATCAATGCTTTTTTCTTATCAGCGGTGAACAGTGGCTTATCGAACGAATAGAATTCTATGGGGCCTTCAAATTTTCTACGGACAGTAAGTTTTGCGGGTTTCATTATTTTCGACAGTTTGGAATAATTGGGGTAATCTTCAGTGTCCAATAATTGGGTTTGATAAGCATTGAAATCTTTTATATCGTTGGACAGTTTTTCGGATGCCAACTCTAGAACAGATAGCTGAGACTCCATATCAAATTCGCTGTCTAAGCTGGAATTGTAGTATCCTCTCCCAAACTTAGGATCATAGAATTTATGGTCTAAATCTCTATCAAGAACATACCTTGCGGTATCAAATTCTACCACTGCATCCACAATCTTGGAGAATTCAGCTCCAATTGGGGAATAAGTCGGGAAGACCCTGTCCAAGAATTCTTTTCCTGAGATATAATTGGTTTCCTTTTTCTGCCTACATGCCATCATCATGATGATAACCAATGTGTAAATTCCTAGCCTTTTCATAATCCTTAGCTTTTGTACTGATATGATGAAAAAGCAAACTAGATTGCATAAAGCAGATGAAAGATAAAGTTGGAATATCCTGTTGGAATGAAAGTCCCTCTTTCTTTTACCTCCTGTTCAGTCTCGATTCTTCCAAATCCAGGTTATGCTCCAAGGACCTCAAGATGGAATCGTCGTAATTCTTTTCACTGACCAAGGTATAGATCACATCCCTCCTCACATTGATCAGGTCCTGCATCACCTGCTTATAGAGCCCTCTTTCATTGGCAATCTTGATCTTGGACTCACTGTTCAAGTTCGTAGCTGTGGATTCCAGACTACGTTTGAGGGATAGGTTAATAGCTTTTACGGTATTGCTCTCTTCAAGTTCCTTGGCATATTTGGTTTTCAGCAATTCCATTTCTTCCTTCACCAACCGGTACCTGATGGCCTCAATCTGCGCTTCTTCTGGAATCTCTGATGACTTGCCATCTAGGTTCACTAATTTGATCAACCAAGGCAAACTCAATCCTTGTATGACCAAGGTGACCAGAATGACCACAAAGGTGATGAAGAGAATAAGGTTACGATGTGGAAAATGTTGCCCGCTGGAAACATAGATAGGAATCGCCAAGGCTGACGCCAAGGAAACCACTCCCCGCATTCCTGCCCATCCAAGGATGAGCGGCATCTTCCAGCCTGGTGAAGCTTCCTTTTTACGGACTTTCGGAAAGATCCTTGGGACATAATTCACAATGTAAATAAACGCAATCCGGATGACGATGATAACCAGAGTGATGATCAGGGCAATTTCAATCGCCCAGGATGTTGACACGCTTTCAATTCCGTCGATAATAATCGGCAGTTCTAAACCGATCAGGATAAATACAAATCCATTCAATAGGAAGCCAACGGTTTCCCAAACTTCACGCGTCTGGATCCGGGTATTATAGTCCATATAATCCTTGGAGCGATATGATAGGAACAGTCCTCCGGACACTACCGCGAGGACACCTGACCATTCAAAATGCTCTGCAACGATATACATGATATAGGGAGCGATCAGAGTGATTGGCGTGGTGATACTGGATGCTTTGGCAATGTATTTCAAGAAATAGAAAAGGATATTTGCTATTACAAGTCCCACGCATACGCCCATAACGGCGAGTAAAAAAAATCCAACGACCGCTTCCTGCATGGTAAAAGCACCGGTCATAATGACCGCCAAGGCCATCCGGAATACCGTAAGGGAGGCAGCATCATTGACCAAGCTTTCGCCTTCTAACAAGGTAATCCCTCGTTTTGGCATTGTTACTCCTTTTAGGACCGAAGTAGCAGCCACTGCATCTGGAGGCGATATAATGCCCCCCAAAAGGAATCCTAATGCGAGCGTAAATCCTGGAATTAAATTGACAGATAAATAAGCTACAGCAATAGATGTAACGAAGACAAGTCCGAATCCCATGGTCAGGATAGATCGGCGATTGCTCCAGAAGCTATTCCATGAGGTATACCAAGCTGCTTCAAATAATAACGGTGGCAGAAAAACCAAAAACACCACATCGGGGTTTATACTGAACTCAGGTAATCCTGGAATCAAGGAAATCGCTAATCCTCCGATTACCAATAAGATAGGATAAGAAATCTTAAAGCGTTGAGAAACGACAAATAACATGGACATGAAAAAAAAGAGAATCATGACCAATAATATATTAGATTCGATCATATTTACTTAATTAATAGATATCTTTGTGCACAGTAAAAATAATGGAAAAAAACTCAAAAAATCTACACCCCCGCAATAAGTTCAATCAGGAATATGACTTCAAGAAACTGATCAAACATGTTCACCAATTGAAGAAACATATCGTAGTTCTTCCTGATGGCCGTCAATCTTTAAACTTCAGAGATCCGGAATCTGTTTTCCTTTTAAACAAAGCATTGTTGGAATCAGAATACAAAGTCAACAACTGGGACCTATTGAATGGCAGCCTTTGTCCTTCCATTCCGGGAAGATTGAATTATATCCATTATTTAGCTGATCTCATCCAACCTAAAAACCCGAAGAAAGTCAATGTGCTGGATATCGGTACTGGCTCTAGTTTAATCTATCCCATTCTCGGCTTCTTAGAATACCATTGGAACTTTGTGGCATCGGATACCCATATCCCTTCCATACAGCATGCTCACAAGATCCTGAACGACAATCCTTATCTAAAAAAAGGAATCAAGATAAGACAGCAAGAAAACAGTGACCATATCCTCAAAGGAATCATTCAACCCAACGAATATTTCGACGCCATACTTTGTAATCCCCCATTTTACAAATCGCGTGATGACTACAGGCAAACGGTTCTGAAGAAAAACCAAAAACTACATCAGGAAACAGAAAGCACGAAAACCAACTTTCAGGGTCTTTCGAATGAGCTTTGGTTCCCAGGTGGAGAAAAAAAATTCATCAGCAATATGATCTACGAAAGCTTTGACTTAAGAGATCAAATTGGCCTATGTTCTGTCCTGGTTTCCGATAAGGATAACTTAAAGCCATTAAAAGCAATCTTGGAATACCACAAAACCGAGGATGTAAAAATGACGCAAATGAATCAAGGCAACAAGATCAACAGAATTCTTTCTTGGCGGTTGAATAAATAAGAGGAAAGTTTAGTATTACTTCTTTTAACTGTTACAAATTTCTAGGTCGACTTTAACGTTAAAGCAGATTTGGACAGGATTCGCTATTTTTTTAAAAAAAATTTGCTAAAACGTTTTTTATTTATAAATTAGTCTTAACCATTAACAAAACTAATACTAACAGTCACTTTATGAACTTAATTTTACCTACAAAAATCTGCAATTTATTTTCCGGCTAATTAAAGGAAATCTTATTTAATCTTTACCCAAACTAAACACAATTGACCATTGTTGTACCGATATCCTATTACCCAAAAACTTGAATTATGAACCAGAACAAATTGCATTTCAACTTTAAGAACAATTAACGGATTTAGAGCATAGTCTTTTATTTCCCTTTATTGAACGGATGGCTCCCTTCTGGAATTGCTGTCCGAAACCTACTAGTATCTACTATTTTACTAACCTATAAACAGCACTACAAATATGAGTGTATTATGGAAGTTTAAATCGTTATTGATTTTTATGTCTATGTCCGTGGGGCATGCGCATAGTCATAACGTTGATTTTGCCAACCTATCCCTGCAGGACACCACCGGAACGGATTCCATTCCTGCGATCGATACCTTGGCGGAGTTAAAGCCACTTTATGAACTAGACCTACCTAAGTTCAACACCCTTCGGAACATGAAAACCAATTCCCTGATTACTGCCAATAGTTTGCAGCAGTATATCAAAGGTGAATTACCGGGCGTCTATGTCTCTGAATCAAGCGGTGAGCCTGGAAGCAATATCCAGATGTTCGTGCGCGGTATCAGTAAACCAATCCTGAACAATCGGGATATTTACAATACCCAACCCTTGGTCGTTCTAGATGGTGTTCCCTTAATCGGTGAACATCCCTTTGCATTTGATGTACAGAACTTTGACATCGAACGTATCGGAACTGAGAACAACCTGCTTGGCAATATTGATTTCGACAATATCCAAAGCATCAGGGTATTAAAAGACCTCTCCGCAATCGCAACCTATGGCCCTTTAGCTGCCAATGGAGTGATCGAGATCACATCCAGGAAGCCTGAAGGCGATGGCGACAAAAGAATAGCAGTAAACAGCTATATTGGAATGTCACAACGCCCTTCGGTGACCACCATTAACGGGGCTTATGAAAATGCTTTTAGAAAGCAGTTTTATGATCTATACACCACCAATGGTAAATACAACCAGGATGATGTCTACCCAATCTATTTAAGTGACTCCTTAAATAATGATTACTATGGCCCATCAAACTGGTCTGACAGCTATTATTCCAATGGTTTGAACCATGGTATCAATGCCAATATCTCGGGTGGACAGCCTCGTGCTACTTTCCAGTTCTCGCTCGGAAATGTTAAGACCACAGGTGTAGCCGATGATACCAAATTCGACAAATACAATGCTCGTTTCTTCCTGAACCTGAGACCTTTCAAATGGCTAAACTTTGAAACTCTCTTCAACGCATCTAGGTTGAACAGAGACCGCAACAGAAACTTGCGCAACAGATTTGCCATGATGGGATACCTTCCGGACTTAGGTGCGCCTCTTGCCCCTAACAAAGAAGTCTATGATTTATACCTGAAGGAATTCGACAAGAGCTTTGACAATAACTTCAGCAATATTCTAGAAGGATTCTTCCGTCTACAAGTGAATGTTGGAGCCTTAAAGATCCGCAGTAAGTTTGCCGTTGATTACAACGAAGGTTACCGCGATCTGTTCTACCCAAGCACCATCTTGGAGAAAAGCAATTTCGCTTCCAACTACTATGGTTACAACCAACGCTTATTGGTGGATAACCAAGTTTCCTACGATATAGAAAACGATGCAAACTATTTCTATTTCGAAGCTGGTAACACCTTGATGTGGGATACCTATAAATACAACTACGCTTATGCATACAAAGGTGTCAATGACTTTATCAAGATTAACCTCTTAGATTCTGATCCAAATAGTGGCAACTACCTAAATCCTACTGCCTTCCCTAGACAATTGGTCTATAAGTTCTTGGACAGAACCAAGCACAACATGGTCAATTTCTATGGTAAAGCTTCCTATACCTACAACGAGGCCTATACAGCAGCCTTGACCCTTCGTTATGATGCATCATCGAATGCGCAGCCGACCACGAGATGGTTCTTGTCTCCTATCCTAGCCCTAGGATGGAATGCAAAGAACGATTTCATGAAGGATAACGAATCGGTTAGCCTATTTAATATTAGAGCAAGCGTCGGCAGGATCGGTCATTACAACCTATACGATAATTACGGACAAGGGCCTAGCTATACAGCAGAAATTGGCTATACCGGTAATGCAATCGTTCCGGGATACAATGGTTTTGCGGCATTAGTTCGCCCTTACAACGTAGGATGGGTTGGTTATGACCTTCCTTGGAGCTATTCAGACAACCTGAACTTAGGCTTTGATCTAGGCTTCAAGAACCGCGACATCCAAGTATCCTTTGATGCTTACATTCGCGACAGCAAAGATCAGTTGATCATGTTGCCAGGCAAGAAAGACTTCGGTTATGATTACCAATATGAAGCCGGAATGGATGTACGCAATATGGGTATCGATCTTTCCGCTTCGGGAAATGTAGTGCAAAATGACAAGATCACTTGGAACACTGGATTAGTCCTAGGTGTGAATACCAACAAGCTATTGGCCTTGCCAAATAACTTGGATGAAATCGAAGTGAACGACAGATTATTGAAAGTCGGTGAAAGAATCGATGCATTCTGGTTGTATGAAAACAATGGAATGTACCAAACTGACCAAGAGGTTCCACAATCAGGCGGTCAACGCATGACCTACAATGGAATCATCTTGAAAGCTGGAGATCCAATCTGGTCTGATACCAATGGCGATAACCAAATCACCAAAGAAGACAAAGTCCTTCAAGGCAATATCATCCCTAAGCTTAGCGGCTCATGGAATAATATGGTTGCTTACAAAAACTTTGATCTGAACCTGAACTTCTACTTCAACTTGGGAAGAAAGATCGTCAACCAAGAGATGTCAAACCGTTTCAACTTTATTGAAAACGAGAATGCCAGCAGTATAAATTCAATCAAAGAGATTACTTTTTGGGAGAAAAGAGGAGATTACGATAAATATCCATTGTACAACCCTTGGTCTTCCGTGGCTCCTTTCCAAACCAATCAATCCTTGTTCCTTGAGGATGGTTCCTTCTTAAAACTAAGAACAGTGACCTTAGGCTACAACTTCAAGGACATCATCGGAGACCGTCTAGGTAAAAAAGGAGATTTCTACGTCTACTTATCTGCCAACAACTTATTTACTGTCAGCAAATATTCTGGAAGGGATCCAGAACTGGTGAATTACATGGGTTACGACCAAGGTTATTCCCTTCCGATTCCAAGAACATTTGCCTTAGGATTCAAACTTAAACTGTAACCGATCATGAAAAGAATATTAATCATTTTAATCGTATTGAGCCAAGTTTTCGTGTCCTGCAAGAAAATGCTGGACATTAATTCCACTCGATTGGTTTCAGAAGAAAATATGTGGCTGAGCATGGAGGATTCCAGAGCGGCCCTAATGGGGATTTACGGATTGACCAAATCCGCCCTCAATGATAACAATGCACATTGGATCTATGGCGATGTACGTTCAGGAGAATTCTCCGTGCCTATCCGCCAAGACTTGAAAGCTATCGCCAAACACGACCTCAATGCTTCTTTCGGCGTAATGAATGACCTAAAGAGCTGGAGACGCTGGTATGCAGTAGTGAATGCTGCCAATATCTTCCTTGAACGTATCCAGGAAGTTAAGGACAATGACCAACGCTATACCAACAACAATATGGTGGTGGATATCGCTCAAGCCCGTTTCCTACGTGCCTTTGCCTATTTCTACATGGTACGCATTTGGGGAGATGTTCCATTGATCGTGGCTTCTAAGGAAGGTACTTTTGATGACCAACCTCGTGAAGATCAAAGCAAGGTGATGGCCTTTGTGGAGCAAGAGTTGCAAAAGGCAGCCAATGACCTTCCATTCCTTTATAGTTCCAATGACCCTCAACAACAAGGTAACTACTATAACGAATACAACAGCAGATGGAATGGCGCATTAGCCCGTAAAACTACGGCTTATGCTATTTTAGCTCATGTTGCAGCTTGGCAAAGTAATTATCCTGATGCTGCGGCTTACGCCAAATTCGTCATTGACAACCAACAGAAAGGTAGCTTGGGTTTAATCCCTACCAATAACCTAACGGATCCCAATGGATTTTTCTACGACAAAAACCCGAACCAGTTATTAGGTTTCGGACATATTTACAACCACGTAGAAGGTTCCTTTACAGGGCATATTGAAGAGTTGACCTTGGCATCGCCAGTGGTAAACAAAAGCATCCCGGATATGTACATGTCCAAAGACAAGATCCTTTCCATCTTCAATGAATCAACCGATGAACGTTTCTCTGCCGATACCTTAGGAAACCCAGTAACCGAAGTATATTTCAAAAACTTCAATGGACAGTATCCTATCTTCAGCAAAGTGAAATGTATCATGGGTGGAGTAACTGACCCTACATTCAGGTTCTATTCCAGTGCTACCGTATTCACTCGTCTTGAAGATATGTATCTATTGCGTGCAGAAGCTTTAGCCGTTATCGGGGAACAAGCTGGTGCCATCGACCTATTGAATTCCATTCGTGAAAGAAGAGGGCTTACCAACTATTCAGCTGCTAAAAACGGTGAATTGATCGACGCCATCTTCCAAGAGAGAAATCGAGAGTTGATGGGTGAAGGGCATCGTTGGTACGATATGGTCAGACAGTACAAGATCAAGAATGATAATTCAGATCTGAGCAAACTGATCCGTTCCAAAGGACATTATTGGCCTATCTCGCCTCAAGTCTTGACCCAGAACAAATTATTAACCCAAAATGAATATTGGAAATAAACCGTATAACCATGAAAGTCAACAATCTATTTTATAGTTTACTCTCCTTGATTTTGGTTAGCGGATGCACCAAAGACAATGGATATTACAACGAGTCGGTAAATAAGGTGACTTATGATGGTACTATTTTGGAGTACCTTCAAAGCAAGCCCGGTGTTTTTGATTCTCTACTGAAAGTATTGGATCGCACAAAAATGCAAGCCGTTCTCGCTTCAAACGATAAATACACCTTCTTTGCGCCAACCAATCAGAGCTTTCAATTAGCAATCGAAAACTTGAACAATACCCGCAGAGAATCGGATAAACCTTTGGAATATCTAGCCAATGTGGACCTCTTGCAATTGGACACCATGATGGCGCAATACCTGATCAAAGGCTTCTACCCTAGTGATTCCATGATGATGAAAGATGGAATCCAGCTGCACGACTTCAAGTACAAAAGAACGATGAACGCTAAATTAACGACAGCGACCTCATCTGGATTTGAAAGCGGCGGTCCTAAGGTCATTGAATACTCGGACACCAAAAACAGCCAATTCACCAGAAACTGGATTACCGCAACGACTGCTTCCATCAATATCGAAGCGAAGAATGGGATGATCCACGTTGTTTCTCCGAACCATGTTTTCGGTTTCAACGACTTTGTGACCCGATTGACCTACATCCCACCTCCACCAAACTTATTCGTAACTGTTGGCGGTAAATTCTCGGTATCACGCGAAAACGATGGTGGTATCAATGCTGTAGAAGCTTCGAAATATGTGTTTGATGGCAATCCAGAAACCAAGTATCTGTTAGGTAGTTTCGGTGGAAACTGGATGCAAGTGGAACTAAACGAACCAACTGCAGCAAATGCCTATACCCTAACCTCAGCGAACGACGCGGTTGAAAGGGATCCAATTGACTGGACCTTGACGGCATCTGATGATGGATCAAACTGGGTAACCCTGGATTCTAAATCTGGAGAAGAATTTACATCTAGGTTCCAACAACGTGTCTTCTGGATCAGTAACACCAAAGCATACAAGTATTACAGGTTAAATGTACAACGTGTTCGCTCTGGAGATCTATTCCAATTGGCTGATTGGAGCGTAAATAAAGGAACTAAATAATCTATTAACCTTAATTGAAGAAAAATGAAAATCAAAAATAGTATCCGATTGCTCTGTCTCTTTATAGGGAGTTATGGATTATTTACCGCCTGTTCAAAAATGTACGACCTTCCTGAAGACAGGGATTTTATAAGCGAAAACATCAATTATATTATCAAGGTCATCGAACCTACCCTAGGCAGGACCAATGTCTTTACTTCCCTATCGGAGGATAACTCTACCCTACCGATGAAGTTTGAAATTGTCAATGCTAGGTATGGTGACGGTCGTCCTGTAACAGACTTATTTACCAATGTTAAAACCTATGAATGGATCCAGGAATACGATGGAAAGGAAAAATCATTGGCAGAGATCGAAGCGAAGAGAAAATTGGTGGAAAAACCAGCATTCGAAGTTGATAGCAATGGCCGATTGATCTTATGGGCTGGAGCAACAAACGCGGTCATCAAACCAAGACCTGTCGATACAGTCTTGAAAACGCAAGATATCCGTTTCTTTGACCTGAAGGTTCAGAACTCGGGAGGCACCCAGATCATCAAGGACTTCCAATTTATTCCTTGGCGTGAGATCCCTTATTACCCAGCGACGGACATCAACCCTTATACCGGGGGGAAAGCTCCAGATCCGCAACGTCCTAAGGATACCACCAGACAGGATTATATCATCCCAAGTTTCTTAAGCAATGTAATTGGCGAAAGGACGCAATTGCCTTTGGTTAACAATAACATCCAGAAAGATGTCGTGGTTTACATCCGACCATTTTCTGGAGGCAAAGGCAACAGCTTACGTTTCAAGTTCATGGGTGCTGACGGTAAGTTTATCAATCCCGTGAAATTCAATGAAACCCGATGGGACTTCCTAGTCCATGGATTCAGTAAAGTGACGACTACAGAATATGTACAATACGATGTGGCCTATCCGATTCCATTAACCTCATTCCGCACAGACTTTTCTTCTGGTGGAACGGCCAGTGTGTCTTTTGCCTATTCCAGGATTGGATTTGGAGGAGACCGTACAGTGGGTCAATTTGGACTGAACTTCGCGATCTATAAAAAGGGAGATTGGGAAATCGTTTTCCATTTCCGTAATCAGAACCCAAAATTCGAGGATGAATAAACCTTAGCCTTATGAAATTACAGAAACTAATCATATTAATCTTAAGCATTTTTAGCCTACAATTTGCTTATGCTCAGAACCAAAACCTGCGTGGTCGAGTGGTTGATGAGTCTAATAATGGTATTGCCGGCGTAACAGTGATAAATGCGGCGACCAATAGGGCTATTACGGCAACTGACGACAATGGTAACTTTGGCGTGAGTATAGCCCCAAATACAGCATTAATTTTTAAAGCTGTAGGTTTTAATCAAAGAAGAGTAACGGTGAGAGCCAACCAAACGACCTTAACGGTTCAAATGAGCTCCACTCAAGATCAGGTAGAAGAGGTCGTAGTCCGTGGATATGTGGCCCGTAAAAAGGAAAATACCACAGGTTCTTCTTTCACACTTGGAGAAAAGGATATCCGTGACGTCCCTACTGCCAACCTAGAGCAATTGATGCAAGGTAAGGTACCGGGATTGAACGTACAGGTAAATACCGGTGCACCAGGTTTTAGGGGCTCAACTCAAATCCGTGGTCTTTCTACCCTTTCCACCACAGGTTCAGGTAGCGAGTCCATCTTGATGCCTACATCTCCCCTATATGTAATCGATGGGGTTCCGATGGATGCAGATAGAGCTTCAGAATTCGGTCTACAACAACAAGGACCGGGTATCTCGCCGCTTTCCTTGATCCCACCTGAGGATGTGCAGAGCATCGAGATCTTGAAAGATGCCCAAGCGACATCACTTTACGGTTCTCAAGGTGCCTACGGGGTAATCATTATCACCACAAAACGTGGTAATTCTCCTGTGCCTAGAATCAACTATACACACAGTACCTTCTTGAAGACTCCACCAAAATTGAGAGAGACTTTAGGAGGTAACCTAGAACGCCAAATCAAAATCTGGCAGATTATCAATAACGCGAGAACACAGGCCGAAATTGACAGAATCATGCAAACTCCGATGCTTGCAGATAGTTTGAATGCATTCTTCAATAACTCAACAAACTGGCAATCGCTTTATTACCAAAACACATTCAACCAAAACCATAACTTAAGTTTGGATGGTGGTAATGAAATCCTTTCCTATAAATCCAATTTGGGTTATTATGGGGAAACCGGGGTAATCAAGAATACAGGCTTCAACCGTTATTCAGCCAACTTGAGAATGGATTACCGTCCTACAAAACGCTTTGAATTTACAGGACAGGTATTTGCTCAGTTAGGTAAACAGAATAAAGGTGATGGTACAGGTATCCTTCAAACTGGGGTATCAACAGGCGGTATGAACTCTACCCTATTGCCTCCTCCGGGATTCTTCTCGGCAGACAACGATTATATCTCTGCCATTAGAACCAAAAATGATAACAGTTCCAAATTGATCCGTCCGTATGTGGAAGGTAAATTTGAGATCATCCCAGGTCTGAGATTACAGTCGGCTATGAGTTATGAATTTGCTTCAAACAATGAAGACAAATTTACACCGGCTGCAGCTGCAGGTCAGTTCTCTGAAGTCTATTCATTTGCTGGTCGCGAATCAAACCTATACAACAGAAATATCCTGAACTATACCAAGGATATCAATGAAGACCACAACATCTTTATCAACTTGTTCAATGAGGTAAGACATAACCAACGTCAGAATACCATCACCAAACAAGCGAGAACACCAAATGACCAATTCGAAGGTCCATTAGGTTTCGATGGTTATTTCTCTAGAGGTGGTGGTGTATTGTCCAACTTCAGAAATGAGAAAGCGCTATCATTTGCCCTTGCGACTACCTATAGTTACAAAAGCAAATATATCCTAGATCTATCCTATCGTTTGGATGGTTCCTCTGCCAATGGTTTCAAAAACCTTTATACCAAGAATCCAGCTGTCGGATTTCGTTGGAATGCACACCATGAAGAATGGATCAAAACCCTTCCTTGGATCAACCTTGCATCCCTACGCTTTACATGGGGTGTAAACGTAATGCCAACCAGTACCTTGGAACGTATCTATGGTAAGTATGATATTTCTGGTCTTTACAATCAGATCAATGGTATCGGTATCAACTACGAATTTATTCCAAATCCAAACTTGTTGCCAGTTACCTCCATGCAGTATAACTTAGGGGTAGACCTTACCTTCCTGAACAACAAAATTGAGATCATTTACGATACTTATTATAAGAGGGTAGAAAACCTATTGTTTGAGTCTTTCTTGAACAATACTTCCGGATTTGACAAACTTCACTCCAATGATGCTGGACTAGCAAACTATGGGCATGAGATTGCGTTGAACTTCCGCCCTCTTTCGGTCAACAGTCCATTCAACTGGACCCTGTCTATCAATGGTGCTTACAACCAAGACGTCCTATTGCAATTGCCTGACAACTTTAGAGGACAATTCATCAAATGGGATGGTCAAGCAGATAGATTGCACATGGTAAACCGCGTAGGTACCTCAGCTTTATCAAATTACTTGTTAGAAAATATCGGAGTATACGCGACGGATGCCGATGTACCAGTGGATCCGGCTACCGGCCTTCGCTACCGTACTTCGGATGGAACTTTCTTCCAAGCTGGGGACCCAATCTACGTAGATAGAAATGGAGATTATATTTTAGACAACCGTGACTATGCACGTGCTGGTAATACGCAACCACTATGGACTGGTGGGGTTCAAAACACTTTGAACTACAAAAACTTCCAGTTATCGATCTATGCCTCTTACACAGCCAAGAGAACCATCTTGAACTATGCCTTAGCACAACGTCTAAACCTGTATAGAGATCCTTTTGGAGGTGGTTTAGTCGGAGGCAAAAGTGATGGAGCCACTGCCATTGTCCCTATTGAAAACTTAGATATCTGGTTGAAGGACGGTGATATTGCCAAGTATCCTTATCCATACGATTTCTCTAGAAATGGCAGTGTTCAACCATTCCGTTATGATCAGACCTTATGGGAAGAAAACGGTAGTTATTTCAAAATCAACAACATCATCTTCGCTTATGTTTTCGATCGTGATATGTTGAGGAGATTTAAACTAGATCGCTTCCGTATCTATGCTTCAATGGACAATGTATACTCCTTCTCTTCGTATTCAGGGCCAAACCCTGAAAACGTAACGAGCTTAGGCCGTGATGCATCAAACGGATATCCAGTACCAAGAACTTACACCCTAGGCTTCAACCTTTCATTCTAATGACTATGAAAAATTTGATAAAAAATAAATTAGCTGTAATTGGACTTGGGATTGCCTTAGGGTTCAGTGCAACCAGCTGTAATAAATATCTAACCGTAGAGCCTATTGACCGATTGACAGGTAATAACTATTACCTATCCCAACAGGATGTTGAATCCAATATGGCCTTTATGTACGCTAGGTTCTTTGAAAAGATCAATGAAACCTGGGTAATGGGCGCAATTGGAGAAGCTAGATCCGGGGAAATATTTGTTTCTGATGGCGCTAATAGCTACAGCCAAAGAAAGGTAATCGAGGTCTTAGGCAAAAACCAATTACCTGTCGCCATGTATTCTTCGCAGTTCGACTGGTATAGATTATATGTGATCAGCGATTGGAAAAAGTACTATCAAGTCATCCAAAGTGCCAATATTCTAATTGAAAAATTAGAAGAAGGTATCCCTGGGGTTACTGGTTCTGATCAGAGCAGGTACATAGCCGAAGCAAAATTCATCCGCTCATTTACCTACTTCTGGATGGTCAGGTTATATGGTGATGTACCGTATTATACCGACCCATACCATACTGACCCACTTCCTCGTGAAAACATGGTTTCAGTGTTGAATAAATGTATTGCTGACCTGACTCCACAAAAAGATCTAATGCCTTGGTCATTGAATGATCCAGGACTTAGAGGGGCAAGACCTGCAAAAGGTGCCATTATCGCCTTGTTGATGCACATGAACATGTGGAATTCAAGTTTCGATCCGGGCAACAAACAAAAGTACTTGACAGAAGCAGCGGCCCTTGGCAAGCAATTGATCGACAGCAAGCAACATAAACTGGTTGCTCCGTTCACTGACCAAAACTGGGCAGTTGTCACAAAAGGTAGAAGTGAAGAATCCCTTTTTGAGTTCTACAAGAGTATCAACTACGGAGACAATGTAGCCGCTTTAGCGCCATTCTGGGATCACTTCTTGCGTTGGCCATATAAATTCCCTCGTTTCAACAACCAGTTGAGCCACTGTTATTTTATCTCTTCCTACATGAACCAGATCTTCCCGGAAGGTGATGCAGACAAGAGAAGAGAGATGTGGTTTGAAGATATTACTTCAGACAATGGACGGTTTGTGTTGAGAAAGTTCGGTACCAACGTGTATGCTTCTGGAAACGAAGATAAAAACCCTGACAATACCTTCAGTATTTTCCGCTATGCTGATGCTATCCTACTTTACGCTGAGGCCTGTGCCGAATTAGGTAAAGATGCAGAAGCAACAGCCGCAGTGAACTTGGTTCGTGATCGTGCTCAAGCCTCCCGTTATAGCGGTGGCGGTGGTGCTGATTTGAAGAACTTTATATTCCTAGAAAGAGAAAGGGAATTGATCGGTGAAGGCCATCGTTATTTTGACCTGATCCGTACCCGTAGGATCCTGAGCTCAGAATGGACCATGTCCCCGCTTACACTGGATCAATACAACCGTGGCGGTTGGACTTGGCCTATCGACCCGTCGGCCTTGAACAACAACCCGCACATGAAATTAAATGAATACTGGACTACAATTGGACGATAAGATGAAAAAGATATTTAAACCCCTGCACATCGCTCTTTTCCTTTTCGGAATCCTGTTTATAAGCAGCTGTAATAAAGATGATTATTATGAGGATGGTGGATTGGCAAATGCTGAATTTAACGGTACTATTTTGGAATACCTGGAATCGAAACCGGTATTATTTGATTCCTTAGTCCAAGTCATCAAACTTGCTGGCCTAGAAAATGAATTCAAGACCAAAGAGTTTACCTTTTTTGCACCATCGGATCCGGATATCAAGCAATTGATCGGAACCATTAGGACTGGCAATTCACTCAACACCTATCTCTACAACCGAGGATTGGATACCATCCAAAAACTGAGTGATATTGACTCGGCAATCTGGAGAAAAAACTTGTTGCGCTATATGTTTAATGGAAAGAATAAACTGGCAGATTATCCACAGATCGACTTCTCTTTGATGGGTACCTATCCAGGACAAAACTACATTTCTCAATCGGGGTATGTATCCAATATTGGTGTAGTTTTCAATGATATTGTTCAGATGAGTGGTGCAACAGAAGTGTCAAGATTGAAATACAAAGGCTACAGACAATTGCACCTGTCCTTTTTCCCTGATGCTTCCAATCCAGATTGGTATGTCAGTTACCCAATAGGTACGTCAGACATACAACCCAACAACGGTATAATCCATGTATTGGACTACACCAAAAGTGTATTTGGACTGTACCCAGGTTCGGAAGAATTTATCCTAGATGTTGCTCAAAGTAAACGATAAAATTATGAACAAGTTAGCTAAATATTATATATTCATTTTTGCGGTCTTCGGATTGTTCTCTTGTTCCAAAGAAATGGATTACCATGCTGAACCTTATCAGGAAGGTAAAGAAGCTTTGGGCATTGTACTGGAACGTACGCAAAAACCCGCACCTGAAACAGGTGGTCCAGGTACCCAAGTGAAATTCAAGGTGTCTGGTCTGGCGGCCCATAAAGACAAAGCCATTTTCAACTTCAATGGCCAAAAGGCAGAAATAGTATCCATTACCGATTCTGAGATCACCGTTAAAGTGCCAGAATTCGCCAGTACCGGTATTACCAGTATCCTGATTGATGATATCATTTTTTACGGTCCAAATTTCTTTGTTCAAGGAAAGGTGAAAATAGACCCTTCTTGGCAAGCGACCTATGGTGCCTCAGGTGGTGGTATCTATGATATCTTACAAACCGTAGAGGAGAAAAACATCCTAATCGGATCTTTTACCAATTATGAAAATAAAGGTAATATCAAACCGACCAATAGAATTGTCAGGACCTTTAAAAATGGACAGTTTGATGCTAGTTTCCGTCCTGGAAATGGTGTACAAGGTTTCTTGAGTAATATTGTCCAAATCCAAAACGCGTACTACATCGCGGGAAATTTCTCTGGTTATGATCAGCGAACTGACAATATCTCCAATTTGACCCGTATCAACTTAGTGGGACAGATCGATACCATGGCCGTAAAACCATATCGCCCGCCACACTTACCGGATACCATCAAATACTACCCTAAATTCAATGGTGGATTCAATAGTATGATCCATACTATCAATGAACACAATGGAAAAATATTAGCCGTTGGAGATTTTAGATATCATATCCATAGAACTTACGGTAAACCAAACTACCTAGAGACCAGAGATTCGGTGATCCTAGACAGTACCGAGATCCGCTCAGTAGCCTTATTGAACCTCGATGGTAGCCTAGACAAGACTTTCCGTTTTTCAGGAGGCAAAGCATTTGCAGGTGCTAATGGCCCTACCAAAGGCTTCTACCACAAAACCGGAAGTTTAAAGGGTAAAACCGTTATCTATGGTTCCTTCACCAGTTTTGACTCGGAAGCACATGGATATATCGTCCGCCTAAATGCTGACGGAACGGTAGACAAGACCTTCAACGTCGGAAAAGGTGCCAGCTATAAAGTGGAAAGTGTGACTTATAACGAGAAGACTGGAAAATATATGTTGACCGGAGATTTCAAAACCTTTAACGGCGTAAATACACCAAAATTGGTGATGCTGAATTCCAACGGAACTATTGACAATACCTTTAAGGTTAAAGCATTCAATGAAGGTTCCAATACTAGGTATGCACTACAGTTGGAAGATGGTCTCATTGCGGTATCTGGTTATTTCCTTTCTTACAATGGAATAGCAAGGACTAACTTTATGATCATCGACGCGAAAGGTGACCTAGTGAAAGGCATGAACAATACCGGTTTAGTAGGCGGATTGATTTCGAAAATGTATGAAACCAAGTCTGATGATGGTAAAAGAGCCATCCTATTGTTGGGTGATTTCTTCAAATTCGACAACATAGATGCTAGAGGTATTACTAGAATAACCATTGAATAAACTCCTAATTATGAAGAAACGTATTTTAAACTCCATTTCAGCCATTATGCTGATAATTCTGGGCCTTAATATCACTTCCTGTCAGGAGGAATTCTCTAAGGTTATTCCAGAAAACGACACGGATACCGTAGATGTGATCTACGGTACTCCAAAAGTATTGTTATTGATAGCCGATGGTGCCCGCGGCGAGTCCGTACGCACCTCCAATGTGACGACGATCAATGCCCTTCTTCCCCACTCTATCTATTCATGGGTTTCACTAAGTGAAGAAAATGCTGCAGGTATTTCTTCCAACTGGGCCAATTTGTTCACCGGTGTAAACTATACCAAACATGGCGTGCGGGAAAATGACCTAGAGGCCAATAAATTTGATGCTTATCCTCTATTGGCTGCCAGGATCAAAGAATCATCTGGTGATTCCATCAAGATGAGCACTATCAGTCCGAATGCTACCTTCCTTAAATATTTTGGTGCCAATACCAAAGCGCAGGCTGCCCAAAACGATGAGGATGTAACCACTAAAGTAATCAATGACTTGAAAGACGAAAAGCTCTCTTTCATTACAGGTCATTTTACAGCGATCGATGCTGCCGGAAAAACCGCAGGCTACGATGTCTCTAAACCAGCATATAAGGCTGCTATCGAAAAGTTTGATGGACAGGTTGGTCAGATCATCAAAGCCTTGGAAGCAAGACCGAATTACGCTAAGGAAAATTGGATGGTGATCATCACTTCGAGTCAAGGTGGCGAATATGAAATCCCACCTGCACAAAATGACAATACCATCTTTAGTAATGCGGCACTGAATACCTTCACTATTATTTATTCGCCAAAATATGCGACCAAATTTATCGGTAAGCCATTTATTGGAAATAAGTTCATCGGTGATTTTATGCGCTTCAACGCAGAGAACTATGCTCAATTGGATGTTGGTGACAACAGTATTTTCAATCTTGATAACACTGACTTCACGATCGAACTGAAAATCAAAAAGAACAAAGGTCGCGACAATAACTATGCCTTCTGGTATCCTTCCATTATCGGCAAGAGACAACATTGGCAAGGCGGTTGGGGCGAAGATCCAAGCGGCATCGGTTGGGTAATCCACTTAGATGGGGAGTCCTGGATTTTCAATGCCCGCGGGGATAAAGGTACCGGTGAAGTGAAAGCTGGCCGCAACATGAACCGTGGTACTTGGAACTCGATCGCTGTCACTGGACAGATGGTAGATGGCAAGAGAACCGTTAGGTT
Organism: Sphingobacterium mizutaii; assembly: GCF_900187125.1. Classification (GTDB taxonomy): domain Bacteria; phylum Bacteroidota; class Bacteroidia; order Sphingobacteriales; family Sphingobacteriaceae; genus Sphingobacterium; species Sphingobacterium mizutaii. The sequence continues at coordinate 3,285,562 of NZ_LT906468.1, forward strand.
GTTTACCAATGGCGAACAAACCAAAGAAGCTGATATTACAGGCTGGGGTTCCATTACATCGGATGCCAAATTCCGCATCGGTTTCCTAGAGACTCGTGAAGGCTGGCGTTCCGATGCCTACATAGCCGATGTGAAATTCTGGAAAGAGGCTCTTTCTCCAGAAACCATCAAACAATACAGTTGTGATGTAGGTATTGTATCAAACCATCCGAACATTAATTTCTTGGCTGCCTATTGGCCAATGAATTCAAAGGATGCAACAACCATCGTGGATGAAGGTCCATTAGGTGCAAACCTGAAAACAAACGGAACTTATCCGATTACCACATTGAACGATTTCATTTGTGCGCCTACTTCGTCAACATTGAGTTCAATGGTACCTAGAAATATCGATATCTCCACGCAAATTATCAGTTGGTTGAAAGTACCAAGACAATTGAGCTGGGGTCTTGATGGTCGTGTTTGGATTGATAAATAAACCTATAGATTATGAAAACCATATTGAAATTATTCAAAAATATATACCTGCCGATCCTTTGTATTTCCGTCTTGTTCGGATGTAAGGATACAGCCTTGGAGGATTTCTCCCTCAAACCGGGCTCTGCTACGACGGTGGGTTCGGGGGACATCGCTGGTGGCATTACGAAAACCAATGAACAGATCACCGTTCCGGTAAGTATCAAACTGAGCACGCCCGCTTCTAAAGCTTTTGATGTAAACCTAGCGGTGAATCAGAAAGCTGCAGCGGACCATATCAAAAACAAGAACCTAGGCAGTAATTACATTGCTATCAAGCCAGAATCTATCTTTTTACCAAACAGTACCAAGGTTAATTTCGGAGCAGATTCAGCAGTGTTCAATGTTACGATAACCCGTACCGAGGTGGAAAAATATTTCGGAAAGAACATTGTCATTGGCTATAGCATTACCAATGCTGGAAAAGGAAACAACATTGATAAAAACAATGCTACGGGGGTACTAATCCTGAAAGTTAATGACCTGATCACAGAGTCAGACATACATTTCATTTCCTTAACCAATGGTGCAGGTGCGGTCTTAGAAGCTAAAAACCAAGTAAATTATGTCAGCTCATCCTCTGGGATGACCATACCATTGGGCATTAGCTTAGCAAGTTTCCCTGGTTCTGCTTTCACGGTGGAGGTGGTTACTTCGACGGATACCATCGCCCAATTGATTAAAGCTGGAACACTACCAGCAAATACCATCGGGCTAACACCGGAGCAATATACTATTCCTAGTAAGGTATTGGTTCCAAGCAATGCGAAATCAGCAGGTCTTGAAATCAACGTTCCTTGGTCGGTAGTCAATGCTAATCTGGACAAAAAACTGGCTGTATTGGTAAAACTAAGCTCTTCTACCCTACATGTGCTCAATCCACAGAAAAACTATAGCATCATATTGATCGATTCTGAAAACGTGGTTGAGGTGGATGTAACGAATCAAGGCGAATATTTCTACAGTAGGGATAATGGAAACCAAAATGAAAATGCTGTCAAATTGATTGACAACAACTACAACAGTAAGTTCCTATTGTTCGATTTCGTAGACCTAGAGCTGAAACTGGTATATGATGAGCCACAGAAGATCGGTGCTTATACCTTCACTTCAGGAAATGATGCCCAAGAAAGAGATCCAGCAGAATGGGTGCTTTATGGATCCAATGATGGAACCACTTGGGAAGCCTTGGATACACGCAGAACAGAAGTTTTCAATAACCGTACAGAAACTAAACGCTTTAACATTCAATTCCCTAAAGCGTACAAACAGTTCAAGCTACATATTGAAAGAACGAGAAGCAGTAGTTTATTCCAGATGGCGGAATGGAGAATGGTTAGAATTCCTTAACAATTACAATGATCAGAATGATGAAAATAATGAAATATGCATTTTACTGCTTGATCTTGGCTTCGATCAGCAGCGCATGTACAAAGGATGAACAGGGGGTTCCTGAAATCATAGAAAAAGAGCCGAAGCCAACGGCAGCTTTTACCTATGCATTGGCAAATGCGAACGACCCCTTTACTTATAAATTCGACAATAAGGGAACTAATTTCAAGGAAACGCGCTGGTCCTTCGGTGATGATAGTACATCGTCTATTGCAGGACCATCCCATACCTTCTTGAATACTGGCACCTATGTCGTAAAAATGGTAGCATTAAATGGAGAAGGCTATTGGGCACAGCGGGAGGAAACTATCCGCATCTCTGCAGCCAACTTGATCAAGGTAAATACCAAAACCGTTGGAGCAGGTAAACTGAACTTGTCTTTCACAACCAATATGGCCGTGAGCAAAACAGAATGGCGTGATGGCTATAAAACTTCTGGAGCGATCCTCAGTACCGACAAAACCATTGATCTGACCTTTGACCCGGGAACCTTTAAAGAGATCCAGTTAAAGCTGACGACCGCAAAAGGATCGGTAGCGATGATGAACCTTTTTGTATCTGAATTGGGACTGATCAAAGATGTGACTACCTTTGAGAACATGTTCTCGGTATCCCATGAGAACGGGGGTGGTCCAGATGGTGGAGAAGGATCCAAGAAGATGATCGACGGTAATATCACAACCAAGATATTTGTGGGTGGTGTGGGACCAAATATGAGCTGGCAGTTCCTATTTGACTCGCCACAAGTGGTGAATGGCTATAGCTTGACTTCTGGTAATGATGCGCCAGACCGTGACCCAAGGAGATGGAAAGTGGAAGGCTCCATTGATGGTAAAACATGGGTAGTGGTTGATGAAAGAGGTCCTGAATACTTCACAGAAAGAAGACAGTCTAGAACCTTTAATTTCACCAATAAAACCGCCTATAACTATTATAAATTCTCCATTACTGAATTGAATGGTGGAAGTAACTTCCAGATTTCGGAAGTCCGAATCCTTGAATTCCCTCAATAGAAATTCCACATAAGAATTTAATACGTTAGTAAAATCCTGGTTGCTGATTCTGTTTACAGAAAAGGCAATCAGGATTTTTTTTACCCTTCCCTTTTAAGAGTAATATTTTAAGTTTGACCTTATTCGAGACACATTGCTAAAACTCGCAAAATGACCCAATAAATTCCAAAGGAATTCCCGACACTTTTCCGAAGGTTTCCCGAACATGTCTCGAATATGCCTCGAATGAAACCAAAAAAAATCTCGCTGCATTTCAAAAAAAATCTCGCTGCATCTTTTGAAATGCAGCGAGATTTTTTTTGAAGTATTTAGTAGTTAGTATTTAGTATTTAGACACCTATATAGTCTTCAAAAGAACCTAGTGGGATCCATTGTACGCCAACACAAAGTCTAAATACTAAATACTTTATACTAAATACTATTTAGATTCAGTATTCAAAGCTTTAGAAGCTTCTAGAGAGATAGCCGTTTTGTCAAAGCGGATTTTAACACCATTACCTACGTCTACTAAGAAAGTTTTATCACTTACTTCAACGATACGGCCGTGGATTCCAGCAGTAGTCACTACTCTAGAGTTTACACCAATTTCTTCGATATATTTTTTGTGTTCTTTTTGCTTTTTCATTTGTGGTCTAATCATAAAGAAATAGAAAACCACAATGATTAATACCATAGGAATTAACTGTGTAAAGCCACTTCCTCCTACTTGTAATAAAATTGTTGAAATCATTTGTATATTATAGTTTATAGTTACTTATTAGATTGCCTCTACTTCACCTTTCAATTGAACGGTGCTGATGTTTGCCTCAGCATTGGAAGCAATGGTGATTATTTTTTGTTGTTGTCCGACTTGGCCACTGCTGTTGAACTCCACAGCGATTTCACCCACTTTCCCTGGTAATACCGGAGTGGTGGTAAATGTTGGCGTGGTACAGCCACAGCTTGCTGAAACTTGGGAAAGGATTACAGGGCTAGTGCCTGTATTCTCAAACTTGAAAACATGCTTAACGACTTCGCCTTCTTTGATCTTTCCGAAATTATAAACGGTTTCCTCGAATTCCATTTTTCCGATTCCATCGTTCCCTTCAGTAGTTGCTGATTCGGTTGTATTTTGTGCATCAGCATCTGTTTTCTTGCCTTCTTGGTTACAAGAAGCAAACAGAACTGTTGCAGCAACAAATGATAAAATAAGTTTTTTCATGTTAATATGATTTAAGCGATCAATCCCCTACCTTCTTTTTTGATACGTCTTTGCGCATTCAGGTCGGCAAGGATTTTATCTAAGATACCATTGATAAAGGTACTACTTTTCAAGGTACTGAATGATTTCGATAGTTCGATATATTCGTTGATGGTTACTTTGACAGGAATAGTTGGGAAATTGATCAACTCTGTGATTGCCATACGCATCAATAGGTTGTCTAGCAAAGCGATACGGTCAGATTCCCAGTTCTTGGTCTTCGCAGCGATCATATCTTGGTACTCATCAGCATATTTGATGGTCATCTTCAATAGATCGATAATGAAATCCTTGTCCTCTAACCAGCTCGGAGTCAAATCAGCTAATTTGTTTTTGGCAGGAACTTCAGAACTGAAATTCTTGAAGGTCTTGGCAATCATAGCCTGAAGCACTTCCTTGTCCACTTGCCAATTGATGAAACGCTCGTCTAATGCCTGCTCGATATCTGGTGATTTCAAGATGATCTTTTTGAAGATATACTTAATGATATCTTTTTCGGCTGAAATAGAGCGGTCTTCAAGATTTAGGTATTCCAGGTAGGCTTCTGAATCTTTTAGTTGGGAAAAGATAGAACGAACAATTTCCGGATCGTAATTCCAATCAACTTTATAGCGCTTTACCTTCTCTAGGTATTCCCTGTTTTGTCTCAAGGAATCGATGAAGGTATTGCTGTTTAATTTGGTAGAAGTAAAGGTCTTATCCTTATCTGATGGAATCCACTTATTGGCGATTCCCTCCACATCGACTAGGACATACTCAGCCACTTCATCTAGGAGATTCAGTGTCCAGATGTACATTTCATCGACTTCCTCCACACTTTTGAGCAGACTTTTCTCAAAATTGACGATGTTCTTGTCTTCCGACAAGCTGTAGGCATACAATGTCTGCATGACCTTTACCCTAAGGTGTCTTCTATTTAGCATAATTTATTGAAAGAACGAATATTTAATAAAGAACGATATTATACTATATTATTTTAACTTTCTCATGTCTTGAATACGCTTTTCAGCTAATTCTTTAGCGGCCTGATAAGTAGAGATATTTTCTTCTTTTGATTTTTGGATTACGTGTCTGGTTGCGGTGTAAATGTAACGGATCAAGTGATCAGTGCGATCAGCACCATAACCTTCTAATTCCGAGAAACAGCTGATCAATGCACCAGCATTGATTAAGAAATCTGGAGTATAAAGGATGTTGTTATCCTTCAATAATTGAACGGTTTTTTCCTCTTCCAAGAGTTGGTTGTTCGCAGAACCAGCGATAATCTTGCAACGCATACGTGGAACTGTATCTGGATTCACTGTACCGCCTAATGCACATGGAGCATAAACATCAGCATCCAATTCAAAGCTAGTTGAGTAAGTAATAGGTTCAGCTTTATATTTCGCTGCAATTTTCATCTTACGCTCTTCAGTCATGTCAGAAACATAAACCCTAGCATTTTCAGCACGTAAAAGAGATACTAAATGCTCTCCTACGCTACCTACACCCTGTACAGCGATCTTTCTTCCGGCAAGGTTATCATCGCCATAAAGCTCTTTGATAGCCGCTTTGATACCGTAATAAACGCCTTTGGCAGCAAATACGGTAGTATCACCAGAACCATTCAATGAAGTTGGCAAGCCAGCAACATAGTTAGTTTCTGCATGAATGTATTCTAAGTCTTTTTGGGTGGTACCCACATCGATGGAAGCGATAAAGTTTCCATTCAATCCGTTGATAAATCGTCCAAAACGACGCATTAAGACTTCTGATTTTTCGGTTCTGTTGTTACCAATGATAATGGCACTACCTCCACCTAGGTTAAGACCAGCAAGGGAAGCTTTATAGGTGATGGCTTTCGATAGACGCAAAGCATCTTCGATAGCTTCGGCTTCTGTAGCATACGGCAACATACGGACCCCACCGATGGCAGGTCCTAGCGTGGTGTCATGGATAGCTACAATAGCTTTCAAACCAACTTCCTTATCATTACAAATGAAAATATTTTGATGGTCTGAAACACGCATCAAATCAAATAACGAGGTAGAATCTTTTTGCATAAACAAACAAAATTAACAGGTACAAAATTAGCAAATTATTTAGTTCTTTAGCCAAAAGCCTTAAAATATTCGATTTAGGGCAAACTATTGACATTATCACAACTTTACTGCATAGTTTATTGAAAATTATCCATTATTTTTGTTCAAATGAAGGAACTATCATACCTCAATAAATTTTTCTATAAATATCGTTGGCGCGTCATCCCAGGTGTGATATTCGTAATTATATCCAATTACTTCGGAATTCTGCCTGCACAGGTCATCCGTGAAGCCTTTGACTTGGTCAAGGAAAACATCGACCTGTACCGATTGTACGACGGCTTTGATAGGCAATCCATTATTTATGAGGTATTCAGTAAATCCCTTCTTTTCTTTGGTATCGTGGTATTGGTTCTGGCACTATTGCGCGGGATATTCCTTTTTATGATGCGCCAGACCTTGATCTTGACCTCAAGACATATTGAATATGATATCAAAAATGAAATCTATCAGCATTATCAGCAATTAGATTTCGCCTTCTACCGCAGGAATAATACAGGTGACCTGATGAACCGTGCGACAGAAGATGTCAATCAGGTGCGTAACTATTTAGGTCCAGCCATCATGTATGCGATCAATACCGTGGTATTGTCCATCATGATCATCTATGCCATGTACAATGTCAATGCGACATTGGCTACCTATTCCCTCCTTCCTATTCCAATTATTTCGGTGATTATCTTATTTGTAAACAAGGTTATCAATAGACGCAGTGAGCGGATCCAGCGGCAATTGTCGCAGTTATCTTCTTTTGTCCAAGAAACATTTTCAGGTATCCGGGTCATCAAGACCTATACCCGTGAACAGGACAAGATGGATAATTTCAAGGTGGAAAGTGATCGCTATAAGGATATCAACCTGAACTTGGTAAAGGTGCAGGCTATCTTTTTCCCTTTGATTATTTTCTTGATTGGTTTCAGTACCATAATTACGGTTTATATCGGTGGATTGGAAGTGAATGCAGGTAATATCACGGCGGGTAATATTGCCGAATTTATTATCTATGTCAACCAATTGACCTTCCCTGCGATGTCATTGGCTTGGGTAACTTCCTTAGTCCAACGAGCAGCGGCATCCCAAAAACGGATCAATGAATTCTTGGATACCAAATCTGAAATTGTTGGAGGTCAACTGACCCAGGAATTGAATGGCGACATCCAATTGAAGAATGTTTCCTTCACCTATCCGGAGACAGGTATCAAAGCGATTGACAATGTCAGTTTCCATATCCCTGCAGGGAAAACCATGGCTATCATAGGTCGGACAGGATCTGGTAAATCCACCCTTGCGAACCTGCTGATGCGCATGTTTGATGCTGACCAAGGTGAAATCCTGTATGACCGCCGCAATATCAAGGACTTTGAGCTGAAATCAGTTCGGGAGCAGATTGGTTTTGTGCCGCAACAGGTCTTCCTTTTCTCGGATACCATCGCCCGCAACATTGCTTTTGGTCTGGACCAAGTCGATACTCCTAAAGTGGAGCAAGCCGCGAAGGATGCTGTGGTTTATGATAATATCATAGGTTTTGATGAAGGTTTTGAAACCCATATCGGAGAACGTGGAATTACCCTGTCCGGTGGTCAAAAGCAAAGGGTCTCCATCGCGAGAGCTTTGGTAAAGGATCCTAAAATCCTGATGTTTGATGATTGTCTTTCGGCAGTGGACACCAAGACCGAGGAAGAAATCCTGCATAACCTAGGTAAAATCATGGATGGAAGGACTTCTATCATCATTGCCCACCGTATTTCGACCATTAAAAATGCTGACCATATCATTGTCCTGGAAGATGGAAAAATCATCGAAGAAGGAACCCACTTAGAGCTCCTAAATATGGACTGAGAATACGCCTCCCTCTACGAAAAACAATTGTTGGAGGCTTAAAAATTGTCCTTAAAAAATATTTTCAAATAATTCTTCGTCCCCAGCATTAAATCAGATGTAAATTATTTACATTTGACTATAATTATTACCAAATCATTATGAAATCTATGTTTTTAGGCCTCTGCATGCTATTTGTATGCCTATTGGGGAATGCGCAAGACAATCCTTTACCAAAATTGGACTTGGCATTATTCTCTACTGACCACAAGCAGAACGACACTTCTGCACATGCAATTGTATTATTTGAACATGGAAGAACTGAACTGGAATTCAGCGAAAGTGACCGCGCCTTAATGGTCGTTCATAATGTACATGCTCGGATCAAGATCCTGGACAAAGACGGTGCTAGCTCAGCCAATATCAGCATCCCGCTTTACAAGTATGGTTCGGACATGGAATATGTGCGCGACATAAAAGGCAGGACGCATAATTTTGAAAATGGTAAACTCGTTACGGATGACCTGAAAAAAGAAGCGATCTTTACCGATAAGACTTCCCAATATAGACATGAATTAAAATTCACCCTCCCTAATATTAAAGACAATTCCATCATCGAATACTCTTACAGGTTATTATCGCCGGGAGTCAGAAACTTTAGAACCTGGTACTTCCAATCGGATCTACCTAAGTTGCACAGTGAATATGTAGCGGTAATTCCAGCTACTTTTGTCTATAACACCAACTTGAAGGGCTACCTAGGATTAACGGATCAGAAATCTACGGTTTTAAACAAACATTTCCTTTTGGGCGGTGATAGACAGGACTGTTCGAAAATGACTTATATCATCGAGGACGTTCCGGCATTTAAGGTAGAGGATTTCATGCTAGCTCCCATCAATTATATTTCTTCGATCAATTATGAACTCAGGACCTATCTTGACCCACATGGACCGCATACCAATTACGCGAAAAACTGGTCTGATATTGATCAAGACCTGATGGCGGCAAAAGAATTTGGTGGACAGGTAAAAAACAAAGGGGCATTCAAGGATTTGCTGCCTACCATCTTGGCTGGGAAAGAAAGTAAATTGGACAAGGCCAAGGCCATGTACTATTATATCCAGAAAAACATCAGCCATAATAATGTCTTGGGAAAATATGCTGAAATAGGAATAAAGAAAGCCTTGGAAACCAAAAAAGGAAACATTGCGGATATTAATCTTGGCTTGGTAGCTGGATTGAATGCTGCGGATATTGAGGCTTATCCTGTCATCATTTCCACCCGTAACAATGGTATTCCAAACTTTCTGTTTCCAGCGATGACGGATTTCAATGCGGTTATATGCATGGCTAAAATCGATGGAAAAGACTATCTATTGGATGCCTCAGAGAAATTCCTTCCTTTTGGAGAACTTTCTATATCCTCGATTAATGATCGCGGTAGGGTGATCTTTTCTAGAGACCGATCGGATTGGGTGCCTTTAAAGAATGAGGTGTCCTCCAAAAGATTGTATAATATCCTTGGAAAATTGGATAGTACCGGCAAGATCACAGGTACCATCCGGGTGCAATATACAGGGCTGGATGCGATCTCTAAAAGAAACGAGATTGACGGCTTCAATAGCTTCGAAGAGTATGAGGAAAAACAGATGGAACACGTGACATCCATGAGGCTATTGAGCTCGAAGGTGGAAAACATTGACGATATGGAAAAACCTCTCGTGGAGCAATTGGAATTTGAAATGGAACTGAGAGAAAATTTCAGGCCTGATGGTATTCTCCTGAATCCTATTATCTATGAAAGGACGACTAAAAATCCATTCAAACTAGAGGAAAGGAATTATCATGTGGACCTTGGTGCCCCAAGGGGTGAGACCTATAACATCAATATCAGCATTCCTTCAGGTTATACCATTTCAAACAAACCAAAGGATTCAGCGATGACCTTGCCAGAAAGCACTGCAAAATATACCTTCAGGTCCATATATGATAACAACATTTTGATGCTGCAACAAACGACTTTCCTGAACAAAGCTATTTTCACTCCTGAGGAATATTTTCACTTGAAAGAATTCTTCTCCAGGATCATCCAACAACAAATGACTGACTTTCAATTCAAGAAGATATGATGAGAAAAATAGGTTTTATTCTTGCATTCCTCCTATTGGGCCAACTTGATTCTTTTGCCCAGTATGAGGTTTCCAATATCCCTAAGGAATTGCTGAGTCGGGCTTCGGCAACAATTCGGGAGGAACATACCACTTACGACATCAAAAGCCCAAGTGAGATGATCGAAACTGGCCGTCGGGTAATTACCATCCACAACAGTGCTGGTGAGGAATACAACAGTATCACGATGTCGTATGACAAGTCCAAACAGATCAAGAATATCAAAGTGGAAATCTTAGATCCCGATGGAAAGGCTGTCAAGAAATATTCCATGAAGGATTTTAAGGACTACAGCGCCTCTGATGAGGGAACCATGTTCACTAACACCAGGCTCAAGCACTTAGCGCCTTCACTGCCTTCTTTCCCCTATACAGTGGTCACTGAGTATGAGGTAAGACATAACCAAACACTGGCCATCAGTTCATGGCGACCTGACTTCTCTTTGGATATCTCTGTGCAAAAGAGCAGCTATGAGATATTGGCTGATCCCAATTACAAACTGAGAATCCTGAAAAAGAACCTCAAAAAAGAGGGTAAGGAAGAAATGAAAGGAAAGCAGAAATCCTATTATTGGGATATAGAGAATATCAATGCTGTTCGCTCAGAACCCTATAGCCCGAATAGGCATGAGACTGGAATGCGCGTTTTTGTAGTCCCTGAATCTTTTGAATATTACAAACATGCGGGAACGGCCAACGATTGGAAATCCTATGGCGACTGGATGAACAGCGCATTGCTGAAGGATAAAAGAGACTTGCCAGCAGCAACCGCCGCAAAGGTTAAGGAAATCTGCAAGGACCTGAAAACCGATCAAGAAAAAGCCAAGGCTCTCTACGAGTACTTACAGAAAAAGACCAGATATATTTCCGTACAGGTTGGTATCGGTGGACAGGAGCCTTTTCCAGCATCAGATGTAGACCGGTTGGGTTATGGTGACTGTAAAGCTTTGGTCAACTATATGCAATCCCTATTGGACGTGGTCAATATCCCCTCCTACTATTGTATCGTGGAAGCGGGCAATCGTAAGATGAATATTGAGCCTCAATTTGCCAACTTGATCGATGGCAACCATGTTATTCTTTGCTTACCATTCCAAAATGACACCACTTGGCTGGAATGCACAAGTCAGGACTTCCCTTATGGCTACCTTGGTGACTTTACTGATGATAGGTTGGTATTGGCGATGACTGAAAATGGTGGTAAGATCTTAAGGACGGTCAGCTATCCCTATGACCAAAGCATACAACATAGAAAGGGTTCATTTAAGCTCAATACCGATGGTAAAATCAGCGGAGTGATCACGACTGAGTTTTCAGGCTTCCAGTTTGAAAATCACTTCCCGAATGTCAGGAAGATCAAGGATGAGCAGATCAAATCCCTTGCTAGGCTATATGACATCAACCGTATCCAATTCAAGGACATCAAGTATACCATTAACAGCAATGACAAGCTTTCGCTTACCGAGGACCTGAATATCGAAGCCGAGAACTTCGCAATCAAGAACAATGACAATGTCACGGTCTTCCCTAATTTCCTGAACCGAAGCGCTTCAATCCCCGATATCCGAAACAGAATAAATGTTGTCCGGATCTCTAGAGGTTATACCGACATTGACGAGACTGAAATCGAATTACCCGAGAATCTTTCAAACAATATCATCCCAATTAACAAGAAGCTAGAGGTCCCTATGGGCACCTACGAGTTCCGTGTAGAGATCAAGGACGGAAAGATGATCTGCTACAGAAAGCTGCAACTCCGTGAAGGTGAATACCCTGTATCCAGCTATGCTGATTTCAGCAAGTTCATGTTGGATGTATCCATCACCGATGGCACAAAATATAATTTAGCATTGAAATAGGAAATATCGGAAATTCCAGTATATTTGCTGCGCTAAGGGGGATTAGCTCAGCTGGCTAGAGCGCTTGCCTGGCAGGCAAGAGGCCACCGGTTCGAATCCGGTATTCTCCACATTTTAACGAAAAAGGCAGGATCAATGATGATCCTGCCTTTTTCGTTAGACATCAGACCATAGACACAAGACATTAGACCTTTCCATTCGCTATCTTAGAACATCACATCAATTAGCTACATATCTATCACTTGACTATATAGGTCTGGTTAGTGACTTTCATCCATACACGGCCAGCATAGCCAATCCTTTGTATAGATTACGTTGGAATAGACAATAGAGCTTTCTTGGTCTCAAGTCTCATATCTCATATCTAAAACAAAGAAGGTCTGTTTGGAATACCAAACAGACCTTCTTGTGTTTTATTAACTAACCTTAGTTGTTTTCTTCTACTGGAAGAACTGAAACGTAAGATTTGTTGTTAGCTTTTTTACGGAATACTACTGTACCGTCGATTAGAGCGTATAAGGTATGATCTTTACCGATACCAACATTAGCATCAGCATTGTGCTGAGTACCACGTTGACGTACGATGATGTTACCAGCGATAGCTTGTTGACCACCGAAAATTTTGATACCTAATCTCTTACTGTGTGACTCACGGCCGTTCTTGGAACTACCCGCACCTTTTTTGTGTGCCATTTCTTTATTCTAATTTATGACTTGCGTCAGATTAAAAATTCGATTATAAACTGATACCAGTGATCTGGATTTTAGTGAATTGTTGACGGTGACCGTTTTTCTTTTTGTAGCCTTTACGACGTTTTTTCTTGAAAACGATAACTTTTTCACCTTTCAAATGTGACAAAATAGTAGCTGAAACTTTAGCACCTGAGATACTTGGAGTACCTACAGTAAACTTACCACCGTCTTCTGCTAACAATACATTGTCAAATTCAATACTAGCGCCCTCGTCCCCTTGTAAACGGTGTACAAAAAGGTACTGGTCTTTTGCAACCTTAAATTGCTGTCCTGCTATATTTACTATTGCGTACATTGTTATTTATTAAAATTGTTAATATTTAATGAGTCGCAAAGATAGAATATATTTTTCATTTCAACAAAACTATTTCATCTATTTTAATGCAGTTTTGTTAACCTACCTCAAGCATACTATTCCTCCTGCTTCAATAAATCCAAGGTCTGCTTTTTATTTGATCCAAATAGCGACCATTCATCCTTTGGATCATCCAAGGGAAAAAGAATGTAGCACTAACGAACAAGAGCAATCATATTTTAGGATAGGAAAAGAATTCCAAGAAAAGAAAGACAAAGGCTGTCTCCAACAATTCCTTTTCATTAATTTTCAAAGCCAATAGTTTTGCAATTCTATAAGTTAGTATAGATTATGGTAATAGATTAAAGAAAAAATAAAAAAGAGGGGAATCGGTAGGTTATAATACTTTGATTTCACCTTTGATAGGTACCTGTTGTTTCCAACGGCCTTTCAAGGTGCTCAAATATCCAGTGTCTTTATTCTTGATCTTGAAGGTAAATTCACATTCACGGCTTACCATCGTTACTTCAGCATACACCGTTTTCTTGCTATTCGCAGGAACAATGATATCAACAGGCTGGGTAGCATTAGCCATGTAAGGAGAAGATTGGACTCCTCTTACATATTTTACTTTTGCATCCCAATATTTAACGCCTTCATGCTCTAATGGGATCATGCTGATCAAACTATCAGGAGCTGGAGTCCAATCAAAAACACTGAAAAGGTTTGCGCTGAACTCTGAAACAAAGCTAGCGGTCTTGTAATATTCCTTAATCGGGGTTTTAATGGTCATCGCATTGCTTGCCTGATTATCAACTGTAGTACTGTTCAGCCTAAGGACAGTCACTTTACGAGCAGTAGGATTTTCAGTGATGATTTTATCCACCAGCTCATAGTTACCACCTCTTTCTTGGATAATCTCAATTTCTTTGGTAGACTCTTGATCCTTTATCCCGATCAGTAATCTTCTAGGTTCTGCGCTGAAGTTCTCAGTCATGGAAATAAATAACTTCCTAGGGTCATTCCCTTTCTTCTCCAAAGCGATAATTCCTGTAGAATTTTCGACACGGCCTACCCCACCCAATCGCATGATTTGCAAACGGGAATCCAAGAGATACTTGGTAGGATTAATATTTCTAACATGAACAACCTCCCAGGTGTCGGAGGTCATCGGAACTTCTTTGTCTACAAATCCGGTATTAACCTGGATATTAGCCTTTTCCTCTTTAATAAGAGGCTTTTGAAAATCTGGTGCTTTCTCGCAAGATGAAAGACACAAAACAGACAACAAAAATACTGCACTTAACAAACGATATTGAGTCTTCACTGGCGATAATGTTTTTAATCTATCGCCAAATTTATTAAATAGTATAATATGTTGTAGACATTTAGCTATAAAAACAAAAAAAATTACTGAAAATAAATACTACATATTGATTTTGGCATGGTAAAGTACCTTTTTTTCAATCAAATTGTAGTCCTCATCATAAACTGGCTCATAGACAACAACATACACTGGTCTTACCATATCTTCCATCTTGAAGGACTCACCGAACTCAGTCAGATAAAAAGAATTGACGGTCCGTTCCGCTAACCATTCCTTCTGTGTCCCATACGGATTTTTGTCAAAGCGGTGATCATCAATGGCTGTAAAGTACCAATAGCTCGGCGCTTCATCCGAAATCATCGTCGTTTTATCCTCATTGAAACGACCTTCTGCCATTCCAGTATTCTCAAACCACATCACTTCCATATCAGCTTCACCGATCGCAGAACGATAAATGTCTTCATTTTGGGTAAAACCAATACAAAAGCTATCGATATTCCTCACATGGAATACTAACTTGAACGGCTTTTTCTGGATATGGAAGACCCCATCCTTAGCCGTCAAAGTCTGATAATCCTGCTTGATTTTGATATTGACAAACTCCTGCGCCTGTAGCCCCAGAAAACCAAAAATGAATAGGAATAGGAGAATCGGCTTGATGTTTTTCATATTGCAAATAAACAGAAATCCCCCAATACAATAAATAACTGTTTTGGGGGATTTTATATCGTTCCTAAAGATCTTTATCCAACGATCTCTTGGATTTCATTCATTATTTTTTGTGCGATTGCCTCTGCAGCTTCCGCTGTAGGTCCTTCCGAATAGATACGGATGATAGGCTCCGTATTCGATTTACGAAGATGCACCCATTCGTTCGGGAAATCAATCTTCAAACCATCAATGGTAGAATGTTGCTCATGAGCATATTTCGCTTGCATTTTCGCCAATAGATTATCGATATCCAGTTCAGGAGTTAGTGTAATCTTATTTTTGGACATAAAGTATTGCGGAAGTTCAGCACGGTATTCTGTTACCTTCTTGCCTAACTTCGCTAGATGCGTCAAGAACAGAGCAACCCCAACCAAGGAGTCACGTCCATAGTGAGAAGCTGGATAGATCACTCCACCATTTCCTTCACCACCGATTACTGCATCCACCTCTTTCATCTTAGTCACCACATTCACCTCACCTACCGCAGCAGCAAAATATTGCCCACCATGTTTTTCAGTCACATCTCTTAGAGCACGCGTAGAGGAAAGGTTAGAAACCGTATTTCCTTTTTTCTGTCCCAAAATAAAATCTGAAACCGCTACCAATGTATATTCTTCGCCGAACAGCTCACCATTTTCCATCATGAACACCAAACGATCAACATCCGGATCCACAGCAATACCTAGATCAGCCTTATTGTCAAGCACTGCTTGGGAAAGATCTGTTAAGTGTTCCTTTAGAGGTTCTGGGTTATGTGGGAAATGCCCATTTGGTTCACAATGGATCTTATAAACCGTCTCCACACCTAAAGCTTTCAACAACTCAGGGATAAATGTACCCCCAGTACTGTTCACTGCATCAACAGCAACTTTAAAATTGGCTTTCTTGATCGCTTCCACATCCACGAATTCCAATGCCAATACATCATCAATATGTTTTTGTAAAAATGAATCATCTTTTGTAACAGAGCCCAATTGATCGACCTCTGCAAAATCAAAGTTCAAGCTCTCACCAAGCTCTAAAACCTCTTTCCCTTTGGCATCATCAATAAATTCGCCCTTTTCGTTCAAAAGTTTCAGTGCATTCCATTGTCCTGGATTATGGGAAGCAGTCAGGATAATCCCACCGGCAGCCTTTAACTTCGGTACTGCAATCTCAACAGTAGGCGTAGTGGACAAACCTAGGTCAATTACATTTACCCCTATGCTCTGCAAGGTCCCGATCACTAAATTAGAAACCATCTCGCCAGAGATACGAGCATCCCGGCCTACTACGATAGTCTTGTTTTCTGCATTTTCTGTAATGATTTTTCCATAAGCAGCAGTAAATTTCACAATATCCACAGGTGTTAAGTTATCACCAGGTCTACCGCCTATAGTTCCCCTAATTCCTGAAATAGATTTAATTAAAGCCATAAGTATACATGTTATTAATGCTCGTAAAAATAACGGAATAAAATAATTATTAATGTTTTTTATTCTTTTTTTCCTTCTTATGTATATCTTTGTTGCAACTTAGTTTCGTTTACTATAATAAGTAAGGTATTACATCTTATTTTTTTAGATTTGGTTTAATTATTGAAAATTGACCATTCTACAACAAAAATATGTTAGAGAAAATAATCCATTTCGATCAAGATTTATTTCTATTAATCAACCAGGGCTTAAGCAATATTGTTTTTGACTGGTTACTACCTATCTTACGTAATCCTTACACTTGGTCCCCGCTTTATTTATTTTTGATCATCTTTTTCATCAAGCACTACGGAAAGACCGGCATTTTAATCGTTGCCTGTACCTTTGCAACCTTCGGGCTGTCGGATGCGGCTTCCTCCCATTTGATAAAGAAATCGGTGAAACGCGTTAGACCTTGTAATGATGTAGTTTTCAAGAACCAGGTTAATTTACGTGCTCGCTGTGGTTCTGGATTTAGTTTCACTTCATCCCATGCAACCAACCACTTCGCGATGGCGTTCTTCTGGATTGTATTATTTCGTCGCAAATGGAAACACACCCTTTGGCTGTGTATCCTTTGGGCGGCTTCCATATCCTTTTCTCAGATCTATGTCGGAGTTCACTACCCCTTGGATATCCTCTGTGGGGCCATCTTGGGGACACTCATAGGTTTAGGGACTGGTTATTTATTCAAAAGGTTTTATCCTCAGTTTTTTGAACCCAAACCCATTCCAACAACAACAGCTGCATGAGTAGTTTCTTGATCGTATCCATCCTATTTTTCTCCGCATTACTAAGTGGTATTGCTGTATTTTTTGTCAAAAGAGATAATACCCAATTACTGAAATTGGTGCTTTCCTTCAGTGGGGCTTACCTATTTGCCATCACCGTTTTGCACCTGATTCCAGAAGTGTACCACAGTAACCAAACCCCAGGAGAAATCATCGGACTCTATATTTTAGGTGGTTTCCTATTTCAGTTAGTGCTGGAACATTTTTCCCAAGGTATAGAACACGGTCATATACACAGCAGCCACGATGGCCATAGTCATCAGGCATTTCCTATCGCTATCCTGATCAGTCTTTGTTTACATGCCTTCTTAGAGGGGTTCCCATTGGCCTCTGGACACCGCAATGAATTGGTCTTTGGTATTGCCATCCACCATATCCCTGCTGCTTTTGCTTTGGGAAGCTTATTGATCGGAACCCGATTGAAGAAACCTACCATTATCGTGTTTATCGCTATTTTCGCAGCCATGACACCACTAGGATTCGTGACCAGCAAAGGGATCAGCGCAGGAGAGATCGGTAACATCTCACAGTATTTCGATAAGATTATGGCGGTTGTAATTGGTATTTTCTTGCACATCTCGACTACGATCCTCTTCGAGTCAGGATCGGCAGATCATCATACCTTCAACAAGAAAAAAATGCTGGCGGTTTTGTTAGGCGTTTTGGTTTCGATGGCCAACTTCTTATTTGAAGGTCATGATCATTCACATCATAACCATGGAACTACAGATCAAACTGAAGAAACCCACGACCATGATCATCATGACCATGACCATTCTGATCATGAACATTAGTTAGTACTCCACCCCATTAAGGCCTCTGAACTTATCTAATAATTCACTTAGCTTCAAGCAATCGTCACTGGAAATGTTTTCTGGAAGTACATCATCCAGCATCATGTCCGTTTCGATTTCTTCAAGCAGATCCAAGCCTTTGTCGGTGATCAATAGATCGACGGCGCGCTTGTCTACGCTGTTCTTTTCCCTAGAAACTAGGCCTTTACTTACAATGCGATCAACTAACCTACTGATATCAGGCGTTTTGGTTAGCAGCCTCTCCTTCAACAAATTATTGGTAACAGGATTGGGGTACTGACCGCGTAAGACGCGCAACACATTAAACTGTTGCAAGGTGATTTGTTTGGCATTCGCTCTCTTTTCCAGCATCACGTTCAACCAGTTGTTAGTGTAAATAATATTGATCGTTGCGCGATGCCAAGGACTTGCGAATTGCTTTACTTTAACCAATTCTTCGATCTTCGGCATATTTAATAATACATTAGTGTGACTTAATCCGCAATTTAAAAGATTTTAATTATTTATCTTTGCTATTGTTGATTTTTATTCAAAAAACATAAAAAATTGTCGTCGAATGCCGCAACATATTAGCCTTGATAAATTGAAAATAGGAGATCTCGCTAAAATTAATGCAATCCAATCCACAGAAATACCTGCAAAATTCTATGAACTAGGCTTTTACCCAGGTTCAGTTGTTGAAATAAAACATAAAGCCCCGTTAAGTGGACCTATCTGTGTGAACGTCATTGAAAACAATGCCTTAATCGCAATCCGTAAATCAGAAGCTAAACTTATCACTGCAGAATTAATCTAATGAAAGATCCTAATATTGTCCTTCTCGGGAACCCCAATGTTGGTAAAACCTCTTTATTCAATAGACTTACTAAACTTAACCAAAAGGTTGGTAACTACCCTGGAATTACCGTAGAAAAAAGAGAAGGAAAATTAAAAGCAAATAACAAAACCTATCATATCATTGACCTCCCTGGGACTTATACCCTATTTCCTAACTCTTTAGATGAGGAAATTGTTTTCAAAATATTAAGCCAGCGAGAAAATAAACTTAGCCCCGACCTTACCGTCGTGGTCGCAGAACCATCAACCCTCAAAAGAGGGATCATCCTGTACCAACAGGCACGTGAACTGGGACTACCCGCCATTTTTGTGATCAATATGATCGATGAAGTGGAAAGCAAAGGAGTACAGATCGACTTCCATAAGCTGGAAGCTTATCTGAAGACCAAAGTCTACCAAACGAATGCAAGGACCGGAAAGGGATTGGAGAAACTGATCAATTCCTTGGATGAAAAACCATCTTTCTACCTTGGCACCTTCCAAATTCCAGAAAAATACACTCAAGCCCTATCGGAAGCTAAAAAACTGTTCCCTTTAGAAACGGAATACCTGACTTGGCAGTATCTGGCGCAAGAAAACGTAAGTTACCTTCCGTTGGAAAAACAACAAGAATTAGCTAGCATCCGTGCAAAATACCAATTGGATCCGCACGAAATGCAAAAGACTGAATCACTCTTGAGACAAGACCAAATCAGTCTGGAGCTTGACAAAATATTGGTCAAATCTAAAAACCAAACCCTAGACACCACATCCAAAATCGATAAGATCCTATTGCATCCAGTCTTAGGGTATATAATCTTTTTCGGACTATTGTTGTTGATTTTCCAAGCCATATTCAGTTGGTCTGGTCCATTAATGGATTGGATCGATGGTAGCTTCGGCGATTTAACAGCATACCTATCTACCGTCCTTCCCGAAGGACCACTCTCTTCTTTATTCATTGAAGGGATTGTAGCCGGTATTGGTGGTATTGTCATTTTCGTACCGCAGATCGTTATCCTATTCCTGTTTCTTTCCTTAATGGAGGAATCAGGCTATATGAGCCGTGTGGTATTCATTATGGACCGTTGGTTAAGACCTTTCGGATTGAACGGTAAATCGGTCATCCCATTGATGTCTGGAGCAGCCTGTGCTATTCCGGCCGTTATGTCTGCCCGTAATATCGAAAACCCAAAAGAAAGATTACTGACCATCTTGGTTACCCCATTCATGACCTGTTCGGCACGTCTACCGATCTATATCGTAATCATCGGTTTGATCATCCCAGAAACCACCTATATGGGCTTTAACCTGCAAGGTATCACCTTATTCTTCATGTATATCTTAGGAATAGTAGGAGCTTTGGGTTCTGCATGGATCCTCAACAAAGTCATCAAGAGCGTACGTTCTTCTTTCTTGATCTTTGAATTGCCAACCTACAAATTTCCTGACTGGAAGAATGTAATAACCAATGTTTGGGATAAGGCTTCTGGTTTCTTGATCGACGCCGGTAAGATCATCTTGATGATCTCCATCGTATTATGGGTTTTCGGAAATTTCGGGCCGAACCAAAAATTCTACAATGCTGAAGAAATCGTGCAACAGAACAACCCTAACCTAACTGGGGATGATTTGGAACAAGAAGTTGGATCCTATAAACTGGAACACTCTTTCTTAGGTTATATCGGAATGGGAATCGAACCTATAGTAAGGCCATTAGGCTATGACTGGAAAATGGGAATCGGTTTGATTTCATCCTTCGCCGCTCGTGAAGTCTTTGTCGGAACTATGGCAGTTGTATACAGCATGGGCCCCGATGTTGACATCGAAGACGAAGCCCAAAAAGGGTCGCTGTTGAGCAGAATGCGCGCTGAGGTCAATAGCAACACTGGAAAACCTGCATACAATTTTGCATCAGGAATTTCGTTATTATTATTTTACGCATTTGCAATGCAATGTATGGCAACCATTGGTGTAGTTCGTAAAGAAACCGGTTCATGGAAATGGACCATGATCCAAACGCTATTCATGACAGGCTTAGCCTACGTTGCGGCGCTGATTGCTTATCAAATCTTAAAGTAATGAGCTTAATTATTCAATACATCATCATCTTTATCCTTTTCATCTACGCTTTGTACGTGATCTTTAAACCCTTTTTCTCTAAGAAAAAAGGAAACTCAGGATGTAGCAAAGGTTGTTGTACGGTAGAAGTAAAGCCAAAGAGCTAATAAAAAAATCTTAAATAAAATGAAAAGGCACCTGAGATAGGTGCCTTTTTTCTTTGGCGAGATAGGTATGCCGGGGGATGGGGAGAGTTGCTTTCGCCCGTGTATTTGAACCAGGATTGGGTTCGACTCCGCTCACCCAACGAGGATGAGAGGATGGACCAAGATCATAACCGAAATACCTTTCTTGAAAAAAAACATCATCCTCCTACCCTCAAAAACACACATCTTTCCATTTCCTACTTAACATAAAAAAAATTATTTTACATGTATGCCGCTAATAAAACACTCTTTATTTTATTTGATGCACAAAAATTAAAATGAAAAATTTATCTTGTGGCTTTTATCGGTCCTCAGGCCGATGGAGAATAATAACTAGGAACATAATCAGGATTTAACCTTCTTCAGAGTGCAAGAAAACAACGAAAAAGAACTAAAAAGAGGCCTTAGTAACAGACATATTCAGTTAATTGCCTTAGGTGGAGCTATTGGTACAGGTTTATTTTTAGGGGTTGGGCAGGCCGCCATTTTAGCTGGTCCGTCCGTTATATTGGGATATGCCATTGCAGGGCTTGTCGCCTTCTTCATCATGCGCCAGCTCGGCGAAATGGTTGTTGAAGAACCGATCTCAGGTAGCTTCAGCTCCTTCGCCAATAAATATTGGGGACCATTTGCAGGCTATGCCTCCGGCTGGAACTATTGGTTGCTGTATATCTTGGTCAGCATGGCCGAATTGACCGCAATCGGCAAATATGTGCAGTTCTGGTGGCCAGAGATACCGCTCTGGGCTTCTTCCCTATTCTTCTTCCTCGTCATCAATGTGATCAATCTTGCTTCGGTAAAGGTATATGGTGAAACCGAATTCTGGTTTTCCATCATCAAGGTCGTGGCTATTATCGCCATGATCATCTTTGGGGTCTACCTATTGGTTTCAGGAAATGGAGGTGAGAGAGCAACCGTTGCCAATCTCTATAATGATGGCGGTTTCTTCCCCCATGGCTGGCTCAACGGAAATGGCGATATTGGATATACAGGATTACTGGCCGCACTCGTCATAATCATGTTCTCCTTTGGAGGTTTGGAACTGGTAGGTATTACGGCAGCAGAAGCTGAAAACCCTGAAAAAAACATCCCAAAAGCAACCAACCAGGTTTTATGGAGAATCTTGGTGTTCTATGTAGGAGCGCTTTTTATCCTTTTCTCATTAATGCCTTGGAGAACCATTACCGCAGATACCAGTCCATTCGTGGAAGTATTTGCAACCCTAAAAGGTTTCCAATTTGAGCTATTCGGAAAAACTTTCTACTTTACGAGCATCATCGCCAATGCCTTGAACGTCATCGTACTGACCGCAGCCCTATCGGTTTACAATAGCTGTGTGTACAGTAATTCAAGAATGCTATACGGTTTGGCTGAACAAGGGAATGCACCAAAGTTCCTTAAGAAACTAAACTCAAACCACTCCCCTGTCAATGCCATCTTGGTTTCTGCAGGGATTGTGGCAATAACAGTTTTGATCAATAAAGTGATCCCGAAAGAAGCCTTAGGAATCTTGATGTCCCTAGTAGTATCTGCATTGATCATCAATTGGATCATGATTACTTTGACGCACATGTTTTTCAGGAAACAAAAGGATAAACAAGGAATCAAGACCAAATTCCCAACCATTCTCTATCCGATCAGCAATTATTTCAGCCTCTTGTTTTTGTTAGGCGTATTGTTGATGATGTGGTTTACTGGCCTAAAAATCTCAGTGGAATTGATCCCAATCTGGGTACTGCTACTTTGGATCAGTTATATCTTGGTGAAACGGAACAAAGAAAAACAACTAAAAAATACGGATAATTAGATCCCATAAAATGAAGCAGTACAAATTACATATCGCATTCTTGTTCCTTGCACTGCTTCATTTATATGCTGTTTACGCCAATTTGCCCAATCTCAGGTTCTTTAGCAAACCTTTGATCTGTATCTCGCTTATCTTTATCCTGTATAAGGAAACTGGATTAAAAAAGAACATTGAAAAATTAGTCGCTGTAGGCCTATTTTTTGGCTGCCTCGGCGATATTTTCCTGATGCTGAACGAAAATATGTTCGTTGCCGGTTTAGCATCCTTTTTGATCGGCCATATCCTCTATGTCATTGCCTTTAGCAAACAAACAAGCGCCAAGGCCTTGAGCAAACATAAAAGCTATATCCTCATCGCGGGTATACTGGCCAGCTTTTCCTATTACCTGTATAGCATTCTGAAACCCAGCTTAGGACCATTAAAGATCCCGGTCATCCTATATATCATTGTCATCGCCGCTATGGCCTTCTTTGCTTATACCAGGAGGTACCAAACCAATACCCTAAGTTTTATCATTTGCTTGATCGGCGCCCTATTATTCATTTTCTCAGACTCCATATTGGCCTTGAATAAGTTTGTGGCCTATCTAGCCAACTCTGGACTTTACATCATGTCCAGCTATATCCTTGCCCAATATTTTATTACTCTAGGTATCATATTAGACAAAAAAACCAGGCCGTAAATAATTACAGCCCGGCATTAATACAAGTTGATATGATATGATTTAAACTATGTCAATAATTCTTCTTGTGTTTTTTTTCCATAACTTTCAAGATGGACATTGGCAACTGCCCTACCCGAAGGATCGTTTAAGTTCTGGAAGGAAGCATCCCAAGCCAAAGCCTCAGGGGTGCTACAAGCGACCGATTTAACAGAGGGAACAGTCTTCGCTGCTGCATCCGATGGGAAATGTGTTTCAAAGATGCTCCTGTACAGATATTCCTCTTTATTTTTTGGAGTATTGATCGGGAAACGTTGCGCAGCAGCTTCAAATTCCGTATCCGAGACTTTCTCCTCAGCTTGTGCCTTTAAGGTATCGATCCAAGAATAGCCTACGCCATCTGAAAATTGTTCCTTTTGTCTCCAAGCAATCGACTCGGGCAAATAATCCTCAAAAGCCTTTCTCACCACCCACTTTTCCATTCTGCCATCCTTGATCATCTTATCCTCTGGGTTGATGCTCATGGCGATATCCATAAACTCCTTGTCCAAAAATGGGACCCGCCCTTCAACTCCCCAAGCAGCCAATGATTTATTGGCCCTTAAGCAATCATATAAATAAAGTTTTTTCAGTTTTCTTACCGTTTCCTCATGAAATTCCTTCGCGTTAGGCGCTTTATGGAAATAAAGGTATCCTCCAAATAATTCATCTGAACCTTCACCCGACAAGACCATTTTTATCCCCATGGACTTGATTACCCTAGCCAACAGATACATTGGAGTCGAGGCACGAATGGTCGTCACATCATAAGTTTCCAAATGATAGATCACATCCCTGATTGCATCTAAACCTTCCTGTATCGTGAAATTGACCTCATGGTGGATGGTTCCAATATGGTCTGCTGCTTTTTGCGCAGCGATCAGATCCGGAGAGCCTTGTAAACCTACTGCAAATGAATGCAATTGTGGGTACCAAGCCTCTTCCTCATCATTGCTCTCAATCCTTCTGGAAGCAAACTTTTTGGTTATGGCAGCGATCACAGAAGAGTCTAATCCACCAGATAAAAGAACTCCATAAGGTACATCCGACATCAATTGATGGTAGACCGCATCCTCCAAACCTTTTCTCAATTTGGCAATATCCGTTTCACTGTCCTGAACCGTATCATAGGATTCCCAATCGCGGGAATACCAACGTTTAGGCTCCAATCCTTCTTTGCTATATAGATAATGTCCCGGAGGAAACTGCTCGATCTCCGTACAGAAACCCTCCAAGGATTTTAATTCCGATGCCACAAACACCTGTCCATACTCATCTTTACCATAATACAATGGAATAATCCCCATATGGTCCCTAGCAATAAAGAATGAATCATCACGAGAATCATACAAGGCAAATCCAAAGATCCCATTGAGTTCCTCAACAAATGCCGGTCCTTTTTCCAAATACAGAGCCAAAACAACCTCTGAATCGGACTGGGTCGAGAATTGATAATTTGGCAATGAATTTCGCAACTCCTTATGATTGTAGATCTCACCATTGACAGCCAGGACTACTTGTCCATCCGGACTGAATAAGGGTTGACTCCCAGATTTAGGGTCAACAATAGCCAAACGCTCATGAGCTAACAATGCTTTCGCTGAGCTATAAATCCCCGACCAATCTGGCCCTCTATGACGAATTCTTTTCGACATTTCCAAGACCTGTGGCCTCAAGGACTCTAGGGGTTGTTTCAATTCAAATGCTCCGACAATTCCGCACATACGATTGTTGTTTTGTTAATGATTTAATTGTTTTTATGAATTAATGACACAAAGTAAAGTATTAAAAAACAATTTTCATAATCTTTTTTAATTTTTATTGAATTTTTATTAAATATTTTAAACTTTTGTTGAGTTATTTATACTCAATTGGAGTATTTATTGAAAAACACATCAAAAATATATTTTCAACAATTCTGGTTGACAGGCTAAAATAAATTTGGATTTTCATTCGGCTGTCCAGCTGAAAAGGCTTCGAGACTCAGTTTGACCATATTCGAGACATATTCGGAAAATTCGGAACGTGGCTCGAATAAGGTCAAGTTTAAATGGAGGAATAAAAAAGATTGAAAATTTTTAGGGATGGACAGGAAAATGACTTAGCATGGCATGCAAAACGAGGTTGCCAAAAAAGGTAACCTCGTTTAGTATATTTTGGAATTTATTTTAAAATTTTTATAAAAAACCTGTATCGCTATTTCAGGACTGGTTACTCAGTTTATTTCTGTAATTCTTTAGATAAAATCTTTGCCATTTCCTTTGAACTGAATGGATTTTGTCCGGTAATTAAATTGCCATCTACCACAACTTTTGAAGTCATCGGGATAAACGCCTTATCATAAATCACACCTCTTTCATTTAATGATGCTTCCAAATTAAAAGGGACTTCTTTTTTTCTGCGGGCAATGCTTTCTTCAAACCAATCAAAACCCGTTAGCTTTTTTCCGTTTATTAAATAAGTCCCGTCAGACAATTTCACATTTAGTAATCCACCCACTCCGTGGCATATTGCTGATACTAATTTACCGCTTTCGTATTGATGGCTGACGATGGATTGTAAAGTGGCATTATCAGGGAAATCATACATCGTTGCATGTCCGCCTGCCAAATACACACAATCGAAACTTTCATTCTGTACTTCAGCAAGGCTTTTGGAGTGATTAAGCTCATCCATAAAGTCCTGACTTTCGTAATAATCTTTTGAAACTTTGTCCAATACCAAAGGCTTTAGACTTTCCGGGTCAATGGGAACTTCTCCGCCTTTTGGACTTGCAATAGTAACATTCCAGTTTTTTTCTTTTGCCGTATGGTATATGTGGGTTACTTCACTCAACCACAAGCCTGTTTCTAATCCGCTTGCATAATGACCAACATTTGTTACTATTAATAAGAGCTTTTTCATTTCAAGAATTTGATGTTTTTAATTACAAATTTCTTTATTAAAAATAAGACGCTAGTAACTCAATTACAAAAGTTTGTAACCTTATCTCTGAAATGAGAATTAGTTTCTGATATACACTTCCTCAAAAGGTACTCTAAAGCGATGGGTTTCTCCCGGTCAAATACTCGCACAGAGCAGCGGAAACCAAGAGTATCTGCTAAATTCATCTGTATAATTTTTGCTGATTAATTAAACGAAGCCCTGAAATCTAAGGGTGACACAGCAGTTCTGTTTTTGAATAAGCGGTGAAAGGACTGCGGATGTTCAAAACCTAATTCGTAAGCAATTTCAGAAACCGATTTATTAGTTGTGGAAAGTAGTTCTTTGGCTTTTTCTATTAACCTGTTTTGTATATGCTGTTGTGTGGTCTGCCCTGTCTGGATGCGGAGCATATCGCTCAAATAATTGGGGCTTAGATGTAATTCTCCAGCAACATACTGAACAGTAGGGATGCCCTTTGTCAATAATTGCTCACCTTTAAAATACTCGTCAAGCAGTGTTTCCAATCTAGCGAGCAAATCGTTATTTGCTTTCTTTCTTGTCAGAAACTGGCGATTGTAAAAACGGTCGCAATACTTCAACAATAAATCAATATTTGACACCAGTAAATCCTGAGTAAATGCATCCATGTTGGCATCTATCTCACGGGATACATTTTCTATAATGTCCATCACCGACTTTTCTTCTTTTTCTGAAAGAAATAATGCTTCATCGGTAGAATAAGAAAAATAGCCGTAATCTTTAATAGCAGCAGCCAATGGATAGCTTTGCAGAAAATCGGGATGAACTACCAAAACAAACCCTTTTACGCCATTGAGCAGTACATCTTCAAATTGCAGTACCTGATGTGGGGCGATGAAGTACAATATTCCATCGTCAAAATCATAATATTGCTGCCCGTATTTGCATTTGCCACCTGCACAGTCTTTCTTTAAGGCAACCACATAGAAATCTGTAGTTACTGTACTTAAAATGGTTTCCGGATCCAGTTGCACTTCATCAAAATTAAATACACTAATCAATGGGTTGGACGGTTTGCCTAGTCCCAGAAACTGATGTAATGCACTAATAGATGAAACTTTTGACGGAGCTTTCATTTGCTGATTTTCACATTTATACATTCCTAAGTTATTAATTTATTTTTTTACTACTCTGCTCATACTTAATTTGTTCAAACCCCTGTTTGTAGCTGGTTACCTGAAAATCGGGAAAACGTTTCCTGAATTTTGTGTCATCAAACAGATTATCGGACGCATATCTTGGCAATAATTCTAAAAGCTCTTTTAATTTTGGATTGAACCAAGCTCCAATTTGGAATACCAATTTTGGAACGACTGAAAATTTTAAATCTCTTCCATATACTTTAGAGGCTAAACCAATAAATTCTTTATAGGTAGGATGGCTCTTATCCACAGGCAAATGCCAGGTTTGTCCATAAGTATCCGAAGTGTTGCCAATCAAAGCGGTAGCCCTGCTTGCATCGGGTGTCCAAATCAGGCTTCGTTTTTTGTTGGCACTGATAGGAACTTTCAATTTTTCTCCATCTTTGATATTATTGAAAATAAGCGTATTGGTAATGCTTTGCGTTTTTCCCGGACCATAAAATTCGGGTGCTCGGCAAATCACCGCTGTCAACCCACCGGATTGCATTTCTTTCGAAACCATTTCCGCCATTTGTCTTCTTACCCGCGCTTTTCTTCCCAAAGGTTCAAAAGCTGTGTTTTCTGTATGCGGTCTGTCGTCTTGCGGATACATATAGGTATTGTCAAAGAACACCAGTTTTGTACCGTGAATTTTACAGGCATCGATTACGTTTTGCAGGATTTTCGGGAAAAGATCTTCCCATAAATCTGAACTAATCGGTAAACCTAAAGTGAAGTAAGCAATTTCTGCTCCTTTTACTGCTTCAATAGCTTTTTCCTTTATGGTCAGGTCAGCCGAAAAAATTTCATCAGTATCGTTTATCTTTTGGGCATTTTTACTTACAATTCTAATATCTGAAGTGAAATTTCTTTTCAATTCTCTTGCGAGTTCTTCGCCAATTTGTCCATTGGCTCCTAATATTACTTGCATACCTTTTTGTTTTTTAATTGTGGTACAAAGTTCAGCAACATACGTAAATGAAGAGTATCTGAATTAATGAGATTTGTAACTTAATCTCTGTTAAATCACCCTTTTCAACCACTTCATATTTTTGTTGGATATTTCAAGTAGATTCTCCCCAAGTTGTCTTTTCAATAACCGATTTTTGGTGGGTGAAACAATGAAAACCATATTCACCGTGGTAGTTGCCTATCCCCGAATTTCCTATTTCGAAAATGGCAGATAATCACTGTTAATTTCCATCAAAGTATCACATACAGCCAGCACCATATGAAACAAGGTCGAGTAACTTTGATTTATGATCATTGTTTTTTGTAACCAGGTAGGCTGCCATCGGTTTTACGTTTAGCTGACCCATTAGCGAAATCAAGGACCAGTTATTACTACAGGGTTGTGCCTTAGGATGGAAATCGACAATTCGATATAGAAATATTCAATTTGGTACTGAATGCTGACGGTTTGCCTTTTACGGTAATCCTGGACATAACCGTAACTTTTCCGTTTTTCTTTGCTGCATTCTTTTTGAGGTAGAATAATACTTAAACGTCGATTTTTACTGATATTTACCTCAATACCAAAAAATCATAAAACGGCTGTAAAATCTTTATTTACAACCGTTTCACCTATTTTTTATCTTTGATGTATTTTTTGGAATTTCTTTTAGTATATACCGTGCAGTGATCCACCTTTCGCGGCCAGTTGGTCTACCCTTTTCTCTACCGCCGGGTCTTTGATCAGATCAGGGGCATGATGAGGTTTTCTTCTCGCATCAATGATCACAGGGCCATGACAGCCCCAGTGTTTATGGCTGATAAAACTATCAATACCATAAATATCGTAGGAAGGATTGGATTTAGTGAATGTAACCCAAACAAAATTATTTTCATTCTCTGCAGTAAATGCAGCATCATCTGCCAAGACAATGAGCTGGATTCCTTCCCAGTTTTTATCTTTCGCCGCTGCACACCATTCTTCCAGCACTTTGGCTTCTTCTTCATAGCTGGTAAAAGCCTTCCCGTCTACAACAAGAATCCCCGGCAAAGCTAATTTTCCTTGGTTGAAAGGTCTTGGCAGTTCCAATGCACTTGGATATTCCGTTATCAACTTTCGTTTTACCTCCCCAACAGCTGCGAAGGTTACCTTTGATCCTGCATTTAAACCATCACCGGTATAATCCAGGGTATCGATGGTTGTATTGGTCTGAAAGTGCAAATCCCTGCTTAGATCAATTCTTTCAAAGATATGCATAAAGAAATCTTTGATGCTATGGATATCCAGCTGAGGGTTATCCTCAAAGGCGGATATAAATAGATATTTTGCCAGACTAAGCTGATTGGTTCCTAGAATCTGGTTGGCAATGGTCAACACTTCCTGTGGACGATCCACTTTTTGATAAGGCGTATATCGTTCACTTCCTATAGCGAACAACAGCGGGTGCACACCTGCTGGGTCCACTGCATGCACTGCATGAAGGCCACCAATCTGTTGTGGAATGGCATTGCCTGTGATTTCATGGATCAAAGCGCCAAAGCTGGTATCCTCTTGCGGAGGCCTTCCCACCACGGTAAATGACCAGATAGGATTCTTCCGGTGATACACTTTATGGACTTTCATCAATGGGAATGGGTGGAGCAAGGAATAATAACCGATATGATCACCAAATGGACCTTCAGGTTTATTATCATTTGGATATACCGTACCTGTAATAACAAAATCTGCATCAGCAGAGATACAGAATCCTTCCTCATCATAGAAATAGCGGAAGCGACGGTTTCCAAGAGCACCGGCAAAGATCATTTCAGAAAGGCCTTCTGGAAGAGGCATCACCGCAGAAAGCGGATGTGAGGGCGGACCCCCAACGAAAATACTTACTTTCAGCGGTTTCCCTAAGGCATTAGCTTTGGTCTGATGGATTCCAATCCCACGATGCAACTGATAATGAAGCCCAATTTCTTGGTCTTGAATATAGTCGTTGCCTCCCAGTTGTATCCTGTACATCCCTAAGTTGGCATTCATGATGCCAGGTTTGCTGATATCTTCTGTATAAACCTGGGGCATGGTCACAAAAGGACCACCATCCATAGGCCAGTTCACGATCTGTGGTAGTTCGGATATTTTGGTCTGTCCGTATAAAATAGGCGCTGAAGATTTCTTTTTCCAAGGCAATGCACCCAAGGCGACCATGGAAGAACCTGCATAAGAAAAAGGATTCTTCAAAACCGACATTGGGTTCATCTTAACGTCCACCAATTTCTTGACATGGTCCAAGGTATCCCTGAACATGAATCGCGATCGTTCTAGGGTTCCAAAGAGGTTTGATACTGCAGGAAATTTAGATCCTTTGACATTCTCAAAATATAAGGCCGGACCTTGGGCATCATAAACGCGCATCTGGATAGAGGCCATTTCCAGGTATGGATCGACTTCTTCTTTGATACGGATTAAATGACCATGGTTTTCTAGGTCGGCAACACATTCTTGTAAACTTTTGTATCCCATATTTAATAGCTCGCTTAGCTACAAATGTAAGCTAATAGCGGCAATATAAGAAGGTTTAAGAATTTATTGGTCGAGCTTAATTACTTGATCGATGGGGGTAAAGGAGAATAGCATTTCGTTTTTCCAGGAAGTATTGTCAATCGGATATTCGCGCTCCATTAAACGCTTGAATTCGATAAGGTCTTCCTTATGGATATGGTAGGCTTTTTTAAAGACCAAACTCATAATGAAATGAGGCACTAAAATACTCTTAACCTCTGCATTTGGATACAAGGTTTTTTTATACAAGCGATAGATTTCCTGGACCGTAATGGTACTTGGCCCACCTATCTCGATGGTTTCATTGATGAAACATTTGTCCCAATCCACATTATAGACCCAACGCAAGAGGTCCAAAGATGAAATAGGGTTGAATTTAACGTGCGCAAAGGTATTGTCATAAGGAAGATACTTCCCGTTGATCAAGATATGCATGTATTTGTCCAGAACACTGCCCTTTCCTATCGCCAGGTTCTTGAGCACGATGGTATAGGCGATATTGGATGCCTTCAAGAGGGCTTCAATATCCCTAATAAAGGGTTTGTCCATTAGCCTGGCTATATAGACGATTCGTTTCCCTCCATTTAACTTGGTCAGTTCAATGAAGTTTTTCAATGTAATAAGTTCTAAATTAAGGTTAACAAGTTCACCCAAGGTAGGAACATGCGTAATATATATGGCAAGGCCGACTCCTGATTCGATTTTGTAGGCTTCAAATTCTTTGCCTCTCCGCAGTAAATCGACCTTATCAAGAGTTGCCGTCACCGTCTCAAAAACCTTGGATTTGAACAAATCCAAGTCTCTGACGATCCCATGTACATTATAATCTTCCCTACTCAGGTTACTCATGGCTCGTTTTCCCAAATAAGAATTCAAACCTGATAATAACACTTCCATTTTCCCTCCACTTATTTGTATAAGATTTATTTAATGCTAACAGAATTGAACTGTGAAAGTTTAAAGTTTCTAAAAATTTTACAAATCAAATAAATTTTAACAATAAATCACATTGTCTTTGACATGTAAAAATTCGGGTCAGGGATGCCCCCAGTCACTTATAATAGACTATATTTGTTAAGTAACGCATTTCGGGGTATAATATGAGTAAAAGAGTAGTTCTTGTTTGGTTTAGGAATGATTTAAGACTGCATGACAATGAGGTTTTAATTGAAGCTATAAACAAATCAGACTTAATCATCCCAGTTTACTGTTTCGACCCTCGTTATTTCCACAAAAACAAATTCCAACAGAACAATACCGGCATCAAAAGGGCACAATTCCTATTGGAGTCTGTGGCGCAATTAAAGTCGAAACTTCAAGGAATGGACAGCGATCTGATGACTTTTGTCGGCAAGCCCGAGGATATTCTTCCTGTACTATGTGCAAAATATGAGGTTGGAGAAGTGTTCCACCATCGGGAAGTTGCATCTCGGGAGACCCAGATCTCGGAGGCCGTGGAAGCGGAATTATGGGAAAACAAAATTAACCTGCGGCATTTTATCGGCCATACCCTTTTTCACAAAGAAGACCTTCCCTTTCCCATCAAGGACATCCCTGATAAATTCAATATTTTCAGAAAGAAGATTGAACGGGAAAGTACAGTCCGCAACCCCCTTGATGCCCCAAGCAACATCCTAAGTCCGCAACACTTGGAAAACACCGCTATCCCAAGCTTGAAAGAGTTGGGCTATTCGGATGAGGAAATAGCATCTCTAGGTGATCAAGGCTTTGAAGGAGGTGAAGATATAGGTATAGAAAAACTAAAAAATTTATTGGATCCCAATTATGAAGGACTGAACAATTTTTCATTGGTCTCTCCTTATATTGCTATTGGTGCCCTGTCCCCTATTTACGTGTATCATCAGATGCAAAATTCATCTTTAAGCCAAAATAAAAAAAGATATGAGCGCTTGATGACCATGCTTTTATGGAGAGACTATTTTCGCTTTATGCTCAAAAAGTATCCCAATGTATTTTTTAAGCTCAACGGCATCGAAGCTGAGGAAAAAAATACGGAACAGATCAATGAGGAATTGGTATTAAACTGGAAAACGGCCAGTACTGGCCAAGAAGCAGTCGATGAAACCATCCAAACATTATTGAGCACAGGAAATATCACTTATGCGGAGCGAAGATTGATTTCAAAATATTTTACGCAAGAGCTAGACTCCAACTGGCTTGCAGGTGCTAGCTTCTTTGAAGAACACCTTTTAGATTTTGCGCCTGCTACCACCTATGGTTTCTGGTCGCACATGGCTTCTGTAGGGACCAGTCCTAAGGAAAATACTTGTGCTGACTGGCAAGATCTTGCCAAGAGATTGTATGTTTCGAAATAAACAAAATCATTTTCTCAACGTTAAATTATTATGGAAAAAACAATAATAAACTCAAAGTTTATCAAAAATCGACTATTATTTATTTCTTAAACAGAATACACGAAAAAACATGCTAAAACATTGTATTTTATATCGATTAAATGCGGAAAAGTATGTTTATTATTTATAAATTTGGCAAAATTTTATCACCCCAATCCACATGGACAAATTGACATTTTTGAGTAATGCTGATTCGAGTTACATCGACGGTTTATATCAAGCATACAAAGCTGACCCAAATTCAGTAGATTTTGGTTGGCAAAAGTTTTTTGAAGGATTTGACTTTGGTCAAACATCAGAAGGTGGTTCGGTTGAATCAGTTGAAGGTGTTTCTGATCACGCATTAAAAGAAATCAACGTATTAAACATGATCCATGGTTATAGAGACCGTGGTCACCTATTTACCCAAACCAACCCTGTTCGCGAGCGCCGCAAATACTACCCTGGCAAAGAATTAGAGACCTTTGGCCTATCAGAATCTGATATGGACACGGTTTTCAATGCTGGTGTGGAAGTTGGTTTAGGCCCTGCCAAATTAAGAGATATCCGCCAGCTTATCGAGGACACTTACTGTCGTTCGATTGGTGCTGAATTCAAATATATCCGTAACCCTGAAAAAATCAAATGGTTGCAAGACCATATGGAAGCGGATAGAAACCAACCTCATTACGATGTTGACCAAAAGAAACGCATTTTCAGAAAATTGAACCGTGCGGTTATTTTCGAAAGTTTCTTGGGAACAAAATTCTTGGGACAAAAACGTTTCTCCCTTGAAGGTGCAGAAAGCTTAATCCCTGCATTGGATTCCATCATTGAAAAAGGTGCAAGTTTAGGTATCCAAGAATTTATGATTGGTATGGCACACCGTGGTCGTTTGAACGTATTGGCAAACATCATGGGAAAACCTTACAAAACCATTTTCTCGGAATTCGAAGGCAAAATGTATGCGGAAGAAGATCCAGAATTGCAATTTGGTGGTGACGTAAAATATCACTTGGGTTATTCATCCGATGTGACTACAGAAGATGGCAAATCCATCCACCTTTCCCTAGCACCTAACCCTTCGCACTTAGAAACCGTTGACCCAATCGTTGAAGGTATCACGCGTTCGAAAATCGACATGAAATACAATGGCGATTCTTCGAAAATTGCGCCGATCTTGATTCATGGGGATGCTGCTATTGCTGGTCAAGGTGTGGTATACGAGGTAACTCAGATGTCAAAACTTGAAGGATACCGCACTGGTGGTACCATTCATATCGTGATCAACAACCAAGTTGGTTTTACAACTAACTACAAAGATGCACGTTCAGGAACTTACTGTACTGACGTCGCAAAAATCTCTTCTTCACCTGTATTCCATGTAAACGGTGATGATGCAGAAGCAGTAGTATACGCGATTAATTTAGCGGTAGAATACCGTCAAAAATATAAAACTGACGTTTACATCGACCTATTATGTTACCGTCGTTACGGACATAACGAGGCTGATGAGCCTAAGTTTACCCAACCATTGCTGTACAAGGCAATTGAAAAACACCCTAATCCAAAAGATGTATATGCTAATAAATTAGTGGATGAGAAATCAATTGACCAGAGCTATGTGAAAAGCACCGAGAAGGAGTTTAAGGATTACCTTCAAGAGCAATTGGACATCGCTAAGAAAACGGACAAACTGGACGAAGAAGTTCCAATGTTCGGTGGAGCGTGGAAAGGATTACATGCTGCTAAAAAAGCAGATAACTATGAAGAGGTTGACACCAAAGTTCCAGCTAAGGAATTCTTGAAATTAGCCAATGAGATCACTACTTTGCCGAAAGACAAGAAATTCTTCCGTAAGATTTCTAAATTGTTCGAAGACCGTGCTGCCATGGTTAAAAATGACAACTACGATTGGGCAATGGGTGAGTTGATGGCTTATGCGACCTTATTGGATGAAGGCAATCGCGTTCGTATCTCAGGACAGGATGTTCAACGTGGTACATTCTCCCATAGACATGCGGTCCTAACTTTGGAAGATTCTGAAGAGAAATACATTCCATTGGCAAATGTAAATGGTGGCGAGCGTTTCAACATCTACAACTCTTTACTTTCTGAGTATGCAGTTTTAGGTTTTGAATATGGCTATGCGTTGGCAAACCCACAAGCACTGACCGTGTGGGAAGCACAGTTTGGTGACTTCTACAATGGTGCACAGATCATCGTTGACCAATATTTGTCAAGTGCAGAAACTAAATGGAAAAGATCGAACGGATTGGTCATGATGTTACCTCATGGTATGGAAGGTCAAGGACCAGAGCACTCTTCAGGACGTATCGAGCGTTTCTTGGAATTATGTGCTAACGATAACCTGATCATTGCAAACTGTACTACTCCAGCGAACTATTTCCACTTATTGCGTCGTCAATTGGTAAGAGACTTCCGTAAACCATTGGTTGTCTTTACTCCAAAAAGTTTATTACGCCATCCAAAAGTGGTTTCTAAACTGGATAACTTTACCAAAGAGAACTTCCAAGAGGTAATCGATGACAACTACGCAAAAGCAACAACAGTAAAACGTGTATTATTCTGTTCAGGAAAGATCTACTACGATTTATTGGAGAAACAACAAGCAGACAAACGTACCGATGTAGCAATCGTAAGGGTTGAGCAATTGTACCCTGCTCCTGCTGAGCAATTCAAGGCGATCCGTGCGAAATACAAAAAAGCGACGGAATTCATCTGGGTTCAGGAAGAAAATGAGAACATGGGTGCATGGCCTTATTACTGCCGTATTTTCCGCAAGACAGATCTTGATTTCACGGATTATATTGCACGTACCGAGAGCGGAAGTCCTGCAACGGGTTACATGAAAAAACATGTGGCACAACAAGAAGCAATAATTAATAAATCATTCGAATAAACAAAATGTTTAACCGTCCGTTGTAATATTATAGTATATTTAATGGAGGTTTAAAAGAAGTAAATATGAGCTTAGAAATCAAAGTCCCTTCGGTTGGTGAATCAATTACCGAAGTAACCTTGGCCCAATGGCTAAAACAAGATGGTGATTACGTCGAAATGGACGAGAACATTGCCGAATTAGAATCTGATAAAGCAACGTTTGAATTACCGGCAGAAAAAGCGGGTATCCTACGTATTATTGCGCAAGAGGGTGATACCCTGGAAATCGGCGCAGTAGTATGTACTATTGAAGACGGAGACGCTCCTGCAGGATCTGGCGATGCTCCAGCGAAAAAAGAGGAAGCTCCAGCTGCACAAGCGGAATCAAAACCTGCTCAAGCTGAAGCGGATGAAAGTCCTGAAACTTATGCTGCTGGCACGGCATCACCTGCTGCTGCTAAAATCTTAAGAGAAAAAGGAATTGACCCATCTACGATCAAAGGAACAGGTAAAGACGGAAGAATCACCAAAGAGGACGCTGAAAAAGCTCAAGCAACTCCAGCGAAAGCGGAATCTAAACCAGCTGCTGCTGCAGTAACAGCTACTGCTCCAGTAAGTGCTGGCGACCGTGTGGAACGTCGTGAGAAAATGAGCTCATTGCGTAAAACAATCGCTAAGCGTTTGGTAGCCGTTAAAAATGATACCGCTATGTTAACTACTTTCAATGAAGTTAACATGCAACCTATCATGGACCTACGTGCTAAATACAAAGATACCTTCAAAGAGAAACATGGTATCGGCCTAGGCTTTATGTCATTCTTCACTAAAGCAGTGACCACTGCATTGAAAGAATGGCCTGCGGTAAATGCTCGTATCGAAGAAAACGAATTAGTATATTCTGACTTTGCTGATATTTCAATCGCAGTTTCTGCTCCAAAAGGATTAGTGGTTCCTGTGATCAGAAATGCAGAATCTATGGCACTATACCAAATCGAGAAAGCAATTGCTGAGTTAGCTACTAAAGCTCGCGACAACAAATTGACAATCGATGAAATGACTGGTGGTACATTTACCATTACAAATGGTGGTGTATTTGGTTCAATGATGTCTACTCCTATTATCAATGCGCCTCAATCGGCAATCTTAGGCATGCACAACATTATCCAAAGACCAATCGCTGAAAACGGTCAAGTGGTTATCCGTCCGATGATGTATATCGCTCTTTCTTATGACCACCGTATTATTGATGGTCGTGAATCTGTAAGCTTCTTGGTACGCGTTAAGCAATTGCTAGAAGATCCAGCTAGATTATTATTGGAAGTATAATTCCAAAAACAGATAATTCTCAAAAGGTCGCTTAAAATAATTAAGCGACCTTTTGTATTTTTGACAGATTCTTTATAAGTTGACCTCCAAATTATTCTATGCACCATTTCCGCGTATCCATGTCAAGATTA
Source organism: Sphingobacterium mizutaii (assembly GCF_900187125.1). Taxonomy (GTDB): domain Bacteria; phylum Bacteroidota; class Bacteroidia; order Sphingobacteriales; family Sphingobacteriaceae; genus Sphingobacterium; species Sphingobacterium mizutaii. Next base: position 3,323,687 of record NZ_LT906468.1, read on the forward strand.
CTCCTTACAGCTTTGCTTTTCCTCATTAGCTTCTCCACATTTGCTCAAAAGATTGGCCTAGGTATTGATTTCTTCGGATATGCAGACAATCGGGAATATGGAGCACAATACACGATCCCAAAAACCTTTTTTGGGGCGACTATCTCCCCTAACCTTTTTTTTGAGATTGAGAAAAACCATAGGTTATACGGAGGTGCCCATTTTAACCAGGAGTTTGGCATCAATTCGGAAAATAAAAGTCGATGGAACCCTATCGCATATTATAACTATAAGACGGAAAAATTTGATTTTGCTTTGGGATTTATGCCTAGGCATGAACGATTGAAAGATATCCCCCGAATGGTTTTAGCGGATACCTTGATGTATGACCGCCCCAATATCGAAGGGATGTATTTCAACTATAAGAACCGCAATTTCCAGCAATCAGTCTTCATTGATTGGATGAGCAAACAAGGTTATCAGAATAGGGAACAATTTGTAGCTGGGATCTCAGGTAAATATGCTATCGGAAGCTTCTATATCCGCAATGATGGGATGATGTACCATAATGCCCTCACGAGCAATGATAGCATTGAGGAACATATACAGGACAATGCGGTGATCATGCTTAGGTTAGGTGTAGACCTGAGCCACAAGACCGTTTTTGACTCCTTGACCATTGATGCTGGCGCAGCAATGGGTTTTGACCGTGTCAGATCGGTCTATGACATGCAAAAAGCCAATGGCTTTATCTCCAATATCCATGTAGGCTATAAGCGATTCTTTCTTGCCAACACTTTATATCTTGGGGAACCCATGAACTTACCGAATGGCGATTCCTTTTACCATCGTAAAACTTATGATCGATTAGATTTAGGCTGGATGCCATTTAAATCAGACAAAATAGAAGGGAAATTTACAGCTTCTTTCCATTTTTCCCCCGGAAAAGTGGATAATCAGCAAGTCTTTACCCTACGTTATAAGTTTGGAAAAACAATCGTGGATTAATTCTCTGCTACCAATTTATTGTGGATCATTCGATTGTTATACTGCTGCATAAAGGATTCGAGATGTTTCATCAGGGAGTCCTGAACTTGGAGGTCCTTTCCCTTAAGATCATGTTCTAAAAACTTATCGGCTTTAAGATTATAGACCGATTTCACTTCCTTATCTCCATAGGTCATAAAATAATCACCCATAAAAAAGTTATAGATATTGCCAATATTGCTGACCACGAAATTATTCCGATCTGGAGCAAAAGCATCAAATCCAAAAGAGAAATAGGGCTTATCATATTGCAGATAGTTTAGCACGGTGGGCATAATATCAATCTGTTGTACAAGTTTATCAGAAACCCCTTTTAATTCCCCTCCTGGATAGTAGAATACAATCGGGATGGCAAATGAATTAGGCATGGTATTGTATTCCTTAAAATGGCTCATACTGGCATGATCAGCACAGATCACGAACAGCGTATTATTGTACCAAGGGCTCTTAGAAGCGGTCTGGAAAAATTTCTTTAAGGCATGGTCGGCATAGCCCAATGGCTCATGCAATGGCAGGGTTCCTTTCGGGAATTTACCAGCGTATTTCTCAGGGACCTTAAATGGATGGTGGGAGGACAAGGAAAAAAAGCTACTGAAAAAAGGCTCTTTCATCTGGTCCATCTGTTTGGCCATATATTGCATAAAGGGTTCATCCCAGATACCCCAAATACCATCAAAATCTGCATCATTATTGTATTCATTTTTACCATAATAATGCTTGATTCCGGCTAATTGCATATAAGCGGAAAAGCCCATACTTCCATTCGGTGCACCATGGAAAAAGGAAGTTTCATAACCTTCATCCGAAAGCAGCTTGGCCAAACTGGTAGTCTTGTTCCCAGAATATATCGAAAGGACAAAAGGCTCACCAATAGAAGGAATTCCTGTGATCACAGAAGGCAGCGCATCGATGGATTTACGACCGTTGGCATAAGACCTGGTAAAAGTATAGGATTGTTCAATCAAAGAGTCTAAGAAAGGCGTATAGCCTTTGTAAGTTCCATTTTCCAGGTCTTTATTGAAGAAGCCTATATGTTCTTTTCCAAAGCTCTCCAATATCAGCAACACTACGTTCAGTTTTTTAAACTGCGCTGAATCCTTTGGTTGATGGACCACCGGATACATGGCATTAAGCTCTTGGTCAGAAAAGAAATGTTCTTCCTTGAGACTTACAGCCTTTAAGGTCTTAAGAATCGAAAAAGGAGTATTGAGCACAATATTCATTTCCTCAGGAGACTTCACATAATCTCCAGCATTGCTCAAAGTGATCGGTCGAGTGCTATGTGCCCAGCCACCACGGACACCACCTACAAACAGGAAGGCTACCGTCAATAGCAGCAGCAGCTGTACCGAATAGAACTTCCAATTGAAGACCGTGGGTTTTTCAACTTGGACTAGGTCATAAAGTTTGATCAGTCCCCAAACAATCAGAACAAAGAAAAACACCAGGTACCAGTATTCCAGACCAAAGTCCAAGAACAACTTTCCAAGATTTTCCTCATTGGCGAATTGACCGAAAACAGTACCTGTAGTCCGTTTTAAGGTAAAGGGATAATAGGCGAAATCCACCAAATTAAGAGCAATTCCAATGCTATTTGAAACGACAAAGACCCATTTGCTAATTTTAGAAAATAGAGGATTGTATTTAAAAGGAACCGGAAAAGAAACTAACAGTATATAAAGGATATTGATGTATAGCAGGGCGACAATATCAAATTTCACCCCTCCAGCCATCATATACATCAATTCAGAAAATGATACTTGAGGAAATTGGGCCATATTGAACCCATAGAACCCGAGCCTAAGGATTCCATAGAGCAAGAGCATCAAAGCAAGCCGTATTGCCAATGCCAAATAAGGTCCAAACCATCCTTTTAACTTGATCATATTAGTATTTCATAAAGTCTTCATATACCTCTTGGTAGTATGCCTTTGCCATATTCAATAGGCTATCAGCTTTTCCCTTCGGATATTGTTCGTTGGAATTAAAGTTTATTCTATTTCCTACACGGTCGTAGGAGATAACCTCATCTTTGTTGATCACGCCAAAAGCATCTTTTGAATTATAAAATGCAATCTCCGGAAAACTACTGTTGAATAGATCGCGGCTCCAACGATAACGATCAGTAGGCAGATTTAATTGATTTAACAGGGATTTGGCAAGATCGGTTTGATTTCCAATCTTGTTTATTTTTTTTCCTCGGTATTCCGCTTTAATAGGTTCACCGAAAAACAAGAGCGGGATATGAAAACGTTGGGGCCTATTGATGTCCCATTTTTCAGTTGGCAATCGGTGGCCATGGTCGGCAACCAGGACAAACAAGGTGTTATTGTACCAATCTTTGGTTTTGGCCGTTTCCAAAAATTCATGGATGGCCTGATCGGTATAATATGCGGTACTCTTGAATTTGTTTACATTATTGTCCTTCCCGAATTTGTATTCATCATATAATTCAAAAGGTTCATGATTGACCAAAGTAAAAATACTGGAAAAGAAAGGCTGATCTACATCATCCAGATCTTCTATCATTCTTTCAAATACAACATGGTCATAAACTCCCCAAGAAGTTCTAGGCAATAAAGGGTTGAAGTTCATGATATCAACTACCTTATCAATACCATGGGCTAACATATAGGACTTAAAATTGTAGAACTCACTCTGTCCACCATGGTAAAAAGACGTCTTATAACCTGCATTATGAAACTCTTGGCCAATGGCGGGCATATTTTCATGCTTATCGATGTATTTAATAATGCTTTCAGGGCCTTGGGCTGGAAACCCACTGAAAATACCCACGATGCCCTTATCAGATCGATCAGATGCCGAATAGATCTGATCAAAAAATAGACCTTGGGAAATCAATTCTTCAAAATGGGGTGTAATACCTTTTTCACCACCCATAGAATGGATCAGATCAGCGACAAAACTTTCCAAAACAAGGACGACCACATTAGGCTTTTTAGTTTTCAGGATATTGAAACTAGAATCTGCCACTTCAGTAAAAGCTGGAGCTATCAGAGCTTTGGCTTCCGCATCGCTTGGGAAATATTTATAAGGCGAACGCATACGTTGGTTCCTCGTAAAATACTCACGCAATAAGGCGTAATGTGTATTGACCGCAGCATGGTTATAGAAAGTGTTTGAAGAAAAATAAGCTTTACTAGGGTTCAATGGAGCTCTTCCAAATCCACCACGGATAAATCCGAATAGGAACAGGCCTCCGATGAAAAACTGGATTCCCAATTTCCACCACACTAATTTCTTGGGAAAATGTACGGACTTGAATAGCCTGAGGTAAAGCCAATACCCTCCGGCAGTCAATAGGACGATACCCAAAACAGGGATTAAGATGGGTGTTGATTCCGCGGAGGCCGCTGCTCCTGCAGCATCTTCGGCAATGGCATCAATAGCCCTTTTTGAAATCTTATCCCCCCATTCCCTATAGATATTGACATTGGCAAAGGTGATGATCTGATAAAAGATCAAAACGACAAAGGTATAGGCATTGAGCAGTTTTCTCTTTAAGATTTCATTGGAATAGTGGTTTAAAACGAGATACCCTAAAAAAGGAAGGACACAGATATAAGAGACCACGGAAAAATCAAGTGGCAATCCATGGTAGAAAATTCTCAATACATCCTTAAAATTGGAAAAATTGACTTTATCGTTGAACGAAACTAGGAAAATAAGGCGATCCAAGAAGCTCATCAACAGCCAATAGCCAAAATAGAAGAAGAAACCCCTTAAATCTTTAATAACATTCTTCATGTCATAAAAAAAATTCAATCGCCAAATTTACATTTAATTAGAGATAGTAACAGTTAATTAACATTAATTTTTCAATTAGTAAACACAGCGTATTTATTTACGGTTAGCAAGTGGGAAATAAGGCATTAAATGCGTATTTTTGTAACCTTTTAGAACATTAAGAATATAATGAGCATAGCAAAAACGTACAATCCAAAAGAAGCTGAAGAGAAGTGGTATTCCTACTGGATGTCAAATGGATTTTTCCGTTCGGTACCAGATGAGCGTGAGCCATACACCATTGTCATGCCCCCTCCAAACGTCACTGGGGTCCTTCACATGGGCCATATGTTGAACAACACCATTCAGGATGTGTTGATCCGTCGTGCACGTATGCAAGGCAAAAATGCATGTTGGGTTCCGGGAACGGACCATGCATCCATTGCTACTGAGGCGAAAGTCGTTGCTATGTTGAAAGAAAAAGGCATTGAGAAAACATCCATCAGCCGTGATGAATTCTTGAAATATGCTTGGGAATGGAAAGAAAAATACGGTGGTATCATCTTGAAGCAATTGGAAAAACTGGGAGCTTCATGTGATTGGGAAAGGACCAAATTCACAATGGACCCTGATCTTTCTGAAGCGGTGATCGATACCTTCATCAAATTTTACAAAGAAGGCTATATCTACCGTGGAATCCGTATGGTAAACTGGGATCCAGAAGGAAAAACAGCCCTTTCTGATGAAGAAGTAATCCGTAAAGAGGTCAACCAAAAGTTGTATTACGTTCGTTATAAAATCAAGGATTCCGAGGAGTCTGTGATTATTGCCACAACGCGTCCGGAGACCATTATGGCGGATACAGCAATCTGTATCAATCCATTGGACGAGCGCTATAAACATCTTCAAGGAAAAACGGTATTGGTTCCATTGATCAACCGTGAAATTCCGATCATCCAAGATGAATATGTGGAGATGGAATTTGGTACAGGATGTTTGAAGGTTACTCCTGCCCATGATTTGAATGACTATGAATTGGGCCAGAAACATAATCTGGAGGTGATCGATATCTTGAATGATAACGGTACATTAAATGAGAAAGCTCAAATCTTGGTTGGTGAGGATCGTTTTATCGCCCGTAAAAAGGTAGCAACCTTATTAGAAGAAGCAGGCCAGATCGAAAAGATCGAGGATTATAAATCGCAAGTAGGTTTCTCGGAACGTACAAATGCAGCCATTGAACCAAAGCTATCGATGCAATGGTTCTTGAAGATGGACAAACTTGCTAAACCAGCCTTGGAATATGTTGAGGATGGCACCATTAAATTAATTCCTGAGAAATTCTTTGCTTCATACAAGCATTGGATGGAAAATGTGAAAGATTGGTGTATCTCCCGTCAATTATGGTGGGGGCAGCGCATTCCAGCATGGTTCAATGAGAAGAATGAATGGGTAATTGCAAAAACGGAGGCAGAAGCCATCGCTGAATTTGAAAATACAGGTAAATCTACTGCAGGTATCCGTCAGGAAGATGACGTATTGGACACTTGGTTTTCATCCGGTCTATGGCCGATGTCGGTTTTTGATGGTGTGAGAAACCCAGAAAACCCTGACTTTAAATATTATTACCCAACGAATGATCTAGTGACAGCTCCGGAAATCTTGTTTTTCTGGGTTGCCCGCATGATCATTATGGGTCATGATTATACGCAGAAACCTCCATTCCGTAATGTATATCTTACAGGTATCGTGAGGGATAAATTGGGGCGCAAGATGTCGAAATCATTAGGAAACTCTCCTGATCCAATAGAATTGATGGAACAATATGGTACCGATGGGGTTCGTGTAGGTATGCTCCTATCCTCTCCTGCTGGAAATGACCTAATGTTTGATGTTTCATATTGTGAACAGGGAAGAAATTTTGCTAATAAGATCTGGAATGCCTTCCGATTGGTAAAAGGTTGGGAAGTGGTAGATCAGGAAGCAACAGCATCGCAAAAGATGTCTGCGAAATGGTTTGAATCTCGCTTTAACCAAGCATTGGTAGAAATAGAGGAACATTTTGCGAATTACAGACTTTCAGATGCCTTGATGGCAACTTATAAATTGATCTGGGATGATTTCTGTTCATGGTACCTTGAACTGGTAAAACCAGCTTATCAGGCTCCAATTGAAAAAGAAACTTACGAAACTGTTAAAGGTCTATTCCAAAAGGTCCTGAAATTAGCTCATCCATTTATGCCTTTCATCACAGAAGAGTTATGGCATGACGAGATCTTTGGAAGCCGTACGGATATGGACTGCATCATCGTAGCTGATTTCCCTAAGGTTCAGGCATTCGATGAGAACATCATCAAAGAATTTGCAATCGTTCAGCAGATCATCTCTGAGGTACGTAATATCAGGAATTCTAAAGGTTTATCGCCTAAGATTGCTCTTCCATTAGCGATCAATGCGACAAATATTGATTACAGTCAATACCAAGACAGCATCATGAAACTAGCGAACATTGAAGAGTTGAGTTTTGTGAAAGAAAAAGTAAGTGGAGCGGTGAGCTTCCTTGCAGGAAAAGACGAGTGTTATGTTGCCTTGGAAAACAACATCGATGTTGATGCAGAAAAAGAAAGGATCAGTAAAGAGATCGAATACTTGAAAGGATTCTTGATTTCCGTTGACAAGAAATTATCGAATGAGCGATTTGTGCAGAATGCAAAGCCTGAAATCGTGGAGAACGAGAAAAACAAAAAGGCAGATGCAGAAGCTAAAATCCAGATATTGGAAGAAAGCTTGAAAAGCTTAGGCTAAGAGCCTCAGATATTAAAATAAAGAAGCCCTCGCACAATTTGTACGGGGGCTTTATTATTAGACTAAAACTTCTATTTATCGACTCTCAAGAATTTTCCATCGAGATCAAATACTAAATCGGTATCATTTTTCAACTCTACTGCCATTACATCGATTTCCTTATCGATTGATTTAATGGTCTGCCCAGCATAATTGGCATTGATATATTCCTGTACAGATGAAGGTAATACCGCCATAGGTACCACTACATCCCCTTTAGTACTGATTTCTCTCCATTCCCCGTCTTTATCAAAATCAATTTCTGTGTTATCTGAAAGATCCACATCAAAAACGGTCCCATCAGTTACTGGACTTTGTTTATTTTCAACATGCTGAATGCTGGCATTAGGGAAATGATCCTCGATAAACTGCTTGGCAGCATGAGGTAAAACATCTGCAGGGTTATTTGCTGGAATTGGACCTTGGGTGGAACCATCTGCCACAGCACTGTCCCCACTGTTTGCATTTTGTTTGTTCTGATTATTGCAGGCCAACATTAACAGGGCCGAACCTAATATCAATAGTTTTTTCATGTTTACTCCTTTTAAACATAAACAGCCACAACCATTATTTGTTTGAAAAGAAAATTCGTTAACCTCTTTTTAGATTGCGGATAGCTAATAAATGACACTCGTCATAAATGTTTATAAATAGAGAAAACTTAATGAAATTTGAGTTGTATTAGGATATATTAATAAATCCGGATTATCATGCTACGTAACTTATAAATCATGGAAAACTTTTTTAAAACCATTAGAACTGCCGTAAAACAATGGTATCTCCCATTGATCGTAGGGATCTTACTTGTTATTTTAGGTTTTTATGTGCTTGCTACCCCTGTTACTTCTTATTTAGCTTTATCATTCGTGTTCAGCATTTCTTTTTTATTTTCTGGTGTAATGGAGATTATATTCTCCCTAAACAACAAGAATGAAATTGAAGGATGGGGATGGTATTTGGCGGGTGGAATTTTGAACACTTTGTTTGGTCTGCTATTATTGAGCAATCCTGCCATATCATTAGCCACCCTACCCTTTGTGATCGGGTTCTTCGTGATGTTTAAATCAGTGCAGTACCTTTCGGTTGCTCTGGACCTGAAACAATATGGAGTCAAGAATTGGGGCTGGATCTTATTATTCTCCATATTGGGGATGATATTTAGCTTTATCCTATTATGGAATCCTGTATTTGCGGGCTTGACCATCGTGATTTGGACAGGGATGGCCATTATTTCCGCGGGATTTGCTTCCTGTATCCTAGCTTTCCAATTGAAGAAACTGAAGAATATATCTGAACGCACTCCAGAGGATTGGAAAAGAAGATATGAAGAATTGAGAGAAGAATACCATCGATATAAATCGAATAACTAAATTACAATTAGCAAAAGTAAAGGCTGGTCGGTATTAGATATTGGCCAGCCTTTCGGTTTTTTATGAATGTTGTTCTTTTGCTTCTTCTATTTCAATCTTCGGTGGAATCAATTTGTAGATCACCGGCGTTACGATTCTTGAAAGCAGGGTCGAACTGATCAAGCCTCCGATCATTACGGTTGCTAAAGGAGAAATCAAAGGATTGGATGACCAAGCGATAGGCAATAAGCCACCAATTGCTGTCAATGTAGTCAGGATAATAGGCAAAAATCTGATCTCTCCTGCTTTTTCAATTGCTTCGTTGAGCTCCATGCCTTCCCTTCTCAATTGATTGGTAAAGTCTACTAACAGGATGGTATTCTTGACCTCAATTCCTGCAAGGGCAACAATCCCAATGGTTGCCACAAAGGACAGTGTATTTCCCGTGGCCAATAAAGCTAAAACAGCACCTACTACACCCAATGGAATTACAGAAAGGACGATCAAGGTGCTCTTGAAGGTTTTGAATTCCAAGATCAATACCGCGATAAACATAAAAATGGTAATCAAGATAATGGTTCCGAAACCGCCGAAGGCCATCTCACGGCTTTCGACCTCGCCTCCCATCTCATAGAAGTAACCAGCAGGGAAAGGGAACTTATCCATCTGCTCGATAACGGAGTTGATAACTTCATCATTTCCATATCCTTTTTTAACAAATGAATTGACTGCAACGGTCCTTATTTTATTCTGGTGATAGATATTGGATGGAGACTCCTCAAATTCCAGTGTTGCTAATTGTGTCAATGGAATGGATGTACCGGCCATATTATCAATAAAGATCCCTTCTAGGGTCTCTATGGTTGCTTCTCCGTCTCGTGGGACACTCACCAAGATATCATAGTCGTTATCATCGGAATTGGGATCGGAATAGGTACCTACGCTATATCCAGATAAGGCAATCCGGATAGTCTGATCGATAGACGAAGTCGGTACGCCCAGCGCCATGGCTTTCTCCCTATTGATATTGACCTTGATATCCGTTTTATTGTTTTTTATCGGGTTATTGACGTATTCAGAGCCTTCTGTTTTTTTCAACAGCTCCTCTACTTGATACGACAGGGCTTGAAGGGTATCGAGGTTTTCGCCAAAGACACGGACTTCAACCGGAGAGATGATGGGTACCCCTTGTTCAAAATCACGAACTTCCACTTTTGCGCCAAGATATGGGGTCCATTTGGCTCTGAGTTTTTCGATCAGGGCCACCTTGTCCTTGGACTTGACATCATCGTGCAATTGCACGAAGATATCTGCATAAGAGACGTCTTCCCTAGCCTGTTGCATATTGTAGTAAACCCTTGGGTTTCCTTTCCCAACATTGGAGGTAAAGTATTTGACATCCGGGATCTGCTTCAATTCATTTTCTATGGCTCTGGTTATGCTATCCGTATGTTGAATATTGGATTGCAAGGCCGATTTGACATGGATCATAAATTGCGGTTTCTCTGATGCCGGGAATAAACTGAATCCGACGATCGGGATCAAAGCCAGTGAACCTAAGAAAATAGCCAAGGCAATGATTGCGGTACGTCCGGGATGTTTCAAGGCTTTGTCCAAGAACACACCATATGATTTATGAATAACCTTTTGCATGCCTCTAAGGATGGCATTCCCACCTTCTTCCTCATGAGGTTTCAGAATTTTACTGGAAAGGAACGGCACCACCAATAAGGCAATAAACATAGAGCCAATCACCGAAGAAATAACCGCAATAGGCATACTCCGGATAAACTCTCCTGCCATCTCCGGCATAAACACCAATGGCATAAAGGCGATCACCAAAGTGACCGTACAGCCCAAAACCGCCAAGGCTATCTGTTCTGTTCCTTTGATCGCAGCTTCAATTTTGCTATATCCCTCACGCATCCAACGCTCGATATTCTCCACGACAACTATACTATCATCCACCACCAATCCTAAGGCGACCACGAAACCGACAATACTCAATTGGTTCAAGGAATAGCCAAAGGAATTCATCGCGATAAGGCCAATCCCTAAGGATAATGGAATTGCAATCATCACAACCAGAGATGCTCGTGTGCCTAATGGCAATAAAGTGAAAAGAACCAAGAATATGGCTATCCCGAAATCAACCGCCAGACCACCTAAACGTTTGTTAACATTATTAGCCTGGTCGAAATTGAGCACAAGGTCAATATTGTCTGGTAGTCCCGCTTTAAATTCTTCGAGGACCTTCTTGTATTCCTTTTGGGTATCTGAAATATTCATCCCCTCTTTCTGCGCAGCATTGATAAGGATACATTTATAACCATTCAGACGGGTCATGTGACTGCTTACGCCAAAGGCAGGATAGACATCAGCTACATCCTTCAATAGTATATTGCGTCCCTGGGCACTTGAAATAATGGTATTTTGGATATCGGCAATGCTCTGGTAATTTCCAGAACTCTTGACACTGAAAGATTGGCTGCCGGCATTGATACTTCCAGCAGGGATGTTTTGATTTTCACTTTGAACCGCTTGTATGATTCGGTTCATTGGGATATTCAACTCAGCAAGCTTGGCCTGGTTCAGGTCAATGCGCACCTGCTGGTCAGGAAGGCCAGAGATCTCTACAGCCTTTAAGGCTTTTACCTTTTCAAGCTCTTGCTTCAGTTTATCGCTATATTTCTTCATGCTGCTCTCTGAGGCATTCTCGGAAATCAAAGCAGCTTGGATAACACTTACGTTGGTAGGATCGATTTTCAGGACCTCCATGCTATAAATATTATCGGGAAGTTCGGATCTCGCAGCATTCAGTTCGCGGACCAGCTCCTGATATTTATCATCGTAATCTTGGCCATATTCAAATTCAACGAAGAAGAAAGCAACGCTGTTATTGATGGTCGTTTTGATGGTCTTGATATGGTCCAGGGCATAAAATCTTGCTTCCAAGGGTTTCACGACCAATTGTTCCATATCCTTGGGACTGGTTCCGGGATGTACAACCAATACCGGGAAAGAAACCCCTTTCATATCAGGGTCTTCTGCCCTAGGCATGGTCAGCATGGATGTAATAGCAACCACCAAAATCATCAATACCATGATCATGGTAAATTGGTAGTTCTTAATTGGATATTTAATTAAGCTCATGATTTCAGGTGTTTGATGTTATTTTTTAACGACGATTGCTGATCCATCCAGCAAATAAGGGCTTCCGGAAATAATGATGGATTGCGCTTGTTCGAGACCAGCTTCTACCAGCACATCATCATTTTCTATTTTGGCAACCTTGATCTTTTGTTTCTTGGCCGTTTTACCATCTTGCGTAATGAAAACATAGCCTTCACGCCCATTGCCGTCCAACAGGGCTGAGAATGGGATTCGCCATTGGTTCCCTACTTTCGTTCCTGCGCTCATGATGATGGATTTACCAAAAATCCCTGAAGCCAGTTTATAGCTTGGTTTTTCCTTTAATTCCAAAAAGATGGTGAAGGTACCGGTCTGCGGGTCTAAGCCTTCTGATTTCTTGGAAACCACAGCATCTAAGGTGTCGGAAGGCATGGCATCGGTGCTGATCTTCGCTGGATCACCGACCTTGATTTGGGTCCATTGCTGATCCCCTACACCGACTTTAAGTTTCCAATTGGCATTGCTGGCGCCATTGACTTGCAGGATGGGGGTTCCAGGGCCTACAACTTGGCCTTCATTGGCCATTTTTGCAAGCACATAACCCGAAACGGGAGAATAGATATTGGAATATTGTTGGTTGAAACTAACGGACTTCAGGTCTTGCTGAGCAACATCAAGTGCTGTTTTTGCATTCTGCATTTGCTCTAGAGTCGCTACGCTATCTCGGTACAGTTTACTGGCCCGTTCGAAATCGCGTCTTGCCTTTTCTACGGCAAGTTTTGCTTGGCCTGCTTTCGCATCCACTTCAGAGCTCAGAACGGAAGCCAAAAGTTGCCCTTTGCGAACCGCATCGCCCTCTTTGACTGTAATCTTAGAAATGACTCCGCCGTTTTTAAAGCTTAAAACTGTTTCATCATCCGTTGTAAATACACCTGTTGCTTCGATCCCAGAATCCCCTGAACCTACATTGATCGGCATCAATTTAACAGGAATGGTATCTTGAACCGATATTTCGGTTTTACGCTCTGCTTGTTTACAGCTTGAAATAGAGATTGCTATTCCGGCGAACAAAATGGTTATATATGCTAGTTTCATGGTTCTTATTTTAGTTGGTATGATGCGTTTTCTCGTTCTAATTTTGCGATTGCAGACAATAATTTGAAGGCTGCAATATTATTGGCCATCTGCGAATTGGTGTATTGGGACCTTGCGTCAATAGTTTCGATATAGGTATTTACACCTTCATTGAATCCACGTAATATCAGGCGTTGGTAGGTTGAGGCTGCTTCCATTTGGATTTTCGAAGATTCATAGTTCTTTTGCATAGCAATCAATTCATTCTTAGCTACCTCAGCAGAAAGTTCCAATTGTTGTTTGGCTTGATCTAATTTGTTCTGCGCCTCAGCCACAGCTATCTGGTTTTCCTGAATCTTTAAACGGTTTCTATTCCCTTGGAAAATAGGGAAGCTCAATTGTGCACCCACCATGAAATATTGGGATTGACGGCTGACCCGCAAACCTTCTGCTTGGGAACCTAAATCCAAGAAAGCACTGACCTTTGGCACAAAGGCCTGCTTACTCATCTCTACCAAGGATTCCTGAATGGCTATATTCCCTTCTAAAGACCTTAATTCTTCCCGACCATCAATGTTTACGGATAGTTCAGGAGTCTTGAGTTCTTTGCCATTATTGATAGCTTGAGCATAATGGATTTCAGCATCTGCACTTCTATTCAGTAGAGAATTGAAGTAATATTTAGCATTCTTGATTTGTTGTTCAGCTTCTGCAATTTTAGATTCCTGTTGAGCAATTTCAGCATCTGATCTGATCACATAAGCCGGTAAACCTTTTCCAGCCTCCAATAGCTTCTGATTTACACGTCTACCTTCCTTAGCTAAGTTCAAGGCATTGAGATAAATTTCTTTCGCCTGTACCGCACTCAAATAATTGAAATAGGCAATCTTGATATCCTTTACTAATTCTCTTTTGTAGGTTTCTGTTTCGGTTTTGCTCAGCTCAACCATTTTTTCACGAACAACCTTATTGTGCTTGATATCGGTATTGACGATTGGCACCGAAGTCCGGACCTTGGCATCGTAGTAGTTCTTTGGAAGGAAGGTGATCTGTTCGTTATCAATCTGTGGAAAGTTGTTGCTTTGGGTCAATTGATTCAGGGTGGTATAGACCGGGTTCAACATATCTCCAATGGGTAGGTCGATTGAACGGCCTCCTTCTGCATGGGAATAGGTCAAGTCGAAGGTGATATTTGGAAGGAACATGCTTCGAGCTACCTCCAGTCCATTCATCGCCTTTTTCATGGATAGATCTTTTTGGATCAATACCAGATTGCTATCCAAGCCCTGTTGTACATACTGTTCTAATTGATGGTCTTGCGCGTAACTGATTCCACATATTCCAGCGAAAATGGCAACCAGTCTAGTTAGTGATTTGTATAAGCTCATTATTAACAGTGTTAACTATATATTCAAAAAAAACTATTTGGTTGCCTGGATCAATCCAACAAGGATTTGGAATGAAGAAAAAACATGTTCTTCCAAATTTCCAGTTTTACCAAACAACTCATGTAAACAATCTAAATGCTGCGTAATATGCAAGGAAACCAAACCATGCACAGAACTCCAGGCTTGAATGGTCACAAATACAGGATCCATTCCTTTGAAGTAACCGACCTCTTGGCAATCGATTATGGTTTTCTTTAACAACTCGATAACCAATTCACCCTCTACCCAAGAACTATCTTCTATCTGTGAATTCAGGAAGGACAAAGGCTCCTTCATCATAAACATAACTTGATAATATTCAGGATGCATAAAGGCAAATTGAATATAGTTCCTACCTACAGCTTTCAATCTTTCAAAAGGATCTTCCACAGCCATCAATGGGAGAAATTGATCTTTCAACATCCCAAAGCCTACCTGATGTAAAGCATAAACGATATCGCTTTTATCCTTATAGTATAGATAGATTGTAGTAGGGCTAAAGCCTATTTCCTTTGCAATCTTTCTAATGGAGGTTGCCTCATACCCTTCCTGCACAAACAGCTTTTTAGCTGCTTCTAAAATCACTGTCCGTAGGTCTTCCTTTTGCTTGATTTTCTTTTCCACTTTGTATTCTTTACAAAAACAAAACTACTTAACAGTGTTAAGTAGTTGTTATTTATTTTTCTAAAAAGACAATTAAATGACAATACAACAAAAAAGGAGCTGCCCAACTGACAGCTCCTCATTCAACTAACCACAATTAAACTTACTTCACTTCAATTAGTCTCTTTGCTACAATTGCTTCTTCTTTTTTACCGATCTTAATATTCAACACGCCATTTTCATAGGCAGCATCGATATTGGAATAATCCACTACTTCAGGAAGTGTGAAAGATCTGGAGAACGAAGTGTAGCTAAATTCTTTTTTGCTATAAACTTTACCCTCTTCAACTTTTTCTTCTTGTTTCTCAACCGAAATATTGATAACGTTTTTATCAACATTGATCTTGAAATCTGATTTCTGTAAACCAGGAGCAGCCACTTCAATAGTAAAAGCTTCTGCTGATTCAGTGATATTTACTGCAGGTACACGTGTTACTAAACGGTCCGTTAAAAATGAATCATTGAATAAATTGTCAAATACATTGTTTACAAATGGATTCACTGCATCTGTATTGTAAGATTTTCCTGGTAATTTTATTAATGCCATGTTTAATTCCTCCTTATTTTTTAGTTTTTTATTTTCTGTTTTATAACATCCTATAATCAACTAACGTACCAAGGGCATGTAAACTTATTTACAAGACAATTTGTCTTGCATCAAGCAAAAACAACAGTCAAAATGACTGATTAAGAAAAATGAAACGTGATTTTTATACAGTTAATCCTTTGTATAATAAAGCGATACAACGGAATTAGCTACATCCCCTCCGAAGGGTGGATTAATCTTACGAATGGATACTTCGATTTGTTGAATATGGGCATATTCTTCAACAATCCTATTCAAAATATCTTCCGCAGCGGATTCAAGTAATTTCCTTCGAGGACTCATAACCTCAACCAAGATAGCATATAGCTCCTCATAGTTCACCGTGTTTCCGATTTCTTCAGAGTCTGGGTTTTTGAAGGGAAAACTTACAGAAACACTTACCATGAACTCATTCCCTAAAACCTGCTCTTCTTCATAGAAACCAATCGGCGAATAAAAACGAACATCTTCTAGAGCAATTTTTTGAGTAATCTGGGCCATTATGAATAAAGTTTTTGATTTTGCATATTAAAAATAATGTTTTTTCTTATATTAACCATAACAAAATACTTAAACCGATGTTAAAACATTCTTTATTAATAGCATTGCTTGCCGGAGTATC
Organism: Sphingobacterium mizutaii; assembly: GCF_900187125.1. Classification (GTDB taxonomy): domain Bacteria; phylum Bacteroidota; class Bacteroidia; order Sphingobacteriales; family Sphingobacteriaceae; genus Sphingobacterium; species Sphingobacterium mizutaii. The sequence goes on from NZ_LT906468.1 coordinate 3,340,157, forward strand.
CTACGCAAGCGCACAAACAAAATTTAAACCCGAAGACACCGAATTTTATGAACCTGTTCCTCGAGTAGTGAATACAAAAGCTAATGCCGCTCCTTCCGATGCGATCGTTCTGTTTGATGGCAAAAACCTTTCAGAATGGGTTAGTGACAAGGATGAGAGTGCGCCGCAATGGACGATAAAAGATGGCGTGCTAACGGTAAAACCAGGCACAGGTGGCATCCATACCAAAAAGAATTTTGAGGATTTTCAATTGCACATTGAGTGGAAAAGCCCTGAAACCATTAAAGGTGAAGGCCAAGGACGTGGAAACTCAGGTATATTCTTGCAAGGAAAATATGAATTGCAGGTATTGGATAATGACAATAACAAAACCTACACCAATGGGCAAGCTGGAAGTATCTACAAACAAAGTCCGCCGCTTGCTGAAGTTAGAAAACCTGAAAGTGGCTGGCATACTTATGATGTCATCTATTCAGCTCCTAAATTCAACAAAGATGGCCATTTGATCAAACGTGGAATGGTTACGGTTTTGCACAACGGCGTTGTAGTTCAGAATAACACGGAAATCCAAGGAACCACCGAATACATCGGATTACCTAAAATGCAAGCTCATGGTGCCGGTCCGATTGCATTACAAGATCATGGTGATTTAGTTTCCTTCAGGAATATCTGGATCAGGGAATTATAAGACATAAACTAATAAAAAATGAAAGGGGCAATTTATCATTGCCCCTTTTTTTATCTGCTTACTTCAGAAGTTTCACTTCGTAAAGATCTTTTCTTCTATCCTTTAAGATCTTGACCGTTCCATACTCATGTAGATCACGCAAAGCATAAAGATCAACGTCAGCGATCAATACCATCTCTGTATTAGGAGTAGCTTCAGCCTTGATGGCATTATTTGGAAAGGCAAAATCCGAAGGAGTGAATACTGCGGATTGCGAATATTGTATATCCATGTTGTTTACCCTCGGTAAGTTACCTACCGATCCAGCGATTGCAACATAACATTCGTTTTCAATTGCCCTAGCTTGCGCACAAGAACGGACACGGATATAACCATTCTGGGTATCCGTCATAAAAGGGACAAACAAGATCTGCATGCCTTGATCCGCCAAGATTCTGCTCAGTTCCGGGAACTCCACATCATAACAAATCAACAGTCCTACTTTTCCGCAATCCGTATCGAACACCTTGACTTCCGAACCACCCACTAAACCATAATACTTCATTTCATTCGGAGTAATGTGGATTTTCTTATAATGGTCCAAACTACCGTTTCGATGGCATAGGTAGCTGATATTATACAACTTTCCTCTTTCCATGATTGGCATCGATCCGGAAATAATATTCACGTTATAAGAAACTGCAAATTGTTGGATACGTTCGACGATGTCCTTGGTATGTTCTGCTAATTTCTCCATTGCCATACGCTCTGGAAGTTCATTATAAGGGCTCATCAATGGCGTATTAAAAAACTCAGGGAACATAATGAAATCGGTACCATAATCACTTACGGTATCCACGAAGAATTCGATCTGATCATAAAATTCTTCAATATCCTTAAACTGGCGCATCTGCCATTGCACCAAACCCAAACGAATGGTTTGCTTTGTCGCTGAATTCGAAGGAGCATCTGGTTCATAGTAAATATTATTCCACTCCAAAAGAGTTGCGACTTCCATCGATTCAGCATCCTCAGGAAGATAATTTTTCAAGATTTTCTTTACGTGGAAATCATTGGAAAGCTGGAAGGTCAAGGTTGGATCATAGATTTCTTTCCTTTTCACTTTCTCGATATAAGTCCTTGGGGTCATACTATCCGAATAGTTGTGGTAATTCGGGATACGCCCACCGGCAATGATCCTTTGCAGGTTCATCTGTTCACATAATTCCTTACGTTGGTCATATAGCCTTCTTCCCAATCTTAATGAGCGGAAATCAGGGTGCACAAACACTTCGATCCCATATAAGGTATCCCCATCTGTATCATGCTTATCAAATTTACCATCATCAATAATGGTGTAATATTTATCGTAAATATTGGTCTTACGTGAATTCAGGATAATGGATAAAGCACATGCAACAACTTTTCCATCCACCTCCACAGCGATCTGTCCTTCAGGAAAAATATCGATAAGGTCCACAATATTCTCTTTGGTCCATGGATCACCTACCAAACCATGGTAAGCTTCTTCCATAGAATTCTTTAAATCCTTATAATCTTTTTTACTAAGGTTTCTAACTTTAATATCCATTTTAATATGATTGAATTGCCAGAATCGGCAAAGTTATCCATAAAACAAAACCCATTCCAAATTTTCACCAAACAACACTATCCATTCGTACTGAACGAGTTAGCAAATCAAGATAAATCAACAATTCCGTGATACCGTGTAGGATAAGAAACAGGTTTTTATTTCAGTAAAATACATTAAAAAACAGAACATTCAGCAATATTTTGAAGAAACTGATTTTAACAAGACAGAATCATTTCATGATTTTATTCCCAACAAGGAGATATCAAACAAAAATAGCTGCCATTGGCAGCTATTTTAAAGCTTTATGAAATAAATTTAAGCTTCGCCTTTTGGAGTACCGAAGTTCAACGGGTAAGGAATATCCTTAGGTTGGATAGTTCCATTTTGCCCTTCAAAACGACTGATGTTCTCTTGCAAAGCCTTCATTAATTGTTTGGCATGTTCAGGTGTCAAAATAACCCTAGACTTAACTTTAGCCTTGGGTACACCAGGCATAATCCTAACAAAATCCACCACAAACTCTGTATTAGAGTGGGTGATAATCGCAAGGTTTGAATATACTCCTTCTGCAATCTCTTCGGTTAGTTCTATGCTTAATTCTTGTCCTTCCGGATTTGGATTAGGGTTTTCCATGTCTGTTCTCTTCTCTAATTTATTTTATTTACTAAATGTTCTGAAATCCTGATCTTTTTGGATGGTGAGGACCATTTCATAAATCAATCGGATTACATTATCCACATCTTCTCGGTGAACCATCTCAACAGTAGTGTGCATATAACGCAAAGGTAAGGAAATCAACGCAGATGGAACACCTCCATTTGAATATGCAAATGCATCGGTATCGGTGCCCGTAAAACGGGAGGATGCCTGCCTCTGGATTGGAATATTGTTTTTCTGAGCCACCTCGATCAACTGCCTGTTCAAATTAATCTGAACGGCTGGAGCATAAGAAACCACTGGACCCTTACCACAAGCTAGATCACCTTGGGTAATTTTATTGATCATCGGGGTATTTGTATCATGGGTAACATCAGTGACGATGGCTACATTAGGTTTAATGTAATTGGCAATCATTTCGGCCCCTCGTAGACCAATTTCTTCCTGAACAGAATTCACCACATAAAGACCAAATGGCAGCTTTTTCTTGTTTTCCTTCAATAACCTTGCAACCTCGGCAATCATAAATCCACCTGCTCTGTTATCCAGTGCCCTTCCTACATAGTAGCGATCGTTCAAGATCATGAACTCATCTTCATAGGTTATCACACATCCAACATGGATGCCCAGTTCTTCAACCTCCTCTTTGGATGTACATCCACAGTCTAAGAAAATATTCTTGAGATTGGGACTTTCTTCCTTTTCACCAGAACGTGTATGGATTGCTGGCCAACCAAAAACGGCTTTCACAATTCCCTTATCCGTATGGATATTTACGCGTTTAGATGGGGCAATCTGATGGTCAGAACCACCATTACGGATCACATAGATCAAACCATCTTTGGAGATATAGTTCACAAACCATGAAATCTCATCCGCATGCGCCTCAATAACCACTTTATATTCTGCTTTAGGATTTATGATCCCAACGGCAGTACCGTAATTATCAATATAAGTCTCATCGACATAGGGTTTGATATAATCCAACCACATACGCTGACCTCCCCATTCGAAACCGGTTGGTGAAGGATTATTGATATATTTTTCAAAAAAAGACAAGGAAGCATCGGTCACTACAGATGTTCTTTCTTCTACTTTTGCTGTTTTTTTTGCCATAGTGAAGTATTAATTCTCGCAAAATAAGTATTTCCTTAATTTTCGCAAAAATAAAATCCGAAAGCTTATCTTTACCGGACACTTTATTGCAATATGTTAGATATTTTAAGTTTTATTACCTGGGGACCTGAACCAGAAATCTTTAAAATCGGATCATTTGGCGTACGCTGGTATTCACTATGTTGGTTATTGGCTTTTGTAGTTTCTTACTTCCTGATGCTCAAAATCTTTAAGAGAGAGGGCAAATCCCAAGAACTATTAGACAAATTAACAATCTATATCTTTATTGGAACCTTAGTAGGTGCTCGCCTTGGTCACTGTTTCTTCTATGACTGGGCATATTACAAAGAACATTTCCTGGAAATATTCATCCCCTTTCAGAAAATCAATGGAAGTTGGGAATTAACTGGTTTTACCGGACTGGCTAGCCATGGTGGTGCAATCGGTATATTAATAGCACTCTGGTTGTTCTCAAGAAACACCAAGACTAATTTCATGTGGATTACGGATCGATTGATCTTGGTCGTTCCTATTGCGGGAGCATTTATCCGTTTAGGGAATTTCTTCAATTCTGAAATGATAGGAAATCCTAGCAATCTTCCTTGGGCTGTGATTTTCACGCATGAAGATCAAATCCCTCGTCACCCTGCACAAATGTATGAAGCCATTGCTTACGTCATAATCTTCATTATCCTTTGGGCAATGTACCAGAAAAACAAAGACCCTAAACCGGGAAAACTATTTGGAATTTTCCTGATTCTCCTATTTGGAGCTCGATTTATTATCGAATATGTAAAGATTGATCAAGTAGCTTTCGAAGCTGGAATGTTATTGAACATGGGCCAAATCCTAAGTATTCCATTCATCCTATTAGGAATCTTTCTGCTGGTCAGAAAGCCAAAAGAAACTAAAAAAGCTTAACAACATATAGCCCTGCACTAGAGCGGGGCTTTTATTTTTATTGAATGTCAGCTGCTTTAAGAAACAACAGAAAAGTCACTCTGCTGATTTTAGGTTTATTATCTGCAATCGGCCCTTTCTCCATTGATCTTTATTTACCTGCTTTTGATGTCATAGCTGAAGATTTCAATACCTCTGTTGATAAGGTTCAACTCACGCTTACGAGTTATTTTATCGGTATTGCATTCGGTCAGATGATCTATGGGCCATTATTGGACAAATATGGCCGTAAAAAACCTCTATTAGTGGGCTTAGCCATATATTTCATCGCCTCTCTCCTATGTATCTTGACCAAGAACATCAATCACCTGATTATCCTTCGCTTTTTACAGGCCTTAGGAAGCTGTGGAGGAATGGTTGGGGCTCGAGCTATGGTAACAGACTATTATAGCAACCGCGAGGCTGCAAAGGTCTTCAGTTTACTGATGTTGGTTATCGGTGTCTCTCCTATCCTCGCACCAAGTATCGGAGCTTTTATGCTAGCTCATTTTGACTGGCACTATATCTTTTTGTTCTTGGCTCTGCTATCCTTATTTATTCTGATTGCTACAGCCTTCTTGCTACCTGAGAGTTTTGCCGGAAATCGAAGTCTATCCTTAGCACCAAAATCTATCCTAGGGAACTTCTGGCAAGTGCTTTCCAATAAAGTCTTTATATCCTATTGCCTAATCGGTTCCATTGCCTCGGCAGGAACTTATGCCTATCTGGCTGGATCCTCCTTTGTGATGCAACAATTCTTCGGATTATCAAAAGCGGAATATGGTATCGCCTTTGCATTTATAGCCTCGGCAATGGTAATTGCAACCCAATTGAACCGTTATTTCCTGAAAAAACATAGCAGTGAATACATTAGTCGAATGGCAAATACCTGGCAGGCATTTATTGGGATCCTGATGATCATAGCATTGGTCAGCAATACCCTCAGTTTTCCGGTTTTATTGGTCCTGATATTTTGTTTTCTGTTCGGGCATGGTTTTATTTTCCCGAACACCTCTGCTGTTGCATTGACGCCATTCAAAAGCCTAGCAGGAAGTGCGTCTGCCCTTTTGGGATGCATTCAAATGGCAATTGGTGCCTTTGCTTCCGCCTTGGTCAGCTTCTTCCATAACGGCACCGCATGGCCTATGCTAGTAGTTATGTGCACCGGAGGGATTCTATCACTGATCTTACATCTCATTGTCAAGAATAAGGTTCAAACTGCAGAATCTTAATATAAAACAAAGAGCGGGGAATTTTTGATTCCCCGCTCTTTGTTTTTATGATCAATGAACTTATCCGTTCAAAAAGCTTTCTAATCCTAATCGATAACTATCCAATCCAAAACCTAAGATTACACCTTTGCAATTTTTTGACAAATACGAATGATGTCTAAATTCCTCCCTTTGGTGGACATTAGAGATATGGACCTCCACAACTGGCGTATTGATGGCCGCAATGGCATCAGCTATAGCTACTGAAGTATGCGTATAGGCACCTGCATTCAATATAACACCGTCGAATGAAAAGCCAATTTCATGGAGTTTGTCGATAATTGCCCCTTCTGAATTACTTTGAAAATAATGCAGGTCCAAAACCGCATATTTATCTTTCAATTGTTCAAAATAAGTTTCGAAGGATTGATCTCCGTAGATTCCTTTCTCTCGAACACCTAGTAAATTCAAATTTGGCCCGTTTAGGATTAATATCTTTTTCATTATTTGCGTTTATTCGATAAAGATACTATAATCCTAAAAATCTCCATAAAGATTACGGAAACTTGAACGTAATCCTACCGTAATCACCCCAGATTTCTGGGTTGCAGCTTTTTCAATCTTGTTGTAGCGTTGTGTATAGCCCACCTCAAATCTTAAATTATACTTCGGATTCAATACATAGGCTGCTTTAAGATCGGCATAGTATAGATCGTTCTGTACACCTTGGCCAATTTTGTTACCATAGGTATTAGGAGCTGATCTATATGATTGGAAAATATCACCACCATAATTGATAAACTGACCCATTGGCCCCATTGGATCAGTACCATAACGACTGTACATACCTTGAAGAGAAAAATCAAAACGATTCCAAGAATAATTGGCAATACCAATCAACTCCCTGAAGTTTGCACCTCTAGGATGTGCCAAAGGTTCTCCTCTATTGCTGTAATTTGAAATGGATACAAAGTGCTGATAGGTATATGGACGAACTGCATTATATTCTCCCAAAACATTTAAGTTCCTTACACCGAAGATGTTAAATGCTTTTGCACCTAATTGCACACCCCATTTATTGTGTTTATACCCATTATTCGAGAAGAATTCTTTCGCAGTAAATTCACCCAAAAGGAACTGCCCATAGGCGGTTAAGTTATCCAAGATCTTATACTTTGCATTCAAACCCAAGAACATCTTGTCTGGGGATGAAATATTATTGTTTTCCACCGGTCTAAGGAACAATACAGGGTTAATGTAGTTAAAATCAAAACCTCTATGTCCCGCTTGATTGCGATTTGCCCAAATAACGGATTGGAAGAATCCTAATGATAAACGATTAGTTACATTCCAATCCAAATATTGGAATGCTCCCCATTTGATTCCATCTCCAAAACGATCTCCTGAATTCAGGGAGTCAATTCTCGGATTATTCGGATCGGTCATATAGGCCCAAATGGACGTATATTGTACATTCCCCACCTTACCTGTCAGTTTCAAATGCGCCATATTTGCTGAAAAATCAGATAATAGTACCGAACGATAACCATCACCGATAAAGTTCTTATCATAAGCCAAGGTTGCTTGCAGATAATCACTGAAATCATAGGTTAAATTCGCCGTTGCATACATCCAATCTTTTGTCCTATTAAAAGGTCTCTTTGCCATCGCCTGTCCCGGAACGACCTTCGACTGCATGATATACTCATCGATATGTCTCGGGAAAACACCTTGGTTCTCGAAGAAGTTACCATAGAAAGTGAATTTATCTTTGATGGTAACACCAGCTTGAACACCACGTGTATTTAACCAAGTGGTCCTTTTATCAGGATCAATCATTTCCGTACCGATAACAAAATCAGGTAAAACATCTAAATAAAAGGTATGGTCGTCTTTTTCAACTTGCACAAGATGCTCATTGAAAATCTTGCGCATAAACCAATTATCAGAATCCACAGCATTCAATGATTGAATCGAATCCATCTTCTCTAACAATCGCCCTTTGAACAAATAGGGTTTTGAAGAAGTATGATAACGTGTATTTGGGGAGTACAACTCCTCATCGTACTTTTGATAATGCTGAAAAGAGTAAGGCTGATTTTTGACTTGCGCATGCAATTGGCCAATGGCACTAATGCTGAGCAGTCCGGCTATGGCAAATGATAAAGTATGTTTCATAAATTATTAGTCGAGATGTTTGGGCTATACTATCAAATTTTATTCCTAAAAACTCCCAAAGGTACTTTTATTAATTGAGCTAAACTTAATTTTGCTCATATTAAACGCTAAAACGTTTAGTCTAGACAAGGTAAAATCAAGTACAATTTGTATATTGCTACCTAATTAATTGTAAAACTATTCTATTAAAAATATGAAGCGTAGAACTTTTCTTCAAAATTCTGCCTTATTGGGCGCAGGAATGCTAGCTAGCAAGTTCTCTTTTGCTGAGGGAATCAATGACTTTCCTGTGGTCCGTACTCCGGTAGACAAACGCCATTTCAGCAGTAAGTTGGTGGAAGGCATGATCAAGGAATTCCAGAAAAATGTAGCCGATAAGGAATTAGGTTGGATGTTCAACAACTGCCTTCCCAATACCTTGGACACAACCGTATATGATGAATCTAAAGGCGATAGAAAATTGACTTATGTCATCACGGGCGACATCGATGCGATGTGGCTTCGCGACAGTAGTGCACAGGTATGGCCCTACATTCAGTTTGTCAATAAGGACAAAGATCTAAAAAACATGATCCTGGGTTTGATCAACAAACAATCCGAATGTATCAATATCGACCCTTATGCCAATGCATTTTATAATGACCCGACAAAAAAAGGGGAATGGTTTACTGATCACACCGACATGAAACCAGGAATGCATGAACGAAAATGGGAGATCGACTCACTTTGCTACCCTATCCGTCTTGCTTATCGCTATTGGAAGGAAACAAATGACAAAACCCCATTTGATGACACCTGGGTTAAAGCACAAGAAGCAACTTTAAGAACTTTTAAAGAACAACAACGTAAAAACGGATTAGGACCCTATAAGTTTGAAAGAACCACATCTAGAGGTTCCGATACCCTACAGGTCGATGGATATGGGTACCCTGTAAACCCAGTTGGCTTGATCGTTTCCAGCTTCCGTCCTTCCGATGACTGTAGTATCTTCGGGTTCTTGATCCCTTCTAATCTCTTTGCCATTGTCAGCCTTCGTCAGTCTGCCGAAATCCTTCGCAAGGTTAAAAACAATACTACCTTAGCTTCGGAAATGGAAGCCCTTGCCAACGAAGTTGAAGCAGCTGTCAAGCAATATGGCATTATAGACCATCCTACCCATGGCCGTGTTTATGCATTTGAAGTGGATGGATTTGGTAGTTACTTGATGATGGATGATGCCAATGTACCAAGTTTATTGGCTCTTCCCTATTTAGGTGCAGTTGATGTAAATGATGAAGTGTACCAAAGAACAAGGAACTTTATCCTATCCGACAAAAACCCATTCTTCTTTAAGGGAAAATTTGCTGAAGGAATCGGTGGGCCACATATCGGCCGCGATATGATTTGGCCAATGTCCATCATCATGCGCGCAAATACATCAAACAATGATGAAGAAATTCGTCAGTGTGTGCAAACTTTAAAGAAAACGCATGGGGGAACAGGCTTTATGCATGAATCTTTCCATAAAGATGATCCTAAAAAATTCACCCGTCACTGGTTCGCATGGACCAATACTTTATTTGGCGAATTGATGTGGAAACTCTATAAAGAAAAACCAGAGCTTTTAAAATCATAACAAGATAAAAGCCCTCAAAATTAAAGTTTTGAGGGCTTTTTTATTTTCAAGTATCAGGTAATCTAACTTCTTGGCTCTGCTATTACAACGTGATATATATCAGTAGAAATCTTAGGATCCTGACTTGGCGAAGCCAATAAAACGATATTATTTTTTGCCGTTTGCCAGATCTTCACTGGATAGTAATTAGCCTCCAAGGGATTTTTAAAAAGCTCTTTATATTTTCCAATGAGATTAGATTTTTTAACATCACCTGTATAATCAAATTGACTTTCTCCAAAATTTGTATTGATGCATTTTGTTAATGCATTGTAGGACAACTCGGAATATTCGTCTCCCAAGGTACCTCTGCCCAAACCAAATTCTAGTCTAGCAAATGGTTTTTCTCCAGTAATATTACTTTTTAGATTAAAATGTTCTTTACTAAAAGTATTATTTGAACTGTAAAACTCTGTATCCTTTCCATCCTTCCAATTTATTCCTAAGAAGTCTTTTGAGTTTTTAACAAGAAATTCTACCGAATCTCTTCTTACAACGGCGTTATCCTTAAAAGCTGATAAATATAGAGTGTAGGTCCCTGGTATGGAAAATGCAAAACCGACCTTTACAGTTACTGAGGCTTTAGTTTTGGATTCGAAATACATCTTTGGAATTTCCCAATGAACAGAATCAAATATTCCCATATATGAAATTCCAACTTCAAAAGGATCAGCTTTCTCGCCTTCTAAACCCAGAAAAGCATCCACATTTTCGAATAGACTCAGATTCGACTTATTTGCATTGATGGTAATTTTCGGATATTCTACAGATGGTTTGGGCTCTGGCTCTGGTTCAGGTTTAGGATCTGGTTTAATCTCATTCTTTGAACATGATGCCAACATTGCTACAAGGGCAATAAGGGTTAGTGTGAATTTTCTCATAACGAATAAATGGAATAGTTAATAATTACTTCTACAGTCAAATACCGATCTAAATATCAATGTATCTCACTAACAAAATGACCAATTTTATTTCGATTGGTTTAAATAAATCTGTAAATTTAATATTGAGTTAACATTGCCAACAGAACGCGATTTGTGTTAACGGAAAAAATCAGACTTTGCAGAGTATTTTTCGTCAAGATGTCAACGAAGCGAACACAAATTATCTGCAACAATTTCTGCAATCATTTGCATTTGAAAGCATAATCTGCAACCTTTGTATCAATTTTTAGGAAAGCAAAATATTCATGTCTGCACAAAACAATCCCGGTCCTATTGGCATTTTTGATTCTGGTTATGGCGGTCTCACAGTTTTCAAAGAGATCCATAAGCATCTTCCAGATTACGATTACATCTATTTAGGAGACAATGCAAGGGTTCCATACGGTACACGATCGTTTGAGACAGTTTATGAATATACTAAAGAATGTGTTTTCAAATTATTCGAATTGGGTTGCAATCTGGTAATACTGGCCTGCAATACTGCATCCGCCAAAGCCTTAAGAACCATCCAGCAGCATGACCTCCCCGAAGGCAAAAAAGTACTTGGTGTTATCCGTCCAACCTCTGAGGTCGTTAATGAATTTACAAAAAGCAATAAAGTAGGCATCTTGGCTACCCAAGGAACCGTAAACTCCAATTCTTACGTCCTTGAAATCAATAAATTTCATCCACAGATCGAAGTATTCCAACATGCTTGTCCATTCTGGGTTCCTTTAGTTGAAAACAACGAACTGGAAAGCGAAGGTGCAAATTTCTTCGTACAACAGGACATTCAACAATTGATTGCCAATTCACCGGAAATAGACACCATCTTATTAGCATGTACCCACTATCCTTTGCTACTACCATTGATCGAGAAATATACTCCAAAGGGGATCAATATTATTTCTCAAGGAAAATTGGTGGCTGAAAGCTTGGTAGATTACTTAAAGAGACATCCTGAAGTCGAAGAGAAATGCTCAAAATCAAGATCACTTCAATTCTTTACTACAGATGACCCAGATGATTTCAACCAGAAGGCAGAAATTTTCTTTGGTAAAAAAATCAGCTCCAAGTTTATCAAGGTTTAAAACCCATCTTGCGTTAAATTAAGTTAATAATCTAAAAGCTAACCTTTTACTCTTTATTTTTAGGTATAAACTATGCCTAAATGAGAATCCTCCTGCTTTTTCTTCTGGTCCTATGGGGAACACTTGCCCAAGCCCAAACCGTCAATGGTATCCTTAGAGATTCAGAGACAGGAAGGATCGTGGTCAGGGCAAAGGTAAAAAGCAGTATTGCGGAAGCTTTTACCGATCAGCAAGGAAAATTCTCAATCAGGGTTATGCAGCGGGACAGTCTTTTTTTCTATCATCAAGGCTATCAAGTATTGAAGATTAACCTTTACATGGACCAGCCGCAAAAAGATTTATCCATAATTTCTTTAAAACCGAGTTATATTGCCATTGAAGAAGTAAAGGTTGAAGGAAAAACCAAGCAAAAAGATTCCACTCAAATCAAAATCGACCTGGGCATCCCAAAAACCCCTAAATATCGGCAAGTGTTCTTAGGTAGAGCGGATATGTCGGGCAATCCAAGAGGTTTCTTGGCAAATGGAAGTACGGCAAGGTTGTTTACCATAGATTTGCTAGCGGTCAAGAGAATGCTTTTTAAGAGCAAAGTAAAAGTTCCTTTAGAAGAACAATTGAAGGCTGATGAGTACAGCATACAATATATCGACATGACATTCACAAAGGAATTAATCGAAGAAATGACCGGACTGAAAGGCGATCAGGCTATAATCTTCCAAAACACCTACAGACCAAACTATGAAGATTTTTCTAAAATGTCAGATTACGAACTCCGTGCCTATATCAAAAACCGATTTGAAGAATATAAATCAATAACCCAAAAATAAAAAAGCTGCCCAAGGGCAGCTTTTGTTTCTTATGATACTTTGGCCTGTAAGGCTAAGCCATATAATTTCATCTGTTTAACCATGGAAAGCAATCCATTTGCCCTAGTCGGAGAAAGGTGCTCTTTTAATCCAATCTGATCGATAAAATATAGGTCAGCATCCGCAATTTCTTTTGGACTATGCCCTGATAGTACTTTTACCATGAGACTTACCAAACCTTTAGTGATGACCGCATCAGAATCAGCGGTAAAATATAATTTTCCATCATCTTTCAATTCAGGGACCAACCAAACTTTGGACTGGCATCCTTTGATGATATATTGATCTTGTCTGTTGGATTCATCAATCAATGGCAGTTCTTTCCCTAATTGGATGATGAGCTCATATTTCTCCATCCAATCTTGATAAAAGGAAAAATCCTCAATCAATTCATCCTGTATTTCATTAATCGTCATAATCTTTTATACTAACATGGCAACAGCTCTCTTCACTCCTGCTACCAATGCGTCGATTTCTTCTTTCGTGTTATAAACCGCTAAACTTGCCCTTACTGTTCCTGGAATATGGAACTGCTCCATGACAGGTTGAGCACAGTGATGCCCTGTACGAACCGCGATGCCTAGTTTATCCAATAGCACACCGATATCGTATGGATGGGTACCTTCTACAACAAAGGAAATCACAGATGATTTCTCTTTTGCTGTTCCGATAAACTTGATGCCCTCCACTTCTTTAAGCCTTTCCGTGGCATAGGCCAACAATTCATCCTCATACTTCTTGATATTATCCAATCCCAAATGGTTGATATAATCAATCGCTGCATTTAAGGCAATTCCAGCTTCAATGTTAGGGGTACCTGCTTCAAACTTAAATGGAAGTTCATTGTAAGTGGTTTTCTCAAAGGTCACATCCTTGATCATATCTCCACCACCTTGGTATGGAGGCATCTTATTCAACCATTCTTCCTTCCCGTACAATACCCCAACACCAGTTGGGCCGTACATCTTATGTCCAGAAAAAACCAAGAAATCTACATCCAGTTCCTGAACATCGATTTTAATATGCTGAACAGCCTGTGCCGCATCAATCAAAACCGGGATATTTTGGGCATGCGCCAATTCGATGATTTCTTTGACAGGGTTAATGGTTCCTAATGCATTTGAAACATAATTCACAGAAACGATTTTGGTTTTAGGACCCAACAAGGATTTATAGGCATCCATATCCAATTCACCAGCTTCTGTCATCGGAATCACTTTCAAGGAAGCACCCTTCACTTCACAGATCATCTGCCAAGGCACAATATTAGAATGGTGCTCCATAGCCGAAATAATGACCTCATCCCCAGCAGAAATAAATTCTTGCCCAAAACAGGTTGCCACTAGGTTAATGCTGTCTGTTGTTCCTTTGGTAATAATGATTTCATAATCATGCTTAGCATGTATGAATTCCTGAACCTTCCTACGAGTCACCTCAAAGGCATCCGTGGAAATCTGACTTAGGTAGTGAACTCCACGATGAACATTGCTGTTCATATCGGTATAATAGTTTAGGATGGCGTCAATGACAGCTTTGGGCTTCTGCGTTGTTGCACCATTATCTAAATAGACCAAAGGCTTCCCGTTTACCTCACGTTTCAAAATCGGGAAATCTTCTCTTATCGCTTTGATGTCTAATGTATTCAATTCTAACTAATTTTAATTAACACACAAAGTTAAGATATAATAAAACATATCGGGCATCAATAAAGTTATTTATAAGTAATAATCCATTTGGAGGTTTGAAATATTGAAATATTAAATTATTATTAAGAGCAGATTGACTACCTTTGTTATAATTATGCAAGAACTACCTTTAAACATACCAGAAGGCTCAAGAAAAGAGGTTATGACCTACTTGGAACCCTTCATGCTCAATGAAATGTCCGAGTATCTAAAACCTGTTGAAGATATGTGGCAACCAGCAGATTTTCTGCCTGATTCCGCAAGAGACACTTTTTTTGAGGAAGTCCGTGATTTACAGGAAAGCGCTAAGGAATTACCTTACGACTTAGTAGCCGTGCTAATTGGTGATACAGTTACCGAAGAAGCATTACCAACCTATGAGTCTTGGTTGACGATGGTAGAAGATGTCAACAAAAACGAACAAGGTGGCTGGATGAGATGGGTTCGCGCATGGACCGCAGAAGAAAACCGTCACGGTGATCTGCTAAACAAATACCTTTACCTGTCTGGTAGAATTGACATGAAACAATTCGAGATCTCCGTTCAATATCTGATCAAGGATGGTTTCGACATCGGTACTGGTGCCGATCCATACAGAAACTTTATATATACCTCTTTTCAGGAATTAGCAACGAATGTTTCACACAGACGTGTAGCTGCCCTTTCTAAAAAAAGTGGTGATAAATTACTTGCAAAAATGTGTGGTGTAATTGCTTCGGATGAGGCAAGACATGCCAAAGCCTATATGTCCTTTATTTCTCATGCCATGGTCGTTGACCCAAGCGAAGTAATGATTGCTTTTGAAGACATGATGAAGAAAAAGATCGTGATGCCGGCACACTTCTTAAGAGAATCTGGAGAACCCCAAGGTGGAGCTTTCGCCCATTTCTCAGATGCCGCTCAAAGATTAGGTGTCTATACAGCAGTTGACTATGTTGATATTCTAAAAGAATTGATCAATGATTGGAAAATTGATCAAGTTTCCGGATTAAATGAACAAGGTGAAAAAGCTCGCGACTATCTAATGCGCCTTCCAGATCGCTTATTGCGCCTGGCAGACCGCATGAAAGTCCCAGAAAAACAATATAATTTCAAGTGGATCTATTAAACCCTTGAATCTAAAACCAAAAGAGACTGCAAATTGCGGTCTCTTTTGGTTTTAGAGATTTGAACCAGGATGGAAGGGATAAGAGGATGGACCAAGATCATTTTGGCAATATGACGCTGGAAATTCCCCAGTACTGTAGGGGCTTATTGCATAAGCCCGCTTCATATTTGAATAATTAATAGGTTAGCATTGGCGTACTTTCTTGCATCTTCGGTTTCCCCACAGCGTCATTCTGACGAAGGAAAAATCTCGGAACCATGCAAACAACGATTGAAATGGCGTACTTTCCTGCACCTTCGCTTCCCCTTACAGTTCATTCTGACACAGGAAAAATCTCGGAACTATACCAAAATCCAATTTTGAAATCAATAAGGATTGTATTAGCGTACAGGTCCTGCACCTTCGGTGCAGAATGACAGCACGTTTTTTAACATTGCCGTACAGATTCTTCACTCTTCGTTCAGAATCAAAATGCGCTAAATAGGGATTCAGAGCGCAGCGAAGAATCTATTTTTGTTTTTTTAGGAGGTTGGGGTAATTCCGAAATCGTAAGATGAAGAAACTATTTAAATGAAAGGATAGTTCCGAGACCCTTCGGCGGTGCCATCAGGGTGACACGCAAGGTTAAAAAAAATATCCCACCCACGCTGTGGGTTCCCAGCTCATACAAACACCATCCTTCCGGAGGAAGTCCTTTAGCCTCCGGCTCATTTCCAGTGGCGGAAAAATGGATAGAATGCCGTCGACCTGTGCGATGGGATTGCTAAAATAATTCTGCCCTTCTGGGGCAGTTTAACGCAAAAAAACGTTCTTCCCCTGTGACATCCGAAATCGTAAGATGAGGAAACCATTTTAAAAAAAAGGATAGTTCCGAGACCCTTCGGCGGTGCCATCAGGGTGACACGCAAGGTTAAAAAAAAATATTTCACCCACGTTGTGGGTTATCCGTTTGACGCATCACCCTTTTACAAAGATTCCACCCCTTCCAGGGGTTCCCAGCTCATACAAACACCATCCTTCCGAAGGAAGCCCTTTAGCCTCCGGCTCATTTCCAGTGGCGGAAAAATGGATAGAATGCCGTCGACCTGTGCGATGGGATTGGCCTTGGAATGCTTTCAGAGGATCATCCCATCAAAAGGGATGATCCTCTGAAAGATATTCCCGACAACAAGGCATTCTATCCATGTGCGGATGATTGTGCGAAAAGCCACCTTAAATGAGCCGAAGGTTTACGGATTCGAGTTGTTTTTGGTATCCGTGAGCTCCTTCGTCGGTTTGGTTACTTTTGCGCTTCAAAAGTAACAATGAGATAGGTACCCCTTAAATGGGCCGAAGCGTTACGGACTCGATTTTTTTTTGCTATTCCGGAGCTCCTTCATCAGCTTTTGGTTAATTTGGGCTCCAAAAGTAACACAGTCCCTATCTTATTTATTACAGAGATTATTTGAATTCCCTTTTCCAATTGCTTAATTTCATGGCACATTACCTGAAATCACATAACACTAAAAAATGAAGCCCAAATTTGACCGCATATTAAGTCAACTTGATAATGAAGTGTACAAATTTCGACACTTTAGCGATCAATTATTTTCCACAAACTTCCATTTTCACAAGGAAATCCAGGTCAATTATATCCAAGAAGGTTCAGGGCAACGGGTTATCGGAGACAATATCTCGAACTTTGAAAAGGATGAACTAACGCTTTTGGGCTCTAATCTCCCACATGTATGGTATTCCAATCCTGCCAATCATTTGGAGGGTAAAAAAGCCATTTCCATTACCCTTTTCATTGATGTTGACAAGTGTTTGTCCCTTTTGGAGCCTTTGCAAGAAACCCATTCCATCCGGAATTTCTTCAACCAAATGGATCGAGGGGTCATGTTTCTCGGGAAAACGAAAAAGGAATTGACCAAATTACTCTTTGCCATCAATGAGGCCGAAGACCTGCAAAGGACGATCTATTTCTTACAGCTTTTGGACCGCCTGATCAAGGCCGAAGATTTCCAATATATTTCGAGCTCTTCCTATAGAAATCGCTATTCATCACAAGAATTCAAAGGTAATCAGGTGGATCACATTATCCGTTTTGTCATCGAGAATTACAACAAAGAAATCAAACTGGATGAGGCAGCGGAGATGGCCAATATGACCAAACAAGCCTTTTGCCGCTTTTTCAAGGCAAGAACCCAAAAAAGCTTTATCCAATTCGTGAACGAAACCCGAATCAGCATTGCTTGCCAAGAAATCATGAAAACTGACAATCTCATCAGTAATGTAGCTTATGATTGCGGTTTTTCCAGCCTTTCCAACTTCAATAAAATCTTTAAATCCATAAAAGGAACCACCCCCAGGCAGTATAAAGAGAAAGTATCAGGTCGAAGGGAATCCTTATAATTTGAGATTAGAACTCTACAATAGCTTTGATAACCCTTTCTTTAGGATCTAAAAGATTTTGTAATCTATCCCTTAGATCTTCAAACGCGATCTTATGGGTTATAAAATGTTCCAAATTGACCTTCCTACCTTTCAAGAAGGATATGACCTCTTCAAAATCTTTTCGATTTGCGTTTCTGCTACTCATTAGTGTTGCTTCACGTTTATGAAACTCGGGATGGTTAAACCGAATATCTCCTCCTTGCAAGCCAATCAAAATAAACTTCCCGGCATGAGCAAGGTACTGAAAACTAGAATTTATGGCCTCTAAATTACCACTGGCATCGAATACCACATTTGCCATCTCCCCTTTACTGAAGTCCTTCAACTTTTCAAAAACCGAACCCGATTTGACATTATAGGTTTCAATGTTTTCTAACATTGCCTCAGCAACTTTCAGTCTATCATCGTTATTGTCCAGCAACAAAACCTTTGCGCCTCTTTCTATTGCAAATATAGCGGTTGCAATCCCTATTGGTCCCGCTCCTACTATGACCGTGATTTCCGATGATTCCAATTGTGCTCGTTTTACAGCGTGCAATGCAATAGAAAATGGTTCTACCAAAGCTAATTCTTCAGTTCGTAAGCCCTCTCCACTCACTAATGAACTGTTAGGGACTTGGATCAATTTCTTCATCCCACCATCAATATGGACCCCAAAAACTTGCAGGGAAACGCAACAATTTTCTTTCCCCATTTGGCATGCAGCGCATTTTCCACAATTGAAATAAGGTATTACCGTAACCGACTGACCCTTTTGGAATTCAGGATTACTAGTCTCTACGACTTCAGCAGCAATTTCATGACCTAAAACCCTGGGATAGCTAAAATAGGGCTGCGTTCCTTCAAAGGCGTGAAGGTCGGTCCCGCAGATCCCTATCGCCTTAACCTTTAACAAAGAAAAACCGGGATGAACCCTTTTACTGACCTCCTCTTTATACTCCAGTTTTCCAGGTTTATTACATACAATTATTTGCATTGATTTAGGATTTGATTCCATAAAATTAGATATGTTTGGGGAAGGATTATTGATCGATATTATCTTTATTTAAATAGATATTACCCATAAAAGAATTTATAAAAATCAAAAAATAAATAGTTCCATAAAATCTTGAACAAACTCTGACTCAAAAGATTTCAACCAAAATTTTCATTTTTTTCGATTCCACATTTGACCTTATTCGAGACATATTCGGAATTTTCCGAATATGTCTCGAACATGGTCAAACTGAGGTCCGAAGCATTTTCATCAGGACCGCCAAAACAAAACCGAATTTTGGAGTTTCATCAATCATAATAATCATGTAAAATTTAACCCTAAATTCTTTGATCTGTCAAATATTGAGTAAATTTACTTGTTGTACTAATAGTTGTTATGCTAAAAGAAAAATTCAATCAGTATTCCTTTATTCTAGACCGCACGGCTAGAAGGGTAAAACAGTTTGCACAGGCCTCCTTTTCTGTTCATGGAATAGATCTGACCGTAGATCAATGGTCGGTGATAAAGACGCTCTATGAGCATCAGGACCTCACCCACAAGGATCTTTCCGAGAAATGCGGGAAAGATCAGCCAACGATGACCAGGATCGTCGATTTGTTATTGAAGAAAGGCTATGTACAACGGATTGTTCATCCTAATGACCGCAGAAGTCTGCATATCCAATTGACTGAGGCGGGACAGAAGCAAGCGAAGAGTTTAGCTCCCCTCGTAAAGGATTTTAGGATGAAGGCATGGGAGAATTTGACAGAAGAGGATTTCGAAAATTTCACGAGAATATTAAACACAATTTATAATAATCTAGAAACTAAATAAAAAGGTATGATTACGACAGATATTTGCATAATTGGAGCAGGACCAGTAGGTCTATTCGCTGTATTTGAAGCTGGTCTTTTAAAAATGCGTTGTCATTTGATTGACGTATTGCCACAAGTTGGTGGTCAGCTATCGGAAATCTATCCACACAAACCAATCTATGACATCCCGGGCTATCCGAATATTACTGCCCAGGAACTGATCAACAACCAAATGCAACAGATTGAACCTTTCAAGCCAACCTTTACTTTGGGGGAACGCGTGGACGGTTTACAAAAACAGGATGATGGATCCTATGTGGTTGTCGGTTCCGAAGGAACACAGATCCATTGCCAAGTGGTGGTAGTCGCCGGTGGCTTAGGCTGTTTCGAACCTAGAAAGCCGGAGATGGAAAACCTGAGCAATTTTGAGGGCAAAAATGTGCATTACATGGTCAGAAATCCGGAAAAATTCCGGGATCAGCGCATCGTCATTGCGGGCGGTGGTGATTCGGCTCTGGACTGGACCATCTTTTTGAGCGATGTCGCAAAAGAGGTGACATTGGTGCATCGAAGTGACAATTTCAGAGGTGCTCCTGATTCAGCAGAGAAGGTTTTCAACTTAGCGAAAAGTGGTAAGATCAATTTATTACTTTCCCATAACTTGCAGAGCCTCAACGGCAATGGCCATTTAGAATCTGTACTTATGACAAACAAAAGCAAAGAGGAGATTGTTGTTCAAACAGATCATTTCATCCCACTTTATGGATTGAGTCCCAAATTAGGACCGATTGCAGATTGGGGATTAAACATTGATAAGAATGCCATTGAGGTGGATACATTTGATTATTCGACCAATGTGGAGCGGATTTATGCCATCGGTGATATCAACACCTATCCGGGAAAATTAAAACTGATCTTATGTGGTTACCATGAAGCAGCATTAATGGTCCAAAGTGCCTTTAAGTATGTTTATCCGGAGCAAAAATTAAGTTTTAAATATACGACAGTAAACGGTATCAATGCGTTCTAATTATGGAGAATATCATCACAATTAATGTTGAAGATCGAGATGGGACTAGGCAGGAAGTGCAGGTCCCTACGGATGTTAACTTGAGCTTGATGGAAATCCTGAAAGCTTCGGAATACGATATATTGGCGACCTGTGGCGGTATGGCACTTTGTGCAACCTGCCATGTAGAGGTAATATCCGGTGCAGAAAACTTAACGCAAGCGGAGGATCAAGAGCTAGATATGTTGGATACCTTACCCGATGCAGACGACAATAGCAGGTTGGCTTGTCAGCTTAGGTTGACCGATATGAATAATGGTTTGACCATAAAAATTAAAGGCAGTTTACAATAAGCCCCAATATAGTGTACTTACTACACTTAGTTCGCTATATTTAACTTATTGAAAACAAAGAGAATAGCACGAGTTTAAACATCAATTTCATGTTTTATCTAAATAAAATGCAAATTATTGATAAAATATGCAGGAAAATGTCAGATATTTGTGCCTTATTTTAAAATTCTTATAACAAGGAAGTATTATGTTACTAAATCGTTCTGAAAGAAACTTTCCCCGAGTTATCATCATTGGAGCTGGATTCGGAGGTGTGGAATTAGCTCGACAGCTGAAAAACAAAGAGGTGGAAGTTCTGTTGATAGACCGTAACAACTACCACACCTTTCAACCCCTGATGTACCAAGTAGCGACCGGTACCTTAGCGTCTGATTCTATTTCATTTCCATTGCGTAAGATGTTCAAGAACCAAAAGAACTTTCGTTTCAGATTGGCGGAGGTATTGAGCATTGACAGCAAAAATAAAATGGTCCATACATCGGTTGCCGATTATGATTATGATTACCTCGTAATAGCAACTGGGGCGACTTCCAACTTCTTTGGAAACAAACAGGTTGAGAAATATGCTTTGCCGATGAAGAACATCATTGAGGCATTGAATATCCGTAGTTATCTCCTTCAAAACCTTGAGGAAGCGGTCCTTAGAAAGAATGCATCTGATAGGGAGCGTTATTTAAATTTCGTTGTTGTGGGTGGTGGTCCGACAGGAGTTGAACTTTCTGGCGCGATTGCAGAATATCAACAGCACATGTTGAAAAAGGACTATCCAGAATTATCGACCTATGAGATGAAAGTCTTCTTGGTTGAAGGAACTGGAAAGATCTTGGGAGCACTTTCTGAAAAATCATCTCGCGATGCCGAAAGATACCTACATGAACTAGGTGTAAAAACCATTTTGAACACGGTCGTTACAGATTACGATGGAAATACCGTAACCCTTTCTTCAGGAGAAAAGATCCCTACCAAAACGGTCATTTGGGGAGCAGGTGTGATGGGGCAAATGCCGGAAGGTATCAATCCCGAAATTATCCAACGTGGTAACCGCATCAAAACCAACGAACAATGTATCGTGGATGGCGAAGAAGTGGTTTATGCCATTGGCGACGTTTCTGCAATGATCTCTGAAGAAAACCCTAGAGGTTTACCGGGTGTTGCTCCAGTGGCTCAGCAGCAAGGGAAATATGTCGCAAAGCATATCCTAAACAAACTGAACAACCAAGAAACAGAGAACTTTAAATACTTTGATAAAGGTTCCATGGCTACCGTAGGTAGAAATCGTGCGGTTGTGGATATGGGAAGCTTGCACTTAAAAGGATTTATCGCATGGATGACCTGGATGTTTGTCCACTTGGTATCGATCTTTGGATTTAGGAACCGTTTGGTCACATTCGTAAACTGGTCAATCAAGTTCCTGACCAAGAACTCAGGAATCCGTCTGATTATCCATAAGTATATCCGACCACAATCTGAACCCACCGTTCAGGAAGAAGTAACACAGCATTAAAACAAACTATAATATTTTAGAAGAGGTTGACCAAAAGTCAACCTTTTTTTGTGAAAGTTATTGTTTGAACCAGGATGGGGTTCGACAGGTTCACCTCTACCGTTAAAAAATGTTAACTATCCCCTCCCTTTGTACGAAATAAAATCCAGTGGCGTTATAGTATTAAAGAAAAGCAAAAGAGTAATAAGAGTATATAATTTCATAATTTAGGTTAATAATTGGTTTGGTAAAAATCCTGAGCTTCCCCAGCTCAGGATTTTTTATTGAAATGGTTTTTAAGTCCCTTGAATATGGCCCGATGTTCAATTCAATTTCCTATTTTTGATATCCCCATAAAAGAAAGAAGGAAATCATGACAAATAAAGAGATAGCTAAGGTTTTTAAATTGTGTTCGCAATTGATGGAGTTGTACAACGAGAATCCATTTAGGACAAAAGCAATGGCCTCAGCATCTTTTCGGATCGACAAACTACCATTTGCTGCGAGCCAATCTGATTTGGAAACACTAAGTGAACAACCTAATATCGGGAAGAGCACCGCTGAGAAAATCATTCAAGTTATTACTACGGGAACTTTTCCGGACTTGGAAAAACTCCTTGCTAAAACTCCAGAGGGTATTTTGGAGATGCTTAAAATCAAAGGATTGGGACCCAAGAAAATACAGATTATCTGGAATGACCTAGAAATTGAATCGGTCGGTGAATTATACTATGCTTGCAATGAAAATAGATTGATTGAAGCCAAAGGTTTCGGTCTGAAAACCCAAGAGGATATTAAAAAAGCGATCGAATTTTCAATCGCAAACCAAGGATGGTTCTTATATGCCAAGGTTATGCCATCAGCGCTTGAGGTCATTCAGCACTTGGAGAAAACTCTACCCCTGGCTCCAATCAGTTTCACTGGAGACTACCGTAGGAAATCGGAAGTATTGCAGCATGTGCAAATTCTTATCGCCGCAGAACCTAGCCAAGTTCATCAAGCTATCAAAACTCTGGAATACGAATTTGACATCAATAAGGAGAACAAAAGAATCAGCTTCAAGGATCAAAATGGAATTCCATTTGAGGTATTGACCTGCGGAGTAGATGAATACGCCAAGAACCTTTTGATCAGTACCGGCTCGGAGGAACATATCAAACAATTGGAAGAAATCGCCGAAATCCAGAACCTAGACTCTGAAAATGAAATTTATCGTTCATTAGGTTTAGCCTATATCGAACCTGAATTGAGGGAAAGTGGAAATGTGATCGAACTGGCAAAAGAAAACAAACTTCCTGAACTGATCACTTATGCTGACCTTAAAGGTTCACTGCACAACCACTCCACCTACAGCGATGGTGTCCATTCTTTGAAAGATATGGCCTTGTATTGCAAGGAAGATTTAGGATTGGAATATTTGGGGATTTGCGACCACTCCAAAACAGCAGTTTATGCTAATGGACTGAGTCTGGAAAGGCTGGAACAGCAATGGATAGAAATTGATGAACTGAACAAAAAATTGGCCCCTTTTAAAATCTTTAAGGGCATTGAGTCAGATATTCTTTCAGATGGATCATTGGACTATCCTGATGAAATCTTAGCAAAGTTTGATTTTGTGGTGGCTTCAATCCATAGCAATCTGAAAATGGACCAGGACAAAGCAACAGATCGTATTATCAAGGCAATTGAAAATCCGTATACTACAATTTTAGGACATCCAACAGGAAGACTTTTGTTATCAAGGGCTGGCTATCCCCTGGATTTCAAAAAGGTTATCGATGCCTGTGCTGCTAATAAGGTCGTTATTGAAATAAATGCAAACCCATTACGATTAGACCTTGACTGGAGATGGCATCAATATGCATTAGAAAAAGGGGTACTTTTATCCATCAATCCAGATGCCCACAGAAAAGAAGGCTTTTTGGACATGGAGTATGGAGTTTATGTTGGCCGAAAGGGTGGTTTGACCAAAGAGATGTGCTTAAATGCATTTGACCTTCAGAAGATCGAAACCTACTTTAACAACAGAAAGAAAATTTAAACAACCTTTATTAAACCGTTATGATAAGAACAAAATCAATTTTCCTCGGCATGTTATTGTGTGCTGCTAGCTATTCAGCAGAAGCACAATTAATGAAGGCCAAGGAAATGTATAGCAAAGCAGATTCATTACGTGGAGAATTGACTGCATTGCGCACCTGTTATGATATCCAATACTACCATTTGGATGTCAAAGTGGACATAAACAACAAGTTTATTTCAGGGAGCAACCTGTTTAAGTTCGAGGCTGTAGACCGCTTTAATAAACTACAGTTTGACCTATTCGACAACCTATCGGTAGATAAGGTAGAATATAAAGGCAAAAGCCTTCCCTTTACAAGGGAATACAATGCCGTATTTGTTGATTTCCCAGAGTATATAGAAAAAGGAAAGGTTGATTCCTTTACAGTTCATTATTCTGGAAATCCAATCCAGGCAACCAGGGCACCTTGGGATGGAGGTTTTGACTGGAAAAAGGACAGCAATGGAAAACCTTGGGTTGCTACGGCATGCCAAGGCTTGGGAGCTAGCGTTTGGTGGCCCAACAAAGACCATCAATCGGATGAGGTAAAGAGTATGTTGATTTCGGTGGCTGTTCCAAATGGGGTCATGAATGTTTCCAATGGAAGATTGGTCAAAACAGAGAAACTGAAAAATGGATATACCAAATATCATTGGAAGGTAGAAAACCCGATCAACAATTATAATGTGGCCCTTAACATTGGAGATTACACGCATTTCAAAGAAACCTATGCTGGAGAAAAAGGCCCATTATCGGTTGATTACTATGTTTTAAAAGAAAACGCAGGCAAGATCGATCACCTAAAAAAGAATGCGAATGAGACTCTAAAGGCATTTGAGCATTGGTTTGGACCTTACCCATTTTATGAGGACGGGTATAAGCTTGTGGAAACGGCCCATTTAGGAATGGAGCATCAGAGTGCAGTTGCCTATGGCAATAAATACCAAAATGGATATTTAGGCAGAGATGGATCGAGAACAGGTTGGGGTCTGAAATGGGATTTTATTGTGGTCCATGAATCAGGGCATGAGTGGTTTGGCAACAACATCACCTCCAATGACCTTGCGGACATGTGGATCCACGAAAGCTTCACCAATTATTCGGAAGCCTTATTTATCGATTTCTTTTATGGAAAGGAAGCAAGCCAAGCCTATGTTAAAGGTAACCGTCGCGGCATCCAACACGACAGTCCTATCCAAGGACCATACAACGTAAATAAAGAAGGTTCAGGAGACATGTACAACAAGGGCGGCGTATTGCATAACATGATCCGGACCATGATCGATGACGACGATAAGTGGCGGAATATCCTACGCGGATTAAATAAGGAGTTTTACCATCAGACCGTTGATTATGGAGATATCGTAAGTTATATGAGCAAGGAGTCTGGCATTAAGCTCGACAAGACCTTTGAACAGTTTGTACAGACAAAAAGTATCCCGACTTTGGAGGTCATCGAGAATAGTCCTGGCGTGTTTATGATTCGCTGGATATCAGAAGTTAAAGACTTTCAAATGCCGGTCCATATATTCGACAAGGACGGAAAAAGGCTTCGGATAGACCCTACAGACAAATTTAAGGTGATGAAGCTGGATGGATTAACAAAGGACAACTTCAAAGTGGATACTTATAATTATTATATTGGGACTTCAATACAATAAAACAAGCCTATTTTCGTTCACAATATCATATTTAAAAATTTGAATATTTTCGTCGACAAAAGATGTTTTTTTATAAATAATGCTTTCATAAAAAACCATTTTTTTTCATTAGGTTTGCAATTAAATTACAAATAATACTTACACATCTAAATGGGGCTTTTTAATTGGTTTACGCAAGAAGTTGCAATAGACTTGGGAACAGCTAACACCCTAATCATTCACAATGATAAAGTAGTAGTAGATGAACCCTCAATCGTAGCATTTGACCGCACAACAAATAAGGTGATCGCAATCGGTCGTCAGGCAATGCAAATGGAGGGTAAAACTCACGACAACATAAAAACGGTAAGACCATTGCGAGATGGTGTGATCGCAGACTTTACAGCTGCTGAGCACTTGATCCGCGGTATGGTTAAGCTGATTAACAAAGGTAAGAGTTGGTTTTTCCCGTCCTTACGCATGGTTGTATGTATTCCATCGGGCATAACTGAGGTTGAGAAACGTGCCGTTCGCGATTCAGCAGAAATCGCTGGGGCGAAGGAGGTTTATTTGATCCATGAACCTATGGCTGCGGCTGTGGGTATCGGTATCGATGTGGAAGAGCCTGTAGGAAACATGATCATTGATATCGGTGGTGGTACCACTGAGATTGCGGTTATTGCCCTATCAGGAATTGTTTGTGACCAATCTATCCGTGTTGCGGGAGATAACTTTGATTCAGATATTGTTCAATATATT
Organism: Sphingobacterium mizutaii; assembly: GCF_900187125.1. Taxonomy (GTDB): domain Bacteria; phylum Bacteroidota; class Bacteroidia; order Sphingobacteriales; family Sphingobacteriaceae; genus Sphingobacterium; species Sphingobacterium mizutaii. Next base: position 3,367,379 of record NZ_LT906468.1, read on the forward strand.
CGTCGTCAGCACAACATCATGATTGGAGACCGTACCGCGGAAAAAATCAAGATTGAAGTTGGCGCTGCATTACCAGAATTAACAGATCCACCAGAGGATTTCGCCGTTCAAGGACGCGACCTAATGACTGGTATCCCTAAACAAATCACTGTATCTTATACAGAGATTGCACATTGTTTAGATAAATCAATTTCCAAAATTGAAGAGGCGATTTTGAAAGCATTGGAGATTACTCCGCCAGAATTGTCTGCTGATATCTATCAAACTGGTATCTATTTGACAGGTGGGGGTGCCTTACTTCGCGGATTGGACAAACGTATTCAAGCGAAAACTAAACTTCCTGTTCACGTTGCGGAAGACCCACTTCGTGCAGTAGTTAGAGGAACTGGGATTGCACTTAAAAACATCGGACGTTTTAAGTTCTTAATGCAATAACAAATAATTAAAAAAATTTATGATTACGCGATATAACGTTCCTATAATGTTATATCGCGTAACTATTAAAAGAGAACAATAATGAAGAACCTTTGGCTTTTCTTGGTTAGATATAATGCCTTTTTTTGGTTTATTCTCTTTTTTGTTGCTTCTCTACTATTGGTTGTCCAAAACAACAGATATCAACGTTCTGCCTTTATCAATTCTTCCAACGTAGTCGTGGGCTCGTTTTATGACAAGTTGAATTCTTGGAAAAGTTATTTGGCTCTGGAAGAAACCAACAAAAACCTGGCACTGGAAAACTCGGAGCTTAGGAAACAACTTCAACATTATCTTTTGACGGATACCTTGGACTCTGTTCAGATCAATGATTCCATCGATATGAACAGGTATCAGTTTACAATGGCCGAGGTCGTAAACAACAGTGTTCATCAGAAAAGCAATTTTATTACCATCAATAAAGGTTCATTGGCCGGCATCCAGAAAGGATTAGGTGTAATCACCTCCAACGGGGTTGTAGGAATTGTATTGAACGTCTCCCCTCATTTCAGCACCATACAATCATTATTGCATCCGGATACTCGAGTTTCTGTGACCCTGGATACGACCAATGTTTTTGGTTCATTGGTCTGGGGGAATACGACCGACCCGCAGTTTGCTATCGTAAAAGATATTCCAAACCATCTTAAAGTACAAAAAGGACAGAAAGTATATACCTCCGGGTTTTCATTATTCCCGAAAGGAATTGAAATTGGCTCAGTGGAGGAAACAGGAATAAGTTCAGGAGGATCTTTCCTGGACATCAAGATTAAATTGAGGACGAATTTCAGTAACCTCAACCATGTCTATGTGGTGAAGGACCTGCTGGAGAATGAAAAAAATGAATTGGAAGCAGTAACGGAGGATAATGATGGGTAAGGTTATAATTTTCAATATTATTCGATTTGTTGTATTGATTGCAATGCAAGTTGTACTATTCAAGAATATTGGATATTATAATTTGGCAACTCCATTTCCTTATATCTTGATTATCTTTTTATTGCCGATCGGTACACCAAACTTTGTCCTGTATGTATTGGCATTCCTAACTGGACTGACCGTTGATGCCTTTTATGATTCAATCGGTGTTCATGCTGCAGCCTGTGTAGCATTGACCTGGTACAGGATATTCTTCCATAGAATCACCTTGGACGTAGATGTCCAAGATTCTTTCGAAACACCTTCTTTAGGTAACATGGGTGCAAAATGGTTCCTTTCCTATATTTCAATCGGAACATTAATCCACCATTTCGTTCTTCTGCACGTAGAATATTTTAGTTTCTCAAACTATTTGAGCACACTACTGAGCATCTTACTAAGCAGTATTTTTACTATCTTGTTAATCATATTGATTAGTATACTTATTTACAAAAGAAAATCTCGCTTATTAAGTAATTAATAATTACGGTCTTATTCTCATGAACAATAGTTATTTCAACCGTAAGTTCGTTATTCAAGGAATCTTTATTGCTATTGCACTGGTTATTGTAGCAAGACTCTTCTATATACAAGTCATTGACGACAAATACCTTCTATCAGCCAACAACAACGTTATGCGGAAAAAGATCATCTATCCAGCCCGCGGTGTCATTTTGGATAGAAACGGTAAGGTCTTGGTGCAGAATGAACCTGTTTATGATATTATGGTTACCCCAAGGGAAGTCAAAGACCTTGACACCCTCTTGTTATGTGACCTATTAGGAATTGATACGATAGATTTCAATGTGCGGATGAGAAAGGCGAAAGCACATTCGCCATATCGTGCCTCGCAATTTATGAAACAGGTATCATCGACAGTTTATGCCAAATTCCAAGAGCATTTATATAAATTCAGGGGCTTCTATCCCTTGAACCGTACGGTCCGTAGTTATCCCGATAGTATCGCTGCCCAGTTTTTGGGCTATATCCAGGAGGTTAACGAAAGAGATATCGAAAAATCAAACGGGTTTTATAGGCCTGGGGACTATATTGGTGCATCTGGTGTTGAACGTGCCTATGAGGAACTTTTGAGGGGTAAACGCGGGGTTGAAAACCAAATGGTTGATGCCTTGAACCGGCCTCAAGGGAGTTTTATGGATGGGAAATATGACACTCTTGCTGTAACTGGTGATGGCTTGGTATCTTCGCTGGACAAGGACTTGCAAGTATTGGCTGAAAAGCTGATGAAAAACAAGTTAGGTTCTGTAGTAGCGATTGAACCTTCTACGGGCGAGATATTGAGTTTTGTAAGTAGTCCATCTTATAACCCAAATATGATGGTTGGGCGGGAATTAGGGAACAATTACATGAAATTGTTGAATGATGAAACCAAACCCATGTTTATTCGACCTATCCAAGCTTCATATCCACCAGGATCCGTTTTTAAAGTGGTTTCTGCTTTAACGGCTCAGCAAGCTGGAGTAATCAACGATCAGACCGTATTTTATTGCCCAGGTGGTTATCGTTATGGTGGTGGACGCGCCATAATGCGTTGTACCCACGTGGATGGAGCTACAGGATTGATAAAGTCCATCAAGATGTCCTGTAACACTTACTACGGTTATGTATATGCCAAAATGATCGATTCAAGAGGAATGAGTGGACCTAAAGCCTATGATTTATGGAAAGAGGCTTTGGGGAAATTTGGGCTGGGACATAAATTAGGCATCGATCTACCTGGTGAGAAACCGGGTTTAGTACCTACTTCAGACTTTTATACCAAAAGGTACGGAAGCGGAAATTGGCGATCAAGTTTCAATATATCACTTTCCATTGGTCAAGGTGAATTAGGGATCACTCCTTTGCAGATGGCAAACATCATGGCCATTGTGGCAAATAGAGGCTTTTATTACCGTCCACACTTAATCAAAGGGATTGGAGAAAAGCAGATTGTTAAAGAAGAGTTTACAGAGAAGATCTTTGCTGGTGTTGATGCCAGACATTATGAACCTGTGATCGAAGGGATGAGCCAAGCGGTGAACCAAGGCGGTACAGGTGCTGCTTCAAAAATTGCCGGCATCGAGATGTGTGGAAAAACAGGTACTGTTCAGAATCCGCACGGAGAGAACCACGCCGTTTTCTTTGCTTTTGCACCAAGAGATAATCCTAAAATTGCCATTGCTGTATTCGTCGAGAATGCAGGTTATGGTGGTACATGGGCTGCTCCAATTGCAAGTATGATGGTTGAAAAATATTTGAAAGACACGATTTCCTTACCTAAATACATTCAGGACAGGATCTATAATGGAAATCTATTGCCTAAGCCAAAAGTGAAGAAAGAGGAAAACATCAAAAAGGATAGTACAAAGAACAGTAATAAGCCACAAACGGTACGTACGGCAGCAGTGGATCCGAAGAAAAAAACGGAGTCTGCAATATTAGTTCACCATAGCCAAGTGAGGAGAAACCATGAATAACCTACATAAGAAAAGCTTTTTCGGTAGAATTGATTGGTTGACCATTGGTTTGTGGTTGGCGCTGTGCTTGATTGGTTGGTTTAATATCCATGCCGCTGTGTATGACGCAGAGAACCCCGGTTTGTTCAATTTGGCAACCAACTACGGGAAGCAATCCATTTATATCTTTACTGCACTCATCATAGGTATCTGTATCTTGATCATTGATTCCCGGTTTTTTATATCCTCCGCTCCCATAATCTATATAGTGGTCATCCTATTATTGGTGGCAGTATTGGTGGTAGGAAGGAATGTCGGTGGTAACCAAGCCTGGATTCCTCTAGGAAGTTTTAGGTTACAGCCTTCGGAGTTTGGGAAGCTAGCTACCTGTTTATTGTTGGCCTATTACCTAAGCAACCAGACGAATAAAAACCCCAATATGAAGACTTTATTCATAGGGGCTTGTATTGTTCTGTTTCCTGTCGCTTTGGTTATGTTGCAACCTGATACGGGTTCTGCCCTAGCCTTCTTTGCTTTAATTTTTGTTTTCTATAGAGAAGGATACGTGAGCACTGGATTATTGATAATTGGAGGCTTGGCGATATTCTTATTCGTCTTGGCTTTATTGGTCAACCAATGGCTCTTGATCGGAATATTGGCCTTGGTCTGTGGATTCTTTGCCTTTATGATGCGCAAGAAGCGGAAGAACCTGATCAATATGGCGATCCTGTTTGTGGTCTCCAGCGTGTATGTTCTTTGCGTGGACTTTGCATACGAGCAAATCCTACAACCGCACCAAAGAAATCGGATCGATATTATCTTAGGCAAAATGGATGACCCCAAAGGTCAGGGTTATAACCTGAACCAATCAATGATTGCCATCGGTTCAGGTCAGCTTTTTGGAAAAGGATACCTGCAAGGTACCCAAACAAAATACAACTTCGTTCCAGAACAAAGTACCGACTTTATCTTTTGTACGGTTGGTGAAGAATGGGGGTTTGTGGGTTCAGTGATATTAATTTCAATCTATGTTGCCCTGTTGGTGCGGCTGGTAAATATTGCCGAAAGACAAAGGACGGCATTTGCTAGAATCTATGCATATGGGGTAGCTTCTATCCTATTCTTCCACTTCTTTATCAACATTGGTATGACCATCGGAATCGTTCCGGTAATTGGTATCCCATTGCCATTTATTAGTTATGGGGGTTCTTCATTATGGTCGTTTACTATTTTGTTGTTTATCCTATTGAAATTTGACTCGACGAGGAAGGGGACTGGGTAATTATAGTCTTTCTATCACCAATCTTATAGCTTTATCAACGATCTCCTGTGGATTTTTACTAAAGGATTCACTTACACGGCTAGCTAGGATAGCATTAATGGAGATGGCGTGGTGCCCAAACATATTACTGAGGGCATAAATTCCTGCTGTTTCCATTTCAAGGTTAGTTATGTTCCTTCCGGAAATTTCAAAGCTATTGGCATTCTTGATGAGGTCTGGATAGATATTATTCGACCTCACATTCCTTCCTTGTGGGCCATAAAATCCTGGAGCGGTCATGGTAATTCCTTTTGGCAGGTCGAATGCAAACTTATCCAATAACTTTTGGGACGCCCTGCCTACATAGGGTTTGAAAGTAAGGCTGTCGAAATGTTTCACTACAGCATCCTGAAGTTGGACTTCGGGCTCGGTATAAGGTTTTCTATAGTATTGCATCAGGGTATCGAATCCTATAGCAAATTCGGACGCTAAGACTGTACCCATGGAGATATTTCCCTGGATGGACCCAGAGGTACCAATTCGGATAATATCAAGGGATTTGATTTCTGGTTTGAGGGTTTTGGTCTGGAAATCTACATTCACCAAGGCATCTAATTCATTCAATACGATATCAATGTTATCCGTTCCGATCCCTGTAGAAATAACGGTTATTCTTTTCCCTTTAACAGAACCAGTATGGGTAATAAATTCTCGTCTTCCTTTTTTAATTTCTATATCATCGAAGTATTTGGACACCTCAGGTACACGGTCAGGATCTCCGACGAAAATTACGGTATCAGCAATATCAGATGGCAATAAATTCAAATGGTAAATACTTCCATCGGAATTAATAATTAGTTCAGAATCGTTAATCATATGGTTCGCAAGTAATTGATCTCCACCCCCTCAATCTTCTCCATTCTCCCGATCACTTCATTTACCTGTAATTTACGGATTTCGAAGGTAATTTTACAATTCGTATCAAAATCTTGACTCAACACGATCAGATCTGTTTCCTTCACTATCCGCATCACATCATTCATCTGCAAATAATCGAATTTTAATTCATAGACATCATTTACGGTCTTCTCCACTATATCAGCCTCAGCGAGGGCTTCTTGGGTAGCAGTTTTATAGGCATTGATCAAGCCGGGCACTCCTAAGAGGGTTCCGCCAAAATAGCGGACTACTACCACCAATACATTGGTGACATCCATAGAAAGTAGCACGTTCAATATAGGTCTTCCAGCTGTTCCTGAAGGCTCGCCGTCATCATTTACCCTGAATACAGCGCGATCTGGGCTGAGCCTATAAGCGTAACAATGATGCCTTGCTTTAGGATGCATGGATTTCAGTTCAGCAATAATATCTTTTAGCTTAGATTCATCTTTGAATGGATAGGCGTAAGCAATGAACTTGCTTCCTTTGTCCCTAAAAATTCCCTCGGATGGTTGTTCGATGGTTTGGTATGTATCTTCAAATAAACTCACAGCAATGCAATTAATAAAACTGAAATAATGGCCAAAAATAGCCCAATTTTATTGTAAACACTAAGTTTCTCCTTAAATAGTAGTACTCCTGCCATTGCCCCAACTGCGATGACCCCAATATTCATACCCGTAAAAACGAGGGATGGACTGTCGGGCAATGCTTTATGGGCTTTCATGTAAAAAACAATATTTCCAAAATTGAAAACGCCTAAAACAGCTCCGTAAAGGAGTGCTTTGGTGTCAAATCTTTGTTTTTTGACCAACAGTAGGTAACATAGGAAAAGCAAGGCAAAACCAAGTGCCAGCGTAAATACGATCCAAAGGGATGACATGTAAGTAATCTGGCTATTTAGGGCTATCTGTTTGAAAAGTATATCGATGATTCCCATTCCGAAGAATACCAATAAGGGATAGATCCAAATTTGCTTGGCCTGAACTTGATCATTCTTGTTCCATCCGATTGAAAATACGATAGCAAGCAATCCTACGGCAATCCCAATAAATTTATTGGCTGCAAATTGTTCATTCATCCAAAAGTATGCAGCAATCAAGGGAATAAATAGAGATAAGCGCTGTGCGACCTCTGTTTTTACAATTCCTCCATACCGGATAGAAAGTGCAAGACATATAAAAATAAATGGAAGCAAGAATCCTAATGGGAGATAGATGCTCCAAGGGAGGTTGGAAGTCCAAGGAACAATTTGGGGTTTCAGGACTAGGTAGGTAAGGAAAAGTGCAATAGGGTAATTCCAGACCAGAAGTTGCAAGTAGTTCACTCCACGTTGCCTAGCCAATTTGATAATGATGGCAACAGTTACAGAACAGAGAACTGAAATGAGTATAAAATGCATTTGATATTATTCTTCGAAATCGTACAAATATATCCTTTTCTCCATTGCAAACAGAGCGTGAAAAAGACTAAGCAACAATAAATAATAGAAAATTCGACAGCTTATTGTTAAAAATCAGGAGATAAATGATATATTTTTTATTAAAAATTTGAATAAAAAAAGCACCTAATTTTTTAATTTTTTTAAGCTATTTTTTTATTGTTTTTTTGATAAAATTTTTTGATATTTAATTGAAATAATAGCCTTAAATAAATCTTAAGGCATATTTACAAAATTATCACTTTATTTTACCTATCATTTTTAATCATTTTTTACACGTTTTTTTGATGATTATTTTATGTTTTTTTTGTGTGTTTTTAAATGATTTTTAAAGCGTTAAAACAATATTTTTTAAAAAATATTTTGCACTTAAATAAAGAACTTCTATATTTGACAACAAATAAACGGGAAATGAACAAACAATATACATATACCAACTTTTGGTTCTTTTATTTTAAAGATAAGAGCTGGGACTAGTATATGGTATTGAGAAAATATTAAGGGGTCCCAGCTGAAAAGTTTGGGACCTTTTTTTTGACATAAAGCAAAGCATAACAAAAGATAATGAGTGAGAAAATAAAGATTGCCATCCAAGGAGTTAAAGCTTCATTTCATGAGGAAGCTGCCTATAAATATTTCGGCAAGGACATTGAGACCCTTGAATGCACTTCATTCAAGAAAACTTGTGACCTGCTGAAGCAAGGTAAAGCAGACTATGTGGTGATGGCGATTGAGAATTCAATTGCAGGAAGTATCCTTCCTAATTACAATCTTTTAAGGGATTACCGCTTCCATATCATTGGTGAGGTTCATTTAAACATTCAACAACATCTATTGGCTTTGCCAGGGGTTAAGCTTTCGGATATTCAATTTGTAGAGTCCCACCCTATCGCTATCAGACAGTGTGACGAGTTCTTAAGTGACCATCCAGAATGGACGATCAAAGAAGGTATGGATACGGCAGCCTGTGCAAAGAAGATCTTGGATGAGAAATTGACCCATACTGCAGCTATCGCCAGTGAGGCCGCAGCGAAACTGTATGGTTTGGAAATCTTGGAAAAGAGAATTGAGACCCACAAAAAGAATTCTACCCGTTTCCTGATTCTTTCGAATGAATTGCAAGAGCAGAAAAATGCAAATAAGGCTTCTCTGTCCTTCCAGACCTCACATGCTATCGGTGCTTTAGCGATGGTATTGCAATGTTTTGCTGAGCAAAATGTCAATTTGAGTAAAATACAATCCATGCCTGTTGTTGGCAGAAGAAATGAATATGATTTCTATGTTGATGTGGAATGGAAAAAACAAGCAGACTATGATGCTGCCATCCGTAAAGTACTGAAACACACCGTAAACTTCAGCATTATGGGTGAATACCTGAAAAACGAAAAGATCTAAATCAAAAAATAATTTATCAAGTAAATAATCAAACTAAAATACAATGAAACATTCATTAGACATTCTTCCTTTGAAATCCTGGTTGGATACAGGGGATAAACCTTTAATCATTGCCGGACCATGTAGTGCTGAAACTGAAGAGCAAGTGGTATCAACAGCACATTTATTAGCCAACACTGGAAAAGTGAATGTTTTACGTGCAGGTATCTGGAAACCACGTACTAGACCAGGGGAATTCGAAGGAATTGGCAGCATCGGTTTGGAATGGATGAAGAGAGCTAAAGAAGAAACTGGCTTGTTGACCGCAACAGAGGTTGCTACTGCAAAACATGTTGAGGAAGCATTGGCCGCTGGAATTGATATTTTGTGGATTGGTGCTCGTTCTACGGCGAATCCTTTTACAGTTCAAGAAATTGCAGATGCATTGCAAGGTGTGGATGTTCCTGTATTGATTAAAAACCCAGTGAATCCTGACCTTTCTCTATGGATTGGTGCTTTGGAACGTGTTAATAGAGCTGGGATCAAAAAATTAGCTGCTATCCACCGTGGATTCTCTTCATTCGAGAAAACTGCTTTCCGTAATGAACCAATGTGGGATATTGCTATCCAATTGAAAGCTATTGCGCCTGAATTACCTATCATCAATGACCCTAGCCACATCTGTGGTAACCGTGAATTAATCCCTTACGTTACTCAGAAAGCTATGGACATGGATATGCAAGGTTTGATCATCGAGTCACATATCGATCCTTCGGTAGCTTGGACTGATGCCAAACAACAAGTAACTCCAGCAGCTCTGTCTGAACTATTGGATAATGTAGCTGTTCGTAAGCCTGAATCTGACAATCCTGCATTCGAGGATAAATTAGCTGAATTGCGTGGTCAAATCGACAAGTTGGATGATCAGATCATCAAACAGATCGCTGACCGTATGAAGATTGCTGAGAAAATCGGTGAATTCAAAAGAGATAATAATGTAACGATCCTACAGATCAACCGTTGGGATGAAATCGTTCAGAAACGTATCCAATTGGCAAAGGCACTTAGCCTAAGCGAAGAGTTTACTTCAAAATATTTAGAGTTGTTGCATAACGAATCGATTCGTAAGCAAAACGAGGTTATGAACACTAAACCAGTTGCGGAGGCTTAAGAATGTCGGCGAAAAGCTTAATTTTAACCCACCCTTCGCAAGAAATTAAAGGCACGGTTCAACTTACTGGTTCAAAATCAGAGAGCAACCGTGCTCTTATCATCAGAGCATTGAGCAAAGGTGCAGTACGAGTTGAAAATCTATCCGAGGCAACTGATACCGTAACTTTAAATGCTGCTCTAAACCAAGCTTCAAATCCTAATCCGGGAATCAACACAATCGACATTGGTCCTGCTGGTACAGCAATGAGGTTCTTGACTTCCTACTTGAACCTGATCAAAGGAAACTTTATCCTGACTGGTACAGAGCGTATGCAACAAAGGCCTATTGGGATTTTGGTTGATGCCTTGAAGGACCTTGGTGCTGATATCCATTATGAAAATAAGTCTGGTTACCCTCCTTTAAAAATTGAAGGCGGAATGATCCAAGGAAAAGAACAAATCTCAATTCAAGGGAACATCAGTAGTCAGTACATTTCTTCATTATTGTTGATTGCTTCTTCTTTAAAGAAAGGATTGACTATTGATATCAAAGGAGAATTAACCTCTCGTCCTTATGTCACTATGACCTTGGAAATGCTCAAGGAATGTGGAATTGAATATAATTTCGAAGAAAATAAAATCCAAATTGCTAAGCAGGATTTTTCTGAGTCTGTTCTTTATGTTGAACCCGATTGGAGTGCTGCATCGTATTGGTATTCAATTGTCGCGCTTTCCAAAAACGGTGAAATTGTATTGCCAGGATTAAAGGAACATAGCCTTCAAGGTGATATTGAAATCGTAGAGATCATGACACATTTTGGAGTGGAATCAAGCTTTAAAGCAGATGGTTTGCATCTGAAAAAAGTAAATACCAAGTCTGATAAAACCTTATTCGACTTTAAAGAATGTCCTGATTTAGCACAAACTGTTGTCGTTATTGCTTCTGCTTTGAAAAAAGACGTGTCATTTACAGGATTGGAAACCTTAAAAATCAAGGAAACGGACCGTATTTTGGCCTTGCAAACAGAAATTGGCAAGTTCGGAGCGAAGTTGATCGCTGATGGTGAAACTTATCACCTGAAGACAGCTGAAGTTCAGGATCCAGGGAATCTAACGATTGCAACTTATGAAGACCACAGAATGGCTATGGCATTTGCTCCATTGGCGATAGTTTTCAAACAAGTTATAATTGAAGAACCTAATGTGGTAGAAAAATCATATCCTATGTTTTGGCAGCATCTAGAAGAGCATGGCTTCCAAATCGCTGAAAAATAATATTATTATAAGCTAAGCAATTTTCATATCTATTTTTATATATTTACGGGCATTATCGAATTATGGCAGGAAATACTTTTGGAGATTTATTTAAGATAAGCACTTTCGGGGAATCACATGGAAAGGCAATTGGGGTGATAGTGGATGGATGCCCAGCGCTGGTTGAAATTGACGAAGAATTCATTCAATCAGAATTGGACAAACGCCGCCCTGGCCAATCTAAGATTACAACCCAAAGAAAAGAAAGCGATACTGCACAAATTCTATCCGGTACTTTTGAAGGAAAATCTACAGGCACGCCCATTGCCATCGTAATTCCAAATGAAGACCAACGCTCAAAGGACTATTCTCACATTCAAGATAAATTCAGACCTTCCCACGCAGATTTCACTTATCAAATGAAATATGGCATCCGCGATTACCGTGGTGGTGGTAGGTCTTCAGCAAGAGAAACTGCAGCTCGTGTGGCAGCAGGAGCAATTGCAAAATTATTCTTGAAACAATACGGAATTGAAATATTTGCCCATGTCTCAGCCGTTGGGAATATCCAAGCACCTAATTTAGATCTTAATGATCTAAATGGGTTATTAGAAACCAGAGAAAGCAACATCGTAAGATGTGCGGATCCTGCAAGTGCTTCCGAAATGGAAGAATTCATCAACCAAGTCCGTAAAAACGGAGATACTGTTGGAGGAGTTATTTCAACTGTCATCAGAAGTGTTCCTGTTGGACTCGGAGAGCCTGTTTTCGATAAACTTCATGCAGACCTAGCCAAGGCAATGATGAGCATCAATGCTGTTCATGGTTTTGAGTATGGTTCTGGATTTGAAGGTTCGAAAATGTTAGGTTCAGAACACAACGACATCTTTGTAAAAGAAGATAATCAAGTTAAAACAATTACCAATTTTTCAGGAGGTATCCAAGGAGGCATTTCCAATGGAATGGACATTACTTTCCGTACTGCATTTAAACCTGTTGCTACAATCATGCGTGATCAAAACACAATAAATGAAGAAGGAAACGAAACGACCATATCAGGAAAGGGACGCCATGACCCTTGTGTGGTACCTCGCGCAGTTATTATCGTGGAAGCCATGGCTGCCCTCGTAATAGCGGACCATTTATTAAAATATAAGGCCTATTTAAAGAATGCAGAATAGCAATTATATTCTTTCATGTGATATTGGCGGGACACATATCACTTCAGCAATCGTTGAGAAGGATTCTTGGAGAATTCTTGACGAAACCATCACCCGTTCGCACGTAAATTCTTTGGAAAATGCTAAATCGATTTTTCTTGACTGGACTTCCAACATGAAATCTTGCCTAGAAAAGACTGATTTAAAAGTAGTTAACATTGGAATTGCAGCTCCTGGACCCTTCGATTATGAAAAGGGAGTCGCTTTAATGAAAGGTCAGTCAAAATACGATAGTATTTACAACATCAAAGTTACGGAACCTATCTTAGAAGGTCTAGGAAAAGATGATTTCAAAATCCTGTACATCAATGATGCTGCTGCCTTCTTACAAGGAGAGGTGTTCGGATGCGGTTTAGACCATAAAGATAGGATATTAGGGATTACTTTGGGGACCGGTTTAGGAAGTGCGGTCTGGAGTCAAGGAGAGAAAGCTTTTGATGCAGATCTCTGGGACACGGTCTATAAGGAATCCATCTTTGAAGAATATCTCGTGACCAGATGGTTTGTTAAACGATTTGAAGAGCTGTCGGGATTTAAGGAAAGCGGATTGAGAGAAATTCTTGAAAAACATGGTGATTCAAAAGAGGTAACTCAGCTCCTATCAGAATACCAAGAGAACTTATTACGCTTTATGGAGTTCTTTAGCCAGAAGTATGAATGTAAATCATTTGTAATCGGCGGGAACATCGTCAAAGCTTGGGACAGAATATTTCCAGACAAGTCAGTTCTGGAAGGATTTGACGTACAGATTGGTCAATATCAAGAGCACGCTGCAATTATTGGAGCGGCATCATTATTCTCAAACGGCATTTAATATTCAGGAACATTTCCTCCTAGTAGATAGGAGGAAATGTTGTTGGATTACTATCAGACATCATTTGATAAGCCGTTTCTACTACATCATCAACAGCCGGTTTAGTAAAGTAGTCACCATCGGAGCCATAAGGCGGACGATGAGCTTTTGCGGTCAAGGTTTTTGGCTGACCATCTAAATGGTAATAACCGCCTTGTTTTTCCAATATTTCATGTGTGATATAAGAAGAAGCCCCTCCTGGGAAATCCTCATCTACAACCAACAATCTATTTGTCTTCTTCAAGGATTCAACAGAAATCTGATCTCTATCGAATGGTTGTAAACATTGGGCATCAATAATTTCAATGGAAACTCCCAATTTATCTAATTCAAGAGCAGCCTCTTGAACAATTCTAAGCGTTGAACCATAAGAAACCACTGTGATATCAGAACCTTCCCTTATCTTTTCTGCTTTACCAATTGGCACTGTAAATTCACTGATATTGAGTGGCATTTTCTCTTTCAATCGATAGCCATTCAGACATTCAACCACGACTGCAGGTTCATCCGATCTTAAAAGGGTATTATACATTCCAGCGGCTTGGGTCATGTTTCTTGGCACACAGATATGCATTCCTCTCAAACCTCCCAAAAGTACTGACATAGGCGACCCTGAATGCCAAATCCCTTCCAAACGATGACCTCTGGTCCTTACGATCAATGGAGCTCTTTGCCTTCCTTTTGTTCTATAACTCAAACTAGCTAAGTCGTCACTCAGGACTGGCATAGCGTAAATCAGATAATCCAAATATTGGATCTCAGCAATCGGTCTGAAACCGCGAACAGCCAGGCCTATCCCCTTCCCAATAATCGCGGATTCGCGAATACCAGTATCGAAAATCCTTTGGCTACCAAACTCTTCTTGCAGGCCAGCGAATCCTTGATTCACATCTCCGATCTTACCCACATCTTCTCCGAAAGCCAATAATCTGGCATCTTTATCAAAGTTTGCTTTGAAGCAAGCGTTCAGTACTTCGCGACCATCCACAATTGGAGAATCCTGATCATATTCAGCAGGAACAGTTTCCACCAATAATGGAGAATATTTTGTATCAACGAAAAGTTTGTCGTTGAATCGATCATGATTAACTTTCTGTTTCTCACGGAACCAAGAAATCAGTTCATCCTTCCCTAAAACCTCAATTCCACGAAGCTCCCTGATCACCCGCCTAACATTTACATAAACCTCTTTTAGAGAAGGCTCAGTCGTTGACAACAAGGTTTTTAAAGGTATTTCAGCAGCATGATGGTTGATCCCTTCCAATTTCGCAATCGCTTCCTGCAGATCAACCTGAAGCGTTTTTCTGTAGTCAGCCCAGGCCCTTTTCTGTTCTTTCCTGACGAAATCCTTTGCTTCCGAGTCAATGGCAGCCAATTCCTCCTCGGTAGCCATTCCAGAATCAATCAACCAATCCCGCATCTTCCTATTGCAATCAAATTCGGTTTCCCATTCCAATCGCTCATGGGTTTTATAGCGTTCATGCGAACCAGAGGTAGAGTGCCCTTGAGGTTGGGTCATTTCGACCACATGCACCAGGCAAGGTTTACTGTTATTTCTTGCGAAATCAGCAGCTTTCTCATATACTTCGCAAAGGCCGGCATAATCCCATCCTTTTACCCGGAAAATTTCAAAACCTGATCCAGCTTCATCCTCCTGAAAGCCTCTTAACAAGGAAGAGATATCACCTTTGGTGGTTTGTATATCATTAGGAACCGAAATTCCATATCCATCATCCCAGATTGAAATCACCACAGGCAATTGCTTCACACCGGCAGCATTTACTGTCTCCCAGAACACACCTTCAGAGGTCGCGGCATTTCCAATGGTACAGAAAACCACCTCTTCACCATCATTGCTGAACTTCTCTTTATGGGATAGATTAGGATTATTTTTATACAGTTTCGATGCCAATCCTAAACCAAGGATCCTTGACATCTGTCCACCGGTGGTGGAAATATCTGAAAAACAGTTTACCTGCTTTGTTTGGTCGATCCAATCGCCATCCTCGTTTAATAAGGGCGTAGCAAAATGGGCCACCATTTGTCTTCCAGCAGAAGAAGGTTCCGCCTCTATATCAGGATTAGCATACAATTGCGAAAAGAAATTATAGATACTGCTGATCCCTAGGGCGAAAGCTAAAGTTTGGTCCCTATAATAGCCTGATCGCCAATCTCCGGGTTTAAAAACCTTGGACAGGGCAATCTGAGCCAATTCCTTACCATCTCCGAAAATTCCAAATTTAGCTTTGCCTGTAAGCACTTCCTTTCTTCCCAATAGACTGACAAATCGGCTTTGCGTGGCTAGTTTATAATCTTCTATGAGTACCTGGCGGAATTCCTCGTAGCTTATTTTTGACGTATTATAGTGCACTGATCGTGTCGTATTTAAATCTGACATTAAAGTGGTTCCTTTTTTAACAAAAATAAGAAAATAAACCAGTTTATCTTACCCTAATTGTCCTTTAAATCCCATCATTTTTGAATAAAACACTTTACATTAAGACAATAATCCTTACTTTTAGCCGTATTTTCAAAGGACTTATGAGTAACATACATTTTTTTGATGCTAATGCGGGATCCGGGAATTTAGGAGATCTTGAAAAAACACTAGTCATTAACAACCTGCTAACAATCCCCTTAGAAAAAAGGAACAATGATTGGGTAGCAGAGTTTATCGATAATATTGCTGAGGCAAACCTAGCGGTATCCGAACCAGAAATCATCATGAGTACGGAGGGGTTCCCTTATTTCAACCTGCGTTCCGTAGAACCTGGAGAAAACTTCCAAGCCTATGTCATTAAGAATAAATTAGGAAACTTACTGCAGAATGGTTTTGGAGTCGCATTGAATACCCGAAAGGAAAATCCGGACTGGATGTTCAGCTATGGAGATCTATTGAACTATGCATTGCGCAATGAATTCTATACAGACGAGCACCATTTTTCTTTGAACAATGAAGATTTCGTGATCGGAAGCGATGAAGAGATCTTGGTTGGGCAACCATCCCAAGAGATCCTACCAGACTATGCGCGTCGTCAGATCCGTGAATTCCTACAATATTCAGGAGTGAAAAATCCGATGGTCATGTTGATCGCCAGGAATTACACCGATGAAGAAACGGTCACACAAGATTTAGTATTCAACATTACTCCAAAAAACTTTTCGAACGAAAAAGAGTACAAACAAGCAATGAATACCATTTCTTGGTTTTTACCTAAACACTACTCCCTGGTTGGCTTAGAGACCGAATCAGTAGATTCAGGTTTCCAACCTTTATAATATTGATGGTCAAGGTAGGTCTTCCTGCCTTGGCCATTCACCAGACTCAGAAATTACAAATTACTACATCAGGATTTTGCCCTTTCCAAGGCAGGATCAAATATTTTTAACTATGTTTTTATTTAATGTTAGGGTTTATGGCATATTGATCAATGATCGTAATGAAGTTTTGATTAGCGATGAACGAACGGAGAATGTATCCTTCACAAAATTTCCTGGTGGCGGCTTAGAATATGGAGAAGGATTGATCGATGCATTAAAAAGAGAATATCTGGAAGAAACTGGAATGGAAGTCGAGGTCATCAAGCATATTTACACCACCGACTTCTTTGAAAAATCCAGTTTTAATGATAGTCAAATTATTTCCATTTATTATCAAGTAGAGCAAAAAAACAACGTAGAATTAAACATTAGGACAAAATCTTTCGACTTTACTGAAAAATCCCTAGAAGGAAAACTACAAGCTTTTAGGTTAATTCCTTTAAAAGAACTGCAAGAAAATGACCTAACATTTAAAACAGACCAAGTTGCATGGGTTGAATTCTTAAAAAATATAGATAAAATTCAATTATAATATAAATGTTGCAACTTTTATTTGATTTTATAATAAAAGGTTTTTACTTTTACAGTGGGTCTTGGAGATAGACTGTAGTCTGGTCTAAGATCTATGTTTTGAAAACACCTAGTTCTATAGGGTTTTATTAATAGTTAGTGTGATTTTAAGGCGATACTCCCCGTATCGCCTTATTTATTTGCCAGCTAAGCCCAACGAACCCCTTACCGCCATGTCTACTCCTTTCAATCCTTTAAACCTTGTTACAACAGCTTAAACAAGACTACAAAAACAAAAAAAAGACCTTATCCTTATAACGATAAAGCCTTTTGAAATACTTTCAAATTTTTTAACCCAGCATTGTCTTTTTCACTTTCCTTTTTAGAACACTTTTTAATTCATTTTGGTTACTCAATCCTATATACGGATTAGTCAAAACCAAGCGCTCTTTAAAGTTCAATGGTAAATCATTCAAGGATTTAACATCATCAATAATCAAGACCTCTTCCGGTTTTAATTTATGCTTATTTATCCATTCAATAATCTCTGTTTTCCTTTGATTGGCAATATCCAAACTGTAGTTTATCGGATTATCAGAATATGAACTGGTCCCATCCATAACTCCATAGAAATTCCAGCTAAAGGATATTTCAAAATTATTTAGCGCAATAAATTCTTCGAATTCTTGCAAAATGAATCCATTAAGCCCCCCTATCTCAACAGATAAGCCAATAAAATTACAATTGCCCCACCGATAATAATGATCCACTTATTGATATTACCACCGTGAGCTCCTTCCTGACTCTTAAACTTATAATCCCTTTTAAATTTATTATCGTCCATGATTATCCTTTACATTTAATATATGATGCTATAAATATTCAATTTACATAAAATTATTCGTGATGGTAAGGCTCACCCCTCATAATCGTATAGGCGCGATAGATCTGCTCCACAAAAAACAAGCGGACCATCTGATGCGAAAAAGTCATCCTCGAAAGCGATATCTTCGCATTTGCCCGTTGATAGACCGTATCATCAAAGCCATAAGGTCCACCGATCATAAAAACCAAATGCGTCACACTGGATATCATCTGTTTCTCCAGGAACGCTGAAAACTCCATCGAGCTATATTCCTTACCTCGTTCATCCAGCAAGATGATAAAATCCTGGTTACTGCAATTTTTGAGCAGTAACTGCGCCTCTTTTTCTTTCTGCTGACTCTCGCTCAGGTTCTTGGAATTCTTGATATCGGGAATCGCAACAATCTGGAAATTCACATAATGCTTCAACCTCTTGGTATAGATCTCAATCCCCTTCACGATATGTTGGTCATCTGTCTTACCGATACAGATCAGCGTAATTTTCATTGGCAATGCATTTAATTGAATTACAAAAATAAGATAATAAGTCCGTTCCCAAGGGGTTGAGGCATAAAAAAAGCCTTTGATCAATGACCAAAGGCTCTTATTATAGAATTAAATAAAATTATTTATTTGCAACAAGGGTAATGTCAAAATTGATTTCTTTAGAGATCAAATCATCAGATTTTCCTTCATAAGTTACACCCCAATCAGCTCTTGTGATGTTAAAGTTTGCAGTAGCTTTAACTGCAGCTTCAGTAGCTTCAACAACTTTAGCTTCGAATGTAATGTTCTTGCTAACACCTTTGATAACCAAGTTACCAGAGATATTCAAATCTGCATCAGTCGCACCAGGTTTAACCTCAGTAACCGTGAAAGTAGCTTCAGGGAATTTTTCTACAGCGAAAAAGTCTTCTGATTTCAAGTGTCCGTCCAATTTACCTTTGAACTCGCCTTCTAAGTCAGTAGATCCGATAGTAGTCATATCCAATACAACGTTTGCACCAGTCAATTTACCGTTATCAACGTTAACTGTTCCCGATTTAATCGCAACTGTACCAGTATGTTTACCGGTTACTTTTGTGCCTGTCCATACTACTTTAGACGCAGTTGTATCAACTGTATAAGCATTTCCTACAACTTCAGATTGAGTGATCGCAACTGAATCCTTGGTTTCAGCTTTTTTACCTTCTGGGTTTCCAGCGCATGAAGCCAATACTAATGCCGCAACTGCTGATAATAATGTTATTTTTTTCATTTGTTTGTTTGAACAATTAATTTGAGCACAAAAATATATAGACTTAGTAGATTATCCAACTCTGAATCCTTTTTTAACATTAGTAAGACAATTCAGGTTTAGTGGCCAGCTGGCTGAGCCTCAACCCTTCTGATGTCTGCACCTAATGCTTTCAAGCGTTCTTCGATGTGCTGATAACCTCTTTCAATCTGTTCGATATTATAGATTACAGACTTTCCTTGTGCCGACAATGCCGCAATCAATAAGGATACCCCAGCGCGGATATCCGGAGAAGTCATTTCAATTCCGCGAAGTTTATTTTGCTTGTTCAAGCCGATTACTGTCGCACGATGTGGATCACATAGAATAATCTGAGCACCCATATCGATCAATTTATCGACGAAGAACAATCTACTTTCAAACATCTTTTGGTGGATCAAGACATTCCCTTTGGCTTGGATGGCCGTAACCAAGACAATACTCAAAAGATCCGGCGTAAAACCAGGCCAAGGTGCATCAGAAATGGTCAAGATAGACCCATCAATAAAGGTATCAATTTCATAATTCTCTTGAGCAGGGATAAAGATATCATCACCTCTCAATTCAAATTTGATCCCCAATCGAGAAAATACAGATGGTATAATCCCCAATTCTTGGAAACATACGTCCTTGATCGTGATTTCCGACCCAGTCATAGCTGCCAAACCAATGAAAGAACCAATCTCGATCATATCTGGAAGCATTTTATGGCTTGTTCCACCCAATTTCTCAACGCCTTCAATCGTCAATAAGTTCGAACCGATTCCAGAGATCTTAGCTCCCATCCTATTCAACATCTTACAAAGCTGTTGAAGATATGGCTCACAGGCTGCATTATAGATGGTAGTCACTCCCTTTGCAAGGACTGCTGCCATGACGATATTTGCCGTACCCGTAACCGAAGCCTCATCCAAAAGGATGTAAGTTCCCTTCAATTGCGTTGCATCTACATTGAAGAAATGGTTCTCCGCATCATAGACAAATTTTGCCCCTAACTTTTCAAAACCTAAAAAGTGGGTATCCAAACGGCGTCTTCCGATCTTGTCACCCCCCGGTTTAGGGATTGCAGCCTTTCCAAATCTAGCCAACAATGGCCCAACGATCATGATCGACCCACGTAAGCTACCGCCTTTTTTCTTGAATTCTTCCGATTGAAAATAATCTATATTGATGTTTTTTGCCTCAAACTCATAAGTATCATCACTGATTCTATTTACCTCGACACCCATCGCAGCCAAAAGATCGATCAATTTATTGACGTCCTTAATGTCCGGAATATTGCTAATGGTCATTTTCTCCCCAGTCAATAAAACTGCAGAGATGATTTGTAATGCTTCGTTTTTTGCCCCTTGCGGAACGATTTCTCCTTTTAATGGTTTGCCACCGTAAATTTCAAATGCATTCATAGTTTTTTCATATCAACCCTACCTTCGGAATGGTACTAGCCCAAAGGTCTGTTCAATTCATATTAATCCCACATGAAAAAAGCAATTGTCCGTTTCGATTCAATTGCTTTCTTCATCCGGTCTTATTTATAGCTTTTTTTCTGTCTGTTATTGTTGTTGTTATTGTTCGAGGGCCTCTTGTTGTTATTGTTGTTGTTATTGTTGCTCCTCTTGTTGTTATAGTTGTTTTGTGGCTTGTTTTGTTGTTGTTGGCCACTTCCACTACTTGAGGATTTAACACGATTCCCCGGAGGCGGAGTTTTGAAGTCAAGCTTGGTCAGCACTGTGTCTCCCGGAAGAACCAATTCTCCACGCGACAAGGTTTTCAGGTCCTGAAGGATTTGATCATCCGATACCGAATCTTTGTTCCAGGTCAGGTAGGCCATCTTCATGAAATTGGCAATGCTCAATGTCATTTTCAATCTTGCTTCGGGATTACTGATGTTCAATGTTTTATTGATCATCTCCTCCACCGTATGTCCATAATGCTTGAACCTAATATTATGGTTCGGGTATTTTAGCGTCTCAGGTTTATGGTGGATATTTTCCTTGGTAGGAATTGGATATGGAGAATCCACATCGATCTTGAAGTCCGAAATGATATATAGGTGATCCCAAAGTTTATGCTTGAAATCAGATACATCACGTAGATGCGGGTTCAATACCCCCATCATATCAATGACAACCTGGGCTAAGCGGTTTCTTTCTTCCCTATCTGACAGCGTACAAATATAGTCGACCATATTCTGTACATTTCTGCCATATTCCGCCAAAATCAATTTTGGTCTAGTGCTGTTATAATCAAAAATCATATGTTTATTTTGCTTTAACCCTATATAGGTGTTAAATATGTAATGCTAATTTGGGTATTAATTTACTATTCTAAGCTTGGCAAATTTAAGCAACAATTGCTTCTGTCCCAACTCTTTGAAGAAAATAGTTGCTTTTACGTCCGGTTTGTTTCCTTCCAGGTTAATTACCTTGCCAAATCCAAAGCGTTCATGTTCAACTTCCATACCAACCTGTAGACCCGAAGTATCCGATGGTGCAAAGTCCGCACTCGGCTTGTGCGCCTTAGGCAAAATCGAGGTCGTTTTCACCACTTTCGGCTTTGGTTTCGAGAATACATCACCGCTTGTAATGTTCTCCTTACGTTGCCATTGTACCCTTTCCGAGCCAAAATCATCATCCATCATCGCCCCTCCACGAGGTTTGAAGTCTAGATCCAGACAGCTTGGATTCAATTCATCCAAAAATCTGCTCGGCTCGCAATTGTTCAAGGTTCCCCAACGGTAGCGAGATGTTGCATACGAAATATGCAATTTCTTCTCTGCCCGTGTAACAGCAACATAAAACAACCTCCGCTCCTCCTCCAGTTCCGATCTAGAATTCAACGAAAGCTGCGATGGGAAAAGGTTTTCCTCCAGCCCTACGATATGGACTACTGGAAACTCCAATCCCTTTGAAGCATGGATGGTCATCAATGAAACCGTATCCGCATTCGGATCCTTATCATTGTCATCATTAGTCAGCAAAGCAATGTCCTGCATAAAGACATCCAGACCTTTCTCTTCCAGGTCTTCCCTTTCCGAAAACTCCTTGATACCATTCAATAATTCCTGGATATTCTCATACCTGGCCAGACCTTCAACAGATTTATCTTCATATAGATCCTTCAGGATCCCAGAATGCTGTGCAATGTGCATGGCCGTATCAAATGCCGTGTTGGTTTTTGCGGTCGCCTGGAAACTCTGGATCATCAATCCAAAATTAGAAACCGATGCCGCACTCCTTCCATCCAAGAACATTTGGGAATTAGCTACCACATCCCACAAGCGCAATTGCTGTTGATCGGCAGCCACCATGATCTTTTCAACAGTCGTATCACCGATCCCTCTGCGCGGATAGTTGATCACACGTTTCAGGGCCTCCTCATCGTTCGGGTTGAATGTCAGCCTAAAATAAGCAATTAAATCCTTAATTTCCTTACGTTGATAGAAGGAAGTTCCTCCGTACAATTTGTAAGGGATATTCAATTTCCGCAAAGCCTCCTCCAATGACCTGGATTGGGCATTTGTACGATAGAGAATAGCGAAATCCTTATACCTCAATCCTTTCAGAGATTTTTCCTGCGAGATGGCTTCAGCCACGATCTTTCCTTCCTCATTGTCCGAAAAGGCTCGACTTACCTTGATTTTCTCACCATCCTCATTATCAGAGAACACGTTCTTTTCCAATTGATTCTTGTTGTTGGCAATAATGCTGTTGGCAGCATTCACGATCATCTTGGTCGAACGGTAGTTTTGTTCTAATTTGAACACCTTCACATCTGGATAATCCTTTTGGAAATTCAAGATGTTCTGGATGTTAGCGCCACGGAAGGCATAGATACTCTGCGCATCATCACCTACCACACAAATGTTCTCATTCACCGCGGCCAGTCTCTTCACGATCAAGTACTGCGAAAAGTTGGTGTCCTGGTACTCATCCACCATCAGGTATTTAAACTGATGCTGATATTTATGCAATACCTCCGGATATTTATTGAGCAACACATTGGTCTTGAACAGCAAATCATCAAAATCCATCGCTCCAGCACGGTAACAACGCTGTGCATAAGCCATATAGATCTGACCCAACTGTCCTCTTCCATTTGATTGATCCTCGGCAAGGATCGCTTCGTTCTTATTATATTCCTGTGGGGAAATTAAATTATTTTTCGCTGATGAAATCCTCCCATAAACATGATTCACGTTATAGAGCTTGTCATCCAGGTTCATCTCTTTCAAAATGGTCCGCAATAGGCTCTTGGTATCATCCGTATCATAGATGGTAAAGTTCTTGGGATATCCCAAAAGTTCTGCTTCGACCCTCAAGATTCGCGCAAACACCGAGTGGAATGTACCCATCCATATATTCTTGGCTTCAGAGCCTACCACCTTCATGATACGTTCACGCATTTCCTTGGCTGCCTTGTTGGTAAAGGTCAGCACCAGAACGTTGAAAGGATCAACTCCTTTTTGTATCAAATGGGCTACTCTATAGGTAATTACACGCGTTTTTCCAGATCCCGCTCCAGCAACAATCATCACTGGACCTTCTGTTTGTTCAACTGCGGCTCGTTGTGAGGGGTTCAGTCCTGCTAAAAAATCCAAAATACTCTCCTAAATTTATCTTATGTAATGCCTCAAAAATGGGGACTCAAATTTAATAAAAATAGGCATACTATTTTAGAAAATTATCCACAGACACAAGAAGATAGCAAAAACCTAATCGATTTGATCTAGCAATTGCTGAAATCGCTCCATAAACAGACCCACATGGTA
Organism: Sphingobacterium mizutaii; assembly: GCF_900187125.1. Lineage (GTDB taxonomy): Bacteria > Bacteroidota > Bacteroidia > Sphingobacteriales > Sphingobacteriaceae > Sphingobacterium > Sphingobacterium mizutaii. The sequence continues at coordinate 3,391,463 of NZ_LT906468.1, forward strand.
ACCGTCGACCAAGGCATGGTGCGCATGTAACGAAATCGCCATGGTCTTTTTTCCATTGCGGTCCATTAATTTGGCAAAGGAAATCTTCGGACAGGAATCCGGATAGTTGAAGTTCCTGGCATGGGAAAGCGAAGTGAAATTCACCCATGGCAATGCGGAACAATGTACCTCATTGATCCTCGCACCACTTAGATCCAATCCCGTAGAGGCCTTCACTTTTTCAATCGCTAGATTTGCCCCTTCCAAAAAAGAAGATTCATCTTCATGGAAATCGATGTAAGAGAAACCAAATGTATTATCTGCTCTCAGCACCGTGGTCGAGATATGCACCTGATCATACAGGTACAATTCTCCACTATCGATCCGAAGCCTGAAATTCTCGACCTCATTCATGGCCTTCAGCGCTCGGTACAGATAGTACATAAAGAAAGATTGCGATCTTTTCTTGGCTTCATGGTAAGCAATACTTAAATCCAACTCAGCAGTAATCCCATGGAACGGCTCTGGAAATTGGGAAAAGAACTCGAAATGTTCTCTTCTCGCCCAATTTGCTACATCAAATTTCTTTCTCATATTTCGACAAAACTAATCATTCCGCTTTTTTCCGAAAAACGATTGTGGATATTTACTTAACAAAAACCAAAACCTCCATAGAAGGTTTCAAACTTCCAAAGGTTTTTTACATTTGTCCTATAATCATCAAAACCATAGATCATGAAAACTCGGTATTTATTCCTTATACACTTGCTTGCCTTGAGCCTATTATTTTCTTGCGCCAGCCAGCGCGAGATCCCTAATTCCTTCGTTAATCTAAAGGATCAGATCCCCAACCTTGAAATCGATCTGAGATATTATGGAAACCATAATTTCTTGGGAAGACGCGTCAAAGGCTATGAGGCCAATAAAGTCTTTATCAGCAAGGAAGCAGCAAACGCATTGGTCCAAATCCAAAAAGAACTGAACCAACAAGGTTTAGGAATCAAGGTATTCGATGCCTACAGACCGCAGCAGGCTGTAAACTACTTTAAGGATTGGGCTTTGGACATTGCCGATACCGCAGCTAAAAAAGAATTCTATCCTGATGTGGATAAACGAAACCTGTTTAAACTGGGTTATATTGCCGAAAAATCTGGACATAGCCGCGGTAGTACCATCGACCTCACCATCATCAAACTGCAGGACAAACAAGAATTGGACATGGGAACCGGTTTCGACTATTTCGGCGAACCCTCACACCACGATTATAACAACCTTTCAGCAGAACAAAAAGCCAACCGAAAACTACTCAAGGACATCATGGAAAAACATGGCTTCAAAGCTATCGAAGAAGAATGGTGGCATTATACCCTAAAGAATGAACCCTTCAAGGACCAGTATTTTGATTTTAAGGTGAAGTAGATTTGGGGATGATTGGTTTGAACCAGGATGGATGGGATGCGGAGTTCGACTCCGCTCACCCACCGGATGGGCCAAGATCTGGGTTTGAAAGTAGCCTCCTAGACTATATTTGGCCACAATTCTGTAGGGGCGTATCGCATACGCCCGCCGCATAAATTTGAATATATATTGCAGATTACATTGGCGTACAGGTTCTTAACCTTCGGTAAAGAATGACAGGCATTAATAATAGAGAACCGTACAGATTCTTCACTAATCGTTCAGAATTGGATATTCCAAGGAGGGATTTAGAGTGAAACGAAGAATCTATTTTTTGTTTTTTTTATGGGTCGTTGTCATCGCGAAATCGTAAGATGAGCAAACTATTTTTTCTCTGCTGAAAGTTTTATTGAAAAATATTTCACCCACGCTGTGGGTTGGCTTTTTCGTACATCTATTTTCTATAAAGATTCCACCCACGCTGTGGGTTTTTACATTATCCAAAAAAAAACCAATTCCGTAGGCGTATCGCATACGCCCGCCGCATACATTTGAACCAGGATGAATGGGATGCGAGGATAGACCAAGATCATGGCATGAAAGTGGCCTCCTAGACTATATTTGGCCACAATTCTGTAGGGGCGTATCGCATACGCCCGCCTTATACAAACAATCAATAAACATCCATCTTGGGATATGATCTTTTTCAACTTTCCACAAAAAAATGCACCCTTTCGGGTGCATTTATATTTTGTTTACATGATGCGGGCTTATGCCATAAGCCCCTACAGTGTTTTTGCAGTTCTAAAACGGTGCATCATCCGGCATATCATTCATCCTTGACGGCATGGTGATCCCTCCGCCGAAGTCGCCGAAATTACCTGATGGTTGGATTGCATTTCCCATCCCACCGCCGAAATCATTGAAACTTCCGCCATCTGGACCCATACCCGAGAAATCATCCTCAAGATCGACGAACTTCACATATTTACCGACGAAACGCAATGGAACAATACCGGTCTCACCGTTACGGTGTTTGGAGATAATAACCTCTCCCACCCCTACGGTAGATCTTCCTTCCTCATCTTCTAACAATCCGTAGTACTCTGGACGGTACAGGAACAATACCATATCGGCATCCTGCTCAATAGATCCAGACTCACGTAAGTCGGATAACATAGGACGCTTACTGTTTCCTGGTCTAGACTCAACCGCACGACTTAACTGCGATAAGGCCAAAACTGGAATGTTCAATTCTTTCGCTACTGATTTTAAGGCACGTGATATACTACCGATCTCCTGTTCACGGTTACCACCACCTTTACCATCAGCTTTACCATGCATTAACTGCAAGTAATCGACGATTACCATCTGTATATCATACTGAGCCTTCAGACGTCTACACTTAGCACGGAATTCAAACACGTTCAGTGCCGGCGTATCATCAATAATCAATGGCGCCTCAGTCAAACGACCAATCCTTGAGTGCAATTGCTGCCATTCATGGTCGGCTAGATTTCCTTTTTTCAGTTTCTCTTGTTCAATCTCTGTTTCACCAGCGATTAAACGATTCACCAACTGCACGGATGACATCTCCAGGGAGAATACAGCTACTGCCTTATTATGGTCTACTGCAGCATTACGCGCCACGGATAATACGAATGCCGTCTTACCCATCGCAGGACGAGCCGCGATAATCACCAAGTCAGAAGGTTGCCAACCTGAGGTCATTCTGTCCAATGCAGTCAGACCTGAAGGTATACCGGTCAATCCATCGGTTTTATCACGCAAGGATTCCAAAGAGGAAATCGCTTCCCGCATGATATCGTCCATCTTTCTGGAATCTCTCCTCAAGTTGTTTTGGGCAATATCAAAAAGGGATTTCTCTGCATGATCCAATAGATCGAAGATATCCGAGGTTTCATCATAGGACGAATTGATGATTTCCGTGGAAACCTTGATCAATTCACGTTGAATATATTTCTGCGAAATAATACGGGCATGGTATTCTATATTGGCAGCCGATACCACACGGTCAGTCAACTGTGTAATATAATAGGCACCACCTACCATTTCCAAGGCTCCCATCTGGCGCAGTTCAGCAACTACGGTCAAAATATCGATTGGGGAAGTCTTCTGGAATAGGTTATAGATTGCCTGGAATATCTTCTGATGCGACTCTTTATAAAACGACTCTGGTTTCAAGATATCAATGACTTCACTTAGTGCATTTTTCTCCAACATCAGGGCACCTAACACTGCCTCCTCAAGGTCCAATGCTTGCGGAGGGAGCTTGCCTAGTCCGGAGACTAAGTTATTTAAGCTCGTTCTTTTCTTGTTGAAATTTGCACGACTAGGTTGTCCTGACGTACTGTTGTTAAATTCGTTTTCTAAAGACATACTAAAAAATATTTCTCGGCTTGATTCACCCTGTTTTCAAGGATAGGGTAACAAATGTAAGAAAAATAAAAGTCGCCCTACTATCAAGTTTTGAACAGTAAAAAATAGGTGCTCCAACAATCATGCAATAGCAGTTGTAAAACAGGGACTAATAATCAACATCAATTGTGAAGAACCTGTTAATAACTAAATATACGCATTAAAAATCAAGCCTTTACCCGAATGTGGATAAGATTGGCCGATGTGAATAACCTACCCGAAAGGGTCATGCAAACAGTTATTTTCAGGCCTTTTGCCCTCTTCAATTCATAGTCAACGAGTTAAGCGCTTTCAGGTACTCTTTAAGTTTATGAAAGCATTTGCAGGAACAGAAATTTTTAGTCTTTTGTTGTATATTTGTTATGTATCATAATCAAGCATCTACTGAAATTCCGGATCTCCATTCGGGAAAAAAGTATGAAGCCAAGTAAAATAAATTTCAATAAAATGAGGACAGTTTTAATCACGGGAGCTAGCTCTGGAATCGGAGAAGCTTGCGCCCTGGAATTGGCAAAAGAAAATAAATACAGGTTTCTTTTATGTGCCAGAAGAGTTGAAAAACTGGAAGAATTGATTCAAAAAATCAAAACCATCAACCCTAATACCGAAACCCATAGCTTTAAATTGGATGTCCGCAATGCGGAAGAGGTAGAAACCACTTTATCCAACCTTCCACAGGAATGGAAAAAGGTCGATATCCTAATCAATAACGCTGGACTTAGCCAAGGTTTAGACTCCATCCAAGATGGACAGATTGGCGACTGGGACCGTATGATCGACACCAATGTCAAAGGCTTATTGTATGTCAGCAAATTTGTTATCCCCATGATGGAAGGTAGTGAACAAGCTCATATCATCAATATGGGATCTATCGCAGGAAAAGAAGTCTATCCAAACGGGAATGTCTACTGCGCTACCAAACATGCTGTGGATGCATTGACCAAAGCCATGCGCATTGACCTGCTGGCCAAAGGCATCAAGGTCACCAGTATAGACCCCGGCATGGTAGAGACCGAATTCTCCGAAGTGAGGTTCCATGGCGATAAAGATCGTGCAAAAACAGTTTACAAGGGATTGACACCCTTATCAGGCCAAGACATCGCCGAGATCGTATCTTTCGTCCTTTCCAGACCAAAGCATGTCAATATCAACGACCTATTGGTAATGCCAACCGCCCAAGCAAACGGTACACTTGTTATTAGAAAATAAATACTATATATATATGTCATTAGAAGCAAAAATAAACCAAGATATCAAAGCGGCAATGATCGCTAAGGACAATGTAAGATTACGTGGATTGCGTGCGATCAAAGCGGCAATCTTATTGGCAAATACCGAAAAAGGCCATACGGAAGCATTGACTGAAGACACAGAGATCAAGGTTTTACAGAAATTAGCTAAACAACGCAAAGAATCGGCTGAAATCTATCAGCAACAAGACCGTAAGGATCTATATACCATTGAAATTGAAGAATTGGAGGTTATTGAAGAATTCCTTCCTAAACAACTGGATCGCGATGCCATCGAAAATGTAGTGAAAGGCATAATTGCAGAGACCGGAGCCTCATCGATCAAAGACATGGGTAAGGTTATGGGTGCAGCAAACCAAAAACTTGCAGGTCAAGCGGACGGAAGGACCATTTCTGAAGTCGTAAAATCATTATTAAGCTAATCCCAAGATGGATTGGAGAATAAAGTCCTTTGCAGAGCTAAGTTCCTTGGAACTCTATAAGATTTTGCAGCTCCGAATCAATGTCTTTATGTTGGAACAGGACTGTCTTTATCCAGAATGTGACGATAAGGACCTCAAAGGGAAACATCTCTTTGCCATGGATGGAGATACCTGCATTGCTTATGCAAGATTATTGCCACCAAATGTGTCCTACCCGGATTGCAGTTCGATCGGCAGAGTGGTCGTTCATGCGGATTATCGCAAGCATCAATATGGTCAGATCCTGATGGACAAAGCCATTGAGCAAACAAAAATGGAGTATCCAGAGGTTCCGATCCGGATCAGCGCTCAGGAATACCTGAAACGTTTCTATACCGGACTTGGATTCCAGATTGAGAGCGATGTCTATTTAGAAGATAATATCCCCCATTTAGAGATGGCTTTATACCCCTAGGATTAAAATGCACAGCATACACAAAAAGCCCTCGATGAAAAACATCGAGGGCTTTCTATTTTTATGATATAATTTTATCTAATCATTGAAGCTATATTCTCTTGCTTTTGTTTTACCCTTGTTCGAGGCATATTCGGAAATTTGAAAATATGGCTCGAATAAAACTAAAAGAAGGTCCCTAAAAAAGTCCAAAAAAAAGGTACTTTTTTATCCAACAGTTTATCTAGTCTTTACAGGACGTTGGCCAAAGTGCCTGTCCCTTTCAAAGGTCGACATGTGTCTCTCCTTTTTCGCAGGGTAGATATCATCCAAGGTAATCATGATGCCGGTTTCTTCCACTTCCCCAAATTCATTGTTTCTAGCGGTACCGAAAACACGCATGGTTGGAGAAAGGTTCATATAGGTATTGATCAAAGGAGGGATATTCTCATCCAGTTCCCTGACCTTTGCATTCAGTACTTTATAACCTTCTTTATACTCCAAGCCATCAAAGATGCCTTCATGCTTAGAGATATCGGTTTTATATCCTAAATAAAGTTCTTTAGTAGGTTCTACCAAATTATCTTTATCTGGGAAGTAATGGTTCATGAAGTAGATCAGCAGATCCCTGGCTTCAGGGTTGTAATGCGGATACATCGTTACTTTACCGAATAGGTATTTCACATCCGGATTGATCAGGACCAATGCCCCAAGACCGTCCCATAGATTGTCTAAGGAGAAGATTCCCTTTCTGTTGTCTATTGCAGGTTGATACTTAGGTTGAACCCAAGAACGTCCCAATTCAATGGTATAGGGCAGGAAATCTTTCTTGAATTTATCGGAGAAGTCAAAATAATGAGCTGTAGAAAGGTGGATTTCACCATCCTCAGCAGTTGCTTGGTCACATTTGATAACACGGTACCCTGCAATGATTTCTTCATCTTCGGGGTTCCAAGCGATCAATTGATCGTAATTATGTGTAGATGTATCGTTTTCGTCTATATCAAGAGGAAGACCAGTTCCGCCACCAGCTCCCCTAAAGGTCAGCTCTCTCAATCTACCTATCTCGCGCATTATATTAGGTGCGGTATGATAGTTCACTAAATAGACCTCATTGCTGCCGTTATTGGTATAACGAACGAAGGCTTCTTTAGTAAGTTCTTGCTTGATTAGATCTCTATCTACCGGTTGAATTATTTCTTGCATAAATTATTATTTACCATGAGCCATGGCATAAACCATTTCTTTTACTTCAGCTGCCCATTGACGTTCATTTTTACTGGTGTCAAAATGGGTATAGGGAATTCTCTTCCCAATCCTGATGGTAATGTCCTTCCCCCTTTGGGAAAACATCTCATCAGGTAAATATAACATTTCAATATTTGCTTTTAATCCTATTTTGTGTCTTATTCTCGATAGGTTGTAAAAGAAATTCGAGTTGCGTCCTTCGATGTAGACAGGGACAATGTCTTTTTTATATTTTTTGGCTTTCGTAATAAAGCTTTTTTTCCATTCAAGGTCTACGATTTCCCCTTTAATCTTCCTAGAAACAAGTCCAGCCGGAAAAACAAGCAAAGCATGGTCCGAGGCATAGGCATTTTCGATTGCAGCTATTGCCGTTTTACTTTGACTACCGACTTTATTTACAGGAACGAATAAAGGTTCAAGGTTGCGGACATTCATCAAAATGTCATTGACCAAAAATTTCACATCTTTTCTGTACTTCCCGATGGCTTGCATAAAAGCTACCCCATCTAAACCACCCAAGGGATGATTGGAAGCAAAGATGACACTTTCATCTAAAGGAATATGCTCAGCGCCTTCCAAATGTACGTTAACCTTAAGCTCTTTTAATAATGAGTCGACAAAATCTAATCCCATATCATCATGATAGGTAGTCATGATGTAGTTTATTTCATCTTCGTGGATTGTCTTTGTGAGGTAACTCAATAATGGCTTGGGTATCCATTTGGCTAAACCTGGACTTTTCTTTCGTATTACTTCCCTGATTTCAATAAACTTCTCTTGCTTTTGTAAGCTCATATACTATAATACTCTTTTATAAAAGTTTTGTAAAATTACATAATTAGTTTTAAGATGACTAAAACATCTTTTTATTTTATATCAAAATAATATTTTCACTACCTTAGCGATAATCGCAATTTTAAACTAAAATTAAACGTTTTGCGTTTATTGTAGTTTAATAAATAAAAGGTTTCATGTATATCGGTGAAAACATATCAACGCTCTATACCGAAGTTCACCCGAACGATACGGTTGCTTTTTCGTTAGATAAAGTCAATGAGCTGCATTTCCATCAACTTCCTGTAGTAAAGGGCAAAGAATACCTCGGACTCATCACCGAGGAGGATCTGCTATCGGCCCAAGATGAGGAAACCCTGATCAAAGAACTGAAACTTACCTTTCCTTTTATTTATTTATACGACTATCAGCACATCTATGATGCCCTCCAATACTTGGAAACTTACCAGTTTGACCTGTTACCTATTGTCAACAAACAAAAAGAATACGTAGGGGTCATCACACAGAAAGATTTATTAAGATCCGTCAATCAAACCATCTCTAACCAAGATAAAGGAGCGATCATCGTTCTGGAGATGGAAGATAGGGACAATAGCTTAACCCATGTTGCCCATATCATAGAATCTGAAAACACCAAGATATTGAATACAGGGATCAGGCCTATCGAGAATTCCAGCAAGGTTGAACTGACCATCAAGGTAAATAAAAACAATATTTCCTCGGTCTTGGCTTCCCTATGGAGACATGATTATGTGGTAAAAGCTACCTTCAATGATGGCTCGGATCAAAATGATATTCAAGAAAGATATAATCTTTTAATGAACTATTTGAATATTTAATTCTTAGAATTTTTCATCTTTGCGCAAAATATTATCAAAAGCATGAAAGAGCTGTCCATAGCAGTATACGGTCGAGAGTTTAACCAATCCGTGATAGGATATGTCATTGAATTATTTACCTACCTGCGTGAAAAGAATGTGCAAGTATACATCCATCAGGATTTCCACAGTTTCCTTAAGCGCTTATGCAAGCTAGACTTTACCTTTAAGAAATTCAAATCCCATAAAGATCTTCCTTCGGATATTGCCTTTATGCTCAGCTTGGGTGGTGATGGCACCATGCTTTCTGCCGCGACCTTGATCAAAGATTCAGGGATTCCATTAGCAGGGATCAATTTCGGCCGTTTGGGCTTTTTGGCCAATATCTCCAAGAATCACATGGAGGAAGCATTGGACCAAATCCTTTCTAATAACTACCAAATCCAAAAACGTGCTCTATTACAGGTAGAGAGTTCGGATGGTACCTTTATTAAGGGCGAGGATTTTGCCTTGAATGATATCACTGTATTTAGGTCAGACTCTTCCGCCATGATCACCGTACATGCCGTATTGGACAATGAACTTCTTAACTCTTATTGGGCAGATGGATTGATCATCGCCACGCCAACTGGTTCTACAGCTTATTCCTTAAGCTGCGGCGGACCTATTATTATGCCTGGCAGTGGCAATTTTGTGATCACCCCTATTTCTCCACATAACTTAAATGTGCGTCCTATCGTGGTGAACGAGAACATGCAATTGCGTTTGGAGATTGAAAGCCGCACCGAGAAATATATATTGAGCTGTGATTCAAAAAGCCATACCTTGAGTACAAAAACCAGCTTATTGATCACTAAAGCCCCCTTCAGCATTAACCTGATCCGCTTGCAGAATGATCAATATTTTGGCATCTTGCGCGAAAAACTGCTTTGGGGAATAGACGTGAGAAATTACTAAGAATAGTCCCTATTCTCCTTAATTCAATAAAATTTATATAGGGATAATCTTAAAACCTGTATCTTTACGATAAAATCTGAAACTATTGGGACCAACATTCGAGATGAAAAGCGAATCAATTTTATTTGATAATTCATTTGCAATCATTCCTATCAACAAAAATTTAGGACAAAAACAACTTGGCCTCCAGAGCGGATTAATTAACCTACATTATCAACAAACTCATAATTTACAAGCTATATTTAACCCTGCTGACTTTTCAGGATGGCATCAAGTATGGACTAGATTAGGGTTGACACAAAACTATTCAAAGAATTAATGAAATTATCTAATGAGTTTTAAAGATAAGATAGATAAAAACAGAATACCTCAGCATATTGCCATCATCATGGACGGCAATGGCCGTTGGGCAAAGGAAAAGGGCGAGCTTCGTGTCTTTGGCCATAAAAACGGTGTGACTGCAGTCCGTGAAGCATTGGAGGCCGCTGTTGAGATTGGCCTTAACTATTTGACCTTATATGCCTTTTCTACTGAAAATTGGAACAGACCGCAATTTGAGGTGGATGCATTGATGGAACTCTTAGTAAACTCATTGAACCAAGAACTACCCACTTTCCAAGAAAACAATATCCGTGTCAACAGTATTGGCCGTATGTCCGATCTACCTGCCCATTGTCAGGTGACGCTTCAGTCTACCATTGAACAAACCAAGAACAATACGGGTTGCACATTGACCCTAGCATTGAGCTATGGATCCCGCCAAGAGATCCTGGATGCGACAAAATCCATCGCTGAAAAAGTTAAAAAAGGTGAAATTTCTGTCGATGACATCAATGAAGAAATGTTTAGCAACAATCTTTATACACATGGCATCCCTGACCCCGACCTTTTGATCAGAACAAGTGGTGAAGAGCGCATTAGCAACTATATGTTGTGGCAAATTGCGTACTCTGAGCTGTTTTTCTTACCTATCATGTGGCCCGAGTTTTCTAGGGAAACTCTATTTGAATGTATTTACTTATATCAAAATAGAGAAAGAAGATTTGGGAAAACTAGTGAACAATTATAAGAAATCATTACTTTTGCAACATTTTAATTTCGACAGGCTTACTGTCAGAAATTCGTAATATTTCTTTTAACAAAAATTAACAAGACTTTGCTGTACTTTAGCAGACATAATAAAAAGTAGATGAAGCGTATAATTAAACTTTCTATTTTACTCACCTTCTTAATTTGCAATTTCGCGCAGGCTCAGATAACAGGAAATAGGCCTTTGAATTTGAACAATCCAGACGACATCAGTTATTTGGACCCTAAGAACTATGTTATCGGTGGAGTAACCGTTACTGGTGCACAGTACCTTGACGCCGATGTCCTCATCACGATTTCCAAATTATCAGTTGGGCAATATATCGAGGTTCCAAGCGAACAAACATCAAATGTAATCAAGGATTTGATGGCGCAAAACCTGTTCGAAGACGTTCAATTATATGCTACCAAAATCCAAGAAGAAACCATCTTCCTAGAAATCAGGGTGGTGGAAAGACCGCGATTGACAAGGATTGACATCAATGGACTGAGCAAGTCCCAAACTGAGGAAGTCCGCAAGCGATTGAACACCAATGCCGGTAAAATTGTCAACGATAACCTATTGTTGACCACCAAAGCAACCATTGAAAAATTCCTAAGAGAAAAATCCTTCCTTTTCCCAGATATCAAGATCACGACCAAACCAGACTCTGGCCAAGCCAACAACGAGATTGTAGTGGTGGATGTGGAAAGGAATAAAAAGATAAAAGTAAACAGCATCAATTTTACTGGAAATGAGGAATTCAGTAATAAACAATTGACTAAGTTTATGAAAGGTGTACGCCCTAGAGCATGGTTCAGGGTATTTGGACCTGGTAAGTTCAAGGAAGATAAATATGAAGAAGCAAAAACAAACCTGGTCGCTAAAATGCAGGACAAAGGTTTCCGTGATGCGCAAATCTTAAAAGATACTGTAAGACGTCATGACAACAATGAGGTTGCCATTGACATCGATGTATACGAGGGTCCTAAGTACTATGTAGGTAATATCTCATGGTCTGGAAACTCAAAATTCAAAGACTCTACCTTAAATATCCTATTGGGTATCCAACATGGTGATGTCTATAGTGAAGAAAAATTGAACTCTAAATTGAGCGGTCCAACCAGGAACTCTGATGATATCGCTGCGATCTACCAAAACGATGGATACCTAACATTCAGTGTTCAACCAGTGATCAAACGTATCTATCAAGATACTATTGATTTAGAAATCCAGATGTTTGAAGGTAAGCAATATACCATCAACAATGTGATCTTAAAAGGTAATGATGTAACCAATGACCGTGTAGTGTTACGTTCCATCTATACAAAACCTGGACAGAAATATTCACGTGAGTTATTGGTAAGAAGTGTTCGTGAGATCTCCCAATTAGGAATGTTTGATGAGCAAAAGGTTCAGCCTATGCCTACGAACTTGAACTATGAAGAGGGAACGACTGACATTGAGTTTTCCGTTGCGGAAAAACCATCCGATCAGGTTGAGTTATCAGGAGGTTATGGTGCTGGTCAGGTAATCGGTACTTTAGGTTTAACCTTTAACAACTTCTCTACTAGCAATTTCTTCAAGAAAGAATCTTGGAAACCACTTCCTCGAGGAGACGGACAGAAATTGAGCATCCGTGGACAGACTTCAGGAAAACGCTATCAATCGTATAGCTTCTCATTCTCGGAGCCTTGGTTAGGTGGTAAGAAGCCTATTTACTTTGGTTTGAGTGCTTATATCTCGAATTCACAATTACAACGTTATAACTATTTGGAAAACCGTTATGAGGATTATGAGGGTATCCCTAAAATCCAAATGCACGGTGTGACTGCTACCTTAGGTAAACGTCTGCAATGGCCAGATAACTATTTCCAGATCAACAGTTCATTGTCTTACCAACGTTATTTCTTGGATAACTATGGTGGTATCTTCGTGTTCTCGGATGGTACTGCATACAACATCAACTTTACCCAAGAAATCAGCCGTAACTCCATCGATGCGCCGATCTACCCTACTTCGGGTTCAAACATCAAGTTTTCGGTTCAATTGACGCCTCCATATTCATTATGGAACAACATGAATTATGAAACTGCTCCGGATAATGAAAAGTACAAATTCACAGAATACCACAAGTGGAAATTTGACTCACAATGGTATACTAAGATTGCCGGCAAGTTAGTATTTAAAGCTCAGGCACAGTTTGGATACTTAGGAAATTACAGCTCACAGGCACCAATTTCACCATTTGAGCGTTTTAAATTAGGTGGTGATGGTATGCAAGGCTTTGACTTCTTACAAGGATCGGAGATCATTGCGATGCGTGGTTACGCAAATGGTGCATTGATTCCAGCCTCTACAGGAAGTAACCAACAAGGTATTGCCATCCAATCGGGTAGTCCAATTTATGCGAAATACCAAATAGAATTACGTCACCCGATCATGTTGAATGATCAAGCAACCGTATTCGCTTTAGCATTTGCTGAGGCAGGTAATACCTGGAACAAATTTGATGAAGTGAACCCATTCAAGGTTCGTCGTTCTGTGGGTGTTGGTGCACGTATCTTCTTACCGATCTTTGGTATGTTGGGTATCGACTACGGTCATGCACTGGATCCTATCCCTGGATTGACTACTGATCGCTGGAAACAAAACTTCACATTCAGTATTATCCAAAATATGGGTGGATTCTAATTAAACTTTTTAATAATTAAATTGTCTTAAACATAGAATTTAAAAAATAATATGTCGATGAAAAGAATAGGAATATTAATCGTGATGTTAACTATGTTGGCTTCGGTTTCGTTTGCCCAGAAATTAGCATATGTAGATTCGGAATATGTCATGAAGCATATCCCTGAATATAATTCAGCTCAAAAACAATTAGATGATCAATCTAAAGTATGGCAAGCTGAGGTTGATAAACAGTACGCAGAAATTGAAACCATGTACCAGTCGTACCAAAAGGATCAAGCGAACTTAAATCCTGATATGCGCAGACGCCGTGAGGATGAAATCGTGAACAAGGAAAAGGCTGTAAAAGAATTCCAACGCAGCAAATTTGGTTTCGAAGGAGAGCTTTTCAAACAACGTGAAAACTTGATGAAGCCTATCCAAGCTCGTGTCACTAAGGCTATCCAAGATGTAGCCGCTGCTGGTCAGTTTGATTTCATCATGGATAAAAGAAGTGAAAATGCATTCCTTTATGCCAATCCAAATTTGGATAAAAGTAACGATGTTATCACTAAATTAGGGTTGAAACCTAATCCTTCTTTAGCGAATTAATATTTTTTATTATAATTGCGAACTAATTTTATTATTTAACATAAAACAAAACAAGAATATCCTTATATCCGAAAATATAAGACTAACAAAAAAAGCATGAAAAATTTATTGAAAAGTGTAGTATTAGCAACAGGAATTTTATTGGCGGGTAACGCAGTAAATGCACAACAAAAAATTGGACATATCAACACAGCAGAAATTGTTCAGTCTACCAATGAATTCAAAGCTGCTGAAGGTCAAATGAAAACCTTGCAAGAGACTAAGCAAAAGGAAATTCAAGGTATGATCAGTGAATACCAAAAACAACAAAACAACGCGAACGAGAAATTGAGAAACCGTAGTGAAGCGAACAAAGAAACTGTAGACGCAGAGGTTCAAACTATCGCTAACACCATGCGTGAAATGGAAACTCGTATCCAAAGTGTTCAACAAGCTGCACAAGAAGAAATTGGTCAAAAACAACAAGAATTATACGCTCCAATCGAGCAAAAAGTAATGACTGCTATCAATGCAGTAGCTAAAGAAAAAGGCTATGCATATGTTTTAGATATCTCTTCTGGTAGTGTTCCTTACTTCCAAGGTGGTGACGATTTGACTGCAGACATCAAAACTAAATTAGGTGTTTCTGCTACTGCTGCACCAGCTGCTGCTCCAAAGAAATAATTCCAAAAGCTAAAGGATAAAAAAAAGGATCAACCATTGTTGATCCTTTTTTTATTTCCAGCCCTGTGCTAAATATCTTAAATCTATAGGTTTCCCTTTTTCATTTCATCCATGGCAAAATTAGCAGCTCGGGCTGTCAATGCCATAAAGGTCAATGATGGATTCTGGGTTCCTGTTGAGGTCATGCTTGCTCCATCCGTGACAAAGACATTCTTGCATTCGTGTACCTGATTCCATTTATTTAAAATAGAGGTTTTAGGATCGGACCCCATCCTTGCTCCCCCCATCTCGTGGATATCCAAGCCCGGGTTTTGTTTGCTATTGTGCTGACTGATATTCTTAGCCCCGATATAATCCAACATCTCTGCCCCTTGATCTAGGAAATCTTGCATGCTTTTTTGGTCATTGTCGTCATAACCCACGTGGAAGATCAGCTGCGCCATCCCAAATTTATCTTTGAGATCAGGACTTAGGCGGACATGGTTTTCCTCTTTGGGAATGGTTTCCCCTTGCATCATCATGCCGATTCCCCATCCTCCTACTTCCGATAGGCTATCCTTAAAATCTCCGCCTACCTGCATTTCACTGCTTCCTCCCCTTCCTCGATAGGCTCCAAAGAATGAAGCATAACCGCGAAGGAAATCCATTTCCTGCCTCTTTACATTTCTAAAATTAGGGATGATGGGTTGGGTCGGTCTACGACCGTAATAGTACATATCTTCAAAACCTTCGATGCTTGCTGAAATGGAACCTAGATAATTATGGAAAGCGATGTATTTACCAAGTAGACCGGAGTCATTGCCTAATCCATTTGGAAAACTCTTGGATTTGGAATTCAATAAAATCTGGTTACTGGCGATGGTAGAGGCATTCACAAAAATCACCTTCGCGAAATATTCGGAAGTCTTCTGGGTGTCGGCATCAATTATCCTCACCCCTGTGGCTTTTTGTTGGTCCTCACTATAGATAATAGATTCCACGATGGAATTAGGCCTAATAGTTAAATTACCCGTTTTGGCTGCCCATGGCAAAGTAGAGGCATTGGAACTGAAATAACCTCCAAATGGACATCCCCGTTGACACATGGTCCTGTTCTGGCACTTGGTCCTACCCTGTTCAATATGGATAGGTTGTGGGTCTGTAATATGTGCACAACGACCGGCAATTACCTGACGGTCCTTGTACTTGCTTGGCAATTTCTTTTGGATCATCTGTTCCACGGCATTTAATTCGAATGCGGGAAGGAATTCACCATCTGGCATGGCGGCATTACCATCCCGATTACCTGAAACACCAATGAACTTTTCTACATGGCTATACCAAGGGGCTATATCGGCATATCGAATTGGCCAATCTACGGCAAAGCCATCCCGGGCTGGTCCTGTAAAATCATGGTCGCTCCAGCGTTGCACCTGCCGTGCCCATAACAAAGATTTGCCCCCTACATGGTAGCCACGGATCCAATCGAAAGGTTTCTCCTGTACGTATTCCTGATCCTTGTCCTTGGTGAAAAAATGCATGGCATCTTCATTGAAAGCATAGCATCGGGCCGCAATTGGATTATCCTGTTTGATTTTTAGTGGGACTTGCAGATGATGGTCAAATTGCCAAGGATCCATATAGGCGGTAGGATAATCTTTAACATGCTGCACATCAAAACCACGCTCCAAGACCAAGGTCTTGAATCCTTTCTCACAAAATTCTTTTGCTGCCCATCCCCCGGAGATCCCAGATCCAATGACGATTACATCAAAGCTGTTGTTACTATTTGCCATCTCTTGCTTTTTTGTAAAATTTAGCCTCTGTGGGAAATCGCGGTAATTACCAGAAATTCACATTATTTATCACAGGAGACTTGTTTTTTAAGGTTGATAATAGCTTGCAATATACAAAATGGGGCTTAATTTTAAGGGCTATTTGTTGTATCAATTATTATACTTAACTTGATTTCCAGGCTCTTAATCGTTATTGAATCCTGACAATTATTTTTAATCTTTCTAAATAATTTATTATGCATGCATAGTATAATCTGATTAATTATATTTGTTAACCTAAGTATTAAACTATGATAAGTCAACTGATTTTTGGTATTATCTTACTGGCGGCCTTGGTATTATTCTATAGGAACGCGAGTAAAATCTATAGAAATATTAAGCTGGGTAAATCCGTTGATCGCTTTGATCAACCCGGAGAACGGATAAAAATTATGTTGTTGGTAGCCTTTGGACAGAAGAAGATGTTCAAGCGACCGATTCCAGCTTTGCTCCATTTGTTTGTTTATGTAGGATTCGTGATCATCAATATAGAGATGTTGGAGATCGTGATCGATGGTTTGTTTGGTACTCACCGGGTATTTTCAGAAGCCTTGGGCGGACTCTATGATTTCTTGATCTTCTCGTTTGAGATCTTGGCCTTCTTGGTACTGATGGGCTGTGTGGTCTTTATGATTCGCAGAAATGTTTTGAAGGTAAAGCGCTTGAACCAGAGCGAGCTGAACAATTGGCCAAAAACTGATGCGAACCTGATCCTTACGGCTGAAATCTTATTGATGGCTGCATTTTTGACCATGAATGCCGCTGACCTAAAATTACAGGTCCTAGGGGTAGAAGGATACCATGCAGTGGGTTCCTTTCCAATCAGTTCCTATCTACTGGGAATCCTTCCAGATTCACCTTCGGTATTGATCGGGATTGAAAGATTCTGTTGGTGGTTCCATATCGTTGGGGTTTTGGCATTTTTGAACTATCTACCGATATCCAAACATTTACATATCTTATTGGCATTCCCAAATACGTATTTCAGCAGATTGGAACCAAAAGGCGAATTTGACAATATGCCTTCCGTAACAGAGGAGGTAAAAGTGATGTTGGATCCAAGCCTTCCCCCACCTACCGGCGAACCTAGTAGATTTGGGGTAAAGGATGTCCAGGATTTGACTTGGAAGAATCTTTTGGATGCTTATACCTGTACCGAATGTGGTCGTTGTACCTCGGCCTGTCCAGCCAATATTACGGGGAAATTACTCTCCCCTCGAAAGATCATGATGGACACCAGGGACCGTGTGGCAGAGGTTGGAAAGAATATCGACAAGAATGGAAGCTTTGTAGAGGATGGAAAAGCATTATTGGACACCTATATCAGCCGAGAGGAAATATGGGCTTGTACAAGCTGTAATGCCTGCGTGGAGCAATGTCCGGTCAACATCAATCCATTGGAAATTATCATAGGCTTAAGGCAGTATGCCGTGATGGAAGAATCACAAGCTCCATCCAGCATCAATAACATGTTCTCGAATTTGGAGAACAACGGTGCGCCTTGGAAATATTCACAGGCAGACCGTGCGAATTGGGCAAATCAATAAAATTAAAAATCATGGAAAATCAATTACATATACCTACAGTTGCAGAATTGGTAGCAAAGGGCGAAAGTCCAGATCTTTTGTTCTGGGTGGGCTGTGCTGGAAGTTTTGATGAACGTGCGCAACGTATCACTAGGGACATCTGCAAAATCCTCCAACATGTAGGCATCAAATATGCTATTTTAGGTACAG
The DNA here is from genome assembly GCF_900187125.1 of Sphingobacterium mizutaii. GTDB lineage: Bacteria > Bacteroidota > Bacteroidia > Sphingobacteriales > Sphingobacteriaceae > Sphingobacterium > Sphingobacterium mizutaii. Next base: position 3,409,769 of record NZ_LT906468.1, read on the forward strand.
AAGAAAGTTGTACAGGTGATCCGGCAAAACGTGCAGGAAATGAATTCTTGTTTCAGATGCAGGCGATGATGAACATCCAGGTATTGGATGGTTATGAAATCAAGAAAATCGTTACGGCTTGTCCGCACTGTTTCAATACCATCAAGAATGAATATCCAAGTCTTGGTGGCCATTATGAAGTGATCCACCATTCCCAATTGATCCAATCCTTGATCGATGAGGGTAAGTTGAGACCTGCCGATGGACATGAATTTAAAGGGAAGAAGATAACCTTCCATGATCCTTGTTATTTAGGACGCGGAAATGGAGTATATGAGGCTCCGCGTAAAGCTTTGGAAGTATTGGATGCAGACTTGGTCGAATTAAAGCGCTGTAAGTCAAATGGACTTTGTTGTGGTGCTGGTGGCGCCCAGATGTTTAAAGAACCTGAGAAAGGAGATAAGGACATCAATGTGGAACGCATCGAGGATGTCATTGAATCGAAGGCGAACATCGTTGCTTCCGCTTGCCCATTTTGTATGACCATGTTGAGCGATGGGGTGAAGGTGAAAGAAAAAGAACAGGAAATCAAGGTATTGGATATTGCTGAAATTACAGCTAAGGCCAATAATCTATAGCAGATATCAGGCTTGTTAATAAGCCACAAAAAATCCCCTTTGTTTTCAGGACAAAGGGGATTTTTGTTGGACTTAATTGATGGAAATTAAAAAGGAGCTATCTAAATCAGATAACTCCTTTATTATTTTTTAGGGTGCCCAGGAGCAGATTCGAACTGCCACACCCAATCGGGCGCCACCCCCTCAAGATGGTGCGTCTACCAATTTCGCCACCTGGGCTTAGACATCGCAAAAATACTCTTTATTTTGATTTTTGCAACGGATTTAGACCTTTTCCTTCTTAAGATTTTTATTGATTAACGTTTGGATAATTCCATCTGCCAGACCGATACGCGGAGCCATGATATTCTTCAGGTGACCGACTTTCATAATCGTCAGGAAGATCTCGGAAGCTGGAATAATTACGTCTGCCCTATCTTGTTTTAATTCAAGGACATTGATCCTATCTTTCAGAGAATACGAATTCAGGTAAACATATAAAGCTTTCAGTTTCGCATAGGAAATGGGCTTATCAGCTTTTTCATTTGCCAATCGAGACAACTTGTTGATGTTGCCACCACTACCGATTCCATAAATATTCTTGTAACCCTTGGTAATATTCTTCACCCAAAGCTTCATATCATCCCAAGTCTCCGGGTTATCTTGGTTATCCAGGATACGGATCGTTCCTAGATTGAAAGATCTAGAAGCCACTAATTCTCCGTTTGCAAACAAGGAAATCTCAGTACTACCACCACCTACATCGATATACAGATAAACCTTATTTCTATCCATGCTCGTATGGCTATGTACATTATAAATGATCTGAGCCTCAATAGCTCCATCTATGATATCAATATCCACACCTGCTTCGCTACAGGCCTTGACAACGTCCTTTCCATTATCCGCATCGCGCATCGCTGAAGTCGCGCAAGCCATATAATCGGAAACTTTATAGACATCCATCAGGTTCCTGAAAGCACTCATGGTCTTGATCATGCTCTCAAATTTACCCTCAGAAATATGTTGATGTATAAAGGCATCGTCTCCCAATCGAAGTGGAACTCGAAGTAAAGTGTTTTTGTTAAATGTGATTTCGTTCTCTCTTACAATAATATCGGCAATCAACAGACGGACTGCATTGGAACCGATATCAATAGCGGCATATCTCACGTTATATTAGATTTGAAAAGTTTAACAATGTTAAAAATCCTAAATTAACTAAATGTAAACTTTATATTAAATAGAAGTTTTATTTATTCGGTTCTAAGATCTCCAACTGCCAAAGGATTTGGTCTTTACTGACAAAATAAGGCTCATCTTCACGAATCGTACGGTAGACTTCATTGAACAATTCCATATAATTGCCTAATTCTGCAGGAACAAACTTAGACACTAAATTACCTTCTTCATCAGGACTCGTCAGAACACCTTCCATCCCTTCCGGTTCGATTCCATAGGCAGGATTATTCGGTAACATGCCATCGATCAACTGCGCTTCTTGTACATCGGTCCTGTTCTTGACAAAACTACCTTTGGTACCATGGAGCACAAAACTAGCTTGTGGGTTTGCCACCAACAGACTGGCCGTGATATAAACATTTAATCCAGAAGTGTAATTTAGGATAATGCAACCATAATCGTCTACAATCGATCCAGGTCTATACACGCCCCTGACCTTGGTCATGGCTTTAGGCTTGCCGAACAAAGAAATGGCTTGGTCCAAAAGATGGGATCCAAGGTCATAAATAACCCCTGAAGCGGGCACTTTAGTTTCTTTAAACAACTTGGGTCCTAAATCGGGTTTAAAACGATCAAAGCGAATATGCAATTCGATTGGACGTCCAACCTCATTGTTTACTATCACTTTCTTTAACGCAAGGAAATCTGCATCAAAACGGCGGTTATGGAAAGGTAAGATGTGTTTTCCCATGTCTTCGGCTACTTTAAAAAGCACATTGGCTTCGGGAGCTGTTGGCGCAAAAGGCTTTTCGATCAGCACATGTTTGCCGGCCTTTAGAGCTCTTAATGCGAATTCAACATGGGTATCATTTGGCGTATTGACGATGACCAGTTCAATCTCAGGATCGTTGATCAAGTCGTCCACTGAATCATAGCTGATGATGTTTGGGTAACTTTCCTGCGCCAATTTCTTGGATCGCTCTACAATTCCTCTTAATTCGAAGTTGGGGTTAACCTCTATAAATGGCGCATGGAATACCCTTCCGGACATTCCATACGACAATATACCTGTAACTATTTTGTTTTCTGTCATTTATCTTTGCTTAGTGATGCGCATGGGCATCTGCTTTACCACCTACGGCAGTAAACAACTGAGCAACAGTTTCTGTTTGAGATTGCGCAAAATCTCTCAAGTCTTCATTGGTATTACGAGAAAGTCTTCTGAATTGTTCTTTAACCAAAGCAACTTGGTGTTGGATATGGGTTAAGTACTCTTGGTCAGAATAAACTTTTGAATGTTGCAAAGCCAAAGGAGCTACAGAGTCTGCAATAGTAGAATCTTGAACAACCACTGGAGCTTCATTAGGTTCAACTGCGATATTTTCTTGACCTTCACCTGTGAATTTCTCTGTTCCTAAGATTGGGAAATCAACTTTGTACTTGGTAGCCAAAGAATCCATTTTAGGAAGGATATCTGAGAAAAACTTAGCAGCTTTAGCGGCAGCATCTTTTGCTTGTGCATTACCCACAGTAGCTACATGTTCTGCGTAGGAAACCTCATAAGGTGCGATGGACCCTACTTGTCTGAAGAAAGCATACGCATCACCATCAACCAATGTCGTATGTGTGTATTTCAATTGGTTTTCTTCAGCCGTTTTGAAAACACAAGAAGATAAAGAAGTACTTGCAAGAACTGCTGCAACTAATAATGTATTTAATTTCATCGCTTTATTATTTTAAAAACACACAAAAATAAAAAAATATCCCTATTAATGCCTATTTCTATCTAATTCAAATTCAATCTAAGCTAAATTTCTTCCTGCATTCACCACTCCATATATGGTTCGGCCAATTAATTTGCGGTATGTTTCTGCTTTGGATTCCTCCATTTTCTGCTTTTCAAGCAAACGGATGGCATAATGCTGGATAATCAACAATGGCAGGATAATTTTTTCTCTTTCTAAAATTGATGCTCTTTCCACTGGATAATTTTCCATTAATTCTTTCATACCGGTCAGTTTCAACAGATATTTCTTAGTCAAATCGAATTCATCTTTCAACATTGTCCAGAATTCTCCAAATCTTGCATCATCTTTCATGTAAGATGTGATGTCAAAATTGGACTTGGTCATAGACATCATACAGTTGTCGATTACCGTATTGAACATACCTGAAGTTTCATATAGGTTCTTCACATAAGACCAAAGGTTATTGTCCTCTGCCCATTGCAAGGCTGAGCCAACACCGAAGAATCCGGGGATATTCTGTTTCAACTGACTCCATGAAGTCACAAAACTGATGGCACGGAGGTCTTCCAACCGCAGCTCCCTTCCTGAATTTCTCTTCATTGGTCTACTTGAAATATTCATGTTGGAAAGCGATTTCAATGGACTTAAGGTTTCTAGATATTTCAGGAACAAAGGATGATGCCTTAATTCCAAGAATTTCTGATGGCTCTCTGCCGCCATGCGGTCGATCACATCTTTTTGTTTTGCGGTCAAGGTATCTCCTACCCTTTGTTGCAGGTCAGATATCAGACCAGCATGCAATAATTGTTCGATATTGTATTTTGCGGAATCCAATGAGCCATACTGACTACTGATAGTCTGTCCTTGGATAGTCAATTGAATATGGTTGTTTTCGATTTCTTTACCCATTGAAGCGTAGAAACGTTGGGTTTTACCACCACCACGAGCTGGAGGGCCACCGCGACCATCAAAGAAGATCAGATCCACATCATACTCCCTAGAAATGGCCGTCAACTCAATCTTCGCTTTGTAGATAGACCAGTTCGCCATCAGATAACCACCATCCTTGGTACTATCGGAGAATCCAAGCATAATGGTCTGTTTGTTTCCTCTTTTCTTTAAGTGAGCTGAATACACGGGATTTGAATACAAACTGCGCATCACATCCGCAGCATGCTTCAAATCATCTACGGTTTCAAAAAGAGGTACAAAATCCATGGTCAGGTCTTTCTTGGTCCAGCCTTCCCATAAGAATAGCTGCATCAAGCCTAAGATGTCAGAAGCTTTCTGGCAGTTGGAAATAATAAAGCGTTGAACCGCTCTTTCACTTCCAGTGGATTGAATTTCTTTGATCAGACGGATAACCTTGATGGTATCTTCAACAAGAGGGTCAATACCATCTTGCAACTCTAAAGTTGCTTCCGTGAATTTGATATGTTTTTCTTTCTCTTCTTCAGAGCCTTCAATTTCTTTTATTTTAATTCCTGTCTCCTTTGGATAGGTTTGAACTAACCAATCAAAGGTACTTCGCAAGGCACTACTGTCCTGACGAATATCAAGTGTCGTGAAATAGCAGCCGAAAGTTTGGACTTTTCTTCTCAGGTCTTCCACAATCTCTACGAATAAGCCATCGTGGTTTTCCTTCAGGACACGGATGATCTCTGTTAAGTTATGTAAGATCCGCTCAGTTTCATCGACTGGAGTATCACTAGGGTTGAAGCTGTTTTCATAGAACAACTCTTGAAGCTCTTCCATGTACTGCTCGACGCCCCTGAAAGTAATTCTTCTTTTTACGATCCTGAAGTCACGATAATAGCACCTAAAGAGGATGGTTCTCAACAAATTGGCAACCTTTTTCGTGCTTTCCCAAGTTACGTTTGGATTACCGTCACGGTCTCCTCCTGGCCAAAAGCCCAGCTCTATCAGATGATTTACATCCTTAGGGTTGATTTCTAGTTCATCTTCAATTTTAGCTTCTATGCCTGATGCCACACTGTAAAATACATTCTCAAGAAACCAAGCCAAACTGATCGCTTCATCCACCGGGGTCGGACTTTGTTTATTAATAAATGGAGTCTTTCCTAATTGCTGAAGCAAAAGGTGTATGGTTGGAATATCGTTTTTCTTGAGCTCATCAATCAAGTCATTGATGATGGACAACACAGGTCCTGGATAGAACTGCGTCGGGTGAGCAGTCAACACTAACCTTACGGACATATCCTTCAACCTGGAAACGACCTGTTTCTTCAATTGTGGATTAGTCTGCGCTAGATTAAAAATGGATTCTAATCCGCCGGTTTCATCACTTTTACCAACGGCCTTGAACGCTGAATCTTCAACCGCATCAAATAATACAACTTGACGTTCTATATATTGAACAATGCGAAACAACAAGTCCAAACGGTCATCTTCCTGAACATACTGTTCATACTGACCGAAAAAACTATCAATGATTACCTCCGGTGATAAATGCTCTTCCACTCCCTTTTCACAATGGGTCGTAAAAAATGGCAGAATAGTTCCTGTGTGCTTTACCCGTTGGAAGGGTAAAGTCAAGAACAAACTTTTATATAAATCGAACCTCGTGAGGACTTCATTCTGAAAAGTTAATGTCTTTTGGCTTAATCTCATAGTAAGTAACGTATCTTGATTTTTGATAGTTGATTTGTGAACAAACACAAATATATCATTTTAATATCTTTTTCGGTAACTAATTGTATTATTCACACTAACCAAACAAAAAATTTGCTATTTTGATAATGCAGGCAAAGTTTTTAAAATGATAATTTTTTAAGCATTCCCCATTTCCTTCAATTTAAGGAATGGTTATCAGAGTTTTGCATATCCGCGGTTTAAACCTTGAGATAATTAAAGATTTTATTGAATTTCATGCATTTTACTCCATAATTTAACCACTGCTTATGTATCTTTGTTTCAACAAAACATGAAAAAAACCAAAGAATTAAGCAATTTCTTCTACAGTCAGTATTTTGCTGACGGTCTACGCATTACCATTGGTTGTATTGTTCCTATTTTGATTTGTGCATCATTGGGCAAATTCCTTTTGGGAACTTATATTTCTTTAGGTGCATTATTAGTAGGGCTATCGGATACTCCGGGTGCTCCTTCGCATCGTAGAACAGGAATGATTGCTTGTTTAATCGTCTGCATCTTGACCCAGTTCATCACTTTTCTTGCGAATGGAAATATTTGGGTCATGGCCATTGTACTGGGTCTTCTTTGTTTTACCTATTCCATGTTTGCAGTCTTCAATGCCCGTGCTGCTACGGTAGGTTCAATGGGGATTCTGATCATGTTGATCTATGTCGATGATATCAATTCCTTTCAAGAGGAAATGATGCTCCTCTTCTATTTCACCCTTGGAGCAGTTTGGTATATGCTCATCAGTTTCTCGATTACCCAAGCCAGGCCTTATCGACTGGCCCAACAGGAACTCTCAGAAACCATCAGGCACGTTGGTGATTTCATCAGATTACGGGCGAATTTCTATGATATCCATAAATCTATCGACGAGAACTACAGCAAGCTCATTGATAAGCAGATTGAGGTCCATGAGCATCAAGAAAATGTAAGGGACCTGCTATTCCAAAGCAAGAGATCCATTAAAGATACCACCAAGATCGGTCGTTACTTGACTTTGACTTTTAACGATGTGGTAGACCTCTTCGAGCAGTCCATGACGACGCATTATGATTATGAACTGATCCAAAAGGAATATGGACATACGGGAATCTTAAAGGACTTTAAGCATCTATTGTTGAAAATAGCGAATGAATTGGACCACCTGGCCTATCAACTGAATGCAAACCGTGTTCCCAAGCCATTATACAATTTCAAGGAAGACATCGAGAATATCATGCGATCTATTGAAGCGCTTGAAAAGAAAGATAAGATCAATAGCATCCCGCTGAAAAAGATTTTGATCAGTGTCAGGAACATCAGCATTTTTATCCATAACATCTATAATTATGCGGTTGTAAGACCGAATAGCATCAAGAAACAGGAAATTGAAGAGGCTTCGAAGTTTATCCAAACCGAGCATATCGACCCGAGAAAATTGAAGGACAACTTATCCTTCAACTCAAGTATTTTCCGACATGCACTACGGATGGCTATTGTGATGGCCATTACCTATATCGTGTTCAACCTTGACTTTTTCAACATAGGTACAATGGGCAGTTATTGGATATTGCTGACCATTATGGTGATCTTGAAACCAGGATTCGGATTGACCAAGGAAAGGAATTTCCAGCGTCTCCTTGGGACGATCATTGGTGGTATCATAGGTGCCATAATCTTGATGACGGTACATTCAGAGGTGGCACGGTTTGTCATCTTGATCTTTTTCTTCCTGATTGCCTATAGTCTCTTCCGAGTAAATTATATTATGGCGGTCATGTTCATGACCCCTTATGTCTTGATCATGTTGAGTTTTTCAGGTCTCAATACCTTTGAAGTGGCCAAAGAGAGGATTTTCGACACCTTTTTAGGTGGTATGATCGCCTTTTTGTCGAGCTATATAATTTTCCCTAACTGGGAGAGTTTCCAGGTCAAGAACAATATCAGGCAATTGCTGATTGCCAACTACAAATACCTCGCTCAAGCGGTTCGGATCCTTTCAGGTGAAGAAATCACTGTCACAAGCTATAAGCTTTCCAGAAAGGAACTCTACATTGCTTCTGCCAATATGGGTTCTACCTTCCAAAGGATGCTATCGGAACCGAAATGGAGACAGAAGAGCACTAAAGAGGTCAACCGATTGGTGATCTTAAACCACATCCTTTCCTCTTATGGAGCTACTTTGTTGACACAATTGACGGAAGCCACGGAAACTAACTACACCAAGGAACACTTGACCCTTCTGAAAAAGGTCCTTCAGAATGTCAGCAAGTCCATTGAGGCTGTTCCTATAAAAGGTGCGGATGAATTTATTCCAGTAAGTGATTTTCCTGAGATCACTCCTGAAACATTGGATCCAGAGGAATCCAAATTAATTACAGAACAATTGCAATTCTTAAATAAAATTTCCTCAGATTTATACAAATCTACCCTGGATGTGATGGAAAAGGAAAGTTCTATACATCCTGAACAAATCGAAATGGCAAATGGACAACTTAATTGATGTATTGATAGTAGGCGGCGGCCCAATTGGGATCGCTTGTGGAATTGAAGCAAAGAAAAACAACTTAAGCCATGTAATCATTGAAAAGGGCTGTTTAACAAACTCTTTATACAATTATCCGATCAATATGACTTTCTTCTCCACTTCGGAGCGATTGGAAATCGGCGATACCCCATTTGTCACTACAAACCCTAAACCTAGGCGTGCTGAAGCCCTAGAATATTATCGTCGGGTAGAAAAGAAGTTCAATTTAAAAACCCATCTATTTGAAGAGGTATTGACCATCAATAAACTTGATGGCACTTTTCAGGTCACTACCAATAAATCAATATATAGAGCGAAAAACGTAATAGTAGCCACTGGATTTTATGATATCCCGATGTATTTGGGGGTCCCTGGAGAAGGTTTGGAAAAGGTCCGTCACTATTATGATGACCCACATTATTATGCGAATCAAAAAGTCATTGTCGTGGGAGCAAGCAATTCCTCAATTGATGCAGCCCTGGAAACCTACAGGAAGGGCGCCGATGTAACTTTGATCATAAGAGGCAAGGAAGTTAGTCCTAGGGTGAAATATTGGGTTCGTCCAGATATCGAGAACCGTATCACCAATGGCGAAGTAAAAGTACATTACAGGTCAAACATCGTCAGCATTGGGGAAAGAGAAGTTCAGGTTTCTACTCCAAAAGGATTGATCAATATCGAGAATGATTTTGTTTTGGCTTTGACAGGTTATCGCCCTAACTTTGAATTCCTTGAAAAAATAGGGGTTGAAGTTCCTTCAATAGCTCCCTGCATCCCTGCACATAATCCAGAAACCATGGAAACCAACGTTGAAAACTTATATTTGGCGGGCGTGGTTTGCGGAGGATTGAATACGCATCTATGGTTTATAGAAAACTCTAGGATCCATGCACATTTGATCGTAAAAAGTATTTTGGGAAAGAATCTAAACTCTTAGACCGTTGATGAAAATCTTCGCCAACTTTTTCTGGAGATTTAAGATATAATCAAACTCTTCTTTGGATGGTGGCAGGAAAAGATTCTTGAATTCTTGTAAGATACCGATCCGCATTCCCAATAGAGAAATCAAGAGGATTTTAGCTGTTATTTCAATTTCTTCTACATCGATTTCTTTGGTCTCCACTCCTTTTCTCAGAACTAAGCAAACTTGTTTGATTTCTTTTTCGAACAAAGATGGTAGAATGGCTTCAATATCAGGTGGCATTTCATTTCGCAACGAATAACTGAACTCAAACAGATTGAAATTATCCTTGATAATACGCAACCTGGTACACAAGAATGCTTCCATTGCTTCGTTGACACTTTTAGATTGCGCGATCTTTTCAGTCGTTTCATTGACAATCTCATCCACAGCCATTTCAAATACAGCGGCGTATAATCTATTTTTATCAGGAAAGTAATAGTAAAGTAATGCTTTAGAAAATGACAGGTCCTGGGCTATCTCCGCCATCGTAGTTTTGGCTAATCCATAATGTGCAAACCTACGCTTTGCCGCCTCCAATATCTTCACCCTTTTCGCATCTGCATTTTTTGCCATACACAATAAAATTAGTTTATAATTTGCCGTTTACCTATCTTTACAGCCTTGTAAACTAAGATAGATTAATTTTTCGAACTTTTAAAGGATTCGGTCAAAAAAATGAAAAACGCTACTCAAGAGAATAAATCCCTAAAAAACCTGAATACTTTCGGTATTGAGGCCATAGCAAATCAATATATTCAGGTAGAGGATGAGCAGGTTTTAAAAGACTTATTTTCTGCAGGAGCATTCGAAAATGAATTTTTCATCTTAGGTGGTGGAAGTAATGTTCTATTCACCAAAGATTATCCGGGATTGATCGTCCATGTAGCTAATAAAGGGATACAGCACTTTATTGAAGGCAATAATGTATTCGTCACTGCAGCCGGTGGAGAAGTGTGGAATGATCTCGTATGGTATTGTATCGAGCATGATTTCCCTGGTCTGGAGAACATGGCCCTGATCCCTGGAACGGTTGGTGCATCCCCTATCCAAAACATAGGTGCTTATGGTCAGGAACTGATGCATATCTTTTATTCTTGCCGAGCATTTAATTGCAAAACTGGTGAATTCATCACTTTCAACAACCAAGATTGTCAATTCTCATATCGGGACAGTATTTTCAAGAGGGAATATAAAGGCAGATTCATTATCTGCAGTGTTACTTACAAGCTTGAACTATTTGGCAAGATCAATACGAGTTATGGCGCCATTGAAAGCGAATTGGAAAAGAGAGGCATCAGCAACCCAAGCATCAAAGATGTAGCTGAGGTGGTATCTTATATACGCGTAGAAAAGCTTCCAGACCCATCAACTATTGGCAATGCTGGCAGCTTTTTCAAGAACCCAATTATCCCAAAATCACAGTTTTTAGAACTTCAAAAACAATTTCCCCAAATCGTACATTATACCATGGACCAAGACCATGAAAAGCTGGCGGCTGGCTGGCTGATTGAACAGTGTGGATGGAAAGGAAAAACGGTTGGCCAGGTGGCTGTGTGGAAAAATCAAGCTTTGGTTCTCACAAACATTGGAAAAGCAACTGGTAATGAAATATTTGAAGTATCGTCTACTATTGTGGACGATGTGAATACACAGTTTGCTGTTGTTTTGGAAAGGGAAGTCAACATACTATAAAAGTTTTCCACATTTTCTTGACTCCGATATTTTTTTTATTATAAAACAATAATCATCGATTATAATACAATAAAAGCAGTTACACGATTTTATTCCACTTTCGTGTCGCGAAAATTCCTTCTGCTAAAATATCGATATCCACAATTTTATTAATTTACTGCACAAGAATTGTATAGTGTACCGTAGAAATATTATGGCTTAATAATTTTTTCGGTTGTTCAGCTTAAATCAGGCACTTGCCTGGAAACATCGCATCATTTAACTATACTATAATCGCTAATTGTATGAACAAGATCGAATTTAACTCACTAGTTGTTAAGCATTCAGAATCACTTCGAAGTTACGCCAGAAACTTCACCCGTGATCACGAAGATGCTAACGACTTAGTACAAGACACCTTACTCAAGGCAGTCACGTACTTTAAGAACTTCAGGGATGGAACCAATTTGAAAGGTTGGCTTTATACCATTATGAAGAACACCTTTATCAATAATTACCGTCGCGTCGTAAAAACCAATTCCTTTATCACGAAGGAGGAAGAAATCTCACAAATTAACCTTGTTGTTTCTGCAGCAAAAAACAATGGTGAAAACAAGTTCATCATGGAGGATATCAACTATGCGCTATCCAAATTATCCGATGAATATTACATCCCGTTCACCATGTATTTTGAAGGTTATAAATACCATGAAATATCTGACCATCTGCAGATTCCAATAGGAACAGTAAAAACAAGGATACATGTAGCAAGGAAGTCAATGAAAAAGACACTTACTGCATATAAATTCAAAGAGAATTAATCTCTTTAAAACATCCGAAAAAATATTATTAAAGGTTTATTCAAATTAAGCCGTAGACCCTTTGTACAATTTTAAATGTCGCAAAGGGAGCTTAAAGAAATTCGAGATAAGCTTATTCGCTTATCTCGAATTTTGAAAGTTTCACAAACTCTTGTATACGGTTCGATATTTCTTCATTGCTTAGATTCTGTAATCTTTCCGTTCCAAATTTCTCTACACAAAAAGAAGCTAAAGCAGATCCGAAAATAATCGCATTCTTCATGTTTGCAAAATTAATGGACTGTAGCTTTGCTAAATATCCAATAAAACCACCTGCAAATGAATCTCCAGCCCCTGTTGGATCAAATACATCGGCTAATGGCAATGCTGGTGCTGAAAAGACCTGACCTTCTCCAAACAACAATGCTCCGTGCTCTCCTTTTTTGATGATGAGGTATTGAGGTCCCATTTGAAGAATTTTCTCAGCAGCTTTAACCAAAGAGTATTCACCAGACAATTGTCTTGCTTCAGCATCGTTGATCGTCAAGACATCAACTTTCTTCAACACCTCTTTCAATTCATCCAATGCTACGTCCATCCAGAAGTTCATGGTATCCAAAACAACCAGCTTAGGTTTATTTTCCAAACGGTTCAAGGTAGCCATCTGTACTGCTGGAGTCAAGTTACCCAACAATAAATACTCACAATCTTGGTAGGATGCAGGGATCTTCGGGTCAAAGTCTGCCAGTACGTTCAACTCGGTGATCAAGGTATCGCGGCTGTTCATATCATTATGGTATTTTCCAGACCAAAAGAAAGATTTCCCTCCAGGGATCACTTCCACGCCTTCCACATTGATTCCTCTTGATTTGATGATGTTTAAGTTATCATCTCCAAAGTCTTCTCCAATAACAGAAATTAATTTAACATCTGGGAATAGATAAGATGCTGCTAATCCAGCAAATGTAGCTGCTCCACCAACGATTTTATCGGTTTTGCCAAATGGGGTTTCAATGGCATCGAAAGCAACTGTTCCAACGATTACTAAACTCATGGATATAAATTATGTTATAAAAAAAATGCCGGCGATTGGCCGGCTGTTTTATTTTTGCTCCTGAAGCTGGGCTCGAACCAGCGACCCTCTGATTAACAGTCAGATGCTCTAACCAACTGAGCTATTCAGGAATTCGAATTGATAAGGTTGCCCTCATCTTCAAAGTGGTACAAAAATAGGTTTTTAATAATTAATACACAAACAAAAATTTGAAATATTTATCAAAAAAAGCCTTTAAACACGTAATCCACTCATATCCAATGAAAATTATCTTATCAATTCGATCGACTAAATATAACGATTGACTAAATTCTCCAAGAATTCCTGTTTTCCACTTCTCATTTCAGGTTCTCCGTTCTCAACTGCATAGGTTCTCAAATCTTCCAAAGTCAGTTTCCCTTGCTCGTACTCCGCTCCTTTTCCGTTGTCAAAACTTACATAACGATCTTTTCGGATTTTCTTGAAATCAGATTTCTGAAGGATGTTATCTGCAGTAACCAATGCTCTCGCAAAGGCATCCATACCGCCGATATGAGCATAGAACAAATCTTCTGGGTCAGTTGAATTCCTTCTGATCTTAGCATCAAAGTTCACACCTCCTCCTTGCAAGCCTCCTGCTTCCAAAATAATCAACATAGCTTCTGTCAATTCATTAAGGTCATTTGGGAATTGGTCGGTATCCCATCCATTTTGATAATCTCCACGGTTAGCATCGATTGAACCTAACATACCTGCATCTGCAGCTACTTGTAGTTCATGTTGGAAGGTATGGCCAGCTAATGTGGCATGGTTTACTTCAATATTCAATTTAAAATCTTCCAATAGATCATATTGCCTTAAGAAACTGATCACAGTTGCCGAGTCATAATCATATTGGTGCTTTGTTGGCTCACATGGTTTTGGTTCAATAAAGAATGTTCCTGTGAAACCGTTCTTGCGCGCGTAATCTTTTGACATGTGTAAGAATTTTGCCAAATGCTCCTGTTCGCGTTTCATGTTGGTATTCAATAAAGACATATATCCTTCTCTACCACCCCAGAACACATAGTTCTCACCTTTCAACGCAATCGTAGCATCCAAAGCTGCTTTTACTTGTGCTCCTGCATGTGCCAATACATGGAAATCAGGGTTGGTTGAAGCACCATTCATATAACGATGATGGCTGAAAAGGTTAGCAGTACCCCACAGCAACTTAATTCCGCTTTCTTTTTGCTTCTCTTTGGCGTATTCTGCAATAGCTGCCAGATTCGAGTCATTCTCATTGACGTCATTTCCATAATCTACTAGATCGACATCATGGAAACAATAATACGGCAATTGCAATTTCGTCATGAACTCAAAAGCTGCATCCATCTTATCTTTTGCACGGTCAAGCGCCTTTGATTTCTCATCCCAAGGAAAGAAGTGGGTCTGCCCACCAAAAGGATCCGCTCCATTTCCATTGAATGAGTGCCAGTAGGCACATGCAAATTTAAAATGCTCTTCCATCGTCTTTCCGCCAATGACCTTTTTTGCGTCATACCAACGAAATGCCAATGGATTATCGGAATCTAAACCTTCGTATTTGATTTGCCCGATGTTCTTAAAATACTCTTTTTCTCCAATTAAAACTTTCATATTTATAGTTGATTATAATTTCTGTAGTAAACTTTCCTTCCAATTCGCATAGAGCTCATTATAGGTTTCTTTGTCCTGAGGCTCGATGGTCTTTATCTTTTTCAAACCTGAGAATGCCTCTTTTTTATCTTTATAAACCTGAGCACCAATCCCTGCTCCCAAAGCCGCTCCCACACTTCCATCATTCTCATACAGCTCGACAGGTACATTGGTCACTCCTGCAAAGGACTGCTGAAACACGGGACTCAAGAACATATTGGCATAACCGGCTTTGATGACCGTTGGATGGATTTCATTTTCCTTAATGATATCCAGTCCATATCGAAAAGAATGGGCAATGCCTTCTTGGACTGCTCGCCAGATATGCGCCGCATCATGCCTCACAAAATCAAGGTTTTCAATATGTCCATTAACGGTTTTATTGTTCAGCATCCGCTCAGCGCCATTACCAAATGGTAAAACAACGATGCCTTCAGAACCAATAGCTATATCAGCTGCCTTTTGGTTAATCTGATCGTAATCTAGACCTTGGGCAGTCAATTTTTTAATCCAGCTATTCTGTATTCCGGTCCCATTAATGCACAACAGAACGCCAATATTACTTTGGTCTTTACTATGGTTGACGTGGGCAAAGCTATTTACCCTCGATTGTTTATCAAATATCAAATGGTCGGCTACCGCATAGATCACACCCGAGGTCCCAGCCGTAGCTGCTACTTCGCCTGCATCAATCACCCCTAAGGAGAGTGCATTGTTGGGCTGATCGCCCGCTTTATAGCTCACAATAGCCTTTTCAGAGAGCCCTAATTCTGCGGCAACCCCTTTATCGATAGAACCGTAATTCGAAAAAATAGGCTGCACATCAGGAACTAAAGCTTGGTCAATTCCATAATAATCCAACAAGGTATCCGATAAGGCATCTTTTTCAAAATCCCATAATATCCCTTCAGAAATAGAACTCGGATTAGAATTGATCTGCTTGGTCAAGCACATACAAAGAAAGTCGCCCGGAAGCATGAACTTATGCACCTTTTCGTACAGAGCAGGTTCATTGTTCTTAACCCAAGAGAGCTTAGACGCTGTAAAATTACCAGGAGAATTAAGATGAGATTTTAGAAATCCTTGGGGTTCTAACGATTGAAAAGCTTCATTTCCAATTTCCACTGCCCGACTATCACACCAAATAATGGAATTGCGGAGAACATTTTGTTCCTTATCGACCACAACCAGACCATGCATCTGATAGGCAATCCCAATTGCAGCAATATCCTTAGGGTCATACTGTCCGCTTGCATTGGCTTTCAATATGGCTTTCTTGGTATTCTGCCACCAAAGATCGGGATCTTGTTCAGCCCAACCCTTTTGTTGTGATATGATTTCAGATTCGGTTTCCGGATATTGGGCAGAAACTATTCGTTTCCCAGTCTGTGCATCCAACACAGAAACTTTAATAAATGAAGTCCCTAAGTCAATCCCTAGTAATAGCATAAATTGTTTATAATGGGTAAGTTGATTCCACAATATAATTATTTTTAGAATAAGAGAGGCACCCAATTGTGAATTCCTGAAATCCCCTGATTTTTTGAGATGGTCAACAAAGCAGGCAAACAACCCGTCAAAACACTGATAACCAACAACAAACCCACCAAAACAGTAGCACTTTTCAACTATAACGTTTTCGTAAATAAAGATATATCGGTTTAGCAATCTCAGGTAATTTATTGGTTATAATTGTGTTATAAACCAGAATACATCAATCATTATCTAACAACATTTACCGCTTCGAAGGCCTATCTAAACAGCTTTTGAAGGTGAAAATGCAATGTAAACCTTAAACTCTTTAAATTATGACAAAACAGTACGTTTTACTCATCCTATTCTCTTTTGGGATGATTCTGCTCTCGGCAGCTCCCTGTTTTTCTCAACAAAACCAAAACCTCATACGAGGGACTGTAAAATCAACCGATGGAATGCCTGTTGAAGGGGCCAGCATCATGCAGTCAGGGACTAAAAATGGAACCCTTTCAGATGGAGACGGAAAATTCGAACTTGAATTAACAGACGGCAACAGAGGAACCTTGACCATTACCCACACAGGTTTCAACAGCCAAACCGTCAACATCAACAGCCAAGACCTTCAAATTACCCTGCAACCTAAAGCCGAAGATCTTGATGAAGTCGTGGTGGTAGGTTATGGCACTCAAAAAAGAAAAGACCTAACAGGGGCTGTAGCTTCTGTACAAGCCGAGAAGCTTGAAAAAGAAGCGCCAAGATCGGTTCAAGACCTTTTAAGAGGGAATGCCGCAGGTATTGTAATCAGTCAAGGAAATACAGCCAAGGGCGATGCTGATCTTTTGGTCAGAGGAAGAGGAACTCTAAAAGCTGGTGCCAGCCCATTAAACGTTGTGGATGGGGTCATCTTTGATGGAACCTTTGCCGACATCAACCCTAATGATATTGCTTCCATTGATATCCTTAAAGATGCCAGCGCTACTGCTGTCTATGGAGCCAGGGCGGCAAATGGGGTTGTTTTGATCACAACAAAACGTGGAGCTTCAGGAAAGCCAACTATTACCCTAAATGGCAATTTTGGCTTCGTGGAAAACTCCTATATGCCTAAAGTCATGAACGGACAGGAATTCCTGGCTTATCGCTATGACTACGAAATGGGCAAGAGAGCTCAAGATTACCACGACAAATACCCTGAGATGTTTGTAGATCCACGAAAATTATCGAATGTAGACCAATTGGCTTGGTACAACTACGATCAAAAAGATCCTGCAACGACCGTAACTGAAGAACAATTAATCCGTTCCTGGTTGGCTAGGCTAGAAATGAGATCCCCGGAGATTGAAAACTATCTGATCGGAAAGGAAACAAACTGGCAAGACCTTGTTTTTCACAAAGGAATCCAACAAGATTATACGGCCAGTATTTCCAATAAAACAGACAACCTAAACTACTATTTCTCCCTAAACCATGTAGATCGAAAAGGGTTTATCGTAGGAAATAGATTCAAGAACTTTAGAACAAGAATTAACCTCGAGTCCAAGATCACTAATTTCCTGAAAGTAGGAACCAATGCGAATTTCGCCGCTAGAAACGAAGGTTTCCTTCAAGCGGATTGGGGACAATCAGCAATTATCCCGCCTTATGGTTCTGATAATATTGGTGATCCTAATAGCCTCTACCAAAGATTACCGACTGGCGATGTTACACCAGTCAATCCATTCTTTGACAATATGTTCAGAGACCGGGTGGATCGCTACAACACCTTAAATGCAACTTTATATGGCGTGATTACCTTGCCTTATGGATTTGAAATCCAATCCAACTTCACTCCATCATTTATCTGGAGAGAATACTATAACCATGATTCTTCTTTAAATCCAGAATGGGCAGCCAAGGGTGGAACAGCCGAACGTTCCTTTTTTAGAACTTATAATTGGCAAATAGATAATGTCCTTCGTTGGAAAAAAGCATTTGGAGACCACAATTTCGAAGTTACTCTATTGCAAAATGCTGAAAAAGGACAGTACTGGAGAACTAAAGCTACAGCATCCAACTTTGTCCCTAGCGATATCTTAGGTTGGCACAGAATCCAAGCAGGAACAGTGCCTCTCAATGAAAGTGATGATACCTACCGCACCGGAGATGCTCTCATGGGCCGTTTATTCTACTCTTTCAAGGATACCTATCTTTTCACGGCTTCCGTACGTCGTGATGGTTATTCCGCATTTGGATCCCAAAACCCAAGGGCAACTTTTCCAGCATTGGCATTTGCATGGAACTTCACCAATGAGAAATTCATGGAGGGAACAAAATCATGGTTAGATTACGGAAAACTAAGATTAACCTGGGGTAGAAATGGTAATCGTGATATCCCGCAATATGATGCGCTTTCGGATATGACCTCAGGCTTACATCCTTACATCGATTCAAAAGGAAATATTTACCTAGGCTCCCAACTATATGTAAACCGAATGGCTAACCTTGGCTTAAAATGGGAAAATAAAGCCTCTTATAACCTAGGTTTAGACTTCGCGATGTTCAAAAACCGTTTATCCGGAGCTATTGACTTATACACCGCAACAACCCATGATCTTTTAGTAGATCGCGAATTACCTGAAATCATCGGATTCAGTAGCGTAGCAGCCAATTTAGGTGAACTGAAAAGCCATGGTATCGATGTTAGCTTAACTGGAAATATCATTCAAAAAGAAACCTTCAACTGGTCCTCTAATTTCATTTTCATGCTCAACCGCAGAAAAATAGTAACCCTATATGGGGATATGGTAGACATTAAGGACGATGCAGGAAATGTTATTGGACAAAAGGAAGCAGATGACATTAAAAACAGATGGTTCATTGGCCAAGATCCAGACAGAATTTGGGATTATGAAAGACTAGGAGTCTGGCAACAAAATGAAGTGGATGAAGCCGACAAATTCGGATTGCAACCCGGCGACTTCAAATACTTAGACCAAAATGGAGATGGCGTGATGACTGATGCCGACCGTATCTTCCAAAGATACAAAACACCACGCTTCCGTTGGTCTTGGAGGAATGACTTCAATTATAAAAACTTCAACCTATCTGTATTCATTTACTCCAACTGGGGTCAAACTGACGGATTTAATCGTGCAGCAAATAACAGCAACTTCGCTGACCGTACTACCGATTATGTTATGCCGCGTTGGACAGCAGAAAACCCGATCGATGACTATGCGAGAATTGGTTCAAAGAACATCGGAACAAATTACATCAACAAATCCTTTGTAAGGTTAGAGAACATTTCCCTTTCTTATTTGGTGCCATCCAACATCTTGGAGAAAGCAAGCATCCGTAACCTAAGGATTTCAGCCTCTGTAAGGAATGCAGCCATGTGGGCTCCACATTGGGAATTTGGAGATCCCGAAGGATTCCCTGTCCCTAGAACTTACAACCTAAGCCTTAATTTCTCACTATAACCTATTGACCATGAAAACTTATAAAAAACTTTTATATATCGGCTTATTCGGTACTGCTTCTATCACCTTGATGGAAAGTTGTAGCAAAGATTGGCTAAAACCTCAACCGCTTTCCTTCTATGCACCTGAAGTTGCCCTTTCCACTCCTGAAGGCCTATACTCTGCATTAACGGCTTGTGAGCGGAATATGCGCCATGAATTCTTCGGTGATGGTGCCCCAATCCTTACAGAAATCATCCAATCTGATGTTGCTGTGGAGGGAACAACAGATAAAGCAGGCCCGCAGATGAACATGGACATTGCGCTCCTTCCAGATGCACAGCTCAACCATGAAAACAATACGCGTGTTGGCTGGTATTGGTATGAATCCTATAAGGGAATTAAATATGCAAATACGGTAATTTCCAGAATCGACAATGCAACTTTCAAGGATGATGCAGAAAAGAACGCTATCCTCGGAGCTGCCTATTTCCAACGTGCTTACCGCTATTATAAATTAGTCCATCAATTTGGAGATGTCCCTTTTCTAGATTGGGAAATCAATGAACCGAAATACGATTTCTACTCTTATGACAGATGGAGTATTTTGAAGAGATTGAAAAAAGACTTGGAATTCGCATATCAATGGGTCCCTGAAATAGTTGACCGTGGAAGGACCTCAAAAGCTGCTTGTGGTATTCTTTTGATGAAAGTAGCCATGGCTTTGGAAGATTTTGACCTTGCTATCAAGGTAGGAAATGAAGTAGTCGCCAAACACCCCTTAATGAGAAACAGGTTTACAGTAAACCAAAACCGACCAAATACAAATTTGATGTTTGACTTGCACAGCGTAGAAGCAAAACTAGACATGAGCAATACAGAAGGTTTAATGTATGTGGTCGCCTATCCAGAAGCTGAAGGATCGGCAAAAATTGAAACCATGCGTAATGCCGTACCTTTTTGGAACAACGGGAACATCAAAACTCCAGATGGACAAACGGGAACCAATATCAACCTTGCACCCGGTGAAACAGACCCTTCCATGGATCTTAATAAATCTTATGGTAGAGGAATTGGCAGGTTGAGACCTACTTGGTATTTCAGTAATTCAATTTGGAGGGCGGATAAAGAAAAGAATGACCTTCGCGGAATCCATAACATGAACAGCTGGAAGCGTATGGAAGATCTGAAATACAACAGTCCTGACCTCAAAGCTAAAGGCAGCCAATGGTATGGAAAGAACTTCGTCAAAAGTCCTAGCATGAGTCCTGAAGACACTATTCGTCTTTGGTTCTCTTGGCCACATTACAAGGTTTTTGTACCAGATCCATTGAGCTCTACATGGACTGGCGGTGAAACCCCATGGTATGTATATCGCTCTGCAGAAGTTTATTTACTTTTAGCTGAATCATATTACTGGAAAAACCAACCTGGAATGGCTGCAACTGCACTGAATGAAGTAAGAACAAGAGCTGGGGCTACTCCACTCCAAGCTGGCGAGGTGAATATCGGTGAAATCTTGGACGAACGTGCAAGAGAGCTGTATTATGAAGAAAACAGACATCTTGAACTGGTGAGGATATCATACACCTACGCAAAGACCAGAAAACCTTGTGAAATTTTTGGAGGGCGAGTTTACAACTTAGAAAACATCAGTGGCCCTGGTGGCACAAATTCCAATATCAAGCAAACTGGAGTCAACTTCTGGTATGACCGAGTGGTTTCAAAAAGCAATTTCTACAACAAAGGAGTGAAACATAAATGGGCAGAATACAAAATTTCAGTCCACCATATCCTTTGGCCAGTCCCTGCTAGTGCAATCAATACAAACTTAAAAGGGATCATCAACCAAAACATTGGGTATCCGGGTGCCGAAAGAAATGAAAAACCGCTCATCGTACCTGATGAAGGAACAGTATTAGGTCCAAAAGCAGAATAAGAAAAATCTATATGTTGAATACCATTAAAAATCAATCAATGAAAAGAAGAACAATAATCAAATCCATCTCCTCACTAGGGCTTGCCCTATTATTATCCGCCCAAGGATATGCGCAATCCGCGGACAGCAAAGGATT
Source organism: Sphingobacterium mizutaii (assembly GCF_900187125.1). Taxonomy (GTDB): domain Bacteria; phylum Bacteroidota; class Bacteroidia; order Sphingobacteriales; family Sphingobacteriaceae; genus Sphingobacterium; species Sphingobacterium mizutaii. The sequence continues at coordinate 3,431,592 of NZ_LT906468.1, forward strand.
CAAACCTTTGTTTGACGGCAAAACCCTAGCCGGTTGGAAATCCGCAGGTGGAGCTGCCCCATATACCGTTGAAGACGGAGCCATTGTCGGAAGAATGACGAAAGGGACCCCCAACTCCTTCCTGATCACGGAAAAAGAGTTTGGCGACTTTATCCTTGAACTCGACATCAAACTCGAAGGTGACAAGACCAATTCAGGGATTCAAACCCGAAGCCATATCGACCCCAATGCCAACAACGGAAAAGGAAGAGTATATGGCCGTCAGATCGAAATCGACCCTTCCGCACGTGCTTGGGCAGGCGGCGTCTATGATGAAGGCAGAAGGGGCTGGATCTATCCATTAGATTTAAACGAGCCTTCAAAGTCAGCTTACAAAAAAGATGAATTTAACCATATCCGGATTGAAGCCATCGGCAATGAACTACGTTCTTGGGTAAATGGGGTTCCTGCAGCTTATGTTGTGGATACCGTTGATGCTTCTGGATTTATTGGTTTGCAAGTCCACAGCATCCCTGCTGAATTAGACGGAAAAAAGGTTTATTTTAAAAACATTAAAATCAAAACTGAATATCTGAAACCTAGCCCCTATCCAAAAGGCCAATATATCGTGAATCTGACTCCCAATTCATTAAGTCCTACGGAGCAAAAGAATGGAACCACACTTCTATTCAACGGCAAGAACTCCGATGGATGGAGAAGTGTGAAAGGAGAAAGTTTCCCAGAAAAAGGTTGGGCCATCAAGGACGGAATCATAAAAGTCCAAAAGTCCGATGGTGGGGAATCAACCAATGGTGGCGATATCATCACAAAAGATAAATACAGTGTATTTGACCTTTCTTTTGAATTTAAACTAACACCCGGTGCAAATAGCGGTGTAAAATACTTTGTCACCCTTGCCGAGAAAACTTCAGGATCTGCAATCGGACTGGAATACCAGATTCTCGATGATGCCAAGCATCCTGATGCAAAATTAGGAAGAGATGGAAATCGTACCATCGCCTCTCTTTATGATCTTATTACATCCGATAAAGGCCGTGGTGCCACAAGACCTATAGGCGAATGGAACCGCGGACGCGTAGTGGTAGACAAGGACAACCAAGTCACCTACTACCTAAACGGGGTCAAAGTATTATCCTATGTACGGGGATCAAAGGAGTTCAAGGATTTGGTGGCTATCAGCAAATACAAGGACTGGGATAAGTTCGGGGAAGCTTCTGAAGGACACATCCTTCTTCAGGACCATGGCGATGAAGTTTCATTCCGATCGATTAAAATCAACAAAACTAAATAACCATAAGCTGTCAATAAATATGAACCATTATTTATCACGCAGGAGCTTTATTAGCAAATCCATTATGGCAGGCGGTGCTGTCTTGCTTTCCAACAGCGTTCTGGGCAAAGTAAAGCTCGCTAGTCCCAATGAAAGGGTTAATCTGGCCTGCGTAGGAATAGGAAATAGAGCCAACGAGATCATTAAGGAGCTTTACAAGACCGGACAATGCAATATTGTCGCGCTTTGTGATGTGGACATGGGTGCTAAACAAACCCAGGAAATCATCAAGATGTTCCCCAATGCTCCACGATACCAAGATTTCCGGAAAATGTTTGATGAGATGGGCAACCAATTCGATGCTGTAGCCATCGGTACGCCTGACTTTGCCCATTTTGCCATTACCATGCAAGCACTCGACCAAGGAAAGCATGTCTATGTGGAAAAACCCATGGCAAGGACTTTCAACGAGGTAGAGCTCATGATGCAAAAAGCCAAGAAAAACCCTAAGCTAGCAACCCAAATGGGTAACCAAGGTCACTCTGAGGCGAATTACTTCCAGTTCAAGGCATGGAAAGATGCTGGCATCATCAAAGATGTCACACGAATCGATGCGCACATGAACAGCCCTAGGAGATGGCACGGCTGGGATCCCAACCCTACAGGCTTTCCCTATCCTGAGAGGATACCGGAGACCCTAGATTGGGAAATCTGGCAAATGCAGACCTTAGGCCATCATTACAACAAAGACTTTGTCAATGGACAATGGCGCTGTTGGTTTGACTTTGGAATGGGAGCTTTAGGCGATTGGGGAGCTCATATCCTAGATACTGCCCATGAATTCCTAGAACTAGGCTTGCCAACAGTTGTCGAGGCAAAATCTTTGGAAGGGCACAACTCGTATTTCTTCCCGATGTCTTCCACAATGAACTTCCATTTTCCAAAAAGAAAGAATATGCCTGCTGTGGATATCAACTGGTATGATGGACTTACGAACCTCCCACAGATCCCTGAAGGATATGGCGTCTCTGGTTTGGACCCCAACATCCCACCGCCAAGCACTGGAAAAATTGAACCCGCAAAACTAAACCCTGGAAAAATCATCTATTCCAAAGATTTAATTTTCAAAGGAGGTTCCCACGCCAGCACCTTATCGATCATTCCGGAAACCAAAGCGAAGGACATGGCTTCCAAACTCCCAGAAGTTCCATCAAGCCCGTCTAACCATTTTGCAAATTTCCTGAATGCCTGCAAAGGAACGGAGAAGACCAGATCATCCTTTGAAATCGCCGGACCACTCAGCCAAGTATTCTGTCTTGGGGTCATCACCCAAAAAATGAATAACAGAATTGAGTTCGACCCTAAAACCAAACAGATCACTAATGACCGCTTCGCGAATGAAATGCTTTACGGACCACCACCAGCAAAAGGATGGGAGGAGTATTACAAGGTTTAAGGAGATTTGAGAATTGAGATGTGAGTATTGAGATAGTAGAAATACCTCTCAAATCTCGCATCTTAATATTTTAAACACTAAACGTGTACATGAAATTCTTTCCAATTTCTCAAATCTCATATCTCACATCTCAATACTAAACAAAAAAAGATCTGCAAAATTTTTGCAGATCTTTTTTTGTTTCCGGCTCCTGAAGCTGGGCTCGAACCAGCGACCCTCTGATTAACAGTCAGATGCTCTAACCAACTGAGCTATTCAGGAGTTTAAACCGTCCCTTTCGTTTTCGGTGATGCAATTATCGGAAGTTTCTCCGACAAGTGCAAATATTTTTTGGCGATTTATCGCAAGTTATTCAAAACCAATTAGAATTAATTAAACAGAACATCTCGCAGGATATAGGTCGCGAAGCTAAAGTAGATCACCAAACCCGTCACATCGACAATTGTCGATACAAAGGGAGCTGATGAACTCGCTGGATCCGCTCCAAACCTACGCAGGATAAATGGCAACATCGCTCCCACCAAAGATCCCCAAAGGACCACGCCGACCAAGGAACTTCCGATAGCAGCACCATACAGGTACCATGCATCACCATAAGTATCCTTGAATACTTCCTCGACCCCAATTCTTAAGAAACCTAACACCCCTAAAATAACCCCTAGGAGCAATCCCGAAAGTATCTCGCGCTTCATGACCATCCACCAGTCCCGAAGGGTGACTTCACCCATAGCCATCGCCTGAATGATCAGGGTGGATGCTTGAGAACCGGAGTTCCCCCCGCTAGACATGATTACAGGCATCAACAAGACAAGAACAGTGGTGAACTTAGCCTCATAGTGCTGAAGCACATTAAAAGTCAACAGCTGGCCTAAAAACAACACGATAAGCCATCCTGCCCTTTTCTTCACCAAGTGAAAGATCGAAACATCCAAATAGGGCTCATCCAAAGCCTCGGTACCCCCGATACGTTGCATGTCCTCGGTGTACTCTTCGTTGGCCACCCATAAGATGTCATCGATTGTCACAATACCCAACATGATATCCTGTTCATCAACTACGGGAAGAGCTACGCGATTGTTCATCCGGAAAATGGTTACTGCTTCCTCTTGTGGGTCATCGGCATGCAAAGAGATCAGTCGATTGTCGATCAAGTCACCGATCACCTTATCTGGTTCCGCCACAAGGATGTCCTTGATCCGAACGTCATCGATCAACTTTCCATCAGAGTCGATCACATACAAGACATCGATCGTTTCAGAAGCTGAACCGTATCGACGGATGTGATCCAACACGCGTGGCATGGTCCAATGTTCCTTGACCGTGATATAGTCAGGAGTCATCAGACGACCTACTGAATCTTCAGGATATCCAAGCAAGGACAATGCTTCCTTTCGCTCCTCCGGTGTCAACAGAATAATGAGCCTTTTTACGACATCACCTTTCAGTTCCGAGAAGAAGGAAGTACGGTCATCCGGAGGCATCTCGTTAAGGAGCTCACGGATCTTGGAAGCCGGTAATTTTTTGAGAATTCTTTCTTGGGTGGGGAAGTCTAAAATACGGAATACATTCACCGCTCTTTTAAGACTTAAAGTTTCTAAAAATAAGGGACCGTATTCGGGAAGTTCATCGATCAATTCTTCAACATCCGAAATATTTAGTTCGTTCAAATAATCCGCAAGCTCAGTATGATCTCCACGTTCAATCAATTGCTCAACATGTGCTACAAGCATTGCTAATTCTTCCATACGCCTCCTTTATTTTACAATCCTACATTGGTCCAAAAATCGTTTGTGCAAAAGTCGTTTTTTTTGGCATAATAATATAATTAATTTTTAATCAATAAATCTGACCCCCAAATACAACAGGATCTTTACCTATTATCCAAACAAAAACATGTCATTATGTCACTATTAAATTATAGCCGTATAGCATGAATTTAAAGAAAGAAAAACACCTTCAAATCTATGCGCTAGTAAATCCTGAAAAATACCAATCCAAAAATTCCTAAAAATAAATCCGGTCGAAACCTCCATTTATTAGGTAGCAAATTCTACCAAAATTTTTCGAGTTCAAAAATCCATTCATTGATCAAGTCCTTAAACATTTTCAAAACTCCTTTGTAAACGTCAAACATTTGAATTTATTAACAAATTAACCTACATTTACAATGCAAAAAGTTAACTGGATTATTAATCACAAACAAGTGATTTACACACACAAATACACATAAAATAGTGTAAATTATGAAAGAATTAAAAAACACATTAAATACTTTTTATCAATTACTTACAATTTTATTTAAAACCATTAGTTTAACTAAAACAGCAATTCTTTACTAATATATTTAGCATATGCTATTTTCCCTATATTTTAATGTTAATAAAAAGCTATTTATCAGTATATTAACCATACTCATAGTAAGTTTAAGTACACATCATGCAAATTCTCAAATAATCGACAACGAACAAGCCTCTTCTAAGGTTAAATGGAGACAGATAAATAGCAAAAAATTCCAACTCATATTCCCTATGGAGTTTGAGAAATCTGCCCTGCTCCTCTCCCAGCAAATCGACAGCATGATTAATTTCTCTAGTCAAGATTTAAAGAGAGAACCTAAGAAGATTTCAATAATTCTTCACGAAAACCACATCGAACAGAACGGATATGCCCAGCTTGCTCCCCGAAAAGTAGAGGCTTTTTCTACACCTGGACCTGCAAGTGACAATACCCAATGGCTCCCAAATCTGATCCAACATGAGCTCAGACATGTAGCCCAATTTGACAAGTTGACAGGTAGAATTCAAGGCCCGTTTTTCCAACAATTGGCCTTCGCTTTATATGGTCTTCACCTCCCAGCTTGGTACTTTGAGGGGGATGCCGTCTCCATAGAAACTCAATTTTCAGACGGTGGTCGAGGCCGAAGTAGCTCTTGGTTCATGCCACTTCGGACCAATTTGCTATCCGGAAAAGACTACTCTTTCAGTAAAAATATCTTAGGTTCATTCCGTGACCTGACCCCTACTTACTACCTCACTGGCTATACCATGAACAGCTACTTGACCAACCATTTTGGATATGGCATTAAGGAAGAAATCTTGGATAACATGAGGGCTAATTTATGGCGACCATTCAACTTCAATTTAGCCCTGAAAAAGTATACAAAATTGAACAGTAAAAAACTCTATGACGCCACGATTTCTGAACTCAAAGAGGAATGGGAATCTTCAAAAGTCAACCAAAATTTCTACTTGATTTTTGAGGAAAACAACCGCTACCCTACCCACTATTTCCTTCCACAAACCAACTCTTCAAAGGCAATTTTCACCTTGGTTCAGGCAGCAGATATCATCCCAGAAATTCGAAAAAGGAAGGACGAAAAGGAAGAAACTTTAACACAAATCGGCTTCCAACTCACGCCATATTTTCATTTAAACGATCAATATTTGGTCTGGGATGAACTCAGAAAGGACGCTCGATTTGGCAAACAGACCTATAATATTATTCGGATTTTTGACCTCAAAACCGGTAAAACTGAGGATATTTCTAAAAATTCCCGTTTTTACAGCCCTATATTGAGCGATAATTCCCAAAAGGTATATACAGTCCAAGTGGACCAAAACAACCTGTCCAGCCTCTTCTATATCGACCGAGTTTCAAAGAAATCCACAAAAATCATGGATTTTCCGCAAGGATATCTTATCCAACAGCCTAGTTTGAACGCAGAGGAAACCAAGATTGCCGCCATTTCGATCAGCCCAAAAGGAACAAATATCATCGAGATAGACCTCCAATCCAAGCAGTTCAAGGAGCTGTTCCCTTGGTCAAACCAAGAATTCCAACGCCCTATTTTCATAGGAAATGACTTAGTTTTTAAAGCTCAATTTCAAAAAATAGACAATATTTATAGATACTCTAGCGCTGAAGATAAGCTCTATTTGATCACAAATTCTCCCTTTGGTGCCTTTCTTCCTAGCCCTGGAAACGACCATTCGCTACTATATAATGAGTACCAATTCAACGGATATAAGGCCGCTTACCTCGATTCAACACAGCTCAGAGGACAAGAAATCACCGCGAAATTTGAGGTCTCAGCACTGACTGACCAAAGGATCACAAGCCTTTTTAGCAACCCGGCACCCGATCAATCACAATCCTATCAGGTAGAAAAATACAACAGTTTAAGCCATCTATTCAACTTCCATAGCCTGAGCATAAGCAGTAATAATTTCGAAAGTTTCGATAATTATAGGCCCGGAATCTTCTGGATAGCGAATGATCTGCTCAATACTTCACAGCTAAAATTAGGGTATGAATATGATCTGGACATGGAAAAAAGTATCTATTCAGCAGAAATTTCTTATCAGAAATACTACCCAAAATTCAACTTTTCCTATAGAAACAGAGGTCAAATCGGCTATGCTAAAAAGCAAAATACGGAAAATGAGTATACCAAATTCGACTTCAGGGAACATGTTTATAGTCTAGATATGCAGATTCCAATGAGCATCTATAGGGGAAAAACAACTTATAGTTATGGTCTAAACCTTGGTACATCCTACCAAAAAAGGTATGATTTGAGCTTAAATACACTCAGGGGATTTCATGATGAGATTGCTTTTCCACTCAATTACCAGGTCTATTTCAACCGAAACCGCCGAAGAAGCCAGATGGATCTGATCCCTAAATGGGGGCAGAATATCAATGTCCTTTACCGACATGTACCATTCGAGAACACGCTCGAAGGTTCACTATTTGCCATCAGGACCAACTTCTATTTCCCGGGCTTCTTTAGAAACCATGGCTTCCAGGCTAGGCTTTCCTACCAAAAAACTGATGGCAGATACAATGATACCTATGGTATCCCGATGGTATCGGGCTATGCTCATTTCGACTCTCCTAAGGTTGAAAACACCTTATTGATGAACTACAGATTCCCAATTGCCTATCCAGATTGGGCTATTGGACAATTGGCGTATATCAAGCGATTCCATGGTTATTTCTTTGCAGACTACCAGAACATCCAGGACAGCAAGGCCGAACCTACCTCTTTTGGAATAGGGCTTTCAGCAGACTTCAATATGTTCAAATATGTGCTTCCCGACTTCGGTGTGGGCGCCAAACTCAGCTATATCAACCAGGCTAGCGCTAAGCAGCGCCTGGTTCCAAGCTTCAGTTTGAGCTACAGCTATTAAAACAAGAAAGGGGAACCAAACGGCTCCCCTTTCTTTATTTTATAGATAATATTAGTCTAAAATTGCTTTTACACCTGGAAGGGTTTTTCCTTCCATATATTCCAACAAAGCACCACCACCGGTACTTACATAGCTTACGTGCTCAGTCATTCCAAATTTAGATACCGCAGCAGCTGAATCACCACCACCGATCAATGAAAATGCACCACGCTCTGTTGCTGCAACTACGGCATTAGCAACCGCACGAGTACCTTTAGCAAAAGTATCCATCTCAAATACACCCATTGGACCATTCCATAAAAGTGTATTGGATGCCATGATAACATCATTAAAGTGCTCTGAAGAATCCGGACCGATATCTAAACCTTGTTTATCAGCAGGGATTTCATCATTTGGACCGTCATATACATTAGCATCATTCGCGAAGCGATCAGCAATTTGCGCATCAGTAGGTAGAACCAAGTTCACCCCTTTTTCATCCGCTTTTTTCACTAATTCATTCGCCAAATCCAATTTATCAAGCTCAACCAAAGACTGGCCAATTTCACCACCACGCGCTTTTACAAAGGTATAAGCCATACCCCCGCCAATGATCAAATTATCAACCTTATCCAACAAGGCCTCGATCAATTCCAACTTATCAGACACCTTAGCACCACCCATAATAGCGGTAAATGGACGCTCAGGTTTATTCAATACTTTTTCGGCGTTTTCAATTTCCTTCGCCATCAAGTAACCAAAGTACTTGTTGTTAGGGAAAAATTCAGCAATAATCGCTGTAGAAGCATGGGCCCTATGTGCAGTACCGAACGCATCATTAACATATACATCACCTAAATCAGCCAATTTCTTAGCAAATTCACGGTCTCCTTTTTCTTCTTCTTTGTAGAATCTTAAGTTCTCTAACAACAATACCTGACCCGGTTGAAGGTTTTTTGCTTTTTCAACAGCTTCAGCACCAATACAGTCATTAGCAAATTGTACATCCACACCTAATACATCTGATAGATGCTTTACAATATGTTTAAGGGAATATTTATCTGTAGGTCCTTCCTTTGGTCTTCCCAAGTGGGACATTAGGATAACGGAACCTCCGTCTTTTAAGATCTTTTTAATGGTAGGCAGCGCACCTTGAATACGGTTGTCATCAGTAATGTTGAAGTTCTCATCTAAAGGAACATTGAAATCAACTCTTATTAAAGCTTTCTTTCCGTTGAAATTTAAATCGTCGATAGTTTTCATTTTATTTTTATTTCCGGTTGATTTTAGAGTTTAAAGATATAAAAAACTTTCATTTTTCTTTTCAATCTGTAAATCTCTAGCATAATTCTAATTCTATATGGTAAGAACCTCTTCTGGCTGAGCCTATCGTCCCACAAACTCGGACACAAAAAAAAGCGCTGATTTCTCAATCAGCGCTCTTTGTTAATAGATTTCTACCAAATATGGAATCCTAGCTTGTACGCCAGATTGCTGACTTATCCTCTTCAGCTCCGACAAATACTTTACATAATCCCCCATCTCATCTTCCAACATCCACATTTTTATCTTGTCTCTCGAAGTAGACCATAAAGAGGCAAAAGGATCTTTCGCTCTTGGGTACTCCGAAATTCTATAATTCTCGATTTTTGCTTTCTTCGCAGCAGCTTCAATAGCTTGGTCCAAAGTAGCTATACGGTCTACCAATTTCAATTTAACGGCTTGCTCACCAGTCCACACACGACCTTGACCAATACTGTCCACATCTGCCACCTGCATCTTTCTACCATCAGCCACACGCTTCAGGAATACTTGATAGATCTTGTTCACACCACCTTGAATAATCCCTTTTTCCTCTTCAGACAAAGGCCTATCCATATCTACGTCCATGTCTGCAAACTTAGCAGTCTTCACGGCATCGAAATGGATCCCTAACTTCTCATTGAACAATTTCTGGAAACTCGGGATCAAACCGAATACTCCGATGGAACCCGTAAGCGTAGTCGGATCGGCAAAGATAGAATCCGCTGCAGCTGAAATATAATATCCACCAGATGCCGCATAATCGCCCATTGAAACCACGACAGGTTTTACTTTCTTGGTCAGGTCAACCTCTCTCCAGATAGATTCTGAAGCCAATGCTGAACCTCCCGGGGAATTCACGCGCATCACGATCGCCTTTACCTTATCATCCAACCTCAACTCTCTCAGCTCCCTTGACAATTTATCGCCACCAATCTGCCCTTCAATACCTTCTCCATCAATAATCTCCCCATAGGCATACAATACAGCGATTCGATCGCCACCAGCCTCACCAGCACTAGCTTTATTATTATAGTCTAATAAGGAAACAACAGGAATATCTTTTTTCGCATCAATCCCTAACTTATCCTTGATCTTTGATATTACCTGATCCTTGTACAATAAATCAGTCACAAAACCATATTTCTTCGCATCTTCCGGTTCACGAATCAAATAGCCATTCGCAATACTCTTTAAGCTATCAGTGGAAATCTTCTTTACAGCCGATATATCAGTCAAGAATGTACCATAAATACTGCTCAAATACGAATTCACCTGTTCCTTATTGGCCTCACTCATGCTGTTCAGGATAAAGGGTTCCACTGCACTTTTATAGGTTCCCACTTTAAGGACCTGCATATCAATCCCCAACTTATCCAAAGCCTCTTTATAGAACATTACTGAAGTAGCCAAGCCCCTGAAGTCCAAATTACCTTGTGGATGTAAGTAAACTTCATTGGCAACAGAATTCAAGTAATAGCCTTTTTGACTCATTACATCACTGTATGCTACAATAAATTTATCCGAAGTCTTAAAATCCAATAATGCCTCACGAATTGCTTTCATTGTGGCAAAACCAGTACCTACACTGGATACATTCAGATAGATACCTTTTATATTATTGTCTGTTTTTGCAGCTTTTATCCTGGAAACGATATCGTTCAAGCCAATGGATTTAGAACCAGCATAACCCGGGATATCCAAACCTTCAAATGGATTTGCTTCTGTTTTTTCAGTGATGGCATGCGCTAGGTCGATCAACAAAACCGAGTTACTGGCTGTTACAGTTTCGGTCTTACTGCCGACCGAACTGATCATCATCCCAATGATTCCCATCAGGATAAAAAACATTAATATACTACTGATAATAATTCCTGTAATGGTCGCAAGTACATATTTAAAAAATGATCTCATATAATTAATTTAAGTAGTGTCCGTAAATTTAAGCTATTATTCCGATTATCATAAAACAATTCCTATATTAAACTCATGAATAAAGTTTACCTACTTTTAGGGGCAAATATTGGTAATCCTAATAAACAACTAGAAGACGCAAAGGTTGAAATTGAAGACAGAATTGGGGAAATCACACTGCAATCAAAAATTTATGAATCCGAAGCTTGGGGCGTAGAAAACCAACCGGTATTTTTGAACCAGGTGATCCTGCTGGAGACTGAACTTTCCGCCAATAAGGTCTTGAACGAAATCCTGAAGATTGAAATCCTTTTGGGCAGGATCCGTGGCCAACGCTGGGGATCCAGGATCATCGATATCGATATCCTCTACTATAACGAAGACATTATTCATACCCAAGACCTTCAAGTTCCGCATCCATATATCCAAGAAAGAAACTTTACGCTGATACCGCTCGTAGAAATTGCTGAAGATTATTTACACCCTATTTTTAAGAAATCAAATAAGGAATTGCTTGAAGAATCAACTGATCAACTGAAAGTAAAAACAATCTAACATGAATCCTTACCTAATTATTAATCCGGACTCCATCCAAGAGAACATGATGAACAACACGGAGGTTATCAAGCAGATGATCCCTTTGTATCTTGGTCAAGGGGTAGAAGATTTTAAGGCTTTAGAAGTCGCAATAGAATCTCAAGATCATGCAGATATCAAGTCAAAAGCTCATCACATCAAACCCACCATGCAATATCTAGGCGCCACGGCTTTAAGGATGAAATTCCAGGACCTGGAGGACAAGGCTGGCGGACAGGGACCGATGGCGGACATCCTGAACCTATTTGAAATCATCAGAAATGACTTCCAATTGGCCATGTCTGAACTTGAAGATTATCAGACTAAACTTGGCTAACTTCTTTCTCCGAAGCAAAGTGGATTTTTGAGAATACAATATACAACAGCAAAACAATTGGTAAGGCTAAAAACTTAAGAATTACCAATAATATTACGCTGATGATCAAGAAAAGGTATTTGTACTTGTTAACTCCCCAGCTCAAACTGCTCAGCTTCATCGAAAACAATTTAATTTCCGAAACCAATAACAAACTGGTCAGGATCGCTATGCCCAATAAAAGCCAAGTATTCTTTAAGGCCGGATAATCTTCCAAGATAAAAGGTAGGGAAACGATAAAGAAGGTATTCATCGGTGTATTGACCCCAATGAAATCCGTGCTCTGTCGGGTATCGATGTTGAATTTCGCCAATCTCAATGCTGAAAATACAGTAATAATAAAACCTAGGTAGGGAAGATAGGCACTAGAACTCGTGTCTTTTAACAAGGTAAAGATTATTGCTCCCGGTAAGAATCCAAAACTGATCACATCTGCAAGGGAATCCAATTCCTTCCCGATCAAAGACTTGACATGCAATGCCCTAGCCGACATACCGTCAAAAAAGTCAAATATACCCGATGCCAACACACAATAAAAAGCCAACATATATTCTTGGTTCAAGACCATGACAGTACCGATGCAACCTGAAAAGAGGTTTAGGGAAGTAATCGTATTTGGAATGTATTTCTTCATAAAAAAAAGCCACCTTTTCGCAAAGATGGCTTAAAAATATCAATTTATGATGGCTTTTTAGCCATTCATGCTAATTAAAAATTCTCCGTTGGATTTAGTTCCACGCATTTGGGTCAACAAAAATTCCATTGCTTCTTGCGAGTTCATGTCCGCAAGGTGGTTTCTCAATACCCATAGACGTTGTAATTCATCACGGTCAACCAATAGGTCATCACGTCTTGTGCTTGACGCTGTAAGGTCGATCGCAGGGAAGATACGTTTGTTAGACAATTTACGGTCTAATTGTAGCTCCATATTACCGGTACCCTTGAATTCTTCAAAGATAACTTCATCCATTTTTGAACCTGTTTCTGTCAATGCTGTAGCTAAGATAGTCAATGAACCACCGTTTTCGATATTTCTGGCAGCACCAAAGAAACGTTTTGGTTTATGCAAAGCATTTGCATCCACACCACCGGAAAGGATTTTTCCTGATGCTGGAGCAACGGTATTATAAGCACGTGCTAACCTGGTAATCGAATCCAATAGGATTACAACATCATGTCCACACTCTACCATACGTTTTGCTTTTTCCAATACGATGTTGGCAATTTTCACGTGACGGTCCGCAGGCTCATCAAATGTAGATGAAACAACTTCTGCACGTACGCTTCTTGCCATATCTGTAACCTCCTCTGGACGTTCATCGATCAATAAAATGATCAAATAAACCTCAGGGTGGTTTTTCGCGATTGCATTGGCAACCTCTTTCAATAAATTGGTCTTACCCGTTTTTGGTTGTGCAACAATCAAACCACGTTGTCCTTTACCAATTGGGGTGAACAAGTCCATGATCCTGGTGGAGTAATTGCTAGGACCTAAATCCAAATTCAATTTCTCATCTGGAAACAATGGTGTCAAGTAATCAAAAGGAACACGGTCTCTTACTTCAGCAGGGTCTTGACCATTGATGGCCTCAACTCTTACTAAAGGAAAATACTTCTCACCTTCTTTTGGAGGGCGGATGCAACCTCTAACATTATCTCCAGTTTTCAAACCAAATAACTTGATCTGGGATTGAGAAACATAGATATCATCCGGAGATGTCAAATAATTATAGTCTGAAGACCTTAAGAAACCATAACCATCGGCCATAATTTCCAATACACCTTCGTTAATAATTACGTTGTCAAAATCTGTTGGAGTGGAAGCTTTAAGTGCAGGTTCAGGAGAAGGAGTAGTGATGGGTTCTGCGGGAGTGGAATCTGCTGCTGGTTTGCTGGCAAATTCCATTTTCGTTTGCTCATCATCAGCCGCCACTCTGTTTCTACCTACTGCTACAGGTTCTGCAGCTTTTACTGTACGTACTCTTTTTCTTGTTCGCTCTGCATTGGCTTTATCCGAATCAACATCAGCAACTTCTAGAGGCTGCTCTTGTTGAGACTCTTTGGCTATTTCAGAAATACGATCAATCAACTCTTGTTTTCTAAGCTTTTCAGCATCAACAATGCCTAGAACTTTCGCAATCTCGCGCAATTCAGACACGAGCTTCGTATTCAATTCATTAATATCCATTAATATTAAAATATGATTTTTAAGGATTTTTACTTTTTTTGAAATATATCTTTCAGCTAATACATAAAATTCATATGTCTTATTGGGTAACTAAATCTTTTATAGAGATTTTATACTAGCGTCCCGAAAGATAAATTTAAGAACCGCCACAAAGAAAAAAAGAACTATTGTAATTTCAAAAGAAAATCAGCACTTTTTTTTATTTATAGTTTATTATATAACGTTAAGTAGCAGTAAAATGTTTTAGCAGCCGTCGAAAAACTTTAGAAATCAAAAAAAAGTTCTTTATTTGTACGATTAAATCATAAAGTTAGACATTTTTTTTATGAATAACCAACAAACAAACACCAATTACCCAGCTCTTTACACCTTAATTGTGGTGTTTTTTTTCTGGGGATTTATCGCAGCTGGAAACAGTGTATTTATTCCGTTCTGTAAAAATTACTTTCACTTAGACCAATTTCAATCTCAACTTATTGATTTTGCTTTCTACTCGGCCTATTACATTGGCGCACTTCTTCTCTTTATTTTCGGAACCATTTCTGGAAAGGACCTCGTTGGAAAATGGGGTTACAAAAGAAGTATTGTCTATGGCTTGTTATTCTCGGCATTAGGAGCTGCCGCAATGATCGTCGCCGTAGAAGTCAATGTGTACACCGGGATGTTAATAGGTCTATTTATCGTAGCGCTAGGTTTCTCCTTACAACAAACCGCAGCTAACCCCTTCGCCGTTCTATTGGGTGACCCTAAAACAGGTGCTTCCCGTGTGAACCTTGGTGGAGGTATCAACTCCTTCGGGACGACCATCGGACCATTGATCGTTGGATTTGCCCTTTTTGGGACTTTCGAAACCATTTCCGATGCTGAAATCGCAAACCTTCCCCTAAACAAAGTCGTATACCTATATATAGGTGTAGGTCTTCTTTTCGTTTTAGCAGCTGGTTTGTTCCATTTCTCTAAAAAAGTACCTCCAGGATTCAACCTGGAACAAATGGAGCCCGCAAATAAGGCCAGAACAACATTGATCATTATGACCATCTTGTTGTTATGTGCATTTATTCCTGTATTCACCAGTTATAAATCTGATACGGCTCTTCATATCCTTGACTTAAAAGAACAAGCCGCAAACAACAACAATCAAGAACTATTAGCTCAAATCAAGGACCTTTCCCATGGTTTGGAAATCAAGCGTATGCTATGGTTACTTGGAGCTTTAGCCGTTATTGTTTTCGGATTATTGTTCTCTTATAATAGCGCCAAGAAAAACCCTGAAGGATGGGGTGCGATGAAATACCCTCAACTGGTTTTGGGTATGTTGGCATTATTTATCTATGTAGGTATTGAAGTAGCCATCGGAAGTAATTTAGGAGAATTATTGACCCTGGAAGAGTTCGGCAACCTTCAATCCTCCCAGATTACACCATACGTTTCCATGTATTGGGGCGGTATGATGATCGGTAGATGGGCAGGCGCCATTACAGCCTTTAACCTGACACAATCTAAGAAAAAATTATTGACCATCATTGTTCCTGTTATCGCTTTCACCATTATTATCGGTGTGAATTCATTAGCTGGTTTTGATATGTCGGTATTATATTACTTCATCATCTGTGTAGCATTACAAATTGCTGCATTCTTCTTGAGTAAAGAAAAACCTGTTCGTACCTTGATCATTTTTGGAACATTTGGTCTGTTGGCCATGATCGTTGGTTTAATGACTTCAGGAACCGTTGCCATCTATTCCTTCCTAGCGGGTGGATTAGCATGTTCTATTATGTGGGGTTCCATCTTTAGTCTTTCCATTGTGGGATTAGGAAAATATACCGAACAAGGTTCTGCATTCTTAGTAATGATGATTCTTGGTGGTGGAATTATCCCTCCTATCCAAGGAAAACTTTCGGATATCATTGGTATTCACAACTCTTACCTCGTGCCAGCAATTGGCTTTATCTACATCATCGTCTTTGCGGTATTAGTTCGTAAATTCTTGTCTAAACAAGGAATTGCAATTGACGAAATTGAAGCTGAAGGGGCGCACTAAAGCGAAACTAATTGTAAAAAATACACTAAGTATTTTTTACGCTAAAATAATTATAAAAACCTTATAACCAATAAGTTATAAGGTTTTTATTTTTAATCAAGGCCCTAGCCTTCCTAAATTATTTCAATATATCAAATAAAAATTCTTATTTTTATTAATAAATACCGTATTTTGGGATTTAAACTTAGAACAATACCATTGTAAAACGAAAAAACAAGTTACTTTAAAACTAAATTTATAAATAATGATAATAATTGCAGATGGAGGGTCTACAAAAACAAACTGGTGTTTGCTAGATGATAACAACAAGAAGATTTACTTCAACACCGAGGGTTATAACCCATATTTTGTAGATAGCGAATACATTATTGCATCCCTTAAAAAAGGACTACCTCAAGATATTCCATTTGATAAGATCAGCGAGGTAAATTATTATGGTGCTGGTGTACACAACGAGGAGAAGGCAAAAATTGTCGAAGATGCTATTCAAGCGGTATTCCCAAATTCTAAAGTTGAAGTTGGACATGACCTATTAGCTGCTGCACGTGCATTATTAGGTACGGAGGCTGGTTTTGCTGCAATCCTTGGAACAGGTACCAATACTTGTATATACGACGGAAAAGACATTACTCATAATATTGATTCTGCTGCTTACATCCTTGGTGATGAAGGATCTGGTAGCTTCATCGGTAAAAAACTTTTGGTAGATTTTATCAGAGGTTTAATGCCTAAAGATGTTGCTGAAGTGTTCTTTAACACTTACAAACTTACACCTGATGAAATCATGGACAACGTGTACACTAAACCTTTAGCAAACCGTTTCTGTGCTAGCTTCAGCAAATTTGTTTACGACAATAACGTAAACATCGAGTATACTCGCAAAATCGTTGATGATGCTTTCGAAGCTTTCTTCAACAACCTAGTGAGCAAATACCCTGACTACCAATCTTACACTTTCAACTGTATCGGTTCTGTGGGTTACAACTTCAGAAACGTATTGGAAGATAAAGCTGCTCAATATGGAATGAAAGTTGGAAAAATCTTACGTTCCCCTATTGACGATTTGGTACAATTCCACATCAACAGATCAAAAAGCGTTGCTTAATCATTAGCAGCCTGAACATAAAAAAAGCCCAATTGCTATCAAACAATTGGGCTTTTCTTTTTATCAATCTTTTACAGCTCTACCGAATCGCCGATTTTTGGCAATGCCAAGTAAACCTCTGATTCATTGAACTTCTTCTTTGCTTCTTCATGGTTGATCTTGATCGGAGGAAAGGAATCATAATGTATTCCGATTACATTATTGCAATTCACAAACTCAGCTGCAATGACAGCATCATCCACATCCATTGTGTAATGACCTCCGATAGGCAATAATGCCCAATCTATCTTATAACGTTCCAACAATTTCATTTCCATCGTCAAAGCAGTATCCCCAGCAAAATATATCGTCTTATCTTTCAAAAAGAACACATAACCCACAGGAAATCCTGCATAAGCACCGTTTGGGGTACTATTGCTGTGCGCCGCATACACCATCTTTACCTTAGCAAATGGCAAGTCCAAAGTTCCACCCAAGTTAAATTCGATGACCTTATCATCAGGTACTCCTTGTTTCCTGACCCAATCTGCCGTTTCCACAATGGTTGCCACCGTGGCACCACTCTGTTGTTGGATACTGAACATGTCGGCCACATGATCCTGATGGCCATGGCTTAAAAAAATATAATCAGGCTTGATCTTGCTGATATCGACATCTTTGGCCAATGGATTATAACTGATGAAAGGATCCATCAATACCTTGGTCCCATCAAAATCAAACTCTACACATGATTGTCCGTAATATGTTGCTTTCATTTTCTTCTATTATTTACCAAATAAGTTGCCTAATCCTCCCAATCCACCTAATAGATCCTGGGAAGCTGCTTGCATTTCAGTTTGACTGATACTTTCAGCCTGAACCAATGCCTTGTTTAAGGCAACAACCAATAGCTCTTCTATCTCCTCTTTATCCGCATCCTTAAAGAAATCTGGGTCAATTTGAATTTCCTTGATTTCCTTATTCGCCGTTGAAATTACGCGAACCTTTCCCCCTTCAGCCTCTCCTGATACCGAAATATGATCCAATCTAGCTTTGATCTCCTGTGCTTTCTGCTGTGCTTCAAATAACTTGTCAAACATAAATACTCCTTAATTTTTAAACCCCAAATTACAAATTATTTATGAATCTCGACAATTGCTTGGGTCTTTTGAACAGCTTGTTTACCTTTGTAGGATAATTGTCTATCATAATGATTCAACTAAAACACTATACAGCTATAGCAAACGAATTACAAGAGTCTGAACCCGAAAAATTCGAATTACTGGAGGAAGAAATCAACATCATTATCCATAAATTAAAATTTATCCATATTGAAAACCGACCTATGGTTGAAATCGTGGACCTTTCCAACCCTACAGCTGACCCAACCTACATCGAAGAAATCAGTGAAATTGCCGGAGCGCAGAACAACCCTCTGGTAAAAGAGCCTGAAAACACCGAAATCCTGATCTTTATCAACGATAACCCTGCATTCCTAGGAACACTCCCAGATTTACTGAACGATCAATACAACGACTATAAAGCCGTTAAAAACAACAATATTTTTATCGTTCAAAAACCTGAATTCGCAAAACACAAAGAAGACTTTTTATTGGACACCGAAATATTCGCGGAAATCATCCAATCAAAATATTTTGTATATGGACATGAAGGCAAGCATTGGATCAAATTTGATCTTTAACCTTCGCCTTGAACCAAAAAAAGGTCGCTTCTTTATCGGAAGCGACCTTTTTTTATTCGTATAGAAATTAAATGTATTTCTTTCTTAAGATAGCGTAAAGCTTATCTACGGTCTGTGGTTTCGACGCCCAATTATTTTTCAAGGAATAGTTCGATTGCAAGAAGGCATCCGCTTCCGCGAAATTGTCAAATCTATTGAGCAATTCAATAGCTTCCGAATAAGCCAAGCTATATCCATTGAACAGATCTTTAATGAACAATAGCTTATCATTTAAGCTAACCGCAACTTTCAGGTCACCGATTTTTTCTGTAGATCTATCCTGTGAAGTGTTGAATTGGTTGGCATTGGTCAAACCTGCTCTTTTTTGCTGTTGGATCAACTCATTCAAGGTCAATGGTCGACTAGGTTTAACCTCTGCTTGTTTAGCCAGATCGTTCAGTGAAACAACCTCTTCTGGTTTTTCCTCTTTAATCTCGACCTGCTTTTCTTCAATAACCACTTCGTTCACCGTCGGCTCAACTTCCGTTTTCTGCTCCACATTCTTCTTGTCTTCTTCAGCTTCATCAGCAGAAGCAACTGAGGTATAACCCGAAGATGCTGTATGAACAGGGTTAGATGAGATATTAAAATCTTTGAAATCCGAAACTTCTTCAACAGGTTCGGCATCCTGCTTCTCCTCTTCCCTAGTCTCTTCCTCTTGTGGCTCTTCTACCAATTCCTCTTTCTCCTCTTCCACTATCGCCTGGTTTTCTTCGTTGGAAACCTCGCCATAGTTGGTCGATTCTGGTGCTTCTTCATCGTATTCTTCGACAAAAGGTTTCTTTTCGGTCACTGGCTCTACGGCTTCCACTTCTTGGATCTCTTCCTCTACAGGTTGCTCATCAGCTTCATGCGCTTCATGTTCAACTGCAGGTGTAAAGCTACTCTCTTCAGCTTGTACCGCTACTGCTGCTGCCGAAGTCAATAAATGCGTAGGTTGAGTCTGAAGTGATGCTAAAGCTTCGATATGTGCAGCCAAATATTTGGCCTGAGCAGCCAACAATAAAATATCAGCTTTTTTGCTCGCTAGATTGTTCTTGTCCAGTCCTGCATAATGCTCATTGATTTCTACCAAAAGATCCCCAATTTTCCCTAAAATATCCTGATCTGAATAAGCCATGTTTTATGTGTATAGATTGAAATTAATTCTAATATTAAATGATCAATAAAAAAATAAACAAACTGATTGACACCTCGTTTACGCTTTTATCCTATCTCCTTAAACCAAAAATAAGATTAAATTTCGATATTCGTAAGCTATATTAGCTAAGAATTTCATATTATATGAAACTTCTGAAATCAGGTTTTTAGTATAAAGTTTTATCAAAATGATGTTGTTTTCTGAGCATAATTTCCCCCACAGAAGAGGTCCTATTGGAAGTATCGAAGTGATCTGCGGGTCTATGTTTTCTGGAAAAACCGAAGAACTGATCCGTAGGATGAAAAGGGCACAATTTGCCAAACTTCCTGTAGAGATTTTCAAACCTGAAATCGATGTGCGCTATGGCCTGAATGAGGTTGTTTCCCATGACAGTAATTCCATCCCTTCTACCCCAGTTTCACATTCATCCGCCATATTGCTATTGAGTGCTGACACCAAAGTAGTAGGAATTGATGAAGCCCAATTTTTCGACGAGGAACTTCCTAATGTCTGCGTTGAACTAGCCAATCGCGGCATCCGCGTCATCGTTGCTGGCCTAGATATGGATTACTTAGGAAAACCCTTCGGACCGATACCTAGCCTAATGGCCATCGCAGAAGACGTCACTAAAGTCCATGCAGTCTGTGTAAAATGCGGTGCTCCAGCCAACTATTCCTACCGTTTACAGCAAAATGAATCCCGAGTCCTTCTTGGCGAAAAAGAAAGCTACGAACCTAGATGTAGAGCTTGCTATTTTGGCTTGGATAGACAGTAAATAGTCCGTAGGAGCGTATTCAATACGCCTACCATCCTGGATAAATTTAGCTGAATGAAATACCGCAAGTAATCTTGGTCCATCCTCCAATCCTCGGTGGGCAATGTCATTAAGTTAAGGTTTTTTGTGCTGAGGTTCATCCGAAGCATCTCGAAGTGCGAACCTTCAAACTCAACGACGCCCTTTATTGAAATGGCGAACAGTTCTTCAATCTTCGATTGAAGATGACATAGCCTTTAGGAGGAGAATCGTACAGATTCTTCACTATTCGTTCAGAATTGGAAATGAATTAAGAAGGGATTTTCAGAAAAATATTTCACCCACGCTGTGGGTTATCCGTCAAGCGATTTGATTTTCTACAAAGATTTCACCCCTTCCAGGGGTTCCCAATTTATACAAACAACCATTCTTCCGAAGGAAGTCCTTTAGCCTCCGGCTCATTTCCTTGGCGGAAAAATGGAAAGAATGCCGTTGACTTGCGCGATGGGATTGCTCGGTGGGGGAGCGGAGCCGAACCCTCATCCTGCAAATGCATCTGGCAGGCGTATTCAATACGCCTACAAAATGGTCTCCTAGACTAAAAACAAAAAGACGCTCTCTGGCGTCTTTTTGTTTTTATAAGATTTGCGATGTTATCACCTTATCAAGCGGTGTAACTTTTGAACGATATCGATGTGCTAACTTGCCATCTTTATCGATCAGGAATTTCTCGAAGTTCCAATTGATATCACCTTTGAAATCTGGATTATCGGTTTCTGTTAGGTATTTGAAAAGGGCAGTTTGTTTATCGCCTTTGACATCTACCTTTTCCGAAAGGATAAAGTTCACACCGAAATTCTTTTCACAGAACTCAGCGATCTTTTTATTGTCTCCGTATTCCTGATTTCCAAAATTGTCTGAAGGGAAACCGATCACTACCAATTTGTCTCCATATTGCTCATGTAGTTCCTGTAGCTCTTTATATTGCTTGGTGAACCCACATTTGGACGCTGTGTTGACGATCAAAAGTTGTTTTCCTTTGAAATCAGCTAGATCCACTTTCTTTCCATCAATGGATGTGAAAGAATAGTCATATACGGTAGGCTGTTGGAACAGCATGGTATAAAACATTATCATGGCCATTATCATAATCTATATATTTTTAAAGTTGAACATTCAGCTCTCTGTCCACCACATAATGGAACAGCTCTTCAATTGGGCTACTCAATATCTTGCCCACACGTACACCATGCAAAGAACATACCTCTCTTAAGTGAATATCAAAATAATAGGCTATTCTTCCCACAAAATGACATTCATATTCCCAAAAGTTCGGATAGGTCATGATATTGGTCCGAACAAACTCGTCAAAACCATTTCTCAAAAGATTATCTATATAGGGATGTTGTCTGTTCTGTCCCATAAATTCCGCAAACGATGCGAGGTAGGCATTCGGCCTGTCCCTTTGGTAGACGTTTTTGATAATGATATCCTTGGTAATAGGATGTGACTCCTTGAAGGTCCTTGCCAAATCCCTAGGCATGGTCTCATAGAGATAGGCAGTTATCAATTGTTTGCCAAACCAGGCACCTGAACCCTCGTCCCCAAGCACATAGCCATTGCCATGCAGACTTGCTGACAATTTTTCACCATCATAAAAACTGATATCAGAACCAGTTCCTAAGTTGGAGATCAACCCTTTTCCGGCACCAAAGGTGGCATAAGCAGATCCTAACAGATCGCTTTCAACAGAAATAAAGGAAGATGGAAAAATTTGGGTCAAGGCATTGGATACTAATTCACGGCGGTCAGGAGTGGAACATCCCGCTCCGAAAAAATAGACCTCATGAACCTCTTTTATATATGGGATAATTTCGGGAACCTCCGTCAAAATGGCTGCAATTTCCTTCTCGCTAACGAAAAAAGGATTTAAGCCTTTGGTACTGAATCGTAATGGTTTGCTATCTGGAAGATGAAGCATCCAATCTGATCGTGAGGATCCGCTATCTGCAACTAAAATCATATGCTACTAAATGTCATCATCTCAAATATACAAATTCCAAGAGAATAAAAATCGTTTTGTCGATTTAAACAAAAACGAAAATTCGGTTTCAAAACCCTCCCCCTTCCCATATTCCTAGTCTTCATTTATTGCCGAAGCACCTGTCTGTAATATTCTTGTGAAGGTCCAGCTTTAGCTGTATCTTTCTCCTATGAATCTGCAAGCGATTCTTATCTTTAACCAATAAATTATTACCTAATAGAATTATGAAGAACTCAATTAACCTTATTCGGTTACTGTTGTTTTCATTTGCTTTTATTCAAACAGTGTTTGCCCAACAAATCACTAGCCCGAAGGAGCATTTTGGATTCAATATTGGCGATGATTACCAATTGGCAACATTCACCGAAACTGAACAGTATTTCAAGAAATTAGACCAGCAATCCGATCGCTTGCTCTATACCGTCATTGGGAAGACCGAAGAAGGTAGAGATCAATGTATGTTGATCATCAGTTCTCCTGAAAACTTAAAAAACCTGGAAGAATTCAAGAACATTTCGACTAAATTGGCTCATGCTGACCTATCCGAAGCGGAAGCGCGTGACTTGGCTCAAAAGGGTAAGAGCATTGTCTGGATTGATGGCGGCCTACACTCCAACGAAGTAGTCGGAACGCACCAATTGATCCAAACGGCTTATCTATTGGCATCATCCAATGATCTTGAAACCAAGAAAATCTTGGAAAATAGCATTGTCTTAATGGTACATGCCAACCCTGACGGGCAAGAGTTGATCTCCAATTGGTACATGCGTGAAAAAACGCCAAATAAAAGATCAGGAAACTATGTTCCTGTCCTTTATCAGAAATACGCAGGCCATGATAACAACCGCGATTTTTTCATGCTGAACCTGAAGGAATCCCAAAATATGGCAAGACAGCTATTTGTTGAATGGATTCCACAGATCATGTACAACCACCATCAAACAGCCCCTGCCGGTGCTGTAGTGGCTGGTGCGCCATATCGCGATCCGTTCAACTATGTTTTCGACCCAATCTTGATGTCTGGCATCGATGCTTTAGGAGCAGCTATGTCTTCAAGGTTGAATGCAGAAGGCAAACCTGGCTATACGGCTAAGGATGGTTCGGTATTCTCTACTTGGTATAACGGTGGATTGAGAACGACCACTTATTTCCACAATATGATGGGCCTATTGACTGAAATGATCGGTAATCCTACTCCATTTGAAATCCCGCTAGTTCCTAACCGACTGATCCCAAACAATGATACTCAAAACCCAGTGATTCCACAGGTATGGCATTTCCAACAGTCTATTGATTATTCTGTTTCCTTGAACTATGCCGTATTGAACTATGCGAGTCGCTATAAGGATGAGGTCTTGTACAACATGTTCAGAATGGGCAAGAATTCCATCGAGCGTGGATCCAAAGATTTTTGGCCTTTATCTCCAAGCAAGGTTGCTGTCATTGATACAGCTTTCCAGCAAGCCAAGAGAAAAGACCCAAAAATCGAGAACAACCGAGAAGCTGAAAGGAAGCTATTGGGCAGTCTTTTCGACAACAAATCACTTCGTGACCCAAGGGGATTTATTATCCCTGCCGACCAAGCTGATTTTGTAAAAGCTACCGATTTCGTGAATGCATTGATCCAAAATGGAATCGACATCCAACAGGCCAATGCAGACTTTACCGTAAATGGCAAGAAATACGTTAAGGGTTCTTATATCATCAAGACCGATCAAGCATTCCGTCCTCATATCTTGGACATGTTTGAGCCCCAGGATCACCCAGATGATTTCCAATACCCAGGAGGCCCTCCTATCCCACCATACGATGCTGCCGGATGGACATTGGCTTACCTGATGGACGTGAAGTTTGACCGTATCTTAGATGACTTCAACGGTCCTTTCCAAGACTTGACGAATGGAAAAGTGATCCAGTTGGCTGAAGTGGCTAAACCAAAAGGCAAGTATTTAAGGCTTCCAGCGACCATCAACGAATCATTCCGCGTAAGCAATGATTTGTTAAAACAAGGCAAGAATGTATGGCGTGATGAATCCAATGGCGATATCTATGTAGAAAACAATGCGAATGTTAAATTGATCTTTGCTGCAGAAGCTAGTAATAGCTTGCCAAAACAAAGCAAAAAAATCAAAACTTTGCGTATTGCACTTTGGGATACCTATGGCGGAAGTATGCCATCAGGATGGTTAAGGTTCTTAATGGAGAAATACCATTATAACTTTGATGTCATCTATGCACCAGATATCGACAAGGGTAATCTGAATGCAAAATATGATATCATTATCTTTCCTGGAAACTCCATTCCAAGGTTCAACAGCAATGCCAATGCATCATCCTATTATGGTCGCATGCCTGCAGAAGCCCCAGAAAACATCCCTTCTCCTTACAAAGAGAGATGGGGCCGCTTAACTGAGCAGAAGTCCATTCCAGTATTGAAAGCATTCTTGGAAAATGGCGGTAAAATCGTGACCATAGGAAGCAGCTCTGATTTAGCAGAACATTTAGAATTAGGGGTAGAAAACCATTTGGTAGACGCCCAACACAAAGCCCTGAAGAGAACAGACTTCTATACGCCAGGTTCAGTTTTGACCGCAAAAGTTGCAAAAGGAATTGCCAGTACTTGGGGATATAATGATCAAATTGATCTTTATTACAGCAATGACAACCTGTACAGAATCACGAATAACAACATCAAACCATTGATGTGGTTTGATTCCGAAAAAGTGTTAAAGAGTGGTTGGTCATGGGGACAGAAGTATTTGAAAGATGGTGTTATTGCATTTGAAGCGCCAGTAGGCAAAGGCAAATTGGTATCATTTGGGAATGATATTAATTTCCGTGCGCAGACTCATGGAACTTTCAAGTTATTGTTCAACCAATTGCAGTAATTAAAATCAACATAAATTTTAAGGCCATATCTCTACGGATATGGCCTTTTCTTTTTCTTTGTAACAAAACCTCATGGAGTGAACCTAAATAGATATGCTGTTAACCCATAGACCTGATTCGGGACACATTCCGAATTTTCGCAAAATGATCCATTCAAACCTGCTACTATCTTCGAAGCATTCTCGAACATGGCTCGAATGAAACCAAAAGCAAACTAATTGTTGCAAATGCAAACCGTAAAGAAAAGCGAAAAGAAATCAGGGATAAAAATTAGCTGAGGAGGGGAATCAATAAAGAACGGCAAAGAAAATTACCTCTTTGCCGTACTTCTATTAAGAATATTTTAAATGTCGTTTTTAGCGGCTTCGATCAATTCTGTATAGAATGCAGTTTCAGTACGGCCAGCTGCACGGACCTGTTGGGGTATAAAACTTTGAGCCGTTTGTCCGGGAATGGTGTTGATCTCAATGAAGTAGAATTTATCCGTGTCATTTTGGATAAAGAAATCCACACGGACCATACCTTTGCAATTTAAGCGGACATAAACCTCACGGATAATGGCATCCGCCCTGTCTTTCTGTTCTTGGTTCAGGTCGGCTGGAGTAATCTCCTGAGTCAGTCCAGGTGTATATTTTGCTTCAAAGTCAAAGAATTCCCTCGTTGTGATTACTTCTGTTGCAGGAAGTACTTGAAGCTCGCCTTTGGAATCCCTAAAGATCCCTTGGGAGAATTCCCGCCCTTTCACAAACTCTTCTACCAATACTTGCATACCGGTCCCTTCTGCATCGTAAGCTTCATCTAAGGCTTTAGGAAGTTCTTCCCAGGTATTAACCTTGTTCATACCGATGCTGCTACCACCTGCATTTGGTTTTACAAATAAGGGTAGCGTTAATTTTTCTTTGACCAGATCAAATGCTTTGGGTCTGTCGATATCAAATAAAAGAACTGATTTTGCGACGTTCAATTCCGGGATGTCCTGGATAATAGCCTTGGTATAGCCCTTGTTCATGGTCAAGGATGACGTCAAAGCGCCACAAGAAGTATAAGACAATCCGATCATATCCAAATAGCCTTGCAACCTGCCATCTTCACCTGGCGTACCATGTAAAATAATAAAGGCAACATCAAAACGCAGCTTTTCATTATTGATGTTCAAGGAGAAATCTTGACGGTCAATTTCGTGTTTTTGGCCGTTTTCATCTGTATAAGCCCAACTTTCCAATGTAATATCAATTAGATACACATCGTATTTTTCCTTATCAATTTTGGAGTAAACAAATGCCGAACTTTTATAAGAAATTTCAGCCTCTCCAGTGTAACCACCCGTAATTAATGCTACTTTAGTTTTCATATGTAATAATCGAGAAGCAAATATAATTTGAGATACGAGGAAAAACGAATATTTTTGCCTTTATATTAGCAGTATTTGCGTGAAATTGTAAAATTGGAATTAATATTGTTAATAGGATAATCAAAAAAAACTCATTAATAGATGTCGAAGTTCTTTTTATACTTGAGAACGAGTGCTTTCAGGAAAAACTTAATTGCAGGGCTCATTTTCATTGTCATTCTTTTTATTTTAGTTTATTTCGGATTAAAGATCTACACTAAGCACGGTGATTCTCAAGAAGTTCCTCTATTGAAAGGCTTGAACATCAGTGAAGCTTTGAACGTATTGGACAAGGCCGGGTTAGAGGTTGAGATCGATTCGATCTACCAAATGGATGCAAAACCAGGCTTGGTAATCGACCAAGATCCTGACCCTAAGAGCCATGTGAAAGGTGGTCGTACGATTTATTTGACCATCATTACCCAATCCGCACCTGAAATTGCATTCCCAGAAGTAATTGATAAGACTTTTATCGAGGCATCTGCCATTTTGAAGAACCATTCTTTAAAGATTGCTGATACCGTTTATAGAAATGATATCGCCAGAGATGTGGTATTGGACGTAAAATTTGCCGGTCAACCGATCCGTCCGGGACGTATGGTTCCGAAAGGTTCTAAAATCAGCTTGATTTTAGGAAATGGCCGTGGAGATGATGAGGTTGAAATCCCAGTTTTGATTGGATTGAACTTGACAGAAGCAAAATTTGCTTTGGCTGGAAAAGGATTGACCTTAGGTTCGGTTTCCTTCGATGGCAACTCCAATGATACCCTAGGTTCTGTGGTAGTCAAACAAAACCCAGACACCAGTGCTAAGATTATTTCAATTGGTAATGCTATCCATGTTACTTTAGGAAAACCGGCAGAACCAGCTCCAACAACGACTACTCCACTAAACCCATAACATGGCTGAGAACAGAAAAAAAAGAAAAGGATTAGGGATTGTACTTATCATTATCTTATTGATAGTTCTGGTAGGTGCATGGATAGGATACCAAGCCTTTATGGCACCAAGTATTGCCACGGATGAGGAATACTTCTATGTAAAAACCGATGAGCCCTATGCGAGTGTTATCTCGAGGATTGAGTCGGAAGGTATTGTCAAAAACCCAACCTATTTCAATTATGTAGCAAAGGCCATGGATTTGGAGAGCAGCGGCATTAAAGCGGGACGCTATAAACTTTCTCAGGACATGAGCAATCGCCGATTGATCGGGAACTTACGTGGTGGTTATCAGGACGCTGTGAAATTCAGGTTCCAGAATGTACGCTTGAGACAGGATTTTGCAGGTTTATTGGGCAGAGACTTTGAAGCAGATTCACTGACTTTCATTAACCTTTTGAATGATGAGAAATTGGCTGAGAAATATGGCTTCAACAAAGAGAATTTCTTCAGCATGTTCGTTCCAAATACGTATGAAATCTATTGGAATACCAAGCCTGAAGAAATCATTGATCGTTTTTCAAAGGAATATGAGAAATTTTGGAATGCAGAACGCAGAGCCAAGGCAGATTCATTAGGAATGACGATCCAAGAGGTGAGCACCTTGGCCTCCATCGTGAAGGGAGAAGCCTTGCACGTGGATGAAATGCCAAAAATTGCCGGTCTATATATCAACAGATTGAAGAAAGGAATGCTTTTGCAAGCAGATCCAACGGTGATCTTTGCCAATAACGACTTCACGATCCGTAGGGTGCTGAACAGACATTTGACCATTGACAATCCATATAATACTTACCGATTTAAGGGATTGCCTCCGGGACCGATCATGATGCCAAGCATTGCTTCTATTGATGCGGTATTGAATTATGATCAGCATCCATACATCTATATGTGTGCTAAAGATGATTTTTCAGGGTACCATTTGTATGCAGAAACGGTTGCTGAGCACTTGATCAATGCGCGTAAATTCCAAAAAGCACTTGACGCAAGAAATATCAAGAAATAATATGTTTCATTACCAGCATCAGATCAGGGTTCGTTACGCGGAGACAGACAATATGGGTTATGTCTATTATGGGAACTATGCGACTTATTACGAAGTTGCCCGTACTGAAATGTTAAGGAGCACGGGGATTTCCTATAAGCAACTAGAGGAAATGGGTGTGATGTTGCCTGTGATCGAATTGAGCTGCAAATTTAATAAGGCGGCGAAATATGATGATTTAGTAACCATAAATATTTATATTAGAGAAAAACCAGGAATAAGGATTAAATTTGAATATGAGCTGTTTAATGAATCTGGAGAGTTGTTGAATACAGGCTCTACCCAACTGGTATTTGTGGACATGGAAAGAAACAGACCCTGCAAACCTCCTCAGATTTTCATAGATAAGATGGCTCCATTTTTTGGAGAATAATGAAAAAAATTCACCAGCATCTTCTGTACGTCAAACCTTATGACAGATTTATCGAGTGGACCAAATCTGCGACCTTACCGGGGTTTGGCAAATTACCACTCTATACGGTCATGGTATTTTTCTTTCAGGAGATCGCCCGTGAGTCCATTATCAACAAAGCCTCTTCCCTAGCCTACAATTTTATGTTGGCTGTATTTCCTGGAATCATTTTCCTATTTACGCTGATCCCCTATATACCTGTTGACAATTTCCAGGAACAATTGATGGAATTGATCCAGTTGGCCCTGCCCAACAGCGCTTTTGAAATCTTGGAGACGACCTTGGAGGATATCATCAAGCGACAGAACGGAGGATTGCTTTCGGCCGGTTTTGTGCTCTGTACATTCTTTGCGACCAATGGTATGACCACCTTGATGATGAGCTTCAATAAAGCATCTTTATCCAAAGAGTCGAGAACTTGGTTTCAAAGAAGAGTGGTGGCTCTAGCCCTTTCCCTTGCCATCGTTTTGGCATTGGCCGTGGGAATCGCACTTTATGCGGGGTCAAACTACTTGATAAATTACTTGAAGACACATATTGATTACGATCTGAAATGGTTCTGGGCATTTGCGATCAAGCTAGCCCAATGGATCATTTTGTTTGGTATCTATTTTTTTACAGTGAGCCTTATCTATAAGTTTGGGCCAAGCTCCACAAAAAAATGGAAGCTATTTACACCTGGTGCTACTTTGGCAACTTTATTGGCCATGTTGTCCTTTTCATTTTTCACCTTTTATATCAATAATTTTGGCGCCTATAACAAATTATACGGTTCCATCGGCACATTGATCGTGGTGATGATCTGGATGTACATCAACGCCCTTATCCTGATAATTGGCTTCGAATTAAATGCGAGCATCGCGCTCTCAAAACAGAGTATTAAAATTGTTAAACCGAGGGTGTACAACTCGTTTAAACCAAACTAAATTTAATTTATTATAAATTTATTATTATTGTAATCGTATTGTGGAATTTGTTAGCGCGAATTACCAATTATACCGAGATATTTACCGATGGAAGACAAGGATTTACAAAAGCGGAACAAGCGGAACCAGAACGTAAGGAATATCCTGTTGAGTTCAATAATTTTATTGTTCATCACTTTTGTTATTTTTTTTATTTTTTCCTATATCCAGTATAAGAGTATTCAGAACAAAATCCAGAACATTTATACTTCGGTAAACAGTGACCAGAATAATTTCTCAGAATTATTGACCATATTCAGTGAGGCAGAGGATCATTTTAGGGTGTTCTCCATTACCTATAATATCCAAGATTACAATTCATATCGCTCCAAACTGATCACTTTAAAATCAGCGGTCGATTCCTTGATCAAAGTGCGGAATGCAGAATCCCAAACCTTCAGCGACAAGAATTATAAAGGGCGCAAATTGGAGGACCTCTTGCCTAAATACAGCCAATTGAATTCTAAATTGGACTCTATTTTGGTGGCCTCTGAAACCTTGAAGACCTTTAACATCCAAGCAAACAATGAAACGAACATCACGCTTCCGAAAGCAAAGGAACCCGCAGCCATCGTTCCGAATGAACCAAAGAAGGTCGTAGTCAAGAAGAAATCCTTGCTCAAGCGGATCTTCCAAAAGGGGGATGATACCATTACGGTTGAAACCGGTGTTCCTACCCATACCCAACAAGTAACTGAGCAAAATGCAAACCTGAAAAACATCATCAGGCAAGGAAATACTCAAGCGGAGAACAGGTTAAAAGAACTGAAGCAGACCCTGACCGATATCCGTAAAAATGAAAGATCATTACTGGCAGATAACTTTACCCTGCTCCACAGTGCCAACCAACTGATCCGCATCATTCATGAAGAGCGTATCCAGATCCAAAGAGATAAAACAGACCATGAACTGAGCATCTTGATCGCAAGAACAGATACCTTTAAATGGCAGATCATAATTTCCCTGACCTTTGTTTTCATCGTGATCTGTATCTTGGTATACTACCAATTCTTTACGAACTATTATGAGCGCAAATTATTGGATGAGCGTGTATATGCTTCGAAATTAGCCGAGCAAAAAACGGATATCCTAGCAGAGATTACCCATGAGATCCGAACGCCAATTAATTCCTTGATTGGGATCGTGGACTTATTGAAGAGCCGCAAGGACCTTTACCAAGCCAATGATATCCATCTATTGGAATCAGCTTATACTAATATTACAGCGACTTCAAAAACCATCAATGATATCCTGAACTTGAGCAAAATAGATCAACAGAACAATATTGAAGCAATCCACTTTGACTTTGTTGACCTATTGATTGATGTTGTGGAAACGCACCGCAACCATGCTGAGATGAAAGGGATAGAATTGGCCTATGAGGTTGACAAGGATCAACCGACGGTGATTTTCTCAGATGAATTTAAGGTGCGTCAGATCATGAGCAACTTAGTGAGCAATGCGATCAAATATTCGAATGCCGGAAAGGTGGTGGCAAGTGCCATCGTTGACGATCAAAGCAACCTTATCTTTAAGGTATCGGATCAGGGGCAAGGAATTCCAGATGCATTGAAGAAGAACATATTCAAGAAATATTATACGGTCAATAAATCGAATAAGGTTGAAGGCGGTGTTGGATTGGGTCTATATATAACCAAGAATATCGTCAGTACCTTGAAGGGTAAGATCAACTTTAAAACCAATGCTGGCCAAGGCACGACCTTTAAGGTAGAAATCCCAATTCCTAAGCCTAAATTCCGTCGGAAGACCTCGATGAATATCCAGAAGATCAGTGATTTTTCAAAGGATTTAAGTTGGTTGATCGTGGATGATAACGCCCTGAATTTGCTGTATTTGAAGCAGTTTTTCTCGTTACATACCCATGTCAAGACAGCGACGAACGGAAAAGAGGCTTTGGAGATATTGAGCAGGTTTCCGATTGACGTTGTTGTTACCGACATCAACATGCCGATCATGACGGGCGACGAATTATTGGCGACCGTGAGGGACAACCCTGCTTACAACTCGGTTAAAATAATAGCCACATCTTCTGATAATGAACAAGTTAAGAAGCTGGAAAAAGAGCGTCAGGTTTTATTTGACGGGATTTTGATCAAGCCATTTAATGAGCGGAAACTGACAGAAGTGATCGTAAAAACGATCTATCCTATCTTTGAGGACAGCGACGAGTTACGTCAAGAATCCTAAACATTTTAAACTTTTTAAACTTTTTTACATCTAAACTCTTGTAAATAAAAGTTTTTCGTATCTTTGCAATCCCTACATTGTAGGGAAAAGGAGATTATTAATTAATGGCAAAAAAACAAGAAGCAGAAAAAGAGTTAGCGGCGAAAAACGCAGAGCTACAAGGTGCTGACACAAAAGTTGTGAAGGACACTGAAAAGATTGAGTCTGAGGCAGATTCAAATTTAATCGATGAGATTAAATCAAACACTTGGAGTACTCCATCAGGAGACTTCGACTGGGATCTTGATGAAAAAGCTTTTGGTAACTACAGTGATGCAGAACGTACTAAACTAGAAGAGCAGTACGCTGGCACATTCAACCAAATCAATCAAGGTGAGATTATTGAAGGTATCGTGGTATCGATCAATAACAAAGATGTTGTTTTAAACATCGGTTTCAAATCAGACGGTCTAGTAGCATTATCTGAGTTCCGTGACTTACCTGACTTAAAAATCGGTGATACGGTTGATGTATTTGTTGAATCGCAAGAGGATGCAAATGGTCAATTAGTATTATCACGCAAACGTGCTAAAACACAAAAATCTTGGGAAGAGATCAACGAGGCTTTGGAGAACGACAAAGTTATCGATGGTTTTGTTAAATCACGTACTAAAGGTGGTTTAATTGTAGACATCAAAGGTGTTGAGGCTTTCTTACCAGGATCTCAAATTGATATCAAACCTATCCGTGACTATGATGTTTACGTAGGTAAAACTATGGAATTCAAAGTTGTTAAGATCAACCATGAATTCAAAAACGTTGTTGTTTCCCACAAAGTATTGATCGAAGACGATTTGGAAAACCAAAAATCAGAGATCGTTGCGAAATTGGAAAAAGGACAAGTATTGGAAGGTACTGTTAAAAATATCACTGACTTCGGTGTGTTCATCGACTTGGGTGGTGTTGACGGATTACTTCACATTACTGACATCTCTTGGGGCCGTATCGAGCATCCAAAAGAGGTATTGGCATTAGACCAAACGATCAACGTTGTAGTTCTTGACTTTGATGACGAGAAAAAACGTATCGCATTAGGTTTGAAACAACTTTCAGAGCACCCTTGGGAATCTTTAGACAAGAACTTAGAAATCGGTTCTAAAGTTAAAGGTAAGATCGTTACTGTAGCTGACTACGGTGCATTCTTAGAAATCATCCCAGGAGTAGAAGGATTAATCCACGTTTCTGAAATGTCTTGGTCTCAAAACTTACGTTCTCCACAAGAGTTCTTGAAAGTAGGTGACGAAATCGAAGCTGAAATCTTGACTTTAGACCGTGAAGAGCGCAAAATGAGCTTAGGTATCAAACAATTGACTCCAGATCCTTGGCAAAACATCACTGAACGTTACCCAGTTGGTTCAAAACAATCAGCAGTTGTTAAGAACATGACTAACTTCGGTGTATTCGTTGAGTTAGAAGACGGAATCGACGGTTTAATTCACATTTCTGACCTTTCATGGTCTAAGAAAGTTAACCACCCTAACGAATTCACTAAAGTTGGTGAAAGATTAGACGTTGTGGTATTAGAATTAGACGAAGAAAACCGCAAGCTTTCATTAGGTCACAAACAATTAGAGGAAAACCCTTGGGATACTTTCGAAACAATCTTCACTGAAGGTTCAGTTCACGAAGGTACTGTAATCAAAGTTGGTGACAAAGGTGATATCGTTGCTTTACAATACGGTGTTGAAGGATTCTGCCCTAACAAACACTCTGTAAAAGAAGACGGATCAGCATTGAAAGTAGACGAAGTTGCTGAGTTCAAAATCATCGAATTCAACAAAGAAAACAAACGTCTAGTGATTTCTCACTCTCGTATTTGGGAAGATGCTAAAGCTGAAGCTCGTATCGAAGAGTTCAACGCTCGTAAAAAAGAAGCTAAAACTGCTAACGCAGCAGTGAAAAAAGTTAAAGATTCAGTTGAGAAATCAACTCTAGGTGATCTTGACGTATTAGCTCAATTGAAAGAGCAAATGGAAGACAACGAGAAAAAATCTAAATAATTTTAGATTTCTCTAAATACTTCGAAGCCCCGATTGCAAAATCGGGGCTTTATTTTTTTTAGACATGAGATGGGAGATATGAGATGTGAGAATATTATTTTTTGAATGTAGAATAAGGGATTTAGGTAGTGAGATGAGTGATTGTAAAAGATTAGATATAGATGTTCAAAGTCTTATTACATTTTGCATATCTTTAACTTGAGAAGTTTAATATCTCAATACTCATATCTAAAATCTCATATCTAAAAAACCCATGAGAACAGCAGCGCTAATCAGTACCGACGAGGCCCTCAAATTGATCAATGAGGAGCATGCCTTAGTTTTGGATGCCACTATCGATAAGGTCAACCAGAAGATAGACAACACGAATTTGGAACTGTTGCCAAACAGTTTGTTTTTGGATATAGAAGGTTCTTTTTCGGATCACCATAGCCCCTATCCGCATACGATGCTTTCGGCTCAGCAATTCAGCAAGGAAGCACAAAAATTGGGCATCAACCAAGATTCTACCTTGATTATCTATGATCGTTGGGGTGTCTATTCCAGCCCAAGGGCATGGTGGATGTTCAGGTATATGGGATTGGACAAGGTTTATGTGCTTAATGGTGGTCTGCCGGCTTGGAAAGCTGCAGGTTTGCCCATCGATAAGCAGTTCGCCGAAGCTGCCAGCTTAGGCAACTTCAAGGCAAAGCCCAATTATGAATGGTTTATCACGAAGGAGGAACTGGTAGAGCGCCTTGGTGATGACGATATCAGCATTACCGATGCTAGATCTTCTGGACGGTTCCATGGCACTGCTCCTGAACCTAGACCGGGTCTGCGATCAGGACATATCCCAGGATCAAAGAACCTACCCTTTGATCAGGTACTGGATGGCATTCAATATCAGGACAAGGAAGAACTGGAACGTTTGTTTGAGGGTAAGATCGATAGCGCAAAGCAAAATATATTTACCTGCGGTTCGGGGGTTTCTGCAGCAATCATAGCATTGGCTGCCTATGAACTTGGAAATGACTATGTAACTATTTTTGATGGCTCCTGGAGTGAATGGGGAGCAGATGAGAATACTTTAGTGAGTAAATAATAATTAGATATTAGTATCTAGTATTTAGTATTTAGACTTTTCTGCAAGCTGTATAAGGAATTTTAAATATTCAACTTCCTTTTTATTAAAGATAATATAGCCTTTGCTATTCTTTCAATCGCTGTCTAACTACTAAATACTAACTACTAAATACTTAATACTATCTTACTGGAAGCGGCACATAGCCGTCATCGCCTGGTACTTTGGGGAATTCATGGTTGATCCATTTTTCTTTGGCTTCATCGATTGTACTTTTATCGCTGGCTACAAAGTTCCAAGAGATAAAACGTTCTTCTGGGAAGGGTTCTCCTCCGAATATATAGACGGTTGTTCCGGCTTTCATTTCAAAGGTACATAGATGTGCGTCTAAGGTTATCAAGATCTGCTTTGGACCGTAGTTAAAGCCATTGCTATCAACCTCTCCTTCTAGGATATACAGACCGCTTTCGCCGTACAACTCTCCTCTAATATCTATTAAGGCATCTTTCTCGGCTTTAACTTCAATCATGTAAAGTTTGCTGTAAACAGGGACTGGCGATTTCTTACCGAAGGCTTCACCAGCGATCAGTTTGTAGGCAACATCGCCATCTTTCCAAGTGGGTATTTCATTGGCTTCAGTATGGTGGAATTCAGGTTCCATAAACTCTAGGTCTTTTGGTAGTGCTACCCAGATCTGCAAGCCATGGAGATATTTATCCTTTTGGCGAAGGTATTCGGGTGTTCTTTCGGAATGGACTACACCCTTCCCTGCCGTCATCCAGTTGACTGCACCGGGTTTGATTTCCATGGCAGTACCTAGACTATCACGATGAAAGATCGAACCATCAAACAGATAGGTCAAGGTAGACAAACCTATATGAGGATGGGGTCCAACATCCAAATTCTCATGGTCTGCTAAACAAGCAGGGCCCATATGATCTATAAACACAAAAGGGCCAATGGAACGTTTCTGACGGAAAGGCAATAACCTGCCTACCATAAAGTTTCCGATGTTGGCTGCTGTTTCTTCTCTGATGAAATCAATATTTGACATGTGTCTCCTGTTTTTATGTTTCTTTAAAGTTACATATTATCGCTTATTATTCACTAGGCGAAAAATGAGATCAGCGGCCAACTTTGTCGTCCTATTGTCAATATCATAAAGGGGATTAATTTCTGCGAAGTCTATGCATTTGAGATTTGGGAGATTCATTATGCTTTTGAATATTTGCTGAAAGCCATGGTCAGGAACAATTCCATTGAACGCTAGCGCACTCACTCCAGGCGCATAGGATGCAGCAAAAACATCCATATCCACTGTAAGGTAGATTGCGTCCGTCTGTTCGGCAAAGGATTGTATCTGTGCAATGACCTTATCGATATTTCCTGGAAAGATTTCTTCTCGTTTGATAACCTGTACGCCTTTTTCTTTTGCATAGTTGAACAAGGCTTGGGTATTGCTGATATCTTGGATACCTATGGCTAGGTAACTAGGTTCGAAGCCTTCTTTTGCAGCATCTTGAAAAATCTGATAGAATCCAGTTCCTGAATTCCCTTGATTATTCGCTAAATTCCGTATATCAAAGTGTGCATCCAGATTGATCACGCCGAGCTTTTTAGATTTACTATGGGCTTTCAGTCCATTAAAATGACCATATGTCACTTCATGACCACCTCCTAAGACAATGGGGAAACCGCCATGATCAAGGATCTGGGCTACTCTTTTGCCGAGTTCATTTTGTGCAGCTTCCATATCTTCAGCAATGCAGATTACATCGCCAGCATCGGCTAATTTAACTTCAGCTTGCAAATGGTTTGGGAGTCCTGCGAGTACCTTGCGTAAAGCCGCCGGTGCATCCTTCGCTCCTATTCGTCCTTGATTTCGCTTAACTCCTTCATCACAACAGAATCCCAAGAACACAATCTGCTTTTCAAGAGAAGGAAGATCAGTGTCTAAGTCAATGCAGGTCATCAATTGATGCCAACGAAGAAATTCAGGAGTTTCGCCATCGATTCGGCCAGTCCATATCTGTTTTTCAGAAGGCTTGTAAAAAACATTACCTAGTGCTTCCATAGCAGGTTTATTCAAATAGGTTATCTATTAATTGGTCATCTACTAATTCTGCTTTGGTAACTTTAAGCGTAGATGTCCTTTCCAATTCAGTCTCAATGGCGCTGATGGCTTCCTTATTTCTAGCCCATGCTCTTCTGGCAATACCATTATTGACATCAAAGAAAAGCATTTGCTTTAATTTACGATCGCTAGCTTCCGAACCATCTAAGACCATTCCGAAACCACCATTGATTACTTCTCCCCAGCCTACTCCACCACCATTGTGGATCGACACCCAAGTAGCACCACGGAAGCTATCTCCGATAACGTTATGGATAGCCATATCGGCTGTAAATTTACTGCCATCGTAAATATTGCTAGTCTCACGATAAGGTGAGTCGGTACCACTCACATCGTGATGGTCACGGCCTAAAACGACTGGTGCGGATAATCGACCATCATCGACTGCTTGATTGAAAGCTTCCGCAATTCGCATCCTACCCAATGCATCTGCATAGAGGATACGAGCTTGCGAACCCACCACCAATTTATTGTTCTCCGCTTCGGAGATCCATTTGATATTATCTTCCATCTGTTGGACAATCTCGGAGGAGGCATTTTTTTGAAGTTCCTTCATCACTTCCAAGGCCAATTGATCGGTCAATCGAAGGTCCTCTGCCTTTCCTGATGTACAAACCCATCGAAAAGGACCAAATCC
This sequence comes from Sphingobacterium mizutaii, assembly GCF_900187125.1. Taxonomy (GTDB): domain Bacteria; phylum Bacteroidota; class Bacteroidia; order Sphingobacteriales; family Sphingobacteriaceae; genus Sphingobacterium; species Sphingobacterium mizutaii. Next base: position 3,470,371 of record NZ_LT906468.1, read on the forward strand.
ATAATCAAAGCACATAGGCCCAAGGATGTCCTGCACATAGGAAGGATATTTAAAATCGATTCCATTGCTAGCCATTACATCCGCACCAGCACGACTGGCTTCCAAAAGGAATGCATTCCCATAATCAAAGAAATAGGTTCCTTTTGCCACATGTCTATTGATAGCATCTGCATGGCGAACCAAGGTCCTTTGGACCTCTTTCTTAAATTGCTCTGGATTATTGGCGATGAGGTCGTTTGACTCTTCAAAACTTAGATCCACAGGATAATATCCTCCAGACCAAGGATTATGTAATGAGGTCTGATCGGAACCCACTGTAATTGGTATATTCTGTTTATCAAATTGTTCCCAAACATCAACGATATTACCGATATAAGCTATTGAAATCACTTCTTTCTTAGCCATAGCTGCTTTTACCGCCAAGATTAGACCTTCCATATCTTCCAGCAAAAGGTCTACCCAACCTTGCGCATGTCTTTTCCTTGCTGCGGCGGGATTAACTTCCGCACATACGGTGATACAACCAGCAATATTACCTGCCTTAGGTTGTGCACCACTCATTCCACCCAAGCCAGATGTCACGAAAACTTTGCCTTGTATTGATTCTCCTTCAGGAAGATGTTTTCTGAATGCATTCATCACAGTGATGGTGGTCCCATGAACTATTCCCTGTGGACCAATGTACATATAGGAGCCGGCGGTCATCTGTCCATATTGGGTCACCCCCAAGGCATTGAATTTTTCCCAATCATCAGGTTTAGAATAATTCGGGATCATCATTCCATTTGTCACGACTACCCTTGGTGCATTTTCAGATGATGGGAAAAGTCCCATAGGATGCCCAGAATACATGTGCAGGGTTTGCTGCTCGGTCATCTGCGACAAGTATTTCATGGTCAATAGGTATTGTGCCCAGTTTTGGAAAACAGCGCCATTGCCACCATAAGTGATCAGTTCGTGCGGATGTTGCGCAACTGCAGGATCCAAATTGTTTTGGATCATCAACATGATAGCTGCAGCTTGCTGGCTCTGTGCTGGATATGCGGAAATAGGCCTTGCATACATTTCGTATTGAGGTCTAAACCGATACATGTAGATACGTCCGTAAGTTCTCAGTTCTTCCAAAAACTCAGAAGCCAGTTCAGAATGCCATTCTTTTGGAAAATAGCGCAATGCATTTCGAATGGCTAACTTTTCTTCTTCCGGACTTAATATCGCCTTGCGTTTTGGGGCATGGCTTACTTTATTATCTAGAATAGCTTTTGCAGGTAATTCTGAAGGAATACCCTGCAAGATTGCTTCCTTAAAATCTTTTTCTATCATGTTATTAATCATTTCTAACAAATACTTCGATTCCATTTTTCCACACGGCCTTTGGCTGTAATCCGCCTTGCAGGTAGGTGATGTTTTGATAATTATCCGTATCGTATACAACGAAATCAGCCAGTTTTCCTTCCATCAATCGTCCCCTATCGTCCAAATTCAAGGCCTTAGCAGCCCTGTAGGTTATCCCTGCCAATACCTCAGCATTGCTAAGCTTTTCCATCGTTGCCAAGATACTTGCGCTTTCGATCAATTTACCCATTGGGGCAGAACCAGGGTTCCAATCCGTTGCAATGGCCAAGCTAGCGCCAGCATCCAATAGCTTCCGCGCTGGGGTAAAGGCACAGCCTATACCTAATGAAGCCGCGGGCAATGCCACCGGAATCACTTCTGAACCTGCCAATAAGCTGATTTCATTTTCAGTAGAGGCTTCTAAATGATCGGCAGAAACTGCTGCTAATTCAACTGCCAGTTTAGAACCAGAGGTGCTGAATTGATCGGCATGGACCGTAAGATCAAAGCCCATTTCTTTGGCTTTCTGGTAATATGGTAAGATTTGTTCCGCCGAGAAGGCACTCTTCTCAACAAAGGCATCGATCCGATTGGTTAAATTCTCAGACTTAAGGATAGGGAAGAGTTTCTCCCCCATTTCAAAAAGATAATCTTCGGCATTCCCTTCATGATCCTTAGGATGCATGTGAGCAGCAAGGCAGGTCGAAACCAGATCTACATAAGAGGATTGGTTTGCCTCTTTGATGGCACGAAGGGTTTTCAATTCCTCTTCCACTTGAAGACCATAGCCGCTCTTAACCTCCACAGTCGTTATACCTTGTCTCAACAGGGCATCAGCACGTTTCAGGGTCAAAGCTTTTAATTCTTCTTGGCTACAAGCACGAGTATGTTTTACGGTGCTCCAGATACCGCCACCAGCTTCTGCTATTTCTAGGTATGAGCTTCCGGCATTACGCATGGCAAAGTCATTAGCTCGGTTTCCACCGAAGGCGATATGGGTATGGCAATCTATATATCCAGGAAGAGCAACAAAATCGCCTTTCAGTTCAACGATTTCAATATCCTTTGGCAAAGCCTCTTTCAGGCCATTAAAATCGCCTACAATGCTTATTTTACCATCAACGACATAAATACCTGCTTGTTCTATGATTTCCAATTGTTCGTCTTTTAAAGCACCCTTCAGCGGCAAATGCTGCATAGTCAGCACTTGTTTGAATGATCCTATTAACTTTCCGTTCTCTTTCATGATCAATAGTTTTCAAAATATTCAGCAGCATCCCCAAAATATGGGATATTATTTTCCTTGGCAGCCTTTTTTGCTACCTCGATCAACTCCCCAGATTTAATGATGGCCAAAGCATTGTCCAAGATATCCTGCATAGGTTGATCCTCCTCAATATGTGGAATCCTAGTCCTGATATGTTGATGGATAGCCTCGATCACTGCAGTCGACTGTTTCGGATTGTGGAAATCCTTCGCTTGAGCAGCACACAGCATTTCAATACTTAATATCTTATCCACGTTATCCAACACCTGCAGGAGTTTCCTACCTGAGATAGAACCCATACTCACATGGTCTTCCTGTCCTAATGAAGTTGGGATGCTATCCGCACTAGCCGGGAAGCAAAGCCCTTTGTTTTCACTGGCGATGGCAGCGGTACTGTATTGAAGGATCATAAATCCAGAGTTTAAACCTGTTGCCTTCATCAACAATTTAGGGACGCCATTAGTTTCACCTTCAAGAGATAAGTAAACCCTACGGTCAGAAATATTTCCCAATTCAGATACTGCAAGCGTAGCATAGTCTAAAGGCAAAGCAATCGGCTGACCATGGAATGAACCACCACTGATGGTCAGTTCGCTATTGATGATGATTGGGTTATCAGTTACCGAATTGATTTCAGTCTCAATGATTTCCTTAAAGTGCAACCAAGCATTCCTAGAAGCCCCGTGCACTTGTGGGATACAACGCAAGGAATAAGGATCCTGAACACGGGAACAATTTTTATGGGATTCCAGAATCTCGGATTCTTTCAACAAATTGAATATAGTAGAGGCGACAAAAGTATTCCCTTTATAAGGTCTCAGTTGATGCAATTCAGCAAAGAAAGGCTTGATAGAGCCATTCAATCCTTCGATCATTAAGGTCGCAATCAGGTCGGCATTATTCATCAATCTATTCATTTCCACCACTGCTTTTACGCCATGGGCTGCCATAAATTGCGTACCATTGATCAGGGCCAAACCTTCTTTGGCGCCCAATTGGATAGGTTCCATTCCAAATTCCTGAAGAACGGATGCTGCATCGACCGATTTACCATCTTTCCAAACTTTCCCTAAACCAATCAAAGGCAAAAACAAGTGTGATAAAGGGGCCAAATCTCCAGATGCACCCACAGAACCTTGCTTGGGAACAACTGGAATCACATCATTCTGAATATGCCAAATAATACGTTCTACTGTAGTCAATTGGACTCCCGAAAAACCTTTTGATAAGGCATGCACTTTTAGGATGAGCATGAGCTTGCTCAATTCCTTATCAATATGCTCGCCTACCCCGACGGCATGGCTTTTCAGTATATTTTCCTGTAATTTTTTAGTATCCTGAGGACTGATCAAAGTAGTACACAATGGTCCGAAACCCGTATTGATTCCATACACCACCTTACCAGCATCCACAATCTCTTGCACATACTGGGCACTTTGGTTTATTTTACTGATGGTTTCATCAGTCAATAACCCTGAGCATGCTGAATTCGCAATAGCCATGGCTATTGAACTATTCAAATAATCTTCTCCGTATTTAAAAGTTTTCATAATATTTCCCTATGTAACCCAAATTTACCTGCTATATTTGATAATTGGCAATATCAATTTTAGCAACAACTGATAACCATGAATTATCAAATAGAACTTAGACATCTCTTATATTTCAAGGTCGTAGCCGAGGAATTACACTTCAGAAGGGCAGCTGAGAGGCTTTTCATCGCTCAGCCGGGACTTTCCAGACAGATCAAGCAACTGGAGGAGTATTATGGCACAAGGCTCTTTATTCGCGACAAGCGCAATGTGGAATTGACCGAAACAGGGATTTACCTTAAAAAAGAGGTGGATTTGATTTTCAACCAACTAGATAATGTCAAAGACCATATCCAAAAGATTTCTGAAGGCAAGATTACCTCATTGAAGCTCGGTTTTATCGGTTCTGCCGTCCAAGCCATGTTGCCCCAATTGCTGGTGGAGCTGAAACAGAAGCAACCACTGATCGATATCACGCTCAATGAACTCGCCAATGAGATTCAGATTGACATGATCAATAAACAAGAATTGGATTTCGGATTTGTACGGGTCAAGGACACGCCGATTGGCTTAAAATCCATTCCCATCTTAACGGAACATTTCTCCTTGGTGGTTCCTAAAAACTCAATGCCTAGGCCAAAGGGAAAAGTAAATCTCCATGATTTTAAAGAAGAATCCTTTATCCTCTTTTCAAAGGAGTATAGCAACTCCTATTATGAACTGGTGATGAGTATTTTCGAGGACCACGATTTTGATCCGCACGTAGCGCTTCGCACAGTCAATGCATTAAGTATTTTTAATCTAGTCAGCCAAGGCTTGGGCGTGGCCATTGTACCTACTTCCTTGAAAAAAGGCTACCATACCCATGTTGATTTCTTAGAATTAAACCACCTGCCACAGCGCACCACACTTTCCCTTATCTGGAGTAAAAAGAACAGAAACCCTGGCATTCCCTTCCTATTGGAAATCGTTGAAGGTTTAATAAAAAAGCAATAATTCTAAATATAAATTCCTCAATAGAGATTTCTTTCAATTATAAAATATCAGCTTTTCTCCATTATTTTTTTTTTAGCTTTATGGAATCACTTCCTTTTCTGCATCCATCGCAAAAACAAGGTTATGAACTTTAAGGTTTATGTTATATGAAACAATTATTCATCCTATTATTCGCACTTACACCCATCCTGCTATTCAGTCAAGAATCTAAAACGACAAACATGATAGAAGAAAAATGGAAAGAAGTGGACAGACTAATTTCCATTGGGAATTATGAACAGACTGCCCCATTTCTGAATGAAATAAAAACTTACGCCAAAAAATCTAAAAATGGCCCAATGGAGCTTCGAGCTATCTTAGCAGAGAGCCAATTGCTTCAAGTCAATACCACACAAGAAGACTTTTTTGATAAGGTTGACAAACACTTCCAAACCAACATCAACCAAACAGAGGGAGTTCAAAGAAGTCTACTCTATAGTTTTTATGCCCAGTTTTTAGGAAGCAATATCGATTACTATAGCGAAAGCAAGAATAAATTTTTAGAGGCAGATGAAGAAGCCAAGTATAAAATCTTGGACTCCCTGTTCAATAAATCCTTGGAGAACAAAGACCTTCTCTTGAAGCAACCTATTGAAAACTGGAAATCACTCTTTGCTACCAGCAAAAATCTAAGCCTCAGTCCTACGCTATACCATTTCAATATTAATCCATACCTCGCTTTTTTGCGAAGGGATAGGGAAAAGAATGCAGCAAAAATCAAAAATATATCAGAAGATTTGCTCAGTATCAATAAAAAAGCAGGATACGCTGATGCGACCTCCTATTTATTGGTGAACAATATTTCCCCTAGCTATCAAAAAAAAGATGGCTATGTTGATGCTTTGAAAAACGTAATTGCCCAAAACAAGAGTGATTATAACGCATTCATCTATGCCATCATTGCAGAAACCTTGAACAGCAACAATGAAACAAAAAAGGCAGTCGAATTCCTAACCAAAGCAAAACAAGAGTACCCAACATCCCCTTGGATCAATGATGTTGAGCTCATGGATCAACAATTAAAAAGTGTTGAAATACAGTTTTATAATCCTCAGATAAATCCTTCCAATGTCAACAGTCCTGTCCGGCTATCCTTTAAAAATGCGGAAAAGCTCTACTTGAAAGTTTTCAATGTGACCAATACCCCAACAAACTATAAGAAATTTGAAGTAAAATTAGATAGCATAACGAAAAAAGTAGGGGTAAATGCTGAAGAGGTGTATGCAGAGGAAATCCCAATAAAATCTTTTGATGATTATAAAAGACATTCAACCATTTACAAGATAAATGCTCTTCCTTTTGGCAATTATGTAGCCCTTATTTCAAACAATCCTGAATTCAAGGCTGATGGTCTATTCAATACCGTGTCCTCATCAAGTTTTATTGTTTCGGATTTATTTAACTACACAGAACTGGAGAAAGGGAAGAATACAGAATATCTTTTCAAAGGTTTGCTGATCAATCGAAAGACGGGTTTGCCTTATGCTGATAAATCGTTGGAGATCTATGATGTAAATTCAGGAAAAGCACCAAAGCTGGTTCATAAAATGAAAACTAATCAGAATGGAGAGTTTTCAGTAGATATCAATAAGGATTCATATTATCGCTATCAATCTGGGGCGATGCTTTACCTTGCCGAGGAAAAGCAGATCATCGACATGGCTGCTCCTTTAAATTATAGCTTTTCGCAGATCGAGAAAGAAGAGGATAGGGTTAGGTTCAATACCAAGATCCTAACCGATAGAAGGATTTATAGACCCGGTCAAAAGCTTTACTTCAAAGGAATTGTTTATAACAACAGCTCATTAAGTGGAAAAGTAATAGAAGGTAAAAAACTAGATGTTATCCTTCAGGATGCCAACGGTCAGAAGGTAGACTCCTTGTCTTTGACCAGTAATGCATTTGGTTCTGTAAACGGAGAACTTCAAATCCCTGCCAATACCTTGGCGGGCGGATTCAATATTCTGATTATGGATAAAGGAACCCAAATTGGCTATCACTACCTAAGTGTGGAAGAGTATAAGCGTCCTACCTTTAGCGTTAAATTTGAAACCAATAAGGAAACCTATAAACGCTCAGATATAGCCGAATTTGTTGGAAAAGTGGAGTCCTATTCCGGTGTGCCCCTAGTAGGTTCATCAGTGAATTACAAAGTACAAATAAACTCCTATGGTCGTAATTATACTAGTTTCACCTTAGCGGATAGCTCAATTATCGCTGATGAGCAAGGAAAATTTACCATCAGGATTCCATTAGAAGATACCGCATTAAATAAATTGGAAGATTTCAACATCAGTGTAACCGCTGAGGTCGTAAACCAGACCGGTGAAATGCAGCAAGCATCTGTTTTTTACACCTATTCGGACAAGCCTTGGTTAATCAATATTCTAGGTCCAAGAATAGAAGAAGCTGGTAAATGGAATAAATTATTCATTAGTACCGTGAATAAAAACAACCAGCCCTTGCCCTTGACCGGTAAGATAAAAATCTACAAGTATCCTGAACCTAATATTGCTTTACCGGATCAATATGACAATATATTTAAAAATGTGGATTACCATATTTTCAGTAATGCAGAGTACAAAAAACTATTCCCAACCTCATTTGATGAGTCTTTAATCATCAAGAAACCTTCAGAATTGGTAAAAACCTATTCCTTTGACACAAGGGATACAAGTCTTGTGAAAATAGACTCCAACTTGTTTCCAAAAGGAAAGTATTACGTTGAAGTCATTTCAATCCAAGGAAAGGATACCATAAGAAGGCAAGCTGATGTGAGCATTTTCGACCCTGTTACCAAAAAGAGCAGCGATCATGACTTCCTCACCTACAGTTTTGATAAACCAAATTATGGTCTGGATGAACAGGTCAAATTAAATTTCTACACAGATGTCCCTAATGCAAAGGAAATAATTCTTTTCCCAAGTAACTCCTTTGGTAAACAAGAGACTTTTACCATTCCTGTAAAGAATGGTCGAGCAACCCATGAATTCAAATTTGATAAGGAAAAGTTTTCACGAGGTTATCAATTGGACGCTATATTAATTGTAGACAACCAGATTGAAAATAAATTCATCAGCGCTCCTAAGCGAACTGATGATCAAGATTTAAAAATTAAAATCAGCAGTTTTAGAGATAAAATTACGCCAGGAACAAAAGAGAAATGGAGCTTTAGCATCTTGCAAAAGGACAAGGTCATTCCTTCCGAGGTCTTGGCTACCATGTATGACATGTCATTAGACGTTTTTGGAGCTAATTATTTCCCTACCTTTTTTGACAGATATAGCCCATCCTATTACAGGCGATATAATTTTACCAATTTATTCTACGCTTCATCAGCCTCAAGTCCCTATGGCTTCAATGAACAAATTATCAATGCAGTAGGCAATGAATTACCTTTAGTCAACAATTATGGTCTTTGGGATAATTATTGGTTAAATCGCGGTGTCAATAACCTGCATAACTATTATGATGGTCCCCTTCTAAATAGAGCTGGTTCCGCCGTTGAAGTGAAAGGTATGCAAAGAATGGCTAAAAACACAACATCTGCTGTCAATCTTGAAGCAGCAGCCGATGTACATGAAGTAACGGAAGAAACTGTACAATTATATGATGAACTAAAAGACCCTAATCTTAGGGCACAAGTTGAAGAATTAAAGAATAAGAAACAAGGAGTAGACCTCTCTCAGGTCCAAGCACGCAAGAACCTTCAGGAAACGGCCTTCTTCTACCCGAACCTGTACACCGACAAAGATGGCAACATCAGTTTCGAGTTTGACAGTCCCGAGGCCCTTACCAAGTGGAAGCTCTTGCTCTTTGCCCATGGCAAGAACCTCGAGGTGGGTTCCGAACAGTTCTATACCCAGACCCAGAAGCAGCTGATGGTACGTCCTAACCTGCCTAGGTACTTCCGCGAATCTGACCAGATCGAGATCATCGCTCAGGTACAGAACCTCAGCGGCAAGCCACAGCAGGGTAATGCCAAGATCGAGATCATCAATCCGGTCGACAATGCCGATATCAGCGAACAGTTCGTGTTGGGCGACATCACGACCGACTTCAGCGTAGCAAAGGACAACAACCAAACGGTATCCTGGAAGCTCAAGGTACCTGAAGGATACCCAAGCGTGCAGGTCAAGATCGTTGCGGCAAGCGGGGAACATTCCGATGGCGAGATCGTGGAGCTGCCGGTACTGTCCAACAAGGTGCTGATTTCCCAGACCGAGAAGATTGCCCTGAAGGCCGGCCAAAAACAGGACTTCAGCATCGCTTCTGCCGGCAAGGACAATCTACAGGCCAAGGTACAGGTACAGAGCAACCCGATCCTGGAGATCATCTCTGCCCTCGACTACCTCAAGAACTACCCTTACGAATGTACCGAACAGTCCAGCAGTAAATGGTTCGGTCTCAAGATGGTTCAATACATAGGCAAGCACTACCCTGCCATTTCCGATTATTTCAGGACCATCAAGGTAAAGGATACCAAGAGCAGACTGGAGGAGAATACTCAGCTCAACGAGCTGAAGCTGCAGGAAATGCCTTGGCTACGCGACATACAGCATGACAGCAAGCGCTTGGAGGCTTTGGCGGAACTCTTCAATTCCAATATCGAATCCGAACTCAAGGGTATTGAGCAGAAGCTGCTCCGCGGACAGCTTGATAACGGATCCTTCCCTTGGTTCGAAGGCGGAAAGTCCGATACCTATATCTCCATGAGGATACTGGAGGTCGTGGGCAAGGTATTCTACCTAGACCACAGCCTAGTGAACCCGCAGATGAACGGTAGCATGAGACGCTTGGCCACCTATCTGGACCAGGACAGCAGCATAACCAGGGAAAAGGCATCCGCCAATATCGCCCTAGACTACCTATACGCTCGCCACTTCTGGAACTCGGAAGTCAAGGTCCCTGAGAAGAACAGCAAGGTCCTTCGGACCAAGATCGCCAAGGCACCAATCATCACCGCCAAGGGACCTGCCGGCTATGCAGCCAAGGCATGGATCGTCAACCAATTGTTCGGTGATTCCAAGGAATCCAACGAGATCCGCAATAGGATCCAACAGGAGGTCATCCTGGATCCCGACAGGGGCATGTATTGGGAGAGCAACGGAAAGCAGTACAACGACATCAGCCTGCATAGTTATATGCTGGAGGCATACAAGCTCCATGATCCGAGCAAGCTCAATCCGATCAGCCAATGGATCTTCTTCCGCAAGGAAGCCAACTATTGGCGAAACACTTGGATGACCGTGGATGCCATCTACAGCCTATTGCTGGCCAACAATCCAAAGGACTTCAACCTGGACAATGCCGTAACCGTACTGGTCGACGGTCAGAAGGCACAGATGGACTCAGTGGTCCTGGGACAGGTATCCAAGACCTTCAATAAGCAGGATCTTGACCGAAACAGGTCCGTACAGATCGAGAACCACAACGACCGCACGGTCTTCGGTGGGGTATTCCATCAGTACTTCCTGCCAGTATCCGAAGTCAAGGCATCGACCAACGACATCAAGGTCAGCAAACAGTACATGGTAGAGCGGAACGGTAAATGGGTGGAGAGCAATGAGGCCAAGTTGGGCGAAAAGATCAAGGTGGTCATCACCGTCATCAACGACCAGGACTTGGAATATGTACACCTGAAGGACAGCCGACCTGCAGGCGTGGAACCTGTATTCGTACCTTCGGGCTACAGCTGGAGAAACAACTACTATTTCACCCTGAAAGATGCATCGACCAACTACTTCTTCAATTCCCTGCAAAAAGGGAAAAGGACTTTCGAGTACGAGGTCAAGGCCAATAACCTAGGGGAATTCAATTCCGGGATAACCAGCATCGAAAGTATGTACGACCCGACCGTGAATGCAAGGTCAGATAACAAGGTCATCAGGATCGTTAAGTAAAAATATAATTACTATTGGAAGCTCCTAAAGAACAGGAGCTTCCATCAACAAACTAGTGATAAATGTTAAACTGAGATAATTATTTCTAAAAAACAACTATTAAATTATCAAATTGTGAAAGAAAAGAAAAGAAACAAATCATATTCAATTGTTTTAAAAATTATTACAGGTATTATTTTTATCTATGGCTTATATTTTGTCATAAATTCATTTATTTTAATAAATGATTCTAAAAATTATTCTAAATACATTACAAATAATATTAATACTTTAGAAAATGATACTCTCTTATACAATTTGTTGCCAAAGGATACCGGAATAATTGAAGATTTCAATTTTGAAGAATTAAAAAATTCAGAAAAAATTGTAACATATAGTTTAAAAAATGAACAACATTTAATTTTTAAATTTCCTCTAAAAGTTAATGAAATTAAATCCAATAAGGGGAATCCTAGCACTTTAACTGGACTTAACAAAGTGCTAAATGTTTTTCCAGGAACCCAGTTAAACTACAAATACAAAAATATTGATAAACTAAAAGTACATTCAACAGATTTACAAATAATATCGAATGGAAATGTTATTCAAAAAGAAAATTCAATAACTTTTGATAAAACAAGTTTTATTGATTATAAATTTAATGATGTTTCATTACTTTATTTACAAACGAATAACCCAAATTTAACGATCACTTGTCAATATTATTTTTTTGAAAATTATTTTGTTATCGAATTTTCCGCCAAGGACAAAAGCCTTACTACCTGAAACCATAAAAATAATGCGAATGAAAGGTGATTGAAGTTTGTCTTGAATTGATTATGAAGATTAAACTAGTAAGAACTAAAATCTTACCTCCTAAAATTAATTGCTATAGCTTTTATTTTCGGGTCAGATATAGCCTTGTTAACAAGGCTACTGGATTCATTTAATATCGCTTGATCTCCTTTTTTAGAATTTTTAGACGACATTATGTCCTTTAATAAATCTTGTTTTGAGACATTTTTACATAATACCAGACATAGATCAGTAATCAATTTCCTGTTGAATATCTTGAGGGCATTAATTGGATATACTTTCTTCTTTAAAATAGTATGAACAGCAAGAAAACCAATTATTCCTAGCAGCTTAACGAATCACGTTATTCAAAAAAAGAAAGCCCTCTGTCGCAATTTGCTTGACAGAGGGCTTTTATTTTAGAAAGGTTTAATGCTTATTTATTTTTTGTGATTATCGGTTTATGATCAACCATAACCACTTTTTCTTTATTTTCTACCTTATCCTTCTTTGCATTTTCTGCGAGGTGATGACCGCCCAAGATTGGAGCAATGACCAACCCTACTAGACAAGTCAATTTAATCAAGATATTCATGGAAGGACCAGAAGTATCTTTGAATGGATCACCAACGGTATCTCCGGTTACTGCTGCTTTATGCGCATCAGAACCTTTGAAGGTCATCTCACCATTGATCATAACACCAGCTTCAAAGGATTTCTTGGCATTATCCCAAGCTCCACCGGCATTATTTTGGAAGATCGCCCACATAACTCCTGAAACTGCAACTCCCGCCATATACGCTCCTAATGCCTCTGCACCCATCACAAACCCAACAATGATTGGGGTGATAATGGTAATGGCACCCGGCAACATCATTTCGCGCAATGCGGCTTTGGTGGAAATATCCACACATCTTCCATAATCAGGTTTTCCAGTTCCTTCTAAGATGCCTGGAATTTCACGGAATTGTCTTCTTACTTCGTTCACCATATCCATCGCCGCTTTACCTACCGACTGCATTGCCAAAGCGGAAAATACAACTGGGATCATACCACCAATAAACAAGGCTGCCAATACATCGGCTTTGAAAATATTGATACCATCAATTCCGGTAAAGGTCACATAAGCTGCAAATAAAGCGAGTGCGGTCAATGCTGCTGAGGCAATGGCAAAACCCTTTCCTACCGCAGCTGTAGTATTACCTACCGAATCCAAAACATCCGTACGCTGGCGCACCTCTTTTGGCAATTCGCTCATCTCAGCAATACCGCCCGCATTATCGGCAATTGGCCCAAAGGCATCGATTGCTAATTGCATAGCCGTGGTCGCCATCATGGCTGAAGCCGCAATCGCCACTCCATAGAAACCTGCCAGTTCATATGAACCCCAGATTGCCAAAGCAAATAGGATGACCGAAGAGGCTGTAGATTTCATACCGGTCGCTAAACCGGCAATAATATTGGTCGCCGCACCGGTAGAAGAATTCTGTACAATATTCAAAACTGGTTTCTTACCCAAACCGGTATAGTATTCTGTAAAAGATGAAATCAAACCTCCAACCGCTAAACCAACAATGGTTGAATAGAAAATATTCATTCTAGGGACATCCTGATAGCCTTCACCAAAAAACTTCATCTGGATAACCTCTGGCAACATATACTGGATCAAAAAGAAACAAGCAACCACCGTCAATAGGATCGATGTCCAGTTTCCCATATTCAAGGCCTTCTGCACTTGGTTTTCACGGGCATCATTTGATGAAACCTTAACCAAGAAAGTACCGATGATAGAGGCTAAAATACCAACACCAGCAATCACGATAGGCAGCAAGATCGGTCCCATGCCATTAAAAGCATCCGTGAACTGTGATCCATTTACTTCCGACATGTCCTTGATGATATAGTTACCCAGCACCATCGAAGCCAATACGGTTGCCACGTAAGATCCAAATAGATCGGCCCCCATCCCAGCAACATCACCCACATTATCCCCAACGTTATCGGCAATGGTCGCTGGATTACGAGGATCATCCTCTGGAATCCCAGCTTCTACCTTACCTACTAAATCCGCTCCAACGTCAGCTGCTTTGGTATAGATACCACCACCTACCCTAGCAAATAGGGCAATGGATTCCGCACCTAAGGAAAAACCTGCCAGGGCCTCCAAAACAACGGTCATCTCCATATAGAAATTTCCGCCTTCGGTCAAAAACATCTTAAGGAACAATAGAAAGAAAATGCTCAATCCCAATACCGCCAATCCGGCTACGCCTAATCCCATAACGGTACCTCCAGAAAAGGAAACCTTAAGGGCTTGTGGTAGACTGGTTCTGGCTGCTTGGGTTGTTCTGACATTGGCCCGCGTCGCTATCCGCATCCCGATGTTCCCCGCCAAAGCCGAGAAAAAGGCACCACAGATAAAAGCAACAACGATAATCCAATGGGAAGTCTCTACCAAAGTAGATACGATGAAAAGTGCAATCGATGCGATCACAACAAAAATTAACAGGATTCGGTATTCCGCCTTCAGGAAAGCCATCGCCCCCTCTTGGATACTCTTGGAAATGGTTTGCATCTTGCCGTCGCCAGCATCTTGCTTACCAACCCATCCTGCTTTGACAAACATAAATAACAGACCCAATACAGCGAGTGCTGCTGGTAAATAGATGATAAATTGTTCCATACAAAGTTTATTTGGTTAGTATTAAAGATAACACATTTTTTTATCAATATACAAGCGTACAAAAACTTGTTTGATTTCGTACTCAATCGATAAACCTTGGAAGAACAATTACTTAGGATCGGCTTTTTTTAAGGCGACGGATCAGAGGGCATTCCAACTATACAGCTCGTTTTCCAATTTCACCTCATCAGAATCAAGCAGCTTTCGGAGGACTTTGAGGCGGTCCTCATCTTTGCCTATTTCTATTGCCTCGATCAGATCATGTAGCAACATGGGCTTTGCCAGCAAAAGGAATTGAATCTTCTTTTCAATGGATTCTGCCAAACCAGATTTATGCTCACGAACCACACAAAGATCGCATACCCCACAAGGTTCCTTGGCTTCTTCCCCAAAATAATGCTGCAAACTCAAACTACGGCAATCCTTGGCATCCAAGTAATGATAGATAGCCTTTACCTGATCTTCCTTGATCAGCTTTCTTTCAGCAATAAATTTGGTATCGATGTAGAGGTTCTTATAATCTACCCGGGGTTGCAAAAATTGGAGCTGTGGGTAATCCGTCTTGGCCACATAGGTCATCAGCTCTTGCTGTTGCAGGTACCGCATCATCCGCACTATCTCTTCATAGGGCTTGCTCAGTTTCTTGGCAAGTTCAAATTCATTGATCGGGACATAATAGTCAAAAACACCACCATAAATCCGCAAAATGGCTTTGATCAATGGGTCATAGGCAGCACTCTGTACCTGGAATTTATAAAGTTCCTGAAAATCCACCTCGAATTTAATCCTTGCCGGAATATAGACCGCTTCACTCAATGACAACCATTTATCCCTTTCCAAGAACTTCAGGGAACTCAGGGTCTTGACCACCTCCAATTTATATTTCTTGGCAAAATCGACCACGTCGAAATCATAGGTCAAGCCTTTTCCAGCACCATAAGCGATCTGAAAGTAATTACAGAGATGATGGTAGACCTGTTGGATATATTGAAAATCTGGAAAGCTCAGGTCTATATTTTCCCAGAGTTCATTGCGATCGGCCTGCTGATACAATAAGACTGGATAGGCTTTTTTTCCATCTCTACCTGCCCTTCCAGCTTCTTGATAATAGGCCTCTAGCGAATCAGGAATGTCCAAGTGAATGACGAAACGTACATCAGGTTTATCTATTCCCATCCCAAAAGCATTGGTGGCCACAATAACGCGAACCTGGTTACTTGTCCATGCATCCTGTTTTTTGGAACGGCTTTGCATATCCAAACCTGCATGATAGAAATCGGCCGGTATGCCATGGTTCAACAGATAGCGAGCCACCTCTTGGGTTTCCCGACGGTTTCTTACATAGACAATCCCCGTTCCTCCGATCTTCGAAATAATCTTCAACATCCGTCCCATCTTATAGTCTTCCTTGAAAACCATATAGCCAAGGTTTTCCCTTCGGAAACTCTTGGATAGTACATTTGGCTTCACAAAGCCCAACTTCTCTTGGATATCTTCTACCACTTTAGGGGTAGCAGTAGCAGTCAATGCAAGAATTGGAACTTTGGGCTGTAATTCCCGTAGTTTGATCAGCTCCAAATAGGAAGGTCGAAAATCATAGCCCCATTGTGAAATACAATGCGCTTCATCAATGGCAAAAAGATTCACCTTCATGTGGCGGATCCTTTCCTGAACCATATCATTGTATAGCCGTTCGGGAGCCAAATAGAGGAATTTGATATTGCCGAAAATACAATTGTCCAAAGCAATGTCCACTTCTCGGTGCGACATGCCTGAATAAATGGCAATTGCCGAAATACTCCTCTTCCTGAGGTTTTCGACTTGGTCTTTCATCAAGGCAATCAATGGACTGATCACGATGCAAATCCCTTCTTGGAGCATGGCAGGAACCTGGAAGCAAATGGATTTCCCCCCACCGGTAGGCATCAAGGCCAAGGTGTCATTTCCCAAGAGGATCTCATGGATAATTTCTTCCTGCAAAGGGCGAAATTTATCATATCCCCAATACTCTTTTAATATGGATAAGCTAGTTTTTTCCATCGTGATTACTCTCCCAAACATACGCAAAATTATCCTTCAATATGTAATAAGCCCTGTTTACCCTTTTTAATTCTGCAACCGACTTTTCAATATGCTGATCTGAATTGGACCCATCCAAAATGGTTATGGAGGCTTGCAATTCCTTGGGTAACCGAGCATTGTTCCTGAGCAGTAAAACTTTAGAAGGGCGATGATCCTGAACACTGGAATTCTGAATATATAGATCCAGATCATCAGTGATATGTAGCAATTGATTTTCATTTTTAGGATGCAATCTATCGAACTGTACATCTTTGCTATCGACATATTTCTTTAAATCTGGAAACACAGAAAACTTAAGGCTTTTATGCTGGAGCGAATCACAGGTACTGATTAAATGCACATTCCCTTGCCTGATATAGGCAAGACACAGTTGTTTACGGGTATTATATATTTTTAGGCCTTCAAATGATCGATGCTCCAGCCTGGTCCTAAGGACCATGGAAAATAACAGGATAAAGGAAAATACAGCCGGATAGATAAAAATTTTTGCCTGCTTCTGAAAAGCTATAAAGAGAAAGATTAGGCTAATGTAGGAAAGTATGGTAATGGAAGCATCTATTATGATTCCATGTATGCTAGAAAACGGAATGGAGTCCATATACTTAAGCATCTGATAGGAAAATAAAATGCATTGATTCAATAGCTCTCCAAAAAACTCACCTATTCCATCCATCGGAAATACGACTAATCCTAAGCCAGCATATAGGATGATAGTGGAAGGCAAGCTAATCAATAAATTGGATAGCAAAAAGAAAGTCGGGAACTGGTTGAAATAGAAAATTGCTAAAGCTGTAGTCGTCAATTGTGCAGCAATAGAAATGTAAAGTAGATCCAAAAGCTTATTGACCCCATTATTGGATGAATAATACAAATATTGAAGGATAGGAATAAACAGTAGGATGCCAATAACCGCAAGATAGGATAACTGAAAACCTATATCAAAAAGCATAAAAGGGTCAAACAGCAACAGAAGAAATGCGGAGGAAAAGACCGTATTTAAGGAAAAAATTACCCGATTGCGCCAATGCCCTATCAAAAACAAGCTAAACATAAAGGTGGCCCGCAATACGGCTGGCACAAAACCACAGATAAGAGCATAAAACCATATCATACAAAGGGTAAAAATATATCTGGCCTTCCTGCCCTGCTGAAATCGATCTATTGGTTTTAGGATCAGATTCAAAAGAAAGAACATCAAGCCCACATGCATCCCTGATACACTCAGCACATGAATGGTTCCGGTGTTAGAGAAGACTTCCAACAATTCATCAGACATATCTGTACGATACCCGAAGGTGATGGCACTGGCAATCTGAAAAGCTGAAGGATCCCTTATGAATTTCCTGAAATTAATCTGTAGCCTTTCCCGGAATTGCAAAACCCAGCTTTCAAATCTATTCAGCTTTCCTTTTCTAAGCAGCAATACTTGTTCCCTTGGAATGAATACCTGATAGAATATCCCTTTTCCTTTCAAATAGGATGAATAATCAAATTGACCTGGGTTAAAGGCAGGGGCCAGCTCCTTGACCTTGGCTTTAAACCCAATGATATCCCCTTTGTGTAAATCAGTAAGGATAGAATCTTGATCCCAAATAGTTGCCATAAGGCGGGTACTATACGCAATTGAACCAGCAGCTTGATGTTGGAATTCCAGTTCAATCCGACATCGTAAAACCTGGCCTTTTCTAATGGGTTCATCCAGTAATTTTCCAGAATAGATTAGCTCATGGCTTAAATCCATTTTTTCTTTGGGCATTTTTAGCGCAAGGCTGAACATCCCTATCAGAAACAACAGGACATAGATCAGCAAATGGAGTTTCTTAGGCTTTTTAATCCAGCCATAAAGGAGCAGAAGAAAGAAAAGGATTAGGATCAATAGGGCCAGACCTTGGAAATAGGCATAGTCCCAAGGAATAAAGAAGGATACTAAAATGCCAAGGGTAAAGAAAAGAAATACCCGAAAGAATGGAACCTGCTCTAATTTCAAATCCCGAAACTCCATGCTTACCAAGAATAACGGATCTGTACCTTGACGTCTGATTTATTATTGTCTGCAATCTCATCCAGTCCAGAGCCTAACTTGTCATCAGCAAAATAATGTGTCAAGGCATATCTTAGCCAAATATCAATTCCTTTAATAGGTCTCAACTTCTGGTTCAAATAAGTCCGAAAACCTTTCCGGAAATAAGATGGAAAGGAAAAACCATATAATACATCCCTTTCATAAGCAAACAATCTGGCATCATAGGAATCCGAACTAAAATAGGCCAAGCGAAGATTCCCGCCTATTTTCCATTTGGGTCGATTCCAGATTAAATCCTGATAAACCATGATAGCATGCTGCTTACCAAAATTCGTTTTATGGAATTCCTTGACTTCCACTTGATTTCCAATCTGCAAGGAATTATTGAGCTTATAGAGGAAAATCAACCTCAATTGTTGCCTAGACACATCCGCGATACCTTTGAATTCTTTCTGATCGGCATTGAAGTTTTCCTGATAGAATTTATATTGATAACGTAATCTCAAGTGCCCTTTTCTATACCAGATATAACTCAATTGGGTTCTTCCCAGAAAGGAATATGAGGGTAATTTAGTGCGGTATTTCATCCCCGGAAAATTCACATAATCCAATCCATTCATCCATTCTATTTTTCGAGTTGGGTGGAATGTAAATCCTAGATTGAGGCCCTCTTCATTTGCTAAATTGGATTGTACCTGAAAAGACTGGGCAAAAAAGGCATGATAATCCTTTGCATAATTTCTATAAGAAATGGATATGGAGAACTTCCTCCCAAGTGCTGCGATCAATCCATGATTATGCGCCCAACCCGTCCCGAAGGAATGCGCTGACTCCCCAAACATCAAGATATTGTACAGGTAATATTGATAATAGGCCGAAACATTCTGTAAGTATTGACCTTCAAATCTGTGCTGACTGTATGGTCGGGTATTGAGCTTGAGGGGTAAGTCAAATTGGGTATGCAATAGGTTAGCACCAATTTTTAGGCGGGAATCCATATAACCTAATTGGAGCCCATAAACCATTTGATGCAGCCTTTTTCGGTTGTTCAATTCGCTTGGCGTTCGATGTAAACCAGAATAATTGATGCTACTGACAAAAGGATAAGAGCCATCAGTATTTAGGCTGGCTGAAAGTTTATTGAATGAAAAAAATGGCGTAAACTCAAATGCCTTTCTTTTGACCTGTACGGCTATGCCTCGCATAAATTTACTTTCCATCAATCCAGTATGGGCTCTAATGCCTAAGCCCTGCTTCATGATATTTGCCACGGAAGCAGATCTGCCCAACACTGCTCCATTCCATAAGGACAGGCCTTGGCCAAACTGCAAAAGGTAGTCGCCAACAATAAGCTTTTCAAAGGGACCGATCTTATTGATGAGAACGGAACCTGAATAATAATCGAAACCCATCCTTTTTTGGTCAACAAGAAAAGGTTCGCCGGCATCCTTTTTCATATTGAGGCTAATCTTGAGTTTCTGACGGGCATTCCAACGGATACGGTTGATAATCTTATCGGGAGTGCCCAAATACCTTGACCTTTTGGGATCCGCGATCTCATAACCCCTAGGCACCTGTAATCCTCGGCTATAGGTCATCATCCAAGATCCATTAGCTTTCTTGACCAATCCCCTTAAATCACCCTCTCCATCCAGTAGATTTTCATTGACCTTGACAAATGGAAGCAATTGTTCCAGTACTTCCAGATTGATACTGGGAATAACCTGAAGTTCTAATGTGGAGATAAAGGGTCCAGCTTTCTCCCGATGCCTTAAGATCTGCTGCACCTGAACTGGGGTAAGGAAAAATAATTGATGCAGGTCTTCTGCGGTAGCCCTATTCAAATCTAAGCGTCGCTTTAGGTAGTAGGATAAGGTTTCTGCATAATCGGATAATTCTGTAGGCACTTCACTTTCATCCTGAATATGGTTGACCATTATTTCCTCGGCTTCAGTTTCATTTTGGGAGTATACAGATAAAGGAATAAGGCATAGGACGAAAAGAAAAAACAAACTTGGAAAAACACTGTACATTCAAAAAAGCAATAAAAATCCATACTTGGGCTTTCAAGCTAAATATCGGAGCACATTGTTAACTGGGCATCATTTGAGTTTTATAATATGACTAAGGGTACGATGCTGTATAATAAATTTTGGTAAAGAATTTTTAAAGGGAGGACGAGCCTATAGCGATAAATTCAATGGGATTAGTTGGGATGAAAGATCAAAAATTCGAAAAATGATGCAGGGTTTTAGCTTAGTCTTATTCGAGGCATGCTCGGGACATATTGCGAAAATTCAATGGGATTAGTTGGGATGAAAGATCAAAAATTCGAAAAATGATGCAGGGTTTTAGCTTAGTCTTATTCGAGGCATGCTCGGGACATATTGCGAAAATTCCGAATATGGCCCGAATAAAACTAAGACCATAATCGGGAAATAAATCACATCAGTTTTCATGTTAAGAAAAAATAAAGGTGGTCGAAAATAATCTCGACCACCTTTAATCTGTGAAACTTATATTTTGATCTATTCTTAGATATCAATTTTTGCGTAACGTGCATTCGCTTCGATAAACTCTCTACGAGGAGCAACTTCATCACCCATCAACATAGAGAAGATACGGTCACATTCTGCAGCGTTTTCAATGGTTACTTGGCGAAGCGTGCGTCTTTCAGGATCCATGGTGGTTTCCCATAATTGCTCAGCGTTCATCTCTCCAAGACCTTTATAACGTTGAACATGTACGCTATCTTCTTTTCCTGCACCTTTCAGACGTTGGATTGCTGCCAAACGTTGATCTTCGGTCCAAGCATATTCAAAGTCTTTACCTTTCTTCACCAAATATAATGGTGGCGTTGCGATATAGACATAACCACGTTCAATCAATTCTTTCATGTAACGGAAATAGAAGGTCAACAACAAGGTTGCAATGTGCGAACCATCGACGTCGGCATCCGTCATGATGATGATCTTGTGATAACGAAGTTTATCGATGTTCAGCGCTTTGGAATCTTCGGCAGTACCGATCGACACCCCTAAAGCGGTAAACATATTCTTGATCTCTTCATTTTCGTAGATCTTATGTTCCATGGCTTTTTCCACGTTCAGGATCTTACCACGCAAAGGCATGATGGCCTGCGTAGCACGGTCACGGCCTTGTTTAGCTGTTCCACCCGCTGAATCCCCCTCGACGAAGAAGATCTCACATCTTTCAGGGTCTCTATCCGAACAGTCAGCCAGTTTTCCAGGAAGACCAGAACCGCCCATTACGGTTTTACGTTGCACCAATTCTCTTGCCTTACGCGCAGCAGCACGAGCTTGGGCAGCTATCACTACCTTCTGAACGATTTGCTTAGCCTCTTTCGGGTTCTCTTCCAAATAAGAGCTCAAGATCTCGCCTACGGCAACATCTACGGCACCCATTACTTCCGAGTTGCCCAATTTGGTTTTGGTCTGTCCCTCGAATTGAGGTTCTGCAACTTTTACCGAGATTACCGCAGTAAGTCCTTCACGGAAGTCATCACCGGTGATCTCGACTTTTAGGTTTTTCAATAGACCCGAATCGTCAGCGTATTTCTTCAAGGTACGGGTTAATCCTCTACGGAAACCAGCAACGTGAGAACCACCTTCGATGGTATTGATGTTATTTACGTAAGAATGTACATTCTCTGAGTAAGTATCGTTGTATTGAAGTGCAAGCTCAACAGGAACCCCTTGTTTGATACCTTCCACATAGATTGGCTCAGGGATCAAAGCGGTTCTGTTTCCATCCAAGAATTTCACGAATTCTTGAAGACCACCTTCAGATAAGTATACATTTTTCTTGAACTCGCCGTTATCCAAGATTTCCCTTTCATCGATCAAGGTCAACTTAATGCCTTTGTTCAAGAAGGAAAGCTCTCTAAGACGGTTTGCTAAAGTATCGTAGTTATAAACGGTGGTAGTAGTAAAGATTTCCGAATCAGGGATAAATGTAACAATGGTTCCGGTGACATCACTGGTACCGATTTCTTTTACATCATCCTGAGGCTTTCCTTGTACATATTCTTGGACAAAGATTTTACCTTCTCTATGTACTTCAGCGCGTAAATGAATGGAAAGGGCATTCACACAGGATACCCCCACACCGTGCAAACCT
The DNA here is from genome assembly GCF_900187125.1 of Sphingobacterium mizutaii. Taxonomy (GTDB): domain Bacteria; phylum Bacteroidota; class Bacteroidia; order Sphingobacteriales; family Sphingobacteriaceae; genus Sphingobacterium; species Sphingobacterium mizutaii. Next base: position 3,493,145 of record NZ_LT906468.1, read on the forward strand.
CCGGACACCTTGTAGGTATCTTTGTCGAATTTACCACCGGCGTGCAATACAGTCATTACAAGCTCTAAAGCAGATTTCTTTTCTTTCTTATTGATTCCTGTCGGAATACCGCGACCATTATCGCGAACCGATATACCGTTAGATTTTAGAATGGTTACGACAATGTCGTTACAATAACCGGCAACAGCTTCATCGATAGAGTTATCGACTACTTCATAAACCAAGTGATGTAGGCCTTTTACGCCTGTATCACCGATGTACATGGAAGGGCGCTTACGTACAGCTTCTAATCCTTCTAATACCTGGATATTATCCGCTGAATACGTAGATGCATTTTTAATTTCTTCGCTCATGAAAATCCTTTAAAATTACTGTTGATTAACTTTCAAAAATACGAAATTTTCCCCTAATAATCAAATAAAAAAGGCAACGTGAACGAGCAAAATTAACATAATTTCACTATTTAAATTCCATAGGAAATAGCAGCGTTTTTAGAATAATTGAATTTTTTATATTAGGTTTGTCATTAAGAAAATCGAAATATAAAACACAGAATGAATAAACTATTAAAAATTACCTTAGGTCTTGTTGCCACTGCAGCAATCGTATCTTGTAATCAACAGGCTAGTACCCAAGCTGAAAAATCACCTTCAGCAGCGACAACTACCGCTACTACACCTGACCCTACTGACAAAATCGCATATGTAAACTCGGATACTTTATCTGAGAAATACCAATATTTCAAAGACGTTCGCACCAAATTGGAAGCTAAAGTGAAAAAAGCACAGAGCGACCTACAAGCGAAAGGACAAGCTTACCAACGTGAACTGGCTGAATACCAACAAAAGGCAGCTACCATGAGTGCTTCGGAGCGTCAAGCTACGGAAGAACGTTTGGTAAGACACCAAAATGACTTGGGCCGTATGGACCAAAATGCTTCTACTTCCATTGCACAAGAAGAACAGACTGAATTCACTAAAGTATACACCACCATTACCGACCACCTGAAGAAACACTCGGAAGGTAAAGGATACAAATTGGTTTTGACCTACTCAAAAACCAACCCTGCGGTATTGTATGCTGACCCTAAAATGGACATCACCAACGAAGTTTTGGATGCCCTAAACAAGGAATACAAAGACAAAAGTGCTGCTGATAAAAAATAAGCAGTAAAGGATATCATGTAAAAGCCCCGATCGATCGGGGCTTTTTTTATGCTTTCTAAATCGCGGCAAAACAAGGAGAAGAATGCTACGCCTTACAATTCGAATTTGTAATTTGCTATAATCTCACTAAATTTCATCTTTAAACCCGATACATGGTACGACATATAATCCGAAAAGAAGAAAATGGTTACGATTGGTACGAGATCCTTGACCCTACGCTAGAGGACTTTACCGAACTCAAGGCAAAGTACAACCTGAACGATGCTTCCATCAAAGACTGTCTTGAAATCGGCCACCTTCCAAAGATTGAGGAATTCGAAAATTACCATTTCCTGATCCTGCGTTCCATTGCGGATGCCTTTCCGGAAAATTCGGACACCCTCGCGGATATTACCCTTCGTATTTCGGTTTTTTATGATGAGGATTTCATTATTACGGTCCATAGAAATGAAATTCCCCTACTGAATGAATTGATTGAATTGGACAAGACCAACAAAAAACTGAAGTCCAGCAAGAGTTTGGTCAATAGCTTGGTCTCCCAATCGCTGAAAACATTTGAGAACCTGGTCATCAATGATCTGGCGGAGAAGCTGGATGATTATGAGGAGATCGTGTTTTTGCACCGCAAGCGGAAGCCTTTCTTGATGAAGCTATATTACCTGAAGAGACAGGTGGACCTTATCAAGATCATCTTGACGCTATACAAGGATATTGTGGACTATTTCCATATGCCGGAATACCAAAACATCTATACGCAGGATTTAAGGGATATCTATTCAAGGACAAACACCCTTTATCGGAATATTGGCGAAAATACGGCTCAGTTGCTTTCCGTTTACTTTAACATAGAATCCAACCATACCAATGAGATTATGCGAATCCTGACCATTATCTCCGTGTTCTTTATGCCATTGACGTTTATCGTTGGGGTATATGGCATGAACTTTAAATACATGCCCGAACTGGAATGGCTATTTGGCTACCCTGCAGTCTGGATCGTCGTGGTATTGGTTTCCCTGATGATCTATATCTGGTTCAAGCGGAAAAGATGGTTATAGCAAAGGGGATTTCTTCGGCGTGGTAGCCACAAAATCTTTCAGATAGAATGGCTCGAAATAAGCCACATCTTCGAATTTTTGCCCCACAAATTTCTTGTAGGAAACTTCATCTTGGTAGTTGGCAATGGAATCGAATTGAGCCACTACTTGGATCTTATCGTTATGCTCAAAAGTCGGGATAAATTTATCGGCACCTGAGCCAAAGAGGATCAACCGGTAACCCTCATTGAGGTAGGCATCAAAAGTGTGCTCATCGATGATCAAGGCTTCGGTTTCCTTATACAGGCTTCCATCAGCATGGAAAATAGCCGTGTACACCTCTCTCCTCCTTGCATCAATCATGGGCAACAACAGGACTTTATCCTTGGACTGGGGATTTTTAGCGATAAAGCCATCTTTTAGGGCTTCTAAGGTATTATTAGCGATAAGCGGGATATCTAAGGCGTAACAAAGTCCTTTGGCAGTAGAGACGCCGATTCGCAATCCGGTATAAGACCCAGGACCCATACTAACCGCTACTGCGGACAGCTGATCAAGGGACATTCCAGCCTTCTCCATTAATTCCTGGATAAAAACGGTCAATTTGGTCGCGTGAAGATTAGGTTCATTGCCGACCACACTGAATAGATTTTGACCATGATTGGAAAGGGAAACTGAGCAAAGATTGGTAGCAGTTTCGATGGAAAGGATGTAGGAATTTGACATATTGAATTAAGGAACTGGATCATGCCCATGACCACCCCAAGGATTGCAACGGGCAATACGTTTAATAGTTAGCCAACCGCCCTTAAAGGGTCCGTGCTTAAGAATTGCTTCTTTGCCGTATTGGGAACAGGTTGGGGAATAACGGCAACTAGCGCCTAACAGTGGGGACAGAAATAGCTGGTAAATCTTGATAATGAGTAAAAAAAGCCACTTTAGAGGCAGCTTAATCCCTTTTTCCCAAATTAGATTTAGATATTTCATGTTCTAGTTTACCGATCAATTGACCAAGCTTGCCCTGAAGCGTATCCATAGGTAGCTTTTCATTACTGACGTATTGAATGGCCAACAACAAATTTAAGGAATGATCTTGTAAAAAGGAATAGAGTTTGCCTTTCTCGAGTCTGTAACCTTCCCGGGTAAGTCTTTTGATATGGTTCCGGTCCACCGCTCTTTTGAAGCGTTTCTTGGGAACGGAGGTAATGACCTGGGCGGGGAATTTCTGTTCGGGATCGGCGGGTTTGCTGAGGAAGACCACTCGGAACGGATATACAACAAAAGAAGAACCATTATGGAAAAGATCGTCAATAGACCTTTTGCTACATAATCGTTCTTCTTTTTTAAATGTATATTTTTTCATCACGATGACCATAAAGCCGGCTAAAACAGCGCGGTCCCTATATCACCGGCGAGCGCAAGATTAACCTTTGTGACGGCTTTCGTCAGAAACTGAAAGGCGTTTTCTTCCTTTTGCTCTACGAGCAGCAAGTACTCTTCTACCATTTGCAGAGCTCATACGCTCTCTGAATCCGTGTTTATTTCTTCTTTTTCTTTGCGAAGGTTGAAATGTTCTCTTCATGACGCTTTTATGCTTGTTTTAATACTTTTAATCAAATTATCCCTCAAAAGAGGAATGCAAAAATAAAGTTTATTTCACACATACGCAACACTCTAAATCTAATAAATAAAAAAAAGCAAATTATTTAGGCGAATAACCTGCATAATTTGCTTTAGAGCATATATTTAATGCTTATTTATTTTTTAAAATATCGCGGATCTCAGTAAGCAAAGTTTCTTCTTTGGTTGGTGCTGGAGCTGCTTCTGGTTCTTTTGGTTCTTCTTTTTTCAAGGAATTGATCCCTTTGATCACCAAGAAAATACAGAAAGCGATGATCAGGAACTGGATCAACACGTTGATGAAGTTACCGTAAGTAACGGCCACTTCAGCCACACCTGCAGCTTCGTTTCCTTCTTTGATCACATACTTCATGGCAGAGAAATCTACACCACCAGTGAGATATCCGATTGGGGGCATAATGATATCGTCCACCAAAGAGGTCACGATCTTTCCAAATGCACCACCGATAACAACACCGACAGCTAGGTCAATCACGCTGCCGCGCATAGCGAATTCTTTAAATTCTTTTAAAAATCCCATAAGTTAAATAGTCTAAAAGTGAATATAATATGTTTAAATTGTTTTTACTTAAATAGTTGTGCAATGTATTGAATATCTTACAAAAAAAGCTGTTTACAATCATAAATTGAAATTAATTTCAAAATAAATGAGTATTTTTAATGTACACTAAGTACTTCTACCATGGAGACTGTACGCAAAACTTTAATTTAATTTTTATACAGAGCGAATACATATAAAATTATTATATTTGAGGAAACAAATTAACTACTAAATATAATTTTTCAACCCTATTCCAACTGTTGGGAAATTATTAAAATCATGTGGATCTAGGGTAATTTGTGTAATAACTTTATGAAAAAAATATTAATAGCCGACGACCATATTATTGTCCGTCTGGGGGTTTCAACTGCCATTAAAGAGACTTTAAAGACTGTTGAGATTGTCCATGCGCAGACATATGATGAGGTATTTGCACAATTAAAGACAACAAATTTTGATTTACTTCTCCTAGATATCAATATGCCTGGGGGCAATAACATCAAGGTGATCAAAGAGTTGTTGGACATGCAACCTGACTTAAAAATCTTAGTCTTCTCTTCGTATGACGAGACCCTGTATGCTCTTCGCTATATCGAGGCAGGTGCTGCGGGATATGTCAACAAAACTACGAGCATGACCGAATTCACCAATGCCATCAACAGCATTTTTGAACGGGGACGCTATATGTCTGAAGCCATTAAGGACCTTTATGTTCAGAAACTGACCACCAGCAAATCCAAGGTGGATAGCTTGAACCCATTGTACAAACTATCTAACCGCGAAATGGACGTGGCAAGACATCTAATCGAAGGATTGGGCATTATTGAGGTTTCAAACAGGTTGAACTTGAGTTCTTCCACCGTGAGTACCTATAAAAGTAGGATTTTCGAGAAACTGGGTGTGCACAACATTCCAGATTTGATATCGCTGTTCAAAATGAACGCAGATAAGGAATAACCAAATGGTTATTCCTTATTTTTTTATAGGTTCTTTTTTAGGTTTTTGATCTAGCTAGGTCAAATCACCCATGCTTTTCACGGGAATGTCTTCTCGTGAGACTAATTTCAGCGCTTTCTGTTCAGTAAACTCATAGCCTTGGGAGTCTAGCTTCCATAACAAGGGTGAAAGGAAGCTGATACAGGCTTTGGCGCCTTGGTTAATGGCTGCCAGGTTATGGGTGTCCTTGGAATTCTTTGCTTCGTTTTCGATTTCAAAAGGTCCAGAAAAACCGCGGTCATGAAGGGTTTCCACAAAACTGTTCCAGTCCATATCATCCGTACCGCCGAAGCCTGGAAGCATAGCCGTATAATGATGGCGGTCCCAATCACTTTGGGGAACACTTACACCTGCTAATTGAGCCAGATCAGCATTGACATGTTGCATAGGGTACATCCCACCCCACTCAATCCTACCTTTGCTGCTCAACATCCGCGTGGTCTTGACATGCACACGTTTTAAGCGATCAATATCCATTTCTTCAATGACTTCAACCGGGTCGGTATTTTGCCAGATATCATGGGAAGGGTCATAAATCTCGCCATGTGCCTTGCTCGGAATCATGGCATACATCAACTTGCGCGCAGCCAAAACCCCAGGGAGATTATTGAAGGTGCTAGTGTAACGGAAAGATCGCCATCCTTCCATCGGGCAGTTCTCATAGACCACGGTAACCCCTAAGTCTTCTGCATAGCGAATAATGGGTTCAAAGACCCTTTTATACTCATCCAGGTTCTTTTGGAAGCCGTCGATCTGATTTCCAAGCTCATGGTTATAACCTACAAAGGTCCCAACCATTACATTGTTCTCATCACCACCAAGCAAATTGGCTATTCTAATCAGTTTTAAGAGATGGTTTTGGTTTTTCAGCCTTTCCCCTTCATCACCGCCGATCATGTTCTCAAAGGCGCCCAAAGAAAGCCTAAGCCCTTTATTATTGAAGGCCTCCAAGGTTCTCTTGGCTTCCTCTGGTCCAAAGCCATCATAATCTAAATGGGTGGCGGTATGGTCGGCTCGTGCGCCATCCTTACGGAATACACAGAGATCAATGCCCTGCGCGCCTAAACGGGAAGCGGTATCTAAAAGTTCTGCTTGTCCCAATTGATCGTAAGCGGAGCTCATCAACCAAATGGGATTCTGGATCTGTTTCATCTTATATCTAGTTTATTCGAATATACACATAAAAAAAGCCCAAAAATGGGCTTAGTTCTTAATAGGGTTTAAAGATCTTTATTTTTTGTTTTTGAGATCTTGGATTCCTAGGCGTAGATCCTGGGCTAAAGTCTTAATATCCTGCAGACCTTTTCTTACGCGTGTACCAGCGGCACTATTTCCTTTTGCAAAAAACTTGTCTGCGTCATGTTCTAATCCGTCAATTAGAGACTTCAACTCTTTGAATTTATCAATACTTGCCATAACTTTTAGTTTTGTTTATAATTTTTTATAGTAACTCACTTAAAATTAGCATCTTTTTTCTATAAACAAAATCTAAAAAACAAAAAAGGTGACCTTTTCAAGCCACCCTTTATTTATTAAATAGGATAAGATTAATCTACATTATCGTGTAGGAAAGAGTTGTTTGGTCTGATTTCAGTCTCACCATCATCAAAAGATAGGGTGAAACGGGAAACCTGAGACTCGGATGAATGAGGCACATCGTCTAATGTTTTTTGCTTTCTTTTGTAAGCAGGCTCATTCTCAAGCTCTTGAAGACCATTTGAAGACTTCAATTTCATGCTCAACTCTTTCAAACGAAGGATACGTTCCTTGGTTTTCAACAATTGATCTTCGAAATTGCTTTCTTCTTTCTTAGCTTCTTCCAACTCGATTTCAGCTTTTGGCTGAGCTACTTCGTTCACCGGTTCTGGAGTTGGCTCTTCCTTCTCTTCAGCAGGCTTGTATGTATCAAATACAGTAGGCAACTTGAACTCGAACAAAGAAGGAGAAGTTTTCAATTCAAATCCGTGTGGATTTGCATCTTCTTCAATTTCTTCCACATCAGAGTTATCATCTAATTCCAATGTATGGCGAACGATTTGGGAATCGTTTTTCTCCACGGCATTTGCTTGAGCAGCTACTGCTGCCTTGTTTGAAAACAAATCGCTCTGTGGAGCTTGATTCGTAGGGGTATCCACTGGAGTACTAGGCTTTACGAAAGCACTGGCTTCAGTATTGGTTCTATCCACGAATTGATTGGTAGTTACCGGTTTTACGAAAGCTGAAGTCGACACCTCAGGAGTCAAAGGAATGGCAATCTTTTCCATTTCTTTTTCCTTCACGCGCTCTTCAGAAGTTTGAAAACCAGTTGCTATTATAGTTACTGAAAGTTCCTCTTCGTAGTTTGCATCGATACAGTTACCCCAGATTAAGTCAGCCGAAAGACCAGCTTTTTCTTGGATGTAATCCGTAATGATCGCAACCTCATCCATTGTTACCTCACGAGTACCGGAAGTAATGTTCAATAAGATGTAACGAGCACCTTCAATTTCATTGTCTTTTAATAATGGTGATGCCAACGCACCAGTTACAGCATCTAATGCACGTTGTTCACCTGTTGCCACGGCATTACCCATGATCGCAACACCAGAATCGTTCATTACGGTACGAACGTCCTTGAAATCGACGTTTACATATCCAGGGATGGTGATGATTTCTGCTATACCTTTGGCCGCAGTGGTCAAGATATCATCTGCCTTAGCAAATGCAGCAGTCATCGTCAAGTTCCCGAAGATTTCGCGCAAACGGTCGTTTGAAATAACTAAATAAGAGTCAACGTATTTGCGAAGTTCTCCCAAACCGTCTTCTGCTTGCATACGACGACGTTTACCTTCGAATGTGAATGGAGTTGTAACGATCGCAACGGTCAAGATTCCTAATTCCTTCGCTGCCTTAGCAAGCACCGGACTAGCTCCAGTACCAGTACCACCACCCATTCCTGCAGTAATGAAAAGCATCTTTGTATTGGTACCCAACATACGTTTGATATCCTCAATACTTTCGATGGCTGAGTTTTCACCAACATCAGGATCAGCGCCAGCACCCATACCTTCTGTAAGACTCGCTCCCAATTGCACCTTATTTGGAATAGGGCTTAGTTCCAAAGCTTGCGCATCCGTATTGCAAACTATGAAATCCACACCACTAATTCCCTGCTTATACATGTGATTGACTGCGTTTCCGCCGCCCCCACCTACACCAATTACCTTGATAATTGATGAGTTCTCCTTTAACATTTCAAATTGTATCGACATATATTTTATCCTATTTAATTCTTCATCAAGCCTTTACGTTAACACAACGCAAGTCAACAATTCTAATGTAATATTACCAAATTCTTAACAAGAGTTTTCCACATTTGTTAAAATGTGGAAAAAACAAGCTGATGTTGATAATTATTTCTTACCGATGAAAGTGTCGTCGTCTATATCCGCTCCATCTTTGATCCAATCGCCTAAAAAACGAGTCAACCACCCTTCTTTTTTGTTTTGACCTTCCGCTATTTCTTTAACGCCTTCTTTCACTTTTACGTGTGTAGTAGCCGTCTTTTTGATGAATTTTTCCTCATTTCTTTTCTCTTCCTCTTCGATCGACTGAATCCCTTTGATCAACAATCCGATACCTGTTGCGTACAATGGGCTTTTCAATTCTTCGAAAGCCTGCTTGTTCAACATATCGGTTTTTGCAAGGTATTCATTCGGGTAGCCAATGCGGCAATCGATTCCTGTGATATACTCTACCAACTGAACCAAATGCTTCAATTGCGCACCACCTCCAGTGATCACGATCCCGGCAATCAATTTGTCTTCATAACCTGAAGATTTGATTTCATAGAACACGTGCTCAATGATCTCTTCCATTCTCGCTTGAATGATATATGCTAAGTTCTTTACAGAAATCTCTTTAGCTTCCCTTCCTCTAATACCAGGTACACAGATAACCTCGTTTTCTTTGTTCTCATCTGCTAAAGCTGATCCGTATCTTACTTTCAATTGCTCTGCTTGATTGCGTAACACGGCACAACCTTGACGGATATCTTCCGTCACGATATTTCCTCCCAAAGGAATTACTGCCGTATGGCGGATAATACCTTCATGGAAGATTGCAACGTCTGTGGTACCACCACCGATATCCACCAACACAACACCTGCAGTCTTTTCCTCTTCATCCAACACAGCCTCGGATGATGCAAGAGGTTCAAGGATCAATTCAGAAACTTCAAGATCAGAGTTGTCCACACATCTCTTGATGTTCTTGATATCGGTAACACGACCTGAGATGATATGGAAGTTTGCTTCCACTCTTCTACCTGCCATACCGATAGGTTCTTTGATACCCGGCTCGTTGTCAATGGTAAATTCTTGTGGTAAAACATGGATGATCTCTTCTCCCGGAGGAAGAACCAATTTGTACATGTCCGAGATCAAACGCTCGATATCTAGGCGTCCGATTTCATCATCGTCATTCTTTGTTAAAATACCACGGTGTTGGATACTCTTGATGTGCTGTCCGGCAATACCTACATTGACAACTTTGATGTCAACGTTGGATTGACCTTCAGCCACAGCAACAGCCTCACGGATACTGGTCACCGTCTTCTGGATGTTGGCAACAACTCCACGATTAACGCCGGCAGACTCCGCTTTCCCTACACCTAATAACTCAACCTTGTTCGATCCACTACGACGACCTACAGTGACGCAGATCTTTGTCGTACCGATGTCCAATCCAACGATAATTGGATTTTCTTTTTCATTTTCTACAATTCTAGGTTTCATATGCTGTGTTTGATGCTGTATGTAATTTTGTTTCTTAAATCTTCTTGTTAATTTTCATTTGTAGGCTATCGATAAACCAATCGCCTTTGCGTTCGCAGACAATCTGTCCGCTGTATTTCACATTCACTTTGCTATATGCATCGGATCCCACCTTCGGAAGGATATGTGTATAAAACTTCTTCAATCGGTCCAATTTGTAACTTAAAGAGTCCGCATTGCCGATGATTAGCTGCTGGCTACCCACTCTAGGAACAATCTCGATATCCTTTTCATCGTTGACATAAAGCTGGACGATCTGGTTGCTCCAAAGCTCATCGGTTTTGGTCTCTTCAACGATTTTCACCAAGTCCTTCACCAATTGGCTGTTTACAGGCTCCAATGATTTTTTGTAGCCCTCTTTGATATTTCCATTGGCAACCATCACATGTGGCACATACTTCAAAGTCACCGGGATCTTATTGCCTTTCGAGTCTACATAAAACTCTTGTCCGCCTTGATTGATAATCCTTACAACAACCTCGCGCTGTTGAACTGCAACTCGCATCGTTCCATCCATATCCATATGAACATCCGCATTGGATACATAAGGGGATTTCTTTAGTTCTGTTTCGATCTGTTGCAATGGCAATTGGTTCAATTGCTTGCCAACCACTGCTCCAAACTTCTCTTTGATCATCGATGAAATATCATTTTGATCAATGAAAGTCTCTTTCCCTTCTACCATCACTTTCAGTGCGATACATTCCTGCACCTGGTCTTTCTTGTTGACCAAACTCATCAACATCCCCACTCCAACGATCGCCACTAATCCTAAGAAAAAATAGCCGACTTGACGCCATTGTATATTTCTTATTCTATTTAGCATGGTTCAATTCTTCTTTAAGTGGTTTTACCAGTTTATCAATATCTCCAGCTCCAACAGTTACCAATAACTCTGGATCTTCTGTTCTCACGATTTCCAGAACTTCTTCTGGGCTTACTAAGCGTTTGTTGTCCAATTCGATTTTATTCAACAACCAAGTTGAATCAACACCTTCAATGGGCAATTCTCTAGCAGGATAGATTTCCATCAAAAGAAGTTCATCTGCCAATGCTAATACCTCTGCAAAGCCATCCACGAAATCCCTAGTCCTACTGAATAAGTGCGGTTGGAAAACCACCGTTAATTTCTTATTCGGATATAGCTTTCTCATCGAGGTCAAAAATGCCCTCAATTCTTCTGGATGATGTGCATAATCATCGATGTACACATTCTTATCAGACTTCACGATATATTCAAAGCGTCTTTTCACACCTTGGAAATCCGACAATGCCGCCACGATTTTATCCGCTGAAATATCCAATAGATGGGCAACCGTAATGGCCGCTACTGCATTTTCAACATTATGCAATCCCGGAATCCCCAAATGGATATCCTTGATCACTAAATCAGCAGAATGGTAATCAAAATAGAACTCACCATTTTCTACCCTTACATTTTCAGCATAGGCATCGCAAACCTGCTCTCTTGCATAGCTAATATCACCTGTAAATGGCAATCCTACTTTCACGATTTTCTTTCCGCCATCTACGACTCTATCCAGGAACATCTCAAAAGAAGTAATCAACTCTTGAGGGTCGCCATAGATATCCAAATGATCTGCATCCGCAGAAGTCACGATGGCAATATTAGGATGCAGGGTCAAGAAAGAGCGATCATATTCATCGGCTTCCACCACCACTACATCATTTTCTCCAAAAAGCACGTTGTTCTGATAGTTTGTACTGATTCCGCCCAAGAATGCCGAGCAATCAAAACCAGAATGTTTCAAAACATGTGCTACCATGGTAGAAGTTGTTGTCTTTCCATGCGTACCTGAAACGGCGATAGTAAATCGGCTCGCCGAGATAAAACCTAATACCTGAGAGCGTTTGAACAGTTCATGACCATTATCAAGAAAAAACGCTTTCAATTTAAGGTCCTTCGGAATTGCAGGAGTGAAAATAATCAGGGTCTCATCGCTTGCCGATTTAAAAGCAGCAGGAACTGAATCCACATCATCAGAATAACTGATTGGCATTCCTTCCGCTTCTAAAGTTCTGGTAAGCTCTGTGGAGGTACGGTCATAACCAGCCACCTCACAGCCCAAACGACTAAAATAACGAGCCAATCCGCTCATGCCGATTCCGCCGATACCCAGGAGATAAACTCTTTTTATTTTGTCGATATTCATTTTCTATTTTTCTATTATACTCAATACTTCTTGTGCGATAACCTCATCCGCGTCAGCCAAGGCCAATTTCAGGATGTGTTCACCTAGTTGCCTTTGTTTGGCCTCATCTCGGAATAACCCTAGGACCGTATTCACCAACTCTTCCCTCGCTACTTGATCTTTCACCATCAATGCGGCATCTTTCTCAACCAGGGCATTTGCATTCTTTGTCTGATGGTCATCTGCGACATTCGGCGAAGGCACCAATACCACTGGCTTTCCTACCACACATAGTTCCGATATGGTTCCTGCACCTGCTCTAGCCACGATGACATCAGCTGCGGCATAAGCATAATCCATGCGCTCTAAGAATGGCATCAACTTGATCGAGTCTGGTAATTGATCTGCTAATTCAGCATTCAATTTCTCGTAATAGTAGCTACCACATTGCCAGATCACTTGAATCCCTGCCGCTACCAACTTCTCCAGCCCTCCTTTGATGCTATCGTTCAAGGTCAATGCGCCCAAGCTTCCTCCAGTGACCAACAAAGTTTTCTTGTCCAGGTCCAATCCAAAAGCATGGATTGCTTCCTCTCGTTTACCTTCGATAGCAACTGAAGATTTACGGATAGGATTACCGGTCAACAAGACGCGGTCCGCTGGAAAGAACCTTTCCATACCTTCATAGGCTACACAGATCTTCTTTGCCTTTGCTCCCAACTTCTTGTTAGTAACCCCGGCAAAAGAATTCTGCTCTTGGATTACGGTAGGTAATCCCATCATATTCGCCATCATCAATAATGGACCCGATGCATAACCTCCAACACCAATTGCTGCTTCCGCTTTAAAATCTTTAAGAACTTTCCTCGCCTTCCACAAGCTTTTTACCATCTTGAAGGGAAGACTAATATTTTTAAGTAAGGACTGGCGGTTGATCCCAACGATATCCAACCCTACTATTTCATATCCCGCTGCCGGTACTCTTTCCATCTCCATCTTACCATTGGCTCCTACAAACAGGATCTCAATATCTGGAGACAGGTTTTTCAACGCATTGGCTATCGCTATCGCAGGAAAGATATGTCCTCCCGTTCCACCACCACTTATGATTACTCGATGCGCCATTCAATATTTCAATTAAATTGTTCCAACCACCACTTTGCGAGGAGCCTTTGCAACTTCTTTTTCTTCTTTAACTTTCAATTCTTCCACATTACGGCTCACACTTAGGATAATCCCCAAGGCTACACTCGTAAATAAGATCGATGTTCCCCCCATACTCACTAACGGAAGTGGAACCCCGGTCACTGGTCCAAGACCAACGGCAACCGCCATGTTTGCCAAAGCCTGAATCGTCAGACTGAAGCCCAACCCGGCTGCCAGGAACGCCCCGAAGGCCCGCGGACTTAAGGTGACAATCCGGATACATCGATACATCAATGCGATATACAGGAAGAGCAATACCGCCCCTCCAATCGTGCCATACTCTTCAATGATAATGGCAAAAATAAAATCTGAATATGGGTGAGGTAATACGTTACGCTGAACACTGTTACCAACACCTTTACCAAACATCTCGCCCGTAGCAATCGCTATCTTGGCATTATTAGCCTGGTAGTTTTTATCATCCTGGAAGGAACCTTTTCCTTCATGCACTTCTTCTGTATTGAAGAAACCTTGAATACGGCTCAGGTAAGTAGCCCGTCTAGGTCCCATAAAGATCACCAGCATCAATAGAACCCCACCGCCCATACAAACCACCGCAATCTGTTTGAAACTGATACGACCGATCAACAGCAACAAAACACTAACACCAAACAGCATCAAAGCTGTAGATAAGTTTGCCCATGCGATTAAAACGAACACAAAACAAACCGCTCCCATGATCGGAATAAAGGATTTCTTCACGTCCTTGATCTCCTCTTGCTTACGGGATAACATCCTTGCCAAGAAGGTAATCAAAGCCAATTTCGCCAAATCCGAAGTCTGGAAAGTCTGATTGATCACCGGGATGGTCAACCAACGACTGGCATCATTTACCTTGCTTCCGAATACTAGGGTGTATAACAACAATGGAATCGTGACTACCATCAGCAATTTGGAAATCCCAGCATAATAGCGGTAATCCAATTTGTGTGATAGATACATCATCACTAAACCCGCCACAACTATGAAAAGGTGTTTGAATAAATAAAGTTCAGTACCCTTTCCTTCCTTGTAAGCCAAGGTTCCTACCGAGCTGTAAACAGCCAATAGTGACCAGATGGACAACAAGATCACAATGATCCAGATCCATTTATCGCCTTTTAGTTTAGAAAAAATGTATTCCATTGTCCTCCTAATTATAAAGTCATTACTGCTTCCTTAAATTTGTCACCACGATCTTCGTAGTTCTTGAACCAGTCAAAGCTGGCACATGCTGGCGATAACAATACCGTATCACCCTTCTTAGCCAGATGCGAAGCAATCTGAACGGCATCACTCATCGATGCACTATTCACGATCACATCTGTATCATCTTCAAAAGCTTCATGGATACGGCCAGTATCCTTTCCGATACAGATGATCGCTTTCACTTTTGACTTCACTAAGTCCTTCAACATCTCGTAGTCGTTTCCTTTATCCACACCACCCATAATCAACACGATATCTGTAGAGAAACTTTCCAAGGCATACCAAACCGAATTGACATTGGTCGCTTTAGAATCATTGATATAATTAACCCCACCGATACAAGCTACGTGCTCCAATCTGTGTTCCACGTTTACAAAAGAACCCATGCTCTCCTTCATCGTTTGGTTTCTCAATTCCTGAGCCTTAGCAACCAGTCCTGAAGCCATGTTGTTGTAAACATTGTGCTTGCCTTGCAGTGATAATTCTTCGATATTCATGATAAAAGCTTCTCTATTTGGTATTAAAATGTTCAAATTCTTCTCGTCGTCCAGATACGCTCCGGTATCCACTATTCCCTCTTGTGTAAATGGCAGATGCATTGCTGCTGTAGGATGTTTCTCCAGGGCTGCCATCGTCTCCGGATCATCCTTACAATAGATAAAGTAGTCCGTCGGTCTTTGATTTTGAACCATGCGGAACTTCGATGCCACATAATTCTCCATCTTATAATCATATCGATCTAAATGATCGGGTGTGATATTCAAGATCACGGCAACATCAGCACGGAAGTGGTACATATCATCCAGCATAAAACTGGAGATCTCCAAAACGTAAGCATCATGTTGCTCTCTAGCTACCTGCAAGGCAAAGCTATTTCCTATATTTCCGGCTAGGCCTACATTCAAACCTGCATTCTTCAATATATGGTAAGTCAACAAAGTGGAAGTTGTCTTCCCGTTTGACCCGGTGATGCACAATAATTTGGCATCGGTATATTGAGCGGCAAACTCGATTTCCGAAATGATCGGAAGGCCTAATCCTCTTAATTCCTTTATCAATGGAGCCTTCTCTGGTATCCCAGGACTCTTCACCACTAGGTCGGCATTGATCACCGATTCCTTTGTGTGCTGTCCCTCTTCAAATGAGATACCCTCTTTTTCCAAAGTGGCTTTATACGTATCAGCTATAGCGCCCATATCTGACACAAACACATCAAAACCCTTATCCTTTCCCAGGATTGCTGCACCAACTCCACTCTCACCTGCACCTAAAATTACTAGACGGCCAGTTTGGGGGTAATATGTATGTGCTATGTTCGGCATCTTCTACTATCTTACTTTTAATGTGACAATGGTCAAAATGGCCAGCATGATCGACACAATCACAAATCGTGTCACGATCTTGGACTCATGGTAACCTTTCTTCTGATAATGGTGGTGCAATGGTGACATCAGGAAGATCCTTCTGCCCTCACCGTATTTCTTCTTGGTATACTTGAAGTAAGAAACCTGAAGGATAACCGATAGATTCTCAATCAAGAAAATACCACACAACACCGGAATCAATAATTCTTTACGGATCAGGATCGCGAAAGCAGCAATGATACCACCGATCGCCAAACTTCCTGTATCACCCATAAACACTTGTGCAGGGTAGGCATTGTACCAAAGGAAACCTGTACAGGCTCCAACAAATGCACCCGCAAAAATCACCAGCTCACCCGAATTCGGGATAAACATAATGTTCAGGTAATCCGCAAAAATGATGTTACCCGACACATAGGCTAGGATAGCCAAGGTAATCCCCATAATAGCGGAGGTTCCCGTGGCGAGCCCGTCTATACCATCTGTAATATTCGCTCCATTGGAGACCGCCGTGATAATAAACACGACAACGACCAAGAAAACAAAGAACGTAGCCAAAGGGCTATTGACACCGAATACGTCCAATACTTTGGCGTAATCGAACTCATTGTTTTTGTAAAATGGAATGTTTGTCTTTGTAGACTTCACATTCTCAGCATAAGTCTTCTCGCCAGTTGATGGATTGATAATCACTTCCACTGGTTTTGAAGAAGTTGGATTTGCTACCTGTTGTCTTGCAACAATCTCAGGATGGAAATACATAGTAATCGCGATCAGCACACCTAATCCTACCTGACCAATCACCTTAAACTTCCCAGCCAATCCTTCTTTATTCTTACGGAATACTTTGATGTAGTCATCCAAGAATCCGATTGCACCCATCCAGATCGTCGTAATGATCATCAGGATGATGTAGATATTATCCAGTTTTGCAAAGAGCAATGTTGGAATCAAGATACCGGCGATAATGATCAGTCCACCCATGGTCGGGGTTCCTTGCTTTTTTTTCTCACCTTCCAATCCTAAATCGCGGATGGTCTCTCCAACTTGTTTTTGGTGCAGTAAGCGAATCAATCGGCTACCGAATACCGTGGTGATGATTAACGAAAGGATAACTGCCATGGCTGTACGAAACGAGATATATTGGAATAATCCAGCACCAGGAATATGGACGTGCTCGTTAAGCCAAGTGAATAAATAGTAAAGCATGCAGTTTAATTATGTTCGTTAAAAATCTTTATTAATTCTTCTTTATCGTCAAAGTGATTTTTCACCCCATTGATATCTTGATATTTCTCATGTCCTTTTCCAGCCACCAAGATTACATCACCTGGTTGCGCTAGGTGGAAAGCAGCACGGATGGCCTCTCTTCTATCCGTAATCGAGAAAACATTCTTGCGCTTATCCGCGGAAATACCAACTTCCATCTCTTTGATGATGGTTGCAGGATCTTCCGTCCTCGGATTGTCAGAAGTCAAGACCACTTTATCGCTTAACCTCGATGCCACTTCCGCCATCTCAGGGCGCTTGGTCTTATCACGATCTCCACCACAACCTAAAACCGTCAAGATCTGCTGTCCAGGTTTCCTCAATCCGCCAATGGTTTCCAATACATTTTCAACCGCATCTGGCGTATGGGCATAATCCACAATGGCAACCACACCTGTCGAGGATTTCATGGTTTCAAAACGTCCTTCTGCTCCAGTGATCTCGCTCAATGCCATCAAAACCTTCACTGTCTCTTGCTCCAATAAAATAGAAGCACCATACACAGCCAATAGGTTATACGCATTGAAATCACCAACCAACTTCACCCACACTTCTTGTCCATCAACCTGCAATAGCATCCCATCAAAATGGCTTTCCAAGATTTTAGCCTTAAAGTCTGCCATTTGGTGCAAACCATAGGTTTTCTTATGCGCAAATGTATTCTGAAGCATCACCTGACCATTTTTATCATCGATATTGGTCAATGCAAATGCATATCTGTCTAAATCATCAAAGAACTTTTTCTTCGCCTTGATATAGTTGGCGAAAGTTCCATGGAAGTCCAAGTGATCATGGGTGATATTGGTAAAGATGCCACCCGCAAATTTCAACCCGGCAATGCGTTGCTGAACAACCGCATGCGAACTCACTTCCATAAAACAGTAGTCACATCCATCTTCCACCATTTCCTTCAACAGGGAATTCAATGATATCGGATCAGGAGTGGTATGGGTTGCTTCCACCACACGCTCACCTATTTGGTTCTGCACCGTGGACAATAAGCCCACATGAAACCCTAATCGGCTGAACAGGTTAAAAAGCAAGGTCGCCACGGTCGTTTTCCCATTGGTACCTGTTACCCCTACTAATTTCAATTTCGAGGAAGGATTTCCGTAAAATGTAGAGGCCATTACACCTAATGCATAAGCCGAATCGCCGACTACCACATATACTACATCTTCTTTGATCTCCTCTGGTAATTCTTCTACCAGCACCACGGAAGCACCTAATTCAATTGCTTTATTAACGAATAGATGTCCATCGGTCTGATGCCCACGAACTGCCACAAACGCACTGCCCTTAACCGCTTTCCTTGAATCCAAGCATAGCGCGCTAACCTCTGTGTCCAGAGACCCACGGTAATCGATTACCGGAATGGCATGTAGCAACTCTTTCAACAACATATTAATTCAATTCTATTAGAACACGGGTGCCAGGTTTCAATTTCTGACCGGCCACCAATGATTGATTTATTACTCTTCCCTTACCTTTTACTGTAGTTTTAAAACCAGCGTTCTCCATCGCGTAGATCGCATCGACCAATCCCATCCCCTTCACATTCGGAACAACGCCCTCCTTGTACTCGGCAACCGTAAAGGCTTCTGCCGAATGGTTCGCCGAATCTTTATCCGCAGCCACAATTGAATTCCAGTTCACCGATTGCACACCCAACATCTCATAAACCTTCGCAGTTGCATCTTTAGAACCTTTCAATGTGTATGGAACTTTATTTCCAGCCACATTCACTTTTCTATTGTTAAATGTTTTGTGCAATGACAAATCATTTGCAAAAACCATATCTGCCAACTCCCTGAATACCGGACCAGCAACTGAACCACCATAGTATCCATTTCTAGGATTACGGATCACCACAATCATGGAATACTTAGGGTTCTCAGCCGGGAAGTATCCCGCAAAGGAAGATTGATACCTTCTAGCACCATATCCCCTTGACCCATCAGCCATCTGAGCTGTGCCCGTTTTTCCAGCCGAAGAATAAAGTGGGCTTCTCAACTTCTTACCAGTCCCTTCAACCATCACGCCTTCCATCATCTTCTGCATTTTGCCGATCGCTTCTTTTGAAGCAATTTGCTTATTGATCACCCTGGCTTCAAACTTCTTAACGGTAGTTCCTAGGTGTTGAATTTCTTTTACGAATAAAGGAGCTAACATCTTTCCATCATTAGCAACTGCATTGTACAAAGTCAATGTTTGCAATGGTGTCAATTTCAACTCATAGCCATAGGCCATCTGCACCAATGACAATTTACTCCAAGACCTGCTATCCGGCATCTTCACCCAAGGGTTAGCCTCTCCAGGGATCTGCAAGCCCAAAGGCTTAGCCATGCCCCATTCGTGTAACTTGCCAGTGAATTTCTCTGGGTTCTTGCCATAAGCATTACCGATTGTTTTGGCAACCCCAACGTTTGAAGACTCTTCAAAAGCCTCCTTAATGGTCACCTTAGATTTCTTCGGTGGATGCGAATCCTTAATGGTATGTCCAGGAACTTTCCAAGTACCATTACCGATATCGATCACTGTATTGGTATCAACTTTATTATCATCCAATGCCACCAAGTACGACGCAACCTTGAATGTAGACCCAGGGTCAGCACCTTGCGCAATGGCATAATTGAATTTCTCTCTGTACACCCCTTCGCCATCTCTGGTAAAGTTGGCTATCGCACGCACCTCTCCGGTTGCCACCTCCATTAAAATCACGCAACCATTATCTGCATTACTTACGATCAACTGTTTTTCCAAAGCACGTTGTGCCATGTCTTGCATATTCACATCTATGGTGGCAATGATATCCGAACCATCCGTTGGAGCAACCTCCACCTCACGGTTCACCGGAATCCAAACCCCACCTGCTATACGCTGCATCAACTGCACGCCGCTCTTGCCTTCGATATAATCGCCGTAAGCACCTTCCAGTCCAACTCGAACCGTATCGCCCTTACTGTTTTTATAACCAATAGTACGAGCCGCCAAATTGGTAAATGGCAGAATACGCTTGTTTTCTCTAACTGCTATCAAAGAACTCGAGAATCTTTCCTTCTCTTCCTTAAAGTTTCTCAACAAAGGAAAGGTCTTCAAGACCTTCAACTGTTGGTGTGATACATTACGCTTGATTAATACGTAACGTTGTTTTTTAGCTCTTGCCTCTTTTAAATAAGTCAAGTACTGTCTGGCCGATTTATCCTTAAAAAAGGTCGCTAGCTTACTGGCCAAAGAATCCACCCGAGCATTGAACACTTGGTTGTGCTCGGATGGAATGGCCATCGCATCAAACCGTATCTCATATTCCGGAACAGAAGTAGCCAGTAAACTTCCGTCATTGGAATAAATATTTCCTCTTGCCGCTTCGATCACACGTTCGCGGATCGTCAAGCTGTCTGCAATCTCACGCCACTTATCCCCGTCCACATATTGCAAATGCAACAACTTCCCAAATACCATTAAAGCACCAAAAACCATCAGGCCAAACGCCAGGTACACCCTAATCAATATGGACTTCCTAATATTCATGTTTTGGTCTTAATCTTTATTTTACTTCCCTTACTATCTCCAACTTGATTGGCGGTTCTGTTCTTTCTTTCAATCCCAAGGTATCCGCACGCTTTGCAATCTCAGTCTGCGTCGTCAATTTCATCAACTCCGCATTCAATGATTTATAGTCCCAACTCAACTCCTTCACTTCCCTGCCCAACTTATCGATCCTTCTTACCGTGTTCTCTGCCAAGTGTCGGTTTGAGATATACAGCAAACCTAATAAGGCAAGAAATGCCACGAAAGGTAAATTCTTGGCAACTAGGTATGTAGAAAGCTTTTTCTGAGAAAAGAAGGTTTTCAGGAAGTCCTGGGTTTCCTCAACCTTTTCTTCCAGTGCATCAGACATCTCCTCTTGCACTTCTTCACTCAGCTCATTTTGCTTTATAGTATTTCTCTTTGCCATATACCTACTCTACTATATTTTTTCTGCAATCCTCAACTTGGCACTGCGTGCTCTGTTGTTCTGTTTTACTTCATCTTCCGAAGCAACGATCGCTTTTCTACTGATCACTTTAAATGGCTTAATCTCATTCCCAAAGAAATCCTTCTCCACTTCTCCCTTGAACTTTCCTTTGGCCATGAAATTCTTCACCAACCTGTCTTCCAATGAATGGTAAGACATCACTACCAAACGACCTTCTGGCTTCAAGACCAAGGAGGTCTGCTCCAAGAACTCCTGTAATGCTTCCAGCTCCTTGTTTACCTCAATGCGCAAGGCCTGAAAAACCTGGGCATGGTACTTATGCTCTTTCCCCTTAGGGACCAGTTTCTGGATGACCTGCTTCAATTCGGCAACCGTCTGTATCGGATTGCTCAATCGGCCGGTTACAATCGTTTTGGCCAATGATTTAGCATTCTGAATCTCACCGTACATCCCAAAGATCCTGTGCAATTCTTCTTCAGGATAAGTGTTCAGCACTTTACGGGCGTCCAAATCAGCCACCTGATCCATTCGCATATCCAGGTCCGCATCAAAACGGATGGAAAAACCACGATCAGCAGCGTCAAATTGATGTGATGAAACCCCCAAGTCAGCCAAAATCCCGTCCACTTGTTTCACCCCTTCCAGTCGCAAATAATTTTTTAAGAACTTAAAATTTTGATGAATCAATGTAAATCGATCATCAGGAAGTGTGTTTTTGATGGCATCTGGATCTTGATCAAAAGCGATCAATCTGCCTTGAGGCCCCAAATGCTTCAGGATCTCCTTCGAGTGTCCGCCACCCCCAAACGTTACATCCACATAGATTCCGTTTGGTTTTATTGCTAGTGCGTCTATACATTCCTGCAACATGACAGGAACGTGATATCCGATTTCATTATTCATTCCCATCTCCTGCAAAGTTAAATCCACCCATTACTTCCTCAGCCAATGCAGAAAAATCTTCGTCAGTACTACTGTCCATCATTTTTTCGTATTCGTCTTTCGCCCAAACCTCAATTTTATCAAACTGGCATTGCAAGAAAACTTCGCCTGTTACATGCGCATATTCCAACAATGATTTTGGCAAAAGCACCCTACCCGCAGAATCCAAAGAAAGCTCCGTAGCACCACGCATAAACTGACGGATGAATATCCTGTTCTTCTCGTTGTACTGGTTCAATTTCGAAAGTTGAAGCATTTTTTTGCTCCATTCTTCTTTGGTATAGATCACTAAATTCTTCTCGAAACCGCGATTCATAACAAGCCCCTCGCGCTCTACATCAGGCAGTTGCCTTTTGAGCGCAGCAGGGATCACCATTCTTCCTTTGGTGTCCAGCTTGCATTCGAATTCTCCGATTAATTGAATCATTTGACCTATTTCTACTCTAATTTTAATGTAAAAGTATACACTTTCTCCCACAATCTCCCACAATGCCCCACAAAAAAGTTTTCCACATAGCCTATCGACTACAAAAAAGCCCTTCAACGCACTTTAAAAGCATAATAATATTGAAACACAATAAATTAAGAATTGTAAAAATCATCGCCATAACAGTAATATTTAGCCTCAATTCTCTTGTTTTTAAGGAATTGTAAGCCCCAAAAACAGCAAAAGTGGGGCAAAGTGGAGCAACTGAAAACAAATGATAGGTCAAGTGGGGGAAAGTGGAGCAACTGAAAACAAATGATAGGTCAAGTGGGGGAAAGTGGTAGAATCAGGGGATTTTTGACCTGGAATTCATCGAACATGGAGGCAAGCCCTTCCCTCTTGCTGCTTATTGCTTAAATATTCTTTATTCTCGCATAAATGCAATAATTTTGTGGCTCAATAAAAATGAGATAATCATGCACAGAACACATACTTGTGGCGAATTAAGAATTGAAGACCTAGGAAAAACCGTAACCCTGAGCGGATGGGTCCAAAAATCACGCGATTTAGGTGGAATGACATTTATTGATGTTCGTGATAGATATGGTATTACTCAGCTCACTTTCAATAGCGAAGACAATGAATCCCTTCGTAGCCAAGCCCGCGAATTGGGTAGAGAGTATGTTATCAAGGTGACTGGTACCGTAATAGAACGTTCCAGCAAAAACCCTAAAATCCCTACTGGAGATATTGAAATCAAAGTCAGCAACCTACAAGTGCTGAACGAATCCAAATTACCTCCTTTTACTATAGAAGATGAAACAGACGGTGGTGAAGACATCCGTATGAAATACCGTTATTTGGATATCCGTAGAAATCCAGTAAAGAACAGCTTATTGTTCCGCCATAAGGTGACGCAAGAAGTCAGAAACTACTTGTCTGCATTAGATTTCTGTGAAATCGAAACTCCTTATTTAATAAAGTCCACTCCAGAAGGTGCTCGTGACTTTATCGTGCCATCACGCATGAACCCGGGACAGTTTTACGCACTTCCTCAATCACCTCAAACCTTTAAACAATTGTTAATGGTGGGCGGAATGGATAAATATTTCCAAATCGTGAAATGTTTCCGTGATGAGGATTTACGTGCCGATAGACAACCTGAGTTTACCCAGATTGACTGCGAAATGTCTTTCGTAGAACAAGAAGATATCTTGAACGTATTCGAAGGCATGACCCGTCACCTATTAAAGACTATCCATGGCATTGAATTAGATCAATTCCCTAGAATGACTTTCGACGAAGCGATGCGCACCTATGGTAATGACAAACCAGATATCCGTTTCGGAATGAAGTTTGGCGAACTAAACGCAGTAGCACAACATAAGGACTTCGCTATCTTCAACAACGCTGAATTAGTAGTAGGTATCGCCGTTCCAGGGGCTGCTTCTTATACCAGGAAACAAATCGATGAATTGGTTGACTGGGTTAAGCGTCCTCAAGTAGGAGCTTCCGGAATGGTCTATGTGAAATGTGAAGCTGATGGAACTTATAAATCATCAGTAGATAAATTCTACGACCAAGCGGATCTTGCTCAATGGGCGGAGGCAACTGGCGCACAAGCTGGCGACCTGATCCTAATCCTTTCTGGCCCTGCCAACAAAACTAGAGCACAGTTAAGCGCCTTGCGTATGGAATTAGGCAATCGCATGGGCTTACGTAAGCCAAATGAATTTGCTCCACTTTGGGTTGTCGACTTCCCATTATTGGAATGGGACGAGGAAACTGAAAGATTCCACGCCATGCACCATCCATTCACTTCTCCAAAGCTAGAGGATATGCCTTTATTGGACACTGATCCAGGAAAGGTTCGCGCAAATGCTTATGACTTGGTATTGAACGGAAATGAAATCGGTGGTGGTTCCATCCGTATCCATGATAAGGACATGCAAGCCCTGATGTTCAAGCACCTAGGCTTTACTCCTGAACAGGCACAAGCTCAGTTTGGTTTCTTAATGAATGCATTCCAATATGGAGCCCCTCCACATGGTGGTTTAGCTTTCGGTCTTGACCGTCTGACTGCTATTTTGGGAGGTCAGGAAACCATCCGTGACTTTATCGCATTCCCGAAAAACAACTCCGGACGCGATGTCATGATCGATGCTCCTGCCGAAATTGCCAAAGAACAATTGGACGAACTAAGCATCAGCTTAATCGAACCGAAAAAATAAAAAACATAAAAGCAATAATAGCGGTCAACCAAAATTGACCGCTATTTTTTTGTTCTCTTTCCAAATTTTGAACAGAACTTTAGTTATAAACATTATACTGCCATTAGCAGATATTTTTTTATCTTTAAAATTGGTTGATTTTCACGCTCAACCTTTATTTTTGCATTAGCAACAGAACATCCCTATGGCACAGACAGTAGCTGAGAAATTCCTGAAAGATAGTGCTTCAAAATCCTTTGATTTACAGCATAGGCAGATTATCAATAATAATATTGATAAGTATGAACATGCTTTTGAAAAAGGGAAAAGTAAGTTCCTTGACCTGGAGAATTCCAAGATCAAGGCAAACCTGATCAAATGGAAGGTGATTGAAAACCTCGATCGCTATCTCTTGGATTTTGAGTCAAATTTCACAGCTCGTGGCGGCAAGGTAATCTGGGCTAATGATGCAGAAGAAGCGCGCGAGGAAATCGGGAAGATCATGGAACAGCACCAAGCTAAATCGGTGGTAAAATCTAAGTCCATGGCAACCGAAGAAATTGAGCTCAACCATTTCCTGGAAAAGAAAAACATCGAGACCATTGAAAGTGACCTCGGTGAATTCATCATCCAGCTCTTAGGACAAAAGCCTTATCATTTCGTTACTCCTGCCATGCACCTGAGTTTGGAAGAAATTGCCAAACTTTTCCATGAGAAATTCGAGACTCCATTAGAAGCTACTGCAGAGGAGCTGACCATGAAAGCTAGGGAAATCTTGAGAGAGAAATATACCCAAGCGGATATTGGGATCACTGGTGCAAACTTCCTGATAGCGGATACTGGTGCGATCGCCATTACGGAGAATGAAGGTAATGCCCGATTGACCACCACTTTCCCTAAGGTACATATTGCAGTTGTAGGCATCGAAAAGGTGCTTCCCAGCTTAAATGACCTTGATCTTTTCTGGCCTTTATTGGCAACCCATGGAACAGGTCAAAATCTTACCGTTTACAATACGGTCCTAAATGGCCCACGTAAAAACACAGAATATGACGGTCCCGATGAGATGTATGTTATCTTATTGGATAATGGCCGTACCAATGTCCTTGAACAGAAGGAACAACGCCAAGGATTGTATTGCATCCGTTGCGGCGCCTGCCTGAATGTCTGTCCAATCTATCAAAATATTGGTGGACATACTTATGAAACCACCTATCAAGGACCTATTGGATCCCTGATCTCCCCGCACCTCAACGGCATGAAAGAGTTTAAGCACTTAAGTTATGCTTCTTCACTATGCGGAAAGTGCACGGAAGTTTGCCCTGTAGGCATCGATATCCAAAAGATGCTTTTGGTCAATAGAAGGGATGCCGTCCAACAAGACCTCGTTTCATCCGTAGAGAAAAAAGGCTGGAGCATGTTTACCTGGGCAATCCAAAAAAGAAAGATCATTGATTTCTTTGGTGGAAAGACCAAAAATTTCTTTATCCGCAAGTTCTTCAAAAAAGCTTGGGGCAACCAACGTGAACTTCCGAAAATCGCTGATAAATCATTTTCGCAACAGTGGAAAGAAAAGCAGAAGGATAAGTAGTTTATCCATACTGTATGGATGTTCGGGATAAGAGGGTTTTTGAACCAGGATGTTCGGGATAAGAGGATAGACCAAGATCTGGGAAAGAACCAGGATTTGGCTACACGGTTATCGAGCGAAGCCGAGATGCTCCTCCTTTAGCTTTCTATGAATCCCTCTCCAGCGCATTTCCAATTCTGAACGATCAGTGAAGAATCTGTTCGGTTTTCCTCCATCAGGTCCTGTCATCGTGCACCGAAAGGTGCAGGAACTGTACGCCAATAAACTTATTGATTGTATGGTTTCGATACTCTTTTTGCCTTAAATTAACGCGAAAAAGCAACAAAGAAAATTGTTGTCAACTCGACTTCGTACTTGATAATCCTTTAGGTTCCTATTGATGGTCATCTTGAGAAGTAAAAATTTGGACTAAATTTATCGGAAGGTGATGACAGCAAAGTGGATGGCAAA
Organism: Sphingobacterium mizutaii; assembly: GCF_900187125.1. Classification (GTDB taxonomy): domain Bacteria; phylum Bacteroidota; class Bacteroidia; order Sphingobacteriales; family Sphingobacteriaceae; genus Sphingobacterium; species Sphingobacterium mizutaii. Next base: position 3,520,119 of record NZ_LT906468.1, read on the forward strand.
AAATATTTTTTTTAATTTTAGAGTTATAACCCCTTTTGGGGTTCCATTATTTTAGCAGACATGGCACGTTAGCCTGAAAGTCGCGCAAAAACGAAGTTCGATTAATCGAACTTCGTTTTTGCATTAACCCTATATTGTTTGAAACCATTGCTAAAATAATTCTGCCCTTCCAGGGCAGTATGTCGCAAGAAAGAGATTTTTATAGAAAATAAATATTGGTTTAAATACCTAGAAACATAGATTTAACAAACTTGTCATCGTACGGTTGTCGAGCGAAGCTGAGATGCCGCTCGCCAACCGAGGATACGGTGTTCGACAGGCTCACCCATCGGATGGACCAAGGTAAAGACGTCTGATAGGGTATCAACCTTTTTATATATCATGGTTTATGGCTTATTCGTAAAAGAAAAAAGGTTCGCTTTCGCGAACCTTTAAAAATAATAACCTTTAAAAACTATTTATCTCTACCTTTTTACTTTTCTGTGTCGACAATTGACTTACTATTTTCTGCCATACGAATAAATTCTGCGCGATAGCCTTCATCATCTTTTCCTTTTGCAGCTTTTGCACGGGCGATCAAGCTTGAAAAGCTTGAATTTTGCTTGTAATCTGAATTGCGCAGCAACATTCCAAATTCAGCAACTGCGGTTGCAAAACGGAAATCCTCGCTTATGGAATCAAATGCTTTGGGGGCATCTTTCACGACAGTCTGTTGCAATTCACTCTTGTCGGATTTTGGATCTTTGTACCTGAATTTCACAGTCGCCAACTCTCCGTTCTTGGAACCCAAGTTTGGTTTATCATTATTCTGGTATTTCAAAGGGTCCACCGTTCCAATAATCGAACTCTTTACTCCTACTGGAATGATTTCATAAATCGCAGTTACGGTATGTCCAACGCCCATATCACCGCCGATCTTAGCATCATTATTGAAGTCTTCTGCTTCCAATAAACGGTTTTCATAGCCCACCAATCTATAGGCCTGTACATAGGCAGGATTAAACTCCACTTGGATCTTCACATCCTTAGCAACGGTAAACAAGGTCGCTCCAAATTCAGTCACCATCGCCTTTCTCGCTTCTGAAATATTGTCTATATACGCATAGTTACCTCTTCCCTTGTCAGCCAAAGTCTCCATCTTGCTATCTTTCAGGTTGCCCATTCCATATCCAAGTACAGTCAGGTTCACTCCACTTTCACGTTCTTTGGCAATCAGGTCCTCCATCGCTTCATCACTGGACTCACCTACATTGAAATCACCATCCGATGCCAGGATAATTCTGTTATTGCCATCCTTAATAAAATTCGCGCGGGCAATCTGATAGGCTTTCTTGATCCCTTCTCCACCGGCAGTAGATCCACCAGCGGTCAGTTCATCGATCGCAGTCTTGATTTTCATTTTTTGATCACCGCGGGTGCTTTCTAATTTAACGCCCGCTGAACCTGCATAGGTCACAATAGCAACCTTATCTTCTGGTCTCAATTGATCGACCAACATTTTCAAGGAAGACTGCACCAATGGCAATCTATTATCACCCATCATGGATCCTGAAACATCGATCAAGAACACAAAATTGGAGGCCTTTAAATTTTCCTTAGGGATATCTTTTGCCTTCAAGGCAATTCGCATCAATTGATGCTCCTTGTTCCATGGCGAAGTGGTCAATTCGGTATAGATCTTCACTGGGTCGCCATTGTTCGGCCCCTGTAAATCATATTGGAAATAATTGATCATCTCTTCAACCCTTACTGCATCTTTCGGAGGCAATTGACCAGCATTGATCATCCTTCTTACATTAGAATAAGAAGCGGCATCCACATCCACTGCAAAAGTTGACAAAGCTTCTTTTGTAGGAGAAATAAAACCATTCTCATCAAAACGATCGTAAGTTTCCGTATTTTGAGGTCTAGGTTGAACATAAAGACCGTATGCACGTCCTTGTATACTTCCTATCATTTTACTTTTTGCCGTATTGCCATGGCCAATGACAACAACCTCTTCTAATAAAGTATTTTCGGCTTGCAGTATTACCTTAATGGTTTTCTTCTTGCCTACCTTTACTTTTTTAGTTTCGTACCCTAAAAATTTAAAAACCAAAATATCTTTTTCAGCAGCTTTTATGGAAAATGCACCTTGCTGATCGGTCAGCGTTGATTGCTGCTTTCCTTCCACACGAACCTCCACACCAGCAAGTGCGGCCTGTGTTCCCGCCTCAGTTACAATACCTTTAATGATTCCTTCTTGGGCTAGTCCGCTACTACCTAGAGTAAGCAAAAAGACTAATAATGCAAATATTTTATTCATGACTAGTAAGTTTTGCCAAGGGATGCAGAAAAAATCAAATTTCCATAAACGAGAAAAAAAAATTAATTTTCAGCAGTAAATGAGCACTAGGACCTTGTCAAAACAGAAAAATCTATCGGATGAAGATCTGCTAAAACTCTATCTGCTGGATGGCGACCTCAACCATCTGGGTGACCTCTATCAAAAGCATAGTGAAATGGTCTATTATGTGTGTTTACGCTACTTTAAAGAGACTGAGCGCAGCCAGGATGCCGTCATGCAGATCTTTGAAGAACTTATCGACAAAGTCAAGAAACAAGACATCCAAGACTTCCCACGCTGGCTCTATGTGGTCAGTAAGAACCATTGCCTGATGGCCTTGCGTTCTGCAAAAAACAAACAAGAAATTGTTACAGATAATTTTGTGGAATTTTCTATGAACCTGCATCAGGAGGAAAACTATCAAGAAAGGGAGGAACAGTTATTGAGACTGGAAAGCTGCTTGGATACCTTAATAGAAAAACAAAAGAAAAGTATTCAGCTCTTTTTCATCGAACAGAAATGCTACAAAGAAGTGGTCGAAATAACCGGTTTCAGCATGAACGATGTAAAAAGCTATATCCAAAATGGCAAAAGGAATTTGAAGAACTGTATGGAAAGGAATTCTCATGAATAAGAACTTTGACATAGCATACCTACGTAAATACGTGAACGGAGAACTGAGCGACTCCGAAATGTATGCTATTGAAAAGGCATCTCATGAAGATGAACTTTTAATGGATGTATTGATGGGACTGGAAGAGGAGAAAAAACTAAACAGCCCGTTAGAGGTTGCAGACCTTCATACCGCTATTTTCGAAAGAACGCATCCAGAGAAAGTAAGGTCAATCAGCTTCTATAGAAACCTATCCATCGCAGCTTCGGTGTTACTGGCATTAGGTATTGGCAGCATTTGGTATTTAAATAGAGATCAGAACAAGGTTGCTGAGACGATGGAAACCGTTGCCATGGACAATAAGGTTGAGGTTCCTACTGATACCACCTTGAACAGTATCCATCTGGATAGTTTAGATGCTATCTCGGATGAGGATAACCTGATTGCACTTGCTACTCCTACCGAACCAGCACAAGCAGAAACTGCAAAGCCAGAAGAAAGAAAGCAATCCAGTAAGGTAAGCAGACCTACAGTGGAAGAGGTCCTAGCGGATAACCAGGATGTATTCTTACGGGAAGTACCTCGTGCTGATACCAGCGCATTCCATGATAAATACGACAATATGATAGCATCCAACGATGCTAGATCCTTCAAAAGGGCTGACCAATCCAATGTAATCGTGATGAATGGCAAAGCGCCAGCCAAGTCAAAACTCGCTGGACAGGTTGCCGGCGTCGCTGCCGATCGCATCAGCTCGCTTCAAGATGTTAAAAAATTAGCCACCGGCCGTGTGCTAGACCAACAATCGGGAAGACCGATTGTCAGTGCTTCGGTACGTGATGTCAAAACCAACGATGTGGTCATGACTGATTCTTCCGGACAATATATCATGCCATTGACTTCCGATAACCAAAAGCTGGAAATCCTTTCCCTCGGTTATGAAAAGGAATTGATTACTGCTAGCAACAATAAAATCGTCCAGCTAAAACCTAGCTTCGGAGATTTAGATGAAGTCGTGGTGGTTGGTTATGGAAATAAGACCCAAAAAGTAAAATCAGAACCATTGGTGGGTTGGGTTGCCTACAAGAAATACATCAATGATAATTCTTACCAGACCCTCTTAGGCAAGGGCTCTGTTACCTTGGTCTTCGATATCTCTACTTTCGGAAGACCGATCGATATCAGCATCAAGAAATCCAGCAATCCAGACCTAAGCCAAAAAGCCATTCAGATTATCCAGAATGGACCTGATTGGAAAAAAGGAAATGATGGCAAAAAGATTGAAGTCAAGATCAATTTCAGATAAGATAAATCCGATTTAATTTTTAGTCAGATTAAAACATTAAAGGATAAATGAGAAATTTATCCTTACCAATGCTGCAATTATCCTTCGGGAATGGTCCGAGACTTATTCGAGACATATTGCGAGATTTCCGAATAAGTCTCGAATAAGGTCAAGTGGTATGCTGAAATATAAATACTAAAAATTTTCTGGCGATTGCATGCCTGGAGAATCCTGAGGAAGCTCCAATTGAGCTGGTTTACACTCCCATTCTAGCTACAGGCCCTACTTCTTGTCCGATAAAATCTTCTTTCAAGAACTTTTGGTAACCGGCAATGGCAATCATGGCCGCATTGTCAGTGCAATACTCGAATTTAGGGATAAATACATTCCAATTATATTTTTTCCCCATTTCGATCAGTCCATTTCTTAAACCAGAATTCGCAGATACCCCTCCTGCGATAGCGATATCCTTCACTCCAGTCTGTTTGGCTGCTTTCTTTAATTTATTCAATAGGATGGAAACGATACGGCTCTGAACTGAAGCACAAAGATCATCCATTTTTTCGTTCAAGAAATTAGGGTTCTGTTTTACTTCAGCCTGCACCAAATATAAGATTGCGGTTTTCAAACCAGAGAAACTGAAATTCAGATCAGCGATCTGCGGTTCGGGCAACTTAAAGGCATCGGGATTACCGTTTTGGGCATGTTTATCGATCAAAGGACCACCTGGATAAGGTAAGTCCAAAATCTTTGCTGTCTTATCAAAGGCCTCTCCGGCAGCATCGTCTAAGGTTTCACCTAGCAATTCCATCTCAAAATAATCCTTGACCAAAACGATCTGGGTATGTCCACCTGAAACGGTAAGACATAGAAATGGGAATTGGGGCTTCGGATTATCGATAAAATGTGCCAAGATATGAGCTTGCATATGATTGACATCGATCAAAGGGATATCCATTGCCAAGGCAAATGATTTAGCGAAGGAAGTTCCAACCAATAATGCACCTAAAAGTCCAGGCCCTCGCGTAAAAGCTACTGCATCTATGTCATTTTTCCGTATTTTAGCAGCAGCGATAGCTTGGTCTACTGTTGGAATGATGTTTTGTTGATGTGCGCGTGAAGCTAACTCAGGAACCACACCCCCATATTTAGCATGAATTGCTTGACTTGCAATAATATTTGACTTAATTTCGCCGTCTATACATATAGAGGCCGAAGTTTCATCACATGAAGATTCTATTCCTAGAATGATGGCCATTTTGAGAGAAGTATAAAATTTAATTTACAAAAGTATCAAAAAAATACTTAAAATAACGCTTATTAGCCTGCTCAGCATCCTTGCTCTGCTGTCGGTGATTTTATTCTCTTTACAATTTTCATCTGTTCAAACATTTGTCACTAAAAAAGTGGCTAAATACCTTTCTAAAGAACTCAATGCCAAAGTAGAAATTGGCAGCATTTACTTTAAGCCTTTCTCCGAACTGAATCTATATGATTTCAACCTTTCGGACCAAGATGGGAATCCCATTCTTTCTGCAAAAAAATTAAATGCAGATCTTATCCTAACTGATTTTTTCCAGGATAAGATCGTCATTGAAAAACTGAATATTGAAAGTGCTTATGTGGATTTCCAGGTCTACAAAGACAGTTCGAACATCAAATTCCTGATAGACTATTTCAGTCCCAAAAAGAAAAAGAAAACAGGTCCAAAGAAAAAAATGGAGCTGAAATTATATGCCCTGAATCTGGTTGACAACCATGTCAAGATTATTAACCATACCCAAAAGCACCATAGCCGAGGGGTAGATTTTTCAGATATAGAACTGACCCATCTATCCGGTAATTTCAGGAATATAGAACAGGATAGCAGCTCGATAAAGGCCAAGATCAAGAAGTTGACCTTCCAGGAGAAATCAGGTTTTATCGTTCGGGAACTAAGTGCAGATGCTTTTGTCAGGGATAAATCCATGGAATTTGAGCAGTTGCGCCTAATCACCAACAATTCCACTTTGGGAAGACACTTAAAATTCAGCTATAAAGATTTTGGGGACTTTGGCGATTTCGTCAAGAAGGTCCAGATCGAGTCCAGCATGCACAATGTATTCGTTGATTCCAAAGATATTGAATACTTTGCTCCAGACATGAAATTTGTCAAGTTCAAGGCCAAGGTAAACCAAGGAGAAGTAAAGGGTACGGTCGCCAATATGTCTGTGAAAGATGCCGATATCCAAACCGGTGAAGAAACGAGGTTAGTTGGAGATTTCAGTATCAAGGGTCTCCCCGATATCAATAAGACCATTTTTGATTTCCAAGCCGACCAACTGCGGACCAGTGCTTCGGATGTGGAAAAGTTGGTCCCTGAACTGTCGAACCAGAGTTCCTTCGCTTTGCCTGAGCAACTCCATCGATTGGGACTGATCAATTTTGCAGGTTCCTTCAAAGGATTATACAATTTATTTGATGTGGAAGGAACCTTCAACACGGAATTAGGAAAGATCGAAACCAACAGTAAAATTGATATCCAAAAGAATATCCAGTATGCTGGGAACATGAAATCCGAGGAGTTTCAGATCGGGAACCTGATCAACAGCAATACCATCAAGAATTCAGCTTTTAACTTGGAGTTTGATGGCCAAAACCTAGATTTCAAAGAAATTCAATTGAATATCATTGGCGATTTGCGAAGATTCCAGCTCAACAACTACCAATACGATAGTGTATCGGTTGATGCCTTTCTATTTGAAGAGCAGATTGAGATGAATGGCCATATCAGCGATCCGAATATTGCCTTAGCCTATGATTCAAAGATCAACCTGAGCGGAGAATTCAATATTTACAATGTAGACGCCCAGGTCGATCAAATCAACCTGAAAAAATTAGGCTTGGTCAATAAGGATAGCATCATTATCTATGATTCCAATATCAGCACGCACCTTACAGGAAATAACTTGAACAATTTGAATGGTGATCTAAGAGCCAATCAGATCTCCATGCAGACCAGTAAGGGGAAATTCAGCATCGATGATGTGTTCTTTGCGGCTGAAGGGAATGAAACAGACAGGCTCTTGACCCTAAAATCCAATGTGATGGATGGGGAGATGAAAGGCGTAATCGATTTGAACACCCTTGTACCCTATTTCAAGGCTCTAGCCATGAAATATGCGCCTGCCATTGGCTTGGAAACCGAAAGCTACAATCCACAGATTTTTGATCTGGAACTCAATATCAAGTCTTTTGAACCAGTATCGGCTTTCTTGGATCCAACCTTAACCCTTGAAGATGGAGCCACATTGGAAGCGCATTTTAATTCTGAAGATTTTACGGCACAATTCAATGCCTTTAGCCCGTTTGTAAAATATCAAGGAGTTAATCTTCAGAATTTAAGCATTGATGAAATTGCCGATGAGCATGCCTTCTCCTTAAACCTAAAAGCAGATAAGGTCTTTTTGACAGACTCTGTTTTTGTCAATAATGTAGAGATCAACAATGTGCTTTCCAAGGACAGCCTTTTATTCAACATCAAAGGTGCGGAGGAAACCGAAAAGAATTATATGCGCTTGAATGGTAACATTCACTTCGCTCACAATAAACCCGCTTATATCCGATTTGAGGAGTCCACGATCGTGGTGAATTATGAACCTTGGGCTTTCAACAAAGACGCTGAAATGCGGGTTTCCAAAGGGAAATTCTATTTAAATAACTTAATTGCTTCCCAAGTAAACCAGCGCGTGGAATTCAATGGAATACTATCCAATGAGGACGATAAGCTGGACATCCGCTTCGAAAGGTTCAACCTGCATTCCTTGGAAACGGTTACCAAGCCAATGGGGGTACATTTGGATGGTGAATTGAATGGAAATATTGAATTACATTCCATTTTCAAAAAACCCTATCTCTCAGCAAACGTTACGACTACACCATTGGTATGGAATCAAATTCCGATTGGACAATTGGTCCTTTTGGCCGATTTTGATCCGGAATCCAAAGTAGCGAATCTGGATTTCCAATTATTAGATGATCGAAAAAGAGGCTTGACTTTGAACGGCACCTATCAGGTCGTATCGGGTGAGCAAGCCATTAATCTAAAAGGAAACCTGAACCAAACGGAACTGATCTTGTTCCAGCCTTTTATCCGCACATTGGCTTCGGATCTGGAAGGAAAGATGGATGCCGACCTACAAATCACAGGGACACTTCAAAATCCGCAGATCAATGGTACAGCAAAAATAGAAAGTGCATCCTTTAAGGTCAATTATCTTAAAACCACCTATAACCTGAACAATCAGTCCGTGATGATTGATAAAAATGCGGTCATGATGAATAATTTGACCTTTACGGATTCCAAGGGACATCAGGCAGTGGCAGGTGGTGTGGTTAACCTATCTCAACTGAGCAATCCTTATATCGATGTCAATGTCGCGACGAATAACGTCATGATCCTGAACACGACCTACAAGGACAATAATTTGTATTATGGTACTGCATACGCTACAGGAACATACCAGTTTAAAGGCTATACCTCAGCGATAGACATTAATATCAAAGCAAGATCCGAAGACAATACGGTAATCAGCATCCCTTTCAATACCGCAATGACCGTTTCAGAAAGTGACTTTATCTACTTCGTGAGTAAAGATTCAACGGTAAACAAGGAAAACGCAAACCGATATTTCCTTAAGGGCATGACGATGAACATGGACCTGGAATTGACGCCAAGCGCAGAGGTTAATTTGCAAACCGACATTGGCTCGCTGAAAGGTACGGGAACTGGAGAGATCAGTTTGAAGGTTTCCAGTTTAGGTGACTTTGAGATGTTTGGGGATTATGCGATCAATTCAGGGAAATTCCACTTTACGGCGCAGGATTTCATCAATAAATATTTCGACATCAAGCAAGGCGGAACGATTCGCTGGACGGGTTCTCCTTCTGGAGCAACCGTCAATATTACGGCAGTTTACCAACAACGAACCTCCATTGGCGACCTATACAATGCGGCCGGGCGTGCAGGGACTGACGAAAGAGTATTGGCGCAAGCAGACATGATCATCAAGGGGACCTTAAGCCAACCCGATGTTTCTTTTGACTTGAACTTCCCACAAACACCATACGTCAAGGATGAGCTTCAGGCTTACTTCAGTGATGCCAATAACGTTAACCAACAGGCATTGAGTTTGATTATCCGCAGAAGTTTTACAACTGGAAACTCCGGTGAAATCGGTAGAGAGGTGAACAATACCCTATTATCTGCCGGAACGGAAATAGCCTTTAACCAGTTGAACAATATTTTGGCGCAATCCCTAAGGATCAATTTCTTGGATTTCAATATCCGATCGCTAAACGATGCCTCGGCCTCATTCCGCTTCTTCGATGACCGATTGGTACTGACAGGGGGAATCGTGGACCGCAGGAACATACAGACCACCGACCTGACCTTTTTCTCGAACCAAGTGGCAACCGATGCGGAATTGACCTATAAGATCAGAAGGGATGGAAGTTTGATGTTTAGGGCCTATAATCGATTGAACACGAGAAATATTCTATTTACACCTACCGATGACTACATCAATGCGGTTGGATTGGTATACCGTCAAGAGTTTAATACCCTTGGCGAGTTTTGGAGAAAGATGTGGACCTGGAAGCCAAAGCGTGACAGTATCCCATCGATCCCTAACATTCCGCAGGACAGCATCAGGAACTCCTCAGATAGCAGCAATAATACTAGCCAAGGTAAAGTTCCAAAAGCTGGTTATGTTCCTCCTCCAGGCTTCCAGTAAACTCAGGTTGCTTTGCACGGTTGTACCAATACCTTGCATTCCATAGATCACCCTCCACGCGGTGGAGATAAGCATGCACATGAGCCGATACCTTATCATTCAGATGATCGATCAAATCATGGGCTTTTTTCCAATCTCCTTTCGCGTCATACCATAGCGCTTGGATCTGTACCTCCCAGTTAGGATTAGGTTGCGGGTCTTTCAAGGTGGAATTAAATTCTTGTATAGTCATGGAATTAAGATATTCATTTTTTCAAGATATATGAAATCGAGAAGATGATGTTGTCGATAAAAACAAAAGGGCGATAAACGCCCTTTTGTTTTTATTATTTAAACTTGCTTGCCAGTGCAGCCAATTTGGCTGCCATGTCGGTTTCAGGAGCTCGGTCCTGACGTTTATCCGATCTTTTATCAAATCGTTTTTCCGACTGTTTCCTAGGCGTTTTTTCCTCAGTTTTCATCGTCAGACTGATTCGGTTTCTTTTCTCATCCACTTCAGTCACCGTTACGGTCACTTGCTGTTGAACTTTTACGACCTCATGTGGGTCGGAAACAAAGTGGTTAGCCAATTGGCTCAGATGTACCAAACCATCTTGGTGAACGCCAATATCGACGAATGCTCCAAAATTGGTGATATTCGTTACGATACCCGGCAGTTTCATACCGATCTTCAGATCTGAAACTTTATTGACACCTTCGGTAAAAGAGAAAGCTTCAAATTTCTCACGTGGGTCTAATCCTGGTTTAGCTAATTCAGCCATGATATCGTTTAGCGTAGGCAATCCTACCTCATCAGAAATATATTTCTTCAGATCGACACGCTTTCTTACCTGATCATCTTTCATCAAGTCTTGGATAGATACATTGATATCTTTCGCCATTTGCTCGACCAAGGCATAACGCTCAGGGTGAACAGCCGAAGCATCCAAAGGATGGTCAGCATTGCGGATACGCAAGAATCCAGCCGCCTGCTCGAAAGCCTTATCCCCTAACCTAGGCACTTTTTTCAATTCTCTACGAGAACTGAAAGGTCCATTTTCCTTTCTATAATTGACAATCTGTTGCGCCAGTGCAGGACCTAATCCAGAGATATAGGAAAGGATCTGCTTGGACGCTGTATTCAGCTCCACACCTACCGAGTTCACACAGGACATCACGGTATCATCAAGTGCTGACTGCAATTTATTTTGATCTACATCATGCTGGTATTGGCCAACACCGATTGACTTAGGATCGATCTTTACCAATTCAGCCAATGGGTCCATTAATCTCCTACCAATGGAAACTGCACCCCTTACTGTTACATCATGGTCAGGGAATTCCTCCCTTGCCACTTCTGAAGCAGAATAGATAGATGCTCCACTTTCATTCACCATCACGATAGTAGCACCAGGCATGTTCATTTTACGGATAAAATCTTCCGTTTCGCGACCCGCTGTACCATTCCCAATAGCAATGGCTTCGATATCATGGGAAGAGATCAATCTTTTGATGATACGCTCAGCTTCAGCCTGTCCGCCAGCGCCATTGTGTGGGAAGATAGCTGTATTTTCCAACAGGTTTCCCTGTGCATCCAACACGACCGTCTTACAGCCCGTTCTAAAGCCGGGGTCAATCGCCAACAATCTCTTTTGCCCAAGCGGTGCCGCCAATAGTAATTGACGAACATTATCGGCAAAAACCTTAATGGCTTCTTCATCCGCTTTCTGTCTGGTCAAGACGCGGATCTCTGTTTCCATAGAAGGCTTTAGCAGGCGTTTGTAGCTATCGGATAGCGCCAAGGACACTTGCTTGCTGGCATCATTATTTCCTTTGATATAAAGCTTCTCAATCCCTGGAACCATATCCGTTTCAGCGACATCGATATCCAAGTACAATAACTCTTCCTTTTCCCCTCTTCGCATTGCCAATACCCGGTGCGAAGGCGCATCTTTCAAAGATTCCGACCATTCAAAATAATCTTTATATTTCAATGCTGCTTCTTCTTTGCCCGGAACAACACGAGAGACGAACTGTCCCTTGTTTAGCAAAGTCTTACGGGCATGAGCACGCACCTCTGCATCTTCAGCGATTTGTTCTGCGATAATATCACGAGCGCCAGCAAGGGCTTCTTCCATGGAAGCCACGCCTTTTTCTGCATCAATATAAGAAGCTGCGTTAGACTCCACATCCAACTTATCTTGGCTTAGCAAAAGATCGGCAAGAGGCTGCAATCCTTTTTCACGGGCAGCAGAAGCTCTAGTTTTACGCTTAGGTTTGTAAGGCAGGTAGATATCTTCCAATGCCGCCATGGTTTCGGCAGATTTCACTTGGATTTCAAGTTCCGGAGTAAGTTTACCTTGTTCAGCGATCGACTTCAGGACGGCTTCCTTACGTTTGTCCAAGTCTCTCAATTGCTGCATGCGATCACGGATGGCGGTAATCTGCACTTCATCCAAGCTTCCGGTCAGTTCCTTGCGGTATCTGGAAATAAAAGGAACTGTTGCACCTTCATCCAATAGGCTGATGGTGGTATGCACTTGTTTCTCGCTAATCGACAATTCTTTCGATACGATAATCTCGTGGGATGTACTCATAAAATATTTTAAAATGAAAAAACAAAGCTGTTGAATGGATTCCAACAGCTTATCGATATAGAATTCTTAATTGTTTTAGGCTTTCTTAGAATTATTCTCTTCTAATGGATTTTGCTCAACTTCAGGTTCAGGAGTTTCAGTTGAGTTCGCTACTGCTTGGTTGTCATCAGCAGCTGGGCTGTCATTGCTTCCAAAATGGTCATTATAACCGTAGCTATAGTAATCGTCTTGGGTTGGCGTGCTGTATGGCTTATGCTCATACGTTCCTGCAGGAGCTGTAAATTGAGGAACTTTTTTCTCTACTACAGCTTCTTCGGGCACTTCCTCAGTTTCTGTAGCTGCATTGGCCTGTTCAAAGTCTTGAATAGGTGTTGCAGCTGGTTTTTTTGTTTCAGGCTCTTTATCAATATCTGTTTTTATATCGTCAATTTCTTTTTCGAAGTTATTGATCTGATCTGAAATCTCTCTCTTAATCCCCTCAGAAGCATCTTTAAATTCCCGGATACCGCGCCCCAGTCCTCTAGCCAATTCTGGTAATTTCTTGCCACCAAAAAGTAATAATGCAACTAAAATAATAAGCATCATCTCCTGGGTACCAATGTTCAAAAACGCTAAATTCATCTCTACTTTATTAATTGTTAATAAGCTAAGGTAAGTCTATTATTTTTTTTCAGCAATTTTTTGATGTAAATATTTAGAAACAAAAAGTTAACCCAAACATGATTCGCTAAGCAAGTTTTAACTCGTACCTTTGTGCTCTTTACTTTTTTCGTATATGCTGCAGAATATCAAATCCAACAAAATTTATTACTTAAGTACGATGGCTTTAGCGGGTCCGGTTGTGATATCACAATTGGGTCATACCTTGGTGCAAACAGCAGATACCATTATTGTAGGTCACTTCGCAGGGACCATCCCATTAGCAGCGGTTTCCTTGGTGCACTCTGTATTTATGGTAGTGCTGGTGATTGGATTGGGGATAGCTTACGGCTTGACTCCGCTGATTGCCCAAGAAAACGGCAGGCAGAATTATAAGGAATGTGCAAAATTACTATCCAATAGTTTTTGGTTGAACATTGTATCAGCCATCCTCCTGTTCCTATTTGTTTTTTATGGATCTATGTTTGCCATGGAGCATGCCGATCAGGACCCTGAGGTGGTAGAGACTGCAAAGCCATATCTGTTGATCTTGAGTCTTTCTATCATGCCCTTAATGATCTTCAATACCTTTAAACAGTTTGCTGAAGGTTTGGGATTCACCAAACAGGCGATGAACATAACCATCTGGGGGAACGTGCTGAACGTAATCATTGCTGTAATCCTAGTGAAAGGGATGTTCGGAATCGAACCGATGGGCGTACGTGGTGTGGGTATTGCGACCTTGGTGGACCGCATCTTGATGATGATCGTGATGGCTTGGTATGTATTGAAATCGAAAAACTTCAAGCGCTATATTGACCATTTCTCGGTTAAGTTTATTGACTTTATTAGAATAAAACAGATTTTCAAGATAGGTGGTCCTGTGGCAATGCAATATGTATTTGAAATCGGAGCATTTGCAGGTGCGGCGCTGATCGCAGGTAAAATCGGTGCAATAGAGCAGGCAGCTCACCAGACGGCGATAACATTGGCGGCAATGACCTATATGATGGCAAGTGGAATTGCATCTGCGGCTACCATCAAAGTGGGCAATGCCTATGGAAACAAAAACTTCTTCCGATTACAGAAGTTCGCAACCGTGTCTTACCATTTGGTATTGATTTTCATGGTTATCTGTGCGATTATTTTTGCTGTGTTCAATCAGTACCTACCATACATTATCAGCAAGGATCATGAAGTGGTGGTTATGGCTTCACAGTTATTGATCATTGCAGGTATGTTCCAAATATTTGATGGTACCCAAGTGGTAGGTCTTGGAACATTACGGGGTATGGGCGATGTGAATTCCCCTACTTTCATTACCTTCTTTGCATACTGGGTGATCGGTTTACCGACAGCCTATTTCTTAGGAATTGAATTGAACATTGGAGTTAAAGGGATATGGTATGGTTTAACCTTGGGCCTATTGACCTCCTCGATATTACTATATTTCAGATACCGCTATATGGTGATGATGAAATTGCCGATGCATCAGGCTATGATAAATGGATAAAACAAAAACGCTCATCGGATGATGAGCGTTTTTGTTTTATTATGGATTAGATAACTCTTTCAGAGTCCCAATTTTCTAAATAATCCGCCACACGTCGGATGAACTGCCCACCCAATGCACCATCAATAACACGATGGTCATAAGACATGGAAATGTACATCATATGGCGTACTGCAATGACATCACCGAATTCGGTCTCCAGAACTGCAGGTTTCTTTTTGATCGTCCCTACGGCTAGGATAGCTGCTTGAGGTTGGTTGATGATCGGCATGCCGAAGATATTTCCAAATGCACCGATATTGGTGAAGGTAAAAGTACCACCTTGGGTATCGTCTGGTTTAAGCTTATTAGCACGAGAACGGTTAGCCAAGTCATTCACGGACCTAGAGATTCCGGTTAAGCTCAGTTGATCTACGTTCTTGATTACCGGAACGATCAGATTTCCAGAAGGCAATGCAGTGGCCATTCCGATATTGATGTTCTTTTTACGGATAATATTATAACCATCTACAGAAACATTCACCATTGGGAAATCTTTGATTGCCTTGGCGATAGCTTCGATGAACAATGGCGTAAAGGTGATGTTCTCACCTTCAGTTTTCTTATAGGCGCCTTTTACTTTATTTCTCCAATTCACCAGATTGGTAACATCAGCCTCAACAACCGAGAAAACATGTGGAGAGGTCTTGACACTGTTTACCATGTGATCGGAAATCAGCCTACGCATGCGATCCATTTCAATGATTTCAGAATCTCCAGTACTGCTTTTCACTACTTGAGCGGCTGGAGTTTGAGGTTCTTCAACTTTAGGCTGAGGCCTTTCTTCAGAAGCTGGTTGAGCAGGTTTTGGTATTTGAACACCTTTGTTCTTTTCCAGGTAATTCAAGATATCTTGTTTGGTCACACGGCCTTCGCCCCCAGTGCCTGGAATACTGTCCAGCTCTTTTTGGGAGATACCCTCTTGTTGGGCTATATTTCTTACCAATGGGGAATAAAAGCGGATTCCGGAATGGATCTCCTGATGGTTAGGTTCAATCTGAATATTTTTATCCTGAACCTGATCAATACCTGGGATATCCTCTTCTGGGATTTCTATTGGCGGTAATTCGACATTCGTGACTACCTTTTGGTAAACATCGGATTCGCTTGGAGAATCAATAGGAGTATCTGAGCTTTTATGATCCTCTTCTTGGGAGGTAGATTGTGGCTCTTGGTTTTCAATTTCAGGTCCTTCAATTTCAATCAATGCAATGACATCACCGACTTGAACCACCTGATTTTCTTCGAACAATCTTTCTTTAAGAATACCAGATACTGGCGATGGAACTTCAGAATCGACCTTATCGGTAGCAAGTTCTACGACTGCATCATCCTCATCAATATGCTCCCCAACCTGCTTTACCCATTTGGTCAGAGTCGCTTCAGATACGCTCTCCCCCATCTTAGGTAACAAAAGTTTATATATTGCCATCTATTATTATTTGGATTGTTAGATTACTAAGTTAATTATTAATACTTACTTGACAAGTGAACAAAATTAAATATTTTATCATATATATTTAACAAAATATCGTTCTGTTAAAATTCCGATTCTTGTTGAAATAAGTTCCATAGCAACAGTAATGCCTGAGCAGTAGTGCGTTCTATGTTAATCAAGCGATCATGGTGGAAGTGAAACAACTTGGTTTTTACTTCATTCGGACCCGCTATAGCTACCCAAACCGTGCCAACTGGTTTCTCTGCACTGCCCCCATCGGGTCCTGCGATGCCACTGGTTGCAATCGCATAATCTACATTTAACTTTTGCTGAACACCCTTTGCCATTTGGATAACGGTCTCTTCGCTCACGGCGCCATGTGCTATCAAAGTTTCTTCCTGTACCCCTAGCACATGCATCTTGACTTCATTGGCATAAGCTACGACAGCACCTTGGAACATTTTGCTAGAACCCGGTATTTCAGTGATCAGCCTGGCGATATTACCGCCAGTACAGCTTTCCGCAGTCGCAAGGGTCTTCCCCCTTTCAGCGAATGCCTGGACAATGACTTCCTCAAAGCTGACGTCTTCGGTAGCCACCACTGCATTTCCTATTCGATCGACTAATTTATCCTTCCAACCTTCGGCTTCCTCTTCGAGCTTATCGAGATTGGTTCCTGTTGCAGTCAGCCTCAATCGCACGAGACCAATCTTGGGTAAATATGCCAAATGGATATGAGGCGGAAATTGGTCTTCAATTTCTGCAATATGTTCGGCTAAATGGGATTCCCCTACTCCAACCGTCAGGATATATTTATTGACTACCTTTTCTTCGGTTTTATAATCCCTTAATTTAGGAAGGACTCGATAGGTCATTAGGTTCTTCATTTCAAAGGGAACCCCCGGAAGGAACACATAGACCTTGCCGTCCTTTTCTACCCACATACCAGGGGCAGTTCCCCAATCATTGAAGAGGACATCGGCAATGGCCAAGACCTCTGCCTGCCCCTTATTGATCTCGGGCATGGTACGTCCGAATCGATGGAAGATCTGTTGGACATGTTCCATCACCTCGGGATTGTGGACCAAAGTGGTATTAAAGTATTTTGCGGCCGTATATTTGGTCACATCATCTTTGGTTGGCCCTAACCCGCCTGTACAGATGATAATATCAGCCCTGCTGGCTGCATCATGCAATGCTTCTAGGATATGGCTTTCCTGATCGGTAATGGACGTGATTTGTTGTATTTGGATTTGCTGGGCGAATAGCTCTTGGGCTATCCAAGCAGAATTGGTATCTACTATCTGTCCGAGCAAGATTTCATCACCAATGGTAATAATTTCAGCTTTCATAGATATAGTTTTATGCAGAGCAGCTATTTAGTATGTATAGTGACTCTGTCTTTTGGTCAATTTTAAATCCTGTAATATGGATGCTTTCGCACGTATGGTAATATTGTAACTCTTATATGTTCCGAAAGGGACCCATCCGACCGACATATCCCAGCAGTGTAGGTCTCTGTAGATGCTGATCTGGGTCATGGACGCCTCTTTCTGCACAAAGTCATAGCCGGTATTGAATTGGACTTTCCATTTTGGAGTCACATTAAAATCACCATGCACGTTTACCGTACTGGTCAGTCTGGTCTCCATTCTTTGCTTTTCGCGGCTGAAAACACGGGCATAGTTCATGCTGAATGACCCGGCCAAGTTCCATGGAATATTGAAATCCACGAATGCATTGGGGTCGGTACTGATCCTTGCCAAGGCTTGTGCCTGTTCAGGAGTCAGGTTAGGCATTGAACTTCTCAAGGAGTCGATATTATCGCTTCTGTTTTGGTTTGCTTTTGGGTTCAAACTATAGTCAAAGGACAAACCAAAGTTGGTCAATCGCGCTAGTGTTCCGTCTTTGATCGCAAAACGGTCAATACGGTTACCGGTATATTTATCGTAAGTATAAGGATCGAAATTACCGTTGAAGTTGACATTTACTTTTTTGTCAAATAAAGCGGTACGGCCGGAGAAACTAATCTGGGATAGTTTCAGGGAGTCTGCTGCGACGTTGTAGTTACCACTGAAGGTCAGACCTTGGATAATAGGAACCTTTTTGACCCCTGTTCCCGTGGTGTCTTTATCATTCCGGATCTTGGCCTCGAGGGTATTATCCACGGAGAAGCCGATTCCGAAGGATTTACCAGCTGATGGGGTTCCATAAATAGCATTTTCGAAAATAGAATATCTACGATAAGTCCCATTTTCGTCAGTAAAGTCCCTATAGAAACTATAACGCTCATCCGAGAAATCCGGACGGTAGTTCACATTGATTGACGGAGTAACGGTATGGCGCATCGCTTCGATCTTACCGATCTTCTTGTTCATCTGGCCATAGATCTTGGTCGATAGGCCTGAAGATACCGAATAGTCGTAAGCACGTTTAAAGCCTTGAAGGGTATCCTTTACGCTTTCGAATCCATACGGCTGGTTTACCAATCTGTTCCTTACAGATTGTAGGTACCAACGTTCGGTATAGTTGAATGAAGTATTGAACTGGAAATACTTCATCACATTCAAGCTTAAACTTACCGGGATATTATGTTGCATACCATTGGTAAATTTTTTCAGTGATTCTTTTCTGAACAATAGGGAGTCAGTCGTTACGATCCTGTTTTGACCTTGAAGGCTATAACCTACAGTGATTCGCTGATACCATTTTTGTTCGCCGATACGATCTTTGGAATCGAATGGGTTAAAAGTTGCCACGTTTAAACTGATCGTTGGTAAATCCAAAGTCAAGGCTCCTGTCGAAAGGTCTTGTTCGTGGGACATATTTGCCGTGAAATTCACCTTGCCATCTGCAAATACTTTTCCGTAGGCCACAGAGGAACGCATGCTGTTGTTGATAGCCTGTTGCGGATTATATCCTCCTGTGGTAGCGGCATTACGGTAGGCATTACGGGAACCGAAGTTTACCGATGCCGAGAATGATGTTCCTGGATTTGCTTCTTGACGCTGCGAGTGGTTCCAGGTAAAACGGAAGTTTTTATCACGACCATAATTATCTGTTCCCTCTACCCCTTGAACATAGGATCCATATTGCAGGGAGAAGTTACCGTTGAATTTGTAATTCACCATGTATTGGGTCCGCACATTAGCTTCCCAAGTACCTTTGGAGTACAAGGTACCCCTGATTTCTGAATCCCAGTAATCATTGAATGTAAGGTACCAACCTAGGTCACGCATTGCAAAACCTCTGGCGGCATCTTCCCCAAAGGACGGAAATAAGAATCCCGAGCTCTTCTTGTCCTGCTTAGGAAAAAAACCAAAAGGGATGGCCAAGAATTTTATGGGAATATTCGCTACCACCAAATAAGATGGACCGGCAATAATCTGTTTCTGGGTAATGACCCCTTTGGTGATCTGAATACCAAAGTGGGTATGTGGATAAGGCAAGTTACAGGTAGAATACAGCCCTTTATAGAGGGACATTTCATCGTAGATGTTTTTCCTGACCTCTTTGGCCTGAATATATCCTCCATCTACTTCGGTCATGACACCGAAGGTTTTGGGTACTTGCGTCTTATAATTGTATAAAAGGGAGTCTACAGCAATTGGAGATTCACCAGGCATGATCACAACCGGACGACCGACGTATTTGCCGTTATGGTCCATTACTCCGGATGCAAACAGGACGTTGGTATTTCTATCCAAACGGATATAATCTGCTGCTAATTCAAAGCCTTGGTATTTTACTTTGGCGCCTTTGTATAAGTGTAGGACGTTTTTACTGACCTGGTTCCAAGAAGAATCATTGGCAGAAATCGTCACAACGGTCTCCAAACCACCTTGATCTTTCATGTGGACGGTATCCTGACCATTTACTTCTTTAAAGTTATTTCTACTGGTATCGGTCGGAATTGTATCTCTTTGAAGGGTGTCTATTGTAACATTTTGAGTGCGAGAATTGGTCTCCACCTGAGCCTGTAGCACAGACATCCCAATAAAAAAAAACAGAATGGAAAGGAAAAAACAACTTAAGGCCTTCAAAATGAAATATGAATGTTATTTTTGTGCTAATTTTAAACTCTTGTTGGCAAAAATAGTCAAAAATCAATAACAACGATTAGGTTTTTCAAAAGTTAATCATATTTAACAGTTTACATTTACAATGTTATTGATAGGACTAAAATAATAACGTTAACTATGAATTTCAATAAATCAATAAAAATATCAATTTCGTTCGCAGCGGTACTTCTTCCCTTAGTTTTATTAAGTGGTATTGTTCGTTCTTCTGAAAAGAAAAATCAAGAGAATAATCCTCCTCAAACTTCTCAATCCAATAAAACATTCAAATTAGTCGTTATTGATCCAGGGCACGGTGGTAATCTACCCGGTGCTAAAGGTCGTATATCGGTGGAAAAAGATATCACCCTTCAGGTGGGCAAACGGTTGAAAGAAGCGATTGAAAAAGAGATGCCTGGCGTGAAGGCGATGTTGACTAGGGAGACCGATGTGGATGTCCCTTTTCACGAAAGAACAGCCCTGGCTAATAAAAACCATGCAGACCTTTTTATCTCCATTCACTGCAACTCTGCTGATTCGGACCGTCGCGTGAAAGGAAAGAATGGTCGCTACACGACCCGTACCATCAGAAACCCTGGTGTTAGTGGAACGGAAACTTTTGTATGTGGTTTCAACAGGTTGCAAAGAGGTGAATCGGAAGTGGCGGTAAGGGAAAATGCCGATATTCTTTTTGAAGAAAACTATCAAGAAAATTATGGCGGATTTGACCCGAATGACCCGTCTACTTATATTATTTTCTCCTTAATGAAGAGAACATATCGCGATAAGAGCATTAGATTTGCCACTCATATCCAAAATGAATATGTTAAAAAGGGCCGTCCAAACCGTGGAGTACAAGAATTATCTTTGGCGGTTTTAGCTTCGGCTGCAATGCCAGCGGTATTGACGGAAATCGGCTTTATTTCTAACCCAGATGAAGAAAAGTTCATGGTTTCGGAAGCAGGCCAGAATGAAATCGTGGGTAATCTGGTTGATGCCATCAAACAATATAAATCGAATTCAGTAGCGCATTAGGAATAGAATTTGATAGAAAACAGAAACGATTAGGAGAAATTGGAGAAATTGGAGAAATTGACAACAAAAAAGAAAAACGTGATTCGGAAAATTGGGTTGGTTCTGACTTGTATATCAGTGGTTGTATTAGCGAGTTTTAAACCAGTAGATTTACAAAACGACCAAGGTGGAAGTCCTAGAAAACTTAAGACAATAGTATTAGATCCTGGACATGGTGGGCATGATTCGGGTGCTGTAGGCAGACAATCTAAAGAAAAAGATATCGCCCTACAGGTAGCTCTTAAATTGGGAAAGAAAATCCAAAAGGAATTCCCAGGGATCAAAGTGGTCTATACGCGTACGACGGATGTTTATCCGAAATTATATGAACGTCCGGCATTGGCAAACAAGCACCATGCGGACCTTTTTATTTCTATCCATTGTAATTCTGGAGGTGCAAGTAGCCGCAGGGTAAAGAACAGCCGTGGCCGTTATGTAACCCAACGTGTGCTGAACACCTCGGCAAAGGGTACTGAAACTTTAGTGCTAGGTTTTAGCCGTACCGGTGACCAAGATGTGGCGATCCGTGAGAACGCGTCCATCCTAATGGAAGAAAACTACAAAGAAAACTATGGTGGTTTTGACCCTAAAGACCCCTCAACCTATATCGTATTCTCTTTGATGAAAAGAAAGTTTAGAGAGCAAAGTATCCGTCTTGCATCTTACATGCAAGATCAATTTGCTGGATCTAGCCGTACCGATAGAGGTGTAAAAGAACAATCTTTAGCAGTTTTGGCAACCGCTGGTATGCCAGCCGTCTTGACCGAAATCG
This sequence comes from Sphingobacterium mizutaii, assembly GCF_900187125.1. Taxonomy (GTDB): domain Bacteria; phylum Bacteroidota; class Bacteroidia; order Sphingobacteriales; family Sphingobacteriaceae; genus Sphingobacterium; species Sphingobacterium mizutaii. The sequence goes on from NZ_LT906468.1 coordinate 3,542,226, forward strand.
GATTTATTTCCAATCCAGACGAAGAACGCTTCATGATGTCATCCGCTGGACAAGAATCAATTGTCACCGATTTGTTCAATGCCATAAATACCTACAGAAAAAGCATAGAAAAATAAACTTTTTCTTAAATTGGCGGTTAGAACAGAGTGGTAATACTTAAATAGGGTAATTTTGAAAATATCTAACGAAACTAAAGTCGGGGCATTAACTAGTGTTGCTATAGCAATCTTATTTATAGGATATAGCTTCCTCAAAGGGAACAATGTTTTTAGCAGCGAAAATACTTTTTACACAGAATATGACAACGTGGACGGGCTAGCGGTTTCTAAACCGGTTTTGGTCAGCGGATTCCAAATAGGTCGCGTTTCTAAACTTACCCTTCAACCGAACGGAAAAATCAGGACTGAATTTAAGATCAATGATGATTACGATATTCCATCTAATACCGTAGCAAGGATCGTAAGCGCAGATTTATTGGGAAGTAAAGCGATCGTCTTTGAATTAGGAAACAGTACCACGATGGCTAGAAACGGTGATCCTTTGTTATCGGATGTGCAAGCCAACTTGATGGAAAAGGTAGAACCCCTACAGAAGAAAATCGAAAACTTAGTGGTTAAATTGGATTCCGTTCTTTCTGGAGTCAACTCAGTATTGGATGAAAACTTCCAGAGAGATTTCAAGAGCAGCATCCATAGTATTTCTGTATCCTTGAAGAACCTTGAAAAGATTACCGGTGATGTGGATGGATTAATGGGTGCGGAGAAAAATCGCTTGAGTAAAATCCTAGCCAACATGGAGTCCATTACCATGAACTTCAAAAACAACAACGAAAAGATCAATTCCATCCTTGCGAATTTGGATAATCTTTCTGATGACCTATCTAAAACAGAGATCAAAGCAACTGTTGACAATGCCAACCAAGCTATGAAAGATGTAGTGGAAATCACGAAGAAAATCAATTCAGGAGAAGGTTCATTAAGTCAGCTAATCCATGATGAAAAGCTTTATAACAATTTGACGAATGCTTCTGAGAGTCTAGACCAATTGGTGAAAGACCTTAAAGAGAACCCAGGCAAATATCTTAAGATTTCTATCTTCGGAAAGAAAGACACTAAATAGATTCAACAATCATTTTTACAAAGAGCTCTAATTTTAACTGATTAGAGCTTTTTTATTGCATTATTTTATACAGCTTAATTTGCTTAAACAACTATCAATTAATTACTTACCTAATAAATCGCTAATTGTAACCAATAATATAGTAAAGCAATAAAAGATTATTTTAATAATTTTATACTTAAAATTATCAAAGTTTAATTAATTCAACTTGATGCAATAGCAAAATTAACTACTTACAGCTATCGATTTGACTTAATTTTAACGCTAATGATTGATATTTAAGCTTTAAAATGTCCCAGTTTGAAAAATATTCTGATGAAAAGTTATTGGTCCTATTGAAAGAAAGTGACCCTAAAGCATTTACAGAAATTTATAAAAGGTATTGGGATAAACTTTTGGTTGTAGCCAGCAATAAGCTTTCCGATATCCTAGTGGCAGAAGAAATCGTCCAAGATATCTTCTTGGATATCTGGAAACGTAGGCAGAGCATCAAACTAAGTGATCAAATTGAAAGATATCTTGCCGCTGCCCTAAAGTATAAAATCATTAATCATAGACATAGACTCGCAGTAGCACAGAAATTCGTAGACTACAGCAAAAAGGCTGAGGAACAGAATTTCTATTCTATGGAAAACTACCTCCAGTTTGAAGAACTCAAGACCAAATTGGAAAAACTGGTGACCCAACTACCAGAAAAATGCCAATTAGTCTATAAGCTGAGCCGTGAAGAAGGCTTATCCCAAAAAGAAATTGCCAAACGATTGTTGATTGCTGAAAAGACCGTAGAAGCCCATTTAACTCGTGCGCTCAAAAAAATAAAATCAGGTCTTAATTATATCATCTGCCTATTTTATTAAGTCAACATTAAAAAAATATTATTTTTTTCATTTTCTATATAGGGATAAGGGCCTCGACTTTGATTATAGTTATATAGACCTATAATTAAATTACGATGATGGATAAAAATCGCTTGGCCGAACTGGAGCTGAAATGGCTTAATGGCTCGATTTCTGACGATGAGGCAAAGGAATATGCTACTTGGTACAACAGTGCCCAGAATGACCCTGTGATTATCCCTGAGCATATTGCGAGCAGCAAAGAAGAACATAAAACCAGAATCCTTGAAGGTCTATTAGCGAAGCTAGAAGGCAAGAATGTCCAAAAACTTGAACCAAAACCATTATGGTATAGAAATAAAACCTACATAAGTATTGCAGCGAGCATACTGATGGTCCTTGGCATCGCCTCTTACTGGTTCATTTCAGATTCCAATCCCCCAGAAACAATTGCAGTACAAGATAAAACAGCCGGAACCGAGGGCTTAATCCTTTCCTTAGAAAACGGAGAAACCGTTGAAATCGACTCATTGGCAGATGGTCTAATTGCTAGCCAAGATGGTGTTGAAATCTATAAAAAAGACGGCTCCATTTATTACAAAGGTGAAGCCGGAAAAACCTCTTTCAACACAGCACATACACCCAAGGGAAGAAAGTTCGAAATCCAACTTCCGGATGGTTCCAATGTTTGGTTGAATGCAGAATCAACCATTAAGTATCCTATAGAATTTGCAGAAAACGAACGTAAGGTCCATGTAACTGGAGAAGCCTATTTTGAGGTTTCAAAAAATCCCGAGGCACCGTTCATCGTTCAAACCGAAGATCAAATCATTCAGGTACTGGGCACTCAATTCAATGTAAACAGTTATACAAACGAGAATTCAAGCAAGACGACCCTTTTGGAGGGCAAGGTCAAAATATCATGCAAAGGTGAAGAGCTTTTCTTAAGCCCTAACCAACAAATTACTTATGACCGCAACAATGAGCGTTATGCCAAATCGGAGGTGAATGCCAAACAATCCATTAGTTGGGTGAAAGGATATTTCAACTTTCAAGATTCAGACCTAGCAGGCATTATGAAACAGATTGAACGCTGGTACAACATTGAAGTGGAATTCCAACCGGGTGTAAACCAAAGTCAAACTTTCTCCGGAAGGACTAGCATGAACCAAAATCTTTCCGAAGTACTGAAAGTTTTAGAATTAAGTGGAATCAAAACCCAGCTCCAAAACAACAAACTCACCGTATTCCCATGATATAAAGAAAATTACCAATAACCCTAATTACCATAACCTTAAAATGAATAAAATCAAATTAGCTATTGTCACTTGTTTGATGATGCTTTCCTTACCCTTGTTTGCTCAAAAGGTCACCCTGAATGAAAAAAACAGCAGATTAAAGGATGTTTTGGAAAAGATTGTCGAACAAACAAATTATGATCTCTTTTATTCCACTGAGATACTCAAGAAATCCAAAAGAGTACGGATAAAAGTCACTGACAAGGACCTTAGATCTGTATTGGATGAGATATTCCATCAACAGACGATCTCTTATTCCATTGCAAACAACACTATTGTCCTAGTCCCAAAAAGACCAAGGATCGTAGAAACGGTCATTGAGGTCAACATGGATCAACTCGTTCGTCCGAATTTACCTCGAATGGTAGAAGGAGAGATCAGAGACCAAGCCGGTAAACCCATTCGGGGAGTAACGATCGTGAATAACAAGGACCCCAAAAACGTCAGGAGCATATCCGACATCAATGGGCGATTTAATATAGAAACCTCAAGGGGTGACTTGGTTACATTTACCTGCCAAGGTTATAAAGAGAGTACGATTTTATTTCGTGGGGAAAGAAATATGCTCGTGACGCTGTACAACCAAGTACTAGCGGTAAACGAAGTAACTGTAGAGGCACGCGTCAAGAAAAACCTAAACTTAAATACCCAGATCGATATGACCAACAGGTCATACATGAACCTTGGGCAATTACTGCAAGGTACTGTTCCGGGCTTGACCTTACAGATCCTGCCGTCCAACAAAAGAAAGATTGTCGGGATCACCGAAATTGGAACTATCCAATCAGGTCAAGGCGGCGGACTTAGAAAAACCTATTATACATTGGATCAATTCCTTCAGAAATTCTACCCAAATGGGCAAAGGATGATCGATGCTATTGAAAATAAAACTAGCCTTCCTGGAGGTGGTGATGCAGGTCGATTCTTTATCGAGTATTCCAATCAAGCCAGTGTTACCCTGGTTCCAGAACTCAGAGGTTCTGCCAGTTTTGGAAATACCGAAGGGATGATGGTTATTATCGATGGATTCCCAGTAGAGGAATTCCCAGCGGACTATCCAATGGCCAATGTGGAATCGGTTGAAGTGATCAAAGACCCTAAGGAACTGATCAAATGGGGACCTCGTGCCACAGCAGGTATTATCCTGATCAAGACCAAGACCGGAAGAAAGAATCAGGTCAACATTACATATAACGCCAATATGTACTTTAAGCCTGCTCCAAAATACGACATGGCCAAATTAGGATTAGCTAGCTCAGCAGATATTATAGACTATCTAAAAAGTGCTGCAGCTTTGGACCTTATCCCTGGAGATGGTGATTTTGAAAACCTAAATTTAGCCGAAAGACTTTTCGCTTGGCGTAGGGGCAACAAAATTACCGAAGCAGAATTCAATCGTAGGATTGACTCCCTTTCGGCTCTCTCCAATGAAGCGCAGGTGGCTCATCTCCAACAGAACGTGATGTCCCAAAACCATTTATTGTCCTTTTCTGGAGGTACTCCTCAATATATGTTTACCCTGACTGGGACCTATAATAATTTCAAATCCCATGGACTCAACAATAATTCCAACACCTATGGTGTAGACTTGAAAAATAACTTCAACCTGTTAAAAGGTAAGTTAATAGCAAACTGGCAGATCAATGCCAACAGGACCAATTCGCAAGGTGGTGCCAATGAACTATCCATTTACAACCTTCCCCCTGCCTATCAGATGTTCCTGGATCGACAAGGAAACTATATCTATGACCAAAAGGTGCTTGGAGAGGTCTACAATAACCTTATCATGAAAAACGGATATTTCAACCATGGCATCAATATGTTGGAAGACAGCCGCTTGATGAACAGTCTATCCAAAAACACCTTGGTACAAAGTCGTCTGGAAATGAAATGGGATCTATTCAAAGGCTTGCGTTGGGACAACTCGGTATTCTATCGCATGACACGCAACAACAATGACCGAATTACAGACCGACAAAGCAGTGAAGGAAGACAACTCTTTAATAATTATGGGTCACCAAACGCTGGTTCGGTAGACTTTTATGTACCACCGGGAGACATCTTAAACAATAGCCAGGACAAGTATTTACAATGGAATATCCGTTCCGGTCTTAGCTATTCCTTAAAGATCGATGAGCATACCGTTACAGCCAATATTGGTGCTGGTGGGGCGAACGAAACGAGGGAAAGACCAGGAAATATAACCCGTTATGGATACAATCAAAATACAGGAAAAGGTTCCGCAATCTTTCTTCCTGCGGGAGATAGAAATCAAGGTGTTGAAAACTTCAGAAGACTATACAGTAGTACTGCAGCATTGATCTATCCATTTGCTTTATTGACGCCTTCATCAGGTGACACTTCGATCTTTAGGAACTTAAACTGGAATGCAGGAATCAATTACGATTATAAAGAGAAGACCATAAATTTCAATGCCAACTATAGCGAGGCCTTCAGTCCTAATTATGGAAAGGAGAAGTTTGCTACAACGAGGACCTTTAATTCCATTGTGGGTTACCAATTCAAACATAAAAACCTTCCCGATTGGCTATCAGGCGTTATGGTTTCTGCTGGTTTGATGGGAAATAAAATGCCTGACCTGCCTACTACGATTGGAAGTAACCGATACAGACAGGCAGAATGGAACAACTACGCCATCTGGGTCAATAATTTTATTCCCGTACCACAGGCTGGCCAATCCTCCTTCAATATTTTTGAAGAATTAAGATTGAACCTTTTTAGTGGTGATCTATCGGTTTATGGTCGATATAACACCATGAAATTGGATGGCATATCCCCTAGCGGAAGCCTGACAGATTCAGCATCTTTTAACCAACGCAGGACCCTGAGGTATTTTAGTGCAGGCTTGGAAGGAACTTTAAGAGATGGAACCTTAATGTTCAATGGAACCTTTGACCGTTCCCCAGAAGGCCAAAAACAATTCAATGGTAATATTTCCTATGATATCAAGAAAGAATCCTATTTCACCTCTGAAGGGATCAGTACATTTATGATTGGTGGAACCTATCAAGACCTTTCTTCTATCCAAGGTTTGGGACTGATGATGGGAACAAACAGCAGTGCCGGCGGAGGTTTTGGATTGGCTACCAATAGTACGTTTTCCGTTTTGCCACCAAGGAACAAAAACATTGAAATCTATCTCCAATTTGGATTGAACAATGACCGCCATCGCATTGACCTAAGGTACTACAACCGTTCAGACCAAGGGATCACCAATAATATCCCTATTCCTACGGACCCTTCAACAGGATTGGACAATCAGATCACCTTTAGCAATATTGTGAATAAAGGAGTCGAATTCTTCTATAAGTCTGACATCGTCAGAAAGCCAAAATTCAGTTATAGTTTCGCCATCAATGGGGCTTACAATGTCAATATGGCTAAATCAATTCCTAAAACTCCTTATTCTGCCAGCAGACAATTTCTATCGGCTTTCCGAGAAGGCTATAGCACGACCAATGTTTGGGGATACCGTTGGGCAGGCTTAAATTCACAAGGTGAACCCCAGATCTATGATGCGAAAGGCAACATCACTGCCACCCCGGATTCAACTGTGCTGGCGAATGACATCGTCTATATGGGTGCCACTAGAGCACCATGGACAGGTGGTTTCATGCATGATATAACCTATGGCAAATTCTTCGCTCGTGTTTCCTTTATGGGAAGCTTCGGTGGTATTATGCGCCGCTTTATCCCTTCCAATTCGGGGGCTCAATACGAAAATTCCAATTTGATCAGCCAACGTTGGAAAAAACCAGGTGATGAAGCTTTCACCGATATTCCTGCGCTCACCAATGACACAGGTTTATCCATACGTAGTTTCTTGGCTCAGAACTCCAGCAATAGCTTTATGTCAGCCAATTTCATCCGACTCCAAGAAGTGATGGTCGGATGGGAAATCCCAAAGAGTTTTCTCAATGAAAAATATGTAAAAAGCCTTCGCATCTCTGCGCACATGCAAAATGTAGCCGTTTGGGCGAAAAACAGATATAAATACGACCCTAATAATGTGGATACAGGTGGTAGACTTGGTTTACCTACTCCTATTCAATATGGGGCTACACTAAACGTTATTTTTTAATCGTACAACCATGAAGACAAAACATTATTTTATCGTTCTGAGTCTTGTGATTATATATACCATATCCTCTTGTCAGAAATTCTTGGATATTATGCCAAGCACCGGAAATGTGAACCCCTCTACCCTCAAGGACTTTCAGGAAATGCTGAATAGCGACTCCATAGCACGTTGCAATTTTATTCTTGCAGACCTCATGGCCGATGACCTCAGCTTTCCTGCCCTCGCCCGAAATGAATATTACGGCAATGCTTATATGTATGCCCAACATATTTGGGGACCAGGTGAGATGGACTTTATGTACAAAAGTGCCTATGAGCGCATCCTGCAAATGAATATCCTGATCCTCAAGGCCGCTGAAGTAAAACCGAAAAATGAAGATGAGCAAAAAGGCCTGGCCATTGCAATCGCACAAGCAAAGGTGAACCGTGCTTGGTATTTTTTACAGTTGGCAAATATATATGGCCAAGACTATACCAATGGTAAAGCCGCAACAGAATTGGCAATTCCAATTTCACTGATCCCAGATGCTAGCGTTAAACCTAAAAGAGGAACAGTCCAAGAGGTATATACTTTAATCATTAAAGAGTTAAATGAAGCCATCGCTACCGCTGACTTCCCTGTTATGGGCAATACGATCATCCATCCGGGCAAAGCATCGGCCTTGGCCCTATTGAGCAGAACCCATTTACTGATGGGAAATTACGCCGAAGCTTTGAAATCCGCTGATGAATGCCTGGCCCTGAAATCTTCTTTATTGAATTACCAGACCCTTACTGCAGCTCCATTAAACCTGCTGGATCAAAGCCGAAATCCAGAGGTTTTATTAGGTAAAACAGGTGTAGACCATGATCTAAACCTGACTTACTCTTTTAGGATACAGATCAGCAAAAGCTTAGACTCTTTATTAACGTCCTCAGATTTTCGAAGGAGAATCAACTTCGACTACTATGATGTTTTTGCCAATCAAGATGGAAAATACAATTTCAACTATAGCATTGCTGTACCAGAGGTTATGCTTATCAAAGCCGAATGCTTAGCTAGAACGGGCAAACCTAAAGAGGCATTACCCATCCTAAATTTGCTGAGAAAAAACCGAATTGAAAATTCAACTGATTTAGTAATAGCCGATGACGAGATCTTAAAAACGGTTTTGGAGGAAAGAAGAAGAGAGCTTTTCTGCCATGGTGGTTTGAGGTTGTTCGACTTAAAAAGACTGAACCGTGAAGAAAGGTTCAGTAAAAACATCGTCCGAAGCTTTTATGACAATTATAACTATCAAGATACGACAGTCGCCATTATCAAGCCCAATTCACCGCGCTATTTGATGGAGATTGCTCCGCTGATTACCAACAACAATCCAGACATCAAACCAAATCCTAGATAATGAGTGAATCAGGTCAAGGAATACAACGCATTAATATCATGAATAGATTAATAAATATACTTTTTCGATATGGCCTCTCAGCTCTGCTCGTACTTATCGTATTCAGCAGCTTTCTTGGATGCAAGAAAGACAAGCTCGACTTATATCAAGAGGTAGCCAATGAATTCAGCAACTACCTGAGCACAACGATCGGATCGGGGACAGCCATGAAGCTTGGTGATTCTGCCGTAAACAACAGAACCCTTTCCGCACCGGGTTTACCAGTGCTATTGCAAAAAGAAGCCACACAAGAAGTAGTGGTACAAGGAACAATAGATCCTTCTCTAGTTGCGGTATATGATAGCCTCAACCATACCAAATCACCGGTATTTAAAGAAGGTGCTTTTGAATTGAGCAATAAAGGTGTCATTCATATTGAGTCTGGATTATCAACTTCAACAGACTCCTTAAAACTGCACTTAAAAAACGCCAGTCTCTTAGAGCATAACACTATTTACCTAGTCCCTATCAAACTTAAGGTCGTTTCTGGACAAGCACAGCTGAAGAGTAAGTACATGTTTGTCAAGATGAAGGTATCCATCACTCCTTCCTTGATCCAAATGGATGTGTATAAACCTGAAAGCGGTTTAAACACCAATTTTATCCGAGGTTATTATGTGATCAATGGCTATCATTCCGTAACCAAGATCAATAACCAAGAGAATGGAATCAAGGTTTTCAAATTCTCCGCCAGGATAAACCATCCATTGGATATTGCCGTTCAAGGCGGTATCAGGTTAAACAATACGGACAGTGTAAAAACTTGGGTGGAAGGGATTAAAAAGAACACGTATAATAGAATCCCGGAAAGCGCAATAAAGATCATAAAACCAACAGTCAATTTTCCTAAGGGCGATTCGGTATCCGTAGATAGCTTTGCTTTCTCAATCGACTACCAGCAACTCAAACAATCCGATAAAAACTATATCGGCATAATTGAATTGGAAAATACGAGCAATAATAATTTCGTAGAACCAATGACAGAACTGGGTGCCAATTATGCCTTGATAGAAATCAATATCCAGGAATACAACACCGAAAATATCGCTTACCCATTGCCAGCTTTGCAAGGCAATAAAATGGACCGTAGTTTATGGAAGGCAACCGCCGAGGTAAATGACAACAATAAAGATTTCCCGGTCACCAATCTTTTTGACGGTAAAATAGCTACGATTTGGAAAGCTGCAGGTAGCACACCTAAGGATATCACTATCGATATGGGAAAAACCGAAACCCTCAAAGGTTTCATCTTCAGCCCTTCTTACCTAGGTTCTTATGATATCTATTACAACTTCTCCAAAGTAGAAGCCTATTCCAGCAATGATGGCAAGACCTGGAAAAAAGAAGGAATTTTTATAGCAGGCGATATTGACAATCGAAGTACAGCGGATAGACCCGATAGGAAGAACCTAAAATTCATCAATCCAGTAACAGCAAAATTCTCCAAGTTCAACATTATTGAAAGCTCATTTGGCCTCCCATATATTTCAGAAATAGAAGGTATCAATTAAATATTACGTATATGACAGTTTTATTAAATATTAGAAAAATCACCCCCTTGCTTCTATTAGTTGGTTCATTGTTTAGCCAAGAAGCATTTAGCCAAAGTGAGTATGTGGTTAAAGGAAAAATCGAAGGCTGGCCTTCCAAGTATATCCGCTTTGAACGAAAAGGTAATTTCCCGGGTAAGGACTCTGTAGAAAACAAGGACGGTTCCTTTGAATTCCGTGGCAAGATCGAAGGTCCTACCAACGCCTTCTTGGTTTCCCTAGATGGCGAGGAACCTAAATATAAATTCCTTTTTTTAGAACCCGGAAATATCGAGATCCACGGCCAATACGCTAATCTGGAAGAAGCCAAAGTAACTGGTTCCAAATCCACTGATGAGTATTATGAAATCAAGAACATCCATAAAACCCTTGGCGACCAAATCGACAGCCTTTACCAGGTCTTAGGTAATGAAAAGGACGAAACTAAAACGAAAAGCATTAGCAATGAAATTAAAAGCTTGACGGAAAAAAACATTGAGATTTCGAAAACCTTCATCAAGGAGCATCCATCAAGCCCAGCAACCGTCTATGAACTTGCTGGCTTAAGCCAAGACCTGAGCTATACCGAACTCAAGAAACTATATGATGTATTAGACCCTAAATTAATCGCAAGTGTACAGGCTGAAGATATCAATGCCTACATGAAAAACTTGGCGAACATTGAAATAGGAAAAATTGCACCTGATATTGCACAGAAGGATACAGCTGGAAACACCATCAAACTCCAAGATTTCCGCGGAAAGTATGTGCTCGTGGACTTTTGGGCGAGCTGGTGCATTCCATGTCGTAGGGAAAACCCAAATCTCCTTGCGGCCTATAAATCCTATAAGGATAAAGGGTTCGAAATCCTAGGAGTTTCCATTGACTCCAAAGCAGAGGAATGGCGCTGGAAACGCGCTATTGAAAACGATGGCGTCATCTGGCCTCAGATCTCCGACCTACAAGGCAATAAAAACGAAGCCGCTGTAACCTATGCCGTCCAAGTTATTCCATCCAACTTTTTGATTGGCCCAGACGGAAAGATTATCGCCAAGAACCTTGTGGGAGAAAAATTACAGGAAAAACTGAAAGAAATATTTAAATAACCATTCACTATAAGCTTAATTACATGAAAATTCAAACAATTCTATCTGCGCTATTCATTCAATTATTTATAATCACCCAACTCGGTTTTTCCCAAGATAATTTTACTGTAAAAGGTAAAATTGAAGGATGGCCAACAGAGACGGTTTATTTGGTTCGTCAAGGTAATTATCCTGGAGTTGACTCAGTAGCCACCACAGATGGCAGCTTCCAATTCAGTGGCAGTATCCCTGGAGCCACCGCAGCATATTTGATCACCCAGAAAAAAAGTGGTGTCGCAAAATTATTATACGTAGAACCTGGAAACATCAGTATCAATGGTAGTTTCGACGATTTTAAAAACGTAGAAATCAAAGGTTCTCCTACGTACAATGACTTTATAGAACTCAGGGAAGGTCATGAAAAATACGATCAGGAAATGAGTAAATATGTGCAATTACAATTTACCACTGAAGATAGCACGGTATTAAAACAATACTATAAAAGCTTAGATAGCCTAAGCCTATTGGATATTGAATACTCCAAAGACTTTATTAAAAAACATCCAAACAGCATCGTTAGCTTATCAGAAATCCAAACCTTGACCAATAGCCTCCTTAATGCGGAATTGGTTGCCCTGTTCAATTCCCTTAGTCTTTACATCAAGGAAAGCCCAGAAGGTGTACTGTTATCCGAAAGCCTGCCAATGATGGGCAAGGACAAACAAGAGGAAGAAATAGAAGGACAATGATAACAACTGAAATATTATAAAAACACAATCATGAAAATATACATCCAGACGATAACTGCTTTATTTTTAACCGCAGCAGTCAATTCAGCCCTTTTTGCTCAAGAATCCTTTAGCATTAAAGGTGATATCAAGAATTGGCCGAGCAAATATATCCATCTTGAACAGCGCGGTGACTATCCAGGCCAAGATTCCACCGAAGTGGTTGATGGAAAATTTGAATTCAAAGGAACGATTCCAGGTCCTACCAATTCATTTTTGGTCAATAAATCGGGTAATAACAGCACCGCATTCTTTTTATTCGTGGAACCCGGAAATATTCAGGTCAATGGCGACTTCAACAAAATAAATGAAGTCCAAATTACAGGTTCAAAGACCTATACAGATTACTTAGAGATCAAAGATTTTGAAACCAAATTGGCAGCAGAGATCAAAAAATTAGATGATCAGTACAATAATCCTCAGCCTAAGATTTCTCAAGAGGAGTATGACAAGCAAATGGATGAATTATATGCCAGTCGTAATGAATTTGCTGTTTCCTTTATTAAGAACCATGGCAACAGTGCCGTATCCATTACGGAGTTATACAACCTGGTCGGAAGTTTAGAAAACAGCCAAATGAAAGAGCTTTTCCAAGGGCTGTCAGACGATTTAAAGCAATCTCCAGGAGGTGAAATGATCAATTCATTGATCATGCAATCGGCTATTGTCGATATCGGCATGCCGGCACCTGATTTTGCCATTCCAGATACCGAAGGCAAAACGGTCAACCTATCGGATTACAGAGGAAAATATGTATTGATCGATTTCTGGGCAAGCTGGTGTGCACCATGCCGTGCTGAGAACCCAAATTTAGTGGCTGCTTACAATCAGTTCAACAAAAAGGGATTCGAGATCCTAGGCGTTTCCTTGGATAAAAAAGAGGCTGAAAAAATGTGGCGACAAGCCATCGTTGCCGATAAACTGACTTGGAAACAAACCTCCGACCTAACTGGCGTGGATAGTGATGTAGCCAAAATGTACCATGTCGTACAGATTCCAACCAACTTCTTAGTGGATGCAAATGGACAGATCATCGCCAAAAACTTAAGAGGTGAAGAATTAATCAAAAAACTCGAAGAACTGTTTTAACCATGAAATTGTTTCAAACACATCCTTTTTGGGTATTTACCTTGGCTCTGGCTTTATCCTGTCTACAGCAGGAGGCCAAAGCACAGGACCAAACAGACAGCATTTTCATGAACGATGCCTTATTCCACAAAGGCTTGGAGGAAAAAGTACAGGCTGCATTTAAATCACAGCAAGGAAAAACAGTACCTCAAATTCAAATCGAAGCCAAGGCATTAAAAAATGAACAATCATTTTCATGGAAATTAGTGGGTAATCCATCCACAGAGGCATTGAGGCCTAGGGACCTTTTTCAGGCAAAAAAAACAGCTGTCTTTTTGATGGGCCGAATGAACCAAAAAGATAAAAATGATTATCCCTATGCCGATCTATATGCCTCCGCTTTTGCTATCAGTTCTGATGGCATCTGCGTCACGAATTACCATGTGCTCGCTGAATTGATCCATACGGATAAGCCAACAGATACTTTGCAACAAAGCAAAGACCTCAGCACTTATTTTATTGAAGGCATAGATGGTGAGGTATATGTGATGGATGAGTTACTGGCCTTTTCTTCCAGCAATGATCTAGCCGTTTTCAAGGTTAAAACGAATGGAAAGAAATTACCTTTTATTTCATTAGGTCCAGTATTATTACCCGGCGAACCCGTATATATTATCTCCCATCCAGACCATATCTATTATTATCTGAGGAAGGCATCGTCAACAAAAACAGTTTGATGTTGAACCCGAGGACACCGGGAATCCGACAATATAGAATGACCATCAGTGCAGACTATGCGGTCGGATCAAGCGGTGCTCCTATCCTATCGGAAGCTGGCAATCTGGCTGGAGTGGTTTCTTCTACCCAGACCATTCCTTCAGCTGCGCCTGAAGGCAACAAACAACAGATGGTCATGAAAAATGCTATTTCCGTACGTGCTCTAAAGCTATTAATCCAATAAATCATGAAAAGATTCATCCTTATACTATTCTTGCTACCAACCGTTCTCTTTGCTCAGGAAAAAGGAATAAAATTCAGCAATAACCTGAATTGGGCAGAGGTCAAAGAAAAAGCCAAAGCGGAGAACAAATACATCATGATGGATTGCTACACCTCCTGGTGTGTACCATGTAAAATCATGGAACAACAGGTTTTCACAGACAGTAAAATTGGCGAGTTCAGCAACCAAAACTATGTGTCTGTCCAAGTGCAATTTGATGATGACCCTGAGGCGAATGAAGTCAAAAAAGAATGGATGAAATTAAGCAAGGAATTTGACAAGAATTATCAGGTGGATGGCTACCCTTGCTATCTCTTCTTTAATCCCAATGGCGAAATAGTACATAAAGCCTATGGCAAGAGAGAGATCAGCAATTTCCTAAACCTATTGCAAAAGGTCCCGAATCCAGATTTCCAATATTACACCTTAAGAAAGAAGTATGAGGAAAATAAGCAGGACAAAACCATATTAAAAAAACTTTTAAATGCTTCCATGGAAGCTGAGCCTGAGGATAAACAAGATCTGATCAAGGCTTATCTTTCCCAGAAACCAGCTATTGAAACGAAAGCTGAAGCACAGGTCATCATGGATTTAACCCGTTCTTCCCAAGACATTGGCTTCCCAATACTTTTGAATCAAGCTAAAAAAATTGACTCTTTGTTAGGAGAAACAGCGGCCGAGGATCTATACCGAGGAATAATAAATTTTGAAGATGCCGCCAACAAGCTCGGCCGTAAATCTCCTATGGGCTATTATATCTTGACCAGCAATCCGGATTGGTCTGTTTTCCAAGATACATTAGTTGCAAAATACCCAAATCATAGCACGGAACTGCTGGATTTTATAAAATTAAACTTCTATAAAAATGGCCTTCTGATGCATGATTATGTCCCAGCCCTGAAAGCCTATATCCAAAAATATGACCAGACCATCAGTGATAGAATGAAAATGGAATATGTGGGTGTTTTTGCGAAAAAATCCAAGGAGACTGAACTCATCAAAGAACTGTTGACCTGGTCGAGAGATGCCTTTGAAAAGTCTGAAGATGTCGAAAATCTT
The DNA here is from genome assembly GCF_900187125.1 of Sphingobacterium mizutaii. GTDB lineage: Bacteria > Bacteroidota > Bacteroidia > Sphingobacteriales > Sphingobacteriaceae > Sphingobacterium > Sphingobacterium mizutaii. Next base: position 3,557,533 of record NZ_LT906468.1, read on the forward strand.
TCCAACTACGCTTTGTTAAGCTATAAAGTGGGAGAAAAAGAAAAAGGAATCTCTTTGATGGAAAAGGCAATCACAAAGGCGGAAGAAAACCAGCTCTATGATTTGAATGAAAATTTAGACCTAATGAAGAAAGGTGAAAATATTCTTTAAATGTTGTTTATTAAGTAATGAATGAAAAAGCAAGTTATAGATCCTATACTGTCTCTTGTTTCTGTGCATTCAAAAAGCCGATTCAAATTGAATCGGCTTCTTTATTTATTTATTATTTTTTCAAGGTTTCATCCAACCATCCGAAAAACTCCCTTTGCCATACTTGTGCATTATGACCTGAAAGCACCCAGTGGTTTTCATCTGGCAAATAGACTAATCTACTTTTCACTCCTCTAAGTTGAGCTGCTTGGAAAGCTTCCAAACCTTGTCCGATTGGAACCCTGTAATCTTTACCGCCTTGGAAAATCAAGATCGGCGTATTCCATTTCGATACCAGTGTGCTTGGGTTGAATTCGGTATAGGTTTTCTCATTCCCTTGTTCCCAATAAGGTCCACCTAATTCATAGTTTGCAAAAAACAATTCCTCTGTTGTACCATACCATGACTTCATATCAAACAATCCACAATGTGAAATAAAGGATTTGAATCGACCTTCATGCACACCTGCCAATTGAAATACGGAATAACCACCATAACTAGCACCTACTGCTCCAATCCTATCTTTGTCTACGTATGATTCCTTGGACAGGTCATCGATTGCAGATAGGTAATCTGCTATCGCTTGACCACCCCAATCTTTCGAAATCTGCTCATTCCATTTCACCCCCCATCCTGGCATTCCACGACGGTTAGGCGCGATGACAATATATCCCTGACTGGCCAATAACTGGAAGTTCCAACGGAAGGAATACGATTGGGTAACCGCTCCTTGTGGACCTCCTTGACAGAATAATAGGGTTGGGTATTTTTTGCTAGGATCAAAGTTCGGTGGATAGATCACCCATGAAAATAGGTCTAAACCATCCGATGCCTTAGTCACCCTTGCTTCCACCTTGGTATCCGCCACCTTACTGTACAATTGATCATTGACAGTCGTTATTGGATTTAATTTTTTGGATTTGAATGAATAATGAAACACCTCGTTCGCACGGGTCATTTTTGACAGGGTAACCACCAGACCATCCTTGGTTTCGCCTACAATAGCATTGATGTCAAATTCTCCATCCGAAATCTTATTGATGATAGGCAATGCCCTATTCTTCAGGTTGCCCGGAATCAATAGTTCAAAGATCTGAACAGTCCCTTCGGTTGGTGCCAAGAAATAGATTTTTTTATTGTCCTTGCTCCAGGTATAGGAATTGATGGTCCCATCCCAATGAGCAGTCATATTTAATTTGATTCCAGTCGCTGCATCGCAAATGTAGATATCATTTTTATCCGATTCATAACCATCGGTTTTCATGCTCATCCAGCTCATCAATTTTCCATCAGGGCTGAAGTTTGGCGTATTGTCATACCCATTCATTCCCTCGGTCAGATTACTGGTCTGTCCTGAAGCCAGGTCATATTTGTAGATATCTGTATTGGTACTCTGGGCGTATTCCGTTCCAAATTTCTTCTTACATACATAGAGAACGGATTTACTATCTGGAGTCCATGCAAAATCCTCTGCGCCTCCAAATGGCATGGTTGGTGAATAGAAAGGCTCATCGCCTAAGATATCCTTAGGCTCCCCAATTTTTCCGTTATCATAGCTGGCGATAAATGGATGGTTGAATTTACCATCATTCCAAGTATCCCAATGTCTGTAATCCAGATTATCATAGATATAAACATTGGATTTTGGCAAGTCCTTATATTTATCGGTGCTATGGTAATCTTTCAACAGAACTTGTTTACTGAACAATATATGCTTCCCATCAGGAGAAATCTTCACATTTTCCAAGCCTCCTTCATGATTGGTCACTTGAACAGCATTTCCATCTTTCAGGCTTTTTTTCCAGATCTGTCCTTTGAACATATAAAGGACATCCTCGCCCTCTACCTTTAGTACAGACTCTCCGCCGGCCTCTGAAGTAAATTGCTTAGCAACCCCGCCTTTAACCGGAATAATGAATAAATTCTTCTCCGATTTATTCTCATCAAATTGATAATTCGAAACGCCGTAAATTAACTGTGTACCATCAGCTGACAGTCCTTCTCCGGATACCCGACCCAGTTCCCATAGTTTTTGGGGACTCAGGGGTTCCACCTTGCCTGAATGTCTGACACGATCTTCTACTTTTGGTCGCTCCACCTTTTGGGGAACTTCTTTTCCTTCTTGTGCAATAACCATATTATTGATCAATAAGAGTGCTCCAATCCATGATATCTTATGCATATAAAAAACGATTTGCCTGCCAATTTACTAAAGTTGACAGGCAAACCGAAATCCTTACCTAATTTACACGGCTGGCTTTCCAAAATAACAGCCAGATACTGGTGAGGTACATTCTTATGGATGTTTTACTTAACCTTATCATTGCTTTTCAAATTGATACCAGTTAATTTTTGTTGAAATGCGCATTAATACCGCCAAGATGATGAATAGACCAATGGTTCCAACGATTAAAGAGTAGTCGCGTAATTGAAGCAGTACAAAGATAAAACTATAGAATAGCGCTAATATGGCGGCAAAGTTCAAGGCCGATTTCATATCCTTGGTTATTGCTTTGATAAACGAAGAAATCAGGATAATTGTTGCAATTGCTGCAATTAAATATGCAAAATTAAATCCAATATGTTCTGAAATTGCCAGTAATAGGGCGTAAAACAGCACCATGGCAAAACCGATCAATACATACTGTATGATATGCACACGCTGTTTTTTGATGATTTCCATAAAGACTAAGGAAACAAAAGTCAAGGCGATCACCAAAGCACCATATTTGGTCACTCGGGTGGCTTTCTGATAATTGTCTACTTGAGGCAAGAAGTTAACTTGAACCATGTCATAATCATTAGCGGTCAACTGATTGTCCGTGCTAGCGCTCTGTGGTTCTGGAAACGTACGTGCAGCGTATTCATTAGGGTGTGCATCTTCGTCAGAAAGATCGATATTCTGGAAGTTATAGATCTTATAAGGTTCTCCTGTCCATTGTTGAGCTTGTTTCCTGCTGAAATCTGGAATGGTCCAGTTGGCTTTAAAGCTTTCCGCAACTTCACGCTCATCTGGTAAAAAGTTACCATTGAAGCTCGGGTTTGCCCAATTACCATTCACATTGATCTTCGTGTTTTTTGCCAAAGGCAGGAAGTTCAATGATATGGAACCTTTCAGGTCAAAAGTGATCTCGAAAGACTTGTTCAAGGCTTCATTGTTTTCTAACGGAAGGTCAACGGTCAAGTTCTGTTTGAACAGATCAATGTCCAGGTCATATTTACCCATCTCCATAGATTTGCCATCCCATTTAAATGCTGGATTTTCAGACAGCCCTTTTACATCCTGGATCCCAAATACCAATTTTGCATCTTGCCACTTTAGATCCGTTGGCAGTACCTTTAGCTTACTGAAATCAAAGGATTCGAAATTCCCCTTGACATTGATCTTCGAGGTATAGACGATGGCTTGATAGATGCCACGTTTTAAGGGTTCTGGTTCTACAGTAGCTGTAATCTGTGTCTGGTCTGCCATCATAAAGGCATATTCGGTCACTACCGTAGTGACCAACGTACTGGTTCCAGTACCTTCTCCATCACTTTTCATCCTTTCTCTAACCACCTCATAAGGAACAGCTATGATTGGACTTGTGATCACTTGGTCCATCCCCCATTTCCTTGCTATCTCTGTAGATACATTCGTTTCTCTATTGTTGCGTTCTGAAATCAAATCTCCGATCAAGCCCAATGGAATGAGCAGGATTAACATAAGAAAGAAAATGATGAAGATCTTAACGACCAATGAAGACGTGATTTTTTCGATCAGGGATTTTTGAGAACTGTTCTCCAATCCCTCGTTAGTTGAATTATTTTCCATGTTGAATAGGATTTACTTGTAGTTTTAGTTGTTTTTTATCTAGTGATAGTTGTAATGTGCTCAGTGATTCATTAAGGAATGTCTTAAACTCAATATGATGGAATTTATGCATGGCCTTGCCCTTTCTATACGATGACCAATAATGTGCGCTATGTTCCGGAAACACAAAGGTTCCGATAAAGATCATCGCCAGCAGGTACAAGCTCAGCTTTCCATTTCCGAACAAAAGGTATTGCATGGCAATTTCATCCGAAATTTCCGTACCAGTCTCCGTGATCAAGTGAAAGACATCATGGTTTTCCAGTTTAGGCATGACATCAAAACCCTTTTCCTTGTAGAACATTCCTAAGGCATAGCCTAAACTTCCCTCTTGATATTCCAAAAACTCTTCTTTCTTGATCCCCCAAGCTGCCTTATATCCTTTAAACAGCTCTGCATACAATCTGGATGACCAATTGTACAGGAATAGCATAAATTTCAATCTTAGTCCTCTCATATTTAACATTTATAAAGTACTTTGTGTTTCAAAGTAGATAAACAAAAAAAAATCTATTTATATTGTTGTTTGATTAAACTCTCTAAAGCAATGATATGATTTTCAAATGCTTTAGCACCCTTATCCGTCTTACTGTAACTTGTATTTGGCTTACGATCTATGAAGGTTTTGGTCACTAAAATATAGCCCTCCTTTTCCAGATTCTTAAGGTTTGAAGCGAGGTTACCATCGGTCACCTCCAACAGTTCCTTGAGCGAATTGAAATCATAGGAGTCATTGGCCATCAGGATACTCATGATTTGTAGCCTAACCCTATTTTCAAAAACCTTGTCATATAATGTTAAATCCAAGCTCACTTTCTTTCGTACTTTTTATGGACAATTAACCCGTAAACGATATGTAGAACGCCAAAACCTAAGGCCCAAAATACGACGCCATATCCAGGGAAGGCCAAAGCTAACAAGCCTAATACAATTTCCAAAATCCCAAGTACCCTAACTTCTCGAAAAGTGAACACACTGGCCGCCGCTAGCGACAGTCCATAAAAAATCAACAAAGTGGAGGCTACTAAACCAAAAACATCTTTACTGATCAGGATAATGGAAAACAAACCACCTGTCACCAATGGAATCGCCATCGCTTTCAAGAGGGTCTTACTGGTCGGGTTCCAAATGCTCTGCCCAGCTTTCTTTGCTTTTGCCCTAGCCATGCTCACCCCTACCGTCACGGAAATTAACAAGACCAAAATGGCGATGATGATCAATTTCCAGAGTACCTGCTCATCGAGCACATAATAGTCACGGTATCCAAACAAACTCTTGGTTCCATATACCACAAAATATGCAGCTGCTGATCCCAATAAAGCTAAACAACCGATCAATACGCCAGAAAGTCCACTGATGGACATAAATTTCGATGATTTCTCCATCATGGAGCGGATCTGGCCTATTTCTTTTAAGATATCTTTCTGGTCCATAAAAGTACTTTGTGTTTCAAAGTAAAGGAGAAAAAAGTACTTGCGCAAATATTTTTTCAAAATTTTTTAAAAGCCTCCCCTATTCCATCAATAAATCCAAGATCTTAAAAGCCTGTTTTTTATCCAATTTTTGGTCTTAAGCCTTCGGACCTCGCTTTACCCTTGTTCGAGGCATATTCGGAAAATTCGGAATATGCCTCGAATAAGGTCAAAATAAGCTCCAATATCCTAGTCAGAATTTTAGAAGGAATCCTTATTACTATAGAATATGGTTTATTGATTTATTATATAAAGGGAGCAATACCCTTCCCCCTATCCATATTTCTGGGAGGCTATTCTTTTAATTTTCCATATTTAGGAAGAGCAAAAGCGGAGGTTTACCGGTCGGGATCACTGCAAAAGCAGGATGATCTTCCCGTATTTTGAGCTTAGTCTGGTCCATTTTCAATGTTTTTTAAAAAATTAGGCTTTAAGAGACAAAGAGTTACAAAAAAACACAGAAAAAAGAGAAGAAAAAGCTTGACATATATAGGTTTGGTTTCTATCTTTGTGGCTCAATAAAATCCTAACTGCGGAAGTGGCGTAATTGGTAGCCGCACCAGACTTAGGATCTGGCGCCGCGAGGCGTGGGGGTTCGAGTCCCTTCTTCCGCACTTGATGTCCTCCTGAAAACAAAATATCAGGAGGACTTTTTTTTATTAATTGCGAAAAGCTAAAACAAGAGTATGAATATTTCACACCAGAACATTGATGACATCAACGCTAGTATCCAAGTGGAAATAGCGCCTGAGGACTATAATCCACAGGTTGATAAAGCAATTAAAGACCAAGCAAAACAAGCTAAATTACCAGGATTCCGCCCAGGAATGGTTCCTACTGGACATATCAAACGTATGTACGGTAAAGCGATCTTATTTGATGAGATCAATAAAATTATCAATGATAAAATTGCTGAATACATCGGTGAGCAAAAACTGGAAGTATTAGGCCAACCTCTTCCTAAAGAAGAAGACAAAGACGGTCAATACAACTGGGATTTCAAAGATACTTTTAAATTCGATTACGAGATCGGTTTAGCTCCTCAGTTTGACATTCCTTTCTCAGCAGAGACGGAATTCACTGAATACGACATCAAAGCTGATGAAGCGACGCTTACTGAGCGTATCAAAAACTTACGTCGTAGCTATGGTAAAATGACCAACCCTGAAGTTTCTGAAGAAGGTGACGTTCTTTACGCTACTTTGAAACAAGATAAAGAAGACGGTATCGAAAAAACAACTTCAATCCGTACGGATATCATTGAAGATGCCAAAATCAAAAAATCATTGGTTGGCTTGAAAAAAGATGATACTGCAAAAGTTGACGTGAAGAAAGCATTCAAAGTTGCTGATCTTGCTCGTATCTTAGGTATCACTGAAGATGAGGCTGAAAACTTAGACGTTACTAAATTCGAATTGACGGTTAAAAACATCAATAGATTAGAAGAGTCTGACTTGAACCAAGAGTTCTTCGACAAATTGTTCCCTGCTGGTGAAGTAACCACAGAAGAGCAATTCAACGAAAAAGTAAAAGAAGAAGTTGAAAACCTATTCAAACAAAACTCAGCTCAAAAATTACGCAACGATATGTATACTTTCGGTATGGATAAAGTTGACGCTAAATTCCCTGAGGACTTCTTGAAAAAATGGTTAAAAGCAACTAACCCTAACTTGGATGCTACTGAAATCGAAGAAGGTTTCGAAGATTTCTTGAACAACTTGAAATGGACGATCATCGAAAACCGCATCGTTACAGCAAACAACTTAGAAGTAAAATATGATGAGGTTGTTGATTTGGCGAAAGAACGCATCTACGCGCAAATCAAAATGTACAACATCAACGAAGAGCCAACTGATGAGCAATTGCAACAATTCGCAATGCAATTATTAGGCGACAGAGAGCAAGCTAACCGTTTGTTCGAAGAAGTAAAAGCTTTAAAAGTGTTCGATCAATTGAAAGATACAGTGAAAATCAAATCTAAAAAGATCGATTTCGACAAATTCGAAAAGCTTGACAAATAAGCATTACAAGAATTAGTTATAAAATAAAAAAAGGTTAACGGAGCAATTTCGTTAACCTTTTTTTGTAGTATTTAGTAGTAAGTATTTAGTATTTAGACTCGGGGGGCTTTAAACGAAGGGAATGGGAAGGTAGGCTATTTGAACCAGGATTAATGGGATGAGAGGATGGGCCAAGATTTAGGGAAAGAACCAGGATTTAACAGATTCGAGGATAGACCATGATTTGGATCAACATTTCGCTGGAAAATCCCCAATACGCCCGCACCTTCGGTTAAATAACTGTAAACTATTTTGAACCAGGATGCCCTTCGACGCCGCTCAGGGTACGGGATGGGAGGATGGGCCAAGATTAGGGAAAGAACCAGGATTTAACAGATTCGAGGATAGACCATGATTTGGATCAACATTTCGCTGGAAAATCCCCAATACGCCCGCACCTTCGGTTAAATAACTGTAAACTATTTTGAACCAGGATGCCCTTCGACGCCGCTCAGGATACGGGATGGGAGGATGGGCCAAGATTAGGGAAAGAACAAGGATTTAACAGATTCGAGGATAGACCATGATTTGGATCAACATTTCGCTGGAAAATCCCCAATACGGTAGGGGCGAATTGAATTCGCCCGCCACATGCAGGCACATATGTTGGAGGTTATAAGACTCCAATAAATCGTTTCTAATATATCAATAACCTACAAAAAAATGGTTTCCTCATCTTTCGATTTCGGATGACCCAATCTTTCAAAAAAAACAAAAAATAGATTCTTCGTTTTACTCTGAATCCCTCTCTGGAATATCCAATTCTGAACGATCAGTGAAGAATCTGTACGTTTCTCCTCCCTTAGATCCTGTCATCCTTAACCGAAGGTTAAGGAACTGTACACCAATACCATCATTGTTGGGATAATTCCGAGATTCTTCGTACCTCAGAATGCACGGAAATCAATGATTTTGAGGTTTATCGCATACGCCCGCCACATGCAGGCACATATGTTGGAGATCATTAAGACTCTTCTAAGTCACTTCTATTCCATCATTCAACAACAAAAAAATGGTTACCTCATCTTACTTAATTTCTAGAAAAATATATTATACCCAACCGACAACCTACCATAAGGATACTCACGATTAAAGTCTGGATATTGCTGTTCATAGAAATGCCCCTGGAGGTTGAAATAACCAGAGCTCAGGTTGATGGACCAACGTTTATATAATCTCAAGCTGGCTTCTACATTCAGTCCATGGAGGACGTAGTATGAGTCCGTACCCGATATAGTGAAAAACACCCCACCGTTATAGTCGGCACTTAGAATAAAGCGATCTAAGAGCATCAAATCTCCACGGAACCTATATGATGCTCCGGGGCCATAATTGTAGTTCCTACTGGCTCCATACAGCAAATATGGATCAGGAACTGCCGCCAATATCACCGCACCAGCTCCAACAGACAGGTTCAAGCGATTGCCTTTTTTATATCTGAATTCAGACAGCCAATTATAGTTCAAACTTTGTCCGCCGTAAAAGAAGGCATCGTTGTTATAGAAATCGTAATGGGCATTCAAGGTACCATAATGATCCCCTTTTTTAGACTTGAAGAATTTTGCACCATAAAGCAAGGCATGTACATGGACTCCATTGATAAATGAACTATCTCCATTCCCCAATTCTAGGTTTACAGAGAACTGATCGAAAGGTCTTTTATAGTTATGGTCACCATTACTATAAATAAATCGCAAACGACCGTAAAAAGCATTCTTTCCTTCATTCAGGAAATCACCTTCCTTGGCATCGAAACGTCGCACGCCTAAATCCAGTTCCGCTTTGATGACCGAAGAATCCGCTCCATAATAATCATCGATCGGTTTACCCCACTTGCCATCCAATAAGCGATTCAAACCGTTGATAGGATTCACCAATGTCGCTACGATCTCGTTTCCGATCCTATTATGGTCGGTACGATTTCTTGCTAGGATATTTCGGGATACCCGATGCATCATTTCGCCCATCAAAATCCCTCCAAAAGTCGTATTGACTAAATCATTGATGGAAGGGTGCTGGGTTTCCCCTGCGGTCTCCCAGATATAACTACCAGCTACAGTGGCTAGTGAGGATTGGTAAAAGTTGTAACCATTACTTCGGAACGCATTGAAATAAATCTGTCCATGGAAAGGGTGGTCAATCTGATTAGTGGTAAATTGATTATCATCCCAGTCCCAGGCACTGAATCGCTGATGGTCCAAAAAGTTCTGGAAACTGATATATGAATAAGGATCTTTCGTAATAAAGCGATTGAAGGAAGCCGGTAAAGCTTGGGCCAAAAACCATTGGGTTCCTGCTCGCCAGAATTTCTTTTCCCTCTTGGGATTCAGGTCCCATTCTAAGGTATCCTTGATAAACGCAGGTTCATCGGGAAGGACAGTTAGGCTGTCTTTTCTAAATTGGATCGTATCAGTAACTGACTTGGTCTCTACCTGAGCTAAAGATTTTAAAGTGGATAAAATTAAGACCCACGTGAGAAGAAATAGTGTCCTGTGATTTAGTTGCAATGTAATAGAAGTTAAATTTGGCGTAAAATTAATGTATTAGCCTGAAACCATAAACTCAAATTTCGATTCCTACCCATTCGTGACAAAGCTTTTTGTCAAGCTCAAAACAGTTTGCCCTTTAAATGGTTTTAATTATATTTAAAGGTTAACCAACAGAATCACAACATGAAAAGATTATTTTTAAGTTTGGCCATTCTGCTGATGGGCTTTGCAGTCATAGCTCAATCCAAGCAGCCCCTACATGGAGCTTACCTCGCAAAAGATGGAAATGTCAATCACCTATGGCTATTTGTCGATGGCTATAGTTCCTATATCCAATATGAGGACAATAAGTATATTTCCACCTGGGGAGGTCCATTTAGCACAGCAAACAATGGAATCCAGGTAAAAGTGGAATATAATGATGCCAATCCCGCTGAGATCGGTACCGAAAAGGCCACGAATGCCCAATTGGATGGCAAAGGCATCAAAATGGGGAACCTGAACTTCACAAAACAAACCGCCAATAAACAGGATTTGGATGGTTTGTGGCGAATAACCGGCAGGAAAGAAAAAGATAAAATGTCAACCATACCTCGCGGCGATAGAAAAACCATCAAAATATTGGTAGATGGCTATTTCCAATGGATTGCCATCAATCCTGCGGAAAAGGGATTTTATGGTACCGGTGGAGGAAAATATAGTTTTAAGGATAAGAAATATACCGAGAACATCTTATTCTTCTCCCGAGACAATAGCCGGGTCGGCGCTTCCTTGTCCTTTGATGGCGAAATCAAAGATGGCGCTTGGAACCACAGTGGCTTGAGCTCAAAAGGTGACCCGATCTTTGAGATCTGGTCTAGGGACAATAAATAGAGACTTTAACATAAAAAGAATCGGGGCTTTCAAATGAAAGCCCCGATTCTTTTTTATCAATATCTCTTAACCAAAGAGGTCTGAACTGAGGTATCGATCGCCTCTATCACACACGATAAATACGATAATGCCTTCATCGATTTCATTGGCTACGGTCAAGGCTGCTTGGAAAGCTCCTCCTGAGCTCATACCTGCAAATACCCCTTCTTTTCTAGCCAATTCCCTTGCTCTCTGGGTTGCATCTTTTTGGTCGATGTCTATAATACGATCCACTCTACTTGGATCAAAAATCTTGGGAAGATATTCCTCTGGCCATCTTCTGATGCCGGGAATAGATGATTCCTCAGTCGGTTGACAGCCGACGATCTGAACCTCAGGATTCTGACCTTTCAAATAGATCGAACAGCCCATGATGGTACCGGTAGTTCCCATTGCACTCACAAAGTGTGTAATCTTGCCATCGGTATCTCGCCAGATCTCAGGCCCGGTGGTCTTGACATGTGCTTCGTAATTGTCGGGGTTGGAAAATTGATTGAGAATGAAATATTCACCCGTTGCAGCTTTTTCTTCAGCATAATCACGGCTTACTTCCATATTGTCCAACAAAGTAACTTTTCCACCAAAAGCTTCCATGGTCAAGGTCCTTTCCCTTGTCGAAGTAGAGGGCATTACGAGCTCAATCTCTAATCCATACATACTGGCGATCATGGCCAAGGCAATACCTGTATTGCCACTGGTCGCTTCAATCAATTTGCTGTCTTTATTGATTTCGCCACGTTCCATCGCAGAACGGATCATATTTAATGCAGCACGGTCTTTTACCGAGCCGCCGGGATTATTCCCTTCTAATTTTGCATATATTTTCACCTTTGGGTTGTCATGAAATCCTTTGATTTCCACCATCGGTGTATTTCCAATTAAGTCTATAATATTCGCCATTATGCTAAAGGTTTAGAATCAATAAATTTAGAATTAGGTTGATGATATACGGTGGTATAAGGGTCAACGCTACTAGTCAACCATACATTCCCCCCTATCACCGAGTGATGGCCTACAACGGTTTCACCACCCAAGATGGTCGCTCCGGCGTAGATGATGACATGGTCCTCAATAATGGGATGACGCTGGGTATTGGCCATGTTCTTTTCCACACTCAAGGCACCTAAAGTTACTCCTTGGTACAACTTGACATGTTTTCCGATCCTACAGGTTTCACCAATCACGATACCGGTACCATGGTCGATATGTAGGTATTCATCGATAAATGCTCCCGGATGGATATCGATACCCGTTTTGGAATGTGCATGTTCCGTTAAGATCCGTGGAATCAATGGGATTCCTTGGATCCATAGTTCATTGGCCAATCGGTAGATACTGATCGCCAAAAAGCCGGGATAAGTACGGATTACCTCATTCAAGCTCTGTGCTGCCGGGTCGCCTTCCATAATGGCTTCGGCATCGGTCAGCATGCGCTGATAGATGGAAGGAAGGTTGGCAAAGAACTTTTCGGACACTTTTTTGATATTGCAGCTGGAGCATGCTTTCGTTTTGAAGAGCAAAAGATAAAGATCCGCTTCAGCTTGCTTAAAGGCAGCTTCAATTTCCTGAACCGTATTGAAAGTTCTTGAATTTCGTTCAGGGAACAACAGGTGCAGCAATTCTATTGCCCAATGGGCAATCGCCTTATTACTGGGCATATCTTGGACTGCCTGTTGTTTCTCGTATATATGTTGATAAAAATCCTCCATTATCATGGGTAGGTTGAATTATTTTAAAATTTAAAGTACTAGTTTTTCAAATAGTTCCTGATGTGTTTTTTCAGCATCTAAGCATAAGCCTGGATGAACGGCAGAGCATTGGATCAGGGTGCTCCGTTTTGCGGTTAACCAACGAAAACGTTCCGTTTGGTCCAATTGGGCAAGGGCTCCACCCGCTTTGCTACCTAAACAGACTTGCTTCATGGATTCCAAATGAGCCCGTATCTGATCAAAGTCAATATCCTTACATAACAATTCGCAGCGGCCTTCATCCACATGGAATAGGATATTGGCATAGCGTTGTTTTCTGCAATACAAGAGCACTCCAACATTGACAAACTCCTCCCTTTCGACACGAGGGACCAGTCTAACTACAGCATATTCGTATAATGTCCTATCCTGCATGTTGAATTTGATTTACAAAAATTTCAGAATGGCTAGCTCTTCTAGAAATAAACTCCACATAAACTTCACGGACCTCATCAGCGCTTAGATGGCGAACCTCATCAATCAACCATTCATCGGGTATTACATCCAGGATTTTCCTGATATTTTCTTTGTTGAACAGCTCTTTATAGGTTGCATCAATCTGGGCTACATCCTTAGCTTTGGATAAGAGGACATGGTCCTTGATCTGTACAAATGGCTTATCGACGGTTTCTTTCCAATTGTCCCAGTTATGGTGGAAATACAATGCTGCACCATGGTCAATCAGCCATAATTCTTTATGCCAGATCAGCATATTGGTGTTTTTCACTGTACGGTCCACATTCATCAGCAGGGCATCCAACCAAACGATCTTGGAGGCTTCTTCAGAAGAAATTTCATCTACATTGGCATCAAAGGTGATCGCCCCATTCAGATAACTAACGCCGAGATTCTTTCCTACAGAAAACTTGAGCAGGTCTTGGATCTCTTCATCCGGTTCAGTTCTGCCAAATCCTTCATCCAGATTGGCATATACCATTTCAGGAACGCGCAGCCCTAAGAACCTAGCGAGTTCGCCACCGATAAATTCGGCAACCAAGGCTTTTTTACCTTGCCCTGCGCCACGGAACTTGATCACATAGCTAAATCCATCATCCGCATCAACCAAGCCAGGCAGTGACCCACCTTCGCGAAAAGGTTGGATATATCGGATGATATTCACCTCTCTTATTTCAGGACTCTTTATTTCCAGCATCTATTCTATGTTATAGTTTAGGAGACCCTCATAAGGATCTCCTTTGATCTTCAATAATTTGGCAAAAGCAGGTTCTGTTTTCATCCCTTGCTCCTTCAACTTGATGATCTGCTTTTTGAATTCCTTGCCAAAGGTTTCTAAAATCCTGGCCTCGATCAGCAGATGTCTATATCCATACTGTTCAGGCACTGGTCTCCCCTCTCCATAGACTTCCAGCAACATATCATCAATTTTAAAGTTAGCAATTCCAACTTCTATTCCACGCACAGTTTCTACTTTAAAGCTGTATCCATTGTGTTTTTCGAAATTTTCATGACATTTTCTTTCAAATTTATCGAGATCATACACCTCACAGGCAATATCCAAATCGCTATTCCATACAGCAATATCAATGGGAATGGTACCGATAAGGATGGGATTGAATTCATGCAAAGCTTGCATAATCTGGTGATTATGGATCAATGCATAAGATTTCCGTTGCAGCGGAGTTCCTTTTTCGAGGTAAGAAAGATCATTAAACCTGGCAGATTCCATCCTTCAAAGTTAATCGAAAGTGCTCATAAATATTGATATTCGAGGAAATTGTACAGCAAAGTGACTTAAAGGTTAAGGATATTCTAGCTATATTTGTGAGACTCATACTATAATGAAAAATCAATTTATGGATACAAATACAGAATACAATCGTATTATCAACATCTGCCAAGAGCTATTTATTAAAAAGACCAAAGACTATGGTACAGCTTGGCGAATTTTACGATTAAGTTCTTTGACTGATCAGATTTACATCAAGGCTGCCCGTATCCGTTCATTGGAAGAAAAGAAGGAGTCAAAAGTTGGCGAAGGTGTAGTCGATGAATTCATTGGTATCATCAATTATTGTGTGATTGCTTTGATTCAATTGGAATTTGGCAATACGGAGAACGAAAACCTAGATCCAAAAATCGTGGAAGAAAAATACAGCGAGAAGGTGAATGAAACTAGGGACCTGATGTTTGCCAAAAACCATGATTATGGAGAAGCTTGGCGAGATATGCGTGTTTCATCGATGACCGATCTGATCTTGATGAAATTGCATCGGGTAAAACAGATTGAGGACAATAATGGCCAAACATTGGTATCAGAAGGATTACAAGCGAACTATCAAGATATGCTGAACTATGCAGTCTTTGCACTGATCAAACTAGGCTTGGCAAAATAACAAACAACATGACTTATACACAGAGCTATTCCCAAACGAAACAACCCAAACCTAATGTTTTATTATGGATTGCTAGAATTCTGGTTGGATTATTATTTATCTTCTCCGGACTGATAAAGGCCAATGATCCGATGGGATTTGGCTATAAGCTGCAAGAATATTTCCATGTGCTCAATCTAGGGTTCCTAAATGACTTTGCCACATGGATTGCAATTTTCCTTTGTGCGCTTGAGATCATCTTAGGTGGTCTATTGATTTTGGGGATTGCAGGTAAGAAAGTGGCTTGGGGCTTATTGCTTCTGATCATATTTTTTACGTTTTTGACCTTTTACTCCGCATTTTTTGAAGTAGTCAAATCTTGTGGATGTTTTGGTGATGCCATCCCATTGACCCCTTGGCAGTCATTCTTTAAGGACCTGATCTTATTATTGCTAATTGTATACATCTTTTTGAAAAGGGATCAGATCAAGCCATTTATCAGAAGCCTGTTTACCAGGAATCTGCTAGCTGCTTTAATTATCCTGGGCTCTTTTGGAATTGGTATCTACACCTATTACTTCCTTCCATTCAAGGATTTTCTTCCATACAAGGAGGGAAATAACATTCCAGAATTGATGAAAGCACCAGAAGGTGCTGAACCGGATGTATTCGAACATATCTATGAACTGAAGAATAAAACGACCAATGAGACGAAGAAAGTGACGGACAAGGAGTATATGGGCGATAAGCTTTGGGAGGATGAGAATTGGGAAGTGGTGGGAGATCCACAGACGAGATTGATCAAAAAGGGATATGAGGTTAAGATTCCGGATTTGATTATCACGGATATGGATGGAACTGACCGTACCGAAGAAGTGATTCAAAATCCCTATTATAACTTTATCATTGTCAGCACTGACCTGAAGAAAATGTCTCCATTTGATCTGGCTGCATTAGACCGTATCAACTCGACAATCAGGGACCTTTCTGAGGATTATAATATCAGGGCAATCTTGGCAACAGCTTCGTCTTCTGATGAGGTAAACTACCTGAATGATCAAATGGACCTGGTATTAGAAACTTTCTATGTGGATGCCGTTCCTTTGAAAAGTATGGTAAGGGCTAACCCTGGAGTTATGCTGATGCTGAATGGTACCGTGGTCAAAAAATGGTCGCAGTACAATTTTCCTAGCAAACATGAGTTAATAACTAAATATTTAGACAAAGTAGAATGATTCAGCGACCAGTTTTCTTGATTGGCTTTATGGGAAGTGGGAAGACCACTTGGGGAAAGAAATTGGCGAATGCCTTACAGGTTCCTTTTGTGGACCTTGACCATGAAATCGTTGAGCATATCGGAATGAGTATTTCTGAGTATTTTGCACTGCATGGAGAAGAGAAATTCAGGGAAATTGAAAGAGAGATTCTTCATGCCCAAAAGGATAAATCAGGCATTATATCAACTGGAGGAGGTACGCCATGTTATTTTGAGAACATGGATTGGTTATTGGAAAATGGGACAGTCCTATATCTGAAACATAGCCCAAAATCATTATGGAACAGGTTAAGCCAATCGGATATAAACAAGAGACCAGCCTTGAAAGGATTCACTGGAGAGGAGCTCTTGGCCTTTATTGAAAGCAAACTGGAAGAAAGAAACCCATTCTATGATCGTGCCCATATCTTGGTCGATCAGATCAATACCCCTTTGGAAGAGTTAGTTTCCTTAGTAAAAGCAAACATTGAATTACATGAGCAATAGAGTTTATTCATCTATTTTTATCGCTTTTATGCTCGCAGTGCTGTCCTCCTCTTGTTTTAGGACCAACAGCTCTGGCAGCATAAACAATATGCCACAGGTGGATCAGGTATTCAACCTGAAGACGGTGGATGACCTGTACCATTTCCTGACTTACAATGAGAACTCCTACCCTTTGGTAAGTGCCCATCGTGGAGGTCCGAGTGATGGTTTTCCTGAAAATGCCATTCCGACATTTGCGGAGGTGGCGAGTAAGATGCCGGCAATCATTGAATGCGATATTGCCATGACCAAGGATTCTGTTTTGGTATTGATGCACGATGAGACCTTGGACCGTACCACAACCGGTAAAGGGAAACTCTCTAGGAAAACTTTTGAGGAGCTGAAAGAATTAAAGCTGAAGGATAACAATGGGGTGGTAACCAATTATAGAATCCCGACCCTTGAAGATGCGCTGCAATGGGGTATTGGCAGGGTCATCTATACCTTGGATGTCAAGAAATCGGTGCCTTATGAAAAAGTGATTGAATTGATCCGTAAGACTAAAGCGGAAGCAAACAGCATCATCATTACCTACTCGGCTAATCAAGCCGAGGTCGTAAACAGATTGGCTCCAGACCTTATGATCTCCGCTACGATCAAGAATACCGATGACCTGAACCGCTTGAGCGAGATGAGCATCCCTGACACCCGATTGATTGCTTTTGTAGGTACGAGAGAGCCAGACACTGCCCTATATACTTTATTGAGACAGCATGGGATAAAATCCATCTTGGGAACCATAGGCAACTTGGACCGCTCTGCGGAAAGAGCCGGATACCAGTTATATGCCGATTTTATAGTAAGAGGTGCGGATGTGCTATCGACTGACCGACCATTTGAAGCCTATAAAGCATTGGATTTCTATATCAAAAAAAGAAACTTAGAATCGCCTTTTATTAATTAATATAATTTTCAGAGAAAATATAGCCTAAGCCTTGTTAATATGGATTAACAAGGTTTTTTATATGTTGTAACCTATATCCTACAAAAGATAAAATTTTATCAATACGAAAACATTATTAATTGCATCTTGTTGATAAGTTAAAAGAAAACAAGATTATTATGAAAAATTTACTACTAACATTAGCCTTATCAGTAGGCTGCTTATCCTATAGCACAGCACAGGTAGAAGTAAAAACCGTACCTCAATCTTCAGCGGATGTTGGTATGGCTCCGATCAGACAAGGAAATTGGATGATTGGTGGATCTGTAGGTAGCTTAGGATATAGCTTTGAGGGAGAATCCTTCAATATCCAGTTGAATCCACGTGCAGGTTACTTTATTTCAGATGGTATTGCAATTGGTGCTCAGGCAAATCTGGGTTTTACTTCGGGAAAAGATGACAACCCTAATAATTGGGGTTATGGTATTTCGCCATTTGTCCGTTATTATTTTCCTGGAGGTGCTAGCGCAACAGGTCGTTTCTTTGGACAGGGTGATGTCGGTATCGGTGGTAGCTCTGCAGGTGATGATGTCTCGTTAAACCTTGGAGCAAATGTAGGTTATGCCCATTTCATCACACAAACAGTGGCATTGGAAGTTATGGCAGGCTACAATTATTCAAAAGCCAATATTAATGCTTCTGGAACTCAGAATGGACTTGGATTGTCCGTTGGTTTCCAGATTTATTTGCCAGGCAGAAACAGATAGTAGAATTAAGACCTTTTCTGGTTTGACCAGATAAGATTTCAATCAAAAATTAAATTCCAAAAAAAAGCTTAGAGAAATTTCTCTAAGCTTTTTTGCAATAAATAAAACAATAGTCTATTATTATTTTTTCATACTTCCTGTTTCATTGAAACGAATATGCCAACTGAAGGCTTCTTCCAACAAATGTGGGGTATGTCCGCCGCGCTCACAAGCACGGTCGAAATAAGATTGTAATTCTTCTCTATAGTCTGGATGCACACAGTTGTCAATGATCTTCTGTGCCCTCTCCCGTGGCGCCAGTCCGCGTAAATCCGCCAGACCGATATCAGTTACCAAGATGTCGACATCGTGCTCTGTGTGGTCTGTATGGGACACCATCGGCAGGATATGCGAAATCTTGTTGTCCTTAGATGCGGCTTGGGTCACGAAAATGCTCAGATAAGCATTCCTTGCGAAATCTCCTGAGCCCCCAATCCCATTCATGATCTTGGTTCCACCGATATGGGTAGAGTTCACATTGCCATAGATATCAAATTCAATAGCGGTATTGATGGCGATGATGCCCAAACGACGGATCAAACCTGGGGTATTGGAAATATTCTGAGGACGAAGCACGAACTTGTCGCGGTATTTCTGCAGGTTATCAAAAACCCTGTCATAGCATTCTTTGGATACAGTAACCGAGGATGCCGATGCAAAGCTCAATTTACCAGCGTCCATTAAGTCAAATGCTGAATCCTGCAATACCTCTGAGAACATGGTCAGGTCATAGAAATTACTATGCAAGAAACCCGTCAATACGGCATTGGCTACTTTTCCGATTCCAGCCTGGATAGGAAGCAATCGATCCGATAAGTGACCTAGATTTACCTCTTCTTCAAAAAACTCCAAGATGTGCTCGGCAATCTTAGTTGTTTTCTCATCAGGTGGAGCGATATCGGCAGGACTATCATGTTGACTGGTAAACACAATGGCAGCTACCTTATCTGGATTTAAAGGAATGGTTTTTCTTCCGATCTTATTCCATGGAGCGACAATTGGGATCACGTTTCTGTGGGGGTAGTCTTCGGCTTGGTAGATATCGTGGATACCATACACATTCTCATGAACAGAAGTATTGATTTCCAGGATTACCTTTTTTGCCAAGGCCGCAAATGTAACAGAGTTTCCTACAGAAGTGGTTGGAACCACACTTCCATCTCTGTCGATATAGGCAACCTCCAAGACAGCGATATCCACATCTGGAAGGTTTTTATTATGTAGGAGTTCGGCACTTTCACTTAAGTGTTGATCAATGAAAAGGACCTCTCCATTGTTGATCTTACTCCTCAGGACAGGGTCTACCTGGAATGGCATCCGCTTTTTCAAGGCACCAGCCTCGGCAAGTTTCCCATCGGTACCATGACCAAGGGATGCTCCTGTCATTAAAGTGATCTTAATATTTTCTTTTTTGGCGCGTTCAGCTAGTGCGGGTAAGATGACCTTACTATCTCCAGCTTTGGTAAATCCACTGGAGCCTACAACCATACCGTCTTCGATTAATTTGACAGCTTCTTCGGCAGTAGTAACTTTTTCTTTGAGTCTTTCGAGACGTATTCTGTCCAACATATCAATACATTTGTGTTCCCTCTAAAAGAGTGAGGCAATATTAGTCAATATTTTATTTAATAAATTATCCATTGTAGCCAGTTACTTTTTTTGATAAAATATAAAGTAACCGATTACTTACCATACATGATTACTATAGAATTCTCGAGGAACTGATAAGAAATAGCCATAGATTGATGTTAGATGCTGTTAATTTAGAGCAAAAGCGATAATAATCAAAAGATGTCGGTATCTTTTTTTTAAAATATTTCAAAAATGTAAGGCAAACACTTGTGGCGTGTGGTCCTGAAAACGCCCTTGTTTTGCTTTTCTCAAATAAAAACAGGAAATTTATCCCACATTAACGCCTCATCTGGATGCAAAAGGAATATATTGATAAATATTATATGACAGAAGTAGATACTTATGACAACAGTATCTATTGTCATCATGCCGTAATGGGAGACTCGGTTACTGAGCACTCACACAAAAAAGGTCAGTTCCTATACACCGAAGGCGGGGTTGTCTTTTTGAAGACTGCCGAGAAGTCTTATTTTCTTCCTGCCAGACATTATATCTGGATCCCTCCTCATGTAAAGCATAGCATACACCCTAGTAGCGCCGAGGTGGTGATGAGAAACCTGTACTTTCCTAAGTACGAGACCGACACAGACTTTTTTGATAAGGTGAATATCTATCCGGTCAACGATCTTTTGATCGAATTGATCATGTTTACCAACCGCTGGAATGGCAATATCTTCCCAGAGGAGGAACCTCGCTATTCTATCGCGAAAGCATTTAAGCTCATCCTTCCCGAGCTTTCCCAAACGGAGCTTCCATTGGCTTTGCCTTATCCCAAGAATGACAAACTCAAACAGATCATTACTTACCTGGAACAGAACATTGCCGAGAACATCAGTTTTAAGAGTTTAGCCGAGCATTTCGATATTTCTGAGCGGACATTGGCTAGATTATTTCAAAAAGAACTGGCAATGTCGTATATTCAGTACTTCACGATCTTAAGGATGTTGACCTCATTGAAACTTCTTTTGGACGACAAACTTAGCGTGAATGAAGTGGCGTTGCGGGTAGGATACAACAGTTTGCCTACATTTAGCAATACCTTTAACAAGGTTATTGGCGTGCGCCCAAGTGAATATGTAAAAAACCGTAATTTACTTTTATAATCCTTAATAAATGAATTTCAAGACCATTATCGCCGGTTTGCTGCTGGGAACTATGTTTTCCTGCTCAGCAACCTCCCAAGTCAACCAAAAAACAACCGTAAAAACCCCTAAACCTATTCAGTTATTTAATGGCAAGGATATCAAAGATTGGACTCCTAAGATTAGATTGCATGAAGTAGGCGACAACTATGCTAATACATTCAGAGTTGAAGATGGGCTTTTGAAAGTGCGTTATGATGGATATGATGATTTTAACCAACAATATGGCCACTTAGCATTCAACAAACCTTATGGTTATTATGTGCTAAGACTGGAATATAGATTTGTAGGCGAGCAGAGCAAAGGTGGTGAAGGCTGGGCATGGGCCAATAGCGGCGCCATGTTACACGGCCAAGACCCTAAAACCATGTTGAAAGACCAAGATTTCCCGATCTCTATCGAAGGACAACTCTTGGGCGGAAACGGCAAGGACGAACGCACAACCTCTAACCTTTGTACTCCCGGAACCAACGTAGTGATCAACGACAAATTATTTACCCCACACTGCTTAAGTTCGAAATCCAAGACTTACCACGGTGACCAATGGGTAACAGCTGAGTTTGTAGTGCTTGGTGATTCATTGATCCAACACGTACTAGATGGACAGGTTGTATTGGAATACAACAAACCGCAAATCGGTGGTGGAAGTGCATCACCAGTGGACCCAAAAGTGAAACAAGACGGAAAATTATTAGATAAAGGCTATATCTATCTGCAAAGTGAAAGCCATCCTATTGATTTCCGCAAGGTTGAACTTTATGACCTAGACTCCTATAAAGGCGACAAACAGAAATTAGACCAGGTAGTGAAGTCTATCCTGAGTAAATAAGAATCCATCCATAAAAAAGCGTCGCTGACCAAATGGTCAGCGACGCTTTTTTATGGTACCCTAAGTATTGCTATCCCTTGGGCATGGAATCAGAAAAGAATACAAACAAGAAAAGGGATGTTGTAAAAACACCCCTACAATATTTTATAATAAAAGCTTAGATTACGCTAATTTATTAACGAATTTAGTCAACTTAGACTTGTTGTTAGAAGCTTTTTTCTTGTGGATAACATTCTTCTTTGCAAGACGATCAAGCATAGATACCACGCGTGGCAATAATTCTTTAGCTTCTTCTGCAGAAGTAGTGTTACGTAATTTCTTGATTGCGTTACGTGTAGTTTTCGCTTGGTAACGGTTTCTTAAACGCTTCGCAGCGTTAGCTCTAATTCTTTTGATCGACGATTTATGATTTGCCATTTCTCTTAGCTATATAATATTTTAAATCTTTTATACTTTATTTCGGACTGCAAAAATAACACAGAAAATCTAATATTCAAAATCATTTTTAATTTTTCGAAATGATTATCTTTGCAAGATGCAAAAATTATCCATGGATCAGCTCAATCGGGTTGATGTTGAAACCTTTAAATCTCAAGAGAAAACTCCCTTAGTCATTGTATTGGACAATGTGAGGAGCATGCACAATGTAGGTTCGGCCTTTCGTACGGCAGATGCTTTTGCCATTGATAAGATCGTTTTATGTGGTATTACGGCTACTCCACCGCATCGTGAAATAGAAAAGACGGCGTTAGGAGCTACCCAATCTGTCACTTGGGAATACGAGAAAGACAGCGTGGATGCCATCAAAAAATTAAAGGAGGAAGGATTTGAGGTCTATGCAATCGAACAAACCAATAACAGCATCTCCTTGGAGACCTTTGAACCTGTAACAAACAAGAAGTATGCGGTAGTTTTTGGCAATGAGGTCCATGGTGTGGAAGAGGATATCATTGCGATCGCGGATGGTACCTTGGAAATCCCACAATTTGGGACAAAACATTCCTTCAATGTTTCTGTTACCATAGGTATAGTACTGTGGGATTTAATCAATAAAACCAAGTTTATTAAAAAATAACAAAATACCTACCTATCTGATTTTTAGAAGTCATATCAAAATAGTAGATTTGCGTTGCAAAAAATAAGACAAAATGAGTGTATTAGTAAATAAAGATTCCAAAGTAATCGTTCAAGGTTTTACCGGAAACGAAGGTACTTATCATGCGTCTCAAATGATTGAGTACGGTACAAACGTAGTAGGTGGTGTTACTCCTGGTAAAGGTGGCCAAACACACTTAGACCGCCCAGTATTCAACACTGTTCAAGATGCTGTTGATGCTACAGGTGCAAATGTTTCTATTATTTTTGTTCCACCTGCATTTGCTGCTGACGCTATCATGGAAGCTGCTGCTGCTGGTATTGCTTTAATTGTTTGTATTACCGAAGGTATTCCAACAAAAGACATGATTCAAGTAAAATCTTACTTGAGCGACAAAAACTCACGTTTAATCGGTCCTAACTGTCCTGGTATCATCACTGCTGAAGAAGCTAAGATTGGTATCATGCCAGGTTTCATCTTCAAAAAAGGTTCTGTAGGTGTGGTATCTAAATCAGGTACTTTGACTTACGAAGCAGTAGACCAAACTGTGAAAGCAGGATTAGGAATCACTACAGCTATCGGTATTGGTGGTGACCCAATCATTGGAACTACAACGAAAGAAGCTGTTGAGTTGTTGATGAACGACCCAGAAACCAAAGGTATCATCATGATTGGTGAGATCGGTGGTGGAATGGAAGCTGAAGCTGCTCGTTGGATCAAAGAAAACGGAACTAAACCAGTTGTTGGTTTCATCGCTGGACAAACAGCGCCTCCGGGACGCCGTATGGGTCACGCTGGTGCAATCGTTGGTGGTGCTGATGATACTGCTGCTGCTAAGATGAAAATCATGGAAGAATGTGGTATCCGTGTTGTTGAATCACCTGCTGAAATTGGAAAAGCAATCGCTGAAGAATTAGCTAAATAATTCCCTTAAGCGAAAATCATAAAGAAAGCCTGACTCGAATGAGCCAGGCTTTTTTATTAACTAAACAACGAAACTTAAGATTCTTCTGAATTTTCCATTTTCTTATCCTTTTTATTTTGCTGGCTGCTTTCATAATGTTCAATCAGTTGATTGAGTTCATTTAAATTGATATCCGATTTCAGATCCACAAACACCTGATCCTCCTCATCCGTGATACCCAACATGACATTCTTTATCCTATCCCCTTTTGTTTTTGTGTTGATGGAAATCTTTGAGCCATCACTATAAATACTCATTAGCTCCTCAAAATCATTCTTCACCAGATAACTGTTGAATTTGTCGTATAGGTTGGAATCCCTTCCACCGCCTGAAACTGCCATCAATTTAATTTTCTTGATCTTCTTCAAGGCCAGGGCTAATGCAGGATCATCTTCTCTCAGTTCCCTGATCTTTCCACGGATAAATGTTTTCATCAGGATTCCTGGGACATTGATAGATACAATTTCAGCACCACCTGACAGTTTAGTGCCTTTTGCGAAATCCATGTTTGCGCCCCGTTTTATCATGCAACTTTGCATGCTGAAGAAAATAATAGCGGCACAAATAATTCCAATGTAGCGTTTCATAATGTTAGTTTTATTAAGGTTAGTTTTCGTTATTGTTTACTAGGGCATTGATGTCGTCGTATTTCACGGCTCCATCAAGGATCATGAATACAGTTTCTTCATCGGAGTTGATACTCAGCAACAGGTTATTCAAGAAATCGCCTTCAACATTTTCAGCTAAGAATCGGATTTTGTCACCATCGGAATTGATCACCAACAATTCTTCGTATTTAAGGTTTCCAATTGCTGAACTTACTTCCTTCTGGATGGAGGAACCTGCATTTTCAAAAACCAACATCTTGATGGAATTGATCTTGCTCAATAATGGTTTGATGGTTTCCACGTCAGCATCATTGATCTTCATCTTGTTCAACATCTTGAACATTGGTTTACCAATCTTGATCGAAGTAACCCCTTTTTGCTCTTTATATTGCTCAAATATTTGGTCCAATTTAGAGATCTGAGCCTGTGCCATGCTTGCCACAAATAGGCTGATTATTAACATGAACGTTTTCATAGTTTTCATTTTTTTAGATTTCAATTTTTAAATACTTAATGTTTTCGACGCCTTCCATCCCTTTCTTCAAATTAGAAGCAGCAAAATGCAAGGCAGTCTCCGTAACCTCAAGAGCTTTCTCTTCATCATAGATCCTGACGCCATTGACTTCAACAAACAACTCTTCATTCTGATCAGGTTCAGCTTGCACTGCTTGTTGAGCCTGTGCTGAAGGTTTCCTTGTAGAGGCTAATTGCGTGCTTTTAAAGGAACTTTCCTCCTCATGCTGACCATTGCGCCAATCATCCTCAGCGACAGCTGTAGGTTCGTCCTTAGGCAGCTCCACATCCAATGCTTTCGGACTTTCATTCGCTACAGCAACTTTATTAGGATTTTGAATGTCTGTATTGCCATTGAATTGGCGGATCAGGAAAAATCCCAAAAGCAAAGAGGCCGCAATACTAGTCAGTGTAATGATTCTTCGAGACAATGGAATGATTTTCTTTTCAGCCGGTATTTCAGCTTCGGCTTCATCCATAAAACTCTCAAAATCCCAGTCCATCTTTTCCTCAGGTTGCTTGAGCATGGAAAAGAATTCTTCATTCTCCAGTTCTTTCAGCTGACGCTCCTCTTCCAGGGATGTCTTACCTTCCCAGTATTTAGCTTTCAGCTTATCCAATTCTTCTCTTTTCATATTCAAAAACCTTAGTTAAGTTTACTCTTACGCTGTTCCTAGCTCTCGAGAGATTGACCCTCACTGCATTCTCTTCCAGCCCTGCCATCTCGGCGATGTCTACAATTTCATATTCTTCAATATCCCTTAGGTACATCACCAGCCGTTGCTTTTCCGGCAACCCATCGATCATTTTCATGATTAGCTCTTTGGTCATCGATGGATACTTCTCATGTTGAATATCTGCGGGCAATTGATTTAGATATTTCGCATGCCTTCCCAGTTTATCAATTTTGTTGTAGGCCATATTTCTGACCATTTGCATGGCAAAAGCTTCTACACTCTTCAACTGTGTCAATTGACCCCTCTGCTCCCACAGTTTCATCATCACCTCCTGTACCAGATCGTAAGCATCTTCCTGATGTTCCAGAAACCTATTTGCAAACCGGTACAACTTATCCTTCAGGACAAATACCGTATTTTTAAAGGTCTCTTGGTTCATCATTATTAGTGCTTATTTAATAACAAGACAGATTGCACTGCCCATCTATTACATGGAAAAATAAAAAAACTGAAAAATATTTATAAACTACTCATATTCAGTATTAAAAATATCATTAATCCCTTCCATATTTAACAAAAAAATGCCAGAAGATTATCTTCTGGCATTTAATCTTTTTGAAATCTACCTATTTCTTTTCATCTGCGGAAGGTCCATACAAACCCGGTACAGGAATATCCAACAATCTTAGGTAAACAGTCAACTGACCTCTATGATGAATCAAATGATTATTGATCACAAAACGAAGTGCTCCAAGTTTTGGCATCTCACCCACAACGTAGGTATCGACTCTCATTGTCCATTTGCTGAACCAATCCTCTTCTGGAAATTCGTCGATAGTTTTTTCATTTCTTTTATACCCTTCATCTAGTGCTTTCTTCAGTTCCTCCACACTGTTTGGGTGAAATGGTTTATAGTCTGTCGCTAAGTTAAAATCGTTTTTCGTCAAAGCATCTGAAACCCAATTATGCAGCTCTACAATATGCCCCGCTAAATTGCCTAATGACATGGATTTTTCATGAGGTTTAAAAGACAAGTCCTCATCTTTCAATCGATCTAAGATCCTTCTTGTGTTATTGGTTTCGCGCTCCAATTCTACTAAAAATCCTTCTTTAATGCTCATATAAATAATGTATTAATGTTAACCTAAGTTATCAAAAAAAGTATAACTTTAACTTTATTAAACTAAAATAAAAAACCTATCCAAATGAAGAAATTATTAACTCTTTGTATCCTTTTCCTCCTATTAGGTATACAAAGCAAAGGTCAGGATGCCAATGCCGATTATGTAAAAACGCATTATGACAAAACCGAACAGTACATCACCATGAGAGATGGTACACGACTGTTCACCTCAATCTATTCCCCAAAAGACAAGTCGAAGAAATACCCTATCATGCTGAACCGAACTCCTTATACCGTTGCCCCCTATGGCGAAGGGAAATTCAAGGCCAGTTTGGGAAATTTCCCAGAGATGATGAAAAAGGGTTATATCTTCGTTTACCAAGATGTACGTGGTAAATGGATGAGTGAAGGTACTTTTGAAGACATTCGCCCAACCAAAACCAAAGAAAACAAGCATACCATTGATGAAAGTACGGATACTTACGACACCATCGATTGGTTGGTAAAGAATCTAAAAGGAAATAATGGCAAAGTGGGTATGTATGGTATCTCCTACCCAGGTTTCTATTCTACTGTAAGCCTAGTGGGTAGCCATCCAGCATTGAAAGCAGTTTCTCCGCAAGCGCCAGTTACCGACTGGTTCATTGGTGATGATTTTCACCATGGAGGAGCCTTATTCTTGGCAGACGCTTTCCGTTTCATGTATTCCTTCGATGCGCCAAGACCAAAACCGATTACCAATGAAAATGGACCAAAAGGATTTCAGTTGCCATCAAAAGACCTTTACAAGTTCTTTTTGGACAACCCAACTTTATCAGGCTTAAAAAATGAATACCTGAGCCATACCGTTAAGTTCTGGGACAATTTGGCGAAGCACAGCACCCTAGACAGCTTCTGGGTGGCTAGAACTATCACCAATCATCTAAACGACGTTAAACCAGCTGTAATGGTGGTTGGCGGTCTTTACGATGCAGAGGATACGTATGGTGCTTTCCAAACCTACAAACAAATCGAAAAACGCAACAAAAAGAATAACTCCATCTTGGTAATGGGACCTTGGTTCCATGGAGGATGGGTTCGTGGAGAAGGTGATTATTTTGGCGATATCCGCTTTGGACAAAAAACAAGCTTGGATTACCAAAAGAAATTTGAAGCACCTTTCTTCGAATACTACCTAAAAGGTGAAGGATCCTTCAACCCTTCTGAAGCCAACATCTTTTTCACTGGCGCCAATGAATGGAAGAATTTTGACCAATGGCCGCCAAAAGATGTGTACACTAGTGAGCTTTTCTTGAACGGAAATGGCAAGATCACAACCCAAGCAGACGATAAAGCAGAATCCTTCGTAGAGTACGTGAGTGACCCGAACAAACCAGTACCTTTCCAAGAAGGTCTGATTGAAAACAGAACCAGAGAATACATGATCGCAGACCAACGCTTCGTGGCCAATCGTCCAGATGTCATGGTTTTTGAAACTGGGGTATTAACCTCAGACATTACCATGGCAGGCCCTGTTGTTGCTGACTTAAATGTTTCCATGACAGGCACCGATGCTGACTTTATCGTTAAGATCATCGATGTTTATCCAGACACCTCTTCTGCAACATCCGCAGTTAATGAAAAAGTGGTGATGCCCAACTACCAGATGCTAGTTAGAGGAGAAATCCTTCGTGGTAAATTCCGCAATAGCTTTAGTAATCCAGAAGCATTCAAACCTAATGAAATTACTCCTGTGAGTGTGGTGTTGCCAGATGTAGCACATACTTTCAAAGCAGGACATAAAATCATGGTGCAGATCCAACACACTTGGTTCCCATTAGCAGATAGAAACCCTAATCAATTTATGGATATCTATAAAGCCAAGGCAGAGGATTACATCAAGAATACACATAGGTTATACTTTGATAAAAACCATCCTAGTAAAATCAAATTTGAAACCCTTGGAGATTTCAAATTGAAAACTGGAGAATAACAGAAAGGGACGAATAAAATTCGTCCCTTTTTATTTCGTTTTTTTAAATTTCCAATTATTTGCACATTTATTGTAACGATTGATTACGATCATATACTTACTATTTGAATTTACACTAAAACAATATGAAAAAACTAATCCTTACTGCAATGGCAATTATGATGACCATTGCCTTATTTGCCCAGAACAAAGAAACATTCCTATGGAAAGTATCAGGAAACGGATTAACAAAGGATTCCTATGTCCTTGGCACCATCCACATGGCATGTGGTCCTGATTTCAAAATGGAAGATAAAATTAAAGAAGCCGTCAAAACAACCGACCGTATTGCTCTAGAACTTAATGCTAGCAATCCAGAAACTGTCAAATCATTACAGGCCCATATCGGACCAGTTCCGGGTTTCTTTGATGGTCTAGCACCTGAAAAGAAACAATTGATCGACTCTGTCCTGACTGCCAAGAACCTATCACCTGCAATGTTAGATCAAGTAGGTCCAGCAGTGCTGTTGTCTATTTTGTCCATGCAGGCTTTTGAATGTCAAGATCCTAAGGACATGAAATCGATGGAATTAGAATTGCTGAAATTAGAAGGAGCTGCTGGCAAACCAGTTGATGAACTGGAAACAGCGGAATTCCAGATCAACTTAATGAACGAATTCTTCAAGGCTGAAGACCTTTATACTTACCTAAGGGATCTGGATAAAATGAAGGCAACAACCAAGGATTTGGTATCCAAATATTTTAACAATAAAGTTTCTGAGGTTGAAGAGTTATTGTTTAAGACCTCTTCCTTTAGTCCAGAAAAAGAAGAAATGATGTTGACCAAAAGAAATCAAGAATGGTTGACTAAAATGCCTGAAATGATGAAAGCCAACCCAACATTCTTTGCCGTTGGTGCAGGACATTTATTAGGTAAAAATGGTGTTATCCAATTATTGAAGGACAAAGGATATAAAGTTACGCCTGTTCTTTAATCTGACCCTATAAAAAAGTAAAGCGCTGATCGAATCCGACCAGCGCTTAATAATCAATCTGTTGTTTATCTATGATTTGACGATGCGTTTTACTTCATCGAACTCATCCTGAATTTCCTGATTTACAGGTTTTGATAACAAGGAAACAATGACAATGGTTAAAAAGCTCAATATAAAGCCCGGAATCATTTCATAAACGTCCTTATGATCATGAGGTACATATACCCACAATAACACGACGGCACCTCCAACTAACATTCCTAACAAACCGGCCATAGCAGTAGTTCTTTTCCACAGAAGGGATAATAACACAATTGGTCCAAATGCGGCACCAAATCCAGCCCAAGCATTTCCAACCAAATTCAAGATACTATCCTTAGGATTCAGGGATAATAACAAAGCAATTACGGCTACAATCAAAACGGAAAGTCTGCTCACTTGCAACATAGTCTTTGCTGAAGCTTGCTTGTTGAAGAAGGTTCGGTAGATATCTTCCGTCATGGAACTCGAAGTCACCAATAATTGAGAAGAAATCGTACTCATTACTGCAGCTAGGATCGCCGACAATAGGAATCCACCGATCAAAGGATGGAATAATACCCTTGAAGTGTAGATAAAGATGGTTTCAGCCATTTCCTTCGATCCATCAAACTTGGACATGGTAGCCGTATCAAATTTAGCTAAATAGGCAATTCCGAAAAGACCTACCAACATGGCACCACCTACTGTGAAAATCATCCAGGTAATACCGATATTTCTAGCCTTCGGAATGTCTTTAACACTATCAATAGCCATGAAACGAACCAATATATGGGGTTGACCAAAATATCCTAATCCCCAAGCAAGAAGGGAAACAATGGAGATGGTGGTCGTTCCTTTAAATAAGTCCAGGTAATCTGAATTTTTATTGTCAATAATGCTAATGGTTTCCCCTAAGCCACCAATCTGTGTAACCATCACAATAGGCAAGATTACAAGGGCCGTTACCATAATGGTACCTTGTACGAAGTCTGTTAAACTTACCGCCAAGAAACCACCTAAAAAAGTATACAGAACCACGACAAAAGTCGTTACATACAAACCAGTGTAATAATCTATATTAAAGGCTGATTCAAACAAACGTCCTCCCGAAACCATACCTGCAGAGGTATATAAGGTAAAGAAAACCAGGATAAACACCGACGACGCAATTTTCAACAATTGGGTCTTATCATGGAACCTGTTTTCAAAAAAGACTGGTAATGTAATGGAGTTCTTGGCAACCTCAGTATAAACGCGCAACCTTGGGGCGACTAAAACATAATTTAGGAAAGCCCCAATAGTCAAGCCTATGGCTATCCAAGAACTGGACAATCCTGCGGCGTACATCGCACCTGGCAAACCCATCAATAACCAACCACTCATATCAGCAGCGCCGGCGGACAATGCGGTTACTGCGGCGCCCATTTTACGCCCTCCAATTAAAAACTCCTCTGAGTTACTCGTTGATTTCTTCCAGGAATAAAAACCTATCAGAACCATCAATAGCATATAAAGGCCAATGGAAATTAATTCGTATGTATTCATGTAATAATTTTAATTTGTAAAGATGCTATAAAATTGCTGGAATTTCCACTCCTTTTAAACGATTAGTTAAAATATTATCTGCTTTATTGTTAGATTTCCCTATTTCTTTCAACAACTTAATCCCATCTACTTCATAAGGATATAGTGCTAATGCTTCGTCAAGAAGACTTAATGCCTTATCCGTATTGCTTTCTTTTAAATTGATCAATGCCTGACTGACTAAATCCGATGCTCTATAAAACAGGCTGTTATTGCTTTTCAATTTTTGGCGAAATGCCTTTGCATCATCCAATCTGTTATTGGCAGCCAACAGCCTCACCAATCTTTGGTTATACAAAGGTTCCAATCGAATTGGATCACCACCTCTTACCATCAATTTATTCAAGAACTCATTCAATTCTTTGGTTTTTCCTTGTTTGGCATAGACCTCAGCAAATAGCAATTCAAACTCTGGTCGGTTCACTTGAGAAGCTTGCAGAGTACGATAGATCTGTTGTAGATTTTTCAATGCTTCATCATATTTTCCATTTGCAGTCAAAGCTTCAATATGTTGCGTACGGATAATATAATTTTGCGGTTTCTGAGCAGCTAAATGTGATAAAACAGCAATCTCATCAGCATAACCTAGCAATGATTTCTGCCATGCCTTGAAAGTCTTGGAATCATCTTTTCTATCCCGTAGATAGGTAGAGATCTCCGATCCATTTTTCACATATTCATCCGCCACATCCATGGCTTGTTTCAGCATACCTCTTTGGAAATAGAAATTTCTTAAGATTCCAGAGTTCTTAGCTTTTTCCATGTAATCGACCTCAATATCATAAGCTTTTTTGAGCAATGCCGCCTGCGCTGCTAAATTATTAGGTTGGGTTGCCATAAGGATATTCCCTTCTACCGAATAAATAGGAGCATAATTAGCATCGATTGCTTTCGCAGATTTCAATCGGTTTGAAGCCTCATCATATTTACCCTCTGACAACAAATATTCAGCATAATCAACGAAAGCTGGCAAATATTGCTGATCATATTGAAGGGCAGTATCCAGATAAGAATACGCCTCTTTAAGGTCATTCTTAGCAGAGTTTCTAGCTAAATTCACATATACCTCAGACCAATTAGAAGCCATAGCCTGTTTATCACCGGCCAAATAAGCTTTCTCTTTAGTGATCATATCATCCAAAAAGGCATACATCTTAGGATCCTTGGTCTTCAGGTCG
Organism: Sphingobacterium mizutaii; assembly: GCF_900187125.1. GTDB lineage: Bacteria > Bacteroidota > Bacteroidia > Sphingobacteriales > Sphingobacteriaceae > Sphingobacterium > Sphingobacterium mizutaii. The sequence goes on from NZ_LT906468.1 coordinate 3,590,392, forward strand.
TTCAAGGTATTCATCGATTTAAAATCCAATGGATGCACTTTAACCATTTCAAAATAGGCCGGATAGGTCTGCGCTAAATACTCAGACTCATTGTTCTGTGAATAATAGTCTAGGGTCAGTCCATTTTCCATGGCATTATAATATAGCTCACGGATCTTTCTATTTTGCTTATCTGTCAATACCTGACCATGGAACAGATGCACATATTCGTGCAAGATCACATTTCTTTCTTGAAATGCGCCACGCTCCACATATTCGATGGCTGCAGCACCCGATCCTACTCCACGGATATCCATCCATTGACGATTGTCAAAGGTAGAGTTAAACCTGAAGTAAGGAGCTTTCATGGCTAAAGCCAAATCGATATGCAATGGCGGAACGACAAACACGCGATGTTGTTTTACCAAAAATGGAAAATATACTGTAGCAGTATACAATTGATTCCAAGCCATGCCTTTAGCAACATTTCCAGGATAATAAGCAAGATCAGGAAAGACCTCCAAGAAATCATGCATATTGGTAATATTAGGATTTTTTATTGCTGCACTTATACTAGGATAAGTTTTCAGATAAGGAATTCTTTTGGATTTGATAACTGCTGCCAATCCATTGTGGGCAGGCCCATAATGATGCTTTTCATTTAAAATATTTAAGAAAATCTTTTCCGCATTATCCAATCTTTGTTTCCGATCGGAGGCATCAAAATCACCGTACAACAGGGATGCTTTGTGCATTTCAGGTAATACGGATTTTGGATGTGCTTTTTCTATTTGATCTACTTTTTGAAGTGCTGCCTCAATTTTGTTCCCGGTGAACAATTCATCGGCCTCCTCCAACTCATGTCTGATGGTTTTTTCATTTTCATCCACATAATCGGCGTAGGTCAAATTGGTATGGCCATTTCCTAAATGCCAATGAGATTGAAAATGCAATGGATTTAGCGCCAATGCAATTTCCCATTGGGCAACCATATCACCTAATTGAGTCGCATCAATCCTTCTCCAGATTGCATAGCCATAATAAAACCTGGCATCCGCATTCAAAGGATTTAATTTCAATCCTTTGACCAATACTTCCTCAGCGTCTTTAGGTTTTTGGTCCCAAAAGAAAACATCTGCTTTCAAAAAATACCCAGCAGCATTATTAGGCATTTTCTCAATAAGACTATTCGCTAAGGCTAAAGCCTCAGGGTACTTTTTCTGTAGCATCAAGGCCCTTCCCAAAACAAGGTTTGTTTCGATGTCATTTGGATTTTTCAGCAAAAGAGCTTTACTCATTTGCTCGGCTGTTTCCAATTCCCAAGCCTCAATTTTTAGAATCGCAAAAGCACGCTGTACTTTCAGGTCAGCTTGATCTTTTTTACTTAGTTTTAATAGATCTTGTTCCGCAGCTTTGAAATCATTGTTTAGCCAATGGTATTTAAATTTTAATACAGCTGCTTCTTGAGCATTAAGTTTCTTTCCTAGGTTTAATTCATTGTTTACTAAGTTCCATTCACCCAGATCCATAAGATGATTTAAGGTCTCATATTTAGATTTAGAATCCAACTTAAGATCTTGAATAAATTTGGTTTTCTCTTGATCAAGATAAGTTTTGACCGCTTTGGTGTCATTGATATAGTCTTGAGCTTGAACCGTACCTAATCCAGCAAAGACGAAAAGAATAAGATGTTTTATTCGCATAATACATAAGAGATAAAAGCCAGTCCGAAGGGAAGGACTGGCTTAATTAAAAAAAACACTAGTATTTAGCTGGTTGATCAGCTGCTGGTAAAGATTTTTTAATGAATTGACGAATATCTTCGTTTGCTTTGATTAAGTCTTCTTTACGTAAATACATCATGTGACCACTTCTGTATCCGATCCAACTCATTCTTGATTTCAATTTACCAGAAGGATCCATTTGCCACATATTATACTTAGCATTGAAATAATCACAAGCAGCATCGTAGTACCCTGACTGAACCATTAAATGCAAGTAAGGGTTAGCTGCCATCGCTTGTCTTAAATTATAACCTGTGTTGTCATTGCTTCTATCCCAAGGATGAACTGGTCCGAACATATTATATTTCACATCCGCCTTATAATTCAGCTCATTGGTATAATAGTAATTAATTGCTGGGGTAAAGGAATGCAACCAAGAAGTTAATTCTGAATTATAATCTGGACGTTCACCACCATCGCGGAAGTCCATACCGATATATCTTGAATCCAAACGACCCACAGTTTTACCTTGATCACGCAATAATTCTTTCCAATATAATGCAGTTGGAATATCCATATTGTTTTGCTCAATTACAGTTTCAGACAATCCAGAATATCTAGCCATTTTCTTGATCACTGCTGATTTTTCTGCAGCACTGATACTAGAACCTTTTGCGATAGCTGGAAGTAGTTCTTCGATAGTGAATTTTTCCACTTCAGGAAGGAATTCTTCTAAATCTCTGTTTTGCAATTCTGGAGCTAACTGCTTATGGTACCATGCTGTAGCAGCATAGTATGGCCAAAAGTTAGCTTTTTCCACTGCACCTTCTCTCTTAATACCAAGATCAGTTGGAGATACTAAGATTACTCCATTCAAGTACATCCATTGAGCATTTTGCAATTCTAAGGCTAAACCAGAAACACGGGTGGTACCATAACTTTCACCGATTAAATATTTAGGTGATGCCCAGCGATTGTTTCTAGTTACAAATGTATTGATCCATTCCGCTAAATATTTAATATCGGCATTGGTACCAAAGAAAAGAGAACGATCAGCTTTTTCGTCTAATATGCGTGAATAACCGGTATTGATTGGATCAATGTACACGATATCGGCCACATCTAAGATAGAATATGGATTTTCCTTTACACCATAAGGTTGTAATGGATAACCTTCATCATCGATGTTTAGAATTCTAGGACCAGTGTATGCTAAGTGCATCCAAACTGAACCTGAACCTGGGCCACCATTGAAGGAAATCACTAGAGGTCTTTTTGCTCTATTACTGATATCATCGCGTGTATAATACGTGAAATGAACAGTAGCTAAAACATTGCCTTTTTGATCCCAAACTGGTTGTGTTCCGGTCATTGCTGTATAGCCAAATTTCTGACCATTTGCAGTAACACTATGTTTTGTAACAATTGTGCTATCTGCTAAGGGCATTCGTTGAGCCTGCACAGCAATCGTCATAATTAGTGCTGATAAAATTAAAATGTATCTTTTCATTGTGTTTATATTGTTGATAATTGATTACAATTGAAATTTATTAATTATTGTCTGGTATCCCAAAATACTCTTTCCAACATGCTAGATTTCTGTTTGATATTTGGATTATTGTTTGCTTCTGATTGAGAATATAACAATGATCTTGGAACCTCATCGTAAATAGCTATTGGTTTTTTCAAAGGTGTCAATGCAGGATAACCTGTTCTTCTGTAATCTGTCCATGGTTCAGCAACAACCCCAAAATTAGCAATGTACTTTTCAGTAATAATCTGTTCTAATTTTTGCTGGTTTGTTCCTGCTAAAGTACCCTTACTTGCCATATAAGTGGCTAAGCTGCTTGCAGGTAATTTACTTTCATCAAATGAAGCCTTAATGCCCGCAGCATAGAAGGTTTGCGCTTCTGCTGCTGCTCCGTTCATCAATGCTGCCTCTGCACGGATAAAATTGTACTCTGCAAAAGTCAACAAACGAGCAGGTGATTCTCCACTATAGGAAATAGCCCCAGTTTGTAATGCTCCTTTAGCATCCACCATGCTAGGATTGAAGGAAGTCACATTTCCATATAAATATTCATGTAATCTGGAATACTCACTGGAAACATTCGCATCCATTACACTTGAACCTTTATAGGTTTTTGGATTTGAAAAATATGGGAATGGTGTAAAATACCTCTCTCTACGTGGATCTTCATTATTGTTCATCAAATCAACGATATAGCGATTAGGCAAGAATTGATTTCTGTATTGGCCCAATTCAATACTGTAAATCGGATTCTGACGTTGGGGAGAACTTAAGAAGTTCATTGTGAATCCATCCTCATTGCTAGCAAAGAATTTTGCACCTGAATTAATCAGCTCATTGATCTTGGTTTTGGAGAAGTTAGGATCTTTTGCAGAATAATGCAGGTAAATTCTCAATTTCAAGGTGTTTCCAAATTTCTCCCATTTTTCCTTAGATGTTGCCCAATTGCTTGAAGCATAAATGGCAGAGAACGAATTTGGAGAAAGAACAGATGTCCCGGCATTGATATCTGCAATTCCTTCATCGATTAAACGGATCAAATCTTTATAGATCAATTCATCATCGTCAACCTCTGGCTTTAAATTTTCTCCAAACATGGAAGCATTAAAATAAGGAACATCTCCCCAGGCATCCACTGTTACTTGATAAATATAAGCTTTCAAAAGTTTCGCTACACCCGCATAATGAGGACTGCCCTCTTCTGTTGCTTGTTTAATGAGAACTGATATATCACTTAATGCGGTACCAAACAAGGTTACCCATTGATTATTAATATCAGAATCATTCACGTTGTAACGTTCATATTCTTTAAAAGCGACGTGTCCTTGAACAGGTCCTTGTCCACTAAATTGTTGAACAAAAGCGCCACTTACACGTAATAAATCACTCGCCCCAAAATATCCCACATTTACAGTCACAGCAGGCAGTAATTGATTAATACCAACCTTAGTAACGTTGTTTGGATCATCATTTACATCCAAAAACGAACTGCAAGATGCAGCACCTAACAAGGTAGCGACTGTTAATAAACTAAATATCTTTTTCATCTTCTTTCAATTTTATAAGCTAAATCTTACACTACCTCCAATGGTTCTCGGTGTTGGACTGAATCCAAACTCCAATCCCCTTGCATTACTGATACCTAACAAGTTTTGTTCTGGATCAAGGTGTGGGAAGTTTGGAGCATAGGTCAACAAGTTCCGACCATATACCGAAATATTTACTCCTTTAATAAAATTCTGTCCTTCCAACCATTTTGTTGGCAACTTATAGGAAATGTTAGCCTCTCTCAGTTTTACAAAAGTTCCATCCAATACATATCCTTCCCAGGCTACATATTTACCTTGTAAGCTATAGTATTGTTGAGCAGAAACGTAGGTAGTATTTGGTGAACCATTTTCTAATACACCTTCGAAAATATATGGCTTAGTCACATTTCCTGAACCATCAATACGTTCAAATTCCGCTGTTTCTTCAGCTACCCCTTGGATTCTTAAATCCCCAATGGTCCTTGACATCACATCACCTTTATATTTGAAATCTACTAAGAAGGATAAGGTAAAGTCCTTATAGTTAAAGTCATTGGTCCATCCTAAATTAAATTTAGGGTTAGGATTTCCTACTTTTTGAACACTGGTTGTTGGTTTTGGTAATCCATTGGCATTAATAATCATTCGGCCTTGATCATCTCTTTGATACGCATTTGACCAAATCTGTCCATATTCTTGTCCTGCCACCAATCTAATATTCGGAGAGGTAAATCCACCAATGGAGATATTACTTACTCCTGGTGCCAATTCCTCCACTATAGATTTGAATTTGGTAAAGTTAAATCCTGATCTCCAAGTGAAGTTTTCTTTCTGAACTGGCACTAAATTCAACATCAACTCGATACCTTTGGTCGATAAACTACCCGCGTTGGTCACCATTGAAGTAAAACCTGATGAAGAAGGTGCAGGTACTGCAAAGATTAAGTTACGGGTATCTCTTTCATACACCGATCCCTCAAAGCTGATCCTACCATTGTACAAAGACAAATCTAATCCCAATTCATACTCTCTTGTAAACTCTGGTCTTAAGTCATTATTTCCAGCGCTATTATTCAAGGTATAGCCTGCTAGTCCATTATATGGAAAACTTACCAAAGTGGAAACGAAACCATCTGAAGCACTTGCTCTACCGAAATAGGTATTGGTAGCATAAGGTTCTGTTCCTTTACCTACTTCACCCACATTGGCACGAACTTTTGCCATGGTCAATACATTTGATTTTAGACTTGGAAATGCATCAGTCAGCACTAAACTCACAGCTGCTGCCGGATAAAAGATGGATTGATTTCCTTTGGATAATGTTGAAGAAAAGTCATTCCTAGCCTTTACGTTCAAGGATAAATAAGATTTATAATCCATTACCACGTCGGCAAATACCCCAACTTGTCTGTTTTGATTGATGTTTCCTGAAGTATTAAAAGTCAAGAAGTTACTTTGGTTATCAAAATTTGGCAATACAATACCTAAACCAGTAGATTGTAGCGTATTTCTATTATTTGCAATAATTTCATTACCTACTGTAGCAATCAAGTTCCAATTTTCAAACACCTTCTTATTTGCAGTCACTGTGAAATAAGAGTTGATATTTTTCATTGAAACATTGCGATCCTGTACCCCACCTGCTCCAGCTGAACTTGTATTACCATTACTGCGGATTCCTTTATTATCAAATCCTTTAGATACCATACTGAAAACATCGGCACCTACTTTTAAATCGGCTGTTAACCAATCTAAGAAATCATATTTCAAGTTAATGTTACCGTAGAAGCGGTTAACCTCATTGTTATTTCTAATATTTTCAATCGACCAGTATGGATGATCCTCCGGCGCAAACCATAATTGGTTACCTTCCGCATCTTTAAATGGCATATTGGTCAAATCATAACTTCTTGGTGTATAAATACCCCTCCAAAGTGGATTGGCACCTTGGTTACCAGCTTGTGTACGATTTGAAACGTTATTCACATAAGAAAATGAAGTACCAACTTTAAATTTATCGGTTAGGTCAGTAGAAGCATTTACGGAAATATTATTTCTAGTAAGCTTATTGCTTGGAAGGAGACCTGTTTCTACAGTATATCCATAAGATACACGATAGTCATATTTTTCTCCAGAACCTGTAAAACTTAAATCGTTTACAGAACTTACAGAGTTTTGAAGGATATCATTGATATTATCTGGATAGGCTTGCAAATTCTCTTTATCGCCAAACCAGTTGGTCACCTCTTGTCCAGCTATCTTTGGTCCCCAAGATCCTGTTACGGAATTATTATAGTTTCCGTTACTACCTTGCGCATATTCATTTTGGAAAGCTGGCATTCGGGAAACCATACCAACACCAGTATTTGTTCCTACTGATATCTGATTTTTAATCCCTTTTTTTGCTTTCTTCGTCGTAATCAAGATTACCCCAGACGCTGCTCTAGAACCATACAGTACAGTAGCGGCAGCACCCTTAAGAACACTCATGGATTCAATATCCTGCGGGTTGATATCCGAAATACGGCTTGAATTTACAACCCCAGAGTTTACTGAGTTACCCCCACCTGAATTGTCCAAAGGAATACCATCTACCACATATAAGGGTTGGTTACTTCCAGTGAACGTCGAAAATCCCCTGATGGTAATATTTGACCCCGCAAATCCACCACCCGAACCACTTACTTGAACACCTGATAACCTACCCGCCAAAGCATTGGTAACATCCGGAGTTGGTGATTTCGATAATTCGTCCGCTTTGACTTCAGCTACCCCATATCCCAAAGTCTTACGGTCACGTTTAATACCAAATGAAGTGACAACTACCTCTTCAATATCTGTTGAGGAATTCTCTTTTAAGACAATTCTCATCTGTGTAGCGGTGTTGATTGGCATTTCGGTCGTCGCATAGCTCATGTGGCTGATGACCAAAACACCTTTTGGTTTTGTCGTCTGAAAAGAGAATCTACCCTGATCATCCGATTTGGATCCTTCATTGGTGCCTTTTACCAAAATAGAAGCGTTAGGAACTGGCGCTCCTTGTTCATCCACTAAAACACCTTTTACAGTTGTTTGTTGAGGGAGACCAAAAGAATAATCCAGATTCGATTCTATTTTATCTGTTTTCCAAAGATAGTGAGGCGCGGCCTCAGCATTTGCCATGAACAAAATAGAACTTGAACAAAGGACAAGTTTTAAGAGATTCATAGGCTTTAGGTAATTTATGTTTGGAACGTCATTAGGTTTATTCCAGCTCATAATTTTAGTTTTTTAAATAAATTGTTATTAATAAATTATTATTTTAATTATTATGCAACTAAAACTAACTAAGGTGCAATGATTTATTTTCCATAAACATCATAAAATAGGTTAATTCAAAAAAATTTATAATATATAATAGGTCATCACACCTATCTGGTTAATTAAAATTCTATGTCGGCAAAGTGAAATTTTGGCTTATCGGCTGATTATAAAAACCAAGATATAAAAAAAAATAAACCATAAAATAGCCGAGAATAAGATATTTAAGAAGTTGAATAGATAAGTAAACGAATGGACAATATATGTTTATTTCCAAAATTATATTAGGTCACAAACTTGCTATAATCTATCAAAAACGTAGATTTATTAGGATTAATAGTATAAACCATATAAATAAACTGCCTAAACCATACATTTATTGAAACATAATAATTGTTAGACAGAACCTAAAAATTAATATTATACATCTAATTTTAACTCTCAGGTTTTTAAATTTCCATAAAGACTATAGTAAAGATTTTTAAGATTTATTTTCCTAATAGAAGAATCAAAAAGTGTTGATAACAAGGAGGGAAAAGAGCTGAATGGGAAAGGATGTTTAGGAGAGGTAATTAAGATGAGGGATGGGAGGATTGATGAAAGGGATGGGAGGATTGGTTGAAACAGGATGGATGGGATGGGAGGATGGACCTAGACCGTCATGGAAAACATACTTCCGCCTGAAAGTCCCCCATTCCGTAGGGGCGGATCGCATCCGCCCGCTGCCGTGCACCTGACCTGCCCGCTCCCTTACCGCTTCCCCAAAGTCCATAAAAACAGAAAGCCCGCTGTCTGTTGACAGCGGGCTCCCGTATAAAATTAGGCACCGACCTACTCTCCCACCTGTTACGGCAATACCATCGGCTCTGGCGGGCTTAACTTCTCTGTTCGGAATGGGAAGAGGTGGACACCGCCGATATAGGCACCTGAATACCTTTTTGTACATGCCCTTGGGGCAGCGTACATTGACATGTTATTGGAAGAAAAGATCAGAAAAAGAGAGAGGACAACAGGTCTATCCGCATTGGAAAGCTTCGGGCTATTAGTACCACTCGGCTTTGGTCTCTCAACCTTTACACCTGTGGCCTATCGACGTCGTAATCTCCGACGACCCTTGTGAGGAAGTCTCATCTCGTGGCTAGTTTCGCACTTAGATGCTTTCAGCGCTTATCTATCCCGGACGTAGCTACCCTGCCGTACACCTGGCGGCATAACAGGTTCACCAGCGGTCCGTCCAACCCGGTCCTCTCGTACTAAGGTCAGATCCACTCAAACTTCCAGCGCCCACAACAGATAGGGACCGAACTGTCTCGCGACGTTCTGAACCCAGCTCGCGTGCCACTTTAATGGGCGAACAGCCCAACCCTTGGGACCTTCTCCAGCCCCAGGATGTGACGAGCCGACATCGAGGTGCCAAACCTCCCCGTCGATATGAGCTCTTGGGGGAGATCAGCCTGTTATCCCCAGAGTACCTTTTATCCTTTGAGCGATGGCCCTTCCATACAGAACCACCGGATCACTATGTCCGTCTTTCGACCCTGGTCGACTTGTAGGTCTCACAGTCAAGCAAGCTTATGCCATTGCACTCCACGTACGGTTACCAAGCGTACTGAGCTTACCTTTGAAAGCCTCCGTTACCTTTTTGGAGGCGACCACCCCAGTCAAACTACCCACCAAACAATGTCTCCCGTATAACGGGATTAGAAACCGGATACAGAAAGGGCGGTATTTCAAGGTCGTATCCGCGATTCCTGGCGAAACCGCTTCAATTACTCCCGCCTATCCTACACATCCTGTACCCAATTCCAATGTTAAGCTATAGTGAAGGTTCATGGGGTCTTTCCGTCCCGTTGCGGGTAACCGGCGTCTTCACCGATACCACAATTTCACCGAGCTCATGGCTGAGACAGCGCCCAGATCGTTACACCATTCGTGCAGGTCGGAACTTACCCGACAAGGAATTTCGCTACCTTAGGACCGTTATAGTTACGGCCGCCGTTTACTGGGGCTTCGATTCAATGCTTCTCCTTGCGGATGACATCCCCTCTTAACCTTCCAGCACCGGGCAGGTGTCAGGCCTTATACCTCATCTTTCGATTTCGCAAAGCCATATGTTTTTGCTAAACAGTCGCCTGGGCCTTTTCACTGCGGCTTCTCCATCGCTGGAGGAAGCGCCCCTTCTCCCGAAGTTACAGGGCCATTTTGCCGAGTTCCTTAGCCATGATTCACTCGAGCACCTTAGGATCCTCTCCTCGACCACCTGTGTCGGTTTGCGGTACGGGTCTTGATGGCCTGGAGCTTAGCGGGTTTTCTTGGAAGTCTGCTTACCTGCGCTATCAGCGCCCCCGAGGGTTTGCTGTACTATCGGGCTTCGGCTGTACCGGCGGATTTGCCTACCGGTCCAATACCTTTGCCCTTCAACGAACTATTCCGTCAGTTCGCGGCAGTGTCACTACTCCGTCACCACATCGCAGCCATCAACAGTACGGGAATATTAACCCGTTGGCCATCGGCTGCCTCCCTTCGGATGCGCCTTAGGTCCCGACTGACCCTGATCCGATTAGCGTTGATCAGGAAACCTTGGTCTTTCGGTGGGCGGGTTTCTCACCCGCCTTATCGTTACTTATGCCTACATTTGCTTTTCCATCAGGTCCACCACGGGTCGCCCCGCGGATTCGCCCCCGATGGAATGCTCCCCTACCAGTGCAATAAATTGCAATCCATAGCTTCGGTACCGTTCTTGATGCCCGTTTATTATCCACGCCCGGCCGCTCGACTAGTGAGCTGTTACGCACTCTTTAAATGAATGGCTGCTTCCAAGCCAACATCCTAGCTGTCTGGGCAACCGGACCTCGTTAGTTCAACTTAGAACGGATTTGGGGACCTTAGCTGATGGTCTGGGTTCTTTCCCTCTCGGCCTTGGACCTTAGCACCCAAAGCCTCACTGCCGGCCATATCTAGCAGCATTCGGAGTTCGTCTGGATTTGGTAGGATTTGACTCCCCCGCACCCAATCGGTAGCTCTACCTCTGCTAGACTCCATGCCGACGCTGTTCCTAAAAACATTTCGGGGAGTACGAGCTATTTCCCAGTTTGATTGGCCTTTCACCCCTACCCTCAGGTCATCCGGAAACTTTTCAACGTTTATCGGTTCGGTCCTCCAGTACGTGTTACCGCACCTTCAACCTGCCCAAGGGTAGATCACAAGGTTTCGCGTCTACCTCGTCCGACTGTGCGCCCTGTTCAGACTCGCTTTCGCTTCGGCTCCTGGCCTTAAGCCATTAACCTTGCCGGACAAGAGTAACTCGTAGGCTCATTATGCAAAAGGCACGCCGTCACGGAATCGCTCCGCTCCGACCGCTTGTAAGCACACGGTTTCAGGTTCTTTTCACTCCCCTGTTCGGGGTTCTTTTCACCTTTCCCTCACGGTACTGGTCCACTATCGGTCTCTCAGGAGTATTTAGCCTTGCCAGATGGTGCTGGCGGATTCCCACAGGATTTCTCCGGTCCCGCGGTACTCAGGATACCACTATGCCTGTATTCTTTGCCTGTACGGGGCTCTCACCCTTATCGCGCAGTTTCCCACCTGCTTCCAGTTCATAGCACAGTACAATGCCGTGGTCCTACAACCCCGCCCATGCCTTGACATGGACGGTTTGGGCTCTTTCCCGTTCGCTCGCCACTACTTGGGAAATCATTGTTATTTTCTCCTCCTACGCCTACTTAGATGTTTCAGTTCAGCGCGTTCGCTTCAATTTGATGGCATGTCTTCAACATGCCGGGTTGCCCCATTCGGAAATCCACGGATCGAGTCGCATTTGCCGATCCCCGTGGCTTATCGCAGCTTATCACGTCCTTCATCGCCTCTGAGAGCCTAGGCATCCCCCGTGTGCCCTTGTTTACTTTCTTCACGCTACCACCCCTTTTGCAAAGTGGTAGGTTGCTTTTTGGTCCCATGCATTGCTGCATGGAGCCTCTGTTGTCTTCTCTTGTTAATCTCTTTTCTTCCAATATGTCAAAGAACTCTCTGTTCAGATGTGAGTATCGAGATGTGGGATATGAGATATAAAATCCCTTAACCTACATAGCTCCGTGTGACCCCCTGGCATGGACCGGCATTGCACCGTCCCATATCTCAGATCTCACTTCTCATATCTAACCTGTGGAGAATAACGGATTCGAACCGTTGACCCCCTGCGTGCAAGGCAGGTGCTCTAGCCAGCTGAGCTAATCCCCCGTGTGTGGTAGTCCCGAGCAGATTTGAACTGCTGACCCCTACATTATCAGTGTAGTGCTCTAACCAACTGAGCTACGGGACTAGCTTATCTCTCTCATCTCTCGGTGTCACCGGTTGTCGGGCAGTACGGTGTCTAGATACTAAATACTAGATACTCGGTACTGTCCCACAGGGTGGGCACTTTCTTCTGAATGTCTTTTTTTCTGTATAGATCATGTATGTGGCGCAGCTCCCCCGGAGCGGGCTCTAGAAAGGAGGTATTCCAGCCGCACCTTCCGGTACGGCTACCTTGTTACGACTTAGCCCCAATTACCGGTTTTACCCTAACACGCTCCTTGCGGTTACATGCTTTAGGTACCCCCAGCTTTCATGGCTTGACGGGCGGTGTGTACAAGGCCCGGGAACGTATTCACCGCGTCATTGCTGATACGCGATTACTAGCGAATCCAACTTCACGGGGTCGAGTTGCAGACCCCGATCCGAACTGTGAATGGCTTTTCGAGATTGGCACCACATTGCTGTGTAGCTGCCCGCTGTACCATCCATTGTAGCACGTGTGTAGCCCCGGACGTAAGGGCCATGATGACTTGACGTCGTCCCCGCCTTCCTCTCTGCTTGCGCAGGCAGTCTGTTTAGAGTCCCCACCTTGACGTGCTGGCAACTAAACATAGGGGTTGCGCTCGTTGCGGGACTTAACCCAACACCTCACGGCACGAGCTGACGACAGCCATGCAGCACCTAGTTTCCTGTCCCGAAGGACGGGCGCGTCTCTGCGCCCTTCAGTAACTTTCAAGCCCGGGTAAGGTTCCTCGCGTATCATCGAATTAAACCACATGCTCCTCCGCTTGTGCGGGCCCCCGTCAATTCCTTTGAGTTTCACCCTTGCGGGCGTACTCCCCAGGTGGATGACTTAACGCTTTCGCTTGGACGCTTACGGTATATCGCAAACATCGAGTCATCATCGTTTAGGGCGTGGACTACCAGGGTATCTAATCCTGTTCGATCCCCACGCTTTCGTGCATCAGCGTCAATAACGGCTTAGACAGCTGCCTTCGCAATCGGTGTTCTGAGACATATCTATGCATTTCACCGCTACTTGTCTCATTCCGCCGTCTTCAACCGCATTCAAGCACTTCAGTATCAAGGGCACTGCGACAGTTGAGCTGCCGTCTTTCACCCCTGACTTAAAGTGCCGCCTACGCACCCTTTAAACCCAATAAATCCGGATAACGCTCGGATCCTCCGTATTACCGCGGCTGCTGGCACGGAGTTAGCCGATCCTTATTCTTTAGGTACATTCAGCCCGCTACACGTAGCGGGGTTTATTCCCTAACAAAAGCAGTTTACAACCCATAGGGCAGTCGTCCTGCACGCGGCATGGCTGGTTCAGGGTTGCCCCCATTGACCAATATTCCTTACTGCTGCCTCCCGTAGGAGTCTGGTCCGTGTCTCAGTACCAGTGTGGGGGATTCTCCTCTCAGAGCCCCTAGACATCGTCGCCTTGGTGGGCCGTTACCCCACCAACTAGCTAATGTCACGCGAGCCCATCCATATCCTATGAATATTTGACTACCTCCCGATGCCGGAAAGCAGTGTCATGCGGTGTTAATCCGGATTTCTCCGGGCTATCCCCCTGATATGGGCAGGTTGCTCACGCGTTACGCACCCGTGCGCCACTCTCACCATCGGTAGCAAGCTACCGATGGATCCCGTCCGACTTGCATGTATTAGGCCTGCCGCTAGCGTTCATCCTGAGCCAGGATCAAACTCTCCATTGTAAAATGAAGTGTAAGACCAAGACTATTTATAATAAATAGAATCGTTGTCTTATAAAAATGTTTTCCTCCCGCTCCGGGATACCTGAATTGATTTTGTAAATCTTGTTCAGCTACCGTACTCTCGTACGGGTCGCTGCGCTACATGATCATTTAAAGAACTTATCGCGCCTGGGCATCTCGCTTCGGCTTTTTTATGTTGTGTCCCCTCCGTAAAGGAAGGTCGCAATCTGTCATTTTTTTCCGCTCCGGACATCGCGTCCGTCGCTGTTTCCCTTGGTTGGGACTGCAAAGGTAGGAACCTTTTCTGAAACCGCAAAATCTTTTTTCAAATATTTTTTGGTGGTCTTTTTTCGGTGGCGTTTGTTCCGCGATTTCCCGCTTCCCCTGGCCGTTTTCCTATCCCTTATGTCAGTGGCCCTGCGGCCGTCCCTCCCTTGCGGAGTGGTGCAAAGATAGGGACAAAATACCTTCACTTCCAAGGGTACCGCCAAAGTATTTTTCGCCAGGGGGCATAACTCGCTGTAGCATTGCCAGATAAATTTTACTGGGGACAGCGAAAAAGGGGCAAAAGGGGGCGAAAGGAAGGCTTCCCGGGCCTTTCCATGGTCTTGGCCCATCCTCCTATCCTCCCCATCCTGGTCCCTGCCCAGATCTTGGCCCATCCTCGGATCCCCTCCATCCTGGTTCAAATGCGTGGGGCGGGCGAATTCGATCCGCCCCTACCGTGGATCGGAACCCTAGTCCAAAAATCCCCCCTCCCTTTCCAGCTGACCTCATTCGACCCACATTCGGAAATCTCGCAACGCAAACCAAGCCATCCCCCTTCCGTTCCCGCAGAATCAACGTCCCACCCTCGGGTACGCTGCGGGCATTCCAGCTCCCTCCACCGAAGCTTTCCCGAACATGCCCCGAATGAGTCCCGAACCAGACCCATACAAAAACACCTCATTTTATTCCCCTAAACAAAACCATTTTAGAACCCTTTCCTCCCATTTTGTCCACAAAAAAGAAAGGGCCATCTTGAAAAACATCAAGATGACCCTTTAATTCTTATATACTCAGCAGCTACTGCTTAAATACCCAAAACCTTTGGAGTGTATAATTAAACCCTAATGAGACTATAATCTCTACAATAAGCTTGGATAGCAAGAAGTGCAGGTGCCAAATGTCTACCAAAACATGGATACCCAAGGATTTCAGGGTAATGCTACCGACAACAACGATAATGAACTTCCACAGTTGGCTGCCAATGGACTTCTCGGTATTGCCGAAAGACCAATATCGATTGATGGTAAAGTTAACGATAGCACCTAAGCTACCAGAGACCACGTTGGAAAAAGGCGCGGTAAAATTCAGGACCGTATAGCAAAAGGTGTAAATCCCAAAATCAGAAAGTCCGCCAATAAATGCGGACAACTGTGCTCTGAGAAATACCCTTAATTTATCGGACATGCCTTATTCGTTAATTTCTGTTTCCTTAAGCTTGTTTGCCTTTTCTTCAAGATCCTTTGCGTCACCAAGGTCCAGTAATTTCTTGGTATCACCGATATTAATGAAGAATAAGATAATACAGATCAAAAGGACTGAATAGTTAATCGACCCTGGAACTATTACTTCCAAGACCATAACTAAACTGATAATCACACGGATTTCGGTCGGACCTAACAATCCTGCATCAATGGTGTACTTATCGGTAATCCTATACCGCAATTGGGAAATGATCATCGCCCAGCCATATAAGGCTACCAAAGTAAAACCTAGATATTTAAAATCTCCTGTAGCATATAGCACATAGCCTAGACCGATCATCACGGTGGAAATCCAGTCCATCACGATGTCTAGGGCAAAGCCATACCATTTACGGGATTTATTTCTATAGAAGGCGATCCTTCCATCCAATGAGTCACCAAACCATTGCACGAAGAAGCCGACGATCCCCAAGAGGAGGAAATAAATGTTTACATATTCTGCAAGCAAGAAACTCCCTAGGATCATAAAAGATCCGAAGAGGCCGATGGCGGTCAGGCCATCAGAGGAGATCCACTCTGGGATCTTCGGAACCAGGTAGGAAATTAGTTTCTGTTCCGGATTACTTAAAATATTAGTTCGCTTTCTATCTTGAAAAAGCTTTTTATTAATTTTTTGTCCACTCATTTCAACTGAAAATTTAGAGCCACTTATTTTCTTTATACCATAATAAACTTGCCTTCAATCCTTCGTCCAATTTATACTGGGGATCAAAGTTCAAGTTTTGCACTGCATGTGTAATATCACAACCCCAGTTTTCTGCGGTTAGCTCTCTTAGTCTTTCAGGGTAGATGACGGGAGTTTTAGCGGAATTGCGATATAGTCTTTGTGAGAGTTCGGCAACGCTTTTCACCAGACCTAATGGAACATGCATTCTGAAAAGTCTTTTATTCAGGACTTCCTTGAAAATTTCAGCCATCGCATAACGGGAATACACCTCGCCATCGCTGATATTATACATTTGGAGTCCGTCTTGTTTTACCAGGCAACCTTTCAATAGTACATCGACTAGGTCCTTGACATAGATAAAACTCAATTTTTGCGGATTTTTCCCAATATAGGGGTCCAATCCCTTGTTCATTGTATCGAAAAGAATAAAAATATCCTTTTCACGGGGACCATAAACTGCCGTTGGTCGGAATATGGAAATGGGGGCATCGGCATATTTCTCCTGAATCATCAGTTCAGAAGCTTCCTTGCTCCTGCCATAAACAGTCAATGGGCGATATGGTGTTTTTTCGGTAATCAATGCATCACTGCTGTATGGAATAGGACCTATGGCAGCCAAGCTACTTACGTAACTGATTCTTTCCAAAGGCATGATATCAGCCGTGGCAGCAGAAAGAATAGCATCTGTATAGCCAACATTGACCTCCCGCATTATATTTTCATCCTTTGCCTTTGTCATTGCAGCGGCATGGATGATATAATTGTATTGTTCTTTTTCGAAAAGTGCTTTTAACTCGTCTTCGTTTCCGAGGTTCGGATAGACAAACTGATCGACATAAGGCTGGATATCCTGGATCTTACTGGATTTGCGGACCGCAGCATGGACCTCCAGGCCTAAGCTTTGGGCAGCCTCAACAAGGTGAGAGCCTACAAAACCACTCGCACCAGTTATGAAAATCTTTTTTTTCATATCGCTTTTTCGAAGAGGCGATAGCGCTTGTAAAACTCAGCGTTGATCTGTTCAATAGCGTGATTCATGAGGTAGTTATGATCCAACATCCAGGAACATTCAGCTTCAACGATACCTGAAGGGATTGCATTTTTGATAATGCGACCGTAAAGGCAAGCTTCAATTCCTAATTTGCGGTAATTGTCCAATACACCCAACATCAAAACCCTTACGGATTTTACTTTTTTCAAGCCAAACAAAAGCTTAAAGATACCGGTCGGCAACAATCTACCACGCTTGATCTTGATCTGGATTTCATTGACATTTGGAATACCTAGCGCAAATCCAATGATATCGTCACCCTTTTCAGCGACAATGCAGTATTTAGGATCAACGATCATTTTCAGATCTTTTGCGGTATGCATAAACTCCTCATCTGTCATTGGAACAAACCCTAGGTTTTTGTCCCAGGCTTTATTATAGACTTTTTTAATCTTGTCTGCTTCTCTAGCGAAATCTTTCATATTGATTTCTCTCAAAATGATCCCAGAACGTTTCAGTCTAGTTTCCAATTTATCCAAGAGCAAAACAGAGCGTTTATTGGAGTTCTCCTTATTTACCAAGTAAGCCCTTAGGTCAACTTTTTTACCAAAGCCGGCATTCAGGATCAAATCTTGGTAATAAGGCGGGTTGTAAGGCATCATGGCCATTGGAGGCCTATCGAAACCTTCAACCAAAAGACCCACGCTGTCATTGGTAGACAGGTTAATTGGTCCAACTATATTGTTTGCCCCTTTACCTTTTACCCACTCTTCAGCAGCTTGGAACAATTTATCGGCAACATCCTGATCATTCACACAATCAAAGAAACCGAATTGACCTTCATTTACATTGTTAAACTGATTATGGTTTGTATTGTAAATTGCTGCGATACGCCCGACAATCTTATCATCTTGGTAAGCCAAGAACAATTGCACGGATGAATGCTTGTAGAACGGGTGTTTAGCGGGATTCAACATATCATCCTGTGCAACAAAAAGCTCTGGAACATAATTTGGATCTCCTTCATAAAGGTCATGAGGAAAATCGATAAATTTTGCTCTTTGTTTTTTGCTTTCAACAGGAACTATAGTAATCACTTTTATCTGATTTTATTCACTAATAAAACTTTCAACCTCCAGTGCTTTGAAAACTTTGGTCATTTTCTCAACGGCTTCATCGATCTGATCGAAAGTATGGGTAGCCATTAATGAGAAACGGATCAAAGATTCTTCGGCAGGAACTGCAGGCGCAACAACAGGATTAACAAAAACTCCGTCATCCTGAAGCATTTTAGTAACGATATATGTTTTTTCGTTGTTTCTTACGAAAACAGGTAAGATAGGGCTTTCGGTAGCACCTAAGTCAAACCCGTTGTCTAACAACAATTTTTTAGCGTAGTTGGTGTTTGCCCACAATCTTTCGATATGCTCAGGTTCTGTTTGGATGATTTCCAATGCTTTCAATGTAGAAGCCACAGAAGCAGGTGTCATACTTGCGCTGAACATCAAAGATCTAGCACGGTGTTTCAAAAACTCGATAGTATCTCTATCTGCAGCAACGAAGCCACCAAGAGAGGCCAAGGATTTACTGAAAGTACCCATGATCAAGTCTACCTGATCAGTAAGACCGAAGTGGCTAGCAGTACCCGCACCATTATGGCCGATAACCCCTAAACTATGGGCATCATCACACAATATAGCAGCGTCAAATTCGTTAGCTACTTGAACAAGGTCAGGTAGGTTTACGATATCCCCTTCCATACTGAAGATACCATCAGTAGCAATTAACTTAAAGCTTTCTTCAGGAAGGCGAGAGATTTTATCTCTTAGGTCTTCGATATTGTTGTGAGCGTATTTAATAACTTTCGAGAATGACAAGCGAGAACCATCAATAATTGAAGCGTGGTCACGTTCATCCAAAAGGATATAGTCATGACGTCCTGTTAAGCAAGAAAGGGGTCCTAGGTTGGATTGGAAACCCGTACTGAATAAGATAGCAGATTCCTTACCTACGTAATCAGCAAGTTTCTCTTCCAATTCCACGTGGATATCAAGAGTTCCGTTCAAGAAACGAGAACCGGCACATCCAGTACCATATTTTTCAAGAGCATCCTGAGAAGCCTTAATAATTCGAGGATCCGTCGTCAGTCCTAGGTAAGAATTCGAACCAAACATTAATACTCTGCGTCCGTCAATTTTGACTTCAGTATCCTGTTTAGATTGGATCGGTCTAAAATAAGCATATAAGTTTTTTGACTTGATATCTCCTAACTCGCCATTTAAAAACCGCGCAGTTCTTTCGTTTAATTTTCCCTTGCTCATTCGTCAGGTATCTATTTTCTCAATAATATTTACTTTTTGAACTTTTAACAAAAATCGTCAAAAATCCCACAAAGGTACAAAACAAGTTCTATTCACATAAATTAAATCATGTTTATATTACTTTTTATTACCTTTCTTTACAAAAAATCGACGCAAACATACAAAACTTAAACCTCAAATTATGTTTGATTTGACATATAAATATCATAAAATTAAATTAATATTAAGAGAATGTTTAGTGTATATTACATCGAAATTTTGCAAAATTTCATAAATTCTTACATTTGTGCTTCAATATAATTAATAAAAATGGCAATTTCATCAACGGTTAACATTAAAAACAAACGCGCATCCTTTGAGTATCACTTACTTGACACCTATGTTGCGGGCTTAGCTTTATTGGGTACCGAGATCAAATCCATCCGTCAAGGGAAAGCTAATATCAACGATAGTTTCTGTGCATTTTTTGAGGATGGGCTCTATATCCGTAACATGCACATTGCCGAATATTCATTTGGATCATTCTATAACCACGAATCCAAACGAGATCGTAAATTGCTTCTTTCCAAAAAAGAGCTGAAGAAATTGCGTGAAAAGGGTGAGGAAAAGGGTTTTACCATTGTTCCGTTGCGCATCTTTATCAATGAAAGAGGTTTTGCCAAAGTAGAGATTGCCCTAGCACAGGGTAAGAAGGACTTTGATAAGCGAGAAACCATTAAAGAGCGTGAGAGCAAAAGGGAATTGGACCGAGCTATGAAACGCTAATGTCTATTTTTCGCTGGTAATTACCTGGAGTCATATTCTCTCTGGCCTTGAATAAACGGCTGAAATAATTTACATCCGTAAAGCCACAAGCGTAACAGACTTCTTTGATCGACATATTTGCACTCAGCATTTCCTTGGCCTTTCTCAAGCGTTCCCGAATTACGAGTTCCATCGGGGTAATTCCATATTCATCCTTAAAAATCCTAAAGAGCGTTGCCTTGCTCATATTAGCCTTTCGGCTCAAATCTTCTATGGTAATCCTTTCCGTTAGGTGTTCCCGAATGTATTTTTTGAGGTTGGACATTTCATCATTACCTGAAATTGAGGGTTCGACCAATTCACCCAACTGTTGCTGTTGAATAATCCTGATCAACAGTTCCTTGAAGAGCAGATCAGCCAAGACATCTTTAAAAGGGTCATTACTGATCATATTGCTGAACAATTTATTGGTCAAGCTTGCGAGTTCGTCGGTATTCAGCAAATGGAACTTATTCCAAGAGAAGTCCCAGGACAGGCTATTATTTATTTTGGGATAGGCATTATTGAGGTAATCGATGGTCTCTTCGATTTTATCAGCCGAGATCAATAAAGCAGTACATTGGGTAGGCTCCATGATTTTAGCATCCGGGAAATCGATTTTCATGGGTCTATGGGCAGGAAGCACCAAGGTCTCACCAGGGAGATAATCAAATGCAGGCACATCCTCAAGGTGCATGATTTTCTTTCCCTTCAGCATATTGATGATGACCATATCATTAAACTTTAGGGGCACCAACTGGCTGGCTTGATAGGTTTCATAGACATTCAATTCGAAATTGTTCAATGTATACGCACGTCTATTTTCAACCAAAGTGTTCAATTCCCTCTCCGACGAATAAGGAAGCTCTCGGACTAAATTATTCTTTCCCATACGACTCTATTTTATAACTGGCTGTTAACCAAAAATAAAAAAAAGTAAACAAAATCAAAAAACAAGCTATTTGAAAATATTGTGCTATGATTAGCGACGATAATGCTAAACAAAAAAATTAGCTGTTGGTAAATTTGAGAAAGAGTCCAATATAAACTATTAAAAAGACAGAACTATGAGCGAATTAAAAAGACCTACGTTCAAAGAGCGTTACGATAATTACATTAATGGAACCTTCGTTCCACCAACCCAAGGAAAATATTTTGATAATATCTCACCCATTGACGGAAAGCCCTTTACACAGGTTGCCCATTCGACCAAGGAGGATATTGATAAAGCTGTAGAAGCAGCAAGTAAAGCATTTGAGACTTGGAGCAAGACTTCAGCGACCGAACGCAGTAATATCTTATTTAAGATTGCTGACCGTATCGAACAGCACTTAGAGCAAGTAGCAATCGTGGAGACGATCGACAACGGTAAGGCGGTACGTGAAACATTGAATGCTGATATTCCATTGGCGATTGACCATTTCCGTTATTTTGGCGGTGTGATCCGCGCAGAAGAAGGTTCATTATCTGAGTTGGACAGCACTACGGTTTCCTTGATCGTAAATGAACCAATCGGTGTAGTGGCCCAGATCATCCCTTGGAATTTCCCGATCCTGATGGCGGTTTGGAAATTGGCACCGGCACTGGCTGCAGGATGTACCGTAGTCTTGAAACCGGCAGAGAGTACCCCTACCTCCATTATGGTATTGATGGAAATCATTGGAGATTTACTTCCTCCAGGCGTGATCAACGTTGTGAACGGTTTCGGATCGGAGTTAGGCCGTCATCTGGTAACCCATCCGAAAGTTGCCAAGGCTGCCTTCACAGGCTCTACTGCAACGGGAAGAATGGTGATGCAATATGCCACAGAAAACATTATCCCAGTGACATTGGAATTAGGCGGAAAGTCTCCGAACGTGTTCTTTGAGTCAGTAATGGATGAAGATGACTCCTTTTTGGACAAGGCAATTGAAGGTGCAGTATTATTTGCGTTGAACCAAGGCGAGATCTGTACTTGTCCATCCAGGTTATTGATTCAAGAGTCCATCTATGATAAATTTATAGAACGCGTCATTGAAAGAGTAAACCAGATCAAAGTTGGAAATCCATTGGATCCAACGGTGATGATGGGAGCGCAAGCTTCCAAAATACAGAAGGACAAAATCATGTCCTACATCAAATTAGGAAAAGAGGAAGGTGCGGAAGTTTTAACCGGAGGTGATGAAAACCATTTAGGCGGTGACATCGATGATGGATATTACATCAAGCCTACCCTATTCAAAGGGAACAATAAGATGCGCATTTTCCAAGAGGAGATCTTCGGTCCAGTATTGGCCGTTACGACATTCAAGGATGTTGACGAGGCCATTGCCATTGCGAATGATACCATATATGGATTAGGAGCGGGTGTATGGACACGAGATGCGCATGAATTGTACATGGTTCCTAGAGCTATACAGGCTGGTCGGGTTTGGGTAAACCAATACCACAGCTATCCTGCGGGAGCTCCATTTGGTGGTTATAAACAGTCCGGAATTGGACGTGAGAACCACAAAATGATGTTAGCCTATTACCGTCAAGCTAAAAACATGCTCATCTCATACAGCAAAGAAAAGCTTGGATTCTTTTAATAGAGTTTAATAGTTAAATGTGTGAAAAGGGGTTATGCTCTATAACCCCTTTCTTAACAAAAGCAAGATATGATTTCAAGGATAGATGTAACTGAGGATGCGAAAGCAGTAATCAAGGAATTGACTGAGAAACACGGACCGTTGATGTTTTATCAAGCGGGCGGATGCTGTGAAGGAACCCAACCTCAATGTTTTGAAAAAGGCGGATTTTACCCTCGGATGAACGATGCCATGATCGGATTGGTCGAGGGTTTTGAGTTTTGGGTGGACCGTGATCTTTTTGAATACTGGAAGTTTTCACATTTTACGCTAGATGTACTGGATGGGTTTGGACCAGGAGGATTTTCATTGGAAACCCCTATGGGTAAAACCTTCAAGATCCATTATCGATTATTTACAGAAGAAGAACTGAAGGAATTGCCTGAGGTCATTCGGAACGAATAATCTGATTTTTATTTTTACAGGTTCAATTGCTTTCTGAAAGTCAATAAAGCCTTCTTATGCTGTTTTTTTGATAAATGATCTGTACATTTAAAGACAGGTCGAATTTATTAAACCCAGAAAAACAGATGACAAGTCCTTCCCTATTTTCACCATTAAAACTTTCTCAATTAGAATTAAAAAACAGAGTCGTTGTATCACCGATGTGTCAATACAGTGCTGTTGATGGCTTTGCCAATGATTGGCATTTGGTCCATCTCGGTCAATTTGCCATTGGTCGAGCGGGTGCAGTGATCCAAGAGGCTACCGCTGTAAGTCCAGAAGGCAGGATTTCTTATGGCGACCTAGGGATTTGGAAGGATGAGCATATAACTAAATACAAACAGATAACCAGTTTTATTAAAGGACAGGGAAGTCAAGTGGGTATACAATTGGCACATGCTGGAAGAAAGGCGAGCACCGATCTGCCTTGGATCAGCAGGAAGCAATTTCTCCCAAATGAAGAGCATGGTTGGCAAACTGTAGCTCCTTCTCCAATTGCATACCATGAAAAAGAACATCCACCCATTGGATTAAACAAAAGCGAAATTCAAGACATCATCCAGCAATTTAAAGCAGCTGCGGCAAGAGCTGTGGAGGCTGGTTACCAAATAATCGAAATCCATGCTGCCCATGGTTATTTGATCCATCAGTTTTTATCGCCATTGGTAAATTTAAGGGATGATGAATATGGAGGGAGTTTTGAAAATAGGATCAGGTTGTTGTTGGAGATCGTAGACTCCATTCAATCGGTTCTGAACTCTGAACATTCCCTATGGGTGAGGTTATCGGCTACGGATTGGGCTGAGGGCGGTTGGGATATTGAGGAGACCATTCAATTGATCCACATCTTGAAAGAGAAAGCCGTTGAAGTTGCTGATATTTCTTCGGGTGGTGCTGTTTCCTTCCAGAAAATTCCGGTTGGCCCTGGATATCAGGTTCCATTTGCGGATCAAGTGAAGCAAGAAACTGGAATTACGACTGGGGCTGTTGGTCTAATAACCAGCGCCAAACAGGCACAGGATATCCTAGATCGAGGTGCGGCAGATCTAATTCTTTTGGGCAGGGAGTTTTTGAGACATCCACACCTGGTCTACGGTTGGGCCCAAGAATTGGGGGTAGACTTGAACTGGGCACCTCAATATGCAAGGGCAAAAATGGAATAGGATTTTATTCTACATCCAAACCTTCCAAGACTGGAATAGGTTTTTTGTCGTCACCTAAGGCTACGAAAGTGAACCGGCCTTGGATGGCTAATTCACGGCCATCCTCGTACATGCTTTCTCTAAAGATCTCTACATAGACCTTTAAACTAGTTCTGCCGACAGTCTCTACTCTAGCTACCGCTTCAACAATACTTGCAGAAGGGATCGCTTTATGGAAGTCAATTTTGTCGGTCGATACAGTTACTAGGGATTTTCTACAAAAACGTGTAGCACACATAAAGGAAACCTCATCCATGATCGCCATTGCTTTACCACCGAATAGGGTGTCATGATGATTGGTAAGGGAAGGAAACACAGTCATGGTAATTCGTGTTTCGCTTTGATCGATACGTTCTTGAACAGTCATTTTTTAAATTGAGCCGCAAAGTTAATCAACTTTTTCGCTTTCTACGACTATTCCGATACCTTTCAACAGCATGGACGCATTAAAAATGGTACATGCACCATCCTTTAATTTATAGTCAAACAGCATTTCAGAACCATGCACTTGGATATCAAAATGATAGTTTTTTAGGTAACCCGGATAATCATTTACCAGTTCAGAAAGCTGCAGGTCATGGGTTGCCAACATGCCGCGACCATGTAGCTCGATTAATTTCTTGATAATAGCTTTTGATCCCAAATATTTATCGACAGAGTTCGTTCCTCTCAGCATTTCATCAATCAAGAAATAGCTGGATTTGATATCTTTCACGCGTTCCAGGATAAACTTCATGCGGTCCAGCTCTGCTTTGAAGGTGGAGGTACTTTCGTTTAGGGAGTCCTTGATTCGCATATAGGTTACTAGCTGATAGATCGGAAGTGCAAAGTTCTTGGCACAGACCACAGCGCCTGTATAAGCCAATACTGCATTGATCCCTATCGTTCTCAGAAAAGTACTCTTACCTGCCATATTGGACCCTGTAATCAAGGCGATTTTATGGTCTTGGGCATGATAATCATTCGCAATCGACTTATTGGAAGGGATCAATGGATGATTGATATCCTCGGCAATAAGTTGATCCTTTTCAAAATCATTCAAGATGTTGGGTTGGGTCCAGTCCGCATGATTATAAGCAAGAATGGATAGGGACACCAAGCTTTCATATTTTGCTACCGCATCAAAGCCTGAGAGAATGGAATCTTCGTATTGATCTTTCCATTTGCTGATTGCCATTACTTGTTTAAAATCCCATAAGGCAAGCATGTTTAAGATAGCACCAATCAGCATATTGTTTCTCACATCCAGTTTATCGATCAACTTACCCAGCTCATTGATAATGCTGGATAGTTTCTTTTGTTGGGATTCGACTTCAATCTTCTTTTGCAGTTCCTGATTAAGTCTAGCGCTATACTTTTTATCTTCCATTAATTTGATGGCATCTGCAAAGCCGATCAAAGAGACTCCTATCTTATCGATTTTATTGGAGAAATGGCTGACTTTACCAGCTTGCGCCATGGTCCATAGGAGATGGATAATGCCTAAGCCTAAAAGATAGCCCCCTATATTGTGAACAAAGATGGAGAATAGTATTCCCGCCAAAAAGATCCAAGGTACGATAGGGACATAGATTTTATAGAATGCATTGCCAAATTGGAAGGATTTATCGTGGAAGTAACTATAGATATAGGATCTTAAATTGATCTTGGATCCTAGATTGAACAACATTTTAGTTTGGAAAGCCTGCAGATGTTCAGGATCATTTTTTAATTCCTCTACGGCTTCTTGTCTAGCGGAAATCTCCTCTTTGCTGGACGGGGCATCCATCCAAGAGTGCAAAACCGCTACCCCATCTTTAGTAGCACAACGGTTAACCATTTCAAACAAGGAGTTTGGTCCGAAAATATCAAGGTCTGAACTATAGGGATGTTTTGGATCTTCGTAAGTTTCACCATCATCGTACATGTTCTTTTTGCGGTCTTGAATATGGAGCTCATTTTCATTGACACTTAAAAACACTTTAGCTTCCTGGAGTTGCCTATCTACCTTTGCCTGCCTGTACACCAAGAATGCAAACAGGAAAATCACCAAAAGAAATGCTCCCAACACCAGAAAGATATTGTTCAAGGAGAATAATTGCCATATCCCTATAGCTCCAAGAACCATCAGCCCTAACCGGAGAAAGGCATTCTTGTTGATTTGCTTCTCTAATGATTTTATTTCTTCTTTGGTCCTATTGACATTGCTTTGGTAGAAATCTGCACTCATAGGAGCTAAGGTAGGTATTAGATATGAGAATTGAGATGTGAGTATTGAGATAAATAGCAGCTTTCAATACAAAAAAGACGCCATTACCGGCGTCTTTTATCTCATATCTCATATCTCATTTCTTCCGAGCTACCAAGCCTGATCTCCTACCAATGGGACAAACCTAAAAGTATCGAGTTCGATCCTTTCGAAGTCGTTTTCACCGACACGGAGAATGGTTACCATTTTCTGGAATTTCTCGTCACCGACTGGGATAACTAAAAGACCACCTAGACGAAGTTGTTTCAGCATTTTTTCAGGCACGAACGGAGCTCCGGCAGTTACTATGATTTTGTCGTATGGTGCTTTTTCGGGAATACCTTTGGAGCCATCGCCTAAGAAGAAGTTTGGTTTATAGCCCATATAAGGCAATACTTGAATGGTTCGATGGTAAAGGTTTTCCTGACGCTCGATAGTATACACGTCAGCCCCCAATTCCATAAGGATGCAGGTCTGATAACCAGAACCAGTACCGATCTCGAGGACTTTATCGCCTTTTTTGATGTGCAGTAATTGGCTTTGATAAGCTACGGTGTAAGGTTGGGAAATGGTCTGGCCATCACCGATTGGAAATGCAATATCCCGGTAAGCTTGGTTCCAGAAGGTTTCATCAAAAAAGAAATGACGAGGGACTTTTGCAATCGCTTGCAACACCTTCTTATCCTCTATCCCACGTTTTTCGAGATGCTTCACCAACTGCTTCCTTGCGCCCTGTTCCCGGTAATTGTCTATAAACTTATAAGCCATATGTCTCAAAATTACCCTTATTTTACCATATTATTAAGGTTAAAATGCAAAACATTCAAGGTCAGAACGGTTCTGAAAAATGATAAAGAAAATATCCTTAAGCTATATTTTTTGTACTTTTATAGGTGAAGGAAATTAATAAAACAATATTCCTATTAAACCCCAAAAAATTGATAAAATGAAAAAACTGACTATTTATCTGTTTATCATATTACTGCAGTTCCAAGTAGTGCTTGCCCAAGAGACTTCACCCAATGACGATGATGTCATGAAGGTCCTTGCCATAGGGAATAGCTTTTCGGAAGATGCTTTAGAGAATTACCTTCATGAGCTATCAACTGCTGCAGGCAAAAAGATTGTAATCGGCAATTTATATATCGGAGGAGCACCCTTAGATTTACACTTAAAAAATGCTCATAATAACCTGAAAGCATACAGCTATCGAAAAATAAGCTTGGATGGATCCAAGAAAACAACGGAGCAGACCAGTATAGAAGATGCACTTGCGGATGAAAACTGGGATTATGTGAGTTTGCAACAAGCCTCTCCCCTTTCTGGAAAATACAATGTCGTTATGCAAACGCTGACTGATCTTTGGACTTATGTATTTGCACATGTTCACCCCGACACCAAACTTGTTTATCACCAAACATGGGCCTATCAACAAGATTCGAAACATGAAGGATTCACGAACTATGACAATAGCCAAAAAAACATGTATGATAGCATCATGAGTGTAACCTCGAGATTGGATAAAACGGGTGATTATGCTTTTATCGTTCCAGATGGTACCACCATCCAGAATGGGAGAACAAGTTCTATTGGAGATAATTTCACTCGCGACGGTTATCATTTGAATCTGGACTATGGAAGATTTGCTGCGGCATTGACTTGGTATGCTAAATTATTCAATCTTGATCCTACAAAAACAGATTATAAACCAGAAAAGGTTACGGATTTGCAGGCAAAGATCGTAAAGGAGGCTGCTAAGAAGGCTGTGAAAAAACCATTCAAGGTTTCTAAGGTGAAAAAGTAGGTTAATAACTTTTATTTAAAGTAAATTTAATTTCAAATACTCTTGCTAGTCGCCCACGTGTTTTGTATGTTTAGTATAAAACAAACAGGTGTGATATGGCAACTTTAAAAAATGGAAATCAGATCCCACTAAATGGAAAAGTGGGATTTTTTGTTTATAGCAGTACGAAAAGTCCTGTTGCAACAAATCCATCTCAATTACGATTGACTAAGGACAGAGTCTTTCCACAAAACAAATCAGATTCTAAATTCAATTACCTCAAAGAATACATAGCAGAGATCCTGCCCTATATTCGATTGGGCTTCAAAAACTACCATGAGGAATGGACCAGTTACCATGCTGCCATGTCGTATAATTTCAAGAATGCCATCATTGAAAGGGAATCTAGGTTTGAACTGAATTGGGAGAAGTTCAGTATCAGCAAAGGTTTTGAAAACCCAATACAGGACATCAAGATCGAATTATGCGATGAAACTGATTCTTTTCGGATCTATTGGGATTATGATAAGATTTTGTTCAATGCCTACAACATGGACAACTATAGGATTATGATTCTTCTACAACCTGAGAGCAATGGGGAAAATAAGATCTACGGGATGGTGAATGGAAACCTATTGCTGGACAAGCAACAAGAATTATTCTTTAGGAAAAAGAATAAGGAGGCTATTTATCATTTGTATGTCGCCTTCCTTTCTAATGATGGCAGCTATAATTGCACGGATAGTATGTATTTGGGCAAAATATGATTTCGTGTATAGTTTATAGCAGGAATAGCTTAATAACAAAAAATTTTAATATTATTTAATTTTAGCTTTTGTAAATAAGGGCGGATTATATAAATTTGGCGCAATTTAAAATTGTTCTAAATAAAAATAAGATGCGCTATCTATACAAATTGTTATCAAAAACTCAGGTTTTACTATTCCTGGTTTTTCCAATTTCATTAACCGCTCAACAATTAGACCTACATGTAAATAATCCAAATTCAGGGAGGCAAGCGGATGTAAACATCAAAGTAAATGGAAAAACTATCGGAAAAACCAACCAAAATGGCGCGATGGTTATCAATTATGAACAATTCAAACAGCCTCTTAACCTACAGATCAGTCATTCAGGATATTTAACCATTTTCCACTCCGTTTCACCGGACACATTAAAACAGCCATTGAACTTTATCCTTCAAGAAAAAAATGACTTAGATGAAATTGTAGTTACTGCGAGTCGAAAACCTGAACATATATCCACAGTTCCTTCATCTATTTCTATATTAACAAGCAAGGAGATTGAGGCTCAAAGCCAAATAAACACCAACATCTCCAATATTTTAGGGAACAGCATACCGGGCTTGGGGGTAAGCAGCAATAAGGCTACAAATACCGGACAAACTTTGAGAGGAAGGTCTGTCCTTGTACTGATAGATGGTATTCCCCAATCTACTCCCTTAATGAATGGAGCCAGAGATATCAGGTCCATTGATCCATCAGTGATTGAAAGGGTGGAGGTCATAAAAGGGGCAACATCCATTTATGGAAATGGTTCTGCAGGGGGAATCATTAATTACATTACTAAAAGCAATCATGATGTAAACAAAGAGATTTCTGGAAGCAGCAATTTAAGGAGTATAATTAATCCTCTCCATGCTTCTGAGACAATAGGTTATCGATTTGATCAGACCTTATTTGGGAAAGTAGATAAATGGAGTTACACAGTTAGCGGAACAGCAGAATACAATGGACTTCAACGGGATGCCGATGGGATCGCCCTTGGTCAAGTCGATGGTCTATCAAATTCCCATCAATACAATGCCTTTTTGAAAGTTGGTTATGATATCAATGAACATTCAGGTCTTTCCGTTCTGTACAATTTCTTTAACAGTTCACAACATGCCAAATACGTCAGCCAAACGGGCAAATATGGGCAAACTCCAACCATTGGTGTAAAGGGTGAAGATCCAGGAAAACCTACTGGTACTCCATATAACCATAATGCCATGTTAAGTTATTTCAACAATAACCTAATCGGATCAACTTCCCTTCAAGCCTCCTTATATTACAATACATTCCGTTCGATGAATAGATATATTGAGAAAGGAACCGCTTGGTATGGACCGGGACAAACGCAAATCAATTCAGAGAAAAAGGGCTTAAGGGTAAATTTGAATACTCCCTTTCAAATATTCAATGCTAATTCCGATATCACTTATGGTTTAGACCTATTGAATGATATAACCGACCAGAATCTAACAGATGGTCGAATCTATATCCCGGACATGAACATGGTGAACATAGCTCCATATGCTCAATTGCGTATTGATGTTTTAGAAAACTTGATTTTAAAAGGGGGTGTTAGATATGAAAATGCGACGGTTAAAATCAAAGATTTCAACACCATCGCGACAGGACCAAATAATGAGGGAAGTATTGCCGTGACTGGAGGAAAAATCCCTTACAAAGGAGCTACCTTCAATGCGGGCCTTCGCTATAATAAATATGAAGTATTTAACCCTTTTATTAGTTTTTCCCAAGGCTTTGCCATCAATGAGTTGGGAAGAATCGTTAGACGGGCAACCGACAATGATCTGGATAGCATCAAAACTGACCCAGTAATCACCAATAACTACGAAGTAGGGTTTTCTAGTCACTTCAATATATTCAATTTCTCCGCTTCCTATTATTACAGCACTTCAAAGATGGGGGTAGAATTGGTAGATGTAGGAGGATATTTGGTGGCACAGCGACTACCTGAAAAAGTACAAGGATTAGAATTTACCTTAAATGCTGAACTTTCCAATCAATGGACAATAGGTGGAACTTTTGCTCATGTTGAAGGTAAGGCAGAAGATTCTGAACAGGTGTCCCATTATCTTAATGGAACCAGAATTGCCCCAAATAAAGCTACTGCCTATATCATATATACCCCTACCGACGCTCTGAACTTACAGTTGCATTATATCCATACCGGTTCACGGGATCGATTTGAAAAGAATGAAAAAGGTCTTTACAAAAATAGTGAGGGGCCAATCAAAGCTATTGACCTCTTTAACTTAACAGCGAGCTACAGGATCAACAAACAATGGGCACTTGGACTTGGCGTGGAAAATCTCTTGAACAAGGATTATTACCCGGTGATTAGTCAATATAGGGCAGTTGATGCCGAATATGTCAAAGGAACCGGTACAACCGCATCATTAAATATTAATTATAGATTTTAAATGGTAAAAAGCTTCATCCTTTGGTTGCATAAATGGTTAGGCCTTACCACAGGAATAGTGGTGGTAATTTTAGGCTTAACTGGTTGTGTCTATACATTTTTTGATGAGCTCAAATTAGTTTGTTATCCTGATCGTTATATTTTGAATGAGCATTATGAATCAAAAGAAGCTCTTCCATTAAGTTCACTCAAAGAAATTGCGATTAAGCAACTAAATGCTGGCGAATCTATCTCAAGGGTAGACTTATATCCTGATAAAAGCAGAAGCTGGATCTTTCGGGTACAGGAAATTGACCCTGACGCCTTTGGATATTGGAATTATTTCAAGACCTACAAAAGGATCTTTTTGAATCCCTATTCTGGAGAGGTCTTATTTGTTGAAAATTCTAAAACCGAATTTTTTCAGATCATCCTGCAGATGCACATGAACTTGCTCCTAGGTAAAAAATATGGAACCTGGGTCGTTGGAATATCAACAATAGTATTTGTCATCATCCTACTGTCTGGAATAGTGTTATGGTGGCCAAAAAGATGGAAAAGGAAGACGTTGCGGAAAAGCCTTTGGATAGATTGGAAATCTAAATGGAAACGGTTAAACTATGACCTGCATAATGTACTAGGCTTTTACTCTTTCTTAATCGCATTGGTAATAGCTATCACTGGATTGGTTTTTACTTATCCTTCCTTTAAGAAAGCATACATTTCCTTTTTCAATTCATTTGATGGATCTGAAATCAAAAAGCTTGAAGGAGAGCCTTTCAAGATCCCCAATTATTACCCCGGTGGTGAACAGCTTGATAATGCCCTTCACTTCTTATTGCTAAAGTATTCCAACGCAGGAATGATGTCCATCAGAAGTAGCAAACCAGAAGATGAAACTTTTGATGTGCAAATCAGGTTGACCGAAATGAGAACTGGGGAATTTAGATGGTATTACTTTAACAAAAAAGATAATAGCATTGAAAAGGTAAATTCTTCAGATAATTTAAAAGTTGGGGACCGATTAGGAACATTAAATTACGACTTGCATACCGGCAATGTCTCGGGGTTACCCACGAAAATCCTAGCCTTCATCATTTCTTTTATATGCGCTAGTTTGCCAATAACAGGATTTATAGTTTGGCGTAACAAGGTAAAAGGACAAAAAAGGAAAGTAGAAAAGCAGATTAAAAAGCGTGATTTATTGAAAACCAATTAATACGGATCCACATCGATCTGCACACGGACACCTTTGTTTTTCTTATCCAATTCAAAATGCAATAAGGCCTGTTTGATCAGTTCTTTTACTTTGGAAATCGATATATTCTTCCGTTCGATCTTTAAGGTAATCGTTTGAATAAAATTATTTCTTACACGTGCCACCAATGGAGGTTCAGGACCTAAGACACGTTCCGCTAATTGCTGTCGAAGTAAAGAAGCTAATCTTTTTGCAGCGTCATGGACGAGATCTTGATCAGTATGTTTGACATCCAGCTTGATCAGTCTGTAAAAAGGTGGATATTGATAATTCTTTCGCTCAGTTATTTCTGCCATAAACATGGCCATGTAATCATGGTTGGTAACCTGATCGAGGATCCTATGGTTTGGAGTATTGGTCTGAATAATCACTCTTCCTTCAGACTGCCTTCTGCCTGCGCGACCAGAGACCTGGGAGAATAAAGAGAAAGCACGTTCATAAGCTCTAAAATCAGGAAAGTTGATCATGCCATCGGCATTGATGATTCCAATCAAGCTCACATTTCCAAAATCTAGCCCTTTCGTAATCATCTGCGTTCCGATCAAAACATCGAACTCTTGGTTATCAAAGGCAGAAATCACTTTATCAAAGCCATATTTTCCTTTCGTAGAATCCAGATCAAGGCGTCCGATACGAAGATCAGGAAGTTGGATTTCCAACTCCTCTTCTACCCTTTCTGTTCCGAATCCTTTGCTCTGCATATTAGGCAATCCACAGGCTGGACAGGTTTGCACCAGTTCTTCTGAGAATCCACAATAATGGCAATGCATCAGATTACTAGTCTTATGGTAGGTCAAGCTGACATCACAATTCACACATTTCGCCACATATCCACAGGTTCCACATTGTAAAAATGGGGTGTGTCCTCTTCTATTCTGGAACAGGATGACCTGCTCTTTTTTCTGAATGGTTTCTTCGATTGCCTTTAGGAGCTTCAAACTAAAGTAGGAGTACATCTCTTCCTTTCGGCCTGCTTCGGCGATATCTACAATTTCGATAGTTGGCAATTTAGCCTCTCCAAACCTTTCGGTCAATTCAATCAAACCGTATTTGCCAGCCTTCGCATTATAATAGCTCTCTACCGATGGGGTAGCTGAGCCCAACAATACTTTCGCTTGATGCTGATGAGCCAAGTAAATGGCGGTATCGCGGGCATGGTATCGAGGTGCAGGATCATATTGTTTGTAGGAGTTTTCATGCTCCTCATCCACAATAATTAACCCGAGCTTATGGAAAGGAAGAAAAACAGAGGATCTAGCTCCAATGACTACCTTAAACTCACCTTTATTGACTTTATGCCAAACCTCTGCGCGTTCATTGTCATTGAATTTTGAGTGGTACACACCTAATTGATCACCAAAGTGCAATTTCAACCGTTCCGTAATCTGTGCTGTCAATGCAATCTCTGGCAATAGGTACAAAGCAGATTTGCCTTCGCGCAAAACGGCTTCAATCAGACGGATATAAATTTGGGTTTTCCCTGAAGCGGTGACCCCATGAAGCAAAGCGACCTCCTTCTCAGCAAAGGAATTATTGATTTCATCAAATGCCTGTTCTTGTGCAGGGCTAAAGCTGAAATCTGGAGATAACAAAACATCCGTGCCTTCAAACCTACTGACTACCTTTTCTTCAACCCTAAAGACACCTTTGTCAATCAAGGCCGTAATGGCGCCAGCACCGGATCCGGATACTTCCATGATATCCTGCCTGCTGACATCATTCTTTGTTTTGATAAGTTGGAGGAAAGCAATGATTGCATCCTGTTGCTTTGGAGCTCGATTTAAGCTATCCAATAACTCACGTCGACCATCCGGATCATTGAATTCGGAAGCCAACCTCAGAAAGGCTTTTGTTTTTGCCTTATATTTTTGCTTGATTTCTTCTGAAATCAGGATATATCCATGTTCAAATAGACTTCGTAATAAGGGGAAAACAGTCTTTTGGCCTAAGATTTTAATGACATCATTCACGGTCAGCTCGCCTGCAAGATCTAAAGCTTCCAGAATCATATAGCCTTTATCTGAGAGCGAAGAGCGATCCAGGTTTGGATCATCCGATGCAACGATTTTGGTTTCTGATGCCATTTTAAGAGCTGCTGGCAAGGCAGCTTGCATCACATCTCCTACATAACACATGTAGTATTCTGCGATCCAATCCCACATCTGTAATTGGGTATCATTTACGATGGGCTCATTGTCTACAACATCTAAGATATATTTGGCTTCATATTGTTGAGGGGGATCAGTTGTGATATTCTTGACAACAGCTGAATAAATTTTGTTCTTGCCGAACTGAACGATCACCCGAACACCTACAGCTACCTTATCATTCAATTCAAATGGAACACGATAGGTATAGGATTTAGCAATCGCCAATGGCAAAACAACCTCTACAAAATAAGTGACACGGCTAGGAGCCGTTAAATCCAGTTGAGACATAAACAAAGGTAATAATAGTATTTATTATTAGTATTCAGTATTCATGGCCTGAACATTTATTTTCACCAGCATTTTCTCCCCATCAAACAAAAAGGCACCGATCGGTGCCTTTTTGTTAATTCTATTTTGAGAATCGTCAATTCAATTTTAAGCTCTGTTTTTCATTGCTGCAATAAACAATGCAATCCATCCGACCATAAAACATAGTCCTCCTAATGGAGTCACGGGACCAATAACAGAGATGTTTTCAATACCAAGCAGATTCCTGGTGCTCAGAAGGTATAGAGATCCAGAAAAAAGAACAATCCCTATCGTGAACATAATGAAAGAAACTTTAATGGATTGGCTTTTTGCTCTAGAAAAAGTGGAAAGGAACAATAGCGCCAGCGTATGATAGAAATGATACTGGTTGGCTGTTCCCCATGTTTCTAGTTGTTTCTCAGAAATCTTTCCTTCAAGACCATGTGCACCGAATGCACCAAGTATTACAGCTAACAAACCGAAAAAAGAAGCAGTTAGGATAATTTGTTTGTTCATAAATAAAGCTAAAATAATCGCTTATGATTTTTCGTTTATAAATGTATAAAATAACTTCTTAAAAAGCACTCCTATTTTTGCAATTTTGTCTATATTGAACACTAAAACAAACAAAAGGAAGACTATTCGTCCATGAGAAATACAATAATTGTTTCGATCCTTCTATTTATTGCGGTGGTGGTTGCGTCGGTTTTTTACTTTGGGGATCTAAACAAGGAACAACAAGAATACGTAGGACCAGTACAGCATTTACCGGAGGACACCTATCTAATTGCATCATTCCTAAACGATGCTACAACAGACAATATCTTCAAGGATTTTGAGATTTTTGAAGCCATGCTGGGCAAACATGCCATGCATGAACTCAAACAACTAAAACAAAACTTACTTCGTAACAAAGAACTGTCTCCTTTGGTTGGTGGAGCGGAAATCTTGATGTCCTTCCATCCAGAGAAAAAGGGAATAAGCACCTTGTTCAGCATCCATAGCATGGACCAAGTTGACCAATCTGTCTTAGACCAAACATTCCTAACATTAAGCAAAAAGTATAAGGTAAGCACAGCTGATACCGCTGGAATACGTATTTATGAATTCAAGAACATCGAAAGAGATACCACCTTCAAGGATGATAAAAAGCTGGATTCAGTATTTTATGTGACCTATCAGGAAAACACCTTTTTCTCCAGTTTCAACAAAGGGCTTTTGGTCAAAGTCAATGACAAAAAGGTGGAAAAGCTAAAAAAAGATCAAGTTACCTTCTTCAACGAACATAATAACAGGAATGCTCCATTTACCATTTATGTACCACAACAAAATATTGCCTCTTTTATCTCTGTATTTAAGGAAAACCGCCCTGGAGATTTCTTGAGACAATTTGTCAACCTCAAAGGAGAAACGGTTTGGAATATCAATTTCAAACAAGATGCCCTGATGTTGACCGGCGAAAGCCAGTTGGTCGATAAGGATAGCGAGTATATTGGGCTTTTTGCAAATCAGAGAAAAACCAATCAGAGACTGTATAACTACTTTCCTTCCAATACCATGATGTACGTGGAGTACTCCTTCAGCGATTCCAAGTCATGGTTTGAAGACTTAGCCTTCTGGCAATCCAAACAAGACAACTTCCAACAGCTACAAGGTCAAGCCAAGGAAATCAATAACAACCGTGAAGGTTTATTGGGAGACTTCCAATCTACTTTGGCTGGTAATTTTGCGGTTGCTGAACAGAGCAATTCTGATTATTTAGGATTCATTACCATTCAGGACAGCAGCAAGCTGAACGAGATCATCAGCAATATCGCTGAAAATGTAAGTGATAGCACCTATAGGTTTAGGTTTGCGAATATCCCCTATCGTTATTTTGGTGATGGATTGAAGGCCTTTTCAAGACCGTATTTTGTTCGTATCAATGATATGTTGGTGATGGCTAATCAACTTTCGACGGTACAGGAATATGTGCGTAAATGGAAAAACAAAGACTTCTTGGTTGCCAGTTTAGGATTCAAGAATTACGAACAGATCCAAGGTAATGAAGCCAATGTCACCTTCTTTATCAATACGAAAAACGGAGGTAATTTCATCAATAACACCTTGAGGTCTGAATATAGCAGGAAGTTCAGGGACGATGATGAATATGGATATCAGGACTTTTATTCCTGGTCATTACAGTTATCGGGTAATGCTGGAAATTTCATCAGCAGGTTCTACGCCATCTATAAAAGTAAAAACCGATTGGGTGTAACTCCAGAATGGGCTTACGATATGGGTAGCAGGCTGATCAATGGCCCCTATGTTTTCGAACATTCCGATACGTCCCAATTTATCCTTGTCCAAGAACAGGACCATACCGTTCATGCCATCCATCCTTCAGGAAAGAAACTATGGTCATCCGTATTCTCTGGAAGAATTGTTGGCAAGGCAAAACAATTAGCCGATCGTAGCCTTTTATTGGTTACCGACCGCAGAAGGTTATACCGCTTTGATACCAGCGGAAAGACCTTGCAAGGCTTCTCTACAAGTGTTTCATCCGAACCTACCGGCAGTCCAACTATCGCTGAGTTCAGTGGGCAGCAGATCATATTGATCCCCGCAAAGGATAGGATTATGGCATACGATATGGAAGGCGGTCCAGTTAACGGTTGGGACAATGCGAGAATAGAAGGAGAAATATTGGGTCCTATTTACTTTATCGATCAACAAGCGGTGTTCGCAAGCAGTTTTGGAAGAGTATACTTCTTTGACCAAAGTGGCAGTAAAACCAAGGAAATCGATATTGAAGGAGATGTTACGTTCGTAGGATCTATGGGAGTGGTAAACAAGGAAAACAACTATGAGTTTTATTGTACGGACAATGAAGGCAATCTTCATCAAATAAAGGCAGATGGAACGAGCAAGATCGTCCTGAATGGAGAATGGAAAAAAGGCTATGATGCTTATTTTGAAAACATCAATGGTACTACAGCCCCTGAATTGATTGTCATCGATGGCTCCTACCTACAAGTATTTGAATTGGGTGATAGCCCAAGACAGCTGTATGATTACACGTTCACCCAAGATATAGATGCGAAGCCTAATTTTTTCCCAGTTTCGAGCAGCATGTATCAGCTAGGCATTGCCGATCAGGAGAATCTTGTCTATCTATTTGCTGAAAATGGTTCCTTGGCGGATGGATTTCCAGTGGAAGGATTACCATTGTTCTATTATGGCAAGATCAATTACAATTCAGGCAATTATTTGTTGACGACCAAGCGTGATTACAAAATCTACGCCTTCAGACATTAACCGACTAATTTTCAATTGATTTAGATAGGTGATAATTTAAATAAAGATAGATTTAAAGCCGTAAAAATTTTTAATTGCAAACTTTTTTTCAGTAGGTTTGCATTCACAAAAAACGTATGCTACAAGGAGAAGAATATTTAGAAGCACTTTCCAGACCTAAAAAGATAATAATCACCACTCATCATAAACCCGATGGAGATGCTTTAGGCTCATCATTAGGATTATATCATTGGCTAAAAGGAAAAGGCCATGATGTGAATGTTGTGTTATCATCAGATTTTCCAGATTTTTTAAGCTGGATGCCGGGTTTTGAAGACTTAATATACTATCCTGATCAACCTGAGGAATCCCAAAAGCTATTTGATGAAGCAGAAATTATCTTCTGTTTAGATTATAGTGCGCTTTCGAGGACAAATATTCTGGAGCCAATTATCCGTGAGGCCAAAGGGCAAAAATGGATGATTGACCATCATTTAGATCCCGAAGATTTCGCAACGGTAGAATACTGGGACTCTAGCGCAGCGGCTACAGCACAGTTGGTGTATACCTTTATCGCGGATGTTTACCACGATAAGGAATCCATTACAGCAGAAATAGCCTCATGTTTATACGCGGGTATCATGACTGACACAGGTTCATTCCGTTTCAGGTCAACAACTTCAGCAGTTCACCATATCATTGCCAACCTGATTGATGCAGGAGCAAAGAATTGGGAAATACATGAGAATATATACAATAGTTCAACAGAAAACCGTTTAAAGTTCTTAGGCTATAGTCTTTTGAACTGTTTAGAAGTAATTCCGGAATACCATACGGCATTATTTTCATTGACTAAAGAAGACCTCTTGAAATTCAATGTGAGCACCGGAGATACGGAAGGTTTAGTGAACTATGCGTTATCGATAAAAGGGATTAGGTTAGCTGGTTTATTTATTGATAGAACTGAATTAATTAAATTATCTTTGCGTTCCATTGGCGATATCCCTTGCAACGAGATCTGCAGGAAATATTTCAATGGTGGTGGGCATTTGAATGCCTCTGGAGGTAATTCAACAGATAGTCTGGAAGAGGTGGTAGCAAAATTCAAATCTATCCTTCCAGAGTACAAAAGTTATTTAACATAGAATATAATAAGCGTTATAAATAAAAAAATGAAAAAATCGATTTTAGTATTAACAGCATTAGCTGGTCTTTTTCTAGCTTCATCATGCCAAAGTTTCAAAAAAGGTGAAGGTGGTCTAGAATATAAATTCTTCGAAGACAAAGGTGGTGAAAAAGCTGTAGGTGGAGACGTTCTAGCCATGGATATTGTTGTTAAGACAGACCGTGACTCTTTATTGGCAAGCACTTATGATGTAGGATTGCCTCAAATCGCTCCGGTAATCCCTGATTCATTGGTTCAAGGTGGTTACGCTGGTGACAACAACACGATCTTGAAAATGTTAGGTGAAGGTGATAGTGCTACTT
Source organism: Sphingobacterium mizutaii (assembly GCF_900187125.1). GTDB lineage: Bacteria > Bacteroidota > Bacteroidia > Sphingobacteriales > Sphingobacteriaceae > Sphingobacterium > Sphingobacterium mizutaii. The sequence continues at coordinate 3,630,716 of NZ_LT906468.1, forward strand.
TCAAATTGGACTTAGATACTATGGCTGCTAAAACAGGTCAACCAAAACCTGATTTCGCAGATAAATACATTCAATTCACCATCAAGGTTAAGAAACTTTTCAAAAAAGGAAGCTTAACAGATTCAGCTTTATTCGAACAAGTAAATAAATATTACTTGGCTGAAATGGAAGGTTTAAAAAAATCTGAAGAAGGAAAAATTGCTAAATACGTAGAGAAAAACAAATTGCAACCTAAGAAAACTGCAACTGGTCTTCAATATGTAATCAAAACCGAAGGTACTGGTGCAAACCCTGTAGTAGGTGATACTGTTGTGATCAACTATACTGGTGGTTTGACAAACGACAAAATCTTCGATACCAGCAACCCAGAAGTAGCTAAAGAAAAAGGAATCTTCCACCCAATGAAACAATACGAGCCATTACGCGTACGTGTTGGTCATACTCCAGTTATCCCAGGATGGACCGAAGGTCTTCAGTTATTGAAAAAAGGTGGCAAAGCTACGTTGATTATCCCATCTTCATTAGGATATGGCGAGCGTCAGCAAAGTAACTTGATCCCTCCTTATGCTCCATTGGTATTTGATGTAGAAGTATTGGATATTATCCCTGGTCCGAAAGGAGATACTCCACAAGTTATTGCTCCAACAGGAGCTCCAGTAGAAACTCCAATTAACTAATCAGGAGTTCTTTTACAAAATTTATAAAAAAACGCAGTTTTCATTATGAGAACTGCGTTTTTTTATTCCATAGAACTAGATTAACTAACAATATATTAACTTTGGCAGCATGGAAGAGCAAATTGATCTGAAAAATCAGACTTTAACCGACACGCATACTCATATCTATTATCAAGCTGGAACTCCTAAACTGAAAGAACAGCTTGAGCGATGTTTCAAGAATGGTATCAGTAGGCTGTTTCTTCCAAATGTAGATGTCGAATCGATCGATAAGGTTTTCCAAACCGTTGAAGCTTATCCTGAAAACTGTTTCCCTATGCTTGGTCTACATCCATGCGATGTAAAAGACGACTATCAACAGCAATTGGATCAGATCTATGCCAAGATCCAAGAATCAAAAATATATGCCATTGGAGAAATAGGGATTGATCTCTATTGGGACCAATCGACGTTGGAAATCCAGAAGGATGCTTTCAGGAAACAGATCCAATGGGCCAAAGAACTTGGTCTTCCAATATCTATCCACTGTAGGGAAGCGTTTGATGAGGTCTTTGATGTTCTGGATGAAATGGCCGATGAGAAATTATTCGGTATCTTCCATTGCTTTACCGGCAGCCTTGAACAGGCTCACCGAGCGATTGACCTTGGATTCAAATTAGGCATCGGTGGAGTGGTAACTTTTAAGAAAGCGGGCTTGGATGCCGTTGTCAAAGAAATCGACCTACAACATATCGTACTGGAAACAGATGCACCATATCTGGCTCCTGTACCATTCAGAGGAAAAGAAAACGAAAGCAGTTATCTGCTTTATGTAGCCCAAAAGGTTGCGGACATACATGAGATGGGAATAGAGAAGATCGCGGAAATAACGACCAACAATTCTAAACAAGTATTTAAGATTTAATTGATGTACAATATTTTTATCATTTATACCGGTGGCACCATTGGTATGGTAAAAGATCCAGAAACCGGAACTTTTATTCCTTTCGATTTTGAACTGATTGAAAAGAACCTGCCTGATTTAAGTCGCCTGAACTATAAACTGACTGTGCACTCTTTTGAGCCCATCATCGACTCATCCAATATGCGTCCAAGCATCTGGTTAGAGATGGCCAAGATCATCAAAGACAATTACGAGCTTTATGACGGATTTGTAATCCTTCATGGCTCCGATACCATGGCTTACTCGGCATCCATGCTTAGCTTTTTGTTGGAAGGCCTTCAGAAACCCGTCATATTTTCCGGCTCCCAATTGCCAATTGGCGAGATCCGTACCGATGCCCGTGAAAATCTAATGACTGCATTAGAGATTGCTTCAGCAAAAAGAGATGGTATATCCATCATCCAAGAAGTCTGTATCCTTTTTGACAACAAACTTTTCCGAGGGAATCGATCATTTAAGTACAATTCCGATAAATTCGAAGCATTCCGCTCACCGAACTTCCCTGTTTTAGCCGAAGCTGGAATCCATATCCGATACAATGATGAGGTGTTGGCCAATAATGCCGGCCAAGACTTTATTTGCCATTACCATATCGACAACCGCGTAGGTGTCCTTAAACTGTTCCCGGGGATCAGTCCAGAAACCATCAAGGCTGTTTTGAATTCAGACGTCAGAAGTATTGTGATGGAAACATTTGGTAGCGGAAATACCATGACCGATAGCTGGTTCCTCGAACTGCTCCAGGAAGCCATCAAATCTGGAAAGAATATCCTAGATATTTCACAATGTAAGGTAGGTTCTGTAGAATTAGGGCGATACGAGACTTCTCAGGGCTTAAAATGTATCGGAGTTCTCAATGGTTATGATATGACCTTTGAAACTGCTGTAACCAAGCTTATGTACCTTCAAGGTGAATTAGACAGTCAAGAAGATGTCGCACATTGGGTACAGCAGAGTCTGCGTGGTGAATTGACTAAAAATGATTAGTCAATACTTCTGCAACAACAAAAGTACTTCCACCGATAAATATAAGATCACCTTCTTGGTAATTCTTTAGCGTCGCCTCGTATGCTTCATCAATGGATGCATATTCTTGGCCTTTCAGGCCGAATGAATGTGCTAACTCAGCCAAGTCGGCTGCTTTCATTGCCCTTGGCATCTGAGGTGCCGCAAAATAATAAGTCGCTTGTTTTGGTAATAAAGGCAAAATGTGTGAAAGATCTTTATCCTTCATAGCCCCGATGATAAAGTGAAGGTTATTGAAGTTTAAGGTACTCAGATTTCGAACCACCGCCTTTATTCCATCTTCATTGTGGCCAGTATCACAGATTATCCAAGGATCAGTCGAAAGGGTCTGCCATCTTCCCCTCAAGCCTGTAGATTCTTGCACATTGCTAAGACCTTCCCTGATATCTTCTTCAGCTAACTCATACCCTAACTCCTTCAATTGATCAATAGCTGTCAATACCCCAAGGATATTCTTCTTTTGGTAAGAACCAGAAAGATCCAATTGCCAAGTCAGGCATTCCTTTGTTGTTTTGCTCTCAACAGTGATATCCAAGCCTGTCTGCTTCTTTTCTACCTGGTGGACCTCGTAATAGTCCTCAGCAAAAAAGATTGGGCTATCCCCTTCTTTTGCCTTATTGATGAAAACATGTTCGATCTCAGTTTGCTTCTCCGAAATAACCACCGGAACATGTGGCTTAATGATACCGGCCTTCTCACCTGCTATCTGCTCCAAGGTATCACCAAGGATATTCATATGATCCATACCTATATTCGTGATCAGGCAAAGTTCAGGCAGGATAATGTTGGTGCTATCCAATCTTCCACCTAATCCCACTTCGATCACGGCTATATCGACCTTCTCCTTTGCAAAATAATCGAAGGCCATCGCCACGGTCACTTCAAAGAAAGAAGGCTTCAGGTCTTCAATCAACTCGCGGTGATCATTCACAAAATCAACAACCAGTTGCTCAGGGATCATCTTCCCATCAATCCTGATCCTTTCCCTAAAATCTACCAAATGGGGTGAGGTGTACAGTCCGGTTTTCAATTTAGATGCTGCCAAGACTGAGGCAAGCATATGCGAAGAAGAACCTTTTCCATTGGTTCCAGCAATATGTATTGATTTAAACTTTTGATGGGGATTGCCAAGAGCCTGGCAAAGCAAAAGAGTTTTGTCTACATCGGGATTGATGGCACTAGCGCCATCACGAGTAAACATAGGTAATCGAGCAAATAAATACTCGATTACCTCTGCAAATGTTTTCATATTATTGAATTATCTAACTCTAAATCTGAAGGTAATTAGCCCCGTTTGGGTCTGAGGCGCATTAGGCAGTGCATTCAATCGCGCTTGTTCAACAGCACGGATACACTTTTCAATTAATCTGTAGTCAGCAATGGTCGTACCTTTAGCCTGTCTAGCACGCACGATATTTCCGCTCTTGTCTACAGTAAATTCAATCTTGACAATACCGGTTTGTTGCCCATTGTCTTCTATTTTTGGTGGCACCGTAAAACGTCTGTTCTCCAGTGATAACATCGCATCACCAAATCCAGAACCACCTTCACCATAGTTACTAGCTAATGGATCCCCAAGTTTAGAACCTTGGTTACCTGGAGTAGATCCAGTTCCATCACCTGTACCTTGTGCATTATTTTTCTTGCCTTTATACAGAGCATTAGGATTCACTGCTGGCGTTGCATTCTTTTTCTCGGTAGTAGCCTGCTCTGCATTCGCTTTCACTGGCTTCTCCGCTTTAGGAACAACAGGTGCTTCCTCAACATCCTGGGTTGCTACCGCTTTATCAGCAATCTGCTGAGAAGGCGTAGGAATAGGCGTTGAATTTGGATCAATTTTATCTGGTTTCACATTGTTGGCATTCTCATCCATCGATGGTTCGTCCACGCTCATGTAATCCTCACCCATACCTTCTGGAGAAGTACCATAGTTTACAATGATACCACCCATACCGTATTCTGGAAGATTCTGACCAAATACAATAAAGAAACCAATAACAGCTAATCCAGCCATTACCAGTGATGAAATACCTAAAGCCTTTGGAAGATTATTTTCTTCTCGATATTGATTGTAGTACATTTTCCTTGATCTCTTCTAATTCGACCTTCTAAAGCCTAAAACGTTTAATATTAAATATTAGTCTTTCTTAGGCTCTGTTGCCAATACCATTTTGACCTTCAATCTGTTGGCAATATCCATTACCGAAATCACATTTTGGATAGGCACTGTACTGTCAGCATATAACATCACAGTCAGTTCTTCTCCAGTTGCAATATTGGATTGGATATAAGATTCCAGGTTCTCCAATGGAACAGGTTGTTTGTCCACATGGTATACTAAATCACTGGTGATGGAAATCGTCATGGTCTTCTTAGCGACTGACTGTTCTCCAGCACTGGATTTTGGCAAAAGCAATTTTACCACCTGTGGATTGGATACCGCGGAAGCCAACAGGAAGAACAACATCAAGAAGAACATGATGTCATTCAGGGCAGCTGTATGTACTTCTGCAGCGGGTCTATTTCTTCTATTACGTAAATTCATTTTTAGCCTTTCAATTCGGGGTCACACCAGCTTACATGCTAGGCTCATCCAATAAATCGATAAATTCAATTGCATCAGTCTCAATGCGCAAAATCAAGCGCTCCACCATCATGTTCAAGATATGGTAACCGATATAGGCCAAGATACCGATGGTAAGACCTGAAGCTGAAGTGATCATCTTTACATAAAGACCACCTGAAACCGAACCAATATCGATACCACCAGCCATTTCCACCTCACGGAAGATCTGGATTACCCCAAAGATCGTTCCTACGAAACCTAACATGGGTGCAATACCGGCAATGATACCCAAGATATTGATGTTCTTCTCCAAACGGGAAACTTCCAATTTTCCTTGGTTCTCGATCGCGCCTTCAATATCCTTGATCGGACGACCTACACGGGTCAAACCTTTCTGCAACATTCTGGACAATGCCGAATTGTTTGAACGACAAGCAGCCATAGCAGCATCGATTTTTCCGGACAATACACTGCTTTTCACAGAGGCTAATAATCCGCTCTCGGATTTACTGGCTTTGCGAATAGTAATGTAACGTTCAAAAAAGATGACCAATCCCAAGAAAAATAATAAAAGGATCGGAATCATAATCCACCCACCCTTCATCAGAAGTTCAAGTAGGTTAAGATCGTCTGTCGTAGCTAGAGCTACCGGTTGTTGTTGAACTTGATTCAAGGTATCAACGATTGCAGGGTTTTGTACTAATGACATAGTTAATTAACGTATTTTGTGCTGTTTGATTGATTTACTTGTTTATTTTTTGATGCCAAGCATCTGCAACATAGTGCTTCCTAACATATTTCAATGCAGAATCCGCTTGTTCTTTCGTTTCATACGAATCCCAAATGACCTTCTTCTTGTTATGTGCCAGGTTACTCGGTATTACGCGTACAGATTCAATTCCCGCTTTGTTAAACGACTCGGCCTGTTCATACGCCTGAGCCAATGTAGCATGCGTTCCTATGACAATCTGATAGGTGTGATTTGCAGGGATCAAAGGATTATAGACCTTCTTACCTGTCTCTGTATTTGTATTTGCTGTACTATCTACTATTGGAGTCGTAACCGTGCTGCTTGTGTCTACCGCTTTTGCAACCGTTGTATCAGGTTCTGCGATACCGGCATTCAAGATGCTGTCAGCTCGCTCCTGTGCTCTTCGGGAACTGTTCGTATGGTTCAGATAAAACAAACCAGCAATAACCACAATTGCAACGACCGCAGCCCAGATATACCACTTTGATTTACCCGCAGCTTGTGGCTCCTCATAAATTTCCGGTACGATTTCTTGTTCAGCTACCGCTACTACAGGTTCCTCAACCCTTTCCTCTGGCTCTTCCGCCTGCGGCTGCTCTTCTTCGACTTCAATCTCTGGCTCAGGTTTAATCTCTGGCTCAGAAACAGGGCTTGCCGCGCCTTCAATAGGTTGCAGCTGAAATCCGCTCAGGTCCTCTGCCTTAAACACCAAGGAGGATCCGTGCTTGATCAATTGTCCCAAATGGTTCAATGTCACCGATCCGTTCTCCTTGATGGTTTCCAGCAGATTGAGTACAACATCATGCACTTCAGCCTCTGCTGATTGTCGAGAAATCTGTTTCGACTGTTGGATGTAATCTATAAAATCAACACCATCAGTAGATTTCCCATCAAATTCCAAATAGGTCACTGGAGGCAAATACACTCCGCGGCGATCATCATATACAGAAGGGGTGTGAATGCGTTTGAAAACTCCCAAACCCTTCACATACACTTCGTTTCTATGCTTTAATAGCTGATGAATGTATCTTCCTAAATCCATTTATTTCTTTGCTGCTGCAAATTTAAAGTTTGTTAGATTAAAACGAAAAATTTAAACCACCTAAAATATTGAATCCTAATTTTGGATAGTATAAATAACGTTGGTATTCTGTATTCAACATATTATTTGCCTTTACAAAAACACCTAAGTATTTCGTTGCTTTATATTCTGCTCCAGCGCTCAAATCAAAGAACGATGGAATGGTTTTCTTTTGATAAGGGTTGCCATTAGGCACACCATTTAAGTAAGTGAACTCTTGCGCATAAGCATTCCCATGGAACAATGCCTCTGCATCAATGAACAATTTCTCAGAAATATTAAATCTAGCATTTGCTGCTAAACGCATCTTCGGCATGTGCCAAGCTTCTTCTTGCTCAACCATGGTATATTGGTCGATGTTCAAGCGACCACCCAAGTTCACCAATGATGATAACCTTACATTGATCTCTCCTTCGATTCCCACATGCTTAACCGCATCGTCTCCATTGCCATCATAAACCAGATCAAAGTTGAATGGAGTTTCCATATTGTTCACGAACATAGCCATGCTTTCTACTTTTCTGTAGAAACCCTTTACTTTATAACCAAAGGTCGCACCGGCATTACCCTTGATACCACCGTAGATGTTCATACGCTCAACGGTATTTTGGATATTGGCATTTGGACCTAGATAAGGGTTGATACGTGTGAAATCACGGAACGAACCTTTTTCCACATTACCTGTTACTCCTCCAAAGATGTAGAAGTATTCCGGAGCCAATGCAAAATCAACCTCTGCTTCAGGGAATACGTTGAACCTAGAGTTGTCTCCAAATTCTGAAACGATATTTGCCCCCAAAGTAATGTTATAATTATCTCCTTTAAAACGGATATAAGGATTGATTGATGCAATCGAGTTGTTCAATTTTCCAGTGGATGTATTTACACCCTTAACACCATTATAGTCTAATGACACATTAGCGCCTGCATTGAATGCACGGTAGCGTTTGTTCAAGTAACCAGCTAAGGCAACGGAATTCTCTCCTGCCTCAAACTTATCATTGTAAGTATAGGCATCCGCTTTCACCGAGTAGCTTAATGCATCCTCATTTGCAGGATCATAATTGCTGGTCAACTCTCCAGAGAAGTAAATATCATTGAATCGTTGTGCCTCACGGGTTGGATTGATTATGGTGCCGTCTTGGTTCGCAGGGATACCGTAAAAACGAGTTCCATAACCATTATATCCAATTAGCCCATCCAAGGTGAACATAGGCAATATACGACGTCCAAAAATCCCTATTTCCTGTTTCGAGAATTTCTGGTCTTCCAAATTTCCTTTTTGGCTTAAGTGTTTTGCGAATCCACCAAAACGGATGTCTTCGTAATCTTCCACCGCAAAGTAAGCTTCACCCAAGATGGTATTGAAGTTACCTGCACCAAATTTCACATAATTACTCTTATGGTCCATGATTCTAGAAAACGGAGTTTCCATAATCTGTAATTCACTAAGACCGGTATTGATGTCCAATTTTTTATCAGGAACATTGCCATAGTTTAACTTAGGCATATATTCTCTTTTGTTTGACATATCAGGACTACGACGGATTTTTACTGCATCAGCAAGAATAGGTCTATAATCACGAACGATATCAAATGAATCCAATGTTACAGGACGGTCGGTCGTATCTCTTTTTTGAGCATAAGCCCCTACTCCCATCCCCAACATTAAGGTTAATATAGCAGATTGTTTAAAAACAGTATTCAACTTCATCTTTTCCTATTCTTATTTAATTTTTTCCAATAATTGTTTCGCTTCATTCAAAATACCATCTTCCGTGTTTTCGTAATTGTCGATCACACTTTCCAATGTTGATTTAGCTTGGAATTTATCGCCTTTGCCTTCGTATGCCTGAGCCATCACAATAAATCCTTTCGCTACCCAATAATCGTATGAAGAGAAGGAATCAGATATATCTAGTGCAGATTTAATTGCACCATCGTAATTTTTATTTTTCAATTGTTGTTCCGCAACCAAGAATCTCGCTTCAGCACCTGTCTCCGTTTTTGATTTCAAGGCCGCCAAGTTCAATTCTTTCATTCCCTCAGATCCTTTCGAGGTTGATAAGTATGCTTTTGCTGCATATAGGTGCGCCTTAGCAATATCCTCTTCTGAAGACTTCTCGTACTTCTTGATGATATTCGCATAAGTCAAGGTCTCAGCATAATCCCCCATGTTGAAGTAACTTACCAATAGGTTGTTTACAGCCCATCCGTAATTCTCTTTGTATTCCGAGGTCAACTCCAATTTCTTCAACACCTGAACCGCTTCGTTATAAGCTTTATTCCTCAAGTGCAATTTAGAAACAGAGATCAAGGTACGCTCTGTATAGGCTGAGGTCCAGTCATTCATGATAATGTTGAAATCATGCATCGCCTCTGTATCCTTACCTAAATTCGCATTACTTTCTGCACGGATAAAACGAGCATGTTTCTCTTGAATCGGTTTAGGGAATTTATCGAAGTAAGCATTCACCGCTTCCACTGCCGCTTGCCAGTTGCCACGATCAAATAAGGTACGCGCGATAGAGAAGGTATGTGAATCCTGCTCTGCTGTACTTAAATCACCAATGTTGGTGCTTGTAGCATAACGGATATATCCAGAAGCATCACCTCTATCCAGATAGATGTTCTCGATAGATGCTAAAGCTTGTTTAGCTTCATCCGTAGTCGGGTATTGGTTTACCACACGTTGGAAAGTAGCTAATGCCGCATCATTATCATCTTTGTTATATTGTACTAGACCGATCGTTGTCAAGGCTCTAGGAACATACGAACTTCTTGGGTATTGCTCTACCATTTTTTGCAAACCATCGATCGCACGATCGTGATCTCCAATTAAGAAATAAGTATAAGGGATTTCAAACGCCACGTCATCCGCGTAGTTCGATTTAGGATATTTCGCAATCACCGAATTCAAGGTCGAAATCTTACCATTATTATCCCCCTGAAGCCCTAGTAAGATACCCTTTTGGAACAAGGCATAATCTTGGCTCTGCGCTCCTGAAGCGATCAAACGATCGTAGTAATTAGCTGCTTTGCTATAGTTTTTGATGGCCAAGTACGAGTCAGCTGCACGCGCCATCGCATCGTTCCTGGTATTTAAGTCAATCCCGTCTTTTCCTCCACCCGCTAAGAAACGTTCGAAGTAATTGGCTGCTGTACTATAATTATCAGCTCTGAAGGCCGCATAAGCCAAAGCATAATTTGCATAATTATAAACGTCTGTTTTTCTAGCCGCAGGCAATTGCAGGAATTTATTGAAAGCCGATACAGCCTCTTTATACTTGCGAACCTCATACATGGCTTCCGCTTTCCAGTAAGTTGCCAATGCATAGATTTCCTCATCATAACGGTTAGCCTCTGAACGCATGAACATAGAAATAGCATTTTCAAATGCACGCTCATTATAGTATTCTAATCCGCGGTAATAAGTTACTTTTTGGTAAGCTGCATTTGCGTCTTTTCCTCTGTTTGGAAGGTCTTCCAAAACATCCACTGCAGCACGGTAATTTTTGGTGCTCAATAAAACCTCAGCCAATAATGTCTTCGCCTCTTCTTGGCGTTTTGATCTTGGGTAGGTCTGCATGTACTCATTGATAGCATCCAATGCAACTTGGTGAAACTCTAGATCATAAGACAATTTTGCATAGTTGAACAAACCTTCTTCTTTCAATTGAGGATCAAAATCTAGTTTTGACGCCCTGAAGAATGCGTTTCTTGCACTTTGTTTATTTCCTGTTTTCAAGAATGCATCCCCTAAAGTGATCATGGCACTTTGGAAATATGCATCCGGTTCTTCCAATTTCTCTAATTCCGAAATCGCTTTCTCGTACTCCCCTAATTTATAGTTGATATAACCGATCTGGTAGCTATCTTGGTTGTTTTGAGTTTTGCCTTGGTCTTGAGCTTGGAACCTATCATAAAATTCCTTCGATTTCTCCAGGTCCCCTTTGATGAAATAAGTCGCTGCAATAATGCGCAACATTTCCGTTTCACTCTCTTGCTTGGTCGTCTCCAACTTAGGCAATCCATAACTCAATACATCATCATAACGCTTATCCAAGAAGTATAAGGCCGTGATGTAATATGGATAACTGTTCTCATAAGTTTTAGATCCTTCCAGACGTTCAAACTCATTCAAAGCTGTTTTATATTCTTGGTTCAAATAGCTCAAATAAGCCGAGTAATAGATCGATGCCTCTTGATATTGTCCCCTTAAATCTTTCAGTTCATTAAATACAGGTCTAGCAGCCTCATAATCGCCTGTCATGAACTTAGCATAAGCCAATTTGAAACGATATTCTGTGTTCTCTGCTCCCGCTAAATTCTTACTGTCAATTTTCTCGAACCACTCAATAGCTTTTGGATAGTCTTTTTGAGCATAATATGACTTCCCGATTTGGAAATATGCCGCTTTGGAATTGGCACTTGCTGGATAATCTTTTATGTATTTTAAGAAACGGCTCTCAGCATCTGTCTCCCCTAACTCTAAAGCACAAACAGCTTGATAATATCGAACATTCTCTTTGAGTAAGCTTAATTCCTTTGTTTCGTCTAACTGAAGTGATGATTTGGTCCTGATTTCCTCAAACTTATCAAATTGTTTTGCAGCAGAACTAAATTTCCCTCTTTCATACAACTCCAGTCCATCCTTGTAGGCTTTATTCACTTCTTGCCATGCAGAATGTTGCGCCAATACCGGTGTACTCAATAAGCTCATCGCCACACCTAACTGGTAAATTTTTTTATACATATGATTGAATACTCCTTAAAATGAATGCGTCAGTATTTTTATTGAAATTCGACCTGTAACACCTTGATCAAATGGTACAAGCCTTCAACCTACGAAATTAATGGATAACTTCAATGTTTTCCTCAAAAGTTGTTAACAACTGTGGATAACCTGAGCTATTTAACTTTATTTAACATTAGGTTGGGAACTGAGATTTGAGATGTGAGATATGAGACATTTTATTACTTAATATTTATTGAAACTATTGTATATATTCTACTATTTAAGCTATATGTTTCTAAAGCTTTTCCGTAAAATATAAACGAATTTTCCATATTGATCCTTGACCTTTCAGGTTCAAATTTTGTTCCAACATCGAATAATAAACCGATAAAGTTTTAAACAATATTTTTACAAAAAAACAAGCCTGAAATCATGTGATTTCAGGCTTGTTTTCTGTTTTTTATCTTTTTTAGTTAGATTTCTATCTCAAATCTCACATCTCATATCTCATAACTAAGTACTCATATCTCCTAACCCCTCTTCCCTGCCAACAGATACAGAACTGCCATTCTTACGGCTACTCCGTTTTCTACTTGGTCCAGGATGATGGAGTGGTTGCTGTCAGCAACATCCGAGGTAATCTCCACACCGCGGTTGATTGGCCCTGGGTGCATAATGACAATTTCTTTATCTAAGGAGTCTAAGATCTGTTTGTTCAAACCATAAAGCATGGAATACTCCCGCAATGAAGGGAAGTAGGCGATATCCTGACGCTCCAGTTGGATCCTCAACATATTCGCTACATCACACCAGTTCAAAGCTTTCATCAAATCATGCTCTACCTTCACGCCTAATGAGGTAATATATTTTGGGATCAAGGTCGTCGGTCCACAGACCATAACCTCCGCTCCTTGTTTTTGTAAACATAAAATATTGGACAAAGCAACCCTTGAATGTAAGATATCGCCAATAATGGCGACTTTCTTACCAGCCACTTCACCTAACCTTTCACGGATAGAAAAGGAATCCAGTAAAGCTTGGGTAGGATGTTCATGGGCTCCGTCACCGGCATTCACGATCTGGGCATCCACATGCTTGCTCAAGAAAACACCAGCACCTGCATAAGGGTGGCGCATCACGATCATGTCCACTTTCATCGCCAAGATATTGTTCACCGTATCGATCAAGGTTTCACCCTTACTTACCGAAGAAGAGGAAGCCGCAAAATTGACGATATCAGCCGACAAACGCTTTTCAGCAAGTTCAAAAGAAAGACGGGTACGGGTAGAGTTCTCGAAGAACACATTGGCAATGGTAATATCACGCAAAGAAGGTACCTTTTTAATCGGACGATTCAGTACTTCCTTGAAATTTGCTGCCGTATCCAAGATCAATTGGATATCGTTGCTATTTAAATCCTTGATACCTAATAAATGGCGGGTACTAAGTTGTTCAGATGTTGACATTTGTTAAACAATAAAATCTTTCTATTTCTTTTCGGTGATCAACACAATACTATCGTTATCATCCACCTCTTTCCAGCTTACGATTACTTTTTGCGAATCGATGGAGTCGACTTGGATCCCAATATAGTCCGGTTGGATAGGAATCTGTCTTGAAAAACGACGATCTACTAAGACCATCAATTCAATTCGGTTGGCCCGACCAAACGCCTGGATAGCATCCATGGCAGAACGGATCGTCCTTCCAGTCCAAAGCACGTCATCAACCAAGATCACATTTTTGCCTTCAATAATAAAATCAATGACCGTACTGTTCGCAGCTAATGGGCTGGCACCTTTCATCCTGAAATCATCACGATAAAAAGTGATATCCAAAATACCCAATGGCACTTGAACACCTGTCATTTCTTTGATTTCCTGTACTAATCTTTCAGCTAAATAGGTACCTCGAGGTTGAATTCCAATGATTACAGCGTTGGAGAAATCTCCATGGTTTTCAATTAATTGTTGAGACAATCGCTTGAGCGTAATCTGAAACTTCGGTCCATCTAATAATATCGATTGTTTCATCTATGGATTTATTTAGGCAAACTTAAGGCATTTTTTCCAAAAATCGTAATTTAAGCCATATTGGATTGGAAAAAATAAGGCAGCTTATTAATAAGCTGCCTCGTTGCTAATCTATTATGAATTTCCACCAATTTTCTTCAAGAACATCCTTTTAGTCTAAAGTTAAAACCCGTTTAAACTGTTTACCATCGATTTCAAAATAGTAATGAAATTGTGGTCTATAAATACTACTAAATCTAGATGTATAGGTTACTTGCTGGTTCGAATAAAGTTCAATTTGTTCATTATTTACAGATCTAACTATTCCATCTCCATCTACGACTTCCATTTTTAAAACAGTTATTTTCTTACTGCCGTAATTAGCAATAAAGTGTGTAATTGACGCTGTGTAATAGCCATTTATATTAGTAATAGAAGATGAGGTTTTACCAACTTTTACACCCGAATCAAGTTCTTTTACCATAACCGTACAAGAATTTATGACGCTTGGATTATCTTGTGAAGTAGCGATAATTTCAACAGTACCCGAAGATATAGCCTTTACCACTCCATTTTGATCAACGGATGCAATTTTCGGATTGCTAGAACTCCAAATTATCCCTTTATTTTTGACATTATTTGGAAATACCGTTGCAAAAATTGTAAAAGTGCCTCCAATATCTAAACTTCTTAAATGCTCGCTAAGACTAATTGAAACAGCCCTAGCAGGAATAACTTTGATTGAACATGAAGCGGAAATATTAGGGTTTTCTGAAGATTTTGCAGTTATCTGTACGGTCCCTTCAGTTTTTGCTATTACATTACCATATTGATCAACTGTCGCTATTGATGAATTACTTGAACTCCAAACTATGCCTTTATTATGAGTATTTTGCGGACTAACTTCAGCAGTTAGACCAAATGACTGACCAGCCATTAATTCAACGTGGGTCTCATTTAAGGTTATCTTCGTTGCCTTAACAGTAAAAACTTTTATTTTGGCTGTGGCAGAAATTGACCCTTCTTTAGTTTTAACGGTAATAACAACCTCTCCTTCCTTCTTACCTATTACATTTCCATATTGATCAACCGTCGCTATTAATGAATTACTAGAACTCCAAACTAAGTCTTTATTATGAGCATTGTGCGGACTAACTTCAGCTGTTAGAACAAATGATTGACCAGGCATTATTTCAACTTGGGTCTGATTTAAGGTTATCTTCGTTGCCTTAACAGTAAAAACTTTTATTTTGGCTGTCCCAGAAATTGACCCTTCTTTAGTTTTAACGGTAATAACCACTTCTCCTTCCTTCTTACCTATTACTTCTCCGTCAACAACGGAAGCGATGTTGCTATCAGAAGACTCCCATACCAAATCCTTATCTGTCGTATTATCCGGCTTGATTTTGGCTATCAGTTTGATGGTTTGACCCAATTCTACTTGCCCCGAAGTAATATTCAATTCAATCGCTGAAGGTAATATTGGTTTCACAATAATTTCTATTTCAGAAAAAACATTAGTTCCTTTTATTGTAGCAGTTAGTTTTGCCTTCCCTGCTTTCAATCCTTTAACCTTCCCTTCCATTACAGTAAAAACAGAATTATCACTAGAACTCCAATCAATGCCATACTGACCAGCATTTGTTGTATTAGGCGGATCTATTGAATATTTAACGTTAACAGAATCTCCCACAAAAAGGGTAGAATTAACTAGTTCTAACTTTAATTTCTCTGGTATAATCGGAAGAACATTTACTAGAACCCTTGCATTCATATTTTCTCCGGATATCGTTGCAGTAATTTCTGATTTACCTTCTTTTAAGGCTTTGATTACTCCAAGTTCATTCACACTAACCACTTCTGAGTTTGAACTAGACCATTTGTATTTTGGTTTAGGTAATTTCTGAGGGTTGTGTACTACATTCAAAGTATCGGACTTCCCAATAAACAATTGAATTTCTTTTTCAATAAATTCAATTTTGGTTATTTTTTCAGGAATTGCCTCCTCTTTGTCTTTGCTACAGGAAATAAAAAAAATGACAAATGTCAAAACTACCAAGCTGTACTTGGTAAATGGAAAATAAAATTTCATAGGATAATAATTAAGTTTGATTGGGCACAAATGTAGAAAAGCAGAAAACAGAAAGTTTACGGTTTACCGTAATTCAATAAATTAAGCGTTGTTATAAGTGGTTGTTTTTGGGAAAGAGGTTGCTGTATAGAATATTGAATTCGTCTGGAGAATTTGAACCAGGATGGATGGGATGAGAGGATGGGCCAAGATTATTATCGTGGGATAAATAAAAACCCTAGATTGGTAATAGGCAGTGTAGGGGCGAATTGAATTCGCCCGCTGAACTATATTTGAACCCGAATTCAATCCCCCACACACAAAAAAAAGGGTTGCCATTCCTGACAACCCTTTTTCAATTCAAAACAAAAAATCTTATTGACTTGCTGCTTCGTATAATGGTCTATAGGTTTCAAAGATCTGATTAACTTCTTTCAAAAGATCTTGTTGTTTGGCATCCGTCAATACCCTTTGGTAATTCTGGATGGCAGCCAAACCGAAACGCATATTTCTAAATTCAAGATTAGGCTTAGTTTCTGCGATGTTCATGTAATAAGCCATGTTTTCGCGAAGGAATTTCAAGTTTCTCTTCACGATTTCATTCGCTTTTTCCACCTCTCCAGTTTTGTACATGGCATCGATCAAGGTTGTATAAGAGAACACCTCTGACATCAAGTACGCACGCTTAGGTAAGTTTTCGTAAGCATTGTTAACCAATTTCTTAGCCTCGGTATTCTTGCCCATTGATAATAGGTTTTGAGCTGTCTCACCAAAGATATTACCAGCATACATACTGATATAACGGTAAGAATCTGGATCTAAGTAATTAGAATTGGCAATATTACCCCAAGTGAACTTATTGATGATATTATTGTAGGTTCCTTCCACATCGGTAATCGGTCCTGTAACCTCACCTTCGGCAGCTAATGCCACAGGCATCAAGCGCATCGCAAATCCTTCTGAAACCAAGAACTTCTCTAAACCAATCATATTCTCTTCTGGAGTAGTAGAAGTAAAATAAATAGGACGTTTCCAACCGTTGTTGGCCAATAGCGCCATGATCGAAAGATCCGCTCTACTTACAATTCCTCCACTGTAATTCCATTGCATCGTATCAACGATGGCATCTTCCCACTCTTTAGGAACCACTTTGTTTGCTATTACAGCTTGTTTATCAACCTTCAACTGCATTTTCTTGGTTGGAAGGATATTCGCCCAATCTCCGCTTTGCAATTGAACCTTATATTGCTGATCATCCGAAAGCATGATCTGCAATAGGTCTTCTACATCTACATATCCAGGGATATTCATGTCACTGAAGTAAATCACATCGCGCACACCATCCTTGATTTTCTCTGGATCGATGTTCAATGGCAATGCATCAGCATCGTTCACCTTGTGCATCATTTGCTTCATGTACCAATCTGCACTCAGTAAACTTAAGTTTACCACACGTACGTCGGTACGGAAACCTTCAACTTCTTGCACGTACCATAAAGGATAGGTATCGTTATCACCATAACTGAATAGAATGGCATTTGGCGCACATGATTCCAAATAATTCTTTGCCATATCACGAGCCAAGAATTTCTCGGAACGGTCATGGTCATCCCAGTTTTGGCTTGCCAAAAGAACTGGTCCTGCAAGTAAGGAAACAGCTGTTGCTCCGATGGCAGCATTTTTCGCATTGACTTTCTTCGATAGTAAATCTGCAATCCATATTACACCCATCCCAACCCAAATACAGAATGCGTAGAAGGAACCAGCATAAGCATAATCCCGTTCACGCGGCTGCAATGGGGTTTGGTTCAGGTACAGCACAATGGCAAGACCTGTAAAGAAGAACAATAAAGTTACTACAGAAGCATCACGTTGCTGTTTCTTGAACTGCCACATGGCTCCTAAGATCCCTAATATCAATGGAAGGAAGAAATAGGTATTTCTACCTGCATTTTCTAATTCTGAGGTTGGAAGTGCATATTGACCTCCCAATCTTACATTATCGATCGGCTTAATACCCGAGATCCAGTTTCCTTCAGTAAAGGAACCTTGCCCTTGTTGGTCATTTTGGCGACCTACAAAGTTCCACATAAAGTAGCGACTGTACATCTGCCCTATCTGGTAACCGAAGAAGAACTTCAAGTTATCGACCATGGTAGGCACTTCATCGGGACCTAAATTCAAGAATTCTCTATAATAGGACTCGTGTTTATCGGAATAGATACGTGGAAACAGCGTACTGTGGCTCCAGGTATAATCGAATTTTTTCTTAGCTACGACATATTTGTTACCATCCTTACGGTAGATGTTTCCTGTTTCAAAAACATCAGTTGGTTTTGCATCAAAGTATCTTCCTTTTAATAAAGGCTCATCACCATATTGCTCACGGTTTAGGTAACTTAAGAAAGTAAATACGTTGTCAGGATCAGAGTTGTTCAAGGTTGGGTTTGCTTTTGCCCTTACCAAGATCATGGTAAATGAACTATATCCAAAGATCACGAATGCTAAACTCAATAGCGATATATTCAAGATTGGCTTCACGTTTTTCCATGAATACCAGATTCCAAAAAGCAATAGACCCGCAACCAACAGGGAGAAGAAAGTGGCACCTGTGCCAAATCCCATACCTAAACTGTTCACGAAAAACAGGTCAGAGAAGGCTGCAAATTTGATCAAATACTGGATAACACCCCATAATACCACCGCTAATACGATGACACCGATGATCAGAGCTTTTGCTATCCCACCTCCTGTTACTTTCGATGTTCTTCTGAAATAGATTACCAAGGCAATCGCTGGAATCACCAATAAGTTCAATAAGTGGACGCCAATGGATAAACCCATCACATAGGCAATCAAGATTAACCAACGGTCTGCCCCAGGTTCATCAGCCTTTGCTTCCCATTTTAGTATGGCCCAAAATACAACCGCAGTACATAATGAAGACATTGCGTATACTTCAGACTCAACTGCCGAAAACCAGAAGGTATCCGAAAAGGTATAAGCCAATGCACCGACAACCCCTGCCCCCATGATCTTGATCAAATTACCTTCGGAGATTTCCTCTTTCGAAGAAAGGCTCACATAAGCTTTCTTTGCAAGTGCGGTAATGGTCCAGAACAAAAAGGTAATGGTCAAACCACTACAAACGGCAGAACCCACATTCATCCAATAAGCAATGCGAGAGTTATCTCCCATCGCAAGGTTGGAGAACAAGTTTTGGATCATTAAAAATAAGGGCGCCCCCGGCTGGTGCACAATTTGCAACTTGTACGCCGAAGCAATAAATTCACCTGTATCCCACCAGCTTGTTGTCTTTTCAAGCGTCAAAATGTAAGTCAGTGTGGCAATAATACCCACTACCCATCCTAACAGGTTATTGATTTTTTTATAGTTCATACTAAAATATAGAAGGGTTTTCTAAAAATTATGCTTCGAAAATAAGGAATACAAATTATAATTAGACAAATAGTTTCTATTTTCTAGTAGCAAAATCCCATAATCTTAGCTACCGACGGTCTAATGAAAGATAAAGTGAAAAAATATCGGCTTGAAAATCAGTATATTTAATAATTAACGCACTTTTTTATTTGCAGAATAGAAAACTCGACGTATATTTGCATCGTCAAAAGGGAACAACCCGATGACAAAACCACAAAAGTTTGCCCAATAGTATAATGGTAGTACGACGGTTTTTGGTGCCGTTTGTCTTGGTTCGAATCCAGGTTGGGCAACTCAAAAAAAGGCTTGAAACAATGTTTCGAGCCTTTTTTGGTTATATTGGAATCCTACTAATGGTCAGCCCAAAAAATATTGGAACTTGCCTAAATCCAGCGATTCCAAAAACTTTGGTCTTCGGCTTTTCCAGCAAATCATTCGTTTCATACTCCTTGGATTTAAATTCAGAACAGATCCCGAAAAGAAGCAACAATCAACTTACTTTCATTCGAGTCTCATTCGAGACATATTCGGGAAAAGCCTAGAAAATGCTAGGAGAGATATCGAAACCAATAACAGAAATCTACTGGATCGATATAACAATTTCCTTAACCCTTTCTTGCTTTCTATTGAAGTTAAATTAGGACAGCTTCGAGGAGGAATTGGATATTCTTTTGAACATATTGCGAAAATTCCGAATGAATCTCGAATATGGTTAAATTCAAACCTGCTATTTTGCAAAATTTATTGAAATGAAGACAGGTCAAAGACTTAATAAATGGTTATTTTAATGCAATAGCGATCTATACCCTCCTATTATTAGGTATTTTTTAATGCAAGTTAAATAAGCATATTTGACTTTTGCTACTTACATGAAAAAAAGCTTCTACCTATTCCTTTTTCTTCATTTCAGCATTGGCTTATTTGGGCAGCAATCGCTGAGTCAAAATCCTATTGTAGATAGCTTAATCAATCTCCAAAAAAACGGAAAAAATGATAGTATAAAGGCTCGAGCTAGCTTTCTGCTCTCAGATTATTTCTACCAAGACACGACTCTCTCCAAGTCCTACCTAGAATCCGGGGATCATGTACAAAAGTTGTGGAGGGGACAAAAAATAATTAGATATTTGTGCTTTGAACTTATAGATAGATGCACGATTCATTTAAAGCCCTAATGCCCCTTATCATTCCTGAAGGAGTTTCCGATTATTTTGAGATGACCCACTATTCCCAAGGTGAGAGTCGGTTGGATATCTTCCTAGAAGAGATGAATGTCATTCCTGAAGAGTTTCAAAAGAATAAGCTGATCTCCAAAGGTTTCTTTGAGCCTATTACCCTGCAGGATTTTCCTATTCGCGGTCAGCAAGTTTACCTACATGTGAAACGCCGCAGATGGCTCAATCAGGGTACCGATAAAGTAGTTTACAGGAATTGGGAATTAGTAGCAAAAGGGACGCGTATTACACAGGATTTCGCGGCTTTTTTAAAAGGTATCAGCGGACAACCAGGCTCATAGCATCCAGACCATCAGTTCGTTCTACGGCATTTCGGCCAGTAAACTAAGGAGATATTATAGAAATAAGCTCAGTGGTTTTCAGGATTGGGAACATCGAGAGAATGCAAGAGAAGGTTTGATCTTCCCACAGAATGTCAGCAGCCATCTTTCTATTGACGAGACCTGCCTCTCTCATGGAGAACTCTATACCGTTGTCACCAACAAAAGAGCCCGTGGCAAAAAAGGGACCATTGTAGCTATACTGAGCGGCACAAAATCAGAGAACATCATTCCCATCCTACAAAAGATCCCGAAAAGACTATGCAATAGAGTTCAAGAAATAACTCTTGACCTGGCGGGTAATATGGGGCTAATTGCAAAGAAATGTTTTCCCAATGCTGTCCAGGTAATTGACCGCTTCCATGTCCAGCAACTGGCCACCGAGGCGCTTCAAGAAATAAGGATCAAGCACCGCTGGCAGGCGATAGATGAAGAAAACCAAGCCATCGATGCTGCCAGGAGAGCTAAAGAATCCTATCTACCGGAGGTATTGTCCAATGGGGACACCATAAAACAGATGTTGGCCAGGAGTCGCTATCTGCTCTACAAAAGTGAGCATAAATGGACTGTAGATCAAAGGGAAAGGGCTGCATTGCTTTTCGTCCGGTACCCCGATATTGAAAAGGCTTACAGGTTGTCACAAGAGCTGTCCTGGATATTCAATACGACCATTGACAAGGTCTATGCCTTTACCAGGTTGGCTAAATGGGCTGAAAAAGTAGAAAAGGCTGGCTTCAAGTCATTCAACACTGTTTCTCGAACCATAAACCTCCACTATAAAAAGATATTGAACTACTTTGACAACAAGAGCACCAATGCTTCGGCAGAATCGTTCAATGCCAAGATAAAAGCTTTCAGAAGTCAGTTCAGGGGTGTCGGAGATATCAACTTTTTTCTCTTTAGATTGACTAAATTATTTGCTTAGTCCACAGGTTTTGAAACTGATCCGAATCCGGGAGAAAACTAATAAGAAACAATAAATTCCTCAAAGGTTTATACCATCATTATTTCGCAGGAATCTATTTCTACCTAGATTCTGAACTCGCTATTCGGGAATATCAATACGCCATTGAGTGCTTTGAAAAAGTAGAGGGCAGGGAAAGCCTTTCTTTTCAAGCGAAATCTTGGCATAACATCGGGGTTCAATATCAATTTTTGGGGGAACCAAAGAAGTTTATGGAAATCCTGAGTGAACATAGCATACCGTTGTCCCGAAAAGCACAGGATTATGGACAGACAGCGCTCTATCTTGGGGAAATCGGGATGCTGCTGATGAATAACCAGGATTACCAGACTGCATCTTTTTATTTCCATAAAGGATTAAAGACCATGGAGGCGCATCCACCCGTAGATCAGGCAGACCATTTAGAAATACTCGTGAATACCGCCCGGAATTTTCTTTTCTTACAAAAACTGGACTCTGCAAAAATGTTTATTGACAGAGCAGAACCTATCGCCATGGAAATCAGGGAAAACAGTCTTTTCTATGATTTCATTGCCGTCAAATCCAATCAACTCAATGAATCCAAGGAGTTTCTAGCGGCAAAGGAATTATTGTTACCTGCAATTGAAGATGCAAAAAGGGAGAATGTTGCTGATTCGCATACCTATAAAATCAATGCTCTTTACTTCCAACTGTACAAAGCTTATTTCGGCAGCAATAAATTTAATCTCGCAAAAGAGGCCCTCTACCAAGGGATGCAATACGAACCCTACAAATCTGCGATTAATACAGTAATACGATATTCCAAACTGGCGGAGGTCTATGAAAAACTTCATGATTATCCTTCTGCATATCGCTATGCCCAGCTCGCTTTCCAGATCCGGGACTCGGTCTATAACGAGGATTCCCGGAGGGAAATCAATGCCATGGAAAAAAGATTGCAACTTTCCCAGAAAGAAAGGCAGATCAACCAGCTCAAGTCTGATAATGAGCAGATCAGCTTAATCCACAAAAACCAACAGCTAATACACAGCTTGATAGCGGTAGGCAGCTTTATCCTCTTATTACTTGTTCTTTTCTTGATCTATGTATTTCAGAACAACCGCCGAACGGGAAAAATAAAGCTCAATATGCTGGAACAGCAGAATAAAATTGAGGTAGCGCAGGCAGTTATGCATGCCGAGGAAAACGAAAGACATCGAATTGCCCAGGAATTACATGATGGGTTGGGCGGAACACTTTCGGCAATAAAGTATAAACTATCCATGGATTCGGCAAACAGTAGCCCGGATTTGATGAAGGAGATCAATAAGCAATTGGAAAACTCGATTTCAGATCTCCGAGGAATTTCGAGAAACCTAATGCCTGGCACCCTAGTCCAGTCTGGACTGGATATAGCACTAAAAGATCTGTGTGCATCTTTGGCTACCGATTATCTGCAAGTGGAATACCATTCCTTTAGTATACAACCCAGCATCTCCAAAGACAAACAGCTCAATATCTATCGGATCATCCAAGAATTGCTGACCAATAGTATCCGGCATGGTCAGGCGAGTAAGATATTGGTTCAGTGCAGCCAGGCAGAAAATAAATTTTTTATCGTACTTGAAGATAATGGCAAAGGATTTGACAAAGAGATATTGAAGAACAACATGGGGATGGGAATTAATAATATCAGGCGAAGGATCGACTTGATGCAGGGAATCTTTGAAATGGATTCCACGATTTCTGAAGGGACAACAGTTAATATTGAACTCAATGTCTGAAGGAAGGAAAACACTAGCACTAGTCGATGATCACCCTATCGTAATTGAGGGACTCAAATCTGTCTTGTCCAAGTGGAATGGGCAGTATGATTTAATCTGCTTTTCTAATGGCCTTTCTATTTTAAACTACTTGCATGATAATCATATAGATATTGTCTTGTTGGATATCTCATTGCCAGATATCAATGGACTGGAGGTCTGCAAAAAAATAAAGACAGAAAGCCCGAGGACCAAGGTCGTTGGCCTAAGCAATCAAGCGGAATATAACGTGATCTCCATGATGCTTGAAAATGGGGCATCTGGATTTCTACTCAAAGAGGTTCCTTCACACGAAATCATGGAGGGTTTGGATCAAGTCGTCAAGGGAGAAACGGCCTTGAGTGCTGAGGTCAAAAACATTTTGGCTAGCCAATCCAAGCAGACGCAGAGCTTACCCTCGCTTACCAAAAGGGAAAAGCAATTGATCCAGTTGCTGGCCAAGGGAAAAACCACCAGTAAAATTGCAACTGAACTATCCTTGAGCAAATTTACGGTGGACACCTACCGTAAGAATCTCCTCCAGAAATTCAATGTCAAAAACAGCAGTGAGCTATTGGTGTTACTCATTGAAAACAAGATGATATAATTTATTGATTACAAATGCATCATCAATAAAAAAAGAGAGCCTAATTGGCAGCAATAATGTGGACACATCGGCATTCATATTTTATAATCTGAAACATTTATCTAACTTTGCGGCTACATAAAGTTAACAGGCTCAAAAGAAGCTTTAAAATGCTGCAGAAATCGAAATATCAATATAAAAAACCCCAATAAATCATTTCACCATGCCTTTGCAATTTAACACCGTAAAATTATTTGCTGGATCAGGAACTTTAGAACTAGCAGACAAGATTTCAAAATCTTACGGAAAACCCCTAGGAGACATGACTTTGTCGAAGTTTTCTGACGGCGAAATTCAACCTTTCTACAACGAGTCCGTTCGTGGAAGTGATGTGTTCTTAATTCAATCTACCAATCAACCCACTGACAATCTATTAGAGTTATTGTTGATGATCGATGCGGCTAAGCGTGCTTCAGCGCATTACATCACGGTAGTTGTCCCTTATTTTGGGTATGCACGTCAAGATCGTAAGGACAAACCTCGTGTTGCAATTGGAGCAAAAATGATCGCTAACCTAATCACTGCTGCGGGTGCACACCGCATCATGACGATGGATTTGCATGCTGCTCAGATCCAAGGATTCTTTGACATCCCGGTTGATCACTTGGATGGTGCCATTATCTTCGTTCCATATATCAAATCCTTGAAATTGGAAAACTTGATGATCGCTTCTCCAGATATGGGTGGTTCATACAGAGCACGTACATTTGCGAAATTCTTCAATGCTGAGGTTGTTATCTGTGATAAACGCAGAAAACGTGCAAATGAAATCGAGTCGATGTCGATTATCGGTGATGTTACAGGACAGGATGTGGTATTGATCGATGATATCTGTGACACAGCAGGTACGCTTTCCAAAGCGGCTGCCTTGATTATGGAGAATGGTGCAAGATCCGTTCGTGCGGTATGTACACATGCTGTATTATCAGGTAAAGCTTATGAAACCATTGAAAACTCTGTATTATCAGAAATGATTGTGACGGACACCATTCAATTGAACCCAGAGAAAGCTGCTCAATGCACTAAAATCAAGGTTCTTTCTACTGCAGATCTATTTGCAAACGCAATTAAGAATGTCAATGAACATGGTTCTATTTCGGATTTATTCGACGTAAAATAAACCATTATTCAAATAAAACAAGCGAAAGGGTACTTCAAAAGAGTATCCTTTCTGCATTATTGGGATTTAGTTGGCAGAGTAACAGCAATTTATTTTTGCAATAGGGTCAAAAATTCTTTCAGCAATTCATTTTAATGATTATCTTTGCACCTCAAATTTTAATATATTAAAACATGAAATCAATTGCTATTAGCGGTTCTGCAAGACAGAACGTAGGGAAAAGAGATGCTAAGGAATTGCGTTACGAGGGAAAAATCCCTGCAGTTCTTTACGGTGGTAAAGAACAAACACATTTCTCGGTATCCGCAGCTGATTTGAAACCAGTTCTTTACACTCCAGAAGTTATCTTCGTAGAATTGGAAATCGGTGGCAAAAAATCAAAAGCTATCGTTCAAGAAGCTCAATTCCATCCATTAACTGACGAAGTTACTCACGTAGACTTCTTACAATTATTTGATGACAAAGAAGTTTCTGTGAACATTCCAATCAAATTGGTAGGTACTTCTCCAGGTGTTAAAATGGGTGGTAAATTAGTTCAAAAATTACGTAAACTTCGCGTTAAAGCTCTTCCTAACAGCTTACCTCAAGATATCGAGGTTCCTATGGAAGGTCTTGAAGTGGGTAAATCTTTCCGCGTAGGTCAAGTAACTTTAACTGATGCTAAAGTATTAAACAACGCTGACGATACTATCGTTTCCGTTACTATGTCACGTGCTCTTCGTCAAGCGGAGCAAGAAGCTGCTAAAGCTGCTAAAGGTGGTAAAAAATAATTTACTAGCACAGTATAAAAAAATTGAAGGCATCGAAATTTCGATGCCTTCTTTGTTCAAACTAAATATATAAGAGTTAAATGTTTCTACATCTGGGAAGCTTCCTTTTCTATGGCTTCAATGGTTGGACCATAATCGACTCCTAACCCCTCCTGTTGGTAAACCAATTCGCCCTGGGCATTGAATAAGCTGATGATATTGGAATGCGAGAAATCGATCGGTGATATCTGCTTATAATTCACAGCTAAGGTCGCAGCAAACTCTCGAGTATCTTCTTCATTCGATCTAAGGAATATCCATTGCTCGCTATCCATTTCATTTTCGATAGCAAATTGCTTCAGCCTTTCAGGGGTATCGACCTTGGGATCAATGCTGACCAATAAGAATTTGATCTTGTCCTTGTTTTTGGATTTCACGGTTTTTTCGATATGGCGCATATCGGCGACCAATCTTGGACAAGCGGCCTTGCAAGAAGTATAGATCATGACCGCGACCACCACATTGCCTTTTAGATCTTTCAGTTCCATTTCTTCCCCATTCTGGTTGGTCCAATGCGAGGGAAGATTATAAACCGAGAGATCAGAAAGAGAATCAGTCAAGATAGGCTGCTTGAGCTCTACCTGGGTGCTCGTTTCAGGATTTTGGCAAGCTTGAGCCAAAAGTCCTAACGCAAACAAGGTCAATAATAAATTCTTCATCATAACATTCTTTATTTAATATCTCTAGCACAGCGGAACCCTAGGTTCCTACTGCTATAAGAAGCTTTCATACTGCCACGAAAAGCATAACGCATGAAAGCAGCATAATTCATCAGGTCTGAGGCATTCACGGAAGCCCCTCCACAGAACAGGTTTCCATCTTCACCTTTATCTTTTCTGGATTCGCCAGTCAAGAAAATACTGTTAAAATCTGAGGTCCATTCCCAGACCAATCCATGCATATCATATACCCCCCAATAGTTCTTAAAGGTACTCCCAACTTCATTGTTATAAGTCTTAGCTGTCTCATACCAACTTAGGATATATTGATTATAGGATTTCTTGGTCCTGGCATCCATTGTTTTCGCATCCGACATCGCTACATATTCCCATTCATCCATGGTCGGCAATCTCTTTCCTTTACTTTCACAGTATTTTTTAGCGGCATACCAAGAAACATTAGTCACTGGGGCTTTAGCCTTGGCCGGAGCATAATCAAGATCAGACTTCCAATAAGCCAAATAGCTTTTGTCGGCAAACAATTTTTTGATTTGCGATTTGCTATAGGACTTGTTCGTCTTTAAAAATTCTAGGTATTCTTGATTGGTGACAGGGAACACATCCAGATAGAATGAATTCACTGAAACCGGTCGTTTATCCGCCGTACCATATAAGGGGACATAGTTGCCCTTTTTGATCAGGACCATGTCTTGAGCATATAAGGCTTGACAGCTGAGTAAACAATACAATAAGTAGCTAAATATTTTCCACATCATCTAATCTCCATAAGTTTGGGGAGCACAGCTATGCACCCCCCAAGCTGTATTATTTTGCGCGACGATCCCTAACATTGATAGGAGTCACGAAAGTTTTATTATTTCCCCAATTGTTATACACATAGTTCAATACATCTGCAACTTCTTGGTCAGTCAGAGACTGTCCAGGCATCACTGAGTTATATTTTTCCCCATTTACGGTAATCTCGCCTTTCAAGCCAAACAAGACTGCATCAATGGCTTTCTCTTTGTTGTTATTCAAGAAATCAGATTTTGCCAATGGAGGGAATACCCCTTTAATCCCTTGTCCTTCACTCTGGTGACAAGCCAAACAGGTCCTTGCAAAGACTGATTTACCATCAGCGATGGATTGATCTGGCGTTTTTGCGATAATAGGTTTTTTCTTAGCCATTTTAGGCATGTGTTGGATGGTACCTCCTTCAGGCAGATAGATCCCTTCCATAATTTTACCTGAATAGATTTGGTGGTTTTCTTCCCCTTCCACTTTCAACATACCCAATGCACCTTTGTTAAAGGCTCTGAAAATGGAGTGGTCCACCATCACCAAGGTACCTGGAACATCTACTTTAAACTCTACGATGGCTGCTCCGCCCGCAGGTATAAGGGTAGTCTGTATATTATTGTTGATCAGGTCACCGCCTTCTACATGCACCTTATCAAAGATCTCGCCGATGACATGGAAAGAAGACACCAAGTTCGGTCCACCATTCCCCACAAAGAGACGGATAGTTTCACCCACTTTGGCTTGAAGTGCATTATCATTGACCAATGCATTTACATTACCATTGAATACTACATAATCTGCTTCTTCTTTGATCGCTTTGTTCATATCAAATGCTTGTAAGCCTTGTTCACCATAGGAACCTTCGGTATAGAAGTCACCTTGCATCACATAGTATTCCTTATCCACAGGCGCTAATCCGCCTTCAGGTTCTACCAAGATCAAGCCGTACATCCCATTGGCAATGTGCATCCCCACCGGAGCGGTAGCACAGTGATAGACATAAAGACCTGGATTCAAACATTTAAAAGAGAATGAAACCTCGTGTCCAGGCGCAACCAATGATGATTCAGCACCACCCCCAGGACCTGTTACGGCATGTAAGTCAATATTATGCGGCAATTTATTATCAGGGTGGTTCTTGAGTAAAAAGTCAACTTCATCCCCTACTCTGGCCCTAATAAATTGGCCAGGGACAGAACCTCCAAATGTCCAGTAGGTATATTTAACACCATCGACCATTTCACCTTCCAACTCTAAAATTTCTAGGCTAACTTTTAGTTTTGCTGCATCTCTTTTACCGATAGGTTTTGGCACTAAAGGTGGTGAAGTCAGCTCAGCTACGATTTCTCCTTTCACTGGAATCTTGCTCGTATCAATCTGTTTATTTTCTGCGGAATGCTTGCAAGCGGTAAATGCCACTGCAACCCCCAACAGCATACTAAATAAAGTAATTTTGTTTTTCATGTTTCAGCATTATTTTTTAATAATTCTCCTCTTTCTTACTAATTAAAAATACTGGAAATCCGAGTGTTTTTAAATGACACCAACCATACAAAAAAGTGGCCTTCATTACATTTTTATGACAAACTAGATGATGATTATCATGCCTTGGAAAATGTGGGCTAATAATGAAAAAAAGAGGCTTTGGGAGTAGTCATGGTCGGAAGAAATTCCGACCATTTTTTATGTTTTAAAAACTTTACCTGGGTCGCCTCCTGCAAATATGATTAGAATAGCAGTTATCATATCCCGGAGCTCCATGGCTATTCGTCTTTTAGCGGTTTTGTAGCCCAGATTATTGGCTTTTTTGTAGATCAACAAAAGCATCGCTGCAATCATTGTCATATAGACCATCACTTCAATCCCGTTCTTGTTCATTGAAACCAGGTGACTTAGGTTGAGTTCCTGTTTCAGGAACCTGAAAAACACTTCAATGTCCCACCGCTTTCTGTAATAATCAGAAATTTCCTTGGCAGAGAGTTTAAATTCGTTGGTCAGAAACCAGAATTCTTTGTTCTTTTTTTGGTTCCTGATGACCACCAAACGGAATAAGGTTTCTACTTTCTCTTGCCGGTAATGCAGTTTGCCCCGTTTGTTCTGGACGGGGCTTCCAGTGTAAAGCTTTACCTTGCTGTCTTTCAGCACTTCCCAATCATCCCATTTGGGAGATTCTTTCTCGTCAAGAAATGATTCAATCTCTTCAAATTTTCTGTTATCTTTCGAACGAATGATGAATTTCACAGACCCTTCCTCAAATTCTTTCATTGACCGTGTTGATTGCAGGCCCCTGTCCATGACATAAACATTGCCGTGATGCTCTTCTTTTCTTACTTGTTTTAAAACAGCTTCCGGGAGTGCGGACTCTTCGGAAGAGTATTTCTGGCCTGTAAATACCTCTACTCCCGAAGGTAAGATGCCATCAAATGAAAAACTGAATTTCACTAATTTCTTGCCGCTTTTCTGGTCAATCCCCTCTTTTAACTTAGAGCAGGCATCGGCAACAATAGTGCTGTCAACTCGTATCAGGTTGTACTTGGCTATCTCCGTTTTATTATAAGATTTCGCAAGCCGCAAATACATCTGCTCATAGATTTCTTTGAAATAACTGGGGTCGATCTTGGAAAGTCTCTCGGAGATAGAACTCCTGCGAACTTTTTCTTCTTCCCCCAATCCAAACAGGGCCTTAAAGCCGCTGCTGTTAAAAGTGTCCTCAAGTGTCCTCTGGCTCAATCTATCGTTGTCAAAGACGCAGAATAAAAGCAGATAGAACATTTTCCTCCCATGGAGCACTTTACTATAGTGGTCAACATTGGTGGTCGCTGAAAGATGGCTTAAAAGCGCCTCGGGAATGAAATCCAGAACCTGACTAAGGGAAACTTTGTGGTCATTGAATACTGACATAAATGTTTGATTATCAGTATAAACATACAAAATTTAAACGACAAAAACAAGTTAATTATTTGATTATCAGGTAATTGTAAAATTATTTTTTGCACATATAAAAAACAAAAAAGTCGGAAGAAAATCTTCCGACCATGACTACTTTGGGAGAGCCTCTTTTTTCAATAAAAAATTTATTCAACGGTGTTTAAGGATTTTTGCTGGCGCAAAAATTGAGTCAAAATTTATGGAGAATTCTTATTTCGTATTTTCCTCTAATCGGATAGATTTGGGAAATAGGATATTGTTTTCTAAGTGTATATGTTTATGCAAATCTTGTTCAAAATCGCGAAGCATATCAAATGCCACGCGGTAAGTATTGCATGCGTCTTCAGGTGCGGTATAATTGTCGGATAATTCGGCAATTTTCGCAAAGCGTCCGCCTTCGGTTTCATGTTCATGGATCATCATACTGATTGGATTCTGAACAGAACCAAAACCCGGTTGAACATAGGCTGCTGGATTTGATTTGGTTTCCTCTAATTTCTCAATGTATGGGAACAAAATCTTTTCTTCTTTTTCCATGTGATGACCAAGATCCAATGCGCTTTCTTCAAACAATTTATTGATTTCATAAAGTTCTGGATGTCTTTCGCCATGTACTCGAGCTACCTTATTGATATAAGCCATTAATACCGGCGTTTTTTCGCGCACATATCTATGATGGGTTTTTACTATATAGGACACCAATAAATCAGAAGGCCATGAATTGAAATCGATTTGCTCGCCTGCAGATTCATTCAATACATTGTTTAGGTCATCCAATAGGCTTTCCTTATTGATGCCTTTTTTATCAGCAACAGTTCCAATGGCAACTTGTCCACCACAGCAGAAATCCATTCCATATTTGGTAAATACAGCAGCAGTCTTGAAATTCTTAGCTACTACATTACCGATTTTTTCATTTATTAAGTTTTCCATGATTTTATTGTTTTTTATTTTTAAGTGTTAAATCAAATACAAACCAGGCACATGCAAATACCCCGATGGCGAATACAATATCTCCAGGCGTACGCATCCATTTTAGGAACACCATTCCTGGTTCTTGCATCAATTCGGCAGAACGGGCATACCACATCCCCTGGCCTATGCTTTCGATAGCCTGCCAGATCCCGACAGGTAATAAGCTCAACATAGCCATTCCGAGCAATCCAATATTTAAGCTCCAGAAACCGACCTTGATCAGTTTATCGTTCCATTTGACATCGCGGTACAAGCTGCGCAGAACAAAGAGCATCAATCCGATTCCTAGCATCCCGTATACTCCGAACAACGCAGTGTGACCATGCAATGGTGTTGTATTCAGGCCTTGCACAAAATAAAGTGCAATTGGAGGATTGATGATAAACCCAAATACTCCTGCCCCAAGGAAGTTCCAGAATGCTACGGAAATCAGAAAATAGATCGGCCATTTGTAATCCTCTAACCATTTGGTGGCTTTCGAAATCTTATAGTTGTGATAAGCTTCAAATCCGATAATGGTCAATGGAACAACTTCCAAGGCACTGAATGTAGCACCCAAGGCCATAACTGCAGTTGGAGTCCCTGAGAAATATAAGTGGTGGAATGTACCTAGGATACCGCCCGACAAGAATATGATGGTGGAGAACAACACGCTGGATGTTGCACTCTTTGGTTTCAATAAGCCTAATCGCACGAACAGGAAGGCCATAACCACGGTGGCAAATACTTCGAAGAATCCTTCTACCCATAAATGCACTACCCACCATCGCCAGTATTCCGCGATAGCCAAATTGGTCTGTCTGCCCCACATCAATCCTGCACCATAGAAAAGCGCAATGGCTGAACAGGAAATAAGGAACATCACGATCAGGTTCTTTTCTTCGCCTCCGTTTTTCAGGATGGGGATCAATGGTCTCACCATTAATGCCAACCAAACAAAGAGCCCAATGAAAAGGAAAATCTGCCAGAATCTTCCTAGATCCACGTATTCATAACCTTGATGGCCAAACCAGAAGTTTTGGACTAAATCTAGTTTTTGCATCACGCCATACCATTGGCCCACCATAGAACCCACCACGATGATCAATAGCGCGATAAAGAGGAAGTTCACTCCAAAGACCTGGAATTTAGGGTCTTTTCCGGAAACCGCCGGAGCTATATAGAGACCGGTAGCCAACCAGGCTGTAGCGATCCAGAAGATAGCTAATTGGGTGTGCCAAGTACGGGTTACAGAATAAGGAAGGAATTGATCGATAGGAATTCCATAAAGCCCATCCCCTTCCACTCCGTAGTGCGCCGTGACTATTCCTAAGCCGACCTGCACCAGCATCAAGAGACTGACCACCCAGAAGTATTTCTTTACTAATTTCATGGATGGGGTCACTCCTTGTCTCAACAAGGGATCTTCAGCAGGATAAAGCAGTTCGTCTTCAGCACCTGCCCTAACCTGCCATAACACCAACGCACCCACACAAAAGATCAATAAGATGATACTTACCCCGGACCAAGCCAGTAGGTCCATGGTCATTTCATTGCCGACCAATTTCTCATTGGGCCAGTTATGGGTATACGAAACCTTGGAGTCGGGTCTTTCGGTCACGGTAGCCCAGGTAGCCCAGAAGAAAAAGGCATTCATCTTATGCATCCTTGCTTCATCTTTAATCGAATTCACAGGAATAGCATAATCCTTTCTCAATTGGTCGAATTTGGGATCATTGGTAAATAAGCCCTTGTAATACTCCGACAGCGCTTTGATAGCTGAAACCCGATCAGCATCAATGGTAATGGTATTGCTAGCAGCGTCGAAGGTGTTTTTTCTGATTTTTGATTTCAAGCGGGTTGCCAACATAGCCTGTTGATCTTCGCCTATTTCATTATATGGTTTAGAAAATTCGTTTTTTGAATAGATATCCAGGATATGTAAGGCTTCGCGGTGCAGCCAATCTGCAGTCCAATCTGGAGCGACATAAGCACCATGCCCCCAAATAGATCCTACTTCTTGACCTCCTATACTTTGCCAAATATTCTGTCCATTTTTAATATCTTGTTCGGTAAAAATAAGTTCTCCAGATTCATCGACGATTTTTTCTGGAATTGGCGGGGAAACTTGGTAGATCTCATAACCGTAGTATAGCAGTACTGAAAATGACAATACTACCACTAGGATAAAGGCCCACCATAATTTTTTCTCTCTTTTCATTCTTTAAAGGCTTTAGCATGATAAGATGGGCCCCTATTTAGGGGACCACCAAAAATTTGTTTCAAACTATTCGGCTATGATCTTTCCTTTCATTACCGCAAGGTGTCCAGGGAATGAACAGATAAAATCATAGGTTCCTGGGCTTTCTAGGGTAAAGTCGATTTTGGTTTCTTCGCCACCCCCAATTAATTTGGTATGGGCTAGTACCTCTGTTGATGCAGGAACATAGTCTGTAGCTTGTGCCTTTATTGCCTCTTCTCCGAATTTGATTAGGTCAGTACCTGGTTTCAAAACAACCAAGTTATGTCCCATCACTTCTTTTTTCATTGTACCAACGTGCTTTAATGTAAGGCTGATTGGCTCACCGGCTTTGACATGTAATTCATTTACATTGAACTGCATTTGATCGTTGCTTTCTACCACAATGGTATTTGAAGTTGCGGCAGCAGTGGTTTCAGGCTCAGCTGTAGGAGTTGGAGTTTCGGTCGCTGGAGCTTCGGTAGCATGTGAACTGTGATCGGTAGATTCGGATTTAGATTGTTCTGAATTACCACAAGAAGCTAAAAATAAGCATGAGCATAATGCAAGAGTCCCAATGTTTAAGGTAGTTTTCATATAATGTGTTTTGTATTTAAGACAAAATTGTCTTTTTTGTACCGTGAAAAAAATTCCATCGGTCACATTTTTCAGTGATGCTAGTAATATTTTACTTTAAATCAACATTTGGGGCTGGATTAAAGGCCATTTGAAACCTCCCTTGATAGGATTTGGACAATTAAAAAACCTTCAGGAATTAATCTGAAGGTTTAAATTAAATAAGATGTATTTTCTATTGACTGAACTACAAAGTATTATCTCGAATTTATCCTTAAGAGCTCTTGAACATTTCTTCCAGAAGCTTGCATTTGAACCGCAGAGCTCTCAGGAATATATTTGATAAGGATATCAAAATTGGCATTCGCAAGGAAGGCATTGAATTCAACCGGATTTGGTTGTCCCGAGGAGAGGATTTCGTTTCCTTCCAATAACACTTGTAAAAAATTGTTCTTAGTGACGGTATTATAACCTACCTTAAAAGGGGCTATTCTGTATTTTAAATTAATGCTGGGACTACCATAATTTACATAGTCCCCATTTTTTACGAGGTCATTCCATTGATAACGGAAATAATTTGAGTAGAATACCCCATTGTCAAGAATAGGATCATTGTATCTCCAATAAATAAAGCTAATTCC
Organism: Sphingobacterium mizutaii; assembly: GCF_900187125.1. Taxonomy (GTDB): domain Bacteria; phylum Bacteroidota; class Bacteroidia; order Sphingobacteriales; family Sphingobacteriaceae; genus Sphingobacterium; species Sphingobacterium mizutaii. The sequence goes on from NZ_LT906468.1 coordinate 3,665,674, forward strand.
TTTATTGATGTTGACATTTCCCAAGTTAATTTCATTATTGACATAAGAGAAATTGGGCTTGGTCTGATTATAATCCTCCCCTTCTTTTGCAGGTAATGAAAACTTAACATTTTTTATTAGGAAGACATGTACGCCTGAATTTTGAGTACTGGCTAAGGGATATGATGTACCCCAATTATCAAGATTCTTAGGTCCGTGGATTGTTAGGGTTGATAAATTAAAATATAGGTCCCCAACTTTACCAATGTCCATGGTTGGAGCTACATTTCCACTTAACAAACTCAATCCGTCTTTTCCATTTTCCCCATTCTCCCCTTGCGCTCCTTTTAGTGAGGTAGGATTGCCCCATGAATTTGCTGTTTTTGGTCCATAAATATTAGTAAGTGCTAGGTCAATATAATAATCACCAATATTTCCAAGATTGGCTGCTGGTGCTGTAGTTCCGCTAAGGACCTTGGTTCCATCAGCTCCTTTCACACCCACATCACCTTGTTCTCCTTTATCACCTTTATCGCCTTTTGGCCCTTGCTCTCCATCTTTAGAGCAGCCCAACATTATGGTGAATACCACAATGAAGAAAAGTATTCTGTTTTTCATGTTAATAATAGTTAGATATATACAAATATAATAATTAGGATAATTAATTAATATTGGGATATTATATTTCAATTAAGGAATTTTTAATCCTACACCTCCCCTTTAGGCCAGCCACTATTCTTTTTCATTCTGTTATAATTAAATCCTATTTTTGCAGGCATGAATTATCTGATAGTTGGATTAGGAAATATTGGAAGGGAGTATGCTGATACCCGTCATAATATAGGTTTTATGGTTGCAGACGAACTGGCAAACCAGGCCGGTACGACATGGTCGACTCTGAAACATGCCTATTACACCGAATACAAGCAAAGAGGTCACAACGTTTTTGTGATCAAACCTACCACCTTTATGAACCTAAGCGGCAAAGCCGTTAACTATTGGATGCAAGAACTGAAAGTTCCAATCCAGAATGTCTTGGTTATCGTTGATGACTTGGCAATTCCATTTGGGTCTTTGCGGATCAAACCTAAGGGATCTGCAGCTGGCCACAATGGTTTGAAATCCATTGAAGGCTCGGTGGGCGGACAACATTATGCCCGTTTAAGATTTGGCATCGGCGACAATTACCCCAAAGGAAGACAGGTAGATTATGTCTTAGGGCCATTTGACAATGAAGAACAACGAGAATTACCTGCCCTGATTGAACATTCCGTAAAAATGGTGAACAGCTTCATTAATATCGGAATAGAGCTGACCATGACTAACTTGAACACGAAATAAATCTGTTAAGCCTCAGAATAGGTTAAAGATTTAGGCATTTTTTTCGTATATTATTAGCATATTTACAAGACATAATATATGGATAGAATACGACCATTTATTACCATTCCGATCATCTTGGTTTTCTTTATTTGGGGATCGACGCAGGCATTTCATTTATTGAGTGCGGCATCTGATTGGGATGTATTTGTGGGCGTTTGTTTGGCTCTTTTACTGATTGCCATACTATATAAGTTCATTATGTATATCTTGAAAAAATAGACCAACCAATTTTATTTATGAAAAGAAATCTTATTGCTGTGGGGGCAACCCTAATTATCGCTTTGCTTGTTTGGATCATTTGCACGGAAAGAATCGACGCCGGTTATGAAGGGATCAAGGTTAAACTCTATGGTTCCGAGAAAGGCGTTCAGGACGTGAGTTTAGTAACCGGAAGGGTTTGGTATAATCCTATTACCGAGTCCATCTACGAGTTTCCGACCTATGTTCAGACCGTCAATTATCAAAACTTTACAGTGAATGCCAAGGATGGATCGGTCTTTACCGTTGATCCCACCCTATCCCTGCGGGTATTGACCGGTAGTTCGCCTAAGATCTTTACAAAATATAGAAGGCCAGTGGACGAGATATTGAACATGACCTTGGTAAACCACATCAAGGATGTATATAGAATTGAATTCAACAAATATTCTACGGATTCCATTATCAGTAATCGTGAGAAATTTGAAAATGGCGTACAAGATAAAATGATTAAGTTTTTGCAAGGAGAAGGCTTTATCTTGGAGCAATTGACTTCTGGAATACAGTATCCCGAATCGATCACCCAAGCCATTAATGCTAAAAATGCGGCCATTCAGAAGGCTCAGCAAGCTGAAAATGAGCTGAAGGTAGTGGAAGCGGATGCCAGAAAAATGATTGTTCAGGCGGAAGCGGAATCCAAGGCCAACCAATTGAGACAGCAAACCCTTTCTCCATTGATCATACAACAGCAGTTTATCGAAAAATGGGATGGCTCGACCCCGCTCTATGGCAATAGCCCTGTGATCTTTAAAGAATTGAAATAATAAAAAGGCAGCCCTAGGGTAGTCATGGTCGGAAGATTTTCTTCCGACTTTTTTGTTTTTTATATGTGCAAAAAATAATTTTACAATTACCTGATAATCAAATAATTAACTTGTTTTTGTCGTTTAAATTTTGTATGTTTATACTGATAATCAAACATTTATGTCAGTATTCAATGACCACAAAGTTTCCCTTAGTCAGGTTCTGGATTTCATTCCCGAGGCGCTTTTAAGCCATCTTTCAGCGACCACCAATGTTGACCACTATAGTAAAGTGCTCCATGGGAGGAAAATGTTCTATCTGCTTTTATTCTGCGTCTTTGACAACGATAGATTGAGCCAGAGGACACTTGAGGACACTTTTAACAGCAGCGGCTTTAAGGCCCTGTTTGGATTGGGGGAAGAAGAAAAAGTTCGCAGGAGTTCTATCTCCGAGAGACTTTCCAAGATCGACCCCAGTTATTTCAAAGAAATCTATGAGCAGATGTATTTGCGGCTTGCGAAATCTTATAATAAAACGGAGATAGCCAAGTACAACCTGATACGAGTTGACAGCACTATTGTTGCCGATGCCTGCTCTAAGTTAAAAGAGGGGATTGACCAGAAAAGCGGCAAGAAATTAGTGAAATTCAGTTTTTCATTTGATGGCATCTTACCTTCGGGAGTAGAGGTATTTACAGGCCAGAAATACTCTTCCGAAGAGTCCGCACTCCCGGAAGCTGTTTTAAAACAAGTAAGAAAAGAAGAGCATCACGGCAATGTTTATGTCATGGACAGGGGCCTGCAATCAACACGGTCAATGAAAGAATTTGAGGAAGGGTCTGTGAAATTCATCATTCGTTCGAAAGATAACAGAAAATTTGAAGAGATTGAATCATTTCTTGACGAGAAAGAATCTCCCAAATGGGATGATTGGGAAGTGCTGAAAGACAGCAAGGTAAAGCTTTACACTGGAAGCCCCGTCCAGAACAAACGGGGCAAACTGCATTACCGGCAAGAGAAAGTAGAAACCTTATTCCGTTTGGTGGTCATCAGGAACCAAAAAACGAACAAAGAATTCTGGTTTCTGACCAACGAATTTAAACTCTCTGCCAAGGAAATTTCTGATTATTACAGAAAGCGGTGGGACATTGAAGTGTTTTTCAGGTTCCTGAAACAGGAACTCAACCTAAGTCACCTGGTTTCAATGAACAAGAACGGGATTGAAGTGATGGTCTATATGACAATGATTGCAGCGATGCTTTTGTTGATCTACAAAAAAGCCAATAATGTGGGCTACAAAACCGCTAAAAGACGAATAGCCATGGAGCTCCGGGATATGATAACTGCTATTCTAATCATATTTGCAGGAGGCGACCCAGGTAAAGTTTTTAAAACATAAAAAATGGTCGGAATTTCTTCCGACCATGACTAGCCCTAGGGTTGCCTTTCTTGCCTGATTTGATTTAGTAAATAATAAATATTTAATAAAGATCTTTATTTCGATTTGTTGGATTTTGTCCCAATGATCACCACTCCCTTTTCACCTTTTTTTCCATATAAGGCTTTGCCTCCTTTTGGATCCAGCTGGTTATAGTATTCAATTTCGTTATAGTCCAGTTTGTCGATAGCTTTCTTATTCGCGATTTTTCCATCGATGACTATAAGCTTGTCTTTTAGTGCATCTTTAGATAATGATCCTCTAACTCTCACTGCTCCGGGTGTGCCATTTTGACCATGAACGGGTTTGCCAATGTAAACATGCGTTATCTCAGAGTCTGACTGAGCTTCAAATGTATTGTTTCCGGCTTCGGTAATCGCTCGGCCTTTAACCGTTATTCTTGCAGGCTCTGAACCTGGTTCTCCCTTTACGGTGATTCTAGGTTCGGAGGCAGGTTTGCCGGGGACAGACGTAGATCCAATATTATTTTTCCTTGCAAATTCTAAGGTTGTGAACTTGATGGTTGGTTTCTCTCCATTGGAACCCTTCATCACGTGAATATTCGCCAGTTCATTTGGGGACAATTTTTTATACTCCTCAATAGTGGACTCTTTTTCATCAATGATAATTTTTGTGTCTTTTGGGATTTCTTTGAATTCGACTTTGGTAAGGACTTTTACTGGCAGGGAGTCTTTACTTATTGTTGCATTCGCCCTCATTCCTATAAATTCTCCTCTAAGCTCATTTGAGCTCGATGCTCCTTGCCCAGCAGCATCTTTTTTCGTCTCAATAATAAATACGCCATGCTTTCCTTCCTCTCCATAGCTATTCCCTTCAGCACCTTTTAGAATATCTAAACTCTTAATAGAGTTAGGATTAACAACCGCAATATTGAAGTTCTTAGGCATTCTTTCGCCATCAAGTATCACTAAAGGACGCTTATTCGGATCTGCATGAATCAAACGGGTAATATTGACCGATTTAATACGATTACCAGTTTGGTTAGAACCAGACTCAGCTTGAACATAGTCTGCGTAGTCCTTGGTATCAATGTTCCTGATGGAATCAAGGTCTGTCGTATCTTTTTTAGGTTGCTGAATAATGACTTCTTTGATTTGTTGATTGAGGTCTGTTTCATTCAATTTGACTACCACCTTTTCAATTTTAGCTTCAGCTTGGTTTACCGTGAAGGTGATTCCAGCAATGATCAAGATGGGCAACAGGAAGACATATTTTCCAAGTTGCAGTTTGGATGATCTTTTTTTGTTCATCATCATAATGCGCTTTTTTAAGGTTTTAAAATTAAACTGATTGCTGATGCCGACCGAAGCACCCTGCTTGGTGACATTCAGCAAGGAGTATTGATAGGTCTGTCGGTCCACACCCTTATCCAGAACTTGTTGATCAGTCAAGAATTCCAGATTTTGACGTACGGCTTTGCGCATGTACCATACGAAGGGATTAAACCAACAGCACAACAACACTATTTCAAACCACAGAACATCGATGCTGTGATGGCCTCTCACATGTACCTGTTCGTGCTTGAAAATATCGTATAGCTCCAGATCTTGGTGCTGTTCTTTGTGCAGATAGATCTTGTTGAAAAAAGAAAATGGGGTAATCGGGAATAGGACATTCCGGAAAATAAAATCGCGCCACTGCGATGGCTTTGAATGCCAATGGATACGTAATAAGCTACCGAGCTGTATCAACAACTTGGTCAGGAGGACCAATCCTCCGATGGCTACCAAATAGACCATCAGATCACCGAGATAAAAAGCTTCCACCTTGCTTTCCTCTAGTATTGGGAAATATTCCATAATTATCCCTTGCGGGATTGTAATGCTCTTGGCAAACCATGACTTGATATCCAAGAATGGATAGACAAAGGCATAGAGGCTGCCAAAGAGGAAATAAATCCTGTTCAGGCGGTAAAAAGTAAGGTTCTTCAAAAGGAACTGATATCCTAGAAAGATTAACGCCAGTAGCAGGTTTACTTGGATGATATAGGTCAGTAGAGCTTCCATGAGCTTAGGATTTATTATGCTTAATCATTTCCATGATTTCTTCCAATTCTTTTTGGCTCAGCTTCTCTTCTTTTACGAAGAATGAAACCATCTCTTTATAGGAGTTTTTGAAATAATCGCCTACAAAGGAATTCATGAATTTGGCCTTGTACTCCTCGGCATTCAATATAGGTTCATAGCGTTTTGCATTGGCGTATTTAACGGCCTTTACGAAACCTTTCTTTTCGAGGTTTCGGATGGTGGAGGCCAAGGTGGTATAAGGCATTTCTTTGTCTTTCAAATTATCCAATATTTCGCGGACAAATCCACCGTTTAATTGCCAGATTGACAACATTGCTTCTTCTTCTTGTGCGGTCAGTTTTTCCATTGCTCTACGTATTTATCACTAAATTACGAACTTTTCGTAGACTACAAAATATTTTAACATATTTTATCAGCTTGGCTAGCTGGGAATGAACGGATTAAGGCAGGTAATTGGTTGAAAAAGGAGAATTAGGGCTATCTGAGCAAAGATTTGGCTTGAATGGACAAGTAATCTAATTAATACACATAAATTGTCTTAAAATGACTGTTTTGTGTCATAATTATTCGTATTATACATCAGAAAATAGAAATCAATTTTATACATTTGTAAGAATACGATAAAAGTATAAAACACAAATAATACAAGAAATTTGATTATGTCTGAAACTGCATCTATTAACTTAAATGGGTCTACATATGAAATGCCTGTTATCACAGGAACTGAAAATGAGAAAGCCCTAGATATTTCAAAATTAAGAGATTCTTCTGGATACATTACCTTAGATCCAGGATTCAAAAACACAGGTTCTACAAAGAGCGCCATCACTTTTTTAGATGGAGAAAAAGGTATCTTAAGATATAGAGGATACGCGATTGAAGATTTAGCAGAAAAATCAACTTTCTTGGAAGTAGCTTATTTATTGATTTACGGTGAGCTACCAACAAAAGACGTATTAGAGAAATTCCGTTCTGATATCAGGGCACAGATGATGATCCACGAGGACATGAAAAACTTCTTCGCAGGTTTTCCATCGAAGTCTCATCCAATGGGTCAATTATCCTGTTTAGTAGGTGCATTGTCATCATTCTATCCAGAGTCTCTAAACCCTAACCAAACAGAAGAAGAAGAAAATAAAACGATCATCAACTTATTGGCTAAAATGCCTACGATCGTTTCTTGGATCCAAAAGAAATCATTAGGTCATCCGGTAGTTTATCCTAAGAATAACTTCGGTTATATCGAGAACTTCTTGAATATGATCTTTGGTGAAGTAAACCAAGACAAAACATTCGATCCATTAGTGATTGATGCTATGCATAAATTATTGATCTTACATGCTGACCACGAACAGAACTGTTCTACCTCAACAGTAAGAATGGTAGGCTCATCCAATGCCAACATGTATGCTTCTATCTCCGCTGGTATCAATGCCCTTTGGGGTCCATTGCACGGCGGTGCTAACCAAGCAGTAATCGAAATGCTTGAGGCAATCAAAGAAGATGGTGGTGATGCTGATAAATACCTTGCGAAAGCAAAAGACAAAAACGATCCTTTCCGTTTGATGGGATTCGGTCACCGTGTTTACAAAAACTTCGATCCGCGTGCTAAGATCATCAAAAAAGCGTGTGACGACGTTCTAGAGAAATTAGGTGTTCAAGATCCAGTATTGGATATCGCTAAGCGTCTTGAAGAAGCTGCTTTAAATGACCAATACTTCATCGATCGTAAATTATATCCAAACGTAGACTTCTATTCAGGTATTATCTACCGTGCATTAGGATTCAATTCTGATATGTTTACTGTATTGTTCGCATTAGGTCGTCTTCCGGGATGGATTGCGCAATGGAAAGAGATGCGTGATAACAAAGAGCCTATCGGCCGTCCAAGACAAGTTTACATCGGCGAAAACCTTCGTCCTTATGTAGAAATCTCAGATAGAAAATAAGAATTATCAATTCATATTTAAAAGCCCAACCATTGAGAAAGTGGTTGGGCTTTTATATTGAATGTCAATAATTTTCTACAGCAATCAAAAAAGGCTCCCAATGAGGAGCCTTTAATATTTTATGATAAATCTAACGATTATTGTCTGATTGAAATACGCTTAACGATGGTTTCTGAGCCTCCAGACACTCTCACGAAGTAAAAACCTTCAGAAAGTTTTTGTTGGGTATCAAAACTCAAGTTCTGCATTCCTGCATCTAAGCTACCATTGTGAAGACTTAGGACTTCATTCCCAAGGGCATCCATTACTTTTATCGTAATATTATTTACCTTTGCGAGCTTGAAAGTCACAGAGATCTGTTCTGAGATGGGATTGTAGAAGACTTTAACATTATTGATAAGCTTGTCATTGTCTTCTTCTTTCGCCTTGTTCAGATCAAATGAAGAAGCTTCAAGTGTTGAATAGCTGGAATAATGTGGGGTTGAAACTTCAGAATTAGAAGCCTGTGCTGTACCTCCTAAGCCGATTAATAGGCATAGTGAACAGATAGCAAGGTGTGATATATTTCTAAATTCTAATTTCATGTTTCAATGGATACTCGATTAAGGTTATGGTTTAATCAAATGTAAACAATAATTCGAGAATTCCTAATACAAAAGTAATTAATTTTAGCTTTTTTTCAGGAGTTTTTTAGGGCCTTTAACAATTTTTAACAAGAAAATACGTTGTCGCATTAAAAGTTGTAATTTCGCCTCTAATTCAGATAAGATATCAAACATAATTAAATATATGTCAGGAGATCATAAACAAAACCTACAGCGCCTAAGCTGGACAGGTTTATTAATCAGTCTAGGTATCATTTTCGGTGATATCGGTACTTCTCCCCTCTACGTTTTCAAAGCAATTTTTAACAAAGGTGAAATTCAAGAAATCATGATTTATGGTGGTCTTTCTTGTATTTTCTGGACGCTTACGTTGCAGACCACAGTTAAATATGTCATCATAACCCTGAACGCGGACAACAAAGGTGAAGGCGGGATTTTATCCCTCTATTCCTTGGTTCGAAAAAGAGCAAAATGGTTGATTATTCCGGCCATCATCGGGGGTAGCACCCTCTTAGCAGACGGGATGATCACGCCAGCGATCACCATCTCTTCCGCAGTTGAAGGTTTAGCAATCAAAACTCCAGGTTTCCCGACCATTCCTGTGGTTGTCCTGATCATTTCCATGCTTTTTATCATCCAACGTTTTGGAACCAATATCGTAGGCCGTGTATTCGGACCTTTAATGTTCATTTGGTTTACGACGATAGGGATATTGGGATTTTCTTATTTAGGGCATAATCCTGAGATCTGGAAAGCCATTAACCCGTACTACGCTTACCAATTACTTGCAAACTATCCAAACGCTTGGTTCATCATCGGAGCAATCTTCCTTTGTACCACGGGAGCTGAGGCTCTTTATTCTGACATGGGCCATTGCGGAAAATCAAATATCCGTATCAGCTGGATCTATGTAAAATTGATGTTGATTTTCAACTACTTCGGACAGGGCGCTTGGTTGTTAGGTCATGTTGGAACTAAAATCGGGGAGGTTAATCCTTTCTATGCAATCATGCCAGATTGGTTTATTATCTGGGGGGTTACTATCGCGACTATTGCTGCGGTAATTGCCAGCCAGGCTATGATTTCGGGTTCATTTACCTTGATTGCAGAGGCTGTACGATTGAATATATGGCCAAAGGTTGCTATTCGTTATCCAAGTGACCACAAAGGTCAAATCTATGTCCCTTCAGTCAACCTCATCCTTTATCTAGGCTGTATGTTGATTATCCTGATCTTCAAAGAGTCAAGTAATATGGAGGCCGCTTATGGTCTAGCGATTAACCTGACCTTTATCATGACCACCATCCTCATGACGGTCTTCATGATCAGAAAACGGATCAACCCAATCTTGATTGGTCTGTTTGCATCTGTATACACCGTCATCGAATTAGCATTCTTGGTAGGTAATATCAGTAAAATTGCTCATGGTGGTTGGTTGACCTTATTGCTTGCATTGACCTTGTTTGTGGTGATGTACAGCTGGTTTGGTGCAAGAAAGATCAAGAACAGGTTTGTCAAATTTGTCAATATCCAAGACTACTACCCTATTCTATCTGAGCTGAGCGAGGATAAAACCGTTCCTCAGTTCTCTTCTCATTTGGTTTATTTGACCAGTGCAAATAACCTGACTGAAGTAGAAGCTAAGATCACTTATTCCATCATCAACAAGAAACCAAAGCGTGCAGATGTGTATTGGTTGGTTCACGTGGATGTAATGGACAACCCACACACAAGGGAATATAAAGTCACTCAATTAATCCCCGGAAAGCTTATCCGTATTGACTTCCACCTAGGTTTCCGTGAGGAACAGAAGATCAGTTTATTGTTCCGTAAGGTTGTTGAAGATATGGTAAAAAAAGGTGAAATTGATATCACTAGTAATTACGAGACTTTGAAGAAACACAATATCCCTGGAGATTTCAACTTCGTGGTCCTAGAGAAAGTGATTTCGAAAACCCACTTCCTGAAATGGAATGAGAAAATCATCCTTGAGATCTATAAGATCCTGAAGAAATTCAGTCTTTCAGAAGAGAAGGGATTTGGTCTCGACAGCAGCTTTGTTACGCTTGAGCGAGTTCCACTCACCATCCCTAATACGGAGGAAGTAAAACTTACTAGATTATAAAAAAAGGCTGCCAAATGGCAGCCTTTCCTATTTCTTTCTATCTTTTTCTATTTCGTATCGATATTTCTCAATTTCGAATTTCTATAGCCATAACCAAAGTATATGGCTAAACCACCCAACAACCATAGGATAAAGATAATCCAGTTGCTCGCCCCTAATTCAGACATCAAATACAGGTTTACCAAGATTCCGATCACCGGCAATAGTGAAAAGTTATATTTAAAGCTCAATACGCTTAACACCAACCAAGCCAACCAAAACACGATCACCAAAGATTTATGCAATAGGATCGCCGAGGAACCCATGCTCATCCAATCCGAGATTGACTCTCCACTGAACCTAACCGCCAAGATCAATCCGACAATCAAGCTAATCCCTACGATGTATTTTCCATTGACATAAGGCACTCTGAACTTAGAACGTTTGGACAATCCAGAATGATCCATATACAATACCCCACAGCACACCAAGATAAAAGCGAAGAATGTACCTACAGACGTCAAATCAACAAAGAAATCCATCTTAAAGAACAAGGCTGGAATGGCCACCACAATACCAGTAACGATCGTTGCAAAAGAAGGCGTTTTATACTTCGGGTGAATGGTTGCAAATTTCTTCCATAACAATCCATCTCTACTCATCGTCATCCAAATCCTTGGTTGAGCCAACTGAAACACCAGTAGAGCACTGGTAATCGCAATTACGGAAGTCACTGATATAATCCCAGCCATGTGGTCAAAACCTACATATTCGAATACATAAGCCAAAGGATCCTTAACATTCAATTCTTTATAGTTCACCATCCCTGTCAACACCAAGGTGATCGCCACATAGAGCACTGCACAGATCAACAAACAATAGATCATCGCCTTTGGAAGGTCCCTTTGAGGATTCTTACACTCCTCCGCAGTCGTTGAAATGGAGTCGAAACCGATAAAAGCAAAGAATACCGCTGCTACCCCACTCATTACTCCGCCGATACCATTCGGTGCAAACGGCGTCCAGTTCTCTGGTTTTACAAAGAAAATACCACCAATGATCACCGCCAGGATAATCCCGATCTTGATCAACACCATGATATTACTAGCTTTTCTGGATTCCTTGATCCCGATATAAACTAGCCAAGTCACCAAGAAGGTGATCAATCCGGCGGGCATATCAAAGATTATCGGAATATCCAAGATCCTTGGAGCCGTATCATAAGCTTGCAGGGCAACCTTATCGATCTTCTCCATGTTTTCTATCCCGACCTCCAGGAATTTCTGATGGGCATCCAGGGCATAACCCGGCGCCATGGTCATCCATTTGGGGAGATGGATACCGAAGCCTTCCAGCATGGAAACAAAGTATTGCGACCATGAAATGGCAACCACCATATTGGAAACGGCATATTCGAGCACCAGGGCCCAGCCTATAATCCATGCAAACAATTCACCAAATGCCACATAAGCATAGGTATATGCACTACCGGAAACCGGCACGGTACTCGCAAACTGAGCATAGGAAAGAGCAGTAAACACACAGGCAAAAGCCACAAACACGAAGAGCAGCGATACGGCCGGACCACCATTGTAGCTGGCCAAACCGATGGTACTGAAAATACCAGCCCCTACGATGGCTGCAATACCAAGGGAAACTAAATCTCGAACTCCTAAAATTTTTGCTAATCCAGAACCACCATGTTCAGCGTCTGAAAGAATTTGATCTACGCTTTTCTTTCGGAAAAGTCTATTAGCCATATTAAGTTAATTTATTGGACAAGTAACAAAAGTGAAAAAAATTATGACAAATACGTCAAGTTATCCTGAATATATGTGTAGATATCTTTGAAATCCTTCATATCTTCATTGCAATAATCGACCAGGACTGCAGTCAATCCTTCATGTATTCCCTTTGGGGTCTCAAAGGTCCAGATACGTTTTGAAATATTGATCAGTGGCTTTGAAATCTGATCAAGATCCTTATAATCAAAAATATACTTCCATGCTAAGAATTTATCATAAAAGGCAACAAACCCATCAATATCTTCCACACCGATGGTTTTCAAATAATTTTTCATAATTGGTCGGTGAACATTTTCTAGGTGTTCATATAATCTCGAAACATTGACCAGCTGATGCTTGATCAACAGATGATCCAACATCAATTCCACTGCGATGTGTGCCATGAAGGTGCCACGAATCGGAGTACCTTCCAAAACAGGGTCGAGCTTACGTCTCAGGTGGTGACAATGGTTCAAAAAGAATTCACTACTATGGAAGATCTTGTCCACCTCCACATGTCGGTACCAGCCTTCTGATATTTCCATGGTCAAGGGGTGGGCAAAGAGTTGTTCCTCGAATTTTTGGGGATGAAAGATATAGGACTTATCTACATTCTTCAACAAGTCTGGCAACAAAGAGCCAAGGACGCGCTCCGGGATAGTTGCAAACCTTTCAAAATAGAAATGTGAGAGAAAATTCATCCGCTATATCAAACAATTAATATCTGAAAGATACAGTTTAATCTCGTATCTTTGCAACTTAAATAAAAATCTTAAGGGTATATTATGAACTTTGTAGAAGAACTACGCTGGAGAGGCATGCTTCAAGACATCATGCCAGGAACAGAAGAATTGTTAAACAAAGAACAAGTAGCGGGATATATCGGCTTCGACCCGACAGGCGATTCTCTACATGTTGGTCATTTAACTCAAATCATGACCCTGATCCACTTTCAACATGCTGGCCACAAGCCTATTGCCTTAGTTGGTGGTGCGACAGGAATGATCGGAGACCCTTCATTCAAATCAGCTGAACGTAATCTTCTAGATGAAGCTACGTTAGCTCACAATGTTGCATCCTTGAAACATCAATTGACCAAATTCTTAACATTTGGCGAAGGTGATACCGATGCAAAAATGGTGAACAACTTCGATTGGTTCAAGGAATTCAGTTTCCTTGATTTCATCCGCGATGTTGGTAAGCTGATTACCGTGAATTATATGATGGCCAAAGATTCTGTAAAGAAACGTTTGGAAGGCGAAAACGGCCTTTCCTTCACTGAGTTCTCCTATCAATTAATTCAAGGTTATGACTTCTATTATCTTTGGAAAAACCAGAACTGTAAAATCCAAATGGGTGGTTCTGACCAATGGGGTAACATCGTTACTGGAAGTGAAATCGTTCGCAGATTAGAACAAGGGACTGTTTTCGGATTAACTACGCAATTGATCAAAAAGTCTGACGGACAGAAGTTCGGCAAGACCGAATCAGGTGCGGTATGGTTGGACGCTAAGAAAACCTCTCCTTATAAATATTATCAATTCTGGTTGAATGCAACAGATGATGACGCTAAAAACTGGATCAAGATCTTTACTTTGAAAACCAAGGAAGAAATTGATGCCATCATCGCTGAGCATGATGCTGCGCCTCACTTGAGAATTGTTCAAAAAGCTTTGGCTAAGGACATCACAACCCGTACGCACTCTGAATTAGACTACGAAACAGCGGTTAAAACTTCCGAATTCCTTTTCGGAAACGGAGACCTTTCTTTCTTGGCTAACTTAGATCATGAAGCCGTACTTGAAGTGTTCGACGGTGTTCCTCAATCCAATTTGGATAGAGCAAAATTAGCTGAAGGCATCAATATTTTAGACCTATTGGTTGAGACACAAGTGTTCCCTTCCAAAGGTGAGGCCAGAAAAATGTTGCAAGGTGGAGGCGTTTCATTGAACCGCGAGAAATTGACCGACATTGAATTGGTTGTAAACACCAGCAATTTGATCAATGATAAATACCTTATAGCTCAACGTGGTAAAAAGAACTACTACTTAATCACTGTAGCATAAGCATCAGAATAAAAAAAGAAAGCCCGTAATCTGCTGATTACGGGCTTTCTTTTTTTATTTCTATCCCTTCTTAGAGTTCCAATATCTTATATTTTATCACTTTCTTATCTCCTTCCACCTGAAGGTCAGAGTACAAAACGACTGAAATTACCGAGCGATCCTTTCCATCCAAAGGGATTTCAATATCCTCATATTTCTGGTCAGTTGAAGTGATTTTGAACTTAAAATCTTCCTTCGAAGCATATTCATTTAATCCAAAAACCCTATCCTCCAGATTATGACTTACCGTTGAAGTCAGGTATTTAAAATCTAACTTCAGTTTGGAATCCAAAACTAGGTTTACCAACCTTATTTTCATCTTCCCAGGATCAGCCTTGATTACATCATCCTCTGTAACAAGTGATTCGTACTTGTTTTCACCAAAGAAAAAGAAAGTATACATTTTTGGACTTAGGAACACCTTCTCTGTAGCATACAACACTTCACCTCCCTCAGTTTTCAGTTCTAAGGACCTTTTCCCTGGAAATATAGTACGGTGGCCTAAGTATCCCCCTGTATTCAAATAGTCACCTTCCTTATTGATTTGTTTATCATCTATAAAAAGTATAAGACTGTTTTTTCCAATAGCATTGAAGGCTGCAATTCCCGAAAAACCATCACGGCCTTCTAAATTTTCAGGACTTATTCCATCATCCTTTGCACAACTCTGTATGAAAATTGAAAAACACAACAAGACAATAGCCAGCAAATTTTTATTTCTTGGAAACATACTTCAAAAATCTTTATATTCAAAGATACAACGAATTTGGAGAGCTTATTGCTACAGCTCAATGAATTCAAATCAATGAACTATTTATGCAATAGCTTGACCGATTCCAATTGTTTTACACAGGACATTCTACCTAGCTCGTTAATGACCTACAAAATTGAATCCTAAAAGTTTTTTTTTAAGTTTGTACTAACGTAAATCACGTCATATTAATGGCTAAATTAAATACATTTAAAAACGGTAGTGGTAGCACTGGGACTAAGAAGACGAAGAACACTACTATTTCATATCAAAAAAGAGCAAAAACCAAGTCTTTTGATCAATTCAACTTTTCTGAAGGTCAAAGAAAGGCTCTCAAAATATTAGGCCTATTCCTGCTATTGCTCGCTGGCCTATTCACTGTTGCTTTTGTTTCCTATTTGTTCACTTGGCAGTCTGACCAAAGCTACATCGCCCAAAGCAATGGCGGATGGAGCACTTTAATGCAAACAACAGACGAAATCCACGATGAAACCATAGAAACACCGATCGTTCAAAACAAACTCGGAAAGTTCGGTGCCCTTCTAGCCAACCAATTCATGTATGAGTGGTTCGGAGTTGCTTCCTTCCTCTTTATTTTGGTCTTATTTGTTATCGGATACAAATTCCTGTACAAAAGATCCATCCTTCCAGTATGGAAAACAGTGATCTATTCGCTGGTTGCCATTATCCTTTTGTCGATTACACTTGGCTTTGCCCAAGATTTTATATCCAATACCCCACATATCCTAGAAGGTAAATTCGGTTTTTGGACCAATCAGATCCTGAAAAACCAAATTGGAACCGTAGGAACAGGTGGATTGCTGGTCTTTATTTTCTTGACCGCATTAGTGTTGTTGTACAATTACGATTTAAGGTTCTCTTTCCAATCTTCTAAAAAACAATTGGAAGACGAGGATGAAGAATTTGAAGAGGATGACCAAAACTACAGTACGGTCAACAACAAGATCAAGACAAATACCCAGCAAAATATCGCAACAGATACTTATGCTGTTCCCGATGAAGAAGAGGATGAAATCGGCAGTGTAGAATTCACGAGCAATAAAGAAGAAGAAACTCCAGTTTCGCTTCCTTTGAACGTAAATGCAATCAAGCCAAACACTAACTTCGTGGAGAACCAACAGAAGGAAATCGAACTCAGTATCGAACCTCCTCCTGCCCCAGCAAAGAAAACTGAAGAAGCTGCTGAACCCGCATTAACGGTGGAAAGAGTCATTGAAGAAAAACCGATCTCTGCCAATGACTTAGTGGAGAAATTTGGAGAATATGACCCTAAACTAGACCTTTCAGGCTATCAATATCCTGGATTAGATCTATTGAAAGATTATGGTTCTGGCAAAATCACCATCAACCAACAAGAACTCGAAGCCAATAAAAATAGAATTGTAGAGACCCTGAGGAACTACAGCATTGAAATCGAACATATCAAGGCTACCATCGGTCCAACGGTGACTCTGTACGAGATTATCCCGAAACCAGGGGTCCGTATTTCTAAGATCAAGAATTTGGAAGATGATATTGCCCTTAGCTTAGCGGCTTTAGGTATCCGTATCATTGCGCCAATGCCGGGTAAAGGAACCATTGGTATCGAGGTACCAAGCTCAACTCCTGAAATGGTTTCAATGCGCTCTATCCTGACAACCGAGAAATTCCAGAAGTCGGATATGGACTTACCTATTGCTTTAGGAAAAACTATCTCCAATGAGGTATATATTGCCGATTTGGCTAAAATGCC
Source organism: Sphingobacterium mizutaii (assembly GCF_900187125.1). GTDB lineage: Bacteria > Bacteroidota > Bacteroidia > Sphingobacteriales > Sphingobacteriaceae > Sphingobacterium > Sphingobacterium mizutaii. The sequence goes on from NZ_LT906468.1 coordinate 3,682,574, forward strand.
ACACTTATTGGTAGCGGGTGCTACAGGTCAGGGTAAATCGGTTGGTATCAACGCCATCTTAACTTCCCTGCTTTACAAAAAACACCCAGCAGAGTTAAAGTTTGTCCTTGTCGACCCTAAGAAGGTAGAGTTATCCTTATTCAAGAAAATCGAAAGACATTTCTTGGCAAAACTGCCTAATGAGGATGAACCTATCATTACCGATACGAAAAAAGTAATCAACACCTTAAATTCACTTTGTATTGAGATGGATCAACGTTATGATCTATTAAAAAATGCTCAGGTAAGGAATTTGAAGGAATATAATGCAAAATTTATCAATCGTCGATTAAACCCTGAGGAGGGTCATCGATTCTTACCATTTATAGTTCTTATAATTGATGAGTTTGCCGATTTGATCATGACAGCCGGTAAGGAGGTAGAAACACCTATCGCTCGTCTTGCTCAGTTAGCCCGTGCCGTAGGTATCCACTTGGTCATTGCAACCCAAAGACCTTCCGTGAATATCATTACAGGTACGATCAAAGCTAACTTCCCAGCTCGACTTGCATTTAGGGTACTTTCGAAAACCGACTCAAGGACCATCTTGGATAGTGGCGGTGCAGACCAATTGATTGGTCGTGGTGACATGTTGCTTGCAACAGGTAGTGACCTAATCCGTATCCAGTGTGCCTTTGTCGATACCCCTGAGGTCGATCAGATTTCTGATTTCATCGGATCCCAACGTGGTTATCCATCTGCCCACCTATTGCCAGAGTACATTGATGAAAATGGTGAAGGTTCAGGTTTATCGGATTTCGACTTGTCCGACAGAGATCAGTTGTTTGAAGAAGCTGCAAGGCTGATCGTTATGCATCAACAAGGCTCAACATCATTGATTCAGCGCAAGTTAAAATTAGGTTACAACCGCGCTGGTAGAATCATCGATCAATTGGAAGCTGCAGGTATTGTAGGTCCTTTTGAAGGTAGTAAAGCACGCGAGGTGCTCTATCCAGATGAATACTCATTGGAACAATATTTGGAAACATTAAGAAAAGATTAATTAATGATGATGAGATTTATGTATGTATTTGTTGCCCTTTTCAGTGCAACATTAGCGTTCGGACAAAATGGTTCAGCCAAGAAAATCTTGGATGAAGTGTCCCAAAAATACGATGGTTACAAAACCATCCAGTCTGAATTTACTTTTAAAGCCACTCAAGCTAATGGTGAGAATTATACCGATAAAGGAAAGCTGTTCTTGAACAAACCTTCCAATCAGTATAAGATTTCATTAGCAGCACAGGATCTGATATCCGATGGCAAATCCACTTGGTCTGTTCTTAAAGAAGATAAAGAAGTTCAGGTCTCTGAAGCTGATAACTCAGGACAAGCCATTGGACCCAACAATATTTTCACCTTCTACAAATCAGGATATAAATTCGGAAGTTCCTCCAATCAGTCGGATGCTGCGGCAGGAAAACTGACTGCAATCGACTTGACTCCTGAAGATGCAAAAAGCAACTATTCAAAGATCCAGGTTCGCATCAACAAGAACAAACACATCCATGATGTAACCATCTTTGACAAATCTGGTGCAAAATATACATATACCATCAATGGACTTTATGTCAACAGCCCTATTGCTAGCTCAACTTTCCAATTCAACAAAGGAAATTACCCAGGCTTTGAAGTGGTAGATTTACGTTAAGAAACCAAACATTTCATATAATAAAAAGGCGAGTCAACCCAAAGTTGCTCGCCTTTTTGATACCGATGGTTTTTAAGTCCCTAAATAAAAAAGCCTCTTAGTCGAGGCCCTTTTATACTTATTCTAAAAAAATATAATGAAAATTCTAATCTATGCCCTGAAAAAGCGAAGCTCAATCAGGTCGTTTGGCACTGGCAATGAATTCCAATGCTCATGTATCGCCAAGGCTGCCCCTACAGCTGTAGCTTGTGCCATGGATGCGGCATAAACCTCCACCTCCGGATACTCCTTCGCCAATAGGTTCATATAGATCGAATTCTTACTGAATCCACCATCCACAAACACCCTACTGATCTTTCCTTCATTCATGATCAAATTGGTCGATCGCACCTGCGCCTTGACCAAATGCAACATAAAGGAGTGATAAGCTTCTTTAAAGTCCTTAAACTGGCTTAAATCCAGTTTTGAGAAAGCATCCAACTCATCAGATAGCTCCTCGGTTTGTAAAGCCTTGATCAAGTCCCAATCAATCTCCATATTCCTGAACTTGGCAGTGGTTACACCGAAATGATCAGCTATCCGCTTCGATTGCACATCATGTTCATGACCTGCAAATAAACGCGAAGCTTTGACAGGATCACCCGCATAGGACAGGTAAAACAAACAGTCCTGTTCCAGCTCAGATTTAGTCAGTGGACTATGGTTGAATGGATTCAACGAGATGCACCAAGTTCCGGTAGAAATCAGCACAAATGGCTCGTGGAAATTCAATAAATACGGTATCAAAGCCGATGAACTATCATGAAGACCAGAACCGATCAGGAAGGTACTCCCCGGAAAATTCGCCGAAAACACCTCATCCGCTTGCACAACCGGCGCCAACTTTTTATCAACGCCATTATCTTTCACCCATTGGTGATAATCCTGCTTATTGTAGTCCCATAATGCTGTATGGCAACCTATGCTGGTTTTATCCGAATAAAGCTTTCCAGACAGCAAAAAACTAAGGTATTGCGGGAGATGAAGCGCACAATGGATTTCATCGAATACCTTCGGCCTTTCTTTTTTCACTCGAAACAATTGCAGACCTGAATTCAGGCTTCCTAAATCCGGAGATGCAGTATCCAAACTGAATTTTTCCAATCCTCCATAATGATTATGGAGTTCATCTTTCAGTTCCTGCGGATATTCCTTCAGGTAATTGTACAGAGGAGTCAAAGGCTGTCCATCCTCTCGGATCAGCACAAAACTGGCTCCATAAGCCGTAAAATTGATTGCTTTGACTTCAAATTCCGTTTTACGGAAAATCTCATGCAAGGAGTCAAATACGGACAACCTTAAACTCTCAATATTTTCACAAGGATCCCCATCCTCATCTACCGTTTCCAAAAAGCGCGCTGACTTCTCAAAAACGATCTGATAATGTTCATCAAACAAGAACAACTTTTTGTTCGTTTTGCCAACATCAAAAATGGCAACAACAGGTATACGTTCTTTTTGTCCCATTCTATATGCTATAATCCAGTTGCTACCGAGTTTTCACCTCTTTCTTTTACCAATTGCGTCCTAACGTTTAATTCATCAAACAGTTGCAAAGGATCCAAAGCTGCTCCAGCCCTTAATCTTGCCTCCGCTACGATCGGACGAACATCCGTGCGAAATGCATCTTGCAATATATTCTGTGCTTTTACGATATCATTGTTTTGTTGAGCTTCTTTCAATGCCTTACGATCCACCAATAGTGCCTGCGCATAGGCAATCATAATTGCCTCAACGGATTGCAATAAATCAACCAATGGATCTTTCAGGTTATGCGAAGCATCGATCATCCAACCCAAATCACTGGCATGGTCCATACCTCGGGCATCCATTCCCTCCACCAATTCATTGAAGATCAAAAACAGTTGGTAAGGCTTAATTGCTCCGGCCGTAAGGTCATCGTCAGCATATTTACTGTCATTGAAATGGAAACCACCTAACTTTCCTTCCATCAGCAATAAAGAAACAATCTGCTCTATATTCGCATTAGGGAGATGATGTCCCAGATCAACCAGTGTAAATGCCTTAGGCCCCAATTTACTGGCCAATAACAAGGATTGCCCCCAATCTCCAATGGTCATAGAATAAAAGAAGGGTTCAAAAGCTTTATACTCTACAAATAGCTTCCAATCTTCTGGTAGATGGGCATAGATTTCCTTCAGGCTTTCTAAAGTATGCTGAAAAGCTTCCCGAAAATTCAATTGACCTGGAAAGGAAGAACCATCCGCCAACCAAACGGTCAACGCTTTTGATCCCAAGGCTATACCATGATCGATGACTTCTTTATTATGCTCCACCGCCTGTCTCCTGACCTTCGGATCCACATGATGCAAAGAACCATGCTTATAGCTTAATTCCTGATCCTTCTGGTCCTGAAAAGTATTGGAGTTTACCGCATCAAATTTCAAATCAAAAGAAGCCGCCAAATCCTTGATCTTTTGGGAATCTTTAGGGATATCCCAAGGGATATGCAATGAAATGGCACCACTCGACCTGTTTAAGGCATGCAATAAACCTACATCTTCAATCTTTTCTTCTAAAGTTCCAGGCTCACCCTTACCTGTAAATCGACCGAAACGAGTACCCCCCGTTCCCAATGCCCAACTCGGTATGGCGATCTGAAACTTTTCCAACTTCGATACAATAGCTTCAATCCCTTGAATATCTTCTTTCAGAAATTGGAAAGCACGCTGATGCCTACTTTCCAATCTCTTATTGTGTATTTCAATCTGTTCTTTCGCAATTCTCATCGTATCTGCTTTATATTTTGGATAGGGCTCTTACCTCACAAAAGCCATCGCAACGCCACCATCCACATTCAATACATTCCCGGTTGACTTGTTCAACAATCCTCCAACAAAGGCAAAACATGCATTGGCAATATCTTCAGGAAGGATAACCTCATTCAACAAGGTACGTTTGGCATAGAATGCCGGCAATTCTTCCACAGAGATGCCATAGGCTTTTGCTCTTCCCTCAGCCCATCCTCCAGCCCAGATATTACTATCTGAAATAACCGCATCTGGATTAACCACGTTCACCCTGATCTTATCCGGACCTAACTCCGCAGCATTTAATCGGCTAAGGTGTAACTGACTGGCTTTCGCACTGCCGTATCCGGCATTATTAGGGCCGCTCACCAATGCATTCTTACTAACTATATTGAGAATATCACCACCTACTCCTTGCGACTTCATAACGCGTACTGCTTGTTGGGTGACATAAAACTGTCCTTTCACCAAAACATCGTATAAAAGGTCAAGATCTTTTTCGGTATGATCTTCAATAGTTTTTGAAATAGAAAGACCTGCATTGTTTACCACGATATCAATACCCGCATAATTCAAACATGCTTTTTCAAATGCGACTTTGATCTGCTCTTCATTGGTTACATCTAAAGGTACAGATACTACATTGTCATTTCCAAAGGCAGCCTCAAATTCTTTTTTAGCACCAGCCAATCGTTCCGCATTCAGGTCATTCAACACGATAACCGCTCCTTCTTCTGCAAATTTCTTGGCGATAGCCTTACCTATTCCGCCTGCACTACCTGTTACCAAGGCAATTCTTCCCGATAAGGCCTTTGGTTTTGGCATACGCTGTAATTTCGCTTCTTCCAACAACCAGTATTCAATATTGAAGGCCTCTTGCCTAGGCAAGGAAGTATATTCACTTACAGCCTCCGAACCTTTCATGACATTGATCGCATTGGTATAGAACTCAGCTGCTACCCTTGCCGTCTGTTTGTCCTTAGCAAAGGCAAACATCCCAATTCCAGGATAAATAATGATCACCGGATTTCTATCCCTGATCGCAGGGCTATTCGGATGTTTACAGGACTCATAATATTCTGTATACATCGCTCTATAATCCTCAAACAAAGGCGCAAGTTTCTCCTTCAGTGCATTTACATCACTCAAGTCTTCCTCTTTGTCCAAGTTCAGGATCAAGGGCTGTATTTTAGTTCTCAAGAAATGATCCGGACAGCTGGTACCTAATGGCGCCAATTTCTCCAGATCATTGGAGTTAATATATTCCAGTACACGGTGGTCATCTGTAAAATGACCAATCATGTGGCGTTCACTGGAACAAAACCCTCTTAAAATAGGTGCTATTTTAGCTGCCTGTACTTGTCTTCCTTTAGGATCCAGACTTTCCACTTTCTGACCGCCGAAAATCGCCCTGTTCTTACCATAGTTTTCTTCAAGGTAATTCGCACATGCCTCAATCACATCCAAAGAATTGATATAGCAATCCTTGGCATTATCGCCCCAAGTAAATAGACCATGGGAACCCAACATGATACCACGGATACCAGGATTTTCCTCAAGACATTCACGCAATTGCAGACCAAGGTCGAAGCCTGGTTTTTGCCAATCAACCCAACCAATGGTCCCGTTGAAAAGCTCTTGCGTAATCTTCTTGCCATCCTTTGCCGCTGCTATAGCAATCGCTGCATCGGGGTGAAGGTGGTCAATATGTTTGAATGGTAAAAATCCATGTAAAGGGGTATCGATCGAAGGCGCTTTCGAAGCCAGATCAAAGATACAGTGGTTGAACAGTTCAACCATCTCGTCCTCATGTTCTATCCCTCGATAAACTTTTTCAAGATCCCGAAGCCTATCTACATATAAAGCAGCTAGGCCTGACTTCTTCAATGTCCCTATATCCCCTCCCGAACCTTTGATCCACATTACCTCTACCTCCTCACCTGTCAAGGGGTCCTTGTCCATTACTTTGCAAGAGGTATTCCCTCCGCCGTAATTGGTAATCCTTAAATCCGATCCTAAAATGTTAGAACGGTATAATAACAGAGCTACCTCATCACCCGCAAGCTGTTGAGCGTACTCATCGTCCCATAAATAATTAACGTGTTTGTATGTTCTCACAGTTATATGTATTTAGTTTATTATTCTAATGTTTTCGCAAATCCCACTATGCATATCGATAAAATGATAGTGGCTATTCCAGCGATTATCGCTGTATATGTTGGTTTACTGACACCTTTCCATTCCTTCAAGGCAATTCCCCAGGCATTCGAAATCAAGATAATAAATGCCATGTGCAATATCCAGGAACTCGCCCCATTGCCCAACCTACTCTCACCCATGCCATAGAAAAAGAACTGTAGGTACCATGTTGTGCCTGCTATGGCGCAGAGCAAAAAGTTCTTTCCTAATGGAACATTCTTTTTCGTATAATCTACAAACGAATGGTTCTTGATCAATAGGTACAGGCACCATAAAAAATTCGTAGTAAATCCGCCCCAAAGGATAACGATATAGGTCACATTGTTTTGATACAAAAACTCACCTTGCCCCGGATTGGCAGACTTCCATAAATTATTGGCGACCTCTGCCATAGGTTTGCCCGATTCTATCCCAAAATTAAAACAGGCACTCAACACCCCAGATACTATAGCGACTACAATCCCCAGCCCAAAATTATAATCCGCTTTAGCCTCCGATGCCAAGGCACCCAAACTCCTCTCCTTCAATACACCGGCCTTCCCACATAAATAAATCCCAACCACACAGACCAATAAGCCTACCATCACACATATCCCTGCATTCTCCGTAAAGAAGTAATCAATACCATGTTTCCCATCAGTCTTATTGAAAAAATAATAGATCGCAGGCATCAATGATCCAAAAACCATACTAAGCCCCAGTATCACACTACTCCCCAGGGAAACCCCTAAATATCTCACTCCCAAACCGTATGTCAAGCCTCCTATTCCCCACAATATCCCAAACAGAAATGTATATCCCAAAATGCTGCTTCCTGTATCGTTGATAATATTCCAAAAATTAGGGATGGTCAACCATGCTGCAATCGGCGGAACAATGATCCAGGAAAACAAACCACCTAAAATCCACATAGCCTCCCAAGACCAGCCTTTTACTTTCTTAAACGGAACGTAAAAACTTCCAGACGCAAAGCCACCAATAAAATGAAATATTACTCCTGCAATTGCATTCATACGTGATCAAAAAGTGATTTAGGTTTTTTAAGTTATTTCGAAGATATTTTAATTCTTTCATTCAACTGTTATGCACTGTCATGCTGTTGGTAATTTAGACATAAGGCATTAGATAATTGAACCAGGATTCAAGGGATTCGGGGTTCGACTCCGCTCACCCACCAGATGGACCAAGATCATTGTCCCGATGGTCGAGCGAAGTCGAGACCCGGCACAGAATTAGAAATTCCCTGAGAGGGATTCAGAGCAACGCGAAGAATCTATTTCCTTTTTTTTGCGGAATATATCATTGCGAATCGCAAGATGAGCAAACTATTTCTATTAAATTTTGCAGGAATTAATGGGATTTATTCAGCCTGAAAGCTGACATTCTTTTTGAAAATATGCAGCGAGCGTATTGCATACGCCCAGCACATGCATTTGAACATTTACCCCTCTTTTTCTAAAGCATCCAAAAAAAAATAGACACAAGACCTTAGCCCCCTGAACGGTCTAAGGTCTTGTATCTATTGTCTTATGTCTTAGAAGAAAGTCTATGACATTCTTCTAATAAAAAAGCTTTCCTGCAGTACTCTGTTTTACCATATCAAGGGATACTCCATCATGGAGTTCCAATACCTTAAAACCACCAGTTGGCATAACCTCAAATACGCCCAATTCCGTTACTATTTTCTTCACACATTTCACACCAGTCAGGGGCAATGTACAGCTTGGCAACAACTTAGATTCTCCAGCTTTATTGACATGTTGCATGGCAACGATAATATTCTCGGCGCTTGCCACTAAATCCATGGCACCACCCATTCCTTTCACCATCTTACCGGGAATCTTCCAGTTGGCGATATCGCCATTTTCGGAAACCTCCATGGCACCAAGGATGGTTAAGTCGATCTTACGGGAACGGATCATGCCGAAACTCATTGCTGAATCAAAGAATGCCGATCCTGGTAAAGTAGTAATGGTTTGCTTGCCGGCATTGATATAGTCAGCATCTTCTTCTCCTTCAAAAGGAAAAGGCCCCATACCCAACAAGCCATTTTCACTTTGCAAAACCACATTGATATTGTCTGGGATATAATTTGCCACCAAGGTTGGAATCCCAATGCCGAGGTTCACATAATATCCATCTTTTATTTCCTTAGCAATTCGCTTTGCTATTCCAAATTTATCCAACATAGGTTAAATCTTTTTGAGGATCATGGCACTTGCTCCACCACCACCATTACAGATGGCAGCAAGTCCTAATTGACCATTCTCCTGATGTAATACACTAGTTAAAGTAACGATGATCCGAGCGCCGGAACAACCCAATGGATGCCCCAAGGAAACCGCACCACCATATACGTTCATCTGGTCTTCGGAGATGTCCAATAGCTTAGCATTTGCCAAGGCAACTACCGAAAAGGCCTCATTGAATTCAAAATAATCGATATCGTCTACCGTCAGTCCCACCTTCTGCAACACTTTTTGTGTAGCCGCAGTAGGTGTAGTGGTAAACCATTCGGGAGATTGTTCTGCATCAGCATAGGCAACGGCCTCAGCTAAAGGTTTGATACCAAGTTCCATTACTTTCTCTTCACTCATCAGGATAACCGCCGCCGCACCATCGCTTAAAGTAGAGGCATTGGCAGCAGTGATCGTTCCATCGGTTTTGAAGGAAGCCCTCAATTGGCTCACCTTTTCAAAATTGATATTCTTGAATTCCTCATCCTCATCCACCAACACGGTACCCTTCCTGGATTTCACTTCAACAGGAACCACCTCATTCTTGAATTTTCCAGTCTCCCAGGCGATCTTACTGCGGGTATAGGATTGAATCGCATATTCATCCTGATCGGCCCTACTGATCTCGTATTTCTCTGCACAGAGCTCACCACAATTTCCCATCGCTTGTTCCGAGTACACATCCGTCAAACCATCTTTTTGGATACCATCGGTTAACTTCTGGTCACCGTATTTGGCACCCCATCTCGCTGCAGTATCATAGAAAGGCACTTGGCTCATGTTCTCCATCCCACCAGCGATCACAACCTGCGCATCTCCCAATAGAATCTGTTGTACGCCTATTGAAATGGCTTTCATACCGCTAGCACAGACCTTATTGATGGTAGTTGCCGGTACATGATCAGGGAGCTCAGCAAACTTAGAAGCTTGTCTAGCAGGCGCTTGCCCCAGATTAGCCTGAAGCACCGAGCCCATATAGACTTCGTCCACATGGTGCTTCTCCAATTTAATTTCGTCCATTACAGCTTTGATCACGGTAGCTCCCAATTCTGTTGAGGAAACAGTAGCCAAGGATGATCCAAAACTTCCCATTGCTGTTCTCTTAGCAGCAACGATATATACTTTTTTACTCATTATCTTCTCTTTTTCTAACCGTTCTTTGTTCAATTCTCTTTTCATACTTCGCTCCTTGGAAAATCTTGTTTACAAAAATTCCTGGAGTATGAATATGGTTAGGATCCAATTCGCCCACCTCAACTAATTCTTCCACCTCGGCGATGGTAATCTTACCACACATAGCGACAGCATGGTTAAAGTTCTGTGCCGTTCCGCGGTAAACCAAGTTACCTGCTGTATCGCCTTTCCATGCTTTTACCAAGGCATAATCCGGTTCAAAGGCATATTCCATTAAGTAATCTTTCTCTACCCCATGGAAAGTAAACCTTCTTACTTCTTTACCCTCTGCCACTTCGGTCCCTACTCCGGCTGGCGTAAAAATTACAGGTAGTCCATATCCACCAGCCATCAAGCGCGTGGCCAAAGTTCCTTGTGGAACCAAGTCTACTTCCAACTCTCCACTCAACATCTGTCTTTCAAATTCTGCATTCTCACCTACATAGGATGCAATCATTTTTTTGATCTGCTTATTCTGCAGCAACAGGCCCAAACCGAAATCATCCACCCCTGCATTGTTACTGATGCAAGTGAGGTTTGTGACCCTCTTATCCAGCAAAGCCGAAATAAGGTTTTCAGGAATCCCACACAGCCCAAAACCACCTAGGGAGATGGTCATGCCATCCTGAATACCCTCAATAGCTTGCTGCGCATTAGATACTGTCTTATTAATCATATCTGTACATTGCGTTATTTCCCCAATCGGGAATAAATAAATCTTTTAGAGCTTAGGACAACCAAATAATTATCTAAAAATCAATCAGTTGATAAAATATTTTTTGGAATAAAATTTATTTATGTCCTGAAGTTTATAATCATGATAAATTTAACGAAATTATCTTAAACCTCTAATTATTAAGAACTTTTACAATTCTATAAACTAGAATTGGGTATTATTCAATACTTAGCAGTAAACAGGAAGGTATTTTACAAATGATGGAACAGTTTTAGGAATTGGATTAGAGATTACAAAATCCCCGCCCAATTTAATCGGAAAGATAAATAATTATTAACCCCAGGTTAATCAAATAAATAGATTAGTGTATTATTGAATCAATTTCTAGAATTTCTTTTGTAATTCTAATTAAATTGCTAAACTTGACTCTTAAAGCAAGAAATATACCATATACTATGCGATTATTATCACTCTTTTTACTGTTTTGGGTATCTAGTTCAACCCTATTTGGACAGACCCTACAACAAAAACTGAAAACGGCTCCTCTAGACAGCCAATTCGTCTATTTGAATTTGCAATCTAGAAACCAAGACAAGGACTTTAAGATTATCCGTAAGACTAATCTTGACATCATCCGTCAAAATGTGAAAGACTCCTTGAGCATTTATAAAAAGCAAATTTCTGGTTTGAAAGGCGACGCATCTTCTACCGAAGGAAGCCTGCAAACCCTGCAAGATTCTGTAACGAATCTATCTGCTGCTTTACAAACTGAACAACAAAAAACCGATAGCATTTCCTTCTTGGGGATCCAGTTCTCCAAGAGCTCTTACCATACCATGGTATGGGTAATCATCATTGTGCTAGCGATTGCTTTATTTGGAATTTTAGCGGCATTCAGAAAAGCTAAAGTTGACACCGAAGAAAGTAAAAATACCGTAGATGAACTTCAGGAAGAACTTCAAACTCTTAGAAAAAAATCTATGGAAAGAGAACAACTCCTAAAACGTCAATTATTGGACGAACAGCTGAAAAGGAACTCTTAATTAGACGATAGACATAAGACAACAGACTTAAGACGATGTTCTTGGTTGTTTGAGGTCTTGAAATAATAAAAAAGCAGTGTTAACAGACGTTAACACTGCTTTTTTGGTTTAAAATCATATTTTATTCAGAATCCTGTAACATAACAAGCTAATTTCTGACTAATTACTCAGGTTAAACCTAAAGCCTAAGGAGCATGAAGAGTTACTTCAATTTGCAGTTCAAGATTATCTGTAGATCCATGAAAGATTTCGGACTGCCTTGGCTATTGATTTTCCCTTCAATATTATTGGTCTATACTGCTCTTTTCTACTTACTTCAATTATATCCATACTGGGCCGCCTATTTAATTTTCCTATTGAACTTTCAGGCCTTATTTAGCCTTGCTGAATACAACCGAAATGATTTTCTGAAGTTGACCTTCAATAACTTAGATTATTACCTGATTAGGATGCTAGAAAACCTCATCATCAGCTTGGGTACGGTCATCCTGTTTATCCTACATGCTAAATTTGATTTGGCACTTTTGCTTTTAGCCATCGGTATCCTTTTCGTCTTCGTATCGACAAACAGCCTTTGGTCTAGAACCATTCCTACCCCATTCAAGAAATATCCATTTGAATTTATTATCGGATTCCGCAAGACCTGGCTTCTCCTTTTGATACTTTATGTACTAGCCTATATTGGCTTGGCTTATGGCAATCAAAACCTTGCGCTTTTCTGTATGTTCTGTATTTGCATCTGCACCAGCTTATATTATCAGGTTATTGAACCAAACCTTATCCTTTGGAACCAAAACCGAAAACCTGTTGCCTTCTTAAATCACAAATTCAAACGGGGCATATTTCAATTAAGCCTATTATTATTGCCAATCCTGATTCCACTTGTTGCGCTCTTCCCTCATGACATCAGCAAAGCACTTATTGTGTGGGGACTAGGCCTATTTTTGATACCCTTTGTGATCAGTCTCAAATATGCAGTCTTCCCCAGAAAGGTCAATGTTGCTGAGGGTGTCATCCTAGGCTTATGCCTGATGTTTTATCCATTGGTATTGTTCATCATCCCTTACTATTATTTCAAAGCAATCCAAAACTTAAAAACTGTACAATGATAGAAGTAATAAACCTAGGAAAATCCTATGGCGCCAAAGCTGTACTCAAGCTTATCAATGTAATCTTTGAGCCTGGAAAGGTATATGGTCTTGTCGGAGAAAATGGCTCTGGGAAAACTACATTCTTCAGATGCTTGGCGGAAATGGAGGATTACGAAGGAAAAATCAAGACAAGCTATAAGGAAATCAAGAACCACCTTGGATTTTTAACGGCTGAACCTTATTTCTTACCAAAGATTACCGGAGAAGAGCATATCTATCTCATGGCAGATGCTCGGAAAATTAAGCTGGAAAACCTTCAGGAAAAGAATATTTTTAAGCTACCTTTAAAGGAATATATCAGCCAATACTCCACTGGGATGAAAAAGAAATTGGCGATCATGGCAGTCCTCTTTCAGCAGAATGATTTCATCATCTTGGATGAACCTTTTAATGGTATCGATCTGGAGAGTTCAATCATACTGGAGGAAATCATCAAGATGCTCAAGGACAAAGGAAAAACCATCCTTATATCCTCACATATTTTTTCAACTCTCAAAAATAGTTGTGATGTGATTTATCAGATTGAAAATGGGCAGTTCTCCGAGCCTTATGCTCCATCCAATTTTGGAGACTTGGAAGAAGCCATGAAAAATAAAATTCTACAGAATCACTTCAACAATTTTTCTCTCTAAGGTTTCGAAAGCCTAGCTAAAACAAAAACACGCCATTTTCTTTTGACCTCATTCGAGACATATTCGGAAAATTCCGAAAATGGATAGAATATTATTAAAGGCTTTCCCGAACATGCCTCGAATGATTCTCGAATATAGTCAGGATATCAACCTTAAGAATAGTTGTAAAATTGTTCCGATAAAGCAATATTATGAAATAAGCAAAAACTTAATTCCTAAATATATCAATAAGGCTGCATTTGTTTAATTCTAATTCTGAACGATCAGTGAAGAATCTGTACGGTTCTCCCACCTTGATCGTGTCATTCTGCACCGAAGGTGCAGGAACCGTTCGCCAATATATTCACATGGTTTGTATGGTTTCCTCATCTTACGATTTCTATGACGAGGAAATTTGACGATTTTGGTAGGGGCGTATCGCATACGCCCGCCGCATAGTTCCCAAAAAGAATGTCAGCCTTCAGGCTGAATAAATCCCATTAATTCCTGCAAAATTTAATAGAAATAGTTTGCTCATCTTACGATTCGCAATGACACAATCCTCCTAAAAAAACAAAAATAGATTCTTCGTTACTTTTGAAGCCCAAAAGTAACCAAAAGGCTTCGGCCCATTTAAGGTGGCTTTTCGCACGGCCTCCCGCACATGGATAGAATGCCTTGTTGTCGGGAATATCTTTCAATAGACCATCCCAGTAAAAGGGATGATCTATTGAAAGCATTCCAAGGCCAATCCCATCGCACAGGCATCGGCATTCTTTCCATTTTTCCGCCACTGGAAATGAGCCGGAGGCTAAAGGACTTCCTGCGGAAGGATGGTTGTTTGTTAATTATCCAAACCCCTAGCGGGGGTGGAATCTTTATAGAAAATCAAATCGTAAAACGGACAACCCCCAGCAGGGCTGGAATATTTTTCTATACCCTTTTTGTGTCACCCTGAGAAGTAAAAATTTGGGCTAAATTTATTGGAAGGTGATGACAGCATGTTGGCAATGAAAATCTATTAGCTCTTTTGTTTTTTAAATATAGAACCCCATTTGGGGTTCCATTATTTTAGCAGATCTGGCACGTTAGCCTGGAAGTCGCGCAAAAACGATGTTCGATTAATCGAACATCGTTTTTGCATTACCCCTTTATTGTTTGCCATCCATGCTAAAATAATACATCCCCGCAGGGGATGAATGGCGGAAAAAATATTCTTCTGGAAAGGAAATATAGGTCTAAACACCTAGAAACACAGATTTAACAAACCTGTCCATTGGTAGGGCACCGAAGGGTCTCGAAACTATCCACAATCATTAAAAATGGTTTGTTCATCTTACGATTCACAATGACCCAATCCTCCCACAAAAAAAGCAGCAATCATTGGATTGCTGCTTCAAGGTATAAACCGATTTGTAAATTGTTGCTGTTTTGATTAGGACTTATTCGCTGCGTCCTTCAGATTATATTCAAGGTATCCACCTTTAGGGCTGTCCACGATCAGCTTCGCTGAACTTGGATTCCCTTTTACGATCCATCTGACTTTCACGGAACTCATACCATCAATAGTAGGTACTTCGATTTGCTGTGGCTGATATTTTTGCTCTAGCGTTTCATTGAAGTCCGCGTTCAACACCTGCATCCCTGTTACCACCTGGGCACCTTCTAATCGGATATGGTTAGGGCGTTCTATCTTATGTCTCACATCATGGTCTGAGTGTGTAGGCACAATCCTCGTATTCCAAATGGTCGCATTCACTTCATATAAGTTACCGCCCAGAGGTTTGATACTGGATTCCATTACCTCCAATTTAGGCATGTGGTAGGCATGGTAAATGGTAAATGCCGCATTTCGGTGTGCATCTTCCATCAACAAGAAGCCTGGGTGGTTACGGGTATAGTTTTTCTTGGCTCCACCAATCTCGATTTTGCCATATTGTGGATGGTCAAATTCCTTCCATGGCACATAAGCATCACCGAACATCAATAGCTTATCAAACTCATAATACTCATCACTATTCCTTAACCCACCTTCTGATTTTTCATTGAATAGCTTATAGGTAGTCATCAATTCGTTGGAGAAGGTAAAGATACCTCGTGTTAAGGCCAAGAAATCGATCTCGCCACCAAACACGGTATAAAGATCTTTATGGATGACGATATAATCATAGCCCGGCAACATCTTCTCTCCAGTCTGACCTAAGGCATCATATACCTGAACGTCTTTCCTAGAATAGAATCTTTCATCATCCGCAGCACCAGGTCCCCGAAGGATCATACCGCCAAAGTTGTGGTAAGACTGTGCACCGGCAATATTAGGATGGGAATAGATAAATTTCTTGACGGCTTGGGTTTCAGGCAAAGTTCCTGGATAGTATAAGGCACCTCCCTGTACATAATTTGGCTGCCAGTTCCATCCCCAGTCACGGTTCGGGTCATAGGTACCAGTGATATCTTCGTTGACCAAACCATCACCATCATTGTCGATCCCTTCAAATCCCAACATCTCATATTCACCCACCTCACCTGGTTTTACCATCAGCATGCGGTTAGGATTTTCCGGATCTGCTTTGAATCTACCGGTCTTGGACTTGCGGCGCATCATTACAATTTCGCCATCGCCATCCAAATCATCATACAGATCTTCTGCTACCAGTCCGTCACCATCGTTATCAAACGGTCGACGGCCAGTCCTCGAAGAGTGCATGGTGTTCGGTTGATAAATAAAGTATTCGCGAGAATCGGGGTTGATCGTAGGTGCAATATAGAACACCTTATCCTTTAACAATTCCTTGATAAAGGGAACTGTATTATAGTTCTCCAATAGGTACCAAGCGGTATACATGGAAATCTCAGAACCTTGCAACTCATTGGCATGGATGTTACCATCGATCCACATTGCAGGCTTCCTTTCGGGTTGCCCTTGCTTGAAATCCGTTACGGTCAGGACAAAGATGTCTCTGCCTTCATAACTTTTTCCGATAGATTCATATTTAATAAGGTCGGGATAAGCTTTCTGCAGATCCTTGTAGAACTGTTCCATTTGTTTAAGGTCATGGTACCGGCTCCAATTCATCTGAACTTTAGGATTGGAGGGCGACCCTACTGCCCGGAGGCCAGCGATCTCTTTGCTGACATCGTCGTTTTTCTTTTGGGCAAATGCTGCCGAAACACTCAGTGCTAAGGCAAGTGATAATATTTTATATGATAGTCTCATTTCTTAGCAGATTTTATAGGTTAATATCTAGGGTTTTCTCTCCAGCAGTTGGGCATCCAACAGTCACTTGAACTTTCCCTTTTCCTTTGACCAACCAAGAGAAGGTATTTGAAGCACCTGCTTGTAGGGTTGGATAAAGCTGAAGGCGTTTGCCACTAAGGAAAGATTGTCCCTTTTGCAATTCCATAATGGACTTCATTTTGGAAACATGTTTGATCTTATCTGCAATTTCTGGATACACAGGCATTGCTCCTGTATTGAAGACTTTCACTTCGATCCGGTAGATATCATCGCCAAGATTGGTCACTTTCGGGCTTGAGAATTCTAGGCTGGCAAGAGAACGGGTCAATTCAACTACAAAATTACTGTGCATCTTTGCTGAAGCTTCCAATAATGCTACGGGAGGGTTGTTTACAAAACGTTCCACTACCCCACCGACTTCCACCTCTTGGTTAGGAAAATCCGGATGGCTTACCTTGGTCCATGGAAGGATAGCACCTTGAATCCCTTGGTTCTTTACCCAGTTTACGAAACGGTCAGAATTATTGGTTGCTGGCACTTTTGGAGCAGCATTTTTGGTTGTGTCAGAAATGGTTGGAATCCACCATGAAGGCGTTACGAAACTGAATTTTCCGGCATGGTAGTAAATCGTTGGGCTCAGGTTTCCTTTACCAGCAGGCATTTTTGGCGCTTCACCCATTGGTTTCACGGCATCATTATAGATCTTGCTCACAAATGCAGAAACTTGCGCATCGTTGTTTGTCCAAGATTTAGTAATTCTTTCTGAAGCTTTTCTTTGATCAAATTGCTCTGCAACAGAAAGATTGTTCTGTAAGCCAAAGTGTAGCACCGCAGCAATTTGTGGATTTTCGAAGATCAGATCAATGATCGCTCTGGTTTCAGGTTCTGAAGCTGCATAATCGCCAGTTTCAGGTTCGAAGAATGGATAGTCAAACGTAAAGTTCTTATCTAGGTTGACACCAGTCTTACCATCTTCAGAAATAGCGCCATCTTGGTCCGCATCGCGACCTTCGGTATAAAGCTCGTAGTTGCCGGTTTCGCCTTTGTTGCGCTCGGCTAACACCAGGTAATCAGCATTGTTAGCATGAGAACGGTATGGCCCCGCTGGAGTTTTGATCCGCATTTGTGAAATCAATCCATCTTTGTTAAGATCAACCTCCGGATCTTCATCGATACGGCCGTCACGATCATTGTCTATGGTCCTGCCATTTCCAGAGGACCATGCTGCAGAATTGGAATTTCTTTTATAAGCATCAACATTGAGAACGGGAATAATCCAAATGGACTTATTAGCTAATAGTTCATTAAGTTGATCAGTAGGAAGGGCTAATATTTGCTTTGCAACATTTAAGGAATTGATTACGCCTGCAGGGTGTTTTCCATCAACTCCCGCAACGATCAATAGTGTAGGTTTTGGAGTTTTTCCATTTTGGATTTTAATTAATGGGATGTCTTCAGAACCAACCGACTTTCCAATGGAAGTTCTTTCCACGAGTTTGTTTGAAGATACATCTTGAATTTGCTTTGTCAATGCATCGAAATTGGGATAATTCCATTGTGCATTTACAAAAAACGGCATGCCGCAGGAGAGCAGCAAAATGATCCAGTATTTCATATATTTAGGTATTTAGTCTGTCGCTAAACTACTGAATTAGGTTAATAATTGAAAGCCATTAAACAGATAATCCAATTTTTAAATAATTATTATTTAAAAATTGGATTATCTTCAAAACTAAGTCTAACAATAGCCCAAATAGGCGATGTTTTACAGTGAAAACATAGAGATAACAATGTTGTTATAATTGCGATTGGACGCAATTATTCTCTAAGGAAATAGGTTAAATAAGCTGGGGTGATTTAATCATTCTGACTTCTCTTCCCTTCGATCTTGGGCAGACTTATCTTCAGCGACACCTGCTTTCCAATAGGAGAAAGCATAAAAATCTTTATTGGACCAACCTAGTTTATCCTTAAAATAAGAACGGAGTTCCTTTACAGAACTATATTCACAGGCTACGTAAGCAAACTTCGATAGATTTGTGGGCAGTTGTACATCCATAGTCAAATGAGGAAGTGAACTTCCTTTTTCGGGTTCTGGATTGATGAGCCACTGAAATTCAAATCCATCATGCTTTAATTCTGGATGGAAATCATGTTCAGAAGGAATTTCGATCAAACAATAGCCCCTAGCAGAAGCAGGCAGGCTCTCCAAAATACAGCTGATAACCGGAATAGCTGTTGCATCTCCGACCAAAAGGTACCAATCTACATTGGGATAATGTACTGTTTCCCTAATCTTCATAGCTACCCCTAATTGATCGCCTAATGTAGCTTTTCTGGCCCATGCAGAGGCTGGTCCATTCTCACCATGATTGACAAAATCAATCGTTATTTCTTGGGTCTTGGGATTGTATTGTCGATGGGTATAAGTACGCACGATTGGTTTTACATCCTCCTCGGGCATCACCCACTCCCCTTTTTCAGCATCAAAACTGGCAAATTGAACATCTTTCTTTCCATGCGGCGGGATAAAGATCTTATTGTTTGCACCAGGGGTACATTTATCAAAATCTATCGCCTGATCCGACTTGAGGACAACCCGGATATAATGTGGTGTAATGTTCTGCTTACCCGTTACTTTGAAAACATATTTTGAAATGATTGGCTTTTCCATCCTTAATTATTGAATAAGTTTAACAATATCATCTACCATTAAATTCACTGATGTAATACCTCCTCCAGAGATAAACCAAACATTGGGATCTAGGTAGAATAATTTATTGGACTTAGAGGCCTTGGTCTGTTTGATCAATTGATTTTCCACCTCTTCTTTGCTGGATTTCTTACCTAAAACAGCAGCATTTCGGTCGACGATAAACAAGTAATCAGGATTGGCCTCGGCGATCAATTCATTGGAAACCCTTTGTCCATGAACGGATTCATCATTCAGTTCCAGAACAGGCTTAATGCCTAATACATCATGGATAAACCCAAATCTTGATCCTTTGCCAAAAGCACTGAATTTCCCATTGTTGTAGATCAGGAACAAAGCTTTATGTGGATCTTGCTTGTATTTACTTTGGGCGGCAGCAATTTTCTCTTCCAAGGAGGCAAATTTTTCATTAGCTTTTGCTTCTTGGCTATAAATCCTACCGATCAGTTTGACATTGTTCTCAAAAGATGGGATGTAATTTTTATTATCGGTTCCGATAAATACCGTTGGGGCGATCTCATTGATTTCTTGATAGAATCTTTCCAATCGGGTGGAAATAAAAATAATATCCGGTTTTGTCGCAGCAATGGCCTCGAAGTCGGGTTCAATAACTGATCCTACATCCGCCACATCGGGATTATCTTGGATTGATTTCAGGTAGGAAGGAAGGAATTTCTTGGGTACACCTACAGGCACAATACCTAATTCGTTCATGGTTTCCAATGCACCGATATCCAGTACCACGCTGCGTTTGGGATTTTTTGGGATGATCAGCTTACCCATTTTGTGCTCAATATGTAGCGTATCGCTGTCCAATGTATTTTCAATTTTAGATGAATTGGATTGGCAGGATAGCAATAGAAAAGACAAACACAAAAATGCGAAGGCTTTCCAAATTATATTTCTTAGCATAGTATTCATTTTATAGATTGAAATAATTACAGATTCTTTTATTGTTGATCTCGATAATATTGAATTCCAGATCAAATATTTCGTGAAGGATCTTTGCATCGATCACCTTATTGGTCTGATCGTTATAGAGAATTTCACCATCCTTCAAGGCGATAATTTGGTCGGAATATTGGGCAGCGAAATTGATTTCATGGATGACCATGATCACGGTTTTACCCAATTCATCGACCAGGCGTCGCAAGGTTTTCATAACATGGACGGCATGTTTCATATCAAGGTTGTTCAGAGGTTCATCGAGTAAAATAAAATCAGTGTCCTGGGCGATAATCATGGAGATAAATGCCCTTTGTCGTTGTCCCCCACTTAATTCATCGATATAGGAATCCTTTAAGGCAGTGAGGTCAGAAAACGCGATGGCATCATCCACTTTCTTCCAGTCCAATTCGCTCAGCTTACCCTGGCAATAAGGAAACCTTCCAAAGGAAACCAGATCCCTAACGGTCAATTTCAATTCAAGATGATTGGACTGTTTTAGAATGGATAGTTTTTTTGCCAATTCAGAACTTTTATAGGAGGATAATTCCTTTTCGAAGAAAGCCACCTGACCGGCATCTTGCTTGATCAATCGGCTAATTATTGCCAATAAAGTACTTTTTCCGGCACCGTTTGGTCCGATTAATGAAGTGATCTTTGCATGTGGAAAACCACCTGTCAGATTTTTCAACACTTCTTTTTTTCCATAACGCTTTACAATGGCGTCAAAGTTTAACTTATTCTTTTCCTGGTCAACCATAATAAATACATAAAATAAATTCCGCCGATAAAATTGATAATGATACTGACCGTTGTGGTAAATCCGATAACCTGTTCCACAAGGAATTGCCCTAACACTAAGCAGAGCGCAGCTATAACTGCACTGATAGGCAGCATAAATTGATGCTTTCTGGTCCTGAAAAGCTCATAGGTCAGGTTACAGACCAAGATTCCGAGGAAAGTAATGGGCCCTACCAAAGCAGTGGACACGGAAACCAACAGGGTGATGCAGATCAGAAATCTTTTGATCATTTTGTTATAATCAACCCCTAGGTTTATGGCGTGGTCTTTTCCCAAAGCGATCACATCGAGATAGCGTAAATTGAAACTGATATAAGTGATGGCTGCCAACATGGTGATTGCAGCGATGCTGAGCAATTTGGTATTCATCTTGGCGAAAGAGACGAACATGAAATTCTGTACCATCGAAAATTCATTGGGGTCGATCAGGACATGTAGGAATTGGCTCATGGTCATAAATAAGGTTCCAAACACCATTCCTGTAAGCAAGAGATAATACATGCTTTTCTTATCCTTGCCAAACATCAAAAAGTAGATCAATAGGGAGAATCCCAACATCAAAACCACAGCATATACAAAATTCTCCTGCTGGTTGATCACTTGGAAGGCCCGATCTCCATAGATAAACACAATCACCGTCTGGAATAGGATGAAGATGGCTTCATAGCCCATAATAGATGGAGTCAAAATCCTATTGTTGGTAATCGTCTGGAATAAAATCGAAGAGTAGGCGACAGAACATCCCACTATCAACATGCTAAAAAGTCGAATGGACCTTTTACTGATGGCATAGTCATTGGACAGATCAACCTTATAAAATAGAAACAAGGCAATCACAATCAGCAGGAGACATAGCAATAATGAAAATTTGAGGATTGGTTTCATTTCTTATTTCTTTTTAAGGATTAAGATTAGGAACACAATTCCGCCGATGATCCCTACGGTCATGCCAATTGGTACTTCATAAGGAAAGACAATCAGCCTACTGATCAAGTCGCAAATAATCAGGAAAACTGCACCTACGTAGGCAATGATTGGCAGGATCTTCCTCAAGTTGTCACCGAATACCATGCTCACCAAGTTGGGGATGATCAGCCCTAGAAAGGGTATGGCACCGACAGTGAGTACCGATGAACTGACCACAATGGAAACTGTAAATAGGCCGATATAGACAATGCTATTATAGGAAAGACCTAAGTTTTTGGCAAAGCTCTCCCCCATTCCTGCGATCGTGAAACGTTCAGCAAATAAATAGACCAGCAGCACCGCTGGAAGAATAATATAGATGGCTTCATACTGCCCTTGCATAACGGAAGAAAAATCCCCGAGCAACCATTCCTGCGTACTTTGCACGATACCCTTTTCATATGCAAAAAATGTTGAAATAGCACTCAGGATACTTCCAAACATCAAACCCACCAATGGTATAAAAACAGTGCTCCGCAATTTGATCTTGCTAATAAAAAATATGAACAGTAAAGAGGTGAAAAACGTGAAAAGCAGTGCAAAGATCATCCTGACCGAAAGTGAGGATTGTGGGAAAAGGATCAGAGCTGTTAATATACCCATCTTAGCGGCTTCCAAGGATCCTGAGGTTGTGGGTGAAACAAACCTGTTTTGCGATAATTGTTGCAAAATAAAACCGGATATGCTCAATCCAGCACCCACTAAGATCAATGCCAAGGTCCTAGGGATTCGGCTAATCACAAAGAACAGCATCTTTTCACTATCTGAAAATAATTCAGAATAATGGATATCCTTGACTCCAGTGAAAAGTGAAATCCAGATTAAAACTAAAATAACCCCCATGGCAAGTATCCATAGCAGGTATTTATTCTTCAATAAACTCAAATTCTCCAATTCCTTAAACATTTTAACAGCTCTCTTTAAACCGTTAAGATGATTTGATAATAAAATGAAACTATGCCCTATTCCATACGGATTAGGACATAGCAATCATCAAGATTTTATTAATTGATTTTAGTGATGGTATCGCCATTTTTGTCCACTACAACAGGTTGCCCTTCCACTGGTCTACCTCCTTTAGTTTTGTTGATGATAAAAGCTTCTCCAGTTTTCGGATCTATTTTTACATGATTAGGATGAGAACCGGTTGGCAGATCAGCTAGCACTTCTAGCGTCTTAGCATCGATAATGCTGGTCGTTCCTGTTTGGCGATTTGCAGAATAAATCCTGTTTTTCACTTTATCATAAGCAATTCCTATGGCCCCATCGCCAGTTGGGATACTCTTTAATAGATTTCCTTCAGGACCTAATACAGTAACTGTACCTGACTTCTGATTGGCCACGAACAGGCGTTCTCCATCCGAAGTAATATTTACAGGAGACTCTCCGCCTGATGGAAACTGCATATCCACTTTTTTACTTTTCACATCAACGACATATATGGCATTTTCACCAATAACAGTCACATAGATTTTATCTGTACCTTTTAAGAAAGTCATGCCAGTTGCAGTCTTTCCAAGGTTATCCAAAGAATGGGAATAGGTATTGGTTTTCCCATCAATAACCCAAATATTACTAGGATCACCCACATCGGATACATAGATCAGGTTATTGTCTTCATCCACCAATACCTCACGGGTATGGGATTCCTCGGCACCGTTTTTAATGGTTGCCAATAACTTTCCGGATTTAAGATCAACGGCACTGACCGAGTTTGTTCTTGTATTCGTGGTGTAGGCAGTCTGAGTTTTGTTGTTTATTCCTATACCGAATGGCGGATTTTCCTTTAAGCTGATGCTATCCACAATGGCCAAATCCTTTGGATTGATTTTAAAGATGGCACCACCTGGTTTCGTACGAGAACCAGCTGAAGTCACATAAATATGTCCGTCATTTGAATTGATTACGGCTTCATAAACACCAGTTCCGGCAGGAGAAGATTTTACTACCTTTTGGCCAAAAGCCAAGGTACTGCAAAAGAATAACCCTGTACTGAGGAATAGAGCTTTTGAAAGGATTGAGCACTTGTGATTGAAATGAATTGTGTTCATAGTTACTTATTTATATATATAGAGTTAATTTTTGAATTCCAGTGTAGATAGAAATCTTCGAATGCCTTTTGCCAATAATATGCGCCATGTTTTCCTTCGGGATTGACATAGCGTGTTAATTTGCCTGAAAAATGATTTTTTATCCATTCGAAATAGCGATCGAGGTCAATTTTCATATTGTTATGGGCATCCATCAATCGAAATCGTCTTTCCCGATCTCCCATATAAAAGTAGAATTCCTGTTCAGCCCTATTTATACCCTTGCTGAGCATATTTTCCGAATAGGCATATAAATTATCTTCATCCATCCAGATCGATGGAGAAAATATGGCTACGGTGCCAAAGACCGCTGGGTATTTCAGTCCAGCATAAAGAGTAAGCAAACCAGCAATAGAACTACCTAACATAGAAGTATGCATGGGACCTGGAAGGGTCCTATAGTTACTGTCTACAAAAGGTTTTAAAGTTTGTACGATATCTTCGAGATAATGCCAACCCAAGGCATTCTTGGTTCCTTGGACTGGATGCACCAGGTATTCTTGCTGTCTTAATTCATAATCCTTTGCATGATCGATAGCGACCACTATGGCAGAAGAATCATATCCATCAAGGAATTCATCGACCATCCATTCTACAGGCCCCGACCTTCCAATTGATCGCGCCTCATCGAAAAGATGCTGGCCATCATGCATATAAATGGTTGGGTATCGTTGGCCTGACTGCTGATAATCCTTGGGTAAATAGATCATGACCTTTCGATACACATTCATTTCCGGAAAATAGAAATGATCGTCTAAAGTAAGTACCTGTTTGCTTGCTGTGGATCTAGGGAATAGATCTCTCCAAGAATCGATTTCCAAATTGATTTCAGCATCTCGTTGTACTTTGAAAACTTGAGGTGATTTTAGTTTTCCATCACGAGTAGCCTCTAACGTCAGCCAATTCCCTCGGGTAATCTTTAGTTCAAGGTCTCCGGTTTGTACATGGGGAATCAGGCATCTTACAGATTGCCCAATTGGAGGGATAGTTCCGACCAACAGATGTTGGGGATCCCAATTATTGAAAGTACCAGCAAGGAACAAAGGCTCACCTACGTAATGTTCACAATTGTTCAAAATGTTTACTGCTATCTCAATGAATTTTTTGGACATAAATAAATGTTTGTATATAGCAATTTGACTCGTAGCTAATTTAGATAGATTCTAAATAAATGACAAATTTTATTTAAACTAATTATAAATAAAGCTATATTTACCAGCAAATCAACGTTATTTAGGAGTTAGAATGAGTTTTTTCAAGAACACACTATTCATATTAATTAGCATTTTCAGTTCCAATTTAGGTTTTGCACAACAAGGAAGTACCATTCAAATCGATGTAATCGCTGATCAAAGCAAGGAAAAGATTGCTGGGGCAAGCCTTCATTTTGCTAATCATGCGGGAAGCACAAACCAAGATGGATCTTATCATGCAGAGGGAGTAAAAGCCGGTCAATACGAAATTGAGGTAAAGGCTGTCGGCTATAAACCCTATAAAGGAACAATCACAAAAAACAGTTTTGAAGACTTGCATTTGGTCCTTTCTCTACAAGAGGAGGTATCGCGGATTGAAGGTGTAACTGTCCTAGGAAATTCGGAGAACAAAAAAATCAAGCAAGCAGCAATCCGCAACATATTTATAGATACCAGAGCGGTCTCTAGTCAAGCCATTTCCTTGAGTGACCTGATGAACCGAAGCACAGGAATTAGGGTACGACAGAATGGAGGCTTAGGTAGTCGACCTGAACTATCTGTGAATGGCTTTCAGGGAAAAGCAATCAAGTATTTTAAAGATGGGATTCCATTGGACTATTTAGGTGATGGTTATAATCTATCTTCCTTACCAATCGAAATGCTGGACCACGTAGAAATCTACAAAGGGGTTTTGCCTGTTTCCCTTGGTTCGGATGCCTTAGGCGGAGCAGTCAACCTAGTTAGCAGAAAAGGTCAAGGAAAGCATGCCAAGGTATATTATGAACTGGGGTCCTTCCAAACCCATAGATTAGGCTTGATGGGGTCTAACCTTTCAAAGGATGAAAAATGGGCTTACGGCGGAGAACTCTTTTATAATTATTCGGCTAATAATTATAAGGCATTGGTGGATGTCGTAAATCCTGAAACCAAAAACAAGGAACCTCAACGCCTCCCTCTCTTCCATAATGCTTACCGACATTATTTGGGTGAAGTCTTTGCCAGTATGCGGAACCGCAGTTGGGCAGATGAACTTAAGTTTAGCCTTACAGGGTTTAATCTCTATAAGGAACAACAGCATCCAGCTTTAATGACCGACGCGTATGGCGCTTTGCATTCCAAGCAAAGAACCTTGGCCCCATCGCTGCGATATAAGGCAAATTTCTGGGACAATAAACTCCGGATCGACCAATTCAATTCCTATAATGTGCTGCAGACCGAAAGAATCGACACTTTAAAAGGCACTTATGATTGGTTCGGGAATTTTAAGCCTGGTACCAATTTTGGAGAAAGTCGCCTACCCTCCCAATCTAAGATCGACGAGAAGCAATGGGTCAATAGAACCAACTTGAGTTATTTAATAACCCCAAAAAGCAAGGTAGAATTAAACTATGTATTCAGTTCGGCAAACCGATCTGGGGAGGATCCTTTTGGGGTGAGGCTGGAAGGTTCAAACATCGATATCCTCACTTTGGCATCAACCTATCAGAAACATGTATTTGGTCTATCCTATGAGCAATCGCTTCTAAATGAAAAATTGACCAATCAGTTAATGGGGAAATACTATATCTACAAAGCAAAAGGATATCAAAACACTTGGTTCTCCGTGGACATTACGGAAAAAGACATACGGAACACTTCTGCTGATTATTGGGGCATTACCGAAGCCATAAAATATCAGTTCTCTGAAAACAATTTTTTAAGGGCCTCAGCAGAGTATACCTATAGACTGCCAGAAAGGGAAGAATTGTTTGGAAACAATATCTTCATTGTCCCTAATTTCGAATTGGACCCAGAACGCAGTTTAAATTTTAACCTAGGCTTGAGCACTCAGCCCCTGAAAGCCTTGACAGTTGAATTGAACAGTTTCTATAGGAACACGAAAGGTTTGATTCTACTGGTTCCTATTCAAGCCCCGAATGCCCAATATCAAAATCAAGAGAATGTACGTGGATATGGAGTAGATCTGGATATTAAATACCAGGTCACTGAGCAATATCAATTGTCGGGAAATGCCACTTGGCAGGATTTGAGACTATTCGGAATTAAAAATGCGCAGGATTCATGGAAAAATGATGCACGATTAAGGAATACCCCCTATTTCTTTGCTAACCTTGGTGCAACTGCTAACTATAAGGATCTCTTTCAAAAAGAGAATAGCCTGCAGCTCTATTTGAACTACAATTTTATGCGCGAGTTCTACCTAGAGACCATCCCAAAGGAAGCTGAACCCGGAGGCTTTTTGGGCCTATCAGGCAGTGCGAACCTGAGTTCCAATTTAATAATCCCCGATCAACACCTATTAAATGCAGGTTTTACCTATAAATTCCATAAAAATCATTTTGCTATTGGAGCAGAGGCTAGAAATATACTCGGCAAGGATATATATGATTATTACCGGGTACAACGCCCTGGCCGAAGCTTCCATTTAAAACTTAGTTATCAAATATAAAAACACAAAAATTAAAGGTTATGAAAATCAATAGATTCAAAGCATCCGTTTTATTTATGTTCAGCATGGGGATTTTTGCTAGTTGCAGCGAAGACTCAACTGGTCCGACGCCTGTTGAACCGGAAGGCAAAGATAAATATGTATTAATTACCATGAGTGAAAACAACTTGCAGAAACCAGGCTTTGCAACAGCATTTGATGCTATACCTTCGGGCAATGTTGTCAATAATGGAAGTAATAGTTATCAGGGTTTGGGATTTGGAGGATGGAGACCACATGGCAACCAGCTCTTGAAAATGTTCAATAGCAAGACCAATGAACTTGGAATCGATCAATTATTGGTTGATGCTAATGGAAAGATCAGTGCTGGTAAATTTATTGCCGCTGATAATAATAGTAATGGTTCAGGAAACTTTGTCATCGTGGATGATAATAAGGGGTACTATTGGGATGGCGCATCACCATTGAAGATTCAGACCTTTAATCCAAGTAATATGACCAGGACCGGTGAATTGGATTTTGCGACTGTTGTCAATGAAAGAGGCCAGAATGTTCCTGAAATCCTTTATAGGTCCATTGGGCAGAAATTTCTAGCAGCAAAAGGCGGAAAACTCTTTGCAAATATCAGTTATGCCAAAACTAATGGTCCACAAAAAGGCTTTTTCGACGATTATTTTCCAGATGTCTATATAGCGGTCATTGATATAGCTTCGGGAAAGTACGAGAAAACCATAAAAATTGAGGATACTGGTTCCATTGCCTACATCAATGATAATAATATGTATGACTTCGACAGCAATGGAGATCTCTATATCGTTACGCAAGGACGCAGCGCCGTTGGAGGCAAATCCAAAATAGTGCGAATCAAGTCGACAGAAACAGACATCGACAAAACTTGGAGCCTTAATATGGATGAGATCCAAGAAGGAGGCAAGTTTGTTTCAGTTTTTGCGAAAGATGCTAAGATCATTACTGTCATTCCAAATACGAAATTGACTGCTGGTCCAACTGGGAACATCAATTTTGAAAACGTTTGGGAATTTTATCAGATCGATATAGCGAGTAAACAAAGGACCAAGATCACTGGAATTCCTGCTGTTACAAATCCAGGTGCTGCCTTTGGCGCGATTGAACTGGACGGAAAAGTTTTATTAAGGGTAAATACCAAGGATGGAAGCCAGAACGGTTATTATGAATTGACTGGCACTTCTGCGAAAGCCTTGTTCAATGTTACTGCTGGTGGTTCAGTATCTGGCCTTTACAAGATTATAGTCGGATAGTAGGTTTTGTAAAAACCGACAATTAACGGCAGAAATAAATAACAAAAAAGGGGTATGCAGGATGATTTGAAAAAAATAAAAATTAAATATGCATATCCCTTTTGCTTTTAATAAGATAAAACTTATTTTTGCATTCCAAAATACAGGCATTCAAACAATCTGTATTTAAATTGATTAATAAATTTTAGTCCCTATAATATGCCCAATATTGGTAAAATAGCGCAGATTATCGGCCCAGTAGTTGACGTCAACTTTGCCGACAATGAAAATCTTCCTAAGATTTATGATGCATTGTACATTGAGAAAGACAATGGACAGCGCATTATATTAGAGGTTCAACAGCACTTAGGTGAGGAACGTGTTCGTACGATTGCAATGGATGCTACCGAAGGTTTAATTCGTGGCATGAAGGTAGTTGATACAGGCGCTCCGATCAAAATGCCGATTGGCGAAGAAATCAAAGGTCGTGTATTCAACGTTGTTGGAGATCCAATTGACGGTATTCAAGCATTAAACAAGGAAAACGGTCGTCCTATTCACAACGTACCTCCTAAGTTTGAAGATCTATCGACTGAAACTGAAGTATTGTTTACAGGAATTAAAGTAATCGATTTATTAGAGCCTTATGCAAAAGGTGGTAAAATCGGTTTGTTCGGTGGTGCTGGTGTTGGTAAAACAGTATTGATTCAGGAATTAATCAACAATATCGCAAAAGGACACGGTGGTCTTTCGGTATTTGCTGGTGTAGGCGAGCGTACTCGTGAAGGAAACGATTTACTTCGTGAGATGTTGGAGTCAGGCATTATCAAATACGGTGATAAATTCATGGAAGAAATGGAAAAAGGACAATGGCCTTTGGACACTGTGGATTTAGAATTGATGAAAGAGTCTAAATGTACTTTCGTATTCGGACAGATGAATGAGCCTCCAGGTGCTCGTGCTCGTGTTGCGTTATCAGGATTGACTATTGCGGAATACTTCCGTGATGGTGATGGCGAAGGACAAGGTCGTGATATCTTATTCTTTATTGATAACATCTTCCGTTTTACCCAAGCAGGTTCTGAGGTATCGGCCTTATTAGGTCGTATGCCATCAGCAGTAGGTTACCAACCTACCCTAGCAACAGAGATGGGTTTAATGCAAGAGCGTATTACATCAACTAAGAACGGATCAATCACATCTGTACAAGCGGTATACGTACCTGCGGATGACTTGACTGACCCTGCTCCGGCAACAACATTTGCCCACTTAGATGCAACTACCGTATTATCTCGTAAGATTTCTGAGTTAGGTATTTACCCAGCGGTGGATCCATTGGATTCTACTTCACGTATCCTTTCTCCAGCAGTTTTAGGTGATGAGCACTACAATACAGCACAACGCGTAAAAGAAATTCTTCAACGTTATAAAGAACTTCAAGATATCATCGCCATCTTAGGTATGGACGAATTATCTGAAGAAGATAAGTTAACAGTACACCGCGCACGTCGTGTACAACGTTTCTTGTCACAACCATTCCACGTAGCAGAGCAGTTTACAGGTTTGAAAGGTTGTCTAGTAGACATCAAAGACACTATCAAAGGATTCAACATGATCATCGATGGTGAAGTAGATGAATACCCAGAAGCATCTTTCAACTTGGTAGGTTCAATCGAAGACGCTATCGAGAAAGGTAAAAAACTATTAGCAGAAGCAGTTTAAAATATTAGTATTTAGTAATTAGTAGTTAGTATTTAGACCTAACTACTAATTACAAAAGTATTAGGTTCATAATCCTGATTTAGGTAGTAGCAAAATAGTACTTAGAAAGTTCTAAATACTCTATACTAACTACTAAATACTTAAAAAAAGAATGAAATTAACAATCATAACTCCAGACAAATTAGCTTACGAAGGTGATGTAACAGCGGTTACAGTTCCGGGATCGGCGGGTTCTTTTCAGATTCTGAAGGATCACGCGGCTATTGTGTCTACGCTAGAAGATGGTAAAGTCATTATTAAAAAGAATAATGATGAAGAAGTCATTATTATTAAAGGTGGTGTAGTGGAAGTAAAGGACAACAATATCATCGTTTTAGCAGAAGGAATTGCGGAAGAATAGATAAACAAAATATTACGATAAAGTAGCCCTTAAAACTTCAAGTTCTAAGGGCTATTTTTTTGCAAGTTTTTTCGGGCTGAGAGCAGTTTTAGGAAGAATTTCGACCGGTTCACTAAAAATTTGAAAAAAATAAAAATATACCAATTTTAATTTTAGTCTACAGGTAACAAAATTTAAAACACAAAACAAGGGATAGTTGTAAAATATAATTTTTAAAATATTACATTTTCAAAATAAAAAACTTTATCAAAAAAAATTTCTAGGCTATTGTAAAGAATTTTAATTCGAGCTAACTTAACAAAACAGAACGAAGGGAATCCTAAACGATAATTTTTCAATCAAGTATTACATCAAATTCGGCAGGTTATTATGCAGTATTACAATCAAGATACACTGATCTATTTAAATGGGGAGTTTGTGAAGGCGAGCAATGCTGGAGTTGATATGTTTGGACAGTCATTACATTATGGCTATGGAGCCTTCGAAGGTCTGCGTGCTTACAGCACTCATAATGGAACGAGGATCTTTAAGGCAGAAGAACATTTCGACCGATTACAGCAATCTTGTAAGGCTATTGGCCTTCCTTATCAATGGGACAACAGAGAGCTGATAGCGAAGTCCTATGAACTATTGGAAGCCAACAATCTTAGGGCAGCTTATATCCGCCCCTTGATCTATTCGGGATCCAATATGCACTTGACCGCATCGGATACGGCCAATATCATGATTGCCGCTTGGGAATGGGGACCCTATTTAGGACAGAACCTATTAAAGGTAAACATCTCGAGGATTGAACGCCCGAATCCAAAGTCCTTCCCTATCAACGCCAAGGTGTCCGGTCAATATATCAATTCGATATTAGCGACCAGTGATGCTATCCAAAAGGGATTTGATGAAGCCTTATTGTTGGATCAGGATGGTTTTGTTGCACAGGCATCGAGTGAAAACCTGTTCATTGAAAAAGACTTCAAGATTTACACCCCGCCATTGGGAAACATCTTCCCCGGCATTACAAGGGAAACCGTGATCGATATCTGTAAGCGTTTGAATTTTGATATCATCGAGAAGAGAATTACGATAAAAGATATATACGAAGCTGATAGTGCCTTTTTAAGTGGTACCGCAGCGGGAATAATAGGCATAAAACAAGTAGACGATGTGGTATTCCCTGAAGAATGGGAAGACAGCATCGGCGCATCTATCCAAAGAAAATATAAAAACTTAGTATTAGAGCAGAATAATTATGAAGTCATCATCTGACAACCAAAAGGGAATCAACAAGTACAGCCGCATCTTTACACAAGATGAAACTCAACCAGCTGCGAAAGCCATGTTATATGGTATCGGTCTGACCGACGCAGATATGGAGAAGGCGCAAGTTGGAATTGCGAGCATGGGCTACGACGGTAACACCTGTAACATGCACCTTAATGACCTAGCTCAGGTCGTCAAAAAGGGTATTTGGAACAGCGATCTGGTCGGCTTGACGTTTGGAACCATTGGGGTCAGTGATGGAATGAGTAATGGAACGGATGGAATGCGCTACTCTTTGGTTTCACGCGATGTGATTGCAGACAGTATCGAAACGATCTGTGGCGGACAGTACTATGATGGCGTTGTGGCTATCCCAGGCTGTGATAAAAACATGCCGGGGGCAATCATGGCGATGGGAAGATTAAACCGTCCTGCTATTATGGTATACGGTGGAACGATCGCTCCTGGTCATTATAAAGGTGAAGAATTAAATATTGTTTCCGCTTTTGAGGCCTTAGGAAAGAAAATCGCAGGTACCATTTCAGATGAGGATTATGATGGGGTTATCCGTCATACTTGTCCAGGTGCTGGTGCTTGTGGTGGAATGTATACAGCAAATACGATGGCTTCGGCTATTGAGGCTATGGGAATGAGCTTACCTTACTCCTCTTCTAATCCTGCAGTTTCTAAAGAGAAGCAACAGGAATGTCTAGAGGTCGGTAAATACATGCGCATCCTATTGGAGAACGACATTAAGCCTTCGGATATCATGACCCGCAAAGCATTCGAGAATGCCATGCGTATCATCGTGATCTTAGGTGGTTCGACGAATGCAGTCCTTCACTTTATTGCAATGGGTAAATCCGTGGATGTAGATGTTACTCCGGATGATTTCCAACGCATGTCGGATGAAACTCCTGTATTAGCAGACTTCAAACCATCAGGAAAATTCTTGATGCAAGATCTACACCAATACGGTGGTATCCCAGCAGTAATGAAATATCTTTTAGATGAAGGATTATTGCATGGCGACTGTTTGACGGTAACTGGTAAAACTGTTGCAGAGAACTTGGCTAATGTAAAATCGATCATCGAATATAATCAACCGATCATACACAAATTAAATGACCCGATCAAAGCAACAGGACACTTACAGATTCTTTACGGAAACTTAGCTGAAGAAGGTTCAGTTGCGAAGATTTCAGGAAAAGAAGGTGAGAAATTCACAGGTCCTGCGCGCGTATTTGATGGCGAGCATGATTTGGTGAAAGGTCTGGAGACGGGAAGAATCAAGAAAGGTGATGTCGTGGTGATCAAAAATGAAGGTCCGAAAGGAGCACCAGGTATGCCTGAGATGTTGAAACCAACCTCATTGATCATTGGAGCAGGCTTAGGAAGCTCGGTGGCATTGATCACAGACGGACGTTTCTCGGGTGGTACACATGGTTTCGTTGTGGGCCATATTACACCAGAGGCTTATGAAGGCGGATTGATCGGATTGGTACAGGACGATGACATCATCGAAATCGACGCAGTCAATAACAGCATCAACCTGCAGGTCTCGGATGAAGAGATTGCAGCCCGCAGAGCAGCTTGGCAACAACCAGCCCTGAAAGTAAGCAAAGGAGTCCTTTACAAATACGCTAAAAGCGTAGCGAACGCATCCCAAGGATGTGTGACGGATTTGTAAAAGAGTAGAAAGTATTAAGTATTTAGTATTTAGACCTATTATTCTGCAAAAAATATTACGTCTCAAATAAAATAAACGCTTAATACTCTCAAATAAATAACCAGAAAAAATTAAAGAAAAGTATTAGACTATAAGTCTAACTACTAAATACTTAATACTAATTACTACAAAATGAGTACACTTGAAAAAACGGAAACAAAGGAGACCACTAGAAAGGCAGCTGGAACGCAGGTAAGCGGTGCCCAGGCTGTGATGGAAGCCTTAATCCACGAGGAAGTGGATACCGTATTCGGGTATCCAGGAGGTGCTATTATGCCGATCTATGATGCATTGTATGATTACTCTGATCAATTGAAGCATATTTTGGTACGTCACGAACAAGGTGGAATTCATGCTGCACAAGGATACGCACGTACATCAGGACGTGTGGGTGTGGCTTTTGCAACAAGCGGTCCTGGGGCGACCAACCTGGTCACTGGTTTGGCAGACGCGATGATCGATAGTAACCCTATCGTCTGTATTACAGGTCAAGTCTTTGCTTCACTCCTAGGAACGGATGCATTTCAAGAAACGGACGTCATCAACATCACCACTCCTGTAACCAAATGGAACTATCAGGTGACTGAT
Organism: Sphingobacterium mizutaii; assembly: GCF_900187125.1. Classification (GTDB taxonomy): domain Bacteria; phylum Bacteroidota; class Bacteroidia; order Sphingobacteriales; family Sphingobacteriaceae; genus Sphingobacterium; species Sphingobacterium mizutaii. Next base: position 3,717,511 of record NZ_LT906468.1, read on the forward strand.
GCAAATGAAATCCCAAGTGTATTAGCTAAAGCATTCTATATTGCTAGAACAGGGAGACCTGGTCCAGTATTAATTGATATCACAAAAAATGCTCAGATCCAATTGTTTGATTACCATGGATACGAGTCATGCAAGCATGTACGCAGTTACAGACCTGCTCCAATCGTTCGTAAGGAATATGTGGAAGAGGCAGCAAAGGCTATCAATGCAGCAAAAAAACCATTCATTCTGTTTGGACAAGGCATTATCTTGGGTAAGGCAGAACAAGAGTTCAAGACCTTTATCGAAAAAGCCGGTATTCCATCTGCTGCAACAGTAATGGGGCTGAGCGCTCTGGAAACAGACCACCCATTGCACGTGGGCATGTTGGGGATGCACGGAAATTATGCTCCCAATGTGATGACCAATGAATGTGATGTATTGATTGCTATCGGTATGCGTTTCGACGACCGTGTAACCGGCCGATTGGACAAATACGCAAAGCAAGCGAAGGTTGTTCACTTGGACATTGATCCAGCTGAAATCGACAAGAATGTGAAAGCACATTATCCTGTTTGGGGAGATTGTAAGGAAACCCTTCCGATGTTGACCGAATTGATTGAGAAAGCTGACCACTCGGCTTGGCTGAACCAGTTCAGGGATTTGGAAAAAGAAGAAATCAAGGAAGTAATCCATAATGAACTAAACCCTACATCTGACATCTTGACCATGGGTGAGGTTCTGAAAGTACTGAACGAGATCACCGGTGGAGATGCTGTCATCGTAACTGACGTGGGTCAGCACCAAATGGTAACCTGCCGTTATGCTAAATTCAACAATTCGAAATCCAGCGTTACTTCTGGAGGTTTAGGAACCATGGGATTTGGTCTACCAGCTGCAATCGGCGCTTGGTATGGTGCTCCACATCGTGATGTGGTGGCTATCATCGGCGATGGTGGTATCCAAATGACCATCCAGGAATTAGGTACCATTATGCAATTCGGCGCCAAGGTGAAGATCTTGATCTTGAACAATGAGTTCTTGGGAATGGTTCGCCAATGGCAACAATTATTCCACGACAAGAGGTATTCATTCGTTAATATCACAAGCCCTGATTTCGTAGCAGTTGCTAAAGGATATTATATCGATGGAAATAGAGTTTCGGAGCGTAAGGATTTGAAAGATGCCCTACAAACGATGATGGATCATGATGGCTCTTACTTATTAGAAGTAATGGTAGGGAAAGAGAACAATGTATTCCCAATGGTAGCACAAGGAACAAGTGTGTCAGAAATTAGATTGAAGTAATCATGGAAAAACAAGAATATACCATAACCATATATACAGAAAATTCTATCGGGATGATAGGCCGTATATCTGGGATATTTTCAAGACGTAAAATCAATATCGAGAGCTTAAACACTTCCCCGTCAGAGGTGGAAGGGATACACCGCTTTACGATCTTGATTACAGAATCAGAAGAAGTGGTTCGCAAATTATGCCGTCAGGTAGAAAAACAAGTCGAGGTATTGAAAGCATACTTCAATACTAATGATGAATTGATTTGGCAAGAACAAGCCTTATATAAAGTACCTGCAGAGGCTATTGCAGAGAAAGTATTGGTAGAACGCTTACTACGTCAGTATGGAGCTAATGTAGTTGTGATTCGTAATGACTATATTGTATTCGAAACCGCAGGTCACCGTGAGGAGATCGATAGGCTAACCGAGGAACTGAGCAAATACAGCTTAATTGAATTTGTGCGCGGTGCCCGTATCGCGATCATCAAGGACAGTGCTGGTTTCCATACCAAGCTTAAACAATTTGAGATCAATGAACCTGCTCCAGACATCGTTGAAAACGAGTATTTGGATCAGCGTGATGATGTCTTTACCATGTAATAAAACCTTGCATGCAGGTAGAACAGGTCATTCCGATATTCAGAATATTTGATTATTCCAAGGCAGTCGAGTTTTACATCGACTGGCTTGGTTTTCATATTGACTGGGAACATCGATTTGACGACAATTCTCCGATTTACATGCAGATTTCCAGAGATGGAATGGCGATGCACCTAAGCGAGCATCATGGTGATGCCACACCGGGTTCACAGGTTTTTGTGAACTGCTCTGGATTAAAGGCGTATCATGAGCAATTGATCCAGAAAAACTACAAGTACAACAAACCCGGTTAAGAGGAACCTTCTATAACTGCCATTGCGTTCAGGTCATTGATCCATTTGGCAATAAGATATCTTTCAACGAACCGATTAAATAAGTATAAAACAAATGGAAAAAGTATTCCAATTCATTATCGATGGCCGCAAGGCATTCATCAGATTGATCGATGAATTGTCCTTGGAGCAATTGAACGAAATTCCAACAGGATTCAATAACAACATCATCTGGAATTTTGGACATATCGTAGTGAGCACACAAACATTAAGTTATACCCGCACTGGAATCCGTGAAGGGGTTAACTGGGTAAAGTATGTGGATGCCTATGCAAAGGGCACTAAACCTACCTACTTCGTAAGCCAAGAGGAAGTAAATGATCTTAAGGAAATCGCATTGAGCTCGATCCGTGAGATCGAAGCTGATTACAATGCTGGGGTTTTCAAGACTACCACTCCTTATGAGACGGCAACCTATGGGGCTACGCTAAACAGCATAGAGGATGTATTGATCACTTCGGTAGGTCATGACAACTTGCACTATGGCTATGCAACCGCACAAAAAAGAATAATCAACAACAAATAATAAGAAACCTTAATCGAAAAAAATATTTAATTCAGTATTACAATGGCAAATTATTTCAACACATTACCTCTTAGAGAGCAATTAGATCAATTAGGCGTTGCAGAATTCATGAATTCATCCGAGTTCAATGAAGGAGTAGAAGCTTTAAAAGGTAAAAAAATCGTAATCGTAGGTTGTGGAGCTCAAGGCTTGAACCAAGGTCTAAACTTGAGAGATAGCGGATTGGACGTATCTTATGCATTGCGTAAAGAAGCTATTGAACAAAAAAGAGATTCTTGGAAAAATGCAACTGACAACAATTTCAAAGTTGGAACCTATGAAGAGTTGATTCCTTCGGCTGACCTTGTTATCAACTTGACTCCAGATAAACAACATACATCCGTAATCAATGCTGTAATGCCATTGATGAAAGAAGGTGCTACCCTATCCTACTCACACGGCTTCAACATCGTGGAAGAAGGTATGCAGATCCGTCCAGATATCACGGTAATCATGGTGGCTCCAAAATGTCCAGGATCAGAGGTTCGCGCTGAATACTTAAGAGGATTTGGTGTTCCTACCTTGATCGCTGTTCACCCAGAAAATGACCCACAAGGAAAAGGATGGGCTGAAGCGAAGGCATACTGTGCTGGAACTGGTGGTGACCGCGCTGGGGTATTGAAATCATCTTTCGTTGCAGAAGTAAAATCTGACTTGATGGGTGAGCAAACTATCCTATGTGGTTTGTTGCAAACTGGTTCTATTCTTTCATTTGATAAAATGGTAGAAAAAGGAATCGACGCTGGTTATGCATCAAAGCTTGTTCAATACGGTGTTGAAGTTATTACAGAAGCTTTAAAGCATGGTGGTGTAAGTGGTATGATGGACCGCTTGAGCAACCCTGCGAAAATCAAGGCTTTTGAATTGTCAGAAGAATTGAAGGACATTATGCGTCCATTGTTCCAGAAACACCAAGATGATATCATGTCTGGCGAATTCAGCAAGACCATGATGGAAGACTGGGCTAACGGCGATGCAAACTTGTTGAAATGGAGAGCTGAAACAGGTGAGACTGCTTTCGAAAAAACTCCAGCTGGAGATGTTAAGATTTCAGAACAAGAGTACTTTGACAATTATCTATTGATGGTTGCTTTCGTGAGAGCTGGTGTTGAATTGGCTTTCGAAACGATGGTTGAGGCTGGTATCAAACCAGAATCGGCATACTACGAATCATTGCACGAGACTCCATTGATCGCAAATACCATTGCTCGTAAGAAATTATTCGAGATGAACCGTGTTATTTCCGACACAGCAGAATATGGTTGTTATTTATTTGACCAAGCTTGTAAGCCATTATTGGCAGATTTCATGAAGAAAATCGACACGGATGTGGTTGGTAAAAACTTCAATGAAGGAAAAGATGGTTCAGTTGACAACATCAAATTAGTACAGGTTAACGATATTTTAAGAAATCATGAAGTAGAAATCGTAGGTAGAAAGTTGCGTAAAGCGATGACTGCTATGAAAGCTATTCAAACTGTTTAATTTTTCGTAAATTAGATAGCTAAAACTGGGGTAAAATTACCATATTTTGATTTTACCCCTTTTAAAATTTCAAACCAACAAGAGATAAAGAGAAAAATGGGAAAAACATTAGTAGAAAAAATTTGGGATGCACATGTCGTCAAGCGTCAAGAAGGGTTTCCTGATATCATATATATCGATACCCACCTCATCCATGAAGTGACCTCCCCACAGGCATTTGATGGTTTGCGCAAAAGAGGACTGCCTGTACTCCGTCCGGATCAAACTGTAGCAACGGCTGACCATAATGTCCCAACATTAAACCAGCATTTGCCAATCAAAGAAGAACTTTCTCGCTACCAAGTAGACATGCTGACCAAAAACTGCAAGGAATTTGGTGTTGAATTATATGGATTGGGTCACCCTTTCCAAGGAATTGTGCATGTTATTGGGCCTGAATTAGGCATCACCTTACCTGGAAAGACAATGGTATGTGGAGATAGCCACACTTCTACACATGGTGCATTTGGTACCATTGCATTTGGAATCGGGACTTCCCAAGTTGAGCAAGTATTTGCTACACAATGTTTATTGCTGCAAAAACCAAAAACCATGAAAATCGAGGTCAATGGTGAACTAGGAAAAGGTGTGGGTGCTAAAGATATTATCCTATACATCATTTCCAAGATTTCTGCAGCTGGTGGAACAGGTTATTTTGTTGAATATGCAGGTTCTGCTATTCGCTCATTGAGTATGGAAGGCCGTATGACCATCTGTAACATGAGTATTGAAATGGGTGCTCGTGGTGGATTGATCGCCCCAGACCAAACGACTTTTGATTATATCAATGGTCGCGAATTCGCTCCAAAAGGAGAAGAATGGGAAAAAGCATTGGCTTATTGGAAAACCTTGTATTCCGATGATGATGCAGAGTTTGATAAGGTATTGACTTTTGATGCTGCTGATATCCAACCTATGATTACTTATGGTACCAACCCAGGAATGGGAATCGGGATCACGGAAAACATTCCTACAACGACTTCTCAACCAGAGAATGAACGTCCATCTTACCAAAAGGCTTTAAATTACATGGGATTCCATGATGGTGAACAGGTTATCGGAAAGCCGGTTGATTATGTTTTTATCGGAAGTTGTACCAACTCTCGTATTGAAGATTTGCGTCAGGTAGCTGCCTTCGTTCAAGGCAAGCATAAGGCAGATAATGTGGAAGTATGGATCGTTCCGGGATCAAAACAAGTGGAAGCTCAGGCTAAACTTGAAGGAATTGACAAGATATTTGAAGAAGCAGGCTTTATCCTTCGTGAACCTGGCTGTTCTGCATGTCTAGGGATGAACGAAGACAAGATTCCTGCGGGTAAATACTGTGTTTCTACTTCTAACCGAAATTTTGAAGGTAGACAAGGACCAAATGCGCGCACTATGCTGGTAAGTCCACTTACCGCAGCAGCTGCAGCAGTGACTGGTAAAATTGTAGACGTTAGAGAATTAGTGTAAAGAATTAGAATCATGAAAAAATTTGAAAAATTATCCTCTCGTGTAGTTCCACTACCGATAGAAAATATAGATACAGACCAGATCATTCCAGCTCGTTTCCTGAAGGCGACGACACGTGAAGGATTTGGAAATAACTTATTCCGCGATTGGCGCTTTGATAGTGAAGATCAGCCAAAAGCGGACTTCGTTATGAATGACCCGACTTATAAAGGCAAAGTTTTGGTTGCCGGTAAGAACTTTGGCTGTGGCTCATCTCGTGAGCATGCTGCCTGGGCTATTCAAGATTATGGCTTTGATGTTGTGGTTAGCTCTTTCTTTGCAGACATCTTCAAAGGAAATGCTTTGAACAATGGGGTATTACCTATCACAGTCCCTGAGGATTTCTTAGAAAAAATCTTTGAGAAGGTTTTTGCAAATCCAGATACGGAACTGGTAGTTGACCTAGAAGCTCAAACCATCAGCATAGCTGGTACGGATGACAAATTCACTTTTGAAATCAATCCTTACAAAAAATCATGTTTGATCAATGGCTATGATGATATTGACTATATCCTGAGCCAAAAAGCTGAAATCGAAGCTTTCGAACAAAACAGATAATGGCAGCTTTCGTCCAAATATCAAATTTATCGGTTTCATACGGTCTTACCACCGTTTTGAACAATTTGTCTTGGACCATTGCCCCAGATGAAAACTATGTATTGGCCGGAAAGAGTGGATCAGGCAAAACAACATTGGCTAAAGCTATTGCAGGTTTGATAACTGCAGCTGGCGAGGTGAAAGTTGAATTTGATTCTAGTTGTCCACTCCTTCAGAAGGCGATCTATGTTTCCAATTGGTACCAGTTCACCAATTTAGAAGGCGATAGAAACTTCTATTACCAACAACGCTACAATCGCCATCAAGGGAATGATACCCTGACAGTCAAAGCTGAATTGCTTCATTTTGCTAAGAAAGAAAACCTTCAATTGGAGGATATTCATGAGAAAATTGTAGCCATGGGTTTTGAACATACCATGGATTCTCAATTGATCGAGCTTTCGAGCGGTGAGCACAAGAAATTGCAATTGATCAAATCTCTTTGGTTGAAACCGCAGCTTTTGATCATTGATGAACCTTATACCGGTTTGGATAAGCAATCCAGAGTGGAATTGAACAGCTGGTTAGATGAACTTGTTGCAGAAGGCGTTCAGTTGGTTATCATCTCAAATGATAGACAGTTACCGAACTCAATCAACCGATATGCACATATAGTGGATGGTCAGATCGAAACGGTTCAATCATTTGATGAGATCATCCAAGATGAGAAGCGAGTTAAAAAGGAATTACCTTCCTTTTTGCACAAAATACCTGAAACAAACTACAATACTGTAGCCGATCTGAAGGATATCATCATCAGATATGGTGAGAAGGTTGTACTGAACAAGGTGTCTTGGAAGGTAGATGTTGGCGAGAAATGGCTATTGCAGGGACCGAATGGTTCTGGGAAATCCACTTTATTGAGTTTGATCAATGGTGATCATCCGCAGTCTTATGGACTGGAGATCGAATTGTTCGGGAATAAACGCGGATCCGGCGAGAGTATTTGGGATATCAAACAGAAGATTGGGATGATATCTCCAGAGATGCATTGGTATTTTGATCAGAATGCTACAGTTTGGCATACGCTGGCTTCAGGATTTTACGACAGTATTGGTTGGTTTATTGATGTAAAATTCCAAGAAAAGAAGCAGATAGAAGAACTGATGGCTTTCTTTGATTTAACCGAGCATAAGGATAAGCTGCTGCATACCCTTCCGTTAGGCAAACAGCGCATGGCTATGTTAGCCAGGAGCATCATCAAAAACCCACCCTTATTGGTATTGGATGAACCTTGCCAAGGTCTGGATTCGCAGCAAGCAAAATATTTTAATGATGTAGTGGATGAACTTTGCCAGCACGGCAAAACATTGATCTATGTCGGACATTATGAAAGTCAGCTTCCGAGCTGTATTGAAAAAAGAATTGTATTAGAAAAAGGTGAAGTCATAGCCTTAGAAAATAAAGTTGAAAACGTTTTATAACACATGAAGAAAAACATTCTTATTATTCCCGGAGATGGAATTGGACAAGAGGTTACTACCTGGGGAAAAGAAGTTCTAAATAAAATTGCCGAAAAATATAATCACGAATTTATTTTCGACGAGGCAATCATGGGCCACACTGCTATTGAAGCTACAGGAAATCCATTACCAGATGAGACCTTAGAAAAAGCAAAAGCATCAGACGCTATCCTTTTCGGTGCGATCGGCCATGCTAAATATGACAATGACCCTTCTGCCAAGGTACGTCCTGAGCAAGGCTTATTGAAGATCCGTAAGGAATTAGGCTTATATGCCAACCTACGCCCTATCCTATTGTTTGATGAGTTGTTGGATGCTTCAAGCTTGAAACCTGAAGTCCTTCGTGGAACTGATATCCTTTTCTTCCGTGAACTGACTGGTGATGTTTACTTCGGTGAGAAGAAACGTAATGAGGATAACACCTTCGCTTCCGATCTGATGAACTACAACCGTTATGAGGTTGATCGTATTGCTCGCAAGGCATTCGATGCGGCTAGAACCAGAAGCAAAAAGCTTTGTTCAGTGGATAAAGCCAATGTGTTGGAAACATCAAGATTGTGGAGAGAGGTTGTCCAAGAAATCGCCAAGGAATACCCAGATGTTGAAACTGAACACATGTTCATCGACAATGCCGCGATGCAATTGGTTAAGAATCCTAAGAAATTTGATGTGGTATTGACGGCAAACCTTTTTGGTGACATCTTAACTGATGAAGCATCACAGATTGCTGGATCAATGGGGATGTTGGCTTCTGCTTCTGTGGGCGATGGAACTGGTTTCTTTGAGCCTATCCACGGATCTGCACATGACATTGCAGGACAGAACAAAGCTAATCCTTTAGCTTCTATCCTTTCGGCGGCATTGATGTTGGACATCGCATTTGGATTACAAGATGAAGCAAAAGAAGTGACCAATGCAGTTGCTGAGACATTGAAGGCAGGTTGGAGAACAGGAGACATCGCCAATGCGGATACTCCAGCTGACAAGATTTTAGGCACCCAAGAAATGGGCGCTAAAGTTTTAGAGTTTTTGAAATAGAATTAATCAAGGTATAAACATAAATTGAGACAATATGTTACACGATCCTAATCACTTATACATTTTCGATACGACATTACGTGACGGTGAGCAAGTGCCGGGTTGCCAATTGACAACTCCTGAAAAAATCGAAATTGCCAAAGATTTGGAACGCTTAGGGGTAGATATTATCGAAGCAGGATTCCCTGTTTCAAGTCCCGGAGATTTCCAATCGGTAGTCGAACTATCTAAGGCTGTTAATGATGTGATCATCTGTGCACTGACCCGTGCTAACATGAACGATATCGATGTGGCTGCTGATGCATTGAAATATGCAAAAAGACCCCGTATCCATACTGGAATCGGCTCTTCAGACATGCACATCAAATATAAATTCAATAGTACCCGCGAAGAAATCCTAGAACGTGCTGTAGCAGCAGTAAAACATGCCAAATCTTATGTAGAAGATGTGGAGTTCTATGCTGAAGATGCTGGCCGTGCCGATTTAGAGTTCCTGGCAAAAATGATCGAATCCGTTATTGCCGCTGGTGCTACGGTAGTCAATATCCCCGATACCAATGGCTATTGCTTACCAGATCAATATGGCTCCAAAATAAAATACCTGAAAGAAAATGTAAAAAACATTGATCAGGCTATTATCTCTGCGCATTGCCACAACGACTTAGGATTGGCTACTGCTAACTCCATCGCTGCTATCCAAAATGGTGCCCGCCAAGTGGAATGTACCATCAACGGAATCGGTGAACGTGCAGGAAACACTTCTCTTGAAGAAGTTGCCATGATCTTGAAAGTACACAACCAGGCTTTTGGAGGATTATCTTCCAATATCGATAGCAGAATGTTCACTTATCTTTCTAGAAAAGTAAGCGAAATGATGAATATGCCAGTTCAACCTAACAAAGCTATTGTTGGCCGTAATGCTTTCGCACATAGTTCCGGAATCCACCAAGATGGATTCTTAAAACACCGCGAGAATTACGAGATCATCCGTCCTGAGGACGTAGGCTTGGAAGAAGCGGACATTATCTTAACTGCTCGCTCTGGCCGCCATGCCTTGAAACACCACCTTGAACGCCTAGGTTATAACCTAGATAAAGATAAATTAGCAGATTGCTACCAAAGATTCTTGATCTTGGCAGATGCTAAAAAAGAGATCTGCGATGAGGATTTACTGATCTTGGTAAAAGAAAATTAATACAAAGGCTGGGTGACCAGCCTTTTAAATCACCTAAACAAACGAACGGATTAGAATGAGTTTGGACCTATCAACATTGACCATAGACTCTGTTGCTGCAAAAGTACAGATCAAGGATGTGGTTACCCGTACTCCATTGCAGTACAACCATCATCTTTCTGAAAAATACGGAGCAGAGGTCTATCTTAAAAGGGAGGATCTTCAAGTAGTAAGATCTTATAAATTACGTGGCGCTTTCAACAAAATCTGCAGTCTTTCCCAAGAAGAAAGAGAGCGAGGAGTTGTTTGTGCCAGCGCAGGAAACCATGCCCAAGGCGTTGCATTATCCTGCAAAAAATTAGATATCAAAGGCGTAATCTTTATGCCCGGCCCTACCCCTAGACAAAAAATTACCCAAACTGAAATGTGGGGAAATGGCAATATCGAAATCGTACTGATTGGCGACACATTCGACGACTGCCAAAAAGCCGCTTTGGAATTCACAAAGGAACATAACATGACCTTTATCCCTCCTTTTGATGACCTCAAAGTCATTGAAGGGCAAGGTACAGTAGCTGTTGAAATCCTAGAGGACCTACCTGATGTAGATGCTATTTTCATCCCAATTGGTGGCGGAGGCTTGTCATCCGGAGTAAGCTACCATATCAGCAAATTTGCTCCCGGAGTAAAATGCTACGGTGTTGAACCAGAAGGGGCTCCATCTATGCAGGCGGCAATCCAGAATGGCAGCCCAATTGAACTGGAGCAAATCAATAAATTTGTTGATGGTGCTGCCGTTAAGAAAGTGGGTGCTCTGACCTTCGATATCAGTTCCCAACTGTTGGACGGCGTAAAATCGATTCCTGAGGGCAAGATCTGTACTACCATCCTTGAATTATATAATAAGGATGCCATTGTAGTAGAACCTGCAGGGGCACTTTCCATTGCTGCATTGGATTTTCACAAAGATGAAATCAAAGGCAAGAAAGTTGTCTGTATTATTTCTGGAGGAAACAACGATATCGATCGAATGAGCGAGATCAAGGAACTATCTTTATTATATGAAGGATTTAAACATTACTTCATCGTTCGCTTCCCCCAAAGACCTGGTGCATTGAAATTATTGGTTACCGAAGTACTTGGTCCTAAAGACGATATCACCCGTTTTGAATACATCAAAAAAACAGAACGAGAAAGAGGTCCTGCCTTAATTGGTATTGAATTAAATGATCCAAATGATTATATTACATTTATAGAACGCTTAAAGTCTTATAAATTTGACTTTATCGAACTAAACAAAGACCAGACATTATTTGAGTATCTGGTATAAAAACGCAACTAACCCTCCAAAATAAAGTAGATGCAACGGCCATTATTTCTTATGGTCGTTGCTTTTTTATTTTACAGATATTATCAAATTTTTGACTCTTTTGTTACAAAACAACTAAAAAAGTTTAGGTGGGATAGGATGCGGATTCTCTAATTTATTGACCATCAACAAAAGAACATCCCAAAAGAAGAACACCTACCTGCATTAGCTTTATTTTACCCGATTACCAATACAAATAGATGTTCTAGAAAATTTTAACCTATCATAACTTTATCTAACTAACAAACCTAAATTCTAGGATAGATTATGAATCAATATTAGGGATATTTACTGTTAAGAAGTGTAAATAAATCCTAATGTTCTCTTAAATTTTCATTAACCGATTGACTTTCAGTGAAATTATACAACAATTATCGCTAATTTCAGTTTATTATATAGTCATTAACCAAAATCATACTTACGATGAGAGCATCAACAATCTTATTAATCTTGACCCTGCTATGCGGTTTTTCCCTGGCTCAAGCTCAAGAAAAAAAACCTAAGGCTAGTCCTGCAGACAGCACTATGGTCACTACAGACGACGGAGTAACAATTTCAATCAAGTACAGCAGCCCTTCTCTAAAAGGGCGTAAGCTCGGTGTAGACCTTGCAAAAGTTGGAGAGGTATGGAGAACTGGAGCCAATGAAGCTACTACCGTAGAATTCGACAAAAACGTATTGGTAAACGGCCAAAAACTTCCTGCTGGAAAATACAGCTTGTATTCCATTCCTGGTGAATCCCAAACAACCGTGATCTTTAATAAAACATGGAAACAATGGGGAACCGATTACAACGAGAAGGACGATGCCCTTCGCGTGCAAGTCGACAATGAGGAAAACGGAGAAAATCTGGAACGCCTCAAAATCACCGCTGACAAAGATGGAACAATCAAAGTGAAATGGGGCGATTACGGCCTGCCAATTTCGGTTAAAGCGGATAAATAAAATAAAACGGTCCTTTTTTGTAAAAAGGACCGTTTTATTTTATTTAAACATAAGACAGTGGACAAAAAAGAAAGCTAAAAAATGCTAACAGCCCTACCCATGTCTTATGTCTTATGTCTACTTCCTATTCTTCACATATTTCTCCAAGAACTGATCTTGCTCCCATAATAAGTGGAAGATATTTTCTTTTGCCGCATAGCCATGAGACTCTCTTGGCAACAATACCATTCTAACTGGGGCGCCCAAGTTTTTCAGGGCTTGGAAATAACGCTCAGTTTGTAGGGTAAATGTACCAGGGTTATTATCTGCAGCTCCATGCACCAACAACATCGGCGTCTTCATCTTGTCTGCGCTAAAGAAAGGCGACATGGTGATATATAGGTTTGGATCATCCCAAAGGTTCCTTTGCTCGCTCTGGAAACCAAATGGAGTCAAGGTACGGTTATAAGCACCGGAACGCGCAATACCTGCTGCAAACAGCTTAGAATTGCTCAACAAGTGTGCAGTCATAAAGGCTCCATAAGAGTGACCTCCAACAGCCACTTTATTTCTGTCCACATAGCCCAGTTTATCTACGGCGTCAATGGCAGCCTCGGCATTGCCAACCAATTGTTCGATAAAATTATCATTAGGTTCTTGGGTTCCTTCACCAACGATCGGGAAAGCTGCATTATCCAATACTGCATACCCTTTAGCTACCCAATAAATAAAGGAGCCATAGCTCGGGAAAGTAAATTCCTTAGGATTATTAGTGCTCTGCCCTGCAGTGCTCTTATCCTTATATTCACGAGGATAGGCCCAGATCAACAAAGGCAATTTCTCTTTCTTGTCATAACCCGCTGGTAAGTACAAGGTACCTGATAGGTCAACCCCATCCTTACGCTTGTAGTTCAACACCTCCTTATGCACATTCGCCAGGGACTGGAATGGATTAGCAATCTCGGTAACTGCTTTCTCCTTACCAGATTTGATATTCTTGGAATAGTAATTAGGGAAATCTGTAGGAGATTGTAAAGAAACCAAGATTTCTCCCTTATCCATATCGATTACCGAATAGATACGTTCTTGCATCTTCGACTCTTTGGCCGTATAGATACGTTTCTTCTTTTGGGTTTTGAAATCATATTCATCGATAAATGGATATTCACCTTCTTTGGTATATCCATCTCCTATCCAATAAGACTTACCGTTCTTGATATACATGCTGTAGGCACCATAGTCATTCTTATCCCGATAGGGAGTTCCTGGATCCGAATAGATATCCTGCACGTTAAGGTCATAGATCACCTGATTTTTTCCAGTACTTGGATTCAGTAAATAGGTCTTTCCATTTCTGGTATCATACCATTGGCTATAAACTATGGCATAATCATCATTTCCCCAGATCGTACCAGCATAACGGTCTTTGATCTTGATCAATGATTTTGGTTCCGCGTTGAATGGCGCATCCCAAACAAATAGTTCATCCCTAAATTCGGCTTCCTTGTTGGCATCTCCCCCATCTAATGCCTGTACAAAGGCAAGAGTCGCTGGCTTATCCGTTCTCCAAGATAAAGAACGCTTTCCAGGGCGCGTAGAAGAGAATCCTTTCGGCATAATTTCCATCAATGGCGTCTCATTCACCTTCTTCACCAAATTTCCTTTCAGATCATAAACGTTGGTTTCCATTGGGAAGCTGCCATAAGAAACAACATAGGAGAAAGGTTTTTTCAAGCTAGTCACCAATACATATTGTCCATCAGGAGAAACTGATGAACCCATGTGCAGGTCAGCATTTTTAAAAGGCTCTTCCTTGCCGTCCAAACCTAACCAAACCAATTTAGACTTCACCAAGTTCTCAAATTGCTGCTCATCCTGAGGGTTTTTCAACAGATCCTGGTAAGTACGCAATTGCGAAACCTGTCCTGTAGAACTCGACACCACCGGTCCGGTTGGCAACTCATCTGGATTCCTAACCTTATCCTTTACAGAACCATCGATCAGACTTAACAATAACCGATCTGAGGATTTATACCAAATATAAGGCTGGTGCATTACGGCATTTAAGTTATACTCGGTTAGCTTTTTCAGTTCCCTCTTTTCGATGTCATAGACAAAAAGAGCGACCCCATTTTCCTGTGTGTTGGTAAAGGCCAACTTCTTGGAATCTGGTGAAAAGGACACATTCGATACCTTTGCCATCTCTGGCAATGCAATTTCAATTACTTCCTTCGATCCAGCCGGACTTAAGCTCAAGGCATCAAAGTAAGTCTCAGTACTCGAAATATGAGCTTTTGCATTGATTCGCAAACCTGCCAATTTAGTTTCTTCCACGCCTAGTTCGGATAGCGTTTTGTAAGTCGGGCGGTACATGGATAGCACCCAGTTCTTGTCGCTGCTCATCTGGATGGATGGCGGGCGCTTGAAATCTGCCAACTGAAGGATTTCCGTGGATGGTTTTTGGAAGGTTACATTCTCTTGAGCAGACACACTCGAAAACAGCAAGAGAAATGGCACTAAAAATTTACATTTCATAATTATGGCTTCATAAACATTTAATAAATTCTTGAATAGTTACCCTTGGTTTGGGTCTCACTTCTTAACAATTGTTAATAAAGTAGCACATTAGATTTACACAAATCTAACAATATATTGTTTTATTATTTACTTTTAAAAATATATAACGATTTTGGTTAATATTCCCAAAAAACCCAAGGTAATTTGACAATAAAAAGAGGAACGATTTCAGGCCAAAAATTATCTTCTATAAGTTATCAACATAGTTATAAAGCTGTAAAACAAGCCTTTAACAAATAGTAAATGTTACCAAGCATGTTTTAACCTGATTTTGGAAATCAATGTGGAAAAGTATCGTTACCGCCCCGAGGAAAAATAAGAGATATTTGTTCTACTTAAGAAAATGACCTTCTTAAGTCACAACGTTTTTTTTATTTATCAAAGGACCAAAGCTTAATCAGCTAAAATTCTTTTAAACTTAATATATCATGGCAAGAATCATTAAATTCGAAAAAAATGACTGTGCACCATGCGCACAAGTATCGGCATACCTAGACAGTAAGGGTATTGCCTACGAAACCATTAACCCTTTCGACGAACCTGAATTAGCCGTTAAGTTTAAAGTTCGTACCGTACCGACTGTGATCGTACTGGAGAACGATGAAATCAAAAACCGAATCATTGGATTCAATCCATCTGAATTAGATCAAATCGCATTGTAATAATCATAAACCGGAGGAATTATGATTTATTTATACTATGATTCTCGAACAGGTAATGTGGAACGCTTCATCAATAAAGTGGTTCAGATTACCGGCTGGACAGCCATCCGCATCCAAGATGACTTGGAAGTCAAGGAAGCTGGCCATCTGATCACCTATACCACTAATTTTGGTAAAGTGCCAGATAAAACCGATGCATTCATGAAAGAAAAAAGTCATCTGATCAGTTCTGTTACTTCAAGTGGTAACCGCAACTGGGGAAGAAACTTTGCCGTGGCTGCAGACAAAATCTCTGAAATATTCGACATCCCTACAGCGATGAAATTCGAACTTTCAGGAACAATGGAAGATATTAATCAATTTATTGACATCATAAAAAATCAGTACTATGATAGCAAACGAGGTAGCGAAAAACTGGATATTGCTTAACAACGAAATCATGATCAAACATGATGACGAGTTCAGCTTGCATAAAGACAAGGAGGCTGTGCGCGCCTATTTCCTGGAATATGTGAACAAGAACACCGTGTTCTTCTATACATTGAAGGAAAAAATCGACTATTTGATCGAAAACGATTATTACATCGATTTCTACCAATGGTTTACGTTCGAGCAAATGGAAGAGGTATACAACTATGTATTCGCCAAAAAATTCCGTTTCCAATCCTTTATGGCTGCATTCAAGTTCTTCCAAAGTTACGCTTTGCGCGATGACTCTGGCGAGAAGTTCTTGGAACGCTATGAAGACCGCGTCGTTGCTGTATCCCTATTCTTGGCTAGAGAAGAAGGTGTACAGAAAGCTATCGAGTATGCCGAAATCATGATCAATCAAGAATATCAGCCCGCTACCCCGACTTTCTTGAACGCTGGTAAAAAACGTTCCGGTGAACTGGTGTCATGTTTCTTGGACGAAATCGGCGATAACCTGAATGGTATTGGTTATGCAGTTGATTCAGCCATGAAGCTATCTTCTATCGGTGGTGGGGTTTCTTTCAACATCTCCAAGATCCGCGCCCGTGGCGAAGCCATCAAAGGCGTAGAGGGTCGTGCAGGTGGGGTATTGCCTATCATGAAAATCATGGAAGATACTTTCTCCTATGCTAACCAACTAGGCCAACGCCCAGGTGCAGGTGCTGTATACTTGAACATCTTCCACTCAGATATCGAAGAGTTCTTGGATTGTAAGAAAATCAACGTAGATGAGAAAGTTCGTATCAAATCCCTTTCTATCGGTATTATCGTTCCGGATAAATTCATGGAATTAGCCGAGAAAGATGAGCCTTGTTACTTGATCTACCCGCATACCGTGATGCAAGAGTACGGTCAATACCTTGACGAAATCGACATGGATGCGATGTACGATGAGTTGATCACCAATCCAAACGTTAAAAAGAAAAAAATCAATGCCCGTCACCTATTGGTGAAAATCGCTCAGACACAAAAAGAGTCGGGATACCCATACATCTTCTTCAAAGAGAACACCAACCGTGCACATGCATTGAATGGTATCGGTAAAGTGAAATTCTCTAACCTATGTACCGAAATCATGCAAGTATCAGAGGTATCTGATATCAACATCTACGGTAAAGAAGATACCATCCGTTACGGAATTTCTTGTAACCTAGGTTCCTTGAACATTGCAACGGTAATGGACAACAAACGCATCAAGGAAACCGTTAAGACCGCTATGCGCGCCTTAACTGTGGTATCTGATGTAACCAATATCGAAATGGTTCCTTCCATTGCCAAAGCAAACCGTGAGCTTCACTCTGTAGGTTTGGGAGCAATGAACTTGCATGGTTACCTAGCGAAAAGCTTTATCATGTATGAATCTACCGAAGCATTGGATTTCGCGAACATCTTCTTCATGGCGATGAACTACTACTCGATCGAGGCTTCCATGGAGATTGCAAAAGAACGCCAGCAGACTTTCGTAGGATTCGAAAAATCAGCTTACGCTGATGGTACTTATTTCGATAAATACCTTTCGCATGAATACACCCCGAAAACGGAGAAAGTTAAAGAATTGTTCGAAGGCATCCACATCCCTACATTAGAAGATTGGGCGAACCTTAAAGCTCAAGTGGCTGAACATGGTGTGTACCATGCTTACCGCTTAGCGATCGCTCCAAACCAGTCTACTTCATACATCATGAACGCAACTGCATCTGTAATGCCGATCGTGGACATCATCGAAGTAAGAGAGTACGGTGATAGTACAACTTATTACCCTATGCCTTACTTGACCAATGACAATTACTTCTATTTCAAATCAGCTTACGATATGGATCAGATGAAAGTGTTGAAATTGATCTCGGTTATCCAACGTCATATTGACCAAGGGGTATCCACCATCCTTCACACCAATTCAAAAGACTCCACTCGTGATCTAGCGAAATATTACATTTACGCACATAAACTAGGACTGAAGTCATTGTACTACACCCGTACGCGTAAATCAACAATCGAGGAATGTATTTCTTGTTCAGCATAATACAACCTCTTTAGCATCCAAGACATAAATCAATGAGAAGCTGAACTGGAAAATCAAAAAATCCAGTTCAGCTTCTTCAACTAAAAGATATAAGAATAGCAATGAGTAAACAATTTACAGCGGTAAACTGGAATACACCAGACAACGATTACGCTTTGATGTTCTGGGAGCAGAATATCAGACAATTCTGGATCGATACAGAATACATCCCTTCTAAGGATATTGACAGCTGGAAAGGTCTAAGCTGGGATATGAAAGAATGTTATAAGAAAGCATTAGGCGGTCTTACTTTACTGGATACCCTGCAAAGCCACACCGGTATGCCAAAGATCATTGACCATATTGACTCATTGCAGAACAAAGCCGTTCTTTCTTATATGTGTATGATGGAAGCTATCCACGCCAAATCATACTCAACCATCTTTACAACGGTTTCTACAACAAACGAAATCAATGA
The DNA here is from genome assembly GCF_900187125.1 of Sphingobacterium mizutaii. Classification (GTDB taxonomy): domain Bacteria; phylum Bacteroidota; class Bacteroidia; order Sphingobacteriales; family Sphingobacteriaceae; genus Sphingobacterium; species Sphingobacterium mizutaii. The sequence goes on from NZ_LT906468.1 coordinate 3,736,061, forward strand.
TGTTTTTGGATGGGTTTCCCAAAACAAATTCTTACAGTACAAAGCATCCACAATCGACAAGTACTACCGTGCTATCGATAAGGAAAATGTATCTGACGAAGAATTGTTCATGGCTCTAGGAGCTTCGGTTTTATTGGAATCTTTCCTTTTCTACTCCGGTTTCTTCTTGCCTTTATGGTTATGTGGCCAAGGACAGATGGTAGCTTCTGCCGATATCATCAAAAAGATCATCGCTGATGAATCTATCCACGGTGTATTCGTAGGCCTTATCGGCCAAGAGGTGTTCGCTAGACTACAGAACAAAGCAGAAGTTAAACAACGCTTCCTGGACTTGTTAAACGAGCTGTACGAGAACGAAATCAAATACACAGAAGAATTGTATACCGTAGTAGGATTAACCGCTGAGGTGAAAGAATACGTACGCTACAACGGAAACAAAGCCCTAATGAACTTAGGCTTCGACCCAATCTTCGAAGTAAAGCAAGTAAACCCAATCGTATTGAACGGTCTAAACACAGAAACCACACAACACGATTTCTTCTCTAAAAAATCTACTAACTACGAAAAAGCAACAGAAATCGTCCACCTAAAAAATGAAGATTTCTTATTAGATGCTACAGTAGAGATTTAATATTCTTTGTTATAAAAAAAACTCCCCTCAGGTAAACTGAGGGGAGTTTTTTTTATAGATATGAGTATTGAGATATGAGATTTGAGATATCAAACGGTATATGTTTTTTATAGATTTGAGTATTGAGATATGAGATTTGAGATTTCCACTCTCTCATATCTCACATCTCATATCTCATATCTCTCCTAGTAACCCGGATTTTGTTTCAGGTTAGGGTTGATGGCCATATGTTGTTGAGGAATTGGAAACAATTCCTTGTTGACATCGTTGGTTGCTTTGTGATCCCACCATGTTCCGGTTGTGTATTTACCGAAACGGATAAGGTCAGTTCTGCGTTTTCCTTCGAAGATAAACTCACGACCACGCTCAGCCAATAGTTCATCTAGGGTCAAGGTCGCAGTTGAATACTGGTTAGCACTCCAATCTGCTGCTGCAAATGAGCGTTTCTTAGACTCATTGATTAAGTTTACAGCTTCTTGGTTTGCGGTTCCACCATTCTTGCGCATGATAGCTTCTGCCTTGTTAAAGTATACCTCAGTCAAACGATAGATCAAGTAATCGTTTTCTTGGTAGTTATCATCCGATAAACGACCCGATTTATACTTGTTAAACCTTGCTCCTGAGTTCTCTTCTCCTTCTGCCATCGATCCTTGTGAGGTTTTATCGCCTTCACTTTCACGACGGATGGAATTAACAAATACTAAATCTTGCCCTGAATACTCTTCTGTACCTTGAACTGGAGTCTTGGTGCCGTATTTATATTGAGGACCAAACAAGAACCAATCTTTCTTTCTCAAGTCTTTGGCGTTGTAGGCGTCAAACGCAGTAGGAATAACCACAAATGCATTCCAACCACCATAACCTACGTTCAAAGCTTCTTTCATGTAGTCATATCCGAAGTAGAATCCACCCCAATCAAAAGCCCATCCACCTTTACGGCTGAACTGGAATTGGAAAAGGGCCTCTGGATTTGCAGAGTTGGTATTGCTGAAAGCAGCATTGATGTCGGTAGAAAGTTTCGGCGTTCCACCGATTCCACCACCAGCACCTGAAATGACCTTGTCCGATGCAGCAATCGCTTGATCCCACATAGCGGTGCCCGACCATTTCTGTGCATTCAGATAAAGCTCCGAAAGCATGGCATAACCTGCCGCTCTATTCACCTTACCCACTGATTCTGCATTCAAATCTGGCAACTTCGGAACCTCAGCCTCCAATTCGGCCTTGATAAAATCAAACACCTCTTTTCTGGTCTTGGTCTCTGGGTTCAATGGCTTATCAGCCACCTCAACTGCGATCGGAACATTACCCCACATATCCACAATACGCATGTAGTGATATGCTCTTAATACCTTCAATTGCGCAACAGCGACATTGATCTCTTCTTGGGTCATATTGATGCTTGCGAAATCCAGTTTCTCAATATCACCGATGGCATTATTGATAAAACCAACACCGGTCCACATCAAATCCCAAGCGTTCTTCAATCTATTCTCATTCACTGTCCAAGTATGGTAGTGCATACGGAAGTGGTCTCCCCCATCATAACCATGGCGACCTTTTTGCGGCCAAGCCACTTGATCTGCTGCCAATTCGGAATGGTAGTAAAATCCAGATCCCCCGGTAGGAGCCAACCATGCCTGCATGTGCGTGAATGGCCTTAATACGGCCTGCTCTACCTCCAACTTATTTTTATAGAAACTTTCCTGTTCTAATTTGCTATATAGATTCTCATCTAAATTGGTACAAGCGGAAAGTCCAGCTGTCGCCATTACCGCAACCGCTGCAAATCGTATCGTACGTTTATTTAATAATCTCATAATTTACTTCTTTAAAAACCAATATTTAATCCCAATGACCATGATTGTGTTCTAGGGTAGAATCCTCTAGAATCGATACCTCCATCAAATCCAGTATCTTGCAATTCCGGATCAATACCAGAATAAGAAGTAATGGTTGCAAGATTCCTTGCGGTCATATACACATATAAATTCCTCAAATAGTCATTCTTAAGGTTGAAAGTATATCCAAGGGTAATATTGTCGATCTTAACAAATGAACCGTTCTCCAAATAGTAGTCTGAGTACTGTGGGTCATCCTTCAATTCAGCATGTTTTCCGAATGCAGATTCCAATACGTTGTTCGGCAACCATTTTTGGTTTCCAAAATACATATCGGCTGTATTCAAGATATCATACTTGAATTTACCTCTTAAGAATACGGTCAAGTCAAATCCTTTGTAGCTGAAACGGTTACCTAAGGAAGCCTGGAATTTTGGAATACCATTTCCGATATAGGACAGGTCATCGTTGTTGATCTCGCCAGCATGTGCTGTTGATCCATCAGCTTTGTAGAACAACCATTTTCCTTCATCGTCAAATCCAGCAAATTTCTTTCCGTAGAATGAACCTACTTCACCACCTTCTTCCAAACGGATCGCGTTACCTAAGTTACCTGGCGAAGGAAGTCCTCCGAATTCTAACCAGTTACTCTTGAAGATATCACTGGATAGTTTGGTCAACTTATTCTTTTGGTAGTTACCGGCAAAGTCAACTTGCCATGTAAAGTTATCGTTGGCGATCGGTGTACCGGTCAATTGGATCTCGATACCTTTATTTACCACCTCCCCTACGTTGTACCAAATCGATGGCTGAACATAAGCTGGCAACTGCGCATTGTACTCATACAATAAATCGGTTGTCTTTCTGTGGTACACATCGATAGCACCCGTCAAACGGTTATTGAACATACCAAAGTCAACCCCGATATTGGTCTCTGCTTTTTGCTCCCATTTCAAATCTGGATTTGGGTTTGTAGAGATACCGTAAGTCTGGTAATAAATTCCGTTCTGCGGATAAACACCACCGGTTCCTAAAGTTACTAGCGAAAGGTAGTTAGGGATACCCTGGTTACCTGTTACACCATAACCAGCACGTAATTTCAAGTCATTAACCACTTCTTTGTTGGTAAAGAAGTCTTCGTTTGAAATATTCCAACCTGCGGAAACCGCTGGGAAGTTACCCCATTTGTTGTTGGCACCAAATCTTGAAGATCCTTCACGACGCAAGATCGCTGTAACGAAGTACTTGTCGGCATAATTATAGTTTACACGACCAAAGAAGGCAATCAACGTATTATCTTCCTTAAAGGAATTTAATCCTGGTCTAGGCAATTTATCATTGGTGATGGCTGTACCGGAATTAAAATCCCAATCCAGGAATCCATCCGTGGTAAAACCATTATTGCTCATGTCAAACCACTCCAAAGTAGAGTATTGGTAACTGTAACCTAACAATCCTGTAACGGTATGTTTCTCGTTGAAGGTCTTGTTATAGTCTATGGTACTTTCAAAAGTCTTAGTCCAGTTCAGTTCATTGCGTTTATACGCATAGCCCATTCCCTGGTAGTTGGAATCTTCCCTTTGGTCCCAATCTAATTTTGAACGGAACTCACGTCCATTCCAGTTATCGCGCACATACGACCCGAATGCCGAAACGCTCAATTCGTCCAAGATCTTGAACTTCAAGCGAGCATCACCCGAGAAGGTCTGTTGGTTACGCTGATTCAACCTATAAGCCAAACGGCTCATTGGGTTATAGTTATTGTATTCTTGGGTCTGGTAGAAAGTTCCGTCTGCTTTCACCAATGGAGCTGTCGGGTTACGCTGAATAGCTTGTTCAAAATCCCCAGTCTGTCCACCCAATAAATTAGCTTTATTAAAGTTGGCAGCAATATTAGCAGACAAAGTCAAACGATCTTTCAAACCGGTTTGGCTGAAATTGATACGTCCACCAAATTGTTCTTTTCCATTTTCCTTAGCCACCCCTTTTGCTTGCTCATAGTTGAAGGAAGCACGATAAGTTGAGTTTTCCCCACCACCACTGGCAATGAAGTTATGGAAATGCGAAAAGTTATCTTTATTGATCAATTCATCATATAGGTCGGTTGTAGCCCCTAAATCAGAATTAGGTCTATTCAATCCATTGACTACTTTATCCCTGAATTGAGCCGCATCCAACATGGTTGGTCTACGGTTTACGATTTCAGTCTGTCCGTAGGTTAGGTATTCAAATTGTGGAGTTCCTGCTTTACCTTTTTTGGTCGTCACCAAGATTACACCACCATTACCACGAGTACCGTAGATTGCCGCTGCCGAACCATCTTTCAATACGTCGATGGACTCGATGTCACCTTGTTTGATCAGGTCTAGGTTACCTCCTGGAATACCGTCGATAACTACCAATGGGCTATTGGATCCTTTTAGGGACGCCATACCACGTAACTGGATATTGGTACCGGAGTTCGGATTACTTCCTTGGGTCCTGGTCACGTTCAGACCAGCAACTTTTCCTTGGACCAATTCCATCGGGTTCCTCATTCCCCCGCGGTTAAAATCCTTTTCTTTTACCGATGCCACAGCAGAGGTAATCTCCTTACGTCTTTGAGTACCGTAACCCACTACGACTACTTCATCAAGTGATTCCTCATCGGGTGCAAGGTTTACATTGGCTGTTGTGGAGGTTACAGGGAATTCTTGGGTTTTAAATCCAATGGAACTTACCTGGAGAACATCTCCATTTTCAGCTGCGATGCTAAAATTACCAGCATCATCGGTTTGGGAGGCTGCTTCTTTGCCTTTCACGCGGACGGTCACTCCTGAAAGTGCTTCCCCTGTGTTTGCATTCTTCACCGTCCCCGTCACTGTCTGTTGAAATTCAACCCTCTCCATTTTTGTCGCTTCAGAATACGGTACCGATGCAGCATAACCATAACTGCAAGCCATCAGCGCAAAGCACAATATGCTCCCTCTGACAAAGCCTTTCCGATACATTTTTGAACTGTAAATGTTTGGCATGTTAATTAACGTTAATGAATAAATAATTTTTAAAGGTCTATAAAACTGATACTTAATCCTAAAACGATTTAGTTTAATTGGGACACAGATACGCTACTAAATGACCCAATAAAAGTAACGAGATAATTAGTTAAATATTATCCTAAGTTTTATTGATATTCACGAATATTAGAAAATTTATGTTAAAAACATAAAAATAGCAGCACAAAGTTTGGTAACACTTGCGTTATATTCTGCTAAATAATTCAGAAATTTTATTGCCTAAATGGAGGCAATCCGAGCATACATTTCCACCATGGCAAGTTGGTCCAAAAGCCATTTTTTACTGCTCTTTTTTTCACCCGACCAGTCCTTGTTGAACAAGCCATTCCCCTCCCGTAAATCCGTCCAAGCATATTGTAGATTATCCTTGAAACTGTTGATATACAGCGGATTTTTATCGATATGGTATAACTCGACAAATCCCCTTAACATGACGGCGATAAACCAAGAATCGGAGTTCTTAAAAACCTTAATTTTTTTGCCAGAATTCAACTCTTTATCTCGAAAGAAATATTCATGCGCAGAGGCGGCAATTTCCTGTGCATCCTGAAGGTATTTTTGGTCTTTTGTAATTTTGTAAATTAAGGCTGCCGATTGTAACATTTGCCCGGAATTATATGGGAATTTCGTTTTGTTTACTTTACCCGACAGGGAAATGTTGTCAAAATAAAGATGGTCCGTAGTATCCTCCAGATTTTCCTTCGTCCATTGGTACAATTTCACCGCCTTATCTAAATAGTCTTTCTTCTTCGTGGCTTCATATAACTTTAACAGATAGACCACCGCAGGTGCATTCGAACAGGTATTCTTGGACTCCTTTTTCTGTTCGCACCAATAGATCCCACCGCCTAACTTATCATCCATCCCACTTTCCACAAAACGCCAGATCTCTTCCGATTTATCCAAGAATTTCTTGTCCTTAGAATTTAGGTACAGATCGGCAAAGTCTATTCCCAACCAAACGTTATCATCATAGAACCGATCCGATAATGGAGCATTCTTCACATAGGAAGCATAGCCATAAGGCTCTCTTTTATCATAATACTGTTCCAGACCCGGTAATACCTTGGTCTTGATCTCCTTTAAGATCTTGGGATCCTTATTTAGCTCATAGCGTGCAACCTGGGCAGAAAGTGAACCCGAAAAAGGCCAAAGGTAAGAATAGGCATTCCCTTTTTTACCCTCATCAGGTCCAGCCAAATAACTCGCCTTGTAGCTATCGTCATAAGGATAATTTTCGCGCAGTAAATATTCCCCCTTAATCCCATAATGTTTATAGATAGAGTCCAAGCTGATGGCAGCTTGCTCAGCAAAGGTCGGCATTGTGGACTTTGACTGTCCAAACAGCATTACAAGATTCAATAAACAAATTACAGTTAGGATGAATGATTTTTTCATGGTCGCTTTCTTTTCTTCTTAAAGTTTATGTTGGAAAACTTGGTTTCCATAGGTTGATTGATGCCCGATGGCATCAGCGTGATTGACATTCGTTGGGGATCAACAGGCGTGAATCCCCAACGAATGATAGTATTTTCTTAAATATTGCCTTTTTTCAATTCATTGACGGCATGGTCCACTGCCCGTGCAGAAAAGGCCATATAGGTCAATGAAGGGTTTTGCGTAGAGGTGGATGTCATGCTGGCACCATCCGTTACATATACATTTGGACAGGCATGTACCTGATGCCAACTGTTCAAAACCGATGTTTTAGGGTCCTTACCCATACGGGCTCCTCCCATTTCATGGATATCCAGCCCCGGAGCTTGCGAACTTTCATTTCTTTGGATGTTTTTGAAACCAGCGGCAGTAAACATTTCTTCCATGGTATCCAGGTAATCCTTCTTCATCTTCGCATCATTATCATCATAATCCACCGAAATCTTGAGTAATGGCATTCCCCATTCATCTTTCTGTTGATCATCCAAGGCTACATAATTGCTTTCCTTCGGAATGGTTTCACCCATCATGTGCGATCCAACACCCCAATTTCCATATTTCGGCGTCAAGATAGAACCTTTCAGGTCTGCACCCAAGCCAGACTCATCCGACCAGGAAGAACGATAAGCTCCAAAGCCTGCCGCATAGCCTCTCAAGAAATCGGTTTCTTGTTTATGTAAATTCCTGAAACGTGGAATATAACCTCCGCCAGCAGGGTTTCTGCCATCGGTCTTAAATTCCAACATCCCTTCGTATTCCGCACCTATCCTGGCACTGTAATTATGGAAAGCCACATACTTGCCTAATGTACCTGAATCATTGCCGAGACCATTTTGAAATCTATTGGATTTAGAATTCAACAGGATCAAGGTGGAATTCAATGCCGCTGCGTTCACAAAGATCACTTTCGCATAGAAATCTATCTCTTCCTTCGTTTCCTTGTCGATTACCTTTACCCCTACTGCTTTACCTTTACTTTCATCGTATAAAATGGAATGCACCACCGAGTTAGGTCTCATGGTTAGGTTTCCAGTCTTCGCTGCCCAAGGTAACGTGGAAGCATTCGAACTGAAGTATCCTCCAAAAGGACAGCCACGTTGACACAAGGTACGGTTCTGACATTGAACCCTTCCTTGATCCAAGTGGATCTGATTAGGTTTGGATAAATGGGCACAGCGTGCTGAAATCACTTTTCTTCCCGGGTATTTGCTCTCCACCTGTTGCTTGAAATATTTTTCAACCACATTCAAGGGGTACCCAGGTAGAAATTCACCATCAGGCAATTCCGGTAGACCGTCCTTATCGCCAGCAATGCCTGCAAAACGTTCCACGTGGTCATACCAAGGTTTAATATCTTTATATCGGATCGGCCAATCAACGGCAAAACCATCCCTTGCCGGACCTTCAAAATCAAAATCAGACCAACGCTGGGTCTGTCTGGCCCATAATAGGGATTTACCCCCTACCTGATAGCCACGGATCCAATCAAATGGCTTTTCCTGAACATAAGGATGCTCTTTGTCCTTGACAAAAAAGTGTGCAGCATCCTCATGGAAAGCATAACAACGATTGACGATCGGGTTTTCCTGTTTTACCGCATAAGGCATTTCACCTCGATGCTCAAATTCCCATGGATATAGGTTGGTGGTAGGATAATCTTTCACATGCTGTACATCCCGGCCACGTTCCAAGACCAAGGTCTTAAGCCCCTTTTCACAAAGTTCCTTGGCAGACCATCCGCCAGAAATTCCTGATCCGATGACGATGGCATCGTAACTACGATCTTTTTCTGAATCTATATTTAAGTTTGCCATTGTCTATGCATCCATTTTTGCAGCTCCGTTGTATCTTCCCGGAACTAATTCGTAAACTAATTTATTTTTCATCACGTATTCCGAGTTCTTATACCCTTGAATCGTCCTTCTTTTTAGGATCTTGAAGAATACATCTTCTTCAGGCAGCGCCTTGAAATAAGCTTGTTGCTCTTCCATAGGCTTAGCTTTGAGTTTTGAAGCTTTCTTCAAGCCTTCCATAAATTTATCTTGATCTTCTGGACTTGTGCAATCGTCCAGCATCTTCATCACGAAAAGATGTAGGTTTAGCTCTTTGGCGCCAGGGCTGTCCGTTTGGGGAATAATGGCTTCAACCAACTCAGCCAACAAGTGCTCATCATCGAGATTGAGCTTCACTTGGTTTAACTGAATGGTTGGAGCTTTAGAACTAAAGTCGCAGGAAGTAGCAATCATGATACCACCTGCCACGATAAACATTTGTTTTAATGCGGTCCGTCTATCCATAAGATTCATAATCTAGAATCCTAAAATACGAATTTCGCAGATAGTTAGTTCTTTAATTTAAGGAAAGCAACGATTTTTTTACTTCTGCTAAATCGTTTAATAATTCGTCAGCATGTGACAAACGTGATTTTTCGACCTCCTGTTTGGTCACCGCTATACAGTAAAGACCGGCGTTTTTAGCCGCTGTACAGCCTGTACTGGTATCTTCAACCACCACAATCTCCTCCTTTGGCACTGATAATTTATTGACTGCCAATAAATACGGCTCTGGATTGGGTTTGGGATTCTCTACCTGTTCCCTTGTCACAAAGAATTCGAAATATTTCAGCAAATTATGTTCGCCTAGGACGGTGTCCACCGTGGTTTGGTAACTGGAAGTCACTAAGCCAATGGTCTTTCCGGCATCCTTCACTGCATCCAATAACTCTTTGGCATGCGGCATCAAACGGATGTTCTTCATATTGGCCTTCGCATAGCGGGAACGGGTTGCAAACCACATATCCTCTTCATCAACATGCAGCTTATACTCCTCATTCAACATCTTGACATTATGGCTCAAGGTATGACCAGCAAAATTGGAAATCCACTCATCAAAGTCAATCTTCAAACCATAATCATTTTCCAATATTGGAGCCCAATTGCTGAAATAGAAATATTCAGAATCAATCAATGTCCCATCTAGATCGAAAAGTACTGCATTTATATTATTCATGTTGCAAATTTAACCATATTAATATTAAGCCTATGTTAAATAACAAAGCCTTAACATTAGCCTTTACCTTAGCTTAACAGGATTTCTGGCAACATGTTGGTCTCTAATTCTCCTATTTCATTCGGACATTGGTTTACCCATATTCGGGACATATTGCGAAAGTTCCGAATATGCCCCGAATAAGATCTAAATCTGCACAGTAAACTTGCTCCTAACCATACTTTAACTTTTTATTCATTCCATGGGTCAGCTCTGTAATTTCATTGTTGTTAATGAAGGTTTGATTTGCGATAGCTACGGGCTTTTATTAAGTTTGCTTAGCCCGCTATAAAGGTAAGCGGAAAGCATAAAACAAGACACTTTATGAAAATAATTGCAGTAGGCAGAAACTATATAGACCACGCCAAAGAATTAAATAATCCTGTTCCGGAAAAGCCAGTTATCTTTATGAAACCAGATACTGCAGTTTTAAAGGACAATAAGGATTTTTACTATCCAGAATTCAGCAAGGATGTACATTATGAAGTTGAATTGGTAATTCGGGTCTGCAATGAGGGCAAACATGTTTCCAAAAAATTTGCCCATAAATATTATGATGCCATTGGTCTAGGGATCGACTTTACGGCAAGGGATGTTCAATCTGAACTGAAGGCCAAAGGATTACCTTGGGAATTGGCAAAAGCTTTTGATCATTCTGCGGTAGTTGGTGAGCTGATCGCAAAGGACCAAATCACTGATCTGCAAAGCCTTGATTTCTCCCTTCAGAAAAATGGAGAAACGGTCCAAGAAGGAAACAGCAAGGACATGATATTTGACTTCGATAGCTTGATCACGTTTGTATCCCAATACATCACCCTAAGGAAGGGAGATTTGATCTACACAGGTACTCCAGCAGGAGTCGGGCCGGTACAAATTGGGGATAAATTGGAAGGATTTTTGGAGGGAAAAAGCATGTTCACATGCCAAATAAAATAAGATGAAGAAAATTACGCTATCCTTATTGGTAGCCATTAGCCTAGCGGGATCTCTTTCCGCTCAAAATAAAGATATTATCAAATCCCGGAATTATCCGCAGGGATATTTCCGGAACCCATTGAACATTGCGCCGGATGCCTCAGGTACTTTTGGGGAACTCCGTTCCACCCATTTCCATGCGGGCGACGATTACCGTACGCAACAGCGAATCGGCCTCCCCCTGCATGCCGCAGCCGAAGGATATGTTTCACGTGTCAGGGTACAGATTGGTGGTGGCGGAAACTCGGTCTATATTGACCATCCTAATGGCTATACCACGGTTTACTTGCACATGGACAGCTTTAACGATGCCCTGACCAATATCATCAGAGCTGAACAATACAAACAGCAACGATTTGATGTGGACATGGAATTAAAACCTGGCCAGGTTAAATTGAGCAAAGGTCAATTTATTGGAAATGCAGGGAATACGGGTGGTTCAGCAGGACCGCATCTGCATCTTGAAATCAGGGATACCAAATCCCAGCATCCATTAAACCCACAGTTATTTGGTCTGCACTTCAACGATAAGTTTGCTCCAACTATCAATGGGATTATGGTCTACGATTTGATTGACCCCTTGTTCAATGAAAATACGGGCAGACGATATCAGCAATTAAAAGCATTGGGTTCAGGACGCTATAGCTTAGCTTCTGGCGCCCCGATTTCGGTTAACGGCAAATTTGGATTGGGAATCAATACGATTGACAGACATCGCGCCGGAGGTTTCCAAAACGGGGTATATTCGATCGAATTGTTCCTGGATGGTAAGGCGGTCTCCACCGTGCTATTTGAGGAACTTGACTTCAATACCTCCAGTGCAATACACTCCTACCTGGATTTTCCACATTTTAAAAGAACTAAGGCCAAGGTTCAAAAGAGTTTCAAAGACCCAGGCAACCCAATCCAGATCTTTAAGTTCCTGGACAAGGATGGCACGATTGAATTGAAGGACGATGCTGTGCACGATGTAAAATATGTGGTCAAAGATGTTCATGGCAACTGCAGCGAGTTGGATTTTAAAGTCAAGAACAATCCTACATATGGAGCCAAGAGAAATCCTGTAAAAGGCGAATTGTTCGCTTATAACAAAGAAAACAAGTTTGAGGCGGACCAAGTAAAATTAGATATACCAAAAGGTGCCCTGTATACGGACCTGGACTTTACATATTCAACCAGTGCCCCAAGACCAAACAGTTATTCAGCAGTACATCACGTGCAGAACAACTTGACTCCCCTATTCTCGACTTATAAGTTGAGCATTAAACCGACCAGTCTCCCAAAACATTTGGAAAGCAAAGCATTGCTTGCTTCAGTAGACGGCGGTTCGGTAGGTGGAAAATTTGAGAACGGTTGGGTTACAGTGAACACCAAGATATTCGGCTCATTTTATGTGACGGTTGACACCATTGCACCGACTATTGTCCCTCGAAATTTCAGTAATGGAAAGAACGTGAGCGCCCAATCAAAAATTGATTTCACCATTGCCGATAATTACTCGGGGATACAATCATTCAATGCTTATATTGATGGCAAATGGGTATTGATGGAATATGATTCAAAGAACAGGCATGTTTGGCATCGATTTGACCCCTCATTAAGCAAGGGAAAACATACATTCAAATTCGTAGTGAAGGACTGGAAAGATAACGAGAAAGTTTACGAAGCTACATTTACTAGATAGAAAGGACAATTATGGCAGAGTTGAAAGTTGGAGACAAAGCTCCACAGTTTACATCAAAGAATCAGAATGGTGAGGAAATTAAGCTATCGGATTTCCAAGGGAAAAAGGTGATCTTATATTTCTATCCCAAGGATAATACTCCGGGTTGTACCACGGAAGCCTGTAATTTTCGGGATAACTACCAGAGCTTATTGAAAGATGGCTTTGAGGTTATCGGTGTCAGTATCGATAGCGAGCAATCGCATCAGAAGTTCATGTCGAAGTTCGAACTTCCCTTTAATCTGGTTTCTGATGAAGACAAAAAAATCGTGGAAGATTATGGGGTTTGGGTGGAGAAGAATATGTATGGCAAGAAATACATGGGTACCGCCAGAACCACTTTTATCATTGACGAGAAAGGTATTATTCAGCATATTATCAAAAAAGTTGACAATAAAAATGCAAGTCAACAAATAAGAGATTTATTGGCACAATAAATCAAACGAATACATTATATTTGCCCCTTATGAGCAAGCAAACAGACGATTTTTTCAAGAATATCATTTCGCATGCGAAGGAATATGGATTTGTTTTTCCTTCGAGTGAGATCTATGACGGTTTAAGTGCCGTATATGATTATGGTCAATTGGGTTCTGAATTAAAGAACAACCTGAAGACATATTGGTGGAAATCCATGGTTCAATTGAATGAGAACATTGTGGGCATTGATGCTGCAATTTTCATGCATCCAACAACCTGGAAAGCATCTGGCCACGTGGATGGGTTTAATGACCCGATGATTGACAATAAGGATTCGAAAAAGCGTTACCGTGCCGATCAATTGATCGAGGATAAAATCGATCGCTATGAAAAGGACGGCAAAAATGAAAAAGCTGCCCAACTTCAGAAAGATTTAGATGATGCTTTGAATGCAGACGACCTTGTTCGTTTGAAAACCATCATCGAAGAACATAATATTGTTTGTCCAATCTCAGGAACAAAAAACTGGACCGATGTGCGTCAGTTCAACTTGATGTTTGCTACGCAAATGGGAGCTATGGCTGATGGCGCAGAACAGGTATATCTACGTCCTGAAACGGCACAAGGTATCTTTGTAAATTTCCTGAATGTTCAAAAAACAGGAAGGATGAAGATTCCTTTTGGTATTGCGCAAATTGGTAAAGCATTCCGTAATGAGGTTATTGCACGTCAATTTATCATGCGTATGCGTGAATTTGAACAAATGGAAATGCAATTCTTTGTACGTCCGGGTACTGATTCAGAATGGTATGCAAAGTGGAAAGAGAACCGTTTAAAATGGCATTTGGCATTGGGCGCGGATGAAACGAAATATCGTTACCATGATCACGTGAAATTGGCACATTATGCTAAAGCGGCAGTCGATATTGAATACCAATTCCCATTTGGATTTAAAGAGGTAGAAGGTATCCACTCCAGATCTGATTTCGATTTAAAACAACACCAAGAATTTTCAGGAAAGAAAATGCAATACTTCGACCCTGAGATCAACCAAAGTTATATTCCATTCGTAATCGAGACATCAATCGGTTTAGACCGTTTATTCCTGACCGTATTGGCAAACAGCTTGGTACAAGAAGACCTTTCTACGGAAGACAAACAAGATTCGCGTGTGGTATTGAAATTCCACCCAGCAATCGCTCCAGTTAAAGCGGCTATCCTTCCTTTGACCAAAAAAGATGGTTTGCCAGAAAAAGCCAGAGAGATCATGTCTAAGTTGAAATTGGATTATAACATCCAGTATGACGAGAAAGATTCTATTGGTAAGCGCTATCGCCGTCAGGATGCTATTGGTACTCCATTCTGTATCACAGTAGATCACCAAACATTGGAAGACAATATGGTTACTATCCGTCACCGTGACAGTATGCAACAAGAGCGCGTGAACATTGATGAATTAGAAAACATCATTGGCAACCTTGTCAGCATGAGCAATCTATTGAAACAGTTGATCTAAGGATCAGTAGACATAAAACAATTAAACCTGCTTCGGACATGAAGCAGGTTTTTTTTATATAGAGGGCTGGTTAGTTCAATGATATCTAGTGGAGGAGATACTGGATTGCTCCATGGCATAATTTCGCTGTTCGAGGTATTTCCATACCGAACATCCATTTACCTTTTGGAATACCCGATGAAAGTCATACTCACTCTTGAATCCGGATTCAAACAATAACTTATTAATGAGTGCTGAATCATGATCCGCAAGCCCTAGTTTATCCATAAAATAAGCAATGCGCTTTGAATTGAGATAGACGTCGAAATTACCCTTGAGGTAAACCTTGGTTATTTCTTTTAACTCCCGATCAGACAGTGGCAAGAATTTAGCAATGTCGGATAGCTTCAGTTCTGGATTCTTAAAAAGCCTTTCTTGATCCATCAATTGATCTATGGCGGTCACATAAAAGATCAAATCCACATCCTTTCGAAATGGACCTTCCAATCTTGTATTTTTAACCAAACCGTATGATCGTAATAGATAAGCAAAAAACAATTGGACCGTCCTGAAATATCGATAGTAAAAGATAGAGAATAAGACCAAAAAAGTATAGAGGCCATCTGGAAATTCCAGGAACAGACCATTTTCTAAAAACATTCCGTTGAAAAGGATGATTCCCAGAACAAACAGTTTGGAAAAGAAGAGCGCACAGCCCAATTGACCATCTATGGAACAGGACAGCTTGGCCAAGTTTTTACGAAATGGCCAAAGGATATAGACATCATAGATCAGCGTAACAGCAAACAGGATCGTCCTGGAGCGTTGATTGAAGAAATCCAAGTAATCATAGATCATTCCTTCTTTTATTTGATCTGAGAAGATATTATAGAGGAAAAAGAAGACGTAAAAAAGTAAGAATGGAAAAAACGCCAAAAGCACGAGATACCCTGATGTCCTAATTTCCAAGACAATATTCCGGATGTATAAGGAGGAAAGGGATACTAAACAGAGACTGCTCGTAGCAGTAAAGAGGAGATCAATATGGGGATCGATCATGGACACTAGATATTTAACTAATAGAACAACAAGAGAGGTGAACATGAGAATTCGGATAATCTCCCCTCTTTCATCCCTAATAGATTTAACCTTAAGATAGAGGATAATGATTAGTACCTGAATAATAGTTAGCGCTAGCAAATAAGCCATATAACAATAATAACACACTATTATTAAGAAATTAAAAAGGCCTCGTTAAGTTTAATTTTTTAATTTGCACGATGATTCCCTTTTTTAACTGAATTCCACTACTTTTTGATCTCCCCACGATTCATCGATTATTATTTCGAAAAAGCCAGTAGAAAGACCTGTGGGGTATAAAGGACCTTTGAAAATCAACTTTACATTGTTTTTGATCTGTGATTTTAGGTTAAGTTTTCGAATGACCTTTTTATTATCCCAAACTTCAATTTCATATTGAACAGGTAGATTAACATCCGTAAAACCTATAAAATGATTAAAAGAAACTTCCTTATTCACATTAAAATCTTGTTCAAATTCCAATTGGTTAGGGCTATTGTCAGGCACCATTGTTTCTAACTTTGTATTGAATGGTTTCCAAAAATAGGCCGCTGTAATGGGTTTGACCTTGACTTTTTTAATATTATCTAAATCCTGCATGTCCGTAAAATCCAAAGTGACCATACTGTAAAGACGCTTAAGGGTGACTTTCTTTTCTACATTTTCTTTTAGTTCAAAAGAATCCAAGGCTGCAAAGGAACGACCATATTTATCATCAACCAGTTGGCTGACATAAAATTGATCTTTATTCTTTATATCACTTGGCAGGATTAACTTCTTAGGAGAATCATGTAATAGAATGACATTGTAATAGTTACCATTGGGAAGTTCCATGAGCAATTCTTTGTTATCGGTTGAGAGGTCGAAGCTTCCTTTTTTCACGAGTTCACCGGTTTTCTTTTTGAAAATATAATAGGGCAAATCATTATAATTGGGGTTCGAAGGCTTCTTTCGCTTACCATAGACCCTAATGTTATCTATCAGGTGATGCCATTTTTCGAGATTTTTAACAAAATTGTCCTTTGTATCTGGATGTTTCATTTGCAAGGCAATGGATGTTTGCTTTTTGTTTTGATTCAATCGTTTAGGAAAGTTAATTGAATAAGTTTTCAGTTGTCTTATTGGGTTTGAGCCTGACACGAGATCCATTAGGGTATCAAGAGATCTATACTCGGTTCGATCAGCCAAAAATGCCATGTAAATACTTTTCTGCTGTTCATCCATCGATAAAAAATCAAATTCAAGCCGGTGTATTTCGTGAATTTTAGTTTGATCAAATTCAAACCATAAAGTAATCAAGCTATCCGCTTTGAAGGCATAGTTATTTTTATTTGCCGTATTATTGGGATTAGGAACAAATTGGAGGGCTTTTTTATTGGAAAGGAGATGAATTATTTTAAAAAACCCATAATAATTATAGCTCGGTTCAAAAGACTTATTATTGAAATTGATATAGGCAAGAAGTTCCGATCGTTCGGGATGATTATTTTCATCGCTTTCACTTGAGCCTGATTTTGTTAAGGGATTGGAATTGAAGGGTTGGATTTCTGACTGGAAATTGGAAAAATTAAAGGAGACTTGATGAAGGTTATGGTTTGGTTCGAGGGTCTCATGCTCTTTTTTCCTACAAGAAATGTTCAGAAGGAGTAGAAATAGAAGAGTTAAAGGTAAATAAGGGGAACGGCTAAATAAACTCATAGTAATTAATTTTAGAGTAAAATAAAATATTATATACTTAAATTAATTAACTAAAGTTAATGTAAAAGAAAAAAGAGATAATCAAAATATTAATTATCTCTTTAGGGTTCAGCTAGATAGAATGATATCTAGACTTTATGTTTAAATTACTTTATTAAATGCTTTAAGAAACGGTATAGTTTATTTTTTCTCCATTTTTAATGACAGGCACTTGTTCACCTTTTTTGCCTTTAATTTGAAGATTTGTAACTTTTCCGTCTTTCCATTCAAAATCAACCGTATAATTTCCTCTTGCTTTTAATCCAGAAACCTTACCATCTTTCCAAGCAGTTGGCAAAGCTGGCAATAAATGGATGTAACCATCGTGGCTTTGGATCAGCATTTCTGCAATACCAGCCGATCCTCCAAAGTTTCCATCAATCTGGAAGGGAGGATGGGCACAAAACAGATTAGGATAGGTCCCTGCGCCAGCGCCTTGATAGGTCGTACCACTACCGTAGGCAGGCTGCAACAACTGTCTCAGGATCTCTAGCGAATGATCCCCATCATGCAACCTTGCCCAGAACAAGATTTTCCAAGCTCTAGACCAACCTGTTCCTTCATCTCCACGGACTGCCAAGGTTTTCTTAGCTGCTTCTGCCCATTCAGGACTGCTAACTGGAGAAATAAAATTAGCTGGATATAATCCATATAAATGCGAAACATGGCGATGCTTAGGCTCTACTTCTTCGTAGTCTTCCAACCATTCCATCACTCGGCCTGATTTGCTAACTACGACTGCCGGAGGTAGTTGTTTTATATCGCCTTGCAATTGTTTGGCGAAATCATCATTCAGGCCTAGGATCTCATTACTTTTGATAACAGATTCGTATAATTCACGAACGATCTGGTTATCAATGGTAGGTCCCATTACTACTGCCGCACGCTTTCCATTTGGCAATTTGAATCCATTTTCAGGAGAAACCGAAGGAGAGGTAACTAACCAGCCTGTCTTTGGATCTTTGACCATTGTGGCTTTATAGAAAACCGCAGCTTCCTTAAGGACTGGATAAACCTCCTTGAGATACGCTTCGTCTTTTGTAAATTGATAGTGTTCCCAAAGGTGATTACATAACCATCCTGAAGCGGTACTCGCTCCCCAAGAAGCATGTTCTCCCGGTGCCGTATATCCCCATGGATTGGTCATCATGTAGACTACCCATCCCGGTGCATTATAATAAGCTTTGGCTGTTTTGGTGCCTTCTTTCGCCAGATTTTTGATCATCTCGATAAAAGGCTTATGATATTCCGAAAGGTTGCTCACTTCAACTCCCCAATGGTTCATTTGGGCATTGATGTTCAAATGGTAATCTCCATTCCAAGGAGTCTGGATCTGATGCGCCCATAATCCTTGCAGATTGGGAGGCAATGCCTTGGGCGTGCTAGGTGAAGTGCTTGATATCGTCAGGTATCTTCCGAATTGAAAGTACAGGGATGCTAATCCATTATCTTGGCTAGGATCTTTAAAAAATGCCTGCAAGCGATCCTTTGTTGGGATGTCTGCTTTAGAAGTAAGATCGGCAATCTGCAAATCTACCCGGTTGAACAATGGCTTATATTTGGAAGAATGTGCCTTCCAAAGTTTTGCATAGCTGTTCTTTTCTACCTTCTGGATCTCTTTGGATACATAGTCCTTAGGGTCATGTCCATAATAGCTGGTAGAGGCTGCAAACAACACTACGGCCTCATCTGCCCCTTTCACTATAAGCTGGTTATCGTGGTTCTGAAGGGTCCCTCCTTTTGATAGAACTTTAAATTTGGCAGCATACTGTATACCCCGACCGCCTTTGCCATCTGGAAGGCTTCCTGTTACGGTAATTTCATTGCCATTGATCTTATAGTCTTCAATATTTTGATCCCTATAAAAGTGCATCGCGAATTCAATGGATTTCTTTTTATCAGCAGACAAACGCACTACGCCGACATTCTTGTCGAAAGAGGTAAAGTATTCACGCTGATAATGGACTCCATCCGTATTAAAACTGGTTACAGCTTTTGCGTCCGCGATATCCAACCAGCGCTTATAGTCTGTGGTCTCGCCCTGATGGAAGAACAGAAAATTCATAAAGCCTAAATTCTGGAAAGCACCATAAGGCGCCTCGGCACCATTACCTTGCCCAGAACCTGCGCCTACACAAACAAAATTCTTGTTGACCAATGCTTCTGCTAAATCATTCTTTCCTTCAAAAAGCAATTTCTGGATCTCACCTACAGAATTCATCGCCTGATAATTATTGGCATCCTGTGGAGATCCGGACCACATCGAGATTTCATTCAACACAATGGACTCATCATTGACCTTGCCATCTGGCATCATCCCAATCAGACCATTCCCCAATGGCAAGGTTTCCTCCCATACTTTTGCGGGTTCCTTATACCATAATTTAGAATCCTGCGCACTTAGAAATCCTGTCCATAGGCACAAACTCATCAACACTACTTTCTTCATCTCTTATTTTAAATAAACATCAAATTCGGCTACTGAAAATTCCTTCCCTTCACTTAAAATTTCTTTCGGGATAAATCGTATATAATGTGCTTCATGGGCAGTATCAAAATTGATATTCTGCTCTGTTGCATTTGCTCTGATATTGGAGAACTCGCCCATAGCTACTGTCTTCCATTCTTTTCCATCAATACTGGTCTGTACTTCATATTTTGATGGGATACCATTGATCTTGCGATCCTGTCTCGGCATATAGCTCAATCCTACGACTTGCTCAGTTTTTGGTAGTCTGATCTCGACGAATTTTTGATTGCTCAGGATGGTTTCCCATACGGTCTTATCATCGTTATCTGAAGCAAGTTTTACATTTTTATCCCCTGAAATGATCATGATCTGATCTTTGGCTATTTTTTTACGGTCAGCATGATCAAATTTGAAATCGGATACTGCCTCCTTGAAAAGTGCAAAATCACTCAACGTTGGTGCAACTGGGGCATATAATTTCAACTTCAATTTGCTGGCGCGGATAGGCTTCTCCAATTTAATCAATCGCGTAGCACCGATACTGGTGGCCGAAGCTAAGGGTTTCCACTGATCCTCTGACCATACCTCAACCTGAACGCTATCCAATCGCTGTCCTAATTTGATGTTTTCACGCAGTCTGATCAGATCAAACTCTTGATCATGTGCCAGGTTGATTTCAATCGTTGGGTTCAGCACATTGTCATCAGAAGCATAATAGGAGTACCTATCGTTGTCAAATAGATTCTTTTCGGCAAATTTCGCACTGTTTTCCCTTAGATTGCTTGCTTTAGCTGTAGCTCCAGCAGCGAGATTATCAGAGAATGTGGCTTTCAATTTCTCACCAAAAGCAGCCAGTGATTTCACATCGTTATCATGTAGGAGTCCATTCGGCATTGGAGCTAGTCCAAGGTTCATATTTCCGCCACGTCCGACAGACTTCAAGTAGATTTCAAACAATTGATTTGGGGTTTTTACCTTCTCGTTCTGGTCTTCATGGTAAAACCATCCTGGTCTCTGTGGAACATCACATTCTGCTGGGATCCAGAATTCACCATTGCGGTCACCTGAAGGTAAATTGGAATCATCCACTTCGCCCGGAACGGCTGGTTTACCTGGAGTTTTACTTTTTGGAGTCAAGGTAGCCCAACTGGTTTCTGCAGCAAAGCCTTTCTCATTCCCTACCCATCGCATATCAGGACCAACATCGGAAAAAATCATGGCCATAGGCTGCAGTTTCCTGACGATAGGCCAGGTCTTTTCGTGCCATTCATAATAGGTGGTACGATCGATGGTTCTTTTTTCATTTTTACCACCGTAGTAGCCATCCCCTCCATTTGCACCATCATGCCACGAAGTAAACAAAGTACCGTAGTTGGTCATCAATTCAGTAAGTTGCTCTCGGTAAGCATCTGCATAGGCTTTGGTACCATATCGGGTATCATTTCTATCCCAGGCAGAAAGGTAGACCCCGAATTCAAGTCCATTATCGTGGGAAGCTTGCATGAATTCTTTGACCATATCGCCTTTTCCATCCCGCCAAGGTGAGCTAGCCACACTGTATTGTGTAGTTTTTGTTGGCCATAAACAAAAACCATCATGGTGTTTTGCAACCGAAATCAGTCCTTTGAAGCCACCTGCTGCCGCTGCTTTGGCAATTTGGTTGGCATCGAACTTAGTTGGATTGAAAATTTCAGGGTCGGCATCACCGAATCCCCATTCTTTATTCTGAAAGGTGGTAGGTGTAAAGTGAATCAGGGTATACAATTCCATTTCATGCCACTTCAACTGTCTTTCACTGGGCAGCACACCATAGGGTTTAGGCTCAGTCTGTGCAAAGGATAGCAAGGGACATAAAAATACCAAAGAAAGAAGGTTAGATCTTTTCATAAAACGCGCTTAAATAAACCCTCAAGATACAGAAAACTGCCTATAATCGTCAGTAAAATTCGCTTTTTGATGTAATTTATTTAAAACAATAGCGATTTTTTATTAAACAATCGATTTCGTTGATAAACCAACAGCATATGTTAATTATCATAAATAAATCATCAAAATCGATTTGAGAGGTAGAAAATAAAATTGACTGGGAGCAAAAACTGGCTTGGGAAAAGGTTTGCATAAAAATATTTTCAGATAAAGCTTAAAATTATCTTATTGACTTAGTGCTTTTTATTGAAAAGTGAATAAATTTGTTAATCATGAATAACGAACAATCTAAAATCATCCGCGAGCAAGCCAAACGTTCTTCATTGAGGGAGCATTCGGTACCATTATACTTAACCTCAAGTTTTATTTTTGACAGTGCTGAGCAAGGCCGTGCGGTCTTTGCCGACGAAGAAGAGGCCATGGTCTATTCTCGATATGCTAATCCTAACACCACGGAGTTTATCAACAAAGTCTGTTTAATGGAAGAAGCTGAAGCCGGTTTAGCTTTTGCATCTGGAATGGGTGCAATCTTTGCAACCTTTGCAGCTTTCATCGCACAAGGAGACCATATCGTATCTTCTCGAGCTATCTTTGGTTCAACCCATCAGCTATTTACCCAGCTGTTCCCACGTTGGGGAGTCACGACGACCTATGTGGATGCCATTAACCCTGAAGAATGGGAAAAAGCCATTCAACCCAATACTAAATTTATCTTTTTGGAATCGCCTTCAAACCCAGGCCTGGAATTAGTGGATCTGGAATGGTTAGGTGGTTTAAAGAAAAAATATCCGCAGATCATCTTTGCTATCGACAATTGTTTTGCGACTCCATATTTACAGAAACCCCTTCCTTATGGTTTCGACCTTTCGATCCATTCTGCTACCAAGTATATGGATGGACAAGGAAGAGTGCTAGGTGGAATCGTGGTGGGTAAACAGGAGCTGATGGACAAGATGATGTTCTTGATCCGCCATACAGGTCCTGCCATGTCTGCATTTAATGCCTGGATCCTTTCAAAAAGCATTGAGACCTTAGGATTGCGCATGGACAGACATTGTTCTAACGCTTTGGCTCTAGCAGAAGAATTGGAGAAAAATGAGGAGGTCTTGGATGTAAAATACCCTTTCTTACCTTCCCATCCACAATACGAACTTGCCAAGAAACAAATGAAAGCAGGTGGAGGAATTGTGACTATTGAAGTGAAAGGTGGAAAAGAGCGAGCCTTTAAATTCTTGGATGCACTAAACATGATCCTTTATACTTCTAACCTAGGAGATTCAAGAAGTATTGCCACTCACCCTGCCTCTACTACGCACTCCAAATTATCGGAAGAAGAAAGAGAAAAATTAGGCATCCGACCAGGAACTGTCAGACTTTCCATAGGAATCGAAGACAAACAAGACATCATCGATGATATCCTGCCAGCTTTAGAGGCTTCGAAATAAACAAAAAAATGGGCTTTTGAGGCCCATTTTTTTGTTTATAGTATTGAGATGTGAGATTTGAGTATTGAGATAGAAACCGTATAAATTAAATCTGGATATTACCATGAGATTATTATTAAAACGGTCAACCCTTATTAGGGATGGACATATCTCATATCTCACATCTCATATCTAACATCTTAATTACCCCTTACACTGCCGCTAAAGCTGCATCGTAGTTTGGTTCTTCGGTGGTTTCAGCGACCTGCTCGGTGTATTTCACTTTTCCATCTTCGTCTACGACTACAACCGAACGGCTTAATAGGCCTTGAAGAGGTCCATCTGTGAATTTCACGTGGTATGCGTTGTTGAAATTATCGTCTTTAAAATCGGATAAGGTCACTACATTTTCTAAGCCTTCAGCTGCACAGAAACGACTCTGGGCGAAAGGAAGATCTTTTGAGATACAAAGGACCACGGTGTTGTCTAGACCGGAAGCTTTTTCGTTGAATTGACGTACTGACATGGCACAGGTACCAGTGTCAATACTTGGGAATATATTAAGGATTACTTTCTTTCCTGCAAAGTCTTTCAATGATTTTTGTGACAAATCACCAGCTGTAAGTGTAAAGTCAGGAGCTACCTCACCTACTTTAGGTAGGTCTCCACCGGTATGCACTGCAGTACCTTTAAATGTTACTTGAGCCATAAATAATTTTTTTATCTGTTTATATTGAAAACCAATATACCTTAATTATGTTTTGATTAAAAACGATAGGGACTCTTTTATCGAATCTTGACAATTATTTTATAATTATTTATCAATTAATTTATAATTATTAACAGAATTTTACTATGTTAGCATATCAAATTAAATTTGAAAAACGCTAATCAATAATTACTATGAAACAATTATTACTCAGTTTGTTATTAGCTTCCCCTACGCTGTTGTTTGCACAGGGTTCCCAAGTTAATACCCAAAGCCAAAAAGCGGTGGGTATGGCAGGTGCTGGATCTGCACTTTTTATTGATGAAACATCCATCGTATACAACCCTGGAGCATTAGTGAAAATGGAGAACAATGGGGTACAAATAGGTGGTAGCGCCATCATGTACAGATCTGCATTCCAAGAATATGGCAGTCCTGATGTACACCATACAAAATTCCAAGTGTCCCCTCCATTTGGTGCTTATGCTACATTTGGTCCTAAAGGATCATGGTGGAAAGCCGGAATTGGAGTCTATACTCCTTTTGGAGGCGGGGTAGATTGGGGCACCGATTGGCCAGGTAAATTCTCATTGACTCACCTTTCTATGCGAGCAATCTATATCCAACCAACGGTTAGTTTTAAATTAACAGATCAGTTCTCGATCGGTGGTGGATTTGTTTACAACATCGGCTTGGTGGATCTAGGAAGAGCATTGCCAGTGTTCTATCCAGATGGAAGCACAGGGCAAGCAACCTTGAAAGGTACCGGAACAGGTATGGGTTATAATGTTGGGGTTCATTATTCACTTGATGAAACCTTCGCATTATCACTAAATTATCGTTCAAAAGTTGTTACAAAACTGGAAGGTGGAGATGCAACATTTGAAGTGCCAAATTCTTTAGCGGCTAATTTCCCGAATGGAAAATTTGATGCTGAATTACCTTTACCAGGTTCATTCAATGTTGGTATTACTTTCCCATTATCAGAGAAAGTGGATGCAGCGATTGATGGGTCCATTATCAATTATGACATTTACAAAGAATTGGTATTTGATTACGAAAACAATACCCCTGTATTGCAGGATACCCGTTCGGAGAAGAATTATGAAAATGCCTTTTCCGGAAAAGTTGGTCTGAACTACGAGGTGAATGATAAATTAGACCTTCGTCTTGGTGCCGGTTATGTTTATACTCCGGTTCAAGCGAAATACGTTTATCCAGAAACTCCAGATAACAACCGCGTGATGGCGGCAGGAGGTGTAACCTATAAGTTTTCACCAAACTGGCAGATGTCGGCAGCCTATGTTTTCCAAAAAATCTTGAAGAGAACAACCACAAATGCTGAAACGCAATTGAGAGGAACGTATGAAACCAATATTCATGCTCCAGGTATTTCTGTTTCTTATTACTGGTAGGCCTTAAATTATGAAAACAATGAAAAAGAATTTTAAACTCTATATCGGACTTGCAATTTTAGGATTTGCAAGTTCTTGTGCCCCTTCTCTTGATGAATTGGAAGCCAGCAAAGGAACAGCTGATTTCTCCAAATTCATCGCAGTGGGTAATTCCTTGACTTCAGGATATGCTGACAATGGTCTTTATCTAGAAGGTCAGAAAGTGGCATTCCCTAATTTGATGGCTGAGCAGTTTAAGACTGTTGGTGGTGGTGAATTCACCTCTCCTTTCTTCAGTCAGGACCAAGCGAACGGTTCAGGTTATATTCAATTGAAGTCTTTGGTTGATGGTAATCCTGTAATGGAGCCTGTAACAACTAATTTGGCAATTAGAGGTAAAAGCCCTAATGGCGGTCCTTTATATACAAAATACACGGAGCCTATTCAGAATTTAGGTGTACCGGGTATGCGTTTGGATATGTCGATGGCTCCTGGAATTGGTACCGTAATGGGAAACCCTTACTTCGAGAGGTTATTGCCAGATGGCACTCCGCAAACCTTGAAATATGTGGAATATGCAGCTTCTCATGAACATACTTTCTTCTCATTCTGGTTAGGAAATAATGATGTGTTAGGCTATGCCACAAATGGTGCGGCAGCAACTGAGGATCCTACGAAGAAATTATTGGATTTGCCAACTTTTGAATTAGCATACAATACTTTTGTGACTGCATTGACGCAAAATAATGCTAAAGGTGTTGTAGCTACCATTCCGGATGTTACAACAATCCCTTTCTTGAACACCGTTACTACTGCTAGATTGAATGCTGCAGTAGAAGCTGTGTCTAAAGGTGAAGCTAAGAATGTATTTATTGCCACTAAAACTGGTCCTCGGATCGCAACTGATGCCGATCTATTTGTCCTGACTTTCCCTACTGCTTTATTGGGTACACGGAATGAGCAACAGATCCCTTATGGTTTGCATCCATTGAACCCAATTGAAGATCAATACGTATTGGATAAAGCGGAAGTGGTTGAGGTTTCTGGCCGCGTAAAAGCTTTCAATGACAAGATCAAAGCGATCGCTGATTCAAAGCAACTTGCTGTTGCGGATGTCCATGCGTTCTTAAATAAAGTGAAAACTGGATACAACTACAATGGTATTCATATTTCAGCAGCATTTATCACTGGAAATGCTTTCTCTTTGGATGGGGTACATTTAACTCCTATGGGGAATGCAATTGTAGCAAACTTATTTATCGACGCTATCAATGCGAAGTACAATTCAAAAGTACCGAAGGTTGATATCAGTCTATATCGAGGTGTAAAATACCCGAACTAAAACAGGAAAGCCCCAAAAGATTGGGGCTTTCTTGTTTTTATGGCTATTCATTCTCCCGAATGTCTATACTATGTAGTCTTTGCCTGTTACTTTTTTGTCTTGATTGTATTTTAACTAACTTTAAAGCTATAAATCAAAAAACATGAAAGTACATATTAAAAGACAGAATCAAGCGGTACACTTCGAAGCATCCAGCGAACTTTCACCAGTAACAGTTCATGTAGACGGGCCAGAATCAATTGGAGGTGAAGGCAAGGGCGTAAGACCGATGGAATTGGTATTGATGGCTTTAGGATCGTGCAGTGCGTTTGATTTAACGACCATCTTACAGAAGCAACGTCAAGATATCCAGGACATCCAAGTGGATGTGGAAGGTGAGCGTAGAGATGAAATCCCAAATATCTTCACCAAGATTCACATTTCCTTTAAATTGAAGGGTGAGATCGATGAGGCAAAAGCCCAAAAGGCAGCTGAACTAGCCGTAAAGAAATACTGTTCAGTACATGATATGCTTGTAAATGGTGGCATTGAAATCACCTACAGTATACAGATCAACTAATCTTGATTATTTGAGCACCAGTTTAGAAGGGAATACCACATCCTGTGGATTCGTGGTATATTCTTTCTTATCTATACAATCGAACAATATCTCGGCAGCTTTTTGAGCTTGTTTTTCAGGGTATTGTTCGATACTTCCCATAGGCGGGTTATCCATATATTTCCATAAAGGATAATTTGCATAGCTAATGAAAAACATATCTTGGTTGAGGACTATCCCTCTTTGTTTGGCATAGCGGATAAGATCCAAAGTCACGAAGTCATTGAAGGAAACCACCGCTGACGGTCGATCTGCCAGGGAGCAGATTTTATCCATTGCTTCTTCATTTCCTTGTTCGGTAAGATCAGTATTGACTACATAACTTGAATCAGCACCGATTCCATTCTTTTCTAAAGCATTCTGAAAAGCTTCTGCCCTTTCTTTAGAAGCCAATAGAGATTCGGGCCCATTGATCAGGGCAATTTTTCTATGTCCACGGTCCACAAAAGCTTCGATGGCTTCAATCATTCCTGAGGCTAGGTCGCTATATACTTTATGGACATTTGCTAAGTCGGGAACACAGTCAAAAAATACGATTGGGATTTCTGTTTTGGCAAGGATTTCCAGAAAGTCAGTATCGCCGGTGTTTTTACTCATGGAAATCAAGATCCCATCCACCCGATGCTTTTTGAAAGTCTGGATAATGTTCAGTTCTCTGTTTTCATCATCCAAGGATTGCCCAAGCAGTACGGTATATTTCTTGTCCTCAGCGACATTTTCAATCACGCTGATTGCTTCAGAGAAAAAGGGTTCAGATAATTTTGGCAGAATGACCCCTATCGTAAAAGTCTTGCGTTGTTTAAAGAAGATAGCAGTTTGATTAGGCTCATAAGCCATTTCTTCAGCCATTTTCTTAACGCGCATAGTCGTGACCAGCCCAATGCTGGGGTGATCATTTAATGCCCTAGACACTGTAGAAGGAGAAATCTTGAGTTTCCTTGCGATTTCTTTGATCGTGGTTGGTTTATTTCCTGCCATGCATCAAAGTTAATAATTTAATAATGATAAATTAGTCCTTTACCATATTACGAACTGGTATTTTGTTCAATTCACGTGTAGTTCTGTTCACTGAGCTTCGGACAACAGCAGTTCTGCTGCTGGCCTTAGAACCAGGTCCAATCAGGATATTGAGTGCTTTACGTGTCATGTCTTCGCTAGGATCGCCAAGCTGTTTATAGAAATTATCAAAAACATTCGGATAATCAGCAGGGATACCATCCCAGTAATCGGTATAATTAGCAGCATTAACGATCTTAAAGGAAGCGGCCCATAGTCCTACTTTGTTTAGGATATCCTCTCTAAAAAATCCTACTGGCTTGCCATAAGTTGAGGCATTATAGCCAACAAGCTTAACATCCATATAAGGTTTCAAAGCTGAGATTACGATCTCACTCGCAGAAGCGGTATTATCACTAACCAAGAATACAACTTGTTGGATCTCTAGCGTTCCATTATCCTTTTTAAAGATTTCATCCACAAATTCCTGGCTACCTTGATCACGTTCCTTCTTCAGGTTTTTGTTCAGGTCATATTTGAACATTACCTTATTATTACCTGCCGTATTGATGATTTTATTCAATAGATAAATCGAAGAACTGACGTATCCTCCGCCATTATATCTTAGATCTACAATTAGCTTGGTCACATTCTGGCTTGCAAAAGCCGTGAAAGTGGAGTCGATTCCTCTTTTCATTTTAGAATCTGAACCACCGGATTGCAGTTCTTCAAAGGATGACAAACCAATATAACCGGCTTTTTTCCCATTCTCAGCAAACACCTTACCTAATTGGAAAGGCTGGATATCATAAGAGGTATAAGTTAGATTATATGATTTTTGTACTCTTTGTGGATTTTCAGTTTTAATGCTGAGAGTATTTTCTTCGATGTACTGATCAACCTTGGCTTTATTGGAATAAACCATTTTTTTATCCCCTTGCATTTCAAGAACTTTATCCCCTCTTTTAATTCCAGCGATCTGCCCAGGCGAACCCCCTTCAACAAAATAAACAAATAAACTATCGCCACGATCTCCATCAAAGGCCATGTACAAGCCGTAGCCATCAGCTAAATCGGCCTTCAACGAGGCTTTGGAATCACTGCTGATATCTTCAAGCCAAGAAAAGCGATCTAAGGGGCCATTATAATTGGGGTGATAGATATAGTTGTTCTTTTGAGGGGTCTGTCCCATCAAATAACTCAGAAGGTCATCAGAATCTGTGTATTTATCTGTCAAACTGGATATAGGATCAACTGCCTTAACGGAGGACTCCCAATACGATAGATATTTATATTTGGAATAAACACTATCTAATACCTGTTGATCAATGGTCCTGCTACCACCGGGCCTTGGAGGTGGAGATATATCTTTAAGATCCTTTTTACAACCGAATATTGAAACTATGGTCAATACAACCAGTAGCTTAGCTAGTATAGTGTTTTTCATTTATAACATTAAGTAATATCGAACCATGCAAAGATGATTCCAATAATGGACTTCCTTTATCGGAAAAAGATTAATCCATCTTCATCAAACTCGGGATTTTTACATCCGGAAATTTGTACATATTATTTCGGTAATCTTTCATTTCAGGGATTTTCATCTCTCTTGCGCTTTCAAGACCGGTTTTTGTTGTTCTGTTGGCTGCCCTCGCTCCTGCTCCTGTTCCTGTAATATCCGCGATAGCCGTGGATAATAAGGCTTCTCTTTCATCCCCCAGTTCTGTAAAGAAACCATCACTGGCAGTCGTAATCTTTCCTTTTAAACCATCGAAATAATCACCAAAGCCATCTTTATTGAGCATTTGAAAAGATGTAATATAAAGATCTGCATAACCATGTACCACAGGATAACCGAAAAAGCCAACCGGCTTGCCGTAAGTGCCTTTTCCATTGGTGGTAATGATCTGCACATCCATATAAGGTTTCAGCACATTCATCACTAATTCGCTGGCAGAAGCGGTTCCGGTAGTTCCTAAGAAGTAGACTCTTTGTAGGTTCAGTGCGTTGGTTTTATTGAAGTTAACAGAGCGGAATGGAGCTTCAGGATCAGTTTCATCAGCCCAGCCCCATTCTTTCAGATTCTTATTGATCTTATAATCATACATTTTACCTTTAGCACCAGTCGTTGGCACCAAAAGGTTTGACATCATTTCAGCCGTTGCAGTCGAGCCGCCTCCATTATATCTTAAATCCACGATCAACTCATTCACATTAGCTGTTTCAAATTCCTTGAAGGCATTTGTTAAAGCTGTATGGTAGCTATTTGGCCCAGATTTACCAAATACATTGACAAAAGAGGTGTAGAAGATGTACCCTATTTTCTTACCATTGATGGTGAATATCTTTTTGACCAAGATTGGGTCTATATTATAAGCCCCTCCAGAAACTGTAACGGTTTTTGTAGTTGTTTCACCAGGAGCTTGAACCACCAAATTCAATGCTTCCTTGCCTTCTACTACTTTATAGTAGTTTTCAATAGCCTTTTGTTCACTCTTATTATAGTCCAGATTGCCATCTCCATTAATGCTCACGATGCGCATTCCTCGTTTTAATCCAGCCTTCTCTCCGGGAGAATTCTTTTGCACATACTTGACATACATATTGGCTTCTCCATTGTTCTGGTTGCTTACAGTAATGAAAATTGGGATTATACCAGTTTCTTTGTGCACACCTTGCTGAATTTCCTCACTCACGGTACCTTCACGATCAACAAAGCTAAAGCGATCATCGGGTGCATTTCTTCTCAGTGCGGCCAGAACACCTTCGGCATCCTGATAGGCATTCGTAAAGGCTTTAAGGTCAGGTTGCCCTTTAGAATCAACTTTGGGCTGTGGGAGTTGATCTTCCCAGAGGGAAAACACTAAGGAGTAATAGTAAGTGGAGTCTCTTAAGAGGATTTCTTTGTCAGGATCTCGACCATCATCGGCTGGTTGCACCGGATCTTTCTTGCAGCTAGCTCCAAAAAGCAATGAAATCAGCAAGAAAGGAAGAACAAATCTTTTCATCATAACCTAGCTATATTGTCTTCAATGAAAATCAAATCACTCTGTGTTATTTGATTTTCAGAAGCAATATAGTTAAATGGTTCAATATTTCTGAAATTTAACTCGTCGATAAAATAAATTTTTACATTTCGGTCAAAGCCCTGCCAATCAAGATGTTTCAACTTATTTAATTGCAATGCCGGGTTGCCCTTGGTCAAGATTGCTATCTGTCCCCCATTTTCTAGGATGGAAGCAAATAATAGCTTGATTTCATTAAACAAGAAGAGTTTCAATGGAAGGTGTCCATTGACCATAAGACGTTCAAAATTCTCTTGGTAATCATTACTGAAATTAAATTTCTTGGCCGCTTGATTGTAAAGATTATCCTCTCCTTTTTCCAGATAGTAATCTTTCATATAATTCACAAGTTCTGCGGAAATCGGCCTCCCCTCAGTGAATTCTACAAACTGTGAAAAAAGATAATAGATCTGCAACAAATAGTCCTTTTTAGGGAAAAGGACATCATCTACTTCAAAAAGATATAGTTTTTTATCTAAAGGAATATTCGAAAAATCAATCATATTAAATGGTACAAAGCGCAATATCGTCACCTTCATCCGAAATGGTAAACAAACCTGAAACGTCCATATCCAACTGACGGTCGGAATTCAGGCTTTTCCCTTCATGGACTAACACTAATTCTACTGCGGAGGGTGGGTTTTCCAAAACAAACAACTCTGCTAAAGTATCCTTATCAGGAGCCAGCAATTGTATGCCATATTCTTCGAAAAGAACTTTAGACTCCGCCAAGATATTAATCTCGTTAAGACCTAAAGGAAGAAGATAATTTACTTCCTTGTCTAAGCAAAGCTTCAGGAGTTCATGGGCGAAAGTTGGATTCGCAGCCGTAGGAATTTTCTTGAAATTAGCTTCCAAAAAGCTAGGCACTTCTTCCGAAGTTGCAAATAGTACTTCAAGTTGCTGATTCAACATTTTGGATAGCCTTTGCGCTAAAGGTCTTGTTCCAAAAGTTATTAGGAGCTTTTGCATATTAATAGATTAATCCGTCTCTCATATGGATCGTGCGATCCGAAATTCTCGCTAATTCTTCGTTGTGGGTTACAATGACGAAAGTCTGCTGCATCTTATCCCTCAAGTCGAAGAATAATTGATGCAGTGCCGTAGCATTTTCTGAGTCCAAGTTACCGGAAGGTTCATCGGCAAGGATAAGGGTAGGATTGTTGATCAGTGCCCTAGCAACCGAAACACGTTGTTGCTCCCCCCCAGACATTGCCGAAGGTTTATGATGGGCTCTATGGGCAACACCTAAAATATCGAGGAGTTCCAATGCACGCTTCTCAACTGCTTTTTTATCCTGTCCAGCAATGAATCCAGGAATGGAAACATTTTCTAGAGCCGTGAACTCAGGAAGTAGATGATGAAATTGAAAAACAAAGCCAATGTGTTTATTTCTAAAATCACTCAGTTTTTTTTCATTCAAGGCAAAAACATCTTCCCCTTCGATCAGCACAGTTCCCTGATCGGGCTTATCCAATGTTCCGATGATATGAAGCAGTGTACTTTTCCCGGCTCCAGATGCACCGACGATGGAAACAATCTCTCCTTTACGGACAGAAATACTGACACCCTTGAGAATTTCAAGGTCGCCATAAGACTTAAAAATGTTATTTGCCTTTAAGATCATACTGCGAAAATAACAAAAATCAAAAACAACTTGCCGTTCCTACAATATATTAAATCGCAAGGCGTAACATTAGGACAATTTAATCGTAATAATAACTTGACCCTTACGAATAAATACGCTATTTTTACAGCAAATTTTTTTATCAATGAACATTCACGAATATCAAGGAAAAGAAATACTTAAGAGTTTCGGAGTAAGAGTACAAGAAGGTATTGTTGCTGAAACCCCAGAGCAAGCTGTTGAAGCTGCTAAGAGAATGAAAGAAGAATTCAACTCGGATTGGGTTGTGGTAAAAGCACAGATCCATGCGGGTGGCCGTGGTAAAGGTGGTGGTGTGAAATTAGCGAAGAACCAAGATGAAGTATTGCAACGCTCTACGGACATCATTGGCATGCAGCTAGTAACTCCACAGACTGGTCCAGAAGGTAAAAAAGTTAACAAGGTTTTAATCGCGCAGGATGTTTACTACCCTGGTGATAGCGAAACCAAAGAATTCTACATGTCTGTATTATTAGACCGTGCTACAGGTCGTAACATCATTATGTACTCTACAGAAGGTGGTATGGACATCGAAGAAGTTGCTGAAAAAACTCCACACCTTATTTTCAAAGAAGAGATCGACCCTAAAGTAGGTCTTCAAGGTTTCCAAGCTCGTAAAATCGCTTTCAACTTAGGTCTTACTGGTGCTGCGCACAAAGACATGGTTAAGTTTGTTGCTGCATTATACAAAGCTTACGATTCAATTGATGCATCTATGTTCGAAATCAACCCTGTTTTGAAAACATCTGATGATAAAATCTTAGCTGTTGATGCAAAAGTAAACTTGGATGAAAACGCATTATACCGTCATCCAGAAATCGCTGCTTTACGTGACATCACGGAAGAAGATCCAACTGAAGTTGAAGCTGGAGAATTCAACCTTAACTACGTTAAACTTGATGGAAACGTAGGATGTATGGTAAACGGTGCTGGTTTAGCGATGGCAACTATGGACATCATTAAAATTGCCGGTGGTGAACCTGCAAACTTCTTAGATGTGGGTGGTACTGCTAATGCTGAAACTGTTAAAGCTGGTTTCAACATCATCTTAAAAGACCCTAACGTAAAAGCTATTTTGATTAATATCTTCGGTGGTATCGTTCGTTGTGACCGTGTTGCTCAAGGTGTTATCGATGCATATAACGAAATCGGAAACATTCCAGTTCCAATTATCGTTCGTCTACAAGGTACAAACGCGAAAGAAGCAAAAGAATTGATCGACAATTCTGGCTTAAAAGTTTACTCAGCAATCCTATTGAAAGAAGCAGCTGAACTTGTAACTAAAGTATTAGAAGAAGGAAAATAATTTTCCTCCCATAAAAAAAGCGGGCTTTTCTCAAGAAAGCCCGCTTTTTTTATGAGGTATTTAGTATAAAGTATTTAGTAGTTAGACCTATTGCTTGTTTTCAGATTGGTGGTTATGTGATTTACAATAATGAAAAACTACTAATAACAATATACTAATTGCTAGTACAAATATTATTATAACATTTCCGTCATAATCCCCCTATTTAGAGCCCTATCCTAATCTAAATACTAAATACTAACTACTAAATACTACTTTTGTACTATACAATAAAACAAAAAACTATGACAACATCTACTTCAGATATTTCTCGCGAAAAGTCGGCGAAGTTATTTGAAAAAGCCAAGGAATACTTTCCTGGTGGTGTAAACTCTCCTGTTCGTGCATTCAAATCAGTATATGGAACTCCATTGTTCATTGAGCGTGGGGACAAAGCTCATCTTTGGGATGCTGATGGCAATGAATTTATTGACTATTGCTGTTCATGGGGTCCATTGATCCTTGGTCACAATACGCCAGAAATCCGTGAAGCCGTGCAAGAGCAATTAGGTAAAGGTTTGAGTTTTGGAGCTCCCACAGCTCTTGAAAATGATCTAGCGGAATTGATCCTTAGCAACAACAAAAAGATTGAAAAAATCCGTTTTGTAAGCTCAGGTACTGAAGCCGTGATGTCTGCTATCCGCCTAGCTCGCGGATATACCAAAAGAGACAAAATCGTAAAATTCGAAGGCTGTTACCATGGCCATTCTGACTCTCTATTGGTTAAGGCTGGTTCTGGTCTGGTAACCTTCGGTGAAACCTCTTCAGCGGGTGTACCTAAAGCTTTCGCAGATGAAACTATTGTAATTGCATTGAATGATAAAGAAGCCCTTAAAAAGGTATTTGCTGACTTCAAAGACCAAATTGCAGCGGTTATTATCGAAGGAGTCCCTGCGAATAACGGTCTATTGATCCAAGATAAAGACTATATCCATTTCCTTAGAGATATTACCAAGGAGAATGGCGCCTTATTAATCATGGACGAAGTGATCACTGGATTCCGTTTAGGATTTGAAGGAGCATCTAAATATTATGACATACAACCCGACATCTTGACTTACGGAAAGATTATCGGTGGTGGTATGCCTGTTGGCGCTTATGGAGCATCCAAAGAATTAATGGGCTGCATTTCGCCAGATGGTTCCGTGTACCAAGCTGGAACCTTATCGGGTAACCCTGTTGCCATGGCAGCTGGAATCGCAGCTTTGCAGATCCTGGCTCAACCAGGATTCTATGAAAAATTAGAAAAAACAACGCAAGAATTCGTTGCAGAACTTCGCTCTTTCATTCAAGAAAACGGATATGAAGTTTCTATTACGACGATAGGTTCAATTTTCTGGTTTGCCTTTACAGATAAGGAAAAAATCCAACGTGCTGACGAAATCGATCCAGCATCCATGGAAAAATATAAAGTCATGCATAGGGAGCTATTGAACAGAGGGATTTATTTTGGCCCGTCGGGTTATGAGGTAGGATTTATTTCCGCAGCTCATACAGAAGATGACCTTAAGAAAACACTTCTTGCTATAAAAGAAGCTTTACAGATTGTATTTCAATAAATAATAAACAATTTACCGTTATATTTGTTCTAGTAACATAACAAATTTCGACTAAATTTTAAATTAAGTGATGAGAACATTCAAATCAGCATTAGCAGTATTAGCTGCAACAGCGGTACTCGCTTCTTGCAATACCCCGACAAAAAATCAAGATGGTGAAGTTAAAGATTCTACAGCATTAGCTGACTCAGTTGGCGCAATTGCAGTAAATCCTCTTCAACATGCTAAAGACTTTCCTGGAGCAACTTTGAAGATCGCTTCATTAACTTCTGAAAAAGTAGGAACTGACTCTGCAAAGATCACCGTTAAATATGACGTTCAGAACTTTAAACTAACTGAACAAACTGAACATGAGCACCACATGGCTAACTCACATGATGGTCAGCATATCCACTTTATCTTGGATAACACACCGTATGTAGCTTTGTACAAACCAGAACATACATTTACAGTCCCTGTTAATTCTGAGCACTATTTAATGTCTTTCTTGTCTCGTTCATTCCACGAATCTTTAAAGACTGCAGATGCTTCAAAACTAGTGAAGTTCAAAGTAGAAGCTGATGGTAAAATCGCTGAGCTTCCTACTCCTACTGAACCATCTTTATTCTACAGCAGACCAAAAGGTGATTACAAAGGCGAAGAAACCAAAACTTTATTGTTAGACTTCTTCGTATCGAATGCAACTTTAGGCGCTGATAGCTTCAAAGTAAAAGCAAACATCAACGGTCAAGAGTTCACTTTGGATCAATGGGTTCCTTATGAAATCCTTAACCTGCCTCTAGGAGAAGCTACTGTTAAATTAACTTTAGTTGATAAAGACGGTAATGCAGTAACTGGAGACAATGTTTCAGTGGAAAGAAAAATCAACTTATTAGAGAAATAGGTTGTAAATACCACATAAAAAAGGGGATAATTTAATTTTTATCCCCTTTTTTATGTGGTAGATGTGAGTCTTGAGATTTGAGTATTGAGATATCAACCTATCTCCTCAACCACCTATTACTATATTGGATGAAAATGAGATAAGAATAAATACGGCCTACACTATTGAGAGCTGGACATGTCTCATATCTCATATCTCCCTCCCCTAAAAGCCAACCGACTTCAAGTTCAGCCCTGCTTTTTCATCCAAACCAAACATCAGGTTCATATTCTGTACAGCCTGTCCAGAAGCCCCTTTCAATAGGTTATCGGTAATATTTAGGATCAATAGCTTATCGCCATGTTTTTCCAAATGGATAATGCTCTTGTTGGTATTAACAACTTGTTTGATATCGATATTAGCCTTTGAAACATGCGTAAAAGGATGGGCAGCATAATAGGATTCATACAGCTCATAAGCTTCCGCTTCGCTAAGCTCCGAATCCACATAGATGGCAGAAAAGATACCTCTTGGGAATGCGCCACGTTGAGGAATAAAATTAATTTTCTGTGCAGCTCTTTCCAGCAAAGAACCCTCTCCCGCAGGAAGGAATCCCTCTTGCAATTGGTTTAACGATTCCGAGATCTCTTGCAGGTGCTGATGCTCAAAAGATTTATAAGCCGATAGGTTATGGCTTCTCCAGGAAAAATGCGTTGTTGTAGATGGTTTTTGACCTGCACCAGTAGATCCGGTAGTCGCATTCACATGGATCTGGTCTCCCAATAAACCTTTACTTGCCAGAGGCAATAATGCCAATTGTATATTCGTAGCAAAGCAACCAGGATTAGCGATATACTGTGCCGATACGATATCAGCTTTATTCAATTCAGGCAAGCCGTAGATAAAATTCTTTCCTTGGTATTCTGTGTTTGCCTTAAGCCTATAATCTTGTGAAAGATCAATGATCTTTACCGAAGGATCAATGGGATGAGCATCCAAAAACTTGCGTGCATCACCATGTCCAACACATAAGAACAACACATCGATGTCAGAATGAAAATCAGAGGAGAAGGTCAGGTCCGTATCTCCAAACAAATCATTATGTACATCCGAAAGTTTATTGCCTGCATTTGAAGCACTATTGGCAAATATTATATCCACGTTCGGGTGATAGATCAACACCCGAAACAATTCACCTCCAGTGTAGCCTGCCGACCCTACAATACCTACTTTAATTTTTTCCATTATGATAAATAATCAGTCTATATAAAACAAAAACCAAGGAGCCTAGACAGCTACCTTGGTTTGCAAAAAGATTTTCAATATTTGAAGAAAGGCGGTTAGCCTTTGTTATTTACTTTGTGCCAGATGATGGTTTGGTTACCGAAGATTTTCGAGAAACCTTTCACATCATCACCAGTGTAGCCTTTGTTCATTTCACCGTATGAACCAAACTTGTTGGACATCAAATCATGCTCAGACTCAATTCCCAAGATCACAAATCGGTACGGGTGAAGTTCGATAAATACGCGGCCTGAAACAGTATCCTGTGAACTTTGAAGGAAAGCCTCCATATCACGCATTACAGGATCATGCATCTGACCTTCGTGCATATAGTTACCATAGAAACCTGCTAATTGATCTTTCCAAGAAAGTTGCCATTTCGTCAAGGTATGTTTTTCCAAAGCATGGTGTGCTTTGATCAAAATAATTGGCCCAGCAGCCTCAAATCCAACACGTCCTTTGATACCGATGATGGTATCTCCAACGTGGATATCACGACCGATTCCATAAGGTTGAGCAATCGCTTGAAGCTCTTGGATAACCTTCACTGGATTCATTTTCTCACCATCTAAAGCAACTGGTTGACCGTTTTCAAAGTCAACAGTGATCTTACGAGGTTCTGTGGAAGTTACAGGAGTTGGCCATGCAGACTCTGGAAGGTATTCATTCGAAGTTAGCGTCTCTGCCCCTCCTACTGAAGTTCCCCATAATCCTTTATTGATGGAATATTTTGCTTTTTCAGCAGAATATTCAACACCATGTGAATTCAAATAATCAATTTCTGCCTCACGAGACAATTGTAGATCACGGATTGGTGTGATGATCTCTACACCCGGAATCAAGGTTTGGAAGATCATATCAAAACGAACCTGATCATTACCTGCACCTGTTGAACCATGGGCAACACATTCTGCTCCAATTTTCTTCGCATAGTTTGCTATCGCTGTGGCTTGGCAAACACGCTCAGCTGATACTGAAAGCGGATAAGTAGCATTTTTCAAAACATTACCAAAAATCAAATACTTGATGGTGTCTTGGTAATAGTCTTCAGTTTCATCAATAGTAGTATGCGACTTTACACCTAGGTCATAGGCCTTTTTTTCGATATTCTTTAATTCTTCCGCTGAAAAACCTCCGGTATTTACTACAACGGAGTGAACTTCTAATCCTAAGTCACGAGACAGGTAGATACAACAGAAGGAAGTATCCAACCCACCACTAAATGCTAAAACTACTTTTTTCATTTGATAACGATTAATATGCTGATGATAACAAAAATAACAAATTAAAAACCTTTAACAGGTCTAATCCCTACGGGAATTACCGCAGCGACCATTTTTTTAGTCGATCTCCAAAGCTTGGCTTCTATTCTTTTCAATAGCGATTGCTTTTTGGAAATACGATCCAGACGCTCTTTAGCTTCTGCTTTACGAAGGATCTTTTCTTTAAGCTCTTTTTCCTTTTCCACTGGATCCCATAACATCGCCGTACACATACAGTTCTTACGATCTTTAGAAACCAAGATGTCAAAGTTCACACAAGACTGGCATCCTTTCCAGAATTCCTCATCTTGCGTCAACTCAGAATAAGTAACCGGCTCATATCCTAAATCAGAATTGATTTTCATGACTGCCAATCCTGTGGTCAATCCGAAAATCTTCGCATTCGGATACTTCTCTCTGGACAGGTCAAAGACACGTTTCTTGATGGCTTTTGCCAAACCTACCTTACGGAATTGCGGATTGACAATAAGGCCTGAATTCGCCACATAATCACCATGGCTCCAGGTCTCAATATAACAGAAACCAGCCCAAGTCCCATCCTTATGTAAAGCAATAACTGCCTTACCTTCCTCCATCTTACGCGCTACGTATTCTGGTTTTCTGCGTGCAATACCTGTCCCACGAGCCTTTGCAGACTCGAACATTTCATTACAGACTTCGTCGGCATACTTTACATGGTTTGCCGTCGCGGGAATAATTAAAAAATCTGAGATTGTCATTGAATAATGTCGACCTAAAAAATAAATACCAAAGTATTTGAACTAACTAATCTAATTTGAATATCAATCGCCGAGCCGGGCGAATGACAATATGGGAAGTTTGCCTGCCTCGGTATCAAGCTCGAGGCAGAATAGGTCGTCGGAATCGAAGAACTGGACAGTTAAATCTACGCATTGCATAATATGCCCTTATACTAAGCTTGATGCAAGCTTGAGCGAAAGAATTCATATTTAACTTGTTACAATACATATATTTTTGTCTTATATACTTAGTGATCAGACAGCGCAAAAGTAAACAATTATTTTTTTCTTTTATGCAATCTGAAAGTAGTTTTTTTATTTATAAAATAAATTCGCCCTAAATTCATTGAAAACCTTTCAATCAGACTTTCCAATTATTGAAAGGTTTAAAATCTTTCATTGTTTTGTAAGATTTCAATTCAAAATGAAGCATTTGCATCGATATATAAATAAATCCTTAATTTTGCATCAAATTAAAAAATCATGGTTGGTCCAAGTATCTTTTTTTACGCCCTATTCGTTATCCCTTACATCCTTTTTATGTACTGGTTGGTTAAGCAAGACAAAAAGAAATATATGTGGGGAGTAATAGTCGTAACGGTAGTTGCCATTTTTGGTTTGGTCGTTTCCCAACGTGCCAGCAAGATCGCAATGGAAAACTACAAACAGCATCAAATCGATGCCCGCGAAATTGAAGCAGAAAACAGAGCTGATAGCTTAAATCACAAATAAGAAATTCTCTAATCATAGAAAAAAGGGCAATAGAATCATCTATTGCCCTTTCTTGTATATCTCTATTCCTATTTTATTTGGTAATTCCTTCCAACTTAAATAGGAATGCATAACTCAATGCAACATCTTTCAGATAGTCAAACCTTCCAGAAGCTCCACCATGTCCATAATCCATATCCGTTTTCAATAGGATTACATTATTGCCCTTTTTGGTTGCACGTAATTTCGCGACCCATTTTGCTGGCTCAAAATACTGCACCTGGCTATCATGAAGCCCTGTTGTCACCAATAGGTTTGGATATTCTTTAGCCTCAATATTTTCATACGGAGAATATGATTTCATATAATCATAAGCTTCTTTGTTGTTTGGATTACCCCATTCATCATACTCATTCGTCGTCAATGGAATGCTTTCATCCAGCATGGTATTGACTACATCAACAAATGGTACCTGAGCAATCACTCCATTCCAGATCTCAGGTGACATATTGATCACAGCACCCATCAATAATCCTCCTGCACTTCCACCTTGGGCATAGAGATGTTCCTTAGCGGTAAACTTCTGATCGATCAAAAACTTCCCGCAGTCTATAAAATCCGTGAAAGTATTCTTCTTTTTCATCATTTTTCCATCTTCATACCACTGTCTACCCATTTCCTCACCACCACGGATATGAGCTAAGGCATAGATAAACCCTCTATCCAACAAGGACAATCTCGAAGAACTGAAGCTTGGATCCATGGAATTGCCATAAGAACCGTAGGCATACAATAACAATGGAGCAGTACCATCCTTTTTGGTTCCCTTCTTATAGACAATAGAAATAGGAACCTCCGTACCATCTGCTACCTTCGCCATGACGCGCTCAGTCACATAATTCTTCATATCATAACCACCAAGAACCTCTTGTTGCTTCATCAAGGTCTTATCTTTGGTTTTCATATTATAGTCAAAAGTTGACGAGGGAGTAACCATCGATGTATATCCATACCTTATTACGTCGGTATTATATTCTGCATTCGTACTTGGATAGACCGTATATGCCGCTTCACCGAAATCCAGGTAGTGCTGCGAGTTGTCCTTTAGGTTTCTGATTGCCAATTGTGTCAATCCATTTTTCCTTTCCGAAATGGCTACATAATTAGCAAACTCATCAATCCCCTGAACCAAAACACCCTGTCTATGCGGAATGTATTCCTTCCAATTCTCTTTTGTAGTCTTATCCAATGGCGTTTCCATTACCTTAAAGTTCTGGGCATTGTCATTAGTAACAATCAAAAACTTATCTGCCAATGGCGTCACATCATACAGCACATCCTTCATTCTAGGTTGGAAAACCTTGAACTCTGCATTCGGCTCATCTGCCTTTATATACCTAGTCTCCGAACTTAGCGTACCTCCTGAATAAATAAAGATATATTGATCGTTCTTGGATTTACTTACACCTATATAATTGGTGTTATCCTTTTCTTCATAAACTACGGCATCCGATCCAGCATCTGTACCCAAGGTATGGCGCTTGATCTTTTCACTTAATAAGGTCACTGGATTCTTGGAGGTATAGAAGATCGTTTTATTATCAGATGCCCATACTGAACCACCAGAAGTCCTTACAATTTTATCCGCTAATAGCTCCCCCGTTTCCAGGTTCTTGAATTGGATAACATATTCTCTTCTTGAAACGGTATCAACTGAAAACGCAAGCAATTTGTTATCCGGGCTTACCGTAGCACCACCGATGGCATAATAGGCAAATCCTTCCGCCATCTTATCTACATCCAATAGCACTTCTTCCTTAGCATCCAAACTACCCTTCTTACGGCAAAGCTTGAAATATTGTTTGCCTTCTTCGGTCCTTTGATAATAATAATACCCGTTTTTCAAATATGGAACGCTCTCATCAGTTTCCTTGATCCTACCTTTCATTTCCTTGAATAGGATATCCTGAAAAGATTCAGTATCCTTCATCATGGCTTCGGTATATTTATTCTCTGCCTCCAGATAGGCTACTACCTGTGCAGAATCAGCTCCCTTCTTGAAATAATCAATCATCCAATAATAAGGATCAGAGACGGTATCACCGTGGATTATTCTTTCATGGGCTTTCTTTTCGGCAATAGGTGCGCTTGAATCGGGCCAGTTCAATGGCTCTTTCTGTACTTTGTTATCTGATGAACAGGATGATATCATGATTGACAATATTAAACCAATTACATATTTATCTTTCATACTATTTAGTTAATAATGGTTATTGAATGCTTAAAAATAAGATAAAATTTTTGTGATTTTAGATTAATTAACAAAAGCATCTAGTTGAAAATATTAAATTTGTCGAATTATAATCTATAAAAATATGATAGGAACAAATAAATTTCTGTGCTATTTAGCTTTAGGAATTCTTCCGACACTTGGTTTTAGCCAAGATAAGACTGCTACTCCTCCCGCAAATTGGTATAATCTTGATTTTCAAAAAGACGGTGTCATGGGGATCAGTACTGAAAAAGCCCAAGAACTTTTAAAAGGAAAAAAAGCAACTCCAGTAGTTGTGGCCGTTCTTGATGGTGGAGTGGATATCCAACATGAAGATTTAAAGGATGTATTATGGACCAATCCAAAGGAAATCCCAGGTAATGGCAAAGATGATGATGGCAACGGCTATATCGACGATGTCCACGGATGGAACTTTATTGGAGGTAAAGATGGTTTGAATGTTAATCAAGACAACCTAGAGGTAACCCGCTTGATCCGAATTTACGAACCTAAATACATTTCAGTATTGCCAACTACGCCGCTTTCTGAAAAAGAAAGAAGGGAATTCGTAGCCTACCAAAAAATGATCACCGATTATACTTCCAAAATGGAAGAAGCATCTTTCGGTAAGTTGAACTACGGTCGACTTAAAAATGAAGTGGATGCAGTAATCAAAAAAATTGGCAAAGAACCAAAAGATATCACTAAAGCCGATTTAGACGCTTTCCAACCGGAAGGTGACCAACAAAAAATGGCTGTAAGAATTGCAAAGAAAGAACTGGACAATGGTTCATTCGATAAATTCTACACCGATATCAATGATGCTGTAACATACTTTACAGATCAAGCGGATTACCATTTGAACAAGGAGTTTGATCCAAGGCACGTTGTAGGCGACAATTACGAAGATGCCTCTCAACGGGATTACGGAAACCCAGACGTAAAAGGTCCAGATGCGGAACATGGAACACACGTTGCCGGTATTATCGGGGCCAAGCGCAACAACAACAAAGGAGTTAACGGCGTTGCGGACAACGTTCAGATCATGGCTGTTCGTCTAGTACCTAATGGTGATGAACGCGACAAAGATGTTGCCAATGGAATCCGTTATGCAGTGGACAATGGCGCAAGAGTAATAAACATGAGCTTCGGTAAAGGTTATGCTTACAATAAAAAAGCAGTGGATGAAGCTATAAAATATGCAGAATCCAAGGATGTTTTACTTGTTCATGCCGCTGGTAATGATTCCCAAGATAATGATATTGAGAAAAACTATCCAACCAAGTATTTTACGGATAGTGTAGATGCTATTGTCGGAGAAGCTAAAAATTGGATCACGGTAGGTGCTACAGGCTTGAAACAAGATGCTGATCTATTGGCCAGCTTCTCAAACTATGGTTATCGTAGTGTGGATGTGTTTGCACCGGGTGTTAAGATCAACTCGACCATCCCTGAATCTAAATACAAAGAAAACCAAGGTACAAGTATGGCAGCCCCTGTTGTTGCAGGTTTAGCAGCGATGATCCGTGCTTATTACCCTTCATTGACTGCAGAACAAGTGAAAGATGTGATCATGAAGAGCGTAACTA
Organism: Sphingobacterium mizutaii; assembly: GCF_900187125.1. Classification (GTDB taxonomy): domain Bacteria; phylum Bacteroidota; class Bacteroidia; order Sphingobacteriales; family Sphingobacteriaceae; genus Sphingobacterium; species Sphingobacterium mizutaii. Next base: position 3,780,739 of record NZ_LT906468.1, read on the forward strand.
AAGTAGACCAAAAAGTAAAAATCAAAAAAGATGGTAACACGAAACGTGTCTATCTGGATGAAATCAGTGTAAGTGGAGGTATTGTGAATGCCTATAACGCTATCGTAGAGGCTAATAAATTAGTTTCAGAAAAAAAGTAAAAAAATGTTAAATTTTTCACAATATTGCTAAGTATCTTGCGTTTAGATAGAAAACAAGATGCTTATGGTCGAAAACTCTACTAAAACAAAAGAAGTAAATTACGAAGGTCAACTTTCAGGTATCATTCAAGACGTTAATCTTGAATTATCATTCGAGGAGAAAATCAAAAGTTGCATACAACAGTTGTCTAAAGATCCAGAAGACAGAACTATAGAAAGTATCCTCAATTATTCTAAGACCTTACGTAACTTATAATAACGAAGCCATTCTAAGAAAGAGTGGCTTCGTCAATTATACACTATTCCCTTCACAAAGCTTAAATCTTCCCTAGAAATATTATTATCTTTGTTTATGCTGATAAAAGAACGTTACAAGGCTTTTGTTGAATATTTTTCTACCCATAATCCCGATGCTCAAACGGAACTGAATTATGGCAATCCCTTTGAATTGCTGATTGCAGTAATCCTTTCCGCACAATGCACGGACAAACGCATCAATCAGGTCACTCCTGCTTTATTTGAACGATATCCTAACCCTGAATCCCTAGCGGCAAGCTCCTCCGATGAAGTATTCACTTATATTAAGTCGGTAAGTTATCCTAACAACAAAGCAAAGCACTTAGTTGGGATGGCGCAAAAGCTCCTGAGTGAATTCCATGGAGAAATCCCTGAAAAGGTAGAAGACCTGGTCAAACTTCCTGGAGTAGGAAGAAAAACAGCCAATGTAATTTCTTCTGTTGTTTTCCATAACCCTGCCATGGCGGTAGATACCCATGTGTTCCGTGTCGCCGATAGAATTGGTTTGACCAATAAGGCAACAACTCCGCTTGCAGCAGAAAAGCAACTTGTCAAACATTTACCCAAAGATACCATAGCTATGGCTCACCATTGGCTCATCTTACATGGTCGGTATATATGCTTGGCTAGATCGCCAAAATGCGATATTTGCCCAATCTCCTATTTTTGTCGATATTTTGAACGAAATAAAAAGGCAAAATTGGTTCACAAAGATTAAATCAAACTTCCAAATACCAGCTTTAAACAATTAAAAAAGCACCTCAAGAAAACATTAACATAAAATAACTAACTTTTTTAGCATTTTATTTGTAAAATTCATTATTATAAATTATTTTTGACAACGTTATACTAAAAATATGAGCAACTCAGACAAATTAAAAGCCTTACAGCTTACATTAGATAAATTAGAAAAGAACTACGGAAAAGGTACCATCATGAAATTAGGCGATACAGCTGTTGAACCTATTGAAGCTATCTCTACAGGTTCATTAGGCTTAGATATCGCTTTAGGTATTGGTGGTGTTCCAAAAGGACGTATTATCGAAATCTATGGCCCTGAATCTTCTGGTAAGACTACCTTAGCTACTCATATTGTAGCAGAAGCGCAGAAAAAAGGCGGTATCGCAGCGATTATCGATGCGGAGCACGCTTTTGATAAATATTATGCACAGAAGCTTGGTGTAGATATCGAAAACCTCTTGATTTCCCAACCAGATAATGGTGAGCAAGCTTTAGAAATTGCTGATAACTTAATCCGTTCTGGAGCCATCGACGTTATTGTTATTGACTCGGTTGCAGCTTTAGTACCTAAAGGTGAGATTGAAGGTGAAATGGGTGAATCCAAAATGGGTCTTCAAGCTCGTTTGATGTCCCAAGCTTTACGTAAGTTGACCGGTACAATCTCAAAAACCAACTGTTGTTGTATCTTCATCAACCAATTACGTGAGAAAATCGGTGTTATGTTCGGTAACCCTGAAACAACCACTGGTGGTAATGCCTTGAAATTCTATGCTTCCGTACGTTTGGATATCCGTCGTACCTCACAGATCAAAGATTCTGATGAAGTATCAGGTAACCGCGTAAAAGTGAAGATCGTTAAAAATAAAGTTGCTCCTCCATTCCGTATCGCTGAATTTGACATCATGTTTGGTGAAGGTATCTCTAAAGTTGGTGAAATCATCGACTTAGGCGTTGAATACGGAATCGTTAAAAAATCGGGTTCATGGTTCAGCTATGGTGACACTAAACTTGGACAGGGCCGAGATGCCGTTAAAACCTTGCTTTTAGACAATCCAGATTTAATGGATGAACTAGAACACAAAATCAGAGCTGAAGTAAGTGGTGTAGATCTTGATCAAGCTGCTATCAGAGAAGAAGATTAATTAGAATCATTTTTTACAAAACTCCTCTAGGTTTCAAATTAATAGGAGTATATATTGAAACAGCATCTCAATGGAGGTGCTGTTTTTTTTTATAGCTCAAACCCGCTTTTGTCAAACTGTTGCTACAGCAGGAATAACTTGTGTAATACAAAGATGTTTTTTATAAATTTACAAGTACACAAATTAACCATAAACAAGCATGAGTTTTAATAGAAGAAACTTCCTTAAGGGAATTGGTTTAATTGGTTTAGGAGCTAGCACCCCCGCTTATGCAGAAAAACTGGTCCCGAAACAAAATGCAGCCTTTTCATTAGCCTGCCCACCCTACCTACAAAACCTAAACGCTGAAACAGTAACCATCTGTGCCATTTTCAACAAACCTTGCCTAGCTTGGATTGAAGTCCTTGATGCCAACAACAATACCCTGAAATCCGTTTATCAGGTCGAAGATGGAATGCGAAATGCCAATGCGGAACTGTTCAAATTCCAAGTGAACCATAAAAACGGACAGTTAAAATATAAGGTCGTGGCAAAGGAAATCAGCAAATTCGAACCCTACAAAATTGAGTATGCTGGCACTATCCAGTCGGAGCCTTTCGATATCACCTTGCCTCAACCAAAACAGGATAGCATACACTGTTTGATCCTGAACGATATCCATGAAGATAAAGACAGCTACACTTACCTATTTGATAAGAGCAAATTGGCAAAAAAGGATTTGGTATTCTTAAATGGCGATTCTTTCCACTATGTGACCAACCAAGCAGACCTGACCGAAAAACTATTGAAGCCTGTAGGAAATAAGTTTGCCAGCACTATTCCATTCCTCATGATCCGAGGCAACCATGAAACAAGGGGAGCTTTTGCCAGGGACTATAAAAAATACTTTGATTATCCAGAAAACAAATTCTACCAAGCCTTCCGCATGGGGCCCATCTATTGGATTATCCTAGACAGCGGTGAAGATAAACCAGATGACCATGAAGTTTATGCAGGGACAGTAGATTATGACAACTACCGATTGGAGCAAAAGGAATGGTTGTCAAAAGTCCTCCAATCAAAAGAACGTAAAGAAGCAAAACATACCCTTGTCATCACCCATATTCCATTCCATCACTCGGATGATTGGCATGGTACAAAACATAATTATGAGTGCTTCCACGATATACTGAATAGCAATAAAGTGGATGCCGTGATTTCTGGACACACCCATAAATACAGCTTCCACCCACCAGACAATTCCCATAACTATTATGTGATCATTGGTGGTGGGCCAAAAGCAGGAAACAGAACCTACGTAGATATCACCGCGCAAGGCAAAACCCTTCAAGTATCCTTGAACCTTGACGACGGAAGTACGATCAATAGGTTCTCAAAAAATGTTTAAGCAAACTCAAGAGCCAACTTTTAAATAAAAGAATCCCAGATTAAAGAATAGCTAAGGCCATCTTCAATCTGGGATTCTTATTTATTTTCTGCTAAGCCATAAAATAGGCTTAGCCATTAAGCTTATTATTCAACAGCAAAGAATGAATTCAACTCTGCCAATGTTTCTTCCGTTTTGATACCATCCTTTACAACCAAGCCCATGTTCAAGGCAATGATCCGGTCTGCAGTTTCAACTGTATGGGAAAGATCATGACTGGAAATCAACAGCGTTACGTCTTTATTTTCCCTTATTTTTGCAATCAGTTTTTTCAACCTAAATTGTGTGGTTGGATCCAGGTTTGCAAAAGGCTCATCCAAGATAATCAAATCCGGATTTCCAATGAGTGCCCCAACGATCCCCACCTTTTTTTGGTTTCCTTTGGATAGATCACGGACGTAGACTTTCTTATCTAATACTTCACCATTAAAAAATTCTGCATGCTCTGCCAACAGAGCATCTACATCACTTTTGTTCATCCCTCGTAACTCGCCTAGAAAATAGAAATATTCCTCGGGGGTCAGGTATCCAATCAGGAAGCTATCATCAATAAAAGCTGTGGTAAATTTCTTCCATCCGTCTTGTCCATGAACTGGAATACCATTCAATAATATCTCGCCAGAATCCGGTTGGATAAGATCCAAAATCAAACTAAACATAGTTGTTTTCCCTGCGCCGTTATTTCCAACTACCCCTACACTCTCGCCTTTGCCAATATGTAAACTCGGGATATTAAGTACCCGAATTCCATTATAGCTTTTTATTATATCTTTTATCTCGATCATTTATTTTCAATTCAATATCTACAATTAATTATTAACTTCCTTAAACCCAATCAATATCTTGTACTTATTCTCTTGATACTTTTTAGCGATCCTATTTAATATTTCATTCCTCATAGCAAACCCAATTAAGCCAATGACAATCAGTGTAATATTGGCCACATGGATTCCCCCCGCATAATAGGCAATTGCCCAAATAATAATTGGTGCAATCAATAACGGAATACCCACTAACCATTGAGCTGCACCCGTACCTTGATAGTTAAAGATATTGCCATTATCTAGATCAATCCTCTTCCTATTCATGGATCCGAAATAGAGGATAACAGGCACGTTGACTCCTAAATTATAAATCGCACAAGCAATATTCACCCAAACAATTATCCATCCGAAATAAAGATAACCCGTACTCAACACGGTCATGATTGCAATTGAGAGATACATCAGCATCGCTTTGGATTCCAAATATAATTTGATAGGCATATTTTGAGTCATGAGCATCGCATAGTAGGTACTATCCCAAGCTGGAACAAATTGACCAAAATTGATCACAAATATTCCCGTAATAAAAACCCCAACAAAAACTAAAGAAGTCGGGTTACCTTCCTTTTGTGGATAGAAAAGTAGGCCATAGAGGACAAATATCAAACAAGAGTAAATTACTGTCCTCGCTCTTTTCGACCTCCAGATCAATTTCATGTCCAACTGAAGAAAGGGAGCCAATTCTCCAAAACGGTTCGTCCATGAAAGATCATAATTTTTGACTACCGATCTTTCTTTTTGCAGATAAGCATCCAAAAACAAATTCTTTTTGACATCATGATAGAGCAGAAAATAACTCAATACCGCTAAGACTACCGCAGCTAAACATAAAACTGAATATTGTAAAACCAGATCGAAATACTGTCCAAATAATCCTGAAACGGAATATATTTCGAAATAATCCAAGCCAAATATGATTGCAAGTAATGCAAGAATTGGAAGGGTCTTCAAAACACCATTATCGAAATTCTGCTGTACATAAAGATTCAGGTAGTTAATGACATATTCAAATCCCACGACGGCAATGCACCAAGCTAATAATTGAAAATTCGTGAAATCAGTTACTCTTGCAGTAATTATCAAATAGGGCACAACAACGGCCAACAGCATCCAATTCCAAAAAGAATTAGATGATTTCAAGAGCGTATAGTTCACAATGTTACTCCGTGGTATATTTAAGACCAACAAAGGCTTGACATTCAATATGGGAAGCTTTTGCATCATCAACCGTATCAAGAAGCTCAAAAAGAACCAATACAACAGAAATTTCCCCACAAAATGGATCGGCACCTGATTTGGGAACAATTCACTGATCAAGAAATGTAACGATACTCCAAAGGTCACCGCAGACCCTAGAAAATAAATTCCTAGGAAAGCTAGAAGAAGCCTGACCGACAAACTTTTCCCCAGATCAGCCGACCTAAAAAAAGACCTCCATTCCAATAAAAACAATCTTTTAAACATATACGCAGCTCTAATTGATGATCAGTTTAATAATGGTAACACCACGTTAGTATTGTAGTGATTTTCTGTATCAAAATAAGAAAATTTAGGGAATGATAGAAAAATATTTGAAGTAGGACTTGGGAGATGGGGATTATATGAACCAGGATTGGGTTCGACTCCGCTCACCCAACGAGGATGGGAGGACGGACCAAGATCTGGGCATGAACCAGGATGGATGGGATGGGAGGACGGACGAAGATTATGATATGAACCAGGATTCATGGGATAAGAGGATGGACCAAGATTATGATATGAATCTTGTTTCCTTGACTATATTTGACCCCAAATTCGTAGGGGCTTATTCCATAAGCCCGCATCCTATTTTGAATATAATAAGTTTTCATTGACGAACAGGTCACTCAAACCACGTTCACAATTATGCCGTTCATCCTGATGTAGGAAGGATCTTGAAACTATACAAAAAATAATTGAAATACTGCGGATTGCATTGACGAACAGGTCCTCGAACCACGTTCACAATTATGCCGTTCATCCTGATGTAGGAAGGATCTTGAAACTATACAAAAAAATGATTGAAATACTGCGGATTGCATTGACGAACAGGTCCTAAACATTCGATTTAGGATGACAAAATGTAGTGGACATTTGCGTACAGATTCTTCACTCAGCGTTCAGAATTGGAAATGTCTTAGAGAGGGATTCAGAGCGCAGCGAAGAATCTAATTTTTATTTTTTTTAAGGAATCGTTGTCATCTCGAATCGTAAGATGAGAGAACCATTTTTTATTGTTTACGCTCTTAAAGTGGAATTGCAGAAAAATATTTCACCCCTTTCAAGGGTTCCCAATTTTACGAACATCAATCCTTCCGCAGGAACTCCTTTAGCCCCCGGCTCAATTCCAGTGGCGGAAAAATGGAAAGAATGCCGATGCCTGTGCGATGGGATTGGCCTTGGAATACTTTCAGAAGTTCATCCCATTAAAAGGGGTGATCTTCTGAAAGATATTCCCGACAACAAAGCATTCTATCCATGTGCGGGAGCCCGCGCGAAAAGCCACCTTAAATGGGCTGAAGCGTTTTGGTTACTTTTGCGCTCCAAAAGTAACGAAGAATCTATTTTTTGTTTTTTTTAAGGATCGGTGTCATCGTAAGTTTGAGAAAACTACTTTTTAATCCATACCCCATACAAGGGCTTGATAGAAAAAAATCATCTCACTGAAGGTTAAATAAGTAAAAAAAAGGAGCCATCACAGATAGCTCCTCTAACTTATTTTAATTAATACTCTATAATTCCTCTGATAAGAAAGGATAACGGTAATCTACATCAGGGTTAAAAGTTTCCTTAATTGTTCTTGGAGATACCCAACGCAACAAGTTGATCATAGATCCGGCTTTATCGTTGGTACCTGAACCTCTAGCACCGCCAAACGGCTGTTGACCAACTACAGCACCTGTACATTTATCATTGATATAGAAGTTACCAACTGCATTACGCAAGTAATGGGTAGCTTCTTCAATAGCATAACGGTCTTGTGAAATAATAGAACCTGTCAATGCATAAATTGAAGTTGTATCGACCAATTTCAATGTTTCAGCCCATTTCTTGTCATCATAAACATAAATTGTCAATACTGGACCGAATAATTCTTCTGACATGGTTTCGTAATCTGCTTTCTCAGCAACAATAACCGTAGGGTTAATGAAGTAACCTTTTGATTTATCGTACTCACCGCCGATCACTACCTCAGCATCTTTAGATTCTTTTGCTCTATCGATATATTTAGTGATCTTGTCAAAAGCTTTCTCATCGATTACAGCATTGATAAAGTTGCTGAAATCTTCCGTTCCACCAATTTTGAAAGATTTGATATCACGTTCCATTTTTTCCTTCAACTCTTTCCAAAGGGATTTAGGAACGTAAGCACGTGACGCCGCTGAACATTTCTGTCCTTGGAACTCAAATGCTCCACGAACTAATGCCGTATTCAATACATCTAGGTCAGCTGAAGGATGAGCCAAGATAAAGTCTTTACCACCAGTTTCACCTACAATGCGTGGATATGTTTTGTAAAGGTGGATGTTCTCACCAATAGTTTTCCAGATATCTTGGAATACACCAGTAGATCCAGTAAAGTGGATACCAGCAAAATCAGGGTGCTTGAAGATTACATCACCAGCATCAGGACCTGATACATATACCAAGTTGATTACACCAGCAGGAACTCCAGCCTCTCTGAAGATCTCCATCAATACATTTGCAGAATAGATCTGTGTATTAGCTGGTTTCCATACGACAACATTACCCATCATGGCAGCACTTGTAGGTAAATTCCCTGCAATGGCTGTAAAGTTGAATGGAGTCAATGCGAATACAAATCCTTCAAGAGGACGTTGCTCAATTCTGTTCCATACATTCTTAGGGTTGATCGGAGGTTGTTGTTGGTAGATTTCGCTCATGTACTTCACGTTGAAGCGCAAGAAATCTGCAATCTCACATGCTGAATCAATTTCCGCTTGGTAAGGATTCTTAGATTGTCCAAGCATGGTTGCAGCATTCAATTTATAACGATATTTGGTAGAGATCAACTCAGCAGCTTTCAAGAAGATCGCAGCTCTCTGTTCCCAAGGAAGGTTTTCCCAATCGTTCTTAGCCGCTAAAGCAGCATCAATTGCTTCTTTAACATTTTCTTTTGTTCCTTGATTGAAATAACCTAACACATGTTTATGGTCATGTGGCGGCGTAATTTTAACTTTCTTACTCGTGCGAACCTCTTCGCCTCCGATGTACATCGGGATATCTATTTCTGTTGCTCTTGCAGCAGCAATAGCTTCTTTTAATAAACTTCTTTCCTTAGTTCCAGGAGCGTATGAGTAAACGGGCTCATTTGCTGGCGTAGGAACTGTAAAAAAACCTTTCAACATAATTAAAAATTATTTTTTTGATTCATAAAAATATTCAAAAACGGATGGACGTTCCATCCAGGTATTCCAATAAAAATCAATAGAACGCTATTATTTCTCCTTCCAAGATTCTTATCAAAATAACCCATACGAAGATACTGAAATGATTAACGGAATGAACAACATATCTGAACCGATAATAAACATATTTTGTCCATTTTTATTTATTTCCTATCAAAGATACAAAATAAATGTTTACCTAAATTAACCGGTATAGGCTTAAAAAATGCGTAAACAGCATCATTTTAAGCATATTATGTGCATAAGCCAAATTTTTCCATGTATTGCCACTGCCTTTACATACATTACTGGATTGATGGTCTTTGCTGCTCGGTTAACAATTATCTAATTCTTTTGTTCAGCGCGTTAAAAAATTTAACATACCAATGATAATTCATGTTTATTATCGGTAAAAATATAGGGCTCATAATTCTTTTCCATTTTATGTCTTGAACCTGGGTTCAGTCGGGACTTATTCGAGGCATATTCAAGAATCCTTCGGAAAGAGCCTAAGATCGCTTCGAATAGATGAGTATCATGGGATTAAACATTTTGCGATTTTTCGGAATGAATCTCGAATGAGGTCGAAGTAATCTGAAAGTTTAAATTTTGAAGCAGTTTAAAATTAGCTTTTATATTTTTTTGAGATAGATCCCCATCGGGTAATGTCATTAAGTTAAGGCTTTTTGTACTGAGTTTCATCCGAAGGATCTCAACGTGCAAAACTACAATATCAAAAATACAGTGCATTGTATTGGCGCAGAGTTCCTAAATCTTCGATTTAAGATGACAAAATCTAGTAGACATTTACGTACAGATTCTTCACTAATCGTTCAGAATTGGAAATGAATTCAGTTGGGATTTTCAGAAAAATATTTCACCCCGCTAGGGGTTATACGTCAAGCGATATACCTTTCTACACAGATTTCACCCCTTCCAGGGGTTCCCAATTTATACAAACATCCATCCTTCAGAAGGAAGCACTTTAGCCCCCGGCTCATTTCCTTGGCGGAGAGATGGATAGAATGCCGTCGACTTGTGCGATGGGATTGGCCTTGGAATGCTTTCAGAAGATCATCCCATATAAAGGGATGCTCTTCTGAAAGATATTCCCGACAACAAGGCATTCTATCCATGTGCGTCGGATTGTGCGAAGAGCCACCTTAAATGGGCCGAAGCGTTTTGGTTACTTTTGGGCTTCAAAAGTAACAAAGAATCTATTTTTTGTTTTTTTTAGGGGATGTGGTCATCGAAATCGTAAGATGAGGAAACTATTTTTTATTAAATTTTCAAGTAATAAATAGCATTTATTCTGCCTGAAGGTAGATATTTTTCTTGTAAATATGTGGCGGGCGTATGCGATACGCCCCTACCAAAATCGTCACATTTCCTCGTCATTGATACGTAAGATGAGGAAACTATTTTTTATTAAATTTTGAAGTAATAAATAGCATTTATTCCGTCTGAAGGCAGATATTTTTCTTGTGAATATGTGGCGGGCGTATGCGATACGCCCCTACCAAAATCGTCACATTTCCTCGTCATTGATTCGTAAGATGAGGAAACTATTTCAAAAATAGAGTGGATGTTTCCGAGGCCTTTCATCGGACTCTCATAAAAGAAAAAGCGGATACCTTTATTAGATATCCGCTTTCTAAGAATAATCTATAATGGATTAACCTTTTTTAGCTTCAGCGTAACGTTTCGCTACGTCATCCCAATTTACTACGTTGAAGATTTCTTCTAAGTAGGCTGGGCGTTTATTTTGATATTTTAAGTAATAAGCATGTTCCCATACATCGATACCAAAGATTGGAGTACCTTTTACTTCAGCTACATCCATCAATGGGTTATCTTGATTAGGGGTAGAAGTTACCGCCAGTTTACCGTCTTGACCAACGATTAACCAAGACCATCCTGAACCAAATCTACCAGCACCTGCTTCTTGCAATTTCTTTTTCAATTCTGCGAATGAACCGAAAGCAGCATTAATATCATTTGCTAAATCTCCTGTAGGCTCACCACCTGCATTGGGGCCTAAAACCTTCCAGAAAAGATCATGGTTCCATACACCGCCTGCATTGTTTCTCACTGCTGCTGGATACTTGCTCACGTTCTTCAGGATTTCTTCCAAAGAAAGGTTCTCTGCATCTGTACCGGCAATAGCTTTATTCAAGTTGTCTACATATGCTTGGTGGTGACGATCATGGTGAATGATCATGGTTTCTTTATCGATAGATGGTTCTAATGCGTCTGCTGGGTAAGGTAACGCCTCTAATTCAAATGCCATAATGTTTATATTTTATTTATTAATTATCAATACACGAATATAACAATTTAAGCCCGTTTTTGTTTCATTAAGGCGCTAATTTGTGGATAACTCAACGTTTATTACGAAAAAAAGACATCATGAGTTCAGCGCATTCAGTTTCCAGAACGCCAGATTGGATGATGGTTTTAGGATGGATGATTTTTTCATGGATACTGGAATAACCTCTTTTCTCATCTCGGGCCCCATAGACGATCTTGCTGATCTGGGTCCAGTAACTCGCTCCGGCACACATCACGCAGGGCTCCACCGTCACATACAAGGTGCAATCCTTGAGATACTTGCCTCCCAGATAATTTGCCGCTGCCGTAAAGGCTTGCATTTCGGCGTGGGCCGTCACATCATTCAACCTTTCCGTCATGTTGTAACCCTTGCCTATGATCTTTCCATTCGAGACAATGATGGCACCAATCGGTATTTCATCTTCCTCAAAGGCTTTCTTGGCAAGCTTTAAGGCTTCTTGCATATACTGCTCATCCAGGTTGGGAATACCTGCTTGGGGATTTTCTTCAAAATTATACACCTTCATTACTTCAATTTAGCACCATTGGGAACCTTGCGTTCCACGCTGGTCAAAATAATATCGCCATTCTCATCCTCGAAACCTGTCACCAAGCATTCGGACATAAAATTGGCGATCTGCTTTTTGGGAAAGTTCAGCACTGCCACCACCTGCTTCCCAATCAGTTCTTCTTTGGAATAATGGGCCGTTATCTGGGCCGAGGATTTACGTGTACCGATCTCCTCACCAAAATCTACCAGTAATTGATAGGCCGGTCTTCTCGCCTTAGGGAAATCGGAGACTTCCAAAATAGTCCCTACCCGCAGGTCGACTTGTTCAAACTCTTCCCAACTGATCAACTTTTCCATAGCCAAATCCTTATAATCGGTTGGACTCTAGATCAGTTAATTCTTTGGATAGCGTAAATACGACATAATCCACGTTACGGTTCAACCTTTTTGCAAGGCGTTTCAAAAGTTCTTCCTCTTGACCTGGGCTGAACTGCAAGTCTTCCTCAGAAAGAGTGTTATATTTTCTTTTCAGTTTGAGTTTTAAAATAGGCCATTCATCGGCACTGATCTTGAAATTATACATATTAATATGCGCTTATTGAATAAAAACTACTAATTTAGTGTTTGGAATTAGTAAATATATAAATTTTTGATATGAAAAAAATCTTACTTGGATTAGCTGCCTTATTCTTTTGCGTTCAGGCAACGCAAGCACAATTATTACCGAGCTTAAAGTTGGGTATTAAGGGCGCAGTAAACTTTTCGAGCTTAAAATCGGATGGTTCATGGTTGAATTCAGATACAAAAGCTGGATTCCAAGCAGGTATTTGGGGACGTGTAGGTGTTGCGGGTTTCCACGTTCAGCCAGAATTGTACTATGCACAGAAAAAAGCAGGATATGAAACTGAAGATGGAACGAACAGTGAAGCAACCTTTAAGAGTGTTGATTTACCAGTCCTTTTAGGGACTAGAATTGGCTTAGGCCCAATTGGCGTACGTATCCAAGCAGGTCCTGTATTTTCATTCGCACATGATGGAGATATCAAATCGGTAGCCAATACAGATGCATACAAAAAATCATCTACCGGCATCATCGGCGGTGTTGGAGCTGACATCAGCAAATTCACGGTTGACTTGAGATATGAGCATGGATTAAGTAATATCAGTAAGGATAATGCACACAAGCAAAAGATCAGCATGTGGTCAATTGGAGTTGGCTACTCGTTCTTGTAAGAGCTTAAGGATAAAAAGTTTTTGGCCTGATTTGATAAAAATCAGGCCTTATTTTTTTGGTAAAATTAGAACCATTCTAAATTAGGCCTTTTTTATACATAAATCTCATTTATATGTCATCAAATAGATAGATTTGCGTACTTAAATTAAATTCATAGTAATAATGAGTAAATCAAAGCCAGTATTAACATCTTCACTAGGGAAGAAACTAATCATGAGCTTGACGGGATTGTTCTTATGTACTTTCTTGATAGTTCACTTGATTGGTAACTTACAGCTATTTAAAGATGATGCGGGGTATGCGTTTAACAATTACGCTTATTTCATGACCCATTTTACCCCGATTAAAGTAGTTTCTTACCTACTTTATCTTTCTATCATTGTTCACGCGGTTTATGCTCTTATCCTAACTATTAAGAACAAAGCAGCACGTCCTATTGGTTACAACCAGTATGATGGAAACGCAAACAGCGCTTGGAATTCTCGTAACATGGGAATCTTAGGTACTGTTTTATTAATTTTCATTGTTACACACATGCAAAACTTCTGGTTTCAGTACAAATTTGGCACTACGCCTTATGTAGAGTACCGTACTGAATTGTCCACGGGCAACCAAGAGGTTTTACAGCTAGACGATATTCCTTCAGATTACAACGGATATGTACAATATCAGGATGCTGGATTTGAAGTAGTAAAATCTAAGGACTTATACAGACAAGTGGCGGTAACTTTCCAAAACCCATTATTGGTTGGATTGTACGTAATCGCAATGGCAGCATTAGCTTTCCACTTGATCCATGGTTTCCAATCTGCATTCCAAACGATTGGTTTCAACCACAGACGTTACAAAGGCATTATCAGAACCATCGGAATTTGGGTATTTGGAATTATCATTCCGATCCTATTCGCGTCGATGCCATTGTATTTTTATTTTGTTAAATAGGTTATTTACAGATTAAGCAATAGCAAGATCTTATAAATAAATAAAGGATATGTTAGATTCAAGAGTACCTTCAGGCCCTTTGGCCGAAAAATGGTCAAAACATAAATTTGAGATGAAGCTGGTCAACCCAGCCAACAAGCGTAAGTTTACCATTATCGTTGTTGGTACAGGTTTGGCAGGAGCATCTGCTGCCGCTGCATTAGCAGAGTTAGGCTACAACGTTAAAACATTCTGTTATCAGGATTCACCTAGACGTGCACACTCAATTGCTGCACAAGGTGGTATTAACGCTGCAAAAAACTATCAAAATGACGGTGACTCAGTTTACCGTCTATTCTACGATACAGTAAAAGGTGGTGACTACCGTGCTCGTGAGGCAAACGTTTACCGTTTGGCGGAAGTATCGGTAAATATCATTGACCAATGTGTTGCTCAAGGTGTTCCTTTCGCACGTGAATATGGTGGTCTATTAGACAACCGTTCATTTGGTGGTGCACAGGTATCACGTACGTTCTACGCTCGTGGCCAAACTGGACAACAATTATTGTTAGGTGCTTATTCAGCGCTTAACCGCCAGATCGAAGCTGGTAAAGTAAAATCCTATACTCGTCATGAGATGCTAGATTTAGTGAAAATCGACGGCGAAGCTAGAGGTATCATTACTCGTGACCTGATTACAGGTGAGATCGAAGCTCACGAAGGTCATGCGGTATTATTATGTACTGGTGGATACGGAAACGTGTTTTTCCTTTCTACAAATGCAATGGGCTGTAACGTAACGGCAGCATGGAGAGCGCACAAACGTGGTGCTTTCTTTGCCAACCCTTGTTATACTCAGATCCACCCTACTTGTATCCCAGTAACAGGTGACCACCAATCCAAATTGACTTTGATGTCAGAGTCATTGCGTAATGATGGTCGTGTATGGGTTCCTAAGACAGTTGAATTGGCAGAGAAACTTCGCAAAGGAGAATTGAAGCCTAAAGATATCAAAGAAGACGATCGCGATTACTTCTTGGAAAGAAAATACCCTTCATTCGGTAACTTGGTACCTCGTGACGTGGCTTCACGTAACGCGAAGGAAATGGTTGACGAAGGACGTGGTGTTGGTAAAACCGGAGTAGCGGTATTCTTGGACTTCGCAGAAGCCATCCAACGTCTAGGAAAAGATGTAGTAGAAGCTAAGTATGGTAACTTATTCGACATGTATTACCAAATTACTGACGAAAATCCATACGAGCAACCAATGCGTATCTACCCTGCGGTTCACTATACCATGGGTGGTGTATGGGTTGACTACAACTTGATGACTACAGTACCAGGTTTATACTGTTTAGGAGAGGCTAACTTCTCTGACCACGGTGCTAACCGTCTTGGTGCTTCGGCATTGATGCAAGGTCTTTCTGATGGTTACTTCGTGATCCCTTACACTGTAGGTGATTACCTAGCGAAAATCGGAAACTTCAAACCAGTTGACAAAAACAATCCAGCATTCGAGCAAACTCGTAAAGAGGTTGAAGAAAGAATCAACAAATTATTAGCCCTTAAGGGTAGCAAAACAGTTGATGATATCCACAAAAAATTAGGCCACATCATGTGGGAATATTGTGGAATGGCCCGTACTGCAGAAGGATTGCAAAAAGCAAAAGGCTTGATCCAAGATCTACGTAAAGAATTCTGGTCTGATGCTAAGGTATTAGGAGAAAACGAAGAGTTGAACATGTCCCTAGAAAAAGCTGGTCGTGTTGCAGACTTTTTGGAATTAGGAGAATTAATGGTTGACGATGCTTTGAACAGAAATGAGTCTTGTGGTGGTCACTTTAGAGTGGAATCACAAACTGAAGAAGGAGAAGCAAAACGTAATGATGACGAATACGCATATGTTGCAGCTTGGCAATACAATGGTGATAACCAACCAGAGATCTTGCACAAGGAGGAATTGGTATTCGAAAACGTTAAGTTAACACAAAGAAGTTATAAATAAGCCAAAGGGCTTCCTGTGAAGCCTTTTGCTACTCAAAAATATTATCATGAGTGCACATATGAATTTAACGCTAAAAGTTTGGCGTCAAAAAAACTCAAATGACAAAGGACAATTCGTGACTATCCAAGCCAAAGACATCGCTGATGACATGTCTTTCCTAGAAATGCTGGATGTAGTAAACGAAGACCTAACTCGTCAAGGAGAAGATCCTATTTATTTCGACCATGACTGTCGTGAAGGTATCTGTGGAATGTGCTCCCTAGTTATCAACGGACGTCCACATGGACCAAAATACGGTATTACGACTTGTCAATTGCACATGCGTTCTTTCCACGATGGACAAACGATCGTAATCGAACCATGGAGAGCAGCTGCATTCCCTGTATTGAAAGATTTAGCTGTTGATAGAACATCATTTGACAGGATCCAACAAGCAGGTGGATATATCAACATCAACACTGGTGGTCCCCAAGATGCCAACAATATCTTAATCCCTAAGCGTATCGCTGATGAGGCTTTTGAATCGGCAACTTGTATCGGATGTGGAGCTTGTGTTGCAGCATGTAAAAATGCTTCCGCTATGCTATTCGTATCGGCCAAGATTTCACAATTCGCATTATTGCCGCAAGGACAAACTGAACGTTATGAACGTGCGCAGGCAATGGTTGACCAAATGGATGCTGAAGGCTTCGGTAACTGTACAAATACAGGTGCTTGTGAAGCGGAATGTCCAAAAGGCATTAAATTAACAAACATCGCAAGAATGAACCGTGAATATTTTACGGCGAAATTCTTCCGTCAAGAAGACGTTCACCAACACTAAGGTTGAATTTCTCTATAAAACTCCTCGCAAAATTATTTGCGAGGAGTTTTTTATTTATATTTACCCATTGTAACAATAGATAAATGGGTAACAAAATAAGAATCCTCTTACTAATCCTGACTGTATCCTTCCTCGCTACCGCCATCATGATCAACAAAATGGTAACCAAGGAAGATATGTTGGAATTGGACACCAGAACTCTTTCAAATAGCATCCATAAATACGAGGATATTGTAGACGAATTGTGGGCAGATTCTAACCTCATGAAGGCCTTTGTCAACGTTGAGGTCTACCCTACCCAAGTCCTAGATGTCACCAAGAAATATGGCGACAAATACAAGATTTTCTTTTATATCTATAAGGATCATAAACCCATCTTTTGGAGCAATAATATTTATGTCCCGCTAACTGACGGTGGAATTCAATCGGATGTGGTGTTTATACAGGAGGACAACCGATCCTTTATCCTCAAACGGAAAACCCTTACCGCCAATACCTCCGTACTAGCCTTAATACCTGTAAAGACCAATTTCTCGATCAACAATGAATATCTTGTCAACCATTTCTTCAATGAGCTGATTGCGACCAACAACCTGACCATTGCCGATTATACGGATACCGAGAATATTAAAAATATCTATAGCAAGACCGGAGCTTACTTATTCTCCGTCAAGCTGAACCAAGGGAAACATGACAATATATTTATGGATATCCAATTTATGTGTTGGGTATTCGCTTCGATCTGTTTCTTGATCCTGGTCAACAATATCTGTTTGATGATTGCGAAGAATGGGCGACCTTGGTTCTCGCTTGCTTTCTTTACATTCACCTTGATCCTGACCCGTTATGTGGATCTGAATACAAACTGGTTGGCATCCTCCTCCAGTATTGGGCTCTTTGACCCGAAATATTATGCCTACAGTCCGCTCCTTCCAAACCTCTGGGGTTTCTTTATGACCACCTTATTGGTCGGATGGCTGGTGTTCTATTTCAGGGCCATTCAACCCTACCTAAGGATTCCATTGAAAAAGCTTACAGGGAATATCGCAACGATTGCAACCTTGCTTTCCATTTTGGCAATCTACCTTATCAGTAATTTGCTGTTTTTCCACTTGTCTACCCTGATCACAAACAGTACAGCGGTAACTTTGGATCTGACCAACTTACTTTCCTTTAACTCCTATAGCTGGTTGAACATCTTGATCATGTGTATCAACATGGTCATCCTACTCTATTTCATCGATACGGTTGTCAATATCCTCAAGTCCATCCTGCCGAATACAACATCCTTTTTGAACATTCAGTTGATCGCCTTGGTTTCGGCGATTATCCTGAATGCCATTTTGGTAGGCGACAATACTTTCTTTAATATTTTCTTGGCTGGAATCATCATGCTTAGGGCTTATAGTAAATTGAAAGTAAACCTGGCTATGTCCACCTTTATCCTTACCCTGGTTTTCCTGGCATTTATGACGACTTCAGTCTATACCAGAAGCTTGGAGTCGAAGGTAGAACGGGAGATGAAGGTGACGGTAAATCAGTTGGAGGCTGAAGATGACCTCAATGCCACTGCCCTATTTGTTGATCTAGAAAAGAAAATAACAGCAGATGAGGGTTTGAGGCAATCCTTTGCAATCAGCCTTCCGAATACGCAAATTGATATTATCAATGATTATATCAAGAATACCTATTTCAGTGGATACCTTTCCAAGTTTGAGTTCAATGGCTATTATTACTACAACGACCTTGCTCTTGGCAACTACGAGAATAACAAAATTGATGAATACAGGGAGAAGGTAATCAACAAATCCACCAAAGTACAACAGACTGAGCATTTCTATCGGGTCCGCAGTGATTTGGGTACCCACGAGTATTTCTTGCAATTTGACATTCCGGTCGATACCACCGAAGATCGCGTTGTCCAAGTTTTCATCAACCTAAAGAACCGGGCTTATGGCACTAGCATGCCTTATCCAGAAATCCTCTCTGACAGCAAAGTTGAATTTATCCGAAACTACCAAAGTAATGCGACCTCCTTCGCCCTATACCGCGATGGTTCCTTAGTGACCCAAAATGGCTCGTTTACTTATCCGAACAAGGACGATGCTTTTGGTGGCAAGGTGCAACAATATATTACCCGGGACGATTATAACGGCTATTTCAATTTGGTCTATAAACCGGATCCAAACACTACCCTCGTTGTAAGCACACCGCAGCTGAGCTTGTGGCAGTCTGTCGCCGTATTCTCATTCCTATTCTTGTGCCTATATATCTACTTCTTGATATTCGATGGTATCAAATATTTCTTTAGTACCATTACGCAGAAATCATTCAATTTCAGGAGTATCAAATACCACTTCAAAATTCTCATAAACCGAATCCAATATAGTACACGGATCCAGACCATGATTATCGGGGTCGTGATTTTCGCGATTGTGATCTCTGGTTTTATTTCATTTATCAGTATCTCGGGGCAGTTGGAAAAATCCAAGGTCCAACAACGCTTAGGATACATTATGGATGTGGTGAAAAAGATCGAAAACAAGATCCAATCTTCAGATAACCTTTCAGAGTCCGAAATCCAAGAATTTGTAAAGAATTTCTCTGAAACATCGGTTACTGACATCAACTTGTACAATAAAAACGGAAAGCTGATCTTCACCTCGCAACCAAAGATCTATGATATGGGGCTGGTTTCGAGATTTATCAATCCGATTGCATTCAACAACCTGAACGTACTTAAGAAAACAGATTCCTTTATCAAGGAAAACGTTGTAACCTTTGAATATAATTCAAGTTATGCCACGATCAAAAACAACGAATACAATAATATCCTATTTTTAAATATTCCATACTTCACCTCTGTGGAGGAGGAAAATGAGAGCCAAAACCTATTATTGAATACCTTATTGAATATCTATACCATTATTATCCTTGGTTTAGGGTTCTTAACGGTCATGGTTGCCAACTCCATCACCAAACCTTTGAGTCTGATCGGGAAAAAACTTTCGCAGACGATATTCAGCAATAAACCGAATGAACCTTTGTATTGGGAGCGTGATGATGAAATCGGTGCTCTGGTCAAGGAATATAATTTCATGATCGTCAAATTAGAAGAAAACGCCAAACAGCTCATGAATGCCGAACGGGAATACGCATGGCGCGAGATGGCTAAACAGATTGCACATGAGATCAAAAATCCGTTGACACCAATGAAATTGGGCATACAGCAATTGACCCGTAGTTATACCGAGGATGACCCTAGGTTTGAAGAGCGATTCTTTAAGATCTCCAATTCCTTTATTGAACAGATCAACAGCCTAAGCAAGATTGCGACGGAGTTTTCAAACTTTGCCAGATTGCCGGACACCAACCTAGCAAAGATAAACTTGATCGAAAAGATCAATAAATCAGCCAACGTCTATCACAACAATCATAACACCTACATTAAGATCATCAATAATACCGATGACGAAAATGTATATGTTTTGGGTGACAGGGACCAATTGATGCGGACATTCAATAACCTGATCAAAAACTCCATCGAAGCTTCTATTGGAAGAAAGAAACATTTGATCAGTATTTTGATTGAACATTTTGACCATAAAAAAGTGAAGATCATCGTCAAAGACAATGGTATGGGTATACCGGCTGATGTAATACCAAAGATCTTCCAACCCAACTTCACCACAAAGAGTTCTGGAACTGGTCTTGGATTGGCCTTTGTCAAGAAAACAGTAGAGTCTATGCATGGGGATATCTCTTTCGTTACTTTTGAGGGCATAGGAACGACTTTCACCATTATCTTGCCGCTGTATGCGGAGGAAGCTAAATAAGCGCTTAAAACTCATTAAACTGGTGGTATTGTGTGTTCTGAGATTGGCTCCAAGAAGTTTACACATTTTGTGTCACGCTGAGGGCAGCACCGTAGGGTCTCAGATAATCCACAACCATTTGAAATGGTTTCCTCATCTTACGAATTAATGACGGAGAAATGCAACGATTTTGGTAGGGGCGTATCGCATACGCCCGCCACATATTTTCCATGAATAATATCAGCCCAAAGACTGAATAAACACCGTTAATTCCTGTAAAATTTAATAAGAAATAGTTTCCTCATCTTCCGATTTCGGAATGACCACATCCCCTAAAAAAACAAAAAAATAGATTCTTCACTGCGCTCTGAATCCCTCTCAGGAATATCCAATTCTGAACGAATAGTGAAGAATCTGTACGATTCTCCACCTCATGACCTTGTCCATTCTCAATCGAAGATTGAGGACCTCTTCGTCAATGTAAATTATTGTAGATTGAAGAACCGTGCGCCAATGTAATGTGTTTTCAAATGGATTTTGCATGGTCCCGAGATTCTTCGTTCCTCAGAATGACCCCGAAAAGGGATTAAAAATGGAAAAAATATTTCACCCACACTGTGGGTTATCCGATTAACGATCAGAATCTCTACAAAGATTCCACCCCTTCCAGGGGTTCCCAATTTATACAAACATACATCCTTCCGAAGGAAGCACTTTAGCCACCGGCTCATTTCCTTGGCGGAAAAATGGATAGAATGCCGTCGACTTGTGCGATGGGATTGGCCTTGGAATGCTTTCAAAAGATCATCCCATCAAAAGGGATGATCTTCTGAAAGATATTCCCGACAACAAGGCATTCTATCCACGTGCGCTGGATTGTGCGAAAAGCCACCTTAAATGGGCCGAAGGTTTACGGATTCGAGTTGTTTTTGGTATCCGTGAGCTCCTTCGTCGGTTTTGGTTACTTTTGGGCTCCAAAAGTAACAATGAGATCGGCAATCCTTAAATGGGCCGAAGGGTTACGGATTCGAGTTGTTTTTGGTATCCGTGAGCTCCTACGTCGGTTTGGTTACTTTTGGGCTTCAAAAGTAACGAAGAATCTAAATTTCTTTTCCTAATTTAATGACATTGCCCCTTCGGGGAACCCTCAGTGTGACAGCGGAAAAGAAACCAATACAATCATTAAACCTTACGATTCACCAAGCCGCTCCATTGGCACTCATCCACAAAAAACAAGCAAGGAGCTGAAAATTCAGCTCCTTGCTTGTTTTTATATAATAACCTTTTTTTATTTCAATACAACTGAGGAACGACCCATAATGGCATCATCCGCATAAAGCAATACGGTGTATGCTCCTTTTTGGAATTTGTGATTAGGATCGGACCACATAAATTGGTACTCTTGACCGTTATTATTGAATTCTATATTTTCTTTGAAGGTATATTGCAATTTCTCGCCATGAACCAAGAACAAATCTTCAGAATCTGCAATCAGATTACCTTTAGGATTTATAATCCGCACATAAACTTCTTTTTTACCCATTGCAGCCAAAGGATTGTCCGCTACAGTGAAGTTTATCTGAAGTTTATCGATTCGCTTAGCTTTGTTTTCATTTTCCAAAGAACCGTTTCTCTTCTCTTCGATACCAATGATATGCACATTGGATACTTTGATTGAGGAAGCCTTGGCAATCTTGTCGGTGAGCTCATTCTTCTCCGTTACAAGCGCTGCGGTCTTCTGCTCGGAATCTTTGACCTGTTTATTGAGTTCTGAATTGGTTTCTGCCAGCAATTGATTTTTGATCTTCAATGCCGTAACATCATCCTTCATTTTTGAAACCTGATCTTTCAACAAAGAAACATCAGCTTTGGCAGCCTCAATCTGAGGGCCGGTGATTTCATTGTTTTCGAGTCCTTTTCGTAAATCTTCAATCTTCTGCCTTGCGGACTGTTCTGCGGCCACCAATGCAGCAGTGCTGGTGATACCTTCAGATTTGATATTATCAAGTTCGGCTTCAATACGATCAATTTCAATCTGTAAATTCTCCTTCTGTAGGGTCACTGTATATAGTTTTTCACCAGAAGACTTATATTTTACATAGAAATAAATATTGGTAGCCAAAAGGGCTGCAATTGCAATCACGAAAAAGTAGATCTTAGAATTGTCCCTTTTTACGACAGGGGCGACTTGCGCTTCTTTAGTATCTATCTTGTTTACGTCTGTTTTCATTTTCCATTATCTCCATTGAATTGTAAAGTGGGCAGACACTAAACAATTACAAAATGAATATTTAATATTTATTTAACTTTCGGAAGCAAATATTGTTCCAACTTGCTGTTATTCAAAATAATTTAGGATATCAAAGCCACCTTTTTTAAGATATTCCTCTCTTTGCATAAGTTTTAGGTCAGAGAGGACCATTTCATTCACCAACATTTCAAGGTCATATTTGGGTTTCCAACCTAATTTATTGTTGGCTTTACTCGGATCACCGATCAACAGATCCACTTCCGTAGGTCGGTAATATGCAGGGTCTACTTTTACAATCGTTTGACCAAGCTTAATTTTCTCAGGGTCAAGGCCCAACTCTTTCAATTTATCGTTATCACGATCAATGATTACACCTTTCTCAGCTTCAGCTTTACCAGAGAATTCGATTTCAATGCCCAATTCAGCAAAAGCCATTCTTACAAATTCACGAACCGTCGTGGTAACTCCAGTAGCAATAACAAAGTCTTCGGCTTTATCTTGTTGCAGAATCAACCACATCGCTTCCACGTAATCCTTAGCATGTCCCCAGTCACGTTGTGCAGAAAGATTGCCTAAGTAAAGCTTATCTTGCAGGCCTAAGGCGATTTTCGCAGCGGCACGGGTAATCTTCCTTGTCACAAAAGTTTCTCCCCTAACAGGACTTTCATGGTTAAATAGGATACCATTACAAGCATACATATTATAGGCTTCACGGTAGTTCACTGTAATCCAATAACCATATAGTTTAGCCACGGCATAAGGGCTCCTAGGGTAGAATGGTGTTGTTTCACTTTGAGGAACCGCTTGGACAAGTCCATAAAGCTCAGAGGTCGAGGCTTGATAGATACGGGTTTGCTCGGTCAATCCAAGTAAGCGGACAGCCTCTAGGATCCTTAAGGTTCCAAGACCATCAGCATTGGCGGTATATTCAGGGGTGTCAAAACTTACCTTGACATGTGACTGCGCGGCAAGATTATATATTTCGGTGGGTTTAGTTTCTTGGATAATGCGGATCAAGTTGGTCGAATCCGTCAGGTCACCATAATGCAGGACGAAATTACGCCCTAATTGGTGTGGGTCTTGGTACAAATGGTCGATACGGTCGGTATTAAACAAAGAACTTCTTCTTTTCAATCCATGCACGACATAGCCTTTTTTTAATAAAAACTCTGCTAAATATGCTCCGTCTTGGCCGGTAATGCCGGTAATGAGAGCAACTTTATTCCTTTCTTGACTCATTCTGATTGTTATAACTTGACAAATATAGAGATTTCAAACAAACGATTGAGAAAAACCTTACCGAAACCTGATAAAATGAGTTGACAAAAAAATAGCCGTAGATTTCTCTACGGCTAACATTCAAAAAATTCTTTTTGTGGAATTATTCTCCGGCTCTACTAAATTTAAGAACCAAGTTTCCAGTATTACCGTCATTCAAGGCTACTGGTAAACGCATTTCCAACGAATTTTCGTCAGCATAGGACAAATCCAAACGGTAACCACTCGTTACGTTAGAAGCTTTGTCGCCAGCATAGATTTTCTTGAATTGGAATGCAGGTTGACCACCAGTCTTACCTGGATTGAAGATAGACCAAACAATGGTACGTACGGTTCCACTAGCACATAGATTTCCTTCCGCATTGAAAGTGATGCTACCCCTTTGGTTTCCACCAGGAAGATTCCATTGTGAACCAATGAAACAATCCACTGGTGCTTCATCAAACATATTTTTAACGGTATAGCTGCTTGGGATGTTTTCACGGGTCACAGAATTCAAGGTCCATGTACCTTTCACACCAGAACGCCATTGTGATGCCGATGGACCTGTCGCAGAAACTGTTCCTGATTCAGTACCACCTGTAGCGCCTTTTCTAGGTGCTCCACAACTACCTAAAACCAACAAAGCTGTCAGTAAAGATAAAAACGAAATAATACGTTTATGCATATTACAAATTTTAAAATAGTATAATAAATGTATATTAGTAAACAAAAAACTCAATTTTCATTGATGAACAACACTTCCAAAAATCATACCATAAGCAAAATCGTAGCCAAGGCTATCCTTCGTTTGTTGATGATTGTTTTAATTGTAGGAATTGTATTCGCTTTTAGCAAAGATGCTAAAATACTGGATAATATTTCTTTAAATTTCCCAAACAAATGGGCTATATTTGCCCCCATTTCCTTATTCATCATCTTTATCATTATGATGTTCATGATGTTAAAGGAAAAATACAAACGGATTGATTTGAATTGGTTATTCAGCTTATGCGGAGGATTTTTGCTGATTTATCTGATTTTATTCTATTCCCGCATTTACCCGATGCTATAATTTACAGCAAAAATTAAATGGAAAAATCAAAGATTTGGGAAATCGCAAAAAATATTCTTAAGGTACTGATTACCGCTGCTGCGCTGTATTGGGTTTCCACAAAAATATCATTCAAGGACCTTACTGAGGTGTTAAAAGACAGTAATCCGCTGTATCTATTCTTTGCCTTGTTGGCTTATATATGCTCCATTTTAGTAGCATCCTCACGGTTAAACTCATTCTTTAAGGCGATAGGACTCAAATTGACCGAACGCTATAATTTTAGACTCTATCAATTGGGCCTGCTCTATAATTTCTTTCTACCAGGAGGAATTGGAGGGGATGGCTATAAGATCTTTTTCCTAAAGAAGAATTTCCAGATTTCACGTCGTCAGGTTTTGGGGGCTGTCTTTTTTGATAGGCTTTCGGGCCTTTGGGCATTAAGTATCATTACGGGAGCATTGATCATCTTTATGCCTAGATTTGCAATTCCTAATGCGGTGACCATAGCGGCCCTTGTGGTAGGAACGATCAGTTACCTCTATGTACTTCGCCTGTTCTTTAAGCAATTCCTTAAGAATTTTATCACGACCCACTTTAAGGCCTTATGTGTTCAGGGGTTTCAAACCTTGACCGCAACCTTTATATTACTGGCCATGAATTTTGACGGCAAGTTCTCGCCCTACCTTCTGATCTTTATGGTCTCGCAATTGGTAGCTATTGTACCTTCCATTGGAGGAGCGATCGGACTGCGTGAATCTGTTATATTCAGTTTGGCCACCTATCTTAGATTAGACCCACATATCGCTGTAACCATCAGTTTGATATTCTATATCATATCGCTTTTGGTTGCTTCCAGTGGCATTTATTATATTTTTAGACCGCAGCGATTAGGTGCAGATAAGCTACCTTCTGCGAAAGAAGTAGAGGAAGAAATAGAAAAAGAAGAGGAATAATGGCAAATATCATCATTACAGGGGCTAGTAGCGGCATAGGATTTGAAGCCGTGCTGGATTTAACCGCCAATAAAGAGAATAAGGTGATCGCGCTCGCGAGATCAGCAGATAAGCTAAGGAAATTACATGAAATAGCGTCCTCATTGAACCATGATGGCGGCACACTCTATCCAGCACAATTTGATATTGTGTTTGATAATTATCCTGAATCTTTGGTTCCCTTTATCCAATCCAAATTTGATAAAGTGGATATCCTGATCAATAATGCAGGTGCTTTGATTAATAAACCCTTTATGGAAACCAGCATGGAGGATGTAGCCCAGATGTTCCAATCCAATCTGCTCGGCCATATCCAGATGATCCAAAACATTGTTCCGATGATGAAGGATGCTGGGCATATCGTCAATATCAGTAGTATGGGTGGATTTCAAGGTTCCGCAAAGTTCCCTGGATTATCAGCCTATTCAGCAAGTAAAGGTGCTTTGGGCATTTTAACGGAATGCTTAGCCGAGGAGTTGAAAGACAAAAATATCAAGGTGAATTGCCTGGCTTTGGGTTCATCCCAGACAGAAATGTTTGAAGCAGCATTCCCCGGAGTTGAGGCAGGAACATTAGCTTTTGAAATGGGAAGATATGTTGCTGAGTTTGCTCAGAACGGACATAAATATTATAATGGAAAAATTCTTCCTGTTGCAAATACGACACCTTAAATAAAAAAAATAAAAAAAGTTAAAACGGCTATCATAAATCATGATAGCCGTTTTTTATTGTTTAAACATCGAATTGCTAAAATTAACCCCACACTAATAAAAGCGCTAATATTAAAAAAATTGACATTCAGTTATTTGATTATTAAATTTTTCTATATTTAATTTAATTAACAAAGCCTAAAGGAGTTAGAACAGCTCCTCTAGTGCATACTAACCACTAACTGAAACTTAATTTATGAAAAGAAAACTACTATTTTTCTTATCGTTGTTTCTGATGCATTTAATTGCATTTGGACAGGATCAAACCATTACAGGTACGGTGACCGATGCTGTAACCAATGATCCGATCTCTGGGGTTACCGTTCGTGCCATTGGGAGCAATTCAGCTGCCCAGACGGACGCTCAGGGCCGCTATGAAATCGGGGTAAGTGCTTCGATCAAAGCCTTACACTACAGCTTCGTGGGCTTTAATTCCCAACAGGTAAACATCGACAACCGCAGCCGTATTGATGTTCAATTGACGCCTGCAGCTGCAGACCTAGAAGAGGTTGTGGTGGTAGGTTATGGTACTCAGGTCAAAAAGGACATGACCGGATCGGTAGCTAGCGTGAAAATGTCAGATTTGGAAGATGTGCCCCTTCAAACTGTTGAAAGCGCCCTACAAGGTCGTGCTCCAGGGGTATTTGTCAATTCAAGTTCTGGGAAATTAGGTCAGGCTCTGCAAATCCGTGTGCGTGGTATTTCCTCCATCTCTGCAGGTACCCAACCGCTTTATGTCATTGATGGAGTGCCTATCATTTCATCGGCGATGGGTACTTATGATGAACCGGACAATCCATTGGCGGCAATCAGTCCTGATGACATTGAATCCCTAGATGTACTGAAAGATGCAGCTGCTACAGCCATCTACGGTGCTAGAGGATCGAACGGTGTAGTCATCATCACGACCAAAAAAGGTAAGGCTGGAAGGACAAAATTCGAGTTAGGCTACTTTGGTGGATTCAGTGATGCAACCAAAAAAGGTGAATTCCTAAATGCTACCCAGTATAAAGAATTATTAGGTACAGCTTTGAACAATGCTGGATACATCGGGGCCGGTGATGACCAATACCCTACTCTAGCCGCATTTTGGGAAGATTGGACCGGATCTGACGATTGGGACAAAAACTACAATAGCAATTGGGTTGATGAAGGTTTAAGAAGAGGTGGAGTGCAGCAATATAGCCTGAATGTATCTGGTGGTGATGAAAAGACAAGGTTCATCGCCTCGGGAAGCTACAATGACAACAAAGGTATTATTGTCGGCAACCGTTTTGTAAGGACTTCTGGCCGCTTAGGTTTGGATCACTCTGCTAATTCTTGGTTGGATGTTGGTGGTACGATCAACATCAATAAAATCGACAACTATCGCGTTAGTAGTGATAATGCCTTTTCTAACCCCTTACAGTTGAATGCCCTTCCTCCTATCCAAGCGATCAGAGATGAAAATGGAGTTTTGAACAATTACACCGTTTATTATAACAACTTGATTGACCTTGAAAACGGCAAGAACCTATCTAACACCTACCGCACATTCGCAACGGCCTATGCTAGCGCTAAGATCACGCCTAACCTTATCTTCCGTTCGGAATATGGAATGGACTTCCAAAACCTGGAAGAGGAAATCTTCTTAGGCTCCAGAACTCAAGATGGTGGTGATGTAGGTGGTTATGGCTGGAACTACCAAGCCCGTTCAATCAACTTCAACACCAACAACACCTTGAACTATAGCAAAACATTCAATGAAGTCCATGATTTCAGTGCAATGATAGGTATGGCTTACCAAGAAGGTCAATTTAGATACACCATGGCAGAAGGTAAAGGTTTTCCTTCTGATCAATTCACTAAGATCATCAGTGCTGCCGTAAAATCGAATGCAAGTTCATCGGAATCTAGATTCTCTTTCCTTTCTTACTTAGCTAGAGCTAACTATAAATTCAAGAATAGATATTTATTGGAAGCAACCCTGCGTATTGATGGTTCTTCTAGATTTGGTAGTGAATCTCGATACGGCTCCTTCCCTGCTGCTTCTGTGGGCTGGGTAGTATCGGAAGAGGACTTCTTGAAAGGAAATTCAACCTTATCTTTCTTAAAGCTAAGGGCCAGCTACGGCCGTACAGGTAATGCGGAGATTGACAACTTTGGACCAAGAACGCTATACACAGGTGCAAACTATGCAGGTGTACCGGGAACTATTCCATTGAGATTAGGGGATGAGAAACTGACTTGGGAAAACACTTCTTCAAGCAACTTTGGGGTTGACTTTGGTTTCTTCAACGATAGATTATCGGGAACTATTGATGCTTATTTCAAGAAAACAACCGATCTATTATTGGATGTGCCTATTGAGTCAACCAATGGATTCACTACTATCCTTCAAAACGTAGGTGATATGCAAAACCGCGGTATGGAGTTTTCATTGAATTCTAAAAACTTCGTTGGTGATTTCAAATGGAGTACTTCCTTCAATATCTCCTTCAACAAGAATAAAATCTTGAAATTAGTTAATGGTCAACCTATATACTCAGGCGGTCGCTATTTGGGTAGGATTGAAGAAGGAATGCCTTATGGTTTCTTCTATGGTAAGGCCTATGCTGGTGTGGATACAGAAAATGGAGATGCACTTTACTATTTGGATGAAACGCAAACCACGACAACCAATGAGTACTCTGAGGCTGCTGACCAATGGATAGGTGATCCTAATCCTAAGTTCTTTGGTGGTTTTGGAAACAACTTCTCTTATAAGAGCTTTGATCTAGCCATCCAAACGCAATTTGTTTTTGGCAATGACATCTACAATGCGGCCGGAGGTTTCCAATCGACTAACGGTGACTACTTCGATAACCAAACTTTAGATCAAATGGACTATTGGAAGAATCCGGGAGATGTAACCATGATTCCGCAACCTCGATTTGATGAAGCAAACGGAACTAGACCTTCGTCTCGCTATATCCAAGATGGTTCTTACTTCCGTGTGAAAAACTTAATCCTAGGTTATAACCTGCCTTCAAGCATAACTAACAAAGCTTATATGCAATCTGCACGTATTTATGTATCGGCAACAAACTTGTTGACTTTCACCAATTACAATGGTTATGATCCAGAAATCAACACCACATTTGCAGGTAGGTATCAGTTAGGTACTGATTTTTATACAGCACCGCAACCTAGAATTATCACATTTGGAGTTAACATTGGTTTTTAATCTTCTAAGCGAACTATCATGAACATTATAAAATATATTACAATTCCTGCTGTGGCAGTTGCGCTGACCCTGGGGTCATGCGGTAAAAAACTGGAGATTGAACCTGTAGATGATATCTCAGCTGAAAAGGCGCTATCTACCCCTGCTGATGTCAACAATGCACTAACGGGCGCATATACCATTATCGCAGGAGGGGCATTATACGGAACGAACCTGATTATGGTTCCTGATCTATACGCTAGTCCGGGCTATTTAAACTGGACCGGTACTTTTTCAACCTACCGCGACATATCGAATCAGAACATCATTGCCACCAATGAAGATGTAACCCGTACTTGGACCAATGCCTATAAGGCAATCAATGCTGCAAATACGGTACTAGAGGCCCTTCCTATCATCACAGATGAGGAAATGAAGGCTCAAGTAGAAGGAAAAGCTTATTTTATTCGGGGTATTATGTTCTTCGAGCTGGTACGTCTTTATGGCTTGCCTTATGAAGCTGGAGGGGCTAATTCAACACCGGGCGTACCTATCCCATTGAAAGCTGTGACGAAGTTTGAGGATCTTATCAAAGGCATCACAAGAAGTACAGTAACTGAGTCTTATGCGCAGGCTGAGAAGGACCTATTGGCCTCTATTGCCAAATTAGCAGATTTCCCTTCCGATCTTGCGGCTTCACAAGGGATGTTGGCCCGTCTATATTTGCAACAAGGTAAATATGACAAAGCCAGAGACCTAGCTAATGATATCATCGAAAGTGGAGATTATGAGTTATCCCCATCTTTGGAAACTCCTTTCCGTACTCCGAACTCTTCGGAAGGTGTATTTGAGATCCAACAAAGCGAACAAAGTAATGCTGGTTCTTCGAACGATGGTTTAGCCACTTTCTACTCCAGCTACTTGAACAACACAGGTGGTAAAGTAGGTCGTGGAGATTTGAGCATCCTGAATTCCTATTACAACACCTTCGATCCTACCGATAAACGCAGAACGCAAATAATCTATGATGGAAACGGAGCGAAATCGGGTTGGTTTACCAAAAAATGGTACAATTACTTTGATAATATCCCAGTTGTGCGGTTGACTGAACTGTATCTGATGAGGGCAGAGTGTAACTTTAGATTGGGAACTTCTATCGGTGCAGATCCTTTGGATGACATCAATGTATTACGTGATAGAGCCGGAATCGGAGAGTTGGAAGATCTGACCTTAGATGCTATCTTATTGGAACGTAATAAGGAACTGGCATTTGAAGGATATAGATTGCATGATCTGAAAAGAACGAAAAAGAATATCGGTACTTTTCCATACAATTCTCCGAAAATGGTATTCCCTATTCCATATAGAGAGATCTCGGTGAACCCTGCATTGGTACAGAATCCAGGTTATTCACAATAACAAAATAAAAATAGCGGTCTGAACGGACCGCTATTTTTATTTCTATTGATTACAAGGCCTTTATCCAGGTTGTGATATCTTTCAGCACTTCAGGATTTATGGTTTCTTCAATCTCTTCATATTCACCAACGGCTCCTGTCTTAGCATTTTGGAAGAGATGATTTAAATTTGGATAGACCTTAGAAAGGTCGTTTTTGTTCTTTGGAAGATTATCCGTTAGGCTTTCGATATTTTCTCCTGCTGGCACTTGCACATCCTTGCCACCAAATGCCGCAAAGGTCGGTATCTTAATCTTCTTGATAAAAGGCACAGGATCTATCTTGATAAAATGGCGGAACCATGGAGTTACCAAAGCACCAATCTGATCTGCACTTTCTATATTTTGGCTACCATTCACAGCACGCATATTATTTCTTATCGCATCGAAAGCTTTGTTGCTCGGAAGATCGGAAGCCATAATCTCATAATTCTTCTTGATCATAGCGCGTTCTGCTGCAGACATATCCTTTCCTTGAGATTTCATAACTGCAGCATTCTGTAGGATCATCAAAGAATCCATTCGGATGGTTGGGCCAGCTAAAGTGACAATAAAGTTCAATCCGCTAGCTTGTTGACCAGCGAGGATGGTTGCAATCAATCCACCTTCACTATGGCCAATGATGCCGACTTTCATCGGATCGACTTGAGCTTGCTTGCGCAAAAAGCTCAGAGCAGCAAGCGCATCCTTTCCAAAGTCTCCTGTGGTAGACTTTGCAAAATCACCTTTTGACTTCCCTACTCCGCGGTCATCATAGCGAAGAACCACAATATTATTTTTGGTCAGGTAATCTGCCAATACCTTGAATGGCTCATGGCCCATTAAGGTTTCGTTGCGATCCTGTGGACCACTGCCCGAAACTAAAACAACAGCCGGATATTTGCCTGGTTCTTTTGGTTTAGTGATGGTACCTGCAAGAGTAACCTTGTCAATTTTATTTTCAAAGGTTACATCGACCGTATCATAAGAATAAGGCGGGTTTACGCGTTGGCTCCTTTTAAAAGTAGAGGCTTGGCTGGCTTGCTCAGCAGTTAACTTGCTAAGGATTAAATCCGTCTTCAGCCCACCTTGTTGAAACTTACCATTGATATGCATTCGATCAGAGCTGATCTTTCCGGCATATTTTACACCTAAGCTCTTCAATTCCACATATATGGAATCCCCAGTAGCTGTAAAGCTGCTCAAAGGAAACCTATTGCTAGTCTGTTTAGGACTTTGCATTGTTCCCTCCCAAGTTCCATTGTATTTAAATTCAAAGATTAATGGCAATTCCATCCCTGAAACCTGCAAGGTGCCTTTCCAATTTCCCTCAAAGGATTGTGAAAAGCCCATAGAGCATGAACAAAACAGGATCAATGCCAAAAAATAATTCTTCATATGCTTAGAAATAAGGATTTAAAACATTCAATATCACGTCCAACACCAAGGTCAACAGCACAATGGCAATGGTATGGAACAATTTATTACTGTTGATGGCAATTTTCATACCTCTTACCAGTAAATGGAAAAAATAGTAAATAGAGAAGATACTGAAGATACCTGCCAAAGTGATTATTCCCAAATTAACTGGTGATATATTTAGCTTATTTATATTGCCTTTTTCAATTTCGGCTGTTAATTCTTCCATAATGCCGGTAAGAAATGGATTCAGGAGAAAAAGGGCAATAAACACCAATACACATTGGGCTATAAGTACTGAAATCAATACATCCAACAGCCTTGTTTTGGAATAATTGAACTTTGCATAAGCAAACATCAAAACTGTTAAACTGCCACTGTTGATCAAGCCATAGACAATATACTTCCAATAAGGCCTTGGATGACTGAAATGCAACTGTATGATTCCATTATTGATGAAATGGAAGAAATACCCCAAAAGACTCATCACTATAAAACCAAGAACTCCATAAATCAATAATTTACGGCTGGTCGTATCCTCAAAGGGATTTAACATGATACTTACAAATTCTCTAGAACTCATCTTTATAGGGTTTATATTGGTTTATTATTTTTTTAACCTCTTCAGGTTTTTGGGTTCCAATCATTAATTGGCTCCCGTCTTTCATTATCAGTTGCACTCCGTGCTCTCCTTTGGTAGAATAGGCTTTTCCCCATTTTCCTAATCTATAACCCCATCCGCCAAAATCTGCAAATGTATAGGTCCGCATATATGCCGATGAGATGTCTGACCATGGAATAAATTTATTCCATATAAAAGGGATAAAAACGATACGGATACCTTCAACATCATAAGTCGTCTTCAATCTGATCAGTGATAATAATACAAAAACGATTACCGGAAGCAAAAAGCCACTTCGTTTAAATATATCCATATAGTTTGGACTGATTGCCAAAGCTTGTGCAACTATTACCCCCAAGATGATCAGGAATATCCAAGTGGTCATCATATTTTGGTTTTCTTTGAAGCTCATCATAATTTTATTGGAGGGTTTTCACTTTATCTATCAATTCATCCAGCTTATTCCTAACGGTAGGATAACTTTTGCCTAGCTTATTGGCCATTTCCTTTAGACTCCCAGAATTTAAAAGAAATTCGATAATGAACTCTTGTTCTTCCGGTTCCAAGCGTATCAATACTGGGAAATTAAAACGGCCCGACACCTCGGTATCACAACTGTCACAGTGCAATTTTACTACAGTCATTTCGGTATCACAGGCCGGACATTGAATAGGAAACTTCATATATTATATATTTACCTTAATAAAGTTAAACAAAGTTTTAATATTATTTAAACATTGCTTAATAAATATTATTTAAGAATTGGTAAAAGGTATAAAATATACTAATTCGTATATTTGCTCAATTTTAGTTTACAGATGAGAAAGTTATTAGGATTTATCCTTACTCCGATATTTTATATTTGTTTTGCATTATCATTATTGATATTCCATCCTATCCAATGGTTATGTTTGAAGCTGGGTGGATATGCTGCGCATAAGAAAAGCGTGGATATCTTGAACGGCTTCTTGGTAGCATGCAACTATACCCTATTTAACAGGACACAGTTTATTGATAATAAAAATATCCCGGTAGGCAAACCCATTATCTTTATTGCCAACCACCAAAGTACCTACGATATCCCACCTTTGATTTACTTCTTGAGAAGGTTTCATGGTAAATTCATTTCGAAGATTGAATTGATGACCGCCAATATCCCTAGTATCTCTTTCAACCTAAAACATGGTGGAGCTGCCAATATTGACCGTAAAGATCCAAAACAATCTATCGCCGAGATCCTAAATCTTGCCAATAACATGAAAAAGAACAATTGGTCGGCGTTTATTTTCCCAGAAGGAACGAGGACAAAAACTGGAAAGATGAAAGCTTTTTCGGTAGGTGGTATTGCGACATTGATGAAGAAAAACCCTGAGGCATTAGTTGTTCCTATTGCGATCAATGGTTCTTATAAAATGGTAGAATGGGGAGCATTTCCGCTTAGACCATTTACCCATATGTCATGGGAGGTTTTGAACCCAATAGACACTACAGGGTTAAATCCAGAAGAAATCGTTAAGAAAGCGGAGGATATGATTCGCGCTAAAGTAAAAGAAGAAAACCTGTAAAACTATTTGACGGTTCTACCCTTCCAATCGTACTTTCCTACATTTCCGACTACGCCGATATAGACAAAATAGAGCGAATGGACCACGGTTAGCAAGGGAAGATTCCAAAGCAGTTCCTTACGGTTTACAAATGCGAGAATAGGATAAAGGAAAACCAATTCCACCAGTAACTTCATCATCAAAGATGTGATCACCAATTCGCTGGCATCATAAATCCCCAGCAACAGGAAGATAAGGCTCAGCAAAAAAGAAAGGTTAAAAAGCCAAATACATACACCGAGAATCACAACCTTCTTGTCTTTATATTTTGTACTTTTTGAGGCCCAACGTTTTCTTTGGCTCAAAAAAGATTTAAGATTCTCTTTTGCATCGGTATAAACAATTGCCTCCCTAGATTTACAAAAGCCTATCCTATCAGCATATTTTTCAGCGACCTTATGCAATAGCAGCTCATCATCCCCAGAAGCCAATTCATCAATCCCATTAAATCCACCCATTTCAAAAAACAAGGTTTTTCTATAGGCAAGATTAGCTCCATTACAGGTCGTAGGATTCCCATTACCAATTCCCGCAGCTCCCAATCCAATAAGGTATAGGAACTCCAACGTCTGCAAGCGTTCAAAATAAGATTTTTCCTGATCGTAGCATACCGGAGAAGAAACCATCAACTTATCTTGGCTTTCCATATATTGAACAATGCTCAATATCCATTTAGACCCCATTCTGCAATCAGCATCCGTGGTGATGATGATATCTCCAGATGAAGCATGAATTGCCTTATTAATTGCGAATTTCTTATATGAATTGAGTTTGTTTCCTTCGTTTAACGTAATCAGCTTTACGCCACGATCTGCATAAGTTGTGACGATCTCTCCGGTCCTATCCGTAGAATGGTCATCTACAACGATCACTTCCAATAATTCCTTGGGATATTCCTGTCCGACGATACAATCTAAAGTTTTGGAAATATTAGATTCCTCGTTCCTCGCCGCAATAATTACCGTTAGTTTGGATAGAGGCATAATGGAAGTCAGATGAAACATAGGCAGCTTCATCCAACCATTGCGCATATAAAGGACCAATACCACATAGATAATGGTCATAATAAATAGGAAAAAACTAAGATTTATTATCACTGATATAATTCACGTTAAATACAAAAAACGACCCGATGATTGCCGGAAAGATGAGGTTAACAAACCAAACGCACGAGACAATGGCCATCACTGCAATTTCTTGGGTCGTAATATACGCATACAAATTGCTGGCTACAAAACTACGAACACTAAAGTCAAAAATATCTAAGGAAGGAACGGCAGATTGAATAAAAAACATGATAAAGATCATTAATACCATAGAAACCAGAGGAAGCTCCGGTAAGATGACCAACATGAGTATGATATATTGCGAAGTAAAGATGGCAAACCGAAAGGCAGACAGCAAGAGTACATAAGCCAATTCTTTGACCGTAAAGTCTTCCAGCACCGAAAAGAATGGCTTTATCTTTTTCAAGAACTTGACCTTGCCCACTAAATAATCCACCCAAGAAACATTGAAGTAAAGGATCAGAAAAGCCAACGCATAGATAATGGCGATCAGCCAAACTCCAAAGTCAACGGAGGCTGGCGTTTCCAAAAAGGTTGTAACGAACCATGCAATACTCAAAGAACCGAAAACCGAAGTCAATACCAACTGAGCAAATAGGCCAACGCCCATTGCCACTGCTCCTGTCGCCCTATTCTCTGGCTTGAGCAACATCACGCGCCCTCCATATTCACCGATTCTGTTCGGGGTAAATATCGCCCAAGTAAGGCCACAAAAAACCGATTTAATGGCTTTCCATACTCCTAACTTTTCTATCCTCTGACTGAGAAACTGCCACTTTTTGACCTCTAGGAACCAATTGACGAACATTAAGAGCACAACAACCAAAAATACCAATCTAATCGTTAGCGGATCGATCTGATGAATAAGGCTTTCAAACTCCTTCAAGTTCTTTTGATTATTCACCTTGCTGACAACAAACCACATCGCAAGCGCAACAATGGCTATTTTAATCAAAAGATTGAGATATTTTCGCTGTGTCTTCGTCAATTTTGTTAAAGAAAGCACAATTTTAATAATTTTTTAATTAATAACCGTTTTTAGAAAGCAATGTTTAGAAAATCGTATTATTGCATATGCAAAAAGAACCGGCTAAAGAGAGGATTATTTTGGGAATTGACCCTGGAACGGTAGTTCTAGGTTATGGAATTTTGAAGGAGGTGAATAAAAAAATATCCTTGATCACGCTTGGTGTCATTAAAATGGGCCACTTAGATGACCATGGCCTCAAACTCCAACGCATCTTCAAAAAAACCAGTGCCCTGATTGCGGAGTACAATCCAGATTGTGTAGCATTAGAGGCTCCATTCTATGGCAAGAACATCCAAGTCATGCTAAAGCTGGGCCGTGCTCAAGGTGTCGCAATGGCAGCCGCTCTGAATGCCGATATCCCCATCTTTGAATATTCCCCACGAAAGATAAAACAATCGGTTACAGGCAATGGAAATGCGAGTAAGGAGCAAGTTGCCGCGATGTTACAGACCTTATTGAGCTTTAAGGAAACCCCAGAGTTCCTCGATGCTACCGATGGTCTTGCAGTAGCGGTATGTCATGCCTTTCAGCAGAACCAGTCAACAGGTGGAAAAAACTATTCGGGTTGGGAAGCCTTTGTAAAGGACAATCAAAAACGAATTCGTTAGAGTTGGACCTGTCGGATGACATTCTTGACATTTAGCTCAATGATGTCAGTCATGCTCTTGCACTTGAAATAATTTTCATTTTCATAGTACTTCGCATACCCTTCTTTTAATTTTTCTATATTTTCCTTGGTAGAAAGCTGTTGGGTGCTACTCGCGTCCCTGAGGTCCTTAATCCTATGCCTTTCGCTTCGTACGCGGTGCACAATGGAAGATCGCTCCTCTTGTTGATATTGCAACACGGTCTTTTCGTTCAAATGATCCATGGACAATTTGACAAATGGCAGATTTTCTTTAAAGAATTGTGGCAGATAGACTTTGATATTCCCTTCATAGAACTGCTGGTCAAAATCAATGGCACGGATCCTAAACTGGAAATCATCAAAGTCGGGAGTAATCTGCATCACGAAGTTATAAGCCCTCATATCTCCTAACATCGAGATTACACAGCGCTCGTTAAACTTCACAAACTCCTTTGCAATCCTTGTCTGATTATAATCTGGAGCATCCATCTTGGTTTTTGCAAAGGTATCTCCGGGGATCCCCACAATATGCTCTTCTACCAAAGTATCGCGATCATAAAGGTAATTGACCTGATTTGGAGAGATGATTTCTTCCAGCTCCAAGCCATAGATCCTGGAGGCATCAGCTTGTTTGATATAGAAATAATCATAGACATCGTTTAGCCTATTGACAATTTTGATTCGGAAGGGATGTGTATTTCCAAATGCACAGAATTCAATCTTTTCAATCACCTTATGTTGCACGATCCGGGTATTACCAGATGCCTTCAATTGTGCATATACAATTTTGAGCTGATCATATAAGGTATCTTGGATATGGGGAGGATATAAAGGGATTTCCCACAACGTATCATTGCCAAACTTGTCCAGGGAAGGTATGGTTTCTTGGAAATTCAAAAGATCAGAATAGGTCATGGGCAATTTACCATCCCGCTGATAAGCTTTTAGATATTTCAACAAACCCGTACCCACCGGAAAAATTGGTTTTTTCCTTGAAATCTTTACATCATCTTCTTTCATAACAAGCATTTGTGACTGAAACTAAAGTACGAAAAATAGTTGTTGTATACATCAATGAAAAAATGTTAAAAAAAATGACGTAATTTTATCATTCAAACATTAATTTAACAATAATTGTTGTTATTTTTGAAAAAATTAGAAAATTGAAAAATTTATTTGAAAGGCTTATAAATGGAAGAAGCTCCCCGGGCGAGGAGCTTCAACGCTAACCAATTATAAACCTATGTTATTTTGAGGGAAGTGATTACAAACTTTAGTGTTTTTTACCTCGTTTGTTATAACAAATTTAAATTTTACTGTAAATAAATAGAAATTTATTTGATTTTTTTAGATATTTTTAAAAACCTTATTACAAATTAACACATAAATACCATTTTTATGGAAAAAAACTATTCAAATTACGATTTAGACAACCTAGATGTTCAAATTTTATCCATTTTAATGGAAGATGCCTCAATTCCATACACAGAAATAGCTAAAAAACTGATAGTTTCTGGTGGAACCATCCATGTTCGCATGAAAAAAATGGAAGAATTGGGGATTATTAGAGGTTCTAACTTAATTATCAACCCCCAAAAGGTTGGATTTGACATTACTGCCTTCTTAGGTATCTATTTAGAGAAGGGTTCTCAGTATGCTGATGCAGTAGAACAGTTGAAACAAGTGAAAGAAGTAGTGGAATTACACTATTGTACTGGTCAATATAGTATGTTTGCTAAAATCATCTGTAAGGACACCTCCCATTTACGCAAAGTTTTAAATGAAGACATCCAAGGACTGAAAGGAATCCAACGTACAGAGACCATTATTTCCTTAGAAGAGAGCATCAAAAGACAAATTACCTTATAAGAATTGTCTAAAATGGTTTTTTATCTTAAAACTAACGTCTAGAGATAAAAAAAGCGGGCTTGGCCCGCTTTTTTTATTGAATTTCTTATAAGATTCCTTTCAAGAGGTCAATATAATATCGAACTCCATCATTTATTTCATGCAAATAGATAAATTCATCCGCTGTATGCGACCTTGCTGAGTCTCCCGGTCCAGTTTTGATGGAAGGAATATTCAAAATAGCCTGGTCACTCATCGTCGGACTGCCATATAATTCTTTTCCCAATGATTTCCCAGAGCGAACGATCGGGTGTTCAACGGAAATAGAAGATGGATTCAATCGGGTAGAACGAGGTTCTACGGAGGATTTCACGTTTTTCCTGATTATCTCCAAGACCTCCAGGTTAGTATATACATCCGTTGTCCTGACATCTACGACAAACTTACAGCTCGCGGGCACAACATTATGTTGTGATCCGGCCTCAATCAATGTTACACTCATCTTCACCGGACCTAAAAATTTCGATTGCTTAGGGAATTGATAATTCCTGAACCAATTGATGTCTTCAATGGCCTTATAAATCGCATTTTCACCCTCTTCCCGAGCGGCATGTCCAGATTTCCCTGCGGCTTCACAGTCCAATACCATCAAACCTTTTTCAGCTACCGCCAAATTCAATAGGGTCGGCTCACCAATAATGGCAAATTCACAAGGTTTGATATGTTTATATGCTTCCTCTAAGCCTCCTTTTCCGGAAACCTCTTCTTCTGAAGAAGCAACCAAACAAAGGTTAAAAGGCAAATCTTCACGCTCATAATAATAACGGAATGCAGCAATTAAAGAAACCAAACAACCACCTGCATCATTACTCCCTAAACCAAACAGCTTCCCATCCTCAACAATTGCCTTAAAGGGATCTTTAGTATAGCCTGGATTCGGTTTTACGGTATCGTGATGGGAATTCAACAGCACATAAGGTTTAGCTGGGTCTTCAAATCTGTTATAGACAACCACATTGTTCCCTATCCTTTCTGTAACTATAGCATGTTGCTGGAAAAAATCGGCAAGCAATTGAGCAGTCTGATCCTCTTCCCTACTGAATGATTGGGTTTCAATCAATTGTTTCAATAGCGAGGTACTCTCCTCAATCAATTGCTCAATACTAATCATTATATAAACCTCCAGCTTTCTTAGCCGACAATTTAATTCCTTTAATAAAAGCTGAACTGAAACCGTTATGTTCCATTTCGTTCAGTCCCGCAATGGTACAGCCTTTAGGAGAAGTCACCTTATCGATTTCACTTTCTGGGTGGCTTTGCATCTGCAACAACAAATCTGCAGCTCCTTTTGCAGTCTGGATGGCCATTTTCAAAGCATCATGGGCATGGAAACCAATTTCCACACCACCTTGCGAGGCTGCTCTGATACTTCTCAAGAAAAATGCAATCCCACAAGCACATAATGCCGTTGCAGAAGTCATTAAGTCTTCATTGATCACCACCACAGAGCCAACAGCTTCAAAGATCACCGAAACGTCCTGGATCTTATCTTCAGGGGCGCTGTCAGTCGCAATACAAGTCATGGATTGACCTATGGCAATTGCCGTATTTGGCATCGCTCGGATAACAACCTTATCTTGGCCCAATACATCCTTGATATCCTGGCAAGTTACACCAGATACCACGGAGATAACGGTTTGGGAAGGAGTCAATACAGGAGCCAATTCATCCATCACCTTCTTGATCTGCTGGGGGAGAATAGCCAATACAATAAATTCAGCTCCTTGAATCGCTTCCGGATTTGAATCGCTCACACTAAAACCCTCCTCCTTTTCCACAGTCAACGACGCCAGATTGCGCCTGGTGATGGTAATCTCATTGGCTTTGCAATATTTAGTTTTCACTAGCCCCTTAGCCAATGACAAACCAATATTCCCGCCTCCAATAATTGTTATCTTATTCATTTTATTTAAGTTTAGGCAATTAAGCAAGTTCCAAACTTCCGTTGCTGAAAGAGGTGCAAATTATTGGCATGTCCTATATAGACATTACTGACACCTCTAGAAATCGCTTCAAATGCATTATATAGTTTCGGGATCATCCCGTCATGAATGGTCTTGCTATCTTTCAATCTTTCGAAATCAACAGAACGAATGGTTTCAATAACGGATTGCTCATCATTCACATCCAGCAGTACACCGTTTTTATCAAAACAATAGATCAATGAAACTTCATATAGTTTTGATAGGGCAACAGCCAAGGAAGACGCGATGGTATCCGCATTGGTATTCAATAGTTGTCCATTCCCATTATGGGTAATAGCTGAAAACACGGGAATAAATTCCGCTTCTAATAGTTTTTTGATGGCTAGGGAATCGATGGAATCAGCGAGGATATCACCTACAAAACCATAATCGATTTCCTTAACCGGTCTTTTCACCGCCTTGATCACATTGGCATCTGCCCCACATAGGCCAATTGCATTGCAATTGTATTTCTGCAAGGAAGCCACCAAGTTTTTATTGGTTAGGCCTGCATAGACCATGGTCACGACGTCCAACATGGCAGCATCGGTAATACGTCTACCCTCCACCATCTTGGCCTCGATACCCATATCCGATGCCATACGCGTTGCGATCTTTCCTCCGCCATGCACCAGGATCTTACGACCCGGCAAAGCAGAAAATTTCTCTAAAAACTCTTCTAATTGTTCCGGGTTGTCAATGACATTCCCGCCTATCTTGATAATATTTAATACCGACATCCTAAATTTAACCCTTCAAATCTTCCAACATTCTTTTCAAAACAACCTGCGCAGCCCATACCCTATTGCTGGCTTCCTTGATCACCAATGAATTTGGCCCGTCCAAAATCTCTGAGGACAATTCCAAATCCCTACGCACCGGCAAACAATGCATCACCTTGGCATCATTGGTCAACTTTAATTTTTCATTATCCAACAACCAATTTTCATTGACTGGGTACACCTCCCCATATTCCATAAATGAAGACCAGTTCTTCACATATACAAAATCTGCGTCTGCAAGAGCCTCATCTAGGTTGGTCGTGATATGAGCACCAGGTGTAAAGTCTTCCGACAATTCATAGCCAGCAGGTTGAGCGATGGTAAAATCAACCAATCCCTCTTCCTGGGCACGACACATCCATTCTGAGAAAGAATTAGGAACTGCTTGAGGCAATGCCTTCACATGCGGCGCCCAAGCCAATACAACCTTCGGTTTATCAGTTTTCTTGTATTCTGTAATCGTGATCAGATCAGTCAAACTTTGCAATGGATGCCTAGTTGCACTTTCCAAAGAAACCACCGGTACTCCACAATATTTAATAAATTTATTGAATAGGTCTTCCGAATAATCCGCTTCCTTATCCTTCAAGGTAGGAAATGAACGCAGACCAAGAATATCACAATATTCACCCATCACAGCAGCAGCTTCACGGATATGTTCGACAGTGGTACCATTCATGATCACCCCATCTCGAGTTTCCAAAGCCCATCCATCCTTATCCATGTTCATGACCATCACGTTCATGCCAAGGTTCATCCCTGCCTTTTGCGTACTCAAGCGTGTTCTCAAACTAGGGTTAAGAAATACCAAACCTAGCATTTTATGCTTCCCCAAGGTTTCGTTGGAATAAGGACTAGCCTTTATTTCTAATGCCTCTGTAACGATGTCTTTCAGATTATCTACGTCTGCTACGGAAAAAAACTTCTTCATTTAATCTATTTTGATTTTTATGCTTTTAATCTCTCTTCAAAAGCAGTTAAAAATTGATCAGCAATCTTATTGGTAATGTTCAATGCAGGCAAAAGACGAATCACATTGGGTTTCGCCTCTCCTGTAAAAATCCTGTTTTTCAACAACAAATCTTTCTTAACATGGGCAAACTCTGCTGGCAATTCGATCCCGATCATCAAGCCTCTCCCCCTAACTTCCAACACCTGATCAAATTTCTTGAGCTCTTCGATCAAATAACTACCTACTTGAGCTGCATTTTCCATCAAGTTATCTTGCTTGATGATGTCCAGCACAGAGACAGCGGCCGCACATGCCAAATGGTTACCACCGAAGGTAGTCCCTAAAAGGCCAAATGAAGCTTTGAATTTTGGAGAAATAGCAATTCCACCGATTGGAAAGCCATTGCCCATTCCCTTTGCCATGGAATAGATATCAGCATCTACACCAGCATAGTCATGGGAGAAGAAAGAACCTGTTCTTCCATATCCACATTGTACGGAATCAGCAATGAATACCGAACCATATTGATCACAAAGACTACGGATCAGTTTCAAGAAAGGTATAGAGGCTTCACGGATACCACCTACACCTTGGATACCTTCAATGATAACAGATGAAATCTCATCCCCATATTCCTTGAATGCTTTTTCCAAGGCCTCTTCATCATTAAAAGGGAGGAATACTACATTATCGGTCTCATTGACTGGAGCAACGATGGCAGGGTTATCAGTGGCAGCAACCGCCAAAGAAGTACGTCCATGGAAAGACTTA
Source organism: Sphingobacterium mizutaii (assembly GCF_900187125.1). GTDB lineage: Bacteria > Bacteroidota > Bacteroidia > Sphingobacteriales > Sphingobacteriaceae > Sphingobacterium > Sphingobacterium mizutaii. The sequence continues at coordinate 3,825,009 of NZ_LT906468.1, forward strand.
GAAAAGGCGATCACCTTTTTTCGTCCGGTATGAAATGATGCTAATTTCAGGGCGTTTTCATTCGCCTCAGCACCAGAGTTACATAGAAACAAGGTATAGTCAGGTTTACCTGAAACTTCACCTAATTGTTTCGCTAATTGTTGTTGGATAGGGATCAAAATGGAATTGGAGTAAAAGCCAATTTTATTCAATTGATCCGTGATACTTTTCACATAATGCGGATGGGTATGACCAATGGAGATAACAGCATGACCTCCATATAAATCCAAATATTCAGTTCCTTGTTCATCCCATACAGTAGAGCCTTGTGCTTTTACGATGTTGATAGGGGTAACAGGATAAACGTTAAATAGTTCCATGAAATGAAATAAATATGCTAAAGTTTAGTTTTTCAAATGTACAAATAATTAAATAGCTGAACTTACTTAAAAAGGGTATAAAATAAAAAAGTCCTCTTGGATAAGAGGACTTTTCTATGATTCGTTTAAAGATTATTCATCAACTTTTTTTCCACCGTCTAATTCGGCTTTAAGTTTTTCTAGTTCTTCAAATTTACCATCTGCAGCTAATTGTGCTTGTTCAGCCCAAGTAGTAGGATCTGCAGTGTTAAAGTTAGAACCAGCTTCAGTTAAGATTTCTTTAACTTTCTCAGCATCAGTTTTAGCTAATTCAGCGTAAGTTGCAATACCAGCAGCTGCTAATACTTCTGCAATCTTAGGACCGATACCTTCAACAATGGTTAAATCATCGCCAGATTTTTCAGCTTTTGCCTCTTTTGATTCAGTTGTTGGAGTAGCTTTCTTTTTAGCAGAACCACGACGTCGAGTAGATTTCTTCTCAGTTTGAGCAGTTTTACCGTAGATTTCGTTGTAATCAACTAATTCGATAAATGCCATTTCTGCGTTGTCACCCAAACGGTTCTCTAATTTAATGATACGAGTGTAACCTCCTGGACGAGATGCTACTTTTTCTGAAATCTCGCGGAACAAGATAGAAACTGCATCCTTGTCTTTCAAGTAAGCGAATACCGTACGACGTGAGTGTGTAGTGTCGTTTTTAGATTTTGTAATCAAAGGCTCCACATAAGTACGCAACGCTTTTGCTTTTGCTAAAGTCGTAGTAATACGTTTGTGTTTGATCAATGAAGTCGCCATGTTAGCTAACATCGCCTTACGGTGACTGTCAGTGCGGCCTAAGTGATTTACTTTTTTTCCGTGTCTCATTTTAGTTTTGATTTTGTGCGTACCGTTCTTTTTCTACAGACCGTAGTCCATATACTCTGGAGGAATTACGCAGCAGGTCGCTTATATTATTTAATTATTATTCTTCGTCCAATTTGTATTTAGACAGGTTCATACCAAATGATAAACCTTTAGATTTAACTAGCTCTTGAATTTCGCTCAATGATTTTTTACCAAAGTTGCGGAATTTCAACATATCAGCTACATCGTATGTAACCAATTCAGCTAAAGTGCGAATATCAGCAGCTTTCAAACAGTTCAATGCACGAACCGAAAGATCTAAGTCTACCAATTCTGTTTTCAAGATCTTACGCATGTGTAAGATTTCCTCGTCAACAACCTTAGTTTCTTCTTTAGTTTGAGACTCTAACAACATGTTTTCGTCAGAGAACAACATAAAATGTTGGATCAAGATTTTAGCTGCTTCTTTCAAAGCATCTTCTGGATGAATGGAACCATCAGTAGAGATGTCTAACAACAATTTCTCGTAGTCAGTCTTTTGCTCTACACGGTAGTTCTCAATGGTATATTTTACATTCTTAATTGGAGTGTAGATTGAGTCAATCGCAATTACTCCAACAGGACCATCAACCACTTTATTTTCCTCTGCATTTACGTATCCGCGGCCTTTTGCAACTGACAATTCAACTTCTACAGTTACTGAACTATCCATGTTACAGATGACCAAATCAGGATTCAATACAGTAAAATTATTGGAAAACTTCGTAATATCACCAGCTGTAAATTGATCTTGACCATTGATAACCACAAAGATCTTCTCGTTATCGCCTTGTTCACCTGATTTCTTAAAACGTACTTGTTTCAAGTTCAAGATGATTTCAGTTACGTCTTCTACTACACCTTTAATGGTAGAGAATTCGTGCGACACGCCTGAAAATCTTACCGACGTAATTGCATATCCTTCTAAAGAGGACAATAAAATACGGCGTAAAGCATTACCAATAGTAACTCCAAAACCTGGCTCTAGTGGACGAAATTCAAAGGTACCATCAAAATCAGTTGATTTTTGCATGATAACTTTATCCGGTCTTTGAAATGCTAAAATTGCCATTTATGTTCTTTTAAGTTTATTTACTATTTATGAAAACAACAACATGCATCTATGACAATGCATGTTGTTATTAATTATTATTTAGAGTACAACTCTACAATTAAGTTCTCTTTAATGTTTTCTGGAATATCAGCTCTTTCAGGGAAATTAACAAATGTTCCTGTAAGTTTGTCTGCATCCCAATCCAACCAGCTGAATTTGTTGATTTTTCTTCCAGCTACTGAGTTTACGATTGCCTCTAATGATTGAGAACGCTCGCGAACAGCAATAACATCACCTGGACGGATACTGTATGATGGAATGTTAACGACTTGACCGTTAACTGTAATGTGCTTGTGCGAAACTAATTGACGAGCAGATGAACGTGTAGGAGCGATGCCTAAACGGTAAACGATGTTATCTAAACGTGCTTCTAATAATTTCAAGAAGTTTTCACCAGTAACACCTTGTTTTGCTGCTGCCTTAGCAAATAAGTTAGCGAATTGACGCTCTAATACACCGTAAGTGTATTTTGCTTTTTGCTTTTCTAACAACTGAATTGCGTATTCAGATTGTTTTCCTCTTCTTTTCGATGGTCCGTGTTGACCTGGAGGATAATTCTTTTTTTCTAATGCCTTATCTGGGCCGAAAATTGGCTCTCTAAATTTACGAGCTATTTTGGACTTAGGTCCTGTATATCTTGCCATTTCTTATTCTGTTTGAAGTATCAATCAGCCTATAACTGACGAATCTTATCTTAAACAAATCTGTTATTAAACTCTTCTGCGTTTTGGAGGACGACAACCGTTGTGAGGTAGTGGAGTAATATCTTTGATCGTAGTCACATCGATACCAATACCTTGCAATGAACGGATAGCCGACTCACGTCCAGCACCCGGACCTTTAACGAAAACTTCAACTTTACGCAATCCTAAATCATGTGCAACTTTACCACAGTCTGAAGCAGCTTGTGATGCAGCGTATGGAGTGTTCTTTTTAGAACCTTTAAAGCCCATTTTACCAGCTGATGACCATGAAATTGTTTGACCTTGATTGTTAGTCAAAGTTACGATGATGTTGTTAAAAGTAGCGTTGATATGAGCTTGTCCTACAGGCTCGATAACTACGATACGTTTTTTAGTAACTTTTTTACTTTTAGCCATTTCTTACTTATTATTTAGTAGCTTTTTTCTTGTTTGCAACTGTCTTACGTTTACCTTTTCTGGTACGAGAGTTATTCTTAGTACGTTGTCCACGAACTGGTAAGTGTTTACGGTGACGCAAGCCACGGTAACAACCAATATCCATTAAACGTTTAATGTTCAACTGAACCTCTGAACGTAATGCGCCTTCTACCTTAATCTCATCATTGATGATTGTACGGATAGCTGCTAATTGATCATCATCCCATTCTTGAACTTTTACATCTTGACTGATGCCTGCTTTCTCTAGGATATAAGCAGCAGTAGAACGACCAATACCAAAAATATAGGTAAGGCCGATGATGCCTCTTTTGTTTTTAGGTAAATCTATACCTGAGATCCTTGCCATATAATATTTTAAGCGATTATGTTAAAATTAACCCTGACGTTGTTTGAACTTCGGGTTCTTTTTATTGATTACAAATACTTTTCCTTTACGACGGATAATCTTACAATCCGCACTACGTTTTTTTATTGATGCTCTAACTTTCATTACAGTAAATTTTTAAAAGCTATTTTTATTGAAGAAACTTACGTTTACTTATAGCGGTATGTAATTCTTCCTTTTGTTAAGTCGTATGGTGACATCTCTAACTTCACTTTGTCACCTGGTAATATTTTAATATAATGCATGCGCATTTTCCCCGAGATATGTGCAATGATTTCATGCCCATTCTCTAATTCAACGCGAAACATCGCGTTGGAAAGCGCTTCTTTGATTATGCCGTCTTGCTCAATCGAGGCTTGTTTAGCCATAAAATCTATTATTTTAAATGATGATATACCCGCAAACAGGAGTGCAAAGATAAATAAAATAATTGAATACCAACTACTTTTTATTTAAAACTTTCTCAATGGCCTCAAAATTCAAAAGCACGTCCGGACTGCCTTTTCGGATCGCAACCATCTGTTCAAAATGCGCCGAAAGCTTTCCATCAACTGTACTCACTGTCCAACCATCATCCCAGAACTTGACCCCTGCCTTACCGGCATTGATCATCGGTTCGATACAGATTACCAATCCTTCTTCCAATTTCGGACCCGATCCACGTTTACCGTAATTCGGAACCTCAGGTTTTTCGTGCAAATGAAAACCAACTCCATGTCCTACCAATTCTCGAACGATCCCATAACGATATGGCGATACATATTCTTGAACGGCAGCTGAAATATCTCCCACACGTTTTCCCGCGATTGCTTGATCGATCCCCGCTTGCAACGAACCTTTTGTCACTTCTAACAATTGTTTCGCTTCTTCAGAAATCTCTCCTACAGCAAAAGTATATGCAGAATCACTGATAAAACCATTCAAATTCACCCCTCCGTCGACCGTTACGATATCTCCATCTTTCAGAACATAGTCACTTGGAAATCCATGCACGACCTGGTCGTTCACAGAAATACACAATGAATAAGGAAAACCTTGATAGTTCAAGAAGGCTGGTGTTCCTTTGTGATCTTTAATAAAATCAAAGGCAAACTTATCTAGGGATAAGGTCGTAATGCCTGGCTTTACTAATCCTGCAATTTCAGCAAGTAATTGCGAGAGTACATTTGCTGACTCTCGCACTTGCTCAATTTCATCTGCTGTTTTATAATATACTTTAGACATTCAAAATTATAATGCGGATTGATCATAGCCTTCAACTGTAGTCGCAGTGCTTCTACCTTTTACACGGCCTGTTTTCATCAATCCATCATAATGACGCATTAACAAATGACTTTCAATTTGCTGAATCGTATCCAATACAACACCTACTAAGATCAATAGGGATGTACCACCATAGAAATGTGCAAATTGATTGTTTACTCCAAATAATGTTGCAATTGCTGGCAAGATCGCAATGATCGCCACAAATACAGCACCAGGGAAGGTAATATGTGATATTACGTTGTCGATAAACAAGTTGGTCTCATAACCTGGCTTGATGCCCGGAATAAAACCACCGTTCTTCTTCATGTCCTCAGACATCTGCTGCGGGTTGACCATAATCGCCGTATAGAAGAAGGTAAATGCAATGATCAACAAGGCAAATACCACGTTATACGTAACGGATGTATAGTTACTCAACGAGTTTAAGAAATCTGACTGGACGTTCGGGAAGAACTGGGTCAACGACATCGGTAAAAACATAATCGCCTGAGCGAAAATGATTGGCATTACACCCGCCGCATTTACCTTTAAAGGAATGTATTGACGCACACCACCAATCTGTTTGTTACCCACGATTTTCTTCGCGTATTGTACAGGGATCTTACGAACACCTTGTACAACCAAGATCGTGAAGATCACGACGAAAAACAGCGCGACAAACTCCAATAACAATGGAATAGGACCACCACCACTCGGGCTCATTCTGGATGCCCATTCTGCAGTAATACCTGCAGGAAGCTGAGCAATAATACCAGCCATAATGATTAATGAAATACCATTACCAATTCCTTTATCGGTAATCTTTTCACCTAGCCACATCACAAACAATGTACCCGCTGTCAAAACAACTGCTGATAGAATGGAGAACATTGGATCCGCAATAGTCTTAGCTTCTGGTCCGATTTGAGTCTTCACATAGGCTACGGCTTGAACCAACGTAATCGCTACGGTAAGGTAACGAGTGATGTTGTTCATTTTCTTACGGCCAGATTCACCTTCTTTCTGCATCTTTTGAAAAGCAGGAACAGCAATCCCCAATAGCTGAACTACGATAGATGCCGAGATATAAGGCATAACACCAAGAGCAAAGATCGCCGCACGGGAGAATGATCCCCCAGCAAACATATTGATCAAGTTCATGATGTCATTACCACCTTCTCTGTTTACTACCAACGCTTCCGGATTGACACCTGGTAAAACCACGTGACAACCAACGCGGTATATTAAAAGAAATAGTAACGTATTAAGAATACGATTACGTAATTCTTCTATCTTCCATATATTGGTTAAGGTTGTGATTAGTTTCTTCATGTATTATTACAATTTAACGATAGAACCACCTGCTGCTTCGATAGCTTTTTGAGCTGAAGCTGAAAATGCATGGGCCTTTACTTCTACTTTTGCGGTGAACTCGCCACGACCTAAGATTTTAATTAAGTCATTTTTTGAAACTAATCCGTGCTCTTTCAAAGTATCGAAATCTACAGTAGTTAAGCTGTATTTCTCAACGATAGCTTGCAAAACATCTAAGTTAACACCTACATATTCTACACGGTTGATGTTCTTAAAACCAAATTTAGGTACACGACGTTGAAGAGGCATTTGACCACCTTCGAAACCGATTTTCGTAGAGTTACCTGAACGAGATCCTGCTCCTTTGTGACCACGAGTTGAGGTACCACCACGGCCAGATCCTTGTCCACGACCAATACGTTTTTTAGTTTTAATTGAACCAGCTGCTGGTTTTAGATTACTTAAGTTCATTTTTAATCAAATTGTGCTACGCCTTCGCTCTCACTAAACAGGCCTTAGCATTCCATAAATTTATTAACAAAGAATGGAAAGGAAGTGAGTATCCTTTCCATCTATTCTTATTAAATGGATTCTACAGCCACTAGGTGGTTCACTTTACGAACCATTCCAATGATTGCTGCTGTAGCTTCAACTTCTACCGAATGGTTGATTTTCTTCAAACCTAATGCTTCGATAGTTTTCTTTTGGCGCTCGCTTCTGTCGATAACGCTCTTTATCTGGGTGATTTTAATTTTTGCCATGATATTAACCGTTAAATACTTTGTTTAAATCGACACCACGTGTTTGCGCTACTGTATAAGCGTCACGCATGTTAGCTAATGCATCGATAGTTGCTTTTACCACGTTGTGTGGGTTAGAAGAACCTAATGATTTTGCTAATACGTCTGTAATGCCTGCAGACTCCAATACCGCACGCATCGCACCACCTGCCAATACTCCGGTACCACTTACAGCTGGTTTGATCAAAACTGAACCACCTGAATATTTACCGTATTGCTCATGAGGTACTGTACCTTTGATAATAGGAACCTTTACTAAGTTTTTCTTTGCATCATCGATACCTTTAGTGATAGCTTCAGTAACCTCTTTAGCTTTTCCTAATCCGTATCCTACGATACCGTTCTCATCTCCAACTACAACAATAGCTGAGAAACTGAAGGTACGACCACCTTTGGTCACCTTGGCTACGCGCTGGATGCTTACTAAGCGATCTTTTAATTCGATTTCGCTTGATTTTACTCTTTTAATATTGCTTAATGCCATTTTTCTTCTTTAATTAAAAGTCTAAACCGCCTTCGCGAGCACCTTCAGCCAATGATTTGATACGGCCATGGTATAAGTACCCATTACGGTCAAAAACTACTTTGCTAATTCCTGCTGCAACCGCTTTCTCAGCAACCAATTTACCTACTTCTTTCGATTGATCTACTTTGTTACCTGATCCAGCAAACTCTTTTGACAAAGTTGATGCTGAAGCGATAGTTTTACCCGTAGTATCGTCGATGATCTGTGCGTAGATGCCTTTGTTACTTCTAAAAACCGTCAAACGAGGACGTTCAGTTGATCCAGCCAGGTGTTTTCTAATTCCTTTTTTGATTCGCTCTCTGCGAGTTGATTTAATTCCTGCCATGGTTATTATTTTTTAGCTGATTTACCTGCTTTTCTTCTTAATACTTCACCTGCAAACTTGATACCTTTACCTTTGTATGGCTCTGGCTTACGGAAGCTACGGATTTTCGCCGCTACTTGACCGATCAATTGCTTGTCGATAGATTCCAAAGTGATAGTTGGGTTCTTACCCTTATCAGCAGTTGTTGTTACTTTAATTTCCTGTGGCAATACGAATACAATCTGGTGAGAGAAACCTAAAGTTAACTCTAGCGTATTACCTGTGTTTGCTGCACGGTAACCAACACCAACTAGTTCTTGGGTAGTTTTGTATCCCTCGGTTACACCTACAACCATATTGCTCAATAGGGCGCGGTATAAGCCATGTAATGCTTTGTGCTTTTTTTGTTCTGTTGAACGTGACACAACGATATTACCATCTTCTTGTTTAACGGTAATGTCGCGGTCTACTTGTTGTGTTAATTCACCTTTAGGGCCTTTAACAGTTACCAGATTCTTATCTGATACTGTAACCGTTACACCCGAAGGTATAGCGATAGGCGCTTTTCCAATTCTTGACATTCTGTGCTTTTTCCTAGATTAATAAATGTAACATAAAACCTCTCCACCAACGTTTTGTACGGCAGCTTCTTTGTCTGACATTACTCCTTTCGAAGTAGACAAAATCGCAATTCCTAAACCGTTTAATACACGAGGGATGCTGTCAACACTTGCATACTTTCTTAAACCAGGTTTACTCACACGTGTCAAAGTGCGAATAGCCGGTACTTTGCTAATTGGATGGTATTTCAAGGCAATCTTGATTGAACCTTGAGGACCTTCTTCAATAAATTTGTAATTAGCAATGTAACCTTTGTCGAAAAGAACTTTTGTGATTTCTTTTTTAAGGTTCGATGCAGGAATTTCAACAACCCTGTGGTTGGCCTTGATGGCATTCCTTACTCGGGTAAGGTAATCCGCTATTGGATCTGTATTCATTTTGTATAAAAATTGTGATAATGGTTTCCATGACTAACCGAAGCCACAGACCTTTTATCGGTTAAAATATTGCAATGCAAAAAAAACCCGATAAACCACAGTTCGTGGTTTATCCGGGCAAAAGTAATTATATTTTTTTGATTACCAAGAAGCTTTTTTCACTCCTGGGATTTTTCCGTCTAGGGCCATCTCACGGAATGTTACACGTGAGATACCGAATTGACGCATATATCCTTTAGGACGTCCAGTTAATTTACAACGGTTGTGCAATCTTACTGGGGATGCATTCTTTGGTAATTTATCTAAAGCTGCATAATCACCTGCTGCTTTCAAAGCTGCACGTTTCTCTGCAAATTTTGCTACTAATTTCTGACGCTTTACTTCGCGTGCTTTTAATCCTTCTTTAGCCATTGTTATTCGTGTTTTGGTTTTTGAATGGTAAACCGAATTGTTTCAATAATTCTAAAGCTTCGATATCGTTCTTAGCTGAAGTTACGAAAGTGATGTCCATACCTTGGATCTTGTTGATCTTGTCAATGTTGATCTCAGGGAAGATGATCTGCTCAGTAATACCCAAATTGTAGTTACCATGTCCGTCAAATCCTTTATCGTTGATTCCACGGAAGTCACGAATACGTGGTAAAGAAACCGCGATTAAACGATCTAAGAATTCGTACATATTGTTGTCACGTAAAGTTACGCGAGCACCAATAGGCATACCTTTACGCAATTTGAAGTTCGAGATATCTTTTTTAGATTTCGTAGGAACTGCTTGCTGACCAGTGATGGTAGTCAACTCCGTGATAGAGTTGTCGATCAATTTCTTGTCTGCAGTAGCCGCACCGATACCTTGTGATACTACGATTTTCTCCAGTTTAGGAACTTGCATAACGCTTTTATACTGGAATTTTTCTTTAAGCGCTGTACGGATTTCTTCCGCATATTTCGCTTTTAATCTTGGTACGTAAGTCATTATTTAATTTCCTCCCCTGATTTTTTTGCGTAACGAACTATTTTGCCATCTGCATTAACTTTACGTCCAACACGGGTAGGGTTACCAGTCTTAGGATCGATTAAAGCTAAGTTAGAGATGTTGATTGCAGCTTCTTTCTCGATGATACCACCGTTCGGGTTAGCTGCGCTAGGTTTAGTGTGTTTCTTCACAATGTTAGCGCCTTCAACAACTGCTCTGTTGGTTTCAATAATAACTTGTAATACTTTACCTTGAACACCTTTAGAGTTACCAGCGATAACTTTCACTAAATCTCCTCTTTTGATCTTGATCTTGTGAGTAGGTTTGTTTGTTTTCTGTGCCATAATTATAAAACCTCCGGTGCTAATGATACAATTTTCATGAACTGTTTCTCACGCAATTCTCTGGCAACTGGGCCGAAGATACGTGTTCCACGAGGTTCATCGTTATTATTTAACAATACTGCAGCGTTGTCATCGAAGCGAATGTAAGAACCATCTTTACGACGGATCTCTTTTTTCGTACGAACTACAACTGCTTTTGAAACTGATCCTTTTTTCACGTTTCCTGAAGGTAGTGCGCTCTTTACGGTAACAACAATTTTATCACCGATAGATGCATAACGCTTGCGCGTACCGCCTAACACACGGATTACTAAAACTTCTTTAGCTCCGCTGTTGTCAGCTACATTTAGTCTTGATTCCTGTTGTACCATTATTTAGCCCTTTCTAAAATTTCTACTAATCTCCAGTTCTTAGTTTTACTCAGCGGACGTGTTTCCATAATTAATACCGTATCGCCGATACCGCAGGTATTTTGTTCGTCATGAGCTTTAAATTTAGTAGTTTTCTTAACGAATTTACCGTAAATAGGGTGTTTCACTTTACGTTCAACCGCTACTACGATAGATTTGTCCATCTTGTTGCTAACTACTAAGCCGATTCTTGTTTTTCTTAAATTTCTTTCCATTTCGACTTAAATTTTATGCCTCAGCGGCTGTTTCAGATTTTGCTGCATTATTACGCTTTGAAATCTCAGTAGCGAGACGAGCGATAGTTTTGCGAGCTGCTTTGATCACGTTTGGATTCTCAATAGCAGAAACAGCATGTGCAAATTTCAATTTGTTTAAGGCAGCTTTCTCTTCAGCAAGACGAGCTGTTAAATCCTCAGTTGATAATTCTACGATTTCTGAATTTTTCATTTTTCAATTTGTTGTGCCGGGTTATCTCGAGTGTTAAAGCGGCCTTACTGGTAACGGCAGTAAGGCTAGACTCTTGACATTACCGACGATTATTATGCTTCAACGTAATCTCTACGTATCACAAATTTCGTTTGAACCGGTAATTTTTGTGCAGCTAAGCGTAATGCTTCTTTAGCGATTTCCAATGGAACGCCTTCTGCTTCAAATAACATACGGCCTGGGCGCACTACGGCTACCCAATATTCTGGAGCACCCTTACCTTTACCCATACGTACCTCTGCAGGTTTCTTGGTAACCGGTTTGTCAGGGAAAATGCGGATCCAAACTTGTCCTTCACGCTTCATATAACGAGTTACCGCAATACGAGCAGCCTCAATCTGACGGCTTGTGATCCATGCTGATTCCATTGATTTGATACCGAAAGATCCGAAAGCTAATTCCGCTCCACGAGTGGCATTACCTTTCATGCGGCCTTTCTGCATCTTTCTGAACTTCGTTCTTTTTGGCTGTAACATGTTCGTATTTTTTTAAATCTGTTGAACAGATAATCTAAATCTTGTTATTAATTAATCTCTTTTACCTCCACGGTTGTCACGGTTGTTATCACGACGTCCGCCACGGTTTCCACCGCGACCACCACGGTTGTCACGACGGTTGTTGTTTTCACCACCTTCGTTGCCACCACGTGATTTCACGCCTGATGCCTGACCAATGTTTGGAGATAAATCTCTCTTGCCGTAAACTTCACCTTTACAGATCCAAACTTTTACGCCAATCTTACCGTAAGTAGTCAATGCTTCTGCTAAAGCATAGTCGATATCAGCACGCAATGTGTGTAGAGGAGTTCTTCCTTCTTTGTACTGCTCGGTACGTGCCATCTCAGCACCACCTAAACGACCTGAACACATTACTTTGATACCTTCTGCTCCCATGCGCATTGTAGATGCAATCGCAGTTTTCATTGCACGACGGAATGAAATACGTGCCTCTAATTGCTTAGCAATGCCTTCTGCAACTAGTTTTGCGTCTAATTCTGGGCGTTTGATCTCAAAAATGTTGATCTGAACATCTTTCTTAGTTAATTTCTTTAACTCTTCTTTGATCTTATCAACTTCTTGACCACCTTTACCAATTACGATTCCTGGACGTGCAGTATGGATCGTTACAGTGATACGTTTCAACGTTCTCTCAATAACAACTTTTGCTACACCGCCTTTTGCGATACGTACAGAAAGATATTTTCTTATTTTTTCGTCCTCAACCAACTTATCAGAATAGTTGTTGCCTCCGAACCAATTAGAATCCCATCCTTTGATGATTCCTAATCTGCTACCTATTGGATTTGCTTTTTGTCCCATTCTTAATATTATTAGTTGTTAACGTTATTAATACTGTCTACTACCAAAGTTACATGGTTTGAACGCTTGCGAATTCTATAGCCACGACCTTGTGGTGCTGGACGTAATCTCTTCAATTGACGACCGCCACCTACAGATACTTCCTTAACAAACAATCCACCGTCTTCTACAGAAGAACCTTCGTTGTGTGCTTCCCAGTTTTTGATCGCTGATAATAATAATTTCTCAACGCGGATTGAAGCTTCTTTACCTGAATGTTTAAGGATGTAAAGTGCGTTCTCTACTTTCTGTCCACGGATAAGATCCACTACTAGACGCATCTTACGAGGTGAAGTAGGGCAATTCAATAACTTGGCAGTAGAAGCTCCTCCTACTTGAGCTTTTGCCTGCTCCTTGCGCTGCTTAATTAAAACAGACTTTTTGAGTTTTTTTGTTGCTTCCATTACCTATTATTTTTTCTTTTCTGCGTGGCCTCTGAAAGTACGCGTAGGCGCAAATTCACCAAGCTTGTGACCAACCATATTTTCTGTTACATAAACCGGAATGAATTTATTCCCGTTGTGCACTGCGAAGGTATGACCAACAAAATCAGGTGAAATCATTGATCTACGAGACCAAGTTTTGATTACTGATTTCTTGTTTGTTTCATTCATAGAAAGAACTTTTCTTTCTAAGTTGTGATCGATATAAGGACCTTTTTTAATTGAACGAGCCATTATTTTTTCCTTCTCTCAATGATGTAACGATTCGATGTTTTCTTCTTGTAGCGTGTTTTGTAGCCTTTAGCTAATACACCTGTGCGTGAGCGTGGGTGACCTCCTGATGAACGTCCTTCACCACCTCCCATAGGGTGATCAACCGGGTTCATCGCAACACCACGAACTCTAGGACGACGACCTAACCAACGTTTACGACCTGCTTTACCCAATACTTGGTTTGCTTTCTCAGCGTTCGATACCGAACCGATCGTAGCAACACATGTCAATAAAATCATACGAGTCTCGCCTGAAGGCAATTTGATAATAGCATACTTACCATCACGTGCAGACAATTGTGCATATGTACCTGCTGAACGTGCAATGGAACCACCTTGTCCTGGATTCAATTCGATGTTGTGGATGATCGAACCCAATGGGATGTTTGCCAATGGCATAGTATTACCTACTTCTGGGGCTACTGATTCGCCTGCGATCACTGTTTGACCTACTGTTAATCCAGCTGGTGCAATGATGTAACGTTTCTCACCATCTGCGTAGTGCAATAATGCAATACGTGCAGTACGATTTGGATCGTACTCAATGGTAGCAACTTTTGCAGGGATATCTTTTTTATCGCGTTTGAAATCTATTAATCGGTATGATTTTTTGTGTCCCCCACCGATGTAACGCATAGTCATTTTACCGGAGTTATTACGACCACCTGATTTCTTGATGCTAACTACTAATGATTTCTCAGGAACGTTAGTTGTAACGTCTGAATAATCAGCACCTACTCTGAAGCGAGTACCAGGGGTAACCGGTTTGAATCTTTTAACTGCCATTTCTTATTATAGTGTACTGTAAAAGTCAATAGTTTCACCATCTTTAACTGTAATGATGGCCTTTTTATATTTAGGGCTTCTTCCGGAAACAAATCCTGCTTTCGTGTAACGGCTTTTTGCCTTACCCGCAACAACTGCTGTGTTTACTGCTAATACAGTCACACCAAACATTTGCTCTACTGCAGCTTTGATTTGAATCTTGTTTGCTCTATGATCTACTTTGAAAGCGTAACGGTTTAATTTTTCCGTTAACAATGAAGCTTTCTCAGTTAAAATAGGTTTTTTAATAATTTCCATATTATTTAGCGAATGCTTCCTCCAAAGTTTTAACAGAATCTGCAGTTAACAATAATTTCGTAGCGTTCAATACATCGTATGTATTCAAATCTGATGCTACGATAACTTTTGCTTTCTTCAAGTTTCTGCTTGATAAATAAACATTGTTATTGTATGCTGGCAATACCAATAAAGTTTTCTCGTCAGCAAGGTTTAATGCATTTACTAAAGCAACGTAGTTCTTAGTTTTGATTGAATCGAAGTTCACTTCATCCAATACCACAACATTGTTCTCTTGTGCTTTGTAAGATAATGCAGATTTACGTGCTAATTGCTTTAATTTTTTGTTCAATTTGAAGCTATAGTCACGAGGTTGAGGACCGAATACACGACCACCACCATTAAACAATGGAGATTTGATAGAACCCGCACGAGCACCACCTGTTCCTTTTTGTTTGTGTAATTTACGAGTAGAACCCGCGATTTCATTACGTTGTTTTGATTTGTGTGTACCTTGGCGTTGGTTCGCTAAGTATTGTTTCACATCCAAATAGATCGCATGGTCGCTAGGCTTTACACCGAATACCGATTCAGGAAGTTGCACCTTGGCACCTGTTTCTTTTCCTGATAAATTTAATACTTTAACTTCCATCTCTACTATTTGTCTACGATTACATATGAACCCTTAGCTCCTGGTACGGAACCACTAACAACAATTAGGTTTTGTTCAGCGTAAACTTTCAAAATCTGTAAGTTTTGAACTTTTACTCTCTCGCCACCTGTACGACCCGCCATACGCATTCCTTTGAATACTCTTGAAGGCCAAGATGAAGCTCCCAATGAACCTGGTGCACGTAGTCTGTTGTGCTGACCGTGAGTCGCACCACCTACACCACCAAAGCCATGACGCTTCATTACACCTTGAAATCCTTTACCTTTAGAAGTACCAACTACATCTACGTACTCGCCTTCTTCAAATAAAGTAACATCAACGATGTCTCCTAGTTGCTTCTCATCTGTGAAAGTTTTGAATTCAACTAGTTTACGCTTAGGACTAACTCCTGCCTTTGCAAAATGTCCTTTTAGAGGGGCTGTTGTGTTCTTTTCTTTAGCTTCATCAAAGCCAAGTTGAACTGCCGAATAACCATCCTTCTCTTCCGTACGTATCTGCGTAACCACGCACGGCCCAGCCTCGATTACTGTACAAGGGATATTCTTCCCTTCAGCATTGAACAGGCTGGTCATTCCTACTTTTTTACCAATAATTCCTGACATGTTATAAATTAATTAATTAAACGTCCATCGAAGCAGTAGGGCTTCGCTCAAGACACAATTCCCCATTTAGGGACTGCAAAAGTACAAACAATTTTATAACTATCAAACAGTTAGTCAATTATTTTTAAAAAAAATAGCCCCGGTTTTTTTCCGGGGCTCCAAAATATTCTCTTTTCTATATTTTGATGGCTGGCTCGCCATCTAATAGTCGTTGATACCTGACTAAAGCCTCGACATAATAATAGTCGGCATAAGTCAATGGCACATCCACCTCCGAATCCAAGGGCAATGCCCCTACGCTATGCTCCAATAAGTAGCCCCCATTGGTCCCTTTCTTCGCAAAATAAGCGCTTGAAGATAAACTATTAAGCATGCCTTCGGCCTTTCTCAGATATTCTGTAGACTCTTTGCCTTTGGTATATTGAGATAGCTCGATCAGTGCAGAGGCAATGATTGCGGCCGCCGAAGCATCCCTCAGGCTTCTTCTGGAATAGGTCTTATCACCAGTTGGGATCTTATCCTTATCAAAGTCCCAATATGGAACCAGGTCTTCCGGTAGGTTTCGACTCTTCAATATATAGTTGGCAATCTTCTTTGCCTGATTCAAATAAGCCTTATCCTTGGTTTCCCTGTACATCATGGTATATCCGTACAAGCCCCAAGCCTGTCCCCTAGCCCAAGCCGATTCATCGGCCGCACCTTGTGCGGTCTGCTTAGCAAGCACAGCGCCAGATTGCGGATCATAATCGATCACATGGTAAGAACTATTATCTTTACGGAAATGGTTCTTTAAGGTTGTGTTCGCATGGGTAATTGCGATATCTGAATATTTCTTGTTGCCGGTAGTCTTTGCCATCTGCATCAGGAACTCCAGGTTCATCATATTGTCGATGATCACTGGAAACTTCCAAACATTATGGTCCCAAGAACGGATCGTCTTTGTCGTAGGGTTAAAACGGCTGCTCAAGGATTCAGCTCCTGTTTCCAGTATCGGCTGGTATTTGCTACTGTCGCCGGTCAATCTTAAGGCATTTCCAAAACTACAGAACAGCATAAAGCCCAGGTCA
Source organism: Sphingobacterium mizutaii (assembly GCF_900187125.1). Classification (GTDB taxonomy): domain Bacteria; phylum Bacteroidota; class Bacteroidia; order Sphingobacteriales; family Sphingobacteriaceae; genus Sphingobacterium; species Sphingobacterium mizutaii. The sequence continues at coordinate 3,841,768 of NZ_LT906468.1, forward strand.
TGGGTTCCTTTATTGTACTGTTCTTTTTCTAGGTCCTTCAGCTTATCAAGTCCGGCCTGTTTTAGTTTAGGATCCGAAGTCGCTTCGCCAAGGTATAACAAGGTGCCGGGATAAAATCCGGAACACCACCAAGCAGAATTGGAAAATTCCTGTTTTCCCCCTTCAAAAGTTTTGGGGAATTTATTTTCAGGTACGACGGAAACTAAATTTTGGTATTGCTCAGCGGAAGCCTTAAGCTGATCATCAACAAATTTGGAACTCAGTTTCAGGTCACGCTCCTGCCCGACTGAGACCTGTAAGCTAATCAAACAAATGGCTAAGGTTGAAAAAATGCCTTTCATATTAATGGTTTTAAATAAATTGATATTCTTTAGGAATAACAAAATAGTCATATAAAAACAAAAAATAAACAATTATTTACTACAACGTTTTCATTCAGGATAAAAGCAACAGCATTGGTAAGGATTGATCATTCGATCTTGTTCGGGACACATTCGGAATTTTCGCAAAATGGACCAGACCGTGGGGCTAGCAAATTCGGAGCAAACCGGAAGATTTCCCGAATGTGTCTCGAATGTGTCTCGAATGGGACCCGAACAGATCCAACAAAAAAGGACAATGAAAAATCATTGTCCTTTTACTAAATCTTTAAGCTATGGATTAGTATTGTCCGGTATTCAGCATCACTAAAGTACAAGCTTCTACGACTTCAATCCCATTCTCCCTAGCTTTGTCTGCTAGCTCAGCATTTTCAGCACCTGGGTTGAAAATAATACGCTTCGGCTTGGTCTTCAAGATATAATCATAGTATTGAGGCTGGTTCTGCGGACCTACATATAAGGTCATCGTATCTATGTCGGTATGAATATCCTCTGCAGGTTCGATCTCTACGCCAGCAACTTTTCCTGTCTTACGTCCAACATTCACGATTGGATGTCCTTTTCTAGCCAATTTATTGGCCACCAAATACGAATATCTTGCCGGATTGGTACTCGCACCTAAAATCAAGGTCTTTTTCATATATTGTTGTTAGGTTATCTTAATTTACTAATTCTCCACTTGAGTTATAAGCATTTTGTCTCAAAATAGGCATTTCTAAGATTTTATACAAATCATCGAGGTGATTCAAACTACCATTTGCCATATTAGTTAACAAAACTATGGTCACATCGTTTTTCAGGTCACGCACGTAAAGGCTCTTGAATCCATGCCACCAACCCGTATGGTAAACGATAGGATTATCGGGTGGGCTAAAGGTACGCCAGCCGTACCCATAGCTGAATAAGCTGCGTTTTGCATCACTTCTAGGCATATACATAGAATCCAGCACGCCTTTATTGACCAAGCGGCCTTCATTGATCGCCCTGTCCAATAAGTACATATCTTGAACGGTACTGTAAATACCCTTGTCGCCAACTGGCCCATCTAAATAATTGCGGACTACTGAACGGCGCCATACCTTATCATGTCCCATAACATTGGAAGGGGTCTTCTCGTACACCGCTGTCGAATATACCGCAGTATGTTTCATACCGGCAGGATCGAAGATGTTTTCCTTCATGTATACGGCAAAGTCTTTTCCAGTTACTTTTTCAATAATGGAAGCTAAGACCATAAAGTTTGAGTTATTGTAATGGAACCTACCATCTGGGGCACCATAACGGTTGGGATGCTTTTCGATCAGGAGGCTCATGGCATCCTGATTGGACATCGGCTTTTTGCGATCTGGCCATGCTTCTTCAGAAAAGTAAACATAGTTTGGTAACCCAGAACGGTGAGAAAGCAATTGCGAAATGGTAATCCCTGGATACGGGAAATCAGGATAAAAATCGTTGACGGTATTTTCCAATTTCAGCTTTCCTTCCTGCACCAGTTTCATCACGCCCAAAGCTGTGATAGGCTTAGATGCAGAAGCCAACTCGAACTGAGAATTGATGTTCAAGCTATCTTTCAAAAGATAATCGGCCCAGCCAAAGGAATTCTGATAAAGAATCTTTCCCTTTTTGGCTACCAATACATTCCCATTAAATGCGGATTTCTTGTGTAGGTTTTGCATAAAAGCATCGATCTGCTTATCTGCTTTCGTGGAATCATAAATCAGTGCAACACTATCTTTTTTGGCCTGATCTATTTTTATCTCTTTTTGTTTTGCTTCTGGCGAAGAACAGGAGAACATCGCAAATGTCCCCAACCCCAATACGAATAATAAATTTTTTATTGACACGCTCCTAATCTGATTCTTTTAATGCTAGTAATCTCAAATGATTATCAAGACAAATTACTATATATTGTGACAAATTACAATAAAAATTAGCTTTCTTTTGATAAAAGTATAGTTACATTAAAGTATTGCCCCATTATCAGTATTAATTCCTGATAATTAGTAAACGGTTCAATTTTTCACATATTGCAATTCGGTAAAAATTAAGGAAAGGAATTTTAGGGATTGGTCTCTGAATGGTTAAGGCTGATAAAACACAAAAGCCAGCAAGATCTGCTGGCTTTTGTGTTATTTATGGACTCTTTGATTACGCTAGTAAACGAATCGGAGCTTCGATAAGTCCTTTTAAAGTTTGAAGGAATTGAGCACCTGTAGCACCATCTACCACGCGGTGGTCACAACCTAATGTCAACTTCATGATGTTTCCAGGAACAACAGCTCCGTTTTTCACAACTGGAACTTGTTGGATAGCACCTACCGAAAGGATAGCGCCATCAGGTGAGTTGATGATCGATGTGAATTCATCGATACCGAACATACCTAGGTTGGAAACGGTGAAAGTTGATCCTTCCCAATCCGAAGGCTGTAGTTTCTTAGCTTTTGCTTTTTGTGCAAAGTCTTTCACTTCAGCAGAGATATGAGAAAGTGATTTACCATCAGCAAAACGAACAACTGGAACCAATAGACCATCTTCAACAGCCATTGCTACACCAATATTTGTATGTTCGTTGTAACGGATCTTATCACCTAACCAAGATGAGTTTACGTTAGGGTGTTGTTTCAAGGCAACTGCAACCGCTTTAACCACGATATCGTTGAATGAAACTTTCACTGGAGCTACTTCATTGATCTGTGCACGAGCAGCCATTGCATTGTCCATATCTACACTGATAGTCAAGTAGAAGTGTGGAGCAGTGAATAGGGACTCAGACAATCTGCGAGCGATCGTCTTACGCATTTGGTTAACAGGTTTCTCAGTGAAACGCTCTTCACCAACAAATTGTGGTAAGCTGATAGTTTTCGCCTCAGACTCAGCAGCTGGTGCAGCGGAAGCCGCAGCAGCAGGAGCTGCAGATGGTTTGAAGTTCTCAACGTCTTTTCTTACGATACGACCGTTTTCTGCAGAACCTTTCACTTGGCTCAAGTCAATACCTTTTTCTTTAGCAATTTTCTTAGCTAAAGGAGAAGCTTTGATTCTTGAATCGCTTGATGAAGAGGATGCAGCAACAGGAGCATCGGATTTGCTTTCTTGAACAACAGGTTTATCTTCTTCATTCTTAGATTCAGATTTAGCACCTGCTGAAGATTTTTGGTTCAACAAAGGCGTTACATCAGTTCCAGCAGGACCTACGATCGCAATGATATCATTAACTTTCGCAGCTTGTCCAGCTTCTAGACCTACATATAACAAGGTACCATCAGCATAAGCAGTAACTTCCATAGTCGCTTTATCAGTTTCTACGTCAGCGATAGCATCGTCTGATTTAATGGTATCCCCTACTTTGAAGTTCCATTGAGCGATAACCCCTTCAGTCATGGTATCACTCAATAAAGGCATGGTAATAACAGTGACACCTAAGTCTTCTGCCGTTACATTGCTTCCTGAATCCGCTGGAGCAGCTTCTTCAGTTTTATCTTCTTTAGTTTCTTTTTTGGATTCTTCTTTTGGCTCTTCTTTCTTCTCAGCAGGTGCAGCATCTCCTTTAATTAGAGATTCGTAGTCTTCACCCTCTTCACCCAATACAGCGATCACAGAATCGATTGGAACTGCATCTCCCTCTTTAGGGCCGATGTACAACAAAGTACCTTCTTGGTATGATTCGAAGTCCATTGTCGCTTTATCAGTTTCAACCTCTGCAATAAGGTCTCCTGAGTTTACTTTATCACCAACTTTTTTGTGCCATTTAGCGATTACACCTTCAGTCATGGTGTCGCTCATTTTTGGCATTCTTACTACTTCAGCCATCGTTTAGGAATGTTCTATATAAGTTAAAGTAATTATCATTAATTAATCCATGACAAAAGGATAGTCCTCTTGTACATAAACATCTTTGTAGATGTCAGAAGCATCTGGATATGGAGACTCTTCAGCGAATTTCACTGATTCGTCTACGATTTTCTTCACTTTTGCTTCTACTTCATCAAACCAAGCTTGATCAGCATATTTATTCTCAACAATAGCATGCTTTACAGCAATAATTGGATCTCTTTCTTTGTATTCTTCCAATTCTTCTTTCGTACGGTATTTCGCTGGGTCAGACATCGAGTGTCCTTTGTAACGGTATGTACGGATTTCTAAGAAAGTTGGGCCTTCACCTGCACGAGCGCGTTGAACAGCTTCGTCCATGGCGTTGTGAACTGCAACCACATCCATTCCATCTACCGGAGCACTTGGCATATCAAAACCAAGACCCATTTTGTAGATATCTTGCATGTTGGTAGTACGTTTTACAGAAGTTCCCATCGCGTAACCGTTGTTTTCACAAACGAAAATCACTGGTAATTTCCATAACATCGCCATATTCAAGGTCTCGTTGAAAGCACCTTGACGTACAGCTCCGTCACCCATATAACAGATGTTTACATTGTCTGTTCCTAAATATTTCTCTGCAAAAGCAATACCTGCACCTAAAGGAATCTGACCACCTACGATACCGTGACCTCCCATGAACTTGTGTTCTTTGGAGAAGAAGTGCATCGAGCCGCCTTTACCTTTTGAACAGCCTGTAACTTTACCAAACAATTCAGCCATACAAGCATCTGCAGACACACCCTTTGCCAAAGCATGGGCATGGTCACGATATGCTGTAATCAAAGAATCTTCTGGTTTGATCACTGACATGGTACCCGCAACTACGGCTTCTTGTCCAATGTATAAGTGACAAAATCCACGAATCTTTTGCTGTCCATAAAGCTGTCCGGATTTCTCTTCAAATTTGCGCATGAGCAGCATGGATTCATACCACTCTAGGTAGGTTTCTTTTGTTATAGGTGTTGAACTCATTTCTAAGTATTGAATTTCTTTACTAAACTGACCACAAATTTAATCAATATTAACGAGATTTTTGATAATTTTTAGTTTACATTTCACTGTTTTATACGGATAATGTCAAAATAATACCACAATCCGCAGCTCCCTCAGCAACTACTCCTCGAATATGCAACTGACTAAATCATTGGCAAGAATGGATATATGGGGGGTCCATGTAGGCTTCCTAGCTCCCGTGGTTTCTCCGAGCAAAGGACAGGTCACAAAAAAAGCGGTCTCTAAGGACCGCTTCAATTATTTCAATTTTTCTATTAACTCATCAATTGTCAATTTCTCTTGCTCTCCAGTTTCCATGTTCTTCAAAGATAATTGACCAGATCCAGCTTCTTCATCACCCACCAAAAGAACGTAAGGTATGCCCTTGGAATCAGCATAACTCATCTGTTTTTTTAGTTTTACGGCTGCCGGATACAATTCTACCGCCACTCCAGCTTCTCTCAACCTGTACATCAAAGGCAGGGTATAAGCTTCTAAGGATTCCTCAAAATTCACGATCAGCAACTTTGTACTCGCCGACCCTGCTTGTGGGAAAAGATTTAATTCTTCCAACACATCATAGATGCGATCTGCTCCGAATGACACCCCTACTCCTGTTAGGTCCTTCAACCCGAACATGCCCGTAAGGTCATCATATCGACCGCCACCACCAATGCTTCCCATTTGGACCTCATTGGTCTTCACTTCAAAGATACAGCCGGTGTAATAGTTCAAGCCTCTCGCCAAGGTGATATCCACTTCGACGATCTTTTCAAGAAGATCTTCACGTCCGAATTTCTTGATGTACTCAAAGACTTCTTCGAGCTCAGCGATGCCCTTCATTCCGATTTCCGAATTGGAAAGCACTGATTTCATAGAAGCTACTTTATCTGCATTGGATCCTTGCAATTCGATGATTGGTTTTAGGATAGCTAAATCCTCATCTGTAAATCCACGCTCCAGTAATTCTTTGTTTACTCCTTCCAAACCGATCTTATCAAGTTTGTCAATTGCCACCGTCATATCGACGATCAATTCTGGCTTTCCAACCACTTCGGCAATCCCGGAAAGGATCTTTCTATTGTTTAATTTGATATTGAAATCCTTCAGTCCTAATTTTGCCAAGGCTTCATTATAGATCAGGATAAATTCCGCTTCATTCAACAATGAGCTTGAACCTACCACATCCACATCACATTGATAGAATTCTCTATAACGTCCTCTTTGCGGACGGTCAGCACGCCAAACTGGCTGGATCTGAAACCTCTTGAAAGGAAGTGCAATATCATTTTGATGCATCACCACGTATCGAGCAAATGGGACTGTCAAATCATAGCGCAATGCTTTTTCAGAGATATGTGAGATCAAGCTAATGGAGTTTTTGGCTTCCAACAATTCAGCTGGAGCTTTACTCAAGTAATCACCCGAATTCAAGATCTTGAAGATTAATTTGTCGCCTTCATCACCATACTTACCTGTCAAAGTACTTAAATTCTCGAATGAAGGAGTCTGGATCTCGGAATAGCCGTATTTCCTGAAAATAGATTTTAAGGTATTGAAAATATGATTACGCTTATCCATTTCAAGGGGCGAAAAATCACGAGTACCCTTTGCTAAAGATGGTTTAATTGATGCCATAGCCGCAAAGATAGACATTAGACATGAAAAAATGGATGGGAGATTTGAGATTTGAGTATAGAGATATTAACCTTCTCAAGAACTTAGCGATGCTGAAATCATTAAAACCATGGAATCAATAAGAATGTTGGAAAACGATGTCTAATCAGATTTGATACCTCAAATCTAACATCTTATTTCTCAATTCTATTCTTCGAATATCTTTAAATAATCGCAAGCTCGCTCGGCAGCGATCTTTTCGGCGCTCTTTTTATTGAAGTCGCGGCCAAGGCCACATTCTTCGCCATCCACAACTGCCACTACAGAGAACATCTTGTTGGATTCTCCTTCTGGGTTATCGACCTGCATAAAGCTGATCTCTTTGTTGTTGTGCTGACACCATTCGATCAAGCGGCTTTTGAAGTTTGTTTCGGTTACTTCTAGGGTTTGGATATCAACATGGGGTTTGATGATTCGGGACAGCAAGAACTCCCTCGTAAAGGTATAACCCTTATCCAGGTAGACTGCACCGACCAACGCCTCAAAGGCATCACCAAGAAGAGAACCTTGTTTGTTTGGATAACTGATCATTCGGGCATCGAACTCAATCATCTCATTAAAACCCAACTTACGGGAAAGTTGGTTCAAGTTTGCCCTCGATACGATCTTGGACCGCATTTCGGTCAAGAAGCCCTCATCCTTGTAGGGATAGAGCTTGAAGAGCAATTCAGCCACCACAGAACCTAACACCGCATCACCAAGGAATTCCAACCTCTCGTTGCTATTTTTTACTCCATCCTTGATCATGACCGCAACAGACTTATGTCTGAAGGCCATTTGATAAAGACGTATATTGCCCGGTACGAACCCAAGCAAGTTCTTTAGCTTTCGAACGTAATTTCGATTTGGTGACAGATATAGATTATAGACCTGTGTGATAGGCATGGTAACTATAAATAACAAATAGGTAGTTGAAAAATGCAACTACCTATTTAAATGTTTAGCATGGTGAAAATGAGTACATTTTAACCATTATACTTTTTCACAATAATTGTTGCATTATGGCCTCCGAAACCGAAGGTATTACTCAAGGCAGCATTTACAACTCTTTTTTGCGCTGTGTTGAACGTGAAGTTCAGTTTGCTGTCAATTTCAGGATCATCTGTGAAGTGATTGATCGTTGGAGGTACAATATCATTCTTAACTGCCAAGATAGAGGCAATAGCTTCTACAGCACCTGCTGCACCTAGAAGGTGACCAGTCATGGATTTTGTAGAACTGATATTCAGATTATAAGCATGCTCACCGAATAGGTCAACAATCGCTTTGGTTTCACTAACATCTCCCACTGGTGTTGAAGTTCCATGGACATTGATATAATCAATATCCGAGAAATCCATACCAGCATCTTTGATTGCCATTGTCATGGCCAATTTAGCTCCCAATCCTTCCGGGTGAGAAGCAGTGATATGGTATGCATCCGCACTCATTCCACCACCTACAACCTCAGCATAAATTTTCGCTCCACGCGCTAATGCATGCTCTAAGCTTTCCAATATGATAGCTCCAGAACCTTCGCCAGATACAAATCCATCACGATCTTTGTCGAATGGACGAGATGCTGTTTTAGGATCGTCGTTTCTTGTGGAAAGCGCGTGCATGGCATTAAAACCTCCGATACCAGCCTCATTGATTGTAGCTTCGGACCCTCCAGTGATAATAATGTCAGACCTTCCCGAACGGATGTAAGTGAAGGCATCAATCATTGCATTGGTAGCCGAGGCACATGCAGAAACAGATGAGAAGTTTGGACCTTGCAACCCATGGCGCATAGAAATATGACCAGGTGCTAAATCGATAAGCATTTTGGGAATAAAGAAAGGATTGAACCTAGGCGTACCGTCGCCTTTGGAGAATTGTGCAACTTCCTCAGTGAAAGTTGTTAAACCGCCAATTCCAGAACCCCAAATTACACCAATCCGCGTCCTGTCTAATTTATCGAAATCTAAACCTGCGTCTTTTACTGCCTCATCGGTAGAAGCAATAGCATATTGCACAAAGGGATCCATCTTACGGGCTTCTTTACGGTCCATATAGACGTGTGGATCAAAACCTTTGACTTCGCAGGCAAACTGTGTTTTGAATTTTGACGCATCGAAGTGCGTGATAGGAGCGGCTCCACTTACACCGTTTACTAATCCATCCCAGTATTCGGAAACGGAATTACCAATAGGTGTAAGTGCGCCTAATCCTGTTACAACTACTCTCTTAAGCTCCATTTATGATGTTTGGCCTAATAAAATTAGTTAGTTAACGTTTTTTTCTAAGTAAGCGATTGCTTGTCCTACAGTACTGATGTTTTCAGCTTGGTCATCAGGAATTGCAACGTTGAATTCTTTCTCGAATTCCATGATCAACTCAACTGTATCAAGTGAGTCTGCACCTAAATCATTCGTGAAAGAAGCCTCTGGTGTCACTTCATTTTCGTCTACACCTAACTTTTCTACGATAATTGCTTTTACTCTTGATGCGATATCTGACATGATTTTCTAGTTTAATTGTTTAATAAATCTGTGCAAAGAAAAAATAAATATTCCCAAAAATCAAATCTTTTTGACTTTTGAAATTAAATAAAGAACAAAGTCATCCTAAATAAAGTTTTTAATACCTTATTAATTAACCTTAATCCAATAATACTAAAACAAATAAAGTTTTACAAACTTAATGCATATTTAATGATATTTTTACTTAACCTTCAAACTTAAATGCAGTAAAAACGTAATTTTGTAAATCATCAAAACAAATTGACTTGAGCAAAATAACCTTTAAACTCGAAACTGACTTTGACCTGGAACTCGATTTTGTCCTCATTGGGATCAGTTCGGTTTTGAGAGATTACAGACTTTGCCACTTTATCAACAAGCACACCGGACTCCAACTAGTCTACGGGAAGGAAGATTACATGGACCATAACGGCCATAACAAGGAAAAACCCAAGGACGAACTGGATTACCACATTCTTTTTGAATCCAAAAAAAACAAACCCGTCGTCAAAAATCACTACAACATCTTCAGATATCATAACCAGACTTTCGAATTTGAATTCTATTTGCTGAGCAATCGCTCGGTAGAAGGTGCTGCGTTGATCCCTGAAATTAGTAGCTTTGATTACTTCCTGATGATCAAACATTTTATCGACGAGGAGGATTTAGATGCTCTTTTAGAAAACATTAAGTCTATTCCGGAAGTTCTTTTAGTAAAAGAAATAGACCCAACAATATTGAAATCTAAAGAAAATCTGATATTTTAGCGGATTATTAAGATAGTGTAACTTATACACATAAACCTAATCATCTGCTTTAAGGGGAGAATAAAGCAGGAAAAGACTTAATAGAGAATATAAATTTAAAATTTAATTTAAATGGATAAACTAAAAAAGCGGACCAAAATTGTTGCCACACTAGGTCCGGCTTCTTCAAAAAAAGATGTTTTAACCCGTATGATTGCAAAAGGGGTAGACGTATGTCGCCTTAACTTCTCACACGGTTCCCAGGAAGATCACTTAAAGGTAATCAACACAATCAACGAAATCAACCAAGAACACCCTTTCAACGTAGGTATTTTAGCCGATTTACAAGGCCCTAAAATCCGTATCGGAAAAATGAAAGAAGGTGGTGCAATCCTTGTCAACGGTAGCACAGTAGAAATGACTACGCACGAGCAAATCGGTGACGAAAAGAAAATCTACATCACTTACGACAACTTCCCTAACGACGTTAAAGAAGATGAAATCATCCTTTTGGATGACGGTAAATTGCAGTTACGCGTGTTATCAACAAACCATTTGGACACAGTGACTTGTGAGGTTGTTCACGGTGGTATCTTGACTTCAAGAAAAGGTGTTAACCTTCCGAATACAAAAGTTTCTATCCCTTCATTAACGGAAGAAGATTTAGACAACTTGAACTTTGCACTTGACCATGGTGCTGATTGGATCGCTATGTCTTTCGTTCGTTCTGCTGAAGACATCAAACAATGTAAAGAAATCATCAAGCAAAAAGGTTCTCACGCTAAAGTAATCGCGAAAATCGAAAAGCCTGAGGCTATCGAAAATATCGACAGCATTATCGAAGCTACGGATGCGATCATGGTTGCTCGTGGTGACCTAGGTGTTGAACTTCCAATGGAAGAAGTACCAGGACTTCAAAAAATCATTGCTCAAAAATGTCGTAACCTTTCAAAACCGGTTATCATTGCTACCCAGATGTTGGAAAGTATGATCACTACCCCTCGCCCTACTCGTGCAGAGGTAAATGACGTAGCTAATTCGGTAATCGATGGTGCTGATGCTGTGATGTTGAGTGGTGAAACTTCAGTTGGTGAATTCCCAGAGATCGTTATCGAGACTATGGCGAAAGTTATTACCCACGTTGAAGCGACTTCATACCCTTACTACAGCGAAAAAGAGCAATTGGGAACTGTTCCAGTAACTCGTATTCCTGATGCTATCTGTAGTTCATCGATCTTCTTGGCGGAGAAAACTCATGCGTCAGCAATTGCTGTCATGACTTCTTCTGGTTATACTGCCATGGAAATCTCTAGCTACCGCCCAGATGCTGACATATATGTGTTCACTGGTAACAAAACTTTGTTGCGTACGCTTAGCTTGTGCTGGGGTGTGAAAGCATTCATTTACGAAAAATATGAATCTACTGATGGTACGATCCAAGATGTGAATGACTTATTGAAAGTACGTCACTTGGTAGAACCTGGTCAGATCGTAATCAACACTTCTTCTACCCCTCTTCATGAGAAAGGTAGAACAAACACAATCCGTGTTTCTGAAGTAAAATAATTATAAGAAGACATAAAAAAAGAGCCTCAAAGGGGCTCTTTTTTTTATGCATATATTTTTCAAATCATTTCTTTATCAGTGGCGATTTGAGCGTCTCAGGGTCTTGTTTGACAATTTTGCCATTCTCTTCCAGTTTTTGAGTCCCTGGCATCCTCACACTTTCCCCACCTGACAGTTTTTTCTCCAAGATCACTGAATCATCCTGTTGTTTCTGTATAGCGTTTGGAGTCGAAAGCAAACCCTTCTGCCCCTTATAGGCATTCGGGATCTCTATCGATTTATCCAAAGAATCCAGCAAAGGGATGTTGAACCTCTTTAAACTATCCTTGGAGTTGCCATCCCATTTAAATTCTAATGGTTTCTTTTTTTGAATATTTTGAGTATTTTGAGCTGAGGAAGGAATCACCCAAATCAACAACAAGATAGAAATCAAGATGAATTTTTTCATAATCAGTGCCTTAAGTCATAATTCTTTAACAAAGGAAATCCTATTCTGCTAAAAAAGCTAAAATATTGCTGTTAAAATGTGTTAAATGAGAAAATTAGCTGTTTTCCCTTATTACTTTTGTAACAAATGAAAAAAAGAAGTATTGCATTGATTATTTGGCTTATGTCCATCGCGCTGATCGGCGTAATGGCGATGCAATATTATTTTGTGCGGGAATCCTTTATCAAGGAGTCCAAACTATTTGATGAGGAAGTCAAGGCCTCCTTATCGGCAGTGGCCAATAAAATCGAACGCCAAGAAATCTATGATTTTGCAAGGGAGCAGGAACGCTTGAACCAAGAGAAGTTCAGGATTGACCAAGAACGTATCCAAAAGAACGAGAAGATCCTTGCTCTACAGCTTCAATATCAAGACAGCATCAAGACCTTGCAGAGAAGGGCTTTTGCGCATACCACCAGATTCAATTTCTTGGAAAGAGAACTGAACCAGCAATTCCCTGCTGTCCCTATCAGCAATGATTTCTATGAAACTTATTTAAAGAGAAAAGAATACAAGCACCTTGTGCGAATTACCTTGGAACAAGGCCTGACCTCGGACAACACCATTGGCGAGTTCACCAATGTGGAAGCCATCAGAGTAGTTCCCAGGGTTGCCCAAAAAGACGATAGCACCCGATACCTGATCCCCGTATTCAACCCACCTTCCACAGAAGCAATTGCCTACCAGATCAGGACCCTCCCTCCCCGTTATGATTCCAAGACCTTATCTAAGATCGAAGAACTGGAGATCAAACTCAATAACCTGCGAGGACAGCGCCTATCGGAAGCCGCAACGTTATATGACACCATCGCTATGTTAGGTGGCAAGAAAAGCTCTGTAATTGCTGATGTTGCCATGGGAATGGAATTATCCAAAAGACCATTGGCGGAACGTATCAACGGCAAGAAAACCGTCAATCTCTTGATCCATGAACTTCAAGAAAGAGGCATTAAATCCTCCTTCGTTATGGAGATCAAGGATTTCAATAAGATGCCCGTTTTCCAAGGGGTCTATCAATTCAACAACGAGCAACTCAAGGAAGTCAATAATCCATTGATCTATACCGCAAGGCTATTCCAAGGTGACCGAGGCAATGCGCCAGGCGAGCTCAGCATACATTTCCCAAACAAAGGCGGAATAATTGCTGAAACCATGGGCTATTGGTTATTCCCGACCATCCTGGCCTTATTAGCGCTATTGATCGGATGTTTTGCCTATACCCTGAGCATCATCTTCAAGCAGAAGAAGATGTCAGAGATGAAAACCGATTTCATCAACAACATGACCCATGAGTTCAAAACACCGGTTGCCACCATCATGATCGCCAGCGAGTCTTTGCGTGACCCTGAAATATCAGCAGATGGCAAGCGTGTCAATAAACTAGCAAACATTATCTACGATGAAAACGTCCGTTTAGGCTCGCATATCGAACGCGTGCTGAACATCGCCCGACTGGAGAAGGAGAACTTAAAGATCGAGCGCACCAATGTGCATATCAATTCATTGGCCAATGCGGTCCTAGAGAGCATGCGCCTACAGATGGACAAGGCCGATGGCACCCTGAACATCGACATATCAGCAGGAAATGACCTGGTTGTCGGTGATGAACTTCACCTCTCCAATGTGATGTTCAACCTGGTGGATAATGCAATTAAATACTCTCAAGAAAAACCAGAAATCACTTTTAAGACTTTTAATAGAGGGAACACTATCGTAATATCCGTTGCAGACAAGGGCATGGGAATGACCAAGGACCAACAGGAAAAGATATTTGATCAGTTCTATCGCATACCTACGGGAAATATCCACAACGTGAAAGGCTTCGGACTAGGTCTAAGCTATGTTAACGATATCATTAAAAGACTGAACGGGAAAATCTCCGTTAAAAGCGAAAAAGATAAAGGCACACAATTTGAAGTAACTCTTCCTTTAAAGGACGCATCCAAGGAAGTAGCATAACATAAGAAAGAGAAAAGTATGAATCAAAAGATATTATTAGCAGAAGATGATCCTAATCTGGGCGAATTACTGAAGGATTATCTTGAATTAAAAGGAAAATTTGACGTCGTACTTTGTACAGATGGTCAAGAAGGAATGGATGCCTTCCGCAAAGAGGAATTTGACCTTTGCATCTTGGATGTCATGATGCCCAAAAAAGACGGCTTCTCCCTTGGTAAGGATATCCGTAAGATCAATCAAACGGTCCCTATCATCTATGCTACGGCAAAAGGAATGATGGAGGATAAAACCCAAGCCTTCGAACTAGGTGGTGATGACTATATCACTAAGCCTTTCCGTGTAGAAGAACTCTTATTGAGAATAAATGCGCTATTAAAAAGAGCTTCCAAGGACAAAGAAGAAGAGGTATCGGACAAGTTTGAAATCGGTGATTACTTCTTCGACTATACCAGCCAGATCATCTCATACAAAGGTCAGCAACAAAAACTTTCTACCAAAGAAGCCGAGTTACTGCGCTTACTTTGCCTTAAGAAAAACGATGTCTTGACCCGCGAAGAAGCCTTGATCAAAATATGGCATGATGACAACTACTTTACCGGCCGCAGCATGGACGTATTCTTAAGTAAACTAAGGAAATACCTCAAAGAAGATCCAAACGTGGAAATCGTCAATGTACATGGCAAGGGGTATAAGTTGTTGGTTAGCTAAGGATGGATGTGAGATATGAGATGTGAGATGTGAGATATGAGATATTAGCAACACCAATGCTTGATATTTTAAACATATACAAAATCAAAATATATAAAGGGGCAAAAGTATTTTTGCCCCTTTTTTGATAGAATTCTATCCATCTACTTTTAAACCATGATTTCTCTCATACTCAAAGAACTAAAATATCGAAAACCCTCGCTTTCTCATATCTGAATTCTCAGATCTAAAATCTTTTTCCTTGGAAAATAAAAATCTTATCCATAACTTAGCCGACGCTTATAGAGAAAGGCAGAGGGACTAGACCCGATGAAGCCTTAGCAACCTGTCTCTTGACAAGGTGCTACATTCTACCCCGATTGGGAAAGATAAGCTGGTTACAGGAATCCTAGGTAGCCTTCTCTTAGCAAAAAGACTTATTGAAATTTATTTAATTTAGTAGAGAACTATATGCTATTAACAAACAATTTAGGCTACCCACGTGTGGGTGCTTTCCGTGAACTGAAGAAAGCTAATGAAGCTTACTGGGCAAAGAAAATCAGCGCGGAAGAATTATTGCAGGCTGGACTTAAAATCCGTGAAAGCAATTGGAAGACTCAAAAAGATGCAGGTATCGAATTGATCCCATCAAATGATTTCTCATTCTATGACCAAGTCCTAGACTTATCCTTAACTGTTGGAGCTATCCCGGCTCGTTACAACTCCCTTTTGAACAAAATCGATCGCCAATATAACCTAGACTTATATTTCGCGATGGCTCGTGGTTTCCAAGAAGGTGGCGTGGATGTAACTGCTATGGAAATGACGAAGTGGTTTGATACCAACTACCACTATATCGTTCCTGAATTCGTAAAAAATCAAGAATTCAAATTGACTTCAGAGAAATTCCTAAGCGAATACAATGAAGCTAAACAATCAGGTATCGAAACAAAACCTGTCCTGATTGGCCCTATCACTTACCTATTGTTAGGTAAAGAAAAAGAAGCTGATTTTAACCGTATCGATCTAATCGACAGATTACTTCCTGTATACGAAGAGATCTTGGCTAAACTTGCTGATGCTGGCGCAAAATATGTACAAATCGACGAGCCTTTCTTGGCTTTGGATATCGATGATGCTACAAAAGCGCTTTACGGAAAAGTTTTCGAAAAGTTAGCTGCTGCTGCCAAAGGCATTAAATTAATCGTTGCCACTTACTTCGAGGCACTAGGAAACAACGAAGACATCGCTGTTAATCTTCCTGTGCATGCGTTACACCTTGACTTAGTTCGTGGTGAAAACCAACTTGACACTATATTATCCAAAGTTCCTGCTTCTCTAACCCTTTCTTTAGGAGTGGTTGAAGGCCGTAACATTTGGAAAAACGACTACGAAAACTCATTGAAAAAAATCAAACAAGCAGTTGATGCTTTAGGAAAAGACCGCGTATGGGTTGCTCCTTCTTCATCTTTATTGCATGTTCCATTTGATCTAGACAATGAGAACAATGAAGAGTCTCTACCTGCTGAAGTGAAAAACTGGTTAGCATTCGCTAAACAGAAATTAGCTGAAGTAAAAGATCTAGCTGTATTGGCTGAAGGTGAAGTGGATGCTGAAACCCAAAAACGTTTCGAAGCAAACAAAGAAGCTGCTGAAAGCCGTCGTACTTCTCCATTGATCCACAGACCTGAGGTTAAAAACCGTGTTAGCAACATCACTGATGAAGATGCTAAGCGTACTTCTACTTTCAATGCTCGTAAAGAAGCTCAACAAGCTAAATTCAACCTTCCAGGATTTGCGACCACTACAATCGGTTCTTTCCCACAAACAAAAGATGTTCGTAAATGGAGAGCTGACTTGAAAAAAGGTGCTATCTCTCAAGAAGAATACGATAAAGAAATCGCTGCTGAGACTGAAAGAACTATCCGTCTACAAGAAGACCTAGATATCGATGTATTGGTACATGGTGAATTCGAACGTAATGACATGGTGGAATACTTCGGCGAGCAATTAGCTGGATACGCATTCACTCAAAACGGATGGGTTCAGTCTTACGGTTCTCGTTGTGTAAAACCTCCAATTATTTTTGGTGATGTTTACCGTCCTGAAGACATGACCGTTCGTTGGTCTGCTTATGCACAATCATTGACTAACCGTCCTGTAAAAGGTATGTTGACCGGTCCTGTAACGATCTTACAATGGTCATTCGTTCGTAACGACCAACCTCGTTCTACAACTACTTACCAAATCGCTTTGGCTATCTTGGACGAAGTTCAAGCTTTGGAAAAAGCAGGTATCAAAATCATCCAGATTGATGAGCCAGCTATCCGTGAAGGTCTTCCTCTACGCAAAGCTGATCAACAAGAATACTTAGACTGGGCTGTACGTGCATTCCGTGTTTCTTCATCCAATGTTGATGATGATACGCAAATCCACACGCACATGTGTTATTCTGAGTTCAACGATATTATCCAAGATATCGCGGCTATGGATGCTGACGTGATCACGATCGAAACTTCTCGTTCCCAAATGGAATTGTTAGATGCTTTCGCAGATTTCAAATATCCAAATGATATCGGTCCAGGTGTTTATGATATCCACTCTCCTCGTGTTCCTAGCACAGAAGAAATGGTTAACTTATTACGCAAGGCAAAAGCAGTAGTTCCTGCCGAGCAATTATGGGTAAACCCTGACTGTGGTCTGAAAACTCGTGCTTGGCCAGAAACCAAAGCTGCCTTAGAATCAATGGTAGAAGCTGCCAAAATCCTAAGAGCTGAATAAGCAACATTAGTAATTTATAATAATAAAGGCCGAGCAACTATTTGTTCGGCCTTTTACTTGTTATTTATTTTATATTAGGTTTCCTTCGATTCGCAAAATAATAGATCGGCACCCCCATTAGGATCAAGATAAAGCCCGGCCAAGTATATTGTGGTTTATACAGGATTAACAAAATACAGAATGCTGCGCCGATCAATAGATAAACCAAGGGAGGAATAGGATACAAGAAGGTTTTATAAGGTCGCTCGATGTCTGGCCTCTTCCAACGTTGATACATCATCGCCAGTACCGTGATCATATAGAATATCACGATCACAAAGGAGACCATATCCAATAGGTTCCCATACTGTCCGCTCAAACACAATAGCGAGGCCCAGATTCCCTGAAACCACAAGGACCTTTCCGGAACATCATTCTTGTTGTTCGGGATCGCCTGCTTCAGGAAAAGGCCGTCCTTGGCCATGCTCTGGAAAACCCTTGCACCTGAAAGCACAATTCCATTCACACATCCGAAGGTGGAGATCATCACCAACACTGCCATGATAATAGTCCCTGCACTGCCCAATAGCTTCTCAGCAGCCGCAATCGCAACCCGATCATTGGCAGCAAAAGCAATCTCTTCCCGATTCAGCGTCGCCAAATAAACATAATTGGCAAACAGATACAAGATCATCACCAAGCTGGTCCCTATCACCATCGCCATCACTACGGTCTTTTTTGCATTCTTGATCTCACCTGCCACAAAGGTTACATTTTCCCAAGCCACACTACTGAACACCGAACCCACCATCGCGGCAGCAATCCCACCAAGCAGCACATTTCCAGAAATTTCCTTCCAGCTCGAATGGTCCAAGTTCTGGGTTGCCGACCAACCAAAGCTCATGTTTCCTGAGAATTGGTTGCTCTGGATCAATAAAAGCCCACCTATGATCAGCGCCAATAGGGCAATGACTTTGGAAGAGGTAAAGACAGATTGCACGATCTTTCCACTTCGCACCCCTTTACTGTTGATAAAGGTGAGCAGCAAGATGATTCCAATAGCTAAGATTTGCATCCAGGTAATCATAAAACTGCCATTCTGATAAATGGGCGGGGCATCATTCAGTTGCGGAAAGAGGTAAGCCGCAAACTTCCCAAAAGCAACCGCAACGGCAGCAATGGTACCGGTTTGGATGACGGCGAATAAGCTCCAGCCATACAAGAAGCCAGTCATTTTCCCAAAAACTTCGGTGAGGTAGGTGTACTGTCCACCAGCTTTAGGATACATGGAAGAAAGTTCACCGTAACAGATTGCGGCAGCAATGGTCGCAATCGCAGTAATCAGCCATACGGCAATCAGCCAATAGCCCGACCCTAATTGTCGCATCATATCCGATGAAACAATAAAGATCCCACTTCCAATCATAGAACCCATGACAATCATAATGGAGTCCCATAAATTGAGTTTTTTATTCATAATTGGTTATAAATTTCACCAAACGTACAAATAATTTATATGTTAATAATTTTCTTATTTCATAAAATTGTTGTTACCACAATTATTAGCCATAAGAGTCAAAATACAGATTATCAAGGCATAGTAAAGAATTAGCGTATTGGCAATATTTTTTGAAATTGAGGAAAGTGGAGTGCTGATGAATGGTATTTCATTTTTAGAGATAAAACCTCAGAGATGTTCCATTATTTTAGCTAGCATGGCATGATGGCATGGATGTAGCGCAAAAACGCTGTTTCTTGGCAGTGCCATCCTGAGAATTAAAAATTTGGACTAAATTTATCGGAAGGTGATGACAGCATGTTGGCAATGAAAATAAATTAACTCATTTATTTTTTAAATATAGAACCCCAGAGGGGTTCCATTATTTTAGCAGGCATGGCACGTTAGCCTTGAAGTCGCTCAAAAACGATGTTCGATTAATCGAGCATCGTTTTTGCATTACCTCTATATTGTTCCATACCATTTTCTAAAATAATTCTGCCCTTCTAGGGCGGTACATTGCTAAAAATGCCTTTCTTTTTCCGGTGTCACACTGAGGAACGAAGTGTCTCGGAACCATACAAACCATGAATGGAATGGCGTATAGGTTCTCCATCTTCGATGGAGAATGACAAGGTCATGAGGGGCATTATCGTACAGATTCTTCACTCATCGTTCAGAATTGAAAGATTCCTGAGAGGGATTCAGAGCAAAGCGAAGAATCTATTTTATATTTTTTTAAGGATCGTTGTCATCGTAAGATGAAAAAACTGTTTTCTTTAGGAAGAATAGCAGAAAAATATTTCACCCCCGCTAGGGGTTATCCGTTAGACAATGCACACTTCTAAAAAGATTTCACCCCTTACAGGGGTTCCCAATTTCTACAAACACCTCCCCTTCCGAAGGAAGCCCTTTAGCACCCGGCTCATTTCCAATGGCGGAAAAATGGAAAGAATGCCGTTGACCTGTGCGATGGGATTGGCCTTGGAATGCTTCCAAAATATCATCCCATCAAAGGGGATGATATTTTGGAAGATATTCCCGACATCAAGGCATTCTTTTCATTTGTGTTGGATGGTGCGAAAAGCCATCTTAAATGAGCCGAAGCGTTTACGGATTCGAGTTGTTTTTAGTATCCGTGAGCTCCTTCGTCGGTTTGGTTACTTTTGCGCTTCAAAAGTAACGTAGAAAATCATGTCCCCCTGAATACCCCAAAATCAAACATTATCTTTTTGAAATTGTTTAATAAACTAAACACAGAAACTATGAATAGATATATTGGATTTTTGGCACTGGCTCTGACAACTTCATTGTTCAGCAGCTGTTCGTTAATTGAAGGAATTTTTAAAGCAGGGATGTGGTGGGGTATCATCTTAGTGATCGGCGCCGTTGTCCTCGTAATATGGTTGATCTCAAAGTTATTTGGTGGACGGGGAGGAACCAATTAAACTTTAACTAAAATTTCATTATCATTTAATGCGAATATCAGTAACTTCCCATCAAAATTAATCAGATGAACAAATTCATTTTGACCTTACTGATATTCGTAACTACTTATTATGCACAGGCTCAAGAGGGCTATCCTAGCCCGACTGACAAAGAAAACCTTCTATTCTACATCCAACACAATCGCGGCAAGAACACATTCATCTATGACCTCAATAAGAATGGTCAAAATAAATTGGATGAAGATGATCCTGTCCGCGTTTATCGTCAATTATTTGATAAGTCTGGAGAATTAAAACCGCTCACTGGTATCCAAAAAAACTTTGCCTATGGCATTGAGACCAGGGCCATCGACGATCGCACTTACGAATTAACGATCGTATCGCTCCCAAGCCAGAAATTTTACCTGTATCTACCGCCCAAAGGAAAGCCCTATGTGGTGACTACGGTCAATGGACTTAAATTTAAGGTCAACAGGATCTTCATTAGGCAGAGAGATGGAACCTCAGGATTGACCACCAAGGTCGATTACATCCTTTTTTATGGAACCTCCAAAAACAAAGAGGTTGTCGAAAAACTTCTTATAGATTAAATTATCCTTCCAAGATAGAAAAGAACAGCATTTTTCTGGCTTCCACCACATAGCACAGGATGGATATTTCATTTTTTTAACCGTAATTTCGCTTGCAGCACCTAAATCTTAAATAATAATGAGTGTAAAAATCAAGTATCCCTATAATCCAGGGTATCCTTCCGTAGCTGACTTAAAGAAAAGAGCGAAATGGCGCATTCCAAAATTTGCATTTGACTACCTGGAAGGCGGATGTAATGAAGAACTCAATTTGGCCAGAAATGAGAATGACTTTGATGACATCCTCTTAAAGCCCCAATATCTCCATGTTTCTGGCGATATCGATATGTCCGTAGAACTTTTCGGAAAAACATATTCAGCAGCTTTTGGCATTTCACCAATTGGCTTGCAGGGACTCATGTGGCCAAATGCTCCTGAAATTTTGGCTAAGGCAGCGGCAAAGAACAATGTGCCCTACATTCTGAGTACAGTATCTACCTCAAGCATTGAAAGAATTGCCGAGGTTTCCAATGGCGAAGCCTGGTTCCAGCTCTATCACCCTACAGAAGATCGCCTGCGTGATGATATCCTGAACAGGTTAAAGGCTGTTGAATGTCCAGTGTTGGTAGTATTGGTGGATGTCCCGTCATTTGGGCTTCGCTATCGCGAAATCAAAAGTGGACTATCCATGCCACCTAAAATGAATATCAGCAATATATTCCAAGCCATGATCTGCCCGGAATGGGGTATCAAAACCCTGAAGCATGGCATTCCTAATTTTGCCACCTTGCAGCCCTATATGGAAAAAGGCCTTGACCTATCCCAACTTGGGCAGTTCATGAACAAGACCTTCACCGGAAAAGTAAATATCCAAAAGGTTCAGGCTATCCGTGATATCTGGCAAGGTCCCCTAGTTTTGAAGGGCATCACGACCCAAGAAGATATGGAAGCTGCAATTTCTATCGGAGTAGATGGAGTTATTGTTTCCAATCATGGGGGTAGACAGATTGATGCCGGCGAATCTTCAATCCATTCCCTAATTCGACTGACACAAAATACAAGCTATGCCAGCAAGGTTAAAATCATGTTGGATGGTGGTATCCGCTCAGGGGTAGATCTGGGAAGAGCCTATGCCGTAGGTTCTGACTTCAACTTTATGGGTAGACCATTTATGTATGGAGTAGGTGCCTTAGGCGATGAGGGCGCTGACCATACCATCAACATGTTTAAAGCCCAGCTTTATCAAGTCATGCAACAATTAAGTATCGAAAATATCAAACAGTTCCCATCGAGATTATTGTAACTCGATAAGTTCTTGTAAAAAATAGGCTATAAACGATTTTATAGCCTATTTTTTTGTGCACAGCCCCATTTGATTTCGTTTTTTTGATGTACATTGGACAACTTTATGAAACAACCAATTCATAAAAATCGTTCAACCTAATCAACATGTTATTTAAACTTACGAACCTATTCTGGCTAATTTGCCTATTTTGTTTGCCTTGCCAACTCCTTCAAGCTCAAATCGAAGTTAAACTCAACAATAACCAAGAATTTAGATACGACCTAAAAAAAGGTAGTTTTTCATTATTACAGAACAAAAAGCCGGTATTTGAAAATGCCATTTCCTCCTATCAATTAAAAAACGGCTCCGTACAAGATGTTTCCTCATCCAACCCAAGAGCCTTAAAACAAAAATTCAAGGACAATGCCGGATCGGGCATCTGCTATTCCATTGAACACCTAAACAAAAACGGGACTAAAGCGATCCAAAATTTTTACTTCTATGAGGGCAGTTCTTTTTTCGTCATGGAGCTTGTTTTGAAGGGAAAGAATATCAGCTCTAATTCCTTATCTCCATTCCATTTAAAAGGACAAAACCTACTTCCGGGTAAAAACCTAAGCTCAGTCTTTGTTCCTTTTGACAATGACACCTTTATCGAATATAAACAACAGGATCTTGATTCTGAACCCTATGAAAGTTCTGAATTGGGAATATTATATGATCAAAATGATCAAACTGGTTTCTTGACCGCCTCTTTGGATCAATCTACTTGGAAGACTGGAATCCTCGCCAAGCAAGAAAATCAGCAAACTGACTTGGAAGTAAAAAATGGTTTTGTAAATGCAAGCATAACCCGTGATTCCATGGAGCATGGGTACATCTCGGGAAATCAAATAAACTCTTCCAAAATCCTCATATCCTATTCAAAAAATTGGCAAGATGGATTGGATGAATTTGCAAAATTCCAAAGGAAACTTTTCCCAAGTAACCTCAAACCATGGACGGATGGTACTCCTGTAGGCTGGAACAGCTGGGGCGTAATCCAGACCAAGCTATCCTGGGAAAATGCAATCGCAACGGTTGATTATTTCAAGGACAGATTGCCACGATTCAGAAATGAAAACGGAAAAGCCTATATAGACTTAGATTCTTTCTGGGACAATATGGTACCCGGTGGAATGGCTGGGGATTACAGCAAATTAAAGGAGTTTGCAGAGTACTGCAAAACTGCCGGATTGGAACCCGGTGTGTATTGGGCTCCATTTACAGATTGGGGACATGGTTCTGGACCCGATCGAAAAGCCGAGGGATCGGATTATACCTTTGGAGAAATGTGGACCAAGACCAGTGCTGGATACCATGACCTTGATGGTGGAAGAGCCTTAGACCCGACCCATCCCGGAACACAGGCCAGGATGAAATTTATCCTCGGAAAATTAAAGGAATGCGGATTCAAGATGATCAAGATCGACTTCCTATCCCATGCAGCTATTGAATCGAGTAAGTTCCATAACCCGAATATCAAAACCGGGATGCAGGCCTATGCAGTTGGAATGAGATACTTAAATGAACTCTTAGATAATCAGATGTTGATCTATGCAGCCATCTCCCCTTCCCTAGCCACATACAAGTATGCCCACATGCGTAGGATTGCCTGCGATGCTTGGAAGACCATCGATCAAACCGCTTACACCCTCAACTCCTTGACTTTTGGCTTCTGGCAAACCTATCTCTACGATTATATCGATGCTGACCATTTGGTATTTACCGGCGAATCACATGATGTCAATGTAGCGAGGTTCCTTTCGGGGGTAGTTGCAGGCCCGCTGATCCTTGGCGATGATTTTTCCCAAAATGAAGAGTGGCATAGCGTCATGGAACCCATCCTACAAAACCAAGAAATATTGAACATCATAAAAAATGGAAAAAGCTTTAGACCCCTTCCAATCATGCAGGATAATAGAACCAGCAATGTATTTCTAAAACGCGAAGGGAACAAAGCCTATCTGATTGCATTCAACTTTAAGGAAGGAAATGCACATTTTGATATCGACCTGAAAAACTTGGGCCTTACTGGAAACTACAACATATTGGATTTGATCAATAATCAGGAAAGTAAGGTAGGATCCAAGATGGAACTTGAATTTGAAAGCATTGGAGCTAAGATTTTTAAACTAGAGAAGGAATAGCTGTTTTCATCAAGAAACCATAGCCATCGTCAATATTACCTTTGCCGATCCATATAGGTTTTAATCAATAAAAGCAGATCGGAATAGCCCTTTTGAGACTTAATCATACCTATATCTTCATAAGTGGTGATAAAATCTCTAGTGGTTGCTTCTTGCATATAGATCTGTAAGGTAATCCTACAATCATTATCATTGATGGAATCCAATAGCACATTAATGGACAGTTTATAATCCTTTTTAAAGAGGTTATTGGTCCTAGAGAGATATCCTAATTGTATAAAACCCTCCTCACGATCCAATTTTTCAATGAAATAATCGTTCTCAAGCGCAAATTGCTTGAGATGATCAAAGGTCTGGTCTTGGGTAAAACCTACTATATCTATTGACTTATTAAATTCTTGTGCATTAGCCTGAAAGGATAGAATAAAAAACGTCGCTAAAATAAGGATGTACTTGATCGTTTTCATAATGGAGGATTTTCGCATTAGACCTCCACAGACTCTACAGGTTTAATAACAGCCTTACTTTCCTCCAAATTTTTCTTCGTAGGTTTTTTCTAAAGAGAACATTTCATCCCTCAATTTTGCTGCTTCCAAGAACTCCATTTCCTTGGCTGCTTTCTCCATACGTTTTCTGACAGTTTCAATCGCTTTCTTCATTTCCTTCTCACTCATATATTCGATCAATGGATCAGCCGCCACGGAAGCACCTGCTTCCGGCTCAATATAAGCCTTAGGTTCGCCTTTAAAGTCTGCCACGGAGGTTTGTTCCAAGATCTCCTCTTTGGTCTTCCCTACGGTCCTCGGCGTAATGCCATGCTCCAAGTTATAAGCAATCTGCTTATCCCTTCTCCGGTTGGTTTCATCAATGGTCACGCGCATACTATCCGTCATCTTATCCGCATACATGATCACCCGGCCTTTATCATTACGTGCCGCACGACCTATGGTCTGGATCAAGGATCTTTCCGAACGCAGGAAGCCTTCCTTATCTGCATCCAAGATGGCCACTAAGGTCACCTCTGGCAAGTCGAGTCCCTCCCTCAAAAGGTTTACTCCCACCAACACATCAAACTCGCCCAGACGCAATCCCCTTAAGATCTCCACCCTTTCCAAAGTCTTCACCTCAGAGTGGATATACCGAACCTTGATGTTCAATCGGGTCATGTATTTGGTCAACTCCTCTGCCATCCGTTTGGTCAAGGTCGTCGCCAATATCCTTCCCCCCTCTTTAATTGTTTTATCAACTTGCTCCAAGAAATCGTCCACCTGATTGACTGCTGGTCTGACTTCCACAACCGGATCTAACAATCCAGTCGGACGGATAACCTGCTCTACCACCACCCCTTCGGTCTGTTGCAGTTCATAATCGCCTGGAGTCGCCGAAACATAGATGGTTTGGTTGGTTAAGGATTCAAATTCTGGGAAGTTCAGTGGACGGTTATCCAATGCTGCTGGCAAACGGAAACCATGTTCTACCAAGGAAATCTTTCTGGATCGGTCACCTCCATACATCGCACGCAGTTGTGGAATGGTCACATGGCTCTCATCGATCACCAATAAATAATCCTCTGGGAAATAATCCAACAAACAGAACGGACGCATTCCTGGATCCCGGCCATCAAAGAAACGAGAATAGTTCTCGATCCCTGAACAGTAACCTAACTCCCGCATCATCTCTAAGTCGTAATTCACCCTTTCCTCCAATCTTTTGGCCTCCAGCATTTTTCCTTCATCCTCCAATTGGGTCTTTCTAGCAACTAGCTCATCCTGGATGGACCAAATGGACTGGGTAAATTTATCCTTTGGGGTCACGAAAAGATTCGCCGGAAATAAAGCTAAGCTTTCATGTTTCTCCAAGGTCCTGCCCGAAACTGGGTCGATCTCACTCAGTTCATCGATCTCATCCCCGAAGAACGAAACTCGATAAGCTACATCTAAATATGCTGGATAAACATCTATGGTATCGCCTTTTACGCGAAATGTTCCACGTTTAAATTCAGCCGTTGTACGTGCATAGAGGATCTCCACCAACTTATGCAAGAATGCATTCCTAGAGATGGTGGTCCCAACACCAAAACGGAAAATTGATCTAGAAAAATCCTCTGGATTTCCCATACCGTAAATACAGGAAACTGAGGAAACCACAATAACATCCCGTCTACCAGACATCAGGGCCGAGGTCGTTGCCAATCGCAGCTTTTCAATCTCCTCATTGATCGCCAAATCCTTCTCGATATAGGTATTGGTATGGGCAATAAAAGCTTCCGGCTGATAATAATCATAGTAAGACACAAAATAGTTCACCGCATTGTTCGGGAAAAATTGCTTGAATTCTCCGTACAGCTGCGCCGCTAGTGTTTTATTATGGCTTAATATCAAGGTGGGCTTCTGGGTTTGCTGGATGACATTCGCTACGGTAAATGTCTTTCCCGAACCTGTAACCCCCAATAGGGTCTGATAGGTTTCGCCCTGATCCACGCCACTAACCAATTCTTTGATTGCTCCAGGCTGATCACCTGTTGGTTTATACTCTGATGTTAACTGAAATTTCATAGAATGCCTTTCGTACACCTAAGTTATCAAATTTTATTCCCTTTATAGTTATCTGCCCTGCAAACAAACGAATCCGAAAAATTATTGTTATTTTGGTAGCTAACAAGACTTTTTGTCATGGTCACTATTCTAACGAAACAAAACAGCATTGCAAACCATTTCTTAGCAGAACTAAGGGATGTGAGGGTTCAAACAGACAGAATGCGATTCAGAAGGAATCTGGAACGCTTGGGCGAGGTCATGGCCTATGAAATCTCCAAAACCTTTGAATACAAATATTCTGAAGTAGAAACTCCACTGGGTGTTGCCAATACCCATCTCATGAGCATACAACCTGTAATTGCAACCATTATCCGTGCAGGTCTACCCTTTCATCAAGGTCTGTTGAACTACTTTGATTCTGCGGACTCTGCATTTATTGCTGCTTATAGGCACACGAAGAAAAGTGGAGAGTTTGAGATCCACAAAAAATATCAGAACACACCGAACCTGGATGGTAAGATCGTTATTATGGCCGACCCTATGCTGGCTACCGGACGCAGCCTGGTCTTATGCTGCAAGGACCTGATGAATGATTATGATATCAAGGAATTACATATTGCCACGGTCATTGCGTCGGAAGAAGGCCTACAGCATGTTCAGGCGTTTTTGCCAGAGGTACAGATTTGGGTGGGCGCCGTGGACAATGAGCTGACGAGCAAGTCTTATATCGTCCCAGGACTGGGCGATGCCGGAGACCTGGCTTTTGGCAACAAAGAATAGTTTAACCGCTAAAAAAGAAACAAATACTTAGCAATTTATTAACATATAACAATTAGATAATGAATCACATATCCGTAAATTTAATAAACAAATTTTCATACTATGGAATGGCAAAAATACAACGGAGAGACAATAAAACTTCCTTTATGGTCCGCAGTTGAGGAGACCATTGTAAAGGAGAAAGCTGCTGGCAATAAACTCAAGGTCTATATAGGTACCGACTCCCAAGTCAAAAGAGGTACCGTCGAGTTTGCAACAGTCGTTGTCTTCCTCAGAGAACACCGAGGTGGTTTTATGTTCATCAGAAAGGACAAGAAAAGTCACAACATGACCATCAAAGAAAGAATGCTCTTAGAAGTTCAGCATTCGATTGAAACCGCTTACGAACTTTGCCCCCTCTTAGATCAATATCAAATCGATCTGGAAGTCCACGCCGACATCAATACAAATCCAAATTTCCAATCCAATACCGCACTGAAGGAAGCCATGGGCTACATCCTAGGAATGGGTTTTATTTTTAAGGCTAAACCAGAATCCTTTGCCAGTACAAATTGCGCCAATAAATTGGTTCAATAAGCCTGCATAAAGGTTTCTTCGTAATTGAATCGCCACTTTAATTACTTCCTGTAATTGAAGGATGCCAAACTTACCCTCTCATTTTTGATCTAATCCCTAGGTCAGTAAAAATCTTCTCCCCTAATTTTTCTTAAAGTCAAGCTGATCTCTTTCGCCTCCATCTATTCAATATTTCAGTAATCTATGCTGTTCCATTTGGACCTCATTCGAGACACATTCGAGAAATGCCGAACTGGACAGAATGCTGTCCGAATGATTCTCGAATGATTCTCGAACATGCCTCGAATAAAACCCCTATTTCCAAATGATGATTGACCCTTGCAATGGAATTTTTTCTGACCATTATTTTTTAAAATGGATTAGAATGGGCACATTTATCAAAAATATCGAGATCTAGAGCATGCAGGACTTCCTACAGCAATTATATGAGCAGTTTCTGCTGACCTCTCCTTTGGAATGGTTGGCGACGATTACCGGTTTTCTTTGTGTTTATCTTGCCGCCAAGCAAAATATCTGGAATTGGCCGATCAGTATAATCTCCGTCCTGACCTACTTATACATCTTCTATCACAATAAGCTATATGGAGATTCTGTCCTGCAGATCTACTTTTTAGGGACAGCGATTTACGGTTGGTACTACTGGAACAAAAGGGCGCATTCGGAAGAGCGACCCATCAGTTCATTCAACAGCAAACAGATGCTGATGACCATTGGATCCATTGCTGTCCTTTCAGCTATTTTGGGCTTGGTATTAGACCGTTTTACCGATACAGATGTACCCTATGCAGATGGATTCTGTACGGCAACCAGTTTTGTAGCACAGTTCCTGATGACGAGGAAAGTCTTGCAAAATTGGCTACTCTGGGTATTTGTAGACATCTGTTATATCCCTTTGTATTTCCACAAGGACTTGATCTTGACGGCTGTCCTCTATTTGGCATTTGCCATTATCGCATGGAATGGGTACCGAGATTGGAAGAAAACCTATCAAAATTTTCAGTAATATTGCCCTTCTATGGAAATTGAAATAGCACATCCCTTTAAGGTTGCAGTGGTTGGGCCGGAATCTACAGGTAAATCGACCATGGCAAAATATCTTGCCAAAGCATTAGGAACGATATGTGTTCCGGAGTATGCTCGATATTATTGCAAAAACTTAAACAATCAATATACCTTACAGGATGAGGTCAATATGTATTATGGGCAGGTTGCTCTGGAAGAAGCATTGACCGCATCAGCAAGCAATGGACTCTTGGTCTGTGATACAACAATATTGACAGTGAAGATATGGTCCGATCATTTATTTGGCCATACCCCAAAGGAAGTAACTGAGGAAATCAAATCAAGGAAATATGACCTCTATCTCTTGATGGACATTGACCTGCCTTGGGAGGATGATCCATTGCGGGACTTCCCTACTGAAAGAGCCCACTTTATGCAAGTATGGAAAGATGAGTTGCATGCCATCCAAGCCCACTATGAAATCATTTCAGGACTCGATGAGGCCAGACTGCAAAACGGCTTGAATGCCGTAAAAAAGCATCTTAACTTATAAAATGAGAAAGCCGAGGAAGATTCCTCGGCTTTCTCATTTTATGGTTTTAGCAATCAGCAAAGTCTAAATACTAACTACTAAATACTTGATCTCTAATTAATAACGGTATGCTTCTGGTTTATAAGGACCTTCTACAGTTACACCGATATATTCAGCTTGTTCAGGAGTCAATTCATCCAATTCTACACCGATATGGGCAAGGTGCAAACGAGCAACTTTTTCATCCAAGTGTTTAGGCAAGGTGTAAACTTCTTTTTTGTATTGGTCAGTATTGGTCCAAAGTTCCAATTGTGCCAATGTTTGGTTGGTGAACGAGTTTGACATCACGAAAGATGGGTGACCCGTAGCACAACCTAAGTTTACCAAACGGCCTTCAGCTAATAAAATGATGTCCTTGCCATCAATGGTATATTTATCCACCTGAGGTTTGATTTCTACTTTTGTATTTCCGAAGTTTTGGTTTAACCAAGCCACATCGATTTCATTGTCGAAGTGACCGATATTACAAACTACGGTTTTATCTTTCATTGCCTTGAAGTGTTCAGGGCGGATAATGTCTTTGTTACCGGTAGTAGTTACTACGATATTAGCTTCTTTGATTGCATCAGCCATTTTCTTAACCTCATAACCTTCCATTGCTGCTTGTAGCGCACAGATAGGGTCAATTTCAGTTACCAATACACGCACACCTGCAGAGCGTAGAGATTCAGCAGAACCTTTACCCACATCGCCATAACCCGCAACAACTGCAACTTTACCAGCCAACATTAAATCGGTAGCACGGCGAATGGCATCAACCAATGATTCACGACATCCGTATTTGTTATCAAATTTCGATTTGGTAACGGAGTCATTCACATTGATCGCTGGTAAATGAAGGGTACCGTTTTTCATGCGTTCGTATAGACGGTGAACTCCTGTAGTGGTTTCTTCAGAAAGACCTCTGATACCGTCGATCAATTCAGGGAATTGGTCGAATACCATATTGGTCAAGTCACCACCATCATCCAAGATCATGTTCAATGGTTGACGATCTTCTCCAAAAAACAAGGTTTGTTCTATACACCAGTTAAACTCCTCTTCATTCATTCCTTTCCAAGCATACACCGGAATACCTGCAGCAGCGATAGCAGCAGCAGCATGATCTTGAGTAGAGAAGATATTACAAGAAGACCAAGATACATCAGCACCTAGTTCAACTAGCGTTTCAATCAATACAGCAGTTTGAATAGTCATGTGCAAACAGCCTGCGATTCTTGCTCCTTTTAAAGGTTTGGTTGCACCAAATTCCTTACGTAGGGACATTAAACCTGGCATTTCCGCTTCTGCTAATTCTATTTCTTTACGACCCCACTCAGCTAAAGAGATGTCTTTTACTTTGTAAGGTACGTAGGTAGTTTCTAATGATGACATAGTTTTCCTTTTTGATTTTAGAATCACAAAATTACTTGATAGTCAAATCAATTCAAAACATTGTCGCATTATTCACTGTAAAATTGACATTTTCTTGAGGATAGCGGCTTGACTATGGCATCATTTAAGACTATATTTGCATAAATCATTAAGAATAAGAATATGTATCCAGAATATTTAGTAGCTCCAATGCGTCAAGAATTAGTTGATGCTGGATTTCAAGAATTAAAGTCAGCAGCTGAGGTTGACTCAGCAATTCCTTCTGAAGGAACTGTATTCGTAGTTGTAAACTCGGTTTGTGGTTGTGCTGCTGCCAATGCACGTCCTGCTGCAAAAGCTGCTGTTAAGAACGAGAAACACCCTGACAAATTGGTTACTGTATTTGCCGGAATGGAAAAAGATGCAGTAGACAAAGCACGTCAATATATGTTACCTTACCCTCCATCTTCTCCAGCGATGGCATTGTTCAAAGATGGTAAGTTGGTACATATGATAGAAAGACATATGATTGAAGGCAGACCTGCTCAAATGATCGCTGACAACTTAGTTGCAGCTTTCGACGAGTACTGCTAACATTCATTGTATTTTGATTTTTGAATATCGAAAAAGCTTCTTTTAACCTTAAAAGAAGCTTTTTCTTATTCCAGGCAATTTCAGCTTTTTCTTAGTACCTTTGTCTTAAATCATCTAAACAAGACGATGAATCTTAAAACCAAACTTATATTTCTATTTCTGATAAGCTTGTTCATAAGCTGTACCACCAATAAACAAATTGACTTGATTGTTTATAATGCCAAAGTGTACACGGTAGACTCTCTTTTTTCTACGGTGGAGGCCTTTGCTGTAAATAATGGGGTCATTGTAGAGTTGGGGGACTCTCAAGACCTACTGAACAAGTATGATGCAAAGGAAAAAGTAGATGCAGAAGGCAAGTTTATCTATCCGGGTTTCTATGATGCCCATGCACACTTCTTTATGCTGGCCGAAGGAATGGATGAAGTAAACTTGGTAGGATCAAAATCATTTGATGAGGTTTTAGAAAGGTTAAAAGCCTATTCCAGTGCCAATCCGGACAAAAAATGGATTATTGGTAATGGATGGGACCAAAACCTTTGGGAGGTGAAGGATTTCCCGACCAAAGATTCATTGGACAAATATTTCCCCAATATCCCGATTTATTTAACCCGGGTGGACTACCATGCTGCATTGGCAAATTCCAAAGCGCTGGAGAAAGCTTCCTTGGACAGTGCCTACTTTGTTGAAGGAGGTGTAATTTCAGTAAACAAGGAAGGCTTGCCAGATGGTATCCTGATCGACAACGCCATGCAATTGGTTCAGAACCATATTCCAAAACAACAGAATTCTGCTCTACTGAAGATCTTAAGAAGAGCGCAGGATTCTTTGCTTTCAGTAGGCCTGACCAGTATTGTAGATGCGGGACTTAGCAAAGAACAGATCGAATCGCTCAAGATATTCTATAATGAAGATTCATTGGCTATCCGGGATTACGCCATGGTATTGGCCACAGACCAAAGTGTAAAGGACTATTTGAGGTCAGGAACCTTTGAGTCCGACCGCTTAACGGTTCGATCCTTTAAGTTAATGGCAGATGGAGCCTTGGGCTCTCGCGGTGCATGTTTATTACACCCTTACCATGACGCACCAACCAATGGATTCCTATTGCAAAGCCCTGAAGAATTCGATAAGATCATCAAAAGATTGGCCAATAGCAATTTTCAGGTAAATACCCATGCCATTGGGGATTCTGCCAACAGGATAATCTTGGACACCTATGGAAAATACCTGAAAGACGGCAAGAAACGACGTTGGAGGATTGAACATGCGCAGATCATAGCACCTGGTGATTTCGATAAATTCAAGGATTTTCAGATCATCCCTTCCGTGCAACCGACCCATGCTACCTCGGATATGTATTGGGCAGAAGATCGAATCGGACCTGAGCGTATCAAAGGTGCCTATGCCTACAAGAAACTTCTAGAGGAATATGGATTATTGGCATTAGGAAGTGATTTCCCCGTGGAACATTACAATCCACTATATGGTTTTCACGCTGCTGTAGCAAGGGTGGACAAAGTTGGATATCCTGAAGGTGGTTTCCAGATGGAGAATGCCATCACGAGGGAACAAGCTTTGCGTGGCATGACCATTTGGGCTGCTTACTCATGTTTTCAGGAAAAGAAACGTGGAAGTATTGAAAAAGGTAAAGACGCAGACTTTGTCATCTTAGAAGATGATATTATGACGGCAGCGAACGATAAACTCCGAGATATCAAAACCCTGAGAACGGTTATCGCCGGGCAGACAGAATACCTAAGATCTAAATAAACGATTATTCTAACACATCGAATTCCTTAGGTTTGAAATAGGCTAACAATCCCGAGATCAGTAATATTGCGGGCAGCCCCAGGATTCCAAACAGGAAAAGGAAGTATTTTGAATGGTAGATCGAAAGAATATCCCGGTCCACATCTTGTCCTTTGTAGATATTGATAAAGCCACTTTTAAAATAATCGTGTACCTGTGCCATCTCTTTTAACACCTCATATTGTGCGCCCCTTGGAAAGGCTTCGAAATAATCAAATCCCCGAACGTTCATTTTCTTGAAATGGGCTATTGACCCTTTGGCAAACTCATCATCCAGATGGGCATTGAGTTCCTTCTGACTAAAAATCTTGTTATAAGAAAAGCCCAACCAAGCCTTCGCATGCGTACGGTAGGCATCGGACTTGGAAAAAATGGGTGCAATAAACAGGATACTGACCTGATGTTTACCCATGCTAAAGAAATGTGGGTTACTGATGGTTCGAATGGGAATTACTCGCATTCGATCAACATACCAGTCTTCCACTTCTAAGAAAACTGGGCTTTCACCTGCTTTAAGATCATTGATGCTTTTCAAATGGAGTACCTTGGAGAAATTGTAACGGATTCCCTTTGCCAAAGCAGGAAATAAGATTGCGGTAAGAATGGGAATAAGGACAAATAATAACAATATCGGCACCGTCTTGATCGAGTTGGGCGATAAGTCGGGATACAGAACACGGAGGATGCGATGAAGAAAGATATAGATAAAAAAAAGGCTTAAGGCAAGGGGAATCAACCATAGGACCCATTCTGGGAGATTAATATTCCAGAAACGGACCAGGAGGAAATAGGCAAAACTGGTGACCAGGAGCAATAGCAGCTCTAGAAGCAATAAAGGAATAAATATTCTATTGAAAAACATACAACACCTTATTGATATTGGTTAAAAGTAATGTATTTCAAAAAAAAATCCTTAGAATTCTAAGGATTTAATCTTTATTGCATATCGAAAAGATGTTTTTCGGCGTGGTAAGATGATCTTACCAAAGGTCCGGATTCTACATATTTGAATCCCATTTTCAATCCGATTTCTTTATATTTTTCAAATTGTTCAGGTGTTACCCAATCAATTACCGGGTGGTGTGCTTTTGTAGGTTGCAAGTATTGGCCGATGGTCAAGATATCGACACCAACATTATACAGATCTTGCATAGTTTCAATTACATCCTCTTCATTCTCGCCTAAACCTAACATGATGCCCGATTTTGTGCGAAGGCCTGCTTCAGAGATTCTTCTTAGGCATTCCAATGAGCGATCATATTTAGCTTGGAT
This sequence comes from Sphingobacterium mizutaii, assembly GCF_900187125.1. GTDB lineage: Bacteria > Bacteroidota > Bacteroidia > Sphingobacteriales > Sphingobacteriaceae > Sphingobacterium > Sphingobacterium mizutaii. Next base: position 3,876,886 of record NZ_LT906468.1, read on the forward strand.
ACGAACTTCACGAGTCAGTCTCCTTACGGTTTCTATATTGTGGGATACCACCTCAGGACGAACTGCCAATACGCGGTCTAGGTTTTCCCATTGCCCTTTAAAGTCAGGAATCAAAGTCTCTAAGGTTGTTTCCGGACTTTCTCTACGGATAGCCAAGATTGTTTCAGCCCAGATCTGCGAACCTCCATCCTTTTGATCATCACGGTCCACCGAAGTAATCACGCAATGCTTAACCTGCATTAATTTGACAGAATTTGCAACACGATTTGGTTCATCATGGTCTACAGGTAATGGTCGACCAGTAGCTACAGCGCAGAATGAACACGATCGCGTACAGATATTTCCTAGGATCATAAAGGTAGCAGTACCTGCTCCCCAACATTCACCCATGTTAGGACAATTTCCACTTTCGCAAATGGTATGCAGCTTATGTTCATCAACCAAACTTCTTACATGTCGGTATTCTTTTCCAACAGGTAACTTTACGCGTAACCAATCAGGTTTGCGTTGAGTCTGGTTTACAGGAATTACAGGAAGTTCAATCATGCAACAAATTTAATAATATTTACAGTATTTATGTTAAATGAATGTTAGGATAATCTCATAAAAAACATGTCTCTACTTTTATTGTTATCTAAATATTATTTTTTTAGGATATTTGCTAAAAATCAAACCCTTATTCTCCAATATGGTTAAGCATCTGCGTAAATTACTCTTTTTGACCTGTCTGTTGCCCTTATGGCTTTCTGCCCAAGAACAAGAAATTGCCATCATTCCACGACCTGTCAAAGTCCTTTCTATGGAAGGAGAACTCAACCTGAATCAAAAACTGGATCTCTACTATACGGAAGAATTTTCGCAGGTTGCAGATTTAGTGAATGAGATACCAGGTATCCATATTGGAAATTCAGAATTAGTAAAAAAGATCAAGAAACAGCATCAATCGGGCATCCGTTTGTTTAAAGCAGAAGAATTTGATCGCGTGGACCCTAATGGCTACCTGATTGAAGTGGATGAACATGGAATTCTAGTGAAGGCACATTCTCCTCAAGCCATGATTCCCGGAATCTATAGCTTGGTGCAATTGAGTTACCTGAACGATTCGAAGTCCTTGCCTTATGTTCGCATCGAGGATAAGCCAAGGTTTCCATATAGGGGTATGCACTTGGATGTATCGCGCAATTTTATGCCCTTTAATTTCCTGAAGAAATATATAGACCTATTGGCCCTTTATAAATTCAATTATTTCCATTGGCACATCACAGATGGTGCTGGATGGAGATTGGAGATCAAGCAATACCCAGAATTGACGAAGAAGGCTGCCTGGAGAACTCATACGCTATGGAAGGATTGGTGGAACAATGGCAGGCAATATGTCGATGAGGGTACTCCAAATGCCAGTGGTGGCTATTATACCCAAAACCAAGCAAGGGAATTGGTAGCCTATGCTGCCAAGCGTGGTATCACCATTATTCCTGAGATTGAAATGCCGGGCCATTCCGAAGAGGTATTGGCGGTTTATCCTGAATTATCATGTACTGGAATCCCATATACCCAAGGCGAGTTCTGTTTGGGCAATGAGGACACCTATAAATTCCTGAAGAATGTTTTGGACGAGGTGATGGCCATCTTCCCTTCCCAATATATCCACATTGGTGGCGATGAGGCTGATAAATCACATTGGAAAAATTGTCCAAAGTGCCAGGCCTTAATGAAAAGGGATAGCTTGAAGTCGGAAGAAGAGCTACAATCCTATGCTATCAAGCAAATGGATGAATACTTGCAATCAAAAGGCAGAAAGCTGATTGGTTGGGATGAGATATTGGAAGGTGGATTGACTCCGGGAGCAACGGTGATGAGTTGGAGAGGTGAAGAAGGCGGTATCAAATCGGCAAATGCCGGTCATGATGTGATCATGACGCCGGGTGCTTATCTATATTTTGATGGCTACCAAACCGATCCAAGAACACAACCTGAGGCATTGGGTGGATTTCTTCCTTTGGAAAAGGTATATAGTTATAATCCTATTCCCGAAGGCATTCAGGATGATAAGAAGAAACATATTTTAGGTGCACAGGCCAATGTATGGACCGAGCATATCCCGACCTACCAACATGTGGAATACATGGCATTCCCTAGGGCATTAGCGCTTTCGGAAGTGGTCTGGACAGATAAAGACAGTAAATCTTGGCCTGATTTCCAGAAAAGATTGCAACAGCAGTATAAAATACTGCAGAAGCTGGAGGTGAATTATTACCGTCCTTCCTATAATGTGATCAATAAGGTGGAATTTGATTCTGCTCAGGTTAAGAATACCATAAGTTTAAGTTCGGAACAGTTTAAACCATACATTCGCTATACGATAGATGGAACGGAACCGAGCAAATCTTCGACCTTATACAACCTTCCGATCGAGCTTTCCAAATCAGCGGTAATCAAAGCGGCCTCATTTTTGGATTCAGCGCGAGTAAGCCCAGTGGAGACCATAGAATTGGATATCCATAAAGCGATTGGTAAAGAGGTGATCTATAAAACGCCTTGGGAAGGATATCCGGCGCAAGGAAACAGGACGCTGACCAACGGCATTAAAGGAACGTTGACCTATCAGGATGGGCAATGGCAAGGATTTACCAAAGGGGTTGATGTGATCGTGGATTTTGAAAGAAGGGAAGAGATAAAATCTGTAGCCCTGAATTTTATGCAGATACCTGCTCCGGGGGTCTATTTTCCGGGAGAGTTTACGGTGTTAGTATCGGACAATGGAAAAAGTTACAGAGAATTAGGAACTGTAAAAAATCAGGTGAGCACTACAGATCCAGCCTTGAAATTCCAAAAGTTTGAAATCAAGCTAGAAAAGCCGATAATGGCAAGATATATACAGATCAAGGCAACCAATCCGATGAAGGGTTATCTATTTGCCGATGAGATCGTCATTTATTAAAGGAAAAAGGGAATTCAAAAAAATGAGTTCCCTTTTTTATGGACATTGCTTTTTGTAGGCTGGGGCATAAAGGGTTTAATGCGATTAATTCATGATGAATTTCCTAAATAAGCGTATAGGAAACTTCAATTTTTTCGATGAAATAATTCGTTCATTATTAAAATAAAAATGTAACTTTGCACTCCGACAAAGCAGTCGGAAAAACACCTCCCATTAAGGCAATCTCTGTCTGCAAGCGTCCACTTAATTATTTGTATTTAACAATTGAAATAAAAAATAATGCCTAGAAACACCTCCATCAATTCGGTATTAATCATTGGATCTGGACCTATTGTTATCGGACAAGCCTGTGAGTTTGACTATTCAGGATCACAAGCAGCATTGTCTCTGAAAGAAGAAGGAATCTCTGTATCCATCATTAATTCAAACCCAGCTACAATCATGACCGATAGTGTTGTAGCAGATCACGTTTATTTACTTCCATTAACTTGCGAAAGTATCGAGCAGATCCTTCAGGAACGCCAAATCGATGCTGTACTTCCGACTATGGGTGGTCAGACCGCTTTGAACCTATGTATTGAAGCTTCGAACCGTGGTATTTGGGACAAATACAATATTAAAGTGATAGGAGTTGATGTAGCTGCTATCGAGAAAACTGAAAACCGTGAAGAATTCCGCCAATTGATGATCGACATCGGTGTTGGTGTTGCGAACTCTAAAATCGCAAACTCCTTCTTGGAAGGAAAGGAAGCGGCTCAGTTGATCGGATTCCCATTGGTAATTCGCCCTTCTTACACATTGGCTGGAACCGGAGGTGGTTTTGTGCACAAGAAAGAAGAATTTGACGCTGCCTTGAACAGAGGTCTGCATGCATCCCCTACCCATGAGGTATTGGTGGAGCAAGCGGTATTGGGTTGGAAAGAATTTGAATTGGAATTATTACGTGACTCGAACGATAACGTAATCATCATCTGTACAATCGAGAACTTTGACCCAATGGGTATCCATACCGGAGACTCCATTACCGTTGCACCGGGAATGACCCTTTCGGACAAATGTTACCAAGATATGCGTAATCAAGCAATCAAGATGATGCGCTCTATCGGTAACTTCGCCGGTGGTTGTAACGTTCAGTTCTCAGTAAATCCTGAAAACGAAGAGATCATTGCGATCGAGATCAACCCACGTGTATCCCGTTCATCAGCATTAGCTTCTAAAGCTACAGGTTACCCAATCGCTAAGATCGCTGCGAAATTGGCAATCGGATATAACTTGGATGAATTACAGAACCAGATCACTAAAAATACTTCAGCATATTTCGAGCCTACTTTGGACTATGTAATCGTAAAGGTTCCACGCTTTAACTTTGACAAGTTCAAAGGTGCTAACAAAGAATTGGGCTTACAGATGAAGGCTGTAGGTGAGGTAATGGCAATCGGCCGTACTTTCATCGAAGCACTTCAAAAAGCTGCTCAATCGCTGGAAACTGGCCGTGCTGGTTTAGGTGCGGATGGTCGCCAATCTAGAAACTTAGAGGAAATCATGTATAGCTTGGAGCATCCAAGTGCTGATCGCCTTTTCCATATCAAAGATGCTTTCGAATTAGGTGTTCCTTTGGAATCAATCCGTAAAGCTACCCTAATCGACAAATGGTTCTTATTGCAAATTCAAGAGCTGGTTCAACTAGAAGGTGAATTGCGTAGATACCAATTGAACAATATCCCGCGCGACTTCTTCATGACCTTGAAACAAAAAGGTTATTCAGATATCCAAATCGCTTGGTTATTAGGAAATACCACGGAAGACGAGGTGTATGCACGTCGTAAAGAATTGGGTATCCGTCGCGTTTATAAAATGGTAGATACTTGTGCTGCGGAATTCCCTGCACAAACTCCATATTACTACTCTACTTTCGAAGATGAGAACGAGTCTGTAGCATCGGATCGCAAGAAGATCATCGTATTAGGTTCGGGACCTAACCGTATCGGTCAAGGTATCGAGTTTGATTACTCCTGTGTACACGGTTTATTGGCAGCAAAAGAATGTGGTTACGAAGCCATCATGGTGAACTGTAACCCTGAGACTGTATCGACAGACTTTAACATGGCTGACAAACTATACTTCGAGCCTGTATTCTGGGAACACGTTCGTGAAATCATCGAATTGGAGAAACCAGTTGGTGTAATAGTTCAGTTAGGTGGTCAAACTGCCTTGAAAATGGCTGAGCGCCTAGAAGCTGAGGGCGTGAAGATCATCGGAACAAACTTCGCTAACATGGACTTGGCAGAAGACCGTGGAAGTTTTTCTGACTTATTGAAAGATTTAGATATTCCTTATCCAAAATACGGTGTTGCAACTTCTGCAGAAGAAGCCATCAAAGTTGCGAATGAAGTTGGTTACCCAGTTTTGGTTCGCCCTTCGTATGTATTAGGTGGACAAGGAATGAGCATCGTGATCAACGATGAAGACTTGGAAAAAGCAGTAGTGAACCTATTGAAAAACCTTCCAGGTAACCATATCCTGATTGACCACTTCTTAGATAGAGCTGAGGAAGCGGAATCAGATTCGATCTGTGACGGTGAGGATGTTCACATCATCGGTATGATGGAACACATCGAGCCAGCAGGTATCCACTCTGGTGACTCATCAGCGGTATTGCCTCCATTTAGCTTATCAGAAAATGTTCAGCAAAAAATGGAAGAATATACCATCAAATTAGCAAAAGCACTGAATGTAATTGGTCTATTGAACATACAATTCGCAATCAAAGATGAGAATGTATTCGTAATCGAGGCAAACCCTCGTGCATCTCGTACGGTTCCATTTATCGCGAAGGCTTATGATGTACCTTACATCAATATCGCTACGAAGGTGATGTTGGGTGAGAACAAATTGAAAGACTTCACGATTGAACGTAAATTGAATGGATACGCGATTAAAGAGCCTGTGTTCTCTTTCTCGAAATTCCCTGAGGTAGACAAGCAATTAGGCCCTGAGATGAAATCAACTGGTGAAGCGATCCGCTTTATCAAAGATCTTAACGATCCACATTTCAGAGAATTGTACAGCAAGAAATCAATGTTCTTGAATGCGCAGTAGTACTAAGTACTAAGTATTTAGTATTTAGTATTTAGTATTTAGAATTAAGACTAAAAAATACCAAAAAAAGGTCTGAGATTAATTTCTCAGACCTTTTTTGACATACATATAGTCTAAATACTAAATACTTTCTACTAAATACTCTCTACTAAATACTACTCTTGACACACCTAAACCCCACATTGTTGGTTGGTGAGTTGATTTCTCCTTTGCCGCGGCTGCCGGCTTTATAGCGTTCGCAATATTGGTCGTTGCAGAGGAAAGAGCCACCGCGTTGTACGCGTTTGATGGTCCCGGGTTCTTGGGGGTCGTAGGAATCCGCAGGTCCTTTGGGATTATCTTTGGGACTGTGCTGGTAGTAATCTGGCCTGTAGAAGTCAGAACACCACTCCCAGACATTGCCTTCCATATCGTAAAGGCCATAGGCATTCGCTGGAAAGGATTTAACGGGTGCTGTGGTTTCGAATCCATCTTCCTTGGAGTTCTTGGTTGGGAATTCACCTTGGTAAATATTGGCTAACCATTTGCCATCTTCTAGCTTTTCGGATCCCCAATAATAGGTTTCCGCTTGATGCTTTCCTGCTTTGGCAGCGTATTCCCATTCTGCTTCAGTTGGGAGCCGCTTACCTGCCCATTTTGCATACGCTTCTGCATCTTCATAAGCAAGCTGCGTGACAGGATGGTTCTCCTTTCCTTTTATGGAGCTCTTAGGGCCTTCAGGATGGCGCCAATTAGCATCAGGGACGTATTCCCACCATTGCAGGTGATCTTGCAAACCTTGGACTTGTTTGGGAGCCGAGAAGACCGCCGAACCTGGGACCAACAGTGCAGGGTCTGCTCCTGGAAAATCTTTTGGGTCCAATGGACGCTCTGCTACCGTTACATATCCAGTTGCTTTTACAAAAGCTTCGAATTGCGCATTGGTCACCTCATGCACATCCATGTAAAAGCTATTGACCGTAACCTGATGTAATGGCTGGGCATCTTGGAAGTTATTGCTCCCCATTTCAAAGGTTCCGCCTTCAATCTTGACCATCTCCGATTTATCCTCTCCTACGATATTACTAATTGAATCCTTCTTCAGGGTTGCGAAACGTGAAGGGATCGATGAAGTATGACAAACGGCAACCGAATCAGAAAAAACAACCTGCTCTTTATTCTTAGCACCTGATTGGCAAGCAGTAAATAGTAAAATGGATATAGGAATAGATTTGAAAATGTTCATAGTACAGGATTGAAAGTCTCCTTTTACAAAGATAACAGAGTAATTGAAAAATGAAAATCTGGAATAAGTAGGACTGGAATCAAAAAAAGCTGCCTGTTGAGGCAGCTTTAATGAAAATATAGGATTTTTAACTATTTCACGTTTAATTGAACATCCTTCGCATTCACCTTTGGACGGATCTTGGTGTTACCACCACCGTTCAAGGTCATGTCATGAGGCTTGTTTGTTTTCCAGTTACCTCTTGTGAAGTCAGGGATATCCACTGTTCTGCTGTTTTTAGAAACAGATTCAACACTCAATGGAACGATCGCACTCCATACAGCACCGTCATAAACAGTCTGATCTAGAGGAAGGCCATTACGTAGACAGTCGATCATTCTCCAGTCCATCATAAAGTCCATACCACCGTGGCCACCAACTTCCTTAGCTTGTTCACCGATGAATTTCACTAATTCTGGAGTATATTGATCGTATAGTTTCTTAAGTTCTTCTGGTTTCACGAAGCTATGTCCAAATGCAATTCCTTCTTGCGGGTATTTCTGGGCAAAGCCTTTAGTACCGCTCAATAAGTGGATGCGTGAGTAAGGACGAGGTGAAGTAACATCATGTTGAACCATTAATGTTTTACCTTTTTCAGTTTTGATCAAGGTAGTGTCCATATTACCTCTGTATTTCTTACCTACGAATTCTTTGAAGAAATCATCTGTGGCAGCTAATTCTCTAGCTTTATCAGCCATCATGAAGTCGTTAGACTGCATGGCTACCAAGTGGGTCAATTTATCCCCACAGTTGATGTTCATACATTGCGCGATTGGGCCGATACCGTGAGTTGGGTATAAGTTACCGTTCATTTTAATGTTTTCGCGCAATCTCCACATGTTATCATAACCGTTCTTATCGAAGTTTAAGCTCAATAAGTCGTGGATATATGCACCTTCGGCATGTACCAATTCACCGAATAATCCCTGGCGAACCATGTTCAATGTCAACATTTCGAAGAAGTCATAACAACAGTTCTCCAACATCATACAATGTTTCTTGGTTGCTTCAGAAGTTTTTACCACTTCCCAGATTTCAGAGACAGTCAATCCCATTGGAACTTCTGTTGCTGCGTGAGCACCAGATTTCATGGCTTCAATAGCCATTGGAGCATGGTATTCCCAAGGGGTTGTGATATATACAAGGTCTAATTCTTCGTTTTTCAACATGGTTTTCCAGCCATCTTCACCAGAATAAGCTTTCGCTTCCTTCAGACCTTTTTTAGTTAAAATAGTTTGAGCTTTCGTAACACGGTCAGCATGTTTATCACATAGAGCTACGATGTCTACTCCTTCGATGTAAGACAGACGGTCCACAGCACCAGGACCACGCATTCCGAGTCCAATAACGGCTACTTTAACTTTATCTATTTTTGGAGCAGCAAATCCAGACATATTGAAGTTGGAACTTGCAAACACCTCGTTTTGCAAAGAGGGCAATGTGATTGCTGCGCTGGACAACAAACCAGCCTTCTTTAAAAAATCTCTACGGGAGTTATTCATAGTATAAATTTATTATCAAACTAATTTACAAAATAAAGGGGGACATAGTCCCCCTATAAATCACCTATTTTAAAACAAACTAAACAGTCAAATTTTGATTTATCACAAATTAACGAATGGTATAATTTGGTTGAGGGGCTTGATTATCAAACCACTAATACAATGATAATACGATTTTTGATAAAACAAAAACAATTTGACCACGCAAACGTTTGTCCAATTTGCACAACCGTTTGCTTTCTGTCAAAATATTGAGACAAAAGGCTATAGATTGATATTCCCGATCATTTCCTTCAGCGCCAGCTCCGAAAGCTTCGCCTGTAACCTGGAAGAATTGAACCTCGATACCGCATTGATGAAGTTTTCTTGGGCATCTCGGAACTCCACGGCAGAAATGGTTCCTATCTTATATTTTTCTAAGGTAATATTGAGGTTCTGTCTAGCGATATCGGCATTATTCTCCTCTAAACGCGCTAAAGACAGGTTTGTTTGATATGATTCATATGCGGTAGACATGGCTGTCCGGATCAATAGATTCTGTTGATCGATCATCAAGCCTGAGTTTTCCAATTGGATCTTGGCAACCCTTTCATTTCTCCGTTGATTAAATCCATCGAAAATATTGATCGAAGCGGTAACACCATAATTAAATCCTCGGGAGTTCGAACTGGAAACGAATCCTAGACTGGATTCCGATTCTGAAAAATTATAGCCTGTGCTCAAGCGAACAACCGGATACCGATTCCCTTTGACCCGCTTGATTTCCAATTCAGCCATTCTTTTATTAATCGCAATGATCTGCAGATCTGGATTGTATTCTTTGGCTTTGTTCAATAGTTCATCGTAGATCAAAGAATCATCATACTCCACTTCTCTTTCTACATCAAATTCTATATTGAGTTCTCGCGCCATTAGGCTGTTCAGGTTAATCTTTAGGTTCTTGACTACATTGGCTTGCCTCAATCGGTTGGATTCATCTTCATTCAGGTTCACTTGCACGTTCAATACTTCCAAACGAGAAGCTTTTCCGATCATGAATCTATTTTCAGCGGTTCGTAGGCGTTCCATAGAGATATTGATACTTGAATCTATGGCATTCAGGAGGTTCTGTTGCTCCACAATGGTATAGTAAGTAGAGATGACATCAGATACCTTAGCCAATATGGTTTTTTTAAGCTCAAACTCGCCTTGCTTTTGCAACTCCTTGAGTTGATCATATCTTGAAAACATGGCGAAACCATCAAAGATGGTCCATCCAATGCTTACGCCATAGCTCATACTATTGTTTTTCGCATTCCTCAAGGATCGCTCATCGCCATTGGCTTGCACCTGCGAGGAGTTCATCACAGAGTTATTCTGCGAAAAATTACCGGTCACATTCGGCAACATACCTGCATTGCCATAGGTGGTATTTTCCTGTGCAATACGAAGGTCATTCTGCGATAGTTTTATTTCAAAGTTATTCTCAAGTGCAATCTGAACAGCATCTTTAGCAGTCAATAATCCCTGCGCATGCAAATCCAGCCCTGCTAACAGGATCAAACAGCCTAATAAGACAAGTTTCTTCATTTTATTCTTCAATTTCCTCCAGCATTTTAATTTCTTCCAATTCCGGATGTAAGTTCTTCTTCCTTGACATCATCAGGTAAAATGCAGGAATAACAAATAAAGTCAATATTAAGGCGAAAATAGTTCCACCAACAATCACAACCCCCATACCAATTCGGCTGGTTGATGCAGCCCCTAATGAAAGGGCAATCGGCAATGCACCTAATGCAATCGCCAATGAGGTCATCAAAATAGGTCTCAGCCTCGCTTCCGAAGCCGTAACCACGGCATCGTACTTATTATAGCCTTCTTCCCGCAATTGATTCGCAAACTCCACGATCAAGATCCCGTTCTTGGTTACCAATCCAATCAACATGATCGTCCCGATCTGTGAAAAGATATTCCAAGATTGTCCGAAGAGCCATAGTGAAAACATAGCCCCGGCAACAGCCATCGGAACGGTAATGATGATGATGATAGGGTCAATGAAACTCTCGAATTGCGCGGCAAGGATCAGGAAGATCAGCAAAACTGCCAATCCGAATGCAAACATGGTATTCGAACCACTTTCCACAAAGTCTCTGGACTCACCACCCAAATCGGTAGTAAAGGTATCATCCAAAACCCGTTCTTTGATCGCTTCCATTGCTTCGATTCCATCCCCCATACTCTTTCCAGGCGCTAGGCCAGCAGAAACGGTCGCTGCCATATATCGGTTATTATGGAATAACTGCGGCGGACTGCTTCTTTCTTCAATTTCCACTATATTATCCAACTGGATCAATTCTCCTTGACTATTCTTGACAAAGATGGACGCGAGATCCATCGGTGTCGCTCTATCCTTACGGTCAAACTGCCCCATCACTTGGTACTGCTTTCCATTCATCATAAAGTAGCCAAAACGTTGACCAGAAAGGGACATTTGCAAGGTCTGCGCCACATCCAACACAGATACACCCAAGGATTGGGCTTTTTCCCGGTCGATAATCACATATACCTCTGGTTTGTTAAATTTCAAATTGACATCCGTAATAGAGAAAGTATTGTCTTTTGCCAGCTCATCCATAAATTCAGGAATCTTTTCTTCCAATTTCTGGAAATTTGGCGCCTGTATGATATACTGAATAGGAAGACCTCCCCTTCTATTTACCGAAATGGTAGGTTGCTGCGATACAGAAACCCTTCCTTCGGAGTAGCCTCGGGTCAATCTCGAAAGGTCATCCGCAATTTCCTGCTGCGTCCTTTCTCTTTCATTCGGCTGCACTAATCCCAAACGGACAAATCCTGAATTGGATGAAGCAGAACCAAAACCTGGAGATGTAATCACCAAACTAACTTTTTTCTCAGGCACCGAATCATTGATCAAGAGGGTCAGATCAGTCATAAACCGATCCATATAATCATAGGATACACCCTCAGGAGCCGTTGCCCTCAGACTGATATAACTACGGTCATCGTAGGGCGCTGTTTCCTTTGGCAATAATTGATAAAAGAAATAGATCAATGCAAAACAGGCTAGAATCGTGGCAAAACTAAGCCATTTCATCCGAAGGAAACCTTTCAAGGAATCTGCATAGCTTGAGTTCATCATTTCAAAATAACGCTCAGTACGCATATAAAACTTCGATCTCTTCTGCTCGCCACCTTTCATCAAGTAGGCATTTAACATGGGGGTCAAAGTCAATGAAACAAAAGCTGAAATCAATACCGCTGCTCCGATGACGACACCGAATTCCCGGAATAGCCTTCCCACAAATCCTTCTAAAAAGATTACCGGTAAAAACACCGCTGCTAGGGTGATAGAAATCGAGATTACCGCAAAGAAGATCTCATTCGATCCTTTAATGGCTGCCTGAATAGGCGACATCCCTTCTTCCACCTTCTTAAAGATGTTCTCAGTTACCACAATACCATCATCCACCACCAAACCGGTGGCCAATACAATGGCCAGCAAGGTCAATACGTTGATGGAGAAACCACAGAGGTACATAATAAAGAACGTCGCAATCAAAGAAACTGGGATATCGATCAATGGCCTAAAGGCAATGGACCAGTTTCGGAAGAACAGATAGATGATCAACACAACCAAAACGATAGCGATCAGCAAGGTTTCTACAACTTCCAAGACAGCCTTTTTTACGAATTGAGTATTATCGATCGCTATATTCAATTCAAAGCCTTCCGGCAATTCATTTTGCAGGCGATCATACTCCTTATAGAACTGATCGGCAATTTCCAGGTAGTTTGTACCGGGTTGAGGGATTACCGCCAAGCTGACCATTGGAAAGCCTGAGTCGGACATCTTGGTCTCAAAGTTTTCAGCCTCTAATGCAGCTTTACCAACATCCGAAAAACGGACGATCCGGTTGTTATCCGAACGGATGATAATATTATTGAATTCTTCCTCTGTTGCTAAGTTACCAATGGTTTTAATGGCCAGTTCAGTATTTGCACCCGTTAATTTCCCTGATGGTAATTCCACGTTCTGAGTGGTCAATGCAGACCTCACATCCAATACGGTCAAGCCATAAGAAGCTAACTTCACGGGATCTATCCACAGGCGCATGGCAAATTTCTTCTGCCCCCAGATCTGTACCGAACTCACACCAGGAATGGTCTGTAGCCTTTGGGCAATGACATTTTCTGCATAATCCGATAATTCCAACACATTCTTAGTGGCACTCTGCATCGTCATGGTCAGAATAGGTTCCGAATCCGCATCTGCTTTGGAAACCACCGGCGGGGCATCAATATCTTGAGGCAAACTCCGCAAGGCCTGCGAAACCTTATCCCGCACGTCATTTGCTGCCTCTTCTAAGTTTTTGCTTAGGTTAAACTCTATGGTAATATTACTGGAGCCCTGATTGGATGAAGAAGATATATTCCTAATCCCATCAATGGAATTGATGGATTTTTCCAAAGGTTCAGTAATCTGCGACTCAATGATATCGGCATTGGCACCTGCATAGTTTGTCCGAACGGATATCTGGGCAGGGTCAATGGACGGAAACTCACGGACTCCCAAGAACGTATATCCAATGATTCCAAAAAGAATCAGGATCAAGTTCATGACTATCGTCAGGACAGGCCGCTTAATACTTATGGTAGATAAACTCATTTTTTCTCGATTATTGAAGGTTCACCTGAACTTTAGAGCCATTCCGCAAGGACATTACTCCCGAAGTCAGCACAGTATCTCCTGTCTGGATCCCCGAAGTAATCAATACGTCCTCATCCGTTCTTGCTCCTGTTTCAACCATGACCTCATTCGCCATACCATTTTTCATCACAAAAAGCTTTTTACCATTTTGAACGGGTATCAAGGCTTCTGCTGGAACTAACAAGCCATTGTCCAAAGTTTCCAAGGGAAAGATAATATTGGCAAAAGTTCCTGGAATGATACGATCTGAACTGTTAGATGTGATTGCTTTTACTAATAATGTTCTGGTGTTTGCTTCCACCGCCGGTTCAGTTGCATAGATCTTGGCAGTAAATTCCCCTTCCACACCTTGAACACTAAATTTAATTTGATTATTGAGGGTTACTTTATTGGCATATTTTTCTGGAATTGAAAAAGAAACCTTCAACCTATTGGTATTTACCAACTGTGCAATATTGGTTGTCGGAGTCACATAACTTCCTTTCGAAATACTTCTTAGACCGATACGGCCCGAAAAAGGAGCACGGATAACCGTCTTGCTCAACTGTGCCTTGATCAATTGGATCTGCGATTGCGCAGTCCGGAAGTCGGCACTTGCGATATCGTATTCTTCTTGAGAAATAGCTTCCTTTTCCAACAAGAGCTTGGCTCTTCTTTCATTTTCAGCAGCTAGGTTATTGCGGGTTTGAGCTTGAGCCAATTGAGCTTGCAGCTCCGCATCATTGATGGTCAATAGAGGTTGACCTTGAGAAACCCTGCCCCCTTCCGAGAAATTGATCGACTCTACGATACCCGAAATCTCCGTATGCAGCTCAATCTGTTCATCTGCCTCGATGGCACCTGATAAAGAAAGGAAATCAGAGAAAGGTTGGCCTTGAACGACAGTCCCATAAACTTTTACTGAGGAGTTGCCACCTCTAGGTCCCTGTTGTGCCGCTGCTTTTTCTTTATTTTTGTTGATCCTATAGAAGACCATTCCACCAACAACCAATACTGCTATCAATAATATTACTATGGATTTTCTTTTCATTTCAGGTTAGATAAAAACTTATCGTTTTCACGTTTTATAAAACTGAAAAATAGAAAAAAAAGGAATAGGATAGTGTAATATTGTTATTATACTATTATTAGCAGAGAATTAACACAAGAATACTATGCAGAAGGAACCTGCACAGAGCTCACAATATTAAGCTTTTTAAGGATGACTTGGATCAATTGCCATAATTTATCCACTGTTATTTCAAAGTGCTTAGCAATATTATTCAGGCTAAACCCCTCTAATAAGCGATGCACTATGGTCAATTCACGCTTGGACAACTTTCTCCTCGATTGGGGAGGTTGTTGGATCCCAAAGAACAGGGATTTAGTAATTTCAGGACTGACATAAGAAGAACCATTGATCACATCAATGATTATATTCATCATGTCCACGGATTTAGTTCCTTTTTTGACAAAGGCATTAGCACCAGCAAGTAGGCTCTTACGAACAATGGCAGGGTTATCAACATCCGATAGCATGAGGATATGTACATTGGGATAAAGCGCCTTAATAATCGGGATACCAGAGATCCCATCGATATCAGGCATCATGATATCCAAGAGGATTACATCAGGGATTTCTGAATTAGCGGCTTTCGTTTGGAAGTCCATGATCGATTCAGCCTCGATTACAAAATCAAAGTGAACTGCATTGATATTCATAAGCTGGAATTTCGTCAAAGTACGACAAAAGACGCTATCATCAATTATTCCTAATTTAATGCTCTGCATATTTATTAACTTAAATCCACTAAATTGATCCTTGGGCAAATCAATATTAACAACTTATTATGTTTCCTTATAAATATACAATTTGTATGCAAATTCAGAAAGAAACTATATGTAAAAGTAGGATTATTTTTTATAAATTAATTAATTTATAAAAATAAGAGATAATATTTTTCAGTAAAGATAAACGAAATAATTTAAACAACCTTAAGTAAAAACAAACAAAGATTTATACAATTTATTTGTTACAACTTAAGTATTAGGTTAAATTTAAGAAACATAGATTGAAATTCAATAAATACATTGAATAATTAGAGGTTTTCTCCATGAATTATTTAGATAAAATTACAAAAACGGTAAAGCAATAAGAAGGATTGATATTGGATTAAGTGAAATAACCTTAAAAAAGCTTGACTAAGGGGGAACTGAGATAATTTATTAATTGTTGGGCAATTGAAGTTGGATGGGAAGGATGGTTGAACCAGGATGGATGGGATGGGAGGATTGTTTGAACCAGGATGGATGGGATTGGAGGATGGACCAAGACCGTCATGGAAAACATACTTCCGCCTGAACGTCCCCCATTCCGTAGGGGCGGATCGCATCCGCCCGCTGCCGTGCACCGGACCTGCCTGCTCCCTTACCGCTTTCCCAATGTCCATAAAAACAGAAAGCCCGCTGTCTGTTGACAGCGGGCCTCTCTATAAAATTAGGCACCGACCTACTCTCCCACCTGTTACGGCAATACCATCGGCTCTGGCGGGCTTAACTTCTCTGTTCGGAATGGGAAGAGGTGGACACCGCCGATATAGGCACCTGAATACCTTTTTGTACATGGCCCCTTGGGGACCGTTGCACATTGACATGTTATTGGAAGAAAAGATCAGAAAAAGAGAGAGGACAACAGGTCTATCCGCATTGGAAAGCTTCGGGCTATTAGTACCACTCGGCTTTGGTCTCTCAACCTTTACACCTGTGGCCTATCGACGTCGTAATCTCCGACGACCCTTGTGAGGAAGTCTCATCTCGTGGCTAGTTTCGCACTTAGATGCTTTCAGCGCTTATCTATCCCGGACGTAGCTACCCTGCCGTACACCTGGCGGCATAACAGGTTCACCAGCGGTCCGTCCAACCCGGTCCTCTCGTACTAAGGTCAGATCCACTCAAACTTCCAGCGCCCACAACAGATAGGGACCGAACTGTCTCGCGACGTTCTGAACCCAGCTCGCGTGCCACTTTAATGGGCGAACAGCCCAACCCTTGGGACCTTCTCCAGCCCCAGGATGTGACGAGCCGACATCGAGGTGCCAAACCTCCCCGTCGATATGAGCTCTTGGGGGAGATCAGCCTGTTATCCCCAGAGTACCTTTTATCCTTTGAGCGATGGCCCTTCCATACAGAACCACCGGATCACTATGTCCGTCTTTCGACCCTGGTCGACTTGTAGGTCTCACAGTCAAGCAAGCTTATGCCATTGCACTCCACGTACGGTTACCAAGCGTACTGAGCTTACCTTTGAAAGCCTCCGTTACCTTTTTGGAGGCGACCACCCCAGTCAAACTACCCACCAAACAATGTCTCCCGCAGTGCGGGATTAGAAACCGGATACAGAAAGGGCGGTATTTCAAGGTCGTATCCGCGATTCCTGGCGAAACCGCTTCAATTACTCCCGCCTATCCTACACATCCTGTACCCAATTCCAATGTTAAGCTATAGTGAAGGTTCATGGGGTCTTTCCGTCCCGTTGCGGGTAACCGGCGTCTTCACCGATACCACAATTTCACCGAGCTCATGGCTGAGACAGCGCCCAGATCGTTACACCATTCGTGCAGGTCGGAACTTACCCGACAAGGAATTTCGCTACCTTAGGACCGTTATAGTTACGGCCGCCGTTTACTGGGGCTTCGATTCAATGCTTCTCCTTGCGGATGACATCCCCTCTTAACCTTCCAGCACCGGGCAGGTGTCAGGCCTTATACCTCATCTTTCGATTTCGCAAAGCCATATGTTTTTGCTAAACAGTCGCCTGGGCCTTTTCACTGCGGCTTCTCCATCGCTGGAGGAAGCGCCCCTTCTCCCGAAGTTACAGGGCCATTTTGCCGAGTTCCTTAGCCATGATTCACTCGAGCACCTTAGGATCCTCTCCTCGACCACCTGTGTCGGTTTGCGGTACGGGTCTTGATGGCCTGGAGCTTAGCGGGTTTTCTTGGAAGTCTGCTTACCTGCGCTATCAGCGCCCCCGAGGGTTTGCTGTACTATCGGGCTTCGGCTGTACCGGCGGATTTGCCTACCGGTCCAATACCTTTGCCCTTCAACGAACTATTCCGTCAGTTCGCGGCAGTGTCACTACTCCGTCACCACATCGCAGCCATCAACAGTACGGGAATATTAACCCGTTGGCCATCGGCTGCCTCCTTTCGGATGCGCCTTAGGTCCCGACTGACCCTGATCCGATTAGCGTTGATCAGGAAACCTTGGTCTTTCGGTGGGCGGGTTTCTCACCCGCCTTATCGTTACTTATGCCTACATTTGCTTTTCCATCAGGTCCACCACGGGTCGCCCCGCGGATTCGCCCCCGATGGAATGCTCCCCTACCAGTGCAATAAATTGCAATCCATAGCTTCGGTACCGTTCTTGATGCCCGTTTATTATCCACGCCCGGCCGCTCGACTAGTGAGCTGTTACGCACTCTTTAAATGAATGGCTGCTTCCAAGCCAACATCCTAGCTGTCTGGGCAACCGGACCTCGTTAGTTCAACTTAGAACGGATTTGGGGACCTTAGCTGATGGTCTGGGTTCTTTCCCTCTCGGCCTTGGACCTTAGCACCCAAAGCCTCACTGCCGGCCATATCTAGCAGCATTCGGAGTTCGTCTGGATTTGGTAGGATTTGACTCCCCCGCACCCAATCGGTAGCTCTACCTCTGCTAGACTCCATGCCGACGCTGTTCCTAAAAACATTTCGGGGAGTACGAGCTATTTCCCAGTTTGATTGGCCTTTCACCCCTACCCTCAGGTCATCCGGAAACTTTTCAACGTTTATCGGTTCGGTCCTCCAGTACGTGTTACCGCACCTTCAACCTGCCCAAGGGTAGATCACAAGGTTTCGCGTCTACCTCGTCCGACTGTGCGCCCTGTTCAGACTCGCTTTCGCTTCGGCTCCTGGCCTTAAGCCATTAACCTTGCCGGACAAGAGTAACTCGTAGGCTCATTATGCAAAAGGCACGCCGTCACGGAATCGCTCCGCTCCGACCGCTTGTAAGCACACGGTTTCAGGTTCTTTTCACTCCCCTGTTCGGGGTTCTTTTCACCTTTCCCTCACGGTACTGGTCCACTATCGGTCTCTCAGGAGTATTTAGCCTTGCCAGATGGTGCTGGCGGATTCCCACAGGATTTCTCCGGTCCCGCGGTACTCAGGATACCACTATGCCTGTATTCTTTGCCTGTACGGGGCTCTCACCCTTATCGCGCAGTTTCCCACCTGCTTCCAGTTCATAGCACAGTACAATGCCGTGGTCCTACAACCCCGCCCATGCCTTGACATGGACGGTTTGGGCTCTTTCCCGTTCGCTCGCCACTACTTGGGAAATCATTGTTATTTTCTCCTCCTACGCCTACTTAGATGTTTCAGTTCAGCGCGTTCGCTTCATTTGATGGCATGTCTTCAACATGCCGGGTTGCCCCATTCGGAAATCCACGGATCGAGTCGCATTTGCCGATCCCCGTGGCTTATCGCAGCTTATCACGTCCTTCATCGCCTCTGAGAGCCTAGGCATCCCCCGTGTGCCCTTGTTTACTTTCTTCACGCTACCACCCCTTTTGCAAAGTGGTAGGTTGCTTTTGGTCCCATACATAAAGTATGGAGCCTCTGTTGTCTTCTCTTGTTAATCTCTTTTCTTCCAATATGTCAAAGAACTCTTTATCCGGGTATCTAGTAGATAGTATTTAGTAGTTAGTAATCAGACCCTTGCGGGCTAACGTTCGCCATACCATCTGGACCCAGATCTGTGGAGAATAACGGATTCGAACCGTTGACCCCCTGCGTGCAAGGCAGGTGCTCTAGCCAGCTGAGCTAATCCCCCGTGTGTGGTAGTCCCGAGCAGATTTGAACTGCTGACCCCTACATTATCAGTGTAGTGCTCTAACCAACTGAGCTACGGGACTAGCTTATCTCTCTCATCTCTCGGTGTCACCGGTTGTCGGGCAGTACGGTGTCTAGATACTAAATACTAGATACTCGGTACTGTCCCACAGGGTGGGCACTTTCTTCTGAATGTCTTTTTTTCTGTATAGATCATGTATGTGGCGCAGCTCCCCCGGAGCGGGCTCTAGAAAGGAGGTATTCCAGCCGCACCTTCCGGTACGGCTACCTTGTTACGACTTAGCCCCAATTACCGGTTTTACCCTAACACGCTCCTTGCGGTTACATGCTTTAGGTACCCCCAGCTTTCATGGCTTGACGGGCGGTGTGTACAAGGCCCGGGAACGTATTCACCGCGTCATTGCTGATACGCGATTACTAGCGAATCCAACTTCACGGGGTCGAGTTGCAGACCCCGATCCGAACTGTGAATGGCTTTTCGAGATTGGCACCACATTGCTGTGTAGCTGCCCGCTGTACCATCCATTGTAGCACGTGTGTAGCCCCGGACGTAAGGGCCATGATGACTTGACGTCGTCCCCGCCTTCCTCTCTGCTTGCGCAGGCAGTCTGTTTAGAGTCCCCACCTTGACGTGCTGGCAACTAAACATAGGGGTTGCGCTCGTTGCGGGACTTAACCCAACACCTCACGGCACGAGCTGACGACAGCCATGCAGCACCTAGTTTCCTGTCCCGAAGGACGGGCGCGTCTCTGCGCCCTTCAGTAACTTTCAAGCCCGGGTAAGGTTCCTCGCGTATCATCGAATTAAACCACATGCTCCTCCGCTTGTGCGGGCCCCCGTCAATTCCTTTGAGTTTCACCCTTGCGGGCGTACTCCCCAGGTGGATGACTTAACGCTTTCGCTTGGACGCTTACGGTATATCGCAAACATCGAGTCATCATCGTTTAGGGCGTGGACTACCAGGGTATCTAATCCTGTTCGATCCCCACGCTTTCGTGCATCAGCGTCAATAACGGCTTAGACAGCTGCCTTCGCAATCGGTGTTCTGAGACATATCTATGCATTTCACCGCTACTTGTCTCATTCCGCCGTCTTCAACCGCATTCAAGCACTTCAGTATCAAGGGCACTGCGACAGTTGAGCTGCCGTCTTTCACCCCTGACTTAAAGTGCCGCCTACGCACCCTTTAAACCCAATAAATCCGGATAACGCTCGGATCCTCCGTATTACCGCGGCTGCTGGCACGGAGTTAGCCGATCCTTATTCTTTAGGTACATTCAGCCCGCTACACGTAGCGGGGTTTATTCCCTAACAAAAGCAGTTTACAACCCATAGGGCAGTCGTCCTGCACGCGGCATGGCTGGTTCAGGGTTGCCCCCATTGACCAATATTCCTTACTGCTGCCTCCCGTAGGAGTCTGGTCCGTGTCTCAGTACCAGTGTGGGGGATTCTCCTCTCAGAGCCCCTAGACATCGTCGCCTTGGTGGGCCGTTACCCCACCAACTAGCTAATGTCACGCGAGCCCATCCATATCCTATGAATATTTGACCGCCTCCCGATGCCGGAAAGCAGTGTCATGCGGTGTTAATCCGGATTTCTCCGGGCTATCCCCCTGATATGGGCAGGTTGCTCACGCGTTACGCACCCGTGCGCCACTCTCACCATCGGTAGCAAGCTACCGATGGATCCCGTCCGACTTGCATGTATTAGGCCTGCCGCTAGCGTTCATCCTGAGCCAGGATCAAACTCTCCATTGTAAAATGAAGTGTAAGACCAAGACTATTTATAATAAATAGAATCGTTGTCTTATAAAAATGTTTTCCTCCCGCTCCGGGATACCTGAATTGATTTTGTAAATCTTGTTCAGCTACCGTACTCTCGTACGGGTCGCTGCGCTACATGATCATTTAAAGAACTTATCGCGCCTGGGCATCTCGCTTCGGCTTTTTTATGTTGTGTCCCCTCCGTAAAGGAAGGTCGCAATCTGTCATTTTTTTCCGCTCCGGACATCGCGTCCGTAGCTGTTTCCCTTGGCTGGGACTGCAAAGGTAAGAACCTTTTTCGAAACCGCAAAATCTTTTTTAAAATATTTTTTGAGGCCCTTTTTTCGGTGGTTTCGGTAGTGCCAGTTTTGGCCTTCCCTCATCCCTTTTCCTTCCCTGTTGTCAGTGGCCCTGCGGCCGTCCCTCCCTTGCGGAGTGGTGCAAAGATAGGGACAAAATACCTTCACTTCCAAGGGGGCGGGCAAAGTATTTTTCGCCAGGCGGCATAACTCGCTGTAGCATTGCCAGATAAATTTTCAGGGAGGCAGGGAAAAAGGGGCAAAAGGGAGGCTTCCCGGGCCTTTCCATGGTCTTGGCCCATCCTCGGATCCCCTCCATCCTGGTTCAAATGCATGGGGCGGGCGAATTCGATTCGCCCCTACCGTGGTGGTGATCATGGTCCATCCCTCTCGATGATCCTGTGCCGGGTCTCGGCTCCGCTCAACCATCGGAATGGTTTCTCCTCCCTACCCCATCCCACCCACATTCGGAAATCTCGCAACGCAAACCATGCCATCCCCCTCCCGATCCCCCAGCGTCCCACTTCC
This sequence comes from Sphingobacterium mizutaii, assembly GCF_900187125.1. GTDB lineage: Bacteria > Bacteroidota > Bacteroidia > Sphingobacteriales > Sphingobacteriaceae > Sphingobacterium > Sphingobacterium mizutaii. The sequence continues at coordinate 3,898,858 of NZ_LT906468.1, forward strand.
AACCTCGGGTACGCTACGGCCTATCCAGCTCTCTCCACCGAAGCTTTCCCGAACATGCCCCGAATGAGTCCCGAACCAGACCCCCAGAAAAACACCTCATTTATTGTATTTGATCACAAACTCGTAGCAGCCTCTTGCATTCGTTAAAAACATTTAAAAAATAGCTCTCACAAAATTTCCTCAAGCAATATTCATTATATTTAAGAAACCAATAATATATTATGGATACCACTGACCAGAAACAGCCGATCGACGTATTTCCTAGAAACCCCATCCTATTTAGGTTCTGCTTTTTATTAATAACCCTGTTTATTATCTTAATAAACAACAGCAGCTTCTTTTTCTTACTCTTTTTGGAGCGCCTTCTCGCCCCAGTCTTAACCGACCTCCTAAAGTTCCTGGCTTCAGACTTTGTGAAGATCCATGCGAACATGCCCTTTAAGAGTGGAAGCGGAGACACCACCTTGCAATGGCTACTCCTTTTATTAATAACTATAGTATCTATAATAGGATGCATCGTTTGGACCTCGATCGATCGAAAAAACAAGGTATATCCAAGATTATACTATTGGCTCACGGTACTGATCAGGTATTACATTGGAATCACCATGTTTATGTATGGCTTTGTCAAGGTATTTTCCAGCCAGTTTCCATTTCCAGATATCATCAGTCTGACCGAACCCCTGTACAAATTCTCACCGATGGGCTTGGCATGGACCTTTTATGGAGCATCGCCTGCCTATAATATATTTATAGGTATTGCCGAAATGTTGGGGATCTTGCTGCTGTTCAGAAGGACCAGCACCTTGGGTGCATTGATTATGCTAGGGGTCAGCATCAACGTGATGGCTACAAATTACTTTTATGACGTACCCGTGAAGATGGTTTCCACAGCTTTGGTCTTGTTAAGTCTTTTTCTATTGGCACCCAATATCCAAAAGTTCTATGTTCTCCTGATCAAACAGAAACCTGTACAACTCAGCAGGCCACCACAGCCAACCTTCAGCAAACGCTGGAAACGAATTGCATTTATCTCCATAAAATACCTGTTCATTATTTTGACGATCGCCTCCCTTATCCCAAGGACTCATGCAACCAGAAAGTACATGGCCCAAAGAAAGGGTGTGAAAAGTGAACTCTATGGTGCATATTATATCCCCTTTAAGGAACATCTGAACCGCAAGAAAATAAACATCCCAGACCATTGGCATTATTTAATGTTCAAAGATGAGCATACCTTATTCATTCGCGATGAGCAGATGGAGCTGGACAGTTATCAAATCATTCCCGAAAAAGACAGTAAGGAATTTAGAATCGTAGGGAAACCCAACGAACCTTCGCTGGACCTGAAATACCGATTAAAGGAGGATGGATTAATACTCATTGAAGCCGGTAGCAAGGATTCCACATCTATCTTTTTGGAAAAGATAGACATGGACAATATCGACCTCAAGACCCGGACTTTCCGCTGGGTGCAGGACTACCCTTATAATAGGTAGTTAAAAAGCATTGATGCCTGTGATGTCATTCCCCGTAATCAGGAGATGGACATCATGGGTACCCTCGTAGGTAATGACCGATTCCAGGTTCATCATGTGACGCATGATCGGATAGTCGCCGACAATGCCCATGGCACCTAAAATCTGCCTAGCTTCGCGGGCAACCTGCAAGGCCATGTTCACATTATTGCGTTTAGCCATGGAAATCTGCGCAGGTGTAGCACGATCTTCATTTTTTAACTGGCCCAATCGCCAGGAAAGCAACTGTGCCTTGCTGATCTCGGTAACCATTTCAGCCAATTTCTTTTGCTGCAATTGAAAGGAAGCAATAGGTTTCCCGAATTGCTTACGTTCTTTAGCATACTTCAAGGCCGTTTCATAACAATCCACCGCAGCGCCAATAGCTCCCCAAGAAATTCCATATCGTGCAGAATTCAGACAGGACAAAGGTCCTTTCATGGAACTAACTTCAGGAAGTACATTTTCTTGCGGTATAAAAACCTGGTCAAAGACCAGCTCCCCGGTTTTGGAAGCGCGCAAGGACCATTTATTCAAAGTCTCGGGCGTACTGAAGCCTTCAAAGCCTCTTTCTACGATCACCCCACGGATCTTTTTATCCTCATCACGCGCCCATACCACGGCGATATCACAGATCGGCGCATTGGTAATCCACATTTTTGAACCGGAGAGGCGATATCCATCCCCATCTTTGACCAACTTAGTTTCCATGCTGGCTGGGTCAGAACCATGGTTGGGTTCGGTCAGTCCAAATGCACCGATCAGATCGCCGCTCGCTAGACGAGGCAAGAACCTGTGTTTCTGTTCTTCCGAACCAAACTTATAGATCGGGAACATGACCAATGAGGATTGCACCGAAGCGGCAGAGCGGATGGCCGAGTCACCAAATTCCAGCTCCTGCATAATCAAACCATAGGACATATAGTCAAGCCCTACTCCCCCATATTCTTCGGGGATAAAGGGACCAAGGGCGCCAATAGCACCCAATTTTTTCATCAGACCGGGGATCTCCTTATGCTCTTGGGCATACTGGTCGATCACCGGAACGATCTCGGATTTCACAAATTCGCGGATGGCATCCCGAACCAGGAGCTGTTCAGGGCTTAATAATTCTTCTATTTGGTAGTAGTCCATGGATAATTTAGATTTATAGACAACAGGCGAAAGCAACAGAAAAAACACTGCCCACACAGCGCCAAATGCTATTCGAATCTACCGATATTAAGCTGTTTGAAAAATGACCAAAATCATCCTTCCAACAAACATTTTCGCATAACCTCCTCAAATCGCGTAGGACTTATGTTTTCCGCACCTCATCTTATGTCCAAATTACAAAATAAATTCGACCAAATCCATGTAACAACAAAATATATTCTCTATATTTATAGAAATTTCGAATAATATAAACCATATTATGACATCAAAAGAATTAAAAACACTTGGAATCGAGGTTGAAAACCTAGGGACGTCGACAGGGAGCAAATGGTTTGCTCAGGGTGAGTTGATTGAATCTTATTCGCCTAGCAATGGCAAGTTAATTGCCAAGGTAAAGAGTACGACCAAGAAGGAATACGAAAAAGTAATACAAGAAGCTGAAAAGGCGAAATTGATGTGGCGCGATATTCCAGCGCCAAAGCGTGGCGAGATTGTGCGCCAATTGGGAGAGAAACTTCGTGAATTGAAGCCGGTACTTGGAAAACTGGTTTCCTATGAAATGGGAAAATCCTACCAAGAGGGCATGGGCGAAGTGCAGGAAATGATCGATATCTGTGATTTTGCAGTAGGTCTATCCAGACAATTATATGGTAATACCATACATTCAGAAAGACCAGGTCACCGTATGTATGACCAATACCATCCACTAGGAATCGTGGGCATCATTACGGCATTCAACTTTCCGGTAGCGGTTTGGTCATGGAATGCTGCATTGGCCTTAGTATGTGGAGACGTGGTAGTTTGGAAACCGAGCGAGAAAACACCATTGTGTGCTGTAGCTTGCCAACATATCATCGCCGACATATTAAAAGCTAATAAATTACCAGAGGGTATCTCTTCGATTATTGTCGGTGATGCCGAGGTAGGGAAATGGATCTCGGAAGATGAACGTATTCCATTGGTATCAGCAACGGGATCTACCCGCATGGGTAAAGAGGTCGCCGCGGTGGTTGCGAAACGCCTGGGAAAATCCTTGTTGGAATTAGGCGGCAACAATGCCATTATCGTCAGCCCGAGTGCGGACCTGAAGATGACCATTATCGGAGCCGTGTTTGGAGCAGTAGGTACAGCCGGGCAACGTTGTACAAGTACCCGCCGATTGATCATCCATGAAAGCATCTATGATAAAGTGAAAAAATCATTGGTGGATGCCTATAAACAGATCAAAATTGGCGATCCGTTGGATAGCAATAACCACATGGGCCCATTGATCGATACCGCAGCAGTGAACATGTACCTGGATGCATTGGGAAAAATAAAAGCTGAAGGTGGAAAGTTATTGACCAAAGGTGAAGTATTAACTGGTGCAGGTTATGAAAGTGGCTGCTATGTGACTCCGGTAATTGCCGAAGTGGAGAACCATTACGAGATCGTGCAACATGAGACCTTTGCACCTATCCTTTATTTAATAAAATACAGCGGTGAGGTCGATGCAGCGATTGCTTTGCAAAATGGCGTAAAACAAGGCCTTTCTTCAGCGATCATGACCAATAGCCTGCGTGAGGCAGAGTTGTTCTTGAGCCAGAACGGATCAGATTGCGGTATTGCAAATGTAAACATTGGTACATCGGGAGCTGAAATCGGTGGCGCCTTCGGGGGAGAGAAGGACACTGGCGGCGGCCGTGAATCGGGTTCGGATGCATGGAAAGTATATATGCGCAGACAAACAAATACCATCAATTATACCACTAGCCTACCATTGGCGCAGGGGATTAAATTTGATCTATAACATTTAGATTATAAACGATTATGATAAGAGAAACACATAAAAGATTAGGTAAACATATCTTGGCAGACGGTCTTCCAGTTGTCATGGACTTGGAGAAATCGCATGGTTCATACATTGTAGACATCGATGGCAAGGAATATTTGGACATGTTCAGCATGTTCGCATCATCACCAGTGGGATATAACCATCCTTATATCCTAGCTAATGAAAAACAGTTGGAAAAGGTTTCCATCAATAAATTAGCCTTATCGGATATCTATCCTGATGAGTACGCTGATTTCATGGATGTCTTTGAACGCGTAGGGATTCCCAAGGAACTGAGCTATTGTTTCTTTATCGACGGTGGCGGATTGGCTGTTGAAAACGCCCTGAAAGCTGCTTTCGACTGGAAGACAAGGCTGAACCTAGCCAATGGCATCGACCAAGAGGCTAGCCAGGTCATACATTTCAAACAGGCATTCCATGGCAGGACGGGTTATACCCTTTCGTTGACCAATACCAAGGACCCAAGGAAGTATATGTATTTCCCGAAATTCAATTGGCCAAGGATCAGCAATCCGAAATTGACTTTCCCTTTAACAGAGGAGTCGGTTGCGGCAACCATTGAATTGGAAAAACAGGCTATCCAAGAAATTGAAAACGCTATTGCCAATAACCCGAATGATATCGCTTGTTTGATCTTGGAACCGATCCAAGCTGAAGGTGGCGACAATCATTTCCGCAAGGAATTCTTCATGCAGCTGAGGGAGATCTGTGACAAGAACGATATCATCTTGATTTTGGATGAGGTGCAGACCGGGATCGCCATGACAGGTAAGATGTGGTGCTATCAACACTATGGAATCGTTCCGGATGTAATTTCCTTTGGAAAGAAAACACAGGTTTGTGGCATCTTGGCCAACAAGGAGAAATTTGACCGCGTGGAAAAGAATGTTTTCCAAGAGTCTAGCCGTATCAATTCTACCTTCGGGGGTAACCTGGTTGACATGATCCGTTTCAAATTGATCTTGGAGATCATTGAGAAAGAGGGTCTGGTGAACAAAGCGGAATCATTAGGCGAATATCTTCAGGTAAAATTGATGGAATTAGCGGAAAAGCATCCTGCCATCAGCAATGTTCGCGGAAAAGGATTATTGGTCGCATTCGACCTTCCTAGCCCAGAAATTAGGGACAAATTTGTAGCTGACGCAATGGCAGAGAATATGTTGATCTTGGGCTGTGGTGACAGGAGCATCCGGTTCAGGCCGCACCTAACGGTGACCAAAGAGGATTTAGATAAAGCGATATCTATCGTAGATAAAGTGGTTGATTAAGTATAATTGATTATCCCGATCGAAAGGTCGGGATTTTTTTTTGTGGGTTGGTTTGGGGAAAATCTGCAGTAAGAATAGTATTGATAAATATTCAATTCGTTTGATTAAATGATTGATATTCAATTATTTGTTTTATATTGTCCCGAGATCCTTCCTGCGAACCAATGACACGTTTGTTAAATCTGTGTTTCTAGGTATTTAGACCTATATTTCCTCTCTTGAAGAATATTTGTTATCCGCCATACATCCCCTGCGGGGATAAATTATTTTAGCATAGATGGTTAACAATATAGGGGTAATGCAAAAACGATGTTCGATTAATCGAACATCGTTTTTGCGCGACTTCCAGGCTAACGTACCATGCCAGCTAAAATAATGGAACCCCAAAAGGGGTTCTATATTTAAAAAATAAAAGAGCTAATTTATTTTCATTGCCAACATGCTGTCATCACCTTCCAATAAATTTAGTCCAAATTTTTACTTCTCAGGATGACAGCGGAAAATGGAAAATAAATATATGATTGGCATTCCGCCAATGATCTTGGTCCATCCTCCAATCCCGAACATCCTGGTTCAAAACGGTTGTATCAGGACTGATAATCAATCATTTGTCTTGAATAGTTCCGAGACCCTTCGTTCCTCAGGCTGACACTGGAAAGTTTGATTTTTCTGCAAAAAAACTGCAAGCGCGGGTGAAATATTTTTCCACTAGAAAACTAAACCTTCTTTTTTAGTATCCTTAAACTTTTTCAGCGCTCCAATCAGACAACAACAGCCAAGCGATGCATCTTCCATCCTTATTTCCAATAGGTTATAAACCCATATTTCGCTGATTCAAAAAAGATCGGAATTTTGATAAAAATTTGCTTGAAGAGAAGGCCTGAAAAACCGAACGATTGGTGTCATTTTTGTACCTTTGTAGATTATGTCGGATATTATTCAATTGCTTCCAGATTCAGTAGCAAACCAAATCGCGGCGGGTGAAGTTGTACAACGACCAGCCTCGGCGATCAAGGAGCTATTGGAGAATGCTATTGATGCGGGAGCAGATCATATAAAACTTATTATTAAGGATGCGGGCAAGTCATTGATCCAAGTGATCGACAATGGCTGTGGGATGAGTGTAACGGATGCGCGTCTTTGTTTTGAACGTCACGCAACTTCCAAAATCCGAAAAGCCGAAGACCTTTTCGCTATCCGGACCATGGGCTTCCGTGGGGAGGCTATGGCTTCTATTGCCGCTATCGCCCACGTGGAACTTAAGAGCAGACGTATTGAGGATGAGCTTGGTACGGTGATAGAAATTGAAGGTTCGGAGGTTATCCAACAATACCCAGATCAGGCTCCAGCGGGGACCAGCATCTCGGTAAAGAACCTATTCTATAATATTCCGGCAAGAAGGAATTTCTTGAAGAGCAATTCTGTCGAATTGAGGCATATCATTGATGAATTTCAACGTATTGCTTTAGCACATCCTGATATTTTCTTCACTTTCCATAGCGATGGCAATGAAATGTTCCATTTGCCTAAGGAAACATTAAAGCAAAGGATCGTCCACCTGTTCGGCAACAACTATAACCAAAGGCTGGTGCCCGTTGAGGAGACCACCAGTATCTTGAACATCAAAGGATTTATCGGTAAACCGGAGTTTGCGAAGAAGACCCGAGGGGAGCAATTCTTCTTTGTCAATAACCGCTTTATCAAGGACCCTTATCTAAACCATGCGGTGCTGAATGCCTATGAGGAGATCCTGCCTGCGGATACTTTTCCGCTCTATGTGCTGTTCATTGATATCGACCCTTCGAAAATCGACATCAACGTGCACCCTACCAAAACGGAAATCAAGTATGAAGACGAGAAGGCGATCTATGCCATCTTGCGGTCTGCGGTAAAGCGTAGCATCGGAAGGTATAACATCGCTCCATCCTTGGATTTTGAGCAGGAGACGGGTTTCAATGACCTGATCACACCAAAACCTTTGGAGGAGATCCAGGCCCCTACCATCAATTTTAATCCAAACTTTAATCCTTTTGATGATGGGATGCCAAAGCAACCGAGAAGGTATACCTATCCGGAGCAAATCGAAAGAAAGACCAGCATTCCCCAGAATTGGGACAGCCTATACGAGATTACCGAAACGGAAGAAACGGAGCAATTAAGCCTGTTGCCGGAGGAAAAAGAGGCGAGATCGGAGGCCGAAATCATTCAGCCATCAGACCAACCGAAGAAGCAATTTTTTCAATTGCACAATCGTTATATAGTATCGCAAATCCATTCGGGTTTTATGTTGATCGATCAGCAGGCTGCACATGAGCGAATTCTGTTTGAACAGTTCCAGCAGCAATTGCAGCATAACCAGGGTTCAAGCCAGCAAAGTTTGTTTCCACAGACCATTGAGTTGAATTCAGCCGATTTTGCTTTGGTACAGGAGATTCTTCCTGAAATCCATGCGTTGGGATTTCAGTTGCGACCATTCGGGAAAACTACGTATATTGTAGATGGTATTCCTGCAGATCTAGAAAACATCAATGAAGGGCAGATTATTGAAAAATTATTGGAAGATTTCAAGAATCTGAGTGATCTACGCCTAAACAAAAGAGAGAGACTGGCAAAAAGCTTAGCCAAAAATGCAGCCATCAAACCGGGAACAAAACTGGAGAATGAAGGTATGGCAGAATTGATTGACAAACTGTTTGCCTGTGAGTCGCCAAATATTTCGCTTTCTGGGAAACCTGTCATCATCACATACACCTTGCAGGAGCTGGCAGAACGCTTTGGCAGGAATATTTAATTTTGAAATTAAGATATGAATAACCTTTTCGGCAATTTACCAACAGTTACAAAGAATCTATTGATCATCAATATCATCTGTTTTATTGGGTCGATGATTTTTAAGCAGGCCACAACTTTCTTTGGTGTGTTCTATCCGGACTCCCCATTCTTTAAGATTTGGCAAGTCATCACCTACATGTTCATGCATGGAAGTTTTGCGCATATCTTTTTCAATATGTTTGCCTTAGTGATGTTTGGCGGGGTGATTGAACGTATTTTGGGACCAAAGAAGTACTTAAACTACTACCTGATCAGTGGACTAGGCGCATTGGTATTGCAATATGGTATCCAAGCGATTGAGGTTTACAATATCGCTGGGACCGTGAGAGCTTCTCAATTCCTGAACTTTAACTTCACAAGCGGAATGGTTTCGACCAATCTGCCGATCAGCAAAGATCAATTGGACACCTTACTTTCCATTTATGGAACGCCATTGGTTGGGGCATCAGGAGCGATCTACGGATTATTATTGGCTTATGGATACCTATTCCCTAATGCCGAGATAATGCTGATCTTCTTGCCTATCCCGATCAAAGCAAAATATTTCATTCCCATCTTGATCGTTATCGAGATCTTTTTAGGTTTTTCAAACTCGGGCGGTTCAATTGCGCATTTAGCGCATGTAGGCGGAGCGTTATTTGGATTTATCCTGTTAAAAATTTGGGGTATCAGAAGAACAAATTATTATTAAGATTGTATCCTAAGATATGAAAAAGGAAAACGGCATAAAGATGTTCTTAAGGACTACCTACCAAACAGGTTCTCCTATCCCCTATATCATCTCGTTTCAAATATTCGTATTTATCCTGATTCATATTGCGGATCTTTTGGTGGACCTGGGAGTCATCCAGTTTCCACTGTACGATTGGTTGCTCAGTAATTTGACTCTGCCGAATAGTTTTTCGGCATTTATCCTGAAACCTTGGACCTTATTGACCTATCCATTTGTATACATCGGACTGTTCAATATCGTATTCGACTGTTTATGGCTATATTGGATGGGCAGTACGTTTTTGAATTTCCTAAACAAGAGGCAGTTGATGACGGTTTTCTTGGGTGCTTTTGCCATTTCGGGCATTAGCTTTTTAGCGCTTTCTGAAATCAATTTCCTAGCAAAAGGACCGATCCCATATCTGTTTTCCAATTCCATGGGGCTTGCAGCCATAGTAGCTAGTCTATTGGTGCTGACTCCCAAAATGGAAATCAGGTTGTTCCTGTTCGGGATTGTCAAGTTCCGTACGATTGCCATCATATTCTTAACCCTGCAGCTCTTGTTCTATGTATTCGCCAACCGAGCGGCAGCGGCAGCATTTCCGTTAGCCATCTTATGGGGCATGACTTTTATGTACCAATTGCAGGCAGGCAGGGACTTGAGCAAATTATTTGTATACCAACCTAAAAAGAAACTTTGCGTGCTGCACTCAGTTAAAAAAACACCAACATATAAAAGCTACAAAGGCGATTTACCTAACCAAGAGGTAATAGATGAAATTTTGGATAAAATTTCTCAAAATGGTTATGAAAGTCTATCTTCACGGGAAAAAGAAATACTGTTCAGGGTAAGCAGAGAAGAGCAAGAATAATGTTGATTAAAAAAAAGAATTTAGGTTTCTTTAGCAAGACCGTTATGCTGGCCAACCTGGCTGCCATAGCTGTTCTTTTTTTATGTTATTCGGCCTCCATCATTAACCCTAAATCCTTCTGGCCAATATCATTCCTCGGCCTGGGCTATCTACCCATCTTATTGATCAATCTAGGTTTTATTTTCTATTGGATCCTTCGTAAGCCGAAGTATTCCCTTTTCTCCTTGATCGCCATCTTGATCGGTTGGAACCTGATGACCAAACATGTCACTTTCAATTCTCCTGACCCAGTGGTCAAGAATGACTCTTCCCTTCGTGTGATGACCTATAATGTGCACATGCTAGAAGCAGTCGAGAAAACGGATAAGCCGGCAAAGGATGAGTTCACTGATGTCATCAAAGAGGTCGATCCGGATATATTATGCATACAGGAGTTCAGCAGCACCATCAAAGGGAACAAGAGATTCAGCGAAAAGATCAAATCGAAGATCAATTTTGATAGTTATTATTTCGCGCCTTCCCAACAGAATGAATACGATGCCTATGGGCAGGTCATATTTTCAAAGTTCCCGATCATCAACTCTGGTTTGATCAAGAAAAATGAATATGGCATCAACCGGGTAATCTATGTTGATATTGTGAAAAACCAGGATACCGTACGTGTCTATAATGTTCACCTCCGTTCATTTGGCTTGCAAAATGAGGATAAGGAGTTCATCCAGAACCCTAAGACGGGAGATGGTATGGAGGAAACAAAGACCAAGCAAGTTGGCCGAAAGCTGAAATGGGCTTTTGAACAACGCAGTGACCAAGCGGAGTCGCTGTCTGCTCACATGCAGGAAACCAAGATCCCAAAGATCGTCATGGGTGATTTTAATGACACCCCGATGTCCTATTCGGTTAATCTGATTGGCAAGGGCATGAAGAATGCTTTTCAAGAAAAGGGCAATGGTTGGGGCGTGACCCACTTTGAATTATTGCCAATCTTGCAAATTGATTATATCTTTTGTGAAAATAACTTTACGGTGAATAATTATAAGGTTGTCAAGAAAAAGCTTTCGGACCACTACCCTATTTATGCCGATCTAAGGATTAATTAAGTCTTATTGCCCTCCAGCTGCTCAAGTGCAGATTCTACAAAGGCATCATATCGATTTTTGACCTTGTAATAGGCTTCCCTTCCAAAGTAATACCTTCCCAATAAAGCTTCAATATCACTTTGAATCAGGTCGTGAAGATCTCTTTGCTTGCTAGCTGAAATATTCCAGCCCCTCTCGGTCAAGAAGCTGATAAAGCTATTGTATTCAGAAACCGGCAGGTTATAGCCTTGCAGGAAGTTTTCAATGGAATAGGCCGGCAATTTCTTGGTGAATCGGCTATAAACGAATTGTTCGATCAGGCTGGATTGGACCAGGTCTTTGTACAACAGGCTCACCTCATTGGAATCGACGGGGATAATGACGTCGGGCACAATACCTCCTCCACTGAAGAGTTTCTTTCCTAATTTGGTTTGGTAGGATTGGGCATGGGCATAAGTCGTATCCAAAGACCACAGTCCTTTGTACATATTGACATAGTCATTCATGATTGTCCAATTAGGACTGTATTTACGCTGAATGCTACGTCCCAGGGGTGTGTAATACCTTGCAATACTGAGGTTGATGGTGGATCCATCGGAGAAATCGAAGAGCTCTTGGACAGTCGCTTTCCCATAGGTTCTCCTTCCGATAATTGTTCCGCGATCCCAGTCCTGTACTGCTCCGGAAACGACCTCACTGGCAGACGCCGTTCTTTCGTTGACCAAGAGCACCAATTTACCTTGGCTGTAGGTCCCTTTCCCTTCTGACAGGTAATCTAATCGGTCTTCGTGGGCACCTTCAGTATAGACCATCAAACGCTGATCAGGAAAGAATTCGCTTGCCATCTTAATGGCAATATGGAAATACCCGCCTCCATTGTCCCTTAAGTCAAGAATCAAGCTTTTTGCGCCTTGCTTTTTAAGGTCAATGACTGCGTTTTTAAATTCTTCTGCTGTCTTTAAAGAGAATCTGCGAATGCGGATAAAACCAATGGTGGGTTTGATCATATAGGCCACATCCAAAGAGCTCACATTGATCTGGTCACGAATGGCCTTTAGTGGTCCCGGCAATTTGATGGAATCCCTTTCGATCACCATGGAAACTACGGACCCTCGCTTTCCTCGCATAAGCTTTTCCACCTCATCCTTACTAACAGAGGTCCCTGCTACATCACGTTTTCCAATCTTCAGGATTCGGTCCCCGACTTTGAAACCGCCTTTATCTGCAGGTCCATTGGTAATGACCCCCACGACCAATAAAGTGTCGTTCATGCTAAAGTATTCCATACCGATACCTTCGAACGTGCCTTCCAAGACTTCGCTCTGGCTCTTCGATTCATTCGGTGTTAGAAACGTCGAATAGGGGTCTAAGTGGGAAATAATATGGTTAATCGCTCCATTTTGGACCGAGTCCATATTGATGCTATCTACATATCGATTGGAAATTAGGTCGACGACCTGCTGTATTTTATAGGAATTATCAGACAGACCAATAGGCACTAGGGACCCGCCGGTATTGAATCCTTGTTGATCAGAATAATTCTGGCCTAGGATCAATCCCAATAGTAGGGTGGCGGCATAAGTTGCTGCAACAAAAATATTTCGTTTTCTACCTTTTTGCATTTACGGTCTGGTCCGCAAAATTAATGAATAACCAATTGTTTAAAAGAAATTTATAATAAATATTTTATAACAATTAACAGTCCAAAAAGGACCTTGGAGCATAATATCTCCGCAATTTTCAATAATTTTACAGTTAGATGCATGAATTGGAACCATATTACAACTGGCGAGACTATTATATAGCCTCAGAGGATGAACGTAGTCCATTCTTTGGGACTGTTTATAGTGAGTTTGAATACGATAAAAAAATCTACAATTACCTCCTTCATCCGCAATGGGATTATTTTGGCTCTCAGACCCTTTATCTGAAGATCTTATACGCCGATTACGACAGAGGATACTGTATCATTGAGTTTATCGGTGAATGGAATGACGCCATTTACAACGATATCATGGTCCTTAAAAGGGAGCTGATCGACCTTTTGATCGAAGAGGGCATCAACAAGTTTATCTTGATCGGTGAAAATATCCTGAATTTCCATGCTTCGGATGACTCCTATTATGAGGAATGGTTCAATGACATCGAGGATGGCTGGATCGCTGGAATTGACTTCCGCGAGCATGTGATCAAGGAGTTCGTGGACAACCATATCGACTACTATATCAATTTCGGCGAATGCCTCAACAACTTTCCTTGGCGTACCTTAAAACCGAAACAGGTATATCATCATATCGAGGAACATATACAAAAGAGATTATCCTAAAATATAGGGCATTAGGCTGGCTTATTTTAGCTTAATTCTCTATTTTTCCTTAGATTTGCCTATCAAAACATTGTAATTATGTCATTCAGAATAGAAAAAGACACCATGGGTGAAGTTCAGGTTCCAGCGGACAAATACTGGGGTGCACAAACTGAACGTTCTAGAAACAACTTTAAAATCGGACCGGCAGCTTCTATGCCACACGAAATCATCGAAGGATTTGCTTACTTGAAAAAAGCAGCTGCTTATGCAAACTGCGAATTAGGTGTATTAGCGCAAGAAAAGCGTGATGCAATCGCTGCAGTATGTGATGAAATCCTTGCTGGAAAGCTTGACGATCAATTCCCTTTGGTAATCTGGCAAACAGGATCGGGAACTCAATCCAACATGAATGTCAATGAGGTTGTTGCTAACCGTGCTCAGGTATTAGCTGGTGGTAAAATAGGCGAAGGTGAACCTGTGTTGAAAGCTAATGACGATGTAAATAAATCACAATCTTCAAACGATACATTCCCAACTGGAATGCACATTGCAGCTTACAAAGCGGTGGTAGAAGTAACTATCCCTGGCGTTGAGAAATTACGTGATACCTTGAAGAAAAAATCTGAGGAGTTCATGAATGTAGTAAAAATCGGCCGTACCCACTTAATGGATGCGACTCCACTTACTTTAGGTCAAGAACTTTCTGGATATGTTGCTCAATTGAACTACGGCATCAAAGCTGTAAAAAACACTTTAGCGCACCTTTCTGAATTAGCATTAGGTGGTACTGCTGTAGGTACTGGATTAAATACTCCTAAAGGCTACGATGTATTGGTAGCTAAATATATCGCTCAATTCACGGGCTTGCCATTTGTGACTGCTGAGAATAAATTTGAAGCATTAGCTGCTCATGATGCTATCGTAGAAACTCACGGTGCATTGAAACAATTAGCAGTTTCCTTGAATAAGATTGCAAATGATATCCGTATGCTGGCTTCTGGTCCTCGTTCAGGAATCGGTGAGATCTTGATCCCAGAAAACGAACCAGGTTCTTCTATCATGCCAGGAAAAGTAAACCCTACGCAATGTGAAGCATTGACTATGGTAGCGGCTCAAGTAATGGGTAATGATGTAGCAATTACTATTGGAGGTACACAAGGTCATTACGAGTTGAACGTGTTCAAACCAGTGATGGCAGCAAACTTCCTTCAATCGGCTAGATTGATCGGTGATGCATGTGTATCTTTTGAAGAACACTGTGCAATCGGAATTGAGCCAAACTACGACCGTATCAAACAATTAGTAGACAACTCATTGATGTTGGTTACGGCTTTGAATACCAAAATCGGGTACTATAAAGCTGCTGAAATTGCTCAAACAGCACATAAAAACAATTCTACCTTGAAAGAGACAGCTATCAAATTAGGTTATGTAACTGCTGAAGAATTTGACGAGTGGGTGAAACCTGAGGAGATGGTAGGTAGCTTAAAATAACATAGTGAATAAACAGAATAAAACATATTCTCAATTAAAAGCATACTTATCAATTGTAATGGGTATGCTTTTAATTTTCTCAAGTTGCCAAAGGCATTCTGATATGCAAGGCGAAGGCGAAGCGTATCTGCAAGGGGTCTGGGTACAAGATAGCATTCCTGGACAAGAACAGATGTTGAACTATACGCTCCACGAGTTTAAGTTCACTTGCGATTCGGTGTACGCTATTATGCATGTTAAGAATGAGGTGAAGAGCATCCCAGACAGCTGCTATAAGGAAGGAAAATGGACTGAATACGCAAAGGCGGTATATTCGGTACGTGCTGATAGCATGATCGTCGAAGGTGTTTACACTAAAGAAAATGGAAAACAAAAGATTTCTGGCTGCTACAGGCAGGGACCTTATGTACCAAGGTTCTTGATAAAATCTAAAAGCAAAGATAGCTTAGTATTGGAAAACAAATTTGATAGCAGACCTATCGTATTGAGAAAAACAGCAGACATTACCTGTGTCCCCAAGAAACGTTGGGAATTATAGATAAAAGAAAAAGCCAAGGGTTACCTTGGCTTTTTCTTTTATGTTTTAAATCTTAATTTATCAACCTATTATCATCGGAAGACTTTAAGATATGATTCTTAAGTTCAGTTTCGGCAACCAATAACTCTCCTTCTGCTACCTTACGCTTTTCGCGACCTTCACGTTGAATTCGCAAGACCTCTTCGATGGTGGTGATGATATCGGTATTTGCTTTCTTGATCGTGTCCATATCAATGATTCCGCGTTCTGTCTCCTTGGCAACATTGATGGTTGCTTCTTTCAACATTTCAGAGTTTCTCTTCAGCAATTCATTGGTTGCATCCGTCACTGCTCTTTGTGCTTCCAAGGCACTTTGCGCATGAGCTATACCTAGTGTTAGCACCATCTGGTTCTTCCATAAAGGAAGCGTATTTACAATACT
The DNA here is from genome assembly GCF_900187125.1 of Sphingobacterium mizutaii. Taxonomy (GTDB): domain Bacteria; phylum Bacteroidota; class Bacteroidia; order Sphingobacteriales; family Sphingobacteriaceae; genus Sphingobacterium; species Sphingobacterium mizutaii. The sequence continues at coordinate 3,914,887 of NZ_LT906468.1, forward strand.
GGATTGTATCTTTTCCATTAAAGAGCTACTATTGCTTTGAATCATCCTGATCTGCGGAGCAGTTTGCAGAACCACCATACGAGTTAGTTTCAGATCATGTACTTTACGTTCGAAACGCACGACATGCTGTTCCATATCCTTATACTCTTGGACTTTATGCTGGTCACCGGTTGCTTCTGCTTCTGCTTTCAAGGCAGGTAAAGTATTGGTCAGCACTTCATGAAGTTTCTCCTCTCCTGCTTGGATATGAAGAGAAAGGTCCTTGAAATATTGTTGGTTCTGAACAAACAACTTATCGAAGATATTGACATCCTTCGCTAGGTTTTTATAATGTCCTTCCAGTTTCAACTCAATGGAGTGAATATTCTTTTCAACAGAAGCATACTCTGTACGCATTCTTCCAATTTTCTTTTTGAGGTTATCAAAGAATGGCAATAAAGGTTTCTTATTCACCTTTTCATCAAATTCACGGATTTCAGAACGTAGATTGACCAAAATATCCTCAGCACCTCCTAAATCTTTTGTACGAACTTGTTTCAAGATCTCATTTGAGAAGTTGCTCACATTACTTTGCGTCCCTACTCCAAACTGAATGATGTCCGTCGTAGAGGTCAAATTAATTTTGTCTTTATATTGCTTGATTAATTGTTTTTCCTCTTCTGAGAAATTCACTTTCACCTCTGAGGGCTTATTCTGGTTTTGATCATCGTCCAGATGTGTCAAATCTAAATTTGCCATATTATTCTTTTAAAAGGTTTCTACTTTTCAAGGTCTGTATATAAACATCGGTTTCAGCCGACACATCTAACATTCCCATTTTAAATTGATTTGTTACTTCTTGTTCTACCGCAACCGCAGCTTGGCGTATCACGTCTTCTAATTTCTTCTTGGATTCAAAAGTCACAGCGTTATTCAACTTAGCATTTTCCAACTCATCGTATTGCATCAGCACATTTACAATGGTTGAGTGCCTAACTAAGAACTTCTCAGCTTCCCGTTTATCTTTCTTTTCCAACAATTGGAACAATCTCAATATCTTATCGATATCCTTATGGATATTATTATTGTCTATTTCTTTTCGCCAGTGCAATAGTCGCTCAACAAAAAACTGAGGCGTATCAATAGTCGGTGCGGATATCTCAAGTCGTTTTTGCGAACCTACACTGGAAATCCAATACAGATCACGGACTTCAGATAGCTCCAGCCTTTGCAGGTACGGCTTTGCCTGATTCAGTAAAAGACCATTCCCGACTACATAAGACAATACCGAACCTCCCAAAGTCAATAGCATTGCTTGGCTTAGCGTCCCAAAAAAGATAACGAAGGAAACAAGGAGACCAATCTCGACTGCCAATAGCATCCAAGCGGTAAACATCCAAGAACGTACCTTAGCTTTCTTTGCCTGCGACATCATCACCAACGGATGCACATGTATAGGCAAAGGAAGAAACATCAGGATGGATAAAAATGTCCATACCAGCTGTCTAATCTCCCAAGGTCTACTTTTTTTCGTTGCCCAACCCATTCTTTAAATTTAAATATTATTTGTAAAAATACACCAATTCTTATTCCAATGATAGCGATATGCCATAGTATTAGGTAATTGGCGGTAAATCACCTGCCATTACGTCATTTTTGTCGGTGAATTCTCCGCAAGCTCTCCTATTAATCTTAACGTAATTTCGTAGGGTTTTCGTTTTTCCCAGCGAGATATTAACCAAGAAATGAAACTCAGATTGAAAATATCCTTATTCTCTTCAATTTCCAACATAGAATAAACAGTTTCCTGGAAACTTTGTTGAAAGATGACATCCGGTTTCATCAAATATTTTTCAATCAGACCTAGAAAATCCAGCACCCTCATCTCATTCACTTTTAGTAGATACTGCTTGTACCGCCGTTTAAAACTCTTTACCCGTGACATAGCCAACTCAATATTCTCAAACTGCGCATGCAGCAATATTTCCATCAGATTTTTACGGATGCTCCACAACATCCCTAATTTCTTTTCATACCAAGCATCAGTATGTGTCAATTTTGACAGGGTCCGCATTGTCTTAGGATCATTCAATTGACCTAAGAACATCGCCTTACTTAAAACCAGGTCATCGATATCGATCTGTGAACTTTGCTTCCCTAAATTATCCAAAGCATCATCGATCGACAAAATTGCTTCCTCTGCCCTTCCAGAAAAAAAATAATTCAAAGCATACAGCAATTGTTTTCTGTTGCCTAATACCGCTCTATATTGTTTATTCTGATTTACCAATTCATCAAATTCCCTCAGGTATTTCAAGCTTTCGGCAAAAGATCTATTCCTTAAACTAAAGTTCGCCAAATAATAGAGAATGTGTAAATGATAAAAAACCTGAGTGGGCTGATTAAGCTTTTGGCTTTCGATAAACTTATGGCTCTTCTGCAAATACTTACCCATCAATCCATAATTCTGCTGGATGGCCGCATATTCATTGGCAATAAACAGAATCTGATAAAGCGATTTATAATTCATCAAGTCCAACATATTGATCTGGAAATGCTTAATCGTCTTCTCGATCAATTCGGTCAGATTAATGACTTTAGCCTTCAAATGGATCTCATTCAATTCTTTCCGCAGAGCAGCATAAGCTAGCCGCAATTTCGCCTCTCTTTGCATATGGTTCTGATTGATTCTGAACTTTTCGGTCAACTCATCCAGATTAACCGTAACATCCAAGTGCGAATACTGTAGCTTCAATAACAGGATTTCATTCAACAGGCTAAATTGCTCTTGAGCTTGAGCCAGTTTTTCAGCCTTTTCCAATGACCTAAAACCGATCTTGACCAAATTATTTTCCAAGAGATATCTGGCCACCACAAAATTCCTCAAGATATCATAAGATTCATCCGTACTGTTTTCAAAGGTCTTTTGAGAAAGAAACAACAATAGGCTATCATGCAATCTTTTCCTTAATGCATGATACGCATCCCTATTTTTTGCATCTTTATAAAGATTATCTATAGATTTTATATCGTCAGTTTCTATCAAATTGAACAACTTGATATTTTTGACATCATTCCTCTTATTCTTCTTCTGTAAATAGCCTTTAAAATCAATAATATCTTGATTATTTAAAACTTTAATCAATTCATTCAAGGAATCCATACGCCATTTATTTATTAATAATCAACATAAATCTACATTTTATATCATCAGTTTACAATATTTATTTGGTTTCATAGGCAAAATTTGTAGCCGACCTTTGGATCAGTATTAATCATAAAAACAAAAAAATATGGAACCGCTAAATAACAAAACTGAGGAGATGACAACTCCATTAAAACAAACGGATGAGAACAGAAAATCATTCAAACCTACCGCAGCCTTTGTTGGCGCCTCATGGATCGCCATGCTGACCGGGATCGTGGGTTATTGCATAGGTCTTTGGAATGCGACCATGGAACTCAATGAAAAGGGATATTACTTTGTCATCCTTCTTTTCGGACTATTCGCCGTTATCTCCGTTCAAAAAAGCGTGCGGGACCGGGCAGAAGGTCTTGCTGTTACCGAACTCTATTATGGCATCAGTTGGTTTGCCACCTTGGCCTCGATTATATTATTGATCATTGGCCTCTGGAATGCCGATCTATTCTTAAGTGAAAAGGGATTTTACGGAATATCGTTTATCCTGAGTGTTTTTGCAGCCATAGCTGTACAGAAAAACACCCGTGACGCTAAATTATTTAAAGAGGAAAACATATAACTTAGCGGTTACCCTGCAGTGTCGAGCAATTGGCCTGCAGGGATTTTTACGCTAATTGTTATTTTCACGTTAGAAACTTAATAGATTTCGCATGAAAGATCTAGAAAGAAAAGACCTAGAGCTGCTCTCCGTTCATTCCGACATCAAGGAAAACGAACTCCAACAGTCTCTGGAAGAATATATATACCCCAAACAAGACGCCTGGGCACGGTTTACACAGACCGTCCTATTGGCATTGGGAGTCGGCTTCATGGCCGCCGGAATTGTCTTTTTCTTCGCCTACAATTGGGAAGACCTCGATAAATTCATCAAACTGGGGATTGTACAAGGCTTAGTCATTATCACAACCAGCCTGAGCCTGACCCTCAAAACCAACAAACTGTTCAAGGATATCATCTTAACCGCTGCTTCCCTCCTAGTTGGAGTGATGTTTGCCGTCTTCGGTCAGGTTTACCAAACGGGTGCCAATGCTTATGACTTTTTCCTTGCATGGACCATTTTCATCAGCCTTTGGGTATGGGTATCCAAATTCCCGCCACTTTGGCTTATGTATCTAGGCCTCGTTAACCTCAGCATATACCTCTACTACGAACAGGTGGCTAAGTATTGGGATTTTATTTACCTGTCATCAGGCCTGTTTGTCTTAAACGCAGCCTTTCTTTTAGTCTGTATCTGGATCAACGAACAGAAAAAAGGGGAAATTCCTGCCTATTTCAACAATATCCTAGGATTAACAGCCGCAGTCTGGTCCATCTATAGCAACATCTATTGGATTATGGAGAACCGATACTATGACATGCCAGTAATTCTTGGAGCAACTCTCCTATTTTATGGTTTAGGCCTTTTGTATGGGAATAAAAAGAACAATCCCTTCTACATGGGATTAATACCCTTCAGCTGCATTATCATTTTCGCATCCGTACTGTTGAAGATTTACGATGGCATGCAGATGTATCTATTGATTTCAATATATCTCATTGTCACCGTCAGCCTTGTTATCTGGAACCTTATAAAAATGCAAAGGAGGAATCATGGAAAATAATCAAACCCAAGAAGCTCTTCTAAAAGTTCAAGGCACGATTGGAAGAGAACTAAACATAGACCAAGCCGCAATAAACAGGGACTTGCTAAAGGATAGGCATAGCCAATCCATGACCATCAAGGTCCTGTCCGTTATTGGAGGCATCCTTGCTACAGGTGCATTTTTACTGTTTTTGGAATTGGCCAACTTCTCTTCCAATCACATCCCGCTGTTTATCCTATCCGGCATATTCTTTATTGCTGCCATCTGGATCAACAAAAAATATGACCGTGTCCTATTCGACACCTTATCTGTCTGCATCTATCTACTCAGCTTTATTCTGTTTGGAATGGGCTACAGTAAATTCGACGGCTACACAGATGTGCCATTATTCGTCTACCAAGCACTTGCAATTCTCACGATTATCATCAGCAGGAGCTATATTCTGACATTTTGTGCTATCCTCATTTCTACAGGTACTTTTTTGGCTTACTTTAGCTACAAAGAGGTCCCTGAATTAAACAATGCCCTTTTGGTCCTAGTTGCCATCCTTTTCATTTATTTCACTTTCAACGAAGGTAAATTGATGAAACGTAAGGCAATTCAAGGAAAGCGCTATTTGGCAATCCGCACAGGCTTGGTTTTTTCTTATTTGATCTGTCTTTATTATTGCAGTCGTCCGAACTATATGCCAAACGCTTGGATTATTGATTGGGCAACTTCCGGCGTATTGATCGCTATGACGCTTTGGCTCATCAACTGCTTGCTCAATCGATTCCTTTGCGAAGAACTCGGCAAGAAAATCTTTATTTCCTTAGTCGTCCTGATATGTTTAGGGTTTACGGCTATGAGTCCTGCAATTTCCGGATCCTTATTGCTGTTGTTGGTAAGCTTCAAGGTCAATTACAAAACCGGATTTGCCCTAGGCATTATTGCTTTTATTTATTTCATCGGAATGTTTTACTACGATCTTGACATCAGTTTATTGAAAAAATCCATTGCCATGTTTGTCTCTGGCGTATTTTTCCTGCTGTTGTACCTTATGATCTTCAAAAAATCAATTTCACATGAAAAAGTTTAGCATTTTTATCATAGTCATCAATCTGATCGCTTTATTGATTTATTTCAATTACAGCATCCGACAAAAAGAAGATATCCTGAAAAATGGAAAACTCGTCCTTTTAGAATTGGCACCCGTTGACCCAAGGTCCCTGATGCAGGGCGATTACATGCGACTGGCTTACGAGATACAGGATAACTTTGTCATAGACAGCATCCCTAAGCGCGGATTTGTTGTCTTAAAAGTTGACAATAACCAAGTCGGTAAAAGCATCCGCTGTCAACCCAACAGAGAACCCCTGAACCCAGGCGAATTCCTGATCGAATACACCCGACCTGAACCTTGGCTACTCAATATAGGCGCAGAATCCTATTTCTTCGAAGAAGGAACTGGCCAACGCTACGAAAAAGCCAAATACGGCGGTCTAAAAATCGACGAAAACGGAAATAGCCTGTTGATAGGGCTGTATGATGAGAATGGGAAGGAGATATGAGATGTGAGATATGAGATATGAGATGTGAGATGTGAGAAATTTCACGTACTATGGGTTGGGGGGGTAGAAAAGGGAAGTATTGAGATGTGAGATGTGAAATATGAGATATGAGATATGAGATATGAGAAATTTCACGTACTATGTGTAGGAAAAAAAAAGAGATAGTTTCAACAAATGATATAGCCATTTAATATCCCGGTTGATATCTCAAGTCTCATATCTCACATCTCATATCTAAAACAAAGAAGGGGTTTCAATAAAGAAACCCCTTCTTTGTTTTATCTGTAAACCTTAGAATGGCAAATCATCATCATCTGATGAATTTGCAGATATATCTACTGGTGGCATGTCTGCGTAACCTGGTGCTGGAGCTGCTTGAGCGGTATTCGCTACTTTAGTGACTCTCCATGCTACTAGGGAGTTAAAATAAGTTGTCACTCCATCCTTATTCGTCCAAGGACGACCACGTAGATTGAAAGATACTTCAACTTCATCACCAACAGCTAGGTTATCAAATATGTTGACGCGGTCTTGTGTCGACTCAAAACGAATGTACTCTACAAACTGTGGGTTTTCAGCATAGGCAACGATCAAATCTCTCTTCTTGAAAGACTCTGTTACTTGTTGCGTCGCCCCTATCTCATGTACTTTTCCTCTTATTTCCATAACTTATTTATTAAACCGTAAAATTAAACATTTTTTGCTAAGAGAATAAGTAACTTTGCACAAATATGGCAGAAGTTTTCAACAAACAGAATAAGGTAATCGTTACTTGCAACCGTAGGTTGTCCCCTTATTTGGAACAGGAAATCCGTGAATTGGGATTTGATATCAAACGTGCATTCAACACCGGCGTAGAGCTACAAGCCTCTGTAAATGAATGTATCAAGTTAAACTTAAACTTACGTATCGCGAGTCAGGTTCTCTATGAATTAAAATCATTTAGAGCCCATAATGCAGACGAACTTTATAAACAATTAGTGACTATTCCATGGGAAGATTTGATCCCGATCGATGGATACTTTTCGGTAACATCCCATGTCCACAACGAGACCATTACCACTCCGCTCTTTGCAAACGTGAAGGTCAAGGATGCCATCGTAGACCGTATCAAAGATAAAAAAGGGATGCGTCCGAATTCAGGTCCAGACCTAAATCGTGCTGTCATCCACCTACATTGGATGGAAGACCGCGCTGAAATCTTCTTGGATACTTCTGGCGAAACCTTGGCTAAGCACGGCTATAGAAAACATCCTGGAAAAGCTCCAATGTTGGAGGCTTTGGCGACTGCAACCATTATGGCAACCCAATGGGATGGCAAAACCCCATTCGTAAACCCGATGTGTGGTTCAGGTACCTTAGCTATCGAAGCGGCATTGATGTGCCAAAACCGTAAACCTGGTTTGCAACGCATGAACTATTCCTTTATGCACTTCATCGGATACAATGAGGAGGTCTTCTTCGAGGAACGCCGTATATTAAAGGATATCACCGACAAGACCAACCTTCCCCATATTATTGCATCTGATATCTCTGCCGATGCAGTTGAAATTGCCAGACTCAATGCACGTACCGCTGGTGTAGAACATCTGATCGAATTTGAAACCTGTGACTTTGCGGAAACTACTATTCCAGAAGGCGATGGAGTCATTATGTTCAACCCTGAATATGGCGAGCGCCTAGGTGTACATAGCAAACTGGAGATCACCTATTCCCGAATTGGCGACTTCATGAAACAGAGTTGCAAAGGATACCGCGGCTATATCTTCACTGGAAATCCAGACCTGGCCAAGAAAATTGGCTTGAAAGCTTCCAGAAGATTCGAGTTTTTCAATGGTAAACTAGACTGTAGGTTATTGCAATACGAATTGTACGATGGCTCAAAAGACAGATAGGCAAGAACAGCTCATCCTAAAGACGGCTGCTTTTGTCGAAGATAAACTGAAAGATGCGGAGTCTGGCCACGATTGGTGGCATATCCTCCGCGTCTGGAATAATACCAAACTGATCCTGAAAGAAGAGGAAGCAGATGCCTTTGTATGCGAATTGACAGCCCTGTTGCATGATATTGCAGACAGTAAATTCCACAATGGGGATGAAAGCATCGGTCCTAGGGTAGCTGGCGAATTCTTGAAATCCATTGAAGTCGAAGATACAGCCATCGAACATGTACAAAATATTATTTTGAACATGTCCTATAAAGCATCTTTAGGTGAAGTCAGTTTCCACTCCAAGGAACTGGAAATCGTTCAGGACGCAGACCGCCTCGATGCGATCGGTGCCATAGGCATCGCTCGTGCTTTTAATTATGGCGGTTATAAAAACAGGGAAATCTATAATCCTGAAATCCCCCCTTTGGAAAACCAAAGCAAGGAAACCTATAAAAACACTACCGCTCCTACCATCAACCATTTCTATGAAAAGTTACTGTTGTTGAAGGATAAAATGAATACCGAAACTGCCAAGAAAATTGCGCTGGGCAGGCACCAATTCATGGAATCATTTCTGCAACAATTTTATAGCGAATGGAACGGAGATCGATAAATTAATAATATCTTAATATTAATTGGGTAAATTCGGGACATGTTTCATAAAAACATGCTCCGAATGAAATTCAGACAGCTAATTCATATTACTGTATTCTGCCTATTCTTATTTCCTAACCTAGTCTTCAGCCAAGAACAAGACTCCGTTCAAATTACCCATGCAAACTGGAATAAGAAAGAAATCAAAAAAGGTATCATTTGGTATCAAGGACATTTTGAAAACCTATTCAATGCGGTCCAAGAAATTAATTGGATAGAAATCGATCTGCGCAAATACCACAAAAACATTCATATTGCCGCAGAACCTTCCAAATTAATCCCAACCTCCAGCTTTGCGGAACAAAACCAAGCCTTAGTCGCCATCAACGCCTCTTTCTTTGACATGAAAAACGGCGGTTCGGTCGACTATCTCAAACTGAACAACCAAATACTGAGTCAGTCCAAAGAGAAACCCAATGCTCGGGCAAATGCTGTTTTTAGCATATCTAAGAAGAAACTGAGGATCCAAGAAAACACAAAACAAAACGTAGAAGAGTCCAAAGCTTCATCCATTATGGTTGCCGGACCTCTCCTATTGGTTGAAGGGCAATATGCAGAACTCGCAAAGAATGCATTCAACGACAACCGCCATCCTCGCACGGCCATTGCCATCAGTTCAAAACATAAATTGATCTTAATGGTTGTTGACGGTAGAAGCAATATGGCCAATGGAATGAACCTAAAGGAATTGAGCCAAGTATTGAAGTGGATTGGAGCAAAGGATGCGATGAACCTCGATGGCGGAGGCAGCAGCACCCTGTACATCAAGGGAGAAGGCAGCAATTCTATTGTCAATTACCCATCGGACAACAAGAAATTTGACCATGAAGGCCAGCGTTCTGTTGCCAACATTATATATTTAAAATAATTAGAATAAAATAAAATGAAAAAACAGGTATTTTTAGTAGCTATGACCATGATTATCCATGTAGGATTATTTGCACAGACTTCCATTATCGCTCACCGCGGAGCATGGAAAAACAGCAAAGTTCCTCAAAATTCAATTGCATCCCTAGATGCTGCAATCTCTCAAGGAGCATGGGGAAGTGAATTTGATGTGCACCTTACTAAAGATGATGTATTGGTGGTAAATCATGACCATGATTTCCATGGCCTAGAAATCGAAGACCTTACTTATCAAGAGTTATTGGCGAAAAAACACGATAATGGCGAGTCCCTCCCAACTGTTGAAGAATACTTAAAAGCAGGTTTGAAACAAAAGGGAACTAAATTGATCTATGAATTGAAAACAAGTAAGCTTGGTAAAGAAAGAACCATGAAAAACGTGGAACTTTCATTGGCCCTTGTCAAAAAACTTAAAGCTGAAAAAATGGTGGAATTCATTGCATTTGATTGGGATGCATGCCTGAAATTCAGAGAACTTGACAAAAAGATCAAGGTTCACTACTTAAATGGCGACAAATCTCCAGCAGAGGTAAAAGCAGCTAAATTAACTGGGGTAGATTACCACTTTAGCATTTTCCAAAAGAACCCGAACTTGATCAAGGAATTCAAGGCACTGAAATTGAAAACCAATGCTTGGACCGTGAATAAAGAAGAGGACATGAAATTCTTTATTGATCAAAAAATTGATTTTATCACGACAGATGAACCTGAACTATTAAAAACATTATTGAACAAATAAGATGAAAAAACTATTAATCAGCCTAAGCCTAGTGTTATGTATGGGATTTTCCTATGCACAAAAAATGAATGTTGCTTCTTTCAATATCAGGATGAAAACCGACAGTGATGTGGGCAACCTATGGAAAGATCGCTATACGCACCTGACCGACCTCATCAAATTCCATGAATTTGAAATCTTCGGTGTTCAAGAAGCATTTAAAGAACAGTTGAATGATATGTCAGCTAAATTGCCTGAATTCAAATACATCGGCGTTGGTCGTGATGATGGAGCGGATAAAGGTGAACATTCCTCAATTTTCTATGACAGCAAACGTTTCGAGGTCGGCAAAAGCGGAACATTCTGGTTATCCCCTACCGATACGGAAAAACCTAATAAGGGTTGGGATGCCGCACTTCCTAGAATCTGTACTTGGGGTATTTTCAAGGACAAATCTAATGGCAAGAAATTTATCTTTATGAATACGCATTTTGACCACGTTGGCGTAGAAGCACGTAGAGAAAGCGCTAAATTGATCCTTGCCAAAGCAAAGGAATTTGCAAAAGACCTTCCATTGATCTTAACTGGTGATTTCAATATCGATGAAACCAATGAAGCTTATTTCACCCTTGCAAAAAGCGGTGTTGTACAAGATGTGTACGACCTGGCGAAAATTAAATATGAGCCAAATTCATCTTTCAATGCATGGGGCAAGAACATCCAAGAAAAAGCAAGAATCGACCATATCTTTATTACAAAACCATTTACGGTGCGTAAATATGGGATCTTGACCGATACTTATATGGGTAAATTCCCTTCAGACCACTTCCCAGTAATGGCAGAATTGAGCTGGAAATAAAAAATAACAAGCAAGAAAAAGGCTCCTCAGAACTGAGGAGCCTTTTTTGTTTTCAATTATTCCCATTTTAAAAGATGTAAAACCAGGAACTATCTGATACATTTACACAATTTTTCGGGTTACTACAACATATTCATCTCATAATTGTTATAACATTCTACTTATGAATTAGCTATTTTTGAATTATGAAACATTTCAAAAGCATAACCCTACTTGGCCTATTTAGTGCCAGCCTTTTTATCAGTGGCTGTGAAACCTTGAACCAAGCAGGAATTACCCTTCCACCACAAGGAACAGGTTCCACAAATCCCAATACAGGCGGATCTGGAAGCGGCCAATCTACTGGAACCATTACCCAAGCTGAAGCTACTACCGGAGTCAAACAAGCTCTAAACAATGGCTTGCAACAAAGTATCCAGACACTATCTGTCAAAAATGGTTTCTTAGGGGATGCCGCAGTAAAGATCTTGATGCCAGAAGAAGCTAGAAAAGTAGAATCTGCCCTTCGTGCCGTGGGTATGAACAAATTATGCGACCAATTTATTGCCAGCATGAACCATGCTGCAGAATCTGCCGTTAAGGAAGCATCTACGGTATTCATCAATTCCCTGTCTAAAATGACAGTCAACGATGCTTTTAACATTCTATTGAGCGGTCAGCAAGATGCAGCCACCAATTATTTCAAAAAAACAACTTCCTCTGAATTGACGACAAAGTTTAGCCCTATTATTCAAACTGCCATGGGTAAAAACAATGTGTCAACTTATTGGAATCAATTGACAAGCGCTTATAATAACTTACCCCTAGGCAATAAGATCGAAACGGATCTAACGGCTTATGTTACCCAAAAGGCCATCGATGGTCTATTTGTTAAAGTAGCCGACCAAGAACTTAAAATCCGTAAAAATATCGGCGGCGCCAGAAATTCTGGAATCTTGGATAAGGTGTTTGGATGGGTGGATAAGCAGTAAGGGAGATATGAGATGGGAGATATGAGATATGAGAACTGCATAGCTCCTTTTTTCGAGAAAAAAATGATTAATTAGGTAGGATGAGGATTCTGCCTAATTTTTTTTCTTCTCTGGGTAATGGTAATTGGAAACCCCTAGCGGGGGTGAAATCTTTTTCTGCTATTTGCTATTCTTCTTGAAGAAAAAAATAGATCGTTCGTGGCGCTCATAATGATAGCATTCCTTAAATAAACAACAATAGACTCTTTGTTACTTTTGGAGCCCAAAAGTAACCAAAAACCTTCGGCCCATTTAAGGTGGCTTTTCGCACGACCACTCTCACATGAAAAGAATGCCTTGTTGTCGGGAATATCTTTCAATAGATCATCCCTTTTGATGGGATGACCTTTTGAAAGCATTCCAAGGCCAATCCCTTCGCACAGAGCATCGGCATTCTTTCCATTTTTCCGCCACTGGAAATGAGCCGGGGGCTAAAGGACTTCCTTCGGAAGGATTGATGTTTGTTTAGGTAGGCAATCCCCAGCGGGGGTGAAATATTTTTCAATAAATCCCCTTTATCGGGTCAAATCAATAAAAAATAGTTCCCTCATCTTACGATTTCGGGATGACAACGATTCTTAAAAAAATAAAAAATAGATTCTTCGCTGTGCTCTGAATCCCTCCCCAACCCATTTCCAATTCTGAACGATTAGTGAAGAATCTGTACGAAAATGCCCCAAAATATGCTTGTCATTATCCATCGAAGATGGATGACCTGTTCGCCAATACTTTCAATGTTTCTATAGTTCCGAGACCCTTCCTGCGTACCAATGAAGTTTGTTAAATCTGTGTTTCTAGGTATTTAGACTGATATTTATTCCCCTGAAAAATCTTTTTTTTGCGACCAACTGCCCTAGAAGGGCAGAATTATTTTAGGGCAGAATTATTTTAGAAAAAAACAATATCCTTGAAAATTTTCAGGAACTTCTCTTCGGGACTCCTTTTACCCATATTCGAGACATATTGCGAAAATTCCGAATATGTCTCGAATAAGATCAAAAAAACCTGAAAGGATAATTTAAAATTTCAATAAAATAGGCCGGCAACAATACTGCTATATATTACGATTTAATGGCAGTGTTTTTAGTTAAGAGGGTAATAAATTTGTAGTTTTGTTAAATGGAAATTAATCAGATTCAAGATTTTCAGGTTGCTGAAAATTTTATCAAATATGTTCAGGTGGATACCCAATCTGACGCACAATCAAGTACAGTACCTTCAACAGAAAAACAGAAAGATTTAAGCAGGATATTGGTTGAGGAATTGAAAGCTATGGGAATCGAAGATGCCCACCTAGACGATCTAGGCTACGTATATGCGACAATCCCTTCCAACACTGACAAACAGGTGCCGGTAATCTGCTTCTGTTCACATGTAGACACTTCTCCTGATTCTTCCGGAACAAACGTTAAACCATTGGTTCATCAAAATTATCAAGGTCAAGACTTAGTTCTTCCTGATGATGAAAAAATCGTGATCCGTATGGCCGACCACCCTGACCTGAAAGATCAGATCGGAAATGACATCGTAACGGCAAGTGGAAAAACCCTGTTAGGGGCTGATGATAAAGCTGGCGTTGCGGAAATCATGGATGCTGCCCGCATCTTGATGAGCAACCCAGAAATTAAACACGGCGATATCAAGATCTTATTTACCCCGGATGAAGAAATCGGTCGTGGTGTAGACCATGTAGATTTACAGAAATTAGGTGCTCAATATGCCTATACCATGGATGGGGAAAGAGCAGGTACTTTGGAAGATGAAACCTTTTCTGCAGATGGCGTGAAAATCAAGATTGATGGAATTTCCATTCACCCCGGTTATGCTAAAGGAAAAATGATCAACGCGATCAAGGTTGCTGCGGACATTGTGGACAGCCTACCAAAAGAACGTCTATCTCCTGAAACCACTCACGCCAAGGAGGGATTCGTGCATCCAACCAATATTGAAGGTACGGTAGAGGAAGCTTCATTGAACTTCATCATCCGTGACCATGATACCAAAAAATTAGCTGAACATGAGGCTGAATTAGAAGCCATCGTTAAGGAGGTTTTAGCCAAATACCCTGGTGCCAACTACACATTCCAAGTTAGCGAGCAATACCGCAACATGAAAGAGGTATTGGATAAGGATACCAAAGTAGTGGAAATAGCCATGATGGGGATCGAACGTGCAGGAATGAAAGTAGAGAAAAGAAGTATCCGTGGGGGTACAGATGGCTCAAGGTTATCCTTTATGGGATTACCTTGTCCGAATATCTTTGCTGGCGGACATGCCTTCCATGGTAAGCAGGAATGGGTATCTATCCAAGATATGCAAAAGGCAGTTTTGACCATTTTACATATTGCTGTCCTTTGGGAAGAGCTTTCATAATTAAACAATAAAACTAGAAATTTAGACCATATGCTACAGAACGAAGTATTAAAGAACATAGAATACAGAAGAGCGGTATTCCAGGCGAACTACACCGATCAAGAGGTTACTCGCGAGGAATTATTGACCATTTTGGAAGCAGCAAATGCAGCTCCTACCCATAAACGTACTCAACCATGGAGATTTGTGATCTTCCGCAATGAAGGTTTGATCCGTTTAGGTGATGAACTCGCTAGGATCTATAAATCGGTAACGCCTGCTGAAAAATATACGGAGGCTACTGAACAGAATATGGCCAAGAAAGCGACCCAATCTAAGGCTGCTTTAGCAATTATCGTCGATTATTCAGGCGACCTTCCAGAATGGGAAGAGTTGGCAGCTACAGCATGTGCCGTAGAGAATATGTGGTTGGCTGCAGCTTCTATCGGCATCGGTGGCTATTGGGCGACTCCTGGATTGATAAACCATATCGGTCCATTCTTGAACCTGAAAGAAAACCAACGTTGTATCGGGTTTTTCTACATGGGACACCATGAATCAGAGCCAAGAGAGCCTGTTAGAGGTCCAATCGAGGATAAAATCCGTTGGGAAGAATAAGAAATAAAAAAGGTCAAGGAGAAACTCCTTGACCTTTTACTAATACCCATTACTATACTACTCAACCGCTATTGCCACGCCTCCATTTTCACCAGTCCATCTCACTTTTTGTTCAATAAATGTTGAGATAATCGCATCTAAATTTTTATTGGTCGAGGAAGTCACTTGGATATCCTGAGGTTTCCCATCGATTACATTAAAAGTAATCTGTACATTTCCCCTATCATTAATATCCCGTAATTCGGAATTCAACTCTTCATTGAATTTTGCCCAACCTCCAATAGGTACCGCATCGGCATTTTCCATGATCATGGATTGCACATGCATCTCATGTTCCATCAAAATAACTTCATTGTTCCGTTCCGTTTTCTGATGGGTGATATATTTGAAAAGGATCAGTGAAGACGCTACCAAGAACAATACCGCAGCAGCCATTCCCACTGTCAATCGTTGCCAGTTGTAGAACCTCCGTTTTTTATCCTCCGCTTTGGCTTCGATCTTCTTGGCCAATCGTTGCTGCAAGATACTCAGTTGATGGGAATCCACTCCTTGCTGGAGCTTATATCCATCGATGGCATCCTGTAAAAATGGATCATTCAAGGCTTCACGTTCCATATCGTACATCTCTTCCTTACTCATGAGCCCCATGACGTAATTGTGAATCCGCGTTAATTGATAATTATTTTCCATTACTTTTTCTCCATACAAATTTTAAGATTCCGCCTTCCGTTCTGTATATAGCTCTTTACCTTGGCTATATCATATCCCGTTTGGTCAGCGATATCTTTATAACATTTCTGTTCCAGATAAAACATCCGGATGCAGAGCTCCTGCTCTTGGTTCAAGCCCGCGATGCAGGATTCCAATTTTTCAAAGTCTTGCTCCCCCCATTTCTTCTCATCATCATCGTTGAGCATCTTCTCCGATTCATAGAGGTTTTCCTCAATATCAACCTTCGTGATCTGCTTGTTTTTCCTTAGCTGCATTAAGCAGAAATTGCGCGCATATACATAAACCCAACTCTTGAAATTATCCACCTCATACACGCGCAACTTATTTATTAGCTCATCGAAAATCTGCATGACCGCATCTTGGCTTTGCTCGGCATCCTGAAGGTACTTATAGCAAACACCATATAACAAGGACATGTATGGTGCATACAGCTTACCCAGCGCATCCAAACTGCCAGTCTCTTTATAGTATTGCAACAACTGTTTTTCGTCCATGCTATTTTCTCTTCATGTATATGATGATTTCAGACTTGAATTTGCACAATTTATTTTAAATATTTTCATCCATCCGCGTAAATAAAAAAGCCTCAAATCATACAGATCGAGGCTTATATATTTTGAATAGCAAGAATTAACCAAACAAGGCAATCGCTAACACCAAGGTCACAATGATATTGAATGTTTGTGCGATCAGGAATGCATATAATGGTTTCTTATTGTCTTGTTTAAACAGATCCTTAAAGTTTGTTTCCAGACCGATAGAGGTAAAGGCAATGGCAAACCATAGGCCTTGAACACTCTTTAAACTGTCCTTGATGGATGCTGTGGTTTCAGGTGATACCACAAAGGAGAACATCAGGGAAACAAATACAAATCCAACCACAAATTTCGGGAACCTTTCCCAGATCAATTTCAAAGTTGGTTTTTCCCTTTTGGTTTTATCATCTACAGATTTAGAGTATGTCCAGTAGATACTGATGAAGAAAGCAGCAATACCCAACAGTACATTCTGCGAGAATTTAACAATGGTACTGATCTTTAATGCTTCCTCACCAACCAGTGTTCCGGAAGCTGCAACCGCTCCACTCGTATCGATACTACCACCTAACCAAGCTCCGGTAACCTCTTGGGATAAACCCATCAATTCAGCTAGATAAGGCATAAAGATCATCATCGGCACGGCAGTCACCAACACCAAGGAGATGATATAGGATAGCTTTTTATTATCGCCTTCGATTGCTCCAGAGGTTGCAATCGCGGCGGAAACCCCACAGATCGAAACCGCACTGGAAAGCATCAGGGACATTTCTTTATCTATCTTAAATTTCTTACAGATCCAGAAAGCAAAGTACCATACAGATACTACCACGACTAGAGCTTGGATTAGCCCTAGGGAACCGGCCTTTAAGATATCGCCAAATATGACCGTGGTACCTAAAAGGACCAAACCGATCTTGACATACATTTCTGTATTCAGGGCTGCCTTGAACCAATCGGGCAACTTAAAGAAGTTACTGATGATCAAGCCAATAGCTAAACTGAATATCACTGCCTCTAAATTAAAACTCTTAACGCCTGAATTTCCCGCCAATACCAATGCAAAAAGGGTCAATACATAGATCATTGGAAATACGATCAGCAAGGCCTTGAGGCTTTTCTTGAGCAAGAGGGCGCCTAATATAGCGGTAATATAGACTAAAATGAATTGAAGGCCCATAGCCCCTAAATTGGATGCGGAAAGTACTTTTGAGCTGAGTTCAGCAGAGTTTGACCAGCCGAAAGATGGTACAGGCACGACGAAACCAAGCAGGGCAAGCCCAATGATTCCGAATCCCAAGATAACAACTACCCAATCCTCAGAAAGTTCAAATGTTTTGGCAGACATAAAATGTTTAAGTTGATGATTTAATTAATTGATCAAATGCGGGCTGAATATAGGGAAAATTAAACTGAAAGCCATTTTTTAAAGTTAATAATGTTGTTACCGGTACGGTTTCCAATAAGAGTGAGGAATCCACTCCTTTCACGAAGGCACCCATTTTGGCCATAAAAGCAGGCAGTGGCAAACCAAATGAAACACCGCAGGATTGCCTCAATTTTTGCATAAACTCGGCATTGCTCACAGGGTTAGGGCTGCATGCATGATAAATGTCGGCTCGTTGCTCGGATTTGATAATCCAATCGATCAGCCCTACGAAATCAGCCTCATGAATCCAGGAAATTAGCTGCTTGCCATCGCCGACCTTTCCTCCCAAGCCCATTTTTGCCAAAGGATAGAGCTCGGCAAACATCCCTGATCTCTTGCTTAAGATTGGGCTCATCCTCAAGATCAGTTTTTCGGTATGTGGGGTATTGGCCGCCAAAAATGTTCTTTCCCAATCTTGTGCTAAGGTTCCTAGAAAGTCATTGGAATAATCTGTGGAAGTTTCATCCTTTAGACCTATGGCTCCATCGAAAATGGATACCCCAGAGAAATTGATCCAGAGTTTGACCGGATCATTCAATTTCGATATTGCTTCGCCCAGTAACCGGGTTGGAACTATCCTCGAACTTCGGAGTAATTCTTTATTTTTTTTGGTAAATCTCCTATTGATGGAAAGTCCGCAAAGATTGATGAGCACATCTGCTCCTTCCAATTCTTTTTGCCAAGAATCGAGGTTTTCAGCATCCCAATACACAAAGTCTACCTGAGGATGATGTTTGACCATTCGCTTCCGACTCAATACGATGATCTCATGGTCCTGTTCTCTAAATAGACTGATCAATAAACTCCCTAAATTCCCGGTGCCTCCCGCCAATACGATCTTTGCCATAATTAAATTTTTATTTTGATGTGGTAATGGTCCTTCAGTGCTATCCGCGCAGCATGGAATCCACACATCCCGTGAACTCCACCGGCTGGAGGAGTAGATGAAGAACCGATATAAACATTAGGATTGGATGTGCGATAAGGGGTCAAGGATCGAGTGGGCCTGGTGAAAAGCTGCATCACATCCATCTGTCCTGCATTGATATCACCACCGATATAATTTGGATTGTATTGTTCCAACTGCTGGGTATTCATGCATGACCTCGCCAAAATAGTATCCTTAAAGCCTGGAGCAAACCTTTCAATCTGATTTTCGATGGCCTCACTGCGATCCGCAAAGGAGCCATGAGGAACATGGCAATAAGCCCAACCCGTATGTTTTCCTTCAGGTGCTCGGCTAGGATCGAATCTACTTGGCTGTGCGAATAAGACAAATGGCCTTTCCACAAGCTTGCCCTTGAAAGTATCTAATTCATTTTTCGCAATTTCTTCAAAGGTATTTCCAATATGTACGGTTGCTGCCAATTGGCTCCTCTTATCAGTAAAGGGTGTAGGTTCGGACAATGCCCAATCCATTTTATATACCCCCATGCCATAACGATAAGCTTCTAATTGTTTTCTATACCCTTCCTTCAAGTCAAGGCCATTGATCTTTAAGATCTGCTGAGGTGTGAGATCTAGGATCAGAAGCTTATGTTTTGGAAGATCATTGACATCTTCTAGCCAAAAATTAAGCTGCAATTCCCCGCCCAATGATTGGTAATAAGCCAACATGGCATCAGCAATGGCTTGCGATCCACCTACCGGAATCGGCCAGCCTACTTTATGTCCCAAGGTTCCCAATACCATTCCAATCGCTGCTGTACTCAATTTGTTGAAAGGCAAAATGCCATGAGCCACTAGCCCTGACCATAAAGCTTTGGCTTCTACAGTCTGGAATCGATCGGCAATGGCATGTGCACTGCGCAATCCGGATAAACCGAACTTGGCCATTAAAAATGGGTTTTTCGGAATTCTTAGTGGACCAAGCAGGTCTTTGGACAAAGAATCCCAATTTTTGACAAAAGGTTCGAGGAGGGCATCGTAAAATCTGAAATCCTGCCCTAACTCCTGTTGCATCAATTGCATATCCTGATGTAACACAACGGCACGACCTGAATCTAGGGGTTGGGAAACTTGATATTCCGCTGTTTTGAAAGTCAGTCCAAAATCCTCAAGGGGAAGGGAGCGCATAAAGGGCGAGCCCAGAGCCATGGGATGGATTGCCGAGCAGACATCATGTTTAAAACCCGGAAGAGTAAGTTCCTTGGTTCGCATTCCGCCACCTACCGTATCGGCACCCTCGACAATCAAGGTGCTTAGCCCTTGTTTCTGAAGGGTAATGGCAGCGGCGAGTCCGTTGGGTCCGGATCCTATTATGATGGCATCGTAACTTTTCAAATTATCGCTATGAATCTTAAAGTTAAGATAAAGCAATGTGAATTGCTAAAATGAAGGGCTACAAAAAAGAAAAAGCCCCATTGCTGGGGCTTTTAATCATAATCAACCTTTAATACTTAGAAACAGTATTTATTTTCTTCAATTAATTTCTTCGCAATTCTTTGGCGAGCTTCTTTGACATTGAATGGTTGTGCTTTTGTAAAGCGACGTAGACCCACCAACATCATGTTCAACTCATCTCCTTCTGCAAAGGAATTTAATGCTTCTTTACCGGCAGCATTGACTTTGTCAATCGCTCCATATAGATATACTTTAGCCATATCAGCAGCATAGTCTGCATGCTCTCCTGGTTGTGTATGCTGCAATTTTTCTGCACGCAACAACACCGATTCAGCAACATATACATAGCCGATAATGTCAGCGATATTCATCAAGATTTCTTGTTCTTTGGACAAGGACATCATCAGTTTTTGAACCGCAGCGCCAGCAATCATTAAACCAGCTTTCTTCAAGTTGGCAACGATTTTCTTCTCTGCAGCAAATGGAGTTTCATCTTCTGGACCAAAGTCAGGGATAGACATCAGTTCTCCTGCCACTGCTTGAGCAGGACCCATTAGGTCTAACTCGCCTTTCATCGCGCGTTTCAACAACATATCCACCACCAATAGTCTGTTGACCTCATTGGTACCTTCAAAGATTCTGTTGATACGGGAATCGCGGTAAGCTCTTTCCATTGGAGCTTCAGCGGAATAACCCATACCCCCATAGATCTGAACGCCTTCATCAACCACATAATCCAACATCTCTGAACACCATACTTTGATGATAGCACATTCAATGGCAAATAGCTCTACTGATTTCAGTTTCGCTTTTGCTTCATCCATTCCCGAAGCGATCAATGCTTCGTAAGCATCATCGATATTCTGTCCGGCACGGTATGCCGCAGATTCATTCGCGAATAGACGGGTAGCCATTTCTGCCAATTTATAACGGATAGCTCCGAATTTCGAAATTGGCAAATTGAACTGCACGCGCTCGTTAGCATAATTGATCGCAGTGGTCAATACGGCACGTGAAGAACCGATAGTTGCAGCTCCAAGCTTGATACGACCAATATTTAAGATATTTACGGCAATCTTAAATCCGTTCTCTCTTTCAGAAAGCATGTTCTCTACTGGAACAGGGCAGTCATTGAAGAAGATTTGACGGGTTGAAGATCCTTTGATACCCAATTTATGCTCTTCAGGGTTCATGGTGATACCACCGAAATCCTTTTCAACGATAAATGCCGTTAAGTTTTTATCATCATCAATCTTGGCAAAAACGATGAATACATCTGCGAAACCACCATTGGTGATCCACATCTTTTGTCCATTGATCAAGTAATGTGTTCCTTCAGCATTTAACTTTGCAGAGGTACGGCCAGAGTTTGCATCGGAACCTGAATTAGGTTCTGTCAAACAATAAGCAGCTTTCCACTCACCCGTTGCTAGCTTAGGGATATATTTATCCTTCTGTGCATCATTCCCATAATACAAGATTGGTAAGGTTCCGATCCCTGTATGGGCAGATAATGCCACGGCAAAGGAGAATCCCCCACCTACAGCATCAGCCACTAACATGGACGTATTGAAGTTCTTACCGAAACCACCGTATTGCTCAGGAATCGATACGCCCAACATACCTAGCTCACCAGATTTGTCCATTAGGCTCTGCATCAATCCTTCTTCTTGGGCATCGATTCTCTCCAATTTATTGAGAACCTCAGTATCCAAGAAATCAATACAAGTTTGACGGATCATTTTCGCTTCCTCATCAAACTCCTCTGGGATGAAAATATCAGTGTATGGAGTTTCGCGAATTACGAACTCACCACCTTTGATTGCCTTATTTTTTACTTCTTCGCTCATGATATCCTTTTTGATTTAGAATAAGTGAACAAGCACCTTCTTCTGATTTTATATTTTGTTAGTTTAATTTGTCTATAGTAGTTCAAAAATACCTGCAGCGCCTTGTCCTGTTCCCACACACATGGTAACCATACCATATTTCTTGCCTCTGCGTTTCAGTTCGTGCAGCACTTGGACTGTCAGTTTAGCACCGGTACATCCCAACGGGTGACCCAATGCGATAGCACCACCATTCACATTCACTTTTTCTTCGTCCAATCCCAATTCACGAATAACGGCCAAGGATTGTGAAGCAAAAGCTTCGTTCAATTCGAAAAGGTCAATATCCTCTTGTTTTAAGCCAGCTTGTTTCAGCGCCTTTGGAATCGCGTAAATTGGTCCAATACCCATGATGCGCGGTGGCACACCAGCTACTGCGAAGGATAGCAATTTGGCAATTGGCTTCAGGTTTAATTCCTTCATTTTCTTTTCAGAAACCACCAAGACAAAAGCAGCCCCATCTGAAGTCTGTGAAGAGTTACCAGCAGTCACCGAACCTTTGGCATCAAACACAGGTCTCAACTTGCCTAAAGCCTCCAAAGAGGTATCAGCACGAGGTCCTTCATCCGTATCTACCACATATTCTTTGGTTGCGATCTTGCCATCTTTCACATAGTTGTCCTTCACCTTGATCGGAACGATTTCATCCTTAAACTTACCCGCCTTGATCGCTGCAACAGCTTTCTCATTTGATTTTAGGGCAAATTTATCTTGATCTTCCCTGGAAACATGATAATCTTTGGCAACAGCTTCCGCTGTTAGGCCCATTCCCCAGTACCAATCCGGATGTTCTTTAGCCACTACGGCATTCGGAACGATCTTCCAGCCACCGAATGGCATTCCAGACATCACCTCTACCCCACCGGCAATGATCATATCCGCCATTCCAGTTTTGATCTTCGCCACTGCCGTAGCAATGGTTTCCAATCCAGAGGCACAATACCGGTTTACCGTCAACCCAGGAACCTTATCGGTATCCAATCCCATCAAAGAGATAAAACGTCCGATATTAAGCCCTTGCTCTGCCTCGGGCATGGCATTTCCAACGATTACATCGTCAATATCTTCTTTATTTACATTTGGAACCGATGCCATTAAATGCTTAATCACATCCGCCGCCAAATCATCCGCACGCATAAATCGAAATCCTCCTCTCGGAGCTTTCCCAACTGCTGTACGAAATCCTGCTACAATGTATGCTTCCATTTTTTTAAATAGATATTAGATGTGAGATTTGAGATTTGAGATATTGGAAAACCTAAAACCTCACGTTTATTTTAAATATGGAGCCTTTTTGGCTCTCCTTGTTATCCTTGTTTAAGCTTCTTTTGGAAACCGTAAATCATTTTTTGGATTTGAATCAATGAGATATAAATTCTTTCTGCATCTTCTTTAAAAATCATCCCTAGTTTAGACGCTATCAATACCTGCGTTAATAATTCAAAAGACGAACCCGCCGCTACTCCGAGGAAATGGTGAAATTCCTTATCAGAATTTCTCCCAACTCCTTCTGCAATATTCGATGCTATTGAAACAGCAGATCTTTTAATTTGAGAAGATAAACCATACTTTTCATCTGAAGGAAATTTTGAGACTATTTTGTAAATCTCAGTAGATAATTCTATGGCTCTATGCCACACTTTAAGTTCCTCCAGTTTATGCATTTTGATATTCGGTTTCTATCTCAAATCTCATATCTCATATCTCAAATCCCTAAAGACTAATTACGCAAAGGCTTCCCCGTCGTCAACATCGCTTGAATTCTTTCTAGGGTTTTGCGGGTGGCGCAGAGCTCTAAGAAGGCTTTGCGTTCCATGTCTAGAAGGTATTGCTCGTCGACTTCGTTAGGAGCGGATAGGTCTCCGCCGCACATTACCCAACCTAGTTTTTCGGAAATCAGTTTGTCGTGTTCGGAGATGTAGTGTCCGGCTTCCATGGAGGATGCTCCTACGTATACTATTCCGAGACCTTGGTTTCCTAGTACTTTGATGTTTTTGCGATGTGCCGGTTGAACGTATCCTGCGTCGGCTAACTCAAGTGCTTTGGCTTTGGCATCAGCTAATAGGCGAGCACGGTTCATTGTGATGGCATATTTTCCTTCTTGTAAATAACCTAATTCGTAGGCTTCTACGGCTGAAGTCGATACTTTTGCCTGGCCAATGGTCAAGAAACGATCTTTCATAAAGTTTTGATCGATCTGATCAGGGCGGTAATCGTCAGATGCTCTAAGGGCAAATTCTTTGGATCCACCGCCACCTGGGATAACACCTACACCAAACTCAACCAAGCCCATGTATGTTTCGGCATGCAACTGTACAAAGTCGGCATGCATAGAGAACTCACATCCACCACCCAATGCTAATTGAAATGGTGCTGCAACTACTGGAATTGCTGAATATCTCAAACGCATCGAAGTGTCTTGGAACATCTTAACGGCCATGTTCAACTCATCGTAATCCTGCTCAACAGCCATCATAAAGATCATACCGATATTGGCACCAGCCGAGAAGTTCTTGCCATCATTGGAAATAACTAAACCACGGTATTCCTTTTCCGCTAGATCAATTGCTTTATTCAAACCTTGGATGACATCACCACCGATGGTGTTCATTTTGGTATGGAATTCACAGTTAATGATCCCATCGCCCAGGTCGATGATGGAAACGCCAGAGTTTTTCCAGATGGTCTTAGCTTCACGGATGTGGTCTAATACGATCAACTCTTCGGTTCCAGGGATTGGTTTGTAGGATTTGGAAGCAATATCATAATAATGACGAACTCCATTCTCTACTTTATAGAAACTATCAAATCCTGCATCTAGCATATCTTTTACCCATTGGGCAACTTCACCAGACTGTCCAGGAAGACGTTTTTCTTCTTTTTTGATCTTTTCTAGAGTTTCTTTAACACCTAGTGCATCCCATACCTCAAACGGACCGATTTCCCATCCGAATCCTGCACGCATGGCATCATCGATACGGAAGAAATCATCCGTGATTTCAGGCACACGGTTGGATACATATTCAAACAAAGGATAATGCATCGCGCGGAAAAGCTCCGCAGCTTTGTCAGTTCCCTGTTCGTAAACTTTCATGCGCTTACGGATATCTTCAACAGGTTTGGTCGCTTCCAAGGTTGAAGATTTAACTTTTTGTTGCGGACCATAAGTCAGGTCTTTCAAGGTAAGGGAAAGGATTTCAGAATTTCCTTTGTCATCCTTAACTTTTTCGTAGAACCCTTTTTTGGTCTTTTCGCCCAACCATTTGTTCTCCACCATTTTGCTGATGAACTCAGGAAGTACAAATACTCCTTTTGCTTCATCGTTAGGAGCATTTTGCTCTAGACCTTTTGCTACATTCACCAAGGTATCCAAACCAACTACATCCGCTGTACGGAAAGTTGCTGATTTAGGGTGTCCCATAGCTGGTCCGGTATATTTATCGACTTCCTCTACGGTAAGTCCTAATTTTTCGATTAGATGTGTTACGGCCAACATGGAGTAAACCCCAATCCTATTGCCGATAAAGGCAGGCGTATCTTTACATAGTACCACGGTTTTACCTAGCATTTTATCTCCATAAGCTACCAAGAAGTCCACGACTTCTTTTTTGGTATCCTTGGTAGGGATAATCTCCAATAAAGGAAGGTAGCGCGGCGGATTGAAAAAGTGGGTACCACAGAAGTTCTCTTTGAAATCTTGAGAACGTCCTTCTTCCATCAGGTGGATCGGAATACCAGAAGTATTGGTTGTAATCAATGTTCCTGGTTTACGGAACTGCTCAACTTTATCAAAAACAGATTTTTTGATATCCAAACGCTCAACAACCACCTCGATTACCCAATCTGCCTGAGCAATCTTGCTCATATCATCATCAAAGTTTCCTGTTGAAATACGCGTAGCAAAGGATTTGCTATATAAAGGTGCAGGGTTTGACTTGATTGCCGTATCCAGAGATTGGTTCACAATACGATTACGGACAGCAGGGCTTTCCAATGTTAAGCCTTTTGCTTCTTCTGCAGGCAACAGCTCTTTAGGGACAATGTCCAAAAGCAATACCTCTAAACCTATATTAGCAAAGTGGCAAGCAATTCGAGAACCCATTACTCCGGATCCCAATACAGCTACTTTTTTAATATTTCTATTCATATCACGTATATTTTCTAATTTCCTATGGTTCAATTTGTATTACTGGGGAGTAGTTTGTGGCTACTTCATTTATTTTCTTTAAAAACTTGACTAGTGTGGCTTTTTCTTTTTCTGAAAAAGATGTATTTAAATGTTCATTGAATTCCCTGACAACGTCCTTGGCAATCTTCCTTTTCTCTTGGCCCAACTCTGTGAGGTAGACCTTTACCGAACGTTTATCGGTATCACTGGTCTCTCTATATATAAAGCCAAGGGATTCCAAATTGTTTAATACGCGCGATAAGGAGGTGGTCTTGACACCGGTAGAGTTTGCTATCTGTGACACTGGCGTGCCTTCCTTATGGATATTGATCAAAATATAGCCAGCAGCTTGAGTGAAACCATGCTGAGAGGCGATTACATTGTACTTGTTGGCAACTGTTTGCCATGCCGTCTTTAAAAAATAGTCGATGGTATTGTCTTGGCTCATATTCGGGTTTTCTAACATTTATTATGCAAGCATAACAAATTTAAATTTTACAATTGATAAATCAAACTGTTTTGTGATTTTTTAATAAATACTTGACACAATTAGATTATAATAATTCACATTAGGTATTCTGGAACTAAAAATGATAAATGTTGATAACTTTTAAAAACTGTAACTCAAGGTATTACAAATATTACAAAACAGGTTATAAACACTTTTTACTCTTCAATATTATTATTACATTAACTTTGCATCAAACAAAAGAAACATGGCATTAGTAAATATTCCAAGATTAGACTTGACGCACTATACCGAGGGCAGTGCTGAACAACGCGAACAATTTGTTGCGGATATTGGCAAGGCATTCAACGAAACGGGATTCGTAACGATCGCCAACCATGGCCTATCGCATGAACTGATCGATGAGCTCTATAAAGTAGTGAAAGAATTCTTTGACCAACCTGCAGAAATCAAGGATAAATATGAATTCCCTGAACTAGCTGGACAGCGTGGCTATACTTCAAAAGGAAAAGAAAAAGCGAAAGACTCGAAAACTCCGGACTTGAAGGAGTTTTGGCAAAGAGGTCAAACGATCGTTGGTGAAGAATATTCGAAAGTGGATTTCCCGGATAATCCTGAGGTGAGAGAACTACCAAGATTCAATGCTGTAACTGGGGAGATTTACAAAAAATTGGAAGATGCGGGCCGTAACTTGCTGAAAGCAATTGCGACTTACCTGGAATTACCTGAAGATTATTTCGAAAAATTCGTGATCAATGGTAACTCTATCTTACGTGCTATCCATTACTTCCCAATCGAGAACCCTGATGCAATTCCAGCGGATGCGGTACGCGCAGGTGCTCATGAGGACATCAATTTGATTACCCTATTGATCGGTGCTAGCGCAGATGGTTTGGAGGTATTGACGAAAGATGGCGAGTGGTTTGCTATCAAAGCAAAAGGTGAAGATATCGTCGTGAATGTAGGTGACATGTTGCAGCGATTGACCAACAATAAATTAAAATCGACAACCCACCGTGTCGTAAACCCGCCAAGAGAGTTAATGAAAACTTCAAGATATTCAGTTCCATTCTTCTTGCATCCAAAATCAAGCATGAGCTTGGCTTCATTGGATTCATGTATCGACGCAGAACATCCTAAAGCCTACGAAGACTATACAGCAGGCGAATATCTGGATGAGCGATTGAGAGAGATCGGACTTAAAATGTAAGGAGAGATATGAGTATTGAGATATTAGAAATGGTCATACCTAATAGAATTGACCTTTTTCTATCTCAAATCTCATATCTCATATCTATTAATCTCTCCTAAAAAACCCTCACTCCTACTCCAACATTCATAAAGATATTGTGCATATTGAAACTGATGCTTTCGAAGCCAGTTTTCATAATGCTGTTGAAGCCGTAGTCAAATTGTGCGGTCGCATAATAACGTTTTGCAAAGTCATATTTCCCTGCAACGCTCATTCCAACATCTACTTTCCTGATCTGGCTCTTGAAATCGTAAGCGGCATTTACGATTCCGACTCTTTCTCCAGTGGGCACTTCATCACGGATATAGCCATCAGTTGCCATTCCATAGAATTTGCGCTGTACAGCCATGGAAACATAGGGACCAGCTTGAAGGCTCCAGCTTGGATTTAATTGATAGGTCGCCATTACAGGGATGGTGAAGTATAGGTTCTCTACATTGGTGGAGATATCGCCGTAGTAATAGCCTCTAACATTTTGAGAAGGATCTTCATCCGCATTAAATGTGGTTTTGTAGCCCTTAACGGTAGCCTCTGTCTTCATTCCTTTTCCTTCAAAGATCAGTCCTGAGCGAATGCCCCATTTATCATCGATGCCATAAGCAACTTTCACTCCTACGAAGAAAGGCAAAGCAGGTTTGAAACCATTGATCTTGCGGATTTCTACGGGCAAGCCCAAAGGAGAGGCTCCACCAATCTTAGTTCCTAGCTCAGCATCTACTCTAAATTTTCCTTGTTCTAATGCTTGCGCATTTAGGTTCAAGGCAAAAAATAAACCTAATACACTCAATAGAGCGTATTTTATCTCGATTTTACTTAATCTCATTATCTTACGTTGATTTTCACTTCATCTACAATTAACTTACTTCCAACAGCTCCTTGGAAAATTGCTCCATTTTTGCTGGAAGAAAGCACTACGGCAATGCTATAACGGTATGCGTCGGCATCTCTTTGGCTATATTCTTTCTTGAATTCAAATGGGAGATCAAACTTCACCAAGCCATCCCCTTTTGTTGCAGAAGTTTCCTTCAGTTGTGCAAGGGCGATGATATGCGGACTAGTCAACACATCTTTGTCATTCAACCAAGTTCTTCCTGCATCCACTTTATCATTTGCAGTAGCTTGCATTAAGGCAACACGATCAAATAATACCGCATAGATATCGCATTCATCAGTTACATTCACTTCTTTGCCATTCATGTCAATTACTTTCTTACCAGGCTCATATTTATAATAACCTGTCATAGAAACCGGGATCTTATTGAATGGAAGACCAAAACGGGTTTGGATATCAATGATACTTTTCGTGAACATGGAACCAATAAACAAGTTACCGGCTGCTATAGGTTTCTTAACCAACGAACCCAAGAAACCAGTAGATTTAGTTTCCAAATAAGCGGCGTATTTACCTGATTGCACATATTTTGCATCATCGGTGGCTTGTGTTGGGTAAGATTTTTCAGTAGGATTCGAACCAGCGGTCAAGGCAAAACCCGAGTTTCCGGAAGCCCAAAGTTCTTGCTGGATACCTTCGACATCCTCATAGAAATAAATCCACTTCTTCTGCTCATCATGCTTGAATAGTTCAAAATCGAACTTTTCAGGAACCGAAGACTCCAATAAGGTCACGGAATACTGTTTTGTGTACTGTCCATCTTCCGATGTAACCTCATAAAATACAGGGGCAGAAAAATCTTGGACAGAGCCTGCAGCAGGTTGAGAAGTAGCGCCAGGCGTTAGGTCAAAATCAAGAGCGAATTCCTTTAGATCCACTTTCCCAGGTTTGACATAGATTACAACATTTCTGTTGTTGATGATAGGTTTGACATTAATCAAACTATCGGCGATAGAAACCTGAGTAATATCAGCTTCCATGTTTTTCGCCTCGTCTTTAATACAGCTTGAAATAAAGAACACGCCCCCCAATAGGGCCCAAATAAATTTTGATTGCGGCATGTTTTTAACTTACGTATAGTAGATATTCAAATGGGTAGATATCCAAATGATTGGCAAAGATAGAATTATTTGACCCGTTTCGATTATTTCCGCCAACTATATTACCGTTTGATTCATCTTTTTTACATTAAAAACATGATTCATCATTTCATTCCATAGGTTCATCACAAAAATTTAGGGGCCATCAAATTCTTCAATATTATTGTGTTAGGAATAAACAAAGGCAGAAAATTGAAAAGCTATGATGTTTTATTATCTAATCCGATTATTGACCAGCATATTTGAATTGAACTACCAAAACCAGGCACCTGAGGCACCCTTTCATCCCATTGAATCCTATTTCAATTTACAGGAAGAGTATTCTCAAGGAATCATTCAACTTATAGATCCCAATCTGGAAATCTTGCCAAATCAGCAGCATGAGTTTCTCAATTTTCCGATTCTTTCGGTCAATTATTCTCAAGAAAAAACCGCTTTAGGCTAATACTATTTTCTTTTTTATAATTTTATAATTCGATTATGAATGTAAGCAGCACTAAATCCAACCATAAAATGACCTTCAGGAGATTCATTACTGAATTCCTTTTTGTTATCGGGATGTCTATAGTATTCTTTATAATCTCACTTACCATACACAGACATTTGGCCATTTTATTCCTTTACGCCCCATTTGGCTACTTGATCTATGCTTTGAACAACTTTTCCTTATTGGAGCTATTGGTCAAAAAGAAGATCACTAAAGTGGAGTATGTATTGATAAGCATATTAAGTGCAATCCTTATTTTCATCCCATTCCTGATCCTCGTGCAACTTATTCATGGTCGCTACAGCGACAAGATCCTGTTTGTTGGGGCTTTATTTGCCTCAGTAGTGATTCTGGCGACTTATCTCTACTTTTTTCGGTATCGAGCTGACAAAAAGACCATCGACTACCTGCGAAAAGACTTGGGCAAGACCGCAGCAGAATACAAATTGATGCAATCACAGGTTAACCCTCATTTTCTGTTCAATGTAATGAATAGCATCTATGGGATAGCTTTGCAGGAAAATGCTAGCCGTACTGCCGACTCCGTGCAACGACTGAGCCAAATGATGCGCTTTCTGATCTTCGAAAACCAACAGGATCAAATCCCCCTTTCTCGCGATTTGAGCTACCTGAAAGAATATATCGCGATCCAAAGCCTAAGGACAGAGAATGTGCCTAACGTCAAGATTGAGCAGGATATCATTGACAGCCTGGACAGTCTGTATATTGCCCCTATGCTCCTGATCCCCTTTGTGGAAAATGCTTTCAAGCATGGCATCAGTATGAGTAAACCTTCCTGGATCAAGGTCAATGCGGATGTCGTTGATGGCCAATTGAAGTTCTCCGTTTACAATAGCATCCACAAAAGTACAGGGACCGACCTGGAAAGGACTAAATCCGGAATAGGATTAGAAAATGTAAAGTCCAGATTGGACCTAACCTATCCAGACCGCTATATGCTTGTGATGGAACAAAACCAACAAGAGTATTTTGTGTTTCTGACGATTGATCTCGATGAAGTCCCACATTCGGAA
The DNA here is from genome assembly GCF_900187125.1 of Sphingobacterium mizutaii. Classification (GTDB taxonomy): domain Bacteria; phylum Bacteroidota; class Bacteroidia; order Sphingobacteriales; family Sphingobacteriaceae; genus Sphingobacterium; species Sphingobacterium mizutaii. Next base: position 3,946,580 of record NZ_LT906468.1, read on the forward strand.
ATAGCATCCAAAATCAACGAAAATGATTAAAGCCATTGCCATAGATGATGAACCGATTGCACTAGATATCATTAGAAGATATGCTGATCAGATTCCGTACCTGAATTTAGAAAAGCAATTCTTGAATGGACTAGAGGCTAAAGAATATCTTCAACAAAATGAGGTGCAATTGCTGTTCTTGGATGTACGTATGCCCGACATCAACGGAATCGACCTTTTCAAAGGCTTAGAAGAAAAACCACTTGTGATTTTCTCTACTGCCTATTCTGAATATGCCCTATCTGGATTTGAGCTGGAGGCATTAGATTATCTACTGAAGCCCTATACCTTCGATCGCTTTGAAAAGGCAGTGGTAAGGGCAAAAGAGCTTTTGGAACTGAAGGGTGCCATCGACAATAACCCGACCTTATTTGTCAAGGATGGGTACCAAATGATTAAGATTGATTTAAAGGAGGTTTTTGCCCTTCAAGCCGTTGGCAATTATATTAGGTTTATTCTGGAAGGTCGTGAGGTCTTAGCCAGGATGACCATTAAGGAATTTTTATCCGAATGGGCTGATGATTCCTTTTTACAGGTCCATCGATCTTATATCATCAACATGAACAAGATCAATAAACTCGACCGTCATTCTATCTGGATAGAAGACAGGGAGATTCCAATTGGCGGAAGTTATCTGGAAGAAGTAAAGGAAAAGTTTAGGCTTTAGCAATCTATCAGGCCAATTTTTCGCGATCTTTCTTAGGCAATCCTTGTACGATTAGCTCATAACTATGGTCGATAAGTTCAAATAGTTTTTGGTCATTCAGTTGCCTGTTTGCATGTACCGTATTCCAATGTTTTTTATTCATATGATAACCAGGTAAAACCGTATGTTCGTATTTCTCCCTTAATTCAACCGCATACTCAGGATCACACTTCACATTGAAGCTAAGTTGATCTACCTGATCCAATCCCACCAGAAGAAAGACCTTCCCCAAAACCTTAAAAACCAAAGTATCCGGTCCAAATGGAGTTTCCTCTGTGCTTTCCCTTTTTGCAATGCAATAATCCCTAAGCTCTTCGATGTTCATGGGTAGTAGTATTTAGTATTTAGTTAAAACAAAATAATGATTTATATCCATATTTATCCATCCCCAAGGTCTAAATACTAAATACTTCCTACTAAAATACTAAAAAAGGAGTTGCCCATTTCCAGGCAACTCCTTTTTCAATATAAGGGGTAAACTTAATGTTTTATTTAACCTCTTCGAAATCTACGTCTTGCACGTCATCAGCGCCACCACCTTGGTTTCCGCCATTGTTTGCTTGACCAGCATCACCTTGAGCTTGTTGTTGACCAGCTCCTTGTTGCGATGCAGCGTACATTTCTTCAGATGCAGCACTCCATGCAGCATTTAATTCAGTAGATGCAGTTTCGATTTCTGCGAAGTTTTTGTCAGCATGTGCTTTTTTCAACTTCTCTAGACCAGATTCGATAGGTGCTTTTTTATCCGCAGAGATTTTATCGCCATATTCTTTCAATTGTTTTTCAGTTGAGAAGATCAAGGCATCAGCAGAGTTCAATTTATCTACTTCCTCTTTTACTTTTTTATCCGCTTCCGCATTTGCTTCTGCTTCTTGTTTCATTTTCTTAACTTCTTCGTCAGATAGACCTGAAGAAGCCTCGATACGAATATTTTGCTCTTTACCAGTAGCCTTGTCGATTGCTGAAACTTTGATGATACCGTTCGCATCGATGTCGAATACTACTTCAATTTGAGGGATTCCACGAGGTGCAGGAGGAATGTCTGTCAATTGGAAACGTCCTAAAGTACGGTTCTGAGCAGCCATTGGTCTTTCACCTTGTAATACATGGATCTCAACAGATGGTTGATTGTCTGACGCGGTAGAGAATACTTCTGATTTACGAGTAGGGATAGTTGTGTTGGCCTCAATCAATTTGGTCATTACACCACCCATAGTTTCAATACCTAAAGAAAGTGGAGTTACATCTAATAACAACACGTCTTTTACTTCACCAGTCAATACCCCACCTTGGATTGCAGCACCTAATGCTACTACCTCATCTGGGTTAACACCTTTTGAAGGTTCTTTTCCAAAGAATTTCTTAACAGCATCTTGGATTGCTGGGATACGAGTTGAACCACCTACTAGGATTACTTCGTCGATATCAGAAGTATTGAATCCTGCATTTTTCAATGCTGTACGGCAAGGTTCGATAGTGCGTTCGATAAGTGGACCTACTAAGCTTTCAAATTTAGCACGTGATAAAGAACGAACTAAGTGCTTAGGACCAGATCCATCTGCAGTGATATATGGTAAATTGATCTCTGTAGAAGTAGTGCTTGACAACTCGATTTTCGCTTTCTCAGCAGCATCTTTCAAACGTTGCAATGCCATTGGGTCTTTTCTCAAGTCCAATCCACCGTTTTCGTCTGCAAACTCATCAGCTAACCAGTTAATGATTGCGTTATCAAAGTCATCACCACCTAAGTGCGTATCACCATCAGTAGATTTTACTTCAAATACACCATCACCTAATTCCAATACTGAAACGTCATGGGTACCACCACCACAGTCAAAAACAACGATTTTCATGTCTTTTTCTGCTTTCTCAAGTCCATACGCTAATGCTGCTGCTGTAGGCTCGTTGATGATACGTTCTACTTTCAAACCTGCAATCTCACCAGCTTCTTTAGTAGCTTGACGCTGTGCGTCATTAAAATAAGCAGGTACAGTAATTACTGCACGAGAAACTTCTTGTCCTAAGTAATCCTCTGCAGTTTTCTTCATTTTCTGAAGAATCATTGCTGAGATTTCTTGAGGAGTATATTTACGGTCGCCAATTTCAACACGTGGAGTATCATTGTCGCCTTTTACTACTTTATAAGGAACTTTATCGATTTCGCCTTTAGCTTCATTATATGTAACCCCCATGAAACGTTTGATCGAGTAGATCGTGTTCTGTGGATTTGTGATGGCTTGACGTTTTGCTGGATCACCAACCTTGCGTTCCCCGCCTGCTACGAATGCAACAACTGAAGGAGTTGTACGCTTGCCTTCGTTGTTTGCAATAACTACCGGCTCATTACCTTCCATTACGGCTACACATGAGTTGGTAGTTCCTAAGTCGATTCCTATAATTTTTGACATATCTTGTTGTGTTTTCTTTAATGTTTAATGATTACTTATTCTTTATTAACAACGCTTATGCCAAACGGTTTTATCTGCCTTTGTCATTCCAAAGTCGGAAAAATCTGCAAGGATTTGTCATTTGAGCGTGACATTCTGTCATTTTTTCTCAAATATTGGAAATATATGTATTTTTGGAAAAATTAATCCAACATGACTTTTGACGAATACCAGAGTTACTTCGAGGATATCTTAAACAATACCGAAAAACACGAAGCATACTCATCTAACCCTGACTATTTAAGTTACTCTAAACTCAATTGGTCCAGAATGAACAGATGGTTGAAAAAATTTGAACCATCAGCAGAAATGAAAGTATGCATTGAAAACATCAAAGATCCACAACACTGGATCTTAATCACTGAACCTTGGTGTGGGGATGCAGCACACTCCGTAGCTCAGATCTATAAAATCGTAAAGGACAATCCTTTTATTGACTTAGATATCCAGCTTCGCGATACTGAACCTTATTTAATCGACGATTATTTGACCAATGGAGGAAAATCCATTCCAAAATTGATCATCCGCAATGATGTAGGGCATGATAAAGTGGTTTGGGGACCACGTCCAGATGCACTTCAAGAAATCTTCGAAACGCAAAAAGCTGAAGGTAAATCGATGGAGGAAATCAAAGAAAATATCCAAAGATGGTACAACGAAGATAAAGGCGTTGAAATCCAAAAAGAATTGACAAAATTATTGTCTGAATAAAAAAAAGCTGCGTTTGCAGTAGTCATGGTCGGAAGAAATTCCGACCATTTTTTATGTTTTAAAAACTTTACCTGGGTCGCCTCCTGCAAATATGATTAGAATAGCAGTTATCATATCCCGGAGCTCCATGGCTATTCGTCTTTTAGCGGTTTTGTAGCCCACATTATTGGCTTTTTTGTAGATCAACAAAAGCATCGCTGCAATCATTGTCATATAGACCATCACTTCAATCCCGTTCTTGTTCATTGAAACCAGGTGACTTAGGTTGAGTTCCTGTTTCAGGAACCTGAAAAACACTTCAATGTCCCACCGCTTTCTGTAATAATCAGAAATTTCCTTGGCAGAGAGTTTAAATTCGTTGGTCAGAAACCAGAATTCTTTGTTCGTTTTTTGGTTCCTGATGACCACCAAACGGAATAAGGTTTCTACTTTCTCTTGCCGGTAATGCAGTTTGCCCCGTTTGTTCTGGACGGGGCTTCCAGTGTAAAGCTTTACCTTGCTGTCTTTCAGCACTTCCCAATCATCCCATTTGGGAGATTCTTTCTCGTCAAGAAATGATTCAATCTCTTCAAATTTTCTGTTATCTTTCGAACGAATGATGAATTTCACAGACCCTTCCTCAAATTCTTTCATTGACCGTGTTGATTGCAGGCCCCTGTCCATGACATAAACATTGCCGTGATGCTCTTCTTTTCTTACTTGTTTTAAAACAGCTTCCGGGAGTGCGGACTCTTCGGAAGAGTATTTCTGGCCTGTAAATACCTCTACTCCCGAAGGTAAGATGCCATCAAATGAAAAACTGAATTTCACTAATTTCTTGCCGCTTTTCTGGTCAATCCCCTCTTTTAACTTAGAGCAGGCATCGGCAACAATAGTGCTGTCAACTCGTATCAGGTTGTACTTGGCTATCTCCGTTTTATTATAAGATTTCGCAAGCCGCAAATACATCTGCTCATAGATTTCTTTGAAATAACTGGGGTCGATCTTGGAAAGTCTCTCGGAGATAGAACTCCTGCGAACTTTTTCTTCTTCCCCCAATCCAAACAGGGCCTTAAAGCCGCTGCTGTTAAAAGTGTCCTCAAGTGTCCTCTGGCTCAATCTATCGTTGTCAAAGACGCAGAATAAAAGCAGATAGAACATTTTCCTCCCATGGAGCACTTTACTATAGTGGTCAACATTGGTGGTCGCTGAAAGATGGCTTAAAAGCGCCTCGGGAATGAAATCCAGAACCTGACTAAGGGAAACTTTGTGGTCATTGAATACTGACATAAATGTTTGATTATCAGTATAAACATACAAAATTTAAACGACAAAAACAAGTTAATTATTTGATTATCAGGTAATTGTAAAATTATTTTTTGCACATATAAAAAACAAAAAAGTCGGAAGAAAATCTTCCGACCATGACTACGTTTGCAGCTTTTTTTTATTCAGACAGGACCAATCCAACCTTAATCCCTATAGTGCCTCAAAATCCCTTTATCAAAGACAGTCCACAGACCTGAAGGCATCCCCGACTTTTTCAAAGCAGCATTCGTCCAAGTATTACAAGAATAAAATAAACTATAGGCTCCCTTCGCTTCATAAAAAGCATCATCAGGACCATATTGCGCATCCGTCTCAATCAAAATAGGTTTTCCATCTTTGCCCAAATCGAGCGAATTCAACACATAAGTTTTTAAGATTTTGTATTGATTACTATCGATCTGAACCTTATAACACAGATCATCTTCAACCATATTCTTATAATAAGTGACGTGCAGAGCAGTCTCTCCAATCCCAAATCCTGCTACCAAGGCCGTCTTTAAAGTCAAATCCTTCCATTCCGGTGTATTCAGATAAAAACCCTTATCTCCCCAACCTATTGAAACGAATTGTTGGTTCATGTCCTTGCCCTTACTGTTTTCAATGGGGAATATCTCCGTCCAGTCTTGTAATTCATTCCGAATAGGGAGAACAATATCGGTATGCACATCATTGGAAAGCACATAGACTGTAATATCCTTCTTTTCGCCTTTACCATCCGCATTACCTGCAGGAATCCTGGATAAGATATAATCCGAAGCAAAGTAAAGACCTGCAAACACGATTAATCCAATAAAAACATAGAGAAGGCTCATCATAACTTTCTTCATCATAGATCGATTAAAGAAATAAAGATATCAATATTGTGGAAAAACAAATGGCAGGACGAAGCCTGCCATTCCATATATTTTTAAAACTTGGTCTTAAAATAATTTCTGAGGGTATTCACCGTCAGCTACCAATTTCGAGATACTCTCTTGTACGATTGGCTTATCTTCCATATAGGTTACACCAAACCATTTCGAAGATGTCGGGATTACCTTAAAGTCCGCTTGTCCCTTTTTAACCATATAATCAGGAACAGATGGGATAAAGAATTCTGATTTAGGATTATCACCATTCTCTTCCACAAACTTAGGGAACATCTCCATCGCTACATCAAAGATCTTAGGCGTGAATCCCCAGAAGTTCATCGATACACGAGCATCAGCTGGCAATTCATTTTTCACACCGTTTTCCTCGAATACAATTTTCTTGTCACCTTCAGTGCCATCATAATAGATATTCGTTCTTTCAGTAACCGAAGCCATATGGCCTTCTGGAGTTACCTCACATACACCACGAGAAACATATCCATAGTCAGACATGGTATTACCCAATGCAAACCCCATCAAAGACATGTGCTTATCATCAGCTTCATTGGTTAGGAAATCAGCCATTTTCTTGAAAGCGTCATAACCATAAAAGTCATCCGCATTGATTACACAGAAAGGTCCATCAACTTCATCCTTTGCACTCATCACAGCGTGGGCAGTACCCCAAGGTTTAGCACGTTCAATATCTTTATCAATTCCGAATTTTCTCAAGTTAAAATCTTGGAAAGCATACGCTACGTCGATTTTACCGGCAAGCTTGGCGTCAAATTTCTCACGCATCACGGCTTCATATTCTTCACGGATAATGAAAACTACTTTTCCAAAACCGGCACGGATCGCATCAAAAATAGAATAATCTATAATTGTTTCTCCATGTGGACCAAAACCATCCACTTGTTTTAATGAACCGTAACGGCTAGCCATTCCCGCTGCTAGAACCACCAAAGTTGGTTTTCCCATAATGTAAATTTTTGTTTAGTACTCGTTTTTCGTTTGCAAATATAATGTTTTATATATTATCTCTTTTTGAAGATAGAGTTAAGGATTCCATTGGCAATTTTGCCTAATAATTTGGCTCCTTCTCTCGCCAAGGTCCTGCTCGCTTGGGTCTGGGCCGCTTCTAAAGGTGTTTGCCTTCTTGATCCAGACGACCTCGTTTTCCCTGCAGCCTTCTCCGCTTCTTTTTTCGCCTCCTCAGCCTCTTTCTTTGCTTCAAAAGACTTCATGCGCTCTTCGATGATTTCCGATGCAGTCTGTCTTTCCACGCGTTCTTGATATTTCGATCGGTAATCCGAACTCTGAACCAATTCCTCATACAACTGCGGACTACATGGCCCCATCACCGCCCTTGCAGGCACTAAATGCGTAGCAACCACTTCTGTTGGGATCCCCTTATCATTCAAGACGGTCACCAAAGCCTGTCCTGTTCCTAATGAAGTCAAAACCTTATCGATCTCATAAAATTCAGAGGTAGGATAAGTCTTAACGGTTTTTCTCAGGTTGTCGGCATCATTCGGGGTAAATGCTCGCAAAGCATGTTGTACCCTGTTTCCCAATTGTCCTAATACGGATTCAGGAATATCTGTGGCAGCCTGTGTACAGAAAAACACCCCTACGCCTTTTGATCGGATCAAACGTACGATTTGTTCAATCTGGGTTAAGAAAGCTTTCGATGCTCCATTAAACAATAAGTGTGCCTCATCAAAGAAAAACACCAATTTAGGTTTATCTAAATCCCCAACTTCTGGAAGTTTCTTGAATAATTGGGCCAAGAGGCTCAATAAAAAAGTTGAAAATAATAAGGGTTGGTCTTGAATATCAGAAATGTTCAATAAGGTAATCACCCCTTTACCATCCACTTTTCCAAACAGGTCCTGTATATCAAATTCCTTTTCTCCGAAGATATGTGCTAATCCCTGCTGTTCGATGGCCACGATCTTTCTCAAAATCGTATTGGCACTCGCAGTGGAGATCTTACCATAGTCATTCTTGATTTCCTCCGCACCTGGCCCATCAGACAGGTAGCTCAACAATTTTTTGAGGTCTGGAAAATCGACAATAGGCAATTGGGTATCATCGGCATATTTGAAGATGGCACTCAACACACCAGCTTGGGTATCGTTCAGGTCCAAGATACGTGCAAGGAGTACGGGACCAAAATCCTCCACCGTAACACGCATTGGAGCACCTAACTTTCCTGAAAGAGAAAACAATTCTATTGGAAAACTCGCAGGTTCAAAGGGAATCCCAACAGCATTTCCACGTTCGATCAAGGCATCATTGGTTTTGCCAGGTTCGGCTAAACCGGACAAGTCACCCTTGACATCCAACATAAAAACAGGGACACCAGCATCTGAGAGCTGTTCAGCCGTCAATTGCAAGGTCCGCGTCTTACCAGTACCCGTCGCACCAGCGATCAGGCCATGGCGGTTCATCATCTTTAAGGCTAAGTTAACCCTGGCCTCTGTTACAATCTCCCCATTCAGGATACCAGAACCTAATTGTATAAATGGCCCCTTTGGATTATAAGAGACAGTTATTCTTTCAATAAATTGTTCTTTCATAAGTTATAGCATTAAAACGCTAATTGAATTAATAAATAAAGATATAATTATTCAAATTAAGATTTTCAACAAAATTATGTTAACACAATATTAAGGATTCAGATTAAAGAGGCGACTTTTGTAATTTTTTCATAATAAAATTTCAAAAAAGAAACTATTTTAAAATTTAATTTTATTTTTGTTGCAGAAATGATTACTAAGAATCACATGTTTACAAAAGCATATAGAATATTGGCGGCAAAACTTTGCTTCTTTATCTTCTTCACGAAGATGCTGATTTCTATTACGCCTATGTTTGTGGATGTACTGGATAAAGGTACGGTCTTACAAGTAGTCATGCAGCTTGAAATAGAAAACAGCGCAAAAGGTACTAACAGCAATAATGAAGACCTGCACGAGACAGGTATCAAGATCTTTAGACCAGGTGATATCGATTTCATGCTTTTCAACCCAACCGTAGAAAATAGCGCTGGTATTAAACACTACCTGAAAAACGAAAAGAGTATCTGTGCCTACCATGCCTCCGTTCCCACACCACCTCCTAATTGTTAATTCAATATCCTAAGGGTATACCCTATTCTGACCTCATTGGATCGACGTCTTAATAGGTATACTGAATCAAATTAACATTTATTGAATTAAAAATTTAAAACGTAGGTTTATGTTTGGTACACGTACGTCCGCTTTTTTGAAATTATCAAAAAGGGACTTAAAATATGATTTCCCAGCTAGTATTGTAGTATTTTTAGTGGCTTTGCCATTATGTCTGGGAATCGCAATGGCGTCTGGAGCGCCTCTATTTGCCGGTATTTTGACCGGTATCATCGGTGGTATTGTTGTAGCATCGATTTCAGGATCACCCTTATCGGTGAGTGGTCCAGCAGCAGGATTAACAGTTATTGTTTTAGGTGCCATTGAACAATTAGGCGCTTATGAAACCTTTATTTTGGCCGTACTTATTGCAGGAGCCATCCAATTGGTCCTGGGAATCATAAAGGCAGGTATGATCGGAAACTACTTCCCTTCTTCGGTAATCCTAGGTATGTTGGCCGCAATCGGTATCACCATTATATTGAAACAAATACCTTTAGCATTCGGACTTTCGGAAACAAATGCATTCGATTTTGAAAATGGTGGCGGAATTACTGCCTTTACAAACACAGTGATCTCAAATGTCAATTGGGGTGCCACCATTATTTGTTTCCTTTCCTTGGCCGTATTGATTTTCTGGCCAAGCATCAAGAAGTTAAACAAGATCCCTGCACCACTTATCGTAGTATTACTAGGTGTTGGATTAGGTTTTGCTTTCCAAGGAACTTCATTTGCCTTGACTCAAGGACATTTCGTGAATATCCCGGTGGTATCTTCCTTCGCTGAATTCCAAGGACTTTTCATTTTCCCGGATTTCACCCAGATCTTCAATAAAGAGGTTTGGATTGTAGCCTTTACCATTGCGATCATCGCCAGTTTGGAAACATTGCTGAGCATTGAGGCTGTCGATAAACTGGATCCATTGAAACGTAATTCCCCAACTAACCGCGAGCTGATCGCTCAAGGTATTGGTAATATAACAAGTGGTTTCTTGGGTGGTCTACCTATGACTTCGGTTATCGTGCGTTCATCAGCAAATGCGAACGCAGGTGCTAAGACCAGACAATCAGCAATCTTGCATGGTCTATGGTTATTGGTAGCTTTGTTGGCTATCCCTAGCATCATCAACTTGATCCCTTTGGCAGGTTTGGCAGCTATTCTATTGCACACAGGTTATAAATTAGCAAAACCAGCCTTGTTCAAGCAGATGTTGGTAAAAGGCTTGGATCAATTTATTCCATTTGTTGTTACGGTCGTTGCCGTTGTATTCACCGATCTATTGACAGGGGTAGGTATTGGTATCCTAGTGGCTACTTTCTATATCCTACGTGCAAACATGCACAATGCATACCACCTGAACATTAAATCAACAGATCATTCTGACAATGAAACTGCTGTCATCACTTTGGCAGAAGAGGTAACCTTCTTGAATAAAGCACCTATTCAACAAAAACTTTACAATCTTCCAAAGAGCGTAAAATCTATCATCATTGATGGTCAAAAAAGTAAGTTTATTGACAAGGATGTCATTGATGTCATCAAAGATTTCGAGCAAAATGCCATCAGCAAAGGCTTGGAAATCGAGCTGAACGATGTTACCTATAAAAGGAATGGCATCGCGAAAAAACAAAAACTTAAAAAAGTAGTTTAATTAATTTAAAATAATTGCAGAAACTTGTAAGGTCTTTCATTAGACCTTACAAATAAATAAAATCACATAATAATGGGACAAAAAGAATTAGAAACAGGATTTACTCAGATTTTAGAAGGAAACAAAGACTGGATGGACTTCGTAGCGAAGGACTCATCAGGTAGGTTTCAACAACTTTCTAAAGGCCAAAGTCCAGAAATCTTATGGATTGGATGCGCTGATAGCCGTGTTCCTGCGAATGAATTGACGGGAAAGAAACCCGGTGAAGTATTTGTACACCGTAATATTGCAAACATGTGTGTCCATTCAGACATGAGCATGTTAGCTGTATTAGACTATGCGGTCAATGTATTGAAAGTAAAACACATCATCGTTGCTGGCCACTATGGCTGTGGTGGTGTTGCCGCATCATTGAGTTCTCAACAATATGGTATTATCGACAACTGGTTGTGCCATATCAAGGATGTATACCGCCTGCATGCTTCAGAGATTGATTCAATTCAAGACCCTGAAGAAAAGGCAAACAAATTGGTAGAATTGAACGTAAAAGAGCAAGTGTTCAACTTGACTTCTACGTCGATCGTCCAAAATGCATGGAAAAATGGTGCTGACTTAGCAATCCATGGCATGGTGATCAATATCGGAACCGGTCAATTGATCGACCTGAATACGACCTTTACCAACAACGAAGGTATGGGTACTGTTTTCGCGTATGTATAATATGCCCCTAGGACTATTACCATAGATTAGAAAAAGCCCTTTAACAGAATTGTTAAAGGGCCTTTTTATAAATCAATATCTTTCTTATTTGACAAAGGTTCCATCCAAATTGATGGCTTTGGCAAAGGAACTCGAAAACAGATCGGCCACTACGGCAAACTGATCCCTCGTCACCTTATTCTCCGGTGAAAATTCACCTTCAAACTTTAATTTGGTCTTCCATTCCTTGGCTATCTGTCTATCAACCTCATCGCCTTTAAAGGAAATGAACTTGATCATACCCAATAGATCTTTCCAAGTCAGCTCATCTTCGCGGTAATTATCCAAGAACCACAATTGGCTTCGGGTGTAGATATCATTCAGGACATTTTTAACATCACTGAATCGAACAATCTGGTTTCCATCAAAATTATATTTCCCATCGACTTCTTTTCCTAAAAAGACTCCGGTCAAATAACATTTCTGAATGGCTCCAAAATGGGGATCCTTAACTTCTACATCTTGATACGGGATCAATCTGGCCTTGAACGCCAAAAGCTCTGCTTGCAGCTTCCGAATATCGATTTTCTTGCTATCTGTCTTGAAGAAAGCGGTATAACCTGCCGTAGCACCAATGGCCTGCCCAAATGAGGATCTAAACCCAATATTGTCCGCGGATTTAGCCAGAGACCTCAATCTCCCGATATCAAAGAGATTTTCCTTTTCAAAATCCAATAAATCTTTCAGGAATACCACCGAAGACGCCTTATCCAACTCACCTACGGCCAAAGTAGTCCTACTGATTGCCAAGCCCATGTCTTTCGCCTTGGTATATCCACCTTGGACTGCAGAATCCAGCTTAAGGCCAGAAGCCTTCAGCAGTCCCGCATCCTCACTGGCATCGACCACCGACAGTACCTCATATTTTTGCCTATTGGAAAGGACAATTTCCCAATTTCTTTTATTTCTGCTCACTTTAGAAATTTGCTGCTCCTTGATGACGGTCAGATTCGGCAATTCTCGCATATACTTATCAATGGCATTTCTCGCTAATTGCGGATTGAAATCCTTTTTGACAACCTGGGCCAATGAATCATCTCGAGTTTTGCTGATGGCCATCTCCATCAATATCCCCATCCAGATCCCTCCATCGAGGTTTTTGTTGCCTTCAATCTGCAGGACTTCCGAAGTGATTTCCTCCGCTAGGATAGGCTTGTCCATCAACATCACTGTCGGAACATTCGATCTGGCCGCCTGTATCGCCGCAGATAATGCAGTAATGTCCGATCCATAAACGAACATCTTAGGTTTTACCTTTTTCTGTGCAAAGACCAAACAAGGAAATAGCAAACAAAGAAAGGTTAAGACTCTCAAATTCATAGTTCCATAATTTTAAATCGAAAATAAGCAAAATCAAACAAGTATTCGTTATGCTATTATCCATTATATCGTTGAAATAGCTAACTTTGCTACATGGTAGAAGAAGAAAAATCATTGAATTTTATTGAAGAGATTATCGAAGAGGATCTTCGTAATGGGAAAAATGATGGGCGCGTATTGACCCGTTTCCCACCTGAGCCAAATGGCTATCTTCATATTGGGCATGCTAAGTCAATCTGTCTAAATTTTTCTTTAGCGCAGAAGTACAACGGCAAAACAAACCTACGTTTTGATGACACCAACCCTGTAACAGAGGATGTGGAATACGTAGATAGCATCAAAAAAGATATTCAATGGTTGGGATTCCAGTGGGCAGAGGAATTATACACCTCCGATTATTTTGATACACTGTACGACTTTGCCGTAGAATTGATCAAAAAAGAATTGGCCTATGTAGATGATAGCACTTCGGAAGAAATTGCTGCCTCTAAAGGAACCCCTACCGTACCGGGAACTCCGACTGTATACCGCAGCCGCTCCATCGAAGAAAACCTAAAACTTTTCCAAGAGATGCGCGATGGTAAATATAAAGATGGCGAGAAGGTATTGCGTGCTAAGGTAGACTTGGCTAGCCCAAATATGCACATGCGTGATCCTATCATTTACCGTATCAAACATGCGCACCACCACCGTACTGGTGACAAATGGTGTATCTATCCAATGTACGACTTTGCACATGGTCAATCCGATTCCATCGAAAAGATCACACACTCTGTCTGTACCTTAGAGTTTATTCCACACCGTCCGCTTTACGATTGGTTGATCAATAGCTTGGAGATTTTCCCATCTAAACAATATGAGTTCGCTCGCTTAAACCTGAATTATACAGTAATGAGCAAGCGTAAATTATTGCAATTGGTAAACGAAAAATTCGTTGAAGGTTGGGATGACCCTAGGATGCCTACTATTTCAGGCCTACGTAGAAGAGGCTATACGCCTGAAAGTATTCGTAATTTCTGCGAACGCATCGGTATCCAAAAACGTGAGAACATGATCGATGTAAGCTTATTGGAGTTCTGTATCCGTGAGGATCTGAACAAAACAGCTTGGCGTAGGATGGCGGTATTGGATCCGATTAAATTAATCATCACGAATTATCCTGATGGCAAGGTTGAGGAACTACATGGCGAAAACAACCCAGAGGTTGAAGGTGGCGAAGGCAGCAGGGTGATTCCTTTCTCTAAAGAACTATGGATCGAGCGCGATGACTTTATGGAAGATGCGCCTAAGAAATTCTTCAGGTTAGGTCCTGGACTTTCAGTACGTCTGAAACATGGTTACATCGTAACCTGTACTGACTTCAAAAAAGATGAAAATGGCAATATTACAGAAGTATACTGTGAATATGTTCCTAATTCAAAATCTGGTGAAGATACTTCAGGCATGAAAGTAAAAGGAACAATCCACTGGGTTTCTGTGCCACATGCTAAGGAAGTGGAAGTTCGTCTTTACGACCGCCTATTCCAAGATGAGAATCCAGCAGCAGCTGAAGACTTTAAGGCTTCTATCAATCCAAACAGTTTGCAAATTATTGAAAAAGCTTATGCTGAACCTGATTTGGCAAACGCTGAACTTGGTAAAGGATATCAATTTATCCGTTTAGGATATTTTAACCTAGATAGCAAGAACACAACTGAAGATAAACTAGTCTTCAACAGAACCGTAACTTTGAAAGACTCTTGGGCAAAAGAGTCTAAAAAATAATCTGGTTTTATACCAATAAAAAAATGGTCAAGGAATATACTTGACCATTTTTTTATGCTAATTATCTTACAGCCAAACTGCCTTATATTTCTTGTCCAAACGGGAGGCCTCAGCAAAGAGCTGTTCATCACCCAATTCTTTCATGATAGGCACATACTGGTCTAATGCCGCTAAGCCTAACTGAATGGAAATGGCATCATATCCCCTATTTGCTTTTTGAAATATGGCCAATTGATAATCCAGATTTTCCCTAATAGCCCTCAACTGCTTACCCGCCAACACCTTGGCTTTGTCAACTTCCTTCACTTTCAGCAGGGTATCCACTAGAACAGTATTGTAGTAAGTCTGCCGCATACTTTTGGTTTCCTTAGGTTGAAAATCATAGGCTTGCAACGCCAATTGCCTTGCCTCCTTCATCTTTCCTTGATTAACCAAAGCTTGCATTCCATCCGTATAGACATTAGGATAAATCCAACCTTCATAGTATTGATTGGAATCTACATCGAAATGCTCCAAGGTATTAATATTGGACCATTCAAATTTATTGATGGCATTGTCGTAAATCTTATCTGCATTGATCAAGCCGGACCCTTTTGAAGACTGCCCCATATCTACAGGCATCAGTTTGCTGACCAAGCCCTCAGAAGCAAGGTATTTATCCAAGCCCATGGAGATTGCCGGTGCACTTAATGAAACAAAGTAAATCGGTCTTTCCCAATTGTTGTTGACCAAAATGGACATCAAACTAAGATCGGCTCGCGTTACTAAATTTTCCTTGAGTTCCCATTGCATGTATTCCGGAATAAATTGTTGCCATTCAGCAGGAATATTGGCGTTTTTCAATGCTTTTTCCTTATCGATCTTGAGTTGAAGCTTTTTCGTAGGCATCACATTCACAAAACTGCCATCACTGGTTTCCAACTTATTCCTATTATCATCTGAAAGCATCACATCCAACAATTGATCTACATCTGTATAGCCCTCAATCCCCAGATCAACTACTTGAATCACATCCCGGACGCCCTTTTTCACCTTGTTAAAATCGAAAGCAATAGGCAAGGCTTTGGATTGATTGACATCCTCCATTGCCTGCTTCACATACCAATCCGAACCCAAATAACCATAATTCAAGACCCTCACATCGGTCCTTATTCCCTCCACTTCCTGCAGATACCACAGTGGAAATGTATCATTATCAGCATAGGTAAGCAGGATGGCATTGGGCTCACAGGAATTCAAGGTATTCATGGCTACTTCTCGGGTCATATTGCGACCAGAACGGTCATGGTCATCCCAATTTTCCTTGACCAACAAAATCGGTCCGGCCAACATGGCAAAGGCCACAGAGGTATAGGTTATTGCCTTAATGGAAAGTTTGCTCCTCTTTTGCATAAAATCAATCAAACCGAGAACCCCCAAGCCTATCCAGATGGCAAACACATAAAATGATCCCGCATAGGAATAATCACGCTCACGTGGTTGCAATGGGGTTTGATTTAAATACAGTACGATTGCCAATCCGGTAAAGAAGAACAACAAACCGACGATGGTTGTGTCTCTTTTGCTCCGCTTGGCCTGCCAGATCAGACCTGCAATCCCCAACAATAAAGGAAGGAAGAAATAGGTATTCCTACTGGGGTCTTTTTTCATGCTTTCGGAAATGGCATCCAATCCCGGAAGTCGCAATTCATCCAATATATTGATCCCCGAGATCCAATTGCCAGCAGTCAATTCCCCTTGGCTAGGGGTATCATTCTGTCGACCTACAAAATTCCACATGAAATAACGTGAATACATGTGGCCAACCTGATAATTGAAAAAGAACTTCATATTATCCAAAAAGGTCGGATTTTCACCATCTGCAAGATTCAGGTACTGCTTATAGAAATCAGCATGTTTTTGGCTGTACATCCTCGGGAACAAGACTTCCTTGTCATATTTATAGCCTTTGACATTTTCAAATTTCTCATATCGCTCAGCATCTTTTCTATATCCGGCAGATTCATTGACATCCACTATCTTTGAATTGAAAGTAGGTCCTTTGAACAAGGGCTCAGATTGGTATTGTTCCCGACTCAGATATCCCAAGAAGGAAAAAGCATTATCAGGATCATTGTTATTTAGGGTAATATTGGTTTGTGCACGAATCAACAGCATACTAAAAGAAGTGAAGCCGAAGAACACTAAACAAGTCCCCAATATCAGGAGATTTAAGATAGGCTTATTCCTCTTGATGGAATATACAATCCCGAATACTGCTGCCGAAACTAAGAGCAAGACAAACAGGATAATACCCGACCCAAAAGGCATGCCCAAGGAATTGACAAAGAACAAATCAAATCCTGCGGCTATTTTAACGGAATATTGAATGACTCCCCAAAGGATAAAGGCTAAGGCGAGAACTCCCCAAGCAAGGGCTTTTGCGGCTCCTTTCCAGGTTACATGAATAGATTTCCTAAAGTAAATCAAGAGTGCCAAGGCTGGAATAGTCAATAGATTCAATAGGTGCACCCCAATCGACAAACCCATCACATAAGCAATCAGCAACAGCCATTTATTGGAATCTGGCTCATCCGCTCTCCTCTCCCATTTCAAGGCAAGCCAAAACACGATAGCCGTACATAATGAAGACATGGCATACACCTCGGACTCTACAGCCGAATACCAAAATGAATCGGTAAATGCATAGGCCAATGCGCCTACAGCCCCAGCAGCAAAAATCTGCAGCTTTTGAAGCCTATTCCCTTCTGTCCTTCCCAAAAGAAGCTTTCTAGCCAAAGCCGTTATGGTCCAGAATAAAAACACAATGGTCAAGGCGGAACAAAAGGCTGAACCTAGATTCATCCAAAGGGCAACTTGCTCCTTATTGCCTAAAGCCAAGTTTGAAAACAGATTCTGGATCAGAAGAAACAAAGGCGCCCCTGGCTGATGCACAATTTCCAACTTGTCCGATGCGGCAATAAACTCGCCCGTATCCCACCAACTGATGGATTGATCCACAGTGAATGCATACAGTACAAACGCGATGATACCGCAAAGCCAGCCGAGAAAATTGTTGATTTTATTATAGCTCATAATTGTAGGTGATAAATGTTGTTTAAATTTAAAAAAGAATTATCTCCCACTTCCGTGATTAACATAATTTAACATGGAATCAGGCTGCTCTCCTTTTTCGAAAGCAGCGAATTTATCGCTGGAATTTCGGGAGAACTAATAGCTTTTGTTTTACCCACATTCGGATTTCTTGCAATATGACTAAAATTTTATCCAAGCAATCTTCGAACATGTCTCGAACAAGCCTCGAATGAGACCCGAATATGGGATAAAAATATCACCTCGGTATAAACGGACAAAGGCGAATGAAATCATTCGCCTTTGTCTGTTATTTTTGCATCAGTTCTTTTATTAAACTAATTTTTCAACGATCTTTTTAGTTGGTCCTGGGTTACTCATGGTATAGAAGTGCAATACCGGAACGCCAAAATCGATCAGTTCCTTACATTGATGCACCAACCATTCCTCGCCTACCTGCCTAACATCGGCATTGGTTTTACAAGCTTCGACCGCATCACTTAGGTCCTCAGGGATATCCAAGTGGAAGATCCTTGGTAGCGTGATCAATTGCTTTTTGGTAGTCAATGGTTTCAATCCTGGAATAATAGGAACATGGATATCATTTTCCCTACATTTCGTCACGAACTCTTTATATTTTTCTACGTTGAAAAACATCTGGGTAACGATAAATTCAGCCCCCATTTCTACTTTTTTCTTCAACCATTTAAAATCGGTATTGAAGTTTGGCGATTCAAAATGTTTCTCTGGGTAACCGGCAACCCCTATACAGAAATTGGTCTTTTCGGAGGAGCCGATATCTTCATGTAGATAAGATCCTTCGTTCATGTCCACGACTTGCCTCAACAGGTCAGTAGCATAGGCATGACCACCAGCAGTCGGGATAAAGTCAGCATCGCCTTTTCGAGCATCGCCTCTTAGGACCAATACATTATCGATACCTAAGAAGTTCAGGTCGATAAGTGCGTTTTCTGTTTCCTCTTTGGTGAAACCACCACAGATCAAATGCGGAACGGCATCGACTTTATATTTACTCATTATGGCAGCACAGATGGCTACAGTTCCCGGTCTTTTTCTATAGGATACCCTTTCCAACAAACCATTCGCATGTTGTTTGTACAAGTAATCCTCACGATGGTACGTCACATCAATAAAAGGAGGTTTGAATTCCATCAGTTCATCCATGGTTTGGAAGATACTTTGGATACCTTGACCTTTAGCAGGAGGTAACAGCTCAAAAGAATATAAGGTCTTGCCTTTAGCGTTCTTGATGTGATCTACGATTTTCATAAAAATATATTAAGGCTTAGAGAGAACACAGTGAACACTGATTCTTTGGCTTATCTTTCCCATTTTGGGGGTAGAATGTAGCACCTTGACTGGTGTCAGGTTGCTAAGGCTTCAGCGGGTCTAGTCCCTCTGCCTTTCTCTATAAGCGAGGGCTAATATCGTCAATAGCAAGGTAATCTCAAAATGTTTGACGAAAAAACTTTTCGGATGACTATGAAAGCGAGGCCTTCGGGAATTGGAAAATGGAATCTGGAAATGGATGGGGTTAGGTATGATCATAAAAAATGGGCGTCTTAAAAACGCCCATTCTATATCTAAAATATCTTATTAATCTTTTAGGTACATATCGATCAACCCCTCGGGAAGGTTCAATACGATAATCTTTTCTTCTGGGTCAATGCCGACGATAAAATCCTCGTTTAGTGGGAACATGGCATCTCGGCCATCGATATCTACGGTTGCGATAAATTGTTGTGGCATTTCTTGGACATGTGTGATCTCGCCTAATTCGCCTTCATCTTCTTCAATGGCGGTATAACCTACAAGATCATGATAGGTGAAATCATCAGGATCACGTACCGGCATTTTATCATTTGGTAGATAGATTTGCTTTCTAAGGAGCGGTTGGGCCTTGTCGATATGGTCCACATCTTCGAAATTGACATAAGCCGTGCTATTATTCTGAAATTTGATCTTTTCGACAAAGAATGGCACCAATTTCTTGTCCATCTCCAAGAAAACTACATCCAGATCAAGGTCCATATAGTTATCAAATTCAAAAAACAGCTGCAGTTCACCCTTCAATCCGCGGGATTTACTGACATAACCGATATAAAAACATTGATCTTTCGTCATATTCACAAATTAATTTCCAAAAATACGGAATTCTTTTTCTGTTCGGGTATTAGGGATAGCTAATCAAGGTAAAAAGGGAACAAAAAAGCCGGTTCATAGAATGATCCGGCCAATTTGAATACTTTATGAAGAGATTATCCTTCAGTTTCTTCTGTGTTTTCAGTAGCTTCTGCAGCTTCTTCTGCCTCTTCTGCAGCTGTTTCTTCAGCAACAGGAGCGTTTTTAGCAGCGATAGCAGCAGCTCTGTCTTCTTTTTTCTTAGCTTCAGCAGCTAAAGCAGCTTTCTTAGTTTCGTCTTTAGATTTCGCTAAGCCTGATTTCTTTCCTTCGATTTGAGCATCTTTACCTTCAGCCCATTTAGTGAAAAGTTCTTCAGCTTTTGCTTCATCAAAAGCACCTTTTTTCACACCACCTTGCAAGTGTTTTTTGTATAAAACACCTTTGTAAGAAAGGATAGCACGAACTGTGTCAGTAGGTTGAGCACCTTTGTTCATCCAGTCTAACGCTTTTTCGAAATCCAAAACGATTGTTGCTGGGTTAGTGTTTGGGTTGTAAGAACCTAAACGCTCGATGAACTTACCATCACGTGGTGAACGGCCGTCTGCTACTACTACGTGGTAAAAAGGTTTTCCTTTTTTACCGTGTCTCTGCAATCTGATTTTAGTTGCCATGTTTTTTCTTTATTTATGTATTCAACATATCCCCCGTTGCTACATGCAGGAGGGGACGCAAAGATACAAAGTATTATCAATTAATACAACAGAGAATTTAAAGCTGTTTTATCCTCAAAATAAGGGCTACTCCCGACCGATATTCTTGAAAAAGATTTGAGTAATCTGCTAATAATACCGATATTCAGATACTTCAAACCATAGTCATCTTATGCAAAGAATTGCTCCATTAAGGATTGTAAAGGCTTCCGCTGGATCTGGAAAAACATTTAGTCTCACTGTGCATTACCTGACACTACTGCTATCCAAAGAAAGCAGCTATCGGGAAATCCTTGCCGTTACCTTTACCAACAAAGCTACCGCCGAAATGAAAGGTCGGATCATGTCGGTCCTGCATGGCTTGGCGATCGGTAGCACAGCAAGCGACATTGAGCAGTACAGACAGCAACTATTACAGCAAAATCCACAATGGGATCCGCAAAGCATCCAGGAAAAAGCTAATCGGATCTATAGAAGGATACTCCATGATTACAGCCATTTTTCGGTAAGCACCATTGATGGCTTCTCGCAAAAGGTCATCCGAAGTTTCACCTATGAACTTAACCTCGATTCAGGTTATGCCATCGAGATGAACACCAATAAAGTGAAGCGTGACCTGACTGTCATGTTGAACCAACTGCTGGATGAAAGACCGGACCTATTGGAATGGATCATCAATTATGCAGAGCAAAAGATCGGCAAGAATGAGAATTGGAATTATAGACAGCAACTGATGAGCTTGGCTGGATTGATATTCTCAGAAAACTTCCAGGAGTTTGATAGTTTTATGATTTCGGCGGATACAGATCGGATATTCAACTTACTCAACAAAGAAATAGATGAAAAGACCAATGCTTTTTTGGATGCTTTGGTCCAGGGAATAGAAACCTTCAAATCTGAATACCGCCGCTTGGGGGTGGATGATGCAGAGATGAAAGGCAAATCCAGGAACAAACTGGTCGCTGCAAGCAAGATCAACATAGACCCTAAAAAGGTTTCTACCTCTGATATCCAAGATAAGATATTTGACAAATTCTTGGTCTTGTTGGATAATGAAGAGCATTATATAGACGATAAAAAAGCAGTCAGGTATGAATATATGCAAGGCATTCGTCCTGCATTGGATGCTATCTTATCCTTACAGCAGCACTTTGCAAATTATATTGCCTATCAAGCGGTGCAGACCAATCTGTATTTCTTAAGGTTACTCAAAGAAATGAGTGATCTACTGAGTCAATGGAGGAAGGAAAACTCTGCCCAGTTGATCTCAGATGCGCAGATATTACTGAACAAGCTGGGCTTGGACGAACACAGTGACCCTACCTTTATTTGGGAAAAAATAGGCAACCGATATAATTATTTTCTTTTTGATGAATTTCAGGATACCTCACGGATTCAATGGAAAAACTATAGTCCATTGCTCTTTAACGCCCTGGCGGATGCGACGGGCAAGGTTGCTGAACATTTAGTGGTAGGCGATGTCAAACAGAGCATATATCGCTGGAGAAATGGTGACTGGCGGATTCTATTGCAACAAATCGACCAGCAGGTATCGCAGAACTTCCACTTAAATGAGGATCAAATCAAGGAATTTATTGATAACGGAACCTTGGAGACCAATTTCCGCAGTCTTCCAAATATCATTAATTTCAATAATTATCTCTATGAAAAGATCCCTAGCCTTTTGCAGGAGGTCTTGAATGATAAGGTCGGCGAGAGCTTGGGTGAAGAGGGAATGGCTTGGTGGAATGCCACTGGCAATAACAGGCTCCTAGAAAAAGCCTATGAAAACAGCAGGCAATTGATCCCTGAAAATAAGCTTCAAGCGGGCAAACCTTTGGGAAATATTGAAATCAATTTTTTCCCTGTCAGTGATGGGCGAGCAAGGAACAATCAGGTTATGGAGGCTTCCGTAGAGGCTCTATGTAGCAAGATTGCAGAATGGATCAAGTCGGGAAAATATAAACCGGCGGATATAGGGATTTTGGTTCGGAGCAATGCCCAAGCCAAGTTGGTCATTCAAGAGTTGATGCGTTTCAAGAACACAGAAAACCTCAACTTTGAGGTTATTTCTGGGGATGCGCTGAGTTTAATAACCAACCATGCGGTCAACCTGATCATTGAAACCCTCAGATCCTTGGTTTTCCAATCGGAGAAACACGTTTTACACCTTGCCAATATGGCCTACCTATTCCAATTGGCGCATGGCAAGTCCAATTTTGAAGAAGCGATATGGCTGAAGTTCAAGGACAATAATATCAAGGAATTATCGGATGTACTTCCTCTTTCATTGATAGACTCATGGAATCAACTACATAAAATGCCTTTGGTCCATTTGGTAGAAAAGCTGATTGAAGTATATCATCTGGGTGAAGAAGGAAGTATCCATTTACCTTACCTTTTGGCATTCAAGGATATTGCGACCGCATTTTCTACTCAAGGGGAACGCGGAATCATACAATTCCTGGAATATTGGGATGAGGATGGCGAAAGGGCTGTCCTACCATCCAGTGGAAAGGTGGATGCCATTGAGGTAAGCACCATCCATAAATCCAAGGGATTGGCTTATGAAGTGGTGATGATCCCATTTTCTTCTTGGAAACTGGATGGGTTAACCAATGGCGATTTCTGGATTGATGTGCTGGATTCTCCTTTCTCAGAACTCGGAAAGATACCGGTAAAATATACCCAAACCCTAGGAAAGTCGATCTTCTATAAGCAATATTTCGAAGAGATGCTCTTCAACTACATGGACGCACTGAACACTTTCTATGTGGCAACCACGAGGGCCAAAAGCCATCTCTATATCAGCGCCCCACAATTTAAGGATGAAGTGGACAAGAAAACGGGCGAGATATTAGGTTCTGAGGTCAAGAATGATTTTATTTCAGATCTTTTGATCCAGGTGCTTTCTGCCAATAATTCTCCATTCCGGTTGGAGAACAATGAATTTATCTTGTTGGATCAGCCTATCGCTGACGAGCAAGTAAAAAAGGATAAGGAGAGCGATGCAGACCTCAAAGTTGAATTAAAAGATTATCCACAATCTCTGGCTTTAGAGACGGCTTTGGAAAAATCCACCTCTAGGAATATCAATACCATTCTGATGATGGAAAAGGCTGCTCAATACGGTGTATTGGCGCATGAGATCGTTTCCTTGGTAAAAGATGAATCGGAAATAGATAAATTGGTAAACCAATATATTGAGGAGGGTATTTTGGCGAGGGATGAAAAGGACCTTCTGCTAGATGAAATCCAACAGATCTGGAACCACCCGACCATCAACCAATGGCTGACGGGTGATTATAAAGTATGGAATGAATCGAGCATCATCTTGGAAGATGGCAGTACGCAGAGGCCCGATAAGGTGTTCACCAATGAGAATGAAACCATCGTGCTGGACTTTAAATTTACACAAGGAGATTATATCAATCATAAAACACAGGTAGGAAGATATATGAATGCATTGAGCAATGTGGGCTATAGCAATATCAAGGGGTATTTATACTATGCGAAGTCCAAAGAATTAGTGGAGGTGAAATAAGGAAAGAACATGGAAAAAGCATTTTTAAGACTCGTTGCAGAAGACATACAGGCTAGATTTGGCCAAGATATATCAGATATTGCCATTGTATTCAACAACAAGAGGCCGATTACCTATCTGAAAAAGCATTTGGTGGACGTATATGGAAAGGCCATCTGGTCGCCACAATTTTATACCATTCAAGAGTTCTTTGCCCAATCCAGCAGTAACCTGCAGGCGACGGCATTGAGTCAGTTCTTCTATCTTTTTGAACTGCACAATGAATTGTTGACCAATGAAGGTCGCGATCCGGAAACTTTGGAAGAGTTCTACCCTATTGCGGAGATTATCCTAAGTGATTTTGGCCAGATCGATTATGATCTGGTACCCGTGGACCAGATCTATATGGAACTGTTTGATACGACAGAGATAGATATCCATTTCCAACACTTTACGGAAGAGCAGCAGTCCTTTATCAAGCAGTTTTGGAAATCCTTTAGCATGAAAGGCCATACAGCCGTTCAGCAACGCTTTTTGGCATTATGGAAGCGATTACCAAAATTATATAAAGCCTTTCAAGAGAAATTAAAGAGTGAAAAGCAGACCAACTATCCTATCTTATATCGGGAATTGGCCGAAGGGCGAGCAGAGAACCAAGACTTTATCAAGGAGCATAAAAAGGTTCTTTTTGTGGGATTCAATGCTTTGAACAGAGCAGAAGCTCAATTATTCAAAAAATGGCAAGAGGAAGATTTAGCGCTGTTCTATTTTGATGCTGACGCGCATTACTTGGATGATAAAATCCAAGAAGCTGGCTTATTCCTTCGAAGAAACCTATATAATACAGGCTTGGTCAATGCCTTGGGTGAATCGCCAAATCTTATCGCGAATCGGGATACGGATGTCAATCTGTACAAAAGCCTCGGTAATAACAGCGAAGCCAAATTGCTGCATGATGTCCTGGCATTAAAAAACATAGATTTCAAAAAAGAGACCGCCGCCATTCTATTGGCCGATGAGAGTCTTTTGGTGCCCTTGCTGCAAAGTCTTCCCCAAATAGATATTAATATTACCACTGGTTATCCATTGATACAATCGGCTATTTATGGCTTATTGGATCTGTGGACAGAGGTGCAACTGTTGATTACCCAACAGAAAAAGGAAAAGATTCCCTATCAGTTATTGGAGACTTACCTAAGTCATCCGATGACTAAGGTGAGCCGGAAACAGAAGCAAGAGATACAGAGGGATTCTGCTAAAAGACAGCTCTTTGAAATCGCCATTGCGGAGATAGATGTAAGTAGTTCAGCGATTCCTCAATTCTTTCGGAAACTGAACAGTCCGGAAGATCTCATCCCTCAGATGATCAAGATCATCGATGATCTTTTGAGCAGTCTAGCTTTGGAAGGAAGAACGAAATTGATTGAATCACACCTATTGATTGAAACAAAAAAGGTTTTGAATCAAATGCATTTGGGTTTTGAGAAGCTGGGCAACCTGAGTGTGCTATTCCAAGTTGGCTTGATCAAGAAAGCATTAGGCCCTATCAATTCAGCCATTGAAGGAGATCAACTTTATGGTTTGCAGATTATGGGTCTGCTGGAAAGTAGATGTTTGAATTTTGACCATGTGTATGTTCTTGGTGTGAATGAGGGTATCCTACCGAAAACATCCAGTTCACCGACCTTTCTGCCTAATAATTTGAGAAAGGCCTATGGACTTCCGGTATTAGAAAATCAAGATGCCCTTTCGGCATATTTATTTTATAGGCACTTCCAATACAGCGATGACATCCACTTGTTCTACAATGGCATCGTGGATGAAAGCAGTACAGGGGAGGAAAGTAGGTTCATAAAACAGCTGATGTTTGAAACCCAGTTTAATTTCATTAATCATATCCAACAACAACCTTTATTGTTCCCGAATCAACCTCAGGAACTGATCATTGAGAAAAAGGGTGCAATCTGGAACAAGCTTTATGATAGCTATATCGTAAACAAGAAAGCTCTTTCTGCATCTGCATTTACTACATACCTGATGTCGCCATTGCAATTCTTCTTGAAGTATGTCGCTGAGATCAAGGAACCGCCTAGCATTTCACAGGAATTTGAAATGAACAAGCTCGGTACAGTTATCCATAATTGCATGGAACATTTACTTAAAGCCGTATTGGATGAGAAAGATTTTGTTCCTACTTCTGAACTGGAGAAAGCACTAGAGAAGGTGGATGGGGTGGTGATCCAGGAAATCGGCAGGCAATATGAATCGGAACCGCATTCTTTGGAGGACCTGAACAGTTTACAGCGGATCATGCATAAAATATCCTCTGAATACATCAAGATGTATCTGCAGTACGATATGGAACAGTATGAATCCATCAAGATCGTGGAGTTGGAAAATGATGAAGACTATCATTTAGACTTTGAAATCAGCATCGATGGCAAGCCTGAAATGATCAATCTATATGGGATCATTGACCGTGTGGATGAGGTGATTACAAAAAATGGCCAGCATAAACTTCGGATTGTGGACTATAAAACTGGGGCGGATCAAGTTATTTTTGGTAATTTGGATAAAGTATTTGCCGAAAACACCGAAAACAAAGCCTTATTGCAGACCTTATTTTACGCTTATGTCTATGAACAGGTTTCAGGACTGAAAGGATTGGAACCGCATCTATACGTTGCAAGGCGTATGCGTGAGGATGGTACATTATTTAGGAATAGAAGTGGAAGTATGGTTTTTGAAGACCTGATTTTGGAAGACCAAAAGAAGGTATTCATTGACTTTTTGAGAGAGAAACTAGAAGAGTTATTCAATCCCGAAATACCATTCAAACACAATCCAGATGCTGTTGTCTATCCGTCTGACCCGTATACCCTGTTTTATAAGTACAGCATTGCGGAAAAGGCTGAAGAGGAAGCCTAAGGTCGGTAAAACTGTTTTATTGCAACAATATCCATGTTAGAAGTCAATTTTAGAATCAAAGTTTTTTATCATGCCGCTAGGGATTTGAGCTTTACCAAAGCATCCCGCGAACTAAACATCAGTCAACCTGCTGTATCCAAACATATCCAAGAACTGGAGAATACCATAGGCCAAGCGCTGTTCTTGAGAAATGGAAGCCGGATACTCTTGACTGAAGCAGGAGCTACCTTAATGGAATCCGTGAAGGTCATCATCCATGAATATGAATTGGCTGATTATAAACTGGGGCTTCTTAACAATCAAATAAGAGGAAATTTAGTCATTGGCGCCAGTACTACCCTAGCCCAGTATATCCTGCCGAAGCTTATTGCCAAGTTTTCTGAAAAGAATCCCTTGATCAACATAAAGTTGTTCACCGGAAATACTGCTCAAGTGGATCGCTGGCTTTATGAACGTAAGATCGGTTTAGGCTTTGTGGAAGGTATTGCTGAGGACCAATCATTGAAATACAACAAGATCCTAGACGACCAATTGATCTGGGTCGCAAGGACCAACCATCCCCTATTCAAACAGTTGCCGATCTGTTTGGATGAACTCAAAAAACAGGAGTTTATCTTTAGGGAACCAGGATCAGGGACGAATGACATCGTCTTTCAAAAGTTCAGTGAGAACGACATCAATGCCAGGGATTTGGTAAATCGGGTACAGATGTCGAGTTCAGAATCTATCAAGCAATATATACGCTATAGTAATGCCATTGGGATTCTATCCAAATACGCCGTTCAGAATGATTTGGAGAATGGAATTCTAAAACAAATAGAAGTTGAGGGCTTCGAAATCAACAGAGAGTTATATTTAGTTCATCTTCACGGGGAGCTCTCGGGGCTTCCAAAGCAGTTCATTCGCTTTATCAATCAAGCACTTACAGAGTAGGATAACCTGAGGTTATAGCCCATAACATTTTATCGTTTTAGCAACTCCATTAACAAGCTTAAGTTTGTTCATATGGAAAACGATTTAAACCAACCGAAAAACCTCCTAAAGGAAGTAAATAAGATAGCCAGGCAGACTAAGATCGTGGCCGGACTATTTATTTTCATTGTATTCATTGTCCTGATGCAAGCATTGGGGTTCAATACCAATATATTAAAAACCAAGCTAGCTGCCGACAACAAGCAGGATAGCGTTGAGAACAATTCAGTGAACTTGATCAAGGACTTCAAAATGGCTCCATATCCTGACAATGAAGAAGGAAAGATGGCAGCCTATGGAGAAAAGCTGATCAAAGAAACCCCGAAATATCTAGGACCAAATAATAAGCATGGTGAAGTGTTCTCTGGAAACAACCTCGCTTGCGGAAGTTGCCACCTCAATGGAGGAACCAAGGAATATGCCGCTCCTTATATCGGCCTAAGTGCTTTATTCCCTATCTACAGTGGCCGTGAGGGCAAAGTTGCGACTTTGGAAGAAAGGATCAACGGCTGCTTTGAAAGAAGCATGAATGGCAAGAAACTGCCTATAGAAAGCAATGAAATGATTGCCATCGTGAGCTATATCAAGCACTTGAGTAAAGATGTTAAAGTTGGAGGAAGAATAGAAGGTCAGGGATTTGTGAAGTTGGAGACTCCAGACCGTAAAGCTGACCTACAACATGGGGAGTCGGTATTCAAGACCCAATGTGTAAGCTGTCACCAAGCGAATGGCTTAGGCCTTCCGAAAAAGGCAGGCGAACTGGATGAAGGTTATATGTACCCGCCACTGTGGGGCGATGATTCGTTCAATGATGGCGCCGGGATGGGAAGGATGCTTACCGCAGCTAAATTTATCAAGGGCAATATGCCTTTAGGTGCAAGTGCGGATGCCCCTATCCTATCTGATGAGGAAGCTTATGATGTTGCAGCCTTTATCAATTCCTTTGAAAGACCATCTAAAGCGGATAAAGAGCATGATTATCCCGATCTAAGCAAGAAACCAAAGGATAGTCCATATCCACCTTTCGCCGATAAAATACCTGAAGAACAACATAAATACGGACCTTTTAATTTTTAAAAAGCATGAGAAATATAATTATTATTTGCAGTCTATTTTTAATGACTAGCAGCCTAGTAGAGGCACAAAGCAAATCAATTGACAATAAATTGATTGAAAACGCCAAGTTCAGTGGTGCCGAGACTCACCATAAACACTATAAAGCCATCTATCAATTGGACAGCAACAATCCTGATGTTGTAAAGAAAGCTTTTAGGAACATCAAGAACGTATTGAACGACCCTCGCCTAAAGGGCAAGATCGAAGTCGAACTGATAACCTTCTCTGGCGGAACCGAAGTGATGCTAAAAGACTCTGGTTATGAAGAAGCATTGAAAGATCTGATCAATAAAGGTGTTACTGTCGCCCAATGCACCAATTCCTTACAAGAGAGAAAACTGAAAAAAGAACAATTATATGATTTCATCGGATATGTACCGAGTGGTAATGGTGAATTGGTTATCCGCGCTTCAGAAGGCTGGGTAATCGTAAAACCATAATATCCTTAATCCATTGTAGAAATATTGAATATGAAGAATTTAAAACGAATTTTATTACTTGCTGTTATTTTATTGATGAACAAAGCATTTGCCCAAGACCCATTTCAATATGATCCACCGTGGAACACAGCACCAAAATCAGCAGTTAATTTCACTGTTCCAGGTATAGATAATGTTCCCGATTTATTTGGTGACATCGTAGATCCGCAGCTAGTCGTGTTTTTTGCAGGGAATCAATTTATGGTCATGGATGACCTATTGGCAGCCTTCAAGCAGAAACATCCGAAGTATGAAAGAATCTTTGTGGAGACTTTGCCTCCAGGGATTCTGGCAAAACAGATTGAAGGCGGCTCAATTACTATTGGGAACATGCGGATAACCCATAAACCCGATGTGTATGCCGCTGGCAAGAACAGAATCGACAGTATGCAGAATCACTTCTCAAGAACTGAGGTCTACGCCTACAACAAACTGGCGATTATGGTTCCCCAAGGAAATCCAAAAGCTGTTAAAACTGTTCAGGACCTAGCCAAGAAAGATGTGAAGATCGCCATGCCGAACCCAGCTTGGGAAGGCATTGGAAGGCAGATCGTTTCGGTATATAAGAAGTTAGGTGGAGAGCAATTGGAAAAAACAATCATGAAGGACAAGGTGAGTGATGGCTCGACCTACAAAACCAAGATACACCATAGAGAAAGTCCTATGAAAATCTTGTACAAAGAGGTTGATGCAGCACCAGTATGGTATTCGGAGGTTGTATACCAAAAGCTATTAAATCATCCTGTAGAGATGGTAGAAATCCCAAATGAGCAAAATATTAAAGCGACATACATGATCGCGGAGATGAAGAATGCTCCAAGGGCCCAAGCGGCAAAAGATTTCGTAGACTTTATGAAATCGGATGAAGCAAAAGCGATCTATAAGAAATATGGATTTGAAACACCATAGTTTGTTTAATTAAAAAGAGAAGGGTCCCAATCATGATTGGGACCCTTCTCTTTTTAGCTTCTCAGCTTATTTCTTATATTTTCGAATCGCTTTGTTTGCTCTTTTAGTAGCAGTGTCGATTTTATAATCTAGCCATTTATCTTTAAAAATCTTACGCATGGTGTCATCGAAGTGGCGGGTTACGAAGAGGTTTCTAGCACCTTTAAGTTTTTCGCTCAATGAATTTGCCAAAGCACGTACAGAAATAGAATACCCTTCTGTTTCGTATTGTATATAATGCCACCAACCAGCAGGCATGTATAAGGTCTCTCCTGGATTGATTACCGCCTCATAACCATCTAAAAATTCCAAGCCTGGATAATCCTTTACATCGCTTTTCTTAAGGTTTGCAATGCTATGGAAGTTATATGGCAGTTTGTACATTAGATCAGACTGGTTGTTCGGGAATAACCAGATACGCTTAGCCCCTTGGAATTGCGAGATGAATACATGAGACATATCGATATCAAAGTGATTCCTAGTTGCTGAACCCTCACCACCGAAGAACATATAAGGTAACCACTGAATAACCTTGCCACCAGTAACATCATTAAAGATGACATCTTTTTTCAATTCCGGTCTTATTTTCATAAGGTTAAACAAGAAAAGGCGTAGTTCAGTAGGTTCTTTACGGATCATATCCAAGTATTCTCCAAAGGTCATCTTACCCACTGGAGGACTTGCTGCATGGTTTTGTGACTCCTCTTCCCGACCATATACGTCGATTTTTTCGTTACCCGCTATTTCCTTGAAATAGTCGTAGCTCCACTTATTCCAGCAAGGGCTATCTTTACTGATAAAGTCCTTGATGATAACAGGCTGACTCTTATTCAGATAGTCCCTAACAAAGTCTTTAGGAGCTATTCCAGATATACTATTAACAGGTTTTAATTTCACAATATTCCCATTTTTGAGTTAATGCAAACATAAAAAAAATATTTCTACAATAAATATACCCAACCCAGATGAAAGGAATATTTATGACTATTTTTTGGTAATGTATGCAGAATATATTTATCAAAAAATGATAAATATCAAATTTGTAAGTGTTTCTTGATAATCGGGTTAGGGTCTTTTGGAGAAGAACAAAAAGAGTTTATGGCCTCGTTTTACGGGAAACCATAAAAAAAGGCTATCCCGATCAGGATAGCCTAAATATTGTATTGGGCGATTGCCTATTTATTAACTTGTTTGATATACTGCTCAATAGCCATAGTCATACTTGGAGCATTAGGGGTTGGTGCTGGAATATCCAGGATCAAACCATGTTCCAATAAGGCTTGTTGAGTTGTAGCACCGAATGCAGCGATACGGGTATTGTTCTGTATGAAATCAGGGAAGTTCTCGTACAAGGACTGAACACTCGAAGGACTGAAGAAAACGATGATATCGTAAAATACATCTTTCAAATCCTTGATATCCGAAATCACCGTTCTGAATAGCACAGCCGGGGTGAAATCATATCCATTTTCTTGCAACCAGCGTTGAGTTTCCTCATTGGCTACATCAGAACATGGGAATAGGAATTTCTCTTTGTTATGCTTTTTCAGGACATCCTCAAGATCCTGTGCGGTTTGCTTTCCGAAGAAAATCTTGCGCTTACGATATTGAATGTATTTCTGAAGGTACAAGGCAATGGTTTCAGAAATACAGAAATATTTCAGTTCCGCAGAAACTTCAAATCGCATTTCCTCACATACCCTAAAGAAATGATCTACTGCATTTTTACTGGTGAAAATGACTGCAGAAAAATCTGCAAAATTAACCTTCTCTTTTCTGACATCTTTTGCAGAGACGCCTTCAACATGGATGAACCCTCTGAAGTCTAATTTTAAATTATACTTCTCGGCTAGTGTGAAGTAGGGAGATTTATCGTTTTCAGGCTTTGGTAAAGTAACTAAAATGCTCTTTACTTTTTTGGATCTTTCTACATCAATCTGCATATACTCTTTCTTAATTACTTAGTGATCTCACTAATATCAAAATTGGTGCTAATTCGAGACTGCAAAGATAAAGAATTAAATAAAAAATAGAAAATTTGAAATGACCGAACAGGTGAAAAGCAGTCCTAATAAACCTATACGAGAATAAAATAATTACAATACAAATGTAAATTATTGAGATAGTTTGGAAATAATAGGCAGGAATAAACACAACAGCCAGTAAAAACGGCATTAAGAAAAACATGCTATTAAAATAAACTAAGTACAGAATAGCAATATATTCCCTTACAATTTTTTCCAATTGAAATACAAATGATACAAAGCGGATGATTAAGATCTTTGCAATAAACAGCAAAGCGATAAATCCGGAGTTCTTCAGGAAGTTTTCAAAAGTAAGATAATTTTTGTCGTCAAAACTTGACATGATCACAACGACAAACAATCCCAAGGACAAACTGAAAACTGCGTACAAAAAGATATATGGCCATGAGGTCGCTAGGTTATCTTCCTTACTGACTTGCAGCAATAATCGTTCTTTGTAATAGGCATCGACAATTATCTTGAGTTCTACCGGAAAGACAATCCGAAGCACCCCTAACATCAAGAACAGCAGAAATACGATCAACAAAACCCAAGCGGGTCGATTGCTTTTCTCAATCCCATCCTGCAAAACAGATTGCCCATGCTGGGCTCCAACTTGATCCATCCCAAAATACAGCCCCTGATTCCCCTTTTTCAGGGTAGCATCATACGCCAATTTCAAATAATTGATTCCTTTATCAGGAAAAAGAATAATTTGACTATTTTTAAGATTGTTGTCCAAAGATTCAAAGATAGCCAAGCGAGCTAAAGAGTCTTTGATAGCGAGAGAATCCACTAATTCTACGGAATCAACAGGTAATTCTTGGGCATAGCCTTTAGGAGCATAGAAAATGCTGCTAATGATCAAAATCCATATTATACAGAATCCGTTAATGTCCTTCATGAAAGGCGTAAAGTTAGGACAAAATAATTGCTTTAGAAATTGAAAATATGAGTAAAAAAGAAATTGTAAGATGCGGTTGGTGCGGCACTGATGAATTATACCAAGAGTACCATGACAAAGAATGGGGCAAACCGGTAAAAGACGATAAAATACTGTTTGAGTTTTTAATCCTTGAATCCGCTCAGGCGGGCCTTAGCTGGATCACTATCCTTAGAAAAAGAGAGGGTTATAAAAATGCTTTCTCCAATTTTGACTACAAGAAAATAGCAAAATACACTGAGGAAGATGTAGAAAGACTGCTGCAAGACCCAGGAATTATCAGGAACCGATTGAAGATCAACGCCACGATCCATAATGCAAAATCCTTTATGGAGATTCAGAAGGAATTTGGCAGCTTTTACAACTACCTATACGGCTTTCTTCCGGATCAGCAACCTATCATCAACAATCTGGAAAGTTTAGAGCATACTGTTGCTACCACGGATCTTTCGGACCGCATCGCAAAGGACCTGAAGAAGAGAGGCATTAAATTCTTTGGCTCAACCACCTGTTACGCCTATATGCAGGCCGTTGGTATGGTGAATGACCATTTGGCCACCTGCAGCTTTAGATAGCCCCTGTACGCGGGATATTCTTATAGATATTTTGAAGGTTACGGCATTGGCCATTATAGTCCAATCCGTAGCCTACTACAAATTCCTTCTCGATTTCAAATCCCACATACATGATATTGTCAAAGGAATAAAGAAGGCATTCCGGTTTCAGCAACAGCGTTGCAACGGAAATACTAGCTACGCCCAATCGTTCCAAGGCCTCGATGGTATGGACCAAGGATCTCCCCGAATCCACCACATCCTCCACGATCACGATATGCCTATCTTCCAATGACATCCCCACCCCTATCAACTCGTGTATATCACCTTGATCAGTACCCGCATAGGAAGCCAACTTCACAAAAGACATTTCACATGGAATATGGACCTGCTTCATCAAATCGGCCATAAACATAAAGCAACCGTTCAAAACCCCGACAAATACCGGATGCTGGTCTTCATACCTGAGATTGATATCAATCCCAATCAGGCGAATCCTTTTTTGGATCTGCTCATAATCAATCATGAGCTCAAATTCCAAATCGTCGATAAATATATTCTTCATGATTAATCGTTTTGTTCTGAACTACCCTTGCCAAATAGTTTTTCCAATAATGCTTTGCGGATCCTTTCCTCCCTATCGATTTCATCCACCATATCTTTGATGTCATCATGGTTCATCATCGAATCAGGCACTCCTTTCGGTCTTGGCGGACGCAGATTAGGCTGCAATTCAACTTGATAGAATCCATAATTTCCGGGAACATTTTCACCTTCCAACTGGTTCATTTTATTCATGATGTAGCCGTAAGTATTGAAATGCTTCATCACCCAAGGTTTCAAGTGGCCAGTATAATCGAAGGATGAAAGACCTGTTTTCGGTCTAGGAATAATGCTAGACAGGTACAAGCTCTCCCCGATGGTCAGTTCTGAAGGCTTCTTACCAAAATAATATTTTGAAGCTTCTGCGATGCCATATACATTTTTACCCCATTCGATGATATTTAGGTAGATTTCCAATAAGCGATCCTTGCTCACCTGCTTGGATTGTTCCATCAGCCATACCAACAGAATCTCTTCAAACTTCCGCATCATCGTCTTGTTCCTGTTCAGGTACAGGTTCTTGATCAGCTGCATGGAGATCGTACTGGCTCCACGCTTAAATTTCTTTTCCTTGATATTCGTCACTATCGAGAGTTGGAAAGCCTCCAACTCAAAACCATTATGTTTATAGAAAAACGGATCTTCCGTATTCAACACTGTTTTCTTCAATATCGGAGCAATCTGTGCCAATGGCATGAAATTAGGATTGGATGCATCCAATTTAATATCTCTCATCTTCAGCGTATCCTCATAGGCCTCATAGACAAATGGACCATTCAGCGCAGCAATATCAGCCTTGCCCCATTTCTTCACTTTAAGGTCCTGATCGTTGATCTTCGAAGCAAATTTCAATTCATCTGGATTATCCAGATCCACGTTGAAATCCATATCATATTGTATTTCACCTTCCACTTGAATTCCGTCCAGGTTTTCAAACAAGCCTACAGGAAGCGCTTCAAAGAAATTCTGCGCCTTGAACATGCCGGTATGTACCGCCATTTCCAATATCTTCTTCGGTTTACGGGTAAATTTCAATTTCGGTTGAAAGGAGAAATCCTTTACCTCTACCTTGGTGCCCTGCACTAATTCTATCGTATTTTCAGAGACCAAGAATCCACCATCTGCGGACCCACCCGGCAAAACAATGGTTTCTTCCGAAAGTCGATGATGGTTGACCCTCAAATTCTTGGCACTTACGCCCCCCAACATTTCCAAACTCTCCTTGCCTTTACGCGACACATTATCCAAATGGAAGCTCAGTTCATCAAAGCTTACATTCAAGCCAAATCTCCTCCCGATAAAGGGAATTTGCGCCTCTTTATTGTCCGAGGATATGGTTACATTCACAGTTTGGCGGCTGGAATTGATGTTCCCTTTAAAATTCCATTTCGCTTCTTGCTCATTCAGGAATACATCAATATCATAATCGCCATCATCGATCTTCCCTTCTGGGATCTTCACCACTTGGGTAGAAGAAGAATCTTGAAAGGACAGGCTTACATTTTCTAAATTCAAATTATCCGGAACTGCCTGAAAAGCTCTCTTCAAAAGGTTATCAATGGTTTCGGCCAAGGTCTTGGTTTCGGTCACTTCTTTGGTACTGTCTACTTCAGACTTCTTGCGGAATAGGAAATCATAATTGGCAGTACTATCATGCTTGACCAAGGTAATATCAGCGTTTTTAAGGTCTAATTCATCCAGCTGTACCGTTCCTAAAAGTAGGGGGAATAATTTGACAGACACCTTGAACTCATCGATGGCAGCCAATTGTTCTGAACTGTCGGGAACCAGCTTTACCCGCTGAAAATCTACGGTAGTCAAACCTGCAAATTCATACTTTTGGACTTCAAAATTCAAAGCATAATCATCCTTCAATTTCTTCTGCACCTTAGCTACAGCCTTGTTCAGCATATCCCCACGCACAGACATCGCCCATATAAAACCTATTGACAACACCGCTAGGATGCTCGCTGCAGTTATAATGAACCATCTCTTCTTAACGAAACTGAAATCGGGAATCTTGATATTTTTTACGTCTAACATATATTAATGTGAAAACCGAAGATTATGGTAAAAATATGCAAAAATCATTAAAAACATCATTATGACAAGATATTGAGCTTCTTTCTTTAGCTTTGTTAAATTAATTTAAATCCATGATTACTAAAGAACAGATTTTACATGCTTTAGGTCATGTGGAAGAACCAGATCTAAAAAAGGACTTGGTAACCCTCAACATGATCGAAAACATTGAAATATTACCGAAAAAAATAAAATTTGATGTGGTGCTCACCACACCTGCTTGTCCACTAAAAGGACATATTGAACATGCCTGCCGAAATGCAATCGCATTATTTGTTTCCAAGGAAGTAGAAGTTGAAATCAACATGACGGCAAGAGTGCGCGCCGTGGATACCGCTCAATTGAAAAACATCAAGAACATCATCTTGGTTTCCTCTGGAAAAGGTGGCGTAGGAAAATCCACCGTCGCAGCAAACTTGGCATTGGCCCTAGCAAATACCGGTGCAAAAACCGGATTATTGGATGCCGATATCTATGGTCCTTCGGTTCCATTGATGTTTGGTGTGGAAGGTGCAAAACCACAGTCCTCTCAAGGTCCAGATGGTAAAAACAGGATCGTGCCTGTCGAAAGGTACGGATTAAAGCTTCTGTCTATTGGATTCTTTACCGACCCGAACCAACCTATTCCATGGAGAGGTCCGATGGCAACATCGGCAATCAAGCAATTGTTTGGCGATACGGATTGGGGAGAATTGGATTACCTGATCGTGGATATGCCTCCAGGTACTGGAGACATCCATATCACTACGGCACAGAGTTATCCTATAGCAGGAGCGGTGATTGTAACAACACCACAACAAGTAGCCTTGGCTGATGCGATCAAAGGGATGGCCATGTACCAGATGGAAGGCGTAAAAGTGCCTATCATTGGTGTTATTGAAAACATGTCCTACTTTACACCTGCGGAACTACCGGACAACAAATACTATATTTTTGGAAAAGATGGCGGCAAGCGACTTGCAGCAGACAACCAAGTCCCGTTTTTAGGCGAGATTCCATTGGTTAAATCTGTGGCCGATGCTGGCGATAATGGCTTCCCAATTGCCTTAGATCAGGATGAACCTGTAGCAAAGGCTTTTGCTGACATTGCAGGACGTGTTGCACAGGAACTAAGTATCCTAGCTGCCAAAGCATAAGGATCAACCATAGAAATTTGAAAGGGGCTAAAAAGGTCTCTTAAAAAAATAACCCCGTCATTAAAAAATGGCGGGGTTTTCTGTTTTCTGTCCTTAAGATTTAGTATCTTAAGGTGCACCCAAAAAACAATATGGCAAACATACAATTCAAAGCTCTTCCATCCAATAGTCCGAGTCTATTTCCTGAAAATATTTTTGAGCGCATTCCATTGGACCATCCGGTCCGCTTGGTGGACCAGGTTGTTGACCAGCTGGACCTGGATCATATCATCCGACTTTATAAAGGCGGAGGCACCACGGGTTTCCATCCCCGGATGCTCATCAAAGTGTTGTTCTACGCCTATTTAAGCAATATCTATTCTTGCCGCAAGATTGAACGGGCCCTACAGGAGAACATCTATTTCATGTGGCTTTCGGGCAACAGCACACCTGATTATCGCACGATCAACTATTTCAGGGGGAAGCGTCTCAAAGGGCAAATACAGGAGCTGTTTGCAGGTATCGTCCGGATGTTACATGAACTGGAGTACGTCAGCCTGAAAGTCCAGTATGTTGATGGTACCAAGATCGAATCTGCAGCTGGTCGCTATACGTTTGTCTGGAAGAAATCGGTTGAGAAAAACAAGGTAAAGTTAGAAGCGAACATCGCTTCGGTCCTTGCCGATATTGATGCGCAGATAACCCAAGACCAATCTTCATTAGGTAATCAAGAGGTTAGCAAGGCTATCGACAGCACTCAGCTGAAGGAAAAGATCAAAGCGATCAATGCTACGCTCAAAGGAGCGAATAAATCTACCGATAAGCAGCTCAAGAAGCTTGAAGAGGACTACTTGCCCCGATTGGAGAAATATGAAGAACAGCTGGAAATACTAGGGGACCGCAATAGTTATAGCAAGACCGATACCGATGCCGTGTTTATGCGCATGAAAGAGGACCACATGAAGAACGGCCAGCTCAAACCCGCCTACAATACACAGATCAGTACCGAGGAACAGTTCATCACCCATTATAGTATCCATCAGACTACCGCAGACACGACAACCCTACCGGAACATTTGGAAGGCTTTGAGTCCCGTTACGGAAAACAGAGTGAATCAATCGTGGCAGATGCCGGATATGGCAGTGAGCAGAACTATGAGTTGTTGGAAGGACAGGATATAACCGCTTTTATCAAGTACAACTACTTCCATATGGAGCAGAAGCGTAAGCACAAGCAGGATCCTTTTTCGGTACAGAACCTATATTACAATGATCAGGAGGACTTTTATGTGTGTCCGGCAGGACAGAAACTGAGCTTTGTCGGACAAACAACCAAGGTCAGTACCAACGGATATACCGCCCAGGTGAGCTGCTATCAAGCTCAGCGATGTGAGGGCTGTCCGATGCGTGGTGGATGTCATAAAGCCCAGGGCAATCGTCTGATTGAAGTCAATCACCGCCTTGCTTGGCTCAAGGCCAGAGCTAGAGAAAGGTTACTGTCGGCACAGGGGCTATACCATCGAAGCAAAAGACCCGTGGAAGTCGAAGCGGTATTTGGACAGATGAAAAGCAACAACAGGTTTACCCGATTTAGTATGAAAGGACTGGAGAAAGTTACCGTGGAGTTCGGCTTGATGGCTATTGCCCATAACCTAAGAAAATGGGCAAAAAAGTGGAAAAACAAAGCTTTTATTGGTAAACCAGGTGGCAAAAACTTCCTATTTGCGATAAATCAAGCCATCAACATGCTGAAAAGTACAAAACATCGACTTGCAGCTTAATATTGCTCATGAAATTATAATTGAGCTCCCGAAAGCTATAAAACAGAAGAAGGTGCCTTTTTAGACACCTTCTATATAGCATTTAAAAATTAGTCTATTAAATTTGAGGGTTGTTTTGAATTTCCACTTGAGGGATTGGGAAAGTCAACTTCTCATCATTGTATCTATAAGATTGACCAGGGAAAGAAAGGTGGTTTGAACCTCTAGTGATGGTCGCTTTATTACGTTTCATCGCTAGGTAACTTTTTCCTTCACCCCAGAACTCGATACGGGTCTGTAAATAGATTTCATCCTTCAAAGCTTGGCCAGAAAGGTTAGAAATATAGTTTACATCTGCTTTTCTTAGGCTCACTACTTTTTTCAAAGACTCTGCAGCAGAAGCGGCATTGTTCAAGTTCGCATAAGCTTCAGCGTTCAAGATCTGCATCTCATCCACACGCATATAGATATAATCCGTAACCACATTTCTTTGACCCATTGCTTTACGCTCTGGTGCAAAGAATTTATTGAGTGGCATTAAGTTTTTAGCGTTGAATTGAGATTTTCTCACGTCATCAGCAGGAATTTTGTCATAAAGACCTTTGTCGATAGTTTTAGGGTCACCCGCAGCTGCATAGCTATAGGTAAAGTAATCTACCTGTCCCCACCAAGAAACCAAGTCAAGGTTACTCGCTAAGGTCAAGTCAACACCCCACATCCAACTTGGTGTATTTACGTTGTTGAAACCAGACTCAGGGTTTGTTACAATACCATTTTCATTTAGAATAGCAGCAGATTCACGTTTTGTAGTTAAAGGGAATCCTCCATTGGCCAAGATATCATTGGTCAACGTAACTACTTGTTGCCAATCAGCTTGTGTACCTCTAGCACCTAATGCATAAGCTAACAAACCTTTTGCTACATATTTATTGATTTGATCTTTACTTGTTCTGTTGAAATTGTCTAAGTAAGCAATAGACGTATTCAAGTCAGAAACTATCAGGTCATACACATCCTTGGTGCTTGACAAAGGTTGGTTAGGCTGATCAGTAGATGTATAGATCGGTAAGATCATTTCAGAACCAGTACCATACTCTTTAGCGTATAAGTTTGCTAGGTAGAAATATGAATAAGCTCTCATCGCCTTAGCCTGACCCATAATATGTCTTTGTTCGATATCTTCAGCAGGAATTTCTACATCTGTACCACCCAAAGCATCAATTACCGTATTAGCTGCGAAAATGATCTTGTAGTAATATTTCCAAGCATGGCTAGCTTCTAATTTAGTATAATCAGTTGTCGTGATGTAACGAGCGATTTGATCATACCAACCATAGTTTCTTCCCGCCAATACCATATCAGAACACAACATGTCTGTATAGATGTCATAACCTTTTTGACCAAAGTCGTCATGACTCTCTTCATCAGCACCTTGCGCAGAGAATGTATTGTACATGGTTGAATAAAGACCTGCAATATTACCTTTTAACAAAGCAGGGTCTTGTTTTGCAGCTTCTTCCAACTGTTCGGTTGAAAGTTCTTCTGTTGGTTTTTCATCCAAGAAGTCTTTACTACAAGAAGCAGTAAACAACAGGGATGAAATCAACACTATATTTAATGACTTTTTCATTGTTTATCTAACTATTAAAATTTAACTCTTAAACCTGCACTTACAGTTGATAAAGGAGAGTATCTGTACATACTTGATGAACCAGCTTGGTGAGTTGAAGGATTGAATCCTTTTCTCGCTGAAGCGATGGCCAAGTTATCTGCAGAAACCCAGATTCCTAATGCTTTTGCACCGATAGCATCTAACACATTAGTTTTGAAGTTGTAACCTAATCTTACGTTGTTCAACATCAAGTAATTTGCAGATGTCAAGAATCTAGTTGATGAAGAGTTTACACCAACATCATTGTCATTATTCAATCTTGGAACATTGGTGATATCACCAGGCTGTTGCCATCTGTTGAACATATCTGTGTGCCAGTTGTTACCACCGATCACATCATTGTTCATTAAGATTGCGTAAGCACCGTCATAAGCATATCCACCTAAGCTATACAACATCTGTACGCTTAAATCGAAACCTTTGTAACCCGCTCTCAAGTTCACTGCACCTCTTAATTTAGGGATAGCAGATTTACCAACATAGTGTTGAGTTGCTTCTGAGTAAACGGTTGTAGTTCCTTCTTTGATCTCTTTGTTTTCAGGATTGTCGAACAAAGCCATTGAAGTGATCTGCTCACCAGTGTCAAATTGACCGTTTGCATTGTTGTCTGTATAGAATACTTTGAATTGGCTCTCACCAGTTTCAGCATCCACACCTACGAAATCTCTCATGTAGAAATCGTATAGAGAGTGATCTTTAGACCATCCATAAACACCTTGGATATCAATTTCCTTAGGTAAGTTTGTGGAAGGTTCGATAGGCATTTTAGTGATTTTGTTTTTGAAACTCTCACCGTTGATACCTAGATCTAAATAGTAATCTTGACCTTTAAGGATGTGACCTACCAAATCAAATTCGATACCTTGGTTTCTTAATTGACCGTCGTTTACTTTGATTGTAGGGTAACCGATTGATGGACCAACACCTCTATCGAAGATTAAGTTGTCGGTATTTTTCACATAGTACTCAACTGTACCAGAGATATAGTTACCTAATTCGAACTCGATACCTGTTTGGAACATTTTGGAAGTTTCCCAAGTCAAGTCCTCATTACCCTTAGTTACGAATGAGAATGCAGGGTTGTTGTTCAAGTTATCTACACTGTACAAGTCGTAACCTGGGTAGTAACCAACACCAGCTTGCTCACCAAGAACACCGTAAGAAACTTTATATTTCAAGAAATTGAAAATATCTTGGTCTTGCATGAAGTTTTCATTAGATACAATCCAACCAGCACCTAATGAACCAAAAGTTCCCCATTTATCTTTCTTGAACCTAGAAGAACCATCTCTTCTTACTGTTCCGGATAAGTAGTATTTATTTTTGTAATCGTAGTTAACCTGTCCGAAGTAACTTTCCAAAGCATAAGCTTCCGTGTACGATTTAACTGGGTTAGAAACGATTACGTTATTGAAATCAAGGATGTTGTTGTCCACTAAGTTGTAACCAGAAGCATTCAAGATATTGCTTTCCCACTTAACAGCCTCATGTGCAACCAATGCTTCCAATGAGTGATCACCGAAATCTTTTCTATAGCGCAATAAGTTCAATAAGTTGAAGTAGTTCAGCTCTGTACGACTTTGGTACAATGAACCGTTTTGAGATGCAGAACTTCCGTAGAATTTGTTTGCACGGTCATTGTAGATATTGTTATAGTACTGGATACCTAAAGAGTTTTCGAATGTCAAACCATCAATGATATTGAAGTTAACATAAGCTCTACCGTTCAATTCATTACGTTTATGACGTTTGATGTCATAAGTTGCATCAGCGATCGCGTTGGTTAATGAACCGAATTTACGGCCTGAGTTCGTTCCATAATCGTATACATAACCACCGAAGATGTTATCATCGATTTTGTTTCCGTTTTCATCACGCTCAAACAAAGGATAGATAGAAGGGATGTTGTCAACGAACCAGAAAATGCTTCCTGAGTCTTCCGATTGACCACCTGTATTTCTTTCCACTTTCGAGTAGTTGGTGTTCATACCCACTGTCAACCAGTTGGTCACTTTATGGTCTAAGCTCACACGACCTGTAAATCTCTCGAAATCAGAGTTGATTGAGTAACCTTTATCGCCTAAGTAACCGAAAGAGGTAAAGTAGTTTGTTTTATCTGTAGCACCACCGAATCTAACGTTAAGGTCAGTTCTTGCTGCGTTTTGGAAAGCATGATCTTCCCAGTTTTCAGGATCAAACTTTCTAGTTACATTGTTTTTAACCTTTCTAGTTA
This sequence comes from Sphingobacterium mizutaii, assembly GCF_900187125.1. Taxonomy (GTDB): domain Bacteria; phylum Bacteroidota; class Bacteroidia; order Sphingobacteriales; family Sphingobacteriaceae; genus Sphingobacterium; species Sphingobacterium mizutaii. The sequence goes on from NZ_LT906468.1 coordinate 3,990,191, forward strand.
CCGGATCGATTAGATCAGACACTGAACTTACGTTCCAAAGGTTGTTCAATGGATTGATACCTCTATCCGAGAACAAATATTCGTTAGCATATGCAGCACCATCTTCTCCAGCTAATACACCTTCGTTGTACATAGCTTCCCAGCTTAAGCCAATATATTCTTCAGGGGATTTGATCACATCATAACGAGGCAATAAAGACATGTTTGTACCGAAGTTAACATCAGCTTCAATAAATGAGCTCTGTCCTCTACCAGTTTTAGTAGTGATTACGATTACCCCGTTAGCACCTCTAGAACCATAGATAGCAGTTGCAGCAGCATCCTTCAATACTGTTACATTATCGATATCTGCATTATTGATGGAAGTAATGTTACCTGAGAAAGGCACACCGTCAACCACGTACAATGGGTCACGGTTACCGTTAACTGAACCAAAACCACGGATACGTACTGTTGAAGCAGTACCTGGCTGACCTGTAGTATTGGTTACTTGAAGACCAGCGACCTCACCAGCGATTGCCTGCGATACATTTGAAGTGTTTTTTTGTTGCAATTTCGTACCATCAACCTTTTTTGCAGAACCTGTAAAAGCTTCTTTGGTTGTGCTACCGTAACCCACAACGACAACTTCATCCAAAGACATTTCATCTTCTACTAATTGTACATTGGCAGTTGTTTGGTTAGCAACATCAACTCTTTTGGAAGTATATCCTACAAATGAGAAGTTCAATACCGTCTTACCGTCCGCTACAGTAATCGTGTAACCTCCATCTGCGTCTGTCTGAGTAGCAATACTAGTTCCCACTAGCGCTACTGATACACCACTTAAGGGTGCTCCGTCAGTAACCGAAGTTACCTTACCACTCACTTGACGATCTTGTGCGAACGCTACACTAATCATGCAGGTTAACACAAAAATTAAGCTGAGTAATTTGTGTTTCATAAATTTTGCTATTAATTAAAAGTTTTAAAACAGAGTCTGTTAAAATTTGTTAAACAGTCGACAAATATAGACTTACCTTAAATATTTCACAAATAAATTCCTATAACCTATTATTTTTATCAAATAGATAACAGAAAAGTTGAATTGTTAACTATTATAAGTTTCTACGTTAAATTTTATAATAATTAGCATCCATTTAATAGTTATTTGACTGAAATGAATAAAACTTTTTTAATATTAACGAGATTATTATTCTCTTATCCCACTGAATTACTGTTATTTAGAAATCAAGATTGAAAATTTGGTAAAGTATTGACACATTTAGATGTTTAAACAAGCTTTTAGGGGAAGTAAAATTATATACACGTTACGACATCAAAATACCTAGAGATCAAAAACGAAACATTCATCACGGCATGGACATAATTTCAAAACAACAGTCATAATCATGTTAGTTAATCAGAATATAATTTCGATTTATCCATCAAACACTTCTCACAACACGGTATTTATTGAAACTCAATAATTCGCCAAAAAAAATTTATTACATATAATATGTAAAATGCATGTTACTTTAAGATTATCTCTTGAATTTCGCTGTAAAAATGGGTGTTTGAACACAAAAACGGGTTTAAAACCTTTAAATCCACAATATTTCTTTAGGAGAAATATTACACACGATTAAAGAACAAAAGTATAATTCATTTCACAAGACCTTGAAAAACAGCTTTTAGGGAGTATGGCTGAGAAAAAAAAAAAAGGGATTGAACACTGTTCAACCCCGATTAATATAAAGGCAGTTTATCTTAGGGCTAAGCATTAACCGCCTATTACAAACACAATATTATTTAGTTACTTATTCAATTTCGGATGGAAGATCATTAGCTTCTACTCGATATATCTTAAGAACCATTTAAAAAAGGAACCGCCAAATCTGTGGACGGCCCCTTCATAGGTATTAATATTATTTAGTATCCCACCAAAGTCTGGTGTTCAATTCATCTGGTCCTTGTGCGGCTACTGCTGCTTCATAGTTTTTACCATTCAGACCAGCTTCCGTATTCGGGTATGCCTGACGAACCGGGATCTTTTTGTCGATGGACAAAGGAGCTGGACCAGGATGTAATTCTGGGAATCCAGTTCTTCTCCAGTCAACCCAACTTTCATAACCATTCGCCTGGTAGTTAGCCAACCATTTTTGGGTAATGATCAACTTCAAACCATTTGCTGCACTATAAGCTACACCACTTTGTGTATAATATGATGCCGGAGCAGTTACCCCTTGTTGCTGCATGGATGCTTCGATACCTTTTCTGTAAAAAGTAGCAGCGTCTCCAGTTCCCCAACCGCGGAAAGCAGCCTCAGCTAACATAAACTGAATTTGCGCATAGGTTGTGATTGGCAAACCATAGTTTTGAGCAGTGAATTTTTTACCGATCAACGAAACTGTTTCTTGGTTCAAATCATCATCCGCATTAGCCAGACCATACGGCATACCTTTATAACCACCACCTTGAACCACTTTTTCTGCGTAAACTGGAAGACGAGGATCTTCTAGGTCTTCTAAAGTTCCGATCATTTTCTCACTCACCGCATAATCCGTTCTCTTACCAACGAAATAGTTGTTGTAAAGTGGGTTTTGGTTATTGGCATCGTTCAAATAGGCAAAAACTGCATTGTCAGCATTACTAGCGATTGCACCTGCAGCATAAGCACTAGCAAATTCCGCTTTAGCTAAATTAGGATCAACATCCGCTAGGTGAATAGCAGCAACCATACGTAAAGAGTTGGCCCATTTTATCCATTTAGAAACATTTCCTTGAAAAAGGATATCACCGTTCAAGGCTTCACCAGGTTTTAACTGAGCAGCAGCTTCCTTCAATTCTTTCAATAAAGAAGCATAAATATCCTTTTGCGTATCAAATTTTGGCGTCAATACTTCTTTTCCTTTTAAGGCTTCTGAGTAAGGCAACATTCCCCATCTGTCTGTCATGTGCAGATAAAAGAAGGCTTTCAAAATTCTGGACACCCCAATTTGGTTATCTGTGCTTCCACCTTTTTGAACATAAGGCAAATTTGCAGTTGCTGGATCAGAGTTTAAATTCAGGATGGTCTGTGCATCCAATAATGGCCCATTGTAATAAGCTGAAAAATCATAGAACTTATTTTGGAACCTAGACTCATTGGTATATTGAATCTCGGCCATATATTGAGGATAAATATCCTTTGCCCAACCAGCGATACCGTTTCCTTGGTTACCAATTTGACGGATCACATTACTTATCAACAGCTCAGTATTCGGATCGGCTGGATTATTTGGATCTTTATTAATCTCTTCAAAATCTTTGGTACAAGAAACTGAAAGACCAATCAAAACAAATCCAAGTATTGTATTTAAAAATTTCTTTTTCATAAACTTAATAGATTTACAGGCTAAACCTTAGATTAAAACCAAATGTCCTTGTGTTAGGCAACTGACCACCTTCGAACCATGAACCTTCTAAGATGGAAGGGTCAAAGTTTCTGTTTTTAGCATAAATCAAGAATGGATTTTGTGCAATCAGGGTTAAGGAAACTTTCTTGAATGGAGTTTTACCAAACATTCTGTCAGGGAAAGTATAACCTACGTTGATTTCACGCATTTTGACATATGATGCATCATATACCCAGTTTTCCCAAATGTTACCTGAGTTCAATTTGTCTTGGTATAGTTGCTGAACATCTACATACACATCATTTTGAGAACCATCTTCTTTCACACCATCAAGGAGAACACCACCACCTTGATCAACTGGATCACGTTTAGGGTTTCCTTTATCGTTCACACCTGCTGTTTCTTCGTACAATCCAGAACCATTACCGAACATGGAAGAAATAGACATGTATTTACCACCTTTTTGAAAGTCTAGCGAGAAACCAGCAGTAATTCCTTTGTAGTTGAACTGTGAAGTTAAACCACCTGTGAAATCAGGAAGGATAGAACCTAGATCGATGTCACCAGAAGTAGGTACATAGAATCCGTCAGCTCCAACGATTTTTTCGCCTTTGTCATTTCTTTTGAAACCTGAACCCGTCAACATACCAAATGCTTCACCTTTACGAGCATTAACAGCGATAAGCGGTGCTCCTACGAAACCAAATGAGTTTCTAGTTCCATCTACTGTAACTCTTAAGTTGTTTACAACGATATTATTTACTGGATCTTCGTATAATTCAACAACTTTGTTTTTGTTGATACCAAGGTTTGCATTCAAGTTCCAGGAGAAATTATCATTTTTAATCGGTGTACCACCTAATGAGAACTCATGACCCCAGTTGTCAATTTGACCAGCGTTGATCGCTGTAGTCGCATATCCAGATGCTGAAGTTACCGTCAAAGGAATAATTTGGTCTTTTGATGAACGTGTGTAGTAGTTGTAATCAAAAGTCAAACGGTCATGGAAGAATCTTAATTCCGTACCTACTTCAATAGATGAAGATAGCGTAGGTTTAAGTTCTGTATTCACCAATTGGTTAGGAACTGTCAATAAAGGACTAGAGCCATAAGGATTTCCGATGGAATAAGTCTGTGCAACCCTGAATGGATCAGTATCCGTACCAACGCGAGCGATGGAAGCTCTTAATTTACCATAGCTGAACCAATCTGACTCAATAAATTCAGAGAACAAGAATGATCCAGACAAACCTCCGTATAAGTACGAGTTATTTTTCTTTGGTAAACTTGAAGACCAGTCATTTCTTGCATTAGCTTCTAAGAACAAGAAATCTCTGAAACCTAAAGTAATGTATCCGTATAAGGAGTTTACTTTATAATCGCTTAAGAAAGAGTTAAGAGTAGGTCTGTTTTTTGAAGCAGATAGGGTATACAAATCAGGAACAGCAAGACCACCAGCAGTACGTGCATCTGTATATGTACGTTTGTTTCTTCTGTTTTCAATGAAAACAGAAGCTGCAATATCAAAATCCTGAATTTTGGTTGTATAATCAAGACTTCCTACAAAGTTCAATTCTTGTTGATTGTTCAAGTATTGGTAGTACTCGTCTTGGCTAAGTGTGTTGGAAGCAATTCTAGAGTTTTGCTCACCGTTAAAGAAGTTACCACGAGCGATTGCAGAAGCTTTCCAGTGTTCATTGAATTTATACACTGCACTTACGTTTCCGTACAATCTTTTTCTGATATCTTTCGCTGTGTTTTTGTACACATGTGTATACGGGTTGTCCCAGTACTTAGGGGCTGTATTGGTTGGAGAGATCATGTTCCAGCTTCTGTACGTACCATCAGGTCTTTGGTAATCTTTAAGATCATCCATGTTCAAGTTTCTTGCAAACCATTGGTTGAAAGAACTTTGAGGACCTGAACTATAACCGTCGATAGGTGTATTGAAACGATCTTCAAAAATAAAGTTAAGGTTTGTGCTAACTGTTAATTTATCACTTAAATTCAAAGCTGCATTAGCACCTAACCAATGTTTGCCTTGTTTAGAATTAGGCATAACCCCAGTTCTGCTCAAATTGGTATAGGAAAGTCTTGAATTTAGATCGTCCGTTCTTTTTGAAACCGCTACGTTAGTACTTGCGGTAATACCTGTTTCGAAGAAGCTTTTTACGTTGTCTGGTTGAGGAGAGAAAGCAGCTAATTGGCCGAATTTAGGATGGGTTGGATCCCAAGCGTACCAAGGCGCGATCATGCTACCGTCCAACTTATGACCCCAGCTTTCATCTGCTGAGAAGTTGTAATATTTAGCACCATCTAAGGCTTTTAAATAATCAGCATGAATTGAAGGATCGTATTTAAAGGTAGAAAACTCTTGGTTGTAACCACCACCATATTCGTTTTGATATGCTGGTAAGCCATAAACATTTTCAAATGAAGTGGCTTGGTTTACTTCAATACCGATTCCAGGAGTTGCTTTACCCGATTTGGTTTTGATCACGACCGCACCTTCTGCACCACGTTGCCCGTATAAAGCAGTTGCTGCAGGACCTTTCAAAACGGATAGGCTTTCGATATCGTCGTTGTTAACATATTCAGGTCCCGTGATCACACCATCCACTACGTAGATAGGGTTACCTCCTGTCAAGTTATTAATACCACGGATACGGATAGCTGCAGTACCGAATTTAGCACCAGAACCGGTTCTGATTTGGATACCAGAAACTTTACCCGCTAGAGCAGTGTTTAAATCTGCTTGTCTAGCTTGGGTAAGGTCTTCGCCTTTTACTTGTTGAACCGAATAACCAATTGATTTTCTAGTTCTTTCAATACCTAGAGCTGTTACCACGACTTCTTCTAGGTCATTTTCTCCGCCAACTAAACGCACATTAATAGTTGTCTGAGAACCAACGGTAATGGTTTGGGATTCATAACCAATGTAGGTAAAGGTTAGTTTGCCATTCGCTGGTACGGAAATTGAATAATTTCCAAATTCATCAGTTTGTGTAGCGGAATTAAGATCTACAACTCTAACTGAAGCGCCTGCAATAGGGCTGCCGTCAGATGCCGCTGTCACTTTACCACTCACTTGCCGATCTTGTGCATGCACGACGCCAATTAGCATAGTACACAGCAACAGAACACTGAGTAATCTTTGTTTCATGTTTCTTGTTTTTAGTTAATAAAAATTGGGTTCTAATTTTTCTTGGCAAAAAGTTAGTATTGTTAAACTAGCGCCAAATCTATTTATATGCTGTTGGGGATGCAAAAAAAGGGCATTTATTTTTTGAAATTTTCGAAATTAAACTTAAAACACTATTAAAATTATATTTTATGCCATTCTTGGTTAATTGAAAAGGAGTGATTTTAATCATTTTTTATGTTTATTGAAAAATATTTCACTATTAATCATTAAATAAAATACACCTGCGTAATAAAAATTAATTTCATATAAAATATTAAATTAAATTAATTTTACAATAAGAAATTGTTAACCAAAGCTTATTCTTTTTTCCTAAATGCATTTTTAAACCCATTTTACCCAATAATCATGTACATTTGCGTATGCGTTTTGACATCATCACCGTATTACCACAATTATTGGACAGCCCTTTTGCCCACTCTATTCTTCAGCGTGCGCAAAAAAAAGGGCTGTGTTCCATCCATGTTCATAATTTGAGAGATTATTCCGTGAACAAACAGAAATCCGTGGACGATTATCCTTATGGTGGTGGATCCGGAATGGTCATGCAAATTGCGCCCTTTGCAGCGTGTATAGAGAAACTAAAATCTGAGCGCGAATATGACGAGATCATCTATATGACTCCAGATGGGGAGACCTTAAACCAAGGGATAGCCAATGGACTAAGCTCGGCTAAGAATATCATGATATTATGTGGGCACTATAAAGGGATTGACCAAAGGATCAGGGACATATATACCACCCGTGAGATTTCAGTTGGTGACTATGTGCTTTCAGGAGGTGAATTACCGGCGGCCATATTGGTCGACTCTATCGTCAGGATCATCCCGGGCGTGCTCTCGGATGAGACCTCTGCCCTTTCCGACTCCTTCCAGGATGGGCTGTTGGATGCGCCAATCTATACCAGACCAGTAGACTGGAATGGACATAAGGTGCCTGACATCCTTTTGAGTGGACATGAAGCCAAAATAACAGAATGGCGTCATGAACAACAACTTATCCGAACAAAACAAAGAAGGCCCGATTTGCTAAATGACTAAAAATCCTGCCTAATCTTTGCTTTTTTCACAAATAAAGTTTGAATATTCAATTTTTCTATTAATTTTGTGATGCAATGATGACTGTAATTCAATATACTAACCGTTGGTGGCTTCTGACTATATAAGTCGGGAAGGTGGTATATTTTAGATAAAAATTTTCATAATCAACCAAAACCACTGAATGGTAGCCCGACGAAATTCGTCGGGCTTTTTTTATTTTTGGAAACTATTAAACACTTATATGAACTTCAAATTCAAAACTAACCATAAGAAGATCTTAGCAGACACAACCACGCCTGTGAGTATCTATCTTAGACTCCGTGACACCTTCCCCAATAGCCTGTTGTTGGAGAGTTCGGAGTACCATAGCCGAGATAATAACATCAGCTATATCTGTTGCCAGCCGATAGCCAGCATAATCCTGGAAAACGAGGAACTCAGCATTAGCCTACCTAACCAAAAGAAAACCGTAAAGAACGCAAAAGACCTTAATTTGAGAGAAGAGGTTTCAAATTTCAGAAAATCGTTTGAAGCTGATGCTATTCCGGATGTGAACGTGATTTCCAATGGTCTTTTCGGATATTTCAGCTTTGAGGCCGTGGAATTCTATGAGGACATTGAATTGACTGCCAAAGAAAACAACAGACGGAAAATTCCGACGCTGCAATACCATATCTACAAATACGTCATCGCAATTGACCATTTCAGGAACCAGTTGCATGTGTTTGAAAACCTATTGGAAAACGAACCTTCTGATTTAGACAGGCTTCAATTCCTGATCCAGAACAAGAACTTCCCTGAATATACCTTCCAAGTAAAAGGTGAGGAATCTTCAAACATGAAGGACGAAGACTTCAAGGCCTTGGTCAATAAAATGAAGGAACATATACAGAGAGGTGATGTTTTTCAGATCGTTCCTTCAAGAGCATTTGAAACTCCTTTTTCGGGAGATGAATTCAATGTCTATAGAGCATTGCGTTCGATCAACCCTTCTCCTTATCTATTCTATTTTGATTATGGAGATTTTAAGCTCTTCGGTTCATCCCCTGAGGCCCAATTGACGATCAAGAATGATCAGGCGACCATCTATCCAATCGCTGGTACTTTCAAGCGCACGGGCAACATGGACCTAGATGAGAAAATCGCCGAGGAATTGAAGAATGACCCGAAGGAAAGTGCAGAGCACGTAATGCTGGTGGACTTAGCCAGAAATGACCTGAGCAGGCATTGCCACCACGTCAAGGTGAAATCCTACAAAGAGGCGCAATATTATTCGCATGTTATCCATTTAGTGTCCAAGGTAAGTGGAACCCTGAACCCAAATACCAATCCATTTGATGTGGTTGGAGATACTTTCCCGGCAGGCACCCTATCTGGTGCTCCAAAGCACATGGCAATCACCTTGATCGACCGATACGAAGGTCTGCAAAGGTCATTTTATTCAGGCGCTATAGGATTTATGGGTTTTAATGGGGATTTTAACCATGCCATCATGATCCGTTCCTTCCTGAGCAAACAGAATGTATTGCATTACCAAGCTGGAGCCGGCATTGTACTGGATTCGGATCCGGAAAAAGAATTACAAGAAGTAAACAATAAAATATCAGCTCTTCGCAGGGCTTTAGAATTAGCGGAAACATTATAATGAGCAAGCCAATATTAGTAATCGACAATTACGACTCCTTCACCTATAATCTGGTGCACCTCCTTCAAGAATTGAACGAGCGTTATGAAGTCGTTAGGAATGACAAGTTTGAACTCGAGGATGTCGAGAAATACGACAAGATCTTGTTATCGCCGGGACCGGGTATTCCTGAGGAAGCCGGCCTATTATTGGATGTCATCCGCAAATATGCACCCAGCAAAAGCATTTTAGGAATTTGCCTAGGACAACAAGCTATCGCTGAGGTTTTTGGAGCTAAGCTGTACAATATGCCTAAACCATTGCATGGTGTGGCAACCAGCATCCAGGTGACCGATCCTACAGAACCTATCTTCGAGAATTTCCCCGAGGATTCTAAAATCGGCCGATACCATTCTTGGGCGGTAGATCCAGACAGTTTAAATGAAGATTTAAAAGTCACTGCAGTAGACCCTAACGGCGTGATCATGGCTTTGAGCCATAGTAAGTATGATGTGAAAGGCATGCAATTTCACCCGGAATCCATATTGACAGACAATGGAAAGACCTTGATTGCCAACTGGATCAAAGGCAAGAATTAATTCCCTCTTAATTTGAAGAATAAACATGACCATATTAGATAAAATCGTAGCTAGAAAGAAAGAGGAAGTGGCAGATGCCAAGGAAAAAGTAAGCCTTTCGAATTTACAGGCCATGCCTTTGTTTTCATGCAGCTGCTATAACCTGAAAGAAAGCATCTTGGACCCCAACAGAACAGGGATCATAGCGGAATACAAAAGAGCATCTCCTTCTAAAGGATTGATCAACGGCACTTCTTCGGTACAAGAGGTGGTTTCGGGATATCAAGCTGCTGGAGCCTCCGCCATCTCGGTACTTACGGACAAGGATTTCTTTCAAGGCTCATTGGAGGATCTGACTGCAGCGCGTGAGGTTCTGCAAATACCACTATTACGCAAGGAATTTATCGTAGATGAATACCAAATCGCTGAAGCTAAGGCCTACGGAGCAGACATAATCCTGTTGATTGCGGCATGCTTGGAACAGCAGGAGATCAAAACGCTTTCGGAATATGCGAAATCACTTGGCTTAAATGTGTTATTGGAAGTCCATAATGAAGAAGAGCTTCAAAAGAGTATTTTCGAGAGCATTGATGCCATTGGGGTGAACAACAGAAACCTGAAGGATTTCAGTGTTTCCTTGGAGCATTCCTATGATTTAGTCAATAAGATCCCAAACCAATTTATCAAGGTCTCCGAAAGTGGGATCTCAGACCCTGAGACCATCAAAGCATTAAAAAAGGCAGGATTCAACGCTTTCTTGATCGGAGAAAACTTTATGAAAACGAAGGATCCGATGGCGGCCATACAGGAGTTTGTAAAACAAATCTAAGCTAAAAACCTGCAATGGAATCAATAGAACGGGGCGTCATCAAAATGTCTAAAATCTTGTGCCTCTTATCTATTGTCTATTTTTGTTTACCTTTGTAAAAATTTCAACAAATAATGTCGGTAAAGATAGGCGAACATATTGATTTAGGTGAGTTTCCATTGTTGTTGGCTCCTATGGAAGATGTCAGTGATCCTCCATTCCGTTACGTGTGCAAACAGAACGGCGTGGACATGATGTACACTGAATTTATCTCCTCTGAGGGATTGATCCGTGATGCAGCTAAGTCTCGCCAGAAACTTGACATATTTGAATATGAAAGACCTATCGGAATCCAGATCTTTGGATCTGATATTGAGCACATGCGTCAATCGGCTGAAATCTGTACCGCAGCGAATCCAAACCTAATCGACATCAATTATGGCTGTCCGGTTAAGAATGTAGCTTGCCGTGGTGCTGGAGCGAGTCTCTTGCAAGACATCGACAAAATGGTCGCGATGACCAAGGCCGTTGTAGATGCCACCCACCTACCTGTGACGGTGAAAACCAGATTGGGCTGGGACGACAACAGCAAAAACGTGTATGAAGTCGCTGAACGCTTGCAAGACATCGGTATCAAGGCATTGGCTATTCATGGTCGGACCAGGGCACAGATGTACAAAGGGCAGGCAGACTGGTCGATGATCAAGGACGTGAAAAGGAACCCAAGGATAAAGATCCCCATTTTTGGAAATGGTGATGTTGACTCTGTAGAGAAAGCGGCTGCTTGGAGACAAGAATACGAGGTGGATGGCATCATGATCGGAAGGGCATCTATCGGTTACCCTTGGATCTTCAGGGAAGTCAAGCACTTTTTCAATACTGGAGAACGTCTAGAAGGGCCAACCGTTTCTGAACGCGTGGATGTATGCCATACCCACTTGACCAAATCCATCGAATGGAAAGGTGCGAAAACGGGAATCTTCGAAATGAGACGACATTATGCCAATTATTTTAAAGGGATTCCAAATTTCAAGGACTATAGAATGAAACTGGTAAGCCTACAGGATGTTAATGAAATCCTGGAAGTACTGGAAGAAATAAGATTTAATTTTGCAGAAGAAGTCGCTTAGGAAAGCGACTTTTTTTATTCCAAATATTGACTATCCCCTTTTCAGGATCTTTAAAAGGGTATTTTTCTCTAAATAGATTACCGCCCCTAAAAAGGCAATAAACAGCAGGTTTCCTATCCAAAAATGTCCAAAATAGGCTGACCAAGAAACGACTAACCCCATTCCTAAATAGCCAATGATTTTCTTCGTATTATAGGGTATGGAATAATTTTGCTGTCCCCATATATAGGAAAGGCTGACCATGACCAGATAGGTGAAGGTAGTGGATAGGGCCGCTCCCAAATAAGAATACCTAGGAATCAATATGAGGTTCAAAACAATGGTTATGGCTGCTCCAATCCCCGATATATACAGTCCATAACGAGTTTGGTCGGAGAGCTTATACCAAATGGATAAATTCATATAAATACCCAGCAAAACGTAATTGAAAAGCAGAATAGGCACGATGAACAATCCTGACCAATAGGCACCTAGATTGTCCTTTGATCCCGGAATAAAATACTTTAGCCAGTCTAAATTTGCCGAAATGCCGATCATCACGACTATCATCGCGATGACAAAATAATCCATGATGGTGGCATAGGTTTTCCTGGCATTCTCATTCTTGGAATAAGAGAAGAAAAAGGGCTCTGCGCCTAACCTAAATGCCGTAACGAAGAGGTTCAGGAATATCGCGATTTTAGCGACAGCACCATATATCCCCAGATCTGAATCTCCCTGCTCTCCAGGAATTAACCGTGGGAACATGATTTTGTCTAGGTTCTCATTGATAATAAAGGAAATATTGGCAATCAAAATCGGAAAAGAATAACTCAACATACTTTTGATCAACTTATTGTCCAATCGGAACCTAAAGCCCATAATCTGGGGGATCAGAAGCAAAAGGGTAACTACACTGGCCACTAGATTGGCAATAAATACATTGCCTAACCAGCCTTCACGAAACCAACTAGCACTTATATCCCTAAAGAATTCGGAGTTTTTGTTCCATTCTGGTAACCAAGCCAATAAAATAAAATTGACAACAATAAAAACCAGGATATTGATCAATTTCACCAAGCCATAACGGATCGGGCGCCCTCCTGCCCTCAATTTGGCAAAAGGCACCACTGCGATCGCATCTGCAGCAATAATGAGTGCAAAGAACTTGACGTACATGATGTAGTCAGGCACATTTTTGCCCTCACTCAAAAAGTGCGCAATCGGCTCTGTAAAGGTAAATACAGACAACAGGAATATGGCTGTTGTAAATAGGGTAATCAAGAAACTATTGTCGAATACACGATCTTTTTCCACATCCTCCTTTTGCAGATAACGGAAAAATGTCGTCTCCATTCCAAAGGCTATGACAGCATTCAGCATGGATGCATAAGAGAAAAGATTGGTGAATATCCCGTAAATGGAGGTCGGAAACTTACTGGTAAAGAATGGGGTCATCAAGAACCCAAGCATTCGTGATAAGATGGTCGAGAGACCATAAATCATCGTATCGCTGACAAATTTCTTAACTACCGACACGCTTATATGGTTTTCTTAAGGACTTCAAAATTGCGGAACCCTTTGATCACATCAGATTCTTGATAATCCACATGGGATACTTCGGCATGCTCAGGACCCTCTTGGCAAAAGTCCAATAAAGACTCTAGGGCGAATCTATCGCCCTCAGCTTCTATATATACAGATCCATCCGGTTCGTTCTTCACAAAACCCTTTACCTTCAATTGATCAGCAACAGCTTTTGTAGAAGCCCTGAATAAGACTCCTTGAACTTTACCTTGAACCTTAATATTCCAATGTTTCATGAATACAAAGGTATAAGAAGAAATAGAATTAGAAACTATCTAATTCTTCTTACCTTAACTTTTGGATTAAGTTTGAAGGTATCCATCCCTTCCAATAGTACCAAACCTGGCTTCTTCCCAACTTCCAAAGACCCTAATTCGCTTTCTAAGTTCAATGCTTTTGCACCGTTCAAAGTAGCCCATTTGATGGTCTCATTGAAATCCAAATCTGGGAACTCTTTGTGGATTACCTTTAATTCCTCCAGAATATCCAAGGTATCATTCGATGCCAAACTATCGGTACCAATAACGATGTCATGGCCACCCAATAAGAAATTGTCGATTTTTGGAATTCTATCCTCGATATATAGGTTGGCTTTTGGACAGAAACAGAAATAAACAGATCTCCCCATTCTATCCACAAAGTCCAAATCCTTAATGGAGGTATAGGTATTGTGCACCAAAATCAATTTGTTCTTACTCGGAATATAAGGAAGAAATGATTGCAGGGAGTTTCTAGCTTGAGCCTTAAAATCTTCCAAAACCATGTCCATCTTTTTGAAAAACTCCAAGAATTCACCTTTTTTATAGCGGAAAAGCTTGTTCTCTTCATCACTTTCCTGATTATGGATACTGATGATATTATCTTCGCTGATAGCCTTCTTCAAGGTCTTAAACAAGAACTTGGATCCGGAATAAGGGGCGTGAGGGGTAATTGAGGAATGTTTATAATCAAAATGGAATTCAATTTCCTTAGCATTATCGATTCTAGTAACGACATCCTCTTTATTTGCTGCCATTACTTCTACGAATGTATGGTATTTGATAGGGCTGTTCTCCTTGATCTTAGCGGTCACTGCGGAGTTGACGTGGTCACCAACAGCTTGGATGCCGTTATCATACATCATCTTGTCAGCTTCTTCCATGGCAGCTTCTAATTTACTTTCATGGTTACCGCGTTCATTGATTACAGCAGAAAGAAATGAAGGTAATCCTGTACTCCTCGGCACAACACCTAATAAATGGGAAAGTTCCAAATGGCAATGAGCATTTACAAATCCAGGAATTAAAGCTCCTTTGAATTGTTCCACTAAATTTTCATCTATTTCACCTGGATTGAAAACACCTTTCACAATCCCTTGATCATCCATCGCGACAACCCCCCTTTTAATAGCAGGACCGGCAACAGGAAACACAACATCAGCAGCGTAATACTTCATAAGAAATTAATAGTTCCGTTTTTTTAAAGTTAGCGTAATTTGCCCATTGATGGCAATGTTGGCAATTTACAAAAAAATATAATGAGTTTAACTAATAAAATAATAATTACGAACTTGTTACAATAATATTTAAATTTTGTTTTATTTATCCAAAAGGTTAGATTTGCCGCATCGAATAGGGGTGCCTTGTTGTAAAACACAAATAAAGGCTGAGATTATACCCTGTATTTCAAGTTTTACAAGAAATACATACCTGATCTGGATAATGCCAGCGTAGGGAAAGGGCGGTTAAATAGAACTTGTTGTGACCCCTTACAGCAAGAAAGTTTAACTCTTTAAAACATTTTTTTATTATGTTTAACAAGCTTTGGGCAACTTTAGCCTTATGTTTGCTAGTACTTGCGAGCTATGCGCAGCAAAACTTAACTGTTAGGGTTTTAGACAAATCTGGAGCACCTGCAGACGCCGCAACCGTGTCCATCGACGGACAATCTAAATCAACCAATAAAGACGGAATTGTCGTTTTTGGCAATCTAAGCAAAGGTCTCCATGACTTAAAAATTTCTTTTATTGGTTATAAATCCGAGATTTTAAGAATAAATCCAGAAAATCAAGCTAATTTTTCCATTCAATTAAAAGACAGGGTCTATGAATTCGAAGAAGTATATGTAACTGCAACTCGTGCAAAAGAAAACTCTGCGACCACTTTCAAAACCATCAGCAAGGAAGAAATCAAGAAAAACAACCTTGGCCAGGACATTCCTTACCTCCTTGACCAGACGCCAGGAGTGGTGATTGGATCCGATGCAGGAGCAGGCATTGGTTATACGAACATGACCATCCGAGGATCCGATAACGAACGTATCAATGTCACCTTGAATGGTATCCCCCTGAATAACCCAGAAAGCATGGGTTCTTTCTTTGTAAACCTTCCTGACTTTGCTTCTAGCACAGAAAGTATACAGATCCAACGGGGTATCGGTACTTCTACCAATGGACCAGCTGCTTTTGGTGCCTCATTAAACTTCCAGACAGATGCCCTAGAGACTAAGCCTTACCTAGAGTTCAATAACTCGTTCGGCTCTTATAACTCTTGGAAAAACACCTTGAAAGCAGGGTCTGGATTGATCAACAATAAATTCGCTTTCAACACCAGGTTATCCAGGATTTCTTCTGATGGTTATGTTGATAGAGGTTCATCGAATTTAAAGTCCTTTTATGTAGATGCAGGCATGTACACCGATAAGCATACCCTCAAAGCGACTGTGTTCTCAGGTAAGGAAAAAACTTACCAATCCTGGTATGGCCTTGCAGAACCATTGTTCACAGGAAACAAAGAAAGAATCGAAGAATACGCCGATAATCTTTGGTTGTTCGATGCAGAGCGAGAAAGGTTCTTAAACGGTGACCGTAAATACAATTACTACACTTACGATAACCAGACGGACAACTATAAGCAAACACATGCTCACTTGAACTATTCCTACCGTCCTTCAGAAAAAATGACCTTTAATACTGCCCTTCACTATACCCGCGGTGCTGGTTATTATGAAGAATTCAGGCCGTTGGACGGATTAGATCATTATGGAATTGAACCAATAAAAGTCAATGGCAAAGACCTGGAAGACACCGATTTAATTAGAAGAAGATGGTTGGACAACCACTTCTATGGTTTGACTTACTCTTTACTTTATAAGCCATCCAACAACTTAAACTTCACATTTGGCGGCGCCTATAACCAATACAAAGGCGACCATTATGGCGAAGTAATCTGGGCAGATCAGGTTCCTCAAGATAAGCTGAACGACAAGTACTATTTTAGTCATGCCAATAAAAATGACTTCAACTTTTATGCAAAGGCTGATTATAGACTTGAAAACTTCCTTTTCAATCTAGATGTGCAGTACAGAAACATCGTCTATAATGGAAAAGGAGACGACGACAAAATAAAGGACTTCACCTTTGATGACAATCATAACTTTATCAATCCTAAAGCGGGGATTACCTATTTATTGAGTGGTAATTCTAATCTATATGCTTCTTATGCCTTTGCAAGTAAGGAACCTACTCGAAATGATTATGTAGAAAATCCTATCGGAGCCTTCCCAAAAACAGAAAAAATGCAGGATATTGAAGCCGGATACCGATTTAGAACAGAAAACATCAATGTTGGGGCAAACCTATACGCAATGCTCTATAAAGATCAATTGATTCCAACTGGCGCATTGAACGATGTAGGTTCTGCAGTAAGGATTAATGTAGACAAAAGCTATAGAATCGGATTTGAGCTTGATGGAAGCTGGAGAATCCATCCGAAATTCATTTGGTCTGCAACTGCTGCCTTGTCGCAAAACAAGATCAAAAACTTTGTAGAAAACATTCCAGTTTATAATGACGATTTCGATTTTGTGAAGTATGATCTAATCACCCATAAAACAAGTGATATTGCAAAATCACCCGCCGTGGTATTATCTAATAACTTCACTTATAAGCCGATTGAATCTTTAAGCTTCAGCTTTTTGAGCAAGTATATCTCTAGGATTTACCTAGACAACACATCCGAAGTGAACAGAAGTATCGCTCCTTCTTTCGTAAATAATTTCCAGGCGATCTATTCATTTTCAGTATTTGGTCTTAAAAACGTAGACTTAAACCTAATGATCAACAATATTTTCAACGAGAAATATGCTACATCGGGATACACATACAGCATGATCATGGAATCTGTAGGAAAAAGAGATTATTTCAATTTCTATTATCCACAGGCAGAAACCAATGCCATGCTTGGTTTAAATATTAGATTTTAATAGTACCAAACCCCTCAGAAGATGTCCTTTCGTTCATTCGAAAGGGCATTTCCGCTTTTTAGGGCAAACAAAACATATAGGCTAATTGATTTTGCCAATACCGAATTAAATAATACTTTTAAACCATGCGAGCAGTAATTCAAAGAGTAACCCATGCATCATGCACTGTCGGCGATCAGATTACAGGACAAATTGAACATGGTTTACTTGTTCTTTTGGGTGTCGAGGAGGAAGATTCCAAAGAGGATCTTCAATGGTTAGGACAGAAGTTGGTCAATCTGAGAATATTCTCAGATGAGCAAGGGTTGATGAATAAGTCTATACAGGACATCCAAGGAAACATCCTATTGATCTCCCAATTCACTTTATTTGCACAGACCAAAAAAGGTAACCGCCCTTCTTTCATCCGTGCCGGAAAACCCGACAAAGCAAAACCTATGTACGAGGAAATGGGAAAGTACCTCTCCGAACTTTTGGAGAAAGAAGTACAGATGGGCATATTCGGAGCGGACATGAAAATAGACCTACGAAACGACGGACCAGTTACCATTTTCATGAATACCAAAGACAAGGACAACTTCTAACACAAAGCACATGACGATCAAAGAAGCACAAGAAATAGTAGACAAATGGATTAGCACAACTGGAGTACGTTACTTCAATGAGCTGACGAATACCGCCATGCTGATGGAAGAAGTCGGAGAAGTTGCCAGAATTATGGCGAGAAAGTACGGCGAACAATCCTTCAAAAAATCAGATGAGGAAGTCAACTTAGCTGATGAAATGGCCGATGTGCTCTTCGTCCTGATCTGCCTAGCCAACCAGACCGGCATCGATCTAACGACAGCCCTAGAAAAGAACCTCGACAAGAAAAATATGCGCGATGCTAATCGCCATAAGAATAATGAGAAGCTGAAGGAATAGTATTGAGATGGGAGATAGGAGATGTGAGACAACAAAAGCTTCCCATTAATAATCTCCAAGAGGTTATTTAATTGTTGTATAGGAATCTTGACGCTGAATATCTCAAATCTCAATTCTCATATCTCATATCTCCTCCTTACTTAAACTCAATTTCCGCCAACAAAGGCAAATGATCTGAAGCATATTCTTCTTTGATCACTTGGTAGGTTTTCCAATTGAATTCTCGGTTTTTTAGGACCATGATATAATCGATCTCATTCTTGGTATTCACATTTGGGGAGGTCGGCTGATTAGAAGTCGTATTTCTCACAAAGTATTCTTCCAATATCTTGATCGGTTTAGAATCCGGTTTTGCATTCAGATCACCAACTAAAATCAAAGGCTTCTTATAGAGCTCGCCCAGTTCATTAATAAATTCAGATTGAGCAATCCTGTTCTCTTCCTTCAGATCAAGATGTGTATTGGCCAAAGAGACCGTTTTACCACCAGGCAATTCCACATCCACGATCGCTAATGAACGATTTTCACTTTTCACGGGCATAGGAAGGTCATATCTCCTCTTGCCTACAATCTTATGTTTGCTTAGGATCAATACCCCATAATAGCCTTTCTCCAGATCAATCCCTTTAGAAAAGAAATATTCAGTTCCGGTAAGTTCCGCAAGCTTCTCAGCTTGATTGACCATTTCAGAGCGCGACACATTGATATCAACCTCTTGAATCCCAATAATATCAGCCTTAGAATCATTAATTACCTTTGCTATGGCTTCAATATCAATTTTCCCAGGGGTAGAAGGAGGATTTGCGTGGTGAATATTATAGGTAAGGATTTTTACGGTTTGCGCTTTGAGTTGAATCGACACAAAAAGCAATAGGATCAGGCTAAGTAGACGCATAATTAATAATTTGATTGAAGTTAATATAATTCATCTAATAATACCAATTTATTATCTTAGCGACATGAAAAAACCTAATTTGATTTATTTATTCTTAATCGTCTTTTTTCTGGGTTCCTGCTCAGTTAATCAACAGACTGCCTCCAACCAAACCGAATTTGAAAACGGAGCAGTCGTGACGGCTCACCCGATTGCATCAGAGGTGGGAGTAGAAATTTTAAAAAAGGGCGGAAATGCAGTTGATGCAGCAATAGCTGTCAAATTTGCTCTATCAGTAGTCTACCCTAATGCTGGAAACCTGGGGGGAGGTGGATTTATGGTCTTTCGTGGCAGAGATGGTTCAGTATCATCGCTTGACTTCCGCGAAAAAGCACCCGAAAAAGCTTCCAGAGACATGTACTTGGACAAGGACGGAAACCCTATCACTGACCTAAGTCTTTACGGACAATTGGCATCAGGGGTACCTGGATCTGTTGCTGGTATGGATGCTGCCTATAAAAAATATGGCACCATCGCATGGAAGGACCTGGTACAGCCAGCAATCGACCTGGCAACAAAAGGCTTCCCAATTACCAAACAACAAGCTGGCGAATTCAACCGCTATAAAGCCCGTTTCCAAAAATTCAACCCTAATGGCGCAGCTATCATCCGCGATGCGGAATGGAAAGAAGGCGACCTTTTTGTACAATCCGAATTGGCAGAAACCCTAAAACGCATTGCAGAGCAAGGTCGTGATGGCTTCTATAAAGGAAAAACAGCCGAATACATTGTTGATGAAATGAAACGAGGCAATGGTATCATCAGCTTAAAAGACCTTGAAAATTATCAAGCCAGCTGGAGAGACCCAATTGTAGGTATGTACAAAAACTACAAAGTGATTTCCATGCCCCCTCCTTCCAGCGGTGGTGTGGCTCTAATGGCTTTATTGCAATCTGTAGAGAAATACCCGCTTGCTAAATGGGGATTCCAACATGATAGCACTGTACGTGCCATGGTAGAAGCAGAACGCCGCGTGTATGCCGACCGAGCAACACACTTAGGAGACCCTGACTTTTATCGCGTACCTATCGCAAATCTAACAGATGCAAAATTCAACCAAGATCGCATGGCTAAAGTAAACTTGGACAAAGCTACGCCAAGCGATCAAGTAAAAGCAGCAAAATTCCCAGGTTACGAATCGGAAGAAACCACGCATTACAGTATCGTTGACAAGAATGGCAATGCCGTTTCATTGACTACAACCATCAACGGATCTTACGGATCCTGTGTATGGGTTGATGGAGCAGGATTCCTTTTAAACAACGAAATGGATGATTTCTCTGTAAAACCAGGCTCACCAAATATGTATGGCCTTCTAGGGGGAAAAGCTAATTCCATCGAACCCGGGAAAAGAATGCTCAGTGCCATGACACCAACCATCATTGAAGAAGATGGCAAGTTGAAAATGGTTGTTGGTACCCCAGGGGGATCTACCATCATCACTTCCGTATTCCAAACCATCCTGAACGTTTTGGAATTCGACATGTCGGCACAAGAATCCGTGTCAGCAGCTCGTTTCCACCACCAATGGCAACCTGACGTAATCGACGTTGAAGAAAAAGCAATCAACGACAAAACCCGTCAAAGCCTAGAAGAAGACGGTTACAAAATCAATAAAAGAGGTGCTATCGGCCGCGTAGAAAACATCGTTATCCTCAAAAACGGAAAACTCCAAACCGGAGCCGACCACCGAGGCGATGACCAAGCGAGGGGATACTAACCCGTAGATATTAGAAATGAGATGTGAGATTTGAGATAGAAAAACCTATCAACAATTTCACATCTCATTTATATTTACACCCCTTTAAATCTGCAAAAATTACACGTTTGAAGGTTCTCAAATCTCATATCTCCAATCTCACATCTAGCTTCCTAATGATACCCCACATCATCCAACTTCCCTTTAAAGACCCGGAATTGAATGATAAAGTAGATGACTACCAACAAGAATGCTATTACAAACCAGTTTAGACCTACCGAAAGACCGTATTCATGTGCGGCGACGTTGTAGACCGTTAAGGATGGATTGACGGCATTGGTGGATGGTAATACATTTGGAAATAGCGAGGCGACCGTAGTGGCGAAGCTTCCTAGAATAAATAAGGTGGAAAAAAGGAAACCCATTCCATCTTTCTTGAATTTCTTGATCCAGAACTGCCCTATCAACCCTGTTCCGGCAATCACAGGAAAAATCCATAACCAAGCATGCCCTATCAGGTTATTGAGCGGAAATGGCTTCACGTATTGCCATAAGCTAGCTGTAAGCACAA
Source organism: Sphingobacterium mizutaii (assembly GCF_900187125.1). Taxonomy (GTDB): domain Bacteria; phylum Bacteroidota; class Bacteroidia; order Sphingobacteriales; family Sphingobacteriaceae; genus Sphingobacterium; species Sphingobacterium mizutaii. Next base: position 4,011,886 of record NZ_LT906468.1, read on the forward strand.
CTAAAAAAGTAAGGGCAATATTCAATTTAAAAATGATGCCTTTCAATCGTTGATTCAAGCCTGTTGAGGTCTTCAGGATGATCCAGTTGGCACCATGTATGGTGAGTGTAAATATGGAAACTATCCCCAGTAAAATAGTAAACCAGTCAATGATTCCATGAACATCGGACATTGGATCTAATGTAGGGTTCCACAATTGCAGGAAGAAATAGTGGGGTTCTTGTGTCGAAACGCCATTCTCCACCATTCCTAGATTCACTCCACGGACAACATTGCCCAATGCTGCCCCAAAGAACAAGGCCAGAAACAGGCTCGCTAGACCAAAAGCTTTCTCCCAAAACCTTTCCCATAATTTATTGTGTATCTGTCCACGCAGCTCCAAACCTATCGCCCTAAAGATCAAAAACCAAAGCACCAACATCAGGGGCAGATAAAAACCACTGAATGCCGAAGCATATAAAGTTGGAAAAGCAAAAAACAATACCCCACCCGAAGCAATCAACCAAACCTCATTGGCATCCCAAAAAGGACCGATTGCATTTCGGATGGCAGCTCTCTCCTCATCCGATTTCGCAAATAACAAATGGACAATGCCGGCTCCAAAATCATACCCATCAAGAACCACGTACATACCCAACATAAATACCAAGATGATATACCAAAACATTTCCATAAGCTATGATTTTAATGCTAAATGAGTTTCCGGACCCTTCCTGATGATTTTCAATACCAGCATCAAGAACAACAGTCCCAATAAAATATACAAGCCAACAAACCCCAATAAAGTAAACAAGGTATTTCCCGAAGATACCGTCGGCGAAACGCCATCGACCATTCGCATGAGATTGAAGACCAACCAAGGCTGCCTGCCCAGTTCTGCGGTATACCAACCTGCCGTATTGGCGATATAAGGAAATGGGATCGTGAACATCAATACCCATAGGACCCATTTAGTTTGAAAAAGCTTTTTTCGCCACAAGAGGAATGCGGCAATTATCATGATTCCTATAAAAATGGTCCCCAAGCCTGCCATAATATGGTAACTATAGTATAAGCCAGGAACGTTTGTTGGATGAATATCCTCATCAAATTCATTGAGGCCCTTTATGGTGGCATCCCAACGTTGATAGGTCAAGAAACTCAAAACCTTAGGGACAGCAATCTTATTGTCCAGCTTTTTGTTCTCCATATCTGGTTGTCCAATCAAAATTATCTCTGAACCACCGGTTTCAGTCTCAAAGATCCCTTCCATCGCGGCGAAAGTAGCGGGCTGGTGCTTCACCACGTTCTTTGCCAACATATCCCCAGTTGGAAAGGCGACAGCAATCGAGGCGATCAAACCAAAAACAACGCCCGTCTTTAAGAAGATCTTTCCATATTCCGCATGCAGGTTGCTCAACAGATAGAACGCCCCTACTGCCGATACAAAGAATGCTGAAGTGACCAATGAACCGGCCTGATTATGCAAATAAGAAGGAAGTAACCAAGGATTAGTAAATAGAGCAGAAAAATTATTGAGCACAAATTTTCCGTTTTCCAGGATCTCATAGCCTACTGGATGCTGCATCCAGGAATGGGTCGCCAGAATCAAGTATCCCGAGGCCCAAGAGCCAATAAAGACCATCAATCCCGCCACAAAATGGAGCTTATGCCCCAAGAGCTTCTCCCCAAAAATAAACATTCCTAAAAACGACGACTCCAAGAAAAAGGAAAACATCCCTTCCATGGCTAATGTCTGTCCAATGATCCCGCCGGTCAACTCCGAAAACTTAGCCCAATTGGTCCCGAACTGAAACTCCATGGGTATCCCGGTCACCACACCCATCGCAAAATTGAGCGCAAAGATCTTCATCCAAAACTTGGAAGCATCATTATAGATGATATTATTGGTACGAAGGAATTTCCACTTGAAATAAACGATCATGAGCGAAAGCCCCATGGTCAATTGTGGAAAGAGATAGTGAAAGGTAATGGTAAATGCGAATTGCAGACGGTTGTAGAGGATCATATCTTCCATAAGACATTCTGTTTTGTGGTCGAACTTTCCTTAAAATTAAGGCATTACAACTGCAAATCAAACATATTTTAATAAAATACCATATTTGCCTGAATTAAGTCTTTTTGATGAAAATTTCTTAGCTGAATGCGTCAACAGGATTCCATTGACGTTAGTCTTCTAGGTACTTATCCCCGATTTGTTTATTGGCTTTTGCGCCAAGTGTTTTTAACTGTTCGATCTTCCGGATCACATTTCCTGAGCCTGAGCTGAGTTTTTTCATCGCCTCATCATGTTTATCCGCCGCTTTCTGGATCATCCCCTGCAATTGATCCATATCGTTGAGAAAACCGACGAACTTATCGTACAACAATCCGGCTTCTTTAGCAATCTCCAAAACATTCCTGTTCTGCCGTTCCTGTTTCCAAACGCTTGCTATGGTCCTCAAAGTTGCCAATAAGGTAGAAGGACTGACGATCACCACGCGCCTATCCCAAGCCTCACTGAACAGTTCGGGCTTAAAGTTAACCGCTAAACTTAAGGAAGATTCAATTGGGATAAACAGCAATACAAAATCTGGCGATTGAATCCCATACAAGGAATGGTAATCCTTGGCAGAAAGCTCCCTCACATGGTTCTCAATGGATTGCACATGCTGTTTTACAAATATTACCCGGTCCTCTTCGGTATCTGCATTGACAGCCCGTTCATAGGCAACCAGCGATAATTTGGCATCCACGACCAAATGCTTTTCGTCGGGTAAATAGATTAGGGCATCGGGTTGAAACCTTCTGCCGTCCGCTTCCTGAACTGAAGCCTGAAGTTTATATTCCTGGTCTTTGATCAGACCAGAACGTTCCAGTACACGCTCTAGAATAACCTCACCCCAATTCCCTTGCTTCTTATTATCTCCTTTTAACGCCTTGGCCAAGTTATTCGCTTCATCCTTGATCTGCATGCTCTGTTGCATCAACTGCTCCACCACACCTTTCAAAACATTGCGCTCTGCTGATTCCTGTTGGTAGGATTTCTCCACCTTCTCCTCGAAGGTTTTGATCTTCTCCTTCAATGGATCCAATACCAAGGAGATATTCTGCTGGTTCAACTGGGTAAACTTGAAAGACTTCTCTTCCAAAATCTTATTCGCCATGACCTGGAACTCATTGTTGAACTGCACTTTCATGTTTTCCATTTCCTGCCGCTGCTCCGCAAATTTTTCCTGTTGGGCTTGCAGATAAGCATTGGTCCCTTCCAAACTCCGTTCAACACTTTGTCTCGCCAGGCTTTCCTCCTTCATTTCCAAAGACAATCGATCTCGATCGGCCATCAAGATCCTTTCCCTTTCCTGAATTTTAGCAAATTCAACCTGAAGATCCTTAGAAGCATCCAATGCCCTATTATGCTCCTCCCTAGACACGGCTCTAGCATTGCGCCATACAAGAATGGCACAGATAGCAACCAAGACAATTAGGGAAACAAGGTAGATGACTTCCACGCTATTCAGATTTTTAAAAATACGATTATTGAAGTTTTTGATGGGTTTTCCACCATAGATCCGGCATCTCACCGCCTACTGCCAATTGATAATCCTCATAACGGCATGGCACTAGATAGAAACGCTCATTGACAGATTTCGAGCCAAAGTATGGAACCTGCATCCACCAGCGGTCTGATTTCTTGCTCTTCACAAAAACCAACTCATAGTCTTCAGCCTCCAAGGTCGTTCTGTAGATGATATAATTTGATTTTGGATACATAGGTGCATCCTTTTTCCGACTGTAGAAACCATCGACAAAACACCAGATCATCTGCGCAATCAGCATTCCGGTCTGGCCCATAGGATCAAAAGTCGGGTTGTATTCATAGATCCCAAAGGAGCTACATTTATCCGACATCCCTGCATACCTAGCCAATTGACAAGCCTCATCACCATATAAACCATTTGGCCCCGCATTCGCATTTCCACAGGCCTCTGAAGCACGGATAGCACCAATATCAAAACTCACCATGTCAGCCGAACGGATAATAGGTTCTGCTTGGTCTAGTTTACCTGAAAAGCTTCCCAAGCGCATGGCATTGAAAAACAACTTATCGTACATATTGATAGACTCCTTGCTCACCAAGTAAGTTTGAAAGCCAATATTGCTTAGATTGAACAGATAGTCTGGCTGATGCAAGATCAAATGATTCAGATAGGTCTGCGAATTCAAAGGCATATCCTCGGCATTCTCCTGATCCAAATCAAACCTTGAATCGATCACCGCAACATCTACACGTTGTTCCAGGTTCTCATAGGAGGTATATTGTGCATAGGTCAGGTCCTGTCCGCCGCCAATTAGGATCGGAAGGATATCCTTTTTCATCAATTCTTCCATCACCAATTTCACAGCCACGTAGGTATCCTTAACCGTTGCCCCTGCCTTGATATTCCCAAGGTCAGCAACCTTCACCGTATAATCTCCTTGATAAAGATCATAAAGATGCTTCCTGACCATGTCTGGCCCCTTTTGCGTACCGTTATTATTGACCGCTGACCGCCCCTCTTCTACCCCAAAAATAGCAATCTGCGGATAGCCCGTTTCCTCATCCCATTGCGGAAAAACATCTGTATATTTTTCGATGGAATGACCGAATTGCGAGTTATAATATTCTGTTGGAAGACCTAATTCTTTTAGGGAGATGGGTGATAAAAAATCAGCTAAAGTCATATTGATTGTCTAATTCCTCAAATTTTATTGAGTTTATCCTATTGTATTTAGCAAATATGCATTTATTAACTTACTTTTGAACTACATAATTTTTCAACAATAAGTTAGGAAGTGATATTAGTAACTGGCGGAACAGGTTTTTTAGGGTCTACATTATTGCAGTACCTCATTGATGAGGGGCATAGTGTGATTGCTTTGAAAAGACCGACCTCCATTATCCCTGACCACTTAAAGTCCTCATCCCTCATTCAATGGGTAGACGCTGAGATAACCGATTACTTCAGCCTCGAGGATATCATTCCCAAAGTCGATCAAGTTTATCATTGTGCTGCTAAGGTTTCTTACCAAAAGGAAGATGCCGCAGAGATCATAAATACAAACGTTGAGGGTACCAAACACATTGTCAACCTCTGCTTGGAACACCAAAAAAGGCTACTCCATGTCAGCTCGATTGCCGCATTGGGATTCAGCAAAAAAGGACTTCCGGTAACCGAGGATGACAAATGGGAGTTCAACCCTAAAATCTCCAAATATTCTTTAGCGAAATACGATAGCGAAATGGAAGTCTGGAGAGGCATGGCCGAAGGTTTGGACGCAGTGATCGTCAATCCGTCCGTTATCATGGGAATTGGCTGGGGAGAAAAGGGTTCCCGTGCCATTTTCAACATGGTCAACAAGGGGAACAAGATCTATCCTTTGGGTTCAGTCGGAATCGTCGATGTTACCGATGTGGCCAAGATCATGATCCTCCTGATGAATTCAGAAATTTCTGGCGAAAGGTTCATCCTGAACGCCGAAAATATCAGCAACCAAGACTTATTGACCAAGATCTCTGAATTGATGAAAAAGCCAGCTCCCCATATCAAGGCAACCTCGTTGATGCTTTCGGTGGCTTGGCGACTATCAAAACTTAGCGCTATGCTCAGCGGTAAAAAACCAGCTTTGACCAAAGAGTCTGCTCGGGCAGCCAATAGCAAATTACAATACGACAATTCCAAAATTAAGGAAAGGTTGGGCTACACATTTAAACCTCTGGACCAAACCCTGAGGGAAGTTTGTGAAGCCTATTATTTATAAAAACAATCTAAACTCAACATACAGTGAAAAATTATTACATCATAGACTTCGATAGCACTTTTACCCAAGTCGAAGCCCTAGACGAATTAGCAAGGATATCCTTAGAAAACCATCCTGACCAAGAAAAAATTTACAATGAAATCGAGCGCTTCACCAATTTGGCGATGGAAGGCAAGATCTCGTTCCGTGAAAGCTTGGCAGGCCGGGTAAGTTTATTGCAAGCCAATCGTCAGCATTTGGACAAGCTGATCGCACACCTGAAAAAGAAAGTTTCCAAATCCTTCAGCAGAAACAAGGAATTCTTTAGGGAAAATTCTGAAACCGCTTGGATCGTTTCTGGTGGATTCAAAGAATTTATCACGCCTGTCGTGAGCCCTTACCATATCAAAAAGGAAAACATCTACGCAAATACCTTCAAATTCGACGCTGACGGAAACATTATCGGTTATGATGAAGCTAACCCCCTTTCTGATGAAGGCGGCAAGGTAAAGCTCTTAAAACAACTTAATATCGACGGCAGGATCTTCGGTATTGGTGATGGCTATTCCGATTTCCAACTGAAAGAATCGGGCTTGATCGAAAAGTTCTACGCATTTACTGAAAATATCTCTAGACAATCTGTAACCGACAAAGCGGACCATATTGCTCCAAGTTTTGATGAATTCCTCTATGTGAATGATCTACCAAGGGCTATATCCTATCCGAAGAACAGGATTTTATGTCTTATTGTAGGCGATGTACCTGAAATCGCGGCACATATCTTAAAAAGAGATGGATTCTCTATCCGTGTCAAGGAGACTCTAGAAGAGAAATATGTGAAGGATGTAGGTATGTTATTGCTGGGACATGGAGAAACCATTTCCGATGAGGTACTTTCCAGAGCAGACAAATTGAAAACCATCGGTTACCTTGGCGATGTCAAAGGACATATCTCAAAAGCCATCTGTAATGAAAAAGGGATCGTGGTTTTTGATGATAAAAAGAACAAAAAGAGAAATGCGGAATTTATTCCTCGTCGTATGGCTGATTTCATCAATAATGGCGATACAGACCAAAGCAGGAATTTTCCTAACCTAACTCTTCCAGGGCTGACAAGAGCTCACCGTCTATTGCATATCCATAACAATGTACCGGGTATTATGGCGCAGATCAACAAGATATACGCTGAAAATAACATCAATATCTTTTCTCAATTCTTGATGACTAGAGGGGAAATAGGTTATGCGGTAACTGATATCGATGCTGCTTATGATAAACAAATGCTCAAGCAATTGAAGCAAGTCGATAACACCATAAAATTTAGGATTTTATACAAGTAAAGAAAGTTTTTGTCTAAAAAGCATGGATAAACTAATGTTTTGGGTTTTGCCAAAACCGAATGCCGACAATAGCATTACAGGGAGTAAATAACGAAAATTGTTTATTTAGCTTTTTAGACAAACTTTCTTTTATTTTCAGGAAACAACAGACCGAAAATGCCTGAACTATCCCTCTCCATATTTTGTATTCAAGCCTAAGCTCAAATTAATTTTAGCTATCTAATATACTTTTAACGCTGACGAGTATTATAAAATTGTATTTATTATGCTAATTTTTCTATTAGCGAAATTTAACAACACTTAAAAACAATATGTTTTTCCGGGAGTAAAAACCAATTCAATCGGAACATCCCACTCGCCAATATCCTCAATAAGGGCAACGGGAGAAAAATAGGAAATCCCCGTTCTTAAAACGGAAAAATTACAGCTTGCAAAAAAGCGATCATAGAAGCCTTTGCCATAGCCTATCCGGTTCCCGAACTCATCAACCACCAATAGTGGCGCCAATACAGCCTCAATCTTCAATGTATCAATTTCTATCGCATCGACCGGTTCGGGAATACCCCAAGCATTCGGAACCAATTGAGTATCCTGATCAAAGATATAATGCTTGAGCTGATGGGTCTCGAAGTCAGATTTTGAAATCACGATCTGGGTATGGGGATAATGCTCCCAAATCCAATGGATAAACTTCATGGTGTCATATTCCTTGAATTTGGCAATTGCTAGATAACAATGCAAGTAGGTAATCTTGGACCAATCATAAGCGCACAACTCTCGGAAGATTTGCTGATCCAACTCAGCCACTTCGGCATTGGTCAGTTCATTCCGTTTCTGTTTATATGCCGCCCTTAACTCTACTTTTTTCATACTTGGATAAAAAAAACGGCCTTGAAGCATGGGAGCTAACAAGACCGAATAATCAACCTAAACCTAAGATCTTATTTTACACGTTCCATGTAATCACCTGTACGTGTATCCACTTTTACTTTATCACCTTGATTAATGAACAAAGGAACACGGATTTCTACGCCAGTCTCTACAGTTGCACTTTTCAATGCATTCGTCGAGGTATCACCCTTCACTGCAGGTTCTGTATAGGTAATCTCCAATTCCACACTTGCAGGAGTCTGGGCCATAATAGCCTCTTCACTTTCAAATGCCACGATTACGTTCATTCCTTCTTTTAAGAACCGAGCTGAATCCCCAAATAAAACTTTTGGGATATTGAATTGTTCGTAGGATTCATTGTCCATCACCACGAAAAAATCCCCGTCTTCATATAAATATTGGTAGTCATTCGTCTCTACACGAGCAATTTCCACCTCTTCATCTGTTCTAAATCTGTATTCTACTAATTTTCCAGTCTTAACATTACGCATTCTTGCTTGATAGAATGCACGCAAGTTTCCTGGGGTACGGTGAATATATTCCTCTACCGATACTAATTCCCCATTGAAACGAAGTATATTTCCACTCTTAACGTCTGAAGCTTTTGCCATATTTTTAATAATTTCTTTCGCAAAAATATAAAATCTCTTCCATCTTTCCAATGAAAGACAAGTCCTGCCCTACTTATAGCTCATGATCTGCAACTGCTCATCACAGAAGTTATATTCATGCTCCTGATTGGACCCGATCACCAGAATACGGTCTGATTTGGTCTGCTCGATCAAGTTCAGGTACCAATGTTCGCCCTCTTTATCCAAATTGCTTGTAGGTTCATCCAAGAATAACAATTTACTTTGAGAACAACAAGCTAAAATCAATTTTACCCTTTGTTTCATCCCCGATGAAAAGTGTCGGATATCTTTTTCAAACGTGTTTTTCGCAAAACCCAAGGTTTCTTTGATGCGTTCAATATCATAACCCGTTAGGAAGGTTTTAAACTTGAAATGAAAATCTAACATTTCATTCAAGGAAAACTCCTCGATCAGCTCTACATAGGGCGCAGCGAGGCTTATCTTTTGGAAAATCTGCTCAATTTGCTGCTCCTGACCGCCATCTTCAAACTTCAGTTCTCCCTCGCTCGCTGTTAAGGCGCCTGTGATCACTTTGATGAGGGTGGATTTCCCAGAACCATTCGGCCCGAGGATAGCATAGCTCTTTCCAAAAGAAAAGGTATAATCGAGATGTCTAAAAATCCATTCCCTATTATACCTCCTACCAATATCTTGTAAAATTATATTCAAATAATCGTATTATTTAAGTTTATATTCCAGATCTGCCTTGACCAAATCCCTTTACCACTCCACGGTTTGATGCTCGCACAAACCCAAGGATCTCATCCCGAAGTTCGGTAGCCTTAAACTCAGCTTCCACAATATCCAATGCCTTACCTAGGTTACTGTGCTGTACAAATAGAACCCTATAGATGCCTTGGATCTCATTGATCTGCTCGTTTGTGTAGCCTCTTCTTCTCAATCCTACGGAATTGATACCCGCATAGGAAATAGGCTCCCTCGCTGCTTTGATATACGGAGGAACATCCTTTCTGACCAAAGTACCACCGGTCACAAAGGCATGTGAACCGATTTTACAGAACTGATGTACCGCAACCATACCCGCCAATACAACGTAGTCACCTACGGTAATATGGCCAGCTAAGGTACTGGAGTTCGAAAAGATGCAGTTATCACCAATAAAACAGTCATGTGCGATATGACTATAAGCTTGGATCAAACAGTTCTTACCGATGACCGTACGGTATCTGTCCTTTGTTCCTCTATTGATGGTCACACATTCACGGATGGTCGTATTGTCGCCAATCTCCGCCGTGGTGATCTCACCTTCAAACTTTAAATCTTGGGGTTCTCCGGAAATAACAGCTCCAGGGAAAATCCTACAATTTTTTCCAATTCGTGCACCATTCATAATGGTTACATTCGAGCCTATCCAAGTTCCCTCACCAATCTCAACATCCTTGTGGATGGTCGAGAATGGTTCAATTACCACATTCTGTGCAATCTTTGCCTCAGGATGTATATATGATAATGGTTGAATCATTCTTATTAAATTATCCTTTGACCTTTACTATTTGGGCCATTAATTCTGCTTCACTTACCACCTTGTCACCTACCATACCAACTCCTTTCATTCTCGCAATTCCTCTACGGATCGGCTCCAATAACTCACAAGTGAAAATTACGGTATCCCCTGGTACCACTTGGTTCTTGAATCTCGCATTTTCGATCTTCAAGAATAAGGTCAACCAGTTTTCTGGGTCTGGGACAGTATTCAACACCAATATACCACCTGTTTGTGCCATCGCTTCGATCTGCAATACCCCAGGGAATAAAGGTGCGCCAGGAAAATGACCCATGAAAAGGTCCTCATTCATCGTTACGTTCTTCAATCCTACCACGTGGGTCTGCGACAGTTCCAAGATCTTATCGATCATCAAGAATGGCTGACGGTGTGGTAAAATATTCATGATTTGAACCGTATCGTAAACTGGAGGCGTATTCGGGTCATAAACCTTTACATTCTTTTTATTCTTTTCACGTTTGATTTGCCCTTTAATGCGTTTGGCAAATGCTACGTTGGCTGCATGTCCAGGACGTGCTGCCATAATATGGCCTTTAATAGGTTTCCCCACTAAAGCCAAATCACCGATCATGTCCAATAACTTATGTCTTGCCGGCTCATTTTGGTATCGCAATGAAATATTGTTCAAGATACCCTCCTGTGCCACTTCAACGCGTTTATGGAATAGATCCTGTAATTTATCCAATTCACCTTCCGATACTTCTTTATCTACTATAACGATGGCATTGGACAAATCGCCACCCTTAATTAAATTTTGGCTTACCAAAGCTTCCAGTTCATGTAGGAAACAAAAAGTACGAGATCCAGCAATCTCTTTGCTGAATTCATCCAGATCACTGATCGATGCATGTTGACTTCCCAAAACCGGAGAGTTGAAATCGATCATACAGGTGATGCGATAGCCATCAACTGGCATGGCAACAATTTCTACCTTGTTTTCTGGATCGGTATAGTGAATATTATCTGTTACTTCAAAGAAATCACGGTCTGCATCTTGATCCTGAAATCCTACTTCTTGGATTTTCTCGATGAAAATGGCCGAACTTCCATCTAAGATCGGAACCTCTGGAGCGTCGATCTCAATCAATACGTTATCTAATTGCAAGCCTACCAATGCTGCCATCAAATGCTCGATGGTACTTACAGAAGCTCCGTTCTGAGAAATTGTAGTTCCCCGTGCAGTGTTGCTCACATTATCAACATCCACACTTACAATTGGTTGACCATCTAAATCTACTCGTTTGAATTTGTACCAGTGGTTTTCTGCAGCCGGTTTCAAAGTCACATTCACTTGCTTACCGGTATGAAGACCCACGCCCGAAAAATGGACGTCAGATTTAATGGTTCTCTGTTTTACATTCATATCTAACATTAGTATTTTGCAAAAAAATTATCTTGTAAAGTTAGCTATTATTTTTTTGATTTAATTGCCTTTCTAACTCCGCAATGCGTTTTTCAAGCTCCGGAAGCTTGGAATAAAGCACCTGCGAACGCAGCTCATTGCTGTATGGAAATGCCGGACTTCCGCCCCATTTCTTGTTTTCTTCCAATATCGATCGGTTGATGCCAGATTGAGCCTGTACCTGACTGCCTTTGGCAATGCTGATATGGCCAACTACGCCTACCTGTCCCCCCAAAACCACGTTCTCACCAATCTTGGTACTCCCGGAAATTCCGGTCTGCGCTGCAATAACCGTATTCGATCCCACCTCCACATTATGCGCGATCTGGATCAAGTTATCCAATTTAACGCCTTTCAATATCCTTGTAGAACCTAAAGTTGCTCGGTCAATAACCGTATTTGCACCGATCTCTACATCATCTTCAATAATGACATTCCCTATCTGCGGGATCTTCTCATAAGAACCGTCTTCTTTTGGAGCAAAGCCAAAACCATCGCTCCCGATCACTGATCCAGCATGGATGATAACCCGATTTCCAATGATGCAGTCTTTATAAACCTTTACCCCTGGTAACAATACGCTATTGTCTCCAATCTTGACATCATCGGCAATGTACACCTGAGGATAGATCTTCACTTGGTTCCCGATCACTACATTCTTTCCAATATAGCTGAATGCCCCGATATAAGGATTCTGCCCAATGCTGGAAGACTCATGTATGTAAACTTGTTCATCGATTCCACTTCTATCATTTCTCATTTCATCATATAGCTTCAACAATTCTGTAAAAGCAGTATATGCGTTTTTCACTCGGATAAGAGTAGATTTCACAGCTTTCTGCAAGGTCAGATCCTCATTGATCACTATAATCCCCGCCTCTGTATCGTATATAAAGTGTTCGTACTTCGGATTCGCCAAAAAAGTCAAGCTCTTAGGACCAGCCTCCTCAATTTTGGACAACTGATCTACTAAGGTCTCAGGATTACCCTCTACCTGTCCTTTTAATAATGTCGCTATTTGTTCCGCGGTAAATTGCATTAAGTAATACTTGTATTTGTTTATTTGTTAATAATCATTTGTTGATCGGAAGAAACCCTGCCTATCTCCTTAGGATAGGTTATTGCGTATTTCTCCACTCTTCTAGATAATGACTCAATATTTGATAAATCTGAAGCTTCAGCTATATCCAATAATTGCCCATCTTTCATCATCACACAGATTTTGGTCTCCGATGAATCATAAGCATTATTTCCAATAACCTGTTGATACAACAAATAATCTAAATCGTCTTGATTCACATCAAATCTTTCCTTCAACCTTCCCTTCAATTCCGACACATATTCTTCAGAGAACGGCGTATTGCTTAATTCCGTGCGGAACAATTCTCTGCGGAGAAGTTTAGAACATAACATACTCAGTATCTGATCGTCATGGTCTGCCCAAACCTTGATCGCTGATAAAATATCCGTGTCATCTAAACGAGTAAACCATTCTAAATGCGACTCGTTTGAAAGAAAAGTCTCTTTATCAATCTTGTTGTTCAGGAAATGATCCAATGCTGGAGTAGCAAACAATTTTACTCCTTTATTGCTCAGTTCTTTGGCTCTTGCCAGCGCTTTGATCAACATCTGTTCGGCAGTGATGACTGTTTTGTGCAAGTATACCTGCCAATACATCAATCTCCTCGCTATCAAAAACTTTTCTACCGAATAGATCCCTTTCGCCTCCACCACCAACTCATCATCCTTTACGTTCAGCATTTTGATAATCCTATCAAAAGAAATCACGCCTTCAGAAACTCCTGTAAAGAAACTATCTCGGTTCAAGTAGTCCATTCTATCGGTATCCAGTTGGCTAGATACTAATTGATGCAAGAATTTTCGGTGGTATTGATCGTTGAAAATGGTTATAGCTAAATCTAATCGTCCTGAAAACTCTTCATTCAACTTGTCCATCAATAGAGCTGAAATCAACTCATGTGACACACCTTCAACTAAGGTATGCTCAAGCGAATGTGAAAAAGGTCCATGCCCAACATCGTGCAGAAGAATGGCAGCCAGAGCAGCTTCCTCTTCCTTTTCCGAAATCGACACATCCTTTCCTCTTAAGGTCTCGATGGCCAAGCTCATCAAGTGCATAGCGCCTACAACATGCTGAAAACGAGTATGCAAAGCTCCCGGATAAACCAAATGAGTCATGCTCACTTGTTTGATATAACGCAACCGCTGCAAGTATGGATGTTGAATCAGGTCATAAATAAACCCCGACGGGATCGTAACAAAACCGTAAACAGGATCATTTATTATTTTCTTCTTGTTCAAATGCCTAAATAGTGATTAAAATCTAGCCTCACCCACTTGTACTATCCAGTATATTATGGCTAAGATACGGGCAAAGATACATACATGGTACTTAATAAATGTTAAAAAAAATCCAAAAAGGGTCAATTTTTCAGTAAATACCTAGATTCCATTACAAGGATCCTTATTTCACAAGGACATTCCTAGTTAAATTCCATTAAATAATCCCTAAATATCCTGCTATTTCCTTCTCCAACTCTAAGATAATCAAAGCTTAACAAGGAATTTACCATCCTAATTTCAGGATATTAAATCCCTACTTTCATTAATTATCATTACAAATGCTTGCTTTGTCACAAGACCTATTTTTTTCACCCTTTATTACCTGCTTTATCCTCTTCATTTCCCTGAATCTTGGTTGGATTTCGAGATTTTTCTGACCACATCCTTCGGACCTGGCTTTGACCTCATTCGAGACACATTCGGAAAATTCCGAATGTGTCTCGAATGAGGTCAAAATATAATCCAAAAAATCACGCCTTTAGGATAGCCTCTCAAATACAGATAAAACCCGGCATGCATCCTTCCTCACAGACCGATTCGCTAATATTAATAACGAAAAAACAACAGCAAATCCCTTTAAAAGCTGTAAATTAGCTTTTCTAAGGATTGATACATGCAGAAAATACATATACTTTGGGCTGATGATGAGATTGAGTTCTTGAAACCACATATCTTGTTGTTAGAACAGAAAGATTATAAGGTAAAAACCGTTAATAACGGCTCTGATGCTGTTGAGGCTTTTCAAAACGAACCCTTTGACCTGGTCTTTCTCGATGAAAACATGCCTGGATTAACCGGTCTGGAAACCTTGGACAAGCTGAAAGCCATCAACCCTTCGATACCAACCGTATTGGTAACCAAGAACGAGGAAGAGCATTTAATGGAAGATGCCATAGGTGCCAAAATCGATGATTACCTGATCAAACCGGTCAACCCAAAACAAATCTTATTGACCATCAAGAAGTTCACCGAAAACAAACGGTTGGTTTCTGAACGGACTTCAATGGCGTACCAACAAGATTTCCGCGAATTGGGGATGCGCATGAACGACAACCTCAATTTCCAGCAGTGGGTGGATGCTTATAAAAAACTACTTTACTGGGAACTCTCTTTAGAAAAGTTGGAAGATGCAGGGATGCATGAGATCTTGACCATGCAGAAATCTGAAGCCAATCTACTCTTCTCCAAATTCATTGAAAAAGAATATCTCAGCTGGATAAAGAATCCAGAAAATGGACCAACCCTATCCCATCAACTTTTTAAGAAGAAGGTATTCCCAAAAATGGAAGCCGAAAAGCCTACCTTTTTCTTTTTGATCGACAACTTAAGGTACGATCAATGGAAAGTCATCAATGAAGTGATGACTGATTATTACCGCGTGGAGGAAGAGGATAGCTATTACAGCATCTTACCTACCGCAACTCAATATGCCAGGAATGCCATTTTTAGTGGTCTGACCCCTCTAGAGATGGAAAAGCGCTTTCCAAAAGAATGGCAGAACGATGATGATGAAGGCGGCAAGAACCTCTACGAGGATTTATTCTTGGCGGACCAAATTAAAAGGGTCTATCGAAAAGATATCCGACACAGCTATACCAAGGTCATAACGATGGGACAAGGCAAGGATGTCTTGGAAAACATCAACAAGTATATGCATAATGACCTGAACGTACTGGTCTATAACTTTGTGGACATGTTATCTCATGCCCGAACGGATATGGCCATGATCAGGGAGTTGGCTAATGATGAAGCGGCATACCGTTCCTTGACCTTATCTTGGTTTGAGCACTCCCCATTATTGGATGTTCTGAAATGGCTTGCCCAAAAGAATGTTCGGGTCATCATCACAACAGACCATGGCACTATCCGTGTCAAGAAACCTAGCAAGATCATTGGAGACAGGAATACTAACACGAACTTAAGGTATAAGCAGGGCAAGAACCTAAACTATATTGACAAAGATGTTTTTGTGATCAAAAACCCACTGGAAGCTCAGTTACCACGTGTTCACATGAGCTCCACCTATGTTTTTGCCAAGGAAGACACCTATTTTGTCTATCCAAACAATTATAATCAGTTTGTACATTATTTCAATGGCACCTTCCAGCATGGGGGGATATCCTTGGAAGAAATGATCATTCCATTCATCACCTACAGTCCAAAATAATAAAGCAGTAAAAATGGAATATAGAGTTGCGAACACAGAAGGCTTAGCGGCTGCAGCAGCATGGCTCATTGAAAACGCAGGTGAAAAAAGAGTATTTGTTTTTCAAGCACCTATGGGAGCCGGAAAAACGACTTTTATTAAAGCGATCTGTGCCTACTTAAATGTAGAAGACAGCACATCAAGTCCCACCTTCTCTATTGTCAACGAGTATCACACGGAGAATGGTCCAATCTATCATTTTGATTTCTATCGATTGAAAAGCGAACAAGAGGCTTATGATCTAGGTTATGAGGAATATTTCTATTCCGGGGACTATTGTTTTATCGAATGGCCGGAGAAAATCCCGAATCTGATTCCGGAAGATGCCGCGATCGTTAAAATAGAAGTTACTGAAGATCAGAGCAGAACTATCTTTTTGAAATAATTTTTATTTCCGTTGCAACCCTTCTAGGCTGAAGGGCGTCTTTACAACAAACCAGATCACAAATTGGAGCCTAATAAAGTTATACATATATGGGAGAGGTGCAAGTCCAGAGAGAGACAAGCTCAATCGGAACTGTACCAATACTTTTCACCGAAAATGTATGCTTTATGTTTAAGGTACGCCAAGAATCAAGATGAAGCAGCTGATATTTTACAGAACGGTTTCATTAAGGTTTTTAATAAATGTGAGCTCTATGAGGGCAAAGGTTCTTTGGAAGGATGGATTCGCCGGGTCATGGTCAATACAGCGATTGAAAGTCACCGCAAGAACAAGGTGCATTTTCTTTCAACGGATGAACTTAGCGGGAAGGAATTGGAACAAGCTGGGACTTTTTCATTAAATCATTTGGACTACAAGGATTTATTGGCATTGATCAAAAAGCTACCCATGGGCTACCGTACGGTTTTCAACCTGTATGCCATCGAAGGCTACAACCATAAGGAGATAGCGGATATGCTGGACATCAGCGAAGGCAGTTCGAAATCTCAACTTTCAAGAGCAAGAGTTTGGCTGAAAGAGCGCATTCAAAAAATGGAGGAATTAGGAATATGAAAGATCAAGAAATAGACAAATTGTTTTCAGATGGTCTCCGGGATCAAGAAATAATACCGGAAGCATCCATCTGGCAAGGCATTGAAGCCAAACTTGATGAGGAAAAAATCGTTCCATTGAGAAAGAAAAACAATGTTTACATTTGGATGATTGCAGCCTGCCTGGTCTTAGCTTTAGGATTTTCCATAAAAATGTACCTGTTCCAGGAGAACACATCGGTTGAAAGCACTCCAACCCTAGCGCAACATGAGGATCCGATGGAAGAAGTCATGGCCAAAGCAATTGCACAGGCCCCAATTCCAGTCGAAAAAGAGATAGCTGAAGCACCTACACCAGTAGCATCAAAAGCAGAAAACCAGAATAATGAGGTTCTTCTTGATCAAACTCCAAGAAGGCCAGCGAAAAACCTGGTCATAGCAAAGGTTGAAAACCCAGAGCGAGAAAATATCATATTACCTACTCCTGCTTTGAATGTAGTGACCACAATAGATATGGATGATATTGACGAGAAACCGGCAGACCTAGTTGCAGTAGAAGTAGCACCTATCCAACCCTTGGTCAATATAATCGAACATGAAGAGGTCATGTATGCCGAGGCAAAAAAAGAACCTAAGAAAAAACAAACCATATTCACGAATATCCTGAACACGCTATCCGAGAACTTGAACCCTTCGAATAAGGCTGTAAAATTCAGTTCGGACGAGGAAGGGACCATTACGGTAGATTTATTTAACAGCATTGCAAAAACCAGAAGATAACATGAAAATTAGACTTTTTCCAACACTCATCCTTGCATTAGGCTTGATTAGCTTTTCTGCATCTGCTCAAGAAAACAACGAAAAAGAGAAGAAAGACAGCACCAATAGCAGTAGCCATGATTTCTCTTTTACCCTTGGCAAGGAAGACAAGGACAATGGGGAAAAGGACAGCAAAGAGATCCAATACCCTAGAGCGTATGGTGGTTTAACCTTTACAAGGATAGATTGGGGATTTTCAAGGCTTTCAGACGACGGTAGTTTTACACTGTCTGAGCAAAATCAATTCTTGAGCTATAAAAAGGCTTCTAATTTTGGCTTTGATATCGCACAGTTTGGTTTAAGGTTCAATGATAACTTTAAGGTTTACCTTTCTGCTGGTTTTGAATGGAATTATTGGCGCCTGAAACAAAATGTCCTGCTGCTGGAAAATGTGACGCCATTGACCTACGAGCCTTTGGATGATGATGCAAACTATTCGAAAAATGTTTTTACTTCCACTTACTTGCGACTTCCGCTTTCATTTGAATTGAGAAGTAGACAACTGAACAATGGAAAAAGGGTAAAACTTGCTTTTGGAGCAATGACAGGCATATTACTGAAAGGAACACAACGCTTGAAGAGCGATGACAATGGAAAGCAGAAGTTCAAGGATACCTATAACTTGCAGACATTTCAATATGGTCCATTTATCCGCATTGGCTATGACGATTTTGGCTTATTTGCCAAGTATTATATGAATAATCTTTTTGAAAAGAGCCCAGCCCAAGAGGGTGTTAAAAACATTGCTTTTGGATTGACTCTAGGTTTTTAATAGTAAAAACGATTCGTAAACTGTATTTTTGTGTCGGGTTCAAAAGATCCGACATTTTTTATGGCGCAACAATCTAACTCTTGTCAATATATTTTTTCTGATGTTCAAAAACCTAACCTTCCCTTAATCCATGGGGAAAATGTGTCTGCAGTTTTTGAAGGCAACCTTATCGTGACTGCGGTAAATCAGGTAAATTTTGGTATTGAGGAAGGCAAGATTACGGCGATCATCGGCGAATCAGGAAGTGGCAAAAGCACCTTGCTGAAGTTGATTTACGGCCTATTGGAACCCCATACGGGAGAGATTAGATATAGAGGTTGGCTGGTTCCCACCCGAAAAGACAAATTGATCCCGGGACATGATGCCATGAAATTAGTCTCCCAAGGATTTGATGATTTAAACCTTTACGCCAAGGTATGGGATAATGTGGCCTCCCAACTCTCCAACACCAACC
Organism: Sphingobacterium mizutaii; assembly: GCF_900187125.1. GTDB lineage: Bacteria > Bacteroidota > Bacteroidia > Sphingobacteriales > Sphingobacteriaceae > Sphingobacterium > Sphingobacterium mizutaii. Next base: position 4,031,026 of record NZ_LT906468.1, read on the forward strand.
TGGAGCTGAAAGCTAGGAGAACACAGGAAGTCCTGGAACAATTGCGCATCGATCATCTGGCACAAAAAAGAGTTGCCGATTTAAGTGGAGGCGAAAAGCAACGTGTCGCTATTTCCAGAGCATTGATCAATGATCCAGAGGTATTATTAATGGATGAGCCCTTCAACCAAGTAGATGCTGCCTTTAGGGATGAATTGCAACAGGATATCCAAAATATTGTCAAAAACACAGGCTTGACCGTTATTTTGGTTTCACATGATCCAGCGGAAGTATTGGCCATGGCAGACTTTCTATTGGTGATGAAAGCAGGAGAAATAGCCGATTACGGGAATCCATCGGTTTTATATGCTACGCCAAACACACCCTATACAGCTAGATTATTGGCGAAGAGCAATGTATTGACCCCCGTCGCTGCCAAAATCTTGGATATAGAAACCCGCTCATTAATTTCTATCCTGCAGGAAAACGTCAGCTATGAAATCAATGCGGACGGAAAGTTCTGGATCAAGGATATTAAATTCAGAGGCTTCTATAATGAGGTTATTCTCGGAAATGACGAATTAACCTTGCACATGGTTCAATTTCCAAAAGTTGAAATCAAAAAAAATACGAGAATCAATATCCTCGTATCTTCCTATCATCAATTTCAATAGAAATATCTTTTATCGATTTACGTTCTGCAACCATTCCATCATGGCTGCAAACCAATCTCTATTATCGGTTTTATTGACCAATCCGAATCCATGCCCTCCTTCTTCGTAGGTAAAGATCGGATTTGGAATATTATAAAGTCCTAAAGAATCTTGGTACCTGTAACTATTTTCAATAGGCACGACCTTATCATCCTTGGCACTCATCAGGAAAGTAGGTTGGTTGTTTTTATCCACTTGCTTTTCCATGGAGAACAGTTCAACATCTTCAGCCGTAAAATCAGGACCTAGCAGGTTGTTTTTGGAACCTTGATGGGTGATGGTAGAATCCATGGAGATAACGGGGTAACACAGCACCGAGAAATCAGGTTTCAAATTTGCTTGTTCAAGAAATTCCGTTTGGGGTCGGTCATAAAGGTTGGAAAGTGTAGCTGCTAAATGTCCTCCTGCGGAGAAGCCAATGACTACAACCTTTTTATTCGGGTTTTCCGCTCTGATCTGTGCCATGGCATATTGGGCGTCTTGAAGTGGTCCAAAACGTTTGTCTTCCATAGTTTCCACTTTTGGAAGCCTATAAAAAAGCACATAGGCAGAGTAGCCCAAGTCGTTTAGCCTTTTTGCTACATCATGACCTTCGTGGTTGATGGCCACACCGGCATATCCACCACCTGGAATTACCAAGAATACCAGATCCTCTTTTTTTTGATTGGCTTTATGGACGTATAATTTAGGTTTATCCAATTCGTCGAGGGAATCAACTATTAATTTAGACTTTGGAATTTCCTCGTTTCCATACAAATATCTCATTTGCCCAGTATCTTGGGCTTTGGTATGCCATGCAATCATGCTTAAAATAAAAAGGATTAGGTATTTTCTCATCGTTTATAAGTTCGCCATGACGATCAGGTTCAGGTCCTTGCAAGGCAACTGGAACTTCTCGCTCATGTCTTTGTTAGTTAGATTTCCGTGATATAAATAGATGGCACTTCGTATGCCTTGATTAGCCCAGATCATATTGTTCATTCCTCCTGCCTCGCCAATCTCGATCAAGATCGGAGTGAAGATATTGGTCAGGGCATAAGTGGCGGTCCTAGCAACTCTAGATGCAATATTGGGAACACAATAGTGGATGACATCATATTTCCTGAAGGTAGGTTTATCATGATTGGTCACTTCAGAGGTTTCAATTACCCCACCTTGATCAATACTTACGTCTATCAGAACAGAATTAGGTTTCATCTTGGAAACGGTGTCCTCAGAAATCAAACATGGTGTGCGACCGTTCCTTGCTCTTACTGCTCCAATCACCACATCACAGGTTCGAACAGCTTTATTGAGGACAATCGGTTGGACTACGGAAGTGAAGACGCGGCTGCCTACATTGCTCTGTAAACGTCTCAACCTATATACCGAGCTGTCAAAGACCTTGACCTGTGCACCAAGTGCAATGGCAGTCCTTGCAGCAAACTCCCCAACGGTACCAGCTCCAATAATGACCATTTCTGTTGGCGGAACACCAGTAACCCCTCCTAACATCAAGCCCTTGCCATCAAAAACATTGGAAAGGTATTCAGCGGCGATCAATACGGAAGTCGCTCCGACGATTTCACTCATGGCACGGACAACAGATAGATGTCCACCCTCATCTTGTAAATATTCGAAGGAAAGCGCGGTGATCTGTTTTTTCATTAAGGCTTTCAGGACTTCAATCTTCATCAAGGAAGGTTGTTGGGAACTGAACAAAACCTGCCTGTTCTTCATCAGTTCCACCTCTTTCAAGGTAGGACTGGAAATCTTAATGATTAAGTCTGCTTTATAGACTTCTTTTTTATCGTATACGATACGGGCTCCTTGCTCGCTATAATGATGGTCTTGGAAATTGGAGGCATCACCCGCTCCAGTTTCAATAATGATTTCATGACCATTTTCTACCAACAACCCAACAGAGAGTGGCGTCAGTGCAATTCTATTTTCTTGGAAGGTATTTTCTTTAGGGATACCGATAGTTAAACTGCCTTTTTTTCTGTCTTTCGAAAGCAAAGCTTCCTTAGGTTGTAGTACTCCTTCTTGAGCTAATTTAGATACATTTATCATTTACGTAAATATAATGCAAGTTAAAAATACGCAATAATATTTCAACAAATAAAGCTTAAACGATTATATTTGGTTAAAATTAAAATAATAAACTTTAATAATCTTAAGTTTACAAACTAACCCGTTACGATGAAAATAATTAAGCCGTTGAATCACATCAAGATAGTTCCGAGATGGATTATTTTTATGTTTGACATAGCCGTTTCAGCTTGTGCCTTTCTACTTGCATTTACCCTATACAACAACTTCAACGTCGATTCTTTCTCAAAAACTGATTTCTCAATTGAGTTCTTATTTTGCATGACTTTAACTGCCATTTCCTTCTTGGTATTTAAGTTATATAGTGGTATCGTAAGGTATACATCGGCGGTAGATTCTATCCGAATTCTATCGACGATTGTCTTCACGTCGATCATCATGTTTTTGGCGAAGTTGATCTTCATTGCGTTACAAATACATATCAAAATCCCCACAAACCTGATTATCATCTATGCTTTGTTTGCATTTACAGGCCTTACAACCTATCGTACCTGTATCAAGATCTTCTTTCAATACACCAAATCCACTAGGAATGGCCGAAAGAATGCCATCGTATATGGTGCCGGTGATTTAGGGATAGCTGTGAAGAGAACCTTTGAACATGACTTTCGTTCTGAAAAGACCATTGTAGCCTATATAGACGATAATGATGAAAAAATTGGCAAGTCCATTGATGGACTGAAGATCTATGGATCGAAGGATTTTACCAGGGCGGTTGATAAATTCGGTGTGGATGAATTGATCATTGCTTCTTCCAATATTGATATTGACATCAAGAACAATATCATCGATCAAGCATTGGAGCATAATATTACGGTATTGACCCTACCTCCGGTAAATAGGATTATCAATGGTGATCTATCTCCGGCGCAGATCAAACAGATCAAAATCGAGGACCTGCTAGAGCGCGCTCCGATCCAGATTTCCAACGAGAAGCTGATGGATCAATTACGTGGTAAGCGTGTTTTGGTTACTGGTGCAGCTGGATCTATAGGAAGTGAAATCTCAAAGCAGTTGGGCAAGTATGAACCGCAGATGATCATTCTTTGTGATCAGGCGGAATCTCCTTTGCACAATCTGCAATTGGACCTTCAAGATCAGTTCAAGAACCAAATTTACCATACCTATATTGCTGATATCCGAAGCGAGGAACGTATGCGTTTGCTCTTCGAGACTTTTAAACCGCATTACGTTTATCATGCTGCGGCCTATAAACATGTCCCTATGATGGAAAACCATCCCAGTGAAGGTGTGAAAACAAATGTTTTTGGAACCTACTTATTGTCCAATCTGGCAGTAGAGTTTGATGTCCAGAAATTTGTTTTTGTTTCAACAGACAAGGCGGTTAACCCAACGAATGTGATGGGTGCCACCAAAAGGATTGCTGAAAAATATGTCCAATCCCTGAACAACTTCCTGACCTCGGTGAATGGCATTAAAGGGACTAGGTTTATCACGACACGTTTTGGAAATGTTCTGGGATCGAACGGTTCAGTGATTCCAAGATTCAAGGACCAAATAGAGAAAGGTGGACCAGTAACGGTGACCCATCCTGATATCACCAGGTATTTCATGACCATTCCTGAGGCTTGTCAATTGGTAATTGAAGCAGGAAATATGGGTAATGGCGGTGAGATCTTTGTTTTTGACATGGGAAAATCGGTAAAGATTGTCGATTTGGCCAAAAAGATGATCCGTTTATCAGGCTTAACCCCTTTCAAGGATATAGACATTAAATTCACGGGGTTAAGGCCGGGTGAAAAGCTCTATGAGGAGCTATTGAACGATCTTGAAAACACGATGCCTACCCATCATGAAAAAATCATGATTGCAAAGGTCCGTGAGAACGACTTTGAGTTAGTAAAAAATGAAATACACATGCTTTCCAAACAATTGGACAGCAACAACAACCTAAATATTGTAAGGCAAATGAAAGTCATGGTTCCCGAATTCAAAAGCCAGAATTCCATTTACGAACAATTGGATAAGGAAACAATGGTCAACGTGAACCCCTAATGCCTTTAAATATTTTTCCTAAATTATTGCAAGTATTCTTTAAAAGTGTATTTTTGCGTTCCGTAATCTATTAAAACTAAGAATGTCACAAAATAAACAAAACGGTTCTTCAGCGGTAAAATCAGGGCCGAAGAAATCATTTTTCCAAGAAAATGAAAAGAGTATCATCTTTATTGTAGCAGGTATCGTCGTATTGATCCTTCTATATTTTGGATACCAAAAATTATATTTAGCACCAAGAGCAGAGAAAGCTGCTAACCAAATGTACCAAGCGGAATATTACGCTACTATTGATTCGCTTCAGAAAAAGGCAATCGATGGCGACGGTTCATTCCCAGGTTTCAAAGAAATTGCTGACGAATATTCTAACACTAAATCTGCAAACGTAGCGAATGCATACTTAGGTGGTCTATACTTACGTCAGAAGAACTTTAAAGAAGCGATCAAATACCTAGAGCAATATACGGAGACTGGTAGTCAAGTATTGGATCCATTGGTGATCGGTCTTTTAGGTGATGCTTATTCAGAAGAGAAAATCTATGACAAGGCTGCCAACTATTACAAAAAAGCAGCTGAAAAAAGTGCTAATGCATATACAACTCCAATTTTCTTAAAGAAATTAGGTTTGGTATACGAGGAACTACAGGATTACAAAAACGCTGAGGCTTCTTACCAAAAAATCAGAGATGAGTATCCTGAAAGCGCAGAATCTACAACAGTAGATAGCTTTATCGCTCGCGTTCAAGCAAAACAACAGTAATAGTATTAAGTACTAAGTATTTAGTATTTAGACTGGAGTACTATTAATTAAAGGAATTAATACCAGGAGGTCAATAAGCATTGGCCGAATACCAAAAATATTTTAATTAACTTTGAGGGCTACCTATGGTAGCCTTTTTATTTTAATTTATATCTATGTCGAGTACTTTAAAAAATCTATCTGATTTTTCCCATTTACAGGTGGGCAATGCTGAGCATCTAAAATTTGCAATTGTTGTATCTCAATGGAATGCTCAAATCACTGGAGCTTTATTGAATGGCGCATACAAAGGGTTATTAGAGAATGGCGCGAAGGAAGAGAATATTGAGCTAATTGAGGTACCTGGAAGCTATGAATTGATTTCAGGAAGTGACATTGCTTTGCGAAATAAAGAATTGGATGCGGTAATTACCCTAGGTTGTGTTATCCAAGGTGAAACGAGACATTTTGACTTTATTTGTGATGCCGTAGCAAATGGTATTGCACAAGTGGGGATCAAATATAATAAACCGGTAATTTTTGGCGTATTAACTACAGACAACCAAGAACAGGCTTTGGATAGAGCTGGTGGCAAGCACGGAAATAAAGGTGAAGAAGCTGCCATAACGGCAATCCAAATGGGCCTAATCCATAAAAACCATTAATGGTATTGTTTTTGATATCTAGGAGGTTATGAAACAAAATACACATACGGACAAAGCAACCCAATCATTCCCAATTTGATTCTGGGGTTGCAGCTTTATGCACGTAGTGAATTCCTCTCATATTATCACAAAATTCAGTATTATGAAACAAAAGAAGAATATAGTTTTCTATATCTATTTAATATTTGCTGCCATCACTATTTCTCCAGCAATCCTCTTGGCGCAGTCCAATGGCATTGTAGATAAAATCTGGAATGCAGTAGGTGGTAAAAACAAATGGGAAACCACAAAATATATCATGTTTACCGTATCTGGGAATAGCAAATACCCTTCAATCAGCGGAAACAGAAAATTCTTATTGGATAAACAAACAGGAAATGTTCGTTTTGAAGGTACTTTGAACAATGAGAACGTAGTTGCTCTGTTAAATGTTCAGAACCAAAAATTAAATCATGTTTATGATGAAAATGGAGCTGAAATGGCCCTGCAAACCTTTAAAGAATTACTGCCTGATTTGATCGCGCAATACAATATTGACTTGAAGGTACTTTCCTTACCGATCACCATTATGGCTTCCAATATCAGTTCGCAGACCAGTAGCAAGATCATCAATGCGGAGAAGCTACAGAAGTTGGACTTTTCGAATTTCTTAGGTAATTCGGGTAGTTTCTATGTAAGCGAGGAGTCTGGTTTGGTGAAACGCTTGGATATTGATAACAAGAGCTATTTGGTAAATGGCTATAAGGATATCGGTAATGGTCTGATCCTGCCGACAACCTTTAAGGGATCTTCGGATAGCATTACCTATCAAAAGGTAGCTTCCTTTACCGAAATGGAACCAGAGAAGTTTAAAGCATTCTAAGTCTAAAATCCTTAAGAAATAAAAAGGCCATTCAATATTTTGAATGGCCTTTATTTTTGAATCTTCATGATCCTTTCCATGATCTGGATCAAACCAGTTCTGGAATTATCTTGATGAAAGGCTAAATACACGTTACTATCCAACTTCTTCTTCAAACCGGATGAACTAATTATTGAGAAATCTGGGATATCCTTCACCATACTTAATGGCGCAATGGCATAGCCTACCTTCAATCTCACCAGTTCAAGGATAGCATTCATATTATTGCATTGATGTTTTATTTTGGGTTCAAAGCCTATTGTATTGCAAAACTCTTCGCTAAGCCTTGAATATTCTGGCGCATAGTCTTGATTGAAAGAGATATAATCCATTTTACTGATTTGATCCATGGATTGTTGACCGAAACTATCCTTATGCCCTACTAAACATAATTCATCTTTGAAAAGCAGCTTCTTGACAATAATTGGATTGGGGATGCTGCTTCGAATAATGGCAAGATCTAACCTTCCATTTTCCAAAGCTTTTATTTGAGATTGGCTAGATGCTTCTATAAGATTGACCTGCAGATTTGGAAAACTATGTTTCAGGTCTTCTAAGATTCTTGCGATAAGTCCTTTTGGTGTCGAACTGATATAGCCTAAACGCAGTTCGCCTGAGACCTGTTCATGTATCAATCGGGTCGTATTTTTAACTTGTTCCAAGTGATCGATCAGTTCATTGATTTGGGAATAGAAATATTGCCCTGCTTCGGTAAGTTCAACCTTTTTATTGTTCCTGTGAAAGAGATCGACCTGCAGTTCATTCTCGAGTTCTTTGATCTGTCTGCTCAGCGGTGGCTGTGAAATAAAGAGCTTTTTGGCTGCATTGCCAAAATGAAGTTCCTCTGCAAGGGTCTTGAAATAGAGCAGATGTCGTAGTTCCATGATACCTAATAAGTATTATACCATGATAAAAATAGTATTTTTTAGGTATAACTGAATCCAATAAATTTGGATATAGAAAAAATAGATTATGGAAAAATCAACATTAGAAGAAATAGAACAGCGCTTTGACGCCGATGTGGAGCGCTTTGCCAATTTGGAAACCAGTCAGGCAAATACCATCGATGCGGTATTGAACATGGAATTGATTACTGACGGTATCCGGGATATCTATCCAAATCTGAAAAATATATTGGACATCGGCTGTGGTGCAGGCAACTACGCCATCAAGACCTTAATGAAAAGCAACAACAAGGTGAATGTGGATTTAGTAGACTTAAGTCAACCGATGTTGGATAGGGCAAAACAAAGGGTTCAAGAATTAACGGAAGGCGATGTTCAAGTATTTAAGGGAGATTTTAGGTCTGTAGATTTACCTGAAGGGAAATATGATGTAGTCATCGCCACTATGGTTGTGCATCATTTACGGGACGATCAAGATTGGGAAAACGCCTTCAAGAAATTATATGGATTGCTAAATGAAGGTGGAAGCATCTGGATCTTTGATATGGTGGAGCAAAATAGTCCTGAGATCCAAAAGTTCATGTTTACTGATCGCTATGGCGAGTTTTTAGTGGGATTGAAGGACAAAGACTATCAAGAACATGTATTTAGTTATATAGAAAAAGAGGATTCGCCTAGACCTTTGCTTTATCAACTGCACTTATTGGAGAAAGTAGGCTTCAAAAAAGTGGATATATTGCATAAGCATTTATGCTTTGCTTCTTTTTTGGGGTTTAAAGGGGATAGATATGAGATGTGTGATTTGAGATGTGAGACAGTGGAAAGGCTTTTTTAGATAAGAAAAGGGAACTTCCAAGGTTATGGGAATCATAGCCTTGGATGTTCTGCTTATTGGGAGGTGTTTTATTGGGCTATGTAGGTTGATACCCTTCCTACTCTACCTTTATCGTCTACCACGGCTAAATTGACTTTATCTCCTTTTTTGATGTTTATACCTTCTTTAGGGAATCTTTGCGATCCCACTTTGGGTTCTGTCCCATCGGTGGTATAAAAGATAGTAAAGCCAGGATATTCTATATTTGCTTGTAGTTTGTTTCCTTTTTGGATAACGCCTACAGACGGCAATCTATAATTGAAACCATCGGCAATCAGTTCAAGTTTTGGAAGTTCCTTTTTACCTACTTTATTGACAAATTCGGAGTAGCTTTGAGCAAAGGCATTTTTATCAAACTTTGAATCTTCTTCCCAAGCTCTTTTAGGCGCCCAAGCACGCTCAGACAAGGCATACAACCTTGGGAACAACATATAGTCCATACGTTCTGGGGTCAATACGGTTTCTGCCCAAAGAGCGGCTTTAATGCCTAATAGATTAGATTTTCCTTTTTCGGTCAAACGAACTTTGGATGCCAGGTATTTCGGTTCCAATTTCTTGCCCGGCTCTGTAATTTCCATATTGGAGAAAAAGTTTTCGGGTAATAGCGAGAAGGAATGATAAAGATCGGAAATAGCAGCCCATTTTAATCCGGGTTCACTGAAGTCGCGATCCCAAACCATATCCAAGTAGAGGTTTGCAGCACTGATGAAGATGGTCTTGTATCCTGCATTGGCCAATTTATAGACCAGGTCTTCATGACCTCCGCCGATTACATTATTCCATACATCGAGATGCATGTTGAGATGCGCCAAATCTTCATTGACTACCATTCCAGACCCTTTATTAACCATTCCGAATTCTTCCCATCCGGCCATGGTCAAACCCTTGGAGGCACAGATTTCATAGATCTTCTTTACATAATAAGGCCAAACTTCATAAACCGATTTGAAACCTTCTTTTTGCATCAATGCTTGGATCGCCGGAGATTTCTCCCAAGAACCTGCGGGGACCTCGTCTCCGCCCAAGGAAACCACATCTAACTTTAAGCCTACCTCGTCATACATCTTCTTGATATCATCCAACACAACGCCTAAAAAGCGGTAAACGGAAGGCAATGCCGGGTTCATGACATTATCATCCCAGTATTGAGCTGAGCTGTATTCTGATTTGTCCTCGGCTTCATAAAGTAAAAATTCCTCCGCTTCTTGGGTTTTTCCGGCTTTCATCAACCTGTTGTACCTCGCTTCCATCGATTTTATGGCAGCACGGGCATGGCCAGGGGTTTCGATTTCAGGAATAATGCTGATATAGTTTGCCGAAGCATATTTCAAGAGGTCTTGAAATTGAGCTTTGGTCAAGAAATGCCCTTCAGTCACATTCGTTCCTGAACCATAGGCAGGTTGAATGCTCGCTCCATCCTGATAGAAAGGAGATCTTTGGGAACCAATTTCTGTCAATTCTGGTAAGGAAGGGATTTCTAAACGCCAGCCCTCATCGTCAATGAAGTGCAAGTGGAGTTTGTTTACCTTCAATTGCGCCAATACATCGATGTATTTTTCGATAGTTTCGACACCTTTAAAATTACGGGCTATATCCATCATGAAACCGCGATATTCAAACCTTGGCTTATCATTGACTTCTAAGTATGGAAGGCTTACATCTGCCTTTCCTTTCAATTGCTCCGCTGTAAGCAGGGACTTGATGGACTGCAAGGCATAGAATGCACCAGCAGCTTCGCTTGCTTCAATGGTAATGCCTTTGTTGTCGATCTTTAGGTTGTACTCCTCATTAGCCATCCCTTTTTTATAGAGTATCCTGATATTGGCATTGGCTTCATCGCCATTGACAAAATTGAATTGGCTCAATTGCTGAGCTAGCTCTTGGAAAGGCTTTAGGGCAAAGTTGAAATGCTCATGCACATAATAGCTGACATCTGAATTGAACTTATAATTCCCCTTCCCTACTTTGATATGGGCAGGGGTAGGAAGTATTAATTGCTGACCCGAAGAGATCCGAGATGCATTCTTTTCAAAGAGTTCGTTTAGAAATTTGTTCTGTTCTTCGGAACTGAGATGCAATGGAATCACCTGGGGATGTCCGATATTGATGATTTCTTTTGGATTATTTCGGTTTTGAAGGTAGAATCCATTTGGAGTCAGGGAGGTATGGGTGATCGGATAGGGCGATTTATAATCGATCACCAAGGAATCATTCCCCTTGATGAGGGATTGATCTGTGAAATCGATGGAATATAAGTTTCCGTTGCGGTTGTGTATTGAATAACCATCCACACTTTTCTCTTCAATGGGATACATGGAATTGAACCAAAGGTTGTATCCTTTAAGGTTCAAATTCTGCATGTCGTTGTTTTTTACAATGATCTTCAGGGCTAAATTATCATTGGGGTTATAATTTTCATTGAAATCCCATTTTACTTCCAGATTATTCTTTTGGGCATGTGCTTGACCTGCCAACAGAAGAACTCCGCAGAGACTTAGGGCTTTAATTAGTTTCATATGATGTAGTTTACAGCTTAAAAATAGCACCTTAAAAGGGAATCAGCAATTTTTATGAAAAATATTTTGTGTTAATAAAAGTAAATTCTATATTTGCACACCGGAAAACAAAACGGCCCGTTCGTCTAGGGGTTAGGACGCAAGATTTTCATTCTTGAAACAGGGGTTCGATTCCCCTACGGGCTACCAGATCGAAGATCAAAACATACAAAAGCTTGCAAATTTAACGTTTGCAGGCTTTTTTGTTTTTACGGCAGGTCAAAATATTCAGAAATTCGCAAACTTTTAGTGAGTCATTCGGTGAGTCATTAAATTCGATTAAAGTACTCACTGAAACGAATTCAAGTAACTGATTTACAACATTTTCTACAGTCGAACATCTTGATGTGTTTTTGCTGCAAGGCTAATTTTGTTACAAATTTTAAACGTTAAATCATGAGTACAAATTATTCCTTGCTCTTCTACTTGAAGAAACCAAAGAATTATGTCAGTGGAACTAAGCCCATTTACATGAATTACGATCAATGGATCGGTCTGTGAAATATCCACAGGGAAGAATTGTGACCCCAGTCGATGGAACTCCAAAGCAAATCGATCAAAAGGAAATACCGAGGAGGTCAAGACTTTAAACAGCTATCTGGAAACTTTGAATCTTAAGGTTGCAGCCATCCACCTTGAAACCCTGAAAATGGGAGACGCCCCAACTATTGAACTGTTGAAATCTAAAATTACTGGGAGGGCAGATAATCAAAAGACATTATTGTTGGTTCTGAAAGATCATAACCATAAAATGGAATCATTGCTGGGCAATGGCTTCCGGGAAAATACCTTAAAAGGTTATAAAACGACCTATTCGCATTTAGAAAATTATATTGCAAAGGAATTTTCAGCTGCAGATATTGAACTCCATAGAATTGACCATTCCTTCATAGTAGGTTATGAATACTATCTTAGATCTGAAAAACTATGCTCTGATATTTCCGCTGCCAAATATATTAAGCATCTCAGAAAGATCGTTAATCTTTCTTTAGCTCATGGGTGGATTGCCACCAATCCTTTTAGGTTTTATAAGTCAAATGCTAAACCTAAGGAGAAATCCTATCTAACCAGGGGGGAACTGTTAAGAATTGAGGATAAAAAGCTCGAAATTTCAAGACTACAACATGTCAGGGATATTTTTGTGTTCTGCTGTTACACCGGGCTTTCTTATGCAGATGTGACAAAATTGTGCAAGGATAATATTGAGGTGGGTATCGATAATAGATTTTGGATAAAGATCAGAAGGCAAAAGACCAATACGATTTCTTCCATTCCGATACTTCCAAAGGCACTTGAAATCTTAGAATCATATCGAGATTATCCTCCTTGTGAATCAAATGGTCCAATGTTGCCTGTACTGAGCAACCAGAAGATGAATAGCTATCTGAAAGAGATTGCAGATCTATGTGGAATAACGAAAGAACTGACCTTTCATATTGCTAGGCATACATTTGCCACTACTGTCACCCTGTCAAACGGAGTTCCGATTGAAACCGTTTCAAAAATGCTGGGATACCTCGATATCCGGACTACCCAACACTATGCAAAACTCTTGGATAATAGGGTAAGTAAGGACATGGAAAATTTAGAGGTTAAATTATATGGATCGAAATAAAATGATAAAATCATTAACGAATAGCACATGCTACAATTGACCTATGCGGAAGCAAGGTTCAAATCGGAGAATGCTGTTTATTAATTTAGGTTAAGTATTTTTTTTGATATAAATCAATCATTATATTTCAAATTGCATCAGTCAGTGCATCGGATCGAGGTCACGTTTAATTGGAAAGGTTCACCTAAACCACATGAATTCCTTGCCCTGACCTGAATTGTGCCTGAAACTGGGGAACTGGAGGTGGTAATATTGGTAATAAATGAAGTGGTAGTGAATGCATTTGTGTTGTTGGGACCTCTCCATCCGGCTGGCAAAACCCAATCATAGGAAGTAATACCAGTCGTGTTCGTAAAATTTGCTTCTAGCATGTACCTTTTTCTTGTACATAATTGACTAGGGATTGCATCTACCACATCGATACCCGTTGCAACTTCAGGGAATGACGAATTTACGTTCAACACAAAGTTCTTTACACAGTTTCCTTGGGTTACCCTTAAGGTTATGGGTCTTTTTGTTGAAGTTCCTCCTTGGTACTCCTTTAAAGCAGCACTTCTGGCACCTTGGCCACTCACGATCTGAATACCGGTAGGAACGATCCATTGATAGGATGCTCCGGCAATCGCAGGGATCGAATAGGTCTGGGCAGTGGTACATGAAATTGTAGCAGGTCCAGTGATAATACTCGGTACGGCCAATAATGCAGCGTTAAAATTGATCCTTCTGTAGCCCAGCTCATTACTCTTTCCATTCACATAGCTGTAGCCCCCGGTCTTGTCGGAAGTCGAAGTAATTATTGACTAGTCCTAAAATAAGTTTACACATTTCTGTTAAAATTTATCCAAAGATTTCTATCAGTGAAAAATTTACATATAACCATTCAGAAGCGTCCTAAATAAGAAAAAAATGGCGGTGGTTTAATATAGCAGGGATTGCTATATTTAATTCGCTAAAATCATACAACCGCCATGGTAAATATAAACGTATTTTCTCAGATATTAGGTCTAGTAGACCGTGACATTTTTAATAAATTAGTTCAAAAGTACCAATGCGACAAACATCATAAAGGAATCAACAGTTGGACACACTTTGTTAGTATGCTTTTCTGCCATCTTTCATCTGCGGATTCCGTTCGTGATATTTCTAATGGTCTGCGTAGTACTACAGGTAACATGAGCCACATGGGCATCTCTCGGACACCCAGCAAGTCCAATTTATCCTACATCAACAAACATCGCGATCATCGCCTATTCCGAGACCTTTATTACAAACTTTTGGAACATTTGTGGAATAGAAATTCTCCTAGACGAGCTGAGCTTAATAGACTTAAGCGGAAAGTATTTCTCATGGATGCAACTATTATTCCTTTATGCTTAAGTGTATTCGACTGGGCTAAATTCCGCAGTGCTAAGGGAGCTGTTAAACTCCATACTATACTTGATTATGATGGCTGTGTGCCGAGCTTTGTACATATCACCGATGGCAAACAACATGAATCTAAGATAGCCAAGACCATCTCATTTCCTAAGGGATGTGTGGTTGTTGTGGATAGAGGCTACGTTGATTATGCTTGGATGAATGTTTTGGACAGCAACCCGTGCTTTTTTGTCACACGCAGTAAAAGCAACATGAAATATACAGTGGTTCGATCATTTCAAAGTGAAGCCCTCAAGGAAAATAACATCATTATGGATCAGCTCATTGAGCTTGATGGGGATGCTAAGAAACACTATCAAGGAAAGAAGATGCGTCTAGTTCGTTTTTGGGACAGCATCAATAATACTGAATATGAGTTCTTAACAAACAATTTCGACTGGAAGGCATCGACAGTGGCGTCATTATATAAAGAAAGATGGGAGATTGAAACGTTCTTCAAACATCTAAAACAGCGTTTGAAAGTAACCAGTTTTGTAGGAACATCAGAAAACGCTGTCTACATCCAAATTTGGACGGCATTAATAGGAATACTACTCTTTAAATACATCCAGAAGAAAGCTAAATATGAATGGAACTTATCCAATCTGGTGAACTTTATTCGCTTAAATATATTTGTGAAAATTGATCTTTGGAAATGGGCAAATGATCCATTCTTTTCAGGCAAACCACCTGATAAAATTGGACAGTATAAACTCTTCTAAAGAAATATTGAGGATATAATTTGATTTTTCACGAAAAGCTTTCCTGATTCATAGAAGAAGGCAGATTTTTTTACAACCTAAATTTATTTAGGACAGCTGTGAGTGTACTTATTAAGTCGTAAATACCCGAAAGGGGCATTTTCGAGTTTTCTCGAAAATGCCGTACACTAACGATAGTTCCTTTCGGACATAATTTAGAAGAGCATTGGTGCAAACTCGGACAGATAGATCCTCCAGTTGTCCCATGTGTGGCCGCCTCCGCTTTCTCTGTATGTATATTTAAAACCTATTTCGTCCATTTTCTTCATACTGTCCATAACACCTTTGTACAGGAAGTCTGTATTTCCGCATGCGATCCAATATAATTTATAGCCGTTCTTTTTCTGTACTTCTAATTTCTTTACAAATTCATCCGTAGCTTTCTGTACATCTGCTGCGTTCGGATTACCGATTGTCATCATTGATGCCAGAGGAGGAGCCGAAAATATACCGATGAAGTCAAACGTATTGGCATATTGGGCGGAGATCGCTGAAGAGTGCATTCCACCCATTGACAAACCTGCTACCGCACGATTTGCTTTACCTGCTTTAACCCTGTAATTGGCTTCTACAAATTTCAGGATGTCTCCAAAACTATTTTCCATACTTGCTACAGCCTCTCTCGGACCACCACCCATAGCAGGGGTGTATGCTCTGTTTGTTTCTTCAGGTGATGCTGTGTTTTGCGTATGGCCATTTGGCATAACAACAATCATTGGTTTAGCTTTTCCCTGTGCAATGAGATTATCGAGTATCTGCGCCGCGCGTCCAAGTGCTATCCACGCTTCTTCATCACCGCCGGAGCCGTGAAGCAAATATAATACAGGGTAAGATTGATTACCGTTTTCGTAGCCCGGCGGAGTGTAAATTGTTATGCGGCGTTCCTCCTTCAATGTTGGACTACTGTACCATCTTCGCGCTACCGTCCCATGAGGAATAGTATTTGTACTATATAAATTGCCTTTTTCACCTTTGATGATGAAATAGTTGGTTATTGAAGCCACATCGCGTTTCATCATGATGTTACTGGGGTCATTCATACGTATGCTGTCAACGATGAAATTATAGCTATAAAGTTCGGAGTTCAGCGGATCGGACGTGGTATATTCCCATATACCCTCGTTATTTTTTTTCAGTTCCGCTACTCCGGGAACATCAAATTTGCCATATGGTGTGTCCTTCTTTTGGGTAGGCAGAAAGTCACCTGTGATTTCCACTTTAGTTGCTTTTGGAGCTCTAATGCGGAAAGTTACGGTGTTGTTCCCATGAATTTCGGGAGATACTACTTGCGGGCCTCCCCACAGAGCCTGCTGTGCGAAAGATGTAATAAATAGTGCAAGCAAGGCGAATAGAATTGATAATCTTTTCATTGTTGTTCTTATTTGTTGATTAAAAAAATATTAAGTGATATTATTTGCCAAAACAACGTGTTACGAATGGTAAACAGCTGTACAGAGCAGAATGCCAGTATTCGGAAGTGTGGCCACCATCACGGACCCGAAATTCAAACGGGATGTTTGCCCGACGCATAGCTTGTGTGAATTCGATGTTACGGTCGAGCAGGAAGTCATCGTCACCGCAATCGACAAACCATGCAATTTCCCGAAGTTGTTTCTTGTGAAGGTCATCAGCTTTTTCTACATATTTTACGCAACTGTTTTCTATGACCGATTGAGTTAATAGGGCCACCTTGTCATCAGTTTGCTGTGGTGCTACGGCTCCTTGCTCAGGAATAGACACTAAGGCACTCATAGCATATACGGCACAAAACATATCGCTGTGTCTTTGAGCATAGGAAACTGCTCCACCACCGCCCATTGACAATCCGGAAATTGCCCGATGCTGTTTGTCATTTTTTATTCGATAAGTCTGCTCTATATAAGGAAGAAATTCTTTGTAGAAAAAATCTTCATATGCCCATCCGGGCATATTGAAGTATCCGTTCCAGACACCAGCATAGATGTTACCTCCGGCATTGGGTGAAACAATAATCATCTCACAAGCTTCACCTGAGGAGACCAGCTGATCCATTACATCCTTGCAACGCTGGTCTTCGAACCAGCTGGTATTAACTCCCGTCATCCCATGCAACAGGTAAAGGATAGGATATTTCTTTGCTTTATCGATCTCATAACTCTTTGGCAGATAAATCGTATATGCTCGGTTGGCTTTTAGTACCTCACTATAGATACTATCCGTGATTACCTTGCTTTGGGGTGGGCGGGAAGATTGTGCATTTGCCGCTAGCAAGGAAAAGACGGCAAATAAAGTAATTAAAAGGTTCTCTATACGCATTTTATTCATGTTTTATTTTCATTCAGACGCGTCCTAAATAAGGAAAAAATGGCGGTGGTTTAATATAGCAGGGATTGCTATATTTAATTCGCTAAAATAATACTACCGCCATGGTAAATATAAACGTATTTTCTCAGATTTTAGGTCTAGTAGACCGTGACATTTTTAATAAATTGGTTCAGAAATACCAATGCGACAAGCATCATAAAGGAATCAACAGTTGGTCACACTTTGTTAGTATGCTTTTCTGCCATCTTTCATCTGCGGATTCCGTTCGTGATATTTCTAATGGTCTGCGTAGTACTACAGGTAACATGATCCACATGGGCATCTCTAGGACACCCAGCAAGTCCAATTTATCCTACATCAACAAACATCGCGATCACCGCCTATTCCGAGACCTTTATTACAAACTTTTGGAACATTTGTGGAATAGAAATTCTCCTAGACGAGCTGAGCTTAATAGACTTAAGCGGAAAGTATTTCTCATGGATGCAACTATTATTCCTTTATGCTTAAGTGTATTCGACTGGGCTAAATTCCGCAGTGCTAAGGGAGCTGTTAAACTCCATACTATACTTGATTATGATGGCTGTATGCCGAGCTTTGTACATATCACCGATGGCAAACAACATGAATCCAAGATAGCCAAGACCATCTCATTTCCTAAGGGATGTGTGGTTGTTGTGGATAGAGGCTACGTTGATTATGCTTGGATGAATGTTTTGGACAGCAACCCGTGCTTTTTTGTCACACGCAGTAAAAGCAACATGAAATATACAGTGGTTCGATCATTTCAAAGTGAAGCCCTCAAGGAAAATAACATCATTATGGATCAGCTCATTGAGCTTGATGGGGATGCTAAGAAACACTATCAAGGAAAGAAGATGCGTCTAGTTCGTTTTTGGGACAGCATAAATAATGCTGAATATGAGTTCTTAACAAACAATTTTACTTGGAAAGCATCAACAGTAGCGGCCTTATATAAGGAAAGATGGGAGATTGAAACTTTCTTCAAACATCTAAAACAGCGTCTGAAAGTCACCAGTTTTGTAGGAACATCAGAAAACGCCGTCTACATACAAATTTGGACTGCATTAATAGGAATACTACTTTTTAAATACATCCAGAAGAAAGCTAAATATCAATGGAACTTATCCAATCTGGTGAACTTTATTCGTTTAAATATATTTGTTAAAATTGATCTTTGGAAATGGGCTAATGATCCATTCTTTTCAGGTAAACCTCCTGATAAAATAGGACAATATAAACTTTTCTAAAAACCATAGGTAGGATATAATTTGATTTTTTAACAAAAGCTTTCCTAATTAATAGAAGAAGGTAAATTTTATACGCTCAAAAATTTATTTAGGACAGATGTGATAACCATTAGAATGATTATATAATGTTTTGCTTCTGCCGCAACAAGGATGATAGGGTGTATTGTAGCTCAACAACTTCTCCGATAACAATAATAGCAGGTTGAGACATCCCTGCTTGCTGACTCGCCTTCACCAGGTCTTTAACCTTACATAGCACTTTCTTTTCATCTGCCCTGGAAGCCCGCTGAATGATCGCTGCCGGGCGATCTCCCTCACCATTCATCAGATAGATCCGTGCGATTTCTGCCAATTTACGCATACCCATATATATAACAACTGTAGAATTACAGCGAACCGCTAACGAAAGATCAGTCGCGATATCACCATTTCTTTTCATACCTGTCAAGACCCATACGCCTTCACTAACACCACGATGTGTCAGCGGTATATCACTCAATCCTACACCTTGCATGCTGCTGATCCCTGGAATATATTCTACCTCGATCTCCAACTCCTTTGCAACAAACCATTCTTCGAATCCTCTACCAAATATGTACGGATCGCCTCCTTTCAACCTTACCACATTG
Source organism: Sphingobacterium mizutaii (assembly GCF_900187125.1). GTDB lineage: Bacteria > Bacteroidota > Bacteroidia > Sphingobacteriales > Sphingobacteriaceae > Sphingobacterium > Sphingobacterium mizutaii. Next base: position 4,050,460 of record NZ_LT906468.1, read on the forward strand.
GAAAAACGTCCACAATAATAAGCTATTAATGTATTTATATCTTCCTGTGGCATGTATTTTCCGTACGGATGCTTTCCCACGTATATTTTTAGACATTTTTCCGAAGCAATATGGAGTATTTCTTCATTAATTAGGTTATCATACAGTATTACCTCGGCGTTTTTTATGCTTTTATACGCTTTTATCGTCAATAATTCCGGATCACCCGGACCAGAGCCGACTATTTTTAGAGATTTTAACCGATTTACCATATAAAAATCATTAAAATTTACCACAAATCAATCAAAAATATAAAATAATATGATATATATCATGAAAATATTTCATTTACTGATATCAAAAACATAAATTAGCAAAATAAATAACGAAAAATCATTTTTTACCTCTAAATATTTGAAAAATGAACGTAAAAACAGTCGTAGTAATCGGAAACGGAATGGTTAGTCATAAGTTTTGCGAAAAATTAACAACAAAAGGCAGCAATTTTAAGCTAATAGTGTTCGGCGAGGAACCAATTAGGGCTTATGATCGTGTACATCTCACTGATTATTTCGGAAATAAGACATTAAATGATTTATTTTTGTCAAAAAACGAGTGGTACGAAGAAAATAATATTGATTTATATCTCCATGACCCTATTGTAGACATTGATATTGAAAAAAAACGCATCCATTCCAAAAAGAATATCCAGATAGATTACGATTACCTCATCCTAGCTACCGGATCGGCTGCTTTCGTCCCCCCAATTCCCGGTGTCGACAAAGAAGGGGTATTTTTATATCGCACGATCGAAGACCTTGACCAAATTAAAGCATATGCCTCGGCCGCAAATAAAGGTACGGTCATTGGCGGTGGATTGTTAGGTCTGGAAGCAGCAAAAGCACTCGTAGATCTCGGGATAAAAGAAACAGCTGTTGTGGAATTTGCTCCACGACTAATGCCCAGACAAATTGACGACATGGCTAGCAGTCTATTACAAAACAAGCTACAGGCACTAGGATTGACCTGCTTTCTGCAAAAATCCACAACCCAAATACTAGGCAAAAATAAAATAACAGGGCTTGCATTCGCTGATGGCACGCAATTGGACAGCGATATCTTGATCATATCGGCAGGCATCAAACCTCGTGATGAGTTAGCAAAAGCTGCGGGACTGGCTATTGGACCTCGCGGAGGAATCGTCGTCGATGAGAGCATGCGCACGTCCGACCCTCACACCTTCGCTATCGGTGAATGCGCCCTTTATAACGATATGATATATGGCTTGGTAGCTCCTGGATACGAAATGGCAGAGGTCGCCGCAACTACCATTTCTGGCGAACAAAAGTTTTTTTCTGGTTTCGACATGAGCACAAAGCTAAAATTAATGGGCGTCGATGTGGCTAGTTTTGGAGATCCATTTATCACGGAGCCTCATGCTCGGACCATTCTTCTGGAAGACAAGAATAAAGGTATTTACAAACGGCTCAATATCAGTCCGGATGGTAAAAGGCTATTAGGTGGTATTTTGGTGGGTGAAGCAGCGAGTTACAATATGTTATTACAGACTGTAAACAACAATATGCCGCTACCGGAACACCCCGAAACGCTCCTTTTAGGAGAACAAAATGAAAGTAAACCCGCCGGCACAGGACTGGAAGCCTTGCCCGACACGGCGTTGATTTGTAGCTGCGAAGGCATTACAAAGGCTCAAATATGTAATGCGGTAAGTCAGCAAGGATGTGAGAATGCCGATGATATCAAGAAATGCACGAAAGCCGGTTCTGGTTGTGGTGGCTGTGTCCCTATGGTCAAAGACCTGGTAGCATATACCATGAAGAAACAGGGTAAATATATTCGCAATACCTTATGTGAACATTTCAATTTTAGTCGACAAGAGCTATTTGATCTCATCAAGATTCATGATCTAAGAACCTACGACAGTGTACTGGACAATCTTGGAACAGGGCACGGTTGTGAAGTCTGTAAACCCCTAGTTTCTTCGCTATTAGCCAGCCTTTGGAACGAAATGATACTGGGAAAGGGAAATGATGTGGCCCAAGATAGCAATGACCGCTTTTTGGCCAATATACAACGAGGTGGAACCTATTCTGTTGTACCACGCGTACCGGGAGGAGAAATCCAACCCGAAAAACTGATCGTTATCGGCGAAGTCGCTAAGAAATATGGGCTTTATACCAAAATCACGGGCGGACAACGCATCGACATGTTTGGCGCGCACCTCAATGACCTTCCTTTTATATGGGAAGAGTTAATTGCAGCTGGTTTTGAAAGTGGACATGCCTACGGAAAAGCTTTACGCACGGTAAAAAGCTGTGTAGGAAGTACGTGGTGTCGTTTTGGTCTTCACGATAGTGTATCCTTTGCTATTCAGATCGAAGAACGGTATCGTGGGATCCGATCTCCCCACAAATTGAAATCCGCCGTCAGCGGTTGTATCCGGGAATGTGCCGAAGCGCAGAGTAAGGATTTTGGAATCATTGCCACGGAAAAGGGCTGGAATTTGTATGTATGCGGAAACGGCGGCAGCAAACCTCAACATGCGCATCTCTTGGTGAGTGACATCGATAGTGAAACTTGTATACGCTATCTAGACCGGTTCCTTATGTTTTATATACACACTGCCGATCCATTAACACGTACGGCCACTTGGCTGAATAAAATGGAAGGCGGCGTCGATTACCTCCGGAATGTTGTGGTGGAAGACAGTCTTGGAATGGCGGAAACTTGGGAAAAAGAGATGCAGGCATTAGTAGACGCCTATCAATGTGAATGGAAGGTTGCGGTTAACAACCCTGATATACGCAAGCGGTTTGTTCATTTTGTGAATGCTCCTTCCGAGAAAGATGAAACAGTGAAATTCGAAGAAATGCGCGGGCAAAAGAAAGCGGCCGACTGGAATGCCCCAATAACATATTAATCAAATAAATACGAAACTTTAACACAATATCATTATGGAAATGTTAACAACCACTTCATGGAAATTAGCTTGTCGCGTAGAAGACACCATTGAGAATGGAGGTATCTGTTTAAAACTAGAGGATCAGCAGGTTGCTCTGTTCTATTTCAAGCGCCGTAATGAATGGTACGCCACACAGAACGAATGCCCTCATAAAAAACAAATGATCCTTAGTCGCGGTATGATTGGATCATTAGGAGATAAACCCAAGATTGCCTGCCCTTTTCACAAGAAAACATTCGCACTGGACACCGGCGAATGTCTCTCTGGCGATGAATGCGCCATCAAGACCTATCCGGTAAAAGTGGAAGACGGGTTCGTATATATTGCATTACAGAACTAATATAAGATGGCGATCAACAAATAATCCTTTGCAAACATGAAGACAAACCGCACCTTTTGTACGATGGCATCTATCATGCTGACAGCAGCTGTACATGCGCAGCATAAAAAAATTAGCGCACAAGCTTTTGACGGTATTATTGTAGCGGGTTATGCGGACAACGGCGCATACATTAATTGTACCGGACCTGCCGTGAAATATACTACACAGAAATGGAATCTCACGTTAGGATTCTTACCGTCTATCAAAATTAAAGAAGATGCCTCCGTCGTAAAGAATGCTACGTTTACCCCCACTTTAGGCTTTGGTGCTACATTAACGATTTTTAAGCATCTGGCGCTACAGCTACCAGCATTCTATATACCCAAGACAAATGCCGACAATGGCAAATGGACTTTAGGAGCTGGCTTGGGCTGTAAACTATAACAAGAAAAGAGAAATGGATAACAGATTTTTCAGTGATCATCTTCAGCTGTCATTTATCGGCAAAAAAGGTATGGACAAATTAAAATCTACCCGCGTTCTGGTGGTTGGTGCCGGAGGATTGGGATGCCCTGCGGTTTCAGCATTAGCTTCTAGTGGCATTGGATATATCGGAATACTAGACGGCGATAAAGTTGAGCTCAAAAATCTGGCTCGCCAATATCTCTATACTCCAGCACAAGTCGGAACATTGAAAACTGCGGCTGCTATCACCCAATTAAAGATACGTTATCAAGATACCCTCTTCATCGCATATCCGTTTTTTGCAAACGAAACCAATATCCATTCGATATTTTCTGAATATGACATCGTCATCGATGCAACGGACAACTTTCCTTCCCGCTTATTAATCGGCCATACGGGTATTCAGCTCGGTACACCAGTCATCTACGGATCTATTTTTCGTTCTGAAGTGCAGATCACCGTTTTTAACTATGAAGCGCAACGCCTGGCCATAGACGATTTATTCACCCTGCAGCCAGCTGCGGAAGGCATGCGTTGTGAAGTATCCGGCACGTACGTCATCGGCAGTATGATAGCGGGTATGTTGATGGCAAACGAGGCCATCAAAGTAGTATTGGATTTGCCAGACAAACTGACGGGTAAATTGCTTTTATTCGATGTGCTTTCTCTTCAGAAACGCGTCATTAATTTTTCCAGTTTGCAATCCGATCCAACAGAGACCACCTCAGAAATGAAAGCATGAGAGATATAACCCATAAAATAAGCACATTACGCACAGCTCTAGCTCATGCAGTGATCTATATTACCGAGTTAACAGCTGTCAAAATCCAACGGGATGAACTTCCCAAAGGAAACCTGTTTGATGTTGCTCGCGCAGCAGCATTCTTGGGGGCAAAGGCCACCCCACAACTATTGCCTCACTGTCACCCGGTTAATATTGACGCGATGCAGGTCGATTTCGAATATATCTATTCCAGCTCCCATCCAGATTTTTTTACCGAACTGCAGCTGAGTGCCGGGATATTGATCACGGTATCTGCCAAGTCGATAGGTCGTACCGGTATAGAGATGGAGACGCTTACTGCTGCATCCATAGCAGCACTCGAGCTTTACGACATGTTGAAGCCTGTCGACAATCAATTGGAGATTGGCCATATTCGCCTAGCAAATAAAACAGGCGGTAAATCTGACCATAATCGCTTTTTAGCACCCCTTGCCACCTGCGCTATTTTGGTCTGTTCAGATGCCACCGCCAACGGACAGCGGCAGGATAACAGTGGTCGGAAAATCGAAGAAATATTGCTGACCACCGGCACACAAGTATTGGATTACCAAATCGTTGCGGATGAGAAACCACGTATCCAACAAGCCATCAAAACTTGGGTTGACCGAGACATACAGTTTGTTTTTACGACCGGTGGAACCGGATTGGGCCCACGAGATGTAACGGTGGAAGCTGTTTCCGAATTGGTAGACAAAAGGGCAGACGGAATTGTCGAAGCTATGCGCGGACACGGACAGCAACGCACACCATTGGCTATGATGAGTCGGTCTGTTGCAGGTACAATCGGCAATTCACTTATCGTTACGTTACCCGGAAGCACCAACGGTGTGAAGGAATGTTTAGAAGCTATTTTGCCTGCCTTGTTTCATGCCCGAAAAATGATAATGGGAGGAGGACATTAATATGTTAACCTATCTGGAAGCCCGGGATAAGATTCGAAGCATGGTAAAGCAGCTTCCCACAGAGCGCATTCCTCTCGCCCAAGCATTAAATCGCATACTGGCCTATCCCATTTTCGCGGATAGAGATTATCCTCCATTCAATCGTGCAGCAATGGACGGAGTAGCCATACGCATGGAAGATTGGAATAACGGCATCCGGGAATTCCGTATTCGGACAACAATTTTTGCGGGGATGGAAACTCCTACAACTATTGCAACCGGCGAATGCTATAAGATTATGACCGGTGCAGCCTGCCCTATTCCCGCGGACACCATTATCAGGAAAGAGGATCTAACCTTTACACCAAATGGTACGGCTCTTATTCGCCGTGAATCTATCTCGCGTGGGCAACACCTTGCACAACGAGGCGAAGATCTAAAGAAAAACGAACTGGCCGTTACCGCGCCCCGCGTTTGTGATATCTCGCTAATCGGAACATTAGCAGCTTTGGGCATCCACCAAGCACCCGTTTATAAAATGCCCACAGTAGGGATTGTCACCACCGGCAATGAAGTGGTCGATATCCAGCAGCAACCGGAGCACTTTCAAATCCGCAACAGTAATCAACATCTATTGCGCGCCCTCTGCGAACAATGGCAGTTGCCCATTCGGTCTTGTCAGCATGTGTCTGATGAACCCAAAGCGTTATCAGCGGCCCTGAAACAAGCCACACAGCAGCAACTCATCCTGATCAACGGAGGTGTTTCTGCTGGCGATGCCGATCATGTGCCCCAGATTTTACGAGAACTGGGCGTAGAGATACTATTTCATAAAGTCTCCATTAAACCCGGCAAACCCCTTTTGGTCGGATTCTTACCAGAAGGCAAGATCATATTTGCGTTGCCCGGAAACCCCTTATCATGTTTCATGACCTTCAAACTATTTGTAGAGGATTATCTCCACGGATGTCTGGGGTTTACGAACGAACGCTTCCAAACGTCGACATTAACGATTCCCAGATTTAAGAAATCTTCGCTCGATGAGTTTTTTCCTGTTTTTCGGCATGCCGGGGAATATGGATACACCTGGAAGCCTCACCATGGCTCCGGAGTTATAACAGCTACTGTCGGATGCGATGGTATCGGCTGGCATGTCCATAACAAACACGTAATTGCAGAAAACGACAGCATACCGGTACTCTCTTTACACCCTTTTTTTAATATCATTAAACCATACTAACGATGCAACAGAATCAATCCCCCCTTTCAAAGCTCAACATCTTTTCCTTCAAAGGCATTCAGATGCGTACATTCCATATCACCTGGATAACGTTCTTTTTCTGTTTCTTCGGATGGTTTGGTGTCGCGCCTCTGATGCCCACGATTCGCGATCAGCTGAATTTGACCAAGAGTGAGGTCGGTAATATCATTATAGCGTCCGTCTCCGCCACCATTATTGCCCGCTTATTGATCGGGAAGTTGTGCGACACACTGGGTCCACGCCTCACTTATACCATTTTATTAGTTGTGGGTGCTATCCCGATCATGCTTATCGGCCTAAGCAACAGTTATGCCTCTTTTTTGCTGTTCAGATTCTGTATAGGAATTGTTGGAGCTTCTTTTGTCATCACCCAATTTCATACATCCATGATGTTTGCGCCCAATATTGTCGGTACCGCCAATGCCGTAACCGGTGGATGGGGAAATCTCGGCGGTGGCGTTACCAATTTGGTTATGCCATTAATTGCTGCGGGTTTTGCCGCGATGGGTTTTGTTAGCGAAGCGGATTCCTGGAGACTCGCCATGGTTGTTCCTGGCGTCATCCTTCTGATCATGGCTTTTATTTACTACCGATACACGACAGATGCACCTGCAGGGAATTTTAGCGATTTACAGAAAAAGGATGTGTCTGCCTATCAGAAAAAAAGCAAGGGATCACTTGTGGAAGCATTGCAAGACTATCGTGTATGGGTATTGACACTCGCTTACGCCGCCTGCTTCGGCATTGAGATTACCGTAGATAATGTGGCAGCCATATTTTTTATAGACCGTTTTGGCACGAGTATCATTGTAGCGGGTGCTATGGCCGGTATATTTGGAGGCATGAATATTTTTGCCCGTGCGATGGGAGGCATTGTAAGTGACAACGTCGGCAAGCGATTCGGGCTAAAGGGAAAAGGGGCATTGTTAGGGTTGCTTTTGGTTTTAGAAGGTCTGGGCATCGCGTTGTTTGCTGCTTCGGGGACGTTGGCTTTTGCCGTTGCTTCCATGCTGATCTTCGCCTTGTTTCTGAAAATGGCCAATGGCTGTACATACGGAATCGTCCCCTTTATCAACAAAAATAATATTGGTGTCGTCAGCGGTATAGTAGGTGCCGGTGGAAACATTGGCGCCATGCTGGTTGGTTTTCTGTTCAAGTCAGAAAACCTGACCTATGCCGATGCCTTTCAATATATCGGCGCAGGGGTCGTACTCATAGGTTTGTTAGTTACATTGACCAGATTCCAGCCAAAGCCAGCAATCAAGAATAGTATAGAGACAGGAAAGCTCGACTTTCAACAGTAAAAATAGGAATTGATTTGCCTTTTGTCAGACATGAAAGAAACAGAAGTAACAAGTACCTGCTGTTATTGCGGTGTCGGATGCGGTGTGAAAATTCAGCTAGATAAACACGATGCAGTAACGGTAGTAGGCGACGGAGAACATCCGGTTAATCGGGGGAAATTATGCAGCAAGGGCATGAATCTGCAGTACACGGTCAACGATAAGTCCGACCGTCTACTTTATCCGCAAATGCGGTATCACCGAAATATGCCGATGCAACGGGTCAGCTGGGAAGATGCGCTCACCCGTACAGCCGCTGTATTCCGTACGATGATGGATAAATACGGTCCGGATGCGGTCGCCTTTTACGCATCCGGTCAATGCCTCACGGAAGAATATTACGTCATCAATAAACTGATAAAAGGCTTTATAGGCAGCAACAATATAGACACCAATTCACGCCTATGCATGAGTAGTGCCGTTGCTGCCTATAAAATGGCTCTTGGGGAGGACTCCGTGCCTATTTGCTACGATGATATCGAGCTCTCCGATTGCTTTTTAGTAGAAGGAGCTAACCCCGCTTGGTGTCATCCCATTCTCTGGCGTCGGGTAGAAGCACACAAAGCAAATCATCCACACACAAAAATCATTGTGGTCGATCCCCGGAAAACAGACACCGCAGCTATTGCCGATCTACACCTACAGATCCAACCGGGTACAGACATGGTTCTGAATTATGCTATTGGTCGGTTGCTGATTGAAAACGGCGATATTGATTGCGATTTTATCGAAAATCACACCGAGGGATTTGAAGATTACAAGGCACGTGTGTTTGAGCGCACGCTAAAGGAATCCGCAGACATCTGTCGCATATCGGAATATGAAATCTGTCAAGCGGCGAGCTATATTGGCGAATCGAAAACCCTATTGACCATGTGGACAATGGGTCTTAATCAAAGTGTGAAAGGTGTCGATAAAAACCTGTCGCTCATCGACCTCAATTTGATTACCGGCAGAATCGGGAAACCCGGCTCCGGTCCATTCTCGCTGACCGGGCAGCCCAATGCCATGGGCGGTCGGGAGGTTGGTGGTCTTGCCAACTTGCTGCCTGCGCATCGCGATCTGAAAAACGCTTCCCATCGGCAGGAAGTGGCTGATTTTTGGGGCGGAACTGCCCTATCCGACAAACCGGGGCTTACAGCTACCGAAATGTTTGAGGCATTGGCCGACGGCAAGCTAAAAGCCGTCTGGATATTATGTACCAATCCATTGACAAGCCTACCCGATACGCGAACAGTAGAACAGGCCTTGGAAAAGGCTAAATTTGTCGTGGTGCAGGAGATCAGTAACAAGCCCCAAACCTTAGCTTATGCCGATGTCATTTTGCCCGCAGCTGCCTGGGCAGAAAAAGAAGGAACGATGACCAATTCCGAACGTCGGATCAGTCATTTGCACAAAATCATCGACCCACCGGGCGAAGCACTTCCTGACGCTGAAATTATTTGTCGTTTTGCCAAAAAAATGGGCTTTGCAGGTTTTGATTATCCAAACACCGAAGCCATATACAAAGAACATACCCGGCTTACCGCAAAGACCAATCTGCATATCGAAGGTCTGGATTATACACAGATCGACAAACATAAAACCATTCAATGGCCTTACAATAAGCGGCGAAAAATAGGAACAACGCGTTTATTTGCCGATCATGACTTCTATACACCGTCCCGGAAAGCCATTATCCACAGTCCGGATACCGATCTGCGTAGCGAATTACCAGATGCGGCCTTTTCTTTTATTCTGACCACCGGACGCATCCGAGACCAATGGCATACGATGTCCAAAACGGGTAAAGTTAGCAAGCTGAAACAGCATATCAGCGAGTCCACCCTCGAAATCCATCACAATGATGCCAAACAACTCGGCATCACCGAAGGACAATTGGTCGAAATCTCTTCACGTCGCGGTAATGTACGCGTCAAGGCCAGCCTCAGCACCAGCATAAAACCGGGATGTGTCTTTTTACCCATGCACTGGGGAAAGCTCGGTGACACGGACTTACATCGGGCAAATAACCTCACCAACCCGCTGCTCGATCCCATTTCAAAAGAACCGGATTTCAAATTCTGCGCCGTTCAGGTAGTTCCTTACGAGAAGCCCTTTGAGCGCATTGTGATTGTCGGCGCCGGTGCCGGGGCTTTCGGTTTCGTCAAAGCTTTTCGAGAAATCAATACAAGGGATGAGATAACCGTGATCAGCAATGAAAACCTGCCCTTTTATAACCGGGTCATGCTACCACATTATGTAAGCGGCGACCAACAATGGGAGGAACTCGTCAAAATGCGGGATGAGGAAGAAAAGAATGTCTACAACATTAACCATATCAGAGGCGTTATCGTGACCCGTATCGATCGCGAGCATAAATATGTCGAAGATTCACGTGGGATAAAAACACCTTATGACACACTCATTCTGGGTACAGGAAGCCGACCGACAATGCCCAAAGACATTCCGACATTACCGGGTATCTTTAGTATTCGGCGACGTTCGGATGCGGACAACCTCCGTAAATATCTTCGGAAAGATTCTTCTGTCGTCATTATCGGTGGTGGATTGTTGGGCTTAGAAATGGCCGCAAGTCTGCGGGAGATGGACGTACGGGTTACGGTTGTCCAGCGTGTTTCGCGTTTTTTGAACCGGCAATTGGATGTCCTCGGTAGTCAATTGCTCCATGAAGAGATGATTGACCAAGGCTGTGATGTCTTTTATAACGACGAGGTACAACTCTACTACGGCAGAAGCAAAGTCAACAAAGTAGAACTGAAAAGCGGTATTCAGATTAAATGCGATGCTGTCATCGTTGCCATCGGTACGACACCCAATATTGAGCTGGCAAAAGCTGCTGGATTGCACTGTCAGCGGGGTGTGGTGGTAAACAACAGGCTGCAAACAAGCGATCCTTCGATATATGCTATCGGCGAAATTGCAGAATTTGAAGGCATAATGTACGGTTTTACGGCAGCCGCCGAACAGCAAAGCTCCGTCGTGGCACGTTATCATAACGGTGATATCGGCAGTGTCTATCCAGGCTCTGTTTTTATGAATATTATCAAAATTCAAGGCTTTGATTTGTGTAGCATCGGCATCGTGGATTGTCCAAATGATGAATACGAAGAAATTGTGTTTATAGACAAGGCAAAACGCTATTATAAAAAATGTATCATCCATCAAGATCGCTTAGTAGGCGCTGTACTCATTGGTGATAAGAATGAATTTCTAGAATTCAAAGACCTAATCACCAACAAGACAGAACTTAGTGAAAAACGGTTACAATTGTTGCGTAGCGGCAGTGCAAAAGAACCCGTTATCGGTAAGTTGATTTGCAGCTGTAGCCAGGTCGGAGAAGGGAACCTGCAAAAGCTCATCCAATCCGGATGCACGGAGCTAAAAACATTATGCGAAACCAGTGGTGCCGGAACAGGATGCGGCTCATGCCGTCCGCAAGTGATGGCAATTTTGGATAGTTTTTTGGCAGAAAAAGAAGAAATGGAGGTTACGAATGGCTAAGCAGATACAACAGGAATGGAAACGCGTGAAAATCAATCTACCTGGAGGTTATGTATCGGTGGGTGATTTCAAGGCCATACTGGAAGCAGCGCATGCAACAGGGGTTAAAACCGTGAAGATCGGCACACGCCAACAACTGCTTTTTTCAGCCACTCCAACACAAATGGAAGATATCGAATATCAGCTCTTTAGTCAAGAACTGCTGTATGAAGTAAATGAAAATCACTATCCAAATATCGTAAGTTCTTATGTGGCCGATGGTCTTTACAATCAGCCGCATTGGTTGAGAGAGGGAATTTATAAAGATATTTTAGCGTCCTTTGAATTTACGCCCAAACTAAAGATCAACATTGTAGATGCGAATCAGTCTTTTGTATCTTATTATACCGGTAATTTGAATTTTGTATCCTCCGGAGTAGGCAATTATTGGCATGTCTATATCCGTTGGCCCAAAACAAATCAAGTAAGAAGCTGGTCATCACTCATTTATTCCATGGATATTGCCGCCATCAGCAAGGAACTGGAAAGCGCCATAATGGATAACAAAGATATAGCAGAAGACGACATTGCTGCTGTATGTGCGGATCTGGAATTAAAAATTAGAGCGTCGGGTGCGTTTCATTTTCAACAAGTCCAAGAACCGCTAACGGAATCGGATTTCCGTCTTCCCTATTATGAAGGTTTTAACCAATATGACGATAAATATTGGCTAGGCATTTATCGGCCAGACGAGTGTTACACCGTTTCCTTTTTGCTGGACGTTTGCAACGTTTGCCAAACATCCCGGGTAGGTCAGATGTATACGACGCCCTGGCGTTCACTCATTATTAAAGACATCCGACAGCAAGATCGTAAAGAATGGGATATCATTCTCGACAAACACCGTATTAACCTGCGCCACGCCTCCAACGAGCTAAATTGGCAAATCGAAGACTGGTGCGAACCAGCGCTAAAGTTGAAGCGTTCCATCGTCAGGTATTTTGATCGCTGGAATATTCGAACTTACCGACTTTGTTTTGGCATTAAGATTGGATCAAACAGTGGCATCTGGGGTTCGATTATCATCAAACAGATCAACGATGGGAACAGTGAACCTTACTTCGATGTTTTCCACACGCAAGATTTCAAGGCCAACTCTTATAACCTCGTTCTCTATAAACAACGCGTAACAGAGAAATCGTTACCCGCGACGCTAAAAACACTTTGTGATTGCTGTTACGATGCCACATTACAAAACAGCAATCCGGAGCCTGAACATCATCCCTCCGATTTACCGGAGTTTTCGCAATGTGCCCCGCAGCAATCATTATTCCGCTGCCCACATTGCCTCAGTATTTATGATCCCGCTTATGGGGATGTATTAGCGTCAATAGAACCAGGTATCGCCTTCGACGATCTACCTGCAGATTATACCTGTGGTCTATGCGGTTCTCCCAAAAGAGAATTTATAGCATTTGATCAAATCAACACCACATCTTTAAAACATTGACATGGAACTCTATTATATCGCATTCGTCCTATTTGTTGTTGGCTTTTTGTATGCCTCGGTTGGACACGGAGGTGCCAGCGGCTACATTGCTGTCTTTTCCATCTTTTCCATTCCCGTAGCACAATACAAACCACTTATATTAATGCTCAATATGCTCGTTGCCGGCACAGGATTCTTTCAGTTTCGGCGTGCCGGATACTTCAGATGGTCTACCTGTTGGCCATTTTTGATCACCTCTATTCCAACGGCATTCCTAGGTGCACGGTATGCGCTTGAGGGGAAAGTCTATTTTGTACTACTTGGATTTGCCTTAATATTGCCTATCATCCGGCTGCTGGGGATAACACCCAAAGAGCGCCCAGAACGCAAAACGGTAAATATACCGCTGGCATTACTCATAGGCGCCATTATCGGCCTCCTATCGGGTATGCTCAATATCGGTGGCGGTATCTTTTTAAGCCCGTTGCTTATCTTATTGGGCTGGGCCAATGCCAAGGAAGCTGCAGCTACCTCCGCTATTTTTATAACGTTAAATTCTTTCAGCGGTTTATTAGGTAATACCACCCCGATATACATCGATACATCCTTCGCCATCTGGTTTTGGGCGGCAGCTGCCGGAGGATTTACGGGCGCATATTTTGGTAGTGCGCGTTTTCCTATGGCAACTGTACGCACCTTGCTGAGCGTAGTGCTCCTGATCGCTTGTTGTAAACTATTATTTTTCATGTAATGCGAACATTGACAGACCCTATCGGAAGATCATTCAAAGTCCTGCGCGTAAGCCTGCTCGATAGATGCAACTTTGCGTGCACCTATTGTGTATGTGAAGATGGAATCACCTCAGCCATAGCAAGGCCGGTTGTGTTGTCCAGCGGTGAGCTCATTGACCTCATAGGTCGCTTGCACGATGTATTGCATCTACAAACAATCCGTTTAACAGGAGGTGAGCCACTGCTATACCCCGATCTCCCCAAATTAATAACGGGTATTCGACAATTGGGTATCCATGATATTAAAATGACGACAAACGGCTTTTTATTGACGAAAAAAGTTACTTCTCTCCAAGAAGCCGGCCTTCGATCCATCAATGTCTCGCTAGATGCATTATCCGAAACTTCCTTCTTTAGGGTCACAAAACGGGCGGGTGTAAAGCAGGTGATCGAGGGAATAATAGCCGCCAAAAAAATAGGGTTGGAGGTAAAAATTAACACGGTGATTATGGCCGGTGAAAACGATAAGGAGATTCTGCCTTTACTAGATTTTGCCTTTAGACATGGTATTAAAATACGCTTTTTGGAATTGATGGGCATGGGCCATCTATTTGGCGATACAGACAGCAAGTTTTTCTCGAGGCAAGCCATGCTGGAAAGAATAAGTAGTTTCTATGCAATCGACGAACAGGCAAAGAAATACGGAGACACCGCAACGTACTGGAACACCGCTTGCGGCCATAGCTTCGGGATCATTGCCAATGAAAGCCATCCTTTTTGTGCCGACTGCAATCGTCTGCGATTAGACGCTCAGGGAAATATTTATGGCTGTTTAAGTAGTAATACGCCCATACCTCTTCGGGAGGTCAGCAGTCAGAAAGGATTCGAAACGAGTTTATATGCAGCACTAGGGCAAAAACAAATGCAGTTTTCCGGAAGCGAAATAAGTATGTTAACAATTGGAGGATAAATATGATTACTTTAGAATTTTTTGCGGGATTGAAGGATTATTTCCCTTCCGTTATGGAGGTCCAAGAGACCCCAGAAGACATCAATCGTTTACGACGTTACCTGATTGACCAGCAATCATTTGCTACAACATTATTGGAGCAATGTCGGTTTGCGGTAGATGATACGTTTGTTCAGGAGGACTACCAGCTTCGTCAGGGCGACCTTATCTTAGTCATTCCACCCAGTAGCGGAGGCTAATGATGACACAACATCTTAGCACCGAAAAAATTGATGTAATGGCACTTTGGAAGCAGGCTCATCATCCAGAAGCAGGGGGAGTCGTGCTGTTTAGTGGCGTAGTACGGAATAACCACCAAGGAAAGGAAGTCTCGCACCTTTCTTACGAGGCTGCCGAGCAGATGGCCAACAAGATGATTGCGGCATTACTGGATGAGGCAAAACAACGTTGGGGACTACAAGTTGCTATCGCCGTCCATCGTTTGGGCAAAGTTTCAGTCATGGAAACAGCAGTGGTGGTCATTACTGCTGCTGCCCATCGTGAGGAAGCCTACGAAGCCAATCAGGATATCATCGACCGTATCAAACATCATGTACCGCTATGGAAATGTGAGCATTTCGTGGACGGTGAGCGAGCCTGGGGAGGACATTGCTCCTGTCAACAGAAGTAAATGGACGACATGGAAATCTACTATTTATCAATGGAAAACACAGCACACACATTGTTAGGATTAGTGCTATGCGGAGGTAAAAGCAGCCGTATGGGAACCGACAAAGGACAGTTACGCAAGGATGGCTGTACTTGGGCCAAACATATGAGCGACAGGTTAGAAAGTCTGGGCCTGGAAACCTATTTCTCTATTAATCCGCTCCAGCAGAGCACTTATCGTCAGATTTTTTCTTCCGAAACATTGATCATCGATCAAGTCGATGTAAAAGGCCCTTTAGCTGGTTTGTTGAGCGCTCACCAACTGTTCCCCAAAGCAGACCTCTTCGTGCTACCCTGTGATATGATCGATATTGAAACGCCACTATTACAGCGACTGTTGGACATTCGTCGGCAGATTGTGGGGGCTGACGTATATCTGTATACGAAAAATGAACAGATCGAACCCTTGTGTGCCATTTATACCGCTTCCGGACTACAGAAATTATTCCTCGATTACCAACATGGGTACCTGACTGGGTTTTCCGTAAAACGTGCTATAAAAAATCTTTGCGCGGTAAAACTCCCTGCTTCGGGGAATGCGAAAGATTTCCGGAACTACAATACGCCTGATAATATCCGTAAATGGCAAAAAAACGAATTTTTAACCCAACATTTTTTTTACCCAACAAATTGAAAGAAATATGATCCAGGAAGGTCGGTATTTTTCGGGGCACTGAGAAGATAAAGGCCAGTCTCGTGTAGTGGCGACAAGTAATATTGCGTTAACTTCCCCCTATATACATGATGGCGGGTTCGCGACATTTCGAGAGGTCCTAGATCATTATAGTGATCATATCCAACATTTTGAAACACTAAGCCCGTTCCTCATGGACAGCAACGGAAATATCAGTTTATTTACATCTAACGTCACAAGAAAAAACGGTCATCATCGCGTTTCTAACAACGCTGACAGACAACACTTTTATCACGAATCCCTCATTTTTAAATCCTTTCCCCTAAATAATCATAATCTGATATGAAAACTATATTATAATACGCTTTAACGACCCTTTTAAATGGGGAGAATCCATGCCCAAATACTTTTGGAAATCGGTAGCGATGTAACCCAAAAATGTACATTGTCGATGGCGGAGTTAAATCGTTTACCTATGCAGCGTTATCCGGCCACGCACCAACAAGGTGATACGGTGGTATATGACGTCGTTCGTTTGGAGGATTTTTTTGCATTGGCCGGTGTATCTACCAGGGATCAGTTAATAGGAAAGGGACTTCAGAAGGTTGTTGTCGTGACGGCCGGCGATGGTTACAAGGTGGTATTCTCCTTGCAAGAACTTGATCCGAAAATGGAAGGAGGCTCAGTTTTGCTCGGTATTGGGCATGTTGGGAAGCCGCTGAATAAGCAGGTAGGTCCCTAGCAGATCATCGCTCCAAACGACAGGTTACATTCACAGTGGATACGAGAAGGCAGACACATAAGCATACCTTACAATTCAGGCTAAAAATTAATTTATTACAACCTGCTATAATATAACAGCTTTTCTCTATTTTTTATTTTGATACGTCTATTGACTAGTTCAACAATATCTTCTGCGATCAGTTCAGCAATCATGCGATACACACTCTCGTAAGTTGACCCCACATAAGCCGCCAAATCTGTCTTAGACAGCATCAATTTAATATATCCCTCGTTATCCGTACCCATTTTCTCCTCCAACTGAAAAAAACACCATGCAAGTCTTCCTTTAACCGATAAATGAACCTGATTATTCGCTTTTCGTTCAGAAACCTGTAGTTCATCCGCATAAAACATCAGCATGGCGTATGTTAATGCGGGATTCGTTCTCAATAATTTTTTAAAAAAATCGAAGGGAACAAAACACAGTATACAATTTTCTAAACAAGTAGCCGATATCGGAAAAGTAGGTTTATCTCCCGGCATACCACGATGTCCTATAATCTCTCCTTTGTTAGCAAAACGTACAATACTTTCTTTATCTCCATGTCTTTTATGTACTTTGACCAATCCTTCTTGAACAAAATACACACCTTTAGCTTCCTCTCCTTCATGAATGATTTGCTGTCCCTTTTTTGCTTTGATAACCTGTCGCCGGTTTTCGATATTTTCCCACCAATCTTGCCCAGAATGGCGGCACATAAAACAAGAGTGATCGCACGCCTTTAGTTTTTTGCTCATTTGCTTTTTGGTTATTGTTGTTCCTTGCTTACAATATCTTCTTTTAAAAAAATGACACAACCTGAAAACAGTGTCAAAAAAAATTGATAATGGTATCCGACACTCTATTTGATAACTAATGTTCCTTGTAATTCTCGTGCAAAAATACTAGAATAACCCGAAGTGTATTATAGAAAAAGTTACTCGCATCATCAAAAAAACCATATTGTATTGATTTTTCAGATAAATATAACCACATAAACCTAGTGGCAAATTACAAATAGAGGTTTTTGTGCCTCTCAAAATTTACATTTTTATGTATGGGCTTCATGCAGTATGTTCAATAAGTGCGTATTTCAGAACTTTGGTTTATCACGAGCATCAGTACATGAAATTCATCATTTGAGAGAAATAGAGGTAAGGTATATTTGTCACACACAATTCAACTGGACCTGTTTAATGAAGTGAGTATTGACTTGCAAACACCTAAAATGACAAATCAAAAAGACTACAAGCCATAATTTTATTCATTTAAAAAATATAGATGCATAAAAATTCCTATCTAAAGGTGTTTCCATACAGAATTTGTTGTTACTCTCAGAATTGGCCCTCCCTGTCCGTTTCAGACCAGTTGAAACTGTCCATTTTGATCAGGTGGTTTTCCTGAAATAAACTGGTCATCGATCTATTTCCACAGATCGATCAATGCAGATATTCAGCCTAATGAAGTTTTCCAAATTGGACAGATTCCGTCGGTATTTAATCCTTTTCTGTATGTATGCCGCGTATTCGGAGGTCCCTACAAAGCTTGGTTACTATTAAACTTTTCAACCATTTATTAACACCATATACAGGCACGCCTAGATAAGTTTAGCTATAGGACAAATCGGTCAATACACAAGCAAGAGAGAAATCCTAGAAGAAATAATGAAATTGCATCCAAGAAAAAAGTCTACTTTCGCATTTTCTTGTTGATATTTTTTATTTTAGCTAAATAGCAATTGCAGCTAAAACGTATGCCAAACCAGTGAGTTATTCGGTGAGTAGGGAAATTTGCTGTTTGTAAAACCCTGATAAAGAGATTGATGCTGTTGGGGTTCGATTCCCCTACGGGGCCACAGACTTAAAAGTCAAAACATATCAAAAGCCTGCAAATCAAATGTTTGCAGGTTTTTTTTGTTTTATAGGTGTCTACAAATATTTCAACTTTTCCGGGGTCAAAATATGCGAATAGCCATATAAAGTATTTCAAAATCAAAAAAAGCTTGATAACTATCGCTAAGCTGTTCTTGTGGCTTTTATACGCAGTACACTTATCGCAGCAAGAATCATTAATCCCCCAGCAGATACCAAAGCAAATACAGTCTGTCCGCTAAAAGCATATTTAACCAGGTAGCCACCTATTACCCCACTGACGATCTGGGGAAAAGTAATAAAGAAATTAAAAAGCCCCATATATACTCCCATTTTCTTTGTTGGTAAACTATCACTCAGAATAGCATACGGCATTGCCAGAATACTTCCCCAAGCAATACCGACTCCGATCATTGAAATAACCAAAACCGTCGGATCGTTAATAAGGTAAATTGAGCTTAAAGCAACTCCTCCTACCAGCAATGAACATGCGTGTGTAGATTTTTGTCCGATTCGACGAGCAATACGGGGTAAAAAAAGTGCATAAATAGCCGATACGGCATTGTAAATACCAAAAAGTACGCCTACCCAGTTGGCGGCATTCGCATATCCAAGGGATGTCGTGTCTCCTGATTTTACATCATAGATATGTTCAGCAATAGCAGGAGTCGTAAAAACCCACATGAGAAACAATGCAAACCAAGAGAAAAACTGAACCAGTCCCAGTTGCTTCATAACGACAGGCATATGCTTGATATCATACAGCAGCCCAGTAAAAAAACTCTTTTTTGAAGCTTCCTCTACAGCCAATTCAGTGGATGGTTCATCAAAATTCGCCAACTCCTCAGGCGTGTATTCTTTTGTCGTGCATACTGTCCAAAGTATACTCACAACCAAAACAAAAGCCCCTACATAAAAAGAATAGATCACATTATCCGGAACAAAACCAACCTCCGCAACTTTAGAGATACCTACATACTCTGCTAAGATATAGGGTAGCCACGAACCTATAACAGCTCCTAATCCGATTAAAAATGTTTGAATAGAAAAGCCCAGACTGCGCTGTTCACTTGACAAGTTATCAGCAATTAGTGCCCTGAACGGTTCCATTGTCACATTTATAGACGCATCCATAATCATCAGCATACCTGCTCCAATCATCAAAGGAGGTAGAATCGCTGTTAACACAGCCGCATTAGGCATCAAAACCAGTGCTATAGCGGTAAATATAGCTCCTCCGAGAAAATAGGGTCTTCGTCGTCCTAATTTATTCCACGTTCGATCACTATAATGTCCTATAATGGGCTGAACAATCATGCCTGTCAACGGAGCCGCCAACCAAAACAATGACAAGTGCTCAACATCTGCACCAAACGTTTGTAATATTCGGGAAGCATTTCCGTTTTGTAGGGCAAAACCCATCTGAATACCTAGGAACCCTATACTCATATTAAAAATCTGAGCAAGACTAAGTTTAGGTTTATATATACGATTCATCTTTTAAAACTTAAGTATCTGTGCTTGATTCGCTTCTAATTTCAAATCAATCTGGTTACTGAATTTATTTACTGTTATCGCTTCTTGCCCAAGCAGATCTTTAAATACAAGCTGCTTTCCTTCCATATGAAATGCCTGAATAACATCATCCGGCAAGATCAACGTGAAATTTTGAACTGCCTTTTCAAAATTGGCAATTACCAGTAAACGTTCATTATGCGTATAACGAAGATACGCATAAATGCGATTTGGAAAATTAGGTTGTACTTGTTGGGTAGCCATCAGATCATAGAAGCCGCCGGCCTGTATACTCTGCTCTGTCTTGACAATATTAAATAAAGCTTTGTAAAAAGCTCTTAACCGCACTTCATTTTCAGCAAGCAAACCACCATCAAACTTCCCTTTGTTCATCCATTTTTGGTGCTGTGGTACTCCCCAGTAATCAAAAATAGAGGTACGGCCGTCTTCTCCCCCGAATCCTTCATGTCCGATACCAGGTTCCCCGACTTCTTGTCCGGAATAGATCATAACAGGTCCTGTAGCCATGGTAGCACTCAGTACCATAGCCGGTATTGCCACGAATGGATCACCTGCAAAGTCTTTTGAAGCAATACGCTGTTCATCATGATTTTCCAGAAAACGTAACATTCGTGCAGAATATCCCTTAACTTCATTCCTCCACACATCTTGAATACCTCTTACACCAGCATAGTCGTCATTTCGCATAAGCATTTTTAAGGTATCATAAAGCCCTACCTTGTCATACAAAAAATCAAACTTCCCGGTAGTATAAAAGTTAGCATATTCCTGCTTGTTATACGCTTCCCCAATAAACAATATATCCGGATGGCTTTTCTTAACTTCATCATTCACCCAGGCCCAAAACTCCACGGGAACCATCTCCACCATATCACACCGAAATCCATCAACTCCCTTTCCGGCCCAGAACAAAAGTATATCGCGCATCTTGAACCATAATGGAGGAACAGGGTCGAAATGCTTCGTCTCATTGCGTTGAAAATCTACACCATAATTAAGTTTAACGGTCTCAAACCAGTCATCCTTGGCTGGAGAAGACGAGAACACATTATTTCCGGTAGCTTTTGCAGGACTTTCAGGAAAACTTCCATTCTTCAAGACATTATAAAATTCGCCTCCGCCGGGAATATATCCGCCGGGCACCTGAAAATCACTATCGGGGATGTAATAAAAATCATTTGCAGGCAAAAACTGTTTTGTCTTATCATCGTCCACACCAAAATCCTTTACGTTGTCAGGCTTACTATCAGAATAATAGGTTCGTGCGACATGGTTTGGAATAAAATCTATAATGACCTTCATCTTATGCTGATGTGTCCGCTCGATCAACTGCTCAAACTCCTGCATTCGTCTGCTTACATCAACAGCGAAATCCGGACACACATCATAATAGTCTTTAATGGCATATGGTGAACCCGCCCTACCCTTGACCACATCCGGGTCATCCGGCTTAATCCCGTAGGCGCTGTAATCTGTCATTGTCGCATGTTCGATCACACCGGTATACCACATATGCGTAATTCCCAAATCATAAAGCTCCTGAAGTGCCGTAGCGGTAAAATCATTAAACTTACCTACACCATTTTCTTCTATTGAACCATAATATTTGTTGGTTGTATGGGTATTTCCAAAATGCCTTACCAGGGCCTGATAAATAACAAATTTATTATTTACCAAAGGTTCATTCAACGTGTTTTCTTTATTAAGCAAATCAAGCTGATTAGCGCCTGACGAACAGGATACAACCATAAGCAGTATTATCAATATTCCCCAAAGACTGTTTTTCATCTGCTGTAACTTTATAAATGCTTTATTGTTCTTTAATATGAATAGCGACCCCGCCACTTCTTGCCAGCCATTGTTTCAGTTTTGTTTTTGAAGTAACAGTTTGTTTATAGATATGGTAATGCTGTGGGTTTGTTTCAAAATCAGCATCCTTACTATCCTCATAAATTATGGCTACATATTTTTTACCTTTAGGCAGAAAGTCAAAAGACAACGTTAAGGTACGTGCATTTTCATCTGTGATTGCACCTATAAACCACTCATCTTTTCCTTTCGCCTTACGGGCCATCGCAATATAGTCGCCAGGCTCCGCATCGAGTACGTGCGTCTCATCCCAATCAATAGCCACATCTTTTATAAACTGAAATGCATCCAAGAACCGGTTATAAACCTCGGGTACATCTGCTGCCATCTGCAAGGGGCTATACAATGTGACATACAGTGCAAGCTGCTTGACTAGGGTTGTATTGACACGAGAATTGTTGTTCGGATTATAGGCCTTAATATCCGTTTGAAAAATTCCAGGTGTATAGTCCATTGGTCCCCCAACCAATCTCGTGAAAGGCAATATCGTCAGGTGGTCCGGGGTATTCCCTCCAAAAGACTCATACTCTTGACCACGGGCAGATTCATTACCGATCAGGTTGGGAAAAGTCCTGCTCAACCCTGTAGGACGAACGGCTTCATGTGCATTGACCATGATTTTGTAATCCGCGGCTTTCCTGATAGCGTGGAGATAATGATTTACCATCCATTGACCGTAGTGAAACTCTCCCCGTGGGATAATGTCCCCCACATAGCCACTCTTCACACTATTGTAACCATGCTCCACCATGAATCTATATGCGGTATCCAGGTGTCTTTCATAGTTTCGGACAGAACTGGATGTTTCATGGTGCATCATCATCTTAACCCCTCGCTCCGCGGCATATTGCTGCAATTCCCTGACATCAAAATCAGGATAAGGAGTTACAAATTCAAACACGTAGTCCTTTGATTTTCCAAACCAATCTTCCCATCCTATATTCCAGCCTTCTACCAGCACAGCATCAAAGCCGTGCTTGGCTGCAAAATCAATATACTCTTTTACCCGCCTGGTATTTGCCGCATGGGTCCTATTAGGCTTGACCTGGCTATAGTCTACCTCATCCAGTTTCAGGTTTTCCATACTGGTATAAGACCAACTGCTCTTACCGCTAATCATTTCCCACCAGACCCCAACATATTTGATCGGTTTAATCCAGGATACATCTTCAAATGCGGTAGGCTCATTTAAGTTTAAGATTAACCTGGATGTCAATATATCTGCCGCTTTGTCACTCACCATAATCGTACGCCAGGGAGATACCGCAGGTGTCTGCAAATATCCTTTATTACCAACAGCATCAGGTGTCAGCCACGATTTTAAGATCAAGTTCTTATCATCCAGGTTAAGCGACATACAAGCGTAATCGATCAGACCTGCTTCATGAATATTAATATACAGATTGTCCTTGCTCTTGAGAAGAAGTGGTGTCTGCAATCCTGTAGGCGAAAATGAAGTCTGAGAAGCATTGGGTGTCACGGCCTCTGACATCAAAGCCCTGACTTCCGATAGATTTGATGTCGTCGTATTGTATTCTTGGGTATCATAATCTCCCGGTAACCAAAAAGCCTTGTGATCTCCTGTTAAGGCAAACGCAGTTTTCTCTTCCTTGATAATGAAATAACTTAGGTTTTCCTGCTTCGGAAATTCGTACCGAAAACCAAGT
Source organism: Sphingobacterium mizutaii (assembly GCF_900187125.1). Classification (GTDB taxonomy): domain Bacteria; phylum Bacteroidota; class Bacteroidia; order Sphingobacteriales; family Sphingobacteriaceae; genus Sphingobacterium; species Sphingobacterium mizutaii. The sequence goes on from NZ_LT906468.1 coordinate 4,074,199, forward strand.
CCGTCGTTATAAAGACGAAAATGTATATTTAGCAACCTATTCGGTGTACTTTGTTGCTTAAGATATAATACAAGCTCATTATAATGGTTACGAATCTCCCTTTGTTCTCCCCAAACCGGATTCCAGGTTTCATCAAATGTACCCGTTGAAATACTATCAAGGGAAAAGTTGTCCAGCAGAGACTCCTGGTCTTGAAGCTCCAAACCCAAAAAACTAGGTTTTATAACTTCTTTATTCCGGAATACCAATTTATAATAGGGTCTTCCTTCCTGGCTAAGCCCCACCTCCAGTTTTTGTCTTCCGTCAGGAGAAAGCAGTTCCTGTGCTGCCACATGTGTTAACATAGAAGCAAACAGGGTTGAAATGATAACGATATGTTTAATTGACTTCATATTCTAACTTCTATTAATTCAGCGCTAATCGCGGATTGGAAAACCGAAATTCCTGCCCCTCATTTATTTCTTGCTCCTCATTATCGATCACTACGACAGCCGCAGGGCCAGTCTCATTGGCTATAATAGTTTTATCCTGTTGGATGCTGACATGTAAGTGGGCTCCTCTAAAGTTGATTTTAAAATTGTAGCCGCTCCATTCTTTCGGCAATATAGGCTGAAAATGTAATTTTCCATCCAGAACCCGCATGCCGGCAAACCCTTCTACAATCGTCATCCACGTTCCAGCCATTGAGGTAATATGCAGGCCATCCTCAGTATCGTTATTATAATCATCCAGATCTAACCGTGAAGTGCGCAGATAAAATTCATAAGCTTTATCTTCCTTACCGAGCTTGGCTGCAATAATCGCATGTACACAGGGTGACAAAGAACTTTCATGTACGGTCAATGGTTCATAAAAATTATAGTTACGCTCAATAGTCTCCAGATCGTATTGGTCTTCCAGAAAGTAAAGCCCTTGTAATACGTCGGCCTGCTTAATATAGCAAGAACGCAGAATCCTATCCCAACTCCACTTTTGATTCAATGGGCGTTCCGCGTCCGAAAGTTCAGAAACAGTTATTAATTCTTTATCTAAAAATCCGTCTTGCTGCAAAAATACTCCTTTACTAGCATCCTCAGGATAATAAAACTGTTCAACGATATGATTCCATGTGACTTGCTCCTTATTTTCTAACGAGACTTTTTCCAGTATTTCCCTTAGCCGTTCGGGTGCATTCTGTTCCAGATCCTTGATAACCTTCCCTGTATATTCCATACACCAGGATGCGATACGATTCGTATACCAATTATTATTGACATTATTTTCATATTCATTAGGTCCCGTAACACCTAACATCACATACTTATTTTTATCAGCACTCCAATTCACACGCTGTGCCCAGAATCGGGATATCGCAATAAGAACTTCTAACCCATATGCTGCTAAGTAGTCCGTATCTCCGGTATAACGAACATAGTTGTAAATGGCAAATGCGATAGCCCCGTTTCGATGAATTTCTTCAAATGTAATTTCCCATTCATTATGACATTCCTCTCCATTGATGGTTACCATAGGATACAGGGCTGCACCATTTCGGAACCCTAGCTTCTCTGCATTTTCAATAGCCTTTGGAAGATGATGATAACGATATAGTAATAGATTACGCGCTACTTTTGAATCTGTTGTTGCCATATAGAAAGGTAGGCAATAAGCCTCGGTATCCCAATAAGTTACCCCTCCGTATTTCTCTCCTGTGAATCCCTTTGGACCAATATTTAGCCTTTCGTCTTCACCTGTGTAAGTTTGGAAAAGTTGAAAAATATTGAAACGTATAGCCTGTTGGGCAGACACATCCCCATCAATCTGAACATCAGCATCATTCCATACCTTAGCCCAGGCGTCAGCCTGGTTTTGAAGCATGCCTCTTATTCCCTGGTGGCTCACGCGTTCAAGGACCTGTTTTGCCACATGCTGCAGATCTTCGGTCTTATGATTCTCACTCGTGGTAATGGCAACATACTTATTCAATTCAAAATGCTGCCCTTCTTCAAGAGAAAATTGAAATTTCTGTGCAACATACTTTTCCCGGTTTTCTAGAGCAGTAGAAGGAATGCCAGCATCGCCAACAAACAGGTTATTCAATGCTTCGGTATGGACATGAAATGCAGTTTTCTTCGTTTTTAATTGCAAACCTAGCGTATCGTTTGCAGAACGGCTTACCTCTTCCCAAAACTTTTCATCATAATTCGAATCCCGATTTTCTATATCACCATCCAAATAACTTTCCAACTCGATCGCTGCACGACCTTGCATGACTGTCAGGCAGTACGACAATCCTGCAGCCGCTGTTTCTACAATACTAAATAAACGCTTTGCCGAAACTTCAACAACGGTATCATCTGGTAATTTGGCTTTAAAATTTCGATATAAAACACCAGTCTTCATGTCCAGACGACGCTCAAAATTTAAGACTTCAATCTTTGCCAGATCAAGTGTATGACCATTAATGACGAGATGTAAGCCTATCCAGTTGGTTGAATTAATGACTTTAGCAAAGTATTCAGGATAGCCGTTCTTCCACCAGCCTACACGGGTTTTGTCCGGGTAGTAAATCCCCGCGATATAACTCCCCTGCAGCGATTTGCCTGTATAATCTTCTTCAAAATTGGCACGTTGCCCCATTCTCCCATTACCGATCGAAAAAATACTTTCTGAAATTTCATTGTATTCGGCCCGGTATTGATCCTCGATAATCTGCCAAGGATCTTTTACTATATAATCTTTCATACTCAATCTTTAATTACTTAACAACTCCCCCAAATTTTTGACATTCAAATCAACATGTTGCAATCCACCATCCAACGAAATGCCTACTACAGCCATTCCTCCTGCCCGTGCTGCTTCCACACCGGCCGGGGCATCTTCAAATACCACACAAGCCTCTGCTGCAACATTTAGCTTTCGTGCGGCACATAAAAAAACTTCAGGATTTGGTTTGGATAAAGACACCTCATTACCATCCACGATGGTATCAAAATAGGCTGCTATGCCTGTTTTTTCTAAAATTAGCGGTGCATTTTTACTGGCTGATCCTAAGGAAATAAGCTTACCTGCTTTCTTAGCCGCTTTCAAAAAAGATAATGCGCCCGGTAATACATCCTCAGGTGTCATTTTTGCCACCAATTCCAGGTACCATTCATTTTTTAGCTGAGCCAACTGTTCTTTTTCCACTATTGATTTTTCCACACTTCCCCAACTCAAAATTTTGTTTAATGATTCTATCCTGCTTACTCCTTTCAACTGCTCATTTTGCTCTTCCGAAAAGTCGAAACCCAACGAATTAGCCAATCTTTTCCAAGCCTGATAATGAAATACCGCTGTATCGACCAATACCCCGTCCAGATCAAATATGTAAGCCGGCTTTTCCAAAAACGCTATTCTTTTCAAATCCATAATAAACCCTATATATCCTTAAAATAACTCTAATACCATAGTTTCTTTTGCCTGCAACGACAGGTCTTCATGAATATTGAAAACCTTATCCGTCATGATATTCTTTGCCTGCTTATAGTTTTGTATACACTCAGCAAAACGACCTGTTTTTATCATTTTCGATTCTTTATTCGTATTCATAATGACCATGATTGTCTTGTCATCATCATATCTGAAATAGACATAGATCCCATCTTCGGGGACAAACTGCATCGTCTTACCGGTATGTAGCACCGGGTTATTTTTTCTGTAGTTAGCTAATGTTTTCACATACCTCCACATATCCTGCTCATCCCCGGTACGACCGAACGCTTCAAATTTATTAACCGCATCTCCTGAAAAGCCCCCTTTAAAATCCTCCCGTAGCAGACCATCCGGATTACTAAAATTTTTCATTAGGATTTCGGTCCCATAGTAAAGTTGGGGTATACCCCTGGTAGTCATCAACCAGGCAACAGCAGACTTATATTTGGTAATATCTTCTTCTACCACGGAGAAAAAGCGGTCTTTATCATGATTATCAAGAAACAGTACGTTACACTCCGGATGAGGATATTGATAATCTGCAGCCAGCACTGAATACAACTTATTGACTCCTCCTGTCCAATCCATCTCTTTGTTTAAAGCTTCACCGATAGCATAATTCAATTGAAAATCTGTAACCCCCATCAACTTCGTATCGATAGACTGTCCTACCTGCTGTCCTCCCAGAAAATAAACCTGATTAGGAACCGAATGTACCCAGGTCTCTCCAAAAAATGTAAAATCAGGATATTCATCAACAATAGACTGTGTCCAATCCGCCATAAACTGCAGATCATTATAGGGATAGGTATCTATCCTGAATCCGTCGATACCCGCTTCCTCGATCCACCATATATGACTTTGTGTAATGTAATTTCTGACATAGGGATTTGTTTGGTTCATATCCGGCATTGTGGTGTCAAACCATCCCTTTTCCATCTTACGACGATCATCTTGCGATGCATAGGGGTCAAAGACCGTTTGGTCCTTATAGGTAGTCTGCGTAAACTCAGGCCATTCATGAAGCCAATCTGTCATCGGTTTATCCACGACGGTCCAGTGGTACAGACCGACATGATTAGGTACCACATCATGTACCAGTTTCATCCCTCTGCGATGAAGCTCATCCCCCAATCGCTTGTAATCCGCATTCGTGCCAAAGCGAGGGTCGATATGATAATTTTCGGTATTGGCATAACCATGATAAGATGCCTGGGGCATATCATTAGTCAATACCGGAGTCAGCCATACAGATGTAATACCTAAATCTTGCAAATAATCTAATTTACCAACTACACCTTCCAAATCTCCTCCGTGACGATAGTACATAGAATCCCGATTTAAAGCAGTCTCACGCATGTCTTTTACGATATCATTACCTGGATTTCCATTCGCAAACCGATCGGGCATAATAAGATAAATCAAATCAGAAGAATTGATTCCCTGCGCTTTTACTGCGTTTGAATCTCTTTCCTTTAATTGATAAGAAAAACTTCCGGCCCTCTTATTGCCTTTATAAAATTCAATCGGGTACTGTCCTGCTTGCGCATCAGCACCAATATGAATATCTAAGAACAGGTAATTCTTATTATCGGCATGGTGTACGCTTAGCAAGTCTATTCCCGGTTTGGAAATTTTCACTTGTGTACATTCTCCAATCGCATCCCCATATACCACTAGCTGTATTTTATTAGTTTTCATACCTACCCACCAGTGCAATGGTTCGATACGCTGAATAGATTGTGCTATGACCTGATTAGCCAACAGCAGTAGACTAGAGAGGACTAAGGTTCCGAAAGTTCTTCTTTTCATGTTTTTTGTTTCAATGCTTATTTTTTAACAAGGGTATAGGTATTATTCGTTACATCCAGTATGATATCATACGTTCCGGCTTGTGATACAGCGATATCGGCACCACCTGCACTAAGGGTTCCGTTTGCACCGCCCAGGTTTGTACCCCAATCATGGTTCTTGCGGAATTTAAAATTACCGACCACAAAATCGACAGTCACCTTCCAGACTTGATTGGCATTGTCATAGCGCATATCCGTATCTGCTCCCCATCCTCCCGGAGTAGCATCCCCGATAACACCCCAGGAATGATCGGCGTATGCTATGGTATTATTATTGGTATTCACGGTAAGCTCCAGATTACCTGCACGTGGAGCTTTTATATTGCCTCCTCCATTCAGTATAATCTTATTGTCACCGGCATCACCAAACGATTGAGCCCAATCACGTAAAGGTGTAATTTTAAACTCAGAGTCTGCTTCCGGAAAATAAATTATACCCGTGTAGATCGAATTACTCGTTGGCGAAATTAATGATTCGGCTACCTCAATAACCCAATTCTGGTAAGCACCCGGCACATACAAATAGCTAACCGCAGCATAAGGTGTAATTTCCAAAGATACCGGTGTGGAATAAACCGGAGCAATACTACCGGATATCGAAGACTTGATACGCACCTCAATAGCAGTAGGTTCTCCTGTAGGAACATTCAATGCCAACACCTGCGTATTCAGGTTATCCCCCGTAAAGTCTAGGCTATCTTGTCCATTAGGAATAATAACTTCTTTGACTTCGGCAAAATTGCTCCCCTTGACAGCAAACTGTAAGGTATTGCTAATCGCGGCCTGGTAACCAAAACTTGCAGGTGAAAGCCGAATCTGCAGCATAGTCTGATCCGCCACCTCTTTGCTCAGGACTATAGTAGACGAGCTGACTGCCAGTACTGCTGACGTACGGCTTTGTTCATCAAGCAATACCGTTTTTGTTTCATCTTTATCACAAGATTGCAAGGTAAAAACTATACCTATCAACAACCATAAATATGTCAATGTCTTCATATCATTACTTAGTTATACCCTTGATTTTGATCTAAATTTGGATTGGCAATCAAATCTGCCGCTGGCAGTGGAAACAAATTGCGATAGGCCGGAACTGCCTGACCTTGAAGAACACCTCCTTTAAAAGGCCACAAATAGTTACCACCCGTAAACAATCCATAACGAATTAAATCTGTTCTGCGGAATCCCTCCCAGTACAATTCCCGAACACGCTCATCTAAAATATCATTCAATGTAATCGTCGCCACATTACCGGATGTATTGCCATAAGCCCGTTCTCTCAAATCATTGAAATAGGTCAAAGCCGTAGCTGTACTTCCCCCACTGCCACCTCTCAGCACTGCCTCCGCATAAATCAGATAAAGCTCCGGCAAACGTATCAATGGGAAATCAATAGACGTAATAAAACCTTCTGCCGCGTTTGGAACTGAATTATCCTGATTAACATTTCGGAATTTAGTGACCGCCAATCCCTGCTTGTAGACACTGATATCTTCTATCTCTACCGAAGTATTCAGATGAAACATCGCTCTCTTATCCGTGGCTCCACTCCAATCGCCAAATATGTCAGCTATATTATCACGAACCCTGTTTCCTGCCCAGCCACCTCCCGGTATACCAAACAATGTAGGATCCATGGACGCATCTATCGCTGCGTTGAGCAGGTAGGTAGTACCACCTTTATTCTGCGTAGAGGTACCATCATAGGGTAGATAAAAGATAAACTCATTATTTTGTTTGTCATTATCCGCATAAAACAAATGCGCATAATTACTCTTTAACGAAAAGCCAGATTCTATGACCTGCTTCGCATAGGTGATCGCTTCTGTATAATGCGCATTACCAGTGCCTAAATAAATCTCGGCATTAAGGTACAACCGTGCCAGCAATGCCCAAGCTGCTGATTTGTCTACGCGTCCATACTCATTTTGACGGGGAGCTTTCATAATATCAGCTGCAGCCAATAGCTCGGACTCTACATAGTCGAATAAATCTGGTCGCATAATTTGCTGTGGCGCCTCTTTACCGACTCCATTCTCTTCGGTAATGAAAGGCGGGTTGCCAAATAAATCCAGCAAAACCCAATAGCTAAATGCCCGTAAAAACCTGGCTTCACCTCTGTAAACCCTTATTTCCTCTGCTTCTGCTGCCGTTATTCCCCTACTACTTAGTTTTTCATCAGTACTCTCTCTGAGGAATTCGTTAACGAGTGTTACCGTATAGACACACCGTGTGTACAATCCTCTTAACATAGGATTACTATCTTCAAAGGTCAGGTAGTCCAAACCACTGATACCCGGGTCATTGAGCCAGGCGCTAGCAGCCTCATCTGTGGTCAGTTCCTGAGCATTCCAAAATAACCGCAGGAAATCGGAAGTACCCGGATCCAGGCCTCCCAGATCCGAATTATTAGGACCTGTACTACTGGTTAATGTTAGTGAGCCATAAAGACGTGCAAACGCCATTTTATAACCTTTTGCATCCTTAAAAACAATATCTGCCGTAACATCATTTGTTGGCTTTAAATCTAAGTCTTTATGACAAGACATCACTATTGCCGCCATAAATACCAGAATGATATAGTTGAAATTATTAAATCTTTTCATTGCGCTGTTTTTTTCACGTTTACCAATCTTCATCTGTTAATATGCCAAATTAACACCTACTATAAATGTCCTTGGCCTAGGATAGAAACGGTTGTCTATACCATTTGCTATTTCCGGATCCACTCCCTTATATTTAGACACCGTAAATACATTCTGAACAGTACCGGACAAAGTCAGGCTCGCGGTACGGTTACCTTTCAATACGTTACCGATCCGATAAGAAACATTGATATTGTCCATTTTCAGGAACGAAGCGTTCTTAACATAGTAGTCACTTAGCAACTGTTTCTCCCTGAAATTTGTATTTAAGAAGTCCACCGGTGCATTATTAATGACCAGCGAAGCGGCATCAATCACATTATAGCTACTGCCAAAGTTTGAAGAAACGTTGTCATAAATATAGTTTCCGATATTGGCACGCAACACTGTACCTATAGACCACTTATCATAGTCTACCGAAGTAGAGAACCCTAGTAAAAATTTAGGCAATGGTGATTTATAAAAATAACGGTCATTGTCGCTTATGGTTCCATCTCCGTTTGTATCTGCATACAAAGCCTCTACTGGTTTTCCGGCCTCATCATACACTTGTTTAAATACACGGAAGCTATTGGGTGCCATATTAACCGTATGTGCCTGGATATTGTTACCCGTTGCACCTTGTATTCCTCCTGTCTCAATCATAAAATCCGGGTCATCTACCAAAGTCAGGTTCGTCACTTTATTTGTATTGTACGTAAAGTTGAGACCCAGATCCCAGTTTAATTTTTCACGTTTGATAAGTGCCCCATTGATATTCCATTCTACCCCGAAATTTTCCATATTACCCACATTTGTCAACAGGAAATTATTGAAATTAGAACCCACGGCAACAGGTATAGAACTCAACAGATCTTTCGTCTTCTTGGTATATACATCCAGGCTACCAAATATTCTTCCATTAGCAAAACCATAATCGACACCAATATTTGATATGGTCGTACTTTCCCACCTGATATTCTCGTCGTAAGCTACCGGCGAATACAGGTAATAGTATTCGTCGCCCATACGGTACATAGATTCATTAGAACTATTGATATAATTAGGCATATACGAATAATTCGCTATCCCATCCTGTTGACCGGTCTGTCCATAGCTTAGTCTTAATTTCAGATCAGATAGTGCTTCACTATATTGTAAGAATCCTTCTTCTTTTAATTTCCAGGTGAAAGCAACCGAAGGAAAATATCCCCAACGATTAGCCGGACTAAAGCGTGATGATCCGTCGGCACGCAGTGTAGCTGATACGATATATTTGCTATCATATGTATAGATCAATCGCCCATAGTAAGAAATCAATCTATTCTGAGGCACATCAAATGGAAATACCGGTGTATTTAATACATCTCCTGCTTCATTTACCCGATCAAAATTATTAACCGTGGTTTTATTGTCATAATAACCATATCCCAACGTAGCGTCAATATTACTCTTGATATTTTCAAAATTGTTGGCATATTTCAGATAAAACTCTGCCATCGTATTATCGATATCATTTTTATACTGTATACGTTCTCCACCTTCATTAAAATTACGGGCAGCGATAGCCGGTGTGAATGTGTTGCCCTCTCCGCGACTCTTGTCATAACCTAAATTCAGGTTTGCATGTAGCTTTGGCAGAAAATGGAAAGAATAATCCAATTGAATATTTCCAAAAGTACGAAACACCTGTCCATTGTCTTTTCTTAGGTCAAGCAATGCCAACGGGTTACGAGGGGCATTAGGGTTTGGAGAAGTGCCATTGGCCCACTCGTAATATCCTCCAAACTGATCGCTATATATAGGTTGTGTAGGATCAAACTGTATAGCTGCCCCGATCGCATCCTGGGTTGCGAACTTCGATTTAGACCAGGCACCACGAACATTCAGGTCTATGGTTAAGTGATTGTCCAATAATTTCGGATTCAATGAAAGTGCTGCAGACGTCCGTTGCATATTGTCATTTTTCAATACCCCATCCTGATTTAGATAACCTAAAGAAACACGGTAAGGTATGTTTTTAACACTGGAAGCCACACTTAGGTTATTGTCTGAAGCAAAGGCATTCCTATAAATGGCATCCTGCCAATCGGTATTCTCCGACCCCAACAAGGCTTTCATGACATCACTTCCGTTCGCGTTGACATAGTCTCTGATCTGGTTAGCATCTAACAGATCGACTGTACGATCAATAGTAGCATAGGAATTTTGTGTCGAAAAATTAATCTTTGGACTCCTGCTTCCCTTTTTAGTGGTAATCAAAATAACACCATTAGATGCCCTTGATCCATAGATAGCGGTAGCATTCGCATCTTTCAAGACTGTAAATGTCTCAATGTCATTCGGGTTTATCAGGCTTAACGGGTTAGCCACACCGGATATACCTTGTCCGCCAAACGGCACACCATCTACCACGATCAACGGGTCATTGCTGGCATTGAGCGATGCTCCGGCACGTATCCTGATCGTGCTGGCTGCACCAGGTTGTCCGCCACCCGAAGTAATCTGAACGCCCGACACTTTTCCTGTAATCAATTGTTCAGGGCTTGAAATAACTCCCTTTTGAAAATCTTTTTCATTTACTGTGGACACAGCACCCGTTACTTCTCCCCTACGCTGCGTACCGTATCCGATAACGACGACTTCATCGATATTAGCCTGATCTGATTCCAGCGTAAAGTCTAACTGTATACTGTTGTTTTGAGTAGCTACAGATTTAGACTGCGATACGTACCCCACACTATTCACCTCTACAATATAGTTTCCTGCAGCCAAACCATCAAAACGATACTCGCCCAGCACACTGGTCGAAGTAGATCGGTTCAATGCCTTAATCCGTACTGTCGCACCAGCCAATGATTCCCCAGCCGTAGTCGTAATCTTACCAGATATGGTAAGCTGCTGTGAAAATGCGGTGAGCGACAAGGTAATCATGAGATAGAACAGCATGATCCGCTGAATTGTAAATTTGCTCATCATAATATTGCTTTTTTGGGTTTATAATTTCATTTTAAAATATCCTTACTCAATAAATAATATTGTCCCGGAGACAACTGGATTGTTTGCCCTACGGACCAATTGACTGTTGTTCCGCTATTCAGGTTATCATACCAGGGGCCTTCCATTGCCGCACTGACCTGAAAAGATTGGTTCACGACATCGAAATTTCCGATAACCATCACCTTTTGATTACCCTGTTGCAGGATATAATACTTTACAGCACCTGTCAGAACGTATTCACTAGCCGGGTTCCGAAATACAGTATTCTCTTTCTTAAAATGAATCAATCGGGCATAATGCTTAAGAAGATTAGCACGGTTGGCATCCGAACGATAATTCCATTTCGACGGCTTATCGCCTGTACGTCCATTCTCATTGATGGAAATATCATAACCAATTTCTCCAAACTGCCATATCATCTTTGGACCCGGAGCAAATAGCAGAAAGGTGGCTGCCTGCTCCATGCGATTCAGGGCGGTTGTCAATGTCTTGGTAGAATAGCCTGAACCTGTATTCCCATACATTTGATTCTTAAACATCAGCCTCTCTTCATCATGAGATTCCATATAAGAAATCAGACGCGGCTGCGTAAAACCATGGCTTTGTGGAAACAACCTGCTTAAATTCGAATTAGCAATATATCCCATGGATGCCTCATTGAAATTATGATTTAAATTGTTCCACAAAAACATACCCTCATTCGCTAATTCCCTTTCTTCCTGATCGTCCGCAAAATGTTCCAATATCACATAGAAATCCGTATCAATGGCCTTGATAAAATTGTTATACTCTTTCCATAATGCTACGCGGCTTGCATCATACGCAGACCATGTCCCAACACTACTCTCAGCCGTTCCCGAATTTTTCTGCGTAAAACCTTTGGATAAATCAAACCGATAGCCATCAATCTTATATTCTTCTATCCAATAACGCATCACATCTTTTGCAAACTGCTTGGTCAGTGGACTTTCATGGTTAAAATCGTATCCTACATTAAATGGATGTGTCGGCACTACATTAAACCAGGGGTTATTAGCTTGCAACACTCCTCCTTGCATATACAGTTGGGCCAAAGGCGATTGTCCAAACGCGTGGTTCAACACGACATCCAATATTACAGCAATACCATTCGCGTGACACGCATCGACAAATTGTTTAAATGCTTTTGCACTACCATAATACTTATCTAGTGCAAAATGGTAGGAAGGATTGTAACCCCAGCTTGAGTTGCCTTCAAATTCCTGCACTGGCATCAATTCTATAGCATTCACTCCTAAAGCTTTGAGGTAAGGAATAGAATCCCGTAGCGTCGTATAATTTTTCTTTTCCAAGAAATCACGGACATGCAGTTCATAAATAACCAAATCATAGGGATGCGGACGTACATATGAAGTTGATTGCCAGGTATAGGATTCCGGAGAGAGATTCAGGACAGAAACAATTCCCGATGTCTTTCCGGTAGGATATGACGGCAATTCAGCAGGTATTTGGATAGATGTGTCATGTTCCGGATCCAAAACGGTAACGGCATAAGGATCTGCTATCCTAATCTGCCCACCCACCAAAAACTGATACGTATGCTGTTTAGAAAAATCAAGATCCGAAACTTCTATCCACCAGGTATTGCCATCAGCCGTTCTTTTCATAAAAGACTGTTCCGTAGCCACATAATCATTAAAGCTACCCAACAGGTAGACACTGCTTTTTGAGGGTGCGGATAAGGCAAAAACAACTTTCTTAGTCGAATTATTGATCGTAACACCATTAACTTTGGCTCCGGAAGGCAGTTCGGCAGTCGTCACATCCTGAGATACCATCACATAAATATCCCGCTGGACCGATTGATTAGCTGAGGTAGCTTTTATCGATAGCCTGTTCAGTCCACCACGGTCTAACCTGATCTTAGTATCAACTTTAGTCGTTTGCGAGAAAGTATTTACAACCTCGTTATTCAGTGATATTTCTACAGCAGAAGCTGCTGATACCGCAAAAACCAAAGGCAAATCATAACCCTTCTCAAACTCATCCTGTTCTGTTATTTCCTGATAGGTTGGCTGCAGAACGGGTGCTGAAACACCTATTTGCAACTGGTTCTTTGCCCGGATCGGGATATACATGTCCGAGCCATCCTTATTACGGGCGACCTTAGATCCATCCATATTCCGAATCAATAGCGCGATATGTGTGGCAGATAACTGCTCCGAAATATTAAAGAAGTCCTTTGGTACAAAGCTAATGCTAAATTTATTGGCTTCAAGGTGCTTGAGCTTATAAGCCGCATCAGCTTTTCCCCATTCTGTAGTCACATGTTTCCAGTCTTTTTCTGAAGCACTCGCACTGGTAATCAAGCCTGCATGTAAATAAAGGCCATCCTTTTCCTGCATCAATTCTTTGTTCCCCTTAGATAAGTCGAAGACTAGGGTAACTTCTTCATCCAGAAATACAAAATCAGTCGTAGAAATTATGAATCCCTCTTTCGCTGTTTCAGCAGGAATTTCTATTTCATTTCCATTTCGTATATCTTTTTTACACGATAGCATTACGGTTGTCGAAAACAACACAAATAATATGAGCGGAAACCTGTTTATCATAACTATTGTAATAAGGGCGTCAGAAAGTAGCAGATGATATCATAACCAAATTTGGCATTGCAAAAACTTCTATAGACCACTAACTAATGCTAAATCTTATTTTTAAAACTTATAATTGGTGCATTATCTTTTTCCAAAAAGATGTACTGCTAGATTTGGGAACGTTCCCGAAACTTCTGCTAAAGTAGGGAAAAAAAAATATTTTGAAAATAAAAAATGCTATTTAGTTAATTTTTTTTGACTTGATTCCTGGAAGATAAGGTCAGATTCCAAAAATAACACTTCCTGTATATCAGCCTCTCGGTTACCGCGCATGATCTCAAAAAGATATTCAGTGGCTTTTTTCCCCATTTCATAAGCGGGTTGTTTTACCACACTCAAAGCGGGACTCAGCATATCTGCGATTTCAAGACAGGAGAAGCAGATCAATTTTATTTGATCAGGGATATGTATGCCTAAGGTTTTTGTCACACGCAGGGTACTAATTGCCAACCGTTCCACGGAAGCAAATATGGCATCTGGCGATTGCTCTTTTATTAATTGCTCAATATCTCGATAGTTGATTTCGGCATCATTCGAAGTGTCAAGAGTCAGCTGTTCATCAAACTTAATGCCTCCATCAGACAGCGCTTTAGCGTAACCATCCATACGGATTTTACCGATAGAGACATTCTTATTGATAGCCAGGTAAGCTATTTTTTTACATCCATTCTCAATCAGGTGCGACGTGGCCAGGTAACTGGACTCAAAGTCATTACCAGTTACACAAATGGTATTGATATCTTCATAATACCTGTCAAAAAAAACCAAAGGAAGATTGTGTTTCTTTAACAGTTTGAGGTATTGATGGCTCTTGCCCTCTCCCGACCCCGACATGATCACGCCGTCCACCCGGCCATTGACCAATGTGCGGATTATTGCAGCCTCTTTGTCAGCACTATGATCCGTGACATACACCAATACATGAAAATCATTATTCCTGGCTATAAGTTCAATTCCCTTAATAGCCTGGGAAAAAAACTTATTGCCAAATTCCGGAATGATAATCGCAATAGTAGAGCTCTTACTTCCTCTTAAATTACTGGCATACAGATTTGGGGAGAATCCCAATTCTTCGGCTTTTTTTAATATCCGCTCTTTGGTAGCGGCATTAATATCACTATTGCCCCTGAACGCACGTGACACAGTAGATTTTGATAACCCCAACGCTGCTGCCAACTCGATGATAGTGATGCTGTTTGCCATTATTATGATAAATCTTACAAAGATACTATTTCGGAGGACGATCCACAACCGTTGCATATTATAATTTTGAATTTCCTATGAATTAACCGTTTAAGTCTCAGCGTACTTTACGAAAAACTAACCTCATCCCCAAAAGCTGGAGTATTTAAAAAGTAAAGAATTCGGGGTCGAATTACTAATCTTGAAGCGCAGATCGCTTTTACGATCAAGCAGGCCGAGACAGGCCCCCGAGTGGAGGAAGTCTGTAGAAAAATGGGGATCAGCGAGGAGACATTTTACAATTGGAAGAAGAAATACGGTGGTTTAGGGAGTTCGGACCTGCGTCGTCTGCGGCAGCTTGAAGAGAAAAATGTCCAGTTGAAGAAGCTGGTAGCCGACCTTAGCCTAGACAAACAGATCTTGCAGGATATAGTAAAAAAAAGTATTGAAGCCCGCTCAGCGAAGAAAGATGGTTAAAGCTCTTATGGCGGACTAGCATGTTTCGCTGCGGCTTGCGTCAAGTATCCCTGTTAAGTACGTCTGTTTGGTATTATAAGCACTTTCGCAGGAATGATGATCATCTCGTCAACGCATACGGAATATTGCTGAGTCCAGAGTGTGCTATGGTATTGAGCATATTATGTTTTGTTAAAAAGAGACGGCTGGAAAGACTACTATAAACGTGTTTATCGCATTTATGGAGAAAGAAGGGCTGAATTTACGTAAAGCGTTCCAGACGTTGTCGGGCTGCTTCACATCGCTCCGAAAGGCCTACTTTCTCTAGTATGTACGATTGCTACATGGATTTCGTTGCTAATGCGTTGTTTGACGGCCGGAAAATCCGCTGCTTAACTGTAGTGGATAATTAGAGTAGGAAATGCATGACCATTCAGGTCGGATAGGGTCTTAAAGGGAGTGACGTGGTCGCTGTTCTAGAAGAACTCCGGTTGCTTCAGGAGCAAAACCCAAAAAGATACACGTAGATAACGGGTAGGAATTTGCTTCTAAAAAGGTCGATCGATGGGCTTATGAGAATCAGGTAGAATTAATCTTCTCCCGACGGGTAAACCCACAGATAATCTGTATATTGAGTCCGTTAATGGTAGTTTCCTTGAAGAGTGCCTGAATGCACATTGGTTCCTGTCATTGGAAGATGCGAAACAGAAAATTGAAATCTGGAAGGAGGAATAAAACACCTTTCCATCCCACAGCTTTCTGGGGGATCAGATACCAGAAAAATTTACATGGAAAACCAGGTCAAAACAGCGGAATTTTCTATTTTAGAAGACTCCTAAATACGGGGAGAGGTCAAAAATTATAAAACTACATTAATAATCGTAGCTGTTTATAGGGAAGATTACAAGTTCATTTAACTGAATAATATTTTAATGGCTTACAGTCAATCGGAGGATCCAGAATAACGAAAAGGCGTTATGACGTACTTTGGATACGCAATAAGCTAGCTTTTTATAAAAGTGCACAAAAACACTAAATTGAACCATTTTTCCATATTCGGTGGAAACTGTAAATAAGTTTAATAGACATTTTGTATTTTATCCTTGAGCGACGTTCCCATTCTGATCAATGTTTGGATGTATAATTCTTGCATAAAGCGTATTTTGAACTTGGTTTGTTTTTATGTACCGTTTCAATGTTAATGGATATAAAAAACGATAGCATTCTCTTTGTAAAAGAGGTTATTCTTATAATTTCGCATCCACACAGGAAACTGGAATCCCCATTTCTTTGATTATTGTGTCCTTGGCCCAAAATTAGACAAGAGTAGTATTATCAAATTCTCAAACTTTCGACAGGGTTTGCTGTAGCTGCCCGGTAAGTTTGCCAAAATATGGTGACGAAGGTTATTAAAAATATGATAATTGCAGCAATTCCCATCATCCACCACTCCATTTTTATCCTATATGCATAAGTTTGCAACCAAGAGTTCATGAGCATCCAGGCAATGGGGGCAGAAATCGCAAATGCCAAAGAGACCAGCTTAATGAAATTCAACGAAATTAGTCTTATGACACTCCAGGCCGATGCTCCCAAGACTTTACGCATACCGATCTCCTTAACCCTCCTTGCGGTGGCAGACAGAGCCAACGCAAAAAGTCCCATACAGGAAATGACAATAGCGATACCGGAGCCCATCATTACGATATTGGAAAACGTACGGTCCTTTCTGTATAAGTTATTTGCATTCTCATCCAGATAAGAGGCTGGAATGGTCGCATCCGGATTTACGTTTTTCCATACCTTCCAAATATTCTCCATCGTTTTAGGAAGTAAATCTGTCTCTACTTTGACAAAAAGGTACTCAATATCAGAAACGTTTCGATTTATGGAAAGACTCAATGGCTCCACTTTCTTCCGGAGATGCTGAAAGTGAAAGTCATCGACTACTCCTATTACTGTACTTCCTGCGTTGAGCGCAATATTTTTTCCTAAAATACGATGAATACCGCCCATCTGCTCTGCCATCTTACCATTAACGATTACAGCAGCGGTATCTGTAGACATAGTCCGGTCGAAATCACGACCCGCAAGTAACTTGATTTCTAGAGCCTTGAGAAAATCATATTCAATACGCATATAATTGGTACTGTAATCTTTGTTTTCCTGAGAAAACTTCAAAATGCTACTTCTCAAGGTCCCATCGCTGCCCAGTCCCAGATTAACGTCCGACGCACTTACAGCTTTTACCCAGGTCTCCTTCGAGAGCTCCGCACGCATCCTTTCCAATGCCTGCTCTTTGTCGATTCCCTTACCTATCGGAATGCTGATGACCTCTGATGTATTATAGCCAAGGGAACGGCTTGCCATATATTCTACCTGTGAACTGACGACAATTGCAGAGATAATAAATAGTACTGATATTGAAAATTGAAGGACAGTCAACCCGCACCTTAGCCTGGATGATCCAATGGTAACGTCACCCCTTAAAGTTTCTTTCGCGTTCATGTCAGCAATTTTGAACGCAGGATATCCACCAGCCAGCAAGGTGACCGATATAAAGTTGCTGAACATGGAAACGGTCTATTACTTGAACCGCATTGGGAAAGCATCTTTTGGCTATCAATCCCATATTACCGGCTAGATCAAGCGTTATCTCTTGAACTTTATTGCGTAATCTATGTGGAATCTTTTGAAGGATCGGGATAATGTTCTCTGATTTTGTCCCGTTCAGTATGGCTACAATGGTCCCTTTTTTGCCCCGTGCTTCTTTATTGGTGACAACGGTATAGAGCTCGCCATGGGATAGGCAGGTCTCGTCAATAGAAAGATGGCCGCTGACATTCTGTGGGAAGAACAATCCATTTCGCGCATTTTCGCGATGCTCCCAATCCTGGAAACCGCTCAGTTTATTGCGGTAGTATCTCCTTAGTTTACTGGCTGATATCCCATAGAATGAACTGATAGTCTGGATGCTATGAGCCTGGTTGTCCGCTGATACCTTTTAAAAAAGCTGCGAAATCCTGTGTGATGCGCGTCCCTTTGGCTACTAACTCCCAATTTCTGTAAACTACTTTGTCCGTATCTTGGCTGAGCCATCTGCGGCGCTTGACATGAAGATAGACCTGCATGCCACGGATAGGAAAATCTTGAAGGGTAACGGGTTCGAAAAATCCCTTGGAAATCAACTTCTGGCCTTGATATTCTTCAGGTGTATTATTGAGTTCCTCCAGAAAGATATCTAGTCTTTTTTCTTCTTTGGAATAGTGGGTCATCTCAAAATAATCGGAAACTCCTTCGGGGATAATTAAGGGCATTAAAGTGTTGAAAGATTCGTGCATCTGTATAAATATCAAAGCACAAATATCTAATTATTTTTTATCCCCTCCACAACTTTTGTACATGATCCAACTATACCCAATTGGTGACAAGGAGAAAACTTTTTTTTGGATTATTTCAAAAACAACTCAAAAAAACAAAATCAAGTAGGTGTTTGACAAGGATAAATAGTGCTACTAAAGGTAAAAATCACCGAAAAATCGCAGATCTGGGTCAAATAGATTATAGTATCAAGGCAGCAGTACTAACTAGAAATGGTAATTCCCAGTGCCTCTTGGACTGACAATTACCATTTTATAAAGTTCATGTTTAACATCTCAACCTTCAACCCTTATAACATTAAAGGTTACAAGCCAGAAGATATTGATAATTAGGCATTTTTAATTACTTTAAGAAATCTTCTTCTTTATATTTTGGATTAGGATACTTATAAAATCCTTCACCTGTTGCAACGCCTAATTTACCTTGATCTATAAACTCCGATTTTAATTTTTCTACAATTTCAACCTTTACAGGATCTTTAGTCGCGTCTGCGGCCATTTTGTTAATATTATAAGCAGTAGTAATACCTACTACATCCAATATTCCAAAGGGACCAAGCGGCGCTCCTGTAGCTACCATCCAAGTCTTATCGATCGTTTCAATATCCGCAATATCTCTTATCCACAAATCCATACCAGCACTTAAAAGCGGTACTAAGAGGGAATTTACAATATAACCGGGCTGTTCCTTGTGCAAAGGCAAAGCCACCATGCCTATCTGTTTAGCAAATAGCAGCAAACTTTCAAATACCTCATCAGATGTACCTGCGTGCTTCATCACTTCACCGGTATTATGTTTCCATATTTCATTCGCAAAATGAAGTGCAACAAATTTTTCCGGACGCCCCGTATACTCGGCAAACTGGCTAGGCAACATAGTCGATGAATTTGTTGCAAATACCGTTTTAGCGGGTGCCAATTTTGCCAATTTCTGATAGAAATCAATCTTAATCTCCGGATTTTCAGGAACAGCTTCAATAACTAAATCGGCATCTTTTACAGCCTCTCCCAAATCCGAACTATAGGATAATCTTGCTTTGGTAGCTGCCAATTGTTCATCTGTAGCACCTAAGTCTCTTTTAAAAGCAGCACTTAAAATAGCAAACTTTGCTTTTGCCTTTTCTAAAACTTCATCATTAATATCGTAAACAGTTACATTAAAGTTATGAAAAGCCGTTTGAAAAGCGATTTGATAGCCTAATACACCGCTTCCCGCTATTATTACATTTTTAAACTCCATACTTTTTGTTTTAAGAATTATAAGAAATCAATACACAAATCAGCGCAAGTATTGCGGGCAGCCCTTGTTTTAAAAGGATACTTTTAGAAGAGGTTATACCTCCATAAAGTGCTGCAACAATCACGCATCCCAGAAAGAATACACGGATATTAAAACTCCATTCTGGGTTTTCGATAAAAAAAGACCATATCAGCCCCGCCGCTAAAAAGCCATTGTACAAACCTTGATTAGCCGCTAAGCCTTTGGTTGCCTTAAACAGTTCTTCCGGTAAAGCACCTCTAAAAGTCTTTTTGCCAACCGTTTCCCAAGCGAACATCTCCATCCAAAGGATATACAAATGTTCAAGAGCTACAATTCCCGTTAATATTAAGCTTAAAGTTTCCATATTTTAAATCTCCATAACTTCTAACATTCTTTACTAACCTAAGAAACAATATAAACGGACAACTTGTTTTACAATATAAAAAAACTACCTGTTCATGATGTAGACCACATAGATCAGCATCCCAAGATTATCTCTAAGCTTTTTTGCCGCTCTTTTCAAATGCGTATTTACGGTGTTTTCAGAGATATTCAGTTGCTCGGCGATCTCCTTAGCACTGAGATACTGTTCAAAGCGAAGTAGATATACCTCTTTCATCTTTTGGGGCATAGCATCGATCTCTTGCCGGATCATCTGGGCAATGTCTTTTTCGCGAATCAGATAGTCGGTCTCCGTGCTATCAATATCAATATAATGATCTCCCTGTTCAATATATTTACGGATTACGGACTGGTGTCTAAAGATATCAAAGATCTTATTGAGTACTGATTTGTAAAGAAAGCTAGAAACCGAGGAATTGATGGCAAAACGGGTCCTATTGTTAAGGACCCAGGCAAATACATCCTGCACAACATCCTTAGCCTCTTCTTTGTTGCGGAGCTTATTGTAGGCAAATAAATAAAGTAGCTTATTGTACCTATCGTAGATTTCTTTGAATGCACGATCATCTGCTGACCGTACAAGATCAGCCCACTCTATATCACTATATGATGTGTAATCGGTCATTGGCAAAAAAAATGGACCGCAAGTTAGCTAAAAAATAGTGATATTATCTTAATTAAAAAACTCAGCCCCCCATTAAGATTATTATTCTACCGACAATCGTTATGGTCTACGCACTTCTTATTTTTTCAAAATTTCTATTCATGATATGCCTTACTACATAACGATAAACAAGCTGTTTCAAAACTCCTAATTTCTGTTGGTGTTTTTCATAGAAAGAATCCGGTGAATCAAAGAGCCCAAAATCCTGATTAATACCCTTGTCCTGTATAAAGGTATTATTAAGATCCCAATCGATCATGGGGTTCAAAAAATTATCGGTATAAACACCGTAACCACAGAAGGTAGTCGTGCACTCCCTAAATTTCTGCTGCATTTTACGCAGATATAGTTCCAAACTCGATACGAGAAATATCTCCTAGAGGCAAAATAGCACCGTCGGTTTTGGAGCGCAGAATGATTTTTTCAAATTCTTCTGGCTTATTTAGCTTACCTTTGTATCGTAATGTGTATTGTAAAGTTGCATCACTTTCTTCTCCTAAAGTACCTGGTGAAGCTTCAAAACTATAGTGTTGGATAGCTGCTTCTACATCCGCTGGTACTAATCCATAGGAAGATAATTTGTTGGGATCTAACCATACCCGAACCGAATACTCCTTAGAACCAAATAAGCTTACATTACCTACACCCGGAATACGTTTCAGCTCAGGCAAAAGATTGATATTGGTGTAGTTTTGCAAAAAACCTTCATCGTATTTATCAGGCTTTTCACTATTTACATTTACAATCATCAAGTAACTGGTCTGCTGCTTGGTAGTCGTCAGGCCAAGGCGAATGACCTCTTGCGGTAATTGCGAATTGACCTGAGCAACACGGTTCTGCACGTTCACAGCCGCTTGGTCAGGGTTTACACCTTGTTTAAAAATAATGGTAATGGAAAAACTTCCATCATTGCCTGCGCTGGAATTAATGTACTCCATGTTCTCTACACCATTAATGGCTTGTTCCAATGGTGTTACCACCGAACGAATCACGGCTTCAGCATTGGCTCCAGGATATGTTCCTGACACAAATACTGTAGGTGGAGCAATCTCTGGGAATTGAGTCATTGGAATCCGTAGTAATCCCAGAATGCCCAAAAGTACCAATATGATGGAGATAACCGTAGCGAGTACGGGTCTTTTTATGATTTTATTTAACATCTTTCTTATGTTTTATTTATTCGTTTTGGGCTGGATGACACTGTTTTCTGGAATAGGTACCAATTCATTTGCCACTATTCTATCACCCGCTTTAAAGCCTGATTTTACAATATAATAATCACCAGACTTGGTATAATCGTGTAAGGCTACACGTTGCATTTTATTTTCTGCATCCAATAGTCCCACAAATAGTTTATCTTGTACTTCGTACGTCGCCAATAATGGAATTTGAAATACATTCGGTTCCGTAGATCTTAATACAATGCGACCCGTGTTTCCAGTTCTTAGTAATGACTCTGGATTCGGAAAAGAAGCACGCAGTATGACAGAACCCGTGGTCGCATCAAACTGTCCATCCATCATGTCTATTTTATCTAGATGATTGTATGTCGAGCCATCTGCCAGAAGCAAGTTGATGTCTTGGAAGCTTTTTAGTTTTTCTAATAAATTAGCACCTTGACGCGTTGCGTTGATTTTCAGAATTTCATTCTCAGGTAATGAAAAATAAGCATACATTTCATTCACCTGTGACAAAGTGCTCAGTGCTTCTGTATCCGAAGGGCCAACCAATGCGCCCAAACGATTCGGAATACGACCAATGTATCCACTTACAGGTGCTTTTACCACACTAAAGCCCATGTTTACATTAGCCGAAGCGACCAAGGTTTGCTGCTGCTTAACACTTGCTTTAGCGTTGTCGTAGGCGGTTTTTGCTTTTTGGTACTGGAAATCAGCAACAACTTTTTTGTCACTTAATACTTTATATTTTTCCAATTCCAATTCTGCTGTCGCTAACTGTGACTTAGCCATATCTAATGAAGCTAAAGCGTTATTTTTCTGTTCAGCATAAACGCTAGCATTGATGCGAAACAAAGGTTGTCCTGCTTGTACATACGCACCCTCATCCACATATATTTTGTCGATATAACCGCTTATTTGAGGACGCAGGTCGATATTGGTTTTACCTTGTAGACTTGCCGGAAAAGACTGTTCAATAACAGCATCAGTTAGTTGAAGCGTCAACACTTCTGCATCCACAGCTTGCGGAGCCTCTTGGTTATTTTGCTCTTTCCAATTACAGCTTTGCAAAGCCAGCACAGCGGCAAAGAACAAAAACCATTACATTGTTTTTTTTACTTATCAGACGTATCATCGATTCTTTCTTTAAAATCATTATTGGTAACAAAAGTAAATCTGTTACGCACTTGCATTTATGTAAAAGAAACTGAAGTGGGGAAAATTACAACTGAAGTGGGGAAAATCGTGAGCTAAGTTTTTTAATTCTATATTTGAATTCGTAGTATGTCATTTAAATGCTACGAAACTAACTGCATAAATTATATACGGGTACAACAAAGTAGTTACCTTTACGTGCAGACTTGCGGTTCGGTGAAACACTTAAAATTTGTTTGTTATTTATAAAAAAAGCCTATATTAAATTTATAGCAATTGCGGCTAAAACGTATGTCAAACCAGTGAGCGATTCGGTGAGTAGAGAAATAGATGGGTTTTAAAACACTGATAAAGAGACTAATGATCTAAAGGTGTTATTCCCCTACAGGCTACCAAATCGAAGATCAAAACATACAAAAGCTTGCAAATTTAACGTTTGCAGGCTTTTTTGTTTTTACGGCAGGTCGAAATGTTCAGAAATTCGCAAACTTTTAGTGGATCATACCGAAAGTTTGGGGGATTAATATTTTTAAGCATACAATTTCATCACTCTGTACAGGAAGAATGTCGTGTCCATTACACCGCGAAAGACTCTCCTAAAAGCCTTAAGTTTTTTATTGAAAGATCCTGTCGAGGCATTGGTGCTTCTGTTATAGAAGTATTGGAGACGAGCTAGGAACTTTAAGCGTGATGGCATTGGCGGCAACAGGGACCTGATGTGGTTTGCCAAGCTGGAAGACCACAGATATTATACGCATAAGGACAAAGAGGTACAGCAGGGACTGAGGAAACGTGGCGAAAAGAAAGAGGACGACCAGCGCTACATCCAGATCCTCGTACGCCGGAAGGACATCACCGGGCGCTACATGCTCAGTCCCATGAACAGCTCCAAAGGAAGGAATGCCGAACACTCCAAGAAAATGGGCCAGTTCGACCGTGTAGCATTCAAGCAATCGGGCGAATCCCTGTTCGACCGGGAGTTCGATTTTGATCGGGGATTGAAACATACCCTAGCGCATGCCAATATCCTTAAGGACGGGAGCCTTGCTCAGCGTGAACAGCTGGACCTGCTGATGGAAGCGGAAAGGGATATCGGGCGTGATGGCTCATTCATCAACGAGCTGGCGACAGAAATATCAAGGGAAAGCTATACGTCATCCATCGACCTTGTCGAACAGATAACCCATGGCCTAGGTGGGCTACTGGGTACCCTGCTTGAACCCGTGCCTCCGGGAGTGGGCATCGTACAGGAACAGGAACCACGAAAGAAGAAAAAGAAGAAAGGCTACAGGGTGGGAAGGTAACGGTTTTAATGTTACTTCCGAACAATATGAGTAACAATCGCACTATTTTAACGCTGATTCGAATCTGTCAAATTGATATTTTATATCTTTATTAAGATAGAAATGCAAAGTTTATTTACATGTTTAATCCGCAAAAAAGCATGAAGTATACATTCTATATTCCAATTGTACTGTTTCTTTCAGCCTGTGCTTCACTTCCTCGCCTACCGGGCGAGAAAATGGACCGCCTGGAGCTAGACATGAAAAAGGAACAGATTAAGGACATCCTCGGCCCGGGATATACAGTTGCGGAAAAACGCGAAGATAACGGAACCACCGTTGAGGTGTTGTCCTATAGGGATTTTTACAGGGACGACGAATTTTATATGTTCAGCGGAAGATTGGAAAATATGGTACAGGGAACTGATGCCCAAGATAGAGAATAAAAAATGACTGTGCTTTTCGGGAGGGGAACTGTAGATAGTGAGGCACCAAAGGTTTGCCTGCCAACCCCATGTTCCCAAAAGGTTCAAAGAAAATTCGGATTGCCCGTCAAAAAATGTATATTTTTTCCATATCCGGAAATTTAAGTATAATAGTTTATACTTAATTCTGTCCATGGCCGCCCCCTTTCATTAACGACAGGGGGCGGCGGGTCAATAGGTGATTTGGGAATCTCCCTGTGATTTCGCGGAAACTTTACTCTTCTTTTAAAATTTATAAGTGATACCTGCATTGAGGACAGAGACGCCATAGCCTAGCTCGGCATAAGCACCGATGCGTTGAGCAAAAAACCAACGTCCCCCTAAAAATCCACTTAAACCCAGGCCGCTGCCGTAACTGTCGGCAATTGTGCTATCATCACCATCCGAGGAATATTTAACGAAGTTATATCCAAACATCGCACCTCCATAGACGTCCAGTTTTGGTACATTGGTAAAACCGTTGTAATGGTAAGCCCCACGAACACCTACAATGGTATAGTTCCATTTGGCGGTATAGCCCAATCCATCATATTTATACCCCGTATTACCGACATACCCACCGAGACTGATCACTCCGGGACCGCCGATGCCCCACATGCCGTGGTCAATAGATACCGAAATGGCGGGCCGGGCTTTCCCGAGGCCGCCCAGAGCGGTGCCCAAACCGATACCGAGATTGGCAGTGGTGGTTCCATTTTGAAATTGCTGCGCCTGTGTAGCGATGGCAACAATAACCGCCATAAGGGTGAAGATTGTTTTTTTCATAATCAATTTGCTTTTTTATAGGTAAATACTCTTGTTTCCAATAACTCATCGGTTGCCCTGTCATATACCTCTGCCTTGATCGGATAGCCCGCCTGGTTGTAGGTATACTCCCAACGGTCATTCCTTGTAACGCTAGAACCCGTTATCAAGGAATGCGACCGGGCGTTGTTCATCGAACCCAGCTTCCACATCCAAGGGTAATTTGTGTAGCGGCAGGGTTTGTCGTCATAATCTCCATATTCAAGTGTAGACAGAGGAAGGTTCTGTATTCGGATCACGGTTTTTATGATATTCTTGCCCGAACTATCGAACGTATAGGTATGGCTGCCTATCTGTTCGCCCTCCATATTGAATGATGTTTCTGTCACTGTTTTTTCCGAATAGGCGTATATAACATTGGCAATGATCTTACCTTTGTTATCTTTCAAAACCCCAGTCGTGGGCTTATCCCCGCTACCATAGTAATATACTTCGCTCATGACCAGCTGACCATCCGATCTTCGTTCTACTTTTGTCGCATGATTGCCACTATAGGTAAAATTCTCGGTGACTACACTTCCATCAACACCATGGACATACCGTACGATAACCTGGTTCTGATCGTTGTACTCAAACCGCATTTCCGATTTGCCATTTGTCTTCTCTTCAGTCAACAGTAGTTTATCACCGACTGCCAAGCCAACATAGCAAGGGCTTTCCTCGTCATCGGGATCGCAGTGTTCCTTGTCTTTGGAACAGGCTCCAAGCGTTACGGTCAAGAATAACGCGGATAGGATATAAAAATATTTTTTCATGATAATGTGTTTTATTTTAAGAATTGTTGATATCGGGCTTTATTTCTGGCAGTTGCAGACTGCTCCACCGTATAATTTACCGTTGAGGGGCATTTCAGCGAAATACTTCCGACCTATTTTTACTTCTACCTCTATCGGGGTGACCCGAGGTTCATCTGTTGATTCCGGCATTATCTCTTCTGTCATTATCGACATCTTGGCCCACATGCGTTTATCCGAATTCTCCATGATAGTAACTTTAAATCTTGGCAAATCACTGTCCTCCTCATTAAGATAATAAGGCCATGCGGTAAACTCCGGCACGCTGAACGGCATGGTTGCAAAGGCTATTCCCGGATAGGTGCCCTTGGGTAATTTATGATTCAGAAGTGCATTGGCCGCCATAGATAATATAGCTGGATCGGATGAATTTGCTTTTGCCTGCCGGATCATAAAACTAAACCCATTGCCGTCCGGGAGCTCTTCATTCTCTCCGGATGTAAGCACTATTTTGTCCTGACCAAATGCATTGGGAAGCGTTGTTTTCCCATTGATTGTTACACTATACCAGCATTCCGCATTCGATTTTCCTACACCTGCATAGCAAGGGCTTTCCTCGTCATCGGGATTGCAGTTTTCCTTGTCTTTGGAGCAGGCTCCAAGCATTATGATTAGGAATAACACGGATAGGATATAAAAATATTTTTTCATAACCGTATGTATTTAATACCCTATAGCTATAGAGGCCGAATTGTGACCTCTGTTCGGTGGGTCGGGCAGGAAATCCAGCTGGATCTCGGGCTTCGGGCCATCCTGTTTATCCCAGTCTTCGACCTTCAATGCCCGGTTTGCGCCGATCTTTTTCAATGTTGCCTTCACCTTATACCGTCCAATGGGAATGTCCTGCAGTTCATAGCGGTTCTGCCACTTGTCCTCACCATAACGGACCGTCAAGGTACGTCCCGCCGAACCGTCGATGAGAGGTCCGACAGATGTGAATACCAGTTCGATGTCTTTTTCATCCTCGTAAAAACCATCTCCCGACCTCAACATCACGAAGCCTCCGTAATAGTTTTCTGCCTCCCAGGGCATCCGGCCTTCCAGCTTCCATATAAAATTGCGCACCGCACCATCTTCGGAAAAGGCATCTGTTCCGTCGGGAAAAAGCTCCATTTTATATTTGCGTCCGTTGTAGGTTGTTTCGACATAGGCAAATGTCCGCCATGATCCGGGTTCCACCTTTACCCTGTACGTACCGTCCTCTTTGGTGCTCCCATGAATGTAGGAAGCATAGAATACGGTATTGTCCAGCAGGATCTTTGCCCCTGCAATCGGTTTTCCCGCTTCATTCACTACCTTACCGGTGGCATAACCTTCTTCAGCATCATTTGGATCGCCGCTGTCCGATTTGGCGCAGGCTGTGAAAGTTGCCACAACAAGGAGCAGTACCATTGTTTTTCTGATTGTTGTTCTCATTTTATTAATTTTATAGTTTATAACTTTTATCGGGATGAAGGCTTAGCGCATGCAGTACCTGTTTTCCTTCATTTGATAAAAACAAAGGTATAGCGGCAAAATTTCACCCGATACCCCCTAAATGGGGTTTTTATCTGTGGCTTACACTGCTAGCTTTGCATAATGGATAACCGGAACAGACCCTGATAATCAAACGATATAATGAAAAGAGAGATACATAGAAAGATACAGCGTACACGCTGCTTAGAACTGTTGCTATTTATGACGTGCATACCTATGATAGGTTCCGGACAGAATCTCGATTCTTTGGAGCAGGTCGTGAAAACGAATAAACTGACCGATCAAGAGAAGGTTGACAAATATAAGGGTTTGGCGCTTGGGTATATAAATGACGATCCTATCCGGTCGAGGTCATTTAGTCTGAAAGGGCTACATTGGGCGGAAGTGACGGGCGATCAAAAATCCATGGCCAAATTTCTGTATTATCTGGGGTCTGCTTATTACGTGAGCATGGTCTTCGACTCTTCCGCCATTTATTTGGATAAAGCATTGGTACTTACACGCCAAAATAAGGACAAAGATGAAGAAGTGCCAATCCTTAAGATGTACGGTCAACTCTATCGCCGGCAAGGCTATTACAAAAAAGCCTTAGAACGATATTTCGAAGCGGCAAAACTGGGTGAACGACTGCAAGATGATCAAAAATTGTGTGATGTGTACATGGGGATAGGTGGAACCTATCACCTCATGCAAAATGATAAGCAAGCGTTACGCTATTACGGGAAAGCAGAGAAAATTGCATTGAAGCATGGGAACGAGCAAAACTTGGGCGACATTTATCTCTCATTGAGCAGTGTCTACAAAAACGAGGATGGCGGTAAGGATAAAGCGATTTATTATGCAAAAGAATCGCTTAGGACCCATCGTAGATCGGGTAACCTTTCGAACGAAATCAGTGCGCTGCAAACACTTTGCGGAGCATATTTTCAGTATGATGACTATCCCAGTGCAATGAAATACGCAGAAGAAGCCCTTCATCTAGCAAAAAAGATCGGCAATGCAAATCTAATTGCGCACTCCTATTCGGATATCTCCAGCATCAGTTATTACATGAAGCAATATGACAAATCTGCTGAAACAGCTTTGGTGGCACTGGAAACCGATTCGACAGATCATCATTTAAAACTAACGATATTCTCCAACCTACCCCTTATATATGCACACTTGGGGAACCTTGATGCTATGGAAGAGTATATGGAACGGTATAAGTCTACCGTAGACACATACAGCAACGAAAACTATCAAAATTCACTCTCCACCCTGGAGGTCAAATACGAGACCGAAAAGAAAGAGCTAAAAATAGAAGCATTGGAAAAACAACGTCAATTATATACCTGGCTTGGAATCGCGGGGCTGCTTATACTTTTGATCGCTCTTGGCTTTGCTTATGTACGCTACCGCCTTGCCGTAAGCCGCAGAAAACTGGCGGAAGAAGAATCGCGCCGTTTGGAACAGGAAAAACAACTGGTAGCTGTGCAGGCTACCCTTGATGGCGAAGCTGCTGAACGCAGTCGTCTCGCCAAAGACCTGCACGATGGATTGGGCGGTATGCTCTCGGCAGTGAAACTGAACCTGCCCCAGATAAAGGGTAATGCTTTATTGGAGGCGGTGGATGTGACCCGCTTTCAGACCGCCTTGGGCATGCTGGACGATTCCATACAGGAACTGCGCCGTGTGGCGCACCACATGATGCCCGAATCGCTGCTGAGGTACGGACTGAAGGTGTCCCTTGCCGATTTTTGCGCGGCCATCCCGATAGTGGATTTCCACTATTTCGGGGATGAAACCCGCCTGTCCAATAAGCTGGAAATTATGGTGTACCGATGTATCCACGAGCTGGTCAACAATGCACTGAAGCACGCGGGGGCAGAACATATCAACGTGCAGCTGGTACAAGAGGCAGATCGTCTTTCCTTTACGGTACAGGACGACGGAAAAGGCTTCGGTCAGCATACCGTTTCCGAGGGTATGGGGTTACGGAACATCCAACAGCGTGTGGAAGCGTTTCAGGGTAAACTGGATATTTACACTTCGGGTGAAGGAACAGAGGTGCATGTAGAACTGAAACTGACAAAAAAGGAACAAAATGATTAAGGTAGCCATTGTGGACGACCATAAGATCCTTACCGATGGATTAAAAAGTCTTATCGAAGAATCAGGCATAGCGAATGTGGTCGGTATAGCGAACAGTGCGTCCGAATGCCGTAATTCGATCGTTTTCTGGAAGCCGGATGTATTGCTCCTTGATGTGGGCCTGCCGGATATCAGTGGGGTGGATTTCTGCAAAGAGCTCAAAGCGCGTTATCCCGAACTCAAAGTGCTGGTACTGACCACGCACAACGAGTACAGCGTGGTGCGGCAGATGCTGGAAAACGGTGCATCGGGCTACCTGATCAAGAATGCGATGACCGAAGAAGTGCTGGCAGGAATACAGGTCGTTGCCGATGGTGATACTTTCCTTTGCCACGAAATAGATGTGCTGATGAAACGGCCCAAAGCCACCCAGCTTTGGCTAAGCCAGCGGGAGCGCGAGATGTTGAAACTGGTAGCCGAAGGGCTGACCAATGGTGAAATAGCCGAACGTATCTTTCTGAGCCCGGAAACGATCAAAAGCTACCGAAAGAACCTGCTGCTGAAACTGGATGCTAAAAACACTGCTGTGTTGGTAAGGATAGCCATCGAACGAAAACTGATATGATGTGACTTCAGGGTAAGGCTATCGAAACAGGGACCAAACAAAAATAAGAAAATATATCGCAGGGAAAGGTAAGTACAGTATGGAATGGGCAGATTGGATGTTCTATTCCCGCTATGTCTTTTCAAGGATGTCAACAACTTCACGGGCGATTATATTCACCCTCTTTTCAAGGGAGGCGATCTCGCCCTCCCTTATGGAAAGCTGATTCCTTAATTCTGAATTATCGGCACGGACTTTTCCGGTGTCCAATTGGCTGTTCAGAATTGACTCCATACCGGATTCAAAAATCTCCAATATCACTTGCTTGTTTTTTGATATGGCATCGATCCTTTCCGTTTCCCTTTCCAATCGGAAGTTTTCGAGTTTACAGGGATTAAGCTGAATTGGGGGGGGGGGATAATTCTTAAGCATATAATTTCATTACACGATATAGGAAGAATTTAGTATCCCTCACCCCACGGAACACACTTCTAAAAGCCTTAAGTTTAGCATTTAGGAACGGGAAAGGCAATCAACCGAGCAGGCGGAACGGGCTAAAGAAGAAATAAAAAGGCTGAAAGAATAAAAAGACAAAGATTTAAAATAACCTTTCAAATGAAGTCTTAAAGAAACACAAGGTGAAAAATTTCACCTTGTGTTTCTAAGGTTATACAGTTCTTGCACTTCACGCAGAATCCATACTAAATCCAATAAGAAATTTGTAAATTATTATCTTAGGGAGATGTTGCAATATAACCCTTGTTTTGGCGTAAACCTCTTATCATAAGAAATAGCCCAATGACAATTAAAGGTAAATTTAGGATTTGTCCCATAATCAATAACATTCCTCTTTCAAAATCTACTTGGTCAATTTTCAGAAATTCAATCAGTAGGAACCATGAATCGAATCGGACTGGCTGTTGGTAATCCTTAATTTCAAAGTCAATCAATTCAATGGTTGTGAAGGCAAAAGCACCGTATTTATTGGCTTTTGCAGATAGAAAGGACGATTCATTCTATACCAGCCTGCACTTCAACGAAGACACTGGCATCGATGTTGTTGCTGTAGCTAAAATCAATGCTAAGACTTTAAAAACCGAAGCGGTTTATAACGATTCTCGCCTATCTATTTCGGGTGGGTTTTACCGTTCAGACAGATACTCACAAATTGGGGTTACTTCAAACGGCGTTATTTATATTTTCTAAGGAAATAACTTCGGAACTAAAAAAGCAGCTGCTTTGATGGTCAAAAAAGGTGCAACAAGTTTTGACAAAATTTACTTCTGGGATTTAGAGGCCGCATCAGATGATTATAGATTCAGTAAAGTATGGCCTTTAGTCGACGATATCTTCTTGATTGAATTCTACAACAAGAAATATGAAGCCGGAAAACAACCAGGCACGGATGCTTCCTCACAATATGCGGTAGCCCACATAAAACAGAAAAAAATCACTTGGTTAAAAGGTATTCCAGCTAAGAATGATATCCCTGAAGGCATTAGCTGGCCATACGTATATGAAGGCAGAGCTTTTATTGGGCTTACAGCCTTGGATAAATTCCCACAATTCTATACTGTCGATCCTCAAACAGGTAATGCTAAAAAAGGATTAGTTGTTAAGGATGCTAATGGCATTGAAGCAGCAACTTTCGTAGAAAAGAAATAGTATTTCGGATATCTTTTGATAAAATAAAATAAGCGTCCCGAGGGACGCTTATTTTATTTTACAACTCTTTTATTAAAATATCCTTGTACCAAACTTCATCATCATGATCTTGTAAGCCAATCCTCCCTTTTTTGTAAGTTCCAAATCCAGGCATTTTTCGAAATTTACTCTTCGATATTAACTCTTTCCAACTATCATCAAACAAAGTGGTCGACAGGATATGCACATCATTTAAATAAAAATCCAATTGTCCTCGGTTAGAAATAATCTCTACTTGATTCCACATTCCAACGGGTTTTACCGGTTCAGAAGAACTAGAAATCAAATCATATAGATCCCCGGTCCTATGCTTCTTGATTTTTCCATCGCCATGCAAATCATTATCAAGCACCTGCATTTCCATTCCAGAATTATAGGTCGCTGGGTACAATGTAGTATCTTCTTTAATATTAAAAATGATTCCACTATTCCCTTTTTTGGAAATTTTCCATTTCAGCTTTAAATGAAAGTTTTCATATTCCTTATTGGTTACCAAATCCCCCCTTTCACTTTTAGGCTGCCCTTCCACACTCAGGTGCAAAGCACCGTCAGAAACCCTCCATGCCTTCCCAACCGTCGATTTGCCATAAGTATTCCATCCCTTTGTGCTAACACCATCAAATAATGGCAAAAACTCATTTTTGTCGCTTTTATTACTTTGCTTATCCTTCGAATACTTTTGCGCATCTTTTGTCGAACTGCAGGACACAAGAATCTGCATTGCACAAAACATAAGAATAATGGATGAAAAAGTCAGTTTGTTATTTAAAATTCTATAAACCATGCTTTTCAATTGATTATTATTTTATTTACTAAAATTTGGATTTTGAACCCAATCAGGATTTAACAAAAATTCATCATGAGGAATCGGAAACAATTGATGCTTCGTGTTGATATAATTCTCCACAAAAGGCTTTTTATGGTCTTTCAATGCCTTCTCAACTAATCCCCAACGAATTAAATCATACCATCTACTTCCCTCTAGCGCCAATTCTGTAGGGCGTTCCACATCCTGCAAATGTTTTAGGACTTCTGTTTTAGATAAAGTATTTGGTATCGCTACTGCTTTCGCACGAGAACGAACTCTATTAATATGATTGATTGCTTCCGCCGTGGCGCCTCTATGGTTTAGACATTCTGCATATAGCAATAACACATCAGCATATCGAATCACTGGAATATTAAAAGCACTTTGGCTCCAATGTTGACTGAGTGAAGGGTGCCATGAAACAAATTTATTCCAAAATATTTCACCGTCTCGATGATAGTCTAAAAAGCTCTTCCCAGCCTCAAAATAGAAAGCCTTTGAATCCTTATCATTAAACAAAACAGTCGAATACAACCTTGTGGTATAACTCCCATCACTTGTTTTGTCTTTTTTCAAAGTCTCAAACAACCAATCTGAAGGATATGCTTCTTCATAACCTTCTGCATTTGAAGATGCCAAATGGAGTGCAATTCGATTAAATTCACGCTGTCCTCCCGATCGGTCTCCAGAATACTGTACTTCAAAAATAGACTCTTTATTGTTCTTATGTAGACCACTAAAATTATCCTCATACTTTTCCATCAGGTCGAATTTGCCAATCACTTTTGCAAACTCAACTTCGGCTTTATCAACGTTTTTCAGGAACATGTGAAGTTTCCCCAATAAAGCTGCAGCCGCATATTTATTTACTCTTCCTGCTTGTGCACTTGAATAAGCATTAGGCTCTGGAAGGTCTTTCTGAATTGCAGTCAATTCATCAATTAAGAAAGAAATTAGCACTCCTTTCCCTGCTTGTTTTGGATAGAACTCATCTTCAGTACCCTTAAGTTCATTTTTGAACAAAGGAATATTTTCTCCATAATTCAACAATAAACGATAGTAAAAATATGCTCTTAGGAATCTAGCCTCACCGATAGTGCTTTTTTTAAGCTCTTCAGAAACTTGAGGAACATTTGGAATATTATCTATACACTGGTTTGCAAAGTTTATTCCTGTATATAAGAATTTCCACTCCTTGCGAGAGATTGCATTTGTTGAAGTGTTGACAAAGGTTGCTACTTCTAACCATGACGTAACATCTGCTCTAAAATCCAACTCATCACTTCTATAATTATCAACAACAATAAATCTTTCAAATGGAGTACCCCAATCCATATTCGGCTGCAATTGCCCATAAACACTTGTCAAACCTTTCAAGATATCGGCTTCTGACTTCCAGAAATTATTAGGTGTTAAATAATTGGGATTTGTTTTTTCACTCAAGAAATCCTGTTTACAGCTAAACAAGGTAAACATGAAAGCAGTAAATAAAATCTTTTTATATGTAATTTTCATTTTTTCCAATATTAATTTATGACTAAAAACCAACTCTTATTCCCATCATAAATGTGCGACTTAGAGGATAAATCGCATCATCTACACCCATTTTACCCGTTTCTGAACCAGTTCCCGGATCATATCCTTTGTATTTAGTCAAGGTGAAAAGTCTAGTCGCACCAACATAGATGCGAAGATCATTTACGTTTAATTTCTCTTTCAAACTCGCAGGCAGGTTATATCCAATTTGCAGATTGTTCAATCTTAGATAATCTCCATTTTCAACAAATCGGTCTGAGATACGGATATTTCCGTTCGGGTCACCAATTACAGCACGAGGGATATCGGTATTTGTGTTTTCTGGAGTCCAAGCTAATAGACCATCTTTACCGTAATTGAAGTTTTTATCCATTCTTTGAAGCTGGCGTTTCATATAGTTAAAACGCTTCACACCAAAGTTTCCATAGAAATTAGCCATCAAGTCAAATGCTTTATAACCTAAATTGATATTGAAGCCTAATTGCATTTTTGGGTTTCCACTCCCTACAAAAACTCGATCATAAGAATCTAATTTTCCATCGCCATTTTGATCTATGAAACGGATATCGCCAGGTTTTGCAGCTGGTTGCAATGGAATCCATTGTCCACTCGCATCTTTTGATCCATGCAATTGGTTCCATTCCTTAACTTCTTGCTCCGATTGAAAGATTCCAGCAGTTTGGGTAACCCAAAACTCCCCAATTTCTCCGCCTACATAAGTGCGCGCTGGACCTGATTCGAATAGGTATCCGGGATCTGACATCTCCTTCAAGACACTCTTGTAATGAGAAACATTCACATCAAACTGGTATTTAAAATCCGAAATTTGGTCTTTATAGTTCGCTTGGAATTCCAAACCTTTCGTCTTCAGTTTTCCTTCATTGACGATCAGCGAAGGGAATCCGGTAGCTAAACTGATATTCTTTGAGGAAAGCATATCATACGTATCTTTTACGTATGCTTCAAAGGTTAAATCAAGCTTATGATTCAACAAGGTAATATCCAATCCAATATTCTTATATAAGGTGGTCTCCCATCTGATCTTTGATGAAGGCAATCCGTCAATTGCATAACCCAAGTTCACCTGGTTGCCATTCAAAGGATAATTTAATGCATAAGTATTATTTGAAAGCCTTGGAATAAACATATAGTTCCCAATAGATTGATTTCCTAGACTACCATAACTAGCACGTAATTTCAGATTACTGACTTTATCCTTTAGATCTTCCCAAAAACCTTCATTTGCAATGTTCCATCCAATAGAGGCTGATGGGAAAAATCCCCATTCATTGCCTTCACCGAAACGGGAAGAACCATCATATCGCGCAGAGAACATAGCCAAATACTTATAATCATAATTATAGGATAGTCTTCCAAATCCAGAACGTAAGGCTGAACGAAGATAACCTCCTGTTACTGATGCATTATCCTGTCCTTTTCCTAAATAAGGATCTTCATTATTTTCAAAACGGAAAACATTCCCGCCTTGATCTTCAAATTTGTTCTCTTCCTGTGAAATACCAAGTAAAGCATCCAGATTATGTTTTTCATTTATTGTAGTGGAATAGGTTCCGGTTAATTCCATGATATCCTCAATCCTTTTACTTCTTCTTTCCGTTAAATTGGCAATGGTATTTACACTATTGGCCCCAACATAATAAGTTGGAGTAAAGGATTTATAATGAATAAAATCCATCGTCCTTCCCGCACGGAATTTGAATTCAAGACCATCTAAAGGTTGATAAGAAACGTATCCTGAAGCTGCTAGATAGTCATTGGCATCTTTTGTAGAAATCAATTGATTAAAGGCAACAGGGTTGGCAGCATCCGTCATTCCAAGACCTGGAATTGCACCTCCAAATCCACCTTCATTATTAGCATCGTATAAATGGATCAATGGCTGAATATTGGTGGTTTGATACATCCCTGGAAAACCAGTATTTGCTTCAGGCCTTTGGACTCCTCTTCCATAATTTATAGATTCTCCGATTTTGAATTTCCCTCTTTTGACATCCGAGTTTATCCTAAACCCATACTTTTCAGAGTCAGTACCAATGACGATCCCTTTGATTTTGGAATAATACCCAGAGAATGCAACATTTGAAAACTCATTTCCTGCTGTATAGCCTAAGTTATACTTACTTGTATTTCCATATCTATAATAGACATCCTGCCAGTCAGTATCGGCAAATTGGCTAGGATTTTTCTCGTATTCTTCTATATATTTTGGCCACCTATTTTGTGCTATTCCAGCATTTTGGAGAGCCATTTTGTTGATTTTGATATATTCTGCAGAGTTAGCTACTTCCATTCTCTTAGGCAGATCTTCAACACCATAATAAGCAGATACCTGCATTTTTGGTGCTTTGTTTTGCCCTCTTTGAGTCTCAACTAGTATTACACCTGCCGCTGATCGTGCACCATAAATAGAAGCTAAAGCAGCATCTTTAAGGATACTAATGGATTTAATGTCCTCAGGGTTTACAAAAGACATTTCACCCGGGACACCATCAATCACGACCAATGGATCGTTACTAGAGCCCCAGCTGGTAACCCCACGAACCATCATACTTGGGTTTTCACCAGGGGCACCACTTCCCATATTAATGGAAAGACCAGAAGCCATACCTTGCAAAGCCTCAGCTGCTCCTGCAGTAGGCAAGTTAGCTAGCCTATCCCCGGATACAGTAGTAATAGATCCAGAAACATCAGCTTTTCGTTGAGTTCCATAACCAACCACCACTACCTCATCTAAATCAGCCAACTTTGGAAACAAAACCACATTGACAGTAGATTTATTTAATACATTGATCTCTTGGGTTTCAAAACCAATGGAAGAAAAAACCAATAAGACAGTGTTACTCGATAAGGTGATGGAGTATGATCCATTCTCATCCGTGCTAGTTGCCTCCTTAGAACCTTTTGCCTGAACCGTAACACCAACCAAGGCTTTCCCATGTTCATCTTTAACAGTACCGGTTAAAACCTGTTGCTTAATAAATGGAATTAAGTTTTCAGGCGATTGACTTAGTCTTGGCGCCTCTTTTTGCCTAACGATCAAAGTGTTTTTTCGGATTTCATATTCTAAATTTTGATTCATGAGAATCTTATCCAAAGCCTCTTCAATCGAGTTTGTTTTTAGGTTTAAGCTGATCTTTGATTCTTTCTTGAATATTTTGGAATCATAGACCAAATCGTAGTTTGTTTGCTTACAAACTACATTCAATGCATTCTCTAAACTTTGGTTCTTTAGAGAGATATTTATCTTTTGAGCATAGACAAAAGTACTAGCCTGCAAAAAATAAAAACTACATAGAAAAAACAGTAATTTCATAATTAGGGTGATCTTAAAAAAGAACATATAGCGTTCTCTTTCTATTGGAATTTTCATAGATTTGATTGGTTAATTAGTTAAGTAAAAATTGTCGCAAATGATTACGTCTATTAACTTTTGGAGTTGGTATGTTCGAGCATACTGACTCTTTTTAGTTATATAGATAGGCAATAATAAATTCTATGTACTTACGATTATCCTCCTTCCTTTTATTTTAAATTTCACATTTCGGGTTAATTCAATTAATGTGAGTATTTCCTTAATCTCTTGATCACGAGACATTCTTAAAGTAAAATTCTTATCCGACCAGTTATCTCCTTCATACACAACTTCAGCCTTATACCAGCGCGCCAATTCATCCATGATGGTTTTTATGTTCTGATCTTTGAAAACAAAATAATTGTCTTTCCAGGCAACTTCTGACTCCACATCAAAAGCAGAAATATTTATGTTTTCATGATCAACCGTGGCTTTTTTCCCAGGAACTAATTTGGTCGTTGTATTGTTCTTTTTTAATGCGACAGCACCGGTCAGCAATGCAACGGATAAATTATTCTGATACTTGGAATCCTTATACGCAGAAACATTAAAGGAAGTCCCTAATACCTGAATATCTAATACATCTACTTTTACGACAAAGGGAACTTTAGCATTATGCGCTACTTCAAAATAAGCTTCTCCTGTTATTTCAACTTTCCGTTGAATAGCATTAAATACGGTTGGGAAAGTAATGGTACTTCCAGAATTCAACCATACTTGGCTACCATCTTCTAAAATAATTTTATAAGTCCCACCCAAAGGCGTAGTGAGCGTGTTCATTTCTTCCAGACCAGCAGAAGCTTTATTATTAACAGAATATTCAAGATTTCCTTGCGTATTCTTGGTAATTGTCAAATTGGCAACTGTCTTTTTTTCTCCAGATTCAAGTTCATCAAGTTTGACTATGGTTCCATCATTTAAAACCAATGAAGCATGTTGGTCACCAGGAGCCAATACAGAATCCTTCGATGCCAAGGACCCGGAAGACAAATCTCCATCAGATTTATTGAAGTTCAAATAAGTGTATAGGGTTATGGCAATCGACAGAAATATCGTAATTGCAGCCGCATACAGGATCCAATTCCTCCTGTTTGGAATCACTGGGGTATTTTGTCCAACCTTTTTATTTACGGAATCTAAAATTCGGTTTTCAATTTCATCGCGATCACCAAACCTCTTAGAATCCCATTCCTCCTGCTGAAAATACTTATACAAATGCTGATCCATCAACTTCTCCTCCTCTGGATCAACTTTCCGAGTTAAAATATTTTTAATTAGAATATATAAGTTTTTCTTTTCCACCTCTTACTTCTGCTTGTTTAAGTAGTAGAGTTAGAAACGGTAGGTACCCCCCAAAAGAATTTTTATTTTTTTATAACAAGAATAAAACCTTGCCTAATCCTGTCCGAATGCGTCTTAAGGCAATCGTTATTTGGTTCTCGACAGTTTTTGGAGTAATATTTAATAGCGATGATATCTCTTGGTGGCTAAGCTTTTCATTTCGGCTTAGCTGATATATCGTTCGGCATTGGTTGGGTAAGCTATTGACAATCTTTTCAACATTCTCTAATAATTCTTTGCACTCAAGTTCATTTTCTGGATTATAATATTCTATAAATTGAAAATCTTTTTGCGAAAGACTATTCTCCTGCAAATGCATTTTTTTGACATGATTATAAATACCATATCGAGTGGAAGCAAATAAGTAAGCCTTTAATGAGTAATTAAAATCTATTTTTTCTTTCCTTTCCCAGATTCTCACAAAGATATTTTGGATAATATCCTCACATTCCTGTAAATCCTTCAACGTATAAGCAGCCATCTGAAATAAAGGTTGCCAATACCTTTTCACAATTGCATTTAATGCACGTTCATCTCCTTCTTTTAGAAGCAAGAAAAGTTCTTCATCAGATAAATCATGAAATAACATTAGACTTTAGGCTTTTATTAATTTGGTGATGTATTTAAAAAAATCAAATGTAAAACAAACCTAGATATAATCAATTAAATAAGCAATTAATTCCTCACAACCACTCCCACCTTACCCGAACCAAACCTCAAATCCCCCTCCCTATAATTCGAATCATCCAGTTCAGCAATCATCTTAACATTATTTAATGCCTTTTGCACATAGTAATTGTTCTCATACCCCTTCCCTTCCAAGAACCTCAGCATTTCCTCCACATCCGCTTTAGACAACAATTGGGAATGGGCCGTTGTCCTGACCTCAAACTGAATTTCAGCATTCAGCAACAGATCCAAGGTCTCTTCAAAAGCTTCAAACGAACCCGTCACCGTTATTTCTTGAAAACGCTGACCCAAGCCCTTAAAATCAAGAGCTACATAATCCAGAAGATTTTCTTCGATCAGTGTTTTGATCATTTTTGGTCTAGCGCCGTTGGTATCGACTTTAATGAGATACCCCAAAGATTTGGCAATCTTGACCAAGGGCATCATATCGGGATGCATGGTACATTCCCCACCACTAAAGACGACAGCTTGCAGTAAGCCTTTCCGCGACTTCAAAAAAGCCTCGGCTTGTTGCATACCGATCTTACCCTTGCCGAATACGATATCAGGATTATAACAGTATTGGCAACGCATATTGCAGCCCACAAACCAAAGGATGCAGGCTGCTTTATTAGGGTAATCCAATAAGGTAAAAGGAGTTATATCATATAGAGCATTTGCCATATCCTTCTTGGAACAGGGTCCGCTGTTTATGCTCTCCTTGTTTACCGATATTGAAACTTTCAACAGGTCTATGATACCCCATTACACGAGTATAGACCAAACATTTACTGCGTTCTTGCTGATGTTGCTGCAACAATAGCAATCTTTCATTCTTCATGGTTTCCATATTCACTATTTAAATTATATTGATTCACGATTTCATCATCACATTTTGGGCAATATTCATGTTCCCCATTCAGGTATCCATGCACAGGACAGATACTAAATACAGGAGTTACCGTGATATAAGGCAATCTAAAATTGCTCAATACGGTCCTTACAAACAGCTTACAGGCTTCAGGAGTACTGATCTTTTCCCGCATGTACAGGTGCAGTACCGTCCCGCCGGTATACTTACATTGCAGTTGATCCTGCAGCAACAAAGCTTCAAATGGATCGTCTGTATGATTTACCGGAATTTGGGAACTATTGGTATAATAGATCTGCTGATCTTGCCCAGCCTGCAAAATATCAGGGAAGCGTTTTTTATCTTCTTTAGCAAAACGATAGGTTGTCCCTTCAGCAGGTGTCGCTTCCAGGTTGTATAGATTGCCGGTTTCTTCTTGGAATTTTTTCAAGCGCTCGCGGATATAATCCAGGATCTCACTGGCAAATTCAATCCCCCAATCCGAAACAATATTCTCCTGATTGCCGGTATAATTGCGGATCATTTCATTCATCCCATTGACACCGATGGTCGAAAAGTGATTCCTGAAATGGGAAAGGTATCTCTTGGTATATGGATACAAATCATTATCGTACATTTCCTGAATAAATTTCCTTTTCTTTTCGAGGGTCGAGCGTCCGATTTCCATCAGTTCATCCAATCGGGAAAACAGACCATCCCTATTTCCTTGGTACAGATAACCCAATCTGGCCATATTAATGGTTACCACACCGATACTGCCGGTCATCTCGGCACTTCCAAAGAGACCATTTCCACGTTTCAGCAATTCCCGAAGGTCAAGTTGCAAACGGCAGCACATACTCCGTACGGCATTCGGTTTATAGGCATCCGGATTTTCCTGTCGATCACCATTTTCATCGATAAAATATTGGCTACCGATAAAGTTTTGGAAATAAGAGGACCCTATCTTGGCCGTGTTCTCAAACAGGACATCCACATTTTCTCCGTTCCAATCAAAGTCCTCTGTGATGTTCACGGTAGGGATAGGAAATGTAAAAGGCTGTCCATTTGCATCGCCTTCGGTCATGACTTCATAATAAGCCCGATTGATCATGTTCATTTCCGGCTGGAAATGTTTATAGGTCAAATCTTCCAATTCTTGAACGCCTCTTTCAAGCGCCAATGTTTTCAAGACTTCATTATTGATGCCCCTGAACAGATGTTTTCCTGCTTTGGTAGGGATTTGGTCCCTCAAGTCCTGTGGGACATTCCAATCGAGGGTAATATTGGTAAATGGAGATTGCCCCCAACGAGCAGGAACATTCAGGTTATAGACGAAGCTACGGATAGCTTTCTTGACGTCAATCTGGCTTAGGCAATCCTTAAAGACATAAGGTGCAAGATAGGTATCAAACGAACTGAAGGCCTGAGCTCCTGCCCATTCACTCTGCAGAATGCCCAAGAAATTGGCCATCTGGCCCAGGGACTCCCTGAAATGCGAAGGTGGATTACTATCAACCCGACCCCTGACACCATTGAAACCTTCATCCAACAAAACCCTTAGACTCCAACCGGCACAATAACCGGTTAAACAGTCCAAGTCATGGATATGGATATCCGCATTACGATGTGCATGGCCTTCAATCCTATTGTAAACTTTATCCAACCAATAATTCGCTATGATTTTTCCGGCCGTATTGTTTACCAAACCAGCATTGGAAAATGAATTATTGGCATTCGCCTGAATACGCCAATCGTTTTGGTAAATGTATTCTTCCACAGCATGGCTGCTATCCACATAAGTACTGGAATCTACAAAACGATCGATATGCTCTCGCTGCAATTTCCGCGTATGACGGAACAGCATAAACGAGCGCATCACCTGGAAATATCCAGCT
Source organism: Sphingobacterium mizutaii (assembly GCF_900187125.1). Taxonomy (GTDB): domain Bacteria; phylum Bacteroidota; class Bacteroidia; order Sphingobacteriales; family Sphingobacteriaceae; genus Sphingobacterium; species Sphingobacterium mizutaii. Next base: position 4,117,135 of record NZ_LT906468.1, read on the forward strand.
ACACAGAGCTTTCTTTCAATGACGTCCTGAATGTCTTCCACATCAAAGAGGTCTGCATTTTTTTGTTCCTCCAAGACGGTTTCTATGATTTGCTCATCATAAGGAACAGACACACTTTCGAATGCTTTTTTTATGGCATCTTCTATTTTATAGGAATGAAAAGGTTCAAGAGAACCATCACGTTTGATCACGTTTTTCATAGGCATGGTTTTAGATTAAGAGATAGATTTCAAGAATTATTTAAAGCTAACAACAAAAGCCTCAATATTTTATGAGGTGGAACATAAAGCCCAATTATATGCAAAAAATTAGAAAGAAAGGTTGATCTGGGCGATCAAATTTCGTCCCGGTCTGGCAATCTTCATGATATCTTGATGGCGAAAATAATATCTATCAAAGATATTTTCCACTCTCAAATTGGCAGTTAGTTTTTGTTGTTTTAATTGGAATGCTTTCCTGACCCCTACATTGAACAGAGTGGCAGCTGGCGTCCTGCTATCTCCATAGATTGCTGAACTAACCTTATTTTGTTTGGCAAAATAACTTACTTCAAACTGGGCCACATAACCCTGATGGTTAAACAGGAAAGTATTATTATTGGTAAATGGCGAAATCAATGGCAAGTAATTGCCTCCATCATCCTTTCCTTCCGAATAAGTTACGGTACTTAACCATTCCAGATTCTTCAAGAACTTGATCTTCATGGCCATTTCAGCGCCCATTAAATTAGCATGATCCAAATTTTGGTTCTTTTTCACTCCAGTTGCTCCAATGGTCATCACATGGAAATCAGGATTAATCCTGCCAGCAATGTAGTCCTTGAAATAATAATTATAGAGATTCGCCTCAAGTCTGAGCCAAGGTAGTTGATAGCTTAACCCAAAGCTCGCCTGAAAAGATTTTTCAGTTTTCAAATCCACGTTTCCCAGGTAATCATAGTTATCCAACCTATTGAAAAGGTAGAAACCATAATACTCCTGCAGACTGGCGCTACGATTGGCATAACCTAACTTTGCCATCCAATGCAAATTGGCGGAAGGATGGTAATGGCCGGTCAGATTGATGTTTCCAAGGTGATTGGATCGTCCAAGAGAGGCATCCGTTAAGCTCGATAGCTGTTCCTCACCTTGCTGGCTATAGATACTTGAATTGGCAAAACTATAGGTTCCCATAAAATCCATCATCCATTTTTCACTCAGGTAATAACGGTCCGAAATATCCAAACTCAGCAGATCGCGTTGCGCATCCGGCAGGGTATACATAAACATAGGATTTCCGTCTTTTGGATACATGGTCATATTAGCGGTCAACCTATTGAGGTATCCATTCAACCTTGCTTGCAAATGATGCTTAGCAAACTGATAGCCTGTTTCAGAATAAAAGCCAGCCGTCCGAGATAGACCTGGCATATCCATGTGCATAGGAACAGTCTCCGCAGGCCTTTTGCTATCATCCATCGCATGGTCGATATGGTTGAAATAAACCTTCGAACGGATTTCATTCATACCCTCTTTACTGCCTTTATAGACATGCGTCAAGGAAACAATATTTGAATTGGCAAAGGCAACATCCATGGTCAATGCAGGATACCCAATATCCTGACCATAATCGGCAAGATATTGGGCTAGTATTTGATTCTTGGAATTTAATTTATAAGTCGCAGCAATAGATCCATTCCATTTTTGGAACTGGGAATTAGGAACGATTGCCCTTTCTGCTGCTTTATAGTTCTGTGCTTTTCTAAAGATCCCATTCACTAGGAATGCGAATTTTTCCGTACTATATTGCAGGGATGCTAAGGTTTGAACCGCCTGTGAATTAGATTCATAACCTGTCCCCAGCATTCCATTCAACTGAGGGACTTTCGAAAGTTCCGGATTGGCAAGCTTGAAGTTCATTCCGCCAGCCATTCCTCCAGCATAACTATTGAATGAAGGACCAATATTCACATTGATCTGCTGCAGATTACTGGGCTCAATATAGGAGCTAATCGGGTCCATACGATCTGTACAGGCTCCAAAAATAGCCATCCCGTCTATCGTCAGATTGATCTGCGCAGCATTTAGGCTGCGGATAGTAGGTTCCCAAGCATAATTGCCCCTACGAACCATCTGAACGCCAGCAATCCTATCCAAGATCTGGTCAATATTCGCTTGTTTAGAAGCTCGTTGCTCATATTCAAGTTGCTTATTTACAGAAACCTGAGTACTTACTACCACTTCCTCAATAGCAACATTCTTCAATGTATCATGGTGATGATGTTGCGCTTGGACATACTGTCCGGCCACAAGGAAGCAAAAACTTAAAATAAAAGAAATCCTTTTCATAAGCCTTGAAATTTTACCGAGTCCTAAAAATTTATTGAGCCTTATTCACTAAAACAGTACATCTAGAAAGACATCCTTCGCAAGTTCTGTTTCACCCTTTTTAACATTGAAGAACAGTCTCCAATCTCCCGACATACTGAAATTCACTTTTCCTTTATAAATCCCAGCTCCCGAACCTTGAGGGCTGACATTATTGCTTGAACCATGGTTCATCGAAGTCATCTCCGGATGAAAATCCAATGTCAATCCATCCACAACAGGGAAAGAGAACATATTTTCTCTCCAGAAAACCATCACCTCTAAATCATTGATTCCAATCTTTGGGGAAGAAGGTTGTACCAATGCCATGATATAGCGTTTATTATCTGTAGCCGTGAAGGACTTCACAGGAACATTTCCAGTGACAGCAGGTTTGATCACTACCGGAATGTTTAGGGTTTCATTATTTATTTTTAGGTCAATTGCCCAAGTACCATCATTGGCCGTAGGCATGGTAAAAACCACAAACCCTTGAAAGGCATCAACGCTAGAGTTGAAAGCAAATTTACCAGTAGGTGCACCGTGTTTCATGGTCACCATGTCCATAACAGGAGAAAATTCTATCTTATCCGAAGGATTTGTTTTTCCATCTTTCAAAACCCTGACGTATACATTTTGATAGCCTACAACTAAATCCTTATCAGCCAAGAGCTGGACTTGCTTAGAGGCGTTAATCGTTTTTTCAGCAATGATCTTTTTATCTTCCAAAGGATTCTCCAGATTATCATCCTTTTGGCAAGAAGCCATTGTCAGGGCAAATAAGCTCCAACAGATCAAATAGATTACATTTTTCATAGTAGTATTAATTTAGTTTTATTGTCTATTCAATTGTTCCCGCCCCGACTCGGTCATCAGATCCGGCGACCATTCAGGTTGCCAGACCAATTCCAATATGATTTCACGATCAGGAAAGGTACTTTCCATACTTTTTTGCACAGCTTGCGTTATGGAACCCGCCATCGGACAGTAGGGAGTCGTCAAGGTCATTTGAACCTGGAGCTTATTGCTCTCAGTAAAGTCTAATACATAAACCAGGCCCATATCAATGACATTAATACCAAGTTCAGGATCCATAACCAGCATCAGCGATTGTATTGCTTTGAGTTGCTCCGAAGCAAACGGAGCGGTAAAATCAACTTCCATATTCCTCCTTTCTCTTATGTGTCAAAACCTTCAGTACATTCAATAAATACGAAACCGAAAGCAATACCCACAGGACAGTACTTAGGTTGATCAACCATTTGAGTTTGAACACTACGGCAATCACCGTAATAGACAAACTCCCAAGAAATAAGAGGTATTGAACCTTTAATAATTTATGGCTATAAAGTTCTTTCGGCATGGGCACATTTGCCCTTCCGTTCAAGTTTTTATATTGTATATTCCAGATAATAAATGGGAGGGTCTTAAAGGTCATCCCTAAGATTATTCCCGTGATCCAACCCAAGAAAATCCAAACCATATAGAGTGTAACCCAATTCCCAGACTCCTGATTCAGCACCAGTGGCAGAGTTGCAAAAGCCGCAAAAAGGTTTCCTATCGACAATAAGCTATGTTTGATCGGAATCTCAATCTTCTTGCGCAACCTATTCTTCAAACAGTCCTGTATAAATACGCCCCAGCTAATCACTCCTGCAAGGATCAAAGTGGCACATATCAGCAGTCTGTAGTCAATCTGATTTCGGTAACCATGGATCAAAAACATCAATAAACCGGTATTGATCAGGGTAACGGAAATAAACAACGCTTTTCTTTTGGCCGATTTCCCCATCACGAACATAGGGATCATCTTTGCTCCGGCACCCAAAATCAGCTGCAGGAACCATCCAGCTAAGCCGGCATGGGCATGCAGTTTCAAGATATCCAAATGGTTCTTTGAAATATAATGATGTTCCAAGTTGATGGCCAATAATAAACCAACCGTAGTGGTAAAACATAGCCAAAAAGCGGAAAACATAAAAAACAGATTGAACTCAAATGATTTTTCGTGCTTCTTGCTGGTCATCCAAATGATAAGAAAATATATATAAGAAGCCATGCAGACCAGAGACCCTGCTAAAATCATCATCCAATCAGTCCGGAAATTCCAAAAGCAATAAATCAATAGGCAACTGCCAATGGTCAATATGAAATAACTGAAAAAGGCCAGTTTTGGAGAGAACAAGCTGTGTTCGAATATGACTGGCACCAGTTGATAAGCTGCACCAAAAATGATCATGGTTCCCCATCCTAATGCCAGGGTATGGACTATAGCAAGAACTCTAGGCTGAAAATAATGCCCCAGGATTTGGCTTCCCGTCAATACTAACAAGATGCTAAATACAAGGAAAAAGACAGCTGCCGTGGCAAAAAATGGCACGACTACATATCCTTTGGTGGCATTATCGGTCGAACTTAAAGTCATGTCCCTATTTTTATGGATGGATCAATATTCTTACATCTCCCTCAGCAATCTCACTGACAAATACCCGATAAGGTAAATTGCCCAATTCTTCCAAAAGATAAAGCGGCACTTTCTTGTGTTGGACAAAAAGGCCTTCATTGGCCTTTAATTGCCCCAAGGTTTCCAAGATTCGCTCCATAGGTTGTGGCATAGGCAAACTCCTGACATCCAACTCTACCATATCGAAACTCTTGGTATTCAATATCTTTTCGATCACATCAAAGGATACAAAAGAGATCATGGACTCTATCTTGGTTACGGCCTTTTCTGCCATTGGCTTATAGAAATAAGTATGGAATTCAGTTTTTGAAATCTCATCGGTATAACTGAAAGTACCTTTATCTTCCAAGCGGCTAATAAGTGGAAATGGCAAAAAGCTATTGATGATTTCTAGCACTGCTTTTTCAGGAAGTGCTTTATAGGCTATCATGATTTCTTTTAAGGGGTCCCGGTCAGCATCTAGAATTGGCCTGACATCCAATGGAACAATCTGTTCACATTCAATCAACCATGCCGGTTTATTTTGTTCCTTCTTTTCTTGAGAAGTCTTTGTTTCTGCGGCCTCTTTCCATGTAAATCCTAATGGTTCTAGAACACGTCTAAAGTCATCTACAGAACAGTTTGCAATTTTTGCAGCTTCCATGATATTGACACGTGGAGTCAGGACCTTACGCAATAATGGGATTTTGATTTTCCGTAAGGGTTTCGCTATTGATGCAATGGCATCAATGCACAACTCATTAGCTTTGATAAGCTCTGAGATTTTTGTGAATTGATTAATTATCATGGCAAAAATGAATTTTATGACAATGAATAAAATCGTCAATCAGACCTGTCATTTACTTGGCATAGTACCAATTGCCGTACTTTTTCTTATAGATCCTTCTTCTTAAAATACCTGACCGACAGCCATAGGGGTATGATAGCCCACAAAAACAGGACAGCAATTGTAATGCTCATGCCGAGGGCATTTCCAAAGAAGTCTCTAAAAATTGCTCCAGTATAACCCATCATGGCGGAAAGGTCGAGTTGCAAGAGGATCAAGATCCGACAGACATCGATGGGGTTGAACATGGACAATCCGACCATAAAGTTCTCGATTGGATAATCGGAAAACTGGAACAACATAAATAAAACTAAGGCATCGAACAGCAATCCGAAATACAACCACAATAGGATTGCAAGTCCGATGCCTTTAGATTTGTCCCGGATTAATACGGAGGTCCATAAGGCTATTGACACAAAGATCACAGAAAGCAATAAACCGCAACCAACCAATATTAACCCAGAACTGCTAAATGCATATAAGAATGTGGGGATGCCTACGCCTATGAAAAAAGAGAGACATAGGGTCCCTGCCAGACCTGCAAATATGCTTAGCCATATATTGCCCCTTTTAAGGGGCTGACTCACTAATAAACAAATAAATTCAGCACTATTATAGAGGTATATGCTTGAAAATACGATACTTACCAGAGGAACTACAAAAAGTACAATGTTCAACAAACTCACCAATCCTTTTTCATAATTATCTTCCATGCTGAAGACACTTACCGATAACGCAAATAGCAAAAGTGTATAGAAAATAATAGTTTTATTTCTCAGTAAATCAACAAAAACGTAGCGTATAATTTTATTCATGGAAAGCCTATTTAGTTTGATTTGGAACAGACATGACTTGGGCTATGGCCTTTGACAGTTTATCTGTACCGGTATCTATCTTTAATTGTTGAAGCGATTTATGGAACATCAATTTTCCTTCTTGCAGATAAATGATTTGCGAAACTAGATCATCTAAGTCACTGAGTACATGAGAACTGATAATGATCAATTTATTTTCATTCATCACCTTCTGGATCTTGTTTTTCAATATTTCCGAAGAAAGTGGATCCAAGCCCGCCGTTGGTTCATCCAGGATCAAAGCCTTTGGATTAAAAAGAAAGGCCAAGCAGGCACTAACTTTTTGCCGAGTTCCGCCAGACAAGGTCCCCATACGCTTATCCAACAGGGCCGGTAGGTGGAATGCATTGTACAGATCCAGGTCTAACTGATCCTCGGGCATCTTCCGAATATCTTTCATCATATCTAAAACCTGTCCTATGCTCATATTCTCCGGATATTGGCCAATCTGTGGCATATAGCCGATCTCCTTTCTGTAAGAATATTTATTTTGAATATTTTCGCCGTCAAATTTGATAATCCCTGAACTGGGAACTACCATGCCCAAAACAGTTTTGATTAGCGTGGTCTTTCCACTTCCGTTTGGACCTATCAAGGCGACACATTCTCCCCCATTCAAGGAAAGGTTAATATCTTTCAGCACCTTAAACTTGCCAAAGTCTTTGAAAATATGTTGGATTTCGATCATAATTAAACTGATTTCATACGTGGTTTTTCATCTTTCAACCCTTCTGGGGTCAAACTAGGCAACAGTTTTTCTGTACGATCAAACAGCGTCACCATAAAACTTCTAAAAAGCAACATGGCAGATGGATAGCGCTCGACCAACATGGAAAATAAACTTACTGGGCGGAAAGGAATATCCCCAATCCCATCCTTATCCAGATCATAGCCTTCATATTTATCCCAATAATTATTTTCAAAATTGTTAAGGGTCAACGTTCCATTGGTTGCCACATCAAATGTGTTTTGCAAGAAATTATTATTCTTAAAATCATTGTCCATACAACTCGCCTGGATTTTTACGCTCCATCCATTTCCTTGAAAAAGGTTGTTCTCGATTTGGATCCTATTGGAACCTTCCATAAAAATTCCGGCGGTATTGCGATCAAATGTATTGTTGATTATTTTACTGTCTGATATATCTTTTAGGAGCAGACCATAAGCGGAATCCCCCCAGTTTTCTTCAAATTTATTGTTCTCCATATGTACATTCTTGGTGTACATAACGGCCACTCCGGCACCATTTGCCCGGAATATGTTTTCTATATAGCTGTTGTCATGTGAAAACATGAAATGCAGGCCATATCTCAGGTTGCCCTCTGAGCGGTTTTTGTTGACATGGGTATGGGTTACAAATTCTAGATAGATGCCATCCCGATGTCCTAAGATCTCATTGTTCTCAATGAGTAGGCTGTCCGATTTCCAACCATGGATACCGTTTCCGATCAATTGTTCGGCCGTTCCATAAGCCTGGATCTTGTTACCCCTGATCTCCAGATGTTTGGAGTTTTGGGAATAGACCCCAAAGAAATTATCATCCAATACATTGTTGATAATGTTGACATGATGGGTATTGTAAATCTTTATTCCCGCTACATCATTGATGGAGGAATGTCCAGAGCCCTTGATCTTAAATCCTTGAATATGGACAAAGGGTGATTTTACGGAGATTGGCTCATGTTTTTTCTCTCCATCCAATGTCGGCATGCCCTCACCGATCAGGCTGATAGCTTTGTCGATGATAATATTTCCCTCCTTATAGGTTCCAGATTGAACCAGTACGGTATCGCCTTTTTTTGCCAGGGCAATCCCTTGTTTTATGGATGTCACCGAATGATTTTTGCCTACTTTAATGGTAGTGGCATGAGACATGCCACCTACCATAAATAAACAAATCAACGCACTAAATATCTTCCAAACTGATCTTCCCATGATGCAGGTTTTATTTCCAAAGGTCTTCCCAACTAAGGGCGGTACCTCCTAATTCAGCTTTTGCCTTTTCCAGATCCTCTGTCTTTTCAAAGGCTGCAATATTTCCGCGCATAGGGCTTTTCAGCTCTTCGCTTTTCAAATAGAACATCTTGTCTGCTGGCAACAATTTATTACTGCTATAATCCGGTAAAAAATAGGCTGCAACCTCTTCCTTTTTCACGTTGCTTTCCTTCACAAAGGAAATCATGCATTGTACATCGTCGAAATTGTAAACACGTCCTTTTTTAGTCTGCAACTGTGTGCCAAATCGAGCATCGCTAATGGTCATCTTGCAATAAGCACATTGTTCAGAGCCATATTTTATGGGCTTTGGTTCACTATTGCCTTGACATGCTTGCAATCCAAACATGATCAGAAGGACACTGCTCAAGCAGATAAGAAATATCTTAGTTCTGTTCATTTTTAAGTTTTTTAGAAGTTTTCGTTTTGCGCCATTCTTGAATGACACAAAAAGCCAAAATAATTCCGCAAAGGATAAAAATCCAACCACCAATATCGGGAACGGAATAAGCTCCGAAATTCAACAGCTTTTTATAGCCGATCAATGGAGGAGTATAGGACATACCTGGTACTTTGATCGGTGCATTCGGGTCAAGGTTATGTCCATAGTTGTACTCCCAAACATAGAAGTCTACCATGGCTACGATCCCAAATAGCAAGAATGCTCCAAATAAATAGTATACCCACTTTCTTTTGTTGGCAAGACCGACAACGGTAAAGGCCAATGCAAAGAATCCAATGATATAAGGAAGGACTGTGAATTCCTTAAAATCCTCCTTATGTAGGGTTTTCATGCCGATATAATGGTTCAATCCGTTGATGATATCCACCTGTCCAGACAATTTATGGCTGAATATCTGCAGTTCCAACCCTTCTGGGTATTGAGCTGCATCCAGCTCAATACGCCAAATCGGAAGGAAGATGACTGCTACTAAAGCCAGGCCGCATAGTACCAATAAGACACGGTGCAAGACTGACAAGTTGTTTGTAGATTTCATCTCTATGTAGCTTTAGTTAGTACTCTCTTTAGGCATGTTTGTGCCTACGCTGTAGGTCAACGGAACATTATTTCCTTTCTTCGAAATACGGATATAACCTTGCATTTCTTGGTGCAATGCACTACAGAAGTCCGTACAATAGAATGGGAACACACCAACACGGTCTGGTACCCATTTTAAGGTCTGGGTTTCTCCTGGCATAACCAAAAGCTCGCCATTTTTGGCTCCTTTTACGGCAAATCCATGGGGCATATCCCAGTCTTGCTCAATATTGGTTACGTGGAAATAGACCTCATCGCCTAATTGAACACCCTCAATATTGTCAGGTGCAAAGTGGGAACGGATAGAAGTTAGGTAAACATGGATCTGGTTACCCTTACGTTCTACGCGAGCTTCACTCTCTCCTTTTGTAGCATATGGATTCGTATTTTCTTCGATTTTGAAGATCTTAACGCTCTTGTCTACGACTTTGTCTGCCTTGATCGCTTGCGCATAGTGCGGCTCACCGATTGTAGGGAAGTCCAAGATCAACTGCATCTTGTCTCCTGAAATATCAAAGATCTGCGCACTTTGTGACAATTCAGGTCCTGTAGGAAGGAAACGGTCTTTTGTAATCTTGTTATAAGCAACCACATATTTTCCATACGGATTTTTGGTATCACCACCAGGGATCATCAAGTGACCTGTTGAATAATAAGTGGGAACACGGTCAATAACTTTCAAAGTCTTCACATTCCATTTCACCAATTCTGAGGAAACGAAGAATGAAGTGATCGCATTTCCTTTTTCATCAAACTCAGTGTGCAATGGACCTAAACCTGGTTTTTCAACCTCGCCATGTAATGCTGCTTCATATTTAATGATTGGAATACCACCAAATTCACCTTCGAATTGTTTTCCAGCAATCGCTTTTTGGATTTTATCGAATGAGAATACTGGAATTAAAGCGGCAAGTTTACCTGAACCTACAATATATTCACCCGTAGGGTCAACGTCTACACCGTGAGGTGATTTAGGACAAGGGATATAGTAACACAATCCTTCTAACTCTTCTGCCTTCAAGACGATAGTTTCCGTTTTGAATTCAGTAGAAGAAGTATGTGATTTTTCATCATACTTGTTGTGGGCATATTTCAGACCAGTAACCTTTTTACCTTTACCAGCTTTTAAATATTCCTCTGCTTTTTTCCAGTTTACTGCTAAAACAAAGTCTTTGTCATTTTTAGACGCATTTACCTCTAACAAGGTGTTTGCTTGTTCAGTGTTATAGGTAGAGAAGAAGAACCAACCATGAGATACACCTTTACCAGCACGACTTAAATCGTAGTTGACACCCGGTGTTTCAATCTGGAAGGATAATTCCATGTTTCCACTCTCTTTATCTACACTGACAAAGCTCAATGAACCACGGAAATTCTGCTTGAAGGTATTGATTGGCACATCGCCACCTTCACCATCTAATGGAACAGAAAAACGTGTCCCTGCTACCACATACTCTGTATTTTCTGTGATATAAGGTGAAGAGTGGTTACCACCACTGTTCGGCAATTCAAGGATCTCTGCTGTACGGAAGGTAGTCAAGTCGATACGCGCAATACGTGGTGTATTGTTGGCATTGGCAAATACCCAACGACCGTCATAGTTACCGTCGGTTTTTGATAATTGAACGTGGTGCAAATCATCCCAAGGCACATTACCATGGGAAGTTTCCAGCATAGGTTTCGTTTCTTCACTGAATCCCCATCCTTTTTCAGGATCCACAGAGAATACCGGGATGACCCTTAACAGACGTCCTGAAGGCAGTCCGTATACAGACATCTGTCCGCTGAAACCACCGGATACGAAGTTGTAAAACTCATCGTATTTCCCTGGAGCGACATAGGTCTTTTCTGCGGCATTACCACTGACAGCTTCACCCGCCCCTTTGGGCTTACAAGCTTGGAATGAAGTGAGCAGCGTGGCCACAGCAATCCCTGATAGAAAATATTTTTTAAATTCCATTATAGTATGATTTAGATATAATAACTTGCTTTCGAATTATTTCACACCATCATTTTGACGCATAAATTCCAAGATTTTGCGGGCATCATCGTCTGTTAAGTTTTGGTTAGGCATACGCACTAAACACAATTCCAATTGCGCTTGCAACTCAGGGTCTTTATCCAACATCGCATCTGGGTTGGTAATAAAGTTCATGATCCATTCTGGTTTTCTACGTTCTGAAACGCCTTTCCATCCTGGTCCAACCAATTTCTCATCGGTCATCTTGTGGCATGATGCACATTTTAGATCTACAATGGTCTTGCCTGCTTCAGCCATCGCTACATCTAGCTTGGCTCCTAGGTCAACTGTTGTAAATTTTCCTTCTCCGCGGTTAGGGTCATAGGAGCTTGCGTCAGTACCAGCATCGCTAGATGCGGCGGCTGTTTCCTCTGGGAAGGACCGTTCTGATTTTTGCTCACTATTGTTTGATGAACAGGCGTATATGAACATGGCCATCAAAACGAGTACGGTTAATTTTTTCATAGTTTCTTAGATTTTTGAATTCAATCAATGATTGTGTATTATGTTTATTACAAAGGTACCGGCAAGCTCGAGGCTAATTTTATGAGGCTAATCATAAATTATTGATTAACAGTATTGATCTATGGGAATTAGCATCCCATCCCCTTGACACTTAGAGAATTAAGTCTAATTTTGATTCTAATCACTATTTTGAGTGACCACCATCAACTATGAAAAACGTCTTTCTAGATAGATTTGCCTTAAATAGAAAGACAAAAAAAACAAGGATATGATCCCATCCGAGTTACTTATTGAAAAAGGCGCAACCGTTAAAAAAGTGGAAAGCGCTGAAGTGATATTCCATGAGAATAGTCCTTCGAATTTCTATTATCAAGTGATCAGTGGCCGTGTCAGGGTATGCAACTTCCTTCCCGATGGGAAAGAAGTACTGCAAAAGGTCGTTTGTGCTGGCGAGGGATTTGGGGAGGTTGCCATACTTGATAACGGTTTCCATGTAGCTTCTGCCATCGCAGATAAACCATGTACCATGCTAAAGCTATCTTCGAGCGCATTTATGGAAATCTTAAAAGATTACCATAGCTTCATGCTCTTGGTGACCCAGCGAATCGCAAGGGAACTTCGGTTCAAGCTCTTCATGACCAAAATGATCTGCAGCTATTCGCCTGAGGAAATCCTCTTCCATCTGCTCAACAAATTAAACGATGAAAACAAATTGATCTGTGGGGAATGCCATCGCTTAATGTTGACCCGACAGCAACTGGCGAATATGACCGGATTAAGAGTGGAGACGATAATCCGTGCGATGAAGAACCTAGAAAAGGAAGATAAATTGACCATTGTCAAAGGAAAGGTCTTCATTCCGAGTTATTGCACCGGAAAGGTTGAAGGCTAATTAGCTTAGAAAAAAGGAATGACAGCTACTCTCAAATATAATTCTGCTAAGGATTGGACTCTGTTAACCATGTTCAGTTTTCTGATCGTGGGTATTTACGGTCTATTGATGCGCCTTAAATTCCTTTTCCCTCTACCCTTTCTGGAACAAAAAAACCTGATGCATGCGCATTCACACTTTGCCTTTTCAGGTTGGGTCTCACAGGCGATCATGATTTTCTTGATCCTGATCGTTACTGGAAACAACATAGAAAAGAGCCTTCCCAAAACTTATAGAAATATCCTGTTCGCCAATTTTTTGGCTTCCTTAGGCATGCTGATTTCATTTACCATAATGGGTTATGCTTTTCTATCCATCAGCTTCTCTACCTGTGTGGTATTGGTATCCTATTGGTTTGCAGTGGTCATCTGGAAAGACTTGAATAAATCCGCTATACCAAAAGCCATATCGATCCTGATCAAAGCCGCTGTTATATATAATGTGCTCTCTTCGATAGGAACATTTGCCTTAGTTTACCTGAAAATTACCCATCAACTAGATCCATTGAAACAATTGGCATCGGTCTATTTCTACCTGCATTTCCAATACAATGGCTGGTTCTTCTTTGGTTGTTTTGGCTTATTGAACCATTGGATTTTCAAAAACTATGGACAGGGCATCATTTCCCCAAGGTTCTCTTGGGTATATATTTCAACGGTTGTTCCGGCTTATTTTCTCTCGGTACTATGGTGGAAAGGATTCCCAAATTGGCTCTATGGATTATTGTTACTCACCGTATTGGTACAGATCTTTCTATGGGCTAAATTCCTTGTCAAATTCTTTGCTGCTAAAAAGAAAACAGAGGCGTTACGGCTAAGTAAAATAGTTTTTATCCTGTGGACCTGTGTGGCATTGGCTGTCTGTATCAAATTGATCCTTCAAGCGATATCGATTATCCCAGCCCTTAGCCAATTAGTCTATGGTTTCAGGCCTATTGTCATTGCCTATCTGCACTTGGTTTTATTGGTCATCATCTCCTTATTTTTATTGGGTTATGCCTTCAATAGCCAGGCTTTAAAAATGAACAAAGGCATCGAAAAAGCTGTCTATGGCTTATTGCTTGGGATATTCCTGAATGAATTTGTTTTAATGATCCAAGGAATAGGGGGGCTTATGCGGCATAGTTTTCCAATGACTCACGAAATCCTCGGGATTGCTGCTATAATTATTGTCATCAGCCTCTGCCTGATTATCCATAAACAGATCTTCTGTTCCTCAAAAGTAGAATCACAGGAGAAAATTGAATAAAGAATAGCAGCTCTATAAAGGATAATATTTTGGCTATTCCGATTAAGTCGCTTTTCTCAATAAGAGTTTGACTTCATTCGAGACACAATTTGAAATTTCCGAATATGGCTCGAATAAGAGCAAAGCCAAACCAGAAGCACCTTATCAATTTTAAAAGAATTAGAGGGTAAAATTGACAGCTACAAATGGTCATTTTACCTAATGGAAATGGATAAAATTAATTTAAATTTCCCTTCGTAAAGCAGGTTAGATATGGAAAACAAGAATTATCCTGTGCTTTTGGTTGCTGATAAGCTTCACTTGGAAGAAGTCTCGGAATACAAGACCGAGAAAGAACAATTTGAACAATTAGCCAACCATTTAGATGAATTGGTTTCCACAAATTTCAATAAACTGATCAGTATCCTTTATCGAATCGATGTCTCCGAAGAAAGAGCAAGACGAGCACTAGCCGAAGAAGCAGGAATCAGATCCCCCGGACATACCTTAGCCAGACTATTAATCGAACGTGAAGCTGAAAAAATCAAGTATAGGGAAATGTACAAGAAGAGTTAAACCTAAACTCTATTCAACTTATACGGAAAAACCTTTCCCGAAGCCCATTGCGCCACATATAAATTATCATCATCATCCACACATACATCATGAGGATGCACAAATATCTTGTCTTGTTGCTGCATGGTCTTTAAGGCTCCGTTTTGATAGATCGGCTCTGTTCCGCCTATATTGCTGACCACCTTATTGTTTTTGTCCAGGATAGTCACAAAACCTGAACCTGCGACATCCATATTAGGGGATCGCAAAACTGCGGCATAGATATGGTTTCCTTTGATAACCGGTCTGCACACACATTCCCCCGGCAATTGAATAATCTCCTGCAATTTTCCAGCGGTATCAAATCGTTTGAAACAGTTTCTAGTTCGATCGGTGATCAAAAGGCTTTTTTTACCCTTTCTTTTATCAAAGGCAATCCCATGGGCATTATCCAGGAATTGGTCCCCTTCACCTCTACCACCAAAATGATTGATCAACTTTCCTTTGCTGTCATAGTGAAGGATATGCTGAGCACCATAACCATCGGCAATAAAGATATCGCCGTTATCATCAATTGCGGTTTCTGTTGGCACAAACTCTTCCTTTTTATTGTAAAGCCCAATGCCTAATGGCGCATCGATAGTCAATAGTACTTTTCCAGAAAGGCTGGTTTTATAGACTTGATGTTTATCGGTATCGGTGATATAAAGGTAATCGGTTCCATTTTCATTATGTAAGGTCAGTCCATGTCCTCCGGGGAAGTCATTTCCCCAGGATTCCAAAACCTTCCCATCCTTGTTGAATACAATGATGTTATTATTCACTTCATTGGTCAATAGGATGATCCGTCCATTCTTATCCTGAACCATTTCATGGCAATCATTGACGGTTAACTTCGGGCCATGTTTAGTTGCCCAAGCAGTATCCAGACTGTATTTCATACGGTTATGTCCGTAGACAATATTTTTCGGTTTGGAAAACAAGTCTTTCATGATCAACAAGCTCCCTGTTAGGACTGAGGATTTTTGGATAAATGCTTTTCTGTTCATTATGTAGATTTAAAGGTTTTCAACAATGTTATTTCAATATGATTTCATCCACAAATAACCAAGGGGGATTACCATCTCCGGGAAAGCCTTGTGGGATTTTAGGATAGTGTTTTGTTTTCAACCGGATGAAGCTGATTTTCTGATTTGGGATAGCACAGGCAATCATTCGTTTATAGCGCACCTTATCCACCTTATCCAGATCAAGTTTGACCTTGTTCAGGAGTTTCAGGTTCAGGGAATCCGTTCCACCCCAAATTTCAACGTATTCTGGCGGGTAGATATGTTCATTATAGGATTGTTTAATGCTGAGAGCAAGGGTATCCAAGGCAATAGCTTGATCAAAGGACATTGTGGTCGATAGATCATTTCCTTGAAAACCCAGCCATTTACCATCCGCGTTATTATTTCCACCGCTTTCCAGATCAAAGAAGCTTTGCTCCTTTCTAGCCTTATATTGTTGATTGGGTTTAGTTTCCAAAACGATTGTGTTTGGACTAAAGGATGTGGCATAGAAACTTTGATTGATTTCATTGCTTGGTAACCAACCATCTTTTACGGCTTTAACCCGCAACATCGCGTCTTTCTTCAATAGGACTGGCTCTTTGTAAATTTTGGCTGTTGAAGAATCAGGATGAGTTCCGTCCAGCGTATATCGCAATTGCACGCCTACAATGGGGTGGCTTAAAGAAAGGCTGATTTCTTTTTGGAAAAAGCTTCGGTTAGGATTTATCCTTGGTGGCGTAAGGGCCAACTTTTGCGAATCATCGGTTTTAAATCCAGCATCTATTTTGATTGTTGGAAAATCTTTCCGGATAGCCTCCAGTTCTGCAGGTTTCAATGCAGTATTCCAAACGAATATCTTTCTCATATTTGGCAGTTTGACCAGAGATTTTATTCCATCAATAGACACTCCAGTACCGATTAGACTAACACTTTTCAGATTTTCATGGTCCTTCAACAAAGCTAGATCCTCATTTGTGATCTTGCTATTATTGAGGTTTAGCGTCCGGAGGTTTTTAAATTTATTGAGCGTTTGGATGTCCGCCTTTTTTATCGGCATGGAACTCAGGTTTACGGAGACTACCTGGTCCGCTATAGGCGAAAGTTCAGAAAGGGATTTATCGGTAAAGAAATCCTTTCCATAAAAGTTTACATCCAATGCCGGAGAGCCGGCATCCAAAGGATTGATGATCCTGTAGGGTGTGTTCAATTTCTTCACTTCAGCCTCATCGGCAGCGGCGAATTCATAGGTCTCTGTTCCCGCAAAGCCATAGACAGATTTGACCGCTTGAAAAAGGGTGTCTTGTACGGCAAAGGCAGAAAGCGGAACATCAAATTTACCACCGCTTTGGATCCAAGCTCGTAATAGGGAGACTTCATCGATACTCAATTGCGGTTTGCCCTTTGGTGGCATTTTATGTTCATGTTCAATATCCAACAGGATGCGTTCGATCATTAAACTGGTTAAAGCATTCCCTGCTATAAAGACCTTACCATTCTCCCCTCCTTTTAAGATAGAGCTGCTATCGGATAGAACAAGTCCGCCTTTAGGTTTGCTAGAGTTATGGCAACCCACGCACTTGGCCTGAAGGATAGGCATAACCGCATCTTCAAATACGATGGCTGTTTCAGCATCCAATTCCTTCGATTTCTTTTCCATGATCGGTGACATAATAAAATCCTCACCATGAGTAAGGGAGGCTCCAAAATGCCCGACCATCAGCAAAAGAACAATGGAAACATTCATGCCAACGGCAAAGACTTTTTGGTATCTGCCACTGGGATTGAAGCGGATAAAAGCCAGTAAGGCAAGGGTCAATAAAGATAGCCCCACGCCAGTATATTTATGGATTTCATAAGTCGTCCCTTCGAAACCGCCTTCTTTTGAAAGTAGCAATCCCATAATGACAGTGATGGCAGTAAGCAAGGAACTGATAAACAACAAAGAATGGAGGATAGATTGAAGAGCCGGAACCTCTTTTTCCAAGCGACTGCGGAATAAGTACAAGATCCAGCAGATTACTAAGAGTACGATAGGAAAATGCAGCAGCAAGGGATGCATTCTACCCACGACCTGCAAATAGGCTGGTACTTGAATGCTGTTTTCAAACAGCAGAAAGAAAATGATAAAGCTATTGAGGCCTATCAATATATTGAAATGCAAATTTTTGATCGTCATTTAGCTTCCCCGTTTATGCTAAGATATCCTTGACTACATTACCCGCTACATCGGTCAACCGATATCTTCTTCCCAAATGCTTAAAGGTTAGTTTTTCATGATCCAGACCAAGTGTATGTAAAATGGTAGCATGGAAATCATGCACATGCACTGGGTTTTTTACAATATTGTAGCCAAGTTCATCCGTTTCACCATAGACCATCCCGGGCTTGACACCCCCACCTGCCATCCAAATGCTGAAGCATCGTGGGTGATGGTCACGACCATAATTATCCACGGTCAATCCACCTTGGCAATAGTTAGTTCGGCCAAATTCTCCGCCCCATATCACCAGGGTTTCATCTAAGAGCCCCCTTTGCTTAAGGTCGGAAACCAATGCTGCAGAAGCTTGATCCACATCCTTGGCTTGCATAGCCATTTCATTTGGAAGACCTCCATGTTGATCCCAACCTTGATGGTAGAGTTGCACGAAACGCACTCCATTCTCAGAAAGCTTTCGAGCCAATAGACAATTTGCTGCATAGGTTCCGGGGACCAAACACTCGGGTCCATACATTTTGATGATATGGTCAGGCTCTTTGGACAGATCGGTTACTTCCGGCACCGAAGTCTGCATCCTATAGGCCATTTCATATTGCTGGACCTTTGCCGTGATCTCTGGATCTTTAAAGGTTTCGAATTGCATGCTGTTCAATTCGGCAAGCTTATCCAATAGTTTTCTACGGCTCATCTTATCTGTTCCTTCAGGATTATTGAGATAAAGCACCGGGTCTGGACCTCCCATAAATTGCACTCCTTGATGCACAGAATCCAAGAAACCGTTTGTCCAAAGTTTAGAATAGACTCCTTGTCCGTTTCCTTTGCCTTTTGAAACCAATACACAGAAGCCTGGCAAGTTTTGGTTTTCACTGCCCAGCCCATAACTCAACCAAGCACCCATACTTGCACGGCTCCCTTGCTGAGAGCCTGTTTGGAAGAAAGTGATTGCTGGGTCATGATTAATGGCATCTGTATGCATGGATTTAATGATACAAAGGTCATCCACAATCTTCGCCATGTGGGGAAATAAACTACTTACCCAAGCTCGGCTTTGTCCGTATTGGGCAAAATCAAAATAAGAACCTACAAGTGGAAAGGTAGCTTGTCCGGCAGTCATACCAGTCAATCTTTGACCTCCGCGGATGGATTCAGGCAGATCTTGCCCAATCATTTCTCTTAGCTTGGGTTTATGGTCAAAAGATTCCAATTGGGAAACCCCACCGGATTGGAAAAGGTAAATAACTCGTTTCGCTTTTGGGGCAAAATGGGGCAAGGCTTTTTCAAAAGCTTCTTGGCTTCCAGGTTTGCCTGAAAAGAGGTCTGGAATCAATAAGGATCCTAAGGCAATACTTCCAATTCCTATGCTTAAACTCGATAAAAATTGTCTGCGGTTTTGAAACAGCTGAGCTTCTTTTACTTCTTTATCTAAGTTATTATCTGTCTTTTTTCTCATGATTATCAATATTGTATTTCCCTTGACCCTATCCTTTGTTCAATGTTTCTTCCAGATTATAAATGGCATGTACGACCGACATCAATGCGGCCAACTTCTCTTTCGGTAGAGAATTATCCTGCGGTGCTTCTCCAACATTCAAAAAAGAGGCTGCATCTTTTTTATTTTGTGTAAACCGAGTAAGTTCATCTTGATAATAAGACCCTAACAATTCCAATTCTTTTTCTGAAGGTTCTCGACAGAGCACCCTTTTAAAAACTTTATTGATATAATCGCTCTGTTTAAGATTTGGCTGATCCGACATGAGATTCGTGGAGTAGATCCTTGAAGCTTCCAAAATGGCAGGATCGTTCATCATGACCAATGCTTGCAGCGGTGTATTGGTCCTTTGCCTTTGGACTTCGCAGGCATCTCGATTGCTGGCATCAAAAATCAGCATATTAGGCGGAGGCAAGGTCAATTTAAAGAAGACATACATCCCTCTGCGATAAAGATCCTGTCCATGGTCTTGTACATATTGCGCCAAAGCACCACGACCAGAACTGCTGACCTCCCAAATTCCTTCAGGTTGGTAAGGTTTGATACTCGGACCGCCAATTTTCCGGTTCAACAAACCGCTGGTCGCCAAGACCTGATCTCGAATCATCTGTGCGGGCAATCGCAACCTTTTCGCCCGAGCCAGGTAGATATTATCAGGATCTTTTTCCAAGTGTTTTTGTTCAATGACAGAAGACTGTTTATAAGTGGCTGTACTGACCAGTTGTTTGATCAGTCGCTTAATGTTCCAGCCATTTTGCTGGAAGTCAACCGCCAACCAATCCAAGAGTTCTGGGTGGCTTGGGAGATCGCCTTGATTTCCGAAATCAGCAACAGAAGCCACCAATCCACGTCCGAAGATAAGTGCCCACATTTGGTTCACAAAGACCCTAGAGGTCAAAGGATTTTTATCACTGAAGGTCCATTGCGCCAAGCCTAATCTATTGGAGGCATACTTGGTGCTATCAAAAGGCAACACCGCTTCTGGAGTTTGCGGATAGACACGTACCGTAGGGGCATCATAAACCCCTCTATCCAGAATAAAGGTAGGGCGGATACTATCTCTTTCCCCCATTACCGAAACAGTAACATCCCCATCATCGGCATTTTGATTGATGAAATTGAGGATTCCTTTGATGTCCTCTTGGGTCACAGTCAGTCTCGGAGTTTTTGAAGGTCCTGAATTCACTAATCCTTCCAAGCCTTTTTCCAAGGAATTATTGAAGAAGGCGTACATTCCATAATAGTTCTTTTGGGTAAAAGGATCATATTTATGGTCATGACACTGGGCACATTCCATGGTAATTCCTAAAATACCCTTTGCATAAGTATTGGTTTTGTCCAATCCATAGGCAACTCGGTATTCCTCCTCCACCACTCCACCTTCTTCGGTGATTTTATGGTTTCTATTGAATGCAGTAGCTAAAATTTGTTCTTTATTTGGATTTGGGAGTAAATCACCTGCCAATTGCCAAGTGACGAATTGGTCATAAGGCATGTTTTCATTAAAGGCATGGATTACCCAATCTCGCCAAGGCCACTGGGTCCTGATATCATCATCTTGATAGCCATAAGAATCTGCATAGCGAGCAACATCCATCCAATGTAAAGCCATTTGTTCGCCAAAGGCAGGACTAGCCATAAGTTCATCGACCAGTTTTTCATAAGCTTGTGGTGAATCGTCCTTTAAGAAGCGTTCCATCAATTTTTCGTCAGGAGGCAAGCCAGTTAAATCCAGGCTCACCCTGCGCAGGAGTCTATTCTTATCTGCCTCAGGATTAGGCTTGAACCCTGATTTGGTCATTTTATCCAACACAAAATTATCGACCTCGTTGTTTCCCCATTTAATTTTATCCTGCTGTGGCACTTCTGGTTTCTTAGGCGCAGTAAATGCCCAATGCGGCTTATAGACAGCTCCTTGTTCAATCCAACGTTCGATCAAATCGATTTCAAAATTGCTCAATGGTAAATTAGCTGCTGTCGGTGGCATTTTAATGGACTCATCATCCGAGGTAATTCGAAGGAAAGCTTCACTGATATGAGGCTTTCCGGGAACCACAGCATGTTTTCCGGGACTTTCGGCAAGGGCTTTATAGGCACCTTCTTCGGTGTCTAATCTTAAACCTGCTTCACGGGTATTATTATCTGGACCATGGC
Source organism: Sphingobacterium mizutaii (assembly GCF_900187125.1). GTDB lineage: Bacteria > Bacteroidota > Bacteroidia > Sphingobacteriales > Sphingobacteriaceae > Sphingobacterium > Sphingobacterium mizutaii. Next base: position 4,138,769 of record NZ_LT906468.1, read on the forward strand.
AGGCAAAACACTTATCAGAAAGGATGGGTTTGATATCATAATTATAGTCTACATATTTTGGCAGGACAAAACTACCCCCATCTGCCCCGTCTGATCCAGCACTAGGACGGCACATGGGCAATAGAAGGATCAACAGTCCGAAGACTGAAAATACCGCAGCAATGGTGAGTGAATTTTTTGAAACTAGATTTTTTCTACACATCATAATTTATGTTTAGTCAAATTATTACCTAAAAACCATCGATCTATCCCTTATCCCGGTTAGCATGGGAAAAAGAATTTTTTACAGTCGATATCCAACACAATCATAGATTGTATTTTGATGTTAGTTTTTATTTGGAGCCAAAGCTCCTTTTGAGGGTGTAGTATAAGGTTTAAGTTTCTTCAGAGCCAAATGTTTCCATTCATTAACTCAGAATCAACTGGTTATTGGAATCAAGTTAGTACAATTTTTTAACAAAAGGAAAGATTAATTGAATCGAAGAGAAAATACGCGTAATTATTACGTTACATGCCAATAAGTTAGGCCAAGCTTATTGAAGCTTTGACGGGGAAGAAAGAATATAAGTGACCATGGCCTCGGCATCCTCTGCCGATAGTTTAGGATGCGCTTTCATTGCAACATGTCCCCACGCTCCCGAGCCTCCATGAATGATTCTCTGCGCTAAGATCTTTATAAATACTTGTTGTCTTGGATAGCGGAGATCAATATCCTGAAAAGACGGCCCTAACACTTTTTTATTCTCTTTATGGCAGGTATAACAATCTGAATAGGAAAGCAGGACTTCCCCCTTTTGCCATGCTGCAGAATCTAGCTTTTCATCCTCGCCAGCAATAGCCCGAATGTACTCATCTCGTGTTTTCTGTGATTTTGCTTGTAATACTTCCGTTTTCTTCTCTACCCTTTCTTGGCAAGACCAGCAAAGGATCGAAAGAGCGGTAACATAGAGGATATTTCTTATTGAATTTTTCATTTTTTATCAGGTAAGGCAAAGGCAACATACGCATCTCCTTTTTTTCCACCCCATTTTGAGCCGCCGCAAGCAATAACAACAAATTGCTTTCCATTGACTTCGTATGTTGCAGGAGTAGCGACTCCAGGCGCTGGCAGGTCTGTTTCGAATAGAATTTTGCCATTGGATTTATTGATTGCCCGGAACTTCCCATCGGAGTTAGCGGCGATGAACAACAATCCACCAGAGGTAATGACAGATCCGCCGTAATTTTCCCTTCCGGTGGTTGGAATTCCTTTTTTCTTCAATTCTTCAAACTCACCGAATGGAATTTTCCAGACATACTCGCCAGTATTCAGGTCGATGGCATTGAGGGTTCCCCAAGGTGGATTCACGGCGGGATAGCCTTCTTGGGTCAGAAACTTATTATAGCCTGTAAAGGAATAATCCGGACTTTCATTTTCTTCTCCAGATGAAATTTCTAGCGTTTCAGGTTTTCCTGCATATATTTCAGCTTGCTTTTTATCCATTTCAAGAACTAGGGAGGCGATTGCATTTTTTTCTGCTAAGCTCAAATGATTAAAAGGCGGCATCATCCTTCTCCCAGTTGCTAGGAGTTCATTAAATTTTATGAGGCTATATTTCTTATCCACACCAATCAGCGTAGGGTAATCTCCAGCACCTAATCTTTCAGGTCCATGGCACGACATACAATGTTTTTTATAGAGAATAGCTCCCGCTTCAAGGTTTGTTTTCTTGGTATTTGTGGTCTTTTCCAATTTGACCAGGTTGAGCACCCAGGTCATTTCATTTGAATTGACATAGAGAATACCAGTTTCAGGATCGAAAGACGGTCCTCCCCATTCTCCACCTCCGTCATAACCGGGGAAGATCACTGTTCCGTTGATCGATGGCGGCGTATAGATGCCATGGGAATTATAGGATGCATATCTTTTCTTTATATCCTCATAGGATGAGGGCGATACCAAGGAGTTGAGGTCTTTTTCTGTCATCCCTTGTCTCGCAAATGGGGCTGGTTTTACAGGGAATGGCTGTGTTGGGGAAAGCACCTCGCCTTCAACAGCTCCGAAGGTAGGTACAGCACGCTCTTCGATGGGATAGATCGGAGTTCCAGTTTCACGGTCGAGGATAAAAACCAATCCTGTCTTTGTGGTTTGTACAAGGGCATCGATTTTCTTCCCTTCTTTATTTAAAGTGACCAAAATAGGTGCACTTGATGGATCCATATCCCACACATCGTGATGTACAGTCTGGAAATGCCATTTCCTTTTTCCGGTTTCGGCATCTAAAGCCAAAATACAATTTCCAAATAGGCCATCCCCTAAACGCTTTCCGCCATAGAAATCATTGGTCGGATTTCCTATCCCAGCGAAAACTAATCCTCGCTTTTCATCCAAGCTAAAGCCGGACCAAGCATTTGCAGACCCTTTGGTATTATAAGCGGTGCTATCTTTCCAGGTATCAAAACCAAATTCTCCTGGATGGGGAATGGTATGGAATATCCATAGCTGCTCGCCAGTCCTTACATCAAAAGCGCGGATATGTCCAGGGGTTTCCTCATCAACCTGACCACTTACTATAAAGAGGTCTTTATAGACCATCACGGGCGAGGTTGGAGTCATATTGGACTTCTTTTCATCGCGGCCTAAGCCTTTCCTTAGGTCAATTCCGCCTTGATCTCCAAAGGTTTTAATTAATGCTCCAGAGACGGCATCAATGGAATAAACATAAGGTCCCACGGTATAGATAATCCTCTTGTCTTCTGAACTAGACCAGTAAGTTACCCCTCGGTTCATATTCTCGCTATTACGGACCCATTTCCCGGTTTTCAAGGAATCACGGGGATCAAAAACCCAGATTTCCTTGCCAGTTCCAGCCTCTAAGGCAAATAGCTTCATTTTTGGAGAAACGCCATATAGGATATTGTCGACGATAATGGGATTAGTTTCCATAGGACTGAATTTTAGACTATCAGCACCTTCAGAATGATAAATCCATGCGACTTCTAAATCTTTCACATTTTGGGTATCGATTTGCTGGAGATCAGCATATTTAATGTTTTCCTTTGACCCTCCTGCAACCGTCCAACTTTTGTATTGTTTTCCTAAATCCTTGTATTCCCCGCTACAGCATACGAAGAGGAGGAGCAGTAGGATTCCAAATAAATAGGAAAACATATTTATAAAATGATTATTATTAGGTCTGCAATTCATGGGTACGGAGTAAGATTTAGGTTACCCTAAATTAATAAATAATTTAAAGGAAAATAGAAAAGAAAGCTGCTGACCTTAATTTAACCAATTATAACAGGATTTTAATACCTGAGCAGTAGAAAAGGCATATTTTGAGCGAATATGAAAGTTTTAAACCTAATCAAGAAAATACCACAACAATTGAATTTTAATATTTTTAATTAAATTTTGTATTTTGGCTAGACATCAATTTGGTGGATAAGATGAAAATGCCAAATTTAGATTAGTGGAAAAAAAGTATATGGAATTTTATAAGGATGAACCAAGCACACTCCTGGCAGTAGATTGTATCATTTTTGGGTTTGATGGTGAATCTTTACAAATCCTACTGATCAAGAGAGGCTTTGAACCTGAAATCAATAATTGGAGTTTAATGGGCGGATTTGTACAGCCTGATGAGAGCCCGGATGAGGCTGCATCAAGGATTTTGTACAAGCTAACGGGATTGAACGATGTGTACATGGAACAATCAGCTGTTTTTGGCAAGCCCAATCGAGAAAAACATGGCCGAGTGGTGAGCATCACTTATTTCGCATTGATAGACAGCAAGGAATACCAACATATCCTTTCCGAAGAATTCAAAGCGAAATGGTTCCCAATTGATGACTACCCTCCATTAATATTTGATCATGTAGAAATGATCAATACTGCAAAACGTTTATTACGCAGTAAGGCTGCCCTCTACCCTATCTTGTTTGAATTATTGCCAGAGAAGTTCACTTTGCCACAAATATCGAGTCTTTATGAGGCTGTTTATGATATTGTAATCGATAAAAGGAATTTCAATAGGAAATTACTCTCTTCTAATCTGTTGATAAAATTAAACGAAAAGGATAAGGAGAATTCTAAAAAAGGGGCCTTTTATTATGTGTTGAATAAGGATATCTATAAGGATCAGATCATGTCGTTCTTACGGTACCTGCCAAGCTGGTCCGCACAGGATATGGGGATTTAATACAAGTGAAGAATTAATAGCTTTACTTGAATGATTGCCCCAAAATTTAGAAACATTAAGGGGCAGTCCGATTTTGAAAGATCTGCTTATTTAAATTTAATTTCAAGCTCAGCTGCATCCAACCAGGCAGAGGAAAACTTAACAAATGCCGAGTTTGTTGATTCCGGTTTAGCCTGTAAATAAACAATCATTTTCCCATGGAATACGCGCTGTCTATTATCTGTATAGTCGGCCATATCCGTATTATTCCCCGCTTCCATCCCCAATAATCGAACATCACCAAGAATATGGCAGGTAATTTCATTTTCGGCAAGAAAAGCATCATTTCCTTCCTGATCTCGAATTTGTAGGACGACCTGTGCTATTCCATCATTTTTATTGATTTCAATAAGATCAGGACCTATGATTTTTATTCTTTTTGCTGGTCCAATTGTTTTGATCTCAGCATGTGAAATCCTATTTCCATCCTTATCTAATCCAACAATCTCCAATTTACCTTCCTTAAAAGGAACATCCCAGAAATAGATGCCTGTTTTAGTATCGTAAGTTTTTATCGACCCTATTTGTTCACCATTTAATAGTAGTAAGGCATTCGGGGCGTTGCTGTAGCCAACAACTCGTATGAGTTGGCCTTCCTTATAATTCCAATTCGGAAGAGCATCCATCCAGGGCGCTCCTGCTGGATTTGGCAGATATTTATTCTCTTGGGCAGTCCATTTGTCCAATCCATCTTCATTTTGGCGAATAGGATACGTCCCAAGATAAGCCATTGGTTTTTCAGCCCATAAAGATTGGCGAAAGTATCCCCTAGGTTTAATAAAACCCGCAAAGTCCATTAGTCCCGAATAAAACCCTCTGGATGGCCATTTCCTTGACTCCCCTAGGTAATCTATCCCAGTCCATAAAAACTGTCCGAAAATAAAGTCATTGTCTTGTACGGCTTTCCAAGCTTCTAGGTCATGTCGGTTTTCACTGCCATAGATTACGCGGTTAGGGTAGGTAACATGGTCTTCTTTATACTTACCCTCAGTATAGTTATATCCTGCAATATCAAGTGCGTCTGGATATTCCGTTTCATTGGACATGGCGACACCAGCTAATCCAGCGGTTACTGGTCTGCTTTTATCATATAATCGGACTGCAGCCGCCAATTTCTTGGCTATAGCACCTAAGCGGTTTGCACCTGGGGCATCCTTTTTATAACCGCCATATATGGCTTGAGTGAATCCTCCCTCCTTTTTGCCATCCAAGATAGGATGAGAATAAGGGTCATTAGGATAATCGACTTCATTACCGATGCTCCATGCAAAAATCGAAATATGATTTCTATCCCTCTTTACCATATCTATTAAATCTTTCTCGCCCCATTCCCCAAAGAAATCCGTTGAACTCTGAAATCCAGGAACGCCCTCGTTCCAACCTTCCAACCATTTTCTTTTTGGGAACTCCCATTCATCATAAGCTTCATTGAGGACCAATATTCCCAATTCATCGCAAAGAGCATATAATGAACTGGCTTGAGGGTTGTGGCTAGTGCGGATAGCATTAACACCAATCTCTTTAAGTGTCATCAGTCTCCTTCTCCACACTTCTGGATAAAACTCAGAACCTAGGACTCCAGCATCATGGTGAATACACACCCCTTTCACTTTCATCCATCGATCATTTAAAGCAAAACCCTTATTGGGATCAAAAGTTAACTTTCGGAAACCGGTCTTAATTTCAGACTGATCAAGAACTTTATTCCCCGCTAATACTTTCGTTTTCAGGATATATTGATTTGGAGTCTCCAAAGTCCAGAGCTCAGGATTTTTGACTGCTAATTGAACCGAAACTTCTTTCTTTTCGGAGGCTCCTAATTTAGTTTTGGAAACTTTTTTTGATACCGAATTTCCTTGAGGATCAAACAATTCCGTTTCTATGGAAAGGTTCTCCAACTTGTCCGTTTCGTTTACTAATCCAACTTGAACTTTCAGTTCAGATTTTCCATTCTGGAGTTCTGGGAAAGCATAAACGCCCCATTGGTCTAACCGCACTTTATTGGCATAAACCAACCAGACATCCCGATAAATACCTGAACCGGTATACCACCTAGAATCTGCATCTTTACTATGGTCAACCTTTACTGAGATTACATTCCGTTCACCATATTTAATAAATGGACTGATATCGTAGGAAAAAGAAATATAACCATTTGGTCTTTTGCCAACTGATTTACCATTGACAAATACCTCGCTTCGGTTATAAATCCCTTCAAAATACAAAAACACCTGTTCAGCATCTTTATCAGCCGGAATTTCAATTTCTTTTTGGTACCAGCCAATACCACCAGGAAGATAACCTGACGCACTAGCCAATGTAGGGCTAAGGGCTTGCTTTATTGTCCAATCATGCGGGATCCGAACTTCCTTCCAAGATTTATCACGATTACTGTTTTCATCGATCTTTTTATCCTTTTGGAGTGAAAAGAACCAATCGCTGTTAATTTTTTCAGCTTTCCCAAAGCCAGGTTGTGCAATCAAATCAGTTGTCTGGAAAAGAGCAATCGAATACAGTAGAAAAATAATTAATAAAGGCTTTCCTTGATTCATGATTTCTAACTATTAATCATTAATTCCTTGATGAGTCGGTTTAACAGGCTTGATATTCCCTTCTTCATCAAAATACATCCTTTCTATACACACCTCTCGGTTGAAGCCCGCTGCATCGCCCATGTGAATTCCTTTAGGATAGTTGAAGCGGTGATACACTATATACCATTCGTCTTTGCCTGGTATCTGCAGGACAGAATTATGTCCTGTTCCATAAATTCCTTGGGCTGAATCTTTCGCGAGGATCAAATTATTGGGTTTAATGTCGATCGGTCCAAAAGGAGATTTGGAGGTACCATATCTTACCCTATAATTCTCGCTCCGCGTATCATCTTCAGACCAAAGGAAATAATAGGTTCCATTTCTATAAATTACATAAATGCCTTCTCTAAAGGTTCCATCCGATGGTGTCATCAGTTTTAGGGTTTCTCTTTTGATAGAAACCATATCCTTATTGAGCTCAGCAACAGCTAAATAGCCATTCCCCCAGTATAAATAGCTCTTTCCAGATTTCGGATCATTAAATACAGCTGGATCGATCTCTTGCCCACCTTTTACTCCTTCAGGTTTAAAATCAATTAATGGTTTTCCAGAATCCTTAAATGGTCCGGTTGGATTATCCGAAGTAGCGACACCAATCTTTTGTGCTGCTGTGAAGTAGTAAAAGTATTTGTATTGTCCTTTTATCTTTTTCTCAGTTATTGTTGGAGCCCAAGCATTCCGATCCGCCCATGAAACATCCTTCTTTAAGTCAAGGATGACTCCTTCATCTTTCCAATCTTTTAAGTTATCAGATGAAAAGGTTTTAAAATAATACCCACCCCAACCATCAAAACCATCACTTGTTGGATAGATATAATACTTTTTGGTCTTGTTGGAATAGAGCACATCTGGATCTGCGTAAAATCCTTTGAGAACCGGATTTACGGCCTTTGGTATTTCAATCCCAGAGGGAACACCCCATTTTGTGGTAAGATTAACCAGCTCATCCCTTGAGATCGGTATAATGGTTCCGTGTCTTGGGTGGAAATCCATAGTGATATTATGATCAATAACTTTAAATTCATCCAAATCACAAGTTTCGCAGAATTGATATTTGCCCTTTCCATATACATCATACATCAGGATGTACTTGTCAGAATGGTTCATCTTAAATATGCTAGACCCCTCTACCGCATCTCGAGTCTGTTGCTTGTATCCCGGTTGTTCAATCCATTTCCCTGAAGTCAAGGAATCTGTGATTGCCAACTTAATTCCATTTCCATGGCCTTCCGTTTTATAGAACATATAGTATAAACCATTCTTATTGATGATGTCACCATCAATACAAGACTTTTTGTTTTTGGGTGTGAACAAAATCTTAGGTTCGTCCTCAAAATCAGTAAAATCGGAATTCACGTAGGCATAATAGATAATATCAGGGCCATTAGCATGTTGCATTGACCAATAAACCATATATTTTCCAACAGAAGAATCGAAAATTGCCTGGGGGGCCCAAACTCTTTTCAGGTCTTCATGGCCCTGAAATCTTTTTTGAATGTTGATAATGGAATGCTTCCAATTAATTAAATCATCAGATTGGAGCAGAACCAACGCTCTATTCGAATCCCAGCCTTTGGAGGATGTCATATCGGTCAGCACCATATAGAACTTACCCTCTTCACCTCTTAAAATATGGGGATCGCGGACACCTCCAGTAGAACTGATCTTGTCGGAATCCAGAATGGGATTATTATTATTTAAAGCCTTGAAATTATACCCATCCGTACTTATCGCATAACATACTGCTTCATCTTGCACAGCATTTCCTTTGAAATATGTAAAAAGATAAGAAACAAAATCTTTTTCATCAGGGCCCGATTTATAGGGTTGGGCCATGCTGCTAGAAAATGCTGCTGTACATAGTAACAGTGTGAGAAAATAATAAATACGGTTAAGTTGCATTTTAAGGTCTTTGTGTTTAGTTATTTATAATTTATTTTAATTTGCTGAGAGTTTTTGTGCCTGTGAGTAACTATATTCACCTGAAGAGTTTGACTTCAGTCCCACTCTTACAAATACCCCATCCAATTTGGCAAGATTTTCTGGGATATCAACGGTATAAGTGTTTGCAGCACCCAATTTGATCTTTGCAGCGTTCAGGTCAGTATTAAACTGATTGTCCACCTGATCCAATATGGCTCTACCACTCATATAAAGGGAACTTGATGGTTAGTCCAATACCATAAGAAATCCATCATTAGGTTTCAATGATATAGTTTTTTGATCTTTCACATCAAACTCTTGTGTTCTAAACTCAGCATTATTATTGCCATCGGTAATGAGTTTTACCTTTCCCTTGGTAGCCAAGCCAGAAAGGTCTACTGTGATCTGCTTTTCTTTGTTTTCACCGTTTATACCAGCCACATACCATTTATTCCCTGATTTCCTTGCAATCACAACTTCTTTTCCCGGGTAACCTTGGATGAATTTGACATCATCCCAATTTACCGGTAAATCGCGTAGGAACTGTTTAATAAATTCTGGTACATGAGTCATTCCTTCTGGAGATTCTGCAAAATGCTGGATGCCCGACAAAAACAAAATAGAAGTCGCCAGCTCAAAGGAAGAAGTAGTTTTTCTCTTTACATTCGAGCTAACTTTATAAAGATTCATGGGGGTATAATCCATAGGATCGAAAACATTCCTAGTAAATGGCAATGTGGCACAAATCTCGGCCTGCCTATCGGCATCGTCCTGAGTAAATGTCACGGTTTCAAAACCACGCACTGCCTCGACCGTCATTAGGTGAGGGTACATTTTTGACCAGCCTCTTGGCAAGGTAGCTCCATGGAAATTCACTAATAGTTTGTGCTCTGCAGCATCGCGAAGGATCTCGTGGTAATAAGCAATGACTGATTTTCCATCACCACCGAAAAAATCAATTTTCACTCCTTTGATTCCCATTTCTTGAAGTTTTGCAAACTCCTTTCTTCGAGCTTCAGAGGTTAATAATTTATTTTTGGGGGTATAGCCCACAGTATTCCAATCTCCAGCAGAGTTATACCACAAAATCAAACCTACATTCTTCCCTTTGGCGTAATCGGCCAATTCCTGAATTTTTTCATAGCCAATATTTCTATCCCAATTCACATCGATCAAACAATATTGCCAATTCATATCAGCAGCAAAATCAATATATTTCTTCTGCTCATCATAAATGATATACTCGTCTTTGCTATTAATCCAGCTCCAGGAAGACTTCCCAGGCTTAATAAAACTTTGGTCTAACTTTATCGTAGGATCTACAAGGTCTAAACCCAATGTGGACTCCACTATAGTGCCCAATGTCCCTACGGCAATTAAACGCCATGGACTGTGGAAATCGCCTTCAACTACTGTTTCCAATTCTTTATTCATAATGGTTTCCTTAATCCCTGCATAGGCAATCTTATACTCTGCATTTTCGGACTTAGGGTCTAACCTGCTGGCAGCATGATTTGGTTCCAAACCAGATTCGGAAATTAGGGCATAAGTATCTCCAACTTTAAAAAGTGCCGGGTATACCCAACCGGTATGTGTAGGTTCAGGGGAACCTACTTTTATTTCCTGATAATAATGTTCCTCATAGGATGGGTTTGTCTGCTCCCAGCCAGATTTTGCAATAGCCATGGGCTGTAACCATGCAATTGCAGTCTTAGGAAACTTAAAGGAACTTCTTTCTGCTTTCAGCAACCTTTTTTCACGATCTATTTGGGGGATTTCGTATCGAAAGGCCAAACCATCATTGGAAACTTGGAAGCGGATATTGAACTTATGTTTTTGTTTATTAACATAACTGATCAACTGCTCATTTGCTTGATATTCATTGAGCCTTCGTTTGGCATTTATGCTCTCATAAGATTTATTAATTGTATTTACTTTGGAATTATTTACAAGTGATAAGCCAGAAGAAAAAGATTCATCGCCTACCATCAATCCCAATTTTGAACTTTCTAAAACTACCTTATTTTCAAATTTAACAGCATAGGAGGGTTCTCCTTTCTCATTCAATTGGATTTCAACTTTAATCCTTCCATCTGGACTTTCTAGTTGTGATTGTGCCTTAGTTTCACTTAAACTAAAAATGGAAAGAAATAAACTCAGGACCCAGAACTTGGTATTTGAAAATAACGATAGCATAATGATTTAATTTTTTAGTTTACCAAAACTTAACGTATAAAGCTCCTACAAGAAGGATAGTAACTACCACCATAACGGTTACAGAAGGCTCTAGCTTGAACATTCTTCTGTCCAGCTCCAAACCTTTAGGATTAATTTTAGGTCCCAATAAACTGATGGAAACCATCACAATCATGGTAAATAGGAAAGCTAGTCCCATACAGATCTGGAAAGGTATTTCATAGTTACCTTGTGCGTTTGGATATGCTGTATATAGGAAGGTTTCATGGCCGAACCATGCTGGTGCATAGTTGTTGAAAACCACAGACAAAACGAATCCAGTAATCAAACCTGCAATAGCCGCCGAACCGGTTGTTCTTTTCCAAAACATTCCCAATAAGAACATGGCGAAAACTCCTGGAGAGATAAAGCCTGTATATTTTTGTATAAAGGTAAATCCACCTGCGCCTCCTATTCCTAAAAGATCATCCCAGGTAAATAATAATGAAACAATGATGGAGACAACAATTGTGATCTTACCTACTTTAATCAATTTCTTTTCTGAGGCATTCTTATCCATGTATTTATTGTAAATATCCATGGTAAAGATGGTCGCAATACTATTAGCCTTTCCAGCCAATGAGGCCACAATTGCCGCTGTAAGAGCTGCCAAGGAAAGACCTTTCATGCCATTAGGAAGGAATCCTAAGATTGCCGAGTAGGCATTGTCAGCATTGAAATTCCCTCCTGGAGCCATCTCTTCTTGTAATGCTCCATTTTTATAGAGTACATAGGCTGCAATCCCAGGAAGCATCACGATGATAGGCATCAGTAATTTCAAGAATCCTGCAAATAAGATACCTGTCCTCGCAGTCTTTAAATCTGCTCCCAAAGCGCGTTGCGTTATATATTGATTACAACCCCAATAATTTAGATTGACAATCCATATTCCCGCAAGGTACATGCCTATACCCGGTAACATGAGGTACTTATTGATTTCCTCTTGCGTGCTCTGTTCTGTAGGTTTATCCACAATCAAGTTAAAATGCTTGGGAGAATCCACCATCAATTGTTTAAAGCCCGCTAAGGCATCCTTTCCTAAGCCAAAATGATCGGACACCAAGGTTAATGCCACATAAGTGGTTGCCAAGCCTCCAATAATTAAAACTACAACTTGGATCACATCCGTGAATCCAATAACTTTCATGCCTCCTAGAGTGATAATTACTGAAAACACCGCAAGTGCAAGCATAATGATATGGAAATTCTCACCACCGCCTAAATTGCTGATCGCTAATGCTCCTAAGTATAAAATGGAGGTCAGATTGACGAATACATAGAGGAATAGCCAGAAGATGGCCATGATAAGGGCTGTTGTTTCATTGTACCGCTGCTTCAAGAACTGGGGCATGGTAAATATTTTATTCTTCAGATAGACCGGAATAAACCATACCGCAACAATAATCAACGCTATGGCAGCAATCCACTCATAGGCAGCAACTGCAATACCTACCGTAAAGCCGTTCCCACTCATGCCGATAAATTGTTCTGCGGAGATATTGGAGGCAATTAAGCTGGCCCCAATAGCCCACCAAGTCAAGGAACCTTCTGCTAAGAAATAATCTTTACTGCTTTCACTTGCTGACTTCTGCCTTCTATAAATCCAATATCCATAACCTGAGACTACGATGAAGTAAATCAAGAATATGACGTAGTCAATTGTAGCGAATTTTTCCATGATTTTAAGGTTTATTTTTGGTTATTGTTGATTATTGAAGTTTGAAAAACGCCTCACTCCATTTTAAGTTATTTTCAAAATCTTTGAGATTGGTTGACTCATCAATTACGATTAATTCTAATCCAGCTATTCTGGAAAAATCTGCCAAGTATTCTGTCGTTAAATTCTGGCTGTAAACAGTATGGTGGGCCCCTCCTGCGTAAATCCAAGCCGTACAGGCTGTCTTCATATCTGGTTCCGGCTGCCATAATACACGAGCTACAGGCAGATTTGGAAGATTTTCTTTGATTTCCACTCCTTTTACTGTATTTACAACCAATCTGAAACGATCGCCCATGTCCACAAGGGCAGCATTCAAGGCTTTTCCGCCTTTGGAATTAAATACTAAACGAGCTGGATCGGATTTGCCTCCAATTCCTAATGGGTGAACCTCCAACCTCGGTTTTTCTGCAGCTAAAGAAGCATCTACTTCCAACATATGTGAACCCAGGACCATTTCATTCTTTGGATCGAAATGGTAAGTATAATCTTCCATGAAAGCATTTGCCCCCTCATAACCCGTTGCCATCACTTTACATGCCCTTACCATTGCAGGAGTTTTCCAGTCACCTTCACCAGCGAAACCATATCCATCCTGCATCAAACGTTGTACAGCCAAACCTGGCAATTGTACCATGCCATGCAAATCTTCAAAAGTATCTGTAAAACCTTTGTAATTTCCTTTTTCTAAAAATGATCGTAATCCAAGTTCAATTCTTGCGGCCTCCACGACTTGTTTTCTGTTTATACCATTTTCCATAACATCCTCAGCAAGAATATAGGACTGCTCATATTCTTTTACAAGATCATTAACTGCACTCTCGGATACCTGATCAATTTCAGCGACCAAATCCCCAATTCCATGTGTATTCACGGAGAATCCGAATTTAATCTCGGCCTCCACTTTATCACCTTCCGTTACGGCAACATATCGCATATTATCTCCAAAACGGACAAATTTAGCTCCTTGCCAATCATGCCATGCTGCAGCCGCCCTGCACCAAACATTGATTTGCGAAATAACCTCTTCATCTTGCCAATGACCTGTAACGACTTTTCTACCAATACGCATTCTAGATACAATGAAACCAAATTCTCTATCGCCATGAGCACTTTGATTAAGGTTCATGAAATCCATATCAATCGCATCCCAAGGGATATCACGATTGTATTGCGTATGTAAATGCAAAAGCGGTTTTTGCAAGGCTTGCAGACCTCGAATCCACATTTTTGCAGGTGAAAATGTATGCATCCAGGTGATGATTCCGATACAATCCTTCTCGGTATTCGCTTCAGAAATTGTAGCGAAGATTTCCTCAGAATTCCTAACAATTGGCTTAAAAACTACTTTAACCGGTATATTTGAATGATCATTAAAGTAGGCTGCTATTTCTTTGGAATGATTTGCGGCTTGTTTTAGGGTTTCTTCTCCGTACAAATCTTGACTTCCAGTTATGAACCAAACTTCTAAATTTTTTAAGGTAGACATGTAATTATTTTTTAGGGTTATTGATGATTTATTGTCCATAGTAAGCATCTTTTCCATGCTTTCTTTCATAATGCTTGTTAATTAATGAATCTTTCATCCGATGCACTTCAGGGTTAATCTGTTCGGTTAAGAAGGCCATCTTTGCTACATACTCCAATACCGCGGCATTGTAAACTGCTTTTTTCCCGTCCTTTCCCCAACAGAATGGCGCATGATTACCCACCAACATCATTTCCACTTCCTTATAATCTAAATGGCAATCCCTGAAATGATCAACAATCTGATATCCAGTTTGATATTCGTAATTCCCCTTTATCATGTCATCGTGCATCGGCGGAGCACATGGAATGTCCTTTGTAAGATGGTCTGCATGGGTTGTTCCATAAATTGGAATGTCTCTATTGCTTTGCGCCCATGCGGTTCCATAGGTGGAATGCGTGTGAACAATTGACCCAATGCCTTCCCATTCTTTATAAAGAACTGCATGGGTTTTGGTATCTGAAGATGGTCGAAGATCGCCTTCAATTATGTTTGAATCAAAGTCGACTATGACCATATCTGAAGGTTTTAGGTCTTCGTATGGCACACCGCTTGGCTTGATAGCAAAGACTTTATTTTCCCTATCTACGACACTAACATTACCAAATGTAAATAGAACCAAGCCCAGTTTGGGTAATTCCATGTTTGCATCGTATGCTTCCTGTTTAATTCTGTTATACATGGTATAGGTTATTTTCTAGTAAATCAGATAGTTGGCTATATTTTTTATATCGTTCTGCATAGATAGGAGCAAAATCAGGATTAGGTTGGTATTCCACATCAAATCCTTGTCCCATTTTCTCCATCGCTTCTTCTACGGTTTGATAGATGCCTCCTACCACTGCGGCAAACATGGCAGCTCCTAATGCACAAGTTTGTTCAGATTTATGAACTTTAATTGGCATGTTGATGATATCGGCCATCATTTGCATAACGAATGGAGATTTCTTCGCTACTCCACCCAAAGCGATTATTCCTTTCACTGGAATTTGCTGATCAACAAAGCATTCCACAATTTTCTTTGCTCCAAAACAGGTGGATTCTACCACTGCACGAAACAATAAAATCACATCAGTGGATAGATTCAAATCAAAGAATGCAGATTTCAGATTTTGATTGGCGTAAGGAGTTCTTCTGCCGTTTAACCAGTCAATTGCCAAAGGTTGGGAAAGGGCTGGCGTAATCAAACTCGCCTTTTCGCTAAGCATTGGGATAATCTTCTTTTCCGCAAGCTTCACTTGTTCATTGTCTTTTCCAAAAATTTCTATCAATGGCCACATCAATAGATCTTTGAACCAAGCATAAGCATCTCCAAAAGCAGATTGCCCTGCTTCTAAGCCTGTCATTTTTGGAATGACCGAACCATTCACTTGCCCGCATATCCCTTCAACAGTAAAATCAAGTTCACCAGGTACTACCAAGATATCACAGGTCGATGTCCCCATTACCTTACTCAAGAAATAAGGTTCAATTTCACCTCCTACGGCTCCCATATGACAATCAAAAGCACCAGCCCCAACTTTTACTTGCGTGCTAAGCCCTAATTTTTCAGCCCATTCCTCTGATAAAGTACCAACAGATTCAGATGAACAAACTGTTTCAGCTCCTAACTTCTCGACATGTCCTTTCAATATGGGATCCAATTCCTCAAAAAACTCATTCGGGGGATAACCCTGATATTCTTCTGCCCAAAGCCCTTTGTGCCCTGCGGCACAGACCCCTCTCTTGATCTCATCAGCAGAATTCCCTCCAGTCAAAAGGAATGGAACCCAATCACAATGCTCGATCCAAGTATAGGCATGGCTTCTAACAACCTCATCTACACGAGAAATATGCAATATTTTAGACCAGAACCATTCTGAAGAATATACCCCTCCAACATATTTCAAGTAGTTATTTTCATACTTTTCTGCATGGTTGTTTATCTCTTTTGCCTCGGCCACAGCGGTGTGGTCCTTCCAAAGGATAAACATCGCATTAGGGTTTTCAGCGAATTCTGGTAATAAAGAAAGCGGAACGCCATCCTTATTGACTGCAATTGGAGTGGACCCAGTTGTATCTACAGAAATAGCGACTACTTCCGAAGCAACTTCAGGACCTGCCTTTTCTAGGCATCTCTTAATGGTTGAGCTGATCCCTTCGATATAATCTAAGGGATGTTGCCTAAATTGATTCTTTCCAGGATTATTGTTAAGCCCTTTGGCCCACCTTGGATAGTAAAACACATCGGAAGAGACTTCCTCTCCACTATTAGCATTAACCAAAATAGAGCGGACGGAATCTGTACCGAAATCTATCCCTATGACATAATTTCCTCGCATTTTGAATTTCTGTTGTTGGTAAATTAGATAGTTTATAATCGATCAAACCAGATGGTTGATTCATGAAATTTTCACATTTCGTAATGCAATATATGTAAAAATTTTAATTAACGTCATTTTAACACTTAATTATTCAAAATATTTTATTGCTAATGAGATTTTGTAAATTCTTAATAATTGATTTAACTAAATGGGATAAAATATCACGTGATAAGTGTAGACCATACACTACAATTAAAACTTAATAGCTAAAATCAACTTAAGAGAAAGTTCAATAGCATTAAATTTGTACACTATACAATAGTCACCCAACTATTTGTTAGTGATAATAGAATACACACAGCTATTAAAACAATTAAAATGAAAAAGGAATATAAGCAACCTAAGGTTGAGGTTACTTTAATATATACCGAAGAAGGAATTGCAGCAGGTTCGGCTAGAGTTGACCCTCGGAATCAAAATGGTTTCATGGAAGAACAATGGATTCAAGAAGATGACGACAATAGAAATATCGATTGGTAAATTCTCTTGAGGAAAATTTTGAAATTGCATCAATAAAAAAGCGACAATGACCTGTCGCTTTTTTATTTTTCCAGATTTAGCTAACCCACTGTTATTTTTTCCAAGTTATTGACTTTACCTGCCTTCTTATCGATAATTTTTTGATAATTGTGCAAGCGACCTCCAAGACTAAAAACAAAAATTTTAGGTATAATTCTCATCAACAAAAAGTATAACATCGAACAAATAGCCATACAGATAATTGGAATTGATACATAAACTAAAAATCTAACCCAAAGCAACTCATAGCTTGGCAAATTAAAAAAGAATCCTTTTAACCAATTTATTATATATATTTCATGAATAACATAAATAAAAAAAGACAAGGAACTAAAACCTGTCAATTTATTCATCATTACATATCTATTATTTAAAAACGAAAAGAGATTAAAAATTGAAATAACACCAAATAAAATAAATATTCTTACATAAAATTCATGATTTTCATTTCCATTATTTTTTAAAGCAAGGAATAAAAACACCAGCATCAATAAAAATGAAATCAGCTTAATCTTTTCAAATAACTTCAATAAATCTTGCTTTTCTAAAGAGAAATAAGCTCCCAGACTAAAAAAGAATATTGCGATCATGCTAAAACCAATGACTGGAGGTTCAATGACAAATACATAAAGAGCTCCTAGTAGAATTACTCCAAAGAGCTTAAAATATCTGATAAAATATAATATTATTGGTGAGATCAGAACCATGCAAATTAAATCCCTGATAAACCACAAAGGAAAATTCACTGGACCCTCCCATAATATCTTATATAGATTAGAACTCATAATTCCAGGGTAGATTTCATCATATTGCAATCCCATAAAAACGAATATCTTATTCTTAGAAAGAATTGCAATCACCGTAATGATGTTCCAAATCAGGTAGGGAATAACTAAAGTTTTTAATCTGCTCTTGTATTGCCTTTTCAAAAAGGATTTTAAATCTCCTGAATAATGAGTAAAAAAATAATAACCAGATATTAAGAAATAACATCTCACAGACAATTTTGCAACATGATGCGAGAATAATTCAGATATCAATGTATAAATATTATTACCACTGAGACCAAAACTTACTTCTGGAAGAGTAAAAGGGACTAAATGAGCAATAACCACCATAAAAATCAAGGGCAATCTCATTGTGTCGATTATTTTCGACAGCTTATTATTTAGCATTGTTAAACCTGATTCACGTTTTTTATTAATCCTCATAGGTGAGACCTAAGAGAAAATTATTCATAAGGAGCTGTTAGACACACAAGTCAGACATGTCTGTTTATTTTTTTTATAACAAACAATAGTCATTACCAAAGTATGAATTATTTTTAATTATTTAGTTATTATTAACTTATTAAGGTAAAAAAAGTACCAATAAATAAAATATTTATGAAAACATCCTTAAACAGGAAAGATGAGATAAGACCTAACTTATCGTTGAAAATTATCCAGCCTTAAAGATTTTTGGGGATTTAGTCGATTCAATGCGGTGATAATTTGGAACCCTGCCTCCTAATAAGAAAACAAAGACCTTAGGCATAACTTTCATCATAATAAAATAAATTACAACACACACTGCAACACATAATATTGGAATAATAAAGTAAGCAATAAACCTTTCCCAACCATCGACAAATAAATGGTGATTGAAGAAAAATCCCTTCAACCAGGCTATAATATAAATCTCATGGGCTACATAAATAAAAAAGGATAGGGAACTGAAGCCAGTTAACCTATTCATCCCCTTAAAATTACCATTGAGAAATGAAAATAAATTAAACGTTGAAATTACTCCTGTCAAAATAAATACTCTCAAAAAATATTCATGATAATCTGTACCATTGGTTTTCAAGGATAAAATAAGAAATAACAAAGTAACCACATAGGCAGTGATTTTGATTTTCGAAAACAGCTGTAGCATATCTCTCTTTTCTAAAGAAAAATAGGCTCCTAAGCTAAAGAAAAATATAGCCGTCATACTTAATCCAGGTATTGGAATCTCAATGAGAGCCAGATATAGAATAGCTAGGGTAATAATACCAAAGCCTTTGAAATACTTAATATAAAATACAATCAAAGGGGAAATAAGGACCATACAAATTAGGTCTCGGAGATACCACAAAGGAAAATTAATGGGCACTTCCCAAATATTATGATACCAACCCGAGTTCATTAATACTCCAAAATCCTCATCGATAGGTTTTCCCAGCTTCACAAAAACCATATTCTTTGAAAAAATCACAATTGAAGTAATTATTATCCAAATGAAGTAAGGACTGACGATTGTTCTAAACCTACTTTTTAACTGCTTTTTATAAAAAGGAATCAGCTCTCCAGAATAATTCTTAAAAAAATAAAAACCTGAAACCAAGAAGTAACACCTGACAGAAAACTTCGCAATATGGTGGGAAAACATCTCCGAAACCAAGACATAAGTGTCATTGGGAGAAATATTGAACTTAATGACTGGTTGGGTAAATGGCGCCAAATGAGCAATTATCACCAAGAAAATCAAGGGCATTCTCATCGTGTCGATAACCTTCGACAGCTTTTCACTATTCATAATTGAATAATTAACAAGGTACAATAAGGGAAATATTTTTTTTAATAGTTAATTCTGGCATTTCAATAAGCGTGCATAACGGCACAAGCCTTTTGCAAGACATTATTTCTTTCCAAAAATCAAGCAATATTACACATAATAGAATTCGTGTAATAAACCTTTACCAAAAAAACATAGCGATTTTTTTTCGCTCCTTAAAACCCTAGCTTCGACAACAATCCTGGCTTTTTCCAAGTCTGCTTAAAATGTTCAGCAATTGCATTATGATCATCGTAGGACAAGATATAATCCAAAATTTTATGAGCGTCCTTTAAGTATCCTTTTTGGTAATTCACATGAGCTTTGGCCAATAAAATTTCTTCTGATAAGTTATCATAAGCCCATTCCTCAACCTTATAGATTTCAAGAAATCTATCCACCAATCCATTCACTTGACTCAGGTCATTCTGCTTATCATATAATTTGATTCCATAACTAAGCCACAGCACATATTCATTACACTCTAACGTTGCTAAGCAAAACTCATCATAATCACTGAACATGGCTGCCCCTTCCCTATATTGACTCAAAAGATAATGGCTTTTTACAATCAAATAGATAGTTTTTGCTTTATCAAAATCATTCAATAAAAAAGACGCTTTATTTTCTAGATAAAGTCTTGCAGATTTATTCACTTGGTCATAATCTTCTAGCTCGTTAAACGCCTGCATTAAGTTATATTGTGGATTGGCTTCGTCTGGATACTTTTCAGCAATAATTGAATAATAATTTATTCTTTCTGGAGCTGTATTATTTTCTAACTCATGGTATAAGATAGATTCAACTGTATTTTTAGCTGCCTCAAAGTCTCTGAAGTCAAAATCAGATATATCAGGGTTCTCATTATAATGTTCGTAAATCTCAAAGAGCAACTCCTCCGCATCCCACTTGATATCAGAGGACAGTTCTAATTTTTGATTTACAATCACCAAATCTGCTTTATGCTGCAAATGCCTATAGAATGAAGCACTTTTTTCATCATAAATGCTAAAATAAGCCTCTAAGGCTTTATGGGTTTTTTGAAAATCTTCTTGTTTTAAAAGTGCATCTATCAAGGTATGGTGCAGTTCAGGAAACTCCGAATGTTTCATCCCTTCTTCAATCGCTAAAACAGCGGCTTGGTAATTCCCTAATACGGTATAAACGATCGCTAGATTATTACAACACATCGCCCAGCAATGCTCATCACCATAAAAGTCACTTTCATAAGCGAAATCTTCAAAATACTTTCTAAACGCATCAAAGGATTGTTGATAAAGCTTAACATCTAGTGTCCTCAAAGCCTCTTTTATGGCATCTTCAGCCATGTTTTTCAGGAAGTCATCCAAATTAACCCCTTCGTTGTAGATGTCTCTAGGCAAACTTGAAAACACGGGAACCTCTTGCTCAACCAATCCGGTGGACAACAATTGAGATTCAACCATTCTGCGCCAAGTAGTCACATCAAGATGGATACTTACCCCTTTTTTCAAAACAGAATAGGCTTCATCAAAATTGCCCATTTCATATAAATAGGTACCCACGAAATGATTTGCCGCAAAATTATTGGGATATTTCCCTAAGATTTCCAATCCATGTTGATAGTAATAATCTTCAGGAACTTCTAATGCTTCAAAATAATTCCTTTCAATAATCAATTGATAATAGAATACTTCGGGATTGGTATAACCAAGTTCGATCTGCTCTTTAAATCTTTGGTGCCACTTCAAAAAACCCTCCAGCACCTCCGGTTCATGATTATCTCCTTTTATCAACTTTAATAGTACTTTTAAAGCCACATCTAATGCATTAGCTTCAAAAGCTATCTCAGCCAAATCTAAATATTCGATATCCTGAGGACTTACAAAATGAAAAATCCCCTTATCGATTTGTTCTGCTATTGCCGATTTTTCGGTTACACCATCTCGATCAAGAAAATAAATCTTCTTAATCCAGCAAATCGATATATTCCGGTCTTTCAATTCCCTATTCTCTGCAAATTCAATTTCAAAAAAAGATATAGCTTCATTTAGAGCCTTCAAAAGAGCTTCATCCTCTTTCAAGATCTCATAAATCTTGATTTCGAATTCCAATCCAAAAACTTTGTTTAATGGATCTTGCTTAAGCCTTTCTGCATATTCAAGCAGCTCAGGCTTGTTTTTCTGTGTTAAATCAATATTTGGCCTAGCGATTTGCTCTAAAACATACTGATTTCCTAATTGATAATTTAACAGATTATATAGCACCCTTGGATTATTGGGTTCATAATTTAACACACGCTTCAAGTATGGAATTACATGCTTATGAATTACTCTATATGCTTCATCTGGACCTTCTTCTAAAGCTCTATCATGATGTGCAATCGACATCAGGAAAAGAACATCCGTATCCTTGGGATTATCCAATAAATATTCCTCCCCCTCGCTGATACACAAATCCAATTCCCCAGCATAAAATAACTGCTCTAATTCTTCGTAACTCATCTATTTGCCTTTAATGCTAACAATATGTTAAGCTTTGATCAACACTAATTCCTATAGCAAAATACGAAAGTTAAACTTCATTTATAATAGCTATTTTCTGAGTTTTTAAAGGTTAACATTTTCATAATATAGCTTTTTTTCAACTAACTGGAATCCAATTCAATAAAAACGAGCATTAAAATGACCTATATTAAAGTAGAATTCTCTTATCTTTAATTCAAACACTAATTCGAAAATCCAACATGAAAATCAGGGAAGAAATAATCAAAAACTACATTGACGGTTATAACAGTTTCAATACCGAGATGATGGCTAGGGATCTGGACGAGCAGCTTCTTTTCGAAAACATCTCAAATGGCAATGTAACTGATTCTCTTCTGGGGAAGCAAGAATTTATTAATCAGGCGGAACAAGCCAAATCCATTTTTTCGGAACGCCATCAAAAGATCACTTCCATTGAACATTTCGAAAATCATAGCGAAATCAATATTGATTATACGGCCAAACTATCTAAAGATCTTTCGCCAGAATTGAATATTGGAGACAGCATTAGCCTAAAGGGAAAATCTATCTTCGAATTCAGTCCAGAAAATAAAATTATTGTATTAAAAGATATCAGTTAAAAACTGAACGTTATCATGGAAAATAACGTTCAGTTTTTTTATTTTTTCAGATTAAAATGCGTCTACTACGGCATTCATGAAATCTAACTCCTCTTGGGTCAGGTTAAATTCCATTGCTTTAGCATTTTGAACAGATTGATGAGCATTTCTTGCCCCAGCCAATGCAATCGTTATACCAGGTCTCTCCACTGTCCATCTAAGCACCAATTGCGCTAAAGTAACCCCTTTATCATCTGCGAGAGGTTTGATTCGCTCCAATAGGATATCTGTTTTCTCAATGAAATCAGGTTGAAAATGCGGATGCTTAGCTCTATGGTCACCTTCTTGGAATTGATGACCTACATGGATCTTTCCGGTCAAAAGACCTCTTTCCAAAGGGCTATAAGCTAGCACGGCCTTATTATGTTTGATACAGTATGGAATAGTTTCTTCCTCGACTGCTCTGTTCACCATACTAAAAGGGATCTGGTTCGACACCAGTGGTAATGTCTTCTCTGCTTCAGCCATTAACTGTGCATTATAGTTACACACACCTGCATATCTAATTTTTCCTTGTTCAATCAATTGGGCAACCGCTTCAAAGGTTTCATCCAGTGGGGTCGTAGAATCGGGCCAATGGATCTGATATAGATCAATATAATCCGTTCCAAGTCTTTTTAAACTCTGCTCACATTCATAAATTATACTGTCCTTACCAGCAAATTTATAGATTTCAATGTCCTCACCATTGTTCATTTTGCTATGAAAAGCAAAATCACCTTCGGCAAGATCCCAACGCATCCCAAACTTGGTCAAAATTTGAGTTTTATCCCTAGGGATATCCTTCAATGCTTCCCCAACAATTTCTTCACTTGTACCTTGTCCATAAATAGGAGCAGTATCAATAGTAGTCACACCAACTTCGTAAGCAGCGACAATAGCTTCAATAGCATCTTTTCGATCTGTCGATCCCCACATCCATCCTCCTGCTGCCCATGCACCAAAAGTTATCACTGAAGCATTGATTTCGCTGTCTCCTATATACCTGTATTCCATAATATTTAAAATTTATTGTTTATGTTATAAAACGACATTGCATTACCTATCCTACTAAACAACAGCTCATTAATAAAAAATGTTTAGTATTATTCTTCTTTATTCCCGTTGTAGATTTCATTCAACATAGCATATAACTCTGGATGATCGGATTCCAACATTTTCGGTTTCTGAAAAAAATATTCCGATACAACAGCCAAGAATTCTGCAGGATTAGTTGCGGCATAATCCCGAATATCCGACTTATCTCTCCTGATTGCTGAAATGGTCGCTTGCATTTCCTCCAACCAAGGATGAATCAAACTTTTAGGAATCAAATATTCTGGAATCCCATCAACCTCTCCATCCGCTTTATCGATCAGGTGGACAAATTCATGGATGGCAGTATTACTTTCACCGTTTTGATTGAAGCCGGCCATCAAAGCAGAGAGCGATAAGATCATCTTCCTGTGCATGGCACCATCTCCGACCATCCCAAGAATATTCCTTTTTTCATCCTCAATATCATATTTTTCACTGAAGGTGCCCGGATATACAAGCACTTCATCCAAATTTTCATAAGACCAGTTTTCAAAATGAAAGAGTGGAATAGTTGCACTCGCAGCGATCAAAATCCTGTGCTCATCATTGATAACAGCTCCTTTTTCAGGAGATATCTTTGTCGTAGCCAAAAAATAAGATACCCTTTTAATAAACTTATCCTGTTCGTTATGATTCAATTGCTTGAAAAAATTAACCTTTTCACTAAGCACATCTCGAATTTCAACATCATCTGGAATCACCTTATTGACCACCTTTTTATTGCCCACTTTCCGCCAGATATAAATCCCTAGCCCGATACCTATTGCAAAGACGATTATGAGAGCGATGATATTATAAGTTTCCATACATATTAAATTGAGATAGCACAAATTCTAATATACAAATAATGCAGCTTTGAAGTCGGTAATAATCGTTTGTATAAAACAAAAAAGAGCTTCCCGAATTGGAAAGCTCTTTTATATCTATAAGGGATGATGATTACATCATTCCACCCATGCCACCGCCCATTGGAGGACCGCCAGCACCTACTGGGTTATCTTCTGGTTCATCAGCAAGTACACACTCTGTAGTCAATAACATAGAAGCTACTGAAGCAGCATTCTCTAAAGCCACACGTGATACTTTTGTAGGATCGATAACACCTGCAGAGATCAAGTTCTCAAACTTGTCTGTACGAGCATTGTATCCATAATCCGCTGTTCCTTCTTTCACTTTTTGAACGATTACAGCTCCTTCAATACCTGCGTTTGCACAGATTTGACGCAATGGCTCTTCAATAGCACGTTTGATGATATCGATACCGATTTGCTCATCTTCGTTTTCACCTTTTAAGTTAACCAAAGCTTCTGTCGAGCGGATGAAAGCTACACCACCACCTGCAACGATTCCTTCTTCCACTGCAGCACGAGTTGCATGAAGTGCATCATCAACGCGGTCTTTCTTTTCTTTCATCTCTACTTCCGAAGCAGCACCAACGTAAAGAACAGCAACACCACCCGATAATTTCGCTAAACGCTCTTGCAATTTCTCGCGATCGTAATCAGAAGTTGTAGTTTCAATTTGTGAACGGATTTGTGCAACACGCGCTTTAATGTCTTCAACATTTCCAGCACCATTGATAATAGTTGTGTTGTCTTTATCAACAACTACTTTCTCAGCTTGTCCTAAATACGATAATTCAGCATTTTCCAATTTGAAACCTCTCTCTTCAGAAATTACTGTACCACCAGTTAAGATTGCGATATCTTCTAACATTGCTTTACGACGGTCACCGAATCCTGGCGCCTTAACAGCAGCAACTTTCAGTGAACCACGGATTTTGTTCACTACTAATGTAGCTAAAGCTTCTCCGTCTAGATCTTCTGCAATGATCAATAATGGTTTTCCAGTTTGAACTTGTTTTTCCAAGATTGGCAACAATTCTTTCATGTTGCTGATTTTCTTGTCGTAGATCAAAATGTAAGGGCTTTCTAATTCCGCTTCCATTTTATCCGAGTTAGTTACGAAATATGGAGATAAATACCCTCTGTCAAATTGCATACCTTCAACTGTTTTTACTTCAGTCTCAGTACCTTTTGCTTCTTCAACAGTGATTACTCCGTCGTTTCCAACTTTTTCCATTGCTTCAGCGATCAATGAACCGATAATCTCATCATTGTTTGCAGAAATTGAAGCAACTTGTTTGATTTTATTATTGTCAGCTCCTACTACTTGCGATTGAGATTTTAAGTTCTCAACAACGGCAGCAACAGCTTTGTCAATACCACGTTTTAAATCCATTGGATTTGCACCAGCAGCTACAGACTTAATACCTGGAGCTACGATAGCTTGAGCTAAAACAGTAGCAGTAGTTGTTCCGTCACCCGCTTGGTCAGCAGTCTTAGATGCAACTTCTTTAACCATTTGTGCTCCCATATTTTCTAAAGCATCTTTCAATTCGATTTCTTTCGCAACTGAAACACCATCTTTAGTGATTGCTGGAGAACCGAATTTCTTCTCAATGATTACGTTACGACCTTTTGGACCTAAGGTAACTTTTACTGCATTTGCAAGTGTGTCAACACCTTTTTTCAGGGCGTCACGCGCTTCTACATTATATTTTACTTGTTTTGCCATTTTTTTTGAAATTGAATCTTAGGAATTAGGTTTTTCAATAGATCTCAAACCCAAAACCTACTGTGTTTTTAATATTTATCGTTGATTTTTAATTACAGTACTGCGTAAATATCAGCCTCACGCATAATTAAATATTCCTTACCCTCATAGGTAATCTCTGTTCCTGAATATTTCCCGTATAATACTTTATCGCCTACTTTTACAGTTAATGGTTCTTCAGGCTTGCCAGCTCCAACAGCTACAACTGTTCCTTGGGATGGTTTTTCTTTCGCTGTGTCAGGAATATAGATACCTGATGCTGTCTTTTCTTCTGCTGGAGCAGGTTCAACTAGGATTCTGTCTCCGATAGGTTTAATACTTAATGCCATAATTGTATATCAATTTTTATTTTTTTTAAGATTACGTAACTCAAAGGCATCACTAACTATGCCAATTGAAATTAAGCAGAATATTTTGCCATTTTTGCATTAACTGTCATTTTTCATGTCAGTTAACCATCATCTTAATGTCATCATGACACCAATTACCGAATCCAACCCTAAAAGCTTGAAAACAAGAAACCCCGTCTAATTCTAGACAGGGTTCTATTTCTTTAGCTATTCAGCTTGATTACTTCGTCGTATCAGTAGGAGCTGGAGTTTGAGTCGTTCCTGTTGGTGCTCCTGTTGCAGGAGTCGCCGTAGGATTAAGATTCAAGTTAGGGGCTGTAACTGGCGCCTCAATTTGATCTCCCAAACCACCTCTGTTTGATGATGATGGACCAATAATATTTATTGCAATACAAAAAACCATTAAGGCAATCGCAAAAATCCAAGTTCCTTTTTCTAAAATATCACCTGTGCGTTGCACACCAATTAAATTAGCGCCACCAGAAAATCCTGAGGATAAACCACCCCCTTTAGGGTTCTGAATCAATACAAAAAACGCTAATAATAAGCTTGCTAGAATAATTAGGATAATAAATAATACGTCCATTTCTATATTTCAATTATAACTTTTGTTCAATCTCTTTAATTCGGGTCGCAAAGTACGATTTTTTTTCTGGATTCTCCGAAATTAATTTTCTAAATACCATGATCGCTTTTTCGTACATCCCCTGTGTCTCATAAATGTTCGCTAGGGTCTCTGTTACAACCTGTAATTGGTCCTCAGAACTGCTACGAGCCTTATTTTCCGTATTGATGGTTTCCGCCTTTGGAGGCTGGATCTGAGGCTCTTCACGAATGAATTTCTCAATCACCTCATCCATCTTCTCTGTGGATTTAAACTCTACCGTTTCTTTTCTATGCTTATCGCTAAGTTTATCTGATGGATCCTGCAAATGGAAGATATTCTCCCTAATCTGCTGATCCAATATAGCTTCATCTAATTTTTTAGGATCAAACTGCCCTTTTTGTTGCTTCGGTAAAACTGGCGATGAAAAAGGTTGATAGGTATCTGCATGTTCCAATCTTGTCTTATACAACCACCACCTAAAACTATAGGGCATCAATTCATCATTGTACAGACTGATATCTTCTTCTGGGCTCTTTTTATTTTCTTCTTCCTTTGTGGTGATAATTTCTTCCGATTCAGATGAAACTGGCTCTTCTACTTCTAATGCTGTTTCTTCTTCTCCTGAATATTCCCTTTCTATATCATATCCAGCAGCAAATTCAAAAGCGGGCTCCTCCTCTGTTGATTCTGATTCATCTTCTTCCTGCTCAATTAACTCATCTTCAACTCCGTCAAGGTCATTTGCTGGCTCCTCAATAGTTTGTTCGACATCAGGGATACTCTCCACATCAACTGCCTCTACCTCCGTTTCCTCAATCTGCTCTTCTCCTTCCAACTCTTCATATGCTATATAATCATCAGAATCGACTTCAAGCTCTGGGATAACCTCTACGGGTTTTTGAAGATAATCACGCAACCAGAATGGATTGTTGGCATAGATCAGAGTCCGCTGCTTATCAATGCTTTGTCCTTCCAAAAACTTCTTCCGTTCAAAGGCATATATTATAGGCTGGGAATATGGATACTTAGTCAGGAGTTGCTCAAAATCAGCAACACTAACTTCCATTGGGTTTTCCAGTGCTTTTCTAAAAATATATACTTGATCCATGTGATTCAAAGGCTCTTGTTTTACCAGTTATTAAATGCGCGGTTAAATACATCTTCAGTCAACATCTTAACAATCTCTTGGTTCAAGGTCATCTCCTGGTTATTTACTTGCCCTCTAAATTCCTTGAATTGTGTAAAAGATTCCTCAAAGTCACTTTCCCCTGTCTCATCCTTCCTATTCACGTATTTCACCTTAACCGTAATTGAAAGTCGGTTCAAAGCTGCCAAATCCGTTCCAGCTTCAACTGCCGCAGGGGTAATGGCATAGTTGGTGATCACCCCGGAAAAGATTGCATCTCCATCTTGGTTCACTTGACTTAGCTTAGACTGGGTCCTGATACGCTCTTTCAACCCTTCCGTAAAGGTCTGGCTCAAAGTAGCAGATACAAATGGCGAAATATTCTCAAATATCTCCACCGAATAGGTTTTCATGTTCTCGGGAATTGACCCTCCACTCAAACTATATTTAACTCCGCAACCATTAAATGTAAATATTACTATAGCAGCAATAATAAATGTAATGAAATTGCCTTTATTCTTAAAATTGGACATATTAATCTAAGTTCAAATCCTTAATCTTCCTATAAAGAGTACGCTCAGAAATACCTAGCTCCTGTGCCGCTGCTTTACGTTTGCCTTTATGCTTCTTGAGCGCTTTCTTGATCAAATCAGACTCCTTATCAAGTAATGATAATGATTCTTCCACCTCTTCCACGTCTTGGGTATCATACAAATAATCATTCGCATTCCCGTTCGGTTGATTTGGATTATGGATGGTAATTGTTGGATTTGGATTGACCGGATAGTCTTCATTTCCAATTGCCGCAGAACTTGGTCTAATCTCCTGATATAATTGATTGATATATGGAGAGTTTTGATCCATCGTCCCTTGATTAAAACCTTTCTGCATCAACTCAACCACCAACTTCTTCAGATCCACCATATCCTTCTTCATATCAAATAGAACCTTGTACAACAGATCTCTTTCTGAGTAATTCTCCTTCGACTGGTCCTTTAAAGGCATCGGCAAGGTAGTACTTTGGGTTTCTACAGGAAGATAATGACTCAAAATCTGGGCATTGACCAACCTTTCCTTCTCTAGAACGGCAATCTGCTCCGCAATATTCTTTAATTGCCTCACATTTCCTGGCCAACTATAGTTACGCAACATTTCTTGCGCATCCTCAGTAAGCTGAATACCTGGAGAGCGATATTTATCTGAAAAATCCACCACGAACTTTCTAAATAAAAGGACAATATCTTCCTTACGCTCCCGCAATGCTGGAATGCGCAATGGAACAGTGTTCAATCTATAGTATAGATCTTCCCTAAATTTCCCCTTCTTTACCGCTTCATAAACATCAACATTCGTCGCAGCAACTACGCGAACATTGGTTTTTTGAACCTTGGATGATCCAACACGGATATATTCTCCTGACTCCAATACCCTTAACAAACGCGCTTGGGTACCTAACGGTAATTCACCAACCTCATCCAAGAAAATGGTACCACCATCAACAACTTCGAAATATCCTTTCCTTGCTTCATGAGCTCCTGTAAAGGATCCTTTCTCATGGCCAAACAATTCTGAATCAATAGTTCCCTCTGGAATCGCACCACAGTTTACCGCGATAAACGGACCATGCTTGCGTCCAGATAATTGATGGATGATATGTGAAAACACTTCTTTACCAGAACCACTTTCACCTTGAATCAAAACCGAGATATCGGTAGGTGCTACCTGACGTGCAATATCGATCGCACGATTTAGTAATGGAGAATTCCCAATAATCCCAAACCTGCTCTTAATATCTTGATGATCCATTATTAATTTTTAGTGTTTGATATTAATCAACTATTTTACCGATCAATGTTGCAGATGTACAGCTTTCGCCCAGTACATTGACATAATCGCCAACTTTAAAGCGCTCATCAACCGGAAATACAACCATGGTATTTTGATCGTTTCTTCCACAGAAATCTTTATCAGAACGCTTGGAAGTACCTTCGATTAATACTTTATGTACTTTTCCTACAAATTTCTCAATTCTATATAAGCTATGCTCACGTTGTAAATCTACAACCTCAGTCAACCTGCGTTTTTTAACTTCCTCAGGAATATCGTCCTCATAGCGCTTAGCTGCTAATGTACCTGGACGTTCTGAATATGCAAACATATAGGCGTAATCATATTTTACATATTTCATCATGGAAAGAGTTTCTTGATGCTCTTCCTCAGTTTCTGTACAGAAACCAGTGATTACATCTGTAGAAATTCCACATTCCGGAATAATACGACGAATGGCATCAACCCTGTTAATATACCACTCGCGATCATAGGTTCTGTTCATCAACTCCAATACTCTGCTGTTTCCAGACTGTACCGGTAAATGGATATAATTACAGATGTTCTCGTACTTTGCCATAGTGTACAATACTTCATCTGTAATATCTTTAGGATGCGAAGTAGAGAACCTGATTCTTAATTCAGGGCTTACTTGAGCAACCAATTCCAATAATTGTGCGAAGTTTACAGTAGGCTTAGCCTCTTCACCTTCTGCCACTGCTGGAGTATATTTATAGGAGTCTACATTCTGTCCCAATAAGGTCACTTCCTTGTAGCCAGCATTAAATAAGTCCTGCGCTTCTTTTACAATAGAGACAACATCACGACTTCTTTCTCTACCTCTGGTAAATGGAACTACACAGAACGAACACATATTGTCACATCCACGCATAATGGAAATGAAGGCCGAAATACCATTCGAGTTTAGACGAACCGGACTGATATCTGCATAAGTTTCCTCTCTAGAAAGCAATACATTCACAGCACGACCTCCTTCATCAACCTTTTCGATCAAATTAGGAAGATCACGATATGCATCAGGCCCAACAACAACATCCACCAACTTCTCCTCTTCCAAGAATTTAGCCTTCAAACGCTCCGCCATACAGCCTAACACACCGACAACCATCCCTGGGTTCTTAGCTTTAGCTGATTCAAACTCCTTCAATCTGTTTCTCACTCGCTGTTCAGCATTCTCACGGATCGAACAGGTATTGATAAATACGACATCGGCATCTTTAAAATCCTTCGTTGTCTCAAAACCCTTATCCATTAAGATGGATGCTACAATCTCACTGTCAGAAAAATTCATCTGACACCCGTAACTTTCTATATATAATTTACGCCCAGTGGATTTCCCTGTAGGCAGCATATCTAAAGCCTCGCCTTGACGAGATTCATCATGCGTTTTTGTTGTAT
The DNA here is from genome assembly GCF_900187125.1 of Sphingobacterium mizutaii. Lineage (GTDB taxonomy): Bacteria > Bacteroidota > Bacteroidia > Sphingobacteriales > Sphingobacteriaceae > Sphingobacterium > Sphingobacterium mizutaii. The sequence continues at coordinate 4,170,612 of NZ_LT906468.1, forward strand.
GCGATAACTCTAACATAGTCAATTTTCAAAGACTACAAAGTTAGTAATTATCTATTAAACAAATGACAGTTTGTCAGCAGTTGAGGAAAATTTAACTAAAATTTCCAGCTAACCCTTCCCATTATTACTTCAGAAACCCATAAAAAAAGGGCGTCAATTTTCTTGACACCCTTTTCTAATTATTTTTAACAGTCTTATTGACCTGCTTCTCTTTTAGCTTCTTCTTGCATTTTCTTACTTGCAACAATAACGATCTCAACACGACGGTTTTCTGCTCTTCCTGCCTCAGTATCGTTTGATGCAATTGGCTCAGCGAAGTTTTTACCTTCTGTTTTGATACGGCTACCTGCTAAACCTTGAGAAACTGCGAATGATTTTACAGATGCTGCACGTCCATCAGAAACTTTTTGGTTTGCTTGTAATGTACCTATGTTATCTGTATGACCTAACACTAAGATTTCAGTATCTGGTTCTTTATTCAAGGTCTCAACTAATTTTGCAATGTTTTCTTTCGCCGATGGTTTCAAAGCTGTACTATTGAAATCAAACAAAATACCAGAGTCAAATTTTACCAAAATACCTTCACCAGCTTGCTCAACTTCAGCACCGGCTACTGTATTTTCGATCTCTTTGGCTTGTTTGTCCATTTTCTTACCGATCAATGTACCTGCAGCTCCACCGATTACAGCTCCAGCGATCGCTCCAACTGCTGTGTTACCTGCTTTACTACCAATTAATGCTCCAAGAGCACCACCAGATGCTGTACCGATTACGGCTCCTTTTGTTGTGTTACTACTATTTTGAATTGTTGAACAGCTAGCAAATAACATCGCTGATGTAGCTACTGTCAATCCATAAACCGCTAGTCTTTTATTCATTTTCATAATCAAATTGTTTATCTTTTATACTAAATAATTTATTGTCAATTTATAATCAACGTATTTGCAAAGCCAATGCCAAAAGCATTTTTATTGCTTTTGCAAGTTGCAACATATTAATTATCAGTATCTTATTTTTCTTGAACTGGAATATCCAACTTCGGTAAACGTTGTGATTTTGGGCGTCCTTGAGCATTCCAAGTCTTAAATGATGAATTAATGTAATTCATCAGGTCATACTGACCCCAGCGCGATGCTGTAGCATAAGACGGCCTATAGATATCCATAAAAGATTGTAATTCCTCCCCATCCAGGTGAGTGAGCTTGGCAACGATGGTTTTATTGAAAATACGGTCAACTTTAGTCTCTTCAAGCTCTTGGTTCATGAACTTCTCAAAACGCTTAGCATTTTTGGCTTCCTTACCAAAGAGATTATACAATGCGGTTGCTGGGCTAGAGACATAGGTGCCAAATTTATTATGCCCACCATTATACACTCCTTTGCTCTCGTAATCGTTCATCATCTCCTTCATCTCCATCTCCTTGGTACTACGCGTCACAACGACGGTCTCAATCCGGTTCCCCGCCTGCAAATCCACTAAAACATCTTCTAAGGTGTTAATCCTGGTTTTTATCGGTCCATATCCAACTTTACTGATGGAAATCGTATCACCAACATTTACTTCGATACTGAAAACACCGTAAGAATTACTCCTTACGATCTGTTTGGTCCTCTGATTGACCACATTCGCATCACTAATCCTAGTGCTTGTCCCCTTTTCTAGAACCAATCCAGAAATTATGTTATCCTGTTCCTGGGCATGTGCAGCTAGCGCCAGGAAAAAGAATGCACATAGTAGGGCAATATATTTTACTTTATTATACATCCAATTTTAAAGGTAATAATACTTTTGACTAGGAAATGTTAAAAAGTTTTAAATCACTATGTATTATATGGATAGAAAACAAAGTTTGCCCCTTCAGGAACCACCACAAACAAACACATAAAATCATTTGCCGACTTGAAATTCCTTTCGAAATATTCCTTCTTGTCTTCCTTAATGATTCCACGATCAACAAATTCTTCTAATGAACTTGCTTGAATGCTCCATTGTGTATTTAGCTCATCCCTGTCTAAGATCATCTCACCCAGATCAACCTTCAATTGATGGGCGACAAAAATAGGATACAAGGTATAGCCTTCTGCCATCATTTCAGCAGAAACCTCTTGGATAGATTCTTTATAAAAATCCAAGTCTTTCTTCAAGCTTACTAATGGACTCTGTCCTTTCTTCGGTTTTCCTTCTTCCTCGGGCCCTTTATTTAATAGATCCTGTAAATCCATTTATTTTTTCAATTTTAACAATACCACATTCTCAACATGTTGTGTATGAGGGAACATATCAACCGGTTTTATCCGTACCACCTCATACTTACTCGTTAAGCTTTCCAAATCACGTGCCTGAGTTGCAGCATTACAACTTACATAGACTACTTTATCACTTTCCATTTCCAATATCCTATCCACGACGTCCGCATGCATGCCCGCTCGTGGAGGATCTGTGATGACTACATCCGGCTTGCCATGTTCCTTGATAAAATCAGCAGTTAACACATCCTTCATGTCACCAGCATAAAACTTGGTGTTATGGATTCCATTGGTCTCCGAATTGATCTTAGCATCTTCAATAGCTGAGGGAACATATTCCACTCCTACAACCTCACGCGCCGATCTAGCAACAAAATTCGCAATAGTACCTGCTCCTGTATATAGGTCATAAACCAGCTCATCGCCTTTGAGGTCAGCAAAGTCCCGGGTAATCTTATATAATTCGTATGCTTGTCTAGAATTCGTTTGATAGAAAGATTTAGGTCCAACCTTAAATTTAAGCCCTTCCATTTCCTCATAGATAAAATCACGTCCTGAGTAAACATGGATATCCTGATCAAAAATGGTATCATTCCTTTTTTGATTGATGATATATAATAAGGAGGTGATTTCAGGAAATTTGTCTTTAATAAAGGACATCAATAAGTCCACCTGTCCTTCTTCAGGATAAGCAAAAACCACGATTACCATTAATTCACCAGTGGAAGAAGTTCTGATGATTAAATTCCGAAGAGACCCTTCATGGTCTCTCAGGTCATAGAATGAAAAAAAGTTGTCCTTAGCAAATTCAAAAATGCTGTTCCTGATATAGTTAGAAGGTTCTTGCTGTAAATAGCAATGATCAATGGTCAAGATCTTATCAAACCTACCAGGTACATGGAAACCCAAAGCATCCATAGAATCCCCCAGTTCAACCTCATCAAGGCTAGTTAACCACCGTTTATTGGAAAAAGTATATTCAAGCTTATTTCTATAATATTCAGTCTGAGCCGAACCTAAAATAGGCTCCATGCCAGAAACATCAACTTTTCCGATTCTGGACAGGGCATTTCCTACATACTGTTCTTTGAATTTCAATTGAGATTCATAGGTCATATGCTGCCATTTACACCCCCCACATATTCCAAAATGAGAACAGAAAGGATCTATCCTATATTCAGAAGCCTTTTTTACCTCAGAAATCTTACCCTCTGCAAAATTCTTCTTCTTGCGAATCAATTCAACATCCACAACATCTCCAGGCACTGCCCGCTCAATAAATAACACTAAATTATCATGCTTGGCAACTCCCTTGCCCTCTTCCGCAATGTCGATAATTTCAACATCCGTAATAAATTTCTTTTCCTGAGGTATTCTTCTTCCCATATTGGCGCAAAAATACGCAAAAATTTAATAGCAGAATGATTTTTGATTTTGTTCAACATCTCGCCGGAAAGTCGACAATACTGTAGGCCTTATTGCATAAGCCCGCCCCATACAAACATAATTTATATCACCTTCTGAGCTGTTTCTTCTTTTAAGAAAATTTTGTCACTGCTAGCAGAGCGAACGAAAGTTGTCTTATTGTCTAATATCTAAAGCCTCTCTCTTAGACTCCAAAAGCGTAGCTTCTACCAGATACGGCAGGATTTCTTTCTGGAAGGAAATAAAATTCTTACGAACATCAGCCTCGGAGACTGCGGTGAACGCGAAGGAAAACACAATATTTTTAGAGGTTTTAATAAGGAAGGTCAATCGTTCTTCGGGGATCATATTGGCAATGGTTTCATTCTGCATAAACGAGCGCAGCAAAAGAAACTCAAGGTCATCCGAAAGGAGTTTAAGGTATTCCTGGGCATTGACAGACTCCCGGATAAATTCCCAACCTACAAACTCATTACAAACCGTATAGGTCACACGGCTCACCCTCAAAATAGTATTGGCAAGGAATAGAGCCAGATCTTTCTCATTTACGTTCTTGTTCAAGATATCATATACATTGTCTTGTATATAATCCATCAGAACCTCATGCAATATCAACTCTTTACTTGCGAAATATTTATAGAAGGTTGCTTTAGCTATGGAAGCATTTTTCGCCAGCTCATTAACACTGGTTTTATTATAGCCATATTTTCTAAATAGATCTCTTGCAGATTTCTTTATTGCTATAACTACTTTGTCTTCCATGAAGCTGTTTTTTTGAATTTGGGATTCAACTTATTTTATAATGTTCCACCTAAGGCTATTAGAACCTTGGGTGGAACACAAACCAATTGGTTTAAATAATTTCTGTTTCAAACTGAGATAAGAAACGAACATCGTTTTCAGAGAACAAACGTAAGTCTCTGATCTCATACTTCAAGTTCGTAATCCTTTCGATACCCATACCAAAAGCAAAACCTGAATATTTTTTACTGTCGATTCCGCAATTATCCAAGACGTTAGGATCTACCATACCACAACCAAGGATCTCAACCCAACCCGAGTACTTACACATCTGGCAGCCTGCACCTTTACAGATTGTACAAGAAATATCCATTTCTGCGGAAGGCTCTGTAAATGGAAAATAGGATGGACGGAATCTTACCTTAGTATCTTCTCCGTACAATTCTTTCACAAAGTGATATAATGTCTGCTTCAAATCAGCAAATGATACATTCTCATCCACGTACAATCCTTCGATCTGGTGGAAGAAACAATGCGCTCTAGCCGAAATTGCTTCGTTGCGATATACTCTTCCAGGCATGATTGCACGGAAAGGAGGTTGCCCTGCTTCCATCAAACGCACCTGAACCGACGAGGTATGCGTGCGCAATACGACATCATTCCCATCCTGTTTCTTGATAAAGAAAGTATCCTGCATATCTCTTGCGGGATGCTCTGGAGCAAAGTTCAACGCCGAGAAGTTATGCCAATCATCTTCAATCTCATTTCCTTCAGCAACAACAAAACCTAACTTCTTGAAAATCTCAACGATCTCTTTTCTGACAAGAGAAAGTGGATGTCTAGATCCCAATGTAAAACCAGGACCTGGTAAGGTTAAATCTCCTTCAGGATTTGCCGACTGACCTTCAGATTGATCTGCAAATTGCTCTGATGCCTCTTTAAAAGTGTTTTCAGCGAACTGCTTGAATTCATTCAATACTTTTCCTAAAACCCTCTTCTCATCGGAAGACACGGTTTTGAACTCCTCAAACAAGTTTTTAACGATGCCTTTTGACACCAAAAACTTTAATCTAAATGCTTCAACATCTTGGGCTGAACTTGGCGCAAATGCCTTTATCTCTTCAGTATACTGCGTTATCTTATCTTGCAACATGTGTCAAAGATACAGCAATTTTAAAAAATAAATGAAATGGTACAATATTTAATTAGGTAGATTAAAATGGTAGACCATCACTATCGTCGTCATTCTCTGTAAAGTCGACGGCTTGTTCCTTTGGTTCACTGCTGGAGGTTGCTCCACTCGCGGCACTCTGTTGTGGGCTTTGCGGTTCAAAATCTGATCGCCTTCCCAATAAATTAAAACTCTCTGCTACGATCTCTGTCGTATAGCGACGGATACCCTCTTTATCTTCATATGAACGCGTCCTCAATTTCCCCTCAATATAGACTAATTTTCCTTTACTGAGGTACTTTACAGCAACATCTGCAAGCCCGCGCCACAATACGATATTGTGCCATTCGGTCTGCTCTACACGACGGCCATCCTTGTTGAAAGTCTCCGATGTCGCCAATGGAAAACTAGCAACACTTACATTTCCTTCTAAATAGCGGATTTCTGGGTCTTTTCCAAGATGACCAACTAAAATAACTTTATTTACTCCCGACATACAATAATTTAGGATTTAGTGAGCACTAAAAATAATGTTCCACAAAGGAACTAATCAGTTTATGTTTAGCTAATGTATCTAATTTTTCTAATAAAAAATAATTCCAAAAACTTTTTTTGGCCAATTCCCCATTATCCATATCAAGGCTATAAAATCGGGCAAAAATATTCTGATGGCTTAAAATATGCTTGACTTGCCCTTTTATCATCTTTGGTACATTTTCCCCAAAATTAATCCTGTACTCTTCCAATTGTACCAATTCTGCTACATTCAATTCTCGGTCACTCTCTATCATCGGAAACTCAAACAAGTTCGCCCAGACATCTCCCTCGGATCGTTGAGACATCAAGATCGACCCTTCTTTTTCAATTATAAAGTAATGAAAATACCTATCTCTACTTTTTTTACCTTTTAATTTAACTGGTAATTTATCAACTAAGCCTTCTTCGTAGGCTTTGCAATCCAACCTCATAACGCATTCTTCACAATTTGGACTCTTAGGTTTGCATTGAAGAGCACCAAAATCCATAATGGCTTGGTTATATTCTCCCGGGTGATCCTGATCCAACATCTCTTGAGCTAATTTAGAGAAAAGCTTTTTCCCCGAACTACTATTGATTGGCTCATCAATTCCAAAATATCGGGATAAAACCCTAAAGACATTCCCATCCAAAACAGCGTAGCCTTGGTTGCTTGAAAATGATGAAATTGCAGCAGCAGTATATTCCCCAACACCTGGTAAGGCTAAAAGCGACTGATAATCAGTCGGAAACTCCCCTTTATGCCTGTCCAAGACCTGTTTACTGGCCTTATGCATATTCCTTGCCCTTGAATAATAACCTAAGCCCTGCCATAATCTTAAAATCTCAGGCTCTTCAGCTTCCGCAAACTTTGTTACATTCGGATAGTTTTCTAAAAATTTAAAAAAATAGGGCATGCCCTGTTCGACCCTCGTCTGTTGAAGGATAATTTCTGATAACCAAATTACATAGGGATTCTTGGTCTCACGCCATGGTAGAGCTCTTTTATGCTTAGCATACCATGTTAAGATTCGTTCCGAAAATGACATAATACAAAGATGATAATTTTAGCCCTCCCTATTCCTTAAAAAGTTATAAAATGTTAAAATTCATTGCTATTATTTTAACATCTTCTATTTTTACGCCCGGCTAACATAAAGTGGGAGAGTAAAATACTATGACAAAAAAGAAGACTGCCGTTGAAATTCTAGACTCAAACGGCGATTCGAATTTGAAGATTCAGATTCCAACTATTGTTTTGAAAAATTGGAAATATATCCTAGCTGGAGGAATCTTCTGCATCTGCTTGATATGTGCAACGATTGTATATGTTGCCACTAAAACGACAAGCGACCATTACGAAGAACAATTGACTAAGAAGATTGAAGCACTTGAAAAAGCAAAGCAATCTTTGGCCTTGGAAGAAGCGACCAACCAACTTAGCACTGTTCAAATTCAAAAATCCTTCGATGCTATCGATAGTGCAGTAAACCAAATTAATGCCAAAATGCGCAGAAGAGGTTTAAAAGAGTTCGCACCTAAGCTTAAAAACGCTGGTGGACCCGTAGAAGAAGAAGTTAATCTACCTGAACTGATCAAGTACTACGAAGCTACTGTCAAGAAACTGGACAAAAAATTAGAAGGCGTTCCTTTGGGAACTCCACATAACGGTAGGATCACTTCAAGATTCGGATACCGTAGAAACCCTTTTACCAACCGTGGCATTGAAATGCACTCTGGAATTGACATCAGTGGTAGAACTGGTGAACCCATCACAGCTACTGCAGCAGGAAAAGTTGTTTATGCAGGCTATAAAGGCCAATATGGCAAAGTGGTAATCGTAGAGCATACCAATGGTTGGGAAACAAGATATGCTCACCTTTCAAGCACAAAAGTTAAAAAAGGTGAAAAGGTAGAAGCCGGACAACAAATTGGAAGACTAGGCAGTACCGGTAGATCAACTGGACCTCATCTTCATTATGAGCTATTGAGTTTCGGTAGAAAAATAAACCCTGAAAAAACATTGATCTTCAACTAAAAGATCATAACCTATACAAAAGGCTTTCTATTAAGAATAGGAAGCTTTTTTTTCTATAGCTCCTTTAGAAAGGATTGCAATATCTTTTTAAATTGATCCGGACAAGCATAATGTAAATTATGGCTGTCACAATCAAATACCGTTAGCTGGATTAGATTTGGATGTAGGTTTTTCAGGTCATTATTCCCTTTTCTCATATCAAATAGATCATCCTCTCCTCTTTCTTCAATAATTAAGAGAGGAACATGCAATTCAGCATAAATGCTCAAGGGATCAATATTCACCATCGACCTTGCATATTTACTGATGGATTCTGGCGAATTTAATACCTGCGAGTAATGGAGGCTATCCTGCATATTCATATACTCATTTAATCCTTTATAAAAAATCCATTGCTTTCCTTGCTGCTTCATAAAACCAAAGGATTGCCAAATTGAATCCGAATCTTCAATTGATTTTATATTCTTATATGTTTCAAAATCTGAACTATAGGCTTCAAATAACAACTTTCTTAAATCTTCAGAAACTTCGACTGACAGCAGGAATTCCTCCAGTTTATCTGTCCCCATTTCATTAAAAATACGCTTAAAAGAAACTGAACCACCTTCTTCGAGGATTATAGCTTCCACCTTTTCGGGATATTGCTGATAGAAGGCTGTGGCAAGATAAGCTCCTCTTGAAAACCCAGCAATAACCGCCTTTGTGGCATTCTCCTGCTCCAATAGAAGTGCAAGATCATCTGCAAAGTCCCAGAAATCTAAATCCTTCGTTGGAATATCAGTTAACCCATGCCCATAATGATCAACAGATAAGACTTTATAGCCTTCCTTAACCAAATCTTCAGCAAAGGGATAAAAATCATAGGCAGATAATAGACTGCCCGGCAACCATATAAAGATCTTTCCTTCTTGGTCGCCCCATTTTAAATAAGAAATTTTGTGATTTTTAGTCTGAATAAACTTTCTATGCTGGGATTCAAAGGATTGAAACCTTGCTTTGTCCTTTTGGTATTCTTTATAGATGACAGCATCATGCTCTTGAGAATAAACAGGAATTCCCAGTAACAAACCAAGAAATAAAAGAAGAATACGAGGCATAGAAATTAGCTAAGTGAATTCCTCTCAAAAATAACAGCTTGATCGGAATAACTTACTTTTTATCAAATAATCTTGGCACAATTAACTGTCCATCTAAATAATCTACTCCGTCCAACTTTACTTGATAGGTAGTCTCTAGTGCAGAGATCCTTTCTTTAGGATCATCAGCAATTAATTCTTTCAGTTTTCCTTCGTTCATCAGAAAATGCCGATCTCCATACAGCAATGCCAAGTTTGGATCATGCATAATACAGATAACCGTTGTGCCATTTTTTACCAAGCGCTTTAAGTGATCCAAAACTGCCACTTGATAATGTAGGTCCAAGTGATTGGTTGGTTCATCCAATAATAGTATTGAAGGCTCCTGCAAAAGAACCCTGCACAATAGTATTAATTGCCGCTCGCCCCCAGAAAGTGAAGTATAAGGCTTATCCCTGAGATGGATCAAACCGAATGATTCTAAGGCAGCATCAACTAGGGCCTTATCTTGTATAGTAGGTGAAAATTTAGAGAATGCTGCCCTACCGGTCAATAATACATCCAATACCTTAAATGGAAAGGTACTATGATGAAATTGCGGCATAAATCCTATCCTAACCTTGGCGTTTTGATGAGGCTTGATTTTTTTCCGCTCTATCCCTGCAAATACAACCTCCCCTTTATATTCCCTTTCCATACCTGAAAGAATATTAAAAAGCGTTGATTTCCCCGACCCATTTCTACCTAGGATAACACTGAACTCTCCAGATCGGAATTCAGCATAAAGATCCTTCAGAACCTGTTGTCCCGAAAAACCAAATGTCAATCCGTTTATCTTTATCAACTCTTCCATTAGTTCCAGTTTACAGCGTTCTTCCGCATCAGGTAGATAAATAAAGGTGCGCCCAATAACATCGTAAATACTCCAATAGGTATTTCAAAAGGCATTAAGGTTCTGGATAGATCATCAATTAACAATAAAAACGAACCCCCAATACTAATATTTGCAAAGACACCAATTTGATTGTTCGGACCAAAGATAATTCTGGTGATATGTGGAACGATCAACCCAAACAGACTGATCATACCTACAGCAGAAACTGAAGCTGCAGTAATCATGGTTGCCAAACCAATCATCAAGAGCTTCATTCCTTTGGGATTTACACCCACTGCCATCGACTCCTCATCACCCAACGCCAATAGATTCAACCTCCAACGGAATATGATGATCAACAAGATCCCTCCAACAATGGGCAAGAATGAACTATTTAGTTTGGCCCAAGAAGCAGTATGCAGATTTCCCATGGTCCATTGCACGATAGCTTGCAATTTATAAGGGTCGCTCATATATTGCAGCACCGTTAAAAAGGCCGTAAAAACACCAGAAATTATCATCCCTGACAAAACCATGGTGATCAATGTCGTTCTGGTCTTTGAATAGGATACCAAATAGGTAATCCCTACCGCCAAAACACCAAATAAAAAAGCCGAAAATGTAATGGAAAAGAAGGATACCAACATAGATAGTGCCGCTCCAAATGCTGCCCCAGAGGAAATCCCAAGTGAAAAAGGATCCACAATAGGGTTCCTAAAAATTGCTTGCAATACCGCTCCGGAGACTGCTAAAGCTGCCCCAACCAAAAAGGTCAATAAGATCCTCGGCAATCTAACTTGCCATAGAATAGTAGCCATATTCTCATTGACAGCGGCGCTATTTCCAGTGGGTTGAAGTGCCGCAACGATATGATTGTACAGCTCCCCAATACCAAGCATCCCTGAACTACCCCAAGCCAAAGACAATAGAACAAGAAATACAGGAACTAAAAAAAGTAAGACAATCTTCAACCGCTTGATCATTCCATTTTATATTTGCAAAAGCTTCAAATCAACCTTAAATAAAGTTCCCGAAGGCCTTCAATGCTGTATTTGGCAATAATTTCATTTCCTCTAAAACCACCTGATCTTCATATTTCTCCTTCAATGCCTGAAATAATCTTGCATCATAAGAGACAGCGATTCTTTGATCTGAAACTTGAAAGATTGGAAGATGTCGATTTCCAACATCATAGCAGAACTTTCCAATCGTATGGATAGAGTCCGAAGTCAAAAGGATACAAAGACACTCTTTAATGCGTATGCGAATGCTGACACCCTCATCTTGATAGATAACCTGTCCATCCTGCAAGGTCAGCTTTTCAGTCCATTGAATTTTTACAGGAACACCTAAAACCGTCTTCCTCTTCAAATAAGTTCTATTGACCTCGTACCATTCTAATTCCAGAAAATCAACCTCATTCTGCTGGACAACTAAATCCTGAGGTAATTTTTCAATGAAGATCATTAGACAACCTGCACGATAGCTTTCTTTTCAGAAACTTTATTCTTTAACCAATCACACCACTCATCCAACCCTTCGCCCTTCAAACTGCTGATGGATATCACTTCCAGATTAGGATTGACCTCCCTAGCATCCTTGGTTGCGGCTTCCACTGAAAAAGGCACATAGGGCAATAAATCAGCCTTGGATACCAACATCAATTCACTGGTCAAAAACATCCTTGGGTATTTCTTTGGCTTATCATCTCCTTCTGTTGCTGCCAATACCGTAACCCTATAATCTTCTCCCAAGTCAAATGCGGCAGGACAAACCAAATTTCCAACGTTTTCAATAAACAAAAGGTCTACATCGGTTAAATCGATATGGTCTAATGCCTGCAATATCATCTGTGCTTCGATATGGCACATCCCTCCTGTTACGATCTGAAGGGCATTGATGCCTACTTCACGCATACGAACCGCATCCCGCTCCGTTTCTGGATCACCAACCAACACCGCAATATTTAATTCTTTGCCCAATCGCTTGCCTGTCTCTTGCATCAAGGTAGTCTTTCCACTTCCGGGTGAAGAACAAACATTGATAACACATATATTGGGAATCCTATCACGAATGGCTTTGGCAACAAAATCATTCGCCTTCAATAAATTCAAAGAGGTATTATCACATTGTACAGAGCCTACTGGCATCTGATTACTTTTTGCTGTACGATTACTCATGTTCTTTCTTTTTAAATGTCACTTTACTAATTTTCAACTCCTCACCTTGCACTATTTTATCCGAGCCTTTTCCACATTCACAAACAAAGCGGTGGAACTTTACCTCAAATTCCTTACTGCAATCTTTACAGTAAGCTATGATTGGTAAAATTTCAACATCCAGTTCAACCTCGGCATATTCAGGAAACTCCTCTTTGTAGGCCTCGAAGGCATTATGGATCAGCACCGGCTGAATGTTACTTAATAAACCAGCTTGTATTTCTACCCCAACGATATCCCTGAATGTTTCTGGATATGCCTCTTCTAAGGTTTGGAAAATATCTTTGACAATCGATAGTTCGTGCATACTATTCCGCTATTACTTCTAGTTTCTTAATGCTTTTCCCTTTTTTGACAGCTTTCTTAACGCCATTCTTTTTAACTGCTTCTTTTAAAGTTGCATCTTGGATAAGCTTTTCTTCTACGGCTTCTACTTGAGGATATAGCTCTTCAATTTTATGCTTTGAAAACTCCCAACATAACTGCCCTAGCATCAACAGAAAATCATATAATAACTCCCCATTATTTCCCAATGCCCTAAAGATGACCACATCATCCGCCGCTTGGGTAAATCCGTAGGAAATGTCTTCATAATCCTGCTGCAAGATCTCATCCAGCTCAATTTTCAGGTCCGTGGCAAAGGAGCTTGAAAACAATAAGGTCGCTTGATGGGTATATCCCTCAAAAAACAACATCTTTTGAATAGGTTGCCTGCTTGGACTTAGAAACTGATTATCAATAAAAATGAGTTTATTATCCTTATAGATCTTCGTTAAGGAATGAAGTTGTGTAAATACAAAGGATTCCTTCATATGAACCCTTCCTGAACAGATTATATCTCCCCAAATCAACACCGATTCCTTATCCATATGGATTTCATTCTTGGCAAGAAATATCGATTCTTTAAAAGGAGTTATAGGGTGTGGGATATAATGAAACAATGCCTTTTTATCCAATTGGATCTGCGTTTCCTGGACCGCTCCTATTTTCATAGGATGGACTTTATTAAAGGATTGGGTAAACAATTTAAGTTCCGCTTCCTCTTTCACATGAACATCTATGGTCAATTTATCCTCATCCATGACACCGGGAGATGCACTCATAATGATCATTTCCAAATGTTCATGGAAGGTAGGCGAACCATAATAAGTCAACTTATAGGGAGCACTGTGGTAACTCTCCTTTAAAACAGTTTTCTGGTTCTCTTTCTCCGCATTTATCTTAATTGCACTATCCATAAAAACCGTATTTAATTCTCTAAAAGAGCATATTTCTTAATCCAATTCTTTACATCTTCCAAACCGTCCAAAGTCATCATATTGGTAAAAATAAACGGCCTATCGCCACGCATCTTTAATGTATCCTTTCTCATAACTTCCAGATCGGCATTGACATAAGGAGCCAAATCAATTTTATTGATCAACAACAGATCTGACCTCGTAATTCCAGGTCCACCTTTTCTAGGCATTTTCTCGCCTTCTGCCACATCCAATACAAAAATGGTGACATCCGCCAGATCAGGGCTGAAGGTAGCCGTTAGATTATCTCCACCACTTTCCACAAATATGATCTCAGCATCAGGAAATCGGGAGGCTAGATCCTCCACAGCTTCAATATTCATTGAAGCGTCCTCACGGATTGCTGTATGAGGACATCCCCCCGTTTCCACTCCCATGATGCGTTCAGCCGGTAAGGCTGAATTCTGTTGAAGATACATGGCATCTTCTTTTGTATAGATGTCATTGGTCACAACACAGATGCTGTAATCCTCAGACATTGACCTTGTCAATCTTTCAATCAATGCGGTTTTTCCAGAGCCAACAGGCCCTGCTACACCTATTTTTACGTAATTTCTTGCTGGCATATTTTTTTTATTTATGAAATGTAGATCCGGGTATATAATTTCTCATGTTGCATGCAACGTATATCCTGAGCTACACAACAATTCCCGACCAGATTTTCCTCTAGGTCAGCTTGCTTTTCAACCAATTCATTGATGAGTGGTTGAAGTTTAAATAAGATCTGTTGAGCATCCATTTGACTTATAGGCACAAGCTTGGCACAGTTCGTTACTATACCATTTAAGGAATTATAATAGAATGCACTCAATGCATCTTTATAATCAATCTTTTGTGCATGTGCATACATCGCAAACGCCATGGCATAATGCCCATGGTATTCATTTGCTTGGATCCCTTTCAAATAACTGCTGCATCGAGCCACAGGTTGTAGCTTTTCAGTTAGCTTCAGAAACCTAATCCCAAGTTTCTTGCTCGCATCCCTGATTTCAAATGGTGCCTTGTACGCTGTAATCAATGCATCTAATTCTGCGATTCTTTTCTTGGTAGCCCTAGATTCACATATCTCCCATGTCTTATGGAAGAAAGCGGCATCATTATAGTAAAAGCTGTACTCTAGCATGGAACTTGCGTATTCACGGGCGGTCTTGCTATCCTTGACGATTCCCTTAAAAATATAAGTTTCCAAACCATAGGAATGCGTAAATCCTCCGATCGGAAAAACCGAATCGTTAATTTGCATAAGGGTCAACAGTGGATTCATCTTAATCTTCCTTTACTAAAACTATTTTATTCTTAAAATTTGTTACTTGGTGCATCTTCAAAACATCTGTTTTTTCAATGACACGTTCTTCAACCATGGGCTGGAAACCCGCCCTCTTTAACTGATCAAACAGAGGCTTTTCATAAGCAGTTATTATCTCATTTCTATCATTGATAAAAATTGGAATATGCTTATTCCCGATTTCAAAACAGGCTATCGCCATTTCCTTGATCGATTGCGGCTCAAATACAATACAAGAGCAAGGCAATACCCGTACAACTATGCAAATTCCTTCCGCATCATATAGCACATCTCCATCTTCAAGTGCCACGGAATCCAGGTTCCTGAAGCCTAGTTCCTTCCCTGCAGTACTATATGCGCGGATAATCCTTTTTGTTGTATCAAACCATTCCAACTCTAAATATTCTATAGGATTTTGGAATGTTCCAGGGCTTGAATGGTGGATGTTGCCTTTTATTGCTCTTGATACCAGCATGATTACTTAAAACAAGAAATATCTTTGTGCCATTGGAATTTCACTAACCGGTTCACAGGTCGCTAAAACTCCATCAACAGTAACTTCATACGTATCTGGATTAACCACAATATTTGGAGTTGCACTATTATGGACCATATCTTTTTTCATAACAGTCCTACAATTTTTCACTGGCAAGTTCTTTCTGCTCAACTTCAACTTCTCCATATTTCCATTGTCAATAGAAATTTTGGAAACGAAATTATAGCATACAGAAGGCAATGCACGTCCGTAACTACCAAACATTGGTCTATACATGACCGGCTGTGGAGTAGGGATGGAACCATTGGCATCTCCCATTTTCGAACTTAAGATCATTCCTCCTTTGATGATCAATTCAGGCTTCACGCCAAACATGCTCGTTTTCCACAATACTAGATCGGCATATTTACCTTTCTCAATCGAACCGATATATTCATCTATACCATGTGCTTTCGCTGGGTTAATGGTGTATTTGGCGATATAACGTTTCACCCGGAAATTATCATTGTCCTTGCCTTTATCTTCTGCCAAGGGGCCACGCTGAACCTTCATCTTATGGGCTGTTTGGAAAGTTCTTGAAATCACTTCCCCAACTCGTCCCATAGCTTGACTGTCCGAACTCATGATGGAGAATACCCCCATATCTTGGAAGATATCCTCAGCGGCCATCGTTTGGGGACGGATCCGGGAATCGGCAAACGCTACGTCTTCCTTAATCTTTTTGTCCAAATGATGCACCGCCATTAGCATATCCAAATGCTCATCTACCGTATTTACCGTAAATGGCTTGGTCGGATTGGTGGATGCCGGAAGGATATTGGGATACATGGCAATCTTGATAATGTCTGGAGCATGCCCACCGCCGGCCCCTTCGGTATGGAAGGTATGGATTACACGTCCATTAATGGCAGCAACGGAATCCTCCAAGAAACCTGCTTCATTTAATGTGTCGGTGTGAATGGCAACTTGAACATCATATTTATCGGCTACTTTCAGCGAGGAATCAATAGTAGATGGAGTAGCACCCCAGTCCTCATGGATCTTTACGCCCAATGCGCCTGCTTCAATCTGCTCCTCAATTGGCTTCATTGTGGAAACATTTCCTTTTCCAAAGAATCCAACATTGACAGGGATGTTCTCAAATGCTTCAAACATCTTTTCCAAGTACCATTTCCCTGGTGTAACTGTTGTAGCATTGGTACCATCAGCGGGTCCAGTTCCACCTCCAATAAATGTCGTTACACCACTGTACAATGCAGTTTCAACCTGTTGAGGACTGATAAAGTGAATATGCGTATCGATTCCACCAGCAGTAAGGATCATACCTGCACCACTGTGGACTTCGGTGGATGCACCGATCACCATGCCTTCAGTCACCCCAGCTTGAATATCTGGATTACCCGCTTTTCCAACTCCCACGATTTTTCCATCCTTAATACCCACATCGCCTTTTACAATTCCCCAATGATCAATGATGATGGCATTGGTAATTACAAAATCCAAGACTCCTCCATCACGCAAGGCACGTGCAGATTGTCCCATTCCATCACGGATGGTTTTACCGCCACCAAATTTGTTTTCCTCACCATATACATTGAAATCTTTTTCGATTTCGATGAATAGTTCGGTATCAGCCAACCTAACCTTATCTCCGGTAGTCGGACCAAAAAGCGAGGCATACTTATCCCTAGGGATATGTAGTACACCATCTATGTATTTAACCGATGATTTATCGATTCCTAATTTTTCCAATCCAAGTGCATCCAAACGCATTGCTGCAGTACCAGCGGTTGTCAATCCAACCACTTTGATCCACTCTCTTCTATTCCATGTTCCCATTATTACGCTGTTTTATGTTATTTGGAATTCCTGTATTTTAGTTCTTTAATTTTCGCCATGGCTGCCGATTTCACCTTGGCATCTGTCACTTTCCCATTGGTCAGACCATTGAATCCATGGACCTCTTTATTGCCACCAATCTCCACTAGAATGACCTTCTTCTCCTCTCCGGGTTCAAATCGGATTGCAGTACTGGCAGGAATGTTCAATCGCATCCCAAAGGCTTTTTCCCTATCGAAAGATAAAAACTTATTGACTTCAAAAAAATGATAATGTGACCCAATCTGAATAGGTCGATCGCCTTCATTCTTTACAGAGATATCCACGGTTTTGTGCCCGTCATTGGCAATGATCTCTTCCTTTTTTAATATGTATTCTCCTGGAACCATCTTCTTTATTTTTAAAGGTTAACGAATTGGATTATTTACGGTAACTAGTTTTGTCCCATCGGGAAAAGTTACCTCAACCTGAATATCATAGATCATCTCTGGGACACCTTCCATCACTTGGCTTTTTGTCAATAGCTTAGTACCAAACTCCATTAAATCCGCAACAGATTTCTTTCCTACTCGTGCCTCTTCCACAACTTGTGAACTGATATACGCTATGCTTTCTGGGTAATTTAACTTGACCCCTTTCTGGAGTCTTTTTGCAGCTAGCTCTCCGGCTAGATACAACATCAACTTTTCAGTCTCTCTCGGTGTTAATCGCATATGTTATTTGTATATATTTTTATTTCTTATCCTCATTTACAAAACTGGAATGGTAAAATAAGCCCCTAGGGACAAGCGGTTAAATTGTTGATTCTCTATGTTTACCACATCCTTGAAAGTCACCGTATTCCCCATATAACCCAAGTAAAACCGTAGGTCTTTCGTTAAAAAAGGCTTATGCTGCAAGGCAGCGAAATAGGTATAGTTCGTCCTGAAATCATTCCCTAACTCATCATCCACATTGGAACCTGCTGTTTCTATTCCACCTTTTAATGCGATTTCCCATTTGTCAGCCAAGAATTGGTCAAGCCTTAAAACCGCAGATTTATAAACGATATCTTTAGCAAGTGTTCTTGCCCCACCTGTCCTTGCATAGAAATCATTGATGACATTGGAGCCAATCAAGGCATGATCCACGGCATAAAATGAATATTGAAGATCTAAATAGATCATTTGACGGTCTGTCTTATATTTATTGGCTAAAGAAACGGCATGGTTGGTATTGTCTTTGGCAAATTGAGATATATTGTAGGACCATTTTGTATTGAACTTATTATCAGCAAATGCTCCAATCCAGGTAAAATATGCTCCTAATGGCGCCTTTGAGGCTTCTAGATCCGTTGCTGAAAGACTATTGTCTGCCAACAACCTTTCAAAACTGTGGTTACTGGTATTATAGACTTGAAGATTCAAGGAGTGGTTCGGATTCACCTCGTAGCTTAACATCCCGCCAACCACAAATAGATTTAAGATACGGTCTACGTAGTCTGTAAATTTATATTCATAGATGGGATTGTTTTCGAACTCATAACTACCAACGACCGCACTTTGCTTTCCTAGGGTAACCGACCATTTATTGTCTTTACCGAATTTGTATTTCATAAATGCAAAATCCAAAGCCGCCGATCCGTTATCTTGGCTGGTTGGGGCGAAAGAGCGGTTCAGCCTGAACCTAACTTTATAGGATAGCTGATCATTGTAATCTCCACCTATTAAAATACGGGCCTCATCCAGATTGGCATTCAGCTTACTCTCATCATTCCCTAAATTGTTGGCATTTAATCCCGCACGGAGTAGCACATCCAAATTGAACAACTTGGAGGTTTTGGGTTCTTTTTGAACAATACTGTCTTGTTCGGCTAGATTTTTCGATAAGGAATCGGTCAATACTTCAGCTTGGGAAAGCTGTAAAAACAGGAGGGGCAAAAGGATGGTCAGCAGATGTTTTTTCATGTCGAAATTATTCGGTACTGACCAAATATAGTTGCAACATATAAAAACGAAATTAGCCTGAAATTAGAACGAGATTAGAATGTAGGTTTTGGGATTTTTACAGTTACGGATGTTCCCTTATTTTCTTGTGTTTCTAACGCTAATTGAACATCATGTAGAATGAAAATATTGCGCGCAAGCACAAGGCCAAGGCCATTTCCGTAGATCTCACCTACATTGGACGCCCTGAAAAAGGAATAATAGATATTGGCAAGATCTTTCTCGGGAATACCGATTCCTTTATCAATTATTTTAATAATGATATGTTCAGCATCGAATTCCAAGAGAACTTTAACAGGTTCATTACTTCCATATTTTATGGCATTGGAAAGGATATTGCTGAATGCGATATAAAATAGGTCTGGATTAGCCTTAACCAAAAGATCATCACTGTCTTCGGGGATATTACTGAGGTCAAACTGAACTTTACAATTGCTGTTTAACTCCGTTTCGGTTTTTATCACCTCAAACAATAATTCATCAATACGTACTGGCAGGACATCCTTAATTTTTCTTTGGCTGCCCAAACTGGACATCACCAAAAGATCTTTGATCATAAATTTCATCCGATTGGTATGATGGATGATAGTATCTATGGATTGCTGGGCATCATGGGACAGATCGATTTGCTGTTGGGCTAGCTCGGCCTCCCCACCGATAATGGTTAATGGGGTCCGAAGGGAATGGGAAGCATTGCCGATAAAACTCTTCTGCAATTGGACTGCAATATCCAAGCGGTCCAGCATCGAATTATAGTTCGTATATAATTGATCAATTTCATCGCCTTCGCTACTGAATTTATTTGTGAGTCGATGATCAAGGGTGGCAATATTGACCTTTTCCAGCTCATCATTCAATACCTTTAGTGGGTTGAGGATCCTGTTTGCAAAATAAAAGGCCAAACCTATGATAAACACCAAGGAAATCAAGCCGCCGGTCAGCAATGTTTGGTCAAGGTCCTTTTGCTCTCCATGCCCATAATCATCAATTCCTTCTGAAATGACCAATAAGTTCTCAGCATGTTGCTTATCCTCAAAATACAAGGCTAGATAGGAAACTTTATTATGCAAATAGATAGCCTTCCCTTCTTCAATGGCGGTTTGATAAAACTCTGAAGGCATGGGTAAATCGGGTCTGATCCGCAATTGGTTGCTCCCTTTGACAATCCTGAGGTAATAATCTTTCCCTTCTGACAATTGTTTCAGGTATTTACGCTTTACCTCATAGTAGATTTGATTGTTATACTCATCATTTTGGACGATATGTTCACCAACAATACGGGCATTCTCTTCTAAACGATGGAAAAATTTGGTTTGTAGGCTATCTCGAGTGAAATAGGATACATAATAAGCAAATAGTACGATCAAACTAATGGCTATTAAGGAGAAGGACAGTATGATCTTTACCTTAATTTTCATTCCGCATCACATAGCCCATACCAATAACGGTATGGATTAATTTGTTTTCATAGATTTTATCGATCTTTTTGCGGAGATAATTGACGTAGACATCAACCACATTAGTGCTCATATTGATATCCATCTCCCAAACTTCCTCCAGGATATCCATCCTAGAAATTACTTTATTCTTGTTGACCATCAGGTACTCCAATAAGCGGAATTCTGTAGCCGTCAGCGTAATAGCTTTTCCGTCACGTGAAACATATTTACTGGACCTATCTAATATCAGGTCATCAATCTGAATAAGGTGATTGTTGGAATTATTACTGTTCGATTTACGCAATTGTCTGTGTATCCTAGCCTTGAGCTCTTCAAGCTGGAAGGGTTTGGTCATATAATCATCTGCATCCCTGTTAAAGGCCTCAACAACATCTTCAGTTTGGTCTAAAGCTGTTAAGATCAAAATAGGCACATCTTTGTCGAAACTGCGGATCTGCCGGCAAACATCCAATCCATTCATCTGAGGTAACATGACATCCAATATGATCAGATCAAATTTCTTTGACCTGGCCATCTTCAGACCTGTCAAACCATCATTTGCAACAGTAATCTGGAAGTCCTCGTATTTCAAGCCCCGTTGAATTAAGGAAATAACTAAACTTTCAT
Organism: Sphingobacterium mizutaii; assembly: GCF_900187125.1. Taxonomy (GTDB): domain Bacteria; phylum Bacteroidota; class Bacteroidia; order Sphingobacteriales; family Sphingobacteriaceae; genus Sphingobacterium; species Sphingobacterium mizutaii. Next base: position 4,191,888 of record NZ_LT906468.1, read on the forward strand.
CTTCGACTAATAGTAATTCCAATACTTTATATATAAATACGTGATTCGTAATAAATATACAAAAAAATGAAAATTATTTGCCTAAAATCTAAAATCAGCTGGCAAAATAATTAAAAAATTACATTAAGCTAATTTTTAGATAATACAACATTCGCGTCCTCATCTTCCAATCGATCGATTTCCTGCTTCAATAATTTCTCTAAACGTGCCTGTACTTTCTTATACTTTGCTTGACCATAGACGTTCTTCATCTCACGCGGATCCGCTTTCATATCATATAGCTCCCAAGCATCTACCCTTTTGTAGAAACGGATTAATTTATACCGTCCATCACTTACCCCAAAATGTGGTGAAACTGCATGTTCCCCATTTTCATAATAATGGTAATAGATCTGATTTTGTATATCTTTTTTCTTACCGTTCAACAAGCTCAAGAAAGATCTACCTTGCATATCAGCTGGAACTTTCGTCCCACTTAATTCCAAGAAAGTCGGACCAATATCAACATTGGAAACCATTCCCGTAATTTTGGAACTTGGTTTGATCATGCCAGGCAACTTCATCAACATAGGCGTACGGAAGGATTCTTCGTACATAAAGCGTTTGTCAAACCAGCCATGCTCACCCATATAAAATCCTTGATCCGATAGATAAAGAACCAAGGTATTATCTTCTAGGTTGTGCTCCTTTAAATAATCCAATACGCGACCGATATTGCGGTCCATTGACTCGGCAGTGTTTAGATAATCAACCATATAACGGTGATATTTCCACTCCGCCAAAGCTTTTCCGCTCAGGTTTGATTTTTTAAGTTCCTCGTATATTGGTTTATAATAGTCTACGTAAGCTTGGAATTGTTCATCACTCATCCTGCTGAAGTTTCCATCAGCACGCATTTTCTCGATATTTTCAAACATCTTCAGGTCATAGCCCATCTGCATATCTTTATCAATGCTCATTTCTTGCTCCGCAGCAGCTTTTCTGCCTGCATAATCATCATAAAAGGTTTCAGGTAAAGGGATTTCCTTTGCATCATTTTTACCAAAATCCTCGATGGCGGGCATCCATGTCCTATGGGTATTTTTATGTCCGATGATCAAACAAAAGGGCTCTTGTTTATCCTTCTCCTTCAACCAATCTAAGGCTTTATCCGTCACCAAATCCGCAACATAACCTTCTTCTCTTGCCACGACTTCCTTCTCTCCTTCTTTACTGCTGATAAAGTCCGGATTGAAATAATGCCCCTGACCAGTCAGGATACTATAATAATCAAAGCCTTCCAATTTTCTCCCCAAATGGATCTTGCCAATCCAAGCTGTTTGGTAGCCATTATTATGGAGTTCCTTAACAAAGGAGTTCTGTCCATGGTTGAAATTAGAGGTCTCATTATCCTTAAATCCGTTTTTGTTGCTGTATTTTCCAGTCAATAAGCTGGCACGACTAGGTCCACAGATCGAATTGGTAACATAGCCGCGCGTAAAAACCGCTCCTTCTTTTGCAATCCGGTCTAAATTTGGCGTATGGCCAATCTTGGAACCATAAGCTCCAATGGTCTGATAGGAATGATCATCCGAAATTATGACAACAATATTGGGTTTACGCTGAGCGAACGATGTCAAGCTGATTAGGCAAAAACAGATTAAAGTTAGTATGCGCATGTATTCTAAAAGTTTAGGAAGCTTCAAATATAAGCATTGCTTCCGAATCATCCTGTTTCTGGATTTCATCTTTTAACTTTTTCATCATTTCTGCTTGTTTCTCAGCATACTTAGGATTATTGTATAGATTCTCCATTTCCCTAGGGTCCTTTCGCATATCATAAAGCTCCCAAGAATTGACTTTATTGTAGAAACGGATTAGTTTATATTGCCCATCACTCACCCCAAAATGCGGTGAAACATTATGGATTCCATCCTCATAGTAATGGTAGTATAATTGTTTCCGATCTCCCTTTTTACCATGCACGATTGCACTAAACGATTCCCCTTGGATTTCCTCTGGAATCGGCACACCCGCCAGATCCAACATCGTTGGAGCAATATCCACGGTCATCAGAAGATCATTGACCTTTCTGGACTTTTTGATTTCCTTAGGGAAACGCATCATCATCGGAGTACGGAAAGATTCCTCATACATAAAACGTTTATCGAACCAACCATGTTCACCCATATAGAAACCTTGATCCGACATATAGATCACAATCGTGTTCTCAGTCAGTTGATGCTCATCTAGGTAGTCCAATACCTTCCCGATATTTCTATCCATTGATTCTGCTGTATTCAGGTAATCGGTCATATAACGTTGGAATTTCCATTCCGCCAATTTCTTGGGATCCGAAAAATCCTGGCTTGCATAATCAGCTTTTACCTTTGCATAATACTCCCTGTACTTTTCACGGTCGGCCTCATCCATTCTCCTGAAGTTAGATTCCTTCATCCAATCCTCTTCGGTTTTGAATAGCTTAAGGTCATAATCTAATTTGATATCCTTGCTGATCTGCATTTCTTGGATCTTGGCAGCTTCTCTCCCTTTGTAATCATCATAGAAATTATCGGGTAAAGGGAATTTCTTATGGTCATTTTTCCCAAAGTCCTGTGGATCTGGATCCCATTCCCTATGTGTAGCTTTGTGCCCTAAGATCAAACAGAATGGCTTTTCTCCATCCAATGAACTTATCCAGTTCAAGGCTTTTTCAGTAACAATATCTGACACATAACCTTTCTCTCGGGTCAATTCCCCCTTTTGATTCTTGAAATCTGGGTTGAAATAATGCCCTTGGTTCAGCAACACATCAAAGTAATCAAAGCCTTCCAAGGTATCGCCTAAATGCTGTTTGCCGATCCATGAGGTTGTATAACCTGCTTTTCTGAGCTCTTTGACGAAGGAGTTCTGGCTATGCTCAAAATGTGACTTTTCATTTTCCCGATATCCGTTTTTATGACTGTATTTCCCCGTCAGCAAACTTGCACGGCTGGGCCCACATAAGGAATTGTTCACATAGGCACGGTTGAAAAGCAAGCCTTCCTTAGCTATGCGGTCGATATTGGGCGTATTGCCAATTTTTGAACCATAAGCAGAAATGCTCTGGTAAGAATGGTCATCGGATATGATGATCAGAATATTTGGAACCTTTTGAGCCAAAAGTGCATTTATTCCAAAAACGAAAAATAGTAGGTAGGTAGATAATCTAATCATACATTAAATATACAAATTCAAGGTTAAATATTGTTGATTTAAATAAATCCAGTAATACTGTAAAATATTGCCTTCAGTAATTTGCAGAATCAATAAAAATGAGGACTTTTGCGTAATAATTTCATTACATGAAAAAGCTTTTTTCCCTGATTGTATCAACTCTTCTTTTCCAGTTAGCTCTTGCCCAACAAGAGGTTTATAAAATCATTTATACCCTCTCCTTAGATGAGTCTTTCAAGTCCAACATCAAGGAACTGGGACAAGTTGAAAGTGACGAAACGGAATTATTTCTATCGCTCTTGGCTGAAATGGAAGGGAAACCACTGATGGAGGTATGGATCAGTGAGCATCAAAACAAAATCCATAACCTGTACTTTCCACCCACCCTACAACTTAGAGATACAAAAAACAAAACCCTATTTTTTTTAGATTCATTATCAAAAAGTTTTTCAAAGGAAGTATATGCTCCCGAGAGTGAATTTAATCTGCGAGTAAACTTAGACTCTGAAAAGACAGAAATGATCGCTGGATTTCCCAGCAAATTAGCAACTATAGAATTACAGGATGACTCTAATGCTGAGCAACCTGAATCAGTGGAGGTATGGTATACTGATAAGATACCTGCAATTTTTTGGGGTAAATACCAATATCTAGATCGAATACCGGGGCTAGCCCTGAGAGTAAATGCATTTGGCGCTGCCTTTCAGGTGATGGAAATATCAAAAACCCAGGTACCCGATAATTTCTTTGATATCCCTTCAGATTATACGGATGAAGAATTAACGGAAATGGATTTAGGCGATGGAATGACCGCATATTACGATTCAACAAGTTTTTTATTTGGCCTAAAAAATCCAAATGGAGAAATCATTACCCAACCGAATTATTTGACAATAGCACCATTTAACAATGGAATAGCTGTGGCAGTAGATGAAGGGAATTTTGCGGGTTTGATTGATGCAAACGGTAAAAACCTGTCCGAATTCAAATTTGACAATATCCAGTATGACCCCGTTCTGAATAATTACCTTTTCTCCTTAGAAGGAATGATGAGTGTAATGGATACAAAGGGAAATAAACTCTGGAACAATGAATTTGAATATATCACCCCCTTCTCTGCAGATTATACCATTGTAATGACTTCGCTTAAGTTTGGACTTGTAGATCAAAAAGGTAATATTGTATTGCCCTTAGGGGAGAACGTCATCTTAAGTAATGACAACAAATACTATGTTTCAGAAAAGGATGGACTATACGAAATATATCAAATTGATGGCAATAAACTGATTACTTCAGGAGATTACTATCTAGGATTATCCAATGAGGATGACTTATTCATCATTTCAAAAGATAGTGAAAACTTCGGATTGATAAATTCAAAAGGAGAAACTATTCTTCCTTTGGAATATAGCTATATTAATCCTTTTGAAAATGGAAAAGCTATCGTTTTAAAAAATGGTGAATCCGAAGAAAGGGTCATCAATAGCAAAGGAAAATTCATTAGCAACCCCTAAACATGACTTACCAAATCAATACCTTACATAGAGGGAGATTTATCTGGATATTGCTAGGCGGCCTTTTTGTGGTTGGTTATTTATTATCACTTAGTACGCTACAAGAAATCTACAAGATCTTGATCCTATTGTTCTGCATTCCTGCCATCATGTGGGCGGCGGTCCGTTTCAGCAAACAGAACTCCACTTGGCAGATCGATGACCGTAACATTAACATTACCAAGTTCGGCAAAGAGGTTCAAATCCCCATTGCAGAAATCAGCTATCTCAAGAACCATATCCGATCCGGAGGAAACCTTTTAGCCTTTCATAAAAAGGGAAAAATGAGCACGGTACGGATCTGGAGAAACAAGATTTTTGCCAGCAATGATCAATTCGATCAATTAATCCAAGCGATCAAAGACCTAGGAATCGATATCGTCATCGGATAAGCCTGTCATTTTCAAATGTTAAATTTTATATATTTGGCAATATGAATCTAAAAAACACTCTTGGCTTACTAGTCTTGGCTCTTTGCTCACTATCATCCTTTGCACAACGCAAGGCATATTGGGATCAGAAAGTCGATTATACCATGGATATTGATGTCAATGAAAAGACATTCCAATACGATGGTAAGATGAACCTGAAATACAGCAACAATTCTGGACAAGAATTGAGCAAAGTCTACTTTCATCTCTATTTCAATGCTTTCCAACCTGGAAGCATGATGGATGAACGTTTGAAAACCATTCCTGATCCGGATGCGAGGATGGTAACCAATATCGGTACTAAAGAAAATCCGATTCGTCAGAGCCGTATTTCTGTTTTATCCCCAGAACAGATCGGATTTCAGAAAATCAAATCGGTTAAGTACAACGGCACAGATGTTTCTTTCAAGGAAGACGGTACGATCCTAGAAGTGACTTTACCTACGGCGATCAAAGATGGCAGTACCGTAGAGTTTGATTTGACTTGGCAAGCACAGGTTCCTGAACAGATCCGTAGAAGCGGACGTAACTCCAAAGAAGGAGTTGCATTCTCCATGACCCAATGGTATCCTAAAATGGCTCAATTCGATGAGTTCGGTTGGCATTTGGATGAATACATTGGTCGTGAGTTTATCGCCCCTTTCGGAAATTTCGACGTCACTATCCATATCAACAAGGATTATGTGATCGGTTCATCTGGAAAATTACAGAACCCATCTGAGGTAAAGGGTTATGTGAAAAATGCAAAGATCAAAACTAAGAACAACAAAGCTTCTTGGCATTATAAAGCAGAGAACATCCATGATTTTGCTTGGGCAGCAGACCCTAAATTCGAAGTGGATTCTGCCAAAACAAAATTGGGAACTACAATCTATACCATTTACCTGCCTACTGACCAAGAGGTAAAGGACAATTGGAAAACTGCATTAGGTTTGGCGACAGAATTCTTCGATTTTACCAGTGAGCACTTCGGAGCTTATCCTTGGAAAACATACTCGATCGTACAAGGTGGTGATGGCGGTATGGAATATGGAACCGCAACCTTGATCACTGGTGGAAGGAACCTGAAAGGCTTAGTGGGCGTTATCTTCCATGAAGCAGCTCACTCTTGGTACCAACAGTTGTTTGGTGTGAATGAAACTGTAGATGAGTGGATGGACGAAGGTTTCACCAGCTATATTGAGGAACTGGCCTATACGGAACTGTTTGAGAAACCAAAAGCAAGAGCACTTAATCCTATTGGTTCTGCCTACAACTCTTACTATCGTTTGGCTAAATCAGGAAAAGAGGAACCAATGAGTCTATTAGCAGACTATTACAATACCAACTTCGCCTATAGCATCGAAGCCTATAGCAAAGGCGGTGTATTGGCTGAACAAATGGGCTATATCATCGGTAAGCAAAATCTGCAAAAGACTTTCTTGAACTTCTATGATATCTGGAAATTCAAGCACCCTACTCCAAATGATTTCAAAAGGGTAGCTGAAGAAACTTCTGGAATTAATTTGAAATGGTATTTCAACCTATTCATCAATACGACTAGAACTATTGATTATGCTATTGCCAATGTTTCTGATAAGAGCATTGAAATCCAAAATAAATCTAACCTGGCTATGCCTATCGACCTATTGGTAGAATATGAAGATGGAAGCAAGGAACTTTTCTATATCCCATTACGTGAGATGCGCGGTGAAAAACCTGCTGAGCAGTATGATATATACCAAGGAGTAAAGCGTACCGTTCTTACGGATTGGTTCTGGACAAAACCGACTTATTCGGTTCCAGTTTCCAAGAAAGTGAAGAAAGCGTGGATTGACCCTACCCAAAGGCTTGCTGACATCAACTATGATGACAATGCCTACGGTCTATAAATATTAAAAATCTTGCAAGTAAAAAGGCTGTTCCTCATTCTGGGGAACAGCCTTTATTTTGATTTCTAAATTCAGTTTATCCTAGATTTTTCTAGGAAATCGGCTTAATCTTATTCGAGACACATTCCGAATTTTCCGAATATGTCTCGAATAAGGGTAATACGATTCTCGGAGCTAGTCCCAAAATTTTTATACGCTTGACAAGCTTTGGATTATCACAGTTGCTTTTCAAGAAGCTGTTTCAATTCTTGAACAGCCTTCGGATTTTGTTTAGCGATATTAACTTTTTCACCGGGATCCTTGGACAGATCATAGAGTTGGTCTTCAGGATTAATGCCCAGTTCAGTTCCAGTCAGTTCGTTATAGGCTCGGCCCTTACTAGATTTGATATATTTTAAATTACCTTTTGTAATGGAGAAGGTGCCAGCCGATTGCACTAGATACTCTCTACCTACTTTATCCTTTCCTATCAGTGCATTCCAGATATTTTGGCTATCCAATTCATCTTGATTAGAGAGCGGTTTTTTAAAGAAATTGGCAAAGCTGGAAAGCAAGTCCATTTGACAAACTAAAGCGTCTGAAACCTGTGCTTTCTTGATGCCTTTTGGCCAACTTATGATAAAGGGTACGCGGGTACCGCCTTCAAACGCCGAATATTTCCCACCTCTATAGGGCCCAAAAGGATTATGTCCATTCAATTGGGGCACTGCTCCATCTACATAGCCATCATCCAATACTGCCCCATTATCACTGCTAAAGATAATGATCGTATTTTCATAGATTCCCTTATCCTTTAATGCCTGAACGATCTCCCCTACGGTATGGTCCAATTGAAGGATTGCATCGCCTCGGTAACCTAAGCCACTCTTTCCCTTGAACATGGTGGAAGGCATCCTTGGAACATGAGGTTCGGTCGCATGGTAGCTCAAGAAGAAAGGCTTCTCACCATGCTCACGGATATACTGTACGGTCTTGTCGGCAAAGGTCATGGTCACTTCTTCATCCACCCATCTGGCTTGCAGACCGCCGGTCATCCAGCCTATTCGGCCAATACCATTGATAATGGTTTGATTATGTCCATGGTTGGGACTCGCTTTCATTTTCAAGAGCTCAGGATTTTCAAGTCCTGTCGGTTCATTGCCGATTTTCTGTTTATAAGAAACCTCAATAGGATCATTAGGATCGACGCCTACTACGCGATACCCTTCCAAAAAAACGGTTGGAACACGGTCTGCAGTGGCAGGGAAGATATAGGAATAATTGTAGCCTACTTCCAATGGTCCTGGTTTAATGCTTTCATTCCAATTTTTTTCGACTTGGCTACCTAAGCCTAGGTGCCATTTCCCGATGATTGCGGTTTCATATCCTTGTTGCTTAAAAAGCTCCGGCAGCGTCATCTCGCCCTGATCGATTATCAAAGCAGCATCTCCGGGCAATACACCAGTTCCGGTCTTTCGGAATGGATATTTACCGGTCATCAGCGAATATCGAGAAGGGGTACAGGTTGCCGCAGAGGAGTGTCCATTGGTAAATCGGATGCCCTGATTAGCTAGTGCATCAATATTTGGGGTGTTGATTTTCGTTGCCCCATAGGCGCTCAAATCACCATAGCCTAAGTCATCTGCATAGATCATGACCACATTCGGTTTCTGTTGGCCGAAATTCAATAAAGGGAGGAATAACAGCAAGAATAAAGCTTGGTAAAGCTTTAAATAAAGGATTTTCATAGAAATGATTGGGTTTAGAATATAACCGAATATACAGATTTTATTGTAATGAGCAGAAAAGGGGGCAAATAAAGAAGGCTGCCCGTGATGAGGCAGCCTTCCAGTTCTTTCTAATTTTTTATTAATTACCGGCACCCCAGTTTCTATTGGCTTTTTCGCCCATTACGAATTCTAGGACTCCACCATTTAAAATCTCTTTATGGGAGATTTCAGCTTTATTTAAGGGTTTGCCGTTCAATTTAGCGGATTGTATATATTTAAACCTGTCCGAAGCGTTTTTAGCTATGACGGTAAAGGTCTTTCCGTTTTCCAATTGGATAACGGCCTTTTCAAAGAATGGCGAACCGATGCTGTACATTCCAGAACCTGGGGTAACCGGATAGAAACCCAGCTGGGAGAAGACCACGAAAGAGGAAAGTCCACCTCCATCTTCATCTCCCGGAACGCCCATTAGGTCATTACGGAACCATTGCTTGATCAAGGTCTTGATTCTCTTTTGGGTCTTCCAAGGTTGACCAGCATAATTGTATAGGTAAGGGATATGTAGGGATGGTTCGTTTGCCATAGAAAACTGGCCCACGTTTCCGGTGTGATCAGGTAATTGTTGGTAAAAATCAAACTTGGACTTACCTAAAGGTTGTACAAACATTTCATCCAGATAGTGAACGAATTGTTCATTTCCTCCCATCAGATTAATCAAATCCGGGATATTGTGCTGAACATCCCAGCGATAGATCCAAGCATTGTTCTCTCCATAATATTCCCTTGCTCCTTGTCCTCCCGAAAACACATAATCGAATGGTTCCAAGAATTTCCCTTTCTCATCTTTAGGGTGGAAGAATTTAGTTTCTTGGTTGAATAGATTTCTATAATTGAAAGACTTTCTCATGAATTTATCATAGTCTTCAGTCTTGCCTAAATGCTTAGCCAATTGCGCCAAACACCAAAGGTCGTAGGAAGTACCTAAAGTAACGGCCACAGGTTGGCGCCGCTCAAAGCTGTGTACCTCTGGATAAGTTTCCTTTTCACCTGGGTGCAAAGCTGGGATATAGCCTTTTTCAAAGAAAAATTGATCCATCTTACCGGCAGGTTTACCTGACCAAGGTGCCAAGGTCTTTTCCGTGATCGCTCCTTTTGCGGCTCTGTAAGCTTCTTCTACATTAAATGAACGGACGCCCTTCTCATAAGCATCTAAAAGTGCGGCTACCCCATGGTTGGAGTTCATTCTGCGGCTATCGCCGGTAATCTCTGGGAAAGTAGGTAACCAAAAATTAGGCATCTGTTCAGACATGCGAACGAATGATTGCAGGATATTTCCTTCCTTTTTGGTATCAATCAATACATTTAATGGATGGTGGGCACGGTATGAATCCCAAATCCAGTCATCTGTAAAGAATGGAACTCCCTCGTCTGAATGGACCTTACCATCGAATGCACTAAAATAACGGCCATCTTCAGAAATATTGACCGGTCTTTCAAAGGTTCTGTATAATGACGTGTAGAAGATGTTCTTATCATTTTCATTTTTACCTTCCACCTTCAATTTACCAAGCGCCTTATTCCAGATTGCTTTTCCATCTGCTTTCACATTTGCCAAATCAAAGTTTTTGATTTCACGGTTCAGGTTAGCTTTCGCTTGGGCAGCATCGATAAAGGAGATACCATAACGCACTTTTAAAGTCTTGGCAGCTGTTGGAAAGGTCAGGACCAAATTCGCCTGATCGCCTGAAGCTTCTGTTGCCTTGCTGATCTGACCATTTTTTAAGCTACCAACCTCTGTTGGTTTTTGATCAAACTCCGCATAGATATAGACTTTTGTGTTGTTTCCGATATCCTGACTTCCAGAGACACCATTACCATCCCATTTCACATCACCTTTGCGGGAATTAAAGATCAACTGAGGCTGACCCGCTTTTTCGAAGCCCAATTCATAGATTGCTGCCTGATGTGATACCGCAAAGTCAACCTGGATATTGTCTTCATCCAAATAAACGGAATAGCTATATGGATTGATGATCTCTTGATCGTAGCTGTAGTTCAATACAGGTTTTAAATCCCGGGTACCCGAAACGATTGGACTTAAGTTAAAAGCAGAACTTCCACGATGGCTGGTGACGATCAAAGGAAGCCCTTTGATGCGGTCTGAGGTATAATCAGCCCGTTCAGGATAGACACGCAGTAAAGAATTTGGCAAGTGGACGGTTGGATAGGTCGGCACTAACAGATGGGATATATTACCCATATAAGGATTGACATAATCCACCTCTGTCTTCTGCGCCTGGGCTTGGCTTGCAGCGATAAAAATCAATGCCATGGTTGCAAAGCTCTTCCCTTTGCTCCATATTTTTCCTATTCGCGGAATTTTATTTTTGAACATAATGATCTTGTAATGTAATATGAAAAAAACACCGTTTACTGCTATACCGCCTTTGGCAAAAGCTTTAGATTGATTGGTTTACAACAGGTCCACTATCAAATTTAATAAAAAAATTTACAAAATAGATAGGTTGTAAAAAGGTTTTAGCTAATTATTTAGGGAGTATAAAAGCATAAAAAAACGCCTATGCAAGTGCATAGGCGTTGCCAGTATTTTTAAATGATTATTTAATCTGCATATGTTCCAGGTGTTTTCCCATCAACCATTTTTCACCGACCACTTGGAAGCCTAGACGTTCATATAATTTTTTGGCTTTCGGATTATCATCATCGACCAATAAGCCTAATACCGTTTTATTCTTCGTAACATATTCCCCGATCAAGAATTCAATAATCTTGGACCCCAAACCTTTACCCTGTTGATTGGGATTGACTCCGATGCAATCTATATAGAATTCGCCAGGCTGGGTTTCGTCTTCGGGATTGAAATCACGCCGAAATTGGGTTTCTACATATTGTGCAACCGGCTTTCTTAATTCATGTAATTCTGAACCATCATAAACGAGGGCAGTAGCCACAACTTCTCCTTCCTCCTCGATGACCCAATTATTATTATAGGAATATTGGTTGCCTTCTTGTCTTACCAATTCTGTCAAAAAATGCAAGGCTTGATCCTTGTCTCTTTGACCAATAAAACGGTAGGCAATCTCTTCCATCGCCAACAATAAATAACTTGCTATTTGTTCCGAATCCTGCTTTAATCCTCTTCTAATATTCATTGTTAAAATAATATTTTGCCCTAAGATAAAAATTAATCTAAAAATTGACGAGGATGAGCTTGTATCCCTCATCCGTCCGGAGAAACTCAAATGTCTTTGATACATATGGGAATTCGTCGTACAAAGACAGGGATATGACCGGATACTTTGCATCTAATGAATCACCACATTGATCGAGATACTTACTATAGGATTCGCCTTCAAATATGAAATAATTTAAGCTGGATTTAGAGATATCGTATTTTTTCGATCCGCTGATAACAGACTCGAACAGATCCTTTAATATATCACCCTGACGGTTGATGTATTTAGGACTTTCCTCAAATACCCATTGATTTTGGTCCTCATGCCAATAGGCGATACTGTCATAGGAATGGGAGATCAATCGTTCTTTTGTTATTTCTTTGGAAAATAATTTAGGAAAGAGCTGTTCAAACTCCTTTACATAGTCCATAAAGGCATAAGTATTACCATTTTTCCCCTTAAATTTTTCCCATGTCCTATCCTCGGGTAAAGAGCCATTGATACTCACTTGGTAAAAATTCAGGTTATCATTGTACGGGAAATCCTCAATAAGGACTTGATTATTCGTATCGATCAACATACTTTTTCCGCCCACAAAATAGGAAAGTTCGTCACCAGGACTATCCCTTTTTCTTTGGGCGCCCTTTAAGGCAGGGATCATTCCATTTTTGACACGTCCTAGACCATTATAGATAGCAGGAATTTGAATTTCGCCTTCGGCATTGAGCAGCCCTACCAGGTCATTTGCTTGATCATAGAAACGGATAAAGCCTTCACTCTCGCAATCCGGAACATTGTCGAAATAGTAGAGGCTGTCATTGCCAACCTTTCTTCCGGTCTTGGTCAGGAAATAAGAACGAAATTCTTCCTGATCGTTGACCTCTGTTACCGAAATGATATTGTCAAAAGAACTTGGGATCCTACTGACAGCTTGTAGGGAGAGTGGAACAATAACTTTTCCTTGCCGATCTTGATAGTCGACCAAGGTAGAATCAGCATTGTAGAATGCCTTTAGGTTTCTTCTGACTTGCGCAAAAAGGATATTAGGAAGCAGGAAAGCACATAAAATTAATAGCAGTTTCATACAGAAAAGATAAGAAAAACCAGCTTTCCGTGAAAGAACTTTTATTGAAAATGCATTAACGTTTTTTCTTGTTTTTCTTCTTTTTTTCCAATTGATCAATCCTTGCCGTTAAGGCTGCAATCGTAATTTCTTGTGATTGAATGGTAGACTGTTGAGCGCTGATCACTTTTTCCAGGGCAGCGGACAATGTACCATTATCGATAGGTTTATCGATTTTAGAAGGAAGTGTAATGGCGACTTCGTGGAGATGTTGATTATCAACTCTCAACATCTCGCCGGCACCAGAGACCAACCATTCAGGAGAAATATCGGCGTAGCTAGATAGAATAGTGGCTATTGCATCGGAGCCCAGGGCTGAGTTTTTTTGCACGCCCTTAAAATTTGCATAGGAAAGACCCAATCCTTTAAAAAACTCGACTTTGTGCACCCCCTTCGATTCGGCAATCAATAGTACTCTCTCTTTGATATTGCTCATAGTATCTAGTGATAATAAGTTTGGATAAAATATAGACTAAATTTATTAATATTTCCAGGAATATCAATAGGTTAACAATAATATAACAAGGCTCTTTCTGAGATTAATTTTTCAGGCATGTAACTAATGAATTTTGGACCCTTTGTGCATTACCATCTTGTAAGCATCTATTAATTAAGGGCATATCCGTGAATCCAAAAGGCTGTTCTTAAAAAACCATGACACTACATGATGGATTAATTATGCAAGTTTCTTAACTTGAAACTATGCGACTAACCTTTTTAACCATTTTTAGCATAGGAATTATCCTATCCGTCACTGGCCAGGACCAGAAAAAAGCCTACTATGTCGGACCTGTCCACTTTAATAAAGTGAAGGTTTCTTCGGAGACCTATGAATCTGTCGGGGTGTCCGATGTCAACGGAGATGGAAAGCCAGATTTGGTCTCCGGTGCATTTTGGTACGAAGGGCCAGATTATGTGCAAAGACATTTTATTGCCGAGGTAAAACGCGTCGACGAATATTGGGATGAGTTTATGAATATTCCAATGGATGTCAATGGAGATGGAAAAATGGACTATATCACCGGAGGTTGGTTTGCTGGAACATTATATTGGATGGAGAACCCTGGAGACAATGCCGCCTGGAAGAAACATAGCATCGATTCCACTGGCAATATTGAAACCGCTAGAGGTTTTGACCTTGATGGAGATGGCAATCTAGAAATTATTCCAAACAATCCTGGACATCCATTGAAGTACTATAAGTTGATTACCGACGCCACTGGCAAAGGAACTGGAAAATTCAGTAAGATCGATGTTGCACCAACCCAAGGCCATGGAATGGGCTTTGGGGATGTAAATGGCGACAAACGGATGGATATCATTGTTAACAATGGTTGGCATGAGGCTCCTGCAGACCCTACGGGGGAATGGATGCTACATCAGGAGTTTGATTTTGGAGACGCGAGCATACCAGTATTGGTGCTAGACATCAACAAGGATGGAAAAAACGACCTTATCGTCGGACAAGGGCATTCCTACGGCCTACATTGGTATGAACAAAAGATAGCTTCAAAAGGAAAGCGAGAGTGGATAGAACACCCTATTGACCTGAACAACTCACAATACCATACCATGGAATGGGTTGACATCGATGCTGACGGAGAAGAAGAGCTTATCACCGGAAAACGGTATAGGGCACACAATGGAAAAGATCCTGGAGCCAATGATCCTGTAGGATTATATTATTTCAAATGGAATGGCGAATCATTTACGAAAAACATCATTAGCTATGGCCCTTTGGATCAAGGTAAAGGTGCAGGGATTTATTTTGCAGTGACTGATCTCAGGAACTCAGGAAGAAAAGATGTGATAGTTGCCGGGAAGGATGGACTGTATATTTTCTATAATGAAGGACAAGGCCAGGTAGCTAATTAAGGAAGTTATACGACTTCAAAAGAAAACATGCCGACGGCTCAAAATCAATCAAGACTTTGGGACCAATTGTAAATTTATCTAATTGTACATAAATTTATGCCATATCGGTTTGTAAAACACTTATCATAGTTTATGATCATTTAAGAAGTTTGATGTACATTAATTAATATCAAATCATAACTCTAATTTAGTTAAAAGCAACACGTGGGATTTTACTAATTTATAACAAATGGGTTTGTCAATCAATTTCGATAGTTTTTGGTTACCTAATGAGTTTGATGCACATAAATTTATATCAAATATGTTTGTCAATGAATTTCAATGTTTTTTGATTACCTAACAAACTAAGTTCTCATAAATTAAAATCAAGTTTGTCTGCTAAATAACCGAACATTTTCCTAATAACAACTGAGCGGCACCCAGAATGTTCAATTAGTCTAAAAATCAAATAGTTGCGATTTTAAAGCAACAAATAGAAACACAGTATTTTCTTTGTTTTTTGACAATCCGATTATATGAAGTTAGATAATATCCGGAGAATAGAACCATTATCTGTTTTATTATCCACGAACTAAACTCTTATATATTTAATTCAAGTTTTAAACACATAATATTTCTTTGATTATTAAACAATGTTCATTAATTTACATTAAATGATGAAATGATATATCAACATCATAACGATTTATTTGATGAAACAAAAAATATAGTTTTCAAAAGCATCGGACCGATTGTATTAGGGAGAGAAATGAGAAAAATTGCAAGTAGCAATGAGGGTTTAGTAATAAGACTTAATAATATTTTAGAAAAGCATATACAAATGGAAGAAAATGGTGCATTTGTTCGATTAATGGTTAATCCTTTAAATGATGATTCAACTATTGAAAGTGTTGTAAAAGCAATAAAAGATATACATAAAGATTTTAATAATTCTATATAAATATCTTTTTATCCTTAATTCCTTACCTTTGCCTCATAACATCTGAGCGGGCACCCATGTTCTATTTCCACATTCCATTTTGCAAACAAGCTTGTCACTATTGCGACTTCCACTTTAGCACCTCCCTAAAGTATAAGGAGGACCTACTCCAAGCCATGCAACAGGAAATTGAACTCCGTGCTTCCTATCTCGAGAACAAAAAAGTAGAATCCCTTTACTTTGGTGGCGGAACGCCTTCCATCCTCCAAGCAAAGGAAATCGACGCCTTAATCGGCAAAGTTGCCAAATACTTTGAAATCAGTTCGGATGCAGAGATCACCCTTGAAGCAAATCCTGACGACTTGGATAAAAAGAAAGTTCAGGAACTCCGCAACACCGAAATCAACCGCTTTAGCATCGGCATTCAATCTTTCTTCGAGGAGGACCTTAAATGGATGAACCGTGCCCATAATTCCGAAGAAGCCAGATCATCGATCATGCGCGTTCAAGATGCAGGTTTTGAAAACATTACCTGCGACCTTATCTATGGCTATCCCCTATTGACCAATAGCAAATGGAAATCCAATATGCAATCCCTGATTGACCTGGAAGTCCCACATATCTCATCCTATTCCATGACAGTGGAAAAGAAAACCGCATTGGCGCATCTGATCAACAAGGGAAAAACCCCTGCTCTCAATGAAGAACAGAGCGCCGAACAGATGTTTATGCTTATCGATACATTGACTTCCACGGGATATGAACATTATGAGATTTCCAATTTTGCTAAGCCGGATCGTTACGCCCGTCACAACAGCAATTACTGGAAAGGAAAACCGTACTTAGGCATAGGCCCTTCAGCACATTCCTTCAACGGCACTTCCAGGTCCTGGAATATTGCCAATAATGCCCTGTACATAAAAGGCATCCTAACCAAAGAACTCCCTCTGAAAACTGAACAACTGAGTAAGAATGACCGATTCAATGAATATGTCATGACCTCTTTAAGAACCAAATGGGGAATCGACAAAAAATACGTGGAAAAGGAATTTGGAAACGATTACCTGAGCAGCATCCTTAAGAATATCGAGGAATATTTTCACAAGGAGCTAGTTTTAATCTCTGAAGAAGGCATTATAAGCTTAAGCCCATCCGGAAAATTACTGGCGGATCAGATAGCAGCCGAATTATTTATCGTCGATTAAAAACAAAGGAGGATGCTTTCGCACCCCCCTCTCTAATTAACCTAATATATAACCTGATCTTAATTTCCTTTTTTAATCAAATCCTCAAAACGTTTGATGTAATACCCACCTACAACCGCTCTTGCCTTAAATCCTCTGCGTTCAGGACGATCTGTCCAAATCCAATCCGACATCGGCACCCGTGTTGTTGACTCGTTCATGAACAGATAAACAGGCTTCAAGAACTTCAGGAAGTCCTCATGTTTATCCGCCATGGTAGCTGTCCAAAAAATCCAATCCGTCTTGGTATAGGCTTCACGGCTGTCCAAAGGAAGCCCGTATTTATTCTGTTTGGTCAAGTAGTACTTGATCTCCGTTTCCCTGATCTTCGGATCAAAAATCCCCATATCAAAGATCTTGTCCCAAACCATGTTGTATTTCTGGCTCCAGGTTCCAGATTTATCAAAAGTAAGCTTGTAATGATCGCCATCCTTTGCCATCTGCTCCCACTCTTTCGCCATTTGCTTAGCCTTATTAATATATTCCGTGCCTACTTCATTCTGCCCCAACATCTTTGCTAAATGACCATAGGATGCTATTCCCATAATAGCCTTGACTGAAAGGTTCGCATTATGGGCGAAATGACCTGCAAAATCATCTGTACAAAGCTGATTTTCCGGGTCTAGGCCTTTTTCGACCAAATAATCTGCCCAAGTGGTCAATGTAGCCCAATGCTTGTTCGCATAATCAGCATTTCCTTCTGCCCTTGCAATGGCGTAAGTCAGGATCAACATATTTCCACCTTCTTCGATCGGCATATCGCCTCCGTAGGTCTGACCGTTTCCAACAGGATAGGTACCGATATCATGTGAAGGGAATGGCTTTTGCCATTTTCCAGATTCTGAATAATAAAAGATAAAGTTGGCCAGGCCCTTTGCCAGTTCTGGATTATAGATCAAGAACAGGGGCGATGAAGGATAGGTAATGTCCACCGTACCGATAGAACCATTACTGTCGTTTTCTTTTGACAACCAAAGTAGGTCACCATTAGGCGCTTCTACCAATTTATGGGCAGCAATGGATTGTCTATAAGCCAAAGCACACAGCTCAGCATATTCTTTTCCATATTGCTGATATTCTTGCATAAATTTATCATCAAACTTCTTGCTCGCCGCCATCAATTGATCATACTCCTTAAAGGCGATTTCAAACTGCTGTTCAATGCTGCTGTTTTCTTTACGGTTCCAATAAGGCCTTAGGTTGGTATTAAAATATTGAATGGCATAGACATCATCATAACCAATGGCAACTTTGCCTTTTGCCGTACCATTGACCTTCAATTTCTTGGTCAATGCCAATTGCTTTACTCCGTCCTTTTGATCAGCATCGGTAGCAGTCCCTAAAGCAAATGCAGAACGCAATGCCGTGCTCGGGGCTACCTTTGCCGTTGTTCCGGCACTTTCACTGGCCAAATAGAAGTATCCCCAATCGTTTTTCACATGGTCTCCCGTCCTGCCCAATATCTTTTGCGATGTTGACCCTGTCTTTAAATAGGTAATTCCATTTTTGTCAAAGCTACTTGAAACCGATTCCTGGGTCGGAAGGTTCAATGCCCAATTTGGGGAAGCTTCAAAATACAGCTCAATTTCTTTCGGTTGTGGCGATTTGATTTCATAACTCAAATAGTTGATCGGTCTGGACAATAATTCCAAGTTATCTAAAAACACAGGAGCCGTAAAGGTCACTTTCAATTCCACATCTCCACATTGGAAGGTATATAGAGTCTGCATAGGCTGTACATCTACAGAAATCTGCTTTGCTGTATTTGCAAAAAAGGCCTTATCACTACGCTCCACCAACAGTCCAAAATCCAGAAAGCCATTTGCGCCTCCGTTGAAACAGTAGGCGGCAATACTATTCTTGCCTTTCTTTAAGGTCTTTACTACCTCCTCAGTTAATTTAACTCGTTTATTCTTTCCAGTTCCACCATGGTTGACTACTTCAATGCCATTCACATAGATCTTGACATCATCATCATGCGAATATTCCAGGTACACGGATTTATTGCTTAGATCTTCTGCAAGTACCACTTCTCTCCTTACCCAGATCTTATCTGTGGTCCAATTGGTCTTGCTCAGCGATTCATTTTCAGTTGTACCAAATGCACCTTTCCCAGCTTGCCATTTAGAAGCATCGAAACCCTTGGCAGACCAATCTTTTGCAGGTTCCGTGGTTACATACTTTCCATCCCATGCCTTGTCCTCTCCGTTCGGGATTACCGTTAGCATCTCAACATCCTCGGCTCCCATAAATCGATAGAACTGTCCGTCCACTTTCAACACTCCCATAAAAGGCAAGTTCTTATCCGACCAATGTGAAGGATTGGAATCATATAGGTTATTGGTATAAGACCATGCGCTGGTATTTGGGTCTAAGGTAACCAGGGGAAAAGCTGGTGCTCGTAAATCATTCTTGATATGTTGCGCTGACAACATTTGTGTCAGCAGCAATATAAAAACCCCAAGGACATTTGTTTTATTAATCATAGGTAATTCTGTAAATCGTCTGTGATAGATATAGCGGAGGTCCGAGACTCAAAAAACTGAATTCTAGGTATCCCTCATGAAATATTTTCTGGATTAAAGGTTTATTATCTCTTATCGATTAGCTTAAAGATAGCAACTAAAACGTTTTAAGCAACTTCTGTAAGGAATTCTTTACAATTCATTAAAATGTGTAATAAACCTAGATTATTAAATATTTATCCCAAACAGCACTTTATTAAGTAAAATAAGCAAAAAGCGTTTAGCAAACAAGAGAAGAGTGTTGATATATTCCCAAAATATCATTGTCATTTTTAAAAAATAACAAAAAGAACAAGCATTAAGTAGCTAATTCTTGCCAAATTTTCAATTTTAATTTTTTAAGCAATACAAAAGCTCTAAGTTTGCGGGAAATTTCTTCATTCAATAATTATGATACACAATTCTACTTTTGAGGACCAGATCAAAAGTTACAAATCAAACCAAAATGCATGCGTTAAGCTTATTCAAATAATAAGCGACTTATGGTTTAACCAATCCATAGAACTCGTGCTCTTCAGAAACCAATTGATCGATCGCCGAGTTAGTTTTATTCTGAATCTACATCAAGAAACAAAAGAGTATACCGGTGTGGAGTTGAATATTATGGAAACCTTAAAGGTTGCCGAGGCTATCTATGCCCTAGATCTCAATCCTTCAAGGTTAGATATCGGAAAATTGGCATTGAACATCCGCAAACAACGGATCCAAGAAGCTGACGTCCAAGAATTTGTCCGCAAAGAGTTGGGACCAGCCAATCAACACTTACCTTTCCAGCCAAAAGATGTGGTTCTTTATGGTTTCGGAAGGATAGGAAGGCTCCTTGCTCGCGAACTCATCAGCAAGGCTGGAGCAGGCAGACAATTGCGTTTAAGAGCCATCGTAACACGAGATGAGGTTGATAAAAAAACATTGGAGAAAAGAGCAGCTTTGCTAAGACAAGATTCCATCCATGGAAACTTTGATGGCGAAGTTGCAGTTGATGCTATAAACGGGGCATTGATCATCAATGGGATTCCCGTGTACATTATCTCAGCCAAAAACCCTGAAGATATCGACTATGGTAAATACGGTATCAAAGATGCCTTAGTTATTGATAATACAGGTGCTTTCCGTGATGATAAAGAATTGGCTAGGCATCTGACATCCAAAGGAGCTGCAATGGTCTTATTGACCGCCCCTGGAAAAGGTGTTCCAAATATCGTTTATGGTGTAAATGAATTGGATGCAGACCCTAAAAAGGACCATATTTTCTCAGCAGCTTCTTGTACAACCAATGCCATCTCACCTGTATTGGCAGTTTTAGAAAAAGAATTGGGCATCAGTAAAGGTCATATCGAGACCATCCACTCCTATACCAATGACCAAAACCTAGTCGATAACATGCACAAGAAATCCAGAAGGGGCCGTGCAGCTGCATTGAACATGGTGATCACAGAAACCGGTGCTGGCTCAGCAGTGGCAAAAGTATTGCCTGCCTTGGCTGGAAAACTCACCTCCAATGCCATCCGCGTTCCTGTACCAAATGGATCATTGGCAATCCTCAACTTAGAATTAAATAACAAAACAACCTTGAACCAACTGAATGATCTCCTGAAAAAGGCTGCATTGGATGGTGACCTGGTTGAACAGATAAGCTATACCAACAATTCGGAACTCGTTTCTTCAGATATCATCGGAACTTCAGCAGCATCCGTTATCGATGCTCCTGCAAACATTGTTTCGGAAGATGGAAAAACAGCCATTATCTATGTATGGTATGATAATGAATATGGTTATTCTCACCAAGTCATGCGATTGGCAAGACATATCGCTGGTGTAAGGAGATATACTTATTACTAGTAATAGATAGGGGCAATTTGATCAAATTGCCCCTTTTCTTTTTTCTTTTTCAAATCTCATTCCTGCTTTTAACAGGTTCATTCCCATAACAACCATCCAAACATAATAATCTGAGACAAAAACGGAGGATGGGAACAAATCAAATAATTACGAAATCCTTATAATTCATAACATTTATTGTATAACTGTTCTAAGTCAATACAATTTATTCTCAACAAATATTAGCGTTCATCGGAACTTGTCCAGAGAAGATTTCTCTATCAAAGTACATGAACCCGTTTTAAAACCGAATATTTGACAACTAATGTATGCATAAACTGGAAAGAAGACAATTCATTTGGCAATCCAAGATGAAGTTTTGAAAAATCAAAACAAAAACCTTTCATATTCCTTATATTAACATATAATATTATGGAAATCCAAATTAAAAGGATATATGAGCCCCCGTCACCCCTTGATGGGTATAGGGTTTTAATTGATCGGATTTGGCCCAGAGGAGTAAAGAAAAATGGCGCCAAATTGGATGAATGGAACAAGGATATCGCTCCTTCAACTGAATTGAGAAAATGGTTCGGACATATACCCGAAAGATTTGATGAGTTCTCCCTTAGGTATCAAACAGAATTAGATAGTCAAAAAAACGACCTTTTAAGATTAGGAAACATTGCGCAAAAATAAAACCTTTGCCTTCTCTATAGTGCCAGGGATCCCCTACACAACCAAGCGATAGTCTTAAGGAACTTTTTATCCAAATTGACCAATGGATAATTTAAGCATTCCTGGGACGTGACTGGAAACACAAGGGTATAAATTAGCGTGTTTATTGTTCTGAGCCTCCTTTTCTACGAATGTATATTATCTTTATGACTATATCATAACATGGTGACTGAAAACCCCAAAGACTGGTAATCATCTAAACAAAAACGGACATGATAGAAAAAACAAAAGTATTGATAGCTGGACTTGGTGCAATTGGAGGATATTTTGGTTGCAAGCTCTGTGCCTCCAACCCAAATGATGGAAGTCTGTCAATAGAATTCTTAGTGAGGGAAAAATCAGTTTCCTTTGTTCAGGAACAAGGTTTGATGGTAAGAGATGGAGGATTGGAGATTACCGGTAAACCTGATGATGTGTTCCACGATGCAAGGGGAAAGGGAACCTACGATTATATATTGATCTGCACCAAGACCCCAGACTTATTGGGCATTTTGGATTGCATTTCGCAATCCGTGGGCGAGCGTACTGTTATCATACCCCTGATGAACGGGGTTCAATCGGTCTTGCAAATCAAGGAAAGGTTCCCCTCTGCCCTGGTATGTTACGGATGTACAAACATAGTCGTGAGGAAGGTGGGGGACGGTGCTGTGGAAAAATTTTCAGAATTTGAAAAACTGCATTTTGGGATACCCAGCCAGATGGACGATCGCCTTACATATTTTTACCAGTTGTTACGTTCAGCTGGGATTGATGCTGGACTTACAGAAGAGATTGAACCTGTGATCTGGACCAAATTTCTCTTTATTTCTTCGGCTGCCGCATCGACATGTTACTTTAACGCCACATTTGGACAGATTAGAAGTAACCGGGATTTTTTCGATACGTTTCTAGCGCTCCTGGACGAAGGTATTGATTTGGCTTTAAAAATGAACGTGAGACTAAATCTAGGAACCAAGGAAAATATCATTGGTATGCTGATGGCGACACCTATTGACGCCACCACTTCCCTTCATTCGGATTTACAGGATAACAACCCTAGGAACGAAATGGAAGAGCTTATAGGTTTCTTCGAGGCTAAATCAAAAGAGATGGGAATTGGAATGCCTTACCACCAAATGGTTTATGAAAGTCTCAAAAAGAAATAAAGTTGGACACTGAAGACCTCCAACCAAACCCAAATGCCAGTCCTACCTTGATCGGACCATCTATTTTGGACCATGCCCATACCTTGACAATTGTGCTCTGAATGCCTAACACCGTACTCATATCCATCTTTCGAGGTCTATCTATTTTTTGTTCTTTTTGAGGAAATGAGATTTAGAAATTGAAGATTTAACACCTATTTCCCCGATTATCCACCATAATTTTATAGTTCAACCCATTGGTATTACTTTAAAAGATAATACCAAAACCATTTTCTTTCCACAAAAACAGGGTTATTGTAAAATTTTTGTACAACAGGACAGTACATGACACCCAACATTGATTATAAGGTTATATTTGGTTAACCAGAATTGTATCGATTCTCATAAATCTAAACAAACCGCTATAACAATTAATATGAACCGTTTTAGGCAATTTATTTTGTTCTCTTTAATCTTAGTCCTATCCAGTTGTACGCACAAGCCAACCATGGAGCCAGTGAAGATCCAAAAAGATTCCCGCATCGTCCTAATTGGAAACAATTTGGGTTCAAGGATGATGGAATATGGTGATTTTGACACCGAACTTCAAACAAGATTCCCTGACTATAATTTATTTATCCGAAATATCTGTAGCCCCGGCAATACCCCTGGCTTTAGACCCCACCCTTCCAGGAACTCCCCTTGGGCATTCCCGGGAGCGGAAAAGTTCAATCCTGAATTTGATATCAATACAGGCAGTGAAGGACATTTCCCTACGGAAGATGAATGGTTGATAGAATTGAAACCTGATGTGATCCTTGGTTTCTTCGGCTATAATGAATCCTTCCGAGGACCTGAAGGCATTGAGGACTTCAAGGGCGAAATAGCAGCGTTTATTGACCATACCAACAGCCAAGATTACAATGGTGGTAAGGGCACTACCCTAGTGCTGATCTCCCCTATTGCTTTTGAGGATTTGACCGATACATATGACCTACCAGACGGAAAAGAATTCAACAAAAACATCCAGCTCTATGCGGATGCGATGGAACAGGTGGCGAAAGACAAGAAAGTCCCTTTCCTTGATGTTTTTGACATCAGCCAAAAATGGTATGATCAGAGCTCTGATTATCTGACCATCGATGGTTCACAGCTTTCGGAAAAAGCCTATGGAAAATTCGCTGATTACTTGGTGACCAGCATATTCGGCAAAGGCGAAGGAAAGGCTTCATTCCATAAAGATGAAATCAAAAAAGCGGTTTTAGAAAAAGACTGGATCTGGACTCAGGACTTCAAGATCCCAAATGGCGTGCATGCATACGGCCGTCGCTTTAATCCGTTTGGTCCAGAGAATTATCCTTTTGAAATCAAGAAACTCCGCGAAATGGGCTATATCCGTGATACTGCAATCTGGAAAGCCGCAGAGGGTGAATCCTATGATTTGGCAGCGATGGATAAAAACACCCTAAAGCTACCTGAAGTAAAAACGAATTATGACTTTGGACAAGATCCAAATTCTAAATACCTGTATGGAGAAGAAGCATTATCCAAATTCCATACGGCACCCGGTTATAAGATTGATCTATATGCTTCGGAAAAGGAATTCCCAGATTTGGCAAACCCAGTTCAGATATCCTTTGATTCCAAAGGTAGGCTTTGGGTAGCCACCATGCCTAGCTATCCACATTATAAAGCTGGTGATGGAAAACCAAATGACAAGATCATTATCCTAGAGGATACCGATGGCGATGGCAAAGCTGATAAACAATCCATCTTTGCAGACCATTTACATCTTCCGATTGGTTTTGAATTTGCTCCAGAAGGGGTTTATCTATCCCAAGGAAAGAATTTGGTTCTATTGAAAGACACCGACAATGATGGCAAAGCAGACCATAAAGAGGTTATTTTAAGCGGATTTGATGATCATGATACCCATCATGCCCACAGTGCCTATAGCATGGATCCTTCAGGGGCGATTTTCATGGCAGAGGGTGTATTCCTACATACCAATGTAGAGACTTCCTATGGACCAGTTCGCGGTGTCAATGGCGGATTTTACAGATATGCTCCGCAAACCAAGAAATTGGAGCGTGTGGCACAGGTTTCCATTCCTAATCCATGGGGAATTGCTACGGATGAATGGGGACAAACCATCTATCTGGAAACTTCTGGACCAGATGTGAGATGGATG
Organism: Sphingobacterium mizutaii; assembly: GCF_900187125.1. GTDB lineage: Bacteria > Bacteroidota > Bacteroidia > Sphingobacteriales > Sphingobacteriaceae > Sphingobacterium > Sphingobacterium mizutaii. Next base: position 4,217,401 of record NZ_LT906468.1, read on the forward strand.
CTTCCCGGAAGTATCAAACCGAGATATGGGGAATCCAACGACAAGTCCTTTTCTTTAGTGGACGAAAATCATCGTGTGCGTCCTACTTCAGGACTGGAGTTTATTTCATCAAGCCATTTCCCTGATTCAGTTCAAGGCGATTACCTATTGAACAATACCATCGGCTTCTTAGGAGGCAAGCAACATACCTTTGTAGATGATGGAACCGGCTATAAATCTAAGCACAGGCAGGATCTTTTTTGGTCCGATGACAAGAACTTTCGTCCTGTTGATGCAGAGATTGCCCCAGATGGTTCGTTGTACATCGTTGACTGGCACAATATGCTGATTGGACATATGCAGCACAACGCACGCGATCCACTTCGTGACCATGTACATGGCCGAATCTATAGGATTACCTATCCGTCTAGACCGTTGGTAAAACCAGCGAAGATAGATGGTGCATCCATTGATGAATTGCTGGAGAACCTAAAACTCCCTGAAATCAGGACCCGTTATAGAACGCGTACGGAACTGAGAATGCGAGATAATGATGAAGTGGCCAAGAAAGCAACCGCTTGGGCTGAGAAATTGGATACTAAAGACCCGAAATACCTGCACAACCTATTGGAAGCGATGTGGGCGACTTGGGGGGCAAATAAGATCAATGCAGACCTAGTCCAAAAATTATTGGAATCTAACGACTATCATGCTCGAGCTGCAGCAATCCACGCCATTCGCTATAATACCGATAAGATCAAGAATTATAAAGATTTGATGGCCAAGGCAACAAAAGATGAAAGTGGTCGTGTTAAATTAGAGTTGATTGCAGCAGCATCATGGCTGAAACCAAGTGAAGGTATTGACTTGATGAATGGGATTGACAGTACAAGCCTTGATCAGTGGAACAAACCAGCATACTTGACATCCGTTGCGCATCTGAACAACAAATCGGTGAAGGAGAAATCGGAAACCAGTAAAACGGCAACGAAATTGACTGGCCCTGCCTTAGAGCAATACAGACGAGGCGCTGTGATCTATGCGAAAGAAGGCTTCTGTGTTACCTGCCACCAACCGAACGGCAAAGGATTGGATGCCTCTGGCTTCCCGCCGTTGAATGCGAGCAAATGGGTCACTGGAAGTGAAGATCGATTGATCAAATTAACCTTGAATGGTCTATTGGGACCAATTGAGGTCAATGGCAAGAAGTATCCAGGTCAGGTACCGATGACTCCATTTGGAATGATGCTGAACGACCAAGAGATTGCAGACGTACTGACTTATGTCAGGAATTCATTTACCAATGAGGCAAATCCAATCTCTGCAGCTAAGGTAAAGGAAATCCGGGAGTCCATTAAAGATAAAAAGGGCTTCTATTCGCCAGAAGATCTATTAAAAGAACATCCATTAGAAAACTAAGATTAATTGTAAAAAGATATATAAAGAATGAACAAAATAGGATTTAACATTTTACCATGGACTGCAGGAGTTACCGAAAAGGCATTCCCCATTTTAGATCGATTAAAGAAAATAGGTTATGATGGTGTTGAAGTCTTTATAGGATCTCCCGATGAAGAAGAATATAGGGCATTGGCAAAACATGCCCATGACCTAGGTTTGGAAGTCAACGCGGTAACTACACTTGGCGAAAATGAAAGTCCCATCTCGACAGACACGGCAAGTCGAAGTCGAGGATTAGATAGAATAAAGTGGGCAATTGACCGAGCACATGATTTGGGTTCGACGATTTTATGCGGACCCTTTCATTCTGCTCATGGTTATTTTTCCAGGGCGGCACCTACAGACCAGGAATACCATTGGGCAGCAGAAACCTTGCGCGCAGCCGGCGACCATGCCCAGCAGGCTGGAATAACCCTTACGCCTGAAGCTGTCAATCGATTTGAAAACTATCTGGCAAGCTGTATCGATCATTTAGCTTATTTGATCGACCTGACCGACCATCCGCATGTAAAGGGAATGTATGACACCCACCACGCCAATATTGAGGAAAAAAGTATGCGAAATTCTATCCAGAAAATTGCTCCAGTTTTGGCGCATGTCCATATCAGCGAAAATGACCGTGGTACTCCTGGAAGAGGATTGGTGCATTGGGATGAGGTTTTTCAAACCCTTAATGAGGTCAATTATTCTGGCTGGTACACGATTGAGGCCTTCTCAAGAGCGGATCCGGATTTTGCGAACGCCATCAATGTATGGCGAGAATACTCCGATCCATGGGAGATTGCAGAACATGGATATCATTTTATCAAAAATAATCTAGTGAATTTTGAGAAAAAATAAGTTATCTTGTTGATTGATTTAAAATCAACACAAAATAATTTAACCACAAATAAACCACATTATGAGTAAACAAGTTAACCCTAGTGCCTTGTTTTTAGGAAGCTGTCTAGCCCTAATCACTACAGGTCTTACCTTTTCAATTCGTGCTGGGATATTACCTCAGCTAGGTCAAAGCTTCAATTTATCTGCCGAACAACTGGGATTTATCAATTCCATGTGGTTTCTCGGCTTCCCGATCTCCATGATCTTGGGAGGAATTTTCTATTACAAAATTGGCCCTAGCAATATTATGCGCTTTGCATTCGTTTCCCATACCCTTGGGATATTGTTGACCATCTTTGCGACTGGTTATTCGACCTTATTGATTTCAACTTTATTTATCGGTTTAGGAAATGGCTGTACCGAAGCGGCTTGTAATCCTTTGATTGCCGATCTATATTCGGGCAAGAAAATGGATAAGATGCTGAACAGGTTCCATATGTGGTTCCCCGGTGGTATCGTATTGGGAAGTTTGATTTCCTTGGTCATGACTAAAATGGGTGCAACTTGGCAAACTCAGATGTGGATCATTATGATCCCAACAATTTTATATGCGATCATCTTTTACGGAAAAGCATTCCCTAAACCAAAAGAAGAAAGTGCAACCTCTCTTTCCAATAATTTCAAGGCCATGTTCTCGCTTACCTTTATCTTCTTGTTCTGCTGTATGGCATTAACGGCTATCTCTGAATTTGGACCACAACAATGGGTAGGAATCATTATGGCAAATAGTGGTGCCAGTCCTATGTTGGTATTAGCCTTGGTTACAGGTCTAATGGCAGTAGGCAGATTCTTTGCTGGACCAGTTGTCAAAGCTTTAGGCCAAACCGGTGTATTACTGGGCGGAGCCATCTTTGCCACCATTGGTGTTTACCTATTCTCTGTTGCAACAGGAGGAATGGTCTACGTAGCAGCCATATTATTTGCGATTGGGGTATGTTACTTCTGGCCTACCATGATTGCCACAACAGCACAGCGCGTACCATTGAGCGGTGCCATCGGCATGTCCGTGATCGGTGGTGTAGGAATGTTCTCGACTTCCATCTTCCAACCAATAATCGGTCGTTGGATTGATAGTTCTAAAGCTGCTGTACAACAATCAGGAGAAGTGATAGAAAATTTAGATTTATTAGTAGGTCAGGTGACCCTTGCTAAATTGGCTATCTTCCCAGGTATTTTAATTGTCTTGTTCTTGTTCTTCCATTTCTGGCAAAAGAGAGCCTACAAAGGTCAGCACGAAACCGAAGAAGGGACCTCAAATGCACAGGTAGAGACTATATAACTCGAAAACATTCATAAGAAATAATGACACATCAACTCAGAACCACCTCTATTCTTTCATTTTGGACCAATAAACTCCTGTTGATAGCCTTTCTATCCTTCAGTTTTGGCCTAAGCAATTGTATTGCCCAGCAAAATAATTGGTTACACTTTACCCCTGAAAAGGCGCAAGCCAAAGGCAAGAAAGTGGTGCTGATTTCTGGAGATGAAGAATACCGTTCTGAGGAAAGCTTACCCATGCTGGCGAAAATCCTAACTCAAAAGCATGGGTTTGAAACTTTCGTTCTCTTTGCCATAAACCCAGAGACGAAACAGATTGACCCTGAATACCAAAAGAACATCCCCGGACTTGAAAACCTGCAGAATGCAGATTTAATGATCATAGCAAGTCGGTTCAGAGAATTGCCAGATGAACAGATGAAACATGTTGACAATTTCCTTAAAGCTGGAAAACCAGTTATCGGATTACGTACAGCAACCCATGCATTCAACTTCCCGAAAGAATCTAAAAGTGCATATAAGCATTATGGATTCAGTAATCAAGAAGGAGATTGGAAAGGTGGATTTGGTGGATTTATTTTAGGGGAAACCTGGATCAATCACCATGGAGACCATGGCACAGAAGGCTCTTTAGGTTTGATGAATGGTCTACAGATCAATGCCAAAAACCCTATCCTTTTGGGTGTTGAGGACATTTGGGTGCCTTCAGATGTGTATGGGATCAAAAACAGCTTAAAGAATTCAGAAATCCTGGTTTTCGGTCAACCGACCTTGGGAATGACCGCAGAAAGCCCTATCAATAGAAAGAAATCAATTATGCCGGTTGCTTGGACCAAGGATTACCAAATCCCTGGTGGTAAAAAAGGTAAAGTTTTCACCACGACCATGGGATCTTCCATTGACCTATTGGACAAGAACCTAAGAAGGCTGATCGTGAATGCCTCTTACTGGGCGGTTGGTTTGGAAAATGAAATCAAAGCGGATTCCAATGTGGATCCTGTAGGAGAATTCAAACCTATTATGTTTGGTTTCGGAACCCATGTGAAAGGGAAATATCCTAAGGATTACCTATAGTAGCAGGATTATTAACCCAATAATTTTTCAGTTTCCAGGTATTTCATAATGATTTGCGTAGCTCCAGATCGCTGTTGGACATAGTTTTTGGCAGCAATACTGGCCTGCACCAGCTTTTCACTTATACACAAGGCATTATAGACATCTTGCAATTCCTGTTCATTGGAAATGGAGAAACCAGCTCCTATTTCCATCAGGTCGATGGCCTCCTGAAACTTCTCATACTTCGGACCAAATATCACGGGCATCCCATAGGTTGCTGCTTCCAACGTATTGTGTATACCGGCACCAAAGCCTCCTCCAATATAGGCCATACGGCCATAATGGTACAAAGAAGAAAGCATTCCAATATTATCAATGATCAATTGCCTAGAAGCAGCAATTTGCTGATCGGTATAGGTATTGAATTTTGAGAACAGCAATGCATGCGGAAAGAGCTTCAACATGGCATCGATATGGTCTTTATGGATTTCATGTGGCGCAATAATCGCCTTCAAATCCTTATTGTTTTCAACCAACACTTTTAACAGGGCTTCATCTGCTGGCCAAGTACTTCCTGCGACTAAAATATCCTCGGTCCCGGCGAAAGTTTGTGCTTCAGGGATCAGTTTATGTTCTTTCGGCAATTCCACGACCCTATCGAAGCGTGTATCTCCCGCCAAGCCTGCCTTCGTAATCCCAATCCATTTCAGCATATTCACACTTTCGGTATTCTGCGTAAAGAAATAGGAAACCTTCTTGAGAATTGAGCGGAAGAAGCCCCCATATTGTTTGAAGAAAACTTGGTTTTCCCTAAAAATCGCCGAGATCATCAATAACCTGATCTTTCTTTTATCGAGTTCCTTGAAGTAATGGTACCAGTATTCATACTTGGTAAAGATGGCCAACTTCGGGTTGATGATATCGATAAATCGACGCGCATTGCTAGCGGTATCTGCTGGAAGATAAAACACATGATCGGCTAAAGGACTGTTTTTTCTGATCTCATATCCGGATGGGGAAAAAAATGTTACAATAATTTTTTCCTTAGGATGGCGACTTTTTATTTGCTCCATAACTGACCTACCTTGCTCAAATTCGCCTAATGAAGCAAAGTGAAACCAAATGTATTGCTGCCCTTTTTCAACCGATTGTTCTATATGCTGCACCAGTCCATCACGACCATCAACAAGCAACTTGGCTTTCGCATTGAACAATGCGAATACGCGAAGCAGCAAGCCGTAAATTAAAATCCCTAGGTCGTAAAGAAAACGCATCATGTTAAAATATTACTTATCTTCGTCAAAGATATTTAAACCTTTTCAAATTCACTATTGTGCAAGAAAACAAGCGCAAACGAATATTAATAACCGGAGCAGCTGGATTCTTAGGATCTCATCTTTGCGACCATTTTATTGATCAAGGCTTTCATGTCATCGGAATGGACAATCTCGTGACAGGAGATCTTCAGAACATTGAACATCTTTTTCATCTTTCCAATTTCGAATTTTACCATCATGATGTCTCCAAGTTTGTCCATGTACCCGGAGAGTTACATTATATCTTACATTTTGCCTCGCCGGCAAGTCCCATTGATTATTTAAAGATCCCTATCCAGACCCTCAAAGTAGGTTCTTTGGGCACACATAACCTTCTGGGATTGGCGAAGAGCAAAAATGCGCGGATCTTGGTTGCATCGACTTCTGAGGTCTATGGGGATCCTTTGGTCTCTCCGCAGAATGAAGAATACTGGGGAAATGTAAATCCAGTTGGCCCAAGAGGCGTTTACGACGAAGCCAAGCGTTTCCAGGAAGCCATGACCATGGCTTATCATAATTTCCATGGGATGGAAACTCGCATTGCACGGATCTTTAACACCTTTGGCCCGCGAATGAGGCTGGAAGATGGTCGGGCATTACCGACTTTTATCTCCCAAGCTTTACAGGACAAGGATGTAACCGTTTTTGGAGATGGAAAACAGACAAGGTCCTTTATTTACGTTTCAGATCAGGTAGAAGGGATCTGCAAACTGCTTTTCAGCGATTACCATTTACCGATCAACATCGGTAATCCAGATGAGATGACCTTGATCGACATGGCGAACGAAATCATCCAATTGACCAACAGTAAGTCGAAAATAATCTATGAGCCTTTACCGATTGATGACCCTAAGAAAAGACGCCCCGATATCAGCAAGGCTAGGGAGATTCTGCAGTGGGAGCCAAAAATCGGAAGAAAAGAAGGTCTTGAGAAAACAATTGAATACTATAGAACATTATTTTAAGAACACCCAACTATATAATTATAAATAAAATGAGCAAAATACTTGTCACCGGCGGAACCGGATTCATTGGATCACATACCGTAGTAGAATTGCATAATGCTGGATATACACCTGTTCTAGTTGATAACCTTTCCAATTCCAATATCAAGATCTTGGACCAGATTGAAAAAATCATTGGCGTAAAACCAGAATTCCATCAATTTGACCTATGTGATACCGATAAAGTAAACGAATTTGTCAAAGCAAATCCTGATATCACGGGTATTATTCATTTTGCAGCTTCCAAAGCAGTTGGTGAATCTGTTCAGAACCCATTAAAATACTATCATAACAACTTCTTCTCCTTAATCAATTTACTAGAAGCTTACCGTGAGAAACCGATCAATTTCGTTTTCTCATCAAGCTGTACCGTTTATGGAGAACCAGATACCCTTCCAGTAACGGAAAATGCTCCAGTAAAGAAAGCTACTTCTCCTTATGGAAACACCAAACAGATCGCAGAGGAAATATTAGAGGAAACGGCTAAAGCAGCTTCAAACTATCAATTTGTTGCTTTGCGCTACTTCAATCCAGTAGGTGCCCATAGTTCGGCACTGATCGGTGAATTACCAATTGGTGTTCCGCAAAACTTATTACCTTTCATTACGCAAACTGCCATCGGCAAGAGAGAGAAACTGACCGTATTTGGCGATGACTATGAGACTCCAGATGGTTCAGCAGTTCGTGACTACATCCATGTTGTGGATCTAGCGAAAGCGCATGTTGCTGCCATTAAATTACTGGAAAAAGGAAATCCTAATGGCAATTACGATGTTTTCAATATCGGAACAGGTAATGGCTATTCGGTATTAGAAGCCATCAAAGCTTTCGAAAAAGCATCCGGACAACCATTGAACTTCGAGGTTGGCCCACGTCGTGAAGGTGATATCATCAAAGTTTGGGGCGATGTAACTAAATCAACAAAAGAATTGGGTTGGAAAGCCGAGCTAGGAATAGACGAAATGATGTCATCAGCTTGGGAATGGGAAAAATATTTGAAAGATAATCCGATTAGGTAGGAAGGGATTTGAGATATGAGATGGGAGATATTAAATTTGATATCTGTACATCTCATATCTATCCTTTAAAAAAGATAATTTTTTGACACACTTTCTATCTCAATACTCATATCTCAAATCTCATATCTACCCCCATAAAAAGGCGGGCTTTTGTTAAACAAAACCCGCCTTTTTATGGGGTAATGCTACTTACCTTCTTCTTTGACCCTTTGGAAAATTTTAGGGTTGAATTTGAAGGATGGTGTCATCAAGTATAATAAGATGATTCTGGAATAGCGGTTGTTGAATGGCGCCATGATCAAGGTGACTGCTAGGGCAACGATGACATATAACCAAGGGCTTTCCAAATTACCGGATAGGAAATAGGTCAATACACAGGCTGTTACCAATTCAGCAACGCTAAGGGCATAACTGACATACATGGCAACATAGAAATAGCCGGGTTCTTTTTCAAATTTCAACTCACATGCTGGACATCTTTCCAACATTCTCTTAGATTTAAAACTCAAAAGAGGTGCTGCGAACATATTACCGGTTCTGCATCTCGGGCATTTACCATCTATTGCACTCTTTAATTCCGAAGGTATGGTATATTTTGTTTCCATATTGATATTTATGTCCATTGTGATTTTCTGAATTCTTCGGGGGTCTTACCCTCTACTTTTTTAAAAAATTTTGTAAAATATGAATTATCATTAAAACTCAATTCATAGGCCACCTGTGAGATGGTCCAGTCTGGCAAGATCAGCAATCGCTTGGCCTCCAACATGATCCTGTTTCGGATCACTTCCCCCGCTTGGGTCCCCAGGTATTCCTTACATACCGAATTGAGGTGGTTTGGAGTGACAAATAATAACTCCGCATATTCCTTTGGCAAATGCAGCTCTTTAAAATTCTGGTCGACCAGGGAAATAAAGTTCTTGATCAACACCAGATGATAGTCGATGCTCTTCGCCGGGAAATTGGGGATATATGCCTGGTCAAACCGCAGCAGAATATAAAGAAGTAAAGAACGCTTTAGATCTTTTGCTACAGGTAGACTGCTCAGTTCGATCAATTGATCGAATAAGCGGGAAATTTCGCGGACCTGATATTCTTCTAGTGTGAAAACACCTTCATTCAAGGAAGAAAACAAGTCTAGATTCTCCACATAATCAGGTTGGATCAAAAGGGACTTGAAATAGTCGATATCGAAATTGACGATATAGCCAGTCATTTTCCCTTCAAACATCCAGGAGTGCACTTGTCCTGGTCCCATGAAATATACCTGACCACGCTCGATGGGGTATTGTTTGAAATCAATCTCATGCATCCCCTCTCCTGAAAGGAATAACAACATTTGGTAGAAATTGTGTCGATGTGGAAAAACCAGGTTATTGTTCTTACCTAGGTAAACCTCCAGACGGTCTGCCAAAAAGTTTTTATCCTCCTTGTAGGATACTGTACATTGCTCTAAAACAGGTATCTTGGCCATACGATACAAAGGTAACCAATAACTACCATGAATAATGGTATAAAAACAGCCATCAATGGTGTTATTTACTTATTGGATTTATTTACCCCTTATAATCGGGGATAATTAATACCATTGCCTAAATTGAGAATGGTATTATTTGTAATATTATTTATCTTTATTTATGTCATTACACAAGGATCAGGAGCTCAAGGAAGCGGTACTCAATTTACCGGCAAAGGAAAAGGACAAGTTATTGGTCAGGTTAATCAATAAGGACAAGATGCTTTTGAAGCAATTGCACTATGAGCTCTTAGAGGATGAGGCCGATTTGGAGGATCGGATTTTCGATCTGAAGAATGCGTTGGAATCTTTGTTTGATGTGAATAGCAATAAGGTCAAAAACCTGCCCATGTATTCCAATTACAAAGGCCTGAACAGCAGCTTGCGCCAAGCGAGCGGCATGATCAATGAGCATGAGAAGATCACTAAGGATAAGTTTTCCGTGGTGGAATGTAGGCTCTTGATCTTACAGGAGGCCTTTGACCGGTATCCCTCCCTATTTGGTCCATCCGCATTATCTCCTGCATTCAAACTGCATAGCTATGTGGGTGCGAGGATCAAAAATGCCGTAAAAATATATGGCAATCTTCATGAGGATCTACAATTTGACTTGAAAGACCAAATGGAATATGTGCTTGAATTTGCTGAACAGCATAAGCTCGATCAGAGCTTATAGGTTGATATCCATTCCTATTACCCAAGCATTTTTGTAAATTTGCAAAAATATACTAGCGTGAACATCCAAGAAATATTAGATAAATACATCCTATCCGAACAAGTCAAGCGATTTACCAGTAGTATCCAGAACGGCAAACCGAAGGTCCATTTAAAGGGATTGGTAGGTTCGTCCGATGCCATGGTCGCTGCCGCCTGCTACCAGATAGAAAAACGGTTGAACGTCTTTATTTTGCCTACCCATGAGGAGGCCTCTTATTTCTTGAGTGACCTGGAGAGCTTATTTGATAATCAAATCCTGTTCTTTCCGGCATCTTACAGGAAGGCCTTCGATTTTACCATCTTGGACAGCGCCAATGTTCTGCAACGGGCGGAAACGCTGAGTTCACTGAACCGAAATTCTGAATTGCCAAAAATCGTGGTTACCTATCCTGAAGCCATTTCGGAAAAGGTAATCAACAAAAAGGACCTCGAAAAAAATACATTGGAAATCCGGGTTGGCACTAAGCTGAGCATTGATTTCATCAATGAGTTCTTGTATGAATATGATTTTGAACGCGTCGATTTTGTTTATGAACCGGGACAGTTTGCAATCCGCGGTGGCATCGTGGACATCTTCTCTTTTTCAAATGACCTCCCCTATCGGATTGAGTTCTTTGGCGATGAAATCGATAGCATCCGGACCTTTGAGATTGAATCCCAACTTTCAGTCAACAAGATCAATTCGGTAACTATTGTTCCGAATGTACAAGCAAAATTCCTGAGCAATAACCATATTTCATTATTGGAATATATTGAGAGAGATTCCATTATCTGGATCAAGGATGTTCAGTTTACGCTGGACATCCTGCAAGAAGGCTATAAAAAGGCTTCCAAATATTGGAAAGCCTTGACAGAAAAGGAAATCAAGGATAATCCGGATTGGGTGGATCCGAGATTTACCTTTACAGATGACAAAAACTTCAATGCCATGCTCTTTGAGTACCCATTGGTGGAATTTGGAAAGCAATTTTTCTATAAACCGGATGAAGAATTCAGTTTTGATACCCATCCACAACCTTCTTTCAATAAAGATTTCAATCTATTGATCCATAACTTTAAGGAAAATGAAAAGCATGCCATCCATAATTATATCTTTTCGGATTCCACCAAGCAGATTGAACGTATTTATGCCATATTAGAGGATCTGGACAAGACCGTAACCTTCACGCCTATATACAAGGCCTTAAGAGAGGGTTTCAGGGATGACAAGCTGAAAGTAGCCTGTTATACCGACCACCAAATATTCGATCGATACTATAAATATAAACGTAGAAAGGGATATGAGCGCTCCCAGGCGATCACCCTGAAGGAATTGAGTGAATTGAAGCCGGGTGATTACATTACCCATATCGACCACGGTGTAGGAAAATATGCCGGTCTGGAAAAGGTGGATGTGAACGGCAAGAGCCAGGAAATGATCCGCTTGGTCTATGCAGACAATGATTTACTGTATGTCAATATCAACTCCTTAAACCGTATTTCCAAATATTCTGGGAAGGAAGGAACTGTTCCGAAGATGAATAAATTGGGAACGGACGCTTGGGAGAAACTGAAAAGGACGACCAAGAAAAAGGTTAAGGATATAGCCCGGGACTTGATCATGCTCTATGCTAAGCGAAAAGCCCAAACGGGAAATGCTTTCAGTCCGGATACCTATTTGCAACGGGAATTGGAAGCCTCCTTTATCTATGAGGATACACCAGACCAGGAAAAGGCTACGGCTGACCTGAAAAAGGACATGGAATCGCCGCATCCAATGGATAGATTGGTCTGCGGGGATGTGGGTTTCGGTAAGACCGAGGTCGCTATCCGTGCTGCCTTTAAAGCTGTAGCAGATAGCAAACAGGTAGCGGTATTGGTTCCTACGACCATTTTGGCGCTGCAACATTACCGTACTTTCTCGGAAAGATTGAAAGGCATGCCGGCAAACATTGATTATATCAATCGTTTCAAAAGCAGCAAGCAGATCAAAGAAACCCTTAAGAAACTAGAAGAAGGTAAAATAGATATCATAATCGGGACCCACCGCTTGGTCAGCAAGGATGTGAAATTCAAAGATCTAGGCTTGATGATCATCGATGAGGAGCAAAAATTTGGGGTATCGGTAAAAGAGAAGTTAAAGGTCATGCGTGCCAATGTGGACTCATTGACCTTGACGGCAACACCGATCCCAAGGACTTTACACTTCTCCCTGATGGGAGCGCGGGATTTGAGTATTATCTCGACCCCTCCACCTAATAGGCAGCCCGTACAGACTGAATTACACGTCTTCAATGAGAGTTTAATCCAAGAAGCGGTGAGCTTCGAGATCGATCGTGGCGGTCAGATTTTCTTTATCCATAATCGGGTTGCAGACCTTCCTCAATTGGGCATGCTGATCCGCAAATTGGTTTCTGGGGCACGTGTGGGAATTGCCCACGGACAATTGGAAGGGGACGACCTGGAAGATGTCATGTTGAAGTTCATCAACCATGAATATGATGTATTGATTGCGACAACCATTATTGAAGCGGGTTTGGATATTCCTAATGCGAATACCATTATTATCAATCAGGCGCACATGTTTGGTCTGAGTGACCTCCATCAAATGCGAGGCCGTGTAGGAAGGTCGAACAAAAAGGCCTTCTGTTATCTCTTGAGCCCGCCATTATCAACCTTGACCACCGAAGCATATAAACGTCTATCGGCTATCGAGGAGTTCTCTGAATTAGGGTCCGGTTTCAATGTTGCGATGCGAGATTTGGATATCCGTGGATCAGGTAACCTATTGGGTGCCGAACAGTCGGGATTCATTGCCGAGATCGGTTTTGAAATGTACAATAAGATCTTGGATGAGGCGGTGCAAGAGCTGAAAGACGATGAGTTCGGCGAACTATTTGCCGATGAGGAAAACAGAAAATACGTAAACTTTACGCAGATCGATACGGATCTGGAGGTGATGATTCCGGATGAATATGTGACCAATGTTTCTGAGCGCTACAATCTGTACAACGATATTTCGAAGTTGAAGGATGAAGGACAGTTACAGAAATTTGAGAAGGAATTGATAGATCGCTTTGGGCCAATACCTGAGCCGGTGTTTGAACTGTTCAATACCTTAAGGCTGCAGTGGCTGGGTAAGGAGATCGGTTTGGAGAAAATATCCTACAAGAAACATGTTTTGAAAGGGTATTTCGTTAAAAATCCGAAATCTAGCTACTATCAGTCGGATAGTTTTGGAAAAGTACTGGGCTTCGTTCAGCAACATGCCAACAATTCCAATATGAAAGAAGTAAAAGGTCAATTGCGTATAGCTATCAATAATGTGAACAGTATTGAATATGCTATTGAATTGTTGAAACAGATGCGATAAGACTTTAAGGTCGAATGGCTAATTTATAGAGGAAGACAAAATAACCTCCAATAAATTTTAATACATATAGTAACCTATACTTTCTTTTTGATTTTCTTTTCGAATGAACGTACATAAAATGTCCTAATGTTGTTACCCAAAAGTAACCCACATTAGGACATGATACAATCCCCGATATAGGGTATTTTTATTCAACCGTTAGGAAGGTCGCATTAGCCATGATCAGCTTACCGCTTTCCCAAAAATTCCTAAACAACACATTGTCCGTCAAATAGATAACCGAACCCCTACCAAGGTTCTGCGTTCCGAAGACCATTCCATTTTTCAGTTTTTTGTTCAAGTTATGACCTACAAACCCGCTCATCTTTGAGTTTTCTGTGATGTAGCCCACATTCCAACCTTTGTTTGGTTCGAAATATTGAAATAGATTGTCATCCTGTTTCAGGGTGAAGTAATCTTTAACACCGAACATCAATGGGTGGGAATTATCGAAGGTCAGTTTGAAGATGGCTCCAGAGGTATAATTCTCCATTGCACCTCTTTCACGATCTCCATATTTCTTCAATGGACTTGGTTTAGATTTAGCAGAGGTATCTTGTTTTACCGTTTTCAATTCGGACCAAGATTGTGCAGCCAATTGACTTACTGCACTTTCAAGAGCAATGACCTTTCCACCTTTTCTAATCCAACTTGCAAACTCCTCGCTCTGGCCTTTGTCCTTTAGGAAAGAGTAATTCCCATTAGGCATAATGAATACATCGATCTCATCCCAGTCTACCCTAGCAAAATCGGTAGGATTGATCAGGATAATTGGATACTGCAATTGCTGATCAAAGAAATGCCACACCTCGCCCACATTGGTCGCTCTAAGACCTTCGCCAGCCATCATCATGACCTTTGGAGCCTTGATGGTCTTCACATCGGAACTTCCCAAATCCTTTCCTCCTTCTACAATTCCAGATTGGATAGCATAGGTTTTCACCTGTAACTTGTCCGCCTCTTCTTTCATGATCTTTTCTACATTCGCTTGTTTATTGCCGTTCTTCATGACCAAGAGTGATCCTTTTGGAAATTCATCCGAACCGATCTTGAAGCTCTGATCTGAGACTTTAACGGTGATCTTATGGCGTAATAGGGCAGCCAATAATTTTGCTGAAGAAAAACCATCCCATTTTACCGCATATCCAAAATTAGAACCAGTCGCATTGCTGATAGTCTCTAATTGGTAAGGATTAAGGTTGCTGATTTTCGTTTGGGAAGCTATAGCTGGAAGACCATAAACATAAGGCAAAGACCAAGCGGTAATATCGTAGGTAATCGAATCGGTCAGTTTCGCTTCCGGTTCAAACAGTACGCGAATCAAGGCCGCTTTGGATTGATTGCCCGGAATGACCAAATCCTTTTCAGTCAGGCTATGGTTCTGTTCCTTCTTACTGAAGTAATCAAAGCCCTTTACAGAACCTGAGGAAGAGTAATAATTGATCTTATTCTTGTCCAATAGTTCCATTAGGGAGCGCATGGTCTTATCACGGGAAGAGTCGTACTTGATCACATAGGTTTGGTAAGAAGAAAGTTTACCGGCTGCGGCATCATCTCCGAATTTCTTGAATTCAGAAACCACCTTAGCTGAGTTTTGGGAAACCACTTCAATAATGTTCATTCCTGAAGCATGGTGCTGGATAGCACGGTCCACCAATGTCAGTGTATCCTTTTCATCGGTATAGACTCCTAATCCTGCAGAACCATTTCCTGCTTTTTCAAAGGTCATACCGATGGCTCCAGAATAGATGGGATAGGTGTCCCCATAGGAGGGGTAAAACAGGTCGAAGCGTTCCTTGGTGAAGTAAAGCCAGCCTTTGGAATCAAAATATTTTGCATTATGCTTTCCAATGGTGGTCTGAAACTCCCTTTGCCATGGCGTGATCACCTCATGGAAGGGCTCAGCTGCCGGTGGAAAATAGTATGGCGAGTTAATTCCCTGTTCGTGGAAATCAGCATGGATATGAGGCAACCACTTGTTGTAGATGGCTGCACGGAAAGTACTTTCCTTCTGCGTTTGCCAAGCCCAATCACGGTTCATATCGAAATAATAATGATTATATCGACCTCCCGGCCAAGGTTCGCGGTGCTCTCTAGCATAGATCTCCGGATTGTACTTGATGCCCACGGTTCCGTTGTACCAATTGTTATAACGTTCGGTTCCATCAGGATTCAAGCAAGGGTCTAGGATAACCAGGGTGTTATCCAACCAACCTTTGCTCTTTCTGTTGTTGGGATTTACCAATTCGAATAAGGTCATCATGGAAGCTTCAATGGATGAGGTTTCATTCCCATGGATGTTATTGCTGATCCAGACAATGGCAGGACCATTACTGTTTCCCTCGCCTTGCGTAGCATGAGCAAGCTTCAAGTTATTGGTGCGGATATTTTCAAGGTTTCCGATGTTTTGGGCAGAAGAAATATAGAAAACCTTTAAGGGCCTACCTTCAGGGGTTTCTCCATAAGATTCCATTTTCACTTGGTTTGGGACCTGATCTGCCACATACTGATAATATTCCAAAACCTTCCAATGCGGCGTCACTTTGGTTCCCACCTGATAGCCTAGATATTCAGCGGGGGATTTGATTTGCGCATAAGAAAGTGTGGAAATAAAACAAGCCAGGATGGCCAGTATTTTTTTCATAGTATTAGAGGTTAATTAGGGTTTAATAATTTAAAATAATTCGTTGCTGAAATTAAGTATTTACAAGTTATTTTTTTAATTTTCAGTCCTTTATTTTTTAAACCCAACCTACTATGGCTCATTTAGAAACCGACCTCATCCATAAAGGCCAAGAATTCAACAGTAGTAAAGCTGTTGTAACACCCATTTATCAGACATCTACCTATTTTGCAGATGAAGATTTAAAGAACTATATCATTTCCGCTACAGAGACCAAGAATCCTAATTTTTACCATCGGCATGGTAATCCGACCAACTCACAGGCTGCGGCAATTGTAGCGAGTTTGGAGAAAACGGAAGATGCCCTGGTTTTGGCAACGGGGATGGCAGCTATCAGCACGGCCATATTATCAGTTGTGAAGGCTGGCGATCATGTGGTGACACAAAACTCCCTATATTCTGGCGCTATGCTCTTCTTTAAGAACTTCTTGACCGAGTATGGAGTGGAAGTAACCCACGTGGACCAAAAAGACAACGAAGCCTTTGAGAAGGCCATTAAAGCCAATACTAAATTGATCTATATTGAAACGCCCTCGAATCCAAACTTAGATGTCACCGACCTGAAGTTTATCGCTGAGCTCGGAAAGAAGCACCAACTGACCACGATGGCGGACAATACCTTTGCTTCGCCTATCAACCAGACTCCAACGGAGTTCGGGATTGATGTGGTAGTGCACTCGGCAACTAAATACTTGGGTGGTCACAGTGACCTAACTGCCGGGGTAGTCTGTGGAAGCAAGGAATTTATTGAACGGGTATGGAAAAGATCGTTGATGCTGGGCGGATCGTTGAGTCCTTTTGACTCTTGGTTGTTATTGCGTGGTCTTAAAACGCTTTCTATGCGGGTGAAGCAAATCAACAGCAATGCATTGGCTTTGGCCGAATACTTTGAAAAACATCCGGCAATTAAATATGCTGGCTATGTTGGGCTTCCTTCTCACCCTCAATATGAACTGGTCAAAAAACAGATGCGCGGTGGCACGGGCATGCTTTGCATAGAGGTCATAGGGCAGAATGAAGACGATGCTTATAAAAATGCGCAATCGGTATTGAACAAACTGGAAGTATTTGCCAATGCCGCCAGTTTAGGAGGTGTGGAATCCTTGGTGGTCCATCCGGCCAGCATGTGGGGTTCGCATCATGATAAAACCCAGAAATCTGTTTCCGGAATAAGCAATGGCATGCTCCGGATTTCAGTCGGGATTGAACATATAGACGATCTGATTGCAGATTTTGAACATGCACTAGAAGGAATTAAATAGAAGAAGCGGGTTAAGCCCGCTTCTTCTATTTTGATCTTATTCTTTAGTCAATCCTAACGGAAGTCAACTTCTCTGGTATCCAGACCTGCATCGCGCTCTTTCCTCTGTTGTTCCAAAGGAAATATGGAATTGCTGTAATTTCCTTTTCTTGTTGCAACACTTGATTGCTTGCCTGATCGATAGCAACGATAGGGGCTTTGAATTGGATCACGTTGGCTCCTCCAAATAAATCAGGCTTAAAGCTCACCTGAAACTGGGTATTCTCCGGAATAAACAGTCCATTCTTTGCATTTGGATTATCCACATCCTCCACCGCATAGACTAAGGGGCCATATTGTAAGGCAATGCGGTTTTGATTCTGTTTCAACTCATCGGATGATACAATGCGCTGGACTTCCATGTTCATCAGCATATCGATCTTATCGCCTTTTTTCCACTTTCTATCAATCTTCAAATAGCCATCTTCTACTGCAGCATTAACCGGCTTGCCGTTTACCGTTACGGTATAATTATTGGTTTTGTTATTTTTATAGTGATAAAGAGTGCTAGGGACTGGTTCCTTTAACCAACCTGGAATACGAACAAATACTGCAAATTCTTTCGCTTTCTTTGGATTCACTTCGATACTTACTTGTCCGTTCCAAGGATAATTCCCTGTCTGTTTCACAAAGACCTCGTTGTTATTCAGGTCTACCGTCGTTTCACTGCCTACAAATAGGTTGACATAGAGATCAGTTGCCGAGCGGCTGTAGATATATGAACCTAATGAAGATACCAACCTTGCAATATTGGATGGACAGCAGGCTGTTCCAAACCACTCACTGCGTTCGTAATTGCCATCTGAAGCCAGTGGATTACCATAGAAGAAACGGTTTCCAGAAAGGCTGATTCCATCAATGGCAGCATTGTAGAGGGTTCTTTCCAGGACATCGATGTATTTTGCCTGTGCCGAAAGCATGTTCATCCTCTGGTTCCAAAAGACCATTCCTACGGATGCACAGGTTTCACAATAGGCGGATTCATTCGGAAGGTCATAAGGTTTTCCGAATCCTTCATTGGAACCTTGGGCTCCGATCCCACCGGTGATATAATAATGCTTGTTTACCACATCGTCCCAAATGGCATCCATGGTCTTTACATAACCTGCATCCTTGGTCTCAGAGGCAATATCTGCAACCCCAGTATAGAGGTACATCGCACGCACGGCATGGCCGGTTATCTTTCTTTGATCACGAACTGGAATAGCATCCTGTGCATAATCAGGGTCTTTCCATTCATCCCAGATCTTGCCTACTCCATGACCTCTTCCTCTCTGTTCAACAAACCAATCTGCCAATTGCAAATAGCGTTTTTCATTGGTATGATGATATAATTTCATCAAAGCCAATTCAATTCCCTCATGGCCTGACACCCAAGGTTTATTGGGCACTCGGAAGTAATTATCAATATGATCTGCAAACTTGGTCGCTACCTTCAGCAATTTATCCTTGCCGGTGGTATTGTAATAGGCTATACCCGCTTCAATGAGGTGTCCAGCACAATAATCCTCATGCCTTTCCATATCTTTCCAGCGATCTTGCAGGCCATTTAGGGTGTAATAGGTATTCAAATAGCCATCAGGCTGTTGGGCTGCGGCTATTTTATCGATCCATACATCCGTATTGGCTTCAAGTTCTTTGTCTGGATAGTTCTTCAGTGAATACGCGATGGCTTCGATCGCTTTATAGACATCGGAATCATCATAATAAATCCCTTCATGTTTGCCAGAACCCTGGGCCACCTTCTCAAAATTCCTGATACGCCCCGTTTTGTCCTCCGTATAGGTTACACAGGCATCAATGGTAGCATTGGCGACCTTTTCCAATTGGGGTGACCAGAAATTATCTTCGATGGCAACCTTGGAAAAATTAATAGGATAAATCCTTTGTGAAGGGCTTTGTGCCCAAAGGCTCGCGGAAAACAACAGTCCCGCTGAACAAATCAGAAAGCTTCTCATAATGGTAGGGTTGGGTTAATTATGAAAAAAGCCAGAAGGGGAATTATCCCCTTCCAGCTTTGGTTATTACCAGAATATGGTATAAAGCGCTGCAGTGATACCGATAACAATTAAGGCACCAACGGCAAAGCCCGTTTTTGTTTTGAACATCGTAGCATCGATTTCAAGTCCGTGGGTAACCACGCCTTTTTTGTGCTCGTACATACTGATAATGTACATTCCGATAAGACAGAATATAAACACAAAACCGATCCTATCGATGAATGGGATTTCATACACGCCGTCCACAGGGATTGCAAATCCTGTGGATGCCAAAAATGAAAGGTCCATATAGCCCGGAAGGAACTTCAATACGATCGACAATAGGAAACCAACGATGGTTGCAAAAAGCGCTGCATTGGAAGTCGTTTTCTTCCAGAAGAATCCCAAAAGGAACATCGCAAATACCCCCGGAGATACAAATCCTGTATACTCTTGGATATATTGGAATCCACCTTTTTTATCAATACCTAGGTAAGGAGCGATGAAGATAGCCAAGATCATGGATACCACGATCGTGATCTTTCCTACATTCACCAATTTCCTTTCAGAAGCATCTTTATCGAAGATCTTTTTGTAGATATCCAAGGTAAATATCGTTGCCACCGAGTTTGCTTTTCCTGCTAATGAAGCTACCACCGCAGCGGTCAAGGCTGCAAATGACAGACCTTTCAATCCGGTTGGCAATAGATTCAGCAGAACCGGGTATGCCCTATCGGGGTTCAACTCCCCTCCCGCTAACATTTCTTGTTGGAATAGGCCATCATTGTACAATACAAAGGCAGCAATACCTGGTAACACAACGATCAAAGGCATCAACAACTTTAATCCAGCAGCGAATAACAGTCCGTTTCTAGCTGTTGGAAGGTCCGCTCCTAATGCACGTTGGGTAATGTATTGATTACAGCCCCAGTAATTCAGGTTGATGATCCACATACCCCCAATTAGAACTGAAAGCCCCGGTAGATCGATATAATTCGGATTGTCTGGTTTCAAGATCATATGGAAGTGATCTTGGGCTTTGTTATGAACGATTCCCAAACCATCCAATACGCCTCCACCACCGAAATGGTCAGACACTAGGTTTAACGCCAGATAAGTCGTCGCCAAACCTCCTAGGATCAAGAAGAATACCTGGATAACATCCGTATATCCAATTACTTTCATACCACCTAGGGTAATGAAGATAGCGAAAATAGCAAGTCCGATCATACAAGCCTGGAAGTCAATGCCAGAGATACTGGATACGGCCAGCGCTCCTAGGAAGAGGATCGAAGTAAGGTTGACCACAATATACAACAGCAACCAGAAAACAGCCATGATCATGGCCACCGTGCCATTGTACCGCTGATTCAGGAACTGCGGCATGGTAAAGATCTTGTTCTTGAGGTATACCGGGAGAAAGAACACCGCTACTACCACCAAGGTCACCGCTGCCATCCATTCATAGGTAGCAATTGCAAGACCGATCTTAAAGCCTGAACCGCTCATCCCGATGAATTGCTCCGCAGAGATGTTCGAGGCGATCAGGGAGGCTCCAATGGCCCACCAAGTCAAAGAACCTTCTGCTAGGAAGTAGTCTTTGGAATCTCCAGAGGCTGATTTCTTTTTATAATAAATATAAAGTCCATATCCTGCAACAATGATGAAGTAGCACAGGAATACAATATAGTCTTTGGTTTCCATTGAGATTAATTAGTCGTAAACTTATAAATAGATTTGCTGGTATAGGTATCTCCTGGATTCAAGGTAGTCGAAGGGAAGTTCGGTTGGTTTGGGGAATCTGGGAAATGTTGTGTTTCCAAGCATAAACCAGTACGGAAGCTATCCTTTACACCACTTTTTAGGGTTACATTATCTGCCATGAAGTTTCCACTGTAAAACTGTATCCCTGGCTCTTCGGTATATACATCCATCACAATACCGGATTTATCTCCAGTTAATGTGGCAGCATGGTTCAATCCATCAACCTTAGTCCCGTTAAGTACCCAGTTATGGTCATAACCTTTTCCAAATTTCAATTGCTCATCATCTAGTTGAATGTCCTTACCGATAGTTTTTGAAGTTGTAAAATCAAATGGAGTCCCTTTTACATCCTTCAACTCGCCAGTTGGAATCAAGGTGCTATCTACCGGAGTAAATTTATCCGCATATAGCTTTAGGCTGTGGTCGGTAATCGTTCCACTGCCTTCACCGTTAAGATTGAAATAAGCATGGTTGGTAAAGTTGACCACAGTTTTCTTGTCAGCTGTTGCTTTGTAATCTATTGCCAATTCATTGTTATCAGAAAGGCTGTAGGTCACTTCGATATGGATAGGGCCTGGAAAGCCTTCTTGTTTATCTGGAAGGGTATATGCAAAGGTAATGGCCTTATCATTAGCTGATGTCACTTCCCAATTAGCAAAATGGACACCTTTTAGTCCACCATGGAGTGTATTGGCTCCGTTATTGGTCGGAAGGGTGAAGTTTTCACCATCCAGAGTAAACTTACCTTTGGCGATTCGGTTCCCAAATGGCCCTACGATAGGCCCGAAATAGGGTTCTTTTGGATTGTTATAATCAGAAGCCTTGTTGAAACCCAATACCACATCAGTAAGGGTTCCGTTCTTATCCGGAACCTGTAAGGAAACAACCCTTGCTCCAAAGTTGGTAAAATACGCCTTGGCACCCGAAGCATTCTTTAACATGTAAAGTTTAGCTTCTTTACCATCAATATCTGACGTGAAAGTACTGGAGTCTAAGGTAGTAACAGTATTGCTGCTGGAATCAGTGGTCTGATTGCTTTCTTGCTTACTATTTTGCTGACATGCCACGACCGTAAATAGGCCGCATGCTAGCATAAGTCTAAGGATTGATCTTTTCATTTTCTGTTTATAATTGATTCTAATATACTAATTCTGAGCCATTATCAGTTTTCACGAAAATAGGTGTCAGCTCAAGGTTAAACTCATTTTTATAGGCTGGGGCAAGCGCTTCCACAAGCTGCTGACCAAAGCCTTTTTTGACAATATTGATCGTGCAACCACCAAATCCTCCACCCATCATCCTCGCTCCCAGCACTTCAGGAAAGTGCTTCGCTTTTTCTACAAGAAAGTCCAATTCCTGACAACTCACATCATATTCATTGCTCAAGCCTTCGTGTGCTCGGAACATCTGCCTTCCCATTTCTACGATATCGCCACTTTCCATGGCATCACAGGCTTTCGCTAGCCTCTCGTTTTCTTCCACAACAAACCTAGCCTTGATATAACTATCCTCATCAAACGGCCTGACCAATTCATCCAACATAATTATATCAACATCTCTTAAGCTCTTTACCTCGGCATGTTTCTTTTGGATCAAGGAAACAGCATGCTCACAGGCATACCTTCTATCATTATATGCAGAAGACGCCAAGGAATGCTTAACATTGGTATTTAACAATACGATCTCATACTCTCCTAATTCCAAAGGAACATAGGTATAGCTGAGATCCCGACAGTCTAAGCGGACAACATGCTTTGCTTTGCTCAAAACAGAAGCAAATTGGTCCATGATCCCACATTTCACACCTGCATAGGTATGTTCAGCAAGTTGACCGATCTTTGCGATTTCGACTTTGTCCAGTCCCAGACCGAACAACTCGTTCAGCCCATATCCAGTAGCACATTCAACGGCCGCTGAAGAAGATAATCCGGCTCCAACCGGGATATCCCCATCGATGTAAAGATTAAAACCCGAAAGTTCCAATCCTCTATTTTTTAATTGGTTGACTACCCCTAGAATATAGTTAGGCCAACCTTTATCCGAAGGAGCCACCTCTTTTAAGTCAACTGAATAAGGCTCTTTAAAGTCTTCGGCATATAGGTGTATTTCCGAATCCGTCCGCTTTGAAAGCGCTACATAAACAGCCTTGTCAATAGCAGTTGGAAGGACGAACCCTTCGTTGTAATCGGTATGTTCCCCGATGATATTGATCCTTCCCGGGGATTTCGAAACTAATGTAGGCTCTGTTCCATACAATTCCTTGAACCTAGCACTAATTTGGTCTCTTTCAATCATTTGGTATTTGATTTATAATGTACTGTGGGTTGATTTCTGATTATTTCCGCAGCTTTTTCAGCTGTAATATCACGTTGCGGATTAGCCAACATTTCATATCCGACCATGAATTTCTTCACTGTTGCTGAACGCAGCAAGGGTGGATAAAAATGCATGTGCCAATGCCAAAAGTCTTGATTTCCACTATTTACAGGGGCCTGATGCATTCCTGCAGAATAGGGAAAAGAAGTAGAAAAGATATTATCGTAACGGATGGTCAGTTCTTGTAAGGTCTTGGCGAGGTCGGTTTTTTCAGCATCGGTAAATTCCCTGATGTCCTTTACCTGTCTTTTGCTGATGACCAAGGTTTCAAAAGGCCATCCTGCCCAGAATGGCACCAAGGCGACAAAATGTTCATTATCTACGATTATTCTTTCTTTTTTCTTGAGCTCTAAGGCTAAATAATCCGAAAGCAATGAATGTCCATTTTTTTCAAAGTATTCTTTCTGCTGCTTTTCCTCCTTTTGGATCTCCATTGGGAGTTTGCTCTCTGCCCAGATCTGTCCATGCGGATGAGGATTGCTGCAACCCATGATGGAGCCTTTGTTTTCAAAGATCTGTATATATTTTATCCAATCATTCTCTGCTAAAGAAGAAAATTCACTTTGCCAAACATCCACAACCTTCCTGATTGCAGGGATGTCCATTTCAGGTAAGGTCAGATCATGCCGAGGAGTAAAGGCAATTACTTTACAGATCCCTCTTTCTGTTTCTGCTACCAAAAGACCTGCCTCGTTCATTTCCCCTTCCTCTGAATCTTTCAACAGGGCGGAAAAGTCATTCACAAATACAAAGCTCTCTTTGTAATCGGGATTGACACTTCCATCGGCTCTTGGATTTCTGGGGCAGAGGTAACACGTTGGGTCATATTCAGGCCTATTGTCAGCAGGCAAATCTTCTACTTGTCCCTGCCAAGGTCGCTTACTGCGATGGGGAGAAACAAGGATACTTTCGCCTGTCAACAGGTTCAAACGCCTGTGTGGAACATCATTTATAGCAAAATTAGGCATAGGTTGCGCTTAAATTAGTTTTCCTAAGATACAAATTCCATCAATTAATTGTAGTGGGTCCGTGTACTTTTAACACACCCTTGGAATCTATTTCTATTGGATCAATGAAAACGACCCGGTCATTCCCTGTTTTTGTGGTCCTCCCATGGTACACACAGTACATTTTGCCATCCTTACCAACAAATACCGAATTATGCCCCGTTCCTGTAACATCGCCCCCTTTTTCAGTATTCTTTTCCAATACCGGATTGAACTCCGATTTAACAAAAGGACCCAGAGGACTTTCCGATATTGCGTAACCCACCGCATAATATGGCCCTGCATAATGATTCGCAGAATACATCATATAAAAAAGACCATTATGCTTGAACAGATAGGAACCTTCCGTCCAACGTCGGTTGATTTCCTTATTATTGACAGAACGGCTTTCCCATTCCGCTTGTTTATCGTTTATTTTCATTGGAGGTCTCAGCAAAAGCCTGGGCTTTCCAATCACCCCACTTAGATCCGGTTTCAACTCAATACCATACACCCAACTCTCCTCAATTTCATCATAAATGCCATTCTTTTTTGCCCAATCAGCAATTTCGGACTCCACAGGATGTTTGTAACAACATCTGGAATAATAGAGGTATTTTTTACCATCTTCAGCGACATAGACATTGGCATCAATAATGGGATATCCGGGATCAAATAGCGGATGAGATTCAATATCTACAAATGGACCCGTTGGTTTATCCGAAACCGCAACCCCAATCTTATAGTTTTCCAGTTCATTGTTTGGGTTTTCCTTCCAATGGGCGCTATAGAACAAATAAAACTTATCGTCCCATTTATAGACCTCAGGAGCCCAAAAATCCTTGGTCCCCCAAGATTTCTCTTGTTGGTTATTGTAGATTACGCCTTCATTTTTCCAATCTTTCAAATCTTTGGAAGAATAGACCACAAAACCATTCTTTGTACCCCCAGTTCCATATAAATAATAAAGATCGCTCTGATCATCATATATGATATAAGGATCCCCTAAAGCAACTGACAGCGGATTTCCTGGTAATTCCTGTGCCTTGCCAAGCAAACAGAACAAGAATGACAATCCTAATAGCAAAAATCGTATGTTCATCTCTGAGTATTAAATAATAGGTTTCTGAGTTTTATTTCTTTCTGGCTTCCCTGTCCCGATTACTGGCCAGCCGTCTTTCCAATTCAGCGGATCTAGCATTAACATCCTTCTGCTCGTTCCATTCCCTAGCTTTCCATTGTTTTTATCGATGGCATGGTAGAAAATCCAATCCTTCCCTTTGGAGTCTTTGATGACCCCTGAAGTATGACCCGGTCCAACAATAGACTCTGATCCTTCTAGGATCAAACTTCCATGATTTCTTTCCTTGATATCCCGTCCATCTTTATCCAGATAGGGTCCCAATAGATTCTTCGATCGTGCAGTCAGCACATGGTATTTGCTATTTGCGCCCTCGCAACAACTTCCTTTAGAACCCAAGAAATAGAAATAACCGTTTTTCTTAAAGATGGTCACCGCTTCATAGTCTCCGGCAGCTATTTTATGCTTCTGCCCATTCAAGATCTTTTTCCCATCAGCTGTCAGTTCCAAGGCAAATGTCCCTTGTTCAGGGCTATCGGAGAAACTACCCCAGAAAATATATTTCTTGCCCTTATCTTCCATAAAAAAGGGATCAATGGAATTTGGCACATTGGCAGATTTGGAATCAAGCAATTTCCCCTGATCCATAAAAGGTCCTTTAGGGGAGTCCGAAATCGCCAATCCAAGACCTGGATTCTTATCTCCCCAAGTAGAGAAGGAATAATAGAGGTAATACTTTCCATTGACAAGGTTAATGTCTGGCGCCCAAATACCACCAGCCTCTTTCCAATTAGGTTTGGATTCAAAAGCAGGACCAACATAAGACCAGTTGACCATATCCTTGGACTCCAGAATCGGCACAAGGCGAGATCCTTTCCCATCATCCCAATTATCTTGAGTTCCATAGGCATAGAATAGTTTTGTTTTCGGATCTTGAATAACCGTGGGATCAGCGAGCACCGGTTCAAATACAGGATTCTGATAGGTACCATTTATTGGGCTTGTAACTGCAGCATTTTTCCTCGCACAGGAATCAAGAACAGAAGCCGACAACAACAAAATAGACACGAGCATTGAATTGCGCACCGAAGGAACACCGATAAATGTTTTTATATAGACCACACCTTTCAGAAACATAATTTGATTGAGTTTAAACAGGTTAAACAAGTAGATAAAGTTCAATTTACAGGAATTTTCTGAGAATCATGGGAATAAAAAAGAAAACCCTAAGCTTTTTTGGCTTAGGGTTTTCCTTTATTTGATCTTTTCCGTGAGGAAGACAATGTCTTTGTAATTATCTTTTTCATACAAAATACCGACAAGCTTAGGCTTCATCAGAACGATATCCGAATAGGCCGAATAGGCACCTTTATACCCTTCTGGAGCTTTGGCGATCAGTTTAGTGAAATACCAGGTCTTGCCTTTGTCCTTGGAAAGTCTCAAAGTCAGGTTATCCCTATTCTTTTCATCCGCTGCATTGATATGGGCCAGCACAAAATTCTTTCCTTTCTTCCAGGACAATACTGACCCTTGGTTGATTGGATCCGGAAGGTTAGGATCTGGAGCAGAACTCTGCCAGCTTTCACCACCATCATTGGAAACAGAAATGACACGTTGCTTTGGATTCAACTGTTGGTTCCTTGAGCTCATGTATACCTCATTTTCTCCAATCTGTGCAGCAGTAGACTCATTAGTACCTGGATAAGGCACATTCTGGCTCAACTTAAAGGTCTTTCCATGGTCATCCGAATAGAAAGCATGTGCATTCCAGTCCTTACCCTGCGCACTTGGATCTCCAGCACTATGGTTGGCAGCAATGTAAATCCTTCCTTTGTTCGGCCCTGAAACAAACTGGAATCCATGTCCAGGAGTATTCGCATAGGTTCTCCAATCTTCTGTAAAGGTATAAGCAGCATTAACCTGTGGCTGATTTGGTCTATGCGTTTGGCTCGTGATGTTCACCGGTTCGGACCATGTCTTGGCTCCATCTGTTGATGTGATGTACCATACCTCGCGCAAGCCCTTCCCTTTTCTCACTTCACCTTCATGGTTATTCCCCGTATTATAAAAGAGGAAAATCCTTCCTGATGGATAAGCCGGATCGGTTAAATCAACAACTGGAGCAACATTCCCAGCTTGAAGCTTATCATAATCCGCAGCAACATTCAGTTTCCCCCAAGTCTTACCTTGGTCCTGACTGATCTTATAGACGATATCTACGTTGCCATAATCCCCGGCATGGTCCACACGGCCCTCGGAGAAAGCGATCAGGTCTCCATTCTTATTTTTGATAATGGCAGGAATCCTATAGCTGGCATAGCCATCCTCCCCTGAACGGAAAACCACCGTTTCCTGAGCGGAAACAGCTGATATTAAGCATGCGGCAAATACTGATAAAAATAGTTTTTTCATATATAGTGTGTATTGATTTCTAATGATAAGGGATAAATGTAAACATCCATTTCGTTGGATTCTGCCAATCTTTCCCCTTAAAATCTCCGACTGGCAATTTGATCAATATATCGTTCCAGCCTTCTTTCAGCTGGATCATGCTTGGCTCCCTAAAAGAATAACCTTCATCGCTCAACGGCAATTCCAGACCACCTTTCTGTCCCGGATGTTTCCATTTCGGAGCAGGGATCTTCACGCCATTGACGAAAACCTGGCTGTGCAGATCATCCCAAGTCCCTTCAGCTGGTGAATCACTGGCATAAGAACGGGACAGGTTCGCAAAACCTATCCAAAATGGCTTTTCTTCTGCCTTTTCACTCCAGACCCTAGATCTCGCATAAAAGGTACTATTAGGCTTAGGCGAATCTATCACCCCCGGAATAATATCAGCCCACCAATGTCTCAAGACAATGGTCCCGCCGACTTGATTCTTATAAACGGCGAATTGATCGCTAAAAGGATCTTTTTCAATAGGAAACTCCTTCGTTAAATCGCCTGCATTATCATAAGGACCGATCATATCCCAGGACATTTCAGTCTGCCTCTGATATGGAAATGGAAGGTTGGCGAAATATTTTGATTTATGCGACAAGAGTCTTTTCTCAAATGCTGCAAATTCATGGAAAGCTTCTGTTTTTCTTTTTGGAAGAAAGGCCTTCCAACCTAATTCACCGCCTCCTCGCCATATTCTTTCCGCAAAGGTTATCATCCCTGGATAAACCGCACTCTGCAGGAACATATCCTCAGGCTTTTCAACGGCACGGTCCGGCCAAGAACATAGGATGGCACCAGGGAGCTGTTGACTTTCCTTTTCCTGCTCAGCAAACCTTCTGAAAAACAAGGTGGTCACTGTCTCCAAAGGATCCATGTGGTTGATATAAAGATGCTTGGAGTCCAAATACTGGAATTTAGTATTTGGATCAATGGCTTTGGGACCACCCATCCACATTTGACGGAGCGTAGATGATTCCAAATTACTTCCCGGATCCCAACCATAGGTCTTGAAACCCAAGGATTCCACATATTTCGTGATTTCCGGCATGAACTTCTTATTACTGATCTTCACCTCATCCCCACCTATATGCATTTGCTTGAGCTTAGGAAAGGTTTCAGCAAACTCCTTGAGCAATTCCTTGATGTACACAATGCCTTCTTCACTCTGCATATTGACCTTAAAGAATCGTTCAAAAGCAGCAGAATGCCCTGGCATATCAATCTCTGGCAGGAATAAAATATGCCTATCCCTACAATAGTCGATCAACTCCTGAAACTCTGCTACCGTATAATATTTCCCTGCCCAACGGGTCATGTTCTCCGCAGCGGTTAGACCAGGATATTTTTTACTTTCCAATCGCCAAGCAATATCCTCCGTGAAATGGAAATGCAGAACATTGAGCTTATACTTAGCCATAACATCGATCTGCTCTTTCACCATGGACATAGGCTGATAGTTCCTTCCCACATCCAACAAGAATCCCCTAAAGGAATAAGCAGGCTGGTCCTTTATGTTCACTAGAGTTACTTGCTTCTCATGAAATTCCATTTGCGCCAAGGTCTGAAGAGCATAGAAAATCCCTTTACTTGCTAAGGCTTGAATATGGATACCTTTTATATCGATGTTCAATTCATATCCTTCATCAGAATCAATTCCTTCTAGGCTTGAAACGACTTTCAAGGAAATAGCAGGTCTTTTTTTATTCTTCAGGATCTGGATGTTATGTCCTTCTAATATATCTTTTAACAGCTTGACCTCATTCTTTTCAATGGATGTGCCAATTTCAAGATGCACCCCTTTGGACAGGTCCAGTTTATTTTCAGACCATTGTATCTCTTGAGGCATTGGAATCAAAGCTTCCTGAGCGTTCAAGTTATTTACAGCAAACAGACCGAATAACAATAAAATATAAT
The DNA here is from genome assembly GCF_900187125.1 of Sphingobacterium mizutaii. Lineage (GTDB taxonomy): Bacteria > Bacteroidota > Bacteroidia > Sphingobacteriales > Sphingobacteriaceae > Sphingobacterium > Sphingobacterium mizutaii. Next base: position 4,247,548 of record NZ_LT906468.1, read on the forward strand.
GGGCTATCCTATTCATAGTTATCCTTGTTCTTAAATTGATTGATAATGGACCAACAGTACCATTCTTGCCTCGGCAGATGGAAAGGCCCCTTAAATAGGTTCCCTTTTGCAGTTTGGGCTATTCCTCCATCTTGATGTAGATAACCAAACCATTCCCCATTTTCCTTATCATGGAAATGGGTATAGGCATATTCATGGATCTGCTTATGCATGGTAGCATACTTCTCATCCTTGGTTATCAGATAAGCCAATAAGGTAGCTATGATGGCTTCATTCTGTGGCCACCAAAATTTCATGTCCTGCCAATACTCTTGGACAGGCTTGTTGTAGACATCCCTAAAATACAGAATACCGCCAAACTCCCTGTCCCAACCTCTTTCCCACATATAGTCCAGCATCCGCAACCCTAGGTTGATCAATTTCTCATCCATATTTCTATGGACAGCTTCATGTAGGATAAACCAAGCACCCTCAATAGCATGGCCCGGATTAAGCGTCCGTCCATCGATATGATCGATGATGCTGCCATCAGGAGCTACTTGCTCCATCACACAGCGGATATCATCTTTCACAAAATAATGTTCTATCTCTTGGATCCAATTTGCAATCGCATCATCACAGCGAGGATCCCCAATGGTCTCCCTTAATTGCTGCGCGGTATTGCACATGATCATCGGAATACCTATCCCGCGGCTTGGCCGGGTTTCCTCAAACTTTGGTTCCATTCTCCGTTCACCATTGGCATACTCCAAACAAATCCCAAACAGATCACGGGCTAACTGAGCAGCTTCCTGATCACCTGAAGCCTTAGCATAAGCAGCACTGGCAATCACGGCAAAAGTCTCAGAGAAAAAATAACGGCGCATACGGATTGGATTGCCTTCCTGATCCACATGGAAATACATTTTTCCTTCTGCATCAAAGCATTTGTTTTTCAAGAATTCATAGCCCAAACGCGCACCTTCCAACCATTCTTCCCTTGGTTCCACCGTATTATAAAGGGTAGAAAGCAACCAACAAGCACGACCTTGAATCCAAACGGCCTTATCGGTATCAATCAATGAACCATCTTGGTCTCGCATCAATAGGTACCCGCCATACTCATGATCAAATGACCGCGGAAACCAAAAAGGAACCGTATCATTGACCAATTGATCATTATAAAAATCTGCTAGTGCAGTTAGCTCTTCGTTATTGTACATACTTTTTTATCTTTTGATCGAAAATGTGGAAACAGGCACTCCCTCCTCATTCACTAAATTTGCCCTTGAAAAAGGCTTGTATCCATAATATATCTCCATTAAACCCCTGGGATTTTCCAGGAAAACCGAATTCCCTTTTATTTCCACGACCTTGAGATCGACCAAATTTCCGTCTTCATCCTTAGCCTGAAAACCTGTAACTTCTTTTGATCCCATTGCACTTAATTGCTTGGCATGACTGAACCTTATTTCATGTATATCTTCATTTTCATAAGAATATATAGGTTGGGGACTGTCTGCATTATTATCTTTCCCAAATTCATGCTTCAAGACCAGGTTTGCCAATCGCTTCCCGATGATTAACTTCTCCCTTGGATGTACATCCAAGGAATCACCAAGATCAGAACTGACAGCCATATAGACATCCTTCAATTCATTGCTGAGCTTTCTTTGGCTATCCCTGAATTTTGGCAAGGAGGGCCGATCTAAACTGGAAAGCTGAACCGTATAAAATGGCAACCTTTCCCTTTTACCCAAAAAAGGCTTATAATTCTCTCTCCAAGAAGCTATTAATGTCTTGAATAAGTGTTCGTGCAGTTCAACGTTATGTGCATTACTTTCCCCCTGATACCATAGAATCCCCTTTAATGAGGCATCATTCCACTTATTATACCCAGCTTCAAAATTATAGGCCGGTTCATAGGGATGTCTTTGGTTCTTGACCATGGATTTCTTCAGGTTAACCTTCGCTCTGTTCTTACAGAAATCCTGGATGAAATCAGATTTTCGCCACCCGTGGATATAAGTCGCCAAAAGCGGATCTTCCTCCAAGCTTCTTCTCGGAATCCAAGACTCGGTATTCGAACCGCCCACGGCAAGTTCAATAATGCCGATCGGAACCTTCGTTTCTTGTTCCAATGCTTCTGCAAAACTGTAGGCAATCGCTGAAAAGTTGGCGGCATTTTCTGCTGTTAACTTCTCCCATTTCCCAGAAAAGTATTCCAGGTCATTTACTTTCTTTAAAGTAGCTTCATCCCACTCTTCATTATTCGTTTCCTTAAGGACCTTGTTCTTAAAAATCCGAATACCATTGTGTTTGAAAGCCTCCTTGATCAATTCCTTTGATCCATTGGCATCCTTTAACGGAAAAGCCATATTGGACTGCCCTGATGCCAAGAACACATCCCCAAACAATATATCTTCTAAAATTATCGTATCCTGATCCGTATAGATTTTCATCCTATATGGTCCACCCGCAGGCATGGTAGGTATATCAATTCCCCACTCCCCACTGACTTCAGCAATGGATAAGTAAGTTCCTCCATCCATTTCAATAACTACAGCCTGTCTAGCATTCGCTTTGCCTTTTATTCGATTAGTTTGATCCCGTTGCAATACCATATGCGATCCTATACTTTCATTTACGGAAAGCTTTTGCCTAACGGGAACTATTCTGTCGAAAATGGTCTTTGCAATAATTTCGGCTCCTTGTTCAGAAGGGTGTAGATAATCATCAAATAGATCGATACGAAAAGCTAAGGGCGGATAGAGATCCACGAGCTTGTGGTAATGTCTCACCGCTACGGCGCCTATTTCTCCCTTGATATCCCAGTACCAATCTCGAGTTCCCGAAAGGAATCGAGGATGTCCACTAAAAATTGGCGTATTTTCACATACATAGACTTCCACCTTCGGATTTCCGTTTTTAAAAAGAGAGATCAGTTTATTATAATCTTTTTGAAAGTCCATTTGGTAATTAGGCCAATTTCTTGGATCTGTATCATTCAAGCCTAAATTAATGACAACCAAATCAGGTTTAAAGGCTAGCGCAGCCTCCAGTTCCTCTGATTTCAGATAAGGATTATGCCCTTTTTCCAGTAGCGTTGCACCATTTCTCCCAAAATTGCCTACTTCATAGCCATCGCCCAGTAATTGCTGCAATTGATCCGGATAGGTTTTCCCTTTGGCTAAATTGGATCCTTTGGTCACTGAATCACCAATACAGGCCACCCTCTTCTTTTGTTGGGCAAAAAGAAAGTTGAACGATAGAATGAACAAGAAAAGTAATTTAATCGATAGCCTCATTTCCCTTCGGTTTTAGTACGGCCAATTGAATGATCAAAACGATCAACACAATTCCCGCCAATAAAGCAAAATCACTTCCAAGTTGTCCCTCATCTGCAGAGGCTCCAAGAATCTTCGTGATATAAGCACCTGCAAATACACCGACCATATTCATGATCCCATAGGCCGTTGCCCTGTATTTTGAAGACACAAACTGACAAAGGATCGGCATATTATTGGCATCAAACATCCCAAAACCGAAGCCGAACATCAGTCCTGCAGCAACGATCGCAAAGACACTGTGCCCATATCCGATCAATATAACTGCCGGAATGGTCAATGCCAATCCTATGGCACTGGTATAGATCCTTCCGCGCACATTCTTTTGTATCCATTTATCGGAAATAATCCCTCCTAGGATTACTCCAAAGAATGAGGACAGGGCTATGGTAATGGTTGCCAATGGACCTGCTTTTTCCATAGGGATATGCAGGTTTTCCGAGAATAAGGTAGGTAGCCAGTTCTTGGTTGCCCAGCCAGGCAAACTTGGAACAGCAAAATATAATAGGATGACCCAGAAAGCAATATTGGAGAACAAGATGGAAAGCCCTTTCAACAAAGGAACCTTGTTTTCCACTAGCTTCTTGGCATCAGATCGATGATCAGTTTCATGTAAAAATAGAATAAGGACGACGGAATAGATGATTCCTATCAATCCAAACAGGATAAAGGTATAATGCCAGGAATAGGATGCAGCAACGGTGGCACCAAAACCGCCCAAGGCCTGTCCAAAATAAAAACCGGTCATGTGGATCCCAACGGCTAGGGACCTTGATCTGTCCGAATGGTAATCCGCAATCAATGAAAGTCCTGCCGGAATGTACAAGGCTTCACTGACGCCCATGATCGCCCGTAAGGCATACAGTTGCTCATAAGTATCGGCATAGCCCATCGCTAGGGTAACTGCCGACCATACAAACAAACTCCCTACGATCAACCATTTCCGGTTCCACTTATCGGCAACAATTCCTGCTACTGGACTCATAAAACCATATATCCAAAGAAATACGGCCATCAGGTTACCAAATACCGCAGCACTTTCCAATTCCAAAATATCGATGGCCATTGCAGGTCGCATGGTTGATAAGATCTGGCGGTCCATATAATTCAGGAGTGCCACAAACCATAACAAGCCTACAACGATCCAAGGATATCTTTTACTGTTTTTCATAGGTTTATTTTATCTGTCCAACCAGGATCCGATCGGTACGAACCCCCGCTCGAACCTCCCCTGTTGGAATAAAAAATAGATTTTCTTTTATAACTGCGCTTGTGGTCACTGGACTCTCTGTTTCCATTCCTTCCAATTGTGACCAAGAACCTGTCTTCAGCTCATAGACCCAATTCTCTCTTGAGAATCCGGGATGTCCTTCCTGAAGCTTATTCTTTGCTTGGGTCAACTCATCATTTTTCAGAGGATCATTTTCCTTGGCTATATTGGCTATAGCCTCCTCAACCTTTGAAAACGTGCTCCCATCATCCCCTCCAAAAACATAGATTTTCCCATCTTTATAGATTCCGGTCCCTGCAGCCAAAGCCTTAGGGAGCTTAGTAAGCTCACGGATACTTTTGGTATTTAGGTCCAATTCCAACAGCCAATCATAGATATCACTGATGGCATTTGGATTTTTCTTCCTTCCCCCAATGACATAGATTTTGTCCTTGCCATTGCCAAGCACAACAGCATGGCTCACTGGATAGGGCAGTTTCAAATATTCCATCCAATTTGCCGTTGAATCATCCAATTTCAGGGAATAAACCTGATCAGAGACCGATTCTGCATTTTCACCGCCGATAAAGAAGATTTCATTGGTCCCCGCTGCTAAGCCGGCATTGGTCAAAGCTACTGGCAAGGGTTTTAGGATTTCCTTCTCCAGTTTACCCCTTTCGGACAGTTCATATTTGGCAACCTGATCAATTGGACCGTTTTCATTTTCTCCGCCAGCGATATAGATGGAGTTTGAAAGACTGAGATTGGCAGTATAGGCAATCCCGTCTTCAAGGTTAATTATGTTATCCAGCTTTAAGCCTGACCCTGAAATGGAATAGATATATCCCTGAGATTGGTAAACTTTCTTTCCTCCATCCCAAGGCAATCCATCCGGGAAATTAGCACCAGCGGCTACAATCAGTTTGTCCTGAATGATACCGGCTATTGGCCCTGCGACACCTATATTTTTTTTTCCAGAAACCGCAGGCAAATGAATTGCTTCTTCCCATACTAATCCAGACTTGCTCTGCGAACCAGAACAACCAACCACTAAAACCGCCATAGATAAAATTGCCTTAATCCGCATTAATTGATTGACTTAAAGGAGTCAAAGCCCAATGCCGCAACATCAGCCTTGAACAGTTCGAAATTCTCTTTTGACATATTGGCTATCGGCAATCGGAATTCGCCACAATCCAGGTCCACTAATTTCATGTAAGCTTTTCCGGTTGCAATACCACCATATTTACCTAACAGACGGATCATATCAATGGATTTCTGCTGCAATTTATTGGCTTCCTCAAAATTGCCCTGCACATAAGCTGCCATTAGATCATTGTATAATGGAGCCGCATAATTATAGGTACTGCCTACTGCGCCCTTTGTTCCTAATACCAAGGAGGACAGCATGTTTTCATCACGTCCCCAAAGCATATCGTACTTCCCGTTTTTATGATTCAAACAGGACAAGAAATCCATAAAATCTTCATGCGTATATTTGATGCCTCTGAAGGTTGGGATCACATTATCCACGGCGCCCAATAGATCGATCATACTGTAGTTTCCACCGGTAAGCACAGGGATATGGTAATAGTAAAATGCAGTATTTGGCGCCGAGGCAGCTATTTCCTGACAGCATTTCGCCAATTGCTGCACATTTGCAGGTTTGAAATAATAAGGGGAAGTAAAGGATATGGCATCTGCTCCTTCTTGTTCGGAGATCGCTGCCAATTGTTTACATTCCTTCACATTCGTACCGCCTAAAAACATCATCAGGGCGAAATCTGGGTCCGCCTTGGTCAACGCTGCCCAAGCCTTCAATACTTGCACTTTCTCATCAAAAGTCAACGATACCCCTTCTCCTGTCGAGCCACATATAAAAGCTCCTTTTACATTATTCTTTTTAAGTGACCGATAATAAGCAGGGATCAGATCCAGGTTCAGTTCACCATTTGGATCAAATGCCGTAAATGGAGCAGCAATTAATCCTTCAATTTTGTTTGTTAGCATATACAAATTATTAAAAACTAGATAACCTATCCTGCTGGGCAGGACAGGCTTATATTAAATTTAACATTAAGTTCCTGAATATCCAGGATTTTGGTCTCCATTTAACTTTGGATCCGCTGATAGGGTTCCAAGGTCAATAGGCCAAAGGATTTTATGTTTTTGGGATTCATTGTTGTCCAATACCCCGACCATGTTCAGGTCCTTGCGGAAAACCAGTGGGTTTCCTGAAGCATCTTGCATGCGGCGCAGATCAAACCAACGCTTGCCTTCCGAGACAAACTCCTTGGTCCTTTCATAGAAAATGGCAAGTTCATTGGCTTCAAACCCTCCCCTTACAAATTGCGGTGCCGAACCTTTATAGGCCCTGTTCCTCACCAACATGATTTCATTGCTCGGGTCTTGACCTAACTTATTCTTGATCTCTGCCAATAACAGATATGCATCAGCTAAGCGATAGATCGGATAGTCATCTGAATAATTCCTTACACCTTCTACAATGGTCCCTAAGAATTTACGTAGCACCACAGCATGCACATCGCCCTTGTTGAAGTTTAAGAAAGTGGCATTGGCTCTGCTATCTGCAGCATCATACAATTGGTACAAGCCATATTTATATTCATATCGGATAATACCAGTATTGGAAATCTTCAAAGGATCTGCCGGAATTGGCTCCCCTTTATCATCAACATAGCCTGAAATATCATCACTCTGCGCATACAGGAAGTTATTGAAGAAGTTGGTCGCTTCACCATATTGGTACCTCAAGGCAAAAATGGTTTCTGAATTTCCTTTATTTGTAGCCGAACTTGCCGTAGCAAAGACATTCGCATAGTCATTGACCAATGTGAACTTTGGGATAATGCTCTCTACAGCGGCCTTGGCAGTCTGCAGATCCTGCGCTGTACTTGCAGGAACGGCCCCATCGATCTTCACCTTTGCCGACCATAGGTACACCTCCGTTTTCAACATCTGTGTCGCTGCTAATGACCATTGCGCTTTTTGGCTCAGGATATTATAGTCGTTGTTGAAACTAGAAACTGATTTTTCAACATCTGCTTTTATAAAGTCCAAAGTCTCTTTTTCCGTTTTACTGCGGGCAGTGTACAGTTCTTCAGCTGAACTAGGTGTTTGATTGGCTACCTTGGCCTCAGCCACCAAAGGGACCCTTCCCCAAGTCCTGAAAAGGTTGAAATAATAATAGGCTCTCAACCCATAGGCCTGACCTAAATAATATCCCTTCTCCGATGCCGACAGGTAGGTAGCCGATTCCACCTGGAAAATAAAGTTATTGATCTGAAAGATCTGCCCGTACAGGTTCGCCCAACTGCTAAAGCCGGGACTGCTCTCACGGATATCTTGGATGATAATGGAACTCGAATTCAAGGATGCGGTTCCGGTAAAACTGGTTCCGTCCCTTAAAGTCCCACCTCTCAATTCACCGAAATTCCATAGAGTTTGCTGGGCATTCCTTAATTGGCTGTGGATCCCGACCATTGCTCCTTTCACCTGGTCCGGTGTTTTCCAGAACGATCCACTTGCAAAATAATCTTCTGGGGTTAATTCTAAATCCATCTTGCTACAAGATGAAAATGTTATGCTCGTTGCCGCTATCGCTAAGGCTATAAATATCTTTTTCATGATTTAAGGTTTAAAAGGTTAATTGAAGACCGAATATGACCGTTCTTGGCAATGGGTAACCACCCCCGCCCTGTCCTATGGATCCGCTTTCTGCAGAAAACAGGGTATTGGCTGTCCAGTATTGGAGGTTCTGCCCGGTTACTGAAACGCTTAAATCTTCCATCTTGATCTTGTTGGCGAAAGACCTTGGTAAGCGATACGCCAAGGAGATCTCACGGAATGCCAAATAATTACCCTTGTTATAGAACATGCTGCTTTCGCGGCTGGTATTGTTCTTAAACAATTGATCTGCCCAGTAATAGGTTGGGTATTTTGCATTCGTGTTCTCAGGCGTATAGGTATCCAATACTTCAGTTGTGGTATTGAACGTTCCCTGCATCATTCCCAAAAACCAAGCTCTAGGTCCATCATAGGCAACATATCCCAATGCATAGTCGAACCTAGCACTCAAGGAGAAATCTTTGTAGGTGGAGTAAAGGCCAAATCCTCCGGTCCAACGCGGAACGGTATTCCCCATGTAAACCCTATCGTAGGAATTGATGATGCCATCTTTATTGACATCTCTCCACATCACGTCCCCCAAAGCCAATGGATAATGCAGGGATTTCTCTGAAGCGGTCATCGCATTGAATACATCTGGATGCACCAAGGTTCTCGCGCCGATCAAATCCTTTAACTGCAGGGCATAATTATCCAAGTCCTGTTGGTTACGGATGATACCTAATGCTTCGTATGCATAAGCCACGTTTGGATCCTGTCCTTCTTGCAAACCGCCAACCCATTTTAGTTCCATGGTACTCGGATTATATACTTGGAAACCATTCTGGCGGTTGTTTTCAACACCGTTATATGGCAGCTTTAAGATCTTGTTCTCGTTGTATGCCGTATTCCAATTGAAGCTCAGGGTAAAGTCATTCGCACGGACTGCTTGGTAATTCAGGTCAATCTCTACCCCTTGGTTTTGCATGTCGCCATTATTGGTTGTAATTGAAGTAAAACCTGCTGATGCTGGCAATAGTAGAGTTGCGATTTTATCCGAAGTTGTTCTATGATAATAGGATACCGAAAGGTCTAATCTATTTAACAATCTAGTTTCTAATCCCACCTCTTTGGTAATCAAACTTTCCCATTTCAGGTTTGGAATACTTAAGCTGGTCATGCCATAGCCTACATTACCATCATATTTTGAAGTTCCATAGGTCCCTTGCAAAGTATATGCACCTATGCTTCCGATATTTCCGTTCGCACCATAACTAGCCCTTAATTTTAAGGTGTTGATCACCTGGTCAGCGCCCATAATATTGGCGAAGAAGTCTTCATTATGTAGGTTCCAACCCAAGGATACCCCTGGGAAAGTTCCCCAACGATTATTCAAAAGGTTTGAATACCCATCGCGACGCAAGGTCAGGGTCATTAGATAGCGCTCATCATAATCATAGTTCAAACGTCCGAAAAATGAAGTGATCCTATTGCGAACATGGTAAGAATCGATACCTCGGCGGTTTGCCTCGGTACTGGTCAAGCCGAGATCCATGAAGTCATCCGATGGCGCGCCTGAACCCGAGGCTGAAAATCCAGTATTGTAGGAATCAAAGAACTCCCATCCTGCCATCGCATCAAAATTATGTTTCTCGCCAAAAGTGTTTTTATAGTTTAAAACCGCATTATAGGTTTGGTTCAAGGTCTTATCATAGCTTGCCGATGAGTTACGAGTCCTTACCCAGTTTCCCGGGCTGGCCAAATAATCTCTGTTGAAGGACTCATTATTGGTTTGGTTGATAAACCAGTTTCCACTTGTTCTCAAGCTCAATCCTTCATATAGATCAATTACAAAAGCTTGGGACATCGTAAATTTCTGGTTTTGGTTATTGCGGATAAAACGGTCATTGTTTACCGCGGGGTTACCATCTTGCCAGTCACGTCCTACCAATAGGTCTCCATTTGCGTTATAGCCTCGCATGGTTGGAGGAGCACCCAAAGCACGGGTCATATAATTGCCCTCCCCATTGATGGCATCTCTCCATTTCGTATTCGCAAAGTTCAATCCTGAATTGGAGGTAATCCAAGGCTTGATCTTGTAATCTCCATTTAGGATAAAGGTCAAACGATCGTAATTGGTTCCAATTGGCACCCCTTGTTCATAGTATTTACCCAAACTTGCATAGTATTTACTCTTATCATTACCTCCTTGTACCGCAAGGTTATAGTCTTGGGTCAGGGCATTTTTGCGCAAGGCATAATCGGTATAATCGAAATCCTTGTAGATCAATTCTTTTCCCGTTACAGGGTCGATCATGGTTTGGTAGCCTTGTTCCAACAATTCCCTATTGGAATCATCCAAGAACATGGTGCTCCAGACGGCATTGCTCACTTTGTTCCCATCCAATATATTTCCCTGGTCATCCTTGTATTTGTTGCCGGTTCCAAAAGGACCCACAGAGGTCAATTGGTTCAACTGGTTTGGTTGGTACATCCCAGAGGTCTGCACCCCTTTTCTAGACCAGTACAAATAGTCCTCGGCATCCAGGAACTCAAACGGAATATTCAAGGAATTGACACCGATCTTAGATTTCAGCGAAATATTGGACACGCCATCTTTACCGCGTTTTGTGGTAATCAAGACTACCCCGTTAGATGCCCTAGCGCCATAGATAGCCGTGGCAGAAGCATCCTTTAATACATCGATGGACTCGATATCGTCTTGGTTGATATCCGAGAATCCTGAACGGATCAATCCATCCACGATCACCAATGGCGATCCGCCGCCGCCGTAGGTAGTTCCACCGCGCAATACAATGTTCGGAACAGAACCCGGACGACCGGAAGTCTGTTGAACCCTCAAGCCGGGAATTGTTCCAGCCAATGCGGATGCAGGGTTTGAACGGACCCCAGTCTCTAAGACGCGTTTGTCCAATCTGGACACAGATCCCGTCAGGTTCGATTTCTTGATACTACCGTATCCCAATACCACGACTTCCTCTAAGTCTTCCCCAGAAGGATCAAGGGAAATCCTTACTGAAGCCAGGTTCTCTAAGGTGAGCTTGTGTGATTGATATCCGATTGAAGAAAATGAAATTACATCCGACACTTTAGCCTGTACGCTAAATCCTCCCTGTTCATCGGTCTTTGTAACATGCCCTTGTGTCTGGTTTGAAACGGTCACCCCCTCCAATGGATTCCCCAAAGGATCTGTAACCGTTCCCTTTAAAGCGGTCTGCGAAAATGCGGCAAAATGGATGCAGCACAGAATCGCAAGCAACAGGCTCCCCCGCAATGAATGGTAAAAAAGGTTTGTCATAATTTAATGATTTAAAAAAAATTGGATTATGTATAACATAATAATTACCAAATGTAATACATAATGTTTTACTTCCAATTTTTTTTTTAATATTATTGTACCGTGGCCATTATGACGATATTGTGAAAATGGGACCAGATAGAAATATGGAAAAACTTGGAACAATAGACACCTCGAGTTTGGTGGACCGGGCAGAAGCAAGGATCATACAGTTCATCCAGGAACGGAACATGGGCGTAGGGGACGTACTTCCAAAAGAATTGGATTTAGCAGATAGCCTAGGTGTGAGCAGGACCGTTGTCCGCGAGGCCTTACTCAGGTTAAAGACCATTGGTCTGATAGAATCCATCAAGCATAAAGGTGCCGTGCTTAGGAATCCCGATGTCTTGGGTTCATTGAGAAAGGTATTCCACCCTTCTATTTTAGATAATGAGACCTTGAAGGAAATGTTTGAAATGAGATTGGCGCTGGAAGTGGGAATGGCTGATTTTATTGTCAACAATATAACGGATGAGGATATTGTAGAACTTGAAAAGATAGCAAGCGAGATTGTTTCCGGGGATACCGCAAATCCTTGGCATGTAGAGGATGAGATCCGTTTCCATGGGAAGCTATATAAGATCTCCAAAAACAAGATACTGTTGGAACTGCAGGAGATGCTCTTCCCTATTTTCCAATATGTACATCAAAGTGGATTATTGGAAAAGGACATCATGAAAGGTGATTTTATTTCGCACAAAGAGCTGGTCCAGGTATTGAAATTAAGGGACGCTGAAGCTTATCGAGATGCTATCAGAAAACACCTGAACAATCATTTTGCAAGGATCCTTGGTTGAGAAAAGGTGTAATTAACCTTTAACCAGTTCAAAAATGGTGATCTCTGGTGCAATACCGACCCTACCAGGATAGCCCAAAAAACCATAACCTGTATTGACATAAAGTTGGGAGGTTCCCTGTTTATAGAGACCTGCCCATTCCTTATAGATATATTTGGCTGGGCTCCATTGGAAGTTTTCCCCTCGGACTCCGAATTGCATTCCATGGGTATGACCTGCAAACATGACGTCCACATCGGTTTCCAGTACCTGTGCGCGCCAATGGGATGGATCATGCGACAATAATAATTTAACAGCTTTTTCTTCTGTTCCCAATAGTGCTTTAGGAAGGTCTCCTTTTTTAGGGAAACGGCCAGTTCCCCAGTTCTGTACCCCGACAATGGAGATTTCCCCATTGCCTACTTTCAAGGTCCGGTTCTCGTCCATCAAAAGGTCCCAACCCATAATCTTATGGGTTTCGATCAAATCCTGCAGGTTTTTACGTTTGGCTGGCGAGTCGCCCGGACCAAAGTAATAATCGCCATAATCATGGTTGCCCAAGGTAGAATACACCCCTAGATCCGCTTTGACATGGGCAAAGATATCTTGATAATCACGCATCTCCGAGGCAACATTGTTCACCAGATCACCGGTAAAGAAGATAACATCGGGCTTTTGTGCCAGCAGGAGCTCTACTCCGCCCATGACGGCTTTTTTATTATAAAATGAACCGGAGTGAACATCTGAGATCTGCCCGATGGTCATTCCATGGAATTCCTTCGGTAAGTTCGGAAGCACCAATTTCTGGCGTCTCACCCGATAATCATAAGCTGTGGAAATTACGCCCCAAGCCAATGGGACCATTGGAAGGGCAGCAACTATTATCCCTGATTTCAACAGGAAGTCAGAACGGGAAATACCCTTTTTAGGGACTTCTGGCAAAGGTTCTTCCAAAGTCTCCAATCTCTCTTCCAGGTCCTTGCCCTTGCCCCTGGAGAACAGACGTCCAACCCAAATCCCCCCTCTTCGCAGATCATCGACGATCAAGACGATGGCATAGACAAACTTGCTGACCGCAGTCAGGAAAAAGGCCACCAGGATAATGGAACGAACCGAAAGCGGAATGCTATATTGGAATGAAATAAATAATCCTACCAGCAAAGACAGTGAATAGCCCCACCATAGGATGGTGAACCATCTCGTCTTGACAAATCTGATATTCGTCGCCCTAAGCGCAAAAAATATATAGAAGTCTAGTAAGAATAATATTACTGCATTTAATTTTAACATCTTAATTCCCGTTTTCCAACACCATTCGTTTCAGGGCTTCGATCCATTTCGGGCTACCGTTCAGGCTTTCCACCATATGGACCTCCTCTCCGCCCATTTCCTTAAATTCATTAGCGTATTCAACCTGTATCTCATCCAAAGTTTCGATGCAATCGGCTACGAATGCAGGACTGAACACCAAGAGCTTTTTCTTCCCTTGTTTTGCTAAATCATGCAGTGTGTCTGAGGTATATGGCTGGATCCATGGGGTTTTTCCCAATCGTGACTGGAAACAGACCGTATATTTCTCCTCAGGTATGTTCAACTTTTCTACGATAGCGCGCGTGGTTGCATAGCATTGTGACAGATAGCAAAAGGATTTCATTTCTCTCTTGCAAGAATCGCACCCAAAATCAGGACACTCCAATTCTCCCTTTGGGTCAACCTTTCCCAACTGTCGAACGGGCAGCCCATGGTAACTGAACAGGAAATGGTCATATTCGCTCAGGTCATGTTTATGGGCATTATCTGCGATGACCTCGACCATTAAAGGGTTGTCGCAATAACTGCTGACGAAACTTACCTTGGGAAAGTATTGCCAGCCGCGCATCAGTTCCATGACACGGTCGATGACCGAACCGGTCGTTGCCGAGGCATATTGTGGAAAAAGCGGGATGACGATAATGGAATCCAGGAACATGCTTTCCAAGTTTTTCAATGCATTGGGAATCGAAGGTTCCTGGTATCGCATGGCCAATTCCACATGGTATTCTTCACCTAGTTCCTGCTGCAACATCTGTTGCTGCAAAACACTGTAGTACATTAACGGGGACCCGGTTTCCTCACTCCAGATGGTTGAATAGGTATGAGCGGATTTTGAAGCCCTTTTAGGAACGATGATTCCCTTGACCAACAAGGTCCTTGAAACAAAAGGGATGTCCATCACGCGTGGGTCCATTAAGAACTCTGTCAGGTATTTCTTTACTTCGCCGGTAGTCGGTGAATTGGGGGTACCCAACTGGACCAACAATACACCCTTTTTAGCTTTTTTACTCATTCTGAACACAAAATTAGGCAATATTTATAGCAAAACAGGCGCAATGGTAGATTTCAACGGCCAGCATCAATGAATTTTAAATTGAAATGACGATTAATAGGATTCAAGGGTTTCCTTTACCTTCCTCATCAGCCACATCGGGGTAGATGTGGCCCCGCAGATCCCGATAGTCTCATTGTCCGCAAATGTGCGGGCATCCAATTCCTCGGGGCCGGATATAAAGTAGGTATTCGGGTTGACCTTTTTACAGACATCAAATAGGACCTTACCGTTCGAGGATTTCTTTCCAGAAACAAATATGACCTTTTCAAACTGCGCGGCGAATGTCCCCAGATCTTCATACCTGTTGGAAACCTGCCTACAGATGGTGTCATTGGCCTTTACCTCATACCCCCTGTTGATAAGCTCTTCCTTGATCGCATAGAAACGATCGACGCTCTTTGTGGTCTGGCTGTAAAGGGTGAATTGAGCTGGCAGGTCCGCTCCATCAAGCTCATCTATATCCTGGAAAACGAGGGCCTCATTGTTGGTCTGTCCCTGCAGACCGATGACCTCGGCATGTCCATGCTTCCCGAAGATCAAGATCTTCTCGTTTTCATCGTGTGAAGTCTTGATACGGTTCTGCAACTTCAGCACAACAGGGCAAGAGGCATCGATAAGGGTGATACTGTTCTCCAGGGCCGTCCTGTAGGTTTCCGGAGCTTCCCCATGTGCACGGATCAGCACCTTCTCGTTCTTTAGGCCTTGCAGTTCACCATGCGAAATAATGCGCAAGCCCTTGGCTTTGAGCCTGGCGACCTCCTCGTCATTGTGGACGATGTCCCCGAGACAATACAGATAGCCATCCCTGTCCAGGATCTCTTCTGCCATATCAATCGCATAGACGACCCCGAAACAAAAGCCCGAGTCCTTGTCTATAGTTACTTGCAGGTTCTTTGACATGGTACAAAGTTAAGTAATTTTGTTAACACTCCTTGTGATTGGCGGCAGATTTTACATAGCCTCAGCAAGCTATTCGGGCTGGCCATGGGGCCCAATAAAAGTCCAGCTAGAGCTTCTGGTCCTGAGCCTGTTGCACGATGAGCTGTTCATGTAGAACCTCCACAAGCGCCGGGAAGAACCCATGGCTCTGGGCCATAATGGAGAGGTAGGATTCGGTGAAACCCCGCTCAATCCTCCTACAGTGCAGGAGAACATCGTTTATGTCCTCCTTTCCAACATTGCTCCCCATCGCAAAGAACTTTCTTGCCATCTCTCCCTCCCCAGGCGCGCAAACTTCCTCAAGTGAGCCCAACGCCATGGCAAGGGCATTGAACTGGAGCCTGAAATCAATCGATTTTTGCATTTTGTCCAAAAAGACCTTCCTAAGTCCAACATGTCCCTTGCTGACTGCGTGCTCAGAGGCCCATCTATAACCCTCTAGCCTGGTCGCGTTCGCTGAGATGGCCTGGACCAGAAGTTTCAACCTTTTTTCGAGTTCTGGCATGACTTTAAAAGTACAGTTTCTGTCAAGGAATAAACATTTAATTTGCACATTTGTTCATATGGGCCACATTTAGAGTAGAAATACCGCAGTGCCGACCTGCAATTACCTCTTCCGTCAAGTTCGAGAAAATGCAGGTCGGCTGGCACTGGGCTCGGAAAAAAAACGTAAATTCGTATCCTCCATGGGGCAGATCGCACTATGGAAGAGACTAAATTGCCAGACACCTAATTTGACAAACCAATGGAACGTGACGATCTCTTTGACCTTTCCCCTATCCCCATGTGGATATTAGACAGAGCAGACCATTGTTTCCTTGCAGCAAACAGGGAGGCCCAGGGGCTCTATGGGTTTTCCCTCAATCAGCTCACGGGCATGGCCCTGAAGGACGTCCTTGCGGATCCGGACACCGAGATAAAGGATCATAGCACCGGAATTGCCGAAGGGATTGTCCAAAGGCACCGAAACCGGGATGGGGGGACCTTCTATCTTAGGCTCAACACTGCCCCGGTCACATATGCTGGCAGGGCGGCAATTCTGGTAGCCGCAGTAGAGGTCGAACAGGACCCTCGTCCACTTATAGACCAGAACAAGGACCTTGGCGCCCATTCGTTGCTCGACGGTGCAGGAAAATTCATGTTCGCGGACCTCGACCACTGCAGGTTGTTGGGATGTGCCCCGGGGGAGCTATTGGGCCGTAAACTCCTCGATTTTTTACATCCGGAGGAAAGAAGGCTCTTCTCAGGGCTCCTTGAAAGTCTCATGCAAGGGGGATCGTTCCCATCGGGGACCTATGCACTCATCCGTGAGGACGGTGAGCGGAGGTGGATGGCATGCGACCTTTCTGTTGTTTCGACTGGAAAGGGAAAGGCCGTCAAGGTCGTGCTCTGGGACGTGACCGAAAAGACCGAACGCCAGCTGCACGAACAGGCCCTCGAGCGGATCGAGAGGGGGATCACCGAAGCTACATCGTTAGAGACACTCGTCGATAAGGCCATCCAGGCCATTCTTGGACTGCAGGAGGTCAGAACGGCAGAGATCTGGATCGTGTCCTCGGATCCTTCCTCCCTTGGCCTGAGGGGCAGGGCAAGCAAGCGGGATGGTCAGTACCTGTTAGAGGGGTTTTCACCGAGCTTCAGTTGCAGGAAGGGGGAGGGCATGCCCGGAAGGGTTTGGATGGAAATGGGGCCTGTCACCGCGCGATACGCCCCTCCGGGAAACCAGACTGCCTTTGGGGTCCCGATCCTAGCCGAGGGAAAGTTCCTGGGATGCCTGATATGCTACTCAACCGGACCGCTGGAAAGGCTGGAGGCCACTGGACCTTTCTTGGAAAGGGCAGCTACCCGGATTGCTGAACCGATTGCCCATAAATTGAAGGAGAGCGAATACCGGATGCTCTTCGACATATCCCCCGACCCGCACTGTATCATCGGTCGGGACGGCCAAATAGAGATGTGCAACAGCGCCTTTTCCGCACTGGTAACGACCGATGGGGCAATTTCCACTGGCAGCACCGTCCTTCAATTTGTGCACCCCGAGGACATCATGCGAGCAAAGAGGGATTTCATTTCCATGGTCAACGGATGGAGCACCGGTCCATACCGCTGCAGGGTCGCCACCGCTGAGGGCCATTTGCGCACGTTGCTCTGGTCTGCTGCCATCTCGCGAGAGTCCATGCGGATCGTCGCCGTAGGAAAGGACGTTACCGATCAGGACAGAGCAGAGCAGGAACTCCATGGGGCCCTCAAGAAGCTCCAAAATGCCCAGAAGATAGCTAAGCTGGGCTATTGGTTCCGGCCGGTCGACTCCCAGATCTCGAATTGGAGCGAGGAGACCTACAGTATCTATGAGCGCGCCCCCGGCACATTCGTACCCACCATGGAGAACCTAAGAAACACCTTCTTTCCCGATGACCGCCACCTGATAGAGAAGGACCCTGCGCTCCTTCTGGAACCAAATGCCGCCAAGGGATTTGAACACAGGATAGTTACTCCCGAGGGAAGGATCAAATGGGTAAGGCAGGAGGTAAGGATGGTCACCTCAGAGGACGGCACGCCCCAGAAGCTAGAGGGTACCATCCAGGACATTACCGAAAGGAAATCGTACGAGGAAAGGCTATCCATGAGCAACGAGATCTTCCGGCTTGCCATGCTGGCGAGCAACGAGATGATCTGGCACGTAGACGTGCAAGGGAAAACCCATACCCGAGGGGGAGGGGGACTGCGGCCCATCGAACAAGATAGTCCCGAAGAGTTCTCCATAGACAATTCTTGGTTCACCACCATTTCCCCCAGCGACAGGGAAAGGGTCTGGGATTCGCTATGGAAGGTGATTGCCGACAAGGAACAGAATGCATGGTGTGCCGAATACCGAACAGTCGCAGCAGATGGCTCGGTCCACCACTACCAGGACAGGTGCCACGTCCTGCGAGACCCGGAGGGCAATGCAGTCCAGTTGGTCGGGGCAGCACTGGACGTGACCATTTCCCGGCGGCACGTTGAGATGATCGAGGAACAGAACAGAATCCTAAGGGACATTGCATGGTCTCAATCGCACCTGCTCAGGGCTCCACTTACCAGGTTGATGGGACTTGCGGACATATCGATTCACCATGAGGGCGGTGGCCTCCAAGCGGTAAGAATCATGGAGCTCATCCGGGGATCGGCCGAGGAACTGGACATGATAATCAGAACAATGACAGAAAAGGCAAACTCAATAGAAAATGGAACAAAGGACGATACTCTTGATCGATGACGACCCCGTCATCAATTTCATTCACAGGACGATCATTTCAAGCGTTTTCCCGGAGAACAGGATACTTACCGTGGAGAACGGCCAATTGGCCCTTGAGCTCATCAAAGAGGAGCCTGACCGCCCATACCTGGTCTTTTTGGACATAAACATGCCAGTGATGAACGGTTGGGAGTTCTTGGATGCCATAAGGTCCCAAGGGGGAAGCCTCGACCTGTCCATCCACATCCTTACCTCATCTGTTGACTCTAGGGACATAGAGAGGTCCTCAAGCGATGAGCTCGTGGTCTCCTACCTGGCCAAGCCCCTGAGCAGGGCAGGGCTCCTTGCCCTGAGGTCAAGACTGTGATATCCATGGGCAATCGGGTTCGGGAATCGATACCTGCACACACCTCCGCGGGCCTGTTCTAGAAAGTCCCGGAACAGAGGGCTAGTTAAGAATATTCCAAATGACCCTTATGTCCCAATACCGGCGCTTTCCACGACCAAGGAGAAGTGCCAGGTGGTTTGCGACCCCCTGATCCAAAACAGCCGGTCAATGGGCCCAGTCCTTATTCCGGATCAACAGAGCAGAAATATTTTCCGAAAACATTGCGTAACCGAATGGCTTCGTTTATATTTGTAGCCAAATGACTTCATTATGAACTTAAGAAGGGACGTATTCCAAGCCATTTCAGATCCATCGAGGCGAGCAATCCTATTGCTGGTGGCTACAAAAGCCATGACCGCAGGTGCCATCGCTTCAAATTTTGCCACCGCAAGACCAACAGTCTCCAAACACATACAGATCCTGATTGAGTGTGAATTGCTGACACAGGAGCAAATAGGGAGGGAGATTTATTACCATGCCAGCGCCTCAAAGATGAAGGAGGTCGCAGATTATATTGAACAGTTCCGCCAGATGTGGGACGACAGGTTCAACAGACTGGAGACAGTGATGAAAAAGTATAACAGGAAATAAAAATGGAAAACAAGACAGTAGTAAGTGCCGAGGATGGCACACAGGAAATCCTGATCACGAGGGTTTTTGACCTGCCCTTGGAACTGCTTTTCAAAGCATACGAAGAACCCGGGCTCTTTGAAGAATGGATGAACGCCAAAGTACTGAAAATGGACAACAGGGACCACGGCTCTTATGCTTTTGAAACTTGGCATAACGGAAAGGTGGTATTTCGGGCTAACGGGACTTTCCACGAATTTGTACCGCAGAAGAGAATCACACGAACATTTGAAATGGAGGACACCCCTTTTCCCGTTCAGTTAGAATTTTTGGAGTTTGAGGAACTGACAAACCAGACGAGCAAACTGACCATGCAGATAGTGTTCAGGTCCGTTGAATTCAGGAACCGATTATTGCAGATGCCGTTCGCACATGGCCTCAACATGGCACACGACAGGCTACAGGAAAAGGTTAATCGCTTAAAATAGCTGGATATGGCAAGGAAACGAAGAATTATCTATTGGGCGGCAACCATATTCCTGTCAATTGGGATGACCGCCGGGGGTATACAGCAATTGTTGCAGGTAGGTGGCTATAATGCGATCGTGAGTTCATTGGGATACCCTCTCTATCTATTGAGCATCCTCGGAGCCTGGAAATTATTGGGCGTAGCGGCTATCCTGATCCCGAAATTTCCGATACTCAAGGAATGGGCCTATGCAGGTTTCTTCTTTGCAATGTCAGGTGCCTTTGCCTCCCACCTTGCGGTTGGACAGCCATTCGGAGAAGCTGTACCATCATTAATATTGGTTTCGGCAACCGTCCTGTCATGGTACTTCAGGCCAGAAAGCAGAAAAATCACCCCTCAAAAAACCTAAAGAAGTTACCCATGGACCAGAAGATAATTGACCATTATTTTGCGGAGGCAGATAGATGGAAAGAGGAGTTCCAATTGTTGCGCGAGATCGTTCTTGAAAACACCTCTCTTGAAGAAACCTACAAATGGAAGCACCCGTGCTACACATTTCATGGGAAAAACATTGTACTGATACACGGATTTAAAGATTATTGTGCACTACTTTTCCTCAAGGGAGCTTTACTGAAAGATCCGCAGAAGGTACTTATCCAGCAAACCGAAAACGTACAATCGGCGAGGCAGATTAGATTTACCAGTATTGAGCAGATCGAAGCACTCCTGCCCATCCTCAAGGCCTTTATAGCTGAAGCCATAGAGATTGAAATGTCGGGGAAGAAGGTAGAGTTGAGGAAAGCAAGTGACTATCCAGTCCCTGAAGAATTCCAAAGGGCAATTGGAGAGGACCGGGACCTAAAAAAAGCTTTCTATTCCTTAACGCCGGGCCGGCAAAAGGGGTATTTGTTTTATTTCAATCAAGCTAAACAATCCAGGACCAGAGAGGCAAGAATAGAAAAACACTATCAGCAGATTCTGGACGGAAAGGGGTTGGATGAAAAATAGGATGTATTGCCCCGGCATCCGTTCGGTACTAACTGATCAAAATCACCAGAGGGATGGCAGTCCAAAAGACTTGTCCCTGCATTGACGGATTCGGGCTGGGAATGCCGGGTAATATGGAGCCAAACATTTAATCGCAAAGGAGAGATTCCAACATGTCCAGGCTCGCGTTGAAAGCTGAAATAAATATGTGCGCGGCATTAAGTGAGGAAAAATGGAACTTCTGGGATGCCACCTTGTTTTGACAAGAAACACAGAGGAATACATCGCCCCTAACGGCATTGGCACTCCCTTCTGAATCACTGAAAGCCTTCCCCGTCACAGCTATGTGAATATCAGCAGGAATTACGGTCTCCAAACCCTGTAACATGGATTCCGTAACACGCTCTGACTCTGCAGAGAACCGGTCAATCAAGGAACCAGGAACACCTAGGACCTCTTTTTTAACATTTTCGGAATAGCATACAATAGAACCTTCCAAATAGTCCCCCGATTCAGTCTGTAAACTCCATATGCTCGTAAAAAAGCCTCCGGGCATGCTTTCTGCCAACGACAGTTTATACCCGCCTAGACTTATTAGTTCCCCAAGCCGGTTCAATTTCTTTTCATTTATTTTCATATGAATACACTAAAAACACATTTTACCTAGAACAATCGCAAAAACCATTTGTTGGAAGATCCCTTTGGATATTTTCCCAAACAGCACACCGGTCCTCCTTAATATCCGAAAGGTCACTTCAGGATCGACCCAAAATGGCTCCCTTAAATACGGGGAAAGCCGGACAGAAGACACCGTCCTAAACTTCTTTTCATCCAAATTGATTCCCCTCCCATCCCAAAGTACGCTAAAAGAGGTTAACCTGACCGAGGAATGGAATATCGGTTTTCAAAGAATAGAAATGATCACATTCCCATTATATTTTCCATGATGAATAAATGGACAATTAAAAACTTTATCCTCCTTCCGATTGTTCAAAGGCAAACGCTAAACGTGATGGACATGAAATCAGACAACAAAAGAGCAAAAATGCCCCAATATGACAAGGCAGCAGGCAGCAACAGGAAAAAAACAGATAGCAGTAGGGGTCCGGAGACATTGCCCCCATTCATTCCCAAGGGAGAGGAATCAAACATACCCAAAGAGTTCCATCCAAAGGGCAATAGAGCCAATGGCACCCACAAAGACAAATAAAAGGTCAGTTTCCAATGACGGTCCTGACTCATACTGTTAAGGAAAAGGGAAACATAGGGAAAACAGCAGGTTGGCCTGCCAAGGTAACTGTTTAGGTCCGTAGGGATCGACTGTTTCACAACCAGGAATAGGGAACAATATAATCCCTTGTATTTTTATCCCCTTGAAATGCCCTGCCACCATGTGGACTTTCACCCTTACAAATAGGAAATATCCAAGAATTTAGATAGAGACAACGGTCCACCACCAGGATATGGATTTTTATTGTCAACCTCCTAAAGGTGACCTCGATCCAAAACTTTTCCAACTTGCATAAATTTATTACCTTTGCAAAAATTTTAGAGTAAAATGGCAACAAACAGAACTTTTACAATGATCAAGCCAGATGCAGTTGCAAATGGCCACACAGGCGCCATCTTGAATGACATCATTGCTGGCGGCTTCAAGATCGTTGCAATGAAGTACATTCAGCTTAGCGAAGTAAATGCAGGCAAGTTTTATGAGGTTCACAAGGAACGTCCTTTTTACGGAGACCTGGTCAATTTCATGTCTTCGGGACCTATCGTCGCAGCAATCCTGGAAAAGGACAACGCCGTTGAGGATTTCCGTACATTAATCGGTGCCACTGACCCTTCTAAAGCCAGTGAAGGAACTATCCGTAGCAAATACGCTAAATCTATCGATGCTAATGCTATCCACGGGTCCGATTCTGATGAAAATGCTGAGATCGAAGGAGGTTTCTTTTTCTCTCAGTTCGAGAGGTTCTAAGAACCTGGGTCGGCTTGTCCTTGATTTAAGCCCCCAAAATCCTTGTTGCGGACGATGCGGCAAGGATTTTGTCCCTTTCTAGTACCTTAAGGCCTTTTGGAAGCATCCTTGCTGAAATTCCACCAATGTCCTTTTTGATCTTCTTGAATGTATTGACCTCGCTTTCCCGTACCGAAGGTCAATGCACTATTAGCAAACTCCATTTGGTTCCAAATATCCCAGATGTATCCATTATAGCTACGATGTCGCCAAACACTTTGGTGGGTCGCTCTTGGGCATTTTACCATAACGCTAAACTGAAGGTAACCACTCATCCGTAATATCCCCAAAACTAATATTGGTACGAAGGTCCATATCTTTGTTTAATTGACTATTCATTTTAGGCTTCATGGTACCACCCGCATTAATAACAGGGGCTGACAGCTTTATTGCAGAACACCTAAAGTCGCTCCAGGGAAAGTAATAGAATAAACCATTAACAAGGGCACCATGATCTGAAGATGAATACCAGGGGGACATGGAAAACTGGACCATGGATGAGAAAGCCCTGGACGGAGCAGACCATATCGTCCACCTCTCGGTCAGAGCTGGACGACGGGACACCGCTTACAGGGGATCGCAAAAGATTGGTTTATGAAACTAGCATCGGAGCAGGGGATTTTTTGATGGGGAGATTGAAAGGTCACAGCCAGAGAATTACGGGTTTCGTATCGGCATCGGCTATCGGATATTACGGTTTTACCGACCGGTCAGTGCAGAGTGAAGGAAATGGGGAGAAAGGAATCGGGTCCGGTGCAGATCTGTGCGGGAACTGGGAAAAAGCTGCGGACTGGTTCTAAGACAACCATATGGGCTCCTGAGTCACCAAGATCGGGGTTTCACTTGTCCTGGGTAGAAATGGTGGCATCGTAGCTCCCAAACCGACCTCTCTACAGGACATGTTCAGTGCAATATCCAATGAGCTACTGGAAACGAGCTGCCTGATACCCAATAGGGAACCTTTTAAAACATAATGGACCAAGGGATTCCAGGTACTGTGTTCCCTAAAACATATTTGCCTTAGGAATCCTTTGGTGAGAGCCGGAGAGTGACGCCACTCACCAAAGGCTTTTTGGGACCTTTCCCGTGGGAACTGGGTATAACCTGGCGAAAAGGCTCAATTATGCCTGAAGATAACATCAATAGCATCCATTAGTTTCCCTTTTTCGCGGGGATCAACGGGGAATCAACAACCTTCTGCGCTTCATTTGCGCGTAGCTCTCCCCTGCAGAAGAGGTAGATCGAACTGGGCTCAGCGCTGTTATAGGATGGCACGTAACGGATATACCCAAATTCATGCATGTCCTTCAGGCACTTAATGTAACTTACCATCGAAATCTTGGCCCTGTGGGCACCTTGCCTGGCATAGACCCGTATGCACCCCTTGAATTCTGATCTCGCCCACTGTCTTATCAGTGAGAAATAGAGTGAAACGTGCGTACTTGACAACCTGGGGTCACGGTCCATGGCCTGAAAGAAATCGGGAAGCACCTTGGCCAGGGCATTGAAGGTATCGGGTCTCATAAGCTGTGTCCCTTCCTTCCCCCCCTGCTCCGTATCTGGATCTGCCTCTGCTGCTCCTGAAGCTTGGCACTTGGCCGCTGGTCCAATTTGGAACGGTCATCAATGAATTCCTGCCTTATGCCCTGTTCATTGTATATGCAGACTGCCTTGAACCTTGGCAGGGCCTCTACGTACAGTTTATGGGGCCCTGAGCTCAGCTCAAAGGTCACCAGCTGACGGTTGCCCCTGCCAAGTGATTCCAGCAACCTCTTTTTGCTCTGTTCCTCCCTAAGTTCCATGATCGGAAAACGCCCTAGCTGGTTTTCGATGTCATATCCATAGTTTTCATGGAACTGCAGCAGTTTATGGTTGCCCTGGATATCCAAGGTCTTGCCATCCAGTTGGAACCATGCCCTGTACCGTTCCCCCTGGACATTGGTCAGCTCCTTGTGAACCGACCTTCCGTTGAGAAGGTTATATGCTTCCTTTAAGGTAAACCTGTTACTTCCGTTCACCTGGAACCTTCTCGATCCCGTTACCCGGGCACTGTTTTGGGGGAGTTCGACCCGAAAGGAATTGAAGTAGTACCTATCCGTCTGCCTACTCCTGGAAAAGTGCAGTTCTGCCCTTACAGGCTCGGAATCTATCTGTCCCCTGTACTGCAACTGGAACTCCTGTTTGTCCTTTGCCATCTTCGATCTTAGGGCATCTTCAAGTTTGTGTCCGAAACCGCAGTAGAAGAGCTGATTCCTGAGGTATTCAAAGTTTTGTATGTTCATGATGTCTGTTTTTTTATTGGATGAATGGAACCGGAAGGGTCTTTAGGACATGTCTGTTCCTGACCTTTAGCCCCAAATCCCTTCCTCCGGAAAGCTCAATGAGTTCAACCCACAGGTGCTTGCCCTCTGGAATGGTAAAGCTCGGTAGGGAAACAATCCAGGTATACGGCACATGTTCATGCAATTTGTCCTGCTGCCCGTCCACATATTCCGGTATGATTTCAATTTCCTGGGCAGCCGTCCTTTTCGCCGTTCTGTTATCCTTGAGGAAAAGCCTGAACTGGTCGACCTTGAAAGGGATATGGGATTCGTTGTAGAACCGGAAGCGCAGGTACATCCTTTTCCCTTGTATAAATATGCCGTCAAGGCTAAAGCTGATCCCGTCCGATTTCTTCATCAACCTAACGGGAACAAGGTCCGTATTCCGCACCCAATCCATACCTTGCCCCACCTGGATGGGAGGAACCTTTGTGCGGTTCGGGATGGAGGGAACATAGGTACCTTCGGGCAGGTTCTCCCCGACGATCAGGTTGATGGGGTCTGCAAATTCAGCATAGCTAGCCAGGAATGAATGTAACTTCCCGTCTTGTGTGATCACGGTGAGGTTCGTCTGTGTCAGCTCCTTGCTGGCGGCCTTTACCTGCAGGACGTTCTGTACCCCGCTAGCCTTTTGGGCCAGGATATCGAAACTTCCCAGGTCCACGCTCAGGATGGGCATGGAGAAAATGAGGTTGGTCGTCATATTTTCGCTAACCCTTATGCGCTGGGGCATGGGAGCGTACTGTCCATTTGCGAAAGCGGCAAAGGCCAGCAGGAATACCGATAATATTATACAATGTGGTAATTTATCCATGATTTATTTTACTGTTTATTTATCTTTTCTGTTTTCTTTTTATCAAATAATAGCACTCTATAATCAGCGGGCATGATCACTTTTTTCACCTTAATCCTCTTTGCCATAAGTCTCTTTGCTGCCTGTACCCCCAAGGAGGCCGCCTTGGTCTCCCATGAAGGGTCCAGGGATGGCATTCCCAGTTCTTGGACCGATCTATCGGCCGATTCCTGGATACCCTGCCGCAAAATGTCGCCCGGCACATGGACCCCCGGCAAACCATCTAGGTCATGCACCTGCATATCGACCGGCAATATGGACCGTCCGACCCTGAGGTGCTTGATCTTGATGTCCATCCTCTGTGGCGAAAACCTGACCTGGCCGAACACAAGGGCACCCTTTGGGACCTCCTTACCGGCAACGTTCACCGTTTCCATAAGGTGCAGCTTGATGTACGAACCATCGATAAGTTCCTGCCGACCATGGACCGCTGCAGGGATCGCCCCTTGCTCTGGTGGAAGCTTTCCCTGGTCATTTAGCGAATAGAACCTGAAGGCTCTCCGAAATGTGTCCCTTTCGTGCCCATGGGCTGCCAGGACCGAGATTTGGGCCCTTTCCAATGGATGGCCGACCGGTAAGGCACCCACACCTTCTAAGTTTTCCTCCTGCTGTGCCCGGGACCTTAACCTGTCCGGATGCTGGATATCAAGGACCTTGTCGAGCATGGCATTGAGCTGCAGGATTTCCATGTCCTGGCTTGGATCACTGGAAAGTGAGTCCAGATGCGCCTCATGGGCATCCAGAAAGTCCAGCATTTCCTTTTTTGGGGCATTGGTTGCCCCCTGATGGCCGTCGAAGGGGAAAAACCGGTCAGCGTCCCTTCTGGTCGCGGGCGATTCCAGCTCTTGCTGGAGATCCGAAAGCTTTTTAAAGATGTCCTGGGAAAGCTGCTCTCCGGATTGCCGGCCAATGGGCGTGAAATCATAGGCTTCATGTCCGGCAAGGACCTCGGGATCACCATCGGGGTATCCGATGGGGCCCTGCGGCTCTAGGTAGTACGGATCGTGCCTAATGAGCTCCTTGAGCCTTTGGGAATCCCGATCGGCCTTTTCGTAGTGTTCCAGCTTATTAAGGTTTTCTCCCTTATGTGTAACGATATCTGGGAGACCTGCAGGAAAAACGGGATTTTCCTCCGTCCTTGGGGCTTCGGACAGATCTTTTCCGACCCCCATTTTCCAGAAAAACAGGAGCACAAAAGGTATTGCAACCACAGGTGCCAGCAAGAGGAACCTTCCCCTCACCTGTTTACTCATAATTGAATTACTTGTCTGCATGGCATTTTTTTTATTGGTTTTAACGGATCAATCAGGTCTGGTGCGGCTTTGGGGTCCTGCCTCCCTGTTTGTTTTTGCATCGAGTGTATCTTTGTCCCCCTGGCCGAAAACTGTCCCCCTCCCCTTTCCCCTTTCCTGTACAGTACCGGAACCCCGCTGGATCACAGGCATTCCCACAGTACTCGGTCGGGACAACGGCGGGGATCCTGGAAACCAGACCGCAAGGAATATCCTTGTGAGGCAGCAGATGCTCCCGGCCAGGACGAAGATGGACAGACAGATAGTCAAGGTCCGTCTCGACAATCCATCCGCTGCCTTTCCCAGCCTAGAGGAAAACGCTCTTTGCAGCGGTAAGGGTTTATTGTTTCTTTTAGCTTCCATTTTTACGTTATTTGCGGTTACGTGTCCTGATATCCCTGTTCTCAAGGATCTCCCACCGTTCGATGAGAAGTCCATGGGAGTTATTTTCGCTCCTGGAGACCTCCCTTAGCATCCCCTGGCACAGCAGGCTGCGCGTGGTCTGGGTTGTGGGTCTTGTTACCAGCTGGGTGCCGTAGAAACGGAATCTGTAGGGATATTCCGAAAGGTCAACCTCTATGCTGTCCACCCTGAGGCTCTGGTTGACATTTGCCGCAACGAGCTGTGAATAGAAATCCCTCTCCCTGAGATTGTCATATATCTTCTTTGCACTCTGGTCTGCCAGGTAGAGAGCCTTCGTGGTATGCTCGCGTATGGAGGCCTCGTCGGGATCCAGCGTGAAAAAGAGCTCGTGGAACCGCTGGACGTGGTCCCTGGCCTCTGCCGATAGGTTATCCTTCCGTGTGGAGGAACTGGCCAGAAAGGCCTGGCCGTTTCCAAGTACATAGACCGTTTGCTGTTGCCTACTGATCGAGCTGAAGCACCAGTACAGGCACAGACAGCTTATAGAGCTGCTCAGCAGGACTACCAGTATCGTAAAAGTCCTGATATAGCGAAAGGCAGAATCTATATTTTTCATCTTTCTAAACATCGTACATATATTCATGGTTAAGGGTTACCCTTCAGTTTATCCCCCATAAAGCTTGTCTGGGGAGGATCTTTGAAGTATGGTTCGCTTTGGGACCTTTGGGCCATGTTGCTCGAGTTCCTTGCAGGTGGATCGCCCATGGCATCTCCTGCCATGGAGGCCTGTTGGACCATCCTGGTCGGAATGCTTGTGGTTGTGCTAAGGAAGATATTGGTAACGTTCCTGACGAAAGCACCGTTCTCCGAGGCATTGACGATATAGTTGGCAATGCTGGGAACGGCAAAATAGCCCACGATCCCAATGATCAGGAAAATGAGGTACGCGCTGTCCGTAGGTGAGAAAAGGGTATAGCCTCCGTCCTCGATCTGGGAGATGTCCAGCCTTAGCATATTCTGCTGGACCATGCCGATCAGGCTCCCAAAAATATTGGCAACCGGCAACCAAAGGAATATGTTTATGTACCGGGCAAGCCATATCACAAGGCTGTGCTGGAAACCATCGAAGACCGAGAGGCCGAACACGATGGGCCCCATGACGGAGAGGACAACCAGCTGGAAGGTCCGCAGGCAGTCTATACAAAGGGCCGCGGCCTGGAAAAGAACGGTCAGCACCTCGCTCATCCATTCCTTGATCGAATTCCTGAAGTTGTAGGCTGCCTTGGACATGGCAAACTTATAATCATTGCCAAGGCCTTCCCAAAAGCCCTCAGCCTCTGGATCGGCATCTTGGTTGGTGTACCGGTACCATTTGCTCCGATCGCCCTCTCCGTCCTGACCTACGTATATCTGGAACAACTCGGTCCGCTCGAGAGCTTCACGCTTTTGTTTCAGGAGCTCCGAGATCGCCTGGTTTGAGTCGCCCACCATGGCCGAGGTAACCTGGACCACGGGTGACAGGACGCTGTTCACCAGCCCCATCAGGGAAGGAAAGATGGAGATGCAGAAACCTATCACAAAAGGCCGGAAAAGTGGAAAGAAGTCAATGGCCTCCGCCGCAGAGATATGTTTCCATACCCTATATGAAATGTACCAAAGGGCAGCAAACCCCGCAAGGCCTTGGCCCACCCCGATTAGGCTTGAGCACAGGGGCATCATTTCTTCGTACAGCCGTTCGAGGACGAGGTGGAAATTCGTGAAATTTTCGGAGTGATCCTGCCCAATGGCCTGCATGGGGCCAAGGAAAGGCAGACAGACCAGTCCATATCTAATATTTTTCTTCATCGTATTAACTGTTTATTTGGGGTTCATCTGTTCGGTCCTGAAAAGGCTCTCCCGCTGGCCCAGGTCCCTGCCATGGCGAATTCGCTGGAGGCTCAGTATGTCGGTTGACACCAGGAAACGGCGAAGGAACCCTATGGTCTCTTCCATTTTTCTGTGTATCCCGTCGATTGCCGATAGCCGCTCCCCGTCGTCCATCTGTACAAGTCCGCCCGTTACCAGGACGGCAAGTTCTTCTAGGTTCCCCAGAGATTCCGAAAGGACCTTTTGCTGGACAGAGGCGAGATAGCGGAGTTCGCCGATCGAAAAGGCCCCTGAATTCCGGTACCGCTTAATGGATGTATTGCATAGGGAGACCAGATGGAGCTGGATGTTTACGACCTCCTTTACCTTGCGGTATTTCCGGACCGAGGGGCTGGCTTCCATAAGACCTTCCAAAAAGACCCTGTGGAGGTTAAAGTTCCCCTGGGACAGCTGGCTGACCATTCCGTAACCTTTTGACAGAATCGAATAGCTTTGCTTCATCTGAAGTAGGATTTTTTTCAATTGCGCCAATTTCTCTACGTTAAGGACCAACTGGGAAACATCTGCGCTTTGTCCGAACAGCCTTTTTGCTGGAATGGACAGGCAAAGGGATATTAGTAACATGAGCCAATGTTTTTTCATTTTTCAGATTTTATGGGTCCAAAGAGCTGTTGACCGGAGCTCACCTCCGATCGCATGCGTTCCCTGATCCTGGAAGTGGTGTATGAATCATCCAGCCATCCCTTCGAGGTTGCCAGGAGCTCCAGCATCTGGTCATAAATTCCCCGGATCCGGTACATCCGCTGGAAATAATCCATCTGGAGCCGATCGTTTACCAGAAGGGCACCCAGATCCTCAAGTACCCCATCACATTTTTCCAGAATCCCCGAGTATGCCCTGTCCATCAAATGTTCCTCCTGGGCAGAGAACATATCGGTCGACCGAAAAAGCCCATTTACCTGCCGATAGTGCAACAGGATGCTGTAATGCATGCCAAGGATCTCTGGGACCAGCGGATGTTCCCTCAGGCCCGGACTGACAATGCCACGGGAACTGAAGAACAGCCCGTGAAGGTCAAGTTCCCTGCTCCTGGATCCCTGGATATTTCCCCAGCCTGTCCGGAGTAGCCGCGAGCCATCCTCCAGAAGGTCCAAATAAGCCCGCTGGGCGGTAAGCTGCTGGGTGAGGTATTCCTTCTGTATTTTTTTTTGGTGGATCCACTCCCTGAGGGTTTGGCAACTGCCGTTTTGGGCAAGCAGGGAAAGCACCCCAAATAACCAAATGGATATTTTCGTCTCTTTCATATGAGCTATTGTAAATTATACAGTTTTTTGATATTCTCGATCCGTCCCCTTTCTCCGGCCCTCTGGGTCCTAAGGATTAGATTCTGTCGGTTGAAACCCACCAGGTCCATATATTTCCTGTAAATGTCGCTACCTACATTGTTGATGAGTTCCATTCGCTGCCTATCGGTCATGGCCAGGTGAAAGGACATCATTACCGTTCGGATCTGATCTAGGTTGGAGATACTCCTGTCCAGGATCCCAGCATAGACCTTCTCCATATGACCGATCTCTTCTGAGCTGAACACCGGATCCCCTTTCAAAAGCTCCCAGACCCTTTGGTATTCCCTGACCAGTCCTAATTGGAGCCGAATCATCTGGCGGACCTGCTGGAAATTGGCAATGGCGGACCTGACCTTGCTAAACTGTTGGTAATGGTCTTGGTATTGCTCGGTATGTCTCTGGGTCCATTCGGAAATTTCCTGTAGCCTTAGCCTGCTCAGGGAATTCTCCAGTACCTTCTGTGCGTTCTGTAGCCAGATGGTACGGTTCTGTAACCTCTGTACCTTTAGGTCCACTGCTCGTACCACCCGTTTTATACCTGCCCTGATGACCTCGGCCAGTCCGATCTGGGCGTTTGTGCGAAGAAAGCCGCCAACCGCAAGGATCACCACCGTAAGGGCTATACATTTTCTGGTATATCTTTTCATCGTCCTCATATTTTAATTAATCCGCTCCGGATGTCCCTTGCCATATCGGCAATTGCCCGGGAAAGGTCCCCCTGCTGTCGTCGGGTATATTCCGATAGTTTCACCCGTTCCGATTCCTCTGTTGTATAGCATAGGTATTCCTCCAGGGACACTTGGGTACGGTATACCCTGGAATGGACACCTCCCAGTGAAATGAAAACTTCCTTATATTTCTGGGCGGGATCGTTGTCCCGGTTAACCGAGAGCACCATCGCCTTTTCCTTGTCTGTCAGGCCTAACAACTGCTGGACCTGGTCGAACCTGTTCAGGAACTTCCGCTGGTCCAACAGGATTTTGCAGTCGCTGTTATTGACTATGGCCTGTTTGACAATGGGTGAGGATATGATATCCTCGATATCCTGGGTTACCACGATTGCCTCACCGAAGAATTTGCGCACCGTCTTGAATAGGTATTTAATGTACTGGGCGAAACCTTCCTTCATCAACGCCTTCCAGGCTTCCTCGATCAGGATGACCTTTCGGACCCCTTCCAGCTTTCTCATCTTGCCTATGAAGACCTCCATGATGATGATGGTTACCACTGGAAAAAGGATGGGATGCTCCTTGATGCTGTCCAGCTCAAAGACTATGAACCTCTCCTCGAGAAGGTTGAGCTCCTCACGGGAATTGAGCAGGTAATCAAATTCGCCCCCTCTATAGAATGGCCTGAGCACATATAGGAAGTTTTCGATGTCAAAGTCGCTCTGCCTGACCCCCTCTTCCCGCAGAGAGGGTACGTACAGGTCCCGTAGATACTCATAGAAACTGTCAAAACATGGCCATATCTCAGTCCCCGCCGCCAGGTATCCGAAGTAACCTGCGATGGCATTGGAGAGTGCGACGTATTCCGAACGCCTGAAGGCCTCGTCATCCCTTTTCCAAAGGGCAAGGAGAAGGGTCTTGATGCTTTCCTTTTTCTCGGTATCCAGGTTATCTCCCTGACTGATGAAGAAAGGGTTGAAACTCACTGGATGCTCATCGCTATAGGTAAAATATCTTCCTCCGACCAACTGGCACAATCCACGGTAACTGTGCCCTACATCCACCAGTACAACATGGCTGCCCTGTTGGTGGTAACTGCGTAGCATGTGGTTGGTAAAGAAGGATTTTCCGCTCCCTGTAGGTCCAAGGACAAATTTATTGCGGTTGGTACATATCCCCTTGAGGATCGGCTCATCGGAGATATCCACATGGAGCGGCCTTCCCGAAAGGCGTTCTCCGAGCCGGATCCCGGTGGGGCTAATTGAAGTCTCGCTGCCGGTCTCCAGGTTGAGAAAGCAGCTCGCCTGTTCTGCAAAGGTCTCAAAGGTCTCGTTTACCGGAAGGTCGGCCGCATTACCGGGGACACCGGCCCAGAAGATCTGTGGTGCACCTACGCTTTCGTGCTTGCAAAGTGCGCCCATCTTGGACATGGCCGAGGTAACCATGTTCACGAGTGAAGGGAGCTCCTTATGGTCACACGTCCAGGCAAGGACGTTGAAATGTGCCCTTACGGGCAGGCGTTGCTGCGTGAGTGCCTCATGCAGGAAATCTTCTGTGGAATCCCTGGCAACCCTGTTCGCTCGGCTGTATGCCGATAGGGACTGAAGTCTCAGGCGCTTGCGCTCCAACCGCTTGATAGCCTCCTGCTTGTCGGACACCATTATGTACTGGTTATAGACGTGGTCGCAGTTGAGAAGCAGTCCCAAGGGAGAGCTGAACCCCACACTGAAGCGCGTCCTTTCCGTGGAGTACCTCTCGTAGTCAAGCCTGCTCCCGCTCAGCGGGGGGAGATCCTGGGCATCGCTCAGGGTAAACAGCTGGCAGTGGCGGTCCCCGACCTTGATCCCATTGGAAAAATCGATATCCCTGATCACAGGAGGGCCCTGTCCGTCTCCCAGGCCAAAGTAACGTTCGATCAGGCCCGTTCGGACGCCGGAGCTCTTTAGCTCACCTTCGGGCACCCTAGTAAGCCGGACCAGGCCGGAATCCTCCAAGATCCTCTGGAACTGTCCGCAGGCCCCAAGAAATCCCTTCAGGGCTTCCGCTTCAATGGTTTCCTGCGGCACCAGGTTTCCCCGTACCAAGCTAGAGAAAAGGCTGCTCGCCCCCTTCCTGTGCGCGGGCGGTTTGGTCAACATGATATAGCATTGATGGTCAAGGTAGCTCCTTTCGTTAAAGTGGAGCTCGCTTGCCCTTTCCAGGAAACCTGCTTCCAGGTCCCCAAGGCCCGCTCGGAAGCGTTTTTTCTCGAACCAGTCCTGTTTATGCAGGATGCTGCCCTTGGGCAGGGCCTTGATGGCACTTATCCAGCTCTGGTGGAACGTCTCGAACTCTGCGTCCGATAAACTGAATATCTCCGGCATTTTGGCGCGAAAGACAAGGGTGAGGTCGCCCATCTTGCTAAGGATGCAGTCGTGCTCAATGTCCAGAAGGGGGAAGGCCAAGTTGAAGTCTATTTCCATTTCTTTCCCTCCAAAGGCTTGATGCAGATAAAGGTCCTTCTGTCCCTCAAACGGACTGAGCTCGGCAGTTTTCTCCGCGCATACGACTTTAGAAGACCATGACGTCCATATCGCTTGCTCCATTTTTGGACCTGGGCGGTCCAGGCGAGGCCAATAAGGACAAGACCAGAAAGGCTCATGATCCTGGGTGCCCCCGAATAGTACAGTACCAGGAACAGCCCCAGCAAAAGAACGAATCCCAGGGCAAGCAAGGCGATGTACTGGGACTGGAGCCCATGGAACTCGATTGGCCTGTTGATATCCCTATGGATCCTGTATATTGAATTTCCCATGGTCAACTGATTCCAAAAAACGATTCGATTACGGTTGTTACCACCACAAGGAAAACACAGCTCCCGAACCAGGCAGCGGCTACCTTTCCCGTATCGGGATCTCCATTGTTCCATTTCTGGAATACCTTGACCGCTCCGATGAGCCCCAAGAGTGCACCGACACCGTACATGAGCTGGGTACCGGCACCAAAATAACTCCTTATCTGGGAATTTGCCGCTTCGATTCCGGCATTTCCATCCTGGCCAAGGCAGATTCCAGGGACCAGGGAATAGACAGCCAACATCACTGCACCTGCACGCAGGTTCAACCCTATGGTCGCGCTATGGACCATTTCTATAGCTTTTTTCATGAAACAAATAATTTTTTATGTTATTGAAAGGATGGCTTGTGGTCCCGTGACACCTGTGATACGATATAAAGAAGGTGTTTTCACCATGCAGGTTCCGGGAGCACAGGCCAACTCTCAACTTATTCTACAATTGACCTATCCTCTCCCTTACTGTCGATTCGGGGACCTGGACACCGAAGTTTGCCAGCTCAACGAGGAGCGCCTCAATCAGGCTTCCATGGCGCGCCCAGTCCTTGGTGGGATTGAACTTTTCCAACAGGTCACGCAGGGAATCCCATTGGATTTCCGGCCCGCCTTCCGAGTTGCGATATGGCACAAGGTAAAGGCGCAGCTGCTCAAGGAATTCCTCGGAGAGCTCGTGATCGCTACCCGGGCCATCCTCGGAGCTTTCGCGCGAACCGATATGCAGGATGTCCCTGCTCTCCCTTTGAAGGCTTGAAAATCCATTACCCCTTTTGGACCGGCCCAGGAATCTCTTCCCGTAAAGGCTCGATAGGGCCCATCCATAATATATGGCCAGGGCGATCATAAGTGGGAGCAGGACCTGCGACCACGTCAGCTTTTCTAACATTTTTTCTCCTTTAAATGGTTTATAACACGGGGCCGTCCCTTCTATGCGGGCAGCAGCCCAATTGTTCCACAAAATAAGATGGAAGGATTTTTTTGCACAAGTACAACTATTGGCTGTACCCAGGTTGTACCCTGGGGGGGCGTTACATACCGTTTTCCGCATTTCAGCCCCCTGGATACCACTGGACGCAACATTAATGTTCTGACCTACCTACGATTTTTTTCAGGAGGGGTTTTCTGGACCCCGACCGATTACCTTTGGACCGAAGGATTATTTTGCCAACACTAAAAACAACTTGGACATGGAAGACAACAGAAGGAATGTTTCCCTACAGGAAATCCGGGACATGGACCTGGTGAGCTACCTGGCTAACCTTGGCCATGAACCCTCTAAGATCCGGAACAATGATTTTTGGTACCTCTCCCCGCTTCGGGACGAGACCGTCCCCTCCTTTAAGGTGAACCGCAGGATCAACAGGTGGTACGACCATGGTATGGGCCGGGGAGGAAACCTGATAGATTTTGCCATCCTCTACCAAAACTACAGCCTTTCCGAATTCCTAGCAGGGTTCAGGAACGGATCACCGGTCACGATGACCTCAACAAGGGCCTTGCGCCAACGGCCGGCCCGGCCCGAGAGCGGGATCAAAATAGTCGAGCAGAGGTCCCTGAGGTCCGACTCGCTGCTCCGGTACATCCAGGAACGCAGGGTTTCCGTACATATGGCCGACAGGTACTGTCGGGAGATAAATTATGAAATATCGGGGAACAGGTACCTGGGAATAGGGTTTCCCAATGATGGAGGAGGCTTTGAGATCCGTAGCCCCGATTATAAATTGGGCAGCTCACCCAAGGACATCTCAAGCCATGGGACGGGCAGCAGCGAGATCCTGGTCTTTGAGGGTTTCATGGATTTCCTGACATTCAGGACCCTACATCCGGAAATAGACGAATCAAGGGTGGACTTCATGGTCCTCAACTCCGTATCCTTCTTCGAAAGGGCAAGGGAAAAAATGGAAACACACCAGCAGATCTCCCTATACCTGGACCGTGACAGGGCAGGGTCCGAGCTGACCATGTACGCCCTGTCCCTGGACGATAGGTACAGGGACCAGAGCATCCTGTACAAGAACCACAAGGACCTTAATGACTGGGCCATGAATCCGGGGAGGTTGGCGGCACCTGCCCATGCCCGAAGAATATCCAGATAACCCCATAGACCACTCGATATGACAAGCGATCAGTTGCGCACCAAGGCCATCACAATCAATTTCACGCAGGAGGAGTATGACGAACTGCAGAAACGGAAAGAGAACAGCACCTGCCCGAACATGGCACTTTACCTCAGAAAGAGGCTCTATTCCCGCAAGATCGTCACCACGTTCCGGAACCGTTCACAGGACGACATCCTCGAGGAGATCTCGCGGTCCAGGAGATGCCTGGAGAGTGCCAGGGCCCAGCTGGCCCATGCGCTAACGGAAAGTCCGGAGAGGGCATATCTATTGGAAATCACGGATCGGATCGACCTGGAGATGCGAAAGCAGACCTCATTGGTAAAAAA
This sequence comes from Sphingobacterium mizutaii, assembly GCF_900187125.1. Classification (GTDB taxonomy): domain Bacteria; phylum Bacteroidota; class Bacteroidia; order Sphingobacteriales; family Sphingobacteriaceae; genus Sphingobacterium; species Sphingobacterium mizutaii. Next base: position 4,284,802 of record NZ_LT906468.1, read on the forward strand.
ACTCCTCTCGTTATGGTTGCCCTGACCCACGACCTGGCGGACGTATCCAGGATAATCGCCTACCACGAGAACAAGGTATCCTCTGGGATAGCAGAGTGCCTACTGGCAGCCAACATGCCACTTTCCTCAGTGGACCTTAGCTCCAGGCAGAAGAAATGGTACATGGTCAACCGGTGTACGCTCAATGCAAACATCAAGCTTCCCTGCCTGCACGCCATCCTTGGGTTCCACCCTCTTGACGGAAGGCTCTCCAATGCCCAGTTCAGCGAGATTGCCGAACGCTATATGGACCTTATTGGGTTTGGACATCAGCCCTTTTTGGTATATAGGCATACGGACACCTTCCACCCCCATTTGCACATCGTATCAACGAACATACGCAGCGATGGGAGCCAAATCTATACGCACAGGCTGGGGCAGCGGCTTTCCTTCCCCGCTGCAAAACGACTGGAAGATGATTTCGGACTGGTCAGCGCAATGGGATATGCACGTGACCAGCAGGAGCGTCCCTTGCCCAGGAAAGAGCTCCTCCAGGCCGGTCAGCCCCTCACAAAGGCTCTCCGTGACATATTGCTCTATCTCCAGGAAACATATAGCTTTTCAGATTTACAGGAATGGAACGCCCTGCTAAGGCCTTTCAATATACTTGCGCTGAGCCCCAGGGACTGTCCGGGCGAAGCGAAAAAAGGCCTGATCTACTACATGACCGACAAATGCCAAAGGGCCATAAGCAAAGGGATCCCCGGCTCCCACCTCTCGCCCGGACTCCGTTCCCCCAACCCATACAGCCTGAAGGACTCCCCAGGGGCACTTACCTCCCGTTCACGTATACGCACCATCCTGCAGCGGGAACTGGAGAATTCCGGAAATAGGGAAAACTCTCTTGCAGATCGGCTCCGGAGACAGGGGATCGAACTTGTCGAGTCACCCGGTAAGCCCAAGGGTCCCTGCGAGATCGTGGTGGTCGACCACCTGATGCGGTGCGCGCTCCACGAGAACAGGCTGGGCCTAGACATCAGCGCCCTCCGGATGGGCCAGCGGGAGGAATCCACCTCGGTAAAAAAACACAAAGTTCCCACGCACTGGTCACTTAAACTATGATACCCAAATCCCAACCGAAATGAACAATACCGAAAATATACAGGCACTGAAAAAAATATCGGACATGGGCAGGCTGATTGCCGTGTCCTTGCTCGTTCTGCACTTCTACCATGTGGGTTATCACTGGTTCAGCAGGATAGGTATGAGCTGGCCCTTGACCGATAGGATCCTGAACTCCATTGCGGGCACGGGGCTCCTGGACACCTTTAACCGCTGCAAGTTCTTTTGCCTATTGTTCCTGCTCGTTTCCATGGTGGGAACCAGGGGAAAGAAGGGCACCCGGTTCCATCTTACCGGAGCATTTGCCTGGCTGCTCTCGGGAATCTGCCTTTTTTTCTCCAGCGGCCTCATTTTCCGCCTGTTAGGTGCCACCCCTGCGGTACTGTCGGTATACTATGTGCTGAGCACGGCGGGCGTCCTGGCCGTTATCAAAGGGATGACCACCATTGCCCGGATACTCTGGACCGGTCTGTCAGGCCAGGACATATTCAACCTGCGGAACCAGACCTTTCCCCAACAGGAGGACCTGCTGGAAAACGAATATTCCATCAACCTTCCCTACCAGTACCGTTTAGGTGACCGAAGGAGAACGGGCTGGATCAACATAATCAATCCATTCAGGGCGACCCTGGTCCTGGGAAACCCCGGATCGGGCAAATCATATTACGTAATCCGCCATATCATCTCCCAGCACATTAAAAAAGGTTTTTCCATGCTGGTGTACGACTTTAAGTACGATGATCTCTCCAAAATAGCATACCATCACTGGTTAAGGGGAGGAAAGAAAATGAGCTTCTTCCGTATTGACTTTGACAACCTCTCCAGGACCCACAGGTGCAATCCCCTGGAACCCTCGGCAATGAGCGACATCACCGATGCAGCGGAATCTGCCAGGACCATTCTGTTGGGCCTGAACAGGGAATGGGTAAAGCGGCAGGGTGATTTCTTCGTGGAATCGGCTATCAACCTCTTGACCGCCGTGATCTGGTACCTCAGGTGCTACCGTAACGGAGAGTTCTGCACCCTTCCGCACGTAATTGAGCTCATGCAGCAGGACTATGACAGGCTGTTCTCCCTGCTGCGGAGCCAAGAGGAGATCCAGGTACTGATAAACCCCTTTGTCAATGCCTACCTGAACAATGTCATGGAACAGCTCGAAGGCCAGGTCGCCTCGGCAAAGATCGCCCTGGCCCGACTGTCCTCGCCCCAGCTCTACTACGTTCTTTCGGGGAACGATTTCAGCCTTGACATCAACAACCCCGAATCGCCAAAGATAGTCTGCATGGGCAACAATCCCCAGAAGGTCCAGATCTATGGGGCCGTGATATCGCTTTTCGTAAACCGTTTGATCAAGCAGGTCAACAGAAAGGGGATGCTCAAGTGCAGCCTTATCTTCGATGAGTTCCCGACCATCTACCTGAACAATATTGATAGCCTGATCGCTACGGCCAGGAGCAACAAAGTGGCCACCAGTCTTTGCGTGCAGGACATTTCCCAGCTCCGAAAGGACTATGGCAGGGACCAGGCCGACGTCATATTGAACATAGTGGGAAACGTGATCAGCGGACAGGTCTCAGGGGAGACTGCAAAACAGCTTTCCGAAAGGTTTGGGAAGATCATGCAGGACAGGCAGAGCCTATCGATAAATTCCAGCGACACGTCCATCGGTCTGTCCAGTCAGCTAGATTCGGCAATCCCACCATCGGTGATCTCGAGCCTTTCCTCCGGGGAATTTGTGGGAATGGTGGCGGACGAGCCCAAGATGCCGGTGTCCCTCAAGGCCTTCCATGGCAAGATAATAAACAACCACCGTGAGATCGCCAGGGAAGAATCCAGTTACCTGGGTGCCCAGGAGCTCACCAGGCCCAACGAAGGGATAGTCTCCAAGAACTATCAGCAGATCAAACGCGACATCCAGGACATCACATACTCGGAAATGGACAGGCTGATTTCCGATCCCACCACAAGGCACCTGGTCATCTCCGGGAAATGACCCCGTTACCAGGCCTATATCCCTGTGCACATGCCTGAGAGGCGGCGCTGTCGAAATTCCTGGCAACGGACCGCAAATTGTCGGACCGTTAATGGAAATTATTTCAATATTCCTTAAATTTAGGTCCAGAAACCTTTATTTACCGGCCATGAGAGAATTCCTTCTGCTTAGCATCCTGTCCTTCCTGTTTTATTCCGATGGGTTTTCCCAGCGGAATTATATAAATGCTTGATTCCTCTAAAGTACAACAATCTTTCCTAGGTATGACGGATTTTTTTTAGAAAAGAATACCTGTGAAACTACGGTTTATCCTGAAATTCAAGAAGAAGATTCCTTGATTTTTATGTATAAAGTCGATATCAATTAACTCATTCAAGCCTAACCAACCGTTAGGCTTTTTTACTATATTTGATATAACCAAACTATAGAAATTATGAAAATTGCATTGTCAACATTATTACTTCTATTTTCTCTTTCCTCATTTTCTCAGTTACGTAATACTTCATGGGGAATGAAAGCAGAAGAAGTAAAAAAAATAGAAACATCAAAATTAGTCAGAGAATACAACGGAGATTTAACTTACTCACTTGATATAACTGATCTGAATTGTGAAATGGAATATATTTTTGCAAAAAACAAACTTGTTGAAATCAAGTACATATTCACTCCTGTCGTAAAGGAAAGGACCAAAGAAAATCAAACAGCGGTTTGGGTAAAAACTTATAAAAATATACAGCAGAAATATGGAGACCCTACAATTAGGGATAATGAAAAATTATACATTTGGTCTCTAAATGATTTTTCAATAAAGGCATCTCATGAAACAAGTAGATATCTAGAAACAGTAACAGTTTCTTACACGCCCCCTTCTCCGACCCAAAAGGATGTTCTATAGCCTAACCCACCGTTAGGCTTTCTCATTTTCCTTTCCTAACTTTAGGTGGCCAAAATGTTTACATTAACGTAAAACCTATAGGACATGACCAGGAATGATTATATCTATGATAAACTTGAACCAGTATTGAAGACATTATTTGATACTTATCATATTAACCACTCCTTTGCAGATGCCAGCGTCCACATTAATGAGGGATGGCCAATTGGCACTGATGTATATATCATAAGTGGATTCTTTAAATCAGACCTGTATATCCATAAGATGTACGTTGTAAAAGAAGCCATAAATATGGTTATTGACCGTCAAATCGAAAAAGTTACTGAGAGAATTAAGAATGATATTTACAATCGTAATAAACTGGGACTCCAATAAATACATCATAGAATTCGATCTATCTTGATTGGTTAGGCTTTTCTCTTAAACTCCCCATTATATCCTTCCAGCTTCTTTAGGATCTCCTGCTGCCTTTGATTGGCTATATCTACCCATCTTGCACACAAGCGTACTGCATACATAGGGTTAACGATCTTGAATTCCTTGAAGTTATTGACCTTGCCGTCTGAGTGAACTACCTTTTCCCAATTCTCTTCAAATTCGTCCGGAGTATAGAATCTCTGGCGCCTCTCATGGAATATCCAGCAACCGTTTACCCTCGCTGTCTTAATGAGAGAGACAACGTCACTGGGAGTTTGCTTGTTCCTGTTTATCCATGCTGGTGCTGACACGGAACAAAATTACTAATATTTTTAGTAAACTCATCAAGCGCATCAACTAAATAAACCCTATTTCTTATCTACCACTTCCTGGATATCCCCTAAAACGAGGTTTAGGATTATTGGATTATCCTTTAGTACCTTTTCAGCGTATTCGATAGCTTCTTCTTTAGACCTTGTCCTTGCTATCCAAACAGCATATCTACTTACAAAAGCCCTTACATCTAATTTTGAATATTCATTCATTTCCTTTATTATATAGAACAATATAAGATAAAATTGTTTCGATTTATTTTAAATTAATTTATTTCGACACAAATACCTTAATTAATTGTTTATCATACATGAAAAAGATTCCAATAGATACCATACTCTCAACTGCGAAAAGTTTATTGCGCGGGGGAATAGAGACCAACAGGAAAAAAATTACTTTCCCTGTTACAATGGAAGGCGAACCCTTCTATTTCCCCAACTCAAATATAAAGGAAATCGAGGGCGAAATGTGGACCATGTACACCGTGGATGGCAAACAGTGGCTAATAAAAATTGGTGAGGAAGTCCATAATTTGGGTTTGTATCCAGATGTTTATACTGGCGGATGATTTAATGATTACATAACTAAAGTTTACATCGTCTCATTCACGATGATGAACCAATACTTTCCCCTTCAACACTTAACTATATTCATGTATCTGAATGATCCCCTAAGACAGAAAAGGGAGTATTTTGAAAGGGGAATCTGCAGATCAACGCAGTTTTTTTGTATCGCAACTTTTGGATTTATTAACCATAATCAAAATATTCTTGATCGAATAAATCTATAATTGAATATTTGGTTTTCTAATCTTTCGACTTTTTAAGAATTTTCAATTCTCTTTCTAAAAGTCGCGGCCATTCTTTTAAAGAGTCCTTCATAAACTGTTCTCCCTGTTTTTCACCTAGGAGCTCTGACATTTTATTTGCCTGTGCCTGAAGGTGTTTTAGGAATTTTTTATTTGGCTCCTTAAATTGGGTTTTTATTGATATATCCTTTTTATTTTGTTGTCGTTCTTTCTTTTTCATATATAAGCCAAAACTACCTATAAATAATTTATCATATATTACAAATACAAATCCAAAACGTGCTTAAACTGCAAAAAGGTTATTGTATGAAGGAAAATATTGCATTGGGGATGTGTCCGAGAGCAGTTCCTGAAATATTTTTGAATAACTTTTTCACTCTTGATTAACACATACAGCTTGATAGCTTTGTTTTTAAAAAAATGGCCTTAACATAAGTTAAAGCCAAACAATTATTAACAAATGGAGTATTTTTAAGCTACACGAACATTTATGGCGTTCATTCCTTTCTGTCCGCGTTCAACATCAAAAATAACATCGTCATTTTCTCTAATGTTTTCCCTTAAGCCCGTACTGTGTACGAAAAGGTCCTGTCCGCCATCATTTGGTGAAATAAACCCAAAACCCTTGGTGTTGTTGAAGAATTTTACTTTTCCTTCTTGCATTGTAATAAAAATTAATTAAAAAATCTGTTGGGGCCTATGGCCGTTCCTTTTGAAACCTAACGTTTCAATAATCATTCTGTCGACAAGGAAAGGATGTTTTGTAAAAGAGGTTGAAGGAGTCCAATCTCAAATAGTTTCTGCATCGTTTAGATGGTAACAAATTAGCAGCTGAAAATGCGAAACTAAAAAAGATAGATTAACTGATCGGTTTCAGAAAGCGTAGGCAGAGCCTGATTATAATCAAAGGTAACAAAAATTAATTATAATCCTAATTTTATTTTCGCATTGATCTAATAACCTTAAAATGCGAGTTAAATGCCGCCCAAAAAGTTGGGTATTCATTGTATATGATCCCATACTCCTTGCATGTCGTTTTGACGATCCTGTTCAGTTCAGGATAATGGATATGGCTTATTTTCGGGAAAAGGTGATGCTCTACCTGGAAATTAAGCCCGCCCAACAACCATGTCAGGAATGTACTGTCTGTTGCAAAGTTCGAAGTCGATTGGAGCTGGTGCACCATCCATTCGTCCTCCACCCTGTGGTTTTCAATGGTCTTGAAATCGGTAATTGACACTACATGGGCAAGTTGGAAGACCGTAGCCAAACATATCCCACATACCATACTTGCAACCAATAACCCTATGAGAGTAGGTATAAAACCCACAAAGATGATCGGTACAATAATAAAAACAACTATGTGGAGTAACTTGCTGATCCAGAAAATTACCTTTTCCTTCCTGGGGATCAGAATTTTTGAAGAATGGAGGCTTAATCTTTGCCTAAAAAACTTTTCATAATCCTGATAAAAGATCCAAGCAAGATAAGAAATCGAATAGAGCAGAATAAAATAGAGATGCTGAAACCGATGGTGCTTCCTTATGGGCTGGTCGTGATGGATGCGCATGAATTTGATCTCGATATCATGGTCCTCGCCATCTATATTGGTATAGGTATGATGTGCAATGTTGTGCTTCAGCTTCCAAAGGTAAATATTGCCTCCCAAAAGGTTCAGGGTGTATGACAGTACGGAATTAATATGCCTGTTTTCTGAAAAGGTATTATGGCCGGCATCATGCATGATGTTAAATCCGATTGCGGCCAGATTTACACCCAATAACATGCACAGAATGATCCCTATCAACCAATGTGGCTGGATAAATATCAAAGTTATATATATCACTACTAAACTGGAAAGGAGCAGAATCGCTTTAATCGTCAATTTTCTATTGCCTGACTTCTTTAACTTATTCTTAATGAAATATTCGTTGATTTTATTTTTAAGCGTCCTAGAAAAGGACGTGTTTTCCTTAGAAAATTTTATTTTGGTACTCATTCCTCTTGCACAATGCAAATTAGTTCTTATTATCTAAACCAGCATCTAAAATAAAAAATATTTGATTCCTCCCAAAATTTAATATCTAAATAATAATTACCATAAACTTGACATAGATTTCTAAAACAAGTTCGTACAATCCAAGGATTCCAATTGGATTATTAAAAAAGTGGAATAGTATCCCAAACAAAATTATCTTATCGGTTATTTGGACATTGCAAACAATTAATATCTATATTAAAAACCCCAGGCCGTCTATCTTATTATGGTAGGCGTTTTTTTTATCCAATTCTCCTATTGGTTTGTTCCTATGAAGTAGGGTGCCCGCAATACCCAGGTTTTTGTATTGATATTTGCCAGTATTTTCGTAGTTACTGGGGATTTTTTTCAAACTATTATCAATCTCGTATGTTCGATGTATAAGAACAATTAATATAGTGGTTTACTAAATTGGGATTCCCCGTTTCGTCATGGTCTCGGGGAATTCTTAAGACCATTTTGAAACTCGATTGTTAATTCATCATAATTGGATAAACGAAGGGTAGCATCTGTTGATATTATAGGTTTAGTATCTTTTATATCCAGTTACCATAAAAAATCCACTCATTCGACAATTTTGAGGGGATTTTTTATTTTTGCCGGATGACATTAGATGAATTAAGGAGAGAATTACTGAACAGGCAATATGAGGACAACATCAGGATAGCTCCGCACATGGTAGTGTGCTATGCCGAGAGGTTCCTGGCAAAACGGTACAGGGACTGTGACAACTGGTAAAAGGAAATTGAGAAATGCCCAAGCTATGACAGGTTGAATCTCTTTTATGAAACTGTTAAAAATTCTTAAAACACTTGACCTGAAATCCTACCCTTATTAAATTTGAAAGGAGATTCACCTATCGATATATATTTAAAACATCCCCTGACACCATGTGTCAGGGGATGTTTTAACGGGCTGCTAATTAGTTTTTCCATAAAATTTCATCTCAATATCCCCGATCTTATGTTTAGATTGGGGATTTCTTTTCAATAAAAAAGCCACTGGTTAGAGTGGCTATGTTTATCATTTATTTTCCTTATTGGTCATTTTGGTAAAAATTTCATGCAATTCTTTTTGCATTTCATCTGGCATATTGGATGATTTTAAAAAGCCGAATCCAATACAATAATTAGTCCATTGCAAGAGATAGTGCTTATGCACATTGTCTACTTCACCATCTTTAGAATTTTCATCAAACCAATGTTGGTGCTTTTTTTTGAAAATCATTAGCCGATTCTTCAAAATGGTTTAAGAAAGTAGCCATATTTTTACCATATAAAGCTTCTTTTAAATCAATTGGATTTTCCATAAATATTTAATAATTAGTTTATATAAACATAATTATTTTCTTTTAAAACTCCAACAATCTAAGTTTAACACTTACCAACGGCTTCCATTGTCTATCTACCATGTCATAATAATAGTTACCACCCAAACGAGTACGCCCAATGGTCACGCCCCCATCTACACCTAAATTCAATCTATCGGTATAGAATCCAGATGCATTGACATCAACTTTAACATTATCCTGCTTAGGCTGTATTTTAACCCTTTTGACACCGTTTACAGTTGCCCTTGTGTCAGCTATCCAAAAATCAATATAATGATTCTTGCGCCCTAAAAACCAATCCTTTTTGTAATATTCTGATAGTTGATTTCTGCATTGTATGAGAAGTTAAATTTCTCTTTGCTTAAGCTTTCCTTTCCTTTGATAAATTCGATGTGCGCGTATTTGTCTTTATAGTAGAATCCCGTATCTGTTTTGAATGCCGGCAAATCCTTTGCAGAAATTGAAGTATTGTAATGCCTCCATTCCTTGAACTGTTTTCGCTCTATGCCCAAAAGTTTGGTAACAGTGCCAAGCCTTATCTTTGTGCTGTCATCTAATTCATAGAACGATTGTATAACATTTTCCTTATCACTAATAATAGCGTGTTCCATTCCGTTTTCATCTATCTTCTTGGTGATCTTTGTCACCTCTGCATTGACGGCCTCTTTAGCTTCTTGAGGTAGTTCAACTTTAGTTTTACCACTGTTCGGAAACCAAAAAATCATTATGAGAAGGATAACTATTATCCCGTATAAAAAATAATTCCTACATTCTTTTTCATTCACTACCTCTCTTTTCAAAGAATCCAAAGCCAAGTCGCGATTTTCAATTTGAGCATTTTTAAACAAGATGGTTTTTGTAAAGTCATCCACTTGAATTTCTAGTTTTTCAACCCTCTCCCTTAAATACTGCACCTGTTCCTGGCAGTCATCGTTCCTGCTATCCTCTTTAAAGAAAATTCTGTCAATCGCTATGGATAGGATTGAAGACAGGACAAACACTATAAATACCAATGGACATTTATTCGCTGCCTTAGCTGTTCCTTCATCAACTTTTGGTATCATCCCCTTACTTACTGAAATATAAATCCGCTTCTGATTTTCTCCTTCTAACCAATCCTGCAAATACCTTTCACCCGGCCTTGTTCCATTTTGCGAACTCATCACGGATGGAATGATCGTTTGGGTTTACATTGAGCTTTCGCAACAGTGTAGACTTACCAAGGTTTGTAGCCCCCAGATTGAAGGTTAAGCTCACCAAGGCATCGAACTGGTTCTGTGTTAATGGTACCTTTACCAGCCGAAGAACATCGTTCTCATATCCCTTCAATATTTCCTGTAGCATGCATGTGGCCTGGTACTCCGCCAATGGCCTGTCCTGCATCGTTACCTTGCGCCAATCGGGCAGATAGTACGTGAAGCCATAACCAATGGTAGGAATCCCTATCGGGTCCCTATATGGCTTTGGGTAGAATCCCTCAAGCTCTTGATTAATGCCAATCCTTTTTCTCCTGTTTACATGTTTCTTTATTATATTTATACCAACACACACACTTCCATTCTCAATTAATTGCCCAACGGTATATGCGCTGTTGGGCTTTTTTGTATTTATTCACTATCTTTAAGAACATTAATTCTATTATATATTCATGACCCAATGGCAACCCTCCCGCTGTTGGGTTTTTTGTTTTTAATGTGTATCTTCATTAAACCCTTCAATCCCAATTAGAAGGTTTTTCATTTTCTGGCCCAGTTTCACAAGACTGGGCTTTTTTTTAACAATATTCCAATTAACTTTGGATAAAAGTTAAAAGGTAAATGAGTAGTTTTTGGAACCCAATGGAGTAGTGGCCGTTGGGTTTCTTGTTTTTATTGCCTATCTTGCCCATCGCAACATGCAGACCTCTCAAAGGGTTTACATATCAGGTGGCCCAGTTATCCATATCGCTGGGCCTTTTTTATGCCCCTACCGAAATAGGGGTCTGTGGATTTTATTTCCTACCTTTATTTCGTATACGACACCACACATTTCGTTACTCGATTTTTAGCCCAATGGTTTAGTGCCTATTGGGCTTTTCTGCAATTTAAACCCTCAAGGAATTATGAATATATCCCGCTTTAACTGATTTTATATAGTCTTTAAAATCGATTACTTGGTATTCATTTGCATTAGGCTTATCTATTAACCTTCTTCCACTATAATCAGATCCAGTTATAATGAAAGCATCATCCTTCATTAACACCTTAATCCTGCAGTCGGAATTATTTAAAATTCTACAGCATCCCACTCATACCAAGTGTTACATTTTACCGCTACTTTCTCTCTGTTCATCATAGTTCTTTTATTACCAATTCCATTTGAAAATCTGTGTAACTGTTATTGTACAGACCCTTGTGGTAAATCAATGTGCCTGTATCGTAGAACGGCCGCATAGCGTGCTTTGTAGTCTGTTCTATAACTTGAGAAATTTAATACAGTCCAATATCTGTAAATAAGGTATGTTCTCCCTGTTGATTAAGTTCAGCTGTTTTATAAAACCAATGGAATGACGCTCCCTTTTAAAGCTTGGTCTAACGTTATTTTTTCCTATCTGGATGATATTACTGACCTGCGTGGTTAACCCAAAGGTATTAAAAACACTGAGCCCGGTTAAATAGCCTACGATCTTACCGTTTTCCTCTAACAGATCCTTTACTACCTGCGTCTGTGCCGGGAGTAATTCTCCAAAAAAAGACTTCTCAGGTTTATAAAATCTCCCTTTTGATATCTTATTAATCTTTCCTTTAGACAAAAGTATATTCAATGCTTTGATAACGGATTCCTTATTGCTCCCCGGCACATTAAAATCCTTATAGGTAAAAACATAATCAACAGGAAGTCTGCCAACTTTATTTAACACTATATCAGTTACTTTCAAAACATTTTAATTTTATTCAAAAAAAATAAAAGTCCAGTTATTTATTAAAAAAACTGGACAAAATAAATATTTTTACCCGTGCATGAATTATATAGTTTATAGAAGTGATTTGAAATAAAATATAAATCCAGTTATTCCTCAAGTAGAAAAGATTAAAAGTATTTCTCAGAAGAACTTTAACTTGGAATCCCAAATCTGTATGTAATAAATTCTAATAGACAAAGGTTATTGAAACCTTTAAGCTAGATTTCGATATGGAGCTATTTTGGCAAACTCCAATGATATAAAAATTTTAATCTTTTAACTCCCAATTAATTATCTTGCTACAAAAGAAGAAAATAAGTGGAATTCGATAATGATGACAAAACATCTCTACTCAACATTTTCAACGGACGACGAGATGTATTTGCAGTACGGTGGGAAAAGGGAAATAAAAGCGGCTATATGCCGGACTATAGCTACGACCCCTATCATTACCGACTGCACAAAGCAAATGGAGGTACTTATAGTAACTACAACCACAAAAGTTTTCTGCATTTATCAGAAATAGAAATTTCCAAACACCTTCAGGGCCTTCAACAGAATGGAATTTACCCGTTGTTGCAAGACAATACCTCCTGGTTTTTAGTGGCTGATTTCGATAAATCTGATTGGCAGCGGCAGGCATTGAAATTTCTGGAGGGATGCAGATCCAAAAATGTACCTGATTACCTTGAACGATCCCGTTCGGGAAATGGTGCGCATGTTTGAATTTTCTTTGAGGAACCGTACCCAGCATCTAAAAGCCCTAAGATATTCATGGAGATCTTAGAATGATGTGGAGCATTCTCGCCATTTGATAAAAGCTCCAGCTTTGACCGATTGTTTCCAAACCAGGAGTACCTTACTGGTAAAGGGTTGGGAAATCTCATTGCCCTGCCTTTATTTTTACCTGCTGTACAGAAGGGGAACAGCCCATTTGTAGATCCTAAAACAATGGATCCAATTGCTGATCAGATTGGATATCTGAAAAGGGCAAGAAAAATGAGTTTGGATTTATTGGACGAACTATATAATGAGAGATGGACGATTGCAGAAAGCAACATTTCGAATATTGACGAAAAACTTAAGATCATACTGAGCAATACGATAAAATCTAAGTAGTCATGCAATTCCATTAGTATTAATTAATTATTTGAAAGAGCACCTTAACTTTGCCAACTCAGCCTTTATGATTAAGAAAAAGTCAGGAAGGGGTACTTACGAAACACCTAGATTTTTTAAATTAATCGAAGAAACTGAAAATGAAATACTCATCCCAAGAGGGTTTATTGGAAAGCTCTTACGATTCTGTAGAGATGCACAGGTAGCGCATGAACTTTTTGATAACCGAAGTAAACATGCTCTAATCCCATTCCTTTAATGCCGCACTGAGAAGGCATCAGGCCAATGCCGTATCTGAAGTAGGAAAAAAAGATTTCGGGGTGATCGTAGGACCACCAGCGACTGGGAAAACAGTTATATCATTGGGGAGAACCCCTACGATCGTTACACTTTCCTGTCCTTCGCTAAGCCATAGACGTTGGTCCGGTTGGGCCGGCTGCCTTTTTACCTTGATTTAGTTCCCTGGCCACGTCATCCAATATAAGATTATTCCTTGAAGTATCGTGGACGAAAATCTGTGAGCTATCCGCAATTCCAGTAAGAACGAGAGGTCGCTCAATGATGTGATGAGGGCCCTCTACTACAACTTCTATAAGGAAAAAGATAGAGGGGCTACGGAAGCTGAAATAAAAATGACCTGCGAGAGCATCGCAGGTCAGAATCTTGATGAGATCTTCTCTTATATACAGAATTTGGACGATCTGGATCATCAAAAATATCTTTCCATGGCTGGTATCCAATATCAGAAGACCAATAATGCTGATGGCAAGAGCAGTGTAAAGCTGTCCATTCGACCAAAACTATCGACTACAGAAGAAGATCTTGAGTGATATTTCTGGGTATTGATTTAATTTAAAGCTGCCTCAAATGCCTGAGCTCCGCCAACCACTGGCAGGGTCAAACTGGTTCCATTGAGATCAAGTGTTAGTTCTGTTCCGGCTTCTGGCCATAGGGTAAACTCCTGATCAGAGGAGAATATCATCAGCCCGATCTGTTGTCCGGCAGGAATGATCTGGTCATCGGGCTGCAGGTCGAAAGCCAGGTCATAGAACTTGCCTGGTTTCAGCGGACTGCTTTTGGTCAATGACTCATAGTTTTGCGGGTCAGCCCAACCCCGGGTAATGATGTTATCCGTGATCTTCACTCCCTTTCCCTTTTCCCAGGGCAATGCCACCAACCAAACCGATAGGTTTGCTGCCGGTTTACTGCTTGCCAAGCGGATATTGATCCGGGACAATCCCGAAATATGGAGATCTTTGGTCAGTTTTGGACTCAGATAAAGCAATCTATTCTTAGATGTTTCTAATTGTGCCAAGGAATCACCAGTAAAGGATACATCATCAACCAAAGTCTCCTTAACTTTTCCAGAGTTTTGCTTGGTCGATAAAGAACCATGTTTAGGAGCACCTGCAGCTAGATAAAGTTTCACATTGGAGGCTGCCGGGTTAGGATAATCGGCATAGGCGGTAGGGTTGAACTGTCTGTCATTTTCACGTACGATCCAAGCCTTAGGGTCTTTTTCAACTCCATTTTGATCACCATATAAATAGCGGGTAAACCAACGGTTCATCATTTTCATGGGTGGAGGACCACCGTGTCCATCTTGATGGTAATAGATCTGAGCCGGGATTCCCAATTCCTTAGCTGCTTTATAGATCCTATAGCTATGCTCAGGCATTACGTTCCAATCATTGAATCCATGGGACATCAAAAGAGCTGCTTTCATTCCCGACATTTGGTTCAGATAATCGCGTCCTTTCCAGAAATCATTATAATCACCAGATTCACGGTCCAATCCGTTGGCCATCTCTGTATCTCGGATTACTTTATTGCCATAAGCTCGTTTTGCTTCCTCACCACTATGGACAAAATCGTATAATACATCGATATCTTCACCCAAATAGCCTCCGGGACTGCGAACCAGTCCGTTAGAACGATAATAATGGTAGTAAGAAGTATTAGGTGCAACGGGAATAATGGCTTTTAGGCCTTCCACACCTGTGGTTGCAGCAGCTAAAGGTAGCGTACCGTTAAAGGAAGTTCCGGTCATGCCTACCTTTCCGGTTGACCAATAGGCCCTCACCTTCTCGTTTCCATCGCGGCTGGTATAGCCGTTGTCCTTTCCAGACAGCCATTCGATGACAGCTTTCGGGGCAAGGGACTCATTGGGGCCGCCAATTGTTGGAGAACCATCAGATAAACCAGTTCCTGGAGATGAAGAATGCACCACGATGAAACCACGTTTTACCCATTCACGAATAAGGCTATTGGAAATAATAGGTCTTTCACCTGTTCTCTTTACCTCTGGGTGAACCCTTGCCGTGGGGGCCTTCTCTCCTAGCTCATGCTCCACATTCCACATGATCCCATCGACCATCTGTGCTGTACCGGCATAGTATGGACTGGTTTCGTAGATAACAGGGAGCTTAAGGTTTTCGGTTTCTGTTTGGTATGGCCGAGTGACATCGACATGCATCCTGTCCGGTTTTCCGTCACCGTCGGTATCAAATTCGGTTTCCACCCAAAGGTCCTCACGGATCCATTTATCCGGTGTATTGAAACCTTCTACAATCTGAGCTTCGCCTTCTTTGATAAGGGGCAACGTCTGCGCAAGGAGAACAGATGAAGAGGCCACAAAACACGTAAAAAGAAGTACGGAAGCGAATAATTTATTTATCATTGGAATAATAATTTTGTGACTAGATCGTCGGCAAAAAACACCGATCCCTCGATCATCCTACAATATTAAACATTTTCTCAGTTAATCTGTAACTACCAGCCAATTCCATAGTCTTCGCCATTGTTGCTGCTTCCTCCCCATAGGCTACCGTGCTTTTCGTCGAAGAAGATGGCATTGATCGGACCACTGGTTCGGTCGCCTAATTGAATGGAGTAACCCATTGTCTTTAATGCTTCAATAGTTTTGGGATCGGTCTTTCGATCCAGCAACAAACTACCCGCACGAGGTTTCCGGTCATCCATCTTGGTTCCTCCTAGGGAAAGCCATAATTGGTTACTGTTGATATTGGCGGCTTCGCTGGCTTGCTGGGCAGTCATGTTGAATTCAACCATATTCAGGAAATACTGAAGGAGATTCTGGTCTTGGGTATCTCCGCCTTGTACCGCAAAGGAAAGATAGGGTTTGCCATCTTTCAGGGCCATGGAAGGCGTAAGGGTAACCCTAGGCCGTTTACCCGGCTCCACCACATTGAAAGGGTTGATCAAGGAGTCCAACACGAAGCTCTGTAGCCTTTGGCTCATTCCGACGCCGGTATTTCCGGCGATTGTGGCCGGTAGCCATCCACCACTGGGGGTAATGGAAACGACCCAGCCGTCGGCATCGGCCGCTTCAACGGTGGTTGTTCCACGCCATAAACGGTCCATATATTCTTCGTCCAAGGGGTTAGTTGACTGTTCATGGTTTGATGAAGAAGTTACATCATGCTTAGGAACAAACTCACCCTTATTTTTTTCAGTCGGTGTAAATCTTTCCTGACGCTCTTTCAGCAATGCCAAAAATGGATTTTTCTTTCCCTCAAAAACATAGGGATCACCCGGAGCAGTTGCAGGGTTGTTTCTTTTGGGATCGATCTCTCCAGCTCTCTGTTTTCCATATTCTTCACTCAACAGGCCTTTGATTGGAATATTTCGGCTGAAATAAGGGTCCCCATAATAAAAGTCGCGATCTGCAAAAGCTAAGTTCATGGCTTGGTAAACGGTATGGATATAATCCACAGAATTGTATCCCATATTAGGAAGGTCATAATTCTTCAAGATCTGCAAAGCCTGGAGCATGGATGGCCCTTGGGTCCATTCCCGCAATTTGTAAACATCGATACCCTTGTAGTTGATCTTCAAAGGTTCCTCTTCGATGGGTTTCCACTTGGCCAAATCTTCTTTTGTGATCAGACCGCCTTGTTCTTTGCTTCCGCGTACAAACTCATCGGCGATATCCCCTTTATAGAATCTATCATTGGCTGCCATGATCGCTGCTTTTCTGCCTTTTCCTGCTCTTAGGGCTGCTTTCTCGGCTTCAACCATCTTGGTCAGGGTATTCAACAGATCGGCCTGGACAAAGATCTCTCCAGCTTCTGGAGCCTCTCTTTCCCCACCTTCATGGACCAGGAAAACCTTTTTACTGTACGGCCATTGCTTGATCCTATCCTTTCCGCGTTCAATACTATTGGCAGTCTGCGCATCAATAGGATAGCCTTTTGCCATTTCCATGGCTGGAGCTAGGACCTCTGCCAGGCTTTTGGTCCCATATTCTGCCAGCATGTGGCAAAGCCCCCCCGGTGTACCTGGGGTCAATGCTGCAAGAGGGCCGTATTCAGGCGGAAAATCGTATCCTTTACCCTTAAAAAAGGAAACGGTTGCCCCTGTCGGTGCTACCCCGAGAGCATTGATGGCAATTACTTTTTTAAGTTTTGGGTGATATATCAGGGCCTGTGTCTCCCCGCCCCAGCTCAGGACATCCCACATGGTACAGGTCGCGGCCAACATGGCGCAGGCTGCATCGACTGCATTGCCCCCTTGCTGGAAAAGCTGTGCTCCGGCAGTGGCGGCCAAAGGTTTTCCGGTGATCGCCATCCAATGTTTTCCATGGAGTGGAGGTTTTTGGGTCCTTTGAGAAAAGGCGGAAATACCTATAGAACAAAGTAAGACGGTTGGGAGCCATACTCTGTATGCCGAAAAAAGCTTGAATTTCATAATTAGGAAATTTTTATTGGAACAAGTTACCGATTTTGGAGCTTTATTAAAAGGTTAAATAGCTATTTGATTTTTTACAATTGTTTTTCCAACAATTAAAATTCAAAATCGTAATTTACTATTTATTAAGCAACTGCACTTAACAAACCTAAACTTACGAACAGCTTCATTCACGAACATAAAACTTAACCATTATGGAAAAGCCTAATTCAGATTATTCAAGAAGGGAATTCATTAAAAAAGCTAGCATCGGCGCTGGTGTGATAGGTCTAACGGCAATGGGCATCGATGCCAAGAGCTATGGCCGGATCATAGGCGCGAACGATCGGGTTCAGGTAGGCATTGTAGGGTTTTCAAACCGTTTCAAGGATTCCCTTGTGCCCTCCTTCCTAAACCATGCTAAGGAACTCAACTTTGAATTTGTTGCGGTATCGGATATTTGGAACCGAAGGCGAGACGAGGCTGAGGCCTATATCAAGCAGAAATCGGATAATACCATCAAGAAATACCGCAACAACGATGAACTCTATGCAGATAAAGGAATTGATGCCGTAATCATCAGTACAGCAGATTTCCAACATGCTCTGATGGCTGCTGAAGCTGTCCGCAATGGCAAGGACGTGTATGTCGAAAAGCCAATGGCTGAAACCTTGGAAGATGCCAAGATACTGTTGAAAGCTGTAAAGGAAACAGGCAAGATATTACAAGTTGGTTCACAGCGCAGAAGTGCCCCGAACTATATTGCTGCGGATGAGTACATCAAGTCTGGGAAATTTGGGGATATCATCATGGTGGAGATGACCTGGAATGTGAATCAGCCCGGACGTTGGCGATTACCGAAATTGGTCAAGGAAATCCGTCAAGAGGATACGGACTGGGATCGCTTTTTAATGGACCGGCCTAAAGTAGCCTGGGATCCGAGGAAATACCTGGAGTTTAGGTTGTTCTGGCCCTATTCATCGGGGATCTGGGGGCAATGGATGGCGCATCAGATCGATACGGTGCACTGGTTTTCGGGATTAAACCATCCGAGAAGTGTGGTTGCCAATGGAGGCATCTATACCTGGAAGGATGGCAGAGAGAATCCCGATACCGTAACGGCAGTGATGGACTATGGTCCCGAGAATGATAAGAGCAAGGGGTTTCAAGTGCTGTACTCCTCCCGCTTCACCAATTCTGCTGGAGGGATCAAGGAGCTTTACTATTCCAATGCAGGCATGCTGAACCTGGATACCAATCAGGTAAGTGCGGAAGGAGGATTGAACGAACGATCTGCCGCTGAAATGGGGGTGAAAGCAAATTTATTGACTCCATTTACGCTTGATAATGCGGCAAAAACGGAAACTTCGGCCAATACGGGTGGCGACCCGATGACCTCATTGCATATGCGCAATTGGATGGACTGTGTCCGTAACAGGAAGACGCCAAATGCATCGGTAGAAGCCGGTTACAACCATTCTATCGCTAATATTATGGCAAGGACAGCCATGGAGACCGGAAAACGGGTGACCTTTGACGATGCCAAACAAGAAGTGCTAACCAGTTAATGAAGGATTATGCTTATTAAAACATTCCCTGTGCTGCTATTGGCACTTTCGCTGTTCCAGGCACATGCACAGACTAAATATTCCATTGTGGAAAACAGAGCGGAAAAGCGGATCGACATTGCTGTTGATGGAAAACCATTCACCTCCTATATCTATCCCGGCGTGTTGATGAAGCCCGTGCTTTATCCCCTTCGGACGACAAAGGGCACTTTGGTGACCCGTGGCTGGCCACTGGACCCAAGGCCTGAGGAACGCGTGGACCATCCGCACCATGTCGGTATGTGGTTTAATTATGGAAATGTCAATGGATTGGATTTCTGGAACAATTCAACCGCCATACCTCCGGAAAGGAAAAAGGATTTTGGAACGATCAAACATGTAGCTGTTGAGAAAATAAAAGCCAGCAACAAGAATGCGGAATTGGCCGTGCTGAAAGATTGGCAAAGCCCTGATGGAAAAAGCCTGCTAAAGGAAAACACCCAATATGTCTTTTCCGAAGAAGGTCAGAAAAGATCGATTGAAATGACTACTAAATTGACGGCTTTGGATGAGGACGTTTCTTTTTCAGATAATAAGGAGGGCCTGATTGGGATCCGGATTGCACGAGAGCTAGAACACCCGTCCGATAAACCGGAGATCTTTACTGATGCAAACGGGAATCCAACAACTGTCTCCAAATTGGACAATGATAAAGTTACTGGGAAATATCGCAGCAGCGAAGGGATAGAAGGTGACGAAGTTTGGGGAACGCGAGGAAAATGGGTCAATCTGATAGGGAAGATTGGAAATGAACCGGTATCACTATTGATCTTAGATAATCCCAAAAATGTTGGCTATCCAACTTATTGGCATGCTAGGGGTTATGGTCTTTTTGCTGCCAATCCACTGGGACAGAAAGAGTTCAGCAAGGGCAAGGAGACCTTGAACTTCAAATTGAAGGCAGGTGAGTCCGTTACTTTTAGATACAAGGTCATCATCAGCTCTGGTGCAGAATTGAGTGATGCCGAGGCTAATGCCGCCTTTCAGGAATTCAGCAAGAAATAAGGATTAGGAAGAGGGTCCCTAGAATTCGCGTTTAGCTAGATAGTAGTCCTCTTTTTCGGTCATCAAGGTTTTGTCTTCCTTTTTCTTATCGTAATAGCCGCAAAGGTGGAGTATACCATGGATGATGACACGATGCAGTTCGTCGCGTTCGGAAACATTGAATTTTTTAGCGTTCTCCATGGTCCTTTCCACGGAAATAAAGATATCTCCGGCAATGACACCTTCATCTTCTGACGAATCAAAGGTCACGATATCCGTAAAGGTATCGTGGTCAAGGTATTGCTTATTGATTTCAAGGAGATAGGCATCCGAGCATAGAACAAAGCTCAGCTCCCCTACGCGCTTAAAACCTTCGGCCTTAATCGTTGCGCCAATCCACTGCCTAACCTTTTGCTTTTCCTTGAGTGTAAAATCGATGTCTTCAGAAAAAAACTGAATGTCCTTCAATGCCATATTAATAAGATTTGCTATCCATATAAGTCTGCAGGATCAATACTGCCGAAACTTTATCAATCAACCCCTTATCCTGTCTTTTGCTTTTTTTCATTCCAGACTGAGCAATCGCCCTGGAAGCGATCTTGGAAGTGAACCTTTCATCCACTTCGACAATCGGGATATTGGGATAGGTTTTGCGGAGCTTCCTGCTGAAACCTACCACATGTTGGTCAGATCCGGATGCAGTTCCGTCCAATTGCTTCGGCCTACCAATGACGAAGGTTTCTACCTGTTCCCCGGCAAGGTAATCGGACAGGAATTTCCAGATCCCTTCGGGATGGATGGTGGTCAATGGGCTTGCAATGATCTGCATGCTGTCGGAAACAGCAATCCCGATCCTCTTGGTCCCATAATCAAACGCCATTATTCTCATGTCTCTGCAATTTTCACAAAATTACAATTAAACTTTAGATTAGCCCTATCCGATAATCGCAAAATATCTATACATTTGATAGATATTAATTCAAAAAAATGAAAGCACTTATCTACTTCATCAGCTTCTTTGGTCCGGTAATATTAATGGCCCAATCTTTGGAACAGGAAATTCAGTCCTATAGGGACAAACAGATCCAGGAAATGGTGAAGGACGAGTTTGGCCCATTAAGAAAGGATCAGGTTGAATTTGTGAGCTTCTATCCTGCAAAGCGAGACTATGTGGTGACAGCATCAGTAGAGCAGCTTTTCAATGAACCTACCTTCAGGATGCCCACTTATGATGGCACCTCCAACGAGTACAAGCGCTTTGGATTCTTGAATTTTGAATTGAACGGGAAGAAATATAAGCTAACGGCTTATCAAAGTGTTGCACTGTTCCAGAATGCGACCTATAAAAACCACCTTTTCGTGCCTTTCATGGACAATTCGACAGGAGAGACCACCTATGAAGGCGGCCGATATATGGACCTGAGCATAGCCGATATCAAGGATGGAAAGATCAAGGTCGATTTCAACAGGGCATACAACCCTTACTGTGCCTACAGCAATGGATACCGGTGCCCTCAGCCACCCAAGGACAATATTTTGAATGCGGCCATAGAAGCTGGGGAGAAAAAGTACAAAGGACCTAAAAACGAAAGGAACGTGAACAAGAGTACGGCAAAGAACTTTAACGATTTTGAAAAATCTTTGATCAATGGGGCTGATGAAAACAGCTTGATGCATGTATACAAGGTTACAGATGAAAAGGAACTGGCAGTTTTAAAGAAACCATCGGAGGACATCAAATTTGATGATCCATTGCTGGATAAACTTGCTGCAAGGATGCTGCTTACGGTCAAGGATCCGGAACATGCTGGTGTTGGGATAGCTGGTCCGCAGGTAGGCATCAACAAAAATGTTATTTGGGTTCAGCGATTGGATAAGAAAGATGAGCCTTTTGAGTTTTATTTGAACCCTAAAATCATCTGGCGCTCTAAGTTGACTCGCCAAGGTGCAGAGGGCTGTCTGTCTATTCCTGATCTGAGGCAAGATGTAAAGCGAAGTTACGCTATTAAATTACAGCATATTGATCGCCAAGGGAATGTGAAAGAGGAGCTGATCGAAGGTTTTACGGCTGTGATTTTCCAGCATGAGGTAGACCATCTTTACGGTATTTTATTCCCTGATCGCATAGAAGAGTCGACAAAGGTAGAATTTGAGCCATTGAGAGATAAAGTGGAGTTTTTGATTCAAAAAGGTAGTATCAGGCCTTAATTGAGGAATAAAACCGCTGTACCCGTAAACAGGGATATTTCAAATTGGCCATTTTTTTTACTGAAAACTTGGTTATCTTTAGGATTAATATTGGACCACTTTCCTAAAGACCATGTACAATCCAGCCTATAGCATAGCTATTGTCGATGATCACTCGCTAATCCTACAAGGGTTGGTCAGTCTCTTGGACCGCATAAAACCCTATGAGGTGACCGCCACATTTACCAAAGGTCATGAATTACTGAAATTTCTAGAAACCGACCCTGTGGACATTGTCCTCCTGGATATTTCACTTCCTGATATTAATGGGATAGACCTCTGCCTGGAGATAAAGAGGATCGCCCCAAATGTGATCATCCTGGGCCTGAGCAACCATACCGAGCGCAGCGTGATCCTGCAGCTCATGCAGAATGGGGCATCAGGCTACCTGCTCAAGAACATCGATATCGTGGAATTGGAGAAATGCCTGGACCAGGCGGTGAACAAACAGATGGTATTCAGCTCCGCGGTACAGGAGATCATTGCCAATCCGATAGGTTCAGACCTGCCCCTATTACCCAAGCTTACGAAAAGAGAGACTGAGATTTTGAAACTGATTGCATTGGGGAAGACTTCAGTTCAGATTGCGGAGGAGTTGTTTTTGTCCCCACTCACCATCGAAACCCATAGGAAAAGGATGATGAGCAAGTTCAAAGCTAAAAACATGATGTCGCTGATCAAGATAACGACGGAGCACAGATTGATCTAGCGCTCCCTTAAGCGGACCTCGAACAACTTGCTCCAGTGCTTTCCTGTTACCAATAAGGTCCTGCTGTCCGGTCTATAGGCTATACCGTTCATCTCATTGTCATAAGGAGCACGGTTATCGCTGTACAGGCCAACAAAGTTGATCCTACCTTCAACAATTCCAGTCTTAGGATCGATGATCACCATTTCGTCTTTATCGCCGTAATAGAGGTTTGCATAGATCTTGCCGTCAATGAATTCCAATTCATTTAACTTTTCTACAGGACCGTTATCATCAAAAACAGCAATGGAACCTGTTTCAGCTAATGTCGCTGGATCTAGGAAATACAGTTTATTGGAACCGTCGGATTTGATGAACTGTTTACCATCGTAGGTCAAACCCCAGCCTTCCTTGCTGTTTTGGTAGTCAAAAGACTTCAATAGTTTGAAGCTGTTCTTGTCATAAACATGGCCTTTGTTGTTCTGCCAGGTCAATACGTACATATTATTTCCAACGACCGTCATCCCCTCTCCGAATTCATCAGCCGCTAGGTCTGCTTTCTGAAGGACCTTGCCTGTTGCTAATTCCACTTTCCTAAGGGTAGATTCACCTAACTGACCGGTAGTTTCATATAATGTTCCGTTTTCGAAGAATAGCCCTTGGGTAAAGGCTCCTTGATCGTGCGGATAGGTATTTACCACTTCAAAAGCGTATTGCTTTGGAGCGGGCGGAACGACCAAGACTTCGCTGTATGCGATATCCTCTTTGCCCCCGGAATACACCTTTGCACTCAATCTTTTATTTCCATAGCTATAGGCGTCAGTATCAAACACGACCGCTGTTGTGTCGGTTTTACGGTCAAAGATATCACCATCCACCGAATAGACCACTGAGTCTACCGAAGCGTCAGGAAATTTCAACTTCACTTGCACCTTCTCCCCTTTCAGGACCTTGCTGTTATTGGTCGGGTTTACAAATTCAACCTTGCTTTGTTGGGTCTTACAACCGATGACCAAGGAAATGGAAAGGATAGTTAGTGCCTGAATGCTAAGCTTTAGTTTCTTATTCATATTAATAATTCCAAAATGCGTCTTTTATATATGTTGATTTTCCGTCTATAAAGGTAATGACATCAAACCTGATTTCTCCACGATGATCTTTTTGCATGATATAGGCTTCTGCGGCCCTACTCAGTCTATTTTGTTTTTGTGAATTGATCATATCCCTTTCGGTTCCAAACGCCGAAGAAGACCTTACTTTCACTTCCACAAATACCACAACGTCATTATCATGGGCGATCATATCTACCTATAGATCTTTATGTCGACAATTTAATTCAAAAATCTGGAAACCAATCTTTTTTATAAATAAAACCGTCATTTCTTCACCTTTTGTTCAAGGGTCCTTGCGGTCTATCATATCTACTTAACGATGGTGTTCCCTAAAAAATCGCCCAATAACTTCTCTCCTTCTTTGAGCTTCTGATATTTAGCGATCAGGACCAGCATATCATCAGGGTCCTTACATGTCTTAAGTTCTTCCCTGATCCTATGCATCTCCTGTTCGATCTTATTCTTCTTTACCCTATAGATCAATTGATTGACCAGGTCTTTCAACTGATCTTTCTCCTCGGGAACAAAGATCTTACGCTTATCGTCGTTCCAGTTAGGGCTGATCTCGTATTTTGTGGCTATGCTGTCGACCGCTAGCCTGGAGACTTCCTCGTCCTCATGGGAGAAAAAGAATTTGGCTTCCGGTACTTCAAAGCTTTCAGCTTGCTTTTTAAACTCTTCTATGATCTTGCTGCTGGCTTTGTCCTCAAATCTGACATCGTCCATGCTCGCCAATAGATATGGGGCAACTGGGATATCCCCATCGCCTTCCCAGACAACCAGCTCACGCCCATAGTTCAGAAGCACACGCACGAGTTCCCTTTCCATCAGGATTTCGGATGTTATCTGCTGGACCTGGGGTTCCGGAACCGTGATTCCCTCGGCCGCCATCGCAGCCAACATCTCCGCAGGGATAAAATCATCCGTAGGATAATCTGGGCCAGGTCCAGAAGCCGCACTGGAAGCCTTTCTATCCTTGGCCTTGTTCCGGTCCATCCGGATTTTATTCAGTTCGGTAAGGAGCACGCGTTCCTCGATATCCAATAATCCGCTACATTGGCGGATATAAACAGAGACCTTGATCTCATCTGGGATCAGGGCAATACTGTTTACGACTTCCCGGATGACTTCCGCACGTTTGATGGGGTCTTCCCCTGCATCACGCAGAAGGATATTGGTCTTATAGAAGACGAAATCTTCCTGATGTCTATTGATATGGTCCCTGAAGGCCGAGGCTCCAAACTTCTGTACAAAGGAATCTGGGTCATTGCCATCGGGAAATAGCAGGACCTTGACGTTCAGTCCCTCTTCCAATAGCATATCGGTCCCGCGCAGGGAAGCCTTGATCCCCGCCTCGTCACCGTCGTACAGGATCACGACATTTTTTGTGTAGCGGGATATCAGCTTTATCTGCCCTGTGGTGAGGGAGGTCCCTGAAGAGGAAACGACATTTTCCACTCCTGCCTGGTGACAGGAGAGCACATCGGCATAACCTTCCACCAGATAGCACACATCATGTTCTGAAATCGATTTCTTGGCGAGGTGCAGGCCGTACAGGACGCTGGATTTATGGTAGATTTCGGACTCCGGGGAGTTCACGTACTTAGGGACGTTCTTATCGGTCTTTAGGGTCCTGCCTCCAAAACCGATCACCCGACCGGTCAGGTTATGGATCGGGAAGATGACCCTGCCCCGGAAGCGATCATATAGCGACTTATCATCCCGCTCAACCGCGAGTCCGACCTCTGCTAGGTATTCTTTACTGAACCCTTCTGTCAAGGCTGCATCGACCAAACTTGTCCAGGCTTCTGGCGAATAGCCCAGGTCGAACTTCTGTATGGTCTCATCCCGATATCCACGTTCGCGGAAATAACTCAGGCCAATGCTCTTGCCCAGGTCGGTTTCCCAAAGTTGGGTTTTGAAGTACTTCCCAGCCCACTGGCTCAGGACGTATAGACTTTCCCTTTTATCCTGGGCTGCAAGCTGTGCTGGACTGCGCTCAACCTCTTCGATAGGAATATTGTATTTATTGGCCAAGTACCGGATGGCCTCTGGATAGGCATACTTCTCATGCTCCATCACGAACTTCAGGGAATCCCCCCCGGCCCCGCACCCGAAGCACTTGTAGATCCCCTTTGAGACCGATACGTGGAAGGAAGGGGTCTTCTCGTTATGGAACGGACAGTTCCCGATAAGGGAGGTGCCCCTCTTCTTGAGATCGACAAAATCCCCGACCACCTCTTCTATCCGAGCTGCGTCAAGTACTTTCTCTATGGTCTCTTTTTTGATCATGCCAGAACAAATATAGCAATACTCGGACTTAATTCCCTAATACATGGCCCCCTTATGGTAAATAGTGCACATTCCACTTGTCCAGCTGGAAAATCTTGGTGTGCGGAAATTCAAGTGACCGGAGGGCGGACATGCACCGATTTCCCGAACGCGGTCTGGTCAACCTTCCCCCCCGCCAGGATCCTCATGGCACCGTCAGGGGCACATATCCGTAGGGGCCATCATGAACATCCCCTGAACCGCGGGACCGGACAGTTAGGGAAATCCGAGCCTGGGGGGAAATCGACGTAGGGGCGCGGTATGCGAAGCTCGGTGACCATGAAGCCCAGCGTGACCATGAAAGGGACAAAGGGGAACCCAGCTCCCCTTCCTTCCCCTGATCCAGGCCTGACCCAAATATCGTGAGGGAGCCAAGACCAACCCTCGATTGGCGCAACCGAATTACCAGCACCAAACTGAGTAAGGATGCCATCCCAAGCTTTTTCATCGTCCATTTTTTAGGACAGGTCATGGTTGAGGTAAACCATTTGTTAGGTCAAATAATTACCGATGGATGAAACATCTATTAATTTAAACGACAAATCAGCTCAAAATAAGGAAACTATTGCCGTCAACATTTCCGTTCCCGGGCATTTGTACGGGATTTGTTATATAAATGGAAA
This sequence comes from Sphingobacterium mizutaii, assembly GCF_900187125.1. GTDB lineage: Bacteria > Bacteroidota > Bacteroidia > Sphingobacteriales > Sphingobacteriaceae > Sphingobacterium > Sphingobacterium mizutaii. The sequence continues at coordinate 4,312,058 of NZ_LT906468.1, forward strand.
CATAACGGATCAAAGAACTTAAAACCTGGAAAAATGGAAAGAATCGAAAAGAGAGCGAAAAAACTTGGACTGGAGAAAGGATATTACCTATTGCTATTGGCAATCCTTGGTATAGAGGATCCGGACCATTCCGACAATCGTCCACTAGCCAAGTAGGCTGAAACAACTATTTATACTACCATACGGGTGCCTTTTATCTCTAGAAGGCACCCATTATTTTTACATTGACCCTGTTCTATTCGGCTGGGAGGCGAACCCAAACAGTCAAGGAAATATTGTTTTCCAAAAAGTCGAAGGTCCATTTCCGCCTCAGCGCCGCTGTCCGTCCCTGATCTCGGGCGACATGCTGCCAAATGGCGCACAATACACGCAGTGCCCGCACTTGGGTTATACCGACAGGAACATTCGATATGTCCCGATAGGCCCGCTGGCCGGAATGGATGGTAGGCGGCCATAACATTGCCCGATTGCTCTTGCCCCCCTACCCTAGGAAAACCCATATATCCACGCATTTAATTTTAGAGTGGGCAATGTGGGTCCATGACCAATCACCGCCCGGTCCAACGGCACCTGCACATTGTGACCTAATTGATGGCCCATCGACGGGGGGCTCTCCAATTCACGTAACTGCGGGATAATACGGTCCCTGTAGGAGTCTGGCTACAGATTATTTTTATCCCTCCTCCCAATCAGGTACAGTACCTGCCAATCACTAACTTTGCCCAGCAAAATCACAATTGACCTCCAAGTCACTTGGAAGATCAGGTTCCTTAATTAAAAATTCAGAGAAATGGAAAAAACAGGTGGGAGATCAAGGGCATACCTCAGTCCCGAGATATCCGTTACGTTCATAGAGCTAGAGGAAGGCATCGCAAGTGGATCTGCATCGATCAGGCCAGTGGGCCAGGATGGGGACTTTCGGCCCAGTGAGAAATGGACGGAGGAAAAATTCACTGATGACGTTAGTTGGTAACCAATAATTGATTGAACATGAAACTCAACAATAAGATCGCATTCTTCTTCCCTATCCTATTGATCGCGCTACAAACGCTGTCCTCCTGCAAAAAGGACGGCCAGGACGGGCAGGGCCCGGAAGGCACGAGCATATCGGTCAGGCTCTTGGGACAGTCAACCATGGAGGCACGGGCAAAGGGACCCTCCCTGTCCACCGGAACCACACTGGCCTCATCGTCCACGATGGAAAGGACGTTGCACCGGGGATATACGGGCACGGCAGTCATGCTCGACGGCAGGCATTACCTGGACGTAAGGGTCGTCCCCGTAACACCGGAAGGCAGTGCCGCCATGCCCGCTTCCAACGGTAATCCGGTAACCGGTCCCGGTTCCAGGGCATCCGCGGTATCCAAGACCTCCGCACTGGCCCCGAACACCGCATACCAGGTAGTCATATACAGGAACAATAAATTCGTCCAGCAGCGCACATTTTCGGCCAACGGCAACAACAAGCCGTTCTCGGGCCTGGAGCCGGGTGGGGGTTACAGGGTCATTTCCTATTCGTTCGGCAACCAGACGGTAAGTCCGGTGGGAACGAGCGAAGAACTGGCAGCGACAGGTCCATCGGTACCCGTGGGGGATGACGACCGTTTCATGTACTTTTCGACCGGCACCTTCTCCCTTGCAGCAGGGAGCGACAATCCGATCGATATCCTCCTGGACAACAAGATCGCGGAGATCTCGGCGGTACAGCTGAACGTTGCCTCGGAATCCGTACCGGGCAACATAGTTTCCATCCGCGAGGTAAAGATAGAATCCAACATCTCGGGTTCGGCAAACCTGCACAGCGGAACCCTTTCATATCCCCAGGATAAGGAGCTCAAGGGCATACCTTTTCCCGCCAACAGTAACGGCAGGACCGTAACCTCGTCAAATACGGGGCCCATCAAGATAGGCCTGCAGGCTGCCCAGGCAGCAGCGAACCTGTTGATCGGGTCCATCACGATCGGCTCGGTGACCAAGCGCGACCTCAAGGTGCCTCTCCCTTTCACACAAGGAACCCGGTACAGGATCGAGCTGAACATCAGGGAATTCACTTCGGATGGCATCCAGATCGGCGATCTGATCTGGGCACCGGGCAACCTGAAGGCCGAAAGGACCAATGGATCCTGGAGCTATGGCTTTCATTCCAGCCAAGAGAACTATTCCGCCAATGAGAGCGGGGGCGACTATTGGATGGCCGGCAAGGAAATACCAGGCAGGTCACATACGGACATGAACTATCCATTTTCAAGATATGGGGACTACCCTTCGGGAGATCCCTGCAGGCTGGTATCCCCCGAATGGAGAACCCCAGGTGACAGCGACTTCAGAAAGCTCATGGCTGGGGCCAGCTACATGGGGAACCCGGGGATACCCGGAAAGTACGGCAAGAACAACGTCTCCGGGAGATACTTTGGAACTGTGGAGCTCAAGGAGGCCCCAACCGATCCCGCCCAGCAGTCAAGGTACCTGTTCCTTCCGTTCACGGGAAATTTCGTAAACTACAATACCGGCAGGCAGACCGTTGAGGGAGCAAACTACTGGTCAACGAACGTACAGGGCGCCGAGAACTATTCGACCCTTCACGTGAGGCCATCGTACTCGAGCCTAGGAGGCTGGTGGAAGGTGGAGCTGAACCCTATCCGCTGCGTCAGGGACGCAAAATAGGTCACCATCGGCAGGACGATCCCCGAAACCGGCCCTAAACAAAGGCATCCTGTTCCGAACCGGTTCATCTATAAGGCATGTAATGGCCCATACCCGAAGGACGGCCGTCCTTCGGGTATGGGTACAGCTCTGGGATAGAGGGAATGCAGTTGCAGTCCCGCAGATGGGAACGGTGAATTTTGCAGGCGGATCGGCTTTCACTCCCTGACCATCGCCCCGGCTGCTCCCCCAGGGCAGGTGTGTTCCGTGTTTCGGTTACGGGTTCACTTGCCAGGAGCGGTGCCGCCCGTCCCTGAATGTCCGTAACAACGGAAACTTCCCTGCCCCCCGTCCGGCATCGCCCTGTAACCCCCCAGGATCGGAAGCAAGGTGCTGGTCGCATGTAACTCAACGCACAATCTCGGAACCTTCTTTCAGTATCTGCCGGCCCTTTCCAGGAGCCCCTGGAGCGTCCCGATGACCTTTGAGAGGTCCCTCTCCTCTGGATGGTAGGACTTTGACCGCAGGGAGCCCGGTGAGAGGGAAGTCCTGTCAGGTGTACTGAGAAAGGGCACGATCGTGGAGTACACCTGGCTCAGCGAGCGTGCATCGACCACCCTCTCCTCGTCCAGCAGGCGCAGGATGATCGCTATCTGGTCAGCTGAGAGGTTACAGGTCAGCTTGTTGACATTCCTCTTCCTGAACCCATTCGGGATCCCGTCCTCTCCAACTGCCCGGATCGCCCCGCTGCAGAAGTCAATCTCGCTCTCCAGGAAAGATTCCACGAAACTGCCGACGGAAAGGTAACCGGGATTCAGCCACAGGTCTTCCTTCCTGTGCAGCTGTGCAAAATCCCTCTGGATATCGAGCAGGGCCAGCAGCGTCTCCTTCGCCCCCCGGCACTCCTCCCCTAACCTGGACCTTATCCTCGATAGGATAAGGTCCATGCACCGTTTGCTGTTGAAGTTCACGTACACCAGGAAACTTTCCATGGCGGTGAAGTGGCCACTTTGGTGGAGCGGGTCCCAGTCGCCCAGCCTCCGCAGGAGTTCCTCCATGTAGGTCACGGACCGGCGGGTCAGCGGGAAGCTCGGTTTGCGGTCCACCTGGGTAAAGTCCATGACCTTTTGTGCGAAAGCCTCGCCGATCTCCCCTTCTGGAATGTCTTCCCTCAGCTGCAGGAACCTTTCCCTCAGCTCGGGCAACTTCCTGAGCCTGGAACCCTTCCCAAGCGCGAGCTCTGGTCCCAGGATTCCGGGATAGGCCGATTCCAGGTTTTCAAGGATGGATCCCATGCTTCCCAGGACCTCTGCGGCTATATCCCCGGTACCTGCCCGGCCAGTAGAGCGCTCGCTGGCCGCCCTGTCCATCAGTGCGCTCGCCCTGGCATAGAGGGCATTGATATTGCGGGAGACCCCCTCGTCCAGCGGCCTGTCCAAGGCAGAACGCCTAATCTTTGCCAGGAACCGGTCCGTTCTAGCGGCTATCTCCGCCACCAGGTCTCCCTGTGCCCCGCTGGCCTCCGAAGGGACGTGTTCCCCGCTGCTGGTCCTGTCCAGTAGTCCATCAAAATAGTTCATTACCTTTAGGTTTAATTTTTTCATCTTTCGTTTTTCCAAGGGAGGACCCCATGGTATCGGAACGGCACCTCGGTGCCGTGCTTACCCTCGATGAAGCGTCACACCTGGTTGAACTCCAGGAAGGCCCTGAATTCAGCGTACTTGGCAAGGTTACCTACCGGAAGCAGTTTCCCATGGTTGACCATCCTTACCTTCCTTCCGGTGTATGAATGGAAGAACTTGGTGTTGATGACCACGCCCCTGGCACATTGCTTGAACCATTTCCTGGGGAGCCTGGAATAGACATGGGCAAGGGTCGAATTGCAGATCAGCACCTCGGTATCGGTGGCCTGGTGTATCAGGACCAGCTTCCCGCTGGCCTGCAGGTACAGGATGTCCTTGAACCACACAATCCGGCCGATGTACTTCCCGTCCTTCTTGATATGGAGGAAATCGTACCAGTGCTCGAGTGAGTCCAGGTCCCTGCCCGTACCTTCATCCAGTCGGATGCGGGAGTCCAGGCGGTCAAGCGCAATGGCGAACCTGGGGTAGCTGACCGGCTTGAGCAGCACGTCAACGGCGTTCATCAGGTAACCCTGGTCCTCGAAGTGCCGGAACCCTGTGTACACGATGAACCGGATCCCGCGCTTTGGCGCGGCGGAAATCCAGTCGAACCCGTCCATCCTGGACCCCAGGTCGATATCTATTATGGCCAGGTCCACCACATTTTCCCTCACGTGGGCAAGGGCCCTGATCGGATCGGTGAAGTGTGCGTCTACCTGGACCAGCTCGGTCCGGTCAAAATATTCCAGCAGCAGGTCGATGCTGGACTGCTGGTCATCAATGATGATGGCGTGGTATTTCCTCATTTCATTCTATGTTTTGTGTCATAATATACTTCCAGCTCTACGATGTACGTCCCCCCGTGCGGGCGGTGCCTTAGCTCAAAGCCGTCCCCGAAAACGAATTCAAGCCTTCCCCTGAGGTTGGCAAGGCCCGTTCCGTGGCCCTGCTGCCTGCCTTCCGCCGGACCTCCTATGGGGTTCTCCACGCGGATTCCGAACCCGTCCCTGCCGGCACGGATGGAGATGCTGCCCCTGGGTCCTTCCCCAGAGATCCCCCCGTGCTTGAATACGTTGCCCACCAGCGTGATCAGCGTGGTCGCGGGGACCGAAGCGGACCCCATGTCCCCTGAGAGCTCCCAGAGGAAGCCATCGGAGCGCCCCGATATCCCCTGCTCGACGGCAATGAACTGCCTGGCCGCCCCGATCTCGTCGGACAGGAGAACGGTCCTGGGGGCATTAGGATCACACGAGGCCATGAAATGGTTCATCAGCGAATACAGCTCGTGCACCCCCTGGCGCATCTGCGGGAGGGCCCGTGCCAGCTGGCCGTCCAGGGACTGGAAGGCATTGGCGAGCATGTGCGGGGAGACCTGGTGGGCAAGGACGGTGTATTCGTAACGGCGCCTCTTTGACCTTTCCCGGTCCTCGCGCCCCTTCCACATGTCCCGGAGCCTGAACTGGTACCCCAGGAGCGCAAAAATCGAAAAATTGCCCACCAGCTTGAGGTAGGTCTGGGCGAACATTCTCAACTTGAAGTCCCCGCCGGTCATGTAGTCGTCAAAGGCCGATCCCCAGTGCGAGGAGGGGTGTGAAAGGAGATAGAGCACTGCAAATGCCAGTGCATACACTGCCGAGGCCGTCAGTGCAGCCGCCAGGTACCTCCTGTTGAAAAGGAGAACGTTCAGCGCATGGGATATCCCGTAATAGACGAACATGAACAGGGGCATGGAACACAGCGCGGTCACTATGCCAAGGTCCCGGTTCCCCAGGGCGTTGACGGTGTAGAAATAGAATCCGTAGAGGGTCCAGGCAGCGGTATGCCTGAAGAGCGTTTTCCTTGTTGCGATCATAGGCCGAATTGGTCTGGCAGGGCCCAAGCGGGCCCGCGGTGATCCCCCAATTTATGAAATATTTTTCAGAACCAGCCCGCTCCCCCTGGGGCCTCCGGACACCCGGGGGGCACCAGGGGGTACTTCCTGTAGGTATACCTGTCCAGGGCATATGCCCTTTTCCCGTCCGTGAATCCCAAAAGCCTCCCTTGCGGTCCCCACCCACCAATGTGGGATCTGGGCAGGCTATGGCGGTGCAGGTACAGAAGGGCCTCCCATCGCTCGGGGCACTCCAGGAGCGCCTGCTGGAACTTTGCATACAGCAGCCCGAGGCCGTCCCGCACAGAATCTACCCTTGACCCTCTCCGGGGGAGTTTGTAACAGGATATGCTCCTGCCTTCCCCCATGGGCTGGAACGGTCCGGGAGAATGGTCCAGCAGTAGATGGACCTCAAGGTCCAGCAGGTGGGCGATTTCCAGGTACCCCGAGCGCACCATCACTGCAGCGCTGCCGAGCTGGACCCTTGCGAGCCCTTTTCCAGCTGGGTCCCGCCTGGCGCCGTGCCCGCCATCGGCATAGACGAAGATGTGCGCTCCGGCCTTCACCATCCCGCGCAGCCTGAAGAACAGCGAGGGGTCATCTGCGCTTGCCAGGTAAAGCCTCCCCTGGCCCGCACCGGGCATTCCGGTCCCCATTAGCCCGGCATGGTATTCCCCATAGGCAGCCAGCAGGTCACCCGAGAGCACGACGCACACGGACCTCCCGCCGGCAAGCAGCTCCAGGGGAAGGGTACGGTAGGAACCGAAATGGAAGCTGACGTACATGGCGGGGCCGGCGCAGGAGAGTTCTCCCAGGTGGGCCTGGGGGGATATCTTTCCCAGTCCATGCCGAAGGTCCAGCCTGGCCTGCCATGATGCATAGTCCTTGAGCCTGCGGTAAACGGCGGTCAGGCCCCGCAGGCCGTATCCGGGAAAAATGTGGCCCATGTTGGCAGAAAAATAGGCGAATTCAGTTGATATAGGTAGAAATGACACCCTGTCGGTGTCACCTGGGACTGGTTGCGGTTCTCTGTTGTGCATATTGAACGGTCCATCGGTCGGCCACATGGATGTCGCAGAGGGGCCTAAGGGGGAATGCGCACGGTTCTTACCGTGCGCAGCTCCTCGGGCGGTCAGGGAAATACGATGTTGCATTTCGGGTCTTCCCCGGTTACCTCGCTCAGCTCCCTTGCCTCCGCCCCGGAAAGGGGCAGGTCAGAGAGCATGCCATAGCGAAACTCTCGCAGTTGACATTCCATTGTTGGGTCCTCCAAATTAATTGTGACAATTTCCTGGTCTCGCACCAGGTCTGCGGCTTCAGGCCTCGAAGACTTCTGTGGATCCTATGCTAAAGATGGTAGAACTTATGGATACCTGCAAACCAAAAGGAGCCAAAAAGGGATTGCGCGGGACGGATCCCGGCAAACCTCCAAAAAATGGGAAAAACAGCATCCTGTACGTTAAAAACAGCATCCTACGCAGCAAAAAAGAATATAAAATACTGATAACCAACAAACTGCAACAAGGCACAGGATACCACCCTGGGCGAATTTACCCATCAAGCCTGCCCCGATACCGGGATATTGTCCCGCATTTGGCCTAAGATCCCAACTACATACTCTCAGCGCCGCCAAAAACAGAACCTGGTCCCTGGAATTATCACCTGGGCGAATTCCGTTCCAGATTTCCAAATGTTCTGCGGAACTTTACATGACCGGTCGCAGCCACCTGCACCTACCGGAAAGGGGAGCCGGGCCATGTGCGGAAAGCCCAAAGCGAACCGGAAAAAATATGAGCCGGTAATCCCGGGCATTTGCCGTTGGAACCCTGAAGGTCAATTTATGTCCTGCCGCTGGCCATCCATCCGTTCCGGGACGTGACCACGAAGGCCAAGGGATCCCGCTCCGATGATATAACCGATAAAATCACACTGACCATGAAATTGACACCGAAGAAACATGCCGTATTCCCCCCGTCCGGGGGAGGATCCAATAAAACAGGTTGCCCAGGGGATAAGATCCTTTTGGCACATATACTCCATGACCGTTTCCTTAGTCCAAAACTTACCGATATGCAGAAATATTCAGACGATCCAGGTACCGGCCACGGCAGAAATCCGTGCTCGGTACCGTCCAAGAGAAGACCCTTTCTCTCACGCCTCCCAGGATGGCGCAACTTGGTGAGACTGTCCTATGTCTTCCTGTTCGCCTACACGGGTTACAGCAAACTGCTGGACCATGTTCCCTTTACCAGGGGTATCGCCAGGATCCCGGTCCTGGGCCATTTCCCCGAGGCCATCGGATGGGGCGTTCCCCTCCTGGAGCTCGTGCTGGCCCTGGGCATGGTCGTACCGGAGCGCCGTGTCCAGAGGGTTTCCTTTGGGATCTCGGTAACCCTGATGGCCACCTTCACGCTGTACCTATTGCTGATGGTCAGCCTGGTGAAGGAGAAGCTGTGCCACTGCGGCGGGGTGATCGGTTCCCTGGGATGGATGGAGCACCTGATGTTCAATGCCGCGATATTGGCCCTTGGGATATGGTCCACCAGGAAATAACATAACTGAATTTTAAACATAAATCAAAAAATCATGAAAACCATCAAAAAACTATCCGGTTCGTTCCTTCTGGGACTGGCCGTGATCGGACTGGCCCTGTCGGCCAGTGCTTTTACCGAGAACAGCGAACAGGCCGCAAAACAAATGGCCGGAGAGATCTACGTCAACACCAGTACGTCCGGGGACTATGAAAAACTTCCATCTCCCGGCGATTACCTGGATTCCAACTGCGAGGATCTCGGAGAACATACCTGTTCCTGGCAGAGGACCGATGTACCGGGAAGCGTCCCGGACAACTTCAATGCCTCCCAGGCGGACTCCCTGGAGCAGGCTGGCCTAATCACCCCCAATAGCATGAGCAAGGGAACCTACGTGAACCCATAGGCCTGGTTTGCACCAGATTTCTGGACCTCTTTCCGTGGTTCGGGAATGGAAGGACAGGGACCTCTTGGAATTGGGGTCCCTATCCATTCCCCAGTCATCTATTACCATCCAAGCTACCTGGAGATCATTCCCCTTTTTTGAGCGCTTCACGCAATAGGTAGATCAATTCTTTCTTTTTTGCCGGGTTGCGGGGATCGGGCGGGTTTACCATGACCAGGTTGTCATCTTTACCGACCAAGACCATCGTCGGATAGGAGCTCACCCGATAGTGATCGATTATTCCACCTCCTTTGCCCTTCCCAATCCACAGCTTGACGTCCCCCGGATCCGTATACTCCCCCGAGCGGACGGACTGCAGCCAGGCTTCCCTGCTCTTGTCGACGTTCATGCTCACAAAGACAATATCGGGTTCGTCCCTGAAAGCTTCCTTGACCTCTTCCATCGCCAAGTGCAGGTTCTTGCAGCCTCCGCATCCGGTGAACCAGAAATCCATCAGGACCACTTTTCCCTTAAGGTCGCTATTGCTGATTAACCTGCCCGTCTCATCGGGAAAGCTGAACTGGTAGGATCTGGAAGCCTCTTCCCTTATTGCCCTCTGACCTTCGAGGTACTTCCGGTAGGCCTCGGACCCGATGGTGGAAAGCAGCTTCTGATAGGTACGGGGCAATATCTCCTGCCTCATTGCGCCGTTGATGTACAGTGCAAAGGCGACCTGGTCATACGCTCTGCCGGTAAATTTCCTGGATGCGAGGTCCAGGTAAACGGGCATGCCGAAAACGATGTTGCGACCGACCCGGTAGGAGGCCATCTGCAGGTCCAGCTTTATCTTGGCGGCCAGGTAATTGGAGAACAATGGAGAGTTGCCCTTATAGGTCCCAATGATCTCCCCTCCGGGTTCCGATAGGAGACTATCCACATAGAAATCCGCAACGAACCTCCCCACCCTTGAATCCTGTAGGCGAAATTTCAGATCGAACAGTTGCCTCAGGCGCAGATCTCCCAGATAATCGAGGAGCAGGCGGTTCCGGACAGAGTCCGGAAGGTTCCCGTATCCTGGCCCCGCGATTGCCATTGCATTTCCTTGGGCTTGGTCATATAGCGCCTTTGTCCCGGACAGCATATCCATGGCCGCCACTTCGAGATCTTCCATGTCCGCCCCATTATATCCCCCCATGATCTCGGCCCTTGAAGCCGAGAGCTGGTAATTCAGTGAATATAGGTCCATCTGTAAATCGAACATGGCCTTGCTCTCCCCTTCCATATATATCCCCTGTTCGTCAATCGTTACATCTATCGGGGCATTCCCTCTCACCAGTATGGGACTGTCAGCGACCGTCCGCAATGAAGTGCCCGTTTTTCTATATGCGGCCCTGGGGAATGAAAACCGGATATAGAACAGACCAGGTGCATCCTCAAGGACCAACCTGAACCGGCCATTACGGACCTTTACGAGTTTCTCCTGCGGAAAACCGTACATATTGAATTCCTGGAATGGTTCAATTGAATAGTGGACCGTGAACGAATCGATCCCCAGTGTTTCAGAGACATTTCCCTGGAACAGGGTCTGCGCCCGTAGGCTGTGCAGGGGTCCCGTTATTGCAAAGGCCATCAGCACTGTGATGAAAGCCCGGTAGAAGTTATTGTAGGATGTTTCCATGTTATCTCTTGTTTTGTTCTATACCGCTCCTGTTAATTTCGTCCTGGGGGATATTGAAGACATATCTCGGGGAATTGGGGAGCAGGATAAATTCCCTGCCTCCCAGCACCCTCTTCAGGGTAATGTTAGCACCCTCCTTGTTCAGTCTCTTGATGTCATCCCACCTCAGGCACCGCCAGACAAGTTCCTTACGGCGTTCCTGCAGGATATGGACTAGGGCCACCTCCCTATCCTGATACGTAACCGGCTCATAGGTCCCTTCCCTATAGCGCTTTTCCAGGAGCCGGTTCATCGATTGGGCCGCCTGATCCAACCTGTTGCCCCTTGCCTGGCACTCTGCCCTGTTCAGTACGACCTCGTCGACCGCCATCCCGGTGAAGGGGACAAGGGCGATCCCGTTATAGCCCGTTTTCATGACGTAGCGGCCAGGGTCCCTTTCAAAGAAATACACCGAGCGCCGCAGGTCGTCCCTATCGTAGAGGTCGATCAGGGCCGTGTCGACAAAGAATGTCCTGGCCGAACTGTAGCTGCTAGCATTGTTGTATTTTGTACTGATCCCGAACATGATGAGCTCCTCGTTTGTCCTGGTGAAAGGGGCCACCGAGGTACTGGAGAGGGTATTGTAATCGATCAGGACATCGTACCTCTTGAGGAACTCATCGGCCCATTTCTCCGCCAGGCCGTATTCCCTGCGATAAAGGCATATCCTTGACAGCATGGCATAGGATGCCAATTTTGTCGCCCTGTTCCTTTGCGGGATAGGTCCGGTGCTCGCCAGCAAATCGATCGACCTTACCAGGTCGTCGAAGATGAGATCATAGCATTCCTCAACCGTGGACCGGGGCTGGTTATAGTCCACCGATGGGTCCTTCCTCAAGGGGATGCCAAGGTCCCGGGAAGCAGTGGATTCATCATAGGGCACCGAATAGTTCTTCAGGAGGTCATAGTTTGCCCTGGCCCTGTGGAACAGGGCCTGACCGTAGACATCCCGGAGCCCCCCGTCACCGCCATCGGGCCCTCCCGCCCTATCGATCTGCGAGATCATGCTATTGGCGTAGAATACGGTACGGTAGGGTATGTTCCATTCATCGATATCTACCTCTCCTCCGTACACATCCTCTTCCCATATGTAAGAATTCCTCTCTACGGCCGTCCTGCTGGACAGCCAACTGGACTCGGAGACTATATAATATTCATCTGCAGACAATTGGGGCAATACACTGGTATGGCCTATCATGTCAAAGTTGTCCAGGAGCCTCTGGAAATCGGCCACCTTTTCCGGGGTAAAGATCTTGCTGCTGGGCTGTTCCTCGAGGAAGCCCTTGGAACATCCGGCTATTACCAGGGCGGCCGTCAATAGTTTCAATATATTCTTCATGGTTGTTAATAGTTAAATTTCATTCCGATGGACCATTCCGAGGGAACCCTATATCCCGAAATGAGATCGGGATTGAGTCCGCGGTCATTCTGTTTCCACAGCAGCCCGAGGTTCGATGCATACACATAGAGCTGCAGGGCCGAGTTCCTCCGCCCTTCGAAAGGTCTGACAAGGTAGGAAAGCCGCACGTCCTGCAGACGCACCGTACCACCGGGGATCGCCAGTACCTCGGAGGACTGATAGAAGTCCTCCCGGTTTGCATTCATGGGGTAATTGAAACGGGGGACGTCCGTTGACCCTTCGTCCCCAGCTTCCTGCCATCTGCTGGCATAGTCAGAAAAGCGGTATGAGCCAGAGATCAGGCCATTGGAACTGAAGGAGTTGTTTACCCTGACAAAATTACCCCACTTATAGAGGACCTGGAAGGAAAGCTCGGCCCCTCTGTAGGAAACTGTGTTCCTGAGGCTCCCGAACCTGGTCGGAACCTTAGAGCCCATTATGGTGATGCCAGTCCTGTCAAGCCCGTTCAGGATATCACTGTACTCGGTGCTGGGGCCGCCATCTGACCATCCTTTCGGATCACCGTTCCCGTCCAGTCCGGAAGACCTGAACAGGACAAGGGAATTTATGGGATGGCCCACCAGCGGCACGATGCCCGATGCGAACACGATATCCCTGTTTGCCCCCGGATCCATCAGGTACTTGGTCACCCGGTCGCTGACCGCATTGAAGATGAGATCGCTCCGAAAGCCGAATCCGCCCCTCTCAAGCCATAGTGCCCTGAGCTGAAGATCAACCCCATCAGTGAGGGTGTTTGCGACGTTCCCATAGAATTCCGTCACGCCAGTCTGGGGTGCCAGTGGGCTGTTCCCCATCAGGTCCATCCCTTTCTTGCTGTAATATTCCAGGCTCCCACCGAACCGGTCTCCAAACAGGGAAAAGTCCAGGCCTATGTTCACGTTCCTCACCCTTTCCCACCGGAGGGTGCTGTTGGGTGGGTTAAGGATCCTGTCGATCGGGTAACCCCATGGGTTCAGCGTCCTGAAAAGGGTCGAGGTCAGGAATGCCGAAGTGTTCTTGTCGATGTTCCCGTTGTATCCATAGGTGGCGCGGAGCTTGAGCATGTCGAGCGGCTTCCAGCCAATGGCCTCATGAAAGGAATATGCGGCCCCCACAGACCACAGGGGAACGCCCTTTTGGTTTGCCTTAACACCGAATATGTTGGATTCGTCCTTTCGGAAACTGGCATTCAAGGCCAGGTTCCCCCGGTAGCTATAGGATACCAGCCCATAGAAGGAGCGGTTATTGTCCACGTACCGGGTCCGGCTGCCCCCATTTGCAATGCGGGAATATGTCCCCTTATGGTAGAGCGGAAAATAGGTGAAGATGTCCACCGTGGAGAAGTTCTCCAGGACCGGGTCGTAACCATAGAGGAGCCCATGGTCCTCAAAGGTCCTGCGGTCCTGCCTGAATTCCATTCCCAGCAGACCGCTAATGGAATGCCTGTCCGCAATGGTCTCGTTCCAGTCTGCCTGGGCCCGACCGTACCGGGAGCCCATCCTTGTACCGTTCCGGCTGAGGATCCCACCGACGGGGATTGGACTTACCATGGTACCGTTCACCGGATCGAATGAGCTGAACTGGTTGACCAGGTTCCTCACATAGAACGATTCCTTACCGTAGAGCAGACTCCCTTCCTGCCAGTTGGTGCTGTTCAGGTAGCTGATGCCCAGGCTGAGGCTGCGGTACAGCTTGCCCTTTATCCCAAAATTAAAGCGCAACTGCTTATCAGAGAGCTCCGAGCTGGAGAGCGAGCCCCGGAGTTCGTCCAAGGGACGGTATTTCCAGTCGAGAAGGTGTCCTGATCCGGCGGTATCTGTGTACGACCTCCTGAGCGTGGAGGTCCCATAGGATGCCTCTAGGGCATTCCCATTTCCGTCGGCCAGTCTTTCGTAAGGATATTTGGGGGTATAGCCCTGGGAATTGCCCACCTGTGAACTGCTTTGGACATACCAGACTTCGGAATTTAGGGTCATGCGGTCCTTCAAAAGACTCCAGATGCTGGCATTCCGGACACTGGTACGTCCGTTCTCGCTTCCCACCCTGTCACTTATCGACCTGTCAATGCCCCCGCTCAGGATATTCCTGAAAGAAGGGGTCGAGGAGGAAACACTGAACTGCTGCTGGTGCTGGAAGAGATCCCTATAGAAGTATTTTTCTAGATCGGCCCTTACATCTTGCCCCCTATATCCATCTATCTGGGAGTTCCCCTGCAGCTCGCTGAGTGACCCGTCCCTGACCTGGGCCAGGATCTCAACGACCGGTGAGATCTGCTGGTAGGGTACGTTGATGTCCCTGTCATAATACCCCTTTTCGAAAAGAAATATCTCTGAATCTATGAAATCGCTGGAGGACATCCACCTTTCGGTGGACAGATCAGGCCTTTTCCTGAACAGGAAATTGGAGGAAAATTCAACTGACAGCCTATCCTTGGGCTTCTTGGTGGTAATGACAATGACGCCATTGCCAGAGCGGACGCCCCAGATCGATGCCGCCGTGGCATCTTTCAGTACTGTAACGCTCTGTATGTCATTGGGATTGATATTGTCAAGGTCACCTTCGTACGGGAAGTTGTCGACAACGATGAGTGGCCTCGTGCTGGAAAATATAGTGCTCCTGCCCCTTACGCTCAGTCCGTCCGGATTTCCCGTATTCCGATCGATCAGCAAGCCATTGGTGACCCCGTTCAACCTGGAGAGCAGGCTCATGCCAGGGTTGCGCCGGATGGTCTTGGAGTCTACAAATGAGAAGCTGCCCGTTGCCCTTTCCCTTGGGATGGACTGGTATCCGGTACTCACGACCTCCACCTGCTCGATCATGTTGGCCACGGGCACCAACATTATCTCCATCGATAAGATCGATGGGTCCCATAAAATTGCCGTATCCCTGTACCCAACATGGCTCAGAGATATCCTTCGTTCCGACGAGTCCGATGATAGCTGGAACCGTCCCTTGCTGTCGGTCTTGGCCTCTACTTCCAGTCCCCGGATGCTGACCCCTTGAACGGGTTTACCAGTAACGGCATCCAGAACTGTCCCGGTGGCCAATTTACCTTTTGTTTCCATTGTTAGGTGTTCTTGGGCGACCAGCTGATTGCCCAGAAGAAAGAAACCTATCGTTAGAAGGATAGGAAAGAGAAAAATCTCTTTCAGGCAATAATTTTCATTGATGAAAGGTTTCACTGCTGATGAACTCCTTAACAAAAACTTAGGTATTGCATTTTTAAAAGTTTTATGTTGCATAGTGTTAATTTGGTTTCTAAAGGTTATCTATGCTGTTTGCAATAGAAAAATAAAAAACGATCAATTGTCCAATTTTCCCTTATTTGGGGCCAGCCATTTACAAGGCATCCGTCATGGTCATATCGATTCTTATCTTAAATGTGCATCCCCCCTGCTTGCAATAGGATAGGGTCCCCACGTTTGTCCGATCCAATGCAGCCTTCCCCTTTTTTCAGGGAGAGGTAAGCGGTGACCGGCCTGCAATTTCCAGTTTATTGTGGAGGGAGCGGATAGAACATGCTCCTACTTTTACCATCTTCGAACTGATAGAAAATTGGATGGGTCATGTCCAGAACCGCTGGGTTCTCTCTCCTCCATCAGTATTGGTGAACAAACTTTCCTCTGGCTATGGAAAGAATGTAGCTATCCAGTACCGATGAATAGTAAATGGACCCTGCCCGCCTCTATTTCTGTCAATGTGCAGTAAGCTGTCCTTATCTACTTATATTCTGTGGCAAGCTGCGGTCTTTTAAAGACATATATCATCCCATCTGCCTCATCGCACAAGCTCGATCATTTCCGCTGTATGCTCATTTCAAAAAACAGCCCTTTTGTATACCCCTCTTATATGATCGCTGCCATTGGCAATGCAGTCTATTTAAAATCTTATGGAAATCCTGGTTGCCCAAGTATTCCATACCTGCTGGGTCAGCCAGCCTTGCTGCTCTACCCGTTCCAGAAAAGGCGACATGAGATCCTTGGGCTTGTCGGTGAGCATGATCACTTCCAGGTCCTTTTAGAATTTTTTCTTCAACGCTACGTTTTTGGGTATCGTGGCCACGCACGTGGGAGCACCATGTTGCCCCAAAGTCAAGGATGATCAGTTTCTTGTACCTGAAATCATTGAGGATTATCCTGTGTTTCCCCTGGGAATGCCTTGCCACGTTCATTGGCGCTTCCCACATGGATTCCGGGAGCGTCTCGCCCGCCTGTATCGGAATAATCCCGTTGTGCCCATTGCCCCCACTCTCGTGGGGATCTTGGGCTACTACTAACTGATTATTAAACAAACTGAAACATAATGTCAGCAAAATCGCTTTCTCAATCTTTTTCCAAGAAGCGGAGGAACCATCAAACCGATCGCTCGGCCAGACCTTGGACGTTAACGTCTTACTAAATCTTTTTTGATTTAAATTCACCATTGGTTATTTGGTTACGTGCAGATCCAGGCCATTGTACGAGCACTGAAAAATTCACAGGTTTGTACCTTATGGCAAAAGGCATTCATTTTTTTGGAATCAAACACTTTAAAATGAATGACTTTATTGTCACATTGAACAATAACCAGCCCCCTTCCAGATCGAATTGACCTGAAAACTATATCCGACAAACTTGACAGAATGAAAAAATTAGCCTAGATTTAGATTGTCGAGAAATAAATCATGATGCTGATATTAACGTTCTGCAAAGTTGCCCTTGCCACTTGTTTTAAGAAGGGGACTGGTAGAACAGGAATACTGGAGGGATTGGCCTGAAACTGCGATTCGAAGGGCCCTTTTGCATCCTGCTATATTGACCGAAGGTTATTCTGGAGAACAGAATATGTTCTTGTATAGAATCTTTTCGGAAAACCATGAACTCTGCTCCTGGAGCAGGGTTTGTGGTATTTTGGTTTGCACATTCATAATCATAACAGTTTATGTGGTTAATTGAACAAACCAAAAAGCAGAAGGCAGGGTTTCTGTTTTCAACTGAAGATCCAGGGAGTAGCACCCTCAACGCAGTATTCAACAGGCCCTGCCTAAAGCTTGTGCTAAAATACACAAATTCTTTAGACGTGGGTTAAACCTGTTGCCTCGCGTTGAATTTTAAAGTTGCTACTCTTTGGATTCAGAGGCTTGTTCAACTCACAATCTATTTATAATAGATTCAGTTATCAATTTAATTCATCAATCCTTGATTGATTTCACCAAATATACAAACTAAGTAATAACTAAGCAAACATTTTTATAATTTTTTATGCCAAAATCATATTTTGAACTTGAAATCATTAAAAGAACTGTGGAAATAAGAAGAAAGAAATATACCCAAAGAGATTTAGCTGCTTATTTAAAGGTGTCTGCTGGATATATAGGACAGGTAGAATCTAAAAATTCCTCAAGTATGTATACATATAATCAATTAAACGAATTAGCTAAATTCCTTGAATGTAGCCCACAAGATTTTTTCCCATTACTTCCTATATAATTATCTATCTTCGACAACTTATGCTTTATATTAAAATTAGAAAGTAACCTTTATTCAATAAAAAAAGTCTCTAAGAATTATAAACAGAGTAGGTTCTATTATAACTTTTTTATTTTTTACAACTAGGCAATAGCATAAATTCAATAGATCGTAAGCCTAACTGCATTTCGCACCAATTAAAATTATAAATTTGTTTATTAAAAAAAAATAAACTTACCTATTTTTTATTCTTGATTAGTGATGTGTTTATCCAACTGCTCAAATACCGAATTCTGCGAGATATATTCCGGTACGATTTCCTTGATCAGCTCTACCAATACCATTGGGTTATGGTTAGCGCCTTGATTGGCTACCTGAGCACATAGGTGTTCAATACGTTGTTTGTTGACATCCAGTTCTTCGGTCCTTACCCTGGCGATCATAATTTTCTGATGATGAGTTTTGGTCGTGTTTTCATTGTCCGCAAGCAGCTCCTCATAGATCTTTTCACCCGGACGCAGGCCAGTTACTTCAATACCGATGTCTTCAGGATAATTATAGCCTTTCAGGCGGATCATTCGTATCGCAAGATCCATGATCTTCACAGGCTGTCCCATGTCGAACACATAGATCTCACCGCCCTGACCCATCACTGCCGCTTCCTGCACCAATTGGCAGGCCTCCGGAATGGTCATAAAATAACGCGTAATATCTTGGTGGGTAACAGTCAGTGGACCGCCACGTTTCAGCTGCTTCTCAAATAATGGAATAACCGAACCGTTCGAGCCCAAAACGTTCCCAAAACGAGTCACAATAAAATTGGTCTTGCTCTGTCTGTTCAGTGCAGAGACGTAGATCTCCGCTGCTCTCTTAGTTGCACCCATGACATTTGTAGGGTTCACCGCCTTGTCCGTAGACACCATCACGAATTTCTCAACCCCATATTTATCAGCCATGTCGGCAAGGTTCTTCGAACCCCAAACATTCGTCAAAATAGACTCATATGGATTCTGTTCCATCAAAGGAACATGCTTATAGGCAGCTGCATGGAACACAATCTGTGGCATATAATGCTCAAAGACAGATTCCATAAACTGACGGTCACGGACATTGCCAACCATAAATAAAGTATCTTTATGGCAATTGGCCCTTAACTCCTGTTGTATATCATAGAGTGCAGATTCAGCCTGATCTATAACGATCAGTTTATCAAAATCCGTAAAACTGATCTGACGAACCAGCTCCGAGCCAATAGATCCCGCTCCACCCGTAACCAAGATAACCCGGTCGCGCATCATTTCATGGACAACAGGATTCTCCAATTTTATGGCCTCCCTACCCAATAAATCATCGATCTTCAAGGTACGTAATTGTCTAGTAGCCACTTTTCCGCTCATCAACCTTGCTGAAGTAGGCATGATTTTAAGCTTTACAGGCAATGGTTCTATTTGAGAAGAAATACGTGAAACCCGATCTTTGTTATTGTCGTCCAACGCGATAATGATACTGTCGACCTTCAGTTTCTCAACAAATTCCTTCGTCAAGCGAGCCATGCTGATAATCTTATAGCCATTGATCATTTTCCCGATTCTATTAGGATTATCATCTGCAAATGCCACCACCTTTACCTTTCTGCGCGTATCATTGCGCAATAAGTTCAAGGTGGTGTTTCCCATATTGCCGGCACCAAAGATCAGCACATTCTCCACCTCACGGCCGCCAAAGAAAAAGCTCTCATAGATGGTGCGGTAAAAAATCCTTGCCGCCACGAGACATACCGTTGTAAAGAATGCATGGGTAAACAAAACGGCATAAGAAGGACGCAGATATTCACTGATTTCAGCCGTACGCTCATAATTGAAGCGTATAACCGTTGAAACCAACATCAGTACAGCCCAAGCCGCAAAAACAGCCTTGAAAATCCCCCAAGCATCCCGAAAACCAGCCTGCCTTACAATACCGCGATATGTCTTGAAATATAGAAAGGACAAGTAGTAAACTGCCCCGATCAAAATGGACTTCTTGACCATCAACTCCACAGTGAATCTTCCCTTGAAACTATTAACCACAAAATTCGATAGGTAATAGCAAAAAATTACTATCATCATATCGATCAGTAAGATAACCCATCTAGGGCTGTCTTTCTTGAAATACTTTCTCAGTCCAACTATGTCCATTAACTACTAATATTTTCCTTTAAAATTAAAGCCAAACCTATTTTGGGAGTAGGTCCGTGTGTCGTGTATCAGAGTAAACAGCTACAAAGTTAGTGCCACAAGATGACGTAAAAATACTATCAATTGTCTATTAACAAGTTATGGTTAAATTCGTTAGTGTACTCTGCTTAGATTGATTAAATCTTTAACAAAGATAGAAATATAAACTACGCGAAACAATCTAATGAATAATTTAACAAGAACTTAATTTCATTGTAACCCTCCCTGTTTTCGAACTGGCATCCAGGCGAGTTTTCAAATATAAATATAGTTGTTATCAATAGGTCAATCTTTTTTAAAGTTGACCTATTGATAACATGCCGCCGGCAGGGCATCGTATTCCATTGGTGTCTTTCCTCCCAATGATTCATGTGGTCTTTTGTAGTTGTAATCCTGTAGCCATTCTTCTGCAAGTATCTGTACTTGTAGAGTGTCTTCAAAGAGGTACTCGAAACGCTCGTCCCGATAGGCGGGGTTCCCCGATCTGAGCATCCGCTCAAGAACTGGATCTTCCAGCTCCAGTATCCTTTCCAGAGATAGATTCAGGTCCGTTACCTTCTTTAGATAGGACTTTACCGTATTCTTGCTGATGGAAAGATGACGGGCTATTGTTTTAATGGGATAATTCTCCCTGTGCAATCGTATTAACTGTTTGATCTGACTCATGGGTCTTGATTTACCGGCCATTGGAATATATCGATTAGGTCTAGCCCAAATAAACCAAAAAACAGAAACCCATGAAAAATGAGTGTATAAGGGGTCAACATCGTCCAGAATAAAATGACCATATCTCGAAAGAGGGGTCAGCTTGCTCCAGAATAAATTGTTCAAACCCTTATTTGAGGGGTCAATATCCGCCAGAATGCCATGCTTTAACAGCCTCTAAATGCAGATGGTGATTTCTTTTTTGTCCAGATTGCTGGGGTCAGCTTACTCCAGAATATCCACAACACTTATTTGGCCCAATAACCTCCGAAAATCAAACGGAATTTTGGCGCAGTGGACAACGAAATCAGTGGCCCAATAGCCTCCGTTTTATACATTCTGGGAATCTGTTGACATACGAACTATATTAATATTGGATTAAAAATTTAAAATCAAAACCTTCTCAATAAACAATATAAATTTAATATTTAATTTATTGTTTTGCGATAAAATAATATTAAGGGTTGATTACCAGATTGTTACCAAATACTAATTTGTGAAGAATATGCTGATGTAGTCGTAAACTTCAAAAGAAAAGTCCAATGAAATAATTCATTGCACTTACGAAAAATCAAAATTAACGTGTGGATGTCAATTAATGATTCTATAAATTTATAACAAATAATTGAAATCAAGTTCAATTATGCAATGATCATTACTTTTTCTTTTTGAAAAGCTTTCTGAATTGTTTTCCAATTTTAGCTCGTAATGATACTGAACTCGCATCAACATAACCATAACCATAACCGTAGCCATAACCATAGCCATATCCTCTAGCAAAGTCAACATCATTTAATACTACTGCCATATTGCGAAGTTTGCCATCTTCATATAGTTCTTTAGGAACATTCAATAAGCGTTTATCTAGGTAATTCGCTCTAGTAACATACATAGTCAGATCTGCAAATTCAGAAATCAATAAGGTATCGGTTACCAAACTTACCGGAGCCGTATCAACAATAACAAAATCATAATGTTCACGGCCGTATTCGATTACTTCCTTAAAGTGGCCATTCATCAATAACTCAGCAGGATTTGGAGCAATATAACCTGAATAGATAATATCAAAATCATAAGGTGCAGGCTTGCGAATAATAATATTATCCACCGGCATATCCGGATTGATCAAATATTGTGTAATACCAATATTGGTATGCTGTAAATGGGATAAGCCAAGATAATCCAATACTTTTGGAGAACGAATATCTGCACCGATCAATAATACCCTTTTACCAGACATAGCAAGTATTCTGGAAAGGTTCGTCGAAACAAAGGATTTACCCTCACCCGATGTTGTTGAAGTCACAAAGATTACTGCTGAATCCTTTTTGGCTCCTAACATAAAAGCAATATTCGTTCGCAAGATCCGGAATGCCTCTGCCAAAGATGATCTATCATTGTCCTTAACAACCGGATCATCCGAAGCTGGAATCTCCCCCAAAATAGGTGCATTAAATTTCTCCTCAATATCTTTCCTTGAATGAACCTTATTGTCCATTAAGAATTTCAAATAAAGTGCTGTAAAAGGTATAACAATACTTGCAAATAATGCCCCAAATAAAATTAATATTTTATTTGGTGAAACAGGTACATTTGATCCATACGCTTTATCAATTACCTTTAAAATTGCAGGAGTTGCAGATGCTTTAATTTCAGTTTCCTCTCTTTTCTGTAATAGAAACAAATATAAGGATTCAACTATTTGCTGTTCTCTTGAAATATCTTTAAAGCCTCTTTCTTGGTTTGGCAATTCATTTAATTTTCCTTCAAACTTATTCTTTTGTAACTGTACAGAATTTACATTACTTTGCAAAACCTGTCTATAATTAGAAAGAGACATTTTTAAAGATGAACCTAATTCATTAATATTTTTATTCAAATTCTGAACAATTGGATTATCTGGTGTAGCAGATTTTAAGAGGTCTTCTCGTTCTAAAACCAAATCATTATAACTCTTAACACTATTCTGGATGGATTGATCATCTAATCCAATATTAGTGGGTAATAAATTTCCAGTATTGGTATTTACAGCAGAACCCATCATATCGGCAAGCCTTAATTGAGTTTGATATTCAACTAATTTACGTTCATTTTCAGAAGCATTTTGCATATATAATTGAACTTCAGAAGTCATATCAACCATATTATTTCTGTCCTTATAATCTGCAACTTTAGAATCAGCATCAGACAAGTTCTTAGAAATTAAGTCCAATCGAGAATCTATAAATGAAATGGTAGCTCTACTTAATTTTGTTTTATCATCAGTTACATCCTGATTATATTGATCGACAATTGAATTTAAAATAAGTTCAGCTTTTTTTATATTTCCAGAATTAATGGAATAATTAACCACATATGATTGCTTTTCCTTATTTGGAGTAATTTGAACTGCTTTAAGTAAATCATCAACTGCCTTATTAACATGAACATATGAAATCTTAAGTTCAGAATCTATTTTTTTGTTACCCTGGGGAAGGATTATAACAGGCCCTAATGAAGTTTCGAATTTATTCCCTAATTTGAAATTCCTTTGACCGTATTCTTCATCCTCTATTATATATTCATCGCCTTTTTTAGTAATCAAAAAATTACGAGAAATAGAATCTAACTTAGGGTTATTTTGATCTAATAAAACAAGTCTTAATGGAGTTTGAGATTCTAATAATTCAGAAGACTTTACATTTCCTTTATTTAAATAGATTATGTTTAATCTGTTTTGTTCAACCACCTTTTGAAAAATTCTTCTTGATTTCATAACATCAATTTGATCAAGCACAAAAGCTGACCCTTGACTTCCTCCAGCAAGATTCGCAATCTCAGATAAACCTGCCAATTCACCAGACGCTTTGTTTTCATCTTGTAATAAAATTTTTGATGTTACATTATATATCTTATTTGCATACCGTAAATATACAAATGCAATCATTAAACATAATATTATTGAAAATACAAACCATTTCCAATAATAAACATATTGCTCGAACAACTGCTTTAAATTTATTTCCTTTTCTTCAGTTTTAAAAGAAACATTTGATGGTAAATTATTCATGAATTTAAAATAATATTAGCGAACAATAACGGCAATTATAGTTATGATTAAACTAGCAATTGAAACAAAGATGGATGTATTTTGCGTATATTTCGAAGATTGAATCTTAGCCCCATTGGGTTCAACATATATAACATCATTTTGAGCCAAATAATAAACTGGAGAGTTTAATGAATTATTCTTAGTTAAATCTATTCTAAACTCTTCCTTTTTCCCATTTTGTTCTCTAATTACTAATACATTATGTCTTATTCCATTAATAGTTAAATCTCCCGCCATTCCTATTGCCTCAAGGATAGTAATTCTATCATTATTTATCGAATATGAACCGGGACTTTTAACTTCACCTAAAACTGTTATTCTAAAATTTCTAATTTCCATACTAACACCAGGGTTTATAATAAATCTAGAAACTTCTGATTTCAAAAATTCCATGGCTTCTGTTCTAGTCTTTCCTCCAATCTTTATTTTCCCAATTTTAGGAAAATCAATTTCACCGTTTACATCTATTGAATAAGTTGGAATAAAAGGATTCGTAGTTTGTAATGTTCCTGTACTGTTATAACTTGAAACTTGATTAAAAGGCGCAGTAGCTCTAACATCGTCAGCAGTGATTGAAATTGCTAAAATATCTCCTGGTTGAAGTTTTGGAGCATTTAATTCATAAGTTGTATTCAACTCTAAAGAATCGGGTTGAAAATAAACTAAATCCTTCCGTGAGGCACAAGAAGTAAATAAACTCACAGCGATAATAAAAGCGAGAAGTATTCTCATATTATATTTAATTATTTGGTCAGAAGAAACAAAAATTAGTCCAACTTAGTATGAACCCACAAAAATAATGTATTAATTGTAATAATCTAATTTTTTGGTTAATATCAATCTTTTTTAATTTTATAGTTCAGAAAATAACTCAAATCATAAGTAAAATCATCATATTTAGCATGATCTATAGTATGGTCAGCAAAAACAAGAATTTGACTGTCTTCCTCTAACGCTCTAAATGCTGTTCCATAACCATTAGGGAGATGAAGGATTCTGTTATCCATTGAATTTAAAATTATATCCTCCACAATCAAATCTCTACTTGGATTATGCCAATTATCGATTTTGACCACTGAAATTAAAAAACTTCCTGAAAGAACATAAAACCATCTTTTTTCAATTTTATGGGCTCTCCAACCTCTTATTAAATCAAGATCAGTATTTTTTATGACATAAAATCTTTCAACATCTTTCATATCAAAATCATTGACGAAACGAATTTGCCCTCGATTATCTTTGGCAATACCGCCTTGAATGAAATGAAACATAATTATTTATCTTTAGGTAAATATTTTTTTACAATTGAATTCTTCAATATTAAATAAATCAGGCTAATGATTAATAAAATCAAGATTGAAAAAATAACCTGAGTCTTAAAATCATAAACTGAAAAATAGATTACAAGTAAACCTACCATGAATTGAATTAAACTATATAGAAATGAGATCAAAAGTTTATTATATCCTGCTTCATTTCCTAAAAATTGATATAAATGCGACCTATGGGCCTCAAAAATATTTTCACCTAATTTCAATCTTCTTAAAATTGTCCAAACAGTATCTATTCCATATACTGTTAAGAACAATATATAAAGTAAATTACCTGTTTTAATAATTAATGCACCAAGACAGAATAACAAAATAAAGGCAATTGCAACAGCTCCAACATCTCCTGCAAAAGTTTTTGCTTTATTTCTAAAATTAAAAAACGAGAAAACTAAAACACCAATCATGGAATAAATTATCAAATTTTGATCGATAAAGCTTTTAGTTGAATTAGCAATTAGCAAGAGAATACCAACAGATAAGCTATAACAAGCAGTCATGCCATTAATTCCATCCATAAAATTATAAGCATTAATAACACCTACCACAATAATGAAAGTAATTATTAAATAATACCAAGGTAGAGAAAATAAATTCAATTGATAGGCTAATAATAAAACAGAACCAAAATGAACTATTAATCTAATTTTATTTGATAGTGTAAGTATATCATCTAAAAATGATATCAATGTCATAAATGTTAAGCCTAAAAAAAACCACGGATATTGAAAACCAGAAACAATAAAATATGCTAATGCAGCAAAATAAAATATAATACCCCCACCTCTTAATGTAATGGCTGAATGGGAAGACCTTAAATTAGGTTTATCAATTATATTATATCTATCAGCAGTTTTGAAATAGAGTAACTCAATTACAAAAAGTATTGATAATAATATCAAATATTGCATAAAATTAAACTGATTTAAATTTAAATGAATCAATGGTAATTTGTATTCCTTGCCTAATATTTAATGGTAATTTATCTATATTTAGCTCATTTTTAATTTTGTCATTAGAAACAATGTATGATTCAGTAAGCTTTTTTAACCTTTCTGAATTTAATGGAAGTTTTAATTTATCCCCAATTTTGGCAATTGATTGAACAATGTTTTTATTGATATTTAAAATGCGACTTCTTTTTCCTAAAGAATTTGAGATTAATTCAACCAATTCATTGGTTGACAATGTGCCATCATCAGAAAAATTATATATACCTGATTTTAAATTAGAATCCGTTATCATCTTAAGTATTAAAAAATTTAGATTATCTATACTTAAGAAAGATCTTTCATTATAAAAACTACCTAATGGCCAAGGAATTCCCTTTTTTACAACTTCAAATAAAAGATTTAAGTTCCCTTTATTTCCAGGTCCATGAATCATACAGGGACGAATAATAAAAAGTCTTTTACCAACTGGCAAAACTTTTTCCATCAAATAAGATTCTGCTTCTAGCTTAGATTTGCCATATGGTGTTTTTGGTTGTGGATTTACATCCTCAAATAATTTAGAATCTAAAGTATCTGCAACCGCTTTAACAGAACTAAAGTAAAAAAAGTCCTTTGCAGATGATTTTAAAAACTTATTAAATATGGATATAGTCAAGTCTCGATTAATTTTATAATATTCCTCACTGTTTGATTTATTAGAGGTATCATGTGCTTTTCCCGCTAAATGAATATATCCTAAAATATCATTGGAAATTCTATTTTCCCATTGCGAATCTCTTAGAGATAAACAAAATATATTAAAATTATTATTTTTTAAAAATTCACTAAGATTTGATCCTACAAACCCAGAGCAACCTGTTATTAATAAATTATTCAATTATTTAACTCTCCTTTTCTGAAATTCTGATTTCAAATTAGAGTTATCAGAATCTATTTTTAAATTTCCAAAATTAGACCTATAAAAATAAATTGGCTGTCTTTTGTTATTATTATATTTTGAAGAACTAACCTTAATTGTTCCGTGCAAATTTTTATGAGTTTTATCATTTCTATAGCCATGAATAGCAATGCCAGAATCTGAACCATTGTCGGTATGATTAGTAATGTTCAAACTAACATCTTTTAACTGTTTACCTTTGAATTTTTCAAGAACTACTAATATACCACTCCATTTATTGTTTGAAGTAATTAAGTTTTTTATATTAATATCCTCTATTATATCTGAGATATTATTAGGCTCAATATCAATACCACTCTCAGGGCTATGACCATTTGAATTACTAATAGTAGATTTCTCAATAGTTATTGATTTTCCTGAAGTAATAGAAATCCCATTTCTTCTAGAATTATTTATAAAATTATTTGAAATTAAAATTTTTGAACTAACTTTAGATTTAGTACCACCGATATAAATACCATCTCCCCACATATCTTGAAATTGCCCTCCCACTATAGTTATATCTTCACCTCCTTTAATAGAAATTCCAAACCCCCATTGACCTGTTTTCCCCAAATGACTTTCCCTGTCTCCTTTTAAATTCGCGTTGACAATTTTAATATTGGATTTATTATTAATTGCAATCATTGAATATCCTTCTTTTGAACTTGGCTTTAATATTAATTTAGAATTTGGTTGAAAAATTAATATTTGCCCATCATTTAGTATAAGCCCTCTGTCATTAATTAGAATAGGAAAATTTGGCATCAAAATTATTTTTGAATTGTTAATTGCCTCTTGTAAATAAATTGTATAATCAATATTTCCTCTTTTTGAGTATCCTTTAGGCAAATAGTTTTCAATAGATTTGGCTTGAGTTTTATATTTATTAATAATTTGATCCGCTAAACTAGATTCAATAATATTACTTATTTGGTTTACTGAATAGGTTTTTTTTGAAAAACCTTGACCATATAATAAAACAGTCCAAATTATTAATACTATAGTAAAATTATATTTCATTGTAAAATTGTTTTAATGTAATTCTATTAATATTTTTCCTTTCCTTATCGCGTATCCAGCCCCATTTATTAAAATAGGTTTGGGCAGATTTTATGAAAATGTTGAATAATTTTCTACTCTTATTAGCGCCAGATTCGTATCCATGGTATATTGAAACATTCGGATAATAAACTGTCTTATAAATTTTATGAACTCTTCTAGACAAATCCCAATCTTCAAAATACATGAAAAAAGAATCATCATAAAGGCCAACTTTTTCCAACGCCTCAATTCGAAAAAGAGTAAAACATCCAGATAAAATAGGAGCATTATATATTTTATTATTTGGAACAAACCTTAATTCATATTTATTTATAAACTTCTCATAAAGAAAATTTGGCCATTTCAATTTTCTCAATAGTAAGCTTATTGGTGAAGGTAATAATTTAGGTAAATTTTGAATAGATCCGTCTAAATTTAAGATTTGTGGCATAACCATACCTATTTTAGCATCTGATTTGATAAAAGCAATCATAGGAGTGATAACATCAACTTTAAAAAATACGTCTGGATTTATTACAAAATGATATTCATAGTTCCTTGAAATAGATTCTTTAATAGCGATATTATGAGAAGCTCCAAATCCAGGATTTGATGGATTATGTATATAATAATAATTCTCATTTCCATCAAATAATACTTTTCTATCGCTTACTGGAGAATTATCAACAATAATTAACAAATATTTAATACTTGATAAACTAATAGAATCTAATAACAATTTAATTTCTTCTTCTTTAGTGTTATAAAGAACAACCGATAATCCAACTTGCATTTTTTATTTATTTATTTATATTTTCCCATTTTCCTGAATCAAAGGAATATGTTTTAATAACTTTTGCTGGAATACCTATAGCAATGCTAAATGGAGGAATATCCTTAGTTACAACAGACATAGTTCCAATTATCGTGCCTCTTCCAATTTTAACTCCAGGCAAAACACAAACTTGTTCTCCCAACCATACATTATCTTCAATTATTACAGGTTTACTAATTATAGGTCTTGAATTAGGAGTTACTAATGGGCTATCTTGATTGTCACCTGAATAATTCCCATGATTATGGTCAGTAATAAATACTTTACTCGCGATTAACACATTATTACCAATTTTGACAGACTCAATACTTGCTATATGAACGTAATCATTTATTTGAACATCATTTCCAATTTCAATTAAATTAATATCATTCTTAAATGGAAAAGCATCTAATCTACAGTTATATCCAGTTGTTAGATTATTGCCCACTTTTATATATCTCCTTCCACGTATGTAAAAGGGGAATCGTATAATTCTACTGTTTTTAAATAAAAAATAACTTCTTATTTTAAATATAATTAATCTTATATATCCAAGGGGCTCATAAGTTTTAGGCTTCATAATAATTTGAATAAAATATATGCAGGGAAATAAAAAATTTTTGACAAAAATTCTCTTGCTGAACTATTGATTAATGATTTATTAAATAAATAATCTAAACTTTTGCAGAGATAAAAACAATATTTATATAGAAATTGAACAATTAATGGCAACTTGATTTGTGGAAAAAATTTATTGAATTTTTTCACTAAATGTTGATATAAATTAGCCTTTACATTGAGGTGAACATAAGCACGCTGAACAGCATTCCCTCCTGTCCTTCTAACTTTAACTAATGGCTCATCTAAATACCCTAGTTCATATCTTACACTCATTAATATCCATAAGTACCCATCTTGACCATACCGCATATCTTTAGAAAATCTTAAAAATTCAAATTCAGAAATTACCTCACGAAGAATCATAACACATGGAGTGGCAATATTTAATCTCTTCAAACTATTCGGAAAAACAAATCCCTTAAAGTTTAAATTATTAAATAATTTTAAATCTAATGGTTTACCTTCATCAAAAACAAAATAATTAGTATGAGACCAAATGAGATTATTGCTTTCCATTAAGGAAACTTGTTTTTCCAACTTAGTTTCAAGCCACAAATCAT
The DNA here is from genome assembly GCF_900187125.1 of Sphingobacterium mizutaii. GTDB lineage: Bacteria > Bacteroidota > Bacteroidia > Sphingobacteriales > Sphingobacteriaceae > Sphingobacterium > Sphingobacterium mizutaii. The sequence goes on from NZ_LT906468.1 coordinate 4,341,944, forward strand.
CAGAATCTAAAAAGGCAATATATTTACCAGTTGATTTAGAAATTCCAAAATTTCTAGCAGTGGCAGGTCCAGAATTTTCGATTTTATAATATCTAATGAAATCTCTATATTGACGCAAAAAAGTGGTTAAATCCTCCTTAGAACCATCATTTACTACAATAATTTCAATCATTTTATAAGACTGTTTTAAAACACTTTCAACAGCCTCAATTAACCACTTTTCTCCTTTAAAAAATGGAATAATTACACTAACCATCTATTTTATTTATTAAATGTACAACTTGTTCAGCATGTGATTGCTTTTTATCTTTTAGATATTTTTCAATGGTTTTGGTTCCATTCTCGGCTATTTGTTTCCTGAATTTGGCATTTGAAATTATTAATTTTAACTTTTTTACTATTGATTCTTCTGATTTTGGATCGATTCTAACACAGTTAAAAGAATCTTTCATTAAATATGGAATAGATCCTACAAATGTGGTAATAATTGGAACGCCCATAATCAAAGCTTCGTATAATACTCTGGGAAATCCTTCATGATAAGAAGGTAAGACAAAAACATCAGATTCATTATAAATCTCTTTCAAATCATCCTTATTAGAAATCATTCCTTTTAACGAAATTTTGTCTTCAATTTTATTGTCAACAATAATATTTCTAATGTGTTCTTCATCCGGCCCGCTACCTACAAGTATCAACTCTAACTCATAGCCTTCATTAATCAACTTAATAAAACCAGATATCAGTTCAAATATTCCTTTATCAAAAACGAGACGACCAACATACAAAATTTTTAAGTTCTTGTTGTTATCAATCAATTTAGTTTTTACTATATCTAATTCTGTAAAACCAATCATTGGTCTTATAGTATTAGTTCTCACATTTATTTTCTTAATTTCATCCGTAAATAAGGGGGATATTGTCATTACAAATTTTGCTCTCTTTAAAAGATATTTTGAAAACCTTGAATTAATACCTTGCTCACCCCGTACGTATAACCCAAATTTTTTTCTAAATAAAACACATACTAAAGCAATAAATTGACATATTGGGCCAGGGTAAAATAAATAGATAAAATCATTTTTTAAAACTATGATTGGGATTTGTAAAAATGCTTTTAAAAATGAAAAAAATCTATTATTTTTTCTTTTTATATCAATTATATTTAAAGAAGTATCTGTAATAGGAAAATTAGCAAAATTATCATTTAAAGTTTTTTGTTGACTAATCTGAAAAACAGTTACATCAAAATTTAAATCAGATATTTCAACAAAAAATTTTCCTGTTTCTTTATTTAAATAAAGCTTTGATTCAGACTCATAAAATATCGTATTATTTACTAATAATAATTTTTTTTTGGACATGCGGGTAAATAAAATAATAAATAATATAAAAAATCATGAAAGACCAAGCGATATATCTTACAGAATCGAACATACTTGACCTAGCCATGTAAACTGAGAAACTTGCTATAGTAATATATATTAATAAACTATTAAAACTGGAGAGGACTCTGCTTTCTAATTTTGATATGATTAACCCTAAAAGGAACATAAATATCAAAACCCCCGGTAAAGCAAATTGCATATATAAATCAGAAATTAGATTTGTTCCTAAGCCATAACCCGCATCTACATCTTTTGTTAAAATAGTTGAAGAGGATAATTCCTGGGGCATAGCCCCAAACAAATTTTGTGTAATAAATGAAGGTAAAAATGGAATGGGAGAAAATATATAATAAATAGAACTTTTACCATAACTTAAACCGTTCATTAGCGCATATTCATAGCCTGCATAAAGATTTCTGTTATTAACTATTAAATCCATTGCAAAATCAAAGCTATTTTCTATTCTCACTTTTGATAGGTCTAATGACCCACCATCCCTGCTTCTTAATGAAGATGCAATGGTTAAAATAATAAACCCTCCTGTTATAAGAAGGATGATTTGTTTTTTCGTAAATTTTCTTATAAGTATCGAATAAGAAAATAACATTACTAATACTGTTTGAATAGCTGGGCCCCTATCACCAATATATACAAATATTCCCGCGAAAATGAAAACCATTAATAGATTAAATATGGGTTTTCGTAACAAAAAGTTTAAGACTATTGTAATATTTATTAAGCATTGAACAATTAATAAAATTGTTTGATTAAATTCCTGATACGTATCGGTTTTTCTTGCAATAACTCCGCTTAAACCAGAAAGGAATACATATAAAATAAGTATGGCTGAAAATATTAAACAGACGTAATAAATAAAATTATAAATATTTGAAACTTTAAATTCTTTTATATTATTTATAACCTTTCGCTTAACTAATAGAAAACCTAAAACAAAAGAATTAAATCCAACCAATGCTAATGCAGAAGTTTTAGAAATTAGATTTTCATTGAAATAGAACCTATCAAATACTGGAAAATACCCCTTGTCTATTGGGTATACTATTACAGGATAAATAAAGTTTACAAATAAAAAACTTATAGAAAATAATAAAGAAAATGAAAATAGGCCAATTCCATTTTTATTAATTTGAATTGTTAATAATTGACCAACATTAATTAGAAATATTATCAATACTATTAAACAAAAAGTGTAATCATATTTGTTTGGTGCAAAAAAATACATTAATAAAGAAATAACGAATATTAAATATTTCATTTCAATGGTGAATCTAAATTATTCTTAAAAGATAATCTCCATAGCCACTTTTCCTTAGTGGACCTGCAATATTTAATAATTGGTCTTTATCAATATAACCCATTCTATAAGCAACTTCCTCTATTGCTCCGATTTTCATTCCTTGCCTTTCTTCAATAACTTGGACAAATTGTCCAGCCTGCATCAATGATTGAATAGTTCCAGTATCTAACCAAGCTGTACCTCTGTCAAATATTCCTACTTTTAGTTTGCCGCTCCTAAGATATTCTTTATTGACATCAGTAATTTCTAGTTCACCTCGAGGAGAAGGTTTTATAGATCTTGCTATTTCAACAACATTATTGTCATAAAAATACAGACCTGGAACAGCATAATTAGATTTGGGTTCTGTTGGTTTTTCTTCAATAGATACAACATTTTTATCTTTATCAAATTCTACGACACCATATCTTTCAGGATCATGGACAGGATATGCAAATAAATAGCCTCCATCAGGATCTGCGCAAGCCTGTAATAATTTAGACATTCCAGAACCATAAAAAATATTATCGCCTAAAATCAAGGCTACCTTATCATTCCCAATAAAATCAGCACCTAGAATAAATGCTTGTGCAAGTCCATCAGGTGAAGGCTGCTCAATATAAGAGAATTTACATCCTATTTGTGAGCCGTCACCCAATAATTTTTCAAAATTTGGTAAATCTTGAGGAGTAGAAATTATTAGTATCTCATTGATTCCAGCCAACATTAATGTTGATAATGGATAATAAATCATAGGTTTATCATAGACCGGCATCAATTGTTTTGAAACAGCCAATGTTAATGGATGAAGTCTTGTTCCTGAGCCCCCGGCTAAAATTATTCCTTTCATATTGTGGTCTATATTATTTTAATAGATTTATCATTTCTTTTAAACTGTCCTTCCAGAATGGTACATCTACATTATATGTATCTTGAATTTTGCTTTGGTCTAAAAGAGAAAATTTAGGTCTTTTTGCAGGTGTAGGATATGAAGATGTTGGAATTGGGTTAATTTTCGTGCTAAAACCTTTGATTTTTTTAATTTCTTCTGCAAAATCATACCATGAAATCTCTCCATCATTTGAATAATGAAAAATTCCTCCAACCCACTTATCCGATTTGATAATCTTTAATATAGCCTTTGCTAAATCTCTGGCATAAGTAGGTGAACCAATTTGATCATTAATAACAGAAATTTCCTCCCTTTCACTCATCAACCGAATCATAGTTTTAACAAAATTATTCCCGTAAGTAGAGTAAACCCAAGAAGTCCTAATTAGTATAGCATCAGGATATTCCCTTTCAATTGCCTTTTCCCCTAATAATTTTGTCTTTCCATATATATTTATTGGATCTACTTCAGCATTTTCCTTTAATGCAATATTAGAGTTTCCATCAAAAACATAATCGGTTGAAATTGAAATCAATTTGCAGTCTTTTGACTTACAATAATTTGCAATTTCCTTGCTTGCTATATGGTTTACTTTATCAGCTAATTCAATTTCACTTTCAGCTTTATCAACAGCAGTGTATGCTGCAGAATGAATAATTATGTCTGGCTTATAGGTAGATAATATGGTTCTAATAGTTTCTGTTTTTTCTAATGGTAATTCGGCTCTTGAAAGATAACTCGCATCAAATGTTTCTTCCTTTGCTAACAATTCCTTTAATTCTGATCCTAATTGACCATTCACACCAGTAACCAATATCCTAAGCATAATATTATTTTATTTTTTATCAAAAGCTCTTGCAACCTTATCTTTATCAGATAAGATTATTTGGGCTGCGGGAATCTTCCAATCAATTGCTAAAGTTTCATCCAATGGATTTACACCATCTTCAGATTCCTTATTATAGAGATTATCACATTTGTAAAAGAAAGTTGCTTTTTCAGAAAGCACAGCAAAACCATGCAAAAATCCTCTTGGTATAAAGAGTTGAAGTTTATTTTCAGCAGAGAGTTCGACCGCAACATATTGTCCATATGTTTCAGAACCTTCCCTTACATCCACTGCAACATCCAAAACCTTTCCTTCAAGTACACGAACTAATTTTGCCTGTGCAAATTCTCCTATTTGTTGATGCAAACCCCTAAGCACTCCATAACTAGAACTAGATTGATTATCCTGTAAAAACAAAGGGTCTACCCCGGTTAATTCTTTGAATTTTAACTGATTAAAAGATTCAAAAAAATAGCCTCTAGAATCTCCAAACACTGAAGGCTCCATAATAAAGCATCCTTTTAACTTGGTTTCTGTAGCTTTCATCTCTATTTAAGAATATTGTTTGTTGTAATAATTCTGATAGTCACCTGAGGTCACATTGTCCAACCATTCTTGATTATTCAAAAACCAGTCAATTGTTTGAGATAACCCCTCCTCGAATGTAACTGAGGGTTTATAGCCCAATTCTTGATTAATTTTTGTTGCATCAATGGCATATCTCAAATCATGACCTGGCCTATCTTTAACAAATGTGATAAGTTTTGCCGAAGAACCTGGATCTCTCTTTAATTTTGAATCCATTTGATTGCATAGTTCCTTAACAAGATCTATATTTTTCCATTCATTAAAGCCACCAACATTATATGATCCCCCCAATTTTCCATTATGATACACTAAATCAATTGCTTTAGCGTGATCTTTTACAAATAACCAATCTCTGGTAAATTTGCCATCACCATAAATTGGTAGTGGCTTATTATTTAAGATGTTATGAATACATAGTGGAATCAATTTTTCAGGAAAATGATTCGGGCCATAGTTGTTTGAACAGTTTGTAATAACAACCGGCAAGCCATAAGTATCATGATACGCTCTTACGAAATGATCGGAAGAAGCTTTAGAAGCTGAATAAGGCGAATGTGGATCGTAAGAGGTTTCTTCTGTAAAAAGTCCGGTTTCGCTTAAGGTACCATATACCTCATCTGTTGAAACATGATGAAACCTCCTACCTTCAAAGTTATCTTTCCAGAGTTCCTTTGCAGCATTCAAAAGATTTACCGTTCCAATCACATTGGTCATTACAAATGCCGATGGATCAGTTATTGAACGGTCCACATGCGACTCAGCTGCTAAATGGATAACTCCGTCTGGTTTATATTCCTGAAAAATAGCATTAATTCTATTGGCATCAGTAATATCAGCCTTTACAAATGAATAATTAGGGGCATCTTGAATATCAATTAAATTCTCTAAATTCCCTGCATAAGTTAAGGCATCTAAATTTATTATCTGATAATTAGGATATTTACGCACAAATTCCCTAACTACATGTGAACCAATAAATCCAGCTCCACCTGTTATTATTATAGTCTTCATTTTTACTTAAATAATATATTTTTCCAATGTTTTTTAATAATACTTATCGCAGCCTTAAAATCTCCAGTTGAAATAAATATTTTTAACCTTTCTTTCAAAATCATTAATTTATATTGTCGGCTGTTTGAATTTTCAGATTTTGAAAAGGAAATAAATGCTGCTATAGACTTATTATAATCAAGTTTATTATTACAAGCTCTGTTTTCTGCCTCCAAACGATATATAGCTGTAATCTTTTTTATTTTTACAATATTATAATTTCCTGCTAATCGAATCCATAAATCTATATCTTCACCTCGATTCATTTTTTCAGAAAACATTCCAACCTTTTTAAAACAAGATTTATGTATTAAAATAACACTTGTCCATAATACATCTCCATTAATTGCGTGTTTAAAATAATCTGTCCAAACCTCGATAGAATTATTATCTCTTGAAATGCTATCTGAGTGAGAATAAGATGTTGAAAAAACCTTCTCATTTGGATAAATATTAATAGCTTTGAATAGGGTTTCTAAATGATCTGGAAACCAAATATCATCCCCATCCAGAAAAGCTATCCAATCATAATTAGAATTCTCTACTCCTAAATTCCTTGCACTTGATACGCCTCCATTCCTTTTGTCCAAGATAACAATCCTTGGATCAGAAAATTGTTTAACAATATTTAAGCTTTCGTCTGTTGAACCATCATTTACTATAATTAATTCAAATTCTTTATAGGTTTGATTTAAAACAGAGTTTATTGTACCACTAATACTTTCTTCCTTGTTATATAGTGGAATAACTACTGATACCATTATTTAAGATTTTCTTTCAAGTATTCAATTCCTTTTTTTCTTTCTTCACTGACTTTTTCATTAACTCTAAACCAATTAATATCTGAATAAATAATAGAATCTAATTTATTTTTGTCAAAATCAGTAATTAATCTATCCTCAAGCCCAAACATTCTTAATAATGATTCAAAACGAGCCAACCCTCTTCCTTGATTACCAATAGCTATAAATGGTACATTATTTAAAATAGAAAAAACTGTACCATGAAATGAGTCAGTGATTACAAATTTAGCTTTTTCAAACGCTGTTAACCACATTAATGGATGAGGGAAGACAAAATCATCAATATTTTTAGAATCTATTTTTCCATCGTTAATATTTTTTTTAGGTAACACCTCAAATGATTCAAAATTTAGCCTACTTTTAACATAATCAATTATATCCTTTTTAAATAAAGTTTTATCTAAGACATAAATATTAAGCTCTTTTAAACCATCAAATTTGCTTTGACTATTATCAATCAACTTCTTATAATTATCAGGGCTTAGTAACATAGTCGGATCAACCACATGAGTAGAATTAAGTGCAAAATAATTTTTTACTAGTTCAACTCCAGAATCTTCTCTAACACTGATAGAATCAAATTTTGAAGCAAGATCCCTGCATTTTTTAGTTTCAACTTCAGTGAATTCCCACTCTGAAACTCCAAAAGAAACAGCATAAGTTATTCTTTTGATATTTTTTTGGTTTTCAGCAAAATCTAGGAAATAATTATAAATATCAGGTGAATACTTTGGCCTCCAACTTTGATCACTTCCTACGACATATCCATAAAATCCTTGACTATTTAACAAATTCATTTGTTTTTTAGATGTTATTCTAGGTGATAGATTCGGAATAAATTTTTTAATAAAAGAAGCTGTATTTTTAGAAATATATTTACTCTGATTTTTACTTAAGAGAGCTTTTTTATTAATTTTTCTCCCTGTAAGAAAACTTTTTAAAAGAGAAAACTTTTTTCTTATTTCACTTGTAACAATTTGCCTATTTATCACGACTACATCATAACCTAGAGACTCCAATACTTCTTTTAATGCATATGCTTGAAATAATCCACCATAGTTGTCATGAAGTGGTTGTGTCAATATCCCTATTTTCTTTTTCATATTATTTGCCAAATAAGAGAGTTTTTATCTTATTAAATTTGTGATAGTACTTTGTTAATTTGGTAAGTTTCTCCCTGTCTTTTCTAATTCTCTGATTGAATTCTGTTAAATTTTTAGAATCTTTCCAGAATTCAAGACTTAATTTTCTTACCTTCATTCTTTGATTTTGTACCCATTTAAAATAAAACGGAATATCTTGAAATAATCGAGTCCTTTTAAACGGAATTAATAAACCTTTCTTTTGTAACTTTTCAACTCTATATTTTAATCCATAATTTCTATGGTTATAACTACCTCTTTGTGAAAAGATTATTTCATTTTCATTCGCTTCCTTTACGTTTAGGTTATCTTGAAAAATTCCATCCTTTATTATTTGATCCGCCAAAGGACTTCTTGTAATAATTATACTATTGCCTAATCCTTCATGATAATATGGTTCTATCCAAGCATCTCCTAAGGAAATATCAGCTAACTCAGTTGTAACATCATCACAAAAATCACAAGCATGGTTTTTGAATAAACCTGATCCCCACATATCACCTACTTTTTTCATTCTCATTTTGTGAAAATTATTTGCAGAATCAAAAGCTCCAAACGAATAATTAGAGGAAATTGAATTTGCGTCTTTCAGTCTATATTCTTGATTATGATATAAACCTTTAATACCAGCACTTTGAGCTAAAAAATCAGTATAAAATTTGCTTTTTAACCCCCCACAAATAATCCCAATTAAAAAAGGTATTTTCGCTTTCAATTCCGGTTCATAAAATTGTTTCAACCTAAGGGCTTTAATGAAACACGCTACACCTGCAATACCTACAGTACCATCTACAGAATTAATTATATCAAATAACCCATCCATTGATACAGGTATATATCTCGTTTTTGATTGAGAAATGATGTCTTCTGTATTTTTAAACAACTGATATTCATAAGTACCATTTACTTCTTTAACAACAAAAAGATTTGTAACTACCCTTTTACTCAAAAGTGATTTAAAAACGTAAGTAGCAAGACCTCCTGAAGATGATGTTATTCTAAATTCTTTTGAATATCCTATGTAAGTATTTATGTATTTACCAAGTTTATTATTGAATTTTGTTGAATCTGCTAAAAATATTTCAGCAATATTGTCTTCATCTCTTACAATTTCTTCTGGGATTGGATTAAATGGACAAAGTTTTAATGCATCATCGGTATTATGAATATCTTCATATTCTGGTACTAAAAAACCATCCTTATTCCATACCATTTTAGAATTTTTGATTTTAGAGGTACAAACTCCGCAACCAGTACATAAATCATTTTTTACTATGTCCTTAATAGTAGGTTTCATTTTTTTATGAGTTTAGATTTTAGACTTAAAAAAAACATCTTTTCATCCTTATTAATACCAAAAAAATATATTAGTCCTATTAAAATAAGTACAATTAAAATTGTATAACAAAATATTGAAAAAAAATTGTTGTAATTGATGATATCTTGCATTTTTATCAAAATCAAAACTATTAACGAACTAACAATAATCACTCGTAATAAAACGGTTCTAATAAATATTAAATAATTAAAATTTATTACTTTTTTTAAAAAATAAATTCGGAATAAAAGAGATAATATTGAAATAACTCCTGAAATAATAAAAATAACCCAAGGAGAATTGAATTGTGAAAATTTTAAAAACAAAAATGATAAAGGCATATTTAAAAAAACCAATGAGCCAACAACTAATTGATACATTTTAATACGTCCAGTAGCTTGTATGCCTGTCATTAATGACCCTGAAAGTGAATCTATCGAAATATTAATAAGACTGATTGAAATGAATATATTTGTATATTCAGGTGGGGTTCCCAACCAAACTTTTAAGAGCCAATCCAAATTCAATAGAATTGGAACAACCAATATTAAAGTTAAAAAAAATGAAAATTTTGAACTTTTTAACATTAAATTTTGCATTCCGTTGATGTTACTTTTTGCATAATTAATTGTTATTTGAGGGTTAACTGCATTTTGAAAACTATTAATAAACATTTGAACAGCACTCTGTACTTGCATTGTTAGACCATAAGATGCATTAACCATTGTTCCGAAAAATATGTTTAAAACAACATTATTCCCTTGATTTCTAGCAATAGATGCTAGATTACCAAATAAATTCCATCCAGAATAAAATAGTAATTCTTTAAAATAAATAGGATCATAATTTAAAGAAATTTTGCTTTCTTGAAAGTTTTTTCTACAGTAAATTTGATAAATTGCTCTAATGATAAAAGCTACTAAAAAAGTTAAAATTGAAAAAATTATTAATTTGTCATCATTGAAAAATACTAACACATATACTATAATTAGTTTTAGAATTGCTTCTAAGATACTAACATAAGCATAAATACCCATTCTTTCTCTAGCAAAAATTAAGGCATTGTAGGGTACTTGGATAACATTTAAAATAAAAGTCAAAATTGAAAATTGATAAACAATATTTACTGCTACAACTCTGTTCTTTGGAAAAACCATGACGTTATTTATATACCATAATCCAACTGTCTCAGCTAATAAAAGAATCAATAACGCTATACCTACATGTATAATAAAAGCAGAACTAAAAGTTTTTTTTAAATCTTCAAAATTATTTTTACCTATATCAATTGCTAGATACCTTTGAGTAGAAGTTGCCATAGCTGCATTAAAGAAACCTAACATTGCAACTATTCCTCCAACCAAACTGTATATACCGTAATCAGATATCCCTAATTGTTCTAAAACGATTCTTGATGTATATAAAGTAACCCCTAATATCAAGATCATTCTTATATATAAGAAAAAAGTGTTTTTTGCTATGCGATTAGAATTAGACATTCCCTAATTAAAGTTTAGCATTAACCTCAAATGGTAAAATTCCTTTAACATCATAGACTATAGCATTATCCTTTTTAAATTTATCCAAGTCTAATTCCAAAAATTCCTTGTGTGCCACTCCCAAAACAATAGCATCAAACTTATCGGAAGGGATATTTGTTGTACTCTTTATGTTATATTCATGATTTACTTCCGAAGGATTTGCCCATGGATCATAAGTTGAAACTTCAATTCCATAATCTTCCAAAGCATTTATAACGTCAACTATTTTGGTGTTTCTAACATCTGGGCAATTTTCTTTAAATGTTACGCCTAACATTAATAAATTTGAACCATTCACATTTATACCTTTTTTAATCATGGTTTTAACAACTTGTGAGGCTACATATTCACCCATTGAATCATTCAGTCTTCTTCCTGCTAGAATAATTTCTGGGTGATAACCATGTTCTTGAGCTTTCTGAGCCAAATAATATGGATCAACACCTATACAATGGCCTCCAACTAATCCTGGTTTAAAAGGCAAAAAGTTCCATTTAGTACCTGCAGCTTCCAGAACTGCATGAGTATCAATTTCAAGAATATTGAAGATTTTTGCCAATTCATTTACAAAAGCAATATTGATATCACGTTGTGAATTTTCAATAACTTTGGCTGCCTCTGCAACTTTAATAGCAGGGGCTAAGTGAGTTCCTGCAGTAATTACAGATTTATACACCTCATCAACTTCTTTTCCGATTTCTGGAGTTGAACCTGAAGTCACTTTTAATATTTTTTCAACCGTATGCTGCTTATCTCCTGGATTAATTCTTTCCGGTGAATAACCAGCAAAGAAATCCACATTAAATTTTAATCCTGAAACTTTTTCTAAAACTGGGATACATTCTTCTTCAGTTACTCCTGGGTAAACTGTGGATTCATATACAACAATATCTCCTTTTTTTAAAACTTTACCTACAGTTTCAGAAGCTTTATAAAGAGGAGTTAGATCAGGTCTATTATGTTTGTCAACTGGAGTAGGAACAGTAACTACATAAAAATTTGCATCCTCAATATCTGAAAGAATATTAGAACAGAATAATCCATTAACTTGATTATTGAATGGATTTTCCTTAACCAAAACAGATTGAAGAACATCATCTTCAACTTCTAATGTTAAGTCTTTTCCAGATCTTAATTCATCAATTCTTTTTTGGTTAATATCAAAACCTAATACAGGATATTTTGTAGCAAACAAACGTGCTAAAGGCAATCCCACATAACCTAATCCGATAACTGCTATATTTTTCATTAATTGGATTTTTATTTATTGATTTTAGTAGTTAGTATTATTTTAAATTATCCCAATACCATTTAGTTGCTTCCTTTAAACCTTCTTTAATCACATGGCTTGGTTCATAACCCAAAAGTTTTTTTGCTTTTTCCACAGACGCTAATGAATGTGGTATATCACCTTGCCTATTTGGTCCATGAATAACATCAACATTCGCAATCTCTGAATCATATTCAGTTAAAAATTCTTTTAGGTATCCTACCAATTGATTTAATGTTGTTCTATCTCCTACAGCAGTATTATAAACGGTATTAATAGCATCCGGATTTTCAGTTAGCATAGCTCTTTCATTCATCTGAATTACATTATCTATATAAGTAAAATCTCTAGAATAATCGCCGGCTCCATTAATTACTGGGCTTTCATGATTCATAAATTTCTTTACAAACAAAGGAATAACTGCTGCATACGCTCCATTAGGATCTTGCCTTCTACCAAAAACATTAAAATATCTTAAACCAATCGTTTCAATTCCGTAGGTTTTTGAGAAAATTTCTGCGTAGAGTTCGTTTACATATTTGGTAATTGCATAAGGGGATAATGGTTTTCCAATTTTTTCTTCCACTTTAGGAAGTGATTCAGAATCTCCATAGGTTGAAGAAGATGCCGCATAAATAAAACGCTTGACATTCGCATCCCTAGCGGCAACAAGCATATTTAGAAACCCAGAAACATTCACCTCATTTGAAGTTTGTGGATCCTTAATAGAACGAGGCACTGATCCTAAAGCAGCTTGATGTAAAACATAATCAACACCTTGAACTGCCTTTTCACAATCAGCTGTATTACGGATATCACCTTCAATCAATTCAAAATTTGGATTCCCTTCATGTTGAACCAAATTATGTCTATGTCCGGTTGCAAAATTATCCAATACGACAACTTGATGACCTTTTCCTAAAAAATATTCAGTAAGATTTGAACCGATAAAACCCGCCCCTCCGGTAATTAATATTTTACTCATTTATAGTATTATTTGCTAATTATTATTCTTTTGATTCTCCTTATCCGCAACAATCTTCCTTAATCCAGAGCTTGAAAATCTATGGTCTCTACTATTAAAATATAATTCGATGCCTTTATCTTCGCAGTATTTTCTACCTGTAAAATCTCTATCCTTATATTCATCCCCTACAATCCTGACATCAAGCTTAAAAGACCTCAATATATCTTCCAGATCTTGTTCAGTAGAATAAGGAACAATTTCATCTACATAAATGCACCCCCTTAATTGAATATATCTTTCAACCACGGTCTGTGTTGGTGCATTTTTTTCAGGACGGTCCAAGGTAGGGTCCATTTGCAGTCCACAGATCAAATAATCGCATTGGCGTTTAGCTTCTGCCAACATCATAATATGTCCGGCATGCAATAGATCAAAAGTAGAGAAAGTTATACCTACTCTTGGCCCTGGATTATAGTCTTGATGTTTTACATCAATGTTTTTTTGCTCTTTCATATATGGAAAATATTAGTTTTTACTCACCTATAGCATAGTAAACAAATCCCAAACTCTCAAGTTTCTGTTTATCCAGAAGCTTTCGCCCATCAAATATAAATGCGGGTTTTTTCATAGATTCTTTGATTCTTTTCCAATCAAGGTCCTTGAATTCATCCCATTCTGTAAGAATTGCCAAACCATGGGCATCCTTTGCAACCTCATAGGGGTCATTGATCACCTTTAACAATTCTTTAATTTCATCTGCACTTCTTGTAGCAAGGTAATCCAGATCCTTATAGATCTGATTTTCCTGAACTTTTGGATCGTATACTGAAATCTGTGCTTGCTCATCCAGTAAATGGTCTGCAACATATATGGCGGCAGATTCTCTTGTATCATTAGTGTTTTTCTTGAAAGCCCAACCAAGGAAAGCAATTTTTTTGCCATTAACCGTATTGTACATCGATTGGATGATCTTTTCTGCAAATCTTGTCTTTTGATGGTCGTTGATCAAGATCACTTGTTCCCAGTAATCAGCGACTTCGTTCAGATTATAGGATCGAGCGATATAGACCAGGTTAAGCAGGTCTTTCTGAAAACAAGAACCGCCAAAACCTACAGATGCCTTCAAAAACTTTGAACCGATCCTGGAATCCTGTCCTATGGCATGTGCAACCTCGTCCACATTCGCTCCCGTAACCTCGCATAGTTCCGAAATCGAATTGATCGATGAAACACGTTGCGCCAAAAAGGCATTTGCAACCAATTTGGACAGTTCCGAAGACCATAGGTTGGTACTGATAATCCTTTCAGTGGGAACCCAAGCTTCATAGATTGATTTCAGGGCATTGATAGCTTCCGGATCTTCACCTCCGATCAGAATCCGATCAGGATTATGTAAATCTGGAATTGCAGTACCTTCAGCTAAAAACTCTGGATTCGACAATACATGAAACTGTATGCCTTTTCCTGTATGGTCCAATATACTTTTGATCGTAGCGGCAGTCCTGACGGGAATTGTTGATTTTTCAACTATGATCTTCGAAGATGTTGCAACTTCCGCAATCTGTCTGGCACATAGCTCAATAAACTTAAGATCTGCGGCCTGGCCCTTTCCCTTCCCGTACGTTTTTGTAGGGGTATTTACCGAAATAAAGATCATATCGCCCTCAGAGATAGCTTTTTCAATTTCGGTAGAAAAAAACAGGTTACGTCCCCTTGCCTCCTTAACAACTGTGTCAAGTCCGGGCTCATAAACTGGAAGTTCCTCTAAATTTTCTGAATTCCAAGCTTCAATGCGCGCTGCATTCAAGTCAACGACCGTTACCTGGATATTTGGATTTTTCTGAGCAATGACAGACATCGTCGGTCCCCCAACATATCCTGCTCCTATACATGTAATCTTCTTGATTTCCATTGTTGAATTACCGAGTGATAATTGGCCTACACCAATTTACAGTTTTCAATTTTCTTTCTGATACAGAATTATCTGCCCATTCACTTCTTTTGGCCTTTCGAGATAAATCTTGATCCTCTTGCCCAACAGTTTCTCGGTTTTGCCGCTAACCTGCAATAAATATGCCGAATCTATTTCCTTTCCCGATATCAATATTTCTATAATCCCTGAATCCACTCCATTTGCATAATCCCCCAAAAGTGAAACCTGCTCCACGTCCCCTGTCCTTTCGATCACATGGTCGATTGCCTGGTCAATGCCCAGGAAGGTGCGCACCAAATCCTGCAAACTCTGGAAAAGAGGATGTTCCACATTTGCTCGATAATAGATTTTGTTGTTTTCTTGGGACTTGATCAGGTATCCAGCGTCTGAGAGCTGGTTGAGCTCCTTTCGGATTGAATTGGTCGATTCATTGAATTCTTCAGCGATTCCCCGCAGGTACCCCTTATTGGTCGAGCTTACGAAAAACTTGATCAGTAGTTTCAGTCGGGTCTTGGAAGTGATAAGTGAATCTAGCATACTATTAAAAGCGAGCAACAAAAGTACTCATAGCTTTCCATAATATCAAGAATATAATTACCTAACGAAAAACTTAACAATTTAATAACAGGTTACTGTCGCTCCATTTTCTTCTTCAACCGTTGCTTCGCCTTCTTCACCCCTTCCAGCGTGATCCCGAGAAGATCGGCCATGCTCCTGTTGCTCAGTCCGAGCTTCATCAGGGAGATCAGGCGGAAATCATAATCGGTAAGCCTTGGATATGCCTCTTTCTCCTTTGCCAGGTAACCCGGATAAACACGTTCGAAAATATCGTTGAACTTTACCCATCTCTCTTCGGTCATCACCTGTTTTTCCAACATCTTGTTCAGGCTATCGTTGAACAGTTCCTGACGGTCGGGAAAATGGTCCAGGTTCTGTATGACCTCGTTGCGGAATCTCTGGATGGTTAGGTCGTTCTGCTTGATGGTATCGGTAAATTCCTGGAGCGACCTGTTCAAGGCCTCCAGCTCGTGGTCCACCAGCTGTTTTTCGTACGAAAGCTCAAGTTGGTCCCTTTCAAGCGCAGCGTTCATGTACATGATACGGTTCTTGGAGCGGTTCACGAGCAGGAGGATCAGCGCAAGTCCAAGTACAATGAAGATGAAAACATAGATGTAGGTCTGTAAATCCTTCCTCCGCCTCAGCCCTTCGTTCTCTAACCCCTGTGCATATCGTTGTACTTCCCACTGGTAGGCCACTTTCTGGAGCTTCTCAAAATCAAGCTTTTCGTCTATGCTGTCCTTTAGTTGGAGGTACTCCTTTATGTACTTCAGTTCCTCTTGGGGGTTTTTCTGTATCCCCGCAACCTTGGAGAGGAGCCTCTTGGACTCCATCATGTATGGGAGGTAGTACGGTTTTTGGGCCATGTCGGCCTGGGCATCCAGAACATGGCCCCTGGCCTTTTCCGGTTCACCCTTTGCGATGTACATGTTAGCCAGCTCAAGGTTGGCCCTCATCGCATCCTGGGTCTCCCCGAATCTCTTGGAAAGCGATACGTTCTTCAAGAGCAGCTTTATGGCAAGCTCTCTGTTACCTTTTTTCCTCTCGATATCGGCAATGTTCCCAGTGATGATCCCCATCCATACCGAGTCTTGGGCTGATTTTGCCGCTGCAATGGCGAGCTTGAAATAACGGTTCCCCTCCTCCAGCAGGGAGTCCTTTACACTGTATACACCGAGTGAATTCAACATATCGATGCGCTTCCTGCTTGGGTTTTTGGCAAAGGGGAGGGCTTTTTGGAGATATTCCCTTGCCTTTGCCTGGTTGCCGATGAAACTATAGAAGCCAGCTGCAAAACCATAGTTTTCCGTAATGTTAGGCACCTTTCCCAGATCAACCTCCTGGTCCATGTCATCTGCTCTCAAGAAAAACGGGATCGCCCTTGAAACATCCCTGTAGATAAAGTGGTAGTATCCTTGGCGCATAAGCCCAACCTGGAGGAGTTCCCTTGTCTTTGGAGATGATACCAGTTCCCTGGCCAAGCGGTAATATCGGTCGGTAATTGGGTTTACCCTGTCAAAAGCAATCGAGAAACCATCTGCCATCAACATGTAATAGGCCCATTTCAGGGGAACGCTCCTTTCCGCCTCGGCGAGCAATTTGACCGAATCCAACCGAGCGACAAGGGCAAGTGTATCACCATTGAAGTTCACATTGGTCCCCAGGACCTCCTCCAATGCCGCCATTTCCTCCTCTCCTTTCGTTTGCGCGCTAAGGGAACAGAATGGGTACGCGAGCAATAGCATCACGAATATCAAAAAGAGGTTCAGTTTTCTCGGTCTAGGTTTCATCATCTCAAATTTCGGGACAATTTGTGAACATCCATGGCCCAATATCGAAAATTACCAAATATCGGTATGGTTTTACCATCGAACGACGAAAACCGCCCCCGAAGGAACGGCCCAGGGAATAAAATTTTCAAAATCCCGGATAGATACACTTATATTATAAGTTGGACTTACCTGCTGATTTTCTTTAAATAGTCAAAATAGACGCCTTTTAGGTCCTTTGCCCGATCGAAGAGGGCTTCCTTTTCTATATAGCCCTTGGAGAGAACGATCTCCTCCAGAAAGGCGACCTTTAGGGAAGTCCTTTTCTCAATGGTCTTGATGAACTCCGTCGCTTCTGAGAGAGATTCATGTGTACCTGTATATAACCAGGCAAACCCGCGTCCCAGGGGCTGTAGCTAGAGCGTCCATTTGTTGAGGTACGTCTGGTTTACCGTGGTGATCTCCAGTTCGCCCCTATCCGAGGGCTTCAAGCTCTTTGCGATCTCGACTACGGAATTCGGATAGAAATAGAGCCCTACGATGGCATAGTTCGATTTAGGTTCCCTTGGTTTCACCTCGATGCCAAGGACCTTACCGGCCCCATCTAAAGCCGCTACACCATAACGCTCAGGATCGTCTACGTAATATCCAAATAACACCGCCTCTCTATGGTCATCTACTTTGGCCCTGTATCCTCAAAAACGGAGATAGCATCCTCCGAAACCACAAATGGGACCGAGCGTGGTGCAGGAAGGGTTCCTGGAACACGCGCCATACCAGGGTCATGCCGAGGCCGGCCGGACCTGGCAGGTCAATTTGGGTAAAGGGAAGATGCCCTGTTAAGTTCGGCCATTCTTCTGGTTTTCCTTTTCGGCCACGATCTTCCTCAGGCCAGAGCTCGAGAATCGGTGGTCCCTACTGTTGAAATAGAGCTCGATCCCCTTTTCCTCACAGTACTTCCTGCCCGTAAAGTCCCTGTCCCTATATTCATCCCCAACTATCCGGACGTCAAGTTTAAAAGAACGCAATATGTCCTCTAGGTCCTGCTCGGTGGAATAGGGAACAATCTCATCGACATATATGCATCCCCTGAGTTGGATATATCGTTCAACGACGGTCTGGGTCGGGGCGTTCTTTTCCGGACGGTCCAAAGTTGGGTCCATCTGCAGGCCGCAGATCAGGTAGTCGCACTGGCGCTTGGCCTCGGCCAGCATCATGATGTGACCGGCGTGCAAGAGATCGAACGTCGAAAATGTGATGCCCACCCTCGGTCCGGGATTGTAGTCAGGTTGCTTGTTGACCTCCTTCTCATTTTTCATATTTCATTCAGATTTTCGTGGACATCGCCCATGCTGGGTAATGCCCGTAACAATTTAGCAAAATGTATGAAGATCCTGAAACAACTTCACCTTCGGAAAGCCGTGGAGACGGAAATATCCGTTAAACTGTCCCTGAATTTGCGTTTTTGTAGCCTTATGGCTATAAGCTCCCAATTGGGTGGCTCAAAATCCCCGGCCTATGCATTTGGTGGACCCCCTCAGGCTCTACCGGTCCCGGATGAACCTGGATCCCAGCTGGGGCAGTGAGCCATCTCTTTTTTCAGCTCTTATCCCAAATGGGTCGTCAGGACCGAGGGGGGGAGAACCTTGCTTTATGCCCCTGTGATACTTTTTCCTATCGAACCCTTTGCACCGGCGCGATTTGCAAGAGGAATTCGTCAAAGTGCCCAGGCTTGAGGAATCGATGGATCCTCCACCTCCCTGTTTCCTGGCATGCTTTCCCGTGGCTTGATGAAATAGGAAGTGGTGCGCCCACTGCAACCAAGGGTCCTCCCTTCAGGATGATCCACGGGGCAGGCAAAGGATCATCCTGAAGGTCGACAGCCTTGGAAGCCCTTCTATTGAGAAACTAGATTCCACGGGGAACGCCATATCCAGAAACTCACGGGACGAGCTAACATACCTCTCGGTTCCAGGGACCCTATCTTCCGGAGGCCCTTCAATGCGGCAACCAAAACCGGAAGTACGACGGAATACCAAAAAAAGCCCTTTCCCATCCTTAAAATCGTGCAGGAGTTAAGTTTGGACCAAAGTCTCCGGCCAAATTGGATAATCGGCCGTACCCCCAGGCAAACATCCCGAATGTATCGGTGCAATCCCTGGAAATGTTGGGTCAGGGCCAGATGCTTCCTGTGGACGGGCAATCCGCAATAACCTTCACCAAAGCTAAGATGGGAGCTAGGGCGATATTTCCGGACCAGAGGACATGCCGTTCATTGGACCTGAAAGCTGAACTGGCACGGCATCCCAACTGCTCCTTGGCAAGTTCCGCCACTGAGATGGAATGTAAGATCCGCACTTAAACATGACCTGACAATGGACCAGGGACCTTGTCTTACCCGTATTCCTGTTGTTTTTTTGTACATTTGTTCGTTAATATGGAAAACTCATACATCATTAACATAGACCAACGCACAACAAGTACCCTATATCAGTCAATATTCGACCTTGCCAGCTCCAGCGGGATATCGGAAGGACTTTCCCATATCCTTACAACTGCATGTCTCCTTATTGGGACTTTCCTCCTTTTGGCCATCCTGGATTATCTAATGGGGCTGTTCTTCAATTCGATCGTTAGCCGGTTGATAAAAAGGTCAAGGACCCAATGGGACAACCATCTCATCGACAACAGGGTAAACGTCCATTTGAGCCGACTGATCCTCCTGGGGATCTGCCAAAAGCTTCTCCCTTTGGTTTTTGTGGGATTTCCATCCCTTAATTCAGGTCTGGTCAAATTACTGGACATCTTCATGATCTTTGCGGGTTATTCGCTGCTAAATGGTTTATTTAAGTCCCTAAGGGACATCCTGCGCTCATCAAGGACGTTTGTTGACAAGCCCCTGGACAGTTACCTTCAGGTACTGCAGATATTCCTATTGTTTGTCGGGGGCACCTTGGCGGTTTCTATCATTACTGGAAATTCCCCCTGGTCCTTCCTGGTCTCCCTGGGTGCGGCCTCTGCAGTCCTGATGTTGGTGTTCAAAGATACCATTCTCGGTTTTGTTGCGAGCATACAGGTCTCCGCTAACGATTCGGTCCGGGTAGGTGACTGGATAGAGATGCCAAAATACGGGGCAGATGGGGACGTCCTACAGATCAACCTCAACAACGTCAGGATACAGAATTGGGACAAGACGATCGTTACCGTCCCGACCCACACACTGCTGAGCGACTCATTCAAGAACTTTAGGGGAATGCAAGAAAGCGGCGGCCGCAGGATAAAGCGGGCCATAAATATTAAGATATCAACGATAAGGTACCTGGACCCCCAGGAACTTGAAACGCTCAAGAGAATATCCATTCTCTCTGAATACATCCAGAAGAGGCAGCAGGAGATCAAAACGTTCAACGCGGAAAATGGGATCGATCCCGAAATGCCAGTGAACGGGAGGAGGATCACGAACATTGGTCTGTTCAGGGCCTACATAAAAGCGTACGTCATGGAAAACCCCAATATCCACCAAAAGATGACAGCTATGGTCCGTCAGCTTCCCGCGACACAGCATGGCCTGCCTTTGGAACTGTACATGTTCACAAAAGGCACACAGTGGACATTCTATGAGGACGTAATATCCGATCTGTTTGACCACCTTTTGGCCTCTATAAAATACTTCGGTTTAGAGGTCTTTGAACTCCCGGCCTCGGACGACCTTCGATATATCCTGAAGGAAAGCCAGGGGGAGGGCTCCCGAGCAGCTTCCCATCCTTAGGGGAATACCTAGCCGTGTCCGTTCCGTAATTCTCCAGAGCTTTCACTTTAAACTGAACAGGGATTTCCCCTTAAAGCATAGTTCGCCTGAGAGACAGCGCTACATTCAATTTAGCATAGCATCTATCCAGGCCAATTATACTGGAATTGTCACGAGCTCCGAAATCCAGTCAGATCTGGAAGGACCGATGCCATCACATACGCTATTTAACAAGCCATCAGCCCGCAATGACCTCAATCGGGTTCATCCCGGAATGCTGAGGACACAGCTGATGACCGACATGGCTAGGTGATTTGGTGAAGGGTAACAGTTTGGCAGGCACTGTGCGTAACCGATTGACAACAATTCTCCAGCGATTGGGTGCATCAGGATTGCCATGTGGTACCATCTCCGGTACCTGAACAATCCGGAAACCGCCAGAATGGTATGGCCCGAAGGTCATTGGGCATATAGGAGCCGGTCAAATTGGGTTGAGTGGCGAACGGAGTTCCGTCGGTACAAAGTGGCCGTAGGGAAAAAACTTTGGGAATACCGGAAATTTGGTAAATTAGTAGTTTGCGGGTAATTCCCTATCCACGAATCGATATGGTTGACACAAGTGGTCTTGGGAGTTACCTATGTTTTACGAAGGCAGACAATGGGTTGTGAAGAACGTACAGTGTTTTATTTTTTAGTATCCCTGTTCTGGGTATTTTTTATCTATTACCTGGCCATGGCGATAAAGACCTTATTGGCGAGAAAGGCCAGCTCTTCACCATTTCGGTTTTCGAGAGAGGACTGGTATGGTGCCGCTGTTATATTCTGTGGCTGTTCCGCGCTGTGCGCAATGTTTTTCATGGTAGTAGGAGAATATTTATCGGACGGCCTACACCCCGGCTACTATCTATTGGCGATCCCCTTAGCTTTGGTATCCGCGTTGATTCACAAAATATTAAATTGAGACCCAGAACGTACATTTCCAGTCCATGTCACTATTCTATCTCCCGGCACCAGACGTCCATCTAAACCTTACCCCTTGGACAACAGGGTTATACGGGTTGCACCTTTCACCTTCTTGGCGGCCTTGATTGTATCCTAGGCTCCAAAACCGCTATGTTATTTATTGGCCATTTAGGGACGGTCAAAAAGCTCATACTGCCTTACATGCATTTATTCCCCACATTTCCTGGTAAACATCCAAAGTAACCCCCGTACCAGGCATGGACTGCCAGCTACCCTGTCCTTGGGATCCAAAACTGTTGCCCTTGGTAATAAGATCGGGGATGTTTGAAGAGCAGCCTCTCAAGAAACTGTTAAAAGATCTTAAATCCCTTGATTTGTCTTTTGTCCGATTTTAAATTTGCACCAGAAGAGGATCAAATTAAGTTTATATATCCATCGTGGACCCGGTTCCTTCACCGGAACCGGGTCTCTTAAATGCTGCTAATTAGTTTCCCATTAATTCTCAGTATCAACACGAATCCCGACCTTTACCTAATTTGGGCCGGGATTTGTTATCTGTCTTGTTATTTTCCATAGTTATAATGTCCAGCGATAGAAGGTCCCTCTCAACATCAGAGGGAACCTTTGCTGATCTAGGGGACTTATTGCCCTGAGCTTATCCGTTTTTCCCAAGATGCTCCCTAGAGTTGCACATACAGACCTTCACTCTACCTAGCTCTCCCCCCAGATAATTCGGTTATCCCATCCAACCAATGGCATGTCGAAAGAATCTGGAGGGGTAAACCATCCTATTAAATTATCTTTCTCGGCAGAACCTAGAACCTGTGCCGTAAAATGGACAAATAATAGAGTCTGGGGAAGGTCACAACTTGTACGAAGAGGACCCTCTCTGTCCTAAATACCGTGACGATATACCGCCTTCCCAGGCTCGACGGTAGGATTTTAACGGATCCAGGTCGATTAGGACCGATTTGGTTATCCTTAATGGGAAAAGAAAGCCAAATCCCATCCAGGTCGCGCTAAAGGTCTATTCGGAAATCACATCGGGTTGAACATAAAATCAAAATGGAAATGGCAAAATTTTGATCCCCGGATCCCAAGGGGGTGCATTAAATGCCATACTGAGCCCGAGGAGTCAATCCTGAAAGGCTCAGGGAATGCAATCGCTAAACTGTAAAACGAACCATTGAACCAAGAGAGATATTAAGTTCTTTAAATAAATGGTGGAACGACATTGAACGATGAGTATTTGATTCAAGGTGCCGTCGTCGTCACGGAGAAAGATAATTGGTGGCAGGAGGCCCTTAGGAGATTCTTTCCAGGAAATGACCAAATGTTAAAACAAATTAGTCAGCAAGGAGATTATCCCTAGTAAGCAAACGGACAATATAACCGCTCGGAAAGAAAATGGCAGCAAAAAAATCTTTTAAGTACATACGTAGTTTTTCAACAGGAATTTACAGGCTCAATACCGGAAGAGAATTTGAGTATTGTGACCATGAAGGATCCCAGATCGCTGATCCTTCGGTTTTATCTCGCATCAATTCTCTGTCGATACCACCAAATTGGACGGATGTATGGATCTGCCCCCACAAAAATGGGCACATCCAGGCCACGGGACTCGATAATAGACAGAGAAAGCAATATATTTACCACGCTAATTGGACCTCCTTTCGGGACCAGAACAAATTCAGCAAGCTATACCTTTACGGCAAGGGACTGGCAGCCTTGAAAAAGCAATTGGCAAGGGACTTGAAAGGGAAGAATCTTGATCAAAGGTTCGTATGCGCCCTGGCAATTACGATCATACAATATACTTCAATAAGACCGGGAAATACATTCTACAGTAACTCAAATGGATCATTCGGTCTCACAACACTGCAGAAAAAGCATGTCAAGATAATCACTGGCAAGTTGATTTTCAGATATAAGGGGAAGAGAGGAATCAGACAGGAGAAAGCGTGTGACAAGAAAATGATCTGTTCCCAGATCGTAAGATTATTGGAATTACCGGGCAGGCAACTCCTGCAATACTTTGATCACCAAAATAAAAAGAGGCCAATCCAACCAACCCATTTGAACAATTACCTTTCTGAGGTATATGCAGGAGACGTGACCAGCAAGACCATCAGGACGTGGAATGCCTGCTTTCGAGCATTGGGGCATCTCTTGGAAAATTACCCAGGAAATATAAAGGTAAGGGAGAAGAGCAGCAAAGAACTAGTCAGGTCTGTGGCGTACCATCTTGGCAATACGCCATCGATAGCAAGAAAAAGCTACATATGTCCCGTTATACTGGAAAAATTCGAAGCGGGAAAACTGGACAGCTGGATCAAGCGGAACGCAAGGGCAAACAAAAGGGATAGGGAAGCAGCTGTACAAAAAAAACTATTAAAGCTCTTCAAAGGTTGCCAAGACAGATAAGTCCCGGATATTTCGCTGGTTAAAAAAATAAATTCCATTGGAGGGGTTACCGTCCATTATGCCCTGAGAACAGAGAAGCATGAAAGGTTCCTAAGGGAAGAAAGTTATGGATATAACAGATTTAGCAGAGCTAAGGGATACGTTTTTCTAAGAAATAGCTATAATCCCATTAAGCCACTGGTGAGGAAACACGTCTAGAATATACCTAACCGACACCCAGAAAGAGGGGTCAGGAAGCGATCAGTCTAAGTATCATCAGATAAAGATTCTATGAAAAACACATATTTTCCCGGTTGTTTGTCCCGGCGGTAAACAGATCGGAGCTTAGGCTGCTCTTTTTAGGAAACCTACCAAAGTGTCTGGTACATCACCCTAGTTCAACATTCGCTTTTTAAAACGAAATGACCTTTTTGGATTCTATTTATTTTATCTTATCCTGGAAGGTTTCATTGACTATGCCCTCCAGACTGTCAAGGTCAAAAGGTTTGGAAAGGAACCCGTCAGCTTTTGCAGTGGCGGCCAAGTCCTCTATGTCACTGTTCGCTGATACCAGGATTACCGGGATGTCTCGATATTGGGGATTTGATTTCAAGATCTGGGTTGCTGCTACACCTCCGATATCCGGTATCCAATTGTCCATCAATATCAGGTCAGGCTGAAACCTTTCCACTTTTTCCAGAACATCATGAGAAGTCTGGCATTGTTCGACGATATGCCCCATGTCCTCCAGCACGATCGTAAATATCTCCAGTACGTGCCGGTCGTCATCGAAAATAAGTATCCTTTTGTTTTCCATCGTATTATGCGAAAATATTAAATCTCCCCAAAATTTGAAACATTAATTTATTTTCCGCCAGATTTTTTGGTCACCAACTTGTTGGAACCTATCCCTAAGCGAGGAGAACAGGAGGGTTTCCTTGGGACCCAGGCCTAGGAATCCGCCATTTTCCAAGCTCGTGTGGAAGAGCTCCATTACCGAACCCTGCAGGGAGCGCCTGAAATAGATCAGAACATTCCTGCACAGGATAAGCTGAAAGCTATTGAAGGAAGAGTCACTGGCAAGGTTATGGGTAGAGAACACCATTCGGGAACGGAGCTCATCATTGAAGCTAATGCTGCCCAGTTTAGGCGAGTAATATTCAGACAGATCCCTAGTACCGCCCGAACTGACATAATTATCTGCAAATTCCCCAAGGTTCTCTAAGGGAAACAGGCCCATGGACGCACGCTCCACAGAGACTGGGTTTAGGTCTGTTGAATAGATCAGGGACCTTTCAAGAAGTCCAGATTCGTTTAACAATATGGCCATTGAATATGCTTCCTCACCAGTGGAGCAACCTGCTACCCAGACCCGGATCAGGGGGAAGGTACTCAGGAAAGGGATCACGTGCTGACGGAGGGCCAGGAAAAAAGCTGGATCTCGGAACATCGTGGTCAGGGGAACGCTGACCTGTTGCACGAAGTCCCCTGCCAATGTTTTTTCCATGAGCATCCTGTCCAAGAGCTCCTCCAGATCGGAAACCTTCCATAGGGACATAATCCGTAAAATCCTCCTCTGAATGGAGTCCCTGCTATAACCTGTGAAATCATAGCCGAATTCCTCGAGGAACCTGAAAAGGAAAATATCTAACTGGGAATCGATATCCATTCTCACCCTCCCGTTAAGCCCTGGATCTCGGCCAGGAGAACATCTATATCCACTGGTTTGGATACGTAACCATCCGCGCCCGCACCAAGGCACCTCTCCCTGTCCCCGCTCATGGCCTTTGCTGTCACCGCAATTACGGGTGGGTAATCCTTCCCGCTGGAATCCCTGATGTGCTGCAAAAACTGGAACCCATCAAATTCCGGCATCATCATGTCCAGCAGCACTACGCTGATGCCCATTCCAACCTCTATGAGGTCAAGTCCCTCCTGGGCACTGAGGACGCCATGGGAATCGTACCCCCTTGATCTGAGTGCGGTCTTAAGGGCGAAGATATTCCGCCTGTCATCATCAATAATCAATATGCTCATCTGTTTTCTAAGGTTTAACGGTTAAAAAGCCACACCCGGAGCAAAGAGACCAATTGGTCCAGATCCACAGGTTTGGATATATAATCTGAGGCTCCTGCCTTCATGCACCGCTCCCGGTCTCCCATCATCGCTTTTGCCGTGACTGCGATTATCGGGAGTTTGCTGAAGATTTCCATGGAACGGATCTTTTCGATGGCCTGGAAACCGTCCATCTTTGGCATCATTATGTCCATCAGCACGATGTCGATGTCGGGTTGACTTTCCAGGACCTGGCAAGCTTCCACACCATCGATGGCAGAGTAGATTTCCATATTGAATTTTTCCAGGGCCCTTGATATGGAAAAGATGTTGCGGATATCATCATCGGCAATCAGGACCTTCCTTCCATGCAAGATTTCGGCAAGTCGGCTACCTTTTGCATTCACCTGCGGAGATAAACCAGATGTCTTATTTTCCACCAGATGAAGGAATAGGCTCACCTCGTCTAGGATCCTCTGGAAGGAATGGGCCGTTTTCAGGACGATCGAGTCCGCATATTCCTTAATGCGCATCTCTTCCTGCCCAGAGAGGCTCTTTCCGGTAAAGACGATTATGGGAAGGTCCTCTAGGCCATCTTGGCCCTTTATTGTTTCCAGGGTCTCATATGCCCCTGGATCCGGGATCCCCATGTCCAGGATGACACATTCAACTTTACCCGATGTAAGGGCCTTTACCCCCTGTTCAAGGGAGGACTTCACCTCTGTGGAAATGTCGAAGCTCTCAAGATAGGACGAAAGCGCTTCGGCGTGCTTTGGATTTTCCTCAACGATCAATACCTTTTTGGGACCGTTGCTCAAGGCCGAATCTATTTTGGAGAAAATCTCCTGGAAGCCCTGGTTTTGGAAAGGTTTCCTGATAAAATCGATTGCGCCCCTGCGTATGCTTTCGCTTTTCTTGGCTTGTTCGGCCGACATCATGTGGACTGGGATATGACGGGTATCCGGATTGGACTTCAATCCTTCGAGAACCTGCCACCCGTCCATATGGGGCAGGACGATGTCCAGCAGGATAGCCTTCGGAGAAAACCTCAGGGCAGCTTCCAGGGCCAGGTCACCCCTGCCGACAGCTATTGCCTTGTAGCCAGCTTTCCTTGCATATTGCAGTACCAATCTGGCGAAAGTTTCATCGTCCTCCACTATCAGGATCGCCTTGTCCCCCGGAGCAATGGTCCCTCGGTCATCTGGAATAAATTGCGGGATAAGGATACCAGGACCAATTGCCGGATTCTCTAAGGCCTTATTTAGGGGAGCTATGGGTTCCTCATTTTGGACATCGATCTGCTCACCATTCACAAAATCAAGCGGCAGTGAGAGTATAAAGCAGCTTCCCTGGCCCGGGGTGCTCTCCACGTTAAGCTCACCATGTAGCAATCTTGCGATTTCCCTGCTGATCGAAAGTCCCAAGCCGGTTCCCCCGTATTGCCGCCTGGTAGACCCGTCCGCCTGTTGGAAGGCCTCGAATATCAGTTTCTGTTTTTCTTGGGGAATCCCGATCCCTGTATCTCTGACATGGAACCGGATGGAAGCCCCAGGACCAGAGGTCCTCTCCACCCTGAGGGTTATGTGGCCATTTTCCGTGAACTTGATGGCATTGGACAGCAGGTTCCTTAGGACCTGTTCCAACCTGAGCCTGTCGCTTTTCAAGTTGAAATCTCCCGGCAGGCCGTTCTCGATCCGGAGCTCCAGGTTCTTTTCCTTGGTGAGGGGACTGAACATCTGCTGGAGCTCCGAAATGAGGTCTGCCAACCTAAATTCCTCGAGCTCTATGTCCATCTTCCCTGCCTCGATCTTGGAAAGGTCCAATATTTCGTCTATCAGGGTAAGCAACCCTGTTCCTGATGACCAGATGACCTGGGCTGATTCAACCTGTTCCTGGTTAAGGTTTCCATCCGTGTTCTCAGTGAGCACACGGGAAAGCAAGAGGATGGAGTTAAGGGGGGTCCTCAATTCATGGGACATATTGGCAAGGAACTCCGATTTGTATTTGGTGCTCAGGGCAAGGGCTTCTGCTTTTTCCTGGATTTCCCTGTTCCGTGCGACGATCACCTGGTTTCTTTCCTCCAAGAGATGTGATCTTTTCTCGAGTTCCTGGTTGGAGATCAGGAGCTCATCCTGCTGGGACCTTAGCTCCTCTTCTGAGACCCTCAACCTACCGGCCTGGGCTTCCAGCTCGCTATTGAGGGTCTCCAGTTCTGCGTGCTGGACCTGAAGCTCCTCAGTCTGGGTCTGGGTTTCTTCCAATAGCTGTTGGACCCTGCGCCGGCTCTGTGCCGCGGCCATGGATATCCCGATGGTTTCACAGAAGTCGGAAATTATCCCAATCTTCTCTTCGCTTATATCTCCCCGAGAACCGACTTCGAGGATCCCCATGCATTCCTGTTGGTAGATAATGGGCACCAATGCAATCTGGCGGACTAATATTTCACCCTGTGCAAAGGAAAGCTTGAACTCTTCTGGATATAGGTCCTTTAGGACCCTGTACCGTTTGGTCCTGTAGACCTCTCCCAAGATACCTCCAGTTAGTGGGACCTCTGAGAAAGGCAGGCTTTGGAGCCCGACGGTATGCATGACCTTGAACGTACTCCTTTCGACCATGAAAACTGCTCCGTTCTCCAAATCCATGTAGTCGGTGATGAATTCCATGCTGAACTTTGCAATTTCCTCAAGACCGGGGTTTCCCATCAGACCTGAATTCAGCTGGGCCAGTCCATTTTTCCGCCATTCGTTCCTTTGGAGCTGATCAAAGTTCTTCTTCAGGGACTCGGTCATTATGCGAAGGCTCTCAGCTATGTTCCCAAGATCGTCCTTTTTCGTGTCATCTATGATCACAGAATAGTTTCCCTTGGTAACCTGTCGGGCGATCCCCCTGATAATGTTCAACCTATGTTTCATGTCACTGTCCTTCTCTAGCAGTTCCTGCTGTAGTTCTGCCCGCCTTCTGTAGTCGCCTCGAAGTTTCCAGAACAGGATGGCAGTGATGACCAAGGACATTAAGGAGGCAAAGGCAAACAGGATGGTAGTCGTCAAGGTGGAGTTATCTAGTTCCTCGGAACGCTTTCCTTCCCTGGCTTCTTCCTCATGTTGGATCTCGCCGATAAGGACCCTACATGAATCCATGATCGATTTCCCTCTGTCTAGGTGATCGGGAGATAGGTTGCCGGAACTTAAACGCTGTGCCATGAGTTCCTCCAGCACTTCAATCCTTTCCATGGCCAAGCGTCCGAGTCCTTGGGCCCTGGTCATTTGGATTGGGCTCAGATCTCCATTGATAAGGTTGCCCAGGTGCTGGGGCAGATCCCTACGGCTGTCCCGGTACGGCGCCAGGAACTCTTCCTGGCCTGTCAGCAGATAGCCCCTCTGTCCGGTTTCAGCATTCTGCAGGTCGATCAGGACCAACTGAGAATTGAGTATGGTCCGTTGGGACTGATCCATAAGGGCTTTGTTCTCCCGCTGTTTGCGGAGCGAGAGGAACATGACCGCGGAGGAGGCCAGAAGGATGGCCATGGAAAAACCGAAACCGATCTGAAGGTTCCTAAATACGTTTTTTGCCATTATTTATTGATTGGGAGAGTAAAAAAAAATGTCGATCCTTCTCCAAGCTTGCTCCTGACCCCACATTCTCCCCCGTGAAGGGAAATGATCTCTTTGCAAATGTGCAGTCCTAGGCCTAGGCCCTGGAACTTTGCTGATGCTTCCTGTACCCTGTAGAACTTGTCAAAGACAAAAGGAATTTTCTGTTCTGGGATCCCTATGCCTTCATCGCTGACCTCTATGGTCAGGGCATCGTCCTTAACAGTTGTGTTAATGCGGACTACTTGCGAACCTGGAGCGTACTTTATGGCATTGCTGAGATAATTGGTCAGGACCTGCTCCAACCTTATGGGATCAGCTAAAATCGGTCTATCGATCTTTGCGCCTGTTCGCTCAATTCTGATTGCGGAACCGTGGTGTTCTACCATTGCAGAATCAGCAGACTGCTGGATGAGATCTTCGAAATCAACTTCCTGAAGGGCGATTTTAATTCCGCCGTTTTCCAACCTGGATATATCCAGAAGGTCCTCTACCAAGCTATGGAGCTTTTCAGCCTGTTCCTTAACCTTGGAGAGATAATTGTAGGCACGGTGGTCCTTCATGTCCTTCATTGAGCGCAGCGATATTTCTGCAAAGGCCTTGATACTGGTCAATGGGGTCTTGAGCTCATGGCTCGCAACGCTCAGGAATTCATCTTTTTTATTTTCTAATTGCTTGCGCTCATCTATATCGGTCATGGTACCGACCCAGCTGTGCCCAGCTGACCCCTGGGCAACGGGCACAAGCTTTAGGAGATGGTAACGGTAATTATCAGATTGTTTTTCCCGAAGCCTCAATTCTGCCTCCAATGGAAGCTTGTCTTCCAATTGGAACTTCCATTTCTCAAAAATGTGTCCATCCTCGGGATGGAGTTCGGGCCATGTGGACCTATCATGAGAATACCGGAACCACTGTTCGTTAACGAAATCCACATTCCCCTGGGAATCCGTTGTAAAAGCGACCTGGGGCAATGATTCTAGGGTCGTGTTCAGTTCCTCAAATTTTGAGGAAAGCTCATTTTGAGCTGATTTGCGCCATTCGATTTCTCTCTGCAGCTCTTCCTGCATTTTATGCAATGCTGCCGTCTGTTCGTATAGTCGATAGAAGGTATTAACCTTCAGCAAAAGGATATCGGGGTCCACCGGTTTGGTAATGTAATCGATGCCGCCTGATTCGTAGCCCTTGGCGATATACTTCTTTTCCCTGTTGACGGCGGACAGGAAGATTATCGGGACATCCTTGGTCTTCTTTGTCGATGACAGGAACTCTGCGACTTCATAACCGTCCATTTCGGGCATCTGTACATCTAGGATGATCAGGGCATATTCGTTCTTGAGGCATTTTTTCAACGCCTCTTCTCCAGAAAGGGCAGAATCGGTACGAAAGCCTTTAAATTTCAGAGTCTTTTCTAAAGAAAAGATGTTTTCGGGTTTGTCGTCAACTATTAGGATCATTTGTTAATCTATTTTTTGGTGGTACCCGCCTATTTCAGGACCATTGCCGAAGGTAGGTGATAGAACTAAATTATCAAAAAAAGAGTGAAAAAACGCTAATCTACACGAAGGAAAGTCTATATTTTTCTTCTTTAGAGACTTTCCTGCAATTCAAAGAGTTTGGTTCCCCGTAGATTTACTAGAAATATAAATTTGACCGGCAAAAGCGGATCCAAATCCACAAATTTCCGGGAAATTTAAGAATTTTCGAAAAATCGGGCGCTTTAAAATTAAAAAATGGGAATTAGTTATTGATACTTAAAGATTCGACCGTTCCAAAGGTATTATAAGGTGATTGTCTCATGGGTTCAATCTATGGAGTATGGCTAGGTTAAGGAACATATAGTTAAATGCCCCAACTTTGTCCATTATTAAGCAGAGGAGGAACTAGGGACCATGGAAACCTAAACTTTTATTTAGAGTCCATATGACCCCTTGGCGAAAGGATAGGTTCGACCTCTAAGGAATCATAGACCGATCGCTGCATTGCTTAACCTATTTTCAAAATAAGTTAACCTGAGATAAAGAACGCCCAAAGCTTCTGGGGATCGAATATCAGGATCAGGGCAGGGTTGGCAAAGTGATTTATCTCCTTGACCGTGAACTCCTCTGGATAATCAGTCAGGCTGTTTTCTTTTCACTTTTGGATTCGAAAAGTTTTGAATTTTTGATTGGATTTCCCCTCAATAACTCTTGGATGTCATATTTGGTAACCACCGTCTTGAGTGCCTCCAAGTGCCGCGTATGGTGCATATCTGTACCTACAAAATCATACATCCCAGCACGGATCAGCGTCAGAGCACAGGTCTTCACGTTCTCTCCGTAGTACTTGCTTATGGAAAGGAGGTTCAACTGCAGTTGGCAACCCGCTTGTTTGATCTCTTCGAATATCTTGAAATTATTGTGGAAATAATTGTAGCGCTCGGGATGAGCAAGGATGGGCTGGTATCCCCGATCCTGGATGTCCTTGATAACACTGAACAGGGCCTTGGACTCTGAGAGGTAGGACATTTCTACCAGCATGTACTTATCAGCGATCAGACACAGATTATCTGCCTGGATCCATTCCTGAATCTGGTCATCGATCATGTACTCGGCGCTGAAGTTAAGTTTAAAATCCAGCGAATTTGCCTTTAAATGGTCGTTTAACTCTGCATGAGCAGATTTGATGGTCTGCGGTGTGTTGTTGTGCACCCCGGCCATAACGTGCGGTGTCGAAACGCTGTTATGTATACCCAACTCCTTCAGTCCTTTGATCAGGATCAAAGAATCCTCAACGCTGGGGCTACCGTCATCGATCCCTGGAAGGATATGGTTGTGTATGTCCCAGCCTACCCATGCCAATCTATTAGCGTAAGACTTTCCGTCATTTTTCTTGCCCCCAAATAAATTACTCCAAAATCCCATAGTTTCTAAAAATATTAGTTGTTTGGTAATAGGTCCCTAATTATATATTAGACATCCTGTTTCTCGATAAGGTTTAATGAAAACGTTCAATAAAACCCATTTGCTACAAAACACCTTAAATTAACGCAGGATTGTCCTTTTCCAACTGTTCATAAACCTGCTTCACCTCCTGCGCCCTGTTTCTATCCAAAACCAGGACCGCATCCTCAGTACTCACTAACATACAATCAGTTAAACCAACAAAGACCGTGTGTTTATTAGTTCCTACAACAATATTGCCATTCTCGTCTACTGGATGTCCCTTGCTCTTAAAATACTCAAATAAAGAATCGAATGCCCCCATATCGGACCACTCAAATCTCGCCGGCACGACCTTGATCAGGTCACTCCGCTCCATTACCGCATAGTCGATACTCTTGGAAGGGATCAGTTTGGAATGCGCTTCATCAAGGGCCAGGCCTTCGGCGTATTCAAATGCCACCTCGGCAGCATTGTATAGTTTGGGTTCAAATCGCATCAACTCTTCTAAATATACGCCAGCCTTGAAACAGAAAATCCCAGAATTCCACAAGAAGTTACCTTTCTTTAGAAAATCCATTGCGGTATCCTCGTTGGGTTTCTCTCGGAAAGAAAGTACGGAATTGCCTTCGTGCTCAATATACCCATAACCAGTCTCAGGTCTAGTTGGAACAATTCCAAAGGTTGCGATAAATCCTTCTTGGGCATACATAATGCCCTGGTTGATGGCCTCTCGGTAGTTCTTCAATCCCTCGATCAGGTGATCCGAAGGCGTAACGATCAATATATCATCTGGATCTGCATGAAAGGCAGCAAATGCAATTGCAGCTGCGGTGTTCCTAGGGGCCGCCTCTGCAATGATATCATGGTCATAACCTTTCAAATATGGCTCGGCGATTGTTTTGTTGGATGCCGACCCTACCAGGACCACCTTGGACGCAATCTCTTGATTCCTAGCGATGGTCAATTCAAACAAGGTCTTTCCTCCAAAAATCGGCAGGTATTGTTTTGGCTTCGACTTTCTGGACAGCGGCCATAACCTTGAGCCTACACCACCAGATAATATTACATTGATTATTTTGCCCATCATTAACCTAATTTTTTCATTTCAATTGCATCGTCCACTTTTAGGTACAGTTCGGCGGTGGCCCTAGCATCGGACAGTGCATCATGGTGCTTCAGTTCCACGCCCATCAATTCACAACATATGCTCAACTTTGTCCGTGCAAATCCCAATGATCGATAGATCTTGCTGGTACACTCCCAAACAGGCTCCAGGCCAAGCTCTTGGAATGGAAGGTTATAAAAATTCATGGTCTCCTTGAGCACTGAACGATCTAATAATTCATCATGCGCCACCATATGCTTGGAAACCAATAAATCCTTAATGCTTGGAAATAGATCAATAAAGGTCGGAGCCTCAGCTGTATGCTTTGGTTTAATACCGTGGACCCTGGACGTTTGCCACATATACCTGTTCTGTGGGGGCTGGACCAAACTGTAAAATTCATTTACGATCTTGCCGTCAACAACGTCCACTATACCAACAGCACAAACACTATTGTATTTTGCCGTTGCGAGCTCAAAGTCTATAGTTGTAAATGTTTTAGACATTTATATAAAAGTAAAAAAATTAAACTCAATATCCATATTTACCTTTCCATTTATCTCGAAGTGCAATCCTTAGTTTCTCCTCAGCGGGATTTTTTCCCGGCTCGTACATTTTCTGGTCATGCAGGCCCTCCGGCATGTATTCCTGGTCAACAAAATTTCCGCTATAGGCATGGGCATACATGTACTCTGTTCCGTAATTCAGATCTTTCATCAGTTTGGTCGGCGCATTCCTCAGGTGAAGTGGAACCGACAGATCCCCAGATTTGCGCACGATAGCCTGAGCTTTATTGATGGCTTCGTAGGAAGCATTGCTTTTTGAAGAACAGGCCAAATAGATAACTGTTTGCGATAAAATTATCCTAGATTCCGGCCATCCGATCACGTTTACGGCCTGGAAACAGTTATTTGCAAGCAGCAGGGCATTCGGGTTCGCATTCCCCACGTCTTCCGACGCCAAGATCAAAAGCCTCCTGGCAATAAACTTAGGGTCTTCTCCCCCTTCAATCATTCTGGCCAGCCAATATACCGCAGCATTTGGGTCGCTCCCACGGATCGATTTAATGAATGCCGAAATGATATCGTAATGCTGCTCTCCCGACTTATCATAGCGCACTCTGTTCTGTTGAACATGCTTTGCAACAAATTCATTTGTTATTTCCTGTTTACCATGCGATGCCGCTTGGGAAACCAATTCCAAGATGTTCAACAGTTTTCTAGCATCCCCGCCTGAGAGTTGCAGCAAGGCATCATATTCCTTGATGGAAATATTCTCTTCCTTTAAGAATTCATCTTGGTTCAGGGCCAAATCAACGATCTGGACCAGGTCTTCCTTGGTCAACTCCTGTAATACATACACCTGGCACCGCGACAAAAGAGCGGATATAACCTCAAATGACGGGTTTTCAGTGGTAGCGCCGATCAAGGTCACCGTTCCCCTTTCCACGGCCCCAAGCAGCGAGTCTTGCTGTGACTTGGAAAATCGGTGGATCTCATCGATGAAAAGGATGGGCTGTTCCTGGTTGAACTGGCGCATCTGTTCAGCCTTTTCAATCACTTCGCGCACATCCTTTACTCCGGACTGTATGGCACTGAGGCTATAGAAGGGCCTATCCAAGGATTTAGCGACCAATAAAGCCAATGTTGTTTTACCGACCCCCGGAGGTCCCCAGAAGATCATGGAAGGAATGGACTTTTGCTCTATGGCGTTCCATAGCACGGCCCCCTCGCCTATAATATGTTTTTGACCGACATATTCAGCAAGGTTTCTGGGACGCATCCGTTCAGCCAATGGTACTCTGGTAGCCATAATCCACAAAGCTATTGATTTTTCATAGCAAAGCCAATGTAAATATGCATTGGTAATACGAATGTGGCATTCCGTCTATCTTTTACTCGCTAAACTCCGGTAATTCCAGCTAAACGAAAAATTTTAACATTATTTAATAATTATTCTACCTTTCCCAACAGCTGCATTTATCTTATATTTCAGATTATTTAATACTTTTGAAAAAAATGAATTTGAGAATGATTGATAAAGTGCGTGTTAGCTTAACTCTTGGCTTAATTCTGTTGGCAGTAAGCGTAAAGGCCCAGACCACTGATAAACCATTGGACCCTTCGGGTTTTGTTACAAAATATGACAGTACATTTGCTGGAATTGGCCCGAAAGTATATGTTCTTCCTGCTCCTCGGACAAAAGAAGAGGAATTGGTGGACTCCTATAAAGAGAAAAAAGGCTTTTTTGACTCCATTGCCCGTCAATTGGAATACCAGTCCATTATTGAAGATTATAGGCCAACTTCAAATGCGGCCTATTTAAAACAAAGCATCAAGCCCTACCCTTCAACTGAAGGGGAATGGAATAGCCTGATCACGAAATTTGAAAATAACAGGAATTTACCTCTGGCAGCAGGAATGGCCAATGAATATGCTTTTGAACTACTTAAACAAGGAGACATCAATAGAGCTATCGACCTATTGATAAGGGGACTGAATGCAGCAAGAACTTCAGGATCCGGCGAAAAATTCGTGCTTGAGCACAATCTTGCAAATGCCTACCTATTCAATGGCAACCTATCGGACGCTGCTTCAATGCAGGAAACATTCCTGCAATCTGCAGTGCAGAAAAAGGAAATGGTAGACCAAGCCAATACCTTGGTCCGCATTGCCTTGGTGCAAGCATATGAAAAGAAATATTTTGCTGCTGAAAACACCATTATCCGCCGTGCATTTCCATTGTACAACAGGACCAAAAACCAATTTGGCAAAGTATATGCTCTGATTAATCTGGCAAAGATCTATCAGTTGCAGAACAAGCATACCGAAGCGCAGTGGTTTTTGATCCAAGCAAAAGATCTAGCGACATTAAGAAAAATCGACAATGAATTGCCAGAGATCGAATACATGTTGGCTTTTTCCAAATACATACAGCAGAACTATAAAGTTGCCCAATTGGAATTTGAAAAGGCAAAAACATTGGCAGACGTAGAAAACAACAAGGTCCTACAGTTGGCCATTGCAGATAAATTGGGGGACATATACTTGATGATGGGCAACTTTGAAGACGCCGAACAGGAGCTTTCAAGTTACTGGAGATTAAGAAACGAGCTGTTTTAATATCCATTCATCCACAGGAATGCTAGAAAAAGTTAATTAAACTTAAAAGGTCTCGGCAATGACAATTGAAATGAATATTTTACGTTGTCATCCTAACATTGAGTTAATTTTTAACTAAATTGAGCGCTAATAAAAATACCCTCTTACTATTTGAATAGAGTTATTCCCTGAAAGAACAATTAATGAACAAATTCAAGAACTATACATATATGTTTAAACATCTCCTTTTCTGTCTTGCGTTAATATCGGTTGTAGCCTGTGGAGCAAAACCAAGGGTCAACCTGGATCAGGACGGCTTAGAACTAAAGCCTACAACGCAACATGAAATCATTGCGAAAGAAGTAGCCAATTTATTGGAGAATTTCAGCTATAAGAAAGTCCCCATGGGCGATTCCCTTTCCAATATTGTTTTCAATAACCTGTTGGAAGGAATCGACCAGGGGAAGAATTACATGTTGAAATCTGATATTGACGAATTCCAACAATTCAAGAACAGCATCAGCCAAGACTTCAGGGCTGGCGACCTGTCCAGTGCATTCTATATCTTCAATAAATACACTAACAGATATCTGCAGTGCATGAACTTTGCCTTGGAGCAAATCGATGCAAAACATGACTTCACAAAAGACGAAACTTATACCAACTTCCGCGAGAAACAAGATTGGTTTACTTCAGAGGCCGAATTGAAGGACCAGTGGAGAAAGCGTGTTAAATATGATCTTCTGAACCTGAGACTGACTGCAGGAGACTCTGCAAAGGTGGATGGAGAAAAGAACAAGGAAACTCTACGCAACAGATACAATAACTTGATCTCCCAAGCTAAGAAAACAAATTCCAACGATGCTTTCCAAATGATCATGACGGCATTGACAGACGCTGTTGACCCTCATACCACCTATTACAATCCATCATTCGCACAAGCTTTCAATGAGAGCATGTCGAATACATTAGAGGGTATTGGAGCACAACTTCAAATGGAGAATGAAATGGTGACCATCAAGCAGATCATTGCTGGAGGCCCTGCATTCAAAGATAAGTCACTTCATATCAATGATCGCATCGTAGCTGTTGCGCAAGGCAATGATGGTGAGTTTGAAGACATCATCGGTTGGAGACTGGATGCTGCTGTAGCAAAGATCAAGGGGAAAAAAGGAACTGTGGTTCGTTTGAAAATCCTACCTGCTGGAGCTGAATTATCCGCTGCACCGAAAATCGTAAAACTTACCCGTGAGAAGATCATTCTTGCCGAGGAATCAGCAAAACGTGAAATAAGAACCATTAAAGGTGAGGACGGCAAAAACTACAAAATCGGCGTGATCAACCTCCCTAAATTCTATATCGATTTTGAAGCGGTCCGCCGTGGAGATAAAGACTATAAGAGCACCACAAGAGATGTAAGGTTGTTATTGGATAGCCTGAAACAGGACGGTGTGGATGCTGTATTGATGGATTTAAGAAATAATGGAGGCGGTTCGTTGCAAGAGGCTATTGAATTGACCGGCCTTTTTATTGACCAGGGTCCCGTAGTTCAGGTGAGAGATTCTCGGAACCGTGTCCAGGTAGACAGCGACCAAGAAACGGGATTGGCATGGGAGGGTCCATTTGGTGTGATAATCAACAGGTTCTCTGCATCTGCTTCTGAAATTTTCGCTGGTGCGATCCAAGATTACGGAAGGGGAATTATCCTTGGTTCTACGAGCTACGGAAAAGGCACAGTCCAAAATGCGGTGGATATGTCCCGTTTCATCAGTGCCACCAACAAGCTTTTGATCAAGGCATCGGGCGAATCTGATCCGGACACCCCGAACGGTGCTCCAGAATTTGGGCAGATCAATATTACGATGGGTAAATTCTACCGTGTTACGGGTAGTAGCACACAACATAAAGGTGTCGACCCAGACGTAGTATTCCCTACACAATATTCAGCTGAGAA
Organism: Sphingobacterium mizutaii; assembly: GCF_900187125.1. Lineage (GTDB taxonomy): Bacteria > Bacteroidota > Bacteroidia > Sphingobacteriales > Sphingobacteriaceae > Sphingobacterium > Sphingobacterium mizutaii. The sequence continues at coordinate 4,381,129 of NZ_LT906468.1, forward strand.
ATTTGGAGAAAGTTCTGAGCCTTCCGCATTGCCCTGGGATCAGATCAAACCAACCAAATTCTCGAAAATCGGTTCTTTGACCGAAATCAGTAAGCAATTGGAAGACATCCATAAGAAACGTATGCAAAAATCACCTGCATATTCGTTCTTACTGGAAGACATTGCAGAATTCAGCAAAAATGAGTCCATGCCTGCAATTTCCTTGAATGAGGAAAAACTTAAAACTGAAAGGGAAAAAAGCAGATTGAAGCAACGAGAGCGTATCAACAAACAGCTTTCTTTCTTAGGTGAACCACTTTGGAAAGAAGGTCAACCGCAGCCAAAATTGGATTACGACTTTGTGCTTGATGAAAGTGCAAATGTGCTGACTGATTATATTAGGCTTAAGAAATAAGGTAGACATTGGCCATTACACCCTGGTCTAGGTAAAAATAAAAAAAGAAGCAGGCTGGTCATTGAATGTCCAGCCTGCTTTGTTTTAAATGGATATAAATGGTCACTTGTCCTTATTTAATTGTGATCAGGAAGATTTTCGTGTCACCGTTGAGCAATGGACCAAATTTAAAAAACCGGCCTCCGGTGAACTCAATAGAAGCGATGGCATGAATTACAAAAAAAAAGCAAAATATATCTTCTGCGTTACTTTTGATGCCTTAGATAACCAAACCGGCGAAGGAGCACACGGACGCCAAAAACAACTCGGATCAGTAAACGCTTTGGCCCATTTAAGGTAGCTCTTCGCACTGCCCAGCGCACTTCAAAGGAATACCTTGCTGTGAGGAATATCTTCCAAGGCCAATCCCATCGCACAGGTCAACGTCATCCTTTCCATTTTTATGCAACCTGAAAAAGAGCCTGCGGCTATAGAACTTTCTTTGAAAGGATGGACGTTTGCAATACCTCAACTCTAAAAGTTTGTGCCCGACCTTATATAGAAAAATGAAATGATTAATGAGAAAAACAAAGTATTAAGACCCTTCAAAACCCAATAAAACATGAATTGGCGCACAGTTGCATAATCTTCGATTATCGAGACAGGGTCCTGGGGGGAGAACCTTACAGATCCTTCATTTACCGTTCGGATTGGGAGAACCCGAATGTGCTATTCTGCTAATGGGGACGGCGAGTAATTCAATAAAAAAGGATACTGAAAAATGGAATCGCCTGCGCTAAACCAATTTTTCAGTAACCTAATCCGATAGGACATATATACCTGCATCCGGTGGACGAATGCGATCCGTGACTATAAAACTGTATCCCTTTCTAGCTGGATAACAATCTTGTTCTATCCTCCAATCCTGTCCCAAATAAGGTGGATTAACGCCAAACGGTTCTCATGCCTCATGTCTATCTCCTAATACCCCACCCCTGTTCTCCTTGGTTGGCGAATAGCTGGCCAAGTTCCAGGTCTTCCACTTGCGTCGGCTGGCAAAACCCTTTTTTCTCTGTTCACCAGAGCAGGTTCTTCCGAAGCTTTATAGGTCAATACTGCAGTCAGGATCACATTGGAAATCAGGTCGTCAAAGACTATTTTATCGTATGTATCTAGGTTGGTATGCCAGGTGTTGCTGAAATACCCCCACGACAAAGAGCTAAGCATAAAACCTGGTACACCCGCAGCTACAAATGAGGCATGGTCCGAACCACCGCCACCTGGGGACCCTGGGAATTGTGTATTGATATCTTTTGTAATATGACTGGGAACGGCATCTAACCACCGTCCCATAAAGTCATAGGCATGTACAAAGCCTGAACCATTGATATTGGCTACACGACCTGTACCGTTATCTAGGTTGAAGACTGCCTGAGTTTTCTCGATTACCTCAGGGTTGTCCAGGACAAATGAACGAGATCCATTTAACCCTTGCTCCTCACTTCCCCATAATCCTACCAAGATCGTACGTTTAGGGTTAGGAAGGACTTTTTTCAAAACACGAGCGACTTCCATCATCGCAATTGTTCCGGTACCGTTATCTGTTGCACCAGAGCCACCCTCCCACGAATCCAGGTGTGCAGACAGGATAACATATTCATCAGGGAACTGAGACCCCTTGATCTCTGCGATGGTATTGAAAGATGGAACATTTCCTAAATGTTTAGATGAAGTCTCTACTTTAATCTTTGGTGCGTAGCCTTTTTCAGCCAAACGGTATAGGATACCGTAGTCCTCCAGGGAGATATCCAATGAAGGCGCTTTATGGGTCCTAGCTCCGAAAATCTTATTTGCACCAAATTCTGCCGACCAATAGCTGCTCAGTACACCTACCGCTCCAGCATCCTCGAGAACTGAAGGAATTGAGTTGGGAGCTAATCCTGTTGCCTTGATGCGTTCATTCCAAACGGAACCGATAGAATCTCTTTGCCTCTTCATTTTTGCATAAGATTCAGGCGTTGCGTATTCTTTCCAGTTGGCATCAGGCCTACCGGTTGGTTGTGGCATTGAAACCATTACGTATTTCCCCTTTACCTTAGGCAACCAGGCCCTGAAGGCGAGTGAATCTTTGATATCTGGAAAGGCAATGACCTCCGCTTCAATGGCTTTACCATTGGTGGTAGGGCTCCATGCTAATTGGGTTCCAGCTAACGTTTTCTGCCTGGGATGGGTCATATCGATATGCGAGATTCCGCGCTCCCATCCATGCCATTCACCAAATTGCTGGTTTTTTGCTGAGATCCCCCAGCGTTGAAAGGTTTTCAATGCCCATTCATTGGCATGGGTCATTTGAGGGGTACCAACTAATCTCGGCCCCACGACATCCAGCAGTTCAAAAGCTAATGTTTCTAGTTCTGAATTATTTGTTGCCTCATTTACGATCTGCTCAACTATTGGGTCAACGGATCTTGGGGTATTGGGTCCCATGCGCTGTGCTTGGGTTGGAGTATATGCAATCCCTGTTGAAAGTAATAAAAAGGCTAATTTCCTGAAACGGCAAATGGTCTGTTGTTTGAATTTCATAGTAAATGTTTAGTTATTAATTAGGTAAACCCTAAGGTCGGCAAAATTTGCCAAAAGCAAAAAAAGATAAGACCAATAAGTCTGGTAAAGGGAGTTTTTCTTTGCTCGCCCCGGTTGAGTTATGCAGGTTTTTCCATTTTTATGATGATTTGCCAAGCCTGTCGAACACAAAAAAAAGCCTGGGATTTGCCCAGGCCATCAAAATTCCATGTATTAATTAAAAAAATATTTTAGAGGCTTTAGGGGTTCCTGCCCTTAGATTATGATCTCCAGTCTTTGTATTGATTGATCAGTCCATTGGTCGAGGAGTCATGCGTTTCAACGGCTCCATCTCCCTCTAACTCAGGCAGGATCTGGTTTGCCAATTGCTTTCCAAGCTCCACACCCCATTGATCGAAACTAAAGATATTCCAGATAATCCCCTGCACAAAGATCTTATGTTCATAAAGTGCGATCAAGGCCCCTAAAGTCTTAGGCGTGATCTCTCTGATCAAGAATGAATTGGTAGGACGATTTCCTTCAAAGATTTTGAAAGGGGTCAATTCCTTGATTTCCGCTTCGGATTTACCTGCTTTTTCCAGTTCAGCGACTACCTCATCCTCTGATTTTCCATTCATCAGGGCCTCGGTCTGTGCAAAAAAGTTGGAAAGCAACATTTGGTGGTGATTACCCCGTGGATTATGGGAAATAGCGGGTGCAATGAAATCACAAGGGATCAGCTTGGTTCCCTGATGGATCAATTGATAAAAAGCATGCTGACCATTGGTACCCGGCTCTCCCCAAATGATAGGTCCGGTTTCATAATCAACTCGCTTGCCGTTGCGATCGATATATTTCCCATTGCTTTCCATATCTCCCTGTTGGAAATAAGCTGCAAATCGATGTAAATATTGGTCGTATGGAAGGATGGCACTGCTTTCAGCTTCGAAGAAGTTATTGTACCATATGCCCAATAGAGCCATGATGACCGGGATGTTCTCTTCAAATTCCGCATTCCTGAAATGCTCATCGGCTTCGTATGCTCCTGTCAAAAGTTCCTCGAACTTTTCAAAACCTATCGCTAAACAGATCGATAGTCCAATAGCGGACCATAAAGAGTATCTACCGCCTACCCAATCCCAGAATTCGAACATATTCTTGGTATCAATACCAAATGCTGATACGCCAGACTCGTTGGTACTCAAGGCTGCGAAGTGCTTGGCAACATCGGCCTCTTTTGCACCTGCCTTCAAGAACCATTCTTTGGCAGAATTTGCATTGGCCATTGTCTCCTGGGTAGTAAAGGTCTTTGATGCAATCAGGAATAAAGTCGTTTCAGGATCTAGTTCTTTTAGGGTCTCAGCAATCTGGGTTGCATCTACATTCGAAACAAAATGCATGTTCAATCTAGTCTTATATGCTTTAAGTCCCTCTGTGACCATCACTGGTCCAAGATCAGAACCACCGATTCCTATGTTCACCACATCCGTGATCCCTTTTCCCGAAAATCCTTTCCAGTCTCCTGAAATAACACGTCCGGAAAAGTCTTTCATCCTTTCCAAGACAGCTTGGATATCAGGCATTACATCCTTTCCTTCAGTAAGGACAGGCTTGCCGGATCTATTTCTCAATGCCGTATGCAATACCGCACGTTTTTCGGTTTCATTAATTTTCTCGCCGTTGAACATGGCTTCGATTGCATCTTTCAATTTGCACTCGCGCGCCAATTGGATCAACAATGCCATGGTTTCCTCATTTATGCGGTTTTTAGAATAATCCAACAGGATGTCGCCCAAATAGATGGAAAACTTATCGAAACGTTCAGGATCTTTAGCAAAAAGATCCTTAATGCTGGATTCGTTTATGGTTATGAAATGATCGGCTAAATATTTGAAGGCTTGGGTCGTTGTAAAATCAATTTTTGGTAACATATATCTTTACTTTTGTTCAAATATAAGGAATACAGCCTATTCTATCCTCAATTTTATTTTATCTTTGTTCTTATGACCAAAGAACAAATTCAAGACTTGAGGGACAGAATCACTTCCCTGAGGAGGCATCTTTGACATTGATGCCAAAAAGGAAGAGATAGAGCGTGAAACCCAAATCACGATGCAATCCGACTTTTGGGATGACCCAAAAGCCGCAGAAAAGGTCCTGCATTCCATTAAAAACCATAAAATCTGGACCGATCAGTTTGATCATGTCAATGCTGCAGTGGAAGATACAGGTGTTCTGTATGAATTCTTTCAAAGCGGTGATGCTAGCGAAAAGGAATTGGAAGACCAATACCAGATTGCACTGACAGAAATCGAAGAGCTGGAATTCAAGAACATGCTCAGTGCCGAAGAGGACCAATTGGATGCGATTCTGCAAATAACGGCTGGTGCCGGTGGTACCGAATCATGCGATTGGGCAGCGATGCTGATGAGGATGTATATCATGTGGGGCGAGAAACATGGCTGTAAGGTAACGGAGCAGGATTATCAAGAAGGTGATGTAGCCGGGATAAAGACAGTGACCTTACAGTTTTCTGGTAATTTTTCTTATGGCTATCTGAAAGGTGAAAATGGCGTACATCGCTTGGTTAGGATCTCTCCTTTCGACTCCAATGCCAAGAGACATACTTCGTTTGCATCGGTATATGTCTATCCGTTGGTGGATGACAATATAGAGATCGAAGTAAAGGACTCAGAAATCGATTGGGACACCTTCCGTTCGGGAGGAGCAGGAGGCCAGAACGTAAATAAGGTAGAAACTGCGGTGAGGCTGCACCATAAGCCTACCGGGATCATTATCAAGAACCAGGAGTCAAGATCGCAATTGCAGAACAAGGAAAATGCTATGCGCTTATTAAAGTCCCAATTGTATGAAATCGAAATGAGAAAGCGCCAAGAAGCAACCGCTGCAATCGAAGGTTCGAAGAAAAAAATTGAATGGGGTTCACAGATCCGCAACTATGTCCTCCATCCCTATAAATTGATCAAGGATTTAAGGACAAATACCGAAACCTCGAATACACAGGCAGTATTGGATGGGGATCTGGACGGATTCCTGAAATCGTACCTGATGGAATTCGGAGGTTAATGGAAACTTAGGAATTCAGGGACATTAGAAAGGGCTGGAATCATGATTCCAGCCCTTTCTAATATATATTTTCTTAGGAAATACTTTTAATTCAACCACTAAAAAGCATTTTTCCACATCATGCTTTCCACAGGGCGAATGGTTTTGTTATTGTATTTCGCATTTCCCTTACTGTTGTACATCGTCTCGATATCACCTTCCACCACAAAGTAGATCAATTGCCCGATCGGCATCCCAGCATATACGCGAACTGGCTGTGCAACGGAAATCTCCAGGGTCCAGGTATTGCAAAAACCAACATCACCTTTACCAGCAGTTGCATGGATATCGATACCCAAACGCCCAGTACTAGATTTCCCTTCCAAGAAAGGAACATGCCCATGGCTTTCTGTATACTCTATGGTTACCCCTAAATACAGTGTGCCTGGTTGAAGAACATAACCTTCAGCCGGAATCTCAAAGTGTTCGATTTCATTATGCTTCTTCGCATCCAGGACCTCATCCTTGTACCTTGCTAAATATTTTCCCAAATGGACATCGTATGAATTTGTTCCCAAACATTTCCTGTCGAAAGGTTCAATCACGATCATCCCCCTATCGATTTCTTCTAAAATTCTCTTATCTGATAATATCATATTCTGAAGCTAAACTACTGCTGATTAGCAGGATTCAAAAATACATTAAAAATAAATAAAAAACATATCTAAAGCTAAATACTAGTTGGTAAACGCTAAATTTGGCTATGTCACTAGCATATCTAAAAGAATTGGATGCGCACAGCCGCATAGCCCTGTGGAAAATTGAAGAAACGGAAGATGAATTGGTTGCCATGTTGCAACTTGACGAATCTGAACTGACAAAGCTCAGGAGCCTAGCAAAAGGGAAAAGGACCTTACATTGGTTGGCAACAAGAGCCCTTTTACGTTATTTGCTGCAAACTCCGGATTATATCAGCTGCCCCTCTGATTCAAATGGGAAACCCTATTTGCCAGACTTCCCATATGAAATTTCATTGACTCATTCCTATGATTATGCCGGCGTGATGCTGAGCTCTGCTGGCGTCTGTGGAATAGACCTTGAAATTGTAAAAGAAAAGGTGGTCAGGATAAAAAACAAGTTCCTAAAACCGGAAGAACTAGCGTTTATTGAAGGAGACCAAATGGTAAACCAATTATATGCCTGTTGGTGTGCCAAGGAAGCCCTCTACAAACTCCAGGGCAATAGGGGCGTTTCCTTCTACCATAACATGACGATTGAGCCTTTCCGCTATACCCAGCAAGGCGTCATGAAAGTCATACTCACCAAGGATGATTCGGTCCGGACCTTTGATGTGTTCTATGAAAGGTTTAACGAATATATGTTAGGGTATGTCGTTGAATAGGCCAGCCATATTCAGAGGGATGCACATAGGTCTAAATACTTAATTTAATACACTATGTCTGCCCATCCTGCAACAAATGCTGTTTTAAGGAAAGTCGTTTGTTTGATTTATAGATCCTAACAGCGATTAAGAAATATGCCAGTAACAATGGTCCGTAGACCAGACCGATCAATCCAAATAAAGGCAATCCGATAATCACACCGACCACTGTGATGATCGGATGTATATCCCCTAGTTTCTTGGCGATCACCAAGCGAAGTACATTATCGATATTGATCACTAAACCAAATCCCCAGGCAAGCAGCCCAATCCCCTGCCAGTTATGTCCGTCGGCCAACAATATGACCGCAGCAGGAACAAAAATCAACGGTGGTCCCAGTAATGGAATAAAGGAAAGGATAGCACAGATCACTCCCCAAAACAGCGGGTCCTTGGCACCGAAAATCCAAAAACCGATCGCCAAACATGCTCCCTGGATAATGGCAATGATCGTTTGTCCAATAATATTTGAATAGGTGATGTTTTTTAGCTCCTCCCCAAAAGTAACTGCATTCTCATCATCAAAAGGGAGGTAATGAACTATCCCGCCTTCGAATCCTTTATAATTCACAAACAAAAAATATAACAGGAAATACATCACCGCGATTTCCAGAAACACATTTGCAGCTCCGGTAAGCGCTGTGGTCAAAAGCCCCCCTAAATAGGTAGAACTGGCCTCAAGTTGCTTCTCGATGAGATCAGGTTGCCCTAATTTATCACCCACAAAATGATTGATGGCATCCATGATCTTCTTGACCCATTGCGGATTCTGTTGGAGCTCGATAGCTTTATCAAAAAGCATCTTCCCTATCCCCAAGAAGGGAAGGACGATGATAAAGATGGAAAGGATGATGATAAAAATGGAAGATACAGGCTTGGGCCAATGCCATTTCTCGATCAAGAAGATATTTAGGTTCCGAAATAGGGTATACATGACCATGGTCCCCAAAAAGGCACCGAATATCCCCGAGGTGGCATAAAGGATGATCCCTCCCAATACAATGACTATGATTAGGATGATTACATTACGTTCCTTCTGGGAAAAAACATCGTTGTTGCTCATAACTGATTTTAGAATAATAAAACAACGAACTATTGATTTGGTTCTGAATCCTGTTTAAATTCCCTGCAAACCTACCATGCTCCGGTCTCAGATAGCGGCTGGTCTTGTCAACGGACATTCGCCTATGCTAACCCAATTGGTTCAGTAAGAGGAATTTCAAGCAACACCAATTAGTTAACAAAAAGTAAGATAACAAAATTATTACATCAGAAGCGTAAACTTAAAGAAAGGCTTTTTAATATAATTTAATACCTTAGTAATCATTTGTTAACCATTTTTTAATTTAAAAAAAGAACCTTTGTACCAAAACCTATTTCTTGTTTATGAAAAAATCTCAAAGAACGATACAATCTGCTAGAATATAACAATCAATAAATACCATTATTACTCATGAAATTTACTTCGAAAACCATAGCGAGGTCCGCTTTTTTATTGCTCATATGCTTAGTTTGCACAACGCGAGCATTCAGTCAACAGCGAACGATCAACGGAAAGGTCAGAACAGCCGACAACGTTCCATTATCAAATGTATCTGTCCTCCTGAAAGGGACCAACATCGGTTCACAGACCAATGACGACGGACAGTTCCAAATAAGTGTCCCAAATGATGGTATCTTGATTTTCTCCATTATCGGTTACACGACCCAGGAGACCGACATAAAAGGAAAGGATTATCTCAACGTCATACTTGAACCGGACAACAAAGCCATCGATGAGGTGGTGGTAATGGGTTATTCCCAAGTGGAGAAACAGCACGTTGCGTCTTCGGTGGCAAGTCTGGATATGGAGTCGACCAAAACCAGGCCCATTTTCAAAATGGAAGAAGCATTTTCCGGAACCGTACCGGGGGTAACGATGCTCCAGGGGTCCAATATCCCAGGTGCTGTTCCAGGAACTATTTCCATTCGAGGTATCAGCACCCTGCAGAATGCAGATGCATTGGTCATTGTGGACGGAATGGAACAGTCTATCACTGACCTTGACCCTAACCAAATCAAGAGCATTACTGTCCTAAAGGATGCCGCTTCAACCTCCATGTACGGATCCAGAGGTGCAAATGGAGTGATCATAGTGGAGACGGAACGCGGCTATACCGGCAAATTCAAGGTTGACCTAAACGCTTGGGGCGCATTCAGCAACCCTATCGACCTACCGAACTGGGTAAATGCCGCGGAGTACATGAAGTTGAACAATGAGACCCGCGCACACCAAAACCAAACCTTGCTCTTTACCGATGAGGACATACGCAAGGCAGAATCAGGAGAAACAAGAAGTGTGAACTGGCTCGATGAGATCATGACGAGGAAACCTTTTGCAAACAACACCACAGCGAACATTTCTGGGGGTGGTGGTGTTGGAACATTCAACCTGATGCTGGGGCACATCGGGGAAAAAGGATTGAACGACATCGAAGGGACCGAAAAGTTCTCAGCGCGTTTCAACACAAACATCAACATCGCGGACAAATTCGTCCTGTTGGCGGATTTCTATGCCCATCGATTACAGGTCGATCGCCTGATGGCAAATGACAACGGCCACGGCCTTTACCAGATAGCCTGGAGAATGAACCCTACCCAGCAGATCTTTTATGGGGACACCGACATCCCAGAGCATTACATCCTTCATAACAACATGAACCCTTTGGCTTCCATTGCAAAAGGCGGAATCAAAAACTACCTGCACGACAGAAGTACAATCAACCTGAGGCCACGATATAACATCAATAAAAACCTGAACATCGAAGGTAATGTTTCCTACATGATCAATAAATCAGCTAATAAGGCAGAACGCAGGACCTTTAAGTTCTACGACGGGGACGGCGCACCAGTTACGATATGGAACAATTCGGTTACTGCGGAACAAGGTGTGAGCTCGAGCCAATTGACCGCGAGAGCTTTAGCGAATTACACCAAAGACCTACGCGATAATAAAGATAAGCTCTATTTGACCTTGGGAACGGAAATGATGAGCTATACTTACACCGACTATAGAGAAGAGAACAAAGCTTCATTCTTCGGAAAACTGAACTACTCTTTCGATAACCGCTATCTGATCGAATTGACAGGCCGTTCTGATGGGAGCAGCAAGTTCGCGCCGGGCAACAAATGGGGCTTCTTCCCTTCGGCGGCGATTGCCTGGAATATGCACAACGAGTCTTTCTTTAGCTCCTTGCGCGAAAGCGGCGCTATCAACAATCTGAAAATCCGTGCATCTTATGGATTGATCGGTAATGAGAACGTTGCTCCATACCTATGGCAAGAGATCGTAAACAACTGGGGGTGGACCATCCGAGTTCCCAATCCCGATTTCTCATGGGAGAAACAAAAACAATGGAACATCGGTATGGACTTGACTGCCTTGAACAATAGATTGTCGTTGACCGCTGAAGTATACGATAAATTCTCTTACGACTTAATTTACAACAACTTCCCTGTCCCTCCCCTTACTGGATCCAATACATTGGAATCTGCAGTCAATATCGGAGAGGTCCAGAACAAGGGTTGGGAACTATCCGCAAAATGGTCCGACAGGATTGGAAATTTGAAGTACAATGTCGGCGCAATGCTGTTCGACAATATCAATAAGGTGTTGAAAGCAGGCTACAACAAGGGTGATACTCTGATATTCAAGGGCGATAGTGATAAAATCTGGTACAATGGTGCTGCTATCGACAACTATTATGGTTTTGAGAGCAATGGTTACTTCCAGAATGCAACTGAGGTGGAAAATACAGAAGCTAAATTACCAAACACCCTTCCCGGTGACATCAGGTACAAGGACCAAAACGGCGACGGTATCATAAATGACCAGGACCGGATTTATTTAGGAGATCCTTTTCCTCACATGAATTACTCCATCAACCTTGGCCTAAACTATAAAAACTGGGATTTCTCGGTAATGGGACAAGGTGTCGGTAAAAGAAATGGAAGATTAGTCGGAATGGAAGGTTACCCTGTCTATGTGGATGGTGACAGCAATTCCTTGGGGACGCCCCGTAAGGAATATGCAGATAATCGCTGGACTGAATCCAATCCAAATGCCCGTTTTCCAAGGATATGGAGCGGAAATAGTTCAAATGCTTACCTAAGCGATGTCTGGCTGGGGGACGCTTCATATTTCAGGATCAAGATGATACAGTTGGGCTATACGTTCCCAGGAATAGGAAAGAGCATCAAGAACATCAGATTGTATGTCAATGCCCAGGATGCTTTCACCTTTACCAAATGGGAAGGCCTGGAACCGGAAAGAGGACTGGACAAATCCAAGACTGAAAACCAAGGTAATGGTGTGTACCCAAGAATGGCAACATACAGCTTTGGAGTTAGAGCAACCATTTTTTAACGAATGACTTTACTGAAATGAAAAAGACAATATTTGCATTAGCACTGATCAGCTCTTTGGGAACAACGAGCTGTGAGAAATTCCTAGATAAACGAGATCCTACAGCAACTAATTTCCAAGAGTTTTTCAATACTGAAGAAGATTTGAGAAGAGTGGTCTATAGCTCTTATAGAGATGTTTTCACTCATCCGACCGACAGAAGGCTTGTCTTCTATATGCTGGACGGAAGATCGGACAACGGCTATGCCCGCATCGAAACTGACCACCACGGCATTATGGCAAATGGGAATTACAACAGCAACTCAAGGGCCGCAGAGTACTATTGGACCCTGTTCAATAAACACGTTGGACGCCTAAATACCTTTATCGCGAACGTCGATATCCCTTATGTTGAAGATGAAAACGTGAGGCAAAAGTACAAAGGCGTCCTTGAGGGACTACGCGTATGGCATTACTTTAGAATTGTGTCCCATTGGGGAGATGTTCCGTTTGTCCTTGAACCGGCAAACCTTGAAACAGCCAAACAGCCATCTACTCCTAAAAAAGAGATCTTGGACAAACTGTTCCCCATGGCAGAGGAAATTGCCTCCAGGTTACCGGAGTCAGAGGGAACCACCAATGCCTACATGTTCAACAAATACTCATTCAAGGCAATCATCATGAGGTATGCGCTCTATTTTGAGCGATATGACCTAGCGGCTAAAATTGCGAAAGAAATCATGGACTCGGGCAGATACGACCTGCATGGCAACTATGGGGATATGTTTAGTTACAAGGCTGACAAAACAAACAAGGAATTCATCATCAAATTTGACATGGAGAGCCACGACAACTCTGCAACTGCATCCTTTGAACATTTAGGCCCTCATTACAGGACCGGAAAAGGCCAATCCTATATGGTCCCAACCAAATCTTTGGTTGATAGCTATTGGACCTTGCAAGGGCGTCCAATTGACCAATGTCCGCTTCATACCAGAGAAGAATATGAGCTTGACCCAAAATTGAACAGGGATCCTCGATATGGACAAAGTATTTTTGGCCACGGTGATAAGTTTTCGGGGGAGGTGATCGACATCTATAATGTGAACAGCCCAATGTACTATCAGCAACTTAGGGGCAGTAAATCTGGCTATTGGTTCAGGAAGTTCGTGGACGAAGCTGATGCCTTCAGGTCCGGTGGGAACATGACCTTCCCGCTGATAAGGTATGCAGAAGTGCTGTTGACCTATGCTGAAGCGAAGATTATGTCCGGAGGACCTGATGAACTAGCGAAGGATAACATCAATAAAATCCGCAAAAGAGCAGGATTGGACATGACGATCGCGGATGTAAAACTCACGGGCAAAACCCAGCAACAGTGGATTGACCTAATCCGCAATGAAAGAAGGATTGAATTTGCAGGAGAAGGTATACGGTATGATGATATTATACGCTGGAAGATCGCGGACAAAGTATTGAACCAACCTGCAATGGGCCATACAAGAAAGATCAATAACACCCTTCAGTCATTGAAGATCGAAGACCGGAGGTTTACAGACAATCAGTACTTGTGGCCTTTCCATGAGAGCTCACTCAAGGTAGAACCGAACCTGACACAAAATCCAGGATATTAAAAGAAGCTTTAGCCCGTCTGGTTTGGACGGGCTAACTTTTATTCAACCGGATGGTCAAAATTCCAGCGGATAGGTCTCAAAGGCGGGAATACAGCTTATTTACTTCGGAAAGTAATCCAGATTCGAGCTTATAAATAACATTTTGGGTGAATGGTTGCATGAGATATTTGAAGATCCGCACTGTACATTAATTTAAATCGAAACTCTTATAATCCATTTCAAACAAGTTAGTTTCTGGAGAAACCTTTCCCTTTGATGGACCTGAGATTGTACTGAATTCTTGAAGGCAAGTAAATCCTTGACCTGAAATTCTTTGACAATCCAGGGAAAACCTATCATTTCTGACAGACAATCGACTGATTATTCAGTCGGGAGCTAATCTAGGGACATTATATCCTCAAATACGCGTTAAGGAATGTCGAGAAAGGATATGCGCACAGGTAAGGCCAATTCACTTGAATTTCTGGACCAGTTGATAGCGGTTAGGAGGTCTCAGTTATTGGTTGCTTTGCGTTACAACGGCATCTATCGGCATGTCTATTTTGACCAGATTGTTTGGATCTTATTTAGCGCTACAATGAAGGCTTTGGCTTCCGATTTGCCCTGATATGCAAAACGATACGAGCAATCTAGGGATCGAATATAACTATGCCCTTGCTCCCACTGGACATGGCCGAATAATCCACATGAGAATCAAAGGCAATGTGCCTATATACCAGGTAAGACATTTCTCAGTCTATCTGAGACAACCGCAGCAAAACAGATTTTTTTGCCTTGGGGTACTTTTTCAATAGGGAATCAACAAAACAAACCGCTTTGTCCCTAGAATGGTTGCGAAGCACCCAAAATGCATGAGTGAAAACAAAATCCTCTATATCCAATTTTTTTTTCCGAAATATCGATGGTGATCTTTTCATAAAGTAAACGACAATCTCAAAAACAGAAGGTTTAATTGCGTACCAAAGATATTACACAATCTACCTAACGTACTTAAAGCCTTCGGAATGGAATCCTTGTTTATGCGCCAGGCAATGGTCAATCAATCATGCCCCATTGGTTTCACCGCTTTATTATGGATCCCTAAGCGTAAGGATGGTGCTGCCCATCGACCGATGGAGAGAGGACCTTTATCTTCTGTCCTGTCTCAACCGAACGAATTTTTGTGGGTCCGATATCCCCCTAGAAATAAGGACATCCCCTAAAAGACCATGGAAGGAATCTTTGGAGATTGAATTTCAATTTCCCTGCTGACCTTGCATTCAATTGCTGTAATTAATGCCATAACATATAAATTAAAAGTTGGTTGGGAAACTTCTGAAAGCAAAGCGACCGATTTTCCCTATTACCCGCAGAGACCATACGGAAACCCCGAGGTTATTCCAGGAGAGTTTCCAAGAGACCCAAAAAGGGCTCCAAGACCAGGCCCTCCGGGACCTTAGCCCCAACAATCCCATTCCCAAAAGGATCGTAAAGCCAGGGTGTGGGGGAAATTCCGGACCTCTGCATTGAGGCCGCTTGGATGCTTGGAGGGCAATGGGAAAAAAGGGGCTTGCGCCGACCAGCAAATTCGGAAATAATGCCCTGGGGAGTAATAAAATGTCCGGCACCATGCTACATAATGCCGGAAATCCCTGCCATTCTAGCTATAAGATGGAATCAGCCATCCACATCAGGATAAAGGACGAAAAGATAAGAGCATCCTCAACTAAGTATCCTGAAGATCTGTAATTTTCTTTATCCGGACCTTATTGTACTGTTGTAGAAAGATCGGGATTGCATTATATGTGAAATTGGCAGCTAAAATTGAGATCCCTGCGATACAAAATCCATGGAGAAAGGCAATGACAGTGGAAAGCAGGAAGAACACCATACATGTCCAATGGTAACGCTCATACATCGCGATCGTAGAAAGGTATCTTTTCGCATGGGCCTTTCCCCTACCTTGGGCAGGTCGATTTTCTTTCGTCATGGAATTCACGATATCCCCGTCCTGGACAAATTTCCTCATGAACCTTACACCGTACCTTTCATAAAATCCTGGATCCTCGCTCAAGACGGTCCTTTCTAGGACCCATGCCGGCACAAGGGCAAAAAGCATAGCTAAGCCAATTGCAATATACAGCCAGGATCCCTTTGCACCTACCAGGTACCAGAACCAAAATATGGGCGTAAAGCATACAAGCGTCCAGAAAAGATTAAATAACTGGTTCAGCATATGCCGCTGGTAACGGTGTCTTGTTTTGAGCATTGCTTGGTTTTTTGTTTAATCCACTATTTCAGGGCAACCGTTCTGTAAAAGAAAATCTGCGCCATTTTTCACTGGGCTGGAAAAGAGTTGCTTGATTATTTTCACCGAGCGAAGGACTCCTACCAACTGATCCCTCCCCGGATTTCGCTAGCCCGCATCAGATCCATTTCCGCTCTGATTAGGATTAATACCGATGGCACCCTACCCATGTGAAAACGTTTTGGGGAACTCTAGGAAAAATTCTGTCCCTTCATTCACGCGGCTTTCAAAATCAACGCGCCCCCCCATCCACTCTACAACGGTCTTAACTACCCATAAGCCGATTCCATTCGATTTTTCGCCATTTAGACCGGCCCTGCTCTGGTCATTGAACTTGTTGAATACCTGAGATTTCATGTCCTCGGGTATACCTATCCCCGTATCCCTGACGGATAGGCGGACTTTATCTCCAATATCAATGAGCGATACCGTTATCGTTCCGCCAGTGTGGGTAAACTTGAGAGAATTGGAAATAAGGTTGTTCAATACCTGGATCAGTTTATCCTCATCCATGTCCATGGTGATAGTGGGAAAATCTGAACTGAACACAAATGATACCCCTAGATGGCTCTCCATTCTGGCACATTGGTCCATGAAATCACGTACCATCGGCACCAGGTCCACCCTTTCCATATTAAGGGGAACCGACAAGGAGGTTATAAATTCCTTCTTTAGGAAACTCTTGATTAGCGACATGTTGCTCATACAGATGTCTCTTATTGCAGACAATGCGTTCTCCAGGCTGCCGGGGTCACCGTTGTTCATGTTCCCCATGGCTAAATCAGTAAGGTTCCTTAGGGTGGCGAAGGACCCTGCTATATCATGGCTCAATATATTGAGAATGGCATTTTTCTTTGCATTGTGGCTGAGTATGTTCTTCTGGAACTCGACCTCTCCGGTAAAGTCTTCGGCGAACCCTACGCACTCTGGCCTACCTGAAGTATCGACCTGGTACAAGGTAAGTCTCAGGTGCCTTAAATTTCCAGCTACAGAAAACCTGACTGCTCTCTTTTCAATGGGCTTCACCCTGATGTCCTTGATTTCCCTTAGGAGAGATTCCCTATCTTCTGGGTGTACATGGTCAAGGATCTCCGTTAGGTTCTCGGCAACCTTTTCAAATCCCATAAAAAATCTGAATGAATGGTTCATGTACCTTATCTCCCATTTGGAGGGATCGAACGAAAAAATCATCAGATAGACATTTTCCGAAAACGCCAGAAGAGGGTTTATAGTACCTGCCATTGCAATATTATTAAGGTTATCGATGTCAAAATCATTCTATAAGGCGGTTCCTCAAAAAGCATGTGGACCTCAAGGTTATTTCACTTTGGGCACCTGCGAACCCCAATTGCCCCACCTCCATATTTACGGTGCTTTTTTCGAAGGATCAGGCAAACAAATGGATTTCTCAGCAAGGACTGCTCAGAACCTTGGCTTCCTCTTTTCAGTGAATGCACTCAGTCCTTCAGAGAAATCCTCGGAAACAAAACATTCGGCAAAGGTCCGGATCTCTAGCCCGTATCCTTCCACCTTTCCCTGGGAGCTGCCGTTTACCGCTACGATGGCCGCAGATACTGCAGAAGCAGATCGGGAATAGATTCTTTCAAGGAGTTTTTGGGACTGGTCAATAAGAAGATCAGGATCAACGATCGAGCTTACAAGGCCCCATCCGTACGCCGCTTTGGCGTCGACCATCTCGCCTGTCAGGATCAGTTCCAGAGCCCTCCCCTTGCCGATAAGCTCGGGTAGCCTCTGAGTCCCTCCATATCCAGGGATCAGACCTAGGGAAACTTCAGGGAGCCCCATTTTGGCGGTAGAGGACGCTACCCTGAAATGGCAGGCCAAAGCGAGTTCCAGCCCTCCCCCCAGCGCAAAACCATTGATTGCAGCAACCACAGGCTTGGAAAGGTTGGCAATTTTATTCATAAGTTCATGCCCGGACCTCGACATCGCCTCTGCCTCCTCTTTGCTCTTGCCAAGGAACTCCTTAATATCCGCACCGGCAACAAAGGCCTTTTCCCCTGCACCGGTCAATATCAGCCCCCTGACGGACCCATCAGCTTCAGCCCGGCTTACTGCATCCTTCAGTTCCGCAATAGTATCGCGATTCAAGGCATTTAATTTGCCTTCGCGATTAATGGTAATTTGGGCTGTTTTATTCTTGATCTCTAGCGTAATGTTTTGATAGCTCATACTAAAAATTAATATTGATTGAAAATCTTACTCGTTCACTCCTGACATTGGGAAGTCCATTGTAATTCAATCTCCTCACATATTCAACCTTCAGAACATTTAGGATATTGTCAATTCCCAAGGTACCCTCCCAATAAGGCTGTCCATTAGGAACATTTGTCAAGATCTCTCCTTCCTTATTGCGGTCGAATTCAACCACATCATTACTAATATACGGGTTATTTTGGTCACTTAATTTACCATAGAACATCTGAGCTCCCCATACCTCTCGTAAATTCAATTTCTTGATCAATGGAATCTTATTGAATAAGAATCCCTGCATTTGATGGTATACCCCAACCTTTAAATAACTATCGGCAACAAATTCCATGGGGTTCATCATGTCGAAATCGATTTCATGTCGGTCTTCACGCTGTTTTACGTTCGGTAACTCCAACATTGTGTATGGTAGGGTTCCCCATATTCTACCCCCAACTGCCCTGAGGTCTGCAAAACCAAGTTGATTTAAAAAGAAGCGCTTGGAAGCTGCAGCAGTCAGCTTGTCATAGGCATAGGTCGTATTCCAGAAACCATCCAGACTATGGGTATAGGTCAGGTTGAAAACCGGATGTTTTTCAATGATGGTCTTCCTATTTAAGTTGCGATAATAGAATTTCTCAAAAGGTGCCCATCGCAAGTCCACATGTGCCTCATTGCTCTGGATATGGGTCAGCAACGCCTCTGGGTTTCCTGAGTTGATCAATCGCAAATCTCCAACCGTATTCTGGTTTCTATGCGTGAATCCAGTGGTAACACTGAAGTGGTTTCCAAATTCTACAACATGTTGCAATTGATAAGCGCGGGTATCAAACCATTTTGTAGGTCTATTCCTTCGAATGGACCTGAAGAAACTATCCCCTTTTAAGAAACCTATCTGTTGACCTGGCTCCATTATATCGTTCTGAACAGATCCTTCAATATAATGGGCTGGAAAAGTCACCACCGAATTACCGTTCAGGGAAACGGCAGATCTCAGAAAGTACTTCAATCGGGCATCATCCAATCCATATGCGACATAACCTTCAAAATACGCTTTGTCTGTCAATGCTTGCGTACTCCTGCCCCCTATCCTGAAACGGTTCCCCTCAATATTATTTTGGCTGTACAGATATTCCAGCGGACCTATCTCAAACATCCCAAGGTTATAGAAACCTTGGGACAACAGGTAGCCTAAAGCCAAAACGGTCTTAAAACTCTTTTTCTGGTTTAGCGTTTCAATGTTCCTGTACGTATTCTGTTCCGCGTTGTTCAACGCAATTGGTCGATTCGGGATGGTTATGTCTGCTTGGGGAAGTATCTCAGTCGGTGGACCTGAAAAAACATTTATCGGGAACTTGGTTCCTAAGCGATAATTGTCGTTAATACTTATGCGATCAGCAAAAACCGTCTCCCCCTTTCGAATTCCGAAAGTCAGAAAAGTCCGGGTGCTGTCCATTAACATGACCCCTGTTTTGTCTTTCTCATAATGAAAAACTATCTCCCCTTCCTTTACCCAGTTAAGGTTGGTTTCCTCATTGATCTTGAGGTTAGCTTTCTTAACAGCATAGGTGCCATCCATACTTACCTGAAGAATACCATTGAACAATAGATCCGTTTTATTCCTTGGTTCGAACTTCAATTGGATAAAATATCCTTCTTCATTGAAGATAGTATCCGTGATATAATACTTATAGAACAGTTTACCGTTATCTGCGATTGGACTCAAGAACTGCTTGTTCAGGATATAGATACTCTCATCATAAACATCTACCTGCTGGAACATGTAGTTCAGGAATTCCTGGATGTTGGGGTTGTTGACATATCGCCTATCAAACTCGGTCTTTTTGTGGGAGGTTATTATCTTTTTAAATTTCGGGGGATCCTTCTTTCCATAGACCTTTGCATTGCTCTCCTCCAAATACAGGGAAAGCAGCTTTTTCCCTTCATAACTGGTACTATCGATGTTCCCGAACAGAAAGCCCAGTCCCAACATTCCCTGTTTATTGGAAACCTTAGGGTCAATAAAACCGAATTTAAGCTTATCATATTGATCAAACTCCAGACTGTCCTTTCCAGACAACCTGTTTTGATGTTTATGTCTTATCACCAAATCGATCAACTCGACCGCTTTGTTGTTCCTGTTACGATATTTAGATTTATGGCTAATGGAGACTGCTTCGATCTTATTGGAATCATGGGTCAATTCAAAGACGAGATTGGTAAGTGAATCAGGGATATTGGCGATCAGGGTCCTGAAGCCTAGGGCACGGACTTCAATCTGTTTGGACCGAGAATCCAAACTCAAACTGAAGAAGCCCTTATTATCTGCAGAAGTTGCCCTTTTGGTATCTAAATCCAGAATGGTCGCCCCTGCAACTGCCTGCTTGCTGTCCTTATCCAATACTTTGCCAGAAATGACAGTTTGGGCCAACGAAAGGTTAACCGTGAAGCAATGGACCGATACAAATGCGCACAAAAAATAGAAGAAAGGGGCACTTCTCATAATAAAACCTGAACTTTATAAAGATACAATTTGTTGTGAAAGTTCAAATTATTAAACGAAAAAAGGGGGCAAAATATGTTGTGGACCGATGGATTTATTATTGATTCTTATCAACACGGTTCAGTTTTAAGCTGCCCAGAATAAGCTCATCATTGAACTGACCCAGGGTAATGCTGTTGAGCATCCTTGCCAATTCCGAACGGATGGCCTTAAACTCATTGTGCAAAGGACATGGATGTTCCTCGGAACATTGCGGTAAGCCCATGCCACAACCGATAAAAATATCATCCCCATCGATTGCTTTGACTACCTCCGACAATCTCTTATTCATCTCAACTTCAGTCAGGTAAAACCCGCCATTGGGACCTTTTACAGATTTCACAATACCACCCTTGCTCAGCTCCTGAAGGATCTTCCCCAAAAAGGGTTCAGGTGATTGTATATTGCTGGCAATCTCTTTTATACCCACTTTTCTACCAAGTTGTGTGGACTTAGCGATATAAAAGACTGCTCGAATGGCATACTCGGTTGACTTTGAAAACATACCCATTCTCCAAAATTAGGGATAAAAATTGAGAATGAGCCCTATTCTTTACCCGCCCTCGTCTACAACATTCTTATGTCAGAAACTTAATAAAGGACAAAAAACTCTTTTATTCTTTTTATCTTTGTTTTAATTTAATTCAATTTAAATAAGAAACTAGAAAACTATCAACGTAATGACAGAGAATCAAATAGCATTAATTAAAGCGACAGTACCAGTCTTGAGAGAAAACGGAGTATTATTAACAAGCTATTTCTACAACCGCATGTTTCAGCACAACCCTGAACTTAAACATGTCTTCAACATGGGCAACCAACAATCAGGGAAACAACAAACGGCCTTGGCTATGGCAGTGCTGGCTTATGCCGAAAATATTGAAAATCCGTCGGTTCTTTTAGGCGTGGTTGACCATATTGGCCATAAACATACCAGTTTAGACATCCGCCCTGAACATTATCAGATCGTCGGAAACCATCTGATCTCTTCCATTAAAGAAGTTCTTGGCGATGCAGCTACGGACGAACTGTTAGAAGCATGGACCCTTGCTTACAGCCAATTGGCAGATATCATGAGCGGTCATGAAAACGCTCTTTACAGAGCAAAAGTAAATAGACCAGGAGGCTGGACCGGTTGGAGGCCATTTGAGGTCAGAGATAAAGTAATGGAATCCCAAGAGATTACCTCATTTTACCTGTATCCAACCGATCAGGGAGATATCGCTGCCCACTTACCTGGTCAATATATCAGTGTTAGGCTGTTCTTACCAGAATTAAACCTGATCCAACCTCGCCAATACAGTATCTCAAGCTCATCAAACGGCAAGTTTTACCGTATTTCTGTTAAAAAAGAAAAAGGCAGTAAACACCCCGACGGCATGATCAGCAATAGATTGCACGACCATATCCAAGTAGGTGATAAGATCGAAATTAGTTCACCATCAGGTAACTTTGTCTTGAACCAAAAGGAAAACAACAATCCACAAGTCTTTATCAGTGGTGGAATCGGACAGACTCCTCTATTGGCCATGCTTGAGGAATTGATTCTCAATAAAAACAGTACACAACCGATCGTTTGGGTCCATGGATGTAGAAATGAACAGGTCCATGCTTTCAAAGATAGATTACAGGAACTTTCAGCCATCAATCCATCATTGCAGAATCATCTATTCTATGAACAATTGGAAAAAGAAAGCGCTGATGCAACATCTGGCGTTGTCAATCTCGAAGAGATTCAGGATAAGGTATTGCTGAATGGAGCCAACTACTATTTATGTGGCCCTGCAGGCTTTATCCGCAAACATTATGAATTCCTGAAAGATGCGGGCGTTGACACAGAAGCGATCCATTTCGAAGAATTTGGACCAGCATCCCTGTCTTTAAATTAATAAATCTGTAGCCCAAGAGTTCAGCTCTTGAAAATAGGCACCCGGTTGATCTGGGTGCCTCTATAGAACAGAATCACCATAAAAACTGGAACCATGGAAACTAGACCTTTGAAAAGACATCCAGCATTAAGGCCTCTTAGTAAGGAACATCATTTCTCCCTTTTGATTTGTTGGAAGATAAGACGCGGCCTGGAACTAAACATCGACCCTGACCGTATCGGCAACTTCTTGATCAATGCTTGGCATCAACAGATCTCCCATCATTTCAATATTGAAGAGAAATATGTTTTTCCAATCCTTGGTTCTGAGAACAAACTTGCAAACGAAGCTATTGCTGAACATAGAGCTATAAAAAGACTGATATTGAATGAGCCACATACCGTCAAATCCCTCAACAGAATTGAAGAAAAAATGGAATCCCATATCAGAATGGAAGAAAGACAGCTGTTCCCTCTCATTCAGAGCATAGCTACCGATGAAGAAATGGAATATATCAGCCTTAAACACGAACATCCAATAAACGATATGGCTTGGGAAGACGAATTCTGGAATACCAAAGCCTAAAAATCTTCAACAACTACACATCAATACAAAAAGGTCAGGATATCCTGACCTTTTTACTTTATATCTTCTATCGGACATCAAAACCCATTCTCCAGGTCTTATGTCCATTGTCTGATGTCTATTTAGCTAACCAAATCAACGCATCCGGATAAACTCCCAACACAAAAGTCAGAATTACGGAAAGAACAAATACGATCTGGAAATTAATCGGCATGCTAACGGTCACCTCTTCCTTAGAATCCATGAAGTACATATGAACCACTACCCTTAAGTAGTAATACACACCAACTGCAGCATTGATTGCTGCCAAAACCAACAGTACGGTATGGTAATCATTCATAACATTGGAGAACATCATAAACTTACCGATAAAACCTGCTGTCAACGGAATACCTGCTAATGAAAGCATAGAAATCGTGATACAGAATGCCAACCACGGACTTCTTTTACCTAGACCATTGAAGGATTCAAAACTATCCGATCCAGCTTGGCGTTTCACCAAGATCAATGCTCCAAAAGAAATAATCGAAGCCAACCCGTAAGCTGCTGAATAAGTTAAGATTCCTGAAGTTGAATTTGGACCGATCGACAAGATTGCAAAAAGCATATATCCAGCATGCGAAATACTAGAATAAGCCAGCATACGCTTATAACTGGTCTGCATAAGCGCAGTCACGTTTCCTATAAACAAGGTAATGATCACCACGGTCAATAAAACCGGAGTCCAAAACTCATTCAATGGAACCAAGACGGTACTGAACAATTTTAAGAAGCCAGCAAATGAAGCAATCTTCACCACGGTACTCATAAAGATCGTGATCAATATAGGAGCACCATCATATACATCTGGAGTCCAGAAATGGAATGGAGCAGCACCAACTTTGAAGCACAACCCAACTAACAATAACAAGATACCACCATAGAACATTGGTGAAATGTCTGTTGGATTATCGATAATATATTGTTTGATCACAGCTAAATCGAATGAACCAGTTGATCCATATAATAGCGTGATACCGAACAGCAAGAAACCAGTAGAAAAAGCCCCCATCAAGAAGTACTTCAACGAAGCTTCATTGGATGCCTTATCGGTCCTTCTGATCCCCGCCAAAATATACAAGGCTACCGACATAATCTCTAGACCGATAAACAGCATGGCGAAATTATGGTAAGAACAAACTAATATAGCACCCGTTAAGGAGAATAAGATCAACGAATAGTATTCTGCGATATTGTCCGAAATAGACTTAAAGTACTCTTTCGACAATAACAGGATCAGAATGGTCAATGCTATACATAGCATCGAAAAAGAAAGGGAAAAATGATCAAAAATAACCATTCCTCTATATAAAGGCTCTGCCTGGACATTCCAATAATAGGCTTCAAACCCAAAGGCAACCAACAAGCCTAATATACTAACAGGCAGTAATGCATTTTTAGCTTTGTACAAGCCTAAATACAAAAGCAGAATACCTAACAAAGAAAGCGTAATAATCGCACCCATAATATATCTTTAAACTCGTACTATTTAATTTGTTGTAATAACTGTGAAACTGATGCCTCTGAAAGATGTAATAAACTATTCGGAAGAACACCTATTAAAATAACTAGAATGACAATGATCGATAATAAGACCACCTCATAGCCAGAAATATCCTTTACCTGGGTCTGATTGTCATTGATCTGACCTAACATGGTTTTCTGATACAGACGTAACATATAAACTGCTGCAAAAATCAAGGTCGTACCACCAAGAACAGCATACCAAACGCCACTATCGCCACTACCGAAAATTCCCTTTAACAATAAGAACTCTCCAATGAAACCATTTGTTAGTGGCAATCCGATTGCACCCATGATGATCACCAAGAAAGTCACCGCCAGGATAGGCATTTTAATCGCCAAACCACCTAGCTCAGCAAGATCCCTGGTTCCTGTCCTTCTCTGGATAACATCGATTACAAAGAAAAGACCAACAACAGAAATACCGTGATTGATCATTTGCAGGATTGCTCCTTGCATTCCTTCTTGGGTCAATGAAAAAACACCTGCGGCAATAAGACCCACGTGTGAAATAGAAGAGTAAGCAATCAAGCGTTTAGCATCTTTCATTTTGAAAGCGATGATCGCTCCATAAACGACACCGATGATTCCCATGATCAATGCAATATTGCCATATCGAGAAACCGCTTCAGGTGCTAAAGGCAATAACCAACGCAATAGACCAAACAGACCCATTTTCAACATGATACCCGACAAAAGCATGGTACCTGCTGTAGATGCATGAGTATAGGTATCTGGCTGCCATGAATGGAATGGGAACAAAGGAATCTTAATTGCAAAAGCAATAAAGAACGCCCAGAATACCCAACGTTGAGCAGCATCTGTCAGGTCCAATTGAGTCAAGGTTGCCCATGACATATCCTTTCCGCCTGTTTGTTGATATAGATAGATAATCGCAATCAACATCAACAAGCTCCCGAAGAAGGTATATACGAAAAATTTCAAGTTTATTTTGATACGGTTTCCATCTCCCCACAATGCACAGATAAAGTAAATTGGGATCAAAGCTGCTTCCCAACCTACATAAAATGAAAAAGCATCCAATGAGATAAATACCAATACCAATCCAGCCTGCATAAAGGAAACTAAACCATAGAATCCTCCCTTTTGCTCATGGCCAAAACTTGCCAAGATGATTAAAGGGATCAAGCCATTTGTTAAGATCAACATAGGAAGGCTAATACCATCCAAGCCTATCTGGAATTGAATCCCCAAGCTCGATATCCAGTTCCAAGATTGTGCAAACTGAATACTTGCATCAGGCACAAACGTACAGATGAAAGGAATTGTTAAGCCTAATTGAATAAGTGACAAGACCAATGCAGCCCATTTAGCAGAGCTGTTCTTGATAAAGGCTAAAATAATAGCACTTATTACAGGTAAAATTAGCAGTATAAAAAGGTTGTCCATTGATTCCTAAATTCTGATCTAGATTGTAAATAATCCATAAAGCATGAAAGCAATAACTCCGATCACCATCATAAATATATAAAACCCAACATTCCCACTCTGGATCTGACGAATGCCCTTCCCTGAAGAAACAAACAATTCGCCAATTCCATTGACTAATCCATCGATACCGGTCTTTTCAACAACAGTGTGCAAGAATTTGGACAGTCCATTCAATGGACGAACAAATAAGGTGTCATACAATTGATCGATGTACATTTTATGGTAAGATAGATTATATAGTCCGCCTTGTTCTGCTGAACCATCGGCCCCGGGAATATCTGATTTTTTAATGTACTTATTGTAAGCAACGAAAGCCATAATGATGGCACCTAATGCTGATGCGCCCATTAAAACAAACTCTGTGCTATGTGATAGATGGAATGGTTCCACTACCTGATTAGTTTGTGCAAATACCGGACTTAGGAAGTTAGCCAACCATGCGCCTCCGAATAATGCCTCAGGAATATTGATTAATCCACCCAATACCGACAGAATAGCCAATACGATCAATGGAATAGTCATTGAGCTAGGTGATTCATGCAAATGATGTTTCTGGTTCTCCGTTCCACGGAATTTACCAAAGAAGGTCAGATACAACAATCTGAACATATAGAATGCGGTACATAAGGCTCCAATAAAACCTAACGCCCAAAAGATCGGACTGGCAACAAAGGCATGTGCCAATATCTCATCTTTTGAAAAGAAACCCGACAATGGTGGAATCCCGGAAATAGCTATCGTTCCGATCAACATCGTTGCATAGGTGATTGGCAAGTACTTTTTCAGGCCTCCCATTTTTCGCATATCCTGCTCCTCGCTCATCGCGTGGATTACGGAACCCGCACCCAAGAACAATAAGGCCTTGAAAAATGCATGGGTCAACACATGGAAAAACGCTCCGGTAAAGGCTCCAACACCTAAACCTAAAAACATATATCCCAGTTGAGAAACCGTGGAATATGCCAATACTTTTTTGATGTCATTTTGCGTAATCGCAATAAATGCAGCAACCAAAGCCGTTGCCACACCGATGATCGCAATAACCTCCATGGTAACCGGAGATAATGTGAACATGATGTTTGAACGGGCGATCATATAGATACCAGCAGTTACCATCGTCGCTGCGTGGATCAAGGCCGAAACTGGCGTCGGGCCTGCCATCGCATCTGGCAACCAAGTAAACAATGGAATCTGGGCCGATTTACCTGTTGCTGCAACAAATAACAATAAGGTAATGATCAATAAAGACGTATCGCCCATTGCCAGTTGTCCGGCAGCAGGAAATATCTGTTGAAATTCTAAAGAACCAAAATTGGCCAAGATAAAGAACATGGCGATCAAGAACCCTAAATCACCGATACGGTTCATGACAAAAGCTTTTTTCGCTGCCTTCGCATAATTGCTGTTCTTGAACCAGAATCCGATCAATAGATAAGAACATAAGCCTACGCCTTCCCAACCGATGAACATCACCAAATAGTTGGATCCTAATACCAAAAGCAACATAAAGAAGATAAACAGGTTTAAATACGAGAAGTATTTACCAAAACCTTCATCATTTGCCATATATCCTACAGAGTACAGATGGATCAAAAATCCAACTCCCGTAATGATCAATAACATGATTGAACTCAATGGATCAACCAAAAAACTAATATTGAAACTAAAACTTCCTACCGTAAACCAGTTGAATACTTCTTGGAAAATAACACCATCACCCCCAGCTTGTCTTGCATCATAAACCTCCTTGAATAAACCACAGCTTAGTAAAAATGAAATGAGGATTGTTCCGCATCCAATAATTGAAATCAATGGTCTTGGCGTGCTTTTTCTCAGCAGTCCAATCATCAGAAATCCTAATAAAGGAAGTAAGGGGAGCATCCAAATGAATTCTTTCATATACAATTCTCTCTAAAATTCTTATCTATTTTTACCACCTCAGTTTATTCAGGGAATCAATATCCACTGATTTGGTATTCCTATAAACCATAATAATTATCGCTAGACCGACCGCAACCTCTGCAGCTGCCAAAGCCATAATAAAAAACACAAAAACCTGTCCGCTAGGATCCCCACGATAAGCGGAGAACGCAGCCAACAATAGATTCACCGAATTGAGCATCAGCTCAATCGACATCATGATAATAATGACGTTCCGGCGAATCAATACCCCGATCACACCGATCACGAAGATGATGCTACAGAATATCAAATAATGATTCAGGGGAATACCCTGCAAATTTTCAATTAAACTACCCATTTTGTTTCGCTCGTGTTTCTTTCTTTGCCAATAATACAGCTCCAACCATCGCAGTTAACAACAGGATGGAGGACAATTCAAATGGTAATAAAAAGTCCTTGAACAATACCTTGCCCAGGTTCTTTACCAAACCAATATCTTCATGGCCCTTTACAAACTCATTATTAGATTCCAATACCCTAAAAGCACCTAAGAATACGGCCAATAGGCACATTCCAGCTATCGCTCCCATAAATTTCACTAAATGGGATTTCATAGGCTCGCTATCTTTGTTCAGGTTCAGTAACATCAGGACAAACAGGAATAATACCATGATCGCCCCCATGTAAACGATAAAATTAACTACGGCCAAAAACTGCGCATTCAATAGGATATAATGCACGGTAAAGGTGAAAAAAGTGATAACTAAGTAGAGTACACTATGTACGGGATTCTTCGTGAAGATGGTCATCAACGCAAAGAATATCGATAGAAACGCTACAAAATAAAATATGGTCATAGGTTATGCTTGCTGATTTTGAGATAATTTGGTGATATCAAACTTTGGTTCCAACAACTTGTCTTTACCATAAATGAAATCCTTACGTAAATAATCTGCAGTAACATGTTTACCGTCTAGGTAAATTGCCTCTTTCGGACATGCTTCTTCACATAGTCCACAAAAGATACATCGCAACATGTTGATTTCATAAACAACTGCATATTTCTCTTCCCTGTACAGGTTCTCCTCCCCTTTCTTGCGCTCTCCAGCAGTCATCGTAATGGCTTCTGCAGGACAAGACAAGGCACATAGGCCACATGCTGTACAACGCTCCCTGCCCTGTTCATCACGCTTCAAGGAATGCTGTCCCCTAAAGTTCTTTGAATAAGGCCTGATTTCCTCCGGATACTTAATGGTAGGGATCTTCTTGAAGAAGTGCCTTATGGTAATCGATAGACCTTTGGCGATAGCAGGCAAATAAATGCGCTCCCAAAAGTTCATCGGCTTTTGTTCTAATACTTTTTTCCTATTTGATAACGACTGCATATCTCTCCCGATTAAAAGTAAGTATCTTTAACGATGGTAATGATCCCTGTCAAAACGATATTGGCAATGGCCAATGGAATCAACATCTTCCAGCCTAAATTCATCAACTGGTCATATCTGAAACGCGGCAAGGTCCATCTTACCCACATAAAGAAGAAGATGAATCCAAATATCTTCGCAAAGAATACCAATACCCCAATGATGGTGATCCAGTTTTCTGAAAGACCCAGATCATACATAAATGGAAAATTATAGCCCCCGAAATACAATGCTGCCATCAATGATGAGGACACGAACATATTGATGTATTCAGAGAACATATAAAGACCCAATTTCATGGATGAATATTCCGTATGGTATCCCCCAACTAACTCAGTCTCACATTCTGGCAAGTCAAATGGTACACGGTTACATTCTGCAAATGCACAGGTCATAAAGATCAGGAATCCCAAAGGCTGAACCCAGATATTCCAGTTTACAAATCCTGATTGTTGTGCTACGATCTCTCCAATGGATAGCGTTCCGGTCACCATTAATAAAGCGATCAAGGAAAGACCCATGGCAATTTCATAACTGATACTTTGTGAAGCCGCACGAATCGCTCCCATTAACGAGAACTTGTTGTTCGATGCCCATCCACCAAGCATGATCCCATAAACACCAAGAGCAATAACCCCAAAGATGTAAAGGACACCGATATTCACATCGGCAACCTGTAAGCTGATCGCTTTGTCACCAATGGTCAAGGTTTGCCCCCAAGGAATTACCGCCGAACTGATACAGGCTGTAATAATGGCTATGGTCGGCCCTAAAATAAATAAGGTTTTATGTGCTCCCGCAGGAATGATTTCTTCTTTGAAAAAGAATTTACCACCATCACATAAAGGCTGTAAGATACCAAATGCGCCAGCTCTATCCGGACCGTGGCGATCCTGCATAAAACCCGCAATCTTACGCTCAGCTAACGTGGAATACATGGCAATGACCAAGGTAACCACGAATATGATGACAACTAAGATTAATTTCTCTAAAATAAAGGCCGTTTCCATCTTCCCTATTTTCTATTTTAATTTTTCAGATCTTGCTAACTGCTCCACATTGGCTTCCTGCAATACAGGATTGTCCTTGATGACACTTGGAGGATCAAATTGATGGTAGTGGTTGGAGGCAATAACCGATTGATCGCTGATCTTGGTCGGTTCATCTAATATCCACTCATCTGTACGCTTGGTTTCAAACCTGCAGGTATCACAGATAAACTCATCAACCTCATTGTACTCATCTTTTCTTCCCGTCACACGGATCACATCTGGACCTTTGTACCATAATGTCACCTTTCCAGAACATTTAGGACAATCACGGTGGGCATCGACCGGTTTAGTAAACCAAACCCTATTCTTAAACCTAAAGGTCTTGTCCGTCAATGCTCCAACTGGACATACATCGATCACATTACCGATAAAGTCATGATCCAGTGCCTCATGGATATAAGTCGATATTTCAGCATGGTCTCCACGGAACAGAATACCATGTTCCCTTTTATTGGTCAATTGGTTGGCCACATATACACAACGATAGCATAAAATGCATCGGTTCATGTGCAACTGGATCTTATCACCAATATCAATTCGCTCAAATGTCCTGCGCTCAAATTCATATCTGGTTTTCTCAGCACCATGCTCATAGCTCAAATCTTGGAGCTTACACTCGCCTGCCTGATCACAGACCGGACAATCCAATGGGTGGTTGATCAATAACATCTCCACAACCGCCTTTCTTGCATCCACGACATCTGGAGAGGTAATATTCAGCACCTCCATTCCGTCCATGACCGTTGTACGGCATGATGCAACCAATTTAGGCATTGGTCTTGGATCCTTTTCCGATCCTTTGCTTACTTTCACCAAGCAGGTACGGCATTTTCCCCCTGTACCTTCTAGCTTAGAATAATAGCACATGGCTGGAGGAACGATCTCCCCACCAATCTGCCTAGCAGCATTTAATATCGTAGTACCCGGAGCAACTTCAATCGTTATTCCGTCTATCGTTACTTTAAAATTTTGAACTTCTTCTGCCATTGTTGCTTTTTGTTAAAATGACCCTAATTATTCCGTTACTGGAACCAATGGATCTGCATAATGTGCTAAACCGTAGTTTCTCTTCTGGGCTTCTTCTGGATGTAGGATATGCCACTCAAATTCATCCCTAAAGTGACGAATTGCGGCTGCAACAGGCCAAGCCGCTGCATCACCAAGTGGACAGATCGTATTTCCTTCGATCTTTTGTTGCACTTGCCACAATAGATCGATGTCCGACATGTCACCATGACCGGTCTCGATCTTGTTCAAGATCTTTTCCATCCAACCCGTTCCTTCACGACAAGGTGAACATTGCCCACAGCTCTCATGACGGTAGAAACGAGTATAGTTATAGGTATTCCTGACAATACATTGATCTTCATCAAAAACGATGAAGCCTCCAGATCCCATTGCTGTACCACTTATAAAGCCCCCATCTGCCAATGACTCATAGGTCATCAGGCGCGGTTCGCCTTTCATCGTTTTCACAATCAGGTTGGCAGGAAGGATAGGCACCGAAGAACCTCCAGCCACTACAGCCTTCAATCGCTTGCCATTTGCCATTCCTCCACAATATTCATCGGAGAAAATAAATTCTTCCACTGGGACACCCATCTCAATTTCATATACTCCAGGTTTTGCAATATTCCCTGACGCTGAAATCAATTTAGTTCCTGTACTTCTTTCAATTCCAATTTTTGCATACTCCTCGCCGCCATCATTGACGATAGGCACTGTCGCAGCAATGGATTCCACATTGTTTACCACCGTTGGGCAGCCATATAGGCCCGCAACAGCAGGGAATGGAGGTTTAATCCTTGGATTACCTCTTTTCCCCTCTAGGGATTCCAACAGGGCTGTCTCTTCACCACAGATATAGGCACCCCCTCCCGGTTGTACATAGATCTCCAGGTCGTAACCAGTCCCTAATATATTTTTACCTAAAAATCCAGCCGCTTTTGCTTCTTCGATGGCCTTTTCCATAATTCGGATTTGAGGCATCATCTCGCCACGGATATAGATATAGGAGGTATGTGCTCCTAATGCATAGCTGGAAACGATCATCCCTTCAATTAAGGCATGCGGAATATAGGTCATCAAGAAACGGTCCTTGAATGTTCCCGGTTCCGACTCATCTCCATTACAAACTAAATAACGCGGAACGCCTTCTGGTTTTGCCAAAAAGCTCCATTTCATTCCAGTAGGGAATCCTGCTCCACCACGGCCACGAAGACCCGATTTCTTCACCTCTTCCACTACATCCTCTGGAGACATGCTTTTCAAGGCTTTCTCTACAGCACGGTAACCACCCTTCTCCCGATAAACAGCGAAGGTATTGATTCCTGGCACATTGATATGTTCTAATAATAACTTACGTCCCATATTACTAAGCCTCGCTTTTTGATTTATTCTTTAAATCGCCGATTAATTGATCGACACTCTCCGGTGTCAGGTTCTCATAGAAGGTATAGCTTGGACCGATCTGAAGCACGGGACCAAATCCACATGCCGCCAAACACTCCACGCCCCGCCAAGAGAACATCCCATCAGCAGTCACTTCTCCTTCTTTTACGCCTAATTTCTCTTCAATATGAGACATGATCTTCTCTGCACCAACCAGGCAACATGGCCCCGTTCGGCAAACCTCCAGGACATATTTACCTTGCGGCTGTAGGAAATACATGGTATAGAATGTCGCCACCTCGAACACTTCAATAGGTTGGATGGTTAAGAAGGCCGCCACTTTCTCCATGGCATCCACGCTTAACCATCCATACTCCTCCTGTACGAGGTGAAGGATAGGCAATAATGCTGATTTTTGCTTACCTTCTGGATAACGACTTACCACTTCGGAGAATTTCCCCAAAAGCTCTGCCGAAAACTCGACAATCATATTTTCTTTAACACTAAGCATCTAATTCACCAGCTATTACGTTTAAACTACTCATATTGATAATCGCATCTGAAATCAACATTCCGCTACTCATAGGCGCAAACATCTGATAATTGATGAATGAAGGCCTTCTAAAGTGCAGACGATATGGAGTTCTTCCTCCATCATGTACCATATAGAATCCCAATTCACCATTTGCCCCTTCAACGGAATGATAAACCTCAGCCTTTGGAGCGTCCCATTCTCCCATCACGATCTTAAAGTGATAGATCAAGGCCTCCATGCTTGTATATACTTGCTCTTTTGGCGGGAGGTAAAAATCAGGAACATCAGCATGGAAAATGCCTTTCGGCTCCTTGTCTATTTTTTCCAAAGCTTGCTCAATGATTCGAAGGGATTGCCACATCTCTTCATTTCTTACCATAAATCGGTCATAAACATCCCCATTTGTTCCTACTGGAATATCAAAATCAAATTCCTCGTATGAACAGTATGGCGAATGCGCTCTCACATCATAATCCACGCCTGTTGCACGTAAGATTGGACCTGACCAGCTATAACTTAAAGCTTCCTCTGGGGTAACCGCGGCTACATTGGAGGTACGCTCGATAAAAATTCTGTTTCTGTCAAACAACTCTTGGAATTCCCTCAAAACTGGCGGGAATCTCTTTAAGAATTCTCTGATCTTTTCAAATGCCACGTCGTTGAAATCACGCTCAAAACCACCGATACGCCCAATATTGGTCGTCAATCGGGCTCCGCATATCTCTTCATAGATTTCATATATGAACTCACGTTCCTGCATCACATACAGGAATCCTGAAAAGGCACCAGTATCAACCCCCAAAATACCGTTACATATGATGTGGTCAGCAATCCTCGCCAATTCCATCACTATCACGCGCATATATTGAACGCGTTTTGGTATCTCTATATCCAAAAGCTTCTCAACGGTCATATGCCAACCCATATTATTGATTGGTGATGAACAGTAGTTCAAGCGGTCTGTTAAAGGGGTAATCTGATAAAAAGGTCTATGCTCTGCAATTTTTTCGAATGCACGGTGAATATATCCAATGGTGGAAACCCCACTGACGATACGCTCACCATCGATCTGCACGACATTCTGAAAAACACCATGCGTTGCAGGGTGGGTAGGACCAATATTTAGGGTCACCAAATCGTCTTGAGGATCATTATCATCAAAGACTGGTGCATTATGTGATATTCTTGAAATCGATTTACTCATGACATCCTCTCTTAACGTCCAAAATAAAAATCCTTTTTGTCCACACGGTTTGGATCTTCCAGCGGGTATTCTTTGCGCATCGGGAAAACTCCCAGATCATCCATATTAAGAATTCTCCTTAAATCCGGATGTCCTTCAAAATTGACCCCAAAGAAATCATAAGTTTCACGCTCCATCCAATTCGCACCGTTCCAAAGAACCGTGGCACTTGGAATACTGGGATTTTCCTTTTCCAGGAAAACCTTGATCCGAATGCGGACATTATGAACTAAACTATGGACATGGTACACAACAGCGAAAGGCTTTTCACGTTCCGGATAGTGGACCGCAGTAATATCAGTCAAATAAATAAACTGCATCGCCTCATCATCCTTGATGCTGGTCAACAGCTTTATGATATTTTCCTTATCGGTTTCGACTGTTAGCAGTCCTTTAGGTTCTGTTATATGGTTTACTGATTCCCCGAATTCTGCATTCAGTTTATCAATAACCATTTGATTAGTCAACTTATCCATTATCTGTTGCGATTCCGTACTTTTCTAATAAAGCCTTATACTCAGGCGTATTTCTTCGGTTCAAAGACTCGTTCTTTACAATATCTTGAAGTCTTAGTACTCCATCTAAGATTGCCTCAGGACGCGGAGGACAGCCAGGAACATAAACATCCACCGGAATGATCTCATCAATCCCCTGCAACACGGAATAGGTATCGAAAATACCTCCACTAGAAGCACATGCACCAACAGCAATTACCCAACGGGGCTCTGCCATCTGAACATAAACCTGCTTCAATACCGGAGCCATCTTCTTTGCAATGGTCCCCATCACTAGCAACATATCAGCCTGTCTTGGTGAAAAGCTCGGACGCTCGGCACCAAACCTCGCTAAATCATAGGTAGATCCCATCGTTGCCATAAACTCAATTCCACAGCAGGACGTCGCAAATGGCAATGGCCATAAGGAATTGGCTCTCGCCAAACCTATGGCTTTATCCAAAGTCGTTGCAAAAAATCCTGCTCCCTCTACACCAGGAGGCGCATCTGATAAGGTAATATTACTCATCTCTCTGTTTATTAAAGTGATCTTCTAGGAATAGGCCCAAGGCTAGTCCCAATCCAATGCCTTTTTCTTAATGACATAAATAAACCCTAAAAGCAATAGTCCCATGAAAACAAACATCTCTATCAACCCCTGAACGCCAAATTCACGGAAGTTAACTGCCCATGGATACATAAAGATCACCTCGATATCAAAGATGACGAACAAGATTGCTACCAGGAAATATTTGATGGAAAACGGCTGCCTTGCATTCCCAACAACCTCAACCCCAGATTCAAAAGCACTAAGCTTATTCTCTGTGCGCACTTTAGGACCAATTAAATGGGTACCGATGATTGTCGTAACACCGAAGCCAACGGCCACAGCCAATTGGATCAATATAGGAATATAATCTATAGGTGCACTTTGCCCTGCTAATCCTTCCATATCTTTAGTTTATCGCTATTAGTAGTCTAGCAAAAATAACAATTTATGTCAATAAAAAAAGTGAGGGACAGCCGTATAGCTCTGCTTTTTGTTATTTTGAAACATTATAAATAGTCCCAATGGACAATACCTGACGCTTGAACCAGCACCGTTCAGATTCCGCTAGATTTTCCACATCGGTAAGCGAGCACAATTTGGTGTGCCGCTCGCCATTCCGCAGGACAAAGACCTAGCTTATCCTAAGAAAGTGGTCTGGACACCTGGTTATTGGACCTACAGCCAAATTTCCCAAAAGCCTACGGTTACCTTGATCTACTACAGTCCGCCCTAATCAAGCTCCTCGATAGAACCTAATGCTATCGCCAGAAGATAGATTGCGCGCTAAAAGCTCGTCCCCCTACATTGGAGCTGCAGCTATGCACATTTGGCTACCGTGGGGGCCTTGCCATGGGACAGTAAGGAAACGGGTTAATTTCTAATTTCCCTTCTCATAAAAAGATAGTAGGATATGGCAAAGAGGGCCAAAGTTCCCGCTATTAATCCAGTTAACTGGGACCAAACTATCAATAAACTATCAATTATCGGCAATGGTGCTGGGATCGCTGCCTCCATCTGCTCAATGTTCAGCGGACCTAAACTCCTTACGGTTGGCATGAGGATGGAAGTACTCCCGTCTATGAACAATTGGCTTGGACTGACTCTCAATATATTCAGCACCAATTCCTGCCTTGAGAACTGCTCTTCTACTGACATGAAAGGTTTCAAAGGCAGCAGCTGCTGGACAATGAGTGATGTCAGCATGGGAAAAAATATGGTCAGGAACAACCATAAACTCAATGATGTGAGGGCCGCAGACGAGGGCTGTCTAAAAACTATGGACATCAATAACGAAAAGGCCAACCAGAACCCTAGGTAAACAATCAACAGAAAGATGAAGGCGAATATCCGAATAATTTCTACAAGCTGAACGCTTAATCCAGTCCAAATCATTCCGGTTCCAACGACCAATCCCGTTACACAAAGAAATAATACACTCAGGACAAATATGGGTGCAAAAAATTTGGCCAATAGAATATTGTCTCTGTAGATTGGCTGGGTAACAATTCGTGTCATCGTTCCGCTTAGAAATTCTGAATTCACTCTGTCAAACCCTAGGCTTATCCCAAGTAGGGGAGCGACGAAACTTATGAGTACATAATACGAAGGGGTTGAACCCGACGAGGTAAATATTTTGAGAAATGGAAAATCCGATTCTAAGAGATCATTGTTCTGGATCCAGGCCGGCACCTGTTCCACGACGTGGGTAATGGAACTCGTTAATATTAACAGAACTAACAAAATTAATATTCGGAACCTCCAACTTCTAACCATGTCAGCAATTTCTTTCCGTGCCAGAATCCAAAAAGGACTACTAAAATGACTTACACCAATTTGCGCTGTGCGTAAGGTACTATCGATATTCATCTTTATAGAAATTTAGGGTTTTCAAGGAAATATTGTTGGTAAATCTGTTCAAGGGTCAGGTTGTCCCTTTGTACCGAGGTAATATCGTATCCTTTTGTGACAAGGATCTTTACGATGGAAGCAGTACATTCCTCAGAGGTAGTGATCTCGGCATGGTTTTCCGAAATTAAATCAATCCTCATGACGGGAAGCTCCCTTAAAAGCGTTTTCAAAACAGAAGGCCCCAGGGTCGAAACCTGGGTCTGAATACTGGTAAAAAAACCATCTTTTTTATTCAATGAATGGCCCAGATCGGCAATATTTCCACTCGCTATCAATTTTCCTTGGACAAATATCCCCACCCTGTCACAGACCTGCTGGACATGGTGCAAATTGTGGGAAGACAACAATACAGTAATGTTCCTTCTCCTGCTAAGGTCTTGTATAAGTGCCAGGAATTCCTTAATGCCGCGGGGGTCTAAACCCAACGTAGGTTCGTCGAGGACAATAATTTTAGGATCTTTGATTAGCACTTCTGCCAGGCCCAAACGCTGCTTCATTCCCCGAGAGAACGTACCCACCAACTTTTGCTTATCCTCTTCCAGCCCTACCTGCTGGAGTAAAAGATGCGATCTTTCTTCTATTTCTTTTTCAGGAATTTGATTTAACCGGCCTATAAGCCTTAAATTGTCCAAAGGTGACATTCCTTCGTAGAACCCCACGCTGTCAGGTAAGTACCCAACCAATTTCTTAACCTCTATCGGGTTCCTGTTTGATTGCATGCCATCTACGGACGCCATACCAGAAGTTGGTTCGGTAAGTCCCATCATCATTAAGATAGTGGTTGTTTTTCCAGCACCGTTCGGACCTAGCAAACCGTAGATTTCTCCTTCATATATTTGAAGGTTCAAGTTGTCTACGGCTTTTTTATTACCATAATTTTTGCAAAGATTTTCAAATTCAATGATCGGTTCTTTCATTTCATGGAAGTTTACCCACAATAAAATAATGGATTATATAATTAGGACCTGATGGAAATTTGCTAGCGCCTGCCGAATTTCCTTATCAAAAAGAAAATGGAGGCTATCGAAATCAATATTATGGCAATCCCCCACAGCCCCGTCCAGACAGAGGTCCTAACTTGGACCCTAATGGCACTTTCTGCAGATACATTGGCGTTCTTTGCAGAAATCTTAAGGACATAGTCACCCGCAATGCTCTTTTCAGGGACCTCAATAAGAGCCTTTACAGTAATGGACTTACCGGGGGCCAATTCCTTCACTTGCGCATCCTCGAAGGTCACCGTCCAGCTTTTAGGTGGGAGACCGCTCAATTCAATTTCAGTTAAAGGCAATGAGCCGGAATTTTTGAGTTCAAACAGTAGCTCCTTTTTCCTCCCAGCAACCAATTCCTCGTTCAACTTGCCGGTAGGGGTGGAGAGATCTAGATTGAATGAACCTTTTACAACAGCCTCAAGCGGAAGTTTAAGGGTATCCATTTCGGAAATTGCGAGGATGAGAAAGGACGTTTTCCCCGGAGGGGTCAATAGAGAGGGATTTACCTCAATGTTTATGTCATAGCTTTTGCCAGCCGTCATCTCTAGGGAGCGCACGGGGGTCCCCTCTACCATGAAGTTAGCTAACCACCCCGGAGGCAATTCGGCCTGGAGCATGTAAATCTTAGTTGTCTTGGATAAGTTTTCTAAGGTTGCATGATACCTAAATGTCTCGTTCCGAGCTGCCTCGACATTCATCAAGCGACTCCGAAATGGAGCCTGCGTAGAACTGGTCTGGATGTGGTTGCTTTGGCTAAGCACATAACCCGAGTGGATTACCATGAAGATTAGAAGGATAAAAAAAGGCTTGGCCTGAAATCTGGAAAATTTGGTTTCTCGTAACATAATCTATTAAACTATTTTAAATTGATAGCTTTGGAAAAAATGTCAAATGAAATGGAAAATCCCGTTTTTATAAAGTTTTGGCTAATCTAAAAATCAAATCCTTTAAATTCAAGTGTCAAGTGGTTTTTTTACATTTTTTAAGAATTGAGGTAACACTGGCCGAGCAATTATTAGGGTCCGGAAATGGAGTCCCTATCTAGCAATCCAAAACTCCATTTCGTCAAGTATAAAGGTAATTGATAGTCCTAAATCACTCAATTCCACATGATCAATGGGATCACTAGCTTAAAAACACAAGCAGTCTTAAGTCAGGTAACCTGGTTCTGGTCAATCAGCGTCCTGAAACAGCTTTATGGAAGAGAATCAACCGATCGTAGCTTGGGCAAGAATCAAGATCCTTTTTCCAATTGGCACAGTCCCTGAACTGTTTTTGAAGGAACCGCTCTGCATTGCACACCACAATGTGTGGTGCGATCCGTATGTTGTTTTCATATTGCCTGTTGAGCAATTCATTTTTTAGTTCATTAATCGTCACATGCCAAAAATAAATAAAAATGAAAGAAGCTCCATACAGTTCAAGATTGATTTTTTAGCCTCCATGAACTAGTCCAGGAATTAGAGATAGGCCTGAATATCTAATCCTAGAAGCATCGTTTCATGATTTTGGTCTAATTGGGAGAATCACTCCACTTTATCTCGCCACTGGCTTGTGAGTATTTAGGGAAGCTGTATTGTCAAAAATCCCACAAACGGATATGAGAACAGTTGTGATATACTAAAAAAAGCTGTTCCTGCCGGCCCGATAGATTTAGGGCAAGACTGGCCACTATACAGCAGTTAAACAACCCTGACCTTTACCAATTGAGCCTATATTCTCCTGCAGAACTCACGGTACCGGTAATTATTTTGGCAAATACAGGAAAAATTTGGAAAATTTGCCATTTTGCATAAACGCTAACTTATCAGGAAAGGTGAAGTAAAAAAAAGGTTGATTGGCCTGGCAAGGATATGCAAACCGCGCTTAAAAAGAAATTGATGATCTTGAACGAATGTGCATCCCATACAGGGGAATTTAGGTAGTTGAAAAAAATCTGGCAGGTTCAAACTAAAGATCATTGGACCGGGCAAATCACATCTTAGGAAATACACAGTAGAAGATTGGGCAAGCGGAACAAGATGAAAAGGTCAGAAAGTGGTCAAGTAACCAGCTTTCCTCAATAATCATTTAAAATTAGGTTAGTCCCGGTATCAAATCCCCTTATCGCATAATCTAGGCACTTAATATAAAAGAGTTGAGGACTTCATGGAACAATATACGGATTTCAACCAAAACGGCGTAGGGAGATCAACGCTTGATGACCGTTAACGTATTTGTATTTGGATTCCCGATTTCATCGCCTGGCCATTCAAATCCAACCACGGTCAATCCTCTTAAATTTCTAAATAATAATGGAGGCCGCAAAAAGCGGCCTCCATTATATAAATCTTGTTCGAACTCCCTTAAAGTGCACCCATCATCTGAGTTGCGAAGGCATCATCTGGTTTCAACTTCAATGTTTCCCCAAAATGTTGTTTAGCTTTAGCTGTATCACCTTTTAGGTATGCGAAGTAACCGATATAGTTATTAGCATCAGCAGCGTAAGTTTTGTTCGCTTCTTCTTCAGCTTTGCCAGATGCGGTAATAGCAGATAGCAATTGAGTGAATGAATCTACGAATAAACCTTTAGCGTTTTCTGGATCGTACATTACGTTATCCAAAGCTAATTCAGTTAATCCTTTGTAGTATAACGCAGGGATTTTGTATTTGTCAACAACTTCTTTTTTAGTTGATGCAGCTACTGTACCCAACGATTTTACTGCAGCCTCTAAATGTGGTCTAGCCTCATTCATCTTAGCAGTAACTTCTTCAGGAGTCAATTCAGTACCTTCAGGAACGGTTACCAATTTAGAACCGATGCCGTACTCAATCTGTCCTAAGTAGAAGTTTGAATCGAAGAAATAATCTGAGCTGTCGTTACTGGCAGGGATCCTGAAGATCTTAGCTGCGATTTCGTTCTCACCGTTCTTGAAGTATTCAAAGGCAGTCTCTGAAATTTCTTCATCATAGTTCTCATCTTCAGTCTGTTTAGTTTCAGCTACTTTCAATAGTTCAGCGCCTTTTGCAGCATCACCTGCTACTAAGTTTGCTAAACCAGCGTATAAGTAGTCACGACCAATCAAACGTGCAGTATCAACTTTGCTGAATAAAGTGGTCATGTACTCCAATGATTTTGGATAGTCTTTATCTTGCAAGAAAGAGATGTAACCTAAGTAACGGTACACTTTAGCATCCACACCTTCTACAGTTGATAATTCTTGAGCTACTGTTTTCAATTCATCGTAGT
Source organism: Sphingobacterium mizutaii (assembly GCF_900187125.1). GTDB lineage: Bacteria > Bacteroidota > Bacteroidia > Sphingobacteriales > Sphingobacteriaceae > Sphingobacterium > Sphingobacterium mizutaii. The sequence continues at coordinate 4,422,817 of NZ_LT906468.1, forward strand.
TACCTGAATAAACCAAGAAGTCAGCGTAACGTACTTTAGCATCAATGGAAGCATCACCTGTCAGTGACAAGTATTTTTTATAGTTTTCAACTGCTTTCTGGTTGATTTCACGGTATTGCTCTTCAGGTGCTTTGATGGATGATAAGTAATAAGTTTCTGCCAATTCACGGTAGATTGGACCATATTCTGGGTTTTCACCAGCCAACGTGGTCAATTGCTCTAATACTACGTCATAAGCTTGCGCTCTCCTGGAAATAATGGCTTGACCAATTTTTGGAGCCAATAGTTTGTCATCGATTGCCAAAGCGTCACGGTACGCTACGAATGCAGGGCTACTTTCGCGCAGTCCAGCGTAAGCATCACCTAATGCTGTAGGGATTAAGGCATCCTTAGCATTCATTTCCTTCGCTTTGGTCAAGTATTCAACCGCTTTCTTGTAATCCGGTTTTGGGGCATCAATGTACGCTCTACCGATAAAGTAAGGGATTTCATACTCTTTTTTGCCTATACCTTGTGAAGCTTCTGAGAACTTTGTTTCAGCGGCACTCACGTTTCCTTTTTCAAGGTCTACGATACCTAGACCTACAGTATTCAATTTTTCCTTAGGAGCGTTCGTTACACCTTCCTGGAAAACGATCTGTGCTGAATCGACCTTATCGTTGATCAAGTGGATTTGACCTAAGTAAAAATAGTTTTCACCATCTTTTGCCTTTTTCTGAACTAAATTTTGCAACATAGCTTTAGCTTTGTCATATTGTTCAGCTTGAATTGCAGCCTTTGCATCTTTGATACTTTGAGCTTGTGCTGTTCCTGTAGCAACAGCTCCCGCAACCAAAAGGCTTAAAAATAATTTGCTGTTTGTCATAATCTGTTATTTACTCTTTGTTATAAACTAATTTATGTTGTCTTCTCGTATGATAATTTCTCGACCTGGCATCGTCACGGGCAATAACCCATATTTCAGCACAATCCGCTGCCCACGGTCTCCTGTCAAGAAAGCAGAAAATCCAATTCCCAAACCCAAATTTGGTTGATAATTCAACACGTGAAACTCTGTCTTCAGAGCGTATTCATCGGTAGCAAATGTGGTCTGGGAAGGCTTAAAAAAACCTGGGTTTTTCCCGTCCCTCAAACTTTGAAGGCTTAAGATACGAATTTTATTTTCTTCTCCAAATTGGGAAACGCAATCTAAATATTGACCATAGGACATTACACCGATACTGTTTGCATCAGCTAATACCTCTTCTACAACCTCCTTGGAGGTCTTCATACCTTTTACAGATTGCCCTGAGACTTTATCCAACTTTACAATTTCTTTCACGCGTCGAAGAGTGCTCGAATTCACATTGTCAAAAACCAAGCGTTTCCCATTGCTGGATTCACCCTTCAATAAAGATGATAACGTCGGAATATTGATTGAAGTATCTGTAGCGCTCAAATTATTGAAAAAAACCACTCCATCATAGAAGGCAGGAAAAGTCCGCGGGGTAATTTTTCGGCTGCTGAAACCTGCATTTTCTTCATTCGTCAAGAGCCTGCCCAAGATCGCGATATCAGCCTGGCCTTTGATCAAGGCATTGATGGCCTCACGCTCCGGCAATGGAATCAACTTGATGTTTGCATTTACATAAGAGGTCTTGAAAACTTCAACCTGTTCCAACATGATCGGAAGCACCGCTTCATCAACGATGACCGAAAGCTCTCCTGTTAAAATATCATTGGTGCCAGCGCCAGCTGTCGTACTGTCGGCATTTTCCTGTCCTGTATTTCGATTTCGTGAACATGAAATTACAGAAACCACGACAAGGAGTATCGCTATTACATACAATAATCTACCCTTCATATTAACTTAGAATGATTTAATGCCTCAAGGATTAATTAATTCCTGAAATTATTTTGCCAAAGTCTGGCAAAACGCATAAATGAATAGACGATTAGGAGTATCCCGAAGATCTTTTTATAGGTTGGATCGATCTCGATTGGAAACCCGCTCCAAAAGATGATCAATAATCCCAACACAAAATAAAAGAGGAACATGAATAGTCCTAAAATGGACAGAAATCGCTGTGTGGGCGATTTCTGTCTAAAATTATTTCTTGTTGAATGATTCGACATACCGAATTACATTTGCGACAAGTCTAAGCGAATTGGCAATGAATAACGAACTGGAACCGGACGACCGTTTTGGATAGCTGGTTGCCATTTCTTTGATTTCTTCAATGCAGTGATCGCTGCTTGACCTGTACCGTAAGAAACGTCTTTTACCACTTTAATATCTGTCAAAGCACCTGTCCTGTCGATCACGAATGATAACTCGACTGTACCTTTCACACCTGCATCGATTGCAGCTTGTGGATATTGAAGGGTGGTCGACACGAACTGGCGGAATGCGTTGATACCACCTGGGTAAGATGCTGGAACTTCAACGGCCTCAAAGTCATAGACTTTGTTAGCGTCTCCGTCCTCAACTCCTTTTGTACTACCGGTGATAGCACCTTCCACTTTCTTCGGACCGAACTCCCCAGTTGGAACACCTGATGCACCTGGGGTACCTTTCAGGGTAATTCGCGCTGGAGTAGCGTTTTTCTCTTTGATCTCTTCTTGAGAAACAACCTCTTCTTTTACTTGTCTCGCATCAACAACCTTAGGCTCTGGGAAACGGATTAGGTCTTCCGCCGGTGGTTCCTCCGCGATACGTTGAGGTGGCTCTTCCTCTTGAGGTAGTGGTTCCTCTTCTTCAGGTGGTTCAGGGATCTCTAGATCCTCTAAAGTAACTGGAGTGACTTCTACTACTTCCTCAACAGGTTTCTCAGGAAAAAGCTTTATATCGAAGGCTTTTACAGCCGTGAAAGCAAGGACTACTGCCGAAACTGAGAATAAAGCGATGTTGGTAGCTTTTGGTGCGTATTTACGCAGTGCATATGCTCCGTACTCTTTATTTCTATTCTCGAAAACGACATCTAGCCATTCTTTCTTAAATAAATCTAATTTTGAACCGATCATTTTTTTCCTTTTTGTCTGATGAATTATTCGTTATAGATTCCGTTTGTTTTCAAAACCTCAACTTCTTCAGGTTTGATTTTCGAAATCATGAAACGTTTAACATCAGTGATTTTCATTTCATCTAGTATATCAACGAGGTTACGTTGTACTGATCTGTCACTTGGACGGATTACGACGATTAGGTCTTTTCCTCCTGACACCTGTGGAACCTGAGCTTTCTTCTCAAGGACGATCTTTCTGATTCCCTCTTTGCTATAGTCTACTACAGCGGGTGCCGAGATTGGGTTTGCTAATTGACCGTAATACCAAGCGATCTTGTTATCTGATCCCAGCAATAAGGTGATGGAACGGTTATCCGCGATCTCAATCTCCGGATTTTTCTCATTCATGTCCTTATTCTTATCAGGCATGTTAACATCCATGGCTTGTGGCTTGTTCAAGGAAGTTGTTAGCATGAAGAAAGTAATCAGAAGGAAAGCTAGATCCACCATCGCGGTTAGATCTACACGACCTCCATTTTTCTTCGACCTAACTTTGCCACCTTTTTTGCCGCCGCCGGAGTCTTGATTTAATTCTGCCATTTTCTCTTATTATTTTTCCTGACGTAAACCCGTAACAAAGAAGAATTTGTTTTGTTTTTGGTTTCTCAGTGTTTCAATAATCAAATTCATTACCGCGTACTTTTCTTCCGCATCTGCTTTGATAGCTACTTTCATCGCTCCTGGATCTGACCAGTTCTTCACTTTAGTCTCTTGGTCACGGTTGAATTCCACCGTTGCCAAGCGAGCTTGTTGAACCCAATGATACAACTCGTTTGAAAGTTCTTCGGTGCTATCCACAGGGATACCTGGCTGAACCTCTAAAGTACGTTTGTCATTTGGTAATGAAAGTAGGGCACGCAATTGCTTGAAAGGTACTCCAAACTCATCTAGTCCTTTAAACTTCTCATAGTCTTGTTCTGAGAACGCAACACCATATTTTGCAGACATATTTTTAAGAGTCTTTACGCGAACCTCAGGGTTCTTCTCTCCAAAAAATACTTTCCCTTGGTTACCTACAGTAATAACGGCTAAGTTATCGTCCGGTAATTTATCCAACGTAGTGGATGCAGGGGTGTCTACGGGCATTACTTCTGGCTGACGTGCAGTTGCTGTCAAAACGAAGAATGTAAGAAGCAAGAAAGACACGTCACACATCGCCGTCATGTCGATCGATGTGCTGGCTCTTTTTACTTTTGCTTTTCCCATTTCTTTACTTCTTTAATGTGAACACTCTAATTCTTTTTTAATAATGATGCGAAAACGTTGAACAATGCATAAAATAAATTCAACTTTTTTTCGAACCTTCTTATTTGTGGTTTGCAGCGTATGTTTGTACGATTGAGAAACCAGCCTCGTCAATAGAGTATGTTAACGTATCGATCTTAGAAGTTAAGATGTTGTAGAAAATAATCGCGATTGTTGATGTACCGATACCTGTAGCCGTGTTGATCAAGGCCTCAGAAATACCGTTTGCTAATTTTGCTGAATCTGGTGCACCACCTGTAGCTAAGGCCGAGAACGCTTTAATCATACCTGTTACTGTACCCAATAGACCTGTCAATGTACCGATAGATACTAAGGTTGCGATAACCGTTAGGTTTTTCTCTAACATTGGCATCTCTAAGGTAGTAGCCTCTTCAATTTCTTTTTGGATTGCTAATACTGACTTCTCTGTATCTAATCCCGGATGTGCTTCAACATCTTTATATTTTAAAAGACCAGCTTTGATAACGTTCGCTACTGAACCTTTTTGTTTGTCACACTCTTGGATAGCCGAATCAATGTTACCGGATCTCAATAAGCCTTGTACTTTTCTTACGAAGTTACCTACGTTTCCTGTTCCAGACGCTTTACCGATAACGATAAGACGCTCGATTGAAAACACCCATACCATTAAGAATAAACCAAGAAGAACTGGTACTACGTATCCTGCATGGTAAACCATACCGTAGTAGTTACCTGGTTTTGGTTGGTTCGCTGGATTCTCATCGATAAAGTTTGAAGGATCACCCATCACAAACTTGTAAACCAAGAAACCAATTACTAGACAAATGATAATTGCTAAACTTGCAAATAGATTACCCGCATTGCCACTCTCTTGTTTAGCTGGGGTTGTAGTTTTTGGTGCGTTTGCCATTTTTTACTAATTTTTAGATTTTTTACTGTTGTTTAATTATTAAGTTAAATTCAATTTAATGCAAGCTAAATGCCGTTATTTTACATTAATTCAAAACAAATATAGCATTTTCTGTTAAAAACAAAATTAATTTGAAGATATCTGATTATTTAACTTTTAGGCTGTGTTACCTACTCATTGACGTTCTTCAGCAGCTCTCAAATCAATGCTTCTTTTGTCGTATCACATAACGGTTGAATATTCCATATTTTTTACAATGAAAACCATTTTTTTTTTGAATTGCAAATTATCAAATCGTTAAATGTTAAAAATAAGTGAGTGTTTACTTACAATCCGCCCTGCCTTTAAGCCTACCTTTTTTGACCAAATCACCATTATTTCTTTGTTTTTTAAACGTTTACAGGACAATTCAATGTTTAGCCACCAAAGGATTTAACTTGGTACTTCTCTGAACTTAAATATTGTATAATTTTTTCTTTAAAATCACCTTGTATCAATATTTCGCCATCCTTAGCACTCCCCCCAACGCCACAGCGTTGCTTCAATTTACGGGCTAAATCCTCCAAATCTGAACTGGATCCTATAAATCCCGTCACCATCGTCACAACCTTTCCCTTCCGCTGCTTCTTGTCCAAGCCTACCTTCAGTTTCTGCTTCTCATTGGGAAGCGTATCCGCTTCCTCGAACTCATTCGAATCCGTATAGTCAAAATCATCCGAGGTCGAATAAACGATCCCCTCAAATCTTTGTTTTTTTTGTTTTGCCATAACTAACAAATAATCTTGAGGGCATTGCCCTGCACTTCAATATCAATCTTGTTCCCTAAATCCATCGGCTCGCCATCCAGATGTAGTGGCGCCTTTCCCTCCTGCTCGATGCAGATCTTCTTCCCCGGTATGATCTCCACATACTCGGATTGATCTGCCGTCTTGTTGAATAGATGGAAGATCATCATCGGCAACGTATATAACGGAAATTTATGAACGATACATACATCCAGCACCCCATCGTTAATAGATGCATTCGGCGCAATGTAGGCATTGTTGCCATATTGCGGTGAATTCGCGACCGAAATCATGAAGGCTTCCCGCTCGTAGACCTTTCCATCAATGTCCAGGATATACTTTTTAGGCTTGTATTTACTAATAACGTTAATAATGGTGCGGAGGTATCCGACCGGCCCTCTAAATGTTTCGGAGGCAAATCGATCACTCACTGAAGCATCAAAACCGATCCCAGCAATGTTGAAGAAACAACGCTCGCCAATCTTTCCGCAATCGATACCCACCGATTCAAATCTATTGATCCTGCGCAATGCAGCCGACTCATTCATCGGGATACCCAAATAGAGCGCCAATCCATTACCCGAGCCTTCAGGCACAATACCCAAAGGAATATCACTGCCGACCAAGGCCGTTCCTATTTCATTGATCGTGCCATCGCCACCTACGGCAATGACCGCATCATATTGCTCATCTATCGCAGATTTAGCAAGTTCATAGGCGTGATTAGCGTGATTGGTAATCTTAAACGTCGGGTCAAATCTGTTTAAATCCAGTACTTCGAGTACCTGTTTATTAAACGTTGTTTTCTTCTTCCCACCAGATACTGGATTGATTACAAACAGTATGCGCTTCTTTCTCATTTACGTCATTTAATTCCGCTAAAGATAATAATTTGGTTGAAATACTTTTTAAATATTGCAAAGTATCGTAGCTTTGTGCCACACAAAATGTGGACTGATTTGCATTTAGCATTATCATAATGTAAATGGGAGATTGCAACCACAGTAAAAAAGTGCTAAAACCATTCGGGACAAATGATTTTTCACATACTGCCTGCTATTCCCTTCAAACGTTTATTATTTTTATGGCATATTTATTTACCTCCGAATCGGTATCTGAAGGACATCCTGACAAAGTCGCAGACCAAATTTCGGACGCTTTAATCGACAACTTCCTCGCTTGGGATGAAGATGCCCGCGTAGCTATTGAAACCTTAGTTACTACTGGACAGGTGGTTTTAGCAGGTGAAGTGAAGTCCAAAATCTACTTGGACGTTCAAAAGATCACTCGCCAGGTTATCGAAAAGATCGGATATACCAAATCCGAGTATATGTTCGAAGCGAATTCCTGTGGAGTCCTTTCGGCCATTCACGAACAATCCGCCGATATCAACCAAGGCGTGGATCGTATCACAAAACAAGAACAAGGTGCTGGTGACCAAGGTATTATGTTCGGTTACGCCAATAACGAAACCGAAAACTATATGCCCCTGGCTTTAGACCTTTCACACCGTCTCTTATATGAACTTGCTGCTCTTAGACGCGAAAACAATGAAATCCAATACCTTCGCCCTGATGCTAAATCGCAAGTGACCTTGGAATATGATGACAACCATAAACCGGTTCGCATCGATACCATAGTTATATCAACACAACATGATGATTTCGCTTCTGAAAAAGAAATGCAAGCGAAAATCCAATCGGATATCGAAAACATCCTAGTTCCTCGTGTAAAAGCTCAATTGAAACCTGAACTACAGACGCTATTCACAGATAAGATCAAATACCATATCAACCCTACTGGAAAATTCGTAATCGGTGGCCCTCATGGCGATACCGGTCTGACAGGTAGAAAAATCATCGTAGATACTTACGGTGGTAAAGGTGCACATGGTGGCGGTGCTTTCTCTGGTAAAGATCCATCCAAGGTAGACCGTTCTGCAGCCTATGCTACGCGCCATATCGCTAAAAACTTGGTGGCAGCAGGTGTTGCAGATGAAATCCTGGTTCAGATCTCTTATGCTATCGGCGTTAAGGACCCTATGGGTATCTATGTGAATACTTATGGTACCAGCAAGGTGAACAAAACAGACGGAGAAATCGCTCAGGTCATTGCCGAGATCTTCGATATGACTCCCTACGGTATAGAAACGCGTTTAGGTCTTCGTAACCCTATCTATGCGGAAACCGCAGCCTATGGACATATGGGAAGGACCCCAAAAACAGTAAGCAAGACGTTCGAAAACTCAAATGGCGAAACCAAAACTCTAGAAGTGGATCTTTTCACTTGGGAAAAGCTTGATTATGTTGAGCCAGTGAAAAAAGCATTTGGTCTTTAAGATCAAAACATACATGAAAAAGCTTGAAAATTTCAAGCTTTTTTTTTGTGCCATGCTTCAGACCTTGCTTTGACCTCATTCGAGACACATTCGGAATATGTCTCGAATAAGGTGAAGGGAAATCCCAGAAAATTTAACCCCTATTTTTCCACTGTCCCGGCATATATCATAAACGAGTAAGCCCCGCAAATTGCGGGGCTTATTACTTCCTATTTAATAATGATTAATTTTTTATTTTACTCAGCGATTGTTGCTGAAGAAGTCGGAATTTGACGATTAACTTTCTTAACCAATCCCTGGAGCACCGTACCTGGTCCTACCTCAACAAAACTTTCAGCACCATCTGCTAACATCGTCTCGACAGACTGGGTCCAACGAACCGCACCTGTCAATTGGGCAATAAGATTATCTTTAATGGCAGTAGGGTCTTGGTAAGGCAACGCATCGTAGTTTTGATAGATTGGACAAACTGGAACCTGGATTTCAACATCCAGGATAGCAGCTTCCAATTCTTGTTTTGCAGCTTCCATCAAAGGAGAGTGGAATGCTCCACCTACGTTTAACTTTAAAGCACGTTTAGCACCTGACTCTAAGAGTTTTTCACAAGCTTTGTCAACGCCAGAAACCGAACCCGAAATAACCAATTGCCCCGGGCAGTTGTAATTAGCCGCAACAACGATATCATCAACCTGTTCACAAACCTCTTCTACAATTACATCGTCCAATCCTAAAATAGCTGCCATGGTTCCCGGTTCCAATTCCGTTGCTTTTTGCATGGCATTTGCACGCTTAGAAACCAATTTCAATCCATCTTCGAAAGATAATGCTCCGGCAGAAACCAATGCAGAGAATTCACCTAAGGAGTGCCCTGCTACCATTGCTGGCTTAAAGCTATCTCCTAATGCTTTTGCTAATATCACAGAATGCAAAAAGATAGCCGGTTGAGTTACTTTAGTTTGTTTCAGATCCTCTTCAGTTCCATTGAACATGATGTCGGTGATACGGAAGCCTAAAATTTCATTAGCCTTTTCGAACAAAGCCTTTGAATCTTCGTTTGAGTCGTATAAGTCCTTACCCATGCCCACAAATTGCGCACCTTGGCCAGGAAAAATATATGCTGTTTTCATATGCAATTGTTTAATTCAACAAAAATATACTTAATCTTCGGGTAGAAAAGAAAGAGATGAAAGATTTTCTTTACTGAAAACCTCATTTGCTATGTCCAATATCTCTTTGGAGCTGACCAAATCAATTTTATTGAACACTTCAGGAAGACCAACTACGCGATTATAATCTAAGATGTTCTTGGCCTCGGCGATCAACAGGCTCATCCTATTTTCCTCAGCGAGTGCTATCTGTCCCTTGAATTTATCCTTCGCCTTTTCCAACGCTTGTGCACTTAATGCCTGTTCTTTTAGTTTAGTCAATTCCTTATAAATCAGTTTTAAGGTTTTATCCACTTTTTCAGCATCCGTACCAAAATAGATACTGAATAGGCCAGTGTCCGAATAAAGACTGTAGTTGGATTCAATGGTATAGGCAATGCCGTATTTCTCACGGATATTAAGGTTCAGGATATTGGACATTCCATAACCACCTAAGAGATGGTTCAATAGCAAGAGGCCTGTTTTTCTGTCATCATGGATTCCAAAAGCGGGTCCCCCTAAAACCACATGGGCCTGATTGATGGGCCTTTCTTTTTCTATCATGGCAACCCCTGGCTTGACCAGGTCTTCGGCTGCATGTGTCCACTGATGGTTATTTGGATTGCCAAAGCATTTATCCGCTATCTTAAGTACCTTTTTATCTGAATAATTACCAGAGATGGCAATTACGATCTTGGAAGCATCATAATGTCGGTCGATGAAACGTTTGATATCGTCTTGCTCAATGGCCTTTAAGTCCTCTTCAAGTCCGAGGATATTGTGGCCTAGTCCAGTGTCCTTGAAAACCTGATCTTCGAAATCATCCATGATGGACTCCTCAGGACTATCCAGGTAAGAAGCCATCTCATCTAGGATCACCTCTTTTTCCTTATCCATTTCCTCCTCCGGAAATAACGAGTGGAATAAGATATCTTCAAATAGGTCCAATGCCCTTTCCAGATAAGGATTTAAAAAGGAAGCATGGATACAAGTATATTCCTTGGTCGTATAGGCGTTTAAGTCGCCCCCAACGGATTCCAATCGGTTTAAGATCTGATTGGTGCTCCTGCGTTCCGTACGCTTGAATAACAAGTGCTCAATAAAGTGGGCCGTTCCAAACTTACCGAACTCCTCATGCCTAGATCCGGCATCCACAATCAAACAAATATGCGTAATGGAAGAGGAATGGGGCTGAAACAAAACTCGCAACCCGTTATCAAGTTGGAATATCTTATGATCCATATAGAAAAATTGAATGACAAAGGTAGGGAATAGTATTGAGATGTGAGACGTGAGATATGAGAGGACGATAAAGCGGCAAAAGCAGATGGGAAATCAATATATATTAATAATCAAGGAGGTATAAATATCTTGTTCAAAAAAAGGTCAGTGAAAATCACTGACCTTATATGTTTGAAATAATCTTTAAACAAGATTTTGAGCCCTTTTCTCAAATCTTATATCTCAATACTCAAATCTAATTTACTACATCCTAGGCCTTCTCATTCCAGGAGGCATGCCGTCGTTGTCGGTTGGGGCTATGCCAGAGAATTTTTGGAGTTTGAAGGTGAATGTTAGCATAAAGTAACGACCAAGGCGGTTTGTTTGCCTGTCGATGGTCATGTTTTCTTGAACGGTTCTTGAAAGGTTGGTTTGCTCATTCAATAAATCGAATGCTTGGAAACGGATGGTTCCGCGTTGGTCTTTCAATAGTTTTTGTTCAATATAGGTGTTGATGATAAATGGATTAGCATTTGTCAATGGTCCATAACCGTTATTGAATGTCTTGGAAAGGTCTGCCCCGAAAATTGTGGTTGGCGTGATGTTCACCGAACCGATCACGGTAGGTGTCCAAGAGGAAACGTTATTGTTAAAATTGCCTAAGGAGCTTCTGCTATAGTTATATGAATATCTTACCCCTGGATTCAATTCAAAGTTTTCAGAAGGATTGTATCGGAAAAACAGGCCTTGCATAAATACCCAGTTGTTCGTAATATTCTTCATCCCTTCGGTGGCACTCAACTCTCTGGCCGTATAGGCAATGTTCTTGTTGAAGTTCACACTTCCCATCAACATCAAGTTATAGGTTTTTTCCTTTAGAGATTTACCGAAGTGATAGAATGAACTCAAGTTATAAACCGGATCGGCTTCATTCAGGTACCTAGTCTCCGAAATCACACCACCTGTAGGGTTGTTTTCACGTTTTACGAAGCTCACGATCTTATCTGAAGTCAAGTTACCATTAATCATGGCAAAGAAGGTATTCCCTTTTTGGAAATCACCACCACGGTACCTCAACATCATTCTATGTCTGAATTCAGGATTCAGGTTCGGGTTACCATATACTACATTGGTTGATGAATTTCCGACAGCATAAGGAAGAATCTGATTGATATTAGGTTCCGTCGAGGAGCCAGAATAATTGACACTCAAATTCTTTTGTCTAGAGAATTTATACTCAAACCTTGCGATCGGCATCCAGTTTAGGTTAGATCGATCGATAATCGCATTGTCATCACTACTTGAGGTCGTACCTTTTAATAAAGAAGGTTGAACAGCAGCACCGATGGAGTATTTCACCTTATCGTTTTCAAAAGCATAATTTGCTCCGACTCTATGGGTGGTAAAGGAATAATCCTGATCATAATGATAGTTAAGGATACGATCATCTAAATTAGGTAACGCACCCCCTTCTTCATCAAAGGCATCCTGATTCTGTTTATTGTTATAATTATTTTTATTGAAGTCGTACTGGATCTCAATTTTTCCATTTTGGGAAATCGGTTCTAGATAAGATACACTAGCCCCAGCATTCCAGCTTTTATTGTTGACTTCACGGATAGTTTGTTCATAGATTTCCACCATAGCTGTATTGGCGTTGTTCGGATCTTCGATTAAGCGATCCAATACACCTTGATAATCTTGGGTTGTAGCGGCATTATCATAATTGAAGTTCATGAAGAAGTTCCTTCCTTTATCGCTTAACTTTCTATTGTATAGACCACTGATCCCAAACCTAGGCGCGTCCAAGTTTCCGCTTTCTACCCTATTGTCATTGGTTTCCCTATCGTTCACAAAATCAAACCAATTCCCTACGGAATGTGAATTTGATTTCGTCCCAGAAAAACCTAATTGTGGAGTAAGTTTAATATAATCTTTATCCGAAATATTCCATTCTAAATTTGCTTCAAAACGATGGCTTGAAACTATATTATTAGCTGTAGAGTCTGAACGTTGTTCCAGATTATCGCCATCTGACCCCATGTTATAGCTCGTCAAACTGTTGGTCAGGGTTGTATTGTCATCCCTGCCATAAGAGTAACTACCATATACTTTCAAGGTTTCAGAGAAATCATGACGGATATTGACCCCGATTGACCCAACATCGGTTATACCAGATGCGCCTCCAAACATTCCGCCGCCACCACCTGGGCGCCCACCACCCCCTTGACGCATCCTTGCTCCACCACCGATGGTCCGGAAGTCAAACAGGGAAGCATTCACGTTGTTAAGGTTACCTAATATGGAGACTTGGGTTTTATTGGTCATCCCCATCCACATACCGGTGGCTTGGTAGCGATCGTCCGTACCATATCCTGCACGGAGCGTGGTCATAAATCCCTTATTGTATTTAGGGTCGATCTGGATATTGATGATCTTTTCCGAATCGCCTGATTTATTTCCGGTCACATTAGCCATGTCACCATAGTCATCAACGACTTGAATTTTCTCGATAATATTAGCTGGAAGGTTTTGTGTAGCGGTTTTCACGTCTCCACCGAAGAAGTCTTTTCCGTTGATCCTCACTTTGGTAACGGTTTCACCCTGTGCAGTTACATTCCCGTCCTTGTCAACTTCTACCCCCTGCAATTTCTTTAGGGCATCTTCAGCAACCGATCCTTCACGAAGTTTGAGGTCTTTGGTAGAATATTCTACCGTATCGCCCTTAACCTGCACAGTCAGTACACCTTGGATAACTACTTCTTCGATTTGGTTTTCATTGACAGCCAATTCAAAACTAGGGATTTGGATTTCCTTTTGCCCTGCAGGAAAATCCACTTCCTTTTCAAAAGGAGAGAAACCTAAGCTGCTCACCCTGATCTTAAATTTTGTGGCTTTAACATTTTCAAAGGTATAGAAACCAGCATTGGTGGAGCTGGTTGCTATGGTATCAGTAGCAGTCATCAACCGCACTGATGCCCCCGATATGGGTCTTGATTCGGTATCCCGAAGCATCCCAGATACAACACGGCCAGATTGACCGTACACGGTAATTCCCATCGCCATGAAGCATAAGCATAACAAGGCTTTCAATAATCTATCCATATATCAATTAAACTAATTCTTGTTCAGCCTCCCTAAGACCCAAGCATCAATCTTGGTCTTATACGGACTTTTAACCGTCGGGCTGTATCGACCGTACATCGATCCCCTGGGGTCAGGTCTGCTCTTGATAGTTTTCTGTAATATGGTAAATCTATTGTTAATCATGATTTGGATAGCAATTGGACCTTTTAGATCCTTGATACCAATTGCCTGAATCGGAATTTTTGATTCATAAACCAAAACATCATTGTCCATCAATTTTGCTAGTGCCAGCACGCCATACGTGTTATCGAATGACAGCCTACCATCTACAATCCGAGCAAAACCCTTCACACCATAACCCCTGCTTCGCTTGATCAACTCTTCGCGAACATTCATATTCGGGAGGTTTTCGTCGTTTACCATGGCTCTGACTGACTCGCTGTCTGGAATCGGAAAGACTAAAATAGCCCCATCTTTCTTTTTTCCTTCAGGGTTGATATTCACGATGATACCATTTCGAGCTGCTTCCTGTTGCAAGGCAAGGTTCTTGATTTGAACTGCGGTGTACAGATAGTTAGCGTCGTTTGTAACAGCAAAACTCCAGCTGGAATCTTGACCTATTACAGATAGCTGATTTTCCCATTCCTTGAGGTCTCCGTCGACCTGGACTTGGAAAGTGGGTAAAATAGCATATCGGTCTTTTTTCTTCTGCGCCAACAGGGTTGAACTAGCAAAAATTAGAATGGCAATAATGATATTCCTTTTCATACAATTCAAGTAATCTTGTATTTACCAGCAGTATAAGAAAAAAATTTATATTCCCGAATACATAGCAAAGAAAAACACAAGAAGTGTAAATTAGTGTAAAACGAGGTTAATCACGGAGTTGTTACATTTAATTGGAGAGTATTTAGTATAAAGAATTTAGTATTTAGACTCTATCTTCAGTCAGGGTTTCAATGATTTTGGCATTGTTTTCTTGTTTTCCAAACGATTAATCTATCGGCGTTGGACCCATCTAACTACTAATTACTAATTACTAATTACTAATTACTAAATACTACCTTTACAGCATGAATTCAATTACATTACTATCGACTTTTCAGCAGGATTTTATAGAGGCGGGATGTGATGAGGCTGGGCGTGGATGTTTGGCGGGGCCGGTATTTGCGGCGGCAGTGATATTTCCGGCAGATTATTGTAATCCGGTATTGAATGATTCAAAGAAGCTATCTGAGAAAAAGCGCATGGAATTAAGGCCTGTCATCGAGAATGAAGCCATGGCTTATGCAGTAGCGAGTGTGTCGGCTGAAGAGATTGATAAAATCAATATCCATAAAGCTTCTTACCTCGCCATGCACAAAGCCTTGGATATGCTGGGCGTGAAGCCCGGCTTCCTGATCATTGATGGCAATAAGTTTATTCCTTATCCTAATGTTCCCCATTCATGCATCGTTAAGGGCGATGGCAAGTACCTGTCCATTGCAGCAGCTTCTATCTTAGCAAAGACCTATCGGGATGAGTATATGGAAAACATTGCGAATGATTATCCTGAGTATGATTGGATGCAGAATAAAGGTTATCCGACCATAAAACATAGACAAGCCGTCTTAAAACTGGGATTGACACCTCACCATAGAAAGACCTTTAGAGTTACTGAACCGCAGTTGACTTTGTTTTAGGGGGGATATATTTTCTCTCCCCTGGACTTCGGGGATCACCCTGGGCTTTGATTTATGGAACAGCACGACAGCATCCGATGGTTGAGCGGGATCCGGCTTCGCTCGATAGCCGTCGTAGTCGAGCACAACAACCAAAACACATAAAAAAGGAGATTCTCTAGACAAGAATCTCCTTTTTCTATACGTATAAGCCTATTTATTTAGCTTTTTCTTTTCTATGTTTTATGGACAACCATATTGCGAATCCTAGACCTAAAACCAGGCTTATCGACGCGATCAATGAAATGATATTGCTGATTCGCATAGAATCCGGTGCAAAAACAAATTCCACTTTGTGGTTTCCTCCCGGAAGAGATAAACCTCTCAACAGGTAATCTGTTCTGATGATTGGCACTTCTTCGCCATCAACGTAAGCTTTCCATCCTTTGTCATAGTAAATCTCCGAGAATACCGCAAAAACATTGTTTCCTGCTGAGTACTCATATTTCAATGTATCTGGATGGTAAGATGTCAATTTGATTTCAGCGTTATTCGGCTGACCAATAGATTTATCACCTAATTGACCTTTCAATCCTTCATTGACAATTGCTTCTTTTTTAGGATCGAAGGTTCCCAGAGCATCCATCTCCGCTTGGTTGCTATTCACAAATTTAATGTTGTTCACAAACCATGCATTTCCTAAAGCAGAACTTCTGCGTTGGATCCTATCCGAATTGTTGCTCTGATCTTTTGTAATGATATAACGGACATTCAACATATCCAATACATCTTCATTTAGGTTCCCATTGAACTGATGTTCCAATAATTCTTGGAAACGCATCAATTTAGCGGCATGATAACCACCGATACTTTTATGGAAGTACGATGCACTAGCATCATTGAAAGGACTGGTTGTCAAATCAAATACCCTATAAGAAAGGTCTTTGTCCAAATGGATCAATTGATCGACTTCTCTTTCAGGAATTGGTTTTTCATAGATGCCCTTATCTACAAAAGATTCTGTGTTTAAGTATCTCTTATCAACTGACCAAAGATCCACTAGCGTAATAACAGCTACTGCAGCGATCAAGATCCCTGCATTAAGTTTTTTCTTGACGAAAAACCAAACGAAAGCTAAGGTCAACACTACTATAAAGAAAGAACGCCAAGCATCATTTGAAGCCATATCTGCACGATCTTTCAGCAATGAATTTGCTAATTCACTCGCTAAACTTGGATCCTGAATAAATTGTTGCAGAGAAGCAATGTATTCCTGATGGTTTGACGTACGTAGAGAAAGCAGACTTGGCATCAAAGCAATAAGTAGACAGATTAAGGCTACGGCACAACCAGAATACAATACTTTTTTATCTAGGTCTTTGATTTCATTTCCGCGGGTAATAATCTCGTTCAATCCCATGATTGCAAGTAACGGGATCAAAACAGATGGAATTACCAATATTGATTCTACCGCCCTGAATTTGTTGTACATTGGGAAGTAGTCAAAGAACAGGTCAGAAATAAATGGTAAGTGACGACCAAAAGAAAGTAGAAGAGTCAGGGCAGTTGCTGCCAGAATCCACCATTTTAATCGGTCTCTTACCACAAATAGGGCTAGGACAAACAAGAAAATCACTCCTGCACCAAAATACCAAGGTCCAGAAGTAAATTGCTTCTCACCCCAATAGGTAGGGAATAGTCTGTTTGCATATTGAAGAGCTTCTTCTTTGGTAGCACCAAATTTCTCCAAGCTTTTTATGGTATTTGACTCTGCTGTTAATGTACCTCCAGAACGGCCGCCATAGGCATTTGGAATCAAGAAGGTAATATTTTCACCAATACCTTGGCTCCATGCATAGGCATATTCCTTATCCAGACCTGCAGCAGATTTACCAGAATCATCTGTTTTGCTGATATTGGCCTTGCCACGGATGGTCTCTTTGCTATATTCATAAGTCGGGAACAACACCGAGGCGTTTACCAAAATGGCGACAACCACCCCAACGAGCTGCAAACCTGTAGCTTTTAAGAAATTGTTCAGTTTTTTGTCGCGGATAGCATAATATAATTCAAATCCTACCAATACCAATAAGGCAAGGAAGAGGTAATAGGTCATTTGAATGTGGTTTGCCCTTAGTTCCAGCGCTAAGAACAGGGCCAGTAAACTGGGGCCCCAAAACTTACTGCCGCGGTAACAGAGGATAACCGAACCGATGATCGGTGCGAAATAGGCGATAGCATAGGCTTTATTGATGTGCCCAGCTTCGACATATATCATATTATAGGATGAAAACGCAAGGGCGACGGCACCAATGGCGGCGACCCAAGGTTTCATTCGCAATACGGTGAACAGGAAATAACCGCCCAAAAGGAACATCAACAAGACATCTGCTGGCGGAGGGAATATTGTCCTGATAGCCGGTCCGATATGGGTCGTGATATTATTGGCATGATCATACCAAATCTGATAGGTTGGCATTCCTCCGAACATGGAATTCGTCCATAATGGAGTTGTACCGTCTTTTTCTCTATAATCGAAAATTTCTTTCTGACTACCACGAGCTTGCATCACGTCACTTTGCAATAAGGTTTTGCCTTGCCATACGGGCGTAAAATAAAACACCACTAGAAGCAAGAAGATGCCTATAATGATTAAGTGATTCTGATTTTCCTTAAACCAAGTTTTCATCTAGTAATTAATAGGATTATTAATGATATAGCTCCAAAAATATAGAATAGAAGTGAGATTTGAGATAAGAGAAATGAGAAAGTTGAAATAAAACAAGAGAAGCTGATCGGATTGGACAGCTTCTTAGATTGATTAATTTTGTCTAGGGGAAGGATCTAGGCTAAAGTTTAATTTAGCCTTTCTGAATCAAATCTTTAATATTTGCAAGCTCTCCGAACAGGACGAGAAGATCGTTTTCCATTAATAAGGTGTCGGATTTTGCAATTCCCGAAGCCTCCTTATTTACCCGGGTTGAACCATCTTTTGTGGTTTCATTTTCTACATGGACCGTCGTAAGGACAATGACCTTGTATTTATTGGTCAGATCAGCTTCTTTTAGGGTCATTCCTACATATTTACTGGGCACTTTAGTTTCGATTATGCTGTATTTTTCAGATATCTTGAAGGAGTCTACAATATCAATATTATCCAAGCGCATCGCCAATCGCTCCGCAGCTTCTTCCTCAGGCATGATATATTCATCAATGTTCATGGCTTCCAATACCGTTTTCTGAAGGTCTGAAACAACTCGCCCGATGATTCTTTTTACTTTCAATTGTTTTAACAAGGCTACTGTCATCAGACTTGCCCCCTCTTCTTCACCTATCGCCACGATCACGGCATTACTTTCCCGCAAAGGCAATGAACTTACCGCATCGCGGTCGGTACTGTCCAGACACACAGTATGCGTAATTCGGTCCTTGGTCTGTTCAACAATGCTTATGTTTTTATCAGCCGCAATGACTTCATGACCTAGCTCGGTAAGGTGGATGGCTAAAGATCTCCCAAAGTGCCCTAATCCTAATACTATATATTTCATACTCTTAAAACAATACTTTTTCAGTTGGATAAATATAGCTTTTGTTCCTTGTGTTCTTGATGAATGCCACCAATAGGGTCAGCATCCCTACCCTACCTACAAACATGGTAAACATTAAAATGATTTTACTAGTTGCAGTTAATGATGAGGTAATCCCCAATGATAGTCCACAAGTGGTATATGCAGATACAGATTCAAACAACAGAGGAATCATCTGTTGGTTTGGATCCGAAAAGTTCAAAAGAATAAAACTCAATGTGATGGTCAGAACCGATAGCAAGATAATGGCGAATGCCTTATTGACAGATTCTGATGCGATTTTCCGTTTATATATTTCAATAGATTCCTTACCCTTGGCAAGAGCAACAATATTCATCAATGCGATTGCAATAGTGGTTACTTTTACCCCACCTCCTGTTGATCCTGGAGAAACCCCTATCCACATTAAGGTCACGAACATGATCAAAGTGGGAATATTGATAAAGTTCAGGTCCACACTATTAAATCCTGCAGACCGGGTGGAATTGGCCATGAAAATTGAGGTCACCCATCTTCCAAATGAGGATTTGTCAGCCATCAGGCTGTGATTTTGTTCCAGAACAAAGAATGATATTGTAGCAAGGATGATAACAGTAACATTACAGACTACAATAAACCTGGAATTGAACGAAAAAACCTGTGGTTTATATCGATAGTTTTTCTTTAGTATCAGCCTACGAACCATGGATTTTACTTTCTCTTGGACCCAGGTATATAGATTAAATATGGTACCAAAGCCGAACCCTCCCAAAATAAACATGGATGCAACCGCTAACTGGAAGTTATAATTGAAACGGTATTCATCGCTGGTCACTCCATCTTTAATAATGGTAAAACCGGCATTACAGAATCCTGAGATAGCATGGAAACAGGAAAAGAAGATCATCTCTCCCACGGAATCAAAGTATTTAGCCTCTAGGGACGCAAAAATCATGACCGCGCCTATCAATTCAAAAAGCAGTGTTATAAAGATGATGGTCAGTAAAGTGGAGATTACGGAATTCAGTTTGTTTTCTCCCAAAATCTCCCCAAACATCAATTGATTCTTAAAGGAAAACCCCCCTGAAAAGAAATAACCAAAGAACCCCGTAAAGGTCATAATCCCCAGACCGCCGACTTGGATCAATGCCATGATAACGGATTGTCCAAAAAGGGAAAAGTTGGTAGAAATATCGGTGGTGGAAAGTCCAGTGATACAAACGGCACTGGTTGCCATAAAAAAGGCATCGACAAAGCTTAATGGAGCTTCCAAAGTAGTTCTTGGCAGCATCAGTAGAAATGCACCTAGAATAATCAATCCCAAGAAACTGATGACAAACAATATGGTAGGATTGAAATAGAAATTATCAAAGAAAAGACTGTTCTTGGATAGTTCTGAGAGGAAGATAATGGCAATTCCGAGATATAGCCATTCATCTTTTGCGAACGTGGACAAGATCCCTCCTGTTAATCGGGAAATGGTGATCAGAAGAAAGTAGGCGCTGACCATGACCCCCGTGTAATGAGAGACATTGATCCGTCGAGCAACTAATATGGATGAGGCCGTTCGAATGATTTCAAAGAGGAAAAGTCCATAGTATAACGCCACAACTGCATTATCGGTCAACTTTGCAACTTCAGGGTCGGTAATATAACCCACATGAACAACCATCGTTGCGGCACTGATCAAACTGACATAGAAAACGATCTGATCTACGGTCTTCTTTTTATAACGAAATATATATTTTAGGAAGCTAAATATCGAATCCATCAAGTTACAAACATAGCAATATCATTCATTAATGAGCGCCTGATTAAAAAAAGCTTTCACGTGAAACTAATTTTTCTCTTCTTCTTTTTCTTTGTCTTTCTTTTTGAAAATTCCTTTGAAGAAATTACCTGTACGCTTGATTACACCTTTAGTTTCATCTACGACATCTTTTCCCTTTTCAGCTGCACCAAGCAGTTTTGCCTCTCTTTCTTTGCTGATACCCGCACATTGCTTGATACCATCCAAGAGACTTTGCCAAAGGGTTTTGAAGAAGGTGTGTTCTGGAACACGTTTATAATTTACCTTGCCAATATGGTATTTTTCATTGGCATCCGGGTTACTATCATTGATCAGGATATTATTGACAACAAAGGATAGGACTCCTTTTTTTGTTTTGCTCATTCCTGGATCTATGGCATTCATCAGGTTTAATTTTAGATGGTCGTAATCGAATCTAAAATCTCCCCAGTTTCTATAGTCGTTCGCCTGAAAATTAAAACTGATGCTTCTGATATTTCCTGATGCTATTTCAGCATTTAGCAATGGTGTCAAAATTTTATTGAAAGCAGGGGCTTGCATCCTGCCTAAAGAGCCTTTATAGGTGTGGAAGCCTTCCTTGCTAAGCATATCGAATCCAAACTGGATCTTAAGCAGCCCTGCATTCATGATCCTGGCCTGTAAATCCGCACGCATGAACTTATCCTTTGCCAACAATGTACTGTCATTGGTGACATTCGTCAATGTTCCTTTCGCATGGTTAAAGGTAATTATCCCCTCTTTATTGTATTTCGCAGAATGCTCACCGTACAGCACATCTACATTATCCACGAAAACGGTATCGATCCGGATAAGCTGTTTCACTTTCATCAGTTGCTGTTGGGGAGACTTCCCTATCTTTGAACTGCTTTTCTTGGGATATCTCTTATCATTATATAATGAAACGGAACCATTTTTTATCTGTACGTGCTGGGAAATGGTTTGTTGGTTATCAATCAGCTCCTTGAAGTCTAATTTCTCAAACCGCAAAGTATCAAATTTCATAACAGCCATGGTAATGTTCTCATTTCGAGCTTTGAAATACGCCGCTTTACTCATTTTTGGAGCATACTCTACCTTGGTCAACAAGACGTTTTGGTCACGGGTATTCATGATCAGGTGGTCAAACTTGGCTTTGTAAATACCGTTTGAAAGTTCGTACTCGAACTTTGGCACCTCTACTTCAACCATCTTGGTGTAGAACAGGCGGGTGGTATCATGGATTGAAGCTTGATCCACCAAAATATCATGCACCTTAATCCCGATACTATCTAGAAGGATATCGCTTGACTTGCCCTCTTCGATTTTCGAGAACTTAAATTTTACGTTATCTATGTTGATGTCACGAACATTGATGGAACTAAAGACATCTTTGATATTATCATAAAGCGTCTTCGACTGTTTTGGCTGAATGGTATCATTATAGGCGTGGCGTTCGGATATCATATGGATATCAGGTGAATCAAAATTGATTTCCTTGATGTATAGTTTTCTGTTCTTGATGACATCCCAGATATTGAACCTACGGACTTTCAAGGCAGCCAGTTTAATATGATAGCGGCTATTGGGGGCCTCTTTTGAGAGGACCATTTGACGATAGACAGCAGAATCAGGAATCAATTCTGCATTTTTAAGGGTGACATTCCCTAGGGCAACGTTAAGATCTAAATCATCGTATTTTAATGAATACAGACCGTCAGTAGCCTTAGAAACGGTTTCTTTCAGTTTCGTTTCAACAATAGGTTTCCAGTTTCGGCTATAATACCAGCCAATCCCCAAAATAGCCAAAATCAAGAAGGCTAAAATCCCAATAATCCATTTCCAAATAGGTTTCATAAAATTCAAAAAAACGGTTTATCCCCAGCTTGTGTTAATTCCTAACAACAATATAGCCAATATGTTTATTTACTGGACAAAATATTTAAAGAGAATTAAAACAACTAACTGAAAAAGAACAAAATAACTACAATTCTTTTGAAATAATTTGAAGGAATTAATTTCTATTGTTTTCATTATTGTAGATACTCAAGTAGCTATCGTACCGTGAGGGTTCAATCTCCCCATTTTCCAGAGCATCCAAAACGGCGCATCCCGGTTCATTGATATGTCTACAATTATGGAATTTACATTGATTGAGCAGGTTCCTCATTTCAGGGAAATAATGGGATAGTTCTTGGGGTTCGATATCTACAATTCCCAGCTCACGAATACCGGGAGTATCGATCAGTTTACCACCGAAAGGAAGGTCGATCATTTCTGCAAAGGTTGTGGTATGTTTTCCTTTGTCAGACCAATCCGAGATATTTCCTGTTTTGAGGTCAGATCCGGGGATAATGGCATTGATCAAAGTTGATTTACCCACCCCTGAGTGTCCTGAAATCAGGGTAATCTTATCCTTTAGGACTTCATTCAGGGTTTCGATGTTCTCCCTTTCTAGGGCTGAAACAGTGAAACAAGGGTAGCCAAGGTTTTCATATATGGCGATGTATTCTGCAAGGATCTCCAACCCTTCCTCAGAAAAAAGGTCTAATTTATTGAAGACAAGTGCTGCTGGAATACCATAGGCTTCCGCAGTAACCAGGAATCGATCAATAAAACCGGTCGACGTCGGCGGGGAGGCCAATGTAACAACTAAAAGTGCTAGATCTAGGTTTGCACCAATAATCTGGGTTTGCTTGGAAAGGTTGACAGACCTACGGATAATATAATTCTTCCTAGGTTCAAGCTTAGTAATAACAGCGCTTTGTTGGCCTTGTTCAATTTCAAACTCCACCCTATCCCCCACAGCAATGGGATTAGTTGTCTTTATGCCCTGAGTTCTGAATATTCCCTTTATCCGACATTCATATCTATTTCCATCATCACCCAAAACTTGGTACCAACTACCGGTAGATTTTGTTACAAGTCCGCGCATATCAATTTTCCATATTTATTAAAAATACAAGCAATCCCCGCAAAAATGGAAAAAAATAATTAATCTTTGCGTCTATTTGAATTTGTTAACTTTGTTATACAGGTAAAAAAACGAAGAATTTGAAAAAGTTATTTCTTTTAGACGGGATGGCATTGATTTACCGTGCATACTTCGCACTCAGTAAAACACCCCGCATTACATCATACGGACTAAATACAGGAGCTATCATGGGTTTTACCAATACCTTGCTCGATGTTTTAAATAATCAGAAACCTAGTCATATCGCTGTTGTATTCGATACAGCAGCACCTACCAACAGACATTTGGAATTTGAGGCTTATAAGGCTCAACGTGAGAAAATGCCTGAGGATCTGGCTGCTTCTATCCCTTATATTTTCCGCTTAATCGAGGGGTTTAACATCCCAATCATTACCATGGATGGTTTTGAGGCAGATGACATAATTGGAACCTTGGCAAAAAAAGGTGAACAGATGGACTATACGGTCTACTGTATGACTCCGGACAAAGATTTCGGTCAATTGGTATCTGAAAACATTTTCATCTATAAACCTGCCCGGATGGGCAATGGCGCTGAAACATTAGGCGTTGCGGAGATCTTGGAGAAATGGGAAATCAACAATGTCCATGAGGTGATCGATATTCTTGGTCTTTGGGGGGATGCCGTGGATAATATCCCTGGTATTCCGGGTATCGGTGAGAAAACCGCGAAAAAGCTAATCCAGGAATTCGGATCCATCGAAAACCTGATTCAGAATACGGATAAGCTGAAGGGTAAACTGAAAGAAAATGTAGAAAACCACGCTGAACAGGGCTTGATCTCTAAAAAACTTGCTACGATATTGCTGGATGTTCCGGTTGAGTTTGATGAAAAAGCATTGGAATTGGAGAAACCTAATAAAGAAGTTTTAGAACCTTTATTTGTGGAGTTGGAATTCAGGACTCTTGGGAAAAGAGTTTTTGGAGATGATTTCAGCATGATTGAAAATCCAAATTCGAAAGCCGGACAGATGGACCTATTTACAGTTCATGATGATGCCAACTTAGCGGGCTCAAAGAATAATCTCCCATCGGATACTGCTGAAGCTCCTGTTTTCACTAATCTTCAAAATACTGCACATCAGTATACATTGCTGGATAGCGAAGAAAAACAAAGAGAACTGGCTCTGCAATTATCAAAGGAGGAATCTTTCTGTTTTGACACAGAAACAACTGGTTTAGATGCTCTTCAAGCAGAATTGGTTGGGATATCATTTAGCACAAAGGCATTTGAAGGGTATTATATTCCGGTTAGTGCTGATCAAGCAGAGGCTCAGAAAACCGTTGATATATTCAAAGGCTTATTTGAAAATGAAAACATTAAAAAAATTGGCCAAAACCTGAAGTATGACATTCTGCTTCTATCTAGGTATGGAGTGGATGTGAAAGGTGAGTTTTTTGATACCATGCTCGCTCATTACCTAATTGATCCCGATACAAGACATAACATGGATTACCTATCGGAGACCTACTTAAACTATACGCCGGTTTCTATTACTGAATTGATTGGTACTAAAGGTAAAAACCAAGGTAATATGCGTGATGTGGATGTGGAATTGGTCAAAGAATACGCTTCTGAAGATGCAGACATCACTTTGCAATTAAAAAATAAGCTTGCTCCATTACTTGAAGAAACCTCTACCCTGGATTTAGCACAAAAAGTTGAATTCCCTTTATTAAAGGTATTGGCAGAAGTAGAAAGGAATGGGGTAAAGATCGATGTAGATACTTTGCATCAGTTCTCTACAGAAATTGAAAGGGATGTTAAGGTATTGGAACAACAGATTTATGAAAAAGCTGGAGTTACCTTTAATATTGCCTCTCCAAAGCAATTAGGTGAAGTATTATTTGATAAACTTCAATTGGATCCGAAAGCGAAAAAAACAAAAACTGGTCAATATAAAACTGGAGAAGATGTATTATTGGCATTGGCAAATAAATCCGATATCGTTCAAGATATCTTAGATTTCAGACAGCTTCAAAAGCTAAAATCTACATATGTCGATGCCCTTCCTAATTTGATCAATCCGAATACAGGTTTAATCCACACCTCCTATAATCAGGCTGTAGCGGCAACAGGTAGGTTAAGTTCAACCAATCCTAATTTGCAGAATATCCCAATCCGTACGGAAAGAGGAAGAGGGGTAAGAAAAGCATTTATCAGTCGAAATGAGAACTGGACCTTGCTTTCTGCCGATTATTCTCAGATTGAGCTCAGGATTATGGCTGAATTAAGTCAAGATGTAAATATGTTGGAGGCCTTTAAACAAGGACTCGATATTCACAAGGCTACTGCTGCCAGGGTGTACTCTGTATCGTTGGATGAAGTTAATTCTGACATGAGAAGGAATGCAAAGGCGGTCAACTTTGGGATTATCTATGGACAATCTGCATTTGGACTGTCACAAAACTTGGGGATTAGCCGTAAAGAAGCTGCGGAAATCATTGATCAGTACTTTACCCAATATACCGGTATCCGCAAATATATGGGCGAGGTGATTGAATTTGCCAAGGAAAACGGGTATGTGGAAACTATATTGAAAAGAAGGCGTTATTTAAGAGACATCAATTCTGCGAACATGACCGTGAGAGGTTTTGCGGAACGAAATGCCATTAATGCCCCTATCCAAGGATCGGCTGCAGATTTGATCAAAATCGCGATGATCAATATCCAAAAGGATATCGCAGAAAAAGGATTGGAAGGCAAAATGATCATGCAGGTGCATGATGAACTTGTGTTCGATGTCCCTAACCATGAAATTGATGAATTTAAAGCGATCATCGAAAACAGGATGAAAAACGCCATTGAAATGCAGGTTCCGATTGAAATAGAGATTGGTGAAGGGAAAAATTGGTTGGAAGCACATTAGACGCAATGAAAGTACTGAGCGGTATTTTTTTCTTGATGGTATTTTTCCTGAACACGTTTGGTCAGGACCGGAACCCTGTTTTTTTTGAAAAATCGGGAGAGAACCTGGTGCGCTTTTATTTTGACAGCAATTATTATCTGGTTGATAGGGACTGTGAATTCAAGAGCATTGAAAGGGTAGCAAGTTTTGACCCGGCAAGCAGTAGGTATATCGGTTCGTTTACAGATTTTGATCTTGATGGCAGACCCATTCTTGAAGGATCTTATGTGGATGGGAAAAAATCGGGCTATTTCAAGGCTTATCATCCCAATCGCTCCATTAAATGGGAAACCACTTTTGTAGATGACAGGCCTCAAGGTAATTGGAACTATTATTATCCCGATGGGGAATTGATGATGGTAGTTGAATTTGCTTCCGATTATGTAAAAATCAAGGAATTCATTGATACTCGCGGCAGAAAAGTTGTTG
Source organism: Sphingobacterium mizutaii (assembly GCF_900187125.1). Lineage (GTDB taxonomy): Bacteria > Bacteroidota > Bacteroidia > Sphingobacteriales > Sphingobacteriaceae > Sphingobacterium > Sphingobacterium mizutaii. The sequence continues at coordinate 4,449,917 of NZ_LT906468.1, forward strand.
ATGAAGGAAATGGAAGGTTTGAATTCAATGTTCCTTTCCAAGGCTATAATCCTTATGGCTATCCTTTTGTGAAACATAAAGGGAAATTAAGGGATGGCGTTCCCGATGGAATATGGCAGATTTATTATACGGCAGACAAACTATCGGATTTGGTTGCGGAAGAGGCTTATTATAGAGGGGTATTCAAATCTGGCTATGATATAATCAATGAAACCGAGTATTCTTCGCCAATTTTCAGTTTGCTCCCCGTTGAGAATTTCTTTAGGGCAGAAAAATTCATATCGAAAGCTTGTAATTATGATGAGATTGCTGGCTATAACAGCTATTTATCTGATTTTCTGACCCAACCTTTCAATTCTTTTGAATTAAGGAGTCCCATTGAAGATAATTTTGAATATAAGATTCAGGTGAGCAAGGATGGGAATCCCTCAAAATTGGAGATTATTGATGATGTTCCGAAGGAAATAAGTAGACCCTTCAGAATGGTCTTGAATTCTGTAGACAGATATATCCCTTCATTTGCAAATGGCGAATATATTGAAGATGAGATCACTGTAAAGGGAAAAGTATCGTCTGATGAGTCCGGAAAGATACAATTCCATAGCTTGAATATCGGTAGGAAGAATGAACCATAGGACATTTATACAGAATAATTATATTTGCACAAATATTTATTTATGAAATTTCACAAGGAAGGCTATACCAGTTTAGCATTAGTAGTATTATTTATTTTTATAATAAACGCCATTGCACATTATTATGATGCCGGCAGTGCTGTGAAATGGATCATTTATATTGTTTCAGCATTTTTGCTGATAACCATTATTCAATTTTTCAGAAGCCCTAACAAAACCATAACAATCGACGAGGGGGTTGTATTATGCCCTGCTGATGGAAAAGTGGTAGTTATTGAAGAAACGGAAGAAACTGAGTACTTGAAAGACCGTAGAATTCAGGTTTCGATTTTTATGTCTCCTGTCAATGTACATGTCAATAGAAACCCAGTGTCTGGAATTGTTTCCTTTTTCAAATACCATCCTGGGAAATTCTTGGTGGCTTGGCATCCGAAATCGTCCACTGACAACGAAAGGACAACTGTTGTTGTGAAAACCCAATCTGGAGTTGAAGTTTTGTTCCGCCAAATCGCTGGTGCAATGGCCAGAAGGATTGTTTGGTATGTGAAAGAAGGCCAAGAGGTGAAACAAGGTGAAGAGTTTGGATTTATTAAATTTGGATCCAGAGTGGATTTATTCTTGCCGCTAGATACAAAAATCAATGTAAATATTGGAGATAAGGTTACTGGCGGTAAATCTATTATTGCTCGATTTTAATCTCAATTGCTGAGACCACCTTTAATTAGGTAAGACATGAATTTTCGCACCCTAATACTTGTAATTAGTTTTGTTTTTTCCTTTACATTATCGGGAATGAACTATTATTATGAGAGGGATCTGCCTACTTTCACCTTTATTCTCATACTGAGCTTTGTCCTCTCCTTTAGCTTACTGAACTACGTTTTCCAAAAATTCGTGTATGAAAGGATCAAATCTGTATACAAATTGATCCATAACCTAAAGCTGGGCAAAGAGCTGAAGGATGCTTTGGGCGACCATAAATCCGAAGACCCAATTGGTGATGCCGAAAAGGAAGTGAGAGACTGGGCAAAACAAAAGACAATAGAAATTAACCAATTAAAAGCTCAGGAAAAGTTCCGAAAAGAATTTCTTTCTAATATTTCGCACGAATTCAAAACCCCTCTGTTTGCCATCCAAGGGTATATTGAAACCTTGCAGGATGGCATGATCGATGACAATCCTGAAATGGCTGTTAATTTTTTAAATAAAGCTTCTCGAAACCTGGATCGGTTGAGCTATTTAATTCATGATCTAGATGAAATAGCTAAGCTGGAATCTGGCGAAATATCCATTTTGATAGAAAAATTTGACCTCCTTGCATTAATTAAGGAGACGATCGATGATTTGGAATATAAAGCCAAAGAAAATAATATTACGCTTGTTTTTAATCCTAAAGGCAATAATCCCATACAGGTAAAGGCTGATAGAAAGAAAATTCAACAGGTTTTAATCAATCTCATTGACAATTCAATCAAATATGGGTCTAAAGGAGGTAAAACAAATATCAAGGTTCACTTATTAATAGATCAGGTCCTGATTGAAATTACAGATAACGGCCAAGGTATTGAGGAGAAAAATCTACCGAGAGTATTTGAGCGATTTTTCAGGACGGATAAAAGTAGATCTCGGGATATCGGAGGATCAGGATTAGGTCTTGCAATCGTTAAACATATCATAGAGGCGCATCAGCAAAATGTGCACGTCAGAAGCACGGAAGGCATTGGTACCACCTTTTCTTTTACCCTCGAGAAGGCCTAATTTAAGCGATTTATTAAAACTTAACATTAACTTAACATTAAGTGCATAATTTTGCGCTACTAAAAATACGAGTTATGTCTCTAAATAGCATTTTTCAATATTTTGTCCCAAAGGACAAGAAATTTTTCCCATTGTTTGAACAAGCCGGATCAAATTTAATTGACATGGCCAAGCTTTTAAAAGAAAGCGTTCATACGACAGATTTTCAGCTTAGAAAAGATAACTCTAAATTGCTGGAGGATCTAGAGCACAAAGGGGACAATCTAACCCATCAGATTCATTTGGAATTAGGAAAGAACTTTATCACACCATTTGACAGGGAGGATATCCACGCATTGGCCAGTTCATTAGACGATGTGGCGGACTTTATCCATGGTGCTTCCAATAGAATGGAGCTCTATAAGGTCACTGAACCTAGTGAAGCCATGAAAGAGATTTCAAGCTTGATCCTTGAAGCAACGGAACATGTTGCAAAAGCACTATTTGAGCTAAAAGACCTTAAGAACATCAGGAACATTACTGATTCATGTGTACGCATCAACAGTGTGGAAAATAAAGCTGACTATATTTTTGACAAAGCTGTCGCCGAATTATTTGAGTATGAAAAAGATGCAATCAACCTGATCAAGAACAAAGAAGTTTTATCTGCAATGGAAGATGCGACAGATAAATGTGAGGATGTTGCCAATGTATTGGAAAGTATTCTTGTGAAGAACGCTTAATTTATTAAATAAGAACTCACAACAATATTAAATTATGGGTATAACCACATTATTAATTGTCGTAATTGTTTTAGCTATTGCGTTTGACTACATCAATGGATTCCATGATGCAGCCAACTCCATAGCGACTATCGTATCGACCAAAGTATTGACCCCGTTCATGGCAGTACTATGGGCAGCCTTGTTCAACTTTGTTGCTTATTTTGTTTTCACCGATCATAAAGTGGCCAATACGATCGCCAAAACGGTCATTGAAGAATATATCACCCTCGAGGTAATATTTGCGGGCTTGGTGGCAGCTATTGCCTGGAACCTTTTTACCTGGTATTATGGTATCCCGTCTAGTTCCAGCCATACATTAATTGGAGGTTTTGCTGGATCGGGGATGGCCTATGCTTTGTTTTTAGGAGCAAACCCAATGGAAGCTATCAATTTAAGTGCAACATTGAAAATTGTTTCCTTTATTGTATTGGCACCATTGGTAGGTATGACAATATCGATCATCATTACTTTGATCATTATCAATGTCTGTAAAAAAGCTAGACCTGCAGTTGCCGAGAAATGGTTCAAAATCCTGCAATTGGTCTCATCGGCAGGATTGAGTTTTGCTCATGGTGGTAACGATGCGCAAAAGGTCATGGGCATTATTGCAACCGCCCTAATCGCTCAGGGTGTAATCGGAAGTTTTGAAGAAATGCCTGAGTGGGTTCCATTAGCCTGTTATTTTGCGATCGCAGCAGGAACGATGAGTGGAGGATGGAAAATCGTAAAGACAATGGGTACAAAAATTACAAAAGTGACTCCTTTAGAAGGTGTAAGTGCTGAAACAGCAGGTGCAATAACCTTAGGTATTACAGAACATTTTGGTATTCCGGTTTCAACGACCCATACAATCACTGGTTCGATAATCGGGGTGGGTATAGTAAAAAGAGTTTCAGCCGTTCGTTGGGGAGTAACCATCAGTTTATTATGGGCCTGGATATTAACTATCCCTGTCAGTGCACTGTTAGGCGGGTTAACCCTTGCTATAATTCATTATATCTTGTAGTAAAAATCATACAGACCAAAGGTATTGTGCTCATATTTATTGACAATTAATAAAGTTTTGATAAAAAATTTGTGTTATTTAATGTTAATAAGTATTTTTACGCGGCAAAAGGACCTATGGATTTCATGGAAAAAGGGCTTTTTGCAATTTAACATTTTTTGGCACCGTTATTGTTAAGTTATGTTAAATTGATTTTTACAATTAGAAACAATTAAAAATTTTAATAACCTTAAAAAAAAGAGTATGAACTATTCTACAATTAAAAAAACAGCTGTTGCAGCTTCTTTAGTAGCCGCTTTAGGTTTCGCTGAAACTGCACAAGCACAAACCCCAACTGTATTTGGTGGTAGATCACAATACAGAACTTGGTCAATTGGTGTTCAAGGTGGTATCACTACTCCAAACACTATTTTAGGTGGCCAAAACGGTTTCGGACAACGCGTTGGATATTTCCAAAACAAAGTTGGTGAATACTATGGTTTGACTATCCGTAAGCAATTCTCTCACCTATTCGGTTTAGAATTAGAAGGTAACCGTGGTCGTATCAAAACTTACAACCATGATTTAGTAACAGCTCCAGAAACTTCTAACGGCGCAAGATCTGCTGAGACTTCAGTTAACTGGGCAGCTAGCTTAAATGGTGTATTCCAATTAGGTACTATCGACTTCATGAGAAGAGAAAACGCTGTTAACTTCTACGCTAAAGTTGGTTTAGGTGTTATGGCTCATAACCCAGTTCAATTCGCTAACAACGATTTCACTGGTACTGAAGTTTACAACAACGAAGGTAAATGGGGTCAGGAAATTTTCGGTGACCGTGAGGCTACTGGAGACCGTGACAACCGTTTAACTGGATATATCCCAGTTGGTGTTGGTGTTAAATTCAAGTTATCTGAAGTTGTTGCCTTGAACTTAGGTTACACAATGAACTTCACTGATGATAACTTATTATACGGACCGGTTCGTTACGACGGAAAACAAAAATTCTCTAACGTATATGGTGGCTTAGAGTTCACTTTAGGTTCTCGTGATAAAGAAAGCTTAACGTTCACTAACCCTGTTGCTACATTATATGATGAGTTGAAAGACCCTTCATTACGTAACGAAGTTGAAGCATTGAAACAACGCGTATCTACTTTAGAAGGTACAGTTGATCAATTAAGCAAAGACTCTGATGGTGACGGCGTATCTGACAAATTTGACAAATGTCCAGGAACTCCTGCTGGTACAGTAGTTGATGGTTCTGGATGTCCAATCAAATTCCCTGAGCCTCAGCAATTAACTGACGGAACTACTTCAGGATACTTTGCTCCAATTCAATTCGAATTTGATAGCTCAGTATTGAAAACTGAATCTTACTCTACTTTAGATAAATTAGCTAAAGAATTGAAAGACAGTAACGGTTCTGTTTCATTAGATGGTTATGCATCTGCTGAAGGTACAGAAGCTTACAACATGAACTTATCAAAAGACCGTGCTAATGCAGTAAAACAATACTTAGTTAACGCTGGAGTATCTGCATCAAGCATCAACGCTACAGGATACGGTGAAGCTAACCCAGTTGCTTCAAACGATACTGAAGAAGGTCGTGTTCAAAACCGTCGTGTTGAGATCAAAAAATAATTGTTAGAAATAACAATTTGAAATAACAAAAGCCAGCTGTTTAGCTGGCTTTTTTGTTGTTATACACAGTATTTACAATATAATTACTTAATTAACTTTACATTTGCAGACCAACCCAGTCTAAAATGTGAATATGTTGAAAACAATTACATATTCTAATGTTCAAAAAATAGTATTTTCATTTAGGAATTGGAGAGTACGAATAAATTTTAAGGAGGAGAATAATGGAAGAAGATTTTGAATTTGGAACCCCGGAAGAACAAAAATTTTCAGTGGATCGTTATGAGGAAATGCTTCGAAATGAAGACCAGTACTTTTTTGACGCAAAAGCCTTTGAAAGCATTATCGACTATTACATCACCAACAATGATCCAATAAAAGCTTTACAAGTAATAGAATTTGCATCTGCCCAACACCCTTTCGAAACCTCGTTCATAATCAAGAAAGCTCAGCTTCTCGCTTCCACTCTACAGTATGAACCTGCATTGGAGGCATTAAGTAAAGCGGAATTACTGGAACCGTCCGAAGGTGACATCTATTTGATAAAAGGGACAATCCTATCTGCCCTTCAGGAACATCACCTGGCCGAAGAAAACTTCTTCAAGGCTTTGAAACTTAGCGATGCTAAAGATGAGGTCTATTATCAAATCGCGGGCCTATACCAACTTCAAGGGGCTTATGAAAAAGCCATTGCATATTTAAAAAAATCATTACAAGCAAATAAAGACAATCAGGATGCGCTCTACGAAATAGCATTTTGCTATGATGTATTGGAACAACAACAAGAAAGTATTCAGTTCTACAACCAATATATCGATACGGATCCATATTCCTATGCTGCTTGGTACAATCTAGGTAACGCTTACCACAAGTTAGGTGATTTTGGAGCTGCGATTGATGCTTATGATTATGCCATCTTGATCAATGAGAATTTTTCATCGGCTTATTTCAATAAAGGTAACGCCTTGGTAAACCTAGACAGGTATTCGGAAGCCATTGATGTCTATAAACAGACCTTCGAGCACGAAACTCCAAATGCGGATACTTACTGTGCAATTGGAGAATGCTATGAAAAGTTAGAACAGATGGATGAAGCACGCCAATATTACAAGAAGGCTGTAAAACTTGACGGCAATCAAAGTGATGCCTGGTTTGGTATTGGGGTTACACTGGATTTTGAAGAACGATATTTCGAATCACTGCATTTTTATAAGAAAGCGTTAGAGATCGACGATGAGAATCCAGATTATTGGTTTGCGATTGCTGACGCTCGCTATAAATTGAAACAATTTGATCAATCTATAGAGGCTTATTCAAAAGTTGTGGAGTTAAACCCAACCGATGCAGAAGCTTGGTTGGATTATTCCTCTTTACTGTTTGAGCAAACCAGGCTCGACGAGGCTATTGAGGTCATTTCAGAAGCGATCAAATGTAGCCCGGATGAGGCAACATTATATTACAGAATGGTAGCTTATATGTTCGCCGCAGGAAAATATACAGAAGCATTAAGTTTCTTGGAACTCGCATTAAACGTTGATCCAGAGAAACATTACATTTTATTTGAATACCTGCCACAATTACAGGGGAACCAAGTAATCGTAGATATTATCAAAAAATATACAGAAGGACGATGAAGCAATTAGGGTTAATAGGCTATCCACTCGGCCATTCATTTTCCAAAAAATATTATTTAGAAAAATTCAGAATCGAGGGTATAGAAAATATTGATTATGATCTATACCCTCTATCAACTATCCAGGAATTCCCAAGCCTTTACCAAGATAACCCGGAGTTTTACGGCGTAAATGTCACCATTCCCTATAAACAGGAGGTGATGCGTTATTTGACAGACCTTTCAGTGGAGGCAAGAGAAATTGGTGCCGTGAATTGCATTCAAATCCGTCACGAAAGTGACGGCATAAAACTAACAGGCTTCAACACGGATGCCCACGGATTTGAAAAATCATTAGAACCTCTATTGAAACCCAACCATAACAGAGCATTAATATTCGGTAATGGAGGAGCTACTAAAGCTGTTGCTTATTCTTTGAAAAAACTTGGCATCGAATATAGGATCGTAAGTAGGACCAAGACCCAATACAACCTTTCCTACGATGACCTTTCGGAAGAGTTAGTTCAAAACTCTCCACTATTAATTAATTGCACCCCATTGGGGACGTTCCCCAAGACGGGTGAATGTCCTGCACTTCCATACGGAGCAATTTCAAGTGATCATTTATTGTATGACCTTATTTACAATCCTGAAGAAACTTTATTCTTAAAAAAAGGGAAAGAAAGAGGGGCCGCCATCAAAAATGGTTATGAAATGCTGGTCTTGCAAGCAGAAAAAAACTGGGAAATCTGGAATCAATAGGAAAAGCCCAATTGCTTAGAAATATTTCCTATTTTTGGACATGCTACATATCAAGACTTTTGTATTCAATCCATACCAGGAAAATACCTATTTAATCTATGATGAGGCCAAAAACTGTATCATAATAGATCCCGGAATGCACAATTATCAAGAAGAAAACCATCTGAAAGATTATATTGAAAACAATGGCCTAAAACCCCTCCACCTTATCAACACCCATGGCCATATCGATCATGTGCTAGGGAACAAGTTTGTTTCGGAGACCTATGACCTAATCCCCCAATTCCATGAAGGCGAGCTTCCCTTGGTGATACAGGTTCAAAACTATGCTCCGCAAATGGGGATCCGATACGATCCCTCACCCATCCCTGAAACATTTTTACAGGAGGATGATACCATAAAAATTGGCGATGAGGAATTATCATTGATCTTAGCCCCCGGTCATTCACCGGCGCATCTTTGTTTATACAGTAAAGAACATAACTTCTTGATCGGAGGAGATGTCCTTTTCAAGAACAGCATCGGTCGCACTGATCTTCCTGGAGGCAACCATCAGCAACTTTTGAACAGTATAGCCAGCAGAATATATACACTGCCGGAGGAAACGGTCGTATATCCTGGTCATGGACCAAGCACCACTGTAGGAGAAGAAAAAAAGTCGAATCCATTTATCAGGGCCTAAAAAAATGAAGCTCCCAATATTCTTTGCAAAACGGTATCTTTTTTCGAAAAAGTCGGTAAATGCGATCAACATTATTTCATCGATCAGCATGATCGGGGTATTGGTCAGCACGGCTGCTTTGGTGATAGTTTTATCCTTTTACAATGGATTGGAACGTTTTATCCTTTCACAATACAGTACTTTTTCACCAGAATACAGAATAGAACCAGCTTCAGGAAAGGTGTTCTCCACAAATAGCGAGGCCTTTAAAAAACTTCGCGAATTGCCAGAAATATCCTCATATAGCGAAGTATTAGAGGACAAGGTCCTCGCAGAATATAACCAGCAACAGTTCATCGGTCGTTTAAAGGGCATTGAACCTAATAGCCTCCATCAAATCGCCAATGAAGACATGCTTTTGGAGGGAAAGCTAGAAGTGAAGGAAGACAGTGCCAACTATGCCATCTTGGGCACTACAGTACAGGCAAACCTCCAAGTTCCATTACAAGGTGGTGAAAACCAGATTTTTCTCAATATTCCCGACAAAAAAGCTTCACCGAATAACATCAACCCTCTAGAGGATATCAGAACGAGGGCAATTAAACCAAATGCAATCCTAGGGTACCAACCAGGTTTCGAGGATCTGATCATTGTACCCATAGACTTTGCAAAAGATCTCTTGAATGAGCATGAAGGCATATCAGCGATCGAACTATATGGCAAAAACGACAACTCCACGAGCTTACAAAAAGAAATCCAGGCATTATTGGGAAAGGATTTTCAAGTAAAAAACAGGGAACAGCAGAACCCTACCCTTTACAAAACCGTAAGGTCCGAAAAATGGATCGTGTTCTTTATCGTCACGATCATAGGCATAATCGCTATATTCAATATCATCGGATCCCTGACCATGTTGGTGATCGACAAGAAACAGGACATGGTGGTATTAAATAGCTTAGGCGCTAGCAATAACCTCATCCAGAACATCTTCTATTACCAAGGTATCCTCATTGCATTGATAGGGAGCGTTACGGGCGCATTCTTGGGATTAATGTTTTGTTTGCTACAAGACCATTTCGGATTTGTAAGCACCAGCGAGGGATCATTATTTGACGCCTACCCTGTAGACATCCGTTATATGGATTTGGTGTTGATCTTTATTACGGTGATGGCGGTTTCAACCCTAGTATCCTATATGGCTTCTCGGCTAAACATTAGAGGTATCAATAAGCGCGGCGCTTTAGAATCCAATTAGAATTTAGTATTTCAGACGCTGTCTACTATAATCTCCACGCTTGATCTGGTTGATCAATTGACCCCAAGCGAATGGATTCAACAGCGGATTAGCCATATTTTGGTTAATGGCTTTATTGGACATATTGATATGCCTTTGAAAGTTATTATAGGTCTGGATTTCTTCAGCACTCCTTGGCACAATCTTGGAAAGGGAAGCCAAAGCTTGAGGAGAAAGGTTCCTTTTGGCGGTCATTACATCATCACCACTGATATCAAGGGCCAGAAACTCCATATTAAATTCTTCGATACTTGCCCAAGGCAATGGAGGACCAACGGTTACCATCGGCAGTTCCTCTACGGTAGGGGTCAATTCAATTTTGGCGGTATATTTATCCCCATCCACATCAGGAATGGTAATTCGCACAGAGCGATATCCGATGGAAGAAAACACGATCTCATCACCGGTATGCCCTACAAAGGAGAAGTACCCTTCATGATTTGCCGAATAGCCATCATTACCATAACTTTCATTTCGTATTGTCACAAAAGGAACGGCGATATCAGTCCCCTCGGCTAAAATATACCCAGAAACCTGTACTATTTTTTTGTTCTGAGCTTGGAGGCTCAAAACAAATGCCGATAGTATAGCAAGCAAGATATATTTTTGTAGGAATTTCATTTAGCAACAAAACTAGGGAAAATCACACGTAAGATGCTGTTAAATAGTGTTAACAGTATCTAATATTTTCATTACAATTGGTTGGGGTTTATCGCATTGGGATCATCCATATCCGTAATATTGATTGCTTCGACGGCTACAATCTCCGGAACAGCCTTTTTAATCGCTTGTTCTAAACCTGCTTTAAAAGTCATGATACTCATCGAGCAATTTGCGCAAGTCCCCAACAGTTTAAGCTTCACAACGTTGTCCGGCGTAATTTCCTCAATAGAAACGTTACCTCCATCAGTCTGTAAATAAGGTCTGATGGAATCCAATGCTTGCTCTACTCTCTCAAATAAGGTCATTTTAAATCCTGATAAAATATATTAAACGTAAATATAGTTATTATTTTATTCATTTGTGACATAGCTGATACTAATTCAACATTCATTTGACTTAAGAAAAAACCCCGAAATTAGCCTCAATACGTTCAATATCAGCAAAATCAGCGGCTTTAAGTTAAAGTTTGTTAAAACCAAGTTTATCCAAGGATTAGCTAATTGAAATCAAGTATTTTCGCGTATCATTAAATAATTGAAAATTAGTATTAATTCACGTATCTTTGTGGGATGTTTTTAAAGAATCATGTATTTAGCCTAATTGTCGGCTTGTTTCTTTTATTGGGCTTGGGTAGTTGTAAGAGTAAATTCGAAAAACTACGCGCAAGCAATAACGTACAAATGAAGTATCAGGAGGCTGTAAAGTACTACGAAAAAGAGAAGTACTCCAAGGCCTTAACCTTATTTCAAGATCTGTTGGCAAAGTACCGCGGTACAGCAGATGCCGAGGATCTAAACTATTATACTGCCTTTGCTGCTTATCGATTGAAAGATTATATCTCAGCAAGATTTCACTTTAAAAACTTTGCAGATAATTATCCCAACAGCCCTAGAGCTGAGGAGTGTAGGTTTATGTCTGCCTATTGTTATTACCTGGATTCTCCACGTTCAAATTTAGACCAAGACAATACCCGTAAGGCAATTGATCAACTTCAATTGTTCGTGAATTTGTACCCGGAGTCCGAAAGGTCAAAAGAAGCAGGAGATCTGATCCAAAACCTTCGTGATAAATTAGAGAAAAAAGCATTTGACAACGCCAAGTTGTACTACAACATGGGCTTGCCAGATGATTACCGTGCAGCAGTAATCGCTTTGGAGAATGTATTGAAAGTATATCCAGACACGAAGCATGCGGAAGACATCGAATATCTATTAGTAAAATCGCAATACTTATTCGCCGATAATTCTTACCCACACCGTCAAGAAGAAAGGTTCAATCAGATGATTGATTACTACGACAGTTTTATTGAGCATTACCCAGAAAGCAAATACAGCAATGAGTTGAATGGCCTTCGCGGAAGTGCAGACAGAAAGATTGCTTCTGCCTTGAAAATCATGGCTAATGACGAAAAGCTAAGAAAACAACGTGAGGAAGATCTAGGGATTTCCACCCCGAATGGTATTCCAATCGAAAACGAGAACAACAATCAACAATAATCTTTAGTACATCCATTTTTATTTATATATGAACCAGAATAAAAATACAGTTCCAAATTCAACAGTAACTCGCGATTTAAGAGAGTTAGACCAAACTACTGATAACTTATACGAATCTATCGTTGTCATCAGCAAGCGTGCTAATCAGATCGCTGTAGATATGAAAGAGGAGTTAAACCAAAAGTTGTCAGAATTTGCTAGCAGCAATGACAACTTAGAGGAAGTGTTCGAAAATCGTGAGCAAATTGAAATCTCTAAGCACTACGAAAGATTGCCAAAACCAACTTTAGTAGCTATAGACGAGTTCTTGCACGAGAAAGTATACTTCAGAAACCCTACAAAAGAACAAGAGTAAGATATTTACCATGTCTTTAAGAGACAAACATATTGTAATTGGTATAAGCGGCAGCATCGCCGCTTATAAGATTGCAACATTGGTAAGATTACTGAGAAAAGCAGAAGCCTCCGTTCAGGTTATCATGACCCAGGAAGCGACTCAATTCATTACTCCGCTTACTCTTTCTACCCTTTCCAACAAACCCGTTTTCGTCGATTATTTCGACAAAAAAACAGGGGAATGGAATAACCATGTCCATATTTCCCAATCGGCAGACCTGATCTTAATTGCTCCGGCCACAGCCAATACCTTGGCAAAATGTGCCCAAGGGATCTGTGACAACCTCTTACAAGCAGTCTATCTCTCTGCAAAGAGTGAGGTTTTCTTGGCTCCAGCAATGGATTTGGATATGTGGGTCCACCCTTCTGTCAAAAACAACATCCAGCTGCTACAATCCTACGGGAATGTGATCATTCCTCCGGGTAAAGGAGAATTGGCAAGCGGACTTGTTGGCGAGGGCCGGTTGGCAGAACCTGAAGAAATCTTCCAGTTCATCCAGGAACATTTCGAATCCAATAAACCTCTTTCCGGGAAGAAAGCACTAGTCTCCGCAGGTCCAACCTACGAGGCTATCGATCCTGTTCGTTTCATTGGCAATCATTCCAGTGGAAAAATGGGTTATGCCATTGCAAGGGAGCTCAGCAAACTTGGTGCTGAAGTAACCTTAATCAGCGGACCAACCGCATTAAGCACGCCAGAAGGCGTAAAAAGGATCAATGTACAGTCTGCAGCTGAGATGCTTAATGAATGCAACAACTATTTTGAGCAAGCAGACATTACCGTCATGAGTGCTGCCGTTGCTGATTATGCCCCAACGGAAGTTGCCGCTCAGAAGATCAAGAAAAAGACGGAAGATTTCAGCATTTCACTTCAGAAAACCACGGATATACTAGCTACTCTGGGTGCAAAAAAGAGAGAACAGCAAACACTGGTTGGATTTGCCCTAGAAACCAATAATGAGCTAGAAAATGCGATCGATAAGCTAAAGAGAAAAAATCTGGATTTTATCGTGCTCAATTCCATGCAGGACAAAGGAGCCGGTTTTGCTCATGACACCAATAAGATAACGGTCATCAATAAAAAAGAAGAGATCTTGTCCTTTGATATAAAGAGTAAAGAAGAAGTGGCAAAGGACATTTGCACTTTGATCCTGGAATACCAGAATCGATAAATTATAGATTCGCTATCCTTACCTCCCTTGGATAGTAGTTATTGATCCGGTTTCCCAAAACCTTCACCCAACCTAAAGAAACACCTTCATAATTGACCAAACACCAGCCTTTTTCCATACCAGTGAATAATTCCAGATCCAACTGCTCCTTTCTCAAAAAATCCTGGGCATCAGCTAAAGTGAGTTCCACAGCAGATAGATTTTTATCTCTGTAAACACTCAAAGCCAGATCATGGGATGGAACAAGTTCCTTTCCAAGCCATTTCCCGACCATCGTTCCAGCATTTTTCAGGTATAATACCTGCTGCAGGGCCTTTATGCTTGCTTCTAGATCCTGGGGGAATATGTGGACATTATCGTTATGCAATAGTGTGGAAAGCCCCTTGTTATTTTCTATCCAACCTTGCAGGCAGTCTTTAGCAATTGGAGACTTCTCCAGTTTCATTTTTTTGGTCGAAAAAGTAGGCTGAATATTCTTGACTTGAAGGATCCCTATGAAAAACCCTTCTCCTTTGGTTTTATGCGGATAGAATCGGTAACCTGTGGCTTTGGCCCTCTCAGATTTGGTAACTTCTATTCCCCAAGATTGATCAATCGGAACTTCGATGCTATCTAGATTATACTCTTCGATCAGCCAATCCAAAATATCCTCATTCTCCTCCGAAGAATACGAGCAAGTGGAATACAGCAGGTATCCATGGCTGCTCAAGCAGGATATTACTTCCGACAGGATGCGTTGTTGCCTTTCACTGCAAAGCTTTACGTTCGCTTCAGACCACGCATCAATACTATCTTCGTCCTTACGGAACATCCCTGAACCCGAACATGGCGCATCTACAACCAAAAGGTCAAAAAACCCAGGCAATCTCCGGAAAGCAGTGGGATCATTATTCGTCACCACGACATTTGGGTATCCCCAGCGCATCAAGTTTTCCTGAAGAATTATGGATCTGCTCTTAATGATTTCATTTGATACCAATAAGCTATTTGGACTTATCTGATCATTGATCAAGGTAGATTTCCCTCCTGGAGCTGCACATAGATCTAAGGCCTTGATATCCCTTTCCCTAAGTTTTAGTTCCTTCAAAATATAACTGACAAACATAGATGATGCTTCCTGCACATAATAACAGCCCGCGTGAAATAAGGGATCTAAGGTAAATTTTGGACGATCATTCAGATAATACCCATTTTCACACCAGTGGATCCGGTCGGCAAGTTCAAAGTCTAATTCTGTTGGTTTTTTTGGATTTAGGCGTATGGAGGTGAGTTTTTCTCCGCTTTCATGGGCTGCTTTAAAGGCTTCTTCGTCAAAAAGTGGATCTATACCCAGTCTTTTAATTAGGGAATTGGGGAGAATATTACTCATATATTGCTAATAAATCTATGTAAATTTACAGGAATTATTTTTTTCCTTTAATATTTAGAATGAAAGAATTTAAAAAATATTATATCATACCTGCTACACCTGAGGAACTTTACAGAGCATTGACGACTGAAATAACCATCAGATTATGGACCGGCGACCTTGTAGAAATCGATCCAGTGCCTAATGGAGAGTTTTCCATGTGGGACGGGGCCATACAAGGAAAGTTCTTGGAACTGGAAGAGTTCGGAAAAATAGTCCAGGAATGGTATTTCGGTGAGCAGAACGAACCTTCAATCGTGACCCTTAAGCTCCATGAACATAAAAGGGGAACTTCATTAGAGGTAAGGCAATGCAACATTCCCGACGAGGCATTTGATGACATAGTTGACGGATGGGATGATACGTATATCTCATCATTGATTGAATTTTACGAAGAAGAGGATTAAATTCAAGAAATTCATGGATTTATGTAGACATCCATACCCTTCTCACCAAAATTCTCAAAAATTCAAAACATAACTATCCAATATCTTGGCTCATCCGACAGGAGTTTGATTGAATAGGAGTAAACTGCATGAACATGAATACCTCTGCCATCAAAGTACTGGAAATTTATCCAGAACGTTTTCCCATATTGTACAGAAAATCTAGGATTCAACTTCTTGCATGACTATTTTCAAAAACCGGGGCGGATTTTGGGAATTTTTTCATCAGAAAGCACATTTGTTTGAATCAAAACACATAAATAAAAGAACATGTAACAAACTACAAACCAGCACTTAACATATTTTTTTTAACAAATCTTAATAATATTTACTTATTTTTGTATCAGATCCTCATGCTTTCACCTTCTGATGAAAAATAGATTATTTGTACAATTTATTAGCTTTATAATGCTGACCTCCTTGATTTTCTTGGGGGTGCATTCTTATTTTGAACAAAATCAAAAGTTGGATCATTTTGAACTTGTGGATCAGCCGACAGAAGAGGATGAATGCTTAAAAAAATACATTGAGGATGATTTTTTCCCCTTAAAAGAAGTGGATTTCCATATCCCAATTCAGGCTCTCAGTGTCCTGTTTCCCAATCCTACCGAGAGACTGCCCATTATATCCCATTTTCGCCACTATCCACCTCCTAACGAGCCTACATAAATCCGCCGTTCCCAGATCCCCCTAGGACACCCATCAATTTGAAGGTGTCTTTATCCATAAATTTTATTATTTAACAATCATGAAATCAATCATATTCATTGTATCAGGTTTCGCACTTACTTCACTGTTTTCAGCAAACATAGTTAAAGCGCAACAAATCAATCCCGACGAGTTAAAAACCAATATCAGCAAGGTTACCCACGGTCTAAGCACAATCAAACAGCTTGAACCTATCAGCTTTCATTACGACAGTAATAAGGCAAGGGGACTGGGAAATCGATTACCGACAGGCAATCAACTTGGCTTCTTAACTCCCAAACTAAGCGCTAATAGCCAAGTAATTATCAAAACGGACGCGTACATTACTAGTACGGGTAAGAATTCAAGCAAAGTTAATAAGGTGGCCGAGGTTGATAAAACCGCGCTAATACCTCTTCTTGTTGCAGCCATACAAGAACAACAGGCCCAAATCGAAACATTGCAAAAAGAACTCCTGGAGTTAAGGGCGCAAAAGGAAAAAACAGAATAAACAACAAGAGAGTTCCACGCAAGGCCTGGGACTCTTTGTTTATGGAATCAATTATTTATTATATCCTATTCGTGTTTAAAAGGCATATACAAAGGCAATCGATGCCTGTGATGCTTGTTTGCTGGGACTAATTCCGTCCGATTTCAAGAATCCTGAGGCATCGTCATTATCCAATCGAAGCTCGGGTATCAAAGTGAATCCCTTATGCCTAAACTGGCCGGATAAGGTAAACGAAGTCACAGAACCTCGAGTTACACCTTCAATATCCTTATCCTTAAAATATTCTCCCCTTATCCCTACGGCGATATTTTCAGTGACATTATATTTAGGATACAGGGCAACTCCCTGATAACCGCCACCTTTCCTAAATGAATAATCGGCAGCATTTAATGCAAGGTCAAATTTATCAGAGACCGAATAGATGGCAACAAGATCTATCAATGTTCCTGAGCTGTAACTCTCTTTACCTCCATCAGAACTTCCTGTAAGGAAGTTGACATAAGCTGATAATCCCTCTGTGGGGTTAACATTCAACTGCGCCCCGAAATGGGATACCCCGTTTAGATCCCTATACACATTCCAATCATTAAATAAACCTACCATAGCGGATACCTTTTCAGAAAACTCATAATTTGCCTTTATTCCCGCATTTTGAAAAGGACCAGCTCCAAAAAGGTAAGAAGTCGAATAATGGAAATTGGAGGCCGGCGAAATCACTTCGTAACCGACGAA
This sequence comes from Sphingobacterium mizutaii, assembly GCF_900187125.1. Taxonomy (GTDB): domain Bacteria; phylum Bacteroidota; class Bacteroidia; order Sphingobacteriales; family Sphingobacteriaceae; genus Sphingobacterium; species Sphingobacterium mizutaii. Next base: position 4,467,543 of record NZ_LT906468.1, read on the forward strand.
GGTCCCCATAAACCCAGCAGTCATACTGAACTGCTCGGTAAAACTGTAGCTTGCATATAAATTCTGGATATGAAAGGAATTCGAAGAATTCGCTTCGTTCCCATCTCCATTTGCAATACTTAGATATTGTCCGCGCGGCCCAAATGCTACCTCTCCAACAAAAGAGGCTTTACCAAGCGCTTTCTTCAGTCCGATTCCGATCATCCCCAATGAAATGGAATTCTGATCGTTAGCAAAATAGGTTTTAATATTCTCTTGTCTGGAAAAATCATATTTCCAATATGCATCAGCATATCCGCTTATCTGTAGAGCGTCGGTATCTTGACAAAAAACCAAATTTATAGTGAATAATGCTGCAATTGATAGAAATATTTTAGTCATAATCTGTTTTTATTAAGGGTTAAGTCTTTTTTTAGGACAAAATCTTTTAATACTCAACCAAAATGACACAAATTAAGACCAGAGATATGCTAATATTGAAAACTTGAAAACAAAAACAATTAAAACATATCATTTTAATTGTTATCAAATGATTTATCTATCAATGTTACAAAATTTTATTTTAAATTTTAAAATTTTTTAAACGAAAAAATAATAAAACATGGTTTTAGGACATAATTGTCAATCAGAAATTCAAATTTTCCTTCTTTTTATACGCAACAGATTGCAAACCAGTTGTTATTGTCAAATTTTATTACAAATATTACAGTGAAAACAAAAAAAAAGCATTCATTCATCACAAATAAGGACCAAAGAGAATTTAAACCAAAAACAAACCATCAATATCACAAAAAAAACTTCCGGTTAGATTAGTTTTAAAAAAAAAACGCCTAATGGAACAAAAAAACAAACTAAACAATGGAAATTTGATAAAAAAATAAAAAAAACAACAAGCGAAATATTAATCTAGAGTAGGACATAAGGGATTAACTCCCTTACTGGACTCTCAAACCACTTTATGTACCTCTCTTTATAAAGCTGTTTGCAAAATAACTTTTTTTGATGAGTGGTTCTCCAATAGTAATTGTACGCAAAAGACCTAGATAATCGATCTTCAGAAAATAGCTGTTGGTTAGGGTTATTTGAAGGTTAGCGCTTGTCCCGGCCGACTATAGGACTATCGGGTGTTGGTATGCTGATATGCTAGTTGGTTTTTGGTACCTAACCTTAACAGCTGCCGTAATCGGCTGTCCGTTGTTTTCCAAGGTTCCACAGAATCACACGTAATCGATGCTTTATGTTCAAGCTCCTATATGTCCGATTTTGTTTGGAAATGGTAAAGTAGTCAACCAAACCTTTAATGACCAAACCAATCCAGGTAAGAATTCTTGGCTGTGAATAGGGCTGGTTTGGTAGTCAGCATACATATTTCAGAGCGTATGCGCATCAAGCGTTTCCCACTGACTTTTTATATCTGCCAGACATTCCTTGATTAGTAGTGGCTGAAAACTAATAGTTTGCTCTGCGCAGGTTACTGGTCCTGCTCTTTTCATGCAATGGAGGCCTTCGGTTTGTGTTGTAACCTAATCAACCTACGTCCGGCCTTATATGTAATTCCTTTTCATCAGTCCGTAGATTTGCCGAGGGATTCCTTCAGTTCCCCCTAAAGTATGATACCCTTGCCATATTCTAACAATTCCAATGCTAGGTCGTGTTCGACTTCCTTTCAACAGTAATTGCCCATGCTGGGCACACAACAAAAAAGCCACGCATTTGCGCAGCTTTTATATATTGAGTATTGATAAACCACTATTTCTGTCTTTCTAGGAATGACACCAATGAAGCAAATTCTTCCATTGTCAATGAATTGGCCAAACCTGCCGGCATCATTGAGGTAGGCATTTCTTTTCTGCTAGCCACATTGCTTTTGTTGATCGTATTTACATTCCCTGCAATATCCCTCAACACCAGCTTGCTTGCCGTTTCTTGCGTTACAAATCCCATGAAATTCTTTTTATCCTTAGTCGTTACCAGGACAGTGGAGAATCCTTGGGAAATGGAAGCATTTGGTCTCAAGATTGATTCTGCGATCTGCTCACGGTTCATGATACCACCAATCTGACCCATAAACGGTCCTTTCATGGCCTCACCTTTATTGATACTGTGGCAAGCATGGCAACCTTGCTTATTAAACAAAGCTTTTCCTTTTGTAGGATCTCCTTTTACTTTACGCAATGCTATCATTACTTCCTCAATAGAAGTCTTACCTACTTGTCCTTTTTGGTTCTTGATTTTCTCTAAATCGACTTTTTTCTCAGCTGGCTGTTTCTCAGCTAAAGCTTTTGGTTCCGCCACATCAAATGCAGCAATCTCCATCCTGAATTTTTCGTTCAGATCAGCAAAATATTGCTTCTTCGCAGTACCACTTTTTGCTCCTTCAGCAACCAAGAATTTCTCGATCACAGGCGAAGACGCCCAATCAATGGCCTTATAGTATGGACCATGTGAATCTGGACGAGTTCCCCACCACCAAGACGCATCATAATCAGCTTCTTTCTTATATAAACGGGCAAGGGTAACCAAGATCTTTTCTTTCAATTTCTGATCCTTGGTCTTTCCATATGCCGCGATCAATCCATCCACAGCTCTTGGATCATGCATATAGCGCAAAGCCCATAAAGCTAGATCAGGACTTTCGGTACTCAAAAAGCCAACGGCAGGATTTACAGCATTTAGGCGAACCAATGCCTTTACTGCCAAATGAGGAACGATTAAGGCTGAATTAGGGACATCATGTGGTCCTTCCTTACCTTTAGCCGGCGCCACAAACGATGCTGGCACAGCCACTTGGAGCAATGAATTAGCTACTTCCGGACGACCCAATCTACCTAATGAAACAGCCGAAACCGCTTGAACGCGCACTGATGGATCTTTCAGACCTTCCACAAATGGATCGGTAGGCACTTGGTCAACTGTAGCCAAACGATCGGTCAAGGCACGGTAGGCAAATTCACGTACAGCTGGTTCTTTACCAAGATCCAATAGAGCCGAAACCCCTTTGCCCTTAGCGATCTGCGCATAGGTATAGATACCAGCCACTCGGGTACTCAATGGCAAATTCTTGTCTTGAGCAGTTTCCAATGCCGCTGCAGCAGCCTCATCTGAAGCTCTAGCAACTAATTCCTGAGAAGCATACAATCGAGTCGTAGAACTACCCGATTTCAACAGCCCCTTTAAATCAGCTACTGAGGCATTCTTGATTTCAGGAAATGCCTTATAAGACCAGCCTTGAGGTACCACGCGAACGATATAGCCTTTATCGGGATTACCGGAATAACCAGCACCATCCCAAGCTGATAAATATAATCTACCCGAACCATCCACATCCACATCGGTGATTTGAGGCAATTTGATAAATTCTTCTTCTTTCTGTTTGAAACTTGGTCCATCTGGCGTTACATGGTGCATATATAGGAAGTTTCTTCCCCAGTCTGCCATCATCGGAACCTTATTATATTTTTCAGGCCATGTATCCTCGTCCATGTACAAGGAACCTGTACCCGATCCACCACCTAACATGGCAAGTGCAGGAATGACCTCTTCGGTAAAGTTTTGGAACAATAAAGGGTATCCATACTCACCAGATTGAATCTGATGCGAAAAACGGATATCCCATCCGCCACCATCATTGGTGTTATCCCTGGTGAAGATATTCATATACGGATCGATTGCCACATCATAGATATTACGCAATCCATGGGTATAGAGTTCCATTTCGGTACCATCAGGGCGAACCCTCAATACACCACCACCCAGGTTGGTCAATTTCTTGCCATCTGCACCTGTAGCATTATGGAATCCAAAATCTCCAACTGCGATATAGATCCAGCCGTCGATTCCCATCCTAATCCCATTGGTAGCATGGTCCGTACCACGCTCTTGAATATATTTGGCATTACTTAAGCCATTGATCAGTACTTTAGGATCACCATCGGCCACACCATCATGATTCTTGTCTTCAAAAACCACTAGGTCCATACCTGTTGCAATCCCTGATTTAGAATCAAAGGTTGTGTGCAGCACAAATACTTGGTCACCTAGGACAAAGATTCCCCTTGGGTTATCCACGCGGGCAAAATCTGTATGCTTGTCCATGCTGCCGTTATTATCTGAATCCACAAAGCGACGGATAAAGCCTTTGCCCATATCCTTGCCCAGAGACCCGATCATATCCACACCAACATAGACCTCACCCGTAGGAGCTACGGCAAGACAAGCAGGCGAAGGCGTTAAATCCGGACCGGTAAATTCGGTCATGATCAAATCGGATGGCGCACCAGACATTGTTTTTAAAGTATCCTGTCCTTTCTGGATACGGTACTGATAAGAAAAATTGTTTTGAGTTTGAGGTAGTTTAGGGTTCTCATTAAAATTGGGGAAGCCCAACATTAATGGAAGGAGAAAAAATAAATTAAATGTTCTTTTCATTACCAATGATAAATATAGATTGATTGTAATAGCGAAAAACGAAATTAGTTCCAAAAAATGGAAGCCAGATCATATTAATACGCAGGTTTAAGTAAGATTTTAATAAAGTTAACTGGTATTAGAGCATATATTAGATGATTCCTATTTCACAATTCACACTTGGTTAAAATTATAGTACAATAAAAATGCGAATAAAATTTCAAATGAACTAATTCGATTTTAACTATGTGTGATTTGATATTATTAGGAATGGGGTTGGAGGGAAAGGAAGGTTGGTGTTTGAACCAGGATGGATGGGATGGGAGGATTAGCCAAGATCTGGGAAGGGACCAGGATGGGAGTTCGACTCCGCTCACCCGACGGGATGGGAGGATGGACCAGGACCGCCGTTCCGCCTGAAAGTCCCCCATTCCGTAGGGGCGGATCGCATCCGCCCGCTGCCGTGCACCGGACCTGCCTGCTCCCTTACCGCTTTCCCAATGTCCCCTAAAAACAGAAAGCCCGCTGTCTGTTGACAGCGGGCTCCCGTATAAAATTAGGCACCGACCTACTCTCCCACCTGTTACGGCAATACCATCGGCTCTGGCGGGCTTAACTTCTCTGTTCGGAATGGGAAGAGGTGGACACCGCCGATATAGGCACCTGAATACCTTTTTGTACACGCCCCATGTTAGGGGACAGCACATTGACATGTTATTGGAAGAAAAGATCAGAAAAAGAGAGAGGACAACAGGTCTATCCGCATTGGAAAGCTTCGGGCTATTAGTACCACTCGGCTTTGGTCTCTCAACCTTTACACCTGTGGCCTATCGACGTCGTAATCTCCGACGACCCTTGTGAGGAAGTCTCATCTCGTGGCTAGTTTCGCACTTAGATGCTTTCAGCGCTTATCTATCCCGGACGTAGCTACCCTGCCGTACACCTGGCGGCATAACAGGTTCACCAGCGGTCCGTCCAACCCGGTCCTCTCGTACTAAGGTCAGATCCACTCAAACTTCCAGCGCCCACAACAGATAGGGACCGAACTGTCTCGCGACGTTCTGAACCCAGCTCGCGTGCCACTTTAATGGGCGAACAGCCCAACCCTTGGGACCTTCTCCAGCCCCAGGATGTGACGAGCCGACATCGAGGTGCCAAACCTCCCCGTCGATATGAGCTCTTGGGGGAGATCAGCCTGTTATCCCCAGAGTACCTTTTATCCTTTGAGCGATGGCCCTTCCATACAGAACCACCGGATCACTATGTCCGTCTTTCGACCCTGGTCGACTTGTAGGTCTCACAGTCAAGCAAGCTTATGCCATTGCACTCCACGTACGGTTACCAAGCGTACTGAGCTTACCTTTGAAAGCCTCCGTTACCTTTTTGGAGGCGACCACCCCAGTCAAACTACCCACCAAACAATGTCTCCCGCAGTGCGGGATTAGAAACCGGATACAGAAAGGGCGGTATTTCAAGGTCGTATCCGCGATTCCTGGCGAAACCGCTTCAATTACTCCCGCCTATCCTACACATCCTGTACCCAATTCCAATGTTAAGCTATAGTGAAGGTTCATGGGGTCTTTCCGTCCCGTTGCGGGTAACCGGCGTCTTCACCGATACCACAATTTCACCGAGCTCATGGCTGAGACAGCGCCCAGATCGTTACACCATTCGTGCAGGTCGGAACTTACCCGACAAGGAATTTCGCTACCTTAGGACCGTTATAGTTACGGCCGCCGTTTACTGGGGCTTCGATTCAATGCTTCTCCTTGCGGATGACATCCCCTCTTAACCTTCCAGCACCGGGCAGGTGTCAGGCCTTATACCTCATCTTTCGATTTCGCAAAGCCATATGTTTTTGCTAAACAGTCGCCTGGGCCTTTTCACTGCGGCTTCTCCATCGCTGGAGGAAGCGCCCCTTCTCCCGAAGTTACAGGGCCATTTTGCCGAGTTCCTTAGCCATGATTCACTCGAGCACCTTAGGATCCTCTCCTCGACCACCTGTGTCGGTTTGCGGTACGGGTCTTGATGGCCTGGAGCTTAGCGGGTTTTCTTGGAAGTCTGCTTACCTGCGCTATCAGCGCCCCCGAGGGTTTGCTGTACTATCGGGCTTCGGCTGTACCGGCGGATTTGCCTACCGGTCCAATACCTTTGCCCTTCAACGAACTATTCCGTCAGTTCGCGGCAGTGTCACTACTCCGTCACCACATCGCAGCCATCAACAGTACGGGAATATTAACCCGTTGGCCATCGGCTGCCTCCTTTCGGATGCGCCTTAGGTCCCGACTGACCCTGATCCGATTAGCGTTGATCAGGAAACCTTGGTCTTTCGGTGGGCGGGTTTCTCACCCGCCTTATCGTTACTTATGCCTACATTTGCTTTTCCATCAGGTCCACCACGGGTCGCCCCGCGGATTCGCCCCCGATGGAATGCTCCCCTACCAGTGCAATAAATTGCAATCCATAGCTTCGGTACCGTTCTTGATGCCCGTTTATTATCCACGCCCGGCCGCTCGACTAGTGAGCTGTTACGCACTCTTTAAATGAATGGCTGCTTCCAAGCCAACATCCTAGCTGTCTGGGCAACCGGACCTCGTTAGTTCAACTTAGAACGGATTTGGGGACCTTAGCTGATGGTCTGGGTTCTTTCCCTCTCGGCCTTGGACCTTAGCACCCAAAGCCTCACTGCCGGCCATATCTAGCAGCATTCGGAGTTCGTCTGGATTTGGTAGGATTTGACTCCCCCGCACCCAATCGGTAGCTCTACCTCTGCTAGACTCCATGCCGACGCTGTTCCTAAAAACATTTCGGGGAGTACGAGCTATTTCCCAGTTTGATTGGCCTTTCACCCCTACCCTCAGGTCATCCGGAAACTTTTCAACGTTTATCGGTTCGGTCCTCCAGTACGTGTTACCGCACCTTCAACCTGCCCAAGGGTAGATCACAAGGTTTCGCGTCTACCTCGTCCGACTGTGCGCCCTGTTCAGACTCGCTTTCGCTTCGGCTCCTGGCCTTAAGCCATTAACCTTGCCGGACAAGAGTAACTCGTAGGCTCATTATGCAAAAGGCACGCCGTCACGGAATCGCTCCGCTCCGACCGCTTGTAAGCACACGGTTTCAGGTTCTTTTCACTCCCCTGTTCGGGGTTCTTTTCACCTTTCCCTCACGGTACTGGTCCACTATCGGTCTCTCAGGAGTATTTAGCCTTGCCAGATGGTGCTGGCGGATTCCCACAGGATTTCTCCGGTCCCGCGGTACTCAGGATACCACTATGCCTGTATTCTTTGCCTGTACGGGGCTCTCACCCTTATCGCGCAGTTTCCCACCTGCTTCCAGTTCATAGCACAGTACAATGCCGTGGTCCTACAACCCCGCCCATGCCTTGACATGGACGGTTTGGGCTCTTTCCCGTTCGCTCGCCACTACTTGGGAAATCATTGTTATTTTCTCCTCCTACGCCTACTTAGATGTTTCAGTTCAGCGCGTTCGCTTCATTTGATGGCATGTCTTCAACATGCCGGGTTGCCCCATTCGGAAATCCACGGATCGAGTCGCATTTGCCGATCCCCGTGGCTTATCGCAGCTTATCACGTCCTTCATCGCCTCTGAGAGCCTAGGCATCCCCCGTGTGCCCTTGTTTACTTTCTTCACGCTACCACCCCTTTTGCAAAGTGGTAGGTTGCTTTTTGGTCCCATACATAAAGTATGGAGCCTCTGTTGTCTTCTCTTGTTAATCTCTTTTCTTCCAATATGTCAAAGAACTCTTTATCCGGGTATCTAGTAGATAGTATTTAGTAGTTAGTAATTAGACCCTTGCGGGCTAACGTTCGCCATACCATCTGGACCCAGATCTGTGGAGAATAACGGATTCGAACCGTTGACCCCCTGCGTGCAAGGCAGGTGCTCTAGCCAGCTGAGCTAATCCCCCGTGTGTGGTAGTCCCGAGCAGATTTGAACTGCTGACCCCTACATTATCAGTGTAGTGCTCTAACCAACTGAGCTACGGGACTAGCTTATCTCTCTCATCTCTCGGTGTCACCGTTCGTCGGGCAGCATCGGTGTCTAGATACTAAATACTAGATACTGGATACTCCCCCACAGGGTGGGCACTTTCTTCTGAATGTCTTTTTTTTCTGTATAGATCATGTATGTGGCGCAGCTCCCCCGGAGCGGGCTCTAGAAAGGAGGTATTCCAGCCGCACCTTCCGGTACGGCTACCTTGTTACGACTTAGCCCCAATTACCGGTTTTACCCTAACACGCTCCTTGCGGTTACATGCTTTAGGTACCCCCAGCTTTCATGGCTTGACGGGCGGTGTGTACAAGGCCCGGGAACGTATTCACCGCGTCATTGCTGATACGCGATTACTAGCGAATCCAACTTCACGGGGTCGAGTTGCAGACCCCGATCCGAACTGTGAATGGCTTTTCGAGATTGGCACCACATTGCTGTGTAGCTGCCCGCTGTACCATCCATTGTAGCACGTGTGTAGCCCCGGACGTAAGGGCCATGATGACTTGACGTCGTCCCCGCCTTCCTCTCTGCTTGCGCAGGCAGTCTGTTTAGAGTCCCCACCTTGACGTGCTGGCAACTAAACATAGGGGTTGCGCTCGTTGCGGGACTTAACCCAACACCTCACGGCACGAGCTGACGACAGCCATGCAGCACCTAGTTTCCTGTCCCGAAGGACGGGCGCGTCTCTGCGCCCTTCAGTAACTTTCAAGCCCGGGTAAGGTTCCTCGCGTATCATCGAATTAAACCACATGCTCCTCCGCTTGTGCGGGCCCCCGTCAATTCCTTTGAGTTTCACCCTTGCGGGCGTACTCCCCAGGTGGATGACTTAACGCTTTCGCTTGGACGCTTACGGTATATCGCAAACATCGAGTCATCATCGTTTAGGGCGTGGACTACCAGGGTATCTAATCCTGTTCGATCCCCACGCTTTCGTGCATCAGCGTCAATAACGGCTTAGACAGCTGCCTTCGCAATCGGTGTTCTGAGACATATCTATGCATTTCACCGCTACTTGTCTCATTCCGCCGTCTTCAACCGCATTCAAGCACTTCAGTATCAAGGGCACTGCGACAGTTGAGCTGCCGTCTTTCACCCCTGACTTAAAGTGCCGCCTACGCACCCTTTAAACCCAATAAATCCGGATAACGCTCGGATCCTCCGTATTACCGCGGCTGCTGGCACGGAGTTAGCCGATCCTTATTCTTTAGGTACATTCAGCCCGCTACACGTAGCGGGGTTTATTCCCTAACAAAAGCAGTTTACAACCCATAGGGCAGTCGTCCTGCACGCGGCATGGCTGGTTCAGGGTTGCCCCCATTGACCAATATTCCTTACTGCTGCCTCCCGTAGGAGTCTGGTCCGTGTCTCAGTACCAGTGTGGGGGATTCTCCTCTCAGAGCCCCTAGACATCGTCGCCTTGGTGGGCCGTTACCCCACCAACTAGCTAATGTCACGCGAGCCCATCCATATCCTATGAATATTTGACTACCTCCCGATGCCGGAAAGCAGTGTCATGCGGTGTTAATCCGGATTTCTCCGGGCTATCCCCCTGATATGGGCAGGTTGCTCACGCGTTACGCACCCGTGCGCCACTCTCACCACCGGTAGCAAGCTACCGATGGATCCCGTCCGACTTGCATGTATTAGGCCTGCCGCTAGCGTTCATCCTGAGCCAGGATCAAACTCTCCATTGTAAAATGAAGTGTAAGACCAAGACTATTTATAATAAATAGAATCGTTGTCTTAATAAAATGTTTTCCTCCCGCTCCGGGATACCTGAATTGATTTTGTAAATCTTGTTCAGCTACCGTACTCTCGTACGGGTCGCTGCGCTACATGATCATTTAAAGAACTTATCGCGCCTGGGCATCTCGCTTCGGCTTTTCTATGTTGTGTCCCCTCCATAAAGGAAGGTCGCAATCTGTCATTTTTTTCCGCTCCGGACATCGCGTCCGTCGCTGTTTCCCTTGGTTGGGACTGCAAAGGTAGGAACCTTTTTCGAAACCGCAAAATCTTTTTTAAAATATTTTTTGAGGCCCTTTTTCGGTGGCGTCCGTTCCGCGATTTCCCGCTTCCCTTGGCCGTTTTCCTATCTTTATGTCAGTGGCCCTGCGGCCGTCCCTCCCTTGCGGAGTGGTGCAAAGATAGGGACAAAATACCTTCACTTCCAAGGGGGCAGGCAAAGTATTTTTCGCCAGGCGGCATAACTCGCTGTAGCATTGCCAGATAAATTTTCAGGGAGGCGAGGAAAAAGGGGCAATGGAGGGTAGAAGGGGCGGAAATGGTACACCACGGTCCTGGAATATCCTCCCATCCCGAAGATCCTGGTCCCTGCCCAGATCTTGGCCCATCCTCGGATCCTCTCCATACTGGTTCAAATGCGTAGGGCCTATCGTGGATCGGACCCCTGGTCCACCCACCCCCTTTCCAGCTGACCCCATTCGACCCGCCTTCCGAAATCTCGAAAAGCAAACCATGCCATCTCCTATGCGTCCTCGGGCACGCTGTGGGCATTCCAGCTGCCATCTCCGGAGCTTTCCCGAACCAGCCACCTAGAAAGACACCTCATTTCCGAGGCACCTATAAATTATGTTTGCAGTTTTACTTGGCCCTCTTCTTTTTGGAAACTTTGGCTTCTGGATTATAAGCTAGGCAGGTATTCATCCAAAACTGGAAATCTTCTTTGCTTTTATAGCCTTCGGGATCCACATAGCAATAACCATCAAGCAATCTGCCGCGCATGATCATGGGCTGAACTCCGCGCTTATTATTGTACTCTTCCGTTTTTTTGGGGTCAAAACGGCACATCAACTGGTCCTCACCTACATTGATGCACATTTTGCCATCTACCAAAAAGGCTATCCCGCCGAACATTGCCTTTTCTTCTACTTTCAGTTCAGTATGCTGTGCCAGGTATGCTCGCACCGAATCGGCTAGTCTTTCATTATATGCCATGTATTATAAATAGATGATCATCCTAAAAACAAATTCCATACCCTTTAGTTTTTCAGCAGGCACTTAGAATTCTTATCCTTATCGCTCATGGCAGCAAAAGCCTGAACGGCATCTTGGAGCGGATACTCCTCGACCCCCTTTACTTTAATCATACCCTTAGTGACTTGATCCAGGATCTTTTCAAGCTCTTTTGGGTTTGGTCCCGAATTGAGCAAGTGCGCCTGGACTTGATATTCCTTGACCAGATCTTCATTTGGTTCTTGCACGAGGCTAACGATCCTTCCTCCCTTCTTTAATAAGGGTATCAATTGATCCTGGGCTTTACCGCCCACCATGTCGAGGACCAGATCAAAAGCAGGAAGTCCTTTGAGGTAATCATCCGCTTTATAGTCAAGATAATGGTCAGCTCCTAGATCGAGCACATTAAATTCATATCGAGAAGAACCAACGGCATAGACCTCGGCTTTTTTCTGTTTGGCAAACTGTACGGCAAAGGAACCGACATTTCCGGAGGCCCCTACGATCAGTACCTTCTGATTGGCTTCCAATTTACCGGCATCAAACAATCCATGCCAGGCTGCAAGAGCAGAAACCGGACAGGCAGCCGCCAAGGACATAGCCATTCCTTTCGGCACTTTACAGACTTCATCAGCCTTGACCACAAACTCCTCGGCAAAGGCGCCTCCATATTTCTTCGGGTTACCACAGACGACGTCTCCCCGCTTCCATCCCTTCAGATCCTCGGCAACTTCCAAGACTTCGCCAGAGAACTCGGCCCCCGGAATAAATGGAAATTTCAAGTGCGGCATAGGAATGGTTTTGTCAAGGACCTTGATGTCGAATGGGATTATCCCTGCATAGGCTACTTTAATTTTCAATGTGCCTGATTTGATTTCTGGACCAGACTGCTCCTTATACTCGCCGGAAGACAGGCTCCCAAATTCATGATATACTATAGCTTTCATATTTATTAAATAAGATAATCGGATGTCGATTAATGTTTTCAATTTAACATTTTTGAATGAATAAATCGGGCGAAAATGAATTTTAAACCCTAATATTCAATGGATTATGATATTTAAATGTTAAATATTTCTTAAAATATTTGGATTATACGAAACGCTTCGTACATTTGAATACGAAAACATTCGTAGATACTAACAATCATCGTATGAAACCAACAGAAAGCGAAATGGAAATATTGCAAGTCCTTTGGAAAAAGGGACAGAGCAGTGTAAGGGAGGTATTTGAAACCTTGGATAAAAAAGATGTGGGCTATACAACAATCCTCAAATTGATGCAGATCATGCATGACAAGGGGATGGTGACTCGAGACACCAGTTCAAAGACCCATCTGTATACCGCGGAATTGGTGCAGGAGGAAATCCAGGAAAAGATGTTGGATAGAATGATCGATTCCGTTTACAATGGTTCGACAGCAAGATTGGTGATGCAGGCCCTGGGAAATGAACGGGCCAGCAAAGAAGATCTTGACGAAATCAAAGCATTTTTAAAGAAACTTGAACAAAACTAGCCATGGAAAATCTAACAATCAGTATTGGCAATGCATTAGGCTGGAGCATTCTGCATTCTATATGGCAAGCTGCAATTTGGTATATTATATATAGTATATATACACTTTCACAGTCCAACATCAGCGCAAAGGCGAAGCATAATGCTGCCTTAGGCACACAAGTATCGATTTTTGTGAGCTTTATAGCAACATTTATCTACTTCTACCAGAACGCGACCCAATTCATCGACTTAAGAACCCTGAATCCTGAGGACCTAAAAAACATCATGGCCAACATCCAACAGGACGGTTTTAAATTAGAAAGCTTATTGCCCTATGTAGTAGCAGGCTATGTTTTTGGATTTATTGTCCAAATCGTCCTCCTGACCAATAGCTTGATCCAATTGAAAAGATTAAAATTCAAGGGTCTGGATTCCGTCCCGGAAAAATGGACTAACCTCTATTACCAAGCCAAGAAAAAACTGGAGGTGAGACAATCCGTAGGGATCTATCTTTCCAATAAGATCAGTGTGCCGATCACCCTGGGTCATTTGAGACCGTTTATCCTCTTCCCGATTGCCTACGCCAACAAAATGGAGCTGGCACAGGTGGAAGCAATTCTCATGCATGAGCTGGCCCATGTAAAACGACAAGATTACTTATTCAACCTGCTCAAGGTAGGTATTGAAACCGTGCTTTTCTTCAACCCTTTTATCTGGGCACTCTCAAAAGTAGTGGAAAGAGAAAGAGAACATGCATGCGATGATATGGTCGTGCAACATGTATCCACCCCTATTTCCTATGCGCAGGCATTGGTTGAACTGGAAGAATTGCGCATGAGCATGAATCCGCATCTAACCTTGGCTGCTACGGGAAACAAAAATCATTTATTGAACCGGATTAAAAGAATCACCAAAATGGAAACAAATTATAAAAACGTGAGACCGCAGTTACTGGCAGTATTGCTTAGCGGTTTAGCGATACTAACCTTAGCGTTGATTATCCCAACGAATGAGGCACAGGCAGAGGAAATAAAAGTTGATTGGAACTGGACCGATCATTCGAATGAGCTGATCATTGACACCGTGAAACCATTGACGCCGCAACCGGCACAAAAACCGGTTACTCCTGCCAAGGTCAAATCTGAGCTTGTTTATAAAGGCAATGTGATTACGGACACCAATGAATTGCCAGTAGATGTCCGCAATACGATCAGATCGGTTCAGGCGCAGGGCAAAAAGATCCAAGAATATTATAATTCACCCGAGTGGAAAGCTCAGGTAAAGAATATAGAAGAGCAAAGCAAAAAGGTAAGTGCCTATTTTGAGGGTCCGGAGTGGAAACAGCAGATGGCTAAAATAGAGAAAGAATCTGCTAAGCTGAAAGAACACTTCAACTCACCTGAATGGAAGAAACAAATGGCCAATATCGAAAAGGAATCCAGTAAGGTGAACGAATATTTCAATTCACCAGAATGGAAAAAGCAAATGGAAAATATAGGAAAAGAGTCTGCCAAGGTTTCGAAGTACTTTGAGAGCGAGGATTGGAAAAGACAAATGGCCAATATAGAGAAGGAATCTTCCAAGCTAAAGGAGCATTTCGAATCGCCAGAATGGAAAGCACAGATGCAAAAGATCCAAGAAGACGGCAAGAAGATCCAAGAGTATTTCAACAGTCCTGAGTGGAAAGAGAAAACCAAGCAGTGGAAGGAATTGGAAGATTCAGAAGAATTTAAAGAGATCAACAAAAAATACCAGAAAGAATTGAATGAGCTAAAAGCCAAAAAAGGACTTTCCAAAATTTAATATACAGATCATTGTTTCGTTGTTTAGTTTATTAGGCCTCGCTCGAGGCCTTTTTTTATTTAATTCAGAGAATTTCATATTTTATGTATTATTGCAAAAGCATGTAAACTGAATTGAATGGAATTGATTTATTACATTGATTTATTGGGGACCATGGTATTTGCCATTTCTGGCGCGATGGCGGCAAACCGATATGGGATCGATATTTTTGGGGCAACGTTCATGGGCTTTGTTACGGCAATTGGTGGGGGTTCATTGCGTGATGTATTCCTGAATATCCGGCCGGTATGGGTAGAAGATGGAAACTACTTGATCGCCATCTTTGTTGGCGTCTTTATTTCCATCCTATTCAATAGGCACTTGGACAGTTTTGCCCGTACACTGTTCCTGTTCGACGCTTTAGGGATTGGTTTCTTCACCGTGGTAGGCGTTGAAAAGTCCTTGGCATACGAGAGCAGTGCGATTGCCGCGGTTATGTTTGGTATGTTTTCGGCATGTATGGGCGGTGTGATCCGTGATGTACTGATGAACGTCACGCCATTGATATTGAGAAAGGAGATCTATGCCTCGGCCTGCTTGGCGGGTGCCATAACTTATGTGCTGCTTACCTTTACTCCACTACATGCGAACTTGAATGCTTTTATCAGCGCCGCTGTGGTTTTCGGCATCCGGTTCCTTTCGGTCCGTTACAATCTATCCCTGCCAACGGTGCGGCCGATAAATTAAGCAGTTTAGTTAAGCTAAATTTTTGTTAAGGTACATTAATTGTCTCTTTATTCCGTTTTATTCAAACACGGTTAAATGATCAGCTATGAGCTTACGAAATTCCCTTTTTTATTGATGATGGGCACAGGCCTGTTAACGGCTTGTTCCAAAGAAGAAGGCTTTAGCCCCGAACCTGATCAGGACTATAGGCAAGAGATGCGGAATTTTGTGATCGGACTGAGCAAATATGCCAAACAAGAAAAAGCTAATTTCCTTATTATTCCACAGAATGGGATCGAGTTGGTCTCCCAGAACGAGGAGCCTACTGGTCCGCCGGCTGAAGATTACCTGAACGCGATGGATGGCAATGGACAAGAGGACCTATTCTTTGGATACGATGAAGATGACAAGGCAACTGATCCGGCCGAGACCAACCGATTAGTAAAGTACCTGAATATCTCTAAACAGGCAGGGAATACGATCTTGGTCAGCGATTATTGTTCTACCGCCAAAAACATTAGCAATTCCTATACTTGGAACCAAGAAAGAGGCTTTATATCCTTTGCTGCAACTGAAAGTGAATTAAATATTATTCCCAAAGTACCTGTACAGCATGAAAATAAACTGAACATCCAGAAAATTTCGGAGGCGAAGAATTTCCTCTATCTGATCAACAACAGTGGATTTTCTTCCAAACAGGCTTTTATCCAAGCTTTAGCAGCCACGAATTACGATATACGGATCATGGACCTGTACTTTTGGATGGACAGGCATCCAACAGTCAGGAGCTTTCACAATTGAGCAAAAAGGCAAACGCGGGAAGCAGGTTACTGATTTCTCATATGCCTATTGGCGAAGCCGAAGACTACAGGCCTTATTGGAATGCGTCTTGGCTACAGAACAGACCGAGTTGGATTATAGCAGAAAACCCCGATTGGAATGGCAATTTTAAAGTGAAATATTGGGACAAGGAAGGGCAGTCCATTATATTTGGTAATGAGAAGAGCTCTTTGAAAAAAATATTTGATGCGGTGTTTGATGGGGGCTAATCTAGATATCTTCGATGCATTCAATCATTTTGAAGACTTGAAATAACCGATAAATAGAAAAGCCAGATTTGAACCTGGCTTTTCTATTTATCTTTTCTTTTTCATCTGGGGGAAGGACATCTTGTAAGAAACCTTGACCTGCCCTTTTGAAATCGAATCTAGTTTACCTTTTAACATGGCCTTTTTCAATGGACCAAGTTTGTCGATAAATAGTTTTCCTTCGATATGATCGTATTCATGTTGAACCACACGCGCAGCCAAACCTGTCAACTCTTCTTCCTGTTCTTCAAAGTTTTCATCTAAATAATTGATGACCACATCTTTCTTTCTCAAGACTTCTTCATTGATATGTGGAATACTCAAACAGCCTTCAGAGAATGCCCATTTATCACCACTTTCTTCTACAAGGATAGGGTTGATGAAAACACGCTTGAAATCCTTTGCCGTTGGATCACCCGGTCCATCTTCATCATCTTCGCCAAACGGGCTGGCATCAATGACGAACAAGCGGATCGGTAAACCAATTTGCGGAGCTGCAATGCCTACACCATTTGCGGCATACATGGTCTCAAACATATTCTCTATCAATTTTTTTAATTCTGGATAATCCTCATCGATCTCTTCCGTTCTCTGACGCAAAACTGGATCTCCATACGCTACTATTGGTAATTTCATCTGTTATTGTTTACGGTACAAAGGTATTAATAATTTAGCACAGCTCGCATATTGAATGATTTGGCTTATTTTTACAGGATGGAAAATCCAGCGATCCGCAACCTATTAAGCTTTATTCAACAGGACCTAGATACTGATGTGCATGGAGAAGAGCTGGACGGTTATTCCCATATCATCTGTCCCACCCTTCCTTTTGACATCTTTATCTATAAAAAGTTTACAGCAAGGCCCGAAGTATCTGATAAAAGGTACATCCTGATTTCCTTGGGGCAACTCGAGCAAGAGGGCACCAAAATAAAGAACAGACTGAAGGTACTGGCAGGAAAGGCAAAAAAACTGCATGCCCGAGCAACTGTGGCTGCCCGATTGGATAAGAATCAAAGCCTATCTTTCCTACAAGAAAATCATCTGCAGGTGCCCCTGCCTGGGAAATATAGGTATGGCCTGTTCTATGAGGGCGAATTGGTTTCCATCGCCGTATTTAGCGGCGGGAGAAGGATGAAAGACAGATCAGAGGATTATCGCTCTTTCGAACTTTTACGTTTTTGCCATAAATCTGACCATCTCATTATCGGGGGACTTTCAAAACTGATCCGAGCATTTATCAAAGATTTCCATCCCGGTGATATCATGACCTATGTAGATCAGGACTGGTCACAGGACTCCTCGCTCAAGACCATAGGCTTTCAGGAAATGGGATCTCGGGAAGGCGCAAATTTCTGGATTGCGGACCAGCAGCAATACCTTATCGAAAGCCAAGAGCAGTTGCTGGAAATGACTGAGAACCATCCAAATGGTTACCTATCGCAGAATTCAGGAAGCATTAAATTAGTATTGGCTGTTTAAAAACAGCTTTATTTTATTATATTTATTGCTTAATCAATCGAAATTTATTCCTTATGAAACGAAAACTTCGCATGGGCATGGTCGGTGGTGGAAACGATGCCTTTATAGGAGCTGTACACCGAATTGCTGCCTTTATGGATGGCAAAATAGAATTAGTATGTGGTACTTTCAGTATAAATAGAGAGATTTCTTTACAATCGGGCGAGGACTTATTTGTTCCTGAAGAAAGAGTATACCTGACGTACCAAGAAATGATCGAGAAGGAGTCGCAATTGCCAGAAGGAGAGCGCATGGACTTCGTGACGATCGTAACACCGAACTTCCTGCACTTTGAGCCAGCTAAACTAGCTTTGGAAAGTGGATTTGATGTCGTGGTTGAAAAACCGATGACCTTAAACCTAGAAGAAGCATTGGAATTGCAGGCTATTGTGGAGCGCACTGGCCGTACGCTATGTTTGACACACACTTATTCTGGATACCCAATGGTAAAACAGGCTAAGGCAATGGTGAAAGATGGTCACTTTGGCAAGATCCGCAAAGTATTGGTAGAATATCCACAGGGCTGGTTAAGCCGCCTGACCGAGCGTGAAGGAAATGCTGGCGCAGCATGGCGTACAGATCCAAAACGTTCGGGTAAATCATTGGCAATGGGCGATATCGGTACGCACGTAGCGCATTTGGCGGAATATGTTACTGGACTTAGGATCACGGAGGTCTGTGCTGATTTGACTTCATTTGTTGAAGGACGCCAATTGGATGATGATGGTTCGGTATTGTTGCACTTCACCGAAGGTGCAAAAGGCGTGTTGACCGCTTCACAGATCTGCGCTGGCGAGGAAAATGCAGTCAGAATGCGTATCTATGGTGAAAAAGGTGGTTTTGAATGGGCAAATGAGGACCCTAACAATTTGATCGTAAAGATGTTGGATCAGCCTAGACAGTATTACCGTACTGGAAACGCCTATGCAGCACCATATACCTTGAGTTCTTTTGCAACACATAACACCAGGATCCCAGCAGGTCACCCAGAGGGACTATTGGAATCGTTTGCAAATATCTACCGTAATTTTGCGGCTACTGTAGCTGCCAAGAAAGACGGAAAAACTCCTACTCCAGAGCAATTGGATTTTCCAAATGTAAACGATGGGGTACGCGGCATGGCATTTATTGATACCGTTGTAGATAGCAACGCAAGTAACGAAAAATGGACCAAGTTCGTGATATAAGCAATATTCAAGAACTTATTGAATCTATACATCAGGCGGAAGAGTTTCTTTCGCCTGATTTTCTTCTGATCATTTTGGGTCCCACGGCATCCGGAAAGACCAAACTCGCGGTCAAACTGGCCCAAGCCATGGGTGCTGAGATTATATCTGCCGATTCTAGGCAAGTTTATAAGCAATTGGACATCGGAACGGGCAAGGACCTGATCGAATACCAAGATATCCCCTACCATCTTATTGATATCGTTGAGCCGAACGAGAACTTTAATGTGGAATTGTTCAGGCAAGGTTTCCAAAAAGCATTTTTAGAAATAAAACATCGTGGAAAACTGCCGATTCTTTGCGGTGGAACTGGTTCTTATATACAAAGTATCTTACAAGAACAGACCTACAGCCAGGTTCCTAAGGATAAGGAGTTGCAAGTGGAGCTTTCCCTTCTCTCCAAAGAGGCTCTTATTGAGCGGATCAACCAATTTAACATTCCTCAAGAGTTCAACATCGATTGGAACAGCCATAAACGATTGGTTCGTGCATTGGAAATCTTGCTGTACTTGGAACATCATCCGGTACCAGAAAGGAAAGGTCAGCTTGTCAAGGATTTTATGATCCTCGGCCTTGCTCCTGATCGGGAAATAAGGAGAGCTCGGATTGACCAACGCCTGGAATATAGAATGGAGGAAGGTTTGTTAGCGGAGGTTGAAGGTTTGTTGGAACAAGGAATCAGCCATGAGCAGTTGCAATGGTTTGGATTGGAATATAAGTATGCTTCACTGCATTTATTGGATGAACTGACCTTGGAAGAATTCACGGAAAGGCTACGGACGGAGATCCATAGATTTGCCAAGCGGCAGATGACCTATTTCAGGAAAATGGAAAAAGATGGCTTAAAGATCCATTGGATCAATGTGCTATAAAGAAAAAAAGCTGGTTGCATTACGCAACCAGCTTTTTTTACAACTTTATTTCTTCGTCTTTGGAGTTAAAGAAGTGGAATTCGGTCAAATGATATGAACTCATTTCCTTCACTTTAATCCATTTCCAATATTTTAGAAACCAATTCATTCTTCTGGAGATAAAACCAGATTTGATGTAGGCAGCGATATAAGGATGTACACAAAGGGTAACCCCTACTTCGTTCTGTTCCTGAAGAATAAAACTCAAATTGTTTTCAATATCATCCAATAAAACGATACTGGATCTAATTTCGCCGGTTCCGTCACAAGCAGGACACTTTTCATTGGTCACAATGCTCATTTCAGGCCTAACTCTTTGCCTAGTGATCTGGACTAATCCGAATTTACTAGGAGGGAGAATGGTATGACGGGCTCTGTCGCTAGCCATACATTCCTTCAAGAAACCATACAGCTCTTTCCGGTTGGTGGCTTTGTGCATATCGATAAAATCGATTACCACGATGCCGCCCATATCCCTCAGC
This sequence comes from Sphingobacterium mizutaii, assembly GCF_900187125.1. Lineage (GTDB taxonomy): Bacteria > Bacteroidota > Bacteroidia > Sphingobacteriales > Sphingobacteriaceae > Sphingobacterium > Sphingobacterium mizutaii. The sequence goes on from NZ_LT906468.1 coordinate 4,488,170, forward strand.
CTAAGCTGACGGGCAATTTCTTTTGCTGCTTCCTTGTTTACAAGGAGCGCATTATCTTCTTGATTTTCTTTGTTGGCAATTCTGTTTCCGCTATTGACGTCGATGACGTGGAGGGCTTCGGTGTGTTCAATCACCAGGTAAGCACCGCCTTGCAGGTTTACAGTTTTGCCGAACGACGCCTTAATTTGCTTTTCAACTCCAAAGTGGTCGAAAATAGGTTCTTTTCCTTTATAGAATTTGACTATTTTTTCCAGGTCAGGAGAGATCTCTTGAATATATGATTTTACTTCCTCGTAGATTTCATTATCATTGACATAGATATGAGTAAATTCATCGGTGAGGATATCACGCAGGATGGTGGACGCTCTGTCCAACTCACCCAGTACTTTCTGAGGGGGTTCAGCCGTTTTAAGGCGTTTGGTAAACAATTCCCATTTAGAGATCAGGTCTAGAAGGTCCTTTTGGAGTTCATCGACTCCCTTACCTTCAGATACCGTACGGATAATGACACCGAAATTTGTAGGTTTAATGCTTTCTACAATTTTCTTGAGTCTATTTCTTTCGGCGCTGCCTTTGATCTTTTTGGAAATGGAAACCGAACTTGAAAATGGCACCAGGACGACGAATCGACCAGCGATGGATAAGTCGGAACTTAACCTTGGTCCTTTAGTCGAGATAGGTTCTTTGGCTATCTGTACTGGCAATAACATGTTACGGCTTAAAACATCAGATATTTTTCCAGCCTTGTCAATGTCCTTTTCAAGCTTCAAACTATTGAGCAGTTTCTCTTGATAACTGCCATTCTTTACTACCCTTGTTAATTTGATCAAGGACTGTACTTGAGGCCCTAAGTCGAGGTAATGCAGGAAAGCGTCTTTTTCGTAGCCTACATCTACGAATGCGGCATTCAGTCCGGGCATGATTTTCTTTACTCTCCCTAAGTAAATATCACCCACGGCATAGTGATTGCCAGCTTGTTCCCTGTTTAGTTCAACTAGTTGTTTGTCCTGTAGTAAAGCAATAGTCACCCCCTTATCGGGGACTGAATCGATAATTAATTCCTTTACCAACAGCTACTTAATTAAGGACAGTTGTGGACTCGCTCCACAACGAATGTTGTCCGGTTAAACATAAAACCGTTTAATGAAAAAAAACAATCTATGATGATGGATAATCGATCATAGATTGTATCACATGATTTATAGGGCTAACGCCCCAAAACTATTTTTTCTTGTGTCTATTTTTTCTTAAACGTTTTTTACGTTTGTGAGTAGCCATTTTGTGTCTTTTTCTTTTTTTTCCGCTTGGCATAGCTTTAATGTTTTTAAATGATTTTAAAAAAAATTGTTAATTACTTACTTAGTTCTTCAATCCTGCGATCGATGAACTGGGAGAGACTAGGATCGGCAGCCAGTTCTTTGCTTTTTTGGAAAGCAGCGATAGCTTCGTTCTTCATCCCTATATTTTCATAGCCTGTTGCCAAATAAAAGTATGATTCGGCATCAGGTTTTTGTTCAATTACAATTTTGAAACGATCGATCGCTCGGTCGAATTGACGTGACTGTAATGAGAACAAACCTAAGGTTTTGTTAGCCTCCAGGTTTTTTGGATCAGCTTGAACAACTTCTCTCAAGATAGCAATACCAGCCATCGGGTTGTTGGTTCCAGTAACCATCGCTGCCCCTAATCCGGTTTTTGCATCTAAGCTCGATCCGTTTAAATCTACAGCTTTTTGATAAACTTCAATAGCTTTCTGGTTTAAGGCACTTGCTAAGACAGTATCTTGAAGATTGGTATATCCTTTACGGTAATTGTCGCCAGATTTCAAGTAGTACTCAAATTTAGGGTCAATATTAGCCATTTCCTCATAAATATAGGCTTGAGGAGCAGGTTTTTCCACATCGTTCCATTTATCAGCAAGTTGTTGATAAAGTTTCACTCTTTCGGAACCTTCTGCTTTATGGGCTTTTGCCTCTAGATCTGTGATTTCGTTGACAATAGCTGGGTTCAATCCACGCTTAGCAGCTTCAGATACAGAACTCAGGTTAAACTGAGATGCAGCAGCTTCAGCTTGAGAAGTTGTAGCTGCTGCATTTTTTTCTTCTTCATCTACCAAGCCCTTCACAGGTTTAAACAATAGGAATCCGATAACAAGGACTACTGCTGCTACAACGATGATCTGGATTTGCTTGGTGTTTTTCATGAAAATGAATTATTTCTTATTTCCGTTCTTTACTTTCTCTACAAATACTTTTGCAGGTTTGAAGCTAGGCACGTAGTGCTCAGGAATGATAATTGCTGTGTTTTTAGAAATGTTACGTGCTGTTTTTTCAGCTCTCTTTTTTACCACAAAACTTCCAAAACCTCTTACGTACACATTCTCACCGCCAATCATAGCACTTTTAACTACTTTGAAGAATGCTTCAACGGTTTCTTGTACATCAACCTTCTCTAAACCAGTCTTGTTAGAGATCTCTGCAATAATTTCTGCTTTAGTCATATCTATTTTTACTCTAATTAATCTATACCCTAAGCCTATCAGCCCGTTTGGGGATGCAAAAGTATCTTTTTAAAATGAGTAATGGAAATATTTTTGTGATTTTTTAAAATCCAAACCACTATCATTCAATGATTTAGTACAACACTCCCCAATTTTACATTTCAAAAGGCTTGCAAAGCTACAATTATTTTATTGACTATCAAAGTATTAATGAACTTTCTGAACACATTATTTCTCCTATATGACGAATGTCAGCTTCTGAGTGTAAAGCAGATACAACAACCCGATTTAACAGGGGACTTGTCGCTAATGGATAGGGAAAACTGGAGATCACAATCTTTTTTTGCAACAAATGTCTGTAAAGTAACGGCTGGGTCGAACTAAATACCGGAAAATTTTCAATATGACTCAATGAGGTCTCCCTAGTAATCGATGCCAATAAACTGGTATTGGACTGCATCCTCTCGAATGCCTCTTCATAAATATCCTGACCATGTAACAGGGCATAGAGCGCCGCAGGTGCGGTCGGTGAGGCTCCATTGAAAATAGGATGCTTTTTGATCTTATCAACAGTGCTCTTTGTCCCCAAAACAACCCCAGCATCCGTTCCAAGACCTTTCGCCAATGATGCAAGCACAACGATTTCAATATTATCTGCTTCCAAGGCCGACAGGTCAGCTGAAACTTTGTTTTTGTGCAATACGCCTATTCCATGGGAATCATCTAGGATCAAGAGCAGGTTTTTATCCGTTTGTAATTCCTTAAAGATGGAAAAATCAAAGTGCTGAGGGGTCAGATTGTCAATACAATTGGATATGACTGCAAAATCCTGCTGCTCGGAATTGTTGATAAATGCTACCGTAGCCTTCGCCCATTGATCGAAATCTCCTTCCACCAAAGGTGTTTCACCAAGCCAAAGGGCAGGATGGCTGCCCGGTGCATAGATCACCTGCTTCCCTCTGCTAAGACTTCCCACTGAAACCTGACCTGCAAGATAGCCGCTGGACAGTAGGGCTGCGGCTTCGAAACCAAAACGGTCAGCCAAATTAAGTTCGGCATCTCGGTAGATTCCAAGTTGGACGTTGTTGGTCCTGGAAGTCCCATTATTGAGCCCAAGCAGGTCTATCCCTTTTTTATAAAGTTCGATGTATCCTGGATTATCCAATAATCCGAGATAGGCAGTGCCACCAAAAAAATGGTAGTCTGTACCGTCTAGGCTAATAATTCTTCCTGTAGTTTGTTGAAGATTTCTAAAGGAGGTCATGGCAAATGTTATCAGAAAGCAAATGTACGAAAACCTATCAAACTCCCATTTTCGCGATCCTTCCTCTAAACCAAACAGTTCAGCCCCTTATTGTTTTTCTTCTTTTTTATGTACGAGCGCCAATGCACAGATTGTCAGTGGAAAAGTCATCAACCGTAAAAAGCAGCTGATTTCCAATGTGGATGTGACTATTTCCGGCAGCTAGGGCGGTGCCCCTACTGACTCAACTGGTAGATTTCAATTTAAGACCGAAACAGCGGCCACCCAAGAGCTGGAGGTTCCCTCGGTTGTTTATGGAAATAAGTCAATCGAAATCGATTGCAAGGACAGTCTGTTTTTGGGGATCGATTTGGCTCCTGGAGACAATCAGATCGTGGCCGTGAAAGTCAGAGCGGGCCAATTGAGCGTCGGCAGCCCCAATGACGCGGTACTGACTCCATTGGATATCCTAACGACGGCAGGAATACTGTGGCGGAACTAGGTAAAACCGAGAAAGGGTAAACGGTATTAAAGAGCGTTTAGAATTGCCTAGAACAAATGGAACTTGAGCGGAATATTAAGCCCGACCCCGAAGGTAAAACCATCGATAGGCTTAAAGTTTTCCTTGGTACCGATATCAAACCCATATCCTGCAGAAAGCTCCAATATAGAAAAAACACTGACCCCCGCTTTCGCCGTAGCTGTATAGGGCGTAATTTCCCCCTTGATAAAAGGCCATACCGCCACGTTGTTGAGGTAATAAGTAACCCCAAATTCCGGAATTACGGTAGACTGATCCATCATCCAGGTGAAGTTTGCCCCAGCATCTAACTTGATATACTGGGACTGGTTCGGAGCAAATAATCCCCATGCCGATGCCTTCAAGAAATTGCCGCTTTGGAATTGGTAGCCAATCGAAGGACCAAATATCCAACCATCAGCTTTAGGTCCCTTTTCCTGCGAAAAGCCCATGTTCAGCATCATTAACGACAATCCTAGGATTATTAGGGTCTTTCTCATATTGATCAGATCTATTATTTTATTGTTAACAGAACAAATTTCATTGATTTTTGTTATTTTTAAAAAGAATTAACAAAATCACACAAAACTATTTGCAATTACAAGGATTAGAAGGTTAAACAATTGTTTTTTCATGCTTTTCCACCTCACTTTACCCCTTACCATACTCAATTTTAAAGCGAACAATTAATTTAACGTTACACATTCCTTAACAGGGCGTTAATATCAAACAGCTAACTTTCGCCCGGTTAAACAGCTACAAGCCAACAGGTTCAACCAAACATGTTGTTACATGTAATTTATCTCCCTATAAAAGACAAAATAAATATAGAGTTTGGTCGTTTATTTGATAACTAAACCCTAAACCATTCTTTTCTGGGATGATGTTTAATTTTTTTAATTCACAAAAACTATTTGAAACTATTGTATGAAGATTATTAGTTTAAAATCGACTTCTATGAGTCAGTCTCACCCTTTATGTCCTCATTGTGGAGAAGCATACCTCTACTCTCGCGTACGTAGACCGTGGTGGGTCAGGACATTTTTGTTTTTCTTGCCCGTAAAGAGGTATTCTTGCAATCAATGCCATAGATCCTCGTATGTACTACGTGAAAAAGGTTAAAGGGATGTCGCACTAGCGCTCCTTAAATCTCAACATTTAAATTTTCTATTTATTGTCAGACCAAATATTCAGATTAATCCATCGCCCGAGGTTGAATCATCAAATTTGTCTTAGTTCAATACATTAGGGTACATATCGCTGAAGATTGCAATTTCACCTTTACAGCATCAAAACACCCAGATCAATGGGATTGGGCATCTTTTTGCCAAAGCTTACTTTGGTTGTTCCAACATCAATTTATCGATTACCTCCTCCAGCTTCTTGTAAGGATATTTATGGATAATAAATTTATGCTTCCCCTGGGCTGATGGTTCCCAATAATTTGAACCATCCTTTTCGGTCTTCATCGTCCCCGGCCCACTTAGGTAAAAGTACTTTTCCGGGTTTTCCGCAGCAATCAAGACAGCTGTCTGATCCCAAGAGCTCCTGGCCTTAACTGCTTCCTTGGCGTAACTCACCAAATTGATCTGGTAACCAACGGAAACAGGACTGCTCTCCAACTTCTGTTCGGCTATTTTACCCCCAGTTTTGATCTTATCCCCTATTTCAAATCCAGTAAACAATATTGGTTTTGGGAAATGATCAAAGGCATATACCCCCGACTCTGCATCCTCATGGATATTAAACTCCCTGCCCTGCGGGAAGCCGCCAGCCATCGCCACCCAATTCTTTACTTTTTTCTCCAGCAACTCTATTCCAGTTAGATTGGAATACTTATCCGCTTTTGATTGCAATAGATCACTGATGTTAGTCATGAAGCCCACGGTCACGATCGTGACGCTATTATCCGGCTGCTCCGCCAAGACTTTCCTATAAATCGACACCGAAGACTCGTATTTCTTATTTAATAGCGCTGGCTCAAACTTTTTGATGATCTGCTCATTCCAATTGTTCGCTGCTGTAAAATTGGGAGCCAAGGGGCTATAAGTCTGTCCCACGGGAATATCTCCACGTTTAAAATACTTATTGTAAACTTCGATGGTCCCCGGAATGTCCTTATGGGCATCCGAAGAAACCGTGGCCAATATTTCTATCTTGCCTTGATTGGCAAAAGCATGGAGTAGCGCAATGGCCCCTATATCATCATAGTCCGGCCCCATATCCGTGTCAAATATGATCTTCACTTTAGCAGAATCAGCTGGATATGTTTCGGAAAGCACAGGATACTGTGCAATAAAGATGAACAAGAATGAAATAATGGATGTTTTTAACATAAAGTTAGCTTGATTTCTCATCGTACAGGTATTAGGAGGGCACTCCAGCTTTTCATAAGCATTAGACCATTTAAGATAATGAAATTATCCCAAAATCCAGATACAAAACATTCTAAGCCAAGGCGTAGCAGTGTTAATAAAAAAAACGTTATATAAAAAAGATTTAATTTTCACCCCAACAGAACCCTTATTATGAAAAACCTATTCGGCATATTTTCCATACTGATACTGCTATTTTCCTGCAGCAAAGGTGAGTCCTTAAATATTGAACATGAATCCGCCTATAAGAAGAGCTTAAAAAAATGGGAAGAGTTCAGGTCAGAAAACAACAACACATATACCTTTGTAATTGAGACCGATCGTTCCTTTTCAGCTTTGCCTTCTAGGATTACCCTAACGGTGGAAAACGGGATTTTGACAAAAAGAAACGGGCATAAAATGGATCTGTTTTTGGTTCCAAGGCCAGCGGCCGGCTGGACAGAAGAAAACATCAGAGTAGCGCTGACTTCTATAAACATGGACAAAGCGCGAATCGAGGAAATGCTCACTGCCGATTTTATTGCCGGTATGGAATGGGAAGAAGATCAAAATAATTTAGGAAAATATGGTCCCCAGGACCTCGCGATGACCATCGATCAAATCTATAAAAAAGCAAAGGACACCTGGCTGGTACCAAGCAAAGGCGATGAGGCCATCTTTGAAACCAAGAACAATGGAATAATTTCGATGGTAGGCACCAGATTAAAACCCCATGATGACTTCCCTTTCAACGGCGTCAGGATCGTTTCGATTGCGGCATTAAAATAGAAAAGCAAACAATAGCCTTCCCAGCTCCACTTTCTATTCATTTTATATAATTCAAACAGCAATTCCAGGGCATCGCTCCTCCATTTATATAAATCCGCAAACCCTTCTTTTGCAAGGCGAAGAACTTTGCTTCATCTTTGGTTTAGCGAGTTAAATGGAGGAGAAATACAATGAGAAGAATAAACCACGGGAACGGATTGAATGTTTTTATTTTGATGGCCTCATTCCTTTTGACAGCCTCAAAAGCAAAGTCTCTTGACTTTCGTTCCACCTTGGAAAACATAAGTTCCCGAACAATGGGCTTTTTTCAAAATTCAGGTGAGCTAGCACATGGAACCCGTCAGGAAATTCCAGAAGAGGGCAATACCGATCAGAAGGAAGACATTGTCAACCCATCATTCGGTTGGGAAATCACGAACTGTTTATAAGTTAATTCATAATAAACAAGGCCTCCAAAATTGGAAGCCTTGTTTTTTTTCGTATATGCTTATTTCTTTCCGCCACCTCGCAACAAGGCAACCAATAGCAAAATAAAGACCGCCCCACCGACTACCCATACCCAGGGTTTTGAGAACATACCTTCATCTCCCTTGTCGATATCCACATTGATATCCAACCCTTTGTCCTGTGCCCAAGCTTGAAGGGACACAAACAACAGCATTAACACTGCCATTGGACGAAATTTAATGATCCAATTTCCTTTCATATCAGATGTTTTAAAGTGTATAATTTGAGTTATAACAGATTGTCACAACAAATGTTTTCATTTAAAATTAACCCACACATACGATAGGCCATATTGACATAGGCCAACAGTTTCCAGGTTCATGACAAAATTTAAGCCTCGGTTAATTTAATGCCCTCTGGGATGTAGCATAAATTCGACAATTCTAAGTTTAGTTTAGGTAAACCGCAACCGAAAGAATTAATAATATCGAACTTTATAGAATCAAAATCAATATTAACTTAATCGGCTAACCCCCTTTATTACAACTACTACGATGAATCCTTATCTTAATTTCCACAATCAAGATCTCATGGATTATGCTAGGAAGCATAAGGCCAAGTACAAGAATGCTAACCCATTCCCTTCCATTTCATTGGAGAATTTCTTCAATCCCGAGTTTTTAACCGAAGTGTTAGAAGAATTCCCCGATCTTTCCAAAGGAAACAATATTGTTTACAACGATCCATTGCAGAAGAAGTTGGCAGGAAACGGAGAGGAGCTTTTTGGTCCCAGAACCAAGCAGCTGATGCATTTCTTGAACTCAGAGCCTTTTTTGAATTTTGTAAATGAAATCACCGGCATCGAAGAAACTTTGTTCGGAGACCCTTATTTCTCTGGTGCCGGACTTCATGAAACCAAGCGTGGCGGTTTATTAAAAGTACATGCCGATTTCAACAAGCACCCTATCAATGGGCTTGACCGCCGTGTTAACCTCATTGTATATTTGAATAAGGATTGGAAGGATGAGTATGGGGGCCATTTCGAGCTATGGGACGAGGAAATGAATGGTTGTGTCGATAAGTTCGCCCCAAATTTCAATTCCATTGCAATGTTTTCGACCACTTCTGTATCCTACCATGGTTTACCGAACCCATTGACTTGCCCTGAACATATGAGCCGAAAATCATTGGCACTCTATTTTTATTCCAACGGCAGGCCAGAAACCGAAGCAGTAGCTTTCAAGGACGGGCACAACTCCATCTTTGTGAAAAGGAAAAATTCAAGTGAAGATTCAGTGGCTTGGGATAGATACGATGAGTCCAGAAGGAAAAAGCCAATCCTAAGAAGGATCTATAATAAAATCGTAGCGCGATTATTGTAATTTTATATAGGGCTGACCAGGATCTCCTTTGGTCAGCTCCATCTTTTCCTTCTTCCTACCCCTACTTTAAACCAACATTCCTCCCATCCATTTCAAACAGCTCCAATTTTAATGGGACTAACCATTCTGTTAAAAAATAGGGGGCTCCCTTTCTATTGAGCCATTAAACATTACAGGGTTTCTCTATCGATTTAGAAATGCCACAATCCATTTAACGGCCCAAAATGCGGACTGAACAGCATCAAGGTGACCTTTCCACAGCTTCTTTGGCTAAAAACACTCCCATCGCCTTTAACATATATTTTACATCCGGGTAAAACAGCCTGCCCAATACCATTAAAAATTAAATGATTAGGAATAAAAAACAATTTCTGTGGTTATTGATTTATTAATTGTTAACCATCGCGTAACATTACGTTAACATTACCTAATTACTTTTGACCAACTGAGGGAGAACCCATGATTCCTCAACATCTAACATCTTAAAATTATATGAAAAAAGTATCTACTCCTTTTCATCGAAGTTCCAAACGAACCTCATGCGCCTTTTTACTCCTTCTCGGACTTGGTTTCTCACCAGCTATGTCTCATGCCTTCCATGCTAAAGCTCCAAACGCTGAATGGAACAAGCAGCAGAAGATCACCGTTGCAGGCATCATCTACGATCAGAGCAGCAATACTCCGATCAGTGGTGCAACCATTATTGCTGATGGGAAAGCAATAGGAACCAGTAATCAAAATGGTGAATTCTCCATTCAGGTAGATCCCGGAAAACCTGTTAGTTTCCAGAGCCTAGGTTTCCAGAGCCATTCTCAACAATGGACCAGAGATACCAAAGCCGTCCGGATCAACATGGTCCCATCGGATGAATCCATCCAAGAGGTGGTGGTGACGGCATTAGGGATCAAAAGGGAGGAAAAGTCTCTGGGATATGCAGTAAGTAAAGTTACGGCAGAACAAATGACAGAGGCTACGCCAAGCAACTGGGTGGACGCGATGAAAGGAAAGGTTGCCGGATTGAACATCACGCAAGCAAGTTCGGGTCCGTTAAATACTGCAAGAATTAATTTACGAGGAGACCGCTCCTTAGATCCGGGCAAAAACGAGGCCCTGATCGTTGTAGATGGTATCCCGATGGTAACAGGCCGATTCAGTTCGGGTGTAACAGATGCCTACGGGGCAGGATCTAGCGGTGCGGATAAAGATATTCCCATTGACTTCGGTAACGGTCTGGGCGATATCAACCCAGATGACATCGAATCCATCTCCGTACTTAAAGGCGCCGCCGCCACCGCACTGTATGGTAGCCGTGCCGGCAACGGAGCCTTAATCATTACTACCAAGTCTGGAAGAAACAGCAAAAATGGAATCGGGATCTCGATCAATTCCAATACCAGCTTCCAATCGGTCCTGAAATGGCCCGCTTTCCAATATGAATATGGACAAGGTAACCTGGAGCGCAATGCTGCAGGCGAGCAATATTATTCCTATGGTTTGACCGAAGACGGTAAAAACACCGGATCAACCTCCAGTGCCTTCGGACCAAAATTCAACGGTCAGGAGTATTTTCAATATGACCCAAGCACCGAAACCGGAGGAACGACCAGGACTCCTTGGGTCCCATACAAGGGCGGGGTAAAGGATTTCTTCAATGTTGGAGAAACCTATATGAACAGTGTTTCATTTGATGGCGGCAATGAAAACTTCACTACAAGAGCATCATTGACGCACACCAAAAACTCCTGGATCATGCCAAATACCGGCTTTGAAAGGTTGGTGGCATCGATCAATTCCTCGGCTAAACTGAGCGATAAATTGAAGGTCAACATGAAGGCCAACTATACCAACAAAGGCAGTGATAACCTTCCGGGAACTGGATATAACAACCAGTCCATTGGTTATTTCATGATCTTCCAAAACCCCAGCATCAGCCTAGATTGGTACAGACCGATGTGGAAAAAGGACAGAGAAGATATCGAACAGATCCACCCTTTCAGTTCCTATATAGAAAACCCATTTGTCATTGCCTATGAAATGACCAACAGCCTGAAGAGCCATGGTATTGACGGAATGCTACAAGGGGTCTATACCTTTAACCCTAAATGGGAAATCATGCTTCGGTCGGGTCTGTCCATGCGTTCCGATATCAGGGAACAGAGGCGCCCATGGGATACCGCCAACTTTCCGAAAGGATATTATAAGCAACAGGATCTATTCTATATGGAAGCCAACACCGATGCATTGCTGTCTTATAATGATCAGATCAATGAAGACTTCAATATCCGAGTATCCCTAGGCGGAAACCTCATGAAACGCGACATCAAGGAAGATATCGGTGTGGCTAGGGGATTGACCTCGCCAGGTGTTTACAAATTAGCGAATGCATTGACAAGCCCAGTGGCAGAAAACACGGCGACTCAAAAGGAAATCCAAAGTGTATTCGGAATGGTTAACCTAGGCTGGCGTGACATGGTCTTTGTCGATGTGACCGCAAGAAATGACTGGTCTTCTACCCTGCCAAACAGTAGCCGTTCCTATTTCTACCCTTCTGTGAGCAGTAGTTTTGTACTGAGCGAGATGATAGAGATGCCAAGTCAGATCTCCTTCGCCAAACTTCGCCTATCTTGGGCGCAGGTCGGTAATGATGCCGATCCATACCAAACCATCAAGTATTTCAACAACTCCATTTTCCCCGGTTCAGCAGAAGCACCATCACTATTGCATAATGCAGACCTGAAACCGGAGATCTCGACCTCTACAGAAGCAGGGGTAAATGTTGCTTTCTTCAACAATCGCTTGACTGCTGACGTGAACTATTATTTCAACCGCTCGAGAAACCAAATCCTGATCGTTCCACGTGACGTCACTACTGGTTTCAGCTCTGAAGTGATCAATGGTGGCCTGATCCAGAACAAAGGTTGGGAAGTCAGCTTGACCGGAACGCCAGTGAGGAATGAAAACTTCCAATGGAATGTTACAGCCAACTGGGCTAAGAACAACAACGAGATCTTAGAACTGAGCGAAGGTGTTGAAACACCGCAACAGGTAATCGCATCCAGTGGATCGGGAGCAGCGGAGATCATAGCGACCGTAGGTGGTTCTACAGGTGACCTATGGGGCTACGGATTAGTGCGCAATGACCAAGGACAAGTGATCTATGATGCTAAGACCGGTTTGCCGGTACGTCCTGCTGACAAAGTGAAGATCGGGAATGCCTATGCAGATTGGAGAGGTGGATTCCACAATGAATTCAGGTACAAGAACTTTACTTTGAGCGCCTTGATCGATGGTCAGTACGGTGGTATCGTTTATTCGCAAACGCATCACAAGATGTCGGAGCAAGGTAAATTGGAACACACGCTACGCGGTCGTGAAACCGGGAAAATTGTTGGCGAAGGGGTCATCCAAAATGCAGATGGTTCTTTCAGTCCAAATACCAAAGAAGTAGCGATCAATACCTATTATGGTGATTACTACAGAAGGGCCAACGTAGAAACCAACAGCTTTGATGCTTCCTACCTAAAGCTTCGTGAAGTGAGGTTTGAGTACGCATTGCCAAAGTCTCTGGTTTCAAAGTGGAAAATGAACAACGCTTCAATCGCATTCTTCGGTCGTGATCTATTCATGATCACCGACTTCCCGATGTACGATCCTGAAACCGCAGCATTAAATGGCGCAACCATTATGCCGGGCGTAGAGATGGGCCAGATGCCAAGTACAAAAACCTTTGGAATGAATTTGAAAGTAAACTTCTAAGCTGAAAAACAATGAAAATCAACTATAAAAATATCCTTATCGCTCTTGTTCTTTCCGCAGGATTGACAGGATGTACGAAAGACTTTGACGAAATCAATAACAATCCCAACAAACTGGAGTTTGTTGCTCCCGGAACATTGGTAACCCCCACGGTATATGGAATGGCCACTTATTTTACGGTCAGGAGCAATGACTTCACTTGGGAAATCATGCAAGATGGACTAGCAAACCCTAGTGCTGCCAATGGTATTCACCGCTATTACTTCACCGAACAATCAGGTGATGGAACATGGAACAATTGCTATAGGTACCTAAGGAATATCCGTGAAATGGAAAGCGCAGCCATCAATGGCAATACAAAACTACCGGTATACGAAGCGGTGGCAACGACATTGAAAGCCTATATCGCAGGTATCTTGACCGATAGTTTTGGGGATGTACCTCTTTCTGAAGCTATGAAAGCCGAGGACGGTGTAGATCAACCGGTATTCGACACACAGGAAAAGATCTATACCGATATGATTGCTGCTCTAGAAAAAGCGAACATACAGTACACGGATCCATCAGAAATGAATGGAAATGACCTGTTGTACAATAATAAAAAGGACAAATGGCGCAAGTTCAACAATTCCATGCTATTGCGCTATATCTTAAGAACCTCCAAACGCGCTAATGTATATGCCAAGATCAAGACTATTTTAGATGATCCTGAAAAATACCCTATCTTCACTTCCAATGAAGATGCAGCTATCTTGAGCATCACAGGTCTTTCTCCATATGATTACGCTTGGGGGAGGCGCCAAGATTACGTGAACTTTACAGCGATGGCCTCTTTCTTTGTCGATAACTTGAATACCTTAGAAGACCCTAGGAGACCATTCATCATGACCCAGGCAACGGAACTGGTTGATGGTAAAATTGTCCCCATCGGTTATAAAGGAATTCCCGCAGGTCACTCTGGTGATCTTTCTTCCATCACTTATAGCCCAAGCACCCCGAATGGAGACTTGATGTATCCGGAAGCGGTAGGCACTCCGATCAAGGAATTGATCATGACCTATGCAGAAGTGGAATTCATCAAAGCGGAAACCTATAATGCCTTGGGATTGACTGCAGAGGCGAAATCGGCTTATGAAAAAGGGGTAAAGGCCTCTATCGAGCAATATGGTGGCGCATTGCCAGCGAATTATTTCGACAATCCAGCAGCAGCATTCGATGGAACCCTGGAAAGGATCATGCTGCAGAAATACCTTTCGCTGTTTATGGTGGATTACCAACAATGGTTTGAATACCGTCGAACAGGATTTCCAAAACTCCCAAAAACTGAATTCATGCTGCACGATGGCGTAATGCCAACCCGCTTTATGTATAAAAATGAAGTTCGCCGATTTAATCCGGACAACTATGCCAAAGCAGTCCAACAAATGGGCGGCGATACCTTCCACACTAAGGTATGGTGGGAAAAATAAGACTTACTAATGTACCAAAATATAGAGGTTGCCCATCCCAGGCAGCCTCTATTTGCTAAATGGCAAGAGCGATGGACTAAATCCCCAAAACCCGCTCTATAGCTCAATTTCTGGCTTCTCGATGCTCTGTAAGTCCGTTTGCCTTCAAAATGACTGGAATTGAAGGATATTAAGGCCACCGATTTGCATCGCAGTGGATATATTCAGCAAAGAAATAGGCCAGGCGGAATCGAAGACTAAATACAATATCTATGAAAAAAAAGATCTATGAAAAACCATTAGTGGGATTATCGTTCCTACTAGCCATTACAGTATTCACAGTTTCCTCTACCGAAATGACAAAGTAGATAGTGACTTATTACCAAGCAAAACGACACATACCAGTTCGCAAAACAAAGGTGATAACATCGTGGACCATTCCAAGGGGGATGATAACCAAGAAGAATCCGAATTGATCTTAGACTATGGAATCGAGGTATAATCGGACAAAGACGGAAATCGGGTGGAAATCGAAGAGACCGTCAAAAAACCTCAAATATCCGGACCGTCAAGAAAAGGCGGCCCTTGATTGTTTCCAATGGGATATTATATTCTCCTTTACTGCCCTGTTTCAGCTTAATTCCAGCTCTTAGCGCTATTATCTTGACAAAGATTTACCGAGAATTAGTTTCCCCATATTCGGGACACGTTCGGTAGATTCGTATTGTGCCTCGAATGGGGTCAATATTATAGCCCAAAGCAAATCCGTCATTTTTCCCTAACCCAGATAAATATTATCGATTGATGACTCAGCTTTTTCAAATTTTCCGTAGCTTAATTTGCGAAATAGATCAATATTCGCACGAAACAACAATGAAATATAGAACATTACCCGTTTTGCTATTGCTATCCGCCTTGATGTCCTGCCAGATGCAAACTGGTCAGAACACTGGTACCGAAGAAGATTTATCTAGATCCAATACGGCTGAGCTCTATGCAAAAAAGACTTATACCCTACCCAATGAATTGAATGAGATATCAGGCATGGCCTTTCTTTCGAACAGCCAGGACATAGCCTATGTCGTACAAGATGAAGAAGGTATTGTCTTCACCTATGACCTCAAGAACGGCAGTATCAGTTCTCAATTTGAATTTGGCCCTTCAGGCGATTATGAAGAGATCACTACAGATGGAAAATACTTCTATGTCCTGGAAAGCAATGGCGATATCCATAGTTTTCCCATCAGCATGGATGTAGACCAAGGAAAGGTTGCTACTTTCAAAGGAAAATTGGAAAAGGGGGAATACGAATCCATGGCTTATGACCAAAAAAACAACTCCTTGGTCGTAATCTGCAAATCATGTAAAACCGATAGAGGAAATGCGAGCCTGACCGGTTATGTGCTTAACGTCCTGGGCCAAGGGGATCTGAGTCTAAAAAACCAGTTTAGCCTTGACTTGAACAATATTGCCAATCTAGACCCTAAAGTTAAAGACACCTTGAAACCTTCTTCTTTAACCAAACGAAATTCTTCGGAGGAGTGGTACCTCCTTTCTTCAGTGGATCGCCTGTTATTGGTGCTAGACGAGAATTTCCAAGCTAAAGAAATCCAACATTTCAAAAAGAAACAGTTGGAACAACCCGAAGGTATCAGCTTCAACAATCTGGGCCAATTGTTTATCAGCAGTGAAAAAGGAAAAGCTGAAAACGCATTTATCTATCAGATCAACATGAAATAATCATGAGAAAACTACTCTTAATTGCCAGTATGTTCTTTGTCCAATTCTCTTTTTCGCAGGAAATCGAACAACGATTGATCATTTTTGGAGATGCTGGAGAAATCAACAGCAAACAGAGCTTCCTGATCAAGAATGCCAATGGCCTGCAAATCCCAAACAAGACCAAGGCCTTTTTCATCGGTGATAATATATACCCGACCGGCATGGCTCTTAACGGCAAGAAAAAAGAAGAAACACAGGAAATCCTAAAATCCCAATTTGAAGGCTTTAGAAATCTACAGGTTCCGGTCTATTTCTTAGCTGGAAACCATGATTGGGACCGTTCTGGCAAAGAGGGCCTAGAAAAAATAAAAGCACAGGCGGATTTTCTGAACAACTATGGCGACCCAGGGCTGAAGTATCTGCCTCAAGCCGGAAAAATAGGTCCAACAGTACTGAACCTTAACCCCAATTCCATAGCTGTATTGTATGACAGTGAATTCTGGCTCTTCCCTCACCATAACCGAGATGTATCACCTGAAAAGGATCAGTTCATTGCAGATATCAAGAAGATCTTGGCAGAAAACAAGGATAAAACGGTGCTCATGATTTCGCATCACCCCATGGTATCCTTTGGTGACCACAGCTTGATCTACAATTGGAAAGACCATATCTTTCCACTTACTGATGTGAAGTCCTCTCTCTATATCCCTCTTCCCGGTATCGGTTCGCTATATCCCCTTTTACGTACGCATGTAATAAAATTTGCGGAGGATCTCAAACACCCTATATACCAAGATTTGACCAACAGGGTTACAGATGCCACCGCAGATCATCCAAAGGTGCTGTTTGTCGCAGGTCATGACCATGGACTACAGTACATTGAGCAGGATAAAATCCGACAGGTGGTCAGTGGTTCTGGGTCGAAACAATCGGATATACATCAAAGGGAACCCTTGAAATATGGCTATAATAGACAAGGATTTTCGGTGATTGATTTTTTGGATAACCAGAAAGTAAGATTGACTTTTTATATCGATAGCCCGAGAGATTCCTTGACGAAGTCGTATGAGACCTTAATAGGGTTTTAGTGACGGAAGGGCTCCATAAACAGGAGCCTTGGTCAATAAGGAATTGAAATTTTGAAAAACCGGTGGAAGGGGTAGAATATTTTTCAATTAATCTTCTTTACCGGCATAAAACAAAAGAAAATACTTTCCTCATCTAACGATTCGGTATGACAAACACCTCTGAATAAAAAAATAAAAAATAGACCCCTAACTTAATAACATTGCCCGCAAGGGCTCATCCCCTCTTCCAAAAACAATAATTTTCATTGTTCTACGCTCCTTCCATTCCAAAAATGATTATTTTTAATCAACTATTAATCAGCAATTCTAAACCTTATGCAGCTTAAATCCTTGATATCCCTCTTTATTTTATTGGTGCAAGGGGCTTCTCTTTTGGCTCAAAAACCAGACTTAGTAAAATACGTCAATACCCTACAAGGGACACATTCTGAATATGCCCTCTCTTACGGGAACACTTATCCCACCATTGGACTTCCCTTTGCTGTGCATTTCTTTTCTGCGCAGACCGGGAAAAATGG
Organism: Sphingobacterium mizutaii; assembly: GCF_900187125.1. GTDB lineage: Bacteria > Bacteroidota > Bacteroidia > Sphingobacteriales > Sphingobacteriaceae > Sphingobacterium > Sphingobacterium mizutaii. The sequence goes on from NZ_LT906468.1 coordinate 4,505,937, forward strand.
CGATGGCTGGAAATATCAATACCAAGCCGATAAAATCCGTGGGTTCCAGCAGGTGCATCAATGTTCACCCTGGATGAACGACTATGCGGTTTTTTCTCTGATGCCGGGAATTGGGGAATTGACCGTCAATGAAGATCAGCGCGCATTGAAGTTTTCACATGCAAATGAGATTGCCAAGCCACATTATTATTCCGTAAAATTTGACAATGGCATACGGACAGAGATCAGTCCGGTGGAACGGGGGGCACATATGCGCTTCAGTTTTCCCAAGAATGGAAAAGCAAACTTGGTATTTGATGGCTATACCAAAGACTGTGAGATCAAGATCATACCGGAAGAAAGGAAAATAATTGGCTATGTGAACAATGGAAGGATAGTACCGGAAAACTTTAAGAGTTATTTTGTACTTGAGTTCAATCAAGATTTTAAATCCTACGGCACCTGGGAGAACGAGAAAGGAAGCATCAAGGCGAACAACAAGGAAGACCTAGGTAAAGGCGTAGGTGCATATTTAGAATTTAAGCCGGGTTCCAAAGTGGAGGTCAAGATGGCTTCCTCCTATATCAGTCCAGAGCAGGCCGAACTCAATTTTAAACAGGAATTAGCCGATCATAAGAATTTAGAAGTTACCAAGAAAAAGGGATTTGAGATTTGGAATGAGCTTTTGAATCGGGTTTTGGTGGAAGGGGGAACGGAAGAGGATAGAGCAACTTTCTATTCCTGCCTGTTTCGCGCAAACCTATTCTCTAGAAAGTTCTATGAAATAGATGCCAAGGGCAATCCTTATTATTACAGTCCATATGATGGCAAGATCCATTCTGGCTATATGTATACCGACAATGGCTTTTGGGATACCTTCAGGGCACAGTTTCCATTGAGCAACATCCTGCATCAGCAAATGCAGGGCAGGTATATGCAATCCTTACTGGACGCTCAGCAACAGGCTGGTTTTTACCCTACTTGGTCCAATCCGGGCATGTCTGGCGTTATGATCGGGAACCATGCCATCTCCCTACTGACCGATGCTTGGGTGAAAGGCGTCCGGACCTTTGACCCCGATTCCGCCCTGAGTGCCTATTATCATGAAACCACCAACAAAGGCTTTTATGGGGGATCCAATGGAAGAGAAGGCTGGAAAGAGTATTATACACTAGGCTATATCCCTTATGGCGACATCCATGAAAGCACCGCAAAAACCTTGGAATATGCTTATGATGATTTTTGTGCCTATCAATTGGCCAAGTTGACCGGGAATACTTTCTACGAAAATGTGTTTGGACGACAGATGTACAATTACCGAAATGTATTTGATCCAAAGGTCAACTTTGTTCGGGGCAGACTAGCAAATGGAGAATGGCGGCCAGATTTTGACCCCGTTGAATGGGGCGGTCCATTCACAGAGGCAAACGCTTGGCAATATACCTGGTCGGTCTTGCACAACATTGAGGATTTAATCGGTATGATTGGAGGCCAAGAGAGATTCAATGCCAAGTTGGATTCATTTTTCACGATGGATCAAAGTATAAAATACGGCAGTTACAAGCAGGAAATCCATGAAATGCGAGAGATGCTTTTGGCAAAGATGGGGCAATATGCACATGGAAACCAACCTACCCAACATGTCCCCTACCTCTACAACTTTAGTGGTGAACCGTGGAAGGCACAAAAACAGGTGCGCATGGTCTGCAAGCAATTGTACAACGCCACTGAAAAGGGCTATCCGGGCGATGAAGATCAAGGACAGATGTCTTCTTGGTACGTCCTGAGTGCCTTAGGAATCTATAGCGTCTGTCCGGGAACGGACCAATATGTGATCGGGAGCCCTGTATTTGAAAAGGCAACCATCAGCTTAGAGAACGGAAAAACTTTTGTTATCCAAGCAAAGAACAACAATGCGGAGAATGTCTACATCCAATCGGCGGAACTGAATGGCAAAGGATTGGATAAAAACTATATCAGTTTTGATGACATCAATAAGGGCGGCGAAATTGTCTTTCAGATGAGCGGTACCCCAAATAAAAGCAGAGGGACCAGTAAAGAGGCAAGACCATTTTCATTGATGCAAGAACAGTAAAAGAACTATGGCTTTTTCATGGCCTCGGCTTTAAGGTCATCCGGCATTTTCTCAATGGCATATCGCAGGGCTGTCCATGGCATCCTTGCCTTGTGCTTCATAACATAGTCGAAAACCTCCTTTTCATAGGCTTTGCTGGTTTCTTTCAACATCCAGCCATAGCCTTTTTGCACCATATCGTCTGGATCCATCATGAGGATATCGGCTATCTGGAAAACATCAGCCAAGTAATAGCCCTTTTTTCCCGGTACCACCAAACTAACCGCAGCGGCACGCTTGGTCCAGCGATTTTTGGATTTGGCCCAGGTCTTCAGCACTTTTACATTTTCTGGAAATTGAATCAGATTATAACCAATGGTCGTACAGCAAAGCGTATCGCAATCCGACCAATTGTTGACATATAGATTGACCCAGTTTTCATAGATTTCCATGTCTTTCGCTTCGTATTGCTTACGGATGGATTTGCTGATGATACAAGCAATATAAGCTTCCTCAAAGATCTTGGATTTCCAAAGCTCGTTACATAGGGAAAAGATCTCCTGCTTTGGCTCCTTCTTGATTTCCCGGAAAACCTCCTTGCCGATTTTCCTTGCGATTTCAATGGGCACACCATAGCGCTTGGCTCCTTCTCCTTCTTTAAAAAAACGAGCCATGGTATCTGAGGTAGTTCTATCGGCATTATCCATTAAGGTTTGCCGGATATCTTGCAGAAGATCATCCATGGGATCAAATTTATAAAAATAGACAGAAGAAATTATCCAAAATGCTTGTGAAACCAAATGATTGCATTTATATTTGAAACCATATAGTTGCACAATGGAAACGAGAAGAGATATTTTTCAGGCGATAGCAGATCCGACCAGGCGGGCCATTATCGCATTAATTGCGGTTCAAGCGATGACTCCAAATGCTATAGCAGAACATTTTCACAGCTCCAGACAGGCTGTATCAAAGCATTTAAGGATACTGACGGAATGTGAATTGGTCAAACAAGAACAAAAAGGCCGAGAAATCTATTATCAACTGGAACTGGAGAAGATGCAGGAAATAGATCAGTGGCTGGAGCAGTTCCGACAGATCTGGGAAAGCAAATTCAATCAATTAGATGATTTATTAGACAACATGAAAAAGCAGAAATCATGAAAAAGAACTTACTGTTTGAGTTTTCCGTAGACAAGGAAAACAAAACCATTCGTATCAGACGTGAATTTGATGCGGAGGTCGCTTTAGTTTGGCAGGCATGGACAGATCCTCAATTTTTGGAGCAATGGGTTGCTCCGAAACCCTGGAAAGCAGAGACCAAATCCATGGACTTTCGCCAAGGCGGACATTGGCATTATGCCATGGTAGGTCCAAACGGGGAGAAGCACTGGAGCCGATATGACTATGTTGAAATCGATCCGCTAAAAAAGATTGTTGAATTAAGGGGCTTCAGCGACGAAAATGGAAATATCAGCCCTGATTTCCCAAGAACAAACTGTGAAAATGTTTTTGAGGAATTGGATGGAAATACTTTTGTGAGCGTGACGGCAGAATATGGCAGTCTGGAGGTCTTGGAATATATGGTAAGCCATGGATTTAAGGAAGGCATGTCGGCAAGTCTAGGGAATCTGGATGAGTTGCTCGAGCAATTGCAGAGCAGATAACCTAAGCTAAATCACTAATAAACAAACATAAGGGAATGATTTTTGTTGTAATTTTGTACAATCAACTTACCACAATAAACCTATGAAAAGAAGAACCTTTATCAACTCCTTAGGAATTGGCTTTGCCTCTTCCCTACTCTTAAATTCCAATGGATATGGAAATCCTTTGGCGGATCTATTCGAATTGGCAGCAGACGAAAGGGAACTTGCCGAACATAAAATTGATAGTATCGTATTTTCCAAAGTAAAACTAAACTATCCAAGACTGGTTGGAAAAAATGCCAGATTAGATCTACATGGTCATGGCCCTGAACTAGACATCTGCTGTTTGAGGACGGATCAAGGAGCAATGGGTTGGGCATCCCTTAGGGGTTCAAAAAAAGATGCCGAGCAGTTGATCCCAGAGTTGGTTGGCAGAAAAATATCGGAGCTCTTTACCCCAAAAGCTGGGACACTTTCTGAAAAACACATCGCTTTCGACATGGCCCTGCATGATCTGGCCGGTGTCATTTTACAGAAACCTGTATACGCGTTACTGGGCAAGAAAGATCCATTTACCACCAAGTATTACAGTGGTATGATCTATTTTGACGATCTAGAGCCAAAGGATAAACCTGCAGGAATTGACAAGATTCTGGAAGAGTGTCTTTTCGATTATGGTGTGGGATACAGACAGTTTAAGTTAAAAATAGGACGTGGAAATAAATGGATGCCCAAAGCCGAAGGTATGCAAAGGGATATCGAGGTCACCAAAGCCGTTGCTGCAGCTTTTCCAGATTGTGAGATCCTGGTCGATGGGAACAATGGCTTTACAAGTGATGAGTTTATCCAATATTTGAAAGGGATTGCTGGGATTAAACTTTTCTGGATTGAAGAACCTTTCCATGAAACGGTAGAAGACTATAAAAAGCTTCGGGAATTCGTCCAACAGGAAAAGTTGGATACCTTGTTGGCCGATGGTGAAGCAGATCCAGACCAAGCTTTCCTCCAGAAACTCTTTGAACAGAAGCTGTTGGATGTGCAGTTGACTGATATCGAAGGTCTGGGCTTTACAAATTGGAGAAGGATGATGCCTGAACTGGTAAAGACGGGCACCCTCGCCTCTCCACATGCTTGGGGCTCACTACTGAAAACCAATTATACAGCGCATTTGGCTGGTGGTCTGGGAAATACCGTCACCATTGAAGGGGTAACAAGCAGTTCAGATGATATGGACCTTACGGCCTATGCGGTAAAAGACGGAAAATTAATTCCGCCAGATCTACCGGGTTTTGGTATGCAATTATTGAAAACCATATAGCATAAGAACAGCTTAGTTTTTGGGAATTTTAAGTCCTTTGAACCATAGTATTGAGCCTCGCGGGCATTCCGCTCTATGCGATTAAAAGGACTTCGAAAGATCTTTGATATAAATATTCCTGAAATCCACAGGCTGACCTTCACTCTGCAAAGCGATAAAACCACTGCTCAATAGTTTTCCGTCGATCTTGATTTTCGGATCGTATCCATTGGCAGTTCCTCCACCGATCTGCGGTTTGGAGTATTGCAACACCGTATCGCCCTCAATGATATGCTGGATCAGGGAGTCGCCATAGACAATCAATTCTCCCTTGACCCATTGGTCTTTGTCATAGGTTTTAGAGCTCGAATTCAAGCAATGGGATTCAGCGATTTTACCTTGGTAGACTACATTGGTTCCCGGAGAACACATGTTACCTGTAGGTCTAGGCTTACCGTCGCCAAGCCCGGCTAGCAATTGCATCTCGACGGAAATAGGCCAGTCTTGTTCCTTTAGCATCCCTCGGGGATCTTGGGAATGGAACATCACACCAGAATTTAACAGGGTATATTCCGGTGCCCCACGCTGGAGTTCGCCAGCAAACTTATATTCAAATTTCAAATGGTAATAGGAAAACGGTGTTTTGTAATAAAGATGTCCAAACTGATCGTTAAAATCTCCGTACTGGTCATACCTGATCTTGAGGATGCCATCCTCGACACGGAAGGTGTTCCCAAAATTCTCGCCGACCTCATGGTGATGGATCTTCACAAACCAATCGTTTATGTCCTTTCCATTGAATAGGGGTTTCCATTCAGTATTTCCTTTTTGGGATAAATTGGTTTTACAACCAGAAAATAATAGACAGGCAAATAGAATAGGATAGACAACTTTTTTCATTTTGGGTTTTAGGGTTGATTTGGCTGCAATATACAGGATAATCCTTTGTTGATATAATAATTTAATAAACTTTCACCATAATATATTTCCATACAGCATTAGAAATGCCGAGTACATCTTTTAATAAAATTTAGACATCCATTTACAAATTCAATAGTTTGGGAGGTCCCATCTCTATTCCTAAATGTTTTATATTACATTTACGACATCACATTAACCAAACTAATTATTAAATGAACATCCTCCATAGACTATTGAATAAAATAGATTGGAAACTCAATGTTTCCAGATCCGGCAAAGAACTCCAGAACAATAAGCTGAAAGTCATGACTTTTGAGGAGAGCTTAGACTATTTGATTGAATCAAAATGTTCATTATCTAGATTTGGAGATGGGGAATTTACCTTGATGCTGAATGGAGAATTTCTTTGTCCGAGGAACATATCATTGAAACATCAGGATGCAGATCCCGAGCTCAAAAAAAGGCTCGTAGAAATTCTAAAGGACAAAAACACCGATCAATACAACTTAAAAATAGCAGTCCCTAGAACCTTGGTTTCGCTAGATAAGGGCAATCTGACGGATTCTTCAATTGGTTTTTGGCAAAATTATTTACACGAGTTATTCTACAAAATTTCATCCTTACTTCGAAAGGATTACACGTATCTCAATTCTCAGATCAGCAGGTTCTATCTTGATGATAGGAACAAAGACAAAGAGGTAATTGAAAAAAGAATTGCGCATTGGAAAAGGCTCTGGGAAGATCAGGATATACTGATCATCGAAGGCAAAGGGAGCAATTTAGGAAAGAGCCAAGGCTTCTATTCCAATGCAAAAAGTGTGGAAAGAATTGAATGTCCTAATAACAATACCTTTAAGCACTATAATGAAATCTTATCCGCAGCGAAAGAATACGGAACCCATAAATTAATCATTCTAGCCTTAGGTCCAACTTCTGCCGTATTAGCTTATGACCTGGCCAAAACAGGTTTCAGAACACTTGACTTAGGCTTTTTAGAATTGGAGTACCACTTCTTCCTAACGCAAGCCTCAGAAGAAAGCCAGATAGCAGGAATAAAAATATCTACGGTCGAGAGTATTCAAAACGATCCTTTCCCGGCTAATCAAGAAGATTTCATTGAAAAAGATGTTGTTTTTAGGATTACAGGTAATCAAAAATAGGTTTGCCCATTAATTATACAGCAAGTACTTTTTTCGCATTTTCTTATATTTTTCAATGCCAGGTTGCCATGTTTTACGGATTTGTTCCTCCGTCATGCCGGCACGGATCTGATCCTTAAATTCTGACACTCCAGCAAGGTAATCGATGTTACCGATTTGGGGATGGAACCTTTCAAAAAATGCAGGTTTATTGGGGCTTTTAGCATAAAGCTCGATCATCCATGCTAGATTAATCTTTTTAGATTTAACCAGCGCTTCAAAATCTGTCCCTCTTAGGTCAAGACCATAGCATACTTGATCTTGATAAAGCGGATTCTCTGCTCTTCCAGGCATAGAAACGGGTGTATAACTGAATTGGTAAATTCCCTTGAACATCGGCGCACCTACTACAGTAAATGGAAAATCGGTCCCGCGGCCATGGTTGAGAGATACCCCTTCAAAAAGACAGGTTGTCGGATATAAAAGAATGCTTTCAGGTGTATTAAGGTTCGGCGAAGGATTAACCGGCAACCTATACATTAGACCATGCTTGTAATTCGCGTTTTCTACCACCGAAAGCTTACATTTCAAGCCATTCCCCAACCATCCCTCTCCATTTGCCATCAGTGCAAATTCAGCAACGGTAAGTCCATGTACGATAGGTATTGGAAACTGACCTATTCCGGATTTATTCTTCATGTCTAAAACAGGGCCATCAATAAAGTAGGCATTGGGATTCGGTCGGTCCAGGATCAACATTTCCTTTCCGTTTTCTGCTGCAGCCTGCATCACATCCCGCAATACATTGATGTTGGTATAAAAGCGGCAGCCAACATCTTGAATGTCATAAATCAGGATATCAACATCAGCTAAATCTTCCTTTGAAGGCTTTTTCTTTTTCCCATACAGTGAAATAATCTTGACCCCTGTATCTTGATCAACCTCATCTCCCACAGAAGTTCCATTGCTGGCATTCCCCCGGAAGCCATGTTCGGGACCAAAGACCTTGACGATATTAATCCCAGCAGCCACTAGGCTATCCAATAAATGCTTCTCTCCAATAATAGAAGTTTGGTTCGCGATCAAAGCAATTCTTTTCCCCTGAAGCTTGGAAATATACTTTTCGGTACGTTCCGCCCCGGTCTTAATAATATCGTTGGAATAGTGAACCTGTGCAAATAGGCAGTTGACCGCTAACAGCAAAGGCAATATCAGTAAAGCAGACTTTTTCATATAGTTAAATATAAGATATTTTGAAAAGAACCATTTGAAAAATACAATTCATCGTACAGATAATCAAAACCCTATGAAATCTAATATTGCATTTTAGTATATTTACGAAAATGTCGTAACATGATCCGTATCTACCTAACTATCATTTCCATTTTCATTGCTCAGCACCTGTTGGCCCAACATACCATTAAGGGAAAGATCATTAATGCAGATGACCGCAGCCCTATTGCAGGAGCTTCAATCTACATCAATAATTCTTCATTGGGAACCAGCTCGAACAAAGAAGGCCTGTTTACCATCCATTCACCTACCAGAAATGTGGAATTGGTTGTGAGCAACATGGGATTTGAAAAGCGGGTCTTGGAAATTCAAATTCCCTTGCAGCAGGATCTGATCATTGCGATCAAAGAAAAGTCAACCGCCATTGAAGAAGTGGTAGTTACCAACTACCTAAAAGATGGTTGGAAGGAATGGGGGCAATTCTTTACTGAGAACTTAATAGGACAAGGAGGTTTTGCAGACGATTGTAAAATCCTGAACCATGAGGTTGTAAAGTTCCGATTTGACAAAAAGGCGAATGTTTTGACAGCCATCTGTACGGAACCCCTTAAGATCCGAAATGATGCCTTGGGTTATGAGCTGACCTATGACCTAGGAGGATTTAGAATGGATTTTGGCAGCAAAATGTTTCTTTTCGAAGGTTATGCCTTCTTTAAGGACATCGGAAAGGGAAGATCTAAGTATAAAAAGAACCGAAATACTTCTTATTTATTATCAATGAACAGGTTTGTCAGGAGTACATACAATAAAGAATGGGAGAAAGATGGCTATATCGTCAGAAAGTTGGTAAAAAAGGATAACGAAGTCCGAACCGAAGCCATCCAAAAATATAATGCAATTCTAGACAGTATACAGAAGAAATATAGAGGGAATTGGAAATTATTCTATGCCTCACAAACAGACTTTACAGAAGATCAGGTAAATACCATTCGGAAGCAGAGAATCCAACCAGAGAAAATCAGCTATTTAATGGGGATTATGCAACCCGATGAGATCATCGTTGGGGAAGATAAGGAGAAGGGCCTGATGAAACTCAATTACACAGATTATCTGTATATCATTTACCCTGCTGACTTTTCAAGTTCCAAGAATAAGATCTTGCAAAAAGCAGCCAGTGAGGTTTCAGAACTATTCATCATGGATTCAGATGGAATTATTATTGAGCCACAGGGCTCTTATTTTCCTACTGCCAGTTGGATATTGAGTGGTTATGCCGTTAGCTATTCCAAATTAGCCTATATGCTGCCATTGGATTATGTCCCAACTGAATAAGAATTCCCTTCGATTAAAATTATATGGCAATACCACTCCCGCCAATCACTTTGATTCCATCTTCAAATTCTTTCCAAAAGCGGATATATCTAAATTGAGCTTCAAAAGGATCTCCCGAGAAGCTTCCATTTAGCTTTAGCTTAAGGTTAATAATGGCAACATCATCTATAATATTTAGATGTTCAACATCAGGCTGAAGTTCAATGATCTTTAAATTCCCCGTTCGATAAGATTCCAAATCCTTCTCCTTGTTGATGACCTCTCCACTTGGAATAATAAAAAGCAAATCATTGTGCAATAGATTGTCCAAAGCCTCAATATCAGCAGATTTCATCGCCTCATAAAGTTGGTTTTCAAGCTTTAGAATGTCTTCTTTTTTCATCATCATCTTCAATTTTGAATAGGGTTTATATCAATCCTGTCAGAAATACTGCAAATATTTCTCTGGCATTTATCGCCGTCGACAAGACTTTCCTTAAACCTAAAATACAAAATTCAGCTAAAAGCCGAATTCATTGAGTCGCCCTATTCTTTTTAAAAAGGGGAATAAACTTCTCAAGCTTATTCCCCTTTTAATCTATTTAGTCACTTTCATGACCCCGTTCATTATTCGCCAGTGTCCTGGAAATGTACAGGCAAATGGATAATCTCCAGGTTCCGAAGGCACTTTGATATTCAATTCATAGCTGCCATCCGGATCAACCAGAGAGCTGCTGAATAGCACATCAGGTGTATTTGGAATATATTGAAGCTCTATCGCATTGTTTTGGGTAGCCAACTTATCAGCCGCCTGTCCAACACGGTCCAGACTTCCCGGTTTCAGGATCAATAAATTATGCTGCATATGGTCAGGGTTCTCAAATATGATCTTCAGATTCGACCCTGCTTTCGCAGTAAAATTGGTGATATCATATTTCATCTCCCCTACGATAGCCTTAATCTTTAGTACCTTATCGGCTTCTACTGTTTTTCCTTCCGATGCATCCGCTTTATTCATGGCGACAAGTCGACCGTCCTCCAAAGTTCCAGTAAATTTAAAGTCCTTCGCAAAATCACCCGGACTATCATTTAAAACTTGATCCGACACCCTGGCGGCACTAGCTCTTCCTACCAGTAGGAAACCATCCTGCTTTTCAGGGAACAGGCCTAAACTTTTGCCCTCAGCCACTTTCTCCTCATCGATGAACAACAGCATCTTTCCATCCGCTAGCAAGGAAGTCCTCACCTTAAACGTTGGTTTCGAAAGCTTTTCAGATTGAATGATCGATTTATTTCCTTTCTGGTTAACCCTGAATTCCACTCTTCCATCTTTGATAGAAACAGCATAACCATCTTTTTTATTGCCATAAGACAGCAAGGCTCCATCCAAAGGCCTCTGATCCTTCTGACGAACAGTCCCCACAAAATGGATCTCTCGATTCGCTATTTCAGGTATTTGCCTTGGACCAATGATGCCTTCTCTCGCTGTATTAAGCGAAAGTACGCTCATGTTGTTTCCGGCAATGATTCGCTCCCCTAAGGATCCATTCGCATTGGAAAAGTCTGGGTGGCCAAATTTAGTATGATATTCATGCATAAAAGCTTGCTGATGTAGACTTCCTGCAATCATCAGGGCATGGAACAGCCATTTGTCCTTCTCGTTTTCAGGATCCTGCACCGCATCAAAAATCACCTTAGCGACTTTTGGACTTGGCGGAGCTTCCGATAAGGCCAAAATAGCCGCCAATCGCACTCTTAAATCCTTATCCTGCACAGCTCCCGAGGAAATCAACTCATCGATAACCTTGGCGTTTTTAGGCAAGGTCTGAATCGCAGCCCTTCTTACCCCAGCCGCTGGATGCTTAAGTGCTTTGAGAACAACCGCAACACTAGGGCTCTGTCCATCGGACAACAAACCTAAACCATGCAGTGTCCAGATTGCGTGGATAGCACCTCCATTGACATTTACTTCATCAACAGCATTATCATTTATTAGCTTATGCAGGTCTTCCGCAACAGACTTATCACCCCCTTCAACCAATAGACGCTGAGCCGTGGTCCGCCAGAACATATTGTCGCTAGACAAAGCATCAACTAGGTCACGACCTTTCTTTCCATCCAATTTAAATTTCCGTTGCTTCGCCGCATCCTCATGCACCAATCGATAGATACGTCCTTTAGAACTATCTCTCAATGGATCGATATAGGCATTTCCAGGTCCGTTTTCAAAACCTTGAGGGGTTGGGTTATGCTGGATAATAAAATTATACCAATCCAAGAACCACAATGCTCCGTCTGGTCCTACTTTAGCCTCTACAGGTCCAAACCAGTTATCAGAACTCGCGACCATATTCCAGCCATCTCCCTTTTCCTTAAATCCAGATCCCGAAGGTTCCAGGATATGTTTATGGATCAAGCGTCCGGTCGGCTCAGCAATAAAGGCAACCCGATTCCAATATTCTTGAGGGAATGCCCTTGCTGTATAGAGGTTATGGCCAGCAGCGGCAGTAAAACCTCCGAATACATCCACCTGACGCAGTTCTTTGGTTAACTCATGTATTTTGTAGTGCGCATCAATTTTCTCGATACCCCTTTCATTCAGATTCGCTTTCTCATAATAACGAGCAGGGATAGCCAAAAAGTTACTGTGCTCATTATTTGCTGTGGACAGGAATACATCAAAATCTTCCGAAAAACCTAAGCCCCAAGTGTTATTCGAGGTGTTCCCAAGGAATTCCAGATCTTGAGCCTTTGGACCAAATCGATAGGCACCAGAACCAAATTTGTATGCTTTCCCAGCAATATTGCCTTCAAATCCTGAATATCCAACGGTTCCCCAAATCTTGTTATCCATACCATATTTTAGGTTGGAAGGACCAGCATGGGTATCAAAAGTTCCCCATCCATCGATCAATACCTTACGCACATCTGCCTTTCCGTCCCCATCTGTATCCTTTAGGAACAAAAAGTGCGGAGCCTGTGCAACGATAATCCCGCCATCAGAAAACACAAAGGAAGTCGGGATATTAAGCCCTTCAGCAAATACCGTGAATTTATCTGCTTTACCATCATTGTCCGTATCCTCACAGATGGTAATCCGGTCGTCACCTTCCCCCTTGTCATTTCTCACCGTATTTGGATAGTCCACCGTTTCGATGACCCATAGCCTACCCTGTTCATCCCAATCCATCGCAATTGGCTTCTTAATGTCCGGCTCACTGGCGAATAGTTCCAGACGGAATCCCACAGGCACCTGTATCAGGGTCTGCGATTGCTCCGGACTTAATGGATGCTGATAGCGAGGTGGCGGATCTTTGCGCTCATAATTAGGCATCCGGGCTTCCTCATATTCCGGTTTGGCGATTTCATACTTCTTCATTCGTTCCACAGCCTTATCACCCACAGCCCAAAGGATACCATTCTTCACCAACTGTAGAAATCCCGGGTTACGGAATGTGCGCTCATCATGTCCAAAAGCCGTATAGAAAACCCGACCCTTACCATGCTCTTTTACCCAGGTATAAGGCTCTCTGTGCGTGCTGTCTAAACGTTCCATCAAGACCTCGATATCTTTTGCCAAGAGATGGTGTACATAGGTTTCATCCCATTCAGTCACAAATGGTGAAAGCCCCTTCATCACTGGATGATCAGGCTTGATGATTTCTGCACCAAACGAACCGCCTCCATGGCTCTTGAACTGCCCACCAATTAAGGCTACGACATCATCAGAGTTCCGAAAACAGTAAGAAGCCGAGTGAATATTGATATAGCCCTTTCCAGAAGCTACATAATCCAACAGTGCTTTCTCCTGCGCCGGACTGATCGTATCGTGGTTCGCATACAAGATCAAACCATCGTACTTTTTAAGGTCTGGACGGGTCAAATCATCAGGATCGATGGAATAGGTAATATTTATTCCATCAGCAAAATACTCCTTTGACAAGATGTCGGCCAATAATTCCGAGTCATGGTGTTTACTATCATGACCCAGAAAAAATAACTCCAACCTTCTAGGTTTGTTATCTTCGGCACATCCCAGCACCGAGAAAACAACACATAATAGAAGGCATAATTTTAAAATCTTATTCATCTTAAATAATATTGAGATAAAGGTTCCTCAGGCAACAATAATTAGGTTGTTTCCCAAGTAAATTCAGGTAAAGGAATGATCTCTCCCCCTTTCATGGCAGATTCATGTGCCAAAATACCCACACAGGTTATATTTGCAGATTGCCTAGCATTAGGAAATGGCTGTCTGCCATCAACCAATGCGCTGATAAATTCATGGACTAAATGCGGATGCGAGCCCCCATGGCCACTTCCTTGCAGAAAAGAAAGGTGTTGGTTTTCTCCTTCATCATATACTCCTGCCCTTGTAAAATGCTGGATGGATTCCGGCAGCAAATGCGCATAATCCGGACAGTCCACTTTTTCCGGGATTTCAGGTTCAGGTCTTTTGGCTACGTGTAAAACCAACGGTTCCCCTTCAATCAACGGCCATTCCACCGATTGCTTGGAACCATAGACTTCAAAACTCTCACGATATTGCCTAGCCGTATCAAATAGAGAACGGTATACCTGAGCACTTAAATCAGAGTTCCTGAACTTAATATGTGCAGATTCAATGGCAAATGGAGAATTATATTGACCAACCAAATCCTCACGGATGGTACCAGAACCAAAACAGGACACATATTCCGCCTCATTACGTGTTAAGCCCAATACCGGCCCTACACAGTGCGTAGCATAATGCATCGGCGGAAGACCAGGCCAATAGTTCGGCCAACCATCCATATCCTGCTGATGGCTCGCCTTTAGGAATTGGATCTTGCCAAGCTCACCTTTCTCATACAGTTCTTTCATAAACAGGAATTCTCGCGCATATATTACGGTTTCCATCATCATATAGGTAAGTCCAGTTTCCTCAACCGCTTCCACGATCAGCTTACATTCCTCCACTGTCGTTGCCATCGGTACTGTACAGGCCACATGTTTTCCTGCCCGAAGAGCCTTGATCGATTGTTCCGCATGGTTTGGAATAGGTGTGTTGATATGTACGGCATCAATGTTTTCATCTTTCAGCAGCTCATCATAATCGGTATAGCGTTTTTCAATCGAAAAGGCATCCCCAATTTCATTCAGACTCGCTTCATTTCTTTGACAAATAGCATATAGGTTCGCATTTGGATGCTGTTGATAAATAGGGATAAACTCTGCCCCAAAGCCTAAACCGATAATTGCAACATTAATTTTTTCTTTCTTCATCATTTCGTTCATTGATTGTGTTATTATAATTTATTAGCAGCCCATTTCCTCAAAAACGCATGCCCATCACGCGCAAATGAATCTTGGTCATCGGCTAGATTTCGCCATATACAAACTGCGGCTGCCAACTCTTTATTTTCTGGTGTAAAACTTTCAATGGATACCGCTCCTTTATAATTGATCGCTTTAAGTGCCTCATAAAATGCCCCCCAGCTTGCATTTCCTGTGCCTGGAGTTCCGCGATAATTCTCCGAAACCTGGACGTGGATCAACTTGTCCCCAGCTTTTCGGATAGCCAAACCAGGATCCGGCTCCTCAATGTTCATATGGAACATATCCAAACAGATCTTTGCCGCTGGATGGTTCAGGTCATTGATCAAACGCGATACATCATCCACATTGTTGATCAGATCCGACTCAAATCGATTCAAGGGCTCCAAGCCTAATTCCAAGCCTCTAGATGCCGCCATCTCACAGACCTTGCCCAAGTTATCAACCGCTCTGTTCCATTCGATTTGGCGCTGTGCATCCGGTACCATCCGTGCTTTTCCAACCGCTGAATACATAGGACCAGCGAAAAAACTTGCTCCCAGTTCTGTCGAAATATTTAGGCAATCTTCAATGTATTGCAGACCATTCTTTTGCAAGGCTTCATCATCACTCGTTAAGTCCCTGGTTGGTCCAAAAGCCCCACAGACCAATGCTTGCAAGCCATTCTTCTCAAGTTCTTTAGAAATCTTTTGGGTATCGATAAGAAAAGGGTCTTCCACGGCTATCTCCACGACTTCATAGCCTAGGCTTGCTATTTTCTCAAACAAGCCGGCAGCATCCTCCGTACGGAAAGGAGAAGTCCAAAGCCAGGTACTGACGCCTAGTTTCACAGGTAATTGCATATTATATTCTAAATAAATTAATGATTCTTAAAGGTTTACAGGCCATACACTTTAGCATTGTCCCCATCAAATGAAACAGCGTATTCCTATTTCATTTCATTAGGTTGGTTTAAAATGGTTAATCCTAGAACCCTAAATTAAGATTCAAGATGAATTTAACATACCTATTAAATACCCAATGATGACTGTATTTTACCACACTTTATAAACAATCAGCACAACATCGGACAACAATTAGACATTTACCTCCTTAAAATCTTGATAATTGCCTGCTAAAGACTTATTTTTGAAATGAGCCCCTGCAAACCTGGGGATGACCAATATATTCCATTAATGGATATCAATTTCAAAAAGACCGCAGTCCAGAAAACCAGGATCCCTTCATCGCGCATATTTTTTGTGCGAAAGCTTTCCGACAAACATTTCGACACCACTTGGCATGCCCATTCCGAGTACCAACTTTTCCTTGTTGTGGAAGGTTCCGGAACCAGGTTTATCGGCAATACCATGAAATCCTTTGTCAAGGGCGATCTGTCTTTTATTGGTCCCAATATTCCTCACCTTTGGCGCAGTGATGATATTTACTTTGACCCCCAATCCAAAAAAAGCAGCGAAGGATTGGTGATTTATATCAATGGTTCAGAATTAGAGAAATTCACTGAAAAGGAAGAGTTCAATCAATTAAAGGTCCTGTTGGAAAAAGTGAGACATGGAATGGAGATTCATGGAGCCACAGCCAAGGAAATAATTGCACTGATGAATGAACTGCTCAACCTACATGGCATGGAAAGCATCATTCATCTCTTCAAGATCTTGAATGTACTGGCCAAGGGAAAGGATTTCACACTATTACATTATGATGAATTCCAGTATCAGTCTAAAGACGTTGAAACGAACCGGATCAATATCGTTTATAATTATGCCCTGAACCATTTCAGAAATAAAATAACCTTGGAAGAAGTCGCCGCTCTACTCAATATGAAACCTACATCCTTTAGCCGATATTTTACAGCCAAAACTTCGAAGACCTTTTCCTATTTCATTACAGAATTACGCATTAAGCATGCCTGCAAGCTCCTATCCGTTGCCGAATCCAAGAGCGTAGCCCAGATATGCTATGATTCAGGTTTTAATACCCTATCCAATTTCAATAAACAGTTCAAGACTTTTATTGGAATGACACCTATGGAGTATAGGTTGAAATTTATGACGCTTTAAAACCATTAGTTATTCCTTAGCCATCTCAACGATATCCTTGACAAAAGGCTTAGCTTGATAGTTCCGATCAAAGAGCAATGGATAATCTGTCCTCCCTCTTACGGGCCAGTTATTTTTCCAAGAGTCAGCATCCCTTACTCCCCACAAAGTAACTCGGTCAATTTTATCATGATGCTTTAAAAACAGTGCAAAAAACTCCTTATATCGACTAGCCAACTTGCTTTCCACTTCGGCGGGCAATCCTTCCGCATAAGGGTTTAGGGTTTTATCATATTTGTAAATGGTACTGATCTCCGCTCCATGTGAAGGTCCTGGCATCGGCAACACAGAGATATCAAGCTCTGTTACCATCACTTTAACACCTAGCTTAGAATAGGCCAATATGCTCTCCTCAAAGGTAGCAACAGAGGGATAATCCAGACCCAAATGACCTTGCATCCCTATTCCGTGGATTTTAATCCCCTTCTCCTGGAGGTTGCGGACCATCCTCATCACGCCTTCCCTTTTCCCTTTTTGGAACATGGAAAAATCATTATAATACAATTCAGCATTCGGATCCGCCTCATGCGCAAACTGAAAGGCCAATTCCATAAAATCTTCTCCAATGATCTTATAAAACTTGCTCTGTCTCCAATCTCCATTGTCCAGTATGGCCTCATTGACTACATCCCAACCCTTTATCCTGCCCTTGTACCTCGAAACAACAGTCTGGACATGCTTTCGCATCCGTTCGATCAACACTTCCCGAGAAACATCTTTGAAATCCTTGCCAATAAAAAACCAATGTGGAGCTTGGGAATGCCAGATCAAAGTGTGTCCAATAAGTCGCAGACCATATTTCTCGCCCAATTCAACAAATCGGTCTGCATCTCTAAAATTAAATTCACCTTCATTTGGTTGAAGGTACATGGCTTTCATACAATTCTCCGCAGTAATAGAATTAAATTGAGATGCTATTAATGCTGTAGCCTTTTCATCCCGCCCATAAATCTGTTTCAGATTTATAGCAGCCCCTATGTCAAACCTCCCAGCAAATGCCTCCTTTAAGGACAAATCCTTTGACCCTTTCTGCGCCTGGGATTCATTCGCAATAAAAAGTAAAGTATAGACAAGAATTAAAACTGTTTTGAGCCTGTACATAGGTGGAGTTTTATTTAGGTGATTTTGTAAAGGTTTAGGTAAATATAGGCAATCCGATCAAAATTCATCTATAGAATTTAAAGATTGATGAATGACTCATTCCTTAATCTGTCAAATTTGGAAATAGGATTTCTGCGTGGCCTTGGCAAATCGGCACTTATGGTTCTCAATTCGACCAAAATTACTATGTCCCCCCTACGCTTGAGCAATTGGACTTTTTGAATACAGCGCCCATAAGGACTATAGGAATTGAAAAGAAATAATGTATTTTTAGATGTTGGAGCAAAATATTGATCGATTAATCATTTAATATATTGTTAATACTAGATTATTATTTTTGCCCCAATTTGATAACAGTAGAATTACCAAATCTACCATGAAGATAGAAAACCAAATATTCAAGAATTTGAAGAATGGCGATTTGAATGCCTTTCAACAGGTATTTGATGGCTATGGTCAATCTATTTTCAACACAGCATACAAAATCCTTAAAAGTAAAGAACAAGCCGAAGAAATAGTACAAGAGACTTTCTTAAAGACTTGGTTGAACAGAAGTCAAATTGATGAGGCTAAAGATATCTGGCCATTTATCTATGTTATTGCAAAAAGATTATGTTTCAATCAGCTTCGGTCGATGAAGTATGATATGCTTGCCCAACAAGAACTACTTCGAAACATGAATGAGAATGTTGAAGACTCTAAGATTCAGCTCTCGGATATACAACAATTACTGGATGAATCAGTAAAAGCTTTACCAGGCAGACAACGTCAAGTATGGATAATGAGTAGAGAAGAAGGAAAAAGCCATAAAGAAATAGCTGAAGAACTTGGTATCTCTCCAAATACCGTAAAAAACTGTTTGGTTCAAACCTTAAAAACCTTACGCCAGACCTTCAAGCAAGCGGATTATTTGTATTTATTGCTTTTTTTCTTTCTGCAATAGTCCTAGCCCCACTCTCGTGTGTACTCTATATAGTTAAACCCTAAAAAGTGCACAAAGAACGTTTTAAATATCTTAACCAAAAATTCTTAAACAATAACATTTCGGAATCAGAATTAACAGAGTATTTCGATATGTTAGAGCAACATGAAGACTTGTTTTATGAATCTTTGGACCAACTCCAAGACATTGACCAAGGAACTGGTTTCAATAAGGAGCAAGTCTTTCAGAAGATTATTCAGCATGAAGGATTTCTAGATCATGCAAAAACCAGAAGGCTTGGACCCTATAAGTGGATTGCTGTTGCTTGCTCTATAGCACTTGTGCTAGGATTTATTTTTTATCCAGAAGACAATGCAAGAGAAGGGCTTGTACATGAAACCCCAATGGTTCAGCAACAGACAAGGACAGCAGGTATAAACAACGGCAAAACCGCCATACAACTTGCGGACGGAACCAGACTAGATATTAATGACATAGACAAGCAAGAGGTAAGCTACCATGGCGTAGTCCTCTCAAAAATCAATGGGGATTTAATCCGTGTCCAAATGGATGAACAAAATATAGCCAATCCAATAGCATTTCATGAATTCAACACCCCAAAGGGTACCAGCTACAGTTTGGAATTACCGGATGGTAGCACCGTTCAACTAAACTCTGGATCAAGCTTAAAACTAAAATCTGACTTCAATAAACAAACCCGTGAAGTTAGCCTTAGCGGTGAGGCGTATTTCGATGTAGCACACAATAAGAACAAGCCTTTTAAGGTAAAAACGAAGGATTACCAGATCCAGGTATTAGGAACCCAATTCAACGTTAAATCTTATCCACAATTGACGCAAACCAAAACAAGTTTAGTTAATGGTTCTGTGGAAGTCAATACTGCTGCCAAAGCATTGAAATTAGTTCCTGGAGAACAGGCCAGAGCTGGAAAGAGCATTCAACTAACCAAGGGTAAAGCCAATTTCCGTGAAGACTTGGCTTGGAGAGATGGTTATTTCCGATTTAATAACGCAAGTATAGAGGATATAATGAGTGATATAAGTACCTGGTACAATATCACAGATATCCGCTATGAACTAAATACCGATGAACGCTTTACAGGTTCTATCGTTAGGAGCAGAAGTTTAGAAGAAGTATTAACAGCTATGGAAAAAATTGCCGATCTAAAATTCGACATGAAAGAAGGGAGGGTAATCGTAAGAAATTAACCTAATGTAAAATAACGGAAGCGCGGCCACGCTTCCGCTCAAATCGTATGGGATAAAGTCCTTATTAACTTTGAATTATTTACCCAACACTAATCAAATGTATTATTTTTTTACTAGAAATCCCTACCCTAAGCAGTTGGGGTTAAGAAAACTACTGTTAATTATGAAACTGGTTTCGCTGTTGTTACTTGGAACCATGCTACATGTTAGTGCATCTACCCTTGGACAGAAAGTTTCTGTCCATGCCAAGCGAGCAACATTACAAGAAATATTGCAGGATATCCAAAATCAAACGAACTACGATTTTCTATACAGCAATACCCAGCTTAAACATGTGGATAAGATTGATGTTTCTATGAAGAACAAAGACCTTCGGGAGGTTCTTCAAAAAGTGCTGACACCACAAGGTTTGGTATTCTTTGTAGAGGACAATATGGTGCTAATAAAGTCGCGAAAGGAGTTAGCGGCTAGTCCAGAATTGGTCCAACGCGTGATTGAAGGATATGTAAAGGATGAACAGGGCCAACCTATCTCAGGTGTTTCTGTTTCCCTTCAAAACAGCAATCTGGCTGCCGCATCAGATGGAAAAGGATATTTCAGATTACAGAGTCCTACAGCGCAAGCGACTATTTCTGTTAGTGCGATGGGCTACTCGACCCAAGTAATCCAGGTTACTGGATCCGCACCTTTACAAATCATTCTAAAAGAAGCTGTATCTGATCTAGATGAAGTTGTTGTTGTTGGATATGGTGTACAAAAGAAAGCCAATTTAACGGGTGCTGTATCCCAAGTAAATGCTGAAGATATTGCATTGCGTCCAGATGCCAACATTGCGACTACCTTACAAGGACTAATGCCTGGATTAAACATCCAAATGAATGATGGTGATCCATCGGCTACTCCAGACATCAACGTACGTGGGTTCAACTCCATCAATGGTGGCAGTCCTTTGGTCTTAATCGATGGTATCGAAGGCAATATCACACGTGTAAATCCGAATGACATTGAAAGTGTTACGGTGTTAAAAGATGCTTCCTCTGCTTCAATTTATGGTGCCCGCGGTGCTTTTGGTGTTATTTTAATCACCACTAAAACAGGAAAAGCGGGAACAACCTCCATCGCCTATACCAATAACTTCGGTTGGACATCTCCTACCGCTAGAACCGATTATATTTCTGACCCTTACATCTACGGAAGAACAGTTGATGCGGCATTATATGGTTACAATGGAACTTCTTATACCAACTACAACGCTATGGATTGGGAAACCATTAAAATGGTTGCTAATGGAGAAATCGAACCTTTCCATGAACTGCAAAACAATGGATCTTACAAGTTTTTTCACAAGTCCAATTGGTGGGATCACCTATTTAAAAAACAACAAGCCTCAAGCTTCCATAACATCTCCATTTCTGGAGGTACTGATAAGTTAAAAGGATATTTATCGGGACGCGTATTCAAAAGAGAGAGCATTAACAACATCAATGAAGATGCTGACATGGACCGTCAAAACTTAAAAGCAAACTTAGTATTTACACCATACCCGTGGTTAGAAATCTCCAATAATACGCAGTTCATCAACGAAAAAGATAAAGACTACGGTGGTTATACCAATGGTTTCGGAGGTCTTTGGAGCACGACGACTTGGTACAATTTGATGGCCTTCTACCCGATTATGGTTGATGGCATCCCTACGGACATTGGTACAGGTACTGGTGGCCAGGGTGGTAATGCTGGTCTCCATTCCAATAAGACATGGCGCTTATTCAATAACGAAGAATTCACCAATACCTTCCGTGCAGTGGCAAAACCTGTTAAAGGCTTACAAATCAACTTTGACTACAGCAATCGTATAGAAAACACAGCTCGTACATTCCGTTTAAACCCATTTGAATACCTAGCAGGAAATAAATTAGATCACCGAATTGTGGGCTTAAACCGGCTAACCGAATACCGTTGGAAGGATAAATACAATGCAATCAACCTTTTTGCTACTTATGAGAATAGATTTGCTGATAAGCACAATCTAAAACTATTAGCTGGTTACAACCAGGAGAAATTTGATAGAGATCGAATTGCTACAACCGCAGACGACCTATTGATTGAAGATCTATCCAATCTTTCCTTGGCTACTGTCATGAACAGCATCTCTGGATCAGCGACCAATTGGGCGATTCAAGGTTTCTTTGGCCGTTTAAACTACGACTATGAGAACAAGTACCTCCTGGAAATCAATGCGCGTTATGATGGTTCATCAAGATTCCCTGAAAACAGCCGCTGGGGCTTGTTCCCTTCTGTTTCCTTGGGATGGCAGGTTGACCGCGAAGCATTCTGGGAGCCTATCAAACCTTATGTGTCTTCTTTAAAAATCAGAGGTTCATACGGAAAACTAGGAAACCAAACCGTGGATGTCAATACCTTCAAAGAATTGATGAGTGTTGGTAAGTCGGATTGGTTGGACGGTGGAAACCGTTTGGTTTTTGCCACTATGCCGGGCCCACTTCCAAATGTCGTTACTTGGGAATCGACCAAGTCCACAAACATTGGTGCTGACATCGGCTTCCTAGAAAATAAATTGCTATTTAATGTAGACTGGTTCCGTAAGGATGTAGAAGGAATGTACCTTCCGGGAGAACCCCTTCCTGCTGTATTTGGCGCAAGTGAGCCTAGAGAAAACTATGCTGCTTTAATGAATAAGGGATTTGAAGTAGGTGTTTCCTATCAAAATAAATTTGATGTAGCTGGATCACCATTAAACTTCAGTGTATCAGCTAACGTTTCTAACTTCATCGGCACAATCACGCGCTATAATAACCCGAAAGGTTTATTGAGCTCCTACTATGAAGGCAAAAGATTGGGAGAGATATGGGGATATCATATCGATGGGCAATTCCAATCGGATGAAGAAGCTTTAGCTTTCCAGAACTCTTTCACCAATCCAGCCAATAGCCTATCACAAGTTTACAATGACGTCTTAAATGTGACGCAGAACAGTGAATGGAACCATTTGCGTGGTGGGGATATTCGCTATGTTGATGTGAATGGCGATGGAAGGATTGACAAGGGTGAAAACACTTTAGACAACCATGGTGACTTACAACGTATTGGTAACTCCATGCCGCAATTCCCATTTGGCTTGAACTTAAATATGCGTTGGAAAAACATCGACATGTCCGTAGCATTAGCAGGTGTTGCACGTCAAGATTGGTATCCTACTGGCGACCTTTTCTGGGGACCATACCAAAGACCTTATCTATCCTTTATCCGTAAAGACTTAATTGATAATGCATGGAGACCGGATGAAACAGCAAACAAGTACCCACAGATTTATCGCGGTTACTCTTCACTTCAATCTGGAAGATCGCTATATGAGTTAAACGACTATTACCTTCAAAACCTAGGTTATGTACGCGTGAAAAACTTCAGTGTGGGGTATACGCTTCCTCAACAGTGGACACAGCGTGTGAAAGTTGACAAATTCCGTGTATTCTTTAGTGGAGAAAACATCTTGACATGGAGCTTCGGCGGATTAACCAAATACCTTGACCCAGAACAAGCCGGTGCTGCCGTAAACTACTCTGCCCCTGCAACCGCAGATGACAGGGGTGACCTAAGGACCTATCCAATGGGAAAAACCTTCTCTCTTGGTGTCATGTTGAATCTTTAATCTCAGCGAATCATGAAAAAATTAAAATATACCAGCATCATAATTGCCAGTTCCGCAGTCCTCATGTTTGGTTCTTGCAGTAAAGACTTTTTAAATCAGCCTGCAGAGGATCAGGTGGAAGCTCCTTATTTCTTTAACACAGAAAAAGACCTAGAAGTAGCTACCAATGATTTTTACAGCATGTTGGCAACCATGGAAGTTTACACCAATGATGCAAGCTCCGATAATCTCATGCCCTTAAACCCGGCAAACCAAATAAAAGGAAATCGTATAGTTCCTGTAGCGTCTGGTAGCGGAGGTTGGTCTTGGGGGAATCTTCGTAAGGTCAATTACTTCCTTGAAAACTACCACAAGGTTGGAAGCCAAGCTGCAAAAGATAAATACAGCGGTATAGCCCGCTTTTTCCGAGCTTATTTCTACTTCGATAAGGTGAAAACCTTTGGTGATGTGCCTTGGTATGGTAAGGTTTTAACAGGTAAAGATCCTGACTTATACAAGCCTAGGGATTCTAGACAATTGGTCATGGACTCTGTTCTTGCTGATTTGGATTATGCCATTAAAAATATACCAGCAGAAAAACAATTGAACCTAGTCACAAAGTATACGGCACTATTATTAAAAGCACGTATATCCTTATTTGAAGGCACTTTCCGTAAATACCATAAAATAGAGGGTTCTGAAAAGTTTCTTACCGAAGCTGCCAATGCGGCCCAAGAACTGATGCAAGCAAATGCTTATACCCTATATACTGAGGGGGGACCGCAAGCGGCTTATAGAAACTTGTTTGGACGCGATAAACAAGATAATACTGAAACCATACTTGCAGCAGACTATGAGTTAGGTTTAAAGGTACATAACCTAGGTTATTTGTTCACTTCAGCTACTTCCGGATCTTATGGCCTAATGAAGGATGCTGTTGACAGCTACC
The DNA here is from genome assembly GCF_900187125.1 of Sphingobacterium mizutaii. Classification (GTDB taxonomy): domain Bacteria; phylum Bacteroidota; class Bacteroidia; order Sphingobacteriales; family Sphingobacteriaceae; genus Sphingobacterium; species Sphingobacterium mizutaii. The sequence continues at coordinate 4,530,802 of NZ_LT906468.1, forward strand.
TGATGAATGATGGGTCTCGTTTTACAGATAAGGCAAACTATAAAACAACCTCTTATTTCCAGGAGATGCAAAATCGCGACCCAAGGCTCATTCAAACCACTGCAGGACCTGATTTCAGGGTAAACGGTGAGTCTAAAAACGAACCGGTCACTTTAAACATTACGACCACTGGGTATCGTTTAATCAAGGCATTACCTAATCGCTCCCAATGGGCTACCAGTGCTTCCGTATTTGATCTTATTCTATTCCGTTATGCAGAAGCCTTATTGGTTTTCGCCGAAGCAAAGGCAGAATTAGGAACGCTTACCCAGGCAGACCTGGATCTGTCCATCAATAAACTGAGAGCAAGAGCGGGTATGCCTAACCTAAACTTGGCCCAAGCGAATGCAAATCCTGACCCATACCTGGCAGATATGTATCCAAATGTGTCCAATACGGCAAACAAAGGTGTTATCCTTGAAATCCGTAGAGAACGTCGCATTGAGCTATTCAATGAAGGTCAGCGTTGGGACGATTTAATGCGTTGGAAGGAAGGCAAAAAAGTAACCAAACCCATGGTTGGTGTATACTTCTCAGGCGTTGGTGGCCATGATTTTACTGGTGATGGAAATGCAGATGTATTCTTGCACACCGGAAGTACAACTGGCGCTCCTCCGACTGTTACTTCAATGATCAATATCAATCAGCGAACTTTATGGAACCCTATTACAGGTCAACAGAAAGCTACTTCAGGTAATCTCGACCCATTCCCTCAAGGTGGTGTATTTGACGAAGAGAGAGATTACTTCTTCCCTATCCCATCAGAGGACCTGAAGCTTAATGAAAACCTGAAACAAAACCCCGGATGGAAATAAGATGAAAAACCTATTGATTACGCTTTTCCTGCTTCTAGGAAGTTTTTCGGGAAATCAGATTCAAGCGAAGGACAAGAAGTTCCCTATTGGTTATGCTTTGGATATCAAGAAAATAACCGATGAAAAAATCAAGTATATCAAAGGATTGGGAATTGATTACATCGAACTTGCCGGGATAGGCGCTATGTTGGAAAAGAACTTACAAGAAACTACGGTAGATGCCAAATGGAATGTCCGCATGCAAGAAATTGCGGATATTCTAAAGCGTCACAAAGTCAAAGTTTGGTCTGTACACATGCCATTCAGCAAGCACCTTGATATTTCCAGATTGGATGAAGAAGGTCGACTTCGAGTCTTGGAAGCACAGAACAATGTCTTGAAGGTATTAAAACCTGTCAAACCACATATTGTTCTGTTCCACCCTTCTTTTTACCTGGAAAAAAATGTCCGTGATCAACGCGCAATGCAATTGAAGAAGTCGGTTGAGTCATTAAACAAATCGGTAAAAGCTTTACGTGCAACTATGGTTGTCGAAAACATGCTGGGCCCAGAACTGACAGTTGGTGATCGTGAAAGACCTTTGATGCGTACCGTTGAGGAAGCCCAGGTGCTCTTTAAAACATTCCCTAAAGATGTAGGAATCGCAGTGGACTTCTGCCATATTGCCCGTCCAGAAAACCTGCTTGCAGCTTTTGGTTCAAGAGTTAAAACCTTGCATGTTTCCAATGGTAACGGAAAGGCGGAGGACCATCTCCTTCCTTGCGACCCACGTGGTTCAAATGATTGGAACGCTATTTTCGCAACCCTAGAGCGTATAAAGTACAAGGGTGTATATATGCATGAATGCAAGTTTAACGATGAGGAGGAAATCGTAGAGTGTTATAATACGCTCTGGAATAATTACCAAACTAGTAAAAAATCTAAGCATTAATCGAATGAAATACCTATTTGCAAACATATTTATCCTCCTACTTATATCCGGTATGAGTAGCTGTAAGAAGGACAATAAATCCTTTGAGGAAAAACTCCTGTCAACTACCGAATTAATCGAGGTAGGCAGCAAAACTGGGACATACCAATTTGGTGTCTTGTCCAATCAGAACATGCTATTAGAAACAGATGTGGACTGGATTTCCTTAGATACAACCGAATTAGCGAAAGGTAAACGCCAAGTGAGCTTTCAGGTTGCCGATAATAAAGAGGATGAGCGATCTGGGCTAATCACCGTAAAAGTCAATGAAAACTTAAGTACCCACGTGTTGGTGAGCCAAGAATCGGGCAAAGTGCCCGTGTTCTACGTAAGTCCTGATGGTATTGGTGATGGCTCTTCTTGGTCCTCTACTACAGCGTTCCATACCGCTATGGAAAAAGCTGCCACCGGAAGTACCATACATTTAATGGAAGGTGTCTATAAACCCGTTAAAACCATTCGTAATGGTGATGCATCCGTGGAATCCGATAAAACCTTTGAAGTATCCAAAAACATCTCCATCATTGGTGGATATGCTAAAGATGCCATGATTGGAGCAAAACCAAATGCCAGTTTATATAAAACGGTATTGGATGGTAGCTTAGCTCCTGGTAAGCAAGCTTTCCATACAGTCACCATTACGGCAATTAAAGAAGCAGGGAGTAGAGTTTACCTGGAAGGGCTACAGATTACAGGGGGTAATGCGACAGACCGAAGTACAAACATTAGCATCAATGGCTTGAACTTTAGCCGTGGTCAAGGTGGCGGCGTGGCTGTTGGTGGATCTGAAGTTTACATGAAAAATGTTGGGATCATCAACAATAAAGCCACAGCTGATAAGGGTACAGCTGGTTTTGCAGCAGGACTTTATGGATTTGGTTCGGCCAATGTGACCATGGAAAATTGTAGGGTCAATGACAACGAAAACACCGGTAACAATGGCGGTGGTGTCTGGATGCATAGTTCCAATTTAACAGCCTACAATTCTCAATTCAACAGAAACTATGCGAAAGGTACTGCAGGTGGCGTTCATGGTTACCCAAATGCCCATATCACGCTTTACAATTCCGAAGTAAGCTACAATAGCAATACCTCTTATGGAGCTGGCTTATATTTAAGAGATAACTCCAAAGCTATCCTTGTCAACTGTTTATTGGTGGAAAACACCAGCACATCTAAGAACGGTGGTGGTGCAGTAATGCTTTATGATGCAAGTTCAGCAGACATCATAAGTTCTACCATTACCGGAAATAAAGTGGCTGGTCCTGGTGCTGGTGTTTATCGCCGTTCTAAAGTCAATAACTTAACGGTGATCAACTCCATAATTTCAGGTAATGTTCAAGACAATGCCTCAACAGATGTAGATGCTTATTCGGATAATGCAGGTATTCCAGCAGTTCTAAAAAGCTCCGCTATTGCCTCCCAAGTTTACGGTGAATCAGGCACATTGGTTTCAGGTGCTTCTTTCAATCCGGGAACTATGTTGAGTGCACAATACATACCAATTGGAAGCAGCAACCCAGCTTTGACCTACGGATTAACAGGCTCCTCATTGTCTAATGTGGGACAGACCTACAAACCAGCATTGGATGATCGAATCAGATCCGATAAAAACGCGAATGAAAGATCGCAACCCGCGATGGGTGCATTGATTAGATAAGCATGAAAAAACACATCTTAATCTTATTCTTCGCATGCCTTTGCTTGTCCTCTTGGGGACAAGCAAAAAAGATCATGCTTGTTCTTGGATCAGATAATAAGGAAATCTTGCTGGATCGTGTAAATATTGCCCTTCGCTTATATAACTCACAGCCATTTGATGATATCATCGTTTCCGGCGGATGTGCTGCCCATGGATCTGTGATTTGTGAAGCCAGCCTGATGTTTGAAACCTTGAACAAAGGTGGTGTACCAGCGGCTAAAATCCATAAAGAAGAGAATGCAAAAACGACCGTCCAAAATTACGTTTTCAGTATAGAGCTTAAAGATGAACTGGGAAAAAGGATCATTCAACCCGGAGATACAGTATATGTGGTTTCCAACCATTGGCATGCTATTCCGGTTGCAGCCCGATTACAAAAATACGATCAGGTCTGCGCGAAATTTCATATTGAAGGTCAAGTTGAACCCAAGGCAACCGATAAATTGGACTATGGGAATATTTTCAACGGAGAAACAGATTCCGAAAAATTCATTAGCAAGGGCAAATGGTTAACCCCTAATGCTGTTTGGCTTACGCCTGATAGCATCCGTTATTTCATGGATAACAAGCTGTACATCAGCGATAAAGACCGCAGGACGTATAATACCTTAGCTGTAGGACAGTTCTTTACTTTAATTCCAGAACTCGCAGACCAGGAAGCCCTGCGCTTTATTGATGCTGGTGAGCAGGGATATTTTCTAATCGGATCACAATTGTTAATGGTTGACAAGGAAAAGAAAAAATTAAGCAAGAAACTTGACTTTAATAATTTCATCCCTACTCTTCCTGAGCAATGGAAAGTCCATGCTAAAACAGGATTTATCAAAGATGATAGGCTATTCCTGTTTAAGGATGATGGTCTGTTGATTGCAAAGAAAAAAGGAAAAATGTATTACATTATCCAGGAAACCACGGCAAACCAATATTTCAAGAACTGGCCATTTAGCTGGGGTAAGGGAAATGTATCTGCTGCAGCTATCGACCCTATCAGCAAGCAAATCATTTTATACAGAAACCAAGAGCAGCTGTTCTTAAATCAAGAATTGACCGAGGTAGGTGAGGTAAGACCAGTAAAACTTAAACGGTAAAATAAAACCCTAAAAACAAGACAATGAAAAAGTCAACTTTATTATATTATTTCCTCTTTATATTTCTCTTCATTTCCTGCTCAAAAGAAGATGAAGGAAGGCAATTGCCTTACGATTATTCCCAGGAACAAGCGGTCGGTCTAGATGAACTTCTAGCGAAAACCGAATGGAAAACAACACAGATAAAGGATGGAATCGTGTGGAAATATTTTCATTTTCCCCAGCTTTTCGAATCCAAGCAGTACATCAATTTTTTTGAGATCGACTTAACAAAATCACCTTCAATTGATATTCCACATGTGAAATCTGGATTCTTAAAAACCAGTGCTGCTGCTGTTCAAGCAAATGCCATGGTGGCCATCAATGGTTCGTATTTCAATACCAGCAAAGGTGGATCAACGGTATTCTTTAAATACGCAGGGGACATCATAAACCAAACGGTAAATGGTTTCGATTCACATCGAGAGAATGCGGCACTTATAGTTGATGCTACTGGAAAACCTAGGATCATTCAGAAGCCAAGTTCAGGTTGGTCATCCGTAGCAGAACCTTTTGCATTAGCAGGAGGTCCATTGATGATTGTCAATGGAGAAGAACAAGAACAACTGAACGTGGATTTCAATACCGCCAGACACCCGAGAACGGCAATCGGAATCACTGCCGATCAAAAAATGATCTTATTAGTTGTGGATGGACGTTCGTCTCAATCACAGGGATTGAATATTATCCAATTATCTTCCCTAATGAAAGCCTTGGGTTGTATTTCAGCCGCTAATTTTGATGGCGGTGGTTCAAGTACCGCTTGGGCTAAAGACAAAGGAACTGTCAACTTCCCATCTGATAATGGAAAGTTTGACCACGAAGGCGAAAGGGCTGTATCAACGGTAATCACCATTAAATAAACCGTTGACTCACTAAAAGAGCATTTCTATATAAGCTTTAACGGGTCACATAACTAGGGAAAAGATTTCGCATCTTTTCCCTAGTTAACTCTTCTTATAGGAATTTAAACTCTCAGCTCTGGTAACTGTTGAATAACAGAGCTATCAACAAAACAATCACCTTTCCTTATCTGTTCTTTATCTAATGGATAACAAACAAAAAACACACAGATGGAAAATCTGGGTAGGCATCCTTGCCGCCTTGGTTTTATTGATATTAGGGGGGCTATATTTTGTTTCTTATAAATTGGGATCCATGTTGGACAAGAAGCTGAAGGAAGGAATCACCAAATCCTCCGAAGGACTTTACAGCATTGAATATAGTGACCTGGACTTAAATATCGTGGGTGGTAACCTTACACTAAAAGACATTCTTCTCAAAAATGACAGTACCGCATATATAAAGTTGGATAGCGCAAAAAAAGCACCCAATATTAGGTTTGAAGCTAGGGCGGATCGTTTGGCGATTAGTGGTGCCAGTGTATGGGGGTTATTGGTCAATAAGAAGATCGATATCGGAACCATTGCTTTGGATTCCTTGAAAGCGAAGGTTCTACTCCGGGATAGGCCATATAATGAAAAGGAAGAGAAAGACTCTTATGCTATGATCAAAGATCGTTTTAAGTCTTGGGGAGTAGATAAGTTTCGGGCGAATGGCATTGCTTTGGAACTTGCAGACCTAAACATGGAAGGTACTAAACCAAAAAAGGTGAAGGGGGTTGACATAGCCGTTTACAATTTTCTGATTGATGAACATTCGGGCACTGACAGTACGAGGTTTCTGTATTCCAAGGATATTTCATTGCACATTCCGGGGTTCAAGACCAATTTGGAGGGGGCGCCCTATACCTTTAGCTTCAAAGACCTAAAGTTCAGCTCAAAAAATCGGGATGTACAGATTTCCAAGTTGAGCTTGCAGCCTACATTGAGCTTGGAGGCTTTTGCAAAACAGGACAAACTTAACAAACCAAGGATAGAACTGGACCTGGATTCAACATGGATTACAGGTATAAATATGCAGAAACTATTGGCAGAAAAATTATTTGAGGCCGATAGTGCTCATGTTGTCGCTGGAGTTTTTGATCTTTCCAAGGACAAACGCTATCAATTGGAGAACGTGTCCAAAGTAGGTCAATCGCCAGCCCAACAGTTCATGAAAGTAGGCTTGCCATTTTCTGTAAAGGCAGTAAAAGTAAGCGGCATAGACCTCAGTTATGCACAGATCAGCGATAAGTACTTTAGGGAAGGAAAAATAGAGTTCAAAAACATCTGGGGAACATTGAAGAATGTCAGCAACGATACAACTGTTTTGCGCAGAAACAAATTTATGACGGCAGAATTGGTGGGCAATATTTATGGGGAAGGCCGTTTGAGTGCGTTTTTCACCTTTGACATGCTCAGCAAGGCTGGCAATCACTCTTATAAGGGGGGCTTGACGGCTATGAAAGTAGGTGCTTACAACCGGATTTTGGAACCGCTATTGAATATTAGATTGGCTGATGGAAATATTGAAAAGATTACTTTTGATATGCATGGCAATGATGTGAAGAATTGGGGGAAGTTCAGGTTTGACTACAACCATCTGAAGGTTGATGTATTGAAGCATCCTGAAAAGGGACCTGGCAAGAAAGGCATTCTTTCTTTTATAGCAAACAAATTCTTTATCAATGACAGCAACCCCGATGCAAATGGGAAGTATCATGTTGCTCTGGTTGATTATGAACGAAATCCAAATCACCCTTTTTTCAAGGTGGTATGGCATAGTTTGTTGCAAGGGATTATTGAATGTACAGGGACGGACCCTAAATATTTGGCTTTGTAATTGTCCCACTATCCATTTTCAAAAATATCGCCAACAGTCTTCGTATACTTCGTATATATCGTTGAATCGTCCTCGCGGACTCTTTTTCAACGACCTGCGTTCAACTCGCAGTCGGCGAGCAATTCTGAGATTGTGCAAATTCGGAGGGCACGAAAATTTACATGGGGGTATATATGTAAAAAATGGAGTCCAATATTTTAATCTCTTCAAAAAAGTGAGACGAAATTCTGCTTTTTTACTGGTTTTTCACTATTTTTATGAAAGGAATAATTAATAAAATTTTTAACTCCTCGTTTTAACAAAACTTTAAAAATTCAGGCTTTAAACACACTTCAGTGCCATAAACCAAAAAAACCACCCCTATTATCTAGAGATGGTTTCCAGTGAACCCACTGGTACAAAACTCGAACTCTTTATTGGAAGATTTAAGGCGATTGAACCAATTGAAAGACACCTCTTATAAGTATGATCTAGATAAAAATAAAGTTAGCTCCGCTAAACCGAAAATTATCTTAAACACGGAAAAACGGAAATTGTAAAAAATGTCAATAAAGAAAGCTATACTCAAATTTAAAGCCGGTTTGTTTTATTTTGTAATTGCTAACCCTAGAACCCTTTAACAACATCACGGACATTTCCCCCAAAAATAACCTTACCAGAAATGCTGGTACATTGGGCAGAAAGCTCGTTTTTCCAAATAATTGGAGCAGTGTTTTAGAAAAATCATTCATCATAATGTGCTCGGAAGAAACAGCATTAAAAACCCCGCTGAGTTCATCTGTCTTCAAGATGAATTCATACAACCGGACTAAATCCCGGATATCAATCCAGGGTAAGTATTGCCTGCCATTTCCTAAAGATGTATTGATGCCCAACTTCCCCAAAGGTGCTAATTTTTGATACATACCACCATCTCTCCCAATGACAACGCCTTTTCTTAAAATCACGGTAGCAACACCCAAACTGTCAAATTGCAGTGCTGTTTTTTCCCATTTCCGGCAAACCGAAGCCAAAAAATCGCTGCCGTTGTTGGATTTCTCTGTAAATATTTCATCCGTAGTAATCGCACCATAATAACCTACGGCGGAAGATGAAATGAAGATATCTATGCTAAAATTCCTTGTTTTAACATAGGTAAAAAGTAAATCTATTGCCTTGGTCCGACTTTCGATTATTTCAACTTTCCTTTTTTCCGTCCAACGCTTTTCGGTAATGTTTGCGCCTGTTAGATTGATGATTTTCGAAACGCCCTCAAATGCTTTTTCATCAATAAATCCTTTCTTTATATCCCATTCAAAATACCGAATGTTCTCCATGCTGCTGATTTTGTTCCTCCGTGTTAACACATTGACCATATAACCACAATTTACTAGGTGCTTTATCAATGCTTTTCCGACAAAACCTGTACCTCCGGCGATTAATATCTTTTTCATGAATTGATTTTTGAAAGCAGCTCCGGAAAGGCCTGTCTGAACCAGACCGTATAATGTGATGGATTATTTTTTATATCAGATAGAATTTCATCCGCATTGATCCACTTATAGTCCTGTACTTCATCTTTGTTTAAAACAGGACATTGGTCAGAATAACCAACAAAAACATAATCCAGCTCATGCTCTGTCAAATTGTTTTCAACCCGCTCATTGTATATAAATGAATAGACCAATCTTAAATCACATTTCAGTCCCATTTCATAGATTAACCGCTCCTCTGCACTTGAAGTAACGTCTTCTCCCCATTGCGGATGCGAACAACAGGTATTTGTCCATAACCCTGCTCCGTGGTACTTGTGGTTTGCCCGCTGCTGTAAAAGCAATTCTCCTTTACCATTGAAAATAAATACCGAAAATGCCCTGTGAAGATATCCTTGCACGTGTGCAGACAGCTTTTCCATTTCAGCAATGGCATTATCGTTTTCATCGACCAGTACTACATTATTTCTTTCCATTTTACTATAATTAAAAAGTTATTGATTGTTTTTCCGCAAAGCTTCTCCATATACATTCAATGCTCTGTCTCTTGCGTAGCTGTGCTCTACTACCGGTTGGGGATAAGCATCTGTTCCAAATTCGGGTACCCACCTTCTAATATATTCCAGCTTTTTGTCAAACCTATCCGTTTGAACAGTTGGATTAAAAATCCTGAAATAAGGTGCAGAATCGCAACCTGAACCCGATGTCCACTGCCAATTTCCATTGTTAGCGGACAAATCATAGTCATTCAACTTTTGAGCAAAATAAGCCTCGCCCCAACGCCAATCTATCAATAGATGTTTGCATAGGAAACTCGCTACAATCATCCGGACCCGATTGTGCATATATCCTGTTTCATTTAATTGTCGCATTCCGGCATCTACAATTGGGTAGCCTGTTTCTCCCCTGCACCATTTTTCAAACTCTTGCTCATCGTTTCGCCATTTGATGTTATCGTATTTCGCTTTGAAAGACTGAGTTACTACTTTCGGGAAATGATACAGAATCTGCATAAAAAACTCCCGCCAGATCAATTCATTCAGCCATGTTCGATTGTGGCTCATTGCAAAAGCTACGCATTTACGAATACTGATGGTACCAAATCTAAGAGCGATGCTCAGCACGGTTGTCCATTGCATTGCCGGATAATCCCTGAATTTGTCGTATTCATCAACGATGGTCGCATCTAATTCCGGCTTTTCAAAAGTGATGTCTGTTTTTTTAAAGCCAATCTCACTTAACGAATGGATTTCGGCAAAGTCTTGCCTGAAAAAGTTAGCGTAATCAGAATTATGCAACTTGTAATCTTTTGCTGTCAATAACTCTTTCCATTTTTTTGAATATGGGGTATAAACCGTATAGGGTGTACCGTCGTTTTTCATCACATCGTTTTTGTCAAAAATGACCTGATCTTTGAATGTCTTAAAAAGAACGTCCCGCTCGTTGAAAAACTGGTGAATGTCCTTATCTCGTTTAATGGCTTGCGGCTCATAATCACAATTGCAGAAAACACCCTGAATAGCATATCTTTCGGAAAGCATTTTAAAAATATCGGACGGGTTGCCATAAAATGTATTCAGCCTTGCGTCGAATTTATTCAATTCGTTATTTATTGCCAAAAGTACCTGATGGATGTAGTCAACCCTTCGGTCTTTTTTATCTTCTAATTTATTTAAGATGGTTTCGTCAAAAATAAAAACCGGTAACACGGGGAATTCATAAGCAAGGGCTTGATATAACCCTACATTATCTTCCAAACGCAGATCTCGGCGAAACCAAAAAATAGAGACTTTACTTTTCATTCAGAAATGGATTATCGTTCCTGTCGTGCTTTACCCAAATCAGTTTAGAAGTATCGTAGCCAATCCGTTGCGCAATTTTCAGATAGTTTGTTTTAACCTCATCCGGAATATCTTTTGTTCTTGATAAAATCCATAAATATTTCAAATTTTTTCCAGCGACCAACGCATATTGATAATTTTCGTCCAATGCAATTACATTGTATCCTGCATAAAAAGGGCCGAAGAAACTTACTTTTAATTTAGCGGTATATTTATCTTCCCTGAATTTTGCTAAGCCGACGGCTTTTTTCCATTTCTCTTTCTTATAGTTGTAACCGCTGTTCAACACAGTGACATTACCATCTTCGTTCAGGCTGTATTGGGCGGAAACATTGTCCAAATCCTTTTCAAAACGAAAATCAAAACGGGCAATTTCATACCACGCCCCCAGATATCTATCTACATCAAAGTTTTCGACCGCTTTTGCCTTTTTTGGAATCGAGGCACAGGAATTCAAAAGTGCAAGAAATCCCAAGGAACAGACTACAACTAAAATTTTATTTTTTGCTTTCATTATGCGTTTGTTTAAATATTTTAAAAAAGTAAAGCACCAAAAGAAATTGCGTATATCCATAAACAGCATCCTCAATTGGTATCGTTAGTATTCTTATGCCTAGAAAATCTCCGGGATTGTAATTTACGATAGGCGTTTCTATCCCAGTTCCGGTCAGCACGCCATTTACAGGAAAAAAACCTAACATCAATATCGTAAACACGAAAGATGCCTTGCCAATCCAATCTGCCCGAGCAATGAAATGCAGGTAAATTAAAGTTGTTATGGTAGCGATAGCCGTTAACAATGTATAGATTTTATCATAATGCAACAAAGCCATAATCGAACAGACAATCACACTAACGAAAACGATCAGGTTATTAAAGCCGGATAGCCATCCTAACTTGAAAAACTTATCAAAACAGAAATAGGTAAACACGCATGAAAACGGAATGAAAATAAAGAAAAGCCATTCTTCAAGAGGCAATCCCGCTATCACTATTCCAAGTGTATAATCTGTATTGAACCACCAAACACCTTTTGCCGTAAACCATATATCCCAAGAAATAAATGGTATAGCAACGAAAATCGCAGATTTTATAAATGCTCCAAAATAACGGTTAAAGAGAATTCGCCTATCGTAAGATGCGATGAAACATATGATGACCGTAAAAAACAACACTAATGAGTAAGTATATGCTATCATTTTTTCTCGGAGTTAAAATACATTTTAAAATACTTGAAAGGCACATATAGAAAACCAAAACACTCGCCATCTTCTTTGCCGATATGCTTGTGATGTTGTTTGTGTGCTCTGCGCAGTGCCAAAAAGTAAGGGTTCTGGGTTCGGGACAGAAATTTAATCCGTTGGTGGATAAAAATATCGTGAACAAAAAAATAAGCCATTCCATAAAGCATAATGCCCAATCCGATAAAAAACAGATAATTGAAATTTTCTAACGAACCAAAATACATCAAAGCAATAGTCGGTATAGCAAATATGACAAAGAAATAGTCGTTCTTTTCAAGAACGCCCTCATTGCTGTGGTCGTGATGGTCTCTGTGCAAGAACCAAAGGAAACCGTGCATAACATATTTGTGGATAATCCAGGTTGCCCCTTCCATTAATGTAAATGTGAGCAATACGATTAAAAAAGCCATATCAGTTCTTCATTGTGTTAAATTTTTTTTCTAAAACGTCGTATCGGAAATCAAAGATGTACGCCAATTTATTTTTCACAAAAAGTAGATGTGCCATCTTCCCAAAAAAGCCGAAAGGCAATTCATAATCTACCGTATCTTTCATCAGCACTCCGCCTTTGTTGGGAATAAATTCGTGAAAATGGGTCCAGTATTTATAAGGTCCTTTCTCCTGAAAATCAGTAAAGCTTTTATTTGATTCCACATGGGTAATTCTCGTTCTCCACTTCAAAGGAACTTTCAGCAACGGCGAAACGATATAATCGATAACCATTCCTTCAGCAATCTGTTCCCTGTTATAATCAGACAGCACAGTAAAACGCATATCTTTGGGTGTGATCTTCGAAAGGTTCTTGGGAGAAGAGAAAAAATCCCAAGCTGTTTCGATATCGCAATACAATTGTTGCTGCCTGTATAATCGATGTTTCATTGCTTAGTCTTTTAAAAGTGTTTCTATATTTTTCCGCAAAATATCCGACCCGATTTGATGGTGGTTTTCCTTAATAAATTCGGTATCCTCATTTATGTTTGATTTATATCCCAAAAAAGAGGGAGCATTTTTTTGAACCGAAAGCCGGATAAACCTTAATTCCACATTGGAAGGTTCTTTTTTGATTGCCTGCTCGATGTTTTTCTTCCCTTCTTTAAATGTATTGAGTTTACTTATAGGGCTAAAGATGTGATTTGCCCAAATGGTTTGCAAAGCACCTAAATAAGCCAGATGAGTAGCCGAATTGTCTTTTGCTTTATCCAAATCCGCAATCATTTTTTTGCACAATTCTTTATCTGATACCAGCTTGTTGTAATTAGCCCTTACTACATCCAAACCTGTTCCATTAAAATTTATCAAAAAGAATATAGTCGATATTAATAAACCAAGAAATTTCATCACAGAAAAGCTGTTTTATATCTTACATAACTTTTGAAAGCTACATAAGCTTTTTCGGAATTATGGATGCGAATCCTGTTGTTCAATATCTCTTTGGAAGATTTTCTTTTTATCTTTCGGAACAGAGACAGGTAGTATTTGTACGCCAGATACACACCGAACATAGATGAATTGGGTAATTTCTTAATGCCGATCAACGCTTCCTTAAATTCTTCCTCTATTTCCTCTTCAATCTGACATTTCACATAATTATCAAAAATGCTCATATCAATATTCGGAAAATAAGTTCTGCCCAAAATCTGATAATCATCTTTTAGATCCCTTAAAAAATTAACTTTTTGAAAAGCTGATCCCAGTTTCATTGCATAAGGTTTCAATTCATTATATTTTTCCATATTTCCATCTGTAAAAACTTGCAGACACATCAGCCCAACTACTTCCGCTGAACCAAAAATATATTCTTCGTATAGTTCTGAATTGTAATCTATTTTCTGCAAATCCATTTCCATACTATGTAAAAACTGCTCAATCAGACTTTTGTCAACTTTATACTGATTTACTGTTTCCTGAAACGATTGTAGGATGGGATTGAGCGAAATTCCTTCATGCAGTGCGTCGTAGGTTTCTGCTTTTAACCGATTCAATAGCTTCTCTTTATCGTACCCGTGAAAACTGTCCACGATTTCATCTGCTAATCTCACGTACCCATATATTGCATATATTGCAGAACGAATAGACGGTTTCAGCGCTAAAATACCCAGGGAAAAACTCGTACTATATTTCCGGGTCGTTATCTTGCTTACCGAGTAAGAAAGTTCGTCAAACAGCTGTTTCATGGTTTTTCTTGTTGAAGCTTGATTATTTCGTTCGCTGCAATTTTACCCGATATAATGGACGGGGGAACTCCGGGGCCGGGAACGGTCAATTGACCGGTATAGAATAAGTTTTTCAATCTCTTGTTTCTTATCTTAGGTTTTAAAACCGCAGTTTGACCGAGCGTATTTGCCAGTCCGTAAGCATTGCCACCATAGGCATTGTAATCTGAAACAAAATCACTGGCACAATAACTTCTTTTGTATTCTATCTTTGACCGTAAATCGGTTATGCCTGTAAGTCTTTCAATCCTTGAAAGCATTTCGGTTAAATATTTTTCCCGTGTAAATTCTCCATCATTGATTCCGGTCGCCAATGGCATCAGAAGAAACAGGTTTTCTTTACCGTGGGGAGCAACGGTATTATCTGTTTTGGAGGGGCAACAAGTATAAAACAGAGGTTTATCGGGCCATTTTTTCTCGCCATAGATAGAATCAATATGTTCGTCCAGATCATTTTCAAAGAAAAGTGTATGATGTTGCAGGTTGGGAATGGTTTGATCGATGCCCAAATAATAGATCAAACTTGATGGTGCAAATGTTCTGTTTTGCCAGTATGCTTCAGAATAATTTCTGTACTCTTTATTTAAAAGCGTTTCTGTATGATGATAATCCGAAGAAGCAATTACAGCATCAAATTCATAGATATTGCCATTGATAGTTAAAGATCTTACCTTGCCGCTATCCGTGTTTATACATTCAACGGTTTTGTCGAAATGGAAATTAGCACCTTGCCTTTCGGCTACTTTTTTCATCGCCAATACCAATTGATAAAAGCCGCCCATCGGATAATGCGTCCCTAAAGCATAGCCTCCGTAATTCATCAAACTGTATAATGCAGGAATATTTTTTGGAGAAGCACCGAGAAAAATTACGGGAAACTCCATTAATGTCCTTAGCTTTTCACTTTTAAAGTATTTGGCAACATAGGTTCTGAAGTTCGTCAGCAAATCCAATCTCAATGCACTTTTAGTTATTTTAGGAGAAATGAATTCTGACCAATTATGGCAAGGCTTATTCACGAAATCCTGCATACCGACTTCATATTTGAATTTAGCCGATCGCATAAATTTTTCTAATTGTAATCCTGCACCCTTTTCGATTTGTTCGAACAAGATTTTTAATTCCCCTAAACTTTCAGGTACACTGATTTTCTCTTGTGAAAAAATCATTTCAAACTGTGGGTTTAATGAAATCAACTCGAAGAAATCAGAGATTTTGTAGCCGAAATCAGCAAAAAAACTTTCAATAATATCAGGCATCCAGTACCAACTTGGTCCCATATCAAATACGTAACCTTGTTGGGTAGAAAATTGCCTTGCTCTTCCACCTGGCTGCTCGTGTTTTTCAAATACGTGAACCTCATTTCCCGCTTTTGCTAGGTATGCGCTTGCAGATAAACCCGAGAAACCGGAACCGATAACGGCTATTTTATTCTTCATCGTCTTCTATCTTTTAAAACTTCATTCAATAAATATTCTGGTTCAATATTTTTATCGTAAATCTGTTGATGAAAATCATTGAGTTTATTGAGCAACCTGATCAATTCCATTTTTTCGTTATGGGTTAAATCTCCTGTAACGATTTCAGTTGCTTTTCTGATTTTGTCCATTTGCTTTTCTAAAATCTGAATTCCTTTATTGCTGATTTTTAACACCTTACTTCTTTTGTCGGTCTCAGAATCAGTTTGATCCACCCAACCTTGTGCAATCAACCGGTTGATAACTTGCATTCCGGCAGGTTTTTCATGTACATTCTTTTTTATCAAGTCCATTTTGGTCATTTCTCCAAAAGCTTTTAGGTTAATGAGGTAGATAAAATCTTCCTGTGTTGAAAAATCCGAGCCGAATAGGGCTGATTTTGAATAACTCTTGGCATATCTGTTCATATGAACAATCAACGTATTGATGACGCTTTCAGGACTACGTCCGTTTTCTTTTCCTTCCCAATCAGGTTCATTATTTATTACATCACCTTTATAATTGGCAACTATCCATCTTTTAAAGCCTTCGATATCATTAGGATATGTTTTTCCTGAAAAATTATCAGCTTCGAATTCTTCAAGCAGATTGACAATATTTTTTAGAGTGTCGTATTTCATACATTCAAATTAGTATTTAAATATACTATAATATTTAATAAAATGTATATTTTGATGCTATTTGTTATGAAGTTCTTTTTAAATACGTATTAGTAAAATCTAATTTATAGGTAATACTGCTGATAAGGTCAG
Source organism: Sphingobacterium mizutaii (assembly GCF_900187125.1). Classification (GTDB taxonomy): domain Bacteria; phylum Bacteroidota; class Bacteroidia; order Sphingobacteriales; family Sphingobacteriaceae; genus Sphingobacterium; species Sphingobacterium mizutaii. Next base: position 4,547,179 of record NZ_LT906468.1, read on the forward strand.
AGGGAGAGCTACACATATCATTAATAAAATAGACTTTGATATTCATATTATTGGGGTTCGAGCTCCAAGAAGTCGGCCCGCTGGTACAAAAACGAACAAACCCTAAAATTACAATGAAGTAATTCGCAATAAATTGTAAAAGAGGTATTCGTGTGTAGTTTTGTGTGATAATAAAAGGGTTCGATCTCAATTAAACCCAATTTTTTGGCTCAAATATGCAAGAAACAGGAAAATCTAAAACTATCTACTAAGCAGATGATTATGAAATAAAAAGCCCCAACTGGAGTTGAGGCTTGAAAGTGACCCCGCTGAGGCTCGAACTCAGGACCCACAGATTAAGAGCCTATAGGTCTGCATTCGTCAACAAGGTTAAAAATCTTTGTTTCCTGCTTGCTAGAGCAATTTATGTGTTTTTTTTCAGTAATCAAAATTTAGCGCTGTGACTTATTTGTGACGGTTTTCAGATAGTTTAATATTCTATTGTTACCAACTCTTGAGTTCTGAAGAGAATATCGCTAAAGATCTTTCGTCAGTATTTGCGTCTGAAGTTTACAAATTTATTTCGCGATATTTAAAATACGATATGCTCCTCTGGCTACGATAACAAATACAATTGCACCAATAATCAAGTCAGGATACCCTGAATCCAGCCAATTAACTAATAATCCCGCGACAATAACTCCCGAGTTTATTATTACATCATTTGACGTAAAAATCATAGACGCTTGCATATGTGCTTCTTTGCTTTTATTCTTTTGTAATAAATAAAGACAAAGTACGTTAGCCATCAGTGCTAACACAGAAACAATAATCATGGTTTTAAAATCGGGCATTTCTCCCAAACCAACAAAACGCCTGACTACTTCTACAAAGCCGATAACTGCTAAAACGATTTGAAAGTAACCAGCAAATTTAGCAATGTTGTTTTTTCGTACAATCGTGCCACCAACTGCAAACAAAGCCAATGCATAAACTATGCTATCTGCAAGCATATCCAGACTATCTGCTATCAATCCCATTGAGTTGGAAAAAATACCGAACAGCATTTCTAATCCAAAGAAGAGAAAATTAATAACCAATACTGTGAATAATAGCTTCCGTTGGTTATTGCCAGTATCTATTCCATTAACTACATCAGTTTCCTCGGTTGAAATCAATGTGGTATTCAGGTTTAGGGTTTCCAAAGCCGAGAAAACAGGTTCCGGGCCTCCATTGTGAAAAACACTCAATTTTCTGTTTGGAATATCAAATTCCAATGATTTTACCATGTCGAAGTTCTGCAACTTCATACGGATTAACTGCTCCTCGCTCGGGCAGTCCATTTTAGTGATATTAAATATTGTTTTATTCATCAGTTTAAAGTTTAACTTTTATACCGCCGTTGATCACGAATCCGTCCAATGGTGCGTAAATGTCATTAAAGACAGGATTTGTAATTGTACCAGTATAAATAGTATCAAAACGTGTCTGCCTTGTGTCAAGGAAGTTCTCAAAATTAAGATACAGGGAGAACCGTTCCCAGATCTTTTCAGCCATAAAGCCACAGGTCCAATAGTCCTTTCCGGTTGTTCCGCCGTTCAGTATTTGGGGACTGAAATAATAAGCTTCCAAGCCAATCTTCCATTTATCCTCTACTTCATACATCAAAACAGAGTTGATTCGGTGTTTTGGTGTCAGAGGATTATCTGTATTTCTTCCGTTTTCAAGCAAACGTGTATCGGTATAAGTATAGCCCAAGAACATCTTTAAATCATCATAGCCGATCTTTACGTTTGTTTCGGTCCCTTTTGTATGGATGTAACCCGGTGAATTGACGAACTGATAAAGATCTGGCAATGCATTTTGAAGCAACAGAGGATTATCCAGATAAGTATAAAAAAACAATTGATTTATGCTGAAAGTCCAATCCTCGCCAATATTAGTGCGGTAATTGATGTCTGCATTTGCTCCATAACTTTTTTCCAATTTATTGATCTCGTCGTCAATTGGCATTGCTTTGCGATATTGTATGCGTTCAATTTCTTCTGTAAAAATGGTTGGCGTCTTGTAGCCAAATCCACCACCGACACGTGAAGTCAATCCGTTTGCAATCTTAAACAATGCCGATACTCTTGGTAAGAACACAGCGCCATAATCTATAACATAGTCTGCCCTTAAGCCCGTTTCCAATTGAAGCCAATCCGTGACCTTAAAAGAATTTTGAACGAAAGCCCCGAATGTGGTTTGGTTATAATCCCTCAACGGAAATGGGGTAATCTGTTTTTCTTTAAAATTGTCCGTCCAAATATTAAAGCCTGTTACCCACTCTGATTTTTCTTTGCAGTGGCTATAGCTTGCTTCCGTAAAAGTAGCGGTTTGCGTTCCCTCAAATTCGTAATTCGGAATAGCCGTATTCCGGTTAAAATAACTTACGCTGTTTTTTAATTTTACAGAACTGTTTTCGTTTACAGTATGGTCAAAAACAAATTGAGTAGAATAACGCTGTGTTTTGTTTTCTTCAAAATATTGATGGATGTTATCTCCGTTTCCTTTGATGTAAAGCATATCGCCACCCAAGCGGTTTTCAATGGTGGTATTAATACCAAAGTTCATTTTTGTTTTATCATTGAAGTAAACAAATAACTTAGGGTTCAGTACATACCTTTCAAACTTAGGGATTGCCGAAAGTCCTATTTTTGCGGGATCATAAGCCCCGTTGCGATTATGCGAAGCGAAAATGGTTGTTCCAATCTTCTTAAACTTCTGTCCATAAAAACCGTTAATGTCCAATCCTCTGCCCGACGTACCGTTTAAGTGAAAACGCATATCCCGTTCTTCCGTTGGTGTTTTGGATATGAGATTTACCAAACCTGCTATTGCGCCGCCACCATATAAGGTAGAGGTTGAACCTTTGATAACTTCGACCTGCTTTAAGTCAAGCGGTGGAATTTGCAACAAGCCCAATCCGCTTGAAGCACCCGAATAAAGAGGGAAGCCGTCTTTTAAAATTTGTGTATATCGTCCGTCGAGCCCTTGAATACGAATACTTGCGTTGGCACTGATGGGTGAAGTTGTTTGTACGTGAATACCTGTGCTTTCACTCAAAAGCATGCGGATATCCCCCGCTTTCATATTGCCCTTTTCGTCCAGTTCCTCACTTCCGATAACCTCAATACGGGTCGGCGTATTTTGTATGGTCCTCGTACTTCTTGTAGATGAAATTACGACTTCCTCCAACTTTTCGCTGGCTTCCTCCAGTAAGATCTCAATAAAGCTTGTGTCCTCTAACGGAAATTGAAATGTATCAATACGCTCATTAAAACCAACATAGCTGAACTTTATAGTTTGCGATCCATCGGGAATATCGATCAACGTAATTTTCCCACTTTGATCTGAAGTTGCCGCAATTTCGGTTCCTACTACCTCCGAAGTAACGCCAATTAAAACTTCCTTGTGTTCACCGTCTTTAACTACGGCCTTAAAAATACTTTGGGCGTAACCACAAAGATTGAATGTCATGAATAATGACACGATGAATATATTTTTCATGAAATATGCTTAATATTATTGTAAAGGAGAAATATAGTTGGAAAGTGCTGTTCCTACCTTTTTGTGCAGAGCACGGTATATTAAGCTAACTGTGGCGGATGCCAAGTAGAGTAGGGAAAATCTAAAATCGTCGGAGCAGATAATGAACCCAATTTTATTATCTGTAATTTTCCGGGCGAAACTAATGAAAAACAAAAAGAAGTTACAACAAAGCCTGTACAGGTATTGCACTTGGAAAAAGGAGAACAACAGGACATTCCACAATCATCGTCATTTTGGTGTTGATCTTCTGTTGACATGCATGTTTGTTCAAGACATTTATCCTCAATAAAGCAAGGTGAGGCCGATAAGACCAAGACCATTATTGCCATGATGAACGATAAATACCTCATTGCGCAAATTTATTAAATTATGTTGAATTAATTGATTAAAAATAAGGGGGAATAAGCCTTTTTTTAATCATAGGTAATAGAACAACAGGGACACAAAATTATTTCAGGTGATCGAACTAAAACTATGCCCCCGAATGTTCTAGGTATAGTATTTTTTCTTTAACCAAAGGCTGGCCCGAACCAAAAGTATTAAAACAGGAACCTCGACTAAGGGACCAATAACACCAACAAATGCCTGAGGAGAATTGATGCCAAATACTGCGATGGCGACAGCAATTGCCAGCTCAAAATTGTTTCCAGTAGCCGTAAATGCAATGGATGCATTTTTATCGTAGGGAACCTTCATTGATCTGTTTACAAAGAAACTCACAAAAAACATCAGTACGAAATATATTATCAGTGGTATCGCTACTTTTACTACATCCATCGGCAGTTCCACTATTTTTTCACCCTTGAGGCTAAACATTAAGACAATCGTGAACAATAGGGCATACAATGTTATGGGTGATATTGTGGGAATAAACTTTCTATTGTACCATTCTATCCCGTTTGACTTCACTAAGATATATCGGCTCAAAAAGCCCGCAAGAAAAGGAATACCCAAATAAATCAATACACTTTCTGTGACATCCTTCATTGAAACACTGACATCGAAGTTGGCTAGTCCTAATTTACCTGGCAGTACATTGATAAATAACCATACAAAGAAGCTATAAGTAAATACCTGAAAGATACTGTTTAAGGCGACTAATAAGGCTGCGTATTCACGGTTTCCTTTAGCGAGATCATTCCATACAATCACCATTGCAATACATCTGGCCAAACCAATAAGAATTAATCCGATCATATAATCCGGCTCATCTCTTAAAAACAAAATGGCAAGGATAAACATTAAAATAGGGCCTATGACCCAATTCAATAATAGAGATAGACTGATTACCTTTTTATCCCTAAAAGCAGTAGGTAAAAGGGAATAATCAACTTTAGCGAGTGGCGGGTACATCATTAAGATTAGTCCAATGGCTAATGGAATGTTAGTTGTACCTATAGATAGTGAATCCATTACTTTTGAAGTGCCGGGAAATAAAAAGCCCAGGCCTACGCCAACTGCCATAGCGAGAAATATCCAAAGTGTTAAGTATCTGTCGAGAAATTTTAATTTTGGCTGCATATTATTTTAATTTATTCCTATTGTTTTACTTCTTCTTTCCATAATGATCGTGTCGCGCCAGGTGTCTCCCAGTTTTCCTATTTTTTCACGGAAACCGACTATTCTAAAACCATAGCGCTGATGAAGCGCTACTGTTCCTTCATTTTCAGGAAACATTCCACTTTGAAGCATCCAAATTCCATAAGCTTCGCTTTCTTCAATTAGCTTGGCCATCAAAGTCTTTCCGACTCCTTTTCCTTTATGAGAATTAGTAACGTAAATACTTACTTCTGCAACACCTCCGTAAACGCAACGGTCGCTCACTGCCGAAAGGGCTGCCCAGCCAACGATGATACCATCAACTACTGCTGCAAACCTGCTGTGTTTTAGTTTACTTTTATCCCAATCTTCCCACGCTGGGGCTGTTGTTTCAAAAGTGGCATGGCCTGTTTCAATGCCTTCTTTGTATATTCTGGAGATATTCGAATAATGCTCCTTACCGATTGCTGTTATTTCCATGCTATTTGTTTACCAGTGAAAAAACATAAAACATTTCTGCTGCAATCTGTAAGCTTCTTTCTGCGTACACCTCTGTTTGCTGTGGAGTGTTATCTGAGACTTTAGGATCATCGTATTTTATCGGGAATCTTGCCTCTGCTCCGAAAACCAAAGGACAGCCTTCATCTGCATTGTTACAGGTCATAATGGCACCGAATTCATTTTTTGGATTAAATTCGCTGTTATACTCTTTGGAAAAGCAGATAACCGCGGCCTCATTTTCGGCATATTTAATTGCATAGACAGGGTTTTCTGTTCCGCTGAGCTTCTGAATCTGAAACCCCTGATCGCTCAATGTTTCTGCCACTTTGGGAAACATTGCTGTTGCCTCAGTACCACCTGAATAGCAAAACACATTAGTAATTCCAAAATGATAGGCCATTGTCTGGGCCCAGATCTGTGATAAATGGCTCCGGCGGCTGTTATGCGTACAGATGAAATTTAACCGGATTGTCTGGTTCTCTCTTACCTTCCTCTGTATGTAGTCTGCCAGGGGCTGTAAAACTGTTTTTCTTTCTTCTGAAATACTATTTGTTAAAATAGACTCAATGGTCGTTATAATTTTGTGGTTCATTTTTATGGTTTAAGATTAATAGCCTCTTCTTAGATTTTCTGCATATTCATTGGGCAGGGGGCTTTCTTCTACTGCCTTAGCTGCTTTTCCAACGTCATAATCAAATCATATAAACTCGACACCGATACTTTCTTTGTTCAGTATAGAGCTGTTTTCATTGATGGTCAGCATGACATAAGCACCGCGGACATCAGTATCCTTGGGCTTACCAACCGAACCGATATTGACCGCATGACGATAATGAGCCTGGTCTTCGGATCCAGAATTTAAAATGCGGTGGTAAGGTTTGTGCGTATGGCCGAAACACATAATATCTGCATCAGCCTGCTCCATAATCCTGAGCATACTCTTTTCCTCACGGTCTTCAAAAAGATATTCATTAATCTTTCTTGGGCTGCCATGCTCCAGAAGCAAATTGAGTTTATCTTCATTCAACTGAAACTCAACTTTGATGTGGGCAGGGAGCGTGCGCAAATAGGCACGTTCGTCGTCCTTCATGATAGAATTTGTAAAAGAATTGGAGATATTGCCATTGTCTTTTTCACTATTGGTTTTATAGGCACAGCCACATTCATTGCTCATACGTCCGATACCGAAGTCGTAATTTCCTGCAATGGTTGGAATTTTCCGCTTACGGATTTCGTTAATCACTTCGTTTGGCCATTATTGTAACCTACCAGGTCACCCAAACAATAGATACTATCTGGATTTCTTTTATCGACATCTTCAAAGAAAGCTTACAAAGCGGGTAAATTGGCGTGTATATCGCTGAATAATGCAATTTTCATATTATATTAGTTACTATTTTTTAAAAATTCTTCAATCTCAAGTATTGTTTGTTTTGCTGTTTTATTTACACCTATGATTGTGGCGGATGCATAACCGGTCCAATTGCCGTATCCGACGAGCCACAATCCGGGCATTTCTAATGATTTACTTTCACTGGTCTTTGCAACGCCCTTTTCGTCTATGTGTATCAATGATTTCAGATAAGAAGTATCATAACCGAATCCTGTACACCAAATAATAGCATCAAATTCCTCCTTGTCCCCACTATGCCAAATCACCCCCTTATCATATAACTTATCGAATGTGCCGCTTGACACTAATACGCCTCTGCTTTGGGCCTCTTTAACAGATGGAACCATGACGATATTTCCTAGATTATACTGCGATGCATCGAAGGGTTTGCCTTCTTTTTCGGCCTTGTATCGCGCCGAGGCTACGTTAAACAGATAATATCCGTCTACTTCATCAGGCAAAAATTCAGGTTCCTTTTTGGTTGACCATTTTACAGCGGTAACTTTTGAGACCTCTGCGACAATCTGGGCACCGGAGTTACCTTCGCCTACCACCAGCGTTTTCCGTCCAGTAAAGTCTTTTGGATTTTTATACTTTCCTGAATGAATTTGAAGCCCCTTAAAATCTTCTATTCCTGCTAGCTTTGGAATAGCCGGATTGCCCCATGTCCCAGTTGCCGAAATAACTGTTTTAGCTTTTAAAGCCCCCTGATGGGTAAGGACCTTAAAAACAATCCCATCCTTTTTAATTTCAACAACTTCAACACCCCTCCTCACATTCAGTTGATAATGCTCTTCGTACTTACGCAAATAGTCAATTGCTTCTTGTCTGAGCGGAAACCGATGCTCAGATTTTGGCATCAGCCATCCCGGTAAAGAGCTGTAATCTGCTGGAGAGAATAGGGTCAGGCTATCCCAGCTATGGAGCCAGGCACCACCAGGAATATCCTGTTTATCCAGTATAAGATATTTCAGTTTTGCCCGCCTTAGATAATATCCACATGCTAGCGCACTTTGGCCTCCGCCAATAACAATAACATCAAAGATCTCATCCATTGATTTAGCTTTAATACATGTTATTTAAAAGACATCTGACATTCTACAGCGAATTAGCAACATCCTCCACCCGGTGTACACGAATTATTTTCAGTACCAGTAACTACAGAAAGATTTATCTTTTGCTTTTCGGAAGGTATCCCGCATGCATCCTGTGCAAGACAGGCAGTAGTCTTACTTTTCAATATAAAAGTTTTGCCATTGAATTCCAGATCATATTTCCCAATTGTGTCACTTTGATATTCCACTTCGATCTCGGCATCTTCCATGCCTAATTTTTCCTCCGAAAGGCTGATAATATGTAATAATTTTCCGGGTTTTAATCGGTGTTCATAATCATCGGCGTTCCATAGCTGAAAGTTCACGGCCTTTTCATCACGTATTACACCACCGCAGTCAATGAATCTTTTATTGATCTGGCCGACTTCGGTCACATGGAAATGCTCTGGTACAAATGTTCCGTTTTCTAATTGAAATTCAACATTCTTCAATGTTGGAAGGATTTCTTTGATTTCTGATAATTTCATTGTTTTATATTTTATAGTTATAATGCAATATTGCGATAAATTCAAGCAAATTTTTTAACAGCACTTTAGCTGTAATTTATTAAAATACTTACTGAATCTGGGAATGTAAAGCAGCACATGTAAGAGGCTTATGATAATCGCTCCCGGCAGTAGATTTTTAGCTATAATTTGGAAAGTATCATAGCCTGCGCTATGGCTAAACTTATTTACTAACGATATACCGCTAGATTGAAAATCGAGTTTGATCACTAAAAATATGGCAATAGCGGCAAAATGTAAGCCGTTCACCAGCAGATGGATAATATATTCCCAACGGGGAAGTCCACCCATAAATTGTCTGCTGTCTTTTTCCACATAAGCATCCAACACCAATGTAATGATATCCGCAACAATCAAAAGGCATCCGAATACAAACAGGTTGTTGTTTTCGATATTTATAAATAAAGAGACAAGTATACCTGTAAATAAAAAGGCCCGCATCGTATGAATAAGATGTTCAAAACGGCTTTCCTTATGTTCATAGAGGCGATATTTGTAAAGATGCAAAAATACACCATCAAATACTGCCAATAATGAATAGCTGATCAGGAATACCGAAGATACAATGAAAGCAGTTTCCATCATTAACAACATTTTTGATTGGTTACTGTAGAAATTATTTTTGAAAAATACTCTTTCAATATATTGAAAGTATTTTCGTCAATACAGTAGCATACAGATGTTCCCTCAATGCTCCCTTGTATTAATCCCGCATTTTTTAATTCTCTCAAATGCTGTGATACGGTTGGCTGTGCTAGTGGCAGCTCATTGACAATATCTCCGGTGATACAGGTATTGACTTTTAGCAGATATTCTATAATAGCAACCCTTGCAGGATGGCCCAATGCTTTAGCAATAACCGCAATCTGGTTTTGGCGGTCCGTAAAATGATCTGTCTTTGTTGCTCCCATTTTTAAATTATTATATTGCAATATTACGATATAATAATGAAACAAAAAAATAATAAATGCAATTTTATTTTGCCATGATCATAAAACTAGGCCGTATAGGGAAAAATGTTAAAAAATGGAAGACACTTTGGGTCAAAAAATTGTATGAGTTGATTCGTGAGTTTTCGAGATATATACTGTTTATTTTCTACTTTTTTTCCGTGAATGTTTTTGTGCCGTTTTCACCATCTTTTAATACAGCATTCAACAGGAATCGAAAGCAAGTGCAATTTTGGCAATTTTGTTTATCATGGACCCACAGATTTTGAGTACACAGGTCAGCGTTCGTCAACAAAGTTAAAAATCTTTGTTTCCTGTTTACTATAACAATTTATGAACTTCTTTTTATTATTTAAAATTTACAGCTGTGACGTATTTGTGACTATTTTCTTACTAGAATTTCTAAGATTCATAAATATTTGTAAATAGCAACAATCAACGGAAGAAATAAGTCTTAATGAGTTATGTCTATGGCCATAAACCCTTTCCCTCTCTCAAATATCATATTTCATATCCATTCAAGGCCTTTGTACTTGCATCATCACTCATCCCTCAAGCTATCCACCGGATTTACTCTTGCGGCTTTGATTGCCTGATAGCTCACTGTGATTATAGCAGCGGCAATTGCAATTAATCCGCCAAACAAAAAAAGAAACCAAGAAATCTCTATTCGGTAAATAAAATCTTCTAACCACTTATTGCATGCCCACCAAACAACTGGTGAAGCGATCAGGATCGCAATCAAAACCATTTTCACAAAATCTTTTGAAAGAGGGCCGACAATACCTGAAATTGATGCACCCAAAACTTTCCGAATGCCAATCTCCTTAGTCCTTTGAAATGCAGTTATTGTTGCTAGGCCAAAAAGTCCTAAACAGCTTAATAGGATAGCAATTGCTGTACTGATATTTGTGATTTTCTGAAGCTGCTCTTCTTTTTTATAAAGGTCTAAAATGGTTTCATCGTAGAATTTGTAATCAAACTTTTCTACCGGAAAGAATTCTGACCATTTAGATTTAATGCTTTCAATCGTTTGGCGAACATTTTTACTGTCAGAGTTTGTTAAACGAATATTAAAAGTGCTCTTATTCCATTTTTCACTCATTAATGCTAATGGTTCTATTTTCTGATAAAAATCACGGGCATGAAAGTCTTGAATCACACCAACGATTGGAAAATCCTGGCCTTTTTGCCCAATGATCTGACCTATTGCATCCTCAGGTTTTTTGAAGCCAAAAGCATGCATAGCAGATTCATTGATAATGTAGGAGTTCGTTGTGTCCGATGCACTTAAGTTTTTTCCTGCCAATAGTTTTAAATCATAAAACTTTACATATTCAGAATCCACAGATTTCCTAAAAACCTGAGGTATGATAGTCTCAGAATTTTCACTAGACTTCAATGGCATTGCAGATGAACTAACCCTATTTGATAATGGTGGATTACCTAGGGTCATTTCTTTTACACCTGATAACTTTCTGAGTTCTGTGGCCAATGTTTGTTTCTTACTGTCAAAATTCTCCATACTAAATAACCGGTATGGAATGGCCACAATGACTACCGCATCTTTATTAAAACCTAAATCTTTTTTAATGGTGTATTGTAATTGCTGCCCTATAATAATCGCCGCCACGATAAATACTTGTGCAATGATAAATTGAAAGACAATCAATGCCTTTCTAAGATTAAAACCGCCTTTTTCAGAATTCAAACTGCCCTTGCTTCTGAATATATCGATAGCATTGACTTTAGTGATCAGCCAGGAAGGGTAAAGTCCTGCTGTAATCAAAGTAAAGAGTAATACCATAAGAATAAAACCTCCAAAGATAATTGGACTGTTAAATTCTTTTGCTCCTTGACTAATTAAATCTCCCAATAGTCCTAATCCTAATTTTGAAACAAAATAGCTGGCAAGCAAAGCAATAGTTATGATGGTGCTAGTTTCCATCATCATTTGAAGAATGATGCTGTTTTTTGAACTCCCTAGTGTTTTTCGAATCCCGATCTCTTTCGAACGTTGCGGTATTTGGGCAGTAGTCAGATTGATATAGTTTATGCAAGCTAAAACCAATAGGAATATTGAAACAGCAGTTAACCCATACAATACGTTTTTACTAGTTTTCTGGATATTTGCTTCATCGATGTAAGTTGAAAAATGGGATTCTTTTAATGGCAATAATTCTAATTTTCTTGACCATGTATAATAGGCTTTACCTCTTGTAGAAACTCTTGATATTTTTTTCTACAATATTATTGATCTGATTAAAAGCATCATCAGCTTGTTTCTGACCAATTGCTTGAAAATAAATCCGATCTGATGAATTGGTATTGGTCCACTCACCTATATTATTGTCCTGTTCTCTTTTTTGTAATAAAATAAATACCTCACCATTAAATTCTGACGGGTAATCCAATGCTGCTACAACACCTGAGACTGTTTTTTGGATAGTATCCGAATATATTAGAGTCTTCCCGATTATGTCATTATAATCCATGTTTGGAAAATAAAATTTTGCCCTATCCTCCGTTAGTACGACCTGACTAGGTGAAGATAATGCCCCGTTTTTATTTCCAGCCAACCACTTGTAACCAATCATATCAAAATAGGAGTTCTCCGTTTGTATGATCTGATTTTCGTATTCCAACTCCTCCACTCGTTTAGCTTGACCTTTACTATCAGGTATGGTCACCAACTCTGTATAGAATTTATATACTGGAACTGCACGTTCTAATGATCGCACATCATCTCGAAGAGCAAAGAATATGGGCCGTGAAGCACCTCCATTCCATGTGTCTTCCTCCTGCTTACCGAAATTTATTCGACTAACTATTCTATAGATATTTTCCTTATTAGGAAGTCCGCTTTCATACCTCAGTTCATAATTCACAAACTTAAATATCACCCAACAGGAACTAATTCCTATAGTCAAACCAAGAATGTTTAAGAAAGTAAAGAGCTTATTTCTCTTTAAATGCCTGATGCTATTTTTGAATAATAATTGGAACATATCGAATGTTTTAATTAACAGGAAGTTGACCAAAAAGTCATCTCCTAAAAATATTCTTTAAACTAAAAGCAAAAAACAATTTATCTGCCAATAGTTTAATGATTTGTATTTCAAACGTTTATGGTTTGTTTCGGTTAAGTTGCTGTCCATTATCGGACATTTTGTTGTTCGTAAATGAACGTAATACAGTTGAGCCAAGATGGAAAGGATTGGAGAATAACAAGATTTGGATATGATTTAGGATTTCTAATTCTTATTGCATTACCCTCTGAGGTTCTCCTCTATCGATTCAATCTTCTACAAATATTTCACCTCTGTTAGGGGTATTCTAAACAAACTCTAGCTCTAAAATCATTTCATAAAAAATTGAGATCTTGCCATTTGGCAATTCCCTTTCTTTCATTATCAGTAGCTTTGATTTTACTCTAACTTGATCACCGAATTGAAAGGCACAAATACAGAAAACCCTGATCCTTAACGGAAACCGTGTCGTAGATAGCAAAAAATGGAACTATATAGAGATTTTTATTCGTATAGAATGTAGCATCAAGACCTAATAAAATCTTTTAAACCTATCTATTTTGTTAGCTATTGGAAACGTAATTAACTCAGATAAGTTTTGCAACTAAAACTATTATAGTATGATATTTTAAATCTTAAAAAAACAGAAATTATGGCATTAATTATACTGCCACATCCACAACATTTGCTAACCCTTTTGCAAACAGAATGATTATCGAAGAATTACAAAAAAGCATTTTGGATTTAGAAATCAGGGATATTCATACCCAATATCCCGATTACAAGATTAACAAAAAAGTAGAGCACGAAGTACTATTAAGACATCAGGCGATTGTTTTTCAGTATCCAATTTATTGGTACAGTAAGTATGCTATTTTGAAGCATTGGTTCGATGAAGTATTTGAGCACCAGTTTGCGTGCGGTTCGAAAGGCGACAAACTGAAAGGCAAAAATTTCGTACCGAGCATTACGGTTCGTACATCGGAAAGAAGTTATAACGATTACAAACATCAAACGAGTGCTATTGCGACATACTGCGGATGACCCGGACATGGGACTTGAATGCCTCCCGGAATGTTCCGTACTCAACGCTCTTGATTCCGAGCTCTCTACAGGCCTCTTTTACGATCTCGTTGATAGCAGGATAATGCACATGGCAGATCTTGGGGAAAAGATGGTGCTCCAACTGGAAATTCAGTCCTCCGAGCAACCATGTCAACACCTTATCCTTAGTCGCAAAATTAGCTGTCGAATGAACCTGATGTACCATCCATTCTTCCTCCAGCTTGTCAGTAGCTATCGACTTAAATTCTGTTTCTTCGACCACATGGGCAAGCTGGAATACGGTAGCCAGACAGATCCCGCAGACTACCCCGGCCACTAACAGCCCCATCAGGGTCGACAACCATCCTACAACAATCATAGGTATGACTACAAATATACCTAGATGGAAACCTTTGCTTATCCAAAAGATAACTTTCTGTTTAAGGGGGAAAGCAAATCTTTCGGAGTTTTTACCAAGCTTTTGCCGGAAGTACTTTTCATAGTCCTGAAAGAAAACCCACGCGAGGTAAGATATACCATACAGGAAGATAAAGTAATATCTTTGATACTTGTGATAGCGCTTGAGTGGTTGATCGCGGTGAACCCGCATAAACTTGATCTCAATATCATGATCCTCTCCATCAATATTGGTGTACGTGTGGTGTGCGATATTATGCTTCAGTTTCCAGAGGTATATATTGCCCCCAACAAGGTTTAGCGAGTACGATAGCAGGGAATTTATCTTCGTATTGCGCGATAAAGAATTGTGTCCTGCATCGTGCATGATATTAAAGCCGATTGCTGCAAGATTGACTCCCAAGAGCAAACACAAAAGGATACTGATCGGCCAATATGGCTGCACAAATACCAGAATCGTATAAATGCAGATAAGTGAGAGAAAAAGGATGGTCGCCTTTAAACCGATCCGCCAATCACCTGTTTTAGATTTGCCACTCACTTTAAAATATTCGTTTATCTTTGCTCTGAGCGATTTTGAAAAGAATGAATCTTCATTGCTGAATTTGATTACTGGTGCCATGTGGAATTGTTAATGGTAATATAAAAGATACTAGCAGGCTCATATAAAGGCCTATTTCTTTTTCTTGCTAAACACATTTGTTGTTGTTTCCTTTGAAGTCGAATCTTTTTCCTGTTGGTAAGAAGATTGTGTCTTCTCTTTCGTACTTTTTGCTTTTTTCTGATCTTTACTCATGATGGGTAAATTTTATACTGTTAATTTTCGCCTGCCAATCGTTTTCTACGATTGACCATTAGCTTGTTTGACCTATCCCGGAGGGAGTCAAGAAATTTGTTCTTTCGATTTAAAAATTGTGAATTGCTTTAAAAAGAAGGGGTTGTTACAGGACAATTTGAAATAATTCAGGATAATAAATCATGCTATATTTCATGTCCGATCTGCTTATTGGTGTTAAATAAGTTGCAGACCCGTAAGTTAAAGGTAATGATTTTAATTGACATTCAGTACATTATGTTTGCTGAATAATAAGTGACAGCTCAGTTATGCATAAGGCTCCATGATAAGCCTTGCCATCAGGTAACTCAGGGTTGATTCTGCACCTTGGTTGATATTGACCGTCTCCTCTTCGAGTCCATCAAAGCAGCCTCCTGTAACAGGGTTGTAAACGATCTGTCCAAGATGGTTCCGGCCCAAGAACCATTCGAATGCATAGTGCATCATTTCTCTATAGCGATATTCCCGACTGACTCTGTAGAACCGTTCCAATGCCATGATTGTATAGGCCACATCGATAGGTTGTTCGCCTCCCTTGCTATCTGTTCCTGGAATTCCACGCTGTGCCCAACCTTTATTGGATATGACATGGATTTCGCCACCTATCATAATCTTGCCAAGCAGAAAATCAAACGATCTGTACGCAACTTCTTTATAAATGTTATGCCCCGTAACTTGGTATGTCGCGAGCAATGATTCTGGAATAGCACTGTTGCCGTAAGTCAGGTAGGACTCATACCACTGCCAGTCTGTTGAGCTCTCATGATCGTACATGGCTACCAAGCGGTCTGCCAATGTCTTCAGCACATTAATATAGCGATTGTGCTTCAGAAAGCTCAATCCTTTGATCGTAAAGGCCATTGATCTAGTCGAGTGATAGGATAGGAAATGATCCGATGTCCGTTCCAACAATTCATTTGCGAGCGCAGACAATTCTTCAGGCAGTATATCGGACATCCCGATGACCTCGCCCAATGCCCATACTGCCCGCCCATTTGCATCCTCCAGGTTTTCTTGATTATTCTGAACCGTAAAAAGGCCTTTCTTGTCCACATAATTCAGAAACGTACCGTCATCTTGTATACAGTAGGCGATAAATTGCAGGTATTTCTGTATCAGGGCAAGATCGCTGTATGATTCGAATATCCTATAGTGGTGCAACATAGCGATTAAGGCACGGGCATTATCGTCCAGAGCATACCCACTTTGCATATCGGGCGTACTGATATTGGCAAACTGAACAAACCCCATATCCGTTGTCATGCGCTGAATGTGATCCAAATTGATCGGTGGAAGAGCATATATTATCCTTCGCTGCTCGCCGACAAGATCTTCGAATAGATTGACATGTGCCAATGCGGCGTTCTGCCAGGATGTGGCCACCGTTTTTTGCAGATTGATATGGCGTATCCTCTCAAGTTTTGACGAATCCTCCAATATCTGGTTGACGGCATCCGACAGCTGACCAGGAGCTTCATAGTCGATCATGATCCCCATGTCTTCTTTCAATACTTCACGTACATGGGGTATTGGCGTTGACACGATAGGACAGCCAGAGCTCAATGCATAGGAGAAAGTACCGCTGACGGCCTGAAGCGGATCTTTTGAAGTAAAAAGGTATACATCCGTAATCTGCAGGTACGACAGTAGATCTTCAGTTGATAAAAACTCATTGACAAATCGGACGTGATCGGCGATCTGGTATCGATCCACCAATTCTTTAAGCATATCCCTATAGTGTTCTCCTTCTTGTTGGATCAGGGCAGGATGTGTCATGCCAAGAATGAGGAACATGACATTTGGTGTCCGTGCAATGATCGCTGGGAGCGCCTCCAATGTAGTTTCAATGCTCTTTCCGGGGCCCAACAAACCGAATGTGCTCAACACTTTCCGATCTGCCAGATCATAGCGTCGACGGATCTCGATCCTATCAACTGCGGGTGCTATGTGGGTACCATGGGGTATCATGATAATCTTGTCCTCCGACACTTGATAATCCTTGGACAGAATACTTGCAGAATTCCTGGTCATGACCGAGACACGGGAGCAGGCTTCCGTTAGTGCCTTCACCTTTTCAGCCAACAATAAATCTGGTGAGGGCAATACGGTATGGAAAGTAAGAACCAAGGGCTTTTCCAGATTGCTGATGAACGAGAGAAAATCCATTTCTTGATCTTTGAACAGGCCGAATTCGTGCTGGACACATACCATATCGATATCCGAAGATGTATTTATATATTCCTTAAGACGGTCAAATGAGCCGAGGTCTGAAACGTTTAGTTTAAGAGGTGTGTAAAATGGATAGATATGTTCAATTCCCTTCTCTATCGGTATGGGTATAAGGTTAAATGAAGGGAATTTATCCACAATTGCCGTCATAAGATCTGTCGTATAGGTAGCGATACCGCATGCGCGAGGGGGGAAAGTCGAAAGGAAAGCGATTCCTTTTACTGATATAAATGTCATAATCTTGAAGATTGAGCCTTGCATACTTTCGTCTCGCATTATTACAAGGTCTGCATGTAGGAAGGGGTACCAATATACGGAATAAAACAGACATTTTTAAAAAGATATTTAGTCTTCGTTTAAAACAAGTATTACTGTTCATTTTGAAAGTTTTGCTTCAATACTGTAGAGAGTTGGATATAAAAGGTCGAAAACTGAGGTCTTACACTGGAACAGATAACTTTCTAGAAATGATTCACCGAATTAATCACTAATTGTTGAAGGATCCTTTTAATTTTTGGTCCTCACCAGAAACAAAAAAGGCTGCATACTTTAAATTTGCAAACATTTTATGATTTAATCTTCGATCTTGAAGCTTTAGGGAATCAATGAACTCCATCGCTATATTAGCTAAGCACACTCATTACTATATAAAAGAGTCAAAGAGGTTTTTAAAAGTGGGACTCCCGACATTAAAGATAAAATGTTTGTGATCATTTTCCTTCAAAATATACCTTCACTGATATTACTTATGGCATTAACCCGTGTTTTGGGTTGATTCTTTTTAATGGACAAGGTATCATCAATACCATTTATTCTAGGCATGTTGATATTCGCCAAAACAACATCGACCTTGTTGGTTTCCAGAAGTGTCAGGGCATCTGCCCTGGTAAAAGCTGCCTCTATAAGTGGGGAAGACCATTCACAGTACTTAAAAGTATGCCGGAAATTGAACAATGGCGATCTGGCTTTCCGATTATGGGAAGTCTTAACAATATACGTTGCTGGCCCTCCATCGGCTGGATATCAATTTAGACTGAAAATGGAAGACAAGCAGGGAAATTTCCAGATGGCTTGGAGTAGGTATTTATAATGTATATAATCGGGTAAATCCCTTCTTTGTATAGCCTTCGGATACTCCTGGCAAGTTGGAAGTCGCAGGAATGTTCCCTATGATCTCTTTTTTCAATATCGGAATTGAACTTTAATACTATAACTGAACTATGATATTGATATTACAAAAGTTTTGCAGAAATATATGGATGGCCATAGGTGTCGAAATCCAGAATTCGGATAAATTCTTCAAGATTATTATTTCTATTTTCAGTAAGTGGTGCTGAACCTACTTTGTATTTTTTGAATTGATAAAGCTTGATAAGGATAATACCCATATCTTCATTATTATAATGGTTCAAAGCTTCATTGAATAGGGTTCGAAGATCACGCATGTATTTATATAGACTCGTATCTGAGACAAGCTTTGAAATCTTGGTATCAGGTTTACGTAATTGATTTATTCTTCTTATTATCCGCTATAATTTTAAATAGCGTTCAAATTGAATGAGCATGTTAAAATGAATTTAATTGATTGAAACGTTTTCCCGCTAAAAAAAATCAACAAGATGATTATGAACTACACGATGGTTGGCAGCGAAACCCTCCCGTTCATCATCTTTTTCCTGTTGAATATAATTATCACAAAATTTTATGAAATCAATTTCTTCATATTTGTTTTTGAGATAATCACGTAAGGATTCGGCTGTAATAAAATCCAGGTTATCCTCTAGTTCGCTGATCGTTTAACAGTACTCCTTTAGCTTTTTGTCAACTATTTCAAGAACAAAAGGATCTTTAATATCAAATTCTTTTTTCCCTTACACTTTAATGAGGTGTTTTAGGAAAGGAAGTGAGGAGTGTCAATTAATTTTTTCTCTCCTTTTTGAAAGACCCTAATTTTTACATTGTAGGTTCCATCTGCTTTTTTGTTGTGTTCATAATCCTTTGCGCTTACGGTTGTCATAATCTTTTCATTAGCGCGAAAACCTTTATGACGTATTTGTGACGGTTTTACCTGAAGTTCAACAAAAAACTGTGCAAAAACACACCATTTTGAGGTTTTTCAAAATGGGTAGGGAGTAAGTTCCAAAACCGTCCAAAAGAACGCAAAAAAGCCGTTTCAAGCAAGTAAAAACGGCTTTTTTTGACAGTGACCCCGCTGAGGCTCGAACTCAGGACCCACAGATTAAGAGTCTGCAGGCCGGCTCTCCTCAACAGGAGTAAAAATCTATGTTTCCTGCTTGCTTTAGCAATTTATGAACTTCTTTTTATTATTCAAAATTTACAGCTGTGACGTATTTGTGACGGTTGATTTAAAGGAAACAGTAAGTTATTTCAAAGGGTCCTCCAAGAAAGCTTTGAGACCTCTAATTTCCCATAATGAAGGATTACAGGTTGGATTTTTGATTAATGTTTTTAGGGAGTCTAATTGTCGATAAGTTCATTACATGCTAAAGTATTAATTCATAATATTAAATTTTATACTTGAATGAAAATTTACTAAACCATATATTTACGTTGGACCAACTGAAAAAACAGAACAAGAAATATACAAAAAGAAGCAAAAAAATTTCCTAAAACTACTTTGAGTTTTTGGATAAACTTATCACAGATGGGGTTTAGGAAACTTTCCCACCAATTTATGGAAATCAACCAAATTGCAAGTTAATTACTTCATTTATACCTTTTTATCGATTAATTCTAATAAATTTCATTAATTCTTTTCAAATATTTATAAGAAATTGTCATATGGAAACCACAATAACTTGATATTCAGACCTACCTAAGATTTTAACGTATACAACAAGATTAGGTTATTAAGCGGAATAATGCTAAATTTTAAAAACATTTGGCGAAATCAGAATTTACTAAAAAATAGAAAATGAGATCTATCCTAATAAGCTATAAATAAATGCAACTTGTTTAACTAAACGTTGCATTTGTTGCATTTGTTCAATAATATAAGAGATTTTAATAGATTACTACTTCAAATGTGCTCTTAACATCCACGCCATTTTTTCGTGGGTTTCAATAAATCCGGTGATGTAATCGCTGGTACCGGCATCGTTATATTTTTCCTGAACCGCATCAATACTACCCCTGATAAAATCGATTATAGTATCATGATCAGCCAAGAGTTCTGTTATAAAACCAGCACTGTCATTTTTTTGGTTAGAGACTTCGCTAAGATGCGTAAGTTCCAAAAATTCTTTTAATGTTCCGGGGGCATAATGACCTATCGTACGGATACGTTCAGCTACACCATCCATCAAGTCTGCCAATTGTTGATACTGACCTTCGAAGAAAATGTGCATAGAATGAAAGTCAGGTCCTTCAACATTCCAGTGTGCATTTCTTGTTTTGGTGTACAATACAAATTCATCTGCCAATAATTTACAAAGAATTTCGGCTACTGCCTGTCTGTTTTCGCTTTTAATTCCAATTTGCGTTTTCATTTCTTGATTTTTTTATTTATTAATAATACTTTTTTACATAGTCATCCCACCATCAACAGCTATGGCTTGCCCTGTGATATGGGGAGCAGAAGCGATGAATAAAACCGCATCAGCAATATCCCCTGCACTCTGATCCACACCTTGCGGTATCAGTGTTTTCTTGTTACGTTCCCATGACTGACTTTCGGTTTCTCCGGCTTGTTTCCAGCGGTCTGCGATACCACCTTCACCACGCCACATCCCTGTACCAATGATACCAGGGCAAATAGCATTTACGGTAATTCCCGTTTCGGCAACCTCTTTTGCAATACTATTGGTAAAACCAATCACCGCAAATTTAGAAGCTACATAGTGTGATAAATGTGCCATACCCATTTTGCCGGCTATAGAGGCCGTATTGATAATGGCTCCGCTTTTTTGTGGTTTCATGACTTCTAACACCGCTTTAGTACATATAAAAACACCTTTTGCATTTACCGAAAGTACTCTGTCCCATTCATGTTCATCTATTTCCTCGATACTTCCTATACCCACTACACCAGCGTTATTTACGGCTACGTCTAAACTTCCAAAGGTATTTATTGTTTCACTTACTGCACTTTTTACGGAAGCATAATCTGTTACGTCTACAGCCAAGGCCAAAGCTTTACCTCCAATTGATTTGATTTCTTTAGCCACTTTTTCTACGAATTCTTTTTTTACATCTGCCAAAGCTACATGGGCACCTTTCTTAGCAAAAGTCAAAGCAATTGCTTTTCCAATTCCGCCACCTGCTCCGGTTACAAATACTGTTTTATCTTTGAAATTGTCCATATTTCATCTTTCTAAGGTTAGCTATCTGTTCTTTATATTACAAATTTACTTTATTATCAGCCAAGTCTATTTGTAGAACGATGACAAAATGATGTAGAAAAGATTTAATCATTCTAAAATCTGTCAGATAACCAATAACTGCATAATGCTGTTCCAGAATGCTGTAGTAATAAAACCAACTAAAATGCTAACTCCGATAATCAGGTTAATTAACCTCGCATTAAGCCTGAATTGTTCTGCAATAATACTGGAAGTAATAAGGGTGGGCATTGCTGCTTCAAATACGCTTATACGTGCAATATCTCCTTTAATTCCTAACAAAATTGAAGCAATTAAAACCAATGCCGGAGCAATCATTAATTTGTATAGCATGGACATTGAAATCTGGGAGATTTCCTGTTTCCATCCCTTAAATTTCAATTGTAACCCTACGGAAAAAAGAGCTAATGGTCCTACCGTAGCTGCCAATTTATCAAAGAAAGGTTCAGCTATGCTCAAATCTGTCACCTTAGATAAGATAAGTGCACCCATACAACCTATAAAGGGCGGAAAAGTCAGCAATCTTTTAACCAAAACTGATGCTTTTATTCCTTCTTTATCTGAACGGTTTCCTTTAATTGCTGAAATTATACCTACAGTGGATAAAAGTACAAACATCACTTGGTCGCAAATGATGGCTATGCTTAAATCTTGTTCGCCATAATATGCCATAATCAATGGAAACCCTATAAAAGACGTATTGCTGTAACCTCCAGCAAGCTCAAGTGTACTTCGGGAGCGTTGACCATACCCTTTGTACCGGGAATAAAATTCCATAAAAATCCAGCATCCAGCCCAAACCAATATAGGAGAAAGAGCAGGAAATAACATTTGGCTGCTCCATTCAATCTTAGGAATATATTTAAAAGAAACAGCAGGGAGTGCCAGATATAAAATCCATGTGTTGATTCCCTTATGTGCATCTTGCGGAATTAATTTTGCTTTTCGAAATATCATTCCGGCAATTATGCAGAATGCTATCATCACAAAATTGACCATAATTTCAATAATATTTTAACTATGCAAAATTAGCAGATTGGAATACCGCCATGTATGTATAAAATAAATAAAGGTTTGTATATTTGTGTTATATTAACCTATCTGAAAAATAATTTGTGAAATTTGAAATTTTTAAAGACCCCCCAGATGCCGGTATTGTTGTAAAAGCTTCTTTACTTACGCTTGTTATCCTAATTTCTTATTTTTTAGGTCTTGGGATTAATAAGTTACTACAACTTTCTGATGATTATTTAAGTGGTATATGGTGTGCCGTATCCGCTATTGTGGTCTTTGATGACCTCCCAAAAAATGCTAAAAGTCTGATGAAAGACCGACTTTTGGGCACATTTGTAGGAGTTTTGCTGACAACAATAATAGTTTACTTTACTACAAATCTTTTTTTGTCAATTGGCATTGCATTGTTCTGTACCTGTATTTTTATTTCTGTTTTTAAATGGACAGGAGCGTTAAAAATTGGATGTATTACTGTTATTATTGTTGGATTGAGCACCCATGACAAAGCTTTTGAAATTGTCTGGCGGTCAGGATTAATGCGTTTTCTTGAATCTGTTGCCGGATGTACTCTCTCTCTTGTCGCTACTATCGTCATAGAGCAAATAAAAATAAAAACGAACAAGTAATTTTTGAGAGAGCAAAGCATGACTAAACTAAAACAGTTTTTCCCGTTAGAAATATTAGATTTTGAAGAAGCTTCGTTTCACCTTACGATTCACGGTCAAAATTATTTTGAGCTGGTGTATATTTATGATGGAATGGGGATTCATCAGATTAATCAAAATCATCTTTCATATTGTTCAGGAGACTTATTTGTGATTTCTCCGGAGGATGAGCATAATTTTAAAATGGATACAAAAACCAAGGTCATCTGCATTAAATTTACAGATGACTATTTTAGCAGTAAAGAGCACTGGAAATTTCAAGATTATATGAATAACAATCCTGAAAGCATTATGAACAACAAAATCTTGAAGGAAGTTAAATTAGAATTTAGCCCGGAAATTCATCAAATACTACGAAATACAATTGATAATATACTTCTTTACAACAACTCGCATAATGTTGTTACATCACCTGTCGTTTTTCATCAGGTGCTTTCTGTTTTCGGCATTATAAAGGAAGCTATGCAGGATATGTCGCTTAACGGAAATGACCATTTTCCAGCAAGGGAACAATTGATTTCATATATCCATCAGCACATTTACATTCCTGACAAAGTAAAAATAAAGAATATTGCTTCACATTTCAACATTGCCACTACGTATTTCAGTGCCTATTTCAAACGTAATTTTGATATAAATTACCGAGAATACCTTAATCATTACCGTTTGATGCTTATTAATAAAAGACTGAAATCTGGACAATTTAACATGAGCCAAATTGCTGAAGAATTTGGATTTAATGATGAAAGCCATTTTTCTCATTTTTATAAGAACAACACAGGTCACAGTCCATCTCTTTATGATCTTTCTAAAAAAAAGAAATGACACAAGGAATTATAAAAAATAATTTTATTACAAAATGAGTTCATTAATCGGTCAAAATCTACTTCTCATAGCCAAACAAACCTGCCAAAAGTATAAGAGTAATTATCCTTATTAAATTCACTGTTCACAGCAAAATGAAGAACAATTATGGAAGTAATTGTAACCCTCCAAAAAAAGACAATCTAGAAAAATTTGTGATAAACTGTATTAGTGTTTTCAGTTCATAAAATAAAGAACTCTGGAAAATATCCTGTGACCATCCATGCTCTAATCAAATGTGCAATAATAATGAATTTCCTTTTGAATTTTATAGCACCGGTATGGTACGTTCGTTTTACATTATCAATGAGGATTTTAATAAAAAAGCGATATGACCCTAAAATAAAATTAGGGATAATCGATAGAGAATGAAAACAAAATAACACACAAAATGAATTGTCAATGTCTACTTGATCTTTTCAACAGCTGCTCGAACCTGCTGAAGATCGGGCTGTCTATCTATGCATTCCTGAACGCCCTCGGGATATCTCTCTAAGATGAATTCATTGAAATCCTTACAGCTCCTGAAAATATTGAACTGCTTGTCGTGGATGTTCCATACGATGCCTTTTCCCTTTATGGCGTTCTGTGCAATGGCAGCTCCACCGACTCCCCCCAGGCCATATCCCAGGCCCTGTTTCCATGAATTTGCCAACTCCAGCTCCATATATAGATAGTTATGGCCTCCAAAGAGCACCTGTCATTATAGACGAGTTACCGACAATTTATTTTAGAGGCTTGGACAATCTTATTGCAACGGCGAGAAGTAATAAGGTAGCGGTTTGCTTAGGCTTTCAGGATTTTTCCCAATTAATTCGTGACTATGGAGATAAGGAAGCTAAGGTAATTCAGAACACGGTCGGTAATATTTTTAGCGGTCAGGTCGTGGGCGAAACGGCAAAGAGCCTGTCAGAACGCTTTGGGAAAGTATTACAGAAACGCCAAAGTATGACGATTAACCGAAATGACAAATCAACTTCAATTTCTACCCAATTAGACAGTCTTATTCCAGCTTCAAAAATCAGTACACTTACACAAGGTATGTTTGTCGGTTCAGTGTCCGATAACTTTGACGAACGTATAGAACAAAAGATATTTCACGCAGAAATTGTAGTAGATAACGAGAAAGTTGCTGCCGAAACAAAAGCGTACCAGAAGATACCGGAAATTTTATCCTTTGTCGATGAAAGCGGAGAAGATAATATGAAACGGGATATTGAGAACAATTATCGTCAGATAAAATTAGACATTGTTCATATCGTGGAAAGTGAAATGGAGCGTATAAAAAACGACCCGAATTTACAGCATTTGATACAGGAGGGATAATATTGAATTTTTAAATCATTTATTTTGAAATATTTTAAATTACAGCGTCTTATAAAAGAGAGCAGACTTTTTTATTAACTTTGTTAAGTGAAAAAAATGTTTTCAATATTATTATTGTCTGTGTATTTAATTTCGACAACTGAATTAGGTCAGTTATTGAAGTTTCCTATACTTATAGAGCATTATTTCGATCACAAAGAAAAAAATCCGGAGGTTACTGTTTTGCAATTTTTGGAAGTTCATTACGCCGGGAGCCATCTGGAAAACCATCCACACGATGACGATTATGAACAAGACAAACAATTACCGTTTATCGTACATATCGATGTTTTGAATATCAGTTTTGTACTTGTCCCCCCTTTTAGTTTTGATATAGAAACCAAAAAACTTGTAGGCAAAGAACCCAAAACCTTGCCTTTGGGCGATACATTTTCTGATAACAATTACCGTTCTGCCATCTGGCAACCTCCGAAATTCTGTTAATCTTTTTTGATTTCCACGATGAATCCTTTCATCGTGCATTTGCTGTTTGATAATACTTTCATTCGGGCAGTCGGTGTATTTTGTGTCCGCCTGTAGGATTGATCATGTATTCGAAACGTCAAATCTCTTTATTTATCATTTACGATTAACAGAATAAATTATGCTTACAAAAATCATTGAGTTTTCTGTAAAGAACAAACTCATTATAGCATTATTGGTTCTTGGTTTAATCGGCATTGGCTCTTATCAGGTAAGCAAATTACCGATTGATGCTGTGCCGGACATTACCAATAATCAGGTGCAGGTTATTACAATCGCTCCGTCTTTTGGGGCAACCGATATCGAACGTCTGGTTACTTTCCCAATTGAACAGGCGAACTCCAATATTTTCGGACTCAAAGAAATCCGCAGTTTCTCCCGTTTCGGATTGTCCTTGGTTACCATTGTTTTTGATGATGGTATTGATGTGTATTGGGCAAGACAACAAGTGGCAGAGCGGCTGCAACAGGTTCAGAATGAAATTCCGCAAGGTATCGGAACACCGCAATTAGGGCCGATTTCTACCGGTTTGGGCGAAATCTATCAATATGTCGTTCGTCCTAAAGAAGGTTTTGAACAAAAATACGACGTTACGGAACTCCGTACCATTCAGGATTGGATTGTGCGTCGACAGCTACTTCAGGTCAAAGGCGTAGCGGAAGTCAGCAGTTTTGGCGGTAAATTGAAGCAATACGAGATTGCCGTGAATCCCGACCGACTTAATGCTTACGGCATTACCATCAATGATGTTTTTGATGCACTGAATGCCAATAACCAGAACACCGGCGGTGCTTATATCGAAAAAGGGCCAACCGTTCTCTACATTCGGAGCGAAGGTTTGGTGGGCAATATTGAGGATATTCAAAACATTTCCATTACCAATAAAAACAACGATGTACCGCTGTTTATCCAAGATGTAGCTGATGTCAAAATTGGTTTTGCCACCCGTTACGGAGCGATGACTTACAACGATCAGGGCGAAGTTTCGGGTGCGGTGGTTATGATGCTGAAAGGTGCCAACAGTAGTCAGGTCATCAAAGATGTAAAAGCCAAAGTGGCTCAAATCCAGAAAACCCTGCCCGAAGGCGTGGTGATAGAACCCTTTCTTGACCGTACCAAAATGGTGAATAATGCCATCAGCACGGTAGAGAGAAACCTTATGGAAGGTGCTTTAATCGTGGTATTTGTCCTCGTTTTATTTCTCGGAAATTTCAGAGCCGGCTTACTCGTGGCTTCGGTGATTCCACTAGCAATGCTTTTTGCCATTTGTATGATGAACCTTTTCGGGGTGAGCGGCAATCTGATGAGTTTGGGTGCACTGGATTTTGGATTAATCATCGACGGAGCGGTCATTATTGTAGAAGCCGTCCTGCATCAGTTATCCCTCAATCCTAAGTTCAAGAGCCTGCTGAAAATTCCGTCCAATGATATGGATAGTGTAGTTACAGAATCTGCCGGAAGAATGATGAACAGTGCAGTTTTCGGACAAATTATCATCTTCATTGTGTACATTCCGATCCTAACATTGCAGGGGATTGAAGGGAAAATGTTCCGCCCGATGGCAGAAACGGTGGCGTTTGCATTATTAGGTGCATTTCTGCTTTCCCTAACCTACATTCCGATGATGAGTTCGGTTTTGTTGAAGAAAAGAAGTTTAAAACCTTCGTGGTCGGACAGGGTAATGAAGAAAGTAGAAGCGCTTTATTTGAAAACCTTGCTGAAAGTTTTACGCATTCCGAAAACCATTTTTACCATAATCGGGATATTGTTCATCACGGCAATAATTCTGCTAAGCAGAATGGGCGGCGAATTTATTCCGTCTTTGGAAGAAGGTGATTTTGCGGTGGATACCCGCGTTTTACCGGGCAGCAACCTTACCACCACGATTGAAAGTACGCAAAAAGCAGCCCATATCTTAAAAACCCGTTTCCCCGAAGTGGAAAAAGTGGTCACCAAGATAGGAAGTGGAGAAGTGCCTACCGATCCGATGCCAATGGATGCTTCGGATATGATGGTCATTCTGAAAGACAAAAAAGAATGGACTTCCGCCAAAACGTTTTCCGAATTATCAGAAAAAATGAGCAAAGCACTGGAAGATGTGCCCGGTATTACAGTTGGTTTTCAGTATCCGGTAGCGATGCGTTTTAATGAACTGATGACTGGTGCAAGACAGGATGTGGTCATCAAAATCTTTGGCGATAATCTGGATTCTTTGGTGCAAAATGCCAACCAACTCGGTAAAATCATTGAAACGGTAAAAGGTACACAAAACCTTTATATAGAACCGGTTTCCGGGCTTCCGCAGGTGGTGGTAAAATACAATCGTCCCGTGATTGCTCAGTATCATCTTTCTGTTGCAGATGTCAATCGGGTGATTAATACCGCATTTGCCGGACAGAGTACAGGTTTGGTTTTTGAAGGCGAAAAACGCTTTGATATGGTAGTACGCCTGAATGCCAGTGACCGAAAAAACATCAATGATATTCAAAATCTATTGGTTCCAACACCTGCAGGCAATCAGATCCCGCTCAATCAGCTGGCAACCGTAGATGTGGTGGAAGGTCCCAATCAAATTCAACGTGAAAATGCACAACGCCGTATTGTCGTCGGCTTCAACATCAAAGACCGTGATGTGCAAAGCATTGTGGAAGAATTGCAGGGTAAAGTGGACAAACAGATTAAACTTCCGGCCGGCTATTCTATTACGTATGGCGGTTCTTTTGAAAATCTGAACAACGCCAAACAACGGTTGATGATTGCCGTTCCGCTGGCATTGGCATTGATATTTGTCCTGTTGTTTATGGCGTTCAAGTCGATTAAAGAAAGTCTTCTGATTTACACCGCCATTCCGTTGTCGGTCATCGGAGGTGTATTTATGTTGAATTTACGCGGAATGCCTTTCAGCATCAGTGCTGCCGTTGGTTTTATCGCTCTTTTTGGCGTAGCGGTTTTGAACGGTATTGTATTGATTTCAGAATTTAACCGACTGCATAAAAACGGCATTAGAAATATCGTCAGAATTGTGATTGATGGCGGCGAAAGCCGATTGCGTCCGGTATTGATGACCGCAGCCGTTGCCTCCCTCGGCTTTATCCCGATGGCAATAAGCACAGGTGCTGGAGCAGAAGTGCAGCGACCTTTGGCGACCGTGGTAATTGGCGGACTGATATTGGCCACTTTGCTCACCCTTTTTGTCCTACCGCTTTTATATGTCAATATCGAAAATGGATTTAAAATGAAAAAACCAAAATCCAAACATGTCGCCTCTGTTCTGTTGATTTTTATGCTGTTTTCAGGAATAAAAATGAAGGCACAAACCATAATTTCTTTAGATGAAGCCGTGCAAACAGCGTTGCAAAACAATCGCAACCTGAAAAATGAAAAACTGCGTTCGGATTATGCCAAAGCATTGATTAAAACTTCTAATGCCGATATTCCGCAAACCGCAGTTACAGCAGATTACGGACAAATAAATAGTGCATACAACGATATGAAATTCGGGATTTCACAGAGCATCGCTTTTCCAACTGTGTATCAGAAACAGAAAAATTTGCATTCCGAAGAATGGAAAAAAAGCCAGTTGAATGTTTCGCTTAAAGAATTTGAACTGAAAAAAGCCGTCAGCCAAAGTTATTTCCAGATGGTGTATTGGAAAGATAAGGAAAAATTGCTGAATGAAACGTTGCAACTGTACACCCAATTTTTAGACAAAGCCAGTTTGCGTTTAAAAGCTGGAGAAAGCAATATTCTGGAAAAAACAACGGCTTCCAACCAAAAATCCGCAATTGAGATTCAGTTGAAACAAGTGCAGCAGGAAATAAAAACCTTGCAGTTGCAGTTCAGTTGGTTGCTCAATTCCGAAACGGAATATCTTCCTTTGGAAAATTCCAGACCGGTTCTTTTGCTTCAGGAAAATGCTTCGCATCCCTTGTTACATGTATTGGAACAGCAAAAAACGGTTGCCGGCAAACAAACCGAAGTGGAAAAATCCAGACTTCTTCCGGATTTGCAAATCGGTTATAATCTCAATTCGTTCAAAGGTATGGGACCTGATGATAAACTGTATTCTGCTACACCACAGTTTCAGTCGGTGATGGTAGGTGTTGGCATTCCAATATTTTCAGGCGGACAAAAGGCAAGAATTCACGCTTCTAAAGTGGCGGAAAGCATTGCGGAAAACGATTGGCATAATACGGAATTTGCATTAGAGAAAAAACAGCAACAGCTCAAGCAAATGTATCAAACGAATCTCGAAATCATCAACCGTTACGAAACTGATGAACTGAAAAATGCAGACATCATTACCAAAACAGCACAGCAACAATTCATTAACGGAGAAATCAATTATCTGGAATTTGTAATGCTCGTCAATCAGGCAGTTTTGCTCAAAAGCAATTATGCAGATGCCCTATTGAAACTAAACGAAAGCGTGGTTGAACTGAATTATATCACGATTCAGTAGTTGATGAACAGAATATTTTAAACAGTAAACAGAATTTTTCAAATCAATATATAATTAGACAAGAAAATGAAAATATTAAAATTATACGGTTCTTATTTTTTGGTCTTGATAGTACTGCTTTCCGCAGTTCAATGTCAACAAAAACAAGAAACCACCGCCACCAAAACTGCAAATCCGAAAGACGAAAACACGGTTATTTTCACCGATGCACAGTTACACAATACCCCCATTGAAACCGCGGAACTGTCGATGCAGCATATTTCCACCGTATTGAAACTCAACGGTAAAATTGATGTACCACCGCAAAATCTGGTTTCCGTAAGTACACCGCTGGGCGGCTATCTGAAAAGCACCCGCCTTTTGCCAGGGATGAAAGTAGTTAAAGGTCAGGTAATTGCCGTTATTGAAAATCCGCAGTTTGTACAGTTGCAGCAGGATTATCTGATGGCAAAATCCAAATACCACTTTGCCCAACTGGATTATAACCGACAAACTAAGCTCAACCAAAGCCAGGCAAGTAGTGATAAAGTGATGCAGCAGGCACAATCCATTATGAGCGATCAGAAAATTCTGATGAATTCCATTGCCCAGCAACTGAAGTTGGTCAACATAAATCCGGCTAAGATATCTGCCGGAAATATTCAGCAGAGCGTACCTGTCTATAGTACCATCAACGGTTTTGTGAGCAAGGTGAATGTGAATGTAGGCAAATATGTAACGTCTTCGGATGTGCTGTTTAAACTCATCAATCCTTCTGATATTCACCTCAATTTAAAAGTGTATGAAAAGGATTTGGAAATGCTGAAAACCGGGCAACAGATTGTGGCTTATACCAATGTAGATCCTTCAAAAAAATATGCCGGTGAAATTTTGCTGACGAGTAAAGACGTGGACGGAAGCGGCATGGCTGAGGTTAATTGTCATTTTGAAAAATACGATCCTGCACTCATTCCCGGAATGTATATGAATGCCGAAGTGAAAACAGAAAATTCTTTTGCCAATGCTATTCCGGAAGAAAGCGTGGTGGATTTTGAAGGGAAAAGTTATGTCTTTACAGAAACCGGGAAACAGACCTGGAAGATGGTCCCGGTCACATTGGGAATTTCCGAAAATGGCTTTGTTGAAATCCTCAACTTTGCTGATTTTCAAGGTAAGAAAATCGTGGTCAAAAACGCCTATACCATATTGATGAAGTTGAAAAATACCAGTGAAGATGAAGAATAACAGTCAGATAAAATCTGATATAAAAATTTAAAATAATGAGAAATTCAACAAAAATATTTACCCCGCTTCATCGTGGTTTACACTGGGACACAGCTCTACTAATGACGGTTTTGTTTATCACCGGATTTCTTCGGATCAACTGGATGGGTAAAAAAGCCATTCTGGGAGCTATTGAAAAAAATATGCAAGGCATTGATTTAACCAATGAACAAACCATCGTAACAGTAAAAAGCATTCTGGACCCTATGTGGCAATGGCACGTATATGCAGCGTATGTTTTCTTTGTAATCATTGCGGTTCGCATCATTTATATGTTGGTAAAGGGCATTCGTTTTCCAAATCCTTTTTCGGCAAATACATCAGCAAAAGAAAAATTTCAGGGATTTATTTATCTGCTATTTTACTTGTTTGTGATTGTTTCATCCATCACCGGAGCCTACCTGAAATGGTGGAATGGAGACCTGAAAGATACAATGGAAACCATTCATAAATGGGCAATTTACTGGTTTCCGATTTTTATTATTTTGCATTTTGGCGGGATTTGGCTGGCAGAAAAAACAGCTCAAAAGGGAATTGCTTCCAAAATGATTGGCGGAGATGATTAATAAATTTAAGAATGAGACATTTATTATTGATACTCATATTGTGCGTTTATCAATTGGGAATAGCACAAACGGATAGTTTGGTAACAGGTCAAAAGATGGATCAATCATTTGACCACGCCTATCAATTTAAATATAAAAAGCTGATTGTACCTTCTGTTTTTATCGGATACGGAATCCTAAGCCTGACGTCTGATGATCTGAAACAGCTGAACCGTTCCACCCAATATGAAATTGGGGAGCATCAGCCGGATAAAATAAAACTGGATAATTATACCCAATACGTACCTGCAATATTGGTTTATGGATTAAATGCTATTGGACTTAAAGGAAAACATAATTTGAAAGACCGAAGTATTATTTTAGGCACATCGTTGCTGATTTCAAGTGCTGTCGTATTACCTACCAAGCATTTGGTGAGAGAAGAACGACCAGATGGTTCTAATAATTTGTCGTTTCCTTCGGGACATACTACAACTGCTTTTACAACAGCACATTTTATGTTCCGTGAATATCAGGATGAAAATATTTGGTTAAGTTTGTCTGGTTATCCAATTGCTGTTTTTACGGGAGTTTATCGCATTTTGAATGATAAACATTGGGTGGGTGATGTGGTTGCAGGTGCCGGTATTGGAATTCTCTCCACAGAAGTTGCCTATTGGTTGTTCCCAAAAGTCAGTCAATTATTTTCAAAAGATCATAGCAAAAATAGTGCTCTTGTATATCCGTTTTATCAAAATAAAACAATGGGATTAGGTTTGTCTTTAAACTTTTAAAATTATAAAAATGAAAAATATATATAAATTCATTATCGTTCTCAGCATTGCCTTAGTGGCACTTGTTCTGGAATTTATCCTGAAAGAACCGCATTATGCTAAAATCTTAATTACGGCAACCGGCATTTTGATGTCCATTGTTCTTCTGAAAGGAATGATCGACGTGCTTCGTTCCGGGAATTTTGGCGTGGATATTTTGGCGATTTCTGCCATTGCTGCAACCTTAGCTGTTGGTAATTATTGGGCGGCACTCATTATCCTCATTATGATTACCGGAGGTGATTCGTTGGAAGATTATGCCCAGAAAAAAGCCCGGAAAGATTTAAAATCATTGCTTGATAATACACCCCGAATTGCTCATAAAAAAACAGGAAACGATTTACATGATGTTCCTGTGGAGGATATTAAAATCGGTGACATCATCATCGTAAAACCCAAGGAAATTATTCCCGTGGACGGAATTTTACTGAGTGCAGAGGTGCTGCTGGACGAATCTTCGCTCACGGGCGAATCCAAACCCGTCAACAAAACCAAAGGCAACAGCTTATGGTCGGGTTCGGTGAATGGTTCGGGAGCCATTACCATTCAGGTTTCCAAACTCGCCAAAGACAGCCAGTACCAGCAACTCGTGCAATTGGTGCATAATTCCGAAAAAGAGCCGGCACATTTTGTGCGAATGGCGGATCGGTACGCTTTGCCTTTTACCATCGTTGCTTTTTTAATTGCCGGAATTGCTTATTTGATTACCAAAGATCCCAACCGCATTGCCGAAGTGTTGGTGGTGGCTTCGCCCTGCCCGCTGATTCTGGCGGCTCCCATTGCCCTGATAGCCGGAATGAGCCGTTCCAGCAGAAATGGGGTGGTGATAAAATCCGGGACTGTCATCGAAAAACTGGACAGAATGAAAGCCATCGCCTTCGATAAAACCGGAACCTTAACCAAAGGCGATCTTACTGTGGACGACATCATCCCGGAAAATTCTTATTCGCAAGACGAACTGATTGATTTTGTAGCCAGCGTAGAACAGCAGTCTTCCCACGTTTTGGCGGTTTCGGTGATGAAATATATCGGGGATAAACCGATTCCTCTGGCAACAGATTTAAAGGAAATAGAAGGAAATGGTATTGAAGGAAAAGTAAACGGCAAACTGGTGAAAGTGGGTAAACTGAATTTTGTAACGACCGAACCCATTTCAATTAAAACGGAAAAAACCTCGTTATTTGTTTCGGTGAATGACAAATATGCAGGGGAAATCACCTTTACCGATGAAGTGCGCCCCGAAGCCCGGCAAACCATTGCCCAATTAATAAAAATGGGTATCCAAAAAATTATGATGATTTCCGGCGACAAGCAAAGTATTTCTGAAAACATTGCCAAAGAAATTGGCATTACGGAAGTGCACGGTGGCTGTTTGCCGGAAGACAAACTGAAAATCCTGAAAAGTATGCCCGACGAATTTCGCCCGGTTGTAATGGTGGGTGATGGCGTGAACGATGCACCGTCGTTAACCGTTGCCGATGTAGGCATTGCGATGGGTGCTAAAGGATCGAGTGCCGCCAGCGATTCGGCTGATGTGGTGATTTTAAGAGACAATCTGCAAAAAGTGAGTGATACTATTCTCATTTCCAAAGAAACGATGAAGATTGCCCGTCAATCCGTTTTCATTGGCATTGCCGTTTGTACCGTGCTTATGCTGATTGCAGCCTTCGGTGTTTTACCGGCATTGATTGGTGCAGGATTGCAGGAAGTGGTGGATCTGATTTCCATTACCTCGGCATTAAGGGCTTTGAAGGACAGAACGTAACCACAACATTTGTTAATTGTCAGGAAAACCTTCAAAGGTCGCTGTTCAAGCAAAATAAAAACGTCCATAAAGACCGAAGGGTCGATAATGACCTGTTGAAAGGCATAAAGGGTTGTTAAAAAGAATCGCTTCTAATTAAGCAATTTTAAAAGGGGATTGTCATTCCTTTTTATTCGCCACGCAGCGGAGAGCTGCCCGTATCCGTTCAGGACGGTAATTATATACTAAATTTTCCAGTAGACGAGTACACTGAAGTATCATTGACTGACGAGCTGTTAACAGCTACCGACAAAAAACCTATAGCCGCATTTAAAGGAAAGACAGATTATATGCTGGTATTTGAAAAGGAAGAGGATGTTGCTTCTCTACTCCCTGATTTAGCGAAAATTGCCAAAATAAATGCACGAGGAATTATTGTAACCGCCAAAGGTAATCAATATGATTTCGTTTCCCGCTTTTTTGCTCCGGCATGTGGCGTTAACGAAGATGCCGTATGCGGTTCTGCACATACAACGCTCACTCCTTATTGGGCTGGACAATTAGGCAAAACTGAATTACTCGCTTTTCAACTTTCAGAAAAAACAGGCGAAGTACATTGTAAGATATTGGGTGACAGAGTTGAGCTGGGAGGAACAGCCGTACTGTATTTGAAAGGCGAAATATTCATCTGATAAAAATGGTGGAATGAGTATAGAATCAGCTAAAAAACATTTAAGCAAATGGAATATTTGATATAATAAAAAAGAACTACCATTGAACCAAAAGAATGCCCAAACAAGGTTAATTTGTTTTATCCCGTCTCTATTCTCAGCTGTTCCAGATCCTCGACTAGTACCATAAGATTCAAAGTGTTGGCAATCGAATCGGGCACTCTCGAGAGCAGACTTCCCCTCTGGTCATACAGTAGAAAACTATTCGAATGCGTATTATTTCGAAATGCATCTACAAGATAATAGAAGTTGTTTCCCGGTCCACCATGAAGGGAAACCACGGTATCACCATGTCCAATGGATGTTACGTAAAGTTTTGCTTTTGAATCAGCGGAAGGCAAGTACCAGGAGTTCATATCAAGTACATCAAGGATATCCTCAACAGATCGCTCTTGGCTCTTTAATCCCGGTGTAATCAAAAATAGTACAGTAATTAGAGACAGGATTTTTATTATTTTCATAACGAATTGGAGCATTGGTCAAAATCGAAATCACTAATAGTCAAATTCTCACGTTGAGTGTATAATGCCGCAAGGAATGTGCCATATTGCTTATTCGGAGGATGACTTTTCGAAGTTTACAGAGGATGTTTTGACTTTTTTAACCACACCATCATCATAAAAATCAATGTTTTCTATGGGGTTTTGTTGTAATCCAAAGGAATAAGAACCATACACCAAAAGCTACACTGAATCCGATCCAAGGAGACTTCATGCTGATCGCAGCAAAGAACCCGATTGTTGACAAGAAACACGTTAAAAAGAATAAAAGTAAATTTTTCATGAGTAAAAGTTTAAATATTAAAAAATTAAGTCTGTATCCAACGAATTGTAATCGTTGGATACAAATCAAGTTAAGCAGCTTTACCTGCTTATTTCTTTCTTCCTAATCAGTTCCAAAATTTTAGGCTCTGATTTCCTCAAGAACTGCATTACTTTATTTTGGACGTCATCTATAATTCTCCAATCCTTGGCGATATAAATATCTGTAACACGATTTCCATTATCGACATGGTTGAGTGCTAAAGCAACATCATCTTTACTCATCCTACAGTCATTTCTAGCTGTATTTGCGAAGGTATGGCGCGCACCATAAAGCGTTACTACCTGTACACCCGAAAGTTCTCGGAGTTTCTTCATTCCATGTTTTAATGAGGAATTGAAAGTGGTCCGGCTTGAATATCTTTGTGATAACTTTCCAATATATTTCTCCAATAAAGGTTTAGCTTCATCAATTATCCTTATACTAATAAATGCTCTGTCTTTTCGTTTCCCCTTAGTTTTAGATCGATTGTAGTCAACCCGACCATTTCGAACATTGTCAGTAGATATTTTAAATAAATCAACAGCATTCATCCCGCACAAATAGAATGAGAGCATATATAAGTCCCGAGCGAGTTCAGCCCTAGTGTTAGGTAACACTTTACAATCTCGAATTCTAATAACCTCTTCAAGATTATTATTTCTATTTTCGGTAAG
This sequence comes from Sphingobacterium mizutaii, assembly GCF_900187125.1. Classification (GTDB taxonomy): domain Bacteria; phylum Bacteroidota; class Bacteroidia; order Sphingobacteriales; family Sphingobacteriaceae; genus Sphingobacterium; species Sphingobacterium mizutaii. The sequence continues at coordinate 4,584,115 of NZ_LT906468.1, forward strand.
AGGAGCTGAACCTACCTTATATTTTTTGAAGGGATAGTGTTTAATCAATATAATGCCCAGATCTTCATTATTGTAATGGTTCAACGCTTCATTAAATAATGTACGAAGATCTCTCATATAATTATATAAACTAGTATCCGAAACAGGCTTTGAAACAGTAGTAACGGGCTTTCCCAACTGGTTTATTCTTGTTATTGTCCGTTCAGATTTCAAGTAACGTTCAAACTGAACGAGCATATTAAAATGTATTTCATTTATTGAGACAGTTTCCCGATTAAAAAAATCAATGAGGTGGTTACGGACTGATCGATGGTTAGCGGCAGAACCATCACGACCGTCATCCTTCTCTTGTTGAATACAGTTCGCACAGAACTTGATAAAATCAATTTCTTCATCTATATTTTTGAGATAATCCCTTAATGAACCCGCGGTGAAAAAGTCAAGCTTCTCCTCGAGCTCGCTGATCGTTTTACGGTAGTCCTTTAGTTTCTTGTCAACTATTTCAAGGACAAAAGGATCTTTAATACTAAATTCTTTTTTTCCTTTCACCTTGGTGAGTTGTTTTAGGGAAAGGAAATGAGGAGTGTCTATAATTTTTTTTTCCTCTTTGTGATAGACCCTAATTTTCACATTGTAGGTTCCATCTGCTTTTTTGTGGTGTTCATAAACCTTTGCGCTTACGGTTGCCATAATCTTTTCATTACCACGAAAACCTTTGTGACGTATTTGTGACGGTTTTACGTGAAGTTCAACAAAAAACTATGCAAAACACACCGTTTTGAGGTTTTTCAAAACGTGTAGGGAGGATGTTCCAAAACCACCCTAAGGAAAGCAAAAAAGCCGTTTTACGCAAGTAAAAACGGCTTTTTTAGATAGTGACCCCGCTGAGGCTCGAACTCAGGACCCACAGATTAAGAGTCTGTTGCTCTACCAACTGAGCTACGAAGTCATTTGATAAGTCAAAGGTACAAGTCATGACAAAAAAATCAAATAAATTCTACAGTTTTTTGCGATTTTATGACATCTTCTTTATTCTCCGACCACAAACCTTACCTTCCTTACCCAAAACCTTTCACTTCCCAACCATTCCTAAATTGCCTTTTCAAAAACTTATCCGCTTCTGGAGCGTTCGGGAATTTTAAATTCAATGCATCCCATTCCAAGACCTTCCCAGGAACTCTAATCGCTACGGTACCCAATAGGATCGCTTCGGTCATCGGACCGGTCTGTGCAAAATGCGATTCCGTTTTTGCCTTTTTCAGACAGGCATCCACATAATGGTGATAATGGTTCCTTTCCTCCAACTTAGGGTACTGCAGGTCCTTGAACTTGGTCAGTGGCAACAATACCGGGGTTCCACCATGCGGAATCAACAATGCCCCTTCTGTACCGACCAACATTGCAGCCTCTTCCGGATATTCCTCGCCGTTGTTGTAAAGCGCCTGTACCTCCTTTGGTGGATAGAATTCTCCATCAAACCATTCTAAAGGCATGATATCTGACTCCGTTCTCTCATTTCCCGGGAATTTCCAGCTGATATGGTTTCCTTGCGACCAGGTGTCAGCCCGTCGTTCTGGGGAATCTTTCCAAGACTCCTGCACTTTGGCAAATACGGAAAGTGGAGCTTTCAACCCTAGTCCTTTCCAGACCGCATCGAAGATATGGCAACCTATATCTCCGGACCAACCTGTTCCGAAATCCTGCCAGGTACGCCAAATTCCGGGATGATAAACGGTCGGAGCATAAGGGCGCATTGGAGCTGTTCCAATCCATTTATCCCAATCCAGAGTCGATGGAACCTCATAGGTTTCCTTTGGTCTCGGGCCGGCCAATCGATAGCCCGAAATCCCCGAACGGTTCGAACATAAATAGGCATGCTTCACCTTTCCGATCAGGCCTTCCTTAATCCATTGCACCGCCGTGCGATCACCAATAGAAGAGGCAATCTGGGTTCCAAGTTGAGTAACCACGCCAGCCTTGACCGCATGCTTGGTCAGAACCCTGACCTCCGCAACATCATGGCACATCGGCTTTTGGCAATACACATGCTTGCCGGTATCAATGGCCGCCATAGCAATAATAAAATGGTTATGATCAGGCACCGTAACATTTACGGAGTCGATATTCTTTTTCTCCTTCTCAAGCATTTCCCTCCAATCGGTATACAATCTAGCCCCTGGAACCTGCTGTGCAGCTTGTTTCAGATGGTTTTCATCCACATCACAAAGGGCCACGATCTGGATGTCGGGATGCGATTTAAATTGCTGCAGATCATGTCCGCCCATTCCGCCGACACCTATACAGGCATGCCTGAGCTTCTTGGCAGGAGTATTCGCGAAAGCTCGATCAAGGAAAAACGGGGCCGAGGCGGCCACCCCCGCAACGGTACGGATAAAATTCCTTCTGGAAGTTAAATTCTTATTGTTCATAATTGTGGGTTTAGGTTCGTATTAATTTGGTAGTACTTTTACACGGATATTCTTGAACATCACTTTGCTTCCCGGATCATGTCCCTGCAAAGCAAAAGTCCCGTGAGAGATAAATTGACCGCGTTCGGAATCCTTCTTCAGATTGGGCTCTATATATTCATAAAGCAATTGACCATTGATCAAGATCCTCACCTTTTTGCCCTTCACGATGATATGCTGGGTATACCATTCATTATCGACAGCTGGAGCCTTGTCCACATTCACCACATTATAAAGGCTACCTGACTTCTTCCAGTCCGTATGGGTCAAGTTCACCTGCACCTCGTGGCCAACAGCAGGAAAGCCCTTGACCTGGAAATCCGTGTGGAAATAAATCCCTGAATTGGATTTCGGAAAAGTCATCACATCAACCTTAAGTTCGAAATTCTTGAAGTCGTGGTTGTTCACGTCGCCCTCATAGAATAGATGGGATACATTTCCATTCACCACAATGGCCCCATCCTTTACGCTAAAGGTCTGCGGATTCTCATTGACCTTCCAACCGTTCAAGGTCTTACCGTCAAACAGAGAAATCCAACCTTCATCCTTTTCACTCTGCGTTTGCGCCAAGACAGTACCGGTTCCAAAAAATCCAACCAATAACAGCAAAACCAATCTTTGAATTGGATTTGCACTAATTCTTAATATGCTCATATAAATTAAATTTTAACTTTTGGGTCTATAATACATTGCGGCGCAAAGCTTTAGCAATCAGGTTTATAGACCTAATTTACAAAATAACTGCCAGATTGTATATACATGCAGGCTTATTTATTGTAACTAATTTATGGGGTAGGGGATTGCGATGGATTTCGGGTTGGAGTCCGCTACCCAGCCGTGTATTTGAACCAAGATTCAAGAGATATGAGGGTAGACCCTGAACGGATTTTGAACCAGGATTATTGGGATGAGATGATGCGCCAAGATTATCATTTATTAGCCGGTTGGAAGGTATCGCGCTCGTTACGGGAATATTGGATATAACCGCTGAATATGGCCGTTTAAAAACAAAATTAAATCGATCAAAACTCTCAGTCCAACCTTATGCCTCATTTCCAATCCTGAACTGACTGTTCAGGATCAAAATGCGCAAAAGCGGTATTCTTGCTTGTTGCAAAACTACCGCTTTTGTGAGTTTTCTTAAAATTTTGAATTTGTCCCTCCCTGCTTTTATCTTTAAAATCTTGGTCAATCCTCCCATCCCGCGCTCCCCGTGAAACATTTTAATTAAAAAATTGAAAAACAGCTACTTAAATAAAATTTACTCACTCCACAACCTCAATTTCTTTCTTCGAAGAATGCGTCCTTCCGAACATATCTACCCCTTCCACTTCGATCACATGTTTACCAGCTTTAAGCTTAGGAAGTTTCAATTTCCAAAGGTGTGCCGATTGAACTGGATCGCTAGGTCTTCTGCCGGCTACCAAGGTATTGGCACCATCATAAGCCAATAGTTCTTTCATATAAGCGGGGTCTTCACCTTCTACCCTGTCCATAATGATCCAATCTGCATTATCGATCCTATAACGAACCTGATCCCTTGCAGAACCCAGGAAAAAGTTAGCATATACATTATAGCGTCCTACATATTTCGCCTTTACGACTGCCGGACCAAATAGACCGATTGTATAGCTATCATCTTTCCCTACGACCTTATAATCAAATTTATAATGGTTGCCATCTATTGACAGGATTGCATATCCTTTTGGAGTACCATCACGCATGGTCGAAGTAGGGATGCCCTGTTCATTCGGAAGGCCAGAATACCAGTCTCCAGAAGTGGTTCCCACATTGTATTCATGGTAAGGTTTGCTCCCTTTCCAGCCATCATCAGCTGTTAGGAAATTCTGTTGTTGATAATGCGTATGTGCAGATAGACCCAGGGTGTTCGGGTAATCCGCTAGGATATCAAATAATTGATTTCTGTCCTCATTACGGAATGATTTTTCATTCTCTTGAAACAGAGGAATATGATAGGCAAGGACAATCAGTTTATCTTTAGGGACAAACTTCAGGTCATTAGCGACGAAATCAATCTGATCTTGTCTCAATCCACCTTGGTAGCCTTTTCCAGTTTCCGGATGCGGATAGATAATATCATCGAGCACGATAAAGTGCGCATTTCCCACATTGAAAGAGTAATTGGCCGGGCCAAAGGCTTTCTCGAAACCCTCATCGGCGTATTTATCCTCTTTGACATCATAGTTCATATCGTGGTTACCCATTACATTGAACCAAGGGAGACCCATCTGGCCGATAGCCTGTTTATAACTAGGGTGCAAGGAAAGATCATCGCCAACCAAATCACCAAGGCTGATTCCAAAAAGTGGACCTTTTCTGGTTTTCGCTTCACTTACCACCCCATTTTTGAAGAATTCCATTTCCTCCGCGGTATATGCCTGAGGGTCACCAAAAACAAAAGCGCTAAAGTTAGCTGGTTCTTCCTTCACCGTTAAGGCAAAATCAATTGATTTTGGAAGAGCACCTGTAGCAGTTACGCCAGGGTATTTCAAAGCTGGAGAACCGTTTGGCTTGTGGATATAATAAAACTTTGGTTGATTATCGGCACCAACAGGTAAGGCATACCCAGAAGGTTTGATGACGAAGATGATGTTGTCGTTTTCAACCGGAATCTGATATTTTCCGTTCTTATCCGTTTGTACGACCTCTTTGCCATTACTGACGCTCACGCCAGCTAATCCAGCCTCTTTTTTGTCCAGACGACCGTTCGCATTAGCATCAATAAAGACAGTTCCCTTTGCCATTTCCTGACCGAAAGCTGTTCCTGTCAATAAACATGCTAGCAAGGACCAATATAATTTTTTCATGTGTTTATGGTTGTTTGCTCCAAACATAGGGTATGAAGTTAAATAAAAGATTAAGACAATGTTAAGTTAATCTTATATTCATGTGTCTTGCACAATATTAAAATAATGATTGGCAAGTAAAGCGCCAGTGGATCTTATTCGAGACATATTCCGTATTTTCACAACATGTCTCGGATATGGGTCGAGCAAGAGTAAGAGCGAATGCGCAAATTTTTCAGGAGCAGAAGAAAATTTTGAGATGTATTTTATGTTAAGAAATGCTGTTTGTCAAAGGATTGGGAAGATGGCCTGGAGAATAGTCCGCTCAGGAATTGGATTTATAGTCTTCGTATCCTGACAATTGTTCTAATACGGCAGAATAAATAGCTAAATAATGTATACCCGAATAATTCACTGTGTGTGAGTTTATTCAACAAGAAAGCCCGAGTTAATGATGAACATTACTCGGGCTTTTTATTATTATACTTTGCTTAATTCAAATCTTTTAAGATTTCCTGTACTGCTCTTTCCAGTTGCGGATCTTTATCCGCAACGCGATCCGCTACGGTATTCTTGATGGCGATATCCGGAGCGACACCGGTCAGTTCCAGATCCTTTCCGTCCAGGGTATAACATCCCCACGACGGCAAACGGTAGAACGAACCATCGACCAGACCCTTCCCTGAGGTAAAGATGATCCATCTATAGGTTTCCGTACCGATGATCTTCCCTAGTTTCAGCTCCTTGAAACCTGCCGCAGTCATTTCTGCATCTGAAAGCGATTGCTCATTGATCAGGAGCACGATTGGCTTTCCGGCTGGCGCGAAATTACTCTGTGGAGAAAGCTTACCGCCACGGTATTGCCATTTAAGGTATGGTCGTTGTGATAGGAACCTAAGCACCTCGTCATGCACATTACCACCGGTATTGTAGCGAAGGTCCAAAATAATAGCATCCTTGTTGTTCTCTTGTTCCGCCATATCGATCAAGAATGATTGCAGCTGTTCCCCGCTCATGTTCTTCATGTGCGAGTAGGCAATCCTATTCTTGCTCAGTTGATCGACCTTGTTTCGGTTGCCTCTAATCCACTCATCGTACAATAGGTCTTTGAAAGCAGCATTGCTCTGCGGACGGATATTGATGACCTCTTCCTTGCCGCCACGGTTCACCGTCAATTGGACTTCATTGGCTAGCGATGGCCAAGTAAAATAGGAGTCACGATCGCGTGTTTTATCGATCTTGTTTCCGTTCACCGCTACCAGCACATCACCCACTTTTAGATTGACATCTTTCTTGGAAGCAGGTCCTTTGGCTACGATATGTGCAACTTTATAAGGATCATTTGCATCATAGGTGACCCCAAGTTCATTCGTTATGAAATTATACTGCTTTCTTTCATCGGTACCAAAAGTACTGAAGCCCATGTGTGAGGAATTCAATTCGCCCAACATATCGTTCAATAGGATCCTTAAGTCCATTCGGTTGTTGATACCCGAAAGGTAGTTCCCATATTTCTTTTTCATCCCTTCCCAGTCTATGCCATGGAACTTCTCATCATAATAGTTCTCTTCGATATTGGCCCAGGTTTCATAGAACATCTGTTTGAATTCCTTGTCCAGGTCACGATTGAATTTGAAGCTGAGACCTACATTATCGAGTCTGTTCTGGTCGATATTATATTTCTGTATGTTTCCATTCACGATGGCAAAGTATTTTCCATCTACTTCTTGTAGACCTTGAAGAGCTCCGTCCAACACCTTTTCGGTTTTGCTGTTGGCAAATGGTTCAAAGGTAATGCGGTAAGTAGCCCATTTCCCTTCGTGGTTCGATTGGTAGAATACATAAGTTTTATCCCCTTTAGCAAACAGCAATGGATTGTATTGCGTCCCTCCTTGCGGACTTACCTGGGTGATACGGTCAGAAAGGCCTTTAACATCAATGCTAACGAGAACCTTCTTATCATCTTTCTTCTCTTCCTTTTCGGCAGGCTTTGCTTTTTTGTCCTTGCTGTTCTTATCGTTTTTTGTTGTTGTACTATCTTTCTTTACCGTTTCCTTATCGCTTTCCTTAAACATTTCATCGAATTTGCTGATGCGATAAGGTTCGTCATAATTCTCAAGTGCCATTCTGTACAGGCTGGCATTTTCCATTCCTGTCGGATAGGCAGGCTTAATTCGGTTGCTGGAGAAGTAAATGTACTTGCCATCGGGCGACCATGCCGGCGAAGCTTCTGAAACCCCTGTATTGGTTAGGTTCAAGGTTTTCTTATCAGCGAGATTGTACACGAAGATATCCTGTTCAAAATTGCGCATCGCAGTAAAGAGGACATATTTACCATCAGGCGAAAAAGTAGGAGAAGAATTCTGGAAAGCCCAAATCTCGTCCTTAACAATGGTTTCACTTTTCAAGCTGGCCAAATCCATCAGGCGTACTTCATCGCGCCCACTCAGGTATGCCGCTTTGGTATTGTCCTTATTAAAGCTGATGTCGCGATTGTTCCGATTGTCCTGGGTAAGTTGTTTGACCTCGCCTTTACCGTCTGCAGAACGGGAATACCAGTTAAGATACCCGTTCAAGGTCTGGTTAAAGATCAAGGTCTTGTTGTCTTTCAACCACATGACCTCAGATACACGCTCGCCTTGACTAGGCATCTGACGGACAAACTTGCCATCAACATCAGACACAAATAGCTCGCCCCGCGACACAAACGCCATTTTCTTGCCATCAGGAGAAACATGGAAATTGCTGATATTGCTTGTCACGTCAAATTCCTTGGATTTGCCCAATACCTGGTTACGGCTGAGGCTAATGGCAGGTTGGCTGGTTTTCTTGCTGGCAACATCATAGACAAAGAGTTGATACCCTTTCTCAAAAACCACCGCAGCACCATTGGCAGCGACCTGAGGACTGCGGATAGACTCAGGAAACTGGGTCAAGCCTTGTTTTTGCCCATTGTTGATGCTGTAAAGATTGTATTCGTTATTGCCTTCATCTGAGGCGAAGTAGATCGTTCCTTTGCTGTCCACTGTTGGCCAAAGGTCCTTCCCTTCATAGCTGGTGTATTCCTTATAGGCTTTAGTTTTAGGATTATAGCCCTTGATATCCGGGTTAAATGCGCCTTTATATCGTTTTCTATTGGCTGCGCTGTAGCTTTCCCAAGAATCGGTGAAAAGCAATTCCCCGCTAGGGGTTTCCACCATATTGTGGATATAGTTGAAGAAATGGGGAAAGATACGCTCTGCGGTACCACCATCCTTACTTACCTTGTAGCTGCTGAGGCGATTCTCGCGTCCTGAGGTAAAATACACCTGTTTGCTGTCCCAGCTCCACGAATCGACCTCATCGGTAGCTTCGTGGAAGGTAATCTGTTTGATGTTTCCTCCAGCCATCGGCATGATGTATACATCCATATTTCCGTTTTGGTTGGAAGAGAAAGCAAGCCATTGCCCATCTGGAGAGATCCTTGGCATAACTTCATTTCCCTCCATTGCCGTTAGGCGCAGAGCGGGACCGCCAGCAGCTGGAACTTTCCAAAGATCGCCCTCAAAACTGAAGACAATCGTCTGTGCATCGGGGCTAAGCGTTGGATTGGACAAAAAGGTTGGTTGAACCTGAGCCTTCAATTGCATGGATCCCCCTAACAACAAGGCTATGGACAATAATGTTTTATTCATAAATTGGGTCAATTTCGAATTGATTCAGAACAAATGTACAATTCAATTTTAGTATTATTAAAACCTGACCCTGGAAATTCCCGACAATAGCCTTGGAATCAAAAAGCACCCAATAAAAACAGGATATAACGATAAGATTAATAAACAGTTATAATTGTGTATTTTTTACACTTATCTGTACTACTTATATGAAAAATGTGCTATTTTTGTTACAAATTTATCAACGATGACATCATTAGGTGAGGCAAGCAACCATGTCTCTCAATCCATGAAAAGCAGGATCCGATGGGCGGTAGCTTTGTTCTATTTTGGTCAAGGCTTGGGCTTTGCGAGTTGGGCAAGCCGTATCCCGACTATAAAAACCGCATTGGGGCTTTCCGAAGCACAACTGGGAACCATCTTATTGATGTTGCCGATTGGCCAGCTATTGACCATGCCTATTTCGGCTGCTTTGGTCAACAAATACGGTAGCCATAAAATCTTGCCTTGGGCCGCATTCTTCTATGCATTGGTCCTGTTGTTCATCGCTTTTTCCAGTAATGCTTGGTTCTTGGGTGCAGCACTTTTCCTTTTTGGCGTAACGGGCAATATCTGTAATATCTCCGTCAACACCCAAGGTGTACTCGCTGAAGAGCTTTATGGTCGATCTATTATGTCCTCCTTCCATGGAGCCTGGTCATTGGCTGGGTTCACCGGAGCCTTGATCGGTTTATTGACATTAAACTTCGGCATTAACACTTTTGGCCATTTCATTGGTGTCATCATCCTGCTGACCATCAATATCCTGTTGAACAAGCAGTTTCTGGTTCCAGAAGTAGGCACAGAGAAGAAGGAAAAAGAGAAGACCAAGTTTAAGCCTGATGCATTGATTGTTCAGCTGGGTATAATCGGTTTCTTTAGTATGGCAACCGAGGGGGCGATGTTTGATTGGAGTGGTGTTTATTTCAGTGAAGTCGTTCATGCTCCAGAGAACTTGGTGATCTTAGGATATGCTTCCTTTATGATCATGATGGCAACGGGCCGTTTTATTGGCGATACCATTATCAGCAAAATAGGCAGACAGAGAACCCTGCAGATCAGTGGAATCCTGATGTTCGTGGGGATGTTATCTTCCGTTGTTTTTCCAAACCTTTGGGTCTGTACCCTAGCGTTTATGCTGGTCGGATTAGGCGTTGCCTGCAACGTCCCTACGGTTTATAGTGTGACCGGAAAGCATAAGACGATTCCTGCCGGCGTAGCCTTGGCCATGGTTTCCAGTATCTCCTACCTCGGATTTTTAATGGGTCCTCCACTAATCGGATATGTGGCAGAAATATTTAATCTACGATATTCATTCGCCCTGTTTTCAATGTTCGGCTTCTTGATGTTTATCATGACCAGCCGATTGAAAATCTTCAGGGAACAATAGAAGCTTAAGGCTTTACGGCCTTAAGCTTGTCCAATTCTTTTCTTGAAATCTTTAAGATGGTACCATGTCTTAGACCTTTTGGAAATTCCAATTGATCGCTGATATCGGTCCAGGTCTTGAGATCCTTGGATTTGATCAAGCCAAAATGGTTGTCCATATAGCGATCGAAATAGATATAGTATTCCCCATTTATATTAGCTACCGTAGGCCCTTCTGCCCAATAATCTCCGGTTATCTTTTCACTGGCATCGCTGTAAGGTCCATCCAAACTATCCGCAAAGGCAAGCTTTAGGTTCTTCTCGGGTTTTGGTTCTCGGGTTTCATCCTTGATGACCATCATCCATTTATTTCCCTTTTTTAAGATCGTAGCATCGATACTGTTGAAACCTGGATCATACAGCAACATGGTCTCCGAGAAATTCTTGAAGTCCTTGGTCAGGGTATAATACATCCTATGGTTATAGCCATTATCCCCTTCTACCTGTGTTTCAGGAAATTCGCCTGTAATGGTGGAAGCCCAATAAATCATGTATTCTTTGCTTTCGGGATCATAGGTGACTTCTGGAGCCCAAGAGTTCCGGGTGCTGTCCTCATGTTCCATGACCGGTATATATTGTTGTTCTGACCAATTGATCAAGTCCTTGGAGGTCGCATGGCCAATACCCTTCTGGGTCCAGCTAACGGTCCAAACCATGTGATAGAGACCATCGCCTCCCTTGATGATACAAGGATCCCGCATCAGTTTGTCAGGGCTCAATTTTGGAGTCAGAAAGGAGGCATCGTTCTTTAAGGCCGTCCATTTCAAACCATCTTCACTATAGGCTAGATGCAAGCCATCTTCACCATTTCCCTTAAAATAGGAAAAGATATACGCGGAATCTTGCTGAGCTGTAGCTGATAATGCAAGGCATAAAAGTGCCAGGAAGGAAATTAGTTTATTATACATGGATTAGGTTTTGTGATTACCCAAATATAGTTAAAATAAGCCTTTTTGCAAGGTGTGAACCCCAGTACGCTAAAGAATCATTTATACCAGGGGTTCTGTTTTTTGTCTTGAATAGAAAAATTTCAATATATTTAAGAAACGGGCTATGCATTATTAAAATTTAAGGCAAGCAGCAGGAATCACCTTTAACACCTATGACCGCATGGAAAAATACCTGAAAAAGATAGTTGAAGAGAAGGATACAATCAAGAAGGTTGATTTATCTGAGAAGTGGCTGGAAGAAGTTCCAGAGGTACTCAGGGAATGCAGGATGGTTGAGGAAATTAAACTGACTGGAAACGATATTTACGAAATACCGGATTGGCTCTTTGAGCTTCCCCATTTAAAGAAACTCGATATTTCCTTAAACGACATGGAGACCTTGCCTTCCGCCATAATAAAAGCGAAGGATTTGGAATTCCTTTCTTTTGATTCACCCATCAAGAAGCCTTTGCCGAAAGAGTTGGCACGTTTGAAAAAACTCAAGAAATTGGTGATCCATGAACAGATCTATGGTTTTCCGGATGAGTTCTTTGAGCTTACTTCCCTAGAGGAGATCGAATTTTACACCCCAAAAATAACCAGTATCCCCGACAGCTTTTCAAATTTAGTAAACTTGAAATCCTTTACTTTGACGCAGCTCCTGTTTGAAGGAAAAGCTAAGCCAATTGATTTTGAAGCTGTAATTGAAGTTCTTTCCACTCTTCCAAAGCTAGAGAACCTGAGCTTTTCGCAAGCTGGAATGTCGAGCATTCCTGCAAACATCAATAAACTACCAAGGCTAAAGGAATTGAACCTCAGAGGCAATGGTATCAAGGTCCTTCCCAAGGAGCTTTTTGAACTGAAGGACTTAAGGTTGTTGGATTTAGGGCAGAACGGAATTAAGACCGTCCCGGCTGAAATAAAAAACCTAGGGCAGCTAAAGACCCTGAAACTGAATTCTAATTTCAACCCTCCTATTGACCTTCAAAACTTGTTCAATAGCGTTAAGGAGCTCTCTAGTTTGCAGAACCTCCAATTATGGAGCTGCCAGACAAACATCAAGCTTCCTGAAAACATCGTTGATTGGACTTCATTAAAGGAGCTGGACTTCGACAACAATAAGGTGCAGCATCTGCCAGAGTCCATGAAACAGATGACTGGGTTGAAAAAGCTAAGGATCAGTAATAATCCTATTCCTGATGCTGAAAAAGAGGGTCTTGTGAAGGCTTTGAAGGGCACGAAGGTGATTGTTTAGGGAGTTGAACCAGGATTGGGTTCGACTCCCCTTCGACGCCGCTCAGGGTACGGCTCACCCGACGAGGATGGGAGGATGGGCCAAGATCATTGGCGTGGGATAAATAAAAACCCTAGATTGGTAATACGCAGTGTAGGGGCGTATCGAATACGCCCGCAGATGGGTTTTGAACTAGGATGGAATGGATAAAAGGATATTTCTGATTCTTCACTATTCGTTCAGAATAGGAAGTATAATCTTAAAGTCTACACGCTCAATTCAATATTGACAATGGTTCCTTCAGCTGGCATAACATCGTAGTCCAGGCTTCCCTTCATAATGTCCACGCGGTTCTGGATATTGTTTAGACCCAATCCATTGGATGCTTTCGCTCTGGATAGATCGAATCCTTTTCCGTTATCCTCTACAGTGATCAAGATCTGTTCATCATTTTGTATGCATTGGACTAGGATATGGTTGGCGTCTGCATGGCGAAGGGCATTGCTCAATAACTCCTGGATAATGCGATAGATATTGACTTGGTAATGCTGATTTAAATTGGGGTCTAAGCCCTCGGTCTGCAGTTCAATTTCGGTACTGTTATTGGATAGTGCGCTGCAAAGGTCTCTCAAGGCAACCTCGAGTCCGCTTCGCAAAAGATTGGAAGGCATCATATTATGTGCAATCCGGCGTAGTTCAATGATGGATCGGTCCAATTGATCCACAGAGCTATCTATTTCAGGTTCTTGAAAGTTATTCTGTACCGCAGAGAGTTTCATTTTAATGCCGGAAAGAGCCCCTCCCAGCCCATCATGTAGGTCCTGGGCTATCCTTTGCCTTTCCTTGTCCTCTCCTTCCAAAAAAGCCTTGGTGACCTGTAATTCCCTTTGCTGTTCAAGTTCTTTAAACTTAAACTCATTCTCTCTTTTCTGGTTTTTCAGGATATTGTTCAGGTATAGGAATGCCAATAGGAATACCGCAGCTCCTACAGCCAAGAGCAGCACCCAGAGCCTTTGGTTCTTTTGGACCAGCTCTGCCGCTTGTTTCTCAGCCTGTAATTGGGAAATCTGTTTTGCTTTTTCTGCGGATTGATACTTGTTTTCCATATCTAGCATGTCCCTCTTGTAGTCAGCGGCATGCAAACTATCATTTACCGTGATATATTTTTGGGACCATTCATAGGCCTCTTTCATATTTCCAGTGTTGGCATAGGTCTCAGCAAGGAGGTTGGCATAGGAGTTACGGTCGCCTGGCAACAGGGTAGCACTTTTCAAAAGATCCTTCATTACATCGATAGCCTCAGCATTTCTTCCAATCTTACGTAGCAGGTTGAACTTGGCAAATTTGGAGCGGTTGATATAGAAGTTTTCCGGTCCCGAACCTTGGAATGCAATAGCTTTATCAAAGCTGTTGATGGCTTGCTGATATTTCCCCAGCTTTTCGAAATATACCCCTTCAGGGAAGTAATAGAAAAGGAAAACATTCGATTCAGGATAATCCTTCAAAACGGCATAAGCTGCATCCAAATAGGCCTTGCTGGAATGCAGGTCGTTCAGGTAAAGGTTGTTTTCAGCCAGCAGGATGGTCACTTCCAATATTCCCTCCAACTTGGTGATTTCGCTCTCCGAAGGGGCTTCTTTGAAGAGTTCAAGTGCGTTTTTGAGGTATTCATTCCCCCGAACACGTTCAGTGGCGTTTAGGAGGCTGGTGGCAACAAATTTATTGGCATTGGCAATGCTGAACTTATCCTTTGATTCCTTGGCATAAGGAAGGGCATGGTTAATATAAGATTCCAGTCCTGCTTTCTCATTTCCACTTAACTGGTTGAGTACGCCACGCATGATCCATAGCCCACTCAGGGTCTTCTTTGCTTCTGGGTCCTGAATGTTCCTTAAAAGGCTATCACTCCGGTGGAGGTTATTTTCAATCTTGGTCATTTCTTCCAGACCGATTCCGTAAAGCGCCTCATTATAGCTGGCTATCCCTTCCAAAAGATTATTCCCTTTCGCATATTGTATACCTTGTTCCAATCGCTGTTTGGCGAGGTCCATGTTCCTATATTTCTTGTACATGTAAGACAAGCGGAAAGCGGTCATCGCCTTGGCGCTATCTGTTTTTGACTCCGAGAGTCTCTTTTCCAAAATCTTCAGATATTCCTGGTCTTCACCAATCCGGATAACCAATTGTGAGTAAGCAGTTAGGGTCAGGCAGCATAATAAGCAGAGGGAAACAATATACTTCATAGTCAAGGTTGAAAAAACAGCTAGTGCAGTTAATTATTATCAGCTAAATTATTGAAATTAAGGGAAACGTACAAAATAATTGAATCGAAGGAAAATTTAGACCAAGGGGTTGTTTTTTCAATTAATTGAAAAACAAGGAGGTCGGTATTAAAGCATGTCTAAAATGTCGGCCTTACTCAATGTGTTGAAGAATGCGTTTTCTGTTTGGATTAGATCTTGAGCCAGCTTGCTTTTCCGCTTCTGTAACTTCAGGATCTTTTCTTCAATGGTATTTGAGCAGATCAAACGCACGGCCACCACATTTTTGGTCTGCCCAATCCTATAGGATCGGTCGATGGCTTGGTTCTCCGCTGCTGGGTTCCACCAAGGATCGACGAGATAGACATAATCTGCTTCTGTAAGGTTCAAACCAACCCCGCCTGCTTTTAGACCGATCAAAAAGATCCGGACTTCCTCGTTGTTCTGGAAGTTGTGGACCTTCTTGCCTCGCTCCTTACTTTGACCTGTTAAGTACTCAAAGGAGATATTTCTTTTTCCCAATTCAGCTCTGATCAAATCCAGCATCTCTACAAATTGGGAAAAGACCAAGATCTTATGTTCCTTAGATTTATTTAGGATCTGTTCCAAAAGGATTTCGACCTTAACCGCATTCTCTGCGGCATGGCCTTTTTTCAATAGCACTGGTGAATTACAGATCTGCCTGAGCTTGGTGAGCCCAGTCAGGACGTGCATGCTGTTTTTCTTGATATCCTCATCCTCATTGGCTGAAATAAATTCCCTTAACTCGGTTTCGTAGGCCTCATAGATCTTCCGCTGTTCCTCATTCATTTCGCAATAGATAAGCATTTCGGTCTTCTCGGGAAGTTCCTTGGCTACTTGCTTCTTTGTTCTGCGAAGGATAAAGGGCCTCACCTTTTCCTGCAGCTCAATGGCTCTTTTGCTATACTGGAATTGGTCGATCGGGATGGCATAGGTATCCTTGAAGAATTGCTTGCTCCCCAATAAACCAGGACTAGCGAAGGATAGCTGCCCATAGAGGTCAAAAGTATTGTTCTCAATAGGGGTTCCGGTCAGTACAATCCTGTTCCTAGCCTGTAATAAGCGGGCGGCTTTATACCTTTCGGAGTTCGGGTTCTTGATCGCTTGGGATTCATCCAAGAATATATAATTGAATTTATAGTTCTTTAGGAACCTGATGTCAGAAAGCAGCATGCCATAGGTCGTCAGGACCACATCATGGCCATCAAGTTGATCTATGCTCTTTTCGCGATCGGGTCCATAATGTTTCCTTATTTTGAGCGATGGTGCAAATTTTGATATTTCTTCCTCCCAATTGAAGAGAAGCGAGGTGGGCACTACGATCAGGTTGGTTTTTTGACCATGCTTTTCTTTTTGCGAAAGGATAAAAGCTATGATCTGAACGGTTTTCCCTAAGCCCATATCGTCTGCTAGACAGCCCCCGAAATTATAGGTGTCCAGAAAATTTAACCAGTTCAAGCCTTCTTGTTGGTAGCCCCTTAATTCAGCCTGAAGGGCTTTTGGTTTTGGGACAGGCATTATCTTCAGCTCCGAAGAAAAATCTGATTTCAACAAATCGATTTCATGCTGCACCTCCTGACTTATCACTTCTTTTTCGAAAAGATCGGACACCTCGGAGTAGTTAATCTTCGGAATGGTAATCATATCATGCTCTATATCTCCGATACGGAAATAGCCAGCAATGCGTTCGATCCATTCCTCAGGAAGCAGACCTAGGCTTCCATCATCAAGCTGCACGTATTTGCCCTTATTGCGGATCGTACGATGGATCTGTCTTAGGGAGGCCTGCTGCTGTCCAAAACCTACTTTCAACTTGGCATTGAACCAATCCACACCGCTGATAACCTCTATACTAATCTTGGCCTTATGGGAGTTGATCCTGTTATTCTTAATCTCACTGAATCCTAGGATGGAAATATCTTCTTCACGCCATTGTTCAAAGACCTCAATAAACCAATCGTCATCGAGGAACTTGTCTTTGTGCAGATAGAAATACTTCATTTCAGCGACCTGCACTTCAAAGTCAGGATGCTTATCCATGATGCTGGACAGCAATTTATCTTCTTCAGCGTAATTGCGATGGATCTGAAAAACATTTCCATTTCTATCGGTATCAAAGAGTTGCTTTTTTGAATAGGTCGGCACCTCTATTTCTCCATATTTCATGACAGGCACGATGGATATATAATTTCCATCTTGCTGCAGATAGATCAGCTTTTGCCGATCATAGCTCCTCTCCTTAAGCTGAGCTTGGGTCGCCTGCTTGATATAGCTGTAATTGATATGCAGGATCTCCTCCAAAGGCGAAAGGATATCCCGAAGGAATTCCTCGTACTTGTTGGCATGCATGATCAAGATTTCATTATTGGCCTTGAAAAACTTGATAACCCGCAATAGATCTGGGTTATCGATAAAATAGAGCGTTTTCCGGAAGTACAGGAGGTAATCATTGCGGATATCCAAACCCTGGAAACCTAAGGCGCTATCGTTGAAGAGCAACTCGCCTGTAATTTCATAGAAGGGTTCTTTTTTAAAGACGGACAGTTTGATTTCGGCATGTAGCTGTTCAAACTTTACTAAAGTCAGGGTTTTGGGAGAAATTGATTCCGAGACCTTCCGCTCATGGATGTAAAAGTCTAAACCTAAAGGATTCTTAACGATCTGTTTCAAAGGTTCAGCATCCAGGTCCAGCTCATCATCATTGTATTTATTCTGAAAACTATGGATCGCCGTATAGAACTTGAGCAGGTCCGGATCATCAATCTTCCAGACCTGAGCCATGGGATCCATAACCTCAAAAGGTGTTTTTAATTTTCCAGCCTTAGTCTGGTCGGCTTTCATCAATTGGAAATTCAATTGGTTATAATACCGATGTTTATCGATAAGAATAAAAGGCTTCTTGCTATTCGTTTCTTGACGCAGGGCTTTAGGCTTAACTTCTTTTGGACTTAATCCTTTGGCAAAGGCTTGTTTGTCATAAGGTACTAAACCCTGGACCTTTGGTTCAACGGACAACTTTCCATCGATATTATGCAATTCAAAGAAGTTGTCCAGATGGCTTTCATTTTGCAATCCATAAGCCTTAGCGAATTGCTTTAGCGTTTTTTCTCGAAGAGTAGCATCAAAGAAAACCCGATATTCTGGTTTTTCCAGAATGGCATGTATGGTCTCGCCCTGATGCTCACACATCTTCTTGGAATAGTTTTGACAAGAACAACTCGTTACAATTCGATCCGACATCTGAACCACGGATACCCTTGGATATTCAAGCCCAACAATAGCCTTTGTAAAGACTCCACAGTTTCTTTCCAGGCTGATGGGAATGATGTTTTTATAATCCTTATTGTCCATAAAGCCCGCCCTCTCGACATGCTTGAGGATCTCAAATACGGAAAGCGTGCTGAAATTGTATGCAGGAAGAATATGTTCTTTATCTATTCCCATGAATTGGAGTGAATGTGGAAGTAAGGATACGAAAATTTGATCTTTTACAGGTCGCTTTATTGATATTAATTGCCAAAAGATTCAACAAAATTAAAAATCTATAGAATAATAACATTTGTTTTAATTCATGGATTAATTTTATTTATATTTTGTTTAAAATGAGTAGCTTAAACCACAGTCCAACTCCTGCTAAGACTTTCAATGTAGTCTTAGGATTATCCTTTGGCACCATCTTCTTATTATTGATGGCCATCGGCCTTCCGATCCTAATCCATTCACAACAAGGTGATTGGAAATACGATTTCGATAAATCTCCAGCAACCGCTTTCTTTTATTTAGGATTGGGCCTAGTTCTCTGGCTTACCGGAATCTACCTGTTTTATAAGAGATCCCTTTCCAACCTATTAAAAGCAAAAAGAGATTATAAAAACCTAATTCAAGATGGTAAAAGAATTAAAGGCAAAATAGTCGAACAAAGGATCTTACAGCAAACTGCCGATGGAGAAAGCAAAATGATTAGGATCTCTTTTGTAAACTTAGTAAAATCAGAGATGACATTTAGTTTGCCGTTTGTTGATACCAAGCCTGAAATGAACCGCTACCAAGTGGGTAAGGATATTGGATTGATGGTCAGCACGGATCCGAATAAACCAAGGATCATGTTGGAGGATGGAAAGGTAAGAATCGACAAAAGCATGTTGATCTATGGTTATTCCGTCCTTGCGGTATTGATATTGACGCCCATAGGGCTATTGATTTATGGTATGTTTATGAGAGCCAAGGCGCAGGATGGCGCTATCTCTCCTTTGGGCATCCCTTTATTCTCTCGCCTTTTCTGGCATTGATATATCTCGGGGTGTTCTCTATTTTCAATGCTTTTTTGCCAAAATCTACTAAATCGGATCGTTTACTTCTCTATGGAAAGCCCGCTGTCGCGACCATAGTGTCGACTCAACAAACGAACCTTTCGGTCAATGAAAAGCCTCAAATAATAGTTACCATAGAGTTTCAGGACAAGGGGAAAACCATTGTAGCTACTTTTAAGAAGTTGTACGGCCTCTTGGACATTTCCGGAATAGCTGTTGGGAACCAAATAAATATCTTATATGACGCGGAAGACCCGCAATCCATTGAAGTTGTCGATTAATTTATGAATAGGACTTATTACCATATTATATCCTGCATTGCAATCCTTACAATGTTTTCCTCCTGTCAGCAGATCAAGAAAAGTTTTGAGGACACCATGAAACCGAAGCCAAGAAAGGAAGAAACGGACCAAACTACACTGCTAACTGGCAAGTCGACATCCAATAGTAGAGAAATCAAGGATACGCATAAAAATAAACAGCAAAGTGTTTATGAAAGCGCCGAAAAATTGGACGAGATACAAGCTGAACTCATGAACCTGCCCCAATTCAAGGGCAAGAAGATCAATATGCACCAGGACCTTTATTTCTTTGACTTTCAGGGCGGTCGTATCTCAATCAAGATCCAAGACCCTGATAAGCCCGAAAACATCGATCAATATGATTATTCGGACGGTAAATGGAAGGACCCTACCCCAGTAAAGGTCACTGGAAACTTAAAGATGGTCGATCTTCTATTCCCTATAGAAGACATTAAATTTTCTACCGGCAAGAAAATCCATGACAGCCTAATCGAAGAAGCAAAAAACATAGAAGGAGGTGTACCTGCCGACCATGTATATTTCGTTCACATGAAGGTAGCGAACATGGATGTAACGCATTGGTATTCTTCTGTGAGTGGAGCTCGAAAGGACGTTTATTTTTACTTTGATAAAGACGGGAATCTTACGGAGAGAAGATAGGCAGCAATTCTCTTTTTATTTCTACATCTTCAGCGAGTTAAGGCTTCAGCTTAGGTCCATCCTTCATTAAACTGGAATAGGAAAGGCTGAAAGCCGATAAACTTTGATATCCTACCTTATACGCTATCTCCGTTAGGGTATAATTTTTAGTATCGAGAAGTTCGATACTTTTTAAAATGCGCACTAACTGTAAATACTTCTGCAGCGTAATCCCTGTTTCCTTCTTAAAGATCCTTTGTAGCGTCCTGACCGAAAGGTTTGCCATATTCGCCAAGGCCTGGATATCAAAATTGAACCTATAGTTTTTGTTGATATAATTACAGAGCGGAATCAACCTATCATCCGAAGGAACAGGGATTTCAAGGGACATACTCTCTTCGCAAAAGTTAGGGAGACTGTACAATAAAGCTTTCAAAAAGAGCTTTTGCTCCTTGTCGATATCTAGGACCCTATTCCATTTGGATGCATAAAGCAACATTTCCTTTAATACGGCTGGCGCTGGAAAAACATGCGTGTTCATGAAAAAATCCCCTTTTGGAACCTCTTTAAAGAGAACAGACATCAAATTCACCGAACTTGACTCCGTTGTGGTCTTATGTGGTTTTGCGCTCGGAATCCAGATGATATGGTTTTGTGGTACTAAATAAATCTTTTTATCGATATGAAAATACTGATACCCTTCAGTGATGTAGTTTAATTGAAAACTGCGGTGCTGATGCTCCATGTCATCATGTTTCCATTGTGCATCATACCATACATAGGTATCAGCGGTTATATTATCCACGTATTCACCGATCAATTTCTTCTCATTACCCTGTTTATCCATGTCGTTCTGTATGTAGTAAATGGCAAAGTTAATAAAAACGACAGGCTTATCTTTGTAGCTAAGATCAGATACAAGTAAAATCATGGGTGAAACAATGCAACAAAACAATAAGACAAGGAATACATGGCTCGGTATATTGCTTATCATTTGGGTGGGGAGCAACCTAAGATCGCCAATAACTGCTGTCGGCCCAATCTTGGATGAAATCAAATTGGCCTTGGACCTAGATAATATCCAAGCCAGCCTTTTGACCTCCATCCCTCTTATTGTATTTGCATCCTGTTCTATTTTGGTAAGTAAAGCCACTGAAAAGCTAAATATCCGGCATGGCCTGATTTATTCCTTGGTGATTCTGATTATCGGAATGTACCTAAGGGTAGCAGGGAACATCACATCCCTTTATTTGGGATCGGTTTTGATAGGTTTAGGAATATGCGTGGGTAATGTTTTGACTCCTGCCTATATCAAGAATGAGTTCCCGGCAAAGATCGGGCTAATGACCGGTATATTTTCGGTTTCGATGAATTTGGTTGCGGCATTAGCCTCAGGCTTTAGTATTTCCATAGGCGAATGGACCGGTGCCGGCTGGAAAGGGTCCTTATCTGTCTGGATCATTGTTGCAGTCATTGCCTTACTGATTTCATTTGCTGAATTATTTTGGGGCAATAAACCCCAAAGCCAACAGGTAAGTACATCAGAAAACATAAAGTTCAATATTTTCCGTTCCAAACAAGCTTGGAACATCAGCCTCTTTATGGGCTTGCAATCATTAATTTACTATTGCTTGGTAGCTTTTCTACCGACTGTCCTGATGGAATACGGGATGAGCAAATCCGCTGCTGGTTGGGTGTTTTCTATCCTTCAGTTGGCGATGTTGCCTGTTATGCTTATCAGTCCGATTGTCGCCAGTAAGATGAAAGATCCAAAATCTCTGATTTATTTAATTGGCGTTCTTTACTCTGCTGGGATTATCATGCTTTTATTATTGAAAGACCAGTATATCTATTTTACAGCAATCCTCCTGGGGATTGCAGGTGGATTGGCATTTAGTTTAGCCATATTGTTCTTGTCGGCAAGGAGCAAAACGATGGTGGGCACGATAAAGATTTCAGGCAAGGCGCAGTCCATTGGTTATCTGATTGCGGCTTTTGGCCCGCCCTTATTTGGAAAATTACACGATTACGCTCTATCCTGGTCCTATTCATTTTATTTCCTGTTGCTGGTAATTGTTTTGATGATGGTCTTTGGGAGAAAGTCTGCAAGGCCATGGTTCGTGGAAGAGCATTAAGCTATAAAGCAAAAAAGCAACTCAATGAGTTGCTTTTTTAGTAGCCCCGAGCAGAATCGAACTGCTATCAAATGTTTAGGAAACATCTATTCTATCCGTTGAACTACAGGGCCGTGCTGCAAAACTAATATTTTATGGAATCAGAGCAAATTTTATTTTCAACTCATTTCTATTTATCCCTTTGCATTTCCATTCAAAGGTCAAAAACACTTTTCTATCCCACAAATTTTTCTTCCCTAATATCCCAAACAAACAACAGCCTGTAAATCAAAAAGAAGCCCTTTTGTGATATAAGTCATTCTTATATGTGATACTGGTTTTAAATAGATAAAACCGATAGTTAATAGCTATTATCGATTATTTTTAGGCTGTAAAAAGTGTATCTTTGTACTACAAAAAAGAAAAGAAAATTATTATGAGTTTTACAGGTAAAAATTTCCCGAACATTACAGTAGATGCTATTGACTATTTAGGCGACAATTTCACTTTGAATTTGTTCGAAAAAGCACAACAAGAAAACAAGAAGGTCCTATTATTTTGGTACCCGAAAGACTTCACGTTTGTTTGTCCTACAGAGTTACATGCATTCCAAGAAGCTGTTGCTGAATTCGAGAAAAGAAACACTATCGTAATCGGTGCATCATGTGATTCAGCAGAGGTTCACTTTGCATGGTTGAACACTGCAAAAGACAACGGCGGTATCGAAGGTGTTGAATACCCTATCATTGCTGATACTAACCGCAACCTATCTAGCGTATTAGGTATCTTAGAAATGAAAGAGGTTGAACACCCTGAATACGGAACTCTAGTGGAAGGTTCTGCAGTATCTTACCGTGCTACTTACTTGATCGACGAGACAGGTAAAGTATTCCACGAGTCAGTAAATGATATGCCTTTAGGCCGTAATGTTAAAGAATACATCCGTTTGATCGATGCTTACACGCACGTTCAGAAACACGGTGAAGTGTGCCCAGCAAACTGGGAAGAAGGTAAAGAAGCGATGAACGCTACACGTGATGGCGTTGCTTCTTACTTGTCACACAATTAATATTCCCCCATATCGAAAGAGGAGGAACAACCTCCTCTTTTTATTTCAGATCAACTCTTAAATCAAAAATCATGTTAGAAGAATTAAGCTCAGACAACTTACAAGAGGTCATCGACAGTAATGATACCGTGATGGTCCAATATGCAGCTTCTTGGTGTGGCAACTGCCGCATTATGAAGCCGAAATTCAAGAAATTAGCAGGTGAAAACGAAAACGTGAAATTTGTAATCGTAGATGCAGAGAAATTCCCTGAATCCAGGAAACTTGCTAATGTAAACAACCTCCCAACTTTCGCAGCCTTCAAAGGTGGAAAGTTGATCAATCAAGTACAAACAAATAAAATCGAAGGATTAACAGAACTATTAAATGAAGTTACCAATAATTAAACATCTCACCGAATTCATCGCTGAAAACGACGCAGACTTCGTATTGGAAACAATCGAAACCTTGGAATCGTTGACCGAAGTCCCTCAACTGAAGGACGAAGAGCTAGATGTTATTGGTGAATTGATCTCCAACATGTACGGCGCCATTGAGGTCAACAAGTTGGTTCAAGAAGGAATGCCACAGAAAGAAGCCCTGAACACCTTTATGAAGCGTGTTTTAGGCTCTATTGACAAGTAATTCGCATAAATAATCATAAGGTCAAGCTGTTGGCCACATTTTTCTTTTCCACAAAAACCTGTGCATAACTGTGTTTTTGTGGAAAAGTTTTTTTTAAATACCGCGGTTTATCAAATTGAATTGTATTACTTTTATATTTATTAAAGGTTAGACCAAAATAAAGCGCATCATCCTGCTAAAAATTGAACCAACGGAATAAACACCAAGGTTTAAAGTCGAAGATTTTTAATTGTTGGTAAAAGGAATCAAATTATTTTGATTCCTTTTATTTTTTTACCCGAATCTTATTACTTTTAAGGATGATTCACAGATTCTTAGGCCTATTCTTCCTAATCCTATCATCTTTTTCCATTGCGCTTGCACAGCAAGGCAATTCGGCTTCTCTCATCAAGCTCAAGATCGATAAACTTGGAACCCTTGGCACCGCACTTTATTTTGCGGCTCACCCAGATGACGAAAACACCCGGCTAATTGCCTATTTAGCCAATGATCGCAAATATAGAACAGCATATCTTTCCCTGACCAGAGGCGATGGCGGACAAAACCTGCTCGGAACCGAACAGGGCATTGAGCTAGGCTTGATCCGTACGCAGGAACTACTTGCTGCCCGCTCCATCGACAAAGGAGAACAGTACTTTAGTGCTGCGTATGACTTTGGCTTTTCCAAAACGCATGATGAAACCTTCAGCTTTTGGAAAAAAGAGGATATCCTCCGCGAGGCGGTCTATATGATCCGAAAACTTCAACCGGATGTCATCATCAATCGCTTCCCTCCGGATAGCCGTGGTGGACACGGACACCATCAAGCATCTGCTATCTTGGCCAAAGAAGCTTACGAAGCAGCCGCAGATCCCAATCGCTTTCCTGAACAATTAAAAGAACTGAAACCATGGAAGGCCAAACGACTGGTTTGGAATACTGCCAATTTTGGAGGGATGAACAACACCTCAGACGAGCAGTTAAAGGTGGTCCTCAATGATTACAATCCGCTTTTGGGCTATTCCTATGGCGAGATATCGGCCATGAGCAGATCCCAACATAAGAGCCAAGGCTTTGGCTCAGCTGCTAACCGCGGCAAAACAACCGAGTATTTTGACCATGTTGCCGGAGAGAAAGCAAACCAAGATCTATTTGATGGTATCAATACCAGTTGGGAACGTCTAGGCGAACCCGTGAAGAACATCGAAACGAAGATCCAGACTATACAAAACAGTTTTGACATCAATCATCCTGAAAAATCCATCAAAGACCTGGTCGCTCTGCATGCTATGGTCAAAGCTTTGAAACCCTCGGTATATAGAGACAGGAAAATAAAAGATATTGAAGACATCATCCTGTCTTCTGCGGGTATCGTTGCGGAGTCTATTGCTGCTAAGCCTAATTATGTGGTTAACCAGACTTTTCCGGTAAACAACGAAATCATTAAAAGAGCTGCAGATGTATCGGTTAAACTGATCTCGATTGATGGTAAGCAACTTGCTGAAGCATTGCCCGCCAATGAAACCAAGAAATATCCATCGGAGAAGAAGATTGCACACTGGACCCAACCCTACTGGTTAGAAAAACCTAACTCCTTGGGTAAATTCGATATCGAAGACAGCAACTTCGGAAATCCAGAGAACACCGATAATCCACACACCAGCTTTGTAATCGAAGTTGATGGCTTGGCCATAAGCATTGATAAACCGGTTGAATATCGTTTCGTAGACCCCGTACAAGGCGAAATCTACCAGCCCATATCCATTTCTCCGGCACTTACCGCGACCATCAGCTCTTCACAGGCGCTATTGCAGACCGGTGATAAGAAAACCATCAGCCTGACCATTACAAACAATAGCGATCAGGCCCAAAAAGCAGAGTTAAGCTTTAAACAATCCGATGGTTTGAACATCAGTCCGAAAGAAGCTGCGCTGGATATACCTGAGCACGGGATAGTCGTGAAGACCTTTGAGATTTCCAATCCCAAAAACACGGCAAGCAGCGAAATCCAACCCCTATTGAACGGAGAGCCGGTCTATGGCTTCAAGAGGATCGCTTACCAGCATATTCCGGACATCACCTGGTTTCCAGCGATCAACCTAAAAGTTAAAGCACTGGAAATTAACAATCCTTTGAAAAAAATTGGTTATATTCATGGTGCAGGGGATTTAGTTCCTACTGCATTGGAAAACATCGGCATACAAGTCGACCTATTGAATAGCGACCTCCTTGCCAGCACTAACTTAAAACAATACGATGCAATTATTATTGGAATCAGGGCTTATAATGTCAGTCCGAATGCCAATCAATGGTTACCCATCCTGTTGAATTATGCAGAGCAAGGCGGAACGGTATTGGCGCAGTACAATGTAAACTCCCGGATGAGCACCAATAAATTTGGCCCTTATCCATTTGAGATCAACAGAGAACGCGTAACGGAAGAGGATGCAAAGGTGACCTTTACTGATCCGAATGACCCGATCTTGAATTATCCCAACAAAATTACAGACAGGGATTTTGAAGGCTGGGTACAGGAAAGAGGGCTTTACTTTGCGACCAATATATCTCCGGAATACCGCACGCCATTGAGTATGGCCGACAAAAACGAGGAGCAGAACAAAGGCTCTCTATTGGTGGCCAACTATGGAAAAGGGAAGTTTGTCTATGCCCCGTTGGCCTTTTTCCGACAATTGCCCGCAGGAGTTCCCGGAGCTACTAGATTATTTGTAAATTTGCTGGCTAAGAACGAAAAAAATTAAAAAATATAATGGAAAATCAAATCGAAAACTCTAACGAAATCAACGTAAAAGGCATCATCCTATTAGTAGGTACTGTTTTAGGTGCTCTTACTGCTTGGGTTGCAAGTGGTACATTTTTATCATTAATTGCTGGACTTATCGGTGGTTTTATTTTTGCAATCATCTTCATCTCCGCTCTATTACCAGAAAAATCGCATGACAGATAAAGGACTACCGCCATTCGTACGAAGCTGGAGACAATTCTATTGGATCATTGTCATCTGGTTAGTCGTTTGCATAGTTCTAATGTATATTTTTACTAGATATTTTGGATGAGTAGTATCGATTGGATAGTACTCATCCTAACCTTGCTTTCCATAGTGGTTTATGGGATCTACAAAAGCAAGAACGTCAAGACCATTGACGGCTATATCCTCAGTGACCGTTCCTTACCTTGGTACACCGTAGGACTCTCAGTAATGGCAACCCAGGCAAGCGCCATTACCTTCCTCTCCGCCCCTGGACTCGCTTACTCTTCAGGCATGAGCTTCGCACAGTTCTACTTTGGTTTACCATTGGCAATGATCGTGCTCTGCATCACCTTTGTCCCGATCTTCCATAAACTCAAGGTCTATACTGCCTATGAATTCCTGGAGAAGAGATTCGACATCAAGACCCGGGTCCTAACCGCATCATTGTTCCTGATCCAACGAGGGATCTCGACAGGGATCACCATCTTTGCTCCGGCCATCATCCTATCCACCATATTGAATATAGACCTAGTGATGACCACCATCGGCATCGGTACTTTGGTCGTTATCTATACGGTTTATGGCGGTACCAAAGCGGTATCATACACACAGCTTTTGCAGATGTCCATCATATTCGCCGGGCTATTATTAGCTGGCGTTCTTGTCGTACATCTATTGCCCGAGGACATCGGATTCAAAGAAGCCTTGCACATTGCTGGAAAGTCAGGAAAGGCGAATGCCATTGACTTCAAATTTGATCTGGACAATCAATATACCGTCTGGACCGGACTAATCGGCGGATTCTTTTTGCAACTATCCTATTTCGGAACTGATCAGAGCCAGGTAGGTCGATATTTAACCGGCTCCTCAGTAAAAGAAAGCCGATTGGGATTGCTGATGAATGGATTGCTAAAAGTGCCTATGCAGTTCTGTATCCTGTTGATCGGTATCTTGGTCTTTGCTTATTATCAATACCATACCCCGCCTTTGTTTTTCAACGAACAGGTCATAGAAAAACTTGAAAACAGTTCCCATAAACAAGAATATGAGGACATCAAACAGCGACATGAACAGCTAAGTGAGGAAAAAACGGTTTATATCAACCAACTGACCGCAGCCCTAAAGGAAAAACAAGAGGATAAAATAGATGATACCAGGGTCAATCTTCAGCAATTTAATGAGAAAGATAAAGGCTTGCGCACCGAACTGGTGGACCTGATCAAGAAAAACGATCCGAATGCCGATACCAACGATACCAACTATATCTTCCTAAGGTTTGTGACCGATACCTTCCCTAAAGGACTAATAGGCCTATTGATTGCCATTATCTTCCTAGCCTCTATGGGAGCGACGGCCAGTGCCATCAACTCACTCTCCTCTACGACCGTCATCGATATCTATAGACGATTCGTAAAACGAGATGCCAATGATGCGCATTACCTAAAAGCTTCCCGTATCAGCACGCTATTCTGGGGAGTTTTCACCATAGGGATCGCCCTATATTCCAGTCAATTGGGCAACCTATTGGAAGCCGTTAATATCCTTGGATCCCTGTTCTACGGGACTATCCTTGGCATATTCCTGGTGGCATTCTACATCAAAAGAATCGGTGGAAAAGCGGTTTTCTGGTCAGCAGTGATTACGGAAGTAATCGTCATCGGGATTTGGCAATTGAATATTGTTGCCTTCCTTTGGTTGAACCTAATAGGCTGTGTACTATTGATCCTGATCGGACTGATCCTGCAGTTCTTTATGTCCAATACACAAAAAAAGGACCTCGAACCTGTCGAAGCCTAAATCCTGAAAAGGATCTTACCCATTAAAATTTATTAATAATACTTTCGATAGAGATCATAAAGGATCGCTCGGTCTCGATCCGTCAAGACGGGGGATAGATCAGACTTGACAAACTTCCGTTTAAAGGACTTGATTGCCGCATCCTGATTGGTCAGATCATAACCCATGAGCTTAAGGGCATCAATCGGGTTAAAATTGGAAGGCGGAGCCATTAAATAATTAGGATTGTACCAGATTCCGAAGCCGCGATCGGCCAACAGTTGCCAAGGGAAGAATACATTTGGATCGTCTTTTCTTCCTGGCGCAAAATCAGCGTGTCCTATGAAGTTTTTCTGCGGAATGCTATACTTGGTCTTCAAAGTGTCCAATAAGACCAGCAGTGAGTTTATTTGGGCATCTGGGAAGGGTTCAGAACCATTGTTGTCAAGTTCTATACCGATGGACACCGAATTCATGTCCGTTATGCTGCCCCATTTGCCTCTGCCGGCATGCCAACCGCGCAAATAATCATTCAGCATCTGCACCACCCGACCATCACGCCCGATCACATAATGGCTACTCACTTTGGTATGCGCCAATTGAAAGGTGCGAATGGTTTGGGCCAGGTTGGCCTGAGAAGTATGGTGGATCATCACGAAGGATGGCTTCCTGACATCAAAATGGATGGCACTGGCAAAATCATACTGTTTGCTGGTCCCCTGCAAAAACATATTCCATGCCTGTTGCTCAGGAGTCAACTCGGTATTGACAGCAAGAGTGGGAGCCACTTTTGCCTGTTCGATTACCTCTGCCGGTTTATTTAGCGTATCAAGCTTCGGCGCAGAATTCTCAACGATAACAGAAGGAGTAATGACAGCTGTATTTGATTGCAATACCTTCGACTTCTTAGCAGTAGAACAACCAACCAAGAACATTACCCCACACAACGCAGCAATCAGTCTCACCGAAATTATTCTCATCAATCTTATTTTGGTAAATTAAG
Source organism: Sphingobacterium mizutaii (assembly GCF_900187125.1). Classification (GTDB taxonomy): domain Bacteria; phylum Bacteroidota; class Bacteroidia; order Sphingobacteriales; family Sphingobacteriaceae; genus Sphingobacterium; species Sphingobacterium mizutaii. The sequence goes on from NZ_LT906468.1 coordinate 4,613,760, forward strand.
CATTACACCCATGGAAAGCATCTGGTTCCATTGCACCTTGTTGTCCAGAGCAGAATCGTATAAAATAACTCCACCTAGCGCTACATTGATCAATGAGGTCACTTTAGCCGTCAAGGTTGCATCCAAACGGTGTGTTGGATCGGTAATGTCTTCATAGTCTGCAAACAGGTTGTAACGTGCTTTTAAATGCAAGTTTTTAGAAAGGTTTCTATCCAAGTTTGCGGTTAACTGAAAAGCCAGCTCATTATTGAAGTTCTTGCCTTCCTCAACACCGAACATCGGACCAGTTCCCTTGGTCACATCATTAGGATCAAAGAACTTTCCGTGTTTTCTATAATAATCAAGGGCATTATATGGTTTCAAACGATTATCCAAGATCAAGGTCTGTCTGGCCGTACCTGTACCAAAACGCAAGGAGAAGGTATCATCTGGCTTATACTCCAAACCGAATGATTCCGTAAAGTAACCCGGAGCCATAAAAGATGATTTCAAGCCCGTGATCACCTCTTCCCCATCCACCATCGCATAATGGAATGAATTGTCAAACTGGGTCTCATAGGTTAGGGATAAATAGACCGCCCATGATTTCGTCAATTTATAAGCCAGCTTGTTATCCCAGAATATACGGTCATTGTTTGGCTTCGCCAACTGGCCTTCGTTCTTCACTTTACCATATTTCAGGTCCACCTCCGAAACAAAGTTGAAGTTGTTCCTGTTGAATTCAGATTTATGCCAAAGGATACCACCTACAGCAAATGAATTCAGACCACCCAGTTTCCAGTTGTCGGAGAAAGCCGCTTGGTTGAAGTTAACCCCTAGTTTGGTCCAATGTTTCCAATAATTGACCTGTAGGTCCAATTTTGGAATCGGGACATTAATATTTTTGATACCTAGTGCTTTTCCATCCGTTTCAGGAGAAATACTGCTGTCTGGCTTTACGCGTAGCTCGCGCAAATCCTGAGCATGAACCATGCTGATTCCGAAAATAAAAATGAAAACAGGTAATAGGTAAAGTTTTATATTCATGTTAATTTTCTTTTTTTACGTCTAATTGAATATCTGGCAATTCTCGCAAAGGTCGTAAATTTGGGTGTAGTTTGAACACTTCGTATTTACTTTTTATATATTTTACCATCTGATAGTAGTTGGAGGTCGAAACAAACTCGTACGATGGCCTAAATAATTGCATAAAAGCCTTCAATTCATCTCCTTCCAAACCCACCAGACTGTTGACCAATTCCGGAGTAAAATTAAAGTCTATAATGTTTTCTTCATGGAGTTTCCCGATAAACTGGGTAAACCTCCGCGCGTCTTTCCCCTCCTTGCTGATCAATCCATAGAGCGAATTAATATTCAATCCTGCCCCTGTCATGCCCACCGAAAACAAATCGCCAGGCTTAGCTAACTCAAAAGCCTTGCCATAATCTCTTTTTATCTCATTTAAAACGTCATCTGGGTTCTTGCGCCCGACCACCGTAACGGTTTCGATATTAGCTATGTTCTCCTTCAGGTTAACGATCAGCGCACCTTGGTTGTTCACCACGATCGTATCGCTGAAGTAGCCCATCTTTTTGAACACAATGACATCCCCATTTTTTACAGGAGTCTTAAATTCGCCTCTGGCATCGTTGTAAATGTACTTCTGGGTGTTTAGGTTCCTGATTTGCACTTCTCCAAGCCTGCGCTTGCTATCCTTGTCATACACGATACCTTCCAAGCTCTGTTGCGCATACAGCAAAGCCGGAGAAAGTAAAGAACATAATATAAAAATACGGACAAGAATTTTCACTCCTATAAAACTACGTCTTAGAAGAATAGCTTGCTAATATTTAACATCTTTTAATGGGGCTTGTAACTATTTTGATACGACCAATAACTGCCCAACGGTTACAGCATCGGTGCTCAATCCATTCAATTGCTTGATGGTTTCTACAGTTACATTATATTTCCTGGCAATGGAATACATGGTGTCGGTCGCTTTTACCTCATAGATCAGCATAGCGACAGGTTTCTTGATTTCCTCAACCGGAACTTGTGGTTCTTCGACTTCCTTCTCTTCGATCACCTCTTCCACCTTCTCCACACGAGCTATGACTTCTACCGGCGCTTCCGCCCTATCATACTGCTGCAGGTTATAACGTTCGATCAGGTCGATCAATAGCTCAGGATACCTTGGGTTGGTCGCATAGCCGGCTGCCTTCAAGCCTTTCGCCCAGCCTTTATAATCATCCTTCCTTAAAGTGAAAAGGTTCTCGTAACGCTTGCGAAGAAGAAATTGAGAGTGATCGCGGAAAGATTGCTCCGGATCGTTGTAAACCCTGAAACAGTCGTTGTTGCTGTCATCAGGGCGATTGACTGATTTCCCGCTCCAGCTACCGCCACATTTGATCCCAAAGTGGTTGTTGGCTCGGGTAGCCAGGTAACTGTTTCCATTTCCGGACTCCAATAAGGCTTGCGCTAATTTGATACTCGCAGGAATACCATATTTGTTCATTTCCTCAATGGCGATCCCTTTGTAGCGATCGATGTAATTCAGTCCGCTGGTCGAAGTTCCTTTGTTGCTAGAAGATGAAGAGCTGGAATTGTTAACGGAGCTATTGGGCCTACCGTTCGGATTCTTCAGGGTAGTGTTTCTTTTAGTTCCACACGAAACAAAAAATAAGGCCAATATTAAACTGGCCAATAAAAACTTCTTCATCTTATCTGACAAATGCGCTTAATTAAGATTAATTTTTTCGTCGTACTTTTCAAGGTCATAGGTATCGATGGTTGAGATTACTTTTCTCGACCAATCACCAGTCTCTGAATACCCAGATCTAGCAATTCCCTTCACCCATCCTTTATAGTCTTCTGAATTGTGTTTGTCGAACAGTGGCTGCGTCGCCTTTCTTCTTTGGAGAAGTCCTACGAAATCACGGTAAGAATCCAACACGGAACCGTATCCTTTGTAAGCAGAACGGATCTTTTTGCTGTTATTCTTCCCTTTGATTCCAAAGTGGTTGTTCAAATAGCGAGCAATTCTACTGTTGCCATAGGCACTTTCATGAATTGCTACTGCTAAAATTACAGAGGCCGGAACCCCTGTTTCACGCATTAGCGTTTGAGCTGCTGGACTGTGTTTCTCAATGTACGACTTGGTCGTAAAATCTTGAGCGTAAAGTCCTAAAGTTGAAAGAGTGATAAGTATACATACCACAAAAATCTTTCTACAATATTCTAGCATAAAACTTGTTTTAGTTTAACACTACTTTTTGCGTAGCACAAAAAGCCCATCTCTAATCGGCAGAATAAGTTTTTCAACTCGTTTATCCTCTGCCAAGGTTTGATTTAATTCTATTACTTGCTGTGTTTGCTTGTCGGGGTTCTCGTCAAAAACCTTGCCTTTCCATAACACATTATCAACTAAGATCACCCCTCCGGGTCTCACTCGGTCGATCAATGCATTGAAGTAGTACAGGTTTCTTTTTTTATCGGCATCAATGAACACCAAATCAAAAGTCCCTTCAATGCTTGGGATTACCTCTGCTGCATCGCCGATATGATATCTGATCTGACTGGCATAAGGCGATTCATCAAAATAAGACTGAACCCGCTCTTGTTGTTCCTCATTGATATCAATGCTATGCAAAACACCCTCATCTTCCAATCCCTCTGCTAAACACAGGGTAGCATATCCTGTAAAAGTCCCAATTTCCAAAGCCAACCTTGGATGTACCATCTTGCTTATCATCGACAAGACTCTCCCTTGGTAATGCCCCGACAACATGTGCGGCATCGTCTCCTTCAGATAGGTCTCTCTATTGACCTTTTTTAACAACGAATTTTCCTCGTCCGTAGTATCTTCCAGATAGCTGTTTAATGGATTAGACTCTTCAAACATACTGCGCAAAGATAAATATTAGCCGTGCATCCAACCAAGAGATATTTTACAAATAGATGATTATCAATAATTTAGTTCGTAACAGTAGGTAAGTCAAACAGCATTTAAAGCCTTTAAACGCAACTCATAAAAAGTGAAATTTTTAAACTTTTATTTAAATTACGTCAGAATTTTGACCTTTTAGGCTGCGGCCATTTTTACCCAGACTCCTGTAATTCAATAATTTTTTTTGGACATACAAGTTGCTCTTGATATGAGCTTGGTTTCATTCGAGACACATTCGGAATTTTCCGAATATGTCTCGAATGAAACCAAAGTAAAAGCAGTAAAATGGTTGGAGAAAATTTGATGAATTTGAACGTGGAAAAATGAAAATGCAATGGGTTTTAGATTCCTTCGAAAATAAATAAAAAAAGGCCTGGATATTTCTATCCAGGCCTTAAATTATCATTAAATCTTTTATCCTAAAGAAGCGGTAATCAGTCTTAGGAATTCCGATCGGGTTACATCGTTTTGGAATGCACCGGTAAATGCCGAAGTGGTGGTTACAGAATTTTGTTTCTGCACTCCGCGCATCGCCATACACATATGCTTACACTCGATCACCACCGCAACGCCGGCAGGCTTAAGCGTTTCTTGGATACAATCACGGATTTCGTTGGTCAACCTTTCCTGTACTTGGAGTCTTCTTGCGAAAACATCCACCACACGAGGGATTTTGCTCAATCCGACGATATGCCCGTTAGGAATATAGGCGATATGCGCTTTTCCGAAGAAAGGTAGCATGTGGTGCTCACACATAGAATATACTTCTATGTCCTTTACAACCACCATTTGGCTGTATTCTTCTTCGAACATTGCACCGCGCAATAGCTCAGCAGCATCCACATCATAGCCGTGGGTTAAAAACTGAAGGGCTTTTGCTACGCGTTCTGGGGTTTTGATCAAACCCTCACGACTTGGGTCTTCGCCAATGGCCTGAAGAATATCTGTATAATGTTCTGCAATACGTTCAACATTCTTTTCGTTGTATTGGTCGATCTTTAAATAACCGTCCTGCTCTTCTTCTTCAAACTGTTGAAATTTGCTCATTCTAAGTACTTTTTTTAGGTGAATTATTCGCCGAAATACTCGACATAATTATTTTCGGTTTCATGAAGTCTGACTGCATGTAAAAAGACTTTCTCTTTTGCAAAGAAAGGCTTCAGGATATGGAAGATTTCCATGGCAATTACCTCGGTAGAGGCCATCTTTCCTTGCATGAAATCAACATCCAGGTTGACGTTTTTATGGTCTAGCTTATCGATAACCTCTCTGGTGATAATATCTTTCATCAACTTCAGGTCGATCAAGAAACCCGTTTCAGGGTTGACCAGGCCTTTTACGGTCACAAATAGGTCATAGTTATGACCATGCCAGTTTGGGTTTGAGCAATTACCGAAAACACGTTCATTCTCCTCCAATGACCAGTCTTCACGATAGAGCTTGTGGGCAGCATTAAAGCGTTCGCGTCGTGTTATATAAATCATAATGACAAAGATAAAGTAAATTAACGTAAATTAGTACTTTGAGCCACATATATGAAAACTCTTGTAGTAGCAGCAACGGAACTAGAAATAGCCGCATCCATCCCCACTTTTATTGAAACTAAGACAGATTATTTGGTAACCGGTGTGGGCATGGTTGCCACGGCCTTTGCCTTGGGTCAATACCTACAGGGAAAATCCTACGACCTGCTGGTCAATGTGGGTATTTCGGGCACCTTCAATCCCTACCATAAGTTAGGAGCTTTGTTAAAGATCAAAACCGACCGTGTATTTGAGTTCGGTGCGGAGAATGACCAAGATTTTATCCCGATCGATAGCCTTGGCTTTGGCAATTCGGTCTTTGTAGAAAGCCTTCCGGAGACTGCTCTGCCGGCGGAGTTTTATGAAATCCCCTATGTGGATGCCATTACGGTGAACAAGGTACACGGCGCTGATAACAGCATTGACCGGATCAAAAAAGAGCATGGACTGAACCTGTTGGAAAGCATGGAAGGGGCTGCATTTTTCTATGCAGCGAATAAATTAAGGCTTCCTTGTGTCCAAGTAAGGTCAATTTCCAACTTGGTGGAAAAGAGAAATGTAGAAAATTGGAACATCCCTTTAGCGTTAAATGAGCTGAATTCTTGGCTACAGCGCTTTCTAATTGCTCTACAAGATCAAAAACCCCTTTTGTAAATCGATTGTGTAGACCCTTTTACATCGAAAATAGTACAATGCCACTACGAAAATTCGAGAAATAATAGTATTTTTGCGTATCTAAACAAAATTCACTATCTGTAATACTGATGAGAGAAATACAATTCAGAGAAGCGCTTCGTGAAGCGATGAACGAAGAAATGCGTAAAGACGAAACAATCTTTTTAATGGGCGAGGAAGTCGCTGAATATAATGGTGCATATAAAGTAAGTCAAGGGATGCTTGATGAGTTTGGTGCAAAACGTGTTATTGACACTCCAATTGCTGAGCTTGGTTTTGCGGGTATCGGCGTGGGTGCCGCGATGAACGGGTTAAAGCCGATCATTGAATTCATGACTTTCAACTTCTCATTGGTTGCTATTGACCAAGTTATTAACGCTGCGGCAAAGATCCACCAAATGAGCGGTGGTCAATTCTCTTGTCCGATCGTATTCAGAGGCCCAACCGGTAATGCTGGTCAGTTAGGTGCACAGCACTCCCAAAACTTTGAAAACTGGTATGCAAATACGCCAGGATTGAAAGTGGTTGTACCTTCAAACCCTTACGATGCTAAAGGATTGTTGAAATCAGCTATCATCGATCCAGATCCAGTTATTTTCATGGAGTCTGAGCAGATGTATGGTGATAAAGGTGAGGTTCCTGAAGAAGAGTACTACTTGCCAATCGGAAAAGCAAACGTAGTGAAAGAAGGTACTGCAGTTACGGTGGTTTCATTCGGTAAGATGGTTCCTCGTGTGGTTATTCCTGCGGTAGAAGAATTGGAAAAAGACGGTGTTAGCGTGGAATTGATCGACTTACGTTCGGTACGTCCTATCGATTTCGCTACGATCATCGAATCTGTTAAGAAAACAAATCGTTTAGTAATCGTTGAAGAAGCTTGGCCTTTGGCTTCAATTTCTTCTGAAATTACTTTCCACGTTCAAAAACATGCTTTCGATTACCTTGATGCTCCAGTAATTCGTGTTACTTCTGCAGACGTTCCTCTAGGATATGCGCCTACATTGGTTGAGGCATCATTGCCAAGTATTGCGAAAGTAGTAAAAGCGGTTAAAGAAGTTTCTTATATCAAAAAATAAGAAATTCAAGATAATGGAAGCCCTGGTATGAAAATACCGGGGCTTTTTGTTTTTGAGTTTCTGCACTGAAAACTTTGAATTCTGCAAAAAAATAGTATTTTTAAAGAACTAAATTCAAAAGAATGAAAAAATTACTGATCCTTTTCCTACTCTCTTCTGCGGCATTAGTTTCTAAAGCACAGGAAGTTGACTTTACTATGAAGATGCCCTTGAACAAGCCGTTCAAATCCGTTACTACCATGAAAATGGATATTGATGGTGAACAGAGCATGATCATGGATATCGTAATGAAAAGCACCGTAAATGTCTCTAAATACGAAGATCCTAATTATACCTTCGAAAACACCACCGACGCCATCAAAGTCGATATGGATGCTGGAATGATGACCATCAGTTATGATTCTGAGACCCCTTCTGACGATCCAATGGCTGCCATGATGGCCGCTCAGTTTGAAAAGATGATCGGCAAAAAGATGACCATGATTACCAATAATAAAGGAAAAATGATCACTATGGAGGGAGTTGAAGGCGCGGACAATGCTTTTGAAAACTTTGCCATGACCACGACCTACCCTGATAAACCGGTAAAACCGGGTGATACCTGGACCTCGGAGTCGACAAACAAAGGGATCAAAACCAAGGCGGTGAATAAGTACGTTGGTAAAACCGCTGAGGGATACCAAGTGGAGACAACAGGAGAAATGTTCAATGAATCGGAAACCAAGATAGGAACAATGAACAGCACGTACATTGCAGATCCCGAAACCTTATTTACCAAAACCGCCAACATGAAAATGGAAATGGAGGTTGAAGGTTCTAAAGTAATTTCGGATATCTCCTTGACCGTTCTCAAATAAGATATGAATACCATTAAAAAAGGCCATTTAGCAATGCTAAATGGCCTTTTTTAATGTTTTATTGCTAGATATTAAGCGTTAACTTCAGCTTTGTAGTCATCAGCAGACATTAATCCGTCTACATCAGCAGCATTGTTTAATTTAACACGAATGATCCAACCTTCACCGTAAGGGTCAGAGTTAACCAATTCTGGGTTTGCGTCAATTGCATCGTTTACTGATAATACAGTAGAAGTAACTGGCATAAATAGATCAGAAACAGTTTTAACCGCTTCTACTGAACCAAACACTTCATTTGCTGCTACCTCATCACCTACGGTGTTGATGTCAACAAATACGATATCACCAAGCTCTCTTTGAGCAAAGTCCGTAATACCAATTACTGCTTCATCACCTTCTACACGAACCCATTCGTGATCTTTGGTGTACTTTAATTCTGAAGGAAAATTCATGTCTTTTCTATTTGTATTTCTCCAAAAATAGGATTAAGAAAGGAGAATACAAAAGTTATTGTATTTTTATCCTATGAACCCTAGCATTGCCAAATTAGCTGAAATAGCGCAAAAAGACCAGCGTCTGATCATCGGTTTGATGTCCGGAACATCATTGGATGGACTGGATATTGCCCTATGTAAAATTCAAGGGAATGGAAACCAAAGTAAAATTGAACTTCTGGCCTTTGAAACGATGGACTATAAGCCTGAATTCAGGACTTGGGTCCGAAAAATATTTGCGCAGCGCAATATTGACCAACAGGTTCTATGTGGCCTTAACCCCTATATCGCGGAGGTGCATGCCGCATTGATTTTAGAAGCACTCGAGAAATGGAATATGCAAGCCATTGAAATCGATGCCATCGCAAGCCATGGACAAACGGTATTCCATGCGCCGCAATCATTGACCCATGATACTTCCTTGCCAAATAGCACCCTACAGTTAGGTGATGGTGATCATCTGGCGGTAAGAACAGGAATTATCTGTCTTTCTGATTTTAGACAGAAACATCTTGCTGCCGGCGGCGAAGGTGCTCCTTTGGCTGCTTATGGTGATTATCTATTGTTCTCTTCGGAAACGGAGAACCGCATCCTTTTAAATATTGGCGGTATTTCCAATTTTACGTTCCTTCCAGCATTAGGCAGTCCGCTGAAGGCATACGCAACGGATCTGGGCCCGGGAAACACCATGATGAACCAATACATGGAAAAGCATTTTCAGGTTGAGATGGATAAAGATGCTGAAACGGCAAAAAAAGGGCAAATCAACCCTGACTTACTGAATGAGTTAGAAAATGAAGCTTTCTTAGGGCTAAACTTTCCGAAAACAACGGGTCCTGAATTGTTCAACCTAGCCTATCTGGATCAAGCTTTGGAGAATATTTCGTCCAAAAACTTGAGTCATGAAGTTATTATGGCTACCCTGAATGCCTTCTCGGCAAAAACCATGGTAAAGGGGATCCAAAAGGCCACTGCTGGCTTGGAGAACCTGAAGATATATGTGAGTGGTGGTGGATTGCACAATCCTTTATTGATGGAGCAATTGAAGTCCGAATTCCCTGGAAGGGTAGATTCCTTTGAGGCGCTTGGTCTCAATCCAGATGCGAAAGAGGCTTGTCTGTTTGCGGTTTTGGCAAATGAAACGTTGGCAGGAAATCCCCAATCGGTATCCAATATCAAGGACTCCCCCGCTGTTTGTATGGGCAAGATCTCTCTGCCCTATTGATCGATCGCTTGATGGATGAATTCCTTGAAAGGAATCATGGTAGCATAATGCTCGATTACCGTTTCTAAGGCCTTAGGAGCTTCCATTTGTTTTCTGCTCAGGTTGGTCGACAAAATGAAGCTTCGGTGCTTCAGAAGCTCTATATGCTCGTTGTCGGCCGCATATCCTGCTGGAGGTCTTTGGAGTTTGTCTTCGGCAGACATGTCTTCGGCTTTCCAACCGCCCTTTTCCAAGGCTTTGAAAAGCTCTTCGGCATTGTAATCTATCTCTTGCCTCACCGCATCTAAATGATGCTTCTCCGGACGCCAATAGCCTACAGCGATAAAGGTTCCATTGGGTTCTATGTGGATATAGTATTCCGGTCCTGCTAATTTTCTGCCATCAACAGAAATACCGGCAGCAAACCAAGATTTATAAGGATCTTTATTTTTGGAGAACCTCACGTCCCTATAAATTCGGAACAAGCATTTCTTGGCTGATATTTCTCGGTTGATATGGGGATCTAGCTCTGAAAGCTTCATAATGATGCCCTCAATAAAGTCAGTGACATTTTTCAATGCAGCCTCGTATTCAGGCTTATGTTCTTGAAACCATTCCCTGTTGTTGTTCTCTTTCAAGTTATTTAGAAAATCGAAGGTTGATTTTTCTATTTTCATGGTCTTTTATAATAAAGTAAGCAGTACATATACTAATGGCGCTGCGATCAGCAGCCCATCAAAACGGTCTAGGAAGCCTCCGTGTCCAGGCAATATCTGTCCTGAATCTTTGATTCCCAAGCTTCTTTTGAGCATGGACTCCACCAAATCACCCAATGTTCCAAATATACCGATGATAGCTGCAATGCTGATCCATTCTATTTTCGATAGCGAACCAAAGAAATGCTCCAAGCTGTAGGCTACAACCATAGCCAAAACAACGCCTCCGATAAAGCCTTCCCAGGTCTTATTTGGTGAAATCCTTTCAAATAGCTTGGTCCTGCCCATTGCTCTGCCGGACAGGTAGGCTCCGGTATCATTGGACCAAAGGATGATCAAGAATCCCATTGGGATATAGGGGTTGAAATCGCCCTTTAAGAAGCCCAGACCAATAAAAAACAGGAAAGGAACCGTTCCATACCATATCCCCAAAACAGTATAGGCTATATCGTGGAATGGTTTTTCTCTTTTCAGGTACAATGATGAAATAAACAGCAAGGAGAAAAGTGGCAGAGCCAGCATCAGGTACTTGAGCTCTAGGAAGCCTAGAAAGTAAGCGCTTGAAATCCCCGCTAGCACGGCTGCTGTCAAGATCCCCAAACCCATTAAGGGTTTGGTTTCCGCCGTTTTACAGATGCTGAAAAACTCTCTTGCTGAAAGGATCCCCACGATACTGAAGAATATGGCAAAAACATATTGGTTAAAAATCGTGGCGCACAGCAATGCGACCACAAAGAAAAATCCTGTAATAGCTCTTGTTTTCATTTATTCTTCTTCGTCTCCAAATGAACCCATCAATTCCATTGCTTTGTTGGCATTTTCATGCTCCACATACAGCTCCACAACACCAAATAAATAAGATGAGTCCTTTTTGTTTAATACGACTGCAGGTATATTGTTTTCAAGGAGCATATTTTTTACAATTTCAGCCTCAAAGGCTTGGTTGTAAACTTTTATTTTAGTCCAGTTTGAGTTCATTTGATTTAGTTTTTTGGTTCGAAATCTTATAAAAATAGAATGCTATGGCAACACTTAAAATGATGCTGCTGATGTAGAATGGAATCGTATAAGGATCGGCATTTTGCAGATCTTCATAGGTTTTTCCATCTCGGGCGTATACAAATGCTATAATGGTCACCGAGGCATTGTTCAGGAAGTGGGCAAATATCGGTACCCAAATATTTTGGGACCATAAAAAGGCATAGCCAAAGATCAAACCCAATAACATCCTTGGAAAAAAGCCATAAAACTGCACGTGGATAGCAGAAAAGATAATCGCCGTAACCCAGATTGCCAAATGTACGTTTTTAAAGAGCCTACCTAAGATGTTCTGCAAAGCGCCCCTAAAATAATATTCTTCCACAATGGCGGGTATGACCGCCATGACCAACAAGTTTAGCATCAATTTACCGATGCTGTCCACCATGACCAATTTTACCGTCAATTCCTTCATTTGGTCTTCTTGAGAACGCATCCATAATTCCGTTTTCTCTAAAAAATCCGGCAATTTCATGTCCATGTTCCAACGGCTCACCACCTCCATTGCAGGGTTGCAGACCAATAGAAACAAGAAAATAAGGACCAGGTAGTTCTTGAGCTGAAACGGCTCGGCTGGGAAGTATCGATATTGGTTTTTCTCGGTCAACTGTAAGAACAACGAGGGCAACAGAAAGGTAGAAATGCTACTTGCCGCCAATATGATATACAGGACATAGGTGTTTTCTGAAAAGATGGAGGTACCTCCGCCTTCCAGCATGCTTTTAATATCTCCTGTACTCATTAAGATGCCAACAATGACAATGACTTGAACGGCAAAGGCACATGCAAATGTTAATCCCAAAAGGATCATCATTGACATCCAAGCTGAATTCTTTTTAGGTTCAAACATTTGGCCGTCCATATCAGATTAAATATCGCATTTATCATCCGTACAATTCGGTGCGGAATCATCACTTTTAAAGGAAATAATGGATGGATTTTTTTCTTTCCATTCTGAAAAGCTTTTTTCTAGAACTTCAACGAAAACATCTACCGGTTGAGCGCCAGATACCGCATATTTACGGTCAATAAGAAAAAATGGAACGCCACGAATACCGATCTGCTGTGCCTCTGCAAGGTCTTGTTTGACTTCATAAGCATATTGATCGCTGGCCAGGGCATCTTTGGCTTGTTCCTTATCCAATCCGATTTCTTCTGCCAGGGATACTAATACCTCATCCTTTTCGATATTCAGTCCGTCGGAAAAATGTGCTTGGAATAGGCGTTCTTTCATTTCGGCGCCTTTTCCTTGGGTAGCCGCAAAATGAATCAGTTCATGTGCTTTGAAAGTATTGGCAGGAATATTTGTTGCAAAATCAATGTTGATTCCAGCGTTTTTTGCCATCTGCTCCACATTCCCAGTCATCTCCTTGACTTGCTCCATTGGCATTCCTTTAGAACGGCTCAGATAGGAATAAGTGCTATCGCCATCTTGATGATGGTAGTTTGGGTCTAATTGATAACTCTTATATGCTACCTTGATCTCATTTTTAAAAATGAATGAATCAAGCGCTTTTTCAAAGTGATGCTTTCCGATGTAGCAGAAAGGACACATAATGTCGGACCAAATTTCTATTAACATGTTCAAAAATACGCTTTTAAATCAGTAAAAAGAACGAAAGCCAAGAGTATACCCTTGGCTTTCTTATATTTTTTAATTTACCCGGATTGGATCTGCAGGCTTTTTAAGCTCTTTGTATGGATAGGATTTCATCTCCTCTAAAAGGATCTGAACTGTTTTTTCCAATTGTGGGTCTTTGCCCTGTAAAAGCTCTTTTGGCATCTGCTCGACAAATACATCTGGAGCAACACCTTCGTTTTCAATAATATAATTACCGTTTAGATCGAAGATCCCGAAGTTTGGAGAAGTAACCATTCCGCCATCCAACAGCTGCGGATAGCCTGAAATACCAACCAAAATACCCATTGTGGTCCTTCCTACCAGCTTTCCTAGGCCTTTGAACCTGAACATATACGGCATCATATCACCGCCTGATCCGGCAAATTCATTGATGATCATGGCCTTAGGGCCAAAGATCCCATTACCCGGTGTGGTAAAGCTCTTGCCATCACGGATACCCCAGCCAGAGATCAACTCCCTAGACAATAGATCGATGACATAATCGGCTACTGAACCTCCACCGTTATTTCTTTCATCCAGCAAAAGGGCCTTTTTGTCCATCTGCGAGAAATAATATCGGTTGAAGGACACATAGCCCTCTCTACCGGTATTTGGCATGTAGACATAGGCGATCTGTCCATTACTCAATGAATCGACCTTTTTGCGGTTGTTCTCAACCCAGTATTGGCGTCTCAGGGCAACCTCGTTTCCAAAGGAAATCGGCTTAACAGTAATGTCCTTCGCGCCGCTAAGGCTTGGTTTATCATTGACTTTCAGTCCGATCTGCTTGTCTACCGTAAAATCAAATAGACTATAGATATCCATATCCGCCGTCAATTCCTTGCCATTCACAGCTAAAATGTACATCCCCTCTTTTACTCCTAAGCCTGGTTCTGCAAGGGGAGCCTTGAAAGAAGGGTTCCAGTCCATTCTATTGTAGATTTTCTTGATCTTATAACGATTGTTCTCGATTACGAAGTCTGCTCCCAGCACACCGGAGCTCACCGATGGAGCGCTTGGCTCATCACCCGGATAAATATAGCTGTGACCCACGACCAACTCACCTAACATTTCGTTCAAGAGGTAGCTCAGATCTGAACGGTGATTGACATAAGGCAGGAATTTCTCGTACTTCTTTTTCACGGCAGCCCAATCGGCACCATGCATGTTTTCTACATAGAAGAAGTCCTTTTGCATAGCCCATACCTCATTAAAGATCTGGTTCCACTCTTGGGAGGGCTCTACACGTAATTTGATATCATCCAATTTCAGCTTTCCAGCGTCTCCTGCAGGCTTCTTACCTGCTTCCACGATGTAATAACCGTCCTTGTTACTGTAGATCATTTGCTTACCATCACTGCTGATCGAAAATCCTCCCGCGTTTTCAACGATGGATTTTTCTTCTAGTTTTTTCAAGTCGTAAGCATAGATATTGCTTCCGCGTTTATAGATCAACATGTTTTCTACCGAGCCGTCAAAGGCATAAGAGCCTTTTGGAATGGAAAGCGCGATAATACGGTTATTGATCTGTTCGAAGTCTACTTTGATCGGCTTGACGCTATCTTTTGATTCCTCTTCTTTGGAATCATCTTTCTTATCATCCTTTTTGCCTTTCTTGTTGTCCTTCTTGTCCTCTTTATCTTTTTCTTCTTTAGTATCTTCCGACTTTACAGTCTCTTCATCGCTTTCATTCTTGAAAATCGAAGGAGAATCGCTGGAAAGGATAAAGGCGTACGGAGAATATTCGGTATCCCGGTCGTAGGCGGTCATGTGTAGACCGGAATTGGTCAAGCCCACATTGGTGCTGGCCGAGAAGACCAGGTATTTCCCATCCCTAGTGAAGATAGGCTGGGTAACCTCGCTCATGCCGTCTGTAACCTGTTGGGTTTTCTTTGTGTCCAGATTGTACATATAAACAGCATTCTGTCCATTGTTCAGGGTCTTGACATAGGCAATCCATTTGGAATCGGGAGACCAGCTGGATTGGAAATAATTGTAATTACGTCCAGTGTGGGATCCTAGATAATCATCATCTACCTTGCTAACTTTCTTGGAGTCTATATCAACATAATATAGATTTAAATGGGAGTCCGTATAGAATAATTTCTTGCTATCTGGTGACCAGGTCGGTTGGAAATAGAAATTACTGCTCCCTAAACTGATATAATTAGGTTCATCCATTCCCTTTTGATCACGCAGGACCAATTCGTATTTGCCGTTCTTGTCTGAGATATAAGAAACCCATTTTCCGTTGGGCGACCAAGCCGGATACTTCTCATGAGAACCCGGTGAGCTTGAAATATTCCTGGCATCTCCTTTTTCTTTCGGTACCGAGAAGATTTCACCTCTGGATTCAAATAGCGCTCGCTGTCCTGTAGATGAAATTTCGAAGTTTCGGATGTCTTTTTTCATATCCACATAATGTCCTCTTTTTGATAAAGCGTCGGCATTGATGTGTATGGAGATCGGATTGCTGGATTTATTTGAAGTGTTCAATAAATGCAATTTCCCGGCTTGTTCAAAGATCAACTCATTGCCCTTGCCCTGCAAAGTGCGAACATCGTAATCATTGAAATTCGTCAATTTTTCGACCTGTTCTGATTTGACATCATAACTGAAAACATTAACGATCTTATCCCGATCGGACAGGAAGAAAACCTTGTCGCCTAACCAAATTGGTTTGACATCATTGCATTTCTCTCCAGGAACGACCTGCACATCATGGCTTTGGGTATCAAATATCCAAATGGAAGGCATACCGCCTCCACGATAACGCTTGAAAGCAACACGGTCTCTTTCAGTTGGATCACCGTTCTTGATATAAGCCCAGTATCTCCCATCTGCCGATGGAGAACCTTGGTTGGCTTCCGGCATCAATAAAGGATAATCTACTGAACCATTGATTTTAGTGCGGTATAATCGCGCGCCAAGCGAGTAATTCAGTTCACGTTGGGTCGTGAAGTAAACCTCATCATTAGACAACCAGCCTCGCAAGACATCTGCAGAAGGATGGCTCGTGACACGCTGCGGGTCGCCGCCTTGTATAGAAATCACATATACATCGGTGTTGCCATCATAATTTCCCGTAAAAGCTATTTTAGAGCCGTCTGGGGAGAAAACAGGGTTCTGTTCGACAGCAGGGTTGACAGTCAACCGGCGTGCATTCTGTCCGTTCTTATCGGCAATCCAAATATCACCGCCATAAACAAAACTGATATGGTTCTGGCTAATGCTTGGATTTCTCAATAATAAGGTTTCAGTGCTATTCTGTGCAAAGCTGAATTGGCTAACAGCTAATGCAAGAATGGAAAAAATATTTTTAAGCATATTGATAAATTGGTGTGTTGGATAAAAATAAGGATAAAATCGGAGCTACATTCTCAGTTCATCAAAATATTTCCAGGATCACGGAATAAATTGAAAATAAACAAAAAACGCCAGCACAATGTGCTGGCGTTCCTATATAGTGTTTTAAGACTATGCTTCTTCAGATGCGATTTCTTCGTCAACTAAAATTCTACCACAGTGTTCACAGATGATGATTTTCTTTCTTTGGCGAATTTCTGATTGCAATTGAGGTGGAATCTTGTTGTGACAACCTGAACAGCTATCACGCTCGATGGATACCACTGCCAATCCGTTGCGGAAGGACTTACGTAGTTTCTTGATTACCTTAAGCAGACGATCATCGATGTTCTTCTCTGATTTCTCAACCTCAGTAACCAATTTGTCTTCGTCTTTTTGAGTCTCCGACGTAATTGTTTCCAATTCTTGTTTCTTAGCATCCAATTCACCTTTGCTGAAATCTACGTTCTTCGCTGTTGCTTCGTAAGCTTCAGTTTTGTTCTTGATTTCGAATTCAGCTTCGCGAATACGTTTCTCACAAACTTGAATTTCTAACCCTTGGATTTCAATCTCTTTAGAAATTGCATCGTACTCACGGTTATTTTTTACTTCGTTTAGTTGTGTCTCGTATTTTTTGATTGCTGTCTGCGCATCTTTGATCATGTTTTTGCGCTTCACAATAGAATCTTCTAATTCGTCTAGCTCATTACGAATTTTTTCGATACGTGTATCTAAACCTGCAATCTCATCTTCCAGGTCAGCTACCTCAATAGGTAGTTCTCCACGTACTTGGCGAATTTTGTCAATCTGTGTTTCGATTGATTGCCACGCCCATAAAGCTTTTAGTTTTTGTTCTACGGTTTGTTCCATTAACTGTAGTATTTTATTGGATTTGTGTCTATTTCCGTCAATAGGACAGCAAAGTTAGCAAATTTTTTCTGAATTATATCTAACAATAATTCTTGTGTAAATTGCTCACTCTCAAAATGTCCGATATCCGCAATTATTATTTCGCCTTCGGCATCAAAAAACTCATGGTATTTATAATCGGCAGTAATGAATATATCTGCGCCTGAACGCTTGGCATCTCCTAGCAAAAAGCCTCCTGCACCACCGCAAACCGCTACTCGGCTTATTTTCTTGCCTAATGATTTGGTGTGTCTGATGACATTCAAGTTCATGCGCTCCTTCAAGTATGCTAAGAATTCTGACTCTTCCATGGGCTCTTCTAAATTTCCAATTACTCCCGAGCCAACATAAGAAAAAGAGTTCTCTATATTAAAGATCTGATGGGCTACCTCCTCATAAGGATGTGCCGCAAGCATAGAAACTAAGATTTTTCGTTCTGCCTGCGCTGGATAGATTACTTCTATTTTGGTCTCTTCCACACGTTCTTGTTCACCTACCTGACCAATAGCAGGATTTGCTCCATCTAAAGGACGAAAAGTACCATAACCTGCTGTATTATAACTGCATTGATCATAGTCTCCTATTGCTCCCGCGCCTGCATCAAACAATGCCTGCCTTACTTCTTCAATATGAGTCCTAGGGACATAAACTACTAGTTTCTTCAATAATCCTCCCTTCGGACGCAATACCGCTTGATTTTCCAAACCTAGCTTGTCTGCCATCTTGCTGCTCACTCCACCTACGACATTGTCTAAATTTGTATGGATGGCATACAGGGCAATATCGTTCTTGATTGCTTTGATTACTACTCTCTCCACGTAATTCTTGCCTGTGAACTTCTTCAATCCAGAAAATACGATGGGATGATGGGATATAATCAGGTTACAGCCTTTGGAAATGGCGTCATCAACGACCTCTTCGGTACAATCCAATGAAATCAAGGCTTTGCTGACCTCCTGATTGGGGTCTCCTACAATCAAACCCGAGTTGTCATAGCTTTCCTGATAATTTAATGGAGCCAATTCCTCCAAATGTTGTATTACCTCTTTAATTTTCATTTCTATTATTTTTCTCTGCTTCAGATTCCAACCATTTATTGTGTTCCATCAACAATACGCGGTATTGATTGATCTTAAACCAATAGGTGATGAAATAAACGAAACTAACGATCATCCCCAAAATCCTCCAAAATAGCGGGAAGGGGAAATTATATATCAAAAATGACCATGCATAAGTCATACCAGCTCCCAAAGAAGGGTTTTCTTCTACGGCAATCTTGCGGTCAAAAAATTCATTGTTCAAGGAATACGAAAGCCTTCTCGCCACTTCAAAATTCCAATAGATATTAAAAAGCGGAACGACCAAAAACCAAGCTTGATTTGGCAATATACACTGGTTTTCTTTGGAAATCAATTTCAAGGTATTCCTCACCGTATTGGCAAAAAGTGCCCAAATAATAAGGATAACGACTACAAAAAAGATACTGATTCTTTCGATTTCGGCTGTCAATTCGGGAGAAAGTACGTCGTTCATCTATTTTTCATTGTTTAATATCGTGACCAAATCTTCTAACTTGTTTATTTGCGGATTATGGTCCGCTTCCATTTCTATCACTTTCCAATTGTATTTCTTTGCCCTTGTGGAGAAGAAATAGAATGGATCTTTCTCTGTCCCTCCTTGTGAGATCTCGAAAGTCAAGATATAGGTAGTAGGAATCTGAAGCCTCTTTGGGTTCTTCAGGTGTATCGCTTCTTTTATGGATGCCAAAGGATGCGGAACATCCCTAGGGAAGGCCGTCGTGTCCTTGACCCATGAGGGATATACATAGGCTGCATCCTGGCTATTCAACAGATAAGCTGATGGATCATCCTTGACATAGGCCGCTACGCTTTCGCCATCTTCAGGGACAAAAGCGTCCAAATAGACTAGCTTTTTTATTCTTTCAGGAATACTGTCGGCTACACCCGTTACGACCATTCCGCCATAACTATGCCCCATCAATATCACAGAATCCAACCTTTCAAATAATATGGTGTTGATTACATCTTTGATATGGGTACTCAGCTTCACCTCCGGGTTCGCGAGATGGTATCTCTCCCCAAGGCCCGTCAGATTCACTCGATAAACCTTTGCTCCTAATTTTTCCAGTTTCTCGGCGGTTTTCTTGAACTGCCAAGACCCGCCCCAGGCACCATGTACCAGGACATAGGTCTCCTCTTGAGCTCGCAATTGCATAAAAGGGACGCACATGAACAGAAAGGAAATCAGGATAAGTTTTCTCATGAACTATAAAAATACAATTTTATGGAGCAAATAATAAAAATATACAAGGCTTCTTGTGTAAATCTACTGTCGTATTTTTCCAATCTGCAATACTTTGTGTGCGGATGTATTCATCCTTGCCTGTTACATTGCAGGCTATACAGAGAAGAGTTTGCGGTTTAAGCGACTTCAGTAATTCCGAAAGCATTTGGTTGTTCCTAAATGGCGTTTCAATAAAGATCTGAGTGCTCCTTTCCTTATGGCTGACGAACTCTAGATCCTTGATGGACTTCGCTCTGGCTGCCTTATCAATTGGGAGATAGCCTTTAAAGCTAAAATTTTGTCCATTAAAACCTGAAGCCATCAAACCCAACAAAATCGAACTTGGCCCTACCAAAGGAATTACCTTGATCCCTCTTTTGTGGGCTTCAAATACCACATCAGCACCTGGATCGGCAACCCCAGGACATCCCGCTTCCGACATCAGGCCTATGTCTGCACCTTGCAAAACGGCTTTGAAAACAAGATTGTAGTTCATCTTCTCTCGGCTGTGTTTGCCGTAGTCATGTATGACCAATTCGCTCTGTGGAATTTTTAAACCCGCTTCTTTTAGGAATTTTCTTGCTGTTTTTTCGTTCTCTACAACATATTCCTTGATATTGTTGATGATATCCAGGTGCAAGAGCGTATAGGATGCGCGATCAGCGTGTTCAGCTAAGGGAACAGGTAGAAGATATAAATTGCCTTTTGCCATGCTACAAACCTAATCATTTGCTGATTAATTTATACAGAATTACAAACTCCTTCGTTATTTATGTAATTACAATGGTGAAATTATTAAGTTCTATTTTCTAAAAAAGAAATTTGTTTGTTACTTTAATTCAAACACTTATGAGTTTTTTTTGTCTAATAATTGTAATTTAGGTCATACATATTTAGGTTATTTTTGTGTAAATGATCAGAATATATATATTTGGTTGACTATGACAACACAAACAACTTCAGGCGTTAAAATTTCGGTTGAGTCGACGTATCAGTCAGAATACTCTAATCCAGAAAACGAGCACTTCATGTTCGCTTACCGGATTACCATTGAGAATCTGAGTGAATACACCGTCCAATTGGTGCGTCGTCATTGGAATATTTACGATTCTATTGGCCTGAACAAGCAAGTTGATGGTGATGGCGTGGTTGGTGAACAACCTATCCTCGAGCCGGGCCAAATGCATCAATATGTATCAGGTTGCAATTTAAAAAGCGACATGGGTTTTATGGAAGGTTATTACGAGATGATCCGTGAGATGGACAATTCTATCTTCCATGTGCATATCCCGAGATTCAATCTAATCGCCAACTACCGTCTCAACTAGACCGATACCTAGGTCAACTAACTGTATACTTTTCATATTAAAAGTTAAGTAGTAACAAATATTTAATAATTTTGTGCTTGGATAATTACGTCAAGATATCAGGTGAGTATTTTAAGCACAGAACAAGTTAGCCATTCTTACAACGACAAATGGCTTTTTACCGATCTTCATTTTGCCTTACAGAAGGGTGATCGGGTAGCATTGGTTGGAATCAACGGAACAGGAAAATCAACTTTATTAAAGATATTGGCAGAGCTTGTCATTCCCACTAAAGGTAAAGTGGTGAAAGAAAAGGGTTTAAAGGTAGGATACCTTCCCCAAGACCCTGATTTCTCTGACCTGAAGACCATCAATGATTTTATATTCAGCGCAGACAACGAACAGCAACAATTAATCAAAGAATACGAGGAATTAATTGAAAATGAGGATGTTACCTCTAAAAGATTCCTTGATGTTACTGAAAAACTGACTGCACTCAATGCTTGGGAATATGAGAACAATATCAAAACCATCCTGAGCAGATTCCAGATAAACAACTTCGAACAACGTATCGACTCCTTAAGTGGTGGTCAGAAAAAACGCTTGGCTTTGGCTAAGCTTTTAATCGACGAGCCCGATATCTATATCTTGGACGAGCCTACCAACCACTTGGATATTGAAACCATTGAGTGGTTAGAAAAGCTATTGACCACCGGAAGCAAGACCGTCCTTCTTGTCTCTCACGACCGTTACTTTTTGGATAACATCTGTACCGAGATCCGTGAACTTGACAAAGGCCAGGTCTTTATATATAAAGGTAACTATGCATACTTTTTAGAAAAGAAAGCCGAGCGTGAAGCCAATGAAATCCTTGCAGCTGACAAGGCCCGGAACTTATGGCGAAAGGAATTGGAATGGATGCGAAGACAACCTCAGGCCCGCGGTACAAAAGCCAAGGCAAGGATCGAATCTTTCTACGACCTAGAAGAAAAATCCAAGGGGCCACGCAAGAAAGATCAGGTAGAACTGAGCATGCAAATTTCGAGACAAGGAAACAAGATCTTGGAAATTGAAGGCGCCGGTTTCTCGGTTCCGAACAAGAAGATCCTCTCCCCTTTCTCCTATACTTTTAAGAAAGCAGACCGCATTGGTCTAGCCGGAAAGAACGGAAGCGGGAAGACTACTTTTCTCAATCTAATCACCGAAAGTATACAGCCCACCGAAGGAAATCTATCTGTTGGGGAGACCACCAAATATGGTTATTACAAACAGGAAGGTCTATCCTTCAAATCTGATGAAAGAGTACTGGACATTGTAAAGAATGTAGCCGACTATATAGAAATGAAAAACGGGGAAGTCATTACTGCTTCCCAACTATTGACCAAATTCCTCTTCCCTCCTGAGAAACAGTTCGGCTTTGTAAGCAAATTGAGCGGAGGGGAAAAGAAGCGTTTGCAGTTGATGCGAGTACTGATGGCGAACCCAAATTTCTTGATCTTGGACGAACCTTCCAATGACCTTGACATCGACACCTTAAATGTGTTGGAGGAGTTCTTGGAAAATTATCCAGGTGTCCTGGTCTTGGTTTCTCACGACCGTTACTTGATCGACAAGTTGACCGAACAGCTCTTCATCTTCCCTGGTAATGGGGACATCGTGATCTACAATGGTAACTATGCCGACTACAAATTGGAGCAGGAAGAACTGAACAAGAAACCAGAGAAGAAAATCGAGAAGCCAAAAGCCGAGGAGAAAAAACAGAAGTTGAGCTTCAAGGAACAGAAAGAATTTGAAGGACTGGAAACAGAAATCGCCAACCTCGAAACCAAGGTGAGCAACCTAACGGAAGGACTATCAAAAACGACCGACCACGTAGAGCTCCAAAAGATCGCCGAGGAGATCGACTTGATAAAAACCACTCTCGACGAGAAGACCGAGAGATGGATGGAACTAGCAGAGTTTATATAGCGTTCCACGTGAAACTAAAATAGAGAACAGAGTTCCACGTGAAACTAGAAAAAGATATATGTTTAATAAATATAATGTTATTGTAGTTGGAGCCGGCCATGCCGGATGTGAGGCGGCAGCAGCAGCTGCCAATTTAGGTTCATCGGTATTACTCATCACGATGAACATGGGCGTTATCGCCCAGATGAGCTGTAACCCCGCGATCGGCGGAGTGGCAAAAGGACAGATCGTAAGAGAGATCGACGCGATGGGCGGTTACACCGGAATCATCGCCGATAAATCAACCATCCAATTCCGCATGCTGAACAAATCAAAAGGTCCAGCCATGTGGAGCCCAAGAACCCAAAACGACAGAATGCGATTCGCAGAAGAATGGAGACTTCAACTGGAGTCCATTCCCAATCTCGATATGTGGCAAGATACCGTCAAAGAAGTCATCGTCGAAAATGGCAGAGCAAAAGGAGTCGTTACTTCCATGGGTATCCGTATCGACGCAGATGCCGTCGTTCTTACCAATGGAACTTTCCTGAACGGTGTCATCCATGTCGGTGAAAAGAAATTCGGTGGAGGTAGAACAGGAGAAAAAGCAGCAACAGGATTGACCGAACAATTGGTATCATTAGGTTTCGAATCCGGAAGGATGAAGACCGGTACTCCCCCACGTGTAGACGGAAGAAGTTTAAATTACGCATTGATGGAAGAGCAATGGGGAGATGATTCACGTGGAAGATTTTCCTATACCGACGTTGAAATTCCACAGGAACAAAGATGCTGTTGGATTACATACACCAATTCAGCAGTTCACGAAATCCTGAAAACCGGTTTCGAAAAATCCCCGATGTTCACCGGAAGAATCAAAGGACTTGGCCCTCGTTACTGTCCGTCAATTGAAGATAAAATCAACCGTTTTGCTGAGCGCGAAAGACATCAGATATTCGTAGAACCCGAAGGATTCAAAACCGTAGAAATCTATGTCAACGGTTTTTCAACTTCTCTACCAGAGGATGTACAATTAAAAGCTCTGCAATTGATACCAGGATTTGAGAATGCCAAAATGTACAGACCGGGATACGCCATCGAGTATGACTACTTCCCTCCTATGCAATTGGACTTGACCCTTGAAACACTCTCCGTAAAACACCTGTTCTTTGCTGGTCAGATCAATGGTACCACAGGCTACGAAGAAGCGGCAGCACAAGGTTTCGTCGCTGGGATCAATGCGCACCAAAGAATAAACGATCAACACGAACTGATCCTAAAAAGATCGGAATCTTATATCGGCGTTTTGATCGATGACTTGGTGACCAAAGGAACCGATGAGCCTTATCGTATGTTCACCTCCAGAGCTGAACACAGACTCCTGCTTCGTCAAGATAATGCCGATATACGCTTGACACCAATGGCACATAAATTGGGATTGGTATCCGATGAAAGACTTGAAAAAGTAAATGCGAAAATCAAGAATTCAGATGACATCGTAGACTACCTTAAAAATAATTCGATCGGGACAGCCGAGATGAATCCTGTCCTTGAAGAAAAAGGATCAAGCCCAATTTCACAAAAATCTAGACTCTTTGGAATCTTGAGCAGACCTCAAGTTGAAATCGAAGATCTCATCAAAGCCGATAAAGACTTTGCCGATTACATTGCGAACTTTGATGCTGATACTATTGAGCAAGCCGAGATCAAAGTAAAATACGATAGCTACTTTGAGAAAGAAATGGAGATTGTCAATAAGATGAAGAAAATGGAAGACAAAGAAATCAATCCTGAATTCGACTATAATTCATTAACTTCACTCTCTATTGAGGCGCGCCAAAAACTCTTGAAAGTAAAACCGAGAACTTTAGGCCAAGCTTCCAGAATTTCAGGTGTATCTCCGGCAGATATCAGCGTTTTAATGGTACACATGAGTTAATTAACTGAATATCAGTATATTACATTAATAAAATAACAAACGAAAATAAAGCGATTTAAGACATTATTTTTAATTTTATGACTCAGATATCCAAAAGAGATAAAAATCCGTTAAATCAACTAAAAACAGCTTTATTTAAAAATCTAATCTTTTTAGGTCTTGCTACTATCATTGCACTGAGCTTCGTGCAATGTGCGAACATGCAAAAGCCTACAGGAGGTCCAAAAGATTCTTTGCCTCCAAAACTTTTGGGGATCACCCCTCCTAACCTATCGAAAAATTTCAAAGCGAAAGTGATCGAGATGACTTTCGATGAATTTATCAAAACGGTCAACCCTGGAAAGGAATTCAATATTTCGCCGGACGTTGAAACCCAACCAGTCTATAAGGTTAAGAAAAAAAGATTCATCATCGAATTGCCTGATTCTTTAGAAGCCAATACTACTTACACCATCAACTTTGGAAAAGGTCTAGTCGACTTCAATGAGGGTAACCCATTCATCAATTACAACTACGTCTTTGCAACCGGTGATGAACTCGATTCCCTCAGTATTTCTGGACAGGTTAAAAATGGATATACCAAAGACTTCAGTCTGGAAAAAGACAAAGAGGTCATTGCCATCTTAATTCCAACCAGCCGAGATACTATTTTCGGTAAAAAGAAAGCTTCTTATTATACCACTGTCGATTCTACCGGAAACTTTAAATTCAGTAACCTTCGTGAAGATACCTATCGTGTATACGCATTGAAGGATATGAACAACGATAAGATCTACAATGGAAATGATGAATGGATCGGCTTTTTGCAGGATAGTATTTCCTTGAACCAAAATGTATCAGGCCTTCAATTGGAATATACCAAAGGTACAGCACAGGTATTCAGAAACTTAGAGAAAAAAGTCGATAATAATGGATCCGTACTCCTAACATTTAACAGGCCATTGGAAGATGGAAATTTTAGAATACTATCCCCCAATAATCTGGATGCCAATAAATTAGTTCGTTTCAAACCCACTCTAGATACCGCAAATATCTACTTGGAAAACCTGGAGTTCGATTCTCTGAAGGTCGAAGTAAGCGAAAGGAACGTTCCATTGGATACCATTGACCTTAGAAAAGCTAGAAACATAAAAGTAGACAATGTCATTGTACCAAAATTAAATATCAGCAATAAGGTAGACCGTGTCAAACACATTGAATTAACTTCAACCTATCCTATTGCATCCGTCGATAAGAATAAGGTATTAATTAAGGAAGATTCTGTTTCACGTAGAAACTTCCAATTACAACAAGATTCGGTAAACCGTGAAATGTACCATATCCGATTCAATTGGCGACCAAACAAGAATTACGAACTGATATTGGAAGAAGGTGCCATCTTAGGTCCTTTTGATGAAACCAACAAAGAATTCAAATCACAGTTCACCTTAAATGA
Organism: Sphingobacterium mizutaii; assembly: GCF_900187125.1. Classification (GTDB taxonomy): domain Bacteria; phylum Bacteroidota; class Bacteroidia; order Sphingobacteriales; family Sphingobacteriaceae; genus Sphingobacterium; species Sphingobacterium mizutaii. Next base: position 4,640,075 of record NZ_LT906468.1, read on the forward strand.
AACGGAGAACTATGGTGATATCAATTTAACCTTTACCGGTCTAAATGACAGTTCAAATTATATTGTCGAACTTATCGATGAATCCAAGGAAAAATTATTTGATAAACGCCCTCTCCCACCCGACCATATCCTCAGATATGTGAAATTTCCAGGTGGTAAATACAGCATTAGGTTAATTGAAGATAGCAATAAGAATGGTAAATGGGACGCAGGGGATGTCTATCAAAAAAGACAGGCTGAACCTATCTGGTACTTAGATCGGACATTTACGATCAGGGCCAATTGGGAACAGAATGAAACCATTGATGTTACATTCAAATAAAGCCCATTTTACTCCGTAAACCAAGAAGAATAAAGCACATAATTGTGCGGTAATTTTTTCAATAGATTAAGCTGCTCCTCTGTGAGTGGCTTAATTTTTTTAGCAGGTACACCGGCATAAAGGAATCCAGATTCGCATACCATATTTTCCAAAACCACAGCTCCAGCTGCAATGATCACATTGGATTGAATATGGGCTTTATCCATCACGATTGCACCCATTCCTATTAACACGTAATCATCTATCACACAACCATGTACGATGGTATTGTGCCCGATATTAACATAGTTACCAACATCTGTCCCATTCTTTTGATAGGTCCCATGTATGGTTACATTGTCCTGAATATTGGAGTAATCCCCAATTTTGATGTAATTCACGTCGCCACGCACCACCGCATTGAACCAAACAGAACAATGTGAACCTATCGTCACATCGCCTACAATGGTACAATTAGGCGCTATAAAGCTATTTTCTTCTATTACAGGGTATTTATCCTTTACAGGTAAAATCGTCGCCATAAAGCTCTTAAAACTTGAAATTAAAGAATGGTATCTTCCAGTACATCAGCATGCTTAGGATAATCCGTGGTATAATGCAGCCCCCTACTCTCCTTGCGATGCATAGCTGATTTTACAACAAGATATGCTATTTGGATAACATTTCTTAGCTCACAAAGTTTAACCGAAAGCTTGGTATTCTTATAAAAAGCCTCTGTTTCCTCATGCAGCAGACCTAAACGTCTCATGGCACGTTGCAAACGAAAATCAGAGCGTACGATACCTACATAATCACTCATTAATTTCTGTGTTTCACGTAGATTGTGCGTCACTAAGATATCTTCATTTAGCAATTGGGTATTGGATTCATCCCAAGATGGTACATGATCCTGGAAATCAATATCAGCAATATGTTTACTCGCATCCTGAAATATGCGATGCGCATAGACAGCTGCTTCAAGCAATGAATTGGAAGCCAAACGATTAGCACCATGAAGACCAGTGGAAGAACATTCTCCACAAGCATATAAGTTATTGATCGAGGTTGCTCCATATTCATCCACCATAATACCACCACATAAATAATGTGCTGCAGGAGTCACTGGAATCAGATCCTTGGTCATATCTAGACCTATGGAAAGACATTTCTCGTATATATTCGGAAAATGCGATAATATATCTGATTTTGAGCGATGTCTTATATCCAGATACACATAATCAAGACCCGATTTTTTCATTTCTGCATCGATCGCACGAGCAACAATATCGCGTGGGGCCAATGAGCCTCTTTCATCATATTCCTCCATAAATGACTCACCATTAACCCTTTTCAAAATTCCACCAAATCCACGAACGGCTTCAGAAATCAAAAATGCAGGGTATTCCTTGGGATTATATAAGGCCGTAGGATGGAATTGAATAAATTCCATATTTCTAACCTTTCCCTTAGCTCTATATACCATGGCAATTCCATCACCCGTAGCAATGGTTGGGTTAGTCGTGGTAGAATAGATATGTCCAGCACCACCAGTGGCCATCAAGGTTATTTTAGAAAGTATCTTTTCAACATGTCCAGTTTCGGTGTTAAAGGCATAAATACCGAAGCATTTGATATCTTCCGTACGTTTATCAACATGTACGCCCAAATGATGTTGAGTAATGAGATCCACCGCAAAATAATGCGTCAGCATCTCTATATTAGGTTCAGCATGTACTTTTTCTAGTAAGGCACGTTCGATCTCATAGCCCGTAATGTCCTTATAATGAAGGATCCTGTGTTCAGAATGCCCACCTTCTCTGGCCAGGTCATATTCACCAGAATCTTCCCGATCAAAGGTAGTACCATAAGAAATCAGCTCGGCAATACGTTCCGGACCTTCTTTCACCACGTTTTCCACAACATGTGCATCACACAATCCATCACCTGCTATCAAGGTATCTTCTATATGTTTATCAAAGCTGTCTCCTTCATCCGTGACTACGGCCACTCCACCCTGTGCATATTTCGTATTCGACTCATCCTCATTGGCTTTGGTCACAATAAGTACTTTTCCCAGCTTCGCAGCTTTAAGTGCAAAACTCAATCCGGCGATACCCGAACCTATTATCAAAAAATCAACTTTTCTATCCAGCATTGATTGTATATTGTAGATGCTACGGTTAATTACTACTGAACCAACAAATTAACAAAATATGTGCAAAACGTGTAAATAACTCGTGAATTAAAATGTAAAACTTCTTATGTTTCCACAATACTAGCAATTTTCACACATCTATTACCAAAATATTAAGACAATATCACCGAAATATTAACATATTCCCCACAACTATCATTTCACAAAAAAATATGCAAAAAATAAAAGCCGAAAAACGACAGTATTGAAAATCAGCGCTTAACCCTTCCCGATCTGTGGATAAGTTGTGAATAACTATAGAACATCCACTAAAAAAAATAAAAATCACCTGAATTATCCCCATTTTCCACAGACTAATAAACAACAAGATTCTTCTTTAAAAAAAAGATTATTATTTATTGAAAAAAGGGAATGTGGATTTCGTTTCGTTTTCTTTCTTTACTTTTGTGATGTTAGAAAGTCAAACAGGCAGGAATCAACTTAGAAAAACCAAATGAATACAACATTTGAAACAGACTTAGTGGCTAAGGGATATATTGATGTTGCAATAGATCCTAACCTAGATTTGGTCAAAGAAATTGAAAGACTTAAGAAGGAAAAGAATGCGGTTATCTTAGCGCATTACTACCAAGAGTCTGAAATACAAGATATAGCAGATTATATTGGGGATAGTCTAGGTCTATCTCAACAAGCAGCTAAAACAGATGCGGATGTAATCGTTTTTGCCGGTGTACATTTCATGGCAGAAACGGCTAAGATCCTTTCGCCTTCCAAGAAGGTATTATTACCAGATTTAAAGGCAGGATGTTCATTATCAGATAGTTGCCCTCCACATTTGTTTGCTAAATTCAAAGAGAAATATCCAGACCATTTAGTGATCACTTATGTGAACTGTACTGCGGAATTGAAGGCGCTTTCAGATATCGTTTGTACTTCTAGTAATGCCGTACAGATTGTTGAAAGCTTACCGGCTGACCAAAAAATCATTTTCGGTCCAGATCGCAACCTAGGGGATTACGTGAAGAAAAAAACAGGTCGAGATCTTGTCCTTTGGAATGGTGCCTGTATGGTCCACGAGATTTTCTCGCAAGAAAAAATCGATGCCCTTCGTGCTGAATATCCAGATGCAAAATTCATTGCCCATCCAGAATGTGAAGATCATATCCTGGCTCAAGCTGATTATATCGGTTCTACATCGGGAATGTTAAAATTCACGATCGAAGATCCAAGCGATACTTATATCGTAGCAACGGAATCTGGAATTTTGCACCAAATGCAGAAAGCTAGCCCTTCCAAAACATTTATCCCTGCTCCTCCAAACAATTTATGTGCTTGCAACGATTGCCCACACATGAAATTGAATACTTTGGAGAAGCTATATAACTGCTTATACTACGAACAACCAGAAATTACATTAGATGAAGATATCATTCAACGTGCGCAAAAACCTATTGAACGCATGCTTGAAATTTCCGCAAAACTAGGATTATAAGATGAGTATATTTGAAAATAGCGATAGAACCAACCTAAACGAAATCGGTGAATTTGGTCTGATCAATCACCTGACCCAATCTGTAGTATTGACCCAACCCAGCTCTGTAAAAGGGATTGGCGATGATGCTGCCGTATTGGATTTTTCCAATAAACAGACTTTGATTTCAACGGATCTCTTATTGGAAAATGTACATTTTGATCTGCGCTATGTTCCACTTAAACACTTGGGATACAAAGCTATACAAGTAAATTTAAGTGATATTTATGCCATGAATGGAATCGCTAGCCAAGTGACCATTTCCATCGGATTATCTTCTAAGTTTCCCCTGGAAGCCGTTGAAGAAATCTATGAAGGTGCCCTATTGGCTTGCCAAAATTATAACGTGGACCTGATCGGTGGTGATACCAGTACTTCTACACAAGGATTGGTGATCTCGGTAACCAGTATAGGTTATGCAGATGCGGATAAAATTGCTTATCGTTCCGCTGCAAAAGAAGGTGATCTGATCTGTGTTTCCGGTGATCTGGGTGGAGCTTATGTGGGTCTGCAATTACTGGAAAGGGAAAAACAGATCTTCTTAGAAAACCCTAATATCCAGCCTGATCTTGAAGGAAAGGACTATATTATTGAACGTCAATTGAGACCTGAGGCAAGAAAAGATATCGTTGAATTGCTAGCTGCTTTAGAGGTTAAACCACATGCAATGATCGATGTATCAGATGGTTTGGCTTCCGAGATTTTGCATATCTGTAAAGCTTCAAATGTAGGCTGTAAATTATACGAGGAAAAGATCCCTATTGATCCGATGACTTATGAAACTGCCCGTGAATTTGGATTGGATCCTACGGTATGTGCCTTAAGTGGCGGCGAGGATTATGAATTGCTGTTTACAGTCGCTCAAAGTGATTATGATAAGCTGAAAAACAACATGGAAATCAGTATTATCGGTCATATTACAGAGGCTGCTGCAGGTTGTACCATGGTATCTAAATCTGGTAATGTCCATGAGATCAAAGCCCAAGGTTGGAATGCCTTTGGAAACCAAGAATAAGCAAAGCTTACTTTATTAAAATATTTAAAATGGAGCCAATATGAGTTGGCTCCATTTTTCGTATATAGCGCAATTTGACTTTACTTTCATTCGAGACACGTTCGGAATTTTCCGAATATGTCTCGAATGAGAGTAAAAGGAGGTCCCTAAAATATGCCGTAATTAAGCAGAAACACATTTATTAAAATAATAAAAGAATACAGTTTTATGAGCAGTTATCTCAGCTATAGACGGGTATAAAAAAAGGAAAGCTTTGTACAAGATGGCAAAGCTTTCCTCTTATATTTTATTTATAAAAATATTCTCTTTGAATTAAGTTTGAATCACCCCTACATTGTATTTTCCGATATCGGTATTATGGGTTGCAGCTTCGATACCCATGGAAATAATTTTTCTGGTTTCAGCTGGATCGATTACGCCATCTACCCATAGTCTTGAAGCGGCATAATAAGGGCTCAATTGCTCATTGTAGGTCTTTTCAATATCCTGTAAAAGCTTGTTTTTATCTGCTTCACTTAGGCTGATATTTTTGGATTTCAAGGCTGCTTCTTGGATCTGTAACAAGGTTTTTCCAGCAGAAGCACCACTCATTACGGCTATTTTAGCGGTAGGCCAGGCATAGATCAACCGAGGATCATAGGCTTTGCCACACATTGCGTAATTACCTGCTCCATAGCTGTTTCCTACCATAAAAGTGAATTTAGGAACAACGGAATTGGCCATGGCATTCACCATTTTTGCACCATCCTTGATAATGCCGCCATGCTCTGCCCTGGAACCGACCATAAAACCGGTGATGTCCTGGAAGAAAACCAATGGGATTTTCTGTTGGTTGCAGTTCATGATAAATCTTGCTGCCTTATCTGCCGAATCGGAATAGATAACACCACCCATCTGCATCTCTGTAGAGCCTCCAGGTTTCTTAGCCTTCACCACTTCCCTTTGGTTGGCTACTATCCCTACTGCCCATCCATCTACCCTAGCCAATGCACAGATCAAGGTCTTTCCATAATCTGCTTTATATTCTTCCAGCGAACCCCTATCGACTATACATTTCAAGATTTCAACCATATTATAGGGCTTCAATCTATCTTCAGGCATATAATCATAGAGCTTTTCCATAGCATATTCGGGCTCTTTAGCCTCTATCCTAGAATATTGATAGGTCGGTTCTGAACCAAATTTATCGACGATATTCTTGATGGCATCCAGACAGCTTTCATCATTTGGATATTTATTGTCGGTAACTCCAGATATTTCACAGTGCGTATCGGCACCGCCTAAGCTTTCATTGTCAATGACTTCGCCGATGGATGATTTGACCAGGTATGATCCTGCCAAAAATACCGATCCGGTACCTTCGACGATCAACGCATAATCAGACATGATGGGTAAATAGGCACCACCCGCCACACAGGAACCCATAATGGCCGATATTTGTGGGATACCCATGGAAGAAAGTTTGGCATTATTTCTAAAGATCCTTCCAAAATGTTCTTTATCAGGGAAAATTTCAGCTTGCATAGGGAGAAAAACTCCTGCAGAATCTACCAAATAGATAATGGGGATATGGTTTTCCATGGCTATTTCCTGGGCTCTCAAGTTTTTCTTGCAAGTCATCGGAAACCAGGCTCCGGCTTTGACCGTTGCATCGTTTGATACAATGACACATAACCTATTCTTAACATAGCCCAATACGACGACTACCCCGGCATTCGGACAGCCACCGTGTTCTTCATACTGCCCATCGGCAGCAAAGACACCGATCTCAGTGAAATCTCTATCTTCATCTAATAGGTATAGGACCCTTTCCCATGCCGATAATTTCCCTTTTTCATGTTGTTTTTGGATTTTGTCCAAGCCTCCACCTAACAGTAGTTTTTCTCTTTTCTTTTGGAGTTCTTCTAATTGGCCTCGCATAGCTTTATTGAAATAATGTAATTTATTAGGTTCTGAAATATTAAATTATTATAAATATCATAAAATATTATTTGTTTTTTATAATATTTGTAAGAAACATTTGTAACCCAAATATAAACTTAATTAAAATAATATTATGTATAACCTCGGTTCTAAAGAAGAATTGACACTAGTTAGAGAGAGTGCCCGTACCTTTGCAAACACGTATATAAAGCCTCACGTGATGAAGTGGGATGAGGCTCAAATTTTCCCAATTGAACTTTTTAAAAATTTAGGTGACCATGGATTCATGGGCATTCTAGTTCCTGAAGAATATGGTGGCTCTGGATTGAACTACCAAGAATATATTACCATTTTAGATGAGATTTCGAAAGTTTGTGGCTCCATAGGTTTATCTGTGGCGGCCCATAATTCCTTGTGTACCAACCATATTTTGAGTTTTGCCAACGAGGAACAAAAAAGAAGATACCTTCCCAAACTAGCTAAGGCTGAATGGATTGGCGCTTGGGGATTGACTGAGCCTGGCTCGGGATCGGATGCTGGCGGAATGAATACCACTGCGGTTCAAGATGGTGATTACTTCATCTTAAACGGAGATAAAACTTTTATTACCCATGCTATTTCTGGAGATGTAGCTGTGGTAATGGCTAGAACAGGTGAAAAAGGCGATAAAAAAGGAATCTCTGCTTTTATCGTAGAAAAAGGAATGGAAGGGTTTACAGCTGGTGCGAAGATGGATAAGTTGGGCATGCGTGCTTCTGAAACGGGATCTTTATTTTTCGATAATTGCCGTATCCATAAGGATCAGCTGATCGGTGAAGTTGGTGATGGTTTCGTTCAGGCCTTGAAATTATTGGATGGTGGAAGGATCTCCATTGCTGCCCTATCCCTAGGAATTGCAAGAGGAGCTTATGAATGTGCCTTGAAATATGCCAATGAAAGGGAACAATTCCAGACTAAAATTTTTGATTTTCAAGCAGTTGGTTTTAATTTAGCAGATATGGCTACGAAAATCACGGCTTCTGAGCTATTGATCAGACAGGCGGGTGATTTGAAAGATCATGGTCAGAAAGTGACCAAGGAAGGAGCCATGGCTAAATTATATGCGTCGGAAACGGCTGTAGAGGTATCCAACGATGCTGTACAGATTCTTGGTGGTTATGGATTTACTAAGGATTTTCCTGCTGAAAAGTACTTTAGAGATGCTAAATTATGTACTATTGGTGAAGGAACAAGTTCTATCCAACGCATGGTGATTGCAAGGGAGATAAAAAAAGATGTTCAATAACGATCAAGTAACCTTAGTGGATTGCCCTCGGGATGCTATCCAGGGTATTCAATATCAGATTCCAACGGAAAAGAAAATAGCTTATATCAACCAATTGATAAAAAGCCAGGTCTTTGATTGCATAGACTTTGGGAGTTTTGTTTCGCCAAAGGCTGTTCCGCAATTGAGTGATACGGAAGCTGTTTTAGAAGGATTGGAAAAGGATGATAAGGTGAAATTATTGGCTATCATAGCCAACAAAAGAGGTGCTGAGATAGGTTCCGAAATGCAGAAAATTGATTACTTAGGCTATCCATTCTCCATTTCGGAAACCTTTCAGAAAAAAAATACCAATGCCAGCATTGCTGAAGCCTATGATACGGTCAAAGAAGTTCTGGATATCATGAGTAAAAACGCTAAGCAAGAGTTGGTTATCTATATATCCATGGCCTTTGGAAACCCCTATGGGGATCATTGGGACATGGATCTGGTTTCGGAATGGATCTATAATCTGAATGCCATCGGTGTAAAGAATTTTTCGATTGCTGATACTACTTCAGAAGCTACTCCGGAGAGCATCACGGATCTCTTCCACAAGATTACCAAGGATTTTGAGGATATTCCCTTCAGTGCACATTTCCACTCGCCTATCGAGAGTGCCTTATTGAAAATCGATGCAGCCTATTCGGCAGGATGTAGGCGATTTGAAGGTGCTGTTTTAGGTTATGGGGGCTGTCCTTTTGCCAAAGATGAATTGGTCGGAAATATTCCATCGGAATTATTAGTAGATCGCTTCAATAAAGCTAACTTTGATACGATGTCTGGACTGATGGAGGGATTTCAAAATTTGATCAAGCATGAATTATAAATTCATTCAAACCGAAATAAAAGAACATGTTTTTACCTTGACCTTAGATCGGGAAGCAAAGCGGAATGCTTTTACCCCAACAACGGTCAGTGAGGTTGCGCATGCTTTGCAGGAGGCTGAGGCGAATGATATGGTGCATCTGCTGGTATTAAAGGCAAATGGACCTGTATTTTGTGCTGGAATGGATTTGAAGACCTATCAAAACCCAGAACTGGATAGTCCTAATCCTGATATTACTCCTGTTGAACGCTCATTGGGCGAGATCTTTGATCAATTCAATAAACCTTCTATCGCTATCGTCGAAGGTGATGTGATTGCTGGAGGTTTTCTTTATATCCTAGGATGTACTTATGTATTTGCCAAAAAAGACCTGAATTTTAGATTGCCTGAAATTGCTTTGGGGATCTTCCCATTTCAGGTTATGGCAGGTTTGAAGAGGATCATATCGGAAAAGCAGATTTTGCAATTATGCTTTGATCCTAATCCTTTCCAAACGGATAAGGCCATGGAATTGGGACTGGTGGATGGATATCTGGAAGAGGTTAAACTGGATAGTTTGATTGCTTCCTTTGCTGATAAGAGCATTTATGCGATGCAAGCTGGAATGCAGGCCTTGAAAGCGATCCGTAATATGGATGCTGATAAACAATATGCCTATCTCCTGGATTCTTTGCAAAAACTGAAAGACAGGGATGAAGTGAAGAAATTTATGGTGGAAAAGCTCAATAAGAACTAAGAAACCTTCTTTTCTATCCAGAAATTGTTGAATCCAAGACCTACTTCTATGTCCAATAATTTCTGCTGCAACATCTCTAAAACCGCCAAGAAATTATAGACAAACTGAACTTTATTCTCAGAATTCTTAGCTAAAGCTGAAAAATCCAATGATTTATTGATTTCAATCAATTCAGCGATTGCTTTTTTCTGTTGCTCTATGCTGTAAGGATATTTGACAACGGTGTGGGTGACATCCTGTACACGATGGGAAAAATTGTACATGACCCTTTCGTATACCAACATCAGTTTATATAGGTCAAAAGTGGATAATTCCTCCTCTAGGGTCTGGGCTTTGGCTTCACGGGCTATCTTCAGGTCGATTTCGGTGTTACCTCTTTCATAAAATTTGGACCTACGGTCTTCCAAATCTTTCAGTTCTTCGCAGATTTCTTTGAATTGCTTGTACAGGACAAGCTTTTGGACTAATTCTTTTTTGAGGTCGATCTCGTTTTCATTTTCATCCAATTCAGGACGAGGCAGGAGCATCTTGGCCTTGATACGCATCAAGGTCGAGGCAACAAAGATAAATTCAGAGGCTAATTCGATGTTCAAGGACTGCATATGCTGGATATAGGCCAAGAAATCATCGGTGATCTTCGAGATCGGAATATCGTGGATATTTAATTCATCCCTTTCAATAAAGAATAACAATAGATCAAAGGGTCCCTCGAACTGTGCTAATTTAATCTCGTAGTTTGTTGCGTCCATAGAATATGCTCAAAAATAGCGATTTGATTGTATAAAAAGATGGAATTCATTCGAATAAAGCAAAACAATGCTACAGATTAAATTGTATATATATACCATAGTTAAAAGAATAAATTGTTACTTTGTATCTTATTTCGAAATTTTTTCATTTATGCAGGTAGAAGCAGGACCGCTATTACAAAAAATTCAATTTCCATCTGATCTTCGAAATTTGAAGGAGTCGGAACTTGAAGAAGTTTGTAAAGAGCTGAGACAGTTTATCATCGATATCGTTTCTGTAAACGGCGGACATTTTGCAGCCAGTTTAGGTGTAGTGGAACTTACCGTAGCGTTGCATTATGCATTGAATACGCCCTATGATCAAGTGATCTTTGATGTTGGTCATCAGGCTTATGGACACAAGATACTGACGGGAAGAAGGGAAGAATTCCATACGAACCGTATTTTAGGCGGGCTATCGGGCTTTCCGAAGCGCGGCGAAAGCGAATATGATGCATTTGGGGTTGGACACTCTTCGACATCCATTTCTGCAGCTTTGGGAATGGCAGTGGCCTCGGCATATAAAGGTGAAACCGACAGGCAGCATGTTGCTGTAATCGGTGATGGGGCCTTGACCGGCGGTATGGCATTCGAAGCGTTGAACCATGCTGGAATTGAGAAATCAAACCTGTTGGTTATTCTTAATGACAACTGTATGTCGATTGACCCGAATGTGGGCGCAATGAAAGAATACCTGACCAGTATAACCACTTCAAAAAGTTACAATCGATTTAGAGACGATTTGGTGTCCGTATTGGAGAAGATTTCCAAGAAAGGTCCGAATGCTTACGGCTGGGCTAAAAAGCTCGAGCAGAGCATCAAAGGCACCTTATTGAAGAACTCTAACCTATTTGAGTCTCTAAACTTTAGATATTTTGGTCCTGTTGATGGACACGACGTCAATAAACTGGTGAAAACCATCGAGGATCTGAAACATATCAATGGTCCTAAGCTGTTGCATGTGGTTACCGTAAAAGGTAAGGGCTATGCATTGGCGGAAAAGGATCAAACAAAATGGCATGCTCCTGGTCTTTTTGACAAGATCACCGGAGAAATCAAGAAATCTATTTCTGAAAAACCTCAACCACCGAAGTACCAGGATGTATTTGGTCATTCATTGGTGGAATTGGCAGAGACAAACGATAAGATCATGGGGATTACGCCGGCAATGCCGAGTGGATCTTCTATGAACATCATGATGAAAGCGATGCCGAACAGAGCATTTGATGTGGGCATTGCTGAACAGCATGCTGTTACATTCAGTGCCGGATTGGCAGCTCAAGGTTTGGTACCTTTCTGTAATATCTATTCGTCTTTTATGCAAAGGGCATACGACCAGGTCATACACGATGTCGCTTTACAGAAATTGAATGTGGTGTTCTGTTTGGATAGAGCCGGTTTGGTAGGTGCTGATGGTCCAACGCATCACGGTGCTTATGATATTGCATTTATGCGCTGTGTTCCGAACATGGTCTTGGCTTCGCCAATGAACGAGGAGGAATTGAGAAACCTGATGTATACGGCGCAATTGCCAGATCAAGGACCTTTTACGATCCGCTACCCTCGTGGTAATGGTGTGATGCCAGATTGGAAACTGCCGTTTAAGGAGATTCCGGTTGGAAAAGGCAGAAAGATCTGTGATGGTGAAGAAATTGCTATCCTTACTTTTGGACATATTGGTAATGAAGCTAGCAAAGCAATCTTAAAATTGCGTGAAGATGGTATCCATCCGGCGCACTATGATATGCGATTTGCGAAACCTTTGGATGAAGCTTTGTTACACGAGGTATTCAAAAAATATACTAAAGTGGTCACGGTAGAAGATGGTTGTTTGCCGGGAGGGATTGGATCTGCAATCTTAGAGTTTATGGCAGACCATCACTACGAGGCTCAGGTACTACGATTGGGTATCCCAGATGGTATTGTAGAGCACGGCGAGCAGGCAGAGTTATGGCATATTTGTGGATACGATGCTGTTGGTATCGAAGATCAAGTTAGGAAATTAACAAAAGGCATAAAAACTGAAACTTTGGTAGGATAATTGCTCTAATAGAGCAGGTATTTCAAAGACAATCAAGAGTCTATATGAGGAAGCCCACAGGCTTCCTTTTTTATTAAAAGTTTTCCACATTTATTTTTCCTTGCTTAATTTTTGCTTTAAAAAGTCCTAGAAAAAGGGTATCAAAATATATGTGTTAATAAAATAATTTTGTACTAATATTTTGGACAAAATATGCTAAAAATTACAATTAAAATGTTGTTTTTTAGTGACTTACCTTTTTTTTGTCATTTTAATTTTTTAGCTCATTTTTTTTTGTCATATTCGTTGTAGGCAAAAGTTATGAACAGAAATTTTGTCAATTATTGGTTTTCAAGTTATTAACAAATTCAGA